>NZ_OZ245801.1:1202500-6012502 GCF_965228225.1 Reyranella sp. | reverse complement strand
ACGGATTGTCTCCTCGATAGCCGGCGGCGATCTCGATGGTCGGGGGGGGGGCTCCCGTGAGGGGCCGGCTGACGACCGAGCGGGGCAGCAGCGTTTCGGCATAGGCCGGAAGGAGCGTCAGTCCCCCGGTCGATGCGACGAGCGAGATGCCTGTCGCGAAGCCATCGAGAAAGTGGCTCGTTGACACGGCAACCTGGTGCTCGCGCAGGTACCGCTGGACGATGCCGCGCAGAACATGCGGGGTATCGGTATAGCCGACGAATGAAACGCCATCGAGCTCGCCGGGGTCGATTTGCGATCGAGCGGCAAGGGGGTGGTCGCGAGGAAGCACGACCACGATGGGCTCGCGCGCAATCACCTTGTACGTGACGTCAGGCTGCGGTTCGATGCGGGAGAAGCCGAGATCGATCTCGCCCCGCTGAACCGCCGCGGCGACCGCGGGCGAGAAGTCGCTTGTGACCCTGAAGTCGATGTCCCTCAGCTGGTCGCGCAGCACCTGAGTGACGTGTGAAAGCCACTCGACCTCCTGGCCCGTCAGGAAGCCGACGGAAAAGCTGGCCTTGGCGGGGCGGGCTGCCCGCCGGGCGGCCGCAACCGCTTAGGCTGCCTGGGCGAGCGCGAGGCGGGCATGAGCGAGAAATGCCAGCCCGGCGTCAGTGAGATCCACCCCTCGTGAAGTGCGCACGAGCAGCTGCGCGCCGACCTCGGACTCCAGGTCACGCAGCTGGCGGCTCAAGGACGGCTGGGCGGTGTGCAGGCGCTTCTCGGCGGCCAGCGTCAGGCTCCCCTCCTCCGCGACGGCGACGAAATACCTGAGATGGCGAAGCTCCATACGCCATACCTATCAGGTATGGTGACATCGCCCTTCATCCTCGCGCAGCCGGGCGTCATGGCGGAGGAGATCGCTCCCTGGTCGGAGCAAGGCGAGACATGGCGCCGACTGAGGGTGACGTTTCCCGAGACGATCGCGACCCATAGCAGGGAGCAAATCTTCTACATCGACACAGACGGCCTGATCAGGCGTCATGACGGGCACAGCGCGAACGCTCTTGCCTCGGCTCTCAGTTCACCCACGGGGAAAGGTCCGTCGTAAGCTGTGAAGCGCCCGTGTACCCGGCCTTTCAGGTGACCCCGCAGTGTACCCGAAGGAGCCGGATGCTCGCGGACGGTCGCGAACAGTGCCGAACGCCAATTAACGTTCAAAGCCTGATCTTACGAGAGTTCTGAGCAATCGGCGAACGAGCGCGGACGACAAAGAACCAGACCGAACGGAAAAATGGTGCCCCGAGACGGAATCGAACCGCCGACCCCATCATTACGAATGACGTGCTCTACCAGCTGAGCTATCGGGGCAATGGCGGCGGGTTTAAGGGAAAGGGAGCGCGGGCGCAAGGCGCTGTTTTGCCCCCGGCCGCCCTCCCCCCATCGGCCCCGCTTCGGCCGAAACCGAAGCATGCGGCGCGCGGGAAGGCTATAGAACCCCCGCCATGACCACCCTGCTCTCGCTCCTGCCCCTCCTCCTAGTGCTGGGCCTGCTGGCCTCGGGCCGCGCCAGCGCGCTGGTTGCCGGCCTGGCCGGGCTGGCGGCCACCCTGGCCGCCTCGGCGACGCTCGTTCTTCAGGCAGACGGACCCGCCGCCGTGGCGCTGCTGTTCCGCCGCGAGGTGCCGGCCGGCCTGTGGCTCTCCTGGCACGTCATCGCCATCATCGTCACCGGCGTCTTCTTCCACCGCGCCACCCTGGCGCGCGGCGGCGGGCCGGGCACCGGGACGCTCGAGGCCTCGCCGCGCCGCCTGTTCTCGGTCTGCTTCCTGCTGGCGCCCTTCGCCGAATCGGTGACCGGCTTCGGCGTGGGCTACATCATCGCCCTGGCGGCGCTGCGGCGGCTGGGGATCGGCGGGATGCCGGCCCTGCTGCTGGGCCTCTACAGCCAGTCGCTGGTGCCGTGGGGCGCACTGGCCATCGGCACCACCGTGGGCGCCACCCTGGCCGGCCTGACGCCCGGCCAGCTCGGCCTCAGCTCGGCGGTGCTGCAGGTCCCGATCCACGCGATGTACCTCCTGCTCTACTGGCGCTTCGCCCGCGAGGCCGGCGTCGCGGTGCCGGCGCTGCAGAAGCTCGACGACCTGCTGTGGACGGCGGCGCTGCTGGCGCTGGTCTGGCTGGCCAACCGCTTCAGCGACGTCGAGATCGCCGCCGCCGCGCCCACCGCCTTCCTGCTGGCCGTGCGCTTCTGGCGCGACGAGCGGCCCGACGGCGCCCGCCTGCGCACCACCCTGCGCACCGCCGCACCCTATGTGGCGCTGACCCTGGCGCTCTGCGCCACCCGCCTCGTCACGCCGCTGCGCGACCTGCTGAAGCCCCTGTGGGCGCTGCGCCCGTTCGACAACCAGCCGGCCTTCGCGCCGTTCTACGCGCCGGGCTTCTGGCTGCTGGCGATCGGCCTCGCGGTCGTGGCTCTGGCGCGCGCCCCGCTGGCCAGGGTCGCCCGGGAAGCGGCCAGCGGCGCCTGGCGTGCCTGCGCCGTGACGCTCGCCTTCGTGGTGATGGCGGAATTCTATGTCGGCTCCGGCATGGCGACCTCGATCGCCGAGGCGCTGCGGGCGGTCGCGGGACGTGGCGCGGCGCTGGGCGTGCCGCTGTTCGCCGCGGTCGGCGGCTTCCTGACCGGCAGCGGCGCGGCGGCCAACGCCATGCTGATGCCGATGGAGACCGCGCTGGCCCGTGCCCTCGTCCTCGACCCGGCGTGGATCGCCGCCGTCCAGAACAGCGTCACCGCCAACCTCACCATGCTGTCGCCGATCCGCGTCTCGATGGGCGCCGCCATCCTGGCCCTCTCGACCTCCGACGCCGCCCTCTACCGCCGCGCCTGGCCGCTGGCCCTGCCGCCGCTGCTGACCGGCGTGGCGGCGGTGCTGGCACTGCTGGCCCTCGGGAATTGACCGAATCCGGGTGTCGGCACAGGGGTGCGACATTCGCTTCGATTGTTTCGTTTATTTCGTTTATTTCGATTATTTCGATTATGCATCCCAGAAGGCCTTGACCGGCCGCCTGGCCGCCGGTCATCCTGTGTTCGATACATGACCGTGACCCGCCGCCATCTGCTCGCCGCCGGCCTCGCCGGACTCGCCGCCCTGCCCGTGGCGCGCCCCGCCGGCGCCGTCATCGTGCTGGACCGCACCTGGCGCGCCGAGGGCGGGCGGCCCGGCCGCGAGAGCGAGGGCTTCCGCGCCCACGAGGCGCTGGCCGAGCAGCGCCAGTTCGCCCCCGTCATCCCGCTCTCGACCGACGGCGGCGAGGACTGGGGCATCGGCTCGGCGACCTGGCTGGGCAATTACGGCGGCAACGCCTGGGTGCTCAGCGCCTCGCATCTGTTCACGCGCGACAATTCGGTCTTCGACTTCACCTTCCGCGCGCCCGACGGCACCCTGTGCACGGGCGACCGCCAGATCCGCCATCCGCTGTTCAACGGCAACAACGACGAGACCACCGGCTACGACGTGGTGCTGCTGCGCCTCCCCGGGCCGATGAACGGCGGCGGACCGGCGCCGCTGCTCTATGGCGGCACGGCCGAGGAAGGCGCCCCGGTGGTGATGGTCGGCTACGGCGCGCGCGGCATCGGCTCGGTCGGCCAGAACGACGCCTACGAGGGCGAGTCGGGCGCCAAGGCCGCCGCCACCAACGTGATCGACGAGGCGATGGACCGGGTGCAGCCGCCGCCGCGCACCGGCGACCGCGGCAACTGGCTCTCCGTCACCCTGCGCCGCGAGACCGAAGGCGCCGGCCGGCTCGACGGGCTGCTGGGCTCGGGCGACAGCGGCGGCTCGCTGTGGATGCAGACGCCAGCCGGCTGGGCGGTCGTCGGCGTGAACGCCAATGGCGGCGACCGCTACGGCGACTCCTCGTACTTCGTGCGGGTGTCGGGCCTGCGCCCCTGGCTCACCTCCCACGTGCCGGGCCTGCGGTTCGGGGGGTGAGCCGTCCTATCGGCGGAAGACAGAATTTCGGGATGAGGGTGAGAGAGCGAGAGGCGTCACACCGGCGCGCTAGACGCCAGCGCTTCCTCTTCCCACTGCCTGTAGGTGATTGACTGGCCTTGAACCTTCCAATCGTTTTGACCATTCGCCGGACGGCCAAAAATCACAGCCGCCGCAGCGCTTGGACTCCTGAAGGCGTAGTTTGCTGCAAAAACCAAGTACCCGTCCTGTTCGACCAGCACCCCAGCTCGGATCAGTTCCGCATGGAGTTGAGCGTAGCTGTGATCCCTACTCGCCTCGCTCCAAACTGCACGCGCACGGGAACCCGCTTGTACGACGAACTCCCCATTCAGAAGCTGCGCTGTGGCGTATAGGCCGTGGAGACCACTTCTCAACTCGAAAGTAGGAACGTTGACCGTTGGCGTTTGCAAGCTGGCCTCAGGTGTAGGACGAGTGTTCCTCAGGAAGATATCAATTCGCAGAGCAGGCAACACCAGCATCACATAGTCGAGGAATACCTCCATGTTGGCCTGAGCCGCCTCGGTCAGGCTGGAACGGGGAGGTGTATTCCCATTCTCGAGTACGGCCTTGCCTGCCGCCCTCGCCTGCTCGACCAACCTCGCCTCGAGATATTTCACGTGAGCCTTGTTGAGGTTGTTGGCCGCAGATGTGATCAGAACAACCTGCGTCCACCAGTCCTTTCTGGCGTCGTGACTACGGATACGCTCACTCACATCCTCGGCTTCGCCAATGTAAGCGAACGGAGCGCCATCTTTTTCGCCGAGCAGCAAGTATACGCCGGTGTACTGAGCTTCCTTGCGCCGCAATGCATCGCCTAGCTGAATTCGCGGCGTCACCAAGACGTGCCCGGTCCAATTGAACACCTCTGCCGTCAGCATGCCGTCGGGCTTGCCATCGATGAAGAAGAGCTCCAGAGAACGTCCGGCCAGCGTGTTAGTCATTCCTCACCTACTTTGGGGCATGCCATTCTCGTGTGCCCTTGCGCGCGACGGCCGTTGCGGCTGCGTCCACCCCACGCAAGAATGTCAATTCTGATTGACTGCGACGTCAAGCGACGTCCTCCCGGATGTCGAGGGCCGGGAGCCGCTTCACGATCCTGAGCGTTTCCAGGCTCACCGTGACGACCCGGCAGAACAGCTTGAACGGATATGCTGGGTCGCCCGCCGTCTCGATGGCATAGCGGTTAGAGTCATTGACAATGCCGCTCGCCGGGTCGGTGCGGACCGCCTGGCGCTCCATGATCCATTCCAGCGCGGGCTTGCCGTTCACCACGTAGTCGTAGGCCTCCAGCGGGATACCGGTCATCGTGATGCGTGGATTGTAAATCACGGTTGTCTTGTCGAGGTTCGGCCGTTTGCCGGCGAACTTCATCTGCTCGACGCGATAGTAGGCAACGGGATCGGGAATGTTAGCTAACCGCAGGTCGCCTTGCTTCACCGTAACCGGATAGGGCTCAACAGCTTCGTAGCCGACATGCAGATCACCCAGCGCACGCCCCGCCTCGACGAACGCCCGAAAATCCTCCGCCCGCTTCAGCAAGGGCAGGCGTGGCAACTGCTTGCTCAGATTGTCCGCGTAGCGGCTTCGGTAATCCGCCGAATGCAAGAGGCCATAAACGAAATAGAACAGGTCGTCTTTCGTGATCGTCTCGCCGGGATAGGCCTTCTGGAAATGGGCTAGTCCCTCATCCGTAATTGCATCCCTCTGCTTGACTGCAGGTGCGTCAGTCTTCTGCGCCGCAAATAATCCGCTCTCAGTCTCGGCAGCGGCCGGCTCGTAGAGCCAACGTGAAAAGCATTGAACGCCTCCGTCTGGATGCAAGTCCGGTATCGCATTGACCATCAGGGCGATATGACCTTCGACCCAGCGCTGCTTAATCATGATCGCCAAGTTGGGCGTAGCAGTCGTCGGGAACAGACGCGGCATCTGGTAGACCATCTCGTTGAGGTCTCTGTCGAAGTAGAGCCATTGCCGCGTGAAGGGACGGTATGCCATGGGCGCGGCACGATCCGCGCCATACTCAATCTTCCGCTGCCGGCCCAAATAAGCCTTCAAGGCGCGCGTCCAGCTGATCCGCTTCGTGTCGCTGGTTACGAACGAGTCGATGAAGGCCTCTTTCGCTTTGGTACTGTCGAATGTTGGCGCGGCTGCGGCGAAGCGCGCGCTCTCGCTGTCGTACACGCCGATCATCGCCTGCATATTGACAAGCATGGCTTCACGGCTCGAATTGACGCACCAGGCATCGCGCTGGGTTTTCAGACCCGCGGAGTAGTTCCGGAACAGCTTTAGCGGCTCGACGCCATCCTTGTCTCCGATGGCCAGAAACGTCTCGAAATTCTGGTCGCGCTGTTTGAGCCAGTCGCCATGCTCGTCCGGCGAGAGTATCCGCCAGCTCTTCCTTCTCGACAGGACGTCGATGCTGCCGAAGCGCTCGATCTCTGCCAGCTTTTCTTCGCGGGTAAGATAGTCGCCGACGTCATGGAAGTGGATCGTTCCCCGTTCCGCCGATGCCGGATTGCAGACCATGATGGAGATGGCGACCGGCTGGCGGCTGCCCTGCCCGAATATCTTGCCGCCCTCGCGGCGGGATTGCTCGCCACTAGTCCGCTGATTTCCTCTAAGATGGAACACGTAGAGGCTGGTGAATTCCTCCGCGAGACACTTTCGCATCCCGTCCATTGTATTGCCGTCGAGCCAGCCAGCATCCGTCACATAGGCCATAATGCCGCCCGTCTCTCGCAGACGGTCGCTGCCCCAACGGATGGCACGGATGTAGCTGTTGTAGAGCGCATTCTTGTTCGTTGCTTCCGACCGCGTCGCATAGGTCTCTCGAATACGCTGGTCGAGATGCGAATAGGCGACGTTGGCCGCATTGTCGTTCTCACTGCGCTGTCCCACGGAGTAGGGCGGATTGCCGATAATGACCTTGATCGGCAGCTTCCTCTGCCGTGCCCGGCGGGTCGAATTGTCGGCCATCATGCCCGACACCAAGTCTTCCTTCTCGTACATCTGAAAGGTGTCGGTGAGGCAGATGCCAGGGAAGGCTTCGTAGTCGCCGCCGGCCAGATCGTGATAGGTCGCCTCGATGTTGATGGCGGCGATGTAATAGGCGAGCAGTACGATTTCGTTGGCGTGGATTTCCTCGCGGTACTTACGCGCGAGGTCGGCCTTGTCGATCAGGCCGAGCTGCAGCAGCCGCACGATGAAGGTCCCCGTTCCGGCGAAGGGATCGATGATGTGAACGCCCTCGCTTCCGAGGGTCTGCCCGAATTCCGAGCGCAGCACCTCGTCCACCGATCGCACGATGAAATCCACCACCTCGACCGGCGTGTAGACGATGCCGAGCCTTTCCGTGAGCCTGGGGAAGGCCGTGCGGAAGAACTTGTCGTAGAGCTCGACCACGATCTTCTGCTTCGCCGTGGCGTCGTTGATGCCCGCCGCCCTCATCCGCACGCTGGCATAGAAGCGTTCCAGCTTTTCCGTCTCCTTCTGGAGGTTCTGCCGGTCCAGCACGTCCAGCACGCCTTGGAGAGCGCGACTGACCGGGTTGCGGCCGGCAAAGTTGTAGCCGTCGAACAGCGCCTCGAAGACCGGCCGCGTGATCATGTGCTGGGCCAGCATTTCGACTGCCTCGCTGTCGCTCACGCTGTCGTTCAGGTCGTCGCGGATTTCCGCGAGGAAGGCCTGAAACGCCTTCTGCTCCTCGCTGTCGGGCACCTCGACCGCGGCCTTGATGCGCGTGATGTGGGTCTGGGCAATCTTGGCCACGTCGCCCGCCCAGTCCTCCCAGTAGGTCCGCGTGCCGCATTTCTTGACGATGCGGGCGAGGATCGCCTTGGCGAACTCGTCGAAGCCGAAGTCGATCTGCCTGCCGTCCGGCGGCATGCCGGGCTCGCGGCGCGAATCGTCGTCTATGGCCTCGCCACCGCCAAGCTCGAGACTTGCCGCAGTAGGCTGCGCCTTCAGGGGAAACTCATTGCTGACGGCAATCACCTCGATCCGGTCTCCCGGATCGACGCCCAGGTCGATCTTGTTGATGGTCGCGTCGAGGCGGTCGTCATGCGCCCGCAAGGCGTTGAGGATTTGCCAGACGACCTTGTATTTCTCGTTGTCGTCGAGCGCCTTCTCCGGCTCGATCCCGGCCGGTACGACGACCGGCAGGATGACGTAACCCATCTTCTTGCCTTCGGCGCGGCGCATGACGCGCCCCACCGCCTGCACCACGTCGATCTGCGACTTGCGCGGATGCAGGAAGAGGATGGCGTCCAGCGCCGGCACGTCGACACCCTCCGACAGGCAGCGCGCGTTGGTGAGGATGCGGCAAGGGCCGTCATCGCCGGTCGATTCCTCCAGCCAGGCAATGGCTTCCTTGCGCCGCCCGTCGCTGAACGTGCCGTCGACATGACGCACTTCGCAGGACAGGTCGGGTATCTCGTCAGCCACTTCCGGAATCAGCGCGGCCCGCCAGTCGGCCACCACACCAGCAAACTCGACCTCCACCAGCTTCGAGCGTTTTATATCCCGCGCGAAGGCCACGGCCCGGCGCATCGGTCCGGTGTCGCCCGCCACGTCGGGTTTGAGATCGACCTTGGTGAGCGCCTTGTAGCAGCCGACGATCTTGGTGGCATCGTCCAGCAAGAGCTGGCTGTTCTCGTCCGACAGGCGCTTCTGGATGGAGGCGCTGACCGACGCCTCGTCCACCGCGAGCACGATGACCTTGTAGTCGGTCAGCAGGCCCTTACGCACCGCCGTCGAGAAGTTGAGCGTGTGCAGGGTCTCGCCATAGAGAGAGGCATCGTCCATCGAGCAGAGCACAGCATCGACGTCACGTGCCACCTGCCGCACCGCATCGCTGAAGATGCGCGGCGTCGCCGTCATGTAGAGGCGCTTCGCCCCCTTGATGTAAACCGGGTCGTGCACGCGCACGAAGG
Source organism: Reyranella sp. (assembly GCF_965228225.1). Taxonomy (GTDB): domain Bacteria; phylum Pseudomonadota; class Alphaproteobacteria; order Reyranellales; family Reyranellaceae; genus Reyranella. Next base: position 6,003,573 of record NZ_OZ245801.1, on the reverse strand, counting down.
AACTGTCTTCATCGCCGGCCGCCTTCGCGCCAGTAGTCCTGTGCGCCTCGTCGCAGACGATCAGGTCGAACGCCGGCAGACCGTGGTTGGCTTGCGCATCGTTGATGGCCTGCAGCGACTGATAGGTGGAGAACACCACCGTCATGCGCTCCGGATCGTCCGCCTTGGCGCGGGCCGCCAGCATGACGCCACGCGTCGTGGCGGGGATTTCGAGGTCATGCACGTCGGTATCGCCTAGGTCGTCGGCCTTGGCGCGGCGGATACCGACACCCTGGTCCGAGCACACGGCGAAGGACCGAAGCCGCACGCCTGAATCGATCGACCACGCCTTGATGGTCTGTGACATGAGAAAGAGCGACGGCACGAGGAACAGGACGCGCTTGCCCTTGCCGGCCATCTTCTCCGCGATCTTCATCGCCACGAAGGTCTTGCCGGTGCCGCAGGCCATGATCAGCTTGCCGCGATCCGCTTCCTTCAGCCCCTCCACTACATCGTCGATGGCCTCGCGCTGGTCCGGCCGGGGCTCCTTGCGGCGGACGACATGGGCTTCGCCCTCCCCCTCCGCCTCCCAACGTGTCCAATCGACGCCGCTCTGCTCCAGCGTGTCCAGACTGACTCTAATGGTTTCGACCGTCTGGCCTTCGAGTGCCGCCTCGGCATGCTCGCTCCAGGGCGCGCTCGTCGAGTCGACGATCATGCGGCGTGTGAAGGGGCGGCGGCCGGAGGCCGTGAAGAAACTGTCGATGTCGGCCTTCTGGATGCGGTAGTCGGCTGCGTAGAATTTGCACTGCACTGCACACCAGTCGTCGGGACTGTCCGCGAGCTGGGCCACCAGGTCGATTCCCGTGTCGCGACCGTCGATCCGATGCTCCCGGGCGAATTCCGTCCAGGTCAGCACCTTGGAAAACTGCTCGTGCTGGGCCGGCGCCGTCTCCAGCCAGACCTTCGTCAGCCGCTCGAAATAGGCTCCCTTCTCGCGCTCCGACCGGGCCGCGTTGCGATACTTCTCCAGCAGTTCACGCAGCGGCGTCGTCATGTCGGATCAATTCCATTGGATCGTGTCGCGGGCGACGATCCTAGCGGCGGCGGCCTGATGCAGCGAGCGCCAAGGCGCCCCCCACTTCACCCCCTCTGGCACAGGCGCATTTTGCCTCTATGATCGCCGCCGCCCCGCGGATGGGGCGGATTTCGCGGGAGGGAACGATGGCCAAGGTGGCATTTCTGGGACTGGGCGTGATGGGCTTTCCGATGGCGGGGCATCTCGCCGCCAAGGGCCACGAGGTCACGGTCTACAATCGCACCTTCGCCAAGGCCGAGGCCTGGACGCAGAAGCACAAGGGCAAGGCCGCCAAGACTCCGCGCGAGGCGGCGGCCGGCCAGGAGATCGTGTTCTGCTGCGTCGGCAACGACGACGATCTGCGCTCGGTCGTGCTGGGGCCGGATGGCGCGTTCGCCGGCATGGGCAAGGGCACCATCTTCTTCGACAACACCACCGCCTCGGCCGACATCGCGCGCGAGCTCCATGAAGCGGGCCGGAAGCTCGGCATCGACTTCATCGACGCGCCGGTCTCGGGCGGCCAGGCGGGCGCCGAGAACGGCCAGCTCACGGTGATGTGCGGTGGCGAACAGGGGCCGTTCGACAAGGCCAAGCCGGTGGCCGACGCCTTCTCCAAGGCGGTCACGCTGATCGGCCCGTCGGGCTCGGGCCAGATCACCAAGATGATGAACCAGATGTGCATCGCCGGCATCGTGCAGGGCCTGGCCGAAGCGCTGAACCTCGGTCAGCGCGCCGGCCTCGACATGGAGAAGGCGCTGGGCGCCATCTCCAAGGGCGCGGCGCAGAGCTGGCAGATGGAGAATCGCTGGCAGAACATGGTCGCCGGCAAGTTCGACTACGGGTTCGCCGTCGACTGGATGCGCAAGGACCTCGGCATCGCGCTGGCCGAGGGCAAGCGCCAGAAGGCCGGCATGCCGCTGGTCGCGCTGGTCGACCAGTTCTACGAGCGGGTGCAGGCGCGCGGCGGCGGCCGCTGGGACACCTCGTCCCTGATTCAGCCGCTGCAGAAGCCGTAGGATCGCGGCGGTGAGCGGCGGCTACACGCTGTGGGGCCGGCCGGGCTGGGGCTCGGCCCTGGTCGAGGCGCAACTCGACGGGTACGGGCTGCCCTTCACCTACGAGACGGTCGGGGATCTGTTCAAGGACCCCGACGCCAAGGCCCGGCTCGAGACGGTCAATCCGCTGGCCCAGGTGCCGACCCTGGTAATGCCAGACGGCACCGTCATGAGCGAGAGCGCGGCCATCACGCTGCTGCTGGCCGACGTCACCGGCAGCGAGCAGCTGGTGCCCGGACCGGGCGCACCGGAGCGCGCAAAATTCCTGCGCTGGCTGGTGTTCCTGGTGGCCAACATCTATCCCACCTTCACCTATGCCGACGATCCGGCGCGCTTCGTCTCGGTGAACAATGCGCGCGACCCGTTCCGCGCCGCCACCGACGCCTATGCCCAGCGCCTGTGGCGCCAGGTCGAGAGCGCGGCCGGCGCGCCCTGGTTCCTGGGCGAGCGCTTCTCCGCCCTCGACATCTATATCGGCGTCATGACCCGCTGGCGCCCGCGGCGCGGCTGGTTCGAGGCCGAGACACCCAAACTCTTCGCCATCGCGCGCAAGGCCGATGCACGGCCGGAACTGAAAGAAACCTGGAGGAAGAACTTCCCATGAAACGCCCCCTGAAACGCCGCAGCTTCGTCGCCCTGGCGACCGCCACGACCGCGACCACCGCTCTCGCGGCCAGCGCGCCCGCCTTCGCGCAAGGCACCTATCCCGACAAGCCGATCACCATGGTGGTGCCCGCGCCGCCGGGCGGCGGCACCGATCTGGTGGCGCGACTCTATTCCGACCTGCTGAGCCAGGAGCTGGGCGTGCAGGTCCTCGTCGACAACAGGGGCGGCGGCAACGGCAACATCGGCACCGCCATCGTCGCCCGCGCCAAGCCCGACGGCTACACGATCCTGATGCAGTATTCGGCCTACCATTCGGCCAATCCGGCGCTGATCAAGGACCTCAACTGGAAGCCCGACGATTTCGTGGGCGTGGCCATGGGCGCGATGGCGCCGCACGTCATCGTGGTCGCCAAGAAGGTGCCGGTCGACGACCTCAAGAGCTTCATCGCCTACGCCAAGGCCAATCCCGGCAAGCTGAACTACGCCTCGGTCGGCGCCGGTTCGGTGCCGCATCTCGGCGGCGTGCTGCTGAACAAGGCGGCCGGGCTCGACATGGTGCACGTGCCCTACAAGGGGTCGGGGCCGGCGACCGCCGACATCGTGGCCGGCCAGGTCGAGGTCCTGATCGTGACGCCGCCCGCCGTCTCCGGCCATATCCGCAACGGCAACGTGAAGGCGCTGGCGCTGGCCAGCGAGAGCCGCCTGCCCTCCTTCCCCGAGATTCCGACGACCGCCGAAGCCGGCCTGCCGGGCTTCATCCTCGACGGCTGGTTCGCGCTGTTCGCGCCGGCCGGCACGCCGCAGCCGATCGTCGACAAGCTCAACGCCGCGATGCGCAAGGTCGGCAAGATGGAAGCCGTCGTCGCCCGCGCCAACCAGCTCGGCACCGTGCTGAAGGACTGGCCCGCCGCCCAGATGGACAGCTTCGCCAAGGGCGAGGTCGAGACCTGGGGCAAGGTGATCCGCGACAACAAGATCACCATCGCGCAGTAGACCCGTCGTGGCCTGCGTCGGCATCGTGGGCGGGCTGGGCGTCGGTGCGACCGTCCACTATTACGAGCGGATCGCCGCGGCGTGCAAAGCGCGCGGCGTGACGCCCGACCTGGTCATCACACATGCCGATGTCGACCACGGGCAGGGCCTGGTGCGCGCCGGCAAGCTCGACGAGCTGGCGGCCTATCTCTGCGGGTTCCTCGACCGCATGGCGCGGGCCGGCGCCGACTTCATGGTGCTGCCCGCTGTCACGCCGCACATCGCCATCGATCGGCTGAAGAAGATGAGCCCGCGTCCGCTGATCGACATCGTCGAGACGCTGGGCGCAGAGCTGCGCGCCCGCAGGCTCCGCCGGGTCGCCCTGCTGGGCACGGTCTTCACCATGCAAGGCAGCCTGTGGGGCCAGCTCGAACGCTACGTGCCCGGCGTCGAGATCGTAAAGCCGCAGCCCGACGAAATCGCGTTCGCCGGCGCCGCCTATCAGCGGATCCTCGACACCCAGCGCGCCGATCCCGCCGACGCCGAGGCCTATCGCCGGCTCGCCGCCGAGCTGCAGCGCCGTGACGGCGTCGAGGCGATCCTGCTGGCCGGCACCGACCTCGCCCTCATGTTCGACGAGACGACGGCGGGCTTCCACGCGATCGACGTCGCCCGCCTCCACATCGACGCGATCGTGGAGAGGCTGACCAGCTAAGGCCGCTCCGCACACCACCACCTCATCCTGAGGAGCACGCCGAAGGCGTGCGTCTCGAAGGATGAGTAACAAACGTGGTGCTCGTGCCCACCCTTCGAGACGCGCTCCTGCGGAGCGCTCCTCAGGGTGAGGTCAGTCTTGTTGAGACGTTCTAGAACACGTGCCGGACGCCGACGATCTGGCCGAGCGAGCGGCCGACATGTTCGGCGACGGCCGGCTCCAGCCCTTCCACTTCGATCTCGACGTTGAGACCGTCGCCGTCGGCCTGGGCGAAGACGCGGGCCGGGACGAGGCCGCGCTTGGCGATCAGTTCGAGCGCGCGCGGCAGCACGCCGGGCTCGGCGTCGGCCTCGAAACAGTAACGGACGGCGGAATTGCTACGCTTGAGGGAGAGAACGGCAGACATCGGACGATTCCTTGGACGAATGACAGGCGAACGCGGCAACGCAACGGTTTGCAGTGCAAACCGTGGTGCTAATTCGCCGTCCAAGGAGGTCCATGCGGGCCATGGCGCCAGTGTAGCGCGGGAGCCCGCGGGCGCGCTAGGGTCCCGGCAACGAATCCGCCGGGAAGGAAACAAAGATGCGTTCGACGCCGATCTACGAGGTGCATGCGGTCAAGTATGCCCACCTGCCGCGCAAGGCATGGGAAGTGCAGATCAACCCCGACCCGCACGACGCCGACTTCCCGATGGACTATTTCGTCTGGGTCGCCATCCCGCTCGACGAGAGCGGCCACCGCACCATCGGCGGCAAGCCGATCGTGATCGACACCGGCTTCAATGCGACCGTGGGCAAGCAGCGCGGCCGCGAGGTGAAGAAGAACCCCGCCGATCTCCTGAGCGAGATCGGCATCGACGCGAAGGAGGTCGAGGACGTCATCGTCACGCATCTCCACTACGACCATATCGGCAACTGGGACCGCTTCCCCAAGGCGCGCTTCCATCTCCAGGACAAGGAGATGAACTTCGCGACCGGCCGGCACATGTGCAAGGGACCGTTCCGCCACGCCTACGAGTGCGAGGACATCGTGGGCATGGTGCGCGCGCTGTACGGCGGCCGCCTGGTGTTCCACGACGGCGACGAGGAGCTGCAGCCCGGCATCTCGCTGCACCTGATCGGCGGCCACACCGCCGGCATCCAGTCGGTGCGCATCAACACGCGCAACGGCTGGCTCGTGCTCGCTTCCGACGCCAGCCACTATTTCTGGGGCGTGAACAACGACAAATTGTTCTCGATCGTCTACTCGGTCGCCGACATGCTGGCGGGCTACGACAAGCTCAAGAAGCTGGCCGACGGCCGGGTCGAGATGGTGATCCCCGGCCACGACGCCGAGGTCATGGTGCGCTATCCGGCGTCGGGCAAGGGCCTGGAAGGCGTGAGCGTCCGGCTCGACTGATCGCCTCACGCGCGAGAAGGGAAACCGCGGTGGCCAGGCTCGTCTTCGGCATGAACCAGTCGCTGGACGGCTATGTCGATCACATGGCGTTCGGGCCGAGCCCCGCGCTCTTCCGCCACTTCATTGCGGAGGCGCAGGAGCAGGCGGGCAGTCTCTACGGCCGCCATGTGTACGAGCTGATGCGCTACTGGGACGACGATCAGCCCGACTGGGACGCAGACCGCCATGCCTTCGCGGCGGCATGGCGGCGGCAGCCGAAATGGGTCGTGTCGCGCTCGCTGGAGTCGGTGGGCCCCAACGCCACGCTCATCCGGGACGATCTGGAGCGTACGGTCCGCGCGCTGAAGGCCGGGCGCGACGGCGAGATCGAGGTCGCCGGGCCGACCCTGGCTAAAAGCCTCACCGAGCTGGGCCTGATCGACGAGTACCGGATCTACCTGCACCCCGTCGTGCTCGGCCACGGCACGCCCTACTTCGCCGGCCCACACCCGCCGCTCCGTCTCATGACCCACGACCGGATCGGCGAGGACGTGATCCGGTTGACCTACGTCCCGGCCTGATCTCCCGGCCGCCGCCTAGAGTCTTTCCGTTTTACACTCACCCACCCCCTCATCAGGAGCCGTGCACAGCACGGCGTCTCGAAGGATGGGCAAGCGATGGGGTGCGCGTGCCCACCCTTGGAGACGCTCACTGCGTTCGCTCCTCAGGGTGAGGTCAGTGTTGAGATGCTCGGCTCGATGCTATCTCGTCCGGAAACGCTCTACGCCGCGAGGGCGGCGCGGGCTTTCCCGATCATCAGCGCGGCACGCGCGGCTTCACGGCCCTTCTCGACGAAGTGCGCGCGGAAGATCGCGTTGTGGTGGTCGGTCTCCTGATAGTGATGCGGCGTCAGCGACACCGACAGGACCGGCACGCCCGTCTCCATCCCGGCGCGCATCAGCCCGTCCACGACCGCCTGGGCCACGAAGTCGTGGCGGTAGATTCCGCCATCGACCACGAAGGCCGCGGCGGCGACGGCGGCATACTTGCCGGTCGCGGCGAGGTCGCGCGAGAACAGCGGCAGCTCGAACGCGCCCGGCACGTCGAACACGTCGACCTGCTCGGCGGGAATCAGTTCGAGGAAGCCGTCGAGCGCACGGTCGACGATGTCGGCGTGCCACCTGGCTTTGACGAAGGCGTAGCGGGCTTGTGTGTGGCGGGCTTGTGTCACGGCAATCTCCTTTGGCGAACAGACACGTCACCCAAGGCGATCACGCGCGGGCCTGCCGCTCCGCACGAGCAGCAGGACACACGTTCTCTTTCATCCGGACTATGACCGTCGGCTCAGGCCTCGCACCTGATCTGCTGACCCTTCCTTGCGGAAGGCGCTCGCGGGCTCGCGGCTCGCGCCACATACCGCCGGTAGGGAGTTTCACCCTGCCCTGAGAACGCAGAAACCATAAGGGCAGGGTCGAGAGCTTGCAACGATCCGAACGGATCGCGCTATTTCTTCTCCAGGCCCCACATCGCGAGGGTCGGGGCGTAGACCATGCCGGTCACGTTCGAGCGCACGGCGGTCGGCGAGGTGAACTGGCCGAGCGGCGCATGTGTCGGATATTCGAGCACGCGCAGCTGGACCTGCTCGGCGATCTGCTTCTGCTTCGCCGGATCGGATTCGGCGGCGTAGGCATCGCGCAGCTTCTCCAGCTCGGCGTCGCACGGCCAGCCGAAGGTCGCCTTCTCGCAGGAGGCGTTGAGGAAGGCGGCGGCGGCCGGGTTGATCACGTCGACGGCGCCCCACGAGGTGAAGAACAGGTTCCAGCCGCCGGCACTGGGCGCATCCTTCTTGGCGCGGCGCGCGACCAGCGTCTGCCAGTCCATCGGCTGCAGGTCGACCTTGAAGCCGGCCTTCTCGAGCTGCTGCTTGGCCACGGTCGCGAGGTTGTTGTGGCCGGCCACGTCGGTCTGGTGGAGCATCACCACCGGCGTGCCGTCGTAGCCCGCCTCCTGCAGGAGTTGCTTCGCCTTGGCGGCATTGCCGGAGAGCTTGTCCTCCCAGCCCTTGGTCGATTCGAGCGGCGAGCCGCAGGGGAACAGCGAGTTGCAGACCTTGTAGAACTCCGGATTGCCGACATTGGCGTCGAGGAATTCCTTCTGGTCGAGCGCGTAGAGCGCGGCGAGGCGGATCTTGGGATTGTCGAACGGCTTGTGCAGCACGTTGAAGCGCATCGTGTACTGGCGGCCGGCCTTGTTGCCGACATACACGACGACGTTCTTGTCCGCCTTCAGCAGCGGCAGCAGGTCGGCCGGCACGATTTCCACCAGGTCGATCTCGCCGCCCAGCAGCGCGTTGACCTGGGTCTGCGTGTCGGGGATCCACAGCCATTCGATGCGATCGACCTTCGGCACCTTGCCGCCGGCGAAGCCCGAGGCCGGCTCAGACCGCGGCTTGTACTTCGGGTTCTTGACGTAGACCGCCTTCTCGCCGGGCTTCCATTCGTCCTTCTTGAAGATGAACGGGCCGGAGCCGGTGGTGTCGGTGATCTGGCTGTTGGGATCGGTCGAGGCGACCGACTTCGGCATCATGAACGGCACGTTCGAGCCCGGCTTGCCCAGCGAATAGAGCAGCAGGCCGTAGGGCTGCTTCAGCACGAACTTGATGGTCTTGGCGTCCGGCGCCGTGAGCTCCGACGTCACCGCCATCAGCTTCTGGCCCATCGCGTCGCGCGCGCCCCAGCGCTTGATCGAGGCGACGCAATCCTCGGCCGTGACCGGCTTGCCGTCATGCCATTCCAGCCCGTCGCGCAGGGTCAGCGTGTAGGTCAGCTTGTCGGGCGAGACCTCCCACTTGTCGACCATCTGCGGCTTGACCTCGAGCTTGTCGTCGACCGCGAACAGCGTGTCGTAGATCATGTAGCCGTGGTTGGTGGTGATCAGCGCCGAGGTCCACACCGGATCGATGATCTTGAGGTCCGAATGCAGCGCCGCCTTGAGCGTGGTCGGCTTGGATTGTGCCGAGGCGGGCGCAGGCGCGGCCAGCGGCATGACCGCCGCGGCGGCGGCGAGCGCGCCCATGAAACGACGACGTAACTTCATCATGGAAACTCCTGAACTCTTTGGCCTTCCCCGTAGGAGGCAAGGTATAGAGCCGCCGGCGCTGGAGCGCGACAGGCGAAATGCCCACGCCCCGCGACGAACGATCAGTCGCCCTGCGCGACCTCGAGCAGCGCCTGCCAGTCGACGAGCTTCACCCGCGGCCGTCCCTGCGCGGCGCCGGCCGCGACCTCGGCCTTGTCGATGCGGCGCCAGCCCTCGGCGTCGACGCAGAGCGGCAGGATGTCGGGGCCGCTCTTGGGATCGCGGTCCTCGAGGAAGTCGATCACCTGCTTCGCCACGGCATGACTGTCGGCGCGATTGGTCGGGATGGTGCCGCTGGGGCCGCGGCGCGCCCAGCCCACCGGAAACACGCTCTCGGCCTGCGGGAAGGGCTCGCCGGTATAGCCGATGCAGGTCACGACCAGGTCGGCGGCAAGGGGTCCCGTCGACAGTTCCACCTCGCCCGGGCGAATCGCCGTCGGCGTCGCATGGAAGCGGAAATGCACCGTCACCGGCTTCTCGCCCGGCGTCTGCGCGGCAAAGCGCTTCAGGGTCTCGATGTTCTTGGCCTTGCGCAGCCGCTCCGGCGTCGGATCGGCGGCCGGCGCCTCGGCCGTCAGCACGCTCGCATCGGCGACGGAAACGGCGCGCGCCAGCCGGCCCATCTCGGCCAACTCGTTGGTGGTGAAGGAGGCCTCCCCGGCGCCGCGCCGCCCGATCACATGGATGTCGGCGATCGGCGCCGCCGCGATCGCCGCCCCCGCCTCGGGCACGATGTCGGACTTGGTCATCTCGTCCGGGCTCTTGGCCAGCAGGCGCGCGACGTCGAGCGCCACGTTGCCGTTGCCGATCACCGCCACGGACTTCACGCCCGAGAGGTCGGGACCGTCGCGGAAGTCGGGATGCCCGTTCAGCCAGGCGACGAAGCGCCACGAGCCCCAGACATGGGGCAGATCCTCGCCGGGAATGCCCAGCTTGCGATCGACCACCATGCCGGTGGCGACCACGACCGCGTCGTAGGACTGGATGACCTCGTCCCAGGTCAGGTCGCGGCCGATCTCGATGTTGCCGGCGAAGCGCAGATCGGGCTGGGCGAGCAGCCGGTCGAACTGGCGGACCACGGCCTTGGTGCCCTGGTGATCGGGCGCGACACCCGCCCGCACCAGGCCGAACGGCGTCGGCAGGCGATCGATGATGTCGATGCGAAGGTCCGGACGGCCGCGCAGCAGCCCGTCCGCGGCGTAGAAGCCGGACGGGCCGGCGCCGACGATGGCAACCCTGTGAGTCATGGCGGCCCGCTTAGCATATGATGGGGGCATGGCTAAATACGCAAAACTTCGTCAGCTCGGACAGGCGACCGCCCTGCCCGCCTCCCCCGACCAGGCCGTCCTCGAGACGGTGCCCAACCCGCATCCGGGCACGCTCTATCTCGCGCGCTTCACGCAGCCGGAATTCACCTCGCTCTGTCCGGTGACCGGACAGCCCGATTTCGCGCATCTCGTGATCGACTACGTGCCGCGCACCAAGCTGGTCGAGAGCAAGTCGCTGAAGCTCTACCTCAACAGCTTCCGCAACGAGGCCGCCTTCCACGAGGATTGCACCGTGGGCATCGGCAAGCGCCTGGTGAAGGAGTTGGCGCCGCGCTGGCTGCGCATCGCGGGCTATTGGTATCCACGCGGCGGCATGCCGATCGACGTGTTCTGGCAGACCGCCGCACCGCCCAAGGGCCTGTGGCTTCCCGAGACCGGCGTGGCGCCCTATCGCGGCCGGGGTTGATGGCCAAGCTGCCGCCCCGCCCGAAGCGGCCGCCCAAGCCGGCAACGCCGCGCGAGCTGCGCGACGCGATTGCCGCCAAGGCGCTGGAGCTGGGCTTCGACGCCGTGGCCTTCGCACCGGCGCAGCTCTCGCCCGAGGCGCGGCAGCTGCGGAGGGAGCGCATGGAAGCGTTCCTGGCGCGCGGCTTCCAGGGCGACATGGGATGGCTGTTCGACCGCGCCGAGCAACGCATCGATCCCTCCACCCTGTGGCCCGAGGCGCGCACGGTCGTGTCGGTTGCGCTCAACTACGGGCCGGCCGGCGATCCGCGCTTTGCGCTCGAGGAGCGCGAGCGCGGCGCCGTGTCGGTCTATGCGCAGGGCCGCGACTATCACGACGTGATGAAGAGGCGGCTGAAGCAGCTCGGCCGCTTCATCTGGGACACCTATCACGAGAGTCTGAAGGTCTTCGTCGACACCGCGCCGCTGATGGAGAAGCTCGCCGCGCAGCAGGCCGGCCATGGCTGGCAGGGCAAGCACACCAACCTCGTGTCGCGCCGCTTCGGCTCCTGGCTGTTCCTGGGCGAACTGCTGCTGTCGATCGAACTGCCGCCCGACGCGCCCGAGACCGACCATTGCGGCCAATGCCGCGCCTGCCTCGAGTCCTGCCCGACCAACGCCTTTCCCGCGCCCTATCAGCTCGATGCGCGGCGTTGCATTTCCTATCTCACCATCGAACATGCCGGCCCCATCGATCGTGAATTCCGGACGGCGCTGGGCAACCGCATCTACGGCTGCGACGACTGCCTCGCCGCCTGCCCGTGGAACAAGTTCGCCCAGAACGCGCGTGAGGCCGCCTTCACGCCGCGCGCCGAGCTGCAGGCGCCGCTGCTGGCCGAACTCGCCACCCTCGACGACGCCACCTTCCGCACCCGCTTCTCCGGGACGGCGGTGAAGCGCATCGGCCGCGACCGCTTCCTGCGCAACGTCGCCTATGCGCTGGGCAACAGCGCCGCGCCCGCCACCGCCCTGCCTGCGGTCGAACGCCTGCTGGCCGACGCCTCGCCCCTGGTGCGCGGCGCCGCCGTCTGGGCCCTGTCGCACCTCGCGCCGGACGACGCGGCGCGGCGTGCTCGAACCACCGAGGAACCCGACCCCGACGTCCGCACGGAATGGACGGCGGCGATCCCGCGCGTGGAAGCTTTGAAAAAGGATTCGTCGTCCTGAGCGGAGCGCCGCAGGCGCGCAGTCGAAGGACCTGTTTTCGCTTCGACACACCGTGCGTTGGAAAAGAGGTCCTTCGACTGCGCCGCCCTACGGGCGGCTCCGCTCAGGATGACGAGTGCTTTTCGATGTTCGACTGCCCTACCGCCGCTCCCTGAAGAAGGCCCGCAGCAGCTCACCTGCCTCGCGCTCGCCGACGCCGGGATAGAGGTCGGGGCGATGGTGGCAGGTCGGCTGGTCGAAGATGCGCGGGCCCTGCTCGATGCCGCCGCCCTTGGGATCGGCGGCGCCCCAGTAGACCCGGCGCAGGCGCGCGAAGGAGATCGCCTGGGCGCACATCGGACAGGGCTCCAGCGTGACGTAGAGGTCGCAGCCGACCAGGCGCGGCGAGCCCAGCGCGGCGGCGGCGGCGCGGATCGCCAGCAGCTCGGCGTGGGCAGTCGGATCCTTCAGCTCCTCGGTCCGATTGCCGGCCTCGGCCAGCACCGCGCCATCGGGGCCCACGATCACGCAGCCGATCGGCACCTCGCCGCGCGCGCCGGCCGCGCGGGCGGCGGCGAGGGCCCTGTCCATCGGGGTCGACTTGTGTGAATCCGGCATCGCGGCCGCACTATAGCGCGCGGCGGCGCGCGCGCGTATCTTGGCGCACATGCCCCGTCCCCTGATCGGAGTCACCCTGGATGCTGAAAAGCCAGGCGGATACTCCAAGTTTCCCTGGTATGCGCTGCGCCAGAACTACCTCGACGCGATCGACGCGGCGGGTGGTCTGGCCATCGCGCTGCCGCACGAGCCCGACCGGGTCGCCGACTATCTGGAGCGCATCGACGCGCTGGTGGTGACCGGCGGCGCCTTCGACGTCGACCCGTCCTACTATGGCGGCGGCGCGAAGCATTCGACGGTGGTCACCAAGGATCGCCGCACCGCCTTCGAGTTCGGCGTGACCAAGGGCGCGCTCGCCCAGAACAAGCCGGTGCTGGGCATCTGCGGCGGCCAGCAGCTGCTGCATGTCGTGCTGGGCGGCAAGCTGATCCAGCACATTCCCGACGCTATCCAAGATGCGCTGGCGCACGAGCAGCCCAACCCGCGCGACGAGCCCGGCCACGTCGTGAAGGTGGCCAGGGGCACGCAGCTGCACGGCATCGTCGGCGCCGAGGAGCTGCAGGTGAACAGCGCCCATCACCAGGCCGCCGCTGATTCGCCCGCCGGCATCGTGGTGAACGCCACGGCGCCGGACGGCGTGATCGAGGGTATCGAGGCGCCGGCCTACCGTTTCTGCATCGGCGTGCAGTGGCATCCTGAATTCCATATCTCCGAAGGCGACGCGAAATTGTTCCGCGCCTTCCTGGGAGCGGCGGGCACAAAGTGAACGAACAACCTGTCAAGGAAGGCGAGCGCATCGCCAAGCGCCTGGCGCGCGCGGGCCTGTGCTCGCGCCGCGATGCCGAACGCTGGATCGAGGAAGGCCGCGTCAAGGTCGACGGCAAGGTGCTGGAGACGCCGGCCTGCGTCGTCACCGACAAGAGCGTCATCGAGGTCGACGGCAAGCCGTTGCCCGCCGCCGACCGGCCGCGCATGTGGCGCTACCACAAGCCGCCGAGCGAGATGGTGACGGCCCGCGATCCCGAGGGACGCCGCACCATCTTCGACTCGCTGCCCAAGGGCATGCCGAGGGTCGTCACGATCGGCCGCCTCGACTACTTCTCGGAAGGGCTGCTGCTGCTGACCAACGATGGCGGGCTGGCGCGCCAGCTCGAACTGCCGGCCAATGGCTGGACGCGCCGCTATCGCGCCCGCGTGCACGGCGCCGTCGACGAGGCGAAGCTCGCGGAACTGGCCAACGGCATCACCATCGAGGGCGTGCGCTACGGTCCCATCCAGGCGAGCCTCGACCGGCAGCAGCGTTCCAACGCCTGGATCGACATCGCGCTGGCCGAGGGCAAGAACCGCGAAGTCCGCCGCGTGCTGGCCCATCTCGACCTGCCGGTGGTGCGCCTGATCCGCGTCGCCTTCGGGCCGTTCCATCTCGGCGAAGTCGAACGCGGGCATGTCGACGAGATCCCGCCGCAGGCGCTCGAAAACCTGCTGGGCGTGAAGCGTCCGCCGCGCAAGGAAGGCTGGGCCAAGCCCAAACACAAGCCTGCCCCGCCCCACGCCAAGCGCCGGCGGCACTGATGATCAGGATCATCGGCGGCAAGCATCGCGGCCGCATGCTCGCGACCCCGGAGGGCGAGGCCACGCGCCCCACCTCCAACCGCGCGCGCGAGTCGCTGTTCAATATCCTGCTGCATGCGAACTGGCGCGACGACGAGGAGGACGGCACCTCATCGCTGATCGACGCGCGCGTGCTCGATGCCTATGCCGGCTCCGGCGCGCTGGGGCTGGAGGCGCTGTCGCGCGGCGCGGCCCACGCCACCTTCCTCGACAACGATGCCGCCGCAATCAAGGCGATCGGCGAGAACCTGCGCAAGCTGGGCGAGACCGGCGCGGCCAAGGTGGTGCGCGCCGATGCGACGCGGCCGCCGCCGTCGCGCGAGGCCTGCGATCTGGTCCTGCTCGATCCGCCCTATCGGTCGGGCCAGGCCCCCGCCGCGATGACGGCGCTGGCGGCTGCCGGCTGGATGACGCCGGGCTGCATCGTCACCGTCGAGTGCGCGCACAACGAGGATCTGCCGCCGCCGCCCGGCTTCGCGGCGATCGACGAACGCCGCTATGGCGCCGCCAAGATCGTGATCCTCAAGCGGACGGCATGACGCTCGGCGCGCCTCTCTACATGCTGCGGCACGGCGAGACCGCCTGGAACACCGAGCGGCGCATGCAGGGCAGCAAGAACTCCGACCTGACCGCGCGCGGGCGCGTCCAGGCGCTGGCGATGGGGCGCACCCTCAAGCGCGAACTCGAGCGCGAGCCGGGACCGACGATCTTCCTGCGCAGCCCCTTGGGGCGCACGCGCGAGACCTCCGACATCATCGGCCAGGAGCTGGGGCTTTCCGCCGCCGACTGGCGCGAGGATATCAGGCTGGCCGAACTCTCATACGGCACCTGGGAAGGCTTCTCGTGGGCCGAGATCGAGATGACGCATCCCACGGCGCTGGCCGACTGGCGCGCCGATCCGCACGGCTACTGCCCGCCGGGCGGCGAAACCCATGCCGATCTTCGTAGGCGCTGCGAGACCATGCTGGCGGACATCGCCGCCGCCGGCACGCGCACCGTCGTGGTGAGCCACGGCGTCAGCGGCGCGGTCATGCGCGGCCTCCACCTCGGACTCGATGCCCGCGCCATGTTCGTTCTGGAAAAGCCGCAGGACGCCTTCTTCCGCCTGTTCGACGGGCGGGAACTGCGGATCGACTGCGACCTGTGATCGTCACGGGGTGCCGGCTATAAGCGCCGGCATGAACGAGGACGCGCAGAGCAGGACGACCGAGCAAGCGAGCGGGCCGACGTGGGCGGAGGAAGCCCGCGCGACCCTGCTGCTCGCCTGGCCGCTCATTCTCACCAATGTCGCGCAGACGCTGATGACGGCGACCGACGTGGTGATGATGGGCTGGCTGGGCCCCGATGCGCTGGCCGCCGGTGCGCTGGGCGCCAATCTCTATTTCGCGACCATGATCTTCGGGCTCGGCCTCACCACGGCGACCGCGCCGATGATCGCGCGCGAACTCGGCCGCAAGGGCCACTCGGTGCGCGACGTGCGCCGCACGGTGCGCCAGGGCATGTGGATGGCGGCCGTCGTCACCGTGCCGATCTGGATCGTGCTGTGGCAGAGCGAGGCGATCCTGCTGGCGATGGGCCAGGAGCCGGCGCTCGCCAAGTCCGCCGCGGACTATGTGCGCGCCCTGCAATGGTCGCTGCTGCCGTTCTTCCTCTTCCTCGTGCTGCGGTCCTTCGTGTCGGCGCTGGAGCGGCCCTTGTGGGCGCTCGCCGCGGGCATCGTCGGCGTGATCGCGAACGCCGGGTTGGCCTGGGTGCTGATCTTCGGTCATTTCGGCTTTCCGCAGCTCGGGCTGGTCGGTGCCGGCTATGCCACGACCTTCGCCGACACGCTGATGTTCGTTCTGCTCGCGGCCGTCATCCTCACCGACCGCAAGTTCCGCCGCTATCACCTGTTCGGCCGCTTCTGGCGCGCGGACTGGCCGCGCTTTCGCGAGCTCTGGCATCTCGGCCTGCCGATCGGCGCGACGTTGGTGTTCGAGGTCGCCGTCTTCAATGGCGCGACGTTCCTGATGGGCCTGATCGGCGCCGCCTCGCTGGCGGCCCACTCGGTCGCCATGCAGCTGGCGTCGCTCTCCTTCATGGTTCCGCTGGGGCTGGCCCAGGCCGCGACCGTGCGGGTCGGCCGCGCCTTCGGGGCGCATGACAGGGAGGGCATCCGACGCGCCGGCTGGACGGCCTACGTCATGGGCGTGGGATTCATGGCGCTGACGGGGCTGGCGATGGTCCTGGCGCCGCGCCCGCTGGTCGGCCTGTTCCTCGATCTCGACGTGCCGGCCAATCTGCCCGTCATCGAGCTGGCGGTGAGCTTCCTCATGGTCGCGGCGCTGTTCCAGGTGGCCGATGGCGGCCAGGCGGTCGCGGCCGGCATGCTGCGCGGCCTGCACGATACGCGCGTGCCCATGGTCTATGCCGGCATCGGCTACTGGGGTATCGGCCTGCTGCTGGGCGTCGGGCTCGCCTTCCAGGGCGGGATGGCCGGCTTCGGCCTGTGGATCGGTCTGGCCACCGGCCTCACCGTCGTGGCGATCCTGCTGCTCGTGCGCTGGCTGCGGCGCGAACGGCTGGGGCTGATGGCGCCCGGCCGCTAGTGCCTGCGCCCGCGCGCCCGCGCTTCTTGTCCGCAGCCACGATCTGGGCGAAATGCGCCCTGATGACCTCCTGGAAGCCCAGCGCCGCCTCCGACATCGGCCGCCCCTTCAGGCGCATCAGGGCGAGTGTGCCGCTGAACTGGCGGGGATCGATGGGCAGAGAGCGGAGCAGCGGATCGTTGGGCAGCGACGTGTTCACGAGGATGGTCACGCCCATCTTGCGGCGCACGAACTGGGCAAGCGCGCTGTAGGTATTGAGGGTGATCGTGTAGTCGAGGCGAAAGCCCGCCTTCGCCGCCGCGCCATCCATGATCCGTCGCATGTTGGAGGCCGGCGGCATCGACACCAGCGGCTCGCCGCGAAGGTCGGAGAGGTGCAGCCGGTCGCGCGCGGCGAAGCGATGATCCTTGTGGAAGACCGCGTGATAGGTGGTCTTGCACAGCTCCTCGATCACCAGATCGTCGTGCGGCTCGGTGGGCGCGCCGATGCCGAAATCGACATGCCCCGACCGGACGAGGCCAATCGAACTGCTCTGGATGCCCTCGTGGACGTTGACGACGACGTTGGGCCGCGAGCGCTTGTAGTTGATGATCAACGCCGCGAGCATGTTGGTCGCGAAGGCCATCGGGCAGGAGATGGAGAGATGGCCACGCGACTGCTGCTTGAGCTCGCGCAGGACGCCAGAGCTGAGTTCCAGATCGTGCAGGATGCGCTCCGCCAGCGGCACGAACTCCACCCCGGCGCTCGTCAGGGTGACGTGCCGGGTCGTGCGTTCGAACAGCGGCGTTCCCAATTCCTCCTCCGCCGACCGGATCATGCGCGAGAGGCCGGGCTGCGACAGTTCCAGTTCCGCAGCGGCGGCGATGAAGCTCGAATAGCGCGCGACAGCCGCCACCGCCCTGAGCTGCCGGACCGAGAGATTGGGGATCGGGGAAGGCGGGCGCTTCATATGCTTCACGAACTTGTAAAATATATATGCGAAAATCGCATCAATTGCTCTTATCAGAAGCTGATTGATAAGAGAAAGGCCCACTCCTAGCGTTGCCTCCGTATTCGGGACGGTTCGGAGGCACGGCGAATGGGCAAGGTACTCGGCGCCATCGGCACCTTTCTCATGGTGCTTCTGACGGGACTCGGCGCCGGGGCGCAGCCCTATCCCGACAAACCGGTCAAGCTCGTGATCCCGTTCGCGCCCGGCGGCAGTGTCGACATCGTCGGCCGCATCCTGGCCCAGGCGCTGGGCGAGGAGCTGAAACAGTCGATCGTCGTCGAGAACCGCGCCGGGGCCGGCGGCAATATCGGCTTCGAGGCCGTCGCCCACGCCAAGCCCGACGGCTACACGCTGCTGATGGCCAGTTCGAACCTGGCGGTGAACGTCAGCCTGTACCGCACGATCGGTTACGATCCGCTGAAGGACTTCGCGCCGATCTCGCTGGTCGCGATTCAGCCCAACGTCCTGATGGTCCATCCCTCGCTGCCGGTGAAGACGGTTCCCGAACTGATCGCCTATGCCAAGGCCAACCCCGGCAAGCTGAACTTCGGCTCGTCCGGCATCGGCGCCTCCCAGCATCTGGCCGGCGAGCTGTTCAAGAGCCGGACCGGCGTCGACATGGTCCATGTCCCCTACAAGGGCGGCGGGCCGGCCATGGCCGATCTGGTGGCCGGCCGCATCCAGCTGATGTTCGAGACGATCCCGAGCTCGATGTCCTACGTCAGGTCGGGCCAGCTTCGCGCCATCGCGGTAACGACCGAGGAGCGTTCCGCTCAGCTGCCCGACGTGCCGACCGTACGGGAAACCGTCACGGGCGTGGTCTCGCGTGGCTGGCTGGGCGTTGCAGCTCCCGCCGGCACGCCGCAGCCGGTCGTCGACAGGCTGAATGGCGCGATCCACAAGGTGATCGCCCTGCCGGAGGTGACGAAGAGGCTGAGCGACCTCGGACTCCAGGTGAAGGTCTCCACGCCGGCGGAATTCTCGAGCTTCATCGCCAGCGAGGTGAAGGATTTTCGCAGGCTGATCACCGACGCGAAGATCCCGGTGGAGTGACATCCGCCGGACGACGCGTCGATCGACAAGAGACAGCAAGAAAAGCAGAGGTAACGCCGTGACTGTGATGGGCTATGAACTGCTGGCGCGTGCGCTCCAGCAGCAGGGTGTCGACACGTTCTTCTTCATCATGGGCGCGCCCATGTCGTCGGCCGAGAAGGCCGCGATCGATCTCGGCATTCGCGGGATCGACGTGCGCCACGAGCAGGCCGCCGCCATGATGGCCCATGCCTATGCCCGCCTGCGCAACCGCCCCGGCGTCTGCATGGCCTGTTCCGGCCCGGGCACGCTGAACTTCGGCACCGGCCTGGCCAACGCGCTGATGGATTGCGTGCCTGTGGTGGCGCTGGGCGGGGCGAGCCCGATCGGCGAGTTCGGTCGCGGCGCCTTCCAGGAATTCGACCAGCTCGCCGCGATGAAGCCGCTGACCAAGTGGGCGGACCGCATCCTCGAGGCGCGGCGCATTCCCGAGATGGTGAACCTCGCCTTCCGCCAGGCCCTCGCGGGCAAGCCCGGCCCGGTCTATCTCGATTGCCCCAGCGACGTGCTCTATGCCGAGATCGACGAGGCCACGGTGGTGTGGCCGCACGAACCGGCCGACGCTTCGCGCGCCCGGCCGGCCGGCGATCCGGCCGCCATCGAGAAGGCGCTCGAACTGCTCTCCAAGGCCGAGCGGCCCGTCGCCATCTCAGGCAGCGGCGTGCTGTGGTCCGACGCGGCCGCGGCCCTGGCGCGCTGGGTCGAGCAGGCCGGCATGCCGCTCTACACCACGCCGCAGGGACGCGGCGTCGTGCCGGAGGACGGCCCGCATACCTTCCCCAACGCGCGCTCGACCGCGCTGCGCGAGGCCGACGTGGTCCTCGTGGTCGGCACGCGGCTGAACTATGTGTTCGGTCACGGCCAGGCCCCGCGCTTCGCCAAGAATGCCCGACTGATCCGCATCGACATCGATGCGGCCGAAATCGCCTCGACGCCGCAGGTCGAGATCGGGATCGTGGGCGACGCCCGCACGGTGCTGGAGCAGATGAGCGCGGCGGCCGGCGAGCGCGTGACGGCTGAGCGCTACGGTACCTGGCGGGAGCGGCTCGCCGCCATCGAGACCGACAAGGCGGCCAAGTTCGAGGCCCAAATCTCGACCGACCAGACCCCGATCCATCCGTTGCGCCTGTGCAAGGAGATCCGCGATTTCCTGCCGCGCGACGCGATCCTCTCCGTCGACGGTCAGGAGATCCTGAACTTCGGTCGCCAGACGATTCCCACCCACGTGTTCGGCCATCGCCTGAACTCGGGCACCTTCGGCACGATGGGCGTGGGCCTGCCGTTCGGCCTCGGCGCCAAGGCTGCCCGGCCCGACGCCTTCGTGATGGTGCTGCATGGCGACGGATCGTTTGGCCTGAACGGCATGGAGCTCGACACCGCGGTGCGCCACAATCTGCCGGTGCTGGTCGTCATCAGCCTCAATGGCGGCTGGACGGCCGACCCCAAGCGCATGAAGCCCGGTCGCGATCTCGGCTACACGCGCTTCCACGACTTCGCCGAGTCGCTTGGCTGCGTCGGCGAATATGTCGAGAAGCCCGACGACATCCGCCCCGCCCTGGAACGTGCGGCGGCGGCGGTCAAGGCCGGCCGGACGGCGCTGGTCAACGTGCGCACCGATGCCGATGCCCAGGCGCAGACCGTGCGCTTCACCAAGACCATGACCTGAGCCAGAGACCATGACCTCCTCGATGGACTTCCTGAAGCCGCGCTCGGTCGCGGTCATCGGCGCCTCGCGCGATCCCGTGAAGCGCGGACACCGCGCGATCAAGACCCTGCTCGGCGACGGCTACAAGGGCCGCATCCTGCCGATCAATCCCAAGGAAAACGAAATCCTGGGCCTCGCCTGCTACCCGGATCTCGCCTCGGCGCCGGGCGAGATCGACCTGGCCCTCGTCTGCACGCCCGCCGCCGCCCTGCCCGACGTGATCCGGCTGTGCGGCCAGCGCGGCGTGTGCGCGGCTCTCGTGCTGGCCGGTGGCTTCAGCGAAGCCGGGCCGGATGGCGCGGCGCTCGAAGCCCGCAGCATGGAGGCCGCCCGCGAAGGTTCCGTGCGCGTGATCGGCCCCAACACCGCCGGCATCTTCGATGCCTATACCGGCTGCAACCTGGTCGGCTGGCCCGGCGTCTATGCCGGCAAGCTGGGGGCGCTCTGCCAGTCGGGCAATGTCGCCATCGCCTTGCTGGCGCAGAGCCACAAGAACGGCCATGCCGGCTTCACCACCTTCGTGGGCGTCGGCAACGAAGGCGACATCCGCTTCCACGAATATCTCCGCTTCTACGGCGACGATCCCAACACCGGCGCGGTCATCGTCTATGTCGAAGGCTTCAAGGACGGCCCGGCCTTCCTCGACGCCCTGCGCGAGGTCTCCGTGCGCAAGCCAGTCGTCCTCTACAAGGCCGGCCGAACCGACAAGGGCGAGGGCGCGGCCCGCTCGCATTCGGGATCGCTGGCCGGCAACTACGCCGTGGCGCGCGCGGCGCTGCGTCAGGCCGGCGCGATCCTCGTGGAGCGCTCGGACGAGATGTTCGCGGTCGCGGACATGGTCTCGCGCACCGCCGGCCGCCCGACCCGTCGCGTGGCCATCCTGTCGGAAGGCGGCGGCCCGATCTCGCAGGCCGTCGACGCCCTGGCCGAGCGTGGCCTCGACCTGCCGGTCCTGTCCGCCGAGACCGAGGCGCGCCTCAAGAAGATCACGCCCAACGCGACCCAACTGAACAACCCGGTCGATGCCGGCGGCGGCACCGACCCGCACCCGCGCTACATGCCGGCCTGCGGCGAGGCGATCCTGGCCGATCCGGCCGTCGATGCGCTGCTGATCGTGGGCTATTTCGGCGGCTATCAGGTCCGATACGGCGCACCGCTCGCCGAGGCCGAGAACGACGCCGCGCTCAAGCTCGCCGCCTTCGCCAGGCAGGCCGGCAAGCCGGTGATCGTGCAATGCCACTATGCCGAGTTCCCGACCGAGGCGATCGACATCCTGCGCGCCGCCGACATCACGGTCGTGCGCTCGATCGAGATCGCCGCAGCATGCCTTGCCGGCGCCGAGGAATTCCATCGCATCGCCACCGCAGCCCGCGAGACGACGCCGCCCCCGGCCGCGCCGCGCGCCAGCGAAGCATCGGCCCGGCTGATCGCCGCCGCCCGCGCGGAAGGCCGCCAGAGTCTGCTCGAACCGGAAGCGCTCGAACTGCTGGCCTCCGAGGGCATCGCGGTGCCGCCCTTTGCCGTGCTGCGCGCACCGGATGACGTGAAGGCCCTGCCGGCAGCTCTCGCCGCGGCGCCGGTGGCGCTCAAGATCGTGTCCAAGGACATCCTGCACAAATCCGACGTCGGCGGTGTGAAGCTCGGCATCGCGGGGCTAGCCGAGATCGAGGCCCAGAGTGCGGCCCTGCGCGCCCATATCGGCAAGACCGTGCCGGCCGCGGACATTGCCGGCGTGCTGGTTGCGCCGATGGCCGCGAAGGGCGTCGAAGTGATCATCGGCGTGACCAACGACCCGCAATTCGGCCGCGTCCTGATGTTCGGCCTCGGCGGCGTCTTCGTCGAGGTGTTGAAGGACGTGGTCTTCCGCACCCTGCCGATCGACCGGCGCGAGGCCGGCCTGATGCTGGACGAGATCCGCGGCAAGGCGCTGCTCGACGGTGTCCGCGGCAGCGCCCCGGTCGATCGCGAAAAGCTGGTCTCCCTGCTCCTCGACGTGTCACGCCTGGCCCTGGCCCACCCCGAGATCAGCGAGATCGACCTCAACCCCGTGATCGTGAACGCCGACGGCTACACCATCGTCGACGCGCGCATGCTGCTGGGCTGAGCCTCGAGCCTCACGGCAGATCGACGTCGTAGCGAACGTAGTCCGTCAGCTTGGCCACGCGGTCGTAGAGGTGGCGCGCGGCTTCGTTGTCGGTCTCGGTGTGCCAGTAGAGCCGGCGCCAGCCAAGCGCACGGCCGCGCTCGACGAGCGCTTCGATGAGCCGGCGCCCGACCCCGGCGCCGCGCGCGGCGGGTTCGACCCACAGGTCCTCGAGATAGCAGACCGTGCGGCTGCTGAATGTGTGGGGGTGCAGCACGAAGTGCGCAAAGGCCAGCAGGTCCCGATCGTCCGCGGCAGCACAGACCAGCGCGCGGACGGGATGGTCGGGGTCCAGGATCCGGCGCCACAGTTCATCGATGTCCGCGTCGGACATCGTCGCGCCGTGATGGATGTAGTTAGCGGTCCACATCCGGCCCCAGGCAGGGCGGTCGGACCGTTCCACGTCGCGCACGACGAGAGCGGGCATTCACGTCGCGACTAACGGGAGAGGCGGGCGGTGCGGCGGCAGCCGCCGTTCTCGGTGACGACCAGCCCGGATGCGTCGCCACGGGCGGTGAGCTGAATGCGGCGGTGTTCGGGGCCCTTCACCGAGGCGAGGCTCAGGAGATTGAACGGCGCGCCCACCTTGGCCACGCCGTGGATCTGCCACAGGCCGGGGCCCGGCGGCGGCGGCGCCGACTTGTTGGGATTGGGCACCGGCCCGCGCGCCGTGGTGTCGTAGGCCGAGCCGTCGACGAAGCCCGATTCGATGGTGAGCAGGTAGTCGAGCGGTGCATTGCACGAGCCGCCGTCGCTGGTGCCGCGCCAGGTGCCGTCGAGCGGTGAGGCCGGCGCGGGCGTCGGCACCGTGCCGGGCGGCGGGGCGGCGGGCGGCGCGGGCGCGCGGGTCTGCGCCGAGGCCCCGGTTGCGGCGAGGCCTGCGATCAGGAGCAGCGCGAGAAATTTCTTCATCGTCTTCCGAACAGCCGCTCGATGTCGGCCAGTTTGAGTTCGACATAGGTCGGACGGCCATGATTGCACTGGCCGGAGTGCGGTGTCGCCTCCATCTGGCGCAGCAGCGCGTTCATTTCCTCGACGGTCAGCCGGCGACCGGCCCGCACCGAGGTATGGCAGGCGAGTGTGCCGCAGACCTCCTCGACCTTCTCCTTGAGCGACAGGTGATCGCCCATCTCCGACAGCTCGTCGGCCAGGTCGCGCACCAGTCCCTGGATGTCGAGTTCGCCCAGCACCGCAGGCGTCTCGCGCACTACCACGGCGCCCAGGCCGAACGGCTCCAGCACCAGGCCCATGTCAGCCAGCTCGGCGGCGCGTTGCGTGAGGCGCCGCGCGCCGTCCTCGCCGATCTCCACGACCTCCGGCAGCAGCAGCGCCTGACGCTTCACGCCTTCGGACTCGAGCTGTGTCTTCAGCCGCTCATGGACCAGCCGCTCATGCGCGGCATGCTGGTCGACGATCACGACGCCCTGATCGGTCTGAGCGACGATGTAGGTCTCGTGCAGCTGCGCGCGCGCCACGCCCAACGGATAATTGCCGGGCGCGATGTTCGCAGGTTGCTCTTCGACCCGCGCCGACAAGCCATCGAGCGGCGCCATGAACTGCATCGCCGCCTCGGCAAGGCCGCGCGGCACCGACGCATAGCCGCCGCCATTGCGGTATCCGCCGCCGCCTCCCCCACCCATCGGCAGCGAAGTCGAGAAACCCGTATGCGGACGGAAGGCCCCGAGCGCGGCATCCGACACGGTCGTGCTGGCGCGATGACCGGCCGCCGACAGCGCGGTGCGCAGCGCGCCGACGATCATGCCGCGCACGATGCCGGCGTCGCGGAAGCGAACCTCGGTCTTGGCCGGATGGACGTTGACGTCGACCATCTCGGTCGGCGCTTCGAGGAACAGCGCCACCATGGGATGGCGGTCGCGCGCCAGGAAATCCTGATAGGCGCCGCGTACCGCACCCGCCAGCAGCTTGTCGCGCACCGGACGGCCGTTGACGAACAGATACTGATGCTGCCCGGTCGGCCGGTTGAGCGTCGGCAGGCCGGCAAAGCCCGTGAGTCGAAAGCCCTCGCGGTTGGCGTCGATCGCCACGGCATTGTCGGCGAACTCGCGGCCCATGATGGCGGCCAGCCGCTCCAGCCGCGCGGCGTCGCCCGACAGCAGCGACGGCTTGGCCGCCGCGAGGTCGATCAGGGCGCGCTCCTCGCTCTCCAGCCGGAAGGCGACTTCGGGATGGGCCATGGCGAGCCGGCGCATCGCATCGGCGACATGGCCCGACTCGGTGCGCGGCTCCTTGAGGAACTTGAGTCGCGCCGGCGTGGCGAAGAACAGCTCGCGGACTTCCACCCTCGTGCCCTGCGGATGCGCGGCGGGTCGCGGCTCGCCCTTGGCGCCGCCGTCGATCTCGAGACTCCAGGCGGTGTCGGCGCCGGCGGGCCGCGAGGTGATGGTGAAGCGGCTGACCGAGGCGATCGAGGGCAAGGCCTCGCCGCGGAAGCCGAGCGTGCGGATGTCGGTCAGGTCGTCGTCCGGCAGCTTCGAGGTGCAGTGCCGCTCGACCGCGAGCCGCAACTCGTCGGCCGACATGCCGACGCCGTCGTCGACCACGGAGAGGAAGGTGCGGCCGCCCTCCTTCAGGATGACCGCGATCCGGCGTGCGCCGGCATCGAGCGCGTTCTCGACCAGCTCCTTCACGGCGCTGGCCGGCCGTTCGACCACCTCGCCGGCGGCGATGCGGTTGACGAGCGTCGAGGGCAGGCGGCGCAGGGTGCGGGTGGCGCTCATGGCGCCGTCATTTTAGGGCCGACGGCCTGTGGAAGATACGCGGTCGGCGAGATACTGGCGGGTCAGGATCTTGCCCTCCTCGACCGCCGGCTGATCGAAAGCGTCGACCCCCAGCAGATGGGCGGCGAACATCGTCTCCAGCATGTAGTGCATCATCAGCGCGCCCATCACCCTTTCGTCGAGTGTGGAGATGCGCATGACGCGCGTCGGACGGCCGTTCTTGGCGAGCGTGGCGGCGGTGGCGTCGGCCTCGGCCAGCAGCAGGTCGCCCAGCGAGCGGTTCTCGAGATAGGACAGGCTCTTGTCGCCGCCGAGCGCGGCCGGCGCGATCGGCGTGCCCTTGCCGGCGGTGTCGAGGATCAGCACCGTGAACATCTTGTCCGCCGGGCCGCCGAGATAGAGCTGCAGCTGGCTGTGCTGGTCGACCGTGCCCATGGCGCGCACCGGCGTCGTGCCGTTGCCGCCCTTGCCCAGGCTCTCGGCCCAGAGCTGGCGATACCAGAAGCCGAAATAGCCCAGCCGGTCGCAATAGGGCATCAGCACGGTGGTGCCGATGCCGTGCTCCCGGGCGAGCCCGACCGAGAGCGCCGCGCCGACGGCCGGCGGCAGGTCACCCGCGTCGCTGGCCTCGAGGACCGGATCGAGCACGCTGGCCGCCCCCTCGCGCACCGCGCCGACATCGAGGCCGGCGATCATGGCCGGCAGCAGGCCGACCAGCGACAGGACGGAGAAGCGCCCGCCCACCCTGGGATCGTGATCGAGGATCGGGCAGCCGATGCGGCCGGCCAGACGGCTGAGCGCATTGTCGCTCGGCTCGGTGATGGCGATCACATGCTCGGCGAGCCTGTCCTTGCCCACCTTGGCCTCGAACTCCGGCAGCAGCGTCAGGAACTGGGTCAGCGTCTCGGCCGTGGTGCCGGACTTGGAGATGACGATCAGGCCGGTTCGGGCGAGCGGCAGGCGGGCCGCCAGTTCGGTGAAGGTCGCGGGATCGACATTGTCCATGAACCAGAGTTTGGGTCGCCCGTTCTGGGGCCCGAATCCCTGATCCTTGAGCGCGACCAGGGTCTGGCCGCCGAGGCTCGACCCGCCGGTGCCCAGCACGATGACATGCTCGAACTTCGCGAAGCGCTCGGCATGCGGCTTGAGCGGCGCCAGGTCGTCCCGCGCGCCCGGGAGGCTGAGCAGCGGCAGGGTGCCGTCGGCCTTCCACTGCCGGAACCTGTCGAGCGCCTTGCTGGCGTTCGCGAGTTCGCGGTCGAGCGCGGCGCGATGCAGACCCTGCTTGCCGACCTTGCTTTCGAGCGCGTCGTCGATCACGTGGCTGTAGAACATCGGGAACGACTCTCCTCAGGGTTCCTGTGTGACGCCGACCGGCTTGCCGACCACTACGGTGGTCAACGCCTCGTCGCGCAGGAGGTGCCGTGCGACCTTGCGGACGTCGTCGGGCGTGACCGCGGCGATCAGCGCCGCGCGTCGCGTCAGGTGATCGGGTGACAGCCCGTCGATCTGCATGGAATGCAGCAGCCCCGCGATCGAGGCCGAGGAATCGAGCGAGAGCGCCAGCGCCCCCGTGAGATAGGTCTTCGCGTCGGTCAGCTCGGCCTCGGTGACGCCGTCGCTGCGCATCCGGCCCATCTCGGCGCGGATCACCTCGAGCGCCTCGGCGATGCGCTCGTTGGCGCTGCCTGTCGACATCACCAGCAGCGCGGCGCGCTTGTAGGTGCGCAGGCCGCTCGACACGCTGTAGGCGAGGCCACGCTTCTCGCGCACCTCGTTGAACAGCCGCGACTGCTGCCCGCCGCCGCCCAGCACGTGGTTCATCACCAGCGCGGCGTACCAGAGCGGATCGTCGCGCTCGATGCCGGGCAGCGCCATCAGCGCCGCGCTCTGCGGCACCGGCCGTTCGACGACCACCACGCGCGGGTTGGTCGGCGGCACCCATTGCGGCGGCAGCGCCGGCGGCGTGCCCGTGGGCAGCAGGCCGAAGGCGCGATCGATCTGGCGCGCGAGTTCGGCCTCGCCGATGTCGCCGACCGCGGAGACGATCAGGCCGTTGCGCAGCAGCAGTTCCGCCGCCCGCTTCTTCAACAGGTCCGGCGTGGCGGCCGCCAGCCCCTCCGGCGTGCCGTCGGGGTCGGCGGCATAGGCATGGCCGGCGAACAGCGTTTCCATCAGCGTCCGGCCCGCCACCGAACCGGGACGCTGGGCGGCCTGGTTGATGCTCGCGATGGTCTGCGCGCGGCGCTGGGCCACCATGTCGGGGGCGAAGCGCGGTTCGGCGAGCGCGAGACGCAGCAGCTCGAAGCCCTCGTCGCGATTGGCCGACAGGACGCGCAGCGAACCGGTCAGCCGGTCGAGCGAAGCGTTGAAACCGAGCGAGGCGGCGGCATCTTCCTGGCGCTGGCGGAAGGCCTGCGCGTCCATCGATCCCGCGCCATCGGTCAGCAGGCCCGCCATGAGATCGGTGATGCCGGCCTGCCCGGCCGGGTCGGTGGCGGTGCCGCCGGAAAACGAAAACGACAGCGACACGATGGGCGTGCTCTTGTCCTCGACCAGCCACGCCTTGATCCCGAGCGGCGTCGTGACTTCCTTGATCTCGATCGCGCCCGCCACGGCCGGCAGCAGGACGAAGAGGCCGGCGAGCGCCGCCGCGAGGGCGCGCAGCGCCTTCATCCGCCCCTCGCCGCGGGGGTCAACAGGGCGGTGACGGCGCCGTCGTCGCGCCAGACATGCCGGGCGGCCGCCAGCACCTCGTCGCGCGTCACGGCGGAAATGCGCTGCGGCCAGGCATCGACATCGGCCACGGTATTGCCGGTGCTGAGCGCCGTGCCGTAGATGCGCGGGCCGCTCGCCAGCGAATCCTGCGAATAGATCGCGGCGGCCAGCAACTGGTTTTGCGCGCGCTCGACTTCCTCGGCCGTGACGCCGCCGTCGAGCAGCTTCTTCATCTCGCCGGTCACCGCCTCATCGACTTCCTCGATGCTGCGCGACTTCGCGGGATGCACGCCGATGTCGAACGAGGTGAGGCCGAGGCTCGACGCGCCGTAGGACGCCCAGGCCGAGAGACCGATCCTGCGTTCCTCGACCAGAACCCGCGACAGGCGGCTGGTCTCGCTGCCGCCGAACAGGCGGGCCAGCACCTGGAGCGCATAGGCATACTTCGTCTCGCCGACGCGGTAGGACGGCGCCAGCCACAGCCGCGACCAGCGTGGCTCGGCGACGCGAGCATCGGCGCGCACCACCTTCTGCGGCAGGTCGGTGCCGCCCTTCGAGGGCCGGTCACGCGGCCCGATCTCGCGGCGAGCGATCGGCCCGTAATACCGTTCGCCCAGTTCGCGCACTCTTTCCGTCGTAGTGTCGCCCGCCACGATCAGGATCGCATTGTTGGGCCCATAGTGGCGGCGATAGAAGCTTGCCAGGTCCTCGACGCCGAGGTTCCGGATGTCGTCGGGGTAGCCGATGACCGGCATGGCATAGGGTTTGTGCAGTCCGTAGAGCCGCTCGCGCACCGCCTCGTCGAGCAACGATGCCGGCACGTTGTCGGTGCGCATGCGGCGTTCCTCGAGGATGACCTGCCGCTCCGGCACGATCTCGCGCTCGGTGAGGCGCACGTTGGTCATGCGGTCGGCTTCCATGCGCATCACCAGCTCGAGCTGTTCGGCGGCAATGGTCTGGTGGTAGCCGGTGGAATCGAAGGTCGTGTAGGCGTTGTCGCGACCGCCGTTGCGCGAGACGATGCGCGAGAATTCGCCGGCCGGCACCTGATCGGTGCCCTTGAACATCATGTGCTCGAGGAAATGGGCGGCGCCGGTATGGCCGAACGTCTCGTCGGCGCTGCCGACCTTGTAGACGACGACCTGGGTCACGATGGGCGCGCGCCGCGACGGCAGCACGATGACCTGGAGCCCGTTGGCCAGGGTGAAGGTCTCGGCATTGCGCCGGCCGACGGCAAACAGCTTGGCGAGTGCCGGGCCGGACGGCGCGAGGGCCGCGCCCGCGAGCAGGCCGCCGAGGAGTGCACGGCGGCCAGGGAGCGGCCGGGAACTCAGAAGATGCCTTCGAGCAGGCCGCGCTTGCGACGGGTGATGGTGGCCGTCGGGCCGGCGGCCGGCTGTCCGGAGGCCTGGGCATCGCGGATGCGCTGCTGCTCCTTGGCCGGATCGACCAGCACGCCAGACGGCGGCGAATCCTGCCAGAAAATCAGACCGTCGATGAACGACTTGTCGCTCTCGGCCAAGGTCTTGGTGTCGGTATTGACCTGTCCGCGGATGTTGGGGTCGATGCCGCCTTTGCCGGCGCGGGCGACCAGCGACTGCTCGGCGCTGCTGCCAGACCGCGGCGCATCCGGCCCGGCATTGACCCGCGCCTGGGTGCGGCCGGCCAATGCGGGCGACAGCGCCTCCTTGGCCTGATCGGCGGGCGTGACTTCCTGCGGACGCGGCTCACCCGGCCGTGGCGGCCGCAGCTCCGCATTGGGCGGCATGGTCAGCGGCGAATGCGAGACGATCTTGAACTCGTCGGGCGACGATTTCTTTCCGCCCCCGATATTCGAGAACGCCGAGCAGCCCCCGAGCGCGAGGGTGCCGCAGGCCAGGATAGCCAATGGGAGCGGGAGGAGAGTCGATTTCATCATCCGTCCTTGGTCGTAAACTTTTGTCCGCCGATCATGGCCGCTTCAGGGCGCCGGTTTCTTTTCGCCCTGCAGCGAGTCGATCAGCATGAGGCCGACACCGACCACGATGGCCGCATCCGCGACATTGAATGCGGGCCAATGCCAATGTCCTATGTGGAAATCGGCGAAATCGAACACCGCCCCCCAACGGGCGCGGTCGATAACATTGCCGATGGCTCCCCCCATGACAAGGCCGATGCCCCATCCGGTAAGGGGGCGGTCGGTTCGCCGCAGCCACAGGAAGAGCCCGATGCAGACGGCGATCGCCACGCCCGAGAGCACCCAGGGCGGCAAAGCCTGATCGCCCCCCAGAAGGCCGAAGCTCACGCCGCGGTTCCAGACGATGACCAGCCGGAAGAATCCGTCGATCACCGTCACGATGGCGCCGGCCTTCAGCAGGAACCCGAGCAGGAGCTGCTTGGAGACCTGGTCGGCCACCAGGGTGACGACGAGCAGGGCCATCGCCTGGTGGTCGATCCTCCTCATGCAGACACCGCCTCCTCGCAGCGCAGGCAGAGCAGCGGATGGGCCGGCGACTTGCCGACTTCCTCCAGCACCTGCCAGCAGCGCGCGCACTTGGTGCCTTCCGCCAGCGCCGGCACCACCGCGACCCCCGGGACGTCCGGAAGGGTGAAGGCACCGGCCGGCGCTTCGCCCGACACCAGGGTCCCGCCCGAGGTGATGCAGTAGTCGCGCAGGTCGAGACCCTCGAAGGCCTTCAGATAGTCCGCCGTGGCATAGACGACGGGGGCGGCCTGCAGGCTCGAGCCGATGCGCTTCTCGGCGCGCTCGAGTTCGAGGGCGCCGGTCACGACGCGTCGCAGCGCCCGCACGGCCTTCCACTTCTCGCCCAGCGAGGCATCGAGCCAGGCCGACGGGATGATCGGATACAGGCGCAGGTGGACGCTCTCGACCTTGCCGTCCGGCATGTCACCCGGCCGCGCCAGCCAGGCTTCCTCGGCCGTGAAGCAGGTGATGGGCGCCAGCCACGCCGTCAGGAACGAGAAGAGTTCGGCCATCACGGTGCGCGCCGCGCGCCGGCGCGGCGTGTCGGCGGCGTCGCAGTAGATCGAGTCCTTGCGGATGTCGAAATAGAAGGCCGAGAGATCGACGGCGCAGAAATTGTGCAGCTCGGTCGCGATCGTATGGAAGTCGTAATCGTCGACTGCGCGACGCATCACCCCGTCCAGCTCGGCCAGGCGATGCAGCACCCAGCGCTCCAGCTCGGGCATCTCGGCGAACGCCATCGTCTCGTCGGACGAGTAACCTTCGAGACTGCCCAGCAGATAGCGCAGCGTGTTGCGCAGGCGGCGATAGGCTTCCGCCTGGTGCTTCAGGATCTCCGGCCCGATGCGCTGGTCCTCGGTGTAGTCGGTCCCGACCACCCAGAGGCGCAGGATGTCCGCGCCATACTGGTCGCAGACCGTCTGGGGCGCCGTGATGTTGCCCAGCGACTTCGACATCTTGCGGCCCTGCTCGTCGAGCGTGAAGCCGTGCGTCAGCACGCCGTCATAGGGCGCGCGGCCGCGCGTGCCGCAGCTCTCGAGCAGCGAGGAATGGAACCAGCCGCGGTGCTGGTCGGAGCCTTCGAGATAGAGGTCGGCCGGCCACTTCAGCCGATCGTTGCCTTCGAGCGTGAAGGCGTGCGTGCAGCCGGAGTCGAACCAGACGTCGAGGATGTCGGTCACCTGCTCGAACTCGGCGGGGTCGTACTTGTTGCCGAGGAAGCGCTCGGGCGGGCTCTCGAACCAGGCATCCGCGCCCTCGGCGCGGAAGGCCTCGACGATGCGCGCCATCACCTGCGCGTCGCGCAGCGGCTCGCCGGTCTTCTTGTCGACGAACACCGCGATCGGCACGCCCCAGGCGCGCTGGCGCGAGACGTTCCAGTCGGGACGCGTCTCGATCATCGAGCGCAGGCGGTTGTAGCCGGCGCGCGGCACGAAGCGCGTCGCATCGATCGCCGCCAGCGCCTTCTCGCGCAAGGTGCCGCCGATCTCGGGGATCGTCCGGTCCATGGAGATGAACCATTGCGGCGCGTTGCGGAAGATGACCGGCGCCTTGGACCGCCAGGAATGGGGATAGGAATGCGTGATGCGGCCTGCGGCCAGCAGCTTGCCCGCCTCATCGAGCAGGGCGATCGCGGTGCGGTTGGCGTCGCCCTTCTTGCCCTCCTGCGTGTAGACGCGCTTGCCCGCGAACAGCGGCACGTGCGGATAGTAGGTGCCATCCTCGGCGACCGTGTCCGGGACCTCGACGCCGTTGGCGATGCCCAGCTCGTAGTCGTCGGCGCCATGGCCCGGGGCGATGTGCACGAAGCCGGTACCGGCATCGGCGGTCACGAACCCGCCCGGCAGCAGGCGCACGTCGAATTCATAGCCCTGCCCGCGGAACGGATGGGCGGCGATCAGGCCTTCGAGGTCATCCCCCGAAACCTCATCCACGATCTTCGGCGTGAACTTCGCCTCGCTGGCGACCGCATCGACGAGATCGCGCGCCAGCACCAACCGCTCGCCGACCTTCGCCTTGCTGCCTTCGGCGACGGCAACGACTTCGACCAGCGCGTAGGCGATGTCCTGGCCGTAGGCCAGCGCGCGGTTGCCCGGCATGGTCCAGGGCGTGGTCGTCCAGATCACGATCGAGGCGCCGTCGAGCTTGCCGCCCTTCGAGTGCATGACCGGGAAGCGCACGTGGATCGTGTCCGACGTGTGGTCGTGATACTCGATCTCCGCCTCGGCCAGCGCGGTCTTCTCGACCACCGACCAGAGCACCGCCTTCGAGCCCTTGTAGAGGCCGCCGTTCAGCAGGAATTTGCCCAGCTCCTCGACGATCACCGCCTCCGAGCCGTACTTCATCGTCGAGTAGTAATTGTCCCAGTCGCCGTCGACGCCGAGGCGCTTGAACTCCTCGCGCTGCACGGTGATCCAGTGATCGGCGAAGGCGCGACATTCGCGCCGGAACTCGACGATCGGGACCTGGTCCTTGTCCTGCTTCTTGGCGCGATACTGCTCCTCGATCTTCCACTCGATCGGGAGCCCGTGGCAGTCCCAGCCCGGCACGTAATGGCTGTCCTTGCCCATCATCTGCTGGGTGCGGCTGACGAGGTCCTTCAGGATCTTGTTGAGCGCGTGGCCGATATGCAGGTTGCCGTTGGCGTAGGGAGGGCCGTCGTGCAGCACGAACTTCGGCCGGCCCCGGCTCTCCTTGCGGATACGCTCCCACAGCTTCATGTCGGCCCAGCGCTTCAAGAGCTCCGGCTCCTTCTTCGGCAGGCCGGCGCGCATGGGGAAGTCGGTCTTGGGTAGGAAAACGCTGGATTTATAATCAGTTGTCACAAGAAACTCGGCGCAGGAGGGAGCAAATTCCAGCCACCCGTCGGGCGGCCGCTGGCAGGCAAGACGACCCGGCCGCGGTCAGCGGACCGGGCGGGTAATTCGCTCCTGGAAAGCCCTGGTGGACATAGGGCGCGCAATCTAGGGATGGGGGTCCGGGGGGTCAAGGAGCGCAAGCCGGCCCTCGCGGGCGCCTGACCCGCACGATCAGCGCCTGCGGCACGACGCGCGTGTCGGCGACCACCGGCTGGGCCGCCGCCAGTTCCGCGCTGGCGCAAGGCTCGACCATGCGTTCCAGGACGAAACCGGCTCCGACGAGAGCATCGACCCACTGCGACAGGGTGCGGTGGAAACGCGGCACCTCGAAAAGCGGGCTGGCGGCCTTCTCCGCCGCGGGAGCACTTCCAAAGCCCCATCGCTCGAGTTCGCCGTGCCGGCCGTTGAAATAGTCCGCGACCTCGACCGCCCTCGTCTCGCCCCTGGCATCGCGCAGCACCTTGCGGTGCGGTGGCGAGAAGCAGGGATGCAGGATGGAGAATTGCAGGAAGCCGCCCGGCCGGAGGACGCGCCATGCCTCCGCCAGCACGCCGTCAATGTCGGGCATGTCCATCAGCGACATGAAGGCGGTGACGAAGTCGAAGCTCGAAGCGGCAAAAGGCAACGACGTGCCGTCTGCCACGGCATAGGAGATGCCGAGCGGCTCGGCGGATTCGGCCGCCTGCGCATGGCGGATGAAAGTCGGCGCGATGTCGATGCCGTCCATGCGCGCGCCCCGCCCCGCGAGATGCCGCGTGTTGGCCCCCTCGCCACATCCCAGGTCGAGGCCGCGCCGGCCGTCGACGGGCGGCAGCATGTCGAGGAAGGTCGGCGAGTTGAGCGCGTCGCGGTAGATGTCGTAGCCGGCGCGCACGTGGCGCGTCCATGTCTCGGCGTTGCGCTCCCAGAACGCTCCCGCTTCGGATGCCTTCATCCGCCTTCTCCCGTCAGGTGACGGGCTTCAATACCTCACGAGCGACCGCCCGTCTGCGTTTCCAGTATCGTCAGGCCGGGCGCGGCAGCAATCTCGTCCGCCGCCGCGCTACAATCCTCAACGCGAGAAGGACCAGCATCAGAACGACCGGCAGGGCATAGAGCGGGCTCTGACCGATCCGCTTGCCGTTGGTCACGATGAACGACATCCAGAGATAATAGCCGCCCAGCCAATGCAGCATCCGCCACGCCGCCGGTCCCACCCAGGCGGCCGTCCGGTCGAACGAGGTCGCCGCCATCGCGACGATGAAGGCATAGGCGATGCCGCCGCTCACCAGCGTCCCCGGCATCGCATGTTCGTGGAACCCCTGCGGGTCCATCCGGGCGAAGGCCAGGATCGCCGCCGCGTGGATCGTGTGCGAGACGGCGAAGGCGAGGCCGAGTTGCCGGCGGTTGCGGCGTTGCCAGCGAGTCAGCGCAGAGGACCACAGCGTCAGCATCGCCTGCGCGCCGAAGGCCAGGGCGAACAGGACCAGCGAGGTACGCGCGGTGATCCGGATCACCATCCTCACGCCCGTGACCTCGTAAGCGTGGCCCGCGAGGCAGAGACCGGAAATCGCCAACAGGATCAGGGCCAACAGGCCGAGCAAGTTCCAACCTTCGAGCAACCGGGTCTTCGTCATGCATCCCTCCGCAATGTAAGCCTTGCTTACTTTACGGTCCTGACATCGGTCAATGCAGTGTACGCACTGCTTACATTCACGTGCCCATGATGCTAGCCTTGGCCCTGATGGCCAAACGTCCCGTTGCCAAAGCGAAGAAGAAGCCGAGCCGCAGCTATCACCATGGCACGCTGCGCGCGGCGTTGATCGAAGCGACGCTGCGGCTGGTCGAGGAGGGTGGGCCGGAGGCGGTTACCGTGCGCGAAGCGGCACGACGCGCCGGAGTCTCATCAGGCGCGCCGTTCCGCCACTTCCCCAACCGTACCGTGCTCATGACGGCCGTGGCCGAGGAGGCGACGCACCGGCTGCATGCGGCAGTCCTGGCGGCGGTCGAACCGCTTGCCGACCAGCCGCCCCTCGTCCAGCTCAGGGCGATCGGCCGCGCCTATCTCCAATGGGCGTCCGACAATCCGACCCACTTCGCCGTCGTCTCCAACCGCGGCCTGATCGACTATGAGAGCTCGCCGTCGATGCAGCGCGAGAACGAGGACATCCAGGCGCTGATGGGCCGCCTGCTCGATGCGGCAGGCGCACCGGCCGGCGCCAAGCTCGCCGCACGCGCCCTCGTCTACGGACTGGCGCGCATGCGCGTCGACGGCCACCTGCCGCAATGGGGCGTCGCGTCTTCGCAAGAAGCCCTCGCGGCGATGGACGCCGCGCTCGATCTCTTTCTCGAAGGTCTGCTCAGGCCGTGAGGATCGCGCGCGCGCGCTCCCCGTCGGCCGCGATCTGCGCCTTGAGCTGGTCGAGGCCGGAGAACTTCATCTCTGCGCGAATGAAGTCGATCAGCGCGACCCGCAGAATCTTGCCGTAGAGGTCGCCCGCGAAGTCGAACAGGTGGACCTCGAAATTCTCCTGCAGCTTGCCGAAGGTCGGGCGCTTGCCGAGGTTGGCGACACCGTTGCGCCATTCGCCGTCGACCAGGGCGCGGACCGCATAGACGCCGAAGCGCGGGCGCAGATGTTCGCCCAGGGCAACGTTGGCGGTCGGAAACCCAATGGTTCGGCCGCGCTGGTCGCCCAGCTCGACCTGGCCCTCGATCTCCCATTGATGGCCCAGCAATCCAGCGGCCTCGCGCGCCCAGCCGTGCCGCAGCGATTCGCGGATGCGGGTCGAGGAATAGATCTCGCCTTCGTGCGTCACCGGATCGAGCACCGAGACCTCGAAGCCGCGCCCCTTGCCTTCGGCCCGCAGCATCTCGACGTTGCCGCTGCGCCGGGCGCCGAAGGTGAAGTCGTAGCCGCAGACGACATGGCGCGCGCGCAGCCCCTGTACGAGGACGTCCCCGATGAACGCGGCCGCCGGAAGGGCCGCGAACGCCGCATCGAAGTGCTGGGCCAGCACCGCCTTCACACCATGCTCGGCGAGCAACCGCGTCTTGGCCGGCGGGAGCGTCAGCCGGAACGGTCCCGTGTCGGGCACGAAGAAGCCGCGCGGATGCGGCTCGAAGGTGAAGGCGAGCAGCGGCGCGCCGAGTTCCGCGGCCTTGTCCCGCGCATGCTCGAGCAGGGCCTGATGGCCACAATGCACGCCGTCGAAATTGCCGAGCGCCACCACACCGCCCGTCCACTCGGGAGGTACCGAACGCCAGTCGTCGAACACCGGAACCATGCGATCCGCTCAGGCCGCGTCGCGCCGCGGCACCAGCACGACGGCTTCGCCGTCGATCACCACCTTGTCGCCGTTCAGGCACTGGGTCTTCAGCGTCACGCGGCGGCGCTTGTCGTCGATGGCGGTGATGGTGGCCACGGCCGTGATCGTCTCGCCGACCAGGACCGGCGCCATGAAGTTCATGGTCTGGGAAATGTAGACCGCGCCCGGTCCCGGCAGCTTGGTGCCGATCACGGTCGAGATGAAGCTGCCGCTCAGCATGCCGTGTGCGATCCGCTGACCGAAACGCGTGGTGCGGGCGAAGCCATCGTGCAGGTGGATCGGGTTGGTATCGCCGGACACGCCGGCGAAGGCCACGATGTCGGCGTCGGTGACGGTCTTGCCGAACATCGCCGACATGCCGGGCTTGAGGTCTTCCAGGAACAGGCCGTTCATCGCGGCGAAGGCACTCGACACTTTGCTGATCTCCCCTGTTGGCGCGGTCCTCTTACCATGCGGCGGAGCCTGTGCCACAGTGCCGGTAAATGAACGTTCACACGTCGACTGAAGCAGAAACCGTCGCCCGCATCCTCGGCGAGGCAGCGCGCCGCCATTTCGGCGGCCCCGCCTCCATCGAAGCCCTGTCCCGCCAGTCCGGCGGCGCCTCGCGCCAGACCTGGAGCTTCGATGCCGTCGTGAGCGGCGAGCGCCACGCGCTGATCCTGCGCCGCGACCCGCCGGCCCAGGGAAAGACCGAGCGAGAACGCTCCGTCACCATCGATCGCGCGACCGAATTCCGCGTGCTGCGCGCGGCCCATGCGGCCGGTGTGCGGGCGCCCGAGCCGTTGTTCGAACTCACGCCGCGGGACGGGTTGGGCGAGGCCTATGTGATGCGCCGGGTCGGCGGCATCGCCATTGCCCGCAAGCTGCTGCGCGATGCGCCCTATGAGACGGCGCGTGGACGGATCGCGGGCCAGCTCGGCGAGATCCTGGCCCGCATCCATGCGACCGATACCGGCACCCTGCCGCCCCTCCCCCGCCGCGAGGCCGCCGACCATATCGCCGAGCTCCGCCGCTCGCTCGATGCGTTGGGGCAACCCCAGCCGGTATTCGAACTGGCCCTTACCTGGCTCGACCGACGCAAGCCCGCGCCGCTCGAGCGGCCTGTGCTGGTGCATGGCGACTACCGCACCGGCAACTATCTGGTCGACGAGACCGGCGTGACCACGATCCTCGACTGGGAGCTCGCCCATCTCGGCGACCCGGTGGAGGATCTCGGCTGGCTGTGCGTGAAGAGCTGGCGCTTCGGCGCGATCGACAGGCCGGCCGGCGGCTTCGGCAGTCGCGAGGAATTGTGGGCCGCCTACGAGCGCGCCGGCGGCGGCACGGTCGATCCGGTTCGCGCGCATTGGTGGGAAGTCTTCGGCACCGTGCACTGGGGCATCATCTGCCTCAACCAGGCCTGGAAGCATCTCTCCGGCTCGATCAAGTCGATGGAGCATGCCTCGATCGGCCGCCGCGCCGTCGAGACCGAAGTCGACCTGTTGCAACTCTTGAAGCAGGGAGCCTGATCGTGGCCCAGGACCGCCCCACCGCCGCCGAACTTTTAGCCGCCATCGCCGACTTCCTGCGCGAGGAAGCGACGCCCGCCCTCGACCGCACCGAGCCGCGGCTGGGCTTCCAGATGCGGGTCGCCGTGAACTCGCTCGCCATCCTCGAACGCGAGGTGCGCCTCGGGCCGACCGCCGATGCGCGCGAGCACGAGCGTCTGGTCGAACTGCTCGGCCGCGAAGCTCCGCTCGACGAATTGAACCGCGAACTGGCGCGACAATTGCGCAGCGGCGAGCGCGACGAGACCGACACCGCCCTGATGGCCCATCTCGACGCTACCATCGCCGACAAGATCGCCATCGCCAATCCGAAGTGGCGGTAACTCCTGCTCGTACGCATTGTCGAGGATGCGAAAGGTCCCTCACTGCGTTCGGGATGACAATTTTTCCGAGATTGGCGCCGTGCGTCGATGCAGAAAACGCTGTCATCCCGAACGCAGTGAGGGACCTTTGATCTTCTCATTCTTCGGCCCCTACCGAACCATTGACCGTGGCGACTACCGACGGTCGGGCCTAGAGTCCCGCCATGACCACCGTGAATGCCCTCTCCGAGATTGCCGCCCTGATGGGCGATCCGGCGCGCGCCTCGATGCTGTCGCTGCTGATGGACGGCCGCGCCCACACCGCGTCGGACCTCGCTCACAATGCCGGCATCACGGCGCAGACGGCGAGCGGTCACCTCGCGCGCATGGTCGAGGCGGACCTGCTGGCGGCGCGCGCCCAGGGCCGCAACCGCTTCTATCGCCTCGCCTCGCCCGAGGTGGCGCACGCCATCGAGTCGCTGATGGCGCTGGCCGGCACGCGGGCGACGCCGGCATCCAAGACCGCAGCGTGGCGGCGCGATCCGGACCTCCGCTTCTGCCGCACCTGCTACGACCATCTCGCGGGCCAGGTCGGCATCGCCGTCACCGACTCGCTCACCCGGCAGGGCCATCTCGAACCCAAGGGGCCGCGCGACTGGCAGCTCACGTCATCAGGCGAGTTGTTCTGCGACCGGCTCGGTGTCGATCTCGGCACGGCGCGCCAGGCGAGCTCGCGCCACTTCGCGCGCCAGTGCCTCGACTGGAGCGAGCGCCGGCCGCACATCTCGGGCGCGCTGGGCGCCGCCATCGCCGACACCTTCTTCAGGCGCGGCTGGGCCGAGCGCCTGCGCCGCAGCCGCACCGTGCGCCTCACGGATTCCGGCCGCCGCGCGCTGGGCAGCCATTTCGGCGCGACGGTCTAAGCCTACCAACCCTGGAAGCGCGGCCAGGTCGTGGCGTCGCCGGCCGGCGTCACGGCGACGTAGGACGGATACTGCGCGCCGGTGGCGCAGGCATGGTTGGGCAGGATGCGCAGCCGCGCGCCGATGGGAAAGCGCTCGACCAGGGTTGCATCGGCCGTGCCGTCGCGACGCGCGACGATGCCATGTTCCTGGTTGGCGCCCGAGACGATCAGCCCATCGATCACGTTGCCCTCGACATCGCAAACGGCGCCGTAGCCATAGTCGATCTTCTGGCGCTGGGTGCCGCGGTCGCGGCTCATCGCCATCCAGCCGGCATCGACGATCACCCAGCCCTTCTCGGGCTGATGGCCGATCACCTCGGTCAGCACGGAGAGCGCCACGTCCTGCGGCGTGCAGACGCCGACATTGGACATTACGAGGTCGAAGAAGACGTAGACGCCGGCGCGCACCTCGGTGACGCCTTCGAGATGCTGCGCGGCGATCGCGGTCGGCGTCGAGCCGATGCTGACCTCCGGACAGTCGATGCCGGCGGCGCGAAGGCGCTCGGCGGCGCGCACGCACAGCGCCCGCTCCTGCTCGGCCAGCGCCTGCAGCGCCGCCGGCGTGTCGAGATCGTAGGAGCTGCCGGCATGGGTCAGCACGCCCTTCACCGTCGCACCACCCGCTTGCAGCACCTGGCCGATCGCGATCAGCTCCGGCGCCTCGGGCTGCACGCCCGAGCGATGGCCGTCGGAATCGATCTCGATCATGACCTCGAAGCGCTGGTTCGCTTCACGGCCCTTCGCCACGACGGCCTCGGCCGCCGCCACCGAATCGACGAGCAGGGTCAGCGCGCAGCCCTTACGGATGAGGGCCAGTGCGCGGTCGAGCTTGTCCGGCACGATGCAGACCGCATAGAGCACGTCGGTGAAGCCCGCGGCGAAGAACTGTTCGGCCTCCTTGAGGGTCGAGACGGTGATGCCCACGGCGCCCGCCTTCTGCTGGGCGCGCGCGACCTCGATGCATTTCGAGGTCTTCACGTGCGGCCGCAGGCGCACGCCCAGCGCCGAGAGATGGGCCTGCAGGCGCGCGATGTTGCCTTCCATGCGACGCTCGTCGATCAGCGCCGCCGGAGTCTCGATGTCCATCAGCTTCAAGTGTCCACCCTTCAGTCGAGATACTCGCCACGCGCCTTGAGCGCCGGCACGTCCTTCTCCAGCCCGCGCGCGATCAGCGCCGTCACGCTAGCCGGCTGCAGCGCCTCCGACGACGGCAGATCGACGCCGACCGCATTCATCTGCTTGACCAGCGCCGGGTCGGCCACCGCCGCCCGCAGCGCCTGGTTCAGCCGCGCCATGACCGGTTGCGGCGTGCCCTTGGGCGCAAACAACGCGTTCCACGAGCGCAGGTTCACGTCATAGCCCTGGCTGGCCGCCGTCGCCACACCCGGCAGCTGCGGCAGAGGCTGGTCGCTCAGCACGGCAAGCGGCTTGATCTTGCCGCCAGCGATCTGCGGCAGCGCCGTCGTCGTCTGGTCGCACATGAAATCGATGTGGCCGCCCATCAGGTCGTTCATGGCCGGCGCCACGCCGCGATAGGGCACATGGGTGATGTTGAGCTTGAGCGCCGACAGCAGCACGACGCAGGCATAGTGGGAGATCGAGCCCACGCCGGCGCTGCCATAGGTCATGTCGGCCTTGTTCTTCTCGGCATAGGCGATGAACTCCTTGAGGTTCGAGACCGGCAGGCCTGCCTTGGCGACCAGCAGCAGCGGCGCCGTGCCGGCAAGGCCGATCGGCTCGAACCCGGTCAGCGGATCGTAGGGCAGCTTCTTGAACAAGGCGGCGTTGGCGACGTGCGTGCCGATCGTGCCGAAGCCGATCGTGTAGCCGTCGGCTGCGGCGTTCATCAGCTTGGTCAATCCGATCGTGCCGCTGGCGCCGCCGATATTCTCGACCACGACGGTCTGCTTCAGATCCGCGGCCATACCCTGCGCCAGCGCGCGGGCCAGCGCGTCGCTGGGACCGCCCGCCGGGAACGGCACGATCAGCGTCAGCGGCTTGGTGGGGAAGGCCTGGGCGGTGGCCGTGCCGGCCGCCAGCAGCAGCGGCGCGAGGGTGAGCAGAAGTCGGCGTAACATCATGACAAACGTCCTTCCAACCAGGGGAGAAGATCGTCGAGCGTCGGTCGCTCGAGAGCAGCGGGCGGCGCGCCGTCGGGGCGCGCGAGGCCGACACGGTTGTGCCAGTAGGTCCTGAGGCCGACGGCGGATGTGCCGAACAGGTCGAAGCCGGAGCCCGCGACGAAGGCCGCCTCGCCGGGCGCGACACCCAGCGCGGCAAGCGCCTGGCGATAGGGGCGCGGGTCGGGCTTGTAGCAACCGGCCTCCTCGGCCGTGACGACACAGTCCCAGCGCGTCCGAAGCCGCTCCGCCGCCTGCCGGCCCAGCCGGATCGAACAGTTGGTGACCACGCCGAGCTTCGTGCGGCCGGCCAGCGCGTCGAGGGCCGTCTGCGCGCCGCTCCAGGGCGGCAGTTCCAGCCACCGCGCCTCCAGCGCATCCGCCGCGCCTTCGGCCAGGCCGGTCGCCACCGCCGCCTCGCGCACGAGCTGTTCGTAGGGCACGTAGCTGCCGCAGCCATAGGTCAGCCGCAGATACTCGGCCCGCCAGGCGCGGCCGCGCTCTTCCGAGCCCGCCACGTCGTTCCACAGGGTCCAAGAGTCGAGGAGCGCCGTCAGCAGGTCGAACAGGACGGCTTTGGGAAAGGTCGTCGTCATGCCGCCACCGTAGCAAGCCGCAGGCCGTTGGTGCTTAAATCGAACGAACAGTTCAGTTAAGGAAAACTGAATGATCACGCTCGCCGACCTGCAATTCATCGAAGCGCTGGCGCGCACCGGCTCGCTGAGCGGCGCGGCCCGGTCGCTCAACGTCACCCCGCCGGCGCTGTCGCTGCGCCTCAAGAAGCTCGAACGGACGCTCGGCGTCAGCCTCGTGGTGCGCAGCTCGCGCCGCCTGCGCTTCACCGGCGAGGGCGAGCACCTGGTGAGCGAAGCGCAGGCGATGCTGGGGCGGATGGGCGCGCTCACCGACCTACTGGGCAAGGAAGGCGGCGCCCTCTCGGGGCCCCTGCGCGTGGTCGCGCCGTTCGGCTTCGGCCGGCTGCACGTCGCCCCGCTCGTCGCCCGCTTCGCCGAACGACACGCATCGATCCGCGTGACGCTCGATCTCTCGGAGCGCCCCTGGACCGACAGCGAAGATGCCGACGTCGTGGTGCATATCGGCGCGGTCCGCGATTCGACCTGGATCGCGCACGTGCTGGCGCGCAACGACCGCTGGGTCTGTGCCGCGCCCGCCTATCTCGACCGGCGCGGCACGCCAGAAGATCCGCGCGACCTGCTGCAGCATGACTGCCTTTGCGTGCGCGAGAACAACGAGGACGTGACCTTGTGGCGCCATCGCCGCGGCAGCCGCAACGGCGCCGTGCGCGTGACGCCGACGCTGACCAGCAACGACGGAGAGGTCGTGCGCAACTGGGCGCTGGCCGGGCTCGGCCTCATGCTGCGCTCGCAGTGGGACGCCGGCCCCTTCGTGAAGCGCGGCGAGCTGCGGCGCGTGCTGGCGCCCTGGTCGTTCGAAGGCGCCGACATTCTCGCCCTGGTGCCGGCACGACGCGGCATCTCGGCCCGCGTCACCTCCTTCGTCGACTTCCTGAAATCGTCCCTCAGGTCGCGGCCGCCGGGCCGCTAGCCTCTTTCCGCGGGAGACAGGTCACACACCACCTCATGCTGAGGAGGCTGCGGAGCAGCCGTCTCGAAGCATGGGCACGAGCACCACGTTTGCAGCTCACCCTTCGAGACGCCGCGCCGTGCGCGGCTCCTCAGGGCGAGGGTGGCTGGCTGGCTGGAGACGATGGAACTCCAGCCTCGGTCTTCGTGTAGCCGGTGCCGTCGCCCGACGAGATCTTGGCGATCGAGGAGGCGCGCAGGATCTTCTGCTCGCCCACGGTCAGATAAATGTTGGTGAACAGCAGGCTGCGCGTCTGGCGGATCAGTTCGGCGCGGCCCTCGACCCAGTCGCCGACCCGCGCGGGGGCCACGAAGTCGAAGGTCATGCTGACGGTCGGCAGGAACTTGCGCAGGCCCGCGAGGTAGCCGCCGCCCATCGTGCCGACCAGGTCGGCCACCGTCATCATCATGCCGCCGTGCAGGCCGCCCGCCGGGTTACACATGTTCTGCTGCACGCGGATCGCCAGCACGAACTCGTCGCGCGTGCCCTTCTCGCCCCGCTTGACGTACATGTTGCCGACATGGGTG
This sequence comes from Reyranella sp., assembly GCF_965228225.1. GTDB lineage: Bacteria > Pseudomonadota > Alphaproteobacteria > Reyranellales > Reyranellaceae > Reyranella. Next base: position 5,959,836 of record NZ_OZ245801.1, on the reverse strand, counting down.
TTGAAGGTCGGCTCGGGCCGGCCGCGGACGAAATCGACGAGCTTGAAACCTTCGGGCGGATCGTCGGGTATTTCGTAGGAAGACACTCTAGCTCCGGACTTTCAGGGGGCGTCCCGGCCGCAGCAGCGCGAAGTCGCCCAGCCCGGCCAGCACGTCGTGGCGCGGACCATAGAGGCGGCCCCTCACCTGCGCCACATGCTCGTCGTGGCCCAGCAGCTCGCCCGTGGCCTCGATCCAGTCGCCGACCCGCGCCGGCGTCAGATAGTCGAGCGTCAGCTTCAGGGTGACGCAGCGCCGGTCGATGGCGCGGTAGACCACCGAGCCAAGGGCCGCATCGATGAAGGCCGCCAGCATGCCGCCATGCACGATGCCGAGCGCATTGGCATGCTGGGGGCCGGGCCTGAAGCCCCGCCAGACCTTGTGCCCTTCGACCTTCTCGAACCACGGGCCGTTGGCCGCGGTGAATCCGGTCGCTTCGTTCAGTTCTCGAAAGCCTGCTGGAATGTCCACGCGCCATCTTAGGCAATCCCGGCCAGCAGCACCAAGCCATAGCCGACATAGTAGAGCCCCAGCACGGTGATGAGCCGTCCCGCCCAGGTGCGGAATTGAGCGTCGGACAGGCGCTCGAGGATCCGCTTGCCGAGCGACGTGCCCAGCATGGAGGCGGCCACCGCCATCACGAGCACCCAGGGTTCGACCGAGCCGGCCTGCTCGATGAGGGCGCCGAAGTAGAGCAGCTTCGAACCGTGGCCGAACACCTGGCACGAGGCCTTGGTGGCGACGATCTGCTGGCGGTTCATCGGCGAGCGCAGGAAGAGCTGGTCGACCAGCGGGCCGGTCACGCCGGTCAACAGCATCAGCGCCATGCAGGCGATGCCGCCACCCAGCGCCTGTGCCGGCCCCAGGGTGGCGGGCATCCACCGCGCCGGCACGATCCGCAGCACGAAGGGCGAGAGGCCCAGCATCAGCAAGGCGACGGCCTTCTCCGGCACGTAGAGCGTCAGCGACCAGAGCCCGACCGCGATGAAGCAGCCCAGCACGTAGAAAGCCGTGATGCGCCACTGGATGTGCCGCCGCCACAGCAGCGCGCGCCAGCCGTTCGACGCCATCTGCGTCACCGCATGCAACACCATGGCCATCGGCAGCGGCAGCAGGAACAGCAGCACGCCGATCAGCACCATCCCGCCCGCCATCCCGAAGATGCCGGACAGGAAGGCGGTGAACACCATCAGGACGCCGAGCCCCAGAGCCATCGATATCGCCATCTTGCCCCCGCCGATCCCAGAGCTCCTCAGAGTGAGGACGAAGGCTTGTCTAGGGCCGGACTATGCAGTGTTCAAATATATGATAACTTCTGTATCCATACTTTCTGGATATGCCATGGAACTGCGGCACCTTCGTTATTTCGTCACCGTGGCGCACGAGGGCCATGTCACGCGTGCGGCCGAGAAGTTGCACATGCAGCAGCCGCCGCTCAGCCAGCAGATCCGCGCGCTCGAGCAGGAGATCGGCGCAGCCCTGCTGCTGCGCCATCCGCGCGGCGTCAGCCTGACCGATGCCGGCCGCTCGTTCCTGGCCGACGCCGAGGCAATCCTCGCCGCCGTCGAACGCGCGACGGCGAAGGCGCGGCGCACGGCGCGCGGCGAGACCGGCCGCATCGCCGTGGGCTTCACCACCTCGGCGCCGTTCCACCCGCTGGTGGCGCGCGCCATCCGCGAGTTCCGCCGCGAGCGGCCCGACATATCCTTCGTGCTGGAGGAGAACAGTTCGGGCGACCTGCTGGCCGCGCTGCGCGACGAGCGACTCGACATCGCCTTCATCCGCTCCGGCCTCGTCGAACCGCAGGGGCTGCAGATGCACGAACTGCTGCACGAGGAAATGTCGGCCGCTCTGCCGGCGCGCCACCGGCTCGCGCGGCGACCGAAGCTCACGCTGAAGGATCTCGCGACCGAGGATTTCATCCTCTATCGGCGGGCCGAGGGGCGCGGCCTCTATGACGTCATCATCGCGGCCTGCAGCGCCGCGGGCTTCAGCCCTCACGTGAGCCAAGAAGCGCCGCGCATCGTGTCGACGCTCAACCTCGTGGCCGCCGGTCTCGGCATTACCATCGTGCCGGCGTCGCTCAGCCGCCTGCCGCTGGAAGGTGTAACCTACCGCCCCCTCACCGGGCGGCCCGCCCTCAAGGTGCCGCTCAACCTCGCCTGCCGGCGCGACGATCCCTCGGCCGCGACCCAGGCCTTCATCGACAAGGTGCGCCGCCTCGCATGAAACCGGTCAAGACCATCGGCCACTCGAACCATTCGATCGAACGGTTCGTGTCGCTCCTCAAGGCGGGCGGCGTGGAGCGCCTGGTCGACGTGCGCTCCACACCGTGGTCGCGCCGCCATCCGCAGTTCGGCCAGACGAACCTCGCGCGGTCGCTGGCCGAGGCCGGCATCGCCTATGTTCATGAAGGTCCTGCACTTGGCGGCAAGCCGCAGGCTGGTGGGAGTTACGAGCAGCTCGCGGCGCGGCCGGAGTTCAAGGACGCACTCGACCGCGTGATCGAAGAAGCTCGGCAGACAACGCTCTGCCTCATGTGCGCCGAGAAGGAGCCGCTCGACTGCCATCGCACCGTGCTGGTGTCGCGGCGTCTCGCAGAGCGCGGCGTCGCGGTCGAGCACCTGTTGGCCGATGGCGGCACACGGCCCCATCATGAGGTCGAGGAAACAGTACTGGGCAAGGACGTCGCCCCCGACCTGTTCGAGGACCGTGCCGCGCGGCTTGCCCGCGCCTGGCGTCGTCTCGAGGCGAAGTGGGGCCGCGCCGGGACCGGCGAGGGAGAATGACCGAGATGGAAGTCCGCAACATTGAGACCGCGCCCGGCTTGGTGTTCGACGCTTCGGTGGCCGGCAGCGGCTCCGCACCGCTGGTGCTGATGCTGCACGGGTTCGGCGTGTCACGGCACTTCTGGAAGGCCCAGGTGCCGGTGCTGGGCGAGGCCGGCTACTTCGCGGTGGCGCCGAACCAGCGCGGCTATTCTGCGGGCGCGCGGCCCGATCCGGCCAACCTCGACTCCTACCGTTTCGACAAGCTGACCAGCGACGCGCTCGACTTGGTCTCGGCGGTGGGCCATGGCGACAAGCGTTTCCATCTCGTCGGCCACGACTGGGGCGCCAGCCTCGCCTGGGCCATCGCCTTCAAGCATCCCGAGCGGCTGCGGTCGCTCACCATCCTGTCGCGACCGCATCCGATGTCGTTTGCACGGGCGCTGGCCATGCCCGATGGCGAACAGAAGCGGCGCTCCGGCCATCACCAGGCATTCCTCGAGCCCGATGCCGTGCCGAAGCTGCTCGCGAATGACTGCGCCTGGCTGCGCTCGCGGCACACCAAGGAGGGCGTGCCCAAGGAGGCGATCGACCGCCATCTCTCCGTACTGGGAAGCGCGCCGGCGATGGAAGCGGCGCTGGCCTGGTACCGGGCCCGCGGCGAACGCATGCCGCTCGGCCCGATCAAGGTGCCGACCCTCTATGTCTGGGGAGATGCCGACGACACGGTGGGCCGTGCCGCGGCCGAGGGCACGGGCGAATTCATCGACGCGCCCTACCGTTTCGAGGTGCTGCCTGGCGTCGGTCATTATGCTGCCGACCAGATGCCGGAGAGGGTTAACGAGCTGCTGCTGGATCATCTCCGCCGCCACGCGGCTTAGGATAGATTCCTCCCAGCCGAGCTTCGGTCTTTCCGAGCACGACAGAAGCATCAACACCAACCTCATGCTGAGGAGGCTGCGCAAGCAGCCGTCTCGAAGCATGGACACGCGCACCACGTCTGCTGCCCATCCTTCGAGACGCGGCCTGCGGCCGCTCCTCAGGATGAGGTGGTGCGGAACGATTTGAAGCGGAAAGCCCCTAAGACTTACACTCGAGCTTGGTCAGCCGCGGCGAGAAGGTGGGAAGCGCCGTCGACGCACCGGCCGGCCAGGGACGCGGCCAGGCCTTGTCGGCCAGCTTCTTCTCGACCAGCGGAACCAGCAGGTTGAAGGCCGCCCAGCCGCGGATCCGGGTGCCGGCATAGGATGTGTGCACGGCGTCGATGAAAAGGTCGGGGTCGAACGGCGTGTTGCTGACCAGGTCGAGGAAAGCGATGCCGTGGACGGCGGCATACTTCGCGAACAGGCGGTTCTGAAAATTCGCCAGCCTCTCGAGGTCGCGATAGCGGTAGGGCCAGTTGGCGGCGTTGAGTTGCTCGATGATGAACCGGTGCCGCACCGGGTCGACGACCATCCCGTCCTTCACCATCCAGAAGAACGAGGTGAGCGCCATGTCGGCGCCGACCGTCCCGAGATCGGCCCGGATCTGGTCGAGGTCCTTCTGGATGCGGTTCAGGTTCACCGGCAGGTTCGCGAAGTCGAGATCCGGATTCATCTCGTCGAGCCCTTCCGGCCAGATGACCTTGTAGTCGGGCTTGGGCCACTCCGCGCCGCTATTGTTCCCGGCCGTGGCTCCGGCCATGGCGAAGGCGGCCTGGACGCGGCCGATCAGGGCGGAATAACGTGCGGCCTGCTTCAGCCACTTCACCGCGACCGCCTCCTGCGCATTCGACGGCCCGGCAACCGGGACGTCCGGCACATTCTCGACGATCGAGGCCGGCCGGAACTGGTTGCCGCCTTCATGGTAGACGACGAGATCGGGCCTGAGCGGCAGCACTTCGCTGCGCACGACGGCGGCGATGTCGCTGGAGATGATGCTCTCGCGGCCCGCATTCAGGACCTCGAATCTGATGCCCAACCCCTTTGCCCTGGACCAGGCGTTCATCCAGTGCCCGACATATTCCGGCCAGGAGTAGGGCAGATGATGCGCTTCGACGACGGTCGATGAGCCGACGAAAACGATGCGCACCGTCCTCTCTGGCCTCGGATTATCGATCGGACGTCCGCGCCAACCGATCTGGTTGGTCGTCAGTCCGCTCGGGATCGTGACGTCGGGCAGGAACCGGTAGGGCGGCCTCGGCTGGCCGTCCGGCGCGTCGTAAAGGAAGAGCTGGCCCGGCGCGTGACGCAGGAACCAGTGCTGGCACGGATCGCCGGAGAAACTGGTGTTCCAGACCTTGAAGGCGTCGGAGGGCCGGAACCACTTGCCGCCGACGGGATTGGCCTCGACGAAGCGATAGAGGCGTTCCCAGTCTTCGGGGACTGCGTGCTTGTTGGGCAGCGGCGCCGGGTCGTCGAAGAACCAGGCGCGCTCGACGCCGGCCGCCCGCGGGACCTTGTCGACCGAATCCGGCTTTACGCTGGCGAGCCCCATCGGCTCGCCGAGCGGCGTCAGCAGGATCGGATAACCGTCGATGTAGCGAACGGCGCCTTCGGCAACCACGACGCTCACCGCGAGCGAAATCAGGACAAGCAGCGCGTCCTTGAGGATCCGCATTCTACTTGCAGCCTTTGCCTTCGTCCCGGCACAGGCCGTCCAACAGGGTGTTGAGCTCGGGCACGATCATGGTGGTGAAGGCAGCCATGGCAGCGCCGTTCGGATGCGGGTCCGGAACCGTCACCCACAGGCTCGCGGGGTCGAGGGTCTCGACCGTCGGCAGCATGTCGAAGAACGGCACCCCCAGCCCCTCGACATCGGCCTTCACCTTGGCGGTGACGTCGGCGAAGGGATAGGGCTTGAGCTCGCGCAGCTCGGGCAAGTGGAACACGACCAGCTTGGCACCCATCTCGCGCGCCGTCGTCGCGAAGCCCTGCAGGGCCTTGCGCGTCTGCTGCCAGCCCGCGGCATCGTCCTTGTAGAGTTCGCGATAGTAGCGCTTCCAGTCGGGCGCCTCGCCGAACTGGCGCATCAGCGAGTCGAGGCGATACTTGAACACCACCCAGGCGGCCGAATGCTCGTCGAGCCACGAGGTCTGCCCGTAGGTCGGCACCGGTTCGGCGTCGTTGATGAAGTAGGTCAGCACGATGATGTCGGGCTTGAGCTTCGCAGCCGTCTCGCGGAACAGCGTGAGTTCCTGCAGCGTGTTGTGGTTGCCCACGCCCGTGTTGTAGCTGTCGACCTTGCGACCTTCGGCGACCAGCGCGGCGGTCACGCGGGCGGCCGCGGTCTCGTTCTGCGCCACGCCCCAGCCCAGGGTCGTCGAATCGCCGACGAAGGCGATACGCGCCACGCCCGCCGGTGCCTTCTCGGGAATTTCCGACGACCGGAAGCCGTGGCTGTCGGTCGTCACCTTGACGCCCATGAGCTCAGCCTCGGCATTGGGGCGATGGCGGTGACCGAGGTCGGGCCGCATGTCGCGAACCTTCACGTCGCGTGCATAGCGCCACATTTCGAGTTCGTAGAGCATGCCGTTGTCGAGGAAGAGCCGGGTCATGCCCTCGAGGCAAAGCGCGCAAATGGCGGTGAGAACGACGACCAGAAGCGTATTTTTCAGGAAATTCATCGACCTTGTCGCTCGAGCGGTTCATCCAGAAGACAGACGGACGTCGAAGCCCTCGAAGAGGGCGCGATGGCTGGGGCGCCAGGATTCGAACCTGGGAATGGAGGAATCAAAATCCTCTGCCTTACCGCTTGGCGACGCCCCAGCAGGTGCCCTTTCGGGCGGGCGCGAACATAGTGGGTTGGTGCGGGGGCGCAACCCCGCTCGTTTCAGGCTGCCTGGGCGGCCTTCTTCAGGGCCTCGCCATGCACGAAGGTGCCGTCCGCATAGAGGAGCGGCAGGGCGGTTTCGTGCAATGCCACGTCGACGATCTCGCCGATGTAGATCGTGTGCGTACCGGCCGAGAGCTCGGTGACCAGCTTGCAGTCGAAGGACACGGGACATCCCTTGAGCACGGGTGCACCGGTGGTGAGCGTCGTCCACTCACCCATGTCCCGGAACCGCTCGTCGCCCTCGGTGCCGTCCATGCCTGCGAAGCGCTCGGCAAGCTTGCGGTGCTCGGGACACAGGATGTTGACACAGAAGAAGCCGGCTTCCCCGATCGGGTCGTGGGCGCTGGCTGTCTTGTTGACGCAGACCAGAATCTGCGGCGGTTCGGCCGAAACCGAACAGACCGCCGTGGCGGTCAGCCCGCCGCGCTGGTCCCCCACTCTGGTGGTGATCAGGGTTACGCTCGCCGCCAAGTGGCGCATGCCCTTCTTGAAGGCCGCCGCATCGATACTCATGAGAATGACTCTAGGCCACGCCGGGGCGGCGCCGCCACTGCAAAGACAGCGTAACAGACCGCCAAACGCGGGGGGGGAGGGTGAATCCGACCAAACCGGACGCAGCCGCCGTCGCCCGGATGACATAAAACCTTCACCGGACTGTCGTTCTTTAAGGTTGCCCCCTCGTCCGGCGCCGCTACGGTCGAAACGCAATGTCAGCGTCCGGGCATAAGCTTACCTCTGAAACGCCTCCCGAGGCGGCGCTTCGCACGATCGCGGCCTCGTGCCGGGCCGATCTCGCCAAATATCGGGAGATCGTCCTGCAGAGCCGCCGTCCCATTGGCATCCACCAGGCACGGGTGGCGCTACGCCGCCTGCGGGCCGCCTTCAGCGTGTTCCGCCCTGCGGTAGACAGCCCGGAGGTGCGCGCCCTCTCGGCAGAGGCCAAGTGGCTGGCGGGCGAATGCGGACCCGCACGCGACCTGCACGTATTCTTGACCGAAAGCGTGGTCGACGTCCCGCCGGTCGTGAAGAGGGTCGGTGCGCGCCTGGCCGCGAGCCACCTCGAACGCGCCCGGGCCGCCCTCGGCAGTGCCCGCTACGAAGCCTTCGACCAGCGGCTCGCCGCCTTCGCCGCCCATCCCGCTCCGGAGGTCCGCGGCGGGCTGCACCTCGACGAATTCGGCCGTCACGTCCTCGATTCCCGCCACGCCAAGGTGGTCCGCCGCGGCCGTCTGCTGGACAAATTGAGCGAGGAACAACTTCACCGACTGCGCATCGGCATCAAGAAACTGCGCTATGCCGCGACCTATCTCAGCCCCGCCTTTGCCTCGCCCGTGGCCAAGCCCTATATCGAGGCAACGGTGCGCCTGCAGGGCGCGCTCGGCGCCTTGAACGATCGCGCGACGGCGGCCCGCATGCTGGCCGACATCGCGACGGCCTCCCGTCCCTCCGAGGACACGGCCCCTTTCCTCAAGGTCCTCGCGAGGCAAGCGTCGAGCGGCGAGAAGCGCCGCCGTCGCAAGCTGGAGCGGACCTGGAAGGAGTTCAGGAAAGTCGAGCGCTTCTGGCGGGCGTGATCCCCGAACACAGGATGTTTCGATGAGCGATCCGCAGAACGCTGCCGAGCAGCGTATTCCCGTCACCGTGCTGACGGGCTTCCTCGGCAGCGGCAAAACCACCCTGCTCAACAAGCTGCTGCGCCGGCCCGAACTGGCGGACACGGCCGTCATCATCAACGAATTCGGCGAGATCGGCCTCGACCATCTGCTGGTCGAGAAGTCCGACGACGAAGGCATGGTGACGCTGAACTCCGGCTGCCTGTGCTGCACGGTGCGCGGCGATCTGGTGCGCACCATGAGCGAGCTGTTCCTCAAGCGCGCGCGTGGCGAAGTCTCGCCATTCAAGCGCATGGTAGTCGAGACCACGGGCCTGGCCGACCCCGCGCCCATTCTGCACACGCTGATGACCGATCCCCTCCTGGCCTCGCGCTACCGCCTCGACGGCGTGGTGACGACGGTCGACGGCGTGAACGGCGCGAGCACGCTGGACAATCACGAGGAGGCCGTGAAGCAGGCCGCCGTCGCCGACCGCATCCTGCTGACCAAGGTCGACATCGCCGACGCGCCCAAGCTCGCCGAGCTGAAGCACCGGCTGCATCACCTCAATCCGGGAGCGCCGTTCCATACGGTGGCAACGGGCGAGATCGATCCCAACCAGATCCTCAATGCCGGCCTCTACAATCCCGAGACCAAGAGCGCCGACGTGAAGAAGTGGCTGCAGGCCGAGGCCTATGAGGGCAGCCACGACCATGGCCACGGCCACCATCATCACGGCCACGACCATGGCCACGATCACGGCCATTCCCACGGCAACGATCAAGGGCATGCTCACGGCGAGCAGGATCCGCATGACGTCAACCGCCACGACGACCGCATCCGTTCCTTCTGCATGACCTTCGACGAGCCGATGAGCTGGTCCACGGTGGCCGCGGCCTTCGACGCGCTGGTGACCTATCGCGGCCCCGACCTCTTGCGCATGAAAGGCATCCTGAACGTCAAGGACACCGACAAGCCCGTGGTGATCCACGGCGTGCAGCACGTCTTCCATCCGCCGGCCACGCTCGACGCCTGGCCGGAAGGCGACGACCGCAAGAGCCGCGTCGTGTTCATCACGCGCGACATCGGCGAGAGCACCATCCGCAAGGTCTTCGCCTCCTTCTTCGATGCCGAGAAGAAGGGCTGGGGCAACGCCGCCGAGCCGGCGAAGCCGCAATGAAACTCGCCACGATCACGCACGCCGGCACCACCAAGGCCGCGCTCGCCAGCCCGGACGGCAAGACCTTCTGGCCGCTCGAGGAGATGTTGGGGCGTGCCGTTCCGACCCTCGGCGCCATTGTCGGCGAACTCGGCGCGATCAAGTCGAAGATCAAGCCGACCGGCGCGGGGCTTGCGCTTTCGTCGGTGGAGCTCGAGGCGCCGATTCCGCGGCCCGCGCGCAACGTGATGTGCGTCGGCAAGAACTATCACGAGCATGCGAAGGAGTTCGCGCGCAGCGGTTTCGACAGCAGCGCCAGCTCGGCGGCCGACGCCATTCCGACCGCGCCGATCATCTTCACCAAGGCGCCCGAGTGCGTGATCGCCGATGGCGCCGACATCCGCTATCCCGAGGGCGTCAGCGATTCGGTGGACTACGAGGCCGAGCTGGGCCTGGTCATCGGCAAGGGCGGCCGCGGCATCTCCAAGGACGAAGCCTACGGCCATATCTGCGGCTACACGATCATCAACGACGTAACGGCGCGCGACCTGCAGGGCAAGCACAAGCAGTGGTTCCTCGGCAAGTCGCTCGACACTTTCTGCCCGATGGGCCCGTGGCTGGTGACCGGCGACGAGGTCGATCCGGAGAATCTCGGCGTGAAGTGCTGGGTGAACGACGAGCTGCGCCAGGACGCCAATACACGCGACCTCATCTTCGACATCCCGACCCTGATCGCGACCATCTCCGCCGGCATCACGCTCCAGCCCGGCGACGTCATCGCCACCGGCACGCCGGTCGGCGTCGGCATCGGCTTCACGCCGCCGAAGTTCCTGAAGCGCGGCGACCGCGTGACGATCGAGATCGACGGACTGGGCCGGCTGTCGAACGTGGTGGCTTAGACCATTCCCCTCCCCATTCAGATGGCTATCGCATTCACACATCTTAGTTGCGCGGTGTGAGGCGATTGGATTCTCTGTCCGAGGCACAGCGGATGGAGAGTTCGATGTCGGGGATCGAGTACGGTCTTGGTGGTTTCGGCGACCGCCGGCTGCAAAAAGGGGGGCCTTGCTGCATGCGGCGCTGGTGCTGCAGCCCGGGTCGTGCATCCGACGGCTCGGCGGAACACGGGCGCGGGAGATGCAGTTCACGCGTCTGCTGCGTAACCGGTCGGTGACGGTGGAGGAGATGTCACAGCACGCCGGCACTCTGACGGGAGGTCGGGCGGCGGGCCGGGATGTTGTGGCCATCCAGGATACCAGCGAACTGGCGCTGGGCGGTCGCCGTGCGGCGGCCGCCGGGTACGGGATCGTCGGCAAGGGCGGCGCAGCGCGGGGATTGCTGCTTCACCCGGTGCTGGCGGTGGAAGCCGGCAGCGGGGCCTTGCTGGGCGTGGTGTCGATGCAGGTGTGGAACCGGGCTGAAGGGGTGCGGGCGCCGCGTCGCCAGCGCGAGACGAAGGCCAAGGAATCGCAGCGCTGGATCGACGGGGCTCGTCAGGCCGGTGCGGCGCTGTCGCAGGCGCGCAGCATCACGGCGGTGTCGGACCGCGAGAGTGACTTCTACGAGCTGTTCGCGCGCCGTCCCGCGAACGTCGAGCTGATCGTGCGGGCCTGCCAGAACCGGCGCATCGAGACATCGGCCCAAGAGGCTGAAGGCTTGCTCTTCGACTTCATCGACGGACAACCCGAGCAGGGCCGCTTCGCCGCGACCATTCCGGCAGCGCCCGGTCGGCCCGAGCGTGACACCGAGCTTGCCCTGCGCTTCGCGCCGGTGACCTTGCGCCGGCCCCTGCATGGGGCCGATCCGACCTTGCCCGAGACGCTCGACCTGACCCTGGTCGACGTGCGCGAGACCTCGGCGCCAGCGGCCGGCCAGCCGATCCACTGGCGATTGCTGACGACGCATCCTGTCGCGACCGGCCCTCAGGCGCGAAGGATCGTCGATCTGTATCGCCAGCGCTGGACGATCGAGGAGTTCTTCCGCACGCTCAAGACCGCAGGCTTCGACATCGAGGCGGCCGATATCGGCGAGCCGCAGGCCATGATCAACCTGACGGCCGCCGCCGCCATCGCCGCCGTCACCATCAAGCAACTCGTGCAGGCCCGCGACGGCACGACCGATCAACGCCTTGGCGATGCCTTCGAGCCACAGGATCAGCCTATCCTCGAAGCCGTATCGGCCAGGCTCGAAGGCAAGACCCAGCGACAGCGCAATCCCCACCCCAAAGCCAGCCTCGCCTTCGCAGCCTGGGTCATCGCCAGGCTCGGAGGATGGACCGGCTACTACGGCAAGCCAGGGCCGAAGGTCATGCGCATCGGCCTCGATCAGTTCCGCGCCATCAAATATGGCGCCTCCCTCGGACTATGAGATGTGTGAATCCGATAGATTCAGATGGGGAGGTGTCGACGTCTTATGGCGACGGAGGGGTCATGACCCCATCGCCCTCGTGAGACGAGGGCACTTCCCCTTTGCGGACTCCGCAAAGGGGAAGCATTCGATCAGGTCGGCTGCGTCGACCCGTGAGTCGGCTCCGTTGCCTCGACCTTCTTCTCGCGATCGCGCGCGAGCACGCGCTGAACCACGACGAAGAAGACCGGCACCATCAGCAGGGCGAGGATGACGACGGCGATCATGCCGCCCATGACGCCGGTGCCCAGGGCCTGCTGGCTCTTGGCGCCCGCGCCGACGGCGATGGCCATCGGCAGCACGCCGCAGACGAACGCGAAGCCGGTCATCAGGATCGGCCGGAAGCGCAGCTTGCAGGCTTCCAGCGTCGCTTCGACCAGCGGCTTGCCCTGCGACCGCAGCTCCTTCGCGAACTCGATGATCAGGATCGCGTCCTTGGCGGCGAGACCGATGATCGTGACCAGGCCCACCGTGAAGTAGACGTCGTTGGGCAGCCCGCGCAGATAGGCCGCGATCACCGCACCGCAGATGCCGAGCGGCACCGTGAGCAGCACGGCGAGCGGAATCGTCCAGCTCTCGTAGAGCGCCGCCAGGCAGAGGAAGACCAGCAGCGCCGACAGCGCGAGCAGGAGCGGCGCCATCGAGCCCGCGAGCTTCTCCTGCAGCGACTGGCCGGTCCACTCGTAGCCGAAGCCGCGCGGCAGCCTGTCCGCGAGCTTCTCCATCTCGGCGATGGCGTCGCCGCTGGTAAAGCCGGGCTTCGCCTCGCCGCTGATGCGGACCGAGGGATAGTAGTTGAAGCCCACGATCTGCGTCGGGCCCTTCGACCATTCGACGGTGGCGAAGGCCGAGAAGGGCACCAGCCCTCCCTGTGCGTTCTTGACGTTGTAGGCCAGGACTTCGTCGGCGGTCATGCGGCCGGCGGAATCGCTCTGCACGATCACGCGCTGCATGCGTCCGCGATTGGGGAAGTCGTTGACGTAGGCCGAGCCGAGGTTGGTCGAGATGGTGTTGTTGATGTCCTCGAAGGTCACGCCGAAGGCGCTCGCCTTCTCGCGGTCTATGACCAGGTTGACGACCGGGGCCTCCGGCAGCCCCTCGACATAGACGTTGCGCAGCACCGGACTCGCATTCGCCGCAGCGATCAGCTGCTGGGTGGCGGCCATCAGGGCGGCATAGCCCTTCTGTCCGCGATCCTGCAGGCGGAAGCTGAAGCCCGCCGAGTTGCCGAGATTGTCGACCGGCGGCGGCTGCAGCGCCGAAATCTCGGCGTCACGAACCGAGGCCATGGTGCGGTTGATGTCCTCGACGATCGCCGCGGCCGACTCGTTGGGTCCGCGCTCGGACCAGTCCTTCAGGGTGATGAAGGCCTGCGCCGTGTTCATGCCCTGGCCGAGGAAGCTGTAGCCGGTCAGGAAGGTCACGTTGTCGACGCCTTCCCGTCCCGCCAGGTAGCGCTCGACCGCTTCCACCGCCGCCTTGGTGCGATTGTAGGAGGAATCGGCCGGCGTCTGCACGTCGGTCGTGATGAAACCCTGGTCGTCGATCGGCAGGAAGCCGCCGGGCAGCCGCACGAAGGCCCAGGACAGACAGATGAGGAGCGCCGCGTAGATCGCCATCATCCGTCCCGTCCGCTTCAACGACCAGCCGACCGTGCCGACATAGCGGTCACGCACGCCATCGAGCCGGCGGTTGAACCAGCCGAAGAAACCGCGCTTGGCATGCCCATGCCCGGCGGGGATCGGCTTGAGGAACGTCGCGCACAGAGCCGGCGTCAGCGAGAGGGCGAGCAGCGCAGAGAAGCCGATCGCCGCCACCATCGTCACCGAGAACTGGCGGTAGATGATGCCGACCGAGCCTGGGAAGAAGGCCATCGGCAGGAACACCGCGATCAGGACCAGCGTGATGCCGATGATGGCGCTGGTGATCTGCTTCATCGCCTTGCGCGTCGCATCCTTGGGCGACAGCCCCTCCTCCGCCATGATGCGCTCGACGTTCTCGACGACGACGATCGCGTCGTCGACCAGGATCCCGATCGCCAGCACCATGCTGAACAAGGTGAGCATGTTGATGGAGTAGCCGACGGCCAGCAGCGTCGCGCAGGTGCCGAGCAGCGCCACCGGCACCACGATGGTCGGGATGATCGTGTAGCGGATGTTCTGCAGGAACAGGAACATCACGACGAAGACCAGCACGACGGCCTCGGCCAGGGTCATCAGGACCTTCTGGATCGAGGCCTCGACGACCGGCGTGATGTTGTAGGGGATCGAATAGGTGATGTTGGCCGGGAAGAAGCGCGAGAGCTCCTTCATCTTCGCCTCGACGGCGCTGGCCGTCGCCAGCGCATTGCCGGTCGGCGCCAGCAGCACCGAGAGGCCGGCGGTCGGCTTGCCGTTCAGCCGGGTGTTGAACTGGTAGCCCATGCCGCCGACCTCGATGCGCGCCACGTCGCGCAGCCGCACGGTCGAGCCGTCGGGATTGGCCCGCAGCACGATCGCACCGAATTCATCCGGCGAGGAGAGCTGGCCCTTCACCAGGACGAGCGCGGAAATCTTTTGATGCGCCGGGCTCGGTTCGGCGCCGAGGCTGCCAGATGCGACCTGCGCGTTCTGCGCGTTGATGGCGCGCGTGACGTCGTCCGAGGTCAGGTTGTAACCGACCAGCTTCGCCGGATCGATCCAGATGCGCAGCGACCGCTCTGTCGAATAGAGGGTTGCGCGGCCGACGCCGGGAATGCGGCGGATCTCGCCCAGCACGTTGCGGACCATGAAATCGCCGAGCCCGACCTCGTCGAGGCTGCCGTCGGTCGAATTGAGCGTGATGATCTGGAGCACCGCGCTCGAGGCCTCCTCGATCAGGATGCCCTGCTGGATCACCGCCCGGGGCAGACGCGCTTCGACCCGTTTGATGCGGTTCTGCACCTCGACCGACGCCATGCCCGGATCGGTGCCGGGCTGGAAGTTCGCGATGATCTCGACCTGTCCGAGCGAATCGCTGGCGGATTCGAAGTTCAGGATGCCCGAGGCGCCGTTCAGCTCCTCCTCGATCAGGCGCGTGACGCTGTTGTAGAGGTTCTCGGGCGATGCGCCGGGATAGCTCGTGCTGATCGAGATCGAAGGCGGGGCGATGATCGGATACTGGGCAATCGCCAGCAGCGGGATCGAGATCGAGCCGATCAGGCAGACGAAGAGCGCGATGACCCAGGCAAAGATCGGGCGATCGATGAAGAAGCTCGGCATGAGTCGCGGCTCAACGCGTCGTGCTGACGGTCGTCCCCGGCCTCTCCGGTGGAGCCTCGGCGCTGATCGTGCGCGGTGTCACCGTGTCGCCGGCGGCGAACTTCTGGAAGCCGTCGACCACGACCCGGTCACCCGCCTTCAAGCCATCGAGCACCAGCCACTGGCCGCCTTGCACCGGGCCGAGCCGGACCGGCTGCACGGCGATACGGTTGTCTTCCTTGACGACGAACACCTCGCTGCCGCCGCCGCCATTGCGCTGGATCGCCTGCTCGGGAAGGCTGATCGCGTCGCTGTCGACGCCCTGCTCCAGCAGAACGCGCACGTACATGCCCGACAAGAGCTCGCGATCGGGATTGAGGAACGTGCCGCGCAGGGTCACCTGGCCGGTCGAGGCATCGACCCGGGCTTCCGAGAACAGCAGCTTGCCCGTGTAGGGGTAGATGGTGCCGTCATCCAGCAGCAGGCGGACCTTGGTCGCGTCGGGCTCGATGCGCTCCAGCTCGCCGGATTCGAGGGCCCGTCGCAGCTTGTTGAGCTCGCCCACCGACTGCGTGAAATCGGCGTAGATCGGGTCGAGTTGCTGGATGGTGGCGAGGTTGGTGGCGTCGTTCTGGACGACGAGTGCGCCCTCGCTGACCCGCGCGGCGCCAATGCGCCCGTTGATCGGCGCACGGACCGTCGCATAGTCGAGGCTGAGACGCGCACGCGCCACGTCGGCTTCCCGGGCCGCGACCTCCGCCCTTGCCTGCTCAACCGTTGCCACGGCGATCTCGTGCTGGGCGGTGGAGATGGCCTGCGTCCTGGTCAGTGCCGCGGAGCGGCTGGCCTGCGGGATCGCGAGATCGAGCGCCGCCCTGGCCTTGTCGAGCGCCGCCTGCGCGGCCTGCAGTTCCACTTCGAACGGCTTGGGATCGATCTGGTAGAGCGGCTCTCCCGCCTTCACGTCGCTGCCCTGGTTGAACAGCCGCTCGACGATGATGCCGGAGACCCGCGGCCGGACGTCGGCAACGCGCGTGGGCGCAATGCGCCCCGGCAGTTCCCGCACGATCGTGCGCGGCTGCGGCGTCACCGTGACGACGCCGACTTCCGGCGGGGGCGCCTCCGGCTCTGCCGTTGCCGAGGATTCCTTGCAACCTGCGAGAGCCGGCGCCAGCAGCGCCAGGACGAGGGCCAGTTTCCAGGGGTTGGCAGCAGGCATCGACAATCTCTCCATACGTCTGTGCGCCGAGGGCGCAGAATTTCACCTCCGCGCCGTGTTTTTTCGGCGCGGATGCTTTTCTCGAGCGTTTCGGGTCCCTGCGCGACTTCGGCGCAACTTGTTCAGTCTCTCGGGCTGCCGTTCGGGCGATTCGCAGGGTGTGAAGTTTGGTCAGGAGTGTGGCATTACAAGGACGACGCCCTTGCCGGGCGTCATCACGTTCATGCGAGGTGAAGTCCAACCTCGACCGGCGTTCAGCCGCCGATCAGGCCCATGTCGAGCTTGAGCAGGGCGAGCAGACCCAGCACGACGAAGGATGCGGCCGCGAGCGAGCGCACGAGGGTGAGCGACACCTTGCGCGACAGCACGTCGCCGAACAGCACCGCCGGCACGTTGGCGATCATCATGCCGAACGTCGTGCCGGCCGTGACGGCAAACAGGTCGTTGAAACGCGCCGAGAGCGCCACGGTGGCGATCTGGGTCTTGTCGCCGATCTCGACCAGGAAGAAGGCGATCGCGGTCGCCACGAACGCACCGGCCGCGCCCGCGACCTTCGGGCCTTCGTCGGCCTTGTCGGGGATCAGGCACCACACCGCCATGGCGAGGAACAGGATGCCCAGGATCCAGCGCATCGCGTCGGGGCCCAGCCAGGCCGCGACGGCGGCGCCAGCCCAGGCGGCGAGCGCGTGGTTGGCCAGGGTCGCGACCAGGATGCCCAGGATGATGGGAATGGGGCGGCGGTAGCGGGTGGCGAGAATCATGGCCAGGAGTTGCGTCTTGTCCCCGATCTCGGCGACGGCAACGAGTCCTGTTGAAACGAGGAAGGCTTCCAAGACGAATCACATGGCGGGACCGAGCACGAACCTATGGCTCCCGGTGCCGCCCGATCCCGCGGGTAAAGGCACTGGAAAGCCAAAGGTCTCGCCAAGCGCGGTCCGTTGGACCGTCGGTCGCCGGATGGGCCATGGATCCCGAAGGATCCAAGTCTGTTGACACATCCGCCTCTGGGGTGAGGCCGGCTACTCCCCGATGACGGGACGCTGATAGTCCTCTGCCCCGCCCGCTGCAAGCCCCGGAACGTCGCGGGTTTCGCGAACGCCCCGGAGGCGGTCGCTCAGGGGTGCGGACCCCAGGGTGCCGCGTTCAACAGCTTCACCTCCTGGCTCATCACCAGGGGGCGGAATTTCACCGCAAAGCCGTCCATGAAGGCGGGATCGGCGAAGACGGCGGCCCAGTGGCTGCGCCGGTGAGCGTCGTCGTCGAATTTCCAGAGATGGACGATCTGGTTGATCGTGCCGGTATCGCCCTGGAAGTAGCCGACGAGGTTCTTCGCATGGCCGCCCTTGTCGAGCGCCGGAAAGCCGAACTCCTGGTAGAGCTTCACGGCTTCGCCCATCTTGCCGACATAGAGCGTGTAGGTTCTGAGCTCGTAGAGCGCCATTTCGATCTCACCTCCCGGATTGCCGATCGACTTCAGCCGATCGCGCGCGTGGCCAGCTTCGTGTCGACGACATCCTCGAAAGCGATGTCGCGCGACAGGATTCCCGACGAGCGCATGGCGGCATGCAGCCGTTCATAGCCTTCGCGCCGGATCACCGGATCGCGGCCCCACAGTTCGAGGGCGCGATAACGGTCGATGCAGGCGGCGAACAGGTCGCGCGGAACGTCGGGAAAGAATGACTGCACGACCTCCACGATTTCGAGCGACGGGGTGACGGCAAACCATTTCAGGGTCGCATCCATGCCGCGGATCATGCACGCCAGCTCTTCGGCGCGACCTTCGAGCACGCCGCGTCGCGTCACCAGGGTCGTATAGGCGGTGAGGCCGCGGCCCGCGGCGGCGTTCCAGATATGACCGGCGCCGGTGGAAACGAGATTCTCGGCGTAGGGCTGGAAGACCTGTACGGCATCGACCCTGCCTTCACGCAGGGCGGCCTCGTTCTCGGCCATGTCCTTGTCGGTGATCCGGTCGACCTTCGCGGGATCGACGCCAGCGCGGCGCAGGTCATCCTGCAGGCAAACCCACGGCGTCGGCACTTCCGAGACCGTGGCGAGCTTCATCGACAGGAGATCGGCGAACTTGAAATCCGGGCGCGGCGTCGCACCGACCACGAAGAACGGATCGCGCGCCACCACGTCGCAGAAGCAGACCAGATCGGAGCCCGGATCCTTGTCGCGCGCGATCAGGACGCGTAGCGGTCCGCCCCACATCACGTCGACCTCGCCGGCGCGCAGCGCCCGGGCGGCCTCCAGCGGGTCGGACGAGGGCCGCAGCTCGACCTCGACCCCTGCCCGCTTGAAAGCACCGCTGGCATGGGCGGCATAGAAGGGGGCGTAGAAAAGCGCGCGGAAATTCTCGGACAGGATGATGGTCATGCACCGATCGTAACACAGCCATCTCCCGCCGCACGGTCCAGCGTGCTAGGCCTTGGCCATGGCGAAATCCAAGGCTCCCGCGACGACCCCGGCGGATGGCGACAAGCCGCTCCGCCACCTCTATCTGATCGACGGCTCGGGCTATCTGTTCCGCGCCTACCACGCCCTGCCGCCGATGAACCGGCCCGACGGGACGCCGATCAACGCCGTGTTCGGCTTCTGCCGCATGCTGGTGGCCGACCTGCTGGACAATCCCGAGATCGACCATATCGCGATGATCCTCGACGCCGGCAGCGTCACCTTCCGCAACCAGATCTACGACAAGTACAAGGCCAACCGGCCCGACCCGCCGGAAGACCTGATCCCGCAATTCCCGCTGATCCGCGAGGCTGCGCGCGCGTTCAACGTCACGGTGTGCGAACTCGAAGGCTACGAGGCCGACGACCTGATCGCGACCTACGCCCGCATGGCCGTCGAGGCCGGCGGCACCTGCACCATCGTCTCCTCCGACAAGGACCTGATGCAGCTGGTGCGGCCCGGCGTCGAGCTGATGGACCCGATCAAGAAGATCAAGCTCGGGCCCGAAGCGGTGTTCGAGAAGTTCGGCGTGACGCCGGACAAGGTCGTCGACGTGCAGGCGCTGGCCGGCGATTCGACCGACAACGTGCCGGGCGCCCCGGGCATCGGCATCAAGACCGCCGCCCAGCTGATCAACGAGTACGGTTCCCTGGAAGCGCTGCTGGAGCGTACCAAGGAGATCAAGCAGCCGAAGCGGCGCGAATCGCTGGAGAACAATGCCGAGCTGATCCGCATCTCCAAGCAGCTCGTGACCTTGCGCGACGACGTGCCGACGCCCGCCGAGCCCGAAGCCTTCGACAAGCGCAGGCCCGATCCCAACGTGCTGCTGCCCTGGCTCGAACAGCAGGGCTTCAGGACCCTGCTGCAGCGATTCACCAGCGAACTGGGCGAGGCGAGCGCGCCGGTTGCGCCGGCGAACGCGACCGCGCCGGTGAAGAAGGCCGAACCGACGCCCGCCCCCGCCGCTTCTTCCTCGAAGAAGCCCAATCGGGAGTTCACAAGCGCCGACTACGAGATGATCCAGGACGAGAAGCTGCTCGACGAATGGATCGCCGAGGCGACCCGCGCGGGCACGGTGGCCTTCGACTGCGAGACCGACGGGCTCGATTCCAACAATGCTGGCCTGGTCGGCGTTTCGCTGGCCCTGCTCGAAGGCCCGTGGGGCGACGTCAACTCGACGCGCCGGCGCGCCGCCTACCTGCCGTTGATGCATCGTACCCCGGGCGGTGCCGTCCAGGGCGCGCTCGATCTCTTGGGCGATGGCGGCGACAAGGATGCCGGCAAGCTGCTCGAGGGCCAGATCCCCTTCAAGACCGCGATCGAAAAGCTGAAGCCGCTGCTGGAAGACCCGGCGGTGCTGAAGGTCGGCCAGAACATCAAGTACGACATGGCGGTGTTCCGCCGGCATGGCGTCGAGATCGGCCCGGTCGACGACACGATGCTGATCTCGTTCGTCCTCGACGCCGGCAGGAACAACCACGGCATGGACGAGCTGGCCGAACTGCATCTCGGCCAGAAGACGATAAAGTTCTCCGACGTGGCCGGCAGCGGTTCCAAGCAGGTGACCTTCGACAAGGTGCCGCTCGACAAGGCGCGCGACTACGCCGCCGAGGACGCCGACGTCACCATGCAGCTCTGGGCGCGCCTCAAGCCGCGCCTCGTCCCTGAGCGCGTCACCTCGATGTACGAGACGATCGAGCGGCCGCTGATCCCGGTGCTACTGTCGATGGAAGCTGCCGGCATCAAGGTCGATGCGCTGAAGCTCAAGGGGCTGAGCGCCGACTTCGAGAAGCGGCTGGCCGAACTCGAGGGCGAGATCCACAAGATCGCCGGTCGCGAGTTCAACGTCGGTTCGCCAAAGCAGTTGGGCGAAATCCTGTTCGATGAACAGAAGCTGCCCGGCGGCAAGCGCAACAAGAACGGCTCGTGGGCCACCGACGCCTCGGTGCTCGACGACCTCGCGGCGCAGGGCCACCCGCTGCCGGTGAAGATCCTGGAGCACCGCCAGCTCGCCAAGCTCAAGGGCACCTACACCGACGCGCTGGTGCGCCAGGTCGATGCCAAGACCGGCCGCGTCCACACCTCGTATCACATGACCGGCGCCGCCACGGGACGGCTCGCCTCGACCGATCCCAACCTGCAGAACATTCCGGTGCGCAGCGAGGAAGGCCGCAAGATCCGCCAGGCCTTCATCGCCGAGACGGGCTACAAGCTGCTCAGCGCCGACTATTCGCAGATCGAACTGCGGCTGCTGGCGCATGTCGCCGACATTCCGTCCCTGAAGGAGGCCTTCGCGCGCGGCGACGACATCCACGCCATCACCGCCTCCGACATGTTCGGCGTGCCAGTGAAGGGCATGGACCCGCTGGTGCGGCGGCGCGCCAAGGCCATCAACTTCGGCATCATCTACGGCATCTCGGCCTTCGGCCTCGCCAACCAGCTGGGCATCGGCCAGCAGGAGGCCAAGGAGTACATCGCCAAATACTTCCAGCGCTATCCCGGCATCCGCGACTACATGGAGCGGACCAAGGACTTCGCGCGCAAGCACGGCTACGTGCTGACGCCGTTCGGCCGCAAGATCCACCTGCGCTTCATCCACGACAAGAGCCAGGGCATGCGCGCCTTCGCCGAACGCGCCGCGATCAATGCCCCCCTGCAGGGCGGCGGCGCCGACATCATCAAGCGCGCCATGATCCGCCTGCCGGGCGCGCTCACGGCCGCCAAGCTCAAGGCGAGGATGCTCCTGCAGGTGCATGACGAACTCCTGTTCGAGGTGCCCGAGAAGGAACTCGACAAGACGAAGGACGTGACCCGCAAGATCATGGAAAGCGCCGCCTCGCTCACCGTGCCGCTGGTCGTCGACACCGGCGTCGGCGACAACTGGGCGGCGGCGCATTAGGAGCGAGCGATGCGCGCGACGCTTACGGCCCTGGCTTTTTTTCTTGCGATGCCAGCCCACGCAGAGTCTGACATTGTGATCGAGGACAGGCCTTGTTGCGAAGAGCAACGCGCGATCGCGTCCCGTTCGCCTGAGGCGGAAGTAATCGCCTCGATACCGGAGCAAGCTTTTCGCTCAGGCAGCGTCCTGTGGCTGAAGCTCGAGGGCAATCGATCGGCGCGGATCATCGATTGCATTGCCTATGCCTGCTATGTTGATAGTTCGCGCCGGCACGAGCTGGTGGCATGGTGGCCGAAGCACCGCCAATACGTGATCGATGTTGGACTCTACGAAGGACGACAAGCTTTTCTGATCTCAGAGCGAGACGGCCGCCGGACGTCGGTGTTCGCACCACCTATTCTATCGCCCTCCGGTCGCTACGCCGTCGCGGCCGACCTGTCGCCAGGCCACGGCAATGGCTTGCAGATCATCGACATGGACACAAATCCTCCAACCGTCGTTGCCGTAGAATCGAAGCCCGCGTGTCCCGGGGTCAAGCCGCAATTATGGTTACGACCGGATCCACGTTGGCTCGATGATACACGCATTATTTTTGAAGGGTCCCTCGATCCGGTCCAATTCGACCCTGACGTCAAACACATCCTGCGGATCGTCGATGGCAGGCCGGAATGGGAATGCTGAAATCAAGGAGAGTGATTCGATGAAAATCTGGGGCCGCGCCAATTCGATCAATGTGATGAAGGTGCTGTGGTGCGCCGACGAATGCGGGCTCAAGTACGAGCGCGAGGATGTCGGCGGGGCGTTCGGCGGCAACGACCAGAAATGGTACCTCGACATGAATCCCAATGGCGTCGTGCCGACCATCGACGTGGGCGGGCGCATCATCTGGGAGAGCAATTCGGCGGTGCGCTATCTCGCGGCCAAGCATGCCGCGGGCACGCTGTGGCCTAGCGATCCCGGCCTGCGCAGCGAGGCTGATCGCTGGATGGACTGGCAGCTCAGCACCATCGGCGAGCCGATGCGCCTGGCCTTCTGGGGCCTGATCCGCACGCCGCCGGAGAAGCGCGACATGGCGGCGATCGGCAAGGCCGCCGCGGAGGCCGGCAAGCTGTTCGGCCGGCTGGATGGCTGGCTTGAGGGCCGGCGCTACGTCGCGGGCGACCAGTTCACGATGGGCGACATCCCGGTCGGCTGCTTCGTCCATCGCTGGTATGCGCTGGAAATCGAACGCCCGGACCTGAAGAACGTCCGGGCGTGGTACGAGCGGCTCACGACGCGCCCGGCCTATGCCAAGCACGTCATGATCAAGCTGACCTGAGGTGCGCTACTTGCGCTTCGGGAGCTTCGAGCTCTCGGCCACGACGGCGCGGTCGACCACCGTGAACAGGTAGGCGTCGGGCGACAGGGTGCAGCCGCCGCGCACCAGATGGGCGAGCTGGGCGCCCTGCTCGCCATCGGGGATCATGACGCCGCGCACGCGCGCCGAATGTTCCGCGAGGAACACGGCCAGCGCCTTGCGGGCTTCCGGGTTCATGGCGTGCGCTTCACGGCAGGTGATGTAGGCCGCCTGGTCGAAATTGAGCGGCGGCAGGGCGGCCTGCTGGGCGGACGCCGAGACGGCGGCAACACTTCCGAGCGAGAGGGCTGCCAGCGCGAGAAGGATCCTGGAGGTCATCTGGATCTCCCTTACTTGCTGTTGCCGATGGCGGTGCCGCCGATATAGCCGACCGCGCCGCCGATCAGGCCGGCGCCGACCACCGCGCCGAAGCTGCCGCCGGTCGCCAGGCCGATGCCGGTGCCGGCCGCGGCGCCGACGAGGGCGCCGGTCTGGCCGTCCGAGAGGTTGCTGGTGTTGCAGCCACCGAGCAGGCCCGCGGCCACCACCAGCGTCAGGATCTTCGTCTTCATCAAACCTCTCCCCTTCACGTCGACACCTCCGTCACGGAGGCGTCATGTCCGCCTTCACCCAACCCTTATCAGGATTGAAGGTGTTGAGCATGCCGGCCTTCTGCGCCGTCTCGGGTCCCAGGTCCTGCTGGTAGACCTCGCCCTTGTAGTCGACGATGAAGGTCATCACCCCGGTCACGCCGTAGCGCACCGGCCAGGCGATGGCGCCGAAGCCACCCATCATGCGGCCGTTGACGATGTAGTCTCGCGTGCCGCCCGGCGCCGCCGGGCCCTGGCCGTACAGCAGGCGAAAATAGTAGCCGTAGTGGCCGTCGGGGGAATTGCCATCGGCCTGGGCGCGCGCGACCGCCGGCCCGAGCGGGCTCTGCGGCTCGCCCGGCTTGGCCTCCCAGTAGAGCCCGTCCTTGCGGCCGGGGCTGCTGAGCAGGCGCCGCGCATAGACCGGCGAGCCGGTCTTCATCGGATCCATCGCCGCGTAGTCGCGCTGGGCATCGACGATGGCCAGCATCGTCTGCACCACGGCGGCTTCGTCATGGCCGATCTGGCGCAGGCGCATCTCGCGCCAGCCGGCGACCGGATCGAAGCGCCATTCCGCGCCGTCCTTCACGAGCGGGATCGGCAGCGTCCAGCCGGCCTTGCCGGCCATGATGGCCGCCTTGTCGCCCGAGACCTTGACCTCGTGGCCTTCGTCCCAGGCGGCGAGATAGGCCTTCCGGCGCTCCTCACGCTGCGCGGACGTCGTCGGAACGAACTCACCCCATTGGGGTCCCAGCAGGGCGCCCAGAGTCTTCTGGTCGCCCTTGCGGACTGCGTCGGTGAAGGCATTCGCGGCTGCATCGGCCGTCGGAAATCCCTGAAGCTTGGCCGCCTGCTGGGCGACCGCGCCGCCGGCCAGGCCCCCTGCAAGGCCCCCTGCAAGGCCCCCTGCAAGGCCAACGAACACGACCAGTGCGAGGAGACCGCGCCTGAACATCGAGCCGCTCATCGCCGTCCTCCTCCCCCGAACCTTTCGCCCCCGCCGCCGAAGCGCTCGCCGCCGCTGCGGTTGCCCCAGGACTGGCTGCCGCGCTCGAAGTCGCGGCTGGCGCCGCTGCCGCCGCGGTTGATGTCACCGAAGGCGCCACGGTCGCCGGCCGTCCGGTTCTCGAAGCTGCGATTCTCCGCCGGCCTATTCTCGGCAGGACGGGCCTCGGCGCCGCGATTTTGCGCGCCCGCCGTGCCGCGCCCGTCGAGCTGGCCGCGGAACTGTTCGCGCTGCGCCGCCGAATCGGGGCGATGCTGGCCGAATTCCTGCCGCTCGGCCGGCGTCCGATACGGCACGCCGCCGCGATGCGCCGGATCGTGGTTCCACTGGCCGTTGCGATAACGGTCGGCGTTGAAATTGTTGGTGATGTTGGTCGCGCGGTTGACGTTCACCGTCGTGTAGCTGTTGCCCCAGCCGCCGCCGCCATAGCCCCAGTGCCAGCCGCCGAACATCGCCGCGCCGGCAGCCACGCCCAGGCCGAACATCATGCCGCTCATCAGCGCCGCGCCGTAGTTGGGCGGCGGCGGATAATAAGGCGGCGGGTAGGCCGGATAGGGCCACGTGCCGTAGGCCCAGGCCGGGTTGTAGTAGGGAACGTAGAGAACTTCGGGACTGGCCGGCTCGATGACGATCGCATTGGCACCGCCGCTCGCCTGCGTCGTCACCTTCTGCTGCGAGGTCGACTTCAGGTTGCCGGCGGCTTCCGCCTTGGCACGCAGACGCTGGACCGCGGTCGCAACGTCCTTCTGCTGGCCGATCATCGCGTCGCCCAGTTTCTGGGTCCAGTCGAGCTGGTTGCTCATCATCTGAAGTGTCTGCGGAAAGGCGGTCAGCGACTTCACGCTGACGTCCCAGCTCTTGTCCTTCACCGCCGCGACGGCGGCATCGCCCTTGAGGTTGGGATTGGCCTGCGACCAGCGCGCCGCCTCGACGACTTCGAGCGGATAGGTCGCGGCCATCAGCACCTGAGACAGCAACGCGTCGGGATAGAGGGCGATCGGCGCCAGCAGCTGGTCGAGCTGCTCCGTCGTGAACGGCTTGTTGGAGTCCTGCGCGCGCAGTCCATGGAAGGGGGCAAGAGCGAGGGCGGCCGTCGACAATGCAAGAAGTTTGCGTCGTTCCATGTCCTGCTCGTTCCCTCACAAATAACGGCAAAGAAGCCGACGGCACACTACTTGCGAAGACCATATCCCGTCCAGCGCAGCACCTCGTCACATCAGGCGATACACCTGCTCCGGCTCGTCCCGGCCCTTCACGTGCCGGAGCTCCGGCTTGGGCAGTTCGCCCAGCACTTCGGGGTGCTTCATCGCCGCGATCGTGTCGCCGCTCACCAGGACGATCACGTCCTCGTCGTCGTTCATGAACTCCTTGCCCATCTGCTCGAAGCGTTGCGCCACGTTCACCGTGTCGCCGACCACGGTGTAGTTGACCCGTCCCGGCGCGCCGATATTGCCCACGATCACCGGCCCCGAATGGATGCCGACTCGCAGGCGGACCGCCTTCTGGCCGGCGGCGACGCGCTGCAGATTGTCCTCGTGCACGACGCGCCCCATTTCGAGCGCGGCATGGACGGCGTGGTCGGCATGGTCCTCCATGGTCGACAGGCCGCCCCACACGGCCATCACGCAGTCGCCGATATACTTGTCGATCACGCCCAGGTCGTTCTCGATGCAGCTGCCGAGCAGCGCGAAATGGTGGTTGAGCATGTCGGCCGTTTCCTGCTCCGGCAGCTCCTCGGCCTGGGGCGTAAAGCCCACGATGTCGGTGAACATCACGGTGACGACCCGTCGGCGCGACGCCACCGCATCCTCGCCCAGCTCCATCAATCCGAAGACGAGACGGCGCGGCACATAGGCGCCGAACCATTTCAGCGCCCCGCGCGCCTTGTCGAGACTGTGGCCGGCATCGTCGATCTCGCGCAGCCGCGATTTGCGGTGGAACGGCTCGTCGAACTTGAGCTGCTCGATCAGCTCGGCCGCCGAGGTCAGGGTGCGGATGGAGCGCGCCATGCTGAGGCCCATCACCAGCGCCAGCAGCGCGGCGACGGCCAGTGTGATGCCGCCGACGATCGCCCCGTTCATCAGCCGGTCGAGGTCGCCGGTCGCGTCCTCGATCGGGAAATACTGGCCGACCAGCCAGGGCTCCGGCCCGAACCGCCGGAGTTCGCGATAGACGAACACCCATTGCCGCCCGCCCTGCTCGACGACATGGCCGAGCGAGCCCAGCGCCCGGTCGATCTGCGGCGACCGCACGGGCGTATCCCAGATCCTGGCCAGGACCGGGTCGTCCACCTCCTTGATCGTGGGCAGGGGCCGCTTCTCGGAGAGGCCGAGGCCGCGCGGGTCGATCAGCCGGCGCGCGGCCAGCACATGGTCGCGGCCGACGAGGATGAAATAGCGCCCATCGCCGCCCCGCACGGGATCGCCGATGAGATAGGAGAGATCGCCGACGGCCACCGTGGCGATCAGGCCGCCGATGAAGGCATTGTCGATGCGCCGCACCGGCGTGCGCACATTGACCACCGGCTGCTTGATCGTCTCGCTCCAGAACAGGGCGCCCCAGAACGTGCTTTGCGCCGTCTGAAGCTGACGGAAGCGTTCCATGCCCTGCGGCTGGTCGACCAGCGAGAGCGTTTCGCGCTCGATCGTGCCGTCGGGCTCGCGTACCGCGCGATGCAGCTTGAGGTCGAGTGTGGCGAAGCCGACCGCCGAGACGGCGGGCACCTGCTGCATCATGACCGCCAGCAGCTCGCGCACGGCAACCGGCGATTCGATGTCGATGCGGCCGCCGGCGGCGAGGGCCGCGATCAGTTCGAGCTGCTCGCTCACCGGGTCGAGGCGGCTGCGGACCAGCGATACCTGGGCGTCGACCACGCGGGCGGCCCGGTCGACCAGCAGCCGTTCGGCGGTGCCGGTCGCGCCCGCCAGCACGACGATGTAGGCGATGCCGGAAATGAGCGAGAGCGAAACGAAGGCAAGCGCCAGCGCGGCGACCATCGGCAACCGCCAGGGGCGGCGCACGGCGGCTTTCACAGAGGGCGTTTCGGTAATCTGGCTCACGCGGCGAACATCATAGGATGTCCGCCGCGCGGAAGCGATGTCCCGTCTGGGTCAGGCGGCGGCGCGGATGGCCGACTTGTTGACCTTGTCGTCGACGTGGCTCTCGAACTGCTGGAAGTTCTTCTCGAAGCGCTGGGCGACGTCGCGCGCGGCGCTGTCGTAGGCCTTCTTGTCCTTCCAGGTGTTCTTCGGGTTCAGCACCTCGCCCGGCACGTCCGGGCAGGCGCTCGGCACCTGCATGCCGAAGTGCGGATCGGTCGAGGAGGAGACGGAGGCCAGCGTGCCGTCGAGCGCGGCCCGCACCATCGCCCGCGTGTGACGGATCGACATGCGCTCGCCGACGCCGAAGCCGCCGCCCGACCAGCCGGTGTTGACCAGCCAGCACTTCACGTTCTGGCGGGCCATCTTCTCGCCCAGCATCTTGGCGTAGACGGTCGGGTGACGCGGCATGAACGGCGCACCGAAGCAGGTCGAGAAGGTCGCCTGCGGCTCGGTCACGCCCTTCTCGGTGCCGGCGACGCGCGCCGTGTAGCCCGAGAGGAAATGATACATCGCCTGCTCCGGCGACAGCCGCGAAATCGGCGGCAGCACGCCGAACGCGTCGGCGGTCAGCATCACGATGTTCTCGGGCGTGCCGGCGATGCCGGTGGCCGAGGTGTTCGGGATGAAGTCGAGCGGATAGCAGGCGCGGGTATTCTCGGTGTGGGCGCCGTCGTCGAGGTCGAGGCGGCCGGTCGCCGGATCGATCACCACGTTCTCCAGCACCGTGCCGAAGCGGCCGGTGGTGGCATAGATTTCGGGCTCGGCCTCCCGGCTGAGCTTGATCACCTTGGCGTAGCAGCCGCCCTCGAAGTTGAAGAGGCTGTCCTCGGCCCAGCCATGCTCGTCGTCGCCGATCAGCGTGCGGGTCGGATCGGCCGACAGCGTGGTCTTTCCGGTGCCCGACAGGCCGAAGAAGACCGCGACGTCGCCGTTCGGACCGATGTTGGCGGAGGCGTGCATCGGCAGGACGTTCTTGTCCGGCAGCAGGTAGTTCAGGATCGTGAACACCGACTTCTTGATCTCGCCGGCGTACCAGGTGCCGCAGATCGCCACGACGCGTTCGGTGAAGTTCACCAGGATGGCGCAATCGGAGGCCGTGCCGTCGAGCTTCGGGTCGGCCTGGAAGCCCGGCAGGTTCAGAATGGTGAACTCCGGCTTGAAGCCCTCGAGTTCCTCCGCTTTCGGACGCAGGAACATGTTGCGGGCGAACAGATTGTGCCACGCCGTCTCGTTGACCACGCGGACGCCGATGCGATGCGCGGGATCGGCGCCGGCCCAGCAGTCACGCACGAACAGGTCGCGGCGCTGCGCATAGGCGATCATGCGGTTGTAGAGCGCGCGATAGCGGTCGGGCGTGATCGGCTTGTTGGTCTTGCCCCAGTCGATGCGGCCCTTGCTCTCGGAATCCTCGACGATGAACTTGTCGTTGGGCGAGCGACCGGTATGGATGCCGGTCCGCACCACCAGTGCGCCGCCATCGGCCACCACGCCTTCGTGCCGCCGGATCGCTTCCTGGTAGAGCGCAGGTACCTGGAGGTTCCAGTAGACATTGCTCAGGTTCTTGAGTCCGAGCGCTTCCAGTCCAAACTTGGGTACGATGAAGCCCGCCTGATGCACAGCGTTTCTCCTGCTTTCCGGCCGATTCGAATGGCTAACGTTTTACTATACTTAGCGCTACTGGCAGGGCTGCAGGGAGGCAAGTCCCTTGCGACAAGTTAGTGTCGGGATGCGTGTGAATCGACCTTCGCACTCGCGAAAAGAATGCTGCGACGCGAAACCCGTAGCCTAATCGTGGTGAGATCAGGGCAGGGCGCGGGCTCTGCCGACCAGGGCGACCAGAGTCTTGCGGGCCTCACCGGCGGCCCGCAGGGGCTCATCGAAAGCGAGGCGGGCAACCTCCCCGCCGCGCCGCAGATCGATCCCCTCGGCATCGATGCCCGTCATCGTCCAGCCGTCACCGGCCCGTCCGATCAACTTTGCGGCATAGAGTTGCAGAGCGTCCGAATGGTCGGCGTTCATGTGCTCGACGATGGCCGCCTCGGCCTCGGCCAGGCCTTCGGCCTGCGGGGGAATGAGTTCGGCAGCCTCGATCCAGCGGATCTTGCCGAAGCCACCCACCAGGTGAGCCCGGTCCACCGTGAGGCGATAGAAGCCGAAATCCTTGAATCCCGCATAGAGCGCAGCGTCCGGGTGGCGCGCCAGGAAGCGAGCCTTCAGCCGGTTATCGGTGATGCGCTCTGCCCGTCCCAGCACGGTTACCCGCGGCCCGGTCAGCGGCTGGTCGAGCCCTCCGGTGCCGTCGAACAGCAGGGAGACGCGGCCGTCCGCCTTGATCGCCTTGGTATGTTCGGCCATATCGCTCAGCAGAAGGATCGGCGACAGGTCGTGATCGACCGCCACGAGAATCAGGGAGGCATAGGGCCAACCGGCCGGTTCTCTGGGCAGGATGGTGGCAAGAGAAGCCCGGTCGAGTTCGCGCAACAGCGTGCGCACGGTGCGGGGCATGTCGTCCTGGGTCATGTTCGGATCAAAAAAGCCGCAATTGTTCGTTGAATATCGTGGACCGGAAGGCGGCGGCGACGGTCCGGTGTATGATAGCATGATAAAAAAGCCGTTGTCCGCTGCAGGAGAAGCCAAGCCGTGCGCAAGACCATCGCCCTCGTCGACGACGACCGCAACATCCTCACCTCCGTGTCGATGCTGCTCGAAGCCGAAGGGTTTCAGATCAAGACCTACAATGACGGTGCTTCGGCTCTGGAAGGCCTCAACCAGTCGCCGCCCGATCTCGGCATCTTCGACATCAAGATGCCGCGCATGGACGGGATGGAACTCCTGAACCGCATCCGCAAGACGCAGCAGTTCCCGGTCATCTTCCTCACCTCGAAGGACGAAGAGATCGACGAGGTGCTGGGCCTGCGCATGGGCGCCGACGATTTCATCCGCAAGCCGTTCTCGCAGCGCCTGCTGCTGGAGCGCATCCGCGCCGTGCTGCGCCGCGCCGATGTCGGCGGCGCCAAGGGCGAGGCCGCCGCCGAACGCATCGTGCGCGGCGAGCTGGTGCTCGACCCGAGCCGCCATCAATGCACCTGGAAGGGAAAGGAAGTGCACCTCACGGTCACCGAATTCCTGCTCCTGAAGTCGCTGGCGGAACGGCCCGGCCACGTGAAGAACCGCGACCAGCTCATGGACGCGGCGTACGGCGAGACGATCTACGTCGACGACCGCACCATCGACAGCCACATCAAGCGCGTCCGCCGCAAGTTCCGCGAGGTCGATGGTGAGTTCGAGCAGATCGAAACGCTGTATGGCATCGGATATCGATATCGCGACTCCTGAGCCCGGCGGGCGTCCGCCTCGGCATCAGACGCTAAGCTCACGGATCGCCACGGCGCTCGGCCGCCTGTTCCCGCGCTCGGTGCGCAAGGGAACGGGCGTGCCCGCTGCTGCCGACTCTCCCTCGCTTCTCCGCCGGCGCCGCAGCGTGAGCCGTGGCTACTCGCCGCTGACGCAACGCATCCTGCTGCTCAATCTCATTCCGGTGGCGCTGCTGACCTTGGGCGCGGTCTATCTCAGCGACTACGAGGAGGAGCTGATCGACAGCGAGCTAGCCTCGTTGCTGGTGCAGGGCGAGATGGTGGCGGCCGGCATCGGCGAGGTCGCGGTGGTTGGCGGCGAGTCGACGGTCAATCGCATGGACGCCGACGCCGCGCGCCAGCTGCTGACGCGGCTCGTGCGACCAACCGGCGTGCGCGCGCGGCTGTTCAGCGAGACCGGCGAGCTGCTGGCCGATTCGGCCATGTTGAACGAGCTGGGCCGCATCCACGTCGTGCCGCTGCCGCCGCCCGAAGTGCCCATGGAGGCCGAACCCGAGTACAGCGTCGGCGAGCGGATCAGCGACTGGATCGCGCGGCAGCTGTCGCGCGTCGACCACTATCCCGAATATGTCGAGAAGCCGATCCCGACCCTGCGCGACTTTCCGGAGGCGGCCAGCGCCCTGCGCGGCTTCAACGCGTCCGCCGTGCGCAGCGCCGGACAGGGCCGGCTGCTGCTCAGCGCCGCGGTGCCGGTCCAGCGCTACAAGCAGGTTCTGGGCGCTCTGCTGCTGACACGCGACAACCGCGCCATCGCCGCCTCCCTGCGCGAAGTCCGCTACGACATGCTGACCATCGCCGCGGCGGCGCTGGGCATCACCGTATTGCTGTCGCTCTATCTCGCCGGGACCATCACCCAGCCGATCGTGCGGCTGGCGCGCGCCGCCGACGAAGTCCGACTGGCGCGCGAGAGCCGGCCGGAAATTCCCGATCTCGGCAAGCGCGGCGACGAGATCGGCGACCTGAACGATGCGCTGCGCTCGATGACCGAGGCCCTGTGGCTGCGCATCAACACGATCGAGAGTTTCGCGGCCGACGTCTCCCACGAACTCAAGAACCCGCTGACATCGCTACGCTCGGCCATCGAGATGGCGGGGCATCCCAACCTCGATGGCGAACGGCGCGCCCGGCTGATGGGCATCGTCATGGACGACATCAACCGGCTCAACCGGCTGATCTCGGACATCTCCGACGCGTCGCGACTCGATGCCGAGCTGATGCGCGGCGAGGTGAAGCAGGTCGACCTCGACAAGCTGCTGCGGGACATGGTCCATCACTATGCGGTGACCGCGAACCAGAAGTCCGGCGTCGAGGTCGAGTTCCGCGTCGCCGCCAATCCGCCCTTCATGGCGCACGGTCATGACGGCCGCTACGGGCAGGTGTTCCGCAACGTCATCGACAATGCCCTGTCCTTCGCGCCGCCGGGCTCGCGCATCCTCGTCGAACTGGGCCGCGACTCGCGCAACGGCCCCTTCGTCGTCACCATCGACGACGAGGGACAGGGCATTCCCGAGGACAATCTCGAATCGATCTTCCAGCGCTTCTACTCGGAGCGGCCGACCGAGCATTTCGGCCAGCATTCCGGCCTCGGCCTGTCGATCTGCCGGCAGATCGTCGAAACCTATGGCGGCACGATCGCGGCCACCAACCGGCGCGGCCCCGACGGCAAGGTGCTGGGCGCCCGCTTCACGGTGCGGCTCCCGGCCGCCACCGGCCGCAAGTGACGTTCTGAGTGGCGATCCGGGTGACGACCTATGTCCACGCGACCTGCGTCGCCTTGCAGGCCGCGGGCCGCTGGCGGGGCATCCTGCTGCGCGGGCCGTCGGGCGCCGGCAAGTCCGACCTCGCCCTTCGTCTCGTCGAGGGCGGTGCGCGGCTGGTGGCCGACGATCAGACGGCGCTCGCCCGGCAAGGCCGCGGCCTGGTCGCCACGCCGCCGGGCACGCTCGCGGGCCTGCTCGAAGTTCGCGGGATCGGCATCGTGAAGCTCGGCCGCGCCCAGCTTCTCGTACGGGCGCCGGTCGCTCTCCTGGTGGATCTCGTGCCGCCGGACCGCATCGAACGCCTGCCCGACCCGGCGCGCGAGACGCTGTTCGACGTCGAGCTGCCGGTCCTGGCGCTCACACCCTTCGAGGCCTCGGCGCCGGTGAAGTTGCGCCTTGCCCTCGCCCGAACCGCGGCGGCATGATCCGGCCCGCGCCGCTCATGCCAGACAGCCCCACTCCTTCCGCTTCCCACGCCCCGGATGAAACGCGCCGGCCGTTCGTCGTCGTCACCGGCCTGTCCGGCGCCGGCCGTGGAACCGCCCTGAACGTCCTCGACGATCTGGGCTATGTCGCGGTCGACAACGTGCCACTGGTGCTGCTCGACGACCTCATGCGCTCGACCGGCGGCGACGCCGGCGCAGGCGCCCAGCCGCTGGCACTGGGCATCGACACCCGAACCTTCGGCTTCGATGCACGGGAACTGGCCGCCCGCATCCATGAGCTGCGGAAACGTCCCGGTCTCGCCGCCCGGCTCCTGTTCCTCGAGGCCGACACCGAGACGCTGCAGCGCCGCTACACCGAGACCCGCCGGCCCCATCCGCTGGCGCCCGATCGTCCCGTGGCCGACGGCATCAGCGAGGAGCGCCGGCAGATCGGCTGGATGGCCGACGTGGCCGATCTCACCATCGACACGACCTCGCTGTCGCCGCATCGCCTGAAGCAGATCCTGACCGGGCATTTCGGGCTCGGGCGCGCCGCCGGGACGCGCATATCGGTAATGTCGTTCTCGTTCCGCCGCGGCCTGCCGCGCGAGGCCGATCTGGTCTTCGACGTACGGTTCCTGAAGAACCCCCACTACGATCCGGTGCTGAAACCCCTGACGGGACGAAACCCCGCCGTCGCGGCCTTCATCGCAACCGATCCCGACTACCGCCCGTTCGTCGACAGGCTGAAGGGCCTGATCGGGCCGCTGCTGCCGCGGTTCGATGCCGAGGGAAAGAGCTATCTGACCATTGCCGTCGGATGCACCGGCGGCAAGCACAGGTCGGTGGCCCTCGCGGAGGAGCTTGCAGACTGGTTGCGAAGCGCCGGCCGGTCCGTCACTCTCTCCCACCGGGACGTCGGGGCGGCCGGGGAGGCCGGTGGCGCAGGGTAGAGCAAACGCATGATTGGTATCGTACTCGTGACTCACGGCAATCTGGCGCAGGAGTTCAAGGCCGCGCTGGAGCATGTCGTCGGGCCGCAGCAATGCATGTCCACCGTCTGCATCGGCGCCGACGACGACATGGAAAAACGCCGGAGCGAGATCCTGGACAGGGTCCGGGCCTGTGAAACCGGTGAGGGCGTGATCGTGCTGACCGACATGTTCGGCGGTACCCCTTCCAATCTCGCGATCTCCATCATGGAGCAGGCCCGGGTCGAGGTTCTGGCGGGCGTCAACCTGCCGATGCTGGTGAAGCTCGCCAGCGTGCGTACGCGACCCATCGCCGAAGCCGTGCGCATGGCGCAGGAGGCCGGCCGCAAGTACATCACCGTGGCCTCGCGCATCCTCGCCAAGGAAGCTTCGTGAGCGACGCTCCCGCGAATTCGAGCGCCGAGGCCGGCATCGGCACGCTGAAGCGCAGTCTCGCGATCGCCAACAAGCGCGGCCTGCATGCGCGCGCGGCCGCCAAGTTCGTCCGGACGGCGGGCCAGTTCGACGCCATCGTGCGCGTTTCCTTCAAGGGCCAGGAAGTCTCAGGCCTGTCGATCATGGGCCTCATGATGCTGGCCGCCGGCATCGGCAGCACCGTCGAGGTCGTCTGCTCGGGCCGCCAGGGCGCCGACGCGATGGCAGCCATTTCAGCGCTGGTCGAGGGCAAGTTCGGCGAGGATTGACGGCTCTGCGCGCGGGTGCATAAAGCAGCGCGCATATCGACATAAATTATTGCTTATATGTTGATCCGGCGCGTTGAGGCGGTCCTGCACCGCTGTTATGACACGCCCGCTTTCCACAATTTTCCGCCTGCCGACGCCGGCACACCAAGGAGCGCCACATGGCCGACTACATCGTCAAGGATATCGGGCTCGCCGACTGGGGTCGCAAGGAACTCGACATGGCCGAGACCGAGATGCCGGGCCTGATGTCGATCCGCAAGGAATACGGCCCGAAGAAGCCGCTCAAGGGCGCGCGCATCGCCGGCTCGCTGCACATGACCATCCAGACCGGCGTGCTGATCGAGACGCTGAAGGCGCTGGGCGCCGACGTGCGCTGGGCCTCGTGCAACATCTATTCGACGCAGGACCATGCCGCCGCGGCGATCGCCAAGGCCGGCACCCCGGTCTTCGCCATCAAGGGCGAGAGCCTCGAGGAATACTGGGACTACACCCACAAGATCTTCGAATGGCATGACGGCGGCGAGCCGAACATGATCCTCGATGACGGCGGCGACGCCACCCTGCTGGTCCATCTCGGCGCTCGCGCGGAGAAGGATCCGTCGCTGGTCGCCAACCCGACCAATGAGGAAGAGGAAGTCCTCTACAAGGCGATTCTCAAGACCAACAAGGAGAAGCCCGGCTGGTACGCCAAGCTCGGCGCCTCGATCAAGGGCGTCACCGAGGAGACGACTACGGGTGTCCATCGCCTCTACAACATGGCGAAGGAAGGCAAGCTCCTGTGGCCGGCCATCAACGTGAACGACTCGGTGACCAAGTCGAAGTTCGACAATCTGTACGGCTGCCGTGAGTCGCTGGTCGACGGCATCCGCCGCGGCACCGACGTGATGATGTCGGGCAAGGTCGCGATGGTCGCGGGCTTCGGCGACGTGGGCAAGGGCTCGGCCGCCTCGCTGCGCCAGGCCGGCTGCCGCGTCATGGTCTCCGAAGTCGATCCGATCTGCGCACTGCAGGCGGCGATGGAAGGCTACGAGGTCGTGACGATGGAAGAAGCGGCCCCCAAGGCCGACATCTTCGTCACCGCCACCGGCAACGTCGACGTGCTGACGCTCGAGCACATGAAGGCGATGAAGCATCGCGCCATCATCTGCAACATCGGCCACTTCGACAGCGAGATCCAGATCGCCTCGCTGCGTAACTTCAAGTGGCACAACGTGAAGCCGCAGGTCGACGAGGTCGAGTTCGCCGACGGCAAGCGCATCATCGTTCTGTCGGAAGGCCGCCTGGTGAACCTGGGCAACGCGACCGGCCATCCGAGCTTCGTGATGTCGGCGTCCTTCTCGAACCAGACGCTGGCCCAGATCGAGCTGTGGACCAATCCCGGCAAGTACGAAAAGCAGGTCTACACGCTGCCCAAGTTCCTCGACGAGAAGGTCGCGGCACTGCACCTCGAGAAGGTCGGCGCCAAGCTGACGAAGCTGCGTCCCGACCAGGCCAAGTATATCGGCGTGCCCGAGACCGGCCCGTTCAAGGGCGACCTCTACCGGTACTAATCGCCCACAGGGGCGCATGCTAAAAGTCGGCATCGAAAGATGCCGACTTTTTCTTTGCCCCTTCCCGATGAGGCCGCGACCGAGCGGCTGGGCGCAGCTTTGGCCGCCCGCCTGCAGCCGCGCGACGTCGTGGCGCTGGAAGGCGGCCTCGGCGCCGGCAAGACGACCCTCGCACGCGCCCTCCTACGCGCCGCCGCCGGCGACCAGGCCCTGATCGTCCCCAGCCCCACCTTCACCCTCGTCGAGGTCTACGAGACCGCTCGCGGCCTCTTCTGGCATTTCGACCTCTATCGCCTGGAGGAGCCCGAACAGGTCTTCGAACTGGGCTGGGAAGAGGCCCGCGCCGACGGCGTGATCCTGGTCGAATGGGCCGAGCGACTCGGCCCGCTTCTGCCGCGCGAGCGGCTCACCGTCAGCCTGTCGGCGGAGGGCGAGGGCCGGCGCGCGATCCTGGAAGGAGACTCCCGTTTTGGCGAAATCTGAACGCGACCGGCTGCGCGCCGAGTTCGTGAATCGCGCCGGCTGGGGCGATGCCGGCGAACGCCTGCTGGCGGGCGACGCCTCGTTCCGCAAGTATTTCCGCCTGACGCGGCCGCGCGGCTCGGCAGTCGTCATGGACGCCCCGCCGCCGCAGGAGGACGTACGGTCTTTCGTACGGATCGGCCAGCATCTGATCGCGCTCGGCCTCAGCGCGCCGGAGATTCTCGCGGAGGATGCCGAGCAGGGCTTCCTGCTGCTGGAGGATTTCGGCGACGACACCTATGCGCGCGTGCTGGCGGCGGGCGGTGACGAGGGCGAACTCTACGGCCGGGCGACCGACGTGCTGGTCCAGATCCATCGCGCCGGCGAGCGCAGCCTGCTGCCCGGCCTCGGCGCCTATGCCGGCGATGCACTGATCGAGGCCGCGATGCTGCTGCCGGAATGGTACCTTCCGGAAGCGACCGGCACACCGACGCCGCCCGAGGAGTTCGCGCGTTACGTCGCGGCGTGGCACGAATGCCTGGCAGCCCTCCCCGCGACGGCCGAGGCGCTGCTGCTACGCGACTATCACCAGGACAATCTCCTGTGGCTGCCGGCACGCCCCGGCGTGAAGGCCTGCGGCCTGCTCGATTTCCAGGACGCCCAGCGCGGCCATCCGTCCTACGATCTTGTCTCGCTGATCGAGGATGCGCGCCGCGACGTAGCGCCCGCCGTCCATGCCGCCTGCCTCGACCGCTATGTCGGCGAGGCGGGGATCGCCGACGCCGCGGGTTTCCGCACCGGCTTCGCGCTGATGGCCGCGCAACGCCATGCCCGCATCATCGGGCTTTTCGTCCGCCTGCTGCGCCGTGACGGCAAGCCCGACTATCTGCGCCACCTGCCGCGCGTGTGGCGTATGTTCGAGCGCGCCCTGCAGCACGAGGCGCTGTCACCCCTTCGCGCCTGGGTCGATCGCACCCTGCCGCCGGAGCTGCGCCGCATCGGAGCAGGTTCGTGATCCGCAGCGCGATGATCCTGGCGGCGGGCCGCGGCGAGCGCATGCGGCCGCTCACCGATTCCACGCCCAAGCCACTGATCCCCGTCGCCGGTCGTTCGATGCTCGAACGCTCCCTGGATCGCCTGCAACGCACCGGCGTCCAGAACATCGTCGTGAACGTTCATCACCTGGGCAGCCAGATCGCCGACCGGCTGGGCGGCCGTGCCCGCATCATCCGCGAGGATCATCTTCTTGAAACCGGCGGCAGCGTCCGCAACGCCCTCCCCCTGCTGGGCAACGCGCCCTTCTTCGTGCTGAACGGCGACGGGCTGTGGCGCGACGGACCGGAATCGATGATCGGACGTCTCGCAGCCGCCTGGAATCCCGACCGCATGGACGCGTTGCTGCTGCTGCATCCGCGCGCCACCGCTTACGGTTGCGAGGAAAAGGATCGCGGCGACTACTATCTCGAGCCCGATGGTCGCGTCCGCCATCGCGGCACGGCCGAGACGGCGCCCTATATGTTCGCCAGTGTCTCCGTCTGCGATTCGCGCCTGTTCAACGGTTCGCCCGAAGGCCCCTTCTCGCTCCTGAAGCTGTGGAACCGTGCCGAGCAGGCCGGTCGGCTGCATGGCCTCGTGCATGATGGTGACTGGTTCCACATCGGCACGCCCTCGGCGCTTGCCGAGGCGGAACGCGTGCTGGGGTGAAGGGCCTCTTCACCATCGGCACGGAACGCCGCTTCGCCGACGAGTTGGCGCGCGTGGTGCTGGCCGAACATGGCGGCGATCCGCTGGCCCTGGCCGACGTACTGATCCTCCTGCCGACGCGGCGCTCCGTGCGCGCCCTGCGCGAAGCCTTCCTGCGCGCCGCCGATGGCACGCCCACGATTCTGCCGCGCATGGCGCCATTGGGGGATGTCGACGACGGCGAATGGGAGATCGCCTCCGGCGAAGGCGATGCGCTCACCCTGCCGCCCGCCATCGATCCCGCGGAGCGCGACGCGCTTCTGACTGCGCTCGTGGCCGCCTTCACCGACGACCAGGGCCATCCCATCGCGCAGTCTGCCGCGCAGGCGCTGAAGCTGGCGCGCGAACTCGGCCGCCTGCTCGACGAACTGGCCATCGAGGGCGTGTCGTTCTCTCAACTCGAAGGGCTGGTCGAAGGCAACTTCGCGAGCCATTGGCAGCGCACGCTGAAGTTCCTCGCCATCGTGGGCGAACACTGGCCGCAGGTGCTCGCGGCGCGCGGGCAGATTGACGCCATCGACCGGCGCACGCGCGCGATCCGCAACCAGGCCGACCGCTGGCGGGCGCGACCGCCGCAGACGCCGGTGATCGCGGCGG
Organism: Reyranella sp.; assembly: GCF_965228225.1. Taxonomy (GTDB): domain Bacteria; phylum Pseudomonadota; class Alphaproteobacteria; order Reyranellales; family Reyranellaceae; genus Reyranella. Next base: position 5,920,650 of record NZ_OZ245801.1, on the reverse strand, counting down.
GCTCGACCGGCTCGCAGCCCGCGACGCGCGACCTGCTCGCGGCGATCGCCGGCTTGCCGCAGGGCGCCGTGGTCCTGCCGGGTCTCGATCGCGACATGGACGCGGCGAGTTGGGAGGCTCTCGATCCATCGCATCCGCAATACGGCCTGCGTGAACTCCTGAGCGCGCTGGGCGTCGTGCGCGCGGATGTCGAGGAATGGCCTGGCGCGGCGAGCGCCTCCGCGCGGCACTTCCTGATTACCGAGCTGATGCGGCCGGCGGAGACCAGCGAGTCCTGGAACAGGCCGGAACCCGCTTCCCTGGAACACGTGACCCGCGCCGACTGTGCCACGCCGCATCAGGAGGCGCTGGTGGTCGCGCTGGCGCTGCGCAGCGTGCTCGACACGCCGGGACGCACGGCCGCGCTCGTGACGCCCGACCGCGCGCTGGCGCGTCGCGTGTCGGCCGAACTGAAACGCTGGCAGATCGACATCGACGATTCGGCCGGCACGCCGCTGGTGGACACGCCGTCCGCCGCGCTGCTGCACGCGCTGATCGCCGGGGTCGATGCGGACTTTGCGCCGGTCGAGCTGCTGGCGCTCCTCAAGCATCCACTCTGCATCCTGGGCCTCGACCGCGCCTTCGTGCTCGCCGCGACGCGACGACTCGACCGCAAGTGTCTGCGCGGCCTCAAGCCGACGCCGGGATTGCCGTCGATCCGCGCCCGCGTCGACGAAGCGAAATTCGGCGATCCCGGCGATCGCGCCGCCGTGAAGATGCTGCTCGACCGGCTCGACGAAGCGACGCGGCCCCTCGTCGAGCTGATGCAGGGCGAGGCCGAGCCCGATGCGCTGCTTGCCGCCACGATCGCCGCCGCCGAGAAAATCTCACCGCCCGAGAAATTGTGGTCGGGCGATGCGGGCAGTGCGCTGGCAGACGCGCTGGGGCGCCTGCGCACCGCCTGGGCCAACCGTCCCGCGATCGCATCCGGCGAATGGCCCGGCCTGTTCGCGGCGATGCTGGAGCCGGAAACGATCCGCCCGGCCTTCGGACGCCACCCGCGCCTGTCGATCTGGGGACCGCTCGAAGCCCGTCTGCAGCGCGCCGACCTTCTGGTGCTGGGCGGCCTCAACGAAGGCACCTGGCCACCCGCCGTCGAGACGGGCCCGTGGATCAATCGCCCGATGCGCGCCGAACTCGGGCTGCAGCAGCCCGAGCGTCGGATCGGCCTCTCGGCGCACGATTTCGTGGCGGCCCTCGGCGCCGAGCGGGTGCTGCTGACGCGCGCGGAACGCGAAGGCGGCGCACCCACCGTGCCGTCGCGCTGGCTGGCGCGGCTCGATGCGCTGTTCGGCTATGAGCCCGGCGGCAGCGCACCGGTGCCGGAATACATCCAGCGCGGTCGTCACAGCTTCCTCGCCTGGGCCGAGGCGATCGACCGGCCGGATACCTACGCGCCATGGCCGCGCCCCGAACCGCGTCCGCCGGTCGAAGCGCGGCCCACGAGGCTGTCGGTTTCGAGCGTCGAGCAATGGCGGCGCGATCCCTACGGTCTCTATGCGAGGCGCATCCTCGATCTGAAAGCACTGAAAGCGCTGGAAGAGGAGCTGGGCGCGGCCGATCGCGGCAACGCCCTGCACGACGCGCTCGATGAATTCCTGAAAAGGCATCCCTCGGGCGTGCTGCCGCCCGATGCCGTGCGTGAGTTCGAAGCGCTCGGCGAAAAACATCTCGCCGAGCTGCTGACGGCGCCGGCGGAACGCGCCTTCTGGTGGCCGCGCTTCCAGCGCCTCGCGCGCTGGTTCGTCACTGAGGAAAATGCACGTCGCGCTACCGGCACCCGGCTACTGGACAGCGAGACGGAGGGGGCGATCACCGTCGGACCGGCGGCACGGCCACTGCGCATCGAGGCGCGTGCCGACAGGGTCGACGAACTGGAGCGCGGAGCCTGGGAAGTCATCGACTACAAGACCGGCCGTGTGCCGACAAAGAAAGAACTAGAGGCGCTGTTCGCGCCGCAGCTCCTGCTGGAAGCGGCGATGGCCCAACGTGGCGGCTTCGAGAAGATCGACGGCAAGGCGAAGACGGTGCGCCTCTCATACTGGCAGGCCAACGGCCTCGACGACGGCGGCAAGGTAAGCGAGATCGAGGGCAGCGACGAGCTCGTGGCCGAGGTAATGGCGCTGGTCGAGAAGATGGCGGAGCATTTCTCTAACCCCAACACGCCCTATATGGCGCTGCCCTGGCCTGCGTACGGACCGCACTTCAACGACTACGCCCATCTCGAGCGGATCTCGGAATGGTCGACGGCGGGAGGCGGCGAGGAATGAGCGACGTGCTCGACGCCATCGCCCTGGCGACCGATGCGCAGCGCCGCGCCACCACGCCCGATCATTCCGCCTGGGTCGTGGCCAATGCCGGCACGGGCAAGACGAAGGTCCTCACCGACCGCGTGACGCGGCTACTGCTCGAAGGCGTCAAACCCGAGCGCATCCTCTGCCTCACGTTCACCAAGGCGGCGGCCGCCGAAATGCGCAACCGGCTCGCCCATCAGCTCGGCCGCTGGGCACTGGCCGACGAGGCTACGCTCGACACCGGCATCGCCAAGCTGATCGACCGGGCGCCCGATCCGGCGCAGCGCGTCGTGGCCCGTCGCCTCTTCGCGCGTGTGCTGGATGCGCCGGGCGGCATCAACATCCTGACCATCCACGCCTTCTGCCAGGCATTGCTGAAACGCTTCCCGCTCGAAGCGGGCGTCGCACCGGGCTTCGATATCCTCGACGAGGCCGAGGCGCAGACGATCCTGCGCCGCGTTCAGAACGAGCAGATGGAAGCCCTGGCACGCAGCGACGCGCCGCCGGCGCTCGCGGCCGCCCTGGCCCTCGTCGCCGCCAAGGTCTCGATCGCCGAATACGCCGAGCTGATGACACGTCTGCTGAGCGAGCGGGCGTGGCTGCTCGCCCGTGTCGTCGACGAGGGCGGTCTCGCGAAACTGGGGGCGCGCTTGCGCCAGCAGCTGGAGTGCGAGGGCGCGGCATCGCTCGACGAGGCCGCGCTGCGCGAAGCGGCGCGGGCCTTGATCGAAACCGGCGGCAAGACCGATGGGCCGAACGGCCAGAGGATCGCTGCCTGGCTGGACGGCGGGCTCGACGATCTCAGTCCCGCCTATCGAGGCGTGTTCTTCACCGACAAGGGCCAGCTGCGCAAGACGCTGGCGACCAAGGCGGCGCAGAAGCGCCTGCCCGGCATCGTCGAAATCCTCCAGGCCGAGGCCGCGCGACTCGAATGCGCCCGCGGGCAGGCGCTCGTCGACCTGACCCTGGCCCTGCTGCGGCTGGGCCTCGACATCGCCGACCGCTACACGCGCGCCAAGCGCCGCCGCGCCGTGCTCGACTACGACGATCTGATCGTGGCGACACGCCGCCTGCTGGAGACGGCGGAATCAGCCGCCTGGGTGCTCTTCAAGCTCGACGGCGGCATCGATCACGTGCTGGTCGACGAGGCGCAGGACACCAATCCCGACCAGTGGGAAGTGATCCGCCGCCTCACCGAGGAGTTCTTCGTGGGCGAAGGCGCGGTCGGGCGCAGCCGCACCATCTTCGCCGTCGGCGACACCAAGCAGTCGATCTTCGGCTTCCAGCGCGCCGATCCACGCAAGCTCGAGGAGATGCGCCTCTGGTTCGACGAGCGCAGCCGCATCGCCGACCGGATGTTCGTGCCGGTCGGCCTCAACGTCTCGTTCCGCTCGACACCCGCCGTGCTCGATGCCGTCGACTGGGTGTTGGGCGAGGCCGACACGGCGCGCGGTGTCGGTGAGGCCGGGACGGTGCGGCACGTGCCCAGCCGCAAGAATGAGCCGGGGCGGGTCGAACTCTGGCCCCTGGTCGTCGGCAGCGACGACGAGGCCGATACGGCGGATATCGAAGCCATGGGAAGCGGCACGGCACAGGGCCTGCCGCACGAACGGCTGGCACGATTGATCGCCGCGCATGCCAAGCAACTGATCGGCACGGAGCGTCGCGCACGCGATGGCGAGACGCTGCATGCCGGCCACTTCATGGTGCTGGTGAGGCGGCGCAACGAGTTCGTCAATGCGCTGGTGAGGGCGCTGAAGCGCGAGGGCGTCGAGGTCGCGGGCGTCGACCGGCTGAACCTCGGCCAGGACCTCGCCATCCAGGATCTGCTGGCAATGGCGCGCTTCGTCCTGCTGCCGCAGGACGATCTCAATCTCGCGGCCCTGCTGAAGTCGCCGCTGATCGGACTCGACGAGGACCAGCTCTTCAGCCTGGCCTGGAAGCGCCCCGGCCATCTGTGGCGCGCCCTGCGCGAGCGCGCGGCCACGGCGCCCTTCGCTGCAGCTTACGCGATCCTCGCCGACTGGCTGAAGCGCGCCGACTACGACACGCCCTTCGACTTCTTCGCCCGCGCGCTCGGCCCGCAGGGCGGCCGGCGGCGGTTGATGGAGCGGCTGGGCCGCGAGGCCTCCGATCCCATCGACGAGTTGCTGGCGCGCGCGCTGCAATACCAGGGGATCGAGGGTGGCTCGCTGCAGGGCTTCCTGCGCTGGTTCGAGACGGGGGGCGGCGAGATCAAGCGCGACCTCGACCAGAACCGGCGGCGCGAGTTGCGCATCCTGACGGTGCACGCCTCGAAGGGCCTGCAGGCGCCGATCGTCTACCTGCCCGACACGACGCGGGTGCCGCAAAACCGTGAGCGTCTGCTGGCCGGCACCGACGACGAAGCCCGGCTCTGGCTGCCGCGCACCGACGACGCCAACGAGGCGGCGCGCAGCTGGCGCAACGAGATCCACGGCCGCACCTTGGAGGAACAGAACCGCCTGCTGTACGTCGCCATGACGCGTGCCGAGGACCGGCTCTATGTCGGCGGCTGGACAGGCACCCGCAAGGCCGATCGCGGCTGCTGGTACGAGCGGATCGAGGCCGGCCTGCGCGCCAGCACCGAGGCCGCGATACCCGACGACTCGCCGTCCCGCGTACGCGCCGTGGCGAAGACCTTCGACTTTAAGTCGCTTCTGCCGGAGGGCTGGGCGGGCGACGGCTTCGAGCTCGCGAACGAAGGCCATATCGTCGAGGCCGAGCAGCCCGAGCTGCCAATTGCCGACGAGGCGCCGCTGCCGGACTGGTGGACCGAGCCGGCGCCGGGCGAACCCGATCCGCCGACGCCGCTCGCGCCCTCGCAGCCTCTGCCCGACGAGGCCGCCGCCGCGCCGCGCGCCTACAGTCCGCTGATCGTCGACGATCCACGGCGCTGGCAGCGCGGCCTGCTGTTGCACGATCTGCTGCGCCATCTCCCCGGCCTGCCGGCGGCGCAGCGCGGTGAGGCGGCGCGCCGCTTCCTGGCGCAGCCGGCGCACGGGCTCTCGCCCGAAGACGTCGAGCAATGGGCGAGCGAAGCGCTCGCCGTCACCGAGGCGACGGCGCACGCCGCGTTGTTCGCTCCAGGGTCGCGCGCGGAAGTGCCGTTGATCGGCACCCTGCAGACGCCGCGCGGCACCTTCACGGTGAGCGGCCAGGTCGATCGTCTGGCCATCTCGGACACGGAAGTCCTGATCGTCGACTACAAGACCAACCGCCCGCCGCCGGACTCGGCCGAGGGCGTGGCGCTGGTCTATCGCCGCCAGCTCGCGCTCTATCGCGCCCTGCTCCAGCGCATTTATCCCGGCCGGCGGGTGAGAGCCTTCCTGCTCTGGACAGCGGCCCCCCGGCTGATGGAGATCGCAGAAGAAACCCTAGACAAATCAATGCCTTATGCTGCCGCATCTTGACTCGGGGGGCGTGCGTTCCTAGCTTCTGGGCCAAGGGCGGCGCCGGTCCCATCGACCGGCCTGTAAGTGTTTTTGGGAGAACCCGCGATGACCGTCAAAGCAACCGATGCTTCCTTCGAAGAGGAAGTCCTGAAGTCCGACACGCCCGTCCTCGTCGACTTCTGGGCCGAGTGGTGCGGCCCCTGCCGCATGATCGGCCCGTCGCTCGAGGACATCGCCAAGGATATGGACGGCAAGCTCAAGGTCGTGAAGGTCAACATCGACGAGAACCCGATGGTGCCGACGCGCTATGGCGTGCGGTCGATCCCGACCCTGCTGCTGTTCAAGAACGGCCAGGTCGCCGCCACCAAGATCGGCGCCGAGCCGAAGCAGAAGCTGGTGAGCTGGATCAACACCGTCGTTTGATCGGCGCCCGACTCAGCCGTTGCGGACGAGGACCTCGCCCGCAAGGTAGAGCGAGCCGCAGATGAGAATGCGCATCGGCGCGGGCTGGGTGGCCATCAGGTCCTCCAGTGCCGCGCCGATGTCGTTTGCGGGCGCGCAATCCAGCCCGACATCGGCCGCCCGCGCACAGGCTTCCTGCGGCGTATAGGCGGCATGCCCCTCGGGGAACGGCACCGCACGGGCCGAGCTTGCGTAGCGCGCCAGCGGTCGCAGGAAGCCGGAGGCATCCTTGGTCGTCTGCATGGCAAAGACGAGATAGAGCGGCAGCGCTGCCGGCTCCTTCGCCCATTCCGCCGCCATGCGGCCCAGCACGATGCCGCAATCCTCGTTGTGGCCGCCATCGAGCCAGAGCTCGCATCCGGGAGGCAGCGAACCCGGCAACGGTCCTTTGGTGAGGCGCTGCAACCGCGCCGGCCACTCGACGGAGCCGAGACCCTTGCGGATCGCGGTGTCGTCGACGTCGAAACGCGCCGCCCTCAGACGCTCGATGCAGGCGACCGCGGTCGCGGCATTGTCGATCTGGTGGGCGCCCGCCAGCGCCGGGTTGGGCAGGTCGAGCGTGAGAAGATCGCTTTCGTAGCGAAAGCCCGAGTCCTTCGGCATCACCTGCCACTCGCGGCCCATCCGGAACAACGGCGCGGCGAGCTTGGCCGCCTCGGCCTCGATCACCTGCGCACTGACGTCGCGCTGCCGGCCGATCACGCCGGGGGTCGCGCGCTTCAGGATGCCCGCCTTCTCCCAGGCGATGCCTTCGAGCTTGTCGCCCAGGAAGCCCGTGTGGTCGTAGCCGACCGGCGTGATGGCCGACAGAGCGGGCTCGATCACGTTGGTGCTGTCGAAGCGGCCGCCCATGCCGACCTCGATGATGCCGAGGTCGGCCGGCACGCGCGAGAAGGCCAGGAACGCCAGCGCGGTGGTGATGTCGAAGAAGGAGATCGGCGTGTCGCCGTTGGCTTCCTCGCACTCGGTCAGCATCTCGTCGAGTTCGTGATCGTCGATCAGCCTGCCGGCGATGCGGATGCGCTCGTTGAAGTGCACGAGATGCGGCGAGGTATAGACGTGCACGCGATAGCCGGCGGCTTCGGCGATGGCGCGCAGATAGGCGACCAGCGAGCCCTTGCCGTTGGTGCCGGCGACATGGATCAGCGGCGGCAGTTTCCGCTCCGGCGATCCCAGCCGCACGAGCAGACGCTCGATGCGCTCCAGCCCGAGGGTGATGACCCTCGGATGATGGCTCATCAGGCGTTGAACGATCGGATCGTTCGCGGTCACGTCAGCGACCGGTCTCCGCGAGGGCGCGGCTCTCGACGACCAGCGGATCCATGAACAGAGAGACCATGCGGATCAGGGTCTCGCGGAGCTTGTGACGGTGCACGACGGCATCGACCATGCCGTGCTCCAGCAGGTACTCCGAACGTTGAAAGCCCTCGGGCAGCTCCTGGCGGATCGTGTCCTGGATCACGCGCGGGCCGGCGAAGCCGATGATGGCGTCGGGCTCGGCGATGTGGACGTCGCCCAGCATGGCGAACGAGGCCGAGACGCCGCCGGTGGTCGGATCGGTCAGCACCACGATATAGGGCAGCCCCGCCTGCTTGACCTTGCGCACCGCGATTGTGGTGCGCGTGAGCTGCATCAGCGAGAGGATGCCTTCCTGCATGCGCGCGCCGCCCGAGGCCGAGAAGACAATCAGCGGCGCCCCGCGGGCGACGGCGAGGTCGGCGGCCATGACCAGCCCCTCGCCCACGGCGGTGCCCATCGAGCCGCCCATGAAGCCGAAGTCGAGCAGCGCCACGACGGACAGGCGGCTGCCCATCAGGCCGCTCGCCACGACCAGCGCATCGGTCGTGCCCTCGGCCTTGGCCTGGGCCTCCTTCAGGCGCGCGTCATAGCGCTTGGTGTCGCGAAACTTGAGCGGATCGGCATTCACCCGCGGCAGCGGATGCAGCTCGTACTTGCCCTCGTCGAAGAGAAACGGCAGCCGCTTCATCGGACGCAGCCGCATGTGATGGCCGCAGTGACTGCAGACCTCCTGATTGGCCTCCCAGTCGCGCGTGAACAGCATCTGTTCGCACTTCGGGCACTTCACCCAGAGATTGTCCGGCACTTCCTTGCGGGCGACCAGCGCACGCAGCTTGGGGCGGACGAAATTGGTCAGCCAGTTCATGGGCGCGGTATCGCACGAATGAGGGGATGGGCCAAGGTCAGCGCCAGAAGCCGCTATAGGGCGCCGAGAAGTCCGAAGGTTTCTTCACGACACAGAAAGATTTCCGGGCTTGGTATTCGGCGCACAGTCTCTGCGCCGACGCCGGCTCGAGGTCGGCGATGATAGCGGCCTGTTTCGTCACCTTGTTCGAAGTAACAGGGAGGATGTACTCCCTGCCGGGGTGCCTCACGCCCATGGCCATGAGGCTCGCCTGTCCGGCATCGAACGCATTCTTCGCCGTCCGCCAGTCGCCGAACGTGCCAAGCCAGACGGCATCGCCTGGCATGTCGTAGCGGATGCCGCCGCATTCGCCGTAGGGCAGCACCGTCACCGGACCGCCCTCGCCGTTGCGCAGCTGCCAGATCTTCTGCCGGTTGCCGCCGGTCTTGAGCGCATAGGCCTCGTCGAACAGGCGGACGAGGAATTCGTCGCGCAGGTCGGCGCGGCGGAACCCGAAAGCGACGGCGACAAGCCGCCTGCCGTCGCGCACCGCGCTGCCCACGATGTTGAATCCCGAGGCGCAGATGAAGCCGGTCTTGAAGCCGTCGGCATAGGGCGAATAGAGATCGAGGAACTTGATGCCCGGCCCGATCCGCTGGCTGCCCAGCATGAACTCCTTGGTGCGGAAGTAGCCGTAATACTGCGGGAAGTCCTTGATGATCGCGAGGGCCAGGATGGCCATGTCGCGCGCGGTCGTGGTCTGTGCCGGATCCGGCAGGCCGTTGGCGTTGCGGAAGGTCGTGGCCGTCATGCCCAGCCGCTGCGCCGTCTCGGTCATGCGCTGGCCGAAGGCCGGCTCCGAGCCCGAGAGGCGCTCGCCGAAAGCCGTCGCCACGTCGTTTGCCGACCGGGCGACCAGCGCCTGTATTCCCTGCTCGACCGTGATGGTCCGGCCCTGCGCCAGGCCCAGGTGGGAAGATGGCTTGGTGCGGGCATTCTCCGTGAACGAAAGCGTTGCGTTGAGTTGGAGGCGACCGGACTTGAGCTCCTCGAAGACGATATAGAGCGTCATCATCTTGGTGAGCGACGCGGGATACCAGAGCGTTCCGGCATTGCGGTCCAGCAGGGCCTCGCCGGTCGCCACGTCGACCACGACATAGGGCCCCGCCGGGACGGGTCCCGAGGGCGAGGCCACGGGGGCGATCTGGGCCCGCGCCGGGGCCAGCGACAGGGCGAACAGGCCCAGGATGCACAGGAGAAGACGCACGTTCATTGCCATCGGTGCCGGAGGGATCGGCAGCATACGCCCTTCCAACCGCCCACGGGAGGCATTAGATCGGAAGGATGCTCAAGGTCATGATCGCCCCCGTCACCCCGTTCCAGCAGAACTGCTCCATCGTGTGGTGCGACGAAACCATGGAGGGCACCGCCGTCGATCCGGGCGGCGACTTCGACATGCTCAGACAGGCGATCGACCAGCAGGGCATCAAGGTCACCAAGGTCCTGCTGACCCACGGCCATGTCGACCATGCCTCGGCCGCCGGTACCATGGCCGAGCACTATGGCGTCAAGATCGAGGGGCCGCACGAGGACGACCTGTTCCTGATCGAGGGGCTGCCGGAGTCGGGCGCCAAGTACAATTTCCCCGTCTACAAGCCGTTCGTGCCCGACCGCTGGCTGACCCACGGCGAGACGGTGAGCCTCGGCAACGCGACCTTCGACGTGGTGCACTGCCCGGGCCACACGCCGGGCCATGTCGTGTTCGTGAACAAGCCCGCAAAGGTCGCGTTCGTGGGCGACGTGCTGTTCCGCGGCTCGATCGGCCGCACGGATTTCCCGCGCGGCAATCACGACCAGCTCCTCGAGTCGATCCGCCACCGCCTGTGGCCGTTCGGCGACGACATCACCTTCGTCCCCGGCCACGGCCAGACCTCGACCTTCGGCTGGGAACGCAAGACCAACCCCTACGTCGCCGATCTCAACTTCGAGGATTAGGACGGGTTGGCACTCAGCTGTCGTCCTGAGCGCGGCGAAGGACCTGACGGAACGACCGAAGGACTCCGGCGCTGACGTGAGATCCTTCGCTACGGCCAGGATGACACGAACTAAGCCTTGCGCACGCCCCTGACGCCGTCGGCGAGGGCCTTGATGTAGGCGAAGACGCCGGGGATGAGGTCGGGCTTGGCCTTGCCGTGGTCGTCGAGGCCGGCCTTCACGCGCTCGACGATGGCGGAGCCCACGACCGCGGCATCGGCGTGACGCGCGATGGCCGCAGCCTGATCGGGCGTGCGGATGCCGAAGCCCACGCCGATCGGCAATTCGGTGTGACGCTTGATGCGCTCGACATGGGTGCGCACGGCTTCCTCGGTCGCCGAACTGGTGCCGGTGATGCCCAGCACCGAGACGAAATAGACGAAACCGGAAGAATACTTCAGCACCGCCGGCAGGCGCTCGTCGTCGGTGGTGGGGGCCGTCAACAGCACGGTGTCGATGCCGGCCGCGACCGCATAGGGCTTGAGTTCATCGGCCTCTTCCGGCGGCAGGTCGACCAGGATGAAACCGTCGACACCGGCGGCGGCGGCATCCTTGCAGAAGCGCTCGGGGCCGCGCTGGTAGACGAGATTGTAGTAGCCCATCAGCAGGATCGGCGTGTCGTTGTCGCCGGTTTCCTTGCGAAAGCGACGCACCATGTCGAAGGTCGCATCGACAGTGATGCCGGCCTTCAGCGCGCGTTGACCGGCGAGCTGGATCGACGGGCCGTCGGCCATCGGGTCGGTGAAGGGCATGCCGAGCTCGATGAGATCGGCGCCGGCCGCCGGCAGGCCCTTCAGGATCTGGTAGCTGACGTCGAGGTTGGGATCGCCGGCCGTGACGTAGGTGACGAGACCGGCCCGTTTGTCGGCCTTGAGTCGGGCGAAGCGCTTGGCGATGCGGCTCATGGTCAGATCTTCATCCCGAGGCGTTCGGCTACGGCAAAGACATCCTTGTCACCGCGTCCGCAGAGATTCATCACCAGCAGATTGTCCTTCGGCAAGGTCGGCGCGAGCTTGATCACGTGCCCCAGAGCATGGGCGGGCTCGAGCGCCGGTATGATGCCCTCGAGCTTGCACAGCATCTGGAAGGCCGCGAGCGCCTCGGCGTCGGTGGCCGACACGTATTCAATGCGGCCCATCTCCTTCAGCCAGGAGTGCTCGGGCCCGATGCCCGGGTAATCGAGGCCGGCGGAGATCGAATGCGCCTCGGTGATCTGGCCTTCCTCGTCCTGCAGCAGATAGGTGCGGTTGCCGTGAAGCACGCCCGGGCGGCCCCCCGTGAGCGACGCGGCATGCTCGCCGGTCTCCACACCCTTGCCGCCCGCCTCGACGCCGACGAGGCGCACGCCCTTGTCGTCGAGGAACGGGTGGAACAGGCCCATCGCATTCGAGCCGCCGCCGATGCAAGCCACCAGCGTGTCGGGCAGACGGCCCTCGGCCTTCATCATCTGCACGCGCGTCTCGTTGCCGATGACGCACTGGAAATCGCGCACCATCGCCGGATAGGGATGCGGACCCGCCACGGTGCCGATGCAGTAGAACGTGTTCTCGCAAGTCGCGACCCAGTCGCGCAGCGCCTCGTTCATGGCGTCCTTGAGCGTGGCCGAGCCCGCCGTCACGGCGCGCACTTCGGCCCCCAGCATGTTCATGCGCACGACGTTGGGCGCCTGACGTTCGACGTCGACGGCCCCCATGAAGACCACGCAGGGAATGTCGAACAGCGCGCAGGCGGTGGCGGTGGCGACGCCATGCTGGCCGGCGCCGGTCTCGGCGATGACCCGCGTCTTGCCCATGCGCTTGGCCATCAGAACCTGGCCCAGCACGTTGTTGATCTTGTGGCTGCCCGTGTGGTTCAGCTCGTCGCGCTTGAAGTAGATCTTCGCGCCGCCCAGCTTCTCGGTCAGACGCTTGGCGAAATAGAGCGGGCTGGGGCGACCGGCATAGTGCTCCAGCAGATAGTCGAGCTCGTTCTGGAACGACGGATCGGCCTTGGCGTCGTTGTAGGCCTTCTCCAGCTCGAGGATCAGCGGCATCAGCGTCTCGGCGACGTAGCGGCCGCCGAAAATGCCGAAATGCCCCCGCTCGTCGGGGCCGGTGCGGAAACTGTTGGGTGCGCTGGGCATTGTTCTTCCTGTCGGGACGGGCCGGATTAGCAGTCCCGGCGGGGGTCGGTCAAAAGCCCTAGTTTTTCTTCTTCTTGGCTGCTTTCGCCTTGGGGGCGGCCTTCACCTTGGGGGCGGGCGCAGCCTTGCGCCGGGCAACGGCCGGCTTGGCCGTAACGGCGGGCGCCGGCGGCGGCGCATCGTCCTCGAGTTCGACGATCACCTCGATCTCGACCGGGATGCCGCGCGGCAGCGAGCCCATGCCGACCGCGGACCGGGCATGGCGGCCCTTCTCGCCGAACACCTCGACGAAGAGATCCGAGCAGCCGTTGATCACTTCCGGATGGCTGCCGTATTCCGACGTGGCATTGACCATGCCCAGCACCTTGACGATGCGCTTCACGCGATCGAGGTCGCCCAGCTCGGCCTTGAGGGCGCCGAGAATGCTGAGACCGGTGTCGCGTGCGAGGCGATTGGCCTGCTCGAGCGAGAAATCACGTCCCACCTTGCCCACCGGCAGCGGCTTGCCGGGCAGGCCCGGCCCCTTCCCGGCCATGTAGAGCAGGTTGCCGGTACGCACGGCATTGACGTAGCTTCCCATCGGCGTGGTGGCCTCGGGAAGCTCGATGCCGAGCTCCTTCAGCCGCTCTTCGACTTTCATGCCCTCAGCTCCTCAAAGCACTCGTACGGCGCCCAAAAAGGCGCGGATCAATTCAGTGGATTTCACACCGCGTGCCGCTTCTACACCAGAAGAGACGTCGACGGCGCGCGCGCCGGTGACGCGGACCGCCTGGGCGACATTCCCGGGGTTGAGTCCGCCGGCGAGGAACCAGGGCACCGGCACGGTCCGGCCCGAGAGAAAGGTCCAGTCGAAGGCCTTCGCGTTGCCGCCCGGCAGCGTGCCGTCGGCGGCATCGAACATCAGCCGGTCGGCGACGCCGGCATAGGCCGCTATGCCGCGCTCGACGTCCGCGGGGTCGGCGACCTTGATGGCCTTGATCACCGGCTTTCCGGTGCGTGCCTTCAGCGCAGCCACCCGCTCGGCCGTTTCGGCACCATGAAGCTGCAGCATGTCGATCGCGCCGGTCGCCAGACGCGCGTCGATCAGCGCATCGTCGGCATCGACGAACAGGCCGACGCGAGTGACACGGCTCGGGACCCGCGCGCCGAGCGACTTCAGTAGATCGAGCGACTCGATATGGCGCGGCGAGCGCGGGAAGGTGACGAAGCCCACGAAGCCCGCGCCGGCTTCCACTGCCGCATCGACCGTCTCCGGCGTCGACAGCCCGCAGATTTTGGCTTCGACGGTCATAGGTCGTTGACGCCGGCCTCGCGCGCGATCGCCTCGGCGGCGGCGCGCGGATCGGCCGCCTGATAGATCGGCCGCCCGACGACCAGGTTGCTGGCGCCGAGATCGACCGCCTGGCGCGGCGTCATTGCCCGCTTCTGATCGTTGGCGGCGCTGCCAACGGGGCGGATGCCCGGCACCATCAGCACGAAGTCGGGACCACATTGCTTGCGCAGGGCCGCGATCTCGTGGGGCGAGCAGATCACGCCATCGAGGCCGCTTTCATGCGCCAATGCGGCGAGCCGCAGTACCTGCTCGGACGGATCGGCGTTGACGCCGGTCGATTCGAGATCGGACCGGTCGAGCGAGGTGAGAACGGTGACGCCGAGCAGCTTCGGTCGCGCGACATTCAGTTTCGCCGCCTGCGAACCGGCCTCTTCGACCGCCGCCTTCATCATCTCGCGGCCACCGCCCGCATGGATCGTGATGAAGGTGGGCGCGAGGTCGACCACCGCGCGGATGCCGCCGGCCACCGTGTTGGGAATGTCGTGCAGCTTGAGATCGAGGAAGAAGCCCACGCCCGTCGCGCGCACCGGCGTCGGAAAGGCGTAGCGCACACCTGGCGCGCCATGGGCCAGGAAGAATTCCAGCCCGAGCTTGATGCCACCGACAGCCGGCTTCGGCCCTCCGGCGACGCTCTGGATCAGCTTGGTGGCGTGGGCGAGATCGATCGTGTCGATGCTGCAATAGACGGGATTGGCGCGGGCTTTCATGGCGGGCGCAACCTAAAGGCCGCGCCCCGGGCCAGCAATCAGGAACTGCGCACCCGGCGGACCGCGTCCTGCCAGCCGGCATAGCGGCGGTCGCGCGAGGCGGCGTCCTCCGCCGGCACGAAAGCCCGGTCGAGCACCCATGTCTTCGACAGGGCGTCGAGCGACGGCCACAGGCCCGCCTTGAGGCCGGCCAGGAAGGCGGCGCCCAGCGCGGTCGTCTCGGTCACCTCCGGCCGCTCGACCGGCGTGCCCGCCGTGTCGGCCAGCCGCTGCATCAGCGGGTCGTTCACCACCATCCCGCCATCGACCCGCAGCTCGTCGATCTGGGCACCGTCGCCGCGCATCGCCTCGAGCAGGTCGCGCGTCTGGTAGCAGACCGAGTCGAGGGTCGCGGCGGCGATCTCGCCGGGCCCCGAATCCCGCGTGAGGCCTAGAATGGCCGCGCGCGCCTCCGGATCCCAATGCGGCGCGCCCAGGCCCACGAAGGCCGGCACCATGTAGACTCCGTGCCCGTCCTTGGCGCCGGCGGCGACCTTCTCGACGTCGGAGGATTTCTCGATCAGCTTCAGCCCGTCGCGCAGCCATTGCACGGCGGCGCCGGCAATGAAGATGCTGCCTTCGAGCGCATAGGTGCGCCGCCCGTCGAGCTGATAGGCGATCGTCGTCAGCAGGCGGTGGCGGGAATGCACGGCGATGCTGCCGGTGTTGAGCAGCGCGAAACAGCCCGTGCCGTAGGTCGCCTTCACCATGCCGGGCTTGATACAGGCCTGGCCGACGGTGGCCGCCTGCTGGTCGCCGGCCATGCCGAGGATGGGAACTGGTGCGCCGAGAATTCCGGCCTCGGCAACGCCGAGTTCGCCGGAACAGTCGACGACCTTGGGCAGCAGCGACGCCGGCACGCCCAGGATTTTCATCAGCTCGGCATCCCAGGTGCCCTTGCGGATGTCGAGCAGCAGCGAACGGCTGGCATTGGTGGCGTCGCTCGCATGGACCGAGCCGCCGGTCAGCCGCCACAGCAAGAAGCACTCGATCGTGCCGGCCGCGAGAGCGCCCCGATTCGCGGCGGCACGGGCGCCGGCGACATGGTCGATGATCCAGGCGATCTTCGTGCCGGAGAAATACGGATCGAGCAGGAGGCCGGTGCGATCGGTGAAGAGCGGCTCGTGCCCTTCCTTCTTCAATTCGGCACAGCGATCGGCGGTGCGCCGATCCTGCCAGACGATGGCGTTGTGGATCGGCTTGCCGGTCGCGCGATCCCAGACGACCGTGGTTTCGCGCTGATTGGTGATACCGATGCCGGCCAGGTCCCCGGCGTCGAGCTTCGCCTTGGCGAGCGCGTCACGGCAGACCTCGACCGTCGCCGACCAGATTTCTTCGGGATCGTGCTCGACCCAGCCGGGCTTGGGAAAGATCTGCGGCAGTTCCTTCTGCGCCGAGGCAACCGGGCGGCCGCCCGCATCGAAGACGATGGCGCGGGTGCTGGTCGTGCCCTGGTCGATGGCGAGGACGTATTGGGCAGCCATGGCGCGACGCCGTCTAGTGAGCGCGGTCGATGGCGAAGTCGACTGCCTCCAGCAGGGCCGCCTTGAGCGGTGTGCTCGGGAACAGCCCCAGCGCGTCGCGCGCCATGGCGCCATAGTGGCGCGCGCGCTCCAGCGTGTCGGCCAGGGCGCCGTGCCGCTCGATCAGGCCGTACGCCTGTTCGAGATCATCGGGACGCTGGTCGAGCTTCTCGATGGTGCGCTTCCAGAACTCGCGATCGACGGCGCCGCCTCGCAGGAAGGCGAGAATGACAGGCAGGGTGATCTTGCCCTCGCGGAAGTCGTCGCCGACCGACTTGCCGAGCTTGGCCTCGCGGCCGGAATAATCGAGGGCGTCGTCGACGAGCTGGAAGGCGATACCGAGATTCATCCCGAAGCTCTGCAGCGCCACCCGCTCGGGGCCGTTGCGACCGGCCACCATCGCGCCGACTTCGGCGGCCGCGGCGAACAGCTTGGCGGTCTTGGCCTTGATGATCTCGAGATAGGTCGACTCGGGGGTGCTGATGTCGCGCTGGCTGACCAGCTGCAGCACCTCGCCTTCGGCGATCGTCGAGGAGGCGTTCGACAGCACGCCGAGGATGTCGAGCGAACCGACCTCGACCATCAACTCGAAGGCGCGTGTGAACAGGAAGTCGCCGACCAGCACCGAGGCTTTGTCGCCCCATACGGTGTTGGCGGTCGGCTTGCCGCGGCGCAGCGCGCTCACGTCGACGACATCGTCATGCAGCAACGTGGCGGAATGGATGAACTCGACGCAGGTCGCGAGCTTGATGTGACGGTCGCTGCCCTCGCTGTAACCACACAGCCGCGCCGCCGCGACGGTGAGCAGCGGACGCATGCGCTTGCCGCCGGCGCCGACCAGGTGGTTGGCCAGTTCGGGGATCAGCGCGACCGGTGACCGCATGCGGACCACGATCTCGCGATCGACCCGTCCCATGTCGTCGGTGCAGAGCGCCAGAAGGGGTTCGAGGCTGGGCGACTTGCGCTTGCCTTCGAGAGAGACGACGGTTGCCATGACGGAAGGCCAACTCTCCGTGAAGCCTGTTGCTGCGGGATGATTTCGTTCGAGATGACTAGCATGGATTGCGCGCCGACCGAAAATGCCGTGATGGGCGGTCGTGTGAAGCTTTTGCAGCCGAGGCGCGGATATCGAATCGCGGTCGACGCTGTATTGCTGGCCGCCGCCGTCGATGCGAGGCCCGGCGAGAGCGTGCTCGATCTCGGCGCGGGTGTCGGCGCCGTCGGCCTGTGCGTCGCCGCCCGGGTGCCGGGCTGCGACGTCACCGGAATCGAACTACAACCGGCGCTGGCGGCGCTGGCGGAGCGCAATGCCCGACTTAACGACGCCTCTGATCGTGTCCGCACGCTCGTTCACGATCTGGCGAAGCCGCTGCCCGCCGGTCTCGGCCCGTTCGACCATGTCGCGACCAATCCGCCCTACCTCCCGGCGGCGGTCGCCGATCCCTCGCCCGACCCCAGCAAGGCGCTGGCCACCGTCGAATCGAGCGCGGATCTCGCGCGGTGGCTGACCGTGGCAACGGGCGCCCTGAAACCTGCAGGGAGTCTGCTCGTCATTCACCGCAGCGATCGTCTCGACGAGATCATCGCCATCTTGGCCGGTCTGGGCTGGGGCGACGTCACCGTGAAGCCCCTGCCACCTGCAGCCCGCGTGCTGGTTCGCGCGCGCCCTGCACGCGAACTGCGCCGCCGGGACGCGGCGCCGCTGGTGCTGCATCGGCCCGGCGGCGGTTACACCGACGAGGCAGAAGGCATCCTGCGCCACGGCCAGCCGCTTGCCTTCTAGGGGCACGCCCGCGACAGTGCCCGGTATGCTGAATTGGATCAGGGATCGTTTTCACCGCGGGCCGGTCGTGCCCGTCGTTCGTCTCTCCGGCGTCATCGCCTCCGGCGGACTACTCGGCAGTCGCGGGCTGTCGATCGAATCCGTTGCGCCCTTGCTGAAGCGCGCCTTCGAGATGCGCGGCGCCAAGGCCGTCGCGCTGTCGCTGAACTCGCCCGGCGGCTCACCCGTGCAGTCCGCGCTGATCGCGCAACGCATCAGGATGCATGCCGCCGAGAAAGGCCTGCCTGTCATCGCCTTCATCGAGGACGTCGCCGCTTCGGGCGGCTACTGGCTGGCCTGTGCTGCCGACGAGATCATCGCCGATCCGAGTTCGATCGTGGGCTCGATCGGGGTCATCAGCTCGGGCTTTGGCTTCCAGGACCTGATCGCCCGCATCGGCGTGGAGCGCCGCGTCCATACGTCGGGCGAGAACAAGTCGATGCTCGATCCCTTTCGGCCCGAGCAACCCGAAGACGTCGAGCGCCTGAAGCGGCTGCAGGCGGAGATCCATGACGGCTTCAAGGACTGGATCCGCCAGCGGCGCGGCAAGGTTCTGAAGGGCGACGAATCCGTCCTGTTCAGCGGCGAGTTCTGGACGGCGCGGCGCGGCATCGACTTCGGCCTGGTCGACGGGTTCGGCGAACTGCGCGCCACACTGCAGGGCCGCTATGGCGACAAGGTCCGCCTGCCCGTCATCGGCCCGCGTCGACGTCTGCTGTCGCGCTTCGGCCTGCAGACCTGGATCGGCGGTGGGATCGACAATATCGGCCCCGCCACCCTGGCCGCGCTCGAGGAGCGCGCGCTCTGGCAGCGTTTCGGACTCTAGGAGAGGCTTGCGATGAACCTTAGGATTCCCGTCACCGCCGACGACCTCGCCGCCGTGCGCCAGTGGTTCGACACGCTGTCGAAGCATTGCCGCGCCGTCGACTACGAAGGCGCGCGCCCGATCTTCGCCGACGACATGATTGCCTTCGGCACCTTCACCGACTTCATGATCGGCCGCGATCTGGCCGAGCAGAAGCAGTGGCGCAACGTCTGGGGCACGATCCGCGAGTTCCGCTACGACCTCTCGAAGATCGAGGCCATCGTCTCGGCCGACCGGCTGACCGCCGTCGGCATGGGCGTGTGGCAATCCCACGGCTTCCATCCCAACGGCGACCGCTTCGACCGGCCGGGCCGCACGACGGTCGTGCTGGGGCGCAAGGCGGTGGGCGACCCGTTCGTGGCCACCCACACGCACATGTCGCTGTTCCGCGGCACGCCGGAGCGCTCCTACGGCAACTTCGCGAAGAGCGAAGTCGTCTGAGCGTCAGGCCGGATCGATCGCGCCCTTGCGTTCGACGATCATGCGGTACTGGTCGGGCTGGCGGTGGACGGCGAAGTTGAAGGTCGTCGTCTTGTAGCTCTTCCCCGCGTCGAGATCGCAGCGATGGACGATCAGCTCGTCGCCCTCGCCGCCGGCGCGCGCCACGACCTTGCCCGACGGCGCCACGATCATGCTGTCGGCCAGCGACGGGACGCCCTCCTCGGTGCCGCCCTTGGCGACGCCGACGACCCACGTCCCGTTCTGGTAGGCACCGGCCTGCATCGAGAGCTGGTTGTGGAACCACGAATGCTCGTCATGGTCGGGCGACGGCGCATTGTGCAGCGGCGTGTTGTAGCCCAGCAGCACCATCTCGACATTCTGCAGGCCCATCACGCGATAGGTCTCGGGCCAGCGGCGGTCGTTGCAGATGCACATGCCCATGTTGCCGCCGAACGCCTTCACGACCGGGAAGCCGAGATTGCCGACCTCGAAATAGCGCTTCTCGAGATGCTGGAACGGCCGCTCGGGCTCGTGTTCGGCATGGCCCGGCAGATGGACCTTGCGGTACTTGCCCACGATGCTGCCGTCGCGCTCGACCAGGATGGAGGTATTGAAACGCCGGACGCGCCCTTCCTCGTTGGCCAGCTCCGCATAGCCCAGACAGAAGCCCATCGACAGCCGCCTGGCCTCGGTGAACAGCGCCGCCGTCTCGTTGGACGGCATCTCCTGCTCGAAGAAGGAATCGACCTCGGCCTGGTCCTGCATCCACCAGCGCGGAAAGAAAGTCGTGAGGGTGAGCTCGGGAAACACCACGAGCTCGCAGCCCATGCGCCTTGCCTCGCGCAGATGGGCGATCAGCCGCTCCACGACGTCACGACGGGTATGGCTGCGCTGGATGGGACCCATCTGCGCCGCGCCGACAGTCAGAAAACGCGTCATCGTCACCTCTTGCCGCCGAGTATAGCGCCTAGGGCCCGGCGCGCTTCACGTCGTTGGTGAACTCTGCCGAGCAAAAACTGCCGCCCTGGAAGAGATCCCCGACCGGATCTGGTCCGATCTTTGCCTGCTCCGCCTCGGCGTGGGCGCGATGATCCTCGGCCTTGTCCCGCTGTCGATAGCCGAACCGATTCGCCCGCGAATTGTCCCACCAGCCCGCCGCATTGTCCGACGCCCCATAGAAGATCTCGTAGCGCAGGTCGGGATGGTCGAGCCCGATCTGGAAGAGCTGCACCAGATCGCGCGGCGAGATCCAGATGGACAGGCGCCGCACGTCGAGCGGCCTCGGTCCGACATTGCCGATGCGGAGGCAGGTCACCGCAATGCCGTGCTTGTCGGAATAGAGCGCCCCCAGCGACTCGCCGAACACCTTGCTGACGCCGTAGCGACTGTCGGGCCGCACGGTGACGTCGGTGCCGATGCGCTTCTTGCGCGGATAGAAGCCGATCGCGTGGTTGGACGAGGCAAAGATCACGCGCTTCACGCCCGCCTCGCGCGCCGCCTCGAAGACGTTGTAGCAGCCGATGATGTTGGCCTGCAGGATCTGGTCCCACGTGCCCTCGACCGAGTGACCGCCGAGATGGATGACGCTGTCGGCGCCCGCGAGCAGCGCGGCGACCTCGTCGGGCCGGGTGAGATCGGCGGAGACGAACGTCTCGTGCGGCTGCAGATCCGCGGGCTCGACCCGGTCGCTCAGCACCAGGCCGGGATAGAGCCTGGCCAGCAGAGGCCGCGTCATGGTGCCGATGCCGCCGGCGGCGCCGGTGAAGACGATGCGGCGCGTGTTCTTAGCGTCGGCCATTCCTGCTTCCTCCTGCAAGGGTTCGATAGCGGTCGAGAGAACGCGTGAGATGGTCGCGCATGGCGCGCCGCGCTTCCCCCGGCTCCCTGTCGACGATGGCCGTCACGATGCGCGTGTGCTCGGCCTGGATGCGTTCGAGATAGAGACGGCGTTCGGCCGGCGTATCCACGTCCAGCCGCACGCTCTGGCGAGGGATCACGTGACTGCCGAGATAGGCCAGGAAGCCCGGGAACTGGTCGTTGCCGGTCGCCTCGGCGATGGCGCGATGGAAGGAGAAATCCTCGACGACGGCACCTTCGCCGCGCTTCAGGGCGGCATCGATCGCACGCCATGCCGCACGGATCGAGCCGAGCTGCTTTCGGTCCGCGCGCTCGGCGGCCAGACCCGCTGCCTGCACCTCGATCGCCAGACGCAATTCCATGACATTCAGGATGTCGGACAGCGAGGTCGCCTGCGGCGGCACGATGCGAAACGGCCCGGCTGACGGGTCGGCCACATAAGCGCCGGAACCGCGACGCGTCACGATCAGCCCGTCGGCGCGCAACGCCGCCACGGCTTCGCGCACCACAGTGCGGCTCACGCCCAGCTCCGTCGTCAGCATCTGTTCGGTCGGCAGGCGCGTGCCCGGCGCGAGGCGACCGCCGCGTATGTCGCCACTCAGCCGCACCATGACCTGCTCGGCGAGGTTCTTCTCGGGCTGCTTCACCGCCTACCCGGCCAGTTCCAGCATCACGTTGAGCAGCAGTTGCGCGCCGACCGCGAGGTCGGCCGCCTCGGTGTGTTCCTTCACATTGTGGCTGAGGCCTGCCACCGACGGCACGAAGATCATGGCCGTCGGGCAGATGCGCTGCATCATCTGGGCGTCGTGGCCGGCGCCGGACGGCATGCGCCGCGTGCTGAGCGACATCGCTTTGGCATGATGCTCGACCCGGTCGACCAGGCCCGCATCGAAGATCACCGGCTCGAAGCGCGCCAGCACCTTCGCCTCGACCTCGACCCGCTCAGCCTTCGCGACCTCCGCGATGTGCGCCGCGACCCGCGCCTCGGCTTCCTGAAGCTTCGCCTCGTCGGTGTTGCGCAGATCGACCGAGAAGACCGCGCGATTGGGCACGACGTTGATGATGTTGGGCCGTAGCGCCAGCGAACCCACTGTTGCCACCTGGTTGCCGCCCATCTCCCAGGCGAGCTTGCGGGCGAACAGGTTGACCGAGGCGGCGAGATAGCCCGCGTCGCGGCGCAGGCGCATCGGCGTGGTGCCGGCATGGTTGGAGACGCCGGTCACTGTGTACTCCGTCCACGAGATGCCCTGCACGCTCTCGACCACGCCGATCTGAGTGTTTTCCTCGTCGAGGATCGGTCCCTGCTCGATATGCAGCTCGACGAAGGCGTGCGGCTTCAGGCCGCCGGGCGTCGCGGGGCCGAGATAGCCGATGCGCCGCAGCTCGTCGCCAACCGAGGCACCGTCCTTGTCGCACGCAGCGTAGGCCTCGTTGAGCCCGAGGCCGCCGACATAGACCAGACTGCCCATCATGTCGGGCTGGAAGCGGGCGCCCTCCTCGTTGGTGAAGACCGCGACGGCGATCGGCCGGCGCGTCGTCACGCCGGCCTCATTCAGCGCCCGAACGACCTCGAGACCAGCCAGCACGCCGTAATTGCCGTCGTAGCGGCCCCCGGTGCGCACCGTGTCGATATGACTGCCGGTCATGACCGGCGCGAGGTCCTCGGTGCCGGCCCGCAGGCCGATCACGTTGCCGATCGCGTCGACCGTCACGGCGAGGCCCAGCGCCTTCATCCAGCCCACCACCAGGTCGCGTCCGGCCCTGTCCTCGTCGGTAAGCGCGAGGCGCGCGCAGCCGCCGCCCTCGATGGCACCGAGGGACGCCAGCTCGTCCAGGGCGCCGAGCAGGCGCCGGTCATCCAATCGCAACATGAATTCTCCAGTCGGACCAATAGCTTAGTCGTTCATGGGATGCCGGGCAAAATATCACGGCGGCTTGATCCGGATTGCCTTGCAAGCGCCACGACCGGGGGTCACTTAGGAAAGCGATGGTCCGTTTCCTCGCCCTTCTTTTCGTGCTTCTGGCCGGTCCGGCCTTCGCGCAGGCGGTCGTGACGACCGAAAACGTGCGATCCGAACTCGTCTCCGAGGTCGCGACGGTCAAGCCCGGCGAGCCGTTCTGGGTCGGACTACGCCAGACGATGCGCCCCAAGTGGCACACCTACTGGAAGAATCCGGGCGAATCCGGCCTGCCGACCGAGATCGCGTGGAAGCTGCCCGAAGGCGCCAAGGCCGATCCGATCGTCTGGCCCGCCCCGACCCTCTTCGATATCGGCGGCGTCATCAATTACGGCTTCAAGGACGAATCGGTGCTGCTGGTGCGCATCACGCCGCCGGCCGACCTCACGGGACCGCTCACGCTGGCGGCAGAGGCCAACTGGCTGGTCTGCGAGGATGTCTGCATTCCCGAAGAGGGCAAGTTCGAGCTGGTCCTGCCCTCAGGCGCGGCCGCAACGCCGGCACCGCCCGTCACGCGCACCTTGTTCGAGCAGGCGCGTCGCGCGGTGCCGACGGCCAGCCCCTGGGCCGCCCGCTATGGTCTGTCCAAGGCCGGAGACCCGACCCTGCTGGTCGAGGCCAAGGGCCTGAAACCCGACGCGGTCAGCGACATCTATTTCTTCCCGGCCGAGTGGGGCCCCGTGGCCACGATGGCCAAGCAGACTGCCACGGTGACGCCCGAGGGCATCCGCATTCCCCTGAAGAAGGGCGACGCCAAGAGCGCGATGGCCGCCGAGCTCGCCGGCACGCTGGTGCTCACCGAGAAGACCGCCGACGGCAACGTGAAGCAGGCCTTCGATCTCTCGGCCAAGCTCGATCCGGCATTCGTGCCGGCCGCGACCGCATCGCTCGCGAACGCGGTCGGTGCCGAGGATCTTTCGCTGGTGCAGGCTCTGCTGTTCGCGCTGCTGGGCGGCCTGATCCTGAACCTGATGCCCTGCGTCTTTCCGGTGCTGGCCATGAAGGCCGCGGCCTTCGCGCGCCTCGCCGGCCATGAGCGCAGCGAGATGCGCCGAGACGGGCTCGCCTACACCGCCGGTGTCCTCGCCTCCTTTGCCGCCATGGCGGGCATCGTGATCGCGATCCGCTCGACCGCGGGCGAGGTGAACTGGGGCTTCCAGTTTCAGTCGCCGGTCTTCTCGCTCCTGATCGCCTATCTGTTCTTCGTGGTCGGCCTCAACCTCTCGGGCGTGTTCGAGGTCGGCAACCGCCTGGCCGGCGTCGGCCAGGGCCTCGTCTCCCGCGGCGGCACCACCGGCGCCTTCTTCACCGGCGTGCTGGCGGTCATCGTGGCGACGCCCTGCACCGCGCCTTTCATGGCCGCGGCGCTGGGCTTTGCGCTCAGCCAGCCGGCGCCCGCCACCGTCGCGGTGCTGCTGGCCATGGGTCTCGGCCTCGCCCTTCCCTACCTCGCTTTGGCGATGACGCCCGCGCTGCAGCGTCTGATGCCGCGCCCGGGCCCGTGGATGGACCGGCTGCGCCAGTTCCTCGCTTTCCCCATGTATGCCTCCGCCGTCTGGATGATCTGGGTGCTGACCCAGCAGACCGGCGCCGACGGCGTGCTCTATGCGCTGGGCGGGATGATCCTGATCGCCTTCGCGATCTGGCTGCTGCGGATCGGCAGCGGCGCCTCGGCGGGCACCTGGGCGCGCCGTGGCCTTGCCGCCGGCGCCGTGTTGCTGGCCTTTGCCGCGACCCTCAAGCTCGACGACAGTCCCGCGACCGCCGCTTCGGCGTCCGGCGGTCCGGGCGCCGGTGTCAGCTTCGAGGGCTGGGAACGATTCTCGCGCGCCCGCATGGCCGAGGCCGTCGCCGCCGGCAAGCCGGTCTTCGTCGACTTCACCGCCGCCTGGTGCATTACTTGCTTGGTGAACGAGCGGGTCGCGCTCGAGACGCCGGCCACCCGGAGGGCGTTCGAGCAGGCCGGTGTCGTCAAGCTCAAGGGCGACTGGACCAACCGCGATGCCGAGATCACCGGAGTCCTGAAGGAACTCGGCCGCGCCGGCGTTCCCCTCTACCTGTTCTGGGCGCCGGGGGCGGATCGGCCGAAGATCCTGCCCCAGGTTCTCACCGAGTCGCTGATTCTGTCGGAGTTGTCGTCAATCCAGCAAGCCAAGCGTTAGGAGGCCATCATGTCGAAGCTGAATGTTCCCCGTCGTTCCCTGATGATCGGTGGCGCCGCGCTCGCCCTCGCCCCCGCCGCCGCTTTTGCCAGCTCGAGCCCCGATGTCGGCAAGCCGGCGCCGCAGTTCACCGCCGTCGACAGCAACGGCAAGAGCTGGTCGGTGGCCGACCTCAAGGGCAAGGTCGTGGTCCTCGAGACGACGAATCACGACTGCCCCTACGTGCGCAAGCACTACACCTCCAACAACATGCAGGACCAACAGCGCGAAGCCGCCGCCAAGGGCGTCGTCTGGCTGACGGTCGCCTCCTCCGCCACCGGCGAGCAGGGCCATGTGACGGCCACGCAGGCCAACGACCTCACCAAGAGCCGCAATGCCGCGCCCGCGGCCGTGCTGCTCGACCCGCAAAGCAAGGTCGCGCGCGCCTATGGCGCCACGGTGACGCCGCACATGTACATCATCGATGCCAACGGCATCCTGGTCTACAAGGGCGGCATCGACTCGATCCCCTCCTCGAGCGCCGCCGACATTCCGAAGGCCACGCAATATGTCCGCGTAGCGCTTGATCAGGTTCTGTCCGGCAAGCCGGTCGCCGACGCGTCGACCCGCGCCTATGGCTGCACGCTGAAATATCCCAAGACCTCGACCTGACGGGCCGGCCATGCCGCACGACGGCTGGCATCCGCACGACGAGTCTCACGGCCATCCCCATCCTCACCACGGCCCGCCGACCCGGCGGACCGTGCTGGCGGCGGCGGCCCTGCTGCCGTTCGGCAGCGCAAGCGCCCAGACGGTCGATGCCGCCCAGCGCATCGCCGACGCCGCCAATCGCTTCCTGGTAATCCTCGACGACGGCCAGCGCCGGAAGGCGATGATCGCGTTCGAGTCCCCCAATCGTCTCGACTGGCACTACATCCCGCGCAGCCGCTCGGGCCTCGCCCTGGGAGAGATGCGGCCCAACCAGGCCGACGCGGCCCGTGCCCTGTTCGCCACGGTATTGAACCAGCGCGGCCTCGACCTGCTCGACGGCGTACGCCTGCTGGAAGGCGTGCTGCGTGAACAGCAGGGCAGCTTCCGCGATCCCGCCCGCTACTACGTCTCGGTGTTCGGCACGCCCGGCCGCTTTCCCTGGGGTTGGCGGTTCGAGGGCCATCACCTGTCGCTGAACGTGGCGTTGCCGGCGCCCGGATATGTCGCGGTGACGCCCTTCTTCACCGGCGCCCATCCCGCCACGGTGCGCGACGGCCCCCATCGCAGCTTCCGCCTGCTCGGCGCCTCCGAGGATATTGCCCGCCGGGTCATGGCGGGCCTCAGCGAACAGCAGCGCCAGACCGCGACCATCGCCAACCGCTCGTTCGGCGAAATCGTGGCGAGCCCGCAGCGTGAGCAGGATCTCGGTAATCCGCGCGGCCTGCTGCTGGGTGAAATGACCGGTGCGCAACGGACGTTGGTCGAGGCGCTGATGGACCGTTTCCTCGGCACGCTCGCGTCCGACCTGCTGGCCCAGCAGAAGCAGCGCGTCCTGGAACAAGGCCTCGTGACCTTCCGCTTCGCCTGGGCGGGATCACTGACGCCGGGCGAGGCGCATTATTTCCGGGTCCACGGCCCGGTCACGCTGATCGAGCACGACAACACCCAGAACGGCGCCAACCACGTCCACGCGGTGTGGCGCGACCTCGCCGCCGATTTCGGGGGCGACGCGCTGGCCGATCACTACCGCCAGCAGAAGCACCGCTGAGTCCGGCCTACGGGGCCGGGTGGACGAGCCGGTGGATGAAGCCGAGCTTTTCGATTACGGGCGGCGACAGCACGAACGGATAGACGTCGGGCTGTCCCATGGCCCGGTTGAGGCTGTTCAGCGCCAGCGTCAAAGGCGTCCAGCTGTCGATGAGCTGGCCGATCTCGGACGCGCGATAGGGATCGAAATCGACAGTGGCATCCAGCTCCTCGTCTTTGGCCAGGCGCGGTTGGGTCGACAGGCCGAAGGCCCGCGCGATCTCGAGCGTATCGACGATGTGCAGATAGTGCGCCCAGGTCTCGGCGAAATCCTCCCACGGGTGCGAGCTCGAATAGTGGCTGACGAAGTTCGCCTGCCAGTCGGGCGGTGCCCCGTTGGCATAGTGGGCCTGCAGTGCCTGTCCGTAATCCTGGGTGTCGTCGCCGAACAGCTGCCGGCAGGCATCGAGCTGGCCGCCGTCGCGCACCAGCCGGTCCCAGTAGTAGTGTCCGATCTCGTGCCGGAAATGACCGAGCAAAGTCCGATAGGGCTCGTGCATGGCGACCCGGTTCTGCTCGCGCACCGCATCGTCGGCCTCGGCCAGCGCGATGGTGATGAGGCCGTTGTCGTGTCCGGTCATGACGCGCGGCGCGTTGAGCTGCGGCAGTTCGGCCAGAAAGTCGAACGCCAGGCCTTCCTCCGGCGATTCGAGTTTGGTCGGGACCGGTAGCTTGAGCCGCAGCAGCGAATAGAAAAGCCGATGCTTGGCGATCTCGATCTTCTGCCAGTGCGCAAGGTTATCGGCGATGGTGAGGTCGGGGATCATCCGGTTGTGCCGACACGACAGGCAGAAGGTCTCGGAAGACGTCGATTCGACCAGCCAGTTGCAGGCGGCGTGCTGGGCGTTGGCACAGAAGCGATAGAGCACGTCCGGCGACGCAAGCGCGCGCCACAACTCGCCCTCCGGCTCGAGCGCCGAAACGGTCGCGACGTCGGGGACGTATCCGAGCTTGTGTCCGCATTTCACACAGACATCGTTCTCGAAATACAGGATCTGCTGGCAGCTCTGGCATTTGAAGAGTTTCATCGCGCCCGTAACGCAGGCCACGCCCCGTTGTTGCCATGCCGTCCTGCCGCACCCTGCCCGAAGATGTCGAGGAACTTTATCCCCTTGCTGGCCGTTCATCAGGCCTTACAGGGGGAGATCGCATGAGCGCCCGGACCGGAACCGAAACTGCGGCACCTGCCGACGAGCCCGTCGAGGCTCCCTCCGTCTTCGTCCATGGCGGCCGTGTCCTGCCCGCCGTTACCGTGGACACCTACAACGAGGAATTGCGCGACGACGAAGGCTTCATTGGCGATCGCGCCAGTCGCCGGGCGTTCCACGCCATCCTGGCCGACTGGCGGGACCGTCTGAAGGAGCGCGGCGAAGATCCGTTCGGCGATGTGCCGATGGAGGAGATCTCGAAGTCGAAGCTCGACAAGATGCTGTCCAGTGGCGACCCGGTGTCTGCGGGCCTCGTCCACACCGTGGTCGAGGAGTTCGCCGGCGAGCTGACGACGGTGATACGCCGCTTCCTCCGCCTGGACACGTGGAAGGACACCCAACGCATCGTGATCGGCGGCGGGATGATCGGCAGTCGGATCGGCGAACTGGCCATGGGACGCACCAGCATCATGCTGGCGGCCGACGGAATCAGCATCGAACTCGCGGCCATTCAGAACGATCCCGACGAAGCCGGGTTGATCGGCGCCGTGCACCTGGCGCCGAGTTGGGTCATGGCAGGACACGATGCCATCCTCGCCGTCGACATCGGCGGCACCAACGTGCGGGTGGGCGTGGTCGAGCTCAATTCCGGCAAGGGTGGCGACGTCGAGGAAGCGGATGTCTGGAAGCGTCAGGTCTGGCGGCATTCGGACGACGAGCCCGACCGCGACGAGGCCATCGAGAAAATCGCCGCGATGCTGAACAAGCTGATCGACCGCGCGAAACAGGAAAAGATAAAGCTCGCGCCCTTCATGGGAATCGGTTGCCCCGGCCTGATCGACGAGCACGGCTCCATCCTCAAGGGCGGTCAGAACCTGCCGGGCAACTGGGAAGGCAAGTCGTTCAACCTCGCCGCCGCTTTGTCGGCGCATCTGCCCAAGATCGGCGGCCACGACATCTTCATCCAGGTCCACAACGACGCCGTCGTTCAGGGACTCAGCGAAGTGCCGAACATGAAGGACGTCGAGCACTGGGGCGTCATGACGATCGGCACCGGCCTGGGCAACGCCCGGTTTACCAATCGCGAGTGACTCGGCCCCAACCGAGACAGCCTAAAGGTCCTTCGCTTCGCTCAGGATGACAATTGGACCGGCATCGACGCACTGCGCCGGTGCAAGAAATGTTGTCATCCCGAGCGTGAGCGAGGGACCTTTTTGGTTGTCGCTACCCCATCTGGTAACCGGGCGTGGACTTCGAGATGGCGATCTCGGACTCGTCCATGTCGTCGATGATGCCCTCGAACAACGGCGTGGTGAGATAGCGCTCGCCGGTGTCGGGCAGCATGCAGAGGATGACCGACCCGGGCGCGGCCTTGGCCGCCACCTGGAGGGCGATGGCGAAAGTCGAGCCGCCCGAAATGCCGGTGAAGATACCTTCCTTCTGCGCCAGTGCCTTGGCGCATTTGATGCCATCGGCCCCGACGACCGGCAGCAGTTCGTCGTAATACTTCTTGTCGATCGACTCCTGCAGCACGAGCGGGATGAAATCCGGCGTCCAGCCCTGGATCGGATGCGGCTCGAAGGCGGGATGACTGACCGAGGGTGAGCCGTCGGCCGCACGCTCCTGCGGCTTGCCGCTGCCGAGGAGCTGGGCGTTGGCGGGCTCGGTGAGGATGATCTTGGTTTCCGGTCGGTCCTTCCGCAGCACCCGCGCCACGCCTGTCACGGTGCCGCCGGTGCCGTAGCCGCTCACGAAATAGTCGAGCCGGTGTCCCGCGAAGTCGGACAGGATTTCGCGCGCGGTCGTGGCTTCATGGATCTCGGCGTTGGCATCCGTCTCGAACTGGTGGGCCAGGAACCAGCCGTTGGCCTTCGCGAGTTCGACCGCCTTCTGGTACATGCCGAAGCCCTTTTGTGCTCGCGGGGTCAGCACCACCTTTGCCCCCAGCATGCGCATCAGCTTGCGCCGCTCGATCGAGAAACTGTCGGCCATGGTGACCACCAGCGGATAGCCCTTCTGGGCGCAGACCATGGCCAGGCCGATGCCGGTGTTGCCACTGGTCGCCTCGACCACGGTCTGGCCGGGTTTCAGCGTGCCCTTGCGCTCGGCCGCCTCGATGATGTTGACGGCCAGGCGATCCTTCACCGAGCCGCCGGGATTGAAGGCCTCGACCTTGACGTAGATCGTGACGCCCTTGGGGGCGAGCGCGTTGATGCGGATGCAGGGCGTGTCGCCGATCGTGTCGAGCACACTGTCGTAAAGCCGACCGCGTCCCGCCGTGGTCCGGATCTTGGTGCCCATTTTCATCTCCCTGTGCGTGGAGGCGAATTCTACGCCGGTTCAGCGGCAACGCGAAACCGGAGTAGGATGACCCGGATCGGGGGAGGAAGCGATGAGACGCCGGATATTCTTGACGGGCATGGGCGCAGCCGCGCTTGCGGCGAGGGCGAGGCCAGGCTTCGCGCAGGCCGACGCGCTGCCCTCCTGGAACGATGGGCCGGTGAAACGCTCGATCCTCGACTTCATCGCCCGCACGACGACCCCGGGCGCGCCGGACTGGGTGCCGGTACCGGAGCGCATCGCCTGCTTCGACAATGACGGCACGCTGTGGACGGAACAGCCCATCTACGTCCAGATCGCCTTCGCCGTCGATCGCGTGAAGGCGATGGCGCCGCAGCATCCCGAATGGCGCACGCAGGAGCCGTTCCGGTCGGTGCTGGCCGATGATCAGGCCACGCTGGCAACGCTGGGCGAAAAGGGCTTCCTCGAAATCATCGCGGCGACGCACACCGGCCTGACGACGGAGGCCTTCGCGAAGGCGGTGGCCGACTGGCTGGCAACCGCCCGTCATCCGCGCTTCAAGCGGCCGTACACCGACCTCGTCTACCAGCCGATGCTCGAGCTACTGGCGCTGCTGCGCGCCCATCAGTTCAAGACCTTCATCGTCTCCGGCGGCG
Organism: Reyranella sp.; assembly: GCF_965228225.1. Taxonomy (GTDB): domain Bacteria; phylum Pseudomonadota; class Alphaproteobacteria; order Reyranellales; family Reyranellaceae; genus Reyranella. Next base: position 5,889,555 of record NZ_OZ245801.1, on the reverse strand, counting down.
GCATCGAGTTCATGCGGCCGTGGACGGAACGTGTCTATGGGATCCCGCCGGAGCAGGTCGTGGGCTCCTCGGGCGTCACCCGCTACCGACTGCGGCCGGACGGTACGCCCGAGCTCGTGAAGGAGGCCAAGATTCTGTTCATCGACGACGGCCCGGGCAAACCGGAAGGAATCAACCAGTTCATCGGCCGGCGCCCCGTCTTCGCCTTCGGCAACTCCGATGGCGACCAGCAGATGCTCGAATGGACCGCGGCCGGCGCCGGCGCGCGCTTCATGGGCCTCGTGCATCACACCGATGCCGTCCGTGAATATGCCTACGATCGCCCCTCCCCGATCGGCCAGCTCGACAAGGCGTGGAACGAAGCGCTGCGCCGCCACTGGACCATCGTCGACATGAAGAACGACTGGAAGATCATCTACCCGTTCGAGCTGCGCTGACGGTCGCCTCCCGGCTAGAGATCGAACTCGACGAAGACCGGCCAGTGGTCTGACGCAACGATTCCGTAGCCGATCCAGGCCCGCCGGACCTTGGGCGCCAGGTCATGTGTCACGAAGACATGGTCGATGCGACCCTCGCGCGGAAACGAATCGACTTCCTCTTCGCTGTTGCCGGCCGCGGCCCAGGCATCGGCGAGGTGCATCGTGGTCCCCAGGCGCCCGTAGTAGCTGGTCTCGCCGCAGACCAGCGGATATTCCGGATGCGCCGGCGTGAAGTTGAAGTCGCCCGCAAGAATGGCGGAGCGCGAGACGTCGGGCCGGCGCTCCTGGAACATGAAGGTCGAGCCGGCGGCGCTGTCCCACGTCGCGCCGACGCGCTCGGCGTTGAGCACCGTATCCATCAGCGCACGGACCTGCGGCAGGCGCTGCTGCGGGCCGACATGGCTGAGATGCACGCTGTAGATGCGCAACGGCCCCGCCGGCGTTGCGATCGACGCCTCGACAAAGCCGCGCTGCAGGTCGAAGCGGTCGACAAGCGCTGTCTTGGGCAGGAGATGGCCTCGCGCCCAGGTGATCGGCCAGCGCGAGAGCACGGCATTGCCGAAGCTGCGGCGGCGGTTGACGATCCGCCCGTCGGCCCCGACCTCGCTGGCGTCGGACTCCATGGCGCCGTGATACCAGTGATAGCGGTTGAGCCGGGAGGCGATCTCGGCGGTCTGGTCGGCAAAGCCATTCTGCGGCCAGCCGGAGACGGCTTCCTGGAGGCAGACGATGTCGGCTTCGGCCACCGTGTCGGCGATGCGGGCGACGTCATATTTGCCGTCGGAACCGACGCCGTAGTGGATGTTGTAGGTACAGAACAGCATGACACTCTACGCAGTTGATTGCAGGGAATTACACCGAACGACGAGATTTGTATCCTCGGCGTAACGGAGAGGTCCTACCCGGTCCCACTTCGCGGATGCGGCAGCCGAACCGACCTGTCACAGTAAGCGGATGCTCAACTCCGCCGCGTCGCTCGCCCGCAAGATCGTCCAGGACATGCATATCTATACCCGTGGCCGTCCCATGCACTGGGTGCCCATGGATACGGTCATGCGCCGCCTGGACCTGAAGGAAGATGCGGCCACCGAGGCCGCGTTCAGCCATGCGACGTCGAACGGCTGGCTGGAACTCAAGGAGCTTCGCGGCGCCTGCCTGACCAACGCCGGCCGCCGCCTCACCAAAGCCTGAACAAGCGGCCTGACGGCCCTGCCGCCGTACCGGTTGCGCAGGGTACCCGCTCCTTGACGCCCTTGCCCGTGGACCTCGATTGACGCAGGTGCTCCGGGCGCGGTCCGCACGACTACCAGGTCATGCGGAATCCGGCGGTCAGGGCCTGGTTGGAATCCTGGCTGGAGATGTTGCCTTCGTACCGGAAGTAGAGGGAGGTGGCGTCGGCGATGGCGGTGCTGGCGGAGAGGCCCAGCACGACGCTGTCGCGTTGCGGCGCGGCGCCGTAGGTCGTGAAGCCGGAGGCGGGCGCGCCGACGAAGGAGGCGGTGACGGGCCGCGCCGTGTCGGCATATTCGTGGCCCCAGCCGAGCTTGACCGTCATTGCGAGCCTGTCGCGCCAGCCGAGATCCAGGGCGCCGCCGAGTTGGGCGCCGAGCACGCTGCGCAGCGAGTTGGTGGTCTGCGCGGCGACCGAGAGGTCGAGCGCGCCCGCGCCCGATTCGCTGAAGGCGCTCTGGGTGGCCGTGGCGCCCTGCAGGCGCGCGAACGGGGTGATGTAGGCATCCGCGCGTCCGCCGATGTCGAAGCGATAGCCCGCCTCGAGCTGGCCGAAGAACAGGTTGGCGCCGGTGCGGCCGTTGGCGGTGCGCGACAGGCCGGGGATCGTGATCTGCCGCTGCATCTGGTTGTCGGAATAGGCGTAGGCCGCCAGACCGTCGACATAGACGGCGTTCTTTGCGTAGCTGGCATAGAGGCCGGCCTGGAAGGTGTCGGAGAGGCCGCGGCCGGAGAAGCCGCCGACCCACTGGCTGCCGCTGGTGAAGCCGGCGGTGACGCCGACCAGCAGCTCGTCCGTGACGCGGCGGTCGAGGCCGGCGGCGAACCCGCCGAGATTGTAGGTGAGCGTGCCGGCATTGGCCGTGCCGCCGACGACGCCGAAGCCGCCCAGCGCACCGCCCCAGGCGCCCCATCGCGCCGGCTCGCTCGAGTCGCAGGCGACGTCGCAGGCCTGGGCCAGGGCCACGCGATTGCCGCCCCCGGAGGTGCCGCCCACCGTGTTGGCGAAGTTGGTCATGAAGATCTGGGTGGTGGCGATGCCGGCCGAGGAGAAGGCGGAATAGTTCTGCCCACTGATCGTGTTCAGGGCGGCGACGCCCTGCTGGGCGTTCATCGTCGAGAAGGCGCCCAGCACCGTGGCGAAGTCCCCGGTGGCGCCGATGGCGCCGGCATCCAAGGCCGCGCCGACGGCGGCCTGGTTAGGGGTCTGGGCCTGGCGGGCGAAGCCGCCGATCTGAAGCGCGAGATAGACGTTGTTGGCGTCATAGCTGAGGCTCGGCAGCAGGAACGGCAGGTTGCTGGCGACCGAGGAATAGGTCCCGGTGACCCCGCCGCTGGCGCTCAGGATCGTGTAGGTGGTGCGGGGCGCATACGGGCTCGTGGAGGCTGGCGCCACGAGGACGCTTGTCCCCGCCGCGATCGTGGCCGTGCCCGGCGCGCCGCTCACCGCGATGCGGTCGCTCTGACCCTGGGCGTTGGTCTCAACCGTATAGGAGCTGCCGGCGGCCTGGGTGTAGCTGCCGTTGACCGCCAGAGTGCCGATGGAGTTGCCGGGCGCCACGGCGCCGTCGTTGACGACGTTGCCGAAGATCGTGCCTGCACCGCCGAGATTGCCGCCGGGTCCGACGGTGACGTCGCTGGTGATGCTGCCGTTCACCGCGAGGCGGCCGCCCGTGATCGAGGTGGGCCCCGTGTAGGTATTCGCGCCCGTCAGGTTCAGGAGGCCGTTGCCGGACTTGTTGAGCCCGCCGGTCCCGGTGATGGTGCCGGCGAAACTCGTACTGCCGATCCCGGCGACGGCCAGCGTGCTGGCACCGAGCGCGATGGTGCCGCCCCCGCCAGCCAGGGAGCCGACCGTGACGTCGTTGCCGTTGACGTCGAGCGTGCCGGCGTTGACGGTCAGCGCGCCGGTGGTCGGCAGCGACGCGCCCGCAGCGAGGCGCAGTGTGCCGGCGTTGATCGTGGTGCCACCCTGATAGCTGTTTGCCCCCGAAAGGGTGAGGAAACCGGTGCCGACCTTGGTCAGCCCCCCACTTCCACCGATCGCCGTCCTGACCAGAAGCTCGTTGCCGTTGGTGTCGATGGTGCCGCCCCCTGAACCCAGCGTGACCGGGCGGTCGATGGCGAAGCCCGCGGTGGCCTGCAGCATGCCGCCGGCAAAGTTGAGACCGCCCGCGGCGGCGCCCATGGCGGCATCGCTGCCGGCCCGCAGCGTACCGCCCGAGGCGAGCCACAGGCCGCCCGTGAAGGTGTTGCTGCCCAGGAGGTTGACGGTGCCGTCTGAGATGGTGAGGCCACCCGGGCCGGAGATGGTGCCGGAGAAGGTGCCCGTACCCGTCTGGCTGAACGTCGTGTTGCCCATCAGATAGGCGTCGAAATCAGTGGTGAAGCCGTTGCGGAGCGCGAGTGTGCCGGTCAGCGCGAGCATTGGATTCAGCGTCGCGCTGGTCGTCAGCCCGGAAGCGGACAGTCCGTAGCCCGCGAAACCGTTTATCGGATCGAAGAGGTAGTCGAAACCGGCATAGAACTGCCGGCCGGTGTTGAGAAAGGGCGTGCTCGACGTGGAACCCTTGACGTAGCACGGGGTCATCGCGTTGCTGGGCATGGTCGCGCACTGAAGGTCCGAGCGCGTGATGGCGAAGCTGTAAAAGGCACCCGTTGCCGAAGCCCCCGGCATGAAGACGTTGACGGTCTCGTTGTCCTGGCCGAACGGCTTGAGGAAGGCATAGTCGATGCCGGTGTCGTGGAGGATCGTTCCCCCGGTGGCGGCACCCGTGCCGACCGCGAGCGCGATCGGAATGCCGTTCCAGAGGTTCGGCCCGTTTGCCGCGTCCGGCGTGAGCTGGACGAACGAGTAGCCGTTGTTCGCCGAGGTCAGGCCGACGAAGATCCGGTCGTTCATGACGACATAGCCCTGGTGGGGCAGCGGCGTGCCGTTCACCGACACGTTGATCAGGGGGTTCATCCCGACCGCCGAAACCTGTGTAAGATTCCCCAGAGCCACGTTCTGGGCAAAGGAAAGAGCGGGATTGAGCACACCGCTGTAGACGTTGTTCCTGTTGTTGCCGATACCGAAGTATCTTGTGCTGTCGTCGCTCGTGACGACGAGAACCTTGACGGTGGTCGAGCCCGTTGCGGGACTTCCCCCCGAGGTGCCGCCCAGCAGGTTGACGGGCAACTCATAGAAGTAGCCGGACGGCGCGGCGCCGCTGCTGTCGTAGTTGATGGTGCCGGGACCGAGCGGCTTGTAAGCCGCGAGCGATGGAAGAAGTGCGGCCGAGATTGCGATACCGGTGGAGCCGGTGTCGATGGTCATCCCCTTGACCGTGCCACCTGCAATCGCAACGTCGATCAGTGCGGGACGATCGCGAGGCACACCGTTGCTAACGTCGTTCAGGGCGCCCGCCGTGTAATAGATCTCCAGGCTCGTGCCGCCCTGGTACATGTTCCAGCTCTGGGCGCGGGCCGGCGAGTCGAACGAGAAGACCGGTGCTCCTGCAGAGATCACAAGGCAGAGAGCGAGCGTGCGGCCCGTCAAGCGCTTGGAGGTTGCCAGCGAGAGTTCAACGTCTTGAGACATGAGCAGGACCGATCAGTTCCAGAAAGCCGCGGGGGCCGCGCAGAGGATAGGCGAGCGTCGAACTGCGCTCCAGCAGGTCACTACTCAGAATGGGTCAGGCCAACGCGCGGTCGATGATGGCGACGTCCGCGACGAGCCGCCATTCGGCTCTGCCGCCTGCGGCAGGGCCCCTCAGCCGTACCGGTTGCGCAGGGTGCCGATGCCGTCGATGACGACCTCGACGACGGTGCCGGCCTTCATCGGCAGCACGCCGAGCGACGTGCCGCAGGCGATGACGTCGCCCGGCACGAGGGTCATGTCCTGCGACAGGCGGCTGACCAGCTCGGCCGGCGGGAAGATCATGTCGTCGACCCGGTAGTTCTGGCGCTCCCGGCCGTTGACCAGGGTGCGGACGGTGAGCGACGCCGGATCAAGGCCGGTCGCGACCACCGGGCCGAACACGCCGAAGCCATCGAAGTTCTTGGCGCGGGTCCATTGCGCGAAGGAGGGGTCGCGCTGCAGCAGTTCCATCGCCGTGACGTCGTTCACGCAGGTGTAGCCGAGGATATGGTCCGCGGCCTCCTCCGGCGAGACGCCCGAGCAGATCCTGCCGATCACGATGCCCAGTTCGCCTTCGTAGGCGACGCGGCCGTCATAGGATTTCGGCACAGCGATCGCCCGGTCGTGAGCGGCGAAGCTGTTCGGCGCCTTCAGGAAGGTGAGCGGCTCGGCCGGGATCGCCCAGCCGTTCTTCTCGGCGGCGGCGCGGAAGTTGTTCCACAGCGCCACCATCTTGCTGGGCTCGGTCGGGGTCAGCCAACGTGCGTCGGCGGCCGCCACCTCCTCACCCGTCGCCGGGCCGGGATCGAAGATCGTGCCTTCGTGCAGGCGAATCCGTTCGCCGTCGAGGATGCCGACGCGCGGGCGCCCGGCATGTTCGATACGGGCAAGCAGCGTCATGTCGCGTCGGGAATGCGCTTGCCGGTCTGCGAATCGAAGAGATGCAGATGTCCGGGATCGGCCTTGAAGCGCCGCTTCTCGCCGGGCTTGGCCAGCACATGACCGCCCTGCCGCACCGTGACCAGCTCGCGCGCCTCGCCGAAGCGGCCGTGCAGCAGGGTGTCGGCACCCAGCGGCTCGGCCAGCTCGATCTCGAATTCCAGTGGACCGTCGGCCGCCGGGTGCAGATGCTCTGGCCGGATGCCGACCGCGACCGGTGTCCCCGCCGCGGCCGTGGTGGCGAGGCCGATCGGCAAGGTGACGCGCACGGACCCCGTACCCGCCAGCTCGATCGCGCGGCTGCCCTCGACCACCTTGCCGGCCAGGAAGTTCATGGCCGGCGAGCCGATGAAGCCCGCAACGAAGACCGAGGCCGGCCGCTCGTAGACGTCCATCGGCGTGCCGATCTGGTCGGCGACGCCGGCGTTCATGACGATCAGCCGGTCGGCGAGCGTCATCGCCTCGACCTGGTCGTGCGTGACGTAGATCGAGGTGACGTCGAGCTCGCGCTGCAGGCGCTTGATCTCGAGCCGCATCTGTACGCGCAGCTTGGCATCGAGGTTGGACAGCGGCTCGTCGAACAGGAACACCGCCGGCTCGCGCACGATGGCGCGGCCCATGGCGACCCGCTGACGCTGGCCGCCCGAAAGCTGGCGCGGCTTGCGCTGCAGGAATGTGCCCAGTTCGAGGATCTTCGCCGCCTTCTGGACGCGTACGTCGATCTCGGCCTTGGAGAGGCCGCGGATCTTCAGGCCATAGGCCATGTTCTCGTAGACGCTGAAATGCGGGTAAAGCGCATAGTTCTGGAACACCATCGCGATGTCGCGATCCTTGGGCTCCAGCTCGTTGACCACGCGGTCGCCGATCGCGATCGTGCCGCCGGTGATGCGCTCCAGTCCCGCCACCATACGCAGCAGGGTGGACTTACCGCAGCCCGAGGGGCCGACGATCACGACGAATTCGCCATCGGAAATCTCGATGTCGACGCCGTGGATGACCTCGAGCTTTTCGTAGCTCTTCCTCACACCGCGGAGGTGGACTTGCGCCATGGCCCTGCTTCTCCGTCTCGCCTACTTCTCGGTTTCGACCAGGCCGCGCACGAACTGGCGCTGCATGAACACGACCACCAGCACCGGCGGCAGCATGGCGAGCATCGCCATGGCCATCAGCAGGTTCCAGCTCGGCACCGAATCGACCACGTTGGCCTGGCGCGAGACCGTCATGACGACGGTGTAATAGCTTTCCTTGGTCGTGATCAGAAGCGGCCAGAGATACTGGTTCCAGCCGTAGATGAACTGGATCACGAAAAGCGCCGCGATCGAGGTCCGGCTCATCGGCAGCAGGATGTCCCAGAAGAAGCGCATCGGACTCGCGCCGTCGACGCGCGCCGCCTCGGTGAGTTCATCGGGTACACTGAGGAAGAACTGACGAAACAGGAAGGTCGCCGTGGCCGAGGCGATCAAGGGAATGATCAGGCCCGCATAGGAATCGAGCATGCCGAGCGAAGCGACGACCCCGTAGGTCGGCACGATGCGAACCTCGACCGGCAGCATCAGCGTGACGAAGATCGCCCAGAAGAAATACATCCGGCCGGGGAAGCGAAAATAGACGATGGCGAAGGCCGAGGTGATCGAGATCGCGATCTTCCCAATGGCCACGCCCAACGCCATGATCAGGCTGTTGGTGAGCGTCATCATGACCGGTGTGCTGCCGACGCGGCCATAACCCTCGGTCAGCACCTTCGCGTAGTTCTCGATCAGATGCGGGCCTGGCAGCACCGGGATGGGCGACTGCAGCATGGTCTGCTGGCTGTGCGTCGAGGCGACGAACGTCATCCACACCGGGAAGGCGATGATGACCACGCCGAGCAGCACGACGAGGTGGCTCAGCATCGTCAGGAAGGGCCGGTTCTCGACCATCAGTAATGCACCCGGCGCTCGATGAAGCGGAACTGCACGAAGGTGAGCGCGATCACCACGACCATCAGGATCACCGATTGCGCCGAGGAGCCGCCAAGATCCTGTCCGCGGAAGCCGTCGTTGAAGACCTTGAACACCAGGATTTCCGTGGACTTGCCCGGTCCGCCCTTGGTCAGCGAATCGACCACGCCGAAGGTCCCGAAGAAGGCATAGATGATGTTGACGACGAGCAGGAAGAAGCCGACGGGCGAGAGCAGCGGGAAGATGATGTCCCAGAAGCGCCGGCCGGGGCCCGCGCCGTCGATCGCCGCCGCCTCGATCAGCGATTTCGGGATCGACTGCAGGCCGGCCAGGAAGAACAGGAAATTGTAGCTGATCTGGTTCCACACCGCGGCGATGACCACCAGCAGAAGGGCCTGGTTTCCGTTGATCACATAGTTGAATTCGATGCCGATGCCCTGAAGCATCCAGGCGATGATGCCGACCGAGGGATTGAACAGGAAACCCCACAGAACGCCGGCAACAGCCGGCGCCACGGCATAGGGCCAGACGAGGAAGGTCTTGTAGGCGGTGGCCCCGCGGATGACGCGATCGGCCATCACCGCCAGCAGCAGCGAGACACCGAGCCCGATGGCGGCCACCAGGAAGCTGAAGACCACGGTGATCTGCGCCGAGTGGGCGTAGCTGTTGTCCCTGAAGAGCTGGGCGAAGTTCTCGAACCAGACGAACTTGGAATTGCCGCCAAAGACGTCCTCGATCAGCACCGACTGGTAAATCGCCTGGCCCGACGGCCAGAAGAAGAACACCAGCGTGATGATCATCTGCGGCCCCAGCAGAAGGTAGGGCAGCCAGCGTGAGTTGAAGGTGACGCGTTTTTCCATCGAGCTAGTCCGCGGCCCTCCCCCTCCCAGCCTCCCCCGCCGTGCGGGGGAGGTGGTCCGAAGGACCGGAGGGGGAAAGCAACGGCAAGGCTTTACTTATTGGCCGCTTCGAAGCGCTTGAGCTGATCGTTGCCCGCCTTCACGGCGTCGTCGAGCGCGGTCTTCGCGTCCTTCTTGCCCGACCACACGTTCTCGAGCTCGCCGTCGACGATGTCACGGATCTGCACGAAGTTGCCGATGCGCAGGCCCTTGGAATTGGCCGTCGGCGGGTTGAGCGTCAGCTCCTGGACGGCCACTTCGCGGCCCGGGAACTTCTTGTAGAAGCCTTCCTTCTCGGTCGCCTCGGCGGCGGCCAGCGTGATCGGCACGTAGCCCGTCTCCTGATGCCACTTGGCCTGCACCGGCGTGCTGGCGAGGTAGCTCATGAACTTGGCGACGCCCTTGTACTCGCCGGCCGGACGACCCTGCAGCACCCACAGGGTGGCACCGCCGATGATCGAGTTTTGCGGCTTGGGCGCCACGTCAGGCGAGTAAGGCATCATGCCGATGCCGTACTTGCTCGTGCCGCCCAACGCCTTGTCGATGCCCGCGGCCGAGCCGGAGGAGGCGATGTGGAACACGCAGTCGCCGGCGGTGAACAGCGCCGTCGACTTGCCCTCGCGTCCGCCATAGACGAACGTCTTGTCCTTGGTCCAGTCGGCCAGCATCTGGATGAACTTCACGCGGGCCGGATCGTTGAACTTCAGCTCGATATCGATGCCGCCGAAGCCATTGTCCTTCGTGGCGTACGGCAGATTGTGCCAGGCGCCGTAATTCTCGATCATCGTCCAGGTCTGCCACTGCGGCGTGAACCCGCACTTGGCGCCGGCGGCGACCGCCTTCTTGGCCATCTCGCCGAGCTCCGGCCAAGTCTTCGGCGGCGTGTTCGGATCGAGGCCCGCCTTCTGCATCAGCTCCTTGTTCCAGTACAGGACCGGCGTGGAGGAGTTGAACGGCATCGACAGCAGCTTGCCGTCCGGCGTCGAGTAGTAACCATAGACAGGGCCGATATAGGCCTTCGGGTCGAAGGGCTCCTTCGCGTCGGCCATGAGCTGGTAGACCGGATAGACGGCGCCCTTGGCCGCCATCATGTTGGCCGTACCGACTTCGAAGACCTGCACGATGTGCGGCGCCTGCTTGGCGCGGAAGGCGGCGATCGCGGCCGTCAGGGTCTCGGTATAGGAGCCCTTGTAGACCGGGTTCACCTTGTATTCGGTTTGCGACTTGTTGAAGCCCTCGGCGAGGGCGTTGACCGTTTCACCCAGATTGCCGCCCATGGCGTGCCAGAACTGGATCTCGGTCTGGGCGAACGCGGTGGACGCGCTCGCCAGCACCGCCGCGGCGGCGACGGAAGACAGTACAGTCCGTGTCATGTCGATCAATTCTCCCAGAATGAATCCCCGGCGATGTATCGTCGGGCCGCAAGACTGCGATGTGTCTCTTTTGTTGCGGTCTGATGACAGAACACCAAGACTGCGCAGCGAGCGCAACCCCCAAATGGTCGAACCTACTGGAGGGCGGCCAGGATCACGTCGGGCGCGTCGCTGATGACGCACTGCACACCCATGCCCACCAGCGCCCGAGCCACGTCCCCGTCGTTGATCGTGTAGACGCTCAGCACGTAGCCGGCCTTGCGGATCTCGACCGCGCGGACCGCCGTCAGGCGCTTGCCGTTGGTGTTGATGCCGGCCGCCGCCACCGCTTCGGCGCGCGCCCGCCAGTCGTCGTTAATCTCGTCGATCAGCAGCGCCCGCGCAAATTCCGGTGCGGCCTCGCGGGCGGCGGCGAGGGAGAGGTCCCTGAAGCTCGACAGCAGCGGCGCCGGCAGCGCGGCCGGCCAGAGGCGGCGCAGGGTGTCGACGGTGACCCGCGCGGTCTCGGCTTCGCGGCCCTCGCAGGGCTTGATCTCGACATTGCAGCCCAGGCCCAGCTCGCCGAAGCAGGCGATGGCCTGCTCGAAGGTCGGCACCGACGGCGGCAGCTCGGCCGCGCGCATCTCGGACGCGAGCCGGTCGACCCCGGTCGTCCGTTTCAGCGACGAATCGTGCATCACGATGGGCACGCCGTCGGCCGTCAGCTTGACGTCGATCTCAACCCAGGTCGCGCCGCGGCGATGGGCTTCGCGGAACGAGTCCAGCGTGTTTTCCGGGGCATAGGCCATGGCGCCGCGATGGCCGATCACTTTAGGCAGTTGCAGCATATGCGAATCCAAAGCTAAGTCGGCTGTCGCAATAGCCGAATGTCCCGATACATGTCGACCTTTCCGGAGAAGTTCCGCCTCGACGGCCGCACCGCGCTGATCACCGGATCGGCCCGTGGCCTGGGCTGGGAGATGGCCAAGGGCCTCGCCGAGGCGGGCGCCCGGGTGCTGCTGCACGGCCGCTCGCAGGAGACGCTGGCGCTGCGGCTGGCCGAACTGCGCGTCGCCGGACGGGCGGCCGACGCGGTGGCGTTCGAGATGGCCGATCGAGCTGCCATGAAGCTGGCCCTTGCCACGGCCGGACCGATCGACATCCTGATCCATAATGTCGGCGAACGGGACCGCCGCCCCTTCACCGAGATCGGGTCCGACGATTTCGCGCGCCTCATCGACACCGATCTGTCGGCGGGCGAGGCGCTGATCCGTCAGCTCGTGCCGGGCATGGTCGAACGCGGCTGGGGACGGCTCATTCTCGTGACCTCGATCGCCGCGACGCTGGCCGCGCCCGGCGCGTCGTCCTACATCGCCGCCAAGGCGGGCCTCGAAGCCCTCGCCCGCGCGCTGGCCTCGGAGCTCGGCGCCACCGGGGTCACCTCCAATGCCCTCTCACCCGGATTCTTCGCGACCGAGACCAACGAGGCGCTGATCGATTCGGCAGCCGGGGAACGGCTGCGGCTGCGCTGCCCGGCCAAACGCTGGGCCGACCCTTCGGAAATAGCCGGCGCGGCTATCTTCCTTGCCTCTCCTGCCGCAAGCTACGTCAACGGCCATACCCTCACCGTCGACGGCGGTGTCACTGCAACCTACGTGGGCTGATGAAACTCCGGCACCTTCTCCCTGGCCTGCTCACCTTTGCCTTCGCGCTGCCGGCCCTGGCCGCGGGGGCCGACGCCCCGGCGATCGACGGACGCCAGCTCAGCCTCGCCTGGATGATCCCGTTTGCCGGCATCCTCCTGTCGATCGCGATCATGCCGCTCGCCGCGCCGAGCTTCTGGCATCATCATTTCGGCAAGGTGTCCGCCGCCTGGGCGGCGCTGATCATCATTCCCTTCGCGCTGATTCACGGTGTCCCGACCGCCGTCTACGAGGTCGTCCACCTCCTGCTGCTCGACTACATCCCCTTCATCGTCCTGCTGACGGCGCTGTTCACCGTGACCGGGGGCATCCACATCAAGGGCAACCTGCACGGCTCGCCGTCGATGAACACGGCCCTGCTGGCGATCGGCACGGTGCTGGCGGGCTGGATGGGCACGACCGGGGCCTCGATGCTGCTGATCCGGCCCGTGATCCGCGCCAACGACGATCGCCGGCACAAGATCCACGTCTTCGTGTTCTTCATCTTCCTGGTCTCGAACATCGGCGGTGCACTGACGCCGCTCGGCGACCCGCCGCTGTTCCTGGGCTTCCTCAAGGGCGTCAGCTTCTTCTGGACGACGACGCACCTGTTCTCGGAGATGCTGGTCTGCGCCATCGTGCTGCTGGCATTGTTCTACGCACTCGATAGCTACTGGTACCGCAAGGAGGGCCGGCCGAAGCGCGACCCGACGCCGGAAACGCCGGTGCGGATCGAGGGCGGCGTCAACATCATCCTGTTGGCGGTCATCGTCGGGGCGGTGCTGGCAAGCGGCACCTGGAAGCCCGACATCCATTTCACGGTCTTCCACGTCACGCTCGAACTGCAGAACGTCCTGCGCGACCTGATTCTGGTGGCCATCTGCTTCCTGTCGCTGCGACTGACGTCGCGGGCGTCCCGTCTCGACAACGGGTTCAGCTGGGCTCCCATGCTCGAGGTCGCCAAGCTGTTCGCCGGAATCTTCATCACCATCGCGCCGGCGCTGGCCATCCTGCGGGCCGGCAAGGACGGCGTGCTGGCGCCGCTGGTCGCCCTGGTGACGGGCCCCGATGGCCAGCCCAACGACGTCTGGTACTTCTGGCTGACCGGCGTCCTGTCGAGCTTCCTCGACAATGCGCCGACCTATCTGGTCTTCTTCAACCTGGCCGGCGGCGATCCCACCGTGTTGATGGGGGCCCTTGCCAGCACCCTGGCCGCCATTTCCTGCGGCGCGGTTTTCATGGGCGCCAACAGCTACATCGGCAACGCCCCGAACTTCATGGTCAAGGCGGTGGTCGAGGAGGCCGGCATCCGGATGCCGAGCTTCTTCGGCTACATGGCCTGGTCGTGCGGCATTCTCCTTCCGCTTTTCGTGTTGCTCACTTTGATCTTCTTCTGACGCGGAGCGACGCGTCGCACATCAATTCGCAGTTCTGCCCTTCGGATTTTCTGGCACCGGGAAAAATTGGCATTAGAATGGTTAGTGGCTGACAAAAAAATAAGCGTGGACAGGGGGAGGCTTCGAGACATGGCCGCACTTCTCAAATTGAGTGCCGCGATCGACCGCATAACGGAATTCGTCGGGCGCACGCTGTACTGGCTGATCCTCGTCATGGTGCTGGTCAGCACCCTGAACGCCATTTCCCGCAAATTCCTGAACGTCAGTTCCAACGGCTGGCTCGAACTCCAGTGGTACATGTTCGCCGCCGTCTTCATGGGCTGCGCCGGCTATGCGCTCCTACGCAAGGAGCACATCCGCATCGACATCATCGCCAGTCACCTGTCCGATCGGGCCAACCATCGCATCGCCCTGTTCGGCCATATCTTCTTCCTCGTGCCGCTCTGCCTGATCATGATCTATTTCTGCTGGCCCTACTTCCTGGAGTCGGTGCGGATCAACGAGCATTCGAGCAATGCCGGCGGCCTGGTCCGCTGGCCGGTCAAGCTGATCATGGTCGTCGGCTTCGCCCTGCTGCTGATGCAGGGCATCTCGGAAATCATCAAGCAGGTGGGCGTGATGCTCGGGGTCTATGTCGACCCGCGCACCGCACCCTCGTCCCACTGAGGCCCGCGCCATGAAAATTCTCCGCGGGATCTTCTATCTCTTCCTCGTCTTCATCGCCGTTCTGGTGGTGTCTTCCTTCTTTGCGCCGCAAAGCGTGCTCGCGGGCTGGGTCAAGGCCGAGATGGCCCCGATCATGTTCGTGTCGCTGATCTTCTTCCTGCTGCTCGGCTACCCGGTCGCCTTTTCGTTGAGCGCGCTGGGACTGCTCTACGCAATCGTCGGCATCGAACTGGGCCTGTTCACGCCCAACCTGATGCAGGCGCTGCCCAATCGGCTCTATGGCGTGATCGAGAACGAGACCCTTCTGGCGATCCCGTTCTTCACCTTCATGGGACTGATCCTCGAACGCTCCGGCATGGCCGAGGATCTGCTCGACACGATCGGCCAGCTGTTCGGACCGCTGCCGGGCGGCCTCGCCTATGCGGTCATCTTCGTCGGCGCGCTGCTGGCGGCGACGACCGGCGTGGTGGCGGCGTCCGTGATCTCCATGGGCCTGATCTCGCTGCCGATCATGCTGCGCTACGGCTACGACCGGAAACTCGCGTCCGGCGTCATCGCGGCCTCGGGCACCCTGGCCCAGATCATTCCGCCCAGCATCGTGCTGATCGTGCTGGCCGACCAGCTCGGCCGGTCGGTCGGCGACATGTACAAGGGCGCCATCATTCCGGGCTTCGTCCTCACCGGACTGTATGTCGGCTACGTCTTTTCGCGGACGATCTTCACGCGCGGCGTCGCGCCGGCGCTGCCGCCGGAAGCCCGTCAGCTCAAGGAGGACAATGGCAGCGCCGGCTATACGTCCCTGCTGGTGCTCGTGGTCTGCGTCGTGGCAGCCAGCCTGGTGCTGGCGCACGTACTGCACTGGGAGGGTATCTGGGCCGCGTCCCTGTCGGGCCTGGTCGCCTATGGGCTGGCCGTCGCCAACCGCGCCTTCAAGCTCGGACTGCTGAGCCGGCTCGCCCAGCAGGTCGTCATCGTGATGATGCCGCCGCTGGCGCTGATCTTCCTGGTGCTGGGCACGATCTTCATCGGTCTAGCGACCCCGACCGAGGGCGGAGCGATGGGAGCCACCGGCGCAGTGCTCCTCGCACTGGCCAACCGACGACTGGATTTCGCCCTGTTGCGGCAGGCGATGGACGTGACGGCCAAGCTCACGGCCTTCGTCATTTTCATCCTGGTGGGTGCGCGCGTCTTCAGCCTGAGCTTCTACGGTGTGAACGGCGACCAGTGGGTCGAGCACCTGCTTCTGGGATTGCCCGGCGGCGCCGTCGGCTTCCTCATCGCCGTCAACATCCTGATCTTCCTGCTGGCCTTCTTCCTCGACTTCTTCGAACTGGCGTTCATCATCATTCCGCTGCTCGCCAAGCCGGCCGAAGCCCTGGGCATCGACCTCATATGGTTCGGCGTTCTGCTGGGCGTGAACATGCAGACCTCGTTCATGCACCCGCCCTTCGGCTTCGCCTTGTTCTACCTGAGGTCCGTCGCCCCCGAAGGCAGCTATGTCGACAAGGTCACGGGCAAGCTGATGGACGGCGTCACCACGGCGCAGATCTATTGGGGCGCAGTGCCGTTCGTGTGCATCCAGGTCGTCATGGTCGCGCTGGTCATCGCCTTTCCCGGCATGGTCACCTCAAGCCTCGACAAGGGCACCGGCGTCGATCCCAGCAAGGTGACGATCGAGATCCAGGCGCCGCCCTCCGTCGACGACGCCCCGCCGATCTCGTTCAAGTAGCCTCGATGCGAAGGTCCTGCCCGGGCGGCCGGGCGGGACCTGCCGCGACTGCACCCGGCCGCCGCAATCCGACCTCAATTCCACCGCTATGACGGACAACAAACCGCAGGATCAGAGCGGCGCCTTTCTATAGGGTATCGCCTGCCCCGGCCTCAGGCAGTCCCCCGGCCCTCGCTCCCGCTCCGAGGACGCCATGCATCGGGGAAAAAAGCTGTAGAACCCGCCTCGTGGCCCACGCCGTCAGCGCCTTCTCCTACCGGTCAGACCGCATCTCACCCGTCGCGCTCGCGTTGGCGATCCTTCTGCATGCGCTCGTGGCGGCGGCCCTCTGGTGGCTCGCCCATCAGAAGCCGCCGATGCCGCCGGTCGAGGAAGCCATCACCGTCTCGTTCGAACAGCCCAAGGCTCCAGAACCGCCCGCGCCCGAGCCACCTCCGCTGCCACCCGCAGCCCAGCCTCGTCCGGTTCCAGTCCCCCAGGCCCAGCCGCCGGTCATTCCCGGCGTGCGCCCTCCCGCGCCCGTCACCGCGGACCGGCCGACCCAGGCACCGCCCACCAGCCAGGTATCGAAGCAACCGCCCGCGCCCCCGCCGCCGCCCGAGAGCAAGGCGGAGCCGAATCTCCCCGCCGAACCCGAGGTCGCGCCGCCACCCCCCGCGCCGCCCGTCGAGGCCCGCGCGGAACCGCCGACGGAACAGGGGCTGAAAGCGGGGCCAACACCCCCTCCCCAGAAGGCGGCTCCCGCGCCGCCGGCCAAGCCGGCCGAGCCCACCCCGGCACCCAAACCCATGCCACAACAGCAAGCGCTCGCGACGCCGCCCCGGCCGCCATCGCCTGCTCCGAAACCCGAGCTGAAACCCTCGCCGCTTTCGACGGCACCCTCGCAGCGGGCGCCCTCCGCCTCCTCCGCCGAGCCGCCGACGCAGCATCGATTCGTCAATCCTTCTGACACCTATGCGCGCGCCAAGGTCGCGGACAATTATCTCTCCGAGGTTCTGCGCAAGATCGTGGGCTACCGCTACACGTCGAACACTCAGATGCGACGGGGCGTGACGGTCGTGCGGATCGTCATCGCCCGCGACGGCCGCCTGCTCGGCGCCACCGTCATCAGTTCGAGCGGCGAACCGGATTTCGACGAGGGCGTGTTGGCCGGCGTCCGCGCCGGCGCGCCCTACTCGCCGCTGCCCGACAATATCAAGGGCGCCAGCGCCCCCTTCGATCTGCCGCTGGTCTCGGTCAGGCGTTGATGACGGGCCTCGGTTAGAAATCCGCGCTGAGCGACAGCAGGAACGTGCGGGGGGCTCCCATCGACAGGCCGTAGGTCGAGTTGGCCGAGGCCCAATAGTTCAGGTCGAAGAGATTCTCGACATTGAAGCGCAGCGACAGCGGCTTTCCGTCCGCCCGATCGAAGGTGTAGCGCACGCCCGCATCGAAGCGCGTCCAGGCCGGCACGCTCTGCGTGTTGGCCGGATCGAGATACTGTGCACTGGTGTAGATCGCGCGGCCCGAGAAGGTGAGTCCGCGCAGGAACGAGGCGTCCCATTCGGCGCCGAGATTGAGCTGCACGCCGGGCACGCCCGTCGCCGTCTTGCCGCTGGTCAGCGCCGAGCCGGTATTGACCAGCACGCCATTGGTGAGCGCCAGTCCGCCCAGCACCCGCAAGCCGGAGAGAGGCTCGCCGAACACGTTGATCTCGATGCCCTGGTTGCGCTGCATCCCGTCGACGCTGAACGCGGCGGTCGTCGGGTTGGTGATGCCGACGGGCTGCTCGATCTGGAACACGGCCAGCGTCGTGGTCAGGCGACCGAAGTCGACCTTCACCCCCAGCTCGAATTGCGTCGACTTGACGGGCGCGAACACCTGACCGGCATTGGCGGTGCCGGCCGGCGCGGTGGGTCCCTGCTGCAATCCCTGCATGTAGTTGCCGTACACGGATACGTTCTGCCAGGGCTTCGCGATGAAGCCGACGCCCGGCGTCACCGCGCTCTGGTCGTAGCTCGTGGTCACCGCACCGGCGGCGTTGAAGTTGTCGATCCGCACGCGCTGGTAGCGGCCGCCGAGGATGAGCTGGATCCGTTCGTCGGCAGCCGAGACCACGTCGGCGAAAGCCAGGCTCGTCAGTTCGCGGTCATTGACCTTCGGCGGCGACGGCAGGGTGACGTTGGGATTGTTGACGAAGGTCGGCAGGTAGAGATTGGACCGCGTGTTGAGGATGGGCGAGTAGAGCGAATAGCCCGTCCCCGCCAGCCGGGTGCCGGTGAGCGACAGGGAATGATCGAGCAATCCCGTGCGCAGCCGGCCGCGAATCCCGAGCTCCTGTGTGTTCAGGTCGGTCCGCGACGGGAACGTCGCCACCGTGTCGACCAGGTTTCCGTTCGCGTTGTTGACGTTGGCGAAGCCCGTCAGGCCTTCGAACCGGTTGGTCCGCGCTCCCGCGCCGCCGAAAACCGTCCAGTCCGCCGAGATGTCGAACTCGGCCCGCGCGACGCCGAAGATGTCCTCCGTGTTGACGAAGGTCCAGGGCTGGAACCAGTTGGCGCGTCCGCCGGGCGCCAGCGGCACGGCAATCCCTGCCGCGACATAGGTCGGACGTTGCGGCGCGTTGAAGTTCTGCTTCTGGTAGCCGAAGTCGAGCGAGGCGCGGAAGCGCTCGCCGCGGAAGTCCGCGCCGAACACCGACGCGATGATCTCCTGGGTCTGGCGATCGACGGGCGTATCGCCCGCGCGAAAGACGCCGTTGTAGCGAAGCCCGAACACCTTGTCGTCGCCGTAGCGCCGGCCGAAGTCGAAGTTGCCGCCGAACTGACCGCTGGAGAAGTAGCTGGCGGTAAGCCGCGTGAGGTCCTCGTTCGCCGCACGCTTCGGTACGAGGTTGACCACACCGCCGATACTGCCGAACGGGGCCATGCCGTTCAGCATCGCACTGGTGCCCTTCAACACTTCGACACGTTCGAGATATTCCGGCGTCACGGTCAGCGCTGGCGCCGCACCGAACATGCCATTGAACGCGAAATCCTGGTTACTCAGCGGAAAGCCGCGCACGACGAGCGGCGTGGTGTAGCTGACCGCGGGCCACGAAATGCGCACGGAGGGATCATTGGCGACGACGTCGGCAATGCTGCGCGCCTGCTGGTCGCGGATCAGCTGCGCGGTATAGCTGGTTTGGTTGAACGGCGTGTCCATCACGTCCCGCTCGCCGAGCAGACCGACCTGCGATCCCTTGCCGACCTGCCCGCCGGCATAGGGGGGCGGAAGGTTGTCGATCAGGGCCTGCGGCGGGGCGGAATATCCCTGCACCTGCACGGCATCGAGTTGCAGCGCCCCCGACGACACGTTCGGCTTCTGCAGCGTCAATGTGTTGCCCATGATGCGCGGGACCAACCCTGTGCCGTTCAACAGTCGCTCCAGCGCGACGTCGATGGCGAGAGTCCCCGTGACACCAGCCGTCGTGATCCCCTTCACGATCGCCGGATCGACCGAGACCTGAAGCCCGGCCTGCCGGCCGAACAGCGTGAGCGCGTTGCCGAGAGGGCCTGCGGGAACGGCGAACGTGCGCTGTTCTCTCGCTTGCGCCGCGTCTGTGGCCGGAAGGGCCTGTGCCCAAACACCCTTGGACGACAGAGCCACGGCCGGCAGAGCCGCAAGTCCCAGAAGCAACGCCAGCCTCGATATCATCATGATCCCCCGCTTCGGGATCACGCGTGCCTGCGCCGCGAAGCGCGATCCCGTGCGAGGAGAACGTCGGCGCTCTTCGACTTTTCACGGGAAAAATAGTGTCGGCGAATTTCTTCAGTTGGCCGAGACGATGACGAGCCACGGCGACACCTGCGTCACGCCGATGTCGCCGTGAGCACGGCCCAGGGCACGCAGGGCCTCGACGGGTTCATGCAACCGATAGACGCCGGTCACGCGCCGCCGGGCGACGGAGTCACTGGCGATGACGATCACGCCGTTGAAGTAGGGACGAAGCTCCTTCACCACATTGGCAATGGGCTGATCGTGGGCAACGATCTCGCCGTGTCGCCACAGGCCGATCTCGCTCTCGGCTCGAATGCCGTCGCGCAGGCCGCCCGTGGCCTCGACCTGGAGCCAGCGTCCGGCGACCAGGACGCGTGAGAGAGCGCCATGATCGACGCGAACGCGGCCTTCCGCGACCGCGACGGCAGTCTCCGTCCCGTCCAGCCGAACCTCGAACGCCGTCCCGAGCACGGTAGCGCGCACGTCCTTGGCTTCCACCTGGAACGGACGCTCGGGGTCGGGAGTCACCCGAAAGAACGCCTGCCCCGCCAGGAGGCGCACCTCACGCCGTCCTTCCTTCAGCGACACGTCGATACCGCTCAGGGGCGCGAGTTCGACGGAGCTTCCGTCCGCCAGTTTCACTTCGCGCCGCTCGCCGGCCGCGGTCGCGAAGTCCGCCTCCAGCCTGAGCATCCATCCCGGCAGGAAGAGCGCCGCAGCGAAGGCGGCCAGCGCGATCCCGGCACCGGCGACGAACAGGCCGGCCACGCGTTTCCGCCGGAGCCGGAGGACCGGCTCGGCGGCCACCTGCGGGCGCCGCGCGAGCGGTTCGCCGATCAGGTCGAAGGTCTGCGAGATCTCCGCCCACGCGGTTTCGTGGGACGGCGCCGCGGCCCGCCAGGCCGCAAAACGAGCCTCGATGTCCCGATCGTCCGGCGACTCGCGCAAACGGACCAGCCACTCGGCCGCTTCGTCGGACGCACGTTCGCGATCAGCCTCGGATGTCACCGCCATGTACTTCTAAACGCCCGGCACTCGAAATTTTCAAGGATTACTCGGAGCGTCAATTTCTGCGGTCGAGACGCTTCTGACAATGTCGGACGCCCTGCACCACCAGCTTGTGGGCGAGACCGATCGAGATGCCGAGATGGGCCGCAATGTCCTTCAGTCTCGCATCCTCGAGCCGGTACATCCGCAGCGCGATCCGCGTGCGCTCCGGCAATTCCGCCAGCGCCTCATTGAGGATCGCGAGTTGCTCGCGGTGCAGGGAATGCGCCTCGGGTGACGGGCTGGTCGACGGACGCTCCTCGATCGTCGCCCGATCGGCCTGTGGGGCGAAGACACGGCTCTCACGGGCCGCCTTCCGTCTTCCGTCGAGCGCCAGGTTGCGGACGATCCGGTAGAGATAGCTCACCGGATCGTGCAGAAAACGCCCGCTCCAGGCGCCATTGAAACGCAGCCATGCCTCCTGGACGACATCCTCGGCAAGCGCCTTGGAGCCGACGATGGCCGCCGCATACTCGATCAGCGCACCGCGATGCTCGATGTAGAGATCCGTCGTTTCAGAAGACACCAGCGCACTCGAAGGCCCGACCAGCGATCAGGTGTATCGCAATTGCGAACTATTCGCAAATACACCTGATCGCTGGTCGGCCCGGGAGTCCGGTCACACCACCCGGAAGTTCTTGAACTGCCAGGGGTCGGACTTGTCGAGGTCCTCGGGGAAGAGGTCGCCACGGCCCCGCAGTGGGGTCCAGTCGCTCTACTTGCCGACGACCGGGCCGAGATAGGGCATGCAGATCTCGAGGTTGCGCTGAAAGCGCCTCCCGCCGGCCTCGACGATTCCCTCGTTGGGATTCTCCAGCGCCCAGATGATGCCCGAGAGCACCGGCGCCACGACCTGGATCGAGGCCTCGTCGTTGCAAGGCGCGAGCCTGTGGGCCTCGGGCTCAGGGATGAGATGGGGCAGTCATGTCGTTGGCGGATCAAGCAAGACCCAAAGTCGAGAGATCTTGCCATTCTCGACTTCTGCAACGTCCGTTCCTGTCACAGTAACAGGACCATCCTTGGGCCCGGCTTGCCAGCGCAGGCTTCCCATTCCGTGATGTCCAACGGCCGGCGCAGAAGCCGCGAAGCTGAACGTGGGCCCGAATTGCTCCAACAGCTTGCCCGCAACGTCGGAGATCGCCGCGCGCCCCGTGACGACGTTATCGGGTTCGTACATCACCGGCTCCGCGACGAAGAGCTCGGCGACGGCAGCCGCGCGCTTCGAAGCGTCACGCTCGCTGAAAACGCGCTCAAGATTGGAACGCAGCAGAAATTCGTAGTCGACTTTTTGCGCGTCGCTCATTGTCTCCCGCCCTCGCATCTCAGTCCGCAGGCCCTGTCGGATACATCGAGCAAGATATGTGCCCTACGTATCGACACGACCTGAAAGTTCATCCTGGCAGGCGAGTTGGCGAGCCGCCTCGTCACCCAGAGTCGAGCGCCGATGAAACGCTCGGTCACACCACCCGGAAGTTCTTGAACTGCCAGGGATCGGACTTGTCGAGATCCTCGGGGAAGAGGTCGCCGCGGCCCTGCAGCGGGGTCCAGTCGCTGTACTTGCCGACGACCGGGCCGAGATAGGGCATGCAGATCTCGAGGTTGCGCTGGAAGTCCATCTCGTCGGCCTCGACGATGCCCTCGTTCGGGTTCTCGAGCGCCCAGATGATGCCCGAGAGCACCGGCGCCACGACCTGGATCGAGGTCGCGTTGTTGTAGGGCGCGAGCTTGCGCGCCTCGTTGATGTCGATCTGCGAGCCGTACCAGTAGGCGCCCTTCTTGTGGCCCATCAGCAGCACGCCGAGTTCGTCGCGTCCCGACGTGACCTCGTCGACGATCAGGCGCTGGCGCTTCTGCTGCTTCAGGTTCTTGCCTGCCAGTTCGTGCATCGACATGATCGCCTGGTCGCATGGGTGATAGGCGTAGTGCACGGTCGGGCGATAGACGGCCTTCTTGCCGTCATGCACCGTCAGGTAGTCGGCGATCGAAATCGATTCGTTGTGCGTGATGATGTAGCCGTGGAACGGCCCCTCGATCGGCGTCCAGGTGCGCACCTGGGTGAGCAGGCCCGGACGGTTCAGGTAGATCGCGGCGTCGCAGCCGAAGGTGTGGCGCTTGCCGTCGGGCGGCAGTGTCTTCTCGTGCGTGCCCCAGCCCATCTCGGCGGGCTGGCCGCCCTCGGAGACGAAGCCGTCGATCGACCAGGTGTTGACGAACTCGCCCACTTCCTTCGGCTTGGGCGAGACCTGCGTGTCGCGCTCGGCGATGTGGATCACCTTCACGCCCAGGCGCTGGGCGAGCTTGCCCCAGCCCTCGCGCGTGGTCGGCACCGCGGCCTTCACGCCGGTGTCGCGGGCCACGTTCATCAGGGCCTGCTTGGTAAAGTGCGAGACCAGGCCCGGATTGGCGCCATGGGCGACCACCGCCGTCGAGCCGCCCTTGTGACGGGCCTTGAGCTTCATCATCGTGTCGCGCAGCGCATAGTTCGAACGGCGCGAGACCGAGAGGTTGGGATCGGAATAGCCGCCCGGCCACGGCTCGATGCAGGTGTCGAGATACAGCACGCCTTTCTTCTGGCAGAGCTCGATCAGCGCCGTCGAGGCGACCTCGACCGAGAGATTGACCAGGAAATCGCCCTGGCCCAGCCGGTTGTCGAGCGTCGAGCGGACGTTGGACTCGGTCAGGCGCTTCTCGACGAATTCGACACCGAAGCGCTCGGCCTCGTCCTCGCCGCCGCGCATGTCGTCGGTGATGATGGTGATCTGCTCGGGCTTGATGCCGATATGGCGAAGGATCAGCGGCAGCACGCCCTGGCCGATCGAGCCGAAGCCCACCATGACCATGCGGCCATGGAAATCGAGGTACTTCTTCGTCGAGGGCTTGCGCGCAGTCTTCTTCGCCATTTCAGCGTCCCCGTTCCTTTGTTGAGCAGTCAGTAAAAACAGCAACGGGGCCTTTCTCAAGGCCCCGTCGTTCCGTACGCCCGAATTGTGTCAGTTCAGATGCAGACCGCCTTGAGCGGCGCGAAGCCGTTGAACGCGACCGAGGAGTAGGTCGTCGTATAGGCGCCGGTCGAGAGAATCTCGACCTTGTCGCCCGGCTTCAGGGACAGAGGCATTTTGTACTCCGTCTTTTCATAGAGGATATCGGCGGAGTCGCAGGTCGGGCCGGCCAGCACCACCGGGCCCATGCGCGTGCCCTCGCCGGGCGTGCGCAGCCGGTACTTGATGCTCTCGTCCATCGTCTCGGCGAGGCCCGAGAACTTGCCGATGTCGAGATAGACCCAGCGCTTGCGGTCGCCGGCAGCCTTGCGCGAGACCAGAACGACCTCGCTCTGGATCACGCCGGCATCGCCCACCATGGAACGGCCCGGCTCGATGATGACCTCGGGCATGCGGTTGCCGAAGTGGCGCACCAGCGCGCGGGTCACGGCGTCGCAATAAGCCTCGATGCCGCTCACCTCGGAGCGATAGCGCGCCGGGAAGCCGCCGCCCAGATTGACCATACGCAGGTCGACCCCGGCTTCGGCCAGCGCGAAGAACATCTGCGAAACCTGGCCCAGCGCCTTGTCCCACTGATCGAGGTCGGTCTGCTGGCTGCCGACATGGAAGGAGATGCCATAGGCGTCGAGGCCCCAGTCCTTGGCCTTGCGCAGCAGGTCCTTCGCCATCTCCGGCGCGCAGCCGAACTTCTTGCTGAGCGGCCATTCGGCGCCGCCGCAATCGACCAGCACGCGGCAGAAGACGCGGGCGCCGGGCGCCACGCGGGCGAGCTTCTGCAGCTCCGCCTCGCTGTCGAAGGCGAACAGGCGCACGCCCTGCTGGTAGGCCCAGGCGATGTCCTTTTCCTTCTTGATCGTGTTGCCGAAGGAGACGCGGTCCATCGCGACGCCGGTCGCCTGGATCATCTCGATCTCGCCGCGGCTCGCCGTGTCGAACTTGGAACCCGCCGAGGCCAGACGAGCCAGCACCTGTGCGGCCGGGTTGGCTTTCACGGCGTAGAAAATGTGCGCCGTCGGCAGCAGCTCGCGCATGCGGCGGAAGTTGTTCTCGACCACGTCGAGGTCGATCACGAGGCAGGGGGTCTCGGGCTGCTGCTCGCGGAGATAACGGTAAATACGCTCGGTCATCGCTGGGGGGTTCCCCGTCTGGATAGTCAGCTTGTCGGAAGAGATCGAACGACGACGTACGGCGCCAGGCGTGGCGCGATACGTCAGCCGATACTCGACTGAGCTAAGATCCGTTTATGCGGCTGAGCGAGGAAGGAGGCCCGAGCGAGGGTCGGGCAAATGACATAATAGCGGGGAACGCGCCCCGCGCGGTGTGCAACCATCTCAGAAGCTCCTTCCCGGACCCGGCCCTCTTCGCTCTCAAGCAAATTGGCCGGCACTGCCAAAAAGAACACTTTCCGTCGTTGCGTAACCACAGAGGGCCAGCGGCACGTGCGTTGGGCGTCTTGTATGGGTGCTATCTACAACTAATCGACCTGGTTACAAGCAGAATCTGCCCCGCCCCGGAAATTTCGATGCGCGCGTGACGCTGGCAAGACGCGTGTGCGTCAGACGCGTGGCACCGAGGAGCCGGGGAGCTTGATCGACGCGGCCAGCACGGTGAGCGGGACCAGCATCACCGACGAGCAGACGAGCGCGGTGCGGACGTCGAAGAAGTTGGCGATCTTGCCCCACAGCAGCGCGCCCAGCACCATGGCGCCGAAGAACACCATCTGATGAACCGCCATGCCGCGCGCGCGCATGTAGTTCGGCAGGATCATCTGCACCGAGGCGCCATTGTTGGCGATGACGGTGATCCAGCAGGCGCCGTTGATGGCAACGACGGCGCCGACCACGATCGGCGTCATGGCGAGCGCCGCGACCAGCGTGGCGGCCGCCGAAACGCCCATCGCCCAGATGTTGGCCCGGTCGGGACCGAGCAGGCGGTTCACCGTCGGCAGCGAGAAGGCCGCGACGACGGCACCGGTGCCGAACACGCCGTAGAGGATCCCGAACGTGAACTCGTCGAGGCCCAGCTCGAAACGTCCGATCACCGGCAGCAAGGTGCCCATGGCGATACCCGGCACGAAAAAGCAGAGCCCCCGCGCGAAGATCGCCCGGAGCTCCGCCGAGCCGCGGACGAAGGCGATGCCGGCGCGCGCCGCTTCGGCAAGGGTCTCGCGGCGCTGGGCGGCGCGCGCCTCGGCCGGCCGCTTCCAGGCCCGCATGGCGAGGATCACCCCGACATAGGTGAAGGCGTTGATGGCGAAGAGCAGGAAGACGCCGACCAGGCCCAGCAGCAACTGGCCGATGACCGGGCCGATGGTGCGGGCGAGATTGAAGCCGGCGCTGTTCAGGGCGATGGCCGGGCGCAGCTGCGGTCCGCTGACGATCTCCGGCACCACGGCGTGCCAGGCGGGCGCGTTCATCGCGTTGCCCAGCCCCATGCAGAAGGACAGCGCCAGCAAGTTCCAGTGGTTGAGCTGGCCGAGGAAGGCCAGCACCGCCAGGGTCGCGGCCACGCCCATCATCCAGACCTGGCAGCCCATGATATAGCGGCGGCGGTCGAAGCGGTCGGCCAGGATTCCGGCGAAGAAGCAGAACAGGAACATCGGCAGGGTGCCGGCGGCGGCCAGCAGGGCCACGAAGATCGGCTCCTGCGTCAGGCTGGTCATCTCCCAGGCCGCGCCCGTGGTCTGCATCCAGCCACCGACGTTGGACATTAGGTTTGCGATCCACATCGCCAGGAACGACCGGTTGGCGAGAGGTGCGAAGGCGGAGGGCGGCTTCGGTGGCCGCGCGGGCGCAGGCCCAGGCGACGTCGGCGTCACCCGTGCAGCGCCTTCTCGTAGATGCGGTGGGTCTTGTAGTGCACCCCGCCGACCGAGCGGATGATGTTGTTGGTCGCCTTGTTGTCCTCGAGGATCCAGCCCAGTTCCGCCGAGGTCTTGCCCAGCCGCTTGCCGTTGGCCCGCAGGGCATCGATGGCGATCATGGCGAGGCCGGCGCCCAGCAGCGGATGGTTGCGGAACTTCTTCTTAACGCCCATCAGCGGCACCCGCGTGCTGCCGACACCGGCGATCTTGAGGCGCCACAGCAGCTTGGCGAGATTGATGGGCCCCAGCGTGCCGTCGAATTCCGCGACCGCCTCGTAGACGTTGGTGAGCGCCACGATGAAGGCCACGCTCTCGTCGTCGACATCCACGAACACCGCGAGCTCGGGCACGATCACCGGCCCGAAAGCCTTGGAGGCATGGTCGATTTCGGCCTGGGTGAAGGGCACGAAGCCCCAGTTGTCGCTCCAGGCGTCGTTGAAGATGGAAACGAGCGTGCGCACCTCGGCGTCGAACATCTTCATGTTGGCCGTGCGCACCTTGACCCGGCCTTCCAGCCCGCCACGCTTCAGCAGCTTGGCGCCGATCGTCTCCGGCGCGTTCTGGACGTCGTAGTCGTAGGAGAAGACGTCCTTGGCCTTCCCATAACCGCAGGCTTCGACCCGGGGCCCGGCATAGGGCGGATCGTAGGGCACCAGCAGGACGGGCCGGCTGTCGAAGCCGTGGATCAGCAGCCCCACCTCCTCGTTCACCGAGAGGCTGAACGGGCCGGTCACGTGCTGCATGCCCTTGGCCCGCAGCCAGCCCTCGGCGGCCGCGAACAGGCCAGCGAAGATCGCCGGATCGTCCTCGGCCGCCAGGCAGCCGAAATGGCCGGTGCTGTCGTTGTATCGCTCGAGATGGGCGCGATCGATCTGGGCGGAGATCCGGCCGACCACCGTGCCGGCCCGCCGCGCCAGGAAGAAACGCACCTCGACATGCTCGAACAGCGGGTTCTTGCCCGGCGTGAAGGCTTCGCGCCGCTCGATGTCGAGCGGCGCGACGTAGCCCTTGTGGCCGGCATAGAGCCGCTTGGGGAGCGCGATGAAGGCGTTGAGGTCGGCCTTGGACTCGACCGGGGTGACCGTGATGTCGAACGAAGCCATTGACGCCTCAGGCTGCCAGTGCGGACGGCGCGCCGCCGTTGAACACGATGCGGCCGTCGGGTTCGCAGCCCGTGCCGTCGGCTTTGAGCGCGCGGATGTCGAGGGTGATCCGCCAGCCCGCGGTCTCGCGCGCGATCCCGATCAGGTGATAGCGCGCGCGGCCGTACTTGCTTTCCGGCGCCGCCGACGCCGAGGTGACGCCGACCACCGGGATGGCGCCCTGCGGACCCGCGATGCGCGCGACTTCGCTGCGATGGTTGTGGCCGTGCAGCACGATCTCACAGCCGACCCTACGGATCATCGCCTGGAAGGCGGCGGCGTCGGTCAGCCGCTTGAAGCGCGATTCTGTGGTGAGCGGCGGATGATGGATCATCACCACGCGGCAGAGCCCTTCGCGGCCGAGTTCCTCGAGCAGCTTCCCGGCGGCGGCGATCTGCGCTTCGCCCAGGGTTCCGGTCGCGAAGAACGGCGGCTTCGGCGCGCCGCTGTTGAGCCCGACCAGGACCACCGACCCGCGCCGGCGCACGGTGGGAAACACCGTGAAGTCGGTGGCCAGCGGCTGCCCATCGCCCGCCATGTAGGCGCCCCAGCGCCCGAGCCCCTCGCGCCACAGCGTGGCGACATAGACGTCATGGTTGCCGGGAACGATCGTGACCTGGTCCGGCCCGCCGAGCGTGGCGAGCCACGTCGAGGCGCGGGCGAATTCGTCGGGCAGCGAGATGTTCACGAGATCGCCGGTCAGCGCGATGTGGTCGGGCTTCTGCGCCGCGATGTCGGCCACGATGCCGGCCAGCGCCTCGGGGCGATGGAGCTGCACGCGATTGCGCCACCAGTTGAAGTAGCCGGTGGCGCGCTTGCCCAGGAGATCGACGACGCGCGCCTGCGGCATCGGCAGATGCGGATCGGACAGATGCGCGAGGGTGAACATGGCGGATGCGCCCCTAGCGGGCGCCGCCCACCACGCGGAGCGTGCGGTCGTCGAGGACGCCGAGCTGGCGGCCGATGCCGGTCATGACCTCGATCATGTGCTCCAGCTGTTCCTTCGTGTGCACCGCGCAGACGGAACAGCGCAGCAGCGACACGCCGTTGGGCGTCGCCGGCGGCACGGCCACGTTCACGTAGATGCCGGCATCGAGCATCGCCCGCCAGAAGCCGATGGCGGTCATGCGGTCGGGCAGGTGCACACCGACCACCGGCCCGTGCTCGGGGCCGAGCTTGAAGCCCTTGGCGGCCAGGCCTTCGTACAATGTCGCAACGTTGGACCAGAGCTGCGTGCGCAGCTCGGGTTTGGCCTTCACCACCTTCAGCGCCTGGCGCACCGAGGCCACGATCGACGGCGGCAGCGACGCCGTGAACATGTAGGAGCGCACCGTGA
Organism: Reyranella sp.; assembly: GCF_965228225.1. GTDB lineage: Bacteria > Pseudomonadota > Alphaproteobacteria > Reyranellales > Reyranellaceae > Reyranella. The sequence continues at coordinate 5,860,498 of NZ_OZ245801.1, read as the reverse complement.
CGCGCAGGATGTCGAAGTCCGGCTCGTCCGAGACGCAGTAGCCGCCGATGGCGCCCAGGGTCTTGGAGAAGGTGCCGACGATGAAGTGGCAGTCGTCGATCACGCCGGTCGATTCGCAGAGGCCGCGGCCGTTGTCGCCCAGCGCGCCCAGCGAATGGGCCTCGTCGACGATCACGTAGGCGCCGTACTTCTTGCAGACGTCGATGAACTCGCGCAGCGGCGCGCTATCGCCCAGCATCGAATAGATGCCTTCCAGCACGACCACGCGGTTGCCTGGCCGGTCGCCCAGGCGGCGCAGCCGCGCCTCGAGGCTGGACGGGTCATTGTGCTTGAAGCGCACGACCTCGGCCTGCGTCATCTTGCAGGCGTCGTAGATCGAGGCATGGCTGTCGGCGTCGATCAGGAGCTGGTCGCCCTCGCCGGCGAGGGTCGAGATCAGGCCGAGATTGGCCTGGTAGCCGGTCGTGAAGACCATGCAGTGCTTCTTGCCGTAGAACTCGGCAATTTCCTGCTCAAGCGCCACATGCTCGGTGTAGCTGCCGTTGGCGATGCGCGAACCGGTCGTACCGGTGCCCTCGGCACGGATCGCCTCGATGGCGGCTTCCATGCAGCTCGGGTCGAAGGTCAGGCCGAAATAGTTGTTGGTGCCGACCAGCAGCATCTTGCGACCGTTGATGATCGCCTCGGTCGGCGACAACACCCGCTCCATCCGGATCTGGAACGGGTCGTAACCGGTGGTCCGAACGTCCCGATAGGCCTCGAGCAGGCCCGCATGCCGATCGAACAGGCCCATGGCTAACGCCGGGCGCAGAGCTTCTGGATGGTGTCCGCGAGCTGGTCGACGGTGTGAATCTCGGCCACCACGTTCATGGGGATCGAGATGTCGAAATGATCCTCGAGCTCCATCACCATGTCCATGATGGCGAGCGAATCGATGGTCAGATCCTTTGCGATCACGGTGTCGCCCGTGATCGGCCGCTCGCCGGTCTGGAAGGGCGTCAGGTGACGACAGATTTCGCGAATGACCTCCCCGCGCGACTGGCCGCTGACGCGGGCGCGTTCGAGGGTGTCGGTCATGCCGTCGGTTTCGACGATCATTTGATGGGCAGTGCGCAAAACGCTCTCCAGCGCCCGGGGGTGGGCGGTCACCTTGTGCCAGAAACAGCGATTCCGAGTGAAATGACAAATTGTTACGCCGTGTTTCACACGTCCTATAGCCAGTGCTTCGCGCGATACCACAAGATCGTGTCCCGGAAGCCGGACGTGAGGTCATAACGGGGCTGGAAGCCGATCGCTGCGGCCAGCCGCCGGTCGGCGGCCGACCAGTCCGGGTGGAAGATCTCGTTGACCTTCCCGCGGGTAAGGATCTGGGCCCCCGAGCCCAGCGCCTGCCGCAGCTCGTTCCAGCAAGCGATACCGGCGATGACGCTCCGGGGCACGGAGAGGTGAAACGGGCGTCGCCCCAGCGCCTCGCCTGCCGCCGAGGCCATGTCGGCATAGGTATGGGTCCGACCGTCGTCGATCTCATAGGTCGAATTCGCCGGAGGTCGCTCCAAGGTCAGCGCCAGTGCCTCGGCCAGGTCTGCGACGTGGATCAGCGACAGGCGCGCGTCCGGCATCCGAGGCTGCGGCGCAATGCCAGAGTTCACCGCTCGGAAATAGGCCAGGGTCTCCCGGTCACCGGGTCCATAGACCGCCGGAGCCCGCACGATCGTCCACGGCCCGCTGTGGGTCGCCACCACGGCCTCTCCCGCGCGCTTGCTTGCGCCGTAGGCAGAAAGCTGCGGCTCGCGGGCGGCGAGCGAGGACAACAGGACCATGTGGGCGTCGGGCGCCAGAGCGGACAGGAGAGCCGCGCTGTCCCGGTTGACCGGCAGGAAGTCCCGATCCGCCTTCGCCTTGATCAGGCCGGCCGCGTGGACGACAGCATCCGCCCCGTCGGCCAGCTGCCGCAGGGCCTGTTCGGAGGAGACCTCGCCCAGCACGAGATCGGCATCGACGCCGGCCAGCGACGGCAGGGGCGACCAGCGTCGAACCAGCAGGCGCAATCGCCAGCCGCGCCGCGCGAGGGCGGCCACGAGATGGGGGCCGACAAAGCCGGTGGCTCCGGTGACGGCGACCAGCCTGCCCATGGCGAGCGGTCAGGCCGCCTCGGGTTTGGGCGCGTAGAGGCCGGCGAGGTAGTTGGCCTTGGTCCGGGCGCGCGACAGCTTGCCGGACGAGGTGGTCGGCAGGCCCATGGTCGGCGGAACCAGCGCCACGTCGCAATCGACGGCGATCGCCTCGCGCACGGCGCCGGCGACGTCGCGGGCGAGATCGCTCCGGCCCTGCTCGCCCGAGACCCGCGCCAGCACGGCCACGACCACCCGCTCGCCCTCGCCGGTATCGATCGAAAAGGCCGCCGCGTCGCCGTTCTTGACGACGCGCTTGGCTTCGATCGCCCACTCGATGTCCTGCGGCCAGACATTGCGGCCGTTGACGATGATCAGGTCCTTGGCGCGGCCGGTGACGACGATCTCGCCGTCGAGCAGGTACCCGAGATCGCCGGTGTCGAGCCAGCCATCCACCAGGACCTCGCGGCTGGCCTCCGGCTCGCCGAAATAGCCCGGCATGATCGAGGGGCCGGACACGAAGATGCGGCCTACTTCGCGATCGGCCAGCAGGGCGCCGTCGGGACCGCGCACCTCGAGGCGATGGCCCGGCAGGACACGGCCGCAGATCACGAAGCGACGAGCGCGGCCATGGTCGTTCGGGTCCGCCGCCGGCACGGCGCGCTGGATTTCGGCCAGCGCCGTGCGGTCGACCGCATCGGTCCGCACGCCCGTGTCGTGCGGACAGAAGGTGATGGCGAGGCAGACCTCGGCCATGCCGTAGCTCGGAATGAAGGCGGTCGCGTCGAAGCCGAACGGCTGGAAGGTCGCCGCGAAGCGCTCCAGCACGTCCGCCCGCACCATGTCGCCACCGATGCCGGCATGACGCCAGCAGCGCAGGTCGAGATCGGGCGGCACCTGCGCCGCCCCGCGCCGCACGGCGAGGTCGTAGCCGAAGCTGGGACTGTAGGAGATGGTGTTCCGGTTGCGCGAGATCAGGTTCAGCCACTGCATCGGCCGGCGGGCGAAATCGCGTGGCGTCAGGTAGTCGATCGAGAGCTGGCTGGCCAGAGGCCCCATCAGGAACCCGATCAGCCCCATGTCGTGATACAGCGGCAGCCAGCTTATGGCGCGATCGCCTTCCACGACGTCGAGCCCGGCCGGGCCCACCATGCCGGCGAGATTGGCCATCAGGGCGCGCTGGGTGATCTGCACGCCGTGCGGATGGCGCGTGCTGCCCGACGAAAACTGGATGTAGCAGAGCTCGCCGGCGTCGAGCGGCCGCAGGTCGACCGGCTTCTCGGGGAGCGAATGGAGCACATCCATGCCGCCGTGGAGACGGACGGCGGGAAATTCCCGCGCCGCATCGGCCAGATAGCCCGCAAGATCGTCGAGCCCCACCGCGGCCACGGCACCCGATGCCGCGAACTGGCGGCGCAACTGATCGAGATAGGCCTCCTTGCCGCCGATCCCGACGGGAATGGAAACCGGAACCGGTAGCAAGCCGGCATACTGGGCGCCGAAGAAGGCGTCGAAGAAGCCCGGCCACGTGTCGGCCGTGATCAGAATGCGTTCGCCGCGCGCAAAACCGGCGCCGATCAGCTTGCGGGCGACGACCTGTGCCCGGTCGCGGATGTCGCGCCACGGCAAGGCCGAGAGCTGCTCGCCCTTGGCATTATAAAAGGTCACCCCGGTCTCGCCCTTCGCCGCATAGTCGAGCATCGCCGGCACCGAGGCGAAGCCGGCGCGATGAAGGGGCAGCGTGGAATTGCGAGTGGGCAGCAGTTTCATCGGAAGGCGGGTCTCCTAGCAGAGGGGTCGAGGCCCCTCAAGACGGCCGCCGCCGCCGGAGGCCACAAGTTGACACACCCGGACCCCGGTAAGATAGTGCCCGCCCCTCGCCAAAACCCGGAGTTTCCAGCCCGGAATCGTCGGATCGGCGGGGGTTTTTGATTTTTGAGGGAGGCTCGCTGTGATTACGGCTGTGATGCCGACGTACGGTCGCAAGGACGTCGTGTTCGAACGCGGAGAGGGTAACTATCTCTACGCGGTGGACGGCCGACGTTACCTGGACTTCACGTCCGGCATTGCCGTGAACGCGCTGGGCCACTGCCATCCCCATCTGGTGAAGGCGCTGACCGAGCAGGGCTCCAAGCTCTGGCACACGTCGAACCTGTTCCGGGTCGGCAACGGCGAGAAGCTGGCCAAGCGGCTGGTCGAGAACTCGTTCGCCGACACGATGTTCTTCTGCAACTCGGGTGCGGAAGCCATCGAGGGTGGCATCAAGCTGATCCGCAAGTATCAGTACATGAACGGCCAACCGCAGCGGTACAAGATCGTCTGCTTCCAGGCGGCGTTCCACGGCCGCCTGCTCAACGCGCTCGCCGCTACCGGCAACGAGAAGTATCTCGAAGGCTTCGGCCCGCCGGCCCCCGGCTATCGCCACGCGCCGCTGAACAACACCAACGTCGTCCGCGACATGATCGACGACGAGACCGCCGGCATCCTGGTCGAGCCGATCCAGGGCGAGGGCGGCATCCGCGCCACCACCCCGCAGTTCCTGAAGGACCTGCGCGCCATCTGCGACGAATTCGGCCTGCTGCTGTTCTACGACGAGATCCACACGGGTTTCGGCCGGACCGGCAAGCTGTGGGGCTACGACTGGTCGGGCGTGAAGCCCGATGTTGCCGCGATCGCCAAGGGCATGGGCGGTGGCTTCCCGATCGGCGCCTTCATGGCGACCGAGAAGGCGGCGGTCGGCATGGTCCCCGGCACGCACGGCTCGACCTATGGCGGCAACCCCCTGGCCACCGGCGTCGCCAATGCGGTGCTCGACGTCCTGCTGGCGCCCGGCTTCATCGAGGACGTGCGCGAAAAGGGCGAGTACCTGAAGGGCAAGCTCGAGGAACTCTGCAAGAAGCATCCCTCGGTGTTCGTCGAACAGCGCGGCATGGGCTTCCTGCAGGGCATTCAGTGCGCCCCGTCGGTGCCGGTCGGCGACATGGTCAACAAGCTGCAGTCGCTGGGACTCCTGGTCCCGCCGGCCGGCGAGAACGTGATTCGTATCTTCCCGGCCCTGATCGCCGACAAGGCCGCGCTCGACGAGGGGATCGCCATTCTCGGCCAGGCGGCGGAGTCGTTCGAGGCAGCGGCGAAGGCCGCCGAATAGCCATGTCGACTCCCAGACATTTCCTCGACCTGGATCAGGTCGATCCCAAGACGCTTCGCCAGATCCTGGATCGCGGCAAGGCGATGAAGAAGGCGCGGGCCAACGGCGGGCACGACCAGCCGCTGGCCGGCAAGACGCTCGCCATGATCTTCGAGAAGCCCTCGACACGTACCCGCGTGTCGTTCGAGGTCGGCATGCGCGAGCTTGGCGGCCAGACGATCATGCTGGGCCGCACCGACACGCAGCTTGGCCGCGGCGAGACCATCGCCGACACGGCACGCGTGCTCAGCCGCTACGTCGACATCATCATGATGCGCACCACCGTCGAGGAGAAGCTCCTCGAGATGGCGAAATATGCGACCGTGCCGGTGATCAACGGGCTGACCGACAAGACCCATCCGTGCCAGCTTATGGCCGACGTCATGACCTACGAGGAGCATCGCGGCTCCATCGAGGGCAAGTCGGTGGTCTGGTCCGGCGACGGCAACAACATGGCGACGTCGTGGATCCATGCCGCGGTCCAGTTCGACTTCGAGCTGCGCATCGCCTGCCCGCCCGAGCTGACGCCGCCGGCCGACGTGGTGCAATGGGCCGAGAAGTCCAAGGGCCGCATCTCGATCGGCCACGATCCCGAGTCGATGGTGAAGGACGCGGATTGCGTCGTCACCGACACCTGGGTGTCGATGGGCGACGAGGATCCCGACAGCCCGAGCGCCGCGCGACGGCACAATCTGCTGCGGGCCTACCAGGTCGACCAGCATCTGATGAAGCAGGCCAAGAAGGACGCGATCTTCATGCACTGCCTGCCGGCGCATCGCGGCGAGGAAGTGACCGCCGAAGTGATCGACGGTCCGCAGTCGGTCGTGTTCGACGAGGCCGAGAACCGCCTGCACGCCCAGAAGAGCATCCTGGCCTGGTGCCTGTCGTGAGTTCGCCATCGGGAGGACTTCCTTCCGATGACTGGGATCGCGTCCTTCCTTTTCAGCTGGACGCGCTCGGTGTGCGCGGCCGGCTGGTCCGGTTGGGCCCTGCCCTCGACGAGGTGATCGAGCGTCACGGCTATCCGCTCGCCGTGGCGCGGCCGCTCGCCGAATCGATGGTGCTGTGCGCCACGCTCGCGACCTCGCTGAAATACGACGGCATCTTCACCCTGCAGATCAGCGGCGACGGGCCGATCCGCCTGCTCGTCACCGACCTCACCAGCGACGGCGCGCTACGCGGCTACGCGCAGTTCGATTCGTGGAAGCTCGCCATTGCGCTGGGCAGCGGCAACGAGGATGTTCCGGCCGGCTACATACCGAAGCTGTTCGGCCAGGGTCGCCTCACCTTCACCGTCGACCAGGGCCAGTATACGGAGCGCTATCAGGGAGTCGTTCCCCTCGAGGGCGCAACCCTGGCCGACTGCGCCCATACCTACTTCCGCCAGTCCGAGCAGCTGCCGACCGGTATCAAGATCACGGCGCGTCGCAGCGAGACGGGCGGCCAACATCACTGGCACGCCGCTTCGCTGATGGTGCAGCAGATGCCCGAGTTCGACGCCGGCCGCATGGGCGTCGATGCCGAGCAGCGCGAGGACGACTGGCGCAAGGCCGTTATCCTGATGGCCTCGGCCACCGAGAAGGAAATGCTCGATCCGGCGCTGCCCGGCACCACCCTGCTCCACCGCCTGTTCCATCAGGAACAGCCCCGCGTATTCGAGCGCCGCCCCTTCGCGGCCCGCTGCCGCTGCAGCCGCGAGCGCATCGACAACGTCCTGCGCTCCATCCGGCGCGAAGAACTCGGCGATCTGCGCGACACGACCGGCCGCGTCTCGGTGAAGTGCGAATTCTGCTCGACCGAATACACCTACGACGACAGCGACCTCGACCGCGTCTATGCGCCAGCCCCCGAGGAAGCCGATCCGTCGAGGAGCGGCTTGTCGTAGAACACCGACCACTTCACGTCGGCGTAATCGAGAACCGGACCGCAGCGCGTAAAGCCGCAGCGTTCATAAACTTTCCAGGCCGCGTAATGACGGTCGCCGGTCTCCAGCACGAGACGCTTCAGCCCCTCGGCGCGCGCCATCGCCTCGATGCGGGCCACGATCTGCTCGCCGATCCGGCGGCCACGATGGCTCGGGCGCGTGTACATGCGCTTCACCTCGCCGATGCCGTCGCCGTGGCGCTTCAGCGCCCCGCAGGCCACCGCCACGCCGCCCTCTCGTGCAATGAAGACAGTGGTGTCTTCATCGGCCATCTGCTCGACGGTCAAATGATGGCAGTGCTCGGGTGGCGTCAGCTCCAGCAGGACGGCGTTCAGCTCGGCAACGAGCGTTCGGACTTCGTCCTGTAGCGGCGTCTCGACGGCGATCGTGAGGGACATCGAAGATCGGCTCCATCACCACGAAAGACAGTCAGCCGTTCGGCATCAGCACCTGCCGGACCGTGGCGACATCCTGCAGGCGGTCGAAGCCTTCGTTGAGCTGGTCGAAGCCGATGCGCTGGCTGACCATGCGGTCGACCGGCAGCTTGCCCTGCTGGTAGAGCGCGATGAAGCGCGGAATGTCGCGCACCGGCACGCAGCTTCCCATGTACGAGCCCTTGATGGTCTTCTCCTCGCTGACGAGGCCGCTCTGCCTGAAGGAGAAGTCGGCGGCGATCGGCGAGAGGCCGGCGGTCACCGTCGTGCCGCCCCAGCGCGTGACGAGATAGGCCGTCTCCATCGCCTTGATGGTGCCGGCGAGATCGAAGGCGTAATCGACACCGCCGTTAGTCAGATCGCGCACCTGCGTGACATGGTCGACATCCTTGGCATTGACGGTGTCCGTCGCGCCGAGCTGCCGGGCGAGACCGAGCTTCTCGTCGGAGAGGTCGATGGCCACGATGCGGCCCGCGCCCGCGAGCACCGCGCCCATCAGGCCGCTCAAGCCCACGCCGCCGAGGCCGACGATGGCCACCGAGCTGCCGGGCTCGATCTTGCCGGTGTTCACGACCGCGCCCACGCCCGTGACGACGGCGCACCCGAACAAGGCGGCCACGTCGAGCGGCAGGCTGCGGTCGATGACCACGATCGAGCCGCGATCGACCACGGCATATTCGGCGTAGCAGGAGACGCCCGAGTGATGGTTCACCGGCTTGCCGTCCATGTGCAGGCGATGATGGCCCGAGAGCAGCTGGCCCGCGGCGCGCGGACTGATCGAGCGCTCGCAGATATAGGGTCGGCCTTCGAGGCAGCGCCGGCAGCGGCCGCAGCTCACGTTGAAGGTGAAGCACACATGGTCGCCCGCCTTCACGTCGTGCACGCCGGCGCCGACCTCGACGATCTCGCCCGAGCCTTCATGACCCAGCACGATCGGCACGGGGCGCGGCCTGTCGCCGTTGATCAGCGACAGGTCGGAATGGCAGAGGCCGCCGCCGCCCACCTTGACCAGCACTTCTCCTTCACCCGGCGGGTCGAGATCGACTTCGACGACCTGGATGGGCTTGGACCTGGCGAAGGGGCGGGGCGCGCCGCAGACCGTGAGAACGCCGGCTTTCATCTTCATGCGATTCCTCCATCGACCCGGACCAGCGATCCGGTGGTGAAACTCGACTTGCTCGACGCGAGATAGAGCGCGGCCGTCACGATTTCCTCCGGCTGGCCGCTGCGCTTCAGCGCCGCCGTCGGGTTGGCCTTGTGCTCCTCCGGCCAGGCCTTGGACACGTCGGTCAGGAAACGGCCCGGCGAGATGGTGTTCACCCTCACCTTCGGCCCATATTCGAAGGCGAAGGCCTCGGTGAGCGCGTTGAGCGCGGCCTTGGCGCCGGCGTAAGGCGCGATCTGCGGCCGCGGACGCAGCGCCCCGGCGCTCGAAACGTTGATGATCGAACCGCCCTCGCCCGCCGCCATGCGGCTGCCGACCAGCGACATCAGGCGGAACGGTGCCTTGAAGTTCAGCGACACGATACGGTCGAAGAGCTGCTCCGAGGTCTCCAGCGACGAGGGGGCGAGCGGCGAGGAGCCGGCATTGTTCACCAGGATGTCGACCTTGCCGAAGGCCGCGTAGGCAGCCTCGATCATGCCGTCGAGTTCCTGCCAGTTGGCGACGTTGCAGGCATAGGTTGCCGCCTTGCGGCCCATCGCCCGCACCTCGGCCGCGACCTTGTCGCAGGTCTCCAGCTTGCGGCTGGTGATGAAGACGTCGGCACCGTGCTCGGCGAAGGCCTTCACCATCTGGTAACCCAGCCCGCGGCTGCCGCCGGTGACGAGGGCAACCTTGCCCGTGAGATCGAAGTGGTTGGTCATGATGAGCGCCCAGTCAAAAAAGGATCATGACAGGAGCATAGCGCCACTTCCTTGCTTAGTGGCATGTGACTTGCTTAGTCTGTCTTCGGAGCGAAACAGCAGGCCGTCATGAGCATCCACGTCGCGCTGCATCATCGGACGACCTATCGGTACGACCGAGCCATCGAACTGGGGCCGCAGATCGTGCGTCTGCGTCCGGCCCCTCACAGCCGGACCCCCGTCATTTCCTATTCGCTGAAGGTCACCCCGGCCCAGCATTTCATCAACTGGCAGCAGGATCCGCAGGGAAATCACCTCGCCCGGCTGGTCTTTCCCGAGAAGACCGACATTTTCGAGGTCACGGTCGACCTGGTGGCCGACATGTCGGTCATCAATCCCTTCGATTTCTTCCTCGAACCCTCCGCCGAGACATGGCCCTTCGCCTACGACGCATCGCTGGCCGAGGAGATCGCGCCGTTCCGCAAGCTGGAGCCGCTGGGGCCGAAATTGTCGGCCTGGCTCGCCACGGTCGAGCGCAAGGAACAGCGCACCATCGATTTCATCGTCGGCCTGAACGCGCGCCTGCAAAGCGAGATCGGCTACATCGTCCGCATGGAGCCGGGCGTGCAGAGCTGCGAGGAGACCCTCGCCAGCGCCAAGGGATCGTGCCGCGACACCGGCTGGCTGCTGGTCATGATCCTGCGCCATCTGGGTTTCGCCGCGCGGTTCGCCTCGGGTTACCTGATCCAGCTCGTGGCCGACGAGAAGCCGCTCGACGGGCCGGCAGGACCGACGCACGATTTCACCGACCTCCATGCCTGGTGCGAGGTCTATCTGCCGGGCGCCGGCTGGATCGGGCTCGATCCAACCTCCGGCCTGCTGACCGGCGAAGGTCATATCCCGCTCGCCTGCACGCCCGAGCCGTCGAGTGCGGCGCCGATCGAAGGCGCGATCGAGAAGGCCGAAGTCGAGTTCGAGCACGCGATGACCGTGGCCCGCGTCCGCGAGACGCCGCGTACCACCAAGCCCTACACCGAGGAGCAGTGGGCCACGCTGCTCAAAGTGGGTGAAGCGATCGAACGCGATATCGGCAAGCACGACGTGCGCCTCACCATGGGCGGCGAGCCGACCTTCGTGTCGGTCGACGACATGGACGGGCCGGAATGGAACACGTTGGCGCTCGGCCCCGAGAAGCGGCGGCTGGCCGGCGTGCTGTTCCGCAAGCTCGCGCACCGTTTCGCGACGGGACCGCTGCTGCATTTCGGTCAGGGCAAATGGTACCCCGGCGAGCAGCTGCCGCGCTGGGCGCTCGGCTGCTACTGGCGCAAGGACGGCGAGCCGATCTGGCGCAACCCGCAGCTCTATGCGCTGGAGTCCAAGCCGGTCGGCGCCACCGTCGAGGCCGCGCACCGCTTTGCGCTCGCCTTCGCGCAGCGCCTGCAGCTCGACCCCGACTATCTTTTCCCGGCCTACGAGGACACCTGGTACTATCTGTGGCGCGAACGGCGCCTGCCCAGCAACGTTCTCGTCGACCAAGCCAAGGTCAAGGACCCGCTGGAGCGCGAGCGTCTGGCGCGCGTCTTCGAGAAAGGGCTCGAAAGCTCGGTCGGCTACGTGCTGCCGGTCATTCGGGATCACAATGGGCGCGACCACAACGGGCGCGGTAACGGGCATGGGCATGCGCCGCGCTGGAAGAGCGGTCCGTGGTTCCTGCGCTCCGAGAAGTGCTACCTGATCCCCGGCGACTCCGCGATCGGCTACCGCCTGCCACTCGATTCCCTGCCTTGGGCGGCGCCCGGCGACACCGACGTCATCGTCCAGCCCGACCCGATGGCGCCACATCCCGACCTGCCGCCGCTCGATGCGTTCCGTCGCGCGCCGGTGCTCCGCCGCCAGGAGCCGGGCCTTGCCGCCGATACGGCCGGCGATGTCGAAGCGCGCCGCGAAGCGTGGCGGCGGGCGCTGGCGCCCAACACGGGCCTCGGGCCCGCCGTCGGCGCGTCCGCCGCCGGCATCGTGCGCACCGCGATGGCCTTCGAGCCGCGCGACGGCCATCTCCACGTCTTCATGCCGCCGACCGAGCGGATGGAGGATTATCTCGACCTGGTGACGGCGCTCGAGGATACGGCCGAGGAGGTCGGCCAGCCGATCTTCATCGAGGGCTACACACCGCCCAACGATCCACGCGTCCTGAACTTCAGCGTCACGCCCGATCCCGGCGTGATCGAGGTCAACATTCATCCCTCCGCGACGTGGACCGATCTCGTCGAGCGCACCGAGATCGTCTACGAGGAAGCGCGCACGACCCGGCTCGGCGCACAGAAGTTCATGATCGACGGGCGCCACACCGGCACCGGTGGCGGCAACCATTTCGTGCTGGGCGGGCCGACGGCTGCCGACTCGCCGATGCTGCGACGGCCCGACCTCCTGAAGAGCCTGCTGGGATACTGGCTGAACCATCCGTCGCTCTCGTATCTCTTTTCGGGCCTGTTCATCGGCCCGACCAGCCAGCATCCGCGCGTGGACGAAGCGCGCAACGACGCGCTGCACGAGCTGGAGATCGCCTTCCGCCAGATCGCGCCGGGACGGCAGACGCCGCCCTGGCTGGTCGACCGCGTGTTCCGCAACCTGCTGGTCGACGCGACGGGCAATGCCCATCGCACCGAATTCTGCATCGACAAACTGTTCACGCCGGATGCCGCCGCCGGTCGCCGCGGGCTGCTGGAACTTCGTGCTTTCGAGATGCCGCCGCACTGGCGCATGAGCGTGGCGCAGCAGGCGCTGCTACGCGGCCTGGTCGCCAAATTCTGGGACCATCCCTACGAGCGGCCGCTCAGCCGCTGGGGCACACGCCTGCACGACGATTTCATGCTGCCGCATTTCGTTTGGCAGGACTTCAACGACGTGCTGTCCGACCTCGGCGAGGCTGGTTACGCCTTCTCACCGGAGTGGTTCGCGCCGCATTTCGAGTTCCGCTTCCCAAGACTGGGCGAAGTGGCGCAGCGGGGGCTCGAACTCGAGCTTCGCCACGCGCTGGAACCGTGGCACGTGCTGGGCGAGGAGCCGGGTGGCGGCGGCACGGTGCGCTATGTCGATTCCACGGTGGAACGACTGCAGGTCAAGGTCGCCGGTCTGAACGATCAGCGCCATGTCATCGCCTGCAATGGCTGGAAACTGCCGCTGCGCGCAACCGGCACGGCCGGTGAATACGTTGCGGGTGTACGGTATCGCGCGTGGGCGGCGGCGAACTCGTTGCACCCGACCATCGGCGTACACGCGCCCCTCACCTTCGACATCCACGATACGTGGAGCGGCCGCTCGATCGGCGGCTGCACGTATCACGTGGCCCATCCGGGCGGCCGCAACTACGATCGCGTGCCTGTCAATGCCAACGAGGCCGAAGCGCGCCGCCGGGCCCGCTTCTTCGCCATCGGACACACCGGCGGACCCTCTCCGGAACCGCGGCCGCTCGACAATCCCGAGCATCCGCTGACGCTCGACCTGCGGCGGGCCCAGGGCCTATAGTCGCCCGCCTCACAGGCAGTCCAACCGTTCGTTTTCACTTCTGTTTCCGGGCCCATGGAGTCGTTGCGCGGCCTCTCTTCCTCGCCGGCGAGCGCGTACGACGAACTGGTCACCGGCCAGAAGTCGATCCGCTATCACTGGCAAGGCATCCTGAGCGTCATCCGCTCGCTGCCCAATGGGCTCGGCGAACGGGTCGAGAGCGCACGCCGGCAGCTCGAGGAATCGGGCGCCACCGTCAACCTCCTGGACGATCGCGGGGCAGCCCGCTGGACCTTCGATCCGCTGCCGATGGTGATCACGCCCGACGAATGGGCAGGCATAGAAGCGGGCCTGATCCAGCGCGCCACGCTGCTCGACCGCGTGCTGGCCGATGTCTACGGCCCGCAGACACTGCTGAAAGAGCAGCTGCTTCCGCCGATGCTGGTTCATGCCAACCGGCATTTCCTGCGGCCTGCCCGGGTCACCGACGGCGTCGCGCCTAGGCGATTCCTCGGCAACTATGCGGTCGATCTGGTGCGCCTGAGCAGCGGCCGCTGGCACGTCCTGGCCGACCATACCGAGTTGCCGGCGGGCGTGGGTTACGCTCTCGAAATGCGGCGCGTGCTGGCGCGCAGCCTGCCCGAGGCCTTCCGTTCCATTCCCGTCCGCCACCTGCGGCCCTTCGTCGATCGCTGGCACGAATCGCTGCGATCGATGGCGCCGGCCGCCGTGTCGCAGCCCAACATGGCGGTTCTGACGCCGGGCTCGCTGTCGGCCACCTATTTCGAGCACGTCTATCTGTCGCGCGTGCTCGGCGTCCCGCTGGTCGAGGGCGGCGACATGGTCGCGCGCGACGGCCAGGTCTCGATCAAGACGCTCGCCGGCCTGCGGCCCGTGCACGTGCTGCTGCGGCGCCTCGACAGCGCCTTCACCGACCCGCTGGAAATGCGTGCCGATTCCGCGCTGGGCGTTACCGGCCTGGTGGAAGCCACGCGCAACGGCAAAATCTCGCTCGCCAATGCGCTGGGATCGGGGGTGGTCGAGACTCCGGCCCTCATGCCGTTTCTGGAGCGGCTGAGCGAACACCTGCTGGGCGAGAAGCTGCGGATGCCGTCGCTCGACGTCTGGTGGCTGGGCGAGTCGGCGGCGCTGAGCTTCGCCCTGGCCAATCTCGACCTTATGATCGTACGCCCCTGCCTCGGCCAGGACCGCGAGCCCATCGTCGTGGGCATGCTGGAACCGGCCGAGCGCGCGGCGCTGGTCGACCGCATTCGCGCCCAGCCCGGTCAGTTCGTCGCCCAGTATCCCATGACCCCGTCGCTCACGCCGAAGTGGGACGGGCAGTCGCTGGTACCGTCCGCCGTCGTGCTGCGCGCCTTCGTCGTCGCCGACCACGATACGTATCACGTGCTGCCGGGCGGCCTCGCGCGCGAGCCCGATGGCGACACCGCCCTGCGTTCGTTGAACCGCCTGCACGGCACGCTGAAGGACGTCTGGGTGTTGGCCGAGGACGCGGCCGACGTGCAGCTGCCGACCACCCGGCGCTTTCACCAGCTGGCCGTCGAACGCGGCACCGCCGACCTGCAGAGCCGGGTCGCGGACAATCTCTTCTGGCTCGGCCGCTACATCGAACGCCTCGACAACGATGCGCGTCTCCTGCGCACCACGGCCGCGCGCGTCGCGCAGGGCGCCGTGGGCCCGCGCGACGCCATCGAGCTCAGATTGCTCGGCCGGTTGCTCGACACGGCAAACCTGATGGATCACACGTCGGCCCTGGCTCCGCCCGAGAGCGCCCTGTTCCAGCAGGGCCTGGCAGCCGTCGCGGCCGACGATCGCGGCCTCGCCACCGTGCTCGACGGCATCCAGCGGCTCACCGCCACCATGCGCGACCGCTTTTCCGTCGACATGACGACGGCCGCCGGCCCGGAAATGGTCGAGGTCCGCAAACGCCTGCTGGCGGCGCGCGGCAACCTCGACCCGCTGCTCGCCGCCCTGGACGAGATCGTGCGCTTCGTCGCCACCCTCTCGGGTCTGGCACAGGAGAACATGACGCGCGGGACCGGCTGGCGATTCCTCGATCTCGGCCGCCGCATCGAACGCGCGCTACACGTGCTGACCGGGGCGCTCGGGCCCTTCACCCAGTCTCCAATCGACTGGTACGCCGCGATGCGGCTGGCGCTCGAACTGTGCGACAGCACCATCACCTATCGCACGCGTTATCTCGGGCAGCTGCAGCCGGCACCCGTGCTCGACCTGGTCATCCTCGACGACGCCAATCCACGTGGCCTGATTTTCCAGTTGCGCACCATCAAGGGCCATCTCGACTACCTGGCACGCGCGTCGGGCGTCCGGGTGGCTGCGCTGCCCGATTCTCTGGAAGTGGACCTGGAAGCCGTCGTCCGTCAGTTCAACGGCGACGAGCAGGCGTGGCGCCACGAGGGGCTGGCGCTGGCCATGCTGCGCGACGTCGCGTCCGACATGGAACAGCAGCTCGACAAGCTCTCCGAGGCGATCACGCGCGCCTACTTCTCCCACGTTCCGGCAGCCCAGGCCGTCGGCTCCTCGGGCGGAGACTGAGCATGCAGTACCTGCTCTCGCACCGCACGACCTACACCTACGCCAGCACGGTCGATTCGGCGCACCACATCGCGCACCTGCGCGCCCGCAATTTCCCCGGCCAGAAGGTCGCCGCGATCAGCATCGACACCAACCCGGCGCCGGCACTCGCCGTCCAGCATGTCGACCATTTCGGCAACCTCATCGACATCTACCGCATCGAGAAGCCGCACACGCGCTTCGACATCGAGGTGCGGGCCGAAGTCGACGTGTGCTTTCCCGATCCGCCGGCGGCCGGCTCGACACCGGCCTGGGAAGACATCAGGGCCGCGCTTCTCGGGAACGGATTCCCCAAGCCCGTCGAGGCCAGCGAGTTCACCCACGAGTCGCCACTCGTGCCGAGCGTCGAGGCGTTACGGGCCTATGGCGCGCAGTCCTTCACGCCCGGACGTCCCATCCTCGAGGCCGCGCGGGAACTGACGTCGCGCATCAAGGCCGACTTCGAGTATCATCCCGGTGCCACCGACATCTCGACGCCGCTCGCCGATGTCTTCGCCGGCAAGGCCGGCGTCTGCCAGGATTTCGCCCATGTGCAGATCGCGGCCCTGCGCGCCCACGGTCTCGCGGCGGGCTACGTCTCCGGATACATCCGCACGATCCACTCGAGGGACGAACTCGCCCTGCGCGGCGCCGATGCCAGCCACGCCTGGGTGGCCGTGTGGTGCGGCGGGGAGACAGGCTGGATTCATCTCGACCCAACGAACGACCTGATCGCGCATGAGGATCACGTCGCCGTGGCCTGGGGTCGCGACTTCTCCGACGTGAGTCCGCTGCGCGGCGTCATCCTGGGCGGCGACTCCCATTCCTACGGGGTCGCCGTCACGCTTGTTCCCACGGGCTGACGCGCGCGTCCTACTCGGCCCTAGCCCAGGAAGTCCTTCGTCCAGCGCGCATAGTCGGCGTCGCGCGTGACCTTCTTCATCAGTTCCGGACTGGCCACGCCCTGCAGCTTCGAAGGCTGCGTGCCGTCGCGCAGCGCCTTCAGCGTGTCGTACACGGCTTTCACGGCCGCGGCGAAGGGCTGGTGGCCCTGCAGGGCGAGGCGGACGCGGCGCGCACCGAGATAGGCGAGATCGGTGAGGTCGCCCGACACGCCACCGAGAATAATCGGCAGAGTCGTCGCTTCCGAGATCGCGTCGAGTTCGGCGCGGGTGCGGACGCCGACGAAGAACAAGGCATCGACGCCGGCGGCCTCGTACGCCTTGCCGCGGGCGATCGCATCCTCGAGCCCGGTCATGGAGATCGCGCTGGTGCGGCCGGCAATGCAGAGTGCCGGGTCCTGCCGCCCGCCGAGCGCCGCCTTCATCTTGGCGACGCCTTCGTCGATCGAGATCAGCCGCGGCGCGGTGGTGCCGTAGGGCGTCGGCAGATCGGTATCTTCGAGGCTGAGGCCACAGACGCCGGCAGTCTCGAGTTCCTCGACGGTGCGGCGGGCATTCAGCGCATTGCCGTAGCCATGGTCGGCATCGACCATGAGCGGCAGGCCGCCCGCCCGGTTGATGCGGTAGGCCTGTCCTGCGAACTCGCTCAAGGTGAGCACGATGAGGTCGGGGGCGCCCAGCACGGTCATGGAGGCGACGGACCCCGCGAACATGCCGATCTCGAAGCCGAGATCCTCGGCAATGCGCGCGGAGATCGGGTCGAACACCGAGCCCGGATGGATGCAGCGCTCGCCCGCGAGCAGCGCCCGGAAACGTGTCCGGCGGTCGGTCCAATGCATGACGATCTCCCCCAATGTCCCCTTCTCTTTAGCAAAGGAGGAGGCTGCCATGCAGCGATGCATTTCGACGGGCAAACAGGACAGAGGCCGCCGTCTTGCCGGTCGCTCGGACCGGGGCGTAGCGTGACGGCAGGGACGCACTGAAGAGTGCGCGACAGGCGCCCCAAACAAAAGCGCACGGGGGAAATGCCATGTTCGACGTTCTCGACCGGCAGACCAGACTGACCGGCAACCAGAAGAAGATCATCGCCGCGGCGGTGATCGGCGACGCACTCGAATTCTTCGACTACTTCCTGATCGGTTTCGTCCTCGCGTTCCTGATCGGCCCCTGGAAGCTCACTTTCGGACAGTCGGCCATCGTGCTGCTGTCGTCGGGCGTCGGCGCCATCCTCGGCGCCTACATCTGGGGCTGGCTCGCCGACCGCATCGGCCGCCGCAAGGTGTTCATCGGCACGGTGCTGAACTTCTCGATCGCCACCGGCCTGCTCTACTTCACGCCGGAGAACGGCTGGATCTACATCACCATCATGCGCTTCTTCGTGGGCTTCGGCGTCGGCGGCCTCTATTGCGTCGACCTCCCGCTGGTCCAGGAATTCGTGCCGGCGCGCAAGCGCGGCTGGGTGGGCGGTCTCGTCACCTGCGTGATCCCGCTCGGCGTCGGCCTGGGTGCGGTGCTGGGCGCTTTCATGGGCGCCGATCAGTGGCGCCTGCTGTTCGCCATCGGTGTGCTGCCGTCGCTCGTGGTCCTGCTGGTTCGCCTGTGGGTACCGGAATCGCCGGTCTGGCTCGTACGCCAGGGCCGCTACGAGGAGGCCCGCACGTCGCTGGCGTGGGCGCTGCAGATGAAGCCCGAGGAGCTGCCTCTCCCGAGGGCGCCGATCGTCGAACCACCCAAGGCCAACTGGTTCGAACTCTTCAAGTATCCGCGCAGCCTGCTGGTTTCGTGGCTCGGCAATGCCGGGGCGCAGACAGGCGTTTACGGCGTCACCTTGTGGGCGCCCTCGCTGTTCGTGCTGCTCCTGAAGGTGACGCCGCAGGAAGCCGCCAAGATGATGATCTTGCTCACCGTCATGGGCTTCCTCGGCCGCCTGTCCTTCTCCTACCTGTCGGACAAGATCGGACGGCGGGCGGGCGGCGGACTGATCGGGCTGGGTGCGGGGGTGCTCATCATCCTCGCAGGCTACAACTACGATGCGACGATCATGGGCATGTCGGCCCTGTGGCTGATCCTGGCCCTGGCCTTCTTCTTTGCCGATGGCGGCTTCGCGATCGTGGGTCCCTATGCGGCCGAAGTCTGGCCATCCCACCTCCGGACCACCGGCATGGGTTCGGCCTACGGGTTCGGGGGCATCGGAAAGATCATCGGGCCGCTCGGCCTCGCGCTGATCGTCGGGTCGAACAACTACCTGAAGCCCGACGTGCCGCTGCCCGAGATTCCGACCGCCTTTCTCTATCTCGGCTGCTGGTTCCTGATGGCCGGGGTGGTCTATTATTTCTTCGGGATGGAAACCAAGGGCAAGTCGATCGCGCAGATCGACAGGGAACTGGCTCCCGCCTGATGCACACGCATTTTCGAAGAGGATGATCGTGGATACGCTGATCCCGTCCACCGCCGATCTCGCCGGCGACCCCGCCGTCATCTCCCGTGCCGAGGCCGTTCGCCCGGCCGTCGAGGCCGCTTCCAGCGAGATCGAGGAGACGCGCCGGCTGCCGCCGGCGCTTCTCGACAAGCTCCACGCGGCGCGGCTGTTCCGCCTGCTCCTGCCGAGAACGTCGAACGGGATCGAGACCGATCCCGTGACGTTCTTCCATGTGATCGAGACGATCGCCCGAGGTGACGCTTCCACCGCCTGGTGCCTGAGCCAGGCCGGCGGCTGCGCCATGTCGGCGGCCTATCTCGACCTGCCGGTCGCCCGCGCGATCTTCGGCGACGATCCGCGCGCCGTGCTGGCTTGGGGTCCGGGCCCCAGGGTCAAGGCGATCGAATGCGAGGGCGGTTACATGGTGACGGGCGTCTGGGCCTTCGCCTCGGGCGGCCGCCATGCCACCTGGCTGGGCGCCCACTGCCCGATCTTCAAGGCGGACGGCTCGCCGCGCCTGGACGACACGGGCCGGCAGCAGGAGCGCACCATGCTGGTGCGCACCGGCGACGTTCAGTGGACCGACATCTGGAACACGGTGGGCTTGCGCGGCACGGCAAGCGACCAGTTTGCGCTCACCGATTTCTTCGTGCGCGCCGACCATTCGATCACGCGCGACTTCGAGCTCGAATGCCGCGAAAGCGGGCCGCTCTACAGGATGGGCGCCGGCACCTGCTATCAGGTCGGTTTTGCTGCCGTGGCCTGCGGCATCGCCCGCGGTGCACTCGACTCCTTCCTCGACGTCGCGCGCAACAAGGTCCCGCGCGGGCTGAAGAGCCCGCTGCGCGACAATGCCGTGGTGCAATCGAACCTGGCTCAGGCCGAGGTCAATCTCCGCGCCTCGCGCGCCTTCGTGCTGCAGTCTATGGCCGGCATCTGGAAAGACCTCTCGGCCGGCAACAAGATCACCGTCGAGCAGCGAATTACCATCCGCATGGCCGCGACGAACGCCATCCACAGGGCCAAGGACGCCGTCGACTTCGCCTACAATGCGGCGGGCGCCACGGCGATCTTCGAGAACCATCCGCTGGAGCGGCGGTTCCGCGACATCCACACCGTGACCCAGCAATTGCAGGGCCGGCTTTCCCATTTCGAGACCGTGGGCGCCTGGATGATGGGTGCCGACGCCGACCTCACCTTCGTCTGAACCGCCCCCCGGAGACCGACCATGCCGCTTGGCCCCCTTCAGCACTACACGATCGAGCCCTCCGACCTCGAAGCCACCAAGGATTTCTATTGCGACGTGCTGGGTCTCGAGAATGGCGACCGCCCGCCGCTCGGCTTCCCCGGCTACTGGCTCTATTCCGGCGGCGTGGCCACGGTGCACCTGCTGGGTGAGCGCAAGCCACGCGAAGGCATCATCGTACGCGGCACCGAGAAGAAATTCGACGACACCGGCCGATTCGACCATATCGCCTTCGCCGCCAGCGACCTGCCCGGCGTGCGCAAGCGCCTGCAGTCGAAGAACGTGAAGTTCCGCGAGCAGATCGTGCCGCGCACCGGCGCGGCCCAGATTTTCCTCTACGATCCCGACGGCGTCGGCGTGGAGCTGAACTTCCCGGCGGAAGAGGTCCAGGCGGAAGCCAGGGCCTAGTGCTTCTCTCGCTCGAGATCGAGAAGGTCGAACCGCTCGCCGACGGCGCCGCGTTCGGCGAGGCCGGCGCCTATGAGCGGGTCATCGCCGTCGCGCGCGGCGAGGTCGATCCGACGTCGCCCGCCAACCGCGGCATCGCCCTGATCGACAAGGCACCGCGCAACGCCGCCGGCAAGGTCGAGTACGCGACCAGCGTCTTCATCCTGCGGCCCAAGGACCCTACACGCGGCAATGGGCGCATCCTCTACGAAGTGAACAATCGCGGCCGAAAGATGCTTTTCGGCAACATCGCCGACGGCCCGCAGGGCGTGAACGATCCGAAGGCCGTGGCCGATCTCGGCAATGCCTTTCCGCTGCGCCTCGGGTACACGATCGTCTGGTCGGGCTGGGATCCCGATGCGCCGCGCGCCAACATGGGCCTCGCTTTGACGGCGCCGGTCGCGACCGACAACGGCCAGCCGATCGTGCAGACGGTTCGCGAGGAATGGGTCTCGGGAACGCGCGTCGGCGTGCTGGAAGCATTCAAACTCTCGCACGAGGCCGCCACGCTCGAACAGCCTCGCGCGCGCCTCACCGTGCGCGAACGCGCCGACGACGAGCCGCGCGAACTGCCGCTGAACCAATGGTCGTTCGTCGACGCCCGCTCGATCAGGCTGCGCGAGGGCACGCAGGCGAAGCCCGGCTTCCTCTACGAATTCCACTATGAAGCGAAGAACCCCAAGGTCCAGGGCCTGGGCTTCGCGGCGACGCGCGACGTGGTGAGCTGGCTGCGCCACTCGCCCGATTCGATGAAGGCCACGGGCCGGCCCATGACGCATGCGCTGGCCATCGGCTTCTCCCAGGCCGGCCGCTACCTGCGCAATCACATCTCGGAAGGCTTCAACCGCGACGAACAGGGACGCCGCGTGTTCGACGGCATCCATAGCCACATCGCGGGCGTCGGCCGCGTGTTCTTCAACACGCCGTTCGCCCAGCCGGCACGCACCAACACCCAGCACGAGGATCACGGCTTCCCCGAGAACGAGTTTCCGTTCTCGACGGCTGCGCTAGACGATCCTCTGACCGGCAAAAGCGGCTCGCTGTTCCGCGGCGACGACAGCGATCCGCTGCTGATCGAGACCAACACCTCGACCGAATACTGGCAGAAGGGCGCCTCGCTGCTGCACACTGATCCGCTGGGCACGAAAGACGTGACCCTGCCGCAGAACTCCCGCGTCTACATGATCGCAGGGACACAGCATGGCGGCCGCGCCGGCGCCACGACCGATCCCGGTCCGAACCTCAATCCGCGCAACCCGCACAATCCGATGCCGGCGGTTCGCGCTCTGCTGGTCGCGCTCGACGACTGGGTCGTTTCGGGCAAGGAACCGCCGCCCAGCCGCGTTCCGACGCTGGCTGCCGGCACATTGGTCGAGCCCGACAAGACCGGCTTTCCCGCCGTGCCAGGCGCCGCGATCGTGCGCACCACCAACACCGTGGCGCCGCCGGGCGATTGGGTGAAGCCCGTCGCTTCCGACAAGACCTATCTCACGCTGGTCAGCAAGGTCGACGCCGACGGCAACGAGGTCGCCGGCATCCGCCTGCCCGACATCGCCGTGCCACTCGCCACCTATACGGGCTGGAACGAATACAAGGCGCCCTACCCCGCCGGCGAGATCGCCGACCGCGACGGCAGCTGCCTGCCGTTTCCACTCGACAAGGCCGCGAGGGAAGCCACGGGCGATCCGCGCCTCTCGATCGCCGAGCGCTACAGGAGCGGTGCCTACTACGTGGCCAGGGTCCAGGCGGTCGTCACGCAACTAATGGCCGACCGGCTGCTGCTGGCCGAGGACGCCGAACGCTATCTCGACCGCGCGCGCAAAGAGCCGCGCGTCGCACCTTAACGAACAGCTTCAAAGGAGATCAGGATGGGCAAGAGAATCGCAGTCGTCGGCACGGGAGCGTTGGGCGGCTATGTCGGCGGCTATCTCGCGCAAGCGGGTCTCGACGTCACCCTGATCGATTTCTGGCCGGAGAACATCGAGACCATCCGCAAGAACGGGCTCGAACTCGACGGCGTGACGCCGGAAGAGAAGTTCACGGTCACCAAGGCCAAGACCATGCATCTCACGGAGATGCAGGACCTGTCGCGCCAGAAGCCGATCGACATCGCCTTCGTGTCGATGAAGTCCTACGACACCGAATGGGCGACGGCGCTGATCAAGCAGTATCTGGCGCCGGACGGCTACGTCGTGTCGCTGCAGAACTGCCTGAACGAGGAGCGCATCGCCGGTGTCGTCGGCTGGGGCAAGACGGTCGGCATGGTCGCTTCGCTGATCTCGGTCGACATGTACGAAGCCGGCAAGATCCGCCGCACCGTCTCCAAGGGCGGCGACAAGCACACCGTCTTCCGCGTCGGCGAGGTCCATGGCCGCATCACCAAGCGGGTCGAGGAACTGCGCGAGATGGTCGGCATGATCGACAGCGCCAAGACCACGACCAACCTGTGGGGCGAGCGCTGGTCCAAGCTCTGCCAGAACGGCATGAAGAACGGCGTCTCGGCGGCCACCGGCATGACCGGCACCGACTGCGACCGTAACGACGCGGTGCGCCGCTTCTCGATCAAGCTGGGCGGCGAGGCCGTGCGGGTGGGCCAGGCGCTGGGCTACCACATCGAGAAGATCGGCAAGTTCGAGCCCGAACTGCTGGCCCGCGCGTCGGAGGACGACAAGGCGGCCCTCGACGAAGTCGAGGCGATCCTGCGGCCCGGCTCCAATACCAACCCCAATCCGCGCGCCGACATCCAGCGCCCCTCGATGGCGCAGGACATCATCAAGGGCCGCCGCACCGAGATCGAGTTCATGAATGGCTACATCGCCGAGCGCGGCGACTATATCGGCGTCAAGGCGCCGACCCATGCCAGGCTCACCGAGATCGTGAAGAAGGTGGAGCGCAAGGAGCTGGCGCCGTCCGCCGCTCTGCTCGGCGGATAATTTTCCTTCTCCCGACGGGGCAGGCAGCAAGTCCTGCTCCGTCGCGCCGCCTATTTTGACAATCTGCTCTGTGTAATTGCCGGAACCCCACGGCCATATATCCTGCTCGCACGGCGAGATTCGGCCTAAATTCTGCATGGCGATTCCCGTGCCCTAAAGGCTCGAGGGGGTTGTCGTGATTCAGATGAAGTACCAGCGGTTTCTGGCCGGCGCGTTCGCGTCGCTCGCATCCATCGCCGTCCTTGCGGGAAGTGCAGCGGCCCAAACCGCGGTCACCAAGGGCGGGACGCTGATCTATCTGGAGCAGCAGCCGCACACGAATCTCTACCCGCCGGCCGGGGGCTTCTATCCCAATGGCGGGGTGCTCAACCAGATCACCGACAAGCTCACTTACCAGAATCCGAAGACGCTCGAGATCGAGCCGTGGATCGCCGAGAGCTGGACGGTCAACGCCGACGCCACCGAATACACCTTCAAGATCCGGCCGGGCGTCACCTTCTCCGACGGCACGCCGCTCGACGCCGCGGCCGTCGCGAAGAACTTCGACACCTACGGGCTGGGCAACAAGACGCTGAAGCAGCCGGTTTCCGAGGTCATCACCAACTACAAGGGCAGCGAGGTCGTCGATCCGCTGACCGTCAAGTTCTTCTTCACCAAGCCCTCGGTCGGCTTCCTGCAGGGCACGTCGGTGATCGGCTCCGGGCTGGTGTCGCTGAAGACGCTGGCGCTGCCGTTCGACGCGCTGGGCGACGCCACCAAGATCATCGGCTCGGGCCCGTTCGTCGTTAAGAGCGAAGTGCTCGGCCGTGAGCTCGTGATGGAGGCGCGCAAGGACTATAAGTGGGGTCCCACCAAGCTCGCCCATCAGGGCCGCGCCAACCTCGACGGCATCAAGTACGTCGTGACGCCCGAGGACAGCGTGCGCATCGGCGCCCTGCTGGCCGGCCAGGCCAACGTCATCCGCCAGGTCCAGGCCTATGACGAGAAGCAGGTCCAGTCGAAGGGCTTCGTCATCTATGCAGCGTCCACGCGCGGCGTGAACAACACGGTCGTGTTCCGCCCCGACAATCCCCTGGTCTCCGACATCCGCGTGCGCAAGGCGCTGCTGCACGCCACCAACACCAAGGAGATCGTGGCGACGCTGTTCTCGGCCAACTATCCGCAGGCCAAGTCGATCATCGCCTCGACCGCCCAGGGCTATGTCGATCAGTCGGCCAAGCTTGCCTACGACCCGGCACTGGCTGCCAAGCTGCTCGACGAAGCCGGCTGGACGATCGGCCCGAAGGGCCTGCGCCAGAAGGACGGCAAGGAGCTGGTGCTCCAGGCCTACGAATCGCCGCCGCAGCCGCAGAACAAGGAGACTCTGCAACTGGTTGCCCAGCAATGGGCCAAGGTCGGCGTCAAGCTGAACGTGCTGGCGGGCGATGCCGGCAGCCGCGTCGCCGACAGTCTCGACCCGCTGAAGACGCCCGTCGCCCCGGCCATGGTCGGCCGCGCTGATCCCGACGTCATCCGCAGCCAGTACTATCCGACGACGCGCAACATCCTTCTGCAGAAGGGCGGCGTCAGCAACAAGGTCCAGACCTTCGTCGACGAGAAGCTCAACACGCTGCTCGAGGACATCGCCGCCGCGACCGATCCCGTGAAGCGCATCGCGCTGGTGGGCGAAGTGCAGGCCTATGTGATCGACCAGGGATACGTGATCCCGATCTTCGAGGAGCCGCAGGCCTTCGCCGCGTCACCGAAGGTCAAGGACTTCACCTTCGAGGCCGTGGGTCGCCCGAGCTTCTACGCCACCTGGATCGCGAAGTAGGCGCAGGGAGATCATGGCGCGCTACCTCCTGGGACGGGTCGGGCAGGCCCTGGCCGTTCTGGCGCTCACCTTCACAGCCGCCTTCCTCCTGCTGCAGGTGCTGCCGGGCGATGCGATCATGATCAAGTTCATGAGCCCCGACATGGGTCTCTCGGCCGATCAGATCGCCGAGATCCGCGCTTCCTACGGCGCGGACCGGCCGCTGTGGGAGCGCTATTTCACGACCGTCGGCAACTTCCTCACCGGCAATTTCGGCATCTCGATCCAGGCCGGCGTGCCGGTGAGCCAACAGCTCGCGACCAACCTGCCGCCGACCCTGCTGCTTGCGTCGCTGGCCTTCGTCGCAGCCCTGATCCTGACCATCATCCTGGCCACCGTCTCGAACATGGTGGGCATGGAATGGCTGCGCGCCGGGCTGCAGGCCCTGCCGTCGCTGTTCATCTCCGTGCCGGTCTTCTGGCTCGGCATCATGCTGATCCAGATCTTCTCGTTTCAGCTCGGCCTCGTCTCGGTCATCAGTCCCGGCCCGGTCGAGCGGCTGGTCCTGCCGGTCCTGACGCTCGCCATTCCGATCTCCGCGCCGCTGGCGCAGATCCTGATGCGCAACATCGACCAGGTGCTGGCGCAGCCCTTCGTCGCCGTCGCCCGCGCCAAGGGCGCCTCGCGCAACTGGGTCCTGTGGCGGCACGTGGCGCGCAACGCCATCATGCCGACACTGACCATCGCCGGCGTCCTGTTCGGCGAGCTGCTGGCCGGTGCCGTCGTCACCGAGGCGGTGTTTGGCCTCAGCGGCCTCGGCGGGCTCACCTACCAGGCCGTGGGCAATCATGACACGGCGGTGCTGCAGGCCATCGTCGTGATCTCCGCCCTCGCCTTCGTCACCATCAACCTGATCGTCGACCTGCTCTATCCGGTGCTCGACCCCCGGCTTGGCACCAAGGTGGGAGCCGCGACATGACCGCAGAAACCGCAAGCGGCTCGATGGCCGACACTCCTGCCCGCTGGACCACACGGTTCAAGCGCGTGCCGGTAACGTTGGCTCTGGCCTGGGCCGTTGTGTTGATCGTGCTCACGTGGGCGGCCCTGCCGTCCCTTTTCACCGTCTACAGCGGCACCGAAGGCGTACCGGGCGAGCAGCTCCGGCCGCCCAGCGCCGAGCATGTCCTGGGAACCGACGGGCTGGGTCGCGACGTCTATGCCCGCATCGTCTATGGCGCCCGCCACTCGCTGTCCGGCGCCTTCGTCGCCGTCACCGTGGGGTTGATCCTCGGCACCCTGCTCGGGCTGATCGCCGGGGCGCGAGGGGGCTGGATCGACGCGGTGATCATGCGACTGGTCGATTCGATGCTCGCCGTGCCCTCGCTGCTCCTGTCGCTCAGTATCATCGTGCTGCTGGGCTTCGGTACGATCAACGTTGCCGTCGCGGTCGGCGCGGTGGCGATCGCCCGCTTCGCCCGGCTGGCGCGTTCCGAGGTCATGCGGGTGCGGCGCAGCGAATATGTCGAGGCGGCGTACGGCAGCGGCGGCACCTTCTGGGCCGTGCTCTACCGCCATGTCCTGCCCAATTCGCTCACCTCGGTGATCGCTTTGGCCGCCCTGCAGTTCGGCTCGGCCATCCTCGCCATCTCGACGCTGGGCTTCCTGGGCTACGGCGCACCACCGCCGACGCCGGAATGGGGCCTGCTCATCGCCGAGGGCCGCAACTACCTGTCGCGTGCCTGGTGGCTCACCGCAGCGCCCGGCCTCGTCGTCGTGCTGGTCGTGCTCTCCGCCGACCGCATCAGCAAGGCGCTGGGCAGGACCGCGCCATGACCGTCACCCCCATCCTCCAGGTCGAAGACCTGGCGATTGCCTACAAGACGGGCGACCGCGAACAACGCGTCGTGCACGGCGTCTCCTTCAGCGTGGCGCCGGGCGAAGTGGTGGCGCTGGTGGGCGAATCCGGTTCCGGCAAGACCACGACGGCCCAGGCAACGCTCGGGCTGCTGGCGGGCAACGGCCGGGTCGAGAGCGGCACCATCCGCCTCAACGGCACAGACATCACGCACTGGTCGCAGAAGCGGCTGGATTCCATCCGCGGCGCCGTCGTCAGCCTGATCCCGCAGGATCCCGGCAGCTCGCTCAATCCGGTGCGCACCATCGGCTCGCAGCTCGCCGAGGTGCTGCAGATCCACAAGCGCGGCGACCGCAAGGCAATCCACGCGCGAGTGATCGAGTTGCTGGAGCGGGTCGGCCTGACGCCGGCCGAGATGCGCGCGCGTCAGTATCCGCACGAACTCTCCGGCGGCATGAAGCAGCGCGTGCTGATCGCCATCGCCGTCGCCCTCAATCCGGCGCTGATCGTGGCCGACGAGCCGACCAGCGCGCTCGATGTCACCGTGCAACGGCGCATCCTCGACCTGATCGACGAATTGCGCCGCGAGAGCGGCACGGCGGTCCTGCTGGTGACGCACGATCTCGGTGTCGCCGCCGACCGTGCCGATCGCCTCGTCGTGCTGCAGAACGGGCGCATCCAGGAACAGGGACCCGTGAAGGACATGCTCGCGGCCCCGCGCAGCGCCTATACGCGCCGCCTGCTGGCCGATGCGCCGTCGCTCGGCAAACCGCGCCCGGCACGGCCCGGGATCGAGAGCCAGGACTTCGCCATCGAGGTGACGGGCCTCACGCACGATTTCCCAGTGAGCGGCGGCGAGGCCAAGTCGTTCCGCGCGGTCGACGACCTGTCCTTCAAGGTCCGGCGCGGCACCACCCACGCCATCGTGGGCGAATCGGGTTCAGGCAAGACGACCGCCATTCGCAGCGTCGTCGGCTTCATCAAGCCGACGGCCGGGCGCATTCTGGTCGACGGAGTCGATCTCACCACCCTGAAGGGCGAGAAGCTGCGGCAGTTCCGCAAGCACATCCAGCTCGTCTACCAGAACCCCTTCGGTTCGCTCGATCCCCGCCAGACCATCGCCCGCATCGTCGAGGAACCTCTGCTCAATTTCGAGCCGATCCCCGCCGCCGACCGTGCCCCCAAGGTGCGCGACATGCTGGCCAGGGTCGGACTTTCCGAGAACTTCCTCGAGCGCCATCCGCGCGCTCTGTCGGGCGGCCAGCGGCAACGCGTGGCGATCGCCCGGGCGCTGGTTCTCGACCCGCGCGTGCTGGTGCTCGACGAGGCAGTCTCCGCCCTCGACGTCACGGTGCAGGCGCAGATCCTGTCGCTGCTCGACGAACTGCAGAAGACGCTGGGCCTCACCTACCTGTTCGTCTCCCACGACCTCGCCGTGGTCCGGCAGATCTCGGACACCGTGTCGGTCATGCACAAGGGACGGCAGGTGGATGGCGGTCCGATCGAGACCGTCTTCGGCCGGCCCGACAGCGCCTATACGCGTGAGCTGATCGACGCCATCCCCGGCCGCGGCCTGCCGGTGCCTGGCGTGCCGGTGCTTGCCGTTCCACCCGAACTTCCCCCAAGGTTGAGCCCATGACCACGTTTCCCATCAAGCGCCTCGGCTTCTTCACCCGCCTGCTCGACCAGGTGGACGCGGCCGAACGCTACCGGCTGGCCACCCAGCAGATCGTGCAGGCCGAGAAGTGCGGCTTCGATTCGGCCTGGATCGCCCAGCACCATTTTCATGAAGGTGAGGGCGGCCTGCCTGCCCCCTTCGTGTTCCTGGCGCACGCCGCGGCCCATACGTCGCGCATCCGGCTCGGCACCGGCATCGTCACCCTGCCGCTGGAACTGCCGATCCGCGTCGCCGAGGATGCCGCCGTCACCGACCTGATGAGCGAGGGCCGCCTCGAAGTCGGCGTCGGACCGGGCGGCAACCTCTCGGCCTTCACCGCCTTCGGCCTCGAAAGCGACCAGCGGCACGCGCTGTTCGACAACAATCTCGCCCTGCTCAAGACCGCGTGGTCGGGCGGCACTCTGCCCGGCGGCGACAAGCTCTATCCGTCGAGCCCGAGCCTGGTCGACCGCATCTGGCAGGCGACCTTCACCGTGTCGGGCGCGCGCCGCGCCGGCCTGGCGGGCGACGGGCTGATGCTGTCGCGTACCCAGCCCCGCCCTCCCGAAGCGCCGCAGTCTTCGCTGGCCGACATCCAGAACCCGATGCTCGACGCCTATCTCGAGGCGCTGCCCAAGGGCGTCGAGCCGCGCATCCTGGCCTCGCGCACCATCTTCGTGGCCGACGACCACAAGGAGGCAATGCGGCTGGCCGAGATCGGCCTGTCGCGCATGCGTCACCGGCTGGCGGCCACCGGCAACTTCAGCTCGGGCAGCCTGGTCGGCGACCTGATCAGGGCCATGGACGTGCATATCGGCACGCCCGACGAGGTGATCGCGTCGCTGCAGGCCGACTCCACCCTGCAACGTTCGACCGATCTCACGATGCAGGTTCACTCGATCGATCCACCGCACCCATATATCCTGCGGTCTATCGAGTTGTTTGCCGGCAAGGTGGCGCCCGCATTGGGCTGGGCGCCGGAAGTCAAAGCGGGGACGAGACAAGTCGCATGACAGACGTGATCGACAGCCTGGTGGGCATCGCACCGGGCTCGAAGCTGGACGCGATCCGCGCCCAGCGCTCCGAGGCGCGCAAGCACGCGCAGGCGAGCTACACCTCCCTCTTCGAGCCCAAGGAGCCGGGTGGCGTCAGCGCCGAGGAGCGCCACGCCCTCGCGTCCTTCGTCGCGGGCCTGCACGGCGAGGCGAAGACGGATGCCTACTATGCGGCCAAGCTTACCGCCGCTCTGCGCACCGCCATCGCAGCCGAGGTCGCGACCGCCAGGACGAAGGGTCCCTATGGCCACTTTCCCAAGGGCCCGCTTTCGGTCGAGGATGCGCCGGGTCCGTCCTGGAAGGTGAGCGACGCCGGACGGGCAGCCCTCGGCCCGCGCCTTGCCGCCGCCTTCGAGCATACGCACATGCTGGTGTTCCATCCGCGCGATTCATCGGCGGCATCGCTGCAGTCGCTGCTCGACGCCGGCTGGTCGACCGACGACATCGTGACGGTCTCCCAGCTCGTCTCCTTCCTGTCCTACCAGATCCGGGTCGTGGCCGGCCTGGGCGTCCTCGCGAGCACCCTATGAGCACCGACAAGACCCTGACGCCGCCGCCGCACACCGAGCCGGTGGTCTTCACCCGCGACATGCTCGACTGGCTGCCCTGGCTCGAGCCGATGGCCGAAGTCGACATGACCGAGCACCACATCAGGAGCCTGGTCGACGCGGCGCGCGTGAAGTCGCCCTACTTCCGGCTGCTGGCACGCGATCCCGACGTGCTGGAAGCGCGCACGCGGACAGACAAGGACATCTTCTACAATCCCGAGGCCGGGCTGCCGCGCGCCGAGCGCGAGCTGGCGGCGGCGGCGACGTCGCGCCTGAACGGCTGCATCTACTGCGCCTCCGTCCATGCCCGCTTCGCCGCGACCTACTCCAAGCGGGTCGACGACGTGCAGCGCCTGCTCGACGAAGGCGTCGAGGCCAAACTCGATGAGCGGTGGGAAGCGATCGTCGCCGCCTCGGTGGCGCTGACCGCCCTGCCGCTGACCTTCGGCGCGGAGCATGTCACGCGCCTGCGCGCCGTCGGCCTCGACGATGCCGCCATCGCCGACCTGATCGGGGCAGCTTCGTTCTTCAACTGGGCCAACCGCCTGATGCTCTCGCTCGGCGTGCCGGCGACGCAGCCGAAGTAGCTTCTCGCGCCCGCCCAAAAGAAAAACGCCCGGCGGATCGCTCCGCCGGGCGTTTCGATGTCGGTTTGCCCTCAGTAATTGAGGCCGTAGTAGCCGGGATTGCCCCACTCGCCCCAATCCCAGTCGCTGTCGACGGCGTTGTCCATGCCGGTCGGGCTATAAGGGTCGTCGGCGAAGTTGGCGCGCATCGCCGTCGTCATCATCTGCTTCGACGCCTCCTTGATATAGGCGTTGTAGTTGTCCTGGCTGCCCATGTAGAGGCAGCCGCACATGGTCGGGTCGGCGTACACCCACACCGGCTTGCCATTGTAGGTCTTGCGGACGAGCTTGTGCGGCGGCAGCTTCTTGAACGAAGCCGCTTGGCCCGGCGTCTTCAGCGACACGACCTTGAAGCCGGAATCGGCCAGCATGTCGCGCTTCGACTCGGTCTTGGGATCGTAGCCGTGACAGGCCGCCAACAGCCCCCCGATCGCCAGGATGGCGAGAATGGACCTCACAGGCTTCATCACGTCCCCCACTGTTTCCCTCAGGCGGCGGCCCGAAGGCCCGCCTTTGCATCCTCTTTGATCATGTCCGCGCCCTTCTCGGCAACCATGATCGTGGGCGCATTGGTGTTCCCCGAGGGCACGGTCGGCATGATCGAGGCATCGATCACCCGCAGCCCGGCGATTCCGTGAACCCGCAGCCGGTCATCGACCACGGCCATCGGATCCGAGCCCATCTTGCAGGTGCCGATGACGTGATAGGTCGTCTGACCGTTGCCGCGGGCGAAGCTCAGCCACTCGTCATAGCTCTGAACCTTGTCGCCGGGATTGTTCTCGAAGGCGATGTACTTCGCCATCGACGGATGCGAGACGATCTTGCGGGCGATCTGCATGCCGGCGACCGTGGCGTCGCGGTCGATCTGAGCCGACAGGAAGTTCGGCCGGATGGCCGGTGCGCTGCCCGGGATTGCCGACTTGATGTGGATCGAGCCGCGCGAGTCGGGCCGGCACTGGCCGATGACCACCGTCATGCCGGGCTCGCGCTCGAGATCGCGCTTCTGCGCCGTATCGTAGCTGGCATGCGCCATGTGGAACTGCATGTCGGGGGACTCGAGGCCCGGCCGCGTGCGCACGAAGCCGTAGACGACGCCGGCGGTGAGCGCGAGCGCGCCGCGGCCCGTCGTGTAGTAGCGCACCACTTCCTTCATGAGGTTGATGCCGCGCGTGCGCTCGTTCAGCGTGATCGGCAGCTTCACGCGCCAGTTCATGCGTGGCGCGAAGTGGTCGCCATAGTTCTCGCCGACGCCTTTCAGCTCGTGCTTCACCTCGATGCCGTGGCTGCGCAGAAGCTCGGGCTGGCCGATGCCGGAATGCTCGAGCACGCCGGGCGACTGCACGGCGCCGCACGAGACGATGACCTCGCGGCCGCAGCGGGCCTCCTTCGCCTGGCCGTGCACGCTGTAGGAGACGCCGACGCAGCGCTTGCCCTCGAGGATCAGATTGTTGACCAGCGCGTCGGTCTCGATGGTGAGGTTGGGGCGCGAGCGGATGGGATCGAGGAAGGCGCGCGCCGTCGACTGGCGCTTGCCGTTCTTCATCGTCACCTGGAAGTAGCCGAAGCCCTCCTGGTTGCCGTTGTTGTAGTCGGCATTCTTCGGATAGCCGCTGGCTTCGGCCGCGTCGATGAAGGCATCGCACAGTTCGTGGGTGTCGCACATCTGCGCGACGTTCAGCGGACCGCCGCGGCCGCGGCTGTCGTCGCCGCCCGGCTCGTAATTCTCGGACTTCTTGAAGTAGGGCAGGACCTGCGAATAGGACCAGCCGCGGTTGCCGAACTGCGCCCAGGTATCGTAGTCGAGCGGCTGGCCGCGCACGTAGAGCATGCCGTTGATCGAACTCGATCCTCCCAGCGTGCGGCCGCGCGGACAGGGGATGCTGCGCCCGGCCATGCCCTCTTCCGGCTCCATCTGGAAGTTCCAGTTGAACTTGTCGTGGTTCAGCAGCCGCGTGAAGCCCGCGGGTATGTCGATCCACATCGACTTGTCGCGCGGCCCAGCTTCCAGCAGCAGGACCTTGACGTTGGCATCCTCGGTCAGGCGATTGGCCAGCACGCAGCCGGCGGACCCGCCGCCCACGATGATGTAATCCCAATTGGCCATGGCGTTTCTGTCTCCCTTTTCGGGAGACAGTCTAGCGCAGATGGCAGGAAACGTGATGCCCCGGTGCGATTTCGCGCAGCGGTGGCGACTCCACCTTGCAGCGATCCACGGCGTAGGGGCAGCGCGTGTGGAAATGGCAGCCCGATGGTGGTTTCACGGGGCTGGGCACATCGCCCTGGAGCACGATCTTCTTGCGCTTGATGGCCGGGTCGGGCACCGGGACGGCGGCCAGCAGGGCCTCCGTGTAGGGGTGCTGGGCGTTGGTGAAGATCGACCGCGTGTCGGCATATTCGACGATGCGGCCGAGATACATGACCGCGATCTGGTGGCTGATATGCTCCACCACCGCGAGGTTGTGCGAGATGAACAGGTAGGAGAGCCGGCGCTCCGCCTGCAGCTCCATCAGGAGGTTGATGACCTGCGCCTGGATCGAAACGTCGAGCGCCGAGACAGGCTCGTCCCCCACGATCAGCTTCGGCCCCAGCGCCAGCGCACGGGCAATGCCGATGCGCTGACGCTGACCGCCCGAGAACTGGTGCGGGTAATTCTTCATCTGGGCCGGGCGAAGGCCGACCCGCGCGAACAGCGCGGACACCTGCTCCTGGCGCTCCTTGGCATTGGCCACGCCGTGGACCAGCAGCGGCTCGCCCACGATGTCGCCCGCCGTCATGCGCGGGTTCAGGGACGAGAACGGATCCTGGAAGATGATCTGCATCTCCCGCCGGTAGGGGCGCAGCTCGGCCTTCGACAGGCCCATGATCTCCTTGCCCTCGACCTTGATCGAGCCCGAGGTCGGCTCGACCAGGCGCATGGCGGCGCGGCCGGCCGTGGTCTTGCCACAGCCCGACTCACCCACGAGCCCGAGGGTCTCTCCGGCGCGCACGGTGAAGGTGACACCGTCCACGGCATAGACCTGGCCGACCGTGCGGCGCAGCAGGCCCTTCTTCACCGGGAAGTGCTTCTTGAGGTCCTTGACCTCGATGACGGGGGGATTTGCGCTAACCATGTGTGTGCCAGCAGGCGGCCCAGTGACCGGGCTGCTTCTCCTCGTAAGCCGGACGTTCGGTGCGACACTTCTCGTCCGCCCTGCTGCAGCGGGGCGCGAAGGCGCACCCGGGTGGCAGGTCGAACAGCGGCGGCACGATGCCGGGAATTTCCTGAAGGCGCTCGTTGGTGCGATCGGTCTGCCCGCGCATCAGGTCGAGGCGCGGGATCGAATTCATCAGGCCGACCGTGTAGGGGTGGAGCGGCCTGGCGAACAGCTCGCCCACGGTCGCTTCCTCGACCTTGCGGCCGGCATACATGACGATGACCCGATGCGCGGTCTCGGCGACGACGCCGAGATCGTGGGTGATCAGGAGGACCGCCGCGCTGAACTCGCGCTGCAGCTCGACGATCAGCTCGAGGATCTGCGCCTGGATGGTGACGTCGAGCGCGGTCGTCGGCTCGTCGGCGATCAGCACTTTCGGATTGCAGGCCAGCGCCATGGCGATCATCGCGCGCTGGCGCATGCCGCCCGAGAGCTGGTGCGGGTACTCCTTCGCGCGCTGCGTAGGCTCGGGGATGCGGACCAGGTCCAGCATCTCGATCGCGCGCTTCATCGCCTGCTTGCGGTCCATGTCGCGGTGCAGGATGAGCGCCTCGGAGATCTGCTTGCCGATCGTCATCACCGGATTGAGCGA
Organism: Reyranella sp.; assembly: GCF_965228225.1. GTDB lineage: Bacteria > Pseudomonadota > Alphaproteobacteria > Reyranellales > Reyranellaceae > Reyranella. Next base: position 5,825,632 of record NZ_OZ245801.1, on the reverse strand, counting down.
CGTCATCGGCTCCTGGAAGATCATCGAGATCTCGTTGCCGCGCACGTCGCGCATCTCCTCCTCGGAGATCTTGAGCAGGTCGCGACCGGCGAGCTTGATCGAGCCCGACACGATGCGCCCCGGTGGATCGGGGATCAGCCGCATCAGCGAGAGCGCGGTCATGCTCTTGCCGCAGCCGGACTCACCGACGATGGCCAGGGTTTCACCGGCGGCGACCTCGAAGTCGACGCCGTCGACCGCCTTGACGATTCCCTGGCGCGTGTAGAACCACGTGCCGAGATCAGACACTTCCAGAAGAGAACTCATGTACGCTGTCTCGGGTCGAGGATGTCACGCAGGGCGTCGCCCAGCAGGTTGGTGCCGAACACCGTGAGGCTGATGGCGACACCGGGGAAGATCACGAGCCACGGCGCCGTGCGGACATATTCCGCCGCCGATTCCGAGAGCATGCGGCCCCATGACGGATAGGGCTCGGGAATGCCGAGGCCCAGGAAGGAAAGCGACGCCTCCGTCAGGATGGCCGAACCGAGCTGGGCCGTGCCGAGGACGATCAGCGGCGCCAGCGTGTTGGGCAGGACGTGCCGGAGGGCGATGCGCATCTCGCCCATGCCGATGGCCCGGGCGGCCTCGACGAAGGGCTGTTCGCGCAGCGACAGGGTGCTCGACCGCACCACGCGCGCCACGCTGGGGACCAGCGGGATCGCGATCGCGATGATCGTGTTCTCGAGCGACGGTCCGAGAGACGCCGCCATGACAAGGGCCATCACCAGCAGCGGCAGCGACTGCATGATGTCCATCACGCGCTGGGTCGCGAGATCGATCCAGCCGCCGACGAAGCCGGACAGCAAGCCGATCAGCACGCCCAGGATGCCGCCCAGCAGGGTCGCGCCGACGGCCACGGCGAGCGAGATGCGCGCGCCATAGACGATACGGCTGAACATGTCGCGGCCCATGAAGTCGGCGCCCAGCCAGTAGGTGCCGCCCGGTGCGGCCAGCGAGGCGCGCGAGTTGGTCGACAGCGGATCGTGCGGCGCGATGACGTTGGCGAACAGCGCCGTCACCACGAAGAGCAACACGAGGATCGCGCCCACCGCGCCGAGCGGATAGCGCCGGGCGAGGAAGCCGGCCTGGCTCCAGAACCCCGTTACATTGGCGCCGGCCTTGGCCAGCGCGGCATCATGGTCGATGACAGCCATGGGTGCTCTCAGTCCGCGTACTTGATGCGAGGGTCGAGCGCCATATAGGCCATGTCGACCAGGAAATTGACGACGACAACGCAGAAGGCGATCAACATGACCAGGTTCTGCACGATCGGGTAGTCGCGCCACAGGATGGCCTCGACGAGGAAGCGAGCCACGCCCGGGATATTGAACACCGTCTCGGTCACGATCAGGCCGCCGACGAGGAACGCCGCCTCGATGCCGATGATGGTGACGACCGGCAGCAGCGCATTGCGAAGTGCATGCTCGTAGTTGACCGTGGTCTGCGACGCGCCCTTGGAGCGCGCCGTCCGGATATAGTCCTGCCGGAGCACCTCGAGCATGGACGATCTCGTCAGACGCATGATCAACGCCGAACTTCGGAATCCGACGGCCGCCGCCGGAATACTGAGCAACAGCATCTCGTCGATGAAACCTCGTGGCTCGTTCGTATAGATCGGGATCATGCCGAACCATTGGACCGACGCCATGAGGATCAGCAGGCCGAGCCAGAAGGAGGGTAGCGACAGGCCGCTCAGGCTGATGATGCGCAGCAGATAGTCGATCGCCGAATTCTGCCGGACGGCGCTGATGACGCCAAGTGGCACGCCGAGGATGACCGAGAAGAAGAGCGCCAGCCCCGCCAGCTTGGCGCTGATCGGAATGCGCGGCGCGATCTCCTCGAGGGCGGGCCGCTCCGACACATAGGCGAAGCCCAGGTCGCCGCGCGCCAGACCGCCGATCCATTGCAGGTATTGATCGAAGATCGGCCGGTCGAGGCCAAGCTCGGCTGCGATCTTGGCCTTCTCCTTGGGATCGGCGATGCCCGCCGAATCCACAAGGATGTCTGCGATATTGCCGGGCACCAGGCGCAGCATGACGAAGATGAGCACCGACATTCCGAAGAGAGTCAGAACCATCAATAGTACGCGGCGGGTAAGATACGCTCCCATCCTCGTCGTGCCTCCGTACGCTTAAGCGTTACTTGTCGAGCCAGACGTCTTCGAGACGCCAGCCGTTGTAGATGCTGTTGTGCTGAAGGACGAGGTTCTTCACGGCCGGCGCCCAGCAGGTGTTCGCGACGCCATGCGAAATCGGCGGACGCGCCGCGTCCTTGAGGAGCGCCTGCTCGATCTTGGTCACCATGGCCTTGCGCTTGTTCACGTCAGTCTCGCCGGACTGCTCGTCGATCATCTTGTCGATCTCGGGATTCTTGTACGCCGTATAGTTGCGATCCGACGTGCTGTAGAAGTTCTCGTAGAACACGCCGTCCGGATCGTCGAGCCCGGCGCCCGTCAGGTTGAGACCGACCTGATAGTTCTTCTGCTGGATCTTGTTGTACCAGATCGTCGTGTCGATCGGCTCCAGCTCGGCATCGATGTAGATCTGCTTGAGCTGGTCGATCAGGATGACGGCCGGATCGCGATAGATCGCGATGTTGCGGGTCGCCACCTTGATCTTGAGCGGCTTGTCGGGGCCGTAGCCCAGTTCCTTCATGATCCCGCGCGCGATCTCGCGGTTCTTGTCGGCGTCAGGTCCGAAGCCGGGAAGCTTCTGCAGTTCGTCCTGCGTCATGCCCCAGACGCCGGCCGGCGGCGGCAGCATGGTCGCGCCCTGCAGGTCGTTTCCCTGGGTGAGGATGTCGCTGAACGGCTTGCGGTCGATCGAGTAGACAAGTGCCTCGCGCAGCTTCGGATTGTCGAATGGCGGCGCGTCGCGGTTGACCAGCAGGTTGGTATGCACGTTGGTCGGCCGCGCCTCGCAGATCGCGTCCGCCTTCTGCCCCTTCACGTCCTTCAGCAGCGGGAAGGTGATGTCGGAATCGAAGGTGAGATCGTATTCGCCGGCGACGAAGCCCAGGACGCGGGTGCTGCGGTTCGGCACGATCTTGAACTCGATGGCGTCGAGATAGGGTCGTCCCTTCTTCCAGTAGTCGGGATTGCGGACCAGCTTGATGGCCTCGTTGCGCTTGAACTCAGCAACCTTGAACGGGCCGGTGCCGATCGGCTTGGAGCGCATCGCCCGCGAATCGACATGGCACGGATAGACCGGCGAATAGCCCGCCGCCAGCATCGACAGGAACGAGGGCTGCTGGCGCTCCAGCGTGAAGGTCACCTCGTTGTCGCCGCTGGTCGAGACATCCTTCAGGTTCTTGTACCAGACCTTGCGCGGATTCTTGCGGATCATCTCCTGCTTGTCGTCAGCACCGCGCAGGGCGTCCCACGTGCACTTCACGTCCTTGGACGAGAAGGGCTTGCCGTCGTGCCACTTCACGCCGCTGCGCAGCTTGAAGGTGAGCTTCGTCTTGTCGTCGTTCCACGCCCAGCTCTCCGCCAGTTCGGGCACGATCTTGTCGGGGCTGTTGATCTTCTCCTTCGGGTCGAACATCACCAGATTGTTGAAGACGGACATGAACGGCATGTTCGTCGAGATCGTCGCTTCCTCGTGAATCGAGGCGCTCGGCGGATTGTCACGATGGGACACGCGGAGCGTCCCGCCCTGCTTCTGTGCGAAGGCAGGAGCCGATAAGACGACGGCGGCCGCGAGGCCGCCGGCAAAGATTGCCAGGCGATTGCGCATTTTCTTCCTCCCAGAGGCACGCTCGTTGGCGTGTTCGTTCTTCCCCGTTACCCGGCAGGCTATCACATCATGTGAGATGGCCAAGCCTTAAAGCGTCGGACCTTTGAGTTCTATCTGGTTCCCTTCCGGATCATGGAAATAGACCGAAGGTCCGTTGCCTTCCGCACCGTAGCGCTCGACGGTTTCGCCGACCGATATCCCGAACGGCGCGAGCCGCATGACGATGGCGTCACGATCGAAAGGCTCAATACGAAAGCACAAATGATCCATGTTTCGCGCCGTCACGTGCGCGTCGTTGGCGACGAGGTCGAGCATCGAGACGCCTGCTCGCATCTGCACAAGTTTGAGCGTGTCGATACGCCGCTCCTCGCGGAACCCCAGTGCCTGTTCGTAGAAGCGCACCATGCCGGCCAGGTCGCGCACGCGCAGCACGACATGATCGATCCGTTCGACTTTGAAGGTCATGGCGAATAGCTTCCTCCGGGCAAGTTCGAAGCAATGGAGAAGAGAATGGCGTTCGCAGTCAATGCCGCCAAGGCACGCCTGAAGAAGAACGAGTTGTCGATCGGCATCGGCATCCGGCTGGTCCGCAACGTCGACATCGTGAAGGTGATGAAAGCCGCGGGTTTCGACTGGCTGTTCATCGACCTCGAACACGGATCGATGTCGATCGAGACGGCCTGCGAGATCGCCATCGCCGCCCAGGATTCCGGCATCGCCCCGATCGTGCGCGTACCGTATGGCGAACTCACGATGGCGACGCGCGTGCTCGACGGGGGCGCACTGGGGATCGTCGTCCCACATGTCGATACGGCGGAGGAAGCGCAGGAGATCGCCGACAAGCTGCGCTACCCGCCACGCGGCCATCGCTCGGTGGGCGGCGGCCAGGCGCAGTTCGACTACGAGCCGATGCCGCTCGGTGAGATGACGACGAAGTCGGACGAGAACACGTTGATCGTGGTGATGATCGAGACGCCCAAAGCGGTCGAGAATGCCGAGGCGATCGCGGCGGTGCCCGGCATCGACTGCCTGCTCGTTGGGTCGAGCGATCTGTCGATGGAAATGGGCATCCCCGGCGACACCGGCAATCCCAAGGTCCAGGCCGCGGTCGACAAGGTCATCGCCGCCTGCCGCAAGCATGGCAAGTGGCCGGGCATGGGCGGTGCCTATACCGAGGAACTGCTCAAGCTCTACACCGACAAGGGCATGAAGTTCCTGCTGTCCGGCAACGACCTGCCGATGCTGACCGGCGCCGCCCGGGCGCACCAGGCGAAGGTGCGCGCGTTTCAGAAATGAACTGCTGGAGGCACGCCACTGGAGTGGCGCGCCTCCAGCTTCTTAACGCTTGCCCTCGATCTCGATCTCGACGAGGTGGGGCTTGCCGGACTGGAAGGCAGCCTCGACGGCGGCCTTGATGTCGTCGGCCTTGGCGACGTAGGTGCCGGCGACGCCCATGCCCTTGGCAAGGTCGACGAAGCCCATGGTGGGGCCGGTCAGGTCCATGTGCATGTAGGGCTTGTTCGACTTCACGTCGAAACGCTGGCGATAGGCATCGATATTGTGCTTGAGCACGCGATACTCGCGGTTCGCCAGGATGACGAACACGATCGGCAGGTCGTGATGCGCCGCCGTCCACAGCGCCTGGATCGAGTACATCGACGAGCCGTCGCCCGACACGCAGAGGATCGGCCGCTTGGTCTGGGCGACCGCCACGCCGATGGCGCCCGCGAGGCCCTGCCCGATGCCGCCGCCGCGGCCACTGTAGTAATCGCCCGGTCTCTTGAAGGTGAAGGTCTTGAAGAGGTCGAGGTTGGCCGTGATCGTCTCGTCGACCACCACGACGTCCTGGGGCGAGCCGGCGCGAATTTCCGCCATGGCACGCGCCATCGAGGTCGGCGTGCGCGCCCAGGCTTTTTCGACGCGGGCCTTCTGCGCGGCATCGTCGTCCACCTTGCGCGCCTTCATCGCCTCGTTGCGCTTCGAGGCGGCCGCGGCATCGACGCCCGTCAGCGCCGCATCGAGCGCCTCAAGTGCCGCACCGGCATCCGCCACCACGCCGGCATCGAGCGCGAAATTATAGGCGAGCCGTGACGCTCCCGCCTCGATCTGCAGCAGCTTGGTGCCGGCGGCGAAGGGGGAGCCCGGCGCGTACCAGACTTCCTCGAAGAACGGCCCACCCACCATCAGAACGAGATCATTGTCGGCCAGCTGCTTGGCCACGCCCGGCGCATCGAAGGCCAGCGTGCCGCGATAGGCCGGATGATCGGTCGGGAACGAGTTCTGGCCGCGCAGGCCCTCGAACCAAACCGAGGCACCGAGCTTCTCGACGAGCTTGACCAGGGTCTTGTCCGCACCGGCGCGGGCAACCTCGTCACCTGCGACGATGGCCGGGTTCTTCGATGTCGCCAGCAGCTTCGCCATGGCGGCAATGCCCGTCGGATCGGGACGGGTGGCCGTATAGGAATGGCCGGGTTTGCCGGGCGGAATGGCGGTCTCCTGCTCCATCACGTCGATCGGCAGTGCGACGAAGACCGGACCGGCCGGCGCCTCGTTGGCGATCTTGAAGGCGCGCTGGAGGATCGGACCCAGCTCGTCGGCGCGCTCGACCTGAACGCTCCACTTGGTCACGGGCGCGGCGATGGACGCGAGGTCGTGGCCCAGCACGGGATCGCGCAGGCGCATGCGCGTGTCCTGCTGGCCGGCCGTCACGACCATCGGCGAATTGTTCTTCAGCGCGCTGTAGATCGCGCCAATGGCGTTGCCCAGGCCCGGCGCCACATGAAGGTTCACGAAGGCGGTCTTGCCGCTGGCCTGGGCGTAGAAGTTGGCCGCCCCCGTGGCGACGCCCTCGTGGAGATGGACGATGTATTCGAGCTGCGGATAGTCGGGCAGGGAATCGAGCAGCGGGCTTTCGGTCGTGCCGGGGTTGCCGAAGATCCGGTCGACCCCGTGATTGATCAGCGTCTCCAACAGAACCTGACGTCCGCGCATTCAATACTCTCCCTTTGACTTTCCCTGTTCCGGCCGCGCCCTTCGGCCAGTCCGGATCGGCGACTTCCCGCATAGTACCGGGGCTGAAGCGCCTGTTGCATCCGAAGATGGCCCCTCGCGGCGGTCCAGTTCCTCCCCGTGATACGACAGGCCGCAGAGCGCTCGGTTCATTGTTTCGGGCGGCCCTGCTAAGGAAAATATGTGGAGGGTCGGAAGCACGGCATGGATGGAATTGTCGAGCGGCATTCGCCGGGCCTGGACGAGCTGGAGAAAGTCGCGCGCCACGACCTGGCGCGGCTCAACTATCCGCCGGCCAACTGGGTGCCGCAGAAGAACGGCCCTGACGGAAAGACTGTCCTCGACGTCCTGATCGTCGGCGCCGGCATGTGTGGCCAGACCGTCGGCTGGGGCCTGCTGCGCGAGGGCATCCGCAACATCCGCGTGATCGAGCGGAACATGCACGGCCATGAAGGCCCGTGGAACACCACGGCGCGCATGCCGACCCTGCGCTCACCCAAGCACCTCACCGGCCCCGATCTCGGCGTACCGTCGCTCACCTTCCGTGCCTGGTACGAGGCCCAGCACGGCGCCGAGGGCTGGGAAAAGCTCTACAAGATCCCGCGCCTCGATTGGCTCTCCTACCTCCTGTGGGTGCGAAAGGTCGTCGACCTGAAGGTCGAGAACGGCGTGTCGCTTCTCAAGGTCGAGGCCGCCGGCGACTTCCTGCAGGCGCGCCTGTCGACCGGCGAGACGATTTTCGTGCGCAAGATCGTGCTGGCCAACGGCCGTGATGGATCGGGCGGATTTCGTTGGCCGTCCTTCCCGTCGTTCTCCCCCGACGATCCCGCCCGCGCCGGCCGCGTCTATCACACGCTGGAAGAGATCGACTTCGCAGCACTCAAGGGCAAGCGCCTCGGCATCCTGGGCGTGCTGGCGACGGCGATCGACAATGCCTGTACGGCGCTGGAAGCCGGTGCGCGCGAGGCGATCTGCTACGCCCGGCGGCCGCACCTGCCGCAGGTCAACAAGTCGAAGGGCGTGTCCTTTCCCGGCTTCCAGCGCGGCCAGGGCATGCTGGACGACGACTGGCGCTGGAAGATCTACACCTACATGCTGGCGGCCGGCTCGCCGCCGCCGCACGAATCGGTGCTGCGGGCACAGAAGCTGCCGGGCTTCGCCTTCCGCTTCGCCGAACCGTGGCTGGACATGAAGGTGGATGAGGACGGCGTCACCGTGACGACGGCCAGGACCACCGAGCGCTTCGATGCGGTGCTGATCGGCACCGGCTTCGACATCGATCTGGCGCGGCGGCCGGAACTGCAGTCGTTCGGAGCCAACGTGACCCTGTGGGGCGACCGCCGGGCGGAAGCGGAGGCCAGCGCCAACGCCGAGGCGGCGCGCTATCCCTATCTCGGTCCGGGCTTCGAGCTGATCGAGAAGGTGCCGGGCCGCACGCCGCATATGGGCGACATCCACCTCTTCAACTGGGGCAGCATCCTGAGCCACGGTGCGCTCGCGGGCGACATACCCGGTCTCTTCGTCGGCGCGACGCGCCTCGTCCAGGCGATCTCGCACGCGCTGTTCCGCGAGGACGCCGAACGGCACGTTCAGAACATGTTCGCGCAGGAAGACCCGGAACTCGCACCGACCGACTATTTCGTGCCGCGCGACAAGCGATCCGGCACGCTCTGAAGGGGGAAGAATCATGCAGGCGGATTATGTCGTCGTCGGCGCGGGGTCGGCCGGCTGCACGGTCGCAGCGCGCCTCAGCGAGACCGGCGCCTCGGTGATCCTGCTCGAAGCCGGTCCCAGCGACTGGCATCCGATGATCCACATACCCGCCGGCATCCGCTCGCTGATCCGCAATCCGCTGGTGAACTGGAACTATACGACCGAGCCGGAGAAGGGCTCCGGGGATCGTCGCATTGAGTGGCCGCGCGGCCGCACCCTGGGCGGATCGAGCTCGATCAACGGCATGCTCTATGTGCGCGGGGCGCCCGCCGACTTCGACAACTGGGCGCAGATGGGCTGTCGCGGCTGGAGCTACGACGACGTGCTGCCCTACTTCATGAAGTCCGAGCAGTACGTGCAGGGCGGCGACAAGGAGGTGCGCGGCCAGGACGGCCCCCTCAAGGTCGAGGATTACCGCACCATCCTGCCCCTCACCCATCGCTTCGTCGAAGGTGCGCAGCAGGCGGGCTTCCCGTTCAATCCCGACCTCAACGGCAAGACACGCGACGGTGTCGGCTACTCGCAGATGACGCGTCGCGGCCGCTGGCGCGGCTCCACGGCCCAGACCTATCTCCGTGAAGCGCGCAGCCGCCCCAACCTGCGGGTCGAGACGAATGCCCAGGGCGGCAAGCTGATGTTCGAAGGCAAGCGCTGCGTCGGCGTCACCTTCCAGCGTGGCGGCACGCTTACCGAAGTGCGGGCCAACCGCGAGGTCATCGTCTCCGGTGGCGCCGTCAATTCACCGCACATCCTGCAGATCTCCGGCATCGGGCCGGCGGCGCACCTGCAGTCGCTTGGCGTCCCGGTCGTGCACGACCTGCCCGGCGTCGGGGCGAATCTGATCGACCACTATGTCGTGCGTGTCGTGCATCGCGTTAGGGGGGCCGAGACGGTCAACGAGGTCTCGCGCTTCCCGCGCGTGCTGCCGGAGGTCCTGCGCTTCGCCTTCACCGGCCGCGGCGCCCTCACCTTCGGCGTGACCACGGCACAGGTCTTCTGCGACAGCCGCGAGGGGCTGGCCTCGCCCGACCTGCAGCTCCTGTTCACGCCCGGCAGCTCGCATCCCCTGAAGTTCGGCCAGCTCGATGAGCAGCCCGGCATGAGCTGCGTCGTCTGCGTCGTGAAGCCCGACAGCCGCGGCACCATCATGGCGGCCTCGGCCGATCCTTTCGCGCGACCGCACATCAAGCCGAACTATCTCACCACGCACACCGACGAGCTGGCGCTGCTGGGCGGCTTTCGGCACACGCGCCGCATCTTCGCGGCGCCCGCCCTCACCCAGCACAGCGAGGGCGAGATTCAGCCCGGCCCCGATGTGAAGACCGATGCCGACCTGCTGGCCTACGCCCGGCGTGCCGGCAACACGCTCTATCACCCCGTCGGCACCTGCAAGATGGGCGAGGATCCGCGCGCGGTCGTCGACTCACGCCTGCGGGTGAATGGCATTCAGGGCCTCCGGGTCATCGACGCCTCGGTGATGCCAACCCTCACGACGGGCAACACCAACGCGCCGACCATCATGATCGGCGAGAAGGGCGCGGCGATGATCCGCGAGGATGCCCGCTAGGGCCTGGTGAACAATTGACGGTCGAGACGACGGGAGTACGCAACCTCAACGAATAGGCGGCGCGTATTGCAGGCCGCCCTGGGTCCATAGCGCGTTCTGGCCGCGCGGGATCTTCAGGAGCGAGCCCGCGCCGACATTGCGCTCGAAGCTCTCGCCGTAGTTCCCGACCTGCTTGACGATGTTGTAGACCCACTTCTCGTCGACGCCGAGCGCCTTGCCCATGCCGGGCGTGACGCCGAGGATGCGCTTGATCGCCGGATTATCGCTCTTCAGCATCTCGTCGACGTTCTTGGAGGTGATGCCGTATTCCTCGGCCTCGACCATCGCAAACTGCGCCCAGCGGACGATATCCTCGAACTGGTTGTCGCCGTGACGCACGACCGGTCCCAGGGGCTCCTTCGAGATCACTTCCGGCAGCACGATGTAATCATCGGGATTCGGTGCGTTGGCGACCCGCGTCGCATAGAGACGGGCCTGGTCGCCCGAATAAGCGTCGCACCGGCCGCTGAAGAAGGCGCTGCGGCTCTGGTCGGGGTCCTCGAAGAGGACCGGTTTGAAGCTCATCTTGTTGGTTCGGAAGTAATCGGCGATGTTGAGCTCGGACGTGCTGCCGGTCAGGACGCAGATCGAGGCGCCGTTCAGTTCCTTGGCGCTTTTGACGCCGAGCTTCTTCGGCACCATGAAGCCCTGGCCGTCGTAGTAGGTGACGCCCACGAAATCGAGGCCGAGCGCGGTGTCGCGCGTCAGGGTCCAGGTCGAGTTGTTCGACAGGAGGTCGACCTCGCCCGCCTGTAAGGCCGTGAAGCGCTGCTGGCCCGACAGCGGCACGTACTTCACCTTCTCGGACTCGCCGAAGAGGGCGGCGGAAACGGCGCGGCAGATGTCGACGTTCATGCCCGTCCACTTGCCCTGGTTGTCGACCGTCATGAAGCCGGCAATGCCGCCCACGGCCACGCCGCACACGAGCTGGCCGCGTGCCCTTACGGCATCGAGGTCCTTGCCGGCCATGGCATTGCCCGACGGGAGGACCATGGCGGCACCGAGTGCCATTGAAAGAAGCATCCTTCGCATCGACCCTCTCCTCGTCGCTGGATCATTCGACCTTGGCGCCCACCGTCTTCACGACCTCGGCCCACTTGGCGCGATCGCGCGTCACCGTCGCCTGGAACTGCTCGATCGTCTCGTAACGCGGTGTGTTACCGAGCTCGACCAGCTTCTTCTGGACGTCGGGGTCGGCCAGCGCCGCCTTGATCGCCAGGTTCATCTTCTGCGCAATCGCCGGATCGAGGCCCTTCGGTCCGAAGACGCCGAACCAGGTGTAGCTCTCGAAGCCCGGCAGGCCCGCCTCGTCGATCGTCGGCACGTCGGGAATGGCCGCCACGCGCTGCCTGGTCGAGACGCCCAGCAGCTTCATCTTGCCCGCCGCCGCCTGCGGCATCGCGATCTGCACCTGGGCGAAGATGCAGCAGGTGTCGCCGTTGAGCACCGATTGGATGGCGTCGGGCGAGCCCTTGTACGGCACATGCACCATGTCGAGCCCGGCCTTGGCAACGAATTCGGCGAAGGCGAGATGGGTGCCGGCGCCGTTGCCGGTCGAGGCGTAGTTGTACTTGCCGGGGGCGGCCTTCACCTTGGCGATGAAGTCCTTCACGTCCTTGGCGTCGATCGCCTTGGGATTGATCGCCAGGACGTTCGACACGTCTACCAGGGTCGAGATCGGCGTGAAGTCTTTTTCGACCTCGAACGGAAGCTTGCTGTAGAGGGCGGCGTTGATGCCATGCGTGCCGGCCGTCCCCAGCAGGAAGGTGTAGCCGTCAGGCCTGGCCTTGGCGACGAATTCGGAGGCCACGTTGCCGCCGGCCCCTGCCTTGTAATCGATCACGATGCGCTGGCCGAGGGCCTTGTCGAGCAGCGGCTGCAGGATCCGCGCGACCACGTCGGTGCCGGAACCCGGAGGGAAGCCCATCACGATGGTTATCGGCCGGGTCGGCCAATCCTGTGCCGCCGCCGGGAAAGCGGCCGATGCCGCATAGAGAAAAAGCGCCGTGGCGCCGAGCAGGATTCTGCGCACTGTGATCTCCTCGAAGTTCGCTACGATGCCGATGCAAGAAACGGGGAAATGACATGGGTTACATGACCGACGAGCGCCGCATGATCCAGGAGACGGCGCGCGCCTTCGTCATGAAGGAAGTACTGCCGGTGGCCAACAGGCTCGACCCGGAGAAGGGCGACATCCCGCCGGAGCTGATCCAGAAACTCGCCGACATGGGATATTTCGGCATCGTCATCCCCGAGCAATATGGCGGGCTGGGCCTCGGCGTCTTCGAATACTGCCTGATCACCGAGGAGCTGGCGCGCGGCTGGATGAGCGTGGCCTCGATCATCGCCCGCGGCAATGGCCTCAGCGCCGGTCGCGGCATGACCGACGCCCAGCGGGCGGTCTTCCTGCCCCGCGCCGCCCGCGGCGAATTTCTGGGTGCCGCCGCCATGTCCGAGCCCAATGTCGGCTCGGACCTGGGCAGCATCGCCTGCCGCGCCCGCAGGGATGGGGACGATTGGGTGATCACCGGCAACAAGTACTGGTGCACCTTCGCCGATGGCGCCGACTACATCATGCTGGTCGCGCGCACCTCCGACGCGCCCGATCCCAAGCGCAAGCATGTCGGCCTCTCCTCCTTCCTGATCGAGAAGCCGCGCGGCACGCTGCCGCCGGGCGTGAAGGGCGCCCCCATTCCCAAGATCGGCTATTTCGGCTGGAAGACGTGGGAACTGGCCTTCGACGAGTGCCGCCTGCCGGGCTCGGCCCTGATCGGCGAGGAAGGCCGCGCCTTCTATTACATTTCGGCCGGGCTCGAACGCGCCCGCGCCCATACAGCGGCTCGCGCCATCGGCCTCGCCCGCGGCGCGCTCGAGGACGCCACTGCCTATGCGCAGGAGCGCCGCCAGTTCGGCCAGGCGATTGGCGATTTCCAGAACACACGCTTCCGCCTTGCCCGCATGGCGACCGAGATCGAGGCGGCGCGCCAGCTCATGTACTTCGTGTGCGACGAAATCGACCAAAAGCGCCGCTGCGACAAGGAGGCGGCCATGGTGAAATTCTTCGCCTCCGAAATGGCCGAGAGGGTGACGTCCGAGGCGCTGCAGGTGTTCGGCGGTGCGGGCTACACGACCCTGCACGCGGTCGAACGCTACTGGCGCGATGCCCGTCTCACCAAGATCTTCGAGGGCACATCGGAGATCCAGCAGCGCATCATCTCCGATCACCTGCTCGGCAAACCCAACGCGGCCTGAGCGGACGCCGAGAAATTGCGAGGCCGCGCGCCGTACAACTAGATGGCGCGCGGCAGACTCTCTAGAGTGGAATGACTTTCAAGAGCGTTTCCGCGGAGAGTCTTGCATGCTGGGGGGCATTTTCTCGCTTCGACACTTGATGTGCATCGGAGCGTGTTTGCTGAGTGCGGCCTGTGCCAGTACGCAGCTGAACCACAATACGGCAGACCTCGCCTCCTCGTTGAATTCCCTGACGAAGAGGCAGATCTTCTTCAACCTTTCGCAGGCGATCGACGACCCCGAATTCGTTCCTTCGCAGGTGACGATCTCGATCGGCGTGGCCCAGACGGCCAATTCGGTCTCGCCGTCGATCAGCGTGCCCCTCGGCCCTTCCCTGGCGACGGCCACCCGGCTCACGAGCGGAGGAGCCCGCCCGACCGTCCAGACCACCAGCACCTTGGGCGCTGCCAGTCCAGCACTCGGCGTTCAGATGACGGATGCCTGGAACCAGAGTTGGACGATGGTGCCGGCCAACTCATCCAATCAGCTGGGTCGTCTGCGCACGCTCTACCAGTATGCCACGGGGACGCTGCCGCACGCTGATCCCAACACCGATCTCAGCCAGGAGGAGGCGGAGAAGCAGTTCCTCTGCGAGTATCCCCTGCAGGCCCAGGCGGTCTCTCCGCAGTCGGGAAACGTGATCTTCAAACTGCATGGCTGCAGGGACAACCATGCCGGCCCCTTGCGCCCCCGCGTCATTCATGCGGACCCGACTTTCACCCAGGGGCCCAACTGCATCGTATGCATCGATGATCTCAACGCCTCCAGCCTTCGTCCCTACGTCAATCCGAACCTCAAGTATCATTTCATTCGCGCGCCGGACGCGAAGACCGGAGATCTGGTCAGGATCGGCTCCTATGGGTCGAAGGACTTCTACGTTTGCGGCGTCGCCGGGGGAAAGTGCCCCGGCGTGACCGGGCAGACCCCTTACGACGGACGCAAGGCCTTCAGCGATTTCATCCTGTTCGTCTATGAAGCCATGAGCGTTCCTGCCGCCACGGGCAGCGGCCGTTCGACCGGCGGCTCGTTCGTCTATTCGGTCCGGTGAAGAGTGATGGTCGACGTCGACAGTTTCATTGCGGCACCACCGGCGCTGCACTTCGCCTTCGCCATCAAGGCCAAGGTGGGTCCAGTGCAGGATCTTGGCCAGACCGCCCGCGGTCATCGGCGGATCATCGACATCCTGGGCGGCGAGGTGCAGGGCCCGCGTCTCGAAGGTGAGATTCTGCCGGGCGGTGCCGACTGGCAGATCGTGCGGCCCGACGGCACGATCGAAGTGGTGGCGCGCTACACGATCCGCAGCCGTTCCGGCGCCCTGGTCTACGTGCAGAACGAAGGGCTTCGGGTGGCGGGCCCGGAGATTCTCGCACGCATGGCCCAGGGAGAGTTGCCGCCGCCCGGCAGCTATCACTTTCGGACGGCCCCGCGTTTCGAGACGGCCGAGCCGTCTCTGAAGTGGCTCGAGCGAGCGACCTTCGTCGGAGTGGCCACGCGTGCGCCCGACCGCATTGCGATCGGCTTCCACGAGGTTCTTTGACTCAAGACCCCGAGGTCAGCGGCCCAGCAGATTGGCTCGCAGGGTGGCCCAGAAACCCGGGTCGCGCGGCGCGGCGCGGCTGGCCGCCGCCATCTTGCGATAAAGGTCGCCCAGCGACCGCTGGCTGGGATCGGCGCGGAGCCTAGTGCCGTCGGCGCCGGCCTCAAGCGTCAGCTCCCGCGTGTGAAAGACTTCAAGGCCGGGTCGATGGCCGATACTGACGACCGATGTTTCCGGCAGCTCCTCGATCAGAAGCTTCATGACGTTTTCCTGCCCGGCCTCGTCGAGCGCCGACGTGGCCTCGTCCATGAAGATCCAGTCGGGCCTATGGACCAGCACGCGGGCAAAGGCCACGCGCTGCTGCTCGCCGCCCGACAGGATGTGGTCCCACCGCTCGGTCTCGTCGAGACGATCGCGGAGATGGTCGAGGCCCACCTCGTGCAGCATGTCCTTCAGCACGTCGTCGCTGATGCCGCCCTCCGGTTCGGCCGGATAGAGCATCGCGTCGCGCAGGGTGCCCAACGGAAAATAGGGCTTCTGCGGCATGAAGGTGATCGCGCCGGTGGGCAGGTGGATGGCGCCGCGCCCCCACGGCCAGACTCCGGCAACGGCCCGCATGATCGTGCTCTTGCCGCTGCCCGACTTGCCACGGATCAGGACCCTTTCGGCCCGCTGGATCTCGACCTCCGCTTCCGCGACCAGCATTTGCCCGTTGGGGCGGGCCACGCCCAGCTCACGCATGATCAGCCGGTCGGAGTCGCCCGCGGGGTGGACGACGATCCGCGCGTCGTCGGGCGCCTCGCTGCTTTCCTCGAGATCGGTCAGAGCCACGTGGAGATGCACCACGCGATCGGTCGAGGCCCGCCACTCCGCGAACTTCGGGAAATTGTCGATCAGCCACGACAGCGCCCACTGCACACTGGAGAAAGCCTGCGCCGTCTGCATGAGACCGCCCAGCGCGATCTCTCCGCCGAGATAGCGCGGCAGGGCGACGATCAACGGCACGATGGGCGCCAGATAGGCGAGCGAGCTGGTGAGCAGGGAGAGGTTTCCCTGGCCGCGCGTCTGCACATTCCAGGCCGACCGCAGGTCGTAGAGCGAGCCGCGCAGCCGTTCGCGCTCGTCGTCCTCGCCGCGCATCAGGGCAATGCCCTCGCCATGCTCGCGCGCCCGCGTCAGGCCGGAGCGGAAATCAGCCTCGCGACTCTGGCGAATGTTGCCGGCATGGATGAGGCCGCGCCCCAGGAAATAGGTGAGCAGCGAACCGATCAGGGCGTAGGCAACGGCCGCCCACACCATGTAGCCCGGCAGGTCGAACTCCAGGCCGAACAGGCTGATCGGCATGGTACCCGACAAGACCCACAGCACGCTGAGGAAGGTGACCAGCTGCAGCACGCACTGCAGGATGCTCTGCGCGAATTCCACCGCGAGTTCGGTCGAGACGCGGATGTCCTCGGCGATGCGGCCGTCGGGATTGTCGACTTCATCGGCCAGCATGCCAAGTTGGTACTGCCGGCCGGCGTTCAGCCAGCGCAGCACCGTGACGTGCGACAGCCAGGAGCGCCAGTTGATCTGCAGCCGCCGCTTGACGTGGAGCTGGATCGCCACCGCCACGCCCGCCGAGCCGACGATGGCGGCCAGCACCCATAGAAGCCGCATGAGCTCGACGACATCACGCTTGTCGAGCGCATTGAAGAAGTCGCGGTTCCAGATGTTGAGCCACAACGCGATGCCGACATTGGCAACGCCGAGCAGCACGAGGCCGCCGGTGAGCGTCCAGGCGACGGCACGATATCCCGGCGCCGTCCAGTATCCACTGGCAACGGCGGCAAAGGCGCGGACGGAACTGTGCGGTGTGTCCAATCAGTCGCGGAAGCCCGGATCGATCCGGTCGAGCTTCCGCAGGAGCGCCGGCCAGTCCAGCAGGCCGAACGGCCGCCGGGTCTTCGGCTGGTAGTTCACGTAGGTCGCCTCGACCACCTCGGCCGGGACGTCGATCAGCTTGGTGTTGCACGACATGGCCGCGAGCTGCGTCTTGCAGCTCAGCTCCAGCCGGTGCATGGCGTTGAACGCCTCGGGGATCGTCGCGCCGGTCGTCAGGAGACCGTGGTTGCGCAGGATCATCGCATTGTTGTCGCCCAGGCTCTTCACCAGCGCCTCGCGCGCCGCGAGGTCGAGGACCACGCCGTCGAAATCGTGATAGCTGATCTTGGCGAAGCGCATCGAGGTCTGCGTGTTGGGCAGCAGGCCGCACTCCATGGTCGAGACCGCCATGCCCGGCCAGGTATGGGTGTGGATCACGCAACCGACTTCGGGCTTGGCCATGTGGATCGCGCTATGGATCACGAAGCCGGCACGGTTGACGCCGTATTCCAGGCCGCCGTCGAATTCCGGCTTCGCGAGAATGTTGCCCTCGTGATCGATCTTCAGGAGGCTCGACGCCGTGATCTCCTCGTAGAGCAGGCCATAGGCGTTGATGAGGAAAGCGTCGTGCTCGCCCGGGACCCGCACCGAGATGTGGTTCGCGATCAGGTCGGACATGCCGTACAGGTCGATCAGGCGATAGCAGGCGGCCAGATCGACGCGTGCCTGCCACTCCTCGGGCGAGACGTTGGACCGGAGGTTGGCAACCTTTGAAGTCTTGAGGGCGTGCACGGCCATGGAAACGCTCCAGGAATTTAACGGTTCCGGAAGCTAGACCCGGGCTTTGCGATCGTCCATCGGCGGCTCAGAGGAGCCCGCGCGCTGCGAGATAAGCGCCGAGCGCCAGAAGCCCGGCGAAGAACCACAAGCGGAAGCTCTGGGGTGACAGGCGGGCACGCACCGCCTGCCCCAACCGCATGCCTACGAGTGCCACCACGACACCCGCCACCGACGGCCAGGCCAGCCCCGGGCCGATGCCGTTGTTACCCGCCAGGGTCACCGCGAGGGCGACGGTCGATACGGTGAAGGACAGGCCCAGCGCCTGTACCATTTCATCCTTAGTGAGGCCGATGGCCTGAAGGTAGGGCACGGCCGGAATCACGAAGACGCCCGTCGCCGCCGTGATCGCGCCCGTGCTCGCCCCGGCGACCGGACCCATCCACCCTTCAGCGGAGGTCGGGACGGTGAGCTTCAACGCGGCCAGCCCGGACACGGCATAGGCCATCAGCGCAAGTCCCAGCGCCAGCGCGCCATACGGCCCGCCCAAGCCCGACAGGAAAGCAGCGCCCACCCACGTCCCGAGGCAGACTCCCAGATTCAAAGGCCAGAGCCGTCGCAGGAGAGACCTGAGATGTGGCCCGTCCAGCATCTGCCAGACATTGGTGACCAGCGACGGCAGGATCAGCAGCGCCGCCGCCTCGACCGGAGACAGGACGACCGCCAGCAGGCCCATCGAGATGGTGGGAAGCCCCAGTCCGATGACCCCCTTGGTAAAGCCGGCCATGACGAAGACAGCGAGGACGAAGGCGAGGGTGGAAAGTTCCATGACGCAGCCTTGGCTGCCGACCTCTTGCTTCGCAATGCGGAGAATCCGGCGTATGCCTTCGGAATCTACGAAGGCAGAGTGACCTTTCCATGCGCTTCGATCTCATCGACCTGCGGCTCTTCCTGTACGTGACGCAAACCGGCAGCATTACGCGTGGCGCCGAGCGGGCGCACCTGGCGCTCGCTTCCGCCAGCGCGCGCATCCGCGGCATGGAGGATGTGCTCGGCGTTCCCCTGCTGAAGCGCGGCCGGCGGGGCATTGCACCCACCGACGCGGGCCGCAGTTTGCTCGACCACGCCCGCATCGTGCTGCAGCAGATCGAGGCGATGCGCGGCGACCTCGGTGCTTATTCGCGCGGCCTGAAGGGCAGCATCCGCATCCTCGCCAACACCTCGGCGCTCTCGGAGCATCTGCCGTCGCTGCTGGCGACCTTCCTGGCGGCCAATCCGACGGTCGACATCGATCTCGAGGATCGCGAGAGTCCGGCGATCGGCGCCGCCATCGCCGCGGGCGATGCGGAGCTCGGCATCGGATCGCAGGCTGCTTTCCTTCCGGGACTGGAGAGCCATCCCTTCCGCGCCGATCGTCTCGTGCTGGCGGTGCCGGCCGGGCACCGTCTGGCGGGCAAGCGACAGACCAGCTTTGCCGATCTGCTCGATCTCGATTTCGTGGGCCTGCCGCGCGGCACCGCGCTCGAAGAGCATCTGGCCATGCAAGCCGCCCGCCTCGGCCGCGCTCTGCGGCTGCGCGTGCGGGTCAACAGCCTCGACACCGTCTGCGTCATGGTGGCGGCGGGCGTTGGCGTCGGAATCGTGCCGGAGGCGACCGCCCTGCGCCACCGTCGTGCCCTGCCGCTCGCGACGCTGCGCCTCACGGAGCCCTGGTCGATCCGCGAGCTCGCTTTGTTCGTTCGCGATTCACGGCGTCTTCCCAAGCCGGCGCGGCAGTTGTTCGAGGCCCTGCGCGGAGCGAGCGAACCGTCCGCTACCAGCGCAACAGGCGGTGCCCGACGACGGCGCCCAGCAGAATGACCGGGATTGCTGCCAAGGAATACCAGGTGAGGACGAACAACGGCGAATCGTCGAAGCAGTGAAACGCATAGATCACCGCGGCGGCCGCCGCCGCCAGTGCGCCGCAGGCTGCACCGGCACGTGCGGGAGAGGCCGGCGCCGCGCGGCGCAAGGTGAGCAGCAGCCCCACCAGCGGCGCGAGCGCAAAGAGCGGGATGGCCGTCAGGCAGACGAGCGCGTTGCTGCCGACCAGCCGCGCCTCCCAGGTCCCGGCAGGAAGCACAGCGAGTTCGGTTGCCAGCGCGGCGGCTGCGATGAGGAGAACCGGCAGCACGGCCCAGCGCCATCGCACGGTGATCAGCGGCCGCGCCATGGCAAGGCAGGCAGCCGAGGCTGCCACCAGGGCCGACATCACCAGGACGAGCTTGGCGTCGAACCGCCAGGTCGCGAAGGCAGCCGCCAGATCCACGCGCGGCCCGAACTCCAGCGCAAAGATCACGAGCGAAACCGCCGCGCCCGCCAGCACGGCCCGGCTCACGGAACGCCCAAGCGGCCTCGTCGAACCGGCCCGGTCGGCGACCAGGGATGCCACGAACTGCTCGGTCTTCATGTCCTGTCCTTGCGATAGGCCTCGGCCAGCGCGCGAAGGGCGCGATGCAGCGTGACCCGGACGGCGCCTTCGCTCATGCCCATCCTCGTCCCGACATCTCGCGCACTCTGCCCCTCGATGGAGATGCCTTCCACGATCCGGCGCTGGCGCTCGGGCAGGCTGGCCAGCATCTGCCGCGTATCGAGGGCGCTTCCCTCCTCCGCAGACGCAGGCGCGGCGAGCGTGTCGGAATGATCGTCGATGTCGACGTGATCGGTGAAGCCGCGACGCCGTAGATGATCGACCAGCTTGTGGCGCGCGATCGCCCGCACCCAGGGCTGCAGCGGCTGAGTCTCGTCCCAGGTGTCGCGCTTAAGATGCATGGCCAGCAAAGTCTCCTGGACGATGTCCTCGCAATCCGCATTCGGCCGACCGGCCGCCGCCAGGCCGCGCGACGCCACGGCGCGCAGCCAGGAAGCGACGCGCAGCAGCAGACGGCGATACGCCTCGTCATCCCCCTTCCGGGCCGCGCGCATGAGCGCGGAGAGATCTTCCGGATCGGACAACGGGCTCACTCTCTTCACGTGTTCGTGTGGCAGGAGGCAAACATTACAGGCGCTTTGCACGAAAACGAAATCGCGCGGCCTGTAACGTTGGCTCGCGAGCGGCCGAATGACCTCCTGCGAGCCGACATCGGCTCGAGAGCCCAGGAGGAAATCCATGATCAATCGCACCACCACGGCAGCCCTTGCCGCCGCCGTCGCCGCCGCAGCGCTGATGTCGTCGGGCGCCAACGCCCAGACCGCCAACGCCGACAAGGAGAGGTGCTACGGCATCTCGATGGCAGGCAAGAACGACTGCGCGGCCACCGGCAACAATTCCTGCGCCGGCCAGTCCAAGGCGGACTATGACGCCAAGGCCTGGAAGTACGTCGCCAAGGGGTCCTGCGCCACCATGGAAGTGACTCTCAAGGACGGCATGAAGCGCAAGGGCACACTCGCCCCGATGTAAGGAAGACGCGTCGTGACGGCGGACCGCCTGCTTCGTGCCGGTGCCGGGCTGAAGCCCGAACATCAGCGGCACATCCTCGAAGCCCGACCCGATATCGGCTGGTTCGAGGTGCATGCCGAGAACTACATGGGAGCCGGCGGTCCGCCGCATCACGTCCTGGAGCGCGTCCGCGCGCTCTATCCGCTGTCGGTGCATGGGGTGGGCCTGTCGATCGGATCGGCCGACGGCATCGTACCCGGTCATCTCGATCGCCTGAAGGCGGTGGTCGACCGCTATCAGCCCTTCATCGTGTCGGAGCATCTCGCCTGGTCGACGCATGGCGGGATCTTCCTGAACGACCTGCTGCCCCTGCCCTATACGGAAGCCACCCTGTCGCTGGTGGCGCGCCACCTCGACGAGGCCCAGACGGCGCTCGGAAGACGCATCCTCATCGAGAATCCCTCGACCTATCTCCGCTTCGACGAGGAAGAAATGCCGGAGACGGATTTCCTGCGGGCGCTCGTCCGGCGCAGCGGCTGCGGATTGCTGCTCGACATCAACAACGTCATGGTCTCCGCGAACAATCATGGGTTCGATGCCCGCGCCTATCTCGAGAACTTCCCACACGAGCATGTCGGCGAGATCCATCTCGCCGGTCACGCCGTGCTGGAGAGCGACGGCGACGTGCTGTTGGTCGACACGCACGACCGGACCATCGCTCCGGAGGTCTGGTCGCTCTTTCGAGATGTCATCGCGCGCCGGGGTGTCCGCCCCACGCTGATCGAGTGGGACTCCGACGTGCCCGCCTGGCCCGACCTCGAAGCCGAAGTCCGCCAGGCCCAATCGATTCTGCAGACGGCCGGAGGCCTCGATGCCCGCGCAGCCTGACGTCAACGGTCTTGCCGAGCTGCAGCACCGCTTTGCCCGCGCCGTGCTGCAGGCCCCTCTGTCGGTGCCCGACGGCATCCGACGCGAGGTCCGGTCCGCTCACGAGCGGCGATTCGGCGTCTACCGCAACAACGTGAAGGCCAGTCTGGTGGCCGCCCTGGCGGCACGGTTTCCGGTGGTGGCACGTCTGGTCGGCGATGAGTTCTTCACCGCCATGGCGCTGGTCTTCATCGAGTGCCATCCGCCGCGCTCGCCCGTCCTCGCCGAATATGGCGCCGCCTTCGCGAGCTTCCTGGAGGGGTTCGATCCCGCCGCTGATCTGCCCTACCTGCCCGACATCGCCCGGCTGGAATGGGCGCGCCACGTCGCATTCCACAGCGCCGACGCCAATCCGGCCGACATCGCCTGGCTCGCGGAGCTGCCTCCTGAAGCGCTGGGCTCCGTGAGGCTCGGTCTCCATCCCGCCATGGCCGTCATCGCCTCGCCGTGGCCCATCGTCTCTGTCTGGACCACCAATGCCCATGACGCCACGCCCGCGGCGCCGGCAGCCGACTGGACGGGCGAGACGGCGCTGGTGACGCGGCCGCATCTGGAGGTTCTCCTTCATCGGCTGCCGCCGGGTGCGGACAGGCTGGTGACCGAGCTGGCCTGCGGCGGCGCGTTGGGCGCCGCCGCCGAGGCGGCGGCGCGCGCCCACGAGGGCTTCGACCTCGTAACGGCCCTGTCGACGCTGTTCGGCGCCGGCGCGTTCACAACTCTGTCCCAAGGATCGTCTCGATGATCGTTCTATTGTCGCGTCTCGACGCTCTTCTGACACGCATCCCGCACGAGCTGCTGGCCCTTCTGGCCCGCCTCTCCGTCGGCACGATCTTCCTGCGCTCGGGCCTGCTGAAGCTCGACGGCTGGGCCGACGGCACCACCCTCACGCTGTTTCGCGAAGAGTACAGGCTGCCGCTCCTGTCGCCCGAGCTTGCGTCCTACATGGCGACAGGCGCCGAACTCAGCCTGCCCGTCTTGCTGTTCCTCGGCCTTTTCACGCGGCCGGCGGCGCTCGCCCTGCTGGGCATGACCCTGGTGATCGAGATCTTCGTCTATCCCAACGCCTTCGACACGCACGGGGTCTGGGCCGTGGCGCTGCTCTATCTCGCCAAGTTCGGGCCGGGCCGGCTGGCGCTCGACGTGCTGCTCTTCGCGCGGGCGATGCCTAGCGCTTACGGACGGGCTTGAGATCGGAAACGATCGGATAGGCCGTCGTCGACTTCACACGCTCCATCGAGAAGCGCGAGGTCACGTTCTTGAGCGGCATCGTGTCGATCAGCTTCTTGTAGAACAGATCGTAGGCCTGCATGTCGGGCACCGCGACCCTCAGCATGTAGTCGATGTCTCCGGCCATGCGGTGGAACTCCATCACTTCCGGCATGGCCGTGACCGTGCTGGCGAACTTGGAGAGCCAGGCCGAGGAATGGTCGCCGGTCTCGATCGACACGAACACGGTCAGCCCCATGCCGATCGCCTCGGGCGAGATCAGCGCCACCCGCTTCAGGATGACGCCGGACTTCTCCAGCCGCTGGATGCGCTTCCAGCAGGGGCTTTGCGACAGGCCGACCCGATGGGCAATCTGGGCCAGCGAAAGGCTCGCATCCTCCTGGAGGAGCGCCACGATCTTCTTGTCGATGGCATCCATGATTCGAATATCCATATGCGGCGGCCCGCCAACCTGAAGGGGGGAGTTTAGACCGGAAGCGACTCCAGACGCACCGGCGCCCCCAACCGCTCGGAGAGTACGATGGCGAGCGCCTCGACGTCGCCATCCACCCGTCCTGCATAGTTCACGAGCCGGGGCGGCGCGCCATCGAACCAGGTCAGACGCCACGCGCCGGCCTCGCACATCAGCGTGCCCACGACGCACCCCTTAGCGAAAATCGTCCAAAGAGCGGGCTCTTCATAGGCTGCCTGGAACAGGCGCGCCGCCCGGGCGACGAGGGTGCTGGCAATACCGAACATGCCGGAAATCTACGGGCGCGTTCGCTACCGCAGCAATGAAACGGTCGGTCGAATCGGGCAGCCGAGACGGCAGGAATAACTCCAACATCCGCCCGTGGGAGAATATTCTCCCGATACGGCATTGCTCAGGGACGGACGGCGGGCGTCTCCAGCTTCAGCCCCTTGGCCCGCTCCATCAGATAGAGCTCCAGCGCCGTATATTCCGGCGCATCGAGCGGCCAGGCCTCGGCGCGGATACCGACGAGGCAGTTGCGCAGCCGACGCTTGAGCGATCCAAGCGCCTGCCATTCCAGCCGATAGATCGGGTAGCCGGTGGGATGCGCCTCCGGAATGACGATGCCCGCGAGCTTCTTGCCGGCATTGTCGTCGTGGCAGATCGCACAGGAGAGATTGAGCTGGCCCTGGCGACGGCGATAGATCTCCTCCCCTTGCTGGCGAAACGCCTCGAGACGCGGGTCGGCGGGCGGCGCGATCGGCAGGCCGCGCGACTGGTGCGCGATAAAGGCGGTCAGCGCCAGCAGGTCACGATTCTCGGGTGGCAGCGGATCGGCGCTCTGGTGCTCCGTGCGGCAGAGATTGATGCGGCCTTCGAGATCGAGCGGACGCTCACCGCCCGCCGGGATCGTGGGATAGCGCGCGGCTACGCCCTTCATGCTGGCGGCGTCGGCACCATGGCAGTCGGCACAGGACTTGTTCGCGACGCCCGCTGGCCTTGCCCAGAGCTGGCTGCCGAGCTGGACGAACAGCATGCCGGGATTGGCGGTGTCGTCGTCCTGTATCTTCTGCAGCGCCTCGCCCATGTCCCGGTAGCCGGACCGACGCTTGTCCGCACCCGGTTGGGTTCCGACCTGGGCCGCCGCATAGGTGGCCACGAACACCAGGCCGAGACCGACGACGAGCAGCCGCCTCCTCATTCGACGGTGATGTCGACTCGATGCTCGGCGGCGAATCCCTCGTCGCCGGTCCAGCGCAGGGCCACGGTGCCGCTCTCGTTCGCCTGAGCAAAAAAAGACACGAAGGGATTGGCGGCGATCGCCGGCGACATGTCCATCGCGAAGATCTCTGCGCCGTTCCAGGTCGCGGTGAAACGCTCGATGATGTTGCGCGGAATGATGCGGCCGTTGGGCCCCGGTCGGAAGCCGGTCTCCATCGGGTGCATGATCAGCGCCTTGATCTCGACGACATCGCCACGCTTGGCAGTCTTCGGAGCATTCACCAGGATGTTCGACATCAGGTCGACTCCTCGAGGCAGGCGGCCAGGGTGACGATCACGTCGGCGCCGGCGCTCCAGAACTTGCCGTCGCTGGTCTCGGCGATGGCCACGATCCGCTGGCTGTCGCCGAGCTTGATACGCGTGCCGACCATCGCCTTGCCGTTGCGCGGGCCGAGCCGGGCGGAAAAGACATTGGGCTGCGGATTCTTCTCAGTGAAGACATGGATCGCCTTCACATGCTCGGCTTCGGTCATCGGACTATCGACCGAGACGGTGAGCGGGACGGTGCTGCCGTTCTCGACCAGCGGCGGGACGTCGAGCTTCACCCGGCCTTCGGTCGGCGTGGCCGTGCCGACGATCTTTCGGATGGCCTCGGCCATGGCATCGGGCGTCGCCGCTGCGGGGGCGAGCGGCAGCAAGACGATCGAGGCAGTGCCGGCAAGGAAGAGACGTCGATCCATTCAATCCTTCAGCGTGACGAGATAGGCCACGACATCCTCGACTTGCGCAGCGGTGAGGATCGTCCTGCCCTCGAAGTTGCGAGCGACCCGATGCAGGTCCTGGGCCCGATAGTAGGCCGGCATGATCGTGTCGGCATTGAGACGAGACCCGTCGACGATGCGCAGGCGCAGCTGTCCCTCCGACCAGCGCGAGCCTGCGCCCGCGAGGCTGGGCGCCAGGTCGCCCTGGAAGCGTTCCTCCGCAATCGGCCCGGAGTGACAGAGCAGGCAGAGGCCCACGCTGCGGTTGGCGACGATCGCCCGGCCGCGCACCGCGTCGCCCGGCTGGCCGGTGAGCGAGCGCGGTATCGCGTCGCCGACGATCTGGGGCCCGGCCTGTTGCGCCATGCCGGGACCGGCCATGAGCACGAGAGCAAGGGCGACGAGGCTGCGCATCAGCCGAACGTCTCCGCGGCGATGGTGCGAAACCAGCTCGACGCATAAAGCGCCTCCTGGCCGCGCAGTCCACCGACGGCGACCAGCGGGCTGGTACCGCCGGCGCCAGGAATGTCAGTGAGCTGGCCCTTGTCGGGACGATAGACACCGGCGATCGAAATACCGTAGTCGGCCGCGACCAGGCTGTAACAGGTGTTGATCACGATCGGATCCTGCGGCTTCTCGCCGGCCAGCAGCTTAACGATCGCGGCGGCACAGACCTTGGCCTGGGCATTGGCCGCGAAGGCCGACTTGGGCATGCCGCCCATGATCGCCGCATCACCCAGCACATGGATGTTGGGCCGGAGCGTCGATTCGAAGGCGACGGGCTCGACGGGGCACCAGCCAGTGCGGTCGGCAACGCCCGCCTGCGCAGCGATGGCGCCGGCCCTCTGCGGGGGGATAACGTTGGCGACCGCGGCCTTGTGCGCCCCGAACTCCGTCGTAAGGGTGAGAGTCGCAGGATCGACCGCCGTCACCTTGCCGCCCTGGCTGAGAGGCACCCACTCGATCAGCCCCGGGTAGAGCTCGGCCCAGCCGTTCTGGAACAGGCGCTGCTTGGAGAAGGCATCCTTGGCGTCCAGCAGCAGCACCTTGGATTTCGGCTTCCAGATCTTCAGCCAGTAGGCGATCAGGCTGGCGCGTTCGTAGGGCCCGGGAGGACAGCGGAAAGGATTGGCTGGTGCGGACATGACGACCAGCCCGCCGTCCTCCATGGCCTGCAGCTGACGTCGCAGCAGCACGGTCTGCGCGCCGGCCTTCCAGGCGTGGGGCATCTTGGCGGCTGCGGCCTCGTCGTAACCCGGGATGGCCTTCCAGTCGAAGTCGATGCCGGGGGACATGATCAGCCGGTCGTAGGAGAGCCTGTTGCCGTCGGCCAGGGTCACGGTCTTCGCATCGGCATCGACTGCAGTGGCGCTCGTCCCCGCAATCGTGACACCCGCGCCCCTGATGCCGTCGTACCCGAACTGCTGCTGGTCGATCTCGCGCAAATTCGCGAGCACGGAATTGCTGAAAGGGCAGGACGTGTAGACGGGATTTGGCTCGACCAGGGTGACCTTGAGTGAAGGCTGCAGCGCCTTCAGGGTGCGCGCCGCCGTGGCGCCGCCGAAGCCGCCGCCGATCACCACAATCTTGGCTTTTCGCTGCGCCGAAGCGACGGCGGGCGCGAGCCCGGCGGCGGCGGCGAGTTTCAGCAAGTGACGGCGCGTCGCCATCGCCGCCTACTCCGGCTGCGCCGCAAACCAGGCGGCGATGGCCTCGGTCTGCCGATCGTCAAAGCCCTTGGCGATCCGCCCCATGACACTGGAGGGCCAGGCGCCGCTGCGATAATCGCGCATGAAGGTGACGATATCCGAGGCCTTTCGGCCAGCAAGGCGCGGGATCACCGAATCCGCCACCTTCTTTGGGGCGTGGCAGCCGGTGCAGGAGCTGGCGCCCGGCGGCGCGTCGGCCGCCGTTGCCGGGCCGGCCAGCAGGATCATGCTGGCGAGGCCCGGCAGCAGCGCGCGATGCATCAGGCGCCCTTCTTCAGGTCGTTGTTCATCAGCGGCAGGTTGCGCACCCTTTTGCCCGTCGCCTTGGCGATCGCGTTCAGCACGGCGGGCGCCGCCACCGCGATGGTCGGCTCGCCGACGCCGCCCCAGAAGTCGTTGGTCGGCACGAGCACCGTTTCGACCTCAGGCATCTCGTCGATGCGCATCACGTTGTAGCTGTCGAAGTTGGTCTGCTCGACCGCGCCGTCCTTCACCGTGATCTCGCCGTACAGAGCGGCCGACAGGCCGTAGACGAACGAGCCGGCGACCTGGCGGTCGATCTGCGCCGGATTGACCACGTGGCCGGGATTGGTAGCCGCGGTGATCTTGTGGATCTTGAGCTGGCCGTCGGGGCTCACCGAGACCTCGGCGACGCCGGCGACGTAGCTGCCATAGCCCATGACCTGCGAGATGCCGTGGAACCGGCCCTCGGGCAGCGGCTTGCCGTAGCCCGCCTTGTCGCAGGCGGCCTTCAGCACCGCCGCCCATTTGGGCTTCAGGTACTTGAGGCGGTAGGCCAGCGGATCCTGGCCTGCCGCCGCCGCCAGCTCGTCCATGAAACATTCCATGTAGACGGCGTTCTGGTTGACGTTCACGCCCCGCCAGAAGCCCGCCGTGATGTGCGGGTTGCGCATGGCGTGGTCGATCATCAGGTTCGGGATGTCGTAGCCATACGCCGCCTCGACGCCGGACTGCATGAGGCCCTGGAAAGTGGCGGGATCCATGCCGTTCACCAGGTTCTGCGGCAGCAGCGAGGCCAGGATCGACTGGCCCGAGATGCGCACGTGCAGGCCGACCAGATTGTCCTGGGCGTCGAGACCGGCCGTCATCTTGGCCATCGTCGTAGGATGGTACTGGCAGTGCGTCATGTCCTCTTCGCGCGACCAGATGAGCTTGATCGGCGTGCCCGGCATCTCCTTGGCCGCGAGCACGGCCTGTCGCACATAGTCGGAACGGCCGCGCCGGCCGAAGCCGCCCCCCAGCATCAGCTTGTAGACCTCGCACTTGCCGATCGGCAGGCCGGCCGCTTCCGACGCCGCAGCGAGCGCCGCCTCACCGTTCTGCGTGCCGCACCAGACCTCCACCTTATCGGCCGTGTAGCGCGCCGTGGCGTTCATCGGCTCCATGGTGACATGGTGCTGGTAGGGGAAGCTGTAGACGGCCTCGACCTTCTTGGCAGCGCCCTCGATCGCCTTCTGGGCATCGCCCGCCTTGTTGCCGACGAAGGCTTCCTTGGCGTCGAGGCCCTCCTTCAGCGTGGCGTTGATGGTCTCGGTCGAGACCTTGCCGAGTTCACCGATGTCCCAGTTGGTCGTGACGGCGTCGAGCGCCGTCTTGGCCTGCCAGTAGGTGTCGGCCACGACCACGACGGCGTTGCCGTCGATCGCGAAGATCTTCTTCACGCCGGGCATCTTCTCGGCCTTGGCGGCGTCGAAGTCCTTGAGCTTGCCGCCAATCACCGGACAGGCGCGGACCGTCGCGTTCAACATCCCCGGCATCGTATGATCCATGCCGTAGATCTGCTTGCCCGTGACCTTGTCGACCGTGTCGAGCCGCTTCAGCGGTTTGCCCGCGATCTTCCAGTCCTTGGGATCCTTGAGCTTCACGTCCTTGGGCGGTTCGAGTTCGGCCGCCGCCGCGGCGACCGCGCCGTAGGTCAGCGTCTTGCCCGATCCCTTGTGCGTGATCTTGCTGTCGGCCGCGCTGCATTCGGATGCCGGCACGTTCCATTGCTTCGCCGCGGCCGCGATCAGCATCTCGCGCGCGATGGCGCCGCCTTCACGGACATATTGCTGACTTTCGCGGATGCCGCGGCTGCCGCCGGTCGAGAAGTTCTTCCACACGCGGTTGCGCTTCAGGTTCTCGCCGGGCGTCGGATATTCCCAGGTGACCTTGTTCCAGTCGCAGTCGAGTTCCTCGGCCACGAGCTGGCAGAGGCCGGTGAGCGTGCCCTGCCCCATCTCGGAGCGTGCGATGCGGATCACGACCTTGTCGTCGGGATGGATGACCACCCAGGCGTTCAATTCCTTGACGGATTGGGCCTGCGCCACGCTTTCGTCGAAGGGCAGGTGGAAGCCGAGCGAGAACCCGCCGGCGACGGCGGCACCGCTGACCAGGAAGCCGCGGCGGCCGAGAGATGTCTGAATCGTCATGATGCGTCCTCCCCTCAGGCCTTGGCGGCGGCGTGGATGGCGGCGCGGACCTGCTGGTAGGTGCCGCAGCGGCAGATGTTGGTCATCGCCTCGTCGATGTCGGCATCGGTCGGATTGGGCTTGGCGGCAAGCAGCGCCGTCGCCGCCATCACCATGCCGCTCTGGCAGTAGCCGCACTGGGGCACGTCGAGCTCGACCCAGGCCTTCTGGATCTTGTTCAGCACACCATTCTCGGCCAGGGCCTCGATGGTGACGACCTTCTGGGTGCCGACAGCGTTCACCGGCACGCTGCACGAACGCACCGGCGCACCGTCGATATGGACCGTGCAGGAGCCGCATTGTGCGATGCCGCAGGCATACTTGGTGCCCGTCAGACCGAGCTGCTCGCGCAGCACCCAGAGGAGTGGAGTATCCGGATCGGCGGTGTAGTCGACCGCCTTGCCGTTGACGTTGAGAACAGCCATCCCAGTCTCCCGTTGGTTCAGGAAATATGGAGCGGAGGGTAACTCAGCGAGGGCGCGACTGCCTTGCAGACCTGCTGCTCTCACGGAGGTGTGATGGCGCCACAAAGCACCGCCAAATGCGACGAGCCCATGACGCTCGCGAACTACAGTTTCGGCGGCGGATAATACGGGCGATCGCCGAGCGCCCGTACGCGCTCCCAGAACTCCGGCCCCGAGGCCTTGCCGACCTGGTCGAGATCGGCTGCCTGGCGCCACAGGCTCCACGATTCAGGATGCAGGCGGCTAGCCTCCGCCATCTGCAGGTCGCCTTCGGCCGCGCGGCCGTTGGCGCGCAGCCAAAGCCCTAGTCGGAAACGTGCCCGCGCCTCGGCGATCTCGGGCGTGACTTTGGGTAGGCCTGTGCGCGCCTCATCGGGTGGCAACGCATGCACGCCGGTCGTGACCCAGGCGCGCACCGCGGCGAGATAGGCCTGTCGGGCGGCGAGGCGCTCGGCCTGATCTTTCGGAGTCATGGTGCGCGTCTCGAGATCCATGCGCCGGAAATGATCGGTCGAGCCCGCCGTTTCAGGCGGCCGGGCGATCCGACCCTGCTCATCGATCCAGATCGCCTGCGGCACGTTCACGAGATTATAGAGGTCCTCGAGCCGATGGTCGGTATCGATGAGCTGCCAGTAGGACGAGTTCGCCTGCTCGATCCACGGACGCGCATGCGCGGCGCCGCGGCTTTCCTGGGCCACGGCCACGACCATGAACCCCTTGTCCTTCAGTTCTTCGTAGAGGGCCTGCCACACGGGCAAGTCAAAACGGCAGCCTCACCAACTGGCCCAGGTGGCGAGGAACACCTTGCTGCCGCGCAGCTGCGACAGCGAGCGCGGCACGCCGTCGATATCCGGCAGGGTGAAGTCCGGCGCTTCCAGCCCTTCGAGCGCGGCGTTGCGCTCCCCGGCCGGCGCGGCCAGCGCCCACACATCGCGCGCTTGGCTCGCGACCACGGGACCGCCCAGCTTTTTCCAGAAAGCCTCGAGGTCGACTTCGTTGGGCGCGAGCGCGGCAGCGGGCAGCGGCACGCATAGATCGTCGCGGCACATGCCTTCCGGCTTCAGCGTCCAGCCGGTGACACGCTCGGCATCGACAGGACTCACCCAGAGGCCGTCATGCGCGGCGACGTCGTACTCGCCCGTGGGCGTGAGGATTTTCGTCATCGCGGCCTCCCGTTCCAAATCACTTAGGTGTCGAGATCGTCACTTCCTTCGAGGTGATGAACTCCAGCAGCACGGGCACGCCCTTCTGAGTCTGCTCGATGCCGCGCTTGATCGCCGGGATGATGTCCTCCGGCTTGGTGATGCGCTCGCCGTAGCCGCCGAAGGCCCGCGCCATGGCGGCGTAGTCGCCCGAGATGTCGGTCGAGCGGTACTTCTCGGTCGACACCTTCATGATGTGCAGCTCGATCGCCATCGAGAAGTTGTTGAGCAGAATCGACATGATCGGAATGCGCTCGCGCACCGCCGTCTCGAAGTCCATGCCGGTGAAGCCGATCGCCGCATCACCCCACACGTTGATGCAGAGCTTGTCGGGGCAGGCGAGCTTGGCGCCCATGGCGAGGCCGAGCCCGTAGCCCAGCTGGGTGGTCTTGCCCCAGCCGATATAGGTGTGCGGCGCGATGGTTTTCCAGAACGGCGAGAGCTGATCGCGCGGGCTGCCGGCGTCGTGGGTGATGATCGTGTTGGCCTTGTCGACCGTGTGTTGGAGATCCCAGAGCACGCGATAGGGATTGAGCGGCGCTTCGTTGTTGGTGAGCTTGGGCATCCACTCGTTGAGCCACGCGTCGGCGATCGGCTTGATCTCCGCCACGACCGGCGCGGCATCGCGCTTCTTGCCCCCGACCAGCTTGCTGCACTCGTCGATCATGGCGCGGAGCGCCAGCTTGGCATCGCCGATCAGGCCGTACTGGCAGCGCACGTCCTTGTTCAGATGATTGGGGTCGAGCGTGGTGTGGATCACCGTCTTGCCCTTGGGCATCGAGATGCCGAAGTTCGTCTCGGTGAAGGAGCAGCCGATGCCGAACAGCACGTCGCACTTGTCGAGGAAGTGCCGGACCTGCCTCGGATAGGCACGGCCGCCGGAGCCCAGCGACAGCGGATGGGTCTCGTCGAAGCTGCTCTTGCCCTGCAGCGAGGTGCAGACGGGAATCGCCAGCAGCTCGGCCAATTCCTTCAGCTCGTCATAGGCTTCGGCCCAGTGTACGCCGTGGCCGGCGTAGATGACCGGACGCTTGGCCTCGACCAGCACCTTGGCGGCTTCCTTCACCGCGGCCGGGTCGGGACCGTAGCGCGTCGGCTTGATCGGCTCGTAGGTCAGCGGATCGGGCGCGTCCTCGCCGTTGGCTTCGGCCGGGAACTCGATGATGACCGGCGAGCCGCGGCCGTTGCGCAGTAGGCTGAAGGCCCGGCGCATGACGTTCTCGATGTCGGCGCCCGAGGTGATCGGCTCGGCATGCTTGGCGACATGCGACATGGTGATGGTCGAGTTGAAGTTCGGCGGCACATGGGCGATGCGCCGCGGATAGCCCGCCGGGATGACCAGCAGCGGCACCGATTCGCCGTAGGCCTGGGCCACGCCGCCATAGGCGTTCTCCGAACCCGGACCGCTCTGCATGCAGAACACGCCCATCTTGCGGCCCTTGGTCATGCGCGACATGGCGTCGGCCATATGCAGGCCGATTCGCTCCTGGCGCACGATGATCGGCCGGATGTCGATCGCGGCGCAGTGCTCGATCAGATGGTTGACGGGATAGGCGAAGAGATACTCGACCCCTTCGCGCTTCAGGATTTCGGCGACGGCAGGCCCGGTCTTCATCTTCGTTTCTCCCCTTGGCTGGGGCGCGCCACTCCAGTGGCGTCCCCCCAGCGCGTCCTACTTGTTCAGTTCCTTCATCGCGCTGTCGAGGCCGCCCAGGGTGAGCGGGAACATGCGGTTGCTCGTCAGCTGCTGCAGCAGCTGAATCGACGGCGTGTAGCTCCAGTGCCGTTCCGGCACCGGGTTCAGCCACGCCATGCTGCGATAGGTGTCGGCCACGCGCTGGATCCAGACCTGGCCCGCCTCCTCGTTCCAGTGCTCCACCGAGCCGCCGGGATAGGCGATCTCGTAGGGGCTCATCGAGGCGTCGCCGACGAACAGCACCTTGTAGTCGGGCGGATAGGTATGGAGCATCTGCGCCGTCGAGAAGGTGTCGACGTGGCGACGGCGATTGTCCTTCCACAGCTTCTCGTAGAGGCAGTTGTGGAAGTAGAAGAATTCGAGGTGCTTGAATTCCGAGCGCGCCGCCGAGAACAGCTCCTCGCAGACCCGGATATGCGCGTCCATCGAGCCGCCGATGTCGAACAGGATCAGCAGCTTCACCTTGTTGCGCCGCTCCGGCACCATCTTGATGTCGAGGTAGCCGGCATTGCGCGCCGTCGAGCGGATCGTGTCGGGCATGTCGAGCTCGACCTCGGCGCCCTCGCGCGCGAACTTGCGCAGGCGGCGCAGCGCGATCTTGATGTTGCGCGTGCCGATCTCGACCGTGTCGTCGAGGTTCTTGTATTCGCGCTTGTCCCACACCTTGACGGCGCGGCCCTCGCGGCCCTTGTCCTGGCCGATGCGTACGCCCTCGGGATTGAAGCCGTAGGCGCCGAACGGCGAGGTGCCGGCGGTGCCGATCCACTTGCTGCCGCCCTGGTGGCGCTTCTGCTGCTCCTCGAGACGCTTCTTCAGCGTCTCCATGAGTTTTTCCCAGCCGCCCATCGACTCGATCTGCTTCTTCTCCTCCTCGGTGAGAAGCTTCTCGGCCAGCTTGCGCAGCCATTCCTCGGGGATCTCGGCGGCCACGCCCTCGGGCGGCAGCGCCTCCAGTCCCTTGAAGACGGTGCCAAACACGCGGTCGAACTTGTCGAGGTTGCGCTCGTCCTTCACCAGCGCGGCGCGCGACAGATAGTAGAAGTCGTCGACGCTGTAGTCGGCGACCCCCTTGTCCATCGCGTCCATCAGGGAAAGATATTCCTTGATGGAGACCGGCAGCTTGGCGTTGCGCAGCTCGAGGAAGAAGTTGATGAACATCGCGTTCTCCTCTCAGCGGTGATTACTGACGCTGCTCCCGCCGCGCCATGAACGCCAGACGCTCGAACAGGTGCACGTCCTGCTCGTTCTTGAGCAGCGCGCCGTGCAGCGGCGGAATGAGCTGCTTGGAGTCCTTGGACCGCAGCGACTCCGGCGACATGTCCTCGACCATCAGAAGCTTCAGCCAGTCGAGCAGTTCGGAGGTCGACGGCTTCTTCTTGAGGCCCGGCACTTCGCGGATGTCGTAGAACACGTTCAGCGCCTCGCGCAGCAGGTTGCGCTGCAGGTCGGGGAAGTGGACGTCGACGATCTGCGTCATCGTCTCGCGATCGGGGAAGCGGATGTAGTGGAAGAAGCAGCGGCGCAGGAAGGCGTCCGGCAGCTCCTTCTCGTTGTTCGAGGTAATCATCACGATTGGCCGCTCGGTCGCCTTGATGGTCTGCTGCGTCTCGTAGACGTAGAATTCCATGCGATCGAGTTCCTGCAGCAGATCGTTGGGGAACTCGATGTCGGCCTTGTCGATCTCGTCGATCAGCAGGATGGGGCGGACCGGGGCGGTGAAGCCCTCCCACAGCTTGCCCTTCTTGATGTAGTTGCCGATGTCCTTCACGCGCTCGTCGCCGAGCTGGCTGTCGCGCAGGCGCGAGACTGCGTCGTACTCGTAGAGGCCCTGCTGCGCCTTGGTGGTCGACTTGATGTGCCACTCGATGATCGGGGCGTTCAGCGCCTTGGCAACTTCATGTGCCAAGACGGTCTTGCCGGTGCCGGGCTCGCCCTTGATGAGCAGCGGACGCTGCAGCGCGATCGCCGCGTTCACCGCCACGCGCAGGTCGTCGCTGGCAACGTAGGAGTCGGTACCGGTAAATTTCATGGTGCAAAATCCAAATTTCACTGTGGTTATCGTCACCCTAGAGGGGCGGTTTCAGGCCAGCAAGGCCGCGCGAACAGGTCAGCCGCCCGCGCGGACGATGAAATAGACCAAAGCGGCACAGGCCAGCAGGACAGACATCGCAAGGCGGCTCGATGCGAAGGCGAGCCGCGGTGCGGGCGCGCCCGGTTCGACCGCCTGATCGATCCGCTTGCGGCCGGTGACCATCGCGCCGATCAGGTTATGCCGCTTCCAGACGAGGTAGAGCAGGACGGCGAAGACATGGATTGCCACCAGAACGAGCAGCACGTTGATCCACCACGCATGGAAATCGGTCGCCCGCTCGACCCACTTGTCGGCGACCTTGAGGGCAAGCGGCCCGTTCACCATGCCGGTGTCGGTGTCGGCCGCGAACAGACCGGTCACGACCTGGGCCATCACCGCGAAGATCAGGACGAGCACCATGGCGCCTCCCACCGGATTGTGTCCGACGTCGCAGGGGCCCTCCTTGCGAAACAGATGCGCCAAATGGGCGAAAGCGGCCCCGGGTCCCTTGAGGAAGCTCGAGAAGCGCGCGGTGGTGCTGCCGACGAAGCCCCAGGCGAGACGAAAGAGCAGCAGGGTCAGGATGGCGTACCCCGACCAGAAATGAAGCTGCATCCAATCTCCGCCGGCCCGTCCGCTGAAGTACGAGGTCGCCATGAGGGCGACGAGCAACCAGTGGAACAGTCGGACGGGCACGTCCCAGACGAGGATCTTGTCGTTCTTGCCGGCCATCCGTCATTGTCTCCTTGAGAGGGCCCAGAATAGTCGAGTCACCGGGACTGTAGGCAAGGACCAGAGCGCGACCACTACACGCAGTCGTGATGGCGCTTGTCTCACCTGCCCGTTCGCTTCCGGGCCGGGCTCTGCAACAAATGGTCCGTCGGCGAGGCATAAATTGCCAGCCGGATCAGCCACAAGGGGATGGGTCTATGAGGAAGAGTCTGATTCTTGCGATGGTCGGCGCGCTCGCCGCCGGCGCAATGGTAGGGGGCGCGACGATTGCGATGGCCCAGGGCGACGTGATTGCGCAGCGCAAGGACAATCGCAAGCAGACCGCCGCAGCGATGCGCGCCATCAAGGCGATCGTCGACGCCAAGGGTCCGACGGCGGGCGCCGTCGAGCAGGCCGCGAAGCTGAAGACGCTTGAGGCATCTTTCATGAAGATGTTCCCGGCCGGCTCGGACAAGGGCGAAACCCGGGCCCTGCCGGCGATCTGGACTGATTGGGCCGGCTTCGAAGCGGCCAGCAAGGCGGCCGACGCAGCCTACGACAAACTCGCGACGGCGGCCGGTTCAGGCAACGCCGAGGCACTGGCGGCGGCCTTTGCCGACACCGGCAAGACCTGCGGTGCGTGCCATCAGAAGTTCCAGGCGAAGGCCAACTAGGCCCGCTCTCCCAAGAACATCGGGGCGACGGACTTTCCGCCGCCCTTTTTTTTGCGGCCTCAGGGCGCGGTGGATGCTCGAGGCGAACCTGCAAGGGCCTGCTGGACGATCGTCTCGGCCGTGAAGCGCCAGGTCCTCGAAGCACGCATGGGCGACAGGCGCTGACGCTCACGCAAGTTCATCCAGCTGTCGAAGCCGAAGGCCCGGTCGAGCGAATCGAGCCCGGCAAGGCGCGCTTCCGGATCGAGCGACTCGAGCTCGGCGGCGAACCATACGGTCAGCCGCTGCCGCAGGAGTTCGCGCAGCCGGGCCACGCCAGCCCCGATGGCCGGCGCCATGCAGCGCACGCGCTCGGCGAAGCTCCACAAGGGAAGCCACTCCTCGAAGAGCTGCGCCCGGTGGGCGACCAGCCAAGTGATGCGACTGGCCAGCGGTGCCGCCGGATCCACCGGCCGATCGGCACTGAACGCCCGGCTGACGGCGAGCTCGAAGGCCGCTGCGTAGAGGTCGGACAGGTTCGGGAAGTGCTGAAAGAGGGTCCGGCTCGAAAGCCCCGCGATCATGGCGACGGCACCCGCGGATGGCTCGGCATCCCCCGTCTGGACCAAATCCAGAGTGGCCTGGATCAGGGAGCGCCGAACGCTCTGCCCCTTGATTATGCGCTCATCATGCACATTTGACACATCGAGGGGGAAGCCGACAATTCTCATTGGGACCGATCGAAAATTTTTGGCGCGCGTCGGCGACACTATCAGCCCCCAAATTTGAGGTAACGTGCAAGAATGCATATCTAAAATATTGTACCCCCAACAATCACGGCATTATCGTCGGATGTGATAGGCGTTTTTGGTGTGTCTATGACTGCACCGCTGGCGCAACATTGCTCCGGTCGGTTCCCCGGCTCATCTGGTGACAGCAGCTATTGCCAGAAATACGAAAGGCCGATCGCTTGGGGACGATCGGCCTTCCTATGAGCCCGCCTGGGTGTGGGTTGATCGAAGCCCTGGGTGTGTGGGAACGGCTTCGATAAAGCGGCTTGGGGGGCCGCCAGCAGGCTCTGTGTGATTGGTACTCTACTTCAGCCGGGCGGACGCGGTACTTGCAATAATGCATATCTGCTGCCGAACGATCAAAAGAATGACCAACAATTCTAGCCCGAACCTCTCCGCAGCTAGTCGAAAAAGGTGAGTCAGCAGACATCCGGGCCGGTCGGACGATCCGCGATCGCGGCGAGAACCGGGCGCAGATGCTCGAGGAAGCGATCCGGATCCTCGCTCATTGGGAAATGGCCAAGGCCAGGCATGATCGAACAGCTGACGCCCGCGACCGTCGCGGCGACTTCCTCCGTATCGGCGGGCGAGCACGAATAGTCGTATTCCCCGGTCAGCAGATACAGTGGGCAGAGGGTGGTATCGATCGTGGCAATGCGATCGCGCAGGTCGCCGTCGACCTTGTAAAAATGAAGATCGCCTTTGAAGACGCCCGGGCCGCCCTGCATGTAGTGCCACAGGGTTTCCCAGCGATGCACGCTCGGCGCATCCGGCCCAACCAGACCCGATACAATGCCGGCGCACACCTCGCCGCCATGGACGTCCGCGTGGTGCAGCCAGTCGGTATCGTAGTAGGGCGCGACATGAGCCGAGGCTTGCAGGCCGATCAGCGCACGAAAGCGGTCCGCATGGCTCGCCGCGAGGTTGAGCACCACGCGCCCGCCGATCGAACAGCCCATCACCACCGGCCGGTGGAGCGCCAGCGCATCGGCGAAGGCCGCGATGAACGCAGTGTAGAAATCCCGCGTCAGCCGGTATTCCTCGCGTTCGAACCCGGCGGGAGGAGAGGATTTCCCATGCCAGGGCATATCGAAGGCGATGACACGAAAGCGCCTCGTGATCGCCTCATCGTTCAGCACGCCGCGATACTGCCGTCCATCGGCCCCCGCCGTGTGAAGGCAGATCAGCGGAATCCCCTGGCCTGCCTCCTCGAAGTAGAGGCGATAGCGCCGTCCTTCGAACTCGAAGGACAGATAGCGGCCGAGGATCGGCTCGAGACGGGCGGTCGTCATGGCGTCGCGCCCCTCTCCGTTTGCACAGCGCGCGGGGCCTCAAGCACGCCCTTGATGTAGAGCAGGTTGGCCATCAGGGGCTGCAGGTCACCCTCGAACTTCATGAGGCCCCGGCGCACCAGAGCGAGCAGGTCGTGATCGCCCGGCGCCGGCCGCCGCCGCCAGAAGCGCTGCCAGCTCGCCTCTTCGGCCCGCAGGGCAAAGCGCCAGGACGGCATGACGAAGGGGCCCGCCTCGACCCGCTCGATTCGGCCCCGCAGCACGTGCACCAGCCAGACCCGCGGACGTGCCTCCACCAGAAAAGCCCCGGTGAAATGGCGGCCGCGCCGTACCAGGGCTGCGTCGTCGTTCACGAGATCGGCAAGTTGTTCGAGCATGCTCCCTCCCTCTGCGGGCCGCGTTTCGTGTTTCGGCCTCATTTCCATGCTAGACGATTTACCATTCCGCCAGTATCCGCCGCGCTTTCCGGGAGCCTCTCCGTGCACTTCGTTCGTTCCGCCCGCGCCCTTCTGCCCCTCGCCGGGGCCGCCCTGTTGCTCGCCGCCGCCGTCCAGCCGGCCGCCGCCGCCGGCCTCGAGGAAGCGGTCAAGGCGCTCCAGGCAGGCGATGTCGTGACGGCAGAGAAGGAACTGCAGCTTCTTGCCAAGGAGCGCGATCCGCGTGCCCAGTTCGTGCTCGGCCTCTACATCTACGGCAATGCGGAGTCGAAGCTGTTCGACATCAACAAGGCCACCCCTCTGCTGCTCGACGCTTCCGAGCGTGGCTATCTGCCGGCCATGATTCCCCTGGCCGGCGCCTATGCCGAGGGCAAGGGCGTGCCGAAGAGCCTGTTCGAGGCGTACAAATGGTGCGCCATCGCCGAGCGCTGGAACGTCCCCAACGCCAACCTGGCGCTTGAGCAGGCCGGCCGCGAACTGCCGGCCGCCGAGGTCGAGAAGGCCAAGGCCGCTGCGGCGGCCTATACGTTCAAAACCAAATGATCGCCGCGCGATCGGCGCTCGCCGCGGCCTTGGTGGCCGCGAGCGCCGTCGCGCACGCCCAGCAGCCGCCCGACGCGTCGGACGTGGCCCCGCCGTTGCGTCCCGCCGTGGTCGCCTATCGACAGGGTGACATCGCCACCGCCGAGCGAGCCCTACGCTCCCTCGGCGCCCCGTCGGCCGACTCCGAAGCCTGGCTGGGCGCCGTCCTGCTAGACCGCGGCAACAAGCCGGAGGGACTGAGGCTGATCCAGCGCGCCGCCGATGCAGGCTCCGCCGAGGGTCAACACCGGCTGGCGCTGGTCCTGATCAATGGTGACGCCGGCGTGCCCCCCAACCCCGCCGGTGCCGTCGCGCTTTTCGAGAAGGCGGCGGCCCAGGGACACCGGCGCGCACAGCTCAATCTCGGCACGCTCTATTTTCGCGGCCAGGGAGTCCCGCGCGACCTGATCCAGGCGCGCGCGTGGCTCGAGCAGGCCGCCATGGACGGGGATGTGTACGCCACGTACGCGCTGGCCCGCGCCATGTCCGAAAGCGCACCACCGGCGTCCGCCGATCCGACGCGCGCGGCCGATCTGTTCCGCAGAGCCGCCGAGAAGGGCCACATGCGCGCCGCCCTGCGTTACGGTCTGGCGCTAGCCGAAGGGTCGGGCGTCAAGCAGGACCTTGCCGCCGCCCAGCGCTGGCTGCTCCAGGCCCAGCAGAACGGTGTGCCGGAAGCGGCACTCGCCCTGGGCGACATGGCGGTCCGCACACCGGCGACGCGCGACAAGGCGGCCAACGAGAAAATCCTGAAATCGGCCATCAGCTGGTATCAGGTGGCCGCCGGGGCCGGGGTACCGTCAGGCCAGTTCAAGCTTGCCAATGCCTATCTCGCCGGCTCTGGCGTTGCGCGGGATCCCGTCCAGGCCCAGCTCTGGTATTCACGGGCCGCCCAGCAGGGATTGCCGGAGGCGCAACAGGCGCTGGGCGTCATGCTGCTGACGGGCGTTGCCGGCACGATGGACCCGGTCGAAGCCTTCAAATGGCTGTACCTCGCCGAACGCGGCGGGCATCCGGAAGCCCGCGCCGTCCGCGAGAAGGCCGGCGACAAGGTGGCCGATCGGGACCGCAAGCGCGGCGAGGCGTTGGCACAGACCTTCAAGCCGACTTTCGAACTGCCCAGCGACGAGAGCCTGCCCCGCCTCGTCCCTGTCCGCCGCTGAAGCGACCCGCGTGGATGCTACGCAGAAAGTTGCGCGCCAGACGCGTCCCGACACCACCCTCGCAGTCTGTCGCGGTGCGTGCCGACTGATGCGTCAGACCGGCCGGTCGGTCCTGCGTGAGCTTCCGTTGCCCGACGGGCGGCGCGCCGACATCATGGCGATCGCCGGCAGCGGCGAGCTCACGATCGTCGAGGTGAAATCCTCGATCGAGGACTGGCGCGTCGACCAGAAGTGGCCCGACTATCTCGCCTGGTGCGACCTCCTCTACTTTGCCGTACCCGTCGATTTCCCCCAAGCGCTGATCGCCGAGGAAGTCGGCCTGATCGTCGCCGACGCCTATGGAGCTGAGATCCTGCGTCATCCCCTCCGCCGCCCGGTCGCGGCGGCGCGGCGCAAAGCGCTGCTCGTCGACTGCGCACGGCTGGCCTCCGAGCGGCTGGCACGCCTCGAAGATCCCGAGTTCGTCGACTTCGCCTGACCCTCAGCCGGGCATCGGGCGAGCCGCGCCGCGACTGGCCTCGGCCATCCGGATGCGGGCATAGGCCATCACCTCGGTCGGCGGGCCGATGCGCTCGACGCGGCCATCCATCACGAGCGCCACGCGGTCGGCAATGGCGAGAGGCGCCAGCCGGTGGGTGATCATGATGACGGTGCGCCCCCGCGTATTGGCCTTGAGCTGGCGCAGCAACTGCTCCTCGGTGGCCGGATCGAGGGCGCTGGTCGCCTCGTCGAGGATGAGGATCCGCGGATTGCGGATCAGCGCCCGGGCGATGCAAAGGAGCTGGCGCTGGCCCGTCGACAGGCCCTGCCCGCGCTCTCCCAGCACGGTGTTGTAGCCCTGCGGCAGGCGCTGGATGAATTCATGGGCGCCGACGAACTTCGCGACGGCGACGACGCGGCCGGGATCCTTGTCCGCGACGCCCATCGCGATGTTCTCGCGCACCGTCCCGGTGAAGAGCTGGACGTCCTGCGGCACTGCGCCGATCTGCGCGCGCAGCTGCGCCGGCGAGATATGGGCGATGTCGGTACCGTCAACCAGCACGCGGCCATCCGCGGGACTGACGAGCCCCTGCACCAGATTGGCGATCGTGGTCTTGCCCGAACCCGACGGCCCCACGATGCCGACGATCTCTCCGGCTGCCACGGTCAGATCGGCTTCGCGCAGGATCGGCGCGCCGCGCTCGTGCACCCGGTAGGTCACGCGCTCGAGCGCGATCCCGCCGGACAGGGCCGGCATCGGCGCGAACTCCCCCGGCGGCGCCTCCGGAGTCTCGTGCATCAGGGCATCGACTCGCTTGAACGCGGCGCTCACGCCCTGGAGTTGGTGCCAGGCGGACGCCAGCTGCCGCATCGGCTGCAGTGCTCGCGCGGCGAGCATGTTGGCGGCGATGAGAGCGCCGATCGTCAGGCGCTGGTCGCCAATCTCGGCGACACCGACCATCACGATGACCAGCGAGGCCACGAGCTGGAGCGTGCCAGAGGCGCTCGCAGCAATGCTGGCGAGGTAATTGGCCCGCAGACTGCTGCGGGCCGACTGCTCGACCCGAGTCTGCCAGCGCTTCTCGACCTCGGCCTCGAGTCCCAGCGCCTTGATCGTGGCGGCGTTTGCCACGGTCTCGGTCAGCGTCGAACTCTTGGCGGCCAGCGCCTGGAAATTCTCCTCCGCCAGGCGCCGCTGCGCACGGTGCGCGGCAAGCGACACGCCGACCAGCACCGGAATGGCCAAAGCGGTGATCAGACCCAATGTCGTGCTGATCACGAAGACGGCGATCAGGAAGAGCGC
Source organism: Reyranella sp. (assembly GCF_965228225.1). Taxonomy (GTDB): domain Bacteria; phylum Pseudomonadota; class Alphaproteobacteria; order Reyranellales; family Reyranellaceae; genus Reyranella. The sequence continues at coordinate 5,783,027 of NZ_OZ245801.1, read as the reverse complement.
GACGAACATGAGGTCGATCGCCAGCACCGGCAGCTGTCCCGTCAGGAAGCCGCGCAGCACGTCGAGCTGGCGCAGCCGCTCGGCGATGACGCCGGAAGGGGTGCGCTCGAAATGCCGGTAGGGCAAGGCCATCAGGTGATGCAGCACCTCGGCGCTCATCAGCGCGTCGAGCCGCGCGCCGGTCTTGGCCGAGAGCCAGCCTCGCGCCACGCGCAGCCCGAAATCGACGGCGTAGGCCAGGACCATTCCCGCACAGAGCATCAACATGACCGACGACAGACCGGCCGGCGGCTGGCGCCCGGTGACCAGGTTGACCACCACCATCATGAAGAGGGGTGTGAGGAGCGCGAGTAGGTTGATGGCGAACGAGGCCGCGGCGAGCTTGAACACGACGGGCCGCACACGTGCCCAGAGCGGGGCGTACCAATGATCGGCCGGGCGCGCACCCAACGGCTGGCGCAGCAACAGGGCACGTGAGCCAAGGCTGCCGACCTCCCGGGCGGCCACCTGCCAGACACGGCCCACGACGACATCGAGGATCGTCCAGGTGTCGGCGCGGCCCGAGACCACGACATGGACGCGACCGTCCGCCGCGAGGAGGGCGAAGGGCAGAGGCAGTTCGTCGAGCGGACGCGACGCGAACTCGATCGCCTCGCTCTCGAGGCCGAGCCGCACTGCCGCGGTCAGAAACGACGCCTCGTCGAGGCCGGCCTCAGGCACGGCGGTCAGGCGCCGCACATCGGCTTCACTGACGGGCCGGCCCACCTGCTGGGCGATGTAGAGCAGGGCCCTCATCAGGGAATCGACGCGGAGGCGGCCGCCATCGTCCCATACGGACTGCTGCTGGAAGCCTCCGTTCTCGAGGGGAGCCATGCCGAAGCGTACCAGAAACGCCCCTGAATTCAATTATGTAGGGGAATTTCCTAAAGCAAAGGGCGCGCAACTCGCATTGCGCGCCCTTCGTTCGTGACGATCGGAAGGTCTAGCGGGCGCCGAAGGCGCGCTTGAGCTCGGCCACCAGGTCGGTGCGCTCCCAGGAAAAGCCGCCGTCCTTCTCGGGCTTGCGACCGAAATGGCCGTACGCCGCGGTACGCTGGTAAATCGGCTTGTTGAGCTGCAGCGACCGACGGATGTTGGTCGGGCGCAGCGGGAAGAGCTCCGACAGGACCTTCTCGAGCTTGCGCTCGTCGACTTTGCCTGTGCCTTCGGTGTTCACATAGAGCGACATCGGATCGGCCACGCCGATCGCGTAGGCAACCTGGATCAGGCAGCGGTCGGCGAGGCCGGCGGCCACCACGTTCTTGGCCAGGTAGCGCGCGGCATAGGCGGCCGAACGATCTACCTTGGTCGGATCCTTGCCGGAGAAGGCGCCGCCGCCATGCGGAGCGTAGCCGCCGTAGGTGTCGACGATGATCTTGCGGCCGGTGAGACCGCAATCGCCATCGGGACCGCCGACGACGAAGTTGCCGGTCGGATTGACGAAGAAGTCGGAAGCCTTCTTGGGCATCCAGCCCTTGGGCAGCGACTTCTCGACGTGACCCGTGATCATCTCGCGAATCATGGCGGAGTTGTACTTCTTGCCCTTGGCCGTCGCCTCGCGATGCTGCGTGGAAACCACGACCTTGGTGGCGCCGACGGCCTTGCCGTCGACATAGCGAACCGTCACCTGGCTCTTGGCGTCGGGCTGCAGGTCTCCGAGCTCGCCCGAACGGCGGGCCTTGCTCAGCACTTCGAGGATCTTGTGCGAGAAGAAGATCGGCGCGGGCATGAACGAGCCCTTCTCGTATTCCTCGCTGTCGCGGCAGGCGAAGCCGAACATCAGGCCCTGGTCGCCCGCACCTTCCTGCTCGCCGAGATTGCCGCCCTTCTTCTTGGCATCGACGCCCATCGCGATGTCGGGCGACTGGCCGTGCAGCAGCACCTCGACGTCGGCACCATGGAAGGAGAAGCCGTCCTGATCGTAGCCGATGTCGCGCACGACGTTGCGCGCGATCTCTGTGATCGCCTCGCGATTGACGACGGTGTTCTTGCCGTACTTCTTCATGTACGGCTCGGAAGCGCGGCCTTCGCCGGCGATCACGATCTTGTTGGTGGTGACCAACGTCTCGCAGCCGAGGCGCGTATTGGCGTGGCTGTCGTCGGCATGGCCGAGCTTCACGTCATTGGCGATGAAGGCGTCCAGAATCGCGTCGGAAATCTGGTCCGCGACCTTGTCGGGATGGCCTTCCGAAACCGACTCACTGGTGAAGATATAGTCCTTGAGCGCCAACGTTCCCTCCCAAAGTGCACTGGACTCCGGGCAGGGCGGGTGTACCGCCAACGTCCGGCTTAGCCTTTGTTTGCGCGGTGGCAAGTCGTCCAAATCCGTCCGCGGCGGTCCCGACCATCGAGACCGCGCTCCGTTAAAACCTCAAAAACCGATTGAAAGCAAGAGGATCGCAGGGCGAACGCCTGCGCCTCCCGTTACGGCGCTAGCGACCCTTGCGCGCACCGACCGTTTCGGCGTGGCTGGCCACGCCCACGGCCTTGACCATCTCGAAGATGCGCTTGCGCACCTTGTTCTCACGGATCTTGTAATAGGCGCGGACGAGCTCGAGGGTCTCGCGCTTGATCAGTGGATCCTTCTCCTGCTCGAATGGCGTGCCCGCCTCGCCGAAGCCCTTGCGTCCGCGCCCAGACATCGGGCGCCCCGCGAGAGCATTCGAGGGCATTTCGTCGAAGAAGTAGGACACCGGCACGTCCAGGACCTTGGCGAATTCGAACAGTCGGCTCGAACCGATGCGGTTGGATCCGCGCTCGTACTTCTGGATCTGCTGGAAGGTGAGGCCGACCGCCGTCCCCAGTTTTTCCTGGCTCATGCCGAGGAGAGTGCGCCGCTGGCGCATGCGTGCTCCGACATGGACATCAACGGGATGCGATCTCGCCATGGGTCCCCTGCTCCTTCCCAATAAAATCTCCGAAAAACGCGCATAGGGCCAAATCGTGGCCGAATGGCGTGCAGCGACTGCTGCCAGAACCTCATGTGCAAAAATGCATATCTACACGCGCAGGCTGCATATTACCTAGCGCCGTCCCCCATGGAATGCAAGCAGGTCGTTAGGAGCTAACGCTTTGAATTGCCTGTTATTTCACTATATGTGAAGCGGGATAATGCCATCAGGACGGCAACCGCCATCATCAGGAGCGCGACCAGAGTCCCGTCGCCCCAGCGCCCATACGGCGTGGGCTCGCGCGCGGGCGGAATCACATGATCGATGATCCCCTCCTGCTGCATGTCGAGCGCCGCCAGGACCCGGCCATGGGCGTCGATCACCGCCGAAACGCCCGTATTGGCGGCGCGCAGCATCGGCAGCCCCTCCTCCACGGCACGCAGACGGGCGCTGGCTAGGTGCTGGTACGGGCCGCTCGAGAGACCGAACCAGGCATCGTTCGTCACGTTCAGCAGCCAGCGGGGCCGCGCGCCCGGGCCGGTGACGGCGGCCGGAAAGATCACCTCGTAGCAGATGATGGGCGAGAAGGATGGCAGGCGCGGCAGATCCAGCGTCACGCGCGATTCTCCGACCTCGAACGAGCCGCGGCCGATGAAGCCGGAAACCGGGGCGAGCTGCTTGTGGAACGGAATGTACTCGCCCAGGGGAACGAGGTGGACCTTGTCGTAGGTCGCGACAATCTCTCCGGCGCCATTGATGACCAGCAGCGAATTCCAGACGCCGTCCTCGCGGTTGCGGGTCCCGCGCGCCGCCCCGGTGAGGAGGTAACCGCCCGGAGGAACGGCCGTCGCCATGTACTCGAGGGCCGCCGAGCCCGGTTCGACGATGAAGGGCGGCGCCGTCTCGGGCCAGATCATCGCCGCCAGCCCGTCGAAGCCGGGGCGGCGGCTCATCTCCACGAGTTTGGCCATGTGCTGCGCGCGCAGCTCGGGCCGCCACTTTTCCGCCTGGAGCGTGTTGGGCTGGACGATGCGCACCAGCGGCCCGCCCGGCGCTTCGAGGGGCGCCATTGCGGCCTGGCCCGCGAAGCCCGCGGCGCCGACGGTGACGAGGGCGAGGATCGAGGCCCGCCAGCCGGCGGCCGGCGCGGCCAGGATCACGAAGGTGAGCAGCCCGAGTCCATAGACGCCGAACAGCGCCGCGCCCTGGAGAAGCGGCGTGGCGAAGGCCCAGACATGGCCGAGCGGATTCCACGAATAGCCGGTGAAGAGATGACCGCGCAGCCACTCCGCGATCGTCCAGGCAACGGCGAGCAGGAGAAGGCGGCAATACCGGCCTCCCAAAGACGGCCAGCGCCCGGCGACCCATTTCGCCGCCCCTGCGGCCATCGCGGGGAAGAAACCGAGCAGCGCCGCCAATCCGACGACGATCGGCGGGCCGAGCAGCGCGAAATCCGCGGGCGGCACGAAGAAGGCTTCGACGATCCAGTAGGATCCGACGGCGAAATGGCCCATACCCCAGGCCCATCCCCTCAGCAGCGCGCTCTTCGGCCCGGACGCGGTGTCCCACAGCCAGACGAAGGCCACGATGCCCAGGACGGCCAGCGGCAGCCAATACAGCGGCGGCATCGCGAGTGCGGCGAGCGCGCCAGCCAGAAAGGCGACGCCCGCGGCGCGCCAGCTCGTGAGGGTCATCGCGTCCGATCGGTTATTTGGCGGCGGGCACCGTCGTCGGCGCCCGCACCCGCAGGCGGCGGATCCGTCTCGGATCGACGTCGAGAATTTCGAACTCGATTCCCGACGGATGGCGGACCACCTCGCCGCGCTCGGGAATGCGCCCCAGCAGCGAGAAGATCAGCCCGCCGACCGTGTCGATCTCGCGCCGCTCGTCTTCAGAGAGGACCTTGCCGATCTCTTCCTCGAGAAGCTCGATGGGGGTCCGGCCATTGACGTCGATCGTGCCATCGACGCGGCGGGCGACGGTCGGGGTCTGCGCGACGTCATGCTCGTCCTCGATCTCGCCCACGATCTCCTCGACGAGATCCTCGATGGTGAGAAGCCCGTCGGTGCCGCCGAATTCGTCGACCACCAGCGCCATGTGCGTGCGCGAGCGGCGCATGTCGAGCAGCATGTCGAGGACCGGCAGGGTCGGCGCCACGAACACGACCCGGCGCAGAATGTCGCGCAGATTGAACTTCTTGGAGGTGCCCCAGTAGGCCAGCACGTCCTTGATGTGGATCATGCCGATCACGTCGTCGAGCGACTCGCGGTAGATCGGATAGCGCGAATGCGCCTCGGCCTGGATCAGGCGCACCACCTCGTCGAGCGGCGTATCGGCGGCGATGCCCACGATGTCGACCCGGGGCACCATGACGTCGGCGACGGTCTTGTCGCGCAGCTTCAGGATGTTGGCGAGCAGGACCCGCTGGTCCTCGCTGATCGGCGTGTCGCTCTCGGGCGTCTCCTCGATCAGCTCCTCGATCGCCTCGCGGACCGCTTCGTTCTTCTCGCGGCGGCGGAGGCGCCGGAGGATGGCGCGCAGCAAACCGCCGCTCGAGGGGACATCGGGAACCGGCGATGTCACCGGGGTGGCGAGAAGCTCAGTCGACGAAGCCGGGCTGAAGCCCGGCCTGGTACTGTGCGCTGTGGAGTCAGGCATGGCTGGTAAGATAGGCTATCGGCTCCGCGTTGCAATCCATGGAAGTTCCCTATGCGTTCCTGCAAGCTGCCTTCCGGAGCGGAAATGCCGGTGCTGGGCCTCGGCACCTGGCGTATGGGCGAATCCGGGCGCCGGCGCGCCGAGGAACTCGATGCGCTGAAGTACGGCCTCGATCTCGGCTATCCGATGATCGACACGGCGGAGATGTACGGGGAAGGCGGCGCCGAGGAGATCGTGGGCGATGCGCTCGCAGGTCGCAGCACCCGGCCGTTCATCGTCAGCAAGGTCTACCCCCACAACGCCTCGCGTGCCGGCACGATCGCCGCCTGCGAGCGCAGCCTGAAGCGCCTGCGGCTGGAGCGGATCGACCTCTATCTTCTGCACTGGCGCGGTGGGGCCCGAATCGCGGAGACCTTCGAGGCCTTTCACAGACTGCGGGACGCCGGAAAGATCGGCGATTTCGGCGTCAGCAACTTCGACCTCGACGACATGGAAGATGCCGCCGATCTCGACAAGGGCCTGACCGGCACCAACCAGGTTCTCTACTGCCTGTCGCGGCGAGGGCCTGAGTTCGACCTCCTGCCCTGGATGCGCAAGCGCTCGATCCCGCTGATGGCCTACTCGCCGCTCGACCAGGGGGCGCTCCTGCGCAAGGCGCCGCTCCGGAAGATCGCCGATGAGGTGGGCTGCACGCCGGCCCAGCTGGCGTTGGCCTGGTTGTTCGCCCAGCCGGGCGTCGTCACGATCCCGAAATCGGCAAGCCGCGAGCGGGTGAAGGAGAACTTCGCGGCGCTCGACGTGAAGCTGACGCCACAGATCCTGGCCGAGCTCGATCGCGCCTTCCCGCCGCCCAGGACGAAGCAGCCTCTCGAGATGCTCTGACAGGTTCGCGAAGCGGGTTTTTCAGAAGGACCGACGAGCACCCTTGCTCCGTCAATGGTCCGGGCGACCCGAGAATCAGGGGGTGCGACTCCGGCTTCGTTTGTTTCGATTATTTCGGTTATTTCGTTTGTCCGCCCGGTTACGGGCTTTCGCGACCCTGCTCATCCAGGGCATAGGGATCGGCGATCCCGAGTTTCGCCAGGATGCGACGCTCCAGCGCTTCCATGCGCTCGGCGTCGGCCTCGCCCGTCTCGTGATCGTAGCCCAGCAGGTGCAGGGTACCGTGCACGACCAGGTGCGTGAAATGGTCGGCGGCCGACTTGCGCTGTTCACGCGCCTCGCGCCACACGGTCTGGCGCGCCAGCACCATGTCGCCCAGGAACTCGCGCTCGCCGGAGGGATAGGAGAGGACGTTCGTGGGCTTGTCCTTATGACGATCCCGCGCATTGAGGGCGCGCACGCCCTTGTCGTCGTCCAGCGCCACGTTGAGCGAACGGCGGCTGCTTCGGCGCGCGCCGGCGAAGGCCGCCCGCGCCGCGCGCCGGGCAAGCCGTTCGGCATCGGGCATCGCCTCGATCCACCGCTCGTCGAGCACGACGACCGTGCAGCGGAGCGCCGGCTTAGCCTTTGGCTTTCTTGTCTCGGACATCGTAGGCATTGACGATGCGCGTCACGAGGTCGTGGCGCACGACGTCCTGGGCCGTGAGCCGCACGAAGCGCACGCCCTCGACATCGGCCAGCGTCTCGACCGCATCGTTCAGGCCCGACTTCTGGTTGTTGGGCAGGTCGGTCTGGCTGGGATCGCCGGTGATGACCATGCGGGAGCCTTCGCCGAGACGGGTGAGGAACATGCGCATCTGCATCGGCGTGGTGTTCTGCGCCTCGTCGAGAATGACGTAGCAGTGCGCGAGCGTGCGGCCGCGCATAAAGGCGAGCGGCGCGATCTCGATCTCGCCGGATTCCATACGGTGCGCGATCTGCTCGGGCGGAATCATGTCGTGCAGCGCGTCGTAGAGCGGCCGCAGGTACGGATCGATCTTTTCCTTCATGTCGCCGGGCAAAAAGCCCAGCCGTTCGCCGGCCTCGACCGCCGGACGCGACAGCACGATGCGCTCGACCTTGCCGGCCAGCAGATGCATGACGCCCATGGCGACCGCAAGATAGGTCTTGCCGCTGCCGGCGGGGCCCAGAGCGAACACCATGTCGCGCTCGCGGAGTGCCGTCAGATAGCCGCGCTGGCCGGGCGTGCGCGCCTGGATGGTGCGTTTGCGCGTGCGGATGCTTTCGGCGTCGCCGCCCTCGGCGCCGCTGCGGGCAAAGCGCACGGCCGCGTCGATGTCGGCCCCTTCGATGGTGAGGCCGCGCTTCAGCCGCTCGTAAAGGCCGGAGATCGCCTTCTGCGCGATGGCCGCGTCGTCGGGCGTGCCGGAGATGGCGAGCTGGTTGCCGCGGGCGCTCAACTGAACGTTTGCGAGCTGCTCGATGCGCACGAGATTCCGGTCGTGATTGCCGTACAGAACGGCAAGCAAGGCGTTGTCATCGAAGGTCATGCGCCGAACGTCGGCGGCGCGCGTACCGGCGACCGGGTCGCTCACGCGGCAGCCTCAAAAGGGCCGACGACGATCTCGCCCAGCAGGCTGTTGGCATAGCCCTCGATCAGCCGCACGTCGACGATGCGACCGAACAGCCGCGGGTTGCCCTGGACATAGACAGATTGCAGCCAGGGCGTCTTGCCGATGATCTGGCCGGGCTTGCGGCCGGCCTCTGCGAACAGCACCGGCACGACGGTACCGGCCTTCGATTCGTTGAAGTCGCGCGCCTGCTTGCCCACGAGTGCCTGGAGCGCCGCCAGCCGGGCGACCTTCACGTTCTCGGGCACCTGATCGACCAGCGCCGCACCGGGCGTGCCCGGCCGGCGGCTGTAGCGGAAAGCATAGGCCGAAGCGAAACCCACCTCGTCGATGAGCCGCATCGTGTCGTCGAAATCGGCATCGCTTTCACCCGGAAAGCCAACGATGAAGTCGGACGACAACGCGAGGTCGGCACGCGCGTTGCGCAGGCGCTCGACGATGCGGAGGTAGAGATCGCGGTCGTGGCGGCGGTTCATCGCGTCGAGGATGCGGTTCGATCCCGACTGCACCGGCAGGTGCAGGTAGGGCATGAGCTGCGGCACGTCGCCATGCGCGGCGATCAGCTCGTCGTCCATGTCGCGCGGATGGGAGGTCGTGTAGCGCAGGCGCGCCAGGCCCGGGGTCTCGCCGATCGCCCGCAACAGGCGCGCGAGGGACCACGTCGAGCCGTCGGGACCCTCGCCGTGATAGGCGTTTACGTTCTGACCGAGCAGCGTGAGTTCGAGCGCGCCCGCGGCGACCAGTTGCCGCGCCTCGGCGAGCACGGCAGCCACCGGTCGCGAATATTCCATGCCGCGCGTGTAGGGCACCACGCAGAAGGTGCAGAACTTGTCGCAGCCTTCCTGGATGGAGAGGAAGGCCGAGCCCGCGCGGATGCCCTGCGGCGACGGCAGGTGATCGAACTTGCTCTCGGGCGGAAATTCCGTGTCGAGGATGCCGGCACCGGGCTGGCGCCTGCCGACGTCGCCGCCAGCGGCCTTGCGCGCCACCTGCGCCAGCAATTCGGGAAACCGGTGATAGGCCTGCGAGCCGACGACGATGTCGACCGCGGGCTGGCGCCGGATGATCTCCTGGCCCTCGGCCTGGGCCACGCAGCCGGCGACGGCAATGGTCAGGTCGCGGCCCACCGCCCGGCGCTCGGTCTTGACGTCGCGCAGCCGGCCCAGCTCGGAATAGACCTTCTCCGAGGCATGCTCGCGGATGTGGCAGGTGTTCAGCACGACCAGATCGGCCTGTTCGGGCCCGTCGGCCAAGGCATAGCCCAGCGGCCGCAGGACGTCGGCCATGCGGTCGGAATCATAGACATTCATCTGGCAGCCATAGGTGCGGATGAACACGCGCTTGGGCTGCCCGTCGGTGCGGACGTCCTTCATCGGTCTCCGGTGCTGGAACGGCGGGTTTCTATCACCCGCGCCCCGCAGGGTCGAGGGGCGTCAGGACGGGGAGCCAGTCGGCACCGGCTCGGTCAGGGAGGGCATCAATTCGGGCCGGCCCGAATTCGCCGCCTGGACCCCGGCGGAGACCTGGCGGAAACAGTATTCCGCGAGCTTCTTGCGATCGCCGAGGCGTTCGATGTCGATCGGCGGAAAGAAGGTCACGACCGCCTGGGTCTCGCCGAGGCAGACCATCTGCCAGAGATGCGGAACCAGATCGAGATCGCCGAACCAGGCGAACAGCGGTCGCCAGTAGCGGCCGAGGGGAATGCCGTCGAGACGGGTGTAGGAGATCGCCACCGGCTGCACGACGATCGGCCGGTCATCGCGCCGGAGCTGCGCCACGCCAAACAGGGCGCTGCGGAACGGCAGCACGCGCGTGCCGTCGCTGCTCGTGCCCTCCGGGAACAGCATCAGATTGTCGCCCGTGTTCAGCCGCTTCATCATCTCGTCGCGGCTGTCGCTGGTCTTGTTCGAGCGCCGCTCGACGAAGATGGTGCGTTGCGCCTTGGCCAGCGTGCTGAAGAACGGCCAGGTCGCCACCTCGGCCTTGGCAACGAAGCAGCCGGGAATGAGGCCGCCCAGCACTTCGATGTCGAGATAGGAGACGTGATTGCAGACGAAGAGCGTCGGCGTGACCGTCGAGCGCTGGCCGTTCACCTTCACCTTGATGCCGAGGATCAGGCACACCGTCCGGTGATAGATGACCGGCAGCCAGCGAATGACCGGCGTGACGCGGAAGGCGAGCGCCAGCAGATGGAACGGCAGCATCACCAGCGTGAGCAGCAGATAGCTCAGGAGCCGAAATGCGCCGCGCAGCGGTGAGCCGATCCAGGTCGCGGCCAGGGGAGCGCCGGCCTTGCTACTCACGCATTCCGCGTTCGTAGTGGCGGATGTACTTCTCCGTCACCAACTCGGTCTTCACGGTGATGAAGACATCGGTACTGTTGAACTCGTGGTCGATCACCGCGCCGTCGCCGACGAAGCCGCCGAGTCGCAGGTAACCCTTGATCAGCGGCGGGACGCGCGCCATCGCCTTTCGCGGGTCGTAACTGCCGGGTTCGAGCATATCCATTTTCACGTAACGGTGCGGCTGGGCCCGTACGCGAATCTCCGGCGGCGCGAGATGGTGGTGATAAAGGTAGGACAGCGCCTGCGCGTGCTGCGTCGGATCGGTGCCCGGAATGCTCGCGCAGCCGAACATCACCTGGATGTTGTAGTGATAGGCATAGAGCGCGATTCCGCGCCACAGCATCTGCATGGTCGCGGTGTTGCGGGCGTCGCGGGCGATGCAGGAACGACCGAGTTCCAGGACCTCGCCCGGATAGTCGATCATCTTCTGGATGTCGTATTCGGCCGACGAATAGAACCGGCCCATCTTCGCCGCGGCAGGCCTGCGGATCAGGCGATAGGTCCCGACGATGCCTTCCGGTCCGTCGCCGCGACGGCGGTCGAGCACCAGCAGATGGTCGCAGACTTCGTCGAAAGGATCGAAATCGCGGCCGATCGTCCGCATCTCAGCGGAGGGCTGTGCCGACATTTCCTCGTAGAAGACGCGGTACCTCAGCGCCTGCGCCGCCTCGATCTCGGCGACCGTCTGGGCGAGGCGAACCTCGAAGTCGCCGGCGACGACCTGCACGATCTCCCGATTGGAGATGGGCGGTCCAAGAAGCTCAGCTTCACTGTCAACGCGGTCAATGCGCATGTGTCATCCGCAAGGGGGCCGCCCCGATCATGGGCCCATTATCGGGCTGCCGATGGGCTCGTCCACTTATTTTTGGCGGTCGGATTTTCCATCCAGGGGAACGCCATAGAGCTCGAGGCGATGACCGACGAGCCGGTATCCGGCCTTCTCGGCGATCTTGCGCTGAAGCTCCTCGATCTCGTCGTTGTGGAACTCCACGACCTTGCCGCTCTGGATGTCGATCAGGTGATCGTGGTGCTCGTCCGGCGTCTCCTCGTAGCGCGCCCGGCCATCGCCGAAATCGTGCTTGGCGAGAATCCCCGCCTCTTCGAAAAGCCTCACCGTCCGATAGACCGTGGCGATGGAGATGTTTGGATCGATCGCCGTCGCGCGACGATGCACGGCCTCCACGTCGGGATGATCCGACGCATCCGACAGGACGCGCGCGATGACGCGTCGCTGGTCGGTCATTTTGAGGCCGCGCTCTGCGCATAGGAGTTCGAGCTTTGATTTCCTGTCAGGCATGCCGTGCTACCCTACACCGGCCGACGTTCTCGGTATAGTTGGACATGTCCATACGCGCTGACCATGACATCGACATTACCGGCGAGGTCTGCCCCATGACCTTCGTGCGGACGAAGCTCAGGCTGGAACGCATGAATCCGGGGGAAACCCTTGCCGTTCGCCTGCGCGGCGACGAGCCGCTGCGCAATGTCCCTCGCGCCGCAAGGGATGAAGGCCACACGATCCTGGGCATCGAGACCGCCGGGGATATCCACACCATCACCATTCGCCGCCTGTGATCAGCTGAGAGTGAGACGCATGACGAGCGCATCAGCGGCCGGGCGATCCCCGCGGGGATAGTAGGCGGAGCGACGCCCCACCGTCTCGAAGCCCATCGCCCGGTAGAGCGCGAGGGCGCCCGGATTATCCGCACCGACTTCGAGGAAGAGCGTCAGGGCACCCTCTGCCTGGACCCTCTCGACGACGGCACCCAGCAGTCGGCGGGCAGCGCCACGGCGGCGTTGCGCAGGATTCACCGCGATGGTGAGCAACTCGGCCTCGCCCGCCACGATCCGGCAGATCGCCATGCCGATGTCCGCACCGGCTTCCGTCAGCAGGAAACCGGCCACCCCCGGCGAGGCGAGCAGGCCCGCAATGTCGGCCCGGGACCAGCCGCGTTCGCCCATCGGCTCGAACGCCTCGCGATGGAGATGCGACGTTCGGTCGAGGTCGAGGGCGCCCACCGGGCCGAGAGCGAAGCCCTCGCCCATCACTCCACCGTCCGGCGCGCGCCGTTGGGCAGGGTGATGTTCACGCCGCGCAGGTAGAGTGGCCGCGGCAGGCCCTCGGCACGATTTCGCGCGGCCCATGCCTCGACGCCCGTCTCGTCGGCCAGCCGGCCGAGCACCGCCGGATCGGGCGGCCCCTCCCGCTCGCTCGCATCGACGCCCGCGGACTGCAGCGCGCGGACGAGCGCCTCGATGTCCTTCCCGACGATCAGACAGCTCTGTCCGGCAAGGCGTGCCGCCAGATCCTCGGCCGTTGCGGCGAAGGGCGCAGGATCGTCGCCGATCGCGCAGAACCAGTCGCCGAGCTTGGTGTCGATGGCGGCAACCACCAGCCGGTCGCTCGCCGGCGCCTGCGCCTGCAGCACCGCCGTGCTGGCGATCCCCGCCAGGGGCAGCCCCAAGCCGACGGCCAGACCGCGTGCCGCCGACAGGCCGACCCGCACACCCGTGAAACTGCCGGGCCCGATGGTGACCGCAACGAGATCGATCTCCGCCTTCGCCACACGCGCCTCGGCCAATGCCGTTGCGATCGCCGGCAGCAGCCGCGCCGCCTGGTCGCGCCCCTCCTCGAACAGGCTCGCCAGGGCAACGCCGTCGCGCACGATTGCGACGCCCTGCCCGCTCACCGCGCAGTCGAAGGCCAGCACGGTGCTCATGCCGTTCCTTTCCGCAGGATACTGGCACGCAGGATACTGGCGTCGATGGAAGCGGCTGGGCATTGTGGCGTCATGAAGCTCGACCTTGTAGCGATCGTTCCGCCCGATTTCGACGTCGACGTCACGCTGGCTTATGCGACGACGGCCAATCTAACGGGACAGCCGGTCTATCGAAACGCCGAATGCTGGCTGCATCGCGAGGCGGCCGACAGGCTGGCGGCGGCCATCGAACTCGCCCGGCCGCTCGGCCTCAGGCTGCGCATCTTCGACGCCCTGCGGCCGGTCGAAGCGCAGTGGGCCTTGTGGAACGTGAACCCCGACCCCGAATTCATCGCCGATCCCCGCCGCGGCTCGCCGCATTCGCGGGGTGTCGCGGTCGATCTCAGCCTGCTCGACGCAAAGGGCGACGAACTCGACATGGGAACCGCGTTCGATGCCTTCACGCCGCTCTCGCATCACGGGCGGACCGACATCTCCGTCGAGGCTCAGCGCAACCGCCTGCTGCTGATGGGCCTGATGACGGCGGCGGGCTGGGACTTCTATCGCAACGAATGGTGGCACTATCAGCTGTTCGACGCGCGGCGCTATCCCCTCGTCGCCGATGCCGACCTGCCGCGGTCGATGATGTAGGCGCCGGGCTTGCTCAGAAGCCCGACAGCTTGGCCTTGTCGAAGTCGCGCAGATCGTTCTCGCGCATGATCTGCCGCACGAACTGCACATACTCCTGGCCGCGCTCCGAATACCGCAGAAGCGCGCCGATCAGACGGAAGCCGTCCGGATCCTCGCCGCGCTCGCGCATCGCCGCCCGCTGGCTGCGGAAGCCGGCATAGGCGGGATGGGTGTTGAGGTTGGTGATGTAGGCCTCTGTCGATTCGCCCACGTCGGTGAACGGCTGGGGCATGCCGGCGCCGGGTTTCCACGGCACCGAGACGCTGTGGCGGCCGACCGACTGGATCTGGCCATACAGGGCATTGCCGTTGCGCGCCGCGAACGAGGTGCCCCAGCCCGATTCCACACCGCCCTGCGCGATCGCCATGGAGGGCGGAACGATGTCCACCCGACGCACCAGCTCATCGATCTTCTCGACCGGCGTGTCGTAGCGCTCGGCGAGATCCTCGAGCCAGATGCGTTCGATGGCCGTCAACATCTGCGGCGTCGAGACGAGCTTGTCGCGCAGATAGAGCAGCTGTTCGCGATCGGCGAGCACCCGCTGATTGACCTCCAGGATCACGGGCAGCAGCGCCGTGATGAAGAGCATCTTGCGCTCAACTCCGTCCTTGGTGCCGAGATCGGCCGGAACCCGGTCGACCTTGACCGGCGGTACCGCCTCGCCCTGGCGGATGTCGGTCAGGGTGTAGGAGACGTCCCGGAAGAAGCCGGCGAGTTCGTCGGCCGTGCGCGGGCTGATGGCGCGCACCTGGACCTGGCGGCGAACCGCGTTGCCCGGCGCCGCGAAGCGTCCGTGGCTGCCTGCGCCCTCGCGCGTCGAGCGGTACGCAACGTCGTCGGGCTCGCTCACTTCGTGACGCACGAACATGATGGCCGCGGGTTCGACGTCGACCATCTGCAGGGGCTCCGGCTCGGCCTCCTGGGCATAGGCGCTCCCGACACCGAGAGAGACATAAGGCACATCGGCCGACGGCGACGGCTTGTAGAAGCCGACCCCCGTTGCAAGAACCGCCGCCCAAGCAGCGGGAAAAGCATAGTTGCGCCCACGCTCGATGGCGGGCCGTAACGTCAATCGCATACCACACTCTTGATTATCGTTTGTCGCAAAGACGGCCCATCGCGCGGCCCTACAGGGCCGCGTGCGCCATCCCAACGCGTACGCTTGAGCGAAATCGGCCCTACTGGGCCGCCTGAACTTCCACGACTTCCGGCACGTAGTGCTTCAGAAGGTTCTCGATTCCCATTTTCAGCGTGGCCGTCGAACTCGGGCAGCCCGAGCAGGAGCCCTGCATGTGCAGGTAGACGATGCCATCGCGAAAATCGTGAAACACGATATCGCCGCCGTCCTGGGCCACTGCGGGCCGGACGCGGGTGTCGAGTAGTTCCTTGATCTGGGCAACGACCTCATCGTCGTCCGCGGCCACGGTCGCAGCGGCCTCGCTGTCGGCGATCACGGGATCGCCCGACGTGAAATGCTCCATGATGCCGCCGAGGATCGACGGCTTCATGATCTGCCAATCCCGGTCGGCCGTCTTGGTGACGGTCACGAAGTCGGAGCCGAAGAACACGCGCTCGACCCCTTCCACCGCGAACAGCCTCTTGGCAAGCGGTGACGGCGTGGCGGCCTCGACGTTGGCGAAATCTGCCGTCCCCTTCTCCATGACCACGCGGCCAGGGAGAAACTTCAGGGTCGACGGATTGGGCGTCTGCTCGGTCTGGATAAACAAACCTACCTCCGGTTCGAACGCTTCGGGGGGACCCCTCGGCATCGCTCAGGCTGGGGATCAGGACGTCTCCATCCCCACTCGATGGCTTCGGACGTAGGAACCGGTTGCAAGTCGATCAAGATGATTCTTGAGCGCCACTGTATAAATATTATGGAATATTGACTGATTATTTATATTTTACAGTATGTTAATTTGCGAAATACCCGGCACGACCCAATTGCTTCAATTGTACGCAAAGAAGATTATGCGCGCATATCGCCGCAGAAGGCCCGCCATCTTTTCGCGCGCATCATGAAATGGCGTCGATCTCCGCTTCGGTGAGCGCGCCCGGAACGATGGTCAACGGGATGCGAAGCTGTCCACCCGCCTTGCCGGTGAAGGCGGTCACCAGCGGCCCCGGCCCGTCGCTATCCGACGCGCTGCCGAGGACGAGGACGGAGATCGAACGGTCCTCGGCGAGGAGCTTCGCGAGTTCGTCGCGGCTCTTGCCTTCGCGGATATAGATCGACGGCGGCTGGCCGGTCATCGAAACCGCCACGTCGGCGTGCTGGGCGACCACGGTCTCGGCCTGCTGGCGCGCTTCCTCGCGCATCAGCTCGACCACGGAGCCCCATTGCTGTCCTTCCGGCGGGTCCATGACGTAGAGCATGGCAACCCGGCCGCCGGTGCGCTTGGCGCGGCGGCAGGCATAGTGAAGGGCGTTGCGCATCTCCGGACTCTCGTCGACCACGACGAGGAAGACGCGCTCGCCGGGCCTGGGCTGCTCGCTCATGTTCCTTCCCCCTGTTCTACAGACGCCGCATGACCGCGCCGCCGAGATAGCCGACCAGCAGCGCCATCAGGATGGCTCCCAACCCATAAAGGGCCCCCTCATGCGCCGACCAGCCCGCAAGCTGGGCGCTGAAGCCGACCTTGCCGACCGGCAGCGGCCGCGAGATGGCTGCAACGATCTTCCCTTCGCGCAGCAGATAGACCCGGATGTCGTAGACGCCTTCCGGCAGGCGGGACGGAAAGGGCAGGTCGACCCGGAACAGGCGGCCCGCCTGGACGGTCACCTGGCCGATGGCCGCAGGATAGAGACCCTCCCGCCGCTTCACCTCGACGAGGCCGGCGCGGAAACGCGCCAGCTCCGCGGCATCGCGCGGCGTCGCCGGCTTCAGGCTGGCAAGCCGGTCCTCGAGCGACAGGATCTCACCGCCCGCCCCGCGTGCCAGCAGGCGCTGCAGGGGCTGGCTGGCGGCGATGGCGTAGTAGGCCGGCACATCGTCGAAGGCCTGTCGTCCGGTATTCAGCCAGATCCCCATGAAGCGCTGCTTGCGCATCACCGTCTCGCGGGCCGGCGGACCGGCCACGACGACAACGATCTCGCCGGGCGGGTCGAACATGCCGAACAGCAGGATACTCTCGCCCTGGAAAGCCGAGGTGATCGACACGCGGGCGAGCGACAGATCGACGATCAGATCGGGGGTGGTGGGTTCGGTCGGGACCGAGGGCGGGACGGTCCCGTCGGGCGGGCCGCCGATCCCCGGCGTCGCCAGGCCGCCCGGGGCCGGCTCCAGACGCGGGCCCTGCGCCAGCCCGTCGGTCGCGCCGGCGAGAAGCGCGAGACTGGCGAGCAGGCCGAGCCACTTCATGGCAGCACCTCGCGGGCGCCGAGCGAATAGAGGGAGGTCGGCGTCCGCAGCAGCTCGGTCAGGAGCTCGCCCGCCACCGCCAGGATCAACACGGACATCAGCGCCCGCAGCGCAAGACCGGGCAGCTTGGCGGCAATCCGGGCGCCGATCGGGGCGCCCACGACGCCGCCCAGGATCAGCAGCAGCGCCAGCACCACGTCGACGGTGCCGTTGGTCGCGGCCTGCAGGAAGGTAACGTTGGCCGCGACGAACAGGATCTGGAAGTTCGACGTGCCGATCACCACCGCCGTCGGCATGCCCAGCAGGTAGATCATGGCCGGCACCAGCACGAAGCCGCCGCCCACGCCGAGGATCGCCGACAATACCCCGATGATGAAGCCCAGCCCGAGCGGCAGCAGGGCGCTGATGTAGAGCTTGGACTTGTAGAAGCGCAGCTTCAGCGGCAGCCGGTGCACCAGATAGTGGCTGTGCAGCTTGCCGCGCGGCCCCTCGGGATTGCGCTTGCGCTTGAAGTACGTGCTCAGGCTCTCCGCCAGCATGAGCAGGCCGATGGCCGACAGCATCACGACGTAGAGCACCGCGATCACGAAGTCGATCTGGCCGATGCGCTTGAGGTAGGTGAACAGCCAGACTCCGGCCGACGAGCCGAGCATACCGCCCGCCAGCAGCACCAGGCCCATGCGGAGATCGACATTGCCGCGCCGCCACTGGACCTGCAGCGAGGAGATCGAGTTGGACACCACCTGGTTGGCCTGGCTGGCGACGGCGACGGCCGGCGGGATGCCGACGAAGATCAGCAGCGGCGTGGCGAGAAAGCCTCCCCCCACTCCGAACATGCCCGAGAGAAGGCCCGCTGCGGCGCCGAGGCCCAGCAGCACGAACACGTTCATCGAGAGCTCGGCGATGGGGAGATAGATCTCCACGCGACGCTACTTCAGCAGGATGTTGGTGATCTCGCGCAGCTGCGTGCGGGCGCGCAGCAGATAGAAGCCCTGCGCGAGCAGGTGATTGGGGATCAGCAGCGCATCGGGATAGCCGTTCCAGACGACCCACGGGTCGAGCTGGGCGGCGATGCGGAAGGTGTCGACCGTGCCGTTCCAGGCGGTGGTGAGTTCGCGGTCGCGGATGACGTTCTGGAAGTCGACGCCGAGATCGCGCAGCAGCAGGTAGTAGACGTAAAGGCGGCCCTTGTTGAAGTAGAAGATGTCGTCGCACCTGGCGTCGAACAGGTCGCCGGCCTTCTCGATCACATGCTGGTCGATCGCCGCCGAATCCGAACCAAGATCGTTGGCGATGCGGTCGAGCAGCGCCTGCAGATTGTCGGCCCGCCGCTCGAACACCGCCTGCCCGGAACCCAGGCGCTTGTTGTAGGCGATCAGCCTGTCGCGGCCGGCGCGGTACTTCTGGGCCGAGGTCGTCGACGGCAGCAGCGACACGCTGGGCTGCCACAGCCAGATGTTGGGCTGTTCGTTCAGAAAGCCGCGGGCCTGCTCGAGGTCGCGGTCGGTCTGGCTCGAACCGCGCGTGCGGCCGAGCTGGTCCATCAACTCGGTGCTGAAGCGGCCCAGCGCCGACATGATGCCGCGCTGGAAGTTCGGCATGTTGTCGAGCAGCCCCGACGGCGTGAGGAACGGCATCATCGGCGTCCAGGTGTGGACGTCGACCTCGCGGGTGACGAGGTCGGCCGCCGTGGCCACCGCCTTGCTTTCCCCGGGCGCCACGTTGTGAGCCGTGAACTGCGGATCGTCGTCGATATCCTCGGTCACCAGCGCCCCGAGCGGGTAGTAGAGGATGAGCAGCAGGACGAGGATGCGCCACGTCCATCCCCAGACCTTGCGACCGCCTGACGATGGGGCGGAAGTCGAGAGGCCCGGGCGCCATCCCCGCACGCGATCCCAGCTTCGCCGCCACCAGGAAGGCTTGGCCGACGACGGTGCGCTGTAGTCCGGTTCGAATGTCATGGCACACCTTACCATTCGCCTCGTGACGAAACAGGGGCGCAGCCTGCTAGAGTGCGGAGAATGTTTTCAATGGAGTGGGTGGAATGGCTCTCGATCCGGAATCCCAGCGGCTGATCGACCTGATGGCGGCCGCGAATCGCCCGGCCTGGAACACGTTGAGCCCGCAAGCCGCCCGCGATCTCTATCTTTCGCTTCGCCCCGGCGCCCAGGGCCCGCGCCCCGGCGACGTGACGGTCATCGATCGCACCATACCCGGCCCGGCGGGCGACCTGCCCGTCCGCCTCTATCGCCCCGCATCGGCACCCGCCGATGCCGCGCTGCCGGCGCTGGTCTACGCCCATGGCGGCGGCTGGGTGTTCGGCAATCTCGACAGCCATGACGTGCTCTGCGCCCAGCTCGCGCTGGAAGCCGGCATCGCGGTGTTCCATGTCGACTATCGCCTGGCACCCGAGGCGCGCTTCCCCGGCGCCTTCGACGATGTCGTGGCGGCGCTGAAATGGGTGGCCGCCCACGGCGCGTCGGTCGGCATCGATCCGACCCGCCTGGCCATCGGCGGCGACAGCGCCGGCGGCAATCTCGCCGCCGCGGCGTCGATCTGGGCGCGCGACAACGGCGGACCGAAGCTGCTGATGCAGCTTCTCGCCTATCCGGTGACCGACGCGGTGGCGCGCACCGAATCCTATCGGCATTTCGAGGACGGCTACGGGCTGAACGCGGTGACGATGGAGTGGTTCTTCGACCATTACACGCCCGACAAAGCGAGCCGCGGCGACTGGCGCGTCTCGCCGCTGCGCGCGGCCTCGCTGGCGGGCCTGCCGCCGGCCCTGGTCGTCACCGCCGGCTACGATCCGCTGCGCGACGAAGGCCGTGCCTACGCCTGGCGCCTGCAGCAGGACGGCACGCAGGCCGACCTGGTCGAGTTCGGCGGCATGCTGCACGGGTTCCTGAGCTCGCCGATGCTGCTGCACGGCGCCCGGCGCGGCACGACGCTGTGCGCCGCCGCCCTGCGCGAGGCCCTGGTGCTGCGCGCCCAGTGACGACCGCGGCATGACCGCGGCGCCCGCTCGCGGCGCCGCGCCGGTCGGCATGGCGCTGCCGGGGCTGGTGATCGCCGTCTGCATGATCGGCGATACGCTGCTCTATGCCGTGCTGCCGCTCTACCATGAGCAGTTCGGGGTCTCGCTGGCGATGGTCGGCGTTCTGCTGTCGCTCAACCGCTGGATCCGCCTCCTGGCCAATTCCGCAGTGGCCCATCTCGGCGAGCGCCTCGGCCCGCACGCGCTGATGATCGCCGCGGCGCTCGGTTCGGCCGTCTCGACGACCATCTACGGGCTGGTCGACGATCCAACGGCCCAGATCCTGGCGCGCATCCTCTGGGGCATCTCCTACGCCTCGCTCAATCTTTCGACCCTGGCCTATGCCGTCAGCGACCGCGCCAATGCCGGCAAGCGCGTGGGCGCCAGCCGTGCCGCCATCGGGCTCGTGCAGGCGATGTCGTTGGTCGGCGGCGCCTGGATCGTGCTCGAACTCGGTGCGCGCCCGGTGTTCCTGATCTACGGCGGCCTGACCCTGATCGCGCTGGTCGCCGCGCTCGCCCTGCCCCGCCTGCCGCGCGAACCCGTCGCGAAGAAGGGCTTCAAGCTGCCGGTTCCCCACCGGCTGGAAGTCTGGGGCTTCGTCCTGGGTTTCGCGGGCGACGGCGTCTTCCTGCTCACCCTTGCCTTCCTGATGAAGGACTCGATCACCTCGGTCGCGCCGGTGATGGCGACGGCGATGCTGCTGGCGCTGCGCTGGCTGGTCGAGGTCACGACGGGGCCGCTCGGCGGCTGGATCGGCGACCGATTCGGGGCACGGCGCATCGCCATCGCGAACGCGGCCCTTCTGGTCGGCGGCTTCGTCCTGATCGCGGCGGGTCACGAGCTGCTGGGGGCGCTCCTGATCGTCATGACCCGCGGCATGTTCAACACGCTGATCCCCGTGCTGGTGATCGAGCGCGGCCACGGCACCGTCCTTTCCAGCCAGGCGAGCTATTCGACCTGGCGCGACTTCGGCGCCGCGGTCGGGCCGCTGACCGCCCCGTGGCTGTTCCTCGCCGTCCCGCAGGCGCCGCTCTATGCGGCCTTGGCGCTCGCTCTAGGTCTCAGCGGCTATTTCTGCCTCGTGAGGCGCTGAAGCATCCTAATTGATTCCGATATACTTGCATTAGGAAATATATCGGCCTATGTACGGCCGATGAACACGACTTCCTTCTCCGCCACCCTGAACCTGCTCCGCGCCACGGCGCGACTCGAAGAGCGCTTCGCCGGCGAGCTCGGCTCCGTGCACGGGCTGGCCCTCAAGGAGGTGCTGCTGCTGATGCACCTCGAACGGGCGCCCCTGAACCGGCTCAGCCGCATCGAACTCGCCAAGCGCCTGCACGTCAGCCCCTCGAGCGTGACCCGCATGACCAGCCCGCTGGAGAAGTTGGGCTGCGTCGGTCGCGAAGCCGATCCGCGCGATGCCCGCCTCGCCTATGTCGTCCTGACCGAGGCGGGCCAGCGGCTGGTCGGCGACGCCCGGGCGACGCTCGAACGCATGGCCGCCGATCTGTTCCGCGACCGCTGGACGGAGGCGGAGATCGCCACCCTGGCCGACCTGCTCGGACGCCTGACCGCCGGTCAGCCGGGAGACCTGTCATGATCCATCTCGTCTGCGGCTCGACCGGCGCCGGCAAGACTACCTACGCCAACGAGCTGCGCCAGCAGCTGGGGGCGCTGCCTCTGTCGATCGACGACTGGATGGTGACGCTGTTTGCGCCCGACACGCCCCCGCAGGTGAGCTGGCCCTGGATCGAGGAGCGTGTGCTGCGCTGCGAGCGGCAGATCGTGGCAACGGCCCTCGCTCTTGCCAGCACGGGCGTCCCCGCGATCCTCGATCTCGGCCTCCAGCAAGCCGACCAGCGTCGGCGCGTCGCCGACCGGGTCGCGGCGGCCAGCGTCGGCGTGCGCCTGCACTTCCTCGACGTCGATGCCGGCGAACGCTGGCGGCGCGTCGAGGCGCGCAACGAACAGCAAGGCGAGACCTTCCGCGTGAAGGTCACGCGACCGATGTTCGATTTCATCGAGACGATCTGGCAGCCGCCGACACCGGAAGAAATGTCGGCCCTCGACGGCGTGCGCGTCGCGGCTTAGCGGAACACGTCCTTGCGGTGGCGCACCTCGGCGAACACCGAGACCGGATCGCCGCCGGCGAGGCCGACCGCGGCCTGAACGGCCGGCACGTCGACGCGCAGGAACGGGTTGGTGGCCTTCTCCTCGCCGAGCAGCGACGGCACGGTGGCCTCTCCGCGGGCGCGCGCCGCATCGATCGCCGCCGAGCGCGCCTTGAGCTGCTGGTTCCCCGTCTCGACGGTCAGCGCGAAGCGGGCGTTCGACTGCGTGTACTCATGCGCACAATAGACGCGCATGTCGTCGGGCAGCGCGCGCAGCCGGCTGAGCGAGGTCCAGAACTGCTGCGGCGTGCCTTCGAACATGCGCCCGCAACCGAGCGCAAAAAGCGTGTCGCCGCAGAACAGCGCCTTCTGGTCGCGAAAGGCATAGGCGATGTGGCCGCTGGTGTGTCCCGGCACGAAGAAGATCTCGGCCTCGGCCTCGCCGACCCGGTAGCGGTCGCCGTCGTCGACCTCGACATCGATCCCGGGGATGCGGGCGCGGTCCTGGCGCAGGCCGACGATCGTACAGCCGGTCGCCTGCTTGATCTCGAGATTGCCGCCGACGTGATCGCCGTGATGGTGGGTATTGAGAATGTGAGTGATCTTCCAGCGGCGCCTTTCGGCCTCCGCGAGGACCGGTCCGGCCACGGCGGGATCGACGACGGCCACGGCGCCGCTCTGCGGCTCCCGCATCAACCACACGTAATTGTCGTTCAGGACCGGGATACGGACAATGTCTAGCGTTGTGCTCATGATGCAAGGCTAGCAGAGCTGGCTTGCGCCGGCCATGGTCCGCGGGCGCCGGTTTCTGCTACAGTCCCGAGCATGTGGAGCAACGTCCTCGACCTTGAGGAATTCTACGGCAGCACGCTCGGTCAGATGACCCAGCGGCTCCTGCGCGCCCGCCTGCGTGAAGTCTGGCCGAACGTGCGCGGCGAGACGGTGCTGGGGCTGGGCTTTGCGCAACCGCTGCTGCGTCCCTTCATGGAAGAGGCCGGCCGCACGCTGGCCTTCATGCCCGCCCAGCAGGGCGTCACGCGCTGGCCACGCGAAGGCCGCAACCTCGCGACCCTGGTCGACGAGCTCGACCTGCCGCTGCCCGACCGGTCGGTCGACCGCGTGGTGCTGGTCCATGCCGTCGAGTGCACCGAACAGCTTCGCCCGATGCTGCGCGAGATCTGGCGCGTGATGGCCGATGGCGGCCGCATGGTCGTCGTGGCGCCGACGCGTACCGGCTTCTGGTCGCAGGTCGACCGCTCGCCCTTCTATCAGGGCCATCCCTATTCGGCGGGCCAGCTCAACGCGCTGTTGCGCGCCAACATGTTCGCGCCGCTGCGCCAGACGCGCGCGCTCTACATGCCGCCGACCCGGTCGCGGCTCATGATGCGCATGGCCCCGACCCTCGAGCGGTTCGGCCAGCGCTGGCTCAGCCGCTTCGGCGGCGTCAACGTCATCGAGTCCGGCAAGCAGCTCTTTGCCGGCATTGCCGAGCGCAGCCAGCCGCAAGCCGTCGCCGTGCGGCCCAAGCTGCGCGTCGCCAGTTCGCGTGACACCCCGCGGGTCGCGGGAGCCGCGCGCACGACCGAGGACGGCGACAAACCCGCCTCCTGATTTCCCAAGAGAAAGAACGACATGTCATTCGCTCCGCGCGTCATCGCGCTGCTGGGTTTTGGCGAAGCCGGTTCGGCCATCGCACGCGGTCTTGCAGCGGAAGGCGGCTGGCGCGGCCCGTCCAAACCCGGCGATAACGCCCCGCGTCGCGTTATCGCCATCGACACCGCGCTCGACAAGGATCCGCGCGGCACGGCGCTGGGCAAGACCGCGCGCTCCCTCGATGTCGCGATCAGCGACAGCTACACCGAGGCGCTGAACGAAGCCGATCTCGTGATCTCTGCCGTACAGGGCGAGCATGCGCTCTCGGCCGCACGATCGGCCGCGCCACTTCTGAAGAACGGCGCGCACTATCTCGACCTCTGCACCGTCACCGGCAGGATGTCGGACGAGGATCGCGCCGAGATCGAGAAGGGCGCGGGCCGTTACGTCGACGTCGCCGTCATGGGCGGCTTCTTCAAGCAGGGCATCAAGGCGCCGATGCTGGTGGCGGGAGAGGATGCCGCCGATGCCGTTGCCTGGATGAATGCCAACGGCTTCGTCGCCACCTTGCTGGGCCCCAAGCCCGGCAGTGCCTCGTCGGTCAAGATGCTGCGCAGCACACTCGTGAAGGGCATCGAGGCGCTGGGCGTCGAGGCGCTGGTCGCCGCGCAACGCCAGGGCATCCTCGACGAGGTCCTGGGTTGCCTGGGCGACGCCGATTCGATGGGGCTCGCCGGCTTCATCACCATGCTGGTGCAGACGCACGTGGTTCATGCCCACCGTCGCTGGGAAGAAATGGGACTGGTCGCGCAGACGCTGCGCGAGACCGGCGTCGATCCGCTGATGACGGAAGTCATCGAGAAGAGCCATCGCCGCACGGTCGACGCCGATATCGCCCCGGCCGACGGCCAGGTGCCGAGCCTCGAGGAGGCGCTGAAGATTCTCTCGGAGAAGGTGATCCGTGGCCGGTGAAGTATTCGATCGGCTCGTTGAACTTCTCAGCGATGCGAAGGCGAAGTTCCGCGTCATCGAGCACGCCCATGAGGGCAAGTCGGAAGCGATCAGCGTCATTCGCGGCAACCGTCCCGACCAGGCCGCCAAGGCCATGGTGCTCGACGTGCGCGGCGGTGGCGGCGGCAAGCGCCATGTGCTCGCCATCCTGCCGGGCAGCCGCAAGCTCGACTTCGCTGCCGTTGCCGCGCTGTTCGAGGCGCGCAAGTGCGGCTTCGCCTCGCCCGACACGGCGCAGGCGCTGACCGGCTGCGTCATGGGCGCGGTGCCGCCCTTCGCGCTCAATCCCACCCTCTCGATCGTGGTCGAGGAAGACCTGCTGGCCAACGAGACGCTGTTCTTCAACGCCGGCCGGCTCGACCGCTCAATGGAGCTCGACACGAAGGACTGGCTGGCGGTCGCGAAACCGCGCCTCGCCCGGATCGCAACGCGTGACTGACCTCTGGTGCTTCGGTCCCGCGACCGAGGCCGATTTCGAACCCTTGCTGGTGCTGCGGACCGAGGTGATGCGGGAGCATCTCGAACGGGTGGGCCGTTACACGCCCGAACGGTCGCGCCGCACGTTCCGCGGACATTTCGACGAACCGGGCACGCGACTGATCCTGCTGGCCGACAGGCGCGTGGGCTGCGTCGGCTTTCGCAAGCACGACCACGAGATCAAGATCGACTCGTTCTACCTTGAACGTCGCCTGCACGGGTCGGGCCTCGGCACGAAAATCCTGATGTCACTGCTGGCCGAAGCCGACACGGCCGGCCTGCCCGTGCGTCTCGAAGTGCTGAACGGCAGCCCGGCCGACCGCTTCTACCTGCGCCACGGTTTCGTGAAACTGAAAGAAGACGAGATCGAGGGCTTCTATGAGCGTTTGCCGCCGGGCAACTCAACAACGACCTCATGCTGAGGAGGCCCGAAGGGCCGTCTCGAAGCATGGGTACGCGCACCACGTCGGTTGCCCATCCTTCGAGACGCACGCCTGCGGCGTGCTCCTCAGGATGAGGTGGCGCGGGGAGGCTTGAAGGGAAGACTCTAGTCGCGCCTGAGCATAAAGACGGCCTGCTCGCCGATCAGGTTGGCGAGCAGCGGCGGCAGGCTGATGCGGCGGCTCTTGCTGTTGAGCACGATGCCGCGCTCGATGCGGACGCCCATGGTGCGGCAGAGCGCGCGGAAATCGTCGATGCTGCAGAGATGGATGTTGGGCGTGTCGTACCACTTGTGGGGCAGCGACGCGGTCTCGGGCATGCGGCCGCCGAACACCAGCCGCAGCCTGACCTGCCAGTGCGCGAAGTTGGGGAAGGACACGATCGCGCGCTTGCCGACGCGCAGCATCTGCTCGAGCACCCGGCGCGGCTCGCGCGTGGCCTGCAGGGTCTGGCTCAGGATCACATAGTCGAACGCGTCGTCGGGATAGTCGCGCAGGTCGGCATCGGCATCGCCCTGGATGACCGACAGGCCGTTGGCCACGCAGGCATTCACCCCGGCCTGACTGAGTTCCATGCCGCGCGCATCGACCCGCTTGGCGTTCATGAGATAGGCCAGCAGTGCGCCGTCGCCGCAGCCGACGTCGAGCGCGCGTGTGCCCGGCTCGACCATATCGGCGATGAGCTGCAGGTCGACGCGGATCGGTGCGTTCATCAGTGGGCACTCCGGAGGCCGCGAGCCGTGGCGGCGCCCTTCAGGAAACCCGAGAGGGTGCGGAACATCTCGGGCTCGTCGAGCAGGAAGGCGTCGTGGCCCTTGTCGCTGTCGACCTCGACGAACGACACGTTGGCGGCGGCGGCATTGAGCGCATGCACGACCGCGCGGCTCTCGCGTGTCGGGAACAGCCAGTCGCTGGTGAAGGACATCAGGCAGAAGCGCGTGGCGGTGCCCTTGAAGGCGTTGGCCAGCACGCCGCCATGCGCGCCCGCGAGATCGAAATAGTCCATCGCGCGCGTGATGTAGAGGTAGCTGTTGGCATCGAAGCGGTCGACGAAGGTCGAGCCCTGGTGGCGCAGGTAGCTTTCCACCTGGAAGTCGGCATCGAAGCCGAAGCCCAGCGCGTCGCGGTTCTGCAGGGAGCGGCCGAACTTGCGCTGCAGGGCCTGTTCCGAGAGGTAGGTGATATGCGCCGTCATGCGGGCGACGGCGAGGCCGCGCGCCGGGTTGGTCTGGTGCAGCCGATAGTCGCCGCCCTTCCAGTCCGGATCGGCCATGATCGCCTGGCGGCCGACCTCGTGGAACGCGATGTTCTGCGCCGAATGATGGGCGGCGCAGGCGATCGGCACGGCCGAGAAGACACGCTTGGGATAGCTGGCGGCCCATTCCAGAACCTGCATGCCGCCCATCGAGCCGCCGATCACGCAGAAGAGATCGGGAATGCCGAGATGGTCGAGCAGTGCCGCCTGCGCCCGCACCATGTCACCGATGGTCACGACCGGGAAACGCAGGTTCCATGCCTGGCCGGTCGAAGGCTCCCGAGCCTGCGGGCCGGTGCTCCCCATGCAATGGCCGAGCACGTTGATGCAGATGATGAAGTAGCGTTCGGGATCGAGGATCTTGCCCGCCCCGATCAGGGTCTCCCACCAGCCCTCCTTGCCGGTGACGGGATGGCGATCGGCGACGAACTGGTCGCAGGTCAGGGGATGGCAGACCAGGACGGCGTTGGACTTCGCGTCGTTCAGCGTACCGTAGGTCTGATAGGCCACCCGGTAGGGGCCGAGGTCGACGCCGCAGTCGAGGCGCAACGGACGGTCCACGCCCAGGATCGCGTGGCGGCACTGGGCGAGCGCCTTGCGTTCGGCATCGGTGAGGTCGTCGAGCACTAACCCACTCCAACGAAAAAGCCCCCGACCGGAAGGACGGGGGCTTTTTTCGAGCACTCCGACCTTTTAGCGGTGTTTAACGTGGCCGCAAGCCGGTCGGCTCAAATTCCACGGAGAGGCTCTATACGGTCGCGGATGGCGGGAGGCAAGCCTCTTGCGGCTTGTTTGCCTTTACGCGGGCAGTGCGGACGTAGTATCGCCGCTGCGCACAGGAAAAAACGGCCTAATGGACGCTCCCAGTCTCGACAGCTTGCGGCAGGAAATCGACGCCATCGACACCGAATTGCACGGCCTGATTCGCCGTCGCGCGGAGGTCGTCGGGCATATCTCCGCAACCAAGCCGGCGGGCGGCCTCGCCTTGCGCCCGGGCCGCGAGGCCCAGGTCCTGCGCAAGCGGCTGGCGACCCATGAGGGCGGGTTTCCGTCCGGCGCAGTCTATCGCATGTGGCGCGAGATGATGAGCGCCTTCACCCTGATCCAGACGCCCGGGCTCAAGATCGCCATCTGCCGGCCGGACGACCAGCCCGGCTACTGGGACCTCGCCCGCGATCATTTCGGCTGCCAGATCCCGTTCGTCGCCCACGACACGCCGGCCGGCGTCCTGTCCGCCGTCCGCGCCGGACCGACGACCCTCGGCATCGTGCCGGCTCCTCTCGAAACCGACGCGAGCCCCTGGTGGCCCCTGCTCGCCGGCAAGGACACGACCCTGCCGACCGTGGTGGCCCGTCTTCCGTTCCTCGCCATGCCGAATGCCCGGGCGCGCGGCATCTCGGCCTTCGTGCTGGCCCGCATCGACGCCGAACCGAGCGGTTCGGATCGCGCCCTCCTGTCGGTCGAGGCGAAGAACGGCCTGAGCCGGGACCGCATCGCCGCCGCGCTCGCCAAGGCCGGCCTGCCGGCCTTCACCTCGGCGCTCGACCAGGTCGTGGCCGGGGTGCATCACTATCTCGTCGAGGTCCCGGGCGTGATCGCGGACGACGATACGCGCCTGCGCGACCTCGAAGCGGCCCTGGGACTGGAAAAGGGTTGCGCGGCCGCCATCGGCGCCTATGCCGTGCCGATCGACGCCAAACCGTGATCTGAACTTTCAGAGGAGACTGGCATGAGCGCGCTCACCCCGCGTCCGGGCATCATGAAGATCGCGCCCTATGTGCCGGGCAAGGACTCGATCGACGGCAAGGAGACGATCGCCAAGCTGTCGTCCAACGAAGGCGCCCTCGGGCCCTCGCCGAAGGCGATGGCGGCCTACGCCAAGGCGGCGGCCGACCTCCATCGCTATCCCGACGGCGACACGGCGAACCTGCGCAAGGCGCTGGGCCGCCACTACGGTCTCGATCCGGCGCGCATCGTCTGCGGCGCGGGCTCCGACGAGATCCTGAACCTGCTGGTCCGCGCCTACTGCGGTCCCGGCGACGAGCTGCTCTACAGCCAGTACGGCTTCCTGATGTACGCGATCAACGCGCTGGGCGTCGGTGCGACCCCCGTCGCGGCGCCGGCCAGGGACTATGGCAGCGACATCGACGCGATGCTGGCGGCGGTGACGGACAGGACGCGCATCGTCTGCCTCGCCAACCCGAACAATCCGACCGGCACCTACGTCACCAAGGACGATGTGCGCCGCCTGCATGCCGGCCTGCCCAAGAACGTTCTGCTGATCATCGACGCGGCCTATGCCGAGTATGTCAGCCGCAACGACTACGACTCGGGCGTCGAGCTGGTCGACCAGGCCGAGAACGTGGTGATGACCCGCACCTTCTCGAAGATCTACGGCCTGGGCGGGCTGCGTCTCGGCTGGATGTACGGGCCGGCCGGAATCGTCGACGTCATGAGCCGGCTGCGCCAGCCGTTCAACGTCAACCTCCCGGCGCAGATCGCCGGCATCGCCGCCCTCGACGACATCGCCCACACCGATGCCAGCCGCACCAACAACGACATCTGGCTGCCGTGGCTCAGCGCCGAGCTCGCGAAGCTCGGCCTCGAGCCGGTGCCCAGCTTCGGCAACTTCGTGCTGGTCGGCTTCGGCTCGAAGGAACGCGCCGTCGCGGCCAACGAGTGGCTGATGAACGACGGTCTGATCCCGCGCCTCGTGGCGGGCTACGGCCTGCCCGAGCACCTGCGCATCACGGTGGGAACCGAGGCCGAGGTGAAGGCGGTGCAGGCTTCGCTGGCCCGCTTCGTGGCCGCGAAATGACCGAACCCCTGTTCGACAAGATCGCGCTGATCGGCATCGGCCTGATCGGCGGCTCGATTGCACTCGAGGCCCGCAAGCGCGGCCTGGCCAGGACGATCGTGGCCGCCACGCGCAGCCCCGAGACGGCAGCCCTCGCCAACAAGCTGAAGCTCGCCGATCATTGCGGCACCGATCTCGCGGAAGCCTGCCGCGACGCCGACCTGGTGATCGTCTGCACGCCGGTCGGCGCCTGCGGACCGGCCGCCCAGGCCATCGCGTCGAGCCTGAAGCCCGGCTGCATCGTCTCGGACGTGGGCTCGGTGAAGCAGACGGTGATCGCCGACATGGCGCCGCACATCCCCAAGGGCGTGCATTTCGTGCCGGCCCATCCGGTCGCCGGCACCGAGAATTCCGGCCCCGAAGCCGCGCTGCTCGATCTGTTCCAGGGCCGCTGGTGCATCCTGACGCCGCTGCCCGACAGCGACGAGGCCGCCGTCGCCCGGCTCGAAGCCTTCTGGAAGGGTCTCGGCAGCCAGGTCGAGCGCATCGACCCCAAGGACCATGACCGGATCCTGGCCATCACCTCGCATCTGCCGCACCTGATCGCCTACACGATCGTGGGAACGGCCGACGATCTCGGCGGCCACCTCAACAGCGAGATCCTGAAGTTCGCCGCCGGCGGCTTCCGCGATTTCACGCGCATCGCCGCTTCCGATCCCACCATGTGGCGCGACGTGTTCATGAACAACCGCGAGGCCGTCCTCGAAGTCCTCCAGCGCTTCCAGGAGGATCTCTTCTACCTGCAGCGCGCCATCCGCTGGGGCGAGGGCGACAAGCTGTTCGACCTGTTCACGCGCACGCGCGAAATCCGCCGCGCCCTGATCCACCTCAACCAGGCCTAGAGGCTTTCCGGGCGAGACTGCTGATCGAGGGATAGCACCTCAACAGAAGACCTCACCTGAGAGTCTGGCCGGAAATGAATTACATCGATTCAAGCACTTACCTCATCCCGAGGAGCGACCCGCAGGGGCGCGTCTCGAAGGATGGGCAACAGGCAAGGTGCGCGTTCCCACCCTTCGAGACGCATCGCTGCGCGATGCTCCTCAGGGTGAGGTTATTGGGGCTATTCATAGCCTCTTGTTTTAGCTGCATTCATTTCCGGCCAGCCTCTGAGGAGCGAACGCAGTGAGCGTCTCGAAGGGTCGGCACGAACACCGCGTCTGTTGCCCATCCTTCGAGACGCACGCCATCGGCGTGCTCCTCAGGATGAGGTGAGTGGGACAACTTGAGACCGAAGGACTCTGGGATTGGGCACGCTCACAGGAACATGTTCGACCGGGCCCCTGTGGGTCTTCGGCTACGGCTCGCTGATGTGGAACCCGGGCTTCGCCACGCCGGAAACGCAGGCGGCGCGGCTCCAGGGCTGGCATCGCGCCTTCTGCATCTACTCGGAACACTATCGCGGCACGCCCGAGAGGCCGGGGCTCATGCTCGGCCTGCTGCCCGGCGGCTCCTGCCGCGGCCTGGCGCACCGGCTGCCCGACGCCGCCTACGACGAGGTGCGGCGCTATCTCGTCCATCGCGAGATCGACAATGACGGTGTGTACGTGGAGACGGTGCGGCCGATCCGGCTCGACGACGGCCAGGTCGTGCCATCGCTGGTCTATCTCGCCGATCGCTCCCACCGGCAGTTTGCCGGGAAGCTGCCGGAAGCGGAGGCGCTGCGCCTGATCCGCCAGGGCCATGGCGCCACCGGCAGCAGCCTCGACTACGTGCTGAATACGGTCGCCCATCTGGGCGAACTGGGTCTCAGCGACCGCTCGCTCGAGAGGCTGGCCCGCGCCGCCGCCAGCGGCGCAGGAACCGCGAACGGCTAGCGGCGCGCGGCTTCGGTCGCGAAGACCGACTGCACCACGAAGCCGAGCTCTTCCCGCGCCTGCTCGACCGACAGGCCGAGGCGCTGGCGCAGCACGACCCAGCTTTCCGGCGCGATGGCCAGGGCGAGGGCGGTCAGGGTCCGCTGCCGCGATTCCGCCGGCAGCGCGCCCAACTCGGGACCGAAGGCCTGCGAGAGGTGTGCGGTGTTGGCGCTGTAGATCTGCGAGATCATGTCGGCCGCTTCCGGCGACCGGCGCTGCAGCGTCTCGACGAAGGTCCACATCGGGCGGAGCTGCTCGTAGCGGTCGGCGCACTGGTCGATCAGGCTGGAGACGCGCTGCTCGATCGGCCCGGCAGAGGCGAGCTCAGGCGCTTCCCCGACCAGGGCGGCCAGCACGCGGCCGAGGACGGCGACGTACAGTTCGGCGGTGTCGGCGAAGTGCTGAAACACGGTGCGGGCGGAGACGCCGGCCATCTGGGCGATGTCGCGCACGATCGGCGCGACCTGGCCGGCCGCGGCGAGGGCCAGGGCCGAGGCCACGATCGATTCGCGCGTGCGGGCGACGCGGTCCCCGCGACCGGCCGTGTGAAGCTGCTTCGTGTGCAGGGTCTGACCGTCCATTCCTGACTCCCCAGCGAGTGTTTGCCGTCTCGTCGGCAACCTTGCCGATCCTAAAGATGTGTCGAGCAAATCACTATATATGAAGCTACTACTGCATCGTCATTTCAAGTGCTGCGATGCGCTATAAAATCGCGTTCGACGTAAGATTTATGTAAGCCGACGGGGCCCCGATGTCCGAGAAAGTCTTTGCTCCTGCCTCCCTCGCCGCCCAGGCGATGGGATGGATCGACCCGGTCACCAAGGCCGTCGTGCCGCCGATTCACATGGCCAGCACTTATCTGCGCGACGAGGACAACGGATACAGGTCCGGCCGCATCTACGGGCGGGCCGACAATCCCACGTTCGACCAGGCCGAGGCAACGCTCACGGCGCTGGAAGGGGGCGCGAAATCGCTGATCTTCTCCTCCGGCATGAGTGCGGCCACCGCCTGCTTCCTGGCCCTTTCGCCCGGTGACCATGTCGTGACCTCCAAGGTCATGTACTGGGCGCTGCGCAACTGGCTGATGACCTTCGCCACGCACTGGGGCCTCAAGATCGAGTTCGTCGACACCGACAAAGCCGACGAGGTGGCCGCGGCGGTGAA
This sequence comes from Reyranella sp., assembly GCF_965228225.1. Taxonomy (GTDB): domain Bacteria; phylum Pseudomonadota; class Alphaproteobacteria; order Reyranellales; family Reyranellaceae; genus Reyranella. The sequence goes on along the minus strand of NZ_OZ245801.1, from coordinate 5,750,024 downwards.
GCCGGGCGTCACCAAACTCGTCTGGATCGAGACACCCGCCAATCCGACCTGGAGCGTGTCCGACATCGCCGCCATCGCGGAGATCGCACACAAGGCCGGGGCCCTGCTGGGGGTCGATTCGACGGTCGCGACGCCGGTGCTGACACGGCCGATCGAGCACGGCGCGGACATCGTCATGCATTCGGCGACCAAGTACCTCAACGGGCATTCCGACATCATCGCCGGCGCGCTCACCGGCGCGCGCGACGATGCGCACTGGGCGAAGCTGCGGACCATCCGCGCGCAACTCGGAACCATTCTCGGCCAGACCGAGGCGTGGCTGCTGATGCGAGGCATGCGCACCCTCTTCCCGCGCGTCGCCTGGGCGTGCACCTCGGCCCAGAGCCTGGCGGAAAAGCTCGCCGAGCATCCGATGGTGGAACAAGTCCTCTATCCCGGCCTGCCCTCCTTCGCCGGCCACGCGGTGGCGGCAAAGCAGATGAAGGGCGGCTTCGGCGGGATGCTGTCGGTCCGGGTGAAGGGCGGCGAGCGCGCGGCCATCGCCACGGCGGCGCGCGTCGAATTGTGGAAGCGCGCCACCTCGCTGGGCGGCGTCGAAAGCCTGATCGAGCATCGCGCCAGCATCGAGGGCCCGGGTACGCCCTGCCCGCCCGACCTGTTGCGGCTGTCGGTCGGCGTCGAGGAGAGCAGCGACCTGTTCGACGATCTCGACCAGGCGCTGAAGCGCGCCCACAACGCTTAACGGGCCTCATTGGAGCGCGCCACTCCAGTGGCGCGGTCCATCGTCGTCTCTTGTCCTAAGCCGGCGTCCCAAACACCGAAGCCAGCCCGGCGCCGATGCGCTCGTTCATCATCTCGATCGAGCCGTCGGTGTAGGCCGCGATCTTGGCGCCCGCGAGATGGCGGGCCAGGGGATAGTCGGCCCGCAGGCCGTTGGCCCCCATCGCCTGAATGCAGTCGGCGATGCGCTGCACCGCCATGTCGGTCGCGAACTTCTTGGCGTGCGCTGCCGGCAGGACGGCGTCGGCACCCTCGTCGATCAGCCGGGCGGCGCGATAGCAGAGCAGGCGCGCGGCTTCGAGATCGGTCGCGGCATCGACCAGCTTCCAGCGCACGCCCTGATGCTCGATCACCGGCTGGCCGAAGGTCCGGCGCTGCTGCGTGTAGCGCACGGCCGTCTCGAGCGAGGCCTGCAGCATGCCGCAGCACATGGCCGCGACATAGGCACGGGCGCCGTTGATGCCGGCCAGCGCCGCCTTGAAGGCCTTGCCCGGCGGATGCAGCACCGCCTCGTCGGGCGCGAAATAGTCGACCAGCCGGAAGCCGCCGACGCCGATCGCGTGGCCGCCATGCAGCTCGAACGGCTTGTCGCGATGGAAACCCGGCCGCTCGGCCTCGATGGCGAGGCAGATGATGCCGCGATAGCCCTGAGATTTGTCGGTCTGCGCATAGGCCACGGAAAGACCCGCGACGGCGGCATTGGTGATCCAGGCCTTGGCGCCGTTGACCTTCCAGCCGCCCTCGACCCTCACGGCTTCCATCTCCAAGCCGCCGAAGTCGCTGCCGACACCGGGTTCGCTGAGACCGGCGCAACCGATCAGCTCGCCGGTCAGCATGCGCGGCAGCAGCCGTGCAACCTGGGCCGGCTGGCCGTCGCGGGCGAAGCGGGCACAGGCATTGTGATGATTGATCAGCGCGAACGCGAACGCGAAGTCGTGCCGCGCGATCTCCTCGAAGGCGCGCAGCTTGCAGGAGAAGGACAGGCCCTGCCCGCCATGCTTCTTCGCCAGTTCGATCGTGTTGAGGCCGAGGGCGCAGGCCGCCTTGATGGTTTCGAGCGGATAGCGGCGCTCCCATTCCCAGCGCGCGGCATTGGGCGCGACCTGTTGTTCGGCGAATGTCTTGGCGCGCGCCACGACGGCGCGCTCTTCGGGGGTGAGGACTTCATCGAGCATATGCCTGAGATACACGATTGGACCTCGGGCGCAACGGCGGGCTAGAATGGCGCCAATGCGGGTGTAGCTCAGGGGTAGAGCGTCGGCTTCCCAAGCCGTAGGTCGCGGGTTCGAATCCCGTCGCCCGCTCCATAATTTTTCGGGCAGGAACGTCGTGATGGATGGCATGGCGCCGGTCGCGGCCAGCGGCGACTTCGCGGCCGACACGGCTGCCTTCTCCACTTATTGGCGCGACAGCGCGGAACGTCTCGCCCGCCTGCCCGCCAAGCCGAACCGCGATGCCGCCGCCTATGATGCCGCCGAGTCTCTCAAACAGGCCGCGCGCGAGGCCCGTTTCGTGTTCCTGCGCCGCCACGCCCGCACGCTCTACGACAGACTGACCGACAATCGCGCCAAGTTCGTGCGCCTCGAGCGGCTGGTCTACGACGCCGCCGCCCTCGTGCCCGGCCTGGCGCCGACTCAAGCCCAAGTCGCGGCCGAAGCCGAGCTGCGCCAGTCCGAGAAGGACGGCGTGGAGATCGACCAGGGCATCCTCTGCAACCAGTTCCTCGCCGATCCCGAGTGCGGCCTGCACCTCTGCCACACCATGCTGCTGCCCCGCGAGGAATCGGCGGAGGCGCTGGCGAAGTTCCAGCGCGACGGCAGCCTCGATCTCGGATTCGCGCGGGTCGAGCGCCAGGGCAAGGCGGCGGTGCTGCTGCTATCGAACCGGCGGTTCCTCAACTCGGAAGACAATGCGACCCAGGCTGCGACCGAGATCGGCGCCGACGTCTGCATCCTCGACCGGCAGAGCGAGGTCGCCGTGCTGCGCGGCGACGTGGTGCCCGAAGGCAAGTATGCCGGCCGCCGCGTCTACAATGCCGGCATCAACCTCACCCACCTCTACTACGGCAAGATCCCGTTCCTGTGGTTCCTGATCCGCGACATGGGGTTCGTGAACAAGATGTTCCGCGGCCTCGCCCGGCCGGACGTGCCACCGGACGAGGTGGCGGGCGATTCGATCGAGAAGCTGTGGATCTCGGCGGTCGAGACCTTCGCCATCGGCGGCGGCTGCCAGATCCTGCTGGCCTGCGACTTCAACATCGCCGGCCGCGACGCCTACATGACCCTGCCGGCGCGCAAGGAAGGCATCATCCCGGCCATGGCGAACCTGCGCCTGTCACGCTTCGTGGGCGACCGGCTGGCGCGCCAGGCGATCATGTACGAGCGCCGCATCGAGTGCGATTCCGAGGTCGGCCGCATGATCTGCGACGAGGTCGTGGCGCCCGACGAGATCGACGCCACCATCGGGCGCGTGATCGACCGGCTGACCGGATCGGGCGCGGTTGGCGCCATCGGCAACCGCCGCGCGCTGCGGCTGGGCGTCGAGCCGCTCGACACGTTCCGCCGCTACGCCGCGCTCTACGCGCGTGAGCAGGCCTACTGCCATTTCAGCCCGGCGCTGATCTCGAATCTCGAACAGTACTGGAACGCCGCCAGCCGGCGGGCCTGATCCATCGGTCATTCCAACGACAATAACCTCACCCTGAGGAGCGGTCCGCAGGACCGCGTCTCGAAGGGTGGGCACGCGCACCAAGCCTGTAGCCCATCCTTCGAGACGGCCCTTCGGGCCTCCTCAGGATGAGGTCAAGGAGTTAACGAACGACAGAAACCTCAGTGCTCGCGCGGGGCGTGCTTGCCCAGGATGCGCTGCAGGGTGCGCCGATGCATGTTGAGGCGGCGGGCCGTCTCCGAGACGTTGCGGTCGCATTGCTCGAACACGCGCTGGATATGCTCCCAGCGCACGCGGTCGGCCGACATCGGATTGCTGGGCGGCGGCGGCAGCTTCCGGCCGTGCGCGGTCAGCGCCTGCTCGATGGCGTCGGCATCGGCCGGCTTGGCGAGATAGTCGACGGCGCCTTCCTTCACGGCGGCCACCGCGGTCGCGATGTTGCCGTAGCCCGTCAGAACGACGATCCGGATATCGGGACGCGCCTGGCGCAGCGGCCCGACGAGCTCCAGCCCGTTGCCGTCGGCCAGCCGCAAGTCGAGCACGGCAAAGGCGGGCGGCCGGGCGGTCTGGGCCAGCGCTTCGGCCACGGAGCCCACGGCGGTGACGATGAAACCGCGTTGCTCGAGCGCACGCGCAATACGGTTGCGGAAAGCTGCATCATCGTCGGCGATCAGCAAGGTACGGTCCTTGTTGTTCGTCGTGCCGGCGATCACAGGCGACAAGGGGCGCGGGGCGCCGCTGTCCTGGGTCATGGCGACTCCTTCGACATCGGCCGCTATGTAGCCTTGAAGACGGGATTTGGCCAGCGCACCGATACGGCGGCCCCGCCGCCCGTGTCGTTGCGGTTGCCGAAGGTCACGTTGGCGCCCGTGCGCTCCAGCAGCGTCTTGGCGATGAAGACGCCCAAGCCCATGTGCCCCCCCTGTCCCTGGCGGGTCGAGATGAACGGTGTGCCCAGCTCGTCGAGCAGCGCCTCGGAGAAGCCCGGCCCGTCGTCGACGACCTCGACCTCCGACCATTCCCGATTCCAGCGGGTGGTCACCCGAACCTCGCGGCGGGCGAAGGACACGGCGTTCTGCACGATGTTTCCGATACCCTGCATGATCTCCGGGCTGCGCAACTGGATGGGTGCCGTCGTCGGCATGCCCTCGCCGACCGGGCCGGCCTCGAAGGCAATGGCGATCTCCTCGCGCGCATAATTCTGCGCCGCGGCCTCGATCAGGGCCGGCAGCGGCACCAGCGTATAGGAATCCGAAACGTCCCCCGCGGGATCGGTCGAGAGCCGCGCCAGGATGGACCGGCAGCGCTCCGACTCGGCGGCCAACAGCTCGACATCCTCGCGCAAGGGATCGTCGAACTCGATCTCGCGCTGCATCTCCTTGGTGATCACGGCGATGGTCGACAGCGGCGAGCCCAGCTCGTGGGCCGCGGCGGCGGCGAGCGCGCCCAGGGCCGAGAGCTGCTGCTCGCGCGCGAGGGCAGCCTGTGCGGCGGCCAGCGCATCGGCCATCTGGCGCGCCTCCTCGGCCGTGCGCCAGCCGTAGAGCGTGATCAGCATGGTGGTGAGCGACAGGCCCGCCCAGACGCCGACCTGGTAGATGTCGGGCAGGTCGGGCGGTGGCCCCCGCCAGGGCAGCGGCTGATAGAACAGGCCCAGCACCGCGATGCTCGCGATCGTGAGCAGGGTGAGTGCCACGTTGCTCGCCAGCGACAGGATGGTGGCGCCGATGGCGACCGGCGCCAGCAGCAGCAGCGAGAACGGATTGCCGAGACCGCCGGTGAGGTAGAGCAGCACGGCCAGCTGCAGGATGTCGAAGGCGAGGAAGATCGCCGCTTCGCGGTCGTCGATGCGCGCCGAGCCCGGCCGGCCGATGCTGACGGTGAGGTTGAGCAGGGCCGAGAGCGCGATCGTGCCGCCGACCGCCAGGACCGGCATGCCGAAACCCAGCCCCCAATGCACGACGGCGGCGGTGAAGGCCTGGCCCGCGACGGCGCCCCAGCGGATGAGGACGAGCGTGCGCAGGCGCACGCCGCCGCGCAGCACGGGCACGGCGCCGGAGCGCCGGGGAGCGGCCAGCGGGGGCTCTGTCGAGGGAGGCGCGTCGTCGTCACGCACCGCCACGACCCTATTCCTCGATCATGAGGTGCTTGCGATGCACCGTGGTGAAGAGTGGAATCCTGCGCTGCACCTTGCGGTCCGGCGGTTCCTTCACCAGCCGGCCGATCTCGCCCAGGATCAGCCCGGTGATGGTCGGCAGCGGCAGCTCGCGCGCCTCGTCGAGTCGCACCCAGCGGATGTCGCCCATCTCGCTCGAATGACGGATCTCGCCCGAGGCATCCTCGGCCCGCGCCATGAAGAACCGCGCATTGAAGCGGCGCGGCCGGCCGGGCGGCGTCACCGCGCGCGCGATCAGGTCGAGACAGTCGAGCGCCGGCGCCATGCCCTGGTCGAGGAAGCCCTTCCAGTGCTCGCCATAGTCCTTCTTCGGCGCGCCACCCTGCAGCGGCTTGCCCAGCATCAGGCCGCTCTCCTCGAAGGTCTCGCGCACCGCGGCGACGGCCAGCGCCCGCGCGCGCTGCGCCGAGGCGGCGCGCATCAGGCGCTCGTTGACGAAGGGATCGAGCGAGGTCGCGACCGGAACGCGCGCATCGTCGGGATCGACCTTGCCGCCCGGGAACACGTAGCGGTTGGGCATGAAGGCATGGGCGGCGGCGCGGCAGCCCATCAGCACTTCCGGCGTGTCGCCCTTCATGCGCACCAGGATCAGCGTCGCGGCATCGCGCGGCCGCAGGTAGGGATAGACCTTGTCGATCTGCTCGACCGGCCGTTCGCTGCCGGGCGTCAGGGGAACCTTGGGGGGATCGTCGTAGCCTTTGTCGGTGCCGCGGACGACGGCGCCGTCGGGAATGCCTCTTTTGCTCATGACAGCAAAGTTAAAGGGTCATCCGGCGCAACGCGAGCGGCATTTGAGCGGGCCTCTCAACGGAGCGCGCCACTTCCTACTCTTCACCTCCCCCGTCACACGGGGGAGGCCGGGAGGGGGAGAGCAACGCGATGATCGTTGGTTCGGAAGAGTTCAGACTCATGGCCTTCCCCCTCCGGCCCTTCGGGCCACCTCCCCCGTATGACGGGGGAGGAAAAGGATTCTTAAAAACTCCACTCGACCGGCGTGTCGGGGCGGAAGACGGTGATGTCCTTGCCACCGCCCGGGACCGCCACGCGGTCGGGGATGTCGAGCGGGCGGGCGTGCAGGGTTACCGTCTCCTCGTTCGCCGGCAGACCGTAGAAGCGCGGGCCGTTGAGCGAGGCGAAGGCTTCGAGATGGGCCAGCGCGCCCTCCTCGGCGAAGACCTGGGTGTAGACCTGCATCGCGACCGGCGCGTTGAAGACGCCGGCGCAGCCGCAGTCGCATTCCTTGGTGTCGGTCGTGTGCGGTGCGGTATCGGTGCCGAGGAAGAACAGGCCGCTGTCGGAGGTCGCCGCCCGTCGCAGAGCGAGACGATGCTCCTCGCGCTTGGCGATCGGCAGGCAGTAGAGGTGCGGACGGATGCCGCCCTTGAAGATCGCATTGCGGTTATAACTGAGATGATGCGGCGTGATCGTGCCGCCCATCCGGCCCGGGTTCGCTTCGACGAAGGCCACGCCCTCGCGGGTCGTGATGTGCTCGAGCACGATCTTGAGCCCCGGATGGCGCTTCAGCAGCGGCGCCAGCACCTTGTCGAGGAACACCGCCTCGCGGTCGAAGATGTCGACCTCGGGATCGGTCACCTCGCCATGGACCAGCAGCGGCATGCCGGCCTTCTCCATCGCCTCCAGCCCTTTCGCGACCTGGTCCATCGAGGTGACGCCGTGCGCCGAGTTGGTCGTGGCATGCGCCGGATAGAGCTTGGCCGCGACCCACACGCCCTCCGCCTTGCCGCGCGCGAGCTCGGCCGGATCGGCGCCGTCGGTCAGGTAGCAGGTCATCAGCGGCTCGAAGTTCAGCGCAGCCGGCACAGCGGCGCGGATGCGCTCGCGATAGGCGCTGGCCTCGGCGACCTTCGTCACCGGCGGCACCAGGTTGGGCATGATGATGGCGCGGCCGAACTGGCGGGCGGTGTGCACGGCGCAGGCCGCCAGCATCGCGCCGTCGCGCAGGTGGACGTGCCAGTCGTCGGGACGGCGGATGGTGATCGACGCGGGGTTCGCAGATGGGGGGGTCGGATGTGCGGAGGCCATGATGCGCTTTCTACGCTTGCTCCCGGACGGGCTCCAATGTTGATTGCAGGCATGAACGACCTGAATGACGCCGTAGCCTTCGCCCTGGCCGCCCAGTCCAACTGGCCCGCCAGCATGTACATGCCCGACGGGCAGTTCGTGATGACCTACGATTCGGGCGAGAAGGCCCCGGACAACGAGGTGCTGGGGCCGGTCACGCCGCGCGGCGGGCCGGCGGGCCTCGTCTATCGCGGCGGCCAGAAGATCGCCGAATGGGGCGACGTCGACCGCGCCGACATGACCTTCAGCGTGGCCAAGAGCTATCTGGCCCTGCTCGCGGGCCTGGCGCTGGGCGACGGGCTGATCAGGAGCCTCGACGACAAGGTCGCGGAGACTGCGCTCGATGACGGGTTCACCAGCGAGCAGAACCGCGACATCACCTGGCGCCACCTGCTGACCCAGACCAGCGAATGGGAGGGCACCGTCTTCGGCAAGGAAGACCGCATCGACCATAATCGCGTAGTCGGCGTCGCCGTTGCCGACGCGCCCAAGGGCACGCGCCGCGCGATGAAGAAGCCGGGCAGCTTCTACGAATACAACGACGTGCGGGTGAACCGGCTCTCGCGCTCGCTGCTGCAGGTCTTCAAGGAGCCGCTGCCGCAGGTGCTGAAGCGGCGCATCATGGATCCGATCGGCGGCTCGCAGGGCTGGCGGTGGGACGGCTACCGCAACTCCCACGACACGATCGACGGCAAGCAGATGCTGTCGGTGCCGGGCGGCGGCCACTGGGGCGGCGGCATCGTCATCTCGGCGCGCGACCTCTCGCTGATGGGACGGCTCGTCGCGCAGGGCGGCGTCTGGGACGGAAAGCGGATCCTGCCCGAGGGCTGGACAAGTGAGCTGGTGAAGCCCTGCCCGGTCGCGCCCTTCTACGGGCTGATGTGGTGGCTCAACACCGGCCGCAAGCAGTTCGCCGCCGCGTCGGAGAGCAGCTTTTTCGCGCTGGGCTGGGGCAGCCACATCGTCTGGATCGATCCCGAGAACGACCTCGTCACGGTGCTGCGCTGGATCGACCGCAAGAAGGCGCCGGAATTCGTCGAACGTCTGCTGGGGGCGATCAAGGCATGAGCCTGGATTTCTCCGCCGTCCCCCGCATGCCGGACGGGCGTACGGCCGCCGAACACATCGAAGAGGTCGCCGCCAAGTCGGAGATCGTGCGCGTGCCGATGGGCAACGGCGGGAAGATGATGTGGCACGTGTTCGGCGCCGCCGCCCACAAACCGATCCTGCTGCTGTTCCATGGCGGCTCGGGCTCGTGGATCCACTGGATCCGCAACGTCCTGCCGCTCTCGGCGCATTTCGCCGTCTACGCCGCCGACCTGCCCGGGCTCGGCGACAGCGACCCGCCCGACGACGTGAACGACATCTGGTCGGTGACGCACTGCGTCGAGGCCGCGATGAAGGAGTTGCTGCCCAAGGACAAGCAATTCGCCATCGCCGGCTTCTCCTTCGGCGGCATGGTCTCGGGCCACATCGCCACGCTCTTTGAGGACCGCATCGAGCGCATCGCGCTGGTCGGCGCCGGCGGCCTAAAAGCCACGCGCAAGCCCGGCGCGAAGCTGCACAAGCTTTTGGCCGAGATGCCGCCCGAGACCCTGGCGGCCGAGGCGCGGCGCAATCTCGAGATCCTGATGCTGCACGACCCGAAGAACGTCGACGGCATCGCGATCCACATGCAGATCCTCAACACCACGCGCGCCAAGACCCGCAGCCGCATCATGGGCCAGGCCTTCAAGCTCAGCGAGGTGCTGCCGCGGGTGAAGACGCCGCTCACCGGCCTCTGGGGCGAGTTCGATTCGACGACCTATCCGCACATCCAGGAACGCATCGACCTGTTCCGCGCCCTGCAGCCGGACTTCGAGATGAACGTCATTCCCGGCGCCGGCCACTGGGTGGCCTACGAGGCGGCCGAGGCCTTCAACGAGGTCCTGCTCCGCGTCCTTGCGAAGTGACGAACGCCCGATCGGCCGCCGCGGTCCTGCTGGCTCTTGCCGCGTCGCCGGCCGCGGCCCAGCAGAACGTCGCCAACAATCCGCTGACCGACATCCCCGCGATCCAGGTGCAGAATTACCTGCAGCCGGTGATGAGCGGCCAGCCGGGCAGCGGTGCCGACCAGCCTTTCCTGCGCGGGATCCTGCCACACGACACGTTCGGCTGGCCGCAGCTCCTGCGCGCGTCGCTGGCCACCGGCACGACGGTCTGGGGACCGGCCGGCACCGAGAGCGGCCTGGGCGACCTCACGCTGTTCGACGTGCCGCTCTTCCAGCTCGCCAATGCCAAGCTGGGCATCGGGCCGCTGCTGATCCTGCCCACCGCCACCAGCCCGGCGCTGGGCGAGCGCAAGTGGCAGGCCGGCGCGCAGGCCGTCGTGAGCGCCCCCTACGCCTGGGGCCTCGTTGCCGCGCTGGTCGCCTACCAGCAGGCCTTCGACGGCAGCGCGCGGTCGCTCACCATCCAGCCCTTCCTGTTCTACAATCTCACCGACGGCTTCTACCTCCGTTCGAGCGGCATCACGGCGATCGACTTCGGCCGCCAGCGGGCGGTCGTGCCGGTCGGACTCGGCCTCGGCCGCGTCAAGCGCCTGAACGACGGCAACGTTCTGAACCTGTATCTCGAGCCGCAATACTCGGTGGTGCAGAGCGGCCCCGGGCAGCCCAGCTTCCAGATCTTCGCCGGCTTCAACATCCAGTTCCCGCCGGGCCGCACGCCCTGAGCACCTACCTCATCCTTCGAGACGCTCCGCTTCGCGGCGCTCCTCAGGATGAGGTAAGTGCTTGAACCGACTCAATTCATTTCCCGTCAGCCCATCACCCAGCGCGGCAGGCCCAGCGCAATGTCGGGGAAGGCCATCAGGAGCAGGATCAGGGCCAGCATCGCGGCCACGAACGGCAGGGCGCCGCGGATTACGTCGGCGATGGCGCCGCTCGTGCGCAGGCTCTGCACGACATAGAGGTTGAGGCCGACCGGCGGCGTCACCAGCGCCGCCTCGATCAGGATGGTGAGCACGATCCCCCACCAGATCGGATCCCAGCCCAGGCCGACCACGATCGGGAACACGAACGGGGTCGTCAGGATCATCATGGAGATGGTTTCCATGAAGCAGCCGAGGATCAGGTAGAAGACGATCAGCAGCAGCATGGTGCCGACCTTGCCCAGCCCGAGCGCGTCGATCGCCTTGGCCACGCCGTCGGTCACGCCGATGTTGGCCAGCACGAAGTTCAGGAACTGCGCGGCGATGATGATCAGCATGATCATCGCCGTGGTCCGCATCGTGCCCTCGAACACCGCCTTGATCATCGGCCAGGACAACGCGCGCTCCCAGGCGGCCAGCACCAGCGCCGCGAAGACGCCCATGGAGGCGGCTTCGGTGGGCGTGGCCCAGCCGGCATAGATCGAGCCGACGACGACGCCGAAGATGAACAGCGGCGCCACCAGGTCCTTCAGGCTGCGCAGCCGGTCGCGCCAGCTGGTCTCGACCGGCGTGCCGCCCTTGGACGGCCAGACCAGGCAGTAGACCAGGATGATCGCCATGAAGAGACCGGTGAGCAGCAGGCCGGGGATCATGCCTGCGAGGTAAAGCCGCGGCACCGAGGTCTGGGTCAAGAGCCCGTAGAGGATGAAGTTGATCGACGGCGGGATGAGGATGCCGAGCGTGCCGCCGGCCGCCAGCGTCCCGAGGAACAGCGGCTCGTCATAGCCGCGGATCTTGACCTGCGGCAGGGCCACCACCCCGACCGTGGCGGCGGTGGCGACGCTCGAGCCCGAGGTCGCCGCGAACATGGCGCAGGTGCCGATATTGGCATGCATCAGGCCGCCCGGCAGCCAGGAGAGCCAGGTCGCGATCGCGGCATAGACGCGATGGGCGATGCCCGAGCGCAGCAGGATCTCGCCCAGCATCACGAACATCGGGATGGCGATCAGGATGTATTCGGAGCTGGCGTTCCACACGATGTCGCCCATCGCGAGGTAGAGCGGGATCGACGAGAAGAACTGGTTGAGCGCCAGGCCCAGCACGCCCATGACGGCGGCGACGGGAACGCTGAGCGCCAGCAGGGCGACGAGGAGAAGGAGAGCCGTGCCGAGCATGTCTACCTCTTGCCCGCCATGTTCGAGGGGCCGATTCCCAGCGATCCCAGTTCGCCCTTCACTTCCTCGTCCTGCGACGGCACGCCGATGGTGGCCGCGACGGTGGCGACGTCGCCGCGCACCAGCGCCAGCAGGCTGCGCAGGAAGGCGAGCACGGTGACGGCCAGGAACAGCACGAAGCCCGCGAACCACGGCGCCTGCGGCCAGGCCAGCGGAATGCGCAGCGGCGTGTTGGAGCGGTTTCCGCCGCTCAGGTTGTCGAGGAAGATCTCGCCGGCGCGGTCGACGATCGCCAGCACCAGGATCGCGAGGCCCGCGATCGCCACCAGGTCGAAGGCCGCCCGCATCCGCGGGCCCAGCGCGCCATAGAGCACGTCGATGCGGACATGGCCGCGCGTCACCAGCACATGCGCCAGGGACCACGAGGTGCCGACCGCGAACAGATAGGCCGCGATCTCGTCGGAGCCGGAGAAGGCGAAGGCCAGCAGCTTGCGGCTGATCACCTCGACCGTGACCACGACCGAAGCCAGCAGGATCATGGCGCCGCCGGCCCAGGCTCCCCAGAGGGCGGCGACCGACGCGCCGCGCCACAGACGTTCCATGTGTCCCCGTCCCCCGAAGGGCCGCCGCGCGGCGAAGCTCAGTTCGCCTTTGCGACGAGGCCGTAGCGCTTGCCGACCATCTCGGTCCACTTGGCCGCGCACTCGGCGCCGCAGCGCTTGGCCCATTCGGGCAGCACGACGTCGTTCAGCGCCTTCTTGACCAGGGCGCGGTCGGCGTCCGTCGGCATCACCAGCTTCAGCTTGGCCGGCGGGCCGACCGAGCACGGGCCGTTGCCGGTGTCGCAGGCGATGCCTTCCTTGGTGTCGGCTTCGACGCTGGCCCAGGCCGCCTCTTCGAGCTTCTTGAACTGGCCCGTCATGAATTCCTGAGTGGGCTTGGAGAGCTTGTTCCAGCTGTTGAGGTTCACGGAGACGAAGCCCGCCGTGTAGCCAAGCGACACGTCGACGACGGTCTTCACCACCTCCGGCCACTTCGCCTGGTAGCCCGGCAGCGTGCCGGTGATGCCGCAGTCGACGACGCCCTTCTCCAGCGCCGGCACGACCTCGCCGAACGGAATGGTGACCGCCGAACCGCCCAGCGCCTTCACGAGGTCGGACTGCGAGACGCCCTGCACCCGCACCTTCTTGCCCTTGATGTCGGCCAGGCTGGAAATCTCGTCGCGGCAGAAGAACACCTGCTGCGGGAAGGCGAAGGTCGACACGATCATCGAGCCGAACTTGTCGCGCATCACCTTCTGCATCTCGGGCATCCAGGCGTTCAGGATCTCGCGCTGCTGGGCCACGTTCGCCGCCACGCCCGACAGGTCCGAGCCCTCGAAGATCGCGGCGCCGTCGTCGACATAGATCGGCAGCGCATGCGCCACGTCATAGACGCCGGACTTCAGCAGCCGCAGCACCTCGGTGCCCTTGAGGTTGAGCTCGGTGATCGACTTGATGTTACCGGTGAGCTTGCCGCCCGAGGCCGCGCCGAGCTGCTCGCTCCAGAACGGGGCCTCGACCTTCTTGTTGATGTTGAGGAAGTTCCACGTGCCGATCACGTTGAACTTCTTGGTGTCGAGCTGGGCCGGCGCCGGAGTCGCGGCCGGTGTCTGCGCCGAGGCCATGCCAGTGCCGCCAACGGCCAACGCCGCCGCCATTCCGAGAAGTGCGGTGAATTTCATCTGTCGCTCCCTGTTCCGCGCCTTTGACCCCGCGCGGTTGCCCGGCGACTCTCGTTCAATTCACCCGGTGAGGCAAGGGCACGGCCGGGCAGAGCGGCTTGCCTGCGGGGCTCGGCCTATCGACTATAGCCCCGTCGTCCTGAGCGGAGCGCCGCAGGCGCGCAGTCGAAGGACCTCTCTTCCGGCGCACGGTGCGCTGAGACGAAAAGAGGTCCTTCGACTACGCTGCGCTCCGCTCAGGACGACGGAGAAATACAAGCGGCAGCCCCACACAGAAGAGGGCGCCCGAACGGAGGAAACGAATGCCCAACCTGCTCTGCGTCGGCACCGCCGGCATGTCGGTGTGGTTCAGCCGCGACGACGGCGAGACCTGGATCCGGCCCTATATCGAATCCGGCCTCTATCTCGAGGCGCGTGTGTGGGCGCTGTCGGCGCACCCGCAGCGACCGGGCGACGTGCTGGCCGGCACAGACTCCGGCCTCTACCGCTGGAACGAGGGCGACCAGAAATGGACGCACCTGCCCTCGCTGCTGGACGGTTACGACATCTGGGCGATGGCGCAGGCGCCGGACGATCCCGACCTTATCGTGGTCGGCACACAGCCCGCCCACATCTTCGTCTCGACCGACGGCGGCAAGAGCTTCGCCGCGGCCGAAGGCTCCTTCGCCGAAGTCTGCATCTTCGTGGGCAAGCCGCGCGTCACTCAAATCATCTTCGACCCGGTCGACAAGGACACGCTGTGGGCCGGCGTCGAGATCGACGGCGTGCACCGCTCGACCGATCGCGGCCGGACCTGGAAGAAGGTGGGCCAGGGCATCAACTCCGAGGACATCCATGGCCTCGCGGTGATTCAGAACGGATCGAAGCTGGTCTACGCCACCACCAACCGCGGCCTGAACCTCAGCCGCGACAATGGCGAGACCTTCGCCTTCCAGGAACTCGACTCGCCCTGGCAGTACACCCGCACCATCGTGCCCCGCGCCGACGGCGACGCGACGGTGTTCCTGACCAACGGCAACGGCCCGCCGGGCTCGACCGGCCGGCTGCTGCGCAGCACCGACCATGGCGCCCACTGGCAGGACGCCAGGCTGCCGGGCGACCTCAACTCGACGCCGTGGACGGTGGCGACGCATCCCTCGAACCCGAAGCTGATCTTCGTCTGCTCCAACCTCGGCCAGCTCTTCCGCTCGACCGACGGCGGCGAGACCTGGACCAAGCTCCCGCGCGAGTTCGGCGAGGTCCGCAGCACGATCTGGCAGCCGCTGCCTTGAATCTTCAAGCGTCGGGCCACCCCTACCCCCTCATCCTGAGGAGGCCGCGCAGCGGCCGTCTCGAAGGATGGGCAACAGACGAGGTGCTCGTTCCCACCCTTCGAGACGCTCACTGCGTTCGCTCCTCAGGGTGAGGCGCTCTAGAAGCCTCGGCGAGCAATATTGTTGCGCGAACGGTTATCAAGTAGGGGTGCGACTCCCATTTCGACTGTTTCGTTTATTTCGTTTGTTTCGATTATTCGCCTGACTTCGACTTTCCAACGACCCGCCACAGGAGCCCGCGATGAAAACCACCGTCGCCGAGATCGCGCCCAGCATCTACCGGCTCTCGACCTTCGTGAACGCGGTCGGACCGACCGGCTTCACCTTCAACCAGTTCCTGATCGACGCCGACGAGCCGCTGCTCTTCCACTACGGCCAGCGCAGCCTCTTCCCGCTGATCGTCGACGCGGTGAAGAGCGTGATCCCGCTCTCGAAGCTGCGCTGGACGACCTGCTCCCATGTCGAGGGCGACGAAAGCGGCGCGCTCAACCAGTGGCTCGCCGCCGCGCCCAACGCCCAGCCGGCGCACGGCCTGACCGGCTGCAACATCTGGCTCGCCGACATGGCCGACCGCCCGCCGCGCGTGCTCCTGGACAACGAGGGGCTCGACCTCGGCGGCAAGCGGGTGCGCTGGCTCGACACGCCGCACGTGCCGCACAACTGGGACGCCGGCCTGATCTACGAGGAGACGACCGGCACGCTGTTCAGCAGCGACCTCTTCACCCAGACCGGCCCCGCCGATCCCACCACCGAAAGCGACATCGTCGCCCCCGCCATCGCGGTCGCCGAGCGCCTGCCCTTCATGCCGCCGACCCCGATGGCCGAGCCGACGCTACGCCGCCTGGCCGCGCTGATGCCGACGACGATCGCGCTGATGCACGGACCGACGTTCAAGGGCGATGGGGCGGCGGCGCTGGAGGGGTTGGCGGGTCATTACGGAAAGCAAGAAGAATACTGAGTGACGACGGCCGAATTATAAGTGCTCTAAGCGGCCAATCCTGTGTCGAGGCAAGATCGGGTTCACAGCTCCCACCAATGCCAGACTAGCTAGAACGGAATATCGTCGGCACCGTTATCCCGGCCATCCATCTCATCGAGATCTACCTGGCCGTGTTCGACGATGAATCGAGCGCGCTCCAGAAGCTCATCGAACGTGATGACCTCCGGCCTCCAAGTATTGCGCCGATACAGTTCAAATGATCGAAACTTGTCAACGTTCACTCGCTCCTGGAACATGAACTGATCAAGGTTGCCGACAACCAGTACTGACTTTGGCTCGAATACGAACAAATCCTGCCCGGTCGGATTGCCTTCGGCATCGGTAGGCTGCAAGCGTTGGCGACGAAATTGCTCTGCAGCACTATTAACCGTGTTCTGAACTTGCGCGACCGCGCCTGCTAGCTCGGCCGAAGGCGCCCACGATCCGGAGCGATAAGGCTTGGACTGCAGAAGGGGCGTACCCGGGAGCTTGATCTCGACGAAACACAGAGAGCCAATCCGACCACGGGTTTTCATCAGGCCGTCCGCGCGCTTCCCTGCCCCTGTGACATCGGCCCCGCGGACGATGGTCTCCAGAGTTCGGCCATCCAGCCCGCTCAGGAACTGATACGAAAGACCATATCCAAATATCCACCTATTGCGCTCAAAGAATGCCTGCCACTGCGCCTCTGTAGCCCTACCCTCCTCAATCATCCGCTCAAACGCTTTCATCTGCGTCCGGCGATAGCCAACCGCGATGAGGTCCTCGGACAGATCCTCGCTCTCCGCAATCTTCCGGGCGAGATCCGGCCGCTTGGTAATCAGCTGGTGAAGCTGTGCATTGTTCAGCATGAATTCGGCAAGATCAGCGTCGCTGATATAGGACTTCGCCCCTTGCGAATCGAGTGGCACTGTATTGATGCCCGCGAAGAATCGCTTGAGGGCATCGATCTGACTTCCAACAAACGCGAAACGATCCCTTTTGTGCGGCTCGTTCTCCTTGCTGAATCTCTGGATCACCAGACGCTTGATCCCGCGATCCGTCTCAACCACGGTCGCGCGAACTTCGCTTCGATCTCTGGGGCCCTGCTGCAGGACGATTTCGTCCTCAACCCGGGCGAATGCTACCGAGTCTTGTCCTTCGCTAGTCTTATAGAAATAGCGAAGCGGATCGGAAGTGCCGAACCGCTTGCTCACATAATTTCGAGAAGGAACCCGCCCCCAGAAATACTTCCGCTCGTCGTCTTCCATGTGGTGCCCCAAGCAGACTCGAACTTCTCGGCGTTATACTAAAGTATGCCGCTTCACCTTCAGAAAGTGCAGCAAAAGCACGCCTTGATGGGCAAGAACATGCGCCGCGCTTGTCGTCCGTCTTCAGAGACACGCGCTAGATTCGGCTGCTCAAGACCGGATAGCGAGTTAGCTTCAGACCCACTAACCGAGTCACAATCTTCTGTCTCATTTCAGGTCCTTCTTCTTTGGTCGCCAATATTCAAGATCCAAATGCACCCGCGCTATGCCTTTGCCTTGGGCAACCTCACGGGCAACTTCTTGGTAATAAGCGTTGATTCTCCGATCGACCGCCTTCACCGACTTAAAGCCGTTCAGTGTCGCTGCTTCGTCTTCCAATCTCTCAGCGACATGACTGTCCAAAGGAACCTCCAGCAGGTACTCGACTCGACTTAAATTGTAGTGATCTCGCAACATGAAATTATATGTCGCACCTCGAAGAAATATGTTCAGGCACTTTCGAGCTACACCCCAAGGAAGCTTCCCATTTTTTAGACCGCGCTTCTGAAAAGCGTGAGTCTGATGGTCCAGCCATTTGGGAAACTCTGCCGGTTTAACTTTTGCAAATGATGCTAGGTCAAAAGCAGCCAAGTAATCTCGTATTTGCTGAATAGAACCAGCTGGAACCATTTTACGTATGGTGCTGGCGCCGATGGAAATGCTTGCCGTACGCCTTTGCATATCGCTCAGCAATTGTTTCTCAACCGAATTCATATGCTTGCCTCATAGTCGCGCTTATTTGGCTGTCGTTTGGCTCAGATTGCCGAAATGGCTTGATTCAGTTTGCGGCGAAGATCTTTCCAGCCCAGCCACAAACACCAGAAACGCCCAAAAGGAGCAGAAATGGAACTTTAATCTACTATTTGGCGAATGGAGATGAATTTGGGGGGGGGGGGGGGGGGAGGGCTTAGTGCACGCGCAACTGCGCAACCAGCCGTTCACGCCATTAGGTGTATTTGCGACCGCCCGGAAATGCCGTTTCCGTTCTGCAGCCCATGGAGCGATGCTGGAGGGAGAGCCGACGAGCACCGATATTCGTCACCAAGCACAGGCAGGAGCACCCCATGCAATACCACCCCCTCGGGAACACCGGCCTCACCGTCTCCGTCGCCGGGCTCGGTTGCGGCGGCAACAGCCGGCTCGGGCTGGGGCGCGGGGCGAGTTTCGACGAGTGCGTGGGGGTCGCGCGGGCGGCGATCGATCTGGGGGTCAACTTCCTCGACACGGCCGAGGTCTACGGGACCGAGGAGATCGTGGGCGCGGCGGTGAAAGCCTATGACCGCGACAGGCTGGTGATCTCGACCAAGGCGCTGTTCAAGACCGACGACACGGCGGAGACGGTGACTGAGAAGGTCGAGGCGTCGCTGAAGCGGCTCGGGCTCGACCATGTCGACGTCTTCCATTTCCACGCGGTCGGTCCCGCCGCCTACGAGCATCATCGCGACGTGCTGGCGCCGGCGCTGCTGCGGCTCAAGGAGCAGGGCAAGGTGCGCCATGTCGGCCTCACCGAGACAGGGCCGCGCGATCCCGAGCAGGCGATGCTGGCGCGCGCCGTTGAGGAGGCGCCGTGGGAGGTCATCATGCTGGCCTACAGCCTGGTGAACCAGGGCGCGCGCACCAAGGTGTTCCCGGTGACGGTTCGGCGCGGCATCGGCACCTTGCTGATGTTCGTCGTGCGCAACATCTTCAGCAACGACGCCTACCGCCGCGCCGTGTTCGCCAAGCTGGTCGAGGACGGGCGGCTCGAGGCGTCGGTGCTGTCCCAGGGCAGCGCGGACGGCGACCCGCTCGCCTTCCTCGTCGCCGAGGGCGGCGCGGCGAGCATCACCGATGCGGCCTATCGCTATGCGCGCCACGAGAAGGGCGCCGACGTCATCCTGTTCGGCACCGGCAACCGGGCGCATGTGAAGGCCAACATCGACTCGATCCTGCGGCCGCCTCTGCCCGCCCCGGTGATCGAGCGGCTGCACCGGACCTTCGGGCACCTGAGCGGCGTCGGGCTCGACCTGCCGGGGCCGGTGAAGGCTTAGGCCCGGTAAGATTTTTTTCCGTCGTCTCGACCGGAGCGCGCAGCGCGGAGCGGAGAGACCTTCGCTCCACGAAAAGCCGGCCAATCGTTGAGAGAAGGTCTCTCCACTCCGCCTCGCTGCGCGAGGCTCCGGTCGAGACGACGGGTGGGATTGATGGCGCGGCTCTTGCTTCACGGTTCCTGGACTGTGGGGTTGGGTGGAATGATCGGGCATCGCGACGTGCCAGCCGGATCGGACCGTGGCGTCGGGGACGCGCATTCCCTCGGCGAGGCGATGCTGTTGCGCCTGCGCGCCGACATCCTCAGCACCGACCTCGCCCCCGGCTCCAAGCTCGCGCTCCATCACCTGGCCCGGCAGTACGGCATCGGCATCACGCCGCTGCGCGACGCGCTGGGCCAGCTGGCGGGCGACGGGCTGGTCGTCATGGAAAGCCAGAAGGGCTTTCGCGTCGCGCCGGTCTCGCGCGAGGATCTTCGCGACATCTGCGACATACGCCTGCGCGCCGAGCTGATGGCGCTCGATCTCGCCTTCGACCGCGCCGACGCCGACTGGGACCGGCGCATGAAGGTGGCGCACGCGGCGTTCATCCATAACAAGGCGCGGGTCGGCGAGAACACGCCGATCACCGCCGCGTGGGAGGAGGCGCATCGCGAGCTGCACATGACGCTGCTCTCGGCCTGCGCCTCGCCGACCCTGATGCGGATCTGCTGCCAGATCCACGACCGCATCCACCGCTATCGCCGCATCGCGCTGCCGACCAAGTCCTACATGGGTGGCATCAGCGACGATCACTTCGAGATCAGCAAGGCCGCCCATCGGCGCGATCGCGAAAGCTGCAAGGCGCTGCTGCAACGCCACCTCGTCGAGTCGAACCGGCTGATCGAGGAGAACATCAGCTTCGCGGCGGAGACCTAGAGGAGCAAGGGAAAGGTCCCTCGCTGCGCTCGGGATGACAATGGGTTTGGGATTGGCGCCGTGCGTCGATGAGGAAAAAGCTGTCATCCCGAACGCAGTGAGGGACCTTTGAGTCAAAGGCGACACCCCGCCCCCTCCAATACCGTCCCGTTCCCGCGCCACCCTGCCCGCACTTCGAAGAATCTATAGATTCTGCCGCCGCGTCTGAGACGCGAATCGCCTGCAATCCCGTGCAATCAGCACTTATCCGCGCTGGCACAGCTTCTGCACCTCTGAGGATGAGACGCCGTTGCGACGCCCCATCGAGGATGCAGATGCAGTATTCGGAACTCTCCCCCACCATACGCAAGATCCTCGAGGCGCTGCCCGATCCGGTCGCGCACGAGGCCGCCGCGCCGATGCTGCCGCGCGAGTGCTACACCTCGCCCGAGTTCTTCGAGTTCGAGCGCACGGTCGTCTTCCCGCGCTCCTGGGTCTGCGTCGGCCGCGAGGAGCAGATCCCCAAGGCGGGCGACTTCCTGGCGCCGAAGATCGGCATCGAGCCGCTGCTGGTGGTGCGCCGCGGCGACGGGACCATCGGCGCCATGAGCGCGATCTGCCGGCATCGCGGCCTCGTCATCGCGACCGAGGCCGGCTCGACCGGCCGCGCCTTCCGCTGTCCGCTGCACTACTGGACCTTCGACCTGCACGGCAACTTCATGGGCGCGCCCTATCTCGAGAGCCGCGAGGACCATGAATGCCTGCGCGAGAACTCGAAGCTGCCCGAGGTGCGGCTGGAGAACTGGCACGGCTTCCTGTTCGTCAATCTCGATCCCGACGCCGCGCCGCTGGCGCCCAGCCTCGCCAAGGTCGAGCCCTTCTGGGCGAACTACGAGGACGCCGATCTGGTCGCCGTGCCGCCGACGCCCGGCGACACGCCGCTGCCGTGGAACTGGAAGGTCCACGCCGAGAATTTCACCGACGCCTATCATCCCGAGTTCGTCCATCGCGGCACGCACGACTTCGCACCCAGCGTCCATGACGAGGGCGGCGTCGTGTTCACGCCGATGAGCGGCACCGACAATGCGATCGTGCGCACGGTGCCGCTGATGCAGGCCGATGGCGGCATGACCGATGCCGGCTGGGGCCCCGAGGCTGCCTTCCCGGCGATCGAGACGCTGTCGCCCGAGCAGCGCAAGCGGCTCACCTTCGTGCTGATCCCGCCCAGCATGACGATCATCTTCGCGCCGGGCGCGGTCGCCTATCAGCTGATCACGCCGGTCGGGGCCGAGGCGACGCTGGCCTCCAACGACCGCGTCACGGCCGGCGGCTGGCTGCTGCCGCGCTCGACCCGCGAGCGCAACGACTTCGCCGACCGCGCCGCCACGGTGCGCGAAGGCGCCAAGAAGATCTGGCTGCAGGACATCCCGGTCAATCTCGGCATCCAGGCCGGCAAGAAGTCGCGCTTCACGCCCGACGACGCCCACTACGTGCCGCTCGAGACGACCCTGATCCAGTTCAACGCCTGGCTGCTGCGCGCCTATCGCGCCGCCGTCCCGTCCCCCTGAGTGCGGAGGTCGTCATGAATGCTCCGATGTCGACTCCCATTGCGAACCCGGACGTCTACGCCCGGACCGGACTGCCCGAGACCGGCCTGCGCAACTACTGGTACCCGGTTCTCGCGGGCTGGCGCCTGGGCAAAAAACCCAAGGCGGTAAAGATCCTCAACGAGGACATCGTGCTGTTCCGCGATGCCGGCAAGATCCACGCGCTGCAGGATCGCTGCCCGCATCGCGGCGCCCAGCTCAGCCAGGGCAGCTGCATGTATCCCGGCAGCGGCACGCTGACCTGCCCCTATCACGGCTGGACGTTCTCCGGCGAAACCGGAGGCTGCGTCGCCAAGCTGATGGAGGGGCCGGAGACCGTCATCCCGCCGGGCACCGGCGTGAAGACCTATCCGGTGAAGGAGCATCTCGGCGTCATCTGGCTGTTCGTCGGCGACATGGAGGCCGTGCCGCTGTCGGACGACCAGCCCGAATGCCTCGCCGAGGACAAGGAATGGCACGGCTTCTCGACGTGGCGCACCTATCACTGCAACTGGCGCGTCCTGAAGGACAATCTCTGCCACGACCTGCACGCGCCGTTCCTGCACCGGAACGCGCCCGAGCTGATCCTGCAGCCGGTCTTCCCGCACGCCGTACAGCTCGCCGCCGAGCCGACGTCCGACGGGCGCGGCATCGGCTACAGAGCACGCGGCGGCATCAACAAGGCGGACTATCCGGGGCTCGGCCAGTTCCCGCCGGCCCGCGAGAGCTGGTACCGCCGCCTGAAGCCCACGGGGCGCGGCAAGGACATCGATCCCACCAAGTCCCCGGCGGTCGTGAAGTACGGCTACCTGCACCGCCAGAGCTCGCTGCTGCCCGGCATCACGCTGATCGGCCGGCCGAGCGGCAACTACTTCATGTGCCGTTGGGTGGTGCCGATCGATGAGAAGACGACGCTCTTCTACACGTTCAGCCGCTACCGCCGGCAGGGCGCGGTCGCGACGATGCTGCAGAAGCTGCAATGGATCTTCTGGCTGTCGTGGACGCACGACTGGCTGTTCTCCGACCAGGACAAGCGCGTGCTGGAGAAGGTGAAGACCCAGCGCGAGACCCTGTCGCGCACCGATGCCGGCGTCTCGGCCTGGCGGCGCTTCGTTGCCGAGCATGCGCGACGTCCGCCGTCATCCGATCACCAGGCCGCCCATCGCGCCGCCGCCGAATAGCCCGCCAGCCCCGATACGCCAGAGGAGACCGATCCATGTCCAGCAGACCGACCCTCACCCGCCGCGGCGCGCTCAAGGCCACCGCCGGCGCCGCCGCCCTCGCCTCGGGCCTTGCCACGCCGTTCATTGCGAAGGCCGCGACCGACCTCACCTTCACGCTGCCCTGGCTGGCCGAAGGCAGCAACCTGATCGCCTACGTCGCCAAGTCCCAGGGCTTCTGGGCCAAGCACGGGCTCAACGTCACCGTGTCGCGCGGCTTCGGCTCGACGCCCGCCGCCGAGGCGATCGGCGCCGGCAAGTTCGACTTCGGCATGTCGGTCGCGACCTCGGGCATCGAGATCACGGCCAAGGGCCTGCCGCTCGTGCAGCTCGCCACCACCGGCTACGACGCCACCATGTGCATCGCGGTGCTGGAGGATTCGCCCATCCGCACGCCCAAGGACCTCGAAGGCAAGACGATCGCCTCGGTCGTGACCTCGGGCGACTATCCGTTCCGGCCGATCTTCCTGAAGCGTGCCGGCGTCGACGAGTCGAAGATCAAGCCGGTTCTGGTCGATCCCAAGGTCCGCGAGCGGCTGCTGCTCGACAAGAAGGTCGATGCGCTCTCGGGCTTCGCCATCAGCATGGCGCCGATCCTCTACGCCGCCGGCCAGAAGCCGCGCTTCATGCTCTACAGCAAGTACGACCTGCCGCTCTACCACAACGTCCTGATGACCCAGCCGGCGCGCCTCGCCAAGGATCCCGGCCAGTGCGAGGCGATGGTCAACGGCCTCGTCGAGGCGATGAAGTTCACGCTGCTCGATCCGCAGGCCGCGCAGGACATCTTCCTCAAGGCGGTGCCCGAGATGGCGATGGTGGCGCAGGCCAAGGAGCGCCTGTGGGTCGGCCTCGGCATCTGGATGTACCAGGCGATGTACGCGCCGGCCCGCACCCACGGGCTGGGCTACGGCGATCCCAAGGACTACGCCACGATGATCGACCTGGTGATGCAGAACATCGCGACCGATCCCAAGGACAAGAAGCCCGAACTCGACGCGATCCTGACCAACCGCTTCACGGGCAAGCTGAAGCTCAGCGATGCCGAGTGGGCGAAGGCGGAGTCCGCCGTGACGGAGTTCAAGGCCGTCCTGAGCTGAGGCCGATGGACTCGCTCGCCCTGCCCTTCGCCGCGGCCGCCGGCACGGACTGCGGATTCATCCAGGTCCGCCAGGCGCGCAAGGTCTACGCCTCGGGCGACAAGTCGGTCGAGGCGCTGAGCGACGTCAGCTTCGACGTCGCCAAGGGCGAGTTCATCGCCATCCTGGGGCCGAGCGGCTGCGGCAAGAGCACCCTGCTGATGATGTGCGGCGGGCTGGAAACGGTGACCGGCGGCACCATCGAGGTCGCCGGCCGCCCGATGACCGGCCCCCGGACCAGCATCGGCATCATGTTCCAGGACCCGACCCTGCTGCCGTGGAAGACGGTGCTGCAGAACGTGATGTTCCCGGCGCACATCCTGGGCAAGCCGGACGCCGAGTATCGCGACCGGGCGCAGCGGCTGGTCGAGATGGTCGGGCTGCACGGCTTCGAGAACAAGCGGCCGCACGAATTGAGCGGCGGCATGCGCCAGCGGGTCGCGATCTGCCGCGCGCTGCTGAACGATCCCGACATCCTGCTGATGGACGAACCGTTCAGCGCGCTCGACGCCATCACGCGCGACGAGATGAACGAGGCGCTGCTCGACATCTGGCGCGCGTACGGCAAGACCGCCCTGTTCGTCACCCATTCGATCCGCGAGGCCGTGCTGCTGGCCGACCGCGTGCTGGTGATGACGCGGCGGCCGGCCACGGTCGTGGCCGACATCCGCGTGCCGTTCGGCCGGCCGCGCGACATCTCCGTCACCGAGACGCCCGAGTTCGCCCGCCTGTGCAGCGAGCTGCGCGGCATGATCGAGCATGGCGGCGCCCGGCGCGACCGCCGGCCCGGCGACGGGCCGGTGCTGCAGCCCGGCCGCCACGGGGGTGAAGCATGAGCCGCCCGGGAATGAGCCGTCGATGAACGACCGCACCCTCTCGATCGTCCTGCCGCTGGCCAGTGCGGTGGCGATCGCGGTGGCGTGGCAGGTCACGGTGCGGGTGGCCGGCATCCGCGAACTCATCCTGCCGGCGCCGACCGAGATCTTCGAGACGCTGCTCCGCACCCTGCCGTCTCTCCTTCACCAGGCCGTGGTGACCGGCCGCGAGGCGCTGGCGGCATTCCTGCTGGCGATCGTGGCGGGCTTCACCGGCGCCGCCCTGATCAGCAGCTCGCGGATCCTGCGCGAGATCCTCTACCCGTTCATCGTGACCCTGCAGCTCGTGCCGAAGGTGGCGCTGGCGCCGCTGTTCGTGATCTTCCTCGGCATCGACCACGAGGCGCGCATCACCTTCGCGGCGCTGCTGAGCTTCTTCCCCGTGCTGATCTCCACGTCGGTCGGCCTGCACGACACGGACCTCAGCGCCCTGCGCCTCTGCCGCTCGCTGGGCGCCTCGTCATGGCGGACCTTCTGGTCGGTGCGCGTGCCCTTCGCCCTGCCGCATTTCTTCAGCGGCGTGCGCATCAGCTCGACCATGGCCGTGACCGGCGTCGTCATCGCCGAGTTCATCAGCGCCAAGGAAGGGCTGGGCTTCGCCATCCTGGCGGCCGGTGCGCGCTCGCAGACCGCCGCGGCCTTCGCCGCCATCGGCGTGCTCTGCCTGCTGGGCCTCGCCCTCTACGGCGCCGTGGCCGGCCTCGAGAGACTGGCGATCCGCTGGTACCGCGGATGACCGCGCTGCCTTTCGCCGCCGACGCAGCCCTCGACTCCGCGCCCGCCGCGGGACGCCGGTGGCTGCGCTGGACGAGGCTGCGACCGATCGCGCTGCCGCTGTCGCTGCTCGCGGTCTGGCTCGCCGCCTGGCAGGCCGGCGTCGAGCGGTTCCCGCAGATGCGCTCGCTGCTCTCCTCGCCCTCCGACATCGGCGCGATCCTGGGCACCAGCATGCCGCTCCTGTTGCCGCAGCTCCTGTCGACGGCGCGCGAGGCGGTGATGGGCTTCGCGCTCGCCGCCGTGATCGGCGTGGCGCTGGGCGCGGCGCTCACTCTGTCGCGCCGGCTCGAACAGGCGCTGTTCCCGCATCTCGTCCTGTTCCAGATCGTGCCGAAGATCGCGCTCGCGCCGCTGTTCGTCATCTGGTTCGGGGTCGGCAGCGAATCGCGCCTGGTCTTCGCGCTGTTCCTCGCCTTCTTCCCGATCGCCGCCGCCACGGCGGGCGGCCTCGCGCGCACCCGGCCCGAGGCGCTGCGCCTCTGCGCCGCGCTGACCGCCAGCCGCTGGCGCACCTTCGTCTCGGTGCGCGTGCCCTTCGCGATCCCGTCGCTGTTCGCGGGGCTGAAGATGGGCATGACCATGGCCCTGATCGGCACGATCGTGGGCGAGTTCGTCACCGGCCAGCAGGGCCTCGGCTACATCATCATGTTCGCCGCCGCCAACGCCGACAGCGCGCTCACCTTTGCGGCGCTCGGCCTGCTCTGCCTCGTGGGTCTTTCCGTCTACGGCGCCGTCCTGCTGGCCGAGGCCGCCGCCCAGCGCTGGTACGGCGCTCCTTTCGTAACCGAAGGCTTCACGTGAACGGGGGACTCCGCCGATGACACCGCAGCAGATCGAACTGGTGCAGACGAGCTTCGAGAAGGTCGTGCCGATCGCCGGCGCCGCCGCCGACCTGTTCTATGGCCGCCTGTTCGAGATCGCGCCCGAGGTGCGGCCGATGTTCCCGCAGGACATGACGCAGCAGAAGGCCAAGCTGATGACGATGCTGGGCACCGCCGTCACCAACCTGCACAGGCTCGACGAGATCCTGCCGGCCGTGAAGGCGCTGGGCGAGCGCCACAAGGGTTACGGCGTGACGACGGCGCACTATGCGCCGGTCGGCGCAGCGCTCCTGTGGACTCTCGAACAAGGCCTCGGCCCCGACTTCACGCCCGAGGTGAAGGACGCCTGGACCGAGACCTACACCGCCCTGGCCGGGGTGATGACGGCGGCCTGAGCCGGCTCCCCTCACCCGGGGAAATACACGACCTCGAGCTTGATTCCGTCGGGATCGGCCAGGAACACCGCATGGTAGCCGGCGCCGTACTGCGGATAGTCGGCCGGCGGATCGAGGATGCGGGCGCCCTGCTGCTTCATCAGCGCATGCGCAGCCGCGACGTCGGCCCGGTCGGCGGCGCGGAAGGCCAGGTGATGCAGGCCGGCGCTGGTGCGGTCGTGCGGGCGGTCCGAGCGGGCCGCGCGCAGGGCGACGCCGGCGAGCAGCCAGCCCTCGGGCGCCAGGTCCCAGACATGCAGCTCCGGCTCCTGCTTCACCCGGCGATAGCCCAGGAAGGAGAGCAGCGCGTCGTAGAACGGCGCCGAACGCCCGAGATCGCGCACGGTGAGATCGATGTGGTGCACGATGCCACGTATGGGGCCGCGTAGGGGGCCGCGCATGGGGTCCTCCGTTCAGGGGAGCCCACTCAAAGGCCCATCGGCCTCGAAGTTCCTCAGTCCTCGTCGCGAATGACGAAGCGGGCCTGCCGCACTTCCTCGACCGACCAGCCGTCGGCCTGCATCCGGGCGCGGGCGCGGTCGACGTAATCCTGGTCGAAGATGGGAGCGTTCACGAAGCCCAGTGCGATCGAATAGGAGCGAAGATATTCGTCGCGCAGGAAGACGTCGATGAGCTTGGTCGGCACGACGGAACTAATGCCAGCCAATAGTGAACCTATTTTGAAGGCCGCCGCCGCGCGGGGGAGACTGCGCGCCCCAGAGAGGATCAGACCCATGTCGACCGAGTCCACGACCGAGACCGGAACCGTCCGCCTGCACCGCGTGCTGACCGCCCCGCCCGAGCGCATCTACCGCGCCTTCCTCGACGCCGACGCCATGGCCAAGTGGCTGCCGCCGCACGGCTTCACCGGCCGCGTCCACGAAATGGACGCGCGCGAGGGCGGCGGCTACCGCATGACCTTCACCAACTTCTCGTCGGGCAACAGCCATTCCTTCGGCGGCACCTTCGTCGAGCTGGTGCCCAACGAGCGCATCCGCCACACCGACAAATTCGACGATCCCAACCTGCCCGGCGAGATGCAGACCACCATCACCCTGCGCAAGGTGATGGTCGGCACCGAGATCGAGATCGTGCAGGAGGGCATCCCCGCCGTGATCCCGACCGAGGCCTGTTATCTCGGCTGGCAGGAATCGCTGACCCTGCTGGCGCAGCTGGTGCAGCCGGAAATTCCGGGGTGAGTTAAAGGTCCCTCGCTGCGCTCGGGATGACAATGGGTGTCGGGATCGGCGCAGTGCGTGGGATGCACCAAATGCTGTCATCCCGAGCGCAGCGAGGGACCTTTCGCTTCCTACACCCCGCGCTCGTTGCCCCAGGCCAGCACATGCAGTTGCGGCAGCACGGTCGCATCGAACCAGCGGTCCTGGCCGACCCGGTCGACCCGCCAGCGGAAGCGGGGAAGGTGTTGCGGGGGTGGAGCGCCTTCGATTTGCCGGCATCGCCCTCGCCAATGGAGGGCCATGGGAGAATTCTGGGGAAGTCTGGCCCTCGTTCCAGTGATGATCGTGCTGGGAGTGTTCGTCCTCGCGATCGGGTCGTGCACGCTCGCGCTGGGTATCGCGGCATCTCGTGCCGGTTCGAAGGCAGAGCCCTTCCTTGCGACCTTTGACGAGGCCTTCTGCGAGGTCATTTCCTCCGCAGCGAATCCGACCTCCATCGGATTGCAGGGACGCTTCGAGCGATTGGTCTCAGCGAGAAGCGACGACACGATCCGCTTCACGTCGCTGCCCGCTCACTGGAAGAACATCTGCCTGACGTCCGTCGAGAGCGACATCGCGCTGCCGGTCGGTGCGATGGGCGAAGGCGTACTTATCAATCTCCGCAGCTCGATCTGCTGGGGATGGATGCCCCACACGATAACGGTGTTCCTGATCGAGAACGTCAACGACATCTACCCGGTTCAGTTGAAGGTGTCTCAGCGGATCGGCCCGCAAGAGGTCCTGACCGACTACACCGACGTGCGGGTGCCGGCAGGATACAGCCTCTGCGCCGCGCGTGAGAAAGCCGTAGCCCGCTGCGTTGCCCCGTCCCCAAGCGCTACAGGCTGCATCTACCTGTTTCCGGCGCAAGCCCAATGACTCAAACCCCGCGCTCGTTGCCCCAGGCCAGCACGTGTAGTTGCGGCAGCACGGTCGCGGCGAACCAGCGGTCCTGGCCCGCTCGATCCACCAGCCAGCGGAAGCGGGCCATGAGGCCCTTCTGGTCGACGCCGTCGCGGCCGGCCGCGTTGGGTTCGCCGGGCGTGTGGTTGCCGACGGACAGAAACACCGGCAGCGACGGATGGCGCGCGGCGGCGGCGCGGGCGAAGGCGTAGTCGGCTTCGTCGAAGACCGCGACCTTGAGCACCGTGTGCGGCCCACCGGTTGCGGCGGCAAGGCAGGCGTCGAAGGCGCTCCAGTCGGTCGCCATGCCGGACGAAGGCGGCTTGGGCGAGAGCACGAGATGGTCGAGCGTGGCGAACCAGGCGGCGGCGACGCTGCCCTGGGTCTCCATCGCGAAGCGATGGCCGCGCGCATGACCCTGCTCGATCAGCGGCGCCAGCGGCTGGATCGCGGGATTGCCGCCCGAGATCGTCACCAGCACCGGCGTGCCGCCGGTCAGGTCATCGACTTGCGCGAGGATCGCCTCCGGCGTCAGCGGCCGCCAGTCGTGGCGGTATTCCGGCAGCACGGCGTAGAGCGTGTCGCACCAGGAGCAGCGATAGTCGCAGCCGCCGGTGCGCACGAAGACGGTAGGCTTGCCGATCAGCGCGCCCTCGCCCTGCACCGTGGGCCCGAAGATCTCGGAGATGCGGATCGTGCTCATGGCGCGAGATCGTTGATGCTGTCGTCGGCGCGGCTCCACCAGACGCCGCCTTCAGTCGCTGGCAGTACGTCGGCCGGATCGCCGGTGAGCGTCACCGCATTGGTCGGCGTTTCCTCGACCGTGAGCTCGACGCAGCGCAGACCGTTGCCGGCGGCGGCGAGGAAGGCGTTGAGCTTGGCCATCAGGCAGGCCGCCAGCATCTCCGTCGTCGGATCGCCCGGCGTCACCAGCAGGCGGCCGAGCCGCTGCGGCTCGTGCGCGCGGAACCAGTCGATCATCGGGTCGCGCGCGCCGAGCTGGAAGGCGTGGTCGACCTGGTCGTCGACGAAGCGGTGCCAGCGTGCCTTGGCGCGGTCGAACGGCACGACCATGTTGGCGCCGCCGTCGAGGCGCTGTGGCGCCACGGGGCGGAGTCGGGCGATCACCTGTTCGTTGTGACCGTGGGGAATGGCGCATTTGCCGGCGGGATCGGCGATCAGCCGGTGCGCCATGCTGTACCGCCGGGTGAAGACGAGGCTGAACATCAGCCGCGTGCGCCCGGCACTGGGACGATCATCTGGAACTCCTGTTTTGACCGGGTGGGTCTGCGACCGGGACGGCGCGGGGCGCCGACGGGTGGGTTTTAGCCCATCCGGCCGCCGGGGGAACCCGCCCCGGACGCGGCATGGTGGCCCCCCCTGCAAGGGTCCGTGTGGTGTCGGACAGGTCCCTCGCCTATTCTCCGCCCGATTTCAGAATCCCAGAGAAACGGAGACACCGTGCAGACGACGCCGCTTTCGAAAGAGCTCAAGGACACCCTGTCCAAGATCACCACGGCCAGCATCACGACGATCCTGCTGAAGAAGGGGCTGCGTAACGTCTGGATGCGCGGCACGCGGCCGATCAAGCCGGGCCAGGGCCGTCTCGTGGGGCGCGCCTTCACCCTGCGCTTCGTGCCGGCCCGCGAGGATCTGGCCACGCCGGCGAGCTGGTCGTCGCCGATCTCGACCCGCGCCGCCATCGAGGCGATGCAAGAGGGCGCGATCGTCGTGGCCGACGCGATGGGCGTCACCGATGCCGGCATCTTCGGCGACATCCTGTGCGCGCGCATGGTCAAGAAGAACGTCGCCGGCCTGATCACCGACGGCGTGGTGCGCGACATCGCGGGCGTGCTGGGCACCGGCCTGCCGGTCTGGTGCCAGGGCGCCGCGGCCCCGCCCTCGGTCGCCGGCCTCACCTTCGTGAGCTGGCAGGAGCCGATCGGCTGCGGCGGCGTGGCGGTGTTCCCCGACGACGTGGTGGTGGTCGACGATGACGGCGCGGTGCTGATCCCCCAGGCGCTAGTCGAGGCGGTCGCCCAGGAAGGCACCGAGCAGGAGCGGCTCGAAGGCTGGATCATGTCCGAGGTCGAGCGCGGCGTGGCCCTGCCCGGCCTCTATCCGCCCAACGACGAAGCCAAGGCGCGCTACGCCGCGACCAAGAAGTAGGCTGTCACGCCCGGCTAGGCGACCCAGACGTCGATCGGCGCCGCCCGCCCGCGCAGGCTGAGCGCCGGGACGCGCCGGAAGCCGCCGCCGGTCACGCCGCTGCCGGCAGCGTGACCGGCCCGCGACATCACCGCGTCGCTGGCGACGATGCGGCAGCCCAGCGCGCGGGTCGCGGACTCCAGCCGGCTCGCCACGTTCACCGTGTCGCCCAAGGTCGCGAATTCCAGCCGCCGCTCGGAGCCGATGTTGTCGAGAATCGCCGGCCCGAAATGGACGCCGACGGAGATGCTGAGCGGCGGCAGGCCGGCCGCCCCCAGCCCGGCATTGCCGGACGCGATGCCGTCCACGATGTCGCGGGCGGCGGCCAGCGCGTTGGTGCAGTCCGCGGGCGAGATCCGGGGCGTGCCGAAGGTCGCCATCACGCCGTCGCCCAGATATTTGTCCAGCGTGCCGCCGTTGGCGAAGATCGCCTGCTCGATGACGGCATGGCAGCGCCGAAGAAGCTCGATCACCGTCTCCGGCGTCTCGCGCTCGGCGAGCTGGGTGAAGCCCACGATGTCGGCGAACAATACCGCCACGTCCTGGGATCGCACCGCGCCGACGTCGCTGCTGGCGGCGGCCAGCTCGTCGACCATCGAGGGCGGGAAATAGCGCGAGAGGTTGGCGCGTTCCTCGGCAAGGCCCGCCTGGCGCATCAGCAGCGCGTTCGACCGCTGTCCGCGCAGCGCGAGGATCGCCGCCACCAGGAAGAAGATGACCACTTCCTGGGCGCGGAGCGACCAGACCACGGAGTTGGGATCGACGATGTCGCGCAGCCCGGGCAGGGCGGCGAAGGCGGCGGCGACCCGGGCGCCCAGCGCCGGGTCGGTCGTGCCGAACAGGACGACGCCCAGCACGGACAGAAGCCAGATCACGACGAAGGCGCTGCCCATGGTGAGGATCGTCCGCCACGAATAGGCGAGCGTCGCCAGCGCCAGGATGATGAAGAAGTAGGGGAAGGTCTCGAAACGATAGATCATCGCCGTCGGGAAGGCTTCGGCCGCGAAGGGATTGGGAACGGTCAGCGTCACCGCCAGCAGCACGAGGTCGGCCAGGATCAGCAGCAGCTCGATGCGCGAATGGCCCACCGCGGCATAACGCAGCTGCGCCCAGCCCAGCGCGATGAAGACCAGCAGCAGCCCGTGGAAATAGAGCACGCTCCAGCTCGCGTTCTGGAACGCGATCAGGACGCCGGTCGCCGCCAGCGCGACCGTGCGCGCCCAGGCGGCTATGCGCTGCCCTTCGAGCTTCTCGGTGCGCAGCGCCTCGGCGAGGAAGGGGTTCCGGGGCGAAGCGCGCCGTTCCTCTACGGTCTGGAAGCGCAGGCTGCGGACGAAATTGGCTAACCCGGACCACATCATCACGCCCCCATTTCGCGAACGCCACCGGGCCGCAGCATGGCGGGCCGCCGGCGGCCGGTACAGGGCCGCCGGGACGACGGACGGCGTCCTGTGCGATACCCTTGCCGCAAGGAGAGGGTCGATGACGTATTGGCGGGATCGCGCGAAAGCCACCGAGGCGGGTGGCCGTCCATGAAGGTGTTGCGCATGCTGGCCTTCGCCGTCGCGGGGGCGCTGCTGTCGGCCGCGGCCTGGTCGCAGGCCGGGCGTCAGCCGGTCGACTGGCCCACCGTGTCGCTCGAATCGATCGGCGGCGGGCCGCTGCCCACGCCTGCCTATGCCGGCAAGGTCGTGCTGCTGGTCAACACGGCGTCCCTGTGCGGCTTCACCGGCCAGTACAAGGGGCTGGAGGAATTGTGGCGGCGCTACAAGGACAAGGGCCTCGTCGTGCTGGGCGTGCCGTCGAACGATTTCGGCGGCCAGGAGCCCGGCAGCAACGACGAGATCAAGCGCTTCTGCGAGGCGAGCTTCGACGTCACCTTCCCGCTGGCCGACAAGCAGATCGTGACCGGCGCCAACGCCCATCCGCTCTATCGCTGGGCCGCGGCGCAGACCGGCACGCTCGGCACGCCGAGCTGGAACTTCCACAAGATCCTGATCGGCCGCGACGGACGGGTGATCGACTGGTTCACCGCCGTGAGCGGCACCGGCTCGAAGCTCGAACGCGCGATCGAGGCGGCGCTGGCTCGCCCCACCTCATCCTGAGAGGTTGACCGAAAATCAGCTGAATTGGTTCAAACAATTACCTCATCCTGAGGAGCGGCCGCAGGCCGCGTCTCGAAGGATGGGCAAAGGTCGAGCTCGCTGGAACCATGGACAATGAAGACGGAGCGCACGTCTACATGCTTCGCTGCCCCAGTAACCTCACCCTGAGGAACATCGCGCAGCGATGTGTCTCGAAGGGTGGGAATGCGCACCTTGCCTGTTGCCCATCCTTCGAGACGCGCCGCTTCGCGGCGCTCCTCAGGATGAGGTAAGTGTTTGAATCGCTTCAATTCATATCCGCTCAGCATGAGGGTGGAGTTTGAGCCGCAGAGCGGCCGCGTTGCGCGGCAGGGTTTGGCCGCAGGCGAAGGCCCGCGCTATCGTCGTCGCCTAAGAAAATAATGGAGACGTCCTGATGGCGATGGCCGAAGCCGCAGCCCCCCTTTCCGCCCATGACCATGCAAAGGTGATGGCCGAGTACAGCCGCGCCGGCGAAGCGCGGGCGCTGGGCAATCGCGGGCCGATCCGGCTCGACGCGAACGGCCGGCTGGCCCAGGACATTCTCGACGCCTACTGGACGCACGGCTTCTACGTCTTCGAGGGCGTGGCGAGCCCCGAGGAGCTGGCCGAGCTGCGCGCCGACGTCGATGCGATCCTCGAGCGTGCGCCGGTCGAGCCCGGCGCCGCGGTCGACCGCAACGGCCGCCCCGCGTTTGGCGAGGGCGTGCTGAAGCCGCCCTATCGCTGGGCCAAGCCGTTGAGCGATCCGCTCGGCGGCACCAGCAAGAACAACGGCCGCCATCCGGTGGCGATGAGCCAGCCGACCCTGGCCGCCGACGCGCCCGCCTGGACCGTCGAGCTGCTCGACGGCAACCTCTACCTGATGAACGCCGCGTTCCGGCTGTACGGCCATCCCGGCCTGCTGGCCGCCGCCGCATCGATCCTCGGCGAGGATTTCGTGCCCTACAACGAGGTGACCTTCATCAAGGAAGCCGGCCTCGGCCCCTCGGTCGCCTGGCACCAGGACGGCACGACCCATTGGGACGCCGCCGACTGGGACATGGGCGCCCACGGCTTCAACTTCATGACCCAGCTCTATCCCAGCACGGCGGGCAACTGCGTCTGGGTGCTGCCGGGCAGCCACCGCCACGGCAAGGCCGACATCGCTAAGCTGGTGGCCGAGAGCGGCTCCGACCGGATCGCGGGCGCGGTGCCGATGCTGGCCGGCGCCGGCGACACGATCGTCACCAACCGCCAGCTGCTGCACGGCTCCTTCGCCAACTCCTCGCCCGACCGCCGCGTGACGCTCAACGCCGGCTTCTTTCCGCGCAAGCGCGTGCTGGGCGTCACGACGAAGCGCCTGACCGGCGAGGTCGTGACCTACGACGCCGAGCGCATCGACCAGCGGCTGCGCATCCTGCTGCTGGCGATCGACGCGCGCCGCCAGCGCTTCCCGCAGGAGAAGAGCCATGTCTATCGCCCGCTGGCCGACCGCCAGGAGGAGAACCGCTGGAGCGAGGCGATGCGCGACTCGGTGCTGAAGAACTACAATCAGCTCGACATGTTCATCTGACCGGATGAGGGTCGGTCTCGTCCTGCTGCTCGCGATCGCCGCCTTTCCGGCGAAGGCGCAGGACGCCGAGACCCTGACCAGCGACGACGATCTGACCGCCTACTGCCTGGGCGTGAACCGCCAGCTCGCCGAGCGCTTCCGCCAGATGCAGCTCTGGGGCTGCGGCAAGGCGGCGGCGATGGAATGGTGCCGCCAGGCCAAGGCCTCGGCGCCCGAGGCGATGCGGGCGCGCGAGCGGCTGGTCATCCGCTTCGCCAACGAGCTGACCCGCAAGGGCCTTTTGGACATCGAGCGCCCTCCCGACTCCCGCGCCCGCCTCACCCAGATCGTGGCCGACGGCTCGACCGACGCCGCCGCCTGCTTCAACCCCAAGGGCGACCGCGACGAGCCCGCCTGCGAACGGCTGCAGCGTTGCGCGGAAGCCGAGCAGCGTGTGGGGCAGTAAAGGTCCCTCACTCCGTTCGGGATGACAATTTTGTCGGGAATTGCGCAGTGCGCCGATCACGCAAACGATGTCATCCCGAACGGAGTGAGGGACCTTTCACCTTCCACGAGATGGTGGGTGGGTAGCCGCCGCCTGAACCGCATGCGAGATTTCACCGACATTCAGCGAGGACACGGATGACCAAGTCGACATGGCGCGAGCGCGCGGGCACGCAATTCACCTGCGAGAAGCAGCCGGCGCACGGGCCCGCGGGCATGGCGGTCTCCAACCATCCGCTGGCCTCGGCCGCGGGCCTGGAAATGCTGGCGGCCGGCGGCAATGCGGTCGACGCCGCCGTCGCCATGCAGTTCGCGCTGACCGTGGTCGAGCCGATGATGGTCGGGCTGATCGGCGGCACGACCTGCCACATCCGCCTGGCCGACGGCAGCCATCGCATCCTCGACGGCATGAGCGCCGTGCCGCAGAGGGGCCATCCCGACATGTACAGACCGGTGCCCGGCGCCGCGCCCGAAGTCTACGACGTCGAGGGGCAGGAGAACCTGGTCGGGCCGAAATCGGTCGCGACGCCGGGCTCGCTGCGCGCCTGGTGCCTCGCGCTGGAGCGCTTCGGCACGATGAGTCTCGCCGACGTGATGGCGCCCGCGATCCGCCACGCCGCGCGCGGCTTCGCGGTGACGCCCTATCTCTCGGACTGCATCAAGGACGCCGGCGCCGACCTTTCGAAGGACAGACTCGCCGCCGCCCTGCTCCTGCCCAATGGCACGCCGCTGAAGGCGGGCGAGCGGCTGGTGCAGGCGCAATATGCCGAGGCGCTGACCCTGGTCTCGCAGCAGGGCGAGAAGGCGCTGCATGGCGGGCCGCTGGGCGACCTCCTCGTGGAGTGCATGGAGAAGACCGGCGGCTTCGTGCGCCGCGACGACCTCACCGGCTACAAGGTCGAAGAGCGCGCGCCGATCCGCGGCCACTATCGCGGCTGGGAGATCCTGGGCCCGCCGCCGCCCGCCGCCTCGGGCGTGCACATCGCCCAGATGCTGAACATCCTCGAAGCCTACGACATCGCGAAGATGGGCTTCGGCACGGTCGACACGCTGCACCTGCTGGCCGAAGTGCTGAAGATCGCCTTCGCCGACCGCGCCGAGGCGAGCGGTGATCCGGACTTCGTGAAGGTGCCGGTCGAACGCATCGTGAGCCGCGACTATGCCGACCAGCGCCGCAAGCTGCTGGACATCGCCCGCGCCACGCAATGGACGGGTGGGCTGCAGGCGGCGGAAGGCCAGGACACGACACATCTCACCGTGGCCGACGGCAAGGGCAACGTGGTCAGCACGACGCAGACCATCAACAGCCTGTTCGGCGCGCGCTTCATCGTGCCCGGCACCGGCATGATCCCCAACAACTACATGAACAACTACGACCCGCGCCGCGGCAATGCGCTCTCGATCGCGCCGGGCAAGCGGGTCACCACCTCGATGTCGCCGATGATGGCGCTCCGGGACGGCAAGGTGCGCTATGCGCTGGGCCTGCCCGGCGGCCGCAAGATCTTCCCCTCGGCGCTGCAGGCCCTGCTCAACCTGATCGACCACGGCATGGAACTTCAGGAAGCCGTCGAAGCGCCGCGCATCTGGACCGAGGGTCCCGTCCTGGAAGTCGAGCACGGCATCCCCGCCCCGGTGCGCCAGGGCCTCGAAGCCCGCGGCCACACGCTCAAGATCATGCCGACCGTGGCCGGCGGCATGAACGCCATCCAGTTTCATGACGACGGCACCATGACCGGCGCCGCCTGCTGGCGCGCGGATGGCACCGCGGCGGCGCTCGGGGGTGGCTTGGCAAGAGCGGGGGTGAGGTTCGTGTTGCCGGGGTGAAGACAAAGCCCAAGTAGTCGAGTTACCGCGACCAATCGCTGGGGGTCATTGACGATGAGCTAGGGCGTCAAGCCCCATACCGCTATTCTTTCAGTACAACCAAGTCCAATGACTTCGGAAAGTATATCACTCGCAACACGAAAGAATGTTTGATCCTGCACCGGAACTGACATCTGAAAATCTTTGACCGCCCTCAAATGTGGCTCAACATCTGCCCATAGATCCATGATGGTGCTGCCATCCTTTTCGCCGTCCCAGATACCACGCGACCTCCCTAGCGCGCCCCACCAGAAATTTATATCGTCCGCACCGATTCCGACCTCGCGTAACAGCTCGCTCGCAGAGCCAGACGCGAGCCTAAGCAGTAAGGCTGCTCGCGAAAATACCGACAGATGGCTCTTCGTGGCCACAGAGGGAGGAACTTTCGAGTATTCGATAATGCCGATGTCTTTAGGCATTGACACTCTGCATAGGAAATCAACCCACCTCGCCCCCGCACTTTCCGAGAGGCTCTGGGCTGCCACCACCTTTTCGACCAACGCGCGATAAGTGGGGCGACTCTTAGCGGGGGATTTGCCCGTAGTACCCTTGAAAGCTGCTTCCATTGCCATTCTCAGCACATGGCTGTCTACGTTCTCAAAGCGAGACGTAGCTGCCGGCTCCATGGATGCCCAAAAATCTGCAACAAAATCTATTGTATCCGATGCATTAACTTGCCAAGGCTGATGAAGACCGTCGGGCCTATAGCTCGATTCATTTCTAGCATATTGATCCTGACCCGAATCGCGTAGATCCATACCCCATTGAAGGAACCACGCTCTCGCTTGTGCTGCTACTGCGGCCGTTCCACCGATAGGGTGGACCCAATCCGATAGCTCGATACCGCTCGGCCGCACTATGCGAGCAAACAAATCGCCCGAGACGCCAAGTCCGCCCCAACTCTCTAAGCATTCCCAAACAAAGGCATGTGTCCGCCGGCCGTTGCCAATTAGGGAGACCGCGTCAGGACCAGTGATTGCGAAATGCTTGTTGTTAAACACACCGATCCCGACGGACGCCAAGAGCGACATTGCTGCGCGCAACTCTGCATAATAGCCGAGATGACGCGCCCTATGAGGGTCTCCCCTAAGCAAAGCATGCACTGCGCGCCCGAGATATGCCCATCCATCACCGCAGTGGAGCGTAACGCTGGCCGCAATGTATTGCGAAAGTTGACGAGGCCGCTCTATGCCACTCGCAGCTAGTTCTTTCCTAATTTTTTCGACAGCATCGGTCGCATATCGATTCTTCTTACCGACCCAGTTTGAATCCGCAACAAAAGGCTTCAACCCCGCAAGGGTTGATTTAACGTTATCTCGAGAAAGCGTTGCAATAGTTGCAAGGTCGGTCGCTGAGAGCGTCATCTACGTCAGCTCCGAGAGACGACTTGCAATCTTGCCTATCTCACCCGCACTCGATCGCAGGTGCTCTAACAATTGCGCGCGGATTTCTTTGTAGCCGCTGCTGCCTCGGAACACCAACTTCGCCCTGCGCTCGCTGGACGAGAGATCAGGCGCCGCACTCGTCCGCCAGTCGAACGTAGCCAATCCTTTTGCAATGGCAGCCACGTATTCAGCGACTGGCTGCTTCGCCAATGACGTTAAGGCCAAGTCCACCGCACTTGGATCGCTAGCAGAACCTCTCTTGTTGAGCTGCCAATCATCCAGCTTCAATCTCGGCGCCGCCCAGAAACAGAGATCATTCACGACGTGCAAGAAGCCGCGAACACCCTGATCTGATGAAATTGCAGAATATTCACCGTAGAAAGCTGCATCATCTTTCTTATTTGGAAGTTTCGGCAGACGAATCTCTTCCGCTCTCAATTGTCTCGCCCACGGCTTGTCGCAAGCGACTACTGCCGCGTGCAACTTTTGCCACACAAAGATGAGGAATGCGGCTTGCTGCGCTCGACTCCATCCTAGCACCTCCCCCTCTTCGGACATGCGAGACCCAAAGAGGCCGCCAATTCTGCGGGCTCGCCCCTCCCAAGGGCGAACAAGTGTCGCCATAAGTGTCTTGATCCAGGCCGACTGCGTAACCCAGCCAACCTGCTTTTCGCCCAGCATGTTTATTCGATCGTACCAAGGGCTTGCTTCATGTGACCACAGCGCCTCAGTGAGTTCTTGTGATCGAGTCTCTCTATAGACTGCGTGACCTTCCGCCTTATCGAGCCAGTCTTCGGTTCGGAGCAAGGGATAAAGGTCAAACGCCAAGCTCGGATTAATTCGCTTTGGCTTAATATTGATTGTGTAGAAAAGATACGCCTGCCAGCTAATGTCCAAGCCATGAAACGCGACGACAGGCACTTCGAAATCTGAAGCATCAGAGTCTTGACCAAAGGCCCATAGCCGATGTTGCCCGTCAATGACTTCCAATGGGGGCACCGCCGTGGGTTCCCACCCCTTCCGCCAAGTACTATAAGGCAGAGAGATTTCCGACACCCCGACCACATCTTTCACATTGACGACCTGATCTGGGGCCACCTTTACGCCGTGCCGCACATCCTCTTTCTTCAGAATGTTGATGACGATTGCGGTTGGAAGCCAGCCAGGCTTACGGAGATCTTGAAATTCAGTGGTCCTACGCTTTCGCTCACTAAGCGTGGACCAAGGAAATCCGAATTCAACAAATCTAGATATTTCGTCTGTTCGCTCAGGGTCATGCTGCCTTTGGATGCCCAAATCTGCCGCCCTAGAAGACACCTTGCTTGCTTGCCGCCGAGAAATTCCAGAAAGACTTCTGAGCTCTTGGGCTGAAAGAGAAAAAACGTAGAAATGGGGAGAGGGCTTAGAGCGATGCTGCCTTGGGGAGAAGTCAATAGCGTCCCACTCTTGAAGCCATTGACGAACTCGGATGGCGGGGATTGTCTTAGGACCTTCTGTCTTCGCCATTGAACTTTAGCCGGACTACCGACTCTCCTCCCGATTGTGCTTACGATAGATAATTCGCCTTTATAGCAATTTCAGTGATTTGACCACGATTTCCGGGGTCAGCCGCCAAAACCGACGCGCGATCTAGTTCAATATGCTCGCCCACGCCAAGATATAGCTCCCGGATACAATCGTGATCTGCGTTTGTCACCAGTACCTTTACGCCACGCGCCGCCGCCCTGCGCACGGCATAGGCCAGTCGCTCTTGGTCCGCCCAAGAGAACAACTCCTCATTGTATTTTATAAATCCATTACTGTTATGGCGAGTAGTATAGGGAGGATCAACAAACAGAAAGTCATTCAACCTCGCCATATCAACCGTTTTTTCAAAATCTGACACTTCCAGATTTACATCTCTTAGAAGGTTTGAGGCTCCCGCAAAGTCGTCAGTATCTAGAATGACTGATGACTTAGTTCCTATTGGGACGTTGAATTGGCCACGCAAGTTAACGCGATACAAACCGTTCCAGCAGGTACGATTAAGGTAGAGAAATTGGGCTGCCTCTTCATGCGCAAGACGATGTCGGCGCCTACGCTCCTCATAGTAGTACTGTTTTGAATGGCATTTTTGGTGCCGAGATAACGCACGATGCACCGCTTGCCAATTGCATCTTATTTGTTGGTACACATTTATAAGAGCGCTGTTCTTATCCGATAAGACTGCATTCTTGGGGCGAAGATGGAAAAAGACCGCGCCACTCCCTAGGAACGGCTCTAAGTAGTTAGCAAAATCGGTAGGCAATAGGTTTCCGTATCGAGCGGCAAGCCAACGCTTTCCGCCTGCCCACTTAAGAAATGGCCCCACTGAAGGGGACGCATATGAATCCAAGTGTTCCATTGGTTTAAGATCGACCGAGTTTCAACTGGCGAACATGCCCGAGCAAATGCCCGCATGGAAGGCCCACAAATGCCGGCCAAGGCGTGGCCCACACGGTTTCAGGGACTACAAAACCGTACTCGGTAGCGAGATAAATCATTTGAGTAGACCCACTGCGTTCCGAGATCAGAATATGGCGTTCTTCTCCAAAGTGATAACGTTGGTTGGCACCCGCGTCGAGAAGGTGAAGGCCAGGGACGCCTAAATCCCTTGTCGTCAATGAAACACCCGCCCTGAATCGATCACCAGCGTCTGGCCGGTCGTGCTGTTCGTCCGGCACATCGTGACGACCTGGTCGGCGCAGTCGTCCTTGTCGGCGGGCTTGCCCAGCAGCGAGGCGCTGGCGTTCTTCGCGACCACCTCCGGGCGCAGGTTGGCGGTGGCGCGGGTGCCTTCGAGCAGGCCGGGGGCGACGCAGTTCACCAGCACCTCGGGTGCCAGCGCCACGGCCATGCACTTGGTGA
This sequence comes from Reyranella sp., assembly GCF_965228225.1. GTDB lineage: Bacteria > Pseudomonadota > Alphaproteobacteria > Reyranellales > Reyranellaceae > Reyranella. The sequence goes on along the minus strand of NZ_OZ245801.1, from coordinate 5,708,533 downwards.
GATGGATGAGGCCCGCCTTCGAGACGGCGTAGGCGATCGAGGAGCCGGTGGGCCCCAGCCCCGCGACCGAGGCGATGTTGACGATGCGGCCTTCGCCCTGGCGCTTCATGAGCGGGCCGACGGCCTTGGTGAGCAGCATCGGGCCGGTCAGGTTGATGTCGATGATCTTGGTCCATTCCTCGTAGGTGAGGCCGTCGAGATCGGTGAAGGGGATCGATTTGTTGTAGGCCGCGTCGTTCACGAGGATGTCGAGCCGGCCGAAGCGCTTCACCACCTCGTCGACCAGCCGGTCGACCTGGTCGCGCTGGGTCACGTCGCAGGCGAAGGCGGCGGCGGTGACCTGGTGGCGTTCGAGATCGCGCGCCACGCCCTCGGCCTGGTCCTTGCTCTTGGCGTAGACGACGGCGATGTGGCAGCCCTCGGCCGCCAGCGCGTGACAGATGCGCTGGCCCAGCCCGCCATTGCCGCCGGTGACCACGGCCACCTTGCCCTTGAGATCCATCCGTTTCCCCCGTGGCTGCCGTGCGACCCGTGCCGGGTACAGGCTCATCTTGGTGCGGTATATATAGGCCAGTTCACAGCGTAGCGGAGCCTCTCCAATGTCTCTCACGGCCGACCAGAAACTCAGGCAGCGCGCCCAGCAGGTCATTCCCGGCGGCATGTACGGGCACCTGCGCAGCGACCGGCTGCCCGAGGGCTATCCGCAGTTCTTCGCGCGCGGCGAGGGCTGTCACCTGTGGGACGTGAACGGCAAGCGCTATGTCGACTTCATGTGCAGCTGGGGCCCGATCGTGGTCGGCCACGGCAATCCGGTGGTCGCCGAAGCGGTCGCGCGCCAGACCGCGGCGGGCGATTGCCTGAACGGCCCGTCGGAGCGGCTGGTCGAGCTGGCCGAGCGGCTGGTCGGGCTGATCCCGCACGCCGACTGGGCGCTGTTCGGGAAGAACGGCACCGATGCGACGACGACCTGCGTGACCCTGGCGCGCGCCGCCTCGGGCAAGCGCAAGATCCTGGTGGCCGAGGGCGCCTATCACGGCGCCATCCCGTGGTGCTCGCCGAACCAATACGGCGTGACGCCGGAAGATCGCGCCCACATGCTGACCTACAAGTACAACGACACCGGCAGCCTCGAGAGCGCCGTGCAGCGCGCCGGCGACGATCTGGCGGGCATCATCGTCTCGGCCTTCAAGCACGATTTCGGCAAGGACCAGGAGATGCCGGACGCGGCCTTCGCCCGCCGCGCGCGCGAGCTGTGCGACGCCAGCGATGCCGCGCTGATCGTCGACGACGTGCGCGCCGGCTTCCGCCTCACCATGCGCGGCAGCTGGGACCTGGTGGGCGTGCAGCCCGACCTCAGCGCCTGGAGCAAGGCGATCGCCAACGGCTACGCCCTGTCCGCCGTCACCGGCAACGACCGCTATCGCGAGGCCGCGTCCAAGCTCTATGTCACGGGTTCGTTCTGGTGCAGCGCCGTGTCGATGGCCGCCGCGCTGGCGACGCTCGACGTGCTGGAGAGCGTCGACGGGCCGACGCGGATGCGCGAAATGGGCCAGCGGCTGCGCGACGGGATTGCGGCCCAGTCGGCCGAGTTCGGCATCGGCGTGCGCCAGAGCGGCCCGCCGCAGATGCCGACGGTGCTGTTCGACAACGATCCCGACTGCGAGAAGGGCAACTTCTTCACCCTGGAGGCGCTGAAGCACGGCGCCTACCTGCACCCGCGCCACAACATGTTCCTGTCGACCGCGCACACCGAAGCCGACATCGACTTCGCCCTGGAAGCGACCCGCAAGGCGTTCGAGGCGCTGGCGGCGCGGTAAACATCTCCACTCCGCACCCCCTCATCCTGAGAGGCTGGCCGGAAATGAATGCAGCTAAAACAAGAGGCTATGAACAGCCCCAATAACCTCATCCTGAGGAGCCGTGCGTAGCACGGCGTCTCGAAGGATGGGAACGCGCACTCGCCTGTTGCCCATCCTTCGAGACGCGCCGTGGAGTTTACCCCGAGGTACTCGAGGGGCGGCGCTCCTCAGGATGAGGTGGGTGCTTAAATCGATTCAATTCTCTCCGGCCAGCCACTCAGGGTGAGGTCCTTGTTGGAAGCTCGCCGCGGTTCTTTCCGCTCGGAAAGCCTCTAACCCCGCCCGCCGTTCTTCCACCAGCGGTTCAGGCTCGCGACGTCGCCGTTGTACATGTTGCGGTCGCAGTGGCCGACGCCCTCGACGTGGCGCGGTTCGCTGCCGTAGGCGAAGTTCTGCGAGGTCTCGTCGGCGACGTACTGCCAGAGCTTCCAGCCGCGATCCGCCCAGGCCACGGGAAGGCGCGGCGTCTCGCGATAATCGGCCAGCCACAGGTCGCAGCGCGCCAGGAGCGAGCCCGGCCGCACGCTGGCGCCGAGGCTGATGCGGCGGCGGCCGTAGATCTCGCCATCGGCCCAGGCGGGATGGGCGTAGAGCATCGGCAGCCGTCCGGTGGCCTTCTGCACGGCCAGCACGAAGGCCTCGGCCTGGTCGAGCCGCATCGTGTTGCGCGGGTTGGCGTCGTTCGGCTCGAGGTCGAGCGCCATGACGGTCTGCGGGCCGGGCTGGCAGGCCGACAGGAAAGAGGCCGCCTGCTGCTCGCCGGAATACTGGCGGGTGCCGAAATGGTAGCCGCCCCACAGCAGGCCGGCCGACTCGGCCTGGCGCCGCCGCGACGTGTAGGACGGATCGAACCAGTCGCCGCCCTCGGTCACCTTGTGGATGACGGCCAGGATGTTGCTGCGGCGGACCGCGGCGAAGCTGGTGACCGTGACGTTGTGGCTGATGTCGATCACCGCATCGAGGCCGGGCCGCGTCTGGCCCGGCGCGTAGGCCGTCGACTGGGACGTGGGCTGGCCGCCGCAGCCGGCCAGCGCCGGCAGAGCGAGCCCGCCTGCCAGCATGCTTCTCCGTGAGATCATCGAGGGGAGTCCTATTTGGCTTTCTTCAGCACGTTTGTGGCGGCGACGGAAACGCCGGCGCGGTTCTCGGTATAGAAGAGTTCGAGCGAGCCGTCGTCCAGCAACGTGCCTTCGATGGCGGAGCCGCCCTGCCCGATCATGCGCACGCGCTTGCCGTCCGATCCGATGACGCCGACGATCGGCTCGGCCTTCGACTCCGACGACAGCGTGCCCCAGAACCTTCCCTCGTCCTGGCCGTCGATCCGCACCGTGATCTTGAGTTCGACCAGGCGGTTGCCGTCGACGATGGTCGACGGCGCGGTCACCGGAAAGTGAGCCGGCAGGCCGCTCACGATGCCCTTGTTGGTTCCCGTCCAGGTGCCTGTCAGGTCCGGCCCGGCTGGCTGGGCGGTCGCGATGCCGGCGGCGCAGGCGAGGGAAAGGCCGAGGGGAAGCAGGACGGAGACACCACGCATGGCTTTTTCCTTCGAGGTTGTCGGGGGCCGCATCATGCCCAAACATCGGCCCGCGTAAAGCCGGGCCATCGTCGCGGCAATCGACAGGCGGGGCACGTCGCGGGATACTGGCGGCAATGGAATACGACTTCATCGTCGTCGGCGCCGGTTCGGCGGGCGCCGTCGTCGCCAACCGGCTGTCGGCCGACCCGCGCCACAAGGTGCTGCTGCTGGAAGCCGGGCCCGCCGGCCATCCCTGGACCCGCATTCCCGTCGGCTATTCGCGGTTGATCACCAACCCTTCCGTCAACTGGCTCTACAGTTCCGAGCCCGAGCCCAGCACCAACGGCCGCCGCATCCCGGTGCCGCGCGGAAAACTGCTCGGCGGCTCGAGCGCCATCAACGGCCTCGCCTTCGTGCGCGGCCAGGCGCAGGACTTCGACACCTGGGCCCAGATGGGCAACCAGGGCTGGGCCTACGAGGACGTCCTTCCCTTCTTCAAGCGCCTGGAAAGCTATGACGACGGCGACGAGCGCTTTCGCGGCCGTTCCGGCCCGCTGAAGGTGACCAATCCCGCGCCGGCCAGCCCGCTCTACGCCACGCTGATCAAGGCGGCCGGCGAAGTCGGCATCCCGCACAATCCCGACTACAACGGCGCCAAGCAGGACGGCATCGCCATGAGCCAGGCCACGATCGCCTCGGGCTGGCGCATGAGCACGGCCCGCTGCTACCTCGATCCGGCCAAGCGACGCCCCAACCTGCGCATCGAAACCGGCGCGCTGGCCGAACGGCTCCTGCTCGACGGCAAACGCTGCACCGGGGTGCGCTATTCGGTGGGCGGCGAGTCGCGCGAGGCGCGGGCGACGCGCGCCGTCGTGGTGAGCGGCGGCTCGATCAACTCGCCGCAGCTCCTCGAACTGTCGGGCATCGGCCAGCCGGACCGGCTGCGCGCGCTGGGCATCGAGGTGCGGCATGCGTTGCCCGGCGTCGGCGAGAACCTGCGCGAGCACTATGCGCCGCGCACGCGATGGACCATCGGCACGCGCGGCGTCACCTTCAACGATCGCGGCCGCGGACTCGGCCTGGTGCACCAGGCGCTGCGCTGGGCGCTGAACCGCGACAGTCTCCTGTCGATGGTCGGCGCGCCGCTACGCGCCTTCGTGCGCTCGCGCGACGGGCTCGAGGCGCCCGACCTGCTGCTGGGCTGGGTGCCGATGTTCACCGAGGCGGGACCGCGCGGCCCGCGGATCGCGCGCCAGTCGGGCCTCTCCTGCTATGCCCATCCGATGCGCCCGGAGAGCAAGGGCACCATCCACATCGTCTCCGCCGATCCCAGGCGGCCGCCGGAGATCCGCTACAATTTCCTGTCGGCGGCGGTCGACGGCGAGCTGACCGTGCGGGCCGTGCGCATCGCCCGCGCCATCATGACCGCACCGGCGATGGCTGCGCTGCAGGTGGCCGAGATCGCGCCGGGACCGGGCGGCACCAGCGACGACGAGATCCTCGACTGGGTGCGCCGCGCCGCCGAGACGACCTATCACCCCGTGGGCACGTGCAAGATGGGCTCGGATGCGATGGCCGTGGTCGATGCAAGGCTGCGCGTGCACGGCATCGAGGGCCTGCGCATCGCCGACGCCTCGATCATGCCGACCCTGACCTCCGGCAACACCAACGCCCCCGCGATCATGATCGGCGAGAAAGCGGCGGAGATGGTGTTGCGGGACGCGACTTAAGGCCCATCCGATTCAAGTATCCTCACGACCTCATCCTGAGGAGCATGCCGAAGGCGTGCGTCTCGAAGGATGGGCAACAAACGCGGTGCTCGTGCCCATGCTTCGAGACGGCTGCGGAGTTTACCCCGAGGTATTCGAGGGGCAGCCTCCTCAGCATGAGGTTTGTGTTGGTGATCTGTCAGGCCCGGAAAGACTTCACCGCCCGCGGAAGGCGCGCGCGAGCTGGTCGGACAGCGGCTTGACCAGGAACGAGGCCACGGTGCGCGGCGTGGTCTGGATGAAGGATTCGACCGGCATGCCGGCCAGGAGCTGCAGGCCCTCGAGGCGGGACAGCTCGCCCTCTGCAACGCGGATGCGCACGGAGTAATAGGGCTCGGTCGCCCTGTCTTCCTGCGTGACGTCGGCGCCGATATGGATCACCTCGCCATCGACCTCGGGGGTCGTGCGCTGGTTGAAGGCGGCGAAGCGCAGGACGGCATGCTGGCCGATGTGGATCTGGTCGATGTCCTGCGGCGCCACCTTGGCTTCGACGATCAGCGAGTCGGAGTCCGGCACGATCAGCATGAGAGGCTCGCCGGCCTGGACGACGCCACCGACCGTGTGGACGTTCCGCTGGAACACCCTGCCGGCCTGCGGCGAGACGAGATCGATGCGCTTGAGCTGATCGTCGGCGGCGATACGTCGCTCGGTCATCTCGGATTTCTTGGCCCGGATCTCCGCCAGTTCCTTGCCGACTTCGCTGGCGAGATCCTGGTCGATCTGGTGGATCTTGAGTTCGAGCTCGGCGATGCGGCCCCGGCTTTGCGCCAGGGAGGCGATCAGGGCGGAGCGCTCGCCCTCCATGCGGGCCGAATCGCGTTCCAGCGTGGTGACCCTGCTGATCGGCACGAGATTCTGCTTCCAGAGCGTGCGGACACCCTCCAGCTCCTGCGCCAACAGCTTCAGCTCCTTGCCCTTGGCGGCTTCCTGGGCCTGCGTGCCATCGATCTGGAGATGGAGCTGCTTGATCTGCTCGCGGAGCTGCGCCTTCTGCCCGTCGCGCGCCGTGCGGCGCATCTCGAACAGCTTCTGCTCGCCGCTCATCAGGCGCGCGATTTCCGGATCGCCCGCCCGCGCCGTCAGCTCGGGCGGGAACTCGACGGTCGCGTCATTGTCGCGCTCCGCCTCGAAGCGCGCCTGGCGCGCCGCCATTTCCTCGAGCGCCTTGGTCACGATGCCGAGATTGGCCTTGGCCTGGGTGCCGTCGAGCCGGACGACCACGTCGCCCTGCTTCACCCGGTCGCCTTCCTTGACCAGCAGCTCGCCGACCACGCCGCCGGTCGGGTGCTGGATCTTCTTGACGTTGGTGTCGACGACCAGCTTGCCGGGCGCGATCACCGCGCCGGACAGCTGCGTGGTGGCCGCCCAGCCGCCGACCCCGAACACGAGGAGGAGGCACGCGGAGACGCCGATCAGGAGAGGCTTGCGGGTCAGGGCCGGGACGGACACGGGCGAGCTCATGACGGCTCCCGCGGGCGGCCGACCGGCATCCGGAGGGGAGATGGCGGGGCGCCCGCCGCCTGGGGAGCGGCCTGTGGCACCGCCGCCTTCAGCGTCTCCCGCAGCACCGCATCCTTGGGCCCGAAGGCCTGCTGTCGCCCACCGCGCATCACCAGGAGCTGGTCGACGGCGGCCAGGGCACTCGGCCTGTGGGCCACGACGATGGCGATGCCGCCGCGGGCCCGCACCGACATGATGGCCCGGGTCAGGGCCTCCTCACCGTCATGGTCGAGGCTCGAATTGGGCTCGTCGAGCACTACGAGGAAAGGATCGCCGTAGAGCGCGCGGGCCAGGCCGACGCGCTGCCGCTGTCCGGCCGACAGGGCGGTGCCGCTCTCGCCCATTTCAGTTTCGTAGCCGTTGGGCAGGCCGAGGATCAGCTCGTGGACGCCGGCCGCCTGCGCCGCGGCAATCACCTTGGCGGCGTCGGGTTCGGGCTCCAGGCGGGCGATGTTCTGTGCGACCGTCCCGGCGAAAAGCTCCATGTCCTGGGGCAGGTAGCCGATATGCTCGCCCAGCGCCTCCGACGACCACTGGTCGAGCGTCGCGCCATCGATCCGGACCTTGCCGGTAACGGGCCGCCACACGCCGACGAGGGTGCGGGCGAGAGACGACTTGCCCGAGGCGCTGGGGCCGATGATCCCCAGCCCCTGGCCGGCCTTCAGGCCGAACGCGATGTCACGGGCCACCAGCGTGTTCACGCCCGGCGGCGCCACGCTGACGGTTTCGACCGACAGCGACCCCTTGGGCTTGGGCAGCTGCATCACGTCGCGGTCCTCGGGGATTCGCGCCAGCAGGTTGTTGAGCCGGTGCCAGCTCTGGCGGGCCGACACGAAGACGCGCCACTGGGCGATCACCTGCTCGACCGGCGCCAGGGCCCGCGCGGAGAGGATGGAGCCGGCGATGATGATGCCGGCCGTGGCCTGCTGCTTGATCACCAGATAGGCGCCGACCGCCAGCACGGCCGATTGCAGCGCCATGCGCAAGGCGCGCGAGAAGCTTCCCATGCCGCCGGTGATATCGCCCGCCCGCTGATGGGCCGCGACGTAGCGACGTCCATAGTCCGACCACTGCTGGGCGAAACGGCCGACCATGCCCATCGCATGGAGGACCTCCGAATTGCGGCGACTCGCTTCGGCGAGGCTGCTCCGCCGGCTGGAGAGCGACGAGACCTCGATCGAGGGCTGGCGGACCTTGAGCTCGGTGACGAAGGTGATGGCGACGAGGATCAGCGCGCCGACCGTCGCGGTGAGGCCGATCAGCGGATGAAACAGGTAGCAGATGCCCAGGTAGAGCGGCATCCAGGGCAGGTCGAACAGCGCCGCGGGGCCCGTGCCCGACATGAAGCTGCGGATCTGGTCGAGATCGCGCACCGGCTCGAAGCCGTTCATCTGCGGCGCCCGGAGCGGCAGCTTGACCAGAAGGTGATAGACGCGCCGGTCCAGAATCTCGGCGAATCCGCCGGCAATCCGGATGAGCACCCGGTTGCGGACGATGTCCAGGATGGCCTGGAAGCCGTAGAGGCCGAGGGCGAGACCGCAGAGTGCCACGAGGGTGGGAACGCTGCGGCTCGGCAGCACCCGGTCGTAGACCTGCAACATGAAGAAGGAGCCGGTAAGATACAGGACGTTCAGGATGGCGGTGAACAGCGCCACCCCAAGATAGGAAGTGCGACACGACCGCAGCACCTCCGCCAGCTCGGTTCGGGGCGACCCTGCTGCAGGAGATGGTACCCGCGTCATGCTGCTTGTGAAATCCCTTTCGACGGACCGGCCGCCGCGGAGCGCGGCGCAAGTCCCACTAGCACCGACGCGCGGCGACTGTCTCTCCTTTCGCCTCTCTGACAGCCGTTTGTTACCAAGATTTCACGGTCCCTACATACGGAAACGCGAGCCGCCGCCCAGAGTCGGCGTCCGAGGTTGCAGCGCGTATCGACGTCGACCATCTTCAGGCAGCCGCATATTCCGTGCGATCGCCAGCGTTCAAACCAAGCAGACGGAAACGGTCAGCATGCCTTCAGCACCCCCGGTCGGTGTTGTGATCGCCAACAACAACAATGGCGCCTTCGTGGGACGCGCCCTCGAATCGGTCGCCCGCCAGTCGTGTCGAAACCTGCGCACCGTCGTCGTCGACGATGCCTCGACGGACAATTCCGACGAAGAGATTCGCCATTGCCTGTCGCGTCTCGGCGATCCGAGATTCGACTACATCCGCCTGGACACCAATGTCGGGCAGACCGGCGCCATCAAGCGCGGACTCGCGCAATTGGACACGCCTTTCGTCTGCTTCCTGGATTCCGACGACATCTGGTATGAGAATTTCATAGAACGACATCTGTGCGTTCACATGAATGCCGATTTCCCCGTCGCCCTCACCTACTGCGATTCGCACATCATCGACGCCGATGACCATCTGCTGGCGGGGACGGCGTGGTGGTTCGAGCATGGCGTCCCCGGCCAAAGCGGCATCGACTCCGCCAAGGTGCCGACGATCGACGCCACGACCGGCCGGTTTTCCTTTCCCCGGAACGGGCGGCTGACCATTCATCCGCATTGGACCGCGCTCAGCGCCACGAACAGCATGGCGAGCATGATGTTCCGGCGCAGCTTCGTGGACCTGGTGCTCGTCGTCCCCGACCAGGAACTGAGACTCTATCTCGACTACTACCTGTCGACCTTCGCCGGCCTGCTGACGGGCTCGATCGCCATTCACGATGCCCTCTATGGTTATCGCATGCACGGTTCCAACAAGCATTCGAACGCCACGGTCATGGGCGGCACCTACAATTCATCGACCAGGGACTGGGCCCCGATCAGCAGCCACATCCTCCAGCTGGTCCAGCGCGTCCTCGACCAGGAAGCCGCCGCCATCCGGGCCTGCTTCGGCGAGTGGCGTCACGCCCATTCGCAGGCGCTCGTGAAGCGGGCACTCGATGCCCGCTCGACCGGCAACCGGGGGAGGTGGATCCGCTTCCTCGACTCTCTATCGACCGGGACACAGAACCTGCTCGGTCGCGCCCGTTCATTCGCGGGCCAGCGACGATGACATTCGGGGCGTTGGAAGCGGCATGACAGGAAGCAGCCTCGACAGCGCCGTCTTCGTCGGCACGGCCCGTGACTGCGCCCGCTGGCTGCCGGACGTTCTCGCCAATCTCGCCAACCTGTCGCGGCTGTACGACCGGACGGCCTTCATCTTCGCCGTCAGCGACGCAACCGACGCCACCGCCACCCTGTTGCGCAACTGGCTGGGCAGGGAACGGGCAGGAAAGGTAATCGATCTCGGCGCACTCGCCGGACGGCTCGAGCGGCGGACCGAACGGATCGCGTTCGCGCGCAACGCCTGCCTCGAAGAAGTGCGCGGCTCCGCTTTCGCCCAGTACGGCCACATGGTCGTCGCCGACATGGACGACGTCCTCGCCGCACCGCTCGACCTCGGATCCTATGCCCGAGCGGCCGGGTGGCTCGGCGCCGCGCCCGACCGGGCCGCCGTGTTCGCGAGCGCGTGGCCCCGCTACTACGATGTCTGGGCGCTGAGGCATCCAACCTGGTGCCCGCACGATTGCTGGCACCGGATCTGGGAACGGCCTGCCCGCGAGTCGTTCGAGGCCGCGAAGTTCCGCGAGGTCTTCGCCCGCCAGATCGCATTGCCACGGGGGATGCAACCGATCGAGGTTCGCTCGGCCTTCGGCGGGCTGGGCCTCTACCGCATGCCCTATGCGCTGAACGCGGGATATGTCGGCCTCGACGTCCAGGGACGCGAAGTCTCCGAGCATGTCGCCTTCAACGAAGCGATCGGACGCGCCGGCGGGCGCCTGTTCGTGTTTCCCGAGCTGCAGGTTCGGGCGCCACCGCAGCATCTCTACGATGCCGGCGAATTCGGCTTGCGATGGCGTGCCGCGATGCGGCTTCGCCGGGCAGTGGAGCGCTATCGTCCCGCCTGGCGCACGCTACAACAGTGCCGATGAAGACGCTCATCGTCGATCCGGCCATCCATTCCCGCGGCGGGCATCACTACGCCGCGATCGACCGGTTGCAGGCCGAGCTTGCCGGGCTGGATATCGACGCACCCTGCCTCGGCTCCATCGCCGCTACGCCCGACGTCGCGCGCGCGCTCGACTGCACGGCGACCTTCACCGGGCCGGTCTATGGTCGCGACTACGCCAGCCCCCGGGAGTTCGAGGCCCGCGTCGCCCAGACGAGCCGCGAGCTGGCGCGCGCCCTGAAACGCCTCGGCAGCTGGCCCGACATGCTGATCCTGCCCTGCTGCGATCAGGTACTGGCCGCCTCCGTGGCGCGCGTCTTGAAGCGCCACCCGCTGAAACCTCCGCCACAGGTGCTGATGTGGCTGCTCTATGGGCCCCACCACCAGCTCGCGCCGGACAATCCCGCCTCGCTCCCCTGTCATGACGAAGCGCGCCGTGGCTTCACCGCCCTTCTCGAAACGCTTGGCGACCGGCGGCATCTCACCGCCTACAGCGAGACGGAAGCCTTGGCCGCGTTCTATCGCAAGCTGCTGCCCTTCGACGTCGGCGTCGCACCGGGCGCCGGTATCGCTTTGCCCTCCCCGCCCGAAGAATCGCCGTCGGACACGACCGACCATCCTCATCTGACGATCGCCGGGTTCGCCAATCGCTCGAAAGGCTACCGTCTCCTGCCCGAAGCGATCCCACGGCTGCTGCAACGTCATGCAACGTCGCGCTTCACCGTTCATGGGATCATCGCGGGATCGGATGCCGAAGACCAAGGTTGGATCTTCGACGATCTGGAAAAGCTCGGGCCGCGCGTCGACATACGCAGGGGCGTGCTGTCCGACGAAGACTATGTCGACCTGCTTTCAAGCACCGACCTGCTGCTGCTTCCCTACGATCCCGCGTCCTACAAGGCACGCGGCTCGGGGATGTCCAACGAGGCGCGACGCATGGGCATACCCATCGTGGCGCCGGTGGATTGCGCCTTCGCGTGGCCTGCCTTCGAGGAAGGTCATGGCGTCGCCATGTCCCGCTACAGCCCGGAAGGGCTCGCCGACGCGGCAGTCGACGCGCTGGGCAGGCTGGATGCCCTGAAAGCCCAGGCCTCGGCGGTTGCCGCCATGACGAACGACCCCCTGCGCGATATTCTGGAGGCCACCGTCGAGGCTGCGCGCGCGCGACCGCATCATGGCGCCGCCCGGGCGCTGCGTCGCCTGCTAGGGGCTGCCCCGTAGGCCGAGCGACGCAAGATAGGACCAACGCACGGTTCCATTGCGGAACCGGATGCCGTCCAGATACTGCCCGACGGCCCGGTCGACCAGTTCCTGCGGCGGCCTTTGCTTTCGAGCGCCGTCGGCATAGGCCACGATCTCGCTCCAGCCATCGGGCCGCGGGATCGACACGATGGTCGATTGCGTATCGAGGTTCTTGTAGGTCCAGAACGACCAGCCGATGCCGTGCGCCTCGTGCAGGCGGCGGAACTCTTCGTTCCACTCGTCATTGAGCTCGCCGGTCTCGCCGAGGAACAGCGGCACGTTGTAGAGGTTGGCGAAGTTCAGGTGGCGCTGGATCGAGTCGCGTTGCGTGGAGGCCCAGAACGAATGGTAGGTGTAGGCCAGGTTCCGGGCGAACGGTCGCCCGAGCATGGCGAAGCTCGAGCTCCACTGGCCGCCCGCCAGGATCACGATGCGCTCGGGATCGACCTCGCGGATGGCCGCCGTCGTCCGCTGGTAGAAGGGTTCCAGCCGCGCATTCAGCGTCGCCACGTCATGATAGGGCGCGATCGGCTCGTTCAGGATGTCGTAGCCCAGGATGACGGGGTTGCCGCGGTACCGTTGCGCCACGGCACGCCAGAGCTTCACCGTGAGGTCGCGATTGCGCGCCACGTAGAACATCAGCGGGTAACCCGGCCCGTCATCGTGGTTGATCCCGGTCTGGCCGCCGGGCGCGGCATGCAGGTCCGGGATGACGTAGAGCCCGGCGGCGGCGGCCCAGCCCACGACCCGGTCGAGCAGCGACCACCCCTCGCCCGTCACTTCGCCGTCGGCGGTCATGAACAACCGCCAGTGCAGCGGAATCCGCACCATGTTGAAGCCGGCCGACTTGATGAAGCGGATGTCGTCCTCTGTCACGTAGGTGTCACGATACCGTTGCCAGAACTGGGCGGCGCGCTCGGCGCCCAGAAGCCGGTCGAAGGCGCCGTAGATCTGGCTCGGCGACTTCGCGACCTCGAACTTGAACATGTAGCCTTCGGGCATCAGCCAGTTGCCGAGGCTGATTCCCTTGAGCCGCAGGATGCGACCGTTTGGCTCGACGAAGTTCTTGCCCTCGATCCGGACCAGCGCCTCGGCATGAACGGGCGATGCAAGACCGAGCAACATCAGGAGAGCGACGAGGAGGCGCATGACGGGACTGTAGCAGGACACTAAGATTCGTCCCGTCATGTTTCTCGCCTCGCTCCTGCTGCCAATTGCCGTCGTCGCCATCGTCTTCCTGGTCCAGCGCGTCCGGCTGCCCGTCTTCCTCGCGATCATGGCCACCGTGGTGGTCTATGGCATCGCCGCCGACATGACCTTCCAGTCGGTCGGCAAGGCGTTCGGCCTGGGCTTCACGGCGGCGCTCGAGCAGACCGGTCTGCTGGTCGTCGCGGGCGCGCTGGTCAGCGGTCTCGTGCTGCGTACGCCGCTCGGCACCGGCACGTCCGCCGCCGCCGGGCTGGTGGCGGGACTGGGCGCCTCGGCTTCGGGCGGACTGGCGTTGCTGCAGCCGGCGGGACAGGACGCACCGCGGCGTGCGCTGGGCCTCGCGCTCACCCTGCTTGCGGTCGCCGCCCTGGTGGCGCCGTCGCCGCTCGCCGTCGCGGCCAGTTCGGTCATGAAGGCGGACCTCCGAACCGAATTCATGGTCGCCCTGCCGGTCGCGACCGTCGCCGTCGCGCTGGGCTGGTGGCACGTGGCGCGGCAGGTCCCGTCGCGCCCGGCCGAAGGCGAGCTCTCCTGGGCGTGGCTGTGCGTCGGCATCCCGCTCGTGCTGCTGGTGCTGCAGTCGGTGGCCCAGATGCCGAGCGAACCCCTGGGCAAGGGCGGTGCGCGCGAATTCTATATCGGCATCTCCAAGCCGCTGATGCTGACGGCCATTGCCCTCACCCTGGCGATCGTGTTCGCCCGCCGCTGGGAGCCCTCGGTCCTGGCGGGCCGCTCCTGGGCGCCGCTCCTGCTGGCGGTCGGCGCGTCGGGCGGCCTGGCGCGCGTCTTCGACGAGACCGGCATGTCTGAGCTTCTGGCCGAGTATGCGCTGCAGCCGCGCTACGGCGTGCTGACGCCGTTCCTGGCGGCGGCCATCGTGAAGACGATGCAGGGCAACTCGCTCACCGCCGTGCTCACGGCCTCGGGCATGGTCGAGCCGATGCTGCCGGCGCTCGGCCTCGACAGCGACTCGGGCCGGGCCATCGCGGCCGCCGCCGTCGGTGCGGGCTCGATGGCGATCTGCCACGTCAACGACCCGTTCTTCTGGATCGCCGCCCATATGGGCCGGCTCTCGCCGGGCCGCGCGCTCTCCGTGATCTCGCTCGGCAGCGCCGTCATGGCGATCGGCGCCCTGGTCGTGATCGCGACGATCCGCCAGTTCATTTAGAGGGTTTTCGACCTCACCTTTCCAACAACGACCTCACCCTGAGAGGAGCGCGCCACAGGAGCGCGTCTCGAAGGGTGGCCACGAGCACCGCGTTGCTGCCCATCCTTCGAGACGGCCCTTCGGGCCTCCTCAGGACGAGGTAAGTGGGGTCAACTCAAAGGCGGAAAGGTTCTAAGGGACCAGACCCTCCTCGCGCGCCTTGATCTGCAAAGCGAGGTAGCGGGAGTAGATGCGGCACTGGGCCAGGCTGCCGGCGATGAACCACAGGCCGGGCTGCGGCGTCGGCTTGAACATGTTGGCGAGTTCGCCGCCGGCGTCGAAGCCCCAGACCGGGCCGATCCGGTCGGCCACCTTGTCGCCCAGGAAGGCGCGCACCGTTTCCTGCTGGTTCTTGTAGCCGGTGGCGACCACCACCAGCTCGGCCTCGCGCAGCGTGCCGTCCTTCAGGCGCACGCCGCCGGCTTCGAACCCCGAGATGTCGTCGTACTGGAGCAGCTTGATCCGCCCCTCGACGATCATGTCGGAGCAGCCGACGTTGAAGTAGTAGCCGCCGCCGCGACGCAGATACATCATCTGGAAGCCGGTATCGTCCTCGCCGTAGGTCAGGCGGAAGCCGCGCTTCTCCAGGCCCGACAGGAGATCGCGATCGACCCGGCGCATCTCGGCGGTCGAGAGCTGGTAGGCACGCTGCAGCACCGGATAGGGCGAGGCGGCGGCCAGCAGGTCGCAATCCTCGAACGGCAGGCCTTCGGTGTAGATCGCGTAGACCTTCTGCGCCTCGCGGATCGACACGACATAGGTCGGGCTGCGCTGCACCAGGGTCACATCGGCACCGCTGGCGCAGAGATCCTGCGCCACGTCGTGGCCGCTGTTGCCGGTCCCCACCACGATCGCCTTGCGCCCCTTCCAGTCCGCGCCGTTTGTGTAGGCGCCGGAGTGCATGACCGTGCCGGCAAACGTGTCGAGGCCCGGCAGCGACGGCTTGATCGGAATGGCGCTCACGCCGGTGGCGAAGACGACATGGCGCGGATGCAGCACGCGCTCCGTCCCGTCGCCACGCAGCAAGGTCACCGTCCAGCGCTGCGTTGCCTCGTCGTAGCGCCCTGCGGTGAGCTGCGTGTCGGTCCAGTAGTTGAGGTCGAGATTCTCGACATAGGACTCGAACCAGTTCGCCAGCTTGTCCTTGGGAATGAACACCGGGAAGGTCGAGGGGAACGGCATCAACGGCAGGTGATTGACGTGCACCTCGTTGTGCAGGGTGAGCGAGTGATAGCGCCGCCGCCAGTTGTCGCCGATGCGCTGGTGACGATCGACGATCAGCGTATCGACGCCCAGCGCCCGCAGGCGCGCCGCGGTGGCAAGGCCCGCCTGGCCGCCACCCACCACGAGCACGGCCGGATCGCGATCTCGATAGGCTTGCGCCTTCACCCGCTGGTCGAGCCAGTTGTCGCCGCCGAAGTCGCGGCTATAGCGCTCGGCATCGCTCAATTCGCGCGGCCTCCCGTCAGGCCAGTCATGCAGCGCCTCGAGCGTGGTAAGCAGCGACCAGGCCCGCCACGCGCCGTCGGCCTCGACGAGACGCACGACGGCGTTGGCATGGCCAAAGGCGGTCTCGAACTCGAAGATCGCCTCGATACACTCGGTGCCGGCGCGCTTCACGCGGCGCGGCGGCGTGCGCGTGCCCGGGATCTCCACGTTCTTCGCGGCGGTGCGCGCCAGCACCGGCGCCAGCGCCGCCTCGATCGCCGCCCGCCCGGAATGGGTGACGACGTCCCAGGTGAAGGCCAGCAGGTCGCGCCAATGCCCGTCGGGCATGAACGTCGCCGCGACGGCCACCGCATCCTGCGCCTGAAGCGCGGCCCCGAACGCATCGAGCCAGCGTGCGGCGATCTCTCCGGCTTCGTCCGGGACTTCGGCAAATTGAACAGACATCAAACTACTCCCGAACAGGATCAGTCGAGCTTCACGCCCGAGGCCTTGACCGCGGGCTCCCAGAGCTTGCGGTCCTCGGCCAGGAACCGGTCGAAGCCGGCGCGGCCGGGCGGCGGCATGTCGAGGCCGAGATCGTCGTTCCAGCGCTTCTGGATGTCGGGCGACCTCAGCGCCTCGGCGATCGCGGTCTCGAGTCTCGCGAGGATCGGCTCGGGCGTGCCGGCCGGCGCGCCGATCCCGTACCACGAGGTGGCGACATAGCCCGGCACGGTCTCGGCGATGGCCGGGATGTCGGGCGCCGCCTTCGAGCGCTGGGCCGAGGTCACGCCCAGCCCTTTGAGCTTTCCGGCGCGGACGTGCGGGAGCATCGAGGGCATGTTGGCGAACATCATGTTCACGATGCCGGCCATCAGGTCGGAATAGACCGGTCCGGCGCCCTTGTAGGGCACGTGGATGATGTCGACGCCGGCCAGCTTCTTGAACAGCTCGCCGCTCAGGTGCAGCGAGGTGCCGGGGCCCGACGAGGCGAAGGAATACTTGCCGGGCTCCTTCTTGCAGAGCGCGATCAGCTCCGCGACGTTGTTGGCCGGCAGCGACGGCGTCACGCCCAGCAGGTTGGCGAGGATGGCCACGCGCGAGACCGCCACGATGTCCTTGTCCGGATTGTAGGGCAGCCTGCTGTAGAGCATCGGGTTCAGCGTATGGCTGGCCACCGAGATGAGGCCGAGCGTGTAGCCGTCGGGGGCCGCCCGGGCGAGTTCGACCGTGCCGATGTTGCCGCCCGCCCCACCCTTGTTCTCGACCACGAAGGTCTGGCCGAGGCTCTTGGAGAGCTGATCGCACATCAGCCGGCTCACCGTGTCGGTGCCGCCACCCGCTGCGAAGGGACAGATGAATTTCACCGTCTTGTTCGGCCAGGCCCCCTGACCGAACGCAACGGCAGGAACGATCGACGGCGCGGCCAGGGCCGCGACGAGCAGGCTCCGTCTCTTCATGGTGTTTCCCCGATTTGTGTTTTTTGCTTTTCAGACACCTCAGCGTAACCTCGCTGGGTAATCTGTCCAGATGGCTGAACCTCAGAGCGTCCAGGGCTATATCGACCAAACCCCGTCATGGCCCGACGGGACCCCCACTCCCAGCGTGCCCATGACCCAGATGCAGTGGCGCATCTGGACACTCGCCACCGCGGGGAAATTCTTCGAAGGCCTGGTCGTATTCATGACCGGCGTCGCCCTGCCGCTGATCGTCGAGGAATTCGGCCTTTCGCCCACGGGCAAGGGCATCGTGAGCGCCGCCACGCTGGCGGGCATCATGATCGGCGCCGTGGCGCTGGGCGGCCTGGCGGACGTCTACGGCCGGCGCCGCATGTTCGTGATCGAGATGCTGGTCTTCGTCATTTTCCTGGCCGGCCTGACCGTCGCCCCGAGTTTCGGCTGGCTCGTCTTCTTTCTGTTCGGCGTCGGCGTGGCGCTAGGCTGCGACTATCCCACCGCGCACCTCGTGATCTCCGAGAGCATTCCCAGCCGCGACCGCGGCAAGCTGGTGCTGGCCGCCTTCGCGTTCCAGGCGATCGGCGCTCTGGCCGGCACGGTACTGGGCTTCGCGATCCTGACCTTCGATGCCTCGCTCGACGCCTGGCGCTGGATGTACGGCATGGCGATCGTACCCGCCGCCTTCGTCGTGTTCGCCCGCCTGTTCGTGACCGACAGCGGCCAGTGGCTGGTGAGCCGTGGCCGCCACGCCGAGGCCGAGCGCGAGCTGCGGCGGCTGCTGAAACGCAAGCCGCAGTATCCCAAGCAGGTGCGCCTGGCCGGGAGCGACGACCCCGCCCATCGCAGCCACCACCGGCACGGCCGCTGGGCCGACCTCTTCAACAGGAAGAACCGGCGCGCCACGATCCTGGCCTCGGTGCCCTGGTTCCTGCAGGACCTCGGGACCTACGGCATCGGCATCTTCACGCCGACGATCCTAGCCCACACGATCGGTCACGAGGTCACGAACGCGCATAACGTGTCGGCCATCATCGCCCGCGACCTCGAGGGCGCGAAGGGCGCGGCGCTGGTCGATACGCTGCTCATCGTGGGCATCCTCGCTGCCGTGCTGATGTCCGACAAGGTCGGCCGCATCCGGCTGCAGGTCCTCGGTTTTCTCGGCTGCGCCGCCGGGCTCGCGATGGCGGCGCTACAGTCCCATGTCGAGGAGCCGGCGCGCACGATGCTGCTGTTCGGCGGCTTCATGCTCTTCAACTTCATGACCAATCTCGGGCCCAACTCGCAGACCTACCTGCTGGCGGGCGAGGTCTTCCCGACCCACATCCGCGGCAAGGGTGCGGGCTTCGCCGCCGCCTTCGCCAAGATCGGCGCGGTGCTGACGGCCTTCATCTTCCCGGTGGTGCTGGCCGATGCCGGCACCGACTTCCTGCTGACCGCCCTCGTCTTCACGTCCCTGCTGGGCGCCCTCATTACCTGGTGGTTTCGCATCGAGACGGCAGGCGTCAATCTGGAGGAGATCGGGCGCTAAAAATCGCCTGCCGGGCTTCGCCTCGCGGTGAGGGACGGGTAACCTCCGGTCAATGGACTCGCCGATCCGGGAGCTGCTGCGCTCGCCCTACTTCCTGAGATTGTGGCTGGTGGGCGCCTTCGCCAATGCGATGCGCTGGCTGGAGCTGCTGGCGTCGGGCCTGTTCGCCTGGGAGGTCACGCACTCCGCCTTCGCCGTCACGGTCGTGGTCGCCTTGCGGCAGATCCCGCAGCTGCTGTTCGGCGCCTTCGCGGGCGCCATCTCCGAGGCGGTGAACCGCAAGCTGATCTTCATGCTGGCGCTGGTCATACCGGCCGTGATCTCGACCCTGCTCGCGACGCTGGCCGTCACCGGCCATCTCGAGGTCTGGCACGTGGCGCTGGGCAACCTCGTCTCGGGCACGATGTGGTCGACCGAAATGTCGACGCGCCGGCGCATGGTCGGCGAGGTCGCGGGACCGCACCGGATCGTCAACGCCATCGCGCTCGACAGCGTCACCTCGGCGGCGACGCGCGCGGTGGGGCCGCTCCTGGGCGGCATCGCCTTCGAATGGCTGGGCATGAAGGGTGCCTACACCCTCACCGCCCTCGTGCAATTCGCCGGCGCCTTCGCCATCGCGGGCCTCGCGCATACCCAGCTGACGCGACGGCTCGACCTCGTGCGCATTCCCCACGACATCGCCGAAGGGCTGCGCTTCGCCTGGACGCGGCCCACCATCCTGCTGGTGTTCGGCGTCACCATCGTGACGAATGCGTTCGCCTTCGCCTATTCGGGTCTCGTCGCACCGCTCGGGCAGGGCGAGTTCCATGTCTCGCCGGCGCTGGTCGGCCTGCTGGCGGCGGGCGAGCCATTGGGGGCGCTGCTGGGCGGCGCGCTGATCGCGGCCGGCATCGTGCGCATGGACCGACGCCTTGCCTTCGCCGGCGGCGCGGCACTGTTCATGGTCGCGCTCATCCTGATGGCGCTGTCGCCCTTCTACTGGCTGGCCTTCGCGCTGCTCGTGATCGGCGGCTTCGGCACGGCAGGCTTCGGCAACATGCAGTCGACCCTGATGCTGACCGAAGCCCCGCCCGAGATGCGCTCCCGCCTGATGGGGGTCGTCACCGTCTGCATCGGCACGGGCCCGCTCGGCCAGCTCGCGGCCGGCGCGCTTTCAGACGGGCTCGGGACGCGCGGCGCGGTGGTGGTGATGGCCGTCGCCGGACTCGTCCTCACCGGCGGCATGGTGCTGGCTCTCCGCAGAAAGCCAGCGCCACCGGCGTCGTGACAGTGGCCCTAGGGCCGAAGCATCACTTCAGGAACTTCAGGCACTCACCGGCCGCTTCGGCGGCGGCACGGGCGGTGTCGCGCGACATCGAGCCACCCATCACCATCGGCCGGGCGACGCTGGTGAGGGCGTCCTTGATGTCGGTCTGGGGCGTCATCGTGGGCGCCACCTTGCCGTAGAGGAGCTGGCCGTCCTTGGAGAGCTGCGCGGAACACGCCGTGGCGGCGGCCTGGTCGGCGGCCTGGGCGACGGCCGGCAGAAGGGACAGGGCGAGCAGGGGGAGAAGGATGCGGCGCATGAACTGGTCTTCCTCGAGGGCTGATTGTGAGCCGGGATATAGTGGCCCCGGCAGCCTGTGCCATAGCCTCCCGCAACGGCGCAATTGCGGCAATGAGCGGGCGCAACGCGGCGAGGTGCGACGCGTTGACCGAGCGCCGATGTGCTGCGCGTCCGCGGGACGGCCCGGAGATCTCACGATGAATATGTCGGCCGAAAGCATTCTCGTCATTCTCGTCGTCGGCATCGTGGCCGGCTGGTTGGCCGGCAAGGTCGTCCGCGGGACGGGCTTCGGGCTGGTGGGCGACCTGCTGGTCGGCATCGCCGGCGCGCTGTTCGCGGGCCTGCTGTTTCCCCGTCTCGGTCTCGACCTGGGCGGCGGGCTTCTCGGCCAGATTCTCTTCGCTGCGTTGGGTGCGATCATCCTGCTCCTGATCGTCGGACTGGTGCGCGGGCGGCGGGCCTAGGCTGCCGCTCCCGTCCCTGGCGTCCTTCGGGACGTCAGGCGAGCTTCTCGACCGAAATCTCGTGGACCGCCCGGCCGTCCCGCTCGAAGCCCGTGATGTTGGCGATGGTTGTGCGGGCGATGCCTTGCAGGGCGTCGGCGGTGAAGAACGCCTGATGCCCGGTGACGAGAACGTTGGGAAAGGACAGCAGCCGGGCAAAGACGTCGTCCTGGATCACCCTGTCGGAGAGGTCCTCGAAGAAGAGGTCGGCCTCCTCCTCGTAGACGTCGAGCCCGAGATGACCGAGGCGGCCGTCCTTCAGCGCCGCGATCACCGCCGGCGTATCGATCACCGCGCCGCGGCTGGTGTTGATCAGCATCGCGCCCGGACGCATGCGGGCCAACGCTGCCGCGTCGATCAGGTGACGGGTGCCGGGCGTCAGCGGGCAATGGAGCGAGACGATGTCGGAGGCCGCCAGCAGATCGGGCAGGTCGACATAGCGCACGCCTGCCGCGATGCAGGCCGGGTCGGGCGCCGGATCGACGGCCAGGATCGTGCAGCCGAAGCCCGCCAGGATGCGGGCAAAGGTGGCGCCGATCCGTCCGGTGCCGATCACTCCCACGGTCCGGCCCTTCATGTCGAACCCCAGCAGCCCCTCCAGCGCGAAGTTTCCCTCACGCACACGGGCATAGGCGCGGTGGATACGCCGGTTCAGCGCCAGGACGAGTGTCACGGCGTGTTCTGCGACCGCATGCGGTGAATATTCGGGCACGCGCGCCACGGTGATGCCGAGCTTCCTGGCCGCGACGAGGTCGACATTGTTGAAGCCGGTACAGCGCAGCGCCACGAGACGGACGCCCCGCTGGGCGAGCGACTGCAGCACCCCGGCCGCAAGCGAATCGTTCACGAAGGCGCAAACCGCCGTCGCGCCCTGTGCCAAGGCCCCGGTTTCGACCGTCAGGCGAGGTTCGAGGTAGGCCAGCTCGTGGTGGGCGGACTCGTTGGCGGCCTCCAGAAAGTACCGGTCATAGGGTTTGGTGCTGAAGACGGCGACGCGCACGGCGCGGCCTGGGTGCCGATCCGATTCTCCTAGCCCTTCTGTCCGTGACCGGTCGGCCGCTTGTCCTTCTTTACCGACTTCGGCCCGCCGCGCACCGCGTCCTTGGCGATCTGCTTGGTCGAGACACGGAGGGCCGCCTGGTGTTGACGGTCGCTGGGAGTGCGTTGGACGGTCTTACTCATGACGTGATGAACGACCGGCCCGCCGCGAAGTTCCATCGCGCACTGGCGAAGCGGCCTGAAGGGCGCCACTATCGCCCCGCCCTCGGCGATCGGCCGCGGCCGAGAAGCGGTGGAGACGGTGCAGAACAGCGAAGAAGTGCCCCCTTCGATGCAGAGCGCAGCGACAAGGGACAAACCCCGTCGGATGGACGGCCGGGCGCTCCGCAGCGAGCGTACCAAACAGCTCATCATCGAAGCTTATCTGGAGTTGCTGAACGAGGGGCCGGAGGCGCCGACGGCGGCGCAGATCGCCAAACGCGCCGGCTATTCGGTGCGATCGGTCTTCGAGCGGTTCGACGACCTCCTGGCGCTGACCCTCGCCGCCGCCGACTACGCCTTCGCCGAAGGGCTTTCCCGAACCGGGCAACGCCACCTGGGCGACACCCGCGCCCAGCGCCTGCGGGGCATGGTCGAGAGGCGATCCGATCTTTTCGAGCGCTTGCTGCCGCTCTGGCGGGTGTTGCAGAGCAACAAGAACCAATCGGAACTGGTGAGAGCGCGGATCGGGCGGATTCGCGATACCATGTGGACGCGCCTGGCGCTGACCTACGGTATCGAGTTGGCTTGCCTTCCGGAGTTCGAGCGCAAGATGCTCGAGATCGCACTGGAGCAGCTCACCGACTTCGAAAGCTGGGCCCGCATGCGCGAGCGCCACGGCCTGTCGGTCGAACAAGGGCGCGATGTCTGGATCATGGCGATCGACCGTCTGCTGCCGCCGACACCGCCACCGGAAGCGGAACCGGCGACCGTTTGAGGACATTGTCGAGGGTCGGACACGAATTCGGGGAGAAGCGGATGGTGGGTGTGCGAACCGTCACCTTCGACTTCTACGGCACGCTCGTTCAGTGGCATGAAGGCGTAGAAGCGTGCTTTCGCGACACCGTGAGGCGCCACGGCCAGCCGGCGAAGGATCTCGCCCCCCTCATCCACGCGTTCCATAGCGAGGGACGCAGGCTCCGCGACAGGCCACCCTGGCGGCCCTACCGCGACGTACTTGGGGAAAGCCTGCGATTCGCACTGAAGGTCGGCGGCATCGCCATGGCGGACGCGGATGTCGACGGTTTAGTCACCGGACTGTCACGCCTGCCGCCGCATGCCGATGTGCCGGCCGCTCTCGCCGCCTTGCGGGCCGGCGGCTGGCGCCTCGCGGCGATCTCCAACACCGACGACGACCTGATCGCTGGCAGCCTGCCCGGTCTGGGACTCGACCTGGACGCGGTAATCACCGCCCAGCAGGCACGCGCCTACAAGCCCGACCTCCGCCTGTTTCGTCATGCTCACGAAGTGCTAGGGGTAACGCCGCAGCAAACGGTGCATATCGCCGCCAGTCAGCCGCTCGACATGGCGGTGTGCAAGGCACTGGGCATCCGCGCTTATTGGGTCAATCGGCGAGCCGAGACGGCGGACCCGCAATGGCTGCCCTTCATCGAGGTCAGGGACGTGGCCGAAGCGTCTCGATCGATTCTCGGCTGAATCAGGCGCGCACGAGTGTCTTGATGGTGAGCGCGGGCTTGCCGGACTTCTCGGCGACTTCGCGATCCTGCTCCGCGATGATCTCGCGGGCGGGCAGATCCTTCTCGAGTCCTTCGAGGGCTTCGAGCGGTACGCGGCGGTTGGAGCGCTGGCTGCCGTCTTCGTAGGTGACGTTGAACAGCACGTACTCCGTACGCTTGCTGGATTTCTTGGCCATGGGGCCTCCATATCGGTTCAGGTCCGTCGACCACGAAAAGCGCATATGGGGCGTTTCCCGTCGGAAACGCGGAGAGAAGTGCTGCGTCTCGCGGGGCAACTCGCCCGCGATGCAATGAAAAACCCCGCACCCAGAGGGTGCGGGGTCATCTCATGTCGTTGAACGTGGCCGCCGTTACCGGCAGCCGCGTGATCAGCCGACAGACTTCAGATTGTCGGCCGACATCTTGCCGCTGCGACGATCGGAGACGAGTTCATACTCGACCTTCTGACCTTCGTTCAGCGTGCCCATGCCGGCGCGCTCGACGGCGCTGATGTGCACGAAGGCATCGGCACCGCCGTTGTCCGGCTGAATGAAGCCGAAGCCCTTCTGAATATTGAACCACTTCACGGTTCCCGTCGCCATGGGTAACCCTTTCACTACTTTAGATATGCTGAACCGCGCGGCGTCCCACACAAAAATCAGGGAACGCGCAGCCGGCCGTCGAATTCGCACTGGTTTTCGGGATCAAAGTTCGTGGAGCGGGTTGCCGGCGAAGCCGGAAACGCGGACCAAAATCGTCTGTCCGTCTATCGACCGCCTGCATATGGCCTTTCGCCGAGGCATTTGCAAGGACCGATTGGCCGCACTGCGGAGCAGGGCTAGGCTCGATCGGCCAAATCCTGCAGGGAGAGTGTCTTGGCGGATCATCCGAAAGTGCTCATCTCGGGCGCGGGCCCGGTCGGCCTCACGCTCGCCAACGAACTCGTCCGCCACGGTATCCCCGTTCGACTCATCGACAAGGCAGCGCACCGAACCGACAAGTCGAAGGCGCTCGTCCTGTGGAGCCGCACGCTCGAGCTGTTCGACGACGCCGGTTACGCCACGGACTTCATGGCCGCCGGCGTGCCGGCGCACGGCGCCCGGATCTCGACCGGCACCGAGGTCGTCGCCGAGATTTCGTTCGACGTGATCGACAGCCGCTTCGCCTATGCGCTGATGATCGCGCAAAGCGAGACCGAGCGCGTGCTCGAAGAGCGACTGGCCGCCGCCGGCGTGACGGTCGAGCGCGAGGTCGGACTGACCGGCTTCACCGACACGGGCTCGTCGGTCAGGGCCACGCTCGCCAAAACGAACGGCATTCCCGAAGCGGTAGAGGCGGACTGGCTGGTCGGCTGCGACGGCGCCCACTCGGCGGTGCGCC
Source organism: Reyranella sp. (assembly GCF_965228225.1). Classification (GTDB taxonomy): domain Bacteria; phylum Pseudomonadota; class Alphaproteobacteria; order Reyranellales; family Reyranellaceae; genus Reyranella. Next base: position 5,683,694 of record NZ_OZ245801.1, on the reverse strand, counting down.
ATGGGCTCGGCTTCGAATTCGAAGGCTCGACGCTGCAGTCGCACTGGGCGCTGGCCGATGGACATGTCTCGGGCCTCAGCCCCGGCGATCATCTGCACATCTTCTGGCACCGCGACGGCATCCTCGCCTTCTTTCCGATCGCGGCCGATCGCTGGCGGGTGATCGCCGATCTCGGACCGGCGAGGGGGGCCGACACTCATCCCGATCCGACGCTCGATCAGATCAACGCGTTGATGGCGCGTCGCGGCTCGCCCGGCATCGTCATGTCCGATCCGGTGTGGCTGGCCGCCTTCCGCATCAACGAGCGCAAGGTCAGGGACTATTCCAGGGGCCGCGTGTTCCTGGCGGGCGACGCCGCGCACATCCACAGCCCGGCGGGCGGTCAGGGCATGAATACCGGCATGCAGGACGCCTTCAATCTCGCCTGGAAACTCGCGCTCGTGATCGAGGGCGCCGCCAACTCGTCGCTGCTCGACAGCTATTCGCGGGAGCGCAGCGCCGTCGGCGACCGTGTGCTCCGGAATGCCGGGCTGATGACCGAAGCCGCGACACTCCGCAACCCGCTCCTGCAGCACGTGCGCAACGCGATCCTGCAGTTTGCCGCCGGCTTTCCGCAGATCCGGCACAGGGTCGCCGACCAGCTTGCCGAGATGGACATCGGCTACCCCGACAGTCCCCTGACCGCACGGTCCGTCGAAGTCTCGGACGGCCCGAAGCCCGGGGAACGCTGGCCGCAACGCCTTCCCGAGGGTACGGGCGGCCGCAGGTTCACCGCATTGGGTCCGGCCGTCGTCGTCACCGCCCTCGCTGCAAGGTTTCCCCGACTGGTGACGGCTGTGCCCGGGGGTCACACGCTGCAGCTCGTTCGTCCCGACGGCTATGTCGGCTTCGCGGGATCATCCGCCGACTCGGCGCGCGCGGAGGCCTACCTGGCGGCACTGGCGTGATGGCGCCGGATCGAGCGGCCGGAACGTATCGGAGGGTCAATCGTTGGACGGCCTGACCGCAGCCCCTGGAGACTCTCGATGCCCGACGGCCTCACGCCCCCGCCTAGCCTCGCGATCGCGACCGACATGGTGTGCCACATCATCGTGAAGGCACGGGAGTTCGATGTGCAGGACGTGGAAACCGATCCGGACTCCGCCTCGAATGCCGCCGACGATGGCGCAATATCGATCCTCGAGGAACATGACGGCGATCCGACCCAGGCCGAACTCGTGGCCTTCATCGAGGCGCTCGACGAGGATGAGCAGGTCGACCTGGTCGCCCTGTTGTGGCTGGGCCGCGGCGACGGCGACATCGAGGACTGGGAGGATCTGCGCACCCAGGCCCGGGACGGCCGCAACGACCGGACCTCGGCGTATCTGCTCGGCCAGCCGTTGCTCGCCGATCATCTGGCCGACGGCCTGTCCGCGCTAGGCCTGTCCTGCGAGGATTTCGACAAGGACCACCTGTAGCTTCCGGCTCAGGGCATCGTACCGTGCGGCCGCTTTTCGCCGGGTCGCACGCGCCGATCCTCGTCTTCGGGCCCGACGGTTCGTGACGTTTCGCCGTCGCGGCGGGGTACGCGCTCGTCGATATCGGCCCCGCGCTCGACGTCGAGATTGTCGCGGTCGCGGGGTTTGGGGTCCGGATCCTGGTTCATGTCGCTCTCCTCTTCGGGAAGCGAACGGGGAGGCGCCCGGCGGGTTGCCGAAACCGATGTTCAGCGGCGACGGCGTGTTTTCGGTCGCGCGGAGGCCGGGACGACCTCGTCGCGGTCCAGATTGTCGTACTCCTCGTCCATGAGCCGGTAGTCCATGGTGAGCTCCTCGCCGGCCTCGATGTCGCGCAGCGCGTAGTAGGTCACGTCGCCGTCGTCGGAGCCGATGTTGGGCGCGGCCGCGTGGTTCATGTACCAGCCGGTCGAAATGCGCAGGAAATCGAGCGGCACCCAGTATCCGCGCGCGGTTCGGATGCCGAAGCGCTTGATGAGCTGGACCTGCGGCGAGGCGTGAGCCCTCGCGACAGGGATGAAGCGGCTATCCTTGCCATCCCACACACGCACCAGCTCGTCCTTCTTGATGTCGATGTCGGCAAAGCAGCCGAGACCGTGAATCGAGGAGGCGCCGAGATAGACGAATGCCTTGCTGGTCTTGCGCTTCATGGGCTGGCTTCAGGCCTTCACGATGAAAGGCTTCGCCGCGGTATCGTAGTCGGCATAGCCCAAGGTCGCGCGCAGATCGGCCGGCGACAATGCGCTCTTGCTCTCCGCCTCGCCGGCCTTCAGCGCGGCCAACCCGGCCTTCATGCCGGCGGCGGCCGGTGAGAGCATGCCGGTCGGATAGGTGCCGATCTTGAAGCCGAGCGCGAGAGCTTCCTTCTGCGAAGGCGTGGCGCGCGGCGCGCCCGGCGACAGCACCGCAAAGGACGGCCGGCCCTTGGCGGCGGCGACGCCGCGCTTGATCTCCTCGTCGTCGGCCGGCGAGTCGAGGAACAGGATGTCGGCGCCCTCCTCGACATACATTTCGATGCGCGCGACCGCCTCGTCGATGCCCTGGGTCGGCCGGCAGTCGGTGCGCGCCAGCACGAGGATTCCCGATTCCTTGGCCGCCTGGACGGCGGCGCGGATCTTCATGCGCGCCTCCTCGCGCGGCAGGCAGGGCTTGCCCGCGGCCGTGAGCGCGCGTGGCGTGATCTTGTCCTCGATCAGCACTGCCGCCGCCCCGGCCCGGCCATAGGCGCTGACCGTGCGCTGCACGTTCATCGCATTGCCGTATCCGTGATCGCCGTCGGCCAGGACCAGCAGGTCGGGCGCCGCGCTGTGCACCATGTTGAAGGAATCGAACATCTCGCCGAACGAGACGAGGTCGAGGTCGGGACCGCCGAGGCGGCTGGCGGCGACGCAGGAGCCCGAGAGGAAGGCGGTCTTGAAGCCCTCGCCATAGGTCAGCTTGGCGGTGAGCCCGTCCCACACGGCCGGCATGACGACGAGGCCTGGCTCGGCCAACAGGGCGCGCAGGCGCTGGGGGGCAGTGGTCACTGGACTCTCCTCGAATTCCGAAACGGCGGCGGACGATAGCAGACCGTGGCGGCGGGTCGACACCATGCCGGCGCCCGGTCTAGGCTTTCATCCGCACTGCAAACCAACGGAGACCAGACCACCAACAACAAGACATCGTCGGAGGAAACCACAATGAAAGTCGCAAAGACGCGTTTCGTTTCGATCTGCATCGCAGCAACCCTCATCGGGTGGTCCGGCACCGGCTGGGCCCAGAAAAGCGGCGGCACGCTGCGCATACAGCACATGGACACGCCGCCCAGCGCCTCCATCCATGAGGAATCGACCGTCTCGGTCGCCGTCCCCTTCATGGCGATCTACAACAACCTCGTCGTCTTCGATCAGAACGTTCCGAAGAACAGCCTGGACACCATCGTGCCCGACCTCGCGACGGGCTGGGAAACCAAGGACGAGGGACGCAAGCTCGTCTTCAAGACCCGCGACGGCGTTAAATGGCACGACGGCAAGCCCTTCTCGGCGGCCGACGTCGCCTGCACCTTCGATCTCATCCTCACGCCGGACCGACTGCGCCGCAATCCGCGCAGCGCCTGGTACACCAACGTCGAAAAGGTCACCGCCGACGGCCCGTCTCAGGTGACCTTCCATCTGAAGCAGCCGCAACCGTCGCTGCTGGCATTGCTCGCCTCCGGCTACACCCCGATCTATCCCTGCCACGTGCCGGCCGCCGACATGCGACGCAAGCCGGTCGGGACCGGCCCGTTCAAGCTGGCCGACTTCAGGATGAACGAGGGCATCAAGCTGGTGAAGAATCCCGACTACTGGAAGCCGGGCCGTCCCTATCTCGATGCCATCGAATTCTCGATCATCCCGGATCGCTCGACCCGCATGCTGTCCTTCGTCGCCGGCAAGTTCGACATGACGTTTCCGGCCGACGTCACCGTGCCGCTGCTGAAGAACGTCAGGCGCGACGCGCCCCAGGCCCAGTGCACGATGCGCGAGAGCGGCGTCAGCACCAACCTGATCGTCAATCGCGAGGTCGCGCCCTTCGACGATCCGAAGATCCGCCGCGCCATGGCCCTCACGCTCGACCGCGAGGCCTTCATCAGGATCCTGAGCGAAGGCGAAGGCAGGATGGGCGGCGCCCTGCTGCCGCCGCCCGACGGCGTCTGGGGCCTGCCTCCGGAGAAACTCGAGGGCCTCATCGGCTACGGAGACGTGGAGAAGGCGCGCGAGGAAGCCCGGGCGCTGATGAAGCAAGCCGGTTACGGCCCGGACAAGCGGCTGAAGCTCAAGGTCAGCACCCGCAACATCGCCACCTACAAGGACCCGGCGGTGATCCTCATCGACCAGCTCAAGCAGATCTGGATCGATGCCGAACTCGAGATCATCGACACCACGATCTACTACAACCGCGTCTTCAAGAAGGACTATGTCGTCGCGCTCAACCTCACCGGCAGCGCGGTCGACGATCCGGACGTGACCCTGTTCGAAGGCTATGCCTGCGGCTCTCTGCGCAACTACAACAACTACTGCGACCCGCAGATGACCAAGCTCTTCGAGGAACAGTCGCGCGAGACCGACCGCAGGAAGCGCCAGGAGCTGGTCTGGGAGATCGACCGCAAGCTGCAGGAGGACGTGGCGCGACCGATCATCAGCCACGGCCGCATTGCCGGCTGCTGGCAGCCGCAGGTGAAGAACGTGACGCTGCACACCAACAGCATCTACAACAACTGGCGCTTCGAGGACGTCTGGCTGGATCGCTGAGTCATAGCCTCCCACGTCATACGGGGGAGGTGCCCGAAGGGCGGAGGGGGAAAGCCATGAGTCTGATCTCTTCCCGATCGACAATCATCGCGTTGCTCTCCCCCTCCCAGCCTCCCCCGTTTGACGGGGGAGGAGAAGAATTTTAGCCACCCGCCTTGAGCAGCAGTTTGCCGGCCACGCCCCGACCTTCGAGGCGGCGGTGCATCTCCGCCGCCTGGCTGAGCGGAAACACACCCTCGATGGGCACCTTGAGCCAGCCCTCGACGAGACCGGCCATCACCTGGTCGACGCCCTTTCGCCATTCGGCCGACGTCTGGTCGATATGGCCGAGATGCAGGCGGGTGAAGGTCTGGGAGCGCGGCAGGATGCGCTCGCGGATGTTCTTCAACGGCTGCCCCTCGGCCTCGCCGATGCTGATGATGTGGCCCAGCATCTTCACGACCCCGAAGGTGCGGTCGAGCATCGTGGCGCCGTAGGAATCGATGGCCAGGTCGACGCCCTTGCCGCCGGTGAAGTCGAGCACCGCAGGCTCGAAATCCTCCTGCGAGGTCACCACGACCCGCGACGCGCCGTAAGCCAGGGCCTTCGTCTCCTTGCCCGGCGTCCCCGTCGTGCCGATGACGCGCGCGCCGGCGTGGACGGCAAGCTGGGTGCACATCAGCCCGACGCCGCCGCCGATCGCGTTCACCAGCACCGTATCGCCCGGTCCGACGCCGCCATAGATCGTCCACATCATATGCCACGCGGTCAGCGCCTGGATGGGAAAGGCCGCCCCGACGTCCAGGCCGACCGCATCCGGCAGCTTGATCAGGCCCGTGGCCGCGGCGACGCACTTCTCGGCATAGGCGCCGCCTTTCTCCGGGAAGGTCGCGACGCGATCGCCCACCGCCACGCCCGTCACGCCCGGTCCCAGCGCGGCCACGGTTCCGGAGACCTCGAAGCCCAGCACCATCGGATAGGTCATGGGATGCGGGTAGATACCCACGCGCACCTGGGTGTCGGCCCAGTTGCAGCCGGCATAGGCGACATCGATCAGGACCTCGCCCGGGCCGGGCACCGGATCGGGCAGATCGCCCAGCACGAGTTGCTCGGGTCCTCCGGTGGCATGGATGACGACGGCCTTCATGGGGTCCTCCCGCGACGTTTGCAGCAGGAGCCTTGCAGCTTCGGTGCCAGACCGCCCCGGACGGTCAGCCCTTCTCCGCCAGCACCTCGCGCAGCCGGGCCGCCGCCGCGCGGCCGATGACGAGCGGATCGGTCATGCCCTCGAGGACGAGGCGGCTGGTCGATCGCGTCGGCGCGTCGACGCGGCGCAACCGGTCGCGATTGATCATCACCGACCGGCCCAACCGCACGAACGAGCCGGACGGCAGCACCTCTTCGAAATGCGCCAGCGTGCGCAGGATCATCACCGGCGGCTGCCCGGCCACGAACACGCGCACGAAATCGCCGTCGGCGCAGAGCGCCACGATCTCGGCCGGCGCGACCAGCAAGGTTCGCCGCGGTGTCCGCAGCTCGATCGACTCGGGACCGGGCGGCCGCGCCTGCAGGGCGATTTCCCGCGCCGCGCGCGCCAGCGCTCGTTCCAGGCGCGCCGGCTCCACCGGCTTGAGCAGGAAATCGACCGCCTCGACCGCGAAGGCATCGACCGCGTGTTCGGCATAGGCCGTGACGAAGACCACGATGGGCCGGCGCTCCAGCGAGTCGAGAAGGTCGAAGCCGTCGCGGCCGCCGCCCAGCTCGATATCGAGGAGAACGAGGTCTGGTTGCGTGCTTGCGACCTGATGGCGGGCGGCTTCGGTACTGTCGGCCTCGCCGACGATCTCCACCTCGGGATGGGCCGCAAGCAACCGCCGCAGGGCACTGCGGGCCAGCGGCTCGTCGTCGACGATCAGGACCCGCACGGCTCGCCCCTGAGTTCGAGGGTCGCGATCACTTTCTTGTCCCCGGCCTGCTCGCCGATCTCGGTCAGGCTGAAGGCATGCCGGTCCGGATAGTGCAGCGCGAGACGACGGCGCACGTTCTCCACCCCGATGCCGGGGCGCCGGCGGCGTGCCGGTCGCGGCGTCACGTCGAGCACGCCGTTATTCTCGACCTCGACGTGAAGCGTATCGCCAGACAGGCGAATGTCGATGCGGAGGTCGAGTCCATCGTCGCGGCGGCCGTGCTTCACGGCATTCTCCACCAGCGGCTGCAGCAGGAAGCTCGCGATGCGCCACTGCGCGGCCTCGGGCATCACGTCGAGACGCGCATGCAGGCGGTTACCGAAGCGCGCCCTCTGGACGCCGAGATAGGCCATCAACCCGGCAACTTCGTTCGAAACCGTTACGACCGTGTGATCGATGCCGTCGAGCGAATGGCGCAGGTAGGCGGTGAGGTTGCGCAGCATCTCCAGCGCCGCGCCCGGGCGCTCGGGGATCTCCTCGGCGACCCCGTTCAGGGCGTTGAAGAGAAAGTGCGGGTCGAGCTGAAGGCGCAGTTGCTCGAGCTCGGCCCGCAGAGCCTCGGCCTGCGCGCGCATCGCCTTGCGGTGCTCGGCCTGCTCCGCCAGTTCGGCGCGCAGCCAGAAATAGGCGAGGCTCCATCCCGCCAGGACGAAGAAATAATGCACCAGGGGAATGAGGAATTCCTCGGCCCCGCGCCGGTCGGGCGTCACGAGCCAGGGAAGGGCTTCGTGCGCGGCCACGATCGCGGTCGCGGTCGCCAGCGCGCCGAGAAGCGACAGCAGACCGATCAACGCCATGGCGCCGAGCGACACACGGGCCTTGAAGGGTCGCGAGACGTAAACGGTGTGCATCGCCGTCGAGATCGCGATCAGGCACAGAAGGATGAGCCCCGTGCGGGCGAAGGCGACGCCGTAGCTGTGGAAAGCCACGCGCTGCGCCATGACGTTGACGATCGCGAAGAGGCCCCATCCCGCAAGCTGGGCTCGCCAGAACAGGGACAGGCCGTTCCATTGGGCAAGCAGGTATGCGGACGGGTTCATGAACTCGGGACAAGGCAGCGGTCGACCGGCGGAAGATTGGGCATTTGGCGATGCGAGGCAAGCACCGACCGGGGAGGGAGTGCAGACGCCGTTCGCCGATTTTCCAGCCGCGTTCATCGACTAGGGCCGCGGCTGCAGATTTACTGTCAGAGAGTCGATGGCAACCTTGCGTCCGCGAAACCGAGTGGAGGTAGGCAATGGCGACGGTGAAGTACGCGATCAAGGACAATTGGGGCTCGGGTTTCATCGGCAACATGACGGTCGAGGGCGGCACGTCCGGGACCCGGGGCTGGACCGTCGAATTCGACGCCGGCTTCGCCATCACGAACATCTGGGGCGCCGAGATCGTCAGCCATGTCGGCACCCACTATGTGCTGCGCAACGCCTCCTACAATGCGGACGTCTCGTCCGGCGGCAGCGTCACCTTCGGCTTCCAGGCGACGCCGGGCGCCACCGGCGGGACGGCGGCGACCGGTCTGTCGCTGAACGGAGACGGCAGCGCACCGCCGCCGGTCCTTCCCACCCTGTCGGTCGGCGATGCGTCGATCGTCGAGGGCAACAGCGGCACCAAGCAGCTGGTCTTCACCGTCAGCCTGTCCCAGGCGGCCACCGGGCCGGTGACGGTCGCCTATGCGACCGCGGATGGCACCGCCCTGGCTGGGCAGGATTACGTCGCCAAATCCGGGACGATCACCTTCGCGGCCGGCGAGACACAGAAGACCGTCAGCGTCACGGTCAACGGCGACAGAGTCGCCGAACTCAACGAAACGCTTGCGTTGAGGCTATCCGCGCCGACCGGCGCCACCGTGGCAGACGGGGCGGCGGCGGGCACGATCCTCACCGACGACGTGATCGTTCCCAAAATCGCCATCGCCGACGCCTCGCTCAAGGAAGGCGACAGCGGCGCGCGCAATCTCGCCTTCACCGTCACCCTCTCGGAAGCCACCAGCGGGCCGGTCACCGTGACCTATGCCACCGCCGACGGTACGGCCAAGGCTGGCGAGGACTACACCGCCCAGACCGGCACTCTTACCTTTGCGGCCGGGGAAACCTCCAAGGTGATCAACGTCGCCGTGATGGGCGACACGGTGATCGAACGCAAAGAGACGCTGAAGATCAATCTGACGACGCCCGCAGGCGCCACGCTGGCCGACGCCGCCGCGACAGGCACCATCCTCAACGACGATGCGAGACTTTCCGTCGCCGACGCGACGGTTACCGAAGGAAACAACGGCACCACGAACCTTGCCTTCACCGTCACGCTGTCCGCCGCCACGTCGGGTCCGGTCACGGTCGATTACGCGACCGGCAACGGCTCGGCCAGGGCCGGTCAGGACTACACCGCCCAGACGGGAACGCTGACCTTCGCCGCGGGCGAGACATCGAAGATCGTCAATATCCAGGTGACCGGCGACACGGCGGTCGAGGCCAACGAGACGCTCAAGCTCGTTTTGTCGTCGCCGGCCGGCGCCACGATCAAGGACGGCGGCGCCATCGGCACGATCGTCAACGACGACAATGGCACGCCGACGCTGCCGACGCTCAGCATCTCCGATGCCTCGGTGATCGAGGGCAATCCCGGCAGCGGCGCGGCGCCGGGCTGGCTCAGCACCTCGGGCAACCAGATCGTCGACTCGGCCGGCCATTCGGTGCAGATCGCCGGCGTGAACTGGTTCGGCTTCGAGAACAACGACCTGGCGCCACACGGCCTGTGGACGCGCAACTACAAGGAGATGATGGACCAGATGGCGGACCTGGGCTTCAACACCATCCGCCTGCCCTTCTCCAACGACACGCTCCACAGCACGGGCACGCCCAACATCAACTATTGGGCGAACCCCGACCTGCAAGGCCTTACCGCCCTGCAGGTCATGGACAAGATCGTGGCCTATGCCGAACAGATCGGGCTGAAAATCATCCTCGACCACCATCGCAACAACTCGGGTGCCAGCGCGTCGGAGAACGGCCTCTGGTACGACAGCCAGCACAGCGAAGCGGATTGGATCTCCGATTGGAAGATGCTGGCCGAGCGCTACGCCGACAACCCGGCGGTGATCGGCGCGGATCTCCACAACGAGCCCTACAACGGCACCTGGGGTGGCGGCGGACCGAACGACTGGGCGGCGGCGGCCGAGCGCGCCGGTAACGCGATCGGCGAGGTCAATCCCAACATGCTGATCTTCGTGGAGGGCGTCGCCAACTACCAGGGCCAGAGCTACTGGTGGGGCGGCAACCTGATGGGTGTGCGCGACCGGCCGATCGAGCTCGATATCGCGAACAAGCTCGTCTACTCGGCACACGATTACCCGAACTCGGTCTATGCCCAGCCGTGGTTCCAGGGCGCCAACTTCGCGGAGAACCTGCCCGCGAAGTTCGATCAGATGTGGGGCTACATCTACAGGGAAGGCATCGCACCGGTTTACATCGGCGAGTTCGGCACGAGGCTCCAGGATCCCAAGGACGCTCCGTGGCTGGAGGCGATCACCTCCTATCTCTCGGGCGACCTCGACAACAACGGCACGCATGACCTGCCGGCCGGCCAAAAGGGCGTGAGCTGGACCTTCTGGTCGTGGAATCCCAATTCCAGCGACACCGGCGGCATCCTGGCCAACGACTGGCGGACCGTGAACCAGGACAAGATGGGCTACCTGTCGCCCATCCAGTACGAGTTCCACGAGGATGCGCCGGGCGACGGCAGTGCGCCTGCCGGTGCGACGGCAAGCTTCGTGCTCACGCTGTCCGAGGCCGCGAAGCACGAGGTAACTGTGGACTATCAGACCGTCTACGGCGAGGCCGGCGCGGCGGACTTCATCGCCAGCACCGGCCACGTCACCTTCGCGGTGGGCGAGCAGAGCAAGACGATCACGATCGAGATCACGCCCGACAAGCTGGTCGAAGGCAACGAGCATTTCGGCGTCGTGCTGACCAATGCGGTGGGCGCCACCATCTCGCGCGCCACCGGCACGGCCACCATCGTGGACGACGATACGGCGGTGACGCCTCCTCCAACACCGACGCCGACGCCGACGCCGGGTTCGGACGACGTCGATGCCGTCTTCGCGATCGTCAACTCCTGGTCCGGCGGCTTCAACGGCAGCGTGACGCTCGAGAACGACGGTGCCGGCGCGGTCAACGGCTGGCAGGTCAAGATCGAGACCAGCAACCAGATCACCGACATCTGGAACGCCGTCATCGTGTCGCACGATTCGAGCGGATACGTCGTCGGCAACGCCTCGTACAACGGAACCATCGCCCAGGACGGGGAAATCAGCTTCGGCTTCGTCGCCACGGGCGTGCAGGATGCTTCGGCGGTCAACGTCGACCTGCTGCACGCCTGAGCGCGGACGCTGCTTCGGCGGCGTCTCGCCCTGCAGTTCCCGACGCCTGCCGGGAGCTTCCGGTCATCCCTCCCAGTGCCTAAAATCGACACTGGGAGGATTTTCGATGAAGTTCAGTTTCTCCGGCGAGCAGGAAGAATTCAGGACCAGCCTGCGCCGGTTTCTCGGCGAGCGCTCGCCCACCAAGGAGGTGCGGCGCCTGATGGAAACCGACGCCGGCTTCGAGCCCGCCGCCTGGCGCAAGCTCAATACCGAACTCGGCCTGACGGCGGTGCGCATTCCGGAGGCCTATGGCGGACAGGGCTTCGGCTTCGGTGAACTGGGCATCGTGCTGGAGGAGATGGGCCGGGCGCTGCTCTGCGCGCCGTTCTTCTCGACGGCCGTGCTGGCGACAGGCGCGATCCTGAACGCCGGCACCGAAGACCAGAAGCAGGCCCTGCTCCCCGGCATCGCCGCGGGCGACACGATCGCCACGCTGGCCTGGGTCGAGGACCCCGCCCATTGGGAGGGCGCAGCCACCCGGATGACGGCCACGCAAACCGGCGGCACCTGGAAGCTGGACGGCCACAAGAGCTACGTGCTGGACGGCCATACCGCCGATCTCATCGTCGTGCTGGCGCGCACCGCCGGAACCTCGGGCGAGGCGGGACTTTCGCTGTTCACCGTCAAGGGTGACGCCCAGGGACTGGAGCGGCGGAACCTCAAGGTGATGGATCCGACGCGCAAGCTGGCACGCCTGGACTTCGAGGGCGTCGAGGCGACGCTGCTGGGTGAAGCCGGCGCCGCGGCGGCGCCGTTCGCCCGCACCCTGGTCGAGGCCGCGGTCTGCCTGTCCAACGAGATGGCCGGCGTTTCCGAGCGGCTGCGCGAGGATGCGCTGGCCTACGCGCAGATGCGCATGCAGTTCGGCCGCCCGATCGCCTCCTTCCAGTCGATGAAGCACAAGCATGCAGACATGCTGGTCGACGTCGAACTGGCGAAGTCGGCGGCCTATTACGCCGCCGCGGCGCTCGACGAGGGCGACGAGGACATCGCAGCCGTCGCATCGATCGCCAAGGCGGCCGCCAGCGAGGCCGCCCTGCAGACGGCCGTGCACGCCATCCAGATCCATGGCGGCATCGGCTTCACCTGGGACAACGACACCCATCTCTGGTTCAAGCGCGCCAAGAGTTCGGAGGTGCTGCTGGGCGATGCCCACTATCACCGCGAACAGATGATGCAGCACTGGGCCGACTGAGGAGCAGGAAGATGAGCGAACTCACCGAAGACTCCGTCCGCGCCGAAGTCCGCGCCTGGCTGGAAGCCAACTGGAATCCCGAACTGGGCCTCGTCGAATGGCGCAACAAGCTGGCCGATTCCGGCTGGGGCGTCCCCGGCTGGCCGAAGGAATGGTACGGCCGCGACCTGCCGGCCGGACTCGTGCCCGTCGTCGACGAGGAATTCGCGCGCATCGGCGCGATCGGCGTCGCCAAGGCCGGCATCCGCACCCTGGCCGCCGCGACCATCCTGGCGCACGGCACCGACCTCCATAAGGAGAAGTACCTGCGCCGCATCCTCACCGGCGAGGATACGTGGTGCCAGCTGTTCAGCGAGCCGGGTTCCGGCTCCGACGTGGCCGGCGCGGTCACGCGCGCCGAGATGCAGGGCAACAAGTGGATCGTGAACGGCCAGAAGGTCTGGACGACCTCGGCTCATCACGCGCACTGGGGCCTGCTGCTGGCCCGCACCGACTGGGACCAGACCAAGCACAAGGGCCTCTCCTACTTCATCATCGACATGCACCAGCCCGGCGTGAACGTGCAGCCGCTGAAGCAGATGAACGGCCATGCCTCGTTCAACCAGGTGTTCCTGACCGACGCCGTGGTCGAGCCGGAGTTCCTGGTCGCCAATGTGGGTGACGGCTGGGCCGTGACGACGACGACCCTGATGCACGAGCGTCGCGGCGCCGATGGCTTGCGCAGCTGGGCCATGGGTTCGGACCGCAAGGGCCGCGCCTACGACGAGGAGCGGGCCGAGATTGCGACCACGATGGAGCCCTACAAGTGGTATCCGCAGCGCGCTGGACGGGTCGATCTGATCCTGGAGCGTGCCAAGGAAACCGGCCACTTCGAGGATCCGGTGGTGCGCCAGGAGATCGCCCGGCTGCTGGTCATGTCCAAGGCCGCCGAATGGACCGCCCGTCGGGCCCGCGCCGCCGCCCAGCAGGGCAAGCCGCAGGGTCCTGAAGGCTCGCTCGGCAAGCTGGTGTCCAGCCATGTCGCCCGCGCCGCCGCGCGCGTGCACACCCAGCTCTCCGGTGCCGATGCGCTGCTCTCCGGCTCCGACAGCCCGATGAACGGCGTGATCGCCGAGATCCTGGTCTCGGTCCCGGCGACATCGATCGCCGGCGGCACCGACGAGATCCAGCGCAACATCATCTCCGAGCGCGTCCTCAAGATGCCCAAGGAGCCGAGCATCGACACCACCAAGCCGTTCCGCGACGTGCCGCGCAACATGGTCAGATGAGGCGACGGACGGCGGTGTCATCCGATACCGCCGTCGCTTTTCCTACTACCGATTGGCCTCGCGCCGCGTGACCGCTACTGTCCGGTGCATGACACCGAGCCCGATCACGATCTTCCGCGCCCGCCGCATCCTCACCATGAACCCCGCCCGTCCGGAGGCCACGCACGTGGCCGTCCGCGAGGGCCGCATCCTGGGCGCCGGCCCGCTGGATGAGCTTGCCGGCTGGGGCACCTACACGCTCGACGACACGTTCGCCGACAAGGTGCTGATGCCGGGCTTCGTCGAGGGGCACAGCCACGCCGCCGAGGGCACGTTCTGGCGCTACACCTATCTCGGGCGCTTCGACCGCATGGATCCCGAAGGCAAGGTGTGGCCCGGCGCCGAGTCCATCGAGGACGTGGTGGCGCGCCTTCAGGAAGCCGAGCGCCAGCTGGGCTCGCCCACGGAATCGCTCGCCGGCTGGGGGCTCGATCCGATCTATTACGGCGACCGCCGCGTCGTGCGTGCCGACTTCGACCGCGTGTCGACGACGCGCGCGGTCGGCGTGATGCATGCCAGCGGCCACATCTTCAACGTGAACACCCGCGCCCTGGAGCTGGCGGGCCTGCTGCGGCCGGGCGTCAACCACCCCGGCATCCCGCTCGGTGCCGACGGCCTGCCGACCGGCGAGCTGAAGGGGCCCGAGGCGATGACGATCGTCGGCGCCCATGTCGGCTTCGACCGCGAAGCGCTGGCCAACGACGAGAACGGCTTGCGCCGCTTCGCCAAGCTCTGCGTGCGCCAGGGCGTCACCACCGCCACCGATCTCGCGAACCTGCTGCCGGACGACGCGGTATCGATGATGGCGCGCGTCACCGGCGAAGCGGGCTTCCCCGTCCGCATCGTGTCGTTCCGCCGCTTCCAGGCGCTGACGCCCGAGCAGGTGGTCGACATGGCCGTGAAGCTCAAGACCAAATCGACGGACCGGTTGCGGCTGGGCGCCATCAAGCTGTTCGTCGACGGCTCGATCCAGGGCTTCTCGGCGCGGCTGCGCTGGCCCGGCTACTATAACGGCGCCCCCAACGGCCTGTGGTACACGCCGCCCGAGGCGATCAGCGGTCTCTACAAGCTGGCGCTGCAGAAGGGCGTGCTGGTGCACAGCCACACCAATGGCGACCAGGCGACCGAGATGGCGCTGGACTGTCTGGAAGGCGCCCTGCTCGACCAGCCGGCCCGCGACCATCGCTTCACGCTTCAACATTGCCAGCTGGCCGATGCCGCGCAGTTCCGGCGCATGGCCCGGCTCGGCATGTGCGCCAACCTGTTCCCCAACCATCATTTCTACTGGGGCGACCAGCACTACGAAACGACGGTCGGCCCGGAGCGCGCGATGCGCATGAACGCCTGCGCGACGGCCCTGGCCAGCGGCGTGCCGCTCGCCATCCATTCCGACGCGCCGGTGACGCCGCTCGGCCCGCTCTTCACCGCCTGGGGCGCCGTCAACCGCCGCACCGCCAGCGGCCGCGTGCTGGGCACCACCGAATGCATCTCGGTGGCCGATGCGCTGCGGACGATCACCCTGGGCGCCGCCTGGACGCTGAAGCTCGACGGGGAAGTCGGCTCGATCGAGTGCGGCAAGCGCGCCGACTTCGCCGTGCTGGAGGACGATCCGCTGGAGATCGCGCCGGACAAGCTCAAGGACGTGCGCATCTGGGGCACGGTCCAGGGCGGCCGCCTCTTCCCCGCCAACGGAGCGTGAGGGAGACACGGCCTGGCGGACGGCTGCCGGTCACGGTGATCGGCGGCTATCTCGGGACCGGCAAGACGACGCTGGTCAATCGCCTCTTGCGCGCCGCCGACGGCCAGCGGCTCGCGGTGCTGGTGAACGATTTCGGCGCGACGCCGATCGACCGCGACCTGATCGTGTCGTCGGACGGCGACACGCTGGAAATCTCCGGCGGCTGCGTCTGCTGCAGCTATGGCTCGGACCTGATGGACACGCTGATGACGCTGCCGGCGCAGCGGCCGGACATCGAGCGCGTGGTGCTGGAGACCAGCGGCGTCGCCCTGCCCGGCATGGTGGCCAGCGCCGTCACCCTTCTCTTGCCCTATCGCATCGACGGCATTGTGGTGATGGCCGATGTCGAGACGGTGCGGACGATGGCCGAAGACGCCTATCTCGGCGACACGATCACACGCCAGCTCAGCGCCGCCGATCTCGTCGTCGCCAATCGCTGCGATCTGGTCGACGAGACCTCGCTTCAACAGACCCTCGCCTGGCTCACCCTGCAAAGTCCGGCCGCGCGGGTTCTCGCGGCAACACGCGCCGAGATCGCGCCCGACCTGCTGCTGGGGTTGCGCGATGCCGCGCCGCCCCGTTTGTCGGCAACACTCACGACACCCGGCGCGCCGGATGCGGCTTCACTCTATGAATCGCTCGAACTGGACGTCCCCGAGGACATCGATGTCGCTGAACTGGGCCGACGCCTCAGCGCACCGGGCACGGGCGTTCTGCGCGCCAAGGGCATCCTGAACGGTGTAGCGCTGCACGTCGTCGGCCGGCGCTTCGAGATCGATGCGGCGCCCGTCGGCTCGACGCCCGGCAAGCTGGTCGTTATCGGCCTACGGGCGCGGCTCGACCGCCGCGCCGTGACGGAGGCGCTTCAGCCCAGATTGTCGACGTCGTTGCGCAGCGCCTGACCGGCGCGAAAGCGCGCCAGGTTGTCGAGGAAGATGCCGAAGATCGCCTCGTTCTGGCCCAGCGAATGGCTGGCGGTATGCGGCGACACCAGCACGTTGGGGAGATCCCACAGCGGCGACGCCGCATCGAGCGGCTCGCGCTCGAACACGTCGAGATAGGCGCCGGCCAGCCTGCCGCTCTGCAGCGCCGCAACGACGTCCTGCTCCACCGCGATTTCACCGCGCGCCACGTTGATCAGGTGGGCGCCCTCGGGCATTGCCGCGAAGGCCGCCGCATTGGCGATGCCGCGCGTCACCGGCGAGGCCGGGCAGCACAGGATCAGCCAGTCGGCCTGCGGCAGAACCTCGTGCAGCTGCTCGTAGGCCACGACCTTCTCACACGGCTCCACGGGCTCGGCCGTCCGGCGCACGCCGATCGTGCGCATGCCCAGCATCGCCAGCAGCGAGGCGATGGTGCGCCCGATCGGGCCCATGCCGACGATCACGGCGCACTGGCCCGCGAGGTCGCGCGGCGAACGCTCGGCCAGCCGCGGCTCCCAGGCATGGCGGCGCTGCGCATCCGCCAGCAGCGGGAAGCGCCGGTTGATCGCGATCACGGCGCCCAGCGTGCTGTGCGCCACGGTGACCGCCGTGGCGCCCGAGGCGGTCGTCACCTTGACGCCGCGCGCCCGCAGCTCGCGATAGATCGGGCGCTCGGCGCCGGCCGGATGGATCTGCAGCCATTTCAGGTTCGGCGACTTCTCGACCACCGCGTCGAAGCCCCGCAGTTCAGGCGTCAGGTTGCTGGGGCTGGACTTCCCCGTGACCTCGCGGGTCATGAAGGCGATGTCGGCGGCGCTGGGACCCTCGGCCGCCAGCGCCTCCTCGGCGGTCAGGAACGACAACGTGCCCGGCGGCACGGCCGCTGCGATGCGCTCGCCCCAGATACGCTGCGCGTGGGACGACAGCAGAAGAGTGATCATGACGGCAGGATAACCAACCTTCGACCGCTATGACAGTCATGGTACGGTTGGCCATGCTCACCCTGTATTACTCGCCCGGCTCCAGCTCCATGGCAGCCCATATCGCCCTCCACGAAGTGGGCGCCCCGTTCGACAAGCACGCCGTGTCGGTCGCCCGCAAGGAAACGCGCAACGCCGAATTCCTGTCCGTGAATCCCGTCGGCAAGGTTCCCGTGCTGATGATCGACGGCCGCCCGCTCACCGAGGTGGCCGGCATCCTCTACTACCTCGCGCGCACCTATCCGGCGGCCGGCCTGTTGCCGGCGGGAGACATCGAGGCCGAGGCCCAGGCCATCTCATGGATGTCCTACGTCGCCTCGACGATCCATCCGGCGATCCGGCAGGGCGTCGCCGAGGCGCGCGACCTCTATGCCGTGGCCGACAAGCGCCTGGGCGACCGGACGTGGATCCTGGGCGATCGCTATTCGATCGCCGACATCCACCTTTTCCGCGTCTACTGGCGCTTCCGCGACCAGCTCGAGCGCACGCCGGGCGACTTCCCCGCACTCGAAGCCCACCATGCCCGCATGCTGGAGCGCCCCGCCGTCAAGAAGACGATCGAGATCGAGGCGAAGGGTTGAGTTTGGCGCTTTTCTCCCCCGTCTTACGGGGGAGGTGGCCCCGGCGCTGTTTACAGCGCCTTTGGCAGGAGGGGGAAGGCCGCAGACCCGGACCCATCCTCATCTCAGAATTCTTCGCGTTGCCTTCCCCCTCCCGGCCTCCCCCGTAAGACGGGGGAGGTGAAGGAAAGGGCAGCGAACTTCAGCCGTTCAGCGCACGCCACACCTTCTCCGGGGTGGCCGGCATGTCGATGTGCTTGCCGCCCAGCGCATCGACGATGGCGTTCATGATCGACGGCAGCGCGCCGGCGCAGCCCGCCTCGCCGCATCCCTTCACGCCCAGCGTATTGGTCTTGGCCGGCACGGGATGGCTCTGGATCGTGAAGCTCGGCGCATCCTGCGCCCGCGGCAGGGCGTAGTCGGTGAACGAGCCGGTCAGCAGCTGGCCCTGCTCGTCGTAGACGGTGCGCTCCATGATCGCCTGGCCCAGCCCCTGCACGACGCCGCCATGCGCCTGGCCTTCGACCAGCAGCGGATTGATGACCGTTCCGAAGTCGTTGACCATGAAGTAGCGCACCAGCTCGATCGTGCCGGTCTCCGGATCGATCTCGACCTCGCAGACATGGCAGCCGTTGGGGAACGACGAAGGCGGCGTATCGGAGACATGCGCGACGTCGAGCGTCTGGGGCACGTCGTCCGGCAGCGCCAGACCGTCGCGCAGCTTCTGCGCCAGCTCGAGGATGCCGATGCTGCGATCGGTGCCGGCGATCTTGAAGCGCCCCTTGTCGAATTCCATGTCGGCGACCGACGCTTCGAGCACATGGGCGGCGATCTGCTTGCCCTGGTCGATGACCTTCTTGCTGGCTTCGAGGAAGGCTTCCGCGCCCACCAGCGCCGAGCGCGAACCGCCGGTGCCGCCGCCCGCCTTGAGCTGGTCGCTGTCGCCCTGCAGCAGCTTGAAGCGTTCGAAAGGAATGCCCAGCAGGCCGGTCAGCACTTGGGCGAAGGCCGAGGCATGGCCCTGGCCGTAGTCGAGCGTGCCGCTCAGCATGGTGACATCGCCGTCCGGCTCGAAGCGGATGCCGCCATGCTCCTTGCCGGCCGGCGCCGTCACTTCGAGATAGCTGCCGACGCCGCGGCCGCGCAACCTGCCGCGCCTGGCACTCTCTTCCTTGCGGGCCGCGAAGCCGTCCCAGTCGGAGATCTGCAGCGTCTCGTCGAGGATGGCGCGGAACTCGCCCGAATCGTAGAGATTGTTGGCCGGCGACTTGTACGGCATCTGCTCCGGCGCGATGTGATTGCGCCGCCGCAGTTCGATGCCGTCGATGCCCATCTCGCGCGCGGCCGTATCGATCAGCCGCTCCATGAAATAGTTGCCTTCGGGACGGCCGGCGCCGCGATAGGCCGCGATCGGCGTGCAGTTGGTGAAGACGATCTTCGAATTCACCTCCATGGCCGGCGTCCGGTAGACGTCGATCAGGTTCTTCACCGCATTCGTCGTGGCCGGCATCGGCGGATAGATGTAGGCGCCGGCATTGCCGTAGCCGGTCAGCCGCACCGCGAGGAACTTGCCGTCCTTGTCGAGTGCCAGCTCGGCGACGCGCTCGTGATCGCGGCCATGATGATCCGACAGGAAACTCTCGGACCGCTCGTCGGTCCATTTCACCGGCCGGCCGAGCTTCTTCGCCGCCAGCAGCAGCGGCGCGTATTCCGGGTACGGCGGCGCCTTCATGCCGAACGAACCGCCGACATTGCCGGTCAGCACGTGGAGCTTGTCCGGCGTGACCTTCAGCACATCCTTGGCCAGGCCGCCGCGCAGGCCGAACACGCCCTGGCAGCCGACGTTCAGCACCCAGCGGTCCTTCGCCGTGTCGTACGAACCGATCGCCGAGCGAGGCTCCATCGCGTTGACCACGATGCGCTGGGAATCGATCTCGAGCCGCGTGACGTGCGCGGCCTCGGCGAAGCCTTTGGCGACGGCCTCGGCGTTGCCGAAATGGAAATCGAGCACGAGATTGCCCGGCGCATCGTCATGGATCTGCGGTGCGCCCTCGGCCAGCGCCGCCTCGGGGCTGGTCACGGCCGGCAGTTCCTCGATGTCGAGCATCACGGCTTCCGCGGCATCCTTGGCCTGCACGGCCGTCTCCGCCACCACGACGGCCACCACCTCGCCCACGAAGCGCACCTTGTCCTTGGCCAGCGACCAGCGCGGCGGCGTCTTCATCGGCGTGCCGTCGCGCTGCGGGATGTTGAGCGGGCACATCAGCGGGCCGAAGCCCGCCTCGTCGAGATCGGCGGCCGTCAGGATCATGAGCACGCCCGGCAGACCCTTCGCCTCGGACGTGTCGATGCCCTTCAGCATTCCATGCGCGTTGCGGCTGCGCACCATCACCGCATAAGCCTGGCCCGGAAGATTGAGGTCGTCGGTGTAGCGGCCCTCGCCCCGCAGCAGGATCGGATCCTCCTTGCGCGTCACCGGCTGGCCGACGCCGAACTTCACGAAGGCAAGACTGTCGTCGAACGTGTCCATGCACCGATCCTCGCAATTTCCAAGCCACCACCCCCGGGAATCGCTCCCCGGGGGTGTTCGTTTCGGCCGTCTCGTTTGTGTCGCTTGTTCTACTTCAGCGGCGAGTAGTTGGTCGGCAGCAGCAGGGTCGAGTGCATCTCCTGCAGCTTGGCCGGGCCCTTGGCCAGATAGGCCTGCCACGCCGGATCCTTCATCGCCGCGGCGCGGGCCTCGAAGCGCTCCTGCAGGTTCTTGTAGCGCCAGAGATGGATCCACTCGTTGGGCTGCGGGAACTCGCCGGTCCAGGCGCCCCAGATCGGCGAGTACTTCTCGCGCGCCGCCTGGACTTCCTTGAAGTCCTTGCCGTACTGCACCGCGCCGCCCAGGCCGCAACGGTAGATGCGCAACTCGTAGATGTTGCCAGTGGTGCCGTCGTCCGGCCTGATGTCGACCACGGGGTTCATCAGGCGCAGGTCCTGGCGGACCACGCAGGTCCGCACGATCGGCAGGTACTTCTCGGTCCAGTCCTTGTTCTTCTGCAGCTCGGTGCGCAGGCGCGTGCGCTCCTCGAAGCTGTCGTACTTCCACAGATGCCAGATCTGGTTCAGCGCGCCGAACTCCGACGTCCAGTAGCCGTGGTTGACGCCGTAATTGTTGCCGCGTGCCGGGCGGCCGATCGTCTCGGCGGCCTTGAGATATTCCGGCATCTTGCCGGGCGCCAGCGTGTAGGTGCGAAACTCGTAGACCATGTCTTCAGTCCTCTCAGGGATGCGGGTTCTTCGGCGGATGCGCCTTGACCGCCTCCTCGTTGATGTCGGCGCCCCAGCCGGGCCGGGTGGGCACGATCAGTTCGCCATTCTGGATCACCGGCGGGTGAGTCACCAGATCGTCCTTCCACGGCACGTCGTCGATATCGATTTCCATGATGCGGAAGTTCGGCATGGCGGCGCACAGGTGGGCGCTCATCAGGGTCGACATGTGGCCGTAGAAATTATGCGGCGCGCAGTTGATCTCATAGGCCTCGGCCATCGACGCGATCTTCAGCGACTCCGCCAGCCCGTTCCATGGCACGTCGATGATCGCGACGTCGATCGAGCGGTTCTCGAAGTAGGGCCTGAACTGGCGCCGGCCGAACAGCGATTCGCAGGAGGCGATCGGCATCGAGGCGCGGTCGCGGATCAGGCGCAGCCCCTCGGGATCGTAGGAATCGATCTCCATCCAGAACAGGTTATAGGGCTCGCAGGCCCGCGCGACCTTGATGTAGCCCTCGGTCTTGAAGTTGAAGTTGGTGTCGAGAAGGATCCCCATCTCGTGACCGGCGCCCTGGCGGAAGGCCGCCAGCCCGTCGGAGATCGCGCCCAGCACGGCGCCGTCGGCGTTCAGCTCCGGCCCGCCCGGGCTGCGGCCGAAGCCCGGCTGGTACATGTTCGGCGGATCGAGATCGAAACGGAAGATGTTGGTCTTGAGCGCCTTGAAGCCGCGCTCTTTCACATGCCGGCCGAGCTTCACCAGGTCGTCGAGCGAGCGCACCGGCTCGACACCCATGACCTCGGCGTTGCGGAACCGGTAGCTGCCGCAATGCGACCAGTAGAGCGGCAGGCGATCGCGCACCGGCCCGCCGAACAGCTCGCAGACGGGGATGCCCAGCGCCTTGGCCTTCACGTCGATCAGCGCATTCTCGATGGCGGCCATCGCCTGCTGATTGATGCCACCGGGCGCCTGGCGGGTGACGGCATAGAGCGTCGACATGATGCGCTCGATGGGACGCGGGTCCTGACCGATCAGTCCCTGCGCCATGCGCCGGATCACGGCGGTGAGGCCGGCGCTGCCATAGCCTTCATTGTATTCCGACCAGCCGACCAGCCCGTCGTCGGTCGTGACCTTGAGAAAGGAGAAGTCGCGCCAACCGGCGTCGCAGTGAAGATCCTCGATCCTGGCGATTTTCATGTTTTCCTCCCGGAGCGTCCGGAGCATAGACCAGACGGCAGCTGCGGCGAGATGAAACGAAGCTTTTTGTCGTCCGCGGGTTCGAGTGCCGACGGTCGGCAGGCAGGCTTGCGAACGCGCCCGCCGCTTGGCAACGTTCGATGAGATGCGAGCCTCGGCCCCATTGCGCCAGCCGACAGGAGACCCGATGCCCGGACGCTCGTCGATACTTCTCGCGATTGCCGTCCTTGCCGCCGCCCTTGCCCCGGTTGTGGCCCAGTCGCGAAGCGATGGAAGTGCCCCGCCTCCCGCCTACGTCGACTACGAGATCAGCGGGAAATTTTTCCGCGTGCCGGAGCCCTACATCGACGTTCCCCCGGCCCGCGAGCAACTGGGACGCCTCAACACGAGACAGCAAGGATTTGGAGTGGCGTTCTGGCTCTCCGACCGCAACCCCTCGCCTCTCTGTATTCCGTCCTTGAACACATACTACCCCAGAGAGGCAGGCCGCCCCGCCTCGGGCGATCAGGACTTCATCGTAGCGGCGCGCACCGCAACCTACCTTCCGCCGGATCTGGCCCGACGGAGCGTTCTGCCACGGCAGAGGCTCGCAAACAGCCTGACCACCTATCTCTTCCAAGAAGGAAATCGGATCGAGTTTTCGATCCATGGGTTGAACTGCTATCGCACGACCGTGCCGACCCAGCATGGAATCATGTGCGCGACGCCCGCCGACACCTCCGTCGATGTCCTTCTCTCCATTGGGTGGGACCTGCGGGACTTTCCCAATGGCCCGCCGAATCCCTCATGGGGAGCATATGTCTTCTCGAAAAGCGATGGCCTCTCGATGTTCCTGTCCTTTCCAGATGTCCTGAATAGGTGGTCCGATGTGATCTGCGAGACCCTTTCGCTGGTTCGCTCCTGGCAGATGCCTCCCGACCGAAGCGGAGATGGCTGTGCGACTACGCAAGCCTCTGCCGCCGAGAGGCGGCCACAGTGAGAAACTTCGCATTGTACGAGTATTCGGCGCAGCAGCTGCTCGATGACGACCCTGATGGCGACACCCCGATCTACGAGAACGACATGCTCATATCCATCGGTGGATCCCTGTCGACCGTACATTGTCGCATGCTCCGGTCGCAGGCACGCACGATCATGCGGAGCATCGTGCAGGACGATGTGATTGCCCAGGCACTACGCGAGCGGATACAGCACGCCATCTCGAATCCAGACGGCAACATGCCTGTCGATGGGGCTCACCCGGTGAATCCGGCCGTGCATCTGATCGAAAAGCGCGCGATTTTCCCGGTTCTGGGTCCGCAGGTTCCAATCGGTGTCATCATGCATTTCGTCCGCCTCGCGTACGACGAGATACAAGCTCGATAGAGGAGGCCGGCATGGAAACTCGCGTTCCACAAGTGCGAAGCAATCCGGACGACATCGAACTCGTCCGTGAGGTTTCCCTTCGGCAGGTGTCCGACTGGCTTCTGTCCTTCATAGGAGACGGGCCGCACCCTCTTGTGGACCGCATCCGTGACCTGGAGGCGTTCAAAGAGCACTTTTCCCCCATCCTGAGCCGGATGCAGGAGGGAGACACGATGTGGCTGGCCCGGAGTCAGCGTCGAGGCGCCCTGTATGGCCATGAAGGCATCGCCCTGGTTCGTAACGGCCGCCCGACCGAGTATATGAGGGTGTTGAACCACTGAGCGTATCGGCTTCATCGAGGACGACAAGCTGGGGCGTTGGGAGACGACTCCGCCGCCACCAGCGGGACAACGAAGCCTTTAGATCTGACATGGTTCGCATCGCATGATCCTGTCCGGCTTCAGCCGGCAGGCCGCGACATCGCCGGCGACAAGTGATGTGGATATCGCGAGGAAGAGTGTCGACGGCAGTCTCTCCGATCTGACATAGGGTGACGCAGCGCCCCACGAAGCCGAACGCATCCGGGGGCCGCAAATCGCAGCCGTCGTGAGCAGCCCAGGAGTGGTCCATGTCTACGCCTTCCGTTCCGGACAACCGTGCGCGGGACTTCTGCGCCGTTCTTGCGGAAGAGACGTCCGGCATGGTGCCCGGCGCCTGGCGGATGCTCGATACCGTCGCGGCACGCATGCGTCTCGGCTTCTTCGAAGTGGAGGCTATCGCGAAGGATTGCGCGCGACGGGGATGGACACAGCTCGCCGCCGATACGGTTCGGCTCAAGGATGAAGGCCGGGCTGTCGTCCTCCAGGGCCGGCGCGCCTAAACAGGCGGCTCTGCCGATCGGCAGGGCAACGCCATACGCTCGACAGGTCGGCCCGATCCGTCGTTGAACGCTGGCTCAGCAGCTATTCCGCATGAGCCACCGCGGGCGCGTGACGATGCCTCCGATTTGTCACGACAATTCACCGAACGGCGGCGATTTGCCGATTGTTAATCGAGTGCCGGGAGGGCACGGGCTTGGCATGCGCTCCAACAAGCCGGTGAACATGGACATCGATCAGCTGCGGGGATGGGCGTCGATCATGGACAGAGCCATGATCGTGAGCCTCGTCGTCACCATCCTGGCCGTGTCGGCGCTGGGCATCACGACCTTCCTGGCGTTTCGCTACGGCGGCGCCGTGCGCGCTCACGAACAGTCGGCGCTCGATCACTACAAGGGACTGGAAAGCCAGGCCGCCCAGCACGAGCGCGACGCATCGGCAGCGCGCGAAAAGCTGGCCGCCCTCGAACGGGAGATCGCCACGGCCCAGGGCCGGGCGGCGACGCTCGAACAGGAGGTCTCGCTCGCCCGGACGCAGGCGGCGACCCTCGCAGATCAGGCGGACAGAGCGCGCGAGCGGGCCGCGGCGTTCGAGCAGGCCGCGCGTGAGGCGACCGAACGGGCCGCGCGGGCCCCGCGCGAGAGCGCGCCCGCCCCCGAGGCCACGCGGAACCCGCTGTTCGATGCCGCCGAAATCCGGCGGCGTCTCGCCGACCTGGGCAAGCTGGTCAGGGACGCCACCTCCAAGACGCCGGACGCCGCCCGGGAGCCGCAGCCGGAAAAGGCTGCGCAAGCGTCTCCTCCGGCACCGGCAGAGCCGCCCCCGCCCCCGCCGTCGCCCTTCGTCGCGAGCCTGCAACGCTACAGTGGGACCCAGGCCGCGATCTTCCTGCTGGGCCAGATCTCCGATGCGCCCGCCATCGGCGCGGCCATTTCCGCCGATCTCGGCCAGGCCGGATGGTTGCCGCAGACCTGGACCTGGGGCGGCGTGGCCGGCATCTACGGCGTCGTCGTGCTGGTCCGGGACGGCAGCGAGCCGGCGACGCACGAGGCCGCCGCCGCCCTCGTGGACGCGCTGGGCACGGCCGGCTTCAATGCGAGCAAGGGAGACTGGCCGGCCAACTGGGGCCGCTTCCGCGGCACCCTCAACGGGCCCCAGACACCCAGCCCGACCGACGCCGCCATCCGCATCGTGGTCGGCGAAAAGGCGCGCAAGGCGCCCTGATCCCCGCCGCGCTCGGCAGCGCTCTCAGAGGGGCGTCACGTTGAGGTCGACCCAGAGGCCGCGAAAGGCGTCGCTGGCGCCGATGAAGTCGCCCGCCACCGGAGTCACCTGCCAGATCTCCCGCGCCACGGCGACCGGGATCAGGTTGTGCCCGCCGACGCTGCGGTTGGTCGGATCGAAGGTGATCCAGCCAGCGCCCGGCACATAGACCTCGGCCCAGGCGTGGGTCGAGTCGGCTTCGTAGTTTCCCGTCGCCCGATCCGGTCTGAAGAGATAGCCCGAACAGAGCCGTGCGCCGAAGCGCAGGCAGCGCGCCGCCTCGACGAACAGCACGGCCAGGTCGCGGCACGATCCCAGCCCGAGGGCCAGGGTCTCGAGGGGCGCCCGCGTGCCCTCGCTCTCCCGACTCTGATAGCGGATCTGCTGGGCGACGCCGGCGCTGAGGTCCTTCAGCAGAGACAGCGTGTCGGTGGGGTCGCTGCGCACGAACCCGTTCGCCCAGGCCAGCAGCTTGCGATCGGGATCGAGATACTGCGGCACGACCAGCGCGCCCAGGTCACGCCAGTCGGCATCGGTGTAGGCGAACGGATAACGCGTCGCGACAGCAGCAATGTCGAACACGGGCCACGGATCGGCGCCCAGCGTCAGCACCGCCTCGCTGTCGACCATCAGCCGGTCGGTGAGCCCCTCGAAGCCCGCCGTCGCCACGGCATTGCCGAACACGTCGTGCGCCCAGGTGACGGTGGCCGCCGGCGTCACCGTCACCTCGTGCGACACCAGCCGCAATTCTCTGCTCTCGCGCGGCCGCAGCATCAGCCGATGCGGCCCCAGCCGGACGGGTGCGTGGTAGAGATAGGTGGTGCGGTGGCGAATTCGGAGGGTAAGCAAGTGGACCTTCGTCAAGCGACCGGGAAGATGACCTTGAAGCACGAGCCGCGGCCCACCGGATTGGGATGCGCCGTGAGCTTGCCCTGCAGCTGGGCCGCCAGAGCGCCCACGACCTTCATCCCGAGGCCCAGACCCGCCGTCGCCGTGACGTCGAAGCCCGCGGGCAGGCCCGGCCCCTCGTCGAGGACGCAGATTTCGTAGTCGCTCCCGGCCAGCCGGTGGAACGTGATGGTGATCGGGTCACCGGCATGCTTGCGCGCGTTGGTGACCAGCTCGTTGACGATCAGGCCGATCGGCAGCACCTGCTCCTTCGGAACGTCGAACTCGTCGGCGCCCTCGAGCCGGATCTCGCCGCCGACGCTGGTCGACAGCTCCTCGCAGAGCCTGCGAAGGTGGGCCGCGATCGCCACGCGGCCGGCGGTTTCCCGGGTCGAAAAGGTCCGATGCACGCGCGCCACCGCCAGCACCCGGTTGGCGGCCGCGCGCAACTGCTGCGTCGCCTCGGGCGACCCCGACGCCCGGCCCTGCAGCTGCAGCAGGCTGGCCACGAACTGGAGGCTGTTCATCGCGCGGTGGTCGACCTCGCTGGCGGTGATCTCGGCTTGAGCCAGCGCCCGCCGCGCCGCGAGCCGCATGGCCAGCAAGTCGGTCGCGATGCCCCCCAGCACACGCAGCTGGCGAAGCTGCTGCTCGTCGACCTGACGCGATCGCCGGTCGATGACGCACAGCGTGCCGAGTTCGTATCCGTCGGGATCGTGCAACGGGGTACCGGTGTGGAAGCCGTTCGTGAACTCGGCGCGAAGCCAGGGCATCATGACCGGCACCGCAGGATCGTCCCCGCGGCCGGCCTGCGTCGCCTCAAGCCCATGATGCGATTTGAAGAACACGCGCTCGGCACCGATGAAACCCAGGATCGCGATCGGCGCATTGAAGAGGTCGGCCGCCAGCGCGGTGATGCGGTCGAAGGCCGGCTCCGGCGCGGTGTCGAGGATGCCGTACTGTTCGATGGCCACGAGGCGCGCCGCTTCCAGGCCAGCCCGTCCACCGGGCGGGAGATCAGCCCTCGCGTCCAGCTGAGTTGGGACCAGGTGCAACATGAGCGCTGTCTTGCCCCGGTATCGCAGGAGAGAATTCCCGTGCGCCGCGATAGATCGCGAACATACGCGCAAACGGCCGCGGAGTCTGGGCAAATCGCTCCGGTCGTTCGACACCAAACCCGCCCGCGCGCAGCAACGCCCCCGATACAAGCGGCCGGCCTCATTCGCTCCCGGGGCGTTGCCTTCTCGCTCGATACTCTTTGAGAGCGCAAAGCGCGCATTCCCAGAGCCCCCGCGCCGCTTCCACGACCTGTACGTCGTGAAAGCTCTCGAGACGCAAGTACCTCCCCTGAGCGTCCTGCTCGGCCTTTTCGAGGCGCTGTAGCTCCGGATCAATCCTGGTCATTGCCACTCAAAGCGCGGCGGGATTCGACGTTGCACAGGTTTCGAAACATCGCCTCGGGGGCCCTTGGAACGGCGGCCCGAAAGAATATCCTCGCCATTGGCCTCTTTCGTCACCATCTTGTCAGCAGGCGCCGCACCGCGGCCCGATCAGGTCTGCCGGCCAGACCGACCCATTCAGAACACCTCTCGGGGGCGAAACTCCATGTCCGCTAAGGAAGTCCGCTTCGGCGGCGACGCGCGCACGCGCATGATGCGCGGGGTCGACATGCTGGCCGATTCCGTGAAGGTCACGCTCGGTCCCAAGGGCCGCAACGTCGTGCTGGCCAAGTCCTACGGCGCGCCGCGCATCACCAAGGACGGCGTCACCGTCGCCAAGGAGATCGAACTCACCGATCGCTTCGAGAACATGGGCGCGCAACTCGTCCGCGAGGTCGCGACCCGCACCTCCGATACGGCGGGCGACGGCACCACCACCGCCACCGTGCTCGCGCAGGCGATCACGCGCGAAGGCCTGCGGTCGGTCGCCGCCGGCATGAGCCCGATGGACCTCAAGCGAGGCATCGACCTCGCCGCGGACTGGGTGATCGAGGAGCTGAAGCGCCGCGCCCGTAAGGTTTCGACCAGCGAGGAGATCGCCCAGGTCGGCACCGTGTCGGCGAACGGCGACAAGGGGATCGGCAAGATGATTGCCGAGGCCATGAAGAAGGTCGGCAACGAGGGTGTCATCACCATCGAGGAGGCCACGACCCTCGATTCCGAGCTCGAGATCGTCGAGGGCATGCAGTTCGATCGCGGCTTCCTGTCGCCCTACTTCGTTACCAACGCCGCCAAGATGAGCTGCGAACTCGAGAATCCCTACATCCTGATCCACGACAAGAAGCTCAGCGGACTCTCGACCGTACTGCCGCTGCTCGAGCTGGTGGCGCAGTCGGGCCGGCCGCTGTTGATCATCGCCGAGGACATCGACGCGGAAGTTCTGGCCACGCTGGTGGTCAACAAGCTGCGCGGCGGTCTCAAGGTCGCGGCCGTCAAGGCGCCGGGCTTCGGCGATCGCCGCAAGGACATGCTGGGCGACATCGCGATCCTCACGGCGGCGCAGGAGATCTCCGAGGATCTCGGCACCAAGCTCGAAGGCGTGACGCTCGACATGCTGGGCACCGCCAAGCGCGTCCACATCGACAAGGACAACACCACCATCATCGACGGCGCCGGCAAGAAGAAGGACATCGAGACCCGCGTGGCCCAGATTCGCGCCCAGGTCGACAAGGTCGAGTCCGATTACGATCGCGAGAAGCTGCAGGAGCGGCTGGCCAAGCTCGCGGGGGGCGTCGCCATCATCAAGGTGGGCGGCGGCTCGGAGTTCGCGGTCAAGGAGAAGAAGGATCGCGTCGAGGACGCCATGCACGCGACCAAGGCGGCGGTCGAGGAGGGCGTGGTCGCCGGCGGCGGTGCCGCGCTGCTCTATGCCACGCGCGCGCTGAAGGACTGCCGCGGCGCCAATCCCGACCAGCAGGCCGGCATCGACATCGTGCGCCGCGCCCTGCAGGCGCCGGTGCGCCAGATTGCCCAGAATGCCGGGCACGACGGCTCGGTGATCGCCGGTCACATGCTCGAGCAGAAGGACGTCAACTACGGCTTCGACGCCCAGAAGGGCGACTACTGCGACATGATCAAGGCCGGCATCATCGACCCGGTGAAGATCGTCCGCACCGCGCTGCAGGGCGCCGCCTCCGTGGCGGGCCTGCTCGTCACCACCGAGGCGATGATCGCCGAACTGCCCGGCGAGGGCGGCAGTCCCGGCGGCATGGGCGGCGGCATGGGTGGAATGGGCGGCGGCATGGGGGGCATGGGCTTCTAGCCCGTGCCTTTGCCGTGGCGAACAGGCAACTTGCGCCGGAGGCTCGATGACTCTGCGTCCGGAATATTCGCTCGGCCACTCGGCCTATAACGGCTTCCTGTTCGGCTCGCTGGGCCAGGACGCGGCGGGCACGGAGGTCACCGTGCTCTCCGCCCTGTCGCGGCTCGGCATCGATCCGTGGCAGGAGGCGGCGCGTCTCGCTGCCCTGCCGCGCGACGCGGCGGCCGAGGCTTTGGCCGCCACCATCCTTCTACTGCCCGACCGGACGGCACCGGCAAGCGAGGCCGCAACGATCGCGGCCCGCCTGGTCGCGTTGCTGCCCGAGGGCGCCGTCGCCGACATCCCGCAGACAGAAGAAGCCCGCGTCGCCTCGCTGGAGGCGGCCATCCTGTCCGAGCGGGCGGGTCAGACGGCAAAGAAGCGCGCGCCCGCGACCGCAAGGCGGTTGCCCAAGCCGAAAGCAAGTCTCGCGAGCTGGCTGATCTGGGGCGCTCTGGCGCTGGCGTTCTATTTCCTGCTGGTGCAGCTCACGCCCAGCCGCAACCTCGAATCCGAGGGACGCGAGTTCCAGCAGAACTCCTGACTCCTGAAGGCGCTCGACGCCGCGCGCGCTCCCGCAGCCGCACGCCCCCATCTCCCCTTGCACTCCCGTCCGACCTGGTGACCATGACCGTTCTTCCCGACTATGCGCTGAGCCGGGCCCGCTACACCGCCTTTCTGTTCACCGTCGTCGGCACCGAAAGAAGCGACGCCCCAAACAGCGGCGAGGACATAACCGTCCTTGGGGCGCTGGCGCGTATCGGAATCGACCCCTGGCAGGAGGCGGCGCGCCTGGCGCTGCTGCCGCGCGTCGAGGCGGCGAAGTCCCTGGCCGCGACCTTCGTCAACCTGCCCGACACGCGCTGGACCCTGGGCGACGCCGCGGGCACCGCCCGACGCATCGTCGACACGCTACCCCAGTCGAGCCGTCACGGACCGCCTCCTCTTGGTTACCGGATATTCCTGGGCTGGCGGTTCTGGGCCGCCGTGTGTCTCGCGCTCGCTCTGCTCGCGCTGAACTACCTGAGTGGCGGCGCCTGACAAGCACCTGCTGGCCGCTGCGATGGGCAGCCACGGAAGATGTATCGCCCGCCGCAAGATGTTAGGTTGAGCGTGGATCCGGAGCGTCCACGACAGGAGTCATGATGTCCCTCCTCGGCAAGGGAATGCTGCTCACGTTCACCGACGTGTCGGCGCGGGACGAGCGCGACTACAACGAGTGGTACAATCGCGAGCATATCGACGATCGCGTGAACCTGCCGGGATTCCATCGCGGCCGGCGCTACGCCGCGGTCCGCGGGACGCCGCGATATCTTGCCGTCTACGAGTGCGACACCGTCGCCATCCTCGGCACGCCGAACTATCTCCAGACGCTCGATCACCAGACGCCTTGGAGCCAGAGGGTGATGGCGCGCTTCACGCATTTCAAGCGCCTGACGCTGCGCATCCAGATCGACCAGACGCATGGCGTCGGCGCGGCGCTGGCGACGGTGCGCTTTGTCCCCGATCCACGGCGACGCAAGGCGCTGGTCGAATTCCTGTCCACGCAGGTGCTGCCGAAACTGATCGCGCGGCCGAGCGTCCTGGGCGCGGCGGTTGGCGAGAACGACCTCGAGGTGATGCACGCGCCTCTGCAGGACAAGAGCATGGATCATCCCAGGGCCGACGAGGCCGAATGGGTCGCCCTGATCGAGGGCGCGGACGTCGCGACCGTGGGTGCCGCCGCACGCTCCCTGTTCACGACGTCACGACTGCGTCCCTACGGTGTGGAGGCGGCGCCCGCGATCGCCACCTGGCGCTTCCTGTTCGGCAACCAGCGATGACGTATCTTTGACCCGCCGTTGATCGCGCCATCGGATAGGGTTTTCGCGTGTCCAATCAGCGAATCATCTCCTGGCTGAGGCTCGCGACGCTGGTCGCCCTCTGCCTGCCCGCCATCGATCTCGCCTGGCGCTGGTACACGGGCGATCTCGATCCGCGGCCCGTGACGCTCGCCACGCATGCCACCGGCGACTGGGCCGTCGCGTTCCTGCTGGTATCGCTGGCGCTGACGCCGGCGCGCGCCGTCTTCGACTGGTCTCCGCTGATCCACATCCGGCGACGGGTCGGCGTCGCGGCCGCCCTCTACGCCGTCGCCCACCTGCTGATCTACGTGCTCGATCAGAAATGGAACCTGATCGTCGTCGCCACGGAGATCGTGAAGCGCTTCTATCTCACCATCGGCTTCGTGGCCCTGCTCGCCCTCGTGGCGCTGGCGATCACCTCGACCAACGGCTGGCAGAAGCGGCTGAAGCGCAACTGGAAGCGCCTGCACTGGCTGGTCTATCCGGCGGTCGCGCTGGCCCTCCTGCACTTCTTCATCCAGTCCAAGGTCAAGATCGGCGAGGCCGCCTTCGCCGCCGGACTGTTCGCCTGGCTGATGCTGTGGCGCATGCTGCCGTCGAGGCTCCGCACGGGCTTCGGCGGCCTGTTCCTGCTCGCCGCCGCCGCCACCCTGATCACGGTCGTGTTCGAAGCGTCCTGGTACGGGCTGGTGAACGGGATCGATCCGATGCGCGTGCTGGCCGCCAACCTCGATCCCGAGCTGGTGCCGCGGCCGGCGCAGAAGGTGCTGGCGGTCTCCCTGCTGGCGATCGCCCTGGTCGCGCTGCGCCGCGGGCTCGCTGCGGCGACCAGGCTCTGGACGCAGCGCTATATCCGAAGGACTATATCGCCTTCCTGATCGGAAGAGGACATGACTCCGGACGAATGGACGGCCGTACGGCTGAGCCTCCTGATCGCCACGACGGCGACGCTCTGCAGCCTGCCGTTCGGCATCGCCATCGCCTGGCTGCTGGCGCGCCGACGCTTCTGGGGCAAGAGCCTGCTCGACACGCTGGTCCATCTGCCGCTGATCCTGCCGCCCGTCGTCACCGGCTATCTGCTGCTGCTCTCGTTCGGCCGGCGCGGCCCGATCGGCAGCTTCCTGGCCGAGGAATTCGGCATCGTCTTCTCCTTCCGCTGGACCGGCGCGGCGCTGGCCTGCGCCGTGATGGGCTTTCCGCTGCTGGTGCGCGCCATCCGCCTGTCCATCGAGGCCGTCGACCAGCGACTCGAAGCGGCCGCGGGCACCCTGGGCGCCCATCCGCTCTGGGTCTTCGCGACCATCACCCTGCCGCTCTGCCTGCCCGGCATCATCGCCGGCGCGATCCTGGCCTTCGCCAAGTCGATGGGCGAGTTCGGCGCCACCATCACCTTCGTGTCCAACATCCCGGGTGAGACCCAGACGCTGCCGGCCTTGATCTACACCCTGACCCAGGTGCCGGGCGGCGACGCCGCCGCGATGCGGCTCACCCTGGTGTCGATCGCCCTCTCCATGCTGGCGCTGCTCGGCTCGGAGCTGTTGGCCAAGCGCATCGGCGCGCGGCGGCAGACGGCATGAGCCTCGAGGTCGACGTCGACCACAGGCGTGGCAGTTTCCGGCTCCAGGCCCGCTTCACGGCCGCACCGGGGCTGACGGCCCTGTTCGGCCGCTCGGGCTCGGGCAAGACCAGCCTGGTCAGCATCGTCGGCGGGCTGATCCGTCCCGACCGCGGTCGCGTCGCGATCGACGGCCAGACGCTCGTCGACACAGAGCGCAGCCTCTTCGTGCCCGCGCACAAACGGCGTATCGGCTACGTCTTCCAGGACAGCCGCCTGTTTCCGCATTTCAGCGTGCGGCGCAACCTGCTCTACGGGCGCTGGTTCGTCCGTGGCGACGGCGGCGCGGCGGCCGATCTCGGGTCGGTGGTCGAGCTGCTGGGCATCGGCCATCTGCTCGAGCGCCAGCCCGACTCGCTGTCGGGCGGCGAGAAGCAACGCGTCGCGATCGGCCGCGCCCTGCTCGCGAGGCCGCGGCTGCTCCTCATGGACGAGCCGCTGGCCTCGCTCGACGAAGCGCGGCGGGCCGAGATCCTGCCCTTCATCGAGCGGCTGCGCGACGAAGCCGGTGTGCCCATTCTCTACGTCAGCCACTCCGTTGCCGAGGTCGCGCGTCTCGCCACGACCGTCGTGATCCTGAGCGAGGGCACGGTGACGGCGGTCGGGCCGGTCCAGGACATCCTGCCCATGGCCGATGCCGCCGACGGCGGCGCGGTGCTGGACGCGAGGATCGTCCGCCACGACGAGACGTTCCACCTGTCGGTCCTGGAAAGCGCCGCAGGGGAACTGCAGGTGCCGCGGCTCGAGGCGGCCATCGGCGCACCGGTGCGCGCCTATATCCGGGCACGGGACGTGATGCTCAGCCTGCAGCGGCCCCAGGAGATCAGCGCGCTGAACGTGCTGGCGGGGCGGGTCGTGTCGATCGTTCCGACCTCGACGGCGCAGGCCGACATCCGACTGGACTGCAACGGCGCCGTCCTGGTGGCCCGGCTGACGGCCAAGTCGGTCGATCGGCTGGCCCTCATCCCCGGGCGACCGGTTTACGCGGTCGTCAAGAGCGTGTCATTCGAACGCAGTTAACTGCGCTAGAGTGAGGGCGGGCATCCGGCCCGCCAATGAAGCCTGAGGAAACCGAATGAAATCGATGCCGCTGCCGCTCACGCCGCGATTCATCACCTGGACGCTGGCGACCGCCTTCGCCGTGCTGCTGGGCATCGCCTGGGCTGTCGATCCCCGTTCCTGGTGGATCGGCGTCGCATTCGCCATCGCCCTCTTCCTGTCCCTCGTGGGCCTCTACGACTATTTCCAGACCAAGCACGCGGTGCTGCGCAACTATCCCATCGCCGCCCACATGCGCTTCATCTTCGAGGCGATCCGGCCCGAGATGCGCCAGTACTTCTTCGAGGGCGAGAAGGACGGCCTGCCGTTTCCGCGCGACCGGCGCGCAATCGTCTACCAGCGCGCCAAGCTGGTGCTGGACGTGCGGCCCTTCGGCACCAACTACGACGTCTATGCCGAAGGCTACGAGTGGATGACGCACTCGATCTCGCCCACGCCAGTCAGCAAGGAACCGTTCCGCATCACCATCGGCGGGCCCGACTGCACGCAGCCCTACTCCGCGTCGATCTTCAACATCTCGGCGATGAGCTTCGGGTCGCTCAGCGCCAACGCCATCCGCGCCCTCAACGGCGGCGCCAGGCTGGGCCGCTTCGCGCACGATACCGGCGAGGGCGGCTACAGCCCCTATCATCGCGAGGGCGGCGGCGACATCATCTGGGAGATCGGCTCCGGCTATTTCGGCGCCCGCAACCCCGACGGCACCTTCTCGGCCGAGAAGTTCGCCGCCGGTGCCGCCAACCCGCAGGTCAAGATGGTCGAGCTCAAGCTCAGCCAGGGCGCCAAGCCCGGCCATGGCGGCGTGCTGCCGGCCCCCAAGGTCAGCGAGGAGATCGCCCTGACGCGCGGTGTGCCGGTCGGCGTGGACTGCATCTCGCCCTCGCACCACACCGCCTTCACGACGCCCATCGAGATGATGAAGTTCATCGCCGAGATGCGCCGCCTCTCGGGCGGCAAGCCGGCCGGCTTCAAGCTCTGTGTCGGCCATGAATGGGAGTTCCTCGCGATCTGCAAGGCGATGCTGCAGACCGGCATCTATCCCGACTTCATCGTCGTCGACGGCAAGGAGGGCGGCACCGGCGCCGCGCCCATGGAGTTCCTCGACCATGTCGGCAAGCCGATGCGGCAGGGCCTGCACATCGTGCACAACGCCCTGGTGGGCATCGGCGCGCGCCACAGGGTCAAGATCGGAGTCGCCGGCAAGATCATCACCGCCTTCGACATCATCCGCGCGATGGCGCTGGGCGCCGACTGGTGCAATTCGGCGCGCGGCTTCATGTTCGCGGTCGGCTGCATCCAGTCGCAGTCCTGCCATACCGACCGTTGCCCCACGGGGGTCGCCACCCAGGATCCGACGCGCCAGCGCGCCCTGGTCGTGCCGGACAAGATGGAACGGGTGGTCAATTTCCACCGCGCCACCCTGCACGAACTGGCCGAACTCACCGCCGCCGCCGGCCTCGACCATCCGACCGACTTCAAGCCCATCCACATCTCCCGTCGCGTCTCGGCGAGCGAGGTCGCGACCTTCGCCGACCTCTATCCGGCGCTGGCCGAAGGCGAGCTGGTGTCGGGCACGAGCGACAAGCGGTGGCGGCGGGCCTGGGACATGGCCCATACCGATTCGTTCCGCGCGACGGCCTGATTCGGCGCAAATCTGTTGCGAATCCTCTTTGGTTGGCCCAGCAATTGGCCAACCAAAGAGGAAACGACAATGACCGCTCCGTTCGATTTCGCGCCGCTGCTGGCGCCCGGCACGCCCGCTCCCGCCGCCAAGTGGAACGGATTCCCCAAGTACAACTTCATCGGCGGCCATAACGACGCCGGGAACGTGCCCGTCCAGGCGCTGATCGATGCGGCGACTTCGGTGCTGACGCGCGAGGGCGCCACGCTTGCGACCTACGGCCTGAACAGCGGACCGCTGGGCTACAAGCCGCTGCGCGAGTTCCTCTCGGCCAAGCTCAAGGACCATGCCGGCATCGAGTGCGCCCCGGACGAGATCCTGATCACCTCGGGCTCGATGCAGGGGCTCGACCTGATCAACAGCCTGCTGGTGACCAGAGGCGACACCGTCATCATCGAGCAGGAGACCTATGGCGGCGCGCTCACCAAGCTGAACAAGCTGGGCGCCAACGTCGTGGGCATTCCGCTCGACGGCGAGGGGCTGCGGCTCGACGTACTGAAGCAGAAGCTCGAGGAGCTGAAGCAGAAGGGCATCAAGCCCAAGTACATCTACACGATCCCCACGGTGCAGAATCCGACCGGCGCCATCATGGGCGAGGCGCGCCGCGCCGAGCTGTTGAAGATCGCCGCCGAGTACGGCGTCATGATCTTCGAGGACGAGTGCTATTCCGACCTGATCTGGAGCGGCAAGCGTCCGCGCTCGCTCTACGCCATGGCCAAGGGCGAAGGCGTCATCTTCATCGGCTCCTTCTCCAAGTCGATCGCCCCGGCGCTGCGGGTCGGCTACATCGTGGCCAAGTGGGACATTCTCGGTCGCATCCTCGGCCTCAAGCAGGACGCCGGCTCCGGCGCGCTCGAGCAGATGGTGCTGGCGGAGTTCTGCACGCAGCATTTCGCCAACCACGTGCCGAAGCTCAACAAGACCCTGGCGGTCAAGCTGCAGGTCCTGCGCGAGGCGCTGGCCGAGCAGTTCGGCACCGAGGCCGAGTTCGGCGACCCCGAGGGCGGCATCTATCTCTGGATCAAGCTGCCCGACAACGTGGACACGACGAAGCTCGCCCAGGCGGCGCTGGCCGCCGGCGTCTCGCTCAATCCCGGCCAGGAGTGGTCGACCAACAAGGACTATGCCCGCTCGCGCCTGCGGCTCTGCTTCGCCAATCCCGAGCCCGAGACGATCCGCAAGGGCGTCGAGGTCCTGGCCGAGGTCTGCCGCCGCGAATTCGGCGTGCCCCTGCGCTCGGCCAACGTCGAGAAGAAGTAGTCTTCTTCGTCGTCGAACGATCAATGGAGCGCGCCACGCCTGTGGCGCACTCCATTGCGAGGCCCAGGCCTCACATCTCCTGCGGCACCATCACCATCCACGAGACGCCGAACTTGTCGGCGACGCAGCCGAAGCGCGGCGAGAAGAACGTCTTGCCGATCGGCATCTGGATCTGGCCGTCCTTGGCCAGCGCCTCGAACGCCTTGTCGGCCTCCGCTTCGGTCGCGACATCGAGGGCAAGCGAGAAGCCCTGGAAGTTGGTCTTGCCGTTGTTTGCCATGCCGTCCGAGCACAGGATCATCGCATCGCCGATCCGCAGGCTGGCATGCATCACCGCCTCGGGATCGACCTTGATGTGGTCCGCCGCGCCGGTATCGGGATTCTCCTTGAAGCGCATCATCATTTCGATCTTGGCGCCGAGCTTCTCCTGATAGAAGGCGAGCGCCTCCTCGCAGCGGCCGTTGAAAAACAGATAAGGCTGGACCGCCATTTCATCCTCCGCGGTTACGGGTTCCTCTCGAACTCGGTATCGATCTGAATCTGGATGGGGTCGGTGAAGAGCGGCGGCAGCCCGTAGTCCTGCGGATTGATCGTCGCTACGGCATGGATGCCGATCCGCGGCTTGCCCTCGAATCCCTTGCCCGCGCCGCCCAGCTCGACGTCGAAGGTGACCGGCCTGGTCTTGCCCATCAAGGTGAACTGTCCCTCGACCTTGCCGCGCGTCTTGTCGATCGGCTTGAACGACGTCGAGACGAAAGTGGCTTCGGGGAAGGCCTTCGACTTCAGGAAATTGTCGCCCGCCAGCTCCTCGGCGAAGCCCTTCACATTGGTCGTGATGGAAGCCGTCTCGACCGAAGCCTGGAGCTTCGACTTGTCGATTGCCGCGGGATCCCAGGTGAGCGAGCCCTTGGCGCGGTCGAAGCGGAACACGCTCTGCGAATAGCCGATATGGGAAACGCGGACGATGACCGCGGTGTGCTGCTCGTCGAGCGTGTAGGTGCCGGCCGTCGCCAGCGCGATGTCGCGCTCCGCGGCGAAGACTCCCGGCGGCAGGGTTCCCGGTGCCGGCGTCTGGGCCAGCGCGGCCGTCGAGCCCATCGCCAGAACGACGGCAAGCGTGCGCAGCATGCGGTTCATGTGATCCTCCTCGATAAGTGTGACGTCACTTCTCGACGACGGTCTTCAGCTTCGCCAGTCCTGCCGCGAAATCCCGGCCGATCATGTCGTCCATGTCCATGAAGGTGCCGATCAGCTTGGTCATGAAGGTACTGGGACCGTACATCGCCCAGGTGACAATCGTCTGGCCGCCCTTCGGTTCCACGATCAGCTCGGCCATGTTGTGACCTTCGAAGGGCTTCAGGAAATCGAGCTTGATCACCACCCTGTGCGGCGGCGTCGAATCGACGATCTCCATGCGGCCCTTGCCGACATTGTCGTTGCCGTCCCATTCGTAGACGGCGCCCTTGCCGCTTTCGGCGCCGCTGTAGGTGCGCTTCATCGCCGGGTCGCGCCCCTCATAGGGCGACCACTCGGTCCAGCGCTTCAGCCCGTCTATGTAGGGGAAAATCTTCTCCGCCGGCGCGTTCATCGTCGCCGTGCGTTCAACGCGGAACGAATCGGGCCGGGTCGCCGCGTAGATCAGGATCGCCGCAATGGTCGCCAGGACGACCGCGACGACGATGGCTAGGATTCTTCGCATCGGCCAGCACCGCCATTAGTTAACCACCACGTTAACACTTAGGGCGATACGATAGCTGTCGTCAATGATCTATGGCCATACTTCCAACGCGCCCTCTCCGCCCGCGTCATACGCGGGCGGAGAGGCATTTCGTATGGCACAGGACGACGTGCCTTAGGCCAGCGCAAAGCCCTCGTAGCCGTTGGCCACGACCTTCTCGCAGGCCTCGATGTAGGCCGGCAGGCCGCCGATATACGGCATGAACACGCGCGGCTTGCCGGGAATGTTGGCGCCGACATACCAGGAGCTGCAGGTCGAACGCAGCGTGATGTTGGACACGTCGCCGACATGGCCGACCCATTCCTCCTGCGCCTCCGGCACCGGCTCGATCACGGTCTTGCCCTTGTTGCGCAAAGCTTCGAGGCAGTCGGCGATGAAATCGACATGCTGTTCGATCGAGGGAAGCATGTTGGTGAGCACCGAGGGGCTGCCCGGGCCGGTGATCATGAACAGGTTGGGAAAGCCCACGACGGTCAGGCCGAGATAGGTCTTCGGCCCCTCGTTCCAGCGCTCCTTCAACGTGACGCCACCGCGGCCGCGAAAGTCGACCTTGAGCAGGGCGTCCGTCATCGCGTCGAAGCCCGTCGCCAGGACCAGGCAGTCGAAGGCGAAATCCTCGCCCCTGGCACGCAGGCCGGTCGGCGTGATGCGCTCGATCGGCTCGTCGCTGATATCGACCAGGGTCACGTTCGGCCGGTTGAAGGTCGCCCAGTAGCCGGTGTCGACGCACAGCCGCTTGCAGCCGATGATGTTCTTCGGCACCAGCGCCGCCGCGGTCTTCGGGTCCTTCACGACCTCGCCGATCTTGGCGCGCACGAAATCGGCCGCAACCTTGTTGGACTCGTCGTTCAGCAGCAGGTCGGAGAAGGAGGCCATGAAACCCAGCCCGCCATAGTCCCAGCGCGCCTGGAACTGGCGATTGCGCTCCTCCTCCGGCGTCTCGGCGGCCGAGGCGGGGTTGATCGTGAAATCGATGCCGGCCGGCTTGGTCTTGGCCCGCCTGCGCATCTCAGGATACTTCGCCTTCACCTCGCGCACATAGTCGGGGTCGAGCGGTTTGTTGTGCGCCGGCACGGTGTAGTTGGCGGTGCGCTGGAAGACGGTGAGGTGCCTCGCCTGCTCCGCCATCACCGGGATCGACTGGATGGCCGAGGAACCGGTGCCGATCACGCCGACGGTCTTGCCGGTGAAGTCGACACCTTCGTGCGGCCAGTTGCCGGTGTGATAGGTCGGCCCCTTGAAATCCTCGAGGCCGGGAATCTTCGGCGTGTTGGGCGAGGACAGGCAACCCATCGCGGTGATCACGAAGCGGGCCGTGACCTTGTCGGCGGCGCCGCCGACCTTCTCGGTCTCGACCTGCCACAGGTTGGCGGTCTCGTCGAAGACGGCCTTGCTCACCCGCGTCTCGAAGCGGATGTCGCGGCGCAGGTCGTAGCGGTCGGCGACGTGGTTGGCGTAGCGCAAGAGCTCGGGCTGGGTGGCGTAGCGCTCGCTCCATTCCCATTCCTGCTCCAGGTCGGGATCGAACTGGTATGAATACTGGACGCTCTCGACGTCGCAGCGCGCACCGGGATAGCGGTTCCAGTACCAGGTCCCGCCCACGCCCTTGCCGGCCTCGAACACGCGCGCCGTGAAGCCCTTCTGGCGAAGCTTGTGCAGCATGTACATGCCGCCAAAGCCTGCGCCGATGATCACCGCATCGAAATCGATCGACATGCATCCTCCGGAATTGCGGAAGCGGGTAGAAAGTCTCCGGCAAAATTAGTGCGGGAGAGGAGGTGGCCGCGCAAGCCTTCCCATGGCACCTCTTCTCGCGGAGAAGAATGGACATGACCGAATTCGACTATCCGGCCAGCTGGTATGCCGCTACGCGAGACGCGGACAAGGTACGCCCAGCGCTGGCCACGCAGGAAGTGGCCGATGTCGTCGTCGTGGGCGGCGGCTTCGCGGGCCTGCACACGGCGCGGCTGCTGGCGCAGAAGGGCAAGCGGGTCGCGCTGCTGGAGCGTCGGCGCATCGGCTGGGGCGCATCGGGCCGCAATGGCGGCTTCGTGGGGGCCGGCTACGCCCAGCGATCCGGCGCGCTGGTCGACCGGCTGGGACTCGAGCACGTCCGCCAGCTCTATGCGCAGTCGCGACGGGGCGTGGCCATCGTCCGTGAGGCGATCACGGACTTTGGACGGCCCGACATCCTGATGGGCCGCGGCAAGCTCAGCGTCTCTCGCACCGACCAGGGCACGGGCTTCGCCG
The DNA here is from genome assembly GCF_965228225.1 of Reyranella sp. GTDB lineage: Bacteria > Pseudomonadota > Alphaproteobacteria > Reyranellales > Reyranellaceae > Reyranella. Next base: position 5,642,287 of record NZ_OZ245801.1, on the reverse strand, counting down.
ATCGCACGCGCAAACTCGCCGAACAGCTGGGCGCCGCCTTCGAGCCGTGGCAGACCTCGCGCGTGCGCGACGTGCTCGCGACGGCACGTTACCATCAGGCGATCCACGATCCGACCGCCTTCCATATCCATCCGCTGAACTTCGCGCTGGCGCTCGCCGGCGCCATCGAACGACGGGGCGGCAAGATCTATGAGCGGACCGATGTCATCGAGCTCGCACGCGAGGGCGACGGCGCGGGGGGCGGCTGGCGGGTGCGCACGCCGCAGGGCAGCCTGACGGCGCATCACGTCGTGCTGGCGGGAAATGCCGATCTCGGGCCGGTGCATCGGCGCCTCGCCGGCGCGGTGCTGCCGGTCGCGACCTATGTCGCCGTCACCGAGAAGCTCGGGCCCCGGCTCGGCGAAGCGATCCAGTGGACCGGCGCGATCTCCGACACGCGCCGCGCCGGCGACTATTACCGCATCGTCGATCGCGACAGGCTGCTGTGGGGCGGCCGCATCACGACCGACACGACGGAGCCCAAGCGACTTCGCGACATGATGCGGCGCGATATCCTCTCGGTCTATCCGCAGCTCGGCCATATCGAGATCGCCCACGCCTGGCCCGGCATCATGGGCTACGCGCCGCACAAGATGCCCCAGGTGGGCGAGATCGAGCCCGGGCTCTGGGTCTGCTCGGCCTTCGGCGGCCACGGCGTCGCCCAGACGGCCGCGGGAGCGGATGCGGTCGCCGCCGGCATTCTGGGAGATCCCTCGCGCTGCCTCCTGTTCGCGCCCTTCGGCACCGGCTGGGCGGGGGGATCCGCCGGCCGGGCGGCGACGCAGCTTGCCTACTGGGGTCTGCAGATGCGTGACTGGTGGGACGAGAAGCGCCAGGCCCAGAACGCGGAGACGCTGCGCACATGACGATCGAACGGATGGGAGACTCGCCCCGGCGGCGCGAGGACGCGCGTTTCGTCACCGGCCAGGGCGCCTATCTCGACGACCTGACGTTCGATCGTCTGGCCCAGGCCGTCGTTCTGCGCTCGCCGCACGCCCATGCGCTCATCCGGTCGATCGAGGCCACCGCGGCCCGGACGGCTCCCGGCGTCCTCGCCGTCCTCACGGGCGCCCAGGCCATGGCGGAGGGGCTGAAGCCGCTGCGCCCCTATGCCGAGGCGAATATCCAGACCGGCGAGCCTTTCGCCTTCGCAGCCCAGCCGTTGTTGGCCAGCGACAAGGTGCGCTTTGCCGGCGAGCCGGTGGCATTGATCGTGGCGGAGACGCACGCGCAGGCGCTCGATGCCGCGGAGCTGGTGGTCGTGGACTATGAACCGCTGCCGGCCGTGACATCGCCCGAGGCCGCCCGCGCACCCGGCGCGCCCCAGCTTGCGGACGAGATCCCCGGCAATACCTGCCTCGACTGGCGCACCGGCGACACGGCGGGCGCCGAGGCAGCCTTCGCCGCGGCGGCGCATGTCGTGTCGCTCGAACTCGACAACCATCGCATCGTGATGAACCCGATGGAGCCGCGGGGTGGCGTCGGCACGTTCGATCCCGCAACCGGCCGCTATACGCTCCAGGTCTCCAGCCAGAACATCCACATCAACCGCAACCACGTTGCCCGCTCGCTCGGGGTCGAGCCGAAGGACGTGCGGTTCGTGGCGCCCGACGTGGGCGGCGGCTTCGGCGCGAAGAACTTCGCCTATGTCGAGCACGCGCTGGTCCTGTGGGCGGCGCGCAGGGTCGGCCGGCCGGTCAAGTGGATCGCGAGCCGCGGCGAAGTGTTCCTGTCGGATCACGCCGCCCGCGACATGCGGGCCGAGGCGTCGCTGGCGCTCGACGCGCAGGGCAAATTCCTCGCCCTGAGGATTTCGAGTCTCGCCAATCTCGGCGCCTACATGGCCGGCGCCGGCGGCGGCGTGCAGACCTACCAGTACATCCACCTGCAGGGTTCGGTGTACCGCATCCCCGCGATCGCGCTGCATGTCGTCGCCGTGGTCACCAACACCGCACCGATCGGGGTGACGCGCGGACCGGGCTTCGCCGAGGCGATCAACATCGTCGAACGGCTGATCGACGCGGCGGCGCGCCAGACCGGCTTCGACCGTGCCGACCTCCGGCGCTGGAACATGGTGCCGCCCGAGGCGATGCCGATGACCAATGCCCTGGGCTTCGAGGTCGACAGCGGCCACTTCGCCGAATCGCTCGACCTTGCGCTGGGTCGTGCCGACCGTGCGGGCTTCGAGGCGCGGCGTCGCGACAGCGCGGGGCGAGGCCGGCTGCGCGGGTTGGGCTTCGCCTATCACATCAAGGCCACCGGCGGCCCGCCGGACGAGAATGTCGACGTGCGCTTCGAGGCTGACGGCACGATCTCGCTGATCACGGGCACGCAACATATCGGCCAGGGCCATGAGACGACCTTCCCGCAGATCCTCGCCCACCGGCTGGGGGTCCCCAACGCGCGCATCCGGCTCGTGCAGGGCGATACCGACGCGATCCCGTTCGGCGGCGGCCATGGCAGCTCGCGCGCGACCTACATGGGCGGCACGGCGCTCTGGCGGGCCTCGGACGAGATCATCGCCAAGGGCACGGGGCTGGCGGCGGATGCGCTGGAAGCCTCGGAAGCCGACATCCGCTTCGAGGACGGACGCTTCGTGGTCTCGGGGACCGACCGCGGCATCGGCCTGCTCGAGGTGGCCGCGCTCGGCCGCGACAAGGGCAAGCCGCTCGACACGTTCCATGCCTGGAAGCGCGAGCACATGACCTTTCCCAACGGGGCACACGTCGTCGAAGTCGAGATCGACCGCGACACCGGCCAGGTCGACCTGGCGCGCTACACGGCCGTCGATGATTACGGCGTGCTGGTCAATCCGATGATCGCGACCGGCCAAGCGCACGGCGCCATGGCCCAGGGCGCGGGCCAGGCGCTGCTGGAGCTTGCCGCCTATGACGCCGCCTCGGGCCAGATGGTGGCGGCGTCCTTCATGGACTACGCCCTGCCCCGCGCCGACGACCTGCCGTCGTTCGATCTCGGCTTCAATCCGACCCGCTGCACGACCAATCCGCTGGGGGTGAAGGGCTGTGGCGAGGCCGGTGCCATCGCGGCCTTCCCCGCCATCGCCAACGCCATCCTTGACGCGCTGGCGCCGCTCGGCGTGAAAGGCTTCGACGGTCCCGCGACCCCCGCGCGGATCTGGCACGCGATCCAGGAGGCACGATGAAGCGCGAAGCACCGGCGGCGGCCCGCAACCGGCAACCCATTCTCGATGTGCTGCAGCCGCGTCTTCCCGCAAAGGGTCTCGTGCTGGAGATCGCCAGCGGCACCGGCGAACATGTCGTGCACTACGCCGCCGCCCGGCCCGAACTCACCTTTCAGCCGAGCGACCCCGATGCCGGCGCCCGCGCCAGCGTCGACGACTGGGTGCGGACCCTGGGCCTGGGCAACGTCCGCCCGGCGCTGGAGATCGACGTCACCCGGACGACATGGCCGGTCGAACAGGCCGACGCCGTGCTCTGCTGCAACATGATCCATATCGCGCCGTGGGAAGCCGCGATCGGGCTGGTCGCCGGCGCCGCCCGCCTGCTGCCCCCGGGCGGTCTGCTCTTCCTCTACGGACCCTATCGTCGCGGCGGCCGGCATACGGCGCCCAGCAATGAAGCCTTCGACGCCGACCTGAGGCGGCGCAATCCCGCATGGGGCGTGCGGGACCTGGAAGCCGTCATCGGGCTGGCCGGCGCGCAGGGCTTTTCCGCGCCTGACATCGTCGAGATGCCGGCGAACAATCTGTCGCTGCTTCTCAATCGGCTGTGAAGGTCCCGACTGTGGCAATCCTGCAGGGGATGCGCTAACGCTTGCGCCGGCCTCGCGGGGAGCATCGTCGGAAAAATGTCGAATCGTAGCGATGAAGCCGTTGTTTTTGCAGCCGCACGGCGCATTCGGGGCCTGGTGCCCTTCCTGGCGGCGATCGCGCTGACCGGACTGGTGGCTGGCTGCAAGCAGGAAAACAAGTTCCAGCCCCCGCCCCCGGCCGAGGTCAGCGTCGGTGTGCCCGTGAAGCAGGAGGTCGCGCCCTTCGAGGTGCTCACCGGCAACACGGTGGCCTTCGCGACCGTCGACCTCGTCGCCCGCGTCGAGGGTTTCCTCGTCTCGCAGGACTATGTCGACGGCTCTGTAATGAAGAAGGGCGACAAACTCTTCGGCATCGAGCAGACGATGTACAAGGCCAAGGTCAAGGAGGCCGAGGCCCAGCTCGACGGCGCCAAGGCCTCGCTGGCCCAGGCGGAGGCCGAGTTCACCCGTCAGGAGACCCTGCTCCGTCAGAACGTCTCGGCGCAGGCCACCTACGACACAGCCAAGGCCAAGCGCGACAATGCGCGGGCCAATGTCGAGAATGCCGAGGGCAACCTCACGATCGCCCAGACCAACCTCGGCTACACGACCGTCCTCGCGCCGTTCGACGGCATCGTCAGCAAGCATCTGATCTCGGTCGGAGAACTGGTGGGCGCCTCGACCGCCACCAAGCTCGCCACGATCGTGCAGCTGGACCCGATCTACGTCACGTTCACCATGAGTGAACAGGACGTGCTGCAGATCCGTCAGAACCTGAAGGATCGCCGTCTCGACCCCGAGGAACTCAGCAAGGTTCCGCTGGACATCGGCCTGATGAACGAGGAGGGATTTCCCCACAAGGGTTTCCTGAATTACGTGTCGCCGGAGCTCGACGCGACGACCGGTACGATCCTGGTCCGCGGACTCTTCCCCAATCCGGCGCGCATCCTGATTCCAGGCTTCTTCGTGCGCGTGAAGGTGCCTCAAGGGTTGGAGGCGACGGCCTCGCTGCTGGTGCCCAACCGGGTGATCGCCGAGGACCAGGCCGGCAAGTACGTGATGACCGTCAACAAGGACAATGTCGTCGTCCAGACCCGGATCACCACGGGACAGCTTCTCGCCAGCGGCCTGCGCGTGATCTCGACCGGCCTCAAGCCGGACGACCAGGTCGTGCTCAACACCAACGGCGCCGCGATTCCCGGCGCCAAGGTGGTTCCCAAGGTGACGACGATCCCCGTGGCGACCGACGGCACTCCCGCCGCGTCTCCTGCCGCGTCTCCTGCCGCGCCCCCCGCCGCACCCAAGTGACCGGCCGGGGAGCGCAGCCATGATTTCCGCCTTCTTCATCAACCGGCCGGTTCTGGCCAACGTCCTCGCCATCATCATCGTGCTGATCGGCGGCGTGGCATTGGCCACCCTGCCGATCGCGCAATATCCCAACGTCGTGCCGCCCACGATCCAGGTCACAACGACCTATCCGGGCGCGAGTGCCGCCGTCGTCGTCAACGACGTTGCCCTGCCGGTCGAGCTGCAGGTCAACGGCGTCGAGAAGATGATCTACATGCAGTCCTACAGCACGGACTCCGGGACCTACACGCTGACGGTGACGTTCGAGATCGGCACCGACCTCAATTTCGCGCAGGTGCTGGTGCAGAATCAGGTCAGCGCGGCGCTCGCTTCCCTGCCCATGCCGGTGCAGGCCCAGGGCCTGGTCGTGCAGAAGAAATCGACGTCGATCCTGCAGATCGTCTCGCTGACCTCCCCCGACCAGCGCTACGACAGCCTCTACCTCAGCAACTACGCCACCATCAATCTGGTCAACGAGCTCGCGCGCTTGCCCGGCGTCGGCAACGTCAACGTGCTGGGCGTCGGCCAGTATTCGATGCGCGTCTGGCTCGACCCGCAGAAGCTCTACACGTTCGGCCTCACGCCGGCGGACGTGAGCAAGGTCATCCAGCAGCAGAGCCAGGACGTGACGGCCGGCCAGGTCGGCCAGCCGCCGGCGCCCAAGGGCCTCGATTTTCAGTACACGATCGACGTCGTCGGCCGCCTCAGCACGCCCGAGGAGTTCGGCAACATCATCGTCAAAGCCGAGCAGGGCAACGGCGGCAGGATCGTGCGGGTGCGCGACATCGCCCGGGTCGAACTCGGCGCCCAGACCTACTCCCAGACCTCGCACATCAACGGCAAGCCCAATTCGGGCCTTGCGATCTACCAGCTGCCCGACGCCAATGCGCTCGACGTCGCCAATCGCGTGAAGGCCAAGATGGCCGAACTGGCGAAGTCGTTCCCGCCCGGCCTCGCCTACGAGGTACCGTTCGACACCACGCTCTTCGTGAAGGCATCGATCCACGAGGTCTTCATGACCCTGATCGAGGCCGGCATCCTGGTCCTGATCGTGATCGTGATCTTCCTGCAGGACTGGCGCGCGATGCTGGTGCCGGCGACCACGATCCCCGTGACGATCATCGGCGCGTTCGCCGCCATGGCTGCGCTGGGCTTCACGATCAACACCACGACCATGTTCGGCATCGTGCTGGCGATCGGCATCGTGGTCGACGATGCGATCGTGATCGTCGAGGGCGTCGCCCATCACATCGAACGGGGCATGACGCCCCACGACGCCTCGATCAAGGCGATGGACGAGCTGTTCGGCCCCGTGATCGGCATCACCCTGGTGCTGATGTCGGTGTTCCTGCCGGCCGCCTTCCTGCCCGGCCTGACCGGCCAGATGTTCGCCCAGTTCGCCCTGGTCATCGCCGCCACCGCCCTGATCAGCGCCGTCAACGCCGCCACCCTGAAGCCCACCCAGTGCGCGATGTGGCTGCGGCCCTCCACTCCGCCGGAGAAGCGCAACGTCTTCTTCCGCGGCTTCAACAAGGTCTACGGCAAACTCGAGGACGCCTATGCGGGGCTGGTTGGCTTCATGGTCCACCGCGCCGGGCTGATGGTGCTGCTGGCGCTGGTCGCGGCCGGCATCGGTGGATGGGGCGTCGCGCGCCTGCCGACGGCCTTCATTCCCAACGAGGACCAGGGCTATCTCATCATCGGCGTGCAGCTGCCGGACGGTGCCTCGCTCGAGCGCACGGGCGCCACGCTGCGTCAGGCCGCCGAGATCGCCATGGCGGCGCCGGGCGTCGAGAATGTGGTCGCGCTGGGCGGCATGTCGGTGCTCGACAGCAACTCCTCCCTGGCCAACGCCGCGGTAACCTACGTCATCCTCAAGGATTGGGACACGCGCCTGAAAGCCAAGGGCCAGGATCTGCGCTCGATCGTGCTCGGCCTCATGGAGAAGCTGAAGGTCCTGCAGGACGGTCGCGCCTTCGTCATCGTGCCGCCCGCCATCCAGGGTATCGGCAATGCCGGCGGCTTCCAGATGCAGATCGAGCAGAAGGACGGCAGCTTCGACTATGCCAAGCTGCAGGCCATCACCGACACCGTGATCAGGAGCGCCAGCACGCAGTCGGCGCTCACCAACCTCGTCACCTCGTTCCGCTCCGGCGCGCCGCACGTCCGCATCGAGGTCGATCGCGTGAAGGCCGAGTCTCTCCGCGTGCCGGTGGGCGACGTCTTCACGACCCTGTCGAGCTACATGGGCTCGTCCTTCGTGAACCGATTCAACAAGTTCGGCCTCAGCCTGCAGGTCTACATCCAGGCCGACTCGCAGTACCGCACGCGGCCCGAGGACATCCTGAAGCTGCAGGTGAAAAACCTCGACGGGCAGATGGTGCCGATCGGCGCCATCGCCGAGCTCAAGCCCGCGCTCGGCCCGCCCCTGATCAGCCTCTACAATCTCTACCCGTCGGCCGCGATCGTGGGCTCTCCCGCGACGGGATTCAGCTCGGGCGAAGGCATCGACCTGATGGACCAGATCGCCAAGGCGATCCTTCCCGCCGGGACCGGGTATGAATGGACCGGCATGGCCTACCAGGAAGAGGTCGTCGGCAACCAGCTGCTGTATGTTTTCGCGCTGGCCATCCTGCTCGTCTATCTCTGCCTTGCCGGCCAGTACGAGAGCTGGATCGCGCCGCTCGGCGTCATCCTCGCCGTGCCGCTTGCGCTCAGCGGCCCGGCGATCGCCCTCAACGCGGTCGGGCTGGCCAACAACATCTACACCCAGATCGGCCTGATGCTGCTGATCGCGCTCGGCGCCAAGAATGCCATCCTGATCGTCGAGGTGGCGCGCGAGCGCCGGGCCGAGGGCATGGACATCGTCGAGTCGGCGATCGATGCGGCCCGCACCCGCTTCCGGCCGATCCTGATGACCTCGTTCGCGTTCATCCTGGGCGTGGTTCCGCTGGTGACGGCAACGGGCGCGGGCGCCAACTCGCGCATCTCGCTGGGCCTCTGCGTGTTCAGCGGCATGATCGCCTCGACCTGCCTGGCCGTCCTGTTCGTGCCGTCGTTCTTCACCGTGCTGCAGCGCTTCGAAGAACGCGGCAAGGCCAAGAAGGGCAAGACGACACCGCCGCCGGCCGAAGGCCTCGCCGCGGCAGGCGACTGATCCCGGCTCGGGTCGTCGCGCCTCAGTGGCGGACGACCCGGATCCCGCTGTCGGAAGTGCGGCGACCCGCCAGCGACGCGGGGGCCCTCTCGAGATCGCCCCGCATGATCGTCAGGGCCATGCGTTCGATCTCGATCTCGCGAGACGTCCTGAGGCCCAGCCGCCGCAGCAGAGGCTCGAGCGGCAACAGGCCGTTCGCGGCAAGCCGGACCAGCGAAGCGGCCCAGGAGACCGGCACGGACGGCACTCGACGATTCACCACCGCTCCCGCGATCACGCCGAGGGCGGTCACGATCGAGGCGTTGCTTTCGAGGACGCTTTCGAGGTCCCATTCCTCATCGAGTTCGCGAAGGCGTCGCGCTATGCGCCGGCGATTGCCGGCGCAGTAGCGCAACTGGGCGCCGATCGCCTCTTCGACGCGGCGATCCATTCCCCGCAACTCAGCCTCGCAGGGTTACGGTCGCGACCTTGTCCTTGTAGTCCTGCTTGGGATCGGCGCCGAGCAGCATCTTGATGCCGGCCACGATGCTCGACGCATCGAGCCAGATCTCGGCGCGCTCGGCATCGAGACGCAGCAGCGCCAGCTTGGGATCCGTCTTGCCGCCCTCGTACCAGGCGGCCACGTAGCGGTTCCAGAGCCGGTCGATGACCGCCGGGTTGTTGTCGAGCGAGAGCCCACCATGCACCGTCGCGAAGAGGTCATGCCCCTTGGAGGTGAAAGTCGCGATCGCGCGATTGCCCTCGCCGGCGCCCAGCTTCTCGACGATGGCGTTTTCCCGGCTGGTGAAGAACCAGATCGGGCCACGCTCGCCTTCGAGCTGCGCGGTCATGGGACGGGCGTGCCCGTCCTCGACGCCATCGAGACCGAGCATCATGGTCATGTCGGACTTGAGAGCCGACCAGAACTTCTCTTCGATTTCCTTGGGGGTGGGCATCGGCGGCTCCTGCAAGTTGGTGCGATTTCAGCCCAACGCGCGGATACGATCGGCGTTGCAACCGCGCGACTGCCTGGCGAGCCGCTAACGGCTGGTCTCGTCCGCCAGCAACTCCGCAAGCGCCTCCACGATCTGCTCCGCGCGAAACGGCTTGTCGAAGAAGGGCCTGTCGCCGTGCCGAAGCGGCATCAGGGCGGTGGACCGGCCGCTCGCGAAGACATAGGGCACCCTCAGCGCCTGCAGGGTATCGGCGACCGGGAACACCAACTCGTCCTTGTAGAGACGGATATCGAGAACCGCCGCATCGATCGTGTGGTCGGCAATCAGGACAAAGGCGCTCTCGACGCTGTTGGCAGGTCCGACGGGCGTCGCCCCCGCGGCAAACAAAGTCGCCCTGAGATCCAGTCCGATGGTTGGATCGTTTTCAACGATGAGGATCGTACGACCGTCGAGAAGAGCCAAGGAACGCCACTCCTGTGAGCCTCGCGAAAACGCGACGACCTAAGCCAAGTTGCACGAGGCGGCGCAACCTTCAAGGCGAGGCGGCCGTTTGGACTCGCCTCGACCAAAGGAGATCAAAATGGGCCGCTCAATTCTGCTCTGGCTTATCGGCATTCCGATTCCCATCATCATCCTGCTCGCGCTCTTCTGGCGTTAGCCGCCCGAAGAGGCGCCGGGCCGCGCTGCGGCCACCAAACGCTCAAAGGCCTCGAAAACCCTTTCGAGCGACAGCTCTCGGAGGCAGCGGCACTGTCCCGAGAGAAAATAGGCCGAGTTCTTGTACTCGCAAGGCGCGCAGTCCTTCAGCAGGCTCAAGCTCTGGCTCGTCGCTCGCAGCGGCCCGCGTGTGCGGGCGTTTGTCGGGCCGAATATGGCGAGAAGCGGAATTCCCAAGGCGTTGGCAATGTTCATCACGCCGCTGTCGTTCGATACGAAGTATGAACAGGCCAGCATGCGCTCGGCCATCTCCTCGATGGTGCCGCCCGTCATATCCTCGGTTCCCTCGACATACTCCTCCGGCGTCCCGAAAGAGGCGACCCGGTAGCCCTTCTCCTTCAGCACGCTCGCGAGCTCTCTGTGGTATGGCCAGCGCTTGCTGACCCAGATCCCATGCTTCGAGCCGCCATGAAAGCCGACCAGGTTGCCGGCAGGCCATCGATATCTGAAGTTGCCTACGTAGGGGTCGCTTGCGTCTTCCGCGGCATAGTCGACGCCGAGAAGGCGCCGGGCGGCCTCAAGATTGAACAACGCCTCGTGTAGCGGATGATCTGGATGAAAAAAGCTCCAGTCTCTTGACCATACGACCCGTTCGGCATTGATCGGCAGCCGGGCGGGGCCGAAGCAATGCGTGAGGAAAGCCGTATCGTAGCGACGCTCGAGGGCATACTGCCGCGTCGAGTACACGGCATTTACGTAGTCGCGATTGTGGAGCAGGAACAGACTGTCGCTGTGATCCTCCACCACCAGGAGGTCTATGGGCGCCCCGAGATGGCGAACGAGCCGGCGGATCATCGGCGAGACGTGGATCATGTTGCCAATGCCCGACCCTACGCCCACAAGCACCGGCGCGTGAGCGTGACGGACCACGTCTTGCAGTATGGCCCGTCGACCGGCGGGCGCCTCATTGCGGGGTCGGTCAAGCGGCGTCGTGCGCTGCGTCGCGCAGTGACCCTCCTCGGCATACAGCCGTGCGAGCTCAAATGCCCAGGCCGCCGCGATGTCGGGCACGGGCATGTCCTGTACGGGACGGGACGGAGAGACCTGCGCGACCTTCGAGCCCATAACGGGCTTCCCGAATCTTCCGGCCTCGATACGCACCCGATTGAATGACTCCGGGGAGTCGAAGCCCGGAATGGCCACCACCCTGGCGGCCCGACAGAGCGAAGCGACATCGCTGCCCGCCTCATCCATCCGCACATTTGTCAGCCCGCGGACCGCGGCAATACTCTCCGCCTCTTCCGCAACCTGCGGCCCCACAATGCAGACGAACGCGATCTCCGGCCGCAAAGCGGCCACCTCAAAGATCAGCTCACATCCTTTCGACGTCTCCGTGCATACGAGTACGAAGTCCGAGGGCTCCTTCATGTAAGGCCCCACGGCCTCCCTCCCTCGGCCGGCACCGTTTCAATCACCGGGCAGCGAATGCCGAAAGTTCTCTCGAGTACGGACTGGGTCGATTCAGAGTTTGCGTACACGCTCTGCGCGCGCGTCAGAATGCGCTGAAACAGCGGCGCCGAGATGCGGCGGCCATCGCCATTGAGATACCCCTCGCCATCGTCTCCCAACGCCTCGCCTTCGAGGTGAACGCCATAGATGAAGGGGATATTGGTGTAGGCAAGCGCCTCGCTCACTTCCGATCCCACTCCTGACAGGGCATGCACCAGGCGGGGCTTGGACTGCAGGATGATTCGCCGCAGCGACGCCGCCGTCTGTTCGACGAAGGCAAACCGAAAGCCATCCGCTTCACCGAGCTTGCCGATCAAGTCAGGCAAGGTGCCGACGACAATCGCATCATAGCCGAAGGAACGGTAGTGCTCGGCCAGGCTTCGGGCGAACCGATCGTCTCCATCGCCCTGGGCGCTTGCCGGGCCCGCGACAATGATCACGGTCGAATTTTCAGAGACGCTGGCCGGCGACCGACCGTAGACCGCCTCGAACGCATCGAGGTCCGCGAGGTCCGGCCGGATCAATCCACTCTCCGCCAGGTGAACGATCGCATCCCTCCGCCAGAGCTTCGTCGGCTGGCCGCCGGCCGTTCCATGCTCGCAAAACCCCGAAAAGGCATCGATTGATGCTCCGAGATTTTCGGGCGGAGTCTGAATGCTCCTGGTGTCCATCATCCGCAACCAGTCGAACGGGAGACGAGCGAGCGCTTTGGCCAGTTCCGCCGCGTCCGCCGGTCTCGGCATCAGCGGCCAACCGGCTTCGCCCAGCGCCCCCATCAGTAGACCTCCGGACGGGAGCCGGATCACATCGCCCAGGACAGGTTCGCCGGTTGCCGCCGCGCCGTGTCCCAGGAACTGCAGCGCGCGACGGTGGAAGCGAGCGGATTGATTGTCGGGCTCGATGGAGATGACCTGGTCGGCGAGCGGCAAGGCCTCGTCCACCCGGGCGAGCGCGGTCAGATTCCGGACCTTGAGAAGCAGGACGTCCGCATCCTGCTGGCCATCGGCGAGCAGCCGCTCGACCAACCCAAGCGCTTCTTCATGGCGTGCGAGCTCAGTCAGAAGTTCCCCGAGAGTAATTGCAGTGGCACGACTGTATTCCTGGGCGAGAACCTCACTCAACAGGCCGGCCGCTTCGCCGAGCATCTCAGTGCGCTCGCCCGTGACGGTCGTGTCGCGGGCTGCGCGCCGCAACGCACTGGCCAGGGCCTTCTTCGTTTGGTCATCGGAAGGCGACAAGCGCAAGGCTGCACGGAAGCAGGGTAGAGACTCGCGATATCGGCCCGCACCTGTATGGGCGAGACCGTAGTAATATTGCATCTTGGCGTCATCGGGGAACGCCGCGACGCCAGTTCCAAGCAGTCGCGTGGCGATCTGGGTTTCGTTGGCGTACACGGCCGCGCGGCCGACGATGGCCAGAAGCCGCTGGTAGTCTCTTGTCTCACCAACCAGCACTTTATGGAACTTGAGGACACCCTCCCAGTTCTTGGCCTTGAAATGGGCGCGGGCGCGCGACAGGACCTCGCCATTGCGAATCTGGCGCAACATCGTCGCCAAGGCTTGGTCGTCCATTGCGCCGATCTCCGGCGGGCCGGCCTCGCGCTCAACCGGTGCCGGCAAAGGGCCGGCCTCGCGCTCAGCCGGTGCAGGCAAAGGGCGGGACTCGCGCTCAGCCGGTGCCGGCAAAGGGCCGGCCCCGACATTGGCCTGGGCGACGGCTGTACCGCGATCCGTCAGGACCAGCCGCAAACCGTCACGAGGCGCCCCCACCGGAAGTGCGAGAGCTTCCGGCGATAGGGTGAATCTCAGGAACTCGCCTTCGCGCTTCAGTTTGAGAAGGTCGGTGGTTCGGCTGACCTTGAACCGCGCCAACGACACCGCACCCGCGCAGGCATGCAGCCATGGATCGGCTTTCTCCTCGGTCGCCCGGAGCCGGCCCACCCCTCCCGACTTCGGGTCGAAATCGAGCGTCGCGACATCGGTGGCGACCGCCTCGAGCGCCATTCCGATCTCGCCGATCGTCACCTGGCCAGAACTCGGCCGCAGTTCGATGCCGAGCAAGATCTCGCTTGGCATCTCCTTGTGGTTCACGACGACGGAGACGCGCCAGGTGCGGATCTCCGGCGACCGGAGATCGACCCTCTCGGCGATCTTTCGCCAGAAGAACAGGTTCCCGTCAGCTCCCCTTCCGAGCAGCATGATCCAGTCGATCGGCGCGGCCCGTTCCTTGGCGTGAAGGCGGAACGAGAGGGAGAAGGTGGCCACCGCGCCCTGGGGCAGGCTCCCCAATATGGACGGCAGCGACAAGGGCAACATGAGCCGGGCGGCCTTCTGTCCGTCTGCCGCCATCTCGACGATCAGCGAACTGGGCTGCGCTCCCTTGCCGGGCGGCGCTATCTCGAGGCGACACTTGCGGGCCTCGACCCCGGACTTGAAAGAAAGCTGACCGATCTTCCCCAAGGCGATCCGTCGCTTGCGCGCCGCGGCAGGAGGCAGGGCGACGCCACTCCAGGAGATGATCTGAGGGGATACATCCCATCCCACCGGAGCCCCCGGCTCGCTGACGCCTGATTCAAGTCCAGCTGCCTGCGCGCCGCTCGACTGAGCACTCTCGGTCGGCGCCGCCGACATACCTTCTTCATCCTGGTGTCGATTCATGCCGAAACTTCAGCCCCCGAATTGGATCACCCGGCGGGGTCCCGAGGATCTTCGCCTCATGGATCGCCAGTCGTGAGTATATTTGCCGTTACCAGACATTCCCATGCATCGCGTGGATAACGCACGCACGCCTCATGAATTCTACCCTCCACTGTCCAAAGCGTCTTCATTTAGAATAGCGTTCGGATGCAAAGAGCGCATGAAGGGTCATCGAGGCCTTCGTCGCCCGGAATCGCCTGCGATCTCAATCGGCCGCAAAGCGAGCCAAAATGACGCAGAGATACTGAAGAGTATACCCCGATGACACCGGCCGTCGCGATCGCGGTTGCCGAAGCCCCGGCAATACACCTGGCGCAAGATTTGCTGGGGACTAAAGCATCCCAGGTGCAGCGTGACCTTATTAAGCTCGCCATTGATCGGCGAAAGCGGTATCTCGGGCCCTGCTCCTCCCCCCCCTTGCTTGATCGCCCCACCAATTCGGTGCGAGTATTCTTCGCGAATCCAGCTGGAGACCAAGATGTCTGTTTCGCCGTACGCAGATCTGCCGCCAGAGAGATTCTGGCGAACGGGCGTTTCGGAGCAAAGCCCGCTCTCGGTGAAGCACCTCTATAGAAAACGTTTTGAAATACAGGCCGACGACCGCATCGCCGCTGCTGGAAGTTGCTTTGCCCAGCATATTTCACGGAATCTTAACGCTCATGGCTGCAACGTTCTCGATGTCGAGCCGGCTCCGCCAGGGTTGACGGCCCATGAGGCCGCAGAGAGAGGTTTTGGGCTTTATTCGGGGCGCTACGGCAACATCTACACGGCCCGCCAGCTGCATCAGCTCCTGATGGAGAGCGAAGGGAAGTTCGAGCCCGCCAACATCGTATGGGAAGGACGAGGTCGCTTTTACGATTCACAGCGCCCGAACATCGAACCCAATGGCTTCGAGTCGGCGGCAGCGGTGCTCGCCTGTCGCGCCGATCACCTGAGGCGCGTAAGGCAGCTCATCTCGAATGTCGACCTGTTCATTTTCACTTTTGGACTCACCGAGGCCTGGGTGCACCGGTCGACCGGCACAGTGTATCCGACCGCTCCCGGCACCATCGCCGGCGAACATGATCCTTCAGTGTATGAGTTCAAGAACTACACTGTTTCGGAAGTGCTGGCGGATTTCATAGCGGTTAGACGAATCATCAGGTCGTACAACCGTAAGTGCAAATTCCTCGTTACCGTTTCGCCGGTACCATTGACGGCCACCGCCGCCGATACCCATGTTCTTCAAGCGACGATTTACTCCAAGTCGGTCTTGAGGGCGGCATGCGGAGAACTGTACCAGCGGTTTTCCGACATCGACTATTTTCCGTCCTACGAGCTGATCGCGAGTCATTTTTCGCGGGGCTTCTTCTACGAAGCAAATCTGCGCGCGGTATCTCCCGCAGGCGTGAACGTAGCGATGCAGTTGTTCTTCGAGGAGCACAACAAGCTCACGAGCGGAAAGCCGTCTCCTGCCTCCGATGGCGCTGAATCGGACGACGTCGGACATGGCCCGAAGGCTGGGCGGCGCGCCGAAGTCGCAAACGATGAGGACGTCGTCTGCGAGGAAGCGATGCTCGAGGCCTTCGCGAAATGAGGCGCGTTCTCTTCATTGGCAATTCGCACCTTGCAGCATTGAAGAATGGCTTGGCCGAGTTGTCGCCAAACCTGAATTATGAACCCGTTTTTTTTGGGCTTCATGGCGATCTGATGAGACAGGTGGGCATTCGCGGCTCATGCCTTGTCCCGCTGTCCGCAAAAGCGCTCAGAACATCGAGGGCGATCTGGGGCGTGGAGGCGGTCGACTGCAGCGAGTACGATGTGATTTGCCTGGTCGGGATGGGATCGAACATCCGCACCCTGCATCCTCTGGTGTCGGAATTCCAGACAACGGACGGCCCGGCCTCTGGTGATCGCCACGTGATCTCGACCGAGACATATCGATCTGCCGTGGTCGGATTGTTCGGGCAATCCCTGGCCGGCTTCACCGCCCGCAATGTGCAGAAAGCGACCCAAAAGCCGCTATTCCTCGTTCCGCAGCCCGCGCCGGATCATAAGGCGATTTCGGAGGAAGCGACGGAAGGGGCGCGACCTGGCCGGAACAAGAAGGTCCGTTGGCTCCGCCAGTTGGCGTATTCCGAGGAGTCGGCTGCCCTGTCAAAGCTGATTCCGGAGGCCCTTCTGGAGGCCACGGGTGCAAGCGGTTACGTCCCGCAACCCCAGGAGACCCTTGAGACGCCCTTCACCACGAAGAGCGAATTTATGTCCGGCTCGAAAAGGCTGATGAATTCGCGCGCCCATGAGAAGAGCGACAACATTCATGCAAACGCTCTGTACGGCCAACTGGTTCTCGAATCGGTCAACGGACTGAACTGAGCTGGCGCTGCAGCCGCACCGGCGAACGGCCTGTCCGGCGCGTCGCGACAGCCGCTGACGAGCCCCGTCGCGATCTGCTGGCCGGCAGCAGGTTCCGTTCGACGCGATCGACGCGATTATCGACCGTCCGCAGCCCAGTTTGCTGGCGCAACCAGTCGCAACATCTTCGCCGGAGGATTGCAAGCGTTTGGCGTCTCCCGCGTGCAGCGCCACCGACGTGCGGACTGGGTGGGCCAAACCAGCGAGGCTTCCGTCTCCTCTCCGCTGGCGTCGAGAACCGCGACTTCGTGCACCGAAGGCTCCGCCAGGCCATCGCTCGAAGCCGCCGCCGCCCGTGGCCGGGTATCCGCTTCAAGGGTAACCGCCTTCACCGGCTTGAGGGTCTGCGCATCGAGCATCTGGCATTCGAGACCCCGCCCGCGGATGCGAAAGCAGGCGATGGGAGTGCCGTCACGGAAGATCACCGCCTTCGATCCCACGGCGATGGCACGTGTGCCTATTCCCCGCCCTTCCATCACCCAGCGACGGCTCGTGCGAGCGATCTCCTCAGTCAGCCAAGCACCTGAAGCATCTCCGCGGGCGACATACCCTGCGTTCAACCCATCGGGTGCGTATCGCGTGAAGCTGATGACAGGCCGGCCACGATCGTCAACGCTGATCGGGCCGCTTCGCAAACCCATTTCGGTTCCGGCGTCGACGACGACACTCGTATTCTCAGGCGTCAGCGGCAACTCAATGGGTGAACCGTCGAGCCGGCTCCATCGCACAAAGTCCTTTGTCCGGGCATAGGTGATCCGAAAGTTTTCGGAGAGGCCACCCGGCTTGCGCCACTGGAGGGCGAAGTGAAACGTTCCATCGTTCGCTTTGGCAGAGCGAGGATAGGCGTTCACGCTCTCGCCGGAAAATCGTGAACTGAAGGTAGGTCCCGGAGAAAGGCGCACCCAGGCTGTCCCTGTCCACTTGTTGAAGAACCAGGCGCCATCACCCGTTTTCCCTTCGCGATAGCCGAAGACCAGGTTGCCATCGTCCATGTAATAGAAATTCGGATATGTGACGCTGGATTCATCTGCGCCAACCATGGGCGATGCCTTCTCGGTACGGCTGCTGTATGGCTTGCGTACCTGAAAGTACTTGAGCGGATCGCCGTGCATGTTGCCGGCAACATGGATGGTGCCGGCCCGATCAACGGCGAGCACGACGAAATTGTGCCCATCCCATCCCTTGAACGTATCCTGCAGGCGGATGTGCGTGGCACTGCCACCATTCAGCGGAAGCACCGCGACGGACAGTTGCCGCGACTGATCGAAGTATCCCGCCATGACCTCGTCGCCCGCTCGGACTGCGGAAAACTCGACGGGAACGCCGGTCCAGACCTTGTCGATGTCCCAGGTCTTGAGAGCTGTTGCAGGTTGCCCGAGGAGGGCGCCGTCCATCCTTTGGGCCTGGCTGGCGTTCGGGACACCAAAGAGTATCGCCGCACCCGCAAGCACTGCCAGAGGCGACAGAAATTCCCGAAGCCTGCGGCGCGCCGGCTTTGTGGTCTGGGAAATGGATGCGTTCGTCAGCATGGGCAAATCTCACAATGGATTGGCCGCAGGTCGGTTGCGTGCACCTCCCCCTCCCTCCTGGGGCGGTCCTGCCTCGGCGAGGTCAGCCGGAACGCTGGTCCTTGCCGAGGCCCCTCCGTCCTGCGGGGCGGGCGCGTCTTTCTCGACCGGCGCTCTGCGGCGCGACGGCATCGGTGGCGTCAGTCGGGTTTTCCGAACGTTGCGATGACGGAACGTCACCGCCTTCTTGCTTGACCTTTTGCCTCATGAGCGACTGCCACAGGTGGGACGCGATGCGAATGGCGCCCTCGGCCGTCAACTCTCCATGGACTTCGTTTTCCGGATACTCCGCGAAATCCTCCCTGAACAAGACGGTTCGCCCTGGAAACCATCGCTTCGCAACCTGTTGATTCGAGGCACGAAACGGCTCGTAGAACTTGATGGCCTGTCCCCGAGAGGGACTCATCTTCCTGGGTCCGTCATATTTGTCCAAGAGATGGAAAACAGGCCCCCGCAAGGGATTTGGCTTGTCGCCAACCCGGGCCGGTACGTGCTTGTTGAAGGTGCGCAGGAACAACTTCGCTTCATCCGAAAGCGCAACATTTACATTCGACGGCCGGACGAGATGGTCAGGGCTGATGCCAAGGACGCACAGGAAATCTTCCAGCAGATCCCCGTTCGTCAGATCCTCGGTCTGGAATATTCTGGGATGAATGCGAGATTCCCCGACCGCCGCCGCCCAGCGGTCCAGCAGCACCTCGTAGTTCAGTGCCGGATTCTTGAGATCCGGCGTGGCCGGCAGCATGGTGGCTCGCGTGCCGCCGCCGCGCAGCGCGGTGGAATAGTGGCTCATCACCGCCAGATCCTGCCGCCGCAGATAGACGTGAACGGAGATTTCTTCAAACAAAGTGCTCAAGCTGTCGAACAGGCATTCTATGTCCCGCGGACCCAGATCGACCAAACCTTCGAAGGAGGCGATGGCGCAGGAACGCCCCTGTTGAGCTTCCGCCCTCACCTCCGCCGCAAGGCGTTGCAGGAAATCGTCGGGCACGGCATTCGGATCCCGGTGTGTTTTCGCCAGGCCGGCCAGCTTAGACGACCATCTCGCCCCCGGCGTCAGAAGGTAGACGAAGCCCTTCTCAAGCAAGGCGCGACGATTGACTTCCAGGAATTTCTGCAACGTCGTCGTGCCGGTCTTCTTGACACCGATATGCAAAGCAAGCCGCTTCATGTCGCCAGCACCGCATCTCTCATCTTCTGTTCCCGCCCGTGGAAAAACGTCCACCCGCGTGCAGCGGGCGGCGCTTCCCCGTAGACCGGCAAGGGCGGCCAATACGGCCCATCAAGAACATCCGAATCGCGTACGCAATACTCCTTGCGTTTCGTCGTCGACCTTCTCGCCCTTGATCTTGTTTGCAATGTTCTGACCATGCACGACGATCAACCACATGGGCTTTATCGTGACGATATTGGTCGTCGGAAAAGACTGCTGGATTCGCGCGTGGTGGAAGCCGATCGCAAGACGCAGATCCTTTGGTTCGGTCGGCGCCTCCACCAGACTAAAGAACGAACTGGCTGGATAGTTGCGCGCGAACAACTGATTGGTTTCGGTACTGAGTTCGTAACCGGACCGGAAATTCAGAACGTGCGGCGTTCCCAACACTTCAGCCGAGTTGACGACCGACCTCGCGAGCGACCTCGCCACGGCAAGGTGATCGACCGCCAAGGCATCGTCGTTGTCGAGTCGGGTCGAGACGCAGGCAACCGGCCCCTTGTTCTTCTTCGCCAATACCTCCCTCATGGCCTCGGCCATCTCCTGACGTGTGGCACCTCTGATCGGATGGGCAACGTCGGCGATGTAGTCGGTGAATTCGCGTGGCGTCGATTGATCGAACAACACGAACCACGTGAAGTCTTTCATCGTCTGCGCACGCATGGACGGCAGACAGTATTTGTCGAATAGGGCCTTGCGATGGAGCAGCCAGCTGTCGCCAGGCCTATAGGGACGTCGCATGTTGTATCGCGTAACGACGACACTCTTCAGGTCTGCGTCAGGAAACAGTTCCACTCCGTTCCCCACTTACTTTTCAAATCTGAACTTGAAGAACTCGATGTCCTCGCCCAACCGATCCGCCACCATTTTGCGCATGTCGTCGTCGTAATATTCCGTATAGTGCTTGCGTTTCGTTTTCATGGCGTGCGGAAAGTCGGCAGCTGAGAAGGGAATGCCGGTTTTGGCACAAACCTCACCCAGGCCCTCCACGAGCTTTTCGAAGCGAATGACATAGTCGATGGCGATCTTTCCCGGCTCCGTCTGGATGTACGGAAGCGCCCTCGGAAAGGGATTTCGCTCGTAGAACCATTCCTTGAAGGACAATACGTCGGTGCCATCCCGGCCGCCGGTTTGGCGCGCATACTCGTAATAGGAGACGATCCGATCCCAGGAATTCCTGACGACCGCGAACTTGAAGTAGGAATTCCAGACATCGTCACTGACGATGCCCTTGATGTGCGCCCCAGTGAGATGCTGCGCCTGCCGAAGCACACGGTTCGTCACCGGGCTGCGCAACCTGAGGGTTTCCAGGTCTTTGCGGTCACCGAACTTTCTACCGTAGAAATCCCAACGCTCGCCGCCGGTCTTAGCCTTCAAATACTGGTGAACGCTCGTACCGCCACTCTTTGGGATATGAATAAAAATAGCTCGGTGTTCGTGGTTAATTGGCATTCGATCAATCTACCTCTGGTTTTCCCACACCACATCATGCCTTACTGCAACTTCCGAGGGACTTCACTTCGGGTTGGCCCAAGGAGGCTGGCTTGCAGTCCTTTGGACCAATCGCGCCGGCAGAAAATTCGTCCGCACAGTCTGACAAGTACTCGACGAGTATCTTAGACCTATCGAAGAAATGCCACCACTGGCAGCCTTCCTGCGAGCCGGCGCAGTGAGAATTGCCGGCAAAAAGCAAGAAATCGCCTCGATACCGACTTCCCTTCTCTCCTCGCGCCAGCAGCGCCTCGTTCAGACCTCCCGCAACCTGGATATCTCGCCGATGCTCACGGTGAGTTAGCCTACTCCTGTCATGACAGAGACCAGCGCTCCCTGGGGTGCGCCCCACGAGACCGTTCGCGGACGCGACTCGGACCGGCAGGCGTGCCCTCTCCAGACATAATAAAGGGCTTAGAACTGACCGCCGAAAAACGACTGGCATGCTTCGAGGAGAAAGGCATCACTTCTACCGTCGCCCTTGCATTAAAGCGCAATCCCAACTCTATATCGTCCGTATTTATGGACGCTAGGCGCTCCCGTCGCGCGATTACCTTGACACTTTCGAATTTAGTTTGCAACGTTCAAACAGCGCGGCGTGCCGTGGTGAGGGAAACATGAAGTATCTGGAATTCCTGGGGCATCTGCACAGTGCAGTCGATCCGAACTATTATGTCGAGATCGGAATTCGAAATGGGGCGGCCTTGTCCCGCGCGACGAAGTTTGCCGTAGGCATAGATCCGAGATTCCAGATCACCTTTCCGTTCACGGCATTCACAAAGCTCTTCCGTTCGACGAGCGACGATTTCTTTCAGCAGCACGATCTTCGACAGGAACTTGGCGGAAATGCCGCACAGCTGGCATTCATCGACGGTTTCCACAATTTCGAGTTCGCCCTTCGCGACTTCATGAACGTCGAACGCAATATGACGACTGACGGGATCATCGTGGTCGATGACGTCCGCCCGCGGACCGTTCGGGAAGCGCAGCGCGCCCCAACCGGAGGCGCCTGGACGGGCGATGTGTGGAAGCTCTACTTCTGCCTCAAGCAATATCGACCGGACCTCGAGATCATTTGCGCCGGCACCGAACCCACCGGGCTGCTGCTGGTGAGAAAGTTGAATCCCGCGTCGAACGTCATTGCAAAGAACTATGACAAGATCGTCGCCGAATACCTGTCCGACGAATACGGAAACTACCCTGACAGCGCGTACCTCGAAGGCTTCGACGAGCCGGAAGACATACTTAAGAAGCGCTTTAAGTTCGCTGTCCCGCCCTCTCCGCAGAACGCTTAATGGTGACCTCGGCTATTGCCGCTGGAATAGTCGGGTAGCTGCAATCGAAGGTCAGAGTCAGGGGCGCTGCCCGTCCACCGGCGCAGCTCTCGACGGTAAAGCGGGAATAGACGCGTAATTCGGTTTCCTCCGGCGCTTTTGCCGGAGGAAACCGCGGACCTTGGCTCTACGTGGTCTCCCTTTCCCGCATGAGCGGCAATGCACGCCTTCCAAAACAGGCCGTGCGGACCGCCTCCACCCAAGCCTCACCGAGCGCTTCGTCCTCCGGCATGATCGCGCCGAACGCAGCGGCTGTCGGCGAAGCCGCCACACAGGTTTTCCCTTGCTCAAGGAAAGACCATCCCTCCGTGCACAAGTCGGCCGGTTCGGGGGACACCTGAACCAGCACGTCACACTTATCCAGCACTGCAGCCCAGTCTATCTTTTGGCGACGCAGGAGGCATTCGACGTTGGGCTCAATGCCTCGCCAACTCATGTCCGATACCACCGTAAAGGCCACCTGCGGCAAGCGCCGGACGACGTAGCGCGCGATCGCGATCGCCTCGGGCGAATTGATCAGCAGGAGCACCTTGCCCTGCGACGAATGGCTCAAGCCGCTGGGCCGCATCGCCGGGGGCAAGCGAGCGATCATCTCGTCCAATCCCACCGCGCGATCCGGCTCAGTGGAATTCAGCCTCGGGGGAGTCAGGCCGACCTGCAGCTCGTCTCCGAGCGATGTCGCAAACCCATTCGCGTTCCAGAGTCCGCGCGTCACGACGCCCATTCGCCACACGTCTGGCGCAAGCTCCCGGAAGATTTCCGGAGCGGCGCCATCGACATCGACCACGAAGCTCGGTTTGATCGCCGCCGTCAGGCGCAGCCAGTCATCGTCATACCAGGCCTGCGAGCCATTGATGACGCGGACATTGTCCCGCAGTTCTGGCGCCCGTCGCGGCACCAGCGTATCCGTCGAGACGAGATACACGCTCGAGTGGTGCAGGGCGAAGATCCGCGCCAAACGGTGGATCGCTGCGCCTGCATAACCAGGCTTCTTGATTCGCGAATCGAACGAGCGGCAAACGACAAGCACGGGCCCGTTTGCGGCGCGCGCGAGCACCGTCGCGATCTCGTCAGAGATCTCAGGCAGTACCGTCGCAGGGTGGGAACCGCCGACCGCCGGTTTGGGCAACAGGATGGCCTCGATGTCCCGGTCCGTCAGCCTTGCCAGAGACGCTTTCAGGAACTCGGACAGCTTGGCGTCCCCCGACAGCAACTCGTGCATATCGGCCTGACGCGCTCGTTCGGCACCCTCGCGCGTAGAGAGCAACATCTTCAGGTGCTGCCGCAGGGCCCACTTCTTCAACGGTCCCGAGATTCGCTCGGAGGCCCCTCGCAGCAGTTGAGCGGCGCGCCCCGACAGGCCACGACTCGCCAGCGGCAGCGTAATGCACTCCAGCAGCGCTCTCGACTCCTGCAGCCGAAGGCCGAAGGAAAACAGTTCGTCGACCGACGCGTCCGAGACCGCCCATCGGGCGGCGTCGCTTCTCTCGTTCACCAGAACATCCAGGGCCTGGCCAACGTCCCGCAGGAGTGAGCTGTCATACTTCCCGGTGCTCAGGCCCGCGTTTAGGAACTCTTGTGCACCTTCATAGTCTCCGAAGCGGATCATCTGAGCGCCAACGGCTGCATGCAGGTGTGGCAGGCTCGGCATGAGTTCGACGCGGCGTGACCGCGACGTCGCCGCACTCTCCCGCAAGTCGAACGACCGCATCTCATCCAGCACAAGGTCGCGATCCACGCCGCGCGGCCGCGCCTCCATCCCAATGTGCCCCAGCATCTCGTCGACGACCGGCTGCACGCGGTCGGCGGAAATCGAGGACATACAGACCGGCTCCGCACACGCCAGCCAGTCGCGCCGGAAATTGCACGGACCACATTCACCCGCGTTCCGGATGATCCGCGCGTAGGGCTGCATCGGCCCATTCTTCGTAATGCCCGTAGGGCCGAAGATCCAGATCGTCGGCAAACCGATCGCGTCCGCCAGATGCGCCATGCCTCCGTCGTGACTTACGAAGAGCCTGCACTCCAGCATGCGGACGATCGTGTCGCGGATACTAAGTCCCGTGGCATCGACCGTCTGCGGGACGTGCTCCTCCGGAAGGCCGAACGTGACCACTTCGTGCCCGGCGGTCATGAGTTTTGCGGCGAGCGCGCCGATGCCAGGCCACTGTCTCTTCGCCCACGCCCCTTCCTTGATCCCGTTGGCGATACCGATCCGGTTTGTGGCTGGCCGCTCGTAGCGGACATTGCGAACGAAGGGCGGCGGAATTTCCTCCTCGCTGCGGGGGACATTCTCGGAAATCGCCTCGAGCCCGAAAAAATTCTGCAGCGGTTCCGACACGAAGCGGCCGTGCAGGTTGTAATCGAATGCCTTGTTTTGCCGGATCCAGCGATCGGCCGTACAGAACGGTTCCAGAGGCGCAGACGCAACGGCCGAGATCAGGATGCTATAGTGGCGTCCGGCCGTCCAACTGAGATCGGGATAGACGAACCCAAGGTGTTCGCTCTCGGTGAACAGCGACACGGCTTGCTGCAGCGCCCCCGATACATAGAGCGTGATGCGCTGCCCCAAGGTCTCGCTCAGCCAGCGAAGCATCGGTGTCCCGGCGAGCATGTTCCCGAGCCCGGAGCCGAGGATCACCGCGCTGCGTTCATGGCGCGCCCCAAGAGCTTCGAGCAGCGTAAGCTCAGGTACGCCGACGAAGAGATGGTCCTCGATCAGAAGGCGCAGCCGCTCGGGTGCGTTTGCCACGGAGTCCACGCGCCGAAGCGCGCGCTCGAATTCTGGTGTCTGAACGAAGTCGGCCAGGTCCTCCCGCAGCGCATAGGGTCCGAGATCCCAGACGAGCCATGCGGCGAGCGGGGCGAGGGCCAGGATGTCCGCCGCTTCACCCCCAACCACGACGACCACAGCAGGTTCACGCTGAAAGGCCTCGGCAATGACTTCGGCCGCGCTTCCTGTGACGACAGCCGGCGCGAAGTCTCCGCCCGTTCTCAGCTGTGATATGGATGGCGCGGAATCCCAGGGCGGGCATCCCGGGCACCACAGCAGGACGCAGGTCCTGTGTTGCCGGAGCATCATCATGCGAGGACTCTCTGCGCATCGAGTTCCGACTTCGATGGCAGCCGAATCTCGTCCAGCGGCTCAAGATACATGATCGTCCGGTCGTAACCTCGGCGGGCGAATCTCTCCGGGGTCATGTGCAGCCCCCGCCGGCCGATGTACCGCGCATTGTTCGTCCAGGTCGAGACGCGGTGTATGCCATGGATTTCCATCGCCATGTTTTTCACGCTGTCCTGCGAGGAAAGGTAACCTCGCCCGCCCTTGCCGAGGCTTGTCAGGAGCTTCTGGATTTCATCCCGCTTCCGGCTTCTCTCACGATAGGGCACGTCCTCGATGATCCGAAGATACTCGCTGACGATCTCATCCCGCTTCAGCCAGCACTTGCGCGTCAAGCCGAAGGCCCAACTATGCTCGTTCATGAGACAGAGTTCGCGCCGCCTCTCGCGCTGCACCGCCAGCGGCGTACTCGGATGCAGGCCGTAGGCGGTCACCATACCGATATAGTCGCAAGCGTCCGCCATCTGGAGGAGACGCACGATCACGTCGATATAGAAAGGCGACAGCAGCATGTCGTCTTCGAGGAAGAGCGCGAAGGGGAACTTTCGTGTGAGGAAGAGATAGCGCTCCGCGCGGTCGAAATTCTTCGCCACACCGAGATTTTCGGCCGTGGTGAAAACGGCCGCGGACGGGAAGTAGCTGCTGAACGTCTTGACCGATCGGTCGATGGCATCAGGGTCGGCAACCCGAACATCCGATCCGGGAACGATGGCGCCATCCTGGAAGAGCATCGGCTCGACCCGCACGTCGCCGGGGAGTTGTTGCCGGGCAAGCGTCTGGAGCACGCCCTCGAGATATTCGGGCCTGTCGAAAGACATGACGGCCACAGGGAGAGTTATCATGTCGGGAGAGCCTCGCGCGCGACGAGGAGATTACGGTGCCTCAGGTTCCGGGCCAGAACCGAAGCGGCATCCTGCGGGAGCATCGTCGAAACGAACTGCAGGTGTTTCGTTCGCACCATGAAGCCGCACTCGATCACGGGTCCTTCTGCCCGCTCGGCACACTGATGGATGAGCACGAGGTCTTCGTGCTGCAACCGCGCCTCCAAGATGACCTTGATGCTCTCGGGTGAAACCGGTGCACCGCCGTGCAGGATCAGGGTCCACTCGGTGATCGCCGGAAGGGCGCCGCAAGTCTCGCCCGGAGCGGCCATGGCGAGGGCGGGCGCTGGCTCCACATCGTTGAAGTACCGATGCGGCCAGTTCGTGTCGATTGCAGCGGAGGTGAGGAAGATGCTGATCGAGCCATCGATGGATGGAGACTGCGCACCCGCGAGCCGCGACAGAGTTCTCTCCGCGTCGTCATTCGCCCCCTCGAAGGCCGGCGCCGCCCATTGAACCCAGCCCATGGGAAACGTGTCCCGCGCCATGCGGCGGTGAACCGTCGATCTTGAAAGGAGCCGCGAAACGCCCTGGGCCTCCGTACTGACGCCAGCCGCTTCCAAGTATTTGCCTTGCTGCACAAAATTGTCGACGAGCGCACGCTGGATGTCGGGTGACTTGATTTTCCGAGCGCGCATGTCGGCCGCGAGGGCCGCGGCTTCCCCGTCCCACAGCCGCCGCAGGTCTCTCAGACGCGCCCGCTCGATCTCTGGGGAGGCCTGATCGTCGGGCGACAGATTGCGGGGGGCCTGATTGGCCAGGGCATGGCGTCCGAGCCGGAACAGTTGCGTTTGCACCTCGGACGCAAGCCTCACGGGCACGGCATCGCTGATCTGGTGCAAGAAAATTGCAAAATCCGCAAGTGCCTCCTTCTGGGGCAATTGAGCGATAATGCGCCACTCTTCCGAAGCGGCAGACTTGGGAAGATTCGTCATGATGCGCCGGGCCAGATGCTCAAGCCCGCGCGGCCGGTTCGCCATCCGGAGCCACAGCGCATCGAACGCGTCCTGAACCGCTGCGGTAAGACCTTCACCGCTCTCGTCGACAATCCGGACAAGCAGAGCATCGGTCAGCAAATCATCCGAGAACGCTTCTCCATGCGTCCTCAGAATCTCGTCGAGCACGCCCCCTCGCCCCATACGCAGCAAGGCTTTGACCAGGGAAATGGCATCCCTCGTCTGCAGAAGAGCCGCCCATTCCGCCGTCGTAGGCGAGATTCTCACCGCCGTCTGAAATTCGCGCAGCTCGTCTTGCGCCTTGAGGCGCACGCGCACCGTATGCTCGAGCCCGTCCATCAGCGCGAGTGGCGTTTCGAATACGAACGCCCGCGCAAATCCCTTGCTCCAGAGAACCGATGCGGGAGCGAGGCCCGCGGACACCTCTCCGTCGATGACAAACTCGACCGCATCCTCTTCGTCGAACTGCAACGCGACCGTCAGGCCGGCCACCGTCACGCGAACCCGCTCGATTTCGAGATGGAGTTTTGGTGCCGAATGCTCCGGGATGTCGCTCCAATTCCCGCTCCAGAGAGGCGTGCCGTCTGCCGTCAGCACCCGGATCCTCCGGCTGCCGTCGACCTGATGCGATCTTCCCAGTCGCCAGACCGCACCCCCGTCCGGATTTCCCTCTGGAGCCACCTCTCTCGCGCCCAGATAGACGCGAATGTTATTGACCTTGGATTGCAGGAACCTCCCGGCGCGGACCAGCGTAAGGCTCGCCAGCAGCCCCGGATCCGCCGATTCCCCGCCGCTATCGCGGGTCGGCTGGGTCGAACGGCTCATCCGAAATGGAATGCTCGGAAACACGTGCGCCTCGGGCTGGCCAATCGCCAGGCTACCGAAAATGGCGCGCACCTCGTCCAGGCTCGGGGGGAGCTGGAAAGTCAGCGCAACCCCTTCCGCCCCGTTTGAAACCGCCACCGGCTCGAGCTTCAGGCCCTCGACGAAAAGGCGAACATCGGGAACAGGATTGAGCCCTACATTCAGATCGAAGTGCAGGTCCTCCCCCTTGCTCCGCGCGCCAAAGCGGAACGGCTGCTCGGAGTGCAGCCCGAGGTGCCGGCAGAGCAGAACGCGCTGAAGGAGATAAGTGGCTTTCGCCGTCGGGCGCGCGAGCGACAGGACTTCGACGACCAAGTCGGAGCCCAGGGCCATCAGCAGCGCCCCACTCCAAGTCTCTGCCCTGGCCAACCCGGGCAGGCCCAGGACGGCTGCTACACGCTCTTTGAACTGCTCCGTCGGACGTCCTCGTTGCATGTCCTGCGGTACAGACCGCACAGAGATGAAGAACTCGAGGATGCTGTCGAAGGACCCTGAATGGAGAAGGCGCTCCCAGAAGCGCTGGTCCGAAAGCGCATCTTCCTTGTCACTCTGCTCTCGGTCGGTGAAGAGCAGGCAAAGCGCAGCTCGATCCTCCCTCGAAAGCGTGCCCCGGCTTGACTGTCCGCTATCCTTTGCCATGACCACGTCGGCACCCGTGGCGCCACCTTTCTCGGGCATCGCAAGCGCCGTCGATGCCGCTCCGTGCGTTGATTCCGCCAATGCTGCGCCAACGGCAGCACCGACCCGCCCCTGCCTTCTGATCCGCTCGATCAGGCCGGAAGCCTCCCCAGGCACGGCACCCTCGACATTGACTTTCGTCATAGAGATCCCACGCCCACCTGAGTAAACCCCTATTACAATACGAACACCCGGTCACGGATTTTCACCCGATCCGACGCACGAAGCGGGCCATTTGGGCCTCGCTAATACGGGCCGATTACCAGCTCATATAATATGCAAATCGGCGTCCCGATCCTGCGGCACGGGCGCAGGGCGGCCAATCGGTCCTAAGCATGATGATAACGCCATAAGGTCAGCCCACCTTCATATCAAAGTCAACCCGAACTGCCACCGAACTGCCAGGATCAACGGCCGGTACGGAACGCGCATTGCCATGCGCACCTTGATCGAACTTGCGGCCCATCCTAGGAACGTATGATGAAACTCTGGCTACATATCGGCACGAAGAAGACTGGAACGACCTCGCTCCAGCACTTTCTGCGCGCCAACGAGGCGCTATTGCGGCAACAAGGCATGCTGTTGCCCAATAGCTTCGGGAATATCGAGGCGCGGACTCTCACCCAGATCTTCCGGAAGCCGGGCCAGCCAGACCTTTCCGTGCCAGCTTGGGCACACTTTCGTAAA
Source organism: Reyranella sp. (assembly GCF_965228225.1). Lineage (GTDB taxonomy): Bacteria > Pseudomonadota > Alphaproteobacteria > Reyranellales > Reyranellaceae > Reyranella. Next base: position 5,612,989 of record NZ_OZ245801.1, on the reverse strand, counting down.
TCTGTCGAAGACGCCGAGCGGACCGGCATAGACAGTGTGGTCCTGTCTGCCGAGAGCCTCGTCGATCTCGGCCGGCGGCAAGTGGTGTCCCTTGCCAACCGACTTGGGGACATGTTCTCGAGTATCAAGGTAATACTTTACATCCGCCGCCAAGACCGCGTCGCCGTAAGCCATTACTCAACCGCCCTCCGCGGTGGAGGCGTCCCCGAGAAGTCGTTTTCGGATCGCCTCGGGCCGACCCGTCGCGCCATGCTCTATGGCACGCTCATGACCGACTGGGAGCGCGCCTTCGGACGGGACGCTGTCGTGATCCGCCGCTTTGCCCCTCAGCTGCTGCTCGAGGGCGACGTGATTGCGGACTTCTGTTCGTTAATCGGCGTGGACCACAAGAGACTCTATGCCCTGCCCCGGGAAAACGAGGCGCTGCCGGGCATGAGCGCGATTTTCCTCCGGTTCCTGAATAAATTGGATCGGGAGCACGAGCACGTGCTGAAGCCTGTTCGCACCCGGATCGTGCAGGCGCTGGAACGCGCCGACGGGAGCGGGATCGCCCTCCCCAAGCCGTCTCGGGGAGAAATGAGAGAATTCCTGGCGTCATTCGACGCACAGAATGAACTGGTGAGGCGCCGCTATTTCCAGCAGGAGGCGCGCTTATTCGACGATGATTTCACGATGTATCCGGACAAAGTCCGGGAAACGGCGCAGACGCTCACCTTCGAACAGACAATGGAGCTCGCATACGCTTGCTTCGTTGCACTCTCCGGTTTGCCCCGGCCAGCCGGCGCTGCCGCACCACGCCCGGAAAAGCGCCAAAGCCGAACCTCTTAGCAAGGAGGATGGGTGGGCCTGGTGTCACGCAGTCGATTGCAGCTACGCGGATTGGCTTTCCGGCCACAAGACCGGAGCCTGAACAGTTGGTTGGGTCATCGGCAGCAGGAGGATGGCCTGTCCGGCTTTCTCGTTGCCGACACATCCCTCGAGTTCCTAAACTGAATGCAGAGCGGTGGCACATCGCCATCCAGGCGGAGGTACGATGTCGAGCAAGATACTAGTTGAAATCTCGCCGGGTGAGCTGATCGACAAGCTCACGATTCTCGAAATCAAACTGGACCGCATCGGTGACGCGGCAAAGCTGGCGAACGTGCGCCGCGAATACGAGCCCCTCAAGGAAACCCTGCGCAAGGGCTATCCAGAGACGACCGAACTGGCCGCCCTGACCACGGAATTGAAGCGCATCAATCAGGCGCTCTGGGACATCGAAGACGATATTCGCGATTGCGAGCGTGCAAGCGATTTCGGCGACCTCTTCATCAAGCTCGCTCGGTCCGTCTACCGCACCAACGACGAGCGGGCCGCCGTCAAGCATCGCATCAACACGCTCCTCGGCAGTGCGATCATCGAAGAAAAGAGCTACGCGAAATACTAGAGGCCTCCGTAGCTCTGCCGAAGACGAAGCCGCGGCGCGTTTGCGCCGCGGGCGGTGCCGCCCGAGACGGTACATCGGCGGGACGCCCATCGGTTCGATCGCCCGCACGGTCGACAGATAACGCAACCGACTGAACTCTCGGGCCCTCTTGGGTGCTCACGTTGGGTGGCGTCCCGGAGTGGTCAAAAGAGAGAGCCAGCAGCCTAAGCGGCCAGCAAAGACTGCTATTGTTGGCGTGATGCCCCGTCTGGCACGACGGAGCACGACACCCACGTCCAAGAGGAGCTAGAGATAGGCTTCGACGACCATGTCTGCCTGCTGCAGCCATTCCGCGCTGCCTTGCAGGACGATCTGGCCGCCTTGCATGACGTAGCCGCGGTGGGCAATGCGCAGGACGGCGAAGGCATTCTGCTCGACGACGAGCACCGACACACCCTGACTCTGGATCTCGCCGATCGTGTCGAGCACCTGATCGACCAGCACCGGCGACAGGCCCATCGAGGGCTCGTCCATGAGCAAATAGCGCGGCCTTGCCATCAGGGCGCGTCCGATCGCCAGCATCTGCTGCTGTCCGCCGGACAGCACCCCGCCGACATCGTGGCGTCGTTCCTTGAGCACGGGAAACATAGTGAACATCCGGTCGAGATCGTCTTGATACTCGACCGAGGTCGAGCGCCGCGCTTCGGCGCCCATCCGCAGATTCTCCTCGATCGTCAGCGGCGCGAAGATGCGCCGGCCTTCGGGCACGATGGCGATGCCCCGCCGCACGATCTCGGCGGTATCCGAGCCGAGTTGCTGGCCGTCCAGCGATACGGTGCCGCTCCACGAGCGCACCAGGCCCAGGATGGTCAGGAGCGTCGTCGACTTGCCGGCGCCGTTGCTGCCCAGCAGGCAGACGATCTCGCCCGGCGAGACGTTGATCGATACGTCGTTGAGAACCTTGGCGCGGCCGTAACCGGCGCTCACGCCTTCAAGACTGAGCATCGGCATAGCTCCGGCCAAGATAGGCTTCGATGACATTCTTCTGGCGCCGGACCTGGTCGAACGGCGCGTCGGCGATCTTCTTGCCGTGATCGAGCACGATGACGCTGTCGGTCACGCCCTCGATCAGCCTCATCTTGTGTTCGACGAGGATCACCGTGAGACCGCCCACCGCCAGCCCCTTGATCTCGCGCACCAGGGTGCGGATCTCATCGGGCGACATGCCCGCTGCCGGCTCATCCAGCAGCAGGAGGCGCGGGCGCAGCGCCAGGGCGCGGGCGATCTCGAGGCGCCGCTTGTCGGCATATGGCAAGGTGCCCGCCTGCACGTCGGCACGTCGGACGAGGTCATCGCTGAACGAGGCCAACAATGCCATCGCATCGCGCGCGGCGTCCGCTTCCCGTCGCAACTCGCTTCCCAGCCCGAGGAGCGCCGGGAAATACGCGCCGCCGCGCGCTGCGTCGGCGCCCACCATGACGTTCTCTAGTACGCTCAGCTCGTCGAACAGGCGGATATTCTGGAACGTGCGGGCAATGCCGATGCGGGCGATTTCGAACGATTTGCGCCCCGCCACCGACTGCCCGTCGAACAGGATGTCGCCGGCGCTCGGGACGTAGACCCCGGTGATCATGTTGATCAGCGTGGTCTTCCCCGACCCGTTCGGCCCGATGATGCCCACGATACTGCCGGCATGAACGTCGAAGGACACGTCGTCGACGGCGACCAGCCCATCGAAGTGCTTGGCCAGATTGCGGACACAGAGGATGGAGGTCATCAGCGGGCCGCCATCATCCGGCGCCCACGCATGATCATTATGATCAGCAGGGCGAGCGCGAACAGGAGCGGCCGGTATTCCTCGAAGGCGCGCAGCTTCTCCGGCAGCACAGCGAAGATCAGGGCCGCGGCCAGCACGCCGGGCAGGCGCCAGTTGCCGATGGCCACCACTGCGAGCAGCAGGATGGAATCCATGGTCCGGAAGCTCGACGGATCGATGTAGCCGACCATGTGGGCGTAGAGCGAGCCGGCCAGTCCGCCCAGGCAGGAGCCCGTCACGAAGCCAACCAGCTTGAGATGCGTGATGTTGAGGCCCGCCGCTTCGGCCGCGACCTCGTCCAGTCGCATCGCCGTCCACATACGCCCCCAGCGCGACCGGGTGATGCGCGTGAGGATGACGAAGGCGAGGACCAGGATGAAGAGGACGAGCATGTAGTAGCTTGCCTCGCCGGGCAGCGCGATCGGACCGAGTTCGATCGGCGCCGCGAAGTCCCAGCCGAACAGCACGGGCGTCTCGATGGCGGAGATGCCCTCCGTGCCGCCCGTCAGCCAGGTGAGATTGTTGATGAGCTGGATCACGATCAGGGAGAAGCCCAACGTGACGAGCGCGAGGTAATGCCCCCTCACCCGGATCGCCGGGAAGGCCACCAGCAGACTGAGCAGCCCCGCCACGATGCCCGCCAGCGGCAGGCATACCCAGAAGGGAAGGCCGAAGCGCACGTTGAGCAGCGCCGAGGCATAGGCGCCGATCGCGTAGTAGGCGACGTAGCCGAAATCGGCCAGGCCGGCATAGCCGATGGTCACGGTGAGGCCCAGCGCCATGAGGGCGAAGATGCCCGCCATGGCCAGCACATGGACCTGGTACTGGTCGTTGAGGATCAGCGGCAGGAGCACCGCGCCCATCAGCGCCACGGCGCCGAAGATGCCGCTCTGCTGCCCAATCGCGGTGACCAGTGGCAGACGCTGGCGCGCGATCCAGGCAGCGGCACCGCCGGCACAGGCCAGTACCGCGAGGTAGAGGAGCATCTGGTTGGCCGCCTGGATATGCATACCCACGAGGATCAAACCGAGCACTCCTACGCCCAGCACGGCCGCCAGCAGGCGAGCGAGACCCTCGCGGGCAACGCGCGGCGTGACGACCTCGACCGAGGGGGCGCTCATACGCGGCTGCTCTTCTTGGTGCCCAGCAGGCCGTCGGGCCGAAGCTGCAGACACAGGATCAGGAGCGCGAAGGTGACGACGTTCTTGTAGGCCGCCCCCTGGGGAAGATAGCCGCTGACCAGCACCTCGATGATGGCGAGGAGAAAGCCTCCCGCCAGCGCACCATAGACGTTGCCGAGGCCGCCGATGACGGCCGCGGTGAACCCCTTCAACCCGGCGATGAAGCCCATGGTGAAGGAGACGGAGCCGAAATTGAGCCCCTCGACGATACCGCCGATCCCGGCAAGGCCGGAGCCAAGGGCAAAGGCGAACCCTACCGTGCGATCGACATTCACGCCCATCATGCGGGCGCCGATTGGGTCGGCCGTGATCGCCCGGATCTGACGGCCAAGACGCGTGCCATTGATGATGAAGTGCAGGCCCGCAATCAGCACCAGCGCGAGCACGATCACGAAGATCTGCACCTCGCCGATGACCGCGCCAGCGAAGGAGAAGGAGCGCAGGGCGAACGGATCGGGGAAAACCTGTGGGTTGGCGCCATTGGGAAAGAATACGAGCACGCATTGCTCGAGCACCAGATAGACCGCGATCGACGTGATGAGGAAGACGAGCGGCGGTGCCTGCCGCAGCGGCCGCACGGCGACCCTCTCGACCAGCATGCCGAGCGCGCTGGCGAACAGCAGCCCGCCCATCGACATGGCCACGAGCGCCAGGCCCGACGAAAGGCCCTCGCCGATCGCCGCGCGATAGGCGGCGACGGCGGCGAAGGCGCCGGCCATGTAGACGGCGCCATGCGCCAGGTTGATGAGATTCAGCATCCCGAAATAGAGGGTGAATCCCACCGCGATCAACGCGTATTCGCTGCCCAGTACGAGCGCGTTGACGAGCTGCTGTGACAACATGACGAGGCCCCCTGCCCGGCTACATCACTTCCACGGCAGGTCCCAGACGCTCTGGCGCTCGGCCACGACGATGGCGCCGTCGGGCTTGCTGTAGTGCGTCAACGTCCACTTCCCGCCCTTCACCATATAAAAGGCGAGCACTTTCTGTGCCGCGTCGCCCGGGCGGGGGAACGAGAGCGGTCCCAGCGCCGTGCTGAAGGTGCCGCTCTTCAGAGCATCGACGACACCCTTTCGGGTCGGCTCGCCGGTCGAAGCCGCCTTGGCGACAGCCTGCGTCACCGCTTCGATCGCGGCGTAGGCGATCAGCCCGTAGGTCTCATAGGGCTTGTCGTAGCCGGCCTTCTTGTAGGCCTCGATGAAGGCTGCGCCACCCGGCGTCGCATCGTACGGCAAGCCATAGAAGAAGGCGTAGGTGCCGTCGGCCGCCGCGCCCGCTGCCTCGACATAGGTCGGAGTCATGGTGCCCGAACCCGTGTAGTAGAGCGCCGGCACTTCGAGGCGCACCATCTGCTGGCGCAGCAGTGCGGCCTCGGTCGTCACGCCGCCGAAGAAGATGACGTCCGGCTTCAACGATTTGGCCTTGGTCAGAACGGCGGTGAAGTCCTTCTCGCCCACGGCGATGCTGTCGGCGCCGAGCTTGCTGCCGCCCGACTTCACGGCGTTCTCGTCGAAGGCGGTGACCAGAGACTTGCCGTAGTTGGTGTTGTCGTCGATCAGGAAATAGGTCTTCTTGCCGAGCGTCGTGAACGGCATCTTCGCCGCCATCTCGAGCTGCCACAGGTCCGACGGCGCGATGCGGAAGATCTCGTCGCCCTTCTGTTCCGCGGTGATCTTCCAGTTGATGGCGCAGGGATTGAGATTGGCGAGGCCGCGGCGCTGGAAGACGTCACGCGTCGCCAGCGCGACGGGCGAGTTCCAGTGCGCCGAGCAGGCCAGCACGGACGGATCCGAGGCCGCACGCGTCACCGCCGCCACACCTTCGCTGGGCAACGAATGGTCGTCGAGCTTCATGAGCTCGAACTGGAGGTTCGCGAGCTTCCCGGAAGCATTTATCTGGCGCACGGCAAGGTCCATGGCGTTCATCATGCCGATGCCGACGGCGGCGTTGGGACCGGAGATCGGCAGCACCGCGCCGATCTTCACCTGCCGTGGCGCCGCCATGGCGACGCGCCCCAGCATCGGCATCGCCAAACCTGCCGCCGCCGCACCTGCGAGCGTCCCGCGCCGACCGATCAACTTGCTCATCCTTGCCTCCATCGAAGTTCCCACTGCGGGTCTGGTCCCGCCCCCAAAACCTTCACGCCCGGGTCGATCCCCACCCCGGGAACGCGCCTCACGCAGACATCTGTGACGGCACGGTCGGCCGCCCGATGCCGAGATGATCCCGCAGCGTCGGACCGCTGTACTCGCGCCTGAAAAGACCGCGCTCCTGCAGGATCGGCACCACGTCGTCGATGAAGTCGCCGAAGCCGTCCGGAAAGCTTGGCGGCATGACGATGAAGCCGTCGGCCGCATCGTTCTCGAACCAGTGCTGGAGCGTGTCGGCGATCGTCTCGGCGCTGCCGCACAGCACCCAGTGACCGCGGGCGCTGGCCGTCAGATTGTAGAGATCGCGCAGGGTCATCCCGTCGCGCCTCGCCTTGGCGAGCAGCACACGGGCGAAGGAATGCGATGTATCGGCAAGCGTCAGGTCGGGCACGGGCGCGTCGAGCTTGTGCTCCGCCAGGTCGATGCCGAGACGCTCCGAGAGCAGGACAGTCGCCACGCCGTCGTCGATCTCGCCCTGCAGGGCCGCGAGCTTCTCGAATGCCTCCGCATTCGTGCGGCCCACGATCGGCATCACGCCGGGCAGCAGGGACACGTCGCGAGGCGAGCGACCGTACTGGGGCAGCTTGGCTTTGAGCGCCCGGTAGGATTGCTGCGCCTCGGTGAAGTCCTGGACGACCGAGAACATCACGTCCGCGGTTCGCGCTCCGAGCAACAGCCCCTGCTCCGAACCGCCGGCCTGAAGCACGACGGGGCGGCCCTGCGGCGTCCGTCCGATGTGCAACGGTCCCTTGACCTTGAAGAAGTCGCCCTCGTGGTTCAGCGTGCGGATCTTCGACGCGTCGACGTAGATGCCGCGCTCCTTGTCCTTGACGATCGCGTCGTCATCCCAGCAGTCCCACAGGCCCAGCACGACATCGACGAACTCGGCCGCACGCTCGTAGCGGCTGTTGTGCTGCGGATGCACGGTCCCGAAGTTGGACGCCGATGCCGCGTTCATGGTGGTGACGAGGTTCCACGCCGCGCGGCCGCCGCTGATGTGATCGAGCGAGGCGAACGCACGCGCCACCGTGAAGGGATCGCTATAGGTCGTCGAGACGGTCGCGCCCAGCCCGATATGAGATGTCACCATCGCGATGGCGCCCAGCATCGTCAGCGGCTCGAAGCGTACGATGAACGACGGATGCGCCTTCGGATCGGCATGCAGATGGTCGCTCATGAAGATCATGTCGAACTTGCCGCGCTCGGCCATCTGCGCGATCTGGCGGACCATGTCGATGTTCGTGAAGCTGTCAAAGGCGCCGGGTTGCCGCCACGCCGCCGGATGATTGCCTGTGCCCTGGAGAAACAGGCCGAGATGCATTTGCCGCGTCACTGATCCCCCACTCGTGCTGGCGCTTTGCGGGAAGCAAAGGGGCGATTGATCCCGCCGGTCCCGGTGCCGGACACTTCCGACAAGCGCTGAAGGGACCGAAGCCATATGCGTGCCATGTGGAATTGCCTCATCCGCGGGAACAAGCTCCGTTCGAAACTTCATCCACTCCGCGTTCGAAAATTCGGGCAGATCGTGCGAGCGCACAATCGGCATAGTTCTGCACACTCTGTTGCCCAAACGTGAACGGCACGAAGCTTGCTGTTTGCAGGATGGACTCGTCGGAGCCATTCAATGACAGGGATCCTCGTCGGCACCCGCTGCCCGCCCGTCACGACCGTCCCAAAGGCGCGTCCGTGAAAAAGAAGCCGCATGCGCAGCTCCAGATCCACGCAAGTTGGGTCGTTTATTTCCACGAGATCACGCGTTGCGGATCGATCCGCGCAGCGGCGCGAAAACTCAACATCGCGCCCTCGGCAATCAGCCGCAAACTGAAGGATCTCGAGGGCATCCTGGGTGTCCAGCTTCTCGAAAAGACATCGACCCGGCTGCGGCCGACCGCGGCCGGCGAATTCGTGGCGTCACATGCCATGCAGGTCCTGCGCGACCTCGACCAGATGCGGGCCCATCTCGACGATCTGAACGGCCTTCGCAGCGGCCATGTGAAGATCGTGGCCGTCCAGGCGGCCGCCACCGAATTCCTGCCCAAGGCCCTCTCGAGCCTGGTCGAGCGCTATCCACGGGTGACTTTCGAGTGCGACTTCACGGGGTCGGCAAACGTGATGCCGCAACTGATGGCGGGAAACGCCGATATCGGCATCGCCTTCCATTCGAGCGCAAACCGCAAGGTGCGACACCTCATCAGCGTGCCCATGGCCTTCGGCATCATCGTCGCTCCCGGCCATCCGCTGGCCCAACTCAGGGTCGTCCGCCTGCACGATCTCGAGGACCAGCCCATCATCCTGCCCGATTCCTCGGTCAGCTTCCGGATCGTCGTCGATCGCATGCTGGAGGGCCGATCCTTCCAATTTCGCAACACCGTGACGGCATCGGACCCGAACTTCATCGCGGCGATGGTGCGCTTCGGTGCCGGAGTCGCGTTTCAGACGCCGGTCGGCGTGGAGCCGCAGCTGCGCGACGGATCGCTCAAGTTCATCCCCCTCCAGGACCGCAACCTGAAGCCGCCGGAGCTCATCATCGGCACGGCCGTCAATCGCTCGGTATCGCCCATCGTGAGCGCCGCCGCGGAATCGCTGCGACGAGCGGCGGCCGCCCTGATGGAGGAATACGTCAACTCGGACGAGGACTGATTTTCACGACGCTTTTCGCTGCGCCGACGTCCGCGCGACCGGGGGCCGGGCAAGGCCGAGATGATCGCGCAACGTGTCGCCCTCATAGTCGAGGCGGAAGAGTCCGCGCTCCTGCAGGATCGGCACGACCATCTGCGTGAAGTCGTCGAACCCGTGCGGATGCGTGGCGGGCATGATGTTGAAACCATCGGCCGCGCCGTTCTCGAACCAGTGCTGCAGCGTATCGGCCACCGATTCCGCGCTGCCGCAGAGCACCCAATGGCCGCGTGCGGCCACCGTCAGGTGGTAGAGATCGCGCAACGTCATGTTCTCGCGCCGCGCCTTGGACAGGAGCACGCGCGTGAAGCTGTGATAATGGTCGGACAACGGAAGTTCCGGCACCGGCCCGTCGAGATCGTAGGCCGAAAGGTCGATGCCGAAGCGTTCCGACAGGACGTTGATGCCGCTGCCACCGGCCGTGTAGCCCTGAAGCACGGCCAGCTTGTCGAAGGCCTCGCGATCGGTGCGGCCGACCACGGGCATGACGCCTGGGATGACCGTGACATCGTCCGGCCGGCGGCCGTATCTCGGCAGGGAATCCTTGACCTGCGCATAAGCGACGCACGCCTCTTCGAAGTCCTGCACGACCGAGAAGACGACGTCGGCGGTCCGCGCCGCCAGCGCAATGCCCGCTTCCGATCCGCCCGCCTGGAGAAGGACCGGCTGACCTTGCGGAGCGCGGCCGATGTTGATCGGCCCGCGCACCTTGAAGAATGTCCCTTCGTGATCGAGCGGATGCAGCTTCTGCGGATCGATGTAGAGGCCGGTCGCGGCGTCGGCGACGATGGCGTCGTCATCCCAGCAATCCCACAGGCCCCGCACCACATCCACGAACTCCCCCGCCCGTTCGTAGCGACGCGCATGATCGGGATGGTCGATGCCGAAGTTCACCGAGGCCGAGGCGTTCGCGGTCGTGACCGCGTTCCAGGCGGCGCGGCCGTGACTGATGTGATCGAGCGACGCGAAGGCGCGCGCGACCGTGAACGGGTCGCTGAAGGTGGTGGAGACGGTGGCGCCCAGGCCGATCTTCTTCGTCGCCACCGCGACGGCCGCCAGCAGCGTCAGCGGCTCGAGGCGAAGCGTGAAGGACGGATGGCCCTTGGGATCGGCATTCAGATTGTCGCCCATGAAAATGAGGTCGAACTTGGCGTCCTCGGCGGCACGCGCGATCTCGAGCACCGTGTCGATGTCCTGGAAGCTCCTGGTCGCGCCCGGATGACGCCAGCCGCCGGTATGGCTGCCTGTCCCCAGCAGGAACAGTCCGAGATGCATCTGCCTCTTCATGGCGATCGCCCTCCAAGCTCGCTTTGTGTCCGCTCCCGGAAGAGCGGCGACGATGTGCTGTATTCCGTGGACGGGCTCTCACCGGGTCGGCAGCGCCGTGCCGCAGCCGCAGCCATCAGGGCGGCCTCGTGGAATCCCGAAAGAATCAGCTTCAGCTTCCCCGGATAGGTCGCGATGTCGCCGATCGCGAAGACGCCCGGCAGCGATGTCTCGAACCGTTCCGTGTCGACCGGCACGAGCCCGTCACACAGATCGAGACCGAACCGGGCGAGCGCGCCCTCCCGCATGACGAAGCCGAAGAAGACCAGCAGCCTGTCGGCCGGCACCACGACCCGCCCTTCGCGTCCATGGACTGTTACAGCTTCCAGGCTGGGCGCCGTACCGTGCAGGTCGATGACCCGCCCGGTCAGGCGGCGCACCCGTCCCTCCTCCACCAAGGTCTGCAAGCGCGCCGTCGAGTGCTTCTGGGCCCGCAGCTCCTCGCGCTGGTGAACCAGCACGATTTCCGAAGCCACCGGGCAAAGGGCCATCGCCCAGTCGACCGCGGAATCGCCGCCGCCCGCGATGACGATCCGTTCGCCGGCATGCGCCTGCACGTCCGGCACGGCGTAGCGGACCGCTCCGCCCTCGAACTCCGCGAGGCGGCCGAGATTGGGCGGCGTCTTGGGCGTGAAGCTGCCGCCGCCCGTGGCGATGACCACGACCGACGCCTGAAGCACCAGCCCCTTGTCCGTCGTGACCAGCCACTCGCCTTGAGCGGTCCGTTCCAGCGACGCGACCTGCTGCCCCATGTGATAGACAGGCGAAAAGCACGCTGCCTGCATCGTCAGGCGCTCGACCAGTTCAGCCGCGCCGATCGCCGGACAGGCTGGGATGTCGTAGATCGGCTTGTCGGGATAGAGCTCTATGCACTGGCCGCCGACGCGGTCGAGCGCATCGACGAGCTGGCTCGTGAGGCCGTGCACGCCGAGCTGGAACGCGGCGAAAAGACCGCATGGTCCGGCGCCTATGATGATCGCATCCGAATGCCGTGCCAGGCGCTCGTCAGACATCAGACCGCTCCACGGCGCAAACTCGCATTGCCCCGGCACCCTCTAGGATGCGGCCAGCGAGCCGCCTGCCCGAACCACGATGCCATCGAAGTTCAGGACCTCGACCGGCCCTGCAAGATGCGGACCTATCGCCGCCCGCCAGGCCTTCACCCCCTCCGAGTTCCGGAACGTGACGGTGTGATCCTCGAGCGTTCGCCACAGCACGATCATGCGGAAGCTGCTGGGATGCTCGACGCATTGGCGGACTTCCATCGAGAGGCAACCCTCTGCCTCCGAGAAGATCTTCTGCCCCACCGAAGCCGCCGCCTTGAAGGCATCGATGGCTTCGGGCTTCACATCGACCTTCGCAATTTCAACGATCATGTTCATTCTCCTGGCGGCGGGTCGGGCAGCACGTCGCACAGGACGGCCTTCAACGGGCTCGACCCGAGGATCGGGTCGCAATCGTCCGGATCGTTCCCGAGCAGCACGTTCGAGCAGGTCTCGAAGATGCCAAAGTCGGGTCCCTCAGCATCGGGCAGCCACCAGCCGTGCGGCACCGAGACTGTGTCGGCTCGCGTGCGCTGGCTGATGCGTACGCGCAGGCGCATCCGGCCATGGCGGGTCACCACCCAGGCCATCGCGCGATCCGCGAGGCCACGCGCCCGTGCCGTGTCCGGATGGATCTCCAGCAGCGGCTCCGGATTGAGGCGACGCAGCGTCGAAAGCGGATGTCCGTTCGAGTTCCAGTAGGTCGGCGTGCGCACACCGGTGTTCAGGATCAGCGGGTAGAGCTGATGCAGGGCCGGCGTCGAGACCGGACTCTCGGCCGGTTCCTCGTAGACCGGCAGTGGCGGATAACCCCACTGCTCGAGCTGCGTCGACCACAGTTCGAACTTGCCGGTGGGCGTCCCGAATCCTTCCTGCTCGTACTTGCGATAGGCGATCGGGACGGTCACGTAGTCCCTCTCGCGGAGTTCGTCCCAGCCCATCCCGAAGGGCGCCAATGCCTCCTCCGCGATGCCCTCCGCCGTGCCGTACTGCTCGCCCAGGCCCAACGCGACCGCGAGGTCGGCGAAGAAGTCCCAGTCCGAGCGGCGCTCGGCGATCTGGACGGCGGCGCGGGTCGACGTATCCATCAGGGTGCCGCCCGGCCCCTTGATGTGCATGTAGAGACGCGGCTCGGTGCGCTCGAGATTGCTGGCCGCCGGCAGCACGATGTCGGCCAGTGCAGCCGTCGGCGTCATGAAGATCTCACTGACCACCAGCAGGTCTAGCTTGCGCAGCGCGGCGGTGACCGCCGCCGTGTTCGGATAGCAGACGGCGGGATTGTTGCCGACCACCAGCAGCCCGCGCACCTTGTAGGGCTTCTCCGTCAGGATCGCGTCGAACAGGCTCGGCGGATGCGCGTAGACCGTGGGCCGCAGGGTCAGGCACTTGAAGCGATCCGCGCCTATGCGCTTTTCCGCCTGGCCCGGCGGCAAGGCCTCATAGCGCTCGGTGTCGCCGAGCTTGGGCGAGGGCCAAAAGCAGTTGCCGCCCGGCGCGTCGAGATTTCCAGTGATGCCGATCAGCGCGAGGATCGCCCGGTTCGACTGCACGGCATTGCGCCCGATATGGTCGGCGCCCGTGCCCCACACCATGTTGGCCGGCTTGGTCGTGGCATAGAGGCGGGCGGCCTTGCGAATCTCCTCGGCGTCGCAGCCTGTGATACCGGCCACGACCTCGGGCGTATAAGCCGCGACCATCTCGCGATAGGCCTCGAAGCCGTGACACCAGTTCTCGACGAAGGCCTTGTCGTAGAGGTTTTCCGCGATGATCACGTTGGCCCAGCCCAGCGCCATCGCGCCATCGGTGCCCGGACGCAGCGGCAGCCAGATGTGACCCGGCCCGCACGCGGACGGCCGGCGCGGATCGACGATGATGCTGACAGGCTTGCCGCGGAACGCATCCGTGACCGGCGTGTGCCCGATCAGGCCATGGTCGTTGGCGATGCGCTTCTGGGCGCCCCATTCCACGATGCATTTCGGATTGTTGAAGAAATCGGGAATCGCCACGACGTCCCAGCCGCGCGCCGCGAAGCGGCCAGTGGCCATCAGCGTGCAGGCCGCGGTGCGCGGTCCGTAACAGTAGTAATTGATCGATGCGATGTTCGGCGTGCCGAAGAGGTTGGCGAGGCGGGTCACGATCTGGTTGTTGTTCATCGATACGCCGCGGGCGAAGGCCACGGCCTCGGCACCGTCCTCGGCCTTGATCTCGAGCATCTTCCTCGCGATGAAGGAGACCGCTTCCGGCCAGCTCACGGCCTTCCACTTGCCGGCCCCGCGTTCGCCGACGCGCATCAGCGGTCGGTCGATTCGCGCCTCGTGATAGAGTTGCTCGACCGACGGCGCCCCTGCCTTGGAGCAGAGCTTGCCGCGGTTGACGGGATTGTCGGGATCTCCCGCGACATCCGTGACCACGCCGTCCTTGATCGTGACCAGGGTGCCGCAGCCGCCGTGGCACATGCGGCAGATGGCGCGGACAACCTGTTCGCTGCCGCTCTGCCGGACGATGAGGGTATCGGGCATGGCCTTCCCTTTTCCGATCCTAGAAGGCGTTGCCGGTACAGGCCGCCTGGTTGATCCGGTACTGCTCGAGCGCGGCCACCTCGAATTCCTCCGCGTCGGGCATGGAACTGCAATAGGCGGATAGTGCCTTGAGCCCGAGCGGCTGCCACTTGTCGAACCAGCCCCGCAGGACCTCGATGTTGGCTGGATTGCCCTGCACCGCGTAGTCGACGAGCACCTTCGTCCAACGCCGCGACCGCTCGCTGTCGATCAGCTGCGCATCGGCCAGCAGGCCGGTCAGGCTGTCGCCGTGACGCTTCCCCTCGCGACCGAACGAGAGCAGAGCGGCATCCGTCGCGGCCTTCAGCACCAGATTGAGCGCCACGAACTGCTCCGCCCAGTCCCACGCCACCAGCGCACGCTCCGCCAGCTCGCGGAATCCCTGCCAGGCGGGGTTCTGCTCCCAATGCGCGCGTTCGGCCTCGCCGAATCCCAGTCCCGGATGCGCCTTGCGCAGCGCCGCCGTGCGGTAGGCGATACGGGAAACCCAACGGAGCTGATCACCGCCCTGCAGCATGAAGCAGTTCACGATGGTGCTCGACGGCGCCAGCGCCACCAGATAGTTCGACGACATTTGCTGGGCATGAACCACGTAACGTGCCGGCGCCCAGTGGGAGCCCAGCACTTCGAGCCAGGCCTGCGGCAGGCTCTCGTCGTGATCGTTGCGCTGGTGCTCGTCCAGCAGTCCGTCGACGAAGGCCTCCTGTCCGTCCTGGATCAGCGTATAGTTGCGGTAGATGAGCTGGTCGGGATCGCGAAAGCCGTCCCAGTCCGCGTGCTGCAGCGGGCTCTCGTTGCGGTAGCGCTTGAACCAGCCGCTCATCGGGATCGCCTGGCCCATCGTCCAGGGCCGGTCCGGATCCTGCGTACTCCAGAGAAGGTTGGTCGACACCGTCTCGTATTCGGTCGGCCGGCGCCGGCGAGCCGCCAGGTGGCTCCAGGTCTTGAGGGGACGCAGGGTCGAAGTCTCTCGCGTGTCCATGATGTTCCTCGGCGATGGGGTCAGCGGCTGCCGCGGAAGAACCAGCGGATCATGTCCGCCGTCATCTCGATCTTCCCGGAGAAGCCGGTCATGTGGATCTCGATCTCCTGCATGCTGAAGCTTCGGCCCAGCATGTATTCCACCGTCTTGCGGTTGAGGGTAAGCCCACCGGGCCCTTCGACGCGCACGTACCCGCTGGCGTCGCGCACCTGGAGTTCCTTGCCGGGATTGTCTTCCTGCAGGGCCTCGATCAGGGCGTCGGTTATCTCGCCGGCCCGCAACACGGGTCCGGCCATCATCGTCGCCCCGCTCGCCGTTTCATCTGCCATTTCGCGATTCCTTGCCTAGGGCTTGCAGTGCTTGGGCGTGACGTCTCGGATGGCGACGTAGATCTGGCCATCCACGACCTTGGTCGGATAGAGCGCCAGCTCGGCATGGCAGGGGTTCACGCCCTTGCCGCTGACGGCATCGAGCTCCCAACGATGGGCAGGACAGGTAATCGTACTGCCGCGCAATTCACCGCCGCTCAGGGCGACGGCCTGGTGCGGACACATGGCCTGCACGGCCTGAACCTCTCCGTCTTCGGTATGGACCAGCAGGACTCTTACGCCCGCTATGTCGACTTCAAGCATGTCGCCGGCCCACAGCTCGTCGAAGTCGGCGGCGCGATGGAAATCAAAAGTCAGGTCGGCGTCGAGCATGGATCGGCTACTCGACGAACACGTCGATACATTCGTAGTGCTTGAAGCCCGCTTCACGCACCGTCATCGCGCGCGCAAGGGCCGGCGCGCTGTCGTCCCTGGTGGTGGGTCGCACCCGCAACGGCTTGCCCGGCGCGGGATGACGCACCTGGCGATCGACGGCGGGCGCGGCGCAGGCGGCCGCGACCTGGTCCATCGTGTAGTCCGGCTCGACGTCGATGACGCGCACGTGGGCATCGTTCTGGAATCTACTGAGCACGGCGATCATCGGCGTCACTCCGCCGCCCGGAGTTTCGGGATCTGCTCTGTCGCCCATCTATAGTCGTGGGCGTCCTTGCCACCCTCGCTGATCACTCCAATGCCCATATACCTGAGCAGGTTCTCCGGCGTCGGCGGATCAATCGTGCCGCTGTAGAGCCGGTCATTCATGTTCTCGAAATCGTCGTAGCGCTCGGGCTCCTGGTCGAAGACCCATTCGCAGACCGGCGAGCAGAAATTGTAGCGGCGACCCTTGTGCTCCTTCTGGTGGACGCGTGCCTCCCAGACGCTTCCGCCGCGGGTGGCGATCGTCTGCTGGCACATGCAGCAGATGGCGGGCGTGCCGATGGCGTAGGTCTTCTCCTCCTCGCCCTTGTTGACGTTGTCGATGATCACGTCCCAATAGCGGCCGAACGTATCGTTCCAGCCGGGATACTTCTCCTCCAGCCAGCCGCGTTCGGCCGCGCCGAGACCGCCCGTCGGATTCCACCAGATCGTATGGCGCCAGCTCCAGATGCCAGCCTGCTGAGTGTGATGATACGTGTCGATCTCGTGCTTGAGGTGGTCCCAGTACCAGGGCAGGTCCAGGCCGACGTCCTTGAGCTGGCGTTCGAACTGCACAAGCACGAACTCCTGCATGTATTCCTTGAACGACTGGTCGCGCTTCTCGAGCGGGAACCAGTAGTCCATCGGAATGCCGGTCAGCAGCGCGAAGGTCTTCCAGATGCGCCAGAAGGCGATATCGACGGACTTCTGCGCCTCCGCCTTGTGGCCGTTGCGGATCAGGATCTCGATCAGCGGCGTGGCGATCTGCGCGTGGCGCGCCTCGTCCGACTGAATACTCGTGATGAGATTGGAGAAGGTGAAATCGCCGATGTTGGCGGCATCTGCCGAAAGACCGATCATCTGCACATTCGTCAGGCCGGTCTCGAAAGCGAAGTTCAGCATGATCGACGTGGTGACGGCATCACGGGTCATCATCACGTCGTCGAGTGGATGACGGCCGCCGATTGCCGCCCAGTTGTTGCTGCGCTGCGACTGCTGTGCCCAGTCGAACTGCCGGTCGAGCGGCGTGAGCTGGTGCGCAAACGAGAGCTGGATCTGCCCGTGCCGCAGCTCGTCCAGCACACCGAACGTCGCCATGTTGCGCATGCCGGGCGCCCGACCGAAGCGCGCCATGCGGGCACAGGCCTGCCCGGTCTGGTACTCCGACAGGGCGATCGCCGCATAGTGCAGCTTCAGAAGGCTGAGATAGGCCGGGTCGGCCTTCTCGTAGTATTTCGAGCGCTGCAACGCCGAGCGCACCGAATAGGCGCCGCTGTCCTTCTCGCGCTGGATCGAGACATACTCGCGATAGGTGACCTTGTAGGGCTCGTCGTAGGTCTCCCACTCCGAGACCGGGATGCCGTAGGGATCGCCCATTTCCGGGGGGAACATCTCGGCCTCGGAAACGTAGGTCGGCGTCCAGTTGGTGGTGCGCGCCAAGTCGTACCATTCCGCGCGTTCGAGCATTGCCATTTAAGTACCGCTCCTGTTGAGGATCGCAGGTCAGACTGGATGATGTTGCGGGTCAGAAGCTCGCCTGCAGGACCATGCTGACCACCAGCAGGGCGGCCGATCCGGCGAGGTAGGGATTGACCCTCTGCTTCTTGAACACCGCCGAGAGGGCAGCGAGCACGAAGCCCACGACCATCGCCTTGTCGAGCGAGAAGGTCGCAATCGTGATCAGCGGCATGCTGATCAGCGTCAGCTTGTCGATCGGCGCCATCGGCTTCCATTGATCGTAGGCCGGGCAGAGGCGGAAGCCGACATAGACCAGCGCCCCCAGCGTCGCGCCGACCGGGATCAGATAGATGAAGGGCATTGCCAGGAAGCAGAGCGCCATCAGCACGCCGCAGACCAGGGCGGAGAGCCCCGTACGCCCGCCGGCACCGATGCCGACCGCGCTTTCGACGAAGGCCACGACACTCGTCGTACCCAGCAGAGAGGCGGCTGCCGTGCCGCCACCGTCGACCAGCAACGCCTTCTCGCGACCTGGCAGCTTGCCGCTCGCCATCAGCGTCGTCCGCAAGGTGAGGCCGATCAGCTTGGCGACGCTGCCGTAGAAGTCGATGATGAAGAGGACCAGGATCACCGACAGCGCGCGCGGGTCGAGAAGCACGGCAGGCGACAGCGCGCCGATACCGGAGAACATCTCCTTCGACATGGCAGGCGTCGAGCTCGCGGCAGCCGGCGTGAAGCCCGCGATGCCGCGCGACGCCAGCACATGATAGAGCACCGTGACGCCGATGATGCTGATCAGGACGCTGCCCAGCACCCGGAACCGCTCCAGAAGCAGGATGGCTGCGAGCCCGACATAGAGGCAGATCGCGGCCGGCGACACCAGGCTGCCGAAGCCGGATAGAATCAGGCCTTCATAGACGAAGAGGCCCGACAGCTTCATCGCGATCAGCACGAGGAACATGCCGACGCTGAACGAGAGGCCGATCTTCAGCGCGTCGGGAATGCTGTCGATCACCTTCTCGCGGATCGACGCGAGGGTGACGATCACCATCAGCACGCCGGACCAGAAGACCATGCCCAGCGCCTGCTGCCACGTGAAGCCCATCGCGCCAATGACGACAAACGCCACATAGCCGTTGATCTCAAGACCGGTCGACACAGCGAACGGCAGCTTTGCCCACACGCCCATCAGGATCGTCGCAAGCGCGGAGATCGTGATCGTCGCGAACAGCGACATCGAGGTCGGAATGCCGGCCTGGCTGAGGATCGCCGGGTTGACGACGAAGATGTAGGAGAGCGCCAGGAAGGTTGAAACACCTGCCAGGACTTCCGTAGCAGTCGTCGAGCCGCGCTCGGAGATCGAGAAATACGAGTCCAGCGCACCGCGCGGAATCGGCTTGGGAAATGCTTCGCCTGTAACGGGACTGACCTGAACTTCCATGACCATCCCCTCCATGGGTCGCGAGGTCCTCAAGGTCTCAGGTGACCGCCTGTTTCGTAAATCCACATTCTTCGCGACAAGGTGTTGTCGATTGCGCAACAGCGGCCGAACACCGGCGAAATGGCCCTGATCTTGCGTCGCCTCGCGCATGCTCGACTCGGCCTTCCCCAGCGAACACGCAGCCGGAAACGAAGACGGTGCCTGGCTCGTCGGCTTTCCGATCGTTGCCTTTCTCGTCCTGGTGGTCGTCGTTCAAACCGCCTTGATGCCGATCACCAGCGCCTCGATGGCGACGGGCGTTTGCCAGCAGACCGGAGCCTCGGAAGCCGCTTTCAGGGCGTTGATGCTTCATTGAATCGGGCGTTGCCGATTTGGCAACCGCCTGTGCGATGGAATTCGTCTGGTGCCGGCGCGGCAAAGGAGACATGAGAGCGCGCATCGCCGCGGAGGGAGTTGCATCGTGAGCGCGTTGAGGAACGAGACCGTTTTGTCGGTGCATCACTGGACCGACGAGTTGTTCAGCTTCCGGACCACCCGCGACAAGGGTTTCCGCTTCGCCAGCGGCCAGTTCACGATGATCGGCCTCAAGGTCGAGGGCAAGCCGGTGCTGCGGGCCTACTCGATCGCCAGCCCGCACTACGTGGACGAGCTGGAGTTCTTCTCGATCAAGGTGCCCGACGGCAAGCTCACCTCGCACCTCAAGAACCTGATGCCGGGCGATCCCGTGCTGGTCGGCGCCAAGGCCGTCGGCACCCTGCTGCTCGACAGCCTGACCCCTGGCCGCAACCTCTACCTGCTCGGCACCGGCACCGGCCTCGCCCCCTTCCTGTCGATCGTGCGCGATCCGGAAGTCTACGAGCGCTACGAAAAGGTCATCCTGGTCCATGGCTGCCGCCATGTCCGCGATCTCGCCTACCGGTCGGCCCTGGCCGACGAATTGCCGGCCGACGAGATCCTGGGCGACATGGTCCGCGACAAGCTGATCTATTACCCGACCGTGACTCGCGAGCCGTTCAAGTATCGCGGCCGCATCTCCCACCTGATCGAGAACGGCACCCTGGCGAAGGATGTCGGCCTGCCGCCGATGTCGCACGAGAACGACCGCTTCATGCTGTGCGGCAGCGTCCAGATGCTGGCCGACATCCGCGCCCTGCTCGAAGGCATGGGGCTCACCGAGGGCACCACCACCACCCCGGGCGAGTTCGTCGTCGAAAAGGCCTTCGTCGAGTAGCTATCGAGCGGTGACTTCCTCGCCGGCCGGTATTGGCGTCCCCGAGAGGATTCGAACCTCCGACCTCCGGTTTAGGAAACCGCTGCTCTATCCGGCTGAGCTACGGGGACGTGGGCGCCGTATAGCATCCGAAGCATATGGCGTCTGCCTTATTTGATCCAGAGCAAGCTGCGCCCTGGCCGCACTTGGCGTGGCCCGGAGGCCGCCTCAGCGCTTGCGGACGAACTCGGCGCGCAGGACCAGACCCTTGATGGTGTCGTGGCGGCAGTCGATTTCCTGGGCGTCACCGGTCAGGCGGATGCTCTTGATCACCGTGCCGCGCTGCAGGGTCTGGTTGGAGCCCTTGACCTTCAGATCCTTGACCAGGAGGACGCTGTCGCCGTCGGCCAGCAGGTTGCCGACCGAATCGCGCACCTCGACCGTGCCCGTAGCGGCTTCGGCTGCAGCCTTCTTCGCGGCGGCTTCGGCCGCGGGTATCCATTCGCCGCTGGCCTCGTCGTAGACATAGTCGTCGTCGCTCTCGGCCATTTCGTTCCCGCTCCTCAAAGTGAGCGTGCACTTACAGGCCAGCACCGGCCGTCGCAACCCGGCGCATTGTCTCGCCGGCTCCCCGGCCCGCCACGCACGGCACCGCCGGGACCCGGACAGGCCTCGCTGATTGCGCCGCCGCAACGAAGGAGCCCCCTGCCCGTTGAGCCAAGTCGACCAGGGGAGACATCACCATTTCCATTCGAGAGACTGCCATCCTCGCGCCGGGCGCCGTTTCCATTCCCGCCCGGGAATTCGAAGCATGAGTCCCGTTCGCCTGAGCGAGGGTCTCCCCTACCCGTTGGGCGCCACCTGGGACGGGCTCGGCGTCAACTTCGCCCTCTTCTCCGCCAATGCGACCAAGGTCGAACTCTGTCTGTTCGACTCCAGCGGCGAGCGCGAAACCGATCGTATCGTGCTGCCGGAATACACGGACGAGGTCTGGCACGGATATCTGCCCGATGCCCGGCCCGGCACGGTCTACGGGTTTCGCGTGCACGGTCCCTACGAGCCGACGGCCGGCCATCGCTTCAACCCCAACAAGCTGCTGCTGGATCCCTACGCAAAGCAGGTCATCGGCAAGCTGACGTGGAACCCGGCCCTGTTCGGCTACAAGATGGAAAGCGGCGACGATCTCACCTTCGACGATCGCGACTCGGCGCCCTTCACCTATCGGAGCTGCGTGATCGACCCGGCCTTCAGCTGGGGCCGCGCACCGCGCCGCCGCACCTCGTGGGAGAATACGATCGTCTACGAGGCGCATGTCCGCGGCTTCACGCAGTTGCACCCTGCCGTGCCGGAGCCATTGCGCGGCACCTATGCCGGGCTCGCGTCGGCCGAAATCACGGGCTACCTCTCCTCGCTCGGCGTCAGCGCCATCGAGTTGCTGCCTGTGCACACCTTCGTCGATGACAGCAACCTCCTCGAGAAGGGCCTCAAGAACTACTGGGGCTACAACACGATCGGCTTCTTCGCGCCGGCGCGGCGCTATGCCGCCAATCCGGACTTCGCGTTCGCCGAGTTCAAGGAGATGGTGGCGCATCTGCACGCCGCCGGCCTCGAGGTCATCCTCGACGTGGTCTACAACCACACGGCCGAAGGCAACCAGCTCGGGCCGACGCTGTCTTTCAAGGGCATCGACAACGCGTCCTATTACCGGCTGGCGCCGGACCGCCGCTACTACATCAACGACACCGGCACGGGTAACACGGTCAACCTCAGCAATTCGCGTGTGCTGCAGCTCGTGATGGACAGCCTGCGCTACTGGGCAACCGACATGAGGATCGACGGTTTCCGCTTCGATCTGGCGACCATCCTCGGCCGCGAGCCGCACGGCTTCGAGGAAGAGGGACGCTTCCTCGACGCCTGCCGTCAGGATCCCGTTCTGTCGGAGGTCAAGCTGATCGCCGAGCCCTGGGACATGGGGCCCGGCGGCTATCAGGTCGGTCGCTTCTCGCCGGGCTGGGCCGAATGGAACGATGCCTTCCGCGACACGGTGCGCGGCTACTGGCGCGGCGACGAGGGCAAGCTGCCCCCGCTCGCGGCGCGACTGACGGCCTCGGCCGACCTGTTCGCCAAGCGTGGCCGCAAGCCCTGGGCGTCGATCAACTTCATCACCGCCCATGACGGATTCACGCTCGGTGATCTCGTCGCCTACAACGACAAGCACAACGAGGCCAACGGCGAGGACAACAAGGACGGCCACTCGCACAATCTGTCGAACAATTACGGTGCCGAGGGACCGACCGACGACCGCGACATCCTCGACACGCGCCTGCGCCAGATGCGCAACATGCTGACGACCCTCATCCTGTCGCGCGGCACGCCGATGCTGCTGGGCGGCGACGAGTTTGGCCGCAGCCAGAAGGGCAACAACAACAGCTACTGCCAGGACAACGAGATTTCCTGGGTCGACTGGGAGGGCATCGGCCCGGCCGAACGCGACCTCGCCGAGTTCGTGCGCAAGCTGATCATGATCCGCCATGCCCTGCCCATGCTGCGGCGCGGCCGCTTCCTCACGGGCGCCTTCGACGAGGAGCTGGGCGTCAAGGACGTGAGCTGGCTGACCCCCGCGGGCGAGGAGATGACCGACGACAACTGGAACGACGGCAACGCCCGCTGCCTGGGCGTGCTTCTCGACGGCCGCGCCCAGGAAACCGGCATCCGCCGCGTCGGTTCTGACTCGACCTTGCTGATCGTGGTGAACTCCCACACCGATACTGTGCCGTTCACCTTGCCCGAGGCGGTCGGCGGCAGCCGATGGGTGAGACTGATCGACACCAGCGACCCCGACGGCGAACCGTTGGCCCTGCGCGACTTCCGCCAGGTCTACGACGTCACGACCAGGTCGATGCTTCTGTTCATCCTCCAACCTACCCGGACCCCGCAACGCAGCACCGCTGCGGAACGGTCCTTTCAGCGCGTCGTGCAGGCGATGGACGACGCTTCGACCAAGGCGGTGCAGTTCGGCTTCGACTGACTCCACGTCTCGGGGTTGCCGCAAGAAGTGCCATCCTGCGGCAACCCGAAGACGCTCAATGTCGTTCGCAGACGATGATCACCCAATTGGACCCTCCGCTCCCGCTTGAGACCCCGAAGGGTCCCGGCCTCGCTCATTTCCTCATCGACTATGGGCCGGAATCGCACCTGCTCTGGGTCGTCTTCCTGGACGAGGGCGGCGCCTGCTGGACCGTTCCCAATCCCGAGATCCGGATCCAGAGCAACTGGTCCCTCCGACGGCGCGAGAAAGTCGCCGCTGGCTGAGAGCAACCCGCTGCCAAGCGGCTCGTTCGCTCGCTGCACTCAACAAGTGGGAGTTTTCCATGACCAGACTCATTTTGGGTGGCGTGGCCGTAGCCATCGCCCTGGCAGCCGTGCCCGGGATGCTGGCGGCGCAGCCGAAGCCGTCCGTCCCCGAACGCGCCGGCGTGAACTCCACGCTCGGCATCGCGCCATCGACGCAGGATTTCGTGACCCAGGCCGCAATCAGCGACATGGCGGAAATCGAGTCGAGCAAGCTCGCGGCCACCAAGACGGACGGCAAGACCAAGGCCTTCGCGGAAAAGATGATCAAGGATCATACCGAGACCTCGATCGAGCTGAAGGGTCTCGTGACCGGCGGCAAGGTGAAGGCGACGCTGCCGACGGAAATGGACGCAGCCCACAAGTCCAAGATCGACAAGCTGAAGTCCCTGTCCGGCGCCAGCTTCGCCAAGGAGTATGACGACATGCAGGTGGCCGCCCACAAGGATGCCGTCTCGCTGTTCGAGCGTTATGCCAATGGCGGCGAGAATGCCGAACTGAAGGCCTTTGCGGCCAAGACGCTGCCCCATCTCCAGATGCACCTGAAGATGGCCGAAGACCTCAAGAAGTGAGCAAAAGGCCCCGGTGGCTTTCGCTACCGGGGCCTTTAATTTCCGCTACGCCTTCTTTCCCGCTACGCCTTGTCGCCCGTGCCGGGAGCGGCCTGCTTGGCGTGTTGGCCGGCCATCACCGTCTCGGGCAGGATTTTGGCCAGCGCGACCTGCAGCTTGTTCTGCCATCCGCTCACAACGCCACTGTCACCCGCCATCATGGCCTTGAAGCCGTTCTCCGCCACCTCGGCCGGGTCGTCCTTCTTCGCCTGCCCGACCTTGGTGTCCATGAGATCGGCGCGTTCGAAAAACTCCGTCTCCGTCGGGCCCGGCATCAGGCAGGTCACGGTCACGCCGCGGCCCTGCACCTCCGCGCGCAACGCATAGGAGAACATGTCGATGAAGGCCTTGGTCGCGTTATAGACGGCCTGATAGGTGCCCGGCATGAAACCGGCGATCGAGCCGGTGATCAGGATGCGCCCGTGTCCGCGGCCGGCCATCTCCCGGCCGACTCTGTGCAGCAGGTAGACCGTGCCGGTCACGTTGGTGTCGATCACATGACGAATCTCGTCCCAGTCCTGGTCGAGGAAAGCCCGGCCCAGCCCATGGCCCGCATTGGCGAGCAGGGCATCGATGGGACGGTCTTTGACCGCGGCGAGCAGCCGGTCCACGCCTTCGGGCGTCGCGAGATCGACCTGCACAGCTTCCACGCTGCCGCCCGCTTGCCCCAGCGCACGCGCGGCCTCCTCGATGCGGGGATCGTCCGCCGCGACCAACAGATCGAACCCCTCGGCCGCGCACCGCTTCGCCAGTTCGAAGCCGATGCCGGAAGAGGCCCCGGTGACGATCGCGAGCGGGCGCGCCGCGCGGTTCAGGTCCTTGGGCGCGACGCCCTTGTCGGTATGGTTCATGGTGTTCATGGCTTGAGGACCACCTTGATGCAGCCGTCCTTCTTGTCGCGGAACGTCTTGTAGAGTTCCGGCCCCTCTTCGAGGCTCGCGGTGTGCGTGATCACGAAGGACGGATCGATCTCGCCGCGTTCGACCCGGTCGAGGAGCTTCGGCAGATAGTGCTGCACCGGCGTCTGGGCCATCCGGAAGGTGAGCCCGCGATTGATCGCCGAGCCCATCGGTATGTTGTCGAGCAGCCCGCCATAGACACCGACGATCGAGACGGTGCCGAAATTGCGACAGCTCTGGATCGCCTGGCGCAACACGTGCGGACGGTCGGTGCCCATGAAGGTCGCGACCTTCACGCGATCGATGACCGAATCGAAGCTGGCGCCCGTCCTCGGTTCGGTGCCCACCGCATCGATGCAGGCATCGGCACCACGCCCGTGAGTCAGGTCCTGGATGCGGTCGTACACATCCTCCTTCATGAAATCGATGGTGATGGCGCCGGACGCCGCGGCCATTGCCAGCCGTTCCGGCACCGTGTCGATGGCGATGACCCGGGCGGCGCCCAGCAGGAAGGCGCTCTTGATGGCGAACTGACCCACCGGACCACAGCCCCAGATGGCGATCGTATCCTCCGGCTGGATGTTGCAGAAGTCTGCCGCCATGTAACCGGTCGGGAAGATGTCGGAGAGAAACAGCACCTGCTCGTCAGTCAGGCCATTGGGAACTTTGATGGGCCCGACGTCGGCATAGGGCACCCGCAGATATTCGGCCTGGCCGCCGGCATAGCCGCCCAGAAGATGCGTATATCCGAACAGGCCGGCCGGGGAGTGACCCCACAGCTTCTCGGCCTTCTCCTTGTCCGGGTTGGTACGCTCGCAGCCCGAGAAGAAGCCCTTCTTGCAGAAGAAGCACTCGCCGCAGGAGATGGTGAAGGGGACGACGACCCGGTCGCCCACCTTGAGCGCCTTGTTCTCAGCACCGACCTCGACGACCTCGCCCATCGTCTCGTGACCGAGAATGTCGCCGCCTTCCATGCCGGGCATGACGCCATCGAAGATGTGAAGGTCGGAGCCGCAGATCGCGCAAGCGGTGACCTTGATGATTGCATCACGCGGATGCTGGATCTTGGGATCGGGAACGCTGTCGCAGCGTATGTCGCTCTTGCCGTGCCAGGTGAGTGCCTTCATCGGGGCTTCTCCTTCGTGACGAATGAATGATTTCAGGAGGGTGCCAATGCGCTGCGGCCTCCTTCGTTGCGGAACGAGTCAGGCGGCCAAGGTCATGGGACGACGCTCCGCGTCCGTCGGCGGCTCGGAACGCCGGATGGCGAGAGTGGCGCCTGCCGCGACCTCCCCTCGCGCGACCTGCGCCACTGCCTGGCGCCCGTCCAGAAAGCCCTCGGCCCAACGATCCCGCGCTGAGGCGAGGGAGAAATCATACGGGGCTTCGGGTCCGGCCTCGCCGCTGACGGGCAGATAGCTCAGGTACAGGATGGCCGGCGTATGGCGGCCTTCCGCGAGATCGCGTTGCCACAGCCCGCGATACGCTTCCAGGCGGTACCAGGTCTGATTGCCAAACAGGATCGCATTCTTGCGGGCAAGAGCTTCCTGCATCCCGACGGGCCGTGCCCCGTCGCGGGCGAAGAGATCCGCGACGATCAATGTGCCCTCGGTGCCGGCCAGTTCGTCGAGCACGGGCTCGACCGGCGCGTTCATCGAGAGGCCGCCGTCGCCCAGCAGCCGGCCGCCGATCTCGACGGGGGCGAATTCGGGGAGGAAGCCGCAGCTCGCAAGGATGTGATCGATCTCGATCCGGTCGCCCTTCCCGGTGTCGAAGATCACCGCATCGCCGCTCTCGATGTCGGTGGTCGCCACGGTGAAGCGCAGATCGCCGGAGTTGAGACGCCCGAAGTCGATCGTCTTGTTCAAGAAGGCGACGGTCGGCGCGAGATCGTAGAGACCGGTAAACTTCAGGCGGGGTCCGACGGTCTGGATATGCCCCAGAGCACCGAACAGCCTCGCCTGGACGGCGCTGACCCAGTTCAGCGCATGACGCGTCGCCCAGAAGGACAGCGCGTTCACGCTTTCCGGGCCCCGGAGCCAGTAGCTGCGCAGAACCTCGAAGCGCTTGTCGACCGGCGTACCGGCGATCAGCGCGCCGTTGAGCGCGCCGACCGAACTGCCGGCGATCCAGCCGGGCGAAAGCTGCGAAGCGTCGGCCAGCGCCTCGTAGACACCCGCCTGATACGAGCCCAGCGCAACGCCGCCCGAGAGCACCAGCGCGGTTTGTGGGTCACCCACCCTCAGGCCGCCTTCGCGTCTGCTTCCGGCTTCCCCTGGACCATCTTGTGGCCCGCGAAGGAGCGCGTCTCCGGGGGCGGCAGGGCGGAGCGGTTCTTGAGATCGGCCAGAAGCTCTTCCTTCAGCATCTTGAGCCGGGCGCCCAGAGCCACGAGATCCACGTCCGCTTCGCGCGCCTGGGCGAAGATGCCTTCCTTCGGCTGCTCTTCTTCCTTCACGTGATGCTTGATCAACTCGGAGAGCACCTTGACCTTGGCGTCGTAGAACTTGTCCTTGGGCGAGCCCTGCGAAAGCTCGGCGATCAGCACCTTCGCGCCGTCATGTTCGACATAGGCCTCGTCCAGCATTTCCTCCTCGACCTTCTTCTTGCAGGCGGGATAGAAGATTTTCTCCTCGATCGAGGCGTGCACGGTGAGTTCGGTGCAGATCTCGCGAACCAGCGCCACCTTCTTGATCTCGTCGTGTGTCTGCTCGAACTTCTCGAAGAGAGCCTCGACGGTGCGGTGATCGGCTTTGAGCAGGGCGATGGCATCCTGGGGGGTCGACATATGAATTCCTTCTTGAGTCGCTTCGCTTGAATTGATGTGCCGGCCCGCTCTGGTCTGATGGCCCGCCGACCGTCGCTGCGGTTTCGATCGGGCTTGCCGAAGGAGCCAGTCCGACGCCCAACGGCAGCTTTTCGAGGACGTTGCTGCGTGCGCTGGAGCACCTACGGGCGGATGAACCGTCGATGATGCAATGATGTCAGCCGTGCTGCAGAGACTTTGTTGCCAGTGGCTGGGGTGCGTATTACGGTCCGCCCGTGTTCGACATTTGCAGGGCGACGGCATGATTCGGTGTGTGCGGATTTGGACGGGCGAAGACCAGAATTCGCATGTCGAGGAAGGCTGGATCGACCTGGAGCCGGGTGCGCACGGCGACCTGCTCAGCGGCAAGATCGCGGTCACCAGCGCGTCCCTGCAAGAGACCCAGCCCGGGGGCACCTATGCCTGGCACACGGCGCCGGTCCGCCAGCTCGTCGTCACCCTGAGCGGCACGCTCGATTTCAGTACCCGCGGCGGCCAGCACTTCGTGCTCGCGCCCGGCGACATCCTGCTGGCCGAGGACACGACCGGCGGCGGCCACACCTGGCGGCTCGTCGACGATCAGCCGTGGCGGCGCCTCTACGTCGTGCTGGGCAAGGATGCCCCGGTGCCGTTCAAGCGCGCCACCCCCCAAGACCACCGTTAGGAGAGCCCGATGGCAGACAATCATTCCGGCGACTTCGACGTCGTCCTGGTCGGCGCCGGCATCATGAGCATGACGCTGGCCACGTTCCTCAAGGAGCTGCAGCCCCATCTCAAGATCCAGATCCTCGAGCGGCTGGAAGGCGAGGCCCAGGAGAGTTCGGATCCCTGGAACAATGCCGGCACCGGCCACGCCGCCAACTGCGAGCTGAACTACACGCCGCAGCGTCCCGACGGCAGCGTCGACATCTCCAAGGCGCTGGAGGTCAATGTCGAGTTCGACATGTCGCGGCAGTTCTGGTCGTACCTGGTGAAGAAGGGCGCGATCGAGCGCGCCGATTCCTTCATCCATCCCGTGCCGCACATGAGTTTCGTGATCGGTGCCGATCGCGCGGCCTTCCTGAAGAAGCGCCACGCCACGATGAGCGCCCATCACTGCTATCGCGGCATGGAGTATTCCGAGGATCACAAGCAGATCGCCGAATGGGCGCCGCTGCTCATGGAGGGCCGCGATCCGGCCCAGGTCGTCGCCGCCACGCACATGGTGACGGGCTCCGACGTGAACTACGGCGCGTTGACGACCAACCTGCTGAACTACCTGCGGCGTCAGGACGGCTTCTCGATCCAGTTCAACCAGGAAGTCACCAACCTTCATCGCCGGACGGACGGCGGCTGGACGCTCGACGTCAAGGACGAGAAGTCCGGCGAGAAGAGGTCGGTCGGCGCCCGCCGCGTGTTCCTGGGCGCGGGCGGTGCCGCACTCACGCTGCTGCAGAAGTCCGGCATCCCCGAAGCCGACGGCTTCGCCGGCTTCCCGGTGAGCGGCATCTGGCTGCGTTCGGGCAAGCAGGAGATCGCCACCCGTCACATGGCCAAGGTCTACGGCATGGCGGCCAGCGGATCGCCGCCGATGTCGGTGCCCCACCTCGACACGCGCTATGTCGACGGCAAGCGCTGGCTTCTGTTCGGACCCTTCGCCGGCTTCTCGACCAAGTTCCTGAAGCACGGCTCGATGTTCGACCTGCCGCTGTCGCTGCGGCCGGACAATCTCCTGCAGCTGCTGGCCGTGGCGCGGGACAATCTTCCGCTCGAGGAATACCTGATCGGCCAGGTGCTGCAGACCAAGTCGCACCGTTTCGATGCGCTGCGCGAGTTCTATCCCGCCGTCGACGAGAAGGACTGGGAGTTCGACGTCGCCGGCCAGCGCGTCCAGATCATCAGGAAGGACATGGCGCGTACGGGCAAGCTGGAGTTCGGCACCGAGATCGTGCACTCGGCAGACTCCTCGATCGTGGCCCTGCTGGGCGCCTCGCCGGGCGCCTCCACCGCCGTCTGGATCATGGTCCACACGCTGGAGACCTGCTTCCACGAGGAGCTGGTCGGCCAATGGATGCCCAAGCTCAAGGAGATGATTCCCTCCTACGGCCAGGACCTCAAGACCGACGCGGCGCTGGTCGAGCGCGTGCGCAAGGATACGGCTGAAGTGCTGGGCCTGCACACGGTCTGATGACCGCCCCGCAGGCCCCGCTGACCGCCTCCCTGGACGTCCTGCTGCGCTTCGGCGCGCTGATGCTGCGCGCCGGCGACACCGCCTTCCGGGTGCGCGATGCCATGCGTCGCCTCGCCCATGCGCTCGCCATCGACCGGCTCGAGGTCGAGCTGTCGACCGTCGGCCTGGCCGCGACGGCGTGGACCGGAGGCGAGGCCACGACACTGGCACGCGAGATCGGTCCCCCCGGCGTCGATGCCTCGAAGATCGCCGCACTGGAATCTCTGTCGCTCCGCGCCGCTCCCGGCCTCGACACCGCGACACTGGAGGCCGAACTCGACCGGATCGAAAAGGCGGCCCCGTTGCACGGGCTGCTGTCGGTCGCGCTGTCGATGGCGGTCGCCTCGACGGCTTTCTCCTACCTCAACGGCGGCGACCTGCTGGCGACCGGTGCGGCGGCGGTCAGCGGCGGTATCGGCCAGGCGGCCCGGACCCTGCTGTCACGCCAGGGCTTCAACCAGTTCGCGATGACCGCCCTGTGCGCCGTGCTGGCGTCCGGCCTCTACTGCCTGATCGTGATCGGCTTCGGTGTGCGTACCTTCGCCTTCGCCCACGCGATCGGCTTCATCTCGTCGGTGCTGTTCCTGGTGCCGGGCTTCCCCCTGGTCGCCGCGCTGCTTGACCTGACGCAGCACCAGACCAGGGCCGGCATGACGCGTCTGTTCTACGGCGTGCTGCTGACGTTGAGCGCCGCCTGCGGCATGTCGGTGGTGGCGATGCTGGCCGGCCTTGCGCCGGCGCCGGCCGCGCCGCCGCCCGGCGCCATCGAGCCGCTCACCGTGCTGGGGCGGGCACTCGCCTGCTTCGCCGGCGGCTATGGCTACGGCATTCTGTTCAACAACCCGCATCGCACGGTTCTCGCGGTGGCGCTGCTGTCGATGGTCGGCAACGAGGTGCGCCTCGGACTGCACGATCTCGGTCTTGCCCTGCCACAGGCGACATTCTTCGGCGCGCTGGCGGTCGGGCTGGGCGCCTCGCTGCTGCGCGGTCGCCTGCACGCGCCGCGCATCGCGCTGACGGTGCCCAGCATCATCATGATGACGCCAGGCCTGTTCGCCTTCCAGACGATCGTGTTCCTGAACCAGGGCAAATCGCTGTCGGCGGTCGAGGCGGCCGCGACCTGCGGCTTCGCGGTCGGGGGCATGGCGATGGGTCTGATCGCCTCCCGCTTTCTCACCGAGCGGCAGTGGCGCTACGAGCGCTAGCGCCTTTCCGAATCCGATCGAATCACCAATACCAGCCTCATGCTGAGGAGCGCTCCGTTGGAGCGCGTCTCGAAGCATGGGCACGAGCACCCGTCTGTTACCCATCCTTCGAGACGCGGTCCGGAGTTTACCCCGAGGTATTCGAGGGGGCCGCTAAAACAACACGCTATGAATAGCCCGATAGCCTCACCCTGAGGAGCATCGCGCAGCGATGCGTCTCGAAGGGTGGGAACGCGCACCTTGCCTGTTGCCCATCCTTCGAGACGCCGCGCAGGGCGCGGCTCCTCAGGATGAGGTAAGTGCTTGAATCGATTCAATTCATTTCCGGCCAGACTCTCCGGATGAGGGGGTGCCGGTCGACGTGGAACGGAGAGCCTCGAGCGCCCGGAGGACTCGAAACTCGTCCTAACAGGCTACTCCGTCGCGACGTAGGGATGAACCATCTTCGACGGATCGACGACCTTGTCGAATTCGGCCTCGGTCACATACTCGAGCTTCAGCGCGGCTTCCTTCAGCGTGAGGTCGTGGTCGATCGCGTAGTGGGCGATCTTGGAGGCCTTGTCGTAGCCGATCACCGGCGCCAGCGCCGTCACCAGCATCAGCGAACGATCGACATATTCCTTGATCTTCTTGAGGTTGGGCTGGGTGCCCTCGACCAGGAACTTGCGGAAGTTGGCGCAGCCGTCGGTCATCAGCGTGATCGAATGCGCGATGTTGTAGATCATCAGCGGCTTGTAGACGTTCATCTCGAGATAGCCGCTGGCGCCGCCGAAGCCGACCGCCACGTCGTTCGCCATCACCTGGACCGCGATCATGGTCAGCGCCTCGGCCTGGGTCGGGTTGACCTTGCCCGGCATGATCGAGGAACCCGGCTCGTTCTCGGGGATGTGCAGCTCGGCGAAGCCGGCGCGCGGGCCGCAGGACATCAGGCGGATGTCGTTGCCGATCTTGTAGAGCGAGACCGCGAGTGTCCGGAAAGACCCCGAAAGCTGAACCAGCGCATCGTGTGCGCCCTGCACGGTGAACTTGTTGGGCGCCGTCACGAACGGCAGGCCCGTCAGCTTGGCGATCTCCGCCGCCGCCGCCACGTCAAAGCCCGGGGCCGCGTTGATGCCGGTACCGACTGCCGTACCGCCCAGCGCCAGGCGATAGACGTCCTTCAGCGAGTCCTCGATGCGCCCGATATTGTCGGCCAGCATGCCGGCATAACCCGACCATTCCTGGCCGAGCGTGATCGGCGTCGCATCCTGCATGTGGGTGCGGCCGATCTTCACGATGTCCTTCCATTCCCTGGCCTTGGCGTCGATCGCGTCGTGCAGCGCCTTCAGCGACGGCAGCAGCCGCTCCTTGGTGTTGACCGCCGCGGCGATGTACATGACCGACGGGAACGAATCGTTGGACGATTGCGACATGTTGACGTGATCGTTGGGATGCACCGGCGCCTTCGAGCCGAGCGGCGTGCCCGCGAGCTGGCAGCAGCGGTTCGAGATCACCTCGTTCACGTTCATGTTGAACTGCGTGCCGCTGCCGGTCATCCAGACGTGCAGCGGAAACATATCATGGTGCTGGCCGGCGAGGATCTCGTCGCAGGTCTCGAGGATCAGCTTGTGCGCCTGGTCGTCGAGTCGCTTGCCGTCATGGTTGGCGTTGGCGCAGGCCTTCTTCAGGGTCGCATAGGCGGTGATCATCTCGCGCGGCATCAGGTCCTTGCCGATGCTGAAATGCTCGAGCGACCGCTGCGTCTGGGCACCCCAGAGCTTGTCGGCCGGAACGCTCACTTCACCCAGGCTGTCTGTCTCTTTGCGAACGTCTGCCACGCGGCACCTCATCTGGTTTGGCGGCGTGACAGTACCCCAACCTTCCCCGTGCCGTCAGTCGTCCGATGTCCGGGCTTTCCGCAGGGATTTGACGGTGCCGTGACGTTTCTTGTCGTCGACCCGGCGGCGCTTCGCCGCGCGGCTCACCTTGGTCTTCACGCGCGGCGTCGGCTTGTGGGTCGCTTCTCGGATCAGCTCGATCAGGCGGGCCAGCGCCTCCTCCCGGTTCCGCAACTGGCTGCGCTGCCCCTGGGCGACCAGCACCAGCACGCCGTCGCGCGTCAGACGCCGTCCCGCGAGGCGCTCGAGCCGCTGGCGTACATCCTCCGGCAGCGAGGGCGAGCCGCGAACGTCGAAGCGAAGCTGCACCGCCGTCGAGGTGGTGTTGACGTGCTGGCCACCCGGGCCGGCGGCGCGCACGAAACTCTCCTGGATCTCATCCGGGTCGATCGACAGCGAGCCGGTCACCCGGATCGGCGCCGCCCCGGTCGTCGTCATTCCTTGCCGCCCGCCTTGCGCAGCATCGCCTCGATGGAGCCGCGATTGTTCTGCTTGGCATAGGTGACGGCCGTGCGGCCGGTGAAGTCGCGCGAGTTGGGGTCCGCCTTCTTGTCGAGGAGCAACCTCACGACCTCGGCATACCCTCGGCCCGAGGCGATCATCAGCGCCGTCTGTCCCTGACGGTTCTGTCCGCGCGGACTCGCATTGCGCCGCAGCAGGATGTCCACGATCTCGACGTCGCCCTTCTCGGCGGCGCGCATCAAGGCCGTGTATCCCTCGGGATCCATCGAATCGGGCAGCGCACCGCCCTTGAGGAGAGTCTCGACCACGGGGATGTGCCCGGCGCGGACCGCCACAGTCAGCAGCGGCTGACCGTTGTTGGCGGTCTGGTTCGGGCTCTCCTGCCTGAGCAGGGCCTGCCGCACCTTCTCCTCGTCGCCCTCGACGACCGCCTTGACGATCTGCTTCTGGCCGAACAGGTCCGAGCTCGACGACGACTGCGCCAGGACGGAGCCTGCCGGAACGATCATCGAGAGGGAGAGAAACGTTCGTCGAATCATGTCTTGCTCCCGCGGGTTTCCTGATAGCGGATCTCGATCCGGTCCCAGATCTGCGCCTCCAGCGAGACGCCGTCGAATCGATTGATCTGCTGCAGACCGGTCGGCGAGGTCACGTTGATCTCGGTGAGATAGTCGCCGATCACGTCGATGCCGACGAAGATGAGGCCGAGCCGCGCGAGCTCCGGCCCGATGATCTCGCACAGTTCGATGTCGCGACGGGTCAGCGTCGCCTTCACCGCCTTGCCGCCGACATGCATGTTGGAGCGCGCCTCGCCGGCCGCCGGCACGCGGTCGATGGCGCCGACCGCCTTGCCGTCGATCAGGATGATGCGCTTGTCGCCCTTGCGCACCTCCGGAAGGTAGCGCTGGGCGATCACCGGCTCACGGCTGCGCTGCGAGAACATCTCCAGCAGCGAGGCGAAATTCTCGTCGTCGGGACGCACGCGGAAGACGCCGGCGCCGCCATTGCCGAACAGGGGCTTCAGGATGATGTCCTGATGTTCGTCGCGGAACTCCCGCAGAGCGCGCGCATCGGCCGTGATCAGGGTCGGCGGCATCACATTGTCGAAATGGGTGACGAACAGCTTCTCCGGCGCGTTGCGCACGCTGGCCGGATCGTTCACCACCAGCGTCTTCGGATGGATGTGCTCGAGCAGATGCGTCGTGGTGATGTACGACATGTCGAACGGCGGATCCTGGCGCAGCAGCACGACATCGATGATCGAGAGGTCGATCATCTCGGGCGCGCCCAGCGTGAAGTGATTGCCCTTTTCGCGGCGCAGCTTCATCGGCTGCGCGCGGGCCATCACCTTGCGGTCGCGGAAGATCAGGTCGGGTGGCGTGTAGTGCCAAACCGCGTAGCCGCGCTTTTCGGCTTCCAATCCCAGCACGAAGGTCGAATCGCCGTCGATGTCGATCGTCGAGACATGGTCCATCTGGATGGCGACGTTGAGCTTCATGACAGTATCCTGACTTGGCGGCGCAAAACGAAAGTCGACTGGTTTCAGTTAAGGCCGCGTCGCAGTTCCTGCAACAGGGCCGAGGCACGGCGGCGGAGGTCGGGATCGCCGTCGAGTTCGAGCAGGCGCTGGTAGGCCGCGATCGCGGCCCGGCGCTTGTCGAGGCGTTCGTTGAGCTGACCCGCTTCGAACAACAGTTCCGTCCTGTCGGGCGCGATCGCCAGCATGCGGTCGAGGGAGCGTGCCACGCGCGGCCAGTCTTCGCGCTTCGCAAGCCGCAGCCGCACGTTGTTCTCGAGCCGCAGCAGCACGTCGCGGTCGGGAACGGGATCGAAATGCCCCGGCGCCAGCTCGGCCTCGGGTCCCAGGACCTGCCGCAGGAGCCTGCGCAGATCGGCGGCCTCGCGCACCGCCCCCTCATGGAAGGGATCGACCACGTGGCGCGCGCCGTCGATGCCGATGCGGATCAGGAAATGTCCGGGAAAGGCCAGGCCCTCGGCCTGCCAGCCCTGGGCGCGGGCGACATGCAGGTACAGGATCGACAGCGCGACCGGCAGGCCCTTGCGGCGCTCGATCACCCGCACGAGATCGGCGTTCTGGAGATCGTCGTACGTCTCGGCGTCGCCGCGATAGGCATAGGACCGCGCGATCACTTCGGAGAGCGAAGCGGGCGAGGCGCCGCGCCGATGCACCAGATCGGCCAGCTCGTCCGTCATCGCCGTGACGTGCTGGCGGAAGGGCGCGAGGTCGGTCGCCTCGCCGCGACCGAGCACGCTCAGCAGCAGCCCCGCCTCCAGAAGGTCGATGCGCTCGCCGTCGCCGGCACACAGATCCTTCAGCCGCGCCAGGTCACTCGTCAGATCGTCAGCCACGCATCACTCCGGCGCTTGCCACACGTCGGGCAGGTGGCGCGGCCACACACCCCCGACCAGCACCGCATCGAAGCGCACCGAGCAGGCGGCATAACGCGGGTGATGGGCGATGAACAGGCTGGCGGCGCGCGACACGCGGCCGAACTGCCGGTTGCCCAGCGCATCGGCGGCCTTCACGAAATCGCCGCGCGCCTTGACCTCGACGAAGGCCAGTACGTTGCCGCGCCGGGCGACGATGTCGATCTCGCCGAGCCTGGTCTTGTAGCGGCGCATCAGGATCGTGTAGCCGCCGAGCCGCAGCCGCCAGACCGCCCGCCATTCGGCCGCATGGCCCATGCGGTAGGCTTTCTGGCGGGCCTTCGTCGTCATGCCGCGCCCCGCTTCAGTTCGAGGGCGCGGGCATAGACGTCGCGCCGTTTCAGCCCGTAGCGCGCCGCCACCTCGGCGGCGGCGTCCTTGACGGAGGCGCCCGTCATGGCTTCGCGCAGCGCATCGTCGACGGTGCCGGCGCTGCGTTCGGTTTCGGCGGAGGGCGCCCCGATCACGATCACGATCTCGCCCTTCACGTCGGGATGGGCGGCGTAGTGGGCGGCCAGCGTGGCGAGCGGCGCGCGGCGCACCTCCTCGAACAGCTTGGTCAGCTCGCGCGCCACCGCGGCGGGACGATCACCCAGCAGGTCCGCCAGGTCGGCCAGCGATTCGGGCAGCCGGTGCGGCGCTTCGAAAAAAACCAGCGTCGACGGAATGGAAGCCACCTCGCCGATGGCCCGCCGCCGCTCCGTCCCTTTGGCGGGCAGGAAACCCGCGAAGAAGAAGCGGTCGGTCGGCAGCCCCGACAGAGCGAGCGCCATGGGAACGGAAGAAGCGCCGGGCGCCACCGTGACCGGATGCCCGGCCTCGACCGCCGCGCGCACCAGCCGATAGCCGGGATCCGATATCAGCGGCATGCCGGCGTCGGAGACCAGGGCGACGCTCTTGCCGGCCGCGAGGGCCCGCACGAGGCGCGGCTCGGATTTATCCTGGGTCGCGTCGCTGTAGGACACGGTCGGGGCGGAGATGCCGTAATGGGTCGCGAGTTTGGCGAACACCCGTGTGTCCTCGCAGGCGATCAGGTCGGCTGCCTGAAGCACGTCCAGTGCCCGCAGCGTAATGTCGCGCATGTTGCCGATCGGTGTGGCAACAATATGCAGTCCCGGGGCGAGCGGCGGTTTACGCGGCGGCTGCCCGCCGGTAGCTTGGGGTTGTTCGTCCAAGTTCATCTGATTCCGATCGCCGGAGTTTCGCGCCGATGCGTAGGTCATTCTTCGTGCTCGCCACCGCCGCCTTCCTGTTGGGTGCGTGCGGCGAGCCCCCCAAGACTAGCACGAGGACGGCGCAATCGGTGACCGTCACGCCGAAGGCCGGATCGCCGCTCACCGCATCGGGCAAGGTTCGCATCGCCCTGCTGCTGCCGCTCAGCGGCCGCGCCGCGCCGATCGGGCAGGCGATGCAGCAGGCGGCCGAAATGGCGCTGTTCGACAGCGGCGCCAAGGAACTGGCGCTGTCCGCCTACGACAGCGGGGAAAGCGCGGAAACCGCCGTCGAGGCCTATCGCAAAGCCCGCCTCGAAGGTGCAGCCCTCGTGCTGGGACCGCTCTACGGCACCTCGGCCAGCGCTCTGGTGCCGCTGGTGAGCCAGGGCGGCATGAACGTGATCGCCTTCTCCAATGACGAGCAGGTCGCGCAGCGCGGCGTCTGGATCATGGGCATCGCCGCCCCGCCGCAGGTCCGTCGCGTGGTCGATCATGCGTTCGAGTCCGGCATCCGCCGCTTCGCGACCTTCGTGCCGCAAACGCCCTATGGCGAGCAGATGGGCCGCACGCTCGAGACCTATGTCACGACTCGCGGCGGCACCGTGGTCGGCCGCGAGTTCTTCGATCCCAGCGGTTCGAACATCGCCACCCAGGCCCGCGAACTCGCGGCCTCGGCCAAGGGCGACGGCGGCAAGGTCGCCGTGCTCGTGCCGGTGGCGCCGCCCCTCCTGTCGACCGCGCTGGCCTCGCTGGCGACCAACGGCCTCGACGGCCGTGCGATCCAGCTGATCGGCACGGGTGTCTGGGACTTCCCCGGCGTCGGCTCGGAAACCATGCTGCGGGGTGCCTGGTATGCCGCCCCCGATCCGGCCAGGCGGGCCGACTTCGAGCGCCGGTTCGTTTCGACCTATGGGCGGCCGCCGCACCGGCTGGCGACCCTCGCCTATGACGGCGTGGGCCTCGCCGGCCAGCTCGCGCGGATGAAACCGGGCGGCGACTTCTCGGCCGAGGCGATCACCAATCCCAACGGCTGGTCCGGCGTCGATGGCATCTTCCGCTTCCTGCCCGACGGTCGCTCGGAGCGCGCGCTGGCCGTGATCGAGATCCAGGGCGACCGCGGCGTGGTCATCAGCCCCGCCCCCACGACCTTCGCGGGCCAGCCGACGAACTGAGATGGCCAACCCTCCCAAAGCGGGCCTGCCCCGCGCCATCCTGTTCGACATGGACGACACGCTGATCCGTGCCTACGCCCAACCGGAGGAGGCGTGGACCCGCCTGCTCCATGTCTTTTCCGCCCATCTCGACGCCCATGACGAGGCGGCCATCGCGCGCGTGCGGACGGCCGTCATGGAGGAGGCGCGAGCCTTCTGGAACGACCGGGCCGAGGCCGCGAAGTGGCGGCTCGACATCCCGGGCGCCCGTCGGCTGTCGGTCCGTCGCGGGCTCGCGAAGCTTGGCCGCGAGGACGACGAACTGGCCGACCGCATCGCCGATTCCTTCACTGAACTCAGGCGCAAGGAATACCGGCTCTATCCCGATGCCCATGCCACGGTCGACGCCCTGCGCGATGCCGGCGTCCGCCTGGCCCTCGTGACGAACGGCGCGGGCGAGACCCAGCGCGCCAAGATCGAGCGGTTCGAGCTCGCCCACCGCTTCCACCACATCCAGATCGAAGGCGAATTCGGCCAGGGCAAGCCGGAACTCGCGGTCTACCGTCACGCGCTCGAGCGGCTGGGTGTCGGTCCGGAAGACGCCTGGATGGTGGGCGACAATTACGAATGGGAAGTCGTGGCGCCGCAGGCGCTGGGCATGTGCGGCATCTGGTACGACCCGTTCGACGCCGGCGTGCCGGCGCACGCCACGGCCAAGCCGACGCGCATCATCAAGCGTCTGGCCGAACTGGTCGAGTAGAGAATCCCCGTCCTCCCCATTCAAATGAGGAGGCGTCGCGTCATACGCGACGGAGGGGTCCTGAGGCGGTCGTTCGTCCTTCGGCGCTCTCGGACATTGCAAGCTTAGCGGCTTGTAACCAAGCCGCAGCCTGTCGCTCAGGAGGCCGAGCTACGCTCGGCCTAGCGCGGCGGCACGCCGATCGCGGCGCGGTCGATGACGGCCTTCACCTCGGCGCTGCGGCGGCCGAGCGCGTAGCGCAGCCCGGTATAGAGGTTCACCGGGAACGGCATGTCGGCATTGAAGTCGATGATCAGTACGACGCGAGTCTCGTCGGTCTGGTTCTTGACCCAATGCTCGCGCGTATCGTCGAACACCAGCGGCACGCCTTCTTCCCAGAAGAAATGGTGGCCGCCGATCTCGATCCAGCACTTCTCGGGCTCGCTGGGCACGATCAGCGGATAGTGAAAGCGGACCACGCCCGCCGCGGAGCCGCGATGCGGCTCGATCTCGGCCCGGCCGGCCAGGATGCTGAACAGGGCCGTGTGCACGCCGGGTATCCGGTTGATGGCGGCCATCGTGTCGGGAACCGCTGCCGTGTTCTCCGTGATCTCGTGACCGTAGATCTTCAGGATGAAGGTGCGCCAGGCGCGCCCCGGCACGTAGAGGTCGCGCGGATGGACCTCGTGCAGGGTGGGGATTTCCTCGTGATGGCTGAGCAGGTAGTCGAGGTCGGCCTTGATCTGGGCGTGGCTCTTCCTGAGCTCGGCCAGGAAGGGAAACGACTTCAACGCCTCCTCTCCGGCCAGCGGCAGCTTGGGCATGTTCTGCAGGATCCAGTCCGAGAGCCTGAGATTTAGATTCTCGAGCGGCTCCTGGGGCACCCAGATGTTCTTCGTGAGATAGAAGCGGCCCTTCTGGCCAACGCCCTGCGGTACATTCGTCGTCGTCATGCGGGAGCAATCCTGCTGCTGCGAGTCCCGATTTTCTTGCACGAAAAGCGCGATTAGCTGCGGCATCGTGCGTCGAACAGCGGGTATTTCTGAGACAAACTTTTCCCCGATGCAATAACCCGAATGTCGCAAAAACCGTGTGGTCCGCTGCGTCGGCGAATGGCTTATGGTGCGGCCATGAAGACTGAAAATGCACAGGCTGCCGGCGCCTCGCCGGAGGCCATCCGTTCGCACTACGACGTCGGCAACGATTTCTATCGGCTGTGGCTCGACGAGACGATGACCTACTCCTCGGCGATGTGGCTCGACGAGAGCGACACCGCCCCACTGGCCGATGCCCAGCGCCGCAAGATCGACTGGCACCTGCGCAGCTCGGGCGCCGACCGCGCGACCTCCCTGCTCGACATCGGTTGCGGCTGGGGCGGCATGTTGCGCGCGGCCGTCGCGACGCGCGCGCCCGGAGCGCCGCCGCTGGCGCGCGGCGTCGGCCTGACCCTGAGCGACGCCCAGGCCGAACTCGCCCGCGCCGCGCTGCGCGAGGCCGGCTCGCCGCCCGTCGAGATCCGCGTCGAGAGCTGGGCCGACCATCGGCCGGCCGAGCCCTACGGCGCCATCATCTCGGTGGGCGCGTTCGAGCACTTCACCAAGCCCAAGGACGATGCGGCCACCAAGACCGCGATCTACCGCCACTTCTTCACGCGCTGCCACGACATGCTGGCGCCCGATGCCCGCATGACCTTGCAGACCATCGCCTACGGCGATCCCGACGACAAAGTGCCGATGGGTCCCCTGGTCGAAGACATCTTTCCCGAATCGGAACTGCCGCGCCTGCCGGAGATCCTGGCCGCCGCCAACGGGATCTTCGAGGTCGAGCGCTTCCGCAACGACCGCACCGACTACGGCCGGACCTGCGAAATCTGGGCGGCCAACCTCAAGAACCGGCGGGCCGAAGCGCTCGAGATGGTCGGCAAGGAGCAGACGCGACGCTACGAGCGCTACCTCAAATTCTCCGCCTGGGGCTTCTTTTCGCACCGCCTGCACCTGCTGCGCTTCCGCCTCAAGCGCCGCTAGCCGGGAGCCGCCATGACCGCGCTCGACGCCTTCGCCGCCAGCGTCACGGCCGACGCACCGCCCGCCGGGTCCAGCCCGGCGCTGCAGGCCCTGTGGTGGATGCGCCGGGGCGACTGGGCGCGGGCCCACGAATGCGTTCAGGCGCACGAGGGTGAACCCGACTGCGACAGCGTCCACGCCCATCTCCATCGCCAGGAGGGCGATCTGGCGAATGCCGGCTACTGGTATCGCCGCGCCGGCCGGCCGGTGTCGCAGCAGCCGCTGGACGCGGAATGGGGCGCGCTCGCGGCGGAGCTGCTCACGAGGACCTGACTCGAGGTCGTCTATTCAGCACACCCCACGCAAAATACCGGACAATATCGCCCCTCCCACGGTACCAGGATACCGGCGCCAGAGGTGCGACTCTCGCTTCGAATGTTTCGTTTATTTCGTTTATTTCGTTTGGGCGCCGTCACGACGGCACCGGGGAAGCCCTGGTCCGCGCCTCATGAACCGGGCGCGGGCGATCGCAGGTTGCGCAAAGAGCCGCTGCGGTCCGCTTTTCGAGGGACTCTCGAGTCGCAGGCGATAGCCCTGAGACGTCGGAAAATTCGCGCCCCGCCGGCTACTTGTCTTCCGGCTTCAGCATCAGCCGCTCGACCCGGCCGCCCTTGACCAGGTGGGTGTCCAGCACCTCGTCGACGTCTTCCTTGGTCGGCACCCGGTACCAGATGCCTTCGGGATAGATGACGAGGGTCGGCCCCAGCTCGCAGCGGTCGAGGCAGCCGGCATTGTTGATGCGCACGTTCTTGAGGCCGAGCGCCTTGGCGCGGCTCTTCATGTGGTCGCGCAGGGCCTCGCCGCCGCGTTCGGCGCAGCAGCCGCGCGGATGGCCGGCGGGACGCCGGTTGGTGCAGCAGAAGACGTGGGCTTCGTAGTAGGGCTTGGGATCGGCTGGCTTGTCGCGCTGGCTCATGACCCGGCTATTCCTTCTTGGTCGATCCGCCCGAGGCGATGTTGGCGAGCTGGGACCAGAAGACCTGCTGCATCTGCTGCATCTGGTCCATGCCCTGCATGGAGGCGGGCAGCCATGTCTTGAAGATCGTCTCGGGGTTCATCGACCCCAGGCTGGAGCGCAGGCGCTCCTCGATCTCGTTCATGATGCGATCCTGCATGGGCTTGATGTCCGGCAGGCCCATGAAGGCGCGAGCCTCCTCGGGCGTGCAGGTCACTTCGACATTCACCTTCATGGGCCACTCCGTTTTGACGAGCTTAGCATGCTATGACCCGGGCATGACGATCCCCCGATTGGCCCCCGTGTTGGCCCCCTGGCTGACCAAGAATCCGCGCGCCGCGCGCCCCCTCGAATTCGGTCGCGAACAGCAGTTCGTGATCAATCCCAACGGGATTTCCGAACTGTGCGAGGAGCTGAAGGCCTGCCCGGCGCACAAGCCGACGCCGCTCTACGAGCTGCCGGCGCTGGCCCAGCGGCTGGGCGTGGGCGAGATCCGGGTGAAGGACGAGAGCCAGCGCTTCGGCTTCGGCGCCTTCAAGGCGCTGGGTGGCGTGATCGCCGTCGCCAACGTGCTGACCGGCGCGGTCGGCGACGCCACTCATTCCTCCGTGTCCTTCGAGAGCGTGATGAAGGGCGAGCACCGCGACGTCACCGGCCGCTTCGTCTTCACCGCCGCCAGTTCGGGCAATCACGGCCGCTCGGTCGCCGCCGGCGCCAAGCTGTTCGGCAATCGCTGCGTGATCTTCCTGCCGAAGTTCACCAGCGCCGAGAAGGAAGCCGCCATCCGGGCACGCGGCGCCGAGGTGATCCGGGTCGATGGCGACTACGATACCGCCGTCGCCGAGTGCCGCCGCCAGGCCGAAGCCAACGGCTGGACGATCATCTCCGACACGTCGTGGGAGGGCTACGATTCGGTGCCGCGCAGCGTCATGCGCGGCTATTGCGTGCTGGTCCACGAGGCGGCGGTCGAGCAATGGGGCGCCGCGCCCACCCATGTCTTCGTGCAGGCCGGCGTCGGCGGACTGGCGGCGGCGGTGATCGGCTATCTCTGGGCGGTGTGCGACGAGCGCCCCATTTCGATCGTGGTCGAACCCGAGAGCGCGGATTGCTGGTTCCAGAGCAACCTCGCCGGCAAGCCGACGCTGGCCAGCGGCAATGCCGACACGGTGATGGGCGGTCTCGCCTGCCGCGAGATCTCGCCCGTGACCTGGCCGATCATCGGCGCGGCGGCCGACTGGTTCATGACCATCCAGGAGGACGGCGTCCTGCCGGCCCGCCGGCTCTACGCCGACCCGCTGGGCCACGATCCGGCGATCCTCTCCGGCCCCTCGGGCTGCGCCGGCCTCGCCGGCCTGATGCGGGTCTGTACCGACGCGGCCGCCTTCGAGGCGCTGGGCCTCGGCCCGACCTCGCGCGTGCTGCTGATCAACAGCGAGGGCAATCTGGGCGAACCCCTGCCGTCCTGAGCCCGCTCGTGGAGTGACGACGATGCCGGTCCCCGTCGAATACAAGCGCGCGTCGATGGACTTCGAGCAGTTCATGCTCGATGCGCGGGACATTTCCGGCCTCGCCACCACGCATCAGACCTACACGATGGTGCAGGGCGTGTTTCAGGCCTTTCGCCGCCGCCTCGACGTGAAGGAGTCGATTCGGTTCGCCAACGTGTTGCCGCCCGTCCTGCGCGCGCTGTTCGTCGCCGATTGGGATCTCGACGAACCGCGCCGTCCGTTCGCCGACCGGGCCACGATGACCCACGAAGTGCAGGCGCTGCGCCCCGACCACAACTTCGCCCCCGATTCCTC
This sequence comes from Reyranella sp., assembly GCF_965228225.1. Classification (GTDB taxonomy): domain Bacteria; phylum Pseudomonadota; class Alphaproteobacteria; order Reyranellales; family Reyranellaceae; genus Reyranella. Next base: position 5,568,947 of record NZ_OZ245801.1, on the reverse strand, counting down.
GATCGGGAGCGTAGCCGCCGCCCTGCGCCGGAACATCGACCAAGCCGCACTGGATCGCGTGCTGACAGGATTGCCGCCCGGCGCCCTGGCCTTCTGGCAGGTCGATTGACCGTCAGTTGTCCTTTCCCTCCCTCTGCCCGCTGTGGTAGCAAATTTCGCCGAATGATCCGGCAGGGGGAGATACAAGGGAATGAACGTGGGGAAACTGGCGGGCCTTGGCCGCCTGATGATTTCTGTCGGCCTGCTGTCGACGTCTGCGGCGTGTGCGACGGTGGTCGGTGGCACCACCCAGGAAGTCTACGTCGATAGCGAGCCGAAGGGCGCCACCTGCGCGGTCAATCGCCAGGGCGCCACCGTCGGGTTCATCAGGCCGACACCGGGCAAGGTGGGCCTCTCGCGCTCCAAGGAAACCGTCATCCTGAGCTGCAACCTCGACGGCTACGAGCAGTCGAACGAGGTCCTGGTCGCCAGCTTCACCGGTGCCACGGTGGGCAACATCCTGCTGGGCGGACTGGTCGGCGTCGCCATCGATGCGGCCTCCGGCGCCAACAACAAGTACCCCGAGCGCGTGATGGTCATCCTGACCCCCGCGAGCTTCCCCAGCGACGAGGCGCGCGATGCCCACTATGCCGGCATTCGCCAGCGCATCGAAGCCGGCGCCAAGGCCGAAATCGACCTCGTGAACACGCGCTGCAGCTCGACGAACCGCGAACTCTGCACGATCGAGGCCAAGCAGATCGCCGATGCCCGCGACAAGGCGCTGGCCGATCTCGACCGCCGCCGGCTGGCCGCGAAGGTGGTCCCGGCCTGACGTCGGCTCGCTGACGTTCTTGTCTCGCTGCACGAAGCGACGCATCCTGCGGGTCAATCACAGGAGTTCCGTTTCGTGCAGCTTCAGCTCAAGACCTGGCAGTTCGTCGACGACTATCTCAAGACCAAGACCGGCATCATCATCCCCATCGGCTCGACCGAGCAGCACGGCCCCACGGGCCTGATCGGCACCGACGCGCTGACCGCCGAGATGATCGCCCGCGGCGCCGGCGAGAAGGTGGGCGCGCTGGTGGCGCCGACCATCTCGGTCGGCATGGCGCAGCATCATCTCGACTTCGCCGGCTCGATAACGCTCAAGCCGACCACCCTGATCGCCGTGGTGCGCGACACGGTGGTGTCGCTGGCGCGGCATGGCTTCACCCGCTTCTTCTTCGTGAACGGCCATGGCGGCAACATCGCCACCGTCACGGCGGCCTTCTCCGAGATCTATGCCGAGCGCTCGATGGAGCGGATGAGCAACCAGCCCTCCATCAAGTGCGCGCTGCGCAACTGGTGGGACGGGCCGGGCATCAAGCGGCTGAGTTCCGAACTCTACCCGACCGGCGAAGGCAGCCACGCCACCGCCTCCGAGGTGGCGCTGACCTGGTACAAGTATCCCGAGACGATCCAGCGCAAGGAGATGGAGCCGCGCATCGCGCCGAACGGCTCGTTCGCCGACGCCGAGGATTATCGCCGCACCTTCCCCGACGGCCGCATCGGCTCGGATCCCAACCAGGCGACGCCCGAGCACGGCAAGCGCTTCTACGACACCGCCGTCGAAGAGGTCGCCCGCGACTACGAAGCCTGGGTGGCGCGGTAGAGTTTTTCTACAACTACCTCACCCTGAGGAGCGCTCCGCAGGAGCGCGTCTCGAAGGGTGGGCACGAGCACCTCGTCTGTTGCCCATCCTTCGAGACGCCGCGCTTCGCACGGCTCCTCAGGATGAGGTTTAGTGGGTGAACCCGCCGCGGAATGCCCCAAACCGATCGCTACCGCGAGACCCGCTCGCGGTGGAGGATGTAGAGGCCTGAGCCCACGATCACGGCGATGCCGGCAAGCGCCAGGGTGTTGGGGACCTCGCCCCACACGACGTAGCCGATGGCGAGCGCCCACAGGATCGAGGAGTAGCGGAACGATCCCATGACCGAGATCTCGCCGCCCGAGCGCAGCGCGATCACGAGGAACTGATAGCCGATCGCGAGCAGCAGCGAGGAAGCGACGATGTAGCCCAGGGCGCGCGCATCGATCGGCTGCCAGCCCTCGACCAGGGCCCAGGCGCAACCGACGACGGCGACAGTGATCGCCGTGGTGAAGGAGACGACGAGCGTCGGCACGGCCGGCGGCAGGTGACGCGCGATGATGTCGCGAAAGGCGCCGAGGCAGGTTCCGGTAAGCGCCACCCAGGTCCAGCCGTTGATGTCGCCGAGCCTCGGCTGGATCACCAGCAGCACGCCCACGAAGCCCACGCCCACGGCCGTCCAGCGCCGCCAGCGGACATCCTCCTTGAGGAGGAGCACGGCGAGCACCGTCAGGATCAGCGGCGTGGAGAGGTTGACGGCGGTGGCGATCGCAAAGGGAATCTGGAAGAGCGCGATCAGGTAGATGATGGCCGCTCCCGCTTCCAGCCCGCCGCGCAGCAGGACCTTGGGATGAACCGCGTAGGCCATCTTGCGCCAGGCCCCCGTCGCCAGCAGCGCCAGCGCACACCACAGCGTGGCAAAGAGGCCGCGCACGCCGATCGACTGGACCGACGGCACGGTCTCGGCGGCGAGCTTGATCAGCGCATCGTTGAAGATGAAGACGACGACCGACGCCAGCATCGCGGCGATGCCGCGGGTATTGTCGATCATGACGGGGCTGCTGACGAAGCGACTACTTCGCCATCTTCTCGATCATCTTCCACTGCTCGGCGGAGACCGGCACCACCGACAGGCGCGACTGGCGCACCAGGCCGAAATCCGCGAGCTTCGGATCGGCCTTGATCGCGGCCAGGGTCACAGAGTTCTTCACCGGCGCGACCGGCTTCACGTCGACGGTCACGGCCTTGCCCGCCGCATCGGTGGGGTCGGGATAGGCGGGCTTCACGACCTCGGCGATGCCCACGATCTCCTTGCCCTCGTTGGAATGGTAGAAGAAGCAGCGGTCGCCGGGCTTCATCGCCTTGAGGTTGATCGCGGCCTGGGCGTTGCGCACGCCGGTCCAGGAGGTCTCGCCGTCCTTCACGAACTGCGCCCAGGAATAGACCGAAGGCTCGGACTTGATGAGCCAGTACGCCATTTCGTTTCCCCCTGCTCCTACTTGCCTTCGCGCCGCAGCGGCCGCGCCAACAGGGCGCGAATCGAATCGTCGAGATTGGCCCCGCGATGCAGGATAGCATCGACGGCGGTGCAAATCGGCATCTCGATGCCGAGCTTGGCGGCGCGTTCGAGAACCGCCGGCGCCGTCGCCGCACCTTCGACCACCTGCCGCCGGCCCTGCATGTAGGTTTCGTAGGACATGCCCTTGCCCAGCGCAGCGCCCAGCGAGCGATTGCGCGACAGCGGCCCCTGACAGGTGAGCACCAGATCGCCGAGCCCGCTCAGCCCCGTCAACGTCTCGAGACGGGCACCCAGGGCGAGGCCCAGTCGCGCCATCTCGGCGAAGCCGCGGGTGATCAGCGCGGCGGCGGCGTTGTGACCGAGGCCGCGGCCCTCGACGATGCCGGCGGCAATGGCCAGCACGTTCTTGACGGCGCCGCCCAGCGAGACGCCCACGACATCGTCGGTCCAGTACGGCCGGAACATGCCGGCGGCGAGCGAGGCCGCGAGGTCGCGGCCGAGGGCGGCATCGGCCGTGGCGATGCTGACCGCGGTGGGAAGACCCTGCACGGCTTCCTCTGCGAAGCTGGGCCCCGAGAGCATGGCGATGGCCCGCCCCGGCAACAGCTCGGCCAGAACCTCGGGCATCAGCAGGCCGCTCGTGGCTTCGATGCCCTTGGCGCAGATCACGACCGGACCGCTTCCGGGCAGGTCGTGCGCCACGACGCGCAACGCCTGGGCCGGACAGACGAGCAGGATCGCATCGCAGTCGGCGAGCTGGGCGAGCTCCGTGGCCGCCTCGATACCGGCGTCGAGCGATTGCCCCGGCAGGTAGATCTCGTTGCGACGGTCGTGCGCGATCGTGGCCGATACACTGCGATCCCGCGACCAGAGGGTCACCTTGCGACCGGCGCGGCGTCCGAGGCAGGCCAGCGCCGTTCCCCAGGCGCCACCGCCGACGACGCCGATATGCGCGATGCCCGTCACGCGATCCCTGTCACAGGCTGAGATTGAAGGCGATGGAGATGCGCTGGGCGGCGCCGCGATAGGGCCGCACCTGGTGCAGCACCCACGACGGGAACATCACCAGCCGCCCGGCCCGGGGCGAGATCGTCTGGTTGGTGCCGACCGACAGGCCGCCCGGCAGGCTGAAGGCGAGATAGGGCGCGTACATGGCCGGCGCCGGTCCGCGCGGATCCATGAACTCGAGTTCGCCGCCCAGCGAGGGATCGGCCGAGATGCCGCCATCGTCGACATAGTAGACGCCCGACCAGTAGCTGCCGGGATGGGAATGGAATTCGTTGCCGTGGCCGCCGCGGTTGATGTTGGCCCAGATGTTGGCCTTCCACGCGATGGTGACCGCATTGCCTTCGCGATCGCTGGTGCTGCGGTTGGCGATGTTGCGCGCGATCGCCAGCAGCTTGATCGCCGGAACGCCCGCCCATTTGTCGAGGTCCCAGGTCGACTGCCAGCCGCCCAGCGTGCTGTGCGGCTCGTTCGGTTGTTCGGCCTCGCGCTTGGCCAGGACCGGGATCAGCGCGGCATTGAGCTGCGGACCGTCGGGCAGATCGGCGATCAGGATCGGCGTCGCGAAGGCGGCGACGGTTTCGAAGGCGGGCTGGGCCTGGCTCATGGCGGCAGTCTACACCCGATTGGCGGCGGCAGGATCGAGCGGCCAGCGCGGCCGGGGGCGGAAATCGAGCGCATCGACCCGGCCGAGACGCAGTCGCTCGACACCGGCCCAGGCGATCATGGCGCCATTGTCGGTGCAGAGCCTGACCGGCGGGGCAACCAGCTTGGCGCCGTGCGCCGCCGCGACCTCTTCGAGCCGCCCGCGCAGATAGACATTGGCCGCGACGCCGCCGGCCACCACGAGGGTCGACGACGGAGCCCGGGCCAGCGCGTTGGCGCAGCGGTCGGCGAAGACGTCGCCCACCGTGCGCTGGAAGGAGGCGCAGAGATCGGCAACGGCGCGGGGATCGTCGGCCGGCAGCTTCTCGACCGTCTGGCGCACGGCGGTCTTCAGGCCGGAGAAGGAGAAGTCGCAGCCGGGCTTGCGCCACATCGGCCGCGGCAGCGCGAAGCGGCGCGGGTCGCCGCCCTCGGCCGCCCTCTCGACCGCGGGGCCGCCCGGGAAGCCGAGGCCCAGCAGCTTGGCGGTCTTGTCGAAGCATTCGCCGGCGGCATCGTCGATGGTCGTGCCCAGCCGCGTGAAGTCGCCGGGACCGCGCACCGTGAGGAGCTGGCAGTGGCCACCCGACACCAGCAGCAGCAGATAGGGAAACGAAACCGGCTCGGTCAGCCGCACCGACAAAGCGTGGCCTTCGAGATGATTGACCGCAATGAAGGGCTTGTCGTGCGCGAAGGCCAGCGCCTTGGCCGTCATGACGCCCACCATCACGCCGCCGATCAGCCCCGGCCCGCCGGTCGCGGCAATGGCGTCGAGATCGGCCAGCCCGACGCCGGCCTCGTCGAGCGCCTGGGCGACCAGCCCGTCGATACGCTCGAGATGCGCCCGCGCGGCGATCTCCGGCACGACGCCGCCGAACCGCCGATGCTCGGTGAGCTGGCTGTAGACCGTGTTGGACAGGATTCGGCCGACCGGCCCGGTCCCGGCCTCGCCTTCGACCACGGCGACGGCGGTCTCGTCACAGCTCGTTTCGATGCCCAGGACGCGCATGCGGGACTTCTAGCGGCCCGAACAGAGGGGCGCCAGATGACTCCTCGCCGACGCACCCCCTCATCCTGAGAGGCTGGCCGGAAATGAATTGAATCGATTCAACCACTTACCTCATCCTGAGGAGCGCCGCTTCGCGGCGCGTCTCGAAGGATGGGCAACAGGCAAGGTGCGCGTTCCCACCCTTCGAGACGCGCTCCTGAGTTTACCCCGAGGTATTCGAGGGGGAGCGCTCCTCAGGGTGAGGTCGTTGTGTTGGGACGACTCTAAAGGTTCAGATTGAACGCGATCGAGATGCGTTCGGCGGTGCCGCGATAGTGGCGGACCTGGTGGAGCAGCCAGGACGGGAACAGGACCATCCGGCCGGCCTTGGGCTGCAACACCTCGTTGGCGCCGCCCGACAGGCCGCCCTTCATCGCGAAGCCGAGATGCGGCGCATACATCACCGGGCCCGCCCCGCGCGGATCGAGGAATTCGAGGGCCCCGCCCAGCGACGGATCGGCGGCGATGCCGCCGTCGTCGACATAGTAGACACCGGACCAGAAGGCGCCGGGATGCGTGTGGGGCAGGTTGCCGTGGCCGCTGCGATTTATGTTTGCCCACATGTTGGCGCGCCAGGTCACGGCGAACACGCCGGGATGGGGGCCGCCGCCGGCATTGCCCGAGCGGTCGATCGTCACGCGATTGGCGGTGTTGCGGGCGATGGCCAGCAGCTTCAGCGCCGGCACGCCGCCCCAGCGGTCCATGTCCCAGGTCGACTGCCAGCCGCCTTCGTTGGAAGCCTGTGTGCCGGGGTGGGACTTCTCGCGCTCCTCGATGACCCGTCGCAGGTCGGCATTCAACGCCGCCGCGTCCGGCACGTCGTGGACGACGAGCGGCGTGGCGAACAACGGTACGATTTCGAGATCCTGGCTCATGCTCGCGCTCTGTTCGCCGTCTTCTTGCCTGCCGGCCTCGGGCACCGCAACTGCCGCCGTCCGCGACCTGTCGGCACCACAGCTTCTGGCGTGGGGGCTTCTGGCGTATCGGGGCGCCCTGCGCTAGAGCAGCGCGCATGACGGCCCCCCTCCTCCGGCTCGGCACCCGCGGCAGCCCTCTCGCCCTCACCCAGACCGGCCTGGTGCGCGATGCGCTCGCCAAGGCGGTCCCCGCGCTCGCCGCCCCCGGCGCCATCGAGATCGTGGCCATCAAGACGACGGGAGACGTGATCCAGGACCGGCCGCTCTCCGAAGCCGGCGGCAAGGGACTGTTCGTCAAGGAGATCGAGGAAGCCCTGCTGCAGGGTCGCATCGACGCCGCCGTCCACAGCATGAAGGACATGCCGACGGCGCAACCGCCCGGCCTGGCGATTGCGGCCTTCCTGCCGCGCGAAGACGCGCGCGACGTGTTGATCGCGGGCGACCTCGCGCGCATCGACGATTTGCCGCAGGGCGCCATCGTCGGCACCTCGGCGCTGCGTCGCAAGGCGCTGCTGCTTCACCGTCGGCCGGACCTGCAGATCGTCACGCTGCGCGGCAACGTCGATACCCGCCTCGCACGGCGCGCCGACGGCACCGTGCAGGCGACGATCCTGGCGCTGGCCGGCCTCAAGCGCCTGGGCAAGACCGGTGTCGGCACCGCCATTCCGGAAGCCGAGATGCTGCCGGCGGTCGGCCAGGGCGCGGTGTGCATCGAGGCGCGAGAGAACGACGCGCAGACGCGCGGCTGGCTCGCCGCGATCGATCACGAGGCCACGGCCGTCTGCGTGCGCGCCGAACATGCGATGCTGGTGGTGCTCGACGGATCCTGTCGCACACCCATTGCAGGACACGCGATCCTGACGGGCGGAGAACTGCATCTGCGCGGCCTGATCGCCCGGCCCGACGGATCGGAAGTGATCGCAACGGAGCGTCGTGGTTCGATTGCTGACGCAGCCGCGCTCGGTCGCGATGCCGGCGAAGAACTCAAGCGCCGCGGCGGACCGGGCTTTTTCGCCGACTGACGCATACTCGACCGCACCCGGGTCGAGCCCTAGACTTCGGCCCATGCACCCCATCCTGCGCTCCCTGCTGATCGTGTGCGGCCTCGCGTCCCTGCTCGCTGCCTGCGAAACCGCTCCGGTATCCGGCCGGTCCCAGATCATGCTGGTGAACGAGAACGAGGAGCGCGAGATGGGCCTGAAGGCCTATCGCGAAGTGCTGAACAAGGAACCGCTGTCGCGGGATGCGCAGACCAACGCCCTGGTCGAGAAGGTCGGTCGCCGCATCGCCGCCGCGGCCGAGCGGCCGCCGCAGGAACTTTGGCGCGCGCCGCACTTTCGCTGGGAATTCAAGACCGTCGACAAGAACGAGCCCAATGCCTTCTGCCTGCCCGGCGGCAAGATCGTGGTCTACACAGGTCTGCTGCCGATCACCAAGACCGAGGCCGGCCTGGCCGTCGTGCTCGCCCACGAGGTGGCGCATGCGCTGGCGCGTCACGGGGCGGAACGCATGAGCGACCAGATGGTGGCGTCGGTCGGCACCGCCGCCGCCGCGGTGGCCCTGTCGGCGACGGTGAGCGGCCGCAGCCGCACCTACCTGCCGGCCATGATGGCCGCGGTCGGCGCCGGCGCGACGGTGGGCTACATCCTGCCGATGTCGCGTGCCCAGGAATCGGAAGCCGACCGGATCGGCCTCGTGCTGATGGCGATGGCGGGCTACGATCCGCGCGAGGCGATCGGCCTGTGGGAACGCATGCGGGCCGCCAGTTCCGGCAAGCGGCAGGCGGAATGGCTCAGCACGCATCCTGCCGACACCACGCGCATTGCCGATATCAGGCGCTGGCTGCCCGAAGCCATGCAGTACTACAAACCAAAATGACCGAAACGCTGGACTACGACGCCACCGGGCTGCTGTGCCCCCTTCCCGTGCTGCGCGCCAACCGCAAGCTGCGCGAGCTCGCCGTGGGCGGACTGCTCACCGTGCGCGCAACCGATCCCGCCGCCGAGGCCGACTTTCCGGCCTTCTGCCGGCAGACCGGACACGAGCTGGTCTCCTCGAGCCGCGAGGGCGAGGTGCTGGTATTCGTGATTCGGAAACGCTAGACGCCCGTCCGACAGACAAGAGAGAGATCATGCCGCAAACCACCTTCAAGACGATCGATTCCACGGACATGTCGGGCAAGCGCGTGCTGGTGCGCGTCGACCTCAACGTGCCGATGAAGAACGGCAAGGTGACCGATGCCACCCGCATCGAGCGCGCGGCGCCGACCATCAAGGAGCTGGCCGCCAAGGGCGCCAAGGTGATCGTGCTCAGCCATTTCGGCCGGCCCGACGGCAAGCGCGTGCCGGAGATGACGCTGCGGCCGCTGGTCGAGCCGCTGGAGCAGGTGCTGGGCAAGCCGGTCGCCTTCGCCGAGGACTGTGTCGGGCCGCTGGCGGAAGCTGCCGTGCGCACCATGAAGCCGGGCGACGTGCTGCTGCTGGAGAACCTCCGCTTTCACAAGGAGGAGGAGAAGAACGATGCCGGCTTCATCGACAAGCTCTCGCTGCTGGGCGACGTGTATGTGAACGACGCCTTCTCGACGGCGCATCGCGCGCATGCCTCGACCGAGGGTCTCGCGAATCGCCTGCCGGCCGTTGCGGGCCGCCTGATGCAGGAGGAGCTCGAGGCGCTCGACAAGGCGCTGGGCAATCCGAAGCGCCCGGTCTGCGCCATCGTCGGCGGCGCCAAGGTCTCGACCAAGCTCGAGCTGCTCGGCCATCTGGTGGGCAAGGTCGACAAGCTGATCATCGGCGGCGGCATGGCGAATACATTCATGCACGCCCAGGGGATCCCTGTCGGCAAGTCCCTGTGCGAGAAGGATCTCGCCCCGATGGCGCTCGAGATCCTCGAGAAGGCCAAGGCCGCCAAGTGCAAGGTGCTGCTGCCGGTCGATGTCATGGCGGCGGACGAGTTCAAGGCCGGCGCCCCGCATGTCGTGGTGGATGCCAACGCCTGTCCCGACGACAAGATGATCCTCGATGTCGGCCCCAAGACGATCGCGCTGTACCAGAAGGAGCTGGCCGACTGCTCGACCGTGGTGTGGAACGGCCCGCTCGGCGCCTTCGAGATCAAGCCGTTCGACACCGGAACGGTGGCGCTGGCCCAGGAAGTCGCCCGGCTGACCGGCATGGGCAAGCTGCTGTCGGTGGCCGGCGGCGGCGACACGGTGGCGGCCCTGGCCGCAGCGGGCGTCGAGGAGAAGTTCTCCTATGTCTCGACGGCGGGCGGCGCCTTCCTCGAATGGATGGAAGGCAAGACCCTGCCTGGCGTTGCAGCGCTGATACGAGCGGCGTAGCGTCGGCGCCATGAGCGGCCCGCAAACACCACCCGACCGCCCGCGCCTGCCGTGGGATCCGCCCGAGCATTTCGAGAAGCGGGTCCCCGACGGTGACAATCGCGAGCGGCTGGTCTGCGGCCGCTGCGAGTTCATCCACTACCAGAATCCCAAGGTCGTCGCCGGCGCCGTCTGCACCTGGGGCGAAAAGATCCTCTTGGCCAAGCGCGCCATCGAGCCGCGCAAGGGCTTCTGGACCCTGCCGGCCGGCTACATGGAACTGGGCGAGACGACCGAGCAGGCCGCGCAACGCGAAGCGCTGGAAGAGGCCTGCGCCACCATCGAGATCGACCGCCTGCTCGCGATGTACAGCGTGGCCCGCATCGGCCAGGTGCAGATCATGTACCGCGCCCGGCTGGTCACCGCCGACATCGCCTGCGGCATCGAGAGCGAGGAAGTGGCGCTGGTCGACTGGGCCGACATCCCGTGGGACCAGCTCGCCTTCCCCACGGTCGTGTGGGCGCTCGCCCACTTCCACGAATCCCGCGACAAGACCGACTTCTCGACCTACTCCAACCCGACCGGCGACCTCGCCCGCATGTGGCCACCGCGCAAGCCCGAGGGGGTTTAGAAGCCGCTCCACGCATGCCGACGCCTCTCTTCCGCGCGTGCCTTGTGGCCGCCGTCCTGCTCCTGCAGGCATGTGCCCCTTCGCCGTCGGAGCTGTCGCTTCAGGCGATCGAAAAAATGTCCGACCGAATCGCCGCCGGGGTTTCGCCCCCGCTCTACGCGAAGCTCGAGTCTCTGGGCGTGTCCACGGCGCGCAACCGCACCATCGCGCTCGTCTTTCCGCCGGGAGGCGAGCCGCCGCCGAACAAGACGTGCGTCGCCAATGTAAAGGCCTCCCTTGAGCGGGAGCTCCGGCAGCTCGGGGCCCGCACGCGCATCGACTTCGAGGTGGTGCAGGATGTGGAGAAGGCCGCCGTCGTCTTCGTGGTGGGTGACACGGCGGAGATGCTGGACACGGGAACTCCACCCCTGAGAACCTGGATCAACGCCGCGGAGCGCCGAACCTCCGCCAAGACGATGGTTGTCCATGACAACCGGTCGAACCCGCATTCGATATCCGACTTCTTCGAGGGTGTGTTCACTGAGGGCGATGGAAGGTTGATCTTCGGCGCCTCCTTCATCCATTGGTTCGAGATGACGGGACGCGCCGGCCAGAAGGATTGCGCTCCCAACTTCGTCGAGCGGCTGACGCGAATTTATCTGCGGATGGATTTCCCGGGCCAGTACGGGGAGATCTCGCGGCAGGCGCGCACGCAGTTCGGCGTGAGCCCCTACGAAGTCGACAGTTTGGATATGGCGCACTTCTGGGACGGCATCTTGTTCTGCGCTCAGTTCGTCGACCGGACGAAACTGGCGACCTGCGCCGTCGAGATCGTCAAATTACTCTCGGAGCAGAAGCCCTAGAGCCTCATCGAGCAACGCGCAATCGCCAGCTCAGCCGCCCCGCGCGAAGGGATTGTCGTCGCCGTCCCAGTAGCGCCGGAGCAGAGGGATCTGCAGGAAGGCGAAGACGAGGGTCAGCGGGAAGCTGAGGAACATCTTGCTGGCGATCCACGTGTCGGTCGTGAAGTTCCGCCACATCACTTCGTTGACGATGGCCAGCACGAAGAAGAACACCGTCCAGCGCATCGTGAGCTGATACCAGCCCTCGTCGGTCAGCCTGAAGGCCGCGCCGAACAGCGGCTTCAGCAGCGGCTTCTTGAACAGCACGAGACCGCCGCCCAGGATGACCGCGAACAGGCAGTTCACGATGGTGGGCTTCAGCTTGATGAAGGTGTCGTCCTGCAGCCAGATGGTGAGGCCGCCGAACACCAGCACGAAGAAGCCGCCGACCAGCGGCATGATCGGCCAGCGCTTCTCCAGCCAGCGATAGCAGGGCAGCGCGATCGCCGTCGCGACGATGAAGATGCCGGTGCCCCAGTAGATGCCCCAGCGCCCGTTGGCGACGAAGAACAGGACCAGCGGCCCCAGTTCGAGCGCCGTGGCATAGAGCTTTCGCATGCCATTGTCGCCGCCTGCGTCCCGCTCACTGCTCATGCCGGCAATCCCATCAATCCGCGCGCGAAGGCGCGAGCCTCGAACGGCCGCAGGTCGTCGATGCCTTCTCCGACACCGATGGCCACGACCGGCAGTTTGAACTTCTCGGCCAGCGCCACCAGCACACCGCCCTTGGCGCTGCCGTCGAGCTTGGTGAGAACCAGCGCGTCGACCGGCGACATGGTCTTGAAAGTCTCGACCTGGGCGTGGGCGTTCTGGCCGGTGGTCGCGTCGAGCACCAGCAGGCACGAATGCGGCGCCTCCGGATCGAGCTTGCGGATGACGCGCACGATCTTGGCGAGCTCTTCCATCAGGTTGGTCTTGTTGTGCAGGCGGCCGGCGGTGTCGATCAGCAGCACGTCGGTCTTCTCGGCGCGCGCCTGCTCCAGCGCCTCGTAGGCGAGGCCCGCGGCGTCGGCGCCGGTCTGCTTCGACACGACCGGCACGCCGGCGCGGTCGCCCCAGACCTTGAGCTGCTCCACGGCAGCGGCGCGGAACGTGTCGCCCGCGGCCAGCATCACCGAGCGGCCCTCGCCCTTGTAGCGGCCGGCCAGCTTGGCGATGGTCGTGGTCTTGCCGCTGCCGTTCACGCCGACCACCAGCACGACATGCGGCTTGCGCGCGGCATCGATGGTCAAGGGGACGGCGACGGGCTGCAGGATCTCGGCGATGTCGTCGGCGAAGGCCGCGCGCACTTCCTCTTCGGTGACTTCCTTGCCGAAGCGCTCCTTGCTCAGCTTGCCGACCAGCCGGGCGGCGACGGCGACGCCGAGATCCGCCTGGATCAGCGCATCTTCGAGATCGTCGAGCGTCTGCTGGTCGAGCTTCTTCTTGGTGAAGAGGCCGGTGATGCTCTCGGCGACCTTCTTGGTCGACTTCGAGAGACCCTCGCGCAGACGCGACAGCCAGCCTTTCTTCTCGACCTCGGGCTCGGGCTTCTCGACCTCGGGTTCCTTCTCGACCACCGCTTCGACAGGGGCGGCGACAGCGACCGGCTCGGGCTCCGGCGCCATCGGCACCGGCTCGATGGGGGGCGGAGCGAACGGCGTCTCGGGCTCGGCCGCGACAGGCGGCTCTACCGGTTCGGGTTGCGCGACCTCAGGTTCGGCCGGCTTCAGCGGCTCGACGGTCGGCGCCACGCGGGAGCGCAACCGCGCAAACCAGCCCTTCTTCTCGGGTTCCGTCTCGCTCACCGCGCCACCTCAGGACAGCAGCGAACGGTCGAGTTCGCCCTTGTAGGCGAGCGCGATGCCGCCGGTCATCGAAACGTGATCGTCGCGCAGCCATTCGATGGTGAGCGTGCCGTGCTCGACGACGACGTCGACCTTGCGCCCCGTGAGGCCGCGCCGCGCCGCGGCGACGCCGGCGGCACAGGCGCCCGACCCACAGGCGAGCGTCAGCCCCGCGCCGCGCTCCCAGACGCTGAGCTTCAGCCTGTTCTCACCAATGATCTGCGCAACGCCGACATTCACCCGCTCGGGAAAGAACGGATCGTGCTCGAGCTTCGGCCCCAGCTCGGTGATCGGGATCGCGGAGAGGTCGTCGACGAAGAAAGTCGCGTGCGGATTGCCGACGTTTGTGCCGACGGGATCCTGCAGCGGTCCAAGTCCGACCGGCATGTGCCTGGTGTCGCAGGCCTTCGCGACGGGAATTTCGCGCCAGTCCATGCGCACCAGCCCCATGTCGACCGAGATCACCGGCAGGCCGTTGGCGCCGCGCCCGATCTTCTGCGATTCGAGCAGGCCGGCGACCGTCTGGATGGTCACGTCGTCGGACTTGCACTCGTCCATCACCACCGAGGCGACGCAGCGCGTGGCGTTGCCGCAGGCCTGCGCCTCGCTGCCATCGGGGTTGTAGATGCGCATGAAGACGTCGGCGTCGGGCTCGGTCGGCGGCTCCAGCACGATGAGCTGATCGCAGCCCACGCCCAGGCGGCGGTCGGCGATGGCGCGCCGGCGGGGCACCGTCAGATCGAGCGCATGCCCGCGCGCATCGAGCACGACGAAGTCGTTGCCCAGCCCGTGCATCTTGAGGAAAGGCGTTCCGGCCATGCGGCGCTATATGGCGGTTCGGCCCGGCCAGCGCAACGAGCGCGCCCGGACCTGCCCGGCCTGCGGCCCGCCGATCTCGCGCACGTCGAGGGTCGGCATCCGCTTCGTGTAGATCGTGAGATGCAGGATGCCGAGCGCCTCGTAGGGCATGGCCGGCTCGACGAACAGGCCGCGACCGGCGTCCCACGCCGGCGTGGCGTGATGGACCGGCCAGTTGCAGCGGCTGGGCAGCGGCTCGCAGGAGAAACCGCGGTCGTAGACCAGCACGTTGAGGGCGACCTGGTCGGTCATGTTGGTCGAGCGCTGCAGCGCCTCGCCCAGCAGCCCCGCCCAGCCCTGCCAGTGCGGCGCATCGGCTGAGAGCGCGAAGACACCGGCGTTGATCAGCGGGTAGCGGATCAGCCGCTCGGCGGTCTCCCGGTCGAAACAGGCCTCGAAAGCCGCGCCGTTGATCGACGAGAATTCCTGCCAGGCATGGCGGTAGTGACGCATCGAGCGGTGGATCTCGGGCGCCACGGCCAGCGCGCCCGTCCGGGCGGCGGCGAGGAACAAGGCAACCGCGTCGCCCTGCTGCACCCAGCAATCGCCGTCGACCCAGAGATAGAGGTCGAAGCCCGGGAAATAGCGCGGCAGGAACGGCCGCGCCGTCAGCGCCTTGTAACCGTCCTTCAACAAGTCGCGGCCGGGAAAGTCGAAATCCCATTGCGGGACAACGAGGATGGCGCCGCGTTCGCGGCACCAGTCGCGCTGCTCTTCGGTCAGCCCGCAATCGAGCACGCCCAGCGCCAGCGCGCGGCCCTGCTCGGTCGCCTGCAAGGACTCGATGCAGTCGCGCATCAGGTCGAAATAGGCGGCGTCTCCGCCGGTGATGGCGATGGTTCGCTCGGAATCGGGGTTTCTGCTCACCTCGCGAAGATGGCGTAATGACAGGCTTTGCGCCACAGTCCGCGCCAACGAACGCCTTTCCGGGGGAACTCATGGGCAAGCATGTCGACTACTACGTTTCGCTGAATTCGCCGTGGACCTATCTCGGGTCCGCGCGCTTCGACGCCATGGTGAAGAAGCACGGCGCGACGGTCACCATCTGGCCGGTCGATTTCGGCTCGGTCTTCGCGGTTTCGGGCGGCCTGCCCCTGCCCAAGCGCGCGCCGCAGCGCCAAGCCTATCGCATGATGGAGCTGAAGCGCTGGCGCGATCATCTGGGCATGAAGACGACGCTCGAGCCCAAGTTCTTTCCCGCCAACGAGGTGCCCGCCGCGAAATGCGTGATCGCCCTGCGCGAAGAGGGCCGCATGGCGGACGCGATCAAGGTCGCCCACGCGGTGCTGACCGGCCTGTGGGCCGACGAGAAGAACACCGGCGACCTGCCGACGCTCGAAGCGATCATCGCCGGTTGCGGCCTCGACGGCGCCGCCGTGCTGAAGGCCAGCGACGCGCCGGGCATCGCCGAGAAGCGCGAGGCCTATACCAAGCACGCAATTTCGCAGGGCGTGTTCGGGGCGCCTTCCTTCGTCATCGACGGCGAGATCTTCTGGGGCCAGGACCGGCTCGACTTCGTCGAGCGCAAGCTCGGCTCCTGATGGCGCCCCTTCTCACGCGAGTGGCGGTCTCTTACTGACCGCCTTCCACGGAAGTCAGGCGCATGCAGGACGGACCGACAAGCTCCCAGGCCGCGTCGACGACCTCAGCCAGCGAGACTGTGTCGAGGCCGATGGAGAGCGCATAGTTTCGCCACTGGCGCCGCTTTGCTGCATCGTCGACGAAGGCCCGCGAAAGCCCATCCGGGCGAGCCGATGGTATTGCGGTCTTCCTGCGGTCGAACGTCGCGCCGATCGCAGCGTCGAGATCGGCCGCACGGATGTCGAGCGCCTTCGGAATGGCCCAGAGATCGTGGAAGTCCTTCATGCGCCCGTTGATCAGGCCAAGAGCGACGATCGCCTGAAACTTCTCGGCCACGACGGCCGCCGGCGGATAGGCCAGTATGCAAGGCTCTTCCATCCCCAGAAGAGAGCGATAGTTCAGCGGCTCGAGCTTCGGCGCGACGGCGTCACCGAAGCCGATGTCCACGGTCACCGGAATGCGCGTTCTTTCGAGGTACGCCGTCGTTCGAAGACGGATGCCCCCATACTCCATCCCTTCGCGGATCTGATCTGCGCGCAGCGCACCGACGTCAAATGCGAGAGCATCGTCGGCGCCGACAGCCATGATCTCCGCAAAAGCAGCCTTGAGATCATCGGGCCCGGATTCTCCGAAACCGAGAAAGTCTGCATCTCGCGTCTCCCGATGGCCTCCGTCGATCCATTGGGTCACGAGCATTCCGCCTTTCAGCGCAAAGCGGTTGCGATGCGGTGAGATGGACAGACGGTAGAGCAGCCGCTCGAGTGCGAACCGCACCAGCACGACTTCATGGACCCGCCCCTGGGTGCGCGCGATATCGAGAAGACGCTGCCGTATCGACGCTGCGGAGGTTCGACGCCCGTCAGCCATCGGACACCAGCGCTTCAAGGTAGGGCCGCATGATCCTCCACGCCCCGCCATCCTGGGCTGACTGCGCGATCTCCGCAGGTGTCGCCTTGCGGTTTCGAAGCGCGGCGCGCAGCGCTTCGATAGCGATCGAACGATCGACCGCCCGGCTGCGAAATACGTCGGCGAGCGTCTTCGCCACCGAGAATATCGGGACATCGATCCCCGAAATCCGATGCTTTTCGACGCCCTGCGTCATGTATTTATCTGGGAGTTCCGTGATTCGAATGGGAGGGTAGGAGATGACAGGCGCCCAGTCGCGTGGACTGATCGCGACCCAGACCTTTCTCGGCATCTGATCGGTCAGCTCATGGAAGGCGAGCGCCGATGTGAGAGCGATCACTCCCTTCGGCACCAGCTTGGATGCCTCTGCCAGCGACTGGTGGGCGGACAGTTCTGCGTCGGCCCGTTGATAGAGCCCTCGCGCCATCCTGACGAGTTCACCATTCGCTACAGCCCGCGAGATAGCGGCCGCCGATACGCCTGCCTGCCGCAGTTCGTAGGCGCGCACGATCGGGTGAGTCCGCAGGAGCACCGCGAGGCGGTCGCGTTGCGACGGTCGATCCATGGCTTGGAACATATCCTAGGTGTATAAGAGATTTATACCCAGAATATGTATCATCCCCCGGCAACCGAGACCTCGATTTGACCGGCGCCCCGGCTCAGGGGCTCAGGAAGGACGCCGCCGAGACCGCGATCGTGTTGTTGATGATGTGCGCCACGATCGTCGGGACCAGCGAGCCGGTGCGCCAGCGCAGCCAGCCGAACCAGAAGCCGAGCGGCAGCACCAGGAGAATGTGCAGGGGCTCCGTATGGGCGGCGGCGAAGGCCAGGGAGCTCAGCACGAAGGCCACCAGATTGCTCCAGCGGCCCGCCAGCCAGCCATAGAGGAGCCCGCGGAAGACGAGTTCCTCGACGATCGGCGCCAGCAGGCCGAGGACAGCCAGGGTCTGGAGGATCCGCGCCGTACCCTGGATGCCCTCCGTCACCTGCTTCACCCCCTCGGGCTGGGGCCCAAGCTGGCTGACGGCAAAGGAGAGCGCCGTGGTGCCCAGGACCGCGAAGACGATGGGCCGCCAGCCCACGGGCCGCAGACCCAGGGCCGCCGGCGCGTTCCGGCCGAGCGGCAGGACGGCGATAACAAGGGCCAGAAGGCAGGTCCCGAAGAAGGCGCTGAGCACCAGCAGGTTGCTTCGTTCGGGCAAAAGCCAGAAAACCAGCAGCCCGATCAGCGGCGCCACGACCACGAAGGTCAGCATGGACCACCCCGGAAGGCGCGAAGAATCTTTGTCGTTCAATAGGTTAGCCGGCTCGTTCAAGCGTTTTGACTCCTGACGCGGCAGGCTTTATACCCCGCCGGCTCAATCGGTCGTGCCGATTTACTAGGTTCCCCCTTCGGGGAGCTCCGCTGATCCGCGAAGGTTCGCGCATCGGCGCGATACGTCTTTGAGCGAACGGGAGCACGATGTTCGAGGGTCTTAGCAAACGCCTGGGCGACGTATTCGACAAGCTGAGGGGGCGCGGCGCGCTTTCCGAGGCCGATGTCGACGCGGCCCTGCGCGAGGTGCGGACCGCCCTGCTCGAGGCGGACGTCGCCCTGCCCGTCGTCCGCCAGTTCATCGACGAGGTCCGGCCGAAGGCGATCGGCGCCGATGTCATCCGCTCGGTCACGCCGGGCCAGATGGTCGTCAAGATCGTCAACGACCACCTGGTCGAGATGCTGGGCGGCACCGTCTCGGACCTCGACCTGGGCGCCATCCCGCCGGTCGTCATCCTGATGGTCGGCCTGCAGGGCTCGGGCAAGACCACTTCCTCGGCCAAGATCGCCTATCGCCTGAGCCAGGGCCCGCAGGGCATGGCGGCCGAAATGTTCGGCGGCAGCTTCTCGACCCGGCGCAAGGTCATGATGGCCTCGCTCGACACGCGTCGCCCGGCCGCGCAGCACCAGCTCAAGGTGCTGGGCGAACAGACCGGCGTGCCCACCCTGCCGATCGTCCCGCTCGAGATGCCGCTCGCAATCACCCGGCGCGCCCTTGAGACGGCCAAGCGCGAGGGCTTCGACGTCCTCATCCTCGACACGGCGGGCCGTCTCTCGATCGACGAAGAGCTGATGAAGGAGGTCGCCGACATCAGCGACCTCGCCAAGCCGAAGGAAACGCTGCTCGTCGCCGACGCCATGACCGGCCAGGACGCCGTGAACGTGGCCAAGGCCTTCAACGAGCGTCTGGCCGTCACCGGCATCGTGCTGACCCGCGTCGACGGCGACGCGCGTGGCGGTGCGGCGCTGTCGATGCGTGCCGTCACCGGCCGTCCGGTCAAGCTGATCGGCGTCGGCGAGAAGTTCGACGCGCTGGAGCCGTTCCATCCCGATCGTATCGCGTCCCGCATCCTCGGCATGGGCGACATCGTCTCGCTGGTCGAGCGCGCCGCCGAGACGATCGACAAGGAAGATGCCGAGAAGCTGGCGGCCAAGGTCCGCAAGGGCCAGTTCGACATGGACGATCTGCTCAACCAGCTGCGCCAGCTGCGCAAGATGGGCGGCCTGTCCGGACTGATGGGCATGCTGCCGGGTGCCATGCAGGCCAAGGCCGCCATGTCCAAGGCCAAGATCGACGAGGGCCAGCTCAAGCGCCAGGAGGCCGTCATCCTGTCGATGACGCCGAAGGAACGCCGCAACCCCGATCTGATCCACGCCTCGCGCAAGAAGCGCATCGCCAAGGGCTCGGGCGTGCAGGTGCAGGATGTCAACAAGCTGCTCAAGCAGCATGCCGACATGCTCAAGATGATGAAGCGGGTGAACAAGCTCGGCGAGAAGGGATTCATGCGCAGCCTCGGCGGCATGGGTGGCCCGCCGGGGTTTCCGCGCTGAGGTTTCAAGAAGTCAGCCAGATTTAGTCAGACGAATCATACGAACCGATATCGAAGAGAGGACCTGAGAGAATGATCGCAATCCGCATGACCCGGCACGGTGCCAAGAAGCGCCCGTTCTTCCACATCGTCGTGGCCGATTCGCGCAGCCCGCGCGACGGTCGCTTCATCGAGAAGCTCGGCACCTACAATCCGCTTCTGCCGCGCGATCATGCCCAGCGCCTGACGCTCGACAAGGAGCGCATCGCGCACTGGCTGAAGGTCGGCGCTCAGCCGTCCGATCGCGTTGCGAAGTTCCTGTCGCAGGCCGAGCTGATGAAGCCGCGCGAGCGCCGCGACCAGACCAAGAAGCCGCTGCCGCGCGCCAAGGCGCAGGAGCGCATGAAGGCCGAAGCCGCCGCCGCAGCAGCCGCCGCGCCGGCCGCCGAGGAAGCCGCGGCCACCTGATCGGGTGGTTGCTTCGATGAGCAAGGGTCGCGTCCTCCTGGGCGTCGTTGCGGCACCCCATGGGGTTCGCGGCCTGGTGCGCATCAGGAGCTTTACCGAGGACCCGATGGCGATCGCCTCCTACGGCGCGCTGTCGGACGAGAAGGGAACGAAAGAGTACCGGGTCGAGGCGCTGAGCTCCGTGAAGGGAGCGGTCCTGGCCCGGATCGAGGGCGTAGCCGATCGCACGGCGGCCGAGGCAGTACGCGGTTTGCGGCT
Organism: Reyranella sp.; assembly: GCF_965228225.1. GTDB lineage: Bacteria > Pseudomonadota > Alphaproteobacteria > Reyranellales > Reyranellaceae > Reyranella. The sequence goes on along the minus strand of NZ_OZ245801.1, from coordinate 5,548,635 downwards.
CTATGTGGAGCGCGAGCGCCTGCCGGAGACGGGCGAGCGGGAGTGGTACGAGGCGGACCTGATCGGGCTCGCCGCGTTCGACCGGGAGGGCCGGGATTGGGGAAAGGTCATGGCCTTCCACGATTTCGGCGGCGGACGGACGATGGAAGTGTCGGGAGGCAGCGCATCGAGACATTCGGTGATGCTGCCCTTCACCGACGCGGTGGTGCCCGAGATCGACGTCGAGGGTGGCAGGGTTACGGTCGAGCCGCCGGCAGGTTTGCTGACGGGTGGGCCGGCGAAGGAGGCGGAGGACTAACGTGTGGCGCGCGACCGCGCTGACGCTGTTCCCGGAGATGTTTCCGGGCCCGCTGGGCGAGAGCCTGGCCGGCCGGGCGCTGAAGGAAGGCGTGTGGTCGCTGGAAGCCGTCGACATCCGGCGGTTCGCCGGAGACCGGCATCGCACGGTGGACGACGCACCCTTCGGAGGCGGCGCCGGCATGGTGTTGAAGCCCGACGTTCTGTCGGCCGCGATCGAGGCGGTCATGCAGGCGCCGGGAATGGCGGAGGTGCCGAAGGTTCTGCTCTCGCCGCGCGGCGCGCCGTTCAGTCAGGCGCGCGGGCGGGAGCTGGCGGCGGGACCGGGCGTGTTGTTGGTGTGCGGACGGTTCGAGGGCGTCGACGAGAGGGTCATCGAGGCCCAGGCGCTGGAGGAGATTTCGGTCGGGGATTTCGTGCTTTCGGGCGGCGAGATCGCGGCCATGACGGTGATGGATTGTTGCGTGCGGCTGCTGCCCGGGGTGATGGGCGCGGCCGATTCGGCGAACGAGGAGAGTTTCGAGGACGGATTGTTGGAGTACCCGCACTACACCCGGCCCGCGACCTGGGCAGGGCCCGACGGAATCGAACGGCGCGTGCCAGAGGTTCTGCTCTCGGGCCATCACGGCAAGGTCGCCGAGTGGCGGGTGAAGCAGCGGGAAGAGATCACGCGGAGGCGGCGGCCCGATCTTTGGGCCCGGCGCCGGACCGCGGCGGGAAACGATGAGAAGTGACGAAAGGATGGATGCGATGAACATTCTCGACGCGATCGGCCAGACGACGATCGACAAGGTGCAGGAAGAGCGGCCCGTTCCCTATTTCGAGTCGGGCGACACGCTCAAGGTGCATGTGAAGGTGCAGGAAGGTAACCGCGAGCGCCTTCAGGTCTATGAAGGCCTGTGCATCGGCCGCAAGAACGCCGGCGTGAACTCCTCGTTCACGGTGCGCAAGATCAGCTTCGGCGAAGGCGTGGAACGCGTGTTCCCGCTCTACAGCCCGAGCATCTGGGAAATCGAAGTCGTCCGGAAGGGCGTCGTGCGCCGCGCCAAGCTCTACTATCTGCGCGAACTGCGCGGCAAGGCCAGCCGCATCGCCGAGGACACCGAGGCCCAGCGCGCGCTGCTCGCCACGCAGGCCGAGGAGGCTCTCAAGCGTCCGCGCCGCGAGAAGCTCAAGAAGGAAAAGCCCAAGGAAGAGAAGTCCGTCCGCAACGCCAAGGGCGGCGGAAAGAAGTAGGTCCAACATGGCGTTCCGCAAGAAGTCGGCCACTCCGCCGGCCCCGCCGCCGCCACCGCGGACCCTGTTCGAGAAGATCTGGGACAGTCACGTCGTCCATCGCCAGGACGACGGCACCTGTGTCATCTACATCGACCGTCACCTCGTCCACGAGGTGACCAGCCCGCAGGCCTTCGAAGGCCTGCGCATGGCGGGCCGGCCGGTGCGCCGTCCCGACGCCACCATCGCGGTCGCCGACCACAACACGCCGACGACGGACTTCAGCCAGGGCATCGAGGACGACGAGTCGCGCGTCCAGGTCGAGACGCTGGAGAAGAACGTCGCCGACTTCCACGTGCCCTACTTCGACCTGAACGATCCGCGCCGCGGCATCGTGCACGTGATCGGCCCCGAGCAGGGCCTCACCCTGCCCGGTATGACCATCGTGTGCGGCGACAGCCACACCTCGACGCACGGCGCGTTCGGCGCGCTGGCCTTCGGCATCGGCACCTCCGAGGTCGAGCACGTGCTGGCGACGCAGACGCTGATCCAGAAGCCGGCCAAGAACATGCGCGTGTCGGTCGAGGGCAGCCTGCCGCTCGGCGTCACGGCCAAGGACGTCATCCTGGCCATCATCGGCAAGCTCGGCACCGCCGGCGGCACCGGCTACGTCATCGAGTACGCCGGCCGCGCCATCCGTGAGCTCACGATGGAAGGCCGCATGACGGTCTGCAACATGTCGATCGAGGCGGGCGCCCGCGCCGGCCTGATCGCGCCCGACGAGACGACGTTCGAGTATCTCCAGGGTCGTCCCTATGCGCCGAAGGGCGGGGCCTGGGACCTGGCGCTCAGCCAGTGGCGCCGCCTGCCGTCGGACAAGGGCGCGCACTTCGACGTGCAGCTCGACCTCAACGCCGCGGACATCCCGCCGATGGTGACCTGGGGAACGAGCCCGCAGGATGCACTGCCGATCACCGACGTCGTTCCCGACCCGGCCAATGCGCCGGACGAGAACCGCCGCGAGGCCTGGACCCGGTCGCTCGCCTATATGGGCCTGACGCCGGGAACGCGCCTCGTCGACGTGCCGATCGACCGCGTGTTCATCGGCTCGTGCACCAACGGCCGCATCGAAGACCTGCGCGCCGCCGCCGAGATCGCGCGCGGCCGCAAGGTCGCCTCGACCGTGTCGGCCATGGTCGTACCGGGCTCCGGCCTGGTGAAGGCCCAGGCCGAGAAGGAGGGTCTCGACAAGATCTTCCTCGAGGCCGGCTTCGAATGGCGCCTGCAGGGCTGTTCGATGTGCCTGGCGATGAACGCCGATCGCATCGAGCCCGGCCAGCGCTGCGCCTCGACCTCGAACCGCAACTTCGAAGGCCGCCAGGGCCGCGGCGGGCGCACCCATCTGGTGAGCCCGGCGATGGCCGCCGCCGCCGCCATCCGCGGCACCTTGGCCGACGTTCGCGACTTCCAGTAAACGCCGTTCCATAAGCGGGACGAAGGACGGGCGGCCCTGCGAGGGGCCGCCCGTTTCCATTGCGGTCAGGAACGCTGATGGCCAATGTAGCGTTCGCTTTCGCCAACGATCGTGGGAGAGACACATGGCCAGCGTCCCCAATTCAGGTCCCGCCGCCCCCCCTCCGCCGCCGGTCTGGGATGCGACGCCGCCGGGCAGCTCGCCTGTCGGCTATGGCGGGTTCTGGATCCGTGTCGTGGCCTACCTCATCGATGTCATCCTGGTCGGGGTCGTCCTGAGTTTCGTGATGGGGATCTTCGGCCTCAGGCAGGTGAACCCCGACGATCTGAGCGATATCGATCCCGGGGTGAATCTGCTCACGATCCTCGTCTTCTGGCTCTATTTCGCTCTGCTGGAGAGTTCCGAGCGGGGCGCCACCGTCGGCAAGATGGCGATGGGACTGCGGGTCGTGACCGGCGACGGCAAGCGGCTCACCTTCCTCAATGCCACCGGACGGTTTTTCGCCCGGATCCTTTCGGGAGCCATCTTCTGCATCGGCTACCTCATGGTTGCCTTCACCGAGCGCAAGCGGGGCCTGCACGACATGATCGCCAACACCGTGGTGATCAAGACCCGCTAGAATCGGGTGGCTTGACCGCGGCCCGGAAAGCCCGTTTATTCCGGCCTTTCCGGGAGGTCTCATGGAGAAATTCACGACGCTGAGCGGCGTCGCTGCGCCGCTGCCCATGGTCAATGTCGACACCGACATGATCATTCCGAAGCAGTTCCTCAAGACCATCAAGCGCACGGGCCTGAAGGAAGGCCTGTTCTACGAGATGCGCTGGACGGCGGACGGCCAGAAGAAGGACTTCGTCCTCGACCAGCCGGCCTACCAGAACGCCAAGATCATCGTGGCGGGTCCCAACTTCGGCTGCGGCTCGAGCCGCGAGCATGCGCCCTGGGCGCTGCTCGACTTCGGCATCCGCTGCATCATCTCCGAGGATTTCGCCGACATCTTCTACAACAACTGCTTCAAGAACGGCATCCTGCCGATCAAGGTGCCGAAGGAGATCGTCGACAAGCTGATGGACGATGCGAGCCGCGGCTCGAACGCCATCATCGAGATCGACCTCGAGAAGCAGGAGATCAAGGGTCCGGACGGCGGCACCGTCCACTTCGACATCGATCCCTTCCGCAAGAAGTGCCTGATGGAAGGCCTCGACGATATCGGCCTCACCATGGAGAAGAAGTCGGACATCGACGACTTCGAGCGCCGCCAGAGCGAGTCGCAGCCCTGGCTGCACAGCGCCGCCTGAGGAACAAACCCCGACCTCATCCTGAGGAGCGAGCGCAGCGAGCGTCTCGAAGGATGGGCAACCGACACCGCGCCTGTTGCCCATCCTTCGAGACGCGCCGAGAACGGCGCTCCTCAGGATGAGGTCATTCCAGCGGACCGAAGACCGTCCAAACCGATCCGAATTCCAAACCCAACGGAAGACCTGACCATCATGGCGTCCAATCGCAATCTGCTCGTGCTGCCCGGCGACGGCATCGGCCCCGAGGTGATGAACGAAGTCCGCAAGATCATTGCCTGGATGGGCAAGAAGCGCGCGATCGGCTTCGACATCAAGGAAGACCTCGTGGGCGGCGCCGCCCTCGACAAGCACGGCGTGCCGCTCAGCGACGACGCCATGAAGACCGCGCTGGAAGCCGATGCCGTGCTGTTCGGCTCGGTCGGCGGCCCGAAGTGGGACACCGCCGACTTCAGCAAGAAGCCCGAGCGCGGCCTGCTGCGCCTGCGCAAGGAGATGGACCTCTTCGCCAACCTGCGCCCGGCCAAGGTGTTCGACGCGCTGGTCGACGCCTCCTCGCTCAAGCCCGAGATCGTCAAGGGTCTCGACATCATGATCATCCGCGAGCTGACCAGCGGTGTTTACTTCGGCGAGCCGCGCGGCCGCCACGTCAACGCCGCCGGCGAGGTCGAGGCCTTCGACACGCAGCGCTACACCGCCCCCGAGATCCGCCGCGTCTGCGCCGTCGCCTTCGAGCTGGCGCGCAAGCGCAAGAACAAGGTCCTCTCCTCGGAGAAGGCCAACGTGATGCACACCGGCGTGCTGTGGCGCGAGGAGGCGACCAAGCTGCACAAGGAGAAGTACTCCGACGTGAAGCTCGATCACATGTATGCCGACGCGCTCGCCATGCAGCTGCTGCGCGCGCCCAAGGAATTCGACGTGATCGTCACCGACAATCTGTTCGGCGACATCCTCTCGGACGAAGCCTCGATGCTGACCGGATCGCTCGGTCTGCTGCCGTCGGCCTCGCTCGGCGCGCCCGACGCCACCGGCCGCCGCAAGGCGCTGTACGAGCCGATCCACGGCAGCGCGCCCGACATCGCGGGCAAGGGCCTGGCCAATCCGATCGCCCAGACGCTCAGCTACGCGATGATGCTTCGCTACTCGTTCGACCTCGGCAAGGATGCCGACATGGTCGAGCTCGCCGTCGAGAACGTGCTGAAGGCGGGTTACCGCACCGGCGATCTTCTGGTGGGCAACACCGACGGCGTGAAGAAGGTGGGCACCCAGGAAATGGGCGACGCCATCGTCAAGGAACTCGACCGCCTGAGCTGACCGGGCGACCGCCGCACCCGGCGGATCAGCCTCTCAGGATCGAGCCCAACACGCCGCGCAAGACGGCGCCACCGACGCTGGCGCCGATCGATGCGGCCCGGCCCTTGCCGAACACGGCCTTCGCCGCCTCACGGGCGGCGATGGTCGCCATGCTGCGCCCCGCCGCCTTGGCGACCGTGATGCCCACGGAATCGCGCTGACGTCCGGCCGGAGTCTTCTTCGGCTCCGCTGTGGGCGGCTGTGCCTTCTTCAGACGCGGCTCCGGCCGGGGTGCCGGCGGGATCGGCCGTTCGGCATCGGCCGGCGCCGGCTCTGCCGGGCGGGGCCCCCAGGGGCCGGTCGTCGCGGGAACGGTTGGCGGCACCGAACCGTACTGCCCACGGCGGCGCGGCGGAGCCGCTTCAGGATTGGCCGTCCCGGCCACGCGACCGGTGAGAACTTCATAGGCCGACTGGCGATCGACCGCCGTGTCGTATCTGCCAGCCAGCGGGCTCGCCGCCATGACCGCCGCGCGCTCCTCGGGCGTGGCCGGTCCGATGCGGCCCTGCGGCGGGGCGACGAAGCAGCGTTCGACCGGAAACGGCACGCCCTTGGCGTCGAGGAACGACAGCAGCGCCTCGCCGACCCCCAGCTCGGTGATGGCCTGCGCGGCATCGAACGCCTTGTTGGGCCGGAAGGTCTCGGCCGCCACTTTCACCGCCTTCTGGTCGCGCGGCGTGAAGGCGCGCAACGCGTGCTGCACCCGGTTGCCCAGTTGCCCCAGCACGGTCTCCGGCAGGTCCAGAGGGTTCTGGGTGATGAAGTAGACGCCGACGCCCTTGGAGCGGATCAGCCGCACGACCTGCTCGATCCGCGACAACAGCGCCTTGGGCGCGTCGTCGAACAGGAGATGCGCCTCGTCGAAGAAGAAGACGAACTTCGGCTTGTCGAGATCGCCCACCTCGGGCAGCGATTCGAACAGCTCCGACAGCAGCCACAGCAGGAAGGTCGCGTAGAGGCGCGGGCTCTGCATCAGCCGGTCGGCCGCCAGGATGTTGATGGCGCCGTAGCCCGATGGATCGCAGCGGATCATGTCGGTGAGCACGAGGGCCGGTTCGCCGAAGAACCCCTCGCCGCCCTGCTGGCTGAGCGTCAGCAGCTGGCGCTGGATTGTACCCACCGACGCCTTGCTGACATTGCCGAACTCCGTCGTCAGCGTGGCGGCATTCTCGGCGACCCATTGCAGCAACGCCTGCAGGTCCTTGAAGTCGAGCAGCAGCAGGCCCTGCTGGTCGGCGATCCGGAAGACGATGTTGAGCACGCCCTCCTGCGTCTCGTTGAGCTGCAGCAGGCGGGCCATCAGCACCGGCCCCACCTCGCTCACCGTCGTGCGGATCGGATGGCCCTTCTCGCCGAACAGGTCCCAGAAGATCGTCGGGAAGGCGCGACCGCCATAGCCGTCGATGCCGAGCTGCCGCGCACGCTCGAGCGCGCGCGGGTTGTCGCCGCCGGCCTGGCTTACCCCCGAGAGGTCGCCCTTCACGTCGGCCATGAACACCGGCACGCCGTAGGCCGAGAAGCCCTCCGCGATGGTCTGCAGGGTCACGGTCTTGCCAGTGCCGGTCGCGCCGGCGATCAGGCCGTGGCGATTGGCGTATTTCAGCAGGAGGTACTGATCGGCAGTACTGGCCCCCACGAAGATCGCCGCGTCGTCGCTCATGCCGTCTCCCTTGCGCTCGCCCCGACTTTAGCCAAACAGGTCCGTCCATAGTAGGTTAGACCCATGTCCCTTCCTCGTCTCGCGCTCGCCGTGATCGGCGACGAAATCGGCCCCTCCCTCGACGAAATGATCTCGTTCTGCGGCGAGCACGACGTGCGGCGCCTCGACATGCGCACGGTCGATGGCCGGAACCTGCTCGGCATGTCGCTCGAGGAAGGCGGCCGCATCGCCCGCAAGATCGAGGCCGCAGGGCTCAGCGTGCCGACCTTCGTCTCGCCGCTCCTCAAGTGGCCGGCACCCGGCAAGCAAAGCGCCGACGGCAAGGTCGACTTCGCCTTCGATCCGACCGACTGCCCCGCCGACGACCCGTTGGTGCATGCCTTCGACATGGCCACGGTGCTGGGCGCCGAACGGATTCGCGTGTTCAGCCATCTGCGCTATCGCGGCTACAAGCCGGCCGATCTGATCGGGCGGTTCGAGCGCCTGGCCGATCTCAGCCTCACCTATTCCGTGACCGTCGAAATCGAGAACGAGCCGGCCTGCAACATCGGCTCACTTGCCGAACTCGCCGATTTCTTCACCGAACTGCAGGAAGCCCTGGAGTCCAATCCATTGTCCGGCCAGTTGCGGCCGCTGGTCGACATCGGCAATGCCTGGGCCATGGGCGCGCCGCCGACCGACGCCGAGATCGCCGTACTGGCGCCGCTGGTCGACCTCATCCATCTCAAGGATCGCGACCTGGCGGCCAAGCGCACCGTGCCCCTGGGCGACGGCGACGTTCCGTGGGCCCAGGAACTCACGCGGCTGCTGACCGGGGTGAGCAAAGCCCCCAATCCGGTCAAACAGATTCACGCCAGCATCGAGACGCACTGCCCGCAGGATGGACGCAATGCGACGGCACGCTCCGTCGCCGCCCTCCGCCGCATCGCGTCGGAGATCGGCGTCGAGGTCGTTTAGCGTCAACACCGACCCCTCCCTTCGAGACGCACGCCTTTGGCGGGCTCCTCAGAGTCTGGCCGGAAATGGATTGAATCGATTCAAGCACTTACCTCCCTGAGGAGCGCCGCGAAGCGGCGCGTCTCGAAGGATGGGCAACAGGCAAGGTGCGCGTTCCCACCCTTCGAGACACATCGCTGCGCGATGTTCCTCAGGGTGAGGTTATTGGGGCTGTTCATAAACCCTTGTTTGAGCTGCATTCATTTCCGGCCAGCCTCTCAGGATGAGGTGTTGGTTACGGTCGATTCAAAATCTTGAATTCAAGCCGGCGTGATGACGAAGCCGGCGCGGGGGAAGTGAACCACCACCTCGCCGACCTGCTCGTCGTGGCGCCTGATCGAGACGCGGTCGCTCGTAAGTCCAACCAGCACGCCGCTCACCGGCACCTTGCCGGTATCGTCGGGCGTGACGCTGATCGTCTGGCCGGCCTTCAGGCCGCTGGGATCGTTGCTATCGATGGTCGTCGCCTCGGGGGTCGCGGCTTGCGCGATCGCGATCGCATCGGCAGCGGCGATCTCCGTCGGGCTTCCGCTGCCGACCGCCTTCAGGCGCTCGGACCAGGCCGTCAGGAGCGGCAGGCGGTCGAACGGCGGCACCGGCTTTCCGCCGCCCAACCGCTCCTTGATGAACCAGACGGGATTGTAGAGGGCGCAATCGGCGAGGCACGGCGCGTCACCCAGCAGATAGGGCCGGCCATCGGCGAGCATCTGCTCGGCGATGACGAGCTGGGCGTAGGTCTGCTGCAGCGCCATCGGCGCGGCGGCCTTGAGCGCGGCCGCGTCGAAGGAACGGCCCGAGAAAGCGCTGCGATCCTTGAGGAAGGCCTCCGGCAGCTTGTCGCCCAGCGCGCCCATGACGACGCCGACGGCCGCCCAGAAGATGTTGCGGTCGATCCACATGGCGAGCGCCCGCGCCTCGCCTTCCCTGCCCTTGGGCAGCAGCGGCGGTGTCGGCGCGCGCTTCTCGATCTCCAGCATGATCAACTGCGTGTCGCAGTAGATGTCGGCGCCGACCTGCATCACAGGCGTCTTGCGATAGCCGCCGGTCAGCGGCATCAGGTCGGGCTTGGGCAGCATGTTGGGGATCACGACCGACTTCCACGCCGCCTCCTTGAGGCCGAAGGCGATGCGCACCTTTTCCGAGAAGGGCGAATTCGGATAGTGGTGCAGGATCATGTCGCTCATGAGCGCAGCGCCGCGATGTTGGCGGCGTAGCGGTCGGGCCCGCCGGAGAAAACGGCGGTGCCGGCGACCAGCACGTCCGCACCGGCCTGGATGCAGCGCTTCGCCGTCTCGACATTGACGCCGCCATCGACCTCGAGGTCGATGGGCTTGCCCAGGGCGTCGATGGCCTTGCGCAGGGCGGCGATCTTGGCGAGCTGGCTCTCGATGAAGGCCTGTCCGCCAAATCCCGGATTGACGCTCATCACCAGCACGAGATCGAGATCGCCCAGCACGTGTTCGATGGCGCTGAGCGGCGTCGCCGGATTGAGCACGACGCCGGCCTTGCGGCCGAGACTCTTGATGAGCTGGATCGTGCGATGGACGTGAGGACCGGCCTCGGGATGGAAGGAAATCACGTCGGCGCCGGCCTCGACATAGGCGGGCACCAGCGGATCGACCGGCGAGATCATGAGGTGGACGTCGAAGGGCTGCTTGCTGTGCTTGCGCAGCGCCTTCACCACCATCGGGCCGATCGTGAGGTTGGGCACGAAATGCCCGTCCATCACGTCGACATGGATCCAGTCGGCACCGGCTTCGGTGATCGCCTCGACCTCGCGGCCGAGCGCGGCGAAATCCGCCGACAGGATGGAGGGGGCGATGCGGACGGGCTGTTGCGCCATGGAAGCCCTCAGGTGCCGGGACGGGTCGGGGCTTCCCAGCCCTTGCGCCGGAAGGGGTTGGCCGGGAAGGAGCCCAGCATCTTCAATTCGTCGGAGAAGAAGCCCAGCTCTTCGAGCGCCAGCAGCACGTTGCGCTGCTCGGGATGGCCCTCGACCTCGGCATAGAACAGCGCCTGTTCGAAGCGGGCGCCGGACAGGTAGCTTTCCAGCTTCACCATGTTGACCCCGTTGGTCGCGAACCCGCCCAGCGCCTTGTAGAGCGCCGCCGGCCGGCTCTTCACCCGGAACAGGAAGGCGGTCATGCACTGCACGGTGCGCCAGTCGGGATGGGCCTCCTCACGCGAGAAGACCAGCATGCGCGTCGTGTTGTGGTCGGCATCCTCGATGTTCTTGGCCAGGACCTTGAGATCGTAGATGCGGGCGGCGAGCGAGGAGGCGATGGCGCCGACGCTGGCATCGCCGATCTCGGCGATCTCCCGCGCCGCGCCGGCGGTATCGGCATGCACCACCGGCTGCAGCTTGTTCTTCTTCAGGAAGTTGCGGCACTGGGCCAGCGCCTGGACATGGCTCTTGACCGTCCGGATGGACTTCAGCGAAGCCCCCGGCAGGGCCACCAGGCAGTGCTCGACCCGCTGGAAGTGCTCGGCCACGATCTTCAGCTTGGTGTGCGGCAGCAGGCTGTGCAGGTCCGCGACGCGGCCGGCGATCGAATTTTCGACCGGGATGATGGCCAGCTCCGCCTTGCCGGCCTGGACGGCGCCCATCGCGGCGTCGAAGGTCGGACACGGCAGGGTCGTCATGTACGGAAAGGCCGCCCGGCAGGCCATGTCGGAATTGGCGCCGGGCTCGCCCTGGAAGGCGATGATGTTGCTGGCAGCGGCGCTGGCCCCCTGCCTTGCGCCCCGCCGTTCCGCCCGTCCCTTGGCCATCTGCCGCACTCCCCGCCTCACTTTTTGACGCCCACCGATAGGCGAAAAACCTCGTAATATCCGGCACTTGCGACGTTCCGCCGCGCGATCCGCCTGACGCGATGGAATACTACTGGCGGCCGTGCGGGCATGCTACAGCAGCGTCCGTAGAATTCGCCGCTTCGGGATTTGACATGGCCAGTTTCAACACGATCGCAGGCTGCGTTTTGGCTTCCGCCCTCTTCGCGATGGTGGTCGGCAAGGTCTCCAATGCCGTCGTGCATCCGCACAAGCTCGACAAGCCGGCCCTTGCCGTCTCTGACGAGGCGCCGACGCAGACGGCCGCCGCACCGGCGGGCATCGAGATTCCGCCGATCGGCCCGAAGCTCGCCGGCGCCAACGTCGATGCCGGCAAGGCCCTCTTCCAGAAGCAGTGCTTCTCCTGCCACACGGTCGACAAGGGCGGCGCCAACAAGGTCGGTCCGAACCTGTGGGGTGTCGTTGACCGTCCGAAGGCAAGCCATGCCGGCTTCTCCTACTCCTCGGCGCTGACCGCCAAGGGTGGCAACTGGACCTACGAGGATATCGACCACATGATCTTCAAGCCGACCGCCTATGTGCGCGGCACGAAGATGGCGTTCGCCGGCCTTCCCAAGGAACAGGATCGCGCCGACATGATCGCGTACCTGCGCACGATGGCCGATACGCCGGCACCGCTGCCCTAGGTGGTTCCGTCCGATCTCGTCGCGCTGGCCCATCGGCTGGCCGACGCCGCCCGGCCGATCGCGGCCCGCTATTTCCGCACCGGCGTCACGGTCGACGACAAGTCCGACCTGAGCCCCGTCACCATCGCCGACCGCGAAGCCGAGACGGCGATGCGCGACTTGCTGACCCGCGAAGTCCCTGACCATGGCGTGTTCGGCGAGGAGCATGGCGCGATCCGCACCGACGCCGATTATGTCTGGGTGCTCGATCCGATCGACGGCACCAAGGCCTTCATCACCGGCCTGCCGCTGTTCGGCACGCTGATCGGCCTGTTCCACAAGGGCAAGCCGGTACTCGGCATCATCGACCAGCCGATCCTGCAGGAACGCTGGCTGGGCGTCGAAGGCGAGCGCTCGACCCTGAACGGCAAGCCGATCTCGGTGCGCGCCTGCGCGAGCCTCGCCAACGCCTACATGTATTCGACGGCGCCCGGCATGTTTGCCGACGGCTACGCCCGGCCGCATCAGGCGCTCACCGAGAAGGTGAAGCTCTTCCGCTGGGGCGGCGACTGTTACGCCTACGGCCTCCTGGCGGCGGGCCATGTCGACCTCGTCGTCGAAGCCGACCTCAAACTCTACGACTATGCCGCCCTCATTCCGGTCATCACGGGAGCCGGCGGCACCATCACCGACTGGAAGGGCAACGCCCTCGACATGCATTCCGACGGCGCCGTCGTCGCTGCCGGCGACCCCGCGGTTCACCGCGCCGCGCTGGACATCCTCTCCGCATAGGTCGCGCGGTCGACGTCGTACCAGACGATGTCGGTGAAGCCCTTGTAGTCGACTCGCTTGCGGTAGGTGAGACCGATCCGCTCCATCACCGAGCGCGATGCGCGGTTCTCCTCCAGGGTGATCGCGAAGATCGAGTCGAGTTCCAGCGTCTCGAACCCGTAGACGAGCGCCGCGCGCGCCGCTTCGGTCGCATAGCCCTGGCCCCAGGCGTCGGGGTGCAGCGACCACAGCACCTCGACACCGTCGAACTGCTCGATGAAATTCAGACCGGCATGGCCGATCAGCCTGCCCTCGCAGAACACGCCCCACGGAGCGAGGCGGCGCTGCTCCCACGATGCGGCGAAGCGCTCGATCGCGGCATGGGCTGCCGCCACGAGATCGCCTTCCTGCGCCTTGCCCGGTGCCGGCGGCAGCCACCGGGCCACCTCGGGATGGAAGCGCATGGCCGCATAATCTTCGGCGTCGGCGGGCAGCAGGGGCCTGAGCGAGAGCCGCTCGGTCGTCACGATCGTCATGGCGATGCACTTTACACAACTTTACCGGCGCGAGATGGGCGCGAAACCGGGACCCTCCATCTTGGCTTCACGGGGACAGCACCCGAACCAGATGGAGACAGACATGACGAACCTCAGCATCAAGACGGCACTGGCGGCCCTCCTCGCGGGCAGCCTCGCGGCGACCGCCGGCATGCCGGCCTTTGCCCGGGCGGACGGCGGGTCGGTCGACCCGGCCAAGTTCCAGGAGCGCATCGAGAAGCGCGTCGACAAGGCGCTGAACGGCACCGACGCGACGCAAGACCAGAAGAAGCAGGTCGTCGGCATCCTCAAGGCTGCCTTTGCCGACATGAAGCCCCTGCACGCCCAGCGCGCCGAGAACCGTGCCGCGATGCGCGCAGCGCTCGAGGCCCCGACCATCGACCCGGCGAAGATCGAGCAGATCCGCGTCGAACAGATGAAGATCGCGGACGACAGCTCCAAGCGCTTCACCAAGGCGCTCACCGACGCCGGCAACGTGCTGAACGCCAACCAGCGCCAGGCCTTCTTCAAGACCTGGGGTGAGCACATGCACGGCCCGAAGAAGGGCTGAGCGGCAAGGGTTGACGAAAGATGACATCGGGGGCGCGCCGGTCCGATACTGAGCCAATGGCCGAGCGCATCCTGATGATCGACGACGACGACCGCCTCGCCGGGATGGTTTCGGACTATCTCGGCGGGGCGGGCTTTCGCGTGACGGTGGCCAATACCGGACGCGACGGCGAGGCGCAGCTGAAGCGTGAGACCTTCGACGCGGTCATCCTCGACCTGATGCTGCCCGACGCCGACGGACTCGATCTCTGCCGCCGCCTGCGCGGCACCAGCGACGTGCCGATCCTGATGCTGACGGCGCGCGGCGAACCGATGGACCGGGTGGTCGGCCTCGAGCTGGGCGCCGACGACTATCTCGCCAAGCCTTTCGAGCCGCGCGAGCTGCAGGCCCGCCTGCGCGCCATCCTGCGCCGCAAGGGCAGCGCCGCGCCGAAGTCCGACGTGCTGCGATTCGGCCGGCTCGAGATCGACAAGGGCGCACGGGTCGTGCGGGTCGACGGCGAGGAGCGCCCCATCACTTCCTACCAGTTCGCGCTGCTGCTGGCGCTGGCCGAACGGGCCGGCCGCGTCCTGTCACGCGACGCGCTGATGGACGTGCTGAAGGGCGAGAAGCTCGAAGCCTTCGATCGCTCGGTCGACGTCCATGTCAGCCGCATCCGCGCCGCCATCGAGGACGATCCCAAGAAGCCGCGCCGCATCCTCACCCTGCGCGGCACCGGCTACGTCTTCGCCAAGGACCAGGATCGCTAGACCGTGCAGCGCCTCTATCTGCAGTTCTACGTCACCATTCTGATCGTGCTGGCGGTGTTCGTCGGCGCGGCGGTGCTGCTGTGGCGGGTGGCCGACGACGACAATCGCACGCCGCAATATCTGGACGTCGCAGCCGAACTGACCGGCGCGCTGCTGCCGGATGCGACGGCGCCGCGGCCCGACCAGCAGCGCGCGATCGAGGGGCTGCAGCGCAAGCTGCGCTTCGACATCGCGCTCTACGAACCCGACGGCGACATGATCGCGATGGCGGGCAAGCCGCCGCCGCGCTTCGAGCCCAAACGGGCACGCACCGGATGGCGGCGCGGACCGGGCGGGCCGAACTTCGTTCTGCAGTTGCCGGACGGACGCTGGCTGGTGGCGCGCCAGGTGCGCGAGCGACCCAACCCGATCTTCTGGATCGCCGCGGCGCTCGGACTGGTGGCCATCGCCGTCGCCGTCGGGGCCTTCCCCGTGGTGCGCGGCCTCGGCCGGCGCCTGGAGCGGCTGAAGGCCGGCGTCGACCGGCTGGGCGGCGGCGATCTCGGCGCGCGTGTGAAGGTCGAGGGGCGCGACGAGCTGGCGGCCCTGGCCGCGAGCTTCAACCGCTCGGCCGAGCGCATCGAGGCGCTGGTGGCGGCCCACCGGCTGCTGCTGGCCAATGCCAGCCACGAGCTGCGCACGCCGCTCACGCGCATCTCGGTGGCCGCCTCCCTGCTGGGCGACTCCGCCGATCCCCGGACGCGCGAATCGCTGAAACGCGATGTGGCCGAGCTCGACGAACTCATCGAGCAGATCCTGCTGGCGAGCCGGCTCGAAGCCGTCCCCGAGCTGGAACAGCGCGAGCCGGTCGACCTGCTGGCGCTGGCGGCCGAGGAAGCCTCGCATTACGACGTCGAGGCGGACGGCGAGCCGGTCACCGTCTCCGGCGACCGCACCCTGCTGCGCCGCCTGGTGCGCAACCTCGTCGAGAACGCGCAACGCTACGGCGGCGGCACACCGATCGAGGTTTCCGTGAATCGCGAAGCCGGCCGCGCCGTACTCGACGTCATCGACCACGGCCCCGGCGTGCCCGAGGCCGAGAGGCAACGCATCTTCGAGCCCTTCTACCGCCTGGCTGGCGGTGCTGAAACCGGCCGCGGCAGCGGCCTCGGCCTCGCCCTGGTCCTCGACATTGCCCGCCGCCACGGCGGCGACGCGGTTTGCCTTGCGGCAGAGGGCGGCGGCAGCCGCTTCCGGGTCGACCTGCCGGCCGCGTAAACTCCTCCGACAAACGGAGGAAACGACCCCATGGATTTCAACATTCCCGCGGACATCGCGGCCTATCTGGTCGAGCTCGACGAGTTCATCGAGCGCGAGATCCGGCCGCTGGAGCGCGAGAACGACAATATCCGCTTCTTCGACCACCGCCGCGAACATGCCCGCACCGACTGGGACAATGACGGCCAGCCGCGGCACGAGTGGGAGGAGCTGCTGGCCGAAATGAAGCGGCGCGCCGACAGAGCCGGTCACCTGCGCTTCGGCCTGCCGAAGGCGCTGGGCGGCAAGGACGGTTCCAACCTCGCCATGGCGATCATCCGCGAGCATCTGGCCCACAAGGGTCTCGGCCTGCACAACGACCTGCAGAACGAGAGCTCGATCGTCGGCAACTTCCCGGTGGCCCTGCTGCTGCATCGCTTCGGCACGCAGGAGCAGAAGGACCGCTATATCGAGGGCATGTTCAAGGGCACCGAGCGCATCGGCTTCGGCCTCACCGAGCCGCTGCACGGCTCCGACGCCACCTTCATGGAGACCACCGCGACGAAGCAGGGCTCCGACTGGGTGATCAACGGCATGAAGCGGTTCAACACCGGCATGCACACGGCCACGGTCGATCTCGTCTTCGCGCGCACGTCCGGCAAAGCCGGCGACGCGCGCGGCATCTCGGCCTTCCTGGTGCCGGTGAAGACCCCCGGCTTCAAGATCGAATACATGTGGTGGACGTTCAACATGCCGTCCGACCATGCCGAGGTGTCGCTGACGAACGTCACCGTGCCGGGCTCGACCATGCTGGGCGAGGAGGGCCGCGGCCTCGACGTGGCGCAGACCTTCGTGCACGAGAACCGCATCCGCCAGGCCGCCTCGAGCCTCGGCGCGGCGCAATACTGCATCGACCTGTCGGTGGCCTATGCGAAGAACCGCAAGGTGTTCGGCAAGGCGCTGGCCACCAACCAGGCGATCCAGTTCCCGCTGGCGGAGCTGCATACCGAGGCCGAGATGACGCGCGGGCTGGTGCGCAAGACCGCCTGGCATCTCGACCGCGAGCATCACATGAACGTCAGCGAATGGGTCGCGATGTCGAACTACCGCGCCAACCGCCTGGTCTGCGACGCCGCCGACCGCGCGATGCAGGTGCATGGCGGCATCGGCTATTCGCGCCACACCCCGTTCGAGCACATCTACCGCCACCACCGCCGCTACCGCATCACCGAGGGCTCGGAGGAGATCCAGATCCGCCGCGTCGCCGGCGCCCTGTTCGGCTTCTGGGGCGCGCAGAAGACGTCGACGGCGGCGAAGTCCTGATCGCTCCTCCCCCGTCATAAAGGGGGAGAGGTGGCCTGCAAGGCCGGAGGGGGAAGGCTACAGTCGAAGCGTCTGTCGGTTTAAGAGAGCAGAAGATGTTCGACGAGCGCGCGCGTTGCCTACCCCCTCCCTGGCCCTCCCCCGTATGACGGGGGCGGGGACCAAGGAACGCCGCTACACCGGCGACCTCATGGCGTTCGGCGCGGCCATGCTGATGGGATCGAGCTATCCCTTCGCCAAGGACGTGCTGCAGGTCATGAGCCCGCTGCTCAACAGCGCCTCGCGCTACCTGGTCGCCAGTCTCTTCCTGTTCGCCGCGATGAGGCTGATGCACCGGCGGCTCGGGCTGGCGCGGCGCGACTGGCTGCCGCTGTTCCTGCTGTCGCTGATCGGCGTCACGTTCTTCCAGGCCTGTTGGGGCCTCGCGATGTCGCGAACCGCGCCGAGCGTCGGCTCGATTCTCATGACCACCACCACCGCCTTCTCCGCGATCCTCGCCTGGTTTGGCGGGCGGCGGCTGCCGGGGCTGGGCTGGGCCGGCATCGGGCTGGCCTTCGCAGGCGTCGTGCTGGTGGTGAACAACAGCCTCACGGCCGTCACGCTGTCGTTCGGCAGCCTCGACGGCACCCTGCTCTGGATGCTCTCGGCGTTCGCCTGGGCCCTCTATGTCGAGCGCTGCGCGCCCTACAATCAACGCCTGGGCGCACTCCCGGTCATGGCCTGGACGACCCTGTTCGGCTCGCTGGTGCTGCTGCCGATATCCCTCGCTTTCGGTTCGCTCGGAGAATTCGCCAGGCTCGACGACCGGCTGCTGGGCTTCTGGCTCTACACCGCCATCTTCCCGGTGGGCGTTGCCTTCCTCGGCCTGACCGCAGCGCTCGACCGGCTCGGGGTCAGCCGGGTCATGGTCTACATGTACCTGATTCCAGTTGCCGGGGTGGGCCTGTCGGCCGCCTTCTTCGGCGATCCGCTGACCCTGGCCCGCGTGCTGGGCGGGCTGGTCGTGCTGGCCGGCGTCATTCTGACGCGTGTGGCGCTCGACCGGGCCGCCCGCGTTCCTGTATGAACCTCCCCATGGCCACGACCCAGCCCTCACTGACGACGCCCGGAAGCGGCGGACGCCGCGCGTCCGTGGACCGTGCGACCAAGGAAACCCGCATCTCCGCCGCCATCAACCTGGACGGCACCGGCCAGTACGACATCAAGACCGGGATCGGCTTCCTCGACCACATGCTGGAGCAGCTCTCGCGCCACAGCCTGATCGACATCACGCTGCGGGCCGAGGGCGACCTGCACATCGACTATCACCACACGACGGAAGACACCGGCATCGTGCTGGGCGAATGCCTGTCGAAGGCGCTGGGCGACCGCAAGGGCATCCGCCGCTACGGCAGCGCCACCATCCCGATGGACGAGACGCTGACCCAGGTGGCGCTCGACGTGTCGAACCGGCCGTACCTGATCTGGAAGGTGAACTTCACCCGCGACAAGCTGGGCACCATGGACACCGAGCTCTTCAAGGAATGGTTCCAGGCCTTCGCCCAGCTGGGCGGCCTGACCCTGCACGTGTGGAACCACTACGGCGAGAACAACCACCACATCGTCGAGACCTGCTTCAAGGGCATCGCCCGGGCGCTGCGCGTGGCGGTCGAGATCGACCCGCGCCAGACGACGGCCGTGCCCAGCACCAAAGGCGTGCTTTAGGCTCGAACATGACCGTCGCCCCATGACTGTTGCGATCGTCGATTACGGGTCGGGCAACCTGCGCTCCGCCGCCAAGGCCTTCGAGCGCGCGGCGCGCGAGGCGGGCACGGACGAGCGCGTGCTGGTGACCTCGTCGCCGGCCGAGGTCGCCGCCGCCGACCGTATCGTGCTGCCGGGTGTCGGCGCCTTCGCCGACTGCCGCGCCGGCCTCTACGGCGTGCCGGGCATGGTCGACACGCTGCAGCGCGAGGTGATCGAGCGCGGCAAACCCTTCCTCGGCATCTGCGTCGGCATGCAGCTCATGGCGACGCGCGGCGTCGAGTACGGCATCCACGCCGGTCTCGACTGGATTGCCGGAGACGTGGTGCGCATAGAACCCGGCAAGGACCATCTCAAGATCCCGCACATGGGCTGGAACGAGCTGACGGACCTGAGGCCGCATGCCCTGCTCGAGGGCATCGTACCGCGCGCCCACGCCTACTTCGTGCATTCCTACCAGCTCGCGGCCAGCAAGCCCGAGACGGTGCTGGCCCTGACCGACTATGGCGGACCGATCACCGCGATCGTCGGCCGCGACAATCTTGCGGGGACGCAGTTCCATCCCGAGAAGAGCCAGGCGACGGGATTGCGGCTGATCGCCAACTTCCTCCGCTGGAAGCCCTGAGCGCCAAGCCGGAATCATCGACGCATGTCCCTCGGGCCTTTCGACGCGCTGTTCCACTCCCTTCAGGGGCTCGCCAAGGGCAACCTCCACCTCGCCGGCCTCTACGTCCTGCTGCTGCTGATGGGTTCGCTCGAAATCGGCGTCCAGCTCGGCAAGTTCCTCGCGCGCCGTCACCCTCCCACCGACGGCCAGAAATCATCGGTCAATTTCGCGACGGCGGGCATGATGGGCTTGCTGGCCTTCCTGCTGGGGGTCTCGCTTTCCATGGCCTCCGACCGCTACCAGCAGCGCCGCGATTCCGTCCTGGCCGAGGCCAATGCCATAGGAACGGCCTGGCTGCGTGCGACGGTGTCGACCGGCGCGGAGGGCGAGGCAATGCAGCGCCTGCTGCGCGAGTATACCGAGACGCGCATCGCCGTGGTCCGAGGCAGTTCCGATGCGGCGGAAGTCGATCGGCTCAACCAGCGGACCAACAGCATCCAGAACGAACTTTGGCAGCTGGCGCGCACTGTCGCCGAGCGCTCGCCGACGCCGATCTCCGGCTTGCTGCTCTCCTCGCTCAACGACATGATCGACCTGTCGCTGACCAACCGGCGCAACTTCACCAGCCATGTGCCGCCCTACATCCTGCGGCTTCTGCTGACCGTCTCGATCTTCGCCGTGGGCGCCGTGGGTTACGGGTTCGGCCTGGTCGGCAGCCGCCAGCCGGGACTCTCGGTGCTGCTGCTCGGCGTCTGGACGCTCGCCATCGTGCTGATCATCGACATCGACCGACCGCAGAGCGGCGAGGTTCGCATAGACCCCGCCCCGCTCGTCTGGACACTGCAGGGCTTCGGGCCGACCAAGTGATCACAGCCAGCTGAGCTCCCGGCGCTGCTTCGCCTCGAAGGCCTTGATGTCGCTGTCGTAGCTCAAGGTCAGGGTGACCTCGTCGGCGCCCTTCAGCAGACAATCCTTGCGGAAGGAATCGATCTCGAAGCGGTCGGTCTTGCCGTCGGGGCCCACCACGGTCTGGTTCGCGAGGTCGATCCTGATCCGGGCACCCGGCGAGGCACGCAGCAGCGCCCGCAGTTCGGCCACCCGTGCCGCCTCGAGGCGGATCGGCAGGGCGCCGTTCTGGAAGCAGTTGTTGAAGAAGATGTCGCCGAAGCTCGGCGCGATGAACGCCCGCAGCCCGTTGTCGACCATCACCGTGACGGCATTCTCGCGCGAGGAGCCGCACGCGAAGTTGCGCTCGGCCACGACGATCCTCGCGCCGGCAAAGGCCGGCATGTTGGTGACGAAGTCCGGCCGCGGCGTCTTGTCCGGTGCATAGCGCAGGTCATGGAACAGAGCGCCGATCTGCATGTCGCGCGGCTTGCCGAGAAACCGCGCCGGAATGATCTGGTCGGTGTCGAGGTTCGGCTGGTCGATCGGGATCGCGACGGCGTCGAGCGTGGTGAAGGCTTCCATGACGATGTCTCCCTCAGGCCAGCTTGCGGACGTCGGCGAAATGGCCGGAGACGGCGGCGGCCACCGCCATCGCCGGGCTGAGCAGATGCGTCCGCACCCCCGGTCCCTGTCGGCCGATGAAGTTGCGGTTCGAAGTCGAGGCGATGCGCTGCTGCGGCTTGCCGGTGTCGCCGTTCATACCGACGCACATCGAGCAGCCGGGCTCCCGCCATTCGAAGCCGGCCTCGACGAAGATCTTGTCCAGCCCCTCCGCCTCCGCCTGCTTCTTCACCAGGCCGGATCCCGCGACCACCCAGGACGGGATCACGACCTTGCGGCCCTTGGCGACCTTGGCGGCGTCGCGGAGGTCCTCGATCCGGCTGTTGGTGCAGGAGCCGATGAACACGCGATCGACCGGCACCTGCTCGAGCGGCGTGCCCGGCACCAGGCCCATATAGTCGAGCGCCCGCGTCATGCTGTCCTTCTTTGCGGCGTCGGGCGCCGTCGAGGGCTCGGGAATGCGGCCGGTGATCGACAGCGCATCTTCGGGGCTGGTGCCCCAGGTCACCATTGGCGCGATCGACGCCGCGTCGAGGCTGACCTCGCGGTCGAAGCTGGCGCCCTCGTCGCTCGGGACGGTGCGCCAGAAGGCGACCGCCTTGTCCCATTCGGCCGCCTTGGGTGCGAAGGGACGACCCTGAAGATAGGCGATCGTCGTGTCGTCGGGTGCCACCATGCCGGCCTTGCCGCCGGCCTCGATCGACATGTTGCAGACCGTGAGCCGGCCTTCGATCGACAGGCCGCGGATCGCGCTGCCGGCATATTCGATGACATGGCCGACCGCGCCGGCGGTGCCGATCCTGGCGATGATGGCCAGGATGACATCCTTGCCGGTAATGCCCGCGCCCAAGGTGCCGTCGACGCTGATGCGCATCGCCTTGGGCTTGCGCTGCCACAGGCATTGCGTGGCCATGACGTGCGCCACCTCGGACGAGCCGATGCCGAAGGCCAGCGCGCCCAGCGCGCCGTGGGTCGAGGTGTGGGAATCGCCGCAGACCAGCGTGAGACCCGGCTGGGTGACGCCCTGCTCGGGACCGACGACATGGGCGATGCCCTGGCGCTCGTCGCCGAGATCGAACAGCGTGACGCCGCTCTCCGCCGTGTTGGTGCGGATCTGTTCGACCAGTTTGCGATGATGCGGATCGGCGATATCCTCGATCGCACGGCTGTCGCTGCGGACATAATGATCGGGCGTCGCGAAGCCGCGATCGGGCCGACGCAGCTTCATGTTGCGCTCGCGCAGCTTGGCGAAGCCCGCGGCCGACCCGTCATGCATCAGGTGACGGTCAATATAGAGCAGCGTGTAGCCGTCGTCGCGATCGACGACGACGTGACGCTGCCAGATCTTCTCGAACATCGTGCGCGCGGCGGCCATGCACTTCCTCCGTGAAAGTCGTACGAGCGTGATTACTCGGCAGCGGCCTTGACCGGGTCGCGGAACGCGGTGCGCCGCTCGTCCCATTCCGCAGCGCCAAAGCGCGCGAAGGTCCTGCCGGGCGAGCCGGTGACCGGCGGGAACTTGCCCTGCTTCAGGTCGCCCAGCAGCCGGTCGCAGGTCTGGATGATGCCGCCCAGCAGCAGGCCGGGGACGATGGCGATGGCGTAGCCCATGCGTTCGGCGACATCGAGATCGATCTCCGGCGTCTTGCCGCCGCGCACCACGTTCAACAGGCACGGGCCGTTGACCCGCTTCGGCACCGCCTCGATCTCGGCCATGGTCTGCGGCGCCTCGACGAAGGCCACGTCCGCGCCGTTGGCCAGCGCCGCATTGGCGCGCTCGATCGCCTCGTCGAGGCCTGCGACGGCGCGCGAGTCGGTGCGCGCGATGATGCAGAAGTCCTTCGACTTGCGGGCGGCCGAGGCGGCACGGATCTTGGCGATGAAATCCTCGCGGCTCACCAGCTCCTTGTTGTCGAGATGGCCGCACTTCTTCGGAAACACCTGATCCTCGATATGGATCGCCGCGACGCCGGCCCGCTCGAACTCCTGCACCGTGCGGAACACGTTCAGTTCGTTGCCGAAGCCGGTGTCGCTGTCGCTGATCAGCGGGATGTCGATCGAATTCGCGATCCGGCTGGCATTGCCGACCATCTCGCTCATGGTGATCAGCCCGTAGTCGGGATAGCCCAGCGTCGCCGAGGTGCCGGCACCGGTCATGTAGGCGGCCGAGAAGCCCGCCTGGGCGATGGCGCGGCCGGTGATGCAGTCGATGGCGCCAGGCGCCACGATCATCTTCCCGGACGACAGCAGTTTGCGGAGATTGGCAGCGTTGGACATGGCTCGTTCCTCTAGCGTTTGCGTTTCGCGGCGGGCGTTGGGGGCTGGGGCGATTTGAGAGTCTCGGGATGCACGGTGAAGCGCAGCTTCAGATGCTCCGGCACGGCCAGCATCTCGACATATTCGACGGCCCGCCCCTTCTGGTCGATCATCAGGCTGCGCAGGTCGATGAGGGCTGCGCCGACCTTGACCCCGAGGCGCGACGCCACCAGCGGCTCGGCCAGCACCGCCGAGACGAGCTGCTCGGCGCCGCAGATATGGGCGTCCGCCCGTCCCAGGAGCTGGAACATCGGGATGCTGTTGAGGTCGGCCCGGGTGAAGGTCCGGCCGAGCGCGGCGGGAACGTAGCTCGTCAGATGCATGACCGGCGTGCCGTCCTGGGAGCGGACGCGCACCGCGCGCTGCACCGGATTCTGGTCGGCATCCCACAGCCGGTCGCGTGCGAAGCCGCGCGCCTCGACGTAGCCGAACTCCAGGACCTCGGCGACGGTCTCCGCGCCATAGGACACGATGTTCTCGATCACCGAGGAGACCGGCATGCGCATCGGCTGGCCGATCTGCGGCCGCACGATCGTGCGCCGCCCGGCGCCGCGTTCGATCAGCCCCGCATCGTGCAGGCTGGCCATCGCGCGCCGCACGGTGATGCGCGACACGCTGAACATGCGCGTGAGCTGTTCCTCGGTCGGCAGCGGCTCGCCCTCGGGATAGCGCCCGGTCGAAATGCCGTCGGCCAGCACCAGATAGATCTGGTGATGCAGCGGCGAGCCCATTTCGCGGGCAACGGCGATCCTGTTCATGACTTCTCGGACGCCTCTCCGCGATGCAGGTGCTTGTCGATCGCCAGAAGCGCAGCATTGGACGCAATGGCGAAGATGGAGATCAGCACCGCGATCGACAGGATCGTCTTCACGTCGTGGAGGTCGATCGCCGTCATCAGCAGGAACCCGAGCCCGCGCTGCGAGGCGAAGAGTTCGCCCAGCATCGTGCCGAGCAGGGTGAGCGAGAAGCCGATGCGCAGGCCCGAGAAGATCTCGGGCAAAGTGGCGGGGACGAGCACGTACCAGCCGGTCTGTGCCGGCGTGAGCCGCATCGCGCGGCCCGCCCGCAGGTAGGTGCGGTTGACGTTGCGCACCGCGTTCATGGTGAAGAGCACGACGGGAATGATCCCGTGCAGGGCGCCGAACGCCACCTTGGCCGGCATGCCGAGCCCGAACAGCAGCAGGATCACCGGATAGAGCGTGATCTTCGGCACCGAGTAGAGGGCGACGAGGATCGGCTCGGCGACCTCGCCGGTGAGCTTGTGTCCGCCCAGCACCACGCCGATCAGCACACCGCCGCCGCAGGCGATGGCCAGCGCCTGCAGGAAGGCGAGGCCCGTCTCCCGCAGATGCGGCAGGAAGCGCGCCTGCCCGATCATCTCCCAGAGATGGGCGAGGGTGGGCGCCGGGGCCGTCACGGCCGAATCGCCCGCGATCTCGTGCAGGACCTGCCAGAGCGCGACCAGCGAGATCGCGACGAGGATGGGGTCGCGCCAGGCGCGCAACGAGAGCAGGCCGCGGCTCATGCCCCGCGCCGGCGCAACATGCGACGCTCCCAGGCGAACACGGCCATGTTGAACAAGGTCACGATGCCCAGCACGAACAGGATCAGCGCGTACATGCGCGGATTGTCGAAATTGTCGTAGGCGAAGGCGATCTCGTGGCCGATGCCGCTGGTCGACAGGATGAACTCGCCGGCGATCACGCCGATGAAGGAATAGGCGACGGCAAGCTTGAGGCCGGACAGGATGTGCGGCGCCGCCGCCGGCAGGCGCACCCGCCAGATCTCCTCGATCAGGGACAGGCGATGGATGCGCGCCGTCTTCAGCAGAACGCGGGGCACGCGGTCGAGGCCCGCCATCGTGGCGAGGATCATCGCGACCATGGCGAACAGGGTCGCCAGCACGATCAGCGGCACCGGCCCCAGGCCGAAGATGACGATCAGCAGCGGGTAGAAGGCGAAGTGCGGGATGGCGTAGTAGGCCGCGAGGAAGGGGCTGAAGGCCCGACGCAGGAACGGCACCCAGTTGAGGATGAAGCCGATCACGAAGCCGCCGACGATGGCGATGCTCATGGCGATCGCCACGGCCGACAGCGTGTGCTGCAAGTGCATGCCGATCTCGTCCGACCGCAGCGTTTCGACCAGCGTCGTCACCATCTTCGACGGAGCGGTCACCATGGTCGGTGCGATCGCACCGGTCCGGCAGGCCAGTTCCAGGGCGCCAACGGCTCCCACCAGCAGCAAGGTGCGGATCCAGCCGGCCTTGCTCATCGCGCCGCCGTCCCCTGCCCCAGGGCGCGCAGCGATTCACCGCGCAGATAGGACCACAGGCGCGAGGTCACCGCGCCGAAATCGGCCCGCTCGGCGAGGCGCGAATCGCGGTCGCGCGGCCAGCCGGTCTCGACGATGTCGAGGAAGCGGCCGGGCCGGGCCGACATCACGCCGATGCGGTCCGACAGGAGATTGGCTTCGTCGAGCGCGTGGGTGATCAGCAGCACCGTGGCCGAGGTCTCACGCCACAACCGCAACAGCTCGTCACCCATCAGCAGACGCGTCTGCTGATCGAGCGCACCGAACGGCTCGTCGAGCAGGATCAGCCGCGGCTGCATGACCAGCGTGCGCGCGATGCAGACGCGCTGGCGCATGCCGCCGGACAGCTGGCTGGGATAGGCCCGCCGGAAATCGCGCAGACCCATGAAGCCGACCGCAAAGTCGACGCGCCGTTTGCTTTCGGCCGCATCGACGCCGGCACGGCGCAGCCCGAAAGCGACATTGTCCTCGACGGTGAGCCAGGGAAAGCTCGCATCCTCCTGGAACACCACCCCGACTCCGTCCGGCACTTCGCCACGGACCGGCCTGCCCTCGAACTCGACCGTGCCGGCCGAGGGAACGGCAAGCCCGGAGAGAACGTCGAGCAGGGTTGACTTTCCGCAGCCGGACGGTCCCACGACGCTGAAGAACTCGCCGGCCCTGAGATCGAACGAAATCGGGCCCAGCGCGTGGACTTCACCATGGCCCGCGCGCGGCGGGTAGACGCGCGTCACGCCCTCGAGACGCGCATGGATCTTGTAGGCGGCCTCGTCCCCGACAGCCGCCAGGCGCGGCGCCCCCGCGATCATTGGGTCTTCGCCGCGGCGGGGGCGAACTGCGGGTCCGTCGCCGCCTTCCAGTCGACCGGCAGCTGCAGCGCGCCGACCGATCCGAGCGCATCGGCCATCGACTGCATCAACGGCATCGCGAGTTCGCCCTTGCCCCACCAGGTCGGATTCATCTTCGTGACGTTGGCGATGGCGTTGGTCACGACGTCGAGCGGCAGGTTGTAGGCCTTCGCGACGATCTGCGCGGCCTCCTTGGGATTGGCGTGAAGAAACTCGACGCCTTTGCGACGCGCCTCGATCACGGCCTTCAACTTGGGCCCGTGCTTGGCGATCGCCTCGTCGGTCGCGATGCCGACCGTCTGGGCATAGGCCGGCAGCTTCTCGTCGATCCAGCCCAGCGTCTTGTACTTCATGCCGGCCTTCTCCTTCTGGGAGTAGATCGGCTCGGGAATGATGGCGACGTCGACCTTGTTGTGCTCCAGCGCCGTCAAGCCTGCACCGAAATCGCCGATGGCGACCATCTTCACGTCCGCGGCGGTGATGTCCCAGGACTTCAGCGCGGAGAGCGTGATCGCCTCGCTGACCGATTTCGGCCGCGAATAGACGAAACGCTTGCCCTTGAGGTCGGCCGGCTTGTCGATCGCCTCGCCCGCACGGGTCACCCAGAAGGCGCTGCGGCCATTGGTGCCGCCGCTGATGATCTTGATGTTGAAGCCTTCCTTGATGGCCGCCAGCGCCGCCGGCAGGGCCACCTCGGCGAACAGCGTGTCGCCCGCCATCATGTTGCGGACGCTGGTGCCGCCGCCCTTCGATGTCAGGATGCCGGTGACGTCGACGCCGGCTTCCTTGAAGTAGCCCTTCTCCATCGCGATGGCGTAGGGCACGCCGTAGAGCAGCGAGCCGTAATGGGTCACGACGATGTCGTCGGCGCGCGCCGTCGCAACGGACAGCGTGCCGAGAGCTGCGAACGCGAACGCACGGATGGCGGCCTTGAAAGCCCTCATCGTTCCCTCCCAGGAATGTTTCGGCCGGCGCCTCATGACACCAGCTCTTCTATTGTTATGACATTAGGACATTCGTGCCGAAGCGAGTCAATCCAGCCGCTGCCGCGCCATTCGCTGCGCAGAAAGGTCCGGGGTCGAACCTTCGTCGGAGGGTTCAGCCCGAAGGCAGCGCCGTGGCCGCCGCACCGGAAGGAGCCGCCGAGGGTCGACCCGGTCGGTGGGGATTGCGGGCGGCGGCATCCCACATGAGGCGCGGATCGAACGCCTCGGCAGCGACGATGGTGACGATGACCACGGCACAGAAAGCCAGCGCCCCCATGCCGGGATCGATGGTCACCGCGCGCCCGAACTGCACGAGCGCTCCCAGCAGCGATTCCATGAAGATGTCGACCATCGACCAGCGGCCGATCCAGGCAACGATGAAGTAGAGCCTCGTGCGCTGGCGCAGGAAGACACCCGCGGTTTGCGCCGTCCCGGGCAGCGAGGTGACTGAAATCATGCCGATCAGGCTGATCAGCTTGAACAGCGGCACCAGGACGCTGGCGAAGAAGACCAGAAGGGCCAGCGGATACATCTTCGAAGAGACGAGTTCCTCGACGCCGCCCATGATGGTGCTGGGTGCGCCGGAGCCGAGCTGAATCACCGTCAGCACCGGATAGACGTTGGCCGGGATGTAGAGGACAGCGCCTGCCAGGGCGAGGGAGAGGGTCCGATTGAGGCTGTCGGGCTTGCGCTCGTGAACGCGCGACCCGCAACGGGGGCAACGCCCGTCATGCTCGGCCGGCACGCAGACGAGCTTGCATTCCTCGCACCCGGCCGCGCCCGGCCGGTATTCGAGCGGGGCGAGCGGGGGCATCGGCGCATGGGTCTGGCCGCGGCGCTCGATCTCCTCCCACACCGCCTGTGGATCGAGGGCGAGTTCGGCCCAGACGATCACGACCGTAAGGACGCCCAGCGCATAGACCGCCGGCCCGAGCTGGATCGTGACGAGGTCGCCCAGCTTGGTGTAGGCCACGAACACGCCCAGCAGAAGCACCTCGAGCATCGCCCAGGTGCCCATGCGCCGGGCGATCAGGAAGATGCCGCGCAGATTGGGCGGCATGGTGCGCATGCGCAGGCCGATCAGCACGTAGAGCGTGCCGGCGAACTTGATGAGCGGCGCAAACGCCGTGGTGAAGGAGACGGCCAGCGCCAGGGGCCACAGGCCGTGACGCACCAGCTCGGACGGGCCGGAAAGGATCGTGGTCTCGTGGACGATGCCGGCGGTCGAGACCTTCATCAGCATCGAAAGCCACAGGACGGCGAACAGCACCAGCGAGGCAAAGGTGAGCGCCAGGCAACGGCCCGTCGGGTCGGCGCGGGTGGCCCGGAGCGGCGTGCCGCAGCGCTCGCAGTCGGAGCGCATGTTGGCCGCCATCGCCGGTACGATCTGGAACAGGCCGCAGCCATGACATTCGCGCAGCTGCGGCGGCGTCACCAGGGGCCCGGGGTCGCGCGGCACGGCGAAGGCCCGCAGCATGGCGCTACTGAAGAAGCGCGGCGATGCCGTCCGACAGCTCGCCGAGCGCGTCGCTCATCGCGGCGACGTGGCCCGGCGTATCCGGCGTCGCGACGGGCTTCGAGATCGAGAAGTTGCGCGCGGCGGTCCGGGTCGGCCGGTTGAACCCGATGGCGACCTGCGCCAGCAGGATGACGTTGCCCCCCTTGTCGGCGTCGAAGCGCTGGATGTCGATGCCGACCGTGGCATACGGATCCGCCGTGATCGACCCGGCTTCGCTGTAGACTTGGCTGTTGGGCAGGCGCTGCGACAGTTCGATTACGATCGTCCGCCCGAGCATTCCGCCGACCGGCTCGCCCCACCAGGCGTTCGCGCGGACGTCGAGCTTGGAATCGTCCGTCGAACGGACGATCTCCTTGCGGTCGAGATAGCCGGGCAGGCCGATATCGCGCACCTGCACGATGCGCGGCCCCCGCGGGAGCACCGGCCCCGGCCTCACGGCGAGCGTGTAGAGGACGGGTTCCGGCGAGGTACTGCAGGCCTGGAGTGCCGGCGCCGCGAGCACCGGGAGGGCGAGGAGGCCGAACTGGCGCCGGCCGAAACGAAGGGAGGTCATTCCTTGCCTGTGTTGGTGCGGCCCTTGATCAGGGCCTCGGGGTGACGCGTCAGAAGGTCGGCGAGGGAGCGGATCGAGCGCGCCGCGTCGGTGAGCTGCGGGAGCAGGCGATCGAGCTCCCGGTTGAACTTCGACGTGTCGCCGTAGCCCTTGTCGACCGAGCCGATCAGGCGATTGGCCTTGGTGACGGCCTCCTGCAGCTGCTGCGCGATGTCGGGCAGGCGTTTCAGCGCCGGCGTGCCATCGACGTCGAGCTTGTGGGCGATGTCCTGCACGTCGATCATCGCCTTCTCGAGGGCCACCAGCGTCGCCTTGATCTGCGGCCCGTTCACCATCTGCTCGATGCCGACGGAGGCGCTGAGCAGGCTGTTGCCGATCTTGTCGAAGTCGATGCGGTTGATCTTGCTCAGGAGTTCGCTGGCCGAGGTGGTGATGCTGTCGAAGCCACCCAGCTCGACAGCCGGGATCACATAGTGGCCGTCTTCCTCGGTGAGCTCGCCGGGCTTGGGATCGGCGAGGACCTCCAGCGATATGACCTTCTGCGGGCTGATCAGGCTCGGCGCCTGCAGCGTCGCGCGCAGGCCGCGCTTGATCATCTCTTCGGCGACGTTGATGGGCTCCATTCCCCGGGTCTTTGCGAGGTTGCTGACCCTGCCCGACTCGACCCGATAATGGATCGGCGCGACGATGCGGTCGGTCTTGGGATCGTAAACCAGCCCGACGCGGGTCACTTCGCCGATCTTGAGGCCGTGGAACCTCACTTCGGAACCCTCGGTCACGCCGGCGACCGACCCCGGAAAATAGGAGATCAGCTTGATCTGCTGGCCGAAGCCCGCGGACTTGGCTTCTTCGAGGTTGGCGTAGAGCTTGAAGCGATGCTCGGCCTGGCTGATCGGAGCGGTCGAGTCGTGCGCCGTGTCGAAGGCGATGCCGCCGAGCAGGATGGCGCGCAACGATTCCATCTGGATGTTGACGCCGTTGGCGCCGAGCGAGATCGACAGGCCGGACGCGTTCCAGAAGTTGGTATCGTCTCGCACGTAGCGATCGTACGGCGCGCGCACGAAGGCATGGATGGCGACCCGGCTGGCGAGATCGTGCAGGTCCCAACCCAGCACCGTCCCGACCTCGATGTCGCGGAAGAAGATCGGTGCGCCGAGGCTGATCGATCCCAGCCGCCTGGAGTCGAGCCGAAAGGTCGTTCCCTTGACCGAGGCCTGGAGAATGGGCGGGTCTTCCTGGCCCACGAACTCACGTTTTGCGGCGCCCGACTCGGAGGACGGCCGCATGCCGATGTAGGAGCCCGACAGAATGGTCTCGAGGCCGGAAATATTGCCGGCGAAGAGCTGCGGCTTCACCACCCAGAAGATGGTCTTGTCGGTGAGCAGCGGCTCGGCTTCCTTCACCGTCTCGATCGTCACCAGCACCTTCGACAGGTCGGGCGGGATGGTGATGGTCTTGACCGTCCCCATGACGACGTTGCGGTACTTCAGCTGCGACTGGCCGGCCGTGAGGCCGGCGGCCGTGTCGAACGACACGGTGATCATCGGGCCGCGCTTGGAGAAGGCGTCCCATGCCAGCCAGCCGGCGATGAGCGCCGTCGCGATGGGCACCAGCCAGACCAGCGGGAACCGGCGGCGACGCCGAACAGGAGCCGCCCCGACGGCGCTCTGCGCACCAGGTTTCGCCGCGGCCGGGATCCCGGAAACCGATCCGGGCGGGGCTTGATCTGTCATCGTACCTCGTTCGGCCCGCGGTCAGACGGGACGTTCAGCGTTCCCGGTCGTCGATGTCGCGGGCCAGGACCTCGCGCTTGCCGACATGGTTCGCGGAGCTGACCACGCCCTCGCGCTCCATGCGCTCGACGATGCGGGCGGCCCTGTTATAGCCGATCTGGAGGTAACGTTGGATGAAAGACGTGCTGCATTTGCGCTCGCGGGCCACCAGCGCGATGGCCTGGTCGTAGAGCTGGTCGCTCTCGCCCTCCTCGGCATCGCCCGGCAAGCCGCTCCCCGAGCCCTCGCCGTCGGGATCGTCGGTGACCGATTCGATGTAGGCCGGCGCGCCCTGGGCCCGCAGGTGACGGACCACCTCCTCGACCTCGCCGTCGCTGACGAAGGGGCCGTGGACGCGGGCAATCTTGCCGCCGCCGGCCATGTAGAGCATGTCGCCCTGCCCCAGCAGCTGCTCGCCCCCCTGTTCGCCCAGGATGGTGCGGCTGTCGATCTTGGACGTCACCTGGAAGGAGATTCGGGTCGGGAAGTTGGCCTTGATGGTGCCGGTGATGACGTCGACCGACGGCCGCTGGGTGGCCATCACGACGTGAATGCCGGCCGCGCGCGCCATCTGCGCCAGGCGCTGCACCGTCGCCTCGATCTCCTTGCCGGCGACCAGCATCAGGTCGGCCATCTCGTCGATGATGACGACGATGAAGGGCAGCGGGTTCAGGTCCATCTCTTCGTCTTCGAAGGTGGGCTTGCGCGTCTCGGGATCGATGCCGGTCTGGACCTTGCGGGTCAGCACGCCGCCCTTGCGGGCCGTCTCGGCGAGCTTCTCGTTGTAGCCGGCGATGTTGCGCACCGCGACCGCGCTCATGGCGCGATAGCGGTCCTCCATCTCGCGAACGACCCACTTCAGGGCCACGATCGCCTTGCGCGGCTCCGTGACGACGGGAGTCAGCAGGTGCGGGATGTCCTGGTAGACGCTGAGTTCCAGCATCTTCGGGTCGATCATGATGAAGCGGCACTGATCCGGCGTCAGCCGGTAGAGCAGCGACAGGATCATGGTGTTGACCGCCACCGACTTGCCCGAGCCGGTGGTGCCGCCGATCAGCAGATGCGGCATGCGGGCGAGGTCGGCGATGACGGGATCGCCGCCGATATCCTTGCCCAGCGCCAGCGGCAGGCCGAGGCGCAAATCCTCGTAGTGCTTGGTCGACAGCAGTTCGCGCAGGAACACCGTCTCGCGCTTGGCGTTGGGCAGCTCGATGCCGATGACGTTGCGGCCGGGCACGGTGGCGACGCGCGCCGAGACCGCACTCATCGAGCGGGCGATGTCGTCGGCAAGACCGATGACGCGGCTCGACTTGGTGCCGGGCGCGGGTTCGAGTTCGTAGAGGGTCACGACCGGTCCCGGCCGCACCTTCACGATCTGTCCTTTCACACCGAAATCTTCGAGCACCGTCTCGAGCAGCCGCGCGTTCTGCTCCAGCGCCTCCTCGTCGATCTTGGGCTGGGCGTTGACCCTCGAGGGCAGCGACAGGATGTCGAGCGGCGGCAGCTGGTAATCGGCCCCGAGGGCCAGCTCGCGCTGCCCGGCCTTGGCGGCGCGCTTGCCCTGTGGCGCGGCCGACTTGCGCGGCACGATCTTCACGGCCGCGGGGGCCGGCGGCGCGGCCACCGGCTGCTCGACGTCGAGCGCATTGTCGGGCGCGAACGGATTGTCGTCGGTCTCCTCGTCCACCAGCTCTTCGGCGACAGGTGCGGGCGGGGGCTCGACGGCGACCGGCGGCGGCGTCTCGAACTCCTCGTCGGCGACCGGCTGGCGGTAGTGTGCCGGCGCCGGCGCGGGCACGGCTTCATAACCGCCGAAGCCCGGTTCGATGCGTTCCGCTGCCGCAGCGGACGCCGGCGCGGAGCGGCGCATGAAGGGTTCGATCCGCAGGCCGCCGGTCAGGCGACTGAGGAAGGTGCGTTCCTGCACGTGTGAAGGCGCAGGCTCGTCCAAGACCGGCGAGTGCATGCGAAGGCCGCCGGGTGCCTCCGGAATGTCGTCGGCCGGCCGCTCGATCGGGGCATAGGGCGCATCGACCATGAGCGAATCGCGCGCCGGCAGCCCCGCGCCTTCCTCGGGGATCTGCTCGTAGCGGGTCTCGAACCGCGCCGGATCGTACTGGCTGGCATCGATTTCGCCCGGAATCTCGGCATAGCCGATGTGGGGCGCCGGCAACTCGTTCTCCTCTTCGAGAGTCTGCGGCTTGCCGCGCCACAGGTCCACGGCCGCCCGCATGCCCAAGGCAACCCACAGGAAGGGCGCGCGCAGGATGCGGAAGATCAGCGGCAGGTCGGTGCGGTTCATGCCGAGCGCCGGGGCCATCGCGATGAAGGCAAGGGCGGCCGCACCGGGCTCGATGAAAGTGAGGGCGCCGCCGCTCGAATGGGTGAGCACAAGTTCGCGGAAACGGCCGACCAGCGCGAGACCGACCAGGCCGCCCGGTCCGGCATGGGTGGCCGCACCGCCGACATCGCCCAGGCCCACACAGGCCACGCTCATCATCAGCAAGGCCAACAGCAGCAGCGAGAGACGCAGCCCGAAGAAGCCGAGATGATGCGTGCGCACCATGCGCACGCCCCAGGTGATGAAGGCGACCGGCGCGAGAATGATGGCGAGACCGAAGGTCTGCAGCAGCAGATCCGAGATGTAGGCGCCGGGCAGGCCGAGCAGGTTGTTGGGTGCGCGCGCGGTGGCGTGATTGAGCGAGGGATCGCCGGGGCTGTAGGTGAACAGCGCCATCATCAGCGCCAGGCCGAAGCCTGCGGTCGCGACGCCGACGATCTCCATCATGCGGCGTCGCAGGAAATCCCGCCCGCCCTCCGGCAGGATGGAGGTCCTGGGCTGCAACGCTGAAGAGAGGCTCAGCATGGCCATGCGCGATTGCGCTCCCTAAAGAACGGACGCGAGGCGCTGGAGCCCCTCGCGAGTGGTCTTCTCGTCATGCACCAGCGCCACGCGGATGTAGCGCTGCGAAATGTTGATCCCGTTGGTCTCCCGGCAGGCATAGGCGCCCGGCAGCACCTTGACGTGCGCCTCGCCCCACAGCTTGCGCGTGGCTTCCTCGCCATCGCCCACGTCGAGCCACAGGAAGAAGC
Source organism: Reyranella sp. (assembly GCF_965228225.1). Lineage (GTDB taxonomy): Bacteria > Pseudomonadota > Alphaproteobacteria > Reyranellales > Reyranellaceae > Reyranella. The sequence continues at coordinate 5,514,451 of NZ_OZ245801.1, read as the reverse complement.
CGCCACCCGGCGTGTAATAGGAGAAGCGGTTATGCAGGATCTGTTCGGCGATCCGGAAATTCTTCACGTACCATTCGCGCGTCTGGACCGGATGCGTCTCCTCGCGCCACAGCGCGGCCGACGCCTTCTGGACGGCGAACGGAATTTGCGGGCCGCCATAGCTGCGCCAGCGCAGCACCATCGCGACCAGCTTCGGGTCGCCGGCCATGAAGCCCGAGCGCAGGCCGGCCGCGTTCGACCGCTTCGAGAGCGAATGGAAGACCGCGAGATTGTGGAACGGATCCTTGCCCCCGGTCTCGTCGATCTCCAGCGCCGCTTCGAGCGCACCCGGCGGCGGCGCCCCGGTGTAAATCTCGGCGTAGCACTCGTCGACGGCCAGCACCGTGTCGTACTTGCGGCAGAGCTTCAGCAGCTTCTGCAGATAGTCCTTGCTGGCGATCGCACCCTGCGGATTGGCCGGCGAACAGAGATAGACGACCGACATCCGCTGCCAGGTCGCTTCATCGAGGCTCTCATAGTCCGGCAGGAAGCCGTTCGAGGCTTCGGCGTTGACCAGCAGCGGCTCACCGCCCGACAGGACCGCCCCGCCGAGATAGGCCTGGTAGAAAGGATTGGGCAGCGCCACGATCGGCTTGCCCCCGCCCTTCTCCTGCGGCGTCGCCACCGTGGAGATGATGTAGACGCCTTCCTTGCTGCCGGCCGTCGGATGGACGTGCAGGTTGGGATCGAGCAGCCCCTGCGGCAGCTTGTAACGGCGGGTCAACCACTCGCAGATCGCGAGGTTGAGGTCGGGCAGACCCTGGTTCGGCGGATAGCGGTTCCAGCCATCGACTTCGTCGATCACGATCTGCCGCGCGAAAGCAGGCATCGCGCCCTGCGGCTCGCCCACCGACATGTTGATCATCGACAGGTGTGCCGGCGGCGCGATCGGAGCGATCAGGGCGTTCAACCGCGCAAAGGGGAAGTCTGTCAGCGTCTCGGTCAGGCGCGGATTGAACATCTCGTATCCAGTGGCCGAACCGGCCGAACAAAATAAAGGTGCCGACCGAAAGGCCAGCCTATTGCCACATTCTATGGAACAAATTTGCCAATCACAACAATGGAATAGGCTTGTTTCTTGAGACAAAGGAAGGGCTTGCGTTCCTTCCGCGCGCGACCACAATCGGTAGTCGGCCATGACGCCGCATGGCCGATGGAATTGCCTATTCTCTAGTCAGTTGTGTCGCGGTTAGAGGGCGTTGGAACCCGACTCGCCGGTGCGGATGCGCACCGCCTGCTCGACTGGCGTGACGAAGATCTTGCCGTCGCCGATCTTGCCGGTATGGGCCGCCTTCTGGATGGCCTCCACCGCCCGCTCGACCTGGCCGTCGTCGACCACGATCTCGATCTTCACCTTGGGCAGGAAGCTCACGAGATATTCGGCACCACGGTAGATCTCGGTCTGGCCCTTCTGGCGGCCGAAGCCCTTGACCTCGCTCACCGTCAGACCCGACACGCCGACGCCGGTCAGCGCGTCGCGCACCTCGTCGAGCTTGAACGGTTTGATGATGGCGGACACGAGCTTCATCTGATTTCCCCTCCGGCCTTCCGGCATTGGCCCCCAGACTGGCCCGCCGCGTTCGCGGCGTCAAACGCCGGACAGAAAGCGGGCCCGGCGAGGGACTCGCCGGGCCCGAGGGTCCGCCGCGACACGGTGCGGCGGATGAGAGGGAACCAGGAGGAGAGAGGGGTTCCCGATCTCGAGGAGGAGACGGTCCTAGTGGATCGTCTCGCCATGCAGGTTGATGTCGAGGCCCTCGATCTCTTCCTCGTTCGTCACGCGCAGCCCGATCAGGGCATCGACGACCTTGAGGATGACGAAGGTGGCCACGGCGCACCAGGCGATGCAGACCAGCGAACCCCAGAGCTGTGTCAGGACCTGGCCGGCATTGCCGTCGATCAGTCCCTTCTTGCCCTCGCCGCCGATCACTTCCACGGCGAACACGCCGGTCAGGATGGCGCCGACGAAGCCGCCGATGCCGTGCACGCCGAACGCGTCGAGCGAGTCGTCGTAGCCCATCGCCTTCTTGAGGCCGGTGGCACCCCAGAAGCAGACCAGGCCGGCGACGATGCCGATGGCCAACGCACCCATCGGGGTCACGAAGCCCGAAGCCGGTGTGATCGCAACGAGGCCGGCGACGGCACCCGAGATGATGCCGAGGACCGACGGCTTGCCGCGCGTCACCCACTCCGCGAACATCCAGGCCATGGCCGCCGCGGCCGCGGCGAACTGCGTCACCGCCATCGCCATGCCGGCATTGGGGCTGGCGCCGACGGCGGAGCCGGCGTTGAAGCCGAACCAGCCCACCCACAGGAGGGCCGCGCCGATCACCGAGTAGACCAGGTTGAACGGCGCCATGTTCTCGGTGCCGAAGCCCTTGCGCTTGCCGATGACGAGCGCGCAGACGAGGCCCGCGACGCCGGCGTTGATGTGCACGACCGTGCCGCCGGCATAGTCGAGAACACCCCAATCGCCCAGGAAGCCGCCGCCCCACACCCAGTGAGCGATCGGCGCGTAGACGATCAGCGACCACAGGGCCATGAACCACATCATGGCCGAGAATTTCATGCGCTCGGCGAAGGCGCCGGCGATCAGCGCCGGCGTGATGATGGCGAAGGTGAGCTGGAAGGTCATGAAGACGGTCTCGGGGATCGTCTTGGCGAGGTCATGCACGCCGTCGAGGGTGAGGCCCGACATGAAGATGCGGCTGAGGCCGCCGACGAGCGAGCTGCCCGGCGTGAAGGCCAGGCTGTAGCCGACGATCAGCCACAGGACGGAGATCATGCAGGTGATGGCGAAGCTCTGCATCACCGTCGCCAGCACGTTCTTCTTGCGGACCATGCCGCCGTAGAACAGCGCGAGACCGGGAATGGTCATCATCAGAACGAGCGCCGTCGAGGTCAGCATCCACGCCGTGTCGCCGGTATCGAGCTTGGGCGCTGCCGCCGGAGCAGGCGTCGCGGCGGCCTGGGCCAGCGCAAGCGCGGGCAGAAGCAGCACCGCGGCCGCCCCCGCGCCCGCAAGCACCGAATTGGTCTTGAACTTCATCGTTGTCCCCTGATTCTCGAGTTGATTCTGGTGTCGGATCACAGAGCTTCGATACCGGACTCACCGGTGCGGATGCGGATCGCCTGTTCGACCGGCAGGACGAAGACCTTGCCGTCGCCGATCTTGCCGGTGCCGGCCGCCTTGCGGATGGTCTCGACGGCGCGCTCGACCAGAATGTCGTCGATCACGACCTCGATCTTCACCTTCGGCAGGAAGCTCACGGCGTACTCCGCGCCGCGATAGATTTCGGTCTGGCCCTTCTGACGGCCGAACCCCTTCACTTCGCTCACGGTCAAGCCCTGGATGCCGAGCGCCGTCAGGGCATCCCTGACCTCGTCCAGCTTGAAGGGTTTGAAGATTGCCACGATCATTTTCATTTGCGCCTATCCTCCAACGGGCGGCACGCCCGCCCCCAAAGTTCAATTCGACGTGAGCAAGGGTCGTGCCAAAACAAACACAACAAATTGCAGCTTCATTTTTGGCACGCCGCTTGCTGGGAATGGGGCGGAAACAAGTCATAAGTCTTTGGGGGTGGTCGTGTTGCTTAAAAAAACCGCTGTTCTGGCTACTTCGCTGATTACTATCTATGCAACCAGCGCCGCCCATGCACAGGGCACGCCAAATCCGCAGACCGTAACGGTCACGCAGGATCAGCAGACGGCTCAGGGTACGCCCGATGCGGCAACCACGCCGGCGACGCCCGAGAAGGAGACCTGGAAGGCTCCGTTCGGCGGCAGCTTCACCGCCGGCCTGGCGGTTCTGAACGAGTACTCCTATCGCGGCATCTCGCAGACCCAGCGCCAGGTCGCCGTCCAGGGTTCGCTCGGCTACGAGACCCCGACCGTCAGCGAGAAGATTCCGCTGAGCGCCTATGTCGGCGCCTGGGGCTCGAACGTCGACTTCCCCAACACCGGCACCTGGGCGGAAATCGACGTCGTCGCCGGTCTCAAGCTCAAGCTTCTGGACGACAAGCTCACCTTCGACCTGGGCTACATCCGCTACAACTATCTCGGCGCGCCCTCGAACCTGTTCTACGACTTCAACGAATTCGGCCTCGTCGCCGGATACGATTTCGGCGTCGCCCAGCTCAGCGCCGCCGTCCGCTACAGCCCCAACTTCTTCGCCAACTCCGGCAATGCCTGGTACAAGTGGGCCTCGCTCACCGTTCCCATGCCGTTCCTCCACGTCAACGAAAACGTGGCCTTCAAGGCCTTCGGCACCATCGGCAACCAGTATGTCGAGCGCTTCACCAACTACGGCATTCCCAACAACAACTACTGGGATTGGCAGCTCGGCCTCGTCGTCTCGGTCTACGGCTTCGACCTCTCCGCCGCCTACACCGGCACGAACCTGAGCGTTCAGGACTGCCTCGGCACCCAGAACTGCGCCAGCCGCGTCATCGTCGGTATCTCCAAGACGTTCTGATCAATCGCTTCCTGCAGCCATAGAGGGTTGCCGCCCTGCGGGGCGGCTGCCATCTATGGTCCATGGTTAGCCGTCCCTTCGATCCGGTTCCCGCTGGCTCTGCCCCGTTTGACCTTGCCGTCGTCGGGGGAGGCCTCAACGGCAGCCTCTTAGCCCTTGCTGCCGGCGAATCGGGCCTGTCGACGGCGCTGATCGACCGCGTGCCGCTCGCCTCGCTGGCCGAGGCGGGATTCGACGGCCGCACCACCGCCATCGCCTACACCAGCCAGCGCCTGTTCGAGGCGCTGGGAGTCTGGGACGAGGTGGCGACCGAAGCCGAACCGATCCGCGACATCCGCATTTCCGACGCCGGCCACGACGGCCGCGCGAGCCCCTTCTTCCTTCATTTCGATCATCGCGAGGCGGCCGAGGACCCCGAGACGGCCGCACCGATGGGCTGGATCGTGGAGAACCGCTTCCTGCGGGCAGCCCTGCTGCGCCGGCTCGCCACCTGCGCCAAGGTCGAACTCGTGTCCCCCGACGAGGTTGTCGAGACCGAGCGTGGGCCGGCGCGCGCCGGCCTGACGCTGAAGAGCGGCCGCCGCCTCGCCACCCGCCTGATCGCCTCGGCCGAGGGCCGCCTCGGCTCGATTCGCGAGGAGGCCGGCATCGGTGCCCGCAGCTGGTCGTACGAGCAGATCGCCATCGTCCTCGTGGCCCACCATCACGAGCCGCATCGCGGCGTCGCCCAGGAAAAGTTCCTGCCCGGCGGTCCCTTCGCCATCCTGCCGATGACGGACGGTCCCGGCGGCGAGCATCGCTCGTCGATCGTGTGGACCGAACGGTCCGATCTCGCGCGCCGCCTGCTCGAACTCGACGAACCGCGTTTCCAAGCGGAATTCGCGCGGCGGTTCGGCGACCATCTCGGTCCGGTCGTGGCGTCGGGACCGCGCTGGTCCTATCCGCTGCGGCTCGTCCATGCCGAGCGCTACATCGACACCCGCCTGGTGCTGGTGGGCGACGCCGCGCACGGCATCCATCCCATCGCAGGCCAGGGCTACAATCTCGGCGTGCGGGACATCGCCGCCCTGGTCGAGGTGATGATCGACGCCAAGCGCCTCGGCCTCGACGTCGGCGGGGCCGATACGCTGGAGCGCTACGCGCAATGGCGGCGGGCCGACAATTTCACCATGGTCGCGGCCACCGACCTGCTCAATCGCCTGTTCTCCAACGACATCGCGCCGCTCCGCCTGGTGCGCGATGCGGGCCTCGCCGCGGTGAACCGCGTGCCGGCGCTGCGCAAGTTCTTCGTCCGCCACGCCATGGGCACGGTCGGTGACCTGCCCAAGCTGATCCGGGGCGAGCGGCCCTAGACTTGCGGCCCTAGACTTGGCGGAACACGAGCCCTATCTCAGGGGCCAATTTCGAGGACATTCGCATGGCCACTCCCCAGACCTCGGCGCAAGTGCCCGTTACCGTGCTCACCGGCTATCTCGGAGCCGGCAAGACCACCCTGCTCAACCGCATCCTGAGCGAGCAGCACGGCAAGAAATACGCCGTCATCGTGAACGAATTCGGCGAGCTGGGCATCGACAACGACCTCGTGGTGAATGCCGACGAGGAGGTCTTCGAGATGAACAACGGCTGCATCTGCTGCACCGTGCGCGGCGACCTGATCCGCATCATCGAAGGGCTGATGAAGCGCAAGGACAAGTTCGACGGCATCCTGGTCGAGACCACCGGCCTCGCCGATCCGGGTCCCGTCGCCCAGACCTTCTTCACCGACGAGGACGTCAAGGCCAGGACGCGCCTCGACGCCATCGTCACCGTGATCGACGCCAAGCACTTCTTCGGCCAGCTCGAGCAGGGCAGCGAAGCCGAGCAGCAGGTGGCTTTCGCCGACGTGATCCTGCTCAACAAGACCGACCTGGTGAGCGCTGACGAACTCGCGAAGGTCGAGGACAGGATCCGTGGCATCAACCGCTACGCCCGCATCTTCCACACGCAGAAGAGCCAGATCGGCCTCGACGCGATCCTCGACAAGGGTGCGTTCGACCTCGGCCGCATCCTCGAGTTCGAGCCCGACTTCCTGCACAGCGGCCACGACCATCATCACGAGGACGAGGTCCGCAGCCTGTCCATCACCGCCGACCGGCCGGTCGATCCCGACAAGTTCCAGAAGTGGATGGGCGCGCTGCTGCAGATCAAGGGCGCCGACATCTTCCGCAGCAAGGGCATCCTCGCGATCGACGGCGCGCCGCGCCGCTACGTCTACCAGGGCGTCCACATGATGATGGACAGCGCCTGGGGCACGCAATGGAAGGACGGCGAGAAGCGGTCGAGCAAGCTGGTCTTCATCGGCCGCAACCTCGACGGCGACAACCTGCAGCGCGCCTTCGAAGACTGCCTGAAGTAGGACCGTGAAGATCGATCTCGCCAATCCGGCCTGGCAGCAGACGCTGCCGCCGGCCCGCTCCGTCGCCACCGACGCTCCGGTCGCCGCCTGCGCCTTCAACCGCGACGGCACGACCGTCGCCTTCGCGCTGGGCGATGGCGTGGTCCGCGTCCTGCCCGCCGACGTCAAGGCTGCCGCGCCCGACGCGGCGGAGCCGCTGCACAAGGGCGTCGTGCTGGCGCTGGTCGGCGACCCGGCCGGCGACGGATTCGTGAGCGGCGGCGACGATGGCCGCGTTCTGCGCATTGCAGCGGACGGCACGTCGACGGAACTGCTGGCGCAGAAGGGCAAGTGGTTCGAGCATCTCGTCGCCCACAAGACGGGAGCGGTCGCCGGGTCGGCAGGCAAGACCATGTTCCTGTTCCGCGACGGCGAGGTCCGCGAATTCGGGCCGCATCCCAGCACGGTCGCCGGCCTCGATTTCAGCAAGGACGGCAGCCGGGTCGCCTGCGCGCATTACGGCGGCATCACCGTGTGGAGCCTGAGCAAGGACGTCGCCCTGCCGCCGCGCCGCTTCGCCTGGCAGGGCAGTCATGTGGCCCTGCGCTGGAGCACCGACGGCAAGTTCATCGCCACCGGCACGCAGGAGAACGACATCCATGTCTGGCGCGTGGCGCAGGCCACCGACATGCGCATGCAGGGCTATCCCGCCAAGGTGAAGTCGCTGTCGTGGACCGCCGACGCGCGCTTCCTCTACACCTCCTCGCAGCCGGTCTTCACGGCCTGGCCGTTCACCGGCAAAGGGCCCGAAGGCAAGCCGCCGCTGCAGTTCGGCGACGAGGGCGCCGGCCTCATGACCGTGGTCGCGGCGCATCCGGCCGCAGAGTTCGTGGCCGGCGGCTACGACTCGGGCGAGCTGCAGCTCGGCGACATCCGGACAAAGCGCTCGGTCGTCCTGAAGATGGCGGATGGCTCCGCCATCACCTGCCTCGCCTGGTCTCCCGACGGCTTCAAGCTGGCCGTCGGCAACGACCGCGGCGACCTCCTGACGATCGATTTGCGACGTTAGGAGCATCATCGCAATCTCAGCCGGGGCTGCTAGGGTTATCCGATGAAGATCATCCTGGTCCTCTGGATCTTTGTTCTGAGCCTCACGGCGAACCCCGGCTGGGCAGCAGACCCGGTGGCCATTCCGGGCAGCCGGGTGTCGCTCGTGCCTCCCGCGGACTTCGTTCTGTCGAAAGAGTTTGCCGGCCTGCAGGGCGAGAAAGCCTCGGTCCTCGTCGCGGAAATTCCCGGTGCTCCATACGAAACATTGACCGCTGCCATTCAGAGCGGTGCGATGGCTCAGCAGGGTGTCGAAATCACCGGAGGCGAAGAGCTAACGGGCCTGCCGTTCCGCGCGCGCATGTTTCGGGGAAAGCAGAAAGCTCAGGACGGCGCCGAGGTGAACAAGTGGCTCATGCTCGTGGATGCCCCGACGCTTACACTTGTCAACGTATCAGCTCTCAGGGACGCGAACACGCTGACCGAGGACAAGGTGAAGGACATGTTTCGCAGCGTCAGGATCGCTGCGTCCACGGCGGGTGACCCGATAGACGCCCTGCCTTTCGCGATTACCGCTTCGCCGCGTTTCTCCCACCGCCAGGCGCTGGCCGGCAACGGCCTGATCGTCACCATGTCCAAGCCGAGCGCGGCAGACAAAAGCCAGCCCGGTCTGGTCGTTTCCAAGACGTTTCAGCAGCCCGTCCCGAAGACCCAATGGAATCAGGCCGTAGCCGCCTTCGTGAAGTCGACCCAGACGCTCAAGTTGGACAAGGTCGAGGATCCCACGTCCATCGAGATCGGCGGTCTCGAAGGGCTTCAGTTCACGGCAACCGGCACCTCGGGTGGCGATCCCGTCAAGACGTTGGTCACCATGCTGTTCACGCCGACGGGCGGCTACACGATGGTCGCCATGGCGTCGCCCGAGCGCTTCGACGCCGCCCTGCCCGACTTCCGTACGATGATGGCCAGCTTCCGCCTGAAGTAGGACGGAACTCCATCGGCCACTACCCTCGCCGCACCAGCACGCGGTGAGACACGAGGCAGAGGATGCCCGCGATGCCCATCGCCGTCGTCATCGGCGCGATGGTGCCGTCGAAGGTCTGCCCGACGATCGCGCCGAAGATCGCGCCGGCGCCGAACGTCATGACGCCCATCAGCGACGACGCCGTGCCGGCCATGTGCGGGTAGTGCTGCATCGCCATCGCCGTCGAATTGGGCGCGATCAGGCTCAGCGTCGCGATCTGGAAGACCATGCAAACCAGAAAGGGCCACAGGCCGATCGTGCCGTACCGAGCCTCGATCCAGCCCAGGACCATCGCCGCCACGCCGGACACGGCCGGAACGATCACCGCGACGCGCAGGATGCGGCCTGCTCCCAGGAGGCGCACGAACCGCGCATTGAACAGGCTGCCGATGGTCATGAAAATCACCATGCCGCCGAACACCACGCCGTAGAACCGGGGCGAAATCCCGTAGCGCTCGATAAAGACGAACGGCGATCCCGAGATGTACGAGAACAGGGCGGCGAACATGAAGGACGAGGTCAGGGCATAGCCCATGAAGGTGCGCGTGCTCAGCAGCTCGCCGAACCGCTTCAGGATCTGGCTGAAGACCAGCGGCTGGCGATACTCCGGCTTCAGCGTCTCGGGCAGCTGGAACCACGCGACGACGAAGGCAATCACGCCGGCGGAGGCCAGCACCCAGAAGATGGCACGCCAACCGGCAAACCACATCACCTGGCCGCCGATCACCGGCGCCAGCATCGGCGCGATGGAGGTGCAGGCCATCATGAGCGACATGGCGCGCGCGGCGTGATCCTTTTCAGCCAGGTCGCGGACCATCGTGCGCGCCAGCACGACGCCGCCGCAGGCGGCGAGGCCCTGCAGGAAACGCAGGGCGATGAGATGGCCCGCCGCCGCGGCAAACGCACAACCGATGCTCGTCAGCACGTAGACCACGAGGCCGATCAGGATGACCGGGCGGCGGCCGAAGCGGTCGCCTGCGGGGCCATAGAAGACCTGCCCCACGCCGAAGGCGATCATGAAGGCCGACAGCGTGAGCTGGATGTCGCCGGCCGAGGATTGGAGGTCGACCGCAATCACCGGCAGGGCCGGCAGGTACATGTCGATCGAAAGCGGGGTGAAGGCCGACAACAGCGCCAGCACCGCCAGAAGGAGCGGCGACAGGGTCGGACGAGTCGTGGTGTTCATTGCGCGGTGGCTCTACAGGCATCCATGGCATCTCGCCATGCTATAAGCGGACCATGACATCGCTGCCTGACCTGTCAGAAACGCAGATCCGCCGTTACGCGCGACATATCGTGCTGGCGGAGATCGGCGGCATCGGCCAGTCGCGGCTGATTGCCGCGAAAGTATTGGTCGTCGGCGCCGGCGGTCTCGGCGCACCCCTCCTGCAGTATCTGGCCGCGGCCGGTATCGGCACGCTGGGTGTGATCGACCACGACACGGTCGATCTCTCCAACCTGCAGCGGCAGGTGATTCATCGCACGTCCGACATTGGCGTTTCCAAGGTCGAAAGCGCACGCCGCGCGCTGGCGGAAATCAATCCCGACGTGAACGTGCAGGCCCATGACGAGTGGCTCACGGCGGACAACGCCGAGAGTATCGTCGCCGGTTACGACATCGTGGCCGACGGCAGCGACAACTTCGCCACCCGCTATCTGCTGAACGACGTCTGTTACGCGCTCCGCAAGACGCTGGTCTCGGCGGCGATCCTGCGCTTCGACGGCCAGATCTCGACCTACAAGGCGTGGCAGGGCGCCGGGCATCCCTGCCTGCGCTGCCTCTTTCCCGAGGCTCCGTCGGAAGAGGCGGTGCCGAGCTGCGCGCAGGCCGGCGTGCTGGGCGCGCTGGCCGGCACCCTGGGCACGCTGCAGGCCACGGAGGTGGTTAAGGAGATCCTGGGCGTCGGCCGCTCGCTCTCGGGCTCGCTCCTGCTCTACGACGCGCTCAATGCCTCCTTCGAGACGCTGACGGTGACCAAGCGGCCTGGCTGCCCAACCTGCGGCGATGGCGCCGGGGCGGACGCATGAGCGCGGGCGGCGTCTCCGTCATCCTGCGTTCCGACGATTACGAGAGCGTTCACTACGGCCTTGCGCTGGCCGCAGCGGCGCTGGCGGTCAACAAGCCGGCGGTCCTGTTCTTCACCATGGGCGGCATCCGTGCCCTGCAGGGCTCGCCCCCGCCGCTCAGGGACTGGGATCGCGACGCGGGCAACCGCGCGCGCGGCGTCGGCGACTTCGAGACGCTGCTGCAGGCCTCAGTCGAGCTTGGCGCGCGGCTGATCGTATGCGAAATGGGCCTGCGGTCGCTCGACATCGATCGTGCGAGCCTGCGCGCCGACGTCCCCTTCACGGTCGCCGGCATCGTTACCTTGCTGGAAGAGACCAAGCCGGGCATGCACCTGGTTTCACTGTGATTCTGTGGGAGACTTCATGACATCCGCTACCTTCGACGTGCTGGGAATCGGCAACGCCATCGTCGACGTCATCTCGCGGTCCGATGAGGCCTTCCTCGGCAAGCACGGTCTGGTGAAGGGCAGCATGATGCTGATCGACGAAGACCGCGCCGAGCAGCTCTATGCCGGCATGGGTCCCGGCGTGGAAGTGTCCGGCGGCTCGTGCGGCAACACGATGGCCGGCATCGCCTCGTTCGGCGGCAAGGGCGCCTATATCGGCAAGGTGCGCGACGACCAGCTCGGCAAGGTGTTCGGCCACGACCTCAAGGCGACGGGTGTCTCGTTCGAGACGCCGGCCGCGACAGACGGTCCGGCCACGGCACGCTGCCTGATCCTGGTGACGCCCGACGCCCAGCGGACGATGAACACCTATCTCGGTGCCTGCACCGGTCTCGGCCCGGCAGACATCGACGCCAAACTCGTCGCCTCGGCCCAGGTCACCTATGTCGAGGGCTACCTGTGGGACGCGCCGGCCGCCAAGCAGGCGGTGCTCAAGGCCTTCGACGCCGCCCGCGCGGCGGGCCGCAAGGTCTCGATCACGCTGTCGGATTCCTTCTGCGTCCATCGCTACCGCGACGAGTTCCGCGACCTGATCCGCAACAAGGTCGACATCCTGTTCGGCAACGAGGCCGAGATCAAAGCGCTCTACGAGGTCGAGACCTTCGAGCAGGCGCTCGCGGAAGTGCGCAAGGAAGCCAAGATCGCCGCCCTCACGCGCAGCGAGAAGGGCTCGGTCGTGATCAAGGGCGACGAGACCTACGAAGTCCCGGCGGCCCCGGTCTCGAAGGTCGTGGATACGACCGGCGCCGGCGATCTCTACGCCGCGGGCTTCCTGTTCGGCTTCACCCACGGCAAGCCGCTGGCCGAGTGCGCGCGTCTGGGCGGCATCGCCGCCGCCGAAGTGATCTCCCATGTCGGCGCCCGGCCGGAGCAGGCGCTGAAGGGCCTGATTTGAGCGCTGCCGAACCGGCGAAGGGATGGCGGGAGTCGCTCGCGACCTACCGCCATCCGCGCGTCCTCCAGTTCCTGTTTCTCGGCTTCTCGGCCGGGCTGCCGTTCCTGCTGGTCTTCTCGACGCTCTCGGCGTGGCTGCGCGAGTATGGCATCAGCCGTACCGCGATCGGCTTCATCAGCTGGATCGGCATCACCTACTCGTTCAAGTTCGTCTGGTCGCCGGTCGTCGATCGCGTCCCCCTGCCGCTGCTGACCCGCTGGCTGGGGCGACGCCGCTCCTGGATGCTTCTGGCCCAGAGCGGGATCGCGGGCGGCCTGCTCGCCATGGCGTTCTGCGACCCGCGCACCGACCTGTGGTGGATGGTCGTGTTCGCGCTGGTCGTCGCCTTCTCCTCGGCCACCCAGGACATCGCCCTCGACGCCTGCCGCATCGAGGCGACGGATGCGAGCCTGCAGGGCGCGACGGCCGCGACCTACCAGCTCGGCTACCGCATCGCCGTCCTGGCCGCCGGCGCGGGCGCCCTCTACGTGGCGCAGTACGTTTCCTGGACGGCGGCCTACCAGACGATGGCGGCGCTCGGCCTCGTCGGCATCGTGACGACGCTTCTGATCTCGGAGCCGGAGCGGCGCGCCACGGCAGGAACCAGCGAGCTCGAAGGCAAGGTGGCCGCCTTCGCCGCGGGCCTCGGGGCCATGCCCGATTGGGTCCGCAAGGCGCTGATCTTCGTCTACGGCGCCATCGTCTGCCCGTTCGTCGATTTCTTCGCGCGCTTCCGCTGGATGGCCGTCCTGCTGCTGCTGTTCATCGGCCTGTTCAGGCTGTCGGACATCGCCATGGGCGTCATGGCCAACCCGTTCTACATCGACATGGGTTTCAGCAAGGACCAGATCGCCGACGTCTCCAAGATCTACGGGTTCGTCATGACGATCCTGGGCGCGCTGCTGGGCGGGGCGCTGGTGTTCCGCCTCGGCGCGGCGCGGCTGCTGATGCCGGCGGTGTTCCTGATCGCCGCGAGCAATCTCACCTTCTCGTGGCTGGCGTGGGTGGGCGAGCCCGACCTGACGATCCTCACGATTGCGATCAGCGTCGACAACCTGGTGGGCGGCATGTCCGGATCGATCTTCATCGCCTTCCTGTCGGGCCTGACCAATACGGCTTACACGGCGACTCAGTACGCGCTCTTCACCTCGATCATGACCCTGCCCGGCAAGCTGCTCGGCGGGTCCTCGGGCTGGGTCGTGGACAGGCTCCAGGAAGACTTCACCGCCACCCACAAGTTCGGCGGATACGCGATCTTCTTCGTCTATACCGCGCTGCTCGGCCTGCCCGCGCTGGTCCTGGCGGCGATCGTGCGCCGGCACTTCGAAAAAGAAACCCCTCCTTCCTGACGGAAGGAGGGGTCAGTGGCTCGGCTGCGGTGTCGTGTTCCGAGCCGGGGAACCGGCCCGTTCCAGGGAGCGGGGCGTGGGGTGCCTGCAAGGAACGAGCAAGCTCTGTCTAGGCGCCCGACGCTACAAAACCGTTACTGGGCGTGTGGAAAACCCGCCCGCGCAACCGCGATTGCCGCCGTGCCGCATCAACCTGGCGTCGAATCGAGGGCGTAGCCGGCGGCGCGAACCGTGCGGATCACGTCGGCGTGGTTGTCGCCGTTGAGCGCGATGCGCAGGCGACGAATGTGAACGTCGACGGTGCGGGCCTCGACATAGACATCCTTGCCCCACACCGAATCGAGCAGCTGTTCGCGCGAGAAGACGCGGCCGGGATGCTCCATGAAGTGCCGCAGCAGGCGGAACTCGGTGGGACCGAGATGGAGCGGCCTGCCCCCGCGCGTCACGCGATGCGCGACAAGGTCCATGACGATGTCGGCATAGGACAGCGCCTCGTCGGCCAGCGCCGGCCGGATGCGCCGCAGCACGGCACGGATGCGCGCAATCAGCTCGGTGGGCGAGAAGGGCTTCGGGACATAGTCGTCGGCACCGGCGTCGAGGCCACGTACGCGATCGCCTTCCTCACCGCGCGCCGTCAGCATGATGATCGGCACGTTGGCGGTCGCGGTCTGGCGTCGAAGCTGACGACAGACCTCGATGCCGGACATCAGGGGCAGCATCCAGTCGAGCAGGATGAGGTCGGGCACGTCCTCCTGCACGGAGCGCAGCGCCTCCTCGCCGTCATAGGCGACCGCAACCTTGAAGCCGGACTGTTCGAGGTTGTAGCGCAGCAGCTCGACCAGCGCCGTCTCGTCCTCGACGACCAGCACATGCGGCTTCATCGTCGAGGTGTGCGCGTCACGCCGCGCAGGGCTGGTGGCGACCATCGTCACGGCGTCGGACCCGCCGCGCTGCCGGACGTGGCATACATCGCCGCGCTGCCCTTCGGCCGGTCCTCCTCGAAGCCGTGGCCGGTCGCCCGGAAGCTCACCAGCTCGGCGATGTTGGTCACATGGTCGCCGGCGCGCTCGATGTTCTTGGCCATGAACATGAGATGCGTGCACCCGGTGATCGTGCGCGGATCCTCCATCATGTAGGTGAGCAGCTCGCGGAACAGGCCGGTGTAGACCTGGTCGATCTCCTCGTCGCGTTCCCACACGTCGCGCGCCTTGGCGACGTCGCCCTGGGCGAAGGCGTCGAGCACGTCCTTGAGCGCCGTGCGCACCAGCCGGCCCAGCCGATCGATCCCGGCGATGGCCGAACTAGGCGCCGCGGTCTGGCTCAGCACGATGCTGCGCTTGGCGGTGTTCTTGGCATAGTCGGCGATGCGCTCGAGCGCCGCGGCGATCTTGATCGACGACAGGATGACGCGCAGGTCGACCGCCATCGGCTGGCGCAGGGCGAGCAGGCGCACGGTCTGTTCCTGCACCGCCTCGTCGAGCGCGTCGACGCGGGGGTCGTCGACGATGACCTTCTCGGCGATCTCCGTGTCCCGCTCGCGCAGGGCCCGCAGCGACTGGGCGAGCTGGCTTTCCGTCAGGCCGCCCATTTCGCTGATCGTGGCGCTCAGCCGTTCCAGCTCCTCGTCGAAGCGCTTCAGGGTATGTTCGGGCATCGTTTGTCCCTTCTTCTCGTTCTCGTGGCCGCTCAGCCGAACCGGCCGGTGATGTAGGCCTGGGTGCGCTTGTCGGTCGGGGTGGTGAACACCGTGGCCGTCGCGCCGAACTCGACCAGCTCGCCGAGATACATGAAGGCGGTGAAGTCGGAGACGCGCGCCGCCTGCTGCATGTTGTGGGTGACGATGACGATCGTGTAGTCCTGCTTCAGCTCGTCGATCAGCTCCTCGATCTTGGCCGTCGAGATCGGGTCGAGCGCCGAGCACGGCTCGTCGAACAGGATGACTTCGGGCTTCACCGCCACCGTGCGGGCGATGCAGAGGCGTTGCTGCTGTCCGCCCGACAGGCTGAGGCCGCTGGCGTTCAGCTTGTCCTTGACCTCGTCCCACAGCGCGCCGCGGCGCAGCGCGTGCTCGACCCGGCCATCGAGTTCCGACTTGGGCAGGTTCTCGTAGAGCCGGACGCCGAAGGCGATGTTCTCGTAGATCGTCATCGGGAACGGCGTCGGCTTCTGGAACACCATGCCGATGCGCGCGCGCAGGAGGTTGATGTCCTGGCCTTCGCGCAGAAGGTTGTCACCGTCGAACATCACGTCGCCGGTGGCGCGCTGGCCCGGATAGAGGTCGTACATGCGGTTCAGGATGCGCAGCAGGGTCGACTTGCCGCAGCCCGAAGGCCCGATGAACGCCGTCGCCTTGTTGGCGTAGAGCGACATGGTGATGCCCTTGAGCGCCCGGCTGTCGCCATAGAAGAACTCGAGGTTCTTGAGCGTGATCTTGGGCGTGAGCTTCGAGACGTCGAGCTTGGCGTGGCTGGCGACCGGAACCGCGACGTTGGGCGTTTCCGTGGATTGCATGGACATCAGGATTTCCTCGCGGAGGTGAGCGAACGGGCCAGGATGCTGAGACCCAGCACGGTGACGGTGATCAGGAGCGCGCCGGTCCAGGCGAGCTTCTGCCATTCGGCGTAGGGCGACAGGGCGAACTGGAAGATGACCACCGGCAGGCTGGGCATCGGCGCATTCATGTTCATGCTGAAGAACTGATTGTTCAGGGCGGTGAACAGGAGCGGTGCCGTCTCACCGCTGATGCGGGCAACGGCCAGCAGGATGCCGGTGACGATGCCGGCCTGCGCCGCGCGGTAGGCGATGCGGACGATCATGTGGGCGCGCGGCAGGCCAATCGAGGCGGCCGCCTCGCGCAGGGTGTCGGGCACCAGGTTGAGCATATCCTCGGTCGTGCGGACGACGACGGGGATCACGATCACGGCCAGGGCGACGGCGCCGGCCCATCCCGAGAAGTGGCCCATCGGCGCGACCAGGATCTCGTAGACGAACAGGCCGATCACGATCGAAGGCGCGCTGAGCAGGATGTCGTTGATGAAACGCACGACGCTCGAGAGCTTGTCGTGACGGCCATACTCCGCGAGGTAGGTGCCGGCCAGGACGCCGATCGGCGTGCCGATCACCACCGCCAGAGCGGTCATCACGATGCTGCCCATGATTGCGTTGAGCAGACCGCCCGCGGCACCGGGGGGAGGTGTGTTTTCGGTGAACACCGCGAGCGAGAGCCCGCCGATGCCCTTGTAGAGCAGCACACCCAGGATCAGGACAAGCCAGCCCAGTCCGAAAACGGTTGCAGCGTACGCCAGGCTCTTGGCGATGGTGTTGCGGCGGCGGCGGCCCGCGTAGAGCGGACTGTCCATGGCGGCCGTCTTGGAGGCAGTGGTTGCCATGATCTTACTTCCCTCCCTGCCGCTGCAGGCGCATCAGCATGTAGCGAGCGATCGCCAGCACGATGAAGGTGATGAAGAAGAGGATGAGGCCGAGCGCGACCAGCGACGAGGTGTAGAGATCGCCCACCGCTTCGGTGAATTCGTTGGCGATGGAGGCAGAGATCGTCGTGCCCGGTGCGAACAGCGAGGCCGACACGTGATGGGCGTTGCCGATCACGAAGGTGACGGCCATCGTCTCGCCCAGCGCGCGGCCGAGGCCCAGCATGAAGCCGCCGATGACGCCGACGCGCGTGAACGGCAGGACGACGTAGCGGAACACTTCCCAGGTCGTGCAGCCGACGCCGTAGGCCGCTTCCTTGAGGACCGGCGGCACCGCGTCGAACACGTCGCGCGAGATCGAGGTCACGAAGGGCAGCACCATGATCGCGAGGATCAGGCCGGCGGTGAACATGCCGATGCCATAGGGCGGGCCCGCGAACAGCGTCGACAGGATCGGCACATTGGCGAAGGTATCGATGAACAGCGGCTGCACGTACTGCTGCAGGAAGGGCGCGAAGACGAACAGGCCCCAGATGCCGTAGATGATGCTGGGGATGCCGGCCAGCAGCTCGATGGCGATGCCGATCGGGCGGCGCAGCACCTTCGGGCAGAGCTCGGTCAGGAAGAAAGCGACCATCAGGCCGACCGGCACCGCGATCACCATCGCGATGAACGACGTGACCAGGGTGCCGAAGATCGGCGCCAGGGCGCCGAACCGCTCGGTCACCGGGTTCCAGGATTCGTCGAACAGGAAGCCGAAGCCGAACGTGCCGAGCGCCGGCGCGGCACCGACGACGAGCGCGATGATGACGCCGCTCAGCAGGGCGAGCACGGCGAGCGACGCGCCGCGCGTCAGCCCGTGGAATATCGAGTCCGTCAATCTCAGGCGTCGAAGCACCGCCGCCCGCGAGGCGGATACCGCCGCCGGCGCGCTTGTGCCCTTCAATGCAACTTCACTCACGTCCCGCTCCCCCGAAGCCATAAGCCCCCCAAGAATGAAGGGCGGGTGTCGCCACCCGCCCCGTCACCGTTTAGTTCGTCGGCGAGTACAGCGGCTTGCCGCTGGCGTCTTTGATTTCCGCCGCCCACATCTTCATGATGTCGTTTACGACGTTCTGGGGCATCGGCACGTAGTCGAGCGAGTCCGCCATGGCGTCGCCCTTGGTGTAGGCCCAGGCGAAGAACTTCAGCGCCTCGGCCGACTCCGCCATCTTCTCCGGCTTCTTGTACATCAGGATCCAGGTCGCGGCCGCCATCGGCCAGGACTGGTCGCCCGGCTGGTTGGCCAGGATCACGCCGAAGCCCGGCTTGGAGTTCCAGTCGGCGCTCGCCGCGGCGGACTGCACCGTATCCGAGCCCGGGGCGACAGCCTTGCCCGCCTTGTTGATCATCTTGGTGAAGATCATCTTGTTCTCTTTGGCGTAGGCGTACTCGACATAGCCGATCGAGCCCTTGGTCTGCGCCACGTTACCGGCCACGCCTTCATTGCCCTTGGCGCCGATGCCCACCGGCCACTGCAGCGCCGTGCTCACGCCGACCTTCGTCTTCCAGTCCGGGCTCACCTCGGCCAGGTAGTAGGCGAAATTGTAGGTCGTGCCCGATCCGTCCGAACGACGCACCGGCACGATGGCCTGCTTCGGCAGCTTGACGTTGGGGTTGAGCTTGACGATCGCCGCATCGTCCCAGCTCTTGATCTGGCCGAGATAGATGTTTGCCAGCGTCGGCCCGTCGAGCACCAGCTCGCCCGGCTTGATGCCTTCGAGATTGACGACCGGCGTCACCGAACCCATCACCATCGGAAACTGCACGAGGCCGGACTCTTCGAGATCCTTGCCCGTGAGCGGGGCGTCGGTGGCGCCGAAGGTCACGGTCTTGGCCTTGATCTGCTTGATGCCGCCGCCCGAGCCGATCGACTGGTAGTTGAGACCGTTGCCGGTCTCCTTCTTGTAGGCGTCGGCCCACTTGGCATAGACCGGGTAGGGGAAGGTGGCGCCGGCGCCGGAAATGTCGATGGCATAGGCGGCCGCCGGGGACAGCGCAAAAGCTGTCGCGAGGACGATCTTGGTCAGGTTCACGGGGTTCTCCTGTGTTGAATTTCGAAGCGCCCGTCATCTAGGAGCCGTACGTCTCCCTCATATGACGGATATGTGACAATCCGATTACAGAGGCGGCCCGGCGCACAGGATAGCCGCCGCCCCATCGGGATTATTTGATTTAAATCAATAGGTTAGGGAGACGGAGGCAGGACCGACTGACCGTCACACGAATTTAACGCGGCGCCCTCGGAACGGTAACGCAGCGCCACGAAGGTGCGCCTCTTTCGAGAGCGTCCCGATGTCCTCCACCCCCACGATCGCGCGCCGGCAGCGATGGCTTTCGGTGCTCGCGAAGGCGCCCGCGACCCGGCTCGCTTCTCTCTGGCAGGCGCTTGGGTCGACACCTTCCTACACGGTCCTCCGTCGGCCCGAGATCGGGCTCGTCATGGTGCAGGGCCGCATCTCGGGCACCGGCGCTCCGTTTTGCGCCGGCGAGATGACGGTGACGCGCGCCGCCGTGCGGCTCGACAGCGGCGAGATGGGCTTCGGCTATGTCCGAGGCCGCGATGCCCGGCAAGCCGAGATCGTCGCCGCCATCGATGCGCTGGGCCAGCGCGCCGACTGGGTCGAGACACTCGAAGCCGCGATCGTGACGCCGCTCGCCCATGAGGCCGAGGCCCGCCATCGCCTGATCGCCGCCCGCGCCGCCGCCACCCGGGTGGATTTCTTCACCGTCGCGCGTGAGGCCGGCGCATGAGCACGACGCTCCTCGCTCCCGGCTTCGCCGATCCGGCGCACGATGCACAGCGCCTGTTCCGCGGCGTGCTGGACGCCTTCTCGCATCCCGGCCGCATCGTCGAGTTGCGCGATGCGCCAGCCGGACCGGGAACGCTCAGCCCGGCGGCCGCGGCCTTCCTGCTCACCTTCGCCGATCGCGAGACGCCGCTCTGGCTCGAGGCCGGAATAGACAAGCAGGAGGTCCGCGACTTCCTGCGCTTCCATGCCGGCACGCCGATCGTCCCGTCGCGCGAGGCCGCGACCTTCGGCGTGATCATCGCCGGCGGCGGCGAGCCGTTCGCCGGCTTCGCCATCGGTACCGACACCTATCCCGACCGCGCCGCCACGCTGGTGATCGAGGTGCCGGCGCTCGAGGGCGGCCGGGCCACCATCTGGCGGGGCCCCGGCATCGACGGCGAGATCCGCGTCTCGATCGGCGGACTTGGCGACGGCTTCTGGTCGGCCTGGACCGCCAACCATGCTCTCTTCCCCTGCGGCGTCGATCTTGTCTTCGCCTCGGGATCCCGACTCATCGCGCTGCCGCGCAGCGTCGCCGTGGAGGCCTGACCATGTATGTCGCGGTCAAGGGCGGCGAAACCGCCATCGCCCATTCGCTCGATCTCCTGGCCGACAAGCGTCGCGGCGATCGCGACGTCGCCGAGTTGTCGCTCGAGCAGATCGACCAGCAGCTCGGCCTCGCGGTCGATCGCGTCATGACCGAAGGGTCCTGCTACGACCGCGGCCTGGCAGCACTCGCCATCAAGCAGGCGCGCGGCGACCTCATCGAGGCGATCTTCCTGCTGCGCGCCTATCGCACCACCCTGCCCCGCTTCGGCGCGTCGGAGCCGCTCGACACCACCCGCATGGTGGCGGAGCGTCGCATCTCGTCGACCTTCAAGGACGTGCCGGGCGGCCAGGTGCTGGGGCCGACCTACGACTACACCCACCGCCTGCTCGACTTCTCGCTGGCCGCGTCGGGCGAACGCCCCGAAGCACCGACCGCGCCGGCCGATGCCACCCACGCCCTGCCGCGCGTCGGCGACATCCTGCAGCGCGACGGCCTGCTCGAACCGCCGCCCTCGCGCGACGACGGCGAAGCGCGCGACCTGACGCGCGAACCGCTGGTGCTGCCCGCCAGCCGGCCGCTGCGCCTGCAGAACCTGGCGCGTGGCGACGAGGGTTTCCTGCTGGCACTCGGTTATTCGACCCAGCGCGGCTACGGCAACAACCATCCCTTCGTCGGCGAGATCCGCTATGGCCATGTGCCGGTGTCGTTCGTGCCGGAGGAGCTGGGGTTCGCCATCGAGATCGGCGAGATCGAAGTGACCGAGTGCGACATGGTCAACCAGTTCGCCGGCTCGCACGACGTGCCGCCGCAGTTCACCCGCGGCTATGGCCTGGCCTTCGGTCATGCCGAGCGCAAGGCGATGGCGATGGCCCTGGTCGACCGTGCCCTGCGCGCCGACGAGCTGGGCGAGGCCGCGACCTCGCCCGCCCAGGACGAGGAATTCGTGCTGGCCCACAGCGACAATGTCGAGGGCTCGGGCTTCGTGCAGCACCTGAAGCTGCCGCACTATGTCGATTTCCAGTCCGAACTGGTGGTGGTGCGGATGCTGCGCGCCGAGGTCGAGAAGCGCCGCGAGCAGGCCGCCCTCGCCCAGGCGGCGGAGTGAACCATGCCTGACACGACGATCCACGATACGACCCCGCAGGACGGCGCCTACAACTACGGCTATCTCGACGAGCAGACCAAACGGATGATCCGCCGCGCCATCCTGAAGGCGGTGGCGGTGCCCGGTTATCAGGTGCCGTTCGGTGGCCGCGAAATGCCGCTGCCTTACGGCTGGGGCACCGGCGGCATCCAGGTCACCGCCGCCATCATCGGTCTTGAAGACACGTTGAAAGTGATCGACCAGGGCGCCGACGACACGACCAACGCCGTCTCGATCCGCCGGTTCTTCGCGCGGGTGGCCCAGGTCGCCACGACGACGCACACCGCGGAAGCCACCATCATCCAGACCCGGCACCGCGTGCCCGAGACGCCGCTGACCGATGGCCAGATCCTGGTATTCCAGGTGCCGATCCCCGAGCCGCTGCGCATGCTCGAGCCGCGCGAGACCGAGACCCGCACTCTGCATGCGCTGTCGGAATACGGCATCATGCAGGTGAGCCTCTACGAGAGCATCGCCCGCCACGGCCGCATCGCCAAGACCTACAACTATCCGGTGATGGTGAACGGGCGCTATATCATGAGCCCCTCGCCCATCCCGAAATTCGACAACCCCAAGCTCGACCGCAGCCCGGCGCTGCAGCTCTACGGCGCGGGCCGCGAAAAGCGGATCTACGCGGTGCCGCCGCACACGCCGGTGAAGAGCCTCGACTTCGACGACCATCCGTTCGAGATCGAGACCTGGACCGAGAGCTGCGCGCTGTGCGGCTCGACGGAAAGCTTCCTCGACGAGATGATCGTCGACGACGACGGCAAGCGCCTGTTCGTCTGCTCCGACACCGACTATTGCGAGAGCCGGCGATGAATGCCCCGCTCCTCTCCGCCCGGGGTGTCGGCAAGCGCTTCGGCGGTCGCATCGCCTGCCGCGACGTCAGCTTCGACCTGTGGCCCGGCGAGGTGCTGGGCATCGTGGGCGAATCGGGCTCCGGCAAGACGACCCTGCTCAATTGCCTGGCCGGCCGCCTCCTGCCCGATGGCGGCTCCGTCACCTACGAGACGAAGTCGGGGGGCACCGTCGACGTGCACCGACTCTCGGAAGCCCGCCGCCGGCTGCTGGCGCGGACCGAATGGGGTTTCGTGAACCAGGACGCCCGCGAGGGACTGCGCATGGGCGTCAGCGCCGGCGCCAACATCGGCGAGCGGCTGATGGCGGTGGGTGCACGTCACTATGGCGAGATCCGCGGTCAGGCCGCCGACTGGATGACGCGGGTCGAAATCGACGTCGAGCGTCTCGACGACCGGCCGAGTACCTATTCCGGCGGCATGCGCCAGCGCCTGCAGATCGCGCGCAACCTGGTGAGCAATCCGCGGCTGGTCTTCATGGACGAGCCGACCGGCGGCCTCGACGTTTCGGTGCAGGCCCGCCTCCTCGATCTGCTGCGCGGCCTGGTCGAAGGGCTGCATCTGTCGGTCGTTCTGGTGACCCACGATCTCGGCGTCGCGCGGCTGCTGACGCACCGGTTGATGGTGATGCAGGGCGGCGCAGTCGTGGAGCAGGGACTCACCGACCAGGTGCTCGACGATCCGCAGCATCCCTACACCCAGATGCTCGTCGCCTCGATCCTGCCGGTGTGAGGCGACCATGACCTCTTCCCAACCCGCCCTTCGCGTCACCGGCCTCGCCAAGTCCTTCATCGTCCATGCCCAGGGCGGCCTGTCGCTTCCCGTGTTGCGCGGCGTGTCGCTGGCGGTCTCGCCCGGCGAATGCCTGGCGCTGGTCGGCCCCTCGGGCGCCGGCAAGAGCACCCTGTTGCGCTCCCTCTACGGCAACTATCGCGCCGACAGCGGCTCGATCCGGGTCCGCCAGGACGACGAGTGGACCGAGCTGGTCGGCGCCGAGCCGCGCACCGTGCTCGACGTGCGTCATCGCACCATGGGCTTCGTCAGCCAGTTCCTGCGGGTGATCCCGCGGGTCTCGGCCGTCGATGTCGTGGCCGAGCCGCTCAGGCGGCGCGGCACCGATCCCCTCGAGGCGCGGCAACGCGCGGAGTTCCTGCTGGCCATGCTCGGTATTCCCGCGCGGCTGTGGGCGCTGCCGCCTGCGACCTTCTCCGGCGGCGAACAGCAGAGGGTCAACATCGCCCGCTCGCTGATCGTCGATTATCCGGTCCTGCTGCTCGACGAGCCGACGGCGTCGCTCGACGCCGCCAACCGTGACGGCGTGGTCGAGCTGATCTGCCAGCGGCGCGATGCCGGCGCCGCCATCGTCGGCATCTTCCACGACACCGACGTGCGCGATGCCGTCGCGACCCGCGTGCACGAAGTCCTTCCCCCCGCCTCGATCCCCCCAGCCTCACTGGCCGGAGTTTCCGCATGAGTCACGAGATCATCCTGACCAACGCGCGCGTCGTCACGGCCGACGCCGAATTCGACGGCACCGTCCTCGTTCGCGACGGTCGCATCGTCGAGATCGACACCGAGCGGTCGCATGCCGCGAGCGCCCTCGACCTCGAAGGGGACTATCTCGTGCCCGGTCTGGTCGAGCTGCACACCGACAACATGGAGAAGCACTTCGCTCCGCGTCCGGGCGTCAAATGGCCGAGCGTTTCGGCCGTGATGGCGCATGACACCCAGGTCAGCGCCGCCGGCATCACGACCGTGTTCGATTCGCTGGCCCTGGGCGACGTCCACGGCAAATCGGACCGCGTGGAAAACCGCGAGCGCATGATCGAGGCGGTCTGCATGGCCAGCGACCGGCGCATGACCCGTGCCGAGCATCGCATCCACCTGCGCTGCGAGATCACGGCGGACGATGCCGTCGAGGCCGTCGACAAGTGGATCGACCTGCCGCTGGTCGGCCTGGTGTCGATCAACGACCATACGCCCGGCCAGCGCCAGTTCCTCGATCCGGAGAAGCTGAAGCAATACTACAAGGGCAAGCACGCGATGACCGACGCGCAGTTCGAGGAATTCTCGATCCGCGTCACCGAGCTTCACCACCGCAACGCCGCGAAACATCGGCGGGAAATCGTGAGCCGCGCCCAGGCCCGTGCCCTGCCGATCGCCAGCCACGACGATGCGACCCACGGCCATGTCCAGGAAGCCGTCGCCAACGGCATGACCATCGCCGAATTCCCGACCACGCACGAAGCCGCCAGCGCCTCGCGCGAGGCCGGCCTCGCCATTCTGATGGGCGCGCCGAACCTCGTGCTGGGCGGCTCGCACTCCGGCAACATCGCCGCCATCGACCTGCTGCGCGCCGGCCATGTCGACATCCTGTCGTCGGACTATGTGCCGGCCAGCCTGATGGAGAGTGTGTTCAAGCTGCCCTCGTCGGGCATCGGCATCTCGCTGCCTCAGGCGGTGCGGCTGGCGACGCTCAACCCCGCCCGCGCCGTCGGGCTCGGCGATCGCGGCGAGATCGCGCCCGAGCGTCGCGCCGACCTGGTGAGGGTGCGCACGGTCGACGGCGCGGCTGTCGTGCGCGCCGTATGGCGCGAAGGCGACCGTGTGGTCTGACGCCTGTACGCGACGATGGAAGGCTCGCTGATCTATGTCATGGGTCCGTCCGGCGCCGGCAAGGATTCTGTCCTCTTGCATGCCCGGACCCTGTTGCCCCCGGGAGCGCCGGTGGTGTTCGCGCACCGCTACATCACGCGGCCGGCCGACACCGGTGGTGAGAACCATGTCGCGCTGACCCGCGAGGAGTTCGCGACTCGTCGCGCCTATGGCCTGTTCGCCTATCATTGGAACGCCCACGGCAACGACTACGGCGTCGGCCGCGAGATTCACGACTGGCGGGCCGCCGGCCTGACTGTCGTCGTGAGCGGTTCGCGCGACCATTTCCTGAGGACCGGCGGCCTCGACTCGCAGGCCCGCCCCGTCCTGATCACCGCGCCCGTCGAGCGTCTCCGCCAGCGCCTCGAGGGCCGTGGTCGCGAGTCCGCCATCGAGGCGGCGGAGCGTCTTGAGCGCGCCGATGCCTACGAACTCGACGATCCGCGTCTGGTGACCATCGTCAACGACGGCACCCTCGACGAGGCCGCCGCCGCCTTCGTCAGGCTGCTCGCCAGACCTGAGTGGCCAGACGCCGCCCTCCGCCGAGCCTGAACCGCGCCAAGACCGTGAACGGACGGCCCGGCGCCGGCTGACGGAAGACGCAGAGATCGCGCACCGCCAGCGGCCGGTCGAGGAAGCCCATGAAGCGCCGGCGCAGCTCGTTGAGGATAAGCCCGCGTTCGCGCGCGTCCGGCATCCGTCCGGTGAGCGTCAGGTGGAAGCGCCCCTGTTCG
Organism: Reyranella sp.; assembly: GCF_965228225.1. Lineage (GTDB taxonomy): Bacteria > Pseudomonadota > Alphaproteobacteria > Reyranellales > Reyranellaceae > Reyranella. The sequence goes on along the minus strand of NZ_OZ245801.1, from coordinate 5,488,495 downwards.
AGGACATAGGGATAGCCCCAGCGCAGCAGCAGATCGTCCTGCCGCGGCGTCAGCCCCGCCGCGCGCCGGCGCGCCAGCTCGACATCGTCGGCGGGACGACGGAACTCGTCGAATTCCACGACACAGCGATCCGAGAAGTCCTGCAGGGCGGCGCAGCGGTCAGCCGGCACGAGGGCGAGGAAATCGTGCAATTCGGCCAGCGCCAGGGAGGGCACGTCGATCTGCCGCTCCGTCGCGGCGAAGCTGCCGACGGCATCGACGAGATCGCGCTCGGTCGCACCGTCGATCAGGGCGATCGGCGGCTTCAGCGTGCCGTGGAACCCGTAGAGGCGCGGATCCGCGACGATCGCCGACAGGCGCTCGTACGAGACGCCGCTCACCGGGACGCGGTCGCGGGCCTCGCCTGTCTCGGCGTTGCGCCCGAGCCATCGGCTGGCGGCCAGGGCCAGCGCCTCTTCGGCGCGCGGCGCATAATAGAACGCATAGCGGGCCAGGCCCGTCGACGAGTCACCGGATGGATCGCTCAAGCACTCACTCCCCCGCGACGGCCGATCATGGCAAAGCGCAGTTGACTGGACACCAGGTCGATCGCCGCCACGGTGACCAGGATCATCAGGATGATGAAGGAGGTCTGCTGCAGCTCCAGCGTCCGGATCGCCTCGGCGAGATGCAGGCCGATACCGCCCGCGCCGACGATGCCGATGATGGTGGCCGACCGGGTGTTGGATTCGAAGTAGTAGAGGACCTGGCTCACCAGCACGGGGAAGACCTCGGGCAGGATGCCGAAGCGTATGCCCATGAAATGCCCGCCGCCGGTCGAGGCGATGCCTTCGACCGGCTTGCGGTCGGCCGCCTCGATCGCCTCGGAGAAGAGCTTGCCGAAGCTGCCGATGTCGGAGGTCATGATGGCCAGCGCCCCCGCGAAGGGTCCGAGCCCCACGACGTTGATCCAGATCAGCGCCCAGATCAGGATGTCGACGCTGCGGATCGTGTCGAGCGAGCGGCGGGCGAGGAAACGCACGATGCGCTGGGCGGTGACGTTGCGCGCGGCGAGCAGGCCAATCGGCAAGGCGAGGATCGCCGCCGACAGGGTCCCCAGCAGCGCAATGGCCACCGTCTCGATCAGCGCCATGCCATAGGCCCGCGCATGCGCCCACGACCCCGGATCGGGCGGCAGCATCAGGCCGGCGATCTCGACCAGGCGCCCCATGCCCGACAGAAGCTTGCCGTCGAAGAAGCCCAGCACCTGCATGCCGTACAGGAGGAGGACGAGCATGGCGGTCGCCACGGCGATCATCGGCAGGCGCTGCGGCCCGAGGCGCTGGAAATGTTCGGGATAGCGCTCGCGCACGGCGTCCATCAGTTCTTCCCTTCGAGGCCGATCAGGCGGTGACGCAGCAACGAGGTCAGGCTGTCGATGATGGCGACCGTGATCAGGATCATCACCAGGATCGCCGAGACATCTGAATAGTAGAACTTGCGGATCGCCTCGATGAGGTCCTGGCCGATACCGCCGGCGCCGACGAAGCCCATGACGGCGGCGCCGCGCACGTTGATCTCGAAGCGCAGCAGCGCGTAGCTCGCAAAGTTGGACAGGACCTGCGGCAGGGCGCCGAAGCGCATCGCGACGTGCCAGGCCGCCCCCGTCGACGACACGCCCTCGACCGGCTTCATGTCGATGTTCTCGACCACCTCGGCGAACAGCTTGCCGAGCGCGCCCAGCGTGTGGATGGCGACCGCGAGCACACCGGCCATCGGACCGAGGCCGAAGGCGATGACGAACAGCAGGGCGAAGACCAGTTCCGGCACGGTGCGGCACAGCTCGCAGAAGCGGCGCACGACGAGCCGGATCCAGCGCGCGGGCGCCACGTTCGCCGCGCCGAGGAAGGCGAGGCACGAGGCCGCCACGGCTCCCAGGAGCGTGCCGACGTAAGCCATCAGCAAGGTCTCCCAGAGCAGCCGGAGCCAGCGGTCCAGGCCCCAGAACCACTCCTCGAAGTCCGTCCAGACGGGCTGGCCGTTCTCGAGGTGGAACAGGCGGATGATGTAGCTCGGGAAGCGATGGATGTTCTCGAAGAACCTGACCGGCGACACCTCGGCCGAGATCGACGCGAGAAGCATCGCCGCCGCGACACACGCCACCATCAGCAGCGTGTGCCAGCGACGCGACCGCACCGAGGCGTCGTAGGCCGCCATGAGCGGCCTCAACTGCGCCTCGGGCAGAGGTGTGACGTGCGTACTCAAGACAAAGCGAACGCGAAAGCGAAGTCCGGCCCGATCAGCTCTTCTGCTTGCGGAGCTGGTCGATGAACTTGATGAGCTCGACCACGGGCTCATAGTACTTCGCGTCGACCACCTGGAAACCGCGATCCTTGCCGTCGGACAGCTTGTCGAACGCCGCCTTGGCCTTGGTCGGCGATTCCATGAAGGCCGTGGTGATGGCGGCCTTCAGGTCGGGCGGCAGGCTGGCGAGATAGGCGAAGGGCGAATTGGGGATCAGGTCCGACTTGTAGATGACGCGGAAGTCCTCCTGCTTGGCCAGTCCCTTGGACGCCATGCGCGTCAGGTTGGAGTCGTTCTCGGCGTTCCACCAGTTGGCGGCGACGTCGACCGTCTTCTGCTGCAGCGCGATCACCGCATTCTCGTGGCTGCCGGTGTAGGTCACGCGGCCGAAGAAGGTCTCGGGATTGAGCTTGAGCTTGTTCAGCGCAAAGCGTGGGACATTGTTGCCCGAGGTCGAGTTGGGATCGACGAGACCCAGGTTCTTGCCCTTGAGGTCGTCGATCGTCTTGTAGGGGCTGTCGGCGCGCACGTAGAAGACCGAGTAGTAGCCGACCGTCCCGTCACCATTCACCGTCGTGACGAAGGGCTCGACCTTCACGCCGGTCACGATGGCACGCGCATAGGACGCCGGGCCGTAGCCCGCGATATGGATGCTGCCGTTGCGCTGGCCTTCGATGACGGCGGCGTAGTCGTTGGCGACCCGCAGCGTCACCTTGGTGCCCAGCGTCTGGGACAGGTACTCGACGAAGGGACCGTAGCGCTCGGTCACGCCCGACGCGTTCTCGGCCGGGATGACGGCGAGGACGAGCTCGGGGTAGGCGCTCTTCCAGGACTGGGCATGGGCGGTGCCGGCCAACACGAATGAAGAGGCGGCGAGGGACGAGGCAGCGAGGGCAGCGCCGAGCGCGTGACGACGGGTGAGCATTGCTGTTCTCCTTGATGAAGCGAAAGGTCGGGAAGGGATCAGGAGCCCGCGAGGGCAAAGCCCGGCTGGGCGCCGGCGGGCAGAGAAGCAGGGGACGGCAGGCCATGGCCCATCACGTCGCCGGCCTCGAGCCCGTAGAGCTCGCGCGACGTCGCCTCGGTGAGCGCGGCCGGCACGTCGTCGAACACCACACGCCCGGCGGCCATGCCGACCAGCCGGTCGCAGTAGGCCCGCGCGAGGTCGAGACTGTGGAGATTGCAGACCACGGTGATGCCGAGATGGCGGTTGATGTGCTGCAGCGCGTCCATCACCACCTTGGTGTTGCGCGGATCGAGGGAGGCGATCGGCTCGTCGGCCAGCACGATGTCCGGTTCCTGGACCAGCGCCCGGGCGATCGCGACCCGCTGCTGCTGGCCACCGGACAGGGTCTCGGCGCGCTGGCCGGCCATCCGCGCCATGTCGAGGCTTTCGAGCGCGGACAGGGCCTGCGCCTTCTCCTCGTCGCTCCACAGCTTGAGCAGCGCACGGGCAGGCGGCATGTGGAAGGCCCGACCCATCATGACGTTGGTCATCACATCGAGACGGCCGGCAAGGTTGAACTGCTGGAAGATCATGGCGCAGCGGGCGCGCCAGGCGCGCAGCGGCCGGCCGCGGAGCGCGGTGACGTCGGTATCGCCGAACAGGATGCGGCCCGAGGTCGGATCGCCCAGGCGGTTGATCATGCGCAGGAGGGTCGATTTGCCGGCGCCGGATCGACCGATCACGCCCACCAGCTGGCCCGTCGGCACGACGAGCGAAACGCTGTCCACGGCCTTCTTGCCGCCAAAGCTCTTGGTAACGCCTTCCAGTCGAAGCATCCGGCCTCCCAGTCCCACCGGATGCTCGGTACCGGCCGCACGCTTCGCCCGCGCTACGCTTTGGTTACGGACATAAGACAGACAAGGGGAAGAGGCTGAACCCGGACCCCTCATCGGGCGTTGCCTGGAGAGGTTCAACACGGGGGAAGGCGGCGTGATCTACATCGTGGGATCGATTCTCGCCATCATGGCCGTCACCGGCGGGACCGCCTGGCTGGTCACGTCTCGCTGGCCCGGGAGGACGCGACGCTGGCAGGTCACCCTCGCCGCGCTCAGCTTTCCGCTCCTGTCCGTCGTGCTGTTCGTCGCGGCGCTCGTCGTCACGCTGATCGACGCTCCCAACGTGCCGGAGCGAGGCACGGTGGGCATGGTGATCTTCTCGATGGTCTTCTTTCTCGTCTACGCGGTCGCGGCCGGCCTCGTGATCGGGATTCCGACCGCGATATTCGCCGTCAGGGCCCTGCGCCGCTAGAAAAGGTCGGGCGACCGGCGAGTGCTCGCGCCGGAGCATGCATCGCCCACTTGATCGACATGAAGAGCGCGAGGCCGATCCCAAGCAGCAGGCCACCCATCAGGAAGAAGCCCCCGGTCTCATCGCCTCGCGGGAAGAAGTGCGCCGTGAACATGGCCGCAGCAATCACCGCCGCCATGAAGCCCGCGACGTGGGCCAGGAACTGCCATCCGAACACGCGGACGAACGCGTTCCGTTCGGCCGCGGTCACCAGGATGGGCGGCCCCTTGCGATCCCGCCGGTAGAGGAAGCCTTTGCGGTGCGGTTCGAACTGGGTGGCCATCGTCCACCCGAATCCCTCGATGATGCTCATCGAGTCCAGAACGCAGCGCTCGCGGCATTCGTTCCGCAACAGCCCCCTTACGATCGTCCGCGACCCCGCGGACCGTAGCCGGAGGCAGCTCCGCCCGCCGAAAGGAAGGTGAAGAGGCCGAAGCGACGGCCCCGTGTCACCGGATTGACCTCGTGCAACAGGGCAGCTGAAAACACGACGGCGCACCCCACGGCGGGTCGGTAGAGTTGGCGGCCGAATTCGGGGAAGCGCAGTTCGCCGCCTTCATACTCGTCGCCCGGATTGAGATTGATGCTGACCGCGAACTGGCGATGCGCCGTGATGCGGCTGGTATTGTCGCGGTGGCGGCGGAACCAGCCGCCGCTGGCCGCATCGTAGCAGCCGATACGCGGTGCTTCGATCACCGACGTATGGACGTGCGAGGCCTGCGCGATGGCCGGCGCAATGCGGCGCACCAGGGCGTCGCGCACATTGGTGAAGAGAGCCGGGTCATCGAGATTGGTGTCGAGCCGGCGCTTGGTCTCGCTATCGACGACATTGCCGTCGGCGGAGCCGACGATGCTCGCCACCTTGTCGCGCGCCGACCAGTATCCGATCAGACGATCGCAGAGGTCGGCATCGAGAACGCGATGGAGCAGCATCACCGGCGCAGCGGCTCGCACCACCACCGTCTCGGTTGCGGCGTAGAGCTTCTCGACGAGAGCGACGACGTCTTCGGTCGCGGGGGAAGGCAACAAAGCCGCCACGCGACCCGCGGCATCGACCACGATTGCGAACGTCCCCCGTGCATCGAACGCCCGCGCGAGTTCGCCGTCGCGATCCACAAGGCACGACGCATCCGCGTCGAGGCCGTCCAACGGCCGGGGCGCCACGAAGCACAACGTCGCCTCGCACCGCGCGAGGTGCGCTACCATCGTCGCGATTCGCTCCTCGCACGGCGGCGAGCCAATCCAATAGATGCGCGTGACGCCAGACACCGCGGCATCCCACGAGTCGAAGAGAGCGCCCGTGGCAAGTGGCAGTGTTATGCGCGGCATCGGATCGCCGATGCCAAGGCCGGGAGGGCGATGCGGCCTCTCGACCATCGTCACATCCCAATTTCGACTTCGCGCCATGACGTCGTTACTCCCTGCCGGGAATAAGAGCGCCGAAGGTTGAACCAAACCTTACGTGTCGGGTGGGAGGCAAATATGCAAACAGCGCTCCATCGATCTGCACGCTGCACCAAGACTGTCGCGCGACCTCCGGAACCGCCACAGCGAGACCGGAGTCATGCCTGCGCCGCGGCCCTTGCCGCCATCCCGGGCTTCATCAGGTAGCCGACCCCGCGGATCGTATGGATCTCGACATCGGCACCGGCTTCCGCCAGCAGGCGACGCAGGCGATGGACGTAGACTTCGATGGCATTGGACGAGTGGTCGTGTTTGCCGCCGAAGACCACCGCATCGAGCACGTCATGCGCCAGCACCCTTCCGCCCCGCTTCAGGAAGACTTCCAGGAGCTCGGATTCCCGCGCCGGAATGGTGAACGTGGTCCCGCTGACCGTGGCGCGGCGGCTGCCGGCCTCGAAAGTCACGTTCCCCATGGCGAAGACCGGGGAGGGTATCTCCGGCGGGCGCTGCATGAGCGCCCGGAGGCGGGCAATCAGTTCGGCCATCGCGAAGGGCTTGATCATGTAGTCGCTGGCGCCCCTGTCGAGGCCGTTCACCCGGTCGCCCAGCGCACTTCGCGACGACAGGATGAGAACCGGCGTCGGATCGTGCCGCTTTTTCAACTGATCGAGCACGGCGAAGCCGTCGGCGTCGGGGAGGCCGAGATCGAGCACGATCGCCGAATACTGCACGGCCTGGACAGCGAGCCTCGCCTCGTCCGCGAGGCCCACGAAATCGACGTCCATGCCGGCACGCTTCAGCGCGTGGCCGATCAACCCTGCCAGCTCCCGGCTGTCTTCGATGATCAGCACGCGCATTGCCCGCTCCCTCCCCCGGATCGATCAGCCTCGCGGCGGCAGGTCGATCCGCGCGTCCTTGAGCGCCTTCTCGACCCCCGCGATCCCGCTGGTATCGCCCGCCTTGCATTTTTCAACGGCGACACGCGTGTCCAGGCTCTGGGGCTGCTGGCCGCCCTTGGATGGCATGTCGAGATACTGGTCGTACTTGGCGGCCAACGCCGAGCAGTATGCCGCGTCCGGCGACTGGGCGAACGCGGCGACCGGCATCAGCGTCACCGCCACGATTGCGAACTTGAGCAACGTCTTCCTGATCATCTGATCCTCCTTCGCTCTCGAAGAGCGCGACCATTGAAGGCGGGGACGGAGGCTCGATTTGGGCGGCCCGATGTCGAAGAGCTTACGACGCCCTACTTGTGGCCCAGCATCCGCAGCGCCTGCAGCATCGTGGGCGTCGGCATGCTGAGGGCGAGACTCTCGGGGGGTGCTGCGGCCGCCATCGCCCGGTAGGCCATGGCCAGTGCCTCGCCGTCCGCCAGGGACGGCCACGACTTCACGACGTCGAGACCGGCCCGGATCATCCGGGCGGTCACCACGATTTCGCTCGGTTCGCTTGCTTTGCATGTCATGGGGCGGACTCTCGCGGACTCAATCCCAAGAGTATGCGGCGGGTTCCTTACAACGCGCTTTCGCGACGACCTGCAGCGGAGTCAGGCCGGGTCAGAGGCCGGCAGGGTCACCGTGAAGGTCGAGCCTTTGCCGGGCACGCTCTGGATGTCGAGCCGGCCGCGATGCCGATTGACGACATGCTTGACGATGGCGAGGCCCAGCCCGGTGCCGCCGAGCTGGCGCGAACGCGCCGTATCCACCCTGTAGAATCGTTCGGTGAGACGCGGCAGGTGCGAGGCCGGAATGCCGTCGCCCTCGTCCCGGACGGCGACCGCCACGCGGTCCTTGCCCGAGCGCCGCGCCTCGACCCGGACGGCAGTCTCGGGGCGCGCGTATTTGAGCGCGTTGTCGATCAGGTTCTGGAACACGATGATCAACTCGTCATGGTCGCCGACGGCGCGCGGCAGATCGGGGGCCAGGTCGATTTCGATGCCGACCCTGCGCGAGGAGGCCTTGAGCTGCAGCAGGTCGAGCACCGAGCGCAGCACACCGCTGAGGTCGACGGCGGCGGCCGGCCTCGCATGCTCGTGCTGCTCGATGCGCGACAGCATCAGCAGGTCGTCGACCAGCCGGCGCATGCGGTCGGCCTGTTCGGCCATGATGCCGAGGAAGCGCTCGCGGGCCGCCGTATCGTCGCGCGCCGGGCCCCGCAGGGTCTCGATGAAGCCCGCCAGTCCCGCGATCGGCGTCTTGAGTTCGTGGCTGGCATTGGCCACGAAGTCGGCGCGCATGCGCTCGGCGCGACGCAGCGCCGTGGTGTCGTGCAGCACGATCAGCGCCAGCGAACCGTCGGCGGCCGCCCGCGGCAGGCGCCGCAGATGGGCCACCATGTCGAGTTCCGGCGGCCCCGGCAGGACCAGGTCGACCACGCTCTGGTCGGGTCGCGCGAAGTTGCCGTCGGCCCCCGTTTCGAGCAGCGCATCGATCGCCGCCAGGAGCTGCGGCTGGCGCAGCACGGTCGAAACGTCGCGCTCGGACCCACCGGGACTGCCCAGCAGCAGGGCGGCCGCCAGATTGGTGCGCACGATGCGGCGCTGCCGGTCGAGACACACGAGCGGGTCGGGAAGACCGTCGACGATCGTCTGGGCCGACGCGGCGAGATTGTCGATCGAGGCGCGCTGGCGCCGCCAGCCGGTCGAGAGGGTGGCTGCCGCCGTCGCCAGTTCCTCCGTCGCGGGCGCGAAGGAAAGGCGCGGCATCACGGGCTGGCGTTCGTCCGACAGTTCGCCCACGAAGCGGGCAAAGCTCGCCAGCGAGCTGAGATAGCGCTGGACGAGGAGCATCGTCACCACGGCGATGCCCGCCATCGCCATCAGCGTGGCCCGGCCCGACAGTTCGCCGAGGCCGAACAGGAGGGCGAGCGCCCCCCACGACGGGGCCAGCGCCACGGCATTGGCAACCAGAGTGCGACGCAGCGGGATCCCGTTGTCGGCCATCGACCGACTATAGCCGGTTAACTCGTTCGCGGTGCGAAGAAGCGTATGGCCGCGAGTCCGAACACGAAGCCCGCGATGTGCGCCACCCAGGCGACCGACTCGCCGCCCGCGCCCGGCGTGCCGCCGAAGATGCCGAAGAAGACGTTGAGGCCGATCCAGATGCCGGCGACCGGCAGCAGCGACGTCAGGCTGCCGACATACCGCATCAGCATCAGCACGGCACCGAAGACGCCGCTGATGGCGCCCGACGCGCCGACCACCGGATCGGGCGACTCGGGATAGACCAGGATATGCACCAGCCCCGCAAAGGCGCCGCACACCAGGTAGAAGAGCACGAAGCGGCGCACGCCCAGCAGCCGTTCGACCGGCGCGCCGAAGGCCGCGAGCGTCAGCATGTTGATGCCGAGATGCATCCAGCCGCCATGCAGGAACTGGTAGGTGATCGGCGCCACGAGCAGCGAGAAGAGACCCTGCCCGCTATCCGTCGTGTAGGCGGCCGGCACCAGGCCGAACTGCAGGATGATCTCCTGATCGGCCTGCTCGCCGAGAAGCTGGCGCAATACCTGAACGGCGACGTTGATGCCGATCAGCCACAGCACGGCGGGCGGCAGGTTGATCGCCCGCTCGCCCGTTCCGCGCCCGCCGGGGAGGCGGCGCTGGTCGTCATCGAAAGGCATGCGCCGCTCCGGTCGGGTCAGGCGTCCGTCAGGACTTCGGGCCGCCCTGGCCCAGCGCCCGTAGGCGCAGCCTGAGCGCATTCAGCTTGATGAAGCCCTCGGCGTCGCGCTGGTTGTAGGCGCCCTGGTCTTCCTCGAAGGTCACGTGCTGCATCGAGTAGAGCGACACGGGCGACTTGCGGCCGACGACCGTGGTGTTGCCCTTGTAGAGCTTGAGCCGCACCGTGCCGGTGACGTTCTCCTGGCTCTTGTCGATCAGCGCCTGCAGCATCTCGCGCTCCGGCGAGTACCAGAAGCCGTAATAGATCAGCTCGGCGTATTTCGGCATCACCTCATCCTTGAGATGGCCGGCGCCGCGGTCGAGCGTGATCGATTCGATGCCGCGATGGGCGGCGTAGAGGATCGTGCCGCCGGGCGTCTCGTAGATGCCGCGGCTCTTCATGCCGACGAAGCGGTTCTCGACCAGGTCGAGGCGGCCGATGCCGTTGGCCTTGCCCAGTTCGTTGAGCCTTGTGAGCAGTGTCGCGGGCGACATCGCGACGCCGTCGATGGCGACGGCGTCGCCCTTCTCGAACTCGATCTCGATGTAGGTCGCCTTGTCCGGCGCCGCCTCGGGCGAGATGGTGCGCTGGTAGACCATCTCGTCGGCCTCTTCCCACGGATCTTCGAGGATCTTGCCCTCGCTGGAGGAGTGCAGGAGGTTGGCGTCGACCGAGAACGGCGCCTCGCCGCGCTTGTCCTTGGCGATGGGAATCTGGTGCTCCTCGGCGAACTCGAGCAGCTTGGTGCGCGAGGTCAGCTCCCACTCGCGCCACGGCGCGATCACCTTGATGTCGGGCTTCAGCGCGTAATAGGAGAGTTCGAAGCGGACCTGGTCGTTGCCCTTGCCGGTGGCGCCGTGGCAGACGGCGTCGGCGCCGGTCTTCAGCGCGAGCTCGATCTGATGCTTGGAGATCAGCGGCCGCGCGATCGAGGTGCCGAGCAGGTACTGGCCCTCGTAGAGCGCGTTGGCGCGGAACATCGGGAAGACGAAGTCCTTCACGAACTCTTCGCGCACATCCTCGATGTAGATGTTCTCGGGCTTGATGCCCAGCAGCTCGGCCTTCTTGCGGGCCGGCGACAGTTCCTCGCCCTGGCCGAGATCGGCGGTGAAGGTCACCACCTCGCAGCCATAGGCCGTCTGCAGCCACTTCAGGATGACCGAGGTGTCGAGGCCGCCGGAATAGGCGAGCACGACCTTCTTGATGTCGCCCTTCTTGTAGGGCCCGGTATAAGAAACGCTCATGCTGGCCGCTTTCGTGTCCGTTCGGTGAAGGCGCGCGAATATAGCGGTCGACCCCACCGGGGCAAGCGCGCCGCAAAGAGGCTATAATCGGGGCGAGAATAGCATCCCATGGTTTCCCCCCTCGACCGCCTCTCCTACGCCGCCCGCCAGACCGCCCGGGTCGCCTGGTATGCCGGCCACTATGCCGCCGGCCGCCGCCTGATGAAGCCCATGCCCAAGCCCGATTTTCCCGTCGGGCCGACGCCCGGCCGCGCCGAGTTGACCGCCGAGATGCGTGCCCTGTTCGGGCGGGAGTGGCGGGATGTCGCGGCCGGCCTGTTTCCCGCCCCGCGCCCCCTCCGACCCGAACCTGCCGAATTCCTGCGCCGCAGCCTGCTCTATTTCCGCGACCTGCCGCAGGTCGATGCGCGGCGGCACGGTGCCCTCGACGACGAGCTGCCGCCCGGCACCCAGGCCGACGGCCTGCCCGACTATTACCGGCAGAATTTCCACTTCCAGAGCGACGGCTGGCTCTCGGACCACTCGGCCGCCCTGTACGACACCCAGGTCGAGGTCCTGTTCACGGGCGCCGCCGACGTCATGCGCCGCCGCGCCCTGGCGCCGATCGCCAACTGGCTCACCGACCGAAACCAGCGCGACGTCCGCGGCCTCGATGTCGGCTGCGGCACCGGCCGCCTGCTCGCCACGCTGCATGGCGCCTGGCCCGGCCTGAAGCTCACCGGCATCGACCTCAGCCGCCCCTATCTCGACGAGGCGCGCCGCCTGATCGGCCGCACGGCGCGGGTCAAGCTCGACGAAGCGCCGGCCGGGGCACTGCCCTTCGCCGAGGCGAGCCTCGACCTGGTCGTCTCCTCGTTCCTGCTGCATGAGCTGCCCAGGGAGATCCGCGCCAAGGCCATCGCCGAGATGGCGCGCGTCGTGAAGCCCGGCGGCCTGGTCGTGATCGTGGATTCCCTGCAGAAGGGCGACCGGCCCGACTGGGACGGCCTGCTCGACCTCTTCCCGCATTATTTCCACGAGCCGTATTACGGGGAATACACGGCGGGCAGCCTGGCAGAGTGGTTCGGCGCGGCCGGTCTTCGGCCTGTTTCGACGGAACTCGCCTTCCTTTCGAAGGTCGCGGCCTTCACGAAATAGCCAATCAAAGTATTCCGTCGTCCTGAGCGAAGCGCCCCCAGGGAAGCCTCGGGGCAGGCTCCGTCCCGTCGTCGAAGGGTATTACGGCTGTGCGTAAAAGGTCCGCCAACAAGGCCGCACTCTCTCGTCAGCATCGCCGTACTGACCGGGAGGAAGAGACACCATGGCTCGCGACACGATCGGACGTCCTGAAGAATTCGGTCGCGGTCCATCGCCGACGCCGCTGCCTAAGACAGCTGGCCATCTGAACTCCACAACTCACAGGGGCAGACACCCCGTATCGACTATTTCACCAAGATGGGATCAATTTGGTTCGACTTCGTCGCGAGAGCTATGTTGTTTTACCTCTTAATTTCCGCTCGAGCCGTCGCTCGGGCTGCGGCGCGGCGTGCTGCTGGCTGTAGTGAAAGGGCATCAAATGAGTGTTATCGCCACGTACGTCTATGTATCCCGAGACGGCGGCGGGGATGGCAGCTCTGACGCCTACACGATGTCGTTTGCAGACGCTCTGCGATTCAGGAGTGGCTCGGATGACCTGATCGTCGTCGACGCAACGGTCGGTGCGGCTGACCTGAATGCCCTCGATGCCAGCACGGACGGGACGGTCGTTACAGAGCCGTACGTGACGATGGTGACGGGTTCGCTGCCGGACGTGGCGGCCGCCTATGGGTCCTCCGGGATCAGTGGCCTGGGCGACGAGACGGTGGCGCTGGACGACACGACGGTTGCGGCCGCGGATCTGCTTGCGCTGGACACGGCGGCGAGCGGCTTGATCGACGCATCGTCGGTGACGACGGTGACGGGTTCGCTGTCGGACGTGGGCGCGGCCTACGCGTCCTCCGGCATCAGTGGCCTGGGCAACGCGGCGGTGACGCTGGACGACACCACGGTTCCGGCGGCGGATCTGAGTGCGCTGGACACGGCGACGAGCGGGACGATCGACGCGTCGTCGGTGACGACGGTGACGGGTTCGCTGTCGGACGTGGGCGCGGCCTACGCGTCTTCGGGGATCGGTGGCCTGGGCAACGCGGCGGTGATTCTGGACGACACCACGGTTGCGGCGGCGGATCTGAATGCGCTGGACGCCCTGACGAGCGGCGTGATCGATGCATCGTCGGTGACGACGCTGATGGGCTCGCTGTCGGATGTGGCGACCGCCTATGCATCGTCGGAGATCAGCGGCCTCGGCAACGCGGTGGTGACGCTGGACGACGCGACGGTTGCGGCGGGCGACCTGAACGCGCTGGACGTAGCAACGAACGGCACGATCGACGCGTCGTCGGTGACGACGCTGACGGGTTCGCTGTCGGCTGTCGCCATGGCGTTGTCGTCCTATGGGATCATGCTGGACCTCGACGAGGCGGTGACGCTGGACGATACGACGGTCGCGGCCGGCGACCTGAACGCGCTGGACGCAGTGACGAACGGCACGATCGACGCGTCGTCCGTGACGACGCTGACGGGTTCGCTGTCGGCTGTCGCCATGGCGTTGTCGTCCTATGGGATCATGCTGGACCTCGATGAGGCGGTGACGCTGGACGACACGACGGTCGCGGCGGCGGATCTGAATGCGTTGGACACGGCGACGAGCGGGACGATCGACGCGTCGCCGGTGACGACGGTGACGGGTTCGCTGTCGGACGTGGGCGCGGCCTACGCGTCCTCCGGGATAAGCGGCCTGGGCAACGCGGCGGTGACGCTGGACGATACGACGGTTGCGGCGGCGGATCTGCTTGCGCTGGACACGGCGACGAGCGGGACGATCGACGCATCGTCGGTAACGACGGTGACGGGTTCGCTGTCGGACGTGGGCGCGGCCTACGCGTCCTCCGGCATCAGTGGCCTGGGCAACGCGGCGGTGACGCTGGACGACACCACGGTTGCGGCGGCGGATCTGAGTGCGCTGGACACGGCGACGAGCGGGACGATCGACGCGTCGTCGGTGACGACGGTGACGGGTTCGCTGTCGGACGTGGGCGCGGCCTACGCGTCTTCGGGGATTGGTGGCCTGGGCAACGCGGCGGTGACGCTTGACGATACGTCGGTCCCGGCAGCTGATCTGAACGCGCTGGACGACGAAACGAGCGGGGCGATCAATGCGTCGTCGGTGACGATGCTGACGGGAACGGCGTCGGCGGTTGCCACGGCTTACGCGTCGTCGGGGATCATCGGCCTGGGCAACGCAGCGGTGACGCTGTCTGTGGGAACGGTAGCGGCCACTGATCTCTACGCGATCGATCTGGCGACGAGCGGAAACATCTACGCAGGGTCGGTGACGACGCTGACGGGTTCATTGTCCTACGTGGCGGACGTGTATGCGTCGTTTGAAATCTTCGGCCTGGGAGTGGCCGATGTGACGCTGGACGACGCAACGGTCCGGGCGGACAGCCTGTTCGAGTTGGACACCCTTACGATCGGAACGATCGACGCGTCGTCGGTGACGACGTTGTTTGGGGCGCTGTCGGCTGTCTCGATGGCCTATATTTTGAGCGGCATCAGCGGCCTGGGCGATGAGGCGGTGACGCTGGACGACACGACGGTCGCGGCGAGCGACCTGCTTGCGCTGGACGCCCTCACGACCGGCGTGATCGACGCGTCGTCGGTGACGACGCTGACGGGCTCGCTGTCGGACGTGGCGGACGTGTATGCGTCGGTTGGGATCGTCGGCCTGGCAGCCGCGGATGTGACGCTGTCGGATACGACGGTCGCGGCGAGCGACGTGAACGCGCTGGATACGGCAACGAACGGCATGATCGACGCGTCGTCTGTGACGACGTTTACGGGCTCGCTGTCGGACGCGGACGTTCTCTACGCATCGGGTGGAATCGCGGGGCCCATTTGGACCGCGGCCTGGACACTGAGCGATACGACGGTTGCGGCGTCTGACCTGAACAACCTGGAAGTTACGACGTACGGCATAATCGATGCCTCGTCGGTAACGGCGCTGACCGGCTCGCTGTCCGACGTGGCGGCGGCCTATGCGTCTTCGGGCATCAGCGGCCTCGGCAACGAGGCGGTGACGCTGTCGGATACCACGGTCGCGGCGGCAGACCTGAACGCGCTGGACGCCAAGACGACCGGTGTGATCGACGCGTCGTCGGTGACGACGCTGACGGGCGGGCTCCAGACCGTTCGAACGACGTATCAGTCCGGCGGGATCAGCGGCCTGGGCAACGAGGCGGTGACGCTGTCGGACACGATCCTCCCGGCGGTCGCCCTGGTGACGATGGACGGGTATACGAGCGGGACGGTCGACGCGTCGGCGGCGCTGACGCTGTCGGGCTCGCTGTCATATCTCGCGGCGGCGTACGCGTCGTCGGGCATCACCGGCCTGGGCAACGAGGCCGTGACCCTGAACAATAGTACTGTCGCGGCAGCGGACCTGAACGCGCTGGACATGGCGACGAGCGGGACCATCAACGCGTCGTCGGTGACGACGCTGACGGGCATGCTGTCGGCGGTCGCGACGGCCTACGCGTCCTCCGGGATCAGCGGCCTGGGCAACGCGGCGGTGACGCTGTCGGATACAACGGCCGCGGCGGCAGACCTGAACGCGCTGGACACGGCGACGAGCGGCGTGATCGACGCGTCGTCGGTGACGACGCTGACGGGCACCGCGGCTGCGGTCGCAGCGGCCTATGCCTCGTCCGGGATCAGCGGTCTGGGCAACGAGGCGGTGACGCTTTCTGCCGGCACGGCGGCGGCGAGCGACCTGAACACCATCAATGCGGCGACGAGCGGAACGATCGACGCATCGTCGGTGACGACGCTGACGGGTGGCTTCTACGCAGTCTATGCCAATAATAACTCGTATGGCGCAATCACCGGCCTGGGCGACGAGGCGGTGACGCTGACGGATGCGAACGTAGCGGCAGCCGACCTGAACGCTCTGGACGACGAGACGAGCGGAACGATCGATGCATCGTCGGTGACGGAACTGGTGGGGGATCTGTCGGATGTCGCGGCGGCCTATGCGTCCTCCGGGATCAGTGGCCTGGGCGACGAGGCAGTGTCGCTCGGCTACACGACGGTTGCGGCGGCTGATCTGAGTGCTCTGGACATCGAGACGAGTGGGACGATCGACGCGTCGAATGTGTTGGAGGTTACAGGCTCGCTGTTGGCGGTCCGGGGGGCCTATTCGTCGTCGGGCATCAGCGGCCTGGGCGCCAAGGCCGTGACGCTGGACGACACGACGGCCGCGGCGGCAGACCTGAACGCGCTGGACACGGCGACGAGCGGCGTGATCGACGCATCCTCGGTGACGACGCTGACGGGCACGGCGGCTGCGGTTGCGACGGCCTATGCGTCCTCCGGCATCAGCGGCCTGGGCAACGCGGCGGTGACGCTGTCGGATACGACGGCTGCGGCAGCCGACCTGAATGCGATCGATGCGGCGACGGGCGGGACGATCGACGCGTCGTCGGTGACGACGGTGACAGGTGCTCTTTCGAATCTTGCGACGGCGTATGCGTCGTCGGGGATCACCGGCCTGGGCAACGAGGAGTTGACGCTGTCGGATACGACGGTCGCGGCGAGCGACGTGAACGCGCTGGATACGGCAACGACCGGCATGATCGACGCGTCGTCTGTGACGACGTTTACGGGCTCGCTGTCGGACGCGGACGTTCTCTACGCATCGGGTGGAATCGCGGGGCCCATTTGGACCGCGGGCTGGACACTGAACGATACGACGGTTGCGGCGTCTGACCTGAACAACCTGGAAGTTACGACGTCCGGCATGATCGATGCCTCGTCGGTAACGGCGCTGACCGGCTCGCTGTCCGACGTGGCGGCGGCCTACGCGTCTTCCGGGATCAGCGGCCTGGGCACCGCGGCGGTGACGCTGGAGGACACGACGGCTGCTGTAGCCGACCTGAACGCGATCGATACGGCGACGAGCGGAACGATCGACGCGGCGTCGGTGACGACGGTGACGGGCTCTCTTTCGAATGTTGCGACGGCCTATGGGTCCTCCGGGATCAGCGGTCTGGGCAACGAGGCGGTGACGCTGTCGGATACCACGGTCGCGGCGGCAGACCTGAACGCGCTGGACGCCAAGACGACCGGCGTGATCGACGCGTCGTCGGTGACGACGCTGACGGGTGCGGTTTCGGTCGTTCGAACGACGTATCTGTCCTCCGGGATCAGCGGCCTTGGCAACGAGGCGGTGACGCTGTCGGACACGATCCTCCCGGCGGTCGCCCTGGTGACGATGGACGGGTATACGAGCGGGACGGTCGACGCGTCGTCGGTGACGACGCTGACGGGCCCGCTGTCATATCTCGCGGCGGCGTACGCGTCGTCGGGCATCACCGGCCTGGGCAACGAGGCCGTGACCCTGAACAATAGCACTGTCGCGGCGGCGGACCTGAACGCGCTGGACACGGCGACGAGCGGCATTATCAACGCGTCGTCGGTGGCGACGCTGACGGGCTCGCTGTCGGCTGTTGCGACGGCGTACGCGTCCTCCGGGATCAGCGGCCTGGGCAACGCGGCGGTGACGCTGTCGGATACAACGGCCGCGGCGGCAGACCTGAACGCGCTGGACACGGCGACAAGCGGCGTGATCGACGCATCCTCGGTGACGACGCTGACGGGTACGGCGGCTGCGGTTGCGACGGCCTATGCGTCCTCCGGCATCAGCGGCCTGGGCAACGAGGCGGTGACGCTGTCTGCTGGCACGGCAGCGGCGAGCGACCTGAATGCGATCGATGCGGCGACGAGCGGGGCGATCGACGCGGCGGCGGTGACGGTGCTGACGGGCTCGCTGTCCGCGGTTGCGGCGGCGCATGCGTCGGCGGGGATCACCGGGCTGGGCGACGAACACGTGACGCTGTCGGATACGACGGTTGCGGCGAGCGACGTGAACGCGCTGGATACGGCAACGACCGGCATGATCGACGCGTCGTCTGTGACGACGTTTACGGGCTCGCTGTCAGACGCGGACGCTCTCTACGCATCGGGTGGAATCGCGGGGCCCATTTGGACCGCGGCCTGGACACTGAACGATACGACGGTTGCAGCGTCTGACCTGAACAACCTGGAAGTGACGACGAGCGGGACGATCGACGCGTCGTCGGTGACGGCGGTGACGGGCACCGCGGCTGCGGTTGCGACGGCGTACGCGGCCTCCGGGATCAGCGGCCTCGGCAACGCGGCGGTGGCGCTGTCGGATACGACGGCTGCGGCAGCCGACCTTAATGCGATCGATGCGGCGACGATTGGAACGATCGACGCGTCGTCGGTGACGACGCTGACGGGCACCGCGGCTGCGGTTGCGATGGCGTACGCGTCCTCCGGGATCAGCGGCCTGGGCAACGAGCGGGTTCTCCTGTGGGATACGGTCGCAGCGGCCGCCGCTCTCAACGCGATCAATGCGGCGACGACCGGCGAGTTCCACGCGCAGTCTGTGCTGACGGTGACGGGTTCTCTGTCTGACTTGACGACGACCTACACCAATGGCGGCATCCGCGGCTTTGGCGACGAGGCCATCACGTTGACTGACGCTACCGTCGCGGCCTCTTCACTCAACAACCTGGACCGGAAGACGACCGGCGGGATCGACGCGTCGTCGGTGACGGCGGTGACGGGCACAGCGGCTGCGGTTGCAGCCAGCTATGTGTCTTCCGGGATCAGTGGCCTGGGGACCGCCGATGTGACCCTGTCGGCTACGAGTGCGACAGCCAGCGCCCTGAACGCAATCGATGCGAATACCACCGGGACAGTCGATGCACTGAGCGTGGAGAGGATTTATGGAACGGCGTCGGACGTGGCGACGGCATACGCGTCGTCGGGAATCAGCGGCCTGGGCGATGAGCAGGTTCGCCTGTGGGATACGGTCGCAGCGGCCGCCGCTCTCAACGCGATCAATGCGGCGACGACCGGCGAGCTCTCCGCGCAGTCTGTGCTGACGGTGACGGGTTCTCTGTCTGACTTGACGACGACCTACACCAATGGCGGCATCCGCGGCTTTGGCGACGAGGCCATCACGTTGACTGACGCTACCGTCGCGGCCTCTTCACTCAACAACCTGGACCGGAAGACGACCGGCGGGATCGACGCGTCGTCGGTGACGGCGGTGACGGGCACAGCGGCTGCGGTTGCAGCCAGCTATGTGTCTTCCGGGATCAGTGGCCTGGGGACCGCCGATGTGACCCTGTCGGCTACGAGTGCGACAGCCAGCGCCCTGAACGCAATCGATGCGAATACCACCGGGACAGTCGATGCACTGAGCGTGGAGAGGATTTATGGAACGGCGTCGGACCTGGCGACGGCATACGCGTCGTCGGGAATCAGCGGCCTGGGCAACGAGCGGGTTCTCCTGTTGGATACGGTCGCAGCGGCCGCCGATCTCAACGCGATCAATGCGGCGACGAGCAGCGGCACGATCTACATGGGGTCGATCCTGACGGTCACGGGTTCTCTGTCGGACCTTGCAGTCACATATTCCACGTCCGGTTTCAGCGGCAGGGGCGACGAAGCCGTCATTCTGTCCGATACCGTGGCAACGGCGACGGCCATCAATTTCCTGGATGGCAAGACGAGCGGCACGATCGACGCGTCGTCGGTGACGACGCTGACGGGAACCGTGTCCGATGTCTCCACGGCGATCGCGTCGGCCGGGATCAGCGGCCTCGAGAACGCCGCCTTCGACATCACGGGAACCGCTTCTGCCGACACGATCCAGGGCGGCGCCCATGATGACACTCTCAGCGGCCTTGGTGGCAGTGATAGCCTCTCAGGCTTCGGTGGGAACGATAACCTGGACGGCGGAACAGGCGCCGACGCGATGACGGGCGGCACAGGAGCCGACAGCTTCATCTTCGTGGCGGGTGAGGCCAACGGCGACTCCGTCACCGACTTCAGCGGCAGTTGGATGGCCGGTGATGGCGACGTCCTTGTCTTTCGGGGGTACGGGGATGGCGCAAGCTTTACCGATCTTGGTGGCGGCCACTACGAAGTCGCCAATGCCGCGCGCACCGTCGTCGACGTGATCGAGGTGACCGGCAGCATCGACGTGACGGACCATCGGTTTGAGCTTGTGGTCTGACCGGAGCGCTGCTTGAGAGCGTGCCTGCCGGGGAGGTTCGGAGTGGTTCGGACCGGTAAACTCACGCGCTCTCAGGGCGACGGAGGCTTTGTTACAGCGCGACCTTCTCGCCGCGCTGGCGCAGGCTGGCGCTCTTGAGCTGGCCGCAGGCGGCGGAGATGTCGCGGCCGCGGGGCGTGCGCACGGGGGCGCTGAGGCCGCCATCGTTCACGATCTCCGCGAAGCGATGGATGCGGTTGTTGGAGCTGCACTCGTAGGGCGCACCCGGCCAGGGATTGAACGGGATCAGGTTCACCTTGGCGTGGATCGGCGTCAGGAGGCGCACCAGTTCGCGCGCGTCGGCGTCGCTGTCGTTGACACCCTTCAGCATCGCATATTCGAAGGTGATGCGCCGGCTGTTGCGCGCCCCGGGATAGTCGGCGCAGGCCTTCAGCAGCTCGGCAATCGGCCACTTCCGGTTGATCGGCACAAGCGTGTCGCGCACCTCGTCGCTGACGGCATGCAGCGACACGGCGAGATTGACGTCGAGCGCCTCGCCCACCTTCGGGATCATCGGCACGACGCCGGAGGTCGAGAGCGTGATGCGGCGGCGGCTGAGCGCGATTCCCTGGTCGTCCATGACGATCTTGAGCGCCGCGACGACATTGTCGAAATTGTAGAGCGGCTCGCCCATGCCCATCATGACGATGTTGCTGAGCATGCGCTGGGCATCGGCCGTCGGCGTCGGCCATTCGCCGTAGCTGTCGCGCGCCACCATGAACTGGCCGACGATTTCATCCGGCGTGAGGTTGCGCACCAGCGGCTGGGTACCGGTGTGGCAGAAGGTGCAGGTGAGCGTGCAGCCGACCTGGCTCGACACACAGACCGAGCCGCGGTCGGTCTCCGGGATGTTGACCGTCTCGGCCTCGTTGCCGTCGGCGAACCGCAGCAGCCACTTGCGGGTGCCGTCGACCGAACGCTGCTCGGTCACGATCGAAGGCCGCTCGATCACGAACTGGTCGGCGAGGCGATCGCGCGCCTTCTTGGCGATGTTGGTCATGCGCCCGAAATCGGTGACGCCGTGCCAGTAGATCCACTGCCAGATCTGGGCGGCGCGGAACGGTTCCAGCCCGGCCTCGGCCAGCGCCGTCTTGAGCCCGTCGCGCGACAGGCCGATCAGATTGCGGCGCAGGTCGTTGCGGCCGTGCGCGGCGGCGCCGGGCTCGAGGATCTGCAGCGGTTCGGTGGGCAGGACGGACATGGAGCGCCCGAGATAGTCGCAGCATCCGCCCTGCGCAACTGCGCCGGGCCAAACTATTGTTTTGACTGTGCTTTTTGCCGCAGCCGTTGCTTGCGTTTGTACATCGGCTCGCCGAACACCGGCATGTCGAGCGTCTCGGTCGGGGCGCCCTCACCGACCGGCCGCGGGGCGTGGCGCCCGAGGCTGATCAGCCGGTCGTACATGACCAGGGCGCCGGCGGTGCCGAGATTGACCGAGAAGCGCGTCGGGATTTTCACCACGTAGTCGCAGAGCGACTGAACGCCGGGCGACAGGCCCTCCCGCTCGGAGCCCAGGATATAGGCGCACTGGCGCGGATGCCGGAAACTCGGCAGTTCGATTGCATCGTCTGTGATCTCGATGCCGACCAGCCGGCAGCCCAGCGGCAGGCGGAAGCTTTCAAGATCGGCGAACCGGTAGGTCGGTACCGACAGCGGCGTATCCGATGTGTCGGCCAGCGCGCCGGCGCGCACGTCGTACTGCGCGCGCAGCGTGAAGACGAACGAGGCGCCGAACGCGTGGGCCGTCCGGAACAAGGTGCCGACATTCATCGACTTGCTCGGACCTTCGATACCGATGCCGAAATAGCCTTTCATGGCCCTTCGATTTGTTGCAGTAATGATTGGCAGGTGTTGCCACCCACCCGGTAGCGCCCAGCCCGCCGTCAAACAAGGCCCTGATGACCCTTCCCTCGCCGTTGGACAGCGTTCGCGCCCAGTACGAGGCTCTGCCCTATCCTGCCCGAGACCCGCGAGACGAGGCGATCCGCCTGATCACGGGCACGCCGAGCCACGTCCTCGAGATCAATCACTATCTCTTCTCCGGTCGCCTGAACTTCATCCGCCCCTTCCGCGCATTGGTCGCCGGCGGCGGCACGGGCGATGCCTGCATCATGCTGGCCCAGCAGCTGGTCGATCGCCGCTGCCCCGGCGAGATCGTCTATCTCGACCTCTCCACGGCGTCGCGACAGATCTGCGAGGCGCGCGCCAAGGCGCGCGGCCTGCGCAACATCCAGTTCCTGACCGGCTCGCTGCTCGACCTGCCGACGATGAACATCGGCCATTTCGACTACATCGACTGCACCGGCGTGTTGCACCACCTGCCCGATCCGACCGCCGGGATGCAGGCGCTGGCGAGCGTGCTGCATGCCGACGGCGGCATGGGCGTCATGCTCTACGGCGAATACGGCCGCAGCGGTGTCTATCCCCTGCAGGAGCTGCTGCAGACCATCGCGCCGCCGTCGATGGCGATCCAGGACCGGCTGGCGATGGCCAAGCGCCTGATCCGCTTCCTGCCGACGACCAACCTGTTCCGCCGCAATCCGTATCTCAACGATCACGTGACGGGCGGCGATGCGGGTCTCTACGACTTGCTGCTGCACAGCTGCGACCGCGCCTTCACGGTGCCGCAGATCGGCAGGATGGCGGCCGCCTCGGGCCTGCGGGTCGTCGCGTTCCTCGAACCGGTGCGCTACGAGCCCGCGACCTACATGAGCGACCCGGTAATTGCCCGGCAGGCGAGTTCGCTGCCGCTGATCGAGCGCGCGGCGTTCGCCGAACGTCTCGCCGGCAATGTCCGGACCCATGTCTTCTACGCGACGCGCGCCGGCTTCGACACCGTGGCGCGCCCCGAGGACACGTCGGCCATACCGGTGCTGCGCGAGATGGATGCGCAGAAGTTCGCCGCCGGCCTGCAGCCCGGCGCGCCGCTGGTCGCCAACCTCGACGGCTTTCCGTGGCGGGCCCAGCTGCCGCCGCTGGCGCCGCGCATCATCTCGCAGATCGACGGCCGCCGGACGGTCGCGGAAATCTACACCTCGCTCGGCAGCCAGGGCGGCCTGCCGCGGTGGGAGGATTTCTACACGCAGTTCGAGGATCTCTACGTCAAGCTGAACGGCGTCAATCACCTGCTGCTGCGCTTCCGCACCTGAAACCAGCCTGTGCGAACCGCAATGAGCGGCCACGTCCTGACCATTGCGCTCGGCAACTCCCTCCTCTGGTCGGTCTATCTCCTGCTGACGCGCCATGTGGTGAGCGGCGCCCAGCTCGATGCCTGGGCCTATACGCTGGTGCAGCTGCTGAGCGCGGGCCTCGCCATGCTCTGGGTCGGCCGCCGCACGCCGGGAAGCTGGGCCGACCTTCTGGTGCCGTGGACGGTCTGCTACGCCTTCATGCGCGTGATCATCAACGGCTGCACCGCCGCCGCCATCGTCTGGCTGGCCGTCACGCAGAGCACGCTGCTCTCGACGATGAGTGTGCTGATCGGCGCGGGCTCGGGCTGGGCCCTGACGCGCCAGGCGCCGTCGCGGCGGGATTGGCCCGGCCTCGCGCTGCTGGGGATCGGCATCGCGGCCTTCGCCGCCGGCCTGGGATCGGAGACGGCGTGGCGCGGCGTCGCCTGGCTGATCGCCTCGGAAGCCGTGGCGGTCGCAGCCTCGTGGATGATCGCCTACCACCCGCGCAACCGCGCGGCCGATCCGGCGGCGCGCAGCCGCTTCACCGGCGAGATCCTGGTGGCGGCCTCACTGGCGCTGATCTTCGTCTGGACCTTGGCCGGTCTGGTGGGTGCGATGGCTTCGCCCTGGGCCGGCGGCGGCGACGCCTTCGGCCGGATCGAACTCTGGCTCTATGCGATCCTGGCCGGCCTACTGTTCCGCGCCCCCGGCACCTGGCTCGGCTTCTGGACCATCAACCATTCGGGCGTGCAGACCTACCTGATCGCCCTCACCGCGATGCCGTTCTTCGCCATCGCGCTCGAAGCCGTGTTTGCCCGCCTGGGCTGGCTGACGCCCGCGACCCTGTCGACGCCGGAATGGCTGGCCGCCGGCGTGATCCTCGCCGGCGCCGTCTGGCTGATCGTCGCGCGGGTGCGGACGAACTAGCCGCTCAACGAAGGACCGGCGAGCAACATTGTTGCGTCGGCGGTCATCCCGATACAGGACTCATGGGGTGCGACATTCACTTCGTTTGTTTCGATTATTTCGTTTGTTTCGTTTATTCGCCACACCTCCACCTCCTTCAACGGCCTGCCGGGCCCTTGCGCCTTACATTCCACCTACCTCATCCTGAGGAGCGTCGCGAAGCAGCGCGTCTCGAAGGATGGGCAACGGACGGGGTGCGCGTGCCCACCCTTCGAGACGCTCACTGCGTTCGCTCCTCAGGGTGAGGCAAAGGCTGGGATGCTCGCCTCGATTCTCTCTCGTCCGGAAGGACGCTACGCCTTCTTCAGCGCGTCCGGGTTGAGGACGTTGATCGGCGTGCCGTCGAGCCAGGCTTCGACGTCCTTGATCGTGCCCTCGTAGAAGTGCCGGTAGCTCTCCTCGACGACGTAGCCCAGGTGCGGAATGAGCGTGACGTTGTCGAGCTTGGTGAGCGGATGGTCGGCCGGCAGCGGTTCCTTGTCGTAGACGTCGAGGCCGGCGTGCAGGATCGTGCGGTTCTTCAATGCCTCGATGAGCGCCGCCTCGTCGACGATGGGACCGCGCGAGGTGTTCACCAGGATCGCGGTCTTCTTCATCTTTGCCAGCTCGGCCGCGCCGATCAGGCCGCGCGTGCGATCCGAAAGGGCGAGATGGATCGAGACGAAGTCCGACGTCGCCAGCAACTCGTCCTTGCTCACATACGTCGCGCCGCCCGCCTCGGCCTTCTCGGGCGTGAGGTTCTGACTCCAGGCCACGACCTCCATGCCGAAGGCCTTGGCATAATGGGCCGCACGACTGCCCAGCTTGCCGAGGCCCAGGATGCCCAGCCGCTTGCCCTCGAGCACCACCATCTGCTCGATGCCGTCATGCCACTTGCCCTGGCGCGCCAGCCGCTCGGCCTTGGCGAGATCGCGGGCGCACATCATCAGCAGCGCCCAGCCCAGCTCCGCCGTCGGCGCATTCGAGGTGCCGCCGGGTGTCGTCGAGACCGGAATGCCGCGCTCGGCCGCCGCCTTGTCGTCGAGGCTCGCGGCGCGGGCGCCGGTCAGCACCATGAACTTGAGGTTGGGCAGCTTCTCGATCAGGGCCCGCGGGAAGGCGGTGCGCTCGCGCAGCAGACCCAGCATGTCGAAGGGCGCCAGTTTCTGCGCCGCATCCTCGACTGAGGTGAAGGGCTCGTGGAAGACGGTGATCTCGACTCCGCGTTTCCGGAGCCGGTCCCAGTCGGCCATGCGCATGGCTACCTTCTGGTAATCGTCGAGCAAAGCGAGCTTCATCGTTTGCGGCATGGCGTTTCCTGGAAGACAATGATCGAAAATCTACTATAGCCGCGGGAGGCGGTCGTGAGCATCACCGTTACGCCAACTCATCCCGAATTCGTGGCCGAGATTTCCGGCGTCGACCTGGCCCAGCCGCTCGAGCCCACCGACCGGCAGACCATCGAGGACGCCATCAACCGCTACGCGGTCGTGGTGTTCCGCGGGCAGACTCTCGACGACGAGAAGCAGGTCGCCTTCGCCGGCCATTTCGGCCCGATCGAATCCTCGGCGCTGAAGCTCCGGCATCGCGACATCAAGCACCGGATCGAATCCAGCCAGGTGGCCGACATCTCCAACCTCGACGGCGACGGCAACGTGATGAAGCCCGACGCGCGCCGCCGGCTCGACGGCCTGGCCAACCGGCTGTGGCATACCGATGCCTCGTTCCGCGCCGTGCCGGGCGCCCTGTCGATGCTCTATGCGCACGTCATTCCCGATGAAGGCGGCGACACCGAGTTCGCCGACATGCGGGCGGCCTACGATGCGCTGCCCGAGGCGAAGAAGAAGGAGCTGGAAGGGCTGGTCGCCGAACATTCGATCTGGCGGTCGCGCGAGCAGCTGGGCGTCGTGCAGTACACGGCCGAGGAGCGCGCCTCGCTGCCGCCGGTGCCGCAGCGGGTCGTGCGCACCCATCCCGGCTCGCACCGCAAGACGCTCTATCTCGCCGCGCACGCCTCGCACATTCTCGGCCTGCCGGTGGCCGACGGGCGTCTGATCATCCTCGACCTGATCGAGCACGCGACGCAGCCGCGCTTCGTGCATGCCCATCGCTGGGCCAAGGGCGACCTCGTCATCTGGGACAATCGCTGCACCATGCATCGCGCCCGGCCGTTCGACACGACCAGGGTGCGCGACCTGCGGCGCGTCACGACGCGCGATGTCGCCTCGACACTCGAACAGGCGGCCTGACGTTCCCGTCAGGCGCGCGGTCAGACCGCGAGATTGTCGATCAGGCGCGTGCGGCCGAGGCGGGCGGCGGCGATGACGCGCGCCGGTCCCGCGACATGCTCGAGCGGCGTCAGGCTCTCGGCATCGACCACGGTGAAATATTCGACGATGTCGAAGCCGCCGTCGCGTAGCGCCTGCGACGACGCCGCCGTGGCCTCAGAGCATGACTTTTTTCCGTCGCGCACCGCATCGGCGACCTTCACGAGCTGCTTGTACATGCCCAGCGCCTTCGTGCGCTCGTCGGCGCTGAGGTAGCGGTTGCGCGACGACATCGCGAGACCGTCCGGCTCGCGCACCGTCGGCATGCCCACGATCTCGAACGGCATGGAGAGGTCGCGCACCATGCGCTTGATGACCTGGAGCTGCTGGTAATCCTTCTCGCCGAAATAGGCGCGGTCGGGCATCGCCATCAGCAGGAGCTTGCTCACCACGGTGGCCACGCCCTGGAAATGGCCGGGCCGCAGCGGGCCGCACAGACCGTCGGTGATGCCGGCGACCGTCACGGTCGTGAGCTGCTCGCCGGGATACATCTCGTCCTTGCTGGGCGCGAAGACGATGCGACAGCCCGCGTCGCGCAGCTTGGCGAAGTCGCCCTCCTCGTCGCGCGGATAGGCGGAGAAATCCTCCTTCGGACCGAACTGCGTCGGATTGACGAAGATGCTGGTCACCGGCACGTCGCCGCGATCGAGCGCGCCCTTCACGAGGCTGACATGGCCTTCGTGCAACGCGCCCATCGTCGGCACGAGGCCGATCGTGCGGCCGGCCTTGCGGAATTCCGCGACGAGGCGGCGCAGGTCGGCCACGGTGCGGACGATGGCGAGATCGTGGACGTTCGCGGATGCACTCATGATGCGCTGGTTAAGCACATCACGCCCGAGCGCGGCAAGCAGCCCTCACCCGCGCGCCAGGATCTCGGCGCGGCGCTCCGACGGGACCGCGACGATGTTGGCCGAGGCCGAAGAGTCCTCGCCCATCGGCTCGACGCCGCCCGTCTCGGGCGAGAAGACGAAAATGCCGTAGTCGAGCTCGCCGCGGAGAAAACCAAACAACGCTTCGGTGCTCGCACCCTGCGCCCGCAACGCCTCATCGTTCGCTTCGACCATCAGGACCGGCCGCTGGGCGGCGAGCGTCCGGCGTGCTCCTTCGAGCACGTGCATCTCGGCACCCTCGACGTCGATCTTGATGACATCGACCCTGGCAACGCCGAGCCGGTCGATCACCGCGTCGAGGCGTTCAACGGGAACGTGCTCGACACCGACGGCCGGCGCATCGTCATAGACCAGCGCGCCCAGCGTATTGTGGCCGGAATGCACGCCGGACGCGATCTGCAGGGCGGCGGTGCCTTCGCTGCTGCCGACCGCGCTCGGCACGACGGTCACGTTGCCGAGGCGGTTTCGTGTGACATTGTGCTGAAGCTTGCGGCGCTCGCGCGAACTCGGCTCGAAGGCCACGACGCGTCCTGCGGGGCCGACCCGGCTGGCGCTGAAGAGCGTGTAGAGCCCCTCGTTCGCGCCGACGTCGAGCACCGTCATGCCGGGCTTCAGGATCTGTCCCAGGAAGTGGAATTCGTTCGGCTCGAAAGTGCCGCTGACATAGAGGCAGAGGCTGTGATCGTTGCCCAGCACCACATCGACCTGGAGCCCGTCGTACCATCTGACCGTGAGCGGAACCTCGAGCCGATGCTCGACCGCATGCTCCCAGAGCGCGCCGCGGCGCAGAGACCACCAGCTTCGCTCGATGTAGTACTCCGCGCCGAACGTCCAGCCGGGGTAGCGCTGCAACTTCAGTCCGCGACGCGCGATGAGTTTCGCGTAGAGGCGACCCAGCGCCGGCGCGCCGGTGAGCAGCGCGCGCCCGATCCGGTCCAACAACGTGCCGATCTGATAGGGGATATTCCGGCGATGGTGGGCCCACATCTTTGCGAGACCACGGGAACGCTCGGCTTCGCTCATGGCAACTTTCATGACCCGAACCGCACCGGCATTCCGGCAGGAGAATTTTCGATCCGCCCGGATGCCGGTCCAGCCAAATCAAACCACCTAACGCCTCCCACAGCACATCGTCGCTGCACCGACATCGATGCAGGACACTTTTGTGCCGTGGGAAGATTGGAGCGGGCGAAGGGATTCGAACCCTCGACCCCGACCTTGGCAAGGTCGTGCTCTACCCCTGAGCTACGCCCGCGCTCCGATCCGGCTGGGTAGGTGGCCGGAAGGCGGCGTTGATAGGGCTTTTCCGATCCCTTGGCAAGGGGCTGGCGAACAGGTCTTTTCATGGGGTAGAGCCGACACACACCATGTTTGATCCGCAACGACTGCTCGGCCGGCTCGACGAGCTCGGCATCGCCCACCGCACCGTCGAACATCCGCCCGTCTTCACGGTCGAGGAAGCCAAGACGCTGCGCGGCGACCTGCCCGGCCACCACATCAAGAACCTCTTCCTGCGCAACCGGAAGGAGGAGATGTGGCTGGTGGTGGTGCTGGAGGACCGGACCATCGACCTCAAGCGCCTGGGCGAGCGGCTGGGCGCCGGCAAGTTCTCGTTCGGCAGCCCCGACCGGTTGCGGCGTCATCTCGGCGTCGAGCCGGGCTCGGTGACGCCGCTCGCCGTCATCAACGACCCGGCGCATCAGGTCCGGCTGGTCCTCGACCGCGGCCTCGCCGTCGGCGACGGACCCATCAATGCCCATCCGCTGGTCAACAGCATGACCACGGCCCTGAGCCTGGCCGACCTGCTGCGCTTCTTCGAGGCGACCGGCCACACCCCGGAGTGGCTCGACTTTCCCGTATAGCGTTATATTATAACGAAATGCTCCGTCGCGCATTCCTCCTGACACCGACCCTCCTAGCCGTCGCCCTGCCCGCTTCGGCGCAGTCCCCGATGAAGGCCGTCGCGACCTTCTCGATCCTGGGCGACCTGCTGGCCGAAGTGGCTGGCGACAAGGTCGAGCTGTCGGTCGTGGTCGGTCCCGACATCGACGCCCACGCCTACCAGCCGCGTCCCACCGACGCGCGCGCGCTCGCCGAGGCGAAGGTGCTGGTGAGCAACGGGCTGGGCTTCGAGGGCTGGATCGACCGGCTGGCCAAGGCGGCGCCCTTCAAGGGCAAGGCGATCGTGGCGACGGCCGGCGTCGCGACCCTCAAGGCCGGCGCGGACCACGGTCACTCCCACGGGCATGCGCATGGAAACGGGCCCGACCCGCATTGCTGGCAGGACGTCCAGAGGGTCCGCACCTACGTCGCCAACATCGCGAAGGGGCTCGCCGAAGCCGATCCGCCGAACGGCGCCTATTACCGCGAACGCGCCCAGGCCTTCGATATGCGCCTGGTCGAACTCGATGCGTGGGTGAAGGCCGAGATCGCCAAGGTGCCGGCCGACAAGAGGCAGGCCATCACCGGCCACGATTCATTCCGCTATTTCGCCAGCGCCTATGGCGTGAAGTTCCGGTCGCCGCGCGGCTACAATACCAGCAGCGAGCCGTCGGCGCGCGACGTCGCCGCGCTGATCCGCGAAGTGCGCGAGCATCGCATCAAGGCGCTGTTCGTCGAGAACATGACCAACCCGGGCCTGATCGACCAGATCGCGCGCGAATCGGGCGCCGTGGTCGGCCCCCGCCTCTACACCGACGCGCTGTCGGGACCGGATGGGCCGGCCCCGACCTACGAGAAGATGATGCGCCACAACGTGACGGCGCTGGTCGCGGGCATGTCGAAGAACTGACGCGGGACGCGATCAGACGGCGACGAAGGGCAGGCCGGCGACCCGCCGGGCCGCCTGCAGCGTGTTGAACATCAGGCAGGCCACCGTCATCGGCCCGACGCCGCCCGGCACCGGGGTGATGTGGCCGGCCACCTTCTGCGCTTCGGCAAAGGCCACGTCGCCGACCAGCCGGCTCTTGCCCTCCGGCGTGGGGATGCGGTTGATGCCGACATCGATCACCGCGGCGCCCGGCTTGATCCAGTCGCCCTTCACGAATTCGGTCCGACCGATCGCCACCACCAGGATATCGGCCTGGCGGCAGACGGCCGGCAGATCTCGGGTGCGCGAATGGGTGATGGTCACCGTGCAATCGGCACGCAGCAGCAGTTGCGCCACGGGACGACCCACCAGGTTGGACCGGCCGACGATGACAGCATTGAGGCCCGACAGCGAGCCCAGCGCGTCCTGCAGCAGCATGGAGACGCCGAGCGGCGTGCAGGGCACCGGAAAGTCGAGCGGGGCGCCCGGCGCGATCGAGCCCAGGCGGCCGACATTCACGGGATGGAAGCCGTCGACATCCTTGACGGGATCGATGGCGATCAGGACCTGCGCCGTGTCGAGATGTTTGGGCAGTGGCAGCTGGACCAGGATGCCGTTCACCGCGGGATCGGCGTTGAGGCGCCCGATCAGCTCCAGCAGCTCGGCCTGCGTCGTGTCCCCGGGGAGCTGGTGGTCGAAACTCGCCATGCCGAGTTCGACCGCGAGCCTGCCCTTGCTGCGGACATAGACCTGGCTGGCCGGATCGTCGCCGACCAGCACCGTGGCGAGGCCGGGCTTGGGGCCACCCTTCGCCACGAAGTCGGCAACGCCCGCACCCACGCGCTCGCGGAGACCGCCCGCGAAGGCCTTTCCATCGATCAGTTTCGCATCAGCCATTCTTGCGCATCCATTCGGCAATCCGGTCGGCGAGCAGGGCAGGATCGCCCGCGACCATGAGGGTCTTCTCTCGTGCCGTCCCGCCGCGCACGATCTCGAAGGTCGATTTCGGAAGGCGCCAGGCCTGCGCCAGAAGCGCGACGACGGCGTCGTTGGCTTTGCCATCCTCGGGCGCTGGCGTCACTGCGGCCTTCAGCGCCCCTTCGGCCGTGCGCTCGAGCGCCGTACGGCGCGCCCGCGGCTGCACCCGAAGCTGGATGGTCACGCCGCCGGGATTGCGGCGCAGAAAGACGGGGTCGGCCGGGTCCGTGCTCAGCGGGAGGTCAGCGCATGAAGGACGGCCAGACATACTCCCACAGCAGGCTGCGGATGAAGAACAGGCCGAGGAGCAGGATGACGGGCGAGATGTCGACGCCGCCGAGATTGGGCAGCATGCGCCGGATCGGGCGCAGCACCGGCTCGGTCAGCTTGAACAGCATGTCGACCACGACACTGATGAAACGGTTGCGGACGTTGACCACGCCGAACGCCACCAGCCAGCTCATGATCGCGCTCGCGATCACGATCCAGGTGTAGATGTCGATAATCTTGTCGATCAGCACCGCCAACGACAGCATCGGGCCCCCGCGCCTTGAGGCCGGCCAACCGCCGGCCGCGGCACCCTACTCGGCGCGCCTTGCCGATCACAAGCCCCTTCAGGCCCGCGAGAGGGCCAGTTCCACGCTGCCGAGGCGGATCGAACGCACCGCGCTGATGTCGCGCGGTCCATGCTCGGGCAGCAGCCGGGCGCCATCGAGGAAGGTGCCGCCCGGGCTGCCCAGATCCTCCAGGCCCAGACGCTGGCCCGACAACATCAGCCGCGCATGCGGCCGGCCGACCGAGGGGTCGGGCACGCTGAGGTCGGACGGCGCGCCCGCCGGAGCGCCGGTGAGCGCATAGGTGCCCGAGGTGCCGCCGATCGTGAGCGAGACGGTGCCGCCGTTGCCGAGCGCGCCCGAGAGCCGCCAGCCGCGCGCATCGGGCAGCGCCATCGGCGGGCCCGACAGGGCGACGGGCCCCGTCGTCGGAGCGCCGCCGCGCGGGGGCGCGTAGCCGAACGAGCCGGCCGAGCCGACCGGTCCGGCCTCGTCGCGCGGCCAGCGCATGAAGGCGAAGACCCATAGAAGGATCAGCGGCACGATGGTCCCCACGCCGGTCAGCGTGAGCAGGATGGCGCCGAGGCCGGTCCATCCCGGCAGCCCGGCCTTTTCCACGATGCGCCAGGCCATCCAGGCCGCCAGGACGGTTCCGACCAGCGCGAAGGCGCCGGTCAGGCCGAACAAGCTCGTCAGGGCCGCGATTTCAATGCCCATCCGCTAACGCCTCGGTGCCGCTTCGCCGGCGGGCCAGGTGCT
The DNA here is from genome assembly GCF_965228225.1 of Reyranella sp. Lineage (GTDB taxonomy): Bacteria > Pseudomonadota > Alphaproteobacteria > Reyranellales > Reyranellaceae > Reyranella. The sequence continues at coordinate 5,455,951 of NZ_OZ245801.1, read as the reverse complement.
GAAGGCCAGCATGCCCATGACGATGAAGGAGCCGATGAACGGCACCAGGTGGAAGAGCGACAGCGCCCCGGAGAAGCCGGCCCGCGTGCAGATGCGCCAGGTCGGGATGATGAGGACCAAGGACACCAGCACGTAGCTGACCAGCATCACGGCCACCGTGAGGGATCCCAGGGCGAGCACCCATGTCACCAGACTGGCCATCTCGTCAGGCGAGGGCGACAACTTCGATCTCGACCATCACGTCGCGCGGCAGCCGGGCGACCTCCACCGTCGAACGCGCCGGCGTCGAGCTGCCGAAATATTCGGGCAGCCCGTAGACCTCGTTCATCGCGGCGAAGCTGTCCATGCTCTTCAGGAACACCGTCGTCTTGACCGCATGGCCGAGGTCGCTGCCCGCCGCCTTCAGCACCGCGCGCAGGTTCTTCAGCACCTGGTGCGTCTGCTCGGTGATGCCGCCCGGGACGATCTCGCCGGTCGCCGGGTCGAGCGGGATCTGGCCGGCGCAGAAGACCAGCCCGTTGGCCACGACCGCCTGCGAATAGGGGCCGAGCGCCTTGGGGGCGGCGTCGGTCTGAACGACTTTCTTGGCGTGGGCCATGGTCTTACCTCTCCATCAAAAATACCGGCCGGACGCTATCACAGCCCGCTTTGCTTGACAGGGGGCGCGGCAACCATTATCCGCGCGGTTCTCCAGGGTCGGAGGGGGCTGTAGCTCAGCTGGGAGAGCGCCTCGTTCGCAATGAGGAGGTCAGGGGTTCGATCCCCCTCAGCTCCACCAACCACCCCCGACCCTGGCCGAAGACAGACGACCTCATTCACTGGCCTGTCGCGGCGCATCACGGCACAATTGCACTCGATGCGCAGACGCAAACGCCCCACCCCGGCAGACCTTGGCCTGACCGCCGCCGAAGGACGCATCCTCGCGTCGCTGCGCACGCCGCAGCGCGTGCAGGACTATGTTTCGTCCCTGCCGGCCAATTTCGAACCGGACGGCGACAGCCTGCGCTCCGTGCGCGGCGTGCTGCGCCATCGCGAGGCACACTGTCTCGAGGCGGCCTTCCTCGCGGCCTGCGCCCTGTGGCTGCAGGGCGAGCCGCCCCTGGTCATGGACCTGACGGCCACGCGCGACGATTTCGACCACGTCGTGACCCTGTTCCGCCGGGACGGCTGCTGGGGGGCGATCTCCAAGAGCAACCATGTCTGGCTGCGCTGGCGCGACCCCGTCTATCGCAGCCTGCGCGAGCTCGCGATGTCGTACTTCCACGAGTATTTCAACAAGGGCCGCAAGACGCTGCGGACCTATTCGGCCTCGGTCGACCTGCGCCGCTTCGCGCCCGACACCTGGATCACCAACGAAGAGGATTGCTGGGAGGTCGGCGCGGCGCTCGCCGATGCCCGCCACTACCCCCTGATCAAGCCGGCGCAGAGGCGCTGGCTGATGGCGCCCGACGCCACCGTGCTGCGGGCCGACGACCTCGTTCAATATGAAAGCCGCGATCGCAAGACGGCCCGCAAGTACTGAAGGGAGCCTGCCATGAAACGACTCCGCGCGATCCTGCTGCTGATCCTGCTGGGCACCGCCACGCCGGCCGCCGCGCAGATCCCTCCCGAATGGCAGGCCGCCGCCCAGGCGGTGATCGGCGAGCTGGAGCGCGACACGCCGCAGGCCGCCAAGCCCTGGACGGGGGCGGAGCTCACCCAGGGCTGGAACCTCGCGCGCGCCTGGCGGCGGCACAACAACGGCAACATCGAGATCATCCTCGCCGAGTATCTGACGTTCGTGGCGCTGTGCCGGATCGGCTGCGCCGGCAGCACGATCGAGGGCCAGGGCTACATATCCGTGGCCGAGCAGGTGAAGGCGCTGATCGCCCAGAATGGCGGGTCCTATGCGCTGGCCTCCAACGCCCATGCCTGGCTGGGCGGTCTCTCCGATCCGACAGGGGCGGCCCAGAAGAACGTGGCCCTCTGGAGCAAGGATCCAGACGTCCCGTCGGCCGACTTCGCGACCGGCAACCTCTATGCGCTCACCTGGCTGCTGGCGCGCAAGCGAGCGACGCCCGAGGCACAGGCCGACACCTTCGCCCGCTTCGCGATCCTCGTGCAGACCAAGGCCTGGATCGGCCCGCGCTGCCTCGACATCTCCAAGGTCGCCACGGTGCTCGGCGCAGCGCCGCGCATCGAGGCGTGTAGCTAACATCTGTCGTCCTGAGCGATAGCGAAGGACCTTGCCCAGCGACCGGCGGACTCCTTTGCGGGCGTGACGTCCTTCGCTGCGCTCAGGACGACAGAATAAGAAAGGGGGCCGCAAGGCCCCCTTCCCGATTTCAATCGCGATCGCTGCGCTACTCGGCGGCGATCTGGTCGTGCACGAACTTCTTGGCGTCGAAGTCCTCGGCGACCTTGAGGTCGTTGCCGATCAGCTTCTCGACGTCGATCTCGGCGTAGCCCAGCACGCCCATCTCGCCCAGCGCCTTCTGCACCTTCGGCCCGAACAGGCCGATCTCCTTGAGGATCGGCACGATGCGGGTGAAGAGACGGGTGCGGAACGACTGCATGGCGCCCGAATGGTAGGCGTGCTCCAGCATCTCCTTCACCGGCAGGCCCGACCGCATCCAGACTTCGCCCTGGTTGAAGCGGTCGCGCATGAAGTAGAGCGCCTCGACGACGAACTCCTCACGCTCGGCGCGTTCGGCGTCGGAGATGTGCGGATAGTATTCGCGCAGCGCCATGCGGCCGAAGGTGACGTGGCGTGCCTCGTCCTGCATGACATAGGCGTTCACGGCGCCGGCCAGGTTGTTCTTGGCGGTGTCGCGGATGCGCTGGAAGGCGGCCAGCGCCAGGCCTTCGATCAGGACCTGCATGCCGAGATAGGTCATGTCCCAGCGGCGGTCGGTCAGGGTCTGCTCGAGCAGGTTCTTGAGCGACTCCGTGATCGGATAGGCCGCCTTGAACTTCTCGTGGATCAGGCGCTTGTAGCTCTCGACGTGGCGCGCCTCGTCCATCACCTGCGTCGCGGCATAGAACTTGGCGTTCATGTCCGGCACGGTGTTGACGATCTTGGCGGTGGCGATCAGGGCGCCCTGCTCGCCGTGCATGAACTGGCAGATGGAATGGCACTGCAGGTTGAAGCGCAGCCAGTCCTTCTCCTTGTCCGTCATCTTGTCCCAGAAGGGCGAGCCGTAGATCGGGATCGTCTCGTCGGCCATGCCCATCGGGTTGCCTTCGAACAGCTCCTGGGACCAGTCGATACGGGTGCTGGTGTCCCACTGCTGCTGCTTGCCCTTCTCGTAGAGGCTCAGCAGGTCGGCGGAGCCGTCCTCGTATTCCCAGTTGAAGGCGATCTCGGTGGCGCCATCGAACTTCCAGTTCGTGACTTCGACCGGCAGCTGATAAATTTTCTGCGTTGTCATCGGCTCTTGCCTCCTGGCCCTGAACCTTGTCCCATCCCTATGGAGCGTCGGAACAATGACGCTCCGCTCATTTTTCTCGGCGGACGCTAGCACAGTCTGCTAGGAGAGTCCGCCCGGAAAACGGGCATCTGAAGACGAGTTTGTGATGTCCTATAATCAGCTCCGCATTGCCAAGATCATCCAGGAAACGCCGGACGCACGGTCCTTCGTGCTCGAGATCCCGCCCGATCTCGCCGAAAAGTACCGCTACCGGGCGGGCCAGTTCCTGACCTTCCGCGTGCCCCACGCCGACGGCGCCTTCACCCGCTGCTACTCCCTGTCCAGCGCCCCCGAGACCGACGGGCTGCCCAAGGTCACGATCAAGCGGGTGGCCGGCGGCAAGGGCTCCAACTGGTTCCACGACTCGGTGACGGAAGGCGGTACCCTCGAGGTCCTGCCGCCGGCCGGCCGCTTCGTGCTGGGCGACGGCGATGCCCCGCTCCTGCTGTTCGGCGGCGGCAGCGGCATCACGCCGATGATGGCGTTGATCAAGAGCGCCCTGAAGCAAGGCAGGCGGCAGATCCGGCTGTTCTATGCCAACCGCGACAAGCCGTCGGTGATCTTCGACGGCGAGTTCGAGGCGCTGCTCGCAGCCCATCCCGGCAGGCTCGAGATCGTCCATCACCTCGATTCGACGCAGGGCATCATCAAGCCCGAGGAAATCGTGGCGGCGATGAAGGGTTACGAGGCGGGCGACGTCTATCTGTGCGGCCCCGGCCCGTTCATGAAGCTGGTCGAGGAGACGCTGTTCGAGCACGGCATGCCGCACGACAAGGTGCGGATCGAGCGGTTCGAGGCCTCGGGCAACGACGCGATCCCGATCCAGCCCAGCGAGGAGGGCGACGTGGTCCCGGGCGAGATCACGATCCATTTCGAGGGCAAGGTCCACAAGGTGGCCTACGCCAAGGGCCAGACGATTCTGGAGGCGGCGCGCGCCGGCGGGCTCAACCCGCTCTCGTCCTGCGAGGAAGGCTTCTGCGCCTCGTGCGCGGCCAAGACCATCAAGGGCAAGGTCATGCTCGCCAAGAACGACATCTATACGCCCGAGGATCTCGCCAATAACTGGATCCTGACCTGCCAGGGCCATTGTTTCGGGGCCGAGGTCGAGATCACCTACGACGTGGTGTAGCGATCAGCGCGCGCCCCCTCGCCCAGGCGACCATCCTCACCCTGGTCGCCGGCATCGCCGACGCCGTGGGCTACGTCACCATGGGCGGCGTGTTCGCGGCCAACATGACCGGCAACACGGTGCTGGCCGGCATCGACATCGCCAAGGGCAACCATCTCGGCGCCTGGAACCATCTCACGCCGCTGGTCGCCTTCTTCCCCGGCGCCCTGCTCGCCCGCGCGATGCTGCGCCTGTTCAAGGGGCCGGTGGCCGGGATCCTGCTGGAAGCCGCGCTGCTCGCGGGCGTCGGCTTCCTGCCCGTGGGCGAGGAGAATGCGGTGATGATCGTGGCCTTCGCGATGGGCCTGCAGGCCTCGACGATCACCAGCTTCGCCGGCCATTCGGTCAGCACCGTCGTCGTGACCAGCACTCTGGCCCGCACCGCGGATGCGGCCGTCGACCGGCTGTGGCCGGGCGCCGCGACGCCACCGCCCTCGGCGCTGAACACCGGGCTGCTGGCGCTGACCTGGACGGGTTACCTGGTGGGCGCGGTGATCGGCGGCCTGCTGCTGCCGGTCCTCGCCTGGCCGCTGCTCGTGCCGGCGGCGCTGCTGATCCTGATGCTGCCGTTGCTGGGCTGAGCGACGCTCAGCCCGCCGCGATCGCCTTCTCGACGAACATCTTGCGGTCGAACTCCTCGGCCACCTTGCCGTCGTTGGCCAGAACCTCGGCGACATCGATCTTGGCGTAGTCCATCACGCCCATGTCGGCGAAGGCCTTCTGCACCCGCGGACCCCACAGGCCGATATCCTTCACGGTCGGCACGACGCGGCTGAACAGGCGGCCGCGGAAGGACTGCATCTGCTTGGAATTGTAGTGGATGTCGTCCAGCACCTTGGCCGGCAGGCCGAGCCGCTCCCAGACCTCGGACTGGTTGAAGCGGTCGCGCATGAAGTAGAGCGCCTCGACCACGAACTCCTCGCGCTCGTCGCGTTCGGCCTCCGACAGGTGCGGATAGTATTCGCGCAGCGCCAGCCGGCCGAACGAGACGTGGCGCGCCTCGTCCTGCATGACATAGGCGTTCACCGCGCCGGCCAGCGTGTTGCCGGCCTTGTCGCGGATCGACTGGAAGGCGGCGAGCGCCAGGCCCTCGATCAGCACCTGCATGCCGAGATAGGTCATGTCCCAGCGGCGGTCGGTCAGCGTCTGCTCGAGCAGCGTCTGCAGCGCCTTGTTGATCGGATAGGCGACCTTGAACTTCTCGTGCAGCAGCCGCTTGTAGGCCTCGACGTGGCGCGCCTCGTCCATCACCTGGGTGGCGGCATAGAACTTGGCGTTCATGTCGGGAACGGTGCCGACGATCTTGGCGGTGGCGATCAGGGCGCCCTGCTCGCCATGCATGAACTGCGAGATCGAATTGGCCTGGAGATGGAGCCTGAGCCAGCTCCGCTCCTTCTCCGTCATCTTGTTCCAGTGATCGGTGCCGTAGATCGAGATCGCCTCGTCCTTCAGCTCCATCGGATTGTCGGGATTGAGCTCGAGAGACCAGTCCAGCCGGGTGCTGGCATCCCACTGCTGCTGCTTGCCCTTCTCGTAGAGCTCGAGCAGCGGCGCGGAACCGTCGTCATATTCCCAGTTGAACTGGAGGTCGGTCGCGCCGTCGAACGTCCACTGCGTCACGTCGACGGGCAGGGCATAGATCCGTTGCGTGGTCATGGCATCACCCTCCCGGGGCGGATTCTGGCTATTGCTTACCGAAAAGATGACGCCTCGTTCACGTACTGGCAAGCCCCCGACTGTCAGGGCTGGAGCCGGTAGCCTCCGCGGTCGGTGACCAGGATCGCGGCACTGGCCGGATCGCGCTCGATCTTCTGGCGCAGGCGGTAGATGTGGGTCTCGAGCGTATGGGTCGTCACGCCGGCATTGTAGCCCCAGACCTCGTTCAGCAGGATGTCGCGGGCGACCGGCCGGTCGCCGGCCCGGAACAGGTACTTCAGGATCGAGGCTTCCTTGTCGGTCAGGCGGACCTTTTTCTTTCCGCCCTTCTCCATGAGCAACTTGCCCGCCGGGTGGAATTCGTAGGGACCGATCGACATGACCGCGTCCTCGCTGCGCTCGTGCTGGCGCAGATGCGCGCGCAGACGCGCGAGCAGGACGTTGATGCGGAAAGGCTTGGTCACATAGTCGTTGGCGCCGGATTCGAGGCCCAGGATCGTGTCGGCGTCGCTGTCGGCCGCGGTCAGCATGATGACGGGGGCGCGGACGCCCTCGCGACGCATCAGCTTGCAGAGCTCGCGGCCGTCCATGTCGGGGAGACCGATGTCCAGCAGGATGGCGTCGTAGTGAGCGAGCTTGGCTTTCTCCAGCCCTTCCGCGGCGGTGCCGACCTGGATGGTCGTGAACCCGTCGTAGAGATCGAGCTGCTCGGCAAGCACCGTGCGCAACGCCTGGTCGTCATCGACCAACAGGATTTTCTTGCCACGATTGTTCACGGACATGCGCTTGCTACCTGTCAGCCATCTCGAAATGTATCCTATCCGGTACGATCTGGGCACAAAAGTGGTTCACTTCGGCGAAATACCGTGGCGTGATACCCTGAGAGTCATGAATTCCAATCCGGCCCACTCCCGCAGCGCGGCTGCAGTCGCCTCCGTCGAACGCGCCATGGCGGAGCTCCGTCGCGGCGGAATCGTCGTGCTACGGAGCGAAGACGGCGCCGGCGGCCTCGTCATTGCCGCCGAATCCTGCGGCCCGCGCGCCCTGCAGCGCCTGCAGGGCCTCGCCCAGAACCCGCCGGTCCTGATCACCACGCGCCGCCGGGCCGAGGCGATCGGCATGGAGATCCCCCCGCACATCGCGGGGGGCATGGGCGAGACCAACAAGCCGATCACCATCGACCTGCCGGAGGGCGTCCCCGTCGACGTCATCCTGCGGCCGCACGAGAGCGACAGGACCGGCCGTCACGTCGCCCTGCGCCACCTGTCGCGGCCCGTCGCCAGCCATGCCCCGGCCATCGCCCAGGCGGCGATCGAGCTCGCCAAGCTGTCGCGTCTGCTGCCGGCCGTCGCCCTGGGGCCGCTGACCCGCGATCCGGGCAACAAGCGGCGCGACTGGGCGCGCGAGCAGGATCTCGTCTATGTCGATGCCGCCGACGTGTCGGCCTACGAGGAAACCGCCTCCCGGACGCTGCAGCAGGTCGCGCAGGCGCACGTGCCGCTGGAAGGTGCCGAGAATGCCCGCATCCTCGCCTGGCGGCCCAGCGACGGCGGCAAGGAGCATCTCGCCATCGTGGTCGGCGCGATCGACCCGACCGAGCCCGTCCTGATCCGGCTCCATTCGGAATGCTTCACCGGCGACCTGCTGGGCTCGCTGCGCTGCGATTGCGGCGTGCAGCTGCGCAGCGCCATCGCCGAGATCGCCCGGCAGGGCTCGGGCGTCCTGCTCTATCTCGCGCAGGAAGGCCGCGGCATCGGCCTGGTCAACAAGCTGCGCGCCTACGAGCTGCAGGACGACGGGTTCGACACGATCGACGCCAACGAGCAGCTCGGCTTCGACGCCGACGAGCGCATCTATGTGCCGGCCGCCACCATGCTGTCGCGCATGGGCATCCAGCGCGTGCGGCTGATGACCAACAATCCCGAGAAGATCGCCCAGCTCGAGCGCTACGGCATCGAGGTCGCGGCCAGGGTCCCGCACTCCTTCCCGTCCAACGGGCACAACGAGAATTACCTGCGTACCAAGGCAGAACGAGCAGGCCACCTGCTCTAATAACGACGACCGGAGGAAACAATGACCAAGATGCGTCGCCGCGTTTTCGCGGCTGGCAGTGCTGCGTTCGCGTTCTCCCCTTACATCGCAAGTGGCCAGAAGAAGTACGACCCGGGCGTGACCGACAAGGAGATCAAGCTCGGCCACACCAATCCCTATAGCGGACCGCTCTCGGCCTACGGCACGATCGGCAAGGCCATCGCGGCCTACTGGACGATGGTGAACGACAAGGGCGGCATCAACGGCCGCAAGATCAACTTCATCACCTACGACGACGGCTTCGTGCCGCCCAAGACCGTCGAAATGGTCCGCAAGCTCGTGGAGGACGACAAGGTCTTCGCGATCTTCCAGTTGCTCGGCACGCCGACCAACACGGTCGTGCACAAATACCTGAACCAAAAAAAGGTGCCGCAGCTGTTCGTGGCGACGGGCGCCTCCAAGTGGGGCGATCCGAAGAACTTCCCATGGACCATGGGCTGGCAGCCCGACTACCACACCGAAGGCGCGATCTACGCCAAGCACATCCTGGCCAACCACAAGAACGGCAAGATCGGCATCCTCTGGCAGAACGACGATTCCGGTAAGGACTATGTCGGCGGCTTCCTGGCGGGCCTCGGCAAGGAGAACCAGAAAATGGTCGTCTCCTCGGTGAGCTACGAGGTTACCGATCCGACCGTCGACTCGCAGATCATCCAGATCAAGAGTTCCGGCGCCGACATCGTCTTCATCGAGACGGCGCCCAAGGCCGCCTCGCAGGCGATCCGCAAGATCGGCGACCTGAACTGGAAGCCGGTGCGCTACCTCGCCAACGTCTCGGCCTCGGTGGCCGCCGTGCTGAAGCCTGCCGGCTTCGAGACCAGCAAGGACATCATCACGGCCGCCTATCTGAAAGACGCCACCGACAAGCAATGGGCCAACGACGCGGACTACAAGGAATGGGACGCGTGGATGAAGAAGTACCTGCCCGACGCCAATCCAGCCGACTCGGGCAACGTCTATGCCTATGCCGTCTCCTCGACGATGCGGCACTGCCTCACCGCCTGCGGCGACCAGCTCACGCGTGAGAACCTGATGAAGCAGGCCGCCAGCATGAAGAACCTCGAAGTCCCCCTGCTGCTGCCCGGCATCCGCATCAACACGAGCCCGACCGACTTCTATCCCATCCAGTCGGTCCGGCTCTCGGCCTTCAACGGCGAGACCTGGGAACTGTTCGGCGACGTGCTGAGTAACGAAAGCGCCTAAAAACCGAAACCCGTCCACGCAGGGCGGGATGGCATGGGGGATGCTTCCGTACGGTCCGTGACAGACCGGAGCCGCTCCATCCCATGCCTCTCAAACTGAACCGCCGCCGCGCCCTGCTCACCGCGGCGGGGGCATCCGCCCTGGCGGCAGCAGCCTATCAATCTGCCCACACGGCTTCCCGAACCGCCCAGAGCCCGCGCCGTGCGGCCGGGTTCCCCGACGGCTTCCGCTGGGGCACCGCGACGTCGGCCTATCAGGTCGAGGGCGGCGCTCACGAGGATGGTCGCGGACCGTCGATCTGGGACACCTTCACCCGGGAGCCCGGCCGGATTCGCGACGGCTCGACCGGCGACGTCAGCGTGGACCACTATCGTCGCTACCGGGAAGACGTGGCGTTGATGAAATCGATCGGCGCGCGCACCTATCGCTTCTCGATCGCCTGGCCGCGTGTCTTTCCCGAAGGCAAGGGCATCGCGAATCCCAAGGGGCTCGATTTCTACGACCGGCTGGTCGACGCGCTTCTCGCCGCCGGCATCGAGCCGTTCGCGACGCTCTATCACTGGGACATGCCGCAGGCGCTGCAGGATCGCGGCGGCTGGGAATCGCGCGACACCGCCCAGGCGTTCGGCGACTACGCCGCCTACGTCGCAAGCCGCCTCACCGATCGCGTGCGTCAGGTCTTCACCCTCAACGAGATGCAGACCTTCGTCGAGCAGGGCCACGAGACCGGCAATTTCGCGCCGGGCCTCAAGCTGCCCCCCGGCCGGCTGAACCAGGTGCGCCACCACGCGGTGCTGGCGCATGGCCTGGCCGTGCAGGCGGTACGCGCCAGCGGACGGCGCGGCACCAAGGTGGGTCCGGCCGAGAACATCGCCACGGCGGTGCCCGCCGTCGAGACGGTCGAGAACATCAAGGCCGCCGAACGGGCGACGCGCGAACTGAACGCGCCCTACCTCACGGTGATGATGGAAGGCCGCTACACCGACGCCTATCTCGCAAAGGCGGGCCGCGACGCGCCGCGCTTCACCGACGCGGAGCTGAAGATCATCTCGAGCAAGGTCGATTTCGTCGGCCTCAACGTCTATGCGCCCAGCCAGTACGTGCTGGCGAGCGAGGCGGCACCGGGCTTCACGCCGGTGCCGTTCCCGTCGTCGCATCCGCACATGGCCTCGTCGTGGCTGCTGGTGGGGCCGGAGGTGCTTTACTGGGCGCCGCGCCATGCCGCCCGACTCTGGCCGGTGAAGGACATCTTCATCACCGAGAACGGCGCGTCTGCGGCGGACGAGCCGATGCCGGACGGCACGGTCCACGACGTCGACCGCGTGATGTATCTGCGAAACTGTCTGATGCACCTGCAGCGCGCGACCGCCGAGGGCGTTCCGGTCCGCGGATATTTCCTGTGGAGTCTGCTCGACAATTTCGAATGGGCCGACGGTTACGCGACGCGGTTCGGCCTCGTCCATGTCGACTATGCGACGCAGAAGCGAACCCCCAAGCTCAGCGCCGAATTCTATCGCGAAGTCATTGCGCGCAACGCCTTGGCGTGAGTGGGAGCAAATCGCAGGCCATAAAACAAGGTTGACCCTCGGAGCCGGAAAAAGGTTTTGCTTTCCACTTTCCTGCGAAACTTTGGAAAGAGTTTTCGTGCACGAAAGCCCCGCCCTCGAATATTAGAATTCCTGACGTGCCCACTATGCCAAGATGGGCGACGCTGTGAACGGCGAAAGGGGAATCAAAATGAAGCTGCCCGTAGCGACGCTCGACCATGTGGTCATCAATGCCCGCGACGACATGGATCATGCGGCGGACGTCTATACGCGTCTGGGGTTTTCGCTCACCGAACGCGGCTATCATTCGCTGGGCTCGATGAATCACCTCGCCATGTTCGGCACCGACTATCTCGAGCTGATCGCCATTCCGAAGGATGCCGCGTCCGGGCGCCTCGATCTGCTCACCTTCCCCTTCGGGCTGAACGGTCTCGTCTTCGGCGCGGAGGATTCCGCCGTCACCTACGAAGCGCTGAGCAAGGCCGGCGTCCCCATCGACCCGCCGGTCGAATTCACGCGCCCCGTGAAGGTCGGCGACGAGATGCGCGATGCGCGGTTCCGCACGGTCCGCATGAAGGCCGGCGTCGTGCCGTACGGCCGCGTCTATTTCTGTCACCACTTCACGCGCGACGTCGTATGGCGCGACGAGTGGCGTCACCATGCCAATGGCACGGTCGCCATCGTGCGCTTCCTGATCGTCGAGCCGGATCCCGCGGCGGCGTCCAAACTCTATGCCGACATGTTCGGACCGGAAGCCGTGCGCGACATCAAGGGCGGCAAGTCGGTCGTGGTCGGCAATTCGCGCGTCGACATCCTGACCGAGGCCGAGCTGAAGGCTCAGTTCGGCGACGCCGTGCCGGATGCCGAAGGCCGCACGGCCTACATGGCCGGCCTCACATTCCGCACGCTGTCGGCGGCGAAGGCGGCACGTGCCTTGCAGGACGGCAAGATCAGCGGCGTGACGCAGAGTGCGGGACGGGTCGTCGTGCCGGCCAAACAGGCGTTGAACGCGGTGCTCGAGTTCATCGAATAGGCTGACGGAAGATCGTCGGGGCTGCTGGGGAGCGGCCGAGAAGGGAAGCCATGGAATATTATGATTGCTTCGCCGCAAGCTATGCCAACGCGCGGGCGAAGTTTCTGAAGGCGGCGACGGCCGCGCAGGGCGAGGTGCGATCGTTCCTGCACCCCGCGAAGAAGGCGCCCGACGGCGGCCCGCTGGCGATCGACGTCGCCCGTTTTGGCGACCGGAAGGCGGCGCGGCAGGCCCTGTTCCTGAGCGGCACGCACGGTCAGGAAGGCTTCTCCGGGTCGGCCGTGCAGATCGGCTGGCTGAACTCGGGCGGCGCGGCGCGGCTGCCCGCCGGTGTCGGCGTGGTGATGGTGCATGGGCTCAATCCCTACGGCTTCGCGCACGCCACGCGCACGACCGAGAACAACGTCGATCTCAACCGCAACTTCATCGATCGCGATGCGGGACCGGCGCCCGCCAATCCCCATTACGAGACGCTTCACGCCGACCTCCTGATCCGCGAATGGACCGACGCCGAGAACGCGCGGATCGCCGGCGTGTTGGACCGCTTCGCCGAGAGCAAGGGCCGGGACGTGCTGTTCGATACGCTGGCGCGCGGCCAGTACGGGCATCAGGACGGGCTGATGTTCGGCGGCAAGGACCGCGAATGGTCCAACCGGACGCTGGAGACCATCGTCGCCGAAACGCTGGCCGCCGCCGAGCGCGTGGCCTTCATCGACTGGCACACCGGCATCGGCGAGTACGGCAAGCCGTTCTTCCTCTGCTTCAACGATCCCGCCGGCCCGCTGTTCGCGCGCGCTTGCGACTGGTGGGGCAAGGACAATGTCGACGGTGTGCGGCCGCACGGCATGGAACGACCGAACTATACCGGCCTGGTCTTTCACGGCGTGCAGCGCTTCCTCGGCAATCGCGAGATGTGCGGCGCGGTGATCGAATTCGGCACGCGCGGCGTCAACATGCGCCGGGTGCTGCGGCTGGATCAGTGGCTTCGGCGGCAGCACGGGCTAGATCCCGACGTGCGCGCCACCCTGCAGGCCGACATGATGGATGCCTTCTGCCCCTTCGACGGCCAATGGCGCCAGGACACGCTCGGCTACGGGCTCAAACTCACCGACCAGGCACTTTCGGGACTCGCAGCATGGTGACGATCAAGTACGACAATCAGGGCGACGCGATCTCGCGCGACGTGCCGGCCGACAGCATCGCACTGATCGACGAAGGCGGCGACGGCAGCGAACGCCGCTACACCTACGCCGACATCCTGCGGCTGAGCGGTGCCGTCGCGCGCGGCCTCCTGAAGCGTGGCTTGCAGCGCGGCGACCGCGTGGCGATCCTCTCGGCCAACCGCGCCGAGTTCCTGCTGACCTTCCTCGGCACGATGCAGGCCGGCCTGGTCTCCGTTCCGGTGAACTACAAGCTGCCGGCCGAGACCGTCGCCTACGTCGTGGGCGACTGCGACGCCAAGCTGGTGATCGGCGACGATGCGCGGCTGCCGCTGGCACCCGACGACGTGCCGAAACTCTCCTTCGACAAGGACTTCGAAGCGCTGCTCGACGAGGGGCCGTTCACGCCGTTTCCGATGAAACCCGAGGAACCGGCGATGTTCCTCTATACGTCGGGCTCGACGGGCCGCCCCAAGGGCGTGGTGCTGTCGCACTATTCGCATCTCTGGGCGATCAGCCAGCGGGTGCGCCGGCCCGCGCCGGTCGGCCAGCGCGCGCTCGTGGCGGCGCCGCTCTATCACATGAACGGGCTGGCCATGTGCCAGACCACCTTCTCGCACGGCGACACCGTGGTGCTGCTGCCGCAGTTCACGACCCGCGGCTACATCGAGGCGGCCGCCAAGCATCGCGTCGCCTTCCTGACCTCCGTGCCGACCATGATCGCGATGATGCTGCGCGAGCGCGAGCTGCTCAGCCGCGCCGATCTCTCGGCGGTCGAGGCCGTCCGCATGGGCTCCGCGCCCGTTACCCAATCGCTGATCGACCAGGTGCACGCGGTGTTCCCAAAGGCCCTGGTCAGCAACGGCTACGGCACCACCGAGGCCGGCCCCGTCGTGTTCGGCCCTCATCCCGAGGGCCTGCCGCAGCCGGTACTCTCGACGGGCTATCCGCATCCCGAGGTTCAGCTTCGCCTCGTGCGCGACGGAAGGGAAGTGCAGGACGAAGGCGAGCTCCAGATGAAGTGCGGTGCGCTGATGACGCACTATCACAAGCTCCCGGCCAAGACCGCCGAGGTCATGACGCCGGACGGCTTCTACCGGACCAGCGACGTCTTCCGGCGCGACGAGAAGGGCTTCTTCTATTTCGTCGGTCGCGTCGATGACATGTTCGTGTGCGGCGGCGAGAACATCTATCCCGGCGAGGTGGAGAAGATGCTCGAACGGCATCCCGGCATCCACCAGGCTGCGGTGATTCCCGTGCCCGACGAACTCAAGGGCCACAAGCCCATCGCCTTCGTCGTCAAGGCGGCCGGCGCCGAACTCGACGAACAGGCGGTGAAGACCTATGCGCTGGCCAACGCGCCGGCCTACCAGCATCCGAGACGGGTGCTGTTCGTCGACGAGATGCCGCTTGCCGGCACCAACAAGATCGACAAGCGCATCCTCGCAAAGCAAATCCCAACTGGAGAAGTATAAAAATGAAAGCAGCCGTCGTCCGTGAACATGGTGGACCGGACCGCCTCGTCTTCGAAACCAACTTCCCCGATCCGACGCCCGGCGAGGGCGATGTGATCGTCGCGGTGAAGGCCTCGTCGCTGAACTATCACGACGTCTTCACCCGCCGTGGCATGCCGGGCATCAAGGTGCCGATGCCCGCCATCATGGGTCTCGACGTTGCCGGCGAGATCGCGGAGGTCGGCCCGGGCGTCACCGGCTGGAAGAAGGGCGATCGCGTCCTGGTCGACCCGATCAACCGGGTCGAAGGCGGCCTGATGGGCGAGACCGTGCATGGCGGCCTGGCCGAGCTGTGCAAGGCGCGCGCCCACCAGCTGATCAAGATTCCCGACGGCGTGAGCTATGCCGATGCCGCGGCCCTTCCCGTGGCCTATGGCACGGCGCTGCGCATGATGGTCACCAATGGCCATGTCGCGAAGGGCGAGAAGGTCCTGATCCTCGGCGCCTCGGGCGGCGTCGGCGTCTGCTGCCTGCAGCTGGCCAAGCTGGCCGGCTGCGAAGTGATCGCCTGTGCCGGTACCGACGCCAAGGCCCAGCGCCTGGCCGAGCTCGGCGCCGACAAGACGATCAACTACATCGAGAAGGATTTCATGAAGGAAGTCTTCGCGATGTACGGCAAGCCGACGCGGCGCGGCAACGGCACCGACCAGGGCGTCGATGTCGTCGTCAACTACACCGGCGGTGACACCTGGGTGAATTCGCTGAAGACGCTCAAGGTCGGCGGCCGCCTGCTGACCTGCGGCGCCACCGCGGGCTACGCGCCGACCGAGGACATCCGCTTCATCTGGACCTTCGAGCTCAAGATCCTGGGTTCCAACGGCTGGATGCGCAGCGACATCGAGAAGCTTCTGGAGCTGGTGCAGAGCGGCAAGCTCAAGGTGCTGGTCGACAAGGTCTTCCCGCTGTCCGAAGCGCGCGAGGCTCTGCGCGTGATCGAGGATCGCGAAGTGTTCGGCAAGATCGTGGTGGCCCCATGAGCGACAAGCTTCAGCCCCTGAGCGACGCCGAACTGCAGGCGATGCTCGATCATTCGCCGTTCATTTCCTTCCTCGGCCTCAAGGTCACCGAAGCGGACCCGGCGAAGGAACGCGTCACGATGGAATGCGAGATGCGCCCGGAGTTCGAGCGCGGCAAGGGCACCGGCCAGTGGCACGGCGGCCCGATCGCGGCGGTCATCGACACGGTTGGCGACTACGCGCTCATCATGGCGCTGCGGCGTGGCCTGCCGACGATCAACTTCCGCGTCGACTATCTGCGGCCCGCGATCAAGACCAAGCTCATCACGACGGCCACGGTCCGCCGCAATGGCAAAAGCGTCGGCATCGTCGATGTCGACGTCTTCAACGACAAGATGGTGCTGTTGGCAATTGGTCGCGCGACTTATTCGACGTTGCAGGCTTAGACCACACGGTATGAAGTTTGCTTCGTCCGGCGTGGGAATTGGGGAACGGAGGGTGTCATGACGATCAAGGTTTCACGCCGCGTGTTTGGCGCGGGTGTCTTCGCCGCCGGCGTGGTCGGCACGTCCGGGGGATCGTTCGCACAGGGCACGCCCAAGCGGGGCGGCACCCTGGTGGCGACCTGGGGCGGCGGCGAGCCGCAGGCCTGCTACGTGCCGGCCGGCGGCGGCTCGAGTCCGACCTTCTCGTCGTCCAAGCTCTTCGAGCGTCTTGCTCTGAGGAGAATGGACGGCCAGTTCGAGGGCGTGCTGGCCGAATCCTGGAAGCCGTCGGCCGACTTCAAGTCCTACACGGTGAAAATCCGCAAGGGCGTGAAGTTCCATGACGGCAAGGACATGACGGTCGACGACGTCGTCTATTCCGTCACTGAAATCTGGAAGAAGTATGCCGTTGCGTCGGCGCTCACCGACTTCGCGGGCATCGAATCGCCCGACGCCGATACGGTCGTCTTCAAGTACAACAATCCGACGCCGGAATTCTTCTTCGCGTCCACCCTGTGCTCGCCGGTGGCCTACATCGTGCCGAAGCACATCTATGCCGGCAGCGATCCGGTCACCAACCCGGCCAACAATGCGCCGATCGCCACCGGCCCGTGGAAGTTCAAGGAGTGGGTGCGCGGCAGCCACTTCGAATACGTGAAGAACGAGAACTACTGGAAGAAGGACCAGCCCTATCTCGACCGGCTGATCATCCGCTACGTGCGCGATCCGGCGGGCCGCGCCGCGGCAATGGAAGCGGGCGACATCCACATCGGCGTGTTCAATCCCGTCGCGCCGCCGGACATCAAGCGCCTGACCGGAACCGGCAAGTTCGTCGCCACGCCCAAGGGCTACGAGGAAGCCGTCTGGTCGACGACGCTCGAGTGCAACATGCGCAATCCGGTCTTCGCCAAGCGCGAGGTCCGGCAGGCCATGTTCCACGCCATCAATCGCGAGTTCATCGCCAAGACGGTCTACTACGGCTACGCGCGGCCGGGCACGAGCCCGATCTACTCCCCCAACAAGGAGTTCTACACCGCCGACACGTTCAAGACAGGCTTCGACCCGAAGAAGGCGGCGGCCCTGCTCGACGCGGCCGGCTTCCCGAAGAAGGCCGACGGCAAGCGCTTCACCCTGAACCTGCTCTCGGCGGGGTGGTTCCAGGAGAACGGCAAGGTCGGCGCCTATGTGAAGCAGGCACTCGAGGATGTCGGCGTCGGCATCAACCTCACCGTTCCCGATCGCCCGACCTCTCTGAAGCGCATCTACACCGACTACGACTACGACCTGGCGATCTCGAACCAGGCCAATCCGTCGGAGCCGGTGCCGTCGACCACGCAGTACTTCACGACCGACGGCATCCTGAAGGGCGTGCCCTTCCGCAACGCCTCGGGCTATTCCAATCCCGACGTCGACAAGCTGGTCGCCAGCATCAAGGTCGAGACCGACCCGGCCAAGCGCAAGGCGCTGGTGGTCGAGTTCCAGAAAATCATCGCGCAGGAAGCTCCGCTCCTGCCGCTGGTCGAGCTGGAATCGATCACCCTGGCCAGCACCAAGGTGCAGAACCACTCGAACGACCCGAACTTCCTCGCGGCAAGCTGGGGAGACCTATGGCTGGCGAGCTAGTCTCGCCGACGCCCGCCCTTCGCGGCTCCGCCCGTCGAACGGCGGCGCTGCGGCTGCTGCGGCGACGGCTGATCCAGGCCGTCCCGCTGATGCTGGGTGTGGTGATCATCAACTTCTGCCTGATCCAGATGGCGCCGGGCAGTTTCCTCGAGCTGATGACGGCCGAGAACCAGGTGAGCGACCCGGCGACGGTCGCGCTGCTGCGCAAGACCTACGGGCTGGAAGATCCCGTCTGGATGCAGCTGCTGAAGTACATCTGGGCCCTGCTGCATTTCGACTTCGGCTTCTCCTATCGCCAGAACATGCCGGTCATCCAGGCCATCTGGATCCATCTGCCGGCAACGGTCCTGCTGATGGTATCGAGCATCACGCTCGCCATCACGATCGGCGTGGCGGCGGGCGTCGTCGCCTCGATGAAGGTTCGCACCTTCTGGGACAGCCTGGTTTCGGTCGCCGCCATGTTCTTCTATGCCGCGCCCAGTTTCTGGCTCGGCATCATGATGATCGTGCTGTTCTCGGTGAAGCTCGGCTGGCTGCCGGTGGGTGGCATGATGAAGATCGGCGGCAGCGGGGGCGTGCTGGATATCCTGCACCACCTCATCCTGCCGACGCTGGCATTGGGCCTGTTCTATGCCGCGATCTATACCCGCGTCATGCGGTCCTCGATGCTCGAGGTGGCGCAGCTCGACTTCGTGCGCACGGCCCGTGCCAAGGGCCTCAGCCGCAACAAGGTCACCATTCACCACGTGCTGCGCAACGCACTGCTGCCGGTGGTCACGATCCTGGGCGTGCAGATGGGCACCGTGCTGGCGGGCAGCGTCGTGATCGAGAGCGTGTTCAGCTGGCCGGGCGTCGGCTCGCTGCTGTTCGACAGCGTGAGTTCGCGCAACTATCCGGTCGTGCTCGGCATCATGGTGCTGGGCTCGCTGGTCGTCATCGCCGCCAACATCGCGGTCGACCTCATCTACATGTGGCTCGATCCGCGCATCGAGATCCGCTGATGCAACGCTTCGAATTTCTTGGCCGCTTTGCCCGCAATCGCGGCGCCCTGGTCGGCGCCTGCCTGATCCTGGTCGTCGCGCTCATGGCGGTCTTCGCCTCGGTCTTCTTCCCGACCGACCCGCTGCGCATCGTCGGCCTGCCCGAACTGTGGCCCGGCGAGGATCCTGAGTTCCCGCTCGGCACCGATTCTCTGGGACGCGACATCCTCTCGATGATCGTGCATGGCGCGCGGGCGACCCTGCTGATCGGCCTGTTCGCCTCCGCCGTCGCCACGATCATCGGCGTCGGTGTCGGCGCCATCGCCGGCTATTTCGGCGGCTGGGTCGACGAGGTCGCGATGCGCGCGGCCGAGCTGTTCCAGACCATCCCGAACCTGATCTTCGTGCTCACCATCGTGGTCATCCTGGGCTCCACCCTGACCAACATCGTGATCGCCATCGGCATCGTGAGCTGGACGCCGATCGCGCGCATGACCCGGGCGGAATTCCTGTCGCTGCGCGATCGCGAGTTCGTGCAGGCCTGCCGCTCGATGGGCATGAGCGACTTCCGCATCATCGTCTCGGAGATCCTGCCCAACGCCCTGCCGCCGGTGATCGTGCTCTCCTCGCTGGTCGTGGCCGGCGCCATCCTGTTCGAATCGGCCGTCTCCTTCCTTGGCCTGGGCGATCCCAATGTCGCGAGCTGGGGCCGGCTGGTCGGCGACGGGCGCCAGCTCATCCGCAGCTCCTGGTACATCTGTGCCATCCCGGGCATCGCGATCATGATCACGGTGCTCTGCCTCAACCTGGTGGGCGACGGGCTGAACGACGCGCTCAATCCGAAGCTGAGGGACCGGTGATGAGTGGCGCGGCCCTTCCCCTCGAAATCACCGGCCTGCAGACGACGCTGTTCACCCGCCGCGGCGAGATGAAGGCCGTCGATGGCCTCAGCCTGAGCGTCGGCGCCGGCGAGACCGTGGCCCTGGTAGGCGAGTCCGGCTGCGGTAAGTCGCTGTCGGCGCTCTCGATCATGCGCCTGCTGCCCGATCCGCCGGCCCGCATCGTCGGCGGCCAGGTGAAGCTCAACGGACGGGACATCGTGCCCCTGCCCGAGGAGGCCATGCTCGGCATCCGGGGCAAGGAGATCGGCATGATCTTCCAGGACCCGCTCAGCTCGCTGAACCCGGTCGCCACGGTCGAGAAGCAGATCGTCGAAGTGCTGATGACCCATACCGAGCTCGGCCGCGGCCAGGCGCGCGTGCGCGCCCACGAGCTGCTGGAGCTGGTCGGCATGCCCGACGCCGCCCGCCGCCTCGACGCCTACCCGCACCAGCTGTCCGGCGGCATGTGCCAGAGGGTGATCATCGCCATGGCGATCGCCTGCAGCCCGTCGGTGCTGATCGCCGACGAGCCGACCACGGCGCTCGATGTCACGGTGCAGGCCCAGGTGCTGGCGCTCCTGAAGAAGCTGCAGGCCGATGCCGGCATGGCGATGATCTTCATCACCCACGATCTCGGCGTGGTCGCCGAAACCGCCGACCGGGTCGTGGTCATGTATGCCGGCCGCAAGGTCGAGGAGGCCTCGGTCGACGATCTGTTCGAGAACCCGCTGCATCCCTACACGGTGGGCCTGATCGGTGCGACGCCGACGCCGGGCGCCGAGCGCGCCGAGCGGCTGGCCGACATTCCCGGCATGGTGCCGCCGCTGAATGCCCTGCCGCAGGGCTGCGCCTTCGCGCC
The DNA here is from genome assembly GCF_965228225.1 of Reyranella sp. Classification (GTDB taxonomy): domain Bacteria; phylum Pseudomonadota; class Alphaproteobacteria; order Reyranellales; family Reyranellaceae; genus Reyranella. Next base: position 5,435,346 of record NZ_OZ245801.1, on the reverse strand, counting down.
CCGCTGCCCGCGGGTGATGGACCGTTGCCTCACCGAGAAGCCTGCCCTCACGGCGCCCGCCCCAGGTCGCCTCGTCGCCTGCTTCGCAGCGCAAGGAGGCTGAGCATGTCTTTGCTGTCCCTGCGCGACGTGCGCGTCCAGTTCAATACCGCGGGCGGCGTCGTGCGTGCCGTGAACGGCGTCAGCCTCGACCTTGCGGTCGGCGAGACCCTGGGCCTCGTGGGCGAATCCGGCTGCGGCAAGTCCACCCTGGGCAAGGCGATCATGAAGCTGGTGCCCGTCGCCGGCGGCGAGATCCTGGTCGAGGGCGTCGACATTGCGCCGCTCAACCGCGAACAGCTCACCAACATGCGCCGCAAGGTGCAGATGATCTTCCAGGACCCCTACGGCTCACTCAATCCGCGTTCGACGGTGGGGCGCTCCGTAGCCCAGCCGCTGACGCTCGCCGGCTGGAAAGCCGACGCCACGGCCGAGCGGGTCGAGACGCTGCTGCGCTGGGTCGGCCTGCCGAGCGACGCCAAGCAGCGCTACCCGCACGAGTTCTCGGGCGGCCAGCGCCAGCGCATCGGCATCGCCCGCGCCCTGGCGCTCAGCCCCAAGCTGATCATCTGCGACGAGCCGGTCTCCGCGCTCGACGTGTCAGTACGCGCGCAGGTCATCAACTTGCTGGAAGACCTGAAGAGCCAGTTCGGCGTCTCGTATCTCTTCATCAGCCACGATCTCAGCGTGGTCGAGCACATCGCCGACCGGGTGGCGGTGATGTATCTCGGCATGCTGTTCGAGGTCGGCGGCCGCGACCAGATCTGGCGCGAGCCCCGCCATCCCTACACCAGGGCCCTGCTGGCGGCGGCGCCGATCGCCAACCCAAAGCTCGCGCGCGCGCGCCAACGCACGGTGCTGCAAGGAGAGTTGCCGAGCCCGCTGAACCCGCCGCCCGGCTGTCCCTTCAATTCGCGCTGCCCGATGGCCCAGGACCGCTGCCGGGCCGAGAAGCCGGCGCTCCGTGCCGTGGGGAACGGCGTGCAGGCGGCGTGCCATTTCGTCTGATTGGGCTATGATCGCGGCCATGAGATTGCCCGCCTTCTCCGCCGCCCTGCTTGCCGCCGGAACCCTTTCCGGCGCCGCCTCTGCCCAGACCATGGAGTTCGCCTGCCCCGATCCGGGCACGACCTTCACCTACGACAGCGGCGTCAAGGTCGTGGCCCGCGGTCGCGAGGGCATGGACTGCCTGATGGACCGGGTGGGCGGCGAGCCCTTCAAGCTGCGCGCGCTGCTGTTCGACAATCCGTCGGCCGATGGCGCAGACCTGACCGCCTATCTCGCCGCCTTGCGTCCCGAGCGCCTGTGGCCGCTCGAAGTCGGCAAGAAGATCGAGGCGAGCTACAGGGCCGGCGGCACGAGCTGGACCTACACCTTCGCCGTGGCGCGCCATGAGCGGCGCACCGGGCCGGGCGACAAGATGATCGACGCGTTCCTGGTGGAGATGAACGAGACCGGCGACAAGGGGCAGCGCACGATCTCGCGCTGGTGGATCTCGCTCGCCGACAAGTTCGCCATCCGCTACGACTTCAGCGACGGCGCCGGCAAGGCCAACCGCGCCGTGGTGACCGAGGTCTCGCGCTAGCCGAGTTTGACTCGGAGCCTCCGCCGCGTTTAGTCGCGTGACCTCTGGAGGATCTCAGACCATGAAGTCGATTGCCCTCGCCGCCCTGCTGGCCACTGTCGCCGCAGGCGGCGTCTGCGCGCAGACCGCCTCCTTCCAGTGTCCGCCCAGCGGCACCCAATTCACCTACAGAGGCGACGGCTTGGAGAAGGAGAACACGGCCTCGGGTCACGACGCCACCGTCTGCCTGTACGACAGCCTCTCGAACGGCAAGGCCGAGTCGCTGCGCGTGCACGGCGGCCTCGTCGGCTCGGTCGATGCCCAGGGCGAGTCCTTCGCCAAAGGCCTCGACCTGAAGGCGCTGTGGCCGCTCAAGGTCGGCAACAAGATCACGAATGCCGTCACCGTCGTCGGCCGCGACGGCAAGAGCTACACCTCCACCGTCACGATGACCGTGGCCGCCTACGAGAAGGTCACGGTGCCGGCCGGCAGCTTCGACGCTTTCCGTGTCGAGGAAAGCAAGGCCGATTCGAACGGCCGTGACATTCATTGGTGGGCGCCGGCCGTTTCGGCCTCGGTCAAGGAAAGCTTTCCCGACTGGCGCACGCCCGGCAAGACAATCACCCTCGATTTGGTATCGCTGAAGCCGGCCGCCAAATAACGCCGCCGACGCTCTTGGCTACGCGACCGAGCCTGGATCGGTGTTGGCGCCGCAGATCAGCGTAGCGACGCGTTCGCCTGGCGCAGGACGATAGACGCCGGCGCGCAAGGCAGCGAGGCCGGTCGCACCGGCGGGTTCGGCGACGATGCGCAGCTCGTCCCACAGAGCGCGCTGCGTCTCACGCACGGCCTCGTCGGTGACAAGCACGGAGCCGCGGACCAGCGCACGCGCGACCTCGAAGTTGGGCGTGCCGATGCGGCTCGCACCCAGCGCGTCGGCGGCGATGCCGGAGATCGCTACATCGACCGGCTTTCCGGCCTTCAGCGCCTCGTGCAGGGTCGGCGTGCCCTCGGTTTCGACGGCCACGATCTTCTTCGACGCACCGATCGCGGCCGCGCAGCCGGCGATCAGGCCGCCGCCGCCGACGGCGATCAGCAGCGTGTCGAACTCCGCCTGTTCGGCGAATTCCAGCGCGACGCTGCCGGCGCCGGCGAACACGACCTCGTCCTCATAGGCCGGCACCATGAGGGCACCGGTTTCGGCGGCGCGCGCCTCGGAGGCGGCGCGGGCTTCGGCATAGACGGCACCGATCTGGGTCACGACCGCGCCGTAGCTGCGCAGCCGCGCCACCTTGGCCGGCGCGGCGATGGTCGGCACGAAGATCTCGGCCTTGTGGCCCAGGGCGCGCGCCGCATAGGCCGCCGCGGCGCCGTGATTGCCGCCCGAGGCGGCGATGATGCCGGCTGCCGGCACCTTGGAGGCCAGCAGCTTGTGGAACGCCCCGCGTCCCTTGAATGTCCCGCTCACCTGCAGCGATTCGAGCTTGAGGGCCAAGGGCGCCGTCACGCCGAGCGAGCCGGCAACGAGCTCGATCACCGGCGTGCGTCGCACGTGCGGACGGATCAGGCCCCAGGCGGCCGCCACTTCGGTTCGGGAGATCATGGCGGCCTCAGGCGCGGCGGCAGGCCGGGACGTGGCGCAGGTAGTAGTCGAAATCGGGTGTGCTGGCGCGCGGGTCCTTGGCTTCCTCGTCGTAGCGGCGCAGCCGCACGGCCTCGGCGTGATACGGGTTGGCGCGAAAGGCTTCGACCTCGTCGGGCGACATCAGTCCGCCCTGGAGTTCGAGGCTGCGCACCGAATCGGCCGCCAGCTTGCCGAAGTAATCGGATTCGACCGTGCAGAGATAGCGCTTGGCCGTGACGTGCAGTCGGACGGGCTCGCTGACCGCCGGCTCGAAGCGCTCGGCCAGCCATTTCGCGCCCAACTCTTCATGCACGTCGTCGACGCCCTGCGAGGCCGGGTCTTCGCCGAGCCCGTGGATCATGTGCCCGACATCGTGCAGCAGCGAGGCCAGCACCGTCGCCGGCGGCGCGCCATCGGCCTCGGCCAGCGCCGCTGACTGCAGCGCATGCTGAAGCTGGTTGATGTCGGACAGGCCGTACCGGCGGGTGGCGCGGCCGGCGAAGATTTCCAGGAGTTCCTGGCGCAGCGGGTCGTTCATGCGTTCTTTTTACCATGAACCGGGTCGTATCCGGGAATCAGGGAAAGCGCCTGCTTCAAAGGGTCCGGCTGCCACGCGCGTGTAACGAAATCGCCATGCATGTCGAGGCCGCCCGTCGGTCCGAGGAAGCAGGCGGCACCCGGAGTCAGGCCTTTTGGGACAGTGCGTGTGAAGGGCACGCGTCGCTTGGTCAGCAGCCCTTGCAAGGTGGCGTTCTCGTCTTTGGTCGAATCGGTGAAGGCGCTCACCAGGAAGGCCTGCCGGCGGCGGGCGGCGAACCAGGCGGCGAACTTGTCCTCTTCGCCATAGAGCGCATCCAGCAGGATCAGGCCGTTCACGCGGTGGTTGGCGCCGCCACGCTCCAGCGCATAGGCGGCCGACAGGTAGCCGCCGCTATAGGCGGCGATGGTCACGGGCGCGAGGTTGAAGCCGCGTCCGGCCCGACGGTCGCCATACAGACGCATCAGCCGTTCCGCCGCCTCGTCGAGATACCGGGCGAAATGTCCGCCGCGCCAGAAATTGCCGGCGCTCGAATCGAGGGCGTCGTAGGCCAGCTGCGGCGCGACCAGCGCGATGTTCTTGCCCGACTCGTCGACCTGGCGCGGCACGGCCTGGCGCAGCACGACGTCGCGCTCCAGGGTGGCGCCCTGGCCATGGAGGAACAGCAGCATCATCACCGGCCGCGACGGATCGAAACCCTGCGGCAGGTAGAGCAGCGAGCGGCGATCGCTGTAGGTCGTCTCCTCCCAGTAGACGTCGCCGCGGCCCGTCGTGTGACCGCGCCGCTTGCCGTCGCGCGCGTCGAGAAACGGCTTCGTCGTACCCGGGATGACGCTGCGATAGGGAAAGGGAGAGGCGTCGAACGCGACGAGCTGCGTCTTCGCCTCTTTCAAGCCGGGCGGCGGCGCAGGCGGCGCAGGCTTCGCGGCATGCAGCGGCGCGGGCTTCGCGGCAGGCTTGGGCGCCTGCCGCTTGCTGGGTTTCTTGGGCTTCTTGGGCTGGGCGTGCGCGGAGGTCGGCATCAGGAGAGCCCCCAGCAGCAGCGCCCGCCGCTTCACGCGACCGCGGTCCGCCCTGCCCCCGTGGTCACGGGCGGCAGAGGCCTGATGACGGAGAAGAACGCGGGCAGCGCAATCAGGTAGGCGAAGGCCCCGACCAGGACGACGGCCGGGAGGCCGAAGCTGGTCGCCACGATCGGCACCAGCGCGGCGCCGATCACCGAGAAGCAGCCGTTGATGCCCCAGGCCCACAGGAACATGTGATCCTTGCCCAGGCGCCCCAGCATCGTCATCGCCGTCGGCATGGGGAAGCCCATGAGGAAGGCCGGCGGGAGGACGATCAGCAGGCAGAGCAGGATGCGCAGCGCGTAGGGCAGCGTGCCGATCCAGTCGAGCGCGTAGTCGATCGTGAAGGCATAGGTCGCCAGGATCACGAAGATCGCGAGGAACACCTTCGGCATGAACGAGCGCGCCCGGTCGAGATAGCGCTCGGAGAAGAAGCTGCCGATGCCGGAGAAGACCAGCATGCCGGTGATCAGCACCGAGGCCGAGACCGTGGCGTTGGAGAGCGCCAGGATGAAGTGGGAGATCATGCCCACCTCGACGATGATGTAGCCCAGGCCGAGGCACAGGAAATACAGCATCGTGCCGGCCTTGCCGGGGTAGCGGCTGAAGATGGTGCGCCAGCCGAACACGACCGGGAACAGCACGAGGGTAAGCGCGAAGACCGTGGCGATGCCCAGCGTCGCCCACAGCAGCAGGTAGCCCCATTCGTCCTGCACCAGCTCGAGCCGGTCAGTGAACTTCAGCAGGTCGGGCACCTTGATGTAGGCGGCGAAGTACGGCTGGTGATTGGTCAGGATGCGGGTGTCGAAGACGTACTGGTCGGCAACCTGCTGCCAGCCGCCCTCGATCAGATAATGCCAGGCGAGACGGCCGAGCACGGTTGCCGGCACGACCGGTGCAGGCGGCGGGCCGTCGGCTACGGCTGCGGTCGCTCCCGGTGCGCCCTCTGTACCCGCGCCGGGGGGCGGCTTGTCGTTGGGCTCCGTCTCCGCAGGCGCGGTCGGATCGACCGCATGGCCGGCGAAGAAGAACTGGTCGCGATAGTCCGACAGGATCTGCTTCAGGTCCGCCGTGTCGACCTTGAGGCCGGGATAGTAGATCTCGTCGAACGACATCGCCTTGGTGTGGGCGTTGAGCAGCTCGATCTCGGCCGGCGTGAAGCCGTCGCGCTTGTAGAGCACGGTGGCGGTCGAGAGATAGGACGAGACGACGTAGAACTTCTGGGCGATGTCCTTGCCGCCGTCGATGTCGCGGGCAGCGGCGGCCATCGTGGCGTAGAGCTTCAGCACCGACTTGGGCGGCTCTTCCTTGTTCCACAGGGTCACCGACAGGACGCCACCGGGCGTCAGCGCCCGCATGTAGGCGCTCATCGCCTCGCGGCTGTAGGAATACTTCTCCACGATCGAGAAGCCGCCGGGGCTCGACAGGCCGGCCGAATCGGCCAGCGACAGGTCGATCACGTCGTAGCGGTTCTTGGTATGGGCGACGTAGAGGCGGCCGTCATAATCGATGACGTTGACCTTCGGATTGTTCAGGACGTCGCCGGTGAAGTCGCGCAGGAACTTGTCCTCGCGGAAGGCGGAGAGCAGAGCCGGATTGCCCTCGGCCACCGTGACCTGGCTGGAGCCCGACTTCAGCGCCACCGCCGTCGAGATGCCGCCGCCGAACTGGACCACGAAGGTCTTCGGGTCCTTCTTCAGCAGGTAGGGGTAGTACATCGGCAGATACTTGAAGTACGCCGTCTGTTCGGCCGGCAGGTCCTTGATGATGCCGGCGGGCCCCTCGGAATCGATGTAGAGGCCGAGATAGGCGTTCGACGGCATCTTCTCGAGATTGAAGGCCGCATTGTCGGACTGGCCCGGCGCGAAGTGCAGGTACGAGCTGGAATAGACCTCGATATAGCCGAACGGCGAGGCGCGTTCGTAGACGCGCTTGGCGTCGGGGAATTTGCGGGCGTAGGAAACGCCCTTGTAGTCGGACACGGCGAGCTTGGGGATGCCCAGCACCTGCGGCGCAAAATGGTGCGCGGCAGCCGACAGGATGGCGACGACGACGATGGCCGCCATGCCGCGGCGATCGCCCAGCGCGACGAACCACAGGATGCCACCGGCCAGCCACAGGAGCAGCGGCGCCATGATCAGGTCGTCGGGCCGCCAGGCGTACATCGCCAGCAGCACGGTGAGGCCGCACAGGCCCGAGCCGACGAGATCGGCGAAATAGACGCGGCTGAAGGTCTTCTTGGCCTTCAGGAAGATCACGCCGAGATACAGGGCACCCGCCAGGAACGGCAGGAAATAGAGCACGAAGTTGGCGAACAGGCGCCACTTCTGAACCGGATCGGAAATCAGGAAGATCGCGTTGAACGGCACCTGCTGGGCGGCGAGGTTGCACACCACCATCAGCGGGCCGAAGGCCAGCAGCGCGCCTTTCACGGACCCGATCCAGTGGCGCTCGAACCAGCTCTTGCCGACGCACATGACAGCGCTGGTGAGACCGAAGCCGAACATGGCGAGGCTCACCACCAGCGAGCCGAAATGGGCCCAGCTGCCGACGGAGAACACGCGCATGATGCCGATCTGCAGCGCGATGATGCTGCCGGCGACCAGGCCTACGGAGAGATAGAAGGAGAGCGGTGGGCGGTGATCGAGATCGACCGTGACGGACAAGGGGGATCTCCGTTGTTTTTGTTGGATCGCTTTATGCGATCTCTAGAGGGGGCGCACTCCCTGCGTCCCAAAAATCGATGTCATCCCGAGCGAAGCGAGGGACCCTGGGCCAGGTGCCGGAAGGGTCGCTCGCGATGCTCGGGATGACATTGTCTCTCGGAAGTCGCTTGGGGCGACCTCAGCGGTTGTGCGTACCGACGATCTTGTCGCCGTCGAGCTTGGTGAAGGGCACGAACGGCACGATCTTGCCGCCGTAGATGTCCTCGCGGCTCGTGGTGATGGAGCCGTCGGCGCCCTGCGTCTTGGTGACCTTGAGCACGCGCTGCGCGCCCGGCGGGCCGACCGGAATCACCATCAGGCCACCGGCCTTGAGCTGCTGCAGCAGCGGCGGCGGCACGTGGTCGATGCCGCAGGTCACGATGATCTTGTCGAACGGACCGGCCTCTTCCCAACCGTAGAAGCCGTCGGCCGTCTTGGTCTTGATATGCTTGTACTCGGTGTAGCCCTTTTCGATCAGCCGGTCGTAGAGCGCCCGCGTGCGCGAGGCGAGCGGCGCGATGATCTCGATCGTGTAGGCATTCTCGGTGAGGTTGGCGATATAGGCCGACTGCACGCCCGAACCGGTGCCGATCTCGAGCACCTTCTCACCGCGCTTCACGTCGATGACGTTGGTCATGCGGCCCTGGACGTGCGGGCCGGACATGGTCACGCCGTAACCGATGTCGAGGAAGGCATGCTCGTAGCCGCGCTTGGCGATCGCCGGGCTGATCGAGGCGAACTCTTCGCGCGGGGTGAGCAGAAAGGCGCGCATCGTCGCCTGGCCCCAGATGTCCTTGTTCCGGATCAGGGCCTGGAAACGGTCCCAGCGCTGGCCGAGGGAAACGGGATCCTCACCGCGGGCCTTGCCCCAGGCGATGAAGTTCTCGCGCGAGTCCATCGGCGGGTTGAGATCCCAGCTGTAGGGCTTGATCGTGGCAGCGATGGCCGGGGCGGCCAGGGCACCGGCGGCGAGCGCGACCGAGCCGGAGACGAAAGTGCGCCTCTTCAAGATGTTCCTCCTTGGCGCGGACCCGTTGAAACGAGGGGAAAAACCGCCGGAAAAGCCCGGCGGTTTGGGGGCAACCGCACGGCGAATAGATACGGGAATTGTGGCGGATTTGCCAGCGCGGCCATGCTAGGTCGTCGGTAACAAAGACGAATCAAGGGAGGAATTCATGGCTCGTATACTGTCTCGCCGCGCCGCGCTGGGCGCGGCCGCCGCCCTGCCCGCCGCAGCCTTGCTGCCTCGGGGCCTGCAGGCCCAGGCGGCGTGGAAGCCGACCCAGAACGTCCGCATGGTGTGCCCCGCCGCACCGGGCGGCACGACGGACATCGCGGCCCGCCTGCTGGCCACCCATCTCACCGAGGCCTGGGGCCAGTCCTGCGTCGTCGACAACAAGTCGGGCGCCGGCGGCGTCATCGGCTCGACCGAGGTCGCCAAGTCGGCTCCCGACGGCAACACGATCCTGATGGGCAACATCGGCCCGCAGTCGATCGCCTATTCGCTCTACCGCAACATGCCCTATACGCCGGCCAGCCTGATCCCGGTGTCCAATGCGATCACCGCGCCCAACGTGCTGGTCGTCCACCCGTCGGTGCCGGCCAAGACGGTGCCGGAGTTCGTGGCCTGGCTCAAGGCGCAGAACGGCAAGGCCTCCTACGCCTCGTCCGGCACCGGCCAGTCGCCCCATTTGTGCGGCGCCTGGTTCCTGCAGCTCACCGGCACGAAGGCCGAGCACATCCCCTATCGCGGTGCGGCGCCCGCGCTCGCCGACCTGACGGCCGGGGTCACGCAGTTCTTCTTCGACAATCTGACGACCGCCATCGAGTTCGTGCGCGCCGGCAAGCTGCGGGCGCTGGGCCTCACCTCGGCGCAGCGCAACCCGATGACCCCCGACTTGGTCCCGATCTGCGAGACCATGCCGGAGCTGAAGCCCTTCGACGTGTCGACCTGGTTCGGCGTCTTCCTGCCGGCCAACACGCCCAAGCCGATCGTCGATTCCCTCAATGCCCAGATGAAGGCGTGGCTCGCCGACCCGAAGACGCTGGAGCGCATCAAGGCCATGGCGGGCTTCCCCGCCTACGGCACGCCCGAGCAGTTCAACGCCTTCGTCACCGCGCAGATCGCGCAATGGAAGGGCGTCATCGACAAGGAAGGCCTCAAGCTCGACATGGGCTGAGCCTTCACATGATCTGGTTCACCACGCCGCCATCGACACGCATGGCGGCGCCCGAGGTGCCGGACGCGGCTTCGCTGCAGAGATAGACGCCCAGCGCCGCCACCTCCTCCGGTGAGGTGAAGCGGCGGATCAGCGTGGTCGGCCGGAAGTCGCGCAGGAAGCCCGCCTCGATCTCCGCGACACTCACGCCCGTGGCTTGGGCGCGCTCGGCGCGCATCCGGTCGGTATTCTCGGTGTGGGTCGGGCCCGGCAACAAGGCGTTCACCGTGACCCCCGTGCCCGCGAGTTCCATGGCGAAGCCGCGCGACAGGGAAAGCTGCGCGGTCTTCGTCATGCCGTAGTGGATCATCTCCTTGGGAATGTTCAGCGCCGATTCGCTGGAGACGAAGACGATACGGCCCCAGCCCCGCCCGGCCATCCCCGGCGCGTAGTGGCGCGTGAAGCGCACGCCACTCATGACGTTGACCTCGAAGAAGCGCTGCCATTCGCCGTCGTCGATCTCGAAGGCCGGCATGCGGCCATAGATCCCGAGGTTGTTCACCAGGATGTCGATCTGCGGCACCTGGCCGAACACGACCTTCGCGCCCTCTGCCGTGGCGCAATCCGCGGCGATACCCGTGACCTTGGCTTCCGGGACGGCTTCCCTGAGCCGCCTCAACGCGGCGTCGACGCCCGCCTGCCCGCGGCCCGTGATCACCACGCTCGCGCCTTCGGCGGCGAGACCCTTGGCGATGGCGTAACCGATACCGGCGGTCGCGCCGGTAATCAGCGCATGCTTGTTGGCCAGTCCCAGATCCATGGCATTCCCTCCATCCGCCGACGACGCCGTCACTATGCCTTCTACAACGAAAAACCGGTCAAGCCGTGCGAGCAGCCGCTTGATATGCAAATGACACTCGTTTGCATTTGATGTAGAAGTGGCGTCATGCCTGACATCACCCATGCGCGCGAGCCCCGTCTGCTGGCCCTCGACCAATTGCTGTCCCGCCGTTCGGCGGGGCCCCTGCAGGAGCCGGCGCCCGCCGGCGCCGACCTCGACCTGATCCTCGATGCGGGCCTGCGGGCCCCCGACCATGGGCGCCTGAAGCCCTGGCGCTTCGTCGTGATTCGCGGCGAGGCGCGCCTCGCCTTCGGCGAGCGGCTGGGCGATGCCGCCGCCGTGCGCGATCCGGCGAATGCCGAAGCCCTCGCCGAACGCTATCGCGCCTGGGTTCGACGGACGCCGATGCTGATTGCCGTCGGCGCCGTCGTGAAACCCGGCAACATTCCCGAGATCGAGCAACTGCTCGCCGCCGGCGCCGCCGCGATGAACATGCTGAACGCGCTGCACATGCTGGGCTATGGCGGCATGTGGGTGACCGGCCCCAATGCCTACGATCCCAACGTCAACAAGATGCTGGGCTTCGAGGCGCCGTCGCGCCTGGTGGGCTTCCTCACCGCCGGGACGCCCGCGCTCTCGACCGCACCGGTTCCGGCGCGGCCCGAGCGGGCCGCGCACGTTACCGATTGGACGCCCGACTGAGCCGGGCCGCGCTCTACTTGCCCGCGGCGTCGAGCGCCTGGGCCAGGTCGGCGAGGATGTCGTCGATGTGCTCGAGGCCGATCGACAGTCGCACATAGCCGTCCGAGACGCCGGTCGCGCGCTGCTCCTCCGCCGAAAGCTGCGAGTGCGTGGTCGAGGCCGGATGGATCGCGAGGCTGCGCGCGTCGCCGATATTGGCGACGTGATAGAGGAGCTTCAGCGAATCGATGAAGCGCCGTCCCGCCTCGCGGCCGGCCGCCAGCTCGAAGCCGACCAGCCCGCCATAGCCGCCCTTGAGATAGGTGTCGGCGCGTCGCCGACTCTCGCCGGTCTGCTGCGACGGGTGGATGACTTTGGCCACCTCGGGCCGCTTCGCGAGGAAGTCGGCGACGGCCTGGGCATTCTTCACATGGCGTTCCATGCGCAAGGTCACGGTCTCAATGCCCTGCAGGATCAGGAAGGCGTTGAACGGCGACAGCGCCGATCCCAGGTCGCGCAGCAAGGTCGTGCGCGCCTTGATGATGTAGGCCACCGGGCCGATCGGCTTCACCGCCTCGACCCAGACCGCACCGTGATAGCTGGGGTCCGGCGTGTTCAGCGCCGGCTGGCGCTTGGGATGCGCGGCCCAGTCGAAATTGCCGCCATCGACGATCAGGCCGGCGATCGAGGTGCCGTGGCCGCCGAGATACTTGGTGCCGGAATAGACGACCACCGCCGCGCCATGATCGAACGGCCGGGCCAGGAGCGGCGCCGCCGTATTGTCGACGATCAGCGGAATGCCCAGCGGCCGGCCGATGTCTGCCACCTCCCGGATCGGGAAGACCGCGAGCTTCGGATTGGGCAGCGTCTCGGCATAGTAGGCGCGGGTGCGGTCGTCGGTGGCGCGGGCGAAGGCCTGCGGATCGGCCGGATCGACGAAGCGGACCTCGATCCCCTGGTCCTTCAGCGTGTGGGCGAACAGGTTCCAGGTGCCGCCGTAGAGGTCGGTCGAACTCACGACATTGTCGCCCGCCTTGGCCAGGTTCTGGATCGCGAAGGCCGAGGCCGCCTGCCCCGAACTCACGGCGAGTGCCGCGGCACCGCCCTCGAGGGCCGCGACGCGCTGCTCCAGCACGTCAAGCGTCGGATTGCCGATGCGGGTGTAGATGTTGCCGAGTTCCTTCAACGCGAACAGGTTCGACGCATGCTCGGTGTCGCGGAACTGATAGGACGTCGTCTGGTGGATCGGCACGGCGACCGAGCCGGTCGTGGCATCGGCGCGCCAGCCGGCATGCAGCGACAGGGTCTCGGGATGGCGGGAGTTGGTCATGGTCGGCCTGCGGGGTTGCGGGGAGCGGCCAAACTCATGGCAAGTAGCGTCGCAGTCAAAGGGAATGGCTGCCGACGTCCGACGGGCGAACCACCGGTTCAGCCTCCCGGCCGCCACCGCCGCAGCAAAATATTTCCCTCTACCGCCCGGGTGAAGAGACCGGCTGTGCAGTGGGTGGCGGGAAGGCCGGCGGCGCCGGGTTGGCCTGCTTCAGCCCGCCGATCGGCACCGGCGGCGGCAGGTCCTCCTGTCGCCATCCGCCGCCCAGTGCCTTCACCAGGTTGGCGCTGGCGACCAGCCGGTTGAGGCGGATGGTGAGCAGCGTCTGTTCGGCGGACAGCGCCGCGGTCTGCGTCTGGACCACGGTCGTGTAGGGCACGGTGCCGACGCGATACTGATTGAGGGAGAGTCGCTCGGCTTCGCGGGCGGCGGCGACGGCGGCACGTTGCACCTGTTCCTGCTGCACGAGGATCCGCTGCTGGGCGAGCGCGTCCTCGACCTGCTGGAAGGCCGTCAGGATGGTCTGGCGATAGGTCGCGACCGTGGCGTCGTAGCCCGCGCGCGCGCCCTGGACCTGCGCGGCGATGCCGCCGCCGTCTACCAGGGTGCCGGCGATCTGCGGACCCACCGACCAGGCGGCGGTGCCGAGCTGCAGCAGCGACCCCAGGCCGCCGCTCAGGAAGCCGATCGTCGCGCCCAGCGAGATCTGCGGATAGTAGGCACCCTTGGCGACGCCGACCTGCGCATTGGCGGCCGCCATCTGGCGCTCGGCCGAGGCGATGTCGGGCCGCCGCTCCAGCAGGGTCGACGGCACGCCGGAATCGACCGTGGGCACGGTGAGCCGCGTCGTCGCTGGCTCGATGGTCACTTCCGACGGCGCCTTGCCGACCAGGAGCGCGATCGCATGCTCGAGCAGCGCACGGTTGATGCTTTCGTTCACGAGTTGGGCGCGCGTCTGCTCGTACTGGGTCTGCGCCTGCACGAGGTCGACCCGCGAGACGATGCCGGCGTCGACCTGGTTCTGCGCGATCTGCATCGAGCGCAGATAGGCCGCGACGGTTGCCTCATAGAGCCGCTTGCGATCGTCGGAGATACGCAGCGAGGCGTAGTTCGTCACCAGGTCGGTCTGCGCCGACAGGCGCGCATTGGCGAGATCGGCGTCGCTGGCCTGCGCCGCCGCCGAATCGCTCTCGACCTGGCGGCGCAACGTGCCCCACAGGTCGATCTCCCAGGTGAGCGTGCCGCCGGTCGAGAACTGGCCCACCGTAGAATCGGAGCGCGTCACCGTCGAGGTGGCGCTCGTGCCGGTGCCGCGCTGGCCGCCCGTGCCGGTCTGCTGGGCTGAGCCGGTGCCGGAGATGCTGGGATAGAGCACCGACTGGTCCTGGCGGATCAGCGCCCGTGCCCGCCGGTAGTTGGCCTCGAAGATCTTCAGGTTCTGGTTCGAGACGTCGACCTGGGCCGCGAGACCGTCGAGGGTCGGATCGCCGTAGACCCGCCACCACTGCCCGCGGTCCGCGCCGTCGCTCGGCTGGGCCGGACGGAAGAGAGAAGCCGCGCCCGGCGGCAGCTCCGCCTCCTTGTACTGTGGGGCCACGGCACTGGCCGGCGGCGCGCGCTCGTAGTCCGGCCCGACGAGACAGCCCGAGACCAGCAGCAGGGGAAGAAGCGCCGCGCTACGCCTCATGCCGGCACGCCGCCGCTACCCATCACGCGCGCGACGCGGCTTGGCTGGTCGCGGTCGCGGCGGCGGAAGCGGTCGAGATAGAGGTAGATCACGGGTGTTGTGTACAGGGTCAGGATCTGACTCACGATGAGGCCGCCGATAATCGAGATGCCGAGGGGTCGGCGCAACTCCGCGCCATCGCCATAGCCGATGGCCAGCGGCAGGGCGCCGAGGATTGCCGCCATGGTCGTCATGAGGATGGGCCGGAACCGCAGGATCGCCGCCTGATGAATGGCGACGGAGGGTTCGAGCCCCTCGCCGCGTTCGCGCTCCAGCGCCACGTCGATCATCATGATGGCGTTCTTCTTCACGATGCCGATCAGCAGCAGCACGCCGATCATGGCGATGATGCTGAATTCGACGCCCGACAACTGCAGTGCCAGCAATGCGCCGATGCCGGCCGACGGCAGGGTCGACAGGATGGTGATGGGGTGGATGTAGCTCTCGTAGAGAATGCCCAGCACGATGTAGACGGCCGCCAGCGCCGCCAGCACCAGCAGGAGCTGGTTGTTGAGCGACTGCTGGAAGGCCCGCGCCGTTCCCTGGAAGGCGCCGTGCAGGGTCGTGGGCACGCCGATCTCGCGCATCGTGTCGTTCACGTATTGAACGGCATCGCTCAAGGTCTTGCCCGGCGCCAGGTTGAAGGACACGGTGCTGGCCACGAACATGCTCTGGTGGTTCACGGCGAGCGGCGTCGTGCCGTAGTCCCAGCGCGTCACTGCCGAGAGCGGCACCAGGGTTTCGGGTGTCGTGCTCACCGCCGCTCCCGTCGAAGCCGAACCGCGGCCGCTGACGGCGATCTGGTTGGTGCGCAGGTTGCGGACCGCCTGCGCCGCATCGATGGTCTGCGCGCCGGTACCGGCCGCTCCGCTGGACGTGGATGTCGTGGTTGAAGAGGTAATGCCGCCCGTCGACTGCGTGCCGCTCACCGCACCGCCGGACTTGCTGACATAGATGTCCTTCAGCGATTCCGGGCTCTCCCACCATTGCGGCGCCACTTCCATGACCACGTGGTACTGGTTGAGGGCATTGTAGATGGTCGAGACCTGGCGCTGGCCGAAGGCGTCGTAGAGCGTCGCGGAGATGTTGCGCGTCGATATGCCGAGACGGCTCGCCGCGTCGCGGTCGATGGTCAGGTTGAGCTGCAGCCCGCGCTGCTGCTGATCGGAATCGACGTCGGTGATCACCGAGGTATCGGCCTGCAGCGCCTGCGTGAGCCGCGGCCCCCAAGTGTAGAGGTCGGACAGCGTATCGGCCTGCAAGGTGAACTGATACTGCGCGTTTCCCTGCCGGCCGCCGACACGGATGTCCTGCACCGCCTGCATGAACAGCATGGCGCCGGGGACCTGGTTGAGCTTCGGCCTGAGCCGCGCGATCACCTGGTCGGCCGTGACCTCACGTTCGCTGAGGGGCTTCAGGGTTGCGAAGAGAAAGCCGGAGTTCGTCTGCCCGCCGCCGGTGAAGCCGGCCACGCTTTCGATCGCCGGGTCGGACCGCACGATCTCGACGAACTGGCGGAACTTCCGCCGCATGGCCTGGAAGGAAATGCTCTGGTCGGCGCGGATGCCGCCCATGATGCGGCCCGTGTCCTGCTGCGGAAAGAAGCCTTTGGGAATCGTCACATAGAGATGGATGTTGAGCAGCACCGTCGCCAGGAAGACGAACATGGTGAGCAGCGGATGGCGCAGCACCAGCCCGAGGCTGCGGCCATAGAGGCGCTGCAGGCCGCCCAGGCCGCGTTCGCTGAGGCGGGCCAGGAAACCGGGCTCGCGATGGGCGCCCGGCGGCCGCAGCACGTAGGCGCACATCATGGGCGTGGTCGTGAGCGACACGACCATCGAGATCAGGATCGCCATCGACAGGGTCACCGCGAACTCGCGGAACAGGCGGCCGACGATGCCGCTCATGAGCAGGATCGGGATGAAGACGGCGATCAGCGAGACGCTCATTGACACGACCGTGAAGCCGACTTCGCGGGCGCCCTTGAGTGCCGCCTCCATGCGCGACATGCCGGCCTCGAGGTGGCGGGTCACGTTCTCCAGCACGATGATCGCGTCGTCGACGACGAAGCCCGCCGCGATGGTGAGCGCCATCAGCGACAGGTTGTTCAGGCTGTAGCCCAGCAGGTACATGCCGCCGAACGTGGCGACCAGCGACACCGGCACGGTCACCGCGGCGATGAAGCCGGCGCGCGCCGAGCGCAGGAACGCGAAGGTCACCAGCACCACGAGCACGACGCCGATCACCAGCGCCTGCTCGACCTCCTTGAGGGCGGCGCGGATCGTCGTCGTGCGGTCGCTCACGACCTGCAGCTCGACGTCGTTCGGCATCGAGGCCTGCAGCTCGGGCAGCAGCGCCTTTATCTCGTCGACCGTCTCGATGATGTTGGCGTTGGGCTGCTTGTAGATGATGACCAGCACCGAGCGCTTGCCGTTGGCCTGACCCTCGTTGCGGATGTTCTCGGTCGAATCGATCACCTCCGCCACGTCCGACAGCCGGACCGGCGCGCCGTTGCGCCAGGCGATGATCAGCGAGCGGTATTCGTCGGCGACGGTCGCCTGGTCGTTGGAGTAGATCTGGAAGCGCCGGTCGCCGACCTCGATGGCGCCCTTGGGCGAGTTGGCGTTGGCAGCGGCCAGCGCCGCCCGCACGCTTTCGAGGCCGATCCCGTATTTGTTGAGCGCCGTGGGGTTGAGCTCGACCCTGACCGCCGGCAGCGAACTGCCGCCCAGCTGCACCTGGCCGACCCCGCTCACCTGGCTGAGCTTCTGCTGCAGGATGTTGGAGCCGGCATCGAACAGCCGGCCCTGGCCCAGCGTGTTCGAGGTGAGCGCGATCACCATGACCGGCGCGTCGGCGGGATTGATCTTGCGGTACTGCGGATTGCTGCGCAGGTCGGCGGGCATGTCGGCGCGGGCGGCGCTGATCGCCGCCTGGACGTCGCGCGCGGCGCCGTCGATGTCGCGCGACAGGTCGAACTGCAGCGTGATGCGCGAATTGCCGACCGTGCTCGACGAGGTGATCTCGGTCACGCCCGCGATCGCGCCCAGCCGCCGTTCGAGCGGCGTCGTCACGCTGGTCGCCACCGTCTCCGGCGAGGCGCCGGGCAGGCTCGCCGTCACCTGGATGGTGGGGAAGTCGATCTTGGGCAGCGGCGACACCGGCAGGCCGAAGAAGGCCACCAGGCCGGCAAGCGCCAGCCCGATCGTCAGCAAGGTCGTGGCCACGGGGCGCGCGATGAAGGGCGCCGACAGGTTCACGGCGTGCCCTCTCCCGCCTTGGCGCGCAGCGGATGGAGCGGCGTATCGAGCGGCATGCCGCGCAGGCGGCGGCCCAGCCGGTCGAAGGCGAGATAGATCACCGGCGTGGTGAAGAGCGTCAGCAGCTGGCTGACGATCAGCCCCCCGACGATGGTGAGACCCAGCGGCTGGCGCAGCTCCGAGCCTGTGCCGGTGCCCAGCATCAGCGGCAGCGCACCGACCAGGGCCGCGACCGTCGTCATCAGGATCGGCCGGAAGCGCAGCAGGCAGGCCTGGTGGATCGCCTCCTTCGGCGCCTTGCCCTCGTTGCGTTCGGCGTCGAGCGCGAAGTCGATCATCATGATCGCATTCTTCTTCACGATGCCGATCAGCAGCACGATGCCGATGATGGCCACGATGCTGAGGTCGGTCCCGGCCAGCATCAGCGCGAGCAGCGCCCCAATGCCCGCCGACGGCAGGGTCGAGAGGATCGTGATCGGATGGATGTAGCTCTCGTAGAGCACGCCCAGCACGATGTAGACGGTGACGATGGCGGCCAGGATCAGCAGGAGCTGGCTGTCGAGCGACTTCTGGAAGGCCAGCGCCGCGCCCTGGAAGTGCGTCGTGATCGAGCGCGGCATGCCGATCTCGCGCTGGGCGGCGACGATGGCGTCGACCGCCTGCCCCAGCGCGAAGTCCGGCGCCAGGTTGAAGGAGATGGTGGTGGCCGGAAACTGGCCGAACCGGTCGAGTCGCAGCGGTGCGGTGCGCTCCTCGAACGTCGCGATGGCCGACAGCGGCACCTGCTTGCCGGCCGTCGAACTCGGCAGGTACAGGTCGTTGAGCGAGGCGAGCGAGCGCACCATCTCGGGTTCGACTTCGTAGATCACCCGGTACTGGTTGGACTGCGTGTAGACCGTCGAGACGATGCGCTGGCCGAACACGTCATAGAGCACGTTGTCGACCGTGGCGGCCGTGATGCCGAAGCGCGCCGCGGCATCCCGGTCGATCCGGATGAACATCGACAGGCCCTTGTTCTGCAGATCGCTCGTGACGTCGATCAGCTCGGGCTGCTTTGCCAGCCGGTCCATCAGGCGCGGCACCCAGACGTCGAACTCGGCGGCATTGGCCGATTCCAGGACGAACTGGTACTGCGTGCGGCTCACCGCCGAATCGATGGTGAGATCCTGGGCCGGCTGCATGAAGAGCGAGATGCCGCGAACGCCCGAAGTCTCCTGCTGAAGCCGGCGGATCACCTGGGTCGCCGTCAGCGTTCGCTCGCTGCGCGGCTTGAGGTTGATCAGCATGCGGCCCGAATTGAGCGTCGGATTGGTGCCGTCGACGCCGACGAAGGACGTCAGGCTCTCGACGTCGGGGTCCTTGAGGATCGCCTCCGCGAGCGCGCGCTGGCGCTCGCTCATCGCGGCGAAGGAGACACTCTGCGGCCCCTCGGTCACGGCCTGGATCAGGCCGGTGTCCTGCACCGGGAAGAAGCCCTTGGGAATGACGACATAGAGCGCGACCGTCAGCACCACCGTGCCCACGGCGACCAGCAGGGTGAGCGCCTGGTGCCGGAACACGACGATCAGGCAGCGGTCGTAGAACCGGATGACGCCGGAGAACCAGCCCGTCCCCATCGTCTCCGACTCCACGGCAGCCTTGGTCTCCGCCTGCGATGCGCTGGCGCCGTGGGGCCGCCGGCGCAGGAACTGGGCGCACAGCATCGGCACGAGGGTGAGCGACACGACGCCGGAGATCAGGATGGTGACGGACAGGGTGACGGCGAATTCGCTGAACAGTCGGCCCACCACGTCGCTCATGAACAGCAGCGGGATCAGCACGGCGATCAGCGAGACGGTGAGTGACACGACCGTGAAGGCGATCTGTTTCGAGCCCTTGAGCGCGGCCGTCTTCGGATCGTCGCCGCGCTCGATGTAGCGCGCGATGTTCTCGATCATGACGATGGCGTCGTCGACGACGAAGCCGGTGGCGATGGTGAGCGCCATGATCGACAGGTTGTTGAGGCTGAAGTCGGCGAGATACATCACCGCCAGCGTGCCGACCAGCGACAGCGGCACCGAGAGGCTCGGGATGACCGTCGCCCGCGCATCGCCCAGGAAGGCGAAGATCACCGCCACGACCAGGATGACGGCGAAGCACAGTTCTATCTGCACGTCGCGGACGGAAGCCCGGATGGTCAGCGTCCGATCGGTGAGAATGGTGATATCCAGCGAACTGGGCAGCGTTTCGCGCAAGGTCGGCAGCAGGGCCTTGATGCGGTCCACCACCTCGATGACGTTGGCGCCGGGCTGGCGCTGGACGTTGACGATCACCGCCTGCGTATTGTTCGCCCAGGCGGCGATGCGGGTGTTTTCCTGGCCTTCCTCGACCGTCGCCACGTCGCGGATGCGCACCGGCGCGCCGTTGCGATAGGCCACGATGATGTCGCGGAACGTTTCGGGATCGGTGATCTGGTCGTTGGCGTTGATGGTGAGTGCACGCGCCGGCCCGTCGAAGTTGCCCTTCGGCGTATTGACGTTGGCGTTGGAGATGGTGGTGCGCAGATCGTCGATGTTGAGGCCGTAGGCGGCGAGCGCGGTCGGGTTGGCGCGGATGCGGACGCCGGGCTTCTGGCCACCTTCGAGATTCACCAGGCCGACGCCCGGAAGCTGCGAGATCTTCTGCGCCAGCCTCGTGTCGACCAGATCGTGGACCTTGGTGAGCGGCTCGGTCTTCGAGGTGACGGCGAGCGTCAGCACCGGCGCGTCTGCCGGATTGAACTTGGCGTAGATCGGCGGCGACGGCAGATCGCCCGGCAGGAGATTGCCGGCGGCATTGATGGCGGCCTGGACCTGCTGCTCGGCGATATCGAGCCCGAGCTTCAGGTCGAACTGCAGGGTGATCGACGAGGCGCCGGCCGAGCTGGTCGACGTCATCTGGTTGAGGCCCGGCATCTGCCCGAACTGGCGTTCCAGCGGCGCGGTGACCGACGTCGTCATCACCTCGGGGCTGGCACCGGGATAGATCGTGAGGACGCGGATCGTCGGATAGTCGACCTGCGGCAGCGCGGAGAGCGGCAGGAAGCGGTACGCGATGATGCCGACCAGCATGATCGCGACCATGAAGAGCGAGGTCGCGACCGGTCGCTCGATGAAGATCCGCGACGGATTCATGTCGCGACGACTCTACTGGTTGGTTTGCGTGGCCGGACGGCCGACGCCGCTGCCGGGATTGGCTCCACTACCACCGTTGGCCTGCTGACGCCGGCGCTGGCCCTCGGCCGGGGCGTCCGGCGGCGCGTTGGCGACCGGCGGTCCCGCCGAGGCGCGCGGCGCCGGCGTCGGCTTGCGGATCTTGGCGCCATCGCGCAGCCGATCGACGCCGTCGATCACGACCTGGTCGCCGACCTTGAGGCCCTTGAGGATCGCCACCTTCTCGCCGTCGGTCACGCCAAGTTCCACGACCCGGATCTCCACCGAATCGTCGGCCTTCGCCAGGTAGACGAAGGTGCCGGGCTGGCCGCGCTGGATCGCGGCGACGGGCACGACGACGGCATCCTTCACCGTGTCGGCCAGCAGGCGGACGTTCACGAACTGGTTGGGGAACAGCGATTCGTCGGTATTGTCGAAGATGGCGCGCAGCTTCACCGTGCCGGTCGTGAGGTCGATCACGTTGTCGGTCGTGTCGAGGCGGCCGACGGCCAGCTCGTTCTTCTGCGAGCGATCGAGCACGCGCACTTCGAGGTTTTCGCCGGTCTTCAGCCGTTGCCGCACCAGCGGTAGGGAATCCTCGGGGATCGTGAACAGGACCGAGATCGGCTGCACCTGGATGATGACGCAAATGCTGCTGGCATCGCCCATGGTGACGTAGTTGCCCTTGTCGACCATGCGCAGGCCGATCTTGCCGGTGAGCGGCGCGACGATTTTTGTATAGGTGACGTTGAGCTTGGCGGCGTCGACCTGTGCCTGGTCGATGACCAGCGCGGCCTCGTACTGGCGCACCAGCGACATCTGCGTGTCGTATTGCTGCCGCGCGATCGAATCCTGCTGCACCAGCTTGCGATAGCGCTCGAGATCCATCTGCGCGTTCTTGAGCAGCGCCTCGTCGCGCTGCTGCTGGCCGATCGCCTGCTGCAGGGCGACCTCGTAGGGGCGCGGGTCGACCTGGGCGAGCAGCTCGCCCTGCTTCACCATCTGGCCTTCCTGGAAATAGACCTCGGTCAGCTGGCCGGTGATCTGGGTCTTCACGTTGACGGTCTGGAGGGGCGTCACCGTGCCCAGCGCGCGCAGCACGATGGGGATTTCACCCTTGGCAGCGGTGGCCACGCCCACGGGGACCGCCGCGCCCGCGGCAAACCGCCCGGCAGCCGGACGAGCAGGCGGCGCCGAGCCCGACTGCGAAATGTACCAGCCCGCGCCAGCCACCACGGCCAGCCCGAAACCGATCCCGAGAAGGGTTCGCAGCCGCTTCATTCGTCTCATACACCCCAGAAAATTCAGCTCGTTTCACATACGAGCTGACGTCGCGGAGTCTCCCCCACGTAAGTGGCAGACGCAAGGCGACAGGCGCTGACCGGGGAGTGCAACGTCCGAGAGGCCGAAAAGACCCCTCGGACCCCGAACGAAAGCCCCCTAGTCGGCGGGCTTGTCCTCGACGTAGAGGCTGCCGCCGCCGGCCCGGAATTTGGCGCTCATCTCGTCCATGCCCTTCTTCGCATAGTCCCGGATGTCCTGGGTGATACGCATGGAGCAGAACTTCGGACCGCACATCGAGCAGAAATGCGCGGTCTTGTGGGCTTCCTTGGGCATGGTCTCGTCGTGGAACTTCTCGGCCGTGGCGGGATCGAGCGAGAGATTGAACTGGTCGCGCCAGCGGAAGTCGAACCGCGCCCGGGACAGGGCGTCGTCGCGCAGCCGGGCCGCGGGATGGCCTTTGGCCAGATCGGCCGCATGAGCCGCTATCTTGTAGGTGATGACCCCGACCTTCACATCATCTCGATCCGGCAGGCCGAGATGCTCCTTGGGCGTCACATAACAGAGCATCGCCGTGCCGAACCAGCCGATCATCGCGGCGCCGATGCCCGAAGTGATGTGGTCGTAGCCGGGCGCGATGTCGGTGACGAGCGGCCCCAACGTGTAGAACGGCGCTTCGCCGCATTCGCGCAGCTGCTTGTCCATGTTGGCCTTGATCTTGTGCATGGGCACGTGGCCCGGCCCTTCGATCATGACCTGGCACCCCTTCTCCCAGGCGACCTTGGTGAGTTCGCCCAGCGTCTCCAGTTCGGCGAACTGCGCGGCGTCGTTGGCGTCGGCGTTGCAGCCCGGCCGCAGCCCGTCGCCCAGTGAGAACGAGACGTCGTACTTGCGCATGATGTCGCAGATGTCGCCGAAGTGCTCGTAGAGGAAGCTCTCGCGATGCTCGGTGAGGCACCATTGCGCCATCATCGAGCCGCCGCGGGACACGATTCCGGTGACCCGGCTGGCCGTCAGCGGCACGTGCGCGAGGCGCACACCGGCATGGATGGTGAAGTAGTCGACGCCCTGCTCGGCCTGTTCGATCAGCGTATCGCGGAAGACTTCCCAGGACAGCTTCGTCGGATCGCCACCCACCTTCTCCAGCGCCTGGTAGATCGGCACCGTGCCGATCGGGACCGGCGCGTTGCGCACGATCCATTCGCGCGTGTCGTGGATGTTCCGGCCGGTCGACAGGTCCATGACGGTGTCGGCGCCCCAGCGGATCGCCCACACCATCTTCTCGACCTCCTCCTCCATCGACGAGGAAACGGCGGAGTTGCCGATGTTGGCGTTGATCTTCACCAGGAAGTTCCGACCGATGATCATCGGTTCGAGTTCGGTGTGATTGATGTTCGCCGGGATGATGGCGCGTCCGGAGGCGATCTCCTGGCGCACGAACTCCGGTGTGATGAAGGCGGGTAGCGCCGCGCCGAAGCTCTCGCCGTCGGCCAGCCGCGCCTCGGCCTCGTCGAGGACCTGCTTGCGGCCCAGATTCTCGCGCGCCGCGACGTAGATCATCTCCTTGGTGATGACGCCGGCACGCGCCCATTCGAACTGGGTGATCGGCTTGCCGTCAATGCCGCGCAAGGGCCGCGGCGTATGGGGAAACGGCCGCAGCACGGATTCCTTCACGTTGCCGTTGTCGATCGGCTGGATGGCGCGGCCGGCATAGTCCTCGACACCGCCGCGCTCGAGGACCCAGGTGCGCCGCGTCTGGGCGAGGCCCTTGCGCACGTCGATCGCAGTATCGGAGTCGGTGTAAGGACCGGTCGTGTCGTAGACGCGCACCGGAGGCTCGGCGGCCGACGACAGCTCGATCTCGCGCAGGGGCACGCGCAGGTCGGGCGCGGCCTCGGGCGTTGCATAGACCTTGCGGGATGCAGGCAGCGGCCCCGTCGTGACGGTCGGGGCGATGGCGGTGACGATGGTGTCCATGATGGATCTCCCGTGGCTGGTTGGCAGACGGAGATCCGGTGTTGTCGCGCAAAGGATGTATCCATTCCCTTCGCCGGCATGACCCGGATCAGGTTCAAAGGGTCACCGCGCCGACGCCAGTTGGACTGGCGACCATCGGTATCTCAGCCCCTTGTCGGGACCCCCCTTGGACAAGGAACAGCTTAGGTCGCCGGACAGACGATCACAAGCTTTTGCAAAATGTCCCGCCAATTGCGCAATTCCTTAACCCCCGCCTTCTAGCGTCCCGCTCCGCAAGGATCGGGGAGTATCGATGCGCACCACGAGGTTCGCCGGTGGTTTGGTCTTGGCCCTGCTGGCCCTGCCGGCGCCGACCGTCCTTGCCCAGACGCGCGAGCCCTCGCCGGAGGTCCAGCCTGCCGATGGGCTCAAGGGGGAACTGCAACGCTTCCTCTACGATGAAGCGACGGCCGTCCTGCATCTGCGCAGCTATCTGTTCGACCGCCAGAACCAGAAGCCGCCCAGCCTGGCCGCCGCCGTCACCGGCGGTTGGGTGGGCCTGCAGACCGGATGGTTCTACGATACGCTGCAGCTCGGTGCGGTTGGCTACACGACGCAACCGGTCTGGGCGCCGCAGGGCCGCGACACCACCTCCGACGGCACCTCGCTGCTCAAGCCGGGAGGATATGGCTACTTCACCCTTGGCCAGGCCTACGCTTCGGCCCGCTGGAACAAGCAGACCGTCACGGTCTTCCGTCAGTATCTCGACGAACTCGAAGTGAATCCACGCGACGACCGCGAGATTCCGCAGACGTTCGAGGCCTATGCGCTGCGCGGCGCGCTCGGGCCGGTCAACTATTTCGCGGGCTACGTGGCGGCGATGAAGCCGCGCGACTACTCGGCCTTCATCAACATGGGCGAGGCGGCCGGCGCGCCGAACGCGAACAAGGGCATGGCCCTGTTCAGCGCCAAATACGGCAGCATGAACGACCTGCAGGTCCGCGCCTCGACCTACTATGTCCCGGACATCCTGTGGTCGAGCTACGCCGATGTCGGCGGCACGATCAAGGTGAACGAAGACCTTCGCGTCCAGCTCGCCGCACAATTCGCGGTGCAGGGCAGCAACGGCATGAACCTCCTCACCGGCCAGCCCTTCAGCACCTTCTGGGGCGGCTTCCGCGCCGACGCCTTCTGGGGGCCGATGGCTTTCCGCGTGTCCTACACGCAGATCGGCTCGGCCGCGGCTTGGCGGAACCCCTACGGCATCTTCATCGGCTACAACAAGATGCAGTCGCTGGACTTCAATCGGGCCGGCGAGATGGCGGTGACGGCAGGCGCCAGCTACGATTTCAAGGGCGCTGGTCTTCCCGGCGTGATCTTCCTCGCGACGGCGACCTACGGCGGCAACTCGGTCAATCCCCAGACGCACTCGTCGCTGTCCAACAACTGGGAATACGATCTCGAACTGGCGATCCGGGGCGACGCCATGTCGAGCGCGCCCGATTGGCTGAAGCCGTTCAACCTGCGCAACCGCGTCGCTTTCGTGGACCAGTACCTCAACAACACGGTCACCTCCTATACGGAGTACCGCGTGCAGCTGAACTACGAACTGACCTGGAAGGGCCCGCGCCTGCGCCAGTGACGGCGCCGATCTCGCATCTTTGTCGTCCTGAGCGCAGCGAAGGACCTAACGGAACGACCAGACGGCTACTTTGCTTGCGTGAGATCCTTCGCTTCGCTCAGGATGACAAAAGCTACACGACCAGAGCGCTGCGCATCTCGGCGATGTCGGCGTCGGAATAACCGGCTTCCTTCAGCACCTCGTCGGTGTGCTGGCCGAGCGTGGCCGGCGGGCGGTCGATCGAGCCGCCGCCATGTTCCAGCCGGAAGCCCGAGCCGACGACCTTGATGGGCCCATGCTCGGTCTCGACAGTCTGCAGCACGGTACGGTGCTTGAAGAGGTCGAGCTGTGCGGTCTCCGGAATGCTGTGGACGCGGCCGGCCGGCACGTCGGCCTTGGCGAAGCGCTCGATCCAGGTGGCCGAGTCCTCGGTCTTCATGGCGCCTTCGACGATCTCGTGCAGGGCGGTGTTGTTGGCGATGCGTGTGCCCCAGTCGACGAAGCGCGGATCGTCCAGCACCTCCTCGCGGCCCAGCACCTTCATCAGGCGCTTGAACTGCGGATCGGTCATGACGGCCAACACGATCCAGCCGTCCTTCGTCTTGAAGAGATTGCCCGTGGGCTTGCGCGTCACCGACAGGTTGGCGGCCTGGCCATGGACCCGGCCGGTCATCAGGTGCTCGGTGAACTGCTGGGCGAGATAGCCCATCACCGCGTCGATCATGGCGACGTCGACGAGCTGGCCCGTGCCGGTGTGCGTGCGCTGGTACAGCGCCGAGGCGATGCCCAGCGCCGCCGTCGCGCCCGACATCACGTCGGCGCCGGCGAAGCCCACGCGGGTGGGGCCGTTGTTCTCGAAGCCGGTGATCGACATCAGCCCCGACATGGCCTGGATCATGCCGTCGAAGGCCGCGGTCTTGGACTCAGGCCCGACCTGGCCGAAGCCCGACACGGCGCAATAGATCAGCCTCGGATTGATCTTCTTCAGCGTCTCGTAGCCGATGCCGAGCTTGTCCATCACGCCCGGCCGGAAATTCTCGACGACCACGTCGGCCGTCTCGACCAGACGCTTGACGACCTCGATCGCCTTGGGCTGTTTCAGGTCGAGCGTGATCGAGCGCTTGTTGCCGTTCACCGCGACCCAGGGCGCCGCCAGCCCGCGCTTCTCCCAGTCGTTGGACCGGGTGCCGAAGCGCATGTCGTCGCCTTCACGCGACTCGATCTTGACCACGTCGGCCCCGAGCAGGGCGAGCTGGTAGGAGCTGTAGGGCCCCGCCAGAACGCGCGTGAAATCGACGACCTTTACGCCCGTGAACGGCTTGCTCATGTCACTCCTACGCCACGCCCGCCTGCTTGCGCTGGTTGAGCGCGACCTGCTTCACCTTGTCGAATTCGGCACGCCGCTTGGCGACCTCTTCGGGGCTCATGCGCTCGATATTGTTGTAGTCGTTCTTCCAGTCCCCGTCTTCGGTCCAGCGCAGCGGCGACTGAACCGTCGTGCGCGGACCGACGGCGCTTTCCAGCACCTTCAACGCCAGATCGAGCGTAAAGCGCTGGGTATCGGGCTCGTGCGGCTTGCCGCAGGAATTGCCGAGCGGGAAATCGCTGAACAGGAAGCGGGGCACGCCCACCCATTCGACGATGTCCTTCGCCGCTCCCATCACCACGGTGGGGATGCCGTTCCGTTCCAGATATCGTGCGACCAGACTCACGGTCTGGTGACAGACGGGTCAAGTAGGGACGAGCAGGGCGGCGTCGACCTGGTCCTGCCGGCAGCGGGCCAGGATCTCGGGCGCATCGGTTTCGAGGGTGACGCGCTGGCTGCGGTTGGTCGGCGCCCCGTGGAAACGGGCCGCCAGCTTGAAGCGGCCCTCCCCGGCAAACTCGCGCATCAGCGGCAGCGGGAACCAGGTGTTGCTGTCCTTCGCCGTCGTGTGCTTGCGGTCGTAGCCGATATGGGAAATGCGGGTGTCGTGATCCTGGGACGTGTCGCCTGAATAGACCGAATAGAACTTGGCGCCGGCATTGTAGAGCGCACCAGGCCCCTGATCGCCCTTGTCCGGCTGGTACGGCGCCGCCGTCGAGATCAGCGCCAGGGTGCTGTCCTTCAACGGCTTCTTCAGCGGCTGGAAGGGCGCGTCGGTGTAGTGCGCCCAGCGGTAGGGATTGTCGTATCCCAGCGCGAGATAATACTCGCGAGTGCGGCGCATGTATTCGAGCGGGGTGTCGAATTCCGGCGCGAAGTTCATCGTGTCGACCATGACCGAAAACTGAGCGCTGGGGCGTGCGAAGTCAAACGTGCAGACGCCGGTGTTCGCAGGACGATATGTCGGACAGGCAAGACAGAGCCGGCGTTCCAGCCGTTGGGAAACCTGACCCCGATGTAACCGCCCGGCCATAGTGCGGCCCAACTCCCTCGCGCTATATATGAAACGACACCGGACAGGCTGGGGAGCGCACCGCATGGCGATCAAACGGCGCAGCATATTGGCAGGCGGCGCGGCCCTTTGGGTCGGCGCGCCGGCGATTCTGCGGGCCCAGAGCCCGGCGGCTCCCGCTGCGGGCGCCAAGGCTGCGGCGGACGCGATCCATGTCAGTCACGGTTTCGCCATGCACGGCGAGCCCAAGTACAGGGCCGACGCCGGCCCGCCCGACTATGTGAACCCGGATGCGCCGAAAGGCGGCAGCGTCCGGTTGGGCGCCCGCGGCACCTTCGATTCGCTGCACCCCTTCATCGTGAAGAGCGTTCCAGCCGCCGGCATCAGCCAGCTCTGGGATACGCTGTGCTGGAATTCGCGGGACGAGGCCTCGACCGAATATGGGCTGATCGCCGAGACGATCGAATGGCCCGAGGACCGGTCGTGGGCGGCCTTCACGCTCCGGCCGCAGGCGCGCTGGCACGACGGCAGCCCGATCACGGTCGAGGACGTGATCTTCTCGCTCGACATCCTGAAGTCGAAGGGCCTGCCGAACTACGCCTTCTATTACAACGACGTGCTGAAGGCCGAGAAGGTCGGTGATCGCAAGGTGAAGTTCACCTTCCGCGACAACACCAACAAGGAGCTGCCGCTGATCATCGGCCAGCTCCCGATCCTGCCGTCCAAATGGTGGGCCAGCCGCGACTTCGAGAAGGTGTCGCTCGAGCCCGCGCTCGGCAGCGGCCCCTACAAGGTCGAGTCCTTCGATGTCGGCCGCTCCATCGCCTATCGCCGCGTCGACGACTGGTGGGCGAAGGATCTCTGGATGAATCGCGGCCGCAACAACTTCGATGTGATCCGCTACGAGTATTATCGCGACGTCACCGTCCAGTTCGAGGCCTTCAAGGGCGGCGACCTCGACATGCGCCAGGAGAACATCGCGCGCAACTGGGCGACGGCCTATGACATCCCCGCGGTGCGCGACGGCCGCATCCAGCGGGCCGAGATCCCGCACGAACTGCCGACCGGCATGCAGTGCTTCGCTTTCAACACGCGCCGCGACTATTTCAAGGACAGGCGCGTGCGCGAGGCGATTTCCACGATGTTCGACTTCGCCTGGGCGAACAAGAACCTGTTCTACGGCATGTACAAGCGGAACATCTCGTTCTTCGGGAACTCGGAGCTCGCCTCGTCGGGCCTGCCGACCGCTGCCGAGCTGAAGTACCTCGAACCGCTGCGCGGCAAGATCCCGGAAGAGGTCTTCACCAAGGAGTTCGTGCTGCCGGAGACCGACGGGACCGGCAATGTCCGCGACCTCGCGCGCAAGGCGCTGGCCCTCCTCAAGCAAGCCGGCTGGGAGATCAAGGACGGCAAGATGACGGAGACGAAGACGGGCCGGAAGCTCGCCTTCGAGATGCTCCTGGGCGACGCCAGCTTCGAGCGCGTTGTCCTTCCCTACAAGCAGAACCTCGAGCGCATCGGCATCGACATGACCGTGCGAACGGTCGACACCGCGCAGTTCAAGCGCCGCGAGGACGAGTTCGACTTCGACATGATGGTCGACAGCTTCGGCCAGTCGCTGTCCCCGGGCAACGAGCAACGCGACTTCTGGGGCTCGACCGCCGCCGACAGCAAGGGCAGCCGCAATACGATCGGCATAAAGGATGCCGCGATCGATTCGCTGATCGAGACCCTGATCGGCGCACCCGACCGCGAAAGCCTGATCAACGTCACGCGCGCGCTCGACCGCGTGCTGCTGTGGAGCAGCTTCGTCGTGCCCAACTGGCACAGCAACACCGCCTACGTCGCCTACTGGAACCGGTTCGGCCGGCCGGCCAAGAGCGCAAAATACGCCCCGGTTGCCTTCGATACCTGGTGGATCGACGAGGCCAAGGACCGCGCGCTGCAGCGTGACAGGAAGTAGGCGTCCGGCCACTCCATGATCGCCTACATCCTGCGACGCCTGATGCTGGTGGTGCCGACCCTGTTCGGCATCATGGTGGTCAACTTCTTCATCATCCAGGCCGCTCCCGGCGGCCCGGTCGAGCAGATGCTGTCCCAGATCCAGGGCACGGCCGTCGATGCGACCGAGCGCTTCTCGGGCAGCTCGAGCGGCGGCGAGACGCTGCGCAAGGGCGGCCAGGACTCGGGCAGCGGCACCTATCGCGGCGCGCGCGGCCTGCCGCGCGACCTGATCGAGCGCATCGAGAAGATGTACGGCTTCGACAAGCCGATGGGCGAGCGCTTCGTGCTGATGATGAAGAACTACCTCGTCTTCGATTTCGGCGAGAGCTTCTTCCGCAACAAGCGGGTCGTCGATCTCATCATCGAGAAGATGCCGGTGTCGATCTCGCTCGGCCTCTGGACGACGCTGCTGATCTACTTCGTGTCGATTCCGCTCGGCATCGCCAAGGCCGTCCGCGACGGCTCGCGCTTCGACGTCTCGACCTCGACCGTCCTGATCGTGCTGAACGCCATCCCGGGATTCCTGTTCGCGCTCCTGCTCGTCGTGCTGTTCGCCGGCGGCGGCTATTTCAAGTGGTTCCCCCTGCGCGGCCTCGTCTCCGACGACTGGAGTTCGCTCGGGCCGATCGACAAGGTGCTCGACTATTTCTGGCACATGGCCCTGCCGATCGGCGCCATGGTGATCGGCGGCTTCGCGACGCTGACCTTCCTCACGAAGAATTCCTTCCTCGAGGAGATCCACAAGCAATATGTGCTGACCGCCCGCGCCAAGGGCCTGGTCGAGCGCCGCGTGCTCTACGGTCACGTCTTCCGCAACGCCATGCTGATCGTGATCGCGGGCTTTCCTGCCGCCTTCATCGGCGTGCTGTTCACCGGCTCGCTGCTGATCGAGGTGATCTTCTCGCTCGACGGGATCGGCCTGCTGGGTTTCGAGGCGGCGCTCAACCGCGACTATCCGATCATGTTCGGCACGCTCTACTTCTTCGGCCTGATCGGCCTCGTCATGGGGATCCTGGGCGACATCATGTACACCGTGGTCGACCCCCGGATCGATTTCGAGGGACGTTCCTGATGAACCCGATGAACCGGCGCCGGCTCGCGGCGTTCCGCGCCAGCAAGCGCGGCATGATCTCGCTCGCGGTCTTCGGGCTGCTGTTCTTCGTCTCGCTGTTCGCCGAGTTCCTGGCCAACAACAAGCCGATCCTCATCCGCTACGACGGCGCCTTCTACTCGCCCATGGTGAGGGACTATCCCGAGACGACCTTCGGGGGCGATTTCCCGACCAACACCGTCTATTCCGACCCGGAGGTGCAGAAGCTGATCGAGGCGAAGGGCTGGATCCTGTGGCCGCCGATTCCCTACAGCTACGATACGGTGCTGAAGGGCGAGGGCCGGACGACCCTGCAGCCGCCCTCGCGGCAGCATTGGCTGGGCACCGACGACAGCGGCCGCGACGTGATGGCCCGCCTCATCTACGGGTTCCGCATCTCCGTCCTGTTCGGCCTGGTCCTCACCCTGGCCAGCACGGTGATCGGCATCGCCGCCGGCGCGGTGCAGGGCTATTTCGGCGGCGTGGTCGACCTCCTGATGCAGCGCTTCCTCGAAATCTGGTCGAGCATGCCGACCCTCTATCTGCTGATCATCCTGGCGAGCTTCATCCAGCCGGGCTTCTGGGTCCTGCTGGGGATCATGCTGCTGTTCAGCTGGATGGCGCTGGTCGGGCTGGTGCGCGCTGAATTCCTGCGCGGTCGCAATTTCGACTATGTCCGGGCGGCCCGGGCGCTGGGTATGATGGATGCGCGCATCATGTTCCGGCACATCCTCCCCAATGCGATGACCGCGAGCCTGACCTTCCTGCCCTTCATCCTGGCGGGTTCGGTCACGACGCTGACCTCGCTCGACTTCCTGGGCTTCGGCCTGCCGGTGGGCTCGCCCTCGCTCGGCGAACTGCTGCTGCAGGGCAAGAACAACCTCACCGCCCCCTGGCTCGCCTTCACCGGCTTCTTCGTGATCGCCCTCATGCTGTCGCTGCTGGTGTTCATCGGCGAAGCGGTGCGCGACGCCTTCAATCCACGCAAGGTGCTGGCATGAGCGAGCCCCTCCTGCTCGAGGTCAAGGACCTCTCCGTCAACTTCGGCACCGGCGACAAGGCGGTGCGCGCGGTGCGCGGCGTCAGCTTCGACATCAGGCGCGGCGAGACCGTCGCGCTGGTGGGCGAATCGGGCTCCGGCAAGTCGGTGACGGCGCTGTCGGTACTGCAGCTGCTCGCCTATCCGGCGGCCAGCCATCCCACGGGCAGCATCCGCTTCCAGGGCAAGGAGCTGGTCGGCGCCTCGACGCGCGAGCTGCTGGCGGTGCGCGGCAACCGCATCTCGATGATCTTCCAGGAGCCGATGACCTCGCTCAACCCGCTGCATACGATCGAGCGGCAGGTCAACGAGGTGCTGATCCTGCACAAGGGCCTGTCGCGCGAGGCGGCGCGCAAGCGCACGCTCGAACTACTCGACCAGGTCGGCATTCCGGATGCGGCCAACCGCCTCGACGCCTACCCCCACCAGCTCTCGGGCGGCCAGCGCCAGAGGGTGATGATCGCCATGGCGCTCGCCAACGAGCCCGACCTGCTGATCGCCGACGAGCCGACGACGGCACTCGACGTCACCATCCAGGCGCAGATCCTGAAGCTGCTGAAATCGCTGCAGGCGCGCTACGGCATGGCGCTGCTGTTCATCACCCACGACCTCGGCATCGTGCGCAAGATGGCCGACCGGGTGTGCGTGATGACCAAGGGCCAGATCGTCGAGCAGGGCCCGGTGGACGAGGTCTTCGACCGGCCGCAGCACAGCTACACCCAGCATCTCCTCTCGGCCGAGCCCAAGGGCCGTCCGGCGGCGGCCGATCCCGCCGCGCCCGAGATCCTGCGACTCGACGATCTCAAGGTGCATTTCCCAATCCGGCGCGGCGTGATGCGCCGCACGGTCGGTCACGTGAAGGCGGTCGACGGCGTCAGCCTCGCCTTGCGCGAGGGCCACACGATCGGCCTGGTCGGCGAATCGGGCTCGGGCAAGACGACGCTGGGTCTCGCCCTGCTGCGCCTCGAACGCAGCGAGGGCGGCATCCGGTTCGACGGCCGCGACCTGCAGGGGCTCGGCCAGCGCGAGCTGCGGCCGATGCGCCGCGAGATGCAGATCGTCTTCCAGGATCCGTTCAGCTCGCTCAGCCCGCGCATGTCGGTGGGCGAGATCGTGGGCGAGGGGCTGGAAGTCCATGGCATCGGCACGAAGGAGGAGCGCAGCACCCTGATCGACCAGGTGCTGCGCGAGGTCGGCCTCGATCCGTCGAGCCGCGAACGTTATCCGCACGAATTCTCCGGCGGCCAGCGCCAGCGCATCTCGATCGCGCGCGCCCTGGTCCTGAAGCCGCGGCTGATCGTGCTCGACGAGCCGACCTCGGCGCTCGACATGAGTGTCCAGGCACAGATCGTCGATCTGCTGCGCGACCTCCAGCAGCGCCACAAGCTTGCCTATCTTTTCATCAGCCACGACCTCAAGGTCGTGCGGGCGCTGGCCGACGAAGTCGTCGTCCTGCGTCATGGCAAGGTGGTCGAGCGCGGACCGGCGAGGCAGATCTTCGAGGCGCCGCAGACCCCTTACACGCAGGCGCTCATCGCCGCGGCCTTCAATCTCGAAGCGATCGGCGCCGACAGCCGGGTTGTCGCTTCCTAATCGGCAGGAAAGAGCGAACGGGGCTCGACCCGGCGAGTCCGTCCCAGTAAAAGACCGAATGACCGGCGCTATTGCCTATATCAGCCGCGATACCGACGGCATCCTCTGGAAGAAGGTCCTCGAAGCGGGCCTTGGTCCCCTCGATTTCCGCACCCGGGACAATCTCGGCAACAAGGACGAGATCGACGTCGTCCTCGCCTGGAAGCCCGATCGCGGCCTGATCGCCTCCTTCCCCAACGTGAAGCTGATCGTGTCGTTGGGCATGGGTGTCGACCACCTGCTGGCCGACGACCAGTTGCCCGCCGGCGTGCCGATCACGCGCATCATGGACGACGGTCTGGTCGGCCAGATGAGCGAGTACGCGATCTACTGGGCGCTGCGTCACCATCGCGACGTCGACAAATATGCAGAGAGCCAGCGGGCGAAGCGCTGGAAGCCCGAGGACTTCGTCGACACCATCGATCGCCGTATCGGCATCAGCGGTCTCGGCACCATCGGCCAGGACACGGCAAGTAAGTTCGCGGCGCTCGGCTTCCCGACGGCCGGCTGGAGCCGTACGCAGAAGAGCCTGCCCGGCGTCGAGACGTTCCACGGCCCGGACGGGCTGGCGGCCTTCCTCGCCCGCACCGACATCCTGGTGAACGTGCTGCCGCTCACGCGCGACACCAAGGGCCTGCTCGACGCCAAGCTGTTCGCGGCGCTGCCGAAGGGCGCCTACCTGATCAACATGGGCCGCGGCGGACATGTGGTCGATGACGACCTGCTGGCCGCCATCGATTCGGGCCATCTCTCCGGGGCCGCGCTCGACGTGTTCAACACCGAGCCGCTGCCCGAGAGCCATCCCTACTGGACGCACCCCCAGGTCAAGGTGACGCCGCACATCGCCGGCGCCACCAACCCGCGCACCGCCTCGCCCGGCGTGATCGAGAACATCAAGCGGATGCGGGCCGGACAACCGCTGATCAACACGGTCGACCCGGTTACCGGATACTAACTCCATGTCGTCCTGAGCGAAGCGAAGGACCTGACGGAACGACCGGAGTACTCCTGAGCGAACGCTAGATCCTTCGCTTCGCTCAGGATGACATCATGTGGGTTTCTGTTACTTCCCGAACCTGTCGGCGATCGTGCGATAGATTGCGCGGGCGACCTGGGCTTCGCCGCCTTCGGGCCGGCCCGGCCGGCTGGTGTTGTTCCAGGCCATCATGTCGAAATGCGCCCACGGCACGTCGTCGGGCACGAATTCCTTCAGATACAGCGCGGCCGTGATCGCGCCGCCGAAGGCGCCGGCCGAGACGTTGTTGATGTCGGCCACCTTGCTGTCGAGCATGCGGCGATAGGCCGGGAAGAGTGGCATGCGCCACATCGGATCGGTCACTGCCTCGCCTGCGGCGATCAGGGAATTGGCGAGCTTGTCGTCGTTGCAGAACAGTGCCGGCAGGTCGGGCCCCAGCGCCACGCGCGCCGCGCCGGTGAGGGTCGCGCAATCGACCATCATCGCGGGCTTCTCCGATGCCCCCTCGTGCAGCGCATCGCACAGGATCAGGCGGCCTTCGGCATCGGTATTGCCGATCTCGACGGTGATGCCCTTGCGGGTCGTGATCACGTCCATCGGCCGGAACGCATTACCCGACACCGAGTTCTCGACCGCCGGCACGAGCACGCGCAGCCGCACCGGCAGGCCCGTCGCCATGATCATCGACGCCACCGCGAGCACGGTCGCCGCGCCACCCATGTCCTTCTTCATCATCAGCATTCCGGCCGCCGGCTTGAGGTCGAGGCCACCGGTGTCGAAGCACACGCCCTTGCCGACCAGCGTCACCTTGGGATGACTCGCCTTGCCCCAGGTGAGATCGATCAGCCGCGGTGCGCGGGCCGATGCCCGGCCGACCGCATGGATCGTCGGATAGTTCTGCTTCAGCAGGTCGTCGCCTGCGATGACCTTGATCCTGGCCTTGTGCGTCTTGGCGAGATCCTGCGCAGCCGCGGCCAGTTCGGCGGGGCCCATGTCGGAGGACGGCGTGGTGATGAGGTTCCGCGCCATCGAGATCGCCTCGACGGTCGCCGTCGCGCGCTTCCTGTCGGCATCGGCCGGCCACACGAAGCGCGGGCCGGGCTTGGCCTTGGTCGCGCGATAGCGATCGAAGGTCCAGGCGCCCAGTCCGATCGCCACGACCACGTCGGTCATCGAGACCGGCCCGGTCTCGCCGTCGAGGCGCCACGTCCCCACTGGGAGCTTCGAACTCAGGGCGCCGAAATCCCAAAGCGTCGGCGCATTCGGAATCACAAACACTGCACCGGAGGCTTTGCCGTCGTCGCCCGGCAACACCGCGATATCTCCGGGCAATCCCGGGATACCGAGCGATTCGACCCAGGCCCGCCGCACCGCGGACTGCGCCTTCAACCAGGCACCCCACTTCGAATGACCCACAAACTGCACGGGCAAGGAGGAAGAAGAACGGTCGACGAACGGCAGCGACATGGCCATGCTCACAATCATCATAGAGAATGGTTAACATTGCCGGCCAAACTCCATGGCTGGCAAGGAGGGCGTATATGGCCGAATTCACCGTCGTGATCGGCAACAAGAACTACTCGTCGTGGTCGATGCGCGGCTGGCTGATGGCCAGGATCGCCGGCATCGAGTTCGACGAAATCGTCGTGCCGCTCGACAGGCCCGAGACGCAGGCGGCAATCCGCAAGCACTCACCCTCCGGGCGCGTGCCGGTGCTGCTGCATCGCGGCCTGGCCGTCTGGGATTCGCTCGCCATCGCCGAATATCTGAACGACCTCAAGCCCGAGGCCGGCCTGTGGCCGCCTTCGGCCGCCGCGCGCGCCCATGCCCGCTCGATCTCAGCCGAAATGCACTCGAGCTTCACCGACCTGCGCGACAACATGCCGATGAATATCCGTGCGTCCCTTCCCGGCAAGGGCATGACGCCAGGCGTGCGCGCAGACATCGAGCGCCTCACTTTCCTGTGGCGCGACTGCCGCAAGCGGTTTGCCGGCGCGTTCCAGAAGGACGATGGCTTCCTGTTCGGCACCTTCGGCGCCGCGGA
Organism: Reyranella sp.; assembly: GCF_965228225.1. Taxonomy (GTDB): domain Bacteria; phylum Pseudomonadota; class Alphaproteobacteria; order Reyranellales; family Reyranellaceae; genus Reyranella. The sequence continues at coordinate 5,398,624 of NZ_OZ245801.1, read as the reverse complement.
TGCGATGTTCGCGCCTGTCGTGACCCGCTTCAAGACCTACAGCGTCACGCTCGACAGCGACGCCGACGCCTATTGCACCGCCGTGCTCGGACATCCCGCGGTGAAGGAATGGGTCGATGCCGCCGAACACGAGCCGTGGCTGATCGACAAGTACGAGTTCAAGTAGTCGACGCGGGAGACTGCGAAACCCGTTCGTCCAGCTTTTCCTCCGGCGTCATGAACATGCGCCAACGGCGGGCGGCGATGCCGAGGTCGCGGCGGCTTGAATAAACCGCGAGCAGAGGCGCGAGGACCAGCCCCGCGACCACGGGCAGAAGCCAATAGAGGAATGCGGGCGCCCAGTATCCCATGACGACCACGGCCGCGGCGCCCAACGCGACCTGGCCGCCATGCCGGCCTAGCGCCAGAGCCCAAGGCATGCCGCGCTCGCCGCGCGCCTGCGGCGGCCAGCCCACCGCACGCCCGGCCAGGATGCCCAGCATGAACAGCGAGTGGAAGAGCATCATGACCGGAGCCAGCAGCGCGGAGAACAGCGTCTCCAGCACCACGCTGGCCGTCAGCGCCAGGCGTCCGCCGTAAGCGGGTGCGGGCGCGCGCAGGGACAGGACCAGCGCCAGCAGCTTGGGCAGGAACAGCAGCAGGGTGGTCACGAGAAGGAGCGCGTGCACGTGGCCGGTATTGTATTGCGGCCAGTTGGGAAACAGCGATGGGGCGTTACCGAAGTAGACCGGTCCGACGATCTCGTGCTCGAGCACGATTGCGGCGCTGAGCAGAAGCGAGCCCAGCCAGAGCGGCGAGGCGAGATAGCCCATGATGCCCATCACGAGGTGCAGGCGGCTCATCCAGTGCAGGCCGCGCATGAAGACCAGCCGCGCATGCTGCAGGTTGCCCTGCATCCAGCGCCGGTCGCGGACGGCATAATCGACGACGTTGGTGGGCAGCTCCTCGAAGCTGCCGCCCAGATTGGGCAGGTTCCACACATGGAAGCCGGCACGGCGGATGAAGGCGGCCTCGACGAAGTCGTGGCTGAGAATCTCGCCGCCGAACGGCGCGCGGCCCTTGAGCACCGGCAGCCGGCAATGCTCGGAAAAGGCCGCGACGCGGATGATCGCATTGTGGCCATAATAGTTGGCCTCGCCCATGTTCCAGAAGGAATGGCCGGTCGCGACCATGCTGCCGTAGACCCGGGACGAGAACTGAAGGATGCGCGCGAACAGGGTTTCGCGCCCCATGGCCACGGCATGGGTCTGGATGATGCCGGTGCGCGGGCTCGCCTCCATCAGCGCGGCCAGCCTCACCATCGTGTCGCCCGACATCACGCTGTCGGCGTCGAACACGATCATATGGTCGAACCGCTCGCCGTGCGTGTCGAGCCAGTCGGCGATGTTGCCCGCCTTGCGTCCGATATTCCTGTGACGTCGGCGCCAGTGCAGGCGTTCACCGAGTCCCAGTCGCTCGCGCAGCGCCTCGACACCGGCTTCTTCTTCGGCCGCGATCGCATCGTTCGTCGTGTCGCTCAGGACGAACAACTCGAACGCCTTCGACTGGCCGGTCGTCTCGAGCGAGTGCCAGGTGGTCTCCAGGCGGGCGAAGACCTCATCGGGTGCCTCGTTGTAGACGGGCACCAGAATGGCCGTCCGTCCGCGCAGTGCCGGGACGGTTCCGTCCGAGGCACCATCACCCGGCCCTCGTCGGCGCAGGGAGAGGGGATGCAGGCCGAAGCTCTTGAGAATGAAGCCGACGATGGCGGTCCAGAAGGAGAGCGCGATCCAGCCGAAGCTGAGGGTGAAGACCGCAAGCAGCGCGATGGCCAGGCCATAGGGAACCTGTGGGCCCAACGCCATCGCCAGCAACTGAAGCCCCGCTGCCGTCGTGACGGCCACGAAAACAAGCAGGAATAATCTCCGCCAGCCCGCCTTGCCGGCGTGGCGGTCGAGATTCCAGAGCGAGTTGTCGACGTTGTCCATGGGCGCGCTCTCTGCTCGAACGTGGATCAAGGGCGGACCTGGCCGGCGAACGTCTCGCTCAACCGGTCTCCCCCTACGGTCAGGTATGCGCGGATATCGATCGGCCTCCGCCCTTCCAGTTCGACATCGATGAACAGACGTCGATTGGCAGAACCGGGCGGCTGGTCGATCTCGGTGCGCAGCAGCTTTCCGCCGCTGACCTCTACGTTGGACGCGACAAGCCGTTCCTCGGCGAGCTTGGTCAAAGTGTCGCCCTCGAACTCGACCACGAGCCGGCGCCCCTTGGCGTTGCCCTCGATCGTTGCCTGGCGCGTCGCCACCACGCGCGCATCGGACGCGAGGGCCGCTTCGTCGTTGAGCGCCGAGAGGCGATAGCGGTATTCCAGCGCCTGGCCCTTGGCGACCGGCCAGCGCGACACCCAGAAGGCCACGATGTTGTCGTGATATTCCGACGGCGTCGGGATCTCGACGAGGCGGACCTCGCCTTCGCCCCAGTCACCCTTCGGCTCGACCCACAGGCTGGGACGAGTCTGATACTTCGCGACGCTGTCCTGGTAACGATCGAAGCGCCGCTCGCGCTGCTGCAGGCCGAAGCCACGCGGATTGTTGTCGACGAACGACGAGACCTGCAACGACCCGGGATTGGTGAGCGGGCGCCAGATTCGCTCGCCCTCACCCGTTACCATCGCAAGCCCGTCGGAATCGTGGACCTCCGGTCGGAAGTCGTCGCGCCAGGGACCGGACTTGCCCGACAGGAACATGCTGGTGAGCGGCGCTATGCCCAGCATCGACACGCCGTGGCGCATGAAGAGACGGGCATCGACATCCACCGTGGTGCGCACACCCGGCGTAACGGTGAAGGCATAGGCGCCGCTGGCGCCCGGCGATTCGAGCAAGGCATAGACCGTCAGCGTCTTGTCTCCGGGCGCCGGTTCGACCAGCCAGAACTCGCGAAACTCGGGAAATTCCTCCGACCGCGGCTGGGCCGTGTCGATCGCCAGCCCGCGCGACGACGCGCCATAGGCCTGGCTCTTGCCGATGGGACGGAAGTAACTGGCACCCAGGAAGGAGATGATCTCGTCGTGCTTCTGTCCGTTCAGCGGATAGGTGACCTTGAAGCCGGCGAAGCCGACCTGAGCAGGCGGCGTCGCCGTGCCGAAGTCGAACATCTCAGGCGAAGCCGAGAGGGCCGTCGCTCGCCCCGCAGTATCCGGCGTCCCGCTCCGGGTGATGACGTATAGTTTCACGGGCGTCTGATAGAGGAAGCCGGTCGGAAAGAACTCCACCCGGAAACGACCCCCGCCCTCACGCCACAGGATCGAGTCGGGTCTGAAGCGGATGCCGCGATATGTATCGTAGCCGAGCTTCGCCGTGTCCGGGATGGGCGCCTCCTTCGCATAGGCTTGGCCCGCCGACAGCCGCGCGCGCTCGATCAACTTGTCGAAGAAGCCCTCTGCACGAGCGGTTGAAGAACTGCCGACAACGAATACGACGAGCAGAGCGACCAATCGAATCACGGCATTCCCTCATACCGACCAAATCCGTGCCGCAACGCAGCATGGATCAGCCCGGTTGCCGGGGCTCATGAAGAACACAAGGCCCCTCCGTTCGCCACGGTACCCGCTCAGACCGTGACGATATTTCAGGAACGTAAGTCCCGGAGGGCACGTTGCCAGCGCGCGATCCATCACGGCGTTCTGCCGAGCACGAGATCGTCGAGGGAGAACCAACGATGTCCGACACCTCTCACTATCAACCCAATAAGGCGAAGCCGGATCTCGGCGCCGCCGTATCCGAAATAAAGACCGCATTCACCGGCAAGGCTGAGGAGTTGGCCGACCGGTCGACCGAGAGCGGCGCGGCTGCCGTCTCGGCCCTCGGCAAGACCGCGGCAACGCTCGCAGGCTCACTGGAGGAACAGTCGCCGGCGGTCGCCGAGTATGTGCGCTCGACCGGGCAGCGGATTGATCGGCTTGCGGACGACTTGCGCGACAAATCGGCCGGCGAACTGCTGACCATGGCGACCGATTTCGGCAAGCGCCAGCCGCTCGCCCTGCTGGCGGGCTCGGCCATCGTCGGGTTCGCGCTCGCCCGCATCGTCAAGGCCGGGATCGGCGCCTCGGCAGAAGCGGCCGGACCGCGGGCGAACGAGCCCAATGTCGGCCGCATCGACGTCTAGGAGGCCTCCATGAACACCCAAGAAAGGCCCGGCGTCGTCGGTCTCGTGACCGACGCTCTCGGCCGCAGTGCCGACCTGATACAGACGGAAATCCGTCTGGCCCGCGTCGAGATCGGCGAGAAGGCCGATGCTCTGCGCACCAGCGTCGTCAGCGGCCTCGTCATGATGCTGATCGGTACCGTCTTCATCATCGGCGCTGTGATTCTGGTCCTGCAGGCTCTCGTCGCCGCCCTCATCGAAGGTGGCGTTGCACCAGCCCTGGCGATCCTGATCGTCGCCGGCGGCTCCGCCCTTGGCGGAATCATCGTGCTACTCGCCGGCAAGAAGACCATTGGCGCCGTTGACCCTACCCCGACCCGTACCATCAACTCCCTGCAGAGCGATGCTCGCATGGCGAAGGAGAGCCTGACATGAGAGAGAGCGCCCAACTGCAACGTGAAGCCGAAGCCCAGCGCGCCGGCCTGTCCAACACCCTCGGCCAGCTGCGCGAAGGCATGACGAGTTCGGCCCTGTCGACCGAGTTGGTCGGCGTGCTGCGCGACAGCAGCCTCTCCGTGGTGAAGAGCCTGGCCGAATCGGCCCGGACCAATCCGGGGGCGGCCCTGCTGATCGGAGCGGGCCTCACGATGATGCTGACGCGCACCACCGGCGCCGATGTAATGTCCAGCGCCAGCTCGGCGCTGAAGGCGGCGACCGCCGTCGGCACCGACGCCGCCGTCGCGGCAGCCGGCAGCGTGAAGAATGCGGCCGGCGCCGCCGCCGATACCGCCCGCTCGATGGCGGGTCAGGCGAGCGACAAGGTGGCCGGCGTGACCGACAAGGTCACCGGCATGGTGAGCGAGACCGCCACGTCCTTGAAGGACCGGGCCGCCGGCACCGCCGACGCGCTGCGCGGCAAGGCCGACGAACAGCTCGACCAGGCCAAGCACATGATGGAAGACGGCAAGCACACCGCCGAGCATCTCGGCGAGGATGCCACCAAGCTGGCGTCCGACACGCGGCAGGCCGTCTCCAAGCTTTTGGAAGAGCAGCCCATTCTCGTCGCGGCAATGGGCGCGGCGCTGGGGGCGATCTTCGGCGCGGCGCTGCCGGTGTCTCAGGCCGAACGCAATGTGCTCGGCAAGGTCGGCGCCCAGGCGATCGACAAGGGCCGCGAGGTCCTCGAGACGGCAAAGGACACGGTGACGGACGAGATCGCTGGCGCGCATCTCGGCGAGAAGGTCGAGGGTATGGCAGGCAAGCTGGTCGACACGATGGTGCCGACCTCATCCCGCCCGGCGTAACTCTTTACGCACTCTCTAAGCCAAACAGCAGGACGGCCGCCCGAGGGGGCGGCCGTTTTTGCTTTCAGCTGCCGACCCTCAGGAATTGGGCTTGGGCAGCGTGGTCGGGCTGATCCGCAGGATGGTGTAACCCACCTGCTCCAGCTTCACGGCCTCTGCCTGGGCTTCCACCAGGCTCGAATAGCCGATGCCGATTTCAGATTTGGTGCGCGGGTCTATCGTCCACACCATGTGTTTGCCGAAGGCTGCTTCTTTTGTCATCGCGGCCTTATACAGAGCTTTGCCGCCGGAGTCCGAAGCTTGTCCGGGCCGGCGGCGCTCCAAGGGCCTCAGCCGTCGACCTTCGCCCCGCTGGCCTTCACGATCGGTGCCCAGACGGCGATTTCGCTCACGATGCGGTCCTGCAGCCCCTTCGGGGCCATCGGCCAGGGATCGCTGCCCAGGGCGGCAAACCGGGCTTTCACCTCGGAATCCTCGAGCGCCTGGGTGCCGACCGCGGCCAGCCTGTCGACGATCGGCTGCGGCACGCCGGCCGGTCCGCCGAAGCCCATCCAGACCTCGACCACATAGTTCGGCACGAATTCGATGATCGCCGGGACGTCGGGCGCGGCCTTGTTGCGCGTCCGGCTGGTGACACCGAGCGCCCGCAGCTTGCCTGCCTGCACGTGCGGCCAGCAGCTCGGCATGTTGTCGAACATGATGTGCACGTTGCCGGCAATGAGATCCTGCATCGCGCCGGCGCTGCCCTTGTAGGGAACGTGCAGCATGTCTGTGCCAGTGAGCTGCTTGAACATCTCGCCGGCCAGATGGATCGTCGTCCCGGAGCCGGACGAGGCCATATTGTACTTGCCGGGATTGGCCTTCAGCAGCGCGATCAGCTCGGGCACAGACTTCGCAGGCGCGCTGGGATGAACCACCAGCATGTTCGGCCACACCGACATGCCGGCCATCGGCGAGAAATCCTTCACCGGATCGTAAGGCAGCTTGGTGTAGAGCGCCGGCGCCATGCAGAACATGGAGACGGTGATCAGGCCGATCGTGTAGCCGTCGGGCGCCGCCTTGGCGAGTGCATCGGTCCCGATCGTGCCGCCGCCGCCGGCGCGGTTGTCGATCAGCACCTGCTGGCCCAGAATATCCGAGACCTTGGCCATGACGATGCGCGAGATGTTGTCGGTCGCGCCGGCCGGCGTGTAGGGCACGATGAACTTGATCTGCTTGTTGGGATACGCGTCCTGTGCGCGGGCGAGGCCCGGCGCGGCCAGGGTAGCGGCGGCGCCGGCCAACAGGGCGCGGCGGCCGGTCTTGAACTCAGGCATGTTTCCTCCAGACGACGTTTCTTTTATGTGGCGCGAACGCTAGCAGCCGGCCCGAGGGGCGTCACGTCATCCGGAGGCGACCGCTCGCGCTGCGGCCCGCGAGGTCGCTCAGCGGGCCGCGACGTTGGAAAGCGGCATGACGAAGACCTCGACCGGCTCGCTGCGACCGGGCACCTGGACCGCGCCGATGGGACGAAAGTGCTTGCTCTCGGCCGCACCGAAGCCGCCCGAGTTCACGGCGGCGGCCAGCGTCTCGGCGCTGGCGACGATGGCCGCATCGTGTGCCCGCGCGAGATGCTCCAGCCGGCTCGCCACGTTCACCGTGTCGCCGACAGCGCTGTATTCCAGACGGTTGGGACTGCCGATGGCGCCCATCAGCACGGGCCCGACATGGACGCCGACGGCGATGCGCACCGCCGGCAGGCCGCGTGTCCGGCGGCCGCGATTCCAGGCCTCGACCGACCGTACCATGCCGAGGCCACAGCGCAGCGCGCGCGTCTCGTCGTCGGGCTGGGCGTCCGGTGTGCCGAAGGTCGCCATCACACCGTCGCCGATGAATTTGTCGAGTGTGCCGCCATGGGCGAAGATGCACTCGGCCATGCGCTGATGGAAGACGCGCAGGAAATTGATGGTCTGCTGCGGCGGCTGGCCTTCCATCAGCCGCGTGAACCCCACGACGTCGACGAACAGCACGGTGGCCTTGCTCTCGCGGCCCGCCTCGAAATCGTTCTCGGCGCCGGCCAGGCGATCGACGAGGTTGGGTGAGAAGTAGCGCGCGAGATTGTTGCGCTCGCCCTCTGCCGAGAGGGTGCGGCCGAGATGGGCGCGGGCCCGCCACACCGCGATGGCGATGAAGCCGGTGCACAGCGTCATGAAGATGAGCTGCTGGATCAGGAAGGCCTCGGGCGTCACGAAGCCGGGACCGATCAGCCGCGCGAAGATGCCCCGTGCCACCGGCCAGAGATCGGCCGCGCCCGCGAGATCGATGCCGTAGGCCCGTGCCTGGTCGAGCGCGGTCCAGACGAAGCTTCCGATCAGCGCGACGAGCGAAGCCGCGCCGGTCAGGATCACGGTGCGAACCGAATAGCTGAGCGCGCTCGCGGTGAGATAGATGACCAGGTAGAGGAACAGCGAGCGGCGGCCGAACACCTGCTCGAGCCAGAGGCCGTTGTCGGGTGCGCCGGGAATCGGGACGAGCGTGCCGATGGTGATGACCGTCACGTCGAGCACGGTGACGGCGAGTTGCACCGCCCGCGCCTGCGGTGAGCTGCGAAGCGCATACACGATCCATGCCGACGCCATCATCGTCACGCAGGCGCCAACGCCGATGCCCACGCGCGCCGGCCCGGCGGCTAACAGCAGCCAGACGGCGACGATGCCCAGCGCGATCAGCCGGAAGCGGAACGCGAAGGCGAGGCCATTATGCTCTTCTTCCTGGAGCCGAAGCCGCAGGCGCGAGACGGCGCCATCCTGGGTGAGGGCTGAGGTCATGTTCTTACGTTTCGGAACGGGCTGAATGGCTTACGCGCTCTGCGTGTGCGCGTGAACGGAGTTTCGTTCAAAGAACCGTGAATGACGGTGTGAGAAATTCTCGTCTCTTGCCATTGAAATGATCGTTGGATTCGCCCTCGTGCGACCACAAAGATTGCTGCCGGAGGAGAGGACATGCTGATTTACAGAACTCCCGCCGAGATCGTCGGCCATGACGGACTGCGCATCGTTCTGGTGCGAGGCGTGCCGAGCCCGTGGAGCCAGGCCGCCAAGACACTCCTCGAGATCAAGGGGCTCGACTATGTCGCCGCCCCGCTCGATGTCGGCGGCGCCAACGAAGAGATCGCGGCCTGGTCGGGGCAGAACAGCGGCCCCGTCGTCGCGTGGCGCGACGGCCCGCCGCTCAACCGCTGGCTCGACATCCTGATGCTGGCCGAGCGGCTCGCGCCGGCGCCCGCCCTTCTCCCCGCCGATCCGCTGCAGCGCGCGCTGGCGATCGGCCTCGGCCACGAGATCCTGGGCGAAGGCGGCATCGCCTGGAACCGCCGCCTGCAGATGTTCTCGATGGCCGTGCAGGCCGGTGTAGGCGCGCGCATGGCCCCGCTGATCGACAAATACGGCTTCGATGCCGGCGACGCGGAGGCGGCGGGTGCGCGCATCGCCGCCACCCTGCGCGGTCTCGCGACGCAGCTGCGCGCGCAGCAGGCGCGCGGCGTGTCCTACTTCGTGGGCGAGGCGCTGAGCTGCGTCGACATCTACTGGACGTCGGTCATGAATATGATCCTGCCGCTGCCGGCCGCGCAGTGTCCGATCCGCGAGTCGTCACGCCCGGCCTTCACCGCCAGCGACCCGCAGATCGTGGCGGCGCTCGACCCGATCCTGGTCGAGCATCGCGACCGCATCTTCAAGGCGCACTTCCGCGACCCGATGGAGTTCTGAGCGAATTCAGCGCGTCGAAACCCTCGCTATTCCAGCCAGCGCAGGCAGCCGCTGGCTCCAAGCACGGGATCGAGCCGCCGGCGCACGTCGAACGGCAGCGCCGCCAGCTTCTTGCGCAACGCGTCGTAGCACTTGGCCTGGTAGCGGAAGGGCGCCTGGCTCCACGGCCGGCCGAGGATGTCGAGATCGACCGAGGGGGCGCCCGCTTCGAGCGCCGCGCGGTTGGCCGCCAGGAACGGCAGATAGGTCTCGCCGCAATGCTTCAGGAGTGCCGTCACACCGTCCGGCAAGGGTGCATCGGCCGTCAGCCATTCGCCATCGACGCCCGACGCATCGTCGAGACGCAGCAGCCAGCAATAGACGTCGGGCGACCGCGTCCGCATCTCCATCATCGGGGTCGGATCGACCGACAGGATCTGCAGTTGGCCGAACAGGCCGAAATCGGCCAGCGACGGCCGCGAGCCGAACAGGTACTCCATCTTTCGGACGTGGGGATCGAGCGTGTCGAGGATGAAGCGATAGCTGTCCTCGATGATCGGACGGTTGCCCTCGGTGCAGCCGACCATCGCCATGCGGCCGACCTGGCGATCGTTGAAGGCCTGCATCGCCTCGCGCCGCTCGACCTCCGGCATCTGCGGATCGCGCGAGGTGATCACCCAGTCCTGAGCGAACGCGCGGTCGGGGGCGTAGAACCAGCGATAGTGGAACATGATCTTGGTGACCCACTCGTCGCCGAAATCCTCCAGGAGGTCGCTGAGATAGGCCTGCGCCGGATCATCTGGAACGATCGAGCGCTGGCCGGGATGGGCGCGCTCCAGCGCATGGGCGAGCGGCGTCGAATCGTTCATCACCGTGCCGTCGGGGAACGTCAGCGCCGGGATCACCGGTGGCAGGCCCGCCGCGACCGCGACGTCGCGCGGCCAGCCCACGGCCTTCCAGATGAAGGGCAGCCGGCGATAGCGCAGGATCGCGCGCATCTTCACCGAATAGGGCGAGGGGCCGAAGCCGTGGAGGATGTAGGGGTTCGTGCTCATGTCACCACTCATTTTACCACTGCCCGAAGAAGATGCCGTGCTGGCGATGCTTGGCCGTGCGCGCCGCGACATAGGCGTCGTCGACGGTGACGCGGCTCTTGCGCGCCTTGGCCCAGGCGTTCAGCCGCTCCTCCATCTCGCGGAAGATCGGCGCATAGGTGAGGTCGGCGCCGAGGTCGCGCCGCTCTTTCGGATCGTTGGCGAGATCGAACAGCATCGGCCTGAAACCCTGCCACCAGACGTATTTCCAGCGGTCGGTGCGCACCATGATAGCGCGGCATTCGTCGGGCTTGCGACCGAGGATCGTGCGCGCCTCGCGGAAGGAATAGTCGAGTTCCGAGAACACCGCGTCGCGCCAGGTGTCGAGATGGATCTTGCGCAGCAGCGGCAGCAGCGAACGCCCCTCCAGCAGATGATCCTGCGGCGGCAGGCCCAAGGTTTCGAGGATGGTCGGCACGACGTCGATCGCCTCGACGAAGCGTTCGTCGACCGTGCCGCGCGTCAGGTCGGCCTCGGGATCGGGATCGACCACGATGAAGGGCACGCGCTGCGCCTCCTCGTAGAACATCTCCTTTTCGCCCAGCCAGTGGTCGCCCAGGAAGTCGCCATGGTCGGCGGTGAAGATGATCAGCGTGTCGTCGAGCCGGCCGGCACGCTCCATATGGGCGAACAGGCGGCCGAGCCAGTCGTCGAGCTGGCGGATCAGGCCCATATAGGCCGGGCGCACGATGCCCGGGGCGTCGTGCCGGCTGAAGGAGACCGACTCCTCCATCTCGCGATAGGCCGCGAGCACGGGATGCTCGTTCGCCCGCTCCTGCTCGTCGCGATTGAGCGGCAGCATGTCGGCGGCGCCGTACATGTTGTGATAGGGCGCCGGCGCCATGTAGGGCCAGTGCGGCTTCACGTAGCTGAGATGCAGGCACCAGGGCTTGTCGCCCATCTCGTCGATGAAGCGCATCGCCTCGCGCGTCATGTAGGCGGTCTCGGAATGCTCCTCCTTCACGCGCGCCGGCAGGTGGACGTTGCGCATGTGCCAGCCCGAAGCCTTCTCGCCGCCGGGCCCGTCGGCCGCGATCACGAAGTCGTTCCACGGATCGTCGGAGACGTAGCCGTGACGCCGCAGATAGTCGGCATAGCCGCTCTCCGCACCGGGCGGCGAATGCCCGTCGTAACGGTCCAGTTCCTCGAAACGGCCGGCGCGCATCAGCGCCTCCAGGGCCGAGCCGCCCTCGATGCCGAATCGTTCCAGTGCCTCGAGGTCGGGCAGCACATGGGTCTTGCCGGCCAGTGCCACCCGGATCCCGGCGGCCGACAGGAACTCGCCGAGGGTCTTTTCGCGCAGAGAGAGCGGCACGCGGTTCCAGGTGGCGCCATGGCTCGACACGTAGCGGCCGGTATAGAAGCTCATGCGGCTCGGGCCGCAGACGCCGGACTGCACATAGGCGCGCGGGAAGCGCACGCCGCGCGCCGCCAGCGCATCGATCGCCGGCGTCTTGAGGTGCGGATGGCCGGCGCAGGACAGATGGTCCGCGCGCAGCTGATCGCACATGATGAACAAAACGTTTTTGACCTTGCCCACGGTTTCCTCACTCGACGGCTTCTGCGTGCCCTGTCTAACTAAGCCGCATGACACAGCCGCCGTCCATCCGCGACATCATCGATTTCTGGTTCCTGCCGCTCGGCCACCCCGATCATGGCAAGCCGCGCGACATCTGGTGGACCAGCACGCCGGAATTCGACGCCGAGACCGTCGGCCGATTCGGCACGGCGATCGAACGCGCCATCGCAGGAGAGCTCGATGCGTGGAAGGACTCGCCCGAGGGCGCGCTGGCGCTCATCCTTCTCTGCGACCAATTTCCACGAAACTGCTTCCGCAAGACGGCGCGCGCCTTCGCGGGCGATGCCCGGGCCATCGAAATTGCGCGTTACGCGCTCGCGCGCTTCTATCCGTCGGTCTTCCCCGTCGACATGCGGCTGTTCTTCTACATGCCCTTCGGCCATAGCGAGCAGCTCGCCGACCAGCAGCTCGCCTGCGCCCTGTTCGAGACGATCGGCGGCGAGAACAACATCAAGTCGGCCCTGGAACACCGCGACGTCGTCGCCCGCTTCGGCCGCTTCCCCCATCGCAACGAGGTGCTGGGCCGCAGCACGACGTCGGAGGAGCTCGAGTATCTGAAGAACGCCAACAGATACGGGCAGTGACGGCCTGCAAATTTCTTAGACGCGATGATCTGAGGTTCAACGAGAGAGCGCGCCGTCACCACCTGTTGTCATCCTGAGCGAAGCGAAGGATCTCACGTTCGCGACGGGGTGCTTTGGTCGTTCGGTCAGGTCCTTCGCTTCACTCAGGACGACAGCTGTCCGACGTCGCCCAGGATCTCGCGATAGAGGTCGGCCGTCGCGGTGTCGAAGCAGCAGAAGATCACGTGCTCGGGCATGCCGATCAGACGGACCTCGCGGACGGCGATGTCGGCGGCGGCCTCCTTGGGATAGCCGTAGATGCCGGTCGAGATGGCGGGAAAGGCCATGCTTCGCAGCCCTTCCACGACCGCCAGCGCCAGCGCGTTGCGGTAGCAGCGGGCCAAGAGCTCCGGCTCGCCCTGCGTGCCGCCGCGCCAGACCGGACCGACCGTATGAATGATGCGCCGCGCCTTCAGGCGATAGGCACTGGTGATCCTGGCTTCGCCGGTCGGGCAGCCGCCCAGCGTGCGGCACTCGGCCAACAGCTCAGGTCCGGCGGCGCGATGAATGGCACCGTCGACGCCACCGCCGCCAAGCAGGCTTTCATTGGCGGCGTTGACGATGGCATCGACGTCGAGGCGCGTGATGTCGCCCTCGACGATCTCGATGCGACTCATGCCGTTACCAGTAGCGGCCTCACCAATAGCGAACGGGGCCGGTGTCGATATGCACGAAGCCGGAGCGCGGATAGAAGCCGACGCCGCCCATGTTCAGCGAGCGCGCTGCCTGGCGGATGCGGAACACCGGGACGCCGGGGAAGCGGATGTCCATGGCGTTGCCATTCATGTGCTGGCTGTCGCGCGCCACGCCGCGGCTGACGCTGGCCAGCCAGGCATTGCTCTCGGGCGAGCGGAAGGCCGACAGGACCTCGACCTGGCCGCTGTACCCGGAGATGCGCGCGGTGTGCCACAGCACGTCGAACAGCAACGGGTCCATCTCGGTCGTGCCGCTGTCGCGGCTGTCGCGCAGGAACTGGTTCAGCTGGTCGAGCGCGCTGCGATGATAGGAGCCGTTCGACCAGTAGGTGACGGTCAGCTCTTCCTTGGTGTTGAAGTTCACCAGGCTGAGGCTGCGCGGGCTCGCGAGGTCGAGATCGGGCGTCGGAACCGGCGCGGCCAGGGCGGCGGCGGCCGGCGCGAACCCGCCGTAACGGGACGCCCGCATTTTCTGTTGTGTGGCGGGCGGTGCCTTCTTCTGCTGGGCGGCAGCCTTCTGCACATTCGCCGACCGCGCGGGTGCAGCGGTCGTCTTCTTCGTGGTAGCAGTCTTGGTAGTCGCGGTAGCGGCGGTCTTGACCTTGGGAGCGGTCGAAGCCCCTGTATTGGTCTGGGCGAAGCCGGTGCCGGCAAATGCCAACAGTGTCGCCAGGCTCAGTACAAAACTACGCATCCGTGCCCCGGTGTTGTTGCATTTTTGTCACAGACACCCTTATCAGAGACCCATTCTCGACTCAAAGTTAAATTCCTGTTCCCGGCCGACGGCGAGGCCGACGACCGCACCCACCATGCAGAGAGTTGGGCCGGTCAGGAACGCCCTCTGCGCCTGCCGGTCGATGGTGGCCAGGGTGCCGACGATGCGCCGTTCCCGATCGGTCGTGCCGTTTTCGATCAGCGCCACCGGGGTCGAGGCCGGAAGGCCATGCGAGATGAGCTGCGAGGCGATCTGCGGCAGCGCCCCCGTCCCCATGTAGATGACGACGGTCTGCCGCGGCCGGGAGAGCATCTTCCAGTCGAGATCGACCGTGCCGTTCTTCAGGTGCCCGGTGACCAGCACGCAGGCCTGGGCGTGGTCGCGATGGGTGAGCGGAATGCCCGCGCTCGAGGCACATCCCAAGGCCGCCGTCACGCCGGGCACGACCTCGACGGCCACGCCCGCCTTGACCAGCGCTTCGACCTCCTCGCCGCCGCGGCCGAACACGAAGGGGTCGCCGCCCTTCAACCGCACGACGCTCTTGCCCGCCCGGGCCAGCGCCACCAGCCGGTCGTTGATCTCTTCCTGCGGGACGCAATGGTTCGCCCGGCGCTTGCCGACATAGACCCGCTCGGCGTCGCGGCGCGCCAGCGAGAGGATCTCGTCCGAGACCAGCCGGTCGTAGACCAAAACGTCGGCACGCTGCAGCAGGCGGTGCGCCTTCAGGGTGAGAAGATCCGGATCGCCCGGCCCGGCGCCGACGAGATGGACCATGCCGACCGACGGCGCCTCGCTGCGGAAACCGTCCAGCAGCCGGATCAGTTCGCGGCGCGCCCCGATCTCGTCGCCGGCCAGGGCAAGCTCGCCGACCCGGCCCTCGAAGACGCGATCCCAGAAGCGGCGGCGCGCACGCGGCACGACCAGGGTGCGGCGCACCTGTTCGCGGAACATCTCGGCGAACCGCGCCAGCCGGCCCAGCGCCGCCGGCAGGGTGCGTTCGATCTCGGCGCGGATGCGACGGGCCAGCGCCGGCGCCGTGCCGCCGGTCGAGATGGCGATGGTGATGGGCGCGCGATCGATGATCGCGGGCATGATGAAGCTCGACAGGGCGGGACGGTCGACGACGTTGACCGGAACGCAGCGCCGCTGCGCGGCCGCCGAAACGCGCGCCTGTATCGACTCGTCCTCCGATGCGACGATGACCAGCGACATGCCTTCGAGATCGCCTTCGTCGAACGAGCGGCCGGCCCAGGAGACGTGTCCTTCGGCGATGAACTGGGCGACCTCGCCGCCGACCGTCTCGGCGATGAGCGAGACCTGGGCCCCGGCCTTGAGCAGCAGTTCGGCCTTGCGGGCCGCTGCGTCGGCGCCACCGACGACCAGCGCCCGGCGCCCCTGCACCGAGAGGAAGATTGGAAAAGCCTGCATCACGCGACCTTCTTCACAAGACGCGCGGCGCGTAGCAGGGCGCGGATTTCGGGACGGCAGGACCCGCAATTGGTGCCGGCATGGGTGGCCGCGCCGAGCGCCGCCAGCGACGCTGCCCCGTCGGCAATGGCCGCCTCGACGGCACCACGCGAAACACCGAAGCAGGCGCAAAGTTCGCCGCCGCGATGCGCTTCCGTGCCGCCGTTCAGCAACTCGTCGCGCTGCTCCATCGTCAGCCGGTCGAGCGCCATGTAGGGCGCCAGTCGGTCACGCGCCTCGACGTCATGGGTCGGCCCCAGCATCATCACGGCTTCGACCCGGCCATCGCTGATGACGGCGCCCACACCATTTTCGCCGATGAGCCACGGGCCGGGATTGGTGGTGCGCACGGCAGCGGACAGGGTGCGTCGTGCAGCCTCATAGGGCTGGTCGCCCGCAACGGCGTAGGCATTGAAGCCGGCGCCCCTGATTCGCGCCCAATATGGAATGTCCGGCAGCATGATCGGGCGACGAGCGAGAATCGTGCCATGCCAGCGCATATCTAAACGACGGATCTCGACGGGCGTGTGTTTGAGTTCGGGTTGCCCCGAGATGGGATCGACCGCCGGATTCACTGCAGCGTTGATGCGGCCCGCCCGACTCACCTGTGCGGTCCAGTGCATCGGCGCGAAGGCCTCGCCGATGCGTAATGAATCGGTCACATGAACGCGCAGGGCACCACGGCCCCACGCGCTCTCCACCTCCGCAATGTCGCCATCGGCAAGACCTCGCGCCGATGCATCGTGCGGATGCAATTCGATTGCGGGCTCCGGGCGATGGCCGGCAAGGCGCACCGACTTCCCGGTCCGCGTCATGGTGTGCCACTGGTCGCGCACCCGCCCGGTATTGAGGATCAGCGGGCGCACTTCGAGCGGCGCATTCACCGGCGGACGCGGCGTCGTGGCGATGAAGCGTGCGCGACGATCGGCGTGGAAGAAGCGGCCGTCGCCGAAGAAGCGGCGGTCGGCGGCACCGCCCCACACGAAGGGTCGAAGCGCATCATAGGCGGCATCGTCGATCGAGGCGCAGTCGCCAATGTCGAAGTCGCGCGTGCCGCCGTTCTCGAAGCCCGAGAGCGCGGCATGTTCGCGGAAGATGTCGGCGACCCCGCGCCAGGCGAAGGCGTCGCGATGCCCCAGGCGGCGCGCGATCTCGGAGACGATCCACCAGTCCTGCTTCGCCTCGCCGGGCGACGGCAGGAAGGGACGTTGGCGTGAGATGCCGCGCTCGGAGTTCGTCACCGTGCCGTCCTTCTCCGCCCAGGCGAGCGCGGGCAGCCGGATGCGGCAGGCATCGACCGTGTCGCTGGCGCGCATCGCCTCCGAGACAATCGAGTATTGGCAACCCCGCAGCGCCTCGCGCACCGCATCGGCATCGGGCAGGCTGGCGACCGGATTCGTCGCCATGATCCACACCGCCTTGATGCGGCCGGCACGAACGGCCTCGAACAGTTCCACCGCCTTGAGGCCGGGCCGGCTCGCCATGCGCGGCGCCCGCCAGAAGCGCGCGACCCGGTCGATTTCCGCCGGGCCGAAATCCATGTGGGCGGCGAGCGTGTTGGACAGCGCCCCGACCTCGCGGCCCCCCATCGCATTGGGTTGGCCGGTGATCGAGAAGGGTCCCATGCCGGGCCGACCGATGCGGCCGGTCAACAGGTGGCAGTTGATCAGCGCATTGACCTTGTCGACGCCGGCGCTCGACTGGTTTACGCCCTGGGAATAGAGCGTCACGACCTTCTCGGTGCGGGCAAACCAGTCGAGGAAAGTCTCGATGTCGGCCCGCGGCAGTCCGCAGACGGAGCCATCCGTCGCCCGCGCGGCGGCGAGCGCCGCGTCGAGCCCCGATGTGTGCCGCTCGACGAAGTCACGATCGACGACACCGCGGTCCGCGAGGCCGGCCAGCAGCAGGTTGAACAGCGCCACGTCGCTGCCCGGCTTCAGCGCGAGATGAAGATCGGCGATGTCGCAGGTCTCCGTTCGGCGCGGATCCACGACCACCACCTTCATCGACGGCCGCCTGTGCTTGGCCGCTTCGAGCCTCTGGAACAGAACTGGATGGCACCAGGCGAGGTTGCTGCCGACCAGCACCACCAGGTCCGCCTGCTCGAAGTCCTCGTAGACGCCGGGCACCGTATCGCTGCCGAAGGCGCGCTTGTGGCCGGCCACCGACGACGCCATGCAGAGGCGCGAGTTCGTATCGATGTTGGCGGTGCCGAGGAAGCCCTTGATCAGCTTGTTGGCGGCGTAATAGTCCTCCGTGAGGAGCTGACCGGAAACATAGAAGGCGACGGCATCGGGCCCGTGTCGCTCGATCGTCTCGCGGAAGCCGTCCGCCACCGTGTCGAGGGCGACCTCCCACGAGACTCGCCGCCCGTCGATCTCGGGATGAAGCAGGCGATCCTCGAGCGAGAGAGTCTCGCCCAACGCCGCGCCCTTGGAACAGAGCCGTCCGCGATTGGCGGGATGGTCATGGTCGGCCGCGATGGCCGCGCCGCCCTTCCCGTCAGGCGTCGCGACGATCCCGCACCCGACACCGCAATAGGGGCAAGTGGTGCGGACGGCGGCCGTCATGACGACCAACACAACCTCACCCTGAGGAGCACTCCGCGGGAGTGCGTCTCGAAGGGTGGGCACACGCACCGCGTCCGTTGCCCATCCTTCGAGACGCCGTGCTGCGCACGGCTCCTCAGGATGAGGGATCCAATTCCGGAGCGACCGCCCCTAGTACACATCGCGCTGATAGCGGCCTGCCTTGGCGAGGCCGTCCAGCCAGGCCTTCGCCTCCGTGGCACTTCTGCCGCCGGGTCCCATGGCAATGTCCATCAATGCGGTCTCGACATCCTTGGCCATACGCTTGGCATCACCGCAGACATAGAAGTGTGCGCCCTGCTCGAACCACGCCCAGAGCTCGTCTGCATTCTCGCGCATGCGGGTCTGGACGTAAATCTTCTCGGCCTGGTCGCGCGAGAAGGCGAGGTCCAGGCGGGACAGCACGCCCCGGCGTTGCCAGTCCATGATCTGGTCCTCGTAGAGGAAATCGGTCGCTCGCTTCTGGTCGCCGAAGAAGAGCCAGTTCTTCCCCTTGGCGCCGCGCGCGTCGCGTTCTTCGAGGAATGCGCGGAACGGCGCGATGCCGGTGCCCGGCCCGACCATGATGGCGGGCGCGCCATCGTCGGCGGGTGGCGCGAAGCCGTGGGCCTTCTGCACGAACACCGGAATGACGTCGCCCGGCTTGGCAAAGTCCGCAAGGTAGCAGGAGCCGATTCCGGTGCGGGTCCTGTCCTTGGTGTTCCAGCGCACCGCCGACACGGTGAGGTGGACCTCGCGGGGATGCGCCTTGGGCGAGGAGGCGATCGAATAGAGACGCGGCTGCAACCGGTCGAGCGACTTCAGGAGCCCGGGCAACGAAGGCGACACCGACGGGAACGCCAGCAGCAGATCCAGAAGATCGGCCTCGGCCAGCTCCGGCGGCCCCTCGCCCGCTGCCAGCGCCTGGAGCTTGAGCGCCTCCTCGCCGTTGAAGGCGCGCGTTGCCAGAAACAGCATGCATTCGTCGCTGGGGCGGGCGATGTCGACCTTGCTGAGCAAGGCCTGTCGCAACGGCAACGCCTCGCGATCGATGCCCACCATCTCCTCGCCTGTGGCGCCGAGGCGATCGAGCACCGCCTGCACGAGCTGCGGGTTCTTGCGGGCGAAGACGCCGAGACTGTCGCCGGCTTCGTAGGTGATGTCGCTCGCCGAGAGGTCGAGCACGACGTGGCGCACGTCCTTCTCCGACTCCGGGCGGCTGAGGGGATGGGCATCGACCAGAGTGGCAAGCGCGGGCCGGTCGCGCGAGAGGCCGACCGGGCCGGCGGGCTTAGTGGCCGGCACCGCCACGGGCGAACCAGCGCGCATCGGCTCGAGCGCGGTGACGAGTTCCTTCACTTTGCGCTGCGTTTCCTTGCCGCCCGGCACGCAGCGGCCCATGTCGGCCTCCGCGCCCGACCACAGCGCCTCGCCATAGGTCTGGCAGAGATAGCCGCACTGGCCGCAGTCGAGCTGCGCCATCGCGGCCATCAGCTGGCGCTCGGGCTTCGTGTCCTTCGCCAATTCCAGACGCTCGGCGAGCGACAGCGCGGCATCGTGCCAGGGGAAATCCTCGGGCTCGGTGGGCTCCGCCGCGACCGTGTCCGCAGCCTCGCCGTTCACGCCGAGATACGCGGCGAAGAAGCCGTTCAGCCAGGCCCGTTGTTCCGTCGAGAACGGTGCGTTCTCAGGGATGATCTGCGGGATCGGCGACATCGCGTTCATGCCGCGAGCGCCGACAAGGGTGCACGCTCCGCCAGATCGCGTAGCGCGGCGATGTCGTGGCGGCGGCAGAATTCGAAGAACGACTCGGCCGCCGACTTGCGGTGCGCGAGATAGGCCGCGAGCAGACTTTCGAGCAGCGGCGGCAGATCGTCGTAGGCCACCGAGGTCGCATACTCGCGCGCAATCGCCTGTTCGGCCGTCGAGGCCGCACCGCCGCCGATGAAGACGTGATAGCCCTCGACACTGTCGTCGCCACGCTCGACTTTGGCCGCAATCAGGCCGATGTCGCCGACATAGTGCTGGGCGCAGGAATGATGGCAGCCGGTCAGATGGATGTTGATCGGCGTGTCGAGGGCCACCCGCGCTTCGAGATAGTCCGCGAGCTTCAGCGCATGACCCTTGGTGTTCGCAGCCGCGAACTTGCAGCCGGCATTGCCGGTGCAGGCCACCAGGCCGCGCCGGATGGCGCTCGCCTCTACGCCGAGCCCGAGCGCGGCGATCGCCGCGATGCAGACGCCGACGTCGCGATCGGGCACGTCGGAGATCAGCAGGTTCTGCCACACGGTGAAGCGGATCGTGCCGCTGCCGAAGCGTTGCGCGATCTCGGCGATGCCGCGCATCTGCTCGGCCGTCACGCGTCCCACCGGCAGCACCAGGCCGAGATAGTTGAGACCCGCCTGCTTCTGGGCATGGACGCCGATATGGCCGTGCTTGTCGGCCAGCATACGGGGAGTCACCTGCGCGCCCGCGGCCCGGCGCAGCTTCGCGCCATGTTCCTTCTCGACCTCGGCCACGAAGGCGTCGCGGCCCATGCGGTCGATCACGTATTTCAGACGCGCCTTCAGTCGGTTGGTGCGATCGCCGTGGATCACGAAGGCCCGCACGACCGCGCCCGCCACAGGGACGCATTCCTCCGGCCTCAGCAGGATACCGGTCTCGAACGCGAAATCGAGATGGCCGGTGATGCCACCCAGCTGAAGGCGGAAATAGATTCCGGGCTCGAAGCCTTCGCCGCCCGTCACCTCGGTCGCGACGAAGCCGATGTCGTTGGTGTCCTCGAGCACCGGCACGCGACCGCCGCCGTCGAAGGCGATGTTAAACTTGCGCGGCAGGCCGTACATCTCGCGATGATTGAGGATGTAGTGATGCATGGCGCGGCACAGCGGCCGCGTATCGTAAAGTTCCTGCGGGTCGATACCGGCGGTCGGGCTGCCGGTGATGTTGCGGATATTGTCGGCGCCCGAGCCGCGCGCCGTGAGCCCGAGGTCCTGCACGGCCAGCAGCAGGTTGACCGCAGCCTGCGCAGGAATTTCGCGGATCTGCAGGTTGGCGCGGGTCGTCACGTCGGCATAGCCGCCACCGAACGCGTCCGCCGCGTCGGCCAGGCCGCGCATCTGCCAGGCGTTCAGGATGCCGTTGGGAATGCGCAGCCGGCACATGAAGGAATTCTCGGCCGGCGCGACGTAGAACAGCCCGTGATACTTGGTGAGGAAGACGTCCATGCCCTTGGGGAACTGCCCCGCCTCGGCGCGCCCCGCCACCTCGTCCCAGCGATCGAGCGGATGGCGCGCGCGCTTGGCCGTTTCCTCGGCGACCAGCTTGCCGCCCGCCGCCACGGCGCGGTCCTGGGCGGCGTACTGCAGCGCGTCGGGGCCGATCGGCGGCGCGGCCCCGGGACCGGGAGCGCGCGACGCAAGCTTGTCGGCCGCCTTGCGCGCTTCAATGCCGCTGACAAAGCCCTGCAGCCACTGCTTCTGAGCGTCGTCGAACTCTTCCGTCATGCGGCCCGTGCCGGCACCCTGTGGCGTGCATAGAGGAATTCGAGCACGGCGGCCCGACAGCGCGCATATTCGGCGTCGGTCGCGAGCTCGAGCCGGCGGCGCGGTCGCGGCAGATCGATCGGCAGGATTTCGCCGATGGTGGCGGCCGGACCGTTGGTCATCATCACCACACGGTCCGACAGCAGCACGGCTTCGTCGACGTCGTGGGTGATCATCAGCACCGTGTTGCCCAGCTTGGAGTGGATCTCCATGACGCTGTCCTGGAGATGGGCGCGGGTCAGCGCGTCCAGCGCACCGAACGGCTCGTCCATCAGCAGCACCTTGGGCTGCATGGCAAGCGCCCGCGCAATGCCGACCCGCTGCTTCATGCCGCCCGACACTTCGTGCGGCCGCTTGTCCTTGGCCTGGGCCATCTGCACCAACTCGAGATTGTGCATGACCCAGTCGTGGCGCTCGGCCTTGGTCTTCCCCTTGCCCTGGGATCCGCCGAACACCTTGTCGACGGCGATGGCGATGTTGCCGTAGACGGTGAGCCACGGCAGCAGCGAGTGGTTCTGGAACACGATGGCACGGTCGGGCCCGGGCTCGTCGACCACCTTGCCTTCGAGGAAGACCTCGCCGCTGGTCGATTTCAGCAGGCCGCCCAGGATGTTGAGCAAGGTCGACTTGCCGCATCCGGAATGGCCGATCATCGAGACGAATTCGCCCCGCTCGATGCGCAGGTTGACGTCGCGCAGCACTTCCGTCGCCATCTGGCCGCGGCGGAAGCTCATGCCGATCTGTTCGAACTTGAGGTAGGGCTGGGTGGTCATGGCCTGTGCTCCTACTGCGCCGAGACGCCGTGCGAGACGAAGTGACCGACCGTGGCGATCAGCTTGTCGAGCAGGAAACCGACGATGCCGATATAGACCAGGGCCACGATGATGTCGGAGATGCGCGAGCTGTTCCACGCGTCCCAGATGAAGAAGCCGATGCCGACGCCGCCGATCAGCATCTCGGCCGCCACGATGGCGAGCCAGCTCAGCCCCACGCCGATGCGCAGGCCGGTGAAGATGTAGGGCACGGTCGCAGGCAGCGTGATCTTGTAGAACACCTCCCACCAGGACAGACGGATCACCGCCGCGACGTTGCGATAGTCCTGCGGGATGTTCCGCACGCCCACCGACGTGTTGATGATGATCGGCCAGATCGAGGTGATGAAGATCACGAACAGGGCCGAGGGATCGGCATGGCGGAAGCCCGCCAGCGACAGCGGCAGCCAGGCGAGCGGCGGCACGGTGCGCAGCACCTGGAAGATCGGATCGAGGCCACGCATCGCCCAGGTGCTCTGGCCGACCAGCACACCCAGCGCGATGCCGACCACGGCGGCGAGGCTGAAGCCGATGGCAACGCGCCCCAGGCTCTTGGAGATCTGCCAGAAGGCGCCCTTGTCGATGCCGCCATTGTCGTAGAACGGGTCGGCGATGAAGTCCCACGCGTCCGACACCACCTTGGTCGGCGGCGGCAGGCGCGCGCCGGGCTCCGAGCACAGGAGCTGCCAGACGAACAGCGTGATCGAGAGCACGATGAGGGGCGGCAGGACGACCGCCACCAAATGACGCGCGAGCTCCATCGCGCGCTCCACGACCGGCCGCACGGGCGGCCGGAAGGCAACGATCTCGGCGGAGGATTCCGGCACGGGAACGGCGGTGGCCACGGACACGGCGGCTTTGGCGGCTGCCTGCATCACGCCACCTTCTTGATCTGAAGGGCGGCGAGATAGGCCTTTGGATCGGCCGGATCGAAAACCTTGCCGTCGAAGAAGGTTTCCTTGCCGCGCGACGTGCCGGCGGGCATGTCGCTGGCCGCCACACCGATCGCCTTGGCCGCCTCCCGCCACAGATCCTCGCGATTGACCTTGCCGATGATCGCCTTGGTGTCGAGGTCGGCGGCCATCATGCCCCAGCGCTGGTTCTCGGTGAGGAACCACAGCTCGTGGCTCTGGTAGGGATAGGAGGCGTGGTCGCGCCAGAACTTCATCGACAGGTCGCGATTGTCGATCTTGCGGCCGTCGCCGTAGTTCACCTTGCCTTCGATGCGGTTGATGATGTCGGCCGGCGGGCAGTTGAACCATTGGCGCTTGCCCACGATCTCCGACAGCTCCTTGGCGTTCTCGAGCTTGTCGCACCATTGCGCGGCTTCGAGGACCGCCTGCAACACGGCCAGCGCCGCCTTGGGATTCTTGTCGACCCAGTCGGCGCGCAGGCCGAGGCTCTTTTCGGGATGGTTCTTCCAGAGATCGCCGGTGGTGCACGCGGAATAGCCGATGCCCTGGTTGACCAGCTGTTCGTTCCACGGTTCGCCGACGCAGAAGGCTTCCATGCTGCCGACCTTCATGTTGGCAACCATCTGCGGCGGCGGCACGACGATGGTCGAGACGTCCTTCTCAGGATCGATGCCGCCGGCGGCCAGCCAGTAGCGGATCCACAGATCGTGGGTGCCGCCGCGGAAGGTCATGGCGCACTTCACTTCCTTGCCGCCGGCCTTCATCTTGGCGAAGGCGGCCTTGAGCGGCTCCGCATTGACGGTTGCGCCGGTCGGCATCAGTTCCTTCGCGACGGAGATCGCCTGTCCGTTCGTGTTGAGGCGGGACAGGATGTACATCGGCACCGGCTTGTTCTCCGGCGTCGTGAGGCCCAGCGAAATCTGGTAGGGCTTCGGCGTTAGGATGTGGGCGCCGTCGATTCCACCCGACCCGGAGCCCAGCACGATGTTGTCGCGCGTGGTGCCCCACGAGGCCTGCTTGGCGACGTTGGCGTCGGTGATGCCGTACTTGTCGAACAGCTTCTTTTCCTTCGCCACGATCAGCGGCGAGGAGTCGGTGAGCGCGATGAAGCCCAGGGTGACCTTGTTGGTCTCCGGCCCGGCGGCCTGCGCGAAGGCGCCGCCCGGGAACGAGGCGCGCACCGCGCTCATCAGGGCGGCCGTCGCCGTGACGGCACCGGCATTCTTGAGGATCCGGCGACGGCCCAGGCCTTTGCGGGCGTTGCTATTTTCCATGAAGGCTCTCCTGCTGTTTGAATGTCGTTGAGGTTTCTTTGCTGGGGTCGAACACCGACCCGTCGAGGAAGCTGTCCGGTCCCATCGCGACCGGCGCGCCGTTGGTCGGGAGGATCCAGGGATCCGGATGGGCGCCTTCGATCTTGCGGTCGCTGAGCGGGCACGGCAGGCCGAGCTCGCTGGCGGCGGCACGGTAGATGTCGCTGCGGAACACCCGGTCGGCGACGGCGCGCATGTCGGGACGCGGCGCCACCTGGCCCCAGCGCACCATCTGCGACAGGTACCAGTCGGCATGGCTGCGCCACGGGAAGTTGGCGAGCTGGCGATGGAAGATGTGGAAGTCGGGCATGCCGAGCGACCGCGCGATCACGTCGGCGGGCACATTGAGGAAGCGCGGCGTCGCCAGGATGCGCGCCGCCTCGGGCCGGTTGGCCGGCTCGTCGAGCCAGGCGCCGGCCTCGGTGATGGCCTTCACCAGCGCGATCAGGGTCTTCGGGTTGCGCTGCGCCCAGGCCTCGGTGGTACCGAGCATCTTCTCCGGCATCGAATCCCAGATCTGTCGGCTCGACGCCGCGATGCGGCCGATGCCGAGAGTGGCGGATTGCTGGTTCCACGGCTCGCCCACGCAGTAGCCGTCGATCGTGCCGCCCGAGAGATGGGCCACCATGTGCGGCGGCGGCACGACGGTGAGTCGCACGTCGCGATCCGGATCGATGCCGCCCGACGCCAGCCACAGCCGCAGCAGGTGGTTGTGCGAGGAATAGGTGAAGACCGACGCCAGCGTGACGGGCGGCCGGCCCTCGCGGGCGCGGCGCGCGACGACGGCAGCCAGCGCCCGCACGTCGAGCGGCGCGCCGGCCGGCAGGCTCTCGCCCACGAAGTCGGGCGCGGCTTCCTCGATCTCCCGCCACAGCGCGTTCGACAGGGTGATCGAGTTGCCGTTGAGATGCAGCGTCATGGCCGCGATCATCGGGACGTTGACGCTGTCGATGCCGAGCGTAGTGGCGAGCGGCATGGGCGAGAGCATGTGGGCGGCATCGAGCAGGCCGACCGCAAGCTTGTCGCGTATGTTCGACCACGAGACTTCGCGGCGCAGTTCCACGTCGAGTCCGTGGCGCTCGTAGAGGCCCAGCACCTCCGCGAACAGCAGCGGTGCGCAGTCGATGAGGGGAATGAACCCCACCGTCACCTTCGGTCGCTCGACTTGTCCCACGACGCTCGACTCCAAAAAAAAAACGCCCCAGACGGCCGCATGATTGCGACCGTGTGGGACGTCGTTGTCCGGGAGGGCAGACCGCCATTGGCCTGCCCGAAAATTCAGGAGCCGCCCGTCATTGGGCGCCTCACCGGTAGATCAGCACGAAGCGTGCCAAGCGCGCGCGGCAACCCGAGCGCCGATCAAGCGACTGATTTGTCTGGGAAAAGTGCGCGCCGCGATCTTCATGTCTCGCGGCCTGGGTTGCCCTGCCTGCTTACAAACACGGCATGGTCGCCGCATAGGCAGGCATCATCCGCAATCTGTCATCCTGAGCGCAGCGAAGGATCTCCCGCAAGCCACGGACTCGGTAACTGCTGGCCATCATGATCGTTCGGTGAGGTCCTTCGCTGCGCTCAGGACGACAAAATCGATCAGAATTTCAGCGCCTTGGCGTAGGTCAGGAGATCCTGCGCGACTTCGCCGATGCGCTTGTTCTGGTCCATCGCGAGCTTGCGCAGCAGCTTGTAGGCCGCTTCCTCGCCGATGCCCTTCTGCTCCATCAACAGGCCCTTGGCACGATCGACGGTCTTGCGCTCGACCAGCGACAGGCGCGCGCGCTCCAGCTCCTCGCGCATCGAGTGATAGCGATTGAAGTGCGCGACCGCGACATCGACGACCGGCTGCACGCGATCCTGGGTGAGTCCCTTCACGACATAGGCCGAGACGCCGGCCTCCATCCCGGCGGCGATCGTCGCGGGATCGGAGCGGTCGGCAAAGAGCGCGATCGGCCGCGGCTGCTGCTCGGTCGTGCGCCGCAGATCCTCGATCGCGTCGCGGCCGGGATTGTCGATGCTGATCACGATGACGTCGGGTTGCAGGACGCTGACGCGCGTCGCCAGATCATAGGTGCCGTCCAGTCGCGCCAGCAAAACGTAGCCGGCATCGCGCAGCCCCGACTCCACGATCTCGGCGCGGGCGGGATTGTCATCGATCAGCACGACGGACAGCGGTTTAGACACGGGCGGCGGCTACAACTCTCTTCAAGCCGCGGGGCGCAACTTCCGTGCCACCGATGTTACGGCGCCGATTCGACGCGCTTTCCGTCCACCCAGCGTCCCGGGCTCGACTTGCCGTCGGCATCGGTGACCTGGCCGTAGCCGTTGCGCTGTCCGCCGCGAAAGCCACCCTCGTAACGCTCGCGCTCGCCGATCCGTTCGACGCCCGGTCCGTCGAGGACGTCGCCGTGAAACTCGCCGCCCTGCACGACGTTCGGATCGACCAGCGTGCGGCGGATGCCCGGTCCCTCGAGACGGCCGCCGACGAAGTTGCCTTCGGACCGTTCGACGCCGGGCTTCTCGCGCAGGCCCAGCCCGGTCGACTTGCCGTCCTTCCACTGTCCGGCGTATCGCGTGTCGTCGGCGAGCCGCACCGTGCCGAGACCCGTCATCAGGTCTGCGCTCCAGTCGCCGGCCTGGCGCTCGCCATTGCCCAGTTCGGCGACGCCAAGCCCCTGCCGCTTTCCGTCGACGACCTGGCCGACGTAGCTCGCGCCCCCGCTGTAGCTGAGACGCTCGCCGTTCTCGAGATCGGGACGCGCAGCCCGGGCCGCCACGATGCGCGCTTCGCCCGCCATGGCGCGCGCGGCGCGGGCCGCTTCCTCGGCGCGCTCGAATGCGGCCCTCGCCTCGGTCGCCGCACGCGTCGCCTGCTCGGCCAGCGCCTTCTGGGCCGATGTGTCGGGCGCCGCGACGGGCGGCCTGGCGGGCACCGGGTTCGTCGGGACTGGAGGGACAGGCGACGGTGTTGCCGCCGCCTGCGACGGTTCCGCCGGCCCGCCAATGGGGACGGGCGACGGCAGGTTTGTCTGTGTCTCCACCGCCGGCGCGCCAAGGAAGCGTTCGCGAATTTGCGGCGCGTACTTCCAGGTCGCCGCGGCAGCCAGCACCAGCAGCACGATCGGCAGGCGCCGGCGCACAAAGCCCTTGCGCCGCGCGACCGGCGCCCCGGAATCGATCTCCTCGGTCGGCGGCCGGCTGGCGCCACCGAGCCGCGGGCCCGACGCGACCTGCGGCGGCACGGGCTCGGCAGTCATGCGTTGCGTCGGCGCATCCTCGATACGCGGCAGCGCCCCACCGAACAGCGTGCGCCACTCGGCGATGGATTGCGGCCGCTGCTCCGGCGCGAAGGCCAGGCCGCGGTCGATGGCCGACAGCATCGACGGATCGAAGCGGTCGGCATGGGTCGCCACGAGCGGCCGGTACGGGTCGGTGCCCACCCGGCTCACAGCCTCGGGGGGCGGGGAACCCGTGATGGTGTGATGCAGTACCGCCGCCGTCGCGTAGATGTCGGTCCACGGCCCCTGCTTGCCGTCCATCGCGTATTGCTCGATCGGCGCATATTGCGGCGTCAGGATGCTGGTCAGGGTGCGCGTGCGGCCGCCCATCGCCTGACGCGCGGCGCCGAAGTCGATCAGGATCGGCACGCCGTCGCGCCGGACGATCACGTTCGACGGCTTGATGTCGCGATGCAGGAAGCCCTGGGCGTGGACGGCGCCGAGGCCGCTCAGCATGCCTTCGGTCAGGCGGCGGATTTCGTCGGGCTGCAGGCGGCGGCCGGGCTGGCGCAGGAGCTGTGCCACGCTGTGGCCGTCCTCGAACTCCATGACCGTATAGGCGGTGCCGTTGGCTTCGAAATAGCGCAGCACCGGCACGATATGCACGTGACGGAAACGCGCCAGCGCCCGGGCCTCGTCGAGAAAACGCTCCCTGCCCCAGGTGAAATCATCGGCGAAGCGCGACCCGCGCGGCGCCACCTGGCCATCGCCCCGGCGCGTCGCGAACTCGACAGGCATGTATTCCTTGATGGCGACGAACTTGGCGAGCTGGGTGTCGAAGGCCCGGTAGGTGATGCCGAAGCCGCCATGGCCGATCAGGGCGTCGAGGCGATAATCGCCCAGTCGCGTGCCGACCGGCAAAGCTTGATCGTGTTCTGCTGTCATGGGCACGCGCAACCTCGCCCCCTAGATGCGCGCTCTGGGGCAGCCGCACAAGCGGCTGAATCGTGACTAGCGGCTGGCGTCCGAGGCGACGAAAGACCGGAGCGGGCCGGCGTCGCGCATTTCGGGCATGAGCTGCATGATCATCAGAAGGACGCAAAGGCCGATCGCCGTCAGCATCGTGGCAGGACCCGTGCGCAGATAGGGGGTGGGCGTCGAGGCCCGTCGCTCGTCCGTCATGTCGGACAACTCCAAAAAAAATCGACTTCGTCAAAATAGCGATGGCTCGAACGGCCCTGAAAATGGACCAAGCCTGAGACGGATCATAAATCAAATCGCCCGAGAAATCCAACAAAGCCATGGAATTCCAAAGGTTTAATAGATGATGTGAAGAACAAAAGCGAACCCCACAAGGCATGGCGTAGGACTTGCGTCACAGTCGGGGTCCAAGATCGGCCGCGAACTCCGGCGCCAGCCGGGTTAGGATCGTTCCATGAATACAGCTCCACGCGACAATGTCAGGACCCTGGTCCTGACCGGTGCAAGCCGAGGCATCGGCCATGCGACCGTCAAGAAATTCAGCGCCAATGGCTGGCGGGTCATCACGATCTCGCGCCAGCCCTTCAGTGCGCTCTGCCCGTGGCCGAGCGGCGGCGAGAATCATGTGCAGCTCGACCTCGCCGATCCCGTCGATATCGGCCGCGGCATCGAGCAGATCCGCTCACGCCTCGCCGGCGGCCGGCTCGACGCGCTGGTCAACAACGCCGCCATCTCGCCCAAGGGCAAGGGGGGTGGGAGGCTCGGCGCGATGGACACGCCGTTCGATCTCTGGCGGCAGGTCTTCAACGTCAACTTCTTCGCCCCCGTGGCGCTGGCCCGCGGCCTGGTCGACGAGCTGTCGAAGGCGCAGGGATGTGTCGTGAACGTGACGTCGATCGCCGGCAGCCGCGTCCACCCGTTCGCGGGCTCGGCCTATGCGACCTCGAAGGCCGCCCTCGCGGCGCTCACCCGCGAGATGAGTCACGATTTCGGACCGCGCGGCATTCGCGTCAATGCGATCGCGCCCGGCGAGATCGACACCGCCATCCTGTCGCCCGGCACGGAGAAGATCGTCGAGGAGCAGATCCCGATGCGACGGCTCGGCACGCCCGACGAAGTGGCAGACGTGATTCACTTCCTTTGCGAGAAGGGATCGAGTTACGTTTCCGGCGCCGAGATCCAGATCAACGGCGGCCAGCACGTCTGAACTTCCTCCCCCCATTCGAATAGGAAGGAAGTAATAAGGAGACCGTCATGGACAGCACGATCACCAGCTTCAAGGGCGAGACCGGCCGAGACGCGCGGCGGCGCATCCGTGCAGGGGCCGCCCGCCTGCCCACTTCCGGCATGGCGCCGGGCTATGTCCAGGGCAACCTCGCGATCCTGCCCCAGGCGCTCGCTGCCGACTTCGCCCGTTTCTGCATGCTGAACCCCAAGCCCTGCCCCCTGCTCGGCCAGTCCGAGCCGGGCGACTGGCGCCTGCCGACCCTGGGCGAGGATCTCGACATCCGGACCGACATCCCGCTCTACCGTATCTGGAAGAACGGTGAGCTGGTCGAGGAAGTCACCGACCTCAAGAGTGTGTGGCGTGACGACCTCGTTTCCTTCGTGCTGGGCTGCTCCTTCTCCTTCGAGGAGGCGCTGGTCGAGAACGGCCTCGAGCTCCGTCACCAGACCTGCAACAGCAACGTGCCGATGTTCCGCACCAACATCGAATGCGCGCCGGCGGGCCCGTTCCATGGCCCGATGGTCGTGTCGATGCGTCCGTTCAAGCCTGCCGATGCGATCCGCGCGGTGCAGGTGACGACGCGCTTCCCCTCGGTGCATGGCGCCCCCGTGCATCTCGGCAAGCCCGAGATGATCGGCATCAAGGACATCGCCAAGCCCGACTACGGCGACGGCGTGCCGGTGCGCGACGACGAGCTGCCCGTCTTCTGGGCCTGCGGCGTCACCCCGCAATCGGTCGTGGCGACGGTGAAGCCGGAATTCTGCATCACCCACGCGCCGGGCTACATGCTCGTCACCGACCTGCTCAACTCCCGCTTGGCCGTCCTCTGACGATGGCGCACCTGGAATTCGAGGGCCACGCCAAGGGCGCGGTCGAGCAGGTCACGGTCGACATCAAGGATCTCGTGATCGCCGGCTGGACCGGCCGCGACGTCACGGCGCTCAACCATCACATCGAGGAACTCAAGGCGATCGGCGTGCAGCCGCCGTCGCGGGTGCCGATCTATTACCGCGCCGCCGCGCAGATGCTGACCCAGGCCGATCGCATCCAGGTGCTGGGCGAGGACAGTTCGGGCGAGGTCGAGCCGGTGCTGATCGGTGCCGCCGACCGGCTCTGGGTGACGGTCGGCGCCGACCATACCGACCGCAAGGTGGAGAGCTACGGCATTGCCGTCTCCAAGCAGATGTGCGCCAAGCCGATCGGCCGCACCGCCTGGCGCTTCGAGGAAGTCGAGGCGCACTGGGACAGCCTGATCCTGCGCAGCTTCGTGCAGGAAGGCGGCAAGAAAGTCCTGTACCAGGAAGGGCCGCTGTCCAAGATTCGCGATCCGCGCGAGTTGATCTTCGCGTGGAAGGACAACAAGCGGCTGCCGATGGGCACCGTGATGTTCTGCGGCACCATGCCCGCCCTCGGGGGTATCCGCTCCTCGTCGCGCTTCGAGATGGAACTCGAGGATCCCGTGCTCGGCCGCAAGATCAGCCACGCCTACGACATCGAAACGCTGCCGATCATCGCCTGAAGGCGGTCTGCTTCGCGAAGACGCATGGCTCGGCTGCAGGTCGGGCCTTGCGTGAACCGCGCCGCTAAACGTACGTTCAGCGCCTTCGGGAGGAACAAGTGACCACGATCAAGGGCGCCTACGACGGCATTACCGTTCTCGACTTCACGCAGGGCATCGCAGGGCCGCACGCGTCCATGCTGCTCGCGCTGCACGGCGCCGACGTCATCAAGATCGAGCCGCCGGAAGGCGACTGGGGTCGCGCGCTGGGCGAGCTGAAGGGCGATCACTGCGCCCATTCGGTCGCCTTCAACCGCGGCAAGCGGTCGATCGCGCTGGATCTCAAGTCCGCCGACGGCGTCGAGGTCGTGAAGAAGATCGCCGCCAAGGCGCATGTCGTGATGGAAAGCTTCCGCCCCGGCGTCATCTCGCGGCTGGGCTTCGGCTACGAGGATATCAAGAAGATCAACCCGAACGTCATCTATTGCTCGGTGTCGGGCTTCGGCCAGACCGGCCCCTACAGCAAGCGTCCGACGGTCGACGGCCTGATCCAGGCGTTCAGCGGCATGATGGTGATGAACAAGATGCCGGACGGCACGCCGTGGCGGCAGGGCATGATCGCCGTCGACGTGACGACCGGCCTCTACACCTTCCAGGCGCTGGCGACGGCGCTGATGCGCCAGTTCCGCTACAATGAAGGTTGCTTCATCGATTCGAGCCTGATGCGCGCCGCGGCCGCCTTCCAGGGCGCCAAGCTGATGGAGTGGGTGTTCTCCAAGGGCGCGCCGCCGGTGCTCTACATGCCGGCCGGCAGCTACAAGACATCGAACGGCTACATCATGGTGAGCGCCATGCGGCCGCACCATTTCCGGCTGCTGTTCGAGCTGATCGGCCGCCAGGACATCGCCGACGATCCGGATCTGCAGAGCCACGAGAGCCGCATCAAGAACGCGGCCAAGATCATCAAGGCGCTGAACGAGACGATGCCGACCAAGACCACCGAGGAGTGGATCGCGATCCTGCAGCCCAAGGACGTGTTCTGCGAGCGGGTGAACAATTACTCCGACTATCTCGACCATCCGCACGTCAAGGAATCGGGTGCCATCGACTGGATCGAGCAGGACGGGTTCGGCCGCATGCCGGTCGCCAACATCGCGGGCCTGCCGCCGGCGTCGCAGCATGCGCCGCAGCAGCACGCGCCGCATGTCGGCGAGGACGGCCCGGCCATCCTGAGCGAGCTGGGCTACGGCGCCGCCGAGATCGACGCGATCCTGGCACGCGGTGGCGTGCGGTCCCCCGCGCCGGCCGTCAAGGCAGCGGACTGAGCACGAAGCGTTCGATGTCGCGGCGGCTGCACAGCCGCACGATCCGCTTCTCGCCGGCCAGCGCTTCGCACTCCTTGGCGAAGCGCTCGCGATTGAGGCGATGCGTCTTCAGCGCATAGAGCAGGATCGAGTTCCGGCTGAGGAAGGCGTTGGACAGGGTCTCGCGATTGCCGGTGCCCCACAATTCCTCGCGCGTGACGGCGCGCTTCACCGTGCGCCGCAGCAGGCGCGACATCACGACGGGTAAGGGCAGGTCGAGCCAGACCAGCGTGTCGGCCGGACGCCACACGAGATCCCTCACCTGGCCGTAATTGCCGACGACGATCCAACCGTCGTCGGCGGTCTCGCGCTCGACGCGATGACGGAACAGATCGACCGGCGCCGGCTGCCAGTCACGCCCCCAGAACAGCGCATCGAGCTCGACAAGGCGCAGGCCGGCGCGCTCGGCGAGGCGCTCGGCCAGCCAGCTCTTGCCTGATCCCGTCGTTCCGAACACCGCCACCCGTCGCATGGACAAACTCTAGCGTCGGCCGGCGCCGTCCCGCAGGAACGCTTTTCGCCACACCCCCACCCACCGCCGCTGTTGCCGCGTGGCGGCGGATCGGGGACAGTCGCTCATGCATATCGGACTCATTGCCGGCATCGGACCGGCCGCCACCGATTTCTACTATCGGGGCCTGATCGACCGGCACGTTGCCGGCGGCCTTCCGCTCGACCTCACCATGGCGCATGCAGACGTGCGGGAGATGAGCCGCAACCTGGTCGGCAAGAATCCGAACAAGCAGGCCGAGATCTTCGCAGGGTTGGCGCAGCGGCTGAAGGCGGCCGGCGCGCAGGCCGTCGCCATAACCTCGATGGGCGGCCATTTCTGCGTGAACGAGCTCATGGCGATCTCGCCGCTGCCGGTGCTCAACGCCATCCCCGCGGTCGACGCGGCGCTGGCCGCAGGGAAGTTCCGGAAGATCGGCATCCTGGGCACCCGCACCGTGATGGAATCGAAGCTCTATGGCGGCATTCCCTCGGTGCAGGTCGTCCCGACGGAAGGCGCCGCGCTCGATCTGGTCCACGACACCTACGTCGCGATGGCGACGATCGGACACGTGACCGAGGCCCAGCGCCAGGTCTTCTTCGAGGCCGGCCGCGAACTCTGCGCACGGGGCGCCGAGGCGATCATGCTGGGCGGCACCGACCTCTTCCTCGCTTTCGCCGGCCACGATCCCGGCTTTCCCGTCATCGACTGCGCCGACATCCATGTCGACGCGATCCACGCCACATCGGCCGCCTGACGGCCCGGAGCATCCACATGGCCGAAGATACCCGCCCCCGCCGCTTCGCCGTCCTGATCGACGCCGACAACACCTCGCCGCGCATCGCCGCCGGCCTGTTCGAGGAGATCGCCAAGTTCGGCGAGGCCAGCGTTCGCCGCATCTACGGCGACTTCTCCAGCACGCGCCTCAAGTCCTGGGCCGAGATCCTGCAGAAATACGCGATCGATCCCTATCAGCAGTTCGCCTACACGTCGGGCAAGAACGCTTCCGACATCGCGCTCGTGATCGATGCCATGGACCTGCTGCACAGCCGGCGGTTCGACGGCTTCTGCCTCGTCTCATCCGACAGCGACTTCACAAGACTTGCATCCCGTCTGCGCGAGGAGGGGGCCGACGTCTATGGCTTCGGCGCGCAGAAGACGCCCGAGAGCTTCCGACAGGCCTGCCGCCGGTTCATCTACACCGAGAACCTCCTGCCCGAGGCCGCGGTGACCACAGCCGGCGAGGGTGCGACCGCGAATTCCCTGCAGCCAGCCAGCGCCGCCATCCCCTTCCTGACCAAGGCTATTGCGCAGATGGAAACGGAGGACGGCTGGGTGAGCCTCGGCGCGGTCGGCCAGCGCCTTGCCAACATCGCGTCGGACTTCGATCCGCGCACCTACGGCTTCCGCAAGCTCAGCGACCTGATCCGCAAGACCGGCGCCTTCGACATGGAACAGCCGGACGGACGGACCGTGCGGATTCGGGCCAAGCCGCCCCAGCCCGTTGCGGAAGGCGCGCCCGCCCGCGGTCGCGGCCGGGGCCGGGGACGAGGCAGGGGAGCCACTTCCGCCGCGCCGCGGTCGCAATCGACATAGTCGCCGAAGAGTCGCAGCGCTGGGCCACTTCGCTCGTTGCTTTTGTCCAGGCCGCCCCCTAAGCCCGATTTGCGGTTGCCGACGCCCGCTCCTCCTTCTCAAGGAAATTCACTCGTTTGAGCACCCTTCCGGAAGCTGCCGGCCCGCGCGCGCAGGTGGCGAAAGCCGCCCGCGCCTGGGCCCAGATCCTTGCAAGCTATCGACAGCCCAGCAACAGCCGCAGCATCTTCGAGATCGCCGTCACGGTGGTGCCGCTGGTCGCGTTGTGGGCGCTGGCCTGGGCGACGCTCGACATCGGCTACTGGCTGGCGCTGCCGCTGGCCTTCGCGGCGGGTGCCTTCATGGTTCGGCTGTTCGCGATCCAGCACGATTGCGGGCATGGCGCCTTCTTCCGCCAGCGCTCGGCGAACGACTGGATCGGGCGCATCGCCAGCGTCCTCACGCTCACACCTTACGACGTCTGGCGCCGTACGCATGCGACCCATCATGCGAGCACGGGCAATCTCGACAAGCGTGGCCTCGGCGACGTCGACACGCTGACGGTCGAGGAATACCGCGCCCGCTCGATGTGGGGCCGGCTGCGCTATCGTCTCTATCGTCATCCGCTGGTCATGTTCGGTCTCGGACCGGCCTATCTGTTCATCGTCCAGCATCGCCTTCCGATCGGCTTGATGCGCGATGGCTGGCGCCCATGGGTCAGTACGATGACGAACAACCTGGCGATCGTTCTGGTCGCCGGACTGCTCATCTGGCTGGTCGGCATCAAGGCCTTCCTGTTGATCCACCTTCCGGTGCTGCTGCTCTCCGCTTCGGTCGGCGTCTGGCTGTTCTTCGTCCAGCATCAGTTCGAGCACACGAAGTGGGACAACGATCCCGACTGGAACCTGCACGAGGCCGCCCTGCACGGCAGCTCGCACTATGATCTGCCGGCCTTCCTGCGCTGGTTCACCGCGAACATCGGCATCCATCACGTCCATCATCTCAGCAGCCGCATCCCCTACTACCGGCTGCCACACGTGCTGCGCGACCATCCCGAGCTGCGGGACGTCGGACGCCTGACCCTGCTTCAGAGTTTCCGGTGTGTGCGCCTGGTCCTGTGGGACGAGACGCAGCGCCGCCTAGTGTCGTTCCGCGAGGCGCGCGCCTCAGCTCGCTGACGCGCAGCTCTTCAGCAGGTTGCGGGCCGCGGGATCGGCCGGAGCCACCGCAAGGCATTCCTCGAAGTGGGTGCGGGCCGCCGCAATATCATGTCGGAGCAACGCCGCGACCCCGCGCAGCAACGGCTCGCGCGTTCTGAGCTTGGCCTCGCGCGCCGGTAGCGGATCGCGGTCGAACACCTCGAACAGCACCACCGGCCGCGTCTTGCCCCTGACCACCACGATGTCCAGGGGACGGATCGCATAGGCGCCGGGATCCCCCAGTCGATCGTAGGTGTCCTGCGAGATCAGCATCTGGACCCGATAGACCTTGGTGAGACTTTCGATCCGGGAGGCAAGGTTGACGGCATCGGAGATCACGGTGCCGTCCATGCGATGCAGCTCGCCGATGGTGCCCATCATCAGCGAGCCGGTGTTGAGTCCTGTCCCGATGGCCACCGGCGCCAGCCCCTGCGCCGCGCGGGCGGCATTGAACGAGTCCAGCGCGTCCAGCATCGCGAGACCGGCCCGCACGCCGTCGTCGGCGTTCTCGAACAGCGCCATGATGGCGTCGCCGATATACTTGTCGATGAAGCCGCCATGGTCGCGGATCACCGGCCCCACATGCTCGAGATAGGCGTTGATGAACGAGAAGTTCTCGTCCGGTGTCATCGTTTCCGACAGCGCCGTAAAGTTGCGGATGTCGGAGAACATGATGGTCATGTGCTCGCGCTTGTTGTCGCCCAGCGCGACCGACACGATGTTCGGCTTGCCGATCTTGGCCAGGAAGGCGCGCGGCACGAAGCGCTCGATCGCCAGGTTGGTTTCCCGCAGATCGTCGATCCTCGCCCGCACCGAATCGCGCATCGAGGCGAAGCTGCGGGCGAGATGCCCGATCTCGTCGCCGCGGTCGGTATTGGCGATCGCATGGTCGAGGTCGCCGTCCGCGATGGCGCCCGCCTCGCCTCGGAGGTTCAGGATAGGATCGATGATCCGCCGCTGCAGCAGCCGCGAGGCCAGCCAATAGATCAGCGGCAAGGTCACCGCGAGCATGACCATCGAGCTCACGAACACATGCACC
This sequence comes from Reyranella sp., assembly GCF_965228225.1. Classification (GTDB taxonomy): domain Bacteria; phylum Pseudomonadota; class Alphaproteobacteria; order Reyranellales; family Reyranellaceae; genus Reyranella. Next base: position 5,361,560 of record NZ_OZ245801.1, on the reverse strand, counting down.
ACGGCCTGCCGCGCGAGGGCCAGGTCGTAGGTGACCTTGCGCACGATAATCATCGGCCTTTCGTCCTTGATCGTGTCCGCCCTGTTGTAGCGACTGTAGGTCGTCACGCGATGGCCGGAAGCGTCGGGCACCTGCACGCGACCCTCTTTCAGGATCTCGGCCGCCAGGGCGGGAGCGAGCTTCTCGCCGGGCCGGATCAACGACCAGGTTCCCGAGGCATTGATCAGGTACATGTCGACATCGGTCACATAGGCGTTCGATTTGACCGCGTCGGAAAAGTAGTCCTCGAAGAAGTACTGGCTCATCCAGCCGAAGTCGCCGTGCTTCAGCGTGGTGCGAACCTCGGACGAGACTTCGATCAGGTAGTCCTTACCGGGCGGACCGTAATAGGTGTAGGTGCGCAGCGTGCCGGTGACCGACGACAGGTCGATCCCGTCGCTCATCGCCCTGCCCTTGTCGAACACCGAATCGAGGAACTCCGAGAAGGGCCCTTTGGGAAAGACCAGGCCCCTGTCGTAGGAGAGGTTGGTGTTGAAGATCTTGTGGTCGCGATCGATGAAGTAGAGGTGCGCAACGCCGTACCGGGCCGCGAGCGCGTTCAGTTCGTCGACCGTCAGGGCAGCCGGAGGGCGGCCCATACGCTCGACCTCCGCCTCGATCTGCGGCAGGACCTTGGCCATGAGCGCCGTGTTGCGCTCGTTCTCGGTGCGCAGCATCGTTTCGAAGACGTCGAACCGTTCGCTGAGGCTGGCCTCGATGCGGCGCAGCTCCTCGTCCTGCAGCCGCGACACCAGCCGGTACATGGCGAGCGACGCCACGATCGTCGCGCCCAGGCTCACGGCCACCAGGACGGTGAGCAGAAAAAGACCGACCTTTCGCTTCATCGAAGGGCGGTCCTTCAGCCGGTCAGGTGTTCTGCCACAGCCGCGTCGTGTACGCGCCCTCGACGTTGGCGTCGATCTGGGCCGCGACGGCTTCGCTCTCGCCGATGCGGGGCGCGATGATCTTGCCGAACGAGATGCGGCCGGGTGCCGGCCACGCCTTCGGGTCCCAGAGCTTGGCGCGCACGATCGAGCGGGCGCAGTGGAAGTAGCAATGCTTGATGCGGACGCGGGTCGCCAGCAGCGCCGGCTTGCCCAGCGAGCTGAGCGATGCCACGAGTTCGGCGTCGTCGTGGATCTCCGCGGTGCCGGAAATGCGCAGCGTCTCGCCGGTCGCGGGGACCAGCGCGATGATGCCGATCTGGCCGGTGTCGAGGATGTTGTTGAGGCCGAAGGCCAGATTGTTGCCGACCCGCTCAGGGATCAGCAGCGTCTTCGCATCCTCGATCCGGATGAAGCCCGGTTCGTCGCCCTTGGGCGAGACTTCGACGGTGCCGTCCGCCGACGTCGTGCCGACGAGGGCGAACGGGCAGCGCTTCAGGAATTCGATCGATTGCTCGTCCAGCGCGTCCAGAATCTTCACCCGTGTGGCCGGCCGCGGCTCGGCAATGATGCGCCGCAGCTCTTCTTTCGTGCTGATGCGAGCCATGAAACAACTCCTTCGGAAACGCGTTGAGCAGGAAACATCCGCCACTTGCGAACGACTTGCAACCTCGCCGGCGTTGGGGGCTCTCCCGGCTCGTCAGACGAAGTGCGGCGCCACTTCCAGCATGAAGCGCTGCATCTGCTCTTTCACCATCGCGTGCGGTTTCTGGCCGTAGTTGAAATAGAGAATGACCTCGGCGACGCCGGCGGCCTCGACCTGCTTCAAGGTGTCGACGATGTGCTGTGGGCTGCCGCACAGGATCGACTTGTCGGTCAGCTTCTCCGGCCGCATGTCGCGCAGGATGTTCACGATGTCGACGAAGTACTTGTAGGTCGGCGGCACCTTCTCGCCCGACGACGAGGGGAAGGCCGCGATCAGCGCATCCTGGAAGTAGCGGACCAGGGCCTCCTTGCCGTAGCGCTCCTCCTCCGGCGTCGAGGCGATGTGCACGAAGTAGGAGCACATGGCCCGCCGCATCGGCCGCTTGAACCCGCTCTCGCAGGTCTCGCGATAGACCCGCACCGCGTCGGCCAGCGAGCCGTAGACCATGGCTGCCGCGAAGGGCGCATAGATCACGTTCCAGTCGTTCTTCGCCGCCAGCTCCATCGAGGGCCGCGAAAAGCAGGCCACGTAGGGCCTGAGGGGGCTCTGCGCCGGCTTGGGGCGCACCTCGACGTCGTTGAACTCGTAGAACCGGCCCTTGTGGGACCACGTGCCGGGTTCGGTCCAGGCGCGCCACACGATTTCCAGCCCCTCGGCGAACAGCTCGGCCGACTCGTCGAAGGGCATCTGGAACGGATCGTATTCCTTGCGGTCGTAGCCGCGGCCGGCGGCGAAATCGACCCGGCCGCCCGACAGGAGATCGAGCGTCGCCCATTCCTCGGCGACATGCAGCGGATGGTGCACCGGCAGCAGGGTCACGGCCGGCGCCAGCCGCAGCTTGGTCGTGGCGCCCGCCAGTTGCGCCAGCATCGCCAGCGGTGAGGCGTTGACGCCCAGCAGGTTGAAGTGGTGCTCGCCGATCCACGCCGAGTTCAGCCCGACCTGCTCGGCCCACAGCGCCTCGGCATAGATGTCCTTGATGAAGGATTCGGCCGAGCGCGGATTGTTCGGATAGCGATTGTCGGAGAGCGTAAAGTAACCGAATTGCATGATCAGGCCGCCTGCTGCACCACTTCGGACAGGGAGACGATCCAGTCGCGGAACGCCTTGATCTTGCGCCGCCGGATCGCCTCGGGGGGATAGACCAGATAGTACGCGAAGTCCGAAGAGCGCTTGAATTCGAACGGGACGACCAACCGGCCGGCCTTGAGATCGGGCTCGACCAGCGGGTTGCGGCCCAGCGCGACGCCCAGCCCGTCCATCGCGGCCTGGTAGGCCGCCAGCGCGAAGTCGAACGAGACGCCGCGCGAGGCGTCGACGCCTTTCACCCCCGCCGCCGTTAGCCAGACCTGCCAGTCGTCGGGAAAGCTGCCGATATGGAGCAGTGTGAACCGTTTGAGGTCGGCCGGCTTGCCGAGGCCGTTCGGTCCCTTCATCAGCGACGGCGCACAGACCGGCATCACGTCCTCGCTGACCAGCCGCTCGGCCATCAGGTTCGGCCACTGGCCGCGGCCGTAGCGGATACCGATGTCGACATCCTCGCGGGAGAAGTCCACCAACGACGTGCCCGTCGAGATGCGCACGTCGATCTCCGGATGCGAGCGCTGAAAACCGCCCAGCCGCGGCACCAGCCACTTCACGGCAAAGGACGAGGTCGTGGTCACCGTGAGGTTGCCGCCCTTGTCCTTCTGCAGCAGTTTCTCCGTCGCCTCGTTCAGCTGGTCGAAGGCCGCACGCACCGAGGGGAGATAGGCCTGACCGGCTTCGGACAGCAGCAGCGAGCGATTGCGCCGCACGAACAATTTTAATCCGAGTCTCTGCTCCAGCCCACGCACCTGGTGGCTGATCGCGGCCTGCGTGACGCTCAATTCCTCCGCCGCATCGGTAAAGCTCATATGGCGTGCCGCCGCTTCGAAGGCACGCAAGCCGTTGAGCGGCGGCAGGGATCGTTTCATGGCCAATCCTTCACATGAGGTATTTTAATCAAAACAGGACAAAGGGTCGTTTGTAAAGGGGGACCCTGGAGCGCACATCAGCCCCAACAGAGTTCAACCCTTCCGAGAGCAGTTCCATGGCCAACATATCGATCCACTCCTCCTCACAGGCGCCGTTCACCGGCACCTTCACCGCCTTCGGCCAGATCCTGGCGACGTGGCGCGAGCGGGCCAGGCAGCGTCGCGAGCTCGTCAACTTGGACCACCGGACGATGCGCGATCTGGGCATCAGCCCGGTCGACGTTCAGTTCGAGGCCAACAAGCCCTTCTGGCGCGGCTGACATTCCAATCCGGAGAGGTCCCGTTTCCTACCCTGCACGGGACCATCCCCCTCCGGTGCCTGGCCGGCGGTCGCTCCCTGCCTCCCTTGCGACCGCCGGCTTTTTCTTTGCCGTTCTTCTTTGCCAGCCGGCGCGGCTCTGCTAGAGCCGCCGCGTGCCGCTCAACGACCAGCAGATCCAGACCCTCGGCCGTGACGCCCTGCAGCGCGCGGCGGCGGGGGATTTCGCGTCCGCCGAAAAGATGTTCGCCCGCATCGTCGAGGCGCGGCCCAACATGGGCCAGGCGCTCCATCTGCTGGGCCAGGTTCGGCTCAAGCTCGGCCGCTTCGACGAGGCGCGCGAACCGCTTGAGCGCGCCGCGCAGTTCTTGCCGCGCGACGTCGCCGCTCAGACCAACCTCGCAGGCTGCCTGATCCAACTCGGCCGGCACGAGCAGGCGTTGGCCGCACTCGCCAGGGCCGCGAAGCTCAAGCCCGATGACGCCGCCATCGCCCACAATACCGGCCGCACCCTCGAAGCTCTGGGCCGCGCCGGGGAAGCCGAGCACGCCTACGATCTCGCTCTGTCGATCGACCATCGACTGCTGGCGGCGTTGAGCGCGCGGGCGGAGCTGCTGGCCGCGCGCGGCGAATGGGCCGGCGCCCTCGCCGATCTCGAAACGGCGCTGGTGAGCCAGCCGAACGATCCCCGACTCCGGCTGCGGCGCGGCGAGCTGATGCTGCGCCAGGGCGACTGGTGGCGCGGTCTCGGCGATTACGAAGCGCGACTGGAGATTGCGGGGGAGGGCTATGCGCCCGAGCTGCCGCGCTGGCAGGGTGAACCGCTCGACGGCCGTCTGCTGCTCTACCCCGAGCAGGCCGACATCGAGAGCGAGGCCGCTCTGCGCGATACCTTGATGCTGGCGCGCGCCGTCGAAGCAGTCGTGCAATGCAGCGCGACCCTGGCCGACTGGTTCGACGGCCCGACCGTGCGCCGCGGCGAGCCGCTCGACGGATTCGTGGCCGCCGCCCCGCTGCGCAGCCTGCCGCTTCTGCTGAACTGGACGCGAGACGCGCCGCCGCCGCCGGCGAAACTACGGCCCATCGCCAAACCCGCGTCCCGCATCGGCTGGTTCAGCACCGGCGAGCCTCCGGCTGGCTTCGATCTCGTGCGCAGACCAGAAGAGATCCCAACCTGTCGTTTCGTCGTGGGCGACGACACCTGGCCCGCGCATGCCGCGGCCTCGCTCGGAATCGCGACGGTGATCCTGGTGCCCCCTATCGCAGACTGGCTCTGGGGTCCGAACCTCGGAATATCGCCGTGGTACGCCTCTGCGGAACTGCTGCGCGACGACGATCGCGAAGGACTGGCGGCGCGGCTCGCCGGGTGCTGATATCCGCGTCCGGCGGAAACACCCAACACCCAGAGGCCAAACCCATGGGCAAGACCCTGTTCGACAAGATCTGGGACAGCCACGTCATCACCGATCTCGGCAACGGCTTCGTGCTGCTGCACATCGATCGCCTGTTGCTCCATGACATGTCCGGCGGCAAGGCGCTGAAGGAAGCCATCGATAAAGGCTATCCGCCTGTGCAGCCGCGGCTGATCTACGGCACGCCCGATCACACCATGTCGACCAAGCCCGGCCGCACCGAGCACACCCATCCGCCGGGCCTGCCGCTCATCAAGTCGATGCGCGAGACGACCAGCGCCTACGGCATCAAGCTGTTCGACCTCGGCCAGGACGGCCAGGGCATCGTGCACGTGATGGGTCCCGAACAGGGGCTGACGCTTCCCGGCACGACGCTGGTGTGCGGCGACAGCCACACCTCCACCCATGGCGGCCTCGGTGCGCTGGCCTTCGGTATCGGCTCATCGGAGCTGGTGCATGTGATCGCGACGCAAACGATGGTGCAGCGCAAGCCCAAGCGAATGCGCGCCAGCTTCGAGGGCAAGCTGATGCCGGGCGTCACGGCCAAGGACATGATCCTTCACCTGATCGGCGAGCTCGGTACCGCCGCCGGCACGGGTTACTCGGTCGAATATGCCGGCTCGGGCGTGCGCGCTTTGCCGGCCGAAGCCCGCCTCACACTGTGCAACCTCACCATCGAGATGGGCGCGCGAACCGGCATGGTGGCGCCCGACGATACGACCTACGAATACCTGAACGGCCGCGACTATGCGCCCAACGGCGCGATGTGGGACCGCGCGGTCGCGCACTGGCGCACCCTGCCGACCGATCCCGACGCCGAGTTCGATCGCGAGCACACGATCGACATGAAGAACGTCGCGCCGCAGATCACCTGGGGCACCAGCCCCGAACATGTCATTGCCGTCGATCGCGCCATTCCCGACCCGCGCAGCGGTCCGGAGGAGAAGCGCGGCGCCTGGGAAGCCGCGCTCCAGTATCAGGGCCTCGAGCCCGGCAAGCCGATCGAGGGCACCAAGGTCGACTGGGTGTTCATCGGCTCCTGCACCAACAGCCGCATCTCCGACCTGCGCGCCGCCGCGGAAATCGTGAAGGGCCGGCACAAGGCCGACCATGTGACCGCCTGGGTCGTGCCGGGCTCGGTGCGCATCAAGGCCGAAGCCGAGGCCGAGGGACTCCACCGCGTGTTCCTCGACGCCGGCTTCGAATGGCGCGAGCCCGGCTGTTCGATGTGCCTCGCCTCCAACGGCGAGCGGGTGCCGCCCGGCAAGCGCAGCGTCTCGACCTCCAACCGCAACTTCGTCGGCCGTCAGGGGCCCGGCGCCCGCACCCATCTCGCCAGCCCCGCCATGGCCGCAGCCGCCGCCATCAAGGGCGCCATCGCCGACGTCAGGAAGATCTAACGAAAGGCCTCACCCTGAGGAGCGGTCCGCAGGACCGCGTCTCGTCGCGCGGAGTAACCTCCGCGCTGGGGTGGGAACGAGCACCACGATTGTTGCCCATCCTTCGAGACGCGCGCTTCACGCGCTCCTCAGGATGAGGTGAAGGGAGGAAACGCAGAATGGACAAGTTCACCAAGGTGACGGGAGTCGCCACGCCGCTGATGCGCCAGAACGTCGACACCGACCTGATCATCCGCATCGAGCGGCTGGTCGACAACGTGACCCGCGAAGGGCTGGGCCCCTATGCCTTCGAGCAGATCCGCTTCAAGCCCGACGGCAGCGAGGATCCGGACTGCATCTTCAACCAGACGCCCTATCGCGACGCGCCGATCATCCTCAGCCGGGAGAATTTCGGCTGCGGCTCGAGCCGCGAGGGCGCGGTGTGGGCGCTGAAGGGCATGGGCATCAAGGCGGTGATCGCGCCCTACTTCGGCGACATCTTCAACAACAACTGCTTTCAGAACGGGCTATTGCCGGTGGCTCTGCCGATCCACGAGATCGAGCAGCTCGCCGACGAGATGACGGCTTCGCCCGGCAACGCGCGTATCACCGTCGACCTCGAGAACTGCCAGGTGATCTCGCCGACCGGCCGCACCATCCCATTCCAGGTCGATGCGCGGCGCCAGCACGCCATGCTGAACGGGCTCGACGACATCGCGCTCACCATGTCGCGCCGCGATGAGATCGAGGCGTGGCAGACATCGGACAAGAGTTCGCGTCCGTGGGTTTGGCTGTAGGCGTTTGAGCCCGCTGCATCCCCAGCGTCGGGCATGAGCCCGACGCATCTAGCGGCGGCCCTCCTCATCGTGGCGATGTGGGGGCTGAACTTCACGGTCATCCGGTTCGGCCTCGACGAGTTCACGCCCTTCGCCTTTGCGACCTGGCGCTTCCTGCTGGGCGCGCTGCCGGCTTTGTTCATTCCCAAGCCCGCGGTCTCCTGGTCCGTCCTGGCGGGCATCGGCGGCCTGATGTTCGGCGGCCAGTTCATCTTCCTGTTCTTCGCCATGGGCGCCGGACTGCCGCCCGGACTCACCTCGGTGCTGGTGCAGCTCCAGGGGCCGCTCACCGTCGTGCTGGCCGCCTTGTTGCTGCGCGAGCATGCGACGCGCGGACAGTGGCTCGGCCTCGCCGTCGCGGTCGCCGGCGTCGTACTGCTCGCACGCTCAATCTCCGACGACACGCCGCTGCTCGCCGTCGGCCTGGCGCTGATGTCGGCCTTCACCTGGGCGCTGGGCAATCTCGTCTTCCGCTCGGCCCGCGGCGTTTCGATGTTCGCCGTCACCGTCTGGGCGAGCGTCCTGCCGCCGATTCCGCTCGCTCTCGCATCCCTCGTGCTCGACGGGCCGGCGGCGCTGGCCGCACCCATCCTCGCGCCGACCTGGCTTGGCTGGTTCGTGCTCTTCTACACGGTCGTTCCCGTGATGTGGCTGGGCTACCTGATCTGGGGCACCTTGCTACGCACCTATCCCGCCGCGAAAGTCGGACCCGTCAGCCTGCTCGTGCCCTGCGCCGCGCTCGCGATCTCGGCTTACCTCACCGGCGAGCCGCTGTCGGGGGAGCGCCTCGTGGCCGTGGCGGTCGTGCTGGGCGGCGTGGCGGTCGGCGTCTACGCCTCGGCGCGACGCCTGCGCTGAGCACTTCGCACCGTCTTGCCGAACACAGACGGCGGCACCGCGCGAGTCACGACCTCGCGCAGCGCGAAGCTCGATTCCAGCCGCGCGACCCGCGGCAGGCGCGAGAGCTCTGTGCGGTGGATGCGCTCGAAATCCTCGATGTCGCGCGCCAGCACGATGACGACATAGTCGTCGCTGCCCGACATCAGGAAGCAGCGCACCACCGAGGGGCAGTCGAGGACGCCTGCCTCGAACGCCGTCAGCGCCTCGTCGCTCTGGCTGTCCAGCGTGATCCGCACCACGACCGTCGTGGCCAATCCGAAGCGGCCGAGGTCGAGCACGGCCTGGTAGCCGCGGATCAGGCCCTCCTCCTCCAGCGCACGCTGCCGCCGCGCCACCGCGGTGCTCGACAGGCCGACCCGCGCGGCAAGCTCGACCTGGCTCACCCGGGCATTCTCCGTCAGCTCCGACAGGATGGTGGCGTCGATCTTGTCGAGATGCATGTTCGGAATCCTGCGTGCTTTCGCGGCTCAACGTAGAATTTCGGCAGGAGAGACACAATTCGTCTTCAGAATGCCGGGAAACAAACCCGCATTCCTTGGTTTGATGACACCCGAACCCAGCTGGAGATTGGACCTATGCGCGTCGGTGTGCCGAAAGAGATCAAAATGCATGAATATCGCGTCGGGCTGACGCCCGGCGCGGTTCGCGAATACGTCCATGCCGGCCACGAAGTCGTGGTCGAGACCGGCGCCGGCGCCGGGATCGGGGCCGGCGACGACGTCTACCGCACGGCAGGCGCGCGCATCGCCGACACCGCCGCCGAGATACTCTCGACCGCCGAGATGATCGTGAAGGTGAAGGAGCCGCAGCCCGGCGAATGGGCGCAACTGCGCTCCGGCCAGATCCTGTTCACCTATCTCCATCTCGCCGCCGATCCCGCGCAGGCCAAGGGCCTGATCGAGTCGGGCTGCACCGCCGTCGCCTACGAGACTGTGACCGACGCGCGCGGCGGCCTGCCGCTGCTGGCGCCGATGAGCGAGGTCGCCGGGCGACTCTCGATCGAGGCGGCGGGCGGCGCCCTGCAGCGCCATCGCGGCGGCCGCGGCCTGCTGTTGGGCGGCGTGCCGGGCGTGAAGCCGGCCCATGTCGTCGTACTGGGCGGCGGCGTCGTGGGCACGCATGCCGCGCGCATGGCGGCGGGCCTCGGCGCCGAGGTCACGGTACTGGACCGCTCGCTGCCGCGGTTGCGCGAACTCGACGATCTGTTCCAGGGCCGGGTCCGCACGCGCTACTCGACGATCGACTCCATCGAGCAGGAAGTGTTCTCGGCCGATGCCGTAATCGGCGCCGTGCTGGTGGCCGGCGCCACCGCACCCAAGCTGGTGACCAAGGCGATGCTCAAGTCGATGAAGCCGGCCTCGGTGATCGTCGACGTCGCCATCGACCAGGGCGGCTGCTTCGAGACCTCGCACGCCACGACGCATGCCGAGCCGACCTACGAGGTCAACGGCATCATCCACTATTGCGTGGCCAACATGCCCGGCGCTGTGCCGGTGACCTCGAGCGAGGCGCTCAACAATGCCACTCTGCCCTTCGGCCTCGCTCTCGCCGGCAAGGGCCTCGCCGCCATCGCCGCGAACCAGCATCTCGCCGCAGGCCTCAACGTCCATCACGGCCAGCTGACGCACAAGGCGGCCGCCGAGAGCCTCAGCCTTCCCTACGTGCCCGCCGAACAGGCGATCGCCGCCTGAGCTGGAATCCTCCCCGCCCTCTCTTCGGGGCGGGGAGAAAATCCTCAACGGCATGGCTTGATTCCATCATTCCATGGATCTATGGATAATTGGATCAACAGCAAGGGATCCCATGCTCAAAGCGGCCGGCGGCCGGCACTTGGAAGAAGCAGCTCGCATGTTCGACGCCCTCTCGGACGTTGCGCGCCTGCGGACCCTGATGCTGCTCGCCGACAACAGCCTCAGCGTCTCGCAAATTGCCGCCGCTGAGGAAGAGAAGATCACCACTGTTTCGGCGCGCCTGCAGGTCCTGCATGCCGCCCGGCTGATCGATCGTCAGCGCGAGGGCAAGAGCGTCATCTACCGGATCGCCGACGATCACGTTCTCACGCTCGTCCGCAACGCCATCGCCCATGCCGCCGAGAGGCACTGAGTTTTTCACGAAAGGATGAATGTCATGTCCAGCCACGACCACAAGATCCATGCCGAGCATCCGCACGCGCATGGCCCGGCCTGCGGCCACACCGCCATCAAGCACGGCGATCACCTCGACTACCTGCACGATGGCCATCTCCATCATCCGCACGGCGATCACGTCGACGAGCATACGATCGAAATAAGCGCCCACAATCCGGGGGCCTGCACGCCCGACCATGCCTGCGGCGCCCACGACAAGAACCACAAGCACGGCCCGGGCTGCGGCCACGAAGCGGTGCCGCATGGCGACCATGTCGACTACCTGGTCGACGGGCACCTGCATCACCCCCACGGCACTCACTGCGACAACCACGGGCCCGTGGAGATCGTCCAGAAGGCCGCGTAACGGCGGACTGACGAAGGGGCGGGAGGCAACTCCCGCCCTTTTTGTTTGCCCACCATTCCGCAGCTTGACCATTGGAAATGTTATACTGTACCAATTCCAAGAGACCACCGCAGACGCCCCTGGTCCGCAGGGGACTCCCGAGAGGCATACATGGATCAGGTCCCCGTCACCGTGCTGACCGGATATCTCGGCGCCGGAAAGACGACCCTCCTCAACCGCCTGCTGACCGAGCAGCACGGCCGGAAGTTTGCCGTCATCGTCAACGAATTCGGGGAGCTCGGCATCGACAACGATCTCGTGGTCGATGCCGAGGAAGAAGTCTTCGAGATGAACAATGGCTGTATCTGCTGCACCGTCCGCGGCGATCTGATCCGCATCATCGACGGGCTGATGAAGCGCAAGGGCCGCTTCGATGCGATCCTGATCGAGACCACCGGGCTGGCCGACCCGGCGCCCGTGGCCCAGACCTTCTTCGTCGACGAGGACGTGCGCAGCCGGACCCGGCTCGATTCCATCATCACCGTCGTCGATGCGAAGAACTTTCTGCAGCGCCTGGAAGACAGTCATGAAGCCGCCGAGCAGGTCGCGTTCGCCGACATCGTTCTGCTGAACAAGATCGATCTCGTTCCGGCCGAGGAGGCGGCCCGTGTCGAGGCCCGCATCCGCGCGATCAACCCGATGGCCCGCCTGCACCGGACCGATCATTGCGCCCTGCCGATCACCGAGCTGCTCGATCGCGGCGCCTTCGACCTCGACCGCATCCTCGAGATCGAGCCCGGCTTCCTCGGCGAGGACGATCACGAGCACGACGAGGCGATCACCAGCGTCTCGCTGCGGGCCTCCCGCCCCTTGGATCCGGACCGGTTCACGGCGTGGATCTCCGAACTGCTGCGCCTCCGCGGCGTCGACATCCTGCGCTGCAAGGGCATTCTCGACCTGAAGGGCAGCTCCAAACGCTATGTCTTCCAGGGCGTGCACATGCTGATGGACGCCACCACCGGCAGGCCCTGGAAGGATCACGAAACGCGCGATTCGCGATTCGTCCTGATAGGCCGGAACCTCGACGCGGCGGCCCTCAAGGCGGGATTCGAGTCGTGTCTGGCGCGGTGAACGTGCGGGTCGTCGAGAGTTCCGATGATGCCGTCCTGCATCGGATTGCCGAGCACGACGTCGCCCTCGCCATCTGGCATCGGCCTCAAACGGCGACGCTGGCGGCCTGGCTCGATTCCCTGCCGGCGGAGCGCCTGCCGGAGGGCCACTTCATCGGACCGGCCGCCTGCGTCCCGGCCCGGCTCGCCGCCCTCTGCGATCTCGTGGCGCTGGCCGACAGCCCCGAGCGCCGCGCGCTGATCGACGACATTGCCGGGCTTGCCCGCAGCTTCGCGAGGCGCACCGGCAGCCCCGACGTCGACCTGCGCTTGGAAGCGATCGCCCACGATGCCTGCTGGCGGTTCCATCGAGATCATGTCGGCTACCGTCTCAACGCAACCTATCGCGGTCCCGGCACGCAATGGCCGCCGCTCGAGCATGCTGCCCGCGCGCTGAAGGCCCAGCGCCGCTATCGCGGGCCGCTGAACGAATTCCCGCGCTTCGCGGCCGGTCTGTTCAAGGGCGTGGTGCGGGCCGGCACGGAAGCCATCGTGCACCGCTCCCCTCCGGTCGCCGGCAGCGGCCAAACGCGACTCTTCCTCTGCCTCAACGAGGTTCCCGACGATGAATAGGCTCCCCGTCACCGTGCTGTCCGGCTATCTCGGCGCCGGCAAGACGACCTTGCTCAACCATGTCCTCAACAACCGCGAGGGCCGCAAGGTCGCGGTGATCGTGAACGACATGAGCGAGATCAACATCGACGCCGCCCTGGTGCGCCAGGGTGGCGCCGAGTTGAGCCGCAGCGAGGAGAAGCTCGTCGAGATGTCGAATGGCTGCATCTGCTGCACCCTGCGCGAGGATCTTCTCGAGGAGGTCGAGCGGCTGGCCGGCGAGGGGCGCTTCGACTATCTGCTGATCGAATCGACCGGCATCTCCGAGCCGATGCCGGTGGCCGCCACCTTCGAATTCGAGGACGAGGCGGGCAAGAGCCTGTCGAAGGTCGCGCGCCTCGACACGATGGTGACGGTGGTCGACGCCCGGGCGTTCATCGAAGACTACAGCTCGGCCGACTTCCTGCATCAGCGCGGCCAGACCGCCGAGCCCGAGGATACGCGGACGGTCGTCGACCTGCTCGTCGAACAGGTCGAGTTCGCCGACGTCATCGTCGTGAACAAGGCCGATCTCGTCTCGCCCGAGGAGCTCGGCTTCCTGCAGACGATGCTGCGGCGCCTCAATGCCAAGGCCCGGATCGTCACCGGCGAGTTCGGCAAGGTGCCGCTCGACCAGATCATGGACACCGGCCTGTTCTCCTACGAGAAGGCGAGCCAGGCCCCCGGCTGGATGCAGGAAATGCGCGGCACCCATACGCCGGAGACCGAGACCTACGGTTTCTGGAGCTTCGTCTACAAGGCCCGCCGGCCGTTTCATCCCATGCGTCTCTACGCCCTGCTCAACGGCCGCTGGGACGGTGTGATCCGCTCCAAGGGCTTCTTCTGGCTGGCCTCGCGGATGAACTTCGCGGGCTCGCTCAGCCAGGCCGGCGGCATGCTGCGCCACGAAGCGGCGGGCGCCTGGTGGGCGGCAGTGAAGCGCGAGGATTGGCCCCAGGACTCGACCTGGCGCGCCACCATCCGCAATTCCTTCAAGAGCCCCTACGGCGACCGCCGGCAGGAGATCGTCTTCATCGGCACGAAGGGCATGGACCGCAAGGAACTCACGCGCCGTCTCGACGACTGCCTGTTGACCGAGGCCGAGATGAAGATGGGCCCCGCCATGTGGGGTCGGCTGCCCGACCCCTTCCCCGTCTGGAAAATGCCGGGGCACGAATGAGCCACCGACATCCATCGGCCACCGGCCGCGACGACGGCGCGGGGATGAGCCCGGAGGCCCGCATCGCCGAGGTCCATGCCGCCGACGTCGCCAAGGCGCGCACCTTTCTGAGGGACGCCATCGCCGCGGCGCGGGAGCAATGGCTTCCGGGCAATGCCATCGCCGACGCCCTGGTCCAGGAACTGATCGACCTCGGGTCGCGCGGCGCTCCGCCGGCCCGGACCTCGGCCTTTCTCCGCGGCGTCGCGCACCTGCTCGACGCGACGGCGGCCGCCCCCAAAGCGAACTGACGAGACGGCGCACCATGGCGATTCTGAGTTATCTCACCACCACGCATTTCGACTTCGGGGCCATCCGCATCCTGCCGAAGGAACTTGAACGCCTCGGCATGCACCGGCCGCTGATCGCCACCGACCGGGGCGTCCGTGCCGCCGGCCTGCTCGATACCCTGCTCGCCGCCATTCCGGGCGCGCAGGACATTCCCGTGTTCGACGACACGCCCGGCAATCCCACTGAAGCGGCGGCGCTCGCGGCCTTCGACCTCTATCGGTCGAACGAGTGCGACGGCGTCATCGGCTTGGGCGGCGGATCGTCCATGGACCTCGGCAAGGCCGTCGCCCTGCTGGCCGGCAGCGGCGGCTCCCTCGAGCGCTACGATCCGCTGACGGGCGGAGCCCGCCGGATCGAGCGGGTCGCGCCGGTCATCGCCATTCCCACGACATCGGGCACCGGCAGCGAAGTATCTGTCGGCTTCGTGATCGTCATGAAGGACGGCCGCAAGCTCACCTTCGCGAGCCCGAAGATGATCCCCAGCGTGGCGATCTGCGATCCCGAGCTGACGCTTGGCCTGCCGCCCGCGCTCACCGCGGCGACCGGCATGGATGCGGTGACCCATTGCATCGAGGCCATCCTGTCGCCGGTGGTGAATCCGCCGGCCGAAGGGATCGGGTACGACGGGCTGCGACGGGCCTGGCGGCACATCGAGAGGGCCGTGCACGACGGCGGCGACCGCGAGGCCCGTTGGAACATGATGATGGCCTCGACCGAGGGGGCGATGGCCTTCGTGAAGGGACTGGGACCCGTCCACTCGATGAGCCATGCCGCCGGCCGCCTGCCCGGCCTCAGGCTGCACCACGGCACGCTGAATGCCGTGATCCTGCCGACGATCCTTCGCTTCAACGCCGGCACGGCGCCCGACAAGTACGAGCGGATGGCCGAAGCCATGGGCCTCCCCGCCGGCGCCGATCTGGCCGAGGCGGTGCTGGCGCGCAACGCGAGCATCGGTCTGCCCGGCGGACTGCGCGCGATGGGCGTCACCGAGGAGATGATCCCCGACCTCGTGCCGCACGCCGTGGCCGACCTCTCGAGCCGCACCACCCCGAAGACCGTCGACGCCGAAGTCTATCGCGACCTCTTTCACGCCGCCCTCTAGGCCCGACGTCTCGCAACTCCGGGTACAAGCGTCATGAGAACCAGGACCCTGGCCGCCGTCCAGTCGCCTTTCTTCTGGCTCGGCCTTTCTTTGCTGGCAGCCCTGGGTTTTGCCCTCGTCTCCTCCGACGGGCTGGCATGGCTCGCCCGCGAATCGGCGGCCTACCAGAGACACATCCAGCACCAGCTCTCGACGTCTCTTCAGGACGTCGGCAGCGGAGCGGGATCGGCGGCAGCGCTATGGATCCTGCTGTCGCTCTGCTTCAGCTATGGGGTCGTGCACACGCTGGGTCCGGGGCACGGCAAGGCGGTGATCGTCGCCTATTTCCTCGATGGCACGGAGCCCCGGCGCTGGATCGAGGGCCTCTTCGCCGGCGCCTGGATCGCCATCACCCACACCCTCTCGGCCCTCCTGCTGGCGACCGGCCTGAAGCTCATGAGCGTCGTGGGGCTGTTCGGCGCCCTCGCGCACGCGCGACTGGTCGAGATCGCCTCGTATCTCCTGATTCTCGCCGTCGGACTATGGCGGCTGCGGGCCGGGTTGCGAGGCGACGTCGCTGCCTGCAACCACGACCACGGCGGGCACGGGCATGAGCACGGGCATCACCATGGGCACGCCCATGGCACGCATGAGCATCATCACGATCATGCGCCGCCCGCGCCTCACCGGGTCGATGCGAGGTCAGCCGGATTCCTCCGTCGCCGCTCCGGCCTGATGCTGCTGAGCGCTGCGGGCGCCGCGCCCTGCGCCGGTGCGCTGATCCTGGTGCTGCTGTCGCTGGCGCTCGACGTTCTCTGGGCCGGTATCGTCGGCGTGATCGCCATCGCGGCAGGCATGGCCCTGGCGCTCGCCGCCATCGGCATGGCCTCCATGCTCGCCCACCGGCTCATCGTCGGCGAGGATCGGTCGGCTGCCTTCGGCCGGGCGATCGCCGTCGCCTCGTCGCTGGTGGTGATCGCCACCGCGAGCGTGCTGCTGCTGGGGGCCGTCGCCCGTCAGTTGGGATGGAACTGACCGGGCGGTCGACGCGAGGGGGTGCGACTCCGGCTTCGATTGTTTCGGTTATTTCGGTTGTTTCGTTTATCCGCCCGGCCTCCGACTCCTTCAACGGCCTGCTAGAGCCGGGTCGGGTTCGGTGCATCGCCGTAGACGTCGACCGGATCGAACACTTTCGCGGCCTCTTCCTGGCGCAGGGCGATCGGCCGCCCCGCCTCGCCCGGTTCCAGCGAGATCGATCGGTAGAAGCAGGAGCGGTAGCCGACGTGGCAGCTCGCCCCCGAGCCGCGGACCCGAACGCGCAGCCAGACCGCGTCCTGATCGTCGTCGATGCGCAGGTCGACGACCTCCTGGACGAGGCCGCTCGTCGCGCCCTTCTTCCAGAGACACTGCCGGCTGCGGCTCCAGTAGTGGGCCTCTCGGGTGTCGACCGTCCGCAGCAGCGCCTCGGCGTCCATCGCAGCCACCATCAGTACCTCGCCTGAGTGGGCATCGGTGGTGACGACGGGAATCAACCCGTCACGGTCGAACTTTGGGGCGAGGACCAGGCCTTCCTCGACCTGCTCGACGGACAGGCGCCTCGCGAGACGGGCAGGCTGCGGCATCGGGGACTCCTCGCATGCGGATGATCGTACGGCGACCTTGACGGAAGAGAGTCATGAAGGCAACGTTATAACGTTCCTAAGTAAGATGCATGACGCATCAGGCGAGGCCGAAGATCATGGTTCAGTCTCCTCCATCGGCGCCACCCGAGACGACCGTGCAAGTGGATCGGGCCCTCGAGAGTGCCCAGACAGCTTGCGATCAGATGGGACTTCGGCTCACGCCCCTGCGGGCGGCCGTCCTGCGCATCATCGCCCGGTCCAACCGCCCCCTGGGAGCCTACGCGCTGCTCGTGCTGCTCCAGGAAGAAGTCGGCAGAAAGCACACGCCGCCGACGATCTACCGGGCGCTCGAGTTCCTCCTGGAGATCGGCGCGATCCTGCGCGTCGAGAGCCGGAACGCCTATATCCTGCGCGATCGTCCCGGGTCTCCCGTGCTCTTTCTCTGCGACACCTGCGACAGCTCGGTGGCGGTCGAAAGCCCCGGCCTCGCCGACCTGATCGAAAGCAACGCGGCCACCCTCAAGTTCCATATTGCGAGGCCGGTCATCGAGTGCAGCGGCACCTGCGACCGGTGTGCCGAGGCCACGGCCGATGCGGCAAGACGAGGTCATCCCGATGAGCGATAGGCGAGGCAGTCCCGGCGGCCCGCTCGTGCCAGTGTCCCTGCTGACCGGGTTTCTCGGCAGCGGCAAGACGACGGTCCTCAACAAGCTTCTGTCCCGGGCCGAGTTCGCGCGCACCGTCGTCGTGATCAACGAGTTCGGCGAGATCGGCCTCGATCACGAACTGGTCGAGAGTTCCACCGAGGACATGGTCCTGCTGAAGAGCGGATGCCTGTGCTGCACCATTCGCGGCGACCTGGTCGACACGTTGCGCGGCCTGACCGCCCGCAAGCTGGGCGGAACCATCGCGCCGTTCGACCGGGTGCTGATCGAGACGACGGGGCTCGCCGATCCGGCGCCGATCCTGCACACGCTGATGTCCGACCTCGCCCTCAACTCGGCCTACCGTCTGGATGGCGTGATCACGACCGTCGATGCCGCGACCGGCGACGCCACCCTCGACCGGCAGATCGAGTCCGTGAAACAGGCGGCCGTCGCCGATCGCCTGCTGCTGACCAAGACCGACCTGGTCCCGCCGGCGCAATCGATGGCGCTGTCCCAGCGACTGCGCCGCCTGAACCCGGCGGCCCCGATCATCGTCAGCCGGCAGGGCGAGGTCGACCCTGCGAGCCTCCTCGATGCCGGATTGTACAATCCGGAAACCAAGAGCCTGGACGTGCAGCGCTGGCTGAAGGCTGAAGCCTATACGCCCGACGGACATGACCATAACCATGAGCACGGGCACGGGCACGGGCACGGGCACGACATCAACCGGCACGACGAGCACATCAAGGCCGTCTGCCTGACGGTCGAAGAGCCCATTCCGGCCTCGGCCTTCGACACCTGGCTGGGCCTTCTCCTGGCGATGAAGGGCCCGGACATCCTGCGGGTGAAGGGCATCGTAAACATCGAGGGCTTCGACGGTCCCCTCGTCATCCACGGCGTTCAGCACGTCTTTCACCCGCCGCTGCAGATGAAGAAATGGCCGGGCAACGACCGGCGCACGCGCATCGTGTTCATCACCCGAGACCTCGACGAATCGGCCCTGCGCGACACGCTGAGGATGTTCGCTCCCGCGTGAGTCGGGGAGAGGCGCCTCCCCGTCCTCATCGACGGTCTTGAGCGTCAGACCTTCTCCAGGCCGCACCATTCGGCGATGAACAGCGCCGTCGACTGGGTGATCTTGCGGATCGACTCGATGTTCACCCGCTCGTCGAAGCCGTGGACGTCGTCGGACTGCGGCCCGTAGACTAGGGCCGGCAGGCCGGCATAGAGGCCGAAGAAGCGGGCATCGGTCGTGCCGGTGGTGCGGCGATCGTCGAGCTCGGCGCCGAACACCGTCTTGTGCGCATCGGCCAGGACATCGCGCACATGCTCGTGGTTCTTGAGCACGTAGGGCTCGGCCTGGAAGCCTTCCCAGCTCACGGTCGGCAGGTTGTTTCCGAGGAAGGGATCGTTGGCCGCGGCCTGGCGGATCGTGTCCTCGACCTCCTGCCGGCACTCCTTGAGCGTCTGGGTCGGCAACACGCCCACACGCATGTCGAAGGTGCACCAGGACGGGACCGAGCTCGCCCAGTCGCCGCCGGCGATCTTGCCGACGTTGAAGTTCACCGGATGGTGATGGTCGCAGTAATGCTTGTCGTGGGCCTTCAGCGCGTTCCACTTCTTCTCGAGTTCGCGCAGCTGCTGGATCAGACGGAACGCCGATTCGATCGCGTTCGAGCCGGCATCGGCCTTGTAGACATGGACCGGGTGGCCGGTGACCTTGACCTGGAACCACATGACGCCGACCTGCGCCACCGTGAGCGTGCAGCCCGACGGTTCGGGGATCAGCGCGGCATCGGCACGATAGCCGCGCTGCAGACAGGCGAGCGCGCCGTTGCCGGTGCACTCCTCCTCGACCACCGACTGCTGATAGACGTCGGCCGCCGGCATGTAGCCCAGCGCCCGCAGGGCCCGCAGCGCGAAGACGTTGAGGATCAGCCCGGCCTTCATGTCGCCTGAGCCGCGGCCGTACATCCAGCCGTCCTTGACGTAGGCGTCGTAGGGATTGCGGGTCCACATCTCGTGCGGTCCCTCGGGCACCACGTCGATATGGCCGTTGAGGATCAGCGACCGGCCCTTGGGGTTCGACGGCCGCCAGGCGCCGACGACGTTCCACGCATCGTCGTAATCCAGCGAATGCGGCGAGTAGCCCGGCAGGTGCTTGAGGTCGTCGATCTTGACCTGCCAGCGATCGATGCCGAGCCCGTCCTCCTTGAACAGGCGCGCCATCATGTCCTGCGCCGGGGCTTCCTGGAATCGGGTCGAGGGAATCCGGACCAGGTCGGCCAGTACGTTCGTCTGATCGTCGAAGCGGCGATCGACTTCGTCCATGATTTTGGACTTGAGCGATGAATCGAGCATGCGCGGACTTTGGCGCAGCCCCGGTACGCCGTCTATAGTTTCGGCGGAGGAAACAAAATGTACCCGGGCAAAAACGCGACGACGCAGGCGTCCCATCCTGCGGTGATCATGGCCGGCAGCGGCGAGACCGTGACCTATGGCGAGCTGGAAGCACGCAGCAACCGGCTGGCGCACCTGCTGCGCGCCCAGGGCGTGAAGCGGCTCGACCATTATTCGATCTTCATGGAGAACAACGCGCGCTACGTGGAGTGCTGTACCGCCGGCGAGCGCACCGGCACCTACTACACGTGCGTGAATTCGTTCCTGACGGCCGACGAGCTTGCCTACATCCTGAACAACAGCGCCTCGAAAGTGCTCATCACCTCCCAGGCCAAGCGGGACGTGGCCCTCGCGGCCCTGCCGCACTGCCCGGGGATCGCGCTCTGCATCGTCGTCGACGGCCCCGGCGGCGGATCGGCCGGCAGCGCGAAGATCGTCAATCTCGCGGAGGCGACGACCGGCCTGCCCGCGACGCCGATCGCCGACGAATCGCTCGGGACCGCGATGCTCTACTCGTCCGGCACCACGGGACGGCCGAAGGGGATCGTACGGCCGCTGGCCGAGCAGCCGCCGTCGCAGCTCCTGCCGATCTTCTCCTTCCTGCTGAAGCTCTGGCAGTACCGCGAAGGCATGATCTACCTCTCGCCGGCGCCGCTCTACCATTCGGCGCCCCAGGCGGCGGTGAACCTCACGATCCGCCTGGGCGGCACCGTGATCGTCATGGAGCGCTTCGACCCCGAGCATTACCTGCAGCTCATCGAAAAGTACCGCGTCACCCACAGCCAGCTCGTGCCGACGATGTTCTCGCGAATGCTGAAGCTGCCAGAGCAGACGCGGAAGCAGTACGACCTGGGTTCGCTGGAGATCGCCATCCATGCGGCGGCGCCCTGCCCGGTCCAGGTGAAGGAACAGATGATCGCCTGGTGGGGCCCGATCATCCATGAATATTACGGCGCCACCGAGGGGCTGGGCTTCACCGCCTGCAGCTCGCAGGAATGGCTGGCGCACAAGGGCACGGTGGGACGCGTCCTGCTGGGCGAACTGCACGTGCTCGACGATGACATGAAGCCGCTGCCCGCCGGCACGGCCGGGACCCTGTGGTTCAAGACCGCGACGCCGTTCGAGTATTTCAACGACCCCGCCAAGACACGCGAGGCGCGCTCCGAGGACGGCACGATGAGCACGGTGGGCGACGTCGGCTATGTCGATGCCGACGGCTACCTCCACCTGACCGACCGCGCGACCTTCATGATCATTTCCGGCGGCGTGAACATCTACCCGCAGGAATGCGAGAACCTGCTGATCACCCATCCCAAGGTGGCCGACGCGGCGGTGTTCGGCGTCCCCAACGCCGATCTCGGCGAGGAGGTGAAGGCGGTCGTCCAGCTCATGCCCGGCGTGCCGAAGACGGGCGCCACCGCCGAGGAGCTGATCGCCTTCTGCGGCCAGCATCTCGCCCGGCAGAAGGTGCCGCGCTCCGTCGATTTCGAGGACGAGCTGCCGCGCCTGCCGACCGGCAAGCTCTACAAGCGCCTGCTGCGCGACCGTTACTGGGGCGACAAGAAGAGCCGCATCGTGTGACTCATCCGCGCGACCGTCGCTGCGAACGCGACAGCATCGCCGCGGGAATCAGGGCCAGCAGCGCCACCACGCCCACGACGATGAACGTATCGGAGAACGCCATCATCTGCGCGTTGCTTTGCAACATCGTGGCCAGGTATTCGAGGGCGCCCGCCTTTTGCTGCTGAAGGGGCAGGCCGCTCTTCTGCATCAGATGCTCGACCTGGGTCAGCATGCGGTCGGTCGTGCGGTTGCCCCAGTCCTGCGTCGCCGTCAGCGCATCGGCATGGAAGCGGGTCCTGATCTCGAAGAAGGCGACCATCCCGTTGATGCCGAAGGCGCCGCCCAGCTGGCGCATGAAGTTGGCGATGCCCGAGCCCTGGCGCACCTTGTCGGCCGGCAGCGCCTTCAGCGACGAGGCGTTGAGGCTGGGATTGATGAAGCCCAGCCCCAGCCGCGACAGCATCACCATGCAGACCAGCGTCCAGAAGGTCGTGTCGATGTCGGCGGTCGTCATCCAGGCGAAGCCGGCGGCGAACAGCACCAGCCCGCCGATGATCATGGTCGAGGCCGGCATGGCGTCCGACAGCCGCCCGGCCAGCGGGAAGATGAAGGCCAGCATGATGCCGGCCGGCATCATCATCAGCCCGGCCACCAGCGGCGTGAAACCGATGATGGTCTGCACGAAGACCGGGATGATGTAGGTCGAGCCCATCATGCCGGCGCCGAAGATGAAGGCAATGAGGGCAGCAGCGGCGAACTCGACATTGCCGAAGATGCGCACGTCGAGCAGCGCCCGCGGCGTATAGAGTTCCCAGCAGACGAAGGCGACCGTGGCCACGGCGCCGAGCACCAGCCGGAACACGATGGCGTCGGAACTCCAGCCCTCGCGCTGGCCGTCGGCGATGCCGGTCATCAGGCCCAGCAGCGCGGTGCAGAGCAGCGCGAAGCCCAGCCAGTCGAAGGGCGGGATGACCTTCGGGATCGGCCGGGTCGGCATGAACACCATGCCGAGGACCGCCGCGACAACGCAGAACGGCAGCGAGATGAAGAAGACGTAGCGCCAGGAGAAGTATTCGATCATCAGACCGCCGAGGGTCGGACCGATCGCCGGCGCGAAGACGACGCCCAGCCCGAACACGCCCATCGCCATGCCGCGACGTTCCGGCGGGAAGACGGTGAAGATCGTGGCCATGACCAGCGGCTGCGCGACGCCGGCGCTGAAGCCCTGCAGCACGCGGGCGAAGATCAGCGCGTCCTCGGTCGGCGCCGAGCCGCCCATCAGCGCGCCCACCGAGAAGAAGAACAGCGCGCCCACGAAGGTGCGGCGCTCGCCCAGGATGCCGCTCAGCCAGGCGTTGATCAGCATGCCGGCCGTCATCGTCGCCATGTAGGCCGACGACATCCACTGCGCCTTGTCCTGGCCGATGCCGAAGGCGCCCATGACGTCGGGCACCGCCACGTTCACCGTGGTCATGGCCAGCACCATCGACACGACGCCCATCATGCCGGTGACGGTGACCAGCCAACGGTAGGAAGGCCCGTAGCGCTCGGTCAGCGCCGCGGCGGTCTGCAGGGGGACGCTGGCGGCGGTCATGATGCGGCTACAGCATTGTCGTTGCCCATGCTTCGAGACGCTCGCTCTGCTCGCTCCTCAGCATGAGGTGTTGTTCGTATCGACACCAAAGACCTCATCCTGAGGAGGCCGCGGTGCGGCCGTCTCGAAGGATGGGCAACAACATGATCGCCTGCTCCGCCCTACCGAATGTCAATTTCGACTTCGACCATCATGCCGGGCGTGAGCGGCTTCGGCATCTGGACGATGTCGATCTTCACCGGCACGCGCTGCGTGATCTTGGTGAAATTGCCCGACGGATTGGGCGTCGGCAGCAGCGCGAAGCGCGCGGTGGTGGCGCTGCCGATGCGACCCACGCGGCCGACGAAGGTTTCGCTGGGATAGGCGTCGACCGAGACGCGGACGGTCTGGCCGATCTTGAGCTTGCCGACCTGCGTCTCCTTGATGTTGGCCTCGACCCAGACCTCGTCCGGATTGTGCAGCAGCAGGATGCGCTGGCCTGCCGCCACGTATTCCCCCGGCAGGGTGAAGGTGCGGTCGATGACGGCCGGAATCGGGCTCTTGATCGTGCGGTCCTCGACATCGACCTGCTGCTGGCGCATCTGCGCCGCCAGCACCGCGACCTGATGGGTCAGCGCCTCGATCTGGGCATCGATCACACCCAGCCTGTCGTGCCCGACCCGGGCCTCGCCGAGACTGCCCTCGGCCTGCTCGTGCTCGGCCTGGAGCTGCAGGATCTGGATTTCGAGCTTCGTGACCGCCGCCTGCGCCACCTGGAGCTGCCGCTCGTTGACGACCTTGCTGGCGAACAGCGTCCGGCTGCGATCGAGTTCGAGCCTGGCGAAATCGAGGTCGGCCTGCAGTGCGGCCAGCGCCTTCTCGCGGACCATGATGGTCGAGGTGCGCGTACGCATCGCGGCATCGGCCTGGTTCTGGTCGAGCTTGCGTTCGGCGCGCAGCCGCGCCCGCTCGACCCGGACGCCGTCGATCTGCGCGCGCAGCCCATCGACGCGCAGCTTGGCCGCTCGGTCGTCGATCTTCACGAGGGTCTGCCCCGCCTCGACGCGCTGGCCCTCGCGCACCGCGAGGTCGACGATCCAGCCCTCGGCACGGCTCGACACCGTCACGATGTCGGCGGTCACCCGGGCGTCGTATTCATAGACGTGGGTGAGCCGAAGATGGAGCTCGCGGCCGCCATAGGCGACCGCCGCGAGCAGCAGGAGGCCAATGACGATCGAGCGGGGCCGCATCAGGACGCGCATGATGCCGGATGTCCGGCTCACGCGCACCGGAGGCGCGACGCCGACAGCCGGCGATACAGGCGATGTGTTGAGGGCGGGCGGCGGCACCGACTGATCCACGACTTATCCTGCCGCTCTCAAACGGGTTTTCGCGCTGCTGTCATGAAAAAAGAATAAGGCCGAAACAATTGGCGGGCCAACGATCTTCACGCCGGAGCCTCGCCAAGCTGCAACGCGCGCACTGCATGACGCCCCGCCCGTTCCGCATACGGGCTCGCCGCTCTTGCAAAAACAGACGGTCGGGTCGACGCTGATCGTGCAAGCCCGTCGGACACCTCTCGCAGAGCAAAAATTCAACCCAGGAGCCGTCGCATGCCCGATGCTTCCCACGCGCCCGCACCTCGTCCGCTCGATGTCGCCCCCCTCGATGTCGCGATCGTCGGCGGCGGATTGGCCGGCCTCTACGCCATCCATCGCCTGCGCAAGCTCGGCCTCAAGGTCCGTGCCTATGAGGCGGGCTCCGGAATCGGCGGCACCTGGTTCTGGAACCGCTATCCCGGCGCGCGCTGCGACGTCGAAAGCCTGGAGTATTCCTACAGCTTTTCAGACGAACTGCAGCAGGAATGGAAGTGGCCGGAACGCTACGGCACACAGCCCGAGATCCTGAAGTACATCAACCATGTCGCCGACCGCTTCGACCTGCGCCGCGACGTCCAGCTCGACACGCGGATCAAGGCCGCCACCTACGACAGGGCGTCCAACGAATGGACGCTGCGCACCGACAAGGGAGAGGTGGTCCGCGCGCGCTATTGCATCATGGCGTCGGGCAATCTCTCGACGCCGCGCGTGCCCGACTTCAAGGGCATCGGCAGCTTCAAGGGCAAGTGGTACCATTCGGGACTGTGGCCGCATGAGGGTGTCGACTTCACCGGGCTGCGGGTCGGCGTCATCGGCACGGGCTCCTCGGGCGTGCAGATGATCCCGTTGATCGCCCAGCAGGCCAGGCACCTGCACGTCTTCCAGCGCACCGCCAACTTCAGCCTGCCGGCGCGCAACGCGCCGATGGAGGAAGAGCGCGAGAGCCGCCACAAGGCCGACTATCCGGCGCGCCGGCGCGCCGCCTACGACACACCCTTCGCGATCGGCGGCTATCCGCGGCCGACCAGGTCGGCGCTCGAGGTCACCGAGGAGGAGCGTAACGCCGCCTACGAGGCCAAGTGGCAGGAAGGCGGCAGCATCAGCTACCTCTACACCTACACCGACCTGCTGGTGAACAAGGAGGCCAACGACACGGCCTCCGAGTTCGCCCGCAACAAGATTCGCGGCATCGTGAAGGACAAGGCGACGGCCGAGCTGCTGGCGCCGAAGGACCATCCGATCGGCACCAAGCGGCTCTGCCTCGATACGAACTATTACGAGACCTACAATCGCGACAACGTCGTGCTGGTCGACGTGCGCTCCGATCCGATCCAGGAGATCACCGAGAAGGGCGTGCGCACGGGCAAGGAAGAGTACGAGCTCGACGCCATCGTCTTCGCCACCGGCTTCGACGCCATGACCGGCGCGCTGCGCGAGATCGACATCCGCACCAGCGACGGCGCGGTGCTGGCCGACCATTGGGAGGGCGGCCCCCTCACCTATCTCGGCCTGATGGTTTCGGGCTTTCCCAACATGTTCGTCGTCACCGGCCCCGGCAGCCCCGGCGTGAAGACGCAGATGATCGCCTCGATCGAGCAGCATGTGGACTGGATCGCCGATGCGCTCGGCCATCTCGGCAAGCACCAGCTCGACCGCATCGAACCCTCGCCGCAGGCCGAGGCCGACTGGGTCGGGCACGTCAATGCGGTGGCCGACAGCACCCTCTATCCGCTGGCCAATTCCTGGTACGTCGGCGCCAACATCCCCGGCAAGCCGCGTGTGTTCATGCCCTATGTCGGTGGCTTCGACCGCTACAAGAAGCGCTGCGACGAGGTCACGGCCGGCGGCTACGAAGGCTTCACGCTCAGCCGCCACGAAGTCGTGGCGTGAGCGCCGCTTACGTCCACCACCGCATCGATGCCGCGCCGCGTCGCTGGCAGGCCGTGGCCGACCGGCTGGCGACCGACGGCGCTCGACGCATCGCGACGGCGGGCGGCCAGCTCTACGGCGCCTGGCGCAGCCAGATCGGCCGGCCGCGCGACGAGGTGCAGGCGATCAGCGTCTGGCCTCAGGGAATCACGGCCGCCGCCGCCGAACGCGCGCTGCTGGCGACGTCCGACGACATCCGCGTCGTGGCCAGCGAGATCCTGACGCCGACGCTTCGCCCGACTGACACGGTGCCGCCGACCCGCCAGGGCAACTACGCCTTCCGCTGGTTCGCCGTACCGGAACCGAACTGGCCCGAGTTCCTCGACCTCTGTGCCGCTGCCTGGCCCGGCTTCGAGGGCGCCTACGATTCGCAGGTGATCGGCCTCTGGCAGGCGACCGGCGCCCGCACCGGCACCGGCCCGGACGAGGTGACGGGCGCCGGCCTGCACGGGGGCGTGCGCAGCCTGCTCCTGACCCGCCGGCCCAACCTCGCGATGTGGGAGCGCTCCAAGCTGCCCGAGGGCGCGGCGGAAGCGGCGGTGCGCGACAAGCTCAGCCGCCGCTACGACCTCTGCGACTGGACCGTGGTGTCGACCGCGACGCTCCTGACCGCCGTCGACCGTGCGGACACCGCCCGCTGGACTTGAGCGGTCCTGACGCCTATCTCGACGCCGCCATGCCGACGCTGCGTTCCCTGGAAGCTCTCGAGAGCGAGGGCCTCCTGTCGCCCGATCCGCGGCTGCAGGAGGCCGCGCAGTCGATGGCGGTCGCCATCACGCCGGAGATGGTCGCGCTGATCGACCGTTCGCGCCTGGCCGACGATCCGATCGCCCGGCAGTTCGTGCCGAGCGGCGCCGAGGCCGAAATCGCCCCGGGCGAGCTGGCCGACCCGATCGGAGACGAGGCGCGGTCTCCCGTAAAGGGCATCGTCCATCGCTATCCCGACCGCGTGCTGCTGAAGCCGCTGCACGTCTGCCCGGTCTATTGCCGCTTCTGCTTCCGCCGCGAGAAAGTGGGCCCGGGCGGCGAGGCCCTGTCGGCCGAGGAGCTGGCGGCGGCGCTGGCCTATATCCGCAGCCGGCCGGCAATCTGGGAAGTGATCCTGACCGGCGGCGACCCGCTGATGCTGGCGCCGCGCCGCCTGGCCGAGCTGATGGCGGCGCTCGATGCGATCCCCCATGTGGCGATCGTGCGCCTGCACAGCCGCGTGCCGATCGTCGATCCCGAGCGGGTTACCGACGAGTTGGTGCGGGCGCTCAAGCCCGGCCGCGTCTCGGTCTGGCTGGCGGTTCATTGCAATCATGCCCGCGAGCTGGCGCCGGTGACCCGCGCCGCCCTGGCCCGGCTGGCCGATGCCGGCCTGCCGCTGATGGGCCAGACGGTCCTGCTGAAGGGCGTGAACGACACGGCCGAGACGCTGGAGCAGCTGATGCGCGCGCTGGTAACGGCCCGGGTGAAGCCTTACTACCTGCATCATCCGGACCTGGTGCGCGGCACCGGGCACTTCAGGGTGTCGATCGCGGAGGGGCAGGCGCTGATGAAGGCCCTGCGCGGCCGGCTCTCCGGACTAGCCCAGCCGACCTACGTGCTGGACGTGCCTGGCGGTCACGGAAAGGTCCCGGTCGGACCCTCCTATCTGGCCGACGATCCCGGCGCCCTGACGGTCGAGGACGTCTTTGGCGGGCAGCACCGCTACCCGTTCGACTGACCCTCCAGCCATTAGAATATTTCGGGAGCGCCCTAGCGGCGGCCGCTCGCGGTAAGCGCCGGGCGCACCGTCCGCGCCTGCGGCGCGGCCAGCTCCTCGACCAGCCATTCCTCGAAGGCCTTGGTCTTGGGACGGCTGACCGACGCGGGCGGGCAGACGAACCACCACGCCTTGCCGCTGTCGACGATCTGCTCGAACGGCTGGAACAGCCGCCCCACCGACAGCTCCTCGCGGAATAGTTGTGGCGGACCGACGGCCACACCCGCGCCTTCCATCGCCGCTTCCACCGCGATCATCGTCGAGTCGAAGGTGAGCACGCGCTTGGGCTTGAAGTCGCCGAGGCCGACGGCGCGCAACCAGATCGGCCATTCGGGATCGTGCGTCATGTCGATGAAGGGCACGCGCTTCAGGTCGTCGAACGTCTTCAGCTTGTCATGGTAGCGCTTGCCGCAGAGCGGCGTCAGCACGTCGCTGAACAGCCTCGTTGCATGCAGTTCGGGCTCCGGCTGCACGGTGAACCTGATCGCGCAGTCGACATCCTCGCGCGCGAAGTCGACGCGCTTCTGGCTGGTCGTCATGCGTACCTCGATCTCGGGATGCTTGGCCTGGAAGCGATGCAGGCGCGGCACCAGCCAGCCCAGCGCGAACGTCGTGACGAGGCTCACGTTCAGCGTGCCGGAGTTGGCCTTGCGGCCGACCCGCTCCAGCGCGTTGGTCATGCGGTCGAACGCGTCGCGCAGATCGGGCAGCAGCGCCTCGCCCTCGCTGGTGATCTCGAGGCCGCGTGGGCGGCGCACGAACAGCGCGACGCCGAGCCTCTCCTCGAGGGCCTTCACCTGGTGGCTGACGGCCGCCTGGGTGACGTGAAGCTCCTCGGCGGCGTGGGTGAAACTGGCGTGACGGGCAGCAGCCTCGAAGGCGCGCAGGGCATTGAGCGGTAGTTGCGAACGGCTCATCTAGGACACTCGATCATAGAAATTCTATGCCTCCCCCCAGCTTTCATCCTTTGCAAGTATCCACAGGATACAGCAAATACAGCCCAGAAACGAGGCGCAACTGCCGATCCCCGGCCTCATCGCCTCAAGCGGAGCTAAGTCATGTCGATCGTATCCAACGTGCGGGTCGCCCGCGCGGATGCCCCTTCCTTCTCGTTCGGCCGCGCCGTCGCGCTGCTGGCGGGCACGGTCGTGGTCGGGATCGAGAAAATCATGACCCGAGCCGAGCTTGCCCGTTCGCGACATCAGTTGGCCCAACTGGACGAGCGACTGCTGCGGGACATCGGCGTCGACCGGGCCACCGCCCGGTTCGAGGCGACCAAGCCTTTCTGGTCCTAGACCGGAATTGCCGGCGGGCGGCGGATAGAGCAAGTTCGGGTCGTGGTGCTTTGATGGCGCCATGACCCAACACTCTCTCGGCTTTCCCGCCGTGGCCCTCGCCACTTCCCTTCTTCCCGATCCTGATACCTGCTGGGACGCAGTCCAGCGGCGCGATCGCGCCTACAATGGCCGGTTCTGGTTCTCGGTCCGGACGACCGGGGTCTATTGCCTGCCGTCGTGCGCGGCCCGTCCGCCGTTGCGCCGCAACGTCGACTTCCACGCCTCGCCCGAGGCGGCGGAGGCGGCAGGTTTCCGTGCATGCAAGCGCTGCAAGCCCCGCGACTGGGTCTTGGGGAAAGGGGCCGACCTCGGCTTCAGCCGGCCGGTGGCGCAGGCCTGCGCGCTGTTCGACGCGGCCGATGCCGACACCCCGCCTTCATTGGCCGAGGTGGCGCGCAAGGTCGGCCTGTCGAGCGGTGCACTGGGCAAGCGTTTCCTGGCCGAACTGGGCGTCAATCCGCGCGACTGGCTGGTCGCCCGCAAGCGCGAGCGCTTCCGCAGCGCCCTTCGTGGCGGCGCCAGTGTGGCCGACGCGCTTTATGGCGCGGGCTACGGTTCGCCCAGTCGCGTCTACGAGAACAGCGACAAGGCGCTCGGCATGACGCCGGCCACCTATGCGCGGGGCGGCGCCGGCGCCCATATCGACTACACGATGGCCGACTCTGAGTATGGCCGCGTCCTGGTGGCCGCGACGCAGAAGGGAATCGCCGCCGTGTTCCTGGGCGACGACGACCGTTCGCTCGAGAAGAGCCTGAAGCAGGACTTCCCCGCCGCCGAGCTCCAGCGCAACGATGCCGGCCTCGGCCCGCGCGTGACAGCCGTGCTGTCGCGGCTCTACGGCCGCAAGCCCACGGCGCTGGATGCACCCGACGTGCCGCTCGACATCGTCGGCACGGCCTTCCAGTGGAAGGTCTGGAAGGCGCTGACCGAGATTCCGGCCGGCGAGACCCGCACCTATGGCGAGATCGCCCGCAGTATCGGCGAACCCAAGGCGGCGCGGGCCGTCGGCCGCGCCTGTGCGACCAACCAGGCCGCCCTGGTCATCCCGTGCCATCGCGCCGTGGGATCGAGCGGCGCGCTGACCGGCTATCGCTGGGGCGTGGCGCGCAAGGAACGGCTGCTGGCCGAGGAGCGCCGGCGCAGCAACAGGTAGAAGGCGCCCGAGCCGCCATGATGGGCGTGGGCGGCGCGCACCGCCCTCACCCGCTCGCGATTGTCGCCGCGATTGAGCCAGCCCACGAACTCGCCGCGGATGCGACCGTCGATCGTGCGGCCGCCCTCTTCGCGCAGGCCCTTGCCGGTCACGACCAGCACCACGCGCATGTCCTGCGCCGATACCCTGGCCAGGAAGGCGGTCACGGCCCGCTCGGCCGCCGCCAGCGTCATGCCGTGCAGGTCGATCGTCGCCTCCGGCACCAGCTTGCGCCGCGACAGGGCGCGCGAGACGTCGCGGTCGAACTGGCGGTCGTCGGGCGACAGGTCGGGACCGCTGGCCCGCCGGGGCGGCGGCCTCTCCCGCGGCGGCGCGGAGGGCACTTTGTCTGCCCGAGGCAACGGTGCCGGGGCAGGCAGCGCCGGCGCCCGCTTCTTCCGGTCGAGCGGCTTAACGCCGGCCATCGTTGCTGCGAACAATTCGACGTCCTTCACCATGGCATTTCGTCTAGCCTTGGCCGTGAGGCGGGTCTACACAGCCCGCCATGGCCATCGCGCCCCCCCTTCGGCCCAACGGCCCGCCCCAGCCCGATCCCGACCTCCAGACCGGCCTGCAGTATCTGCGCGCGGGCTGGTACGACCGTGCCGAGCCGCTGTTCAAGAGCGCGCGCGTCCGGTACGGCGACCGCCCCGACATTCTCCACTATCTCGCCGTCTGCCTGTCGCAGCGCGGCGCCGTGAAGGAAGCCGAGGGTCTGTGGCGCAAGGCCGTGGCGAAGGACCCGAACGAGCCGATGCTGGTCTACAATCTCGGCCTCGCCGCCCGTCGCCTCGGCAATCTCGACGAGGCGGCACGCCGTTTCCGCGACACGATCCGTCAGGCGCCCACCCATGTCGAGGCCCGGCTGGCGCTCGCGTCGGTCCATATGGACACCGGGCGCTTCGCCGCCGCCGAGCGCGAACTGTCGGAATTCGTGGCCAACATCGATCGCGCGATCCATGACCATGGCACGGAGGCGCTGAAGCCGCTGCAGGCGCGCGCCCGCAACATGCTGGGCTACGCCCTCTATCGCCTGGGCCGGCACTCCGCGGCGATCGAAGTGTTCGACATGGCCCTGCAGGACGCCGGCGACAATGCCGAGCGCCGCGGCCAGATCCTGGGCGACCGCGCGCTCTGCCTGGCGGCGCTCGGCCACTATGACGAAGCCATTGCCGAAGCCGGCCGGGCGCTCGAACTGGCGCCGGCCAGCGCCACGTTGAACCATGCGCTGGGCTACGTGCTCTATTTCAGCGGCCGCCCGAGCGATGCGATTCCGATGATCGAGAAGGCGCTCGAGCTCGATCCGACCTTCGGCCAGGGATATGCCACCCTGGCACTGGCCCGGGCGGCAGCGGGCCAGACCGAACAGGCCGCCGGCATCCTCGAGAAAGTCCTGGAACGCAATCCGTTCGACCAGGAGGCGATCCTGCAGCTCTCCAACCTGCACATCCAGGCCGGGCGCTTCGAGGAGGCCAGCCGGGTCCTGGAGCCCTATCTGAGAGCCGTGTCCGGCGATGCAAGGGCGATGAACAACCAGGGGCTGGCGCTGCTCGGCCTCAAGCGCTTCGACGATGCCCGGCGGATCCTGAAGAAGGCCGCGAAGGTTTCCCCCGACGAGCCCTTCGTGCAGACCAACTTCGGCCGCGCCCTGATGGGCCTGGGGCGGGCCGCCGAAGCGCGCTTGCACCATGAGCAGGCATTGCGCGCCCTGCCGGACGATTCGCGGTTGCTGGCCCACTATGGCATCTGCCTGGCGGCGCTGGGCGAGCTCGACAGGGCCCGCGAAACCCTCGACGCCGCCCTGGCAGCCGATCCGAACAACGAGGAAGCCCTGCTCGCGCGCGCCGGTCTCGACGCATGAGCAGCGGCGCCGATCGTCTGGCCGAGGTCACGGGCCACATCGCCGAGGCCGCGCTCGCTTCGGGTCGTTCACCGTCCGACGTCACTCTGGTCGCCGTCTCCAAGACCCATGGCGCGGACCGCGTTCGCGAACTGCTGGATGTCGGCCACCGCGTGTTCGGCGAGAACCGCGTCCAGGAAGCCGAGGGCAAGTTCCCCGAGCTCAAGGCGGCCTGGCCCGACCTCGAACTGCACCTGATCGGCCCGCTGCAGACCAACAAGGCGCGCGACGCCGTCGCCCTGTTCGATGTCATCCAGTCGGTCGACCGCGACCGCCTCGCCGCTGCGCTCGTCAAGGAGATGGAGAAGCTCGGCCGCCGGCCGGCCTGCTACATCCAGGTCAACACCGGCGAGGAGCCGCAGAAGGCCGGCATCCTTCCGAAGGATGTCGACGCCTTCGTCGCCCAGTGCCGCGACCAGTACAAGCTGCCGATCGTCGGCCTGATGTGCATCCCGCCGGTCGACGAAGAGCCGGCCCTTCACTTCGCGCTGCTGGCCAAGATGGCGGCCCGCAACGGCCTGGCCAAGCTGAGCATGGGCATGAGCGCCGACTACGAGACGGCGGTCCGCATGGGCGCCACCCACGTCCGCGTCGGCAGCGCCCTGTTCGGCTCCCGCCCGCCGCTGCAACCCGCGCCTTAGCGCCGGATCGAGCCCCGGATCAGGGCGCGATCTTCAGGTCCAGAATCAGCGGATGGTGGTCGCTGCCGATGTCCGGCCCGACGCGGCGACTGACGATCCCGATTCCGGCGCTGACGAGAGCGTGGTCGATGGGCAGCCCGATCCCGGTGTTTGCCAGCCGCCAGGTCGCAATGGAGGGCGTGGCGCGCGGACGCTCGGCGGGCAGGATGTTCGTATCCCACAATCCGCTTTGCGCGATCAGCCGGTCGAAGACCGGCGAGAACGGCGTGAGATTGAGATCGCCGACCAGAACGACGCGCTCGCCCGCGTCGACGTGCTGGCGCGCCACCGAAGCGGCATGGACGAGTTGGCGGTCGCGAGCGCCAGTCCAGGGCGGCAGGGGCGGCCAGGCATGCAGGCTGAGGAGCGTGAGACAACCCGATTCGACCGGGCACAGCCGCGCCACCATCAACGGCGCGTAGTCGCCCATCGTCAGGTCGAACTTGAGCGACTCCGGTGGTTTCGTGGCGAGCAGCATGACTCCGAACACGTTGGCGCGGGGAGGTGGCGACTGGAAGGGCAGCAAGCGCGCCACCTCGCGCAGGACGGCGTCGTGAATGGGGTCGAGTTCCGTCAACACCACGATATCGGGCTTTTCCGTCTCGATCAGACGCCGCAGGGCGACCAGATCGGTGTTCAGATGATGCAGGTTTGCCCAGATGAGGCGGACCATGGGGCCGCTCTGAGGCTGAAGATCGGTCGGCGGCAGGTGGATGTGGGGCCACACGACCGAAAAGCTCGCCGCGGCGACCAAAGACGACAGCCCGGCCGTCCACCCCTGGCGCAGGCTGAGCGCCACCAGGGCAAGGGCCGCGCCCGCCAGCAGGAAGTAGACATGGAAATGGGTCAGCAGTTCGAAGGCCCAGTGCCGCGTCGCCAGCCAGGACAGAGCCTCCATCAGCGAAAGACCGATGACGAGCATGGTCAGCGCCGGTCGCAGGACGTTTAATGCGCGTTGTTGCCACTTCATTGACTGCACTGTACATGGCCGCCGCGCATGCCCGAACTTCCTGAAGTAGAGACCGTCCGGCGCGGGTTGATGCCGCGCCTGGTCGGCCGGCGCATCGTGCGGCTGCAGCAGCGTCGCCTCGACCTGCGGGTGCCCTTGCCGGCGAAGTTCGCCGCCCGGCTCGAGGGGCGCGCGGTCACCGGCATCGACCGGCGCGCGAAGTACCTGCTGATCCGGCTCGACGACGGCCAGACCCTCATCGTCCATCTCGGCATGTCGGGCCGCATGACCCTGCATGATGCCGAGAGCGCCGCCAGCCATCCGCTCGGCCCGCACGACCATGTCGTGTTCGACATGGACGATGACTGGCAGGTCCGCTTCAACGACGCCCGCCGCTTCGGACTGATGGTTCTCGAGGCGAACGAGGCGGTGGCCGGCCACAAGTTCTTCAAGAGCCTGGGCCCGGAGCCGCTCGACGACGCCTTCACCGCAGACGTGCTGACCGCCCGTCTGGCCGGCCGCCGGACGCCGATCAAGGCGGCGCTGCTCGACCAGAAGACCCTGGTGGGCGTGGGCAACATCTATGCGTGCGAGGCGCTGTTCCTGGCCGGCATCTCGCCGCGCCGCTCCGCCCACACCGTGAAGGGGCAGCGTGCGGGCCGCCTGGTCGACGCGATCAAGCTCGTGCTCAACCGTTCGATAGCGGACGGCGGCTCGACCTTGCGCGACCATGTTCAGCCGGGCGGCGAACTCGGCTATTTCCAGACGCGCTTCAACGTCTACGACCGGGCCGGCATCGCCTGCCCAACCCGCGACTGCGGCCAGACGGTTCGCCGGCTCGTGCAGGCCGGCCGATCGACCTTCTACTGCGCCCGCTGCCAGCGCTGAGACAAGCTTCGAGGAGGAAAGAGCGATGACCACGGCATACGAAAATATCCAGACCGAAACCAAGGGCCGGGTCGGGATCGTCCGGCTGAACCGCCCGAAGGCGCTGAATGCGCTCTGCGCCGATCTGGTGCGCGAGCTCGGCCACGCGCTCGATGCGTTCGAGGCGGACCCCGGCATCGGTTGCATGGTCCTCACGGGAAGCGACAAGGCGTTCGCGGCCGGTGCCGACATCAAGGAGATGAAGGAGAAGACCTACCAGGACGTCTTCCTGCAGGACTTCATCACCGTCGGCTGGGAGAAGGTGAGCCAGGTGCGCAAGCCGATCGTCGCCGCGGTGGCGGGGTACGCCCTGGGCGGTGGCTGCGAGATGGCGATGATGTGTGACTTCATCATCGCTGCGGACAACGCAAAATTCGGCCAGCCCGAGATCACCCTGGGCACCATTCCCGGGGCGGGCGGCACCCAGCGCCTGCCGCGCTTCGTCGGCAAGTCGAAGGCCATGGACATGGTCCTGACCGGCCGCATGATGGATGCGGCCGAAGCCGAGCGTTGCGGCCTGGTCAGCCGGGTCGTCCCACTGGCTCAGCTGATGGAGGACGCGATCGCCACCGCCGAAAAGATCGCCGGCCTGTCGCTGCCTGCCACCATGGTCGCCAAGGAGGCCGTCAATCGCGCCTTCGAAACGACCCTGTCGGAAGGGGTTCGCTTCGAGCGCCGGACATTTCACGCGACTTTTGCCTTCGACGACCGGGCGGAAGGCATGGCAGCCTTTGCCGAGAAGCGTAAGCCGGGCTGGAAGCATCGCTGATCTGGCGGTTCGGGCGCGCTTGACCGGCCCGGATACGGCCCGTATAAGCGCGCCCTTCGAATAACGAGGACTAACATGGCTAATCATAAGTCGGCCGAGAAGCGCGCCCGCCAGACCGAGCGCCGCACTGCCGTGAATACGGCCCGCCGCAGCCGCGTCCGGGGATCGGTGAAGAAGGTTGAAGAGGCGATTGCGTCCGGCGACAAGACGGCCGCCCGTGAGGCGCTGCGTCTGGCGCAGCCGGAGATCCAGCGGGGCGCCACCAAGCGCATCGTGACGAAGAACGCCGCCTCGCGCCGCGTGTCGCGTCTGTCGGCCCGCATCAAGGCGATGGCCTGACGCTTCTCGCATCATCGCTTCAGACTTTGTGAACGCCGCTCCCTCCGAGCGGCGTTTTCTTTTGCGCCGATGACGGCGCGAAAAAAATTGTCGGCGCTTTTCTCCAATGATCGTTTGGTGGTCGATTGGCCGACTGACATACGATTCGAATTTATCGAACGATGTGCACTGAAGAGCGCTAGATGTTGAGCGACGCAACGCGACGCGTGAGTCGCAAAATCGACTCGAACAGCTTGTCAATCGAGTCACACCACGAAGTGGCTGAATAGCGTGTGGTGTTGGGCGAGTGAATCGTTTGCGCGCTTCGGAGAGTCTGGATAAGACTCTGGCCATCGCGACGGGGCGTGGGGCGCTTGGATCGCGAGCCTGATGGAGAAGAGGGGATTCCTCTCCATCGCAACGACGAACGAGGGAGACAGGTACACAACGCTTCGCAAGTTCGACGATCGATAAGAAGATGAAGCGTCCCATAAGCGACGCTCGTTCAAACATCCCTCGTTCCCTCTTGCCGTGTTGTGTGTCGCCTTCGTTCTCTGGCTCGCAAAACAACGCCTCGCTTCGACGAATGAAAGCGGGGGCCATGTCGAAAGACAACAAGATCACAGACACATTCGAAGTGTCCCCCGCAGCCGGCTACGCCGGTGACGTGACTCCGGCAGCTGCCTGGAAAATTCTCGGCGAACGGAAGGACGCGATCCTGATCGACGTACGCACGCGCGCCGAGTGGAACTATGTGGGCGTGCCCGATCTCGCCAGCCTCGACAAGAAGCCGGGCCTGGTCGAATGGCAGCTCTTCCCGAGCATGCAGGTCAACCCTGATTTCGTCGGCGCGCTTTCGGAGGCGCTGGCGGACAAGACGGTCCCGCTGCTCTTTCTGTGTCGAAGTGGGGTGAGATCGGTCGCGGCGGCGAAAGCCATGTCCGCGGCCGGATACAGTACGTGTCTCAATGTGGCAGACGGCTTCGAGGGGCCTCTCGATGCGCAGGGCAAGCGCGGCGCAACGAGGGGATGGAAGGCAGCAGGGCTTCCGTGGAGACAGACGTGAATCGCATTCAATCGCCGATCCAAGGCAATAACAACGCAGTATTCGAGACCAACATCGTGGCGGGGGCAGGCATGGAAGAAGGGGCGGGCCGAAAAGAGCTCGAAGCGCAGTGGGCGCGCGTCTGTGATCGGCTTCGCAAGGAAATCGGGGACAAGGCCTTCAAGACTTGGTTCGGGGAAGTCGAGCTGGGTGAAGTGAAGGACGGCAAGCTGCGCCTCTACGCCCCGACCCGCTTCGTGCGCGACTGGGTCGGCCGCCACTACGGCGACCGCGTGCTCGCCTATTGGCAGTCGGTGATGCCCGAGGTGAAGAGCGTCGAGGTGAATCTCGTCCCGCCGCCGGCGCCGCGCCGTCCCAACGAGATCATCGCGATGCCGCCCGTGCCCTCGTCGCAGAACCACCAGCCGCCGATGCCGCGCATGGGCCCGTCGATCGGCCGCGGCTCCGACGAGCTCTCGCAGGCTCCCGAGGGTCGCTACACCTTCGCCAACTTCGTGGTCGGCAAGCCCAACGAGTTCGCCTATGCGGCGGCGCGCAACATTTCCGAGCAGGACCTGCCGCTTCCCGAGCGCAACCCGCTCTACATTTTCGGCGGCGTCGGGCTCGGCAAGACCCATCTGATGCATGCGATCTGGCATGTCATCCGCGAGCGCGACCCCAAGACCCGCGTTCTCTACCTGACGGCCGAGAGCTTCGTGAACCGCTTCATCCAGGCGTTGCGCACCAAGAACACCGGCCAGTTCAAGGAGCTCTTCCGCAACGTCGACGTGCTGATGGTCGACGACGTGCAGTTCATTTGCGGCAAGGAAGCCAGTCAGGACGAGTTCTTCTTCACGTTCAATTCGCTGGTCGAGCAGAACAAGCAGATCATCCTCTCATCGGAGAAGCCGCCGAGCGAGCTGCAGGACATCGAGGAGCGCATGCGTTCGCGCCTCGGCAGCGGCCTCGTGGCCGACATCCACTCCTCGACCTACGAGCTGCGCCTGTCGATCCTGCAGACCAAGGCCGAGAATGCCCGCGTACCGGTGCCGGCCAACGTGCTCGAGTTCCTCGCGCACAAGATCAGCACCAATATCCGCGAGCTCGAGGGCGCACTGAACCGCGTCGTCGCGCACGGCCAGCTGATCGGCCGCGAGATCACCGTCGAGATGGCGCAGGACGTGCTGCACGACCTGCTGCGCCAGGCCGACCGCAAGGTCACGGTCGACGAGATCCAGCAGCGGGTCGCCACGCACTACAACATCAAGCTCGCCGAGATGAGTTCGCCCCGGCGGGCCCGCTCGGTGGCCCGGCCGCGCCAGGTCGCGATGTACCTGGCCAAGCAGCTCACGACGCTGAGCCTCCCCCAGATCGGCAAGCGCTTCGGCAACCGCGACCACACCACGGTCATGCACGCCGTGCGCAAGATCGAGGAACTCAAGGTCTCCGACCTCTCGATCGCCGAGGACGTCGAACTGCTCAAGCGGCAGCTCCAGGGCTGAGCCCTTCGGACGAGATTGGCGGCGGGCCCCGAAAGGGGCCCGTTTTGCGTCGGAGGCATGCCCTAAGGGCCTCAAAATACGGGCGAATTCGCTTCCCGACAGCACTTCGCGTGGTATAGTCTCCGACCGTTCCGCCGGGACTTCCGCAACCGGTGAAAACGGGGTGTCTGAACCGCGTATCTTGGCCCTCGTTATAGCGACCAACCCATGAAACTGACGATCGAACGGGCAGCCCTCTTGAAGGCGCTTGCCCATGTGCAGAGTGTGGTCGAACGGCGGAACACGATCCCCATTCTGTCCAACGTGCTGGTCACCGCCCACAAGGGCCGGCTGAGCCTGGCCGCGACCGACATGGACCTGGCGATCACCGAGTCGGTGGAAGCGAACGCCTCCAAGACCGGCTCCACGACCGCGCCGGCCCACACGCTGTACGAGATCGTCCGCAAGCTGCCCGACGGCGCCCAGGTCGAACTCGAGACGGCCTCCGACGACAGCAGCCTGGTCATCCGGGCCGGGCGCTCGCGCTTCACGCTCCAGTGCCTGCCGGCCGCCGACTTCCCGGCGATGAGCGAGGGCGACCTGCCGCACCGGTTCCAGCTTCCGGCGACCGACCTCAAGGGCATCATCGACCGCACCCGGTTCGCGATCTCCAACGAGGAGACCCGCTACTACCTGAACGGAATCTACTTCCATGCCGCGACCGTGGGCGGGACCCAGGTGCTGCGCGGGGTGGCGACCGACGGCCATCGCCTGGCCCGTGTCGAGGTGCCGCTGCCCAAGGGCGCCGGCGAGATCCCGGGCGTGATCGTGCCGCGCAAGACCGTGGGCGAGGTCCGCAAGCTGCTCGACGAGAGCGATGGTACGGTCGATGTCGAGCTCAGCGACACCCGCATCCGCTTCTCCAGCGGCAACGTCACCCTGGTCAGCAAGCTGATCGACGGCACCTTCCCCGACTACGAGCGGGTCATCCCGACCGGCAACGACAAGGTCCTGAACGTGCCGTGCAAGGAATTCGCGCACGCCGTCGACCGCGTCTCGACCATCTCGACGGAGAAGTCGCGCGCCATCAAGCTGGCCGTCGCCAAGGGCGTCGTGACGCTCTCGGCCACCAGCCCCGATGCCGGCAGCGCCACCGAGGAGATCGAGGTCGAATACAAGGACACGGCCCTCGAGATCGGCTTCAATTCGCGTTACCTGCTGGACATCACCGAACAGATCGCGGGCGCCGAGGCGCGCTTCCTTATGGCCGACGCCGGCTCGCCCACCCTGGTGCGCGACGGTGCCGACGAGAGCGCGCTCTACGTGCTCATGCCGATGCGGGTATGACGGCACAGGCCATCAGCGCCCTCGCCTATTCTTCCGACGCCGTATCGGGCGCTGCGCCGGCACTCCTCGCCGTGCGCCAGCTTCGCCTCACCCATTTCCGCAACTATCGCCAGCTCCGCCTGGATTGCGGCGCCGAGCCGGTCGTCCTGGTCGGTGCCAACGGGGCGGGCAAGACCAACCTGCTCGAGGCGCTGTCCTACCTGGCACCCGGCCGCGGCCTGCGGCGCGCCCGGCTCGAGGATGTTTGCTGCCGCTCCCGTGCCGGCGAGCCGCCGGCCGATGGCTGGGCGGTTGCTGCGACCCTTGATACGCCCGACGGGCGGGTCGCCATCGGCACCGGCCTCGAAGCCGGCCGCAGCGAGGGCGGCCTGCCGCGCCGTGTCGTGCGGATCGACGGCCGGCCGATGCAGAGCCAGACCTCGCTCGGCGGACACGTCGCGGCGGTGTGGCTGACGCCGCAGCTCGACCGCCTGTTCCTCGACGGCGCGTCGGAGCGCCGGCGCTTCCTCGACCGGCTGGTGACGGCGCTGCATCCCGAACATGCCGGCGACGTCGCGGCTTACGAGAATGCGATGCGCCAGCGGGCGCGGCTGCTGACAGATGGACGCCAGGGGGGCAATCGCGATCCACACTGGTTCACGGCCTTGGAGGACACGATGGCCCGCCACGGTGTGGCCCTGGCCGCGGCGCGCGCCGACACGGTGCAGCGTCTCGACGCCGCCGCGCGGCTGGGCGTCGGCCCCTTCCCGAGAGCGTCCCTGACGATGGCCGGCGAGGTCGACGGCTGGGTGGCCACGATGGCGGCGATCGATGTCGAGGACCGGCTGCGCCGCGAACTGGCCTCGAACCGGTCACGCGATGCCGAAGCCGGCACCACTTCGTGCGGCCCCCATCGCAGCGACCTCGCGGTGCGCCATCTCGATCTCGACCTGCCCGCGGCCGAAGGGTCGACCGGACAGCAGAAGGCCGTCCTCGTCTCGATCGCGCTGGCGCATGCCCGCCTGGTGGCCTTGGCGCGCAGCCGGCCGCCGCTGCTGCTGCTCGACGAAATCGCGGCCCATCTCGACGCGGAGCGCCGACTGGCGCTGTTCGACGAGGTGGTGGCGCTCGGCGTCCAGAGCTGGATGACCGGCACCGATGCCGAACTCTTTGCGCCGCTGGCCGGTCGCGCGCAGATCCTGCGCGTGGCCGACGGCTCGATCGCGGCGGTCTGAACAGTTTTTCGAAAGCCAGGACCATGAGCGACAACGACATCACGCCGGGCGCCGAGGACTACGGCGCGGATTCCATCAAGGTGCTGCGCGGGCTGGAAGCCGTGCGCAAACGGCCGGGCATGTATATCGGCGACACCGACGACGGGACCGGCCTGCACCACATGGTCTACGAAATCGTCGACAACGCGATCGACGAGGCGCTGGCCGGCTACTGCGACAAGGTCCACGTCATCCTGCACGGCGACGGCTCGGTCACGGTGCGCGACAACGGCCGGGGCGTGCCGACCGACATCCACAAGGAAGAAGGGATATCGGCCGCCAACGTGATCTTCACGCAGCTGCATGCCGGCGGAAAGTTCGACCAGAACTCCTACAAGGTGTCGGGCGGCCTGCATGGCGTCGGCGCCGCGGTGGTGAATGCGCTGTCCGAGCGACTGGACCTGCGCATCTGGCGCAACGGCAAGGAACACCACCTGGTTTTCCGGCATGGCGAACCGGAAGGCGACCTGAAGATCGTGGGCGAGGCCGACCAGGGCCAGCATGGCACGGAAGTGACGTTCCAACCCTCGACCGGCACCTTCACCAAGACCGAATTCGACTTCGCCACGCTCGAGCACCGGCTGCGCGAACTCGCGTTCCTGAACTCCGGTGTCCGCATCGTGCTGACCGACGAGCGCGCCGCCGAGCAGAAGGTCTCCGAGCTGTATTACGAGGGTGGCGTCGAGGCGTTCGCCAAGTATCTCGACCGCAACAAGTCGGTGCTGCACGACCCGCCGGTGTCGATTCGCGGCGAGAAGGACGGCATCACCGTCGAAGTCGCGATGCAGTGGAACGACAGCTATCACGAGACGATGCTGTGCTTCACCAACAACATCCCGCAGCGCGACGGCGGCACCCATCTGGCCGGCTTCCGCGGTGCCCTGACGCGCACGCTGAACAAGTATGCCGACGAGAGCGGCATCTCGAAGAAGGAGAAGGTCGGCCTCACCGGCGACGACATGCGCGAGGGCCTGACCTGCGTGCTCTCGGTCAAGGTCCCGGACCCGAAGTTCTCGTCGCAGACCAAGGACAAACTGGTCTCCTCGGAAGTGCGCCCGGTCGTCGAGTCCGTCGTTGCCGACAAGTTCGGCCAGTGGCTCGAGGAGCATCCCTCCGAGACGCGCAAGATCCTGACCAAGGTCGTCGAGGCCGCCGCCGCCCGAGAGGCCGCGAAGAAAGCCCGCGAATTGACCCGCCGCAAGGGCGCGCTCGACGTCTCCTCGCTGCCCGGGAAGCTGGCGGACTGCCAGGAGCGCGATCCGGCGCTGTCCGAACTGTTCATCGTCGAGGGCGATTCGGCCGGCGGTTCGGCCAAGCAGGGCCGCAACCGCGCCAACCAGGCGATCCTGCCGTTGCGCGGCAAGATCCTGAATGTCGAGCGCGCCCGCTTCGACAAGATGCTGGGCTCGGCGGAAATCGGCACGCTGATCACCGCGCTGGGCACCGGCATCGGCCATGACGACTTCAACCTCGACAAGCTGCGCTACCACAAGATCATCATCATGACGGACGCCGACGTCGACGGCTCCCACATCCGTACGCTGCTGATGACGTTCTTCTATCGCCAGATGCGCGACCTGATCGAGCGCGGCCACCTCTACATCGCGCAGCCGCCGCTGTTCAAAGCGGCGAAGGGCAAGTCGGCGATCTATCTCAAGGACGAGCGCGCACTGGACGACCACCTGATCCAGACCGGCCTCGAAGGCGCCACGCTGCAGCTCGGCAGCGGCAGCGTCCTCGCCAAGGAGGATCTGCGGAACACGGTGGATATCGCCCGGTCGGTGACCAACCTCGTGAAGCCGCTGGCGCTGTCGCGCCGCGTCACCAGCCAGGCCGTCATCGAACAGGCCGCGATCGCCGGCGCCCTCAAGCCCGACGTGCTGGCCGATCCCGTGCTCGCCAAGCAGACCGCCGACTACATCGCCAAGCGGCTGGACGTCGTCAGCCCGCCGCTGGAGCGCGGATGGGTCGGCGAGCCGATCGCCGACGGCGGGCTCGCCTTCACGCGTCGCCTGCGCGGCGTGACCGAGCGGCACATTATCGACGGACCGCTCACCCGCAGTGCCGAGGCGCGCAAGCTCGACGCGCTGGCGGACGAGCTTCAGGCCATCTACGAAAAGCCTGGCCTGTTCGCGGTGAAGGACAAGGAGACGAGGATT
This sequence comes from Reyranella sp., assembly GCF_965228225.1. Classification (GTDB taxonomy): domain Bacteria; phylum Pseudomonadota; class Alphaproteobacteria; order Reyranellales; family Reyranellaceae; genus Reyranella. Next base: position 5,318,090 of record NZ_OZ245801.1, on the reverse strand, counting down.
TCCTCGCCCACCGAGCTGTTCGCCGCCGTGCTCGAAGCCGGACGCAAGGGTGTTACGATCCAGCGCTACAAGGGTCTGGGCGAAATGAATCCCGACCAGCTCTGGGAGACCACGCTCGATCCCGAGGCGCGCACGTTGCTGCAGGTCCGCGTCAACCACGCCGACGAAGCCGACGAGATCTTCTCGACGCTGATGGGCGACGTGGTCGAGCCGCGCCGCGAATTCATCCAGGAAAATGCGCTGAAGGTCGCGAACCTCGATGTCTAGAACCGTCGCCCTGCTGGCAGCCGCCCTGCTCTCCATCGCGGGCGCCCTGCCCGCGGCCGCACAGACCCAGTCGACGACGCCGACGGCCAACGCCGGCACGAAGCTCAATTTCCCGGCAAGCCTGGGCGGCGCCACCTTCGAGCGGTCGGTCAACTATGCGGCCGCCCCGGCCAACAATCCGGGCCTCGGCATGGCGTACTTCTATTCGACGCCGAAGCGCCTGACGATCAGCGTCCAGGTCTTCGACCTCGGCCGCCGCGTGCCGGCGGGGAGCGACAATCCGACCGTCACCTCCCAGTTCAACGCCGAGCTCAACTCGGCCGAACAGCAGTTCAAGTTCGCGGGATACACCGGCTTCCAGAAGCCGTCGGTGCCCTCGAGCTGCGCCTACGGCGGGGTGACCTTCCGCTGTGTCACCTACAGCGGCGTCACCCAGGCCAACTCAAGGATCTACAGCAAGCTGCTGCTGACCGGCTTTCGCGATCACTTCATCAAGATCCGGATCGACTGGGCGCAGTCGCACCAGCAGACCGCGGCGGATGCAGATGCCGCGCTGCAGGCCTTCGTGCCGGCCCTGATGCGCTGATCCCCCCGGTGTACGGCTGCTGCTTCAGCGCAGGCCGAGCCGCCGGAACGTTCCGACCGTCGTGAGCAGGCCCAGCGTGACCAGACAGAGGCCGCCGATCTGCAGCGCGCCGGGAATTTCACCCACGATTGGAATCCCGACCAATACCGACAGGGCGGGTACGATGGCCGGAAACAGCACGGCGCGGCTCACGCCGAGGAAGATCACGGCCTGGCTGTAGGCGATCATGGTGATGGCGCCCTGCAGTCCGCCCTGCACCAGCCCCTGGAAGGCGAGCATGCCGAGCGGCAGCGCCTGGAGGTGGGCGATGCCCATCACCGCCAGATAGAGCGGCGTCGTCATCAGGAAGGACAGCACGGCCACGACGGCGGTCGCTTGCAACGCCGGAAGCCGCCAGTGCCGCAGCAGCAGGGTAAAGCCCGCCCACAGCACGCTCGAGGCAAAGAACAGGAGATCGCCCAGCCAGGCCCGTTCGCCCGCCGGCTGCGTGAGCCCGTCCCAACCGATCAGGAAGATGCCCATCAACACGATGGCGGCGCCGATCAGGTGGTTGCGGCTCAAGCGCTCGCGCAGGAACACCGCCGCGCCGATCGTGCTGACGATGGTGACGGTCGAGGGCGCGATTACCGCGCCATGGGCCAGTGGCGCAAACCCATAGCCACCCGTCTGCAACAGGGCGAAGGGCGCCCCGCCCAGGAACGTGAGGATGAGCGCGCGGCGGAAGCCGATGCCCGCGAAGTCCCTTACGCCATAGCGCAGGAGCAGCGGCAGCATGATGGCGCCGGCCACGATGTAGCGGGCGAAGATCATGTCGACGGCGCCCAGGCCGCCCAGGATGCCCGCACGGGCCGAGGCGAAGGACAGCGAGGCCCCGAGCGCCATGATGGACCCGCATAGGAATCCCCAGTGGTCGCGGGTAACCCATGCCGGTGTCGAATAGGCCATACCACTCGCTAGCACGCGGCGGGCCAGTCGGACACGAATTTTAGTGCACTCGCTCCATAATTGCGCTTTCATGCCTAAATGGCACGCCTGAGGGAATTCGATGAGGACCGCGCGCTCGATGCCGCCGTCGATTGCTTCTGGAACCGCGGCTACGAGGCCACGTCGGTGCGCGACCTTGCCCGCGAGATGGGGATCGGCGGCGCCAGCCTCTACAATGCCTTCGGCGGTAAGCGCGCCCTGTTCGAGCGCGTCCTCGAACGCTACGCCAACCGTTCGACCCGCGAGCGCATCGCACGGCTCGAAGCCGGTCACCGTCCGCCCGAGGCGATCCGGGCCTTCCTCGCCGAGGTGATCGACCGTTCGCTGAAGGATCCCGACTGCAAGGGGTGCCTGCTGGTGAATTCGGCGCTCGACGTGGCGCCGCACGACGCCGAGCTCGGCCGCGTCGTCACCGGCTATCTCGAAGAGATCCGCGCGTTCTTCCGGCGCAACGTCGAAGCCGCGATCGAGGCCGGCGAAGCGCCCCGCGGCACCGATGCCGAATCCCTGTCGATCCACTTGCTGGGCGTGCTGATGGGCATGCGCGTGCTGTCGCGCACCGGTGCACGCCGGCGGACCCTGGAAGCGGTGGTCCAGCCGGCGCTCGACCTTCTGGGGAGGCCCCATTGATCGACCATCTCAACGACGCCGCCCTGAGCGCGCTGCCGGACGACGCCCCCGTGGTCATGCTGAACCTGATGCGCTTCCGCGAGCGTTCGCTCGACGGCAAGGGCAGCGGCTGGGACGCCTATCTGCGCTACAGCGCGCTCACCATAAAACTGATCAAGGCCCAGGGCGGCACCATCATCTGGACCGGCGAGGCCGAGGCGGTAGCCCTGGGCGAACCGGACCGGCATCGCTGGGATTACGTGGCGCTGGTCCGCTATCCCTCGCGTGCCGCGTTCCTCGCCATGATGAGGTCGCCCGAATACGCGGCGGCCAATGTCGAACGCGAGAACGGCTGCAGCGACCACGCGATCGTCGCCACGCACCAGACCTACAGCAACCTCAGCGAAACCAGAAGCAAGGAGTAGGCAATGTCATTGGCAGACAAACTCTCGGCAATGCGAGCGGCCAGCGCGGCGCGGCTTCCCGCAGACAAGCAGGCCATCATGGAGAGGGCCACCGAAGATCTGCGTCGTACGGGAATTCTCGACCGCATCGTGCCGGTCGGCGGTCGGATGCCAGCCTTTGCGCTGGCCGATCACGGCGGGCGTCGTGTCGACTCGGACGACCTCCTGGCCGGTGGGCCGTTGGTCCTGTCCTTCTTCCGAGGGTCCTGGTGACCCTACTGCCGGCATGAGCTGGATGCTCTGCAAAGCGTGTACGCCGACATCGCGGGCCTTGGCGCCAGCCTCGTCGTGATCTCGCCTGAACTGCCGGTGCGCACGGCAGACATGGCGACCAAACAGAAACTCACCTTCCCGATCGTCTGGGACGAGAAATCCGCTGTCGCGGAAGCCTTTGGCCTCGCTTTCGCGCTGCCCGACGACCTCAGAGAAGTCTACCTGAGCCTGGGCATCGATCTCCCGCTGCGCAATGGCGACGCCTCCTGGCAGCTGCCGGTTCCCGCGCGATTCGTCGTCGACGGCGAGGGCATCGTGCGCTCGGTGGAAGCCGACGTGGACTACAAATACAGGCCCGAACCGGAACCTACCGTCGCGCTCTTGCGCGACATCGTTGCGGGCTGAGGCCACGCGGAAGCACCAGGGGAAACAAGCGCATGGTCAGACGTCTCAGCGACATGCCGGAAGTCGAGGCCCACCACCTCCGGCGCATCGAGTGTCCCACCTTTGACGACACGCCGGCGCTGCCCGGCAAGCCGCTCAGCCAGCGCCGGGTCGCGCTGATCTCGACGGCGGGCCTGCACCGGCGCGGCGACCGCCCGTTCCGCCCCGGCGACGGCAGCTACCGCGTCATCCCGGCCGAGACTCCGGCGCGCGACCTGGTCATGAGCCACATCTCGGTGAACTTCGATCGCACCGGCTTCCAGCAGGATCACAACGTCGCCTTCCCGATCGACCGGCTGCGCGAGCTGGTCGAAGAGGGCGTCGTCGGCTCGATGGCGTCGATGCACTATTCGTTCATGGGCGCCTTTCCGCCCGATGCGGCCCAGCCGCATGCCCAGCATCTCGCCGGCCTGCTGAAGCAGGATGCCATCGACGCCGCCCTGCTCGTCCCCGTTTGACCCGCCTGCACGCGCGCCGTGGGCGCGCTGGGACACTTCCTCGAACGTCAGGGCATTCCGACCGCCAGCATCAGCCTGGTGCGGGAGCACACCGAAACCATCCGTCCGCCGCGCGCCCTCTGGGTCACGTTCGAACTCGGCCGACCGCTCGGCATTCCCGACGATGCGGACTTTCAGCGACGCGTGCTGCGCGCGACCGCGGCGCTGCTGGAGCGTACCGACGGGCCATTGATCGCCGACTATCCCGAGCACGTCGGCGAAGAGGCCGACTTCACCGGCTGGGCCTGCCCGATCAACCTGGCGCCCCAGGCGACCGACACGCTGGCAGCCGAGATCGACCGTCTGGCGACCTGGCACGACCAGAGCGTCGCCCGAACCGGCCGCACCACCGTGGGCGTCTCCGGCCTCGACATGCCGGCGGCCGGCGCGCTGCTCGCCGCCGCCCTGGCCGGCGATCTGCCGTCGGCGCAAACGCTCAAGGAAGCGGTCGACGATCTGCGGGCTTATTATCTGGAGGCGGCCTCGGCCTTTCCCGATCCCGGCACATCGAAGAAGCGCAAGGCCTGGCTGTGGGACGAGACGCTGTTCGGCAGGGCGCTGCTCGATCTCCAGCCCAGGCTGGCCGCGAGCGAAGACCCGCAGCACCGGATCCTGGGCAACCTGACCTTGATTCCTGCAACAGAGCGGTACCGGCTGGCGAAGGGCTAGAAACCCGCGGAGGTCTTCATGCTGAAGGCTGTCATTGCGGCACCTGTTGGCCTTGATCGGCGTGTCGACCGCACAGGCGGCGAAGGAATTCGGCCGCCAAGCTGTTCGAGGACACGTTCCGCAAACGCCCGCCCGTCGGGCTGTTCATCGAGACTCTCGACAAGGTCGACCCGACCCGCAGTTAGTTCTGCTCCGATCCCGTGATCAGCCGTGCACCGGACTGGAAGGTCACGTAAGACCACATCCAGTCGAGCATGACGATCAGCCGGTTCCTGAAGCCGATCAGGAACGAGATATGGATCAGTCCCCACATCAGCCAGGCCAGGGTGCCGTCGAGGCGCAACCAGCCGAAGTCCGCGACGGCGGAACGGCGTCCGATGGTCGCCATGGTCCCGTAGTTGTAATAGTGGAACGGTGGCGGCGCTGGCTTCCCAGCCAGTCGCGCCCGCAGCACGCGCGCGACATACGTGCCCTGTTGCTTGGCGACGGGCGCGAGGCCAGGGAGCGGCTGGCCGTCCTTCCCGGCCACACTCGCCGTGTCGCCGACGACAAAGATCTCGGGATGGCCTGGCACAGTGAGATCGGCGCCTACCGGAACGCGACCGATCCGGTCCTTCTCGGCACCCAGCCAGTCGGCCGCCGCGGAAGCGGCCACCCCGGCCGCCCAGACGATGGTGGCGGCAGGCACATGCTCCTCGCCGATCGTGACTCCGGCCTCGTCGCAATTGGAGACCGGCATCCCGAGGCGGACTTCGACATGCAGCCGCTCCAATGCGCCGCGCGCTGCCGTGCTGAGCACCGGTGGAAAGGCCGCCAGCACGCGCGGACTCGCCTCCACGAGCAGGATGCGCGCCTCGCGCGGATCGATGGTGCGGAAATCGTGCCGCAACGCCACATGCGCCAGCTCGGCGATGGAACCCGCCATCTCCACGCCGGTCGGCCCGCCGCCGATCACCACGAAGGTGAGAAATCGCCGACGCGCCTCCTGCGTCTCGGCTGCTTCGGCATGCTCGAAGGCGGTGAGGATGCGTCGGCGGATGGCGGTGGCGTCGTCGATCTTCTTGAGCCCGGGAGCCACACGCTCCCACTCGTCGTGGCCGAAATAGGAATGACGCGCGCCGGTCGCCAGCACCAGCTGGTCATAGGGGATCTCGCGGTCGTCGACCCGGACGGTCCGTCGCACGATGTCGACGCCGGACACCTTGCCCATCACCACACGCACGTTGGCGGCGCGACGCAGGATGGCGCGGATCGGCGAGGCGATCTGTGCCGGCGACAGTCCGGCGGTCGCGACCTGATAAAGCAGCGGCTGGAAGAGATGGTAGTTGCGACGGTCGATGACGGTGACGTCGGCCGCGGCACCAGAGAGGGCATGCGCTGCGCTCAGGCCGCCAAAGCCCGCGCCGACGATGACGATACGCGGCCGGACCATAAGACTGCTCCTTGTTCCAGGTGCGTCCAGCCAGGCTGAAGGCATGACGCGACGGCCCGACAGTGCTCCAGCGCCGCGTGTCCGTACAGAGGCGGCTTGTCTAAAGCACCATCTGCGTCTGCGTCACCACCGCCACGAGCTTGCCCTCGGCGGTGGTGATGCGGGTGGTCCACACCATGGTGCGGCGGCCGCGATGGACCGGCGTGGTCTCGCCGATCACCGTGCTGCCGACCGGGGCCGGCCCCACGAAGTTGGTCTTGCTCTCGATCGTGGTGGTGCCCTTGCCCTCGGGCAGGTTGAGCACGGTGGCGGCGGCGCCCAGCGTGTCGGCGAAGGCCATCACCGCGCCGCCGTGCAGGATCGCCGGCCGCGTGCAGAGCTCGGGGCGAACGACCATCTCGGCCTTCACCCCGGTCTCGCTCGCTTCCGTGAACTTCAGCCCCAGAAGCTCGGCGAAGGGCAGCTTGATGTCGTTCAGGAGCTGAAGCTTGTCCATGGTCGTTTCCTCTCGTCGGCGTCTAGTGGGCGGTGCCGATGCGGCGCAGGCCGAGATACTCGAGGATCGCCAGGTCGGCCACGATCAGCGCGACCACGACGATGCCCACGATGCCGGTCAGCGTCCAGGAAGCCGGCAGCATCAGGATGACGGCACTGATCGCAACCCAGGAGGCGTCGAGGAGGAAGATCGCCCGCGCCCAGCCCAAGGGCATGTCGGGGCGTGACGCGACCCAGCCGCACACCGCGCCGAAGGCCACGAAGCCCAGCCCCAGCAGTTCCAAGACGAGGGCGAGATCCATGCCCAGCACCTTGAGCGGCGCGTGGGTGGCCATCGCCGCGAACGGACTGGCCAGGGCCGCCAGGACGGCGCCGGAGCCCACGGACAGTATGGCATTGGCCCAGAGCGTGCGGCGAAGCAGGCGATCGGATGAAGCGGTCATGTCGTCCTCCTTTGGTTGCGGACGACCGGGAGATCGCATTCCCCCACCGGTCTCTCAATTACGCACGAGGTAATCGGCGGGCCCGCGGGCCGGTGTTAGGCTTGGCGCCATGAGTACAACTCCCGCTTCGGTGTCCTCTCCTCCTGCCGACACGTTCGGTCCAATGCTGCGCGCCTGGCGTCGCCGCCGCGGCGCCAGCCAGCTCGCGCTGGCGCTGCAGTCCGGCGTCTCGCAGCGTCATGTCAGCTTCCTCGAATCGGGTCGCGCCCGCCCCAGCCGGGAGATGGTGGTCCAGCTCTCGACCGCGCTCGACGTGCCGCTGCGCCAGCGCAACGAGATGCTGCTGGCGGCGGGCTTCGCGCCGGCCTATCGCGAGAGCAACCTCGCCGCGCCCGAACTCGCACCAGTGCGCCGGGCCATCGATTTCATGCTGAAGCAGCAGGAGCCCTACCCCGCGGTCGTGATCGACCGGCTGTGGAACCTGCTGCAGGCCAACGAGGCAGCCAACGCCTTCACCGTCTTCCTGTTCGAGGGCATGCCGCCACCGCCGCCACCGGGCAAGGCACCCAACCTGCTGCGCTGGATTCTCGATCCCAAGGCGCTGCGCTTGAAAATCTCCAACTGGGAGGAAGTCGCGCGCTATCTCGTGTCGACGACCTATGCCGAGATCCTGGCGGCCGGCGGCGAGCCCCGGGCGCTCGCCTTCATCGAGGAGATCATGGCCTATCCCGACGTGCCCGCCTCGTTCCGCAAGCTGCGCTTCGAGGAGCGGCCCGGGCCGGTGCTGACGGTCGACTATCTGGTGGGCGGCAAGGCGCTCTCGGTGTTCACCACCATCGCCACCCTGGGAACGCCGCAGGACATCACCCTGCAGGAAGTCCGGGTCGAGAGCTTCTTCCCCGCCGACGACCGCAGCGACGCGCTGTTCAGGAGCCTGGCGGCGAAACGCTGAAGGGCCAGCCGGCCCGCCGCGCGGGGCGGGTGGCGTGACCGCGGCAAAATGCTAATCACGTCGCCGACCATGGGCGGCCCCGGCATCCTCGTCACGCTCGACATCGCCCTGCGCGGCGCGGGCATTGCGCTGCTCCTGATCGTCGCGGCTGCGACGCTGCGACGGGCCCAGGGCCGGCCTGCCGGCTGGCTCGGCGCGCTGCTGGCCGTAGGCGCCGCCGCCTACGCCGTCTGCTCCTCGCCCGGGCCCCATGATCCGCCGGTCTGGTTCGCCCCGGTCCTGCTGCTCTGCACCGGCAATGCCGCCGTGTTCTGGCTATTCGCCCAGGCGATGTTCGACGATTCTTTCCGGCTGAGGCCCTGGCATGCGCTGGTCTGGCTGGGCCTGGTCGTCTGGCCGGTGGCCCATCTGCTGGGTGCGGGCTTCACCTCGCACTGGCTGCTGGGCGTGCTCGTGCGCGGCGCGGTGATCCTGCTGGCGCTACTGGCGTTGGCGCAGACGGTGCGGGGCTGGGGCAGCGATCTGGTGGAAGGCCGGCGGCGGCTGCGCCTGTTCATCCTGATCGCCGTGGCCCTCCACATCGCCGTCACCGTCACGGCCGAGCTGGTCATCGGCCCCGACCAGGTCCCGATGACCCTGCACCTGCTGAACTCGGGCGCCCTGGTCGCGATCGCGGCCATCATCGCCCTGCTGCTCCTGCAGGCCGACCTCGACTCCGTCCTCGGCCCGGTGGCAGTCGGACCGGCCGTCGATACCGTCTCGCCCGCCAGCCTGCCCCCTCACCCGCCGATCGCAGAGGCGGCAGCGGAGGACGAGCCCGCCGACCCGGCCCTGCTCGCCACGCTCGAAAGGCTGATGTCGGTCGACAGGCTTTACCGCCAGGAGGGGGTGACCATCGGCGTCCTGGCCGGCCGGCTCGGCCTGCCCGAGTACCGGCTGCGACGCGCCATCAACCGCGGGCTGGGCTACCGGAACTTCAACGAGTACCTGAACCGCCACCGCCTGGCCGACGCCAAGCAGGCGCTGGCCGATCCTGGCCAGGCCGACGTCCCGATCCTGACCATTGCCCTCGATTCGGGCTTCCAGTCGCTCGGTCCCTTCAACCGCGCCTTCAAGGCCGACACCGGCATGACCCCGACCGAGTACCGAAAGGCCGCCGAAGGCCGCGACGGCGCCTGATTTCCCGCCGATTCCGGAATCGGCGAGCCGTTTTTCGCCGCGGATCGCCGATTGTCACCTTCGGCGCGATCCTTCCGCCGCCTCCTCCTAGGCATTGGGCACGCCTGATGGAGGGGCGATCGATGAACGAACTCTGGCACGTCTACCTGTCTGCCTGGCCCACGGTCTGGGCCATGGACACCGCCCGCTACCTCGTGGCCGCCACGCTGATGGCCACGATCCTCGCTTTGTTCTGGCGAGCCGGTCTGGCCCGCCGCAAGCTGCAGGCCCGCGATCCCGCCCGAGGCCAGCGACGGCGCGAATTGCTGGCGTCGATGCGGACAGCGTTCATCTTTTCGCTGCTGGGCGCCCTCGTGGCGGTGGGCGACCATCAGGGCTGGATCACGATCTACAAGGACTTCCGCCAGGCCGGACCGCTCTACCTCGTCCTGTCGCTCGCCCTGATGCTGGTGGCCCACGACACCTACTTCTACTGGGCCCACCGTGCCATGCACCACAGGCGCCTGTTCGCGCTGTTCCATCGCACGCATCATCTGTCGCGTACGCCAACGCCGTGGACCGCCTATTCCTTCGCCATCCCCGAGGCGGTCGTGCACGGCGCCTTCGTCCCGCTCTTCCTGCTCGTCGTGCCGATGCACGGGCTCGGCCTGCTGGCCTTCGGCATCGTGCAGATCCTGCGCAACGTTATGGGACATGCCGGCGCCGAGGTGCATTCCGCCGCCTTCGGTCCCGGCCGGTGGCTGGGCTGGAACAACACCACGACCCATCACGATCTGCATCACGAAGCCGGGCGCTACAATTACGGTCTCTATTTCCGCTGGTGGGACAAGCTGATGGGGACCGAGCATCCGGACTACCGCCGGAAGTTCGAGGCGATCGTCTCACCGGCCGCCGCCACCACGGCACCGGTCGGGGCGGGGCGCCTGCTGGCACGCGCGCTGGCGTGCGTGATGGCCGGAGGCATTCTTCTTTCCGCCGACCCGGTCCGTGCCGAGGACGGCCCCGTGGGACGGTGGGTGACCCCAGGCGCGGCGGCCGTCGTCGAGATCGTGCCCTGCAGGGACGCACCGGGCCTGTGCGGCACCGTCCGCTGGTTGTGGGACGGCGTCGACGACAAGGGCCGGCCACGCCTCGACACCCAGAATGCCGACGCTTCCCAGCGCACGCGGCCGCTCGTCGGCCTGTCGATCCTGTCGGGGCTCGCGCGCACCGCGAACGGCGGCTGGGAGGGCCGGATCTACAATCCCGAGGACGGCCAGACCTACCGCGCCACCCTGCGTCGGCCGACCGCCGACACGCTGACCATCGAAGGCTGCGTGCTGTTCATCTGCCAGAAGCAGGTGTGGCGCAGCGCCGGGGCGCTGGCTGCTGCCCTGAGGTGAGTCAGCGCACGAGGGCGATCGACATCGCGAATGTCTCCGTCGCGCCCGGCGCAATGGTGACGACGCCGGGCTTGTCGGCCAGCTCGCCGTCGAAGCCCTCGGGGCTGGCATGGCCCTGCCACGGTTCGATGCAGACATAGCCGGCACCCGGTTTGGTCCAGATGCCGAGATGGGGCATGCGCGGGAAGTCGACGCGGATGGCTTCGCCATAAAGGATGCTGCGGCTCGCCAGCGTGTCGAAGACCAGCGCGCCGTCTTCGAACAGATCGTCGTGCAGCTGGAGATGCCGGTCGAGGACCGGCGTCGCAAACTGCGCGGCGCTCAGCAGGCCGTCGACCGGCCGTCGGATCGGCGCCGGCTCGTCCTGCTCGAAGACGACCTGGTGGGCTGCCCGCGACTTGCCGTAGGGCAGCGGCCAGCGCAGCGCCGGGTGGAAGCCGAATGAGGCCGGCATGACCTCGGTCCCGGTGTTGGTGACCCGGGCTTCCATGTGCAGGGTCGCGCCTTCGATCCGGTAGGTGACGTCGAGCCGAAACGCGAAGGGATACTGGCGGCGCGTCGCTTCGCTCGACTCGAGGCGCCAGGTGCAGGACGCGGCGTCGGACCCGACCAGCGCGAAGGTCGACGTGCGGGCGAAGCCGTGCCGGCCGATTTCATAGGCCTTGCCGGCCACGTTGAGCCGGTTGCCCTTCACTTCACCGACGATGGGAAACAGCAGCGGCGAACGGCCGTTCCAGAAAGCGGGATCGCCGTCCCACAGGAGATCGGCGCCGGATCCGTCCCGCAGACGCACGAGTTCGGCGCCGGTGGCGGAGATTTCAGCGCTGAGCGCGGCGGTGGCGATCGAGACGGAGGAGATGGGGACGGGCGAGGCCATGAGCCATCCTACAGCAGATGCGCCTCGCGAACGGCATCGTCGACGGAGGGCAGGTAGCGGACCTGCGGCCGTCCGGCGCCGGCCCGCAGCAGCGCGTGGCGCACCGACGGCGTGGCGCCCGTGACATAGACCCGGACGCCATGCCGTGCCGCCTTTCGGCCGGCGCCGGCAATGACGTTGGCCGCCGTCGAATCGACGAACGGCACGGCGCTGAAGTCGATGACGAAGGCCTTGTGCTGGTCGGCGATGTTGTCGAGCACGGCGCCCACGGTCGAGGCCGTGCCGAAGAAGAAGGCGCCGGACAGGCGATAGACGATCACCCGCGGGTCGGTCACGAGGTCGGCGGCAAAGGGCGCGCGGGCAGGCTGGGCCACGATGCCCGCGGTGGCGGTCAGGCGCTGGATGAGCACGATGACGCCCAGGGCCGTGCCGACCACGATGCCTTCCATCAGGTCGCGGAATACGGTGAGCAGGAAGGTCGAGAGCAGCACGACCGCGTCGCCGCGCGAGGAGCGCAGCAGGGTCATGAACTCATGCTTCTCGGCCATGTTCCAGGCGACCACCGCCAGTACGCCGGCGAGGGCGGCCAGCGGGATATAGGCGGCGAGCGGCGCGGCCAGCAGCATGAAGGCCAGCAGGAAAACCGAGTGGAGCATGCCGGCGACCGGCCCGCGCGCGCCGGCGCGCACGTTGGTCGCGGTGCGGGCGATCGTGCCGGTGGCGCAGATGCCGCCGAACAGCGCCGAGGCGATGTTGGCCACGCCCTGGGCCACCAGTTCGCAATTCGAGCGATGGCGGCGGCCCGTCATGCCGTCGGCCACCACCGCCGACAGCAGCGATTCAATGGCGCCCAGCAGTGCGAAGGAGAGCGCATCCGGCAACACGGCCAGCATCTTCTCCAGCGACATGTCGGGCAGGCTGGGCGCGGGAAGCATGGACGGGATGCCGCCGAAACGGCTGCCGATCGTCTCGATCGGCAGGCCCAGCGCGAAGGTCGCGACCGAGCCGGCCACCACGGCCACCAGCATGCCCGGCCAGTGCGGCCGCAGCTTCCGGAGGCCGAGAATGATGCCGATGGTCAGGACGGCCAGGGCGACGGCGGCGGCGTTCACCGTGCCGGCCGCGCCCGCCAGCACTTCGAGCTTGGCGGCGAACTCTCCCGGCTCCTTGCCCTGCAGGGTGAGGCCGAACAGGTCCTTGATCTGGCTGGCGAAGATGATGACGGCGATGCCGGTCGTGAACCCGACCGTGACCGGATAAGGGATGAACTTGACGAAGGTGCCGAGCCGGAGAGCACCGGCCGCCATCAGGAAGACGCCGGACATCAGGGTCGCCAGCAGCATGCCCTCGATCCCGTGACGCGCGACCGTCGCTGCGACCAGCACGATGAAGGCGCCGGCGGGGCCGCCGACCTGGAACCGGCTGCCGCCCAGTGCCGAGATCAGGAAGCCGCCAACGATGGCCGTGAACAGGCCGCGTTCCGGCGTGGTGCCCGAAGCGATGGCGATGGCCATCGAGAGCGGCAGCGCCACGATCGCAACCGTGAGGCCGGCGACGGCATCGGCCCGCAGGGCCGCCAGCCCGTAGCCCTCGCGCAGGACCGAGACGAGCTTGGGAACGAAGGGGCCGTCGAATCTCGCGAGGAAATTCGCGGAAGGGGTATTGAGGGACATAATACAGGATATTTGTGTGTTATGATGATATCGAATAACGCGCACCGGCACAACCCGACGCAAAGTCCGGACCAGCCTCCCGAAAAAGACGGCATGTTGTCTGACAACTCGGTCGCGCCTCATCCCAAACGCATGCATAGTTCGCGCAGGGTCCCGGTCTCAGAACCAAAACAGGGCCTTCGGAGGAAACGACATGAAGCGCAGACTGCTGATGGGCGGTATCGCCGCCTCGACTCTCGCGGCCCCGTTCATCGCCAAGGCCCAGGCGCCGCTGACGCTGAACGGCGCGGTCCAGTTCAATGACGACCATGCCTTCAACAAGACGCTGCTGAAGTTCGAGGAGCTGGTGAAGCAGTATTACGGCAAGCCGATCAACTTCGTGCTCCACCGCAATTCGTCGCTGGGATTGGAGAAGCAGTATTTCGAGTACATGGCGCAGGGCAAGGCGGTGGACTACGCCATCGTCTCGCCGGCCCACATGTCGACCTTCTCCAAGGCGGCACCCTTCATCGACGCGCCGTTCCTGTTCCGCGACCTCGCGCAATGGAACAAGGTGCTCGATCTCGACCTGCTGAAGCCGGTGGCCGACGAAATCGCGCAGAAGGCCCAGGTCATGCTGGTCGGCTATGCCGGCGGCGGGGTGCGCAACATCTTCGTCAACAAGCCGGTGAGCAACCTGGCCGAGATCAAGGGTCTGAAGGTCCGCGTCCAGGGCGCGCCGATCTGGTCGAAGACCTTCGCCGCGGCCGGCATGTCGCCGACGGTGATCGCCTACAACGAGGTCTACAACGCCATCCAGAACAACGTCATCTCGGCTGGCGAGAACGAGGCCGCCGGTGTCGAGTCGATGAAGTTCTACGAGGTGGCGCCCAATCTCGCGATGACCGAGCACGCCATCACCATCCGGCCGGTCTGCTTCTCGGGCAAGACCTTCAAGTCCCTCCCGAAGGACCTGCAGGATGCCGTCGTCAAGGCGGGCAAGGAAGCCGGTGCCTATGGCCGTCAGGTCGAAAGCTCCGAGGACGACCAGAAGCTGGCGGCGCTGGAGAAGGCCGGCAAGCTGAAGCGCATCCCGTTCAAGGACCGCGCCGAGATGAAGAAGCTCGTCGACCCGGTGATGGCTGCCTACGCCAAGGAGATCGGCGCCGACGGCATCTTCACGCAGATCGTCGCCACCAATTGATCCGTACGCGCGGCGCAGCCACGGGCTTCGCCGCGCCTTTTCCCGGTCCGAAGCCGGGTGCGTTTTTCCGGACGGTTTCCGAATGAAGTCTCCTGCCTCGCCACCCGGCCTCTGGCGCCGGTTCACGGCCGCCTATGCCAAATTCCTGACCGGCCTACTGGCCTTCTCCGTCGCCATCATCATCGTCCCGGTCACCCTGCAGATGATCTCGCGCTACACCGCGCTGATCCCGGCCTATATCTGGACCGAGGAGATGGCGCGCTTCCTGTTCATCTGGATGATCATGATCGGCGCCATGATCGGCGTGCGCGAAGCCTCGCACTTCGAAGTCGACGTTTGGCCGGCCCTGCCGAGACGCGGCGAGGCCGCGGTCCGAATCGCGTCGCGACTTGGCATCCTGGCCTTCGCCCTGGTGTTCGTGGTCGGCGGCATCGAGTTCACGGGCTTCGCCTGGTACCGAACCTCGGAGCTGGCCGACCTGCCGCTCTGGATGATCCATATCGCCTGGCCCGTCGCCGCCGTCACCTGGATCGTCTTCCTGGGCGAGCAGTTCTACGACGAAGCCCGCATCCTGTTCGGCGGGAGCACGACATGACCGGCTCGCTCTTCTCCGCCGGCCAGGCCGCCTCGATCCTGTTCGGCTGCTTCTTCGTGCTGCTGGTGCTGCGCGTGCCGGTGGCCTTCGCGCTCGGACTCGCCTGCCTGCCGCTCTTCTATCTCGAACCGCGGCTCGGGACGATGATGCTCGCGCAGGAAACCTTCAACGCCTACAACTCCTTCATCCTGCTCGCCGTGCCGTTCTTCCTGCTGACGGCCAACCTGATGAGCGTCGGCGGCATCACCGACCGGCTGGTGGCGCTGTCGCGCGCCATCGTCGGCAGCTTTCCGGGCTCATTGGCCCAGATCAACGTGGTCCTCTCGGTCTTCTTCGCCGGCATCTCCGGCTCCTCGACCGCCGATGCCGCCAGCCAGAGCAAGATCTTCATCGATGCGCAGACGCGCGAGGGCTACGACCTCTCCTTCTCGATCGCCATCACCGCGGTCTCCGCCGTGCTGGCGGTGGTCATTCCGCCGTCGATTCTCATGATCGTGTGGGGCGGCCTGATCTCGACCTCGATCGGCGCCCTCTATCTCGCGGGCGTCGTGCCCGGCCTGCTGATCGCCGGCGCCCAGATGGCCACGGTGCATGTCTACGCCGTGAAGCGCGGCTATCCGACCTATCCGCGCGGGACGTTCCGTCAGCTCCTCTGCTCGATCTGGGTGTCGATCCCCGCGCTGATGACGCCCGTCATCATCGTCGGCGGCATCCTGGCCGGCTGGTTCACGGCGACGGAATCGGCCTGTGTCGCGGTGCTCTATTCGGCGGTGCTGTCGATCTTCGTCTATCGCGAGATGGGGCCGAAGGAGCTGTACAAGGCGCTGGTCGATACCGGCAAGCTGGCCTCGGTGGCGCTGTTCTGCATCGGCACCGCCTCCGCGTTCGGCTGGCTGCTGGCCTATTACCGGATTCCCCAGGAGCTGCTGGCCAACGTCACCACCTGGGGCATGGGCCCGATCGGCGTCGGCTTCTTCATCGCCTTCGTGTTCCTCGTCGTGGGCTGCTTCCTCGACGCCATCCCGGCCATCATCATCGTCGGCACGGTACTGGAGCCGCTTGCCAAGTCGGTGTCGATGGATCCCGTCCACTTCGCCATCGTCGCGATCGTGTCGCTGGCGTTCGGGCTGGTGACGCCACCCTACGGGCTCTGCCTCATGATCTCCTGCGCCGTCGCCGGCGTGCCGCTGCGCGTCGCCCTCAAGGACACGCTGATCATGCTGGTGCCGATGGTCGTGGTGCTGGCGGCGATGATCGTGTGGCCCGACATCGCCCTCTTCCTGCCCCGCCTCATCGCGCCGGAGCTTCTGAAGTAGCCGTTCGTTGAATGTCCGTCGTCTGCCTTGTCGTCCTGAGTGCAGCGAAGGACCTAGCGGAACGACCAACGGACTCCCCGGCTGGCGTGAGATCCTTCGCTGCGCTCAGGATGACAGCGCCCTCACGGCATGTTGCGCACGCGGTCCCAGGCGGCGGTGAAGTTCGGCGCCTTGTCGGGGCGGCAGGGCAAAGCGCGCTTGGGGTTGGGGTCCTCGATGAAGGCGTCGCGCAGCCGGGCGGCGCAGGCATCCTGCACGACGACGCCATGGCCCTGGGCCCGGAACACGAGGTTGCGCGAGGCGGACAAGGTCTTCGCGGCCTCGCGCGCCCAGGCGGGCGGCGTCAGCCAGTCGTAGCCGCCGCTCAGCAGCAGGGTCGGCACCTCCGACTTCACCGGTTGGCGTTCCGTGGCCGGCGCGGGCGCGACCCTCCAGACCGGACAGAAGGTCGGCGACTTGCTCGACCTCGCGTTCAGCCCGTAGACCCCGTTGCTCTCGATCGCCTTGCGCCGCGCCGTGCGATCGACCATGGGCCAGGTCTCGCGGCATTCGACACTATTGTAGAGACCGTCGAACTGCTGGGCGTTCTGCTCGAGCAGGCCGCCATCGTTGGTCTCGAGATCCTCGGCGTAGAGCTTGAGCAGGCGCAGGTCGCCGCGCTGTGCCGCCGCCACGGTCTCGGGGATGGCGGCGACCTCGCCCTCGCGCATCATGTTCAGCAGCACCATCAGCACCTGGGTACCATCGAGGCGCGTGGGATGCGGGCCGTCTTCCAGGGTGAGCGCGAGTTCGAGCGGCGTGCGCTCCGCCGCGTCGATCAGGCCCTCGATGGCGGCGCGCAGGGTGGGATGGCGTTCGCGGCACACGGCATCGGCGGCGCAGTCGGCATAGAGCTGCTCGAAGGCGCGTCGGACGATCGCCGGCTCGTTCTGCTCGCCGTTGACCTGGGGCGGATAGACGCCGTCGAGAACCGCCGCGCGCACCAGGTCGGGATGCCGCCGCATCACCTCGAGCGCCCATCTGGTGCCGTAGGACACGCCGTAGATGTTGATCTTGCTCTGGCCCAGCGCCGCCGCGAGGTCGGCCACGTCGTCGGCCAGGGCCGGCGTCGTGTACATGCCGAGGTCGATCTTGCGGCGGTCCAGCCCGGTCCGGCAGCGCGAAAGAATCTCGCGCTCCTGCTGCTCGGTCACGGCGCGGCGGCGCGCCTTCGCCGGGTCCGAGGTGCGCGTATCGAAGCAGTCGAGGTTGGGGGTCGATCCGCCGGCCCCGCGCTGGCTCAGGATCACGACGTCGCGCCGCCGGCGGATGGCGGCCGTCTCGTTCCACCAGTCGCCTTCGCTCAGCGCATCCGCCCCCGGCGTCGAGGCAACCAGCGGCGAATCGCCGGGCCCGCCGGAGAGGTAGATCATCGGCTCGAGGCCGGCGGTCCGCTTGGCCTTGAGGATCGCCACCTTGAGCTTGATCTCGCGGCCCTGCGGCTGCTCGCGGTTCTCCAGCACCGTCAGCACGAAGCATTCGACCCGGTCGCCGCGCGGCGGCTTGAAGGTGCAGCGCTCGCGGTCCAGTCGCGGCGCCGCCCCGGCGCTTCCTGCCAAAACGATCAGGAATGCTGCCAACCCGCCCAGGAACCGCAGTCGCACCATGGATATGTTCTGCCACATCGAAGCTTGTGACGGCATGAAGTAATTCTATGGAAACCATAAGGCAGGACACCTTGCCAGTCGTTGCATGCCGCCTCAGTTTGCGGCCATGACCCAACGCTCCTATTGGACCGCCGTATGGTGCGGCTTCCTCGTCCTCACCATCGGCCTCGGCGTCCGCCAGAGCTTCGGCATCTTCCTCAAGCCGATCTCCGCCGAACTCCATGTCGGCCGCGAGCTCTTCTCCTTCGGCACCGCGCTGTCGATGCTGCTGATGGGCGCCATCGCGCCCTTCTCGGGCCGGCTCGCCGACAGGTTCGGCTCCGCACCGACCATCGCCGGCGGCGGCGCGATCTATGTCCTAGGCATGATCGTCACCGCCACGATGCACGACGGCTTGATGCTGATCCTGGGCAACGTGCTGGTCGGCATCGGCCTGTCGGCGGCGACCTTCGGGCCGGTCCTGGGCGTCATCCTGCGCGTGGCGCCGCCCGCCAAGCAGGCGCTGGCGGTGGGCATCTGTTCGGCCGGCGGTTCGTTCGGCCAGTTCTTCATCGTGCCGCTGGCGGCCGTGCTGCAGAACTATTTCGGCGACTGGCGGCCCACCATGTGGGCGCTGACGATCCTCGCTTTGATCATGATCGTGCTGCCCCTCGGCCTCAACGACCGCAAGGAGATCGCGGCCTCCAAGCGCGGCAGCGGCGGCAACCAGACCACCGGCGCGGCGCTGTCCGAAGCCTTCGCGCAGCGCAGCTTCGTGCTGCTGGTGGTCGGCTACTTCGTCTGCGGCTTCCATGTCGCCTTCGTCGGCGGCCATCTGCCGGCCTACATCTCCGACAAGGGGATCGGCCTGTCGCTGTTCGGCATCGACCTGTCGCCGGCCGAACTCGGCGGCTGGGCGATCGGCATGGTCGGGCTGTTCAACATCGCCGGCGCCATCCTGTGGAGCTCGATGGGCAACAAGTTCAAGCGCAAGAACCTGCTGTCGACGCTCTACCTGCTGCGGTCGCTGGTCTTCCTGGGCTTCGTGATCGCGCCGCTGTCGGCGGCCTCGGTGCTGATCTTTGCGGCAGCACTGGGCTTCCTGTGGCTGGGCACGGTGCCGCTCACCACCTCGCTGGTCGGCTACATCTTCGGGCCGGTGCACGTCACCATGCTGAACGGCATCGTCTTCTTCGGCCACCAGGTCGGCAGCTTCTTCGGCGGCTGGGGCGGCGGGCGGCTGTTCGACCTGCAGGGCAACTACGACATGATGTGGTGGATCTCGATCGCGCTCGGCCTCGTCTCGGCGGCGCTGCACTACCCGATCGTCGAGCAGCGCCTGATCCGCCCGGCGGCGTTCCCGCAGCCGGCATGACGGCCGGCTGGCGTCCCGTGCTGCTGTGGGGGCTGGCCAGCCTGGTCGCGGCCGCGACGGTGGTGTCTTTCGTCCTGTGGGGGCTGAACGGCCCCGCCTATCTCGTGGACCTCATCGCGGCCTATTGCCTTTGATTCTCGCCTTCCCATACGGATGGGGAGGGATTCCTTGAGCAGGCCGCGCCCGCCCCGCGGCACACTCCATGCAAATACCGAGGGATCTGACCCCGAATTCAGGGGTGCGACATTCGCTTCGATTGTTTCGTTTATTTCGTTTGTTTCGTTTATGCGGCCTGACGACGTCGCCGGGACGCAGGGTCGGAACGAACACGCGATCGAGGGAGAGGCGGCCGCGACGGTCGTGTCTTTCGTTCTGTGGGGGCTGAACGGGCCTGCATATCTCGTGGACCTGATCGCGGCCTATTGCCTGTGACGAGGAGCAGCTAACCTCACGCCTGCTCAGGGCGGGGGGAGCGCGACGAATGCCGACAGTACGACTGGATCAGGACGTGTTTGCCGCGGGCGGCACGGTCGCCACCGATTGGGCCCAGGCCGGCGGCAGCGCCCAGGTCACCATCGCCGCCGGCGCGCAGATCAATCGCGGCATCAACTTCGATCTCGGCATCTCCGCCCTCGCCAACGTCGATGCCGGCGTGGGCAGGTTCCTGAGCGCCGAACTCTCGGGTCAGGCCAGCGCCACGGCCTCGGTGGCGGCGCAGATCCAGGTGCCGATGAACCTGTTCGGCGAGATCGGCTTCGCCGTCCGCCTGCAGGCCATCGCCGAGCTGGCGGCGGCGGTCCAGGTCAGCCTCGGCCTCAAGGTCGGCGACTTCCTCGAGCTGGCCGGTACCGATTCCAACATGCGCGGCCTGCCAGTCGAGCTGCTGCGGGTGTTCCTGTCGGAGATCGACATCAAGGCCGGCCTCTATGCCAAGGCGGCCCTGACCGCGCAGGCCTACGCCCAGCTCGTCGTCACGGGCACGGCGATCGCCCAGCCCTCGCGCAACATCAAACCCGGCTTCAACATCGTGGCCGGCATGGGCGTCGGCCTGAAGGCCGGCGCCGGCTTCCGCGTCTTCGCCGCGATGGAGTTCGCCGACTTCAGCCGCTTCGTCGCGCGCTCGGTCGACGTGCTGGTGGACGGCGCCTGCCGTGAAGCGGCCGCCGGTCTTCCCGCCGGCGACGCGACCTCGCGGGCGCTTCTGCAGGCGGCGCGGCCTGCCTTCAAGATGGCGTTGCGCACCGCCTACGAGCTGGGCGAGTTCATCGCCGTCAATGCGCCGCAGGCCAATGCGGCCGGCGCGGAACAGGTCGCGCTGCGCTGCGCCCAGGTCGCCCTGGAGGAGGGCCAGCGTTTCCTGCTCGAAGGCCTGACCGATGCCGCGCTGCAGGCGCTGCGCACGGCCATGCAGGACTGGATGGCGCCGCCGCTCAACGCCCGCTGGCGGGCGGCACGCGCGGCGCGGCGTGCCCTGTCGGATCATCTCGACGGCTTTCCGGCCGAGCCCTTCGACGGCGCGCCCGCGACCGAGGCCTATTGGAATACGCTGGTCACCCGCATCGTCGATCTCGCGACGGCGATGGCCGGCAGCACGCTCGACCAGCCGACGCAGCGCTTCATCGCCGTGCTCTGGTCGGCCGCCCAGCTCGCCCTCGTCGCCGCGCGGCGCGTGACCCGGGCCGATGCTTCGCTCCGCATCATCGGCCTGCCGCCGCGCCAGGTCCATGCGCCGTTCCAGGGCAGCCTCTCCGTCCAGCCGCCCCAGGTCGTCCGCGATCACATTCGGGCGTCGCTCGCCGCCGCGCCGACGGGCGCGCTGCAGCTCGGCCATCTGGTCGAGTTCCTCACCGCCGATGCGGCGCTCGATTTCCTGCGCCAGCAGAACCCGGGGGTGGATCGCTTCCTGGGCGCCATGACCGGCCCGCTGGGCACCCTGGCCAACGACGTCGCCCGCACGTTCCTGCGCAACATCGGCAGCGCCGTCGTGGCCGGCGGACGGCCCGACGCGCAGGCCACGCTGGAAGCCATCGCCGCATCGCTGCGCAGCTTGGTCGGCACGCAGATCCATCAGGAGCTGGCTCCGGTATTGCGCGAAAATCTCCTGTCGCGGCCCGACGTGAAGACCTATTTCGACGAGGTCTTCCTGCCGACCACGGACTTCACGCTCGACACGGTGTTCGGCGCCGCCCTCGACTGGAGCCGGCGCGGCGCGGACCGGGAGCGCCTCAAGGAAGCGCTCTCGGGAATCCTGATGAAGCTGGTCGGCCGCAGCCTGGTGGCGACCGCCGACATCATGATCGCCGAGGCGCAGCGCCAGATGCAGGGCATCCTCAACGGCCTCGCCGACAATGTGGAAGCGCCGAACGGCATCGTCCGCCAGCTCTCGCGCGCGGCGAACCTGCCGGTGCCCGTCAGCGAGATCGCCGAACTCACCGCCGACGCCCTGCGCATCGGCGGCGAGGTGCTGGGGCCGTTGAGCGACAGCCAGCGCGCGAAGATCCGCGCGCTGATGTACCGGGTCATCGATCCGGTGCCGGTCGATGCCAGTGCTTCCTTCATGCGCCAGCTGGCCGACAGCGCCTTCCTGCCCAATGCCGAGGCCATGATGGAACTGGCCACCGAGCTGGGTTCGGTGGGCGGCGAGCGCTTCCTGCAGTTCGTCATCAAGCTGGTCGAGTTGATCGGCCGAAAGATCCTCGACGAGCTTTCGGCCGTCATCGACGCGGCGGGGGCGCAGATCCAGCAATGGTACGAAGACACGCGGCAGGCGCTCGAGGAATTGCAGCAGCAGATCGGCCGGCTGGCAGCGGAGATCGAACGCCTGGCCAACCGGGTCGCGCGCGACTTCGACCGGGCGGTCGACGATCTCCTGGGCGCGCTGGCGCCACTCGCCACGCCGTCGGGCCGCCGCACCTTCAAGGCTCGCCTCGCCGACCAGGTGATCGACGACGCCTTCGCCGTCCTCGACGACAACTACGTCTATCGCACGCTGGCACCGGCCTCCGTGCGGGGGGCGATCCGGGCGGCCGCGCGCAGCGCCGTCGAGAGCGCACTCGACAACGACGTCCTCGATGGCGTGCTCGACATCGTGGGCGAGGTCGCCGAGGAGATCGATTCGCTGATCGACGATGTCCGCGACCTCGATCCCAGGCGCGATCTCGCCGAGCAGATCGGCAACCTGCTGCTGAACCGGCTGACCGACGCGATATATGACAATCTCGGCCGCGATCCTCACATCAACGTGGGATTCGACGTCACCGTCCTCGGCACGCGCCACCGTCTCCTGCTGGGCCGGATCGACGTGCCGATCGATGCGGTGGTCGACGGGCTGCGGGCGGCCATCCGCCAGCTCGACGCCTTCGAGGATGCAGTCCGGGATGCCGCGGGTGCCCTCGCCTCCGCCTTCGCCGGCGAGGCACGCCTGCAGACGGCCGAGACCGAGCGCACGAACAAGGCGGCCGCCCAGGCACGGCTCGGCGTCCAGCGCGCGGAGCTGGAAGCGGCGCCCCGCAGCGTCAAGATCCTCTCCCCCACGAGCGGCAGCGCCGCCGCCGGTTCGATGCGCATCCGGATCGAGGTCGAGGGCCTGTCGCCCGCCGCCGTCGAGGATCAGCCCGATCGCCCCTCCGTCGTGAGCGTGTTCCTCAACGGACGGGAACTGCCGCTCTCGTCCTTCGCCGTGACCGAGACGGGTACGACGGCACCGCCAGTGCTGAGGCCCGTCCCCGGCACCTACGACCCCCGTCTGGAACTCGACCTGCGGCCATACCGGGGCGCGATCCGGACTCCCGCGAAAGGCGCCAGGAACGCGCCCGGAAGGGCGGCTGCCTCGCTCGCGGCAATCGCGGCGAAGCGCGCGTCCATCCGCCCGGTCGAGCTCCCTCCCGGCAGCACGCCGCTCGCGCCGCCCAAGGGCAAGGCGGCGCTGCCCGGACGAACACCGGCCAAGCGCGCGGACCGGCGCTTCGGCAGTCCGCTCACGCTCACGCAGATCGGACGCCAGGCGAACCAGGCCGTCGGCGGCATCGTGCTGTCATGCCTGCTGAACGGCAGCGAAATTCAGGAAGGCCTGAACACACTGGTCGTGGCGGTCGTGCTGCCAGGGGGCAGTCGCCTCGAAACGGCCTGCACCTTCTTCGGCGAGACGGTTGCGATGCCGCCGTCGAGAGCCAAGCCAACGGTGCCGAAGCCGGGTTCGGTTCGACTTCCCGGCATGAGGCCGGTGAAGCCAGCCGACCTGGTGCCGCAGAAGATCGCGGGCAAGTTCGTGCTGCCGCCCAAGAAGGCGCGGCTGCAAGCGGTCGCCGCGCAGAAGAAGGCCATCGAGCGGCGCGGCGCGGAGAAGCGCAAGGCGCTGCGCGACGGGCTGGGCGTCACGCTGGCGCCGCACCTCAAGCCGGGGAAGCGCTGACATGGAGATCATCGAGAGCCTCAAGGAGCTTCTGGGCTGGGACGATCCGCCGGTGGTGGTGGTGCCCAGGGCGCAACGACGCATCCAGGCGAAAGCGTCCATCGAAGCGTGGCTGGAAAGGCAGACCACGCCCCAGTACAAGCTCGCTCCCTACAAGTTCGCCGAACGCCTGAGAGCCCTGGTCGATGCGCCGCAGACGCTGCGGCAGGGTGCTTATGGATGGTGCCTGCCGGCGGCCTTCCTGAATTCGGTCCTTCGCCGCTTTCCCGATGTCGCCGTTCAATTCGGCCTGGATCTCTACGCGACGGGAGAGGCAAGCATCGGCGACATCGAGGCGACGATGTCCGATACGTTTCGGGCCTTCGACTATCCCGAAGCCATCCGCGCGGCATATGGTTCGGACGAACGCGCCCGGGATCTGTTTCTGCTCTCCCATGCCGACTGGCTGCTCTTGGCGGGCATCGAGCAGGCGACGCACGCCGTCTTCAGCGTGACGGGAGAGTTCAACCAACTGGTCAGCCTAACCACCGGCGCCCTCGTCAAGCTGTTCGAGGATTCAGGGCTCTACGCCGCGGTGTCCGACCTGTCGGCCGCCGACAAGCGGGACCGGCAAAAACTGCTGGAGGCGCTGAACAAGAGCGCGACCCACGACGTGGTTCTGGTTGCCGACATGAAACGGTTCGGGCCGACCGGGTTGACCAGGCATGCTGGGCGCCTGGTGTCAGCCCCCACGGTCACGACCAGCGGAAACAGCCCGAACCCCGCTGACAACGAAATGATAGCGTTGCAGTACTGGAGCTGGGGCTTTCAGCCCACGCGCGCCAACGACCTACCCTTCGACCCTGAAGAGAACGCTTTCACGATCTCGATGTCGCGGCGTCAGTTCATCAACGTCGACATCGTGGTGGCCGAGCCGAAGCCGATCTGACTCCACCTGCCCATCTAAATGACAGGGCTATCGCATGTTGCCCGAAGAGCCGCTGCAGTTCACTTTTTTCGAGGAAGCGAAAGGTCCCTCACTTCGTTCGGGATGACAATCTTGCCTGGGTTGGCGCTGTGCATCGATACAGCAAGTGCTGTCATCCCGAACGCAGTGAGGGACCTTTGAGTCACATGCGATAGCCCTGCGTTCAAATGGCGAGGTGGTGGCGTCTCGCGGCTTGTAACCAAGCCGCAGCCTGTCACTCAACGGGCCGAGCTTTGCTCGGCCCATGACCCCTCCGGCCCTGCGGGCCACCTCGCCATTTGAATGGGGAGGTGGGTCTTACAGAACGAACTTCGACAGATCGGCGTTCTTGGCCAGCTCGCTCACATGCGTGCGCACGTAGGCGGCGTCGATCTCGATCTTGGTGTTCGGCTTGTCGGAGGCGGTGAAGCTGATCTCTTCCAGCAGCTTCTCCATCACCGTGTGCAGCCGGCGGGCGCCGATATTCTCGACCGTCTCGTTGATGTCGGCCGACAGGCGCGCCAGCTCGTCGATCGCGTCGGTCGTGAAGTCGAGCTCGACCTTCTCGGTCGCCATCAGCGCCTTGTACTGCTTGACCAGGCTGGCTTCGGGCTCGGTCAGGATGCGGCGGAAATCCTCCTGGCTGAGCGAGGCCAGGCTAACGCGGATCGGCAGGCGGCCCTGCAGCTCCGGCAGCATGTCCGAGGGCTTGGCGAGGTGGAAGGCGCCGGAGCAGATGAACAGGACGTGGTCGGTCTTCACCGGCCCGTGCTTGGTGTTCACGGTCGTGCCCTCGATCAGTGGCAGCAGGTCGCGCTGCACGCCTTCACGGCTCACGTCGCCGCCGCCACGGTACTCGCTGCGCGCGGTGATCTTGTCGATCTCGTCGATGAAGACGATGCCGTTCTGCTCGACCATGTCGCGCGCCTCGCGGACGACCCGCTCCTGGTCGAGCAGCTTGTCGCTCTCCTCGCGCAGTAGCGTCTGATGGCTCTCGGCCACGGTCATCTTGCGCTTCTTGGTGCGGCCGCCGAACGCCTTGCCCAGCATGTCGCCGATATTGATCATGCCGACCGATGCGCCGGGCTGGCCCGGCACCTCGAACTGCATCGGTCCGCCCGAATCGGCGACCTCGATCTCGATCTCGCGATCGTCCAGCTCGCCGGCGCGCAGCTTATGGCGGAAACGCAGCTTCGTCTCCTCGCTGGCATTGGCGCCGCACAGCGCCTCGACCACGCGGTCCTCGGCCGCCAGCTCGGCCTTGGCCTTCACGTCCTTGCGCAGGCTCTCGCGCGCCATCTCGATGGCGGCTTCCATCAGGTCGCGCGCGATCTGTTCGACGTCGCGGCCGACATAGCCGACCTCGGTGAACTTGGTCGCCTCGACCTTGAGGAACGGCGCGTTGGTGAGCTTGGCCAGGCGGCGCGCGATCTCGGTCTTGCCGACGCCGGTCGGGCCGATCATCAGGATGTTCTTGGGCAGCACTTCGTCGCGCAGCGAATCGGAAAGCTGCAGGCGGCGCCAGCGGTTGCGCAGCGCAATGGCGACGGCGCGCTTGGCCTCCTGCTGGCCGATGATGTGCTTGTCGAGCTCGGAGACGATCTCGCGCGGGGAAAAGTCGTTACTCATGGGATTCAGAGCTTCTCGATGACGACGTTGTGGTTCGTGTAGACGCAGATGTCGGCGGCGATCTTCATCGACTTGCGGGCGATCGCCTCGGCGTCGAGCCCCTCCACGTCGATCAGCGCCCGCGCGGCGGAGAGCGCGTAATTGCCGCCCGAGCCGATGGCGATGATGCCGCCTTCCGGCTCCAGCACGTCGCCCGTTCCGGACAGCAGCAGCGAGACATCCTTGTCGGCCACCGCCATCAACGCCTCGAGCTTGCGCAGGTAGCGGTCGGTGCGCCAGTCCTTGGCGAGCTCGATCGCGGCGCGCAGGAGCTGGCCGGGATGGCGCTCCAGCTTGGCCTCGAGCCGTTCGAAGAGGGTGAAGGCGTCGGCCGTGGCGCCGGCGAAACCCGCGATGATCTGGCCGTTGCCGATCCGGCGGACCTTCTTGGCGTTGCCCTTGACGATGGTCTGGCCCATCGACACCTGGCCGTCGCCGGCCATCACGACCTGGCCGTCCTTGCGAACCGAGAGGATGGTCGTGGCATGCCAGCCGGGACCGGAGGAACTGTCTGATTGTGCGGAAGACATGCGCCCTAAATAGGGATTCACAGCCACAAATCAATCGCGACCTCTGGCCCGCGCAGGCGGCGTGCTAACGTCGGCCCATGACTGAATCAGCCCAGAGCGACCCCGTCATCGTCATCGGCGCCGGAATCGTCGGCGCCGCCACGGCCCGCGCCCTGCAGCGCAACGGCCACAAGGTAACGCTGCTCGACAGCGCCGAGCCCGGCAACGCGACCTCCTTCGGCAATGCCGGCTTCCTGTCCGTCGACAGCCTGATCCCGCTGGCGCGGCCGGCCACCCTGAAGAAGGTGCCGCAGATGCTGATGGACCGGAACGGGCCGCTCACGCTGCATCCGCCCAGCCTGCCCTGGCTGCTGCCCTGGATGGCCCGCTTCGCGCTGGCGGCCCTGAGCCCGACCGAGGTCCAGAAGGGCAAGGACATGTTCCGGCCGCTGATGCTCGAGGCCGACATCGCCTGGAAGGCCGAGATCCAGGCCTCGGGCCTCGGCGAGCTGTTCCGCACCCGCGGCGCGCTCTACGTCTACGAGAGCGAGGCGTCGTTCCTGGGCACCGACGAGATGCGCGGGCTGCAGTCGGGCAAGGGCACCGAGTTCGAGATCGTCGACGGCAACCGGGCGCGCGAACTGGCGCCCGGCCTCAGCCCCACCATCGTGCGCGGCATCCACTATCCGAACGGCACGCACACGATCAATCCGCACAAGGTGGTGGCGACCCTGGTCGAGCGGTTCACCGCCGAAGGCGGCACGGTCGTGCGCGGCCGCGTGCGCGGCTTCCGGCGCGACGGCAACCGCGTGACGGCGGTGCAGCTCACCGACTCGGAGCTGCCCGCCAGTGCGGTGATGATCTCGGCCGGGCGCGCCTCGGGCGAGCTGACGCGCCTGCTCGGCTTCAACGCGCCGCTGGTCGCCGAGCGCGGCTATCACGTGATGGTGGCGCCGGACAATGTGCGCTTCGACCTGCCGGTCAGCCCGCCCGACCGCGGCCTGTTCTTCACGCCGATGACTGAAGGCCTGCGCATCGCCGGCACGGTCGAGCTGGCGGCGCCGCACCAGCCGCCCTCCTGGCATCGCGCCGATCTCCTCAAGAAGCATCTGAAGGACATCTTCCCCGGTGTCGGCGGTGCCGAGCAGAGCCGCTGGATCGGCGAGCGTCCGACCTTGCCCGACTATCGTCCCGCCATCGGCCGCGCGCCGCGTCTCGCCAACGTCTATTGCGGCTACGGCCACCAGCATCTCGGCCTGACGCTGGCCACCGCGACGGGCCGCCTGATCGCCCGCCTGATGGAAGGCGAGCAACTGCCGAGCGCGCTGCAGGCCTGCGATCCGGGGCGATTCGGCTAGAGTCTTTCCGGGCGAGATTGAATCGAACCGAAAGTCCCAACGCAGACCTCACCCTGAGGAGCGAATGCAGTGAGCGTCTCGAAGGGTGGGCACGCGCACCCCGTCTGTTGCCCATCCTTCGAGACGCCGTGCTTCGCACGGCTCCTCAGGACGAGGTGAATGGTCAAATTGAGATGGAACGTCTCTAAGCGCTTCGGGTGAAGCGAAAGGTCCCTCACTGCGTTCGGGATGACAATTTTGCTGGCTTGGCGCAGTGCGCCGACGCAGAAAGCGGTGTCATCCCGAGCGTAGCGAGGGACCTTTGATGTGAATTCAGGCGGCCTGTTGCCGGAACGCCGTGAGGCTGCCGGCGTGGAGCAGTTCGCTGGGCAGGATGTGGCCGACGATGCGTTCGGCCATGCGGCCGACCTCGATGAGCCGGTCGAGATCGACGCCGGTATCGATGCCCATTTCCTCGCAGAGCAGCACCAGCTCCTCGGTCGCGATGTTGCCGGCCGCGCCCTTGTGGGCGGCGAACGGGCAGCCGCCCAGTCCGCCCACTGTGGAGTCGAAGGCGCTCACGCCCATGCGCAGGCCGGCATGCGCGTTGGCAACGCCCATGCCCCGCGTGTCGTGCAGATGCAGCGTGATCTTCTGGTCCGGCCAGCGTTCGCGCACCGCGCCGACCACCCGCTCGATGCGCGGCGGCACCGCCCAGCCCATCGTATCGGCGAGGCCGATATCGGTGATCACAGCGCCGGCCTCGTCGGCCAGCGCGAAGCCGTCCGCGAGGCCCTGCAGCACCTCGTCGACGGTGACCTCGCCCTGGAAGTTGCAGCCGAAGGCGGCCATCACGCCGATGCGCGTCACGGGAATTCCGTGGGACAGGTGCAGCGCCGTCTGGGCGCGCATCGCCTCCATGTTCTGGGCGCGGCTGCGATGCAGGTTCTTGTAGCTGAACCCTTCCGAGGCGCTGAGCGCGATCGAGCCGTAGAGCTTCAGCTTGTCGCGGAACTTCAGGGCGCGCGCGAGGCCCTTGTCGTTGAACCACAGGGCGGTGAAGTCGACGCCGGGTTTCGACCGCACCCGCTCGACGACCTCGTCCGCATCGGCCCAGCCGGGCACGATGCGCTGGCTGACGAACGAGCAGATCTGGATGTGATGCAGCCCCGTCTCGGCCAGCGCTTCGATCAGCTCGATCTTGTGTTCCGAAGAGATCGGCCCCGGCTCGATCTGGAAGCCCTCGCGCGGGCCTTCCTCGTGAATCTCCACCTTGCTCGGCAGATCGCTCATGTTCCGCTCCTGTCCGTTCTAGCGCTGTCCCGTCGCGACGACGCCGCGTTGGTGAAGATCGTGCACCTCCTCCGCCGCGAAACCAAGCTCGCGCAGGATGGTCTCGGTGCTCTCGCCGATGGCCTGCGGCTGCTGGCGCAGGCCGAGATCGTGCGCGCCCAGCTCGATCGGCAGGCGCGGCAGCTTGATGTGGCGTCCCTTGCCGAGATCGGTATCGAGCATGCGGCCGCCGGCGTTGAGTTGCGGATCGTCCTGCAGATCCTCCGGCCGGCCCAGCGGCGCGAAGGGCAGGCTTCCTGCCTCGCAGAAGGCGACCATCTGGTCGAGCGTATGGCGCTGCACGATCTCGGAGATGATGGGCACGAGGCGGGGCCGTCCGAGGATGCGGTCCTCGTTGCTGGCCAGCGTCACGTCGGCCAGCAGATCCGGGCGATCGAACAGCCGGCAGAACTGCGCCCAGTGCTTGTCGCTGGTAATGCCGAGGAAGAACAGCCGATCGTCGGCCGTCTTGAACGTCTCGTAGATCGCCCACGCCCCCTGTCGCTCGGGCATCGGCGGCACGGTCCGGCCGGTCACCGCGCCGCCCGCCATGTGCTGGGCCATCAGGAAGGCCGCCGATTCGAACAGGGCGGAGCGCACTTCCTGCCCCCGGCCGGTGCGGTTGCGCTCCTGCAGCGCCGCCAGGATGCCGACGACGCCGAACACGCCGCCCATGATGTCGCAGATCGAAGTGCCGGCGCGCAGCGGGCGGCCGGACGGCCCGGTCATGTAGGCGAGGCCGCTCATGTACTGCACGATCTCGTCGAGCGCCGGACGCTTCTCGTAGGGGCCGCTCAGGAAGCCCTTCAGCGCGCAGTAGACGAGCCGCGGATAGTCCTTGGCGAGATCGGCATAGCCGAGCCCCAGCCGCTCCATCGTGCCCGAGGCGAAGTTCTCGATCACGACATCCGACTGGGAAAGCAGCCGATGGATGATCTTCTTTCCCTCCTCCGACTTGATGTCGATCGCGAGGCTGCGCTTGTTGCGGTTGAAGGTGCCGAAGAAGCCGGCCGCGAAGCCCGCGAGGCGTCGCGTGCGATCGCCCTCGACCGGCTCGACCTTGATGACCTCCGCGCCGAGATCGGCCAGCACGAGGCCGCAGGACGGCCCCATCACCACATGGCAGAACTCGAGCACGCGAATGCCCTGCAGCGGCAGCGCGTGCTGCGCCGCCCCGCCGACCGTGCCCTGCTCATCCATGCATTTCTCCCTGCAACGCCATCGTTTCGGCCGGCAACCTTCCAGCGCGGCCGGGCGTCCGCAACCCAGAATCCATGTTAGGTATGGCCAAGGTAAACTTAGCCGCACGCATGCCGCCGCGCCTCCCTCCGCTCTATGCCCTTCGCGCCTTCGAGGCGGCCGCGCGACACGGCGGCTTCGTGGCCGCCGCGCAGGAGCTGCATGTCACGGCCGCAGCGATCAGCCAGCAGGTGAAGGCGCTGGAAGATCATCTCGGCGTCGCCCTGTTCGACCGCAAGGCGCGCGGCGTGGCCGTCACGGAGGCCGGTCTGCGGTATGGCGCGCGGCTCACGGGCCTGTTCGGCGAGCTGGCCGAAGCGACGCAGGAAATCTACCAGAAGAAGGGCGAGGTGCTGACGATCTTCACCTCGCCGACCTTCGCCTCCCGCTGGCTGATCCCGAGGCTGGCCGGGTTCCACCGTGAGCAGCCGGGACTGCAGGTGCGGGTGCTCGTCGAAAGCAGCAGCGAGCAGCTCGCCTCGCGCGATCTCGACCTGCTCATCCAGTACAGCGACGGAAAGCGGCCGAGCGCGATCGCACCGCTGCCGTTTCCCGGAGTGGTCTTCCCCGTTTGTGCGCCCTCGCTGCCGCTGCCTGCCGATCCGATGACGGTCGCCGCCCTGCCGGAACTCCCGTTGTTGCGGCTCGACGATGCACGCTTTCCGGCCGGCTTCCACGATTTCGGCTGGCGCCGCTGGTTGCAGGCCGCCGGCCTCCCGGCACCGCCCGATCCGTCCGGCCCCTCCTTCAGCTTCGTGCACATGATGCTGCTGGGCGCTGCGGCCGGCCAGGGCGTCGCCCTGGCCTCGCTCGCCCTCGCCGGCGACGACCTGGTGGCCGGCCGCCTCCTCCGTCCCGTCGAAACCGTCGTGCCGGTCGAGAACCGCTACTGGATGTTCCATACCGGCGCGGAGCGCGGCGGGGCGCTGCCGGAGAAGGTGCTGCTGTTCCAGGACTGGTTGATGCGCGAGATCGGCCGGTTCGTTGCCGAGTGCCAGACGTCGAAGGTTCCGCCCAAACGCCGCCGGCGCGCCTGAAGATCAGCCCAGCGCTGGAAAATCGTAAAGACGCGCCGGGTTCTCGACGAGGATCCGCCGGCGCAGATCTTCCTCCGGGATCCAGTCGAGCAGAAGAGCCAAGTCGGCCAGTTCGTCGACCGGCTCAGCGGCGACGACATGCGGCCAGTCGGTGCCCCAGACCAGCCGGTCCGGCGCGATCTGCGAGTAGCGGCGCGCGAGCCGGGCGGCGTCTTCGTAGCCCGGCGGACCGGCGAGCGAATCACGATGGAGCTGCGACAGCTTCACCCAGCCACGACCGGACTCGAGCAGGCCGGCGATCAACCGGAAAGCCGGATGGTTCTCGGCGTCCGGTTGGGGTACGCGACCGAGATGATCGAGGACGATCGGCGCTTCGAGCCCCTTCAGAACGTCCTCCAGCGCGCAGAGCTCGTCGCCCGCGAGATGGATGTCGATGTGCCAACCCAATGCCGCGATTCTCGGCGCCAGCTTCACCATCGCCTCAGGCGATCCGCCGCCCCGCGACAGGTTGAAACGCAGGCCGCGAATACCGCCCCCGTGCAGGCGCTGCAACTCCGCGTCGGACACGTCGGGCGCCACGACCGCCACGCCGCGTGCTCCGGGCCCGAGCCGGGCCACCGCATCGAGCGTGCAGCGGTTGTCGGTGCCGTAGGAGGAAGGCTGCACCACCACGCTGCGCTGGATCCCGAGCCGCGCCTTAACGCCCTCGTATCGCGAGATCGAGGCGGGCGGCGGACGCAGCCTGTCGGCCTCCGTATAGGCAAAGCGCGGGTCGAAGATGTGGTGATGGCAATCGCAGCTTCCGTCGGGCAGCCCGAGTCCGCCGTGACCCGTCGCCATCATTCCGCCTGGACGAGATTGGCGGCGCGGGCGACGGCACTCCAGCGCTTGAGTTCGCCATCGACGAACGCAGCAAGCTCCTGCGGCGAGGAGGGGCGCGGCTCGACGCCGAGGCTGGAGAGCTTGGCCTTCAGGTCGGGGCTCTCGAGCGCCTTGACCGCTGCCTGGTGGAGCTTGTCGACGATCGCTTGCGGCGTCCCGGCCGGCAGCACGAGGCTGTACCAGATGGAGACATCGAAGCCGGGCAGATTCGCCGCCTCGGCGACCGTCGGCACTTCCGGCGCCATCTGCGAGCGCTTCGCCGTCGTGACGGCCAGGCCCTTGGCCCGCTTGCTCGTCACGATCGGATAGCCGGTCGGGATCGGATCGAACATCACGTCGATGCGGCCCGCGTAGAAGTCGCCGTACGCCTCGGCGGCGCCGCGATAAGGCACCGACTCGATCTTGATGCCCGCGCGCTCGTTCAGCATCTCCGCCGCAAGCCGGATGGTGTCGGAGACAGTGGCGTAGCGCAGTCCGCCGGGCTTCGCCTTGGCGGCGGCAACGAGGTCGCCCAGCGTATTGTAGGGCGAGTTCGGACCGACCAGGATGATCATCGGTGTCAGGCCGACCAGCGTCACCGGCGCAAAGCTCTTCACCGGATCATAGGAGAGCTTGGTGCGCGTCGCGGCATTGATGGCAAGCACCGAACTCGTCGCGAACAGCACCGTGTAGCCGTCCGGCGGCGCCGTCGCGACCGCCTGGGCGCCGATGATGGCGCTGGCGCCGGGCTTGTTGTCGACCACGACCGGCTGCCCAAGCACCTGCGACAGTTCCTGCGCGACGTGCCGTCCGACCACATCGGTCGCGCCGCCCGCCGGGAACGGAATGACGAAGCGCAGCGGCTTGTCCGGGTAGGTCTGGGCCGCTGCCGGCAAGGCAAGCGCGAGCACGAGGCCCAGCGCCCAAAGCAGTCTGGTCATTTTTCTTCCCTTCTTGAGAGTCTACGGCGGTGCCCCGAAGGGCTTCAGCCTGCCTGTTGAGCGGCGAGCTTGCCGGTCAGCTCCGCGAGCTGAACCGACGGTAGCTCCATCATCGGTCGACGCCCTTGTGCCCAGAGCGACTGCTCCGAAGGTGTCGAGAATTGCTGGGCCTGCGGCAGCGCCGGCCAATCCGGCACGCGCAGCCACAGACGCATGAGATGCCGGCGACGCTCCAGGGGCTTCTCGTCGACATAGTCGGTTCGACCGTGGAGGATCGTACGGTTGTTCAGGAACTGGATGTCGCCGACGTCGAAATCCATGTCGATGAAGAACTCGTCGGACGTGGCCAGCTTCTCCACCGCGTAGATCGCTTCCCACTCGACCTCGCTCAGCGACGAGTCGCCGGCCTGTTCCGCGCGAATGGCGTAAGTCGGCAGGAAGTAGCAGGAGACCTCGCCGTCGGTGTTCGCGAAGCTCGGGATGCGGTGCGGACTGAGCCAGCGTCCGGCCGCCCTTCCATCCTCCTCGCCGCGACGAAACTGGAAGCCGCGCTCCAGCACCGCCAACAGGTCGGGGCGCGTCGCGCGCAGGGCCTCGTAGATCGCCGTCGCGCTCGCGATGCGCGAGGCCCCACCGCTCAGGGAGCGGCGCAGGCACATCAGCCCGACGACGTCGCACAGGTCGGTGGAATCGACATGCATCGCCAGCTCGCCGCCCTTGCGGTAGCCGCGCGATTTCGGTTCGATCTCGGCAACGTTGATGACATGGCCCAGCAGGTCACCGAGATACGACTGCACCATCGGCACGCCGAGATGGCTGCCCAATCCGAAATAGATGCGCGCCACGTCATCCGGCGCATAGCGCTCGATCGGCAGGCCGCGCAGCATGGCAAAGCCGGGACCGCTCCTCAGGGTCCGGCGCAGATCCCTCATCAGGCCCGCGACTTCGCCCAGCGGGAACCGGTCCGCCGTGATCTGCGGCAGATCGAGGTCGCCCAGCCCGCGCAGATGCTTCAGGGCCGTCTCGATCTCCGCGATTTCGGCTGCGGTGAAGACATGGAGACCCTGTCTCCGCCAGTCGATCTGCGATGCCTTCCAGGGCATCTGTTTTGCGCCAGACATGTCGTTCCTCCGTTGTCCGTCAGGATCGACGCACACCTTGTGAGCGACAACGAAGAATTCATGCGCCGTATGGCTTAGCGCTGCTTAGGCTCGGCCAACCTTCAGCCGCCATACTGCAGCAACGTCTCGCCGTTCTTCTTGAGCCAGGCCTGAGGCCCCTCTATGGGGCCGTCGCACAGGGCTCGTGCCAGCGCCCAGAAGCGCGGACTGTGGTTCAGGTGGACCAGGTGCGCCGTCTCGTGCGCGGCCAGGTAGTCGAGCACCTCGGGCGGCGCGAACACCAGCCGCCACGAGAAGGAAAGCGAGGCGTCGGGCCCGCAGCTTCCCCAGCGCGAACGCGTGTCCCGTACCGAGATGCGCTTCACCTGGCGCTCGGCGCGGGCGGCCTTGGCGTGCACCCGCGGCACCAGCTCCTTCTTCAGCTCGCCGACCAGCCAGTCCTTCACGCGGCGCGACAGGTGCTCAGCCCGGCCCGCGACATGGATCTCGCTGCCTTCGCGCCAGACCGTGCCGCGGGCCTCCGGCCGGTGGCGCAGCCGGTGCAGCACGCCGAACAGCGGGATTTCCGCGCCGTCGACGAAGGGAATTCGCGCCGGCAGGCGCTCGAGGCGCGCGGCGATCCAGCCGGCCTGCGTTTCGGCGAAGCCCACGGCCGTGCCGCGCGCCATGCGCAGCGGCGCCGTCAGCACGATCCGCCGGTTGGCCGGATCGACCCGCAGCGAGGCGCGCCGCGCGCGGGCGTTGCGCACGAAGGTGACGGAAAGCGTGTCGCCGGCATGAGCAATGGTCAGTTGCTCGGGCTCCGGCGTCGCTTTAGGCAGGAAACGGCTGAACCAGGAGGAAGACGACATGTCCGAAGAACAGGCTCACAAGACACTCAGCGATGCAGGACGAAAGGTCCTGTCCGAGGTTCTGGGCGAATCCTATCTCGCCAAGCGCGACGCGACCAACAACGATTTCTGGGGTCCGGCCCGCGCCTTCTCCGAGGAATTCGCCTACGCCTCGCTGTGGACGCGCGACGGGCTCGACCGCAAGCAGCGCAGCATGATCACCATCGCCATGCTCTGCGCCCTGAACCGCCCGCACGAGCTCAAGATCCACCTCGTGGGCGCCCTGAACAATGGCTGCACCAAGACCGAACTGCGCGAGATCTTCACCCACGCGATCGCCTATTGCGGCTTCCCGGCCGCCATCGATGCGCTGCGCGTCGCCGAGGAAGTGCTGAAGGAACAGGGGAAGTTCTGAGATGACCCTCGGCATGGCCCCTCTTGACGTTGACCGCCTCCGCGCCGAGACGCCGGGCTGTGCCCACGTCCTGCATCTCAACGCCGCCGGTTCGTCGCTGCCCAGCCGCCGCACGCTGGACGCCACCCTCGACCATCTGCGGCTCGAGGCCGAGATCGGCGGCTACGAGGCCGCCGACCGGGCGCGCCCCGTGCTCGATGGCTTCTATCCGTCGATCGCCACGCTGATCGGCGCCGAGCCCGGCGAGATCGCCTATGTCGAGAACGCCACGCGCGGCTGGGACCTCGCCTTCTATTCGCTCGACTTCAAACCGGGCGACCGCATCCTGACCTGCGTCAGCGAATATTCGTCGAATTACATCTCCTACCTGCAGGTGGCGAAGAAGACCGGCGCCGAGATCGTGGTGGTGCCCGACGACAAGCACGGCCAGATCGACCTCGCGGCCCTCGAACGCGCCATCGACAAGCGCACGAAGCTGGTCTCGATCTCGCACATCCCGACCCAGGGCGGCCTGGTCCAGCCGGCCGAGGCGGTCGGCAAGATCGTCAACGATGCCGGCATCCTCTACCTGCTCGATGCCTGCCAGTCGGTCGGCATGATGCCGATCGACGTGAAGAAGATCGGCTGCGATTTCCTGTCGGCGACGGGACGCAAGTACATGCGCGGGCCGCGCGGCACGGGCTTCCTCTACGCCCGCACGCGCAGCACCTCCCACATCGAGCCGATCTTCCTCGACAATCACGCCGCCCGCTGGACCGGCGACAACGACTACACGGTGATGGGCGACGCCAAGCGCTTCGAGAACTGGGAGCGCTACTTCGCGGGCGTCATCGGCCTCAAGGTCGCCGCCGACCAGGCGAACGAACTCGGCATGCCGGCCATCTGGGCGCGCCTGCGCCACTTGGCCGATGGCCTGCGCGAGCGGCTGAAGACGGTGCCGGGCGTGACCCTGGCCGATCTCGGCGTCACCAAGGGCGCCATCGTCACCTTCGCCGTCTCCGACAAGGAGCATGGGACGCTGAAGCAGCAGCTCCGCGACCAGGGGATCAACGTCTCGGTCTCGACGCAGTTCTCGTCCCGCCTCGACCTCAAGGGACGCGGCCTGAAGGACGTGATGCGCGCCTCGGTGCACATCTACAACACCGACGAGGAACTCGACCGCTTCGTCGCGGCGTTGCGGCCGCTCGCGGCCGGCTAGGCAACGGCATGCCGATCATCGCGCCGTCGGCATCGTGGCTCCTGGTCGTCGCAGAGACCGGCTCGATCCGGCGCGCGGCGACGCGGCTCAACCTTTCGCCGTCGGCGGTGAACCGGCAGATCCTGAACCTGGAGGCCGAGTATGGCGCGGCGCTGTTCGAGCGCCTGCCGCGCGGCATGCGGCTCACGCCCGCCGGTCAGATGGTGGTGGCGGAAGTCCAGCGCTGGCAGCATGACCATGCGCAGCTCGTGCAGCATATCGGCCAGCTGCGCAGCATGGTGCGCGGCCACGCCTCGCTCGGCCTGATGGAGAGCTTCTCGCGCACCGTCGTGTCGCGACTGATGAGCCACATGCGCGAGCGCCAGTCGCTGGTCTCGCTCGAGGTGCTGATGGGCGGCACGGCGGAGATCGTCGACCGGCTGGTCGCGGGCAAGCTCGACCTCGCCATCTGCTACGCCGTGCCCAAGATGCCGGAGATCCGCGTGCTGGCGTCGATCCAGCCCAGCTCGGGAATCGTCGTGGCGCGGGATCATCCGCTGGCCGGCCGCAAGTCGATCCGGCTCGCCGAGTGCGCCAATTACAGTTTCGTCTTTCCCGATTCGTCGCTCACCTCGCGGCGCATCCTCGAAACCGCGCTGGAGCGCGCCAAGGTGCATTTCGCCGGCGTGGTCACGACCAACTCCGTCGAGGTGATGAAGATGCTTGTGCGCGAGCATCGCCAGATCGCGCTGCTCAGCCTGCCGGACATCGGGGCGGACTTCGCCGACCGCGACCTCGTGCACATCCCGCTGGCAGACCGCCAGGTCCGCGGCTCGCACCTGTCGCTGATCGCCCCGCGCCACGCCAAGCCGTCCCCGGTCGCTGCCATGCTGGCGGAATTCCTGCGGGAAGAATTGCAGGGCCTGCCGGCGCGCCGCGCCTGGACCGGCAGCCTGCGGGAAGTCGGTGGGACAAAGGCGGGACGTGGCCGGTCGTGAAAAGACCACCAGCCGACCGTACGAAAAAACCGCACACGCCGTCCCGAAACTAGCGCTTTTCAGCGTTGCGGCATGGCCTTCATGCTGACGGGCCGAAACGGGACCGCGGGCGTGGCATGACGCGTGCACCGACGGCTTCCGAATCGAGGAACCACTGCATGACCCATTTTCGCTCCTGGTCGCTGGCCGCGCTGGCCGCTTCCACTTTCCTGGCCGCCCTGCCGGTGCAGGCGCAGACACAGGCCACGACCCTCACGGTCGCGCCCGAGACGCTGAGCCGCGTCCTCGACCCGCATTTCACCACGTCGTTCACGACCCGCGACCTGGGCTACCTGATCTACGACACGCTGTTTGCGGTCGACGACACGTTCGCGCCCAAGCCGCAGATGGTCGAGCGCTACACGATCAGCCCCGACAAGCTCACCTACACCTTCGTGCTGCGGCCGGGCCTGAAATGGCACGATGGCCAGCCGGTCACGGCGGCCGACTGCGTCGCCTCGATCCAGCGCTGGGCCTCGCGCGACAGCATGGGCCAGACCTTGGCCAAGTTCACCGCCTCGCTGGAAGCGGCCGACGCCAATACGATCAAGCTGGTGCTGAAGGAGCCCTACGGGCTGGTGCTCGACAGCCTGGCCAAGATCGGGGCGCCCGTGCCGTTCATGATGCCGGAACGTATTGCGAAGACGCCCGGCAGCGAGCAGGTGAAGGAGATCGTCGGTTCCGGCCCCTACAAGTTCCGCGCCGACCTGCACGAGCCCGGCGTCAAGATCGTCCTCGACAAGTTCGCCGACTACAAGCCGCGCAGCGAGCCGCCCAACTGGGCGTCGGGCGCCAAGATCGCGAAGATGGATCGGGTCGAGATGCTGGGCATGCCGGATGCGCAGACCCAGGTGAGCGCGCTCATCAGGGGCGAGGTCGACTATCTCGAAAGGGTGCCGGCGGACCTGCTGCCGCTGTTCGACGCGAAATCCGGGGCCAAGGCCGAGGTCGTGAGCAAGTACGGCTTCCAGGCCATCATGCGCATGAACCACCTTCAGCCGCCGTTCGACAACGTGAAGGTGCGCCAGGCGATCGCCAAGGCCATCGACCGCTCGATGTACGCCGGCGTGGTGGCCGGCGATCCGAAGTTCGCCACCGACTGCGCGGCCATGTTCGGCTGCGGCATGCCCTACGAGAGCAAGGCCGGCATCCCATCGCGCGATATCGCCGCCGCCAAGGCGCTGCTGAAGGAGGCCAATGTCGACCTGTCGAAGCCTTTGGTGATGCTGCACGTCGCCAACGCGCCGGGCATCGCCGCGCTGGGCAACGTCACGCGCCAGGTGCTGGTCGATCTCGGCTTCAAGGTCGACATGGTGTCGATGGACTTCCAGACCTTCGCCACGCGCCGGCTCAACACAGGACCGATCGACAAGGGCGGCTGGAACCTCGCGCACACGACGAACTCGGTGCCCGACCAGGGCAATCCGCTCAGCAACCCGTTCCTCGTCGCGTCGGGCCCGCCCGCGTCGGCCTGGGGCTGGCCGAAGGACGAGAAGGTCGAGGAGCTGCGGCTGAAGTTCGCTACCGCCCCCGACGAGGCGGCGCGCAAGACGATCGCGACCGAGATCCAGGTCCGCGCCTACGAGCAGGTGCTCTATCTGCCGCTGGCGCAGTTCACGACTCCGTCGGCCTGGCGCAACAACCTCGAAGGCGTGCTGAAGTCGCCGGTCATGCTGCTCTACAACATCGAGAAGAAGTGAGGATCGCCCCCATGGCGAAAGCGGTTGCCGACGACTATCTGCGGCGCATTCCCAAGGCCGAGCTTCACTGCCACCTTGCCGGCACGTTGCGCGCGACCACGGTCGCGGAGCTGGCCAAGCACTACGGCCTGCCGCTGCCGCGGCCGGCCGAGCAGCTCTACCAATGGCCCAACTTCGACGGGTTCCTGGAAATCCTGCGCCTCACCGCCTCGGTGCTGCGCACGCCGGAGGATTTCAGCCGCGCGATCTACGAATATTGCGAGGATGCCGCGCGCGACGGCAACCTGCGTCATGTCGAGTTCTTCTTCAATCCCGACTATTTCTATCCCAACGGCATCGACTATCCCTCGATGGTGGCCGGCATGGCCGACGGCATCGAGCGCGTGGACCGCGACTTCGGCATCTCCGCCCGGCTGATCTGCTGCATCGACCGCTCGATCAATTCAGCCGCCCAGGCCGTCGAGATCGTCGAGACGGCACTGGCGCATCGCCATGAGCTGGTGATCGGCATCGGGCTGGACGGCAACGAGAGCGTCGGTCCGCCCGCCATCTTCGCCGAGGCCTATGCGCTGGCGCGCAAAGGCGGGCTGCGCTGCACGGCCCATTGTTGCGAGGATTATCTGACCCCGCTCGAAGCGCCGCCGACCAACTACCTGATCTGCCGCGACGTGCTGCGCTGCGACCGCATCGACCACGGCTACAACATGCTGGCGTCTGACTTCGTGATGGCCGAGGCGCGCAAGGACGGGCTCTATTTCACGCCCTGCGCCTGGACGAGCCTGCTGCACAATCGACCGCACCGGCCGCAGCGCATCCGCCGCATGGTCGAGGCCGGCCTCAACGTCACCATCAACACCGACGATCCGGCGATGTTCGGCACCAATCTCGGCCACGGCTTCACCACCCTGTTCGACACGATCGGCTGGGGCCCCGACAAGGCCCGGCTGTTCAGCCTGAATTCGGTCGAAGCCTCGTGGCTGGACGAGAGCGACAAGGCCAGGATGCGGATCGACTTCCGCCGCCAGATCGCCGCGCTCGACCAGGAATTCGGCTACGAGACCGCCGCCAAGCCGGTCTAGGGACCATTCCGCTTCTGGTTCACCCAGACCACCTCATCCTGAGAGTCTGGCCGGAAATGAATTGAATCGATTCAAACACTTACCTCATCCTTCGAGACGCATCGCTGCGCGATGCTCCTCAGGGTGAGGTGGTTTCTGGAAAGACCGATGACATTCCGCCCTGGTCGGAAAGACTCCGGCCACGCCGGATCGCACGTCTCCTGCTGGTCTTGATCCGGAATGGCCATAGAATGCCCCTCGGATCGAGAGCGGGGCTATCGCATATGAGGTAAAGGTCCCTCACTCCGTTCGGGATGACACCGTTGTTTGATCGGCGCATTGCGCAAATCCCAACAAAATTGTCATCCCGAACGGAGTGAGGGACCCTTACTTCTAGGAGGGCCAACGACACCGGCCGTTCTCGGCCATATGCGATTGCCCTGGAATCGAGAGAGAGAGAGGCTGCCATGCCCGTTTTCTTCGTTTGCGCCGGGCTGTTGGGCCTGCTGGCGGTCGCGCTGGCCGTGAATGTCGGCCTGATGCGGGGTCGCAAGCGGATCAACCTGGGGGACGGCGGCGATGCCGAGATGCAGGCCGCGGTGCGGGCGCACGGCAACCTGGTGGAGTTCGCGCCACTCACCCTGTTGATGATCTACATGGCGAGCGACTTCTACGGCTTCGGCCTCGTGGCGGCCCTGTCGGTGCTGCTGCTGCTGGCCCGCCTGCTGCATGCCGGCGGCATGCTGGGCCTGATCCCCAAGGGCCGGCTGCTGGGAACACTCGGGTCGGCGGCGACCCTGGGTGTCGCCTCGATCCTGCTCGCGATCGCCGGCCTCGGCCTCAAGCAATACTGATCGGCAGGGCATTGGCCGTCATGCAGAGACCGGCAACCGCGGGGCCGCTTCGGGCGTATTACCCCGACGCCATCGCTCACCAACGGCGACCATGATCACCACGCTCTGGCGTATCGCCTACGAAGCCGGCTACGGCTACTTCGCCAACCGGCTCTCGACCTCGGCCGCGGCCATGGCGTTCTATACGATGTTCGCGCTCGGCCCGATCATGATCTTCACCATCGCCATCGCCGAACCGTTCGTCGGCCGGTTCATGGCGCAGGAGACGATCTTCGATGCGCTGGGCACCGTCGTGGCACAGGACCAGTTGCGCACCATCCGCCGCTTCGCCTCCGAGGACCTGTTCCGCGGCGGCGGCATCGCCGCCCTCGCCGGCGCCGCCGTGCTGCTCTACACCGGCACCCGCGTCTTCGTGGAACTGGACGACGGAATCGACGCGATCTGGCGGGACAACAGGAGCCCGACGGTCCATCCGGTCCTGGCCAGCCTGAAGTCGCGACTGCTCGCCGTGCTCCTGATGATCGTGCTGGGCGTCGTGCTGATCGTGGTGATCCTCGCCAGCGTGCTGATCTCGGCCTATGCCGGCGTACTCGAGAGATTCCCCATCCTCGGCGTCTGGATCGGCCCGGCGATCTCGACCTCCGTGCATTACGGCCTGCTCTCGGGCTTCTTCACGCTGATCTACAAGTGGCTGCCGACCGGCCGCGTCCCCTGGCGCTACGCGCTGATCGGCGGCCTGGTGAACGCCCTGCTCTTCGCGGTCGGCAACCGCGCGCTGGTGTTCTATTTCGAGGTGACCCAGCTCACCTCGGCGTTCGGCGCCACGGCGGGCTTCGCCGCCATCATGGTCTGGATGTACTGGACCTCGCTCACCATCCTGATCGGCGCCCAGGTCGGCCGCGCCACGCGCGACGTGCTGATCGACAATCGCGCACGCGAGATGGTCGAGGGGGACCTCTAGCGCGTTCACACGCGCTAGAACATAGTCGCCAGCACCCGGTCCGGTGGCTTGTGGCCGTCGGCGAAGGTCTTGATGTTGATCAGCACCTTCTCGCCCATCTCGATGCGGCCCTCGAGCGTGGCCGAGCCCATGTGCGGCAGCAGCACCACGCGATCCATTTCGAGCAGCTTCGAGTTCACCTGCGGCTCGTTCTCGTAGACGTCGAGACCGGCGCTGGCCATCTCGCCCGCCTTCAGCATGCGCACCATGGCGTTCTCGTCGATCACCTCGCCGCGCGCGGTGTTCACGAGGATCGAGGTCGGCTTCATCAGCTTGAGACGCCGGGCCGAGAGGAGGTGGAAGGTCGCGGGCGTGTGCGGGCAGTTCACGGAAACGATGTCCATGCGCGCCAGCATCTGGTCGAGGCTCTCCCAATAGGTCGCCTCCAGCTCGCGCTCGATCTCGCCGTGCACGCGCTTGCGGTTGTGATAGTGGATCGCCAGGCCGAAGCCGCGCGCGCGACGCGCCAGCGCCTGTCCGATGCGGCCCATGCCGACGATGCCCAGCCGCTTGCCCTGCAGGCGGGCGCCCAGCATCGAGGTCGGGCTCCAGCCGGACCACGTGCCGCTGCGCACCAGCCTCTCGCCCTCGCCCACGCGGCGCGCCGTGGCCAGGACAAGCGCCATGGCCATGTCGGCGGTGTCCTCGGTCAGCACGCCAGGCGTGTTGGTGACGGTGATGCCGCGCTGGCGGGCCGTATCGAGGTCGATGTGGTCGACGCCGGTGCCGAACGAGGCGATCAGCTTCAGCTTGGGCCCCGCCTGTGAAAGCACGCGGGCGTCGATCCGATCGGTCACCGTGGGCACCAGCACGTCGGCCGTTTTCACGGCCTCCACGAGCTGGGGACCGGTCATCGGCTTGTCGTCGGCGTTCAGGCGGGTGTCGAACAGCTCCATCAGACGCGTTTCGATGGCGTCAGGAAGCTTTCGGGTGACGATCACCAGCGGCTTATTCTTCGGAGTGGACGGCATGTGATATTGGGACCGGCGCTGGCTCGAACAGTGACTGAGCCGGATTACCAAGTCCGCGCGCGTTTTGTCCAGCAAACGTCCCTGCCTATTTGCAAGCCAGAAAGTCGCGCCATTTCAGGAGCTTGTCGCTGGATGTGGAGATTTCAGGTATATAGGCGGCGATGGGAATTCGATCGTCCGTCCTGCTTTGCGGCTTCTTCGTTGCCTTGGCGGCATTTTCCCTGCCCCAAGCGGGTGGCAACGCAGCCCTCGCCGCCCCCGACAAACCGACCTCCACCCAGCGCAAGGGTTCCGGCCTCCCCATTCCCCGTTTCGCGTCCCTGCGTTCCGACGAAGTGAACGTTCGCACCGGACCCGGCTCGCGCTATCCCGTCGATTGGATGTTCAAGCGCAAGGCCATGCCGGTCGAGATCGTCGCCGAGTACGAGAACTGGCGCAAAATCCGCGATTGGCAGGGCGCCAGCGGCTGGGTGCACCAGAGCCTGCTCAGCGGCAAGCGCTCCTTCATCATCAACGCGAAAACCGCCAGTCTGCACAAGACGCCGGCCGCATCGGCCGAGGTGGTAGCCAAGCTCGAACCGGAAGTCCTGGGCGAGATTCGCTCCTGTGCAGGCGACTGGTGCCGGGTCAAGGTTTCCGGCGTAACCGGCTGGCTCGAACGGAGCGGCATGTGGGGCGTCTACAAATCCGAGCCGATCAACTAGCGGCCCGTCGAGCCGCCTCGTAGAACGGGTTCCCGTGACCCACGACGTCAGTTTCACCGCTTCCCGCTTCGAGCACATGCCGCCCGCCGCCCTGGCGCTGGCCGTGCTGCTGCATGCCGCCGTGGGACTGGCGCTGTTCTGGATCTCGCCGCTGCGGCCGGTCGATCATTTCGAGGACGCGATCGAGGTCTCGATGGAGGCCCCGGAGGCCCCCCCGGTGGCCGCCGAGAAGGCCCCCGAACCCGCCGCCCAGCCGGCAGTATCGAGCCCGCCGCCGCCTGCGCCGCCGCCGACACCGACCCCCCAGCAGCCCCAGACGCCGCCCATCCGCCTGGGTCTCCCGCCGCCGCCCGCCGAGCGCAGTACCGATCCCCGCGACGTCGCGGGAGCGGAAAAGCCCGCGGCGCGCGCCACGGACATGCCGACGCCCGACAAGGTGCAGGAGGCCGGCCCCAAGGACGAGCCGAAGCCGGAGGAGCCGAAGCAGGACGCTGCGAAGGAGGAGCCGAAACCGGAGCCCCCCGAGCCGCCGCCCCAGCAG
Organism: Reyranella sp.; assembly: GCF_965228225.1. GTDB lineage: Bacteria > Pseudomonadota > Alphaproteobacteria > Reyranellales > Reyranellaceae > Reyranella. The sequence continues at coordinate 5,273,141 of NZ_OZ245801.1, read as the reverse complement.
CAGGCGCTTGCCCAGCCGGACCCGCCCCCTCCGCCGCAGCAGCAGGCCCTCGCCCGGCCGGAGCCCCCCGCTCCGCCGCCACCCTCGCTGGAGCAGGCCCTGCCGCCGCTCGAGGCGCCGCCGCCGCCCGTAACCGAACGGGACATCCCGAAGCCTGCGCCGGCACCTCCGCCGCCACCGCCTCCCAAGCCGCAGCAGGCCGCGCGTCCGGCGCCGCCTCCGCCACCGCCCGCCCCTCGCCCGCAGGCGCCGCCCGCGCCTCCGCAACAGCTCCGCCCGTCTCCGCTCGGCCAGCAGCCGCGATCCTCGGAGGGCTCGCAGGCCGCCGCCCAGCCTTCGCCCACCTTTCGCAACCCGGCCGACAATTACGGCGAGAAGCGCGCGCAGGAGCAGTATCTCTGGCAGGTCATGCGGCGGATCGCGCAGTTTCCCTACGTCCCGAAGAACACCGGGGTCATCCGCGAGGAAGGCACCGTGCTGACGCGGGTGACGATCTCGCGGCAGGGACAGTTGCTCAACGTGGTCATGGAGAAGTCGAGCGGCCTTCCCTCGCTCGATGCCGGTGTGATGGACACGATCCGCCGGGCCAGCCCCTATCCGCCCCTGCCGGCAGAGATCTCGGGCGCCAGCCACACGTTCCAGCTGCCCGTCAGCTTCCGCTACAACGAGCAACGGTAGCGGCGTCCGCGCCGTCGTCGATCCGGCTGGCCGCGGGTGGCGGGCGGACGTAGAACTTGGCTGCCGTGACACACGACAGTCTCATCCGGGCGCAATCCGGGCGCATGTCGCCGGCGGCGCTTGTCCTGGCGATCGGCCTGCACGTGCTCGTCGCTGCGGTGCTGTGGTTGGCTCAGCCGGCGCGCAGCCTCGACCATGCCGAAACGCCGATCATGGTCTCGGTCGAGCCTGAGCCGCTGTCGGCGGGCAATCTGGCCGCCGCTGCCCCGCCTACGGCCGATCCGGTGCAATCCGAACCGACTCCATCGGAGCCCGAGCGTGTCGAGCCCGAGACGACATCCGAAACGACGCCCGAGTCTCGCCAACAGGCTGCCGTTGCCCCCGCTGCGCCTCCCGAACCGGCCCCGCGTGACGCCACACCCGTGGAGATGCCGTCAGTCCCGCCGTCGCCGCCGCCTCCCCGGCGTGCCGAACCTGCCCCGGCAGCCCCTCCGCCCCCAGTGGCGGCGATCGAGCCGGCAGCGGAGCCCGCGCAAGTGCAGCCTTCGGAACCATCACCCACCGAGACGGCAGCGGCCGCCCCGGAACCGCTCGTCGAAGGAGAATCGGACGCCGCCTGGCAGACGGATGTCTCGTCGTGGAAGCCGCAGGTGACCGTCGAGCCGTCGCTCGCCGCGCCGCCCCCGCGCCCCGCGCGCCCGGCGCCGCGGCCCCCGACCGTGCCCCGCACGGCCCAGGCCCCCGGGCAGAGGCTGCAGGACTATCCGCCGCAGACTTCGAGCCTCGGCGGCCCGTCGACCAGTTCCTTCGATCAGGCGACGGGCGACGGGGGCGCGCGCAACGACTATCTGTCGCGCGTCTATCGCCACATCGATCCCTATCGCGACTATCCCGCCGCGGCGCGCGCGGCGCGCCAGCATGGCCGCGTCGTGACGCGCGTCACCATCAGCCGGGCCGGCGAACTGCTGGACATAAGACTGGACCGGTCGAGCGGCTGGCCGCTGATCGACGATGCCGAGATGTCGGCGATCCGGCGCGCCATGCCGCTGCCGCCGGTGCCGGCGGGCATGCGGGGCGACCCGATCGTCCTCGTGCTGCCGATGAATTACTGACGACGGGCGTCGGGGCTCAGGCGAAGTCCGCCGACAGCGCCTGGCGCACGGGCGCCGGCATCACCGCCATGTGCCCGTAGTTGGCGTGATCGAAACCGACCACGACGTCGCCTGCGCCGCTCCTGAAGGCCTCGATCTGGGCCGATGTGAAGGGAAAGCGGACGAACTGCACCGACGAGGCCTTGCCGTCCTCGCGCGACCGCTCCTGGTCGTCTTCCGGCACGCCGCGGATCGTCTCGTCGCCCACCCGGATGAAGGCCTTGTGCTCGACGCCGCCCAGCATCCCGAGCACCCGCGCGCGGCGCAGCGGATCGTCGATCTCGAACATCACGGTCGCCACCAGCTCACTGCCCGTGGGGATCAGCGGATTGTAGGCCGCGAGTTCGTCGGGAAGCTGTTCGGCGCCGCCCTTCTCGATGAACAGCATCTCGAGCACCTGGTGCAGCATGGTGTCGAAGGATTCGAAATAGAACGTCGCGAACGGGCCGACTTCGAGCCGGCGGTGCTTCTTGATCTCCGAGATCTGCTTGCGGCGCTCGGCCCGCAGCTTCGCGTATTCCGCGATCGGGATGATGTCGGAGGCGTCGATCTTGCGCGGCATCACTTGTCCGTCCCTGCAAGCCCGTAGGCCTGCGCCAGAAGTTCGATCGGATGGCTGGCCCGCGACGGCTTCGGCGCCTGGTCGCCCGCCGTCATTTCCATAACCTGCATCAGGTGATCGGCCGCCAGCGGGCATTCCGACGCAACGAAGCTGGTGTCGTTCTTGAGCGCGGCCTGTGCCGCGGGCTTGCCGACCTTCACCGCGGTCTCGAAATTCTCGGTCCGCGCGCCCCAGATGCCGCCATGGCCGCTGCAGCGCTCGATCACCGCCACGCGCGTGCCGGGCACCAGCCGCAGCATCTCGGCGGCCTTCGCGCCCATGTTCTGGGCCCGCGCATGGCAGGCGAGGTGGACGCTCACGCCGCCCTCCAGAGGCTCCAGGCCCGGGGCCAGCCCGTGCTTCTTGGCGATGTCGACGACGTATTCGGAAAGGTCGAAGGTGGCGTTCGACAGCCGCTCGATCGCCGGATCCTTGGGACAGATCAGCTTCCATTCGAACTTGAGCATCAACGCGCAGGACGGCGTCAGCGCAATGATGTCGTAGCCCTTGTCGACCCACGGCAGCAGGGCCGCCGAGACTTCCCTGGCCGCCTTGGCCACCGATTCGATGTCGCCCAACTCGAGCTTGGGCATGCCGCAGCAGGCCGGATGCACGACCTCGGTCTCGACGCCGTTCTTCGCCAGCACAGCCCGCGCGGCGGCGCCGATGTCGGTGTTGTTGAAGTTCACGAAGCAGGTCGCATAGAGCACCGCCTTGCGCTTGCCGAAGGCCGGCGCCGCCTCGTTGAGCACGGCGCCTTCGCGACGCGCCCGGATCTCGAACGTCTCGCCGGCATAGCGCGGCAGCCGTGCTCCGTGGTGGATGCCGGCCAGGCGCTCCAGGCTCCGGCGCGTCGTCGTGTTGTGCTCGTCGGTCGCCCAGTTCGCGGCCGAGGCGAGGAAAGTGCCCAGCCGGCCGCTGCGGTCGGTATCGGCCAGCTGCTTGTCGACGAAATTGACGCCCTTCTTGCGCGCCTGCACGGCACGATGGCGCAGCATGAGGTGCGGGAAATCCAGCGCCCATTCGTGCGGCGGCACGTAGGGGCACTTGGTCATGAAGCACATGTCGCACAGCGTGCAGGCTTCCTCGACCTGCGCGTAATCCTCCTTCTTCACCCCATCGAGTTCGCCGGTCGGGCCATTGTCGATCAGGTCGAACAGGCGCGGGAACGAGTCGCACAGGTTGAAGCAGCGACGACAGCCGTGACAGATGTCGAAGACGCGCTCCATCTCCTTCTCGAGCGCACCCTCGTCCCAGAACCAGGGATTCTGCCAGTCGAGGTCGTGCCGGATCGGTGCTTCGAGACTGCCTTCGCGCATGGTCGCTCGCTTCGTGGGAGGGGAGCGGGAAGAAAAAGGGGACCCGCGCGGGGTCCCCTTCGGAACGAGCCCGGAGGGCTCAAGCCATCGTGTCGAGGGCCTTCTGGAAGCGGCCGGCGTGGCTCTTCTCGGCCTTCGCCAGCGTCTCGAACCAGTCGGCGACCTCGGCGAAGCCTTCCTCGCGCGCTGTGCGCGCCATGCCCGGGTACATGTCGGTGTACTCGTGCGTCTCGCCGGCGATCGCGGCCTTGAGGTTGCTGTCGGTCGGGCCGATCGGCAGACCGGTGGCCGGATCGCCGCTCACCTCGAGGAATTCGAGATGGCCGTGCGCATGGCCGGTCTCACCCTCGGCGGTCGAACGGAAGACGACGGCGACGTCGTTGTATCCTTCGACGTCGGCCTTCTGGGCGAAATACAGGTAACGGCGATTGGCCTGGCTCTCGCCGGCGAAAGCGGCCTTGAGGTTTTCTTCGGTCTTGGATCCCTTGAGGTTCGCCATGGTTCTTACTCCCTTTGCGATCGGCCCATCCGCCAATCTCACGAGGGGATTTAGGAGGCCGTGCACGCTGGCGTCAAGAACCTTAGAACCGTTCTAAGTTATTGCAAACGCTTCGCAATCGCCTTAACGGCGCACGCGGACGATCACGTCGACCCGGGCCAGCGTCGTGCCCTCGGGCGGCGCCGGCAGGCCGGCAATGGTCACTTCCTCGGACGGAAAATCGTGCAATTCGCCGTCGGTCTCGACGAAGAAGTGATGGTGGTGCCCGGTATTGGTGTCGAAATAGGACCGGCCGGGCGCGACGACGACCTCGCGCAGCAGCCCGGCGTCGCGAAACTGGTTGAGCGTATTGTAGACGGTCGCCAGCGAAACCGGCATGCGGGTCGCCTTGACCTCTGCGTGCAGGCTCTCTGCAGTGACATGGCGATGGCCGCCCTCGAACAGCACCCGCGCCAGGGCAACGCGCTGGCGGGTCGGTCGCAAACCTGCGGCACGCAGGCTGACGGTATGGTCGGGGCCATTGTCTGACATGATTGCAATCTTATGTACGCAGGTGAAAGAGACAAGAGAAGGGCGTGTTTTGCCGGTGAGGCCCGTTTGCACCCGGCGTCCGGCATCCTTATTCTGGCCCCGAAGCCTTTCGGGGCGGCCTGTGGGACGGTGAATGTGAGCGAGCACGAGCAGAAGAATAGCTATACTTTCGAAGACTTGATCGAATGCGCCAAGGGCAACCTTTTCGGGCCCGGGAACGCCCAGCTGCCGCTGCCGCCCATGCTGATGTTCGACCGCATCGTCAAAATCGATTCGACCGGAGGCAAGTACGGCAAGGGCGAGATCATCGCCGAGCTGGACGTGAAGCCTGACCTCTGGTTCTTCGCCTGCCACTTCAAGGGCGATCCGGTGATGCCCGGCTGCCTGGGGCTGGACGCGCTGTGGCAGATGCTGGGCTTCTTCCTGGGCTGGATGAAGGCGCCGGGCCGCGGCCGGGCGATCGGCGTCGGCGAGGTCAAGCTCACCGGCATGATCGTGCCGACGGTCAAGAAACTCACCTATCACGTCCATCCCAAGCGGCTCATCCTGCGCCGCCTCGTCATGGGCGTCGGCGACGGTTTCGTGACCGCCGACGGCAACCCGGTCTATGAGGCCAACGACATGAAGGTCGGCCTGGTCAAGGACGGTCCAATGCCCGCCGGAGCGGCAGTCTGATGAAGCGCGTCGTCGTCACGGGTCTCGGGATCGTCTCACCGATCGGCAACAACGCCGCCGAGGTCACGCAGTCCCTGAAGGAAGGCAAGTCGGGCATCGAGTTCATGCCGGAGTACCGCGACCTGGGCTTCCGCAGCCAGGTCGCCGGCACCCTGAAGCTCAATGTCGAGGAGCTGGTCGACCGGCGCCTCATGCGCTTCATGGGCAACGGCGCGGCCTATGCCTATCTCGCGATGAAGCAGGCGATCGAGGATGCGGGGCTGTCGGAGGCCGAAGTCTCGAACGACCGGACCGGCCTGGTGGCCGGCTCGGGCGGACCGACGACCGGCGCCATCGTCCAGGCGGCCCTCACCGCCAAGGAAAAGGGGCCCAAGCGCGTCGGTCCGTTCCAGGTGCCGCGCGCCATGTCGAGCACCGTCTCCGCAAACCTCGCCACGGCCTACAAGATCAAGGGCCCGAGCTATTCGATCAGCTCGGCCTGCTCGACCTCGGCCCACTGCATCGGCAATGCCGTGGAGACGATCCAGCTCGGCAAGGCCGACCGCATGTTCGCGGGCGGCGGCGAGGAGCTGGAGTGGACGCTCTCCGTGCTGTTCGACGCCATGGGCGCCATGTCGTCCAAGTTCAACGACACGCCGCAGCGCGCGAGCCGCGCCTATGACAAGGACCGCGACGGGTTCGTCATCGCGGGCGGCGGCGGTATCCTGGTGCTCGAAGAGCTCGAGGTCGCCAAGGCCCGCGGCGCGACGATCTATGCCGAGGTGATCGGCTATGGCGCCACCTCCGACGGCGCCGACATGGTCGCCCCCTCCGGCGAGGGCGCGCTGCGCTGCATGAAGCTGGCCCTCGAGGGCTTTCCGAGCGCCGCCCGGCGCAACAGCCCGGTCGACTACATCAACACGCATGGCACGGCGACGCCGGTGGGCGACATCACCGAACTCGACGCCATCCGCGCCGTGTTCGGCGACCGGCAGCCGGACAAGCTGCCGACCGTCAGTTCGACCAAGTCGTTGACCGGCCACAGCCAGGGCGCGACCGGCGCCCACGAGGCGATCTATTCGCTGCTGATGATGAAGCACGATTTCATCGCCGCTTCGGCCAATATCGAGAATCTCGACCCCGGGGCCGAGGGCTATCCCATCGCACGCACGCGCATCGACAACGCCGGTCTGCAGACGGTGATGTCGAACAGCTTCGGCTTCGGCGGCACCAACGCCTGCCTCCTGTTCTCCCGCTACGATCACTGAGGCGGATTAAATGCCCAACGATCCCGTCGCCAGGTCTCTGCCTGACGTCCCCAAACTCATGGCCGGCAAACGCGGCCTGATCATGGGCGTGGCCAACAACCATTCGATCGCCTGGGGCATCACCCAGGCGCTGCACGCGGCGGGTGCCGAGATGGCCTTCACCTACCAGGGGGCGGCCTTCGGCAAGCGCGTGCTGCCGATGGTCCAGAAGCTCGGCTCGAAAGTGATCGTCGAGGCCGATGTCGAGGACGAGGCGAGCCTCGACCGGCTGTTCGAGACGCTGAAGCAGGAATGGGGACGGCTCGATTTCGTCGTGCACGCCATCGCCTTCTCCGACAAGGAGGAGCTGAAGGGCCGCTACGTCGACACGACCAAGGCCAACTTCCAGCGCAGTCTCGCCATCTCCTGCTACTCCTTCACCGAGATCGCGCGACGCGCCCTGCCGCTGATGACCGAAGGCGGCAGCATGATCACGCTGACCTACGAAGGCTCGACGCGGGTGATGCCGTCCTACAACGTCATGGGCGTCGCCAAGGCCGCGCTCGAGGCCAGCGTACGCTACCTCGCGGCCGATCTCGGCCCGCAGGGCGTGAGGGTGAACGCGATCTCGCCCGGCCCGATGCGCACCCTGGCCGGCGCGGTGATCGGCGGCGCCCGCTACGTCTATCGCGTGTCGCGCGAGGCGGCCCCCCTGCGCCGCAACGTCGAGCTGAGCGATGTCGGCGGCGCCGCGCTCTACTATCTGTCCGACCTCAGCGCTGGCGTCACCGGCACGGTGCACTTCGTCGATTCGGGCTATCACGCGATCGGCCTGCCGCACGATGGCAGTGCGGCGCCGAGCGCCACCGGCGAGCAGTAGGCCGCTTCCAGAATCTGAATCGGACTCTTCCCCTTTGCGGGTTCCGCAAAGGGGAAGTGCCCTCGTCTCACGAGGGCGATGGGGTCATGCCCCCTTCCAGCCAGAAGGTGCTGTAAACAGCGCCGGGGCCACCTCCACATTCGAATGGGGAGGAGGGCAATCTGCTCTCGCTAAAGGCTCAGCCGCTCTACTGGTCGAGCTCCAGCCTGTTGTCCTTGATGAGCTGGGCCCAGCGCGCGGTCTCCTCGGCGATGCGCGCCTGGAACTGCGCCGTGGTGTTTGGCAGGTAGATGAGGCCCTGGTCCGACAGCAGCTTCTGCACGGCGGGAGTCTGCGCCGCCGCGGTGTACTCCTTGTAGAGCCGGTCGACGATCGGCTGCGGCGTGCCGGCCGGCGCGATCAGGGCGTACCAGGACACCACCTCGGAATCGGCCAGCGACAATTCCTTGAGCGAGGGCACGTCGGGAAGCTGCGGCACGCGTGCCAAGGTCGTCACCGCGAGCGCCCGCAGGCGGCCTGCCTGGATGTGCGGCAGCAGGCTGGGCAGCGTGTCGAAGGTCGTCTGGACGTCGCCCGCGAACAGCGCCGGCAGCGATTCGTTGGTGCCCTTGAACGGGACATGCACGACGTCGATGCCGGTGCGCTTCTTCAGCAACTCGAAGGTGAGATGCGCCGGGCTGCCCTGGCCGACCGAGGCGAAGTTCATCACGCCCGGCTTGGCCTTGGCGGCGGCGATGAGTTCCTGTGCCGTCTTGATCGGCGAATTGCCCGCGACCACCAGCACCAGCGGCGAGGCCGCGAACATGGTGATGGGGATCAGGTCGTCCTTCACGCTGTAGGGCATCTGCTTGTACAGCGACGGGAAGATGGTGAGCGGGCCGAGATTGCCCATGCCGATCGTGTAGCCATCGGGCTTGGCCTTGGCGATCTCGGTCACGCCGATGCGGCCGGCGGCGCCGGCCTTGAAGTCGGTGATCACCGTCTGGCCCAGCGCAGCCGAGACCTTGTCGTTGAACGCCCGCGCGATCACGTCGTTCAGGCCCCCCGCCGGCCACGGCACGAGGAACCGTACCGGCCGGGTCGGCCAGTCGCTCGGAGATTGGGCCTTGGCCTGGATCGCAGCCGCCAGGGGCGCCGCGCCCAGAAGAGTCGTCAGAGAACGTCGCGTGATTTTCATGGTTCACCCCAAGCAATAGTCGGACCGCACGATGTACGGCGCACCGGTATGGCCAAACGAGAACGGCGGCCCCAAGGGCCGCCGTTTCCGTTATCGATCGATGGGCGATTACTCGCCGGCGGGAGCGTCGTCGACCGGCTTGTTCGAGATGTCCTCGCCGGTCTCCTGGTCGACCACCTTCATCGAAAGGCGGACCTTGCCGCGGTCGTCGACGCCCAGGACCTTGACCTTGACCTGGTCGCCTTCCTTGATGACGTCCGTCACCTTGGCGACGCGGCGCGGCGCCAGCTCCGAGATGTGCACGAGGCCGTCGCGCGCACCGAGGAAGTTCACGAAGGCGCCGAACTCGACGGTCTTCACGACCTTGCCGGTGTAGATCACGCCGATTTCCGGCTCGGCCACGATGCCCTTGATCCAGTCGATGGCGCGCTGGCCGGCCTTGGCGTCCACCGCCGCGACCTTGATCGTGCCGTCGTCCTCGATGTCGATCTTGGTGCCGGTCTGCTCGGTGATCTCGCGGATCACCTTGCCGCCCGTGCCGATCACTTCACGGATCTTGTCCTTGGGGATCGTGAACTGGGTGATGCGCGGCGCGGTCGATGCGACGCCCTCACGCGCGCCGCCCAGACCCTTGGCCATCTCGCCCAGGATGTGGATGCGGCCGTCCTTCGCCTGGCCCAGAGCGACCTTCATGATCTCCTCGGTGATCGAGGTGATCTTGATGTCCATCTGCAGCGAGGTGATGCCCTTCTCGGTGCCGGCGACCTTGAAGTCCATGTCGCCGAGGTGATCCTCGTCGCCCAGGATGTCCGACAGGACGGCGAAGCGCTCGCCTTCCTTGATCAGGCCCATGGCGATGCCCGCCACCGGACGCTCCATCGGCACGCCGGCATCCATCAGCGACAGCGAGCCGCCGCAGACCGTCGCCATCGACGAGGAGCCGTTCGACTCGGTGATCTCCGACACGATGCGGATCGTGTAGGGGAACTTGTCCTTCGACGGCAGCATCGGGCGCAGCGCGCGGAAGGCGAGCTTGCCGTGGCCGATCTCGCGGCGGCCGGGCGAACCCATGCGGCGCACTTCACCGACCGAGTAGGGAGGGAAGTTGTAGTGCAGCATGAAGTGCTCGCGGTACTCGCCCTCGAGCGCGTCGATGATCTGCTCGTCCTGGCCGGTGCCGAGCGTGGCCACGACCAGCGCCTGGGTCTCGCCGCGGGTGAACAGCGACGAGCCGTGGGCGCGCGGCAGGATGCCGACTTCGGCCACGATCGGACGGACGGTCTTGGTGTCGCGGCCGTCGATGCGCTTGCCGGTGTCGAGGATGGCGGTGCGCACGACGTCGGCCTCGAGATTGCCGAACTGCTCGCCGAACGCGGCCAGTGCGGCCTCATCGCCCTCGAACAGCTTCTTGGCTTCGGTCTTCACGGCGCTGATCTTGGCCTGGCGAGCCTGCTTCTGGGTCTCGGCGAAGGCCTCGACCAGCTTGGCCCGCATCTCGGCCTTGAGCTTCTCCGCCACGGTCTTGGAGGCTTCCGACGGATCGGTGAGCGGCAGCGGCTCCTTGGCGCAATGCTCGGCGAGCTGGATGATCGCGTCGATCACCGGCTGGAACGAGCGATGGGCTTCCATGACGGCGCCCAGCATGACGTCCTCGGAAAGCTCCTTGGCTTCCGACTCGACCATCAGCACGCCTTCCTTGGTGCCGGCGACGACGAGGTCGAGCGTGCTCTTCTCGAGCTGGACCTTGGTCGGGTTCACGACGTACGCGCCGTCGATGTAGCCGACGCGGGCGCCGCCGATCGGGCCCATGAAGGGCACGCCGGAAATCGTGAGCGCCGCCGACGTGGCGATCATCGCCAGGATGTCGGGATCGTTCTCGAGATCGTGGGCCAGGGTCGTGACGACGACCAGCGTCTCGTTGCGATAGCTTTCGTGGAACAGCGGGCGGATCGGGCGATCGATCAGACGCGAGGTCAGGATCTCCTTCTCGCTCGGACGGCCCTCACGCTTGAAGAAGCCGCCGGGGATCTTGCCCGCCGCGAATGCCTTCTCCTGGTAGTTCACGGTCAGCGGGAAGAAATCGAGGCCGGGCTTCGGCTTCTTCTCGAACACGACGGCGGCCAGCACGGTGGTGCCGCCGTAGGTCGCCATGACGGCGCCGTCGGCCTGGCGCGCGATCTTGCCGGTCTCGAGCACGAGCTTGCGCCCCGCCCACTCGACTTCCTTGCGAAAAACTTCAAACATCTCATTCATCCTTTCCATCACGGTCGCCTGCCCCCGTTTGGCTGCGACCGCCCACCGGCGCCCTTGCGCCGGCAGGACCGGGCCAGGCGTTTGCTCTCGCCCCTGCCTTCCCGGTTACTGCGAAGTCGCGTCAGCCGGCCGAACTCACGGGGACCGGGCGACGCGACGCGAAAAGGCCCCATCCGAGGATGGGGCCGTTGGATCAGCGACGCAGACCCAGACGCTCGATCAACGTGGCGTAGCGCTGGTTGTCGCGCGACTTGAGATAGTCGAGCAGGCGGCGGCGCTGGCCGACCATCTTCAGCAGACCGCGGCGCGAATGGTGGTCCTTCGCGTGGCCCTTGAAGTGCTCGGTAAGGTTGGAAATACGCTCGCTGAGGATCGCGACCTGGACTTCCGGCGAACCCGTGTCGCCTTCGGCCTGGGCATACGTCTTGATCAGCTCCGCCTTGCGGTCGGCTGTAATCGACATCGGTCATCTCCTGAAACTAAAGGTTGAACACGCGCACCGGCTGGAGAGCGACGCCGTCCGAACGGACCAACGCCACGAGCCTGCTGCCGACCTCGGCGCGAACGAGTGCGCCGGACGGAGGTGCGTCCCGGGTCAAGAGCACCGGCTGGCCGTGGCGCAACCGGTCCGCTTGGGCTTCCGTCAGGGCCAGCGCCGGGATGTCGTCCAGCGCGGTCGCAACGGGAGCCAACGCCCCGAAGAGCGCGGGAATATGCCCGAGGGCTTCCAGTTTGGAAAGCGAAATGGCCCCCTCTTCCCGGAACGGTCCCACAACCGTCCGGCGCAACGCCGAGAGGTGCCCGACGGTCCCGAGCGCCAGCGCGAGATCGCGGCCGAGGGACCGGATGTAGGTGCCCTTGCCGCACTGGACCACAAAATCCGCGTGGTCGGTGTCCGGACGGCCGACCTGCTCCAGCCGCTCGATCAGGACCCGACGCGCCTTCAACTCGACGATCTCGCCGGCGCGGGCCAGATCGTAGGCCCGCTTGCCGTCGATTTTCAGCGCCGAGAAGGCCGGCGGCATCTGCTCGATCTCGCCCAGGAAGGCCGGCAGCGCGGCCGAGAGGGCGGCATCCGTGGGCCGCACGTCGCTGGTTGCCGTGACCTCGCCTTCGGCATCCTCCGTCGCACGGGCTTCGCCGAAGCGCAGGGTGAAGCGGTATTCCTTCCGCGCGTCCATGATGAAGGGGACCGTCTTGGTCGCCTCGCCGAGCGCGATCGGCAGGATTCCACTCGCCAGAGGATCGAGCGTGCCGCCGTGCCCTGCCTTCTGGGCGCCGAACAGCCGGCGCACCCGACCCACCGCCGGCGTCGACCCCAGCCCGACCGGCTTGTCGAGCACGATCCACCCATCGACCTTCTCGCCCTTTTTCCTGCGGCTCATGGGAGCGCGCCATTCCAGTGGCGCTCTTCCGGCGGCTCTTCCGAGCGCCACTGGAGTGGCGCGCTCCAGTGATTCCTGCTGCCCTTGCGTTCCATCGCGCCCGTTTAAGCCCGCAGCCCGTTGCGCGCCAGCCATCGGTTCAGGCAGGCTGCACGCATGAAATCAGGATTGCAGTCGGATCGCGTCCGGCAAGGCACGCTCTTCGGACTGTTCTTCCTGTCGGGAGCAGCCGCCCTCATCTACCAGACCGCCTGGCATCGACTGCTCGGCCTGTTCGCCGGCGCCGACACGATCGCCGCCGCCCTGGTCGTGGGCGCCTTCCTGCTCGGCCTCGGGATCGGCAGCCTCGCCGCCGGCCTCTATGCCGATCGCCTGTCGCGCCGCGGGGCGCTGATCGCCTTCGCGATCTGCGAGGTCGGCATCGCGGTCTTTGCCGTGCTCAGCCCGTGGCTCTACTACGACGTGATCTATCGCGAGTTGCTGCCGCTCGCCCAGTCGCGCGGCGTGATCTTCGCCATCGTGTTCGCAGGGCTGCTGTGGCCGACCTTCCTGATGGGATGCTCGCTGCCGTTCCTCTCCAAGGCGATCGTCAGCCAGATCGCGGGCTCCGCCCAGCTCATCGGCTGGCTCTACGGCCTCAACACGCTGGGCGCCGGCGTCGGCGCCTTCTTCGGCGGCTGGTTCCTGATCGGCACGGTGGGCTTCGACAAGGCCGTCTATCTGGGCGCCGCGATCAATCTGGTCGTGGCGCTGGGCGGCCTCCTGCTGGCCCGCGGCCTCGACATGCAAGCCGAAGGTCCGGCGAAGAGGGCGGCAACGTCCGACACCGCGGACGGTGTCGTGTGGCGCTGGTCGCTGCTGGTGTTCGTCAGCGGCTTCCTGATCGTGGCGCTGCAGATCGTCTGGTACCGGCTGATCGGCGTCCTGCTGCAGTCGAACGGCTACAGCTTCTCGCTGGTGCTGACCGTCTTTCTGCTGGGCGATGCGGCGGGCCTGATGGTGGGCGCGCGCGTCATCGATCGCATTGCCGACCCGCGCCGCTTCTTCTTCCTCATGCAGGGCATCGCGACGGCGCTGGCCCTGGCCGGCGCATGGTTCGTCTATTCCGGTATCGGCGCGGGAATTCTCCCCGCCACCTTCGTCGACCGCGACATCATGGGGCCGAACACCGCCAACCCGGCGCTGATCCTACTGCTGCTCGCCATCGTCGTGCTGCCGGCCTCGTTCATCATGGGCTTCTCTTTCCCGGTGGTGCAGAAGGCCGTGCAGCGCGACCTCGACCGCCTCGGCAGCCGGGTCGGCCTCGTGCAGCTCGCCAACATCGTCGGCAACAGCATGGGCAGCCTGGTGGCGGGACTGCTGCTGCTCGATCTCGCGGGCACGGCGGGCACCCTGAAGCTGCTGGTCGCCATCGGCCTCGCCTTCGCCGCCCTGCAGCTCGCCGGACCGCGCGCGACGCGCTGGGCCTGGCTGCCGGCCGGCTTCCTGGGGGCGGGCCTGCTGTTCTTTCCCGGCGGCGAGACCTTCTGGCGCCGCCTGCACGGTCTCACGACCGAGACGGCGATCGTGGCCGAAGACAAGACAGGCCTCAGCCTGCTCAAGATGTCGGGCAGCGATGCCAAGGAAGATGGCCGGCTGTACATCCAGGGCCATTCGCAGAGCCGGCTGCCCTTCGATACCGTCCATTCCTATCTCGGCGCCATCGGTCCGCTGACCCACGGCACGCCCCGGCGCGTGCTGGTGATCGGCTCCGGCACCGGCGGAACGCCCTACGCGGCGGGGCTCAATCCCGCGACGGAGACGGTGAAGGTGATCGAGATCGTGGCGCCGGTGATCGAGACGCTGAAGAGCTACACCGCTGCCGGCGGCAAGTCGGGGGTCGACGAGCTGCTATCGGGCAAGCGCTTCGACGTGACGGTCGCCGACGGCCGCCATTCGCTGGCGCTCGATCCGGTGCGCTACGACGTAATCGAGGCCGACGCCATCCTACCCAAGACCGCACTGTCGGGCCTGCTGAACAGCCGCGAATTCTTCGAGCAGGTGAGAGCCAAGCTGGCGCCGGGCGGGATCTACGTGCAATGGGCGCCGACCGAACGCTCGGTGGCGACGTTCCGCTCGGTCTTTCCCTACGTCACCATGGTTCATCCGGCGATGCTGGGAAGCGACCGGCCCATTCCCTACAGCCGCGAGAAGATCGCGGCGCTGCTGGCACGGCCCGACGTGACCGCGCATCTGAAGGCGGCGCGGATCGACGATGCCGAACTGGCCAGATGGTTCGGGGACAAGAAGGTCGAGGTGCTGAACGACGGCAGGACCGTGGCGACGCCTTCGCCCAACACGGATTTCTTTCCGCGCGACGAGTACTACCTCAATCGTCCTTGATGTCGCGGGCGACGTCCGGCCGGCGCAGGAGCTGGCCGATCTTGTCGGCCTCGTCGAAGGTGCGGTCGATCGCGAAGCGGATCTCGGGGGCGGTGCGCAGGCCGGCCTTCTCGCTGACCCGGCCACGGAACCAGGGCGCCGCGCGGCGCAGCGCGGCCAGCAGCCGTTCCTGATCGTCGCCGCCCAGCGGCATCACATAGGCCGTGGCGTTGCGCAGGTCGGGGCTGACATCGACCGACGTCACGGTGATCGTGGCGTCGCGCAGATCGGGATCGCGCATGTTTCCCCGTTCGAGGAGATCGGCCAGCAAATGGCGGATCTCCTCGCCGACGCGCAGCTGACGCTGGCCGGGAGCACGATTTTCTTTGTCGGACGAGCGACGTCGCGACATAGGATTTTCCTCTTATTTCCACCTCCCCCGCTGACGGGGGAGGAAACTTTACTACAAGGTCGCCTGGACCTGCTCGACGTCGAAGCATTCGACGATGTCGCCGACCTTCATGTCTTCGTAGTTCTCGAAGGCCATGCCGCACTCGAAGCCGTGCTGCACTTCCTTCACCTCGTCCTTGAAGCGGCGCAGGCTCTTCAGCGTGCCCTCGTGGATCACGACGTTGTCGCGCAACAGGCGAACCTTGTTGCCGCGCGTGACCTTGCCATCGGTGACCATGCAGCCCGCCACGTTGCCGGACTTGGTGACCTTGAAGACTTCGCGGATCTGCGCGTTGCCGACCAGCGTCTCCTTGTAGGTCGGGTCGAGGAGGCCAACCATCAGGGCCTGCATGTCCTCGGTCACCTTGTAGATGATCGAGTAGTAGCGGATGTCGACCTTGTCGCGCTTGGCGATCTCGCGCGCCTGCGGGTTCGCGCGGACGTTGAAGCCGATGATCAACGCGCCCGACGCCTTGGCCAGCGTCATGTCGGCTTCGCTGATGCCGCCGACGCCGCTGTAGACGACGCGCGTGATGACCTTCTCGGTGCCGAGACGCGACAGGGCGCCGGCCAGCGCTTCCGCCGAACCCTGCACGTCCGCCTTGATCAGCACCGGCAGTTCCTTGGCAGTGCCCTCGCGGATGCCCTTGATCATCTCCTCGAGGGTGCCGCGGCCGCCTGCCGCGCGCGCCAGCTCGAGCTGGCGATCACGACGCACGCGGAAGTCGGCGATTTCGCGCGCACGGGCTTCGCTTTCCACCACGTGGAATTCATCACCCGCCTGCGGCGTTCCGGCAAGACCCAGCACTTCGACCGGGAAGGCCGGACCGGCATCCTCGACAGCCTGACCGCGGTCGTCGACCAGACGCCGCACGCGGCCCCAGACCGAGCCGGCCACCAGGATGTCGCCGACCATCAACGTGCCGCGCTGGACCAGCACCGTGGCGACCGAGCCGCGGCCCGGATCGAGCTTGGCTTCGATCACCACGCCGTCGGCGTCGCGTTCGGGATTGGCCTTGAGTTCGAGCACTTCGGCCTGCAGCAGGATGGCTTCCTCGAGCTTGTCGAGGTTCATCCGCTTGGTCGCCGAGACTTCGATCGACTGCACCTCGCCGCCGAGCGCCTCGACTTGGATCTCCTCGCGCAGCAGTTCGTTCTGCACCCGGCTCGCGTCCGCGCCCGGCTTGTCCATCTTGTTGATGGCCACGATGATCGGCACGCCCGCCGCCTTGGCGTGGGCGATCGCCTCCTTGGTCTGCGGCATGACGCCGTCGTCGCCGGCCACGACCAGCACGACGATGTCCGTCACCTTGGCGCCGCGGGCGCGCATGGCGGTGAACGCCTCGTGGCCCGGCGTGTCGAGGAAAGTGATCTTCTGCCGCGACGGCAGGGTCACCTGATAGGCGCCGATATGCTGGGTGATGCCGCCGGCCTCGTGCGCCGCCACGTCGGTCGCGCGCAGCGCGTCGAGCAGCGAGGTCTTGCCGTGATCGACATGGCCCATGATCGTCACCACCGGCGGACGCGAAACCAGCGACTCCTCGGAATCCGGAAGATCGGCGAGGCCCGTCTCGACGTCGCCTTCGGTGACGCGCTTGGAGCGGTGACCCATCTCCGTCACGACCAGCTCGGCCGTATCGGCGTCGATCGCCTGGTTGATGGTAGCCATGACGCCCATGCGCATCAGCGTCTTGATCACGTCCGCGCCACGCTCGGACATGCGCGCCGCGAGCTCCTGGACGGTGATCGACTCGGGGATCGTGACTTCGCGATAGACCTTCTGCTGCGGCTCGCTGCCGAACTGCTGACGACGCTCACGCTCGAGGCGGCGGCGCTGCTGCGCCACCGACCGGCTGCGGAAATCGTTCTCGCCCGCGACGGCGCGACCGACATCGACCTTGTCGTTGCGGCGCTTGGGCGCCTCGCGACGAGCACCCGTCGGCTGTGCCGGGCGCTTGATCGCCAGCGGCGGACGCGGCGGCGGACGACGGAGTGCTTCGCTGGTCGAAGGACCGACGGGACGGCGCACGGGTGCGGCCGGCGCGGCGGAGGCCGGAGCGGCCGGACGGGCATCGCCCGTCTGCGCCGGACGCGCAGCCGTGGCAGCCGGCGGCGCTGAGACCGGCGGGGTCTGATCGAGGCGCTTCTGGACGAGCGCGTCGGCCTTGCGCTTGACCTCTTCCTCGGCCTTCTTGCGCGCCTCTTCCTCGGCGAGGCGCTTGCGATGCTCCTCATCGGCCTTCTTGCGCGCCTCTTCCTCGATCGCGCGGCGCTTGGCGTCCTCTTCGGCGCGCTTGCGCGCGATTTCGGCGTCGCGGTTGGCGTCGACCAGGGCGCGGGCGCGCGCTTCCTTCTCTTCCTCGGTGAGCGTGCGCAGCACGATCCCGCGACCGCCGGGCTGCCGGCTCGGAGCCGGCGCGCGGTTGGCCGGGGGCGCAGACGGATGACCGCCGCCGCTGCCGAGCTTGAGGGTCCGCCCAGCGGGCGGCGGGGCAACCTTCGGTGCCTCGCGCGCGGGAGCCGGCGCAGGCGCGGGTGCCGCGGGCTGAGGCGCGGGAGCGGCCGTCGCCGCGGGAGCGGGCGTGGCCCGCTTCACCGGCTTCTTGACCTCGACCGTCACCGCGCGCGTACGCCCATGCGAGAATTTCTGGCGCACCTGCGTCGCGTCTGCCTTCGACGCGGCGCCCGTGCGCGTCGTCGAGAGGGTCAGCGGCTTGGTCGATTTGCTCTGTTCGTTCTGATCCGTCATGTCGGCTGTTGTCCTTGGTCCGCTCCGGCCCGTCAACCGGCGCCGTTCAGCCGGAACCCGCGCCAACGCGCCGCCCCGACAGAAATTCGTTCAATAAAGGCGCCGCCCGCATCATCGCGAGCGATCGCCACGTAGACCGCCTGTTCGCGGCCGAAGATTCCGCCCAGCGCGGTCGCATCGCCCAGCCGCTCCAGCGGCAGTCCGGTCGCCCGCAGCTTCTGTAGCCCGTCGCCGTCCGAATCCTCGGCGACGACGAGAAGTCCCGCCTGGTGACGGCCGACCATCTGTTCGACCTTCACGAAGCCCGCCACCGCGCGGCCCGCGCGGCGCGCCCGGCCGAGATCGGCCAGTGCTCTCTCAAGGAGCAGCCGCTCGACCCGGTCGACGAGTTCCGCCGAAGCCTTCACCGGCGCCCGTGCCGCTCTGGAGAACAGCTTCTTCTCGACCGCCCGTTCGAGTGCGGCCCTCTCGGCCCGCACCCACATGCCGCGCCCCGGCAACCGCCGCGCCAGATCCGGCACGACCTCGCCGTCCGGACCCACGACGAACCGGATCATCGTCTCCGGCGCGCCTTCGACACCGGTCGCGATGCAGGTACGCATCGGACCGGCGGGAGGAGCCGAGAGATGGGGTTCGTTCATGGCGAAGGCAAGGGCCAAGGGCGCGTTCCTCTGATCAGGCCTTGGCCGCTTCGTCGGCCGGAGCGGCCTCGTCGTCGAACCAGTGCTCGCGTGCCTTCATGATGATGGCGTTGGCCGCGTCGTTATCCATGGCGCTCTCGCCCACGATCTCGCGCAGCTCGTCGGAGGCGAGGTCGGCCAGGTCGTCGAGCGTCTTCACGCCCGCCTCGCCCAGCGCCACCACCATCGGCAGGGTCAGACCCTCGGCGTTGGCCACGTCCTCGGAGACGCCCAGCGACGACAGGCGCTCGGCCAGCTCGGCGTCGCGCTTCTCGAGATATTCGCGGCCGCGGCGCTGCAGCTCAGTGGCGATCTCCTCGTCGAAGCCCTCGACCGTGGCCAGGTCCTCGACCGCGGCCTCGGAAACGTCCTCGACCGAGGCGTAGCCTTCGGCGACCAGCAGGTGGGCGATCACGTCGTCGACGTCGAGCGTGGCCTTGAAGAGTTCGGTGCGCTCGCGCGTGTCCTTCTGGCGGCGCTCGCTCTCCTCGGACTCGGTCATGATGTCGATCTCCCAGCCGGTGAGCTGGGACGCCAGCTTGACGTTCTGCCCGCGGCGGCCGATCGCCAGGCTGAGCTGGTCGTCGGGCACGACGACCTCCGTCTTGTTCTTCTCCTCGTCCATCAGCACCTTGCTGACCTCGGCCGGG
Organism: Reyranella sp.; assembly: GCF_965228225.1. Classification (GTDB taxonomy): domain Bacteria; phylum Pseudomonadota; class Alphaproteobacteria; order Reyranellales; family Reyranellaceae; genus Reyranella. The sequence continues at coordinate 5,253,876 of NZ_OZ245801.1, read as the reverse complement.
GCCAGCGCGTTGACGATGAAGTTGGCCGTGTCGTTCGACCACGGGATGATGTCGACCTTCTCGCCCTGCAGTTCCTGCACGACGGCCTGGACGCGGCTGCCGCGCATGCCGACGCAGGCGCCGATCGGGTCGATCGAGCTGTCGTGGCTCAGCACCGCGATCTTGGCGCGGCTGCCGGGATCGCGGGCCACCGCCTTGATCTCGATGATGTTGTCGTAGATTTCCGGCACTTCCTGCGTGAACAGCTTGGCCATGAACTGCGGATGGCTGCGCGACAGGAAGATCTGCGGGCCGCGCGGCTCCTCGCGCACGTCGAAGATGTAGGCGCGCACGCGGTCGTTCACGCGCAGCGATTCGCGCGGAATCGTCTCGTCGCGGCGGATGACGCCCTCGGCGCGCTGCAGGTCGACGGTGATGTTGCCGTAGTCGACGCGCTTGACGACGCCCGACACGATCTCGCCGATCCGGTCCTTGAACTCTTCGTACTGGCGCTTGCGCTCGCTCTCACGCATGCGCTGCGTGATGACCTGCTTGGCGGTCTGGGCGGCGACGCGGCCGAAGTCGATCGGCGGCAGCTCGTCGGTCAGGAAGTCGCCGACCTGCGCCTCCGGATTGCGACGCTGGGCATCGGACAGCGACACCTGGGTGTTTTCGTTCTCGATGACGTCGGAGACCTGCATGTAACGCAGCAGCTTGATCTCGCCGGTCTTGCGATCGATTTCGGCGCGGATGTCGTGCTCCAGCCCGTACTTGGCACGGCCGGACTTCTGGATGGCCTGCTCCATCGCTTCGAGCACTTCCTCGCGCTCGATGCCTTTTTCGCGGGCGACCATGTCGGCCACCTGCAGCATTTCGAGGCGCGGGATATCGGCTGTCGTCGCCATGTCTCTTCCCTCTTCCTTTAGCTTTAGCCAGTCCGTTCAGTGGGTCTGCCCGGCCGGCCCTTCGGCGGCCAGACGGTGTTCTTCGATCAGGCGGTCGGTCAGTTCGAGCTTGGCGCGGGTAACGGCATCGAGCGGCACTGCGGCTTCCTTGCCGTCGTCGAGGCGCAGGCGCACCAGATTGTCCTCCAGCCCGAGCAGCGTCCCCTTGAAGCGGCGGCGTCCCTCCACCGGGAGTGCCGTCTCGAGGCGGGCCATATGACCCGCCCAGCGCACATAGTCCTTGGGGCGGGTCAGCGGCCGGTCGATGCCGGGCGAACTCACTTCCAGCGTGTAGTTGCCGGGGATCGGATCCTCGACGTCCAGAACGGCCGAAACCGCGCGCGACACGGTCGCGCAATCCTCGACATCGAGCGGCCGCCCGTCGGCGGGCTCGATCATGAGCTGCAGGGTCCCGCCCTTGCTCAAGGCAACGCGAACCAGTTCGAAGCCCATGCCGACCACGGTCGGGGCAACGATGTCTTCGATTCGACGCAGCAGATCGGTCACGCGGGCGGCACTTCTCGACGAATGGGGCGGTTGAGATGGAGCCAAATGAAAAGAGCGGGTTTTCGGCCCACTCTTTTTCTTTGGTTCATCCCGTGAACCCGATGAGGATGGCGCGGATATAGGCCCCTCCCTGACGACTGGCAAGGGATTCCAGCACCCTCTATGGGGAGACCTGAGCGACGCTCTATATATAGTAGATGTGTCCCCTCCCCATTCGAATGGGGAGGTGCCCCGCAGGGGCGGAGGGGTCAGAACCCTGACTGACCACCGCATAGATCGTGTCGAGTACGTCTTCGGGGATCGTAATCCAGCTTCTCAGCATGCTGGCTGCCGTCCAATTCGACGACGACCAATGCCTCCAGGGCACGCGAAGTCGCAGATGTAGAGGCCGACCCGATGTTGCCGCCGGAACTTGAAGCCTGCGAGTTGGCGACGGCGTAGACGGCTCCAGAGGAGGCGTTCGGCGTCAGTCTGGTTCGTCCGAAGGCTTCGGGCGTATCGGCGCATGCCGACAGTAAGGCGTAGTACTTTGGAGAAAATATGTCAGATATAACTACTTTGACGTGTATCCTCTGACCCCTCCGCCCCTCCGGGGCACCTCCCCATTTGAATGGGAGGAATCGAAAAATCATTGCGTCACACGCCGACGGAGGGGTCAGAGCGGGGTCGCTAACGCCGCCTCAGGCGCAGGAAGACCGGCTTGTGGCCGGCCAGCATTTTCTGTTCGTAGCGGGTGCCGGGCCAGTCGGCGGGACGGCCGCGCCAGTCGGCCGGGCTCTCGGCCAGCCATTCGAAGGCGGGATGGCGACAGGCATGCTCGACCATCCAGGGCAGGTAGCTCGGATCGTCGGTGGCGAGCCGCAGCTCGGAGCCCGGCTTCATCAACCGGGCCAGCACGTCGAGGTTGGCGCGTTGCACGAAGCGGCGCTTGTGGTGGCGGGTCTTGGGCCAGGGGTCGGGGAACAGCACGAAGGCGCGCGACAGCGACTGCGGCGGCAGCGCCTGCATCACGAAGCGGGCGTCGTCGGTGAACAGCCGGACGTTGGACACGCCCGTCCGCTCGATATGCGCCAGGCACTTGGCGACGCCGTTCACATAGGGCTCGCAGCCGATCAGCCCGACCGACGGATGATGTTCGGCCTGCCAGACGAGATGCTCGCCGGCACCGAACCCCACCTCCAGCCACACGCCGTCCGCCGGCAGCGCGCCCCCGAACGCCCGCGCGAGATCGATCTTCGCGGCGCTTTCGGCGACGTCGTTGTCGGGCGTGACGATGGGTTCGGCGGGCAGGGCGACGGCGAGGCGAGGCAGCAGCGTGTCGAGCAGCGACTGCTGCCCGGCCCGCAGTTTCTTGCCCCGTCGACGGCCATGCAGCGTGCGTCGGCGGGCTTCTTCCATGATGCTTCCGGGGCGATCCCTACATGATCACGTCGATGAGGTACGGACCCTTGTGCGCCATGGCGTAGGTGAGCTGCTTGGTGAGCTCGTCCAGGTTGGTCGCCTTGCCGCTGGCCACGCCCATGCCCTTCGCCAGATCGGTGAACTGCAGGGTCGGCCGGTCGAGGGTCAGCATGTCGATGGCGCGCGGCCCGGGGTTGGCGGCGCCCACATCGGCCAGCTGGCTGTAGAGGATGTTGTAGGAGCGGTTCGAGAAGATCATGACGCAGACGTCGAGATTCTCGCGCGCCATCGTCCACAGCGACTGGATCGTGTACATCGCCGAACCGTCGCCGATCATGCAGATGACCTTGCGATCCGGGCAGGCCACGGCCGCACCGACGGCGACGGGACCGCCGAAGCCGATCGAGCCGCCCATGTTGTTCAGCCAGTCGTGCGGCGGCGCGCCGGCGCTGAACGGAAAGAAGCCGCGGCCCGTGGTGACCGACTCGTCGACCACGATGGCGCCTTCCGGCATCGTCGCACCCAGCGCCTGGCCAAGACCGTCGAGCGTGAACTTGCCGGTCGGACGCTCCGGCCGGCTCGGCTGGGCGATGCCCTCCGGCTTCACGTTCATGGCGTCGAGTTCCATTGCCAGCGCCTCGAGCGAGCCGATCGGGTCGCCCTCGACCGGGCACAGCGTCGAGATCTCGCAATCGTCCGGCGACAGGACCGACGGCTTGCCGGGATAGGCGAAGAAGGCGAACGGCGCCTTGGCGCCGCACAGCACCATCTGCTTGGTGCCCTTGAGCTGGGCCAGCGCGTTCTCGACCACGAAGTGAAGGCGCAGGACCGGAACGCGGCCGGCGCCACGCTCGATGCGCGCGGTACCGCCGGCGCCCTGAACCTTGCAGCCCGTCTTGGCGGCGATCTTGCCGGCCAGTTCGAGGCCGCGGGCGCGCAGCGCGCGACCACCGATGAACAGCATGGCGCCCGGCATCTTGAGCGCCTTGGCCGCGGCCACGATCGTCTCCTGGGAAGGCTTGTCCGGGGCCGGAGCGGCCGGCGTCTCGGCCGGGCCATCGGCTTCGCCCCAGGCGGTGTCGGCCGGCAGGATCAGGGTCGCGATCTGGCCCGGCGCCACGTTGGCGGCCTGGATCGCCAGAGCGCCGTCACCGGCCACCGTCTTGGAGGTCGGCGAGGTCTTGACCCAGTGGGAGAAGGGACGCGCGATGCCTTCGATGTCGGCGGTCAGCGGCGTGTCGTACTTGATGTGATAGAGCGCGTGCTCGCCCACGATGTTGACCACGCCCGAGCCCGCCTTCTTGGCGTTGTGCAGGTTGGCCGCCGCGTTGGCGAGGCCGGGACCCAGATGCAGCAGGGTCGAGGCCGGCTTGTCGGTCATGCGGTAATAGCCGTCGGCCGCGCCGCTGCAGACGCCTTCGAACAGCCCGAGCACGCAGCGCATGCCCTCGACCCGGTCGAGCGCGCCCACGAAGTGCATCTCCGAGGTGCCAGGGTTGGCGAAACAGACCTCGACACCGCCCTTGACCAAGGTGCGGACCAGACTTTCAGCTCCGTTCATCGACTTCCCCAAAAACGCGGATGATTCAAAATCGGCGGCACCCTAGGCCAGTCGCGCCGTTAACCCAAGGCTCTGCAATACGCGAAGATTTTGCCGATTCGAACGTTCTCTCTTTATTCTCAACAGCTTGTTTGGTAGATTTGAAGCATTATTTGAATTCTTAAGTACGAAAGACTTTTCCATGAGCCATTCGGATACTTCCGACAGCTCGGCCGACCCGATTTTCGTCGTCGGCGCCGATCTCGTCGAATTCGACCGCAGCGACCTGCCGATCTACGCCATGCCGGCCTCGCGCTGGGCTGACGCCGGTGCCGAAACCGTATCTTACGGGGCGCCGCTCGACCGTCTGTTCGGCGAGCCCGGCGAGATCTTCGTCGACAGTCTCCCGGGTGCCGCTACCGATTCGCTTCCCTTGATGGGCGAGGACCCGTTGGTGGTCCTCAGCGACCTGTCCGACGGCGTGATGCTGCCCGTGAGCGACCAGGCCGCGACGATGCACGAGAGCGCCGCCGTCTACGATTTCGCCGCCGACGCCCATGTCGTCCTCCATGTTCAGGACGGCATCAACTGGGACCAGCCGGATGCCGGGTGGTCTTTCGACCACCACGGCTGACCCGGACTACGCCGCGTCGCCCAGCTCGAGCTGGACGAGGTTCATCCAGTAGGCCGCGCCGGTCGTCAGGATCTGGTCGTTGAAGTCGTAGAGCGGCGAATGCACGTTTTGGCAGCCGCCCTCGCCCGCTCCGCCATTGCCGATCATGATGTAGGCGCCCGGCTTCTTCTCCAGCATGAAGGCGAAGTCCTCGGCGCCCGCCAGCGGTGACGTGTTGGCCTCGACATGCTCGCGACCGACCGTCAGGGCTGCGGCCTCCACGGCGACCGAGGTCTGTTCGGCGGCATTGACCAGCGCGGGATAGCGACGGTGATACTTGGAGATCGCCTCGCAGCCGCCCGCCTGGGCGATGCCCGACGCGACCTCGGCCAGCCGCCGCTCCAGCAGGTTGCGCACGTCGGCCGAGAAGCTGCGGGCGGTGCCGCGGATCAGCACTTCCGACGGAATGACGTTGGGCGAACCGGGCGTGCCGGCCGCAATATGGCCGACGCTCAGCACCGCAGCCTGGCTCGACGGCACGTTGCGGCCGACGATGCCCTGCACCGCGACGATGAACTGCGCCGCCGCGAAGGTGGGATCGGTGCCGCGATCGGGCATCGCACCGTGGCCGCCGGTGCCCTTGAACACGACTTCCCAGCTGTCCGACGAGGCCAGCATCGCGCCGGTGCGGATGGCGAAGTGGCCGACCGGGAAGCCCGGCATGTTGTGCATGCCGTAGACCACGTCGCAGGGAAACTTCTCGAACAGGCCTTCCTCGATCATCACCCGCGCGCCGCCGAGACCTTCTTCGGCCGGCTGAAAGATGAAATGCACCGTGCCGGCGAAATCGGGCGCCGCCGCGAGCCGCTTGGCCGCACCGAGCAGCATCGTCGTGTGCCCGTCATGGCCGCAGGCATGCATCTTGTTCGGGATCGCCGAGGCGTAATCGAAGTCGTTCTTCTCCTGCAGGTGCAGCGCATCCATGTCGGCGCGCAGCCCGATCGTCTTCTGGCCCGGCCGGTTGCCCTTCAGGGTGCCGACGACGCCGGTCGTGGCGAGGCCGCGATGCACCTTGAGGCCCCACGAGGTGAGCTTGTCGGCCACGATCTGGGCGGTCCGCTCCTCCTCGAACGCGGTTTCGGGATGGCGGTGGATGTCGCGACGAATGACGGTGAGATCGGCCAGGTCGTCGGCGAGAAGATCGGGTGTGTAACGGGTCATGGCAGAAAGACTAGCTTGGGCGGCCAAGGTCCGTCGAGCCGCGAAGCATCGCCACCCGGTTGTCCGCATCGCAGGCATCCTGCACAGTTCACCGTTTCCTCATCCCGATGGACGGTCATGACAGGGTTCGCAAAGCTCTCCGGAGCGAGACCTCGCCTCTATCAGACGCCGTCCTCCTACTATTCGATGATCGCGCGACTCGCGCTCGCCGAAGGCGGCATCGCCTATGAGCGCGTCTTCGTCGACATCCATTTCCGGCTGGGCCAGCAGCAGCCGGACTATGTGCGGCTCAACCCGGGCATGACCGTGCCGACGCTGGTGCTGGCCGATCGCGTCCTCGTCCAGAGCCGCGACATCGCCGAGTTTGCGCTCGGCGCCGCGACCGACCCCGAGACGAAGGCCTGGGTCGACCTTCACTATGCCTATCCGATCGAGGAACTGACCTTCGGCGGCATCCTCGCCCGCAATCCCCTGGCCCGGATCCTGATCCCGAAGCGCCTCGAAGGGGTCCGCCGCCAGCTCCTCAAGCACGCCGCGAGGAATCCCGACCTCGCCCCCGTCTACGAAGCGCGCGCCGCGGTGTTTGCCGGTCGGATCAGGGCCTTCGAACCGGATGCCGTCATGGCACTCTCGCAGCGGCGTCGCGCCGAGGCCATCGGCTTCATGGACCGGCTCGAGCGGGCGCTGGGCGACGGCCGCGCGGTGCTGGTCCCGCCCGCCTACGGCGTCGCCGATCTGGTCTGGACCGTGTTCCTCGGGCGTATGGAATTTGCCGGTCTCGGGGCGGAAATCCCCAGGCGGCCGGCCCTTGCGCGCTACTGGGCCGCCCAACAGGCGCGGCCGAGCTTTGCCGCGGCCGACCTATGGACGAAGTTCCATATCGGCCGCCTGATCGGCGGGATCGTGGGCATCGGCAGGGGCTGACGGCGCGGATCGTCCCGGCGGGCAGGCCGGGGGGTGGCGTCCCTGCCCGCAACGCGCTAAAGCCGCGCCGCCATGATCCTTTTCCCCGCGATCGACCTCAAGGACGGCAAGTGCGTGCGCCTTCTCCGCGGCGACATGCAGCGTGCCACCGTGTTCAACGACAGCCCGGCCGCCCAGGCCAAGGCCTTTGCCAATGCCGGCTGCGAGTGGCTGCATCTGGTCGACCTCAACGGCGCGGTCGAGGGCCATCCGGTCAACCGCGCGGCGGTCGAGAGCATCCTGAAGGACGTCGAGGTGCCGACCCAGCTGGGCGGCGGCATCCGCACCATCGAGAGCATCTCGCAGTGGTTCGATGCCGGGGTGAAGCGGATCATCCTGGGCACGATCGCGGTCAAGGAGCCGGGCCTGGTGAAGGCCGCCTGCAAACAGTGGCCGGGCCGCATCGCCGTCGGCATCGACGCCCGCGACGGCGTGGTCGCGGTCGACGGATGGACGCGGCAGAGCACGGTGCGGGCGCTCGATCTCGCCCTGCGGTTCGAGGATGCCGGGGTCGCGGCCATCATCTACACCGACATCGACCGGGACGGCGCCATGGGCGGCGTCAACGTCGATGCGACCGTCACCCTGGCCCAGCATCTCACGACGCCGGTCATCGCCTCGGGCGGCGTCAGCTCGCTCGACGATTTGCGCGAACTGCGGCCCACCGAGGAGTTCGGCATCATCGGCGCCATCGTCGGCCGCGCGCTCTATGACGGTCGCGTGACGGTGCCCGATGCCATCCAGGTTCTGAAGGGCGAGTAGCGGCGCCATGCTGAAGGTCCGCATCATCCCCTGTCTCGACGTCAAGGACGGCAGGGTCGTGAAGGGCGTGCAGTTCGTCGGGCTGCGCGATGCAGGCGACCCGGTCGAACAGGCGCGCATCTACGACGCCGCCGGCGCCGACGAACTCACCTTCCTCGACATCACGGCCAGCCACGAGAACCGCGACACCATCCTGGACGTCGTCGGACGCACGGCGGAACAGTGCTTCATGCCGCTGACGGTGGGCGGCGGCGTGCGCCAGGTCGAGGACATCCGCCGCCTGCTGCTGGCCGGCGCCGACAAGGTCTCGATCAATTCGGCAGCCGTGGCGCGGCCGGAGTTCGTGCGCGAAGCGGCCGAGAAATACGGCGACCAGTGCATCGTCGTGGCAATCGACGCGCGCAGCAGCGGTCCCGGCACGTGGGAAGTCTTCACCCATGGCGGCCGCAAGGGCACCGGCCTCGATGCCGTGGCGTGGGCGCAGCGCATGGCCGAGTCGGGCGCGGGCGAGATCCTGCTCACCTCGATGGATCGCGACGGTACCAAGTCGGGCTTCGATCTCGCACTGACGCGCGCGGTGTCGGATGCCGTACCGGTGCCGGTCGTGGCTTCGGGCGGCGTCGGCACGCTCGATCACTTCGTCGATGGCGTCACGAAGGGCGGCGCCTCGGCGGTGCTGGCCGCCTCCATCTTCCACTTCGGCGAATTCACCATCGCGCAGGCGAAGGAACATCTCGCGCGCGCGGGCGTTCCGGTGCGACAAGTCTCGCACGCCGCGTAGTTTTCGCGTAATGTTCCGGACGCCCGTACAAGAGGCGCGTTCAAGTGTTCGATCGCCCATCCCCCAGGGCGACGGAGTTCCCCGGATGGCGAAAAAGAAGAAACCCAAGAAGGCCCAACGGCCGAACATCGTGACGATCGACGAGCACGTGCTCGACCGTCTTTATCTCGTCATCGACAGCCGCAAGGGCGCCGATCCCGAGACCTCCTACACCGCGCGCCTGTTCAGCCGCGGCCGCCAGCAGATCGCCAAGAAGCTGGGCGAGGAAGCGGTCGAGGCGCTGATCGAGGGTATCCAGGGCGACAAGCCCAAGCTGATCGCCGAAAGCGCCGACATGCTCTATCACCTGCTCACCCTCTGGGCCGCCGTCGGCGTGCAGCCCAAGTCGGTGTGGGACGAACTCGCCCGCCGCGAGGGCCTCTCCGGCATCGCCGAGAAGGCGTCCCGCAAGCGTTAGGATTCTCCGCCCCCGTCTCGGGGGAGGTGCCCCGTAGGGGCGGAGGGGGTCATGACCCCATCGCCCTCGTAAGACGAGGGCACTTCCCCTTTGCAGGCTCCGCAAAGGGGAAGAGAAGCCGATCAATGCGGCGGCATCGGAATGAAGATCGGCGGCGTGCGGGTCGACTTGCTGCGCGCCTTGATGTCCTCGTCATTGGCGCCGTGCGGCTTCAGATAGACGTAGTAGGGCGTACGCCGTTCGACGACGTCGTTGCCCGGCTGGGCCTTCTCGCTGACCAGCAGGTCCGACTGGATGCGGACATGCATGTAGCCCGGAATCAGCTCGGCCCAGTTCGCCACGTCCGGCGTGAAGAGGACGTCGAACGTGTAGCCGTCCACCAGCTTCACGACACCCCAGCTCACGCCCTCGGCCGGCCGTGACGGCACCTGCTGCCAAACCATGCCGGCCTGCACGTAGACGCCGACGGCGTTCAGCATGACGTAGAGCGGGCCCGCCGGACTGACATTCTGCAGGAAGAGCGTCATGCGATAGGACTTGCCGTCAGGCTCGTAGGAAATCCCCTTCAGCTCGACATAGAGCGAGCGCGTCGCGGTGTTCTCGAGCAGCAGCCTGGCTTGGCGTGCCTCGCGCAGCGCGCGCGCCTGGTACAGGCCGACACCGGCATCGATCGCGAAGCCCGTCAGCAGCAGCATGACCAGCCCGACCAGCGCCGGCGAGCGCCAGAGATCGAAGCGACGCCCGAGCTTCACGGCGACATTGGCCGGCGCCTCGACCTTGCGCGGCGCGGCCTCGCGCAGCCCTTCGAGCAGGCTGCCTGGCGTCGGGGCGGTCTCGACCGGCGTCGCCGCGCCCAAGCGCCGGCGCAGGACGCGGATTTCGGACTGCGCGACGCCCAGCTGGCGGCGCAGATCGGCGATCAGCGCGTCCTTGTCCGGCCCGGGCGCCCCGGGATCTGTGGGAGCCTCGCTCATGGCACGATCGCGCCGTGGGCGATGTGCACGATCTGCTCGGCCTGCTCCGCCAGCGCCAGATTGTGCGTGACCAGGATCAGGGTCGTGCCGCGCTCGCGGTTGACCGTCAGCAGCTCGTCCATGATCTCGATCTCGGTCTGCTCGTCGAGATCGGAGGTCGGCTCGTCGGCCAGGATCAGTGCCGGCTCGTTGATCAGGGCGCGGGCGATCACCGCCCGCCGCTGCTCGCCGGCCGAGACCTCCGACGGGTAGGCGTCGAGATGATCGCCCAGGCCCATCTGGCCGAGCAGCGCCGCCGCCCGGGCATAGGTCGCGGGCGATTTCCCGCCACCGCCCAGCAGGGCCGGCAGGGCGACATTGTCGACCAGGCGCAAGGTCGGCAGCAGGCTGGCGAACTGAAAGACGTAGCCGATTCGTTTGTTGCGGAAAGCCGCCAGCGCGTTCTCAGACAGACTCCAGATGTCGGTGCCGTCGACCGTCACCTGCCCTTGCGACGGCCGGCTGAGACCGCCGATCATCGCCATCAGGGACGACTTGCCCGACCCGGAACGACCGATGATCGCGGCGTAGCGGCCGGCCGCGATCTCGAGGTCGATGCCGGCCACGGCCGCCACCTCGCCGCGTTCGGTGACGTAGTCCTTGCGCAGGCCGCGGCAGGACAGCATCGCCTAGCCCTCCCCGCGCACGAGATCGTAGGGATCGCGGCGGCTGGCGCGCCAGGCGGGATAGAGCGAGCCCAGGGCGCCAATGATCGAGGCCATCACCACCGCCGCCACCGCGACGATCACGATGCGCGGCCCGTCGAGCCAGACGAACGGTACGCCGATATTCTCGAGGTAGTAGACCAGCGAGCGCTCGTAGAGGCGCATCACCAGGACACCCAGCGCGACGCCCAGCAGCCCGCCCGCACCGGTGGCGATGACCGCCTCGATGACCATCATGCCGACGATCTGGCCGCGCCGCGCGCCGATCGCCTTCAGCAGGCCGAGCTCGCCGCGCCGTTCGGTGACGATCGCCGAGAACAGAACGCTGACCATCAGGGCGGTGCTGGCGAACATCAGCACCATCAGCGCCAGGATGCCTTTCAGCAGCGCGGCCAGACCCTGGCGGATGCCGCTCATGGTCGAATCGCCGGTCACGACCTTCACGCCCTTGAGGGTCGAGAGGATCGCGAAGCGCGCCTGCAGCGGCGTGGCGCCCGGCGCCAGTTCGACGAGGAAGCCGCTCACCTTGCCCTTCTGCAGCACGGCGGGCGGACCGCCGCCATGCCCATGCACCGAACCGGCGAGGGCTTCGAGCGTGTCGAAGGTCATGAAGACGCCGCGCTCGTGCGTGCCGACCCCGGTCTTTCCCAGCCGTCCGTAGACCGTGTGCGCCTTGCCGAAGATCAGCAGCTCGGAGCCCAGCGCCGCGTCGCGGCCGGCGCCCAGGATCACGTCGCCCGGCCTCATGTCGCGGTTGATCTTCTCGACCAGCCAGGGCCGGACCGTGAAGTCCAGCGCGGGGTCGAAGCCGATGAGATCGACCGAGTCGTGATGGCTGCCGATGCCCGAATGCTCGACGCGCGCGATCTTCTGCGGCGCGGCGCGACTGACGCTCGCGATCCCGGCCCGGGCGAACAGATCCTGGTCGAGCACCAGGTCGGTGGGCTCGACGGTGAGCAGCGCCGCGGTGATGTTGGTGAGCGCACCCTCGGGCACCACCATCATGTCGGCGCCCAGCCGCGTGAACCCCACCGCCATGCTGCTGTCGATGCTGCGCATCAGGGTTGCGCCGGTGAAGACGACCCCGCTGGCCACGGCGACGGCCATGATCAGCAGGAGGCTGCGCGCCTTGCGACGCCCGAGATTCTGCAGCGCCAGGCTGGTGAGCAGCCTCAAAGCGTGCCCACTCAGAGCGTACAGGAGCGCGTGTGCTTCATGTGCTCCAGCTTGGTCGGGATGATCACGCAGTCATGATGTCCGCCGTTGCTCGGCAGGATGCCGATCAGCGTGTCGGTGGAGGTATCGATGACCGCAATGCCGGTCGACTGGCGCTGGAAGCCGCTGAATGGCGTCAGCACATACTTGCCGTCGTAGGTGATGGCCGGCGTCTGGAGGTCGGGCCCGATGCCCTGGATCTCCTTCTTGATGGTCCAGGTCTTGGTGTCGATCACCATGATGCCGCTATAGGCGGGCGAGGGATGCAGGATCGACAGATAGAGCTTCGAGCTGTCCATCGAGAACACCATGTGGAACGGATTGGGATACTTGCCGCGCCACAGCGGATCCTCGACATGCGCGATCTTGCGCCACTTGGTCGGGTCGGGATCGCTGCAGGAGAAGATCGAGCAGTTGTTTTCCCTCAGGTTGTTCATCATCACGAGGAACTTGCCGTCAGGAGAGAAGCCGATCTCGTGGCCCGGCGAGTGGATCTTGTCGAACACGACCTGCCACGTGTCCTGGTCGATCTGCTCGACCTTGTACTGGTCCTGCGAATCCTTGTTGAACTGCAGGAAGGCGGCCGGCTCGAAATTCTTCTCGGGGTCCAGGATGCAGATGCCGCCGCACAGGCGCACGACCGTCGCGGCCCAGCGGCCTTCGGGATGCCAGACCGTGCCGTCGGCGCCGGTCAGCGTCAGTGGCGCCTCGCCGGGCAGCGAGCCTTCCTCGACGAACAGCTCGCCCATCGGCACCATTTCCCAGTCGATCTTGTTGCCCTTGGTGCCGCGCAGATTGTAGAGGCCGGTCTTCTCGTCGGGATAGATCTTCTTGATGGTGAGCGTGCCGCCCTTGATCCACGCTTCGCGAAGATCGGGCACGTTCGGCGTCCAGTCGAACCGGAGCGCGGCCTTCACCTTCGAGGTGGTGCGATCGAAACAGGCGGCGATGTCCTTCTGGCCATCGGTCACGAAATAGGACTGCGCGTCCTTCGGATTGACGGTGACGTGCACGCCGAGGCCGAGGCCGGTCGTCTCCGACACGTTCTCGACCATCTGCATCTGCGTGCCGTCGTAGCGCACGCGATAGATGTTGGTGCCGCCCGGGACGTTCTCCGCCGTCACGTTGGTCGGAATGCCGTAGATCAGCGAGTTCTGGCCACCCTGCGTCGAGTTCACGAATTCGAAGCCATGCGTGGGATCGGAACTGGGGAAGGCGCAGAGATGATGGCTGATCGGATTGTAGTCGCCGTAGTTCCAGTACCAGATCGACCCCAGCACGCGATTGGAGTTGAGATCGATCGCGTAGGTGCCGCCGCCCATCTTGGTCGGCAGCAGCGCGACCCAGTTGCCGAGGCTCTGGCCCCGGATGTCGGCGCGCGAGTCGACGACTTCGCGGGTGATCGGCGACTGCTGTGCACCGCTACCGGCGGCGCGGATGATGCCATTGTCCGGAGAGGAGCCGCCATTCATGGCGCTGTAGCCGAGCACGGCCACTTCGGCGGCCGCCGCGGTGCCGACGGCGACGTTCAGCATCGTGCGCCGGCTCACCTTCGTCTTGACCTTGGGCTTGGCCGCCTCTTCGCGGGCCTTGCGCGTCGCCTGCTCGTGCTTGGCGACGAGATAGGCCTGGAACTCCTCGCGATCCTTCGCGAGGACTTCTTCATTGCGCTTGAGAAATTCGTCGATCGAATTCTTCGCTGTCGGAAGGTTCGATTCCGAACCTTGTTCGAGCGGGGCGATGAGTGGCGGGACGCTTGCGTCAGAAGAAACCTTGGTGACGGGTGTCTCTCGGGTGGGCTCAGTCATCGGCTGCTCTCTCCCCTTTTTTTAAGTGGGCGAAGTCTAACCATGACTTCCTGCAAAACGCATTCGTAAATTTGCAGTCGAGGTCGCTGATTTCATCGAGTGTTGCGAGTAGGCTCTTTGCGAAGGAGTTCTTCGATGGATTACGCCGTCATCATCAGCGCCATCGTGCTCGGCCTTTCCGTGCTGGCCACGGCGGCGAAGTTCCTCGACTGGTTTCTCCATTCCGATCCCAAGACGATGGTGCGCACGCTGCGATGGATGGCGTTGCTGCTCGTCATCGTGGCGATTCCTCTCCTCGTGATGATGATCATGCGCGAGCAGTACGCTGGCGCGATGCTGCTCGGCGCCGCGATGATCCTCGTGCCGACGTTCCTGAAATGGCGCGCGATTCTCGTTCCGCTGCGGGCTGCGTTTGCACAGTTCCGGGGAAAGCCGCAGCCTTTTGAAATGCCGCCGGTGTGGCAGGATCCGGCGCCTGCCGATCCTCGTGCCCTGCAACACGCGGCCGCTCTGCTCGAAGCCTATCTCAAGCACGCGACGCCGATTGCTTCAGCGCAACGGCAGATATCTGCGCCTGCGGACGGCGAGGACAATGGCGGCATGTCGATGAAAGAGGCCTTCGAGGTTCTCGGTCTTGCCGAAGGCGCCGATCTCGCCAGCATCCACACCGCGCATCGTCGCCTGATGCGCGGCGCCGATCCCGATACGGGCGGTTCGCCCTATCTCGCCGCCAGGATCGATGAAGCGCGGGACGTTCTTGTCGGCGTCCTGCGGCGGCACGCGAAGCCCGCCGAAGTCCCGGGACGTCCGCGGCTGCTCAAAGGCTGAAGGTCAGCTTCGAAGCCGGCTAGTCGCGGAACACGGCCAGGTGAAAGGGCCGCTTCGCCGGCTTGCCGGCGACATCGTAGGTATGGACGTTCATCTTCATCGGGTCGGCCATCAGTCCGACGGTGCAGAAGCCGGGTTCCACCGCTTCCTGTTCGGTGCTGCCGATCACGCAGGAGAAGTTGGTCTTCGCTTCCTTCTGCAACGGCACCTTCCAGGTGATGACGTACTGATTGGCGCCCACCAGCTCGCATGTGTCGATCATGTAGCCGCGCGCAATCGATCCGTCGGCCGCGATCACGCAAGCGAGACGCTTTTCGAATTCCGTCATGTGTCGAACCTTCCCTATAGTGCCGCTTCATTTGGGGGGCGGCGCGCCATGCGATTAACACGCTCGCCGCGTAGCGTCATCGCAGCAAGACTCAGGAGTTTCGTAATGTCCGATTCGATGATTCCCGCCTACGATCGCACCAATGTCTTCGCCCGCATCCTGCGCGGCGAGCTGCCGTGCAAGAAAGTACACGAGGACGCGTTCGCGCTGGCCTTCCACGACATCGCGCCGCTGGCCCCCGTGCACGTGCTGGTGATCCCGAAGGGCGACTATATCAGCCAGGCCGATTTCGGCGCCAAGGCACCGCCCGAGATGATGGTCGGCTTCTGGCGCGCCGTGTCGAAGGTCGCGCGCGATCTCGGTCTCGATACGGAAGGCTATCGCATCGTGGCCAATCATGGACCCAACGGCGGCCAGCTGGTCTTTCACTTCCATGTCCACATTTTCGGCGGCCGCACCATGAGCCATGCCATGGGCAGCATGCCCAGCCCGGACAACGCCGGTTGATCCGGCGTCGCGTCCTGCTGGCGGCCGGCGCGCTCGCGCCCGGTACCGCATGGGCGCAGAAGCAGACGCGGACGCAGCGGTCGCCGACCGAAAGCGACTGGTACGCGAAGGGAAAGACCAAGGAGCGCCCGGTGCGCTTCGCCGGCCGGGGCGGCGTGACCCTCGCCGGCACGCTGCTGATGCCGCTGTTCAGCGAGATCCAGTACGTGCCGGGCATCGTGCTGGTCGCCGGCAGCGGGCCGACCGACCGCAACGGCAACAACCCGCTCGCGCCGGATCGCATCGACCTGTTGAAGGACATCGCCGAGCTGCTGGCGCGCAACGGGATTGCCTCGCTGCGCTACGACAAGCGCGGCATCGGCCAGTCGACGCCGCGGCCGCGCGGTTCGCTGGAGGAACAGGAAGCGTTCTTCGCCTGGGACAATTTCGTGGGCGACGTGGAGGCTGCGCATGCCGAACTGCTGCGCCACGACGAGATCAAGCCCTATGCCACCGCCCTGCTGGGCCACAGCGAGGGCGGATTGCTGGCGTTGGCCGCCAGCGAGACCCTCGCGGCGAAGAAGAAGCTGCATGCGCTGGTGCTGGCCGCCACGCCGGGCCGCCGGCTCGACGCGATCCTCCGCGACCAGATCGCCCGCAATGCGCCGCCGTCGTTGCGTCTGCCGACCGATCGCGTGATCGCCGCCATCCTCGAAACGGGGCGCGTGCCGGGCAACCTGCCGCCCGAGTTGCAGCTCCTGTTTCCGCTTTATGCCGGGCCGTTCCTGCAGAAGCTCCTGTCCTTCGATCCCGCCGCCGCACTGGCCGACAGCCGCATGCCCTGCCTTCTCGTGCAGGGCGGCGCCGACCGGCAGGTGGTGCCGATGGAGGACGTCCAGCCGCTGATCGACGCGCTGCGGGACCGCGGCGTCTCGGGCGAGGCCGTGGTGATCCCGCAGGTCAGCCACAATCTGAAAGCCGTGACCGGCCCGCTCGATCCCGGGTTCGCCGGGCCGCTGTCGCCCGCGGTCGAGGCAGCCCTGCTGAAGTGGCTGGTGCCGGCGCTGGGCGCTTGATCGTCCCCGCCGGCCGGCCGATCATCGCGCCGAGACACGGAGGCGATTTGAAATGAACGTGACAGTGCGGCCGGTGACCGAGTCGGTCGGGGCGGAAATTCTCGGCGTCGATCTGCGCGCCTTCAGCGACGAGGACTTCGCCGCCATCGAGCGCGCCTGGTACGCGCATTCGATGATCCTGCTGCGCGGCCAGCAGCTCAGCGACGATCATCTGCTGGCCTTCAGCCGCCGCTTCGGCGAACTCGACCCGCCACCCAACCAGGAGCGTGGCCGCATCAGCCCGCCGGGCTATCCCGACATCTATGTCGTGTCGAACGTGCTCGACCCCAACGGCGACCCGATCGGCGCGCTGGGCGACGGCGAGGCGGTCTGGCACACCGACATGAGCTATCTCGACGTGCCGCCCGATGCGTCGATGCTCTACTCGCTGGAGATTCCGCCGACCGGCGGCAACACCTGGTTCACCAGCATGCAGGCGGCCTGCGACGCCCTGCCCGCGAGCCTGCGCGCGAAGATCGAGGGCCGGAGGGTGAAGCACGATGGCACCTACAATTCCGGCGGCTACCTGAGGAAGGGTGTAACGCCGACCGACGATCCGATGGTCGCGCCCGGCGCCTGGCATCCGGCGATCCTGCGCCACCCGGTCAACGGCCGCCCCACGCTCTATCTCGGACGCCGGCGCAATTCCTATGTCGAGGGCTACACGAAAGAGCAGTCCGACGCGGTGCTGGAAGAGCTGTGGGCGCATGTCACGCAGCCGCGCTTCGTCTACCAGCATGTCTGGAAGGTGGGCGACCTCGTGATGTGGGACAATCGCTCGACCATGCATCGCCGCGATCCGTTCGACAAAGCGGCCCGTCGCATCATGCATCGCACGCAGATCAAGGGGACGACGAAGCCGATCGCCTTCGCCGCCTGAGAAGCAAGAGACGACTAATGAAAAATCGGTCGGAGGAAACATGCGGCGGCAGAAGAAGTTCTATGCCTGGGGTTACGCCGACGAGGACCTGACCCAAGATGAGATCCGGCCGTGGGAGGCCGAGATCGCCCAGCGTTACGGGCTCTCCGGCTTCGACGTGAAAGCGCCGCCCAAGGCCGACGAGATCACGTTGCGCGCGAGCCGCGTCGAGGTGCCGTCGGCGCTGCAGGCGATGGTGCGCACCGATCACCTGACGCGGCTCGAGCACAGCTACGGCAAGGCGGGCTTCGACACGCTGCGCATGTTCATGCGCTCCGTGCCCAACCCGCCCGACGCGGTGGCCTTCCCCGAAACCGAAGAGGACATCGTCAAGGTCCTCGACTGGTGCGACCGCATCGGCGCCAAGGCGATCCCCTATGGCGGCGGCTCCTCAGTCGTGAAGGGAATCGAACCCTCGGCTGCCTTCGACAAGGTCGTGACCATCTCGACGCGTCACATGGACAGGGTGCTGGAGGTCGATGCGGTGAGCCAGGCTGCGCGCATCCAGGGCGGCATCTACGGGCCGGCGATCGAGGATGCGCTGCGCGACACGCCCTTCACCATGCGCCACTACATGCAGGCCTATCGCTGCTCGACGCTGGGCGGCTGGATTGCCACGCGCTCGGGCGGCCACTACGCCACGCTCTACACCCATATCGACGATTTCGTGGAGAGCACCCGGGTCGTGACGCCGGAAGGCACGCTGGAGACGCGCCGCCTGCCGGGTTCCGGCGCCGGCCCGAGCCCCGACCGGATGTTCATCGGCTCCGAGGGCATTTTGGGCATCATCACCGAGGCCTGGGTGCGCCTGCGCAAGAAGCCGACCTTCCGCGCCTCCGCCAGCGTGCGCTTCCGCGACTTCTATACCGGCGCCGACGCGGTGCGCGACATTACGCAGGCCGGCCTCTATCCCGCCAACTGCCGCCTGCTCGAGGCGCGCGAGGCGCTGCCCGGCATCCCGTGGAGCAACGAAGAGGCGGTGCTGGTGCTGGCCTTCGAATCGCCCGACCATCCGCTCGATGCCTGGATGAAGCGCGCCCTGGAGATCTGTGCCGCCCACGGAGGCGTCGCCGACCGGAGCGACGACGACGAGAATGCCCACCGTTTCGGCGCCGCCGGCGCCTGGCGCAACAAGTTCATCCGCGCGCCGCACTATGGCGAACATGCGGTGGCGCGCGGCATCCTGTCCTCGACCTTCGAGACCTCGATGACCTGGGAGCGCACACGCGACTTCCACGCGAAGATCACGAAGATCGCCCGGGACACGATCAAGGCGGTGACGGGCCGCGACGGCACCGTCACCTGCCGCTTCACCCACGTCTATCCCGACGGGCCGTGTCTCTATTTCACCTTCGGCGGCCTGTTCGACCCGAAGAAAGATGCGCTGGCGCAGTTCATGGAGGTCCTGTCGACCTGCACCGCCGCGACGGTGGAGCATGGCGGCACGACCACGCACCACCATGCGGTGGGCCGCTTCCATCGGCCGTTCTACGACCGGCAGCGGCCCGAACTGTTCGCGCGGGCGCTACGCGGCGCCAAGCGCGAGCTGGATCCCAAGGGGATGATGAACCCGGGCGTCTTGATCGATCCTTGAAGCGGGTCACGCGGCGAGCATCGAGCGCGTCTGCGGCCGGCGATAACTCAGCGCTTCGGCGATGTGGAGGCGGCGCACGGCGTCGGACCCGTCGAGGTCCGCCAAGGTGCGCGCGACCCTGAGCGTGCGGTGCCAGGCGCGGGCGGAGAGGCCGAGGCGCTCGGCGGCGCGGGCGAGCAGGGCGCGGCCCTCGGCGTCGGGCTCTGCGATGGCGGCCAGCAGGGCGCCGTCGGTGTCGGCGTTGCAGCGCGGCTTGGACCAGTTGCGCGCCCGGTCTGCAAGAAGACCGGCGGCCGGATCGGCTTCGACGGCGGTCAGCTTGCCCTTGGCGTCGAGTTCGGCGAGCCGCTCGCGCTGGACGGTGCGCGCGGCGGCGACGCGGGCGGCGATGTCGGCCGAGCTTTCGGCCGGTGGCGGCAGCGCGAGATCAGCGGCGGCGACGGCGGGCACCTCGATGGTGAGGTCGATGCGATCGAGCAGCGGGCCCGAGAGCTTGGCCTGGTAGTCGGCGCCGCAGCGTGGGCCGCGGGCGCAGGCGCGATTCGGATCCATCAGATGGCCGCAGCGGCAGGGGTTCATCGCGGCCACGAGCTGGAAGCGCGCCGGATAGGTGACGTGGGCGTTGGCGCGCGCCACCGTCACCCGGCCGCTCTCCAACGGCTGGCGCAGGGCTTCGAGGGTCGCGCGGTTGAACTCGGGCAGCTCGTCGAGGAACAGCACGCCATGGTGGGCGAGCGAGACCTCGCCGGGCTTGGGCCGCGCGCCGCCGCCGACCAGCGCCTGCAGGGTCGCAGAATGGTGCGGGTCGCGGAAGGTGCGGCGGCGGCTCAATCGCCCCTCGCCCAGGTCGCCGGCCAGCGAGCGCACCATCGAGGCTTCCAGCGCCTCCTCGGCATCGAGCGGCGGCAGCAGGCCGGGCAGGCGCGCCGCCAGCATCGACTTGCCCGAGCCCGGCGGCCCGATCATCAGCAGATTATGTCCGCCGGCGGCCGCGATCTCGAGCACCCGCTTGGCGCTCTCCTGCCCCTTGATCTCCGAGAGGTCCGGATAGGTCGCGCGGTCGTCGGCCATCAGCGCCTCGGGCGCCGGCAGGGTCTGCTGACCGCGCAGATGGTTGATCAGGGAGAGCAGCGAAGGCGCGGCGATGATCGGCGGGCGTTCCGTGTCCGGAAGCGAGTCGAAGCCGCCCCAAGCGGCCTCGCCGCCGCACACCGAAGGGCAGATCACGCCGCGCCCCGAGGCCTGGGCGGCAATGGCCGCCGGCAGGACGCCCGGCACGCGGCAGAGTGAGCCGTCGAGCGCCAGTTCGCCCAGCACCACGAAGCCCTCGACGCTCTCGCGCGGCAGCACGCCCAGCGCCGCCAAAAGCCCCAGCGCGATCGGCAGGTCGTAGTGACTGCCTTCCTTGGCAAGGTCGGCCGGCGACAGGTTCACCGTGATGCGCTGCGGCGGCAGGGCCAGCCCCAGCGCCCGGAAGCAGGCCCGCACCCGCTCGCGGCTTTCGCCCACCGCTTTGTCCGCCAGCCCGACAACCGCGAAGGCGATGGTCCCCGGCGCCACCAGCACCTGAACGTCCACCGGCAGGACATCGATGCCCTGGAACGCCACCGTCCGAACCGTCGCCTGCATGCCCTGCTCCCGTTCTGCGCCGGGAACAATTAAAGAACGCACAGTGTATTAGTAAAGCACGCAACGGTTGCATACTGCTCTGCGGCGCCCTCGCCGGCAACACGCCAGCCTGCTCAAGCAAGAAACAAATTGATCAATCCATGCACTGGTAGCAGCGCTCGTTCTCGATCCGAAGAGGGGCCGCTTGAGGTTAATCATGATCGGGTGCCGCTCGCGTCAGTCTTCCATCATGATCACTCACCTGCCGCACTCAGAGTTCGAAGAATAGCTCGTCGACGCGGCAGAGGGCGCGCCGCACGGTACTAGCCGGACCGCCGACCGCCACTTTGACCAACTCGCCAAGAATTCGAAGCAGCACCGCCAACGGAACCGTCGAATTCTTGTCCAGTCCGATAATGGCGCTAGCAATTACCCCCGCCTCCTTGCTCGATCTTGGCGCTGAGATTTCATTGCCCTTCTCGAAAGCGTCGAGCACTCCCGCTGCCGCGCCTCCTGCCTTCTTGTAAGCCGCATCCTTTTGCTTAAGCCGCGCCACAAATAATTGCTTGCGAGGAGACGGAGCGTTTGCCGAGCTAACAAAGCCCATCAGTTGAGCGCGTGTCATGCCCGCCTGCTTGGCGAAGTAGCGGAGAGGGACCCAAACTCCTTGGCTCGCTTCAATGGCAAAGCGGATACTTTCTTTCGGGTCAATCGAGACATTTTGGCTCAGAAAGTCGCCGACTAGATCGGCCCTCGTGACAACGCCCTTCCTTAGGATATGGGCGGCCGTAGTGGTGGTGGTCACGTTGCCTAACAAGCGAAGTGCCGGCGCGCCGTCCCTTTCTGAAAACTCGCCTTCCTTGATAAATGTTAGGCGCTTCACCAATGCATCATCAATATGGATAGCGACTTTTCCATCCATGAGCGCGCCGGCTTCAAGGTCCGCAACCATCGCCCGCGAGGGACCCAAGGCGAGCAAATGTTCAATCATGGGAACCATAGCGGCCCGAGATCGTGCGTCCCGTTCGTCAAGCATTGATCGGAAATCGCTGTACTTGATGCGCGTCGTGACACCTGGATATCGGTAGTAGATTTCCCCTTCGCGAACATCTTGCTCTGTTCGAAGAGCGATTACCGGTCGGCTAGGGTGCTGTTCCACATGCATAATGCCTACGGTTAAGCCACCAACGGCAATGGTGATCACTTCAAATCTTGGAGTGGGGTCAAATGTGGCTCTAACCCGGTTTGCGATAGTGGCGGGATCAGTCTTTGCAAACTCATCACCGATGCCGCACACCACATGGCTTAGGTCGAAGCCAGACTGATCAACTTTCCCTTTGTCATGAACACCGAAGAGAATGTAGCCCCCACGGTTATTTGCCAAACCGGCCATGGGTTTTAACCAGTGATGCGCGTGTTTGATACCAAAGGAGGACTTACATTCATGCTGATCAGTTTCTCCAACGCGCAGTCGCCAGTTGAGCCCTACACCGGTCTCTTCGAAGAGACCGATCAGCGCTTCCGGAGACAATGGGCCTTTGGATGCTGCGGCGTCCGACGTGGGCACAACGATAGCGCCACCGTTCCCTGAATGAGTGGCAATGAAGTTGGAAAGCTCATCGTCCGTCGCACGAATTATTTGCTTGGAGTTGGCGTAGCTATCCTTGCGTATCTGGGAAATGCGGCCGGAATTCACGGGACGGTCTGGCCGGTTGAAAAAGAACTGAATATCCTTGTTCTTAATTTTATTCGCCAACATCGCTTTTATGAGAGCGATCTCCTCGTCGTTTATTGTCTTCTTGGGCATTTGTGGGCCGCCGCTGGTTCGTACAGTGGTTGCAATCGGTGTGGCCCACTAGGCTAATGATACTTGTCCGCCCGCGCCAGTCCGGGCCCCTTTCCACTGCACGGCGATAGTTCTTTTGCCCCGCGTCATGTGAGGCGATGATGGAGGCGGAGAAGAGCAACGGCGGCACGGAACGGCATACGACGAAACCCTTGAGGATTTACCTAGGGCCACAGTCGACTTCTTGGTCGAGAAGAGCATCAAAGATCGCACGATGCCTTGAGATGTGTCCCAAAGAATCCCTCTCGGCGCGGAGGGCATACATAGTTTCATATTGCCTTGCGAGGCTCTGGTCTCCATCCGGCCCCGCACCCGTGCTAGGTTCCCGCCCGCAACGCGGGAGAGTTTCGTGACGGCCAAGCAGAAGATCGACGACCTCAATTTCACGCCGCCGGCGGCGATCACCGATCTCGCCGCCAAGGTGAAGGACTTCGTCAAAGACAAGATCATTCCCTACGAGACCGATCCGCGCTGGACGGCGCACGGGCCGACCGACGAGCTGCGGATCGAGATGAACGCGCTGGCGAAGGCCGCCGGCGTGTTCGCGCCGCAGGTGCCGAAGGAATATGGCGGCCAGGCGCTGAGCCAGGTCGGCCGCGCCCATGTCTTCGAGGCGGCGGGCTATTCGATCCTGGGGCCGACGGCGATCCACTGCGCCTCGCCCGACGAGGGCAACATCCACCTGCTCGACGTCGTGGCCCGGCCCGACCAGCGCGAGCACTTCCTGAAGCGCATGGCGACGGGCCAGATCCGCTCGATCTTCTGCATGACCGAGCCTGGCGGCGCCGGCTCCGACCCCAGCCTGATGACGACCACCGCGCGCCTTGAAGGCAACGAGTGGGTGATCAACGGCCGCAAGTGGCTGATCACCGGCGCCGAGGGTGCGGGCTGCGCCATCATCATGGCCAAGAACGAGGGCGGGCCGATGGACGGCCACGCCACCATGTTCCTGGCCGACCTGCCCGATCCCGCCATCCGTCTCGAGCGCACGCTCGACACGATGGATTCGAGCTTCACCGGCGGCCACGGCGTGATCGAGATCAAGAACCTGCGCCTGCCGGCCGACGCCGTGCTGGGCGAGATCGGCAAGGGCTTCCGCTACGCCCAGGTCCGGCTCGCGCCGGCCCGCCTCAGCCACTGCATGCGCTGGCTGGGCGCGGCGGTGCGCGCCCAGGACATCGCCACCGACTATGCGCGCCACCGCGTCGCGTTCGGCAAGACGCTGGGCGAGCATCAGGGCGTGTCGTTCATGCTGGCCGACAATCTGATGGACATGAACCAGGCGCGGCTGTCGATCTGGCACACCGCCTGGCTGCTCGACCAGGGCGAGCGCGCCTCGAACGAAAGCTCGATGTCCAAGGTGATCTGCTCGGAGGCCTATTTCCGCGTCGCCGACCGCTGCATGCAGATCCTGGGCGGCCTCGGCATCACCCGCGACACCGTGGTCGAGCGCTTCTTCCGCGACTCCCGCGCCTTCCGAATCTACGATGGCCCGTCCGAGGTCCATCGCTGGGCCCTGGGCGCACGCATCGTTTCGGGGAAGATGTAGGACGGAGACCATGAACGCGACGGCACCGGCTGACTCACTCGCAGCACGTCGCGACCGCGCTTTCGGCGCCGGCTCGCCCCTCTTCTACAGCACGCCCCTGCACATCGTGCGGGGCCAGGGTGTCGAGCTGTTCGACCCCGAGGGCCGGCGCTACGTCGACATGTACAACAACGTGCCGTGCGTCGGTCACGCCAATCCCCACGTCGCCGAGGCAATGGCGCGCCAGCAGTCGACGCTCAACGTCCACAGCCGCTACCTGCACGAAGGCATCGTGACCTTCGCCGAGCGGCTCGCGGCGCTGCACGGGCCCGAGATCGAGAGCGTGATCTTCAGTTGCTCCGGCACCGAGGCCAACGAGGTGGCGCTGCGCATGGCGCGCATGGCCACCGGCAAGGCGGGCATCGTCTGCACCAACGCCACCTATCACGGCAACAGCGAGGCGGTCGGCAAGATGACGCGCATCGGCAGCGGCCAGAACACCGCCGGCGACGTGCGCGCGATCCCCTTCCCCGAGATGCTGCGCCCGCTGGTGCCCGGCGCCGGCGAGGACGAACTCTGCGAGGCCTATCTCGACCGGCTGCGGCAGGTCATCCGCAGTTTCGAGGAGGACGGAACGGGCTTTGCGGGCCTGATCGTCTGCTCGATCTTCGCCAACGAGGGCCTGCCCGACGTGCCGCGCGGCTTCATGGCGCGCGCCACCGAGATCGTGCACGCGGCGGGCGGCCTGGTGATCGCCGACGAGGTCCAGGCCGGCTATTGCCGCAGCGGCGTCTGGTGGGGCTACGACGTGCTGGGCTTCACGCCCGACATCGTCGTCACCGGCAAGCCGATGGGCAACGGCCTGCCGCTGGCCGCCACCGCCGCGAGCCGCAAGCTGGTCGAGACCTTCCGGGCCGCCACGCGCTACTTCAACACCTTCGCCTCGAGCCCGCTGCAGGCGGCGGTCGGCATGGCGGTGATCGATGTCATCGAGCGCGAGGGGCTCGCCGCGAACGTCGCCAGCGTCGGCGCGTTCCTGAAAGCGGCGCTGGCGGAGCGCAAGGGCCGCTTCGCGTCGATCGCCGACGTGCGCGGTCACGGGCTGTTCATCGGCGTCGAGATCGCCAAGACCGACGCCGCGCGCGAGCCCGACATGGACAAGGCGGTCGACATCATCAACCGCCTGAAGGATCGCGGCTTCCTCACGAGCAATGCCGGCGCCTACAGGAACGTCGTGAAGATCCGCCCGCCGCTGGTCTTCACGCAGGGGCACGCGGAAGAATTCATCGTCGCCTTCGATGCCACGATGGCGGAAGTCGACGGCTGAGGCCTCGATGGACAACGAGACCGTCGAGCGGACATTCACGCCGGCCGCCCACGCCGCCCTGAAGGCCTTTCCGATCGACGCGCAGGACCTGACCCTGGTGTCGCTCTCCGAGAACGTGACGTTTCGGGTGACCGACGGCCGCGACGGCAGGCCTTACGTTTTTCGCCTGCACCGGCCCGGCTATCACACGCTCGACGAGCTGGTTTCCGAACGGGCCTGGATCCGGGCGCTCGCCGAGGCCGGCATCGACGTCCCCGACGCCGTGATGACGCGCGACGGACAGGACTATGTGCCGGTGACGATCCCCGCCACCGGCGAGCGGCGCTTCGCCGGCCTGGCGAGCTGGACGGAAGGCCGCCTACTCTCCGACGTGCTGGCGGAGACCGCCGACCAGACGCTCGTCGAGGAGTCCTTCAAGCAGCTCGGCGCCATCACCGCCGCGATGCACATGCAGGCCAGCGCCTGGCGGCCGCCATCGGGGTTCAAGCGCCACGCGCTCGACAGCGACGGGCTGATGGGGATGGCGCCTCACTGGGGCGAATTCTGGGAGCATCGCTCGCTCTCGGCCGCCGAGCGGCGCCTTCTCCTCGATGTCCGCCAGCATATGCACGACCTGCTGAGCCGCCTGAGCCAGGCCTCGTCCGCTTACAGCCTGATCCACGCCGACATGCACCCGGGCAACATCGTCGTCGACGGCGACCGGCTCACGGTCATCGACTTCGACGATGCAGGTTATGGCTGGCATCAGTACGACATCGCCACCGCACTCACGCACTGGCAGACCAAGCCCAATGCCGCCGAGATCGAGCGCGCCTTCCTTGCCGGCTACCGCGCCACCCGCCCCGTCCCCGACGAAGCGCTGAGCCTGATCCCGCAGTTCCGGCTGATCCGCTGGATGGCGACCATCGGCTGGTTCCACCAGCGCCCCGAGCTCAACCGCCCGTCGTCGGTGTTCGAGGAACGGAAGGCCTGGGTCCTCGAACAATGTGCGGCGCTGCAGCGCTCCCAGCTATGAATGCAGATGGCAGGCGACGGCTCTTCCGTCGTCCATCTCTTTCAGCGGCGGATCGACCGCCTTGCAGACGTCCATCGCCTTGGGACAACGCGTGTGGAAGCGGCAGCCGGGCGGCGGGCGCATGGCGCTGGGGATTTCGCCGGCGATGATGTCGGCGCCGCGGGCCGCTTCCAGCTCCGGATCGGCGATCGGCACGGCAGCCAGCAGCGCCTGCGTATAGGGATGCAGCGGATCCTTGTAGAGCTGGACCCGGGTGGCGATCTCGGCGATCCGGCCGAGATACATCACCGCGATACGGTCGCTGATGTGGCGCACGACGCTGAGATCGTGGGCGATGAAGATGTAGGTGAGGCCTAGTCGCTCCTGCAGCTCCATGAACAGGTTCACGACCTGCGCCTGGATCGACACGTCGAGTGCCGAGACCGGCTCATCGCAAATCAATAACGTCGGCTCGAGGGCGAGCGCGCGGGCAATGCCGATGCGCTGGCGCTGGCCGCCGGAGAATTCGTGCGGATAGCGCTCGGCCATGTCGGGCAGCAGGCCGACCATGCGCAGGAGATCGGCGACGCGCGCGCGATACTTGTCCTGGTCGGACGCCATGCCGTGGACGACCAGCGGCTCGCCCACGATGTCCGCCACCTTCATGCGCGGGTTCAGCGAGCCATAGGGGTCCTGGTAGACCATCTGCATGCGGCGGCGGATCGGCCGCATGCGCTTGCGGTCGTGGCGCGTGATGTCCTCGCCCTCGAACTCGATCCTGCCGTCGGTGACGTCGAGCATGCGCAGGATGGCCAGCCCGGTCGTGGACTTGCCGCAGCCCGATTCGCCCACCAGCCCCAGCGTCTCGCCGCGCGCCACGCTGAAGCTCACGCCGTCGACGGCCTTCACCGTGCCGACCTGCTTGCGCAGGATCGCGCCCGCCGTGATCGGGAAGTGAATCTTGAGGTCTTCGACCTTCAGGACGATGTCGCTGGGGGCCGGTTTAGGCGGCGAGGCGGTCATGGAAGAAGCACGCTGAGAAGTGGTTGGGGGCGCTCTCGACCAGCGGCGGCCGCTCGGCTCGGCAGCGATCGGTCGCCTCCTTGCAGCGCGGCGCGAAGGCGCAGCCCGGCGGCAGGGTGGCAAGATCGGGCGGCTGGCCCTCGATCGGGACCAGCGGCCGGTCGGTGTCGCCGTCGAGGCGCGGCACCGAGGCCATGAGGCCGCGCGTATAGGGATGGCGCGGCGTCTTGTAGAGAAGGCGCGCCGGCGCGGTCTCGACGATGCGGCCGCCATACATCACCACGACCCGGTCGGCGTAGCGCGCCACGACGCCGAGATCGTGGGTGATCAGGATCATCGCCGAGTTGGCCTCGCGCGTCAGTTCCTTGAGCAGCGCCAGGATCTGCGCCTGCACCGTGACGTCGAGCGCCGTCGTCGGCTCGTCGGCGATGATGAGCTGCGGCTGGCAGGCCAGCGCCATGGCGATCATGACCCGCTGGCGCATGCCACCGGAATACTGGTGCGGATAGGACGACAGCCGGCTGCGCCCGTCAGGGATGCGCACCTTGCCGAGAAGCTCGGCGGCCTTGTCGAGCGCCTTGGCCCACACCGTCTTGCGATGCAGGTTGATCGGCTCGCCGACCTGCAGGCCGACCGTCAGCGCCGGATTGAGCGAGCTCATCGGCTCCTGGAAGATCATGGCGATGCGGTCGCCGCGGATCGCGCGGATGCCGGCATCGTCGAGCTTCAGCAGGTCGCGGCCCTCGAAGAGGATCTCGCCCTCCTCGATCTTGCCCGGTGGATCGGGAATCAGGCGCAGGATCGAGAGCGCGGTCACGCTCTTGCCCGAGCCCGATTCCCCGACGATCGCCAGCGTCTCGCCGGCGGCCACGTCGAACGACACGCCGTCGACCGCCCGCACCGTGCCGCGCTCGGTGCGGAAGCGGGTCGACAGGTTGCGGACGCTGAGAAGCGGAGCGGTCATGGGCTGAGGGTCACTTGCCCATCTTCTTCTTGAGGTCCTGGTCGACCCACATGCGGGCGTAGATCGGGCCGGGACGCACCGCGCCGGCGCGCAGCTCGCCGTTGTAGCCCTTCACCCACGGCCACCACGCCGTATAGATGTAGGGCGTCGGCAGCCAGATGTACGGCGTCTTCTCGAGGATCTCGCGCGTCAGCGCCTTGATCATGACCTGGCGCTTGGCCTCGTCCCGCTCGAGGTACATCTCGGCCACCTTCTTGTCGAAGGCGGGGTCGGAATACTGCGACGGGTTCCACACCTCCTTGGTGACGAAGCTCTTGCGGATCGTCGTCGTCGGGTTGGTGTGGCCGTTGTTCATGAAGTAGCCGGGGGCGTTGGTCTTGGTCGTCATGGCCGAGAGGAAGGCCGCATATTCCATCGGCTGGATCTCGAGCTTGACGCCCACCGCCTCGAGGTAGGCGGCGACCAGCGGCAGCAGGTCCATGTGGTCGGGATTGCAGGAGCAGACCTGGACCTTGAAGCTGAAGCCCTTGGGATAGCCCGCCTCGGCGAGCAGCTTCTTCGCCTTGTCGGGATTGAAGGCGTACAGCTCCTTCACCGAGTCCGGCATCGCCTCCAGCGGCTCGAAATAGCCGAGATAGTCAGGATGCTGCGGATAGGCGAAGAGTTCGGCGTTGCCGCCGTAATAGGCCTTCACGATCTCCTGTTTGTTGACCGCCATGTTGAGCGCCCGGCGCACGCGGATATCGTCGAACGGCTTGGTGTCGACCCGCATCGCCAGGAACTGGCCGCTCATGCCCAGCCAGCGCGACCATTTGAGCTGCGGCGTCGTCTTCTTCAGGTCGTCGGCGGCGCTCCAGCGGATGTTCTCCAGGAGGTCGAGCTTGGCCGTGCGCAGCGCCGTCAGGTAGGTCGCCTCGTCCTTGATGGTGCGATAGACGACCTTGTCGAGGAACGGCAGCTTGTACTCGACGCCGTCGATCTTCTCCTTGTCCCAGTAGATCGGGTTCTTGGAGTAGGTGTTGGAGCTGCCCTGGACGAAGTCGCTCAGCATGAACGGACCGGTGCCGTTCACGTTCTTCCAGTTGGTGGCGCCGGCATCGGCCACTTCCTTCGGCGTGATGGTCGAGTAGTAGCCCCAGCCGAAGCGATAATCCCACTCGGCGTTGAAGTACTTGAAGGTGAAGACGACCGTGTACTTGCCGGTCGCCTCGACCTTCTCGACATGGTCGAAATAGCCCGCGATCTTCTTGGGGCTGTTGACCAGGCGATTGAAGGCGAAGACGACGTCCTCGGCGGTCAGCTCGCGCTCCTTCATGACGCCCGGCTTCTCGGGGAACATCACGCCCTTGCGCAGGTCGATCGTGAGCCTGAGCGGATTGTCGCTCCACACCCACTTCTCGGCGAGTTCGCCGCGGATCGCATCGGAGGGCAGCCAGGCATCGGCATAGAAGGGATACTTGCCGCCGTTGCGCTTGCTCTGGGACAGGTCGGCGGCGAAGAGCTGCTCGTAGAACTGCCCGGTATCGTGGTTCAGCTTCCAGTTCCAGTCGGCCGGATCGAACGACAGGGCCGACAGCGTCACATAGACCGTGCCGACTTCGAGCGTGCCGCCATATTTCGGCTTCTCCTGTTGCGCCTGCGCCGTTCCGGCGAGTGCCAGTCCCAGCGCGCCGGACAGGAGCCCCCTGGCCCACTTCTTCATCGTCATCGTTTCCTCCGCGTTTCTTTTCGTTGGTTTCGTCAGCGTGAGCCCCTCATTCGCGGATCCAGAAGATCGCGCAGGGCGTCGCCGAACATGTTGGTGGCGTAGACCACGATGGTGAGGCAGAGGCCCGGGGCCAGCGCGAGCCACGGCCCCTGCAGCATGAAGGTGCGTCCGCTGCCCGACAGCAGGCCGCCCCAGGTCGGCGCCGGCGGCGGCACACCGAGGCCGAGGAACGACAGGCCCGATTCGGCCAGGATCACCGTGCCGACACGGGTGGTGAACAGCACGATCACCGGCGCCATGACGTTGGGCAGGATGTGGCGCCACAGGATGCGGAAGGTCGACGCACCGGTCGATTGCGCGGCATGGACGTACATGTTCTCGCGCACCGACACGACGGCGCCGCGGATGATGCGCGAACCGGCGATGCCCAGCAGCAGGCCCAGCGTCACGATGATCTGCGGCATGCCGGGCCCGACGACCGAGACGACCACGATCAGGATGATGAGGTCGGGGAAGCTCATCCAGGCATCGACGAAGCGCTGCAGCACGAGGTCGAACTTGCCGCCGAGATAGCCCGAGATGATGCCGAGGAAGACCGAGATGATCGTGGCGATCCCCGCGGCGCAGAAGCCGATGATGACCGAGAGCTGGGCGCCGTAGAGGCAGCGCGAGAGCATGTCGCGGCCGAGATTGTCGGTGCCGAAGGGAAACGCCCAGGAGGGCGGCTTCAGCCGGTTGAGCGGCGCGATCTGGTTCATGCCGTAGGGCGCCAGCACGTCGGCGAAGATCCCGCAGAACAGGAACAGCACGAACACGACTGCCCCGGCGGCACCCAGCGGCTTCTCCCGGAACAGCCGGCCGAGGAAATGCAGCACCGGGCCGCGCTTGCGGCGCGGCGGGACGACGGCCGTGGTGTCGGCGACCGAGGCCATCAGCGGTACCTCACCTTGGGATCGAGCAGGCCGTAGCTCAGGTCGACGATCAGGTTGATGAACATCACCGCGACGCCCACGATCAGGAACACGCCGGTGATGATGGGGTAGTCGCGCTGGCTGACCGCATCGAGCAGCAGCAGGCCCATGCCGGGAATGACGAAGATCTGCTCCATGATGACGGCGCCGCCGATCAGCAGCGGGGCCTGCAGGCCGATCAGGGTCACCACCGGGATCAGCGCGTTGCGCAGCGCATGCCGCGCCACCACCAGCCTCTCGCCCAACCCCTTGGCCCAGGCGGTGCGGATGAAGTCCTGGCGCAGTACCTCGAGCATCATGGTGCGCGTGAGGCGCATGGTGATGGCCGAGAGGGCGCAGCCCAGGATGATCGACGGGATGATCATCTGGCTGAGGTTGCCCCAGGGATCCTTCGAGAAGGGCACGAACTGGATGGGCGGCGACCATCCCCACCAGATCGACGGGAAGACCATCACCATGGTGCCCAGCCAGAAGCTCGGCACCGCGAGCATCAGGATGGAGAAGGAGCGCGCCACGTAGTCGCCGGGCGTGTCCTGGCGGATCGCCGAGTAGACGCCGATCGGAATGGCGACGAACAGGCCCACGATCAGCGCCATCAGGCCGAGTTCGAAGGTGACGGGCAGGCGCTGCAGGAGCTGTTCGGCGACAGGTGTGTTCTGCCAGAGCGAGCGGCCGAAATCGCCATGGAAGAGGATGGCGCCGACCCAGCGTCCATACTGGATCCACATCGGCTGATCGAGGCCCAGCGCCTGCTCGAGCTGTTCGCGGCCCATCTTGGAGGCCGCGATGTCGTTTTGACTCAGCATCAGGTCGATGACGTCGCCGGGAATCATGCGCACCGTCACGAAAACGATGAGGCTGGCGAAGAACAGAGTCGGAATGAGCGCCAGGACACGGCGCACGATATAGGCCTGCATCAACCCTTCCCGTCGCGAACGCCGGGTGCTCCGGCGGAAACGGCCGGAAGGGGCCGATCAGGCGAGAGCATGGGTGTGAAACGGTTCACCCTGTTAATCCTCCCGCAAAGACGCTTCCTCGGTCATCCGTTCATGCGGACGATCCTGTTGGCGACAGGCTGCCGGGTTTGCAGGTGAACTGTCAATTGAAACGGGCGCAGAGCCGCCGCCCGTTCGGGATCGCCGCTCAGGGTCCTTGCAGCAGCTTCTTCAAGGCGGCCGCGATCAACTCGGAGGTGAAGGCCGAGGGATGCCCGTCGTGCGGGATCATCAGA
Source organism: Reyranella sp. (assembly GCF_965228225.1). GTDB lineage: Bacteria > Pseudomonadota > Alphaproteobacteria > Reyranellales > Reyranellaceae > Reyranella. Next base: position 5,221,537 of record NZ_OZ245801.1, on the reverse strand, counting down.
TTCCTGACGTCCTGACCGTAGGTCGCCGACGACTCACTGAACATCGGTGCGCCAAGCTTGCGCAGTCGCACGAGTGTCTCGACGAGCAGAGGTTGCTCCACCTTGGAATCGCCGTAGCGATGCCGCGTCTGCTCGTCGGGCCAGGAATAGATGATGACGAGGGGGGCGCCGAACTTCTCGCGCGCATCGGCCTGCAACTTCGCCATCAGGGCCAGGAACAGCTCGATTTGCTCCTCCTGGCGCTGACGCTGGCCGATCGCGTCGATGAAGGCGAACTGCTGGCCGAGCAGGTAGCGGAGACCGGCGATGGGATCGCGCCAGCGATGTTCGTTGAACGAGCCGGTGTAGCGCAGCACGCCGTTCTCCAGAACGTAACGCGGCGAGGAACCGAGCCAGGAGCCGTCGCCCGTCACCCGCTGCAGATGCGCCGGGATGATCCATGTCACCACGGCCTTGACCTTGCGCTCGGTATAGCGATCGAGGAGACCGGCTTCGAAGGCGCGAACGAGGTGGTTGGGCCCGTAGCCCGGCACCCCGAGATTGACGCTTCGGGCGACCGGGACATTCTGCTTCGTGAATTGTGACGGCATCGTCTCGTCGTCGCGCAGCCCCTGCCCGAAGATGAACGAATCACCGATGAACAGGTAGGTTTCGCTGGCATCCGGCGCCGGCGGCGTCACGCGCGCCGCGGCAGAATCGAAATGATAGGTCTGTCGATAGACCAACTCGGAGCCCCAGGTCGCCGTGGCGATGACTTCGCTGTCGGGCTTGGGCCGGAAACCCAGGATCGGGTCGGGCGGCGGCCACCATTGGGGAATCGTGCGGGTCACGACGCCCATGTTCATGGCCTTCGGCGAGAGCAGCCCGGCGAAGAGGTCGAGCGCCACCAGGCTGAGCGCCAGCGCGGTCGCGAGGAGCGCGGCGCTGCGCCAGCGATTGCCGCGCAACGCCACGACGCCCACGATACCCAGCAGGGCGGCGGCAGCGCAGGCCCACAGGGCCGACTGCAGGACGAGCCCGACCGCGAGGATCACGAGCAGAAAGGCGCCTACCAGCCAGAAATTGCGAAACCTGCCGGCCATTGACCTGAAAGCTTTCTCCCCGGATAGGCTGGGTGTAGGCGTTCGAAAGGAAAAACTCAATGCGCGGACCGTTGCCGTTGCAGGGCCTGAGGGTCCTCGACCTGGCCAGCTTCATCGCCGCTCCCGTCGCCACGACGGTGATGGGCGACTACGGCGCCGAAGTCATCAAGATCGAACCGCCCGGCGAGGGCGACCCGCAGCGCAAGCTCGGCCAGGCCCATTCAATTCCGCAGCATCCGGTCAACTTCTGCTGGCACATGACGAACCGCAACAAGCGCTCGGTCGTGCTCGACCTCAAGAACCCGCTGGGGCGGGAGGCATTCGACCGTCTGGTCGCCACGGCCGACGTCATGGTGGTGAACTTCCCAATGAAGGTCCGCGAGCGGCTGCGCATGCGTTACGCCGACGTGAAGCCCGCCAACCCGCGCCTGATCTACGCCTCGCTGACCGGCTACGGCGAGCAGGGCCCGGATGCCGACCAGCCGGGTTTCGATTCGACGGCCTTCTTCGCCCGCTCCGGCCTGCTCGACGCCCTGACCTACGAAGGCGGCCCGCCCGCTTTCTCTCTGCCCGCGCAGGGCGACCAGATGGCCGGCATGAACCTGTTCGCCGCCATCGCCATGGCGCTGCTGCACCGCGAACGCGCCGGCGAAGGCAGCGAGGTCGGCACGTCGCTGCATGCGAGCGGCCTGTGGTCGAATGCGATCCTGGCCCAGGGCGCCCTGCTCGGCGCCTATGTTGCGCCGCGCCCGCCGCGCACCAAGCCGCGCAGCGCGCTGGCCAACCAGTACCGCACGTCCGACGGCCGCTGGATCCAGCTCACGATCGTGCGCGAGGACAAGCTCTGGCCCGAACTCTGCCAGGCGCTCGAACGCACCGACCTGATGGACGATCCGCGCTTCGAGACGACCGAGAAGCGACGTGCCCACGCCACCGACCTGGCGGCAATCCTCGATCGCGTGTTCGCGGGCCGTCCCTGGCCCGAATGGAAGGAGCGCCTGCGCCGCCACGAGATCACCTTCGGTCTGCTCGGCGTCCTGCGCGACGTGCCCGACGACGAACAGGCCGAGGCCAACGGCACGGTCGTGCAGACTCGGCAGGACGACATGCCGCGCGCGATCTCCGCGCCGATCCGCATGTCATTTGCGCCCGAACCGGCGGCACCCGGCGCCGGGCCGGAGCACGGCGCCCATACCGACGAGGTGCTGCGAGAACTGGGCTACGACCAGCAGGGTCTGGACCGGCTGCGCAGCGCCGGCGCCCTGGGCTGAACGCCTCGGGCCTGGCTTCGGCTCGCAGGTAGAGGTCGACCGGCCCTGCGACATTGCGCGGGGCGCGCCCGCTTGAGGGGCCGGGCGGGCGGCCTCTAGTATAACGTCATGGATCGTACGGGCCCCGTTACCGGCAGGCGCGCGGTCGCGTTCGCCGCGGCCCTGTTCGCGATCACGCTCAATTTCTTCCAGCCGCTCGCTCATGCAGCCCTGCTGCGAGATGGCGGACCGATGGAGGCCGCGCGCTTCTGGGGCGTCTTCTGCCTGCCGGCTGCCGATACCGACAGCGGCGAGGCCCCGATCCCGGATGCCGCGAAGATCCATCAATGCTGCCTCGGCCTCGCCCATGCCACGGCGATGGTCGGCCCTTCGGCAATCTTCACAGTCGAACCGCCGGTCGTCCGCGCGGCATCCGTCATGGCCGCCGCCCCCACGGTTGGGACTGCCGGCATACGCGACGGCCCCCTCCAGGCCCGCGCCCCTCCCCTCATCGCCTGATCGCGCCGCGGGGCGCCTGCGCGTGCCCGCCGTGCTGCCTGCGGCACCACCACGACCTGCCCGGCGGAAGCCGTTCGGAGCGGCCGTCGATGCCGAGTGCTTCCTTCATTCCAAGATTTCCCAAGGAGAAACCATGTCCTCCCTCGACCGCTATCGCGGTGCCGCTTTCGGCATCACCGTCGCCATCAACACCGGCTTGTGCATCCTGATCGGCTTTCTCGTCGGCGGGCTGCGCGGCGCCCAGATCGGCGTGCTGCTGGGCATCGGCCTCGGAGTCCTGCCGGCGGCCCTGCGCATCGCCGGCCGCCGGCTCGCCGATCCCCATGGTCTGCCGCGCCTCGTGGGGCGTGCCATCGCCGCGACCGCCATAACGGCCGGCGCCGCCGTCGTGGGCGTGATGGGCGGCGTCACGACGCTGATCGCCGCCCTGCTGCGCCGGCCGCTGCTCCTCGTGCGCTTCACCGTCGAAATCGCCGCGGGCGTGCTGGGGCAGCTATTGGCCGCCATCGGCCGCATCGTCGGCACGCCGCTCGGCCTCGCCAACATCGCGGCGCTGGTCGTGATCGCCGTCAACGTGGCCGGCCTCGACTTCGCGGGCCCCATCGCCTTCCTCGGGCTCGGCATGCTGATCCTCGTCCTGATGGTCAGCGAGAGCGAAGCCGACCTCGAGAGACAGGACCGCCCGATCAGGTGACGCGTCGCTTGGCGAGTTTGCGGGCCAACGTGCGGCGGTGCAGGCCGAGGCGGCGCGCCGTCTCCGAGACGTTGAAATCGGTCTCGACCAGCATCTCGTGGATGCGCTCCCATTCCAGCGTCTTGAGTGAGGTCGGGCGCGTGCCGAGCGGTACGGCGGCGTCGCCGTCGGCCCGTGCAAACGCCGCCTCGATGTCGTCGGCATTGGACGGCTTGGCGAGATAGTGGCAGGCGCCGAGCTTGATCGCCTCGACGGCCGTCGAGATGCTCGCGAACCCCGTCAGCACGACGATGCGCATGGACGGGTCGAGGGCGGCGAGACGACGCACGCAATGCAGGCCGGAATCGCCCCCGAGCTTGAGGTCGACGATGGCAAAGCCCGGCCGGAAGTCGCGCAGCGCGTCGTCGAGGGCCTCCGACGTCGCAGAGGCCCGCACGTCGTACTCCCGGCGCTCGAAGGAGCGGCGCATGGCGCGCGCGAAGGCCGGGTCGTCGTCGACGATCACCAGGCGCGGCCTATCCGCCATGGCGCACCTCCAGCGCGAGGCGGGCGAGCGGCAGCCGCACGACGACGCGCGCGCCGCCGCCGGCGCGGTTCTCCGCCCTGACCTCGCCGCCCAGCTTGCGCGCCACGTTGACCAGCAGGAACAGGCCGAGCCCGCTGCCCGGCCGGGACTTCGTCGTCTGGTAGGGCTTGCCGAACTGGACGAGGATGCGGTCGGCGAAGCCCGGCCCGCGATCCTCGACCGTCAGCACCGCCGCGTCGCCCTGCCGGCCGAGAGCGATCGATATCCAGTCGGGCGACGCCTCCAGCGCATTGTCGAAGATGTTGGCGATGCCCTGCGCCAGGACCACGTCGGTCGCGATGGCCTGGTCGGGCATGAAGCGATTGTCGTAATGCAGGGCGGGCGGCCAGCGGCTGGTCCGCCAATCCTCGACCAGGGCATCGAAGAAGCGCGTGACGGTGGTGGGACCCGCGCCCTCGGCCCGCATCTCGCCCGACGAGGACAGGATCTTGGAGACGATCTCCTTGCAGCGCAGGAGCTGCTCTTCCATTGCGTCGAGGTCCTCGGCGAGGTCGGGATCGGCAATGAGGGCCGGCATCTTCTGCCAGTCGTTGACGATCACCGAGAGCGTGCCGAGCGGCGTGCCCAGCTCGTGCGCCGCCCCGGAGGCGAGCAGGCCCATGCGCACGACCAGCTCCTCCTCGACCGAGCGCTGGCGCAGCGCGGCGAGATGGGCGTCACGCTCACGCAGGTTGCGGCCGATGCGGGTGACGAAGAACACGATCAGGCCCGCCGCCAGCACATAGGCGATGAACATGCCCTGAAGGTGGAGACCGAAAGGATCTCCGTCATGGCGATGCGGCAGGTCGAGCGGCCGGCTGAACAGGGTGAGCCCGACGAAGCAGGCCGTGGTCACGCCGACCAGGATCCACGCCGGCCGCGCCTCCAGCAGCACGGCCGCAAGGATGATCTGCAGCAGATAGAGCGACACGAAGGGATTCGACGCCCCGCCACTCAGATAGAGCTGCGTGGTAAGCGCGGCCACGTCGAGCAGCAGTTCGAGCAGCAATGCGCCGCCCGTGGTCGATGCGCCGGTGCGATGACGCAACAGGCTGATGCCGTTCAGCACGACCAGGAACAGCACCACCGCCAGCATCGAGGAAAGCGGCAGCGCGATCTGCAGCACGAACTGCACGAAGGCGATGGTCGCGACCTGCCCCAGCACCGCGATCCAGCGAAGCTGGATCAGCAGCAGAAGGTTCTTGCGGTTTGCGGTGTCCTGCGCGGAAATCGTCGCGCTCCTTTCGTGGCCCCGTCACGTCGACAGGAACACGTACAGAAGCGGCAGCCAAACGAAAGTGGTCGTCGCGAGACCCTTCACCGTCTGATAGGCGATCCAGAGCCAGAAATAGCGGCGAATCCAGATCGCGAAGCGGCTGCGGCGCGTCGTCGTCGGCACAGCCGTGATCTGGCTCATGGCCGCACCGGACGCGACGCGGCGCCGGCGGCGCGGTTGGCCTCGTCGACGCGGCGAATATAGTCCTCGGTCTTGGCGCGGACGAGCTCCCGATGAGGCGCCACGGCAGCCTCGCGATAGACGTGCCGTCCGGCGCCCATCAACCCGAGCACCACGACCATCAGGCTGCAGATCGAGACGAAGCTGCCGCCGATTCGTGCCGCCGGCCGGCGCGTTTCGACGAACATCAGCAGGGTCATCCAGATCGAGACCAGGATGGCCACACCGAAGATCCCCATCAGCGTCGCGGGCGTGCCCTGGGTGGTGGGAAGGGTCAACAGCGCGATCGGCCCGACGAAGAACTGGCCGACGGTCGGCCACAGGGCCCAGCGATAACCCGTTCGCATCAGCTCGTCGCGCCGCCAGCCCGTGTCGGCCAACTCCGCCTCGCTGCGTCGGCGGAACAGCCAGACCATGAGCAGGCCCGTCATCGCCGGGCAGGCCAGCAGGAAGTGAGCGTAGCGCGGCAGCACGTTGGGCAGCAGGAGCGCCGAGAAGAAGCCCTGCACCGTCCCCCACTTCTCCGGGAACAGCATCAGGTTCACGTTGGTGAGGAAGATCAGCGGGATGAACAGGAAGATCAGGCAGGACGCCACACCAATCGCGATGTGCGGTCCCTTGCGGCCCTCCATCGCGTGCCAGAGATACTTGTGGGCGTAGGTGAGCAGGAAGGCGACGATCACCAGCGGCACGATCGAGATCCAGAACGTGCCGGTGAGCGCGTTCGCCGTATAGAAATAGACCGTATAGAGCGTGTTGATGGCCAGCAGCGGACCGACTCCCAGCACGACGGCAATGCTCTTGTTCGCGGTGATCGTCGAGGCGACCTCGTAGGCCAGCCGGTCGTAGCGGCGGTTCTTCAGACCCTTGATCTCGTACCAGACCGAGATCAGCGCACCGCCCACCATGAAGTTCACGAAGGCGATGTGCAGCAGGAAGAAGAACACGAGCACCACGACCAGCAGTGGCTCAGGCGCCGGCATGGGCAGCGGGATGTCGCGGGGAACGGGGATCTGGTTCACTTGCGTGCTCCCTGAGTCGACGCCGTCGGACCAGAGGCCGCGCCCTCGGCGAGCTTCGCCTCGCCCGCGGGGCGAATCGCGACACCCGCCTGCTGCGCGCCCGGAACCGGCGCCTTGTTGCCCTGGAGCTGCTCGAGATAGGTGGCGAGGAAACCCAGCTCGTCCTTGTTGCCCGGAAACGGCGGCATATAGGGCTGGGCGTTGTGCATGTTGGCGACGTAGTCCGCCGTGAGATCGGGCGTCCATCGCGCGTCGCCGAACATGCGCTGCAGATGGCCAGCCACACCATTGACGCCGTGCGTGGTGTGACAGCGCGAGCAGGTGTCCATGAACACGTCCTTGCCCTTCTGCAGTCGCGCGAGCGCCGCCGTGCGCTCCGCCTCCGGCAGGCCGGCCGGGACGAACGTCTTCTCGGCCTCGGTCAGCGGATTGGAGTAGGTCGCGTAGGCCAGCACGCCGTCGCGCTGCAGCAGGGCGTAGTCTTCGACGCGCAGGCCGTTGGCGTACATGTACTGACCGATGATGTAGGGCTTGCGGATGAACTCGCGCACCCGTTCGAAGTGGCCGGTGAGCCACAGGATCGCGATGAAGGGCACCACGGTGGCGACGCGCGGCAGCAGCCCCGGCCGCTTGATCGCGATCTGCACGATGACGAGGATCGTCACGACCGTCGCCAGTGCGATCCAGAGGAAGTCGTCGAGCCAGCCGCTGAACTGCAGCGTCAGCGTCGAGACGGCGAGGTTGTCCTTCATCGCCGCGGGCACCACGCTGTAGTACCAGTAGCCGCCCGCAACGACGAAGGGCGCGAACAGCAGCGTCCAGATACCGACCGCGCGCGTCGCCTCGTTGCGGAACGGATCGTCCCGCTTGACGAAGAACGGGATGAGGAACAGCGCAATGATGCCGGCCATGGCCGCCGCCAGTGGCGTGCGGAAGGCAAGCTGTGGCAGGTACACAGGATTGCTGAAACCGGAGAGCAAGGTGTTCTCGGACAGCCAGTTGCCCGGATCCATCATGAAGCCGAGGATCGACACGATGATCGCCATCGTGATCCACGAGAACAGGCCCAGCGCGAAGCCGAGCCGGATGTGCCGCCGCTTGGCCGCGCCCTCGCGCCACGACTTCCAGGTCAGCGTATAGGCGAGAATCAGGCAGACCTCGGTGATGAAGACCAGCCACTCCACGAACCACGCCCAGAAGAAGACGCGGATCAGGCTGCCGATCGAATAGGGATTGACCAGGGAGACGGACAGCCAGATGCCGACGCCTGTCAGCGCGCCGACCGTGGTGGTCACCAGGAAACTCACGAACAGGATGCGGTAGGCGAGTCGGTCCCAGCGCGGATCCTGCTTGCGATGGCCGTACCATTCCATGCAGGCGACCAGCGGCATCATGCCGACCGCCAGCCCGTGATTGATCAGCACGTGCAGGACGGCGATGACGGCAATCAGCCCGCGATTGCCGAAGACGTCGAGATGGAAGACCGGAAAATCCATCTCACGCGGCCTTCGCTCGGACCGCCGTCTCGTCGGCCGGCAGCGCGAGCATCACCAGCTCGAAGCCGAACAGCGCGATGCCCGCCAGGTGCACCGTCGATCCCGCCGGAGCGGTCACGGCGAGATGAAGCCCCACCGCACCGAGGGTCAGCGCCGCCGCGCCGGGCAACCAGACAAGCACCCGGTCGAAGGCGGCTCGCGCGCCGGCAGCGCGGCGGAAGCTGGCGTGCAAGGCGCCGCGCAGGCCGACGAGGCCGGCCACGGCGAGGCACGACGCGCCGACCAGCGCGAACAGCGCCGCGCTGTCGACCATCGCCAGCAGCAGCACCAGCATCGCAATGTTGAGGACGACCGCGCGATAGGGCGCAGCGGCCAGCCAGTCAGAAATGAAGCGCACGGTTCCTCCGACGAGAATGGCGCGCAATCTCGTCGAGAGTGCAGGACTGCTGAATTGGACAAAAGGTCCAAGCCGTGACGGAGGTCAGGACTCCGGGATCGTGCGGTCGATCTGCCAGGTGACGCCGGTGACCGTGGGATCGAGGCTGAGGCGACCCACGATCTGCTCCAACGCCGCATCGTTGCGCTTGGCGGCGACGGCCTGCGCCGTCACCGTGACCTTCGACGTGTCGGCGATGTCTTCGCTGTCGAGGCGGCGCAGGCCGAGCCCCGCCTGCGCCAGCGCGGTGAGCAACAACGATCGCATCTGCGCCTCCTCGGCGCCGCGGCAGACCACTTCGACGGTGTAATGCGTTTCGGCGTTGCTGCTGGTCACGAGGCGGCTGTTCACGCGCCGTATGAGCGGCCGCAGGACGAGGTTGGTGCCGATCACCATGCCGGCCGCCAGCAACGCCGGGCCGCCATGCCCCGCGCCCGCCATCGTGCCGACCATCGCCGAGCACCACAGCGTCGCGGCGGTATTGAGCCCATGCACGTTGACGCCCTCGCGCAGGATGACGCCCGCGCCCAGGAAGCCGATGCCGGTCACGACCTGCGCGGCCACGCGCGTCGGATCGCCGGCGCCGACCAGCCCGGAGAAGGTGACGAAGCCCGCCGCGCCCAGCGCCACCAGCGCGTTGGTGCGAAGGCCCGCCATCTTCTGGTTCCATTGCCGTTCGAACCCGATGGCCGAGCCCAGCAGCAGCGCCACGCCGAGGCGGAGGGCCGTCTCGCCGAGTTCAATCAGGTCGAAATGCATCCATGAATCTTGCCGGGGATCATCCCGGATTGTCGAGACTGAATATCCCGCTGACTTCATCATAGGCGAAGACCTCGCCAAAGCGTGCCCAGGAGGTCACCGTCCGCATCGTCTGCTGGGCGAAGGACTCCGACATGTGGTCCTCGAGCTCGTCGCGGAAGCGGCTCGCCGGTGCGCGGTGCGTGCCGCGCTCGTCGAGGACGCGACGGATATGCCCCGCCAGCGGCACATAATTCAGGAGATGCTGGGCGAACAGCTTCTTCCGCGCGTCGGGCTCGAGGCCGACGAACTGGCGTCCCGGCTCGGTGAGCTTGATGTCGCCCTCCGCCAGCTCGGCGAAACGCAGGAGCTGCAGGACCTCGGCCACCGGGAACAGGTCGTCGACTTCCATATGAAGGTCGCCGGCCAGCTCCGGCAGGCCGGCATGGCCCTCGTGCGGTGGAGCCGCCACCGCCTCCATCAGGCCGGCGATCATGTTGGGCGACACCCTCGGCAGCAGCATGGCGAGGCCGGTGCCGAAGAAATGGCCCGGGCTCGTCTTGCCCCCGGCTCGCTCCGTCATGGTGGAATAGAGATCCTCGACGATCTGCCGGAACGCAGGATCGAGCCGGTTGCGAGGATGCGGCAGGTCGATCTTGATCTCCGCCGCGACATGGCCGGGATTGGAACCAAAGACCAGCACACGGTCCGACAGCAGGACGGCTTCCTCGATATTGTGCGTGACGACGGCGATCGCCGAGATCGGCAGGCGGCCCTCGATCCACAGATCCATGAGATCGGTGCGCAGCGTCTCGGCGGTCAGCACGTCGAGGGCCGAGAAGGCTTCGTCCATCAGCAGCACGGTGGGCTGCACCACGACGGCGCGCGCGATGCCGACCCTCTGCCGCATGCCGCCCGACAGTTCCTTCGGATAGGCGCTCTCGTAACCGTCGAGACCGATCAGATCGATGGCGGCCAGCGCGCGGCGCTTGCGCTCGGCCGGACCGACGCCCTGCGCCTCGAGGCCGATCTCCACGTTCTGCAACACCGTGAGCCAGGGGAAGAGCGCGAAGGACTGGAACACCATCGCGACTTCCGGCGACGGGCCGACGACGCTCCTGCCCGCGATCCGCACCTCGCCGCCGGTCGCCGGCATCAGACCGGCGAGGATGCGCAGCAGCGTGGTCTTTCCGCAGCCGGAGCGGCCGAGGAACGAGACGATCTCGTTCTTGCCCAGCGTCAGGCAGACATCGTCGAGGACCAGCAGATCCTCGCCGCTTCCCTTGGGATAGACCTTGCGGATGTGGTCGACGCTGACCAGCGTGCGGTCGGCCACGGAAATCATCGTGTCCATTCGGTCTCTCCTACTCGAGCCTGAAGCGGTTCTCGGCGAGGCGATAGAGCGGTCGCCACAGAATGCGGTTGCACGTGGTCACCATCAACGCCATGACCACGATGCCCAGCACGACCCGCGGAAAGTCGCCGGCGGTCGTGGCGTCCGCGATGTAGGCGCCCAGACCCTCGGCCCGCAGGTGGGTGTCGCCCCAGCTCACCACCTCGGCCACGATGCTGGCGTTCCAGGAGCCGCCGGCGGCGGTCAGCGCGCCCGTCACGTAGTAGGGAAGGATCGCCGGGACGCCGACCTTGCGCCACCACGACCACGAGCGGATACGAAAGAGCGCAGCGGCATCCCGCAGGTCGGTCGGAATCGCGCTCGCGCCGGCGATCACGTTGAACAGGATGTACCACTGGGTGCCCAGGATCATGAGCGGGCTGAGCCAGATGTTGGGATCGAGCCGCAGGCTGACGATCGCCACCACGGCCACCGGAAACACGACGTTGGCCGGGAAGGCCGCGAGGAATTGGGCGACCGGCTGCAGGCTCGTCGCGAGACGGGGCCGCAGGCCGATCCACACGCCGATCGGGACCCAGATGATACTGGCCAGCGCGATAAGGACCAACACCCGGATCAGCGTCAGAAGTCCGTCGTACAGGGCGATGCGCAGGTCGTCGAAGCCCAGCGTCGTGCGGGTGTACAGCACGATCTGCCACAGCGCATAGCCTGCAAGCACCAGCAGAACCGCGATCCAGATCCTCTCGCCGGTGCGCGACGGCGTATCGAATTTCGGTTTGACCGGCGCGCGCGTGAGGGGCGTCGGCAGCAGCGAGATCCGGTCGGCCACCGACGCGGCAGCCCGGACCACATGCGGACGCACCCGGCTGCGACGCCAGAAATCGTAGAGCCACGAATGCGGCTGGGAATCGGCAGCCTGCTGCTCGAAGCGGAACTTGTCGGCCCAGGCGACGATGGGGCGGAAGACGAGCTGGTCATAGGCCAGGATGACCGCGGCCATCATGGCGATGGCGAGCAGCACCGCGTTCAGGTCGCGGGCCTGGATCGCCAGTGCCAGCCAGGAGCCGATGCCCGGCAGCATCACCGTGGTGTCGCCGACCGTGATCGCCTCGGAGGCGACGACGAAGAACCAGCCGCCCGACATCGACATCATGGTGTTCCAGATCAGGCCGGGGGCGGCGAAAGGGACGTCGAGCCGCCAGAAGCGCAGCCACGGCGAGAAGCGATAATGCCGCGCCACCTCGTCGAGGTCGCGCGGCACCGTGCGCAGCGACTGGTAGAAGCTGAAGGCCATGTTCCAGGCCTGGGCGGTGAAGATCGCGAAGATCGCCGCGCACTCCGCCCCCAGCACGCTGCCGGGAAAGAGCTGCAGGAAGAATGTCACGGTGAAGGTGAGGAAGCCCAGCACCGGCACCGACTGCAGGATGTCGAGCGCCGGGAGGATGACCAACTCGGCCTTGCGGCTGCGCGCCGCCAGGGTCGCCACCACGAAGGTGAAGACGAGCGAGGCGATGATGGCCGCGAACATGCGCAGCGTGGTGCGCAGCGCGTATTCCGGCAGACGGGCGATATCGAGGGTGACCGGCTCGGTCGAGAGCCGGATGGCCGGCGCGTTCATCTCGCGGAAGCCGTGCGCGACCAGTACGAACACGCCGACCACCAGCACGAAGATGACCGCGTCGTAGAGATTGGGCCGGAAGCCGGTACCGCCGACTCCAAGCGGCGTGGTGGCCGGTCGGCCCTGCTCAGGCCTGGATGCGAACATATGATTTTTCCCGTTGATCCGCAGGCGCGCGGGGACCGGGCCCGGTGCCATAGGCCCGCTGCTCCCGACCGTCAATCGGACGCCGCCCGGCGTTGGCCGGGTTGCGATCCGGCACTCTCCCCGCACCACCCATCGCGTCCTTCTAGAGGGGCAGGCTTTCGGTTTCGTGAATGCGGGACGCCAGATTGCCGGCCCTCACTGCCGGACCGACGGGGTCAGTAGATCGACGGCTCCGCGACCGGCTTGCCGAAGGCCGTCTCGAGGAAATCGAAGTCGCAGCCTTCGTTGGCCTGCCTGATGTGCCTGGTGAACATCCAGCCATAGCCGCGCTCGTAGCGCGGCTCGGGCTTCGTCCACGCCGCGCGGCGCTTCGCCAGCTCCTCCTCGGAGACGTTCATGTCGATCGTGCGCTTGTCGACGTCGAGCGAGATCAGGTCGCCGGTCTTCACCAGAGCGAGCGGTCCCCCGATATAGGATTCCGGCGAGACGTGCAGGATGCAGGCGCCGTAGCTGGTGCCGCTCATGCGGCTGTCGGAGAGCCGCACCATGTCGCGCACGCCCTGCTTCACCAGCTTGGTCGGGATCGGCAGCATGCCCCATTCCGGCATGCCTGGCCCGCCCTGCGGCCCCGCATTGCGCAGGATCAGCACCGTGTCCTCGGTGACGTCGAGATCCTCGCGGTCGATTGCGGCCTTCATCGACGGATAGTCGTCGAACACCAGAGCCGGCCCGGTATGCTTCAGGAACTTCGGCGCACAGGCGCTCGGTTTGATGACACAGCCGTCGGGCGCCAGGTTGCCCTTGAGCACGGCGAGCGCGCCTTCCTTGTAGATCGGGTTGGCGACGGAACGGATCACGTCGTCGTTGTAGATCTCCGCGCCCTTCACGTTCTCGCCCAGCGTCTTTCCCGTCACGGTGAGCGCATCGAGATGCAGATGGTCGCGGATCTGCTCGATCAGGCCGGGGAGGCCACCGGCATAGAAGAAATCCTCCATCAGGTATTTGTCGCCGCTCGGCCGGATGTTGGCGATCACCGGCACCGTGCGGCTGGCGCGCTCGAAATCGTCGAGGCCGATCTTTTGGCCGGCGCGCCGCGCCAGCGCGATCAGGTGGATGATCGCGTTGGTCGAGCAGCCGACCGCCATCGCCACGGTGATGGCGTTGAGGAACGCCTCGTGCGTCAGGATCCTGTTGGGCGTCAGGTCCTCCCAGACCATGTCGACGATGCGCCGGCCGCATTCGGAGGACATGCGGATATGGTTGGCGTCCGCAGCGGGGATCGACGAGGCGCCGGGCAGCGACATGCCGAGCGTCTCGGCCATCGCCATCATCGTGGCCGCCGTGCCCATGGTCATGCAGGTGCCGTAGGAGCGCGCGATGCCTGCCTCGACGTCGACCCAGTCGTTCTCGGAAATCTTGCCGGCACGGCGCTCGTCCCAGTACTTCCAGGCATCTGAGCCCGAGCCCAAAGTCTTGCCCTTCCAGTTGCCGCGCAGCATCGGCCCGGCCGGCAGGTAGATCGTCGGGAGGCCCATGCTGATCGCGCCGAGCAGGAGCGCCGGCGTGGTCTTGTCGCATCCGCCCATCAACACGACGCCATCCACGGGGTGCCCTCGCAAAAGCTCCTCGGCGTCCATCGCCAGCAGGTTGCGATAGAGCATGGTCGTCGGCTTCAGCAGGCTTTCCGACAGCGACAGCGCCGGCAACTCGATCGGGAAGCCGCCGGCCTGCAGCACGCCCCGCTTCACGTCGTCGACGCGCGTCTTGAAGTGCATGTGGCACGGCTGGGCGTCGGACCAGGTGTTGAGGATGGCGATCACCGGCTTGCCGGCCCATTCCTCCGGCGCGTAGCCCATCTGCATCGCGCGCGAGCGATGACCGAAGGCGCGCAGATCGTCGGGTGCGAACCAGCGCGCGCTGCGCAGCTGATCGGGAGTCTTGTTTTTTGGCTTGCTGTCCGGCATGGATTTTTCCTCCGTGCCGGACGCGACCACACTCAGGGGATCGCGGTCAAGCCGCGACCCCGCACGGCAGGATCGGTTTGCTCATATAGACCGTGACGCCGAGCGCCGAACTCTCCTCACGGTCGATACGGTAGCCGACGGCGAGATAGAGCCGGACGTTGGCCTCGAACATCTTGTTCGTATAGAGCCGCACCTCGGCGTAGCCGAGGCCGAGCGCGAGGCGCTCGGCGTGTGCGAGCAGATACCGGCCCAGGCCGTGTCCCTGGAAAGCGGGTGCGACGGCGACGTTCTCGATCACCAGGTGATCGCCCTTGTCGATCGTCTCGATCAGGGCGGCGAGGCCACCGTCGAGAAAGGCCAGATCGACGCGGTGCCGGCGCACCGCCTCGTCATAGTCGGCCCGCATCGGCAGCGGCTCGCGGCCGATCACGGGTACCCACTTGGCGTAGGCTTCGCGCGTGAGCACGCGCACGGCGGCGGCATCGTCCGCCACCGCGCGCCGCAGCGCCGGTGTCTCGTCCATGAGACGCGCCTCAGCCGACGGTGAGGCCGGTGGTTTCGGCGACGCCGGTCTTGAGGTTGATGCACTGCACCGCCGCGCCCGACGCGCCCTTGCCGAGATTGTCGAGCGAGGCCACGGCCAGCACGTTGCCGTCGGCGTCGTTGCCGTAGACCGCCAGCTCCATCGTGTTGGTGTCGATCAGCCGGTCGGCCCGCAGGAACCGGTCGCGCTCCAGCCACGCCCGGTCGGCGAGTGGCCGCACGGGCACGAAGGTCTCGCCGGCATAGTAGTCGCTCAGCACCTGGTGGACGTCCTTGGCCGTCACCTGCTTCGTGGTGATGTCGCGCGTGATCGGCACGGTGATCAGCATGCCCTGGGCATAGTGGCCGACCGACGGCACGAACAACGGCGCATGCGTGAGGCCGGAATATTTCTTCATCTCCGGCACGTGCTTGTGCGTGAGCTCGAGGCCGTAGAGGCCGAACGGCTCGACGCCCGGCTGCTCATGGACGGCGATCAGCTCCTTGCCGCCGCCGGTATAGCCCGACACGCCGAACACGGCGGGCGTGGAATCGGTGCGCACGATGCCGGCATCGACCAGCGGCCGCAGCAGCGCGATGGCGCCGGTCGGATAACAGCCCGGATTGCTGATGCGGTTGGAGGCGAGCAGCTTCTTGCGCTGGTCCTTGGCCAGTTCCGGGAAACCGTAGGTCCAGCCCCCGGCCACGCGATACGCGGTCGAGGCGTCGATCACCACCGTGTCGGAGTCGCCGATGGCGCCGACCAGTTCCTTGGCGGCGGCGTCGGGCAGGCAGAGCACGGTGATGTCGGAGGCCTTGGCGATCTCGGCGCGCTTGCCTAGATCCTTGCGGTCGGCCAACGGCAGCTCGAGCAGCTCGATGTCCGGCCGGTTCTTCAGCCGGTCGATGATCTGCAGGCCGGTGGTGCCGTGCTGGCCGTCGATGAAAATCTTGGTCTTGTTACTGGTCATGGACTTCTCTCTCGATGCAGGGCCTTGAGGGAAACGGCCGACTGGAGAAGGAAGGATGGAAGCCGCTTCGTCTCTCCAGCGGCTTCACGATACGGCGCGTTTGTTACTGTTGCGCGCGCGCGTTCTCTTACCGCTTTTGCGAGCGGCGACGTCGCGACCGGAGGAGGGCGTGCGAAATCATGCAGAGGCCGATATTTCATCGGGGCTCCCCCCTGTCAAGATGCCGCCGACGCGCTAGGTTCGATTATTCCCTGTTCTGGAGACAAGCCATGAGCCAGTCGCCCGCCGCTTCCACCCACCCCGAAGGCCTCTCGATGCTGGAGAAGCGCACCATCGAGGCCGAGATCCTCAAGGAGGTCTACGAGACCTTGAAGGCGAGCCACGGCGAGGAGGTCGCAAAGAAGACGATCGAGGAATCGGTGCGCCGCTCGGCCATCGAGCAGGCCCGCCAGTTCGCCGCCTCGGTGCCCGGAGGCACGTCGCTCAAGTCGTTTCAGGACATCCAGCATCTGTGGACCAAGGGCGGGTCGCTGGAAATCGAGGTGCGCGAGCAGACCGACAAGACCTTCGTGTTCGATGTCGTGCGGTGCCGTTACGCTGAAACCTACAGGAAGATGGGGCTCGGGGAGATCGGCGGCCTGCTGTCGTGCAATCGCGACGGCGCCTTCTGCGAGGGCTACGACCCCAAGCTCAAGCTCGAACGCACCCAGACGATCATGCAGGGCGCCAGCCACTGCAACTTCAAGTACACGTATGAGAGCTGATCCGAGGCATCGATGGTTCTTGCGCGGATGCGGCGGAGGGCGAATATGGCGGCAAGAGCGCTTTCGATGATCCGCGAGCAAGGATAGGCAGATGGACCAGATTCGCGACGTCATCGCGCAACTGCCTACGCTTAAGGTGCGCACTGTCTTCGACATCGGAGCGAATGTCGGACTCACGGCGAAGCAAATGGCTCTGGGTTTTCCCAAGGCGACAGTACATGCCTTCGAGCCCGTTGCAGGCACCTGCGAGATATTGAAGGATGCTGTTCGCGAGGACCCACGCATCAAGTGCTTCCAGATGGCTTTCGGCGACAAGACGGGGGTCGTTCGGATGGAGGCCAAAGCCGGTTGGGTAAAGAGCAAGATATCGGACACGGGAAGCGTCGACGTCGAGGTTCACCGCGGCGACGAGTTCTGCGCTTCTCAGGGGATCGAGCGCATCAATTACCTGAAGATCGACACCGAGGGTTACGATCTCAAGGTCTGCCACGGCTTCGAATCGATGTTGAGGGCCGGCAAGATCGACTTGCTCCAGGTCGAATGCGGCCTCAACGCGACCAACAGGCTCCACGTCCCGTTCCAGGCCTTCCGCGACTATCTGGACCCGCTCGGATACATGCTGTTCAAGCTGTACGATCAAGCCGGTTGGCCCGCTAGGCGAGGCGACGCCGTGTTCGTTGCGCCCCAGGTGGTGCACGCAAATCGGCCGCGCAAGCTTGCGAGAAAGGCACGCAGAAGAAGTGCCCGGGAGAACCTTCCGCCACCGCCCACCTGAGGGCGACGCGAGCGGTGATTGTCCAAGATGGTCCGGTCCGGCTCAATGGCTACATGAATCGGGTGCGGCGGCTCAATGAGGTCCTGACGATGCCGCGAAAGTGTTGGTTGCCGATCGATCCCTTGGTCGCCTCGACGGGGTAGGCCGCCACTGGGGCTCGATGTTCGCGTGGCTTTCGAAAAATTCCAGGCGGAGTTCCGTATGCGTATTCTGACCCTTCTGACGGTCTTGCTTCTCGCCGGTCTATCTCAGGCCAATGCTCAGGACGCGGGCAGGCTCAATCCGGAAAAGCAGCCGATCGTCCGCGAGAGCGGGCCAGCGGGTTGTGATATCGCGGTGCGTCCTTCCGTCGTTCTGAAGCCGGGAGAAAAGGTCCATCTCACCTGGGCGTTACGGAATGCCAATTCCGCCACGATCGTTCATGACGGCAATCTGATCGAAGTCGAGCCCGGAAAGAATTCGCGCGACGAAACTCCGTCTCGGACTACCACCTATACGATGTTCGTCACGGGTGGCGAAGGCGTCGCCACGTGTCAGGTATCGGTCGCGGTTCCGGAAAGAACCCAACCGCTCCAGTGGCCTCCCGCTCTGCTGGCTTCGATGCCACCGGACTATCTGGAACGCGCCCGTGAATCACTGACCCACGGTATCACCGCCGCCAAGCTCGTCTCTGATTACGGCTGGACGCAATATGCGATCGCCGCGCTGCTCTTCGGGCAGGACGTGGACAAGGTTAACCGATACTTCACTCATGTTTGGCCTTTCCAAAGCTATTCGGTGGAGGATTTCGGACTGTTCTCCCTTGGAGATATCCGCCTCTATGGTCTCTTCAACGACCGGACGGGGGCTTTCCCCGGTCGACTGGCAAAGGGAGCACAACGCAACATCGAGGAGGAGTTCTTCAAGGTCGGCGCTCGGGGAAAGGCGCGGTACGGCGCTGACCTGGGCAATGTCTGGAAGCTCCAAGCGTCCGAGAACCATTCCTTCGCGGCATGGTCTTCTCGTTTGTTGGTGTCGCAGTTCCTCAAGAACAGTCCGGCGTTCGCCACCCGTACATTCGATGACGGGCGGACTCCGGCACAGCACTATGCGGATTGGCGTGAATTCTGGTCGCGGGTGATGGATGAGCGCGCCAAGCGCGGCTTGTATATCGAGGTGGGCTCTCCGACCTACGAGAAATACAGCCGCGGCGCTCTTCAGAACATACGGGACTTTTCCGAGGACGCGGTTCTGCGACAGAAGGCCGAGATGCTTCTGGATTTGACCTATGCGCTTGCGGCCCAGGAATCACTGGCGAACGGGGTGCGCGGAGGCGCCAAGAGCAGGGTCCGACCCTTTCGCTCCACGGCCATACGGGGAGGCCAGGATACCAACTACAATCTCATTTTCGACCCGTCAGGATCGCGTCCTCTCTATTCGATGCAGGCCACCAGTTCTTACTTTCCGCCGCCCGCCATATTGCGTCTGGGAAAGGATTCAGTGGCGCGAGGCTCGTACAGCATGGTTCAGAGGGGGCCCGGTGCCGGTAGCGATACAACGGCAGGGGCCACGATCGATCCGAGCAGGAGTGCCGTTCGGTACAGCTTTGTCACGCCATCCTACATCCTCGGCTCGTTTATCGATGATCCCGATCAGCGCTATGTGGGGTCGCACGCACAGCATCGCTGGCAGGGCGTCGTTTTCGACGGCGATACCGGTGCGCGGATCGCACCGCAGATCACTCGACTCGATCAAGCCGGTGCCGTGGACCCGAGGCAGCGCGTGCCCAACGGCTTCGCATCCGTTCAGGACCGGAATGTGCTGATCACGCAGCGCTCGAATTATCAGAACTGGGATCGATCACGGACCGACGTCTACTTCTCCGGCACCCTCGACCTCCTGGAGGAGGAGGAACCCTGGATCTTCACCAGGGAGGGCGACGCGTATGCTGCGGTGCGGATCGTCGACGGCTCCTATCGATGGCTCGACCAGACGCATAGGAACAAGGGTCCGAACACGGATCGCCACTTCATCACTCTCGCCAATCCGGACTCGCCGATGATCATCGTCGCCGGCGCGGCGAGCGACTACGGCAATGACTTCGAGAAATTCAAGTCAACTCTGAAATCGCAGAGCGTGCAACGTGACGGAGCCACAACCCGCTTCGCTGGCGTGACCTTCCTGGGGCCCAAGCGTTCCAGCGTTCACCTCGATTTGTCGAAATTGCGAACGTTCGATTCCCCATTCGTCCGCTCCGATTGGGAGAGCGGCGTCATCTACATCCGTCGCGCTCAAGATGGGCTCCTGCTCGACTTCAGTATTCCCGATACCCCCATCAAAGACATCTCCCCTGCGCTGACTCCGAGTTTTCCAAGCGGGGTTGGAGAAGCGCATCCCATCCTGTTTCAAGGCAGGTGATGCAGTCCGGAGCGTGGTGCGCGATCGGGAGATCCCCCCCCGGACGGAGGTGCAATTCTGTTGATCTGAAATCCCAACGGAGAGCGTTTCACGCGGTGCGACCCACTCGGCAGTCGATACGCCGCGGCGTGGGCCCGCATCGCCCGCATCAAATCCACGCCCGAGCTCTTCTCAATCAGCTCGGCAAAGGTCATTCTGTCGTCTGCGCGAAAGTTACGTCGGTGTTGCAACCTCAGGCTAAAGGATCCGAAGTGGTTACCAACCCGATCTCGGGCGTCGTCGGGGGATGGCCTCTCTGGTCGCCTACGGCTCCCTACCTGGCCCTTCCCGAACCAGTGCTCTGC
This sequence comes from Reyranella sp., assembly GCF_965228225.1. Taxonomy (GTDB): domain Bacteria; phylum Pseudomonadota; class Alphaproteobacteria; order Reyranellales; family Reyranellaceae; genus Reyranella. The sequence continues at coordinate 5,201,423 of NZ_OZ245801.1, read as the reverse complement.
AGCACGCCCTGGGACGCCGCCACCATGAGACTTGAGACATAGAATAGAGGACGAATTTATGGTGAAGGTGGAATCCCAGATCAATATTGATGATCTGACTACGTTGCTGATATCGGCAAGCCGCATGCTGGCGGCGTTCGCCGCCCTCAAACCATTCGAAGGTACGAACATAGGGCTCGCAGAATGGGTTGCGCTTACGATCCTGGAGAAGAACGGCGCCGTAAGCAGCAAACAGTTGTCCCGGATAATGGGAGTAACGAGATTGCGCTCAAATCAGCTGCTCGGATCTCTTTCAAAGGAGGAACTCGCGACCATACGTGAAGCAACCGACGATCGGCGATCGACGGCGGAGGTTTCTCCCAAGGGACAGGAGCATCTCAAGGTGGTGAACTCGGAACTCCAGCAATTCCTCGGTAAAGCCCTCGAAGGTCGAGAAGAGACTCTGGCGAGCGCCAGTCGGCGCTTTCATTTGCTCATTCGCTTGATCGACACGGTGGCGCAACGCCCTCCAGCGGAGGGCACCGCGTACGCTGCCAGTGTAGCTCGACTTCATCGTTAGCGCCCGCGCGTGAGAACGGTGAGCCCGTCAATTGGAACCCGCAACTAGTTTCCAGGCCTGGAGGGATCATGGTGGAGAACCTGCTTGCGGTTGAATCGCACGACGTTCGAATTAAAGCGTTTCCGCTAATTGGACCAATCGAGGATGTATTGAGCCTGAAGGAAACGATATCCCGGTATTCGCACTACCAGATTCCTCTGATGGATATCGTGCATATCCCCAGTGCCACCCTTGTGGGTCCTCATTTGTTTATATTGGACGCAAAAGGCAGGGTGGTCGAACGTAGTCTCCGGGGGCGGAAAAGTATCGATCGCGCACCCTTCCTTAGAATGGACAACTCTATCGCTGTCATCGACGCCGCCGCAACGCGTCGGCGTATCGAAGAAGAAGTGACGGTCGTGGCCGGCAAGGCGAGCGGCGCATTCTTCCACTGGATGGTTGAGATAGTGCCCCGGCTGATGGGTCTCTATCTGAGCCAAGAGGCAACGAGGCGCCCTATCGTAATGCGGCCGATTCAGCATCGCTATCAATACGAGACGCTCGAACTGCTGAAACTGTCGCCATGCTTTGTTGATGAAGACGTGATAGCGGTGCCCGGGGTTTGGTTCCCGACCCATACGATTACCGCGCAGGGAAATGGTCAAATCTCCCCCGATGTGATCGCATGCCTGAATGCTTTCGCGGATTTGTTCAGGCCGCCACAGCCGACCAGGAAGAGACGCCTTTATATTTCGCGCTCAGATGCAACAAAGAGAAGGGTTCTCAACGAGGATGAGCTTGTTGCGACCCTAGTCGCCGACGGTTTCGAAGTCTGTCGACTGGCTTCCATGAGTTTAGGTGAGCAGATAGCGGCCTTCAGATCCGCAGAGATCGTTGTCGGCCAGCATGGCGCCGGGCTGACGCTTATCAGCGTATGTAGCCCGGAGACAAAAGTTGTCGAACTCTATCCTGCAAAGTGGCTGGCCGTCAGCCCATTCGAGTCAATCGCAAGTCTGGCGAGGCTGGACTATCGGATGTTGCTTTGCCCGGCGCAGCGCAGCGCGCGAGGTGACTATCACAACAGCGATATTCACGTTGATCCCTCTCAAGTGCTTGCCGCGGCCCTGAGTGAAAAGTGCACCGTTGGCGATGTGCTTGTTCAGAGCGAACGGTAGCGGGCTCCCGCGTTCCAGGCGAACTGCGCGTCAGCCGGCTCGTCGTGCCGGGCTCGTCGAGGAAAACCAGGCGGTGGAGAGGACCATGAAAAGAGTCAGTTCAGGAACTCCGCCACCACGATGTGGCCGTCCCTGGCGGGCCAGGTGCGCGTGGGGATGGTTTCGTTGTTGAACACGGCCGTCACCGTCCGCGGCGGCACCGCATCGAAGGCGAGCCGTCCCGTGGAAGCGCCGGGCACACCGTCGTTGATGCCCGGCGGCACCTTGCCGTCGAGCGAGAACTTGTCGCGACCGACGCCGAAATAGCCGCGCGGCCGGCTCATGAGGGTGACCGCCCCGGCGCCCTCGTCGGCCTTGCCGAAGGGCTGCGGTCGCAGGTGCACCACGTCGCTCGACCGCAGGAACGGCGAGCGGTAGGTGTGCGTCGTCGGCAGGCCCGCGACCCGCAGCACGAATTCGTAATGGGAATCGGAGCGACCGACGAAGGGTCCCCAGACTCCGTCCTCGCCGGTCGTCTTGCGCAGCAGCGCCACCGCGCTCTTGCGTTCGCCGGTCTTTGCGTCGACCTCGAAGATCTCGACCTCCGCGCCGGCCACGGGAATGTTGGTGTAGGTGCCTTCGCTGAAGCCGGTCACCTTCCCGTTCAGGATCGGCAGCGGCTCCTGGGCAATGAACATGCTGCCCGGCGGCTTGCCGGTGATGTGCTCGAACATCGCGGCGAAGGCCAGCTTGTGGAACGCGACCTCGCGATGGTCGAGCCCGTCCAGGATCACGTTGCGCGCGCCGCGCAGCTCCGAGGCATCGTAGCCCACGCCGGTCGGCTTGCCGGGCGCGCCGATGAAACGCCCGTCCGGCTGCGAGTACTTGTCGTTGCTGTCCGACCGGATCGCCATCATCTCGACGCCCCGGATCAGGTCGTCTGGACCGTCGTTGAGGCCCTTGAGGAACGGGAAGGCGCCGTTGAACTCGCTGCCAGGCAGCAGGGAGTCGGAGATCACGATGCCCTTGTTGGGCGTTCCGCAGAGCACGGCGTGGCTCACCAGGTCGGCTCCGCCACCGTTCTTCAGCAGGGCGCGAATGGCATTGCCGCCGCGCGACGACCCGACGAGAGCGACCTTGCGGCGGCGCGTGGCCTTCAGGACCTGCAGCACGAAGCCCGACAGTTCCTTCATCTGGTCCTCGGCCGAGGAGCGCAACGGCTGCGGCTTCGCATCGTCGCTGCGCGCGTTGGGGTAGATGAAGTCGATGGCGAAGAGCTGGTTGCGCTTGTAGCCGTTGGCTTCGAAGCGCCACAGGTTGTTGATCCAGAGGGCGCTGGAATCACCGTTGCCATGCACGAAGACGACCGGCGGCGGGCCCACCTCGGGCTGCGGGCGGCGCGGCACCGGCTGGCCGAACGCCTTACCGGAAAGGGCAAGCATCGGCGCCAGCATGGCGGCGCCGCCGAGCAGCGCGCGGCGGGTCGGGCCTTTCTTCGAGGACCTCAGCCCCTTGCTCATCATTCCCCCTGACAATCTCGCTATGTTGGCAAATGGCGGGCGCCGGCGCTACGCTTGCCACATGTCCATTCGTTACGTCGACAGCCCGGTCGGCCGATTGGCCATCGAGGCGGATCACGACGCTGTGACCTCGGTGCGCTGGTCCAACGACGAACGCGCAGCAGACACGTCGACGACGGCGGTGCTCGAAGAGGCCGTGCGCCAGCTCGAGCAGTATTTCGCAGGCAAACGCACGCGCTTCGACCTGCCGCTCGCGGCACGCGGAACCGACTTCCAGAAGAGCGTCTGGCGCATGATGTGTGAAATTCCCTTCGGCGGGACCGCGACCTATGGTGGCATGGCGATGGCCCTGGGGTCGGGCCCACGCGCCGTCGGCATGGCCTGCGGCCGCAATCCCATCCCCATCATCGTACCCTGTCACAGGGTGCTGGGCAGTGGCGGCAAGGAAGGCGGCTTTTCGGGCGGCCAGGGCCTGCCGACCAAGCGCCGGCTGCTGGCACTCGAAGGCGTCGTGCTTCTTTAATTTCTCTGACGTTGCGTCGGCCGGACGCCCCGGCTACGGAAGCGTCATGCGCGTGCTGATCACCCGGCCGGAACGCGAGGCGACCACGCTGGCGACGGCGTTGGCCGAGCGCGGCCATGTCCCCGTCATCGCGCCCTTGTTCCGCCTCGAGATTCTTCATCCGCCGGCGGACTTCGCCGCGGATCTCTCCGAGTGCCAGGCCATCCTGCTGAGCAGCGCCAACGGCGCGCGCGCCCTGGCCGAAGCCAGCGAACAGCGCGGCAAGCTCGTCCTGGCAGTCGGCGACACCACCGCCTCGACCGCGGAAGGGCTGGGCTTCGTCTCGGTCGTGTCCGCCGCGGGCGATGGACGGGCGCTGGCGGATCTCGCACGCAAGCGCCTCGACCCCAAGGCCGGACCTCTCCTGCACGTGTCCGGCGTCGACATTGCCCAGGATTTCGCGGCCGCCCTCGCTCCGGACGGGTTCGAGGTGCGTCGCGTTTCCCTCTACGACGCGCGTGAAGAGACCAAACTGCCGGACTCGGCGCGCGCCGCCATTGAGGCCCGCGCCCTCGACGCCGCAATGTTCTTTTCGCCGCGCGCCTCGGATCTGTTCACCCGGCTCGTGCAGCAAGACGGGCTTTCCGCGGCGCTGTCCAATGTCACTGCCATCGCCATCAGCCCGGCGGCGCTCGAACCCTTGAGGGCCCTGCCGTTCAAGGCGACGGTGGCGGCCGCGCATCCCACCCGCCAGTCCGTGCTGGACGAAATCGACCGGCTGCCCGCTGACATCGTCTTGGGCGCTCCCAAGGCCGCCGCCGAGGCGGCCGTAGAAGGACCGAGCATCATGAGCGACACACCTTCTTCCCCCGAGTCGGCTGCACCGCCGGCCGCTTCCATGACAGCCCGGCCGGTCGAGGTCCGCCGCGGCATCGGCGTGGTCGGCGCTTTCATCACCGGTCTGGTCGCCTCCTGCCTGGTGCTGGCCGGCGCCCTGATCAGCCTGCCCTATTGGCCGGCCGATATCCGCGCCCTGTGGCAGGGCCAGGGTGCGGCTTCCGCGACGCCGGCGCCCGCCCTCGACCTCCAGCAGGTTCGCCAGGATGCGGCCGCGGTCGCCAGCGCTTCCGTGGAGGCCGCCAAGCGCGAAATCTCGGCGCGCCTCGACGACCTTGAAAAGCGCGTGCGCGCGGCCTCGGCCGCCGCCGCCGAACGGCCCGGCAGCCCGGGCGGCAGCGGGCCCGATCCGGCAATCGCCGAACTGCGCGGCAAGGTCGAGGCGCTGGAAGGTCGCGCGGCGGCTCCCGCTTCCGCGCCGGCGGCGCCGACCCAGGCGGCCCCGAATCCGGAGCAGGAAAAGGAGCTCGCTACCCTGCGGCTCGAGCTCGCGACCATGCGCAACACGGTCCAGACGATGGACCAGACGATCGCCGTGCAGCGCGACCAGACCAAGCTGCTGGCCGAGGCCGTCGACAAGGCACGCGGCGAATCGAGTGCCCGCAATGCCGGCGAACAGAAGGCGATGAGTGCCGCGCGGGCCTCCGCCCTCATCGGCATCGCCGCGCGGCTGAGCGCGGCCGTCGAATCCGGCCTCCCCTTCGCCACCGACCTCGCTTTGCTGACGCCGCTGGCCCAGGGCGACGCCAAGCTGACCGGGAGCGCAACCGCGCTGCAGGCCTATGCCCAGAACGGGGTGGCCTCGCGCGCCGCCTTGGTGGCGGAGTTCCCGGCGGTTGCCAAGGCGGCGCTGGCCGACGATCTCGCCGACGATTCGTTCGGCGAGCGGCTGCTCGGCAAGGTGCGGGCGCTGGTCTCGCTGCGCCGGGTTGGCAACGACGTCGAAGGCGACGGTACGGAAGCGAAGCTCGCGCGGGCCGAAGCCGCCCTCGAGGCCGGCGACCTCGCCAAGGCGGTCGCGCTGGTGAAGACGCTGCCGCCGCAGACGGCCCGCGCCACCGCCGCCTGGCTGTCGCGCGCCGAAGCAAACCTCGCCGCCAAGCAGGCGGCCGACCAGATCTCCTCGCAGGCCGTCACCCTGCTCGGCTCGGCCCGGTAGGTCCTGCCATGACGATCCTGCGCACCATCATCTGGTTCGTCTTCGCCGTCGCAGCGATGCTGGGCGCGGTGTGGCTCGCCGAACGGCCGGGCTCGGTCACCGCCGAGTTCCGCGGCTGGCGGCTCGATACCAGCGTCGGCGTGTTGATGATCTCCGTGCTGGTGCTGATCCTGGTCAGCGTCGGCGGATGGCTTCTGTACCGCTGGATCGTCGGCGCCCCCGGCGCGATGCTCGAAGGCTGGGGCGAGAGCCGGCGCCGACGCGGCTATCGCGAGCTGACGCAGGGACTCGCCGCCGTGGCCGCGGGCGACGGCGTGGAAGCGCAGAAGCATGCGCGCAAGGCCGAGCAGCTTCTGTCCGAACCGGCGCTCACCCTCCTTCTCTCGGCACAGGCGGCCCAGCTCAACGGCGACCGCGACGGCGCGCGTCGGGCTTTCACCGCCATGCTCGACGACGAGCAGATGGCGTTCCTCGGGCTGCGCGGCCTGATCGGCCAGTCGCTGCGCGATGGCGACCAGGCCCAGGCGCTGGCCCATGCCGAACGCGCCTTCCGGCTGCGGCCGCAGACGCCGTGGGTCGTGCATTCCCTGTTCGACATGCAGGCCCAGGTCGGCCAGTGGCGGGCCGCCCAGGAGACGCTGGAGACCGGCATCCGGCGCAAGGTCGTCACGGCCGACAAGGGCCGCACCCTGAAGGCGCTGCTGGAAGTCGAGCGCAGCCGCGAGGCCGAGCGCGAAGGCCGCCCCAGCGACGCGCTGGCGCTTGCCCGCGATGCGTTCACGCTGGCGCCGGAACGCATCGCCGTGACGCGCCGCCTGGCCGAGCTGCAGCTCAGGGCGGGCGATGCGAAGAAGGCGATGAAGACGATCGAGCGCGGCTGGGCGCTGGCGCCGCATCCCGATCTTGCGTCGCTCTATCTCGACGCGTCGGGCGAGACCGAGGCGCTGAAGCGGGTCGGCGTCGTGCGCCGCCTGGCCGGCCTCAACCCGGGCGACATCGAGAGCCATCTGGCACTGGCCCAGGCCTCGCTCGATGCCGGCCTGTGGGGCGAGGCGCGCCGCCATCTCGACAGCGCCGCCGGAACCAGCCCATCGACCCGCGTCTGCCGCCTCATGGCCGAGGTCGAGGAGCGTGAGCAGACCGGGCCGGACAAGGTTCGCGCCTGGCTCGCCCGGGCCGCGGATGCGCCGGCCGATCGCGCCTGGCGCTGCAACGCCTGCGGCGCCCACCACGAGGGCTGGCGGCCGGTCTGCGAGAGCTGCGGCGCCTTCGGCACGCTGCAGTGGCGCGCGCCCGGCACCTACGGCCACATCCTGCCGCCCGAAGCCGCGCCGTCCGAATCGCTCGACGCGCCGCCGCGCGGATCCAACCTGCCCGTGCCGGTCCCGAGCAACACGACAAGTTAGAAAAAGAGGAAACGCCATGTTCGAGACGACACTCGCGGGCAGCCTGCCCAAGCCCGCCTGGCTCGCCACGCCCAACGTCCTGTGGGCGCCGTGGACCCTCTCCGGGGAACCGCTGTTCGAAGCCAAGGACGATGCCACCTTCCTCGCCATCCGGCGCCAGGAAGAAGCCGGCCTCGACATCGTGAGCGACGGCGAGCAGGCGCGGCAGCATTTCGTGCACGGCTTCCTGGCCGAGGTCGACGGCGTCGACTTCGACAAGAAGGTCCGCATGGGCATCCGCAACAACCGCTACGATGCCGATTGCCCGACCGTCACGTCGGCGCTGAAGCGTCGCAAGTTCGTGCACGAGCGCGAGGCGCGCATCGCCCGCGCCGCGACCTCGCGCAAGCTCAAGTTCACCCTGCCCGGCCCGATGACGCTGATCGACACGCTGGCCGACGGCTACTACGGCGACAGGGTGAAGATGGCCTTCGCCTTCGCCGAACTGCTGAACCAGGAAGCCAAGGACCTCGAGCGGCTGGGCGTCGACATCGTGCAGTTCGACGAGCCCGCCTTCAACGTCTACCTCAACGAGACGGTCGACTGGGGCGTGCCGGCGCTGGAGAAGGCGGCCGAGGGGCTGAAGTGCACCACCGCCGTCCACATCTGCTACGGCTACGGCATCGAGGCCAACAACAAGTGGAAGGAGACGCTGGGCGAAAGCTGGCGCCAGTACGAGCAGACCTTCCCGGCGCTCGACCGCAGCTCGATCCAGCAGGTCTCGCTCGAAGTCCGCGACAGCCACGTGCCGCCCGAGCTGATGAAGCTCCTGAAGACCAAGACCGTGCTGGTCGGCGCCATCAACGTCGCCTCCGACAAGATCGAGACGCCGGAAGAAGTCGCCGCGACGCTGAAGCTCGCCACCGAGTTCGTCGATCCTGAACGCATCCAGGCCTGCACCAATTGCGGCATGGCCCCGATGACGCTCGGCGTCGCCTACGGCAAGCTGCGCGCGCTCTCCGAGGGCGCGGCGCTGGCGCGAAAGGCGTTCGGCTGAGGACACGGGCCGACGTGATGCCACCCAAGCGCGAGGACTGACTTACCACTTCACTCAGACGTGCACCTCGTAGCAAACTGGCCGGCATGAGCATGATGGAATCGCGGCCGATGCCGCCGGCCGGCCAGCTGATCCAACAGGGATTCCAGCACTGGCGAGCCCATCAACGCGCCTTTTGGCTGCTCGCCGGCCTCGGCGTGATCGGCATCGTTGTCCTGAAGATGGTCATTCCGAGCGGTTCCTCGGGTGTCGTGGCGGGTTTGTACATTTTCGTCTTCGACCACTGGCTGAAACTTGCCCTGTTTCCCGACTGGAAGCAGCGCGAACCGGCCTTGAGGAAGAGCAAGGAGGGGCGACGCCTTGCGCAGCCTCGCTGGAGTTTCTGGGGGTTTGGCTTCGCCTATGCCTTCGTGGTGTCCGCTGCGGGAATGCTGCTGATCCTCCTGATGGCGCCGGAGATATTTCGCGGCAGGATGGAAACGTCGACGGCCCTGCTCTCTGCAGTCTCGTTGGGTTTGGCGATGTGTCTTGCAACGCTGATCTTCGCACCGAGCTTGTTGTTCCTGCCCGCGGGTATCGCTGGGTTCAAATGGAACGTTGGCGATGCCTTTCGCGAATCCGGCGGCATTCGGGGTTCGCTCATGGTGTTGGCGATGTCGGGCACGCTGATCGCGCTGGTTGGACCTCTGCTGATATCCCTCAACACTCTTGTTCTGCCGCCAGGATTTCTTCTCCTCGCGCTTGCTTTACATGCAATCGCCGTGCTGCTGGATTTGTTTGCGCTCTATCTCGTTGCCTATGGCACCGCACGTCTTTTCATCGCGAAGACCGGCTGGCAGCCGACGCCTCTTCCCGAAGCCTGACCGAACAGCGAGATGCGCAACCTCCACGTGAACTTAGGTTGAGAGCATGCAGGAGAGCGACGCGGTTCCGTCGACGGGCAGGCTGATCGGCGAAGCGCTCGATCACTGGGCCACGCATCAGGGACGGTTCTGGATGATTGCCGGACCAGCCGGCCTTGTTCTTACAGCGCTCTCCTTCGCAGGGCCTCATATCTCGCCTCTACTGTTTGGAGGGCTCGAGCCGGTCCTCGACTTTCGGCTGGTCCAGTCAGGTATTCACGTCCTTCTGATCGCCCTGGTTCTTTATCAGTGGTTCAAGTACGCGCTGTACGACGATTGGAGCCAGCGTCGTCGCACGCTCCTGGGAGAGGATCGATTCCCCTGGCGCGCTTTCGTCAGTGGCGGTTTCATCGCTTTCTGGATGCTGCAGTGGCTTCTCTCCACCATCACGTTCACGCTCTGGGGTGAACTCGTCAGAAGCCAGATGCCGTCTCAGGAAGACCTGAGACAAGGCGCGCCGATCACCTGGCTCGTTCACATCCCCATCGGGTGGATCAAGGAAATCGCACTTGCCGCGCTCTTCGGCGGCTTCCTGCTGTTCCTGCCTGCGCGCGCGGTGGGTATTTCGTGGGGGCCGGGGCAAGCGTTTCATGAGGCTGCCGGCACCCGTCGCCAAATGATCGCGATTGCCTTGTTCCTGACGTTCCTGTTGTTCGTGAGTGAGAGGGCCTTAAACATCTTCGAGACGCTCGTCCTGCCACCGCACATATCGGGGTTCGCAGGCCTGATCATCCTCTTTGCCTCTACCCTGCTGCTTCGCGTCACCGAACTCATGACGCTTTACATGCTCGCCCACACCGTCAGCCGGCTGTTCGTCTTGAAGACGGGCTGGACACCCGAACCCTATCCGCAGCCTTGGACGTTGGACTCCACGGCACGCGAATGATCATCGAGCAATGACGAGCTATTCCGCCAACCGCTGGCGCAGCGCGTAGAGGGCGTCGAGCGCTTCGCGCGGGGAAAGTTCGTCGGGGTTGATCTCGGCCAGGGCCTTCTCGACTTCCGACTCCTTGGTCTTCGCGGTCCCGCTCGCGGGACGGGCCGGCGCGGCCGCGAACAGGGGCAGGTCGTCGGCCAGACGCGTGACCGCGCTGGACTGTTCGCCCTTCTCCAGCACGGCCAGAACTTCCTCGGCACGTGAGACGACGGCGGCCGGGAGGCCGGCGAGTTGGGCCACGTGGATGCCATAGGAACGGTCGGCGGCGCCCGGCGCGACCTCGTGCAGGAACACGACCTCGTTCTGCCATTCCTTGACGCGCATCGTGTAGGGCGCCAACGCCGACAGCCGCTCCTTCAGCGCACCGAGCTCGTGATAGTGGGTGGCGAACAGCGCGCGGCATCTGTTGACGTCGTGCAGATGCTCGAGCGTCGCCCAGGCGATCGACAGGCCGTCGAAGGTCGCGGTGCCGCGGCCGATCTCGTCGAGGATGACGAGGCTCCGGGCCGTCGCCTGGTTCAGGATCGCCGCCGTCTCGACCATCTCGACCATGAAGGTCGAGCGGCCGCGCGCCAGGTCGTCGGCGGCGCCGACCCGGCTGAACAGGCGGTCGACGATGCCGAGGGTGGCGGCCTTGGCCGGCACGAAGGCGCCGGCCTGGGCCATCACGGCGATCAGGGCGTTCTGGCGCAGGAAGGTCGATTTACCGGCCATGTTCGGGCCGGTCAGCAGCCACAGGCGGCGGTCGGTGCCAAGGTAGCAGTCGTTGGGCACGAAGCCCGCGCCGCCCTGGCGCGCGAGTGCGGCCTCGACGACGGGATGGCGGCCGCCCTCGATGGCGAAGGCCGGTTCGTCGGCGAGCACGGGCCGAACGTAATTGCTGCTGGCGGCCAGTTCGGCCAGCGCCGAGGAGACGTCGAGCGAGGCCAGCGCGCGGCCGGCCGCCGCGATCGACGCCGACACCGCCATGACCTTGCCGACCAGTTCCTCGAAGACGGCGAGTTCCAGCGCCAGCGCCTGGTCGGCGGCACGGCCGATGCGGGTTTCGAGATCGGCCAGCTCGGCCGTGCTGAAGCGCGTCGCATTCGACATCGACTGCCGCCGCGTGAAGCCCAGCGCCGCCAGGTCGAGCTTGTCGGCGTGCGTGGCCGTCACCTCGATATGGTAGCCGATCATGTTGTTGTGCCGGATCTTGAGCGACGGCACGCCGGTCGCGGCCCGGTACTTGGCTTCGAGGCCGGCCACCGTCTTGCGGCTGTCGTCGCGCAGGGTGCGCTGCTCGTCCAGTTCGGGCCGGTAACCCTGCCGCACGAAGCCGCCGTCGCGCACCAGCAGCGGCGGCTCGTCGGCCAGCGCCTCGGCCAGCGCCGCCACCGTGGCGCCGTGGTCGGAGCAGCACATCACGATGTCCGCGAGCGGCGCCGGCGGTGGCAGCAACGCCTCCGGCTCGGCGCGCAGCGAGCGGGCCAGCGCCTCGCCCAGGTCCAGACCATCGCGCAGGGCCGCGAGGTCGCGGGGACCGCCGCGGCCGACCGACAGGCGCTGCAGGGCGCGCTCGATGTCGGGCGTACGGCGCAGCGCCTCGCGCACCCGCTCGCGCACGGCCGGCCGCTCGACGAAGAGCTGCACCAGGTCGAGCCGGCGCTCGATCTCGACGCGGTCGGTGAGAGGCGCGGCGATCCGCTCGGCCAGCAGGCGCGCGCCGGGACCGGTCAGGGTGCGGTCGATGGTGGCCAGCAGGCTGCCGTCGCGGCGGCCGTCGAGGCTCTTCACCAGTTCGAGATTGCGCCGCGTCGCCGGGTCGATCTCCATCGTGCCGTCGGCGCGCTCGCGGCGCGGCGGCAGCAGCGCCGGGCGCTTGCCGGCCTGGGTCAGCTCGATATAGTCGAGCAGCGCGCCGCAGGCCGCGACCTCGGCCCGCGAGAAATCGCCGAAACTCTCCAGTGCCGCGACGTTGAAGGCCTGCAGCAGGCGCTTTCGGGCATTGTCGCTGTCGAAGCGGGCCGACGGCAGCGGCGTCAGGACGGAATTCCACTCCTCCAGCACGGTCTTCAGCGGCTCGCGCGCCAGCAGACGGTCCGGGATCAGCAATTCGCCGGGGGCCAGCCGGGCCAGGGCGGCGGCGAGCTGCCCCGGCAGCAGCGGCTGGGTCGCGAAATCGGCGGTGGAGAGGTCGAGCCAGGCCAGCGCGAGGTCGCCCTGCGCCTCGGACAGGGCTGCGAGATAATTGTGGCTGCGCGCATCGAGCAGCGCATCCTCGGTCAGCGTGCCCGGGGTGATGACCCGCACCACGGCGCGCTCGACCACAGACTTCGCGCCGCGCTTCTTGGCTTCGGCCGGGTCTTCGATCTGCTCGCAGACCGCGACCTTGAAGCTCTGGCGGATCAGGCGCGACAGGTAGGCCTCATGGCTGTGCACCGGCACGCCGCACATCTTGATGTCTTCACCGAGATGCTGGCCGCGCTTGGTCAGCGCGATGTCGAGCGCCGCCGAGGCCTTCACCGCGTCGTCGAAGAACAGCTCGTAGAAATCGCCCATCCGGTAGAACACCAGATGGTCCGGATGCGCGGCCTTGATCGCCAGATACTGGCGCATCATCGGCGTGGCCTCGGCGGGGATCGCTGAACTGTCTGGCACTGATGCTTCCTCGGGAGAGGTCCGGTCTAGCACACGCCGCAGAGCGGTCCATGTGGACGACAGGTGGACGATATTTGGGCATGGAAGTTGCGCTGCAGCGCGGGATGGGTGTCTGGCACGCGCGGCGGAATACCGCCAATATGCGTGCTCAATTGGGAGAGAAAAAGCAGATGACGGGCAAGAGCTCGGAAGAAATGGTCAGCAACCAGATGGGCGATCTCGACGGCGACTCGCTGATCATGCATCGGACGGGGCGGCCCGGGAAAATCGAGATCATCGCCAGCAAGCCGCTGGTCACCCAGCGCGACCTGGCCCTGGCCTATTCACCGGGCGTGGCCGCCCCTTGCCTCGCGATCGAGAAGGACCCCTCGACCGCCTACGACTACACGATCAAGGGCAACCTGGTGGCCGTGATCTCCAACGGCACGGCGGTGCTGGGCCTCGGCGACATCGGGGCGCTGGCCGGCAAGCCGGTGATGGAGGGCAAGGCCGTCCTGTTCAAGCGGTTCGCCGACGTCGACTGCATCGACCTCGAGGTCGACACCAAGGACGTCGACCAGTTCGTGAACTGCGTGCGCTATCTCGGGCCGACCTTCGGCGGCATCAACCTCGAGGACATCAAGGCGCCGGAGTGCTTCATCATCGAGCAGCGCCTGCGCGAGCTGATGAACATCCCGATCTTCCACGACGACCAGCACGGCACGGCGATCGTGTCGGCCGCCGGCCTGATCAACGCGCTGCACCTCACCGGGCGCGACATCAAGGACATCAAGATGGTGGTGAACGGCGCCGGCGCGGCCTCGATCGCCTGCATCGAACTCGTGAAGGCGATGGGCATGCCTCATGAGAATGCCATCCTCTGCGACACCAAGGGCGTGATCTACCAGGGCCGCACCGAGGGCATGAACCAGTGGAAGAGCGCCCACGCGGTCCGCACCACGGCGCGCACCCTGGAAGAGGCGATGAAGGGTGCCGACGTGTTTCTCGGCCTGTCGGTCAAGGGCGCGGTCACCAAGGAAATGGTCCAGTCGATGGCGGCCAGGCCGATCATCTTCGCCATGGCCAATCCCGATCCGGAAATCACCCCGGAGGACGTGAGGGCGGCCCGCGGCGATGCGATCGTCGCCACCGGCCGCAGCGACTACGTCAACCAGATCAACAACGTGCTGGGCTTCCCCTATATTTTCCGTGGCGCGCTCGACGTGCGCGCCACGACGATCAACGAGGCGATGAAGGTTGCCGCCGCTGAGGCGCTGGCCAAGCTCGCGCGCGAGGACGTGCCCGACGAGGTCGACCGTGCCTATTCCGGTCGCCGCCTGCGTTACGGACCGGACTATATCGTGCCGGTGCCGTTCGATCCGCGTCTGATCGTCGAGGTCTCCGCCGCCGTCGCCAAGGCGGCCATGGATTCCGGCGTCGCGCAGAAGCAGATCACCGACATGGCCGAGTACAAGCGCAGCCTCTCGGGCCGGCTCGATCCGACCAGCCACTTCCTGCAGAGCCTGTTCGAGCAGGTGAAGGCCAATCCGCAGCGCATCGTCTTCGCCGAGGGCGAGGAAGAGCGCACGATCCGCGCCGCCGTGATGTTCCGCGACAATGGCTACGGCACGCCGATCCTGATCGGCCGCGAGGAGCAGGTGCTCGAGAGCATGAAGACGCTCGGCATCAAGGACGCGTCGGGCCTGGAAATCCACAATGCCCGTTTGTCGACCCAGAACGCGCCCTACACCGACCTCGTCTACAAGCGGCTGCAGCGCGACGGCTACCTCCATCGCGACGTGCAGCGCATGGTCAACCAGGGCCGCAACGTCTTCGGCGCCTGCATGGTGGCGGCGGGCGACGCCGACGGCATGGTGACCGGCATCACGCGGCGCTTCCCCGAGTGCTACGCCGACGTGAAGCGCGTGATCAACGTCGAAGCCGGCAAGGTGCCGATGGGCTATTCCATCGTCGTCTCGCGCCAGGGAACGGTGTTCCTCGCCGACACCTCGATCAACGAGACGCCGAGCCCCGAGCAGCTCGCCATCATCGCCAAGCAGATGGTGAAGAACGCTCGCATGATGGGCCACGAGCCGCGGGTCGCGTTCCTGTCCTTCTCGAACTTCGGCAGCCGCGAGATCGAGCGTATCGACCGCATCCGCAAGGCGATCCGCCTGCTCGACGCCGAGCAGGTGGACTTCGAGTATGACGGCGAGATGCAGGCCGACATGGCGCTCGACTACGAGCTGCTGAAGTCGACCTATCCGTTCACGCGCCTCACCGGCCCGGCCAACATCCTGATCATGCCGGGCCTGCACTCCGCCCACATCTCCTCGCGCCTGATGCAGTCGCTGGGCGGCGTGACGGTGATCGGCCCGGTGATCGACGGCCTGTCGAAGCCGGTCCAGATCGTCCAGATGGGCGCCACCGTCAGCGATCTCGTGAACCATGCGGCGCTGGCCGCCTACGGAGCGCTGATCTCGCGGAGGTAGGGCCACTCAGCCTCTTCCCCTTTGCGGAGCCCGCAAAGGGGAAGAGCCCTCGTCTTACGAGGGCGATGGGGTCATGCCCCGTCCGGCCCCATTCGAATGGGGAGGAAAGCGGAAAGCACGGAGGTCACTCCATGACTCTCGAAACCTGGTGGCTCTATCTCGGCGCCGTCGTGCTGATCGCCTGCACGCCGGGGCCGAACGTGCTCTACGTGACGACGCGCAGCATCCGGTTCGGGCTGGGACCCGCCTTCATCGGCGTGGCGGGCTGCCTCACCGCGCTGGTGCTGATGCTGACGGGATCTGTCGCCGGCCTCAGCGCGCTCCTGCTGGCGCTGCCCGGCGCCTTCGACGTGCTGAAAATCGCGGGCGCCGCCTATCTGGTCTATCTGGGCATCCAGGTCTGGCGCGAGCCCGTCGCAGCGGAGGCGCCACCGCCTTCGACCGGAACGTCGCGGGTCGCTCTGTTCCGCGGCGGTTTCCTCGTGGGCATCAGCAATCCCAAGCTGCTGGTCTTCGCGGCGGCATTCTTCCCACAATTCATCGACCCCGCGCGCGCCTGGGGTCAGCAGTTCGCGCTGATGGTCGCGACCTTCCTGGGCGTCGAGCTGTTCTTCTATTCGGTCTATGCGCTCACGGGGCGCAAGCTCGCCGACCGCCTGATGCACGGCCTGTGGCGCCGCTGGCTCAATCGCGCGAGCGGCGCCGTCTTCGTGGGCTTCGGCGTCGCCCTGCTGCGCTTCAAGCCGTGAGGGTCAGGCGACCTTCACCACCGTGAGCCGGTGCTTGCGGCCATCGCGGGCGGTCCAGGAAATGGATTGGCCGACCGCAAGGCCGATCAGCGCCGCCCCGACCGGCGTCATCACCGACAGTTTGTGCGCGTCGCTGTCCTCGTCGACCGGATAGACCAGCGTCTCGGTGAGTTCGTGCTGCTCGCCATCGGTCCCGGCATCGGAGCGGAAGGTCACGGTCGAGCCCATGCGCACGACGTCCGCCGGCACCTTGTCCTCGCTCACCACCTTGGCGCGCTCCATTTCGGAGAGCAGCTCCTCGGCCACTTCCGGCAGCCGCTCCAGCGACGCGGTGGCAAGGTCGGTCAGCCGGTCACAGTCGGCGTCGCTGACCACGATGTTGGGGACGGAACGATTACGTGCAACGGCGGGCATCGCGGATGCTCCTGCATTTGATGAGACGGATGGGATTTAATCGGTGATCGCGCAAAGGCGATCGTGCCCCGATGCCGGGACACAATGGCCGGCTCGGGGACTACGCTTCCGCGATCGGATGGTTCCGTCGCGGCACGCGCGAAAAGGGGCCCGAAAAGTTCATGAAGAGGAGTTAAGCCCCTCCCGTGCCGGCTTTCAAGCCGCTTTGCGCGCACGCTTCGCGAGATACACCTGCAGGTGCGCGTAGGCGAGGCGAAGGTTGGGCGTCGCGATGCCGGCTTTCTTGGCGCGGGCGATCATGTCGCCGACGATATGGTCGGCCTCGACCATCCCGCCCTTCTCGAGATCGTGCAGCATCGAGGCGGTGAACTTCGAGCCCTTCACCGTCAGAAACGAGCGAATGGTCTTGAGGCCCTTCTCGCCCGGATCGTGCCCGGCGGCGGCCCCGACCTTGCGGCCCTCCTCGACCGTCTCCAGTACGATCGCCATGCCCTCGTCGGCTTCCAGCACGTCGCCGGACGAGCCGCGCATCAGGCAGCAGGTCGCCGCCAAGGTGCACAGCATGATCCACTTGTCCCAGAGATCCTGCACGATGTTGGCATTCAGGCCGCCATCGATGCCCGATGCCTTGATGGCGGCATCGAGATCCGTCAGTGCCTTGCGCGCGGGCGCGGCCCCGCGTTCGCCGAACGAGATCACGGCGAAGGGACTGGTGTGCAGGATGTGGCCCTCCCCGTTCATGGCGACGCCGATCCTCGCCAGGCCGCCCACCACCTTCTCGGCACCGAAGCGGGCGTCGAGCGCCTCGAGATGGCGCATGCCGTTCAGCAACGGCACGATCGTCGTGTGGGCACCGACTGCCGGGGCAATGGCATCCATCGCCGAGTCGAGATCGTAGGCCTTGCAGGTCAGAAGGATGACGTCGTACGGCCCGCCGCCTATGGATCCATTGGGGCCGCCGCTGACAACCGTCTTCACCTTCTGGGTGATGTCGCCCTTGGTGCTCCTGATCACCAGCCCGTCGCGCTGCAGCGCCTCGTTCCGCTTCTCACGCACGAGGAACGTCACGTCGGCGCCGCTGTGATGCAGGCGTCCGCCGACATAGCCGCCGATCGCGCCGGCGCCGAGGATCAGGATCTTCATGGCAACCTCTACTTCAATCCGCCCACTACTTTAAGCCACCGCGGGCGCGGCGTGCTTCATAGGTCTGCAGGTGGGCATAGGCGTAGCGCAGGTTGGGCGCGGCGATGCCGTGCTTGCGCGCCCGCCCCAGCATGTCGCCGACGATCTGCTTGCCCTCGGCCGCGCCGCCCTTCTCCATGTCGCCCAGGATCGAAGCCACCGCCTTCGAACCCTTCGCCGTCAGCATGCCCTTGAGGTTGGCCACGACCTTGTCGCTGGGCGCCTGGCCCTCGGCGACGGCGACCTTACGGCTTTCCTCGAGCGTCTCGGCGACGATCGCGGCGCCGTCCTCGCTCTCCATGATGTCACCGATCGTGCCGCGCATCGAGGCGCACATGCCGGCGATCGTCGACAGCATGATCCACTTGTCCCAGAGATCCTGGTTGATGTTGTCGTTGAGGCCGCCATCGATGCCGGCCTTCTTGCAGGCGGCGTCGAGCGCGACCAGCGACGCGCGCGCCGGTTTGCCGTCGCGCTCGCCGAACGACACGCCCGAGGCGCCGCTGTGCAGGATCTCGCCGTTGGGGCCCAGCATGCCGGAAATGCGGGCGAGCCCGCCGGCCACGCGCGCGGCACCGAACTTCGCGTCGAGCGCGGCGAAATGGGCATGGCCGTTCAGCATCGGCACGATGGCCGTGTCCGGTCCGACCGCCGGCGCGATCGAGTCCATCGCCGAGTCGAGATCGTAGGCCTTGCAGGCCAGCACGATGACGTCATAGGGGCCGCCCTCGCTGCCCTTCGTCACGACCTTGACCGGCACGACGGCGTCGCCCTTGGGGCTCTTCACCACCAGGCCTTCCTGGCGCACCTTCTCGGCGCGCTTCTCGCGCAGCAGGAAGGTGGTATCGATGCCGGCCTGGGTGAGGCGCGCGCCCCAATAGCCGCCGACCGCGCCGGCGCCGAGGATCAGGATCTTCACGTCTTCAGGTTCCTTTCGGTCAGCCAGTCGTCGAGCCACGTGGCGAGGTCGTCGGTCTGGTGATGGATGTGGCTGAGGTCGGCGTCGGCCGCGCGCTTCACGCTCTCGTCGGTGCGGATCCACACCGTGCGCATGCCGATGTCGGCGGCGGGCTTCAGGTTGACGGAGATGTCGTCGGCGAAGGCGGCGCGGGTCGGATCGACGCCGTGCTTCTTCACCAGCGATTCGTAGATCTGCGGATGCGGCTTGGGCCAGTACTCGCCCGCGGCGATGTCGAAGATCGCCTCGAAATGATGCGCCACGCCCAGCCGCTCCATCACGCGCTCGGCGTGCGGCACGTCGCCGGCGGTGAAGATGATCTTGCGGCCCGGCAGCGCGCGCAGCGACGCTTCGAGCGCGGGATTGGCCTCGACCGGCGAGTAGTCGATGTCGTGGACGTAGTCGAGATAGTGCGTCGGGTTCACGCCGTGCAGGGTCATCATCCCGCGCATCGAGGTGCCGTGGTCGCGCCAGTACTGCTTCTGCACGACCCGCGCCTCTTCCGGCGTGACCTTCAGCCAGTCGGCGATGTAGCGCCCGATACGCACGTCGATCTGCGAGAACAGGTTGCAGCGCGCCGGGTAGAGCGTGTTGTCGAGGTCGAACAGCCAGACGTCCGGATCGTGCGCGGGGGGATCGTATTTGCGTGCCATGGGACGCTTGGATTACCGGCCGACCGTGCGCTTGTCGAGCCGGCGGATTATAACGTCGGACAATGGATATTCAGACGATCGTCCTCCTCGCCGCCGTCGCATCGCTGGTCGTGGTCCTGGTTGTCGTGCTGATGCGCCAGGGCGGCGGCGGCCGCGAGGCCGAGCAGAGGATGCAGCAGCAGCTCGCTTTGGCGCTGAGCCAGCAGGCCGAGACCGTGCAGCGGGTCGAGAAGTCGCTGCGCGAGCAGGAGCAGGCGCTGGGCAAGGTCGTCGCCGAGCGGCTCGACCGCACCGAGAAGGCCACGGGGCAGATCGTCACCGACCTGCGCGAGCGGCTGGTCCGCATCGACGAGGCGCAGAAGAAGATCGGCGAACTGTCGACCCAGGTCGTGAGCCTGCAGGAGGTCCTGTCCAACAAGCAGGCCCGCGGCGCCTTCGGCGAGGTCCAGCTCAACGACCTGGTCCAGAGCGCCCTGCCGCCCTCGGCCTACGATTTCCAGGTCACGCTCTCGACCGGCGTGCGCGCCGACTGCCTGCTGAAACTGCCCAATCCGCCGGGCTCGATCGCCATCGACGCCAAGTTCCCGCTGGAAAGCTACAGCCAGCTGCGGGCGGTGCCGGCCGGCGACGGCGCGGCGCTGCTGGCGGCGCAGCGGAGCTTCCAGCAGGCGATCCGCAAGCACATCGCCGACATCCGCAGCAAATACATCGTGCCTGGCGAGACCGCCGAATCGGCTCTCATGTTCCTGCCCTCGGAAGCCGTCTATGGCGAGCTGCACGCCAACTTCACCGGCCTTGTCGAGGAATCCTACAGGGCGCGGGTGTGGATCGTGTCGCCGACCACCATGATGGCGACCCTCAACACGGTGCGCGCGGTCCTGAAGGACGTGCGCATGCGCGAGCAGGCCGGCGAGATCCAGAAGATGGTCGGGCTGATCCTGGGCGACGTGAAGCGGCTGGACGACCGGGTCGACAATCTCAAGAAGCACTTCGCCCAGACCGAAAGGGACCTGCGCGAGATCGACACCTCGACCACGGCGATCACCCGCCGCGGCGAACGCATCCTCGCCGTCGACCTCGGCAAGGAGCCGTCGGCGTTGCCGCCGAAGGTTTAGCGGGCAGCGCGCAAAGGTCCCTCGCTACGCTCGGGATGACAATGGGTGTTGGGATCGGCGCAGTGCGTCAGAAGCAAAAAATCTGTCATCCGAGCGTAGCGAGGGACCTTTCGTTAGCCCCAGGGACCGCGGCGCGGGGTCTGCGGGGCGGTCGCCCAAGGGCCCCGGCCCGGCGTCGTCGCCGGGCGCGGCTGCGCATAGGTCTGGCCGCCCATCGCCTGCAGGCGCGCGATGCGCTCCTCCATCGGCGGGTGGGTCGAGAACAGGCTCGACATGCCGCCGGCCAGGGCGAGCGGGTTGGCGATGTACATGTGGGCGGTCGCCGGATTGCGCTCGGCCGCCTCGTTGTGGATCTGCTGCGTGCCGGCATGCAGCTTGGCCAGCGCCGAGGCGAGCCACTGCGGCTGGCCGCAGATCTCCGCGCCCATGCGATCGGCCTCGTATTCGCGGCCGCGGCTGATCGCCATCTGCACCAGCATGGCGGCCATCGGCGCCAGGATCATCGCGGCGATGGCGACGATCGGATTGACCAGCGGCCGGCCTTCCGAGTCGCGGCCGCCGCCCATCAGGCCGCCGAAGCTCGCCAGCATGCCGATGGCGCCCGACAGGGTCGCGGCCACGGTCATGATCAGCGTGTCGCGGTGGCGGACATGGGCCAGCTCGTGGGCCATCACGCCGGCCACTTCCTCGCGGCTGAGGTAGCGCAGCAGGCCGGTGGTCGCGGCCACGGCGGCATGCTCGGGATCGCGGCCGGTCGCGAAGGCGTTGGGCTGGTCCTCGTCGATCAGGTAGACGCGCGGCATCGGCAGGCCGGCGCGCTGCACCAGCTCGTGGACGATGTTGAACAGCTCCGGCGCATTCTCCGGCCCGACTTCCTGGGCATTGGCCATGCGCAGGACCATCTGGTCGCTGTTCCAGTAGGCGAAGAGGTTCATGCCCAGCGCGGCGACGAGGGCGATGACGAGGCCGGTCTGGCCTCCCAGCAGGTAGCCCGCCACGAGGACGAAGCCCGTCAGCGCGGCGAGCAGGAGGGCGGTCTTGACGTAATTCATGCCGGGTAAGTTGGTCTGCAAAAGTGGCGAATCAAGGTAGGGACAGGCATCATGCGGCCATGACCGACACCATCAAGCCCACCCCGCCGGAAACGCCCAAGGTCGACCCGGCAACGCCCCCCACCCCCGAGAAGCCCAAGAAGGTCGAGGAGATCGGCGGCCCGCCCGGCCCCGAGCCCACCCGCTACGGCGACTGGCAGTTCAACGGCAAGGTGACAGACTTCTGAGAGAAGTCTGTCATCCCGAGCGCAGCGAGGGATCTATCAGTGGCACGAAGACTGCCTCGCCTGCTCGACACGACGAACTTCGAGTGACCCCATGACCAAAGCCGAGATCTTCCACCCCAGCTTCAAGGCGCAGCCCTGGTGGTGGGAGGCGTGGACGCCCAACAACGCGCTGAGCGTCGATCCGCCCGCGAAGACCGACGTGGTGATCGTGGGGGCGGGCTATGGCGGCCTGTCGACGGCGCTTGAGCTGCGGCGCAACGGCATCGACTGCGTGGTGCTGGAACGCGGCGTCTTCGGCATCGGCGCCTCGACGCGCAACGGCGGCATGCTCTCGGGCGGCACCAACATCGCCAAGGGGCTGGGCGGCAAGAACCCCAAGGTCGAGGCCGAGTTCGAGGCGAACAAGGCTTCGTTCCTGGGCAGTGGTGCGGATTCGCTGCAGACCCTGATCGACATCATCCACCGCGAGAAGATCGACTGCGGCCTGATCACCAACGGCCGCTTCACCGGCGCCTGGACGCCCAAGCACTACGACGACCAGGCGCGCAAGGTCGAGATGTTCAACAAGTACGCCAATGTCGGCGCCGAGATGATCCCGCGCGAGCGGGTGCGCGAGATGATGGCGTCCGACTATTACTATGGCGGCATGTACGTGAAGAGCGGCGGCAATCTCCACCCCGCGCGCTACTACAAGGGCTTGCTCGAAGCCGCGCACGCCCAGGGCGCCATCCTCTGCGGCGAGGTCGAGGCCGAGCGCATCGAGAAGACCAAGGATGCCAAGACCGGAAATGGCTGGCGCGTGCTGACCGCCAAGGGGCCGATCGCCTGCAAGGAAGTCGTCATCGCCACCAACGGCTATACCGGCGACCTGACGCCCAAGCTGAAGATGCGGGTCGTGCCGGTCGCCAGCCACATCATCGCCACCGAAGAACTGCCGATGCCAGCGACGGACCTGATCCCGCTGCAACGCTCGATCGGCGACACCAAGCGGGTGCTGACCTATTACCGGCCCTCGCCCGACGGCCGGCACATGATCTTCGGCGGCCGCGCCCGGTTCACCGCGGCGCCGCCGGAAGTGAGCGCGCCGATCCTATACCAGTACATGATCGACCGCTTCCCGCAGCTGAAGGGCATCCGCATCACCCATGTCTGGACGGGCAATGTGGCCTTCGCGCTCGATTCGATGTCGCACATGGGCCAGGACGACGGCATGCACTATCTGCTCGCCTGCAACGGCAGCGGCGTCGCCATGATGACCTATCTCGGCACCCAGACGGCCAAGAAGATCGCCGGGGGCTCCAACGCGCCGGTCAATGCCTTCGATGGGCGCGAGTTCCCCGAGCATCCGCTCTACAACGGCGATCCCTCGCTCTATCTCCCGCTGATCGGCGCCCTCTACCGCACCCGCGACTGGCTCGACCGCAAGATGGCCGGCTGAAACAGGATTTTTTGACCAATGAAGGTTGGCATCGTCGGCGCGGGCGCGATCGCGTTTGGAATGGCGGCGTTTCTCGAACAGGCGGGACATGCCGCCACCCTGTGGTCGCCCTCCGGTGAGCGCACCAAGGCGCTGGCCGCGGGCGAGCCGCTCGTTGCCGCCGGCGCGATCGAGGGATCGTTCAAGCCGGCTGTCGCCCCCAGCGCCGAGTCGCTCGTCGCCGGTGCCGAGGTGATCCTGATCGCCTTGCCGGCCTACGGGCACAAGCATGTCTTCGACCGGATCGCGCCGCACGTCACGGCGGCACAGACGGTAATCGTCAGCTCGCACGCCTCGTTCGGCGCGCTGTACCTCTCAAAACTACTCGCTGCCCGCAGCATCACGGTGCCGATCGTCGCCTGGGGCACGACGCTGGTGAGCGGCCGTCAGACTGGTCCGGCCAAGGTCCAGGTGAACACGGTGCGCAAGTCCGTCGATCTCGCCACCTTGCCCGCATCGCGCAGCGCCGAGGGGCTGGCCCTCTGCCAATCGCTGTTCGGCGACCGCTTCGTCGATCGGCAGAACCTGCTGGCCATCGCGCTCAGCAATCTCAATCCGACGATCCACATGGGCATCGCGCTGGGCAACATGACGCGCATGGAGCGGGCCGAGACCTGGGGCCAGGCCGAGAACGTGACGCCCAAGGTCGGCCGCCTGCTGGAGGAACTCGATCGCGAGCGTCTCGCCGTTGCGGCGGCGCTCGGCCTCGAGGTCCGGACGATCTTTCAGCACCTCAACCTGTCGTTCGGCGTGCCCTTCGGCTCGGCCTTCGAGATGCACCAGGCCATGCATGCTCTCGGCAAGAGCGGCGCCGGCCCGACGACCGCCGACAGCCGCTACGTCACCGAGGACGTGCCGTTCGGCCTGGTCCCGACGGCGAAGCTCGGCCGCCTTGTGGGCCACCCCGCGCCATTGCACGAGGCCGGCGTCAGCCTCTTCTCCGCGATGTACGGGCGCGACTTCACCGCCGAGAACGACCTGTTGGCCGCCCTCGACATCGACACGCTTTCTCTGGCGCAGCTTCAAAAGCTGTGTCGCGACGGCTACTCCCGTCTGTCATCCTGAGCGCAGCGAAGGATCTATCGACAGCTCCGCAGTACTTCGGTCGTTCCGCAAGCTCCTTCGCTGCGCTCAGGATGACAGCAAATGAGAGCCAAGAGATGACCACTGATCCCCTACCCGTCTCTCTCGCCGACGTGCGCGCTGCCGCCGCGCGCATCAAGGGCGCCGTGGTCCACACGCCCTGCCTTCGCAGCGAGACGCTGTCACGCATCGCCAAGGCCGATGTCTGGATCAAGTTCGAGAACCTGCAGTTTACCGCCTCCTTCAAGGAGCGCGGTGCGCTGAACACGCTGCTGCAGCTCAGCGACGAGGAGCGCCGCCGCGGCGTCATCGCCATGTCGGCCGGCAACCATGCGCAGGGCGTCGCCTATCACGCCGGCCGGCTGGGCATTCCCGCGACCATCGTGATGCCGTCCTTCACCCCCAACACCAAGGTCAAGCACACGCGCGGCCACGGCGCGCGGGTGGTCCTGATCGGCGACACGCTGGCGGAAGCGGCGGCCGAGGCCCATCGCCTGGCCGACGCCGAGAAGCTGGTCTTCGTCCATCCCTACGACGATCCACGCATCATCGCCGGACAGGGCACGATCGCACTGGAGATGCTGGCGGACGCGCCGGAGATCGACACGCTGGTCGTGCCGGTCGGCGGCGGCGGCATGCTGGCGGGCTGCGCCGTCGCCGCGCGCGGCCTCAAGCCCGGCGTGAGGATGATCGGCGTCGAGACGGCCGGCTACTCGGCCATGCGCCAGCTCCTGGCCGGCGAGCCGGTGACGGTGGGCGGCGACACGATCGCCGAGGGCATCGCCGTGCGCGACATCGGCCGGACGCCGCTCGCCATCGCCCGCGCGCTGGTCGACCGCGTGCTGGCGGTCGACGAGGTGGCGATCGAGCACGCCATCGCGCTGTTCCTCGAAGTCGAGAAGACAGTCGCCGAAGGAGCCGGCGCCGCCGGCCTGGCGGCCCTGCTGGCCCATCCCGAGGTCTTCGCCGGCCGCAAGGTCGGGCTGATCCTGTGCGGCGGCAACATCGACACGCGCCTGCTGGCCTCGGTCCTGCTGCGCGGCCTGGTCCGCGACGGCCGCATCGTGCGCCTGCGCCTGATGATCCCCGACCTGCCCGGCCAGCTCGCCCGCGTGGCCGGCCTGATCGGTGGCGCCGGCGGCAACATCGTGGAAGTGCAGCACCAGCGCCTGTTCGGCAGCGTCGTCGCCAAATCGACCGAGCTCGACGTCACGGTGGAATCCCGCGACCGCGACCATGCCCGCGAGCTGGTCACCGCGCTTCAGGCGGAGGGCTTCACGGTCCGCGTCCTGGAGGGGGCGGACGCGTAAATCCCGCGCTTTCTCCGCACCAGAGACGGGGCTAAAAGACCGGCCATGTCCGCCTCGACCCAGTACGTCCCCTCGCCCACGCCCGACCTGGCCCGCATCCAGCGCGCGTTGATCTCCGTTTCCGACAAGGAGGGCCTGGTCGAACTGGGCAAGGCGCTGGCGGCGCATGGGGTGGAAATCCTGTCGACCGGCGGCTCGGCCAAGTCGCTGCGCGACGCCGGCCTCACGGTGGTCGAGGTCAGCGATCACACCGGCTTCCCCGAGATCATGGACGGGCGGGTCAAGACGCTGCAGCCCTCGATCCACGGCGGCATCCTGGCCCGCCGCACCGACGCCGGCCACCAGAAGGCGTTGAGCGATCACAAGATCGCGGGCATCGATCTGGTGGTGGTGAACCTCTACCCGTTCGAGGCCACGGTCGCGCGCGGCGCCGACTTCCCGACCTGCGTCGAGAACATCGACATCGGCGGCCCGGCGCTGATCCGCGCCTCGGCCAAGAACCACGACTTCGTGACCATCGTGGTCGATCCCAAGGACTATGCCTCGGTGCTGCAGGAGCTCGACGCCCACAAGGGCGCCACGACCCTGGCGCTGCGCCGCACGCTCGCGGCCAAGGCCTATGCCCGCACCGCCTCCTACGATTCGGCGATCGCCAACTGGTTCGCTGGCCAACAGGGCGAGACCTTTCCCGAGCGGCTGACCCTGTCGGCCGAGCGCGTGCAGACCCTGCGCTACGGCGAGAACCCGCACCAGAAGGCCGCCTTCTACAGCGACGGCAGCAAGCGGCCAGGCGTCGCCACGGCGCGCATGGTCCAGGGCAAGGAGCTGTCCTACAACAATATCGGCGACACCGAATCGGCCTACGAATGCGTCGCGGAGTTCGCCCAGTCCGCCATCGTCGTCGTGAAGCACGCCAATCCCTGCGGCGTGGCGGTCGATGCCGACCAGTTCACCGCCTACCAGAAGGCCTATGCCTGCGATCCCGTCTCGATTTTCGGCGGCATCGTCGCGGTCAACCGCACGCTCGAGGCCAAGGTCGCGGCCGAGCTGGTGAAGCTGTTCCTCGAAGTGGTGATCGCGCCCGACGCGACGCCGGAGGCGCTGGCGATCCTCGCCACCAAGAAGAACGTGCGCGTGCTGCTGGCCGGCGCCCTGCCCGATCCGACCACGGCCGGCATGACGCTGAAGAGCGTGGCCGGCGGCTATCTCTTCCAGACGCGCGACAACGGCCATCTCACCAAGGCCGACCTCAAGGTCGTGACCAAGCGGTCGCCGACGGCCAAGGAACTCGACGACCTGCTGTTTGCCTTCACGGTCTGCAAACACGTGAAGTCGAACGCCATCGTCTATGCCAAGGACGGCGCCACGGTGGGCGTCGGCGCCGGCCAGATGAATCGCCGCGACAGCTCGCGCATCGCCGCCATCCGCGCCGCCGAATCGGGCGACGCCGCGGGCCTGAAGGTGAGCCCGGCCGTCGGCAGCGTCGTCGCCTCCGACGCCTTCTTCCCCTTCGCCGACGGTCTTCTGGCTGCCGCCGAAGCCGGTGCCACGGCGATCATTCAGCCGGGCGGCTCGATGCGCGACAAGGAAGTGATCGACGCGGCCGACGAGAAGGGCCTCGCGATGGTGTTCACCGGGATGCGGCACTTCCGGCACTGATTGTCGTCCTGAGCGCGGCGAAGGACCTGACGGAACGACCAGAGCACTCCGTAGCGGGCGCGAGATCCTTCGCTTCGCTTCAGGGCGGGGGTTACCCCGCCCGAGATGACAAGGGTTGGCGTGCGCCTACCCGACCTTGATCTGCTTCGCCGACGCCATCGCCTTGCGGCGTGCGTCCTTCACCGTGCGGCCGGTGGCGAGCGCGACGGCCATGCGGCGGTGGCCCTTCACCTCGGGCTTGCCGAAGATGCGGACCGACGTGCCCGGCGCGGCCAGCGCCTTGGCGATGCCGGTATAGGTCGGGTCCTCGATGGTGCCGTCGCCGAGCACCGGCACCGAGGCGCCGGGTTGGCAGGTGATCTCGGGGATCGGCAGGCCGAGGATGGCGCGGACGTGCAACTCCATCTCGCTCATGTTCTGGGTGACCATGGTCACCATGCCGGTGTCGTGCGGGCGCGGCGACAGTTCGGAGAACCAGACCTTGTCGCCCTTCACGAACATCTCGACACCGAACAGGCCGCGGCCCTTGGCGCCGCACAGCGCGTTCACGACCTTCCTGGCGATGTCGCGCGCCTTGCGCAGCGCCGGCTTCGACATGGCGTGCGGCTGCCAGCTTTCGCGATAGTCGCCGTCGACCTGGATATGGCCGATCGGCTCGCAGAAGCCAAAGCCGCCCTCGTGGCGCACGGTGAGCAGGGTGATCTCGTAGTCGAAATCGATCGCGCCCTCGACGATCACCAGCCCGGTGCTGGCGCGCGTGCCCTCCATCGCGATCTTCCAGCTCTTCGCGACATCGGCAGGCTTGCGCGCAACGCTCTGGCCGTGGCCGGACGACGACATGGTGGGCTTGATGAAACAGGGGAAGCCCACGGCCTCGGCGCCGGCCTGCAGCTCCTCGAGGCTGGCGGCAAAGCGATAGGGCGAGGTCGGCAGCTTGAGCTTCTCGGCCGCGAGCTTGCGGATGCCGCGACGGTCCATGGTGAGCTGCGCGGCGCGCGCCGTCGGAATGACGGTCCAGCCCTCCTTCTCCAGCTCGACCAGCGTGTCGGTGGCGATGGCTTCGATCTCGGGCACGATGAAGTCGGGCTTCACCGTCTCGACGACATGGCGCATCGCCCCGCCGTCGCGCATGTCGAACACGTAGGAACTGTTGGCGACCAGCATGGCCGGCGCATCGGCATAGCGGTCGCAGGCGATGACCTCGATGCCGAAGCGCATCGCCTCGATGACGACTTCCTTCCCGAGCTCACCCGAGCCCAGCAGCATGAGCTTGACGGCGGAGGGCTTGAGCGGTGTGCCGAATTTCTTGATTTTCATGCGTCAATGATAGCAGGCGAATGCGCAGCTCGTCCTGAGCGAAGCGAAGGACCTAGCCGGACGACCAGACGACCACGTTGCCAGCGTGAGATCCTTCGCTGCGCTCAGGATGACAGATTGCGCTAGGGCATCGACTCCGGCGGCGTCGGCTCCTTCTTCTTTCGCGTGAGCAGGCGGAAGAAGAGCGGCACGAACAGGATGGCGATGAAGGTCGCGGCCAACATGCCGCCGATCACGCCGGTGCCGATCGAATGGCGGCTGGCCGAGCCGGCGCCGCTGCTGATGGCGAGCGGCACCACGCCCAGGATGAAGGCGAGCGAGGTCATGACGATCGGCCGGAAGCGCAGCCGCGCCGCCTCCATCGCGGCATCGTAGGCGGAGAGGCCCTGCTGGTAGCGCTGCGAGGCGAACTCGACGATCAGGATGGCGTTCTTGGCGGCGAGACCGATGAGCGTGATGAGGCCGATCTGGAAATAGACGTCGTTCTCCAGGCCGCGGATCCAGACCGCCAGCAATGCGCCGAACACCGCGAAGGGCACGGCGGTGAGGACGGCGAGCGGCAGCGACCAGCGCTCGTATTGCGCCGCCAGGATCAGGAAGACCATCACCAAGCCGAACACGAAGCCCAGGCTGCCCGTGCCCTGGGTCGCCAGCTCCTGGTAGGCCGAACCGGTCCAGCCGATCGTGTAGTCGTCGGGCAGGGTCTCGGCCACGAGCTGCTGCATGGCGGCGATCGCCTGGCCCGAGGAATAGCCGGGCGCCGGCCCGCCCAGGATCTTGGCGGCGGGAAAGATGTTGAAGCGGTCGACCGTGTCGGGACCGACGATGCGGGTCACCGTCACCAGCTCGTTGAGCGGGACCATCACGTTCTTGTCGGACTTCACGAACACGTGCCGCAGGTCCTCCGGCCGCTCGCGGAAGTCGGACTCCGACGAGAGGCTGACGCGATAGGTGCGCCCGAACAGGGTGAAGTCGTTGACGTAGAGGCTGCCGAACGAACTCTGCATCGTGTCGAAGATCGAGTTGATCGGGATGCCGATGGCCTTGGCCTTGTCGCGGTCGACGTCGATGCGGTACTGCGGCACGCTGGTGGAGAAGGTCGTGGAGACGCCGGCCAGTTGTGGATGCTTGGCCGCCGCGGCCACGACCTTGTTGGCCGCTTCCGCGAGGCTCGCCAGCGAGCCGCCGGACCGGTCCTGCAGGTAGAATTCGAACCCGCCGGTCGTGCTCATGCCCTGGATGGGCGGCGGGTTGAAGCCGATCACCACGCCGTCGCGGAAGTGGCTGTTCAAGCCGGCGAGCGCCGGCGCGAGATTGCGCGCATCCTGGGCGGGCTCCTTGCGCTCGGACCAGTCCTTCAGCGTGACGAAGGAGATGCCGGAATTGGTCTTCTGCGCGCCCGAGAGCAGGTCGAAGCCCGAGAAGGTGACGACGTTGGCGACGGCCGGATTCTTGCCGAGCTCCTCGGTCGCCTTGGCGGTGACTTCACGGGTGCGCGTCAGGGAGGCGGCGGGCGGCAGGGCCGTCACCAGGAAGACGTAGCCCTGGTCCTCGTTGGGCACGAGCCCGCCCGGTACGCGCTGGAACAGGTAGACGGTGGCTCCGACGATCACGGCGAAGCCCGTCAGGCCGAACACGACCCGCTTCATCAGGAACGAGACGCCGCCGGTATAGCGATCGGTCACCCAGCCGAAGCCCGTGTTGAACTTCGAGAAGAACCATCCGGGCTTCTCGTGGCCGGGCTTCAGGATCAGGGCCGCGAGTGCAGGCGTGAGCGTCAGCGCCACGATGCCCGAGATCACCACCGACACGGCGATGGTGACCGCGAACTGACGATAGAGTTCGCCCGCCAGCCCGCCCAGGAAGGATACCGGGATGAACACCGCGCAGAGGACCAGCACGATGGCGATGACCGGCCCGGTCACCTCCTGCATCGCCTGGACCGCCGCGTCGCGCGGACTCTTGCCCTCGGTGGACATGATGCGCTCGACGTTTTCCAGCACCACGATCGCGTCGTCGACGACGATGCCGATCGCCAGCACGAGCCCGAACAGGGTCAGCAGGTTGATGGAGAAGCCCAGCAGGTACATGCCGGCGAAGGTCCCGACGATCGACACCGGGATGGCGATGATCGGGATGATCGTCGCCCGCACGCTCTGCAGGAACAGGAAGACGACCAGCACCACGAGGATGACGGCCTCGATGAAGGTGATGACCACCTCCTCGATCGAGACCTCGACGAAGCGCGTGGTGTTGAACGGCACGTCGTAACGCAGCCCTTCCGGAAACCGCTTGGAAACGCGCTGCATCGTGTCCTGCACCGACTGCGCGACCTGCAGCGCGTTGGCGCCGGGCTGCAGATAGACGCCGATCGGCACGGCCGGTGCGCCGTTGAAGATCGCGGAGAAACCGTAGGTGAGCGCGCCCAGCTCGACCCTCGCCACGTCCTTGAGGCGCAGCGCGCCGCCGATCTCGTCGGAGCGGATGATGATGTTCTCGAACTGCGTGGCATCGACCAGGCGCGCCGGGGTCGTCACCGAATAGGTGAACTCCTGCGGGTTCTTCATCGGCTCCTCGCCGAACCGGCCGGCGGCGAACTGCGAGTTCTGTTCGCGGACCGCGGCCGCGACGTCGCCCGGCGTCAGATTGTATTGCGCGAGCTTGTCGGGTCTCAGCCAGACGCGCATCGAATAGTCGGAGGCACCGAACAGGGCGGCATCGCCGACGCCCGGCAGGCGGCGCAGCTCGTCGACCACGTTGACCAGCGCGTAGTTGCTGATGAACACGGTGTCGTAGCGCCGGTCCGGCGACGACATGGTCATCACCATCAGGATCGACGACGACCGCTTCTGGACGACGACGCCCTGTCGCGCGACCTCGGCGGGCAGCAGCGGCAGCGCGCGCTGCACGCGATTGTTCACGTTGATGGCGTTCTGGTCGGGATCGGTGCCGATCTCGAAGCTGACCGTCAGGCTCATCGTGCCCGAGCCGGTCGAGGTGGAGCGCATGTAAATCATGCGTTCGACGCCATTGATCTGCTGCTCGAGCGGCGCCGCCACCGTGGAGGCGATGGTTTCGGCCGTGGCGCCCGGATAGCTCGCCGTCACGACGACATCGGGCGGGACGATCTGCGGATATTGCGAGATCGGCAGCGCGCGCATCGCGACCAGCCCGGCCAGCACGATGACGATCGACAGGACGCTGGCGAAGACCGGCCTGTCGATGAAGAATTTCGAGATCACGGTCTGGTCCCGCTCGCGGCAGGAAGGGCCGCCGGCGCGGGCGCCGTGGTGACGTCGACCGGCTTCACCTTGGCGCCGGGGCGGACCCGGATGACGCCGTCCGTGACGACGCGCTCGCCGGCCTTGAGGCCGCTCTTCACGATCCAGCCCTTCTCGACCTCGCGGTCGAGCTGGACGGGGCGGGCCTGGGCCACGTCGTTCGCATCGAGCACGTAGACGGCGGCGCCCTGCGGCCCCTGCACGATCGCCGTCTTCGGGACCAGGACGGCATTCGGCATGGTGACGCCGATGATCTCCACCCGGACGAACTGGCCGGGCAGCAGGCCGCGCTTGTCGTTGGGAAAGACCGCGCGAATCTGAATTGTGCCGGTGCGCGGGTCCACGATGCTGGAGCTGATGTCGACGCGCCCGTCGAACGGATAGACGTCGCCATTGCCGAAGCGCAGCTTCACCGTCACGTCGTCTTCGGTCAGCGGCTTGGCGCGCTTGCGGTTGATCTCGGTGAGCTCGCGCAATTCGCCGTCGGTGGTCGTGAAATAGACGTAGGCCGGATCGAGCTGCGTGATCCGGGTGAGCACCGTCTGCTGCGGCTGGACGAGCGTGCCCTCGGGCGGCGAGGCCTCGATGCTGGTGAGGCCGGCGATCGGCGCCCTGATCACCGTGTATTCGAGATTGAGCTCGGCGGTCTGGACATCGGCTTTAGCCGATGCGAGCGCCGCGGTGGCCAGTTCGCGCGCGGCCGTCGCATCCTCGAGGGCCTTCTGCGTCGATACCTGGCGGGCCGCCAGGCCCTCGACCCGGGTGAAGTTCTCCGTCGCCTGGGTCAGCGTCGCCTGGGCCTGCGCCTCCTGGGCCTTGGCCCGGGCGAGGGCGGCGTCGTAACTGCGCGGATCGATGCGGAACAGCACATCGCCCGCCTTGACCGCCTCGCCATCGGTGAATTGGCGCTTCTGCAGAAAGCCGCCGACCTGCGATCGAATTTCGACAATGCGGAAGCCGGTCACCCGCCCCGCATAAAGCAACGGCAAGGGCACATCTGCGGACACCAGCGTCGCCACGCCCACCTCGGCCGGCGGTGGCGCTGCGGCGGCCGGCGGCACGGTGGGGCTTCGGAGCGCGAACCAGTAAACGGCGGCCGCGGCAATCGTGACGAGGATGACAGCAATGAAGGCAATGCGCGCCGGAGATACCTTGCCCATCTATGCCGCTCTTCCCGTCGCGATCCTGCCGAGCAGCAGCGTCAGGATGATGACGGACGACGAGTCGTGTCCGGAACCCTCTTCGCACGTGAACATGACTCGCCCCCTCTCGACACCTGCAAGGCGACGTGCGACCACACCAGCCAAGCTCACCATCGAGTTGAACGCGCGGTTTCGCGCGACGTTGCAAAGGCATTTGCGAGCGGTGCCCGCGGAGCGGCAGGCTCTGACGCCGCTTAACCCTACAGTTGTTGCTGAAAACTCGTTCCCGCGAAGTGCGTCGGTTACTCCGCGAGGAATTGACACAGCCCAATGGGGCAACCACATGTCGACTTCGCGACGCAGAATTGTTCGCGGGGGAGTCCAAGTGTCCGTACGTCGCCGCCTGCTGGCAGTCGCCAGCCTCTGCCTTTGGGCTTTTTCATCCGCCTCCTTCGCCCAGGGCGGCCCGCCCGCCATGCCGGTCGGCGTTTCCGAGCCACTCGCCAAGCGCGTCACCCAATGGGACGAGTATTCCGGACGCTTCGAAGCCGTTGCATCCGTCGAAGTGCGCGCGCGCGTCTCGGGCTTCATCGACAAGATCGATTTCCGCGACGGCCAGATCGTCAAGGCCGGCGATCCGCTGTTCACCATCGACAAGCGGCCGTACGAGATCGCGGTCGAATCGGCGGAAGCCGACGTCGCACGCAACAAGGCACAGGTCGAGCTTGCCGATCTGCAGGTCGGTCGCGGCGCGTCGCTGATTGCCTCACGCACCATCACCGAGGCGGATAACGATTCGCGCAAGTCGAACCTCGCCGTCGCCCGCGCCCAGCTCAAGTCGGCAGAAGCCGCGCTGCGCAACGCCCAGCTCAACCTCGAATGGACCAACGTCACGGCGCCGATCGCCGGCCGCATCTCGGATCGCAAGGTCGATGCCGGCAATTTGATCTCGGGGGGCCAGAGCGGCGCCACCCTGCTCGCCACGATCGTGACGCTCGACCCCATCCGCTTCGTCTTCGACATCTCCGAGTCCGATCATCTGCGCTACAGCCGCCTGATCCTGTCGGGCGCCCTCGCCTCCTCGCGCGACGGCGCCAATCCGGTCCGTATCCGGCTCTCCGACGAGACCGAGTGGAAGCGCACCGGCAAGGTCGACTTCGTCGACAATGCGATGACCGCGCGCTCGGGCACGATCCGCGTCCGCGCCCTGGTCGACAACAAGGACCAGCTCCTGACGCCCGGCATCTTCGGCCGACTGCAGCTGTTCGGCGGCGAGTATGACGCGCTGCTGGTGCCCGACTCGGCCATCATCTCCGACCAGGCCCGCAAGATCGTGTTCGTCGTCGGCCCCGGAGATGTCGTGCAGGCCAAGCCCGTGACCCTCGGCACGCTGGTCGACGGTCTGCGGGTGATCCGCTCCGGCCTGGAGCCCACCGACAAGGTGGTGCTCGACGGCCTCGCCAATCCCATGGTCCGGCCCGGCGCCAAGGTCGTGCCTCAGAAGGGCGAGATCGTCGCCAAGGCCAAGTAAGGGCCCCCCATGCGTTTTTCACATTTCTTCATCGACCGGCCGATCTTCGCGTCGGTGCTCTCGGTCATCATCGTGATCGTGGGCTTCATCGCCCAGCGCGGCCTGCCCGTCGCGGAATATCCCGAGATCGCGCCGCCGACCGTCAACATCACCGCGACCTATCCCGGCGCCTCCGCCGAGGTGATCGCCGAGACCGTCGCCACGCCGATCGAGCTCGAGGTCAACGGCGTCGACGACATGCTCTACATCGAGTCGCAGTCGACCGGTGACGGCCGTCTGTCGATCAACGTGGTGTTCAAGCCCGGCGTCGACATCGACCAGGCCCAGGTGCTGGTGCAGAACCGCGTTGCGGTGGCCCAGCCGCGCCTGCCCGAGGACGTGCAGCGCCTCGGCATCGTGGTGCGCAAGGCCTCGCCCGACCTGATGATGGTCGTGCACATGGTCTCGCCCGACGGCAGCCGCGACCAGCAGTACATCTCCAACTATGCCACGCTCTACGTGAAGGACGTGCTGACGCGCGTCGACGGCGTCGGCAACGTGCTGGTGTTCGGCGGTCGCGACTACTCGATGCGCATCTGGCTCGACCCGGCCCGTGTCGCGGCGCGCAACCTCACGGCGGGCGAAGTCGTGCTGGCGCTGCGGGCGGCCAACCTCCAGGTGGCGGCGGGTGCCGTCAACCAGGCCCCGGCGGTGTCGCCGGGCGGCTTCACCCTGTCGGTGCGCACGCTGGGGCGGCTGAGCTCGCCCGACCAGTTCGAGAACATCGTGATCCGCGCCGAACCGGATGGGTCCGTGACCCGCCTGCGCGACATCGCCCGCGTCGAACTGGGTGCGCAGGACTACACGCTGAACGCCTATCTCAACAACAAGACGGCCACGGCGCTCGGCATCTTCCAGCGCCCGGGATCAAACGCGCTCGCCACCTCGGACGCCATCATCGCCGAGATGGATCGCCTGAAGAAGAATTTCCCCTCCGGCCTCGACTACACGATCGTCTACAATCCCACGACCTTCATCCAGGCCTCCGTCGACGCCGTCATCACGACCCTGTTCGAAGCGGTGATCCTGGTCGTCGTCGTCGTGATCCTGTTCCTGCAGACCTGGCGCGCGGCGATCATCCCGATCCTCGCCATCCCGGTCTCGCTGATCGGATCGTTCGCCTTCATGGCCGCGGTGGGCATCTCCTTCAACACGCTCTCCCTGTTCGGCCTGGTGCTGGCGATCGGCATCGTGGTCGACGACGCCATCGTCGTGGTCGAGAACGTCGAGCGCTACCTGACGCAGGGCATGTCGCCGAAGGAGGCCGCGCACAAGACGATGGACGAGGTCGGCGGCGCGCTGATCGCGATCTCGCTGGTGCTGATCGCGGTGTTCCTGCCGACCGCCTTCATCACCGGTCTGCAGGGCACCTTCTACAAGCAGTTCGCGATCACCATCGCCGCCTCGACCGCGATCTCGGCCTTCGTGTCGCTGACGCTCTCGCCGGCGATGGCGGCGCTGCTGCTGAAGTCGCATGCCCTGTCGCATGTCGAGAAGGCCAAGCCCGGTCTCCTGGATCGCCTCGCCTGGCCGGTCCACTGGTTCTTCGGCCACTTCAACCGCGGCTTCGAGGCGCTCTCGAACTTCTACGGTCGCATGACGGCGCGGGTGATCCGCATGGGCTTCATCATGCTGGTGATCTATGCCGGCCTGCTGGCGCTCACCCAGAACCGCCTCGCCTCGACTCCGACCGGCCTGGTGCCGCAGCTCGACCGCTCCTACCTGATCGCGGCCATGCAGCTTCCCGCCGGCTCGACTCTCGAACGGTCGGATGCGCTGGTGCGCAAGGCGAGCGAGATCATCATGTCGCGGCCGGGCGTGGCGAACGCCGTCTCGTTCGTCGGCTTCGACGGCGCGACCTTCACCAACGCGCCCAACACCGGCGTGATCTTCGTGACCCTGAAGCCGTTCAAGGAGCGGCCGGGAATCACCAAGGACATGATCCTGGCCGATCTGCGCGGCCAGATGTTCGCGCTGCGCGAGGCCTTCGTGTTCGTCCTGGAGCCGCCTTCGGTGCCGGGTATCGGTACGGGCGGCGGCCTCAAGGGTTACGTCCAGGACCGCGCCTCACGCGGGCTGACGGCCCTCGAAGGCGCCACTTGGGCCCTCGCCGGCGCCGCCGGACAGGCGCCGGGCCTCACCCAGGCCTTCACGCTCTACAATACGCGTACGCCGCAGATCTACGCCGACATCGACCGCACCAAGGCCGAGCAGCTCGGCGTGCCGATCTCGCGCGTGTTCGAGACGCTGTCGGCCTACATGGGTTCGGCCTACGTCAACGACTTCAACATCCTCGGCCGCACCTACCGCGTGACCGTGCAGGCCGACGACCCCTATCGCCTCACCCTGCGCGACGTCGAGAACCTCAAGACGCGCAGCGTGAGCGGCGAGATGGTGCCGATCGGCGCCGTCGCGACCTTCGAGGACATCACCGGTCCCTACCGTGTCGCCCGCTACAACCTCTACCCGGCGGCCGAAGTGCAGGTGGCCCTGCAGCGCGGCTACTCCTCGGGGCAGGGTATCTCCACGATGGAGGCGCTGGCGGAGAAGGTGCTGCCGTCAGGATTCGGCTTCGAATGGACCGAGATCGCGCTGCAGGAGAAGCTGGCCGGCAACACCGCGATCCTGGCCTTCGGCCTGGCCGTGCTGTTCGTCTTCCTGTTGCTGGCGGCGCTCTATGAGAGCTGGCTGCTGCCGCTCGCCGTCATCCTGATCGTGCCGATGTGTATCCTGGCGGCCATGATCGGCGTGAACATCCGCGGCCTCGACCGCAACGTGCTGGTCGAGATCGGCCTGGTCGTGCTGGTGGGTCTGGCGGCCAAGAACGCCATCCTGATCGTGGAGTTCGCCAAGCAGGCGCACGAGCAGGGCATGAACCGCTTCGACGCGGCCGTCACCGCCTCCAAGACGCGCCTGCGTCCCATCCTGATGACCTCGCTGGCCTTCATCCTGGGCGTGGTGCCGCTGGTCATCAGCACCGGCGCCGGGGCGGAGATGCGCCAGTCGCTCGGTACCGCGGTCTTCTCCGGCATGATCGGCGTCACGATCTTCGGTCTGATCTTCACGCCGGTCTTCTACGTGCTCTCCGTCGGTCTGGCCGAGCTGCGCTTCAAGTGGCGCAAGCAGGAGATCAAGCCGGACTTCAAGCCGCAATAGGGGTCGGGGCGGGTGGCGGGCGCAGCAGCGCGAACGCCACCTGCACGATGCCGGCGGTGAGCCCCATCGCGACACCCAGGCGCCAGGCGAGGTCGTAGGAGCCCAGCGCGTCGAACAGCAGGCCGCCGCCCAGGGCGCCGACGAAGCTGCCCACCTGGTGGCTCATGAAGGCGACGCCCTGGATCATGGCCTGCCAGCGCAGGCCGAACATCTCGACCACCGATCCGGCGACCAGCGGCCCGACTCCGAGCCACAGGAAGCCCATGGCCGAGGCGAAGACCAGCGTGCTGGCCGGCGTCGGCGGCATCACGAAATAGCCGGCGAGCACGATCGAGCGGGCGATATAGATGCCGCCCAGCAGGCCGAGCTTGGACCAGTGACCGCCCGCCCAGCCGAAGAACAGGCTGCCGAACACGTTGAACAGGGCGATCGCCCCCAGCGCGCCGGCGCTGAGCGACGGATCCATGCCGCAGAGCGCGAGATAGGATGGCAGGTGGGTCGTAATGAACAGGAGCTGCATGCCGCAGACGAAATAGGCCGCCGTCATCACCAGGAACGAGGGTTTCCGCAGCGCTGCTGCGAGCGCGAGGCGGGGGGAGGCGGCGCTGATGTCTCCCGTGGCAGGTACGGGGGGCGACAGGCGGTCGACCCGGCCGGCGATCCAGGCGGCGGGCAGCATGAAGACGATCAACGTGAGGAAGCCCAACAGTCCGGCGCGCCAGCCCAGTTCCGTCGTGAGCGTCTGGCCGAGCGGCGCCGAGAGCAGCGCCCCCAGCGAGCCGGTCGCCGTGATCGCGCCCAGCACGAAGCTGCGCGCCCGCGCCGGCACGGCACGGGCGCCCACGGCGAGCGAGATCGCCGAGGCGGTACAGGCCAGCGCCATCCCGATCAGCACGCCGCCGCCCAGCATCACACCGGTGAGGCCGTCCGCCATCGCGAACAAGCCGAGGCCGGCAACATAGAGCGCCGCACCGCCGACCATGATCGGCCGGAAGCCCAGCCGCACCGCCAGCGCGCCCGCAATCGGTTGCAGGAAACCCCAGGCGAGGTTCTGGACGGACATGGCCAGCGCGAAGTCCGAGACCGTGAGCGCGATGTCGCGCGTCAGCGACGGCATCACCAGCCCGAAGCTCTGGCGCACGCCCATGCCGAGGCTCAACATGACCGAGGCGCCGATCAGGATCGGCAGGACGGGCCGCAGGTCCTTGAGAATGGTCATGGCACGCCTTCCGGATTACACAGGTCTGTGTAATCTACGGACGGCACCGGAAAGAGGTCAAGACGGCATGGCGAGGGCGGATGTCAGGGCAGCGATGCAGGAACGCATCCTCGAGACGGCGGATCGGCTGTTCTACGGCCAGGGCATCCGCGCCGTCGGCGTCGACATGATCGCGGCCGAGATCGGCATCAGCAAGCGCACGCTCTACAATCATTTCCCGTCGAAGGACGACCTGATCGTGGCCTATCTGTCGCGCCGGCTGAAACCCGCCCCGCCGTCCGACCGGCCGCCGCTGGAGCAGATCCTGGGCGCCTTCGACCGGCTGGAACGGACCATCGCGACCGGTGTGTTCCGCGGCTGCCCCTTCGTGAACGCCGTGGCCGAACTCAAGGAACCGGCGCATGCCGCGAACAGGATCGCCCTGGCCTTCAAGGAGCAGCGCCGAACCTGGTTTCAGGGACTCCTGGAACAGCTCGGCATCAACCAGGCTGAATCCCTCTCGCTGCAGCTCCAGATCCTGACCGACGGCGCGATCGCCGCCGCCATCGTACGTGGCGATCCCGCCGTCGCAGCCGCGGCGCGCGAGGCCGCGACTGTGTTGCTCAAGGCGGCGGGTGTGTCTTCTGTTCGCAAGACTCCCCACCCGCCGTCATCCTGAGCGCAGCGAAGGATCCAACGTCCGATAAGGAGTGCTCAGGTCGTTCCGCTAGAGCGTTTCCGGGCGAGATGGAATCGAGCCGACCATCTCAACACTGACCTCACCCTGAGGAGCGAACGCAGTGAGCGTCTCGAAGGGTGGGCACGCGCACCCCATCGGTTGCCCATCCTTCGAGACGCCGTGCTGTGCACGGCTCCTCAGGATGAGGGGGTGGGTGAATGTAAAACGGAAAGACTCTAGGTCCTTCGCTGCGTTCAGGACGACAAGCAGAAGTTACGTCGGATCGGGCCGGAGCACGCGGTGCAGGTCGAGCACGGGCGGCTTGTGGCCCAGCTGCGAGAGCAGCGTGTGGACCTGGGCCCTGTGGTGGGTCTGGTGATTGAAGAAATGCGGCAGGATCACCGACCAGGGATCCTCGGTGTCGAAGCCGGAATTGTTGACGTACCGCACGCTGCCTTGTTCGAAACCTTCGGGCAGGTGCGCGAAGAAATGCTCGATGTGGCGGTCCAGGCGCTCGCGCTCCGCGCGCAACGCTTCGAACTCCTCGAACTGGACCGCGCCCAGGCCCGTCGACACATGCGAGCCGCCTTCGAACCGTGCCATCCAGATCCGGTCGCCCAGCAGCAGATGGTTCAGCGTACCGTGCACACTACCGAAGAAGGCGCCGAGATCGCGACGGTACTCGGCACTGGAGAGCCCGGCGCAGGCCGCATAGAGCTTCTCGTTGGCCAGCCGGTTGTAGTGGGCGTACTGCGCCCAGATCCCGGCCCTGTCCACGTTTAGCGCGCCGCAGCCGACACCCAGCGAGTGAAGCCGCGGATCAGGTGGGCAACCGCGGCGCTGCGCAGGCGATGGGCCCGGGCTTCGAGAGCGCGGCGTTCGGTAATGCTGGGGTAGGGAACCGTGAACATGAGAACCTCCAAAGGTTGAAAGGAACCTAATTCCGTTATTCCTGGAGGTTAATACAGAGTGTATGACGAACACTCGTGAATGAAATTCATCAATAGCGCAATGATCGATCACGCAAGCGAGATGGCGGCCTTCGTCCGGGTCGTCGAGTCCAAAGGGTTTTCGGCCGCCGCGCCGAGCCTCGGCCTGACCCCGTCGGCCGTCAGCAAGCTGGTGACCCGGCTGGAAACCCGGCTGGGCGTGCGTTTCCTTCAGCGCACGACGCGGGCGATCAGCCTCACCGAGGAGGGCGAGGCCTTCTACGCGGCGGCGCGGCGCATCGTGGGCGAGATCGAAACCCTGGAGAACCAGATCAGCGGCCAGAGCGGCACACCGCACGGGCTTCTCAAGGTCACGACGTCGCTGGCCTTTTCGACCCACCAGCTGGCGCCCGTCATCGCGGAGTTCCTCGAACGCTATCCGCTGCTGCAGCTCGAGCTGATGCCCACCGACCGCGTCGTCGACATGATCGAGGAAGGGGTCGATGTGGCGATTCGCATCGGGCGACTGGCCGACACCAGCTTCATGGCGCGCAAGATCGGCGAGGATGTGCGGCTGGTCTGCGCCTCGCCGTCCTACCTCAGGAACCGTCGCCCCCTGCTGCGCCCGGAGGACCTGACGCGCCACAACTGCATCGTCTCGCGCGACCGCACCTATCTCAACCGCTGGCCGTTCCGCATCGATGGCGAGATCCGCGAGATCGAGGTCGGCGGGCGGGTCGCCGTCACCGAGGGCGAAGCCCAGATGCGGCTGGCGCTGCAGGGGCTGGGCATCGTGCGCCTGACGCGTCTCACGGTGGCCTCGGCGATCAAGAACGGCGAGCTGGTCTCGCTGCTGGAGGAGTTCCGCGCCGAACAGCCGATCCCGATCCATGCGGTCTATCCGCACCGCCGGCACCTCGCGCCCAAGGTGACCGCCTTCATCGACTTCATCCTCGAGAAATTCACGCCGCCGCCATGGGAGATGCTAGGCTCTTCACCAAACAAGGACAGCAATCCTTGAGGGAGGGACCATGGACACCGACACCGATCTTTTCGTGCAGGCCTTCTGGGTGAAATGCCGCGACATCATCCGGCCCGAACTCGACGTGGCCATCGATGCGATGCGCCACGCAGGGCACGAGGCCAACATCTCGACCCTGGAATTCTCCCCCGACGAGAAGAGCGGGGCCGAGAGCGGCCCGACGCTTACCCTGACCATCCACACCAGTGGCGCGGGCGACACGCGCGTCCTGCGCTATCGCGGCGACGTGGCGTCCCGCGAGATCGAGGTCATGGCCTCGGACTGCAAGACCTCGCGCTATGATCTGTCGGCCGTCACACAGGCCGGCGTGAAGCACGACATCGCGCTCTGTTTCGGCTCGTTGCTCAAGACCAAGTAGACCCAAAGGAGGATCCCATGGCCGACGCCATCGACGACCTGTTCCGCCGCTTCGGCAAGGCTTTCAACAAGGCCGATGTCGACGCGATCGCCGACTGCGTGACCGATGATTTCGAATGGCGCCTGAACACTGGCGGTTCGCCGACCGGTCGGGTGCTCAAGGGCAAGGAGGCGCTGCGCGCGCACTTCGCCGACAAGAGCACGGCGCATCGCGAGGTGCGCTTCTCCGAGGCAAGCATCCATCGCGCCGGCGACAAGTTGTTCGGCACCTTCCGCGCCACCGGCATCGACCATGCCGGCAAGCCGTTCGATCGCTACGGCATCGACCTCTACGAGGTGAAGGACGGCAGGATCGCGCTCAAGGACAGCTACATGAAGGCCGAGTGATTTCGATGTCGAACGATACCGTCCTCTGGGAGATCGATCGAAGGGGCGTGGCCACGGTCACGCTGAATCGGCCCAAGGTGAACAACGCCTACAACGGCGACCTCATCCAGGGCCTGCACGACGCGATGGATGCGCTGGGTTCTGAGAGCGGCCTGCGCATCGTCGTGCTGCGCGGCAACGGCAAGCATTTCCAGGCCGGCGCCGATCTGTCGTGGATCACGGGCGTCGCCAAGCAATCGCCCGCCGAGAACGAGAAGGTCAGCCGTCTCACGGCCGAGGCCGTGAAGCGGCTCGACACCTGCCCTGTGCCGACCCTTGCGCTGATCCAGGGCGGCTGCTTCGGCGGCGGCACCGGCATCGCCGCGGCCTGCGACGTCGTGGTGGCCCAGGAGGACGCACTCTTCTCCATCAGCGAGACGCGCTGGGGC
This sequence comes from Reyranella sp., assembly GCF_965228225.1. GTDB lineage: Bacteria > Pseudomonadota > Alphaproteobacteria > Reyranellales > Reyranellaceae > Reyranella. Next base: position 5,158,899 of record NZ_OZ245801.1, on the reverse strand, counting down.
CTGATGGCCGGCATCATCCTGCCGCAGCTCTGCCAGGCGATCGGCCTGCGCCAGACGCGCCGCTACGCGCTGACCGGCGAACGCTTCGGCGCCCACGACGCGCGCCGTCTCGGCCTGGTGCACGAAGTCTGCCCGCTGGGCGGTCTCGCCGAAGCCGGCGAGAAGATCGTCGAGTCGGTCCTGATGAACGCCCCGCGCGCCACCACGGCGACCAAGCTGCGCTCGCTGACCTCGGCCCGCGCCTTCATCGACGAGGGCGAACTGCGCGACCTGATCGACGAACATGCCCGGACCCGCCAGCAGGACGAAGCCACCGAAGGCCTCGCGAGCTTCACGGAGAAGCGCAAGCCGTCCTGGTATCCGGGGTAAAAACGCCATCGTCTCTTCGCTCCGGTCGAGACGACGGCCTTTCTTTTCCTGTCATCCTGAGCGCAGCGAAGGATCTGGCGCCAGCAACGGAGTGCTTTGCTCGCTCCGTCAGGTTCTTCGCTGCGCGCAGGACGACAGGCGTTAACTACTCCGCCGCCTGCTTCTGCGCGAGGCGGTCCGGGGTCAGCGTGTAGGTCGTGAACTGGCGGTTCAGCGCCGGCATCGGGCAGGCTTCGAGGTGGCCGTCGGCCGGGCGCATTAGGATCATCGCCGTGGTGGCCGTCGAGACGCCGCGCGAGTTGAGGCGCGGCGGGCGGCATACCGAGTAGGGCGTGCCCCAATCGTCGAAGAAGGCCTGACGGAAATCTTCCAAGGTGAGCTTGCCGCGCTTGGGCGCGAGCTGGTCGCGCACCCGCTTGTCGCGATAGATCGAGTCCGGCGTCTCGGCGAGGCCGGTGTCCTTCACCTTGGCGCGCGCCGAATCGGCGATCCAGTGATTGGCGTGGACGTAGAGGCCGCGCTCGGGCGCGATCCAGAACGTTTCGTCGGGCGCGCATTCGAAGCCGAAGGCTTCACCACCACAGTGACTTACCGCCATGTGGTTGGAGCCGGGCTTGGGCGTCGACACGATGGTCTGCACCGCATGGGCGAGGTGGGCGGCCTCCAGCACCTTGCGGCGGATGAAGGGCAGCGGCACACCCTGCCCGCGCTGATAGTCACGGTCGCATTCCAGGGCGTTGGCAGTCAGGCCGATGCCGGCCGAGTTGAGGCCCGAGCGCGCAAGGCCACCCGCTTCGGTGAAGGTGAGGATATCGGGCCCGTCGTCGCGGCGGATGCGCAGCACAACGCCGGTCTCGGCGCATTCCGACCGCCAGTCCCAATTCTGGCCGTGCAGCAGCACGCCGTCGGCGCTGGCCTCGGGTAGGGCGAGCGCCGCGGTGCAGCCGTCGGGAAAGTGCTTGGCGGCCTGCTGCTTGCGTGCCGCGACCACCATCTCGGTGCGCGCGTTCATCAGCACCACGGCAGCGAAGGGCTCGTTCGCGCCTTCGGCGATGCCGCGCATTTCCTCGACATAGGTCGGATCGAACTTGTCGATCAGCGGCACCATCGCCTCGGCGCGGCGCTCCAGTTCCTTCCAGTCGACGCCCGACTTGAGCAGCGACTCGGCGTACATTTTCACGCCACGCTTCAGACGATCCGCGGCGGCCTTACCGTGAATTCGCCCCCGCTCCCTGGGGCCGCCGGACAGATCGATCAGCGGGAAGGGAGCGTAGTCGGTCATGGGAGCCTCTTAAGGGTGGCCCAGCAGGGCCTGGCGGAAACGGTCCTTGAGATGCGCGCCATCCTGCGGCGGCATCACGAACTCCAGCTTCTCTACCATGACCTTCACGAGCCGGAACACCGGACCCTTCTTGGTGCGCACGTCCTTCACCAGTTCTGCGACCTCGCCGGCCTCACGCACCGTCGTGGCGTCGGCGATACCGCAGCCACGCGCGATCATGGCGAGATCGGTGCCGGCGCCGGAATCGGTCGGGCCGTTGTTGCGCGGGCTGGTATGCGTGGCCTGGTTGCCGGTCTCGCCGAACTTCTCGTTGTCGAGCACGACGATCGCCAGGTTCTCCGGCATCTGCGTCGCCACGGTGGCCAGCGAGCCCAGGCTCATCAGCATGTCGCCGTCGCCGGTGATGACCAGCACGCGCTTGTTGGGCTGCGCCAGGGCGAGGCCCAGGCCCATGCCGACCGGGGCGCCCATCGAGCCCCACAGCGGCATGTTGAGCGGCCGGTCGCCCGCGGCGGTGATGTCCCAGTTCGACGAGCCGAGGCCCGCGATCACCAGCAGATTGTCGTCGGCGCCGTCGAGGAGTTGCTTCACCAGCGGGCGGCGCTGCAGCGTGGCCCTGTGCGCGTGCGTGCTCATCTCACTTCTTCCCGAAATTCTTGATGCCGATCAGCTTCTGACGCAGCAGCACGGCGACCGCCTGGCCGCCGTTGAAGGCCGAGCGCGCGGCGGCGTCGACCGTGATCTTCACCTCGGCGGCATTGTCGACCGAGTAGAGCAGCACGCCCATCGCCTCGAGCACCTTGGGCGTGCCCTGGCCCATCGGATACTGCCAGGAATTGAACTCGCCCCAGTCACCGCGCATCGTGATCAGGGTCAGGAACGGAAAACGCAGAGTCTTGGGCATGCCCATCAGGTTGATGGTGTTGCCGACGCCCGAGCTCTGCATCAGCAGCACCGAGCGCTGGCCGCCCAGCCAGGCCCCGGCGGCGAGCGGAATGCCCTCCTCCTCGGTCGTGAGGGCCAGGGTGCGGATCGAGTTCGACGTCTGGCAGGCCTCGATCAGCCGTCCATGGCCGGCGTCGGGCACGTGATAGACCTGCTTCACATCATGGTCCTGGAAGACCTCGAAGATCTGGTCGCGCCAATCAACTTTGGAAGGGGCAGGCTGCGTCGGGGCGGCGGTCATGTTTCTCCCATCCGGCTCTAATCGGCCGGCACATTAGCTATAACGCCGACGTAACTCGACGACCGTTGGGAATGAACAGATATAACTATATTGTATCGCTCGATGGAGATTTCCCAGCTTCGCACCCTGATCCATGTCGCCGAGCTCGGCAGCCTGAGCAAGGCGGCCGACCGGATCGGCATCGCCCAGCCGGCGCTCAGCCGCCAGATCCGGATGCTGGAGGAGGAGCTGTCGGTCCGCCTGTTCACCCGGCATGGGAGAGGCATGGTCCTCACCGACAAGGGCCGCGAGATTCTCGAACACGCCACGCGCGTCATGACCGAGCTGGAAGAGATCCGCGCGACGGCCTCCGATCTCGACGCACCCTTGCGCGGCAGGATCTCCATCGGCTTTCCGCCGACGGTGGCCGACATCCTGTCGCTGCCCCTGGTCGCCGCTTTCGGAAAGAGCCACCCGCAGGTCGAGCTGCGGCTGGTCGGCGCCTATACGGGCCATCTGCTCGACTGGCTGCATCGCGGCGAGATCGACGTCGCCATCCTCTACGATCCGAATTCCGCCAGATCGCTGCGGTCGGAGCCGTTGCTGCTCGAGAACCTGTTCCTGATCGGGCCGCCCGACTCAGGCCTCTCCGGCGAACGCTCGATCCCGTTCAAGGACCTCGACGGCAAGCGCATCCTCCTGCCCAGCACGCGGCACGGCTTGCGAACGATCGTCGAGCAGTGCGCCGTGGAGGCCGGCATCGCGCTGCACATCGCCATCGAAGCCGATTCCTACGCGACCCTGAAGGATCTGGTGCGTCATGGTCACGGCTGGACGATCCTGCCGCTGTCGCCCATTCACGACGACATCGCCGCGGGCCGCCTGGCCGCCGCACCCCTGACCGATCCGGCGCCGGTCCGGCAGCTGGTCCTGTCCTATCCGGCGGACCGGCCGGTCTCACGCCTCACACGTTTTGCCGGCGAGACGATCGCCGACATCGTTGCCGACCATGTCGACCGGAAGATCTGGCCCGGACGACTGCTCGGTCGAGGGCAGATCAGAACGGCTTGAGCACCACCAGGAAGACGATCGCGACCATCAGCAGGGTCGGCACTTCGTTCCACCAGCGATAATAGTTCGCCGGACGAACGTTTCGATCTTCCGCGAATTCCTTGCGCCAGCGTCCGTACAGGTGATGCACGACGGTGAGGCCGCACACCAACGCGAACTTCGCGTGCCACCAGCCGGCGTGCCACCACTCGCCCTGCCAGGTGAGCGCGAGGCCGAAGACCCAGGTCAGGATCATCGCCGGGTTCATGATGCCGCGCAGCAGGCGCCGTTCCATGGTCTTGAAGGTCTCGCTCTGCGCCGAGCCCTTCGCCGCATCGGCGTGATAGACGAACAGACGCGGCAGGTAGAGCAGCCCGGCCATCCAGGCGATCACCGAGATGATGTGCAGCGCCTTCAGCACCTCGTAGAGCATCAGGCGGCTCCGGCGATCAGCGGACAGCCGCGGTGGCTGGCGCTGCAGGGCATCGACTTCGCACCATGGCAGATCGCAACCTGCGGTTCGGCCAGGATGGTGCGTACGCGATCCGCCAGGCCGGCGATGAAGGCGGGATGCGTGCCCACGGTCGGCACGCGAACGTAGGCCGGCACGCCGCTCTTCTCGCTGAGATGGCGATACTCGATGTCGAGTTCGACCAGTGTTTCGGAATGTTCCGAGACGAAGGCCAGCGGATAGAGCACGATGGCCTTGCCGTCGCTGCCGGCCCGATGGATCTCCGCATCGGTCGAGGGGCCGATCCATTTCAGAGGCCCGACGCGGCTCTGGTAGCAGACCGACCAGTCGAGACCGCCGATTCTGTCGGCGATCGCCTTGGCGCTGCGTTCGACCTGCGCCTGGTAGGGATCGCCGGCCTTGACGATTTTCTCGGGAAGCCCGTGCGCCGAGAACAGCACACGCACGGGACGATCGGCCATTTCGGCGAGGCCCTGCTTCACGAGATCGACGGACGCCGAAATGAATCCTTCCTCGTCGGGATAGCAGCAGACGGTTTGTGTCGGCACGTCGAGCTTCGCGGCAGCCGCCGCTTCCTTCCAGGCCTTCACCGACGAGGCCGTCGTCGTGGTGGAGAATTGCGGATAGAGCGGCAGCAGGACGATGCGATCGGGCGCGAAGCGCTTCACCGAGCGCACGACGGCGTCGGTCATCGGGTGCCAGTAGCGCATGCAGACATAGCCGCGCCATTCATGCCCCGGGCCCAGCGCCTCCTCGAGTGCACGGGCCTGGGCTTCCGTCTGCCCGAGGATCGGCGAGCTGCCGCCGATCTGCGCATAGATGGCCTGGGCCTTGGGCGCACGACGGCTGGAAATGAACCGCGCCAGCGGCAGCCGGAAGAACGACGGCAGCGAGATGATCGCCGGATCGCTGAACAGGTTGCGCAGGAACGGCTGCACGGCCTCCGGCGAATCGGGGCCGCCGAGATTGAACAGGACGATGGCAATCTTCATCGCGCGATCTCAGCCCGGCTTCCAGTTGCGCACGATCTCGACCAGACGCGCGACATTGTCGGGCGGCGTCTGCGGCACCACGCCGTGACCCAGATTGAACACGAAGGAACCGTGGCCGAGCTTGTCGAGAATGCGGTTCGCCTCACGCGCCATCGCCTCGCCGCCCGCGACGAGCATGATCGGATCGAGATTGCCCTGCACGCAGATGTGCGGCTGGATCTCCTTGGCCGCCCAATGCGCGCCGATGCCGGTGTCGAGCGACAGGGCGCTGAACGTTTCGGGCAGGCGATACATCAGGGCGGCCGGTCCGACGGCCCGCGGGAAAGCGATGATCGGCACGTCGGGATGACGCTCGCGCAGGGACTTGGCGATCCGCACCATCGGATCGAGCGACCAGTGGAAGAGCTGTTCTTCCGGCAGGACGCCCGCCCAGGAATCGAAGAGCTGGACCGCGTCGACGCCGGCATCGACCTGGTGGCCGAGATGATCGACCACCGCGTCGACGAGGAGATCGATCAGCAGCTTGAAGGATTCGGGATGGGCATAGGCCCATTTCTTCACCTTGGCGAAATCCTTGCTGCCGCTGCCTTCGATCATGTAGCAGGCGAGCGTGAACGGTGCGCCGGCGAACCCCAGCAACGCCGTGTCGTTCGGCAGTTCGGCGCGTGTCCGCCGGATCGCCTCGTAGACCGGCCCGAGATGTTCCTGAAGGCGCGCCCGTGACAGCCGGCCGAACTGCGAGGGATCGGTCAGCGCCTCGAGCTTCGGTCCCTCGCCTTCCGCGAACCAGACCTTCTGGCCGAGGGCATCCGGGATCACGAGGATGTCGGAGAAAATGATCGCGGCGTCGAGCCCGAACCGGCGGATCGGCTGCAAGGTCACCTCGACCGCCTTGTCCGGCGTGTAGCAGAATTCGAGGAAGGATCGCGTCGTCGACCGCACCGCACGGTACTCCGGCAGGTAGCGTCCCGCCTGACGCATCAGCCAGATGGGTGGCGTCGGATGTCTCGTTCCGGCCAACGTCTCGAGGAACTTCCCCCTCGGGTTCACACTGCTCAAGCTCTGTCCCTCATGCTTCCTTCTACTCTATTCATATTAGGTAGTAGCAGTAGTAGGGCCTGTGCCATGTGGGGATACGCCCTATTGGTGATTGTTCCCCAGGGGGCTGTGGACCGGATCGCACCGATTCCACGCGACTCAAGGGCCTGATTCCCGACTCGCAGGTCATTCATCCCGAGGTGTACGCAGGGGACGACAAGTTGGACGGGTGAGGCGAGTCGGGTCCTGAATCGGCCAGGTTTGGATGGCCGCCCCGTTTGTCCCCGAAATGCCCGGATCAATCCCGCGTTTCTCCCGGCCTCGCTGTGGGGTAAAACGATCCGTGGCCAACCGCAATTTTCACGTCCATCTCGTGTCCGATTCGACCGGCGAGACCGTCTCGAGTGTCGCGCGCGCCTGTCTCGTCCAGTACGAGGGCATCTTCGTTCAGGAGCATGTCTGGTCACTGGTGCGTTCCCCGGCGCAGATGGAAAAGGTGATGCAGGCGGTTGAACGCGACCGCGGTCCCGTCCTCTATACGCTGGTCGATCCCGAGTTGCGCGACGTGGTGCGCGATCATTGCCGGCGCCTGCAGCTTCCCTGTGTCGGCGTGCTCGACCAGGCGATGAGCGTACTGGCGGTTCATTTCCATTCCAAGAGCGAGCAGTGGCCGGGCCGCCAGCATCAGCTCGACGAGGGCTATTTCGACCGGATCGACGCGATGCATTTTACGCTGGCGCACGATGACGGGCAGTCGACACACGACCTCGACGATGCCGACGTCATCCTGGTCGGCCCCTCTCGCACCTCGAAGACACCGACCTGTGTATACTTGGCCAATCGCGGCGTGCGCGCCGCGAACGTGCCGCTGGTGCCGCTGGTGCCGCCGCCGGCCGAACTCGAGGAGGCAAAGCGGCCGTTGATCGTCGGCCTGATCACCGATCCGGAGCGGCTGGTGCAGATCCGCGTCAACCGCTTGCGGCTCATGCAGCAGGACACCGAGAGCGACTATACCGATATGGATACGGTCCAGAGCGAGATCCAGGATGCGCGTCGCCTCTATGCCCGCCGCAAGTGGGCGACCATCGACGTGACGCGACGCTCGATCGAGGAGACGGCGGCGACCATCCTGCAGATGCTGGCGACCCGCCGGGAGCAGAGGCTCCAGGCGCCGTAGGGAAAGCGAAGCAGGAGGCGACCATGAAGGCAGCCTGGGTAGCGTTCGGTGGGATTCTCTCGTCAACGGCGGCCCTTGCAGCCAACGGTATCGCCGTGACGCGCGGCAACGATTCCAACGTCTATGGCAACTGCGTGCCGAGCTTGGTGGTCGAGAATCGGTCGGCAGAGACGATCGACTATCTACAGGTCGATATCGTGCTCGCCCTGCGCGACGGCCGCCAGCGTACCATCGAATTGAAGTCTGCCTATCGCGGCGGGGTGCCGGCTCCGATTGCCCCGGGCACCCAGGCCACCCTTCGGCAGCAGCTCGATACGTCCCGGGCTCTGGGCGTGCCGTGCGGGGAAGTCAGCGAAAGACGGGTCTCGCGTACGATCTGCGAGACGGAACATGGCACAATGTGTGCATCTTCTGTGGTCGTGCAACCCTGAGGCCGTCTATCATGAAATTCCGTCGTAGGACCATGCTAGGCGCCGCGGGCGCTTCGTTTCTCGCAGCCCCGTTCATCGGCTCCGCCCTTGCTCAGGATTATCCGAACAAGCCTTTGAAGATGATCGTGCCCTACCCGCCCGGCGGCGGCACGGACGGGCTCGGTCGTATCACCGCACAGTTCCTGTCGGAGAAGCTCGGCCAGCAGATCGTCATCCAGAACATCGGCGGCGCTTCCAGCACCATCGGCTCCGACACGGTTCGCCGGGCCGAGCCCGACGGCTACACGATCCTGTTCAACGCCAGCCTGTTCGTGCTCGGCAAGACGGTGGTGCCGTCCTGCCCCTACAATCCGCAGACGGATTTCCGCCCGATCGCCCAGGCGGGCGAGGCGCCCCTGGTGCTGTTGGCCAACAACAATGTACCGGGCGCCGACTATGCCGCCGTGATGGCGGCGGTCGCCAAGGACCCCAAGAAGTTCTTTGTCGCGATATCCTCTGGCGGCTCGGCCGGCCACATCGCCACCCTGGCGTGGTTGAAGCGCATCGGCATCCCGCTCGACCAGATCCTCTACAAGGGCACCGCGCCGGCCAATACCGACCTGATGGCGGGCAGCGTCCAGTTCTTCATGGATCCCTGGACGGCGCTTCTGCCGCTGGCCACGTCCGGCCGGGCCAAGGGCATGTTCGTGACGTCCAAGGAGCGCACGCCTCTCGCGCCGAACATCCCGACGTCTGCCGAAGTGGGACTCAAGGATTTCAACCTCAGCTCCTGGTATGGCGTGTGGGCGCCCAAGGACACGCCGGATGCCGTCGTGAACAAGCTGGCCGCCGGCATGGCCGCCGTTTCGAGCGACAAGGGCTTCGTCGAGAAGACCACCTCGCTCGGCATCGTTCCGACGGCCCGCGGCCCAAAGGAGTTTGCCGCCTTCATCAAGTCGGAGATCGAGACGAACACGGCCCTCCTGAAGGAAGCCAACTTCAAGCCGGAGTGACGGCTGGTGGCGCGCCCCCAGCTCTATTCCGCGGCCTTTGCGACCGGGTCGAAGCGGGAGTCGAATTCGCGGATGGCGGCTTCGACGGCCGCCGAGATCTGTTTCAGCTTGTCCTGGTGCACGACTTTCAGGCCGAACAGGTCCTTGACGTAGAAGACGTCGACCGCGCGCTCGCCGTAGGTCGTGACATGCGCGGTGGCGATCTGCAGGTTGAGGCGCGTGAGCGCGCGCGTGACGACGTGCAGGAAGCCCGGCCGGTCGCGGCCGTTGACCTCAATCACCGTGAAGGCGTCCGAGGCGTTGTTGTCGATCAGCACCCGTGGCTCGACGGTGAAGACGCGGTCGCGCTTGGGCCACGAGCCGCGCTGGCTGTCGAGTTCGCGCTGGATGTCGAGACGGTTGGACAGCGCCAGCTCCACGCGCGCCGCGAGCCGCGCCAGCCGCTGCGGCCCGTCGAACGGCTTGCCTTCGAGGTCCTGGATCCAGAACGTGTCGAGCGCCATGCCGTTCGCCAGGGTGAAGATCTTGGCGTCCACGATGTTGGCGCCGCTGATCGCCATGGCGCCAGCGAGGCGGGCGAACAGGCCATGCGTGTCGAGCGTGTAGATCGTGACCTCGGTCACCGAACGTTCTTCGTCGACCCTGTGCTCGATGGCGAGCGGCTGTTTGCCCCGTTCGGCGCCGCGCACCAGTTCGGCCTGACGAACCAGCGTCTCGATCGGGAAGGACAGCCAGTAGGAGGCGTAGCCGCGGGCGAAGTGTGCTTCCTTGTCGGCGTCGCTCCATCCCGGCAGTCGCTTCGCGACCTCGACCTGGATGTGCTTGATGCGCTCGGCGCGACCGCCGCTCAGCGTGCCGCCCGACAGGACCTGCTCCGTCGCATTGTACAGCTGGCGCAGGAGCGCGGCCTTCCAGTTGTTCCAGACGTTCGGGCCGACCGCGCGGATGTCGCACACGGTCAGGACCAGCAGCAGGCGCAGGCGTTCGGGCGACTGGATCAGGGCCGCGAAGGTCTCGATGGTCTTCGGGTCCATCAGGTCGCGCTGGAACGAAGTGGCCGACATGGCGAGGTGATAGCGGACCAGCCAGGCCACGGTTTCGGTCTCGGCGGCGCTGAGGCCGAGGCGCGGTCCGAGCTGCATCGCGACATCGGCGCCCAGGATGGAATGATCGCCGCCGCGGCCCTTGGCGATGTCGTGCAGCAGCACCGCGAGATAGAGGACGGGCCGTGACAAGATCTTGTGCACCACGTCGGCCGACAGCGGATGGTCTTCCTTGAGCGCGCCCGACTCGATCTTCGACAGGATGCCGATGGCGCGGATCGTGTGCTCGTCGACCGTGTAGGTATGATACATGTCGTGCTGCGTCTGCGCGACCACCCTGCCGAAATCGGGCACGAAGCGGCCGAACACGCCGGCCTCGTTGAGGCGCCTCAGCGTCGTCTCCGGGTCGTGACGCGACGTCAGCATCTCCATGAACAGCCGGTTCGCTTCCGGGTCGTTGCGGAGCCGGTCGACCAGCCGGATGTTCTGCGTGATCAGCCGCAAGGTCGCGGGATGGATGTCGAGGTCGTTTTCCTGTGCGACGTGGAAGAGGCGCAGGATCGCCACGGGATCCTTGGCAAACGAATCGGGCGAGGCGACGGCCAGGCGTTCGCCGTCGAGGCGGAACCCTTCGAGTTCGCGCGGCCGCAAGCTCTGCCACAGCGCGGCGAGCTTGGGCTTGCGGCGGCGACTGTCTTCGAGGGCGGCCACGAAGATGCGCGTCAGGTCGCCCACCGTCTTGGCGTGAAGATAATAGTGTTTGGTGAAACGCTCGACGCCGCGGCTGCCCGGCCGGTCCTGGTAGCCGAGGCGCGCGGCGATCTCGCGCTGGAGATCGAACGAGAGGCGATCGTCGGCGCGACCCGTCAGGTAATGGATGTGGCAGCGCACGGTCGAGAAGAAGCGCTCGGCCCGCTCGAAGTGGCGTGCCTCTTCCTTGGTGAGCACGCCCTTGGCGACCAACTCGCCGGGCTCGCTCACGCGATAGAGATACTTGGCGATCCAGAAGAGCAGGTGCAGGTCGCGCAACCCGCCCTTGCCTTCCTTGACGTTGGGTTCGACGACATAGCGCGAATCGCCCATGCGATGATGGCGCTGGTCGCGCTCCGCGAGTTTGGCGTCGACGAAGTCGCGGCCGTCGCCGGTATAGAACTTTTGCGCAAAGCCCTTCTGCAACTCGTCGAACAGGGCGCGGTCGCCCCACAGGTAGCGGGCTTCCAGCAGGGCGGTGCGGATCGTCTGGTCGCGCTCGGCATAGCGCAGGCTCTCGTCGACGGTGCGGGTCGCATGCCCGACTTTCAGGCCGAGGTCCCATAGAAGGTAGAGCATGAACTCGACGATCTGCTCGCCGCGCGGTGTCTGCTTGTAGGGACGCAGGAACAGCAGATCGATGTCGGAGAGCGGCGCCAGCTCGCCGCGGCCGTAGCCGCCGGTCGCGACCACGCCCAACCGCTCGGCAGCGCTGGGATTGGCCGCCGGATAGGCATGCTGGTCGGCGAAGTCGAACAGGACCCGGATGATCTGGTCCATCAGGTATGAGGTCGCGGCCAGCACCGCCGGCCCGTCGTTCTTGAGCGGGCCGGGCTCCTCGAAACGACGGCGAATCTCGGCCCGGCCCTTGGCCAGCGCATCGCGCAACAGGGCGAGCACCGGCGGGCGTGGCGGCTCGCCACCGTCCGGCAGGTCCTCGACCAGGTGGGCGAGGGCCTCCTCTAGGGTGCGGCGGCGCACGATGCGGCGGCGGTCCGGAATCTCGTCGTAGGGCTGGGCCATGGCGGGCGGATACTACAGGGTGCGGGTGGCCTAAAGTAGGCCCATGAGCGGCGCTCCCCTCTCCCGGTAGATCGGGTGGGTCCCGAGCGCCGGCGATTTCGTGCGATAATGGCCACCATGTCGTTCAAAGTCCTGCTCGCAGTCCTCGCGATCCTGTTCGCCGCCAGCCCGGTTCTGGCGCAGGGCGCGCGCCCGGCCCCTTCTCCGACGGCGCCGGCTTCCAGCCTGATCGACCTCAACAGCGCCAGCCGCGACGATCTCATGTCGCTCGACGGGATCGGCGAAGTGCGTGCGGACGCCATCATCCGGGCCCGGCCCTTCAAGGCGAAGACCGAACTGGTCGAGCGGCGCCTGATTCCCGAAGCGCTGTACGAGAAGATCGCCGACAAGGTCATGGCGCGCCCGGTGCCGGCTGCCCCCGCGCCGCGCCCCGCTCAACCGGCGCCCAAGCGGACGTGACCGACGCCACGATCTATGCGCTGGGCACGCCGACGCCCACGCGTGCGCATCCCGGCGCGCTCGCGGTCGTTCGCGTGAGCGGACCGCGTGCGGGCGACGCCGTGGAGCAACTCACCCGGCGGTCCCTGCCGGAGCCCCGGCGCATGGTCCTGCGCGCCCTTCACGATCCCTCGACCGGGGAGGGTTTCGACAAGGCACTCGTCGTCTGGTTCGCGGCGCCGAACACCGAGACCGGCGAACCGATGGCCGAACTCCATCTCCATGGCGGCCGCGCCGTCGTGGGCGCGGCGCTGGATGCCCTGGCCCATCTCGGGTTCTGCCGACTGGCCGAACCCGGCGAGTTCACGCGCCGCGCCTTCGAGCATGGCAAGCTCGACCTCACCGAAGCCGAGGGCATCGCCGATCTGGTGGCGGCCGAGACGGCGGCGCAGCGTCGGCAGGCGCTGCAGCAGATGGAGGGCGCGCTGCACCGGCTCTACGAGCAGTGGCGCAGCAGGGGGTTGCGGGCGCTGGCCCATCTCGAGGCGGCGATCGACTTTCCCGACGAGGATCTGCCGGAGGGGCTGGCCGATGAGGTGCGGGTCGCGATCGCCGGCCTGCGCGACGAGATTGCGGTTCATCTCGCGGATCGTCGCGGCGAGCGGCTGCGCGACGGGCTTTCCATCGCGATCATCGGGCCGCCCAATGCCGGCAAGTCCTCCCTGCTCAACCTGCTGGCGCGGCGCGAGGCGGCGATCGTCTCGGAGACCGCCGGCACGACGCGCGACGTGATCGAGGTGCATCTCGATCTCGGCGGCTGGCCGGTGGTGCTGGCCGATACGGCGGGCCTGCGCGAGTCGGGCGACGCCGTCGAGCAGGAGGGCGTCCGCCGGGCCCGGGCGCGGGCAGCGGCGGCCGACCTGCGGGTGCTGGTTCTCGACGCTTCCGGGGAGTGGCGTTCGGACATGCAGGCGATCCTGCACTCGACTGAAGGCTGGAACCCTGAGCGCGACATCGCCGTGGCGAACAAGGCCGATCTCGTGGCGATCGACGACCCTCTGGTCGTCGCCCTGTCGACCCGGGACGGAACCGGCCTGCCCCGTTTGCTGACGCGTCTCGAGCAGGCCGCGTCGGCGGCGATGGAGGAAGGCGCCGGGGCGCCGCCGCTCACGCGGGCGCGCCATCGCGAGGCGCTGCTCGACTGCCAGGCGTCCCTCGCGCGCGCGCTGCACGCGCCGGAGGTCTCGCTGGCGGCGGAGGATCTTCGACTGGCCGTGCGTGCCATCGGCCGCATCACCGGGACGGTGCGCCTCGACGAACTTTTAGACGTGATCTTCCGCGACTTCTGCATCGGGAAGTGACGCCGCCGGAACGACTCCTGGCCGGAAACGTTCAGGTCGCGGCATAGTTCGCGACGCGCGAGTGGTGGTTCATGCGCAAGGACAGTCTGGCTCCCTATCGCGCCAAGCGCGACTTCAACCTGACGGAGGAACCGTCGGGAGCCTCGTCGTCGGTGCCGAAGTCCAAACAGCTTCGGTTCGTCATTCAGCGTCACGATGCGACGCGGCTCCACTATGATTTTCGCCTCGAACTCGATGGCACGTTCAAGTCGTGGGCGGTGACCAAGGGCCCGTCGCTCGATCCGAAGGTCAAGCGCCTGGCGGTCGAAGTGGAGGATCATCCCCTCGACTACGGTGATTTCGAGGGCACCATCCCCGAAGGGCAATATGGCGGCGGCACGGTGCAGCTCTGGGATCGCGGCTACTGGATTCCGGAAGGCGATCCGCATGAGGGGCTGAAGAGCGGCGACCTGAAGTTCACGCTGGTGGGCGAGCGGCTCGAGGGAAGCTGGGTGCTGGTGCGCATGAAATGGGACCGCAAGGGCGGCAAGCGGACCAACTGGCTGCTGATCAAGCACCGCGATGCGTCGGCGCACGAAGACGACGACGACAAGATCCTGAAGGATCCCAAGTCGATCGCTTCGGGCCGCACCCTGAAGGAGATCGCATTGGGCAGCGGCAAGGCGCCCACGCCCTTCATGACCGGCAAGAAGCGCAGTGCCGGCGCGGTGTGGCACAGCAACCGGAAGGATGGTGAAGATCCGGTGCCCGACCCTGTGCCGGCGAAGTCGAGGCCCAAGAAAGCCAAGGCTGAAAAGGTCGCGGCGATGCCGAAGTTCGTCGAGCCGCAGCTCGCCAAACTGGTCGAGCGCGCGCCGGCCGCGGCGGGATGGGCGCACGAGGTCAAGTTCGACGGCTATCGCCTGCAGCTTCGCGTCGAGGACGGCGACGCTCATCTGCGCACGCGCAAGGGGCTCGACTGGACCGAGAAGTTCGCGGCCATCGCCCACCAGGCAGAGAAGTTGCCGGACTGCATCCTGGACGGCGAGGCGGTGGCGCTCGACGCGCATGGCGCACCGGACTTCGCCGCGCTGCAGGCCGCTCTGTCGGAAGGCCAGTCGGAGAAGCTGATCTTCTTTGCCTTCGATCTCCTGTTCCTGGAGGGTGAAGACCTGCAGGCGCTGCCGCTGTCGGACCGCAAGGCGCGCCTCAAGCAGGTGCTCGACAGGCTGCCCGGCCAGAGCGCTGCCCTGCGCTATGTCGATCACTTCGAAACCGCGGGCGATGCGGTGCTGCAATCGGCCTGCCGCATGCACCTCGAAGGGATCGTGTCGAAGGAACTCGACGCCCCCTACAAGTCGGGGCGCGGCGGCAGCTGGACCAAGGCCAAGTGCCGGGCGGGGCATGAGGTGATCATCGGCGGCTGGACCAGCGAAGGGCGTCGCCTGCGCTCCTTGCTCGCCGGCGTCCATCGCGGCGACGGCAAGAGCCGGAAGCTCGTCTATGTCGGCCGGGTCGGCACCGGCTTCGGGGAATCCGTGATGCGGTCTCTCGTCCCGAAGCTGCGGGAGGTCGAAAGCAAGACCAGTCCCTTCGCCGCCGGAGCGAGCCCGCCCAAGGAAGCGAACATGCATTGGGCCCGTCCCGATCTGGTGGCCGAGATCGAGTTCGCCGGCTGGACCGGGGCCGGCAATGTGCGACAGGCTGCGTTCAAGGGCCTGCGCGGCGACAAGCCGGCCGAGGAGGTCGAGGCGGAAGTCGCGGCGAGCCCTGAGAAGGTCGAGATGGCGAAGCCCATGCCCCGCAAGAAGTCCAAGCTCAAGCGTGCGCCGGAGTCCACCGCGTCGGGCAAGGCGATGGTGATGGGCGTGTCGATCTCCCATCCCGACAAGCCGCTGTGGCCCGACGAGAAGCCGCCGGTCACCAAGATCGAGCTGGCGCGCTACTACGAGGCGGTCGGAGGGTGGATGATCGATCACATCGCGGGACGCCCCTGCTCGATCGTGCGCACGCCTGATGGGATCGACGGCAAGCAGCACTTCTTCCAGCGTCACGCGATGGCGGGCTCGTCGCACCTTCTTTCAGAAGTGAAGGTCGACGGCGACAAGAAGCCTTATCTCCAGATCGACCGCGTGGAAGGACTTGCGGCCGTGGCGCAGATGGGCGCGACCGAGCTGCACCCGTGGAACTGCCAGCCCGGCAATCCCGACCTGCCCGGCCGCCTGGTCTTCGATCTCGACCCGGCGCCGGACGTGGGCTTCGACGCCGTAATCGCCGGCGCGCGCGACATCGCTGCGCGGTTGCGAAAACTCGGCCTCGTGCCCTTCTGCAAGACGACGGGCGGCAAAGGTCTTCATGTCGTAGTGCCCCTGACCGACGACAAGAAGAGTCCCGATTGGGACACGGCCAAGACCTTCACCCGGGAGATCTGCCGCCGCTTGGCGGACGAGGAGCCCGACCTTTACGTGATCAACATGGCGAAGAAGGAACGGACCGGCCGCATCTTCCTCGACTATCTGCGCAACGATCGCACGGCGACCGCTGTTGCGCCTTTGTCCTCGCGCGCCCGTCCCGGCGCCACCGTGTCGATGCCGATCGAATGGACGCAGGTGAAGAAGGGCCTCGATCCGACCAAGTATACGGTGCGCACCGCGCCGGCGCTGCTGAAGCGCAACAAGCCGTGGAAGGATTACGCGAAGTCCGCGCGTCCGCTACGGGCCGCAATCGAGAAGCTCGTGAAGTCGGAGTAAAGTCATGGCCAAGCAAAAAGCAATGCGACCGACCTGGGAGGGCCATCTGCGGCTCTCGCTGGTGACCTGTCCGGTCGCGCTCTACACCGCGACCGAGCGCAGTGCGGACATCCATTTCAACATGATCAATCCCAAAACCAACAACCGGATCCGGATGCAGTCGGTCGATGCCGGCACCGGCGAGCCGGTGGAGCGCGCCGATCTCGTGAGAGGATTCGCCGTATCGAAGAACAAGTATGTGCTGTTCGAGAAGGAAGAGCTGGACTCGGTACGGCTCGAATCGACACGCATCCTCGACATCGAGGAATTCGTCGACGCCGCCGACATCGATCGCATCTACTGGGACGAGCCCTATTATCTCGCCCCGTCCGGCAAGACCGGCATCGAGGCTTTTTCGGTCATCCGGGCCGCAATGGATAAGCAAAAGAAGGTCGCGCTGGGCCGCGTCGTGATGCATCAGCGCGAACGCATCTGCGCGCTCGAGCCACGGGACGCAGGCATCCTGCTCACGACCTTGCGGACCCACGACGAGATCCGCGCCACGTCCGAAGTGTTCGACCGCACCCTGCCGAAGCCGGACGCGCGCATGCTGCAGATCGCCGAGAAGATCATCGAACAGCAGGATGCCAGGTTCGATCCGACCCGGTTCACCGATCGATACGAGGACGCGCTGCGTGAACTGATCGCGAAGAAGAAGAAGGGACAGCCCGTGATCTCGGAGGCGCCCGCGCAGGAAGAAGAGAAGGTCGTCGATCTCATGGAGGCCCTGAAGAGAAGCCTCAAGGGCGGGAGCGGCCCGTCGCGGGAAAAGGCCGACCGCTTCCTCGAGGCGCATGGCCGCAAGGCCAAGCCGAAGGCGAAAAAGGCCCGGCGCAAGACGACCTCCCGCAAGCGGGCGGCTTAAATGAGTAGAACAGCTCGCCCTCTTGTCATCCTGAGCGACGCGAAGGATCTCACGCTCGCCAGGGAGCCTGGTGGTCGTTCGGCAAGGTCCTTCGCTTCGCTCAGGACGACTCTCTGATTACTCTCACCGCTCCCACGCCACAGGCTGGGGAATACCGTCGACGGTGAGGTGCCGGAAGGTGACGCCGTAGGCGGCCTCGATGATCCCGGCCGCCAAGGCCACGGCGGGCGGGCCATCGGCAGCGACCTTGTTGTTGGCCAGCACGACGATTCGATCGGCGAAGCGGGCGGCGAGGCCCAGGTCGTGGAGCACCACGATCACGCAGGCGCTGCGCGCCGCCTCGGCGCGCAGGATCGTCATGGTCTCCAGCGCGTAGGCCGGGTCGAGGCTGGCGACCGGTTCGTCGGCCAGGAAGACCGCAGCTTCGGTCGCGAGCGCCCGCGCCATCATCACGCGGGCTCGCTCACCCTGCGAGAGCGTGTCGACGGGCCGCTCCGAGAGCCGCAAGCCGTCCACTCGTTCGAGCGCGTGCCGTATCGCCTGCGCGTCCTGCGCCTCGAGCGGCCGGCTGAGATCGGCGCCATGCGGCAGCCGGCCGAGGGCCACCAGGTCGCGCGCGCGCAGCGGCCAGTAGGCGGAAGCCGCTTGCGGAAGGTAGGCGATGCTCCAGGCGCGAATGGCGGCACCGAGCGAGGCCAAGGGCTGACCGCGCAGTTCGACGTCCCCGCCGGACGGCGCATCGAGGCCCGCCAGATGACGCAGCAGGGTCGTCTTGCCCGCGCCGTTGGGGCCGACGATGGCGGTGACCTGGCCTGCTTCGAAGGCGAGATCGATGCCATCCAGCACCACGGCGTGGTCGCGGCGGCTCACCAGACCGCGCACGGAAATGGCGCTGCCGGTCGGGGTCATGTGGCAAGCCAGGCGGCATGGGCCTTGCGCACCGCACGCACCAGGAAGGGCGCGCCGACCAGCGAGGTGAAGACGCCGAGCTGGAGTTCGGAGGCGGTGGGCAGCAGACGCACCGCGATGTCGGCGCCCAGCACGAGCGCGCCGCCGACCAGCATCGAGGGAACGAGCGTCGCGCCCGGACGGAAGCCGACGCGGGCGCGGATCAGATGCGGGGCGATCAGGCCGACGAAGCCGATGACGCCCGCCACAGAGGTGGCCGCGCCCACCATCAGTCCGACGCCGAGTGTCAGGCGAAGACCGAGCGATCTCGTATCCGCGCCGAGGCTGCGGGCCGTGTCCTCGCCCAGCGACAGCGCATCGAGCCAGCGTCCGACGCCCAGAACGATGACCGCGCCGACAATCATGAACGGCGCGGCGATCGCGAGATAGCGCAGGTCGCGGTCGACGATCGAGCCGGCCAGCCACAGCGAGATCTCCTGGTAGGCGAAGGGATTGGGCGACAGGGCCAGCACCAGCGAGATCAGGGCGGCCGCGATGGCGTTGATCGCCACGCCCATCAGCAGCAGCGAGACGGTGCCCGTGCCGGAACGCACTGCGCCCATCAGCAAGGCGACGGCGATGGCAGCGCCGGCGATGCCGGCGAGCGGCAGCGCCAGGGCGAAGGCGGCGGCGAGGCCGCTGTAGAAGGCGCAGACCGCGGCGAAGCCCGCACAGGCCGACACACCGATGACCCCGGGTTCTGCGAGCGGATTGCGCAGCCAGCCCTGCAGCACCGCACCGCTCAGGCCCAGCACGCCGCCGATCAGCAGGCCGAGGGTGGCGCGCGGCAGGCGCAACTCCCAGACGATGGCCCAGCCGACCTCGGTGCCCAGACGCCACGGCCACCAGGCCGGACCGACCGCCAGCGACAGCAGGAAGAGCGCGGCCACCAGCAGGAGGAGCCAGCGATTCATCGCCGGGCCTCCGCCAGGAGTCGCATCACCTCGAAAGTGTCCGGCCCGGCGCAGATCGAATAGCGGGTCGGTACCGACGCGAGCTTCGCCGTGCCCGCCAGAGCGAGCAACGCGTGATGGCCGACGAATTCGGTGGCGCGTGCGGGGCTCTCATTGGCGGTGCCGTCGAGCACCAACAGGTTGGGCTGGCCCGCAAGGACCGCTTCCAGCGACACGCGGCCGAAGGAGCCGATGCCGAGCTCGGCGGCAAGATTGCGGTAGCCGGAGAGTCGCAGCAGTTCGTCCATCAGGCTGCCCTTTCCCGAAGTCCCGCGGTTGGCCTCGAGATAGATCGCCGTGCCGAGCGACGCGCCCGCCCAGGTGAGTCGACGCTGTTTCTCGCGCATGTCGGCGATCAATCGCCGACCCGTCTCCTCGCGGCCGAGCGCCACCGCCATCTGGTCGATGACGGTCACCGCCTCCTCGATCGACGTCGCCCACGGCAGTTCGAGCAGGCGCACGCCGGCGCCGCGCAGCAGGCGCTTGAGCGGGGCGTGGCTGTCCGCGCCGAGGATCACGAGATCGGGCCGCAGGACCAGGATCGATTCGACGGAGTCTCGCACCGGTGCAAGAGCGGCGGCGCGGTCGGCCAGGACGGAAAGGTGCGGATCCTGCGACAGATAGCTGACGCCCACGAGTTGGCCGGGTGCGGCCAGCCGGAGCGCCATCTGATCGAGGCAGAGATTGAGCGTCACCACCCGCTGCGGTGTCTGGGCCATCGCGGGGACAGCCAGAAAGAGCAGCACGAAGCCTGCGAAGCTGCGAAGGAACGCCATCGTCAAAGCTTGATGACAACCTCATCCTGAGGAGCCGCGCGTAGCGCGGCGTCTCGAAGGATGGGTAACGGACGGGGTGCGCGCGCCCATCCTTCGAGACGCGCTCCTCCGGAGCGCTCCTCAGGATGAGGTCTGTGTTGGGGTGTCGTCAGTCCAATTTGCATGATCTTCCCGCCCTAGGCCGCGCCAGTGATGCGCCAATTGGTCAGGCGGCGCGTGGCGGGTGTCCAGTCGACCAGCGCGATCCTGGGCTCGGGCGAGGCGTGCGAGAACGCGATCGCGCCGTCGACGGCCGCGACCGACTGGGCCGCATCGAAATCGAGGACATCCTTGCCGGTGCGATTGCAGACGAGGACAGGCCGGCTGGTGGTGGCGGAAGCGCGCTCCCACTCGCCGCTCGGACCGTGAAGGCCCGGTGCCCAGGCGGCGGAGGACAGGAGCAGGTCGACGCCCTGGGCCGCGGTCTCATCGACGAGACGCGGTGAATACATGTCGGCGCAGACGAAGAAGCCGACCCGGCCGACGCCCTCTATGATGAACGCCGAGGCACGGTCGCCCGGCGTCGACCAGGATTCCGACCCCATTCGCAAAGCGTTGACCTTGCGGTGCCGGCCCACCACCGAGCCGTTCGGCGCGAACAGGACCATGCTGTTGAACAGCTTTCCGTCCTCCGGTGCGGCTTCCGGCGTGCCGAGCACCAGGGACGCCTTGCTTTCGCGCGCGAGGGCGCCGGCCCAGGCAAACAATGCGGGTTGGTCCCTTGCGATCCAGTCGGTGCCGATGAGATCGCGGAAGCCATAGCCGCTCACGGCGAGTTCCGGCGTCGCGATCAGCCGCGCGCCGGCTGCGGCGGCCCGGCGCATGGCCTGTTCGAGGGCGTCCCTGTTCGCCTCGATCTCCCCCGGACGGGGAGCGAGATGGAGCAGGGCAATCGTGGTCGTCGAGGCGGCGGTCGCTTGGGTCACGGTAGCGAAAGCTACGCCACCAGCGAAGACTTGCAGCAAGTTTCGCCGATGGCGCAGCAGGATCGTCACCTCAGAACTTGGCCTTCACGCCGAAGAAGGCCTGGAAGTACGGGGCCTGATACCCTTCCGGCTCCTCGTACACCCGGTCCAGGACGTTCTCGGCGCGGGCGAAGAGCTGGACCGACGGGATGACGTCGTACTGCGCCGTGATGCGGACCAGCGTATAGGGCGCCGGGGTCATGAACGCGCCGGTCGTGGCATTGATATCGGTTCGGCTGTTCACCTGCAGCACGCCGACGCCGAACAGGGTGTTCTCCCACGGCCGCACTTCGGCGCGGATGTTGAAGGTGTCGCCCGGCCGGCGTACCAGCGGCTGGTTGGCGTCGACGTTGCGCGCGATCAGGTGCGTGTAGTCGAAATAGACGTCGAGCCACTTCACCGGGCTGATCTGCAGAGTCACCTCGAAGCCTTCGGTCTGGGCGTTGGCGACGTTCTGCATCAGGGCGAAGGTCGGCGGCGCGCACTGGATGAGGTTCGAATAGGTGTTGAAGAAGTAGGTGATGCCGGCCTTCACCTTGCGGTCGAAGATCCCCTGCTCCACGCCAACCTCGTAGCCGCGGCTGTACTCGGGCTGGAGGTTGGGATTGCCGCCGCAGAACGGCCCGGGACCGAACATCTCGATCAGCGCGGGTGCCTTGAAGGCGGTGCCGTACGACGCCTTGAACTTGGTGTCTGTCGGGGCCCAGAGATAGGACGCGCCGGCGCGCCAGGTGCCGACCGTGCCGAACATATCGTTCATGTCGATGCGGCCGCCGACGTTGAGGTTGAACCCGTCGAACGGATTGAGACGAAGCTGACCGTAGATGCCGGTCTGCGCCATCGTTCCCCAGGCCTGCGTGTAAGGCGTGAACGGGCCGACCGTGTTGGTGTAGGCCCACTGCCGATCGTAATCGATGCCGCCGATGACCTCGACCTGATCGATGATCTTCACGAGGTTCTTGAAATCGGCTTGCAGGCGGCGACCGTTGAACCAGCTGTCGGTATTGAACGGAAACGGGTTCTGCACGCTGGCATAGTCGAGGTCGTGCCGCGTGATCGTGCTGTAATTGACCCCGACGACCGGCTTCCAGCGTCCGTCGAAATACGACCCTTCGAGCTCGCCGCGCGTGTAGAACTGCGACGAGTAGCCGTTGGCATTCGGATCTTCCTGCCCGACCTGGTCGTAGTTGACCTTGCTGTCGATGTAGCGGCCGTACCAGTTGAACTGCGTGTTGTCGTTGATCTCGAAGCCGAGGCGCGCCGCGAGCGTGATGTTGCGATAGGGATCGATGTCGACGTAGCCGCCGTTCGGCGTGAAGCGGGCCGGCACGGGCGTATCGTTCGGGCTGAACGTACCGGCAGCCGTCAGGTTGTAATTGAATCGACCAACACTACCACGAACGTAGGCGCCGCTGTTGCTTGTCAGTCGCGTGCCCAGTTCGGTGAAGGCCGCGCCGTTCATTGGCCCCTTGCCGGCCTTGGTGACCATGTTGATGACGCCGCCCATCGCCTGGCTGCCGTACATCGTGCTCATGGGTCCGCGCACGACTTCGATTCGGTCGAGGTTCTCGGTGAGGAAGTTGCCGAAGTCGACCGCGCCGCTGCCGCTGGATGGATCGCTGACGTTGACGCCGTCGATCAGCACCAGCACGTGGTTGGCATTGGAGCCGCGCACGAAGACCGAGGTCAGTGTGCCCACGCCGCCGGACTGCTGCACGGAGACGCCGGGGACGGTCTTCAGCACTTCGGCGGCCGTGCGAAGCTGCCGGCGCTGCATTTCTTCCTGCATGACCACGGTGTAGCTGGCGGTGACCTTGCTCGGATCGGTCGGGAAGCGATCGGCGGTCACGACCGTGGTGGGCATCATGGCGTCCGGCTCGGTCTGGGCCTGCGCCGTCATGGGTGCGGCGAGAGGCGCCAGGAATGGAAGGACCAATAGAATTCGATGGATCGGCGTCATAGACGGATCTCCCAAGACAGAACACGCACAAGGCGCGTCACCGCTCGGTTGACCGTCCCGTTGGATTGTCCCGTCCATCGGAAGAGCGACGCTATCGGCGGCAGGTCTTCTGGCTCGCGGGTCACGGCTCCTGCCCGTCTTCCCAGACTTTCGTCCAGTGACTCTGGGGCAGTCGCTCGCCGCTTACAGCTGCGGGTACAGCTGCCGATTAGCCCCCGAAGGAGCAGCACGGCATTCCCTGTTAGCCTCCGGTTAAGGAGGACCGTCGATCCGCACTGGTTAAGGCACGGCGACCATGGCCGTCAAGATTTCGTGAACAGCTGCCTTACGACACGGGTACCCTCTGTGGTTCGCGGGTTACACTTGGGCATGACCAGAATCCTGCTGACCCGCCACGGACACGTCGACGGCATTCACCCGGCCCGCTTCCGGGGCCGTGCCGATCTTCCCCTGACCGACAGAGGGCTGGCGCAGGCCGACGCGCTGGCCGCGCGAATCCATGCGCGCTGGAAGCCGGTTGCTGTCTATACGAGTTCGCTGCAGCGCTGCGTCGTCACGGGCGCCCGGGTTGCAAAAGTCTGCGGTATTCCCTCCTCGGTTCATGAAGGCATGGGCGATATCGACTATGGCGCGTGGCAGATGCGCACCCATGACGAGGTCGGGAAGGAGGCGCCGGACGCGTATCGCCTATGGCGACGTGCCCCTCACCTCATGCGCTTTCCCGGCGGCGAATCGCTGCAGGACGTTGTTGCCCGCACCGCGAATGCGCTGCGTTTGGTGCTGGACCGGCACAGCGGCGAGACCGTGGTCCTGGTCGGGCATGACAGCGTGAATCGCGCATTGCTGCTGCAGCTCCTCGATCAGCCGCTGTCGGCGTACTGGAAGCTGGCGCAGGACCCATGCTCGCTGAACGAGGTCGAGATCCTGGCGGATGGCGACGTACGCGTGGGGTTCATCAACGACACGAGCCATCTCGACCAACTGGACCGCCGCTGACGGGAGGCGTAAATGGCCCGGCATGAGGGCCTTCTCGTATGACGTGATCGTGGTGGGGGGTGGTCATGCCGGCTGTGAGGCTGCGGCTGCATCCGCCCGCCTTGGCGCCCGCACCCTTCTGCTCACCCATCGACTCGAGACGATCGGCGAGATGTCCTGCAATCCCGCGATCGGCGGGCTGGGCAAGGGACATCTCGTCCGCGAGATCGACGCACTCGACGGCATCATGGGCCGGGCGATCGATCGCGGCGGCATCCAGTTCCGCACGCTGAACCTTTCCAAGGGGCCGGCCGTCCGGGGCCCGCGGGCGCAGGCCGACCGTAAGCTCTACCGGCGAGCCATCCAGGAACTGCTGGCCGAACAGGCGGGTCTGGAAATCCGCGCCGAGGCGGTTGCAGACATTCTCTTAGACACAACGGGTGCGTGTGCGGGGGTCATCACGGAGTCGGGCGCCGAGATCGGCGCCGGGCGGGTGATCCTGACGACGGGGACCTTCCTCCGCGGCCTGATCCATATGGGCGAGACCAAGATTCCGGCCGGCCGGGCACGGGGCGATGGAGTCGAGGAGCCCTCGACGGCGCTGGCGGCCACCTTGCATCGGCTGGGTTTCAAGCTGGGACGACTGAAAACTGGGACCCCGGCGCGCCTCGATGGCCGAACGATCGATTACGCCTCTCTCGAACGGCAGGATGGCGACGATCCGGCGAAGCCATTCTCCTACCTGACCAGTCGGATTACGACGCCGCAGGTACCTTGCCACATTACGACCACCACGGCCGAGACGCACGAGATCATCCGCGCCAATCTGCACCGGGCACCCATGTACTCCGGGCAGATCGAAAGCGTGGGACCGCGTTATTGTCCGTCGATCGAGGACAAGGTCGTGCGATTCGGCCACCGCGACCGCCACCAGATCTTCCTCGAGCCGGAAGGCCTGGACGACGACACCGTCTATCCCAATGGTATCTCGACCTCCCTGCCGCAGGACGTCCAGCATGCGATGCTCCGGACCATACCGGGATTGGAGCGGGCCGAGATGCTGAGGCCGGGCTACGCGATCGAGTACGACCATATCGACCCGCGCGAACTCAAGGCGACCTTGGAAACGCGCCGTGTTCCGGGCCTCTTCATGGCCGGCCAGATCAACGGCACGACCGGGTATGAAGAAGCGGCGGCCCAGGGGTTGATCGCCGGGTTGAATGCGGTGCTGGCAAAGGCCGTCGTCGTCGACCGCGCGGATGGTTACCTTGGCGTCCTGATCGACGATCTCGTTTCCCTCGGCGTCACCGAACCCTATCGCATGTTCACCTCGCGGGCCGAGTACCGGCTGTGGCTACGCGCCGACAATGCCGACCAGCGGCTGACACCGCGAGGGCTTGAGATCGGCTGTGTGGGCAATGAACGGGCGGCAATGTTTCACGTGAAACATCGGGCCCTCGAAGCCGCCCGATCTCTTGCGGGCAGTCTCCGGATCAGCCCGTCGGCCTTGGCGAAGCGCGGGATCGCGATCAATCAGGACGGCGTCGCGCGGTCGGCGCTCGATCTGCTGGCCTACCCGGAACTCGACTGGGATCGTCTCGTTGGGGTATGGCCTGAACTCGCGGCCGTCTCGCCGGAGATCGTGGAACAGCTTACCATCGATTCGCGCTACGAGGGATACCTGTCCCGCCAGCGCGGCGATATCGCCGCCTACAGGCGGGATGAAGCCCTCAGCTTACCCCCAGATCTTGATTATGGCGCCATCGGGAGCCTCTCGACTGAGGTTCGACAGAAGCTGGAAGCCAATCGCCCGGCAACCCTGGGACAGGCGGCGCGCATCTCGGGTGTGACACCGGCAGCCTTGGTGGCCCTTCTGAAGCATGTCCGTCGGCGGGCAGCCTAGCCGTGGATCCCCTGGCCGATGTTTCACGTGAAACACTCCACCGCCTGGAGATTCTGGTCGAGACCCTGACTCGATGGCAGAAGGCCATCAACCTGGTCGGACGCAATACCTTGGACGGGGCATGGAAGCGCCACGTGGTCGATTCCGCCCAAGTGGTTTCCCTGATCCCGGCGCATGCCACGTCGCTCGCGGACCTGGGAAGCGGCGGCGGATTTCCCGGCCTTGTCATTGCAGCCATGCGCCCGGATCTCCCGGTCACACTGATCGAATCGGATGCGCGGAAGGCGGCTTTCCTCGGCGAAGCGGGGCGGAAAATGGGGCTGGAGAGGCCTCCCACGCTGGTGGTGAAGCGGATCGAGATGGCGCCACCGGCGGGCGCCGACGTGATCACCGCAAGGGCCCTTGCGCCCTTGGATCAGTTGCTCGCATGGTCGGATCGACATAGGACAGAGAACGCCACCTGCCTCTTCCACAAGGGCAAGGGTTGGCAGGCCGAGGTGGACGAGGCGAAAAAGAAATGGGACTTTTCTCCCGATGCCATTGCAAGCGTGACCGATCGTGACGCCGTCATCCTCCGAATCGGCCCCTATACCGGCGCCCCAGATCTTCGCGATCGCCAACCAGAAGGGCGGCGTCGGTAAGACGACGACGGCGATCAACCTTGCCACCGCCCTCGCGGCGGTCGGGGAGCGAGTCCTCCTGATCGACCTGGATCCCCAGGGAAACGCCTCAACCAGTCTAGGGGTGGGTCGAAATGAGCGCTCACCCGGATCGTACGAGTATCTGCTCGGCCTGAAGCCCATGGGCGAGTGTGTCCGACAGACCCGCATCCCGGGTCTGGAGGTCATGCCGGCCTCGGTCCAGCTCGCGGGCGCCGAGATCGAACTGATCGACATGGAGCGTCGGGAGAACCGGCTGGCGGATGCGCTGGCGGCGCCGGAGAGCGATGCCCGCCAGCGGTGGAACCTCGTCCTGATCGACTGTCCCCCCTCCCTGGGCCTCGTCACTCTCAATGCCCTGGTGGCCGTGGATGCGGTCCTCGTTCCCCTGCAGGCGGAGTTCCTGGCCCTCGAAGGGATCGGCGCGCTGGGCAATACGGTCGAGCGCGTGAAGAAGCGCCTGAATCCGAGATTGCACATCTTCGGCGTCGTCCTGACCATGGTCGACCGCCGGATGACCTTGAGCCAGCAGGTCGTGGCCGATGTCCGCGCCCATTACGGCGAGCAGGTCTTCGGGACGACGATCCCGCGCAACGTCCGCATCGCCGAAGCGCCGTCCCATGGCATGCCCGTCCTGATCTACGACAATGCCTGCGCCGGATCGCAGGCCTACATTCTGCTGGCGAGCGAGTTCATCCGCCGCCGGCGCCTCGCCGCAGAACAGGCAGCCGTACAATGACCCAACCCCCCAAACCACGTGGCCTCGGCCGCGGCCTCTCCGCTCTCCTGGGCGACGACGAAGTCGCCGCTGCAGTGACGCCTTCTCCCCCGGCTCCCTTGGCAGCGACGCAACCGGTGGTTGCGCAGCCGGGATCTGGCCCGGTCGAGACTCCGCGCCCCGCGCCCAACAAGATGCCCCTCACCTTGCCCATCGGACAGCTCAAGCCCGGCAAGATGCAGCCGCGCACCAGTTTCGAGGGTATCGAGATGCTGGTCGAGTCGGTCAAGGAGTATGGGCTTCTTCAACCTATCCTTGTGCGCCCGCTGCGCGACGCGGCCGATTCCTACGAGATCATCGCTGGCGAGCGCCGCTGGCGGGCCGCACAGAAGGCCCAACTCCACGATGTTCCCGTCGTCATCCGCAGCATCGACGACAGGGACGCTCTGCAGATCGGCCTGGTCGAGAACCTGCAGCGTTCCGACCTCACCGCGATCGACGAGGCGCAGGGCTACAAGCGCCTGATCGAGGATTACAGCCACACGCAGGAAGACATCGCGCGCATGATGGGCCGCAGCCGGCCGCATGTCGCCAATACGCTGCGGCTTCTCGACTTGCCGCCGGCCGTTCAGGAGATGGTACGGGACGGCGACCTTTCCGCCGGCCAGGCTCGTACACTGATCGGTGTACCGGACCCGCTGGCGATGGCCCAGCGCGCCGTCGCCGAGAAGCTGACGGTGCGCGACCTCGAGCGCCTCACCGCGGAAACCAGGAAGACCACCAAAGGCGGCGGCTCGAAGCCCGGCACGGCCGCCGGCGCCGCCGCGCCGAAGAGCGCCGACACGCGCGCTCTCGAGAAGCGTATCGAGGAAGCGCTGGGCCTCAAGGCAGACCTGACCCTTCGCGGCCTCGGCGAGCAGAGCATGCTCACCCTGGAGATTCGCGACTTCGATCAGCTCGACACGGTGGTCGACAAGCTCACGCGGCGCTGACGTCAGTTCGCCGCGATGGCGCGGTTGCCGTCCGTCACCGCGGCGCGGCCCTTGTCGGCCGACACTTCGCTTGCCACGCAGCGGGGATTGAGCGGAAGCCCCGGCCAAACATCCACTTCGAGAAAGCGGATCTCGCCGGGCGCCAGATCGATGGTGGCCGCCTCTGCCGGCGTCTGGGTCAGCGGCGCGTAGCTCGGCACGCTGCAGGTGATGACATGCCGGCCCGGCATGACGTCGGCGCGGAGCCAGGTTCTGTTTGCCAATGAGCCGATCGGCTGCTGGTTGTCCGCGAGGGAGAAGACGGCCTCAGACCCGAGCACCGACGTGCGATAGAGATACAAGGCAGACTGACCCGGCAGCGGAGGGTCGAATCGCTTGCCGTCAGCATCGGCGGCCGGGCCGGCCATGGGAACGGAGGCGCAGCCGCCCAAGAGGAACGACGCCGCGAGAAGGCAACCTAGAGCGCGCACACGTCCTCCACCTGTA
Organism: Reyranella sp.; assembly: GCF_965228225.1. Classification (GTDB taxonomy): domain Bacteria; phylum Pseudomonadota; class Alphaproteobacteria; order Reyranellales; family Reyranellaceae; genus Reyranella. Next base: position 5,130,309 of record NZ_OZ245801.1, on the reverse strand, counting down.
TTGGGGTGAAAGTTAGAAACGCGAAATCGACCGCCGCGTTCCCCTCGGGGCCCGCCAAGTCTCCCAGGAACTTCCATCCAGATCCGGCGTTATCGCGACCATGGCTAGTGAAACGCTACACGAAGACCCGGCCAAGCTTGGTCCCGAGGTCATTGATCGCCATCGCGCGATCGTTTCCCTGATGGAAGAACTCGAGGCCGTCGACTGGTACGACCAGCGGGCCAAGGCGACGTCGAATGCCGAGTTGCGCACCATCCTCGAACACAACCGCGACGAGGAAAAGGAGCACGCGGCGATGGCCCTCGAATGGCTCCGGCGCAACGATCCCAAGATGGACGAGCATCTCCGGACATTCCTCTTCAAGAAAGGTCCGATCAAGGAGATCGAGGCCGACATGAAGGGCGGCGGCGCGGGTGGTGACGAACCGACCAACGCTTCGGACGGCAGCCTGGGAATCGGCAGCTTGCGCCGGAAATCCGACTCGGTGAGAAAATGAAGAACCATCTGTTTCGCGATCGCGCGCCCATCACCGAAGCCGGCTGGGAAGAAATCGAGAAGGAGGCGAAGCGGACGCTGCGCACCCTGCTCGCGGCCCGGCGCGTCGTCGATTTCCGCGGGCCCCTGGGCTGGGGAGCCTCCGACGTCGAGTTGGGCCGCGCCGATCCGATCGCCTCCCCGCCGGGGGGACAGAACGTTCGGGCGTTGCTGCGGCGCATCCAGCCGCTCGTCGAGCTGAGGATACCCTTCGAAGTGACGCGCGCGGAACTGGACGCCATCGATCGCGGGGCGCGCGATCCCGATCTCGATTCGGTGACGGCGGCGGCGCGCGAGATCGCCGTCGCGGAGGACCGTGCCATCTTTCACGGTTACACGGCGGCCCAGATCATCGGCATCTGCGAAGCTCAGAAGGGACAGGCGGTGGCAATGGGGACCAGCCACGCCGATTACCCCGATGCCGTGGCGGCAGCCCTGAAGAAGCTTCGCGACGAAGGCGTCGAAGGTCCGTTCGCCGTCGTGCTGAGCGAGCAACTCTTCAAGGACCTCCAGTCGCGCACCGACGGAGGCTATCCGATCCTCAGCCACGTCCAGCGGCTGATCGATGGCGAGGTGTATGCCGCGCCCGGGCTCGATGGGGGCCTCGTGATCTCGCTGCGCGGGGGTGATTTCGAACTGACGGTCGGACAGGATTTCTCGATCGGATACCTCGAGCACGATACCGAGCGCGTGCGCCTCTATATCGAAGAGAGTTTCACCTTCCTCGTCCTGTCGCCGCAGGCGGCGATTCCGCTGACGCCGACCGGCAAGTAGAAGCCTAACGCCGGGCCTTTGCCGAGCGTGCCGCCTGGCTGAGGCGGAGGCAAAGGCGGCGGGCGATGGCTTCATGCGGAAGGCCCGTCCGCTTGCAGTCGATCTCGGCCTCCAGGATCGTGGTCAATGCCGCATTCAGACGGGGCAGCGCCCAGGTGCGCAAATGCCTCTCGAAACGCTGGCGCACCGGACCGCCACGGGGCAGTCCCCGCGCCTTGAACAGGGCGCTTTCGAGGTTCGCCCCCTTGGCGACGTGTCCGGAGACGAGATGAAGCTGGTCGGTGTGGCGCTGCAGTGAGCGCACCAGCTGCACCGGATTGCCGCCTTCGGCGAAAACCCGGTCGAGCGCCCGGTCGAGGGCAACCACCTCGCCGTCGAACGTCGCCGCGATCACGTCGTCGATGCCGATGGACGCGGTGTCGCCGAGAACGGCCGTCGCATCCTCAAGGGTGATGCTCTTGCCGGCGTCGGTGCCCTTGTAGAGCAGCAGCTTGTCGATCTCGCCACGGGTCTGACCGCGATCGCCACCCAGCCGTTCGACGATCCATTCCAGCGCGTCCGGGTCAACCCCAAGCCCTTGAGCCCGCGCAGCGCTTTCGACCAGCCCCTCGAGCGCCGCCTCATTGTCCATGTAGCACGGCAAGGCTGCCAGGCTGGCCTCGGTTTCGGCCAGGGTGCGCAGATTGGAGCGCGGCGTGAGGTTGCCGGCTTCGACGATGATCAGCGCATCGCCGGCAACGGCCTCGACCAGGTTCTCCAGCGCCGCAACGGACTCCTCGCCGGCGGGCCGGACGCGGATCACACGCCGTCCGCCCATCATCGAAAGAGCGCCGAACTCGTCGGCCAGCCGTGCCGGATCCTGCTTCAGCGACTCTCCCGCAATGTCGACCACGCGGAAGGGATCCTTGAGATCCTCGCAGACCGATCTGGCGAGCGCGACGGCGCGCTCGGCGACCAACCCGTCGTCGTTGCCGTAGATCACCACGCCCCGGACCTTGGGGTCCGGCTTCTTCAGGAAGGACTCGACCTGTCGTGCTTCGATCTTCACGGCCCGTCTATAGCACTGCGGACCACGTCAATTCGAGGCCGGGTAGCGACCGAGCAGGCGCGCCTGCCGGCGGTAGGCGTGCAGCAAAGCCCTCCAGCCGCAGGGTGCGAAGCCGGCGGCGCGGTTCTCGGCGGCGAGCGCAAAGACCATCGACTGCTTCTGGAGGATGCCGCGATAGGCAGTGAAGAAGGGAACGGCAGGATCGAAGAACTCGATCGCCTCGGAACCGGCCCCGTTGATCTCGATGATCTTGAACCGGCCCTCTCTCAACTCCGCCTCGCTGGCAAAGCGAACATCGAAGCGCGCGATATGCAGGTTGGGCATGCTCGAGGCGATTTCGTCGATCCGCGCCTCGAGGGCCTGGGTGATCGTGGCGCTGCGGTCTCGGTAGATGCCGCCCATGCGATAGGACCAGACGGCGGCGAGCGGCACCTCGCTGGACACCGGCGGCACGCGGTCGAGCGCAGCGCCCTCGTAGAGGCGGGCCCGGCGGCGCAGCCGCCCGTCCCGTGCCAGCAGCTGCCGTAGAGTGCTCATGCCGTCACCCCGTACGGTCGGTGCGCTGCGGACGGTGAGCGAGAGCAAACGGCCGCTCGGGCGGGAGGGGTGGCGCACATAGTAGAGCCCGGCCTCGCCCGGCAGGTCGAAATACTCCTGCAGCAGCAGGGTCTCACCAGCGGGATACGCCTCGCAATATGCCTGGAGTGCCGCAGGATCGTCGATCCGCCGAACGCCGAAGCCGCACCAGCCGATGTCGGGCTTGGCGATGAGGGGAAAGCCGATTTCGAGCGCCTGCAACGCGTCGTGCGCCCGCGCCATTGCATCGGTCCCTGCGACGATGGAAGCAGTGCGCGCCAGCCACGCCCGGCCGGGCGCGCCCACCTGGTCGAAATAGGCGATCTTCGATTCCCCGGCGAGGCCGCCGATATGGATCATCGGGTTGGCGGCCGCCGGGAGCGAAAGGCTGCGGTAGCGCACAGCCAGCACCATCCACTGCACGATCATCGGAATGACCAGCAGCGGCTTGGGCAGCTTGCAGATCAGACCCGGCCACAGCCCGTTGCTTCGCCCGGACGAGAGGCCGGTGGATCCGGTGTCAGGCGAAGGGGTGTAGATCATATGACTCGCTCCGCAGGCAACGGGGAGCGAGTCGAACGGCTGCGCCTAGGACGCCTTGTCGGAGGCCGGGTCAGCGTCTCCGGCCGCGGCCTCTCCACCCTCTTCCAGCCTGGCGCGCTCGCGGGCGGCGCGCTTGGCTTCAGCCTTTTCGGCGACCTTGATGGCCTTGAGGCGTTCGCGTTCGCGACGCTCGAAATCGTAGTTCGGCTTGCGTGCCATGTTTCTGGCCCTTCCTGGCTCTGAAGCCCTAGACTACGACGTTTACGATCCGGTTCGGCACGACGATCACCCGTTTCGGGGTCTTGCCGTCGAGGCCGCGCACCAGCTCAGGCAGCGCCAGCGCCGCGGCTTCCGCCGCGTCCTTCGACGTGTCCTTGGCGAGTGAAATGGTGCCGCGCAGCTTACCGTTCAACTGCACGGCAACGGTAACAGTGTCGTCGACCAGCAGTGCATCCTCGGCCGTCGGCCACGGTGCATCGGCAACCAGGCCGGTGTGACCCAGCGCGTGCCACAGTTCCTCGGCGAGATGAGGCGTCATGGGACCGATCAGGCGCACGAAGATCTCTAGCGCCTCGCGCAGCGCCCACGTCGTGCTCTCGTCCTTCGCCTCGACCGAATCGATCGTGTTGGCGAATTCGTACAGTCGGGCCACGGCCTTGTTGAAGTGGAAGGCCTCGATGTCGGCGGAGATGCCTGCGATCGCCTTGTGCGCGGCGCGGCGCAGGACGACCGCGGCGTCCGAGAACGTCGCGGGCCTCGGCGTGCCGACCGCCGGCAGGGCCTCGATCGCCGAAGAGGCGATCCGGAACAGGCGCTGCTGGAAGCGCCAGGCGCCGGTGACACCGGCCTCGGTCCATTCGAGGTCGCGCTCGGGCGGGCTGTCGGACAGCATGAACCAGCGCGCGGTGTCTGCGCCGTAGTCGCGGATGATCTCGTCCGGGTCGACGACGTTCTTCTTCGACTTGGACATCTTCTCCGAGCGGCCGACCTCGACCGGACTCTTGTCGGAGGCGCGCACGAACTTGCCGCCGTCGCCACGCACGATCTCCTCGGGCGTCAGCCAGGTGCCGTCGCTTGCACGATAGGTCTCGTGGCAGACCATGCCCTGGGTGAAGAGCCCGTCGAACGGCTCGTCGCGGTCGGTCATCTGGACCTCGCGCATCGCGCGCGTCCAGAAGCGGGAATAGAGCAGATGCAGGATCGCGTGCTCGACACCGCCGATATATTGATCGACCGGCATCCAGTACTGGTTCTCGTCGCGATCGAACGGCGCCGTCTCGAGTTGCGGCGAGGTGAAGCGGTCGAAGTACCAGCTCGAATCGATGAAGGTGTCGAACGTGTCGGTCTCGCGACGCGCGGGCTTGCCGCAGGTCGGGCACGGCACGTGTTTCCACGTCGGATGGCGGTCCAGCGGGTTGCCCGGACGATCGAAGGTCACGTCCTCGGGCAGCTGTACTGGCAGGTCCTTGTCCGGCACCGGCACCACGCCGCAGCTCTCGCAATGGATCGCCGGGATCGGGCAGCCCCAGTAACGCTGGCGCGAGACCAGCCAGTCGCGCAGGCGATACTGAGTCGTCCCCTTGCCGACGCCCATCTCCTCGAGGCGCGCGATCACCCGCGCCTTCGCCTCCTCGACGCCGAGCCCGTCGAGGAATTCGGAGTTCACGATGACGCCGTCTTCGACATAGGGGGCGGCGGCGATGTCGAGCGTCTGGCCATCGGCCGGGGCCACGACCTGCAGGATCGGCAGGCCGTACTTGGTCGCGAACTCATGGTCGCGCTCGTCGTGGCCGGGGCAGCCGAAGATCGCGCCCGTGCCGTATTCCATCAGCACGAAGTTGGCGGCATAGACCGGAACGGTCTTGCCCGGGATCAGCGGATGCCTGGCCAACAGCGGCAGCTTGTAGCCCTGCTTCTCGGCGGTCTCGACCTCGGCCGCTGCCGTGCCGGTCTTGCGGCACTCGGCAATGAAGTGCTGCAGGCCGGGATCAGACGGCGCGAGGCCGGCGACCAGCGGATGCTCGGCCGACAGCGCCATGAACGAGGCGCCGAACAGCGTGTCGGGACGGGTCGTGAAGATTTCCAGCTTGCCGTGATCGGCGCCCGAGGCGTCGGTGAGCTGCCAGAAGACGCGCGCACCGCGGCTCTTGCCGATCCAGTTCGCCTGCATCAGGCGCACCTTCTCGGGCCAGCGGTCGAGTGTGTCGAGGCGGCTCAGCAGCTCGTCGGCGAAGTGGGTGATCTTGAGGTTCCACTGGGTGAGCTTGCGGCGCTCCACCGGCGCGCCGGTCCGCCAGCCTTTGCCCTCGATCACCTGCTCGTTGGCCAGCACCGTGTTGTCGACGGGATCCCAGTTGACCCAGGCTTCCTTGCGGTAGGCCAGGCCCGCCTTCCAGAAGTCGAGGAACATCTTCTGCTGGTGGCGGTAATAGCTCGGGTCGCAGGTCGCCAGCTCGCGGCTCCAGTCGAGGGACAGGCCCATCGACTTCAGCTGCTTCTTCATCGCGGCGATGTTCTCGTAGGTCCACTTCTTCGGGTGGACCTTCTTCTCCATGGCGGCGTTCTCGGCCGGCAGTCCGAACGCATCCCAGCCCATCGGATGCAGGACGTTGAAGCCCTTGGCGCGCTTGTAGCGGGCGATCACGTCGCCCTGCGTGTAGTTGCGCACGTGGCCCATGTGAATGCGCCCCGACGGATAGGGGAACATTTCGAGCACGTAGTATTTCGGTCGCGCCTTGTCCATCGCGGCCCTGAAGGTCTGGCGCTCTTCCCAGACCTTCTGCCACTTGCTCTCGGTTTCGGTGAAATTGTAGCGCGCGGTGGGCGCTGCAGGCGTGGACGACACGGAGATGTTCCCGAAAAAGGGTGTTCCGAAAAAGACGGAGGCCGCAGCGGATGCCCGCTGCGGCCTCTCACGTCAAGCTCTTGACCGAGAGGAGCGCTGCCGTCTCAGGAGCCGCCGGCAATGCGAAGCTGGCGGGCGCGCGTCAGGATGGCGTTCTCGATGTCGATGTTGGTGCGCGGATCGACCTGGGCGTCGACCCAGTTGCCGCCCCGGGGGCTGGTCTGCTGCTTGAAGACCGAGACACGCACCCCGTCGGCCCGCAGCTCGCGATCGAGGATGGTGACCTGGACCTTCATGCGCTCGTTGGGCGTCTCTGCCGGCGTGTACCAGTCGGTGATGATGACGCCGCCGAACGGATCGGCGGAGACCAGCGGGATGAAGTTGATGGTGTCTAGCGACGCGCGCCACAGATAGGCGTTCACCGCCACGCCGGTGCCGGTATCGTCCCTCTTCTCCGCCTTGGAGCCCAGCAGACCTCCGGGCCCGAAGAGCGTGCCCTGCTCCTGCGTGCGACCGCCCAAGCCCGACCGAACGTCGTTTCGGCTGCGGTCGCCCGACGGACCGGTGTTCCTCTCGAGTTTGTTGGAATCATCGGCACAGCCGGCTGCTCCGACGGCCAGGGCGGCAACTGCGGCAATGCTGACGAATTTGGACAGTCCCGACATAGAATGGCGCCTTGATCTTCCCATGGGCCGCAATTCTGCGGCGGAGACAGTGGCGGGGACCATAGGCTCAACGATGCCTGAACTGCAAGCGGCGGGGCGATATGACACAATGAGGTGCTATCAAAAACTCATTGTGCCGCCGACAGAGTTGCAATATGGGACTTATTATTCCTGAGGCATTGTCGAGGCCGCCGGGCACGCCAAAATGTGACAAAGACGCCACAGGTGCGGGCAGAATGAAGCCGTGGGGCGACCATTTCTTGACCCTCGTTTTGGCGAAGTGTTTTATAGCCTTGCCGCATTGGTGGATTCGGTGGGCCCCGCGTTCGGGCTTCCAGTTCCCGCCGGTCGGACAGGCCTTTTGGTACGTACCAGTCTCTGATCAATGAGAGAGGGAGAATGATGAAGAAGCTTCTACTTGGCTCGACCGCCTTGGTCGTCGGCGGGTTGATGGCCGCCCCGGCCATGGCCGCCGATCCGATCAAGATCGGCGTGGGTGGTTACTACACCTTCTACGCGATCGCCGGCGGCATCCAGTCGACCTACGCCACTGACGGCTCGTGGGCCCAGTACAAGGGTCTCAACTTCCAGCAGGAAGGTGAAATCCACTTCATCGGCCAGACCAAGCTGGACAATGGCACCTCGGTCGGCGTTCACGTCGAACTCGAAGGCTGGAACCAGAATTCTGGTACGGCTGCGGGCGCGTGGATCGACGAAGCGTTCCTGTTCGCCTTCGGCGACTGGGGCCGCATCGAGTTCGGTGCGCGCGATCCGGCGACCTATCGTATGTACTACGGCACGCCGTCGGCCCTGATCGGCTTCGGCGCCGTTCAGCACAACACGAACTTCGCCTGGGCCAACCAGAGCGTCATCAGCAACAACAAGGCGTGGTTCCACGCCACGACGACGACCAACGCCGGTCAGTTCCAGGACGCGCAGGGCATCAACTACTTCACCCCGCGCTTCCAGGGCCTGCAGATCGGTGTCGGCTATCGTCCGAAGGTGAACGTCAACCCGCAGGGCGGCGCTGGCTCCGGCCTCGGCGTCGGTCCGGGTGCTGGATCGCAGGGCGTTTGCGGCTACACCAACGCGACGTCTTCGCCGAACTGCCTGACGAACGACTATTCGTATCAGGACGTGTTCGACGTCGGCGCCAACTACCTGAACAAGTTCGGCGATGTCACGGTCGCTCTGTACGGCGCGTTCCTGTACGGCAGCTTCATCCCGGGCAACCAGCCGTTCGCTGGCGCCGCCAACTTGGTGACCGGTGCCAACGCGACCTCCTGGAAGCAGTGGGTCGTCGGCGCTCAGGTCGGCTTCAAGGGCTTCACCCTCGGTGGCGCGCTGGGTTGGGACAACAACGGTCTCGGCTCGAACTACTACACGGGTCAGAGCAACGACACGCGCTTCTACACCGCGGGTCTGATGTACGAGACCGGCCCGTGGCAGATGTCGTTCGGCTGGACCGGTTCCTACAACAACAACGGTAACGGCTCGGTCGGCTGCAACACCATCGCAGTCAACAGCGCCACCTGCACCAATCCGGCCGCCACGGGCGTTCCGGGTGTGAACTCGACCGCCTTCGGTCCGGGTAACAATCCCGCCAACCTCGCGTTCGGCCAGGAGTCGGTCAACAAGTGGGAAATCGGCGTGAACTACGCGCTCGGGCCGGGAGTGAAGCTCACCGGCGGCGGTCTGCTCTACTCCGCTTCGGGCCCGTCTGCTGCCGTCTCGGGCAACAGCTGGGGTCTGCTGCTGGGTATGGACCTGCGCTTCTAGTCGCAGGACGATCCGAAAATTGGAAAGAGCGGGCGAAAGCCCGCTCTTTTCTTTTGTGCCCGGCGACGAGGCGACCTCAAGTCGAGACGCGTTGCCCCACGAGGTTGACCGATAGGCAGGGCAGGTAGGTCCGCGAGACCGGCAGGCGCTCGGTCGCCTGGCGTGCCAGTACGGCGCGATTGTCCTCATGATCCAGAACGAGCTGGAACAATCCTTGTTCGACGGCTCCGGCGCCGGGATCGACCGCTGGCCGGCCGTCCCGTTCGATCCGATAGGCGACGTCGAGCCCGACATCGCCGCCGCTGTAGAACGACGAGGCGATCTCGAGTCTTTCGAACAGCAGCATCAGCCCGCGGGCCGAGAAGCGCCAGTAATCGTCGGGCGCGGCCTGGAAGGCGTGGGACCAGGCACTGGAGACATAGGCGAGTGCGCCGGGTCCCAGCAGACGCTCGATGTTCCGCGCCGCGCGCGCCGGATGCCGGGTGTGCTCGAGCACGTGACAGCAGATCACCAGGTCGAACGGCTCGTCTCCCAGCCGGCTCTTCAGAGTGCGCGAATCGCTGCAGATGTCGGCGACGCAGTCGACGTTGGTGCCTTCGAAGAGATCGAGGCCCACGAAGTGCGCCTTCGCGCCAAAGCGCGCGAGAACCGCCTTGCGCCAGTTGCGCACGTTGCGGTCGGAAACGAGGGTTCTCGCTCCCACCTGCAGGACCCGCGGCGCGCGCCGGCCAACCGCCGCGGCCACCCGATCCAGCAAGAGCTCGACCTCGCGCGTCACGCTGGTTCCGACGACCCGTAGCTCACCGGGGCGCAGCTCACCAGGCGTGGCGCCGCCGCCCGCCATCAGTCGCGCACGACCAGGATATGCATGCGCCGCGGGCCGTGCGCGCCCAGTTCCATCGCCTGCTCGATGTCGCCGGTGCGCGACGGGCCGGTGATGGTATTGACGGTGCGCGGCATCAGGTTCTTGCCGTAACGGGCACGGAGCCGGCCCCAGACATCCTCGTAGCCGCCGACGATGTCGGCTTCGCGTAGCACGACGACATGCGTGTCGGGCAGGAGGTTGAGCGACACCGGATGATCGGGCCCGGAGGCCATCACGACGGTGCCGGTCTCGGCGATGCCGGCAAAGGCGCCGGTCACCGAGACCTGGTCGCTGCCCTCGCCGCGGCCACGCCGGATCGACAGCATCTTCTGGCTGGCCCAGTCGTAACCTTCGAGGAGCGGTGAAGGCGCCATCGCGACGTTCGCCGGCAGGTTGTTGCGGGCCAGGTAGGCGGTCACCTCGCCCGGCACCTCGGCAGGTCCGACCCTCGCCACGGTGGCGTTCAGGGTTTCGGCCCACTCGCAGAACAGAGCAACCTTGTCGGCCTGAGGCAGCTGTCCGCGCGCAACCGACGGACCGCGCGGTGGTTCGGCCAGGCGTGTCTCGACGCTCGAACGGGCCTCACCCGCGAGCTCGCCGCGACGCAGCGAGCGGCGGATGCCACTCAGGATCTGGGAGCGGGCGTCGTGCGCGGCGTCGCTCATGCCTTCCTCTTCGCCCAGCGTGCATGGAAGGTGCCGCCGGCCTGCGGCGCCGGGAAATCACGGAAGCGGGTCCAGCCGGAGGCCAGCGGCAGCGAGCCGTAGCGTCCGTCGGCGCGACCGAACAGCGCCAGCACGCGGTTGGCGATCCCCGTCAGCCGCCGATAGAGCGCGGGTCGGCGCGCCGCGAAGCTCCACATTGCCAGACCCTGGCGGACCGCCTTGGGCGTGAGATGCTTCTCGAACTCACGCTCGCGCCAGTGGCGCATCAGCTTCGGCAGCGGGATGCGGACGGGGCAGACACTCTCGCACCGGCCGCAGAAGGTCGACGCGTTGGGGAGATTGCTCGCCTCCTCGACTCCGACGAGCTGCGGCGTCAGCACCGCGCCCATGGGGCCGGGATAGACCCAGCCATAGGCATGGCCGCCCACGGCGCCGTAAACGGGGCAATGATTCATGCAGGCGCCACAGCGGATGCAGCGCAGGATGTCCTGCATCTCCGTGCCGAGCACGCCCGAGCGGCCATTGTCGAGCAGTACCACATGATACTGGTCCGGCCCGTCGAGATCGCCCGGCCGCTTCGGTCCCGTGTTCAGGGTCGTATAGGCCGACGATTCCTGACCTGTCGCCGAACGCGCCAGGACGCGCAACAGCACCGCCGCATCCTCGAGGGTGGGAATCACCTTCTCGATGCTGGCCAGCACGATGTGCATCCTGGGCAGCGTGTTCGAGAGATCGGCATTGCCTTCGTTGGTCACCAGCATCGACGAGCCGGTCTCCGCCACCAGGAAGTTGGCGCCCGTCAGCCCGACATCGGCGTCGAGGAATTTCTGGCGCAGCACGTAGCGCGCTTCCGCGACGAGATCGTTGCGCTCGGTCAGGCGCTTGTCGAAGCCCAGCTTGGCATGATGTTCGAGGAACGTGTCGGCGACCTGGTCCTTGGTGAGATGGACGGCCGGCGCGATGATGTGGCTGGGTGGCTCGTTGCGCAGCTGGATGATGTATTCGCCAAGATCTGTCTCGATCGGCGCGATGCCCAAAGCCTCGAGATGCTCGTTGAGCGCGATCTCCTCGGCCACCATCGACTTCGACTTGGCGACGGTGCGGGCGTTCACGCTCTGGCAGAGCTCGGCGATGATGCGCCGCGCGTCGGCGGCGGTCGGCGCCCAGTGGACGTGGCCGCCCAGGCCAATCACCTTGCGCTCGAACTCCTCGAGATAGAAATCGAGATGGGCCAGCGTGTGGTTCTTGATGTCGCGCGCGCGATCGCGCAGCGCCTCGAACTCGGGCAGCCGTTCGGCCGCCTGGCGTCGCCGCTCGGAGAAGCCGACCTTCAGCTTGGCCAGCGAATCCTGCAGGTTGGGGTCGGCCAGCGCGTGACCGACATTCGCCTTGAAGGCATGGGCGGTGGATTCCATCAGCCGCGCTCCGGTTCGCCGATCGCCGGCAGGTCACCCATGCCGGCCAGGACTTCCGCGACATGGCGCACGCGCACGGCGCTGCCTTCGCGCTGCAGCTTGCCGGCCATGTTCATCAGGCAGCCGAGATCTCCGGCCAGCAGCGTATCCGCTCCGGTCGCTGCGATATCGGCGGACTTCTCGCCGACCATGGCGTTCGAGATCTCGGGGTATTTCACGCAGAAGGTGCCGCCGAAGCCGCAACAGACTTCGGGTGTCTTCATTTCGCGGAGTTCGAGTCCCTGCACCGATCCCAGCAGGTTGCGCGGCTGAGCCTTCACGCCGAGCTCGCGCAGGCCGGAGCAGGAATCGTGATAGGTCACGGCGCCGGGGTAGCGTGCGGCGACGTTCCTGACGCCCAGCACGTCCACCAGAAATGAAATCAGTTCGTAGCTGCGGCCGGCCAGATTCTCCGCGCGGACCTTCATGGCCGGATCGTCGTCGAACAGGCCGGGATAGTGATGCGACAGCATTCCGCCGCAGGAGCCGGAGGGCGCCACGACCGCGTCGTAACCTTCGAACGCGTCGATGACCTGGACGGCGATGGCGCGTGTCGTGGCCCGGTCACCGGTATTGTAGGCCGGCTGTCCGCAGCAGGTCTGGAGCGGCGGCACCTCGACCGTACAACCCGCCTCCTCGAGCAGCTTCACCGCGGCGAAGCCGACCGACGGCCGGAACAGGTCGACGAGACAGGTGACGAAAAGCGCGACGCGGCGCGGGCGGGTGGAGGGCATGGCGAGCGAGCTGGACACGCCCCGACCATGGCAGCGGCGAAATTGGCATGCAAGATGCCGGTGCAGGTTTGTCCCGGCCCGTCCCCGGCGCCGCCTTCAGTTCTTGTTGGGGACGAGGACGATGGCGCGGCCATCGCTGTTCATGCGGCCGGCCCATTCCGCGGCCTGAACGCCGGCGCCGTAGAAGACATCGCCGCGGGCCGGTCCCTTGATGGCGGCGCCCGCGTCCTGCGCGATCATCAGGCGGCGATAGGGCTCGGTGGCGCCGGGCTTGCGATAGACCGGACGGCGGGTGTCGATCCACACCGGGGTGCCGTAGGGCGTGATCGTGGGATCCACCGCCATGCTGCGCTGGGCGGTGAGGGCCACGCCTTCGGCGCCGATCGGCGCGGAGGTCCGGGTGTCCCTGAAGAAGATGTAGCGTTCGTTCTTGCGCATCACCTCGCGGGCCTGCTGGGGATTGCGCTTCAGCCAGTCACGGATCGCGGGCCAGGTCGCATCCTCCTTCTTCATCACGCCCATTTCGACCAGCACGGCGCCAATCGCCGTGTAGGGCCGATTGTTGGAGCCGTCGAAGCCGAGGGTCATGGTGCCGCCCTCGGCGAGCTGGATCTTGCCGCTGCCCTGGACCTGGACCTCGAACAGGCCGACCGGATCCTGCACATACGCGATCTCCAGGCCCTTGCCCTTGAGCGCCCCGGCCTCGATCTCCGCGCGCGTGTAATAGGGCTTGTCCGTCAGATCGGGCGGCTTGCGATAGACCGGCACGGTAAAGAGCCGCGAAGGCACCTTGCTGCCGCGCAGCTCCGGTTCGAAATAGCCGGTGAACTTGCCGGGGACCTGGATGATCAGCGGCCTGAAATTCTCCTCGAAGAACAGCCGCGATTCCCGCGCGTCTCCGGACTTCACCGCGGCAGCCGCGCCGCAGATGCGTGACCATTCGGCCGGGGTGATGGTTTTCTCGCCGCCGTCCGTGGCGATACGGACGTCGGGACCGGCCGTCAGCTTCGGGCAGGAGCGGCGAAACGCAACGAGAGCCTCGGCGTGACGGTCCTGCGCCCACCCGGCGATCTCGTTGTAGGAGGTCGGCTCCATCGCGATCCGCTGCTGCGGCGGGGAGCCGGGCGTTCCGGCACAGGCGGAGAGGAGGCCGGCCGCAGCAAGGATAGCCGCAACACCGGCAAGGAGGCTCCTTCGCATTCCCGGAAAAGCCTCCCTAGCCTTCGCTTTCGGTCTTCACGAGCTGCCAGTTGGGATCGCTCGAAGTCGTGTCGCGGCGGAACGTCCAGAGGTCGACGACCTTCTGCACTTCGTTCGGATTGCCGTCGACGATCTGGCTGTCGGCGTTGCGCACGACGTTGATCTGCTCGCTGACGAAGCGGACGGTAACGACGGCATTCGTGCCCTGCATCTCCGCGCCGGCGACATCCGACGCCTCGAAACCGATCAGGGTCGTTTCGGCCTTTTCGTTGCGCTCGATGCGACCGCGAATGGCGGACTCGAAGCTGGCGTAGGTCGTGCCGTCGAGCAGGGGCTTCAGCGTGGCGGTGTCGCCGCGCGCGAAGGCCTCGACGATGGCGGTGAAGGCCGCGCGCGCACCGCCCGTGAAACCGATCGGCTCGAAGGCCGGATCGGCGGCGCGGATGGCGGCAACGCCGGCGGTCGCGGTCGGCAGGACGGTGGCGCGAATGCCGCCGGGCCCGCTCGTGGGCGACGATTGACGCGGCGCCGGCGCATTCGCCGTCGGCAGCGGAACCACATTGTCATTGCCTTGCGACGCATCGCCGACGCGCGGCGGCGGCGCTGCGGGCGGCGTGAACGGATCGCGGGCGGGTGGCTGTTCGTTGCCCGTGCGTTTGCCGAGCACGGACCGCAGTCGCAGGATCAAGAAGACCGCGACCAACCCGATCAGGATGATGTCGTAGTTGTTACCCACGATGGCGCTCCACTGTCACAAATTACATAGGCTGCGAATGGGCAAAGGGCAAGGCGACCTCCGCGTCGCGCTTCCCGGATCGGCCCCGCGCCTCAGGCGGCCAGCACCACAATATCGACAGATTCGGCGACGCCGCCAACCTTGCGATCCGGACGACGCTCGTGCCCCGCGGACGCCCGATAGCCCTGACGCTCCGCGAGCGCGTAGGTTCCACCGTCGGTCAGGGCGCGGGTCCCCTCCTCCTTGTTGTGCTTCTCGAGCTTCGCCGCGAGGTTGACCGCCTCGCCGATGACCGTGAACTCGAGCCGCGCGCCGTCGCCGACCGCGCCGAACACGACACGCCCCGATGCGACGGCAAGCCCGATCTCGAGTGCCGGCAGGCCCGCCGCGCGACGTTGCTCGCGCCACGCGGCGGCCGCGGCCATCACGGCATCGGCCGCCCGCAGCGCGTCCGCGGCGGCCGTGGCCGACGGCATGACGGCGCCGAACGAGGCCAGGATGCCGTCGCCCAGAAACTTGTCGATGCTGCCGCCGGCCGCCGCGATCAACGGACAGACCCGACCCTGATAGTCCTGCAGGACCTTCATCACCTCATCCGGCGGGAGTTCCATCGACAGGCTTGTGAAGCCGCGCAGATCGACCGTGACGATGGCGACGTCGCGCAGCTCGCCTTCGCCCGCCTTGATGGAAATCGCCGCCCCGCGGATGCGCGCCGCCACCCCGGGATCGAAGAACCGGGACAGATCCTGGGCCGCGGTGCTTTCGCTCACCGCCTGCACCAGCAGGTGACGGGCCCGCGAGATGGCGAGCGCCAGCACCAGGGTGGTGAGAAGGATGGCGATGATCTTGTCGGCCTCGGCATGGACCAGAAAAGCGTTCGAGGTCATGTACTCGACGAAGTCGTCGGTCGGATTGGCCGGCCCGCCACGGCCGTCCAGCGCGTAGAGGATGAGGCCGATCCAGCCGGCGATCGCCGCGAGGCCGGTGAACACCACGAAGCGCGCCTCGAAGCGCAGCGCGCGCAGCGCGATGAACACGAACACGTACAGGAGCGTCGGCACCTTCAGATAGAAGACGGCCGGCTGGGCGTACTTGTAATGGAACGAGTAGATCAGCCCCATCAGCAGGAGCATGTCGGCGATCACCGACAGATAGAGCATCCAGGGCCGCAGGAGGCGCGCATAGCCGAGGCCCAGCCGCACGAGGCAGAAGGCGCCGTAGATCACCAGCACGTCGAACTCGAAGGAATAATCCTCCTGCACCACGCCGCCCGGCATGGAGCTCGTTTCGTAGACCGTGCCGACCAGCACCACGATGACGAGCTGTACCCAGCCGATCAGGATCTCGCTCTGTTCCTGCTGGCGTTCGATCGCCGCACGCACGCGCTCGGGAAGCTCGGTCGAGTCGTCGCCTCCCACCAACCAGTGGCGCAGGCGGCGCAGCATCAGCGCTTTTCCAGCCACAGGCTGGCGGGGAGCGCATCCGGCGGTCGCGGCAGGCGCGAGATCACCGAGGCGGCCAGCCGGTCGGCCATTCGCCGCTCCGCCCAGACGCTGGAGAAAAGCGGCCTGAAGGCGCCGCTCGTCAGCAGCGGCACCACGCCCTGCTGCTCGTTGTAGGCGCGCCACCCCCAGATCGAGGGATAGTCGAACGGCAGGAAGATGTCGTGGATGTGCACCAGCGTGCCGGAGGGCAGGCGCGGCAGGACGCGATTCAGCAGGATGTCGACGTCGCTGCCCGGCATCAGGATGTGGCTGGAATCGATGAACAGCACGTCGCCCTGCACCAGGCTGTCGAAGACCTTGTCCGGGGCGGCCTGCAGGGTCGACGACTTCACCCGCACCCCGGGCAGGTCGGCGATGTCCGCCCGCGGTGCCGGATCGATCGCCAGGATTTCCCCGACGCCCCCCAGGGCCTTGGACAGCAGCCGCGTCGAATGGCCAGAGCCCACTTCGATGATGTGTCGCGGCTTGCGCTCGCGGACCAGCGCATAGGCCACGGCCGCATCGAGCGACGGAAACCACGATTGCTCGAACATCGCCTTGCAGCTCTCGAGCGCCTCCGCCCGCGCGTCGACCGCGTCGAGCACGGCTGTGAACTGGTCGGCATGCTCCTCGAACAGGCGCTCGATCGCGGGGTAGGGCGGTTGCGCACCCGGGGGCGGCAGCAAGGGCGCATAGCGGTGCGGAATGAACCAGCCGCGCGGCTTCAGGCCGAGCACGGTCGGCAGACCCAGGGCGAACCGCCGCCAGCGGCCGCGGAGCTTCGATTTGGCGCTCATCGCGATCTTTTCACGGCGTCAGCGTCAGGCCTTCATGGGCCACGAGGACCCGCGGCAGGCCACTCGCCGCAACGCCCGGACGCGCGAGCGCGGCTTCCCGGGCGACGCCGTCCATGAAGGCGTCGTCGTGACTGGGATCGTGATGGAAGATCGCCAGGGTGCCGACGCCCGCCGCGTCGGCCACTCGCACACCCTCCTGCCAGGTCGAGTGGCCCCAGCCGCGATAGCGGACGTATTCCTCGTCGGTGTAGCTCGAATCGTAGATCATCACGTCGGCGCCGCGGCACAGGTCGACGATCGTCGAGTCGCGTTCGCCGTCGCGATGTTCGGTATCCGTGATGTAGCAGATCGACTTGCCGAGATGGTCGATGCGATAGCCCGTGGCGCCGTTGGGATGGTTGAGAGGTATCGTGCTTACGGCGACGGCGCCGCACGACAGATTCTCGCCCGACTTGAACTCGCGGAATTCGACCCGGGCCTGGAAGACGTCGAGCGATACCGGATAGAGCGGCGCCTGCATCAGGTGCCCGACCACCTTCTTCAGCGTGTACGGCGCCTCGAGATGGCCGGCCCACATGCGCACCGAATTGCGCCTGTCGAACAGGGGCGCAAAGAAGGTGAGGCCCGAAATGTGGTCGAGATGGGTGTGCGTGAAATAGATGTCGATATCGAGGGGGGGCTGGCGGGCCAGTTCTACCCCGAGCGTGCGAATACCGGTGCCCGCGTCGAAGATCAGGCGACGACCGCCGGCGGTGACTTCCAGGCACGACGTATTGCCGCCATAGCGCACATATTCGGCGCCGGGACATGAGATGGATCCCCGCACGCCCCAGAAGCGGACTTTCAGACCTTCGACCAATTAACCCTTCCCACCGAATAGTGCGCCAGAGTCCACACGCAGGTGCATCCCGTCAACCGATGCGCGAGGTCCCGGGAAGTGGCCGCATTCTTGCGTGGCGATCCGGGCGGGCGTTTTTCGCGTATTCTTGCAGTCGGTGGTCGAATCCGGCGTCCCGACTGCGTTGCCTACCGGCCTGTTCGGAGCAATACTTTGCCTATGGAACCCATCAATCAGGCTTCTACCCCGGCGCTGGCCGCGCCGCCCGTGCGTTGCGCCAAGTTCGCCATCGGCCAGGTGGTGAAGCACCGCATCTACCCCTTTCGCGGCGTGATCTTCGACGTCGACCCGGTGTTCGCCAACACCGAGGAATGGCTGTCCTCCATTCCCGAAGAGGTCCGGCCGCGCCGCGACCAGCCCTTCTATCATCTGCTGGCCGAGAATGCGCAGACCACCTACGTGGCCTACGTGTCGGAGCAGAACCTGCTGGCCGACGACACCGGCAAGCCGGTATCGCATCCCCAGGTGCCGCAGTTCTTCAAGGAACTGAAGCGCGGCCACTACGTCTCGCGCGAGCGGGCGCTGCACTAGGTCTTCAGCGTAGCGCGGCCGCCACCTGATCGACGGTGGCGGTCCAGCCGACGATCGCCCCCTGGGCGCGGATCATGTCGAGCGCCGCCTTCTTGAATTCCGGGAAATAGCTTTCGGTCGCGTCCTCGGCCAGCAGGCATTCGAAGCCGCGGTCGTTGGCCTCGCGCATGGTCGTCTGCACGCAGACCTCGGTCGTGACACCCGCGAACACCAGATGCGTGATTGCGCGCTCTGCCAGGATGTCGCCAAGCGGCGTCGCGTAGAAGGCGCCCTTGCCCGGCTTGTCAAGCACGATCTCGCCCGGCTTCGCCGCCAACTCCGGCACGATGTCGGCGCCCGGTTCGCCGGCGATCAGGATGCGGCCCATCGCACCGGGATCGCCGATCCGCATCGACGGCTTGCCGCGCAGCCGCTTGGCCGGCGGGCAGTCCGACAGGTCGGGCCTGTGGCATTCACGGGTATGGATGATCGTCAGCCCGGCGCTGCGGAACGCGTCGATCAGCCGGCCGACCGTCGGCACGATGGCGGAGAGAAGACTCACATCGTTGCCCAGCGTCGCGCCGAATCCGCCGGGCTCGATGAAGTCGCGCTGCATGTCGATCACGATCAGCGCCGTGTGCGCGGGATCGAAAGTGAAGTCGAACGGCTGGGCGGCGATGGTTTTCACGGGCGCACCAACTTTGATCTAGAAAATGTTGTCATCCCGAGCGCAGCGAGGGACCTTTGCGCGGCGGCAGTTAAAGGTCCCTCGCTGCGCTCGGGATGACACCGGGGCTTGGGCCGGCACTTCGCGCGGTTCATCAATGCCCCGCCATGGCGCGGCCGATCGCGCCCACGTCGGCACTGGTCGCATCGGTCTGAAGCGCCAGCTTGCCGTCGAACATGACGACGATGCGGTCGGAGAGCTGCAGGATCTCGTCGAGGTCCTCGCTCACCAGGAGGACGGCGGCGCCGCGATTGCGGGCCTGGACGATGCGGGCGCGAATCTCGGCGACGGCGGCGAAGTCGAGGCCGAAGCAGGGATTGGCCACGATCAGCAGGTCGCCTTCGCTCGACAGTTCGCGCGCCAGCACCGCGCGCTGCACGTTGCCGCCGGACAGGCCGCGGATGGCGGCGTCGGGTCCCGGCGTCTTCACCTTGTAGGCCTCGATCAGTTTCCGCGCCGTCTCGCGCATCGGGCTGCGCTTGAGCCAGATGCCGTTCGACGAAGAAGGCGGCTGGTCGAAGGAGCGCAGCGCGATGTTTTCCGCCACCGACATGTCGGCGACGCAGGCGTTGCGCAGCGGCTCTTCCGGCAGGCAGGCGATCTTGTGACGGACCATCTCCGGCCGCGTCGCGGTGTAGACCTCGCCATGCACCAGCATACGGCCGGCCTCGTGGTCGCGCTGGCCGGCCAGCGTCTCCACGAGCTCGCGCTGGCCGTTTCCCGACACGCCGGCGACGCCGACGATCTCGCCGGCGCGGATCTCGAGCGCCAGATCCTCGACGGCGAGCTGGCCGACATTGTCGGCAACGCTCAAGCCTTCGAGCTTCAGCACCGCCTTGCCGGGCGCCCGGGTCTCGCGCTCGACGACGGTGCGCGTCTCGCGCCGGCCGACCATCATCTCGGCCATGGTGTCGTTGTCGAGTTCGCGCGTCGGCTTCGTGCCGATCAGCTGGCCGCGACGCAGCACCGTGACGGCGTCGCAATAGGTGTTCACCTCCCGGAACTTGTGCGTGATGGTGACGATGGTGATCTGTCCGTCGGTCGTCAGCTTCTTCAGGGTGGTCAGCACCTCGTCGGCTTCGTCGGGCGTCAGCACCGAGGTCGGCTCGTCGAGGATCAGCAGGTTGCGCTCGAGATAGAGCTGGCGAAGGATCTCGCCCTTCTGCTTCTGACCGGCCGCCAGGTCGGCGACGGGTACGTCGATCGGCACGGTGAACGGTGTCGTCTCGAAGAAGACCTTGAGCGCCCGCCGCTCGGCCGCCCAGTCGATCACCGCCGGCAGGTCGCCGCGCGACAGTACGAAGTTCTCGAGCACCGTCATGTTCGGCACCAGGGTGAAGTGCTGGTAGACCATGCCCAGTCCCAGCTCGTGCGCCTGGCGCGGATGGGCGATCGTCACTTCCCGGTCGTTCAGCAGGATCTGGCCCTGGTCCGCGGCGTAGTAGCCCATGGCGCATTTCACCAGCGTGCTCTTGCCCGCGCCGTTCTCGCCCAGCAGCGCATGAAAGGCGCCGGCCTCGATCTTCACCGAGACGTCGTCGAGCGCGGCCATCGCGCCGAAGCGCTTGGTGAAGCCGATCAGCTCGAGGGACGGTGCGGTCATCCCAGCACCTCGAGAAGCGCCGCCGAATTGGCGACGGCGCCGAACACGCCGCCCTGCATCTCGACCATCTTCAGCGCCGCCTCGTGGTTGCCGGCGTCGGTGGCGCCGGTGCAGTCCTCAACGATCAGGCATTCGAAGCCGCGGTCGTTGGCCTCGCGCATCGTGGTGTGGACGCAGACGTCGGTGGTGATGCCCGTCAGCACCAGATTGTCGATGCCGCGCGTGCGCAGCATCAGCTCGAGGTCGGTGGCGCAGAACGAACCCTTGCCCGGCTTGTCGATGATCGGCTCGCCGGCGATCGGCGCGAGCTCGGAGATGATCTCCCAGCCCGGCTCGCCGCGCACCAGGATGCGCCCGCACGGGCCGGGATCGCCGATGCCCGCACCGATCTGCTGCGAGCGCCAGCGCTTGTTGGCCGGAAGGTCGGAGAGGTCGGGCCGGTGGCCTTCGCGGGTATGGATCACCGTCCAGCCCGCCTTGCGCGCGGCCGCGAGCAGCGCCTTGATCGGCCCGATGGGTGCGCGGGTCAGCGAGAGGTCGTAGCCCATCTTGTCGACATAGCCGCCGACGCCGCAGAAATCGGTCTGCATGTCGATGATGACCAGCGCCGTGTTGTCGGCGCGCAGTGCGCCGTTCCAGGGCCAGGCATAGGGGCGGGAATTGATGTGGGTCTTGGCGGTCATGACGGCTCCTACTTGACGGCGCCCAACTCGCCCGGCGCGCCGCGCAGGCTGCGGGCGGGCGAGCAGGTGGCGATCATCAGCGCGAGGGTGAGGACGTAGGGTGCGGCGCTGAACAGGTAGTAGCCCTGGGTCACGCCGACCGACTGCAGCGCCGGGCTGATCGCGCCGGCCGCGCCGAACAGCAGCGAGGCCCACAGGCAGCGGATCGGGTCCCAGCGCGCGAAGATCACCAGCGCCACCGCCATCAGGCCCTGGCCGCTCGACAGGCCCTCGTTCCAGCTTCCGGGATAGTAGAGCGACAGGAAGGCCCCGCCGATGCCCGCGAAGGCGCCGCCGACGGCCGTTGCCAGCAGGCGTACGCGACCGACCGAGGCACCGATCGCCAGAGCCGCGTCGACGCTCTCGCCGGCGAGACGGACGATCAGGCCCCAGCGTGTGTTCTTCAGCGCCCACGCCAGCGCAAACGCCAGCGCGATGCCGATGAGGAACAGCGGATTGACCTGCAGCGCCTGCTGGACCTGGGGGATGCTGCTCCAGGCGCCGAGATCGAGCGCGCCGAGGTTGGGTGCCTTGGGCTGGATGTAGGGCTTGCCCAGGAAGAAGGCGAGGCCGGTGCCGAACAGCATCAGGCCGATGCCGGTGGCGATGTCGTTGACCTTGGGCAGCTGGCAGAGCCCGGCGTGCAGCGCGCCCAGCAGCAGGCCGACGCCGGCCGCCACCAGCACGCCGAGCCACGGCGAGCCGCTCAGCAGCGCCGTGCCGTACGCGGTCATCGCGCCCATCATCAGGGTGCCCTCGAGGCCCAAGTTGATGCGGCCGCTGCGCTCGGTCAGGCATTCGCCGAGGCTCACGAAGATGAACGGCGTGCTGACGCGGATGGCGCCCGCCAGCATGGCGAGAGGCACGCCCCACAGACCGATGTCGCTGCCGTCCATGCTCAGCGTCCCTCCACCGCTCTGAAGCGCCACAACCAGGCCCACGAGCGGCCGTACAGCGTCTCGCTGGCCAGGATGCAGACGAAGATGATGCCCTGCAGGACGACCACCGCCGCATCGGGCAGGTCGAGCCGGCGCTGCAGCAGGCCGCCGCTGGCGCCGATGCCGCCCAGCAGGATGGCGACGGGAATGATCGCCAGCGGATGATGCCGCGCGAGGAAAGAGACGAGGATGCCGGTGAAGCCGTAGCCGACGGCCAGCGAGGCGTTGGCCTTGCCGTGAACCGCCGCGACTTCGACCATGCCGGCGAGACCCGCCGCCGCGCCGCCGGCGGCGCAGGCGACCAGCACGTAGCGCCCGACGCTCAGGCCCATCATGCGCGCTGTCTTGGGATTGCCGCCGATCACCTGCATGGCGAAGCCGAAGGTCGTGAAGCGCTGCACGCCGTAGCAGAGCAGGCAGGCCACGATGCCGAAGGCCAGGCCCCAATGGACGTCGCTGCCGCCGATCGTGCCCAGCATGTTGGCGTCGCCGATCGGCGGGGTCGACGGCTTGTTGAGGCTCGACGGGTCGCGCAGCGGGCCCTCGACGAAATGGTTCATCAGGGCGATGGCGATGTAGGTGAGCAGCAGGCTGGAGATCGTTTCGTTGACGCCGCGATACTGGCGCAGCCCGCCCGCCAGCGCGATCCACGCGCCGCCCACGACCATCGCCGCCGCCGCCATGGCGAGGTTGGTCACCAGCTGCCCGGAGGCCGCGACCGCGACGCCGGCCGCGGCGGCGGCGACGCCGCCCAGCACCAGCGCGCCCTCGTTGCCGATGATGATCAGCCCGAGCCGTGCCGGCAGTGCCGTGCACAGTGCCGTGAGAATCAACGGCGCGGCGCGCGTGAGCGTGTTCTGGAAGGAGAACCAGCTGCCGAACGCACCCTGGTACATCAGCGCATAGGCCTCGAACGGATCGACGCCCGCATACAGGATCAGCAGCAGGCCGAAGATCACCGCCGCCGCCAGCAGGGCCAGCGCCGAGACGGCGATGCGTTCGAGGGCCGTGTTCATGCCTATGCTAACCCCTGGAGCGAAGCGAGATGAAGCGGCCAACCATCCTTCCTCCCCCGTCATACGGGGGAGGTGGCCCGAAGGGCCGGAGGGGGAAAGCCATAGGTCTGATCTCTTCCCGGTCGGCAATCATCGCTTTGCTTTCCCCCTCCCGGCCTCCCCCGTGAGACGGGGGAGGAGAAGAGTTGCTCGTCTCATGCGTGCGCGGCGCCTTAGGACGTCGCGCCCAGCACGCCTTCGACCAGGTAGTTCATGCCCTCGAGCACGGGCTCGGTCTGGGTGTAGGTCGTGCCGGCGGGGATGACGGTGTTGCCCTTGTTGTCCTTCAGCGGCCCCTTGAAGATCGCGAAGCTGCCGTCGACGATGCCCTTCCGGGCTTCCTCGACCTTGGCCTTGGCCGCATCCGACACGGCCGGGCCGAAGGGCGAATTCTTGACGTAGCCTTCCTTGAGGCCGCCGCGCACGAAGTTGCCCGGGACGCCGCCCCTCTTCATCGTCTCGACGAAGTCGACGTAGATCTTCTCCCACTGCCACTCGGCACCGGTGAGGTAGCCCTTGGGCGCCAGCTTGGCCTGGTTGGTGTGGTAGCCGCAGGTATAGATGCCGGCGCGCTCGGCGGTCTCGATCACGACCTTCGGGCTGTCGACATGGCAGGTCACGACATCGACACCCTGCGCGATCATCGAGTTGGTGGCTTCCGCTTCCTTGACCGGCAGCGACCAGTCGCCGGTGAAGATCACCTGGCAGGTGACCTTGGGATTCACCGAACGCGCGCCCAGGGTGAAGGCGTTGATGTTGCGCAGGACCTGGGGAATCGGCTTGGCCGCGACGAAGCCGATCTTGCCGCTCTTCGTGGTCGAGCCGGCGACGATGCCGCTGAGATACTGCGCCTCGTCGATGTAGCCGAAGTAGCTGCCGGTGTTCATCGGGTTCTTGCCCGCGGTCCACAGGCCGCCGCAGTGGCGGAACTGGATCTTCGGATACTTGGCCGCCATGCGCAGCATGTGCGGGTCGAAGTAGCCGAACGAGGTCGGGAACAGCAGCGTGGCGCCGTCCATGTTGATCATGCTCTCCATCGATTTCTCGACGGCGACCGTCTCCGGCACCTTCTCTTCCTCGACGACCTTCACGCCGGCCATCTTCTTCAGGACGGCCGCGCCCTCGGCATGGGCCTGGTTGTAGCCGTAGTCGTCGCGCGGCCCGACATAGATGAAGCCCACCACCAGCGGCTTCTGCGCCTGGGCGCCGCCCGCGAGACCGAGAACGGCTGCGCCCGCTGCGCTGCCCAGAAGTGCCCGT
Source organism: Reyranella sp. (assembly GCF_965228225.1). Lineage (GTDB taxonomy): Bacteria > Pseudomonadota > Alphaproteobacteria > Reyranellales > Reyranellaceae > Reyranella. The sequence goes on along the minus strand of NZ_OZ245801.1, from coordinate 5,105,897 downwards.
CGGCCGATATTGAACTTGTCGATCATCGAACGTCCCCCTCGATCGCTTGTCCGGCCGTCGCGGCCCGAAAGGGAAACAGCAAGCGGTGTGCCACGCCTCGGAGGCCCACAAAGCAGGCGAATCCGCGAGAAAACGGCAATTCGTTCGCTCCAATTGTATGCAATTTCATCGCATTGCATTCTTTTTGTGCACGGATGCGTGCAATTAACGCTTTGGCATCCATCTTGTATGCAAGTGGGCATGAGTACCGACACCAACCCGACCCTGGCCGACAAACTCGCCGCGGCAATCGCCGACGGCATCCTCAACGGCAGGTTGCCGCCCGGCGAACGCCTCGATGAGGTGGGCCTCGCCGAGCAGCATGGCGTGTCGCGCACCCCGGTCCGCGAGGCGCTGCGCCAGCTGGCGATGAGCGGCCTGATCGACATGCGCCCCCGCAAGGGCGCGATCGTGTCCAAGGCGACGCCCGAGGAGATCGAGAGCCTGTTCGTGGCCATGGCCGAGATGGAGGCGACCTGCGCCCGGCTCGCGGCCATGAGCATGACGCCGATCGAGCGGCGGCGGCTGCAGGCCCGTCACGAATCGATGATGGCGCTGGCGGCGGCGGGCGACACCGAAGCCTATTCCGACGCCAACGTCGCCTTCCATTCGGCGATCTATGCGGGATCGCACAATGCGCCGCTCGCCGAATACGCGATGAACCTGCGCCGCCGCGTCGGCCCCTACCGCCGCGCCCAGTTCCGCGTGGACGGCCGGCTGCTACGCTCCAATCAGGAACACGACGCCGTCGTCCGCGCGATCGTCTCCGGCGACGCCGCCGGCGCCCACGCCGCCATGATCCACCACGTCAGCCTGGTCGAAGACGCCTTCGAAGCCTTCGCCGCGATCAACGCGGCTTGAGACGACGCCAAAAAAATCCGTCATCTCTCCACTCCGCACCTTCGGTGCTCTAGTCGAGACGACGGATAAAGTAGAACCGTCATCTCGACCGGAGCCGCGCATAGCGCGGCGTAGCGGAGAGATCTTCTCTCCACGATTTGCCGGCTATTGGTCGAACGAAGGTCTCTCCACTCCGCACCTTCGGTGCTCCGGTCGAGACGACGCATAAAGTTGAACCGTCATCTTGACCGGAGCCGAACGTAGCGGAGAGACGACGGATGTCGCGCGCTAGAGTATCTCGTTCGACAGATCCAGCCATTCGGGATTGGCGCTCTCGATCAGCGCGATCTTCTTGTCGCGACGCCACTTCTTGATCTGTTTCTCGCGATCGATCGCTTGTGGCGCTGTCTCATGCGATTCGAGATAGACGAGTTTGGTGATGTTGTATCGAGACGTATGCGCCGATAGTCCCTGGCGGTGTTCGTCCAGCCGACGGCCCATGTCGGTCGTGATTCCGATGTAGAGTGCGCGATGGTTCGGACTGGCGAGAATGTAGACGACGGGTTGGCGCGCCATGCGGGTCTATTCTGCGAAGGCCTTTCGGTTCGGCAAGGTCTCTCCGCTACGCACCTTCGGTGCTTCGGTCGAGACGACGGGCTATCTCAATTCAGCGCGAACGGGAAGTACTTCTCGTTGAGCTTCTTGTAAGTGCCGTCGGCCACCATCTCGCCGAGAGCCTTGTTCAAGGCTTCGCGCAGCTTGGCGTCTTCCTTGCGCAGGCCGGCGGCGACGCCGACGCCCAGGGTCTGCGTGTCCTTGATGTCCTGGCCGACCAGTTCGCAGCACTTGCCTTCCGGCTTCTGGCTCCACAGCCAGAGCTGCGCCTTGTCGCCGAACACCGCGTCGACTTCGTCGTTGGCCAGCGCGGTCAGCGCTTCCTGGACCGAGGCGTAGCGCTTGAGCTGGGCGGAGCGGCGGAAGCTCTTGTCGGCCCAGTCGGCATGCGTCGAATCCTTCTGGATGCCGATGCGCTTGTTGCGCAGCAGCGACGGCGGCCCGTCATAGGGGGCGCCCTTGGGGGCGATGAAGGCGCCGGGCGAGAGATAGTAGCGGCGCGACAGGCCCATCCGCTGGCGTCGCTCGCGCGTCACTTCCATCGACGACATGATGATGTCGAACTTCTTCTCCAGCAGGCCGGGGATCAGCTCGTCCCACTTCAGCGCGATGAACTCGCACTCCGCCTTGATGCGCTGGCAGGCTTCCTGCGCCAGCTCCATCTCGAACCCGGCCGGCAGGCCCTTGCGGTCGAGATAGTTGAAGGGCGGGAAGGCGCCCTCGGTGGCGATGGTGATCTTGAACGCCGCCGGCGTGAACGGCGACTTCGGCCCCGGCTTGGCGGCCGGCGCCGCGGGCTTGGCGGCCGGTGCGGGTTTCGCCGGCGGTTTTTGCTGCGGCTGGGCCTGTGGTTGCGGCTGCTGCGCCGACGCGAGGGCTGTCATCGCGACCAGTGCCAGGAGGCTGAGCAGAAGCCTCATGCGACCAGGCGCTCCAGAAGCGCGTTGAGCCGCTGCCGGCCTTCCGATGTCGCGCGCAGATGGGTGGCGTCGACGTCGAGGAAGCCCGCCCGCACCAGCGGTTCGAGCCGCGCGGGCTCCAGGGCTTCGACCGGATCGGTGCCGGTGACGGATGCGAAGGTGGCGCGGTCGATGCCGTCGGCCAGCCTCAGTCCCATCATCAAAGCCTCCTCCACCAGATCCCGTCCCTCGACCGTCGACGTCTCCGCCGTGCCATGGCCCACGCGCTCGACGGCCTCCAGCCAGGCTTCAGGCCCGCTCGACCGCCGGGTCGCCTTCTTGGTGGCCCCGACGGCAAACCGGCCATGGGCGCCGGGCCCGATACCGACGTAATCCTGATACCGCCAATAGATCAAATTATGGCGGCAGGCAGCCCCCGGCCGCGCGTGGTTGGAAATCTCGTAGGCGGGAAGACCGGCCTGTTCGAGTCGCGCCTGCGTGTGCTCGAACATGGCGGCGGACGCTTCTTCATCCGGCAAGACGAAGGTGCCGCGTGCGTGGTCGGTGAAGAAGCGTGTCCCGCGCTCGATGGTGAGCTGGTAGAGCGACAGGTGCTCGCCGGCCAGCGCGAGCGCCCGTTCCAGCTCCTCGGCCCATCCCTCCGGCGTCTGGCCGGGCCGCGCATAGATCAGGTCGAAGGAATGGCGCGCGAAATGACGCCGCGCCGTGGCGAGCGCGTCCAGCGCCTCGTCCGTGGAATGCTCGCGCCCGAGGAATTTCAGCGACGCAGGATCGAGCGCCTGCACGCCGAGCGACACGCGATTGACGCCGGCCTCGGCCAGGGCGGCGAAGCGGCTGGCTTCGACCGAGGTCGGATTGGCTTCCAGGGTGATCTCGATCTCGGGCGCGCTGTCCCAGAGTTCGCGCGTGCGCGCGATCACGGCGGCGACGGTCTCGGGCTCCATCAGCGAGGGCGTGCCGCCGCCGAAGAACATCGTCTCGACCCGACGATCCGGGGCCTCGCGGGCGGCATGCTCCAGCTCGCGCAGGAGCCCCGCCCGCCAGCGCGCCTGCTCGACGCCCTGGCGCACGTGGCTGTTGAAATCGCAGTAGGGGCACTTCGACTTGCAGAAGGGCCAATGGACATAGACGCCCAGGGGCGCCCGGCTCATCCGAAGCAGGCCTCGACCATCATCCGGAAGGCGCGGCCGCGATGGCTGATGGCGTTCTTCTCGGTATCCGACATTTCCGCCGTCGTGCGCATCTCGCCAACCGGCTGGAAGCAGGGATCGTAGCCATGACCGCCCGTCCCGCGCGGCGGCCAGACGATGGCGCCGTCGAGCGTGCCATGGAACAGCTCGACATGCTCGTCGGGCCAGGCCAGAGCCAGCACGCAATGGAAGGTCGCCAGGCGCGCCGCATCGGTCTCGGGCACCTTGCGCGCGGCCAACTCGTCCTGGATGCGGCGCATGCCGACCATGGCGTCGCGCGTCGGGCCTTCCCAGTCGGCAGTGTAGACGCCGGGCTGGTGATCGAGCGCGTGCACGCTGAGGCCGGAATCGTCGGCGAGCGACGGCAATCCGCTCCCCCGCACGGCGGCCAGCGCCTTCAGGGTGGCATTGTCCTCAAAGGTCGTTCCCGTCTCGTCGGGCGCCGGCAGGCCGAGATCGGCGGCCGAGACGATCTCGACGCCGAACGGGGCCAGCATGGTGCGGATCTCGCCCGCCTTGCCGCGATTGTGGGTCGCCACAACGAGCTTGGGCAGGGCGAAGCGCCGCGCCATCAGCTCTTCCCGATGGCGAGCTTCTGCAGGCCCACCAGTTCGCCGATGCCCTTCTTGGCCAGAGCCAGAAGTTCGAGGAACTGCGCCTCGGTGAACGGGTCCTTCTCGGCCGTGCCCTGCACTTCCACGATGCCGCCGGCGCCGGTCAGCACGAAGTTGGCATCGGCATCGGCCTTGGAATCCTCGGGGTAGTCGAGGTCGAGCACCGCGGCGCCCTCCCACAGGCCGCACGATACGGCCGCGACCGTACCCGTGAGCGGATTGACCGCCAGCTTGCCGTCCTTGATCAGCCGCTCATAGGCGAAGTGAAGGGCCACCCACGCGCCGGTGATGCTGGCCGTGCGCGTGCCGCCGTCGGCCTGCAGCACGTCGCAATCGATATTGATCTGGCGCTCGCCCATGGCCTGCAGGTTCACGACGGCGCGCAGCGAGCGGCCGATCAGGCGCTGGATCTCCTGGGTGCGGCCCGACTGCTTGCCACGCGCGGCCTCACGGTCCGTGCGGGTATGGGTCGAGCGCGGCAGCATGCCGTATTCGGCCGTGACCCAGCCGCGGCCGCTGTTGCGCATCCAGGGCGGCACCTTCTCGTCGACCGAGGCGGTGCAGAGAACGTGCGTGTCGCCGAACTTCACCAGGCACGATCCCTCCGCGTGACGGGAAAAGCCGGGTTCCAGGGAAACCTGGCGAAGCTGGTCGGGGGCGCGGCCTGATGGGCGCATTTATTTCTCCTGCGGGGCGGGCGGCCGGTGTAGCGCCCGAACGTTGGCGAATCCAGCCACGATCCCTTGTTTCGAGGCCGGCGCTCGGGCGGTGTTCGGGCCGGCGTTCATTGACCACCCTGCCCACACTACCTACATTTTTTCCATGGCGATCCACCGCATCGGCATCTCCGGGGGCGCCCTTGCCGAGCCCCCCACAGGACAGCGTGCCGCCTCCGTGGCGGAACTCAACGATCGCGCGCGCGAGGTGCTGCGCCACGTGGTGGAAGGCTATGTCGAGACCGGCGAGCCGGTCGGTTCGCGCGCGCTGACGCGCAAGCTCACCGAGACGCTGTCGCCGGCCACCATCCGCAACATCATGGCCGACCTGCAGGATGCCGGTCTCCTCTACGCGCCCCACACTTCCGCCGGCCGCCTGCCAACCGACGCCGGGCTAAAACTGTTCGTGAACGGCCTGCTCGAGGTCGGCAACGTCTCCGAGGAGGAGCGCGAGTCGATCGAGGCGCGCTGCGCCACGTCGGGCCGCACCGTGACCGAGGCGCTGGAGCAGGCGACGGCGATGCTGTCGGGCCTGTCGCGCTGCGCCGGCCTCGTGATGGCGCCCAAGACCGAGCAGCCGCTGAAGCACATCGAGTTCGTCAATCTCGGGCCCGGGCGCGCGCTGGTCGTCACGGTGACGCAATCGGGCCATGTCGAGAACCGCGTCATCGACACGCCCATCGGCATGCCGCCGTCGGCGCTGACCGAAGCCAGCAACTATCTCAATGCGCGGCTGAGCGGACGCACCTTCGACGAGGCACGGCGGCTGATCCTCGAGGACATCAAGCTGAAGCGCGCCGAGCTGAACGACCTCACCGCACGCGTGATCGAATCGGGTCTCGCGACCTGGTCCGGCGAGCCGGGCGGCGGGTCGCTGATCGTGCGCGGCCAGGCGCGCCTGCTCGAGGACATCACGGCGATCGAGGATCTGGAACGCGTGCGCATCCTCTTCGATGCGCTGGAGCGCGGCGAGAGTTTCGTGCGCCTGCTCGAACTCGCCAACACCGCGTCGGGCGTTCAGATCTTCATCGGCGCCGACAATCCGCTGTTCGCCAACACCGGCTGCTCGATGGTGGTGGCGCCGTTCCGCGATTCGCAGGAACGCATCCTGGGCGCCATCGGCGTGATCGGCCCGACGCGGCTCAACTACGCGCGCATCATTCCCCTCGTCGACTACACCGCCCGCGCCATCGGGCGGATGGTCGGTTAGGGCGCGTCGCGACGCGCCCGGCGGGCGGCAGCGCCTTCTCGCGTTTTCGCCGACTTCGGCGAAAACGCTGTGCCGCGAGAGCCCGCACAGTAGTTGTGAGTAGGACGAACGCTCACCAGTCCTTTTCGTCGAAATCCTCGAACTGCTTGGCGCGCGCGTCTTCTTCCGAGGGCGGCGGGGCTTCCTCGGCGGCCGAATGCGACAGCACGCGCAGGCGCGTCTCGCGGGTCAAGAGCGGCAGCAGCTCCAGGAGATCGTTGCGGGCAAAGGCCACGCAACCCTGTGTCCCGGCATAGTCGTCGCGCGCGATGTGGAGGAAGATGGCGCTGCCCCATTCGCCTTCCGGCGGATCGTCGTTATAGCCGACCACGACGACGAGATCGTACAGCCCATCCTCGCGCCACATCTTCTCGGCGCCCCACTCGTTGGGGATATGGACCAGCCGGTTGTAGCTGGGTGAGCGCGGGTCGTCGCACCAGCCGTCATGCTCGCTGATCGGCCGCGCCGGCAGGGCGACTTTTGGCAGGACCACCAGGTCGTTGCGGTAGTAGATGCGACGCAGCGGGAATTCGCCGACCGGCGTCGCCGAATCGCCCTCGACCTTGTCTTCGCGGATGCCGCCTGCACCCACGGTGCAACGCCAGCGCCGCTCGCCCAGGGTGGCCCAGCCCAGGGAGGTTTCGGCCGTATCGGCCTGTACGATCAGCACATTCTCGTCGGTCATTGCCCAGTACTCCGGTGCCCTTCATAAAGGCACGTTCTTGAGGGAGAAAGCGATGGCTTATGTCGTGACGCCGCCGGCCACCGTCGGCGTGCCGGTCAATGGAACCGGCGACCTGTTCCCGGTCCGCCGCATCTTCTGCGTCGGCCGCAACTACGCCGCCCATGCCCGCGAGATGGGACACGATCCCGACCGCGAGCCGCCGTTCTTCTTCACCAAGCCGGCCGATGCGATCGTGATCTGCGCCGACCCGAAGAACCCCACCCAGGTCGCCTATCCGCCCGCCACCAAGAACCTGCACCACGAGATGGAGCTGGTCGTGGCGATGAAGTCGGGCGGCAGCGACATCCCGGTCGAAAAGGCGCTGGACCACGTCTACGGCTATGGCGTCGGCCTCGACATGACGCGGCGCGATCTCCAGAACCAGGCCAAGGACATGGGCCGCCCGTGGGACATGGGCAAGGGCTTCGACCAGTCCGCGCCGATCGGCGAGATCTATCCGGCCGCGAAGATCGGCCATCCGTCGAAAGGCACCATCCAGCTCGACGTGAACGGCAAGACCCGCCAGAAGTCCGACCTCAACGCGCTGATCTGGAGCGTGCCCGAGACGATTTCGTACCTGTCGGGCCTCGTCGAGCTGGCCGCCGGCGACCTGATCTACACCGGTACGCCCGATGGCGTCGCCGCGGTTGTGAAGGGCGACACGCTGTCGGGCTTCGTCGACGGCTGCGGCACGGTCACCTGCGTGCTGGTCTGACGGACATCCGAGCACGACACGCACGCGGCCGCCTCAGAAGCGGCGGCGATCGGTTTGCGGCCTGACACGGCAGGGGAGAGGTCATGTCGCAGAGAGCGCGGTGGACGCAGTCCGCACGAGGCATGCTGAGGAGGACCCTCGGCATCGACATCGTCGGAGTCGGCAATACAACGACGTTCCAGCACCACCTTGCGCAGCTGCTGGAGCTAAACCGTATCGACCTGGTTCTCGATGTCGGTGCCAACGACGGGCAGTTCGCTGCGAGGCTGCGCGCGACCGGATACGGCGGCCGCATCTGTTCGTTCGAGCCGGTCTCGAGATGCTATGCGACGCTCGAGGCCCGCGCCGCCTCGGATTCGAAATGGTCGGTCTACAAGACGGCGATGGGTCGCGCGCCCGGTACCGCCACGATCAACATCTTCGAGGCCAGCGATTTCTCCTCCTTCCTGAAACCGAACGGCTTTGGCCAGTCGGCCTTCGAGAAGATGAAGATCGCGGCGTCGGAAGAGGTTCCGGTGCAGACCCTGGAGGCGTTCATGCAGGAGCATGTCGCGCCGGAGGCGCGTGTGTTCCTCAAGATGGATACCCAAGGGTTCGATCTCGAGGTCTTCGCCGGATTGCGGGACGGGGTCGGGCAGGTCTCGGGGATCGTATCCGAACTCTCGCTCACGCCGATCTACGAGGGCATGCCGGACTTCCTGCAGGCGCTGGCCGAGTTCCGGCGCCGGGGCTTCTCGGTGAGCGGCATGTTTCCGGTCAACCGCGCCGCCGACCTGTCGCTGATCGAGATGGACTGCTGCTTCGTGAGGACGCGACCTGCCGCGCCGGGGCAGGCGCAATAGGGTCCGCTCCGGCCACACCCCGGCGGCAATCCCGGCCGTGGACGGTTGCTAGAGTTGCTGTGCCCGGAACGTATCGCACTGACGCGGATCGCCGGTGTCGAGCCCCTTGCGGAACCAGCGCGCGCGCTGCGCACTGGTGCCGTGGGTGAAGCTGTCGGGCACGACGCGACCCTGGCTCTGCTTCTGCAGCGCGTCGTCGCCGATCGCGCTCGCAGCGGCCAGCGCCTGATCCACGTCCTTGTCGCCGATCATCCGGCCGCCGCGCTGCTTGTCGGCGCGGTTGGCCCACACGCCGGCGAAGCAATCGGCCTGGAGCTCGGTGCGCACCGACAGCGCGTTGCCGTCGCGCTTGCTCATGCTCTGGCGCATCTGCTGCACCTTGGCCGAGATGCCGAGCTGGTTCTGGACGTGATGGCCGATCTCGTGGGCGATCACATAGGCCTGCGGGAACTGGCCGGGTGCCTTGAAGCGCCGCGCCAGCTCGTCGAAGAAGCCGAGGTCGAGATAGACCCGCTGGTCGGCCGGACAATAGAACGGACCCATCGCCGCCTCGCCCACGCCGCACTCGGTGCGCGTGGCGTCGCGGAACAGGACCAGCTTGGGGTCGCGATACTGGCGGCCCATCCCCTGGAAGATCTCGTGCCAGACATCCTCGGTGCTCTTCAGCACGCGCGACACGAACTGGGTCTCGGCGTCACCGGACGGCGCGGGCGCGCCCGGCGTGCGGCTGGCGGACGGGGAGGGAGGGGCCGGCGTGTAGCTCGAGGTGCCGCCTCCGCCGCCCGCAATGTCGCTCAGGATGGCGCCCGGATCGGCGCCCATGATCAGGGCGATGACGACGAAGGCCACCAGACCGAACCCGCCCTTGAACAGGCCGCCGCCGCCTCCGCCCATCGGAATGGGAAAGCCGCCACCGCCGAATCCCCCGCCGCCGATCCCGCCGTCGCTGCGGCGATCTTCGATGTTGTTGCTCTGATCGCCATCCATTTGCATGGCTAGGTCTCCTTGGCCGAGATGTCCCCGGCGAGATCGTCTCCGGATCGTCTATAATGCCCGGCGATGAGTCTCACCATTGCGACCTGGAACATAAACTCGGTCCGGCTGCGGATCGGAAACGTCGAACGGTACCTGAAGTTGCGCCAGCCCGATGTGCTGTGCCTGCAGGAGACCAAGTGCCCGGACGAGTTCTTCCCGCACGAGGCGTTCGAGCGCATGGGCTACAGCCATCGCTTCGTGCAGGGCATGAAGGCCTATAATGGCGTGGCGGTCCTCTCGAAGGTGCCGTTCGCCGCCGGCACCATCCATCATCGCTGCGGCAAGGAGGATTGCCGGCATATCGAGGTCGCGCTCGATGTCGGCGGCGATCCGATCCTGCTCGACAATCTCTACATCCCCGCGGGCGGCGACATTCCCGATCCCGACCTCAACGTGAAGTTCGCGCACAAGCTCGATTTCTACCGCGAGATGGCCGCCTGGTATGCCGAGCGCAGGCCGGGCTCGCGCGCCCGCAAGGGCCTGCGCCGCATCACCGTGGGCGATCTCAACGTGGCGCCGCTGGAGCACGACGTGTGGAGCCACAAGCAGCTCCTGAAGATCGTGTCGCACACGCCGGTCGAAGTGGAGTTGTTCGGCAAGCTCCAGGCCTCGCTCGACTGGATCGACGTGCCGCGCCGGTTCGTGCCGGAGGATCAGAAGCTCTATTCATGGTGGAGCTACCGCAACACCGACTGGCGCGCTTCCAACCGCGGCCGCCGGCTCGATCACATCCTGGCCAGCCCCGCTCTTGCCGGGGCGATCCGCAGCCACCACATCGACGTCGATTTGCGCGACTGGGAAAAGGCTTCGGACCATGTGCCCGTGTCGGCGACGTTCGAGGTTTAGGGGAGAGATGGCATGACGATTCTGGGAATTCTGTTGATCGGCCTGGTGGTCGGTCTGATCGCGCGCTTCGTGACGCCCGGCCCCAATCCGCGCGGCATCATCGTCACCATCGTGATCGGTATCGTCGGCGCCGTGATCGCGACCTACGGCGGCCAGGCGCTCGGCCTCTATCAGGTCGGCGAACCGGCCGGCTTCTTCGGATCGGTGCTCGGCGCCGTCGTTTTGCTGGTCCTGCTTCGCCTGATCGGCCGCTAGCTCACGCGATAGAGAAAATACCGGTCCTTCGGCACGCCCGGAGGCTCGGGCAGCCGCTGCCAGCGCGCGACATCGAGAGGCTGGTTGGCCAGCACATAGCCTCCTGATACCGCGAGTCGGTCGAGCGCGGGGCCGAGCCATCGGCCCATCGCGACATTGGCTTCGTGATCGCCGGTGCCGAGATCGGTGTGGATCAACGCGGCCGTCGCGCCGAGCGTTTGCGCGGCCTGGTCGATCGTCCGGTCGGCATCGCCGAGGAACAGCCGGTCGTCGGGCGGGACGCAGTCGGGATGGGCGGCGACCTTGCGTTCGAACACGAAGATGTCGCGGCCGGGAAAGAGCTCGCGCAGATGGTCGTAGGTGCGGCCGTTGCCCAGGCCGACTTCGAGGATCGGACCCGGCACGGCGTCGATGGTGGGCTTCAGGAAATTCAGGCAGTCGCGCTGCGCCTGCATGCGGGCGATGAAGCTGTCGAGACGACTCATGACGATGCGATGACTCTCACGGGCGATCAGCCGGCCCTGGTGGCGGCGCGCAGTTTCTGGTTGGTGTCCTCGAGCCGGTGCGCCAGCTCGCGCATGATCTCGATCGCCATCTCCGGGAACTCCGCGACCAGGCGATAGAACATGTCCTTGGTGATCTTGAGCGTGGCGAGCGGCTCCTTGGCCTTGATGGTCGCGGTGCGCGGCACGTCGCACAGGATGGCGATCTCGCCGAAGAAGCTGTTGCGCTTCATCTCGGCCACCGAGATCTGGCCGCTCGGCGTGTCGATCAGCACGTCGGCGGTGCCGCCCAGGATCACGTACATCGTGTCGCCGGGATCGCCCTGGTGACAGACCTCCTGGCCGACGCCGAAATTCACCCGCTCGCTGGTGAAAGCCAGCAGCTTCAGCCTCGCCTGCTCGACCTTCGAGAAGATCGGCACACCCTTCAGCAGCTCTACCTCTTCGTTGAGGTTCATCGCGTCCTCCTCGATGCGCCCTACGCCGACGCCATCAGCTCGGTATAGAGCCCGCCTCTTGCCGCCAGCTCAGACGGCGATCCCTGGGCGACCACGCGGCCACCCTGCATAACGACGATCTGCTCGAACGGCTCGGCCTGGTTGGGCCGGTTGGCGATCCAGAACACACCGGAGCCCCGCTCGGAAGCATCGGCCAGAATGTTGTCGCGAATGCGGTCCTGGGTGCGGCCATCGAACATGGCCACCGCTTCGTTGACGACCACGAGCTGCGGCCTCTTGATCAGGGCGCGGGCGATTCCGAGCTTCTGGCGCTGGCTCGCCGGCAACCTCTTGCCGCCGACACCGACATTGTACTCCAGGCCGACCTCGATCACCGAATCGCGCAGCCCGAGCTCGTCGAACACCTGGGCGATCAGATTGCCGATGCGCTCGCCGGCCTGCGCCTGGCCGTAGACCAGGCGACCGAACAGGATGTTGTCCTGCAGGGTGGCGGCGCTGTTGTAACGCTCGAAATCGTAGAACTCGACGGCGTCGCGCAGGTTGGCCGGCAGGCCCTCGGCAAAGGCGCGGCGGGCGCCGAGGATCCGCTCCTCCATGGCCGCGTCGATCAGGCCGAGGCGATGGCGCGCTTCGATGTAGCGGAACGGCAGCGTCATCAGACGGATGCGGTCGGCCTCGGGCACCGCCTCGATGCCCTTGCCGCCGAGACGCTGCAGCAGCAGCCGGACGTTCGGCAGCTCGTCGGCCGAGATGAAGCTGTACTGTTCGAACAACGGATTGTCGGGCGACAGGCCGGAGAACAGCTCGACCATGGTCTCGGCGATGCTGAGACCCATGCGCTGCAGGTCGACGTCGAGCCCGGTCTTTCGCAGCACCGACATCACGTAGGGATCGGCCGCGAGATTGTCGCCATCGAACTGCTTGCCCAGCGCGGTGCCGAACAGCAGGTTTTCGGCGACCGACAGGTTCTTGTTGTAGTGGTCGTCGTTGAACGGCTCGACCAGGCCGGCATAGGTGCCGTCCTGGAGATGCTCGTGCAGTGTATGCCGGGCCTTCAAGATTTTCTCGGCCAGGTCGGGCCTCAGCGCTGCATCGACGGTGCCGCGCAGGCCCAGCGAATAGATGTCCTCGTCGAGCTCCACCTGCTTCAGGGTCCGCACCATGCAGGGCAGCAGGTCGGCCGGGCCGGTGGCGCCGGCCAGCTCGTAGTCGACCCAGTCGGCGTTGGGATCGAAGGCCGGATTGCCGGCGCGCTCGGATTCCTTCCAGAACGCCTCGCGGATCGTCTTCGTGGCGTCGTCATAGCTGGCCGGCGCCACCGGCCGCAGCTTCAGGCCGAACAGGAGATTGTCGCGGACCGTCAGGGGGAAAAGGTAAGTGTCCTGGCCCACATAGGCCAGCCGGGCGCCGATGACGTACTCCGGCAGCTGGAAGAAATCCTTGCCGTCGACGCGGATCGTGCCGCTGGTCGGCAGGATCTGCCGGGCCAGCACCTGGCCCAGCACGTCCTTGCCCGAGCCCGAGCCGCCGATCACGGCGACGCGACCGCTGGTCGACAAAGTGAGCGAGAGATTGTCGAGCTGCTTGACGCGGCCGTCCTCGGTCACGACCACCCCGACCAGCGCCAGATCCTTGCCGAGCAGCGGCGGCGGTCCGTCCGGGATCGCCTGGAGTTCCGGCGCCATCATGCCCTCGGGCTGGAACTGGTCGATCACCTGCTCGTACTTGATCTGCACGTCCTGGCGCTGCTGGTCCCAGTCGATCAGCTCCTTGATCGGCGACGGCAGGTCCTTGTAGGCGAGCAGCACGCCGACCACGGCACCGACGTCCATCTGGCCGGTGATCGCGAAGTAGCCGCCCACCAGGTAGATGGCGAAGGGCGTCGCCTGCGACAGGATGTTGTTCCAGAACTTGGCGACGAACTTCTTCTGGTAGAGGTCGAAGCGGATCTTGAAGATCAGGCCCAGCCGCTCGGAAATGTCGGCGCGCTCGTAGTTGGCGGCGCCATGGATGTGGATCTCGTGAACGCCGTCGGCGGTCTCGGCGATGCGGCCGGCGAGCTGCCGGGCCGAGATCTGCCGCTGACGACCCAGCACCAGCACGGGCTTCCTGAGGCGCGGGATGATCGACATCTGCACGGCGAGCAGCACGACCACGATGATCCCGAGCAGCCAGTTCTGCATCATGATGAAGATGATGGCCGTCAGCGCCTGGCCGCCCAGGAACATCGGCTGCACGAAGGCATCGCCGATGAAGCCGCCCAGCGGCTCGACCTCATCCTTCACCATGGTGGCGAGCTCGGCCTGCTTGACCTTGCGGAAGTGGGCCGGCGGGAAGCGCAGGATGCGGTCGTACAGCTCGTAGCGCAGGCGGCGCAGCATGCGCTCGCCCATGCGGCCCTTCTGGGTGTTGATCGTCTTCTTGAACAGGCCGTTGATGACGACGGCGCCCAGGAACACGAAGCTCATCACCACGAGGTACTGGAGCTGGTCGACCTGGAATCCGTCGAAGAAGCGGATGACCCGTCCCGGGAAGATGGCGGAGAGATCCAGCTCCCAGACCAGGAAGGGAATGGTCTTGCTGTCCTTGAACGCGTTGCCCTGGATGCCGTTGTTGATGACCGATTTCGGCACCGTCAACGACATGAAGTAGAAAACCTGGGCCAGGACCACCAGCAGCAGGATCACGATCTGTTCGGGCCGACTGTGCCGCCAGATGTAGGAGAAGAGACTGCGTTCCATGAATCCTGCGCCGACGCGATCGAGCCTCCCCCTATAGGCGATCAGTGCGTTGATTACATTAGATATTTGCCGGGTTGACGCACCCGGGTTCGCGGCGGGCCCGGCTTGTGGCATACTCGGCCCGTCGTTCACCGGTCGGGGCAGCCGCTTCGGCGAGGGAGAGCCAATGCCCGCCAGCAACCGGTCCAAACGCGTACTGCTCTACAGTCACGACTCGTTCGGTCTTGGCCACGTGAGCCGCTGTCGTACGATTGCCAATGCCATCGTCGAGGCCGACCAGTCCGTGTCGGTGCTCATCCTGTCCGGGTCGCCGGTCGTCGGTTCCTATGAATTCCGCTCGGGCGTCGACTTCGTGCGCATTCCCGGGGTCGTGAAGATCGAGACCGGCGAATACGATTCGGCCAACCTGCGCATGAACGTCGAGCACACGCTCGAGATGCGCACCCGCATCATCCGCGACACCGCCGACATCTTCCGCCCCGACCTCTTCATCGTCGACAAGGAGCCGCTTGGCCTGCGCGGCGAGGTCGGTCCCGCCCTGCGACTGCTCAAGGATCGCGGCACGCCGCTGGTCCTCGGCCTGCGCGACGTGATGGACGATCCGGCCCAGCTGGCCAAGGAGTGGGAGCGCAAGAACGTCGTGCCGGCGCTGCGCGACCTGTATGACGAGATCTGGGTCTACGGCCTGCCGCAGGTCAACAAGCCGCTGACCGGCATCGACGTGCCGCCGTCGGTGCGTCACAAGATGGTCTACACCGGCTATCTGCGGCGCGAGTTGCCGCTGCACAGCGACGTGCCGCACGAGATGGAGGAGATCGAGGGTCCCTTCATCCTGGTGACGCCGGGCGGTGGCGGCGACGGTGTCGAGCTGGTCGACTGGGTGCTCGCCGCCTACGAGGCCGACCCCAACATTCCCTACGGCGCGGTCATCGTGTTCGGGCCGTTCATGCCGGCGACGGCGCGCGAGGCCTTCAAGGAACGCGCCGCGAAGTTCCCGAACATCCAGACGCTCACCTTCACCAACAATCTCGGCGCCCTGATGCAGCGCGCGGCCGGCGTCGTCGCCATGGGCGGCTACAATACGTTCTGCGAGATCCTGTCGTTCGACAAGCGCGCGATCATCGTGCCGCGCACCCATCCGCGCCTCGAGCAGTTCATCCGCGCCCGCGCGGCCCGCAACATCGGCCTGATCGAGATGCTGGACCCCAATCGCGGCTGCGACCCGCAGACGATGGCCACGGCGTTGCGCCACCTGCCGCAGCAGGGCCTGCCGAGCGACGTCGTGGTGCCGGGCCTGCTCGACGGGCTGGGCAGCGTCTGGCGGCTCGTCTCCAAGCAGCTCTCCCATCCCCACCGCGGCCCGGCCTCGCTCGAGGCGGCGGAAGCAGCGGGCATGCAGCTGGGTGGCGAACTCGCCTCGGCGGACCCGGTCCCCTTGCCGGGACGGCACCGCAGCTGATTTCCGCGCGCTGATGTCGATCGACAAGAGCGGACCCAAGGTGGCGGTCATCCTGAAGGGCTGGCCGCGCCTCTCCGAGACCTTCATCGCCCAGGAGATCGCGGGCCTCGAGGCGCGCGGCGTGGCGCTCGAGCTGTGGTCGATGCGCCGTCCCACCGACAAGGCCCGCCATCCCGTCCATGACCGGGTTGCCGCCCGCGTCGTCTATCTGCCCGAATATCTCAAGGACGAGCGGGCGCGGGTATTTTCTGCCTGGCTCAGGGCGCGCCGACTGCCCGGATACGCCGCGGCGCGCGCCAAATTCCTCGCCGACCTGCGGCGCGACCGCACCGCCAATCGCGTGCGGCGCTGGGGCCAGGCGCTCGTGCTGGCGGCCGAGCTGCCCGACACGATCGAGCGGCTCTACGCGCATTTCCTGCACACGCCGGCTTCGGTGACGCGCTACGCGGCGACGATGCGCGGCCTGCCCTGGAGCGTCTCGGCCCATGCCAAGGACATCTGGACCAGCGAGCCTTGGGATGTGCGCGAGAAGCTCGAAGACTGCGCCTGGCTGGTGACCTGCACCAGGGTCGGGCTGCAGCGCCTGGAAGAGCTGGCCCCGACGCCCGCCAAACTGCGGCTGGTTTATCACGGGCTGGACTTCGCCCATCTGCCGCCGCCCCCGCCGGCGCGGGCGCCGCGCGACGGCTCGGATCCGGCCGATCCCGTCGTGATTCTCTCGGTCGGCCGCAAGGTCGAGAAGAAGGGCTACGACGATCTCCTGAACGCCCTGGCAATGTTGCCGGCCGGCCTGCACTGGCGGTTCGAGCATGTCGGCGCCGGCGATCTCTCGGACGTGTTGAAGGCGCAGGCGGCCTCGCTCGGCCTGGCCGATCGCTGCCTGTGGCGCGGCGCCCAGCCGCAGAAGGCCGTGTTCGAGGCGCTCGCCCGCGCCGACCTGTTCGTCCTGGCGAGCAAGAGGGCCGCGGACGGCGACCAGGACGGCCTGCCCAATGTGTTGATGGAAGCCGCCCATCAGGGCCTGCCGCTCGTGTCGACCCAGGCGGCGGCGATCGGCGAATTCGTGGAGGACGGCGAGACCGGCCTGCTGGTGCCGCCCGCCGCGCCGCGGGAGTTGAGCGTTGCGCTCGCGCGCATGATCGCCGATCCCGGGCTGCGGCAGAGGCTGGCGCAGCGTGCGGGCGAGGTCGTGCGCACGCGCTTCTCCTACGAAGCCGGCGTCGAATGGATCGCCGCGGCCCTGCACGGGGGAGCGGGCGAGGACACCCTGGCCGCCCGCGCCGCCGAATAGCCGTGCGCGTGCTGCTGCACACGCCGCTGAAGGCACCCGACAGTCCGGTGCCGTCCGGCGATCGGGAAATGGCGCGGGGTCTGGTCCGTCTTCTCGAACGGCTCGGCCACCGGGTGATGATGCCGCCGTCGAGCCGTGTCGCGCCCGGCGTTCCGCCGTTCGAGGCGCATCTGTCTCTGGAGCGGCGCGCCCGCGCCCAGGCCGGGCGCCTGATCGCACGCTGGCGGGCCCTGCCGGCCCATCATCCGGAGCGGTTCGATCTCTGGTTCACCTATCACTGCTACTACCGCAAGCCGGATTGGCTGGGCCCGATGGTGACGCGGGCGCTGGGCATCCCCTACGTGATCGCCGAAGCCTCGCACGCCCCGCGGCGTGCCCAGGGTCCGACCCGCGCCGGCCATCGCGCGGTCGAGCGGGCGCTGGCGGCCGCCGACCTCGTGCTGACCGTCAATCCGCGGGACGTCGCGGGGGTGAAGGCGCGTCTGCGGCCGGGGGCCCGCCAGGCCTGGCTTCCCCCTTTCATCGACATCGCGCCCTTCCAGGTACCGCCCCGCCGCGACCCCGCCCAACCGCCCCTGCTGCTCAGCGTCGGCATGATGCGCACGCGCGACAAGCTCGACTCCTATCGGGTCCTCGCCCGCGCCTTCGGGCTGCTGATGGACCGGAAATGGCACGCCCTGCTGGTGGGCGACGGTCCCGCGCGGGCCGAGATCGAGGGGTTGATGGCACCTTTCGGCGCGCGTGTGCGGTTCGCCGGCGCCCTTTCGCATGCGGAATTGCCAGCGCTCTACGCCTCGGCGGACCTTTACCTTTGGCCTGCGATCAACGAAGCCTATGGCATGGCCTTTCTCGAAGCGCAGGCAGCCGGCTTGCCCGTGGTCGCCGGCCGCACCGGCGGTGTTCCCGCGGTCGTGGCCGATGGCATCACCGGTCTGCTGACGCCCATCGGCGATGCGACGGCGTTCGCCGCAGCCGTGGCGCGGCTGCTCGATGAGCCGTCGGAGCGCACGCGTCTCGGGGCCGCCGCCGCCCGGAGGGTGGCCGCCCATCACGACGAGCGCGCCGCCGCGCACGCACTCGGAACGGCACTGGCGACCCTGCCGGGCGCGAAGAGATGAGGGCGGTGCCCTTCGCGCTGCTGCGTCATGCCCCGACGGCGTGGAATGCCGACGGCCGGCTGCAGGGCCTCACCGACACCGCTCTCAGTCCCGAGGGCGAGAGGGCGGCCCGGAGCTGGCGCCTGCCCGCGCCGGCCGACGGCTGGAAACGGGTCAGCAGTCCGCTGCAGCGGGCTCGCCGCACCGCCGAACTCGTTCGGCCTTCGACCTCCGTCACCATCGACTCGCGGCTGCGCGAGATGAGCTTCGGCCTCTGGGAGGGCTTCACCGTGAAGGCGCTGCGCGCGACCGGCGGCGAGGCCTTCGCGGCGGCGGAAGCGGCCGGCCTCGACTTCCATCCGCCGGGCGGGGAATCGCCGCGCATGACGATGGTGCGCCTGTCGCTCTGGAGTTCGACGTTGACCGAGCCCGTCGTTGCGGTGTCGCACAAGGCCGCGATCCGGGCGCTGCTGGCGCTGGCCACCGGCTGGAACATGCTGGGCCGGCCGCCGCACAAGCTCGACTGGAAATGCGCGCACTTCTTCGTCGCGCAGGAGGGAGGACGCGTGGCGATCGAACGCCTGAACGTGCCGCTCACCCGATGACCGCACGGGTCTTCTTCTATGTGCAACATCTGCTGGGTATCGGCCATCTGCGCCGCGCCGCGACCCTGGCGCGCGCGCTGGCGGCGGGGGGCTTCGACGTGCTGCTGGTCTCCGGCGGCGCCCCGGTCGATGGGCTGGCGCTCGGCGGCGCGCGGCTTCATCAGCTGCCGCCGGTGCGCGCCGCCGATGCCCGGCTGAAGGAACTGTCACGGCTCGACGGCACGCCGCTCGACGAGGCGTTCCGCGCCAGCCGCACGCGGCAACTGCTCGATCTGTTCGAGGCCGAGCAGCCCGACATCCTGCTCACCGAGCAGTTTCCCTTTGGCCGAACGCAGCTTCGCTTCGAACTGCTGCCGCTTCTGGAGGCGGCGCAGGACCGGCCGTCGGCGCCGTGGATCGTCTCGTCGATCCGCGACGTGCTGCGCCGCACCGCCTCGCCGGCGCGCGTGGACGAAATGGTGCAGACCTTCGAGGCATTCGACGCCGTGCTGGTGCATGCCGATCCGGCCCTGGTGCGGCTCGACGACAGTTTCCCCGCCTGGGCCGACATCCAGGCGCGCGCGCTCTATACGGGATATGTGTCCGACCAGGACGCCCGCGTTCCCGACAGCGCCGTCGGGAAGGGCGAAGTGATCGTCTCGGCCGGCGGCGGGGCCGTCGGGGCGCCGCTCCTGCAGGCCGCCCTCGCCGCGCGTCCCCTGACGGCGCTGGCCGATCGGAGATGGCGTCTGCTCGTCGGCCCGAACATGCCCGAGGCGGAACGCGCGGCGCTTGCGGCGTCGGCGGGCCCGGATGTGATCGTCGAGCCGGTGCGAGCCGACTTCCCCGCCCTGCTGCGGAACGCGTCCCTGTCGATCTCGCAGGCCGGATACAACACCGTGGTCGAGACGCTCTGCCACGGCGATCGCGCGGTGCTGGTGCCGTTCGGCACGGCGCGCGAAACCGAACAGGCCGATCGGGCCCGCGTTCTGGTCGAGCGCGGCATGGTGGCCGCCGTCGCGCCCGGTGAACTGACGCCGGAGAACCTTGCGGCCGCCATCGCGCGCGCCTGGGCGGGACCGTCGATCCGCAGCTTTCCGCCGGTCGATGGGCGCGGGGCATCGGCCACGGTCGCGGCGCTCAGGCAGATGGTGTCGCCATGACCAGCTGGCAGGCGCTCGCCGACGAGGACGCGCGCTGGGGTGAGGCGGGCCGCGTGGCCGAACTCTGGTGGCGCGACGACGATGCCAGCGACGTGACGCCTTCGCTCGATCGCCTGGTCGAGCTCGCCCGCGACACGGGCACGCCCCTCGCGCTCGCGGTGGTGCCGGCTCAGGCAACATCGGCGCTGGCCGAGCGTCTTGCCGATGAACCGCTCGTCGACGTGCTGCAGCACGGTTATGCCCATGCCAATCACGCGCTTGCCCCGGAGAAGAACATCGAGCTGGGGACGCAGCGTCCGGCCATGATGACCCTTGGCGAGCTGGCGACCGGCTGGATGGCGCTCGAGCGTCTGTTCGGATCGCGTGCGCTCCCCGTCATGGTGCCGCCCTGGAACCGTATCGCGCCGGTGCTGGTGCCCACGCTCCCCGAGATCGGCTATCGCGGGCTCTCGACCTTCGGTCCGCGGGCGCGCGTCCATCCGGTGCGCGGTCTGCTGCAGGTCAATACGCATGTCGACCTGATCGACTGGAAAGGCGGCCGCGTGTTCGCCGGCGAGGACGCCGCGCTCGGGGTGCTCGTGACCGCTCTCGAACGGGCGCGCTCGGGCGGCGGCGAGCCGGTCGGCATTCTCAGTCATCATCTTGCGATGGACGCCGGGGCGTGGGATTTCCTAAGGTCATTGTGCGAAAGAATGAGAACGCTGGAGAACATCCGGGTGCGGCCGTCGCGCGCGCTGTTCGGCCCATGATGCCGACCGAGGGAGGGCGCAGGTGAATTCCGTCGATCTGCGCTATCCGCAGCAGACGCTCGTGGCGGACTATCTGCGTGCCGCGACCGGCGTGGTGCTGTGTGGCACGCCGCTGCTGTTGCTCGACGTCAACCGCTGGCTGGCCGCCCTCCTCATCGCAGGGTTCGGACTCTTCACCCTCTTTCTGCTACGCACGGCCCTGCGCCACCAGACGCGCTACGTGCTGAGCCCGGACACCCTGCGGGCCGAAGGGCCGGCCGGGACCGTGGTGGAGTGGAACCGCCTGGACAGGATGAAGCTCAGCTACTTCTCGACCAAGCGTGACCGGTCGGACGGCTGGATGCAGCTCGGCGTCGGTTCGACAGGCGGCAGGCTGGTGAAGGTCGATTCCTCGCTGGAGGGCTTTCACGATATCGTCGCGCGCGCGGCGGAAGCTGCCGAAGCGACGGGCGTCGCGCTCGGCGATACGACGCGCGCGAACTTGAGGTCGATGGGGATCGTGGTGGCGGGTCAGGAAGAGACGGTATGAAGGATCTGCTGCGAGTCGAGGACCTGACGGTCGAATTCGGAGTCCACGAGGGCGTGCTGCGCGCCGTCGACAAGGTTTCCTTCTCCATCCCGCCGGGCGGCACCGTGGCGCTGGTGGGCGAATCGGGCTCGGGCAAGTCGGTCTGCAGCCAGGCGATCATGGGGTTGCTGCCGCGCACGGCAAAGATCTCGACGGGCTCGATCCTGTTCCAGGACCCGCGCGTCAACCAGGGCGTCGTCGACATCGCGCGCATCGATCGCGCCGGCCCGGCCATGCGGCGCATCCGCGGCGGCCAGATCTCGATCATCTTCCAGGAGCCGATGACGTCGCTGTCGGCCCTCCACACGGTCGGCGACCAGATCGGCGAGGCCGTCGAACTGCACGGCGCGCAACCCGGCAGTCCGCTGGGCGGCGAGGCCGGGCGCAAGCTCAGCCGGGCCGAGATCGACGCGCTGACCGTCGACATGCTGCGCATGGTGGGCTTCCCGGACCCCAAGCGCGCGCTCCGAACCTATCCCTTCGAACTGTCCGGCGGCCTGCGCCAGCGCGCGATGATCGCCATGGCGCTGGTGTGCCGGCCGGCGCTGCTGATCGCCGACGAGCCGACGACCGCGCTCGACGTCACCATCCAGGCCCAGATCCTCCGTCTCATGAAGGACCTGCAGAAGGAACTTGGGATGGCCCTCCTGATGATCACCCACGATCTCGGGGTGGTCGCCAACGTCGCCGACGACGTCGTGGTGATGTATCGCGGCAAGGTCGTCGAATCGGGCGATCTGCACGACATCTTCCGCGATCCGCAGCATCCCTACCTCAAGGCCCTGCTGCATGCGGTGCCGCGCTTCGACATGAAGCCGGGCGAGCGGCTGCAGCCTATTCGCGAGATCAAGGGCACGACCGGCCATCTGCTGAAGGAGAAGCCGGTCTCCAAGCCGACGGCGACCTTCAATCCCGAGGCGCCGGTCCTCAAGGTGCGCCACGTCACCAAGACGTTCCAGATCCGCAAGGCTGACACGCTGATGGAACAGCTGATGGGCGGCGGCACGACCCGCACCGTCCGCGCCGTCAACGACGTGAGTTTCGACGTCCTGCGCGGCGAATGCCTGGGACTGGTGGGCGAATCGGGCTGCGGCAAGACCACGCTCAGCAAGATGCTGATGCGCGGCATCTCCGCCGACGAGGGGCAGGGCGGCCGCGTGATCTTCGACGATTGGGGCCGCAAGATCGACGTGATGAGCCTCGAGGGCACGGAGCTCAACCGCTTCCGCACCAAGCTGCAGTTCATCTTCCAGGATCCGTTCGGCTCGCTCAATCCGCGCATGACGGTCTACGACATCCTGGTCGAGCCGCTGGTCATCCACGGCATCGGCGACGATGCCTATCGCCGCGAGATGGTGTCTGAGCTGATGGAGATGGTCGGCCTCGACCGCCGGCACCTGAGCCGCTACCCGCACTCCTTCTCCGGCGGCCAGCGCCAGCGCATCGGCATCGCGCGCGCGCTCGCGCTGCGGCCCGACATGGTGATCTGCGACGAGCCGGTCTCGGCGCTCGACGTGTCGATCCAGGCCCAGATCCTGAACCTGCTGAAGGACCTGCAGAAGCAGCTCGGCCTCACCTACCTCTTCATCAGCCACAATCTCGCGGTGGTCGACTACATCGCCGACCGCATCGCCGTGATGTGCGCCGGCCGCCTGGTCGAACTCGCGCCGGCGGGCGAGCTGTTCCGCAACCCCATGCATCCCTACACCAAGGCCCTTCTGTCGGCGGTGCCGATGCCCGATCCCGACGCCCGCCTCGATCTCGGCGCGCTGATGGAGGGCAAGGCGTCCGATCCATCGGTCTGGCCCGAGCCGTTCCGCGACGACGGCAAGACGCCGCTGTTCTGGACCGAAGCCGAGCCGGGGCATTTCGTGCGCGTGGCGCGGGCCGACGGGCACCTGCCCGGGCGAGAGGTGGTCTGACATGCTGCACTTCATTGTCCGCCGCGTTCTGCTGATGATCCCGACGCTGTTCGTGATCAGCGCGCTCGTCTATTTCATCATCGACCTGCCGCCCGGCGACTGCGTCACCTCGCAGATCGAGGAGCTGCTGGCGCGCGGCGATCCCGACGCCCACCAGCGCGCCGAGGAGCTGCGCCAACTCTACGGCCTCAATCTCCCGCTCTGGCAGCGCTACCTGGAATGGGTCGCCGGCATCTTCCGCTGGGACTTCGGGCTGTCGTGCCAGGACACGGTGCCGGTCGCCGACCTGATCAGCGAACGGATGATGCTGACCATCGTCATGGAGACCTGCACGATCATCTTCATCTGGGTCGTGTCGTTCGTCATCGGCGTCTATGCGGCGACCCATCAGTACAGATGGGGCGACTACGTCGCGTCGTTCATCGGCTTCATCGGCCTGTCGATCCCGAACTTCCTGCTGGCGCTGGTGCTGCTCTATGTCGGCAAGGTCTATTTCGGCCTGTCGATCGGCGGTCTCATGGATCCGGAGTACATCGACAAGCCGCTGAGCTGGGGCAAGGTCGTGTCGGTGATGCAGCACCTGATCATTCCGGTCATCGTGATCGGCATGTCGGGCACCGCCGGCATGATCCGCCGCCTGCGCGCCAACCTGCTCGACGAGCTGCAGAAGCAGTATGTCGTCACCGGCCGGGCCAAGGGCCTGCCGCCGATGAGGCTGCTGGTGAAGTATCCGCTTCGCCACGCCATCAACCCGTTCGTCGCCGACATCGGCGGCCTCCTGCCCGACGTCATCTCGGGGTCGGTCATCGTCTCGGTGGTGCTGTCGCTGCCGACCACGGGCCCGATGCTGCTGAGCGCGCTCAAGACCCAGGACGTCAACCTGGCCGCCACCTTCCTGCTGTTCGTGGCGGCGCTCACCGTCGTCGGCATGCTGATCTCGGACCTGGCGCTGGCCGCGCTCGATCCGCGCATCCGCTTCGGCGCCAGTTCGGAAAAGTGAGGGTGCCATGACCGACACGACACCCTCCGGCACGACCCCCGACGCCCCCCGCCGCGCGCCCCACTTCGTCTCGAAGGAGCCGTGGGACCCCTATGTCGCCGACAAGCTGACCGCCGAGCAGGAACGCTACTACATGGCGGGCCAGTGGAAGCTGATGTGGTGGCGCTTCCGCCGCCACAAGCCGGCCGTCGTCTCCATGGTCTTCCTGGCGCTGATGTACTTCTCGACGTTCATCAGCGAGTTCATCGCGCCCTACGACCTGCACACGAGACACTCGCGCTACATCTTCGCCGCCCCGCAGTCGGTCCACCTCTTCCACGAGGGCTCCTTCCTCGGGCCGTTCGTTTACGGCCTCAAGATGGAGCGCGATCCGGCCACGCTGCAGCGCATCTATTCGGCCGACACGACCAAGCCGCAGCCGCTGCGCTTCTTCTGCCTGGGCGAGAGCTACGAGTTCTGGGGCCTGATCGAGGGCCGCTTCCATTTCGTCTGCCCCCCGGAGGACGGGACCTTGTTCCTGCTCGGGACCGACCGATTGGGAAGGGACATGTTCAGCCGCATCGTCTACGCGGCCCGGATATCCCTCACCATCGGCGTCATCGGCATCGCCCTGTCCTTCACGCTCGCCCTGATCCTGGGCGGACTGGCGGGCTATTACGGCGGCTGGATCGACAGCGTCGTCCAGCGGCTGACCGAGATCATCAAGAGCTTCCCGCACCTGCCGCTGTGGCTCGCTCTGTCGGCGGCCCTGCCGGTCACCTGGTCGCCGCTGCTCGTCTATTTCGGCATCACCATCATCCTGGCCCTGCTCGACTGGCCGGGCCTGGGCCGCGCCGTGCGCTCCAAGCTGCTGTCGTTGCGTGAGGAGGATTACGCGGCGGCCGCCCAGATGATGGGCGCCAAGCCCGCCCGCATCATCGGCCGCCACCTGCTGCCCGGCTTCATGAGCCACCTGATCGCCTCGGCCACCCTGTCGATCCCCTCGATGATCCTGGCCGAGACGGCTTTGTCCTTCCTCGGCCTCGGCCTGCGGCCGCCCATCACCTCGTGGGGCGTGCTGCTGAACGAGGCGACGGACATCAACGTCGTGGCGGTGAACTGGTGGCTGATGCTGCCGGTGGTGCCCGTCATTCTCGTGATCCTCGCCTATCAGTTCATGGGCGACGGGATGCGCGACGCTGCAGACCCTTACGCCTAGGGCGTAAGGGTCTGCAGCGGCGGGCGGGCGTCAGGGGCTTAGCGCCGTTTACGGCGCTGGCCGGCGGCAGGGCCTTCTGAGGCCCGGGAGCCGGCGCGGTGCAGAATGGATGGCGGTGTCTCTGCCCGCCTAACCCTCTGAAATCCTTATCTATTCTGCACGGTTCAGGCTCTCGGGCCTTCGGCGCTGGGCGCCTGCAGGCCCTGTCGCCTGCCGGCCGCGCCCCGCTGCACGGGGCGAGGCCTAAATACCCCGATTTTGCCCCATTTGGGTCTAGCGACCGCCACCCCGCCTTTCCATCTTCCTTCTTGTATCTCCCCCGAACGTGGTCCCCCCAAAGCCACGTTCTAGCCTCCTCGGAGGCGCTCAGGCCGTCATCTCACCTCCCCCGAGATGACGGCCTTTTTCTTTGCCCGCGGCCGGCAGGCCCGCTGCCCCCGTGCTAGGAGGGCGCCCATGGTGCCTCCGCTTCTCGAAGTGCCCCCGGTTTTCGAGGTGAAAGACCTGTCCTGCCGCCGCGGCGGCCGGCCGGTGTTCGATCGCCTGTCCTTCGGGCTGGGCGCGGGCCAGCTGCTGGCGCTGACCGGACGCAACGGCAGCGGCAAGACCAGCCTGCTGCGGGCCCTGGCCGGGCTGACGCCGCCGGAGGCCGGCACGATCTCCTGGCAGGGCGTCGACGTCGCCGGGGATCCCGAGACCTGGCGCGGCCGGCTGGCCTGGCTCGGCCATCTCGAGGGGCTGAAGGGCGACCTCACCGTGGTCGAAAATCTCCTGATCGCCGAGCGGCTGCGCGGCGGCGAGGCCGGCGACCGGCTGGACGGCGCCTTGCTGGCCTTCGATCTCACCGGACTGGCCGTCCGCGAGGTGCGCACCCTGTCGGCGGGTCAGCGGCGCCGCGCGGCGCTGGCCCGGGTCGTGCTGTCCCAGGCGCCGCTCTGGCTGCTCGACGAGCCGCTGAACGCGCTCGACGCGCCGGCGCAGGCGGCCTTCCGGACGGCACTGCAGACCCATCTCGCGGCCGGCGGGCTGGCCATCGCCGCCACCCATGCCGAGCTGGGCATCGAGGGCGCCCAGCGCCTCGACCTGCGCGGCGGCGGCCTGCGGGACGAGCCATGAGCGGCTTCACGACCCTCCTGATACGCGACCTGCGCCTGGTGCTGCGGCGGCCGGGCGATGTCGGGGTGGTGCTGGCCTTCTTCGTCGTGGCGACGGTGCTGTTCCCGCTGGGCATCGGTCCCGAGACCAACCTGCTGGCGCGGATCGCCGCCGGCGTCCTGTGGTGCGCCGCGCTGTTTGCCGCGCTGCTCTCGCTGGAGCGACTGTTTGCCGCCGATTACGAGGACGGCACGCTCGACCTGCTGCTGCTGGCGCCGTGGCCGCTCGAGCTGGCGGCGCTGGCCAAATGTCTGGCTCACTGGATCGTGACCGGCCTGCCGCTCAGCCTGCTGGCGCCGGTTCTGGGCATCGCCTTCGGCCTCGACGGGCCGAGCCTGCTGGCGCTGGGCGCGACCCTGCTGGTCGGCACCCCCACTTTATCGTTGATCGGCGGGCTCGCGGCGGCCCTGACATTGGGCGCGCGCAAATCCGGCGCGCTGCTGGCGCTGCTCGCGCTGCCGCTCTGCGTGCCGACCCTGATCTTCGGCGCCGGCGCGATCGAGACGCTGGCGGCGGGTGACGGCATCGTGACACATGTCGCGATCCTCGCCGCTCTTGCATTGGTCGCCCTGGCCACGACGCCTTGGGCGATTGCCGCAGCCTTGCGGCAAGCCGGCGAATAGGGAGGATGAGGCCGATGGCCGACCTGCATTTTCTCGCCAATCCTGCACGTTTCCGCCGCTTCAGCCAGCGCGTGCTGCCCGGCCTCGGCTTCGCCACGGTGCTGATGCTGGCGGTTGGCGTCTACATGGCCTTCTTCGTGGCGCCGGAGGATTACCAGCAGGGCAAGACGGTGCGGATCATGTTCCTGCACGTGCCGTCGGCCTGGCTGTCGATGGGCGGCTACGCGCTGCTGGCGGCACTCGGCGCCTCGCTGCTGGTGTGGCGCCATCCGCTGGCCGCGCTGATGGCGCGCGCGGCCGCCCCCGTGGGCGCCAGCTTCGCGGCGGTGTGCCTGCTGACCGGCTCGCTGTGGGGCCGGCCGATGTGGGGCACCTACTGGGTGTGGGACGCGCGGCTCACCTCGATGCTGCTGCTGTTCTTCCTCTATCTCGGCCACATTGCGCTCAGCCGTGCCTACGATTCGCCCGAGCGCGGCGATCGCGCGGCGGCCATCCTGGCGCTGATCGGCGTCATCAACCTGCCGATCATCAAGTTCTCGGTCGACTGGTGGAACACGCTGCACCAGCCCGCCTCGATCACGCGGCTCGACGCGCCGGCGATCCACAATTCGATCCTGGTGCCGCTGCTCTGGATGGCGGTCTCGCTGCTGTTCCTGTTCGTCTGGCTGGTGCTGCTGCGCACCGAGACCGAGATCGACCGTCGCCGCATCGAGAATGCCGAGGCCGCGGCATGAGCAACCACGCAGCCTATATCCTCGGCTCCTATCTCGTCGCCGCTCTCATCCTGGGCGGCCTGGTGATCGCGTCGCTCGGCGCGCGCAAGCGCGTGCGCCGCGAGCTGGCGGCACGCGGGCTGGAGCGGCGGCGATGACGCCGAAGCGCCGCCGCCTGTGGTTGCTGCTGGGATCGCTGGGCACGCTCGGCGTCGCCGCCGCGCTCGTGCTCACGGCACTGAACGACAATCTCGTCTTCTTCTATTCGCCGACCCAGGTCGCCGAGAAGAGCCTCGGCCCCGACCGCCGCTTCCGGCTGGGCGGCCTGGTCGAGGAGGGCAGCGTCCAGAAGGACGGGCAGGTCGTGCGCTTCACCGTCACCGACACGAACAAGACGCTGAAGGTCACCTATCGCGGGATTTTGCCGGATCTGTTCCGCGAGGGGCAGGGCGTGATCGCCGAGGGCTCGATCGGCCCCGACGGCGTGTTCACGGCGCGCGAGATTCTCGCGAAGCATGACGAGAATTACATGCCTCCCGAAGTCGCCAAGGCGCTCAAAGAGTCGGGGCAATGGAAAGACAAGAAGTGAGCCCCGTCGTCCACGACGCCGGGCGGGCGCCTGTGACGCAAAGGTCCCTCACTGCGTTCGGGATGACAATTTTGTTGAGGCTGGCGCAGTGCGCTAATTCAAAAAAGGCTGTCATCCCGAGCGTAGCGAGGGACCTTTCGCTTCCTTTGGAGGCGTCGTGATCCCTGAACTCGGACATTTCGCGTTGATCCTCGCGCTGGCCGTTGCGCTGGTGCAGGGAACGCTCCCCTTGATCGGCGCCAGCAGAGGCGACCTGCGCCTGATGGCGCTCGGCCGCACCGCCGCGCTGACGCAAGCCTTCCTCGTGCTGCTGGCGTTCGGCGCGCTGACGCAGGCCTATGTGACGTCGGACTTCTCGGTCCTCAACGTCGTCGACAATTCGCATTCGGCCAAGCCGCTGCTCTACAAGATCAGCGGCGTGTGGGGGAACCACGAGGGCTCGATGCTGCTGTGGGCGTTGATCCTGGCGCTGTTTGGCGCCGCCGTCGCGATCTTCGGCAACAACCTGCCCGACACGCTGCGCAGCCGCGTGCTGGCGATCCAGGCGCTGATCGGCGTCGGGTTCCTGGCCTTCCTGCTCTTCACCTCCAATCCGTTCGCGCGCGTCTTCCCGGCGCCGCCCGACGGCAACGGGCTCAACCCGCTGCTGCAGGATCCCGGCCTCGCCTTCCATCCGCCGCTGCTCTACCTCGGCTATGTCGGCTACTCGGTGACCTATGCCTTCGCCGTCGCCGCCCTGCTCGAAGGCCGGGTCGATGCCGCCTGGGCGCGCTGGGTGCGGCCGTGGGCGCTGGCGGCCTGGTGCTTCCTGACGCTGGGCATCGCGCTGGGTTCGTGGTGGGCCTATTACATCCTGGGCTGGGGCGGGTTCTGGTTCTGGGATCCCGTCGAGAACGCCTCGCTGATGCCGTGGCTGGCCGGCACCGCGCTGCTGCACTCGGCCATCGTGGTCGAGAAGCGCGACGCGCTGAAGAGCTGGACGGTGCTGCTGGCGCTGCTCGCCTTCTCGCTGTCGCTGCTCGGCACCTTCCTGGTGCGCTCGGGCGTGCTCACCTCGGTGCATGCCTTCGCGCAGGATCCGGCGCGCGGCATGTTCATCCTGGCCTTCCTGCTGTTCGTCACCGGCGGCGGCCTCGCCCTCTACGCCTGGCGCGCGCCGCAGCTGCAGGGTGGCGGCCTGTTCCAGCCGGTCAGCCGCGAGGGCGCGCTGATCCTGAACAACCTGCTCCTGTGCACGCTCGCGGCGACGGTGCTGCTGGGCACGCTCTATCCGCTGTTCCTCGACCTGCTGACCGGCAACAAGGTCTCGGTCGGCCCGCCCTTCTTCAACGCCACCTTCGTGCCGCTCTGCGCGCCGCTGTTCGCCGCGCTCTGCGTCGGCCCGTTCCTCGGCTGGAAGCGCGCCGAACTCTGGCCCGCCCTGATGCGCCTGCGCGTGGCGCTCGTCGTGTCGCTGGCCGCCCTCCTGGTCGCGATGACGATGATCGACAGCCGCTCGACGCTTGCGGCCCTGGCCTTCGGCTTCGGCGTCTGGCTGATCGTCGGCAGCCTCGCGTCGCTCAGCGACCGCGTCCGCAGCGGCACCTTGCGCACCCTCCCGCGCTCGACCCTGGGCATGGTGATCAGCCACGCCTCGCTCGGCGTCGTCGTGCTGGGCTCGGTCGCGACCTCGTCGTGGAACACCGAGCTGATGCACA
Organism: Reyranella sp.; assembly: GCF_965228225.1. GTDB lineage: Bacteria > Pseudomonadota > Alphaproteobacteria > Reyranellales > Reyranellaceae > Reyranella. The sequence continues at coordinate 5,075,787 of NZ_OZ245801.1, read as the reverse complement.
CGATGAAGCCCGGCGACCGCATCGCCTTCGCGGGCTATTCCGTGGTGCTCGATCGCATGGAAGAAGTGCGCGGCCCCAACTACATCGCCGAGCGCGCGACGCTCAACGTCAGCGTCGGCGGCAAGCCCTACACCGTGCTGCAGCCCGAGCGCCGGCTGTTTACCGTGCAGCGTCGCCAGGTGGCCGAGACGGCGATCCAGACCAACCTGCTGCGCGACTTCTACGCCACCTTGGGCGAGGGCAGCCCGCAACAGGGCTGGGTGATCCGCCTCTATCTCAACCCGCTGGCGCCGTGGATCTGGCTGGGCGCGGCACTGTGCGCGCTGGGCGGCTTCGTCTCGCTGTCGGACCGGCGGCTGCGCATCGGCGCGCCGTCGCGCAAGCCCGCGCTTCAGCCGCCACCTCTGCAGGCAGCCGAATAGATGCGCCGCCTCCTCTTCATCCTGCCGCTGCTGACGCTCGCGCTGATGGCGGGCTTCTTCGCCTGGTCGCTGACCAGCGGCCGCGACCCCGCCTCGATCGGCTCGGTGGTGGTGGGCCGCCCGGCGCCCAGGCTCGACCTGCCGGCGCTGCGCCCGGGCGAACCGCCGCTCACCGACGCGGATCTGCGCACCGGCAAGCCGGTGATCGTGAATTTCTTCGCGAGCTGGTGCACGCCCTGCCTGGCCGAGCATCCGCTGTTCACGCGGCTCCGCGAACGCGAGGGCGCGACGATCGTGGGCATCGCCTGGAAGAACAAGCGCGACGACGCGCTGCCCTGGCTGAAGCGGCTGGGCGATCCCTTCAAACTCGCGGGCCTCGACCTCGACGGCAAGACCGGCCTCGACTGGGGGCTGAGCGGCGTGCCCGAGACCTACCTGATCGACGGCACCGGCATCGTGCGGCGGCATTATCGCGGGCCCATCACCGAGCGCGATCTCAACGAGACGATCCTGCCGTTCCTCAAGGGGGCGGTGAAGTGACTTACCGCCACTCCCTCCGTCGTCCTGAGCGAAGCCACCCGAAGGGTGGCGCAGTCGAAGGACCTCTTTTCCTGCGCACGGCCGATCGAACGGAAAAGAGGTCCTTCGACTACGCTTCGCTCCGCTCAGGACGACGGGAGATTTCGAATGCGACAGGTCAACGGTTGAGGGGCCTGCTCTGTCTCCTCGCCTTGCTCTTCACCCTCCCCGCCCTCGCCGTCGAGCCGTCCGAAGTCCTCCCCGACCCCGCGCTCGAAACCCGCGCGCGCGAGATCGGGCGGTCGTTGCGTTGTGTCGTCTGCCAGAACCAGTCGATCGACGATTCCTCGGCCGAGGTGGCGCGCGACATGCGCCGGGCGGTGCGCGAGCGGCTGACCGCCGGCGACAGCGACGGCGACGTGTTCGCCTACATGGTCGCGCGCTACGGCGACTACGTGCTGCTGAAGCCGCCCTTCAAGGCCGGCACGCTGGTCCTGTGGCTGGGCGCGCCGCTGCTGCTGCTGGTGGCCGGCGCGGCACTCCTCATGGCCGCGCGCCGCCGCCGGCACATACCGATCGCAGCACCCAAACCGCTCGACGAGGAGGAGCGCCGCCGCCTCGACGCGCTCCTGAAGGGCTGACGGGCCATGCTCGAATTCCTGCTGGCGCTGCTCACCACCGCGACCGTTGCCGCCCTTCTCTGGCCGCTGATGCGGATGCGCCTGCCCGCACGCGACCGGCTCTCGGGTGAACTGGCGATCTACCGCGACCAGCTGGCCGAGCTGGAGCGCGAGCGCGCCGCCGGCACGCTCAAGCCCGCCGAGGCCGCCGCCGCCCGCACCGAGATCGAACGCCGCATGCTGGCCGCCGGCGACGCCGCCGCGGGCAGCGCCTTGGGCACCACCAAGGGCAGCGCCAAAGCCACAGGCAAAGCCGCGCGCTCCTCCGACGCGGTGCAGAAGTGGCTGCCGCCGGCGCTCTCGCTCTTCGTGCCGCTGCTGGCCTTAGGCCTCTACCTGCAGACCGGCCGCCCCGGCCTGCCCGCCGCGCCGTTCGCGGACAGGGGCTCCGAACACCCCGCCCCGTCGCGCCAGCTCGATGTCGCCGGCCTGCTGGCCGAGGCGCGCGCGCGCCTGGCGCAGGACCCCAACGACGCCGAGGCGCTGGCGGCGCTGGGCGAGGGCCTGACCCTGGAGGCCGGCGGCACCGTCACGCAACCGGCGCTCGAGGCGCTGCAGCGGGCGCTCCCGGCGCGGCCCGACGATGCGCGCATCCTCTACTATCTCGGCCTGCACGAGGCGCAGAGCGGCGACTCGAAGGCCGCGATCGCCCGCTGGCGCGACCTCGAGGCCGCCAGCCCGCCCGACGCGCCCTGGCTGCCGATGCTGCGCGCCGAGATCGCGCGGGTGGCGAAGGCCGCCGGCCTCTCGGTGCCGCCGGCCGCGCCTCCCCCGACAGGCCCGCAGTCCGCCACCCCGCAGCCCAGCCGCGAGCAGCAGGAGGCGATGGCCCAGCTCACGCCGGAGCAGCGCCAGCAGGCGATCCGCTCCATGGTCGAGGGGCTGGCCGCGCGCCTCGCCGACGCGCCGCAGGACCGCGCCGGCTGGCTGCGCCTGGCCAATGCCTGGAAGGTGCTGGGCGAGAACGCCAACGCCGCCGACGCCTACGGCCGCGCCGACACGCTGGCCCCCGTCGACGCGCGCATCCTGGCCGACTGGGCCGAAGCGCATGTGCGCCAGCTGGCACCCGGCGCCGTCCCCTCGGCCCAGGCCGTGGCCGTGCTGGAGCGGCTGGAGAAGGCCGAGCCGCGCAACGCGCTGGCCCTGTTCTACCTGGGCGTCGCCGCCGAAGCCGCGGGCAACAAGCCGGCGGCGCTGCAGCGCTGGAAGACGCTGCTGGCGCTATTGCCGGCGGATGCGCCGATCCGGGGGATGCTGGAGGAGAGGATCAAGGCGGCGGGGGGGTGAGGTCGCGCGGAGCCGCGACAGCCGTTGCTCCAGCCCTCGTAGCGCACCCACACCCACCCTCCTGCTGGTGCGCGCGGGCTATGCCGACATACCCTATGCGTCGCTCGAGCGGGCGATCGAGGACAACAAGGATCTCTATTGCCGGCGCTGCGGCGCACCCAGACGACGCTGAGGGACGAGGCGCCCGATTGGGAGCCGTGGGTCGGCTTCTTCCTGGGCTGCCTCAAGAAGCAGAAGGACGGGTTGGCGTTGCGGCTCGACCGCGAACGGATCGCCCGGCGCGACGAGGACGAACTCTCCGACCTGTCCCGCCGGGTGCTCGCCGCGCTCCGCGCGCAGGACCGCCTGACCACCGCGCAACTCGCCGCGCTCACCGGCGCCAATCGCAACACGCTCAAGGTGCGGCTGCGCGAACTGGTGTTGGCGGGACGCGTGCGCCGGCACGGCGCGGGCGACCTGGTATTCGTTGCATCCGCTACCCGTCGCCCGTTAGGGGCGACGATGCCTCTCCGTAGTGGTCGAGGTAGATCGACCCGATGATCTTGCCGGACTCGTCGCTACGATTCGGAGATCGCCCAATATGTTTCCGACTAAGTAAGCAAACTTACTGTAACCTAGAGTCAAAACCTAGAAGCGTCACTACTTGTGCGTTCAGGCTGACTCCAGACGTTGGAGGCGTTGAGCAGTTAGGTGGAGAATGACCCATCTGCGCGCCCTAATCGACGACGCACTTTAGTGTTGCTAGGTATCGATCCCACGGCCACACTCCGCGGTGTGCTTGCTGGCAAGCCTGCTCGTTCGTGCAAAGATTTCATCAGCCAGTAGTCGATGAAGCGACCTTATCCAGGCTCATTGTCTAACCACTGCTTACGAACGCGCCGATTAAAGACAATAAGCTTGGGCATCATAAGGATTGCATCATGACGCCTATCGCCTACTTCAAGCTTCAAGCCAAAAACCTGTTCAGAGACTACAAGACAAAAACCTCCACCATAGATGTGGTGGATGGCCAGTCACACTACGCTTACGACGCCAAGTACTTCGATATCGACGCCATCTTCGTGGACTTCGACTGGGACGAAGACGATTTCAGCTTGATGAAGGCACAACACACCATCGCCATCCTAGCGGGGTTTCGGAAGTGGGCGGATTTGGCGAAGGCATCTGGTGTTGAGCTCGAATTCGCCAAGCTTCTCTTCGACCATCAAGACAAAATGAATGCTGAAGAATGGGCGGTGTATGTCGCACACGCCGAACACGACAACAAGACAACCTTCGATGCGGAGGCACGCCTAGAAATCTACAAACAAGTAGTGTTGCGCGATGACGGACCTAGAAGTCAGTTCTTGGATTATCGCTTGATGGGTAAAGACGTTCTAGCTTAGCCGAGGATGTAATCGGGTAGCCTGCCGATGTCCGCTATTGGCCCGTCTCCGACGAACCGAAGAAGTTCGTCGATGTCTGCAATCCCACCGGAAGCGGAAATGGCGCAGCCAGACTTTATGAGTTTTGACCCTAGCCTAACTTTTGAGTGTGCTCCGTTGCGAATTCCAGGATGTGCAAAGCGTGCTCGCCGTGAGATTTTGCTAGTGCGCGGTTGTACAAAGCATCTGCCAGAATGGGATTTGGTTGCACGGCGGCCAAACTAGTCCGATGCTAGGCGGGGGGTGGACATCATGAATGGACGCGACAAGCAACTAAAGTGCGATGGGTTGAGTTTGCGTGTCAGAGGATGCGATCCTGCTTGTGCGGCGAAGTGCAAATCGGCGGGACTATACGCACGAGCTGAGCGGCCAAATCCAAGAGAGGTATCGAGAATGCTCGTTGGTGGTCAAGCATGAGCGCTATTGCCCACCTCACCATTCGTGTTGCGTGGCATGATTCCTCTTGGAACGGCGCAGTCTGCGCGCAACCAGGTTTGAATTCGTTCTGTGCGGCTCTTCCACGAATCCGCGAAAGCAAAGCGGACGGCGAGCAGGCGTTGGCTGGTCATTCTTTCGCCAAGCTTACGCAGGCACAGCTTCCCCCGTGCAAGGCTGAGTCAGGCTTCTTCATGAGCCCAGCCCCTTGGATGCGAGAGTTTGAGCATCCGTACACTAAGAACAAGAATTGCGTCGAGACGCATGGCGATTTGAAAGTGCGCAAGCTGGCAGTGCCGGCTTGGTCCGCGATCTCTGTCCCTTTCAACTGGATGCTACGGCGGCGCCAGAAGGAAATCGATGCGAAGATGGTGAGGGCGCTGCCGCCCGACGAGCAGCCACCTTTCCCATCGCCTTGGGTGTTCGGACGTAAGCGTCAGGACGCGCTGGTTGAGCATGTTTATGGGCGGCTCGCTAAAGAGAAGTCGTTGGTTCTCTTCTATACGAAGGAAGGCCATCCTCTCGGTGATGATCTGCGCCGCCTAATCGTCGGTGTCGGTCGTATCGTCGCCATCGGGAAGCGCGAGCACTATGATCGCAAGAACGGCCAATTGGGCCATCCTCTTTGGGACCGAATAATCGGCCACTCGATTCGACCCGACGGCCATGACGGCTTCCTCCTACCATATCATGAGTATCTCAGACCGACCGGCGATGATGCCGAAGATGCGCGTCGTGCCGGCCTATTGCGTGAGATCGCGGTTACCCCGCCGCCGGCCCGTATAAGCGACTTTTCATACGGTTCCGAGCTAACCGATGCCGATGTGGCGCTGTCGGTGCTGAGCCGCGTCCTTGCCGCTGTGCGTCGTATTCGTGATCACGGAATTGCCGAGGGTCCTTGGCAAAAGCGCGAAGAATGGCTGAACCAGCAGCTCGATCTCGCCTGGAAGGATCGTGGTGCCTTCCCAGGGACGGGTGCCTTGCTGGAAGCGCTAGGCATGCGCTTGGGGACGGTGTTGTTTATGGAATTGCGGGCTTCAGGTGTTCTGCGGCCTCACGACGATCCCTGGCCTGTTCTGAAGGAGGTCTTCGAGGGCAAGAGAAAGCCACCAGACGCAGCTTTCGCGCCAGACATTGCGGCAGTGGCCCCGACGATGCTGGCGCTCGCCCCGGAACGGCGTACGCTGCTGCATCTCCTATCGAGGTTCGATCTCACGCCCGAGCAGGCACGCCGGATTTGGGATGAGGCGCCGCGCCGCCGTGGGTTCACCGTCCAGACGAGTGATGAGGAAATCGTCGCCAACCCGTACTTGATTGCAGAGCGCGATTTGGGTGGCGGCGAAGATGCGTCGGTATCTCTGCAGGATATCGATCGCGGCCTGCTGCCTGACAAGGCGATCGGCGATGTTCCAAGAGTGCCGGCTCCAAGTGGCGTCAGCTCACCTTTGGATCCTCGGCGAGTTCGCTGCGCGCTCGTCTCCGTTCTGCGTGACGCCGCAACAGCTGGCGATTCGCTGCTCAGCCTGGAAGAGACTTTCGATCACCTGAAAACGTTGGGCGAGGACAACCCCGTTGTTGTTTCAACCGACTGGATTGAGGGCAACAAGGCCTTCCTCGAACAGACGATTGCCCGGCTCGCCGTTGCCAAATCGGCGTTTGCCGGAAAAAACGTGCCGGCTCTGCAACTCGTAGAGTTCAAGCAACGCGAGGAGAGGCTTGCCAAGGTCTTGCGCGCTCGCTGCGCGAGGGATATCTCGCCCCCCAAGGTCGACTGGAAAACGCTTATCGTTGCTGCAGTTGAGGCGAGTGGTCAGAAAGTCGATGCGGCCAGCCCCCGTCACAAAAAGGCACTGGAGGAACAGGCGAAGGCGCTGGAAGTAGTCTGCTCGCGGCGGCTCTCGGTTCTCACCGGCAACGCCGGTACCGGCAAGACGTCCGTGATCGGTGGTCTTGTCCTCTGCGAGCCGCTACGAAAAGAGGGATTGCTCCTGTTAGCACCCACCGGCAAGGCACGTGTGCGGCTGCAGGGCGCGACGGATGCGATGGCTATGACCGTGGCTCAGTTTCTTTATGGCTTGAAGCGCTACGATGGCCTGCGCCAGCGGCCGCTGTTCGAGGGCAAGGAAACCTACAAGTCCGCGAAGACAGTGGTCATCGACGAAGCTTCGATGCTGACAATGGATGATCTCTACGCCGTGCTGCAGGCGCTGGATCAGGCTCATGTTCAGCGCATCGTATTGGTTGGTGATCCCAATCAATTGCCGCCGATCGGCGTTGGGCGACCCTTTGCTGATCTAATCTCCTGGCTCGCATCGGCCAAAAAATCCGATCTCGCGGAAGATCGAAAAGCAGCACCTGCGCTTGCGCAGCTGACCGTTGAAGTTCGGTCGGTGGGAGACGCTGCAACCACGGACGGCAACGCGAGGTCTGATACTTTGCGCCTCGCGTCCTGGTTCACCGGAACCCCGCCTGATGGTGATGCCGATCAAGTCCTGAGCCGGCTGGCACTGGGTGAAAGCTTGAACGATCTGGAGGTCACGTATTGGACCGGGCCGCATGATCTTCGCGAAAAGCTCGTTGGCCAGTTTGTCAAGCATTTGGGCCTTGAGAATGCCAGCGATACGAAAGGCTTCAGCAAGTCATTCGATTTCGCCGATGAAGGTTGGATCCGCCGCGACAATCCGGACGGAATCGAGAACTGGCAGCTCCTGACGCCGACCCGCATGCATGCTTATGGGGTTGCTGAACTCAACCGCTGGATTCAGGGACAGTTCCGCGCAACCGAAATCCAAGCAGCGCGCAATTTTCGGGGCGTAGCACTGGGAGACGAAGGCATCGTTCGCAATGATAAGGTTATCCAGCTCAAGAACGGGCTACGCGACTGTTATCTCTGGGAGAATAAGGAGCAGACCGAGCAATATCTCGCCAACGGTGAGATTGGCGGCGTCAGTGTGGGCAAGGCACCCTACCTAAATGTCTTCTTTGCCGGGCGACCAATGGTTAGCTTCGGCTATCGTTCAGGTGATTTCGGCGAGGACAAGATTCCGCTCGAACTCGCTTACGCTTTGACGATCCACAAAGCACAGGGAAGTCAGTTTAAGACTGTTTTTGTCGTGCTGCCTAAAGCATCGCGGTTGCTGAGCCGGGAGCTCGTCTACACAGCACTCACACGCTCACGGCGTCGCATGGTGCTCCTCATCGAAGGCGACAATCCGGGGTTGCTGCACGACCTCAGTAGGCCGGAGAAATCGGACACCTGCCAGCGCAACACAAACTTGTTTTCAGGAATTCTTCGCGAGCGCGGCGGCGAACCGCCTTACGCAGAAAACCTGATCCATCGAACTGAGTCGGGACACATGGTCCGTAGCAAGTCCGAGCTAGTAATCGCGAATCTTCTTCATCGGGAAGGCATCGCCTATCAATACGAACAGCCGCTTGAGGGAGAGACAGCGCCCGGGCGGCTGCATCCCGACTTCACCTTCACGGACGCAGCAGGTGATCGCGTGGTTTGGGAGCATCTCGGCATGATGGATGACCTCGACTACGTCCGCGGCTGGAAATGGAAAGTGGATTGGTACACTAAGAACGGCTTCACGGTGGGCTCCAACTTATTTGTGACGGAAGAGACCCGGAACAGCGGCCTGAGCATGGACAAGCTGCATGCTGTTGCGGCGAAGATAAGAGAGATGGTCGCTTAGGCGACCATCTTGAACCTTCTCATTACCTCCCAGACAATCGCCGCCTCGCCTGTGCTGGCCTATCTCCCGCGTGGATCAACCATCCGCAGGAGGAAGCCATGTCCCATCCCACCGCCACGCCGGACGCCGTCGTCGAGGCCTACGTCGCCACCTGGAACGAGACCGATCCCGCGCGCCGCCGCGCCGGCCTTGCGGCGGCCTGGACCGAGACGGGGATCTACCGCGATCCGGTGATGGCGGGCGACGGGCCTGCCGGGATCGACGCCATGCTGGCGGGCGTGCAGGCGAAGTTCCCGGGCTTCGTGCTAAAGCGCACCTCGAAGGTCGACGCCCATGGCGGTTCCCTGGGCGGCCCCTCTGGTAGCCCCGCGGGGCTCTATCTGCGCTTCACCTGGTCGCTGGGTCCGGCCGACGGCCCCTCGGTCGTCGAGGGCGTCGATTTCTGCACCGTGGCGCCGGACGGGCGGCTCGCGTCGGTGGTCGGGTTCATCGACAAGATGCCGGGGTGAAGAGGCGCGCGGCGGGCGCCGATGAGGGTACGTAAACGAAATAACCGCAATAAACGAAATAACTGCAGGGAATGTCGCACCCCCGAATCGGCGGATATTCGCGCAAGAAAATTACGCATCGTCTCGGGGCGGTTACCCCGCCCGAACCGGAGCGCAGCGGATTCGAGGGATCTACCCCCTCATCCTGAGGAGGCCACCCCTCGAATGCCTCGGGGTAAACTCGTGGCCGTCTCGAAGGATGGGCAACACACGCGGTGCTCGTTCCCATCCTTCGAGACGCGGTCCTGTGGACCGCTCCTCAGGATGAGGTTTGTGTGCTCGGAGCCGGGCGATTCGATCTCGCCCGGCAAGTTCTTCCTAGGCCGCTTGCTTGACCTCGACCGGCTCGCTCCGGATCAGGTGGTCGAAGGCCGACAGCGCGGCCTTCGCGCCCTCGCCCATGGCGATGACGATCTGCTTGTAGGGCACGGTCGTGGCGTCGCCGGCGGCGAAGATGCCGGGGACCGAGGTCTGGCCGCGGGCGTCGATCTCGATCTCGCCGCGCGGGCTGAGCTCGATCGCGCCCTTCAGCCACTCGGTGTTGGGCACCAGGCCGATCTGCACGAAGATGCCCTCGAGCTCGATCGTCTTTTGCTCGCCCGTGGTGCGGTCCTTGTAGGCGAGGCCGGTCACCCGGGCGCCGTCGCCGTGCACCTCGGTCGACTGCGCCGAGACGATCACCGTGGCGTTGGGCAGCGAGCGGAGCTTGGCCTGCAGCACCGCGTCGGCGCGCAGCTGGCTGTCGAACTCGATCAGCGTGACGTGGCTCACCAGGCCCGCGAGGTCGATCGCCGCCTCGACGCCGGAATTGCCGCCGCCGATCACCGCCACCCGCTTGCCCTTGAACAGCGGGCCGTCGCAGTGCGGGCAGTAGGCCACGCCCTTGTTGCGATACTCGGCCTCGCCGGGGACGTTCATCTGCCGCCAGCGCGCGCCGGGCGAGAGCACGATGGTCTTGGCCTTCAAGGTGGCGCCGTTCTGCAGCTCGACCGTGGCCAGGCCGCCCGGCTGCGTCGCGGGGATCAGCTTGGTGGCGGTCTGCAGGTCCATCACGTCGACCTCGTAGTCCTTCACGTGCGCGGCCAGCTCGGCGGCCATCTTCGGGCCCTCGGTGTGGGAGACCGAGATGAAGTTCTCGATGCCCATCGTGTCCAGCACCTGGCCGCCGAAGCGCTCGGCGGCGATGCCGGTGCGGATGCCTTTTCGCGCGGCGTAGATGGCTGCAGCGGCGCCGGCGGGGCCGCCGCCGACCACCAGCACGTCGTAGGGCTTCTTGGCCGCGATCTCCTCGGCCGCGCGTTCGCCGGCGCCGGTGTCGAGCTTGGCCAGGATCTGCTCCAGGCTCATGCGGCCCTGGCCGAACGGCAGGCTGTTGAGGAAGATCGAGGGCACGGCCATCACGCCGCGCTTCTCGACCTCGTCCTGGAACAGGGCGCCGTCGATCGCGGTGTGGCGGATGCGCGGGTTCAGCACGCTCATCAGGTTCAGCGCCTGCACCACGTCGGGGCAGTTCTGGCACGAGAGCGAGAAATAGGTCTCGAACGTGTAGTCGCCGTCGAGGCCCTTCACCCGCTCGATCGTGTCCTGCGCCTCCTTGCTCGGGTGGCCGCCGACCTGCAGCAGCGCCAGCACCAGCGAGGTGAATTCATGGCCCATCGGGATGCCGGCGAAGCGGACCGAGATGTCCGTGCCGGGCCGCACGATGGCGAAGGAGGGCTTGCGCATGTCCTCGTCGGCCTCGGCGAAGGTCACCTTGTCCGACAGGCTCGCGATCTCCTGCAGCAGCTCCTTCAGCTCGGCCGACTTCGCGCCGTCGTCGAGCGACGCCACCAGCTCGACCGGCAAGGTCAGGCGCTCGAGATAGCCCTTCAACTGCGTCTTGAGGTTGGCGTCCAACATGGGAGGTACTCCTGAACTGAATTTCAAATCCGTCATCCCGACCGGAGCGAAGCGGAGTGGAGGGATCTCTTTTCGTCTAAGAGATCCCTCGGCTTCGCTCGGGATGACGGCTACGCCGTCAGATCTTGCCGACCAGGTCGAGGCTGGGGGCGAGGGTCTTCTCGCCTTCCTTCCAGGCGGCCGGGCAGACTTCGCCCGGATGCGAGGCGACGTACTGTGCGGCTTTGACCTTGCGCAGCAGCTCCGAGGCGTCGCGGCCGATGCCGCCGGCGGTGATCTCGACGATCTGGATCTTGCCGTCCGGGTCGACCACGAAGGTGCCGCGATCGGCCAGGCCGGCTTCCTCGATCATCACGCCGAAGTTGCGGGTGATGGCGCCGGTCGGGTCACCGACCATGACGTACTCGATCTTCTTGATGGCTTCCGACGTGTCGTGCCACGCCTTGTGGCTGAAGTGCGTGTCGGTCGAGACGCTGTAGATCTCGACGCCCAGCTTCTTGAACTCGGCGTAGTTGGTGGCCAGATCCTCGAGCTCGGTCGGGCACACGAAGGTGAAGTCGGCCGGGTAGAAGAACACGACCGACCACTTGCCCTTGCCCTTCAGGTCGGCGTCGGTCACGTCGATGAACTTGCCCTTCTGGAAGGCGGTGGCCTTGAACGGCTTGATCTCGGTGTTGATGAGGGACATTGGCTTGAAACTCCTAGGTTAACTCTTGGCAACGGTTACTTAGGGGCATTCTAAGATCGTTTAAAGCGCAAAATACCGAATTGAATAATCGCTAAAAGCGATTATATGCCCAGCATGAAACCTATCCCGACACTGCGACAGCTCCGCTACCTGGTGGCGGTGGTGGATCGCTGCCACTTCGGGCAGGCGGCGGCGGCCTGCACCGTCAGCCAGTCGACGCTCAGCGCCAGCATCCAGGAGCTGGAAGAGCTTCTGGGGGCGCCCCTGCTGGAGCGGACCAAGCGCTCGGTCGTGCCGACGGCGCTGGGGCGCAAGGTCGCCGAGCGCGCGCGCGGCCTCTTGAAGGGCGCCGAGGATCTGATGGATGTGGCCCAGGCGGCGCGCGATCCGCTGTCGGGGCCGCTGCATCTCGGCGTCATCCCGACCATCGGCCCGTTCCTGCTGCCGCGCGCCATGCCGCGCCTGCGCGAGAGCTTCCCGAAGCTGCAGCTCTATCTGCGCGAGGACCAGACGGCGCGGTTGCTGGAGCGACTGGACTCGGGCGAGCTCGACGCCGTGCTGCTGGCGCTCCCCTACGCGCTGGGCGACCTCGAGGTCATGGATCTCGGTGCCGACCGCTTCTCGATCGTCTATCCCGCCGGCCACACCCCGGCGGCCAGCATCGCCGACGAGAACCTGCTGCTGCTGGAGGATGGACACTGCTTGCGCGAGCAGGCGCTGGCGGCCTGCGAACTGGAGGGGGCGCGGCGCAATGCCGGCTTCAACGGCACCAGCCTGCATACGCTGGCCCAGATGGTGGCGAACGGCCTGGGCGTGACGCTGATGCCGCAGATGGCGCTCGACGCCGGGATCCTGCGCGGCCTCGACGTGACGGTTCGGCCGCTGATCGGAGCGGCCCCGAATCGCCGCATCGGTCTGGTCTGGCGGCGTTCGTCCGCCCGCGCCGAAACGTTCCGTGCGCTGGGAGACGCGCTGAAGGACGAACTCGCGATGTAATGAAGAAGAAGCAGATCAGCTCTGCAGGAATGATTCGCCGTGTCCCACAGGCGGTCGTGCTACTTCGAATCTGCAGAGATTAAAGGCCTGTGCGCCCGACCGCGGATCTCGCGGTCGGGCTATTTTTTTGTCCAGGCGCTGCCGCCGTTACGGCTGCTGGCTCGGGGCCGGCGTCATCGGTTCCGGTGTCGGCGTGGCCGGGATCGGCGCCACTCTCGGGACGGTCGGAGTCCGCGTCTCGTTGGTCCGGGCGTCGATCGAAGCCGGGTCCGGGGTGCGGGCCAGATCGGTCCGCTCGGGGCGATCGCCCGAGAAGAACATCAGGCCTGCTGCCGCCACGATCGCGGCCACCACGCCCACCACCAGATAGAGTCCTCGGCTCGGGGAGCGCGGCTCGAAAGCCACGTCCTCGTAGGCGGGTTTGTCGAGCTTGGGGTCATAATCGCTCATTGCCCCTTACTCCTGAGGAGCCGCCGGCGTCGTGGCCGGAGCCGGGGACGCAGGGTTGGCCGGGATCGGGATCGAGGTCGGGCGACCCGCGTCAGGCGTGACGCCCGGCGTGTCCGTCACCGTACGCTCGATCGGGGCCGGGGCCTGCGCCTGCTCGGGGCCGAGGGCGCTGTTCTGCGGATTGCCAAAGTAGAGAAAGCCGCCGACCAGGGCGACGCCCGCCAGGGCGGCGAGCAGGATGTAGCCCGGACGACCGCTGTCCGGCGCATCACGGTACGGATCGGTCGGATCATAGCCCGGACGGCCCGGACCCAGGTTCGGATCGTAATTGCTCATCTGGTCCTCCTTTTGCTGTGACTGGTGGACCAACGACTCCTCGCGCCAGATGGTTTCGCCGGAGGGGGGTGCCTGCTACCCTGCCTTGCAAATTCCGGAGGTCTAGAAAATGCCCGATTCGCTGCCCTTTTCGGCTCCCCCGACGGAACCGGCGCTGCTCGACGAGGCGGGTGCGCGGGCGCTGGTTGCCTCCTACGCGCCGGTCAGTGTGACCGCCGCGGTCAAGGACATCGGCCGCATCGATGCGCATATGGGCCGCTTCATCGCCCTGTCGCCGATCTGCCTGATCGCCACCGCCGATGCCTCGGGCAAGCAGGACGTGACCCCGCGCGGCGATCCGCCGGGCTCGTTCAAGGTGCTCGACGACAAGACGATCGCGCTGGCCGACCGGCCGGGCAACAACCGGCTCGATACGCTGCGCAATCTGCTGGAGAACCCCGAGGTCGCGCTGATCTTCCTGCTGCCGGGCGTCAACGAGACGGTGCGGGTGGCTGGCACCGCGCGCCTCTCGGTCGATCCGGCGCTGCTCGACTCGATGGCGGTGCAGGGCAAGGCGCCGAAATGCGCCATCGTCGTCTCGGTCCGCCAGGCCTACCTGCATTGCGCCAAGGCGCTGCTGCGCTCGCGCCTGTGGGCGCCGGATTACGTCCAGCCCAAGGGCACCTTCCCCTCGATCGCGCGCATGGTCGGCGACCAGATCGGCTTGAGCGAGGACGAGAAGAAGAAGCGCGAGGCGGTCACCGAACACGCATACAAGGAAGGTCTATGGGCACCTATACAGTAACCGGCCAGCGCGCCCGCCAGATGCGGGTGGTGCCGGCGGAGGTGCTGAAGCGCCTCTATGCCCGCGACGATACCAAGGGCCTGATCCAGACCGGTGCGCATCTCGCGCTGCTGGTGCTGGGCGGCTGGCTGGTGCTCGAGACGCGCGGCACCTGGTGGGTGCTGCCGGCGCTGCTGCTGCAGGGCATCTTCGTGAATTCGCTGTTCGGGGCCATGCACGAATCGGTGCATTACGGCTCGTTCAAGACGCGCTGGATGGCCGACCTGCTGGCCTTCTTCTCGGGCGCGGCGATCCTGAACAATGCCGGCTTCTACCGGCACTATCATCTCGCCCATCACCGCTATACGCAGGATCCCGACCGCGATCCCGAGCTGATCACCTCGGTCACGCCGACCGGGTGGCGCAGCTATCTCTTCCGCGTGAGCGCGATCCCGTTCCTGATGATCCGCGTGCGCGACATCTTCCTGTTCCCGTTCGGCTTCAAGGGCGACGTCACCTACATCCACGACCAGGCCTGGCCCGAGGTGCGGCGCTGGGGCCGCTGGCTGCTCGCCCTCTATGCGGTGCTGATCGTGGGCTCGATCCTGCTGCGCACCGACGTGCTGCTGTGGGTCTGGTTCTTCCCGCTGCTGGTCGGCCTGCCCCTGCTGCGGCTCTATCTGCTGACCGAGCACACGCTGTGCCCCAACAGCGACGACGGTTTCGCCAACACGCGCACGACCCTGTCCAATCCGGTCGTGCGCTTCCTGATGTGGAACCTGCCGTACCACGCCGAACATCACCTGCTGCCGAATATCCCGTTCCACCACCTGCCCGAGGCGCACCGGCACCTGCGGTCACACCTGAAATACGTGGCCAGGAGCTATACCCAGACACATGGGGAGATCATCCGCAGCTTCCGCTAAGGTCGAAGCATGCGGACGAACGAAGGAACCTGGGCGGCCGACAATGTACGGCTGCAGCGCGGCGGCACCCTGAAGCAGGCCCGCATCGTGTGGAAGACCTACGGCACGCTGTCGCCCAAACGCGACAACGTCATCCTCTACCCGACCAGCTACGGCGCCCATCACACCGATATCGAGTGGCTGGTCGACGTCCGGCACTGCCTCGATCCCAGCCGCTACTTCATCGTCATTCCCAACATGCTGACGAACGGCCTGTCGTCGTCGCCGTCCAACACGCCGGATTTTCCCGAGGTCACGACCTACGACAACGTCATGCTGCAGCGGCAGATGCTGCTGGAGCTGTTCGCCATCGACCGGCTGAAGCTGGTCTATGGCTGGTCGATGGGTGCCCAGCAGGCCTATCACTGGGGCGCGCTGTTCGGCGAGGCGGTCGAGCGCATCGTGGTCAATTGCGGTTCGGCGAAGACCGCACCGCACAATTTCGTCTTCCTCGAAGGCATCCGCACCACCCTGCAGGCCGCCGCGACGCCGCAGCAGGGTCTGCGCGCCATGGGCCGCATCTATGCCGGCTGGGCGCTCAGCCAGACCTTCTATCGCCGCGAGATGTGGCGCGGACTGGGCTTCGACAGTCTCGAGGATTTCCTCGTGCGGTCGTGGGAAGCCAACTTCCTGCGGCGCGACATGCACGACCTGCTGGCCCAGCTTTTCACGTGGCAGAACGGCGACATCGCCGCCAACGATCTCTATCGCGGCGATCTGCAGATGGCGCTTTCCGGCATCAAGGCCAAGGTGCTGCTCATGCCGTCGGCCACCGATCTCTATTTCCAGACCGACGACAACAGGGAAGAGTTGCCTTATCTGAAATACGGGAAGCTGGTGGAGATCCCGTCCGTATGGGGTCATCGCGCCGGCAACCCACGCGACAATCCCCAGGATGCCGCGTTCATCGATGCCCAGGTGGAGGCTCTGCTGAATGATTGAGGTACTGCCCGCGGACGGGCTGGTGATCGTCGCCAAGCACGAGTGCCACACCTGCGTGCTGGTCGAGCCGGTGATGCAGCGCCTCGACAAAGTGGGCCCGCTCACCGTCATCACCCAGGACGATCCGGCCTTTCCCGCCGGCGTCGGCCGCGTGCTCGACGACCAGCAGCTCGAACGTTCGTTTCATCTCAACATCGAAGCCGTGCCGACCCTGATCCGCTACGAAGGCGGTCGCGAGGTCGGGCGCACCGTGGGCTGGGATCGCGCCGAATGGACCCGCCTCGCCGGCGAAGCGGCCGCGGGCGAAGGCCTGCCGGCGTGGCAGCCCGGCTGCGGTTCGCGCAGCGTCGAGCCCGGCGTGCAGGAAGCGCTGATCGCGCGCTATGGCGATCCCGGGCTGGCGTCTCGCGAGATTCCGGTCGGCGAATGGGACGATCCGATCGAGGCCTGCTTCGAGCGCGGCTGGAGCGACGGCCTGCCCGTCGTGCCGCCGACCGACGAGCGCATCCTGCGCATGCTGGGCGGCACCGACCGCAAGCCCGACGAGATCGTGGGCCTGATCCCGCCCAATCTTGCGCCCTGCACCGTCGAGAAGGTGGCGATCAACGCCGTGATGGCGGGCTGCAAGCCGGAATACATGCCGGTCGTGCTGGGCGTGCTGGAGGCCGCGCTCGATCCGCTGTTCGTGCTGCACGGCCTGCTCTGCACCACGCATTTTGCCGGACCGCTGGTGATCATCAACGGACCGGCCGCCAAGGCGGTCGGCATGAACTCCGGCATCAACGCGCTTGGCCAGGGCAACCGCGCCAATGCCACGATCGGCCGGGCGCTGCAGCTCATCGTGCGCAACGTCGGCGGCGGCCTGCCCGGCGGCATGGATCGCGCGACCCTGGGCAACCCAGGCAAGTACACGTTCTGCTTTGCCGAGGACGAATCCGATCCCGACTGGGAGCCGCTGGCGCAGCGGCGCGGCATCGCGGCCGGCAAGAGCGCCGTCACCCTGTTCCATGCCGAAGGCGTGCACGGCTTCATCGACCAGAAATCCCGCACGCCGGAAGAGCTCGCGCGCTCGCTGGCGATGGGCCTGTTCGGGGTCGGCCATCCCAAGCTCTGCGACTCGGGCAACGCCGTGCTGGTGCTCTCGCCCGAGCACTACAGAATCTTCAAGGAGGGTGGCTGGAACCGCCGGCGCATCGAGGACGCGCTCTATCAGGCCCTGAAGCGGCCCGGCCGCGACCTGATCCACGGCGCCCAGGGTGTGGCGGAAGGGCTGCCCGCCTCGATGGCCGACAAGATCGTCGACAAGTTTCCGCCTGACGGTCTGCTGATCGTTCGCGCCGGCGGCCCCGCCGGTCTATTCTCGGCCATCATCGGCGGCTGGCCCGGACAGCGCGTGCGCGAGGAATGCCAGGCCGTCACCCACGAGATTCGCTGAAGGACACCGGTTCATGAACTATTCGAGCAAGCTGCGCGATCCCACGGCCGAGACTTCGCCGACGCGCCGCGCCCGCCTCGCCCCGCCGCCGTCGCTCGACGGCAAGGTCGTGGCGCTGATGGATATCGGCAAGTCGGGGGGCGCGGTGTTCCTCGACCGGCTCGAGGGCCACTTCAAGTCGGCCGGCGTGGCCACGAAGCGCTATCGCAAGCCCACCAACACCAAGGTCGCGCCGGCGTCGGTGCTGCAGACCATCGCGGCCGAGGCACAGCTCGCGGTGATCGCCTTAAGCGATTGAGGCTCCTGCACATCGTGCAGTCTGCACGACCTACATAGTCTCGACGGCCGCGGCCTGCCCGGCGTCAACATCGTGACCACCGAGTTCGTGGACGGCGTCACCGCGCAGAGCGATGCGCTGGGCTTCGAACCGGCGGTCGTCTACGTGCCGCATCCGATCCAGAACCGCACCCGGGCCGAGATCGACGAGATCGCCGACCGCGCCTTCACCCAAGTGATGGCGCTGCTGAAGAGCGCTTAGGACAAAACTGTCGTCCTGAGCGCAGCGAAGGACTTGGCGGAGCGACCAACGGACTGCGTGGCCGGCGAGAGATCCTTCGCTTCGCTCAGGATGACAAGTGTGGGGACCGTCGCCTCCAGCTGCTGCCGCCTAATCCTTTTCCGGCACGATCGCCGGTTGGACGATATCGTCGACGGTGACGTCCGCGTCGGGTTCCACCGGGGCGCTCGACTGCGGCGGCAGCGGCGCGTTGGCGATGAAGGCCGCGACGACGGCGGCGGTCGCGCGCGGCGCTTCTTCCATCGGGTTGTGGCCGAGATTCTCGAAGATTTCGAGCTTGGCGCCCTTGATGTCCTCCTGGAAGCGGAAGGCATCGGCGACCGGCACCCAGCGGTCCTTGGCGCCCCAGATGATCAGGGTGGGCACGTCGAGGCGCTTCAGCACCGTCGGATCGAGCGGCTCCTGGGTGCGGGCACGCTGCAGCGTCGCCTCGCGGTTGCCGGGGAAGCGCTGCAGCTCGGCATAGCGCTTGACCCGCTCGGTCGTCACCATCGCGGGATCGGCATAGGCGTCGGCGAGCGACCGGCGGACCACGCCCTCCGGCTTGAAGTAGATTCCGATGTCGCCGACGAGCGGTGTGCGGGCCAGCCGGGTCGGCAGCGGCGCGCTGCCATCCTGGCGCGGATAGCCGGCGGCATCGACCAGCACGAGCTGGATGACACGATCGGGCCGCGTGGCCGCGAAGGTCCAGGCGACGGCGGCGCCCAGCGAATGGCCGGCCACGACGACCTTGTCGAGGTGCAGCGTGTCGATCAGCACCTCGATGAAATCGGCATAGGCCTCGACCGTGTACTCGTCGCGCGGCCAGGTGCCGGTCAGGCCATGGCCCGGCAGGTCGACGGAGATGACCCTCGCCTCCTTGCCCAGCTCGCGCGCCCAGCCCTCCCACATGTGCAGCGAGCCGTTCGAGCCGTGGATCAGCACGATGGGCACCCCGTCGGGATTGCCCTGTTCGCGGACATGGGCGTTGACGCCACCGACATCGACGAAGCGCGAACGGTCGTTGGCGTAGCGCGCGATCAGGGTCTCCGGCGGCAGCGACGGCGCGTAGGCCCACATCGCCACGCCCGCGAACACCGCCGCGGCGAACAACGCATAGAGCGGCCAGCGCCGGGGCGGCGCCTCGTCCCTACGCCGCCGCGGGGCCATCGCCCGGCCTGTCGTTCGAGGTCTCCTTCGCCTCCGGCGAAGGATCGGCGTGCAGCGAGAAGTTCACCTTGTCGAGGCCGCGCAGCCTGATTTCCGGCACAGCGCCTGGATTGAGGATCTTCTGCTCGATCAGCTTGGCCAGGATGGCGCGGTTGAGATCGTTGGTCACGATCAGCCGGTCCTCGAGGCGCGCCACGAACACGAACAGCTCGAACTCGAGCCCGTCGGACCCGACCTTGACGAAACGCACGATCGGCGCCGGGATGCGCAGCACGCGGGCGTGCCCCAGCGCCGCCTCGCGCAGGATCGCCTCCATGGCGTCGACGTCGGAGCTGACCGGCACGATCAGCTTGATCTCGAGGCGGCTCGACGTGTCGGAATAGGTGCGGTTGACGACCGGATTCTGCAGGAACAGGCTGTTGGGCACGATGACGTGCGTGCGCTGGAACGTTTCGATTTCCGTCGCCCGGATGTTGATGCGCCGCACGAAGCCCTCGTGGCCGTTCACCGTCACCCAGTCGCCCGCCTTGATCGGCCGTTCGACCAGCAGGATGACGCCGGAGATCACGTTGTTGGCGATGTTCTGGAGTCCGAGACCGATGCCGACCGACAGCGCGCCCAGAACGATGGCCAGGTTGGTGAAGTCCACGCCCAGCGCGCCGATGCTCACCAGGATGGCGATCATCACGCCGGCATAGTTGAGCCCGGCATCGATCGACTGGCGCAGCGGCAGCGGCGCCTCGACGGTCGGCATCACGCGGTCGCGCACGACGCTGCGGACAAGACGCGCCAGCAGCATGCACACGAAGAAGGCGACGATCGCCATGCCGACATTGCCGAGCGAGATGGTGACGCCGCCGACTTTGACGCCGCGCACGAGCTGGCTCATCCCGTCGATCATCGCATCGGTGTCGACGTTCCAGGCCGCCGGAATGGCGATCGCCAGCAGCAGGACCAGGGCGGCGTCGAACACCAGCAGCACCAGATACTGGCCGCGCAGCGTGCTGTCGGGCGCGAGGCCGAAGGCGCTGCGGACGAAGGTGCCGGAGGGGGTGCCCGGGGCGGCTGCGGCGTCGAGGAGATCGGCCACCAGCTTGTGCAGAAGAAAGGCGATCGCGATCAGCAGGCAGGTCGTCGAAATCGCGGTATGCAGGTGCGCGCCCAGGGTCGCGTAGCCGATCAGCGAGCAGACGATCGACGACAGGACGGCGACGACCAGCAGCAGGCGTGCGACCGCCCACCAGGTCCCGCCGATCATCGGCGGCAGTTCGGAGCCCTCGGGGCGGTCGGCGTGCCAGGCGCGGTTCGACAGGGTCGACAGGCTGAGCATGGCCACGACGGCCGTCAGCACGACGGCGCCGACCGAGGCGACCGCATCGCGGCCCTCGCCGCGGCTGAGCGCGAGGTAGACGAATTCGAGCGGCAGGCTGATCGAGTAGAGGCGCCTCAGCGCCCGCGACAGGTAGTGGGCGCTGTCGTCGCTGAACGGCAGGACGCGCCATTCGGGGCGTTCCGGCGACAGGGCTGCGGCGGTCATGCCGAACACCAGCAGCAGCAGAATGAGGCGGCCCACGGCTTCGGGGATCAGGGCGTCGATCGGCGACGGCGGATTGCTCGCGAGCAGGAGCTTTCCGATCAGCCACACCGCCAGGATGGGGACGAGCACGAGGCCCAGCCCATCGATGGCGCTGACGATGGTCTGGTCGCGCCGCGCGTCGATGTGCGTGCCACCCCGGCCGAAGCGCCGGCGCAGGGCGCGCCCGACCCACCACAGGATGATGGTGAGCGCGGCCCACAGGCCAAGCGGCACCAGTTCGGGGCTGCCGGCGCTCAGGGTGAGGAAGCCCTCCTGGCTCCAGTTCGCCATCGCTCCGGTCAGCGTCTTCACCGAAGCCATGAACTGGGGGCCGATCTTGTGCCATACGCCGGGCGAGAGCGGAGACGGGTCGCGGCGCAGAAGGGTTCGCAACACCAGTTCGCCGCGCAGTTTGGTCAGCCGCTCCAGCAGCTGGTCGGCGCGGGCGATCACCACCTCGCTCTGCTTGACCCGGCTCTCGGCAATCGTGGCCTGTTCGGTGAGCCGTTCGCGGTCTGCCTTGACGGCATCGGTTTCCGGCGGTGCGTCGGCGCCGGGCTTCAGTTCGAGCGGGGCCAGGAGCTTCTTTGTGTCGGCAAGGTCGCTGCGGGCGAAGGCGGCGGCGGCCATTGCGGCGGTGCGCACGTCGGTCGTCTGCTCGCGCAAACTGTCGATCTCGACCGGCAACAGGTCGGCCTGCTCGGTGCGGGTGGCGATGCGGTCGAGCTGGCGACCCCAGAGTTCGGCGAGCTGACTGAAGGGCCGCTGCGGCTGCGGCACGGTCTGGGCGGAAGCCGCGACGCTTGCGAAGAGCAGCGCGAACCATGCGAGGCGAACGAGAGACCGCATTCGGTGCGCAAATCCTGGAAACGACGAATGGCTTTGCATGGTCACTACCACGGGTGGCCCGGAGCAAGCCACGACGCAGACTGTCTGGCCGGGCAGAAGGGCGAAATCAGGGCGCCGCTTCGGCGTTGACAGCGTCGTGGCGACGCGGAACCTTGCCGCCCGAAATGTGAAGGGGAGACGAGAGATGGCCGAGGGGCAAGGATCCGTGGGCGAAATCCGCATCGAGCCCGACCGGCTGCACGCTTTCACCATGGCGATCTGCCGGGCCGACGGCAGCTCCGCCGAAGAGGCGAAGCTCGTGGCCGACCATCTCGTGCTGGCCAACCTGTTCGGCCATGACAGCCATGGCGTCGGCATGATGCCGTCTTATATCCAGAACACCCTCAACGGCGCCTGCAAGCGCAACCACCACGCCACGATCGATCGCGACAACGGCGCGGTGATCGTGGTCGAGGGCGGCGCGGGGTACGGCCAGGTCATCGCCAAGGAGGCGATGGACATCGGCATCGAGCGGGCGAAGAAGCACGGTGTCTGCGTCGTCGGCCTCAAGAACTCCCATCACATCGGCCGGATCGGTCACTGGGGCGAGCAGTGCGCGCGCGCCGGCATGGTGAGCACCCATTGGGTGAACGTGCACGGCCACAAGTCGCTGGTTGCGCCGTTCGGCGGCGCCGAGGCGCGCTTCACGACCAATCCCTACTGCACGGCCATTCCGCGCAAGGGTCAGGAGCCGATCGTGCTCGACTTTGCGACCAGCCAGGTGGCGATGGGCAAGGTGCGGGTCGCCAACAACAAGAAGATCCAGATGGAGGAGGGCCTCCTGATCGATGCCGCCGGCAACGCCACGACCGAGCCGGGCGTCATGTACAATCCGCCCTACGGCGCCATCCTGCCGTTCGGCCTGCACAAGGGCGGCGGCCTGGCCGTGATCTGCGACCTGCTGGCCGGCGCGCTGACCGGTGGTCGCACGCACAGCCCGCGCACGATCAAGAAGAACGGCACCGACATCATCAACAACATGCTGTCGATCATCATCGATCCCGACTCGATGGGCGGCACCGCCTTCTTCGAGGACGAGGTCGACACCTTCATCGACTGGGTGAAGTCGGCCAAGCCGCAGCCCGGCGTCGCCGAGGTGCTGGTGCCGGGCGAGCCCGAGCGGGCGCGCAGGCTCGATCGCCAGAAGAACGGCGTGCCGATCGACACGACCACCTGGCAGCAGCTCGTCGAAACGGCCCGCAAGGTGCGCTTGAACGACACGGATATCCCGCAGATGGCCGGCGCCTGACGCGACCGGAGCCGACAGGAGAGACCGACCATGGCCAAGATGAAGCTCTACTACTCGCCGTCGTCACCCTATGCCCGCAAGGTCAGGGTGCTGGCGATCGAGGCCGGCCTCGACAAGAAGATGGACATGGTCAACGTGGCCCTGACGCCGGTGGCGCCCAATGCCGACGTCGACAAGCACAATCCGATCGGCAAGATCCCGGCGCTGTCGACCAAGAACATGGACCTCTTCGATTCGCCCGTGATCTGCGAGTATCTCGACAGCCAGCACAAGGGCCGCAAGCTGTTTCCGCGCAAGGGCCGCGAGCGCTGGATGGCGCTGCGCCAGCAGGCCATGGCCGACGGCCTGCTCGATGCCGCGCTGCTCGCCCGCTACGAAGGCTTCCTGCGGCCGGAGGAGAAGCGCTGGCCCGACTGGTCGAAGGGCCAGATGAAGAAGATCGACGGCGTGCTCGACCAGCTCGAGGCCGAATCCAAGGCGCTCAAGGGCAAGCCCACCATCGGCACCGTCTCGATCGGCTGCGCGCTGGGTTATCTCGACTTCCGCTTCGGGCATCATGACTGGCGCGCCAAGCGGCCGAAGCTCGCCAAGTGGTTCACTGCCTTCGCCAAGACGCCGTCGATGAAGGCCACGGTTCCGCCGCCGGCCTGACGTCATGACCGCCGACCAGATCATCGCCCGCCTCGGCCTGCAGCCGCATCCCGAGGGCGGGCACTACCGGGAGACCTTCCGCGCCGCTGCCGGAGAAGGTGGTCGCGGCGCCAGCACCGCGATCTTCTTCCTGCTGAAGGCGGGGGAGCGTTCGCATTGGCACAGGGTCGATGCCGACGAGGTCTGGCATCACTATGACGGCGCGCCGCTCGAGCTGGCGATGAGCGACGATGGTCGCACGGCGCGGCACCTGCGCCTCGGCCGCGACTTCGGTCTGGGCGAGACGCCGCAGATCGTCGTCCCGCGCGGCGTCTGGCAGGCCGCCCGCTCGCTCGGCCACTGGACGCTGGTCGGCTGCACCGTGGCCCCGGCCTTCGACTTCGCGGGCTTCGAACTCGCCCCGCCCGGCTGGCAGCCTGGCGCCTAGACTTCCGTTTCAGGTTCACCCAGACACCCTCATCCTGAGGAGGCCCCCCTCGGATACCTCGGGGTAAACTCCGCGCCGTCTCGAAGGATGGGCAACAAACGCGGTGCTCGTGCTCACCCTTCGAGACGCGCTCCTGCGGAGCGCTCCTCAGGGTGAGGTGGATTTTGGGAGGTCCAATAGGATTCCGGCTCAGTCGGAAAGACTCTGACGCTTCCAGAGTTCGCGCGAGGCCAGCGCGGCGCCCGCCGTGACCAGCAGCGCCGCGGCGATCAGCGTGCCGCTGGGCTCGGCAAGTCCGAAGGCAACCAGGATCGCGGTCGAGAGGATGGGCGTCGCATAGGAGATCGCCCCCAGCGCGCGGATGTCGCCGCGCTTCACGGCGTGATCCCAGAAATAGAAGGCCGAGCCGGCCGGACCGAGGCCCAGCGCGAGGACCGCGAGCCAGGCCGTGCCGGTGGCGGGCCACACGGTGTGCTCGAAAGCGAGATGACAGACGAGCGAGAGCAGGGCCGAGGCGGCGCAGAAGGCGGCGATGGCGTCGGTCGGTGTTTCCCCGAAGCGGCGCGACAGAACCGAATAGATCGACCAGGCGAAGGCGCAGCCCAGCGCCAGCAGGTAGCCCAGCGCATGGTTGTCGGCGAAGCTCAGTCCGCGGCCGAACGCCAGCAGGGCCACGCCCGAGAAACCCAGCGCGGCGCCGGCGAGATGCGGCCAGTGCAGCCGCTCGCCGGCCAGCGGCGCCGAGAGCAGCACGATGAGGAGTGGCCACAGGTAGTTGATCAGGTTGGCCTCGGCCGGCGGCGCGAGCTGCAGCGCCGCGAAGTAGAGCGCGTGGTAGCCGAACAGGCCGCCAATCCCGAGCAGCCAGACGCGCGCCGGCCAGCCCACGAGGCCGGCCCAGCCGACCCCGTTGGCCCGGGCGCGCACGATGCCGATGGCGGCACCGACCGCGAAGGTCATCGCGACCATCTGGAACGGCGGGATCGGTCCGGCCGAAACGGATAGAAGAGCGAGCGAGCTCCACAGGCAGATCGAGATCAGGCCCGCCGCCATGGCGCGGCGCCGGACGGTGTCGGCTGTGGTCATTGGGGCCGCATAGAGAACGGGACGGGGATTGTCGAGCAGATGCGCGGACGTCGATTCACGGTTACGATAAGATTGCAGCGGAGCCTGGATGTTCGTTAGGCCGACCAATCCGATCAGTCATCGACTGGCGCGTATCGCCTTCATCTTAGCGACCGTGGGGTCGCTGATCGTCGCCGTTTCCGGGCCGCTGCACCGCTTTCTCGGTCTCGACATAGAGGCTGCAATCGCGGTCTTCCGCTACGGCTTCTATCTGACGGTGGCCGGCGTCGCGCTGGGACTGGCCACCATCCTTCCCGCCCGCCCCGGCGATCGTCGCCGAGGCAGCGTCGCCGCCTTCCTTGCCATCGTGATCGGCGCCGCCGGCGCCTGGGTCCCGCTGCACTGGTTCCTGCAGGCACAGCACCGGCCCGCCATCAACGACATCACGACCGACACGGCCACGCCCCCGCCGCTGGTGGCGACGGCGCAATTGCGGCGCGGGGCACCCAATCCGCCGGCCTATCCCAAAGAGAATGCCGCCCTGCAGCGCGCCGCCTTCCCCGACATCGAACCCGTCACGCTCGCGGTCCCGCCGGCCGAGGCCTTCAAGCGCGTCGAGCGCGTGGCGGCCGCTCTCAATTGGGAGATCGTGGCGCGCGTGCCGGCAGACGGCCGGCTGGAAGCGACCGTGACCAGCCCCTGGTTCGGCTTTCGCGACGACATCGTCGTCAGGGTTCGCCCCCAGGGGACCGGCAGCCGGATCGACATCCGCTCGAAGAGTCGCAACGGGGAGGCGGATCTCGGCGGCAATGTCGACCGCGTCCGGGCCTTTCTCGCCCGACTGAAGAGCGAAGGGTGACGGGAGGCTTCAGGCGGTCGGCAGGTTGAAGCCAAAGAGTGTGCCGCGCTCGTTGGATGCGATCAGGGCGATGTCACCACCATGCAGGCGCACCAGGTCGCGGGCGATCGCGAGGCCGAGGCCGGTGCCTCCCTGCCGCCCACCGGTGGTGAAGGGCCGGAACAGTTGCCCTGCGACCGCCGTGGGGATGCCGGGCCCGTTGTCCGCGACTTCTATCAGGAGGGAGCCGGCGCTGCGCCGGGCGCGGATGGTCACGCTCGTCGCGCCGGCTTCGAAGGCGTTGCGTCCGAGATTGATGAACACCCGGTAGAGCAGGTCGCGGTCGCAGCGCGCGATGCCTCTGTCGCCGATTTCGTTCAGCCAGCTCCGCAGGATATTGGGATCCCTGTCCTCGCCCTGCTCCTGCAGCGCCACGCCCACCTCGTCGACGAGGTCGGCGAGATCGACTTCGGCCAGCCGGGGCGACGGCTTTTCCCGGACATATTCGATGGCGTCGCTGGCGAGGCGCGCGGCACGGTCGATCGTGCTGAGGATGGTCGGCGCGAGCGCCCGCGTCCGCTCGTCGTCGCTGCGCGCCAGGCGATCCGACAGCAGCCGCGCGGTCGAGAGCATGTTGCGCAGGTCGTGGTTGATCTTGTTGGTCGCCGCGCCGACCTCGGCCAGGCGCGACTTCTGGCGCAGCGACGCGCGCAGCTCGCGTTGCAGGATCTGGAACTCGTGATCGACCACGCCGATCTCGTCGTTGCGTCGCACGGGCGCGCGCTCCGAAACGCCTTCTTCCGGCGCCCGACGGAAGGCGACCATCGCCGCCGAGAGATCCTGCAATGGCCGCACGACCAGCCAGCGCAGCGTCAGATAGAGGAGCGAAGCGGTGAACAGCGCGACGATGATCGACAGGATGAGGATGCGGCTGGTGTAGCCATACATCGCCGCCCGCATCGGGCGCTCGTCCAGGACGATCCAGACCATGGCGCCGGGGAGCCGGACCGATTCCCCACCGACCCGGATGAGATGCGAGCCGTCGCGCGCCATCGCTTCCAGGGCATCCAGGATCAGGCCGAGCGCTCCGCGGTCCTTCAGGTTGAAGCCCTGCATCTCGGGCCGGGGCTCGATGTTCATCAGGGCGCGCTTGGGCTTGTTCGGCTCGAGGAGCACCACCGCCTCGACGCGCGCATGGGCGAGCAGCGATCCCTTCACCTGCTCCGTCACCATATTGTCGGGTGTCGCATCGAGGGCCAGGGCCGCCAGCGTGCCGCTCTCGATCAGCTGTTCGAGATAGACCAGCCTGAAGCGGGCGATCGACGGCAGGAAGATCGCCACCTCGGCCGTCATCACGGCGACGATGACGAGGCCCAGGATACGCCAGGACAGGCCGAAGGTGGCGGTCAGGCGGCGCGCAGGGCGGCGGGCGGTCTCGGCCGGCAGGGTGACGTCGGCAGTCATCGCTTGCTTCTACCAGACCGGCAATCGCGCGAGAAACCGGACGAGCAACTGCGTGCGTGGTCCGAACAGGGTTTCGCTGTAGTAGCTCCCGGCCGCCCGCTTGGCGATCTCGCCGAGCGTCGGATAGGGCGGCACGAAGCTCGCCAGGGTCGAGATCTTCAGCCGGCCGGAGAGGGCCAGGCACCAGCTCTGGATCAGTTCGCCGGCCTGCGGCCCCGCGATGCCCGCCCCCAAGACCCGACCGCGTCGGTCGGCGATCACCTTCACCAGACCGTCGGTCTCGCGCTCGGTCTGCGCGCGATCGTTGTCCGCGAACGTCCAGCGCAGCACCCTGACGCCGTCGCCGTGCCGCGCTCGCGCGTCGCGCTCGTTGAGGCCGACCTGCGCCAGTTCGGGATCGGTGTAGGTCGCCCACGGCACGATGCCGGGATCCAGTCGGGCAGGGGCGCGGAACAAGGCACCGCGAATGAACAGCGAGGCCTCATGGCCTGCCATGTGGGTGAAGGCGTAGCGGCCGTTGCAGTCGCCGATCGCCCAGACGTTGCGGTTGGACGTGCGCAGGGACTCGTCGACCGTGATGCCGCGCTTGTCGTGGGCGACCCCGGCCTTGTCGAGGTCGAGACCGTCGACCGTCGGGGCACGCCCCGTCGCGACCAGGAGATGGGACCCTTCGACGCGGCCGCCGGGCTCGAGCACGGCTGCGATCCCGCCCGCGGTGCGTTCGATCCGCGCGACCTTCGTCTTCTCGTGCAGCGTCACGCCTTCGCGGCGCAGGCGGGCGACGACGATCGCTGAGAGTTCGGGATCGTCCTTGGCAAGGCAGGTCGCCGCTTCCAGCACGGTGACCCGGGCGCCCAGCCGCCGGAAGGCCTGCGCCATCTCCAGTCCGATCGGGCCGCCGCCCAGCACCACGAGGTGCGAGGGCAGAACGCGGTTGGCGAAGATGGTCTCGTTGGTGAAGTGCGGCACGTCGGCGAGACCCGGCACGGGCGGCAAGGTCGGACGGGAGCCGGTCGCGAGCACGATGCGCTTGCTGTGGATGCGATGGCCGCCGGCCTGCAGCTCGGTGCGGCCGGTGAAGCGCGCCTCCTCGCGCAGGACGCCCACGCCGAGCTTTTCGAAGCGCTCGACCGAGTCGTTGGGCGCGATGGACGCAATTACGCCGGCGACGTGATCCATCACCTTGCCGAAATCGACGGTGGGTTCGACCGGGGCGATGCCGAAGATCGCGCCGCTGCGCTGCGCCTGTGCCGCCCTGGCCGCTGCGATCAATGCCTTCGAGGGGACGCAGCCGTAATTGAGGCAGTCGCCGCCCATCAGCCCGCGCTCGATCAGCACGACATCGAGGCCGAGTTGCGCGGCGCCCGCTGCCGCCACGAGCCCGGCCGAGCCGCCGCCCACGATGCAGACGTCGGGGGTGAGCATGGCGCTCATCTCACGGGGAGCGCTGCCGGCGCAGGCGGGCGAAGACGACGGGCAGGAGTGCCAGCACGGCAAGGCCCAGCAGCGGCAGCAGAATGCGCCATTCGAAGATGATGCCGAGATCGGGGTGCTCGCCGCGCTTCAGGACGGCGCCGAGGCCTGCCCCGACGCCCGCATAGATGATCGAGGCCGGTACGATGCCGATCATCGTTGCGAGCGCATAGTTTCTCAGTCTCATTCCGAGCAGGGCCGGCACGATGTTGATCAGCCAGAAGGGAAATACGGGGACCAGTCTCAGGAACAGGAGATAGTTGAAATCGCTTTCCCGGAATCCTTCCTCGAAGCGCGCCAGCGTTGCGCCGGCGCGGGCCCGGAAGAGATCGCGAAAGGCGTAGCGTGCGGCCAGGAACACCGCGATCGAACCCAGGGTCGCGCCGATCACCGACAGGCCGGCGCCCGCCCAGGTACCGAACAGGAAGCCGCCGACCGGAGTCGCCAGCACGGCGACGGGCAGCGAGAAGGCCACCATGACCGCGTAGGCCAGCAGGAAGGCAAGTGCCGCCAGTGGGCGATGGTCGGCAACCCACGTCGTCAGCGTGGCCTTGTGGCGGACCAGCATGTCGTAGGAGACATAACGCTCGAGCCCGAGCAGCAGGAAGGCGGCCAGCCCGACCAGCAGGATCGCCACCGGCAGCAGCCGGCGCAGTGTCGACGTATCCATCTGGCCTTTCGTCTCCCCCCGCCTCGATATTGACGCTGCGGGTCCGATCCTCAAAGCACATGCTGTCACGCCTGAGTGATTGGCAAGCTGGGGGCCGTGGCGGCGACACTCGGACGAGCCCTGAATCGTTGCCACCATGCCGAGAGTCGTGGTCGTCGGGCCAGCAGCTCGGCCCCGCGCGCGGACTGCGCGAAGTAGGCGACCATCGCCCCCAGATGAAAGTCGGCGAGCGAGATCTCGGGGCCCGTCAGCCAGGGCTCCGCTGCGGCCAGGTCCTCCAGCGCGTCGAGCACCTTGGCGGCGGCCTGCAGACCCTTCTCCAGCTCCTCGGCATCGCCCGCCGTGCCCATATGAGGTCGAACGACATCGTGGACGAAGACCTGCCGGACAAGCGGCCAGTAGGCGTAGGCGTCGACCACGCCCATGATCTGGTCCATGCGCGCGAGCCGCCTCGGGTCGGTTGGCTGGAGGGCCGGAGCGGGAAAGAGGCGGTCCAGGTATCGGATGATGGCGCCGGTCTCATAGAGGGCGAAGCCGTCATGGACGAGGGCAGGCACCCGGCCGAACGGGTGAAGCGCGAGATAGTCGGGCGGAAGATCGGCCGAGAACGGGTTCACCTCCACGCTTTCGTAGGCCAGCCCCTTCTCGGCCAGGACCAGGCGGACGATGCGGACATAGACGCTGTAGCGGTAGCTATGAAGAACGAGGGCCATGGGCCATCCTAGCCCTCGTTGACTCCGAAGGGTCACACGCTTATTACCCTCGCCCACGGAATTTGCTCCCGGTGCACCGCGCGGGAGCTTTGTTGTGTTTAAGGAGTTGCGTCATGAAACGCACCTATCAGCCGAGCAAGCTGGTCCGCGCCCGTCGGCACGGATTCCGGTCCCGTATGGCGACCGTCGGTGGCCGCAAGGTCATCGCGAACCGCCGCCGGTCCGGCCGCAAGCGTCTGTCGGCCTAGTCCGATTGGCTGCGGCGCGCCTCGGGCGTCTGCCGAATCGTAGCGACTTCCTGCGCGTCCAGGCCGGGCGGCGATGTGCCATGCCCGGATTCGTGCTGCAAACGGCACCCACACCCGCCGATCTCGGCGGTCCTGCGATCCGGGTCGGCTTCACCGTGAGTCGCAAGGTCGGCAATGCCGTGGTGCGCAACCGGGTGCGCCGCCGCCTGCGCGAGATCGCGCGCGAGGTCATCCCCGACGCGGCCCGGGCCGACCATGATTATGTGCTGGTGGGCCGCCAGGGCGCCATCGGCCGCGACTTCCTGGCGATGCGGGCCGAGTTGCAGGAGGCCCTGCGGCGCCTCAAGGCCCTCGCTGCCCCCCTAGCGACGCCATGACGTGCATTGGCAGCTTGCGCCGGGCCGCTTAAATCGCCAGTTTCCGGGCCGCATGATGTCCCTGGTCCTGCGCGGCGCGATTCGCTTCTACCAACTCACGCTCGCCTACTTCTTCGTCGGTGCCTGCCGCTACGAGCCTTCGTGCTCGGCCTACGCGGTCGAAGCCGTGTCGAAGCATGGCGCGCTGCGGGGAAGCTGGCTCGCCGCCCATCGCCTGTGCCGCTGCGGCCCCTGGGGCGCCGGTGGCTTTGACCCCGTTCCGCCGGCTGCCGCCCGCTCGCGTGCGCCGCTTTCCTGTCACCCTGCCCGGCGCTTCTGACGCGCCACGAAAGATCGCCGACCAATGGATCAGAAGAATTTTATCGTCGCCATCGTCCTTTCGGTGCTGATCATCGTGGGCTGGCAGGTGGCGTTCCCGCCGTCCAAACAGGCGACCAACACGGCCCAGCAGCAGACGGCCGGCCAGTCGGGCGCGCCTGCCGCCCCGGCCGGTCAGCCGGGCACGCCCGGCACGCAGCCCGGTCCGGGCACCACGCCGATGCAGCAGCCCGTGGTCAGCCGCGGCGATGCCGTCGCGCTGACGCCGCGCGTCACCTTCAATACGGCCGAGCTCGTCGGCTCGATCTCGCTCAAGGGCGCGCGCATCGACGACGTGCAGCTCGTCAAATACCGCGAGACCATCGATCCCAAGAGCCCGCCGGTACCGGTCCTGTCGCCGGTCGGCAGCGCGCATCCCTACTATGCCGAGTTCGGCTGGTCCTCCTCGGACGCCGCGATCAAGGTGCCGGGCCCGGAAACGGTCTGGACGGCCGAGGCACCGACGGTGGCGCCCGGCAAGCCGGTCAAACTGACCTGGGACAATGGCGAAGGTCTGGTGTTCGGCCTCACGGTCTCGATCGACGAGTTCTTCATGTTCGACGTGAAGCAGACCGTCGACAACAAGACCGACAAGCCGGTGACCCTTTTCCCGTGGAGCCTCATCGTCCGCTACGGCGAGCCGACCTATGAGGGCATGTACATCCTCCACGAGGGTCCCTACGGCGTCTTCAACGATACGCTGAAAGAGTTCAGCTACTCCGACTTCAAGGGCAACAAGCAGCAGAAGATCGCCACCACCGGCGGCTGGGTCGGCATCACCGACAAGTACTGGATGTCGGTGCTCGTGCCGGACCAGAAGTCGAAGGTCGACGTCTCGATCAAGCAGACCGGCGCCGGCGCCGACGTGAAATACCAGGTCGACTATGTGGCGAGCGGCGTGACGGTCGCTCCCGGTGCCAATGTCACGACGGATGCCAAGCTGTTCGCCGGCGCGAAGATCGTGCGGGTGATTTCCGACTATGAGAACAAGTACGGCATCGCGAAGTTCGACCTCACGATCGACTGGGGCTGGTTCTGGTTCTTCACCAAGCCGCTGTTCTGGCTGCTCGAGTGGCTCTACGTGCATCTCGGCAATTTCGGCCTGTCGATCCTGGTGCTGACCGTGATCGTGAAGGCCGTGTTCTTCCCGCTGGCCAACAAGTCCTATGCGGCGATGAGCAAGATGAAGCGGCTCCAGCCCGAGATGGAGAAGCTCAAAGAGCGCTACGGCGAGGATCGCCAGCGCATGAACCAGGAGCTGATGCAGCTCTATCGCCGCGAGAAGGTGAACCCGGCGGCGGGCTGCCTGCCCATCCTCGTGCAGATCCCGGTGTTCTTCGCGCTCTACAAGGTGCTCTACACCACCATCGAGATGCGCCATCAGCCGTTCTACGGCTGGATCAAGGACCTCTCCGCGCCCGATCCGCTCACGATCCTGACCGGCTTCGGGATGGTTCCGTGGGATGTCCCGTCGTTCCTGCACTTCTTCAACATCGGCATCTGGCCCATGATCATGGGCGTCACGATGTATCTGCAGCAGAAGCTGAACCCGCAGCCGACCGATCCGGTGCAGGCGCGCGTGTTCCAGTTCCTGCCCATCCTGTTCACCTTCATGCTGGCGCCCTTCGCCGCCGGCCTGGTGATCTACTGGGCGTGGAGCAACACGCTCTCGATCGCGCAGCAGTACATGATCATGCGCCGTCACGGCGCGCCGATCGGCGGCAAGGCGGTACCGGCGACCCCGGCGCCGGCGGCTCCCTCCAACGAAAAGAAGGGCGGCAAGGGCTCCGGCAAGAAGAACTGATGCCCGACAAGTCACCCGACGCCGAAGAGGAAGGCCGTACGCCCGAAGAGATCGAGGCGGCCCGCAAGCTGTTTGCGGGCCCCTGCGACTTCGTCTCGGGCGCCGCGTCGATCGAATCGCTGCCCGGCATCTCGCTGCCGGAAGTGGCCTTCGCCGGACGCTCCAATGTCGGCAAGTCGAGCCTGGTGAATGCGCTCACCGGCCGGCGCACCCTGGCGCGCGTGTCGGGCAATCCCGGCCACACGCGCCAGGTCAATTTCTTCAACCTGGCCGACCGGCTGATGCTGGTCGACCTGCCGGGCTATGGCTTCGCCAAGGTCTCGCGCTCGATGAAGGAGACGTGGCAGGACCTCGCCTCGGCCTATCTGCGCGGCCGCCCGACCCTGATGCGCATCTTCGTGCTGATCGACGGCCGGCACGGCGTGAAGGAGAGCGACCGCGAGACCATGCGCAACCTCGACAGCGCCGCCGTCTCCTACCAGCTCCTGCTGACCAAGACCGACTATCTGCGGGCCTCCGACGTCGCCGCCGCCGTGAAGGCTGCCGAGGCGGTGGCCCGCAAGCACGGCGCCGCCCATCCCGAGGTGCTGCCGACCAGCAGCGAGACCGGCTTCGGCATTCCCGAACTCCGCGCCGACATTTTCGCGGTCGCCCAGGTTTAGGCTTCGGTCTGTCGTCCTGAGCGAAGCGAAGGACCTGACTAGGCGACCAAAGGACTCCGTAGCTAGCGCGAGATCCTTCGCTGCGCTCAGGATGACAGGATTGGGGCGTAGCGTTCGAAGCCTCTAAGCCGCGTCGTGGAAGATCAGGCCGAGCGTGAAGCGTTCGCCGGTGCGCAGGCTCGAGACGCCGTGGCGCAGGGCGGTCCGGTGCCAGCCGCGCACGCCCTTCGCCGGCCGCTCGTTCACGGCGAAGATCGCGGCATCGCCCTGTTCCAGTGGCACGACCTCGCCGCGTGACTGCATGCGGGCCCGCTGCTCGACCAGCATGAACTCGCCGCCGGTGAAGTCGCGGCCCGGGGCGCTCAGCAGCACCACGGCCTGCAGCGGGAAGACCATCTCGCCATAGAGATCGCGGTGCAGGCAGTTGTAGTCGCCCGGCCCGTAGCGCAGCAGCAGCGGCGTCGGCTTTGTCTGGCCGGCCGCGTGGCATTCACCCAGCCAGTCCTTCAGGGCGGGCGGGAAACGCCGGGCCCGTCCCAGCCGTTGGTTCCACGCGTTGGCCACTTTGGCCAGCTCAGGGTACAGCGCCTGACGCAGCCGCTCGACGGGCGGGGGCAGGTCGTAGGCGAAATACTGATACTCGCCCTGCCCGTAGCCGTGGCGCTGCATGACGATATGTTTGCGAAATCGTGACGGCTCGGGCCACAGCGCGGCCAGCGCGCGACATTCCTCGGGGCCGATCAGGTTGCGCACCACGGTGAAGCCGCGATCGGCCAGGGTTTCGCTGTCGAGGAGGTGGGAAGCTGCCATGCGGACATCCTGACGCGGCAGGTCCGGTTCTTCTATCCGCGAGCCGCCTAATATATTATGCGCCTGCGCGAATTGCTCGGCCCTCTCCCGACCCGGAGAGGGCTTTCGTTCAACTGGGGATGCTGTGAAATGGCCGAGCCTGTGCAACCGGACAAGGAGCAGAAGCGGCTCATCCGCATGGCGGAGACCATCTCCAAGGCGCTGCCCTACATGCGCCGGCACAACGACGCCACCTTCGTCGTGAAGTATGGCGGCCATGCCATGACCGACCCCAAGCTCGGCGACCTGGTCGCCCGCGACATCGTGCTGATGAAGCAGGTCGGCATGAACCCGATCGTGGTCCATGGCGGCGGCCCGCAGATCAACAAGATGCTGGAGCGGGTCGGCATCAAGAGCACGTTCGTGAACGGGCTGCGCGTCACCGACGCCGCGACCATGGAGATCGTCGAGATGGTCCTGGCCGGCTCGATCAACAAGGCGATCGTGGCCGACATCAACGAGTGCGGCGGCATCGCCGTCGGCATCTGCGGCAAGGACGGCAACCTGATCCTGGCCAAGAAGGTCACGCAGATCCGCGATCCCAAGACCGGCGAGCTCCTCAAGGTGGATCTCAAGCAGGTCGGCGAGCCCGCCAAGATCAACGTCATGGTGCTGGAGCAGCTGCGCCGCGCCGACGTGATCCCGGTGGTCGCCCCGATCGGGTTCGGCGTCGACGACGAGCTGACCTACAACATCAATGCCGACACCTCGGCCGGCGCGATTGCCGGCGCGATGAAGGCCAAGCGCCTGCTGTTCCTCACCGACGTGCCCGGCGTCCTCGACAAGGACGGCAAGGTGATCCCCGACATGACGATCGAGCAGGCGCGCGCCCTGATCGCCGACGGCACGATCTCCGGCGGCATGATCCCCAAGGTCGAGAACTGCATCGATGCCGTGAACTCGGGCGTCGAAGCCGCCGTCATCATGGACGGTCGCGTACCCCACTGCCTTCTGCTCGAGGTCTTCACCGAGGCGGGCGTCGGCACGATGGTCCGGCGCACCTGACCTGCCCCGGCCTTGAAAAGCCCCATTCTCACGCATATTTAGGCCCGATGGCTCTCCTGCCGATCCTGACCGCGCCCGATCCGCGCCTGAAGAAGAAGTCCCTGCCCGTCGACACGGTCGACGCCGGCGTGCGCCAGCTCATGGATGACATGCTGGAGACGATGTACGACGCGCCCGGCATCGGTCTCGCGGCGCCGCAGGTCGGCGTGCTGAAGCGGGTCATCGTGCTCGACATCGACCGCGAGGACACCAAGACCGGCCCGCTCTTCATGGCCAATCCCGAGATCGTCGCGGCCTCGGACGAGGACGTCTCCTACGAGGAAGGCTGCCTGTCGGTGCCGGACCATTATTCCGACGTGGTCCGTCCGGCCACGGTGACGGTCCGCTACCTCGACCGCGACGGCAAGCAGCAGGATCTTGCCTGCGACGGCCTGCTGGCGACCTGCGTGCAGCACGAGATCGACCATCTCGACGGCGTGCTGTTCATCGACCACATCTCGGCGCTGAAGCGGAACATGATCCTGCGCAAGCTGCTGAAGGCACGCAAGGAACAGGAACGCGACGCCGCCGAAGGCCGGCCGCCCAAGGCCCACCCGAAGGAAGACCCCGAGCACGTGATCTAGGCCGCTCGGCTGGCAGCCTTCGGGCCGAACATCTCCCGCATCTTCCGCAGGTAGTGCTCCTCCGACGTCGACCAGCGCAGCTGGGCGAGGAGCTTCGAATCGGCGCCGGCGGGATAGCGGATCCTGCCGCCATCTTCCGTCGCCGCGGCGAAAGTCGCTTCGGCCACCTCCGCCTCGGTGCAGTAGCGCGTCGGATAGTGGGCCATGTTCGCGAAGCAGGACTGCGTGAAGGCGCCGTATTCTTCCGGGAACAGGCCCTGCATGCGCGCGCTGCCGTTGGCGGTGAGGCTGGTCGTCGGGGCATAGCCGGGCTCCACCAGGCGCGCCTTGATGCCGAAGGCACCCAGTTCATACGACAGCGATTCGGTGAAGCCCTCGACGGCGCATTTGCTGGCGGCATAGACCGCGACCAGCGGCATGACCCCGAGAACGACGCTCGACGTGACGTTGACGATGGTGCCGTGACCCTGCTGGCGCATCTGCGGGATGATGGCCCGGCAGGTCGCGAAGACGCCGAACGTATTGGTCTCGAAGATCTCGCGTACCATGCTGTCGGGCGTCGCCTCGACGATCGAGGCGAGACCGATCCCGGCATTGTTCACCAGGACGTCGATGGCGCCGAAGGCGGCGACGCCGTCGGCGATCGCTCCGGCGATACTGCCGGCCTTCGTGACGTCGAGCGGAAGCACTTTCAGCCGGTCCGAGGAGGCCGCGAAAACGGTCGGCTCGGGCCGCCGCATGGTGGCGACGACGTTCCATCCACGCTCCAGGAAAAACGCGGCCATCGCCTTGCCGTAGCCGGACGAGGTGCCGGTGATCAGAACTGTCTGGGCCATGTGATGCTCCGTTGGCTGGCTGGTTCGTTTCCAGAATAGCCATCCGGACGGGATCATATATAATCCGGACGCCGCATTTGATTATGGATCGTCCAGAATGGATCCCTTCAGCGATGTCATCGGCTTGCTGCGTCCGCACGCGGCCCTGTCGAAGCCGATCACCGGGCGCGGTCGCTGGGGCGTGCGCTATGCGGCTTACGGGCAGCCGGGATTCGCGCTCCTGCTCGATGGGCAGTGCTGGCTTGCCCTCGACAGTGACGAACCGGTCCTGCTGGAGCGTGGCGACTTCATCCTGCTGCCCGCGACACCCGCCTTCGCCCTGTTCAGCCATCCCGGCATCGCGTGCGCGCTCGTCGAACCATCGGATAGGCCAGTCCGGCACGGCGATCCCGAGGGCGAGCCCGATCTTCAGATGCTGGGCGGCGCTTTCCGGATCGATCCGGTCAATGCCGCGCTGCTGACCGGCCTGCTGCCGCGCATGATCCATGTCCGGGCGTCGGACAGCGACACGACGCGTCTCGGCCGCCTCGTCCATCTGCTGCGCGAGGAATCCGACAGCGACTGGCCGGGTCGCGAGACGATCCTGCAGCGGCTGCTCGAGATCATGCTGGTCGAGTGTCTGCGACAGCCCGGCATCGGCCAAGGCGCCCTGCCGGCCGGTCTGCTGGCGGGGCTGTGCGACCCCTCCCTGGTCGGCGCCTTGCGGGCGCTTCACGAAGACGTTCGTGCCGGCTGGACGGTGGCCGGCCTCGCGCGGCTGGCCGGCATGTCGCGCTCGGCCTTTGCCGCCCGCTTCTCCCAAACGCTCGGCTGCGCGCCGATGGAATATCTCTCGCGATGGCGAATGGCACTCGCCCAGGACGCGCTCAGCCGCGGCGGCAAGCCGCTCGACCGTCTCGCCAAAGAGATCGGCTACGAGTCGGCGAGCGCCTTCAGCACCGCCTTTCGCCGCCGGATCGGTATCTCTCCCGGTGCTTTCGCGCGGGCGCGGGCAAATGCGGCTCAGTCGATCAGCTTGCCGTCCGCGTCGAAGAACGGATACGGGCCGTCATAGTCGCCGATGACGGCGGCATGGGTCACGAGCTGGCCGTCGTTCCACCAGTGCAGCATGAAGCCTGGCGGCTCCATGCGGAAGCGGCTGGGCGCGTCGGGATGGATGTCGAGCGCGACCTGATGCGCCGGGCTGGGGCAGGTCAGTGCTGCCCGGCCGCCGACCTGGGCGTGGATCGTGCGATGGAGATGGCCGCACAGGATCAGCTCGACCTGGGCGTGACGCGCCACGATTTCGGCAAAGGCCTCGCGCCCCAGCAGGCCGATCTTGTCCATGTGGCCGATGCCGGTGACGAAGGGCGGGTGGTGCATCATCACCAGGGTCGGGACATCGGGCCGCTCGGCCAGCGTGTGGTCGAGCCAGTCGAGCCGCTCGCGGCAGAGTTCACCGCCGCCCTGGCCCGGGATCAGCGTGTCGAGCCCGACGAGGCGTAGCGGATAGTCGTCGATCGCGAACTGGAGGAACTTCCCCGCCGTCGGCAGGTAGCCGCCGTCGCGGAATGCGTCGCGCATCGCCTCGCGCTCGTCGTGATTTCCGGGGATGGCGATGATGCGCTGCTGGATCGGCGCCAGGATCGACTTCAGGTGATCGTATTCCTCGGGTCGCCCGAGATCGACCAGGTCGCCGGTCAGCAGGACGATGTCGGGCTGCGGGCTCAACGCCAGCAGCTCCTGCACGCAGCGTTGCAGCATTGAAGCCGTGTCGACCTTGCGATAGGCGAGCTTGCCCGGCAGCTTGATATGGGTGTCGGTGATCTGGGCGATCAGCATGGCAGTCTCCTCACAACACCAATAGGCCACGGGGGTCGATGGCGAGCCCGACGGCGTCGCCGTGGCTGAAGTCGCGCCGCGCCGTGCTCTCGATGACCAGCGGCTGGGCCTCGCCCACCTCCACGAACAGGCGCGTGCGATCGCCCAGGAAGAAGGCGGCCGCGACCGTCCCCTTGAGCCCGGTGGCCTCGCCGCTCTCGACGACGCGGATATCCTCGGGCCGGAACAGGATCTCGGTGGCGCTCGCTGGCGCCTCTGGCCAGGCGAGGCCGCCTGCCTTGCAGGTGAAGGTGCCGTTGCTGACGCGGCCGGTCAGGCGATTCATCGTGCCGATGAATTCGGCGACGAAGCGTGTCGCGGGACGCTGGTAGATGTCGCGCGGCTTGCCGATCTGGGCGACCCGGCCATGCTCCATGACGACGATACGGTCGCCCAAGGCCATCGCCTCGGCCTGGTCGTGGGTGACGTAGATCGCGGTGATGCCGAGCGAGCGCAGCAGCGAATCGATCTCCAGGCGCAGCGTGTCGCGCAGCTTGGCGTCCAGCGCCGTCAGCGGCTCGTCGAGCAGCAGCGCACGCGGCCGGACGGCGATGGCGCGGGCCAGTGCCACGCGCTGGCGCTGGCCGCCCGAGAGCTGGTCGATGCGGCGGTCCGCGAGCCGCGTGATCTGCATCATCGCCAGCATCTCCGAGACGCGCGCCTTGATCTGGGCGTCGGGCACCTTCCGGATCTTCAGGCCGTAGCCGATGTTGCCGGCCACGGTCATGTTGGGAAACAGCGCATAGGACTGGAACACCATGCCGACATTGCGCTGCTCGATCGGCAGGTGCGTGACGTCGACCCCGTCGAACAGCACCTTGCCGCCGGCGTCGGGCTCTTCGAGGCCGGCGATGATGCGGAGCGTCGTGGTCTTGCCGCAGCCCGAGGGGCCGAGGAACACGACGGTCTCGCCGGCATGGATGGCGAGGTCGAGCGGCTCCAGCGCGCGGGTGCCGTCGGTGAAGGTCTTCGCGCAGTTGGTCAGGGCAATGGAGACGGGTTTGTTTCCGGGATCGGTCATTCGGCGTCCTCTGCCACGAACCTCGCCGGGCGCGGCTTGGCGAAAGCCTGCAGCGCCAGCAGGAGCGGCATGATCATCAGGAAGAACACGAGGGTATAGGCGCTGCCGACTTCCAGCCGCAGCGAGGCGTAGGCATCGGCGAGGCCCACCGGGAGCGTCTTGGTGAAGGGCGTGTGCAGCAGCCAGGTCATGTTGAATTCGCCCATCGACAGGGTCACGACCATCAGCGATCCGGCGAGGATGCCCTGCCGGCAGTTCGGCAGCACGATGTCGCGGAAGCGCGGCCAGAAGCCGGCGCCGAGCGACGCCGCGCCTTCTTCGAGTGTCTTGAGATCGATCGCGCTCAGCACCGCCAGCACGCTGCGCACCATGAAGGGCAGGGTGAAGAGCACGTGGCCCACCAGGATGAAGGCCCACGAGGTGCGAAAGCCCGATAGGCTGCCGTAGGTGACGATCAGCGCCAGCGCCGTGGCGAGCCCCGGCACCGCCACCGGCAGCACCAGCATCTCCTCCAGGGCGCGGGTCAGCGCGTTCTGCCGCTTGGCCAGCACATAGGCCGCCGGAACGCCGATCACCAGGGTGACGGCGAGACAAGCGAGAGCCAGGCCGATCGAGAGGAAGATCGTGTCGCGATAGCCGTTCCACACTTCCATCACCCAGCGCAGGGTGAGGCCGCTCTCGATGCCGACGAAGTAGTTGACGGTGAGGCCGGCCATGATCGAGAGGACCACCGGCACGACCAGGAAGGCGCAGACCAGCAGGGTGAAGGCGAGCTGGAGATAGAAGAGGCCGCGGCGCTTCATGTCAGCCTGCCGCCGCAACGCTGGAACCGGCGGCCGTGCGCGCCACCGCCAGCACCAGCCAGGTGACGATGCCCAGCACGAAGCTCAGCGCCGCCGCCATGGCGATGTTCGCCGACAAAGTGAACTCGGTATAGATCACCATCGGCAGCACGTTGATCTTGGCGGCGAGCGTGAAGGCGGTGCCGAACGCGCCGACCGCCGTCGCAAAGCAGATCGCGCCGGCCGAGATGAAGGCGGGCTTCAGGCCGGGGATGATGACGTCGAGCAGCACGCGCCACGGCGAGGCGCCGAGCGACCGCGCCGCCTCCTCGAGCTTCGGGTCGAGCTTCTCGGCGGCGGCCATCACGGTGAGGATGGTGCGCGGGATGGAGAAGTAGACGTAGCCCATGAACAGCCCGGCGATCGTATAGGCGAAGACCAGCTTCTCCCCGGTCAGCGCCTGCGTCACCTGGCCGATCAGTCCCTGGCGGCCGGCCAGCATGATCACCATGAAGCCGATGACCACGCCGGGGAAGGCGAGCGGAAAGGTCAGCATCGACACGAGCAGCGCGTTGCCGGGAAACTTGTGCCGCTGCAGGAACACGCCCGAGATGCCGCTGATCACCAGCGTCGCCGCCGTCGTCGCGGCCGCCACGGCCAAGGTCGAGAGCAGGCTGTCGAGATAGAGCGAGTCGGTGAGGATGGCGGCATAGGCCGCCCAGCCGGTCTTGCCGCTGCCGCCGATGAAGAACAGCCGCGCCATCGGCAGCAGGAAGAAGGCCGCGAAGACGATGCCGGCCGGCAGCAGCAGAAGGATCAGTCGGCGGGTTTCGTGCCGCATGGTTGGCGGTTTCCTCTTGGCACACCCCTCATCCTGAGGAGGCCCGAAGGGCCGTCTCGAAGGATGGGCAACAGGCGAGGTGCTCGTGCCCACCCTTCGAGACGCGCTCCTCTGGAGCGCTCCTCAGGGTGAGGTCGTAATCGAGTGCAGCGGGGCGATGTTCTTGTC
This sequence comes from Reyranella sp., assembly GCF_965228225.1. Taxonomy (GTDB): domain Bacteria; phylum Pseudomonadota; class Alphaproteobacteria; order Reyranellales; family Reyranellaceae; genus Reyranella. The sequence goes on along the minus strand of NZ_OZ245801.1, from coordinate 5,034,127 downwards.
GTCGCCCCGCTATACTCGTCTGATCAGTTCACTTCCTTGCGGTAGCGCTCGACGATCTGCGGCTGCGCCTTGGCGAGGCTCTTCAGGTCGACCGGCTTGGCGCGGGCATATTCCGCGTCGGGCAGGAACTTGGCCTTGGCCTCGGCCGACAGCCGGTCGGCGAAGACCGGGCGCAGATAGGCATTGCCCCACATCGCCTGGCTCTCGTCGGACAGGACGAAGTCGAGCACCTTCTTGCCGTTGTCGGGGTTCGGGCCCTTGTTCACCAGCGCCATCACGTAGGGGAACACCAGCGTGCCCTCCTTCGGAATCACGAACTGCACCGGCGCCTTGTCGGTGTACTGGCCGCGATAGGCGTTGAAGTCGTAGTCGAGCAGGATCGGAATCTCGCCCGAGATCACGCGGGCGTAGGACGTCTGCTTCGGCACGATCGGCTGGTTCTTGGCCAGTTCCTTGAAGAACTTGATGGCCGGATCGAGATTGTCGTAGGTGCCGCCGAGCGCCAGGTTGATCGCCATGACGCCGAGCTGGCCGACGGCCGCCGAGGTCGGGTCGAGATAGCCGACCATGCCCTTGTATTCGGGCTTCAAGAGGTCGGCCCAGCTCTGCGGAACCGGCTTGTTGCCCAGCGCCGCCTTGTTCACGAACAGGCCGAGCGTGCCGGAGTGGATCGTGAACCAGTTGCCGTCCGGATCCTTGAGGTCGGCCGGGATCTTGTCCCAGTTCGCAGGCTTGTAGGGCGTCAGCACGCCGGCATCCTTGGCCGGGTCGGCCGCGATGCCGCCGAGATAGGTGACGTCGGCCACCGGGTTGCCCTTCTCCGCGATCAGCGCGGCGATGGCCTGGCCGGAGTTCTTGTTGTCCGGCGGCACCTGGATGCCGAGCTTGGCCTGGATGGCCTTGAGCTGCGAGCCCCAGTCGGCCCATTCCGGCGGGCAATTGTAGCAGACGGCGCGCTGCTGGGCGGCGGCACCGGAGATGTTTGCCACGGCGGCGATGCCGAGCGCGGCCGCGATCGCGAGATGCTTCAACATGAGATCAACCCCTCCTTGTTTGACGTGTCGTATCGATGGTCGCGCCGTCGTCCGGCCAGGACACGAGCCGGACGCCGGCATCGCTCAATTGACGCGCGATGGGCGCCGGCACCGGACGATCGGTGAACACGGCCGTTGCTTCCGTGATGTGGCCGCCGCGCACCGTGCCGCCGCGGCCGAACTTGGAATGGTCGAGGACCAGGAAGCGCTGGCGGCAATGGGCGGCGAGCGCGTTGCGCATCGTCACCTCGTCGGTGCTGAAGTCGAGCAGCGTGCCGTCCTCGGCCACGCCGCCGACGCCGTAGATGCCGATGTCGGCGGCGAAGCGGCCGAAGAAACCGTGCGCCTCGCCCGCCACCACGTCGCGGTCGAGGCTGCGCAGCCGGCCGCCGGCGACGGTGATCTCGCAGGAGGCGCTGCGGCAGAGCGCCAGCGCGACGTTGAGATTGTTGGTCATGACCCGCAGGCCCGCATGGTCGAGCAGCGCCGTCGCGCACTGCTCGGGCGTCGTGCCGATGCCGAAGAACAGCGAGGCGCCGTCCGGCACCTCGCGCGCCACGAGCTGGGCGATGCGGCGCTTGGCGTCGATGTTCAGGACTTGGCGGGCGGGATAGGCGAGGTTCTCGCCCTCGGGCGGCAGCTCGACGCCGCCATGGCGCCTCCGCAGCAGGCCGCGGTCGCAGAGCAGGTTCACGTCCCGCCGGATCGTCTGCGGCGTGACGCCGAATTGAAGGGCAAGCGCCTCGATCGCCTGGAACCCGTCCCCCCGGACGCGTTCGACGATGGCGCGGGCGCGTTCTTCCGCCTGCATTCCCGGTTCCTGAGCCCGCTTCCTGTCCCGTTCGATCTGCATGGTTCGAATGAACACTGCAGACCGTTGTTTTCGTTCATATGACTTTCATATGAACATTCCGAGACGTCAAGCGAGTGGCCGGCCGGGGGACGCTTGCCCGAATAAACGAAACAACCGAAATAAACGAAATAACTGAACGGGATGTCGCACCCCCCGAATCCTGTCACGGTTGACCGTCGACGGGACGCTTCAGGTCGACACGCACCCCCTCATCCTGAGGAGCGGCCCCCTCGAATACCTCGGGGTAAACTCCGGGCCGCGTCTCGAAGGATGGGCAACAGGCGCGGTGCTCGTGCCCATGCTTCGAGACGCGCGCCTGCGGCGCGCTCCTCAGCATGAGGTCGGTGGTGGTGACTCCATCGGACTCAGAAAGACGCCAGAGCCGTCAAATGGAGGAAAAGATCCCTCCATTCCGCGGCGCTCCGTGCGGCGCGGCGCGAAACGAGTGTCGCGCCTTACTGCGCCGCGATCTTCGACGCCGCCGGCGCGAAGTCGCGTTCCATCTCGCGGCGCAGCTTCACCGCGGTGAGCGATTCGTCCATCACCACGTCGGCGTAGGTCAGCGACTGGCCGGCCTTGATCGGCTTGAGCAGCTTCACGTTGTGGGCGAGGCCGAGCGGCAGGCTGCCGAGGCCGGTCGACTTCTCCGACGGGAACAGCTTGCCGTAAACCGTGTAGCCGCCCTCGCCGTCCAGCATCTCGCCCGGCTTGAGGTCTCGCTTGGCGGTGGCGATGACGTCGGCGTGGAAGCCGATCGGCGTGCCGGTCGGCTCCTTGCGCAGGCCGATCGAGGCGACCGACATGCCGACCTCGAGGCCGATCAGGTGCCAGCGCTTGTACATGACGGAGTACCGGCCGCTCGGGTCGGTCTGCAGCATGTACTCCTCGAAGCAGTTCTTCTGGTACTCGGTGGCGGCCTCGAACACGACCCACACGCCCTTGCGGATCTCGTAGGGGATGGCGCGCCCGTCCTTCTCCAGCGACGAGGCGACTTCGACCTGGCCCTTGTGATGGAGCTGGCCGCCCTCGGAGATGGGGCGCATCACGAAGGGCAGGTCCTCCACGGAACACGGCGGGAAGGCGAGCCCGTCCGGCGCCGGCGTGAGGCCGGTGGCGTTGGCGACGGCGGTGCTCTCGATGGCGGGCTTCGAGCCGTCGAGGAAGGAGTTGAACATCTTGGGGTTCAGGCCGCCGCGCTTGGCCTGCTCCTCGTTGAGGCCCCAGTACTTCCACACGGTCTCGGGCGTCGACTGCGCGAAGTGCGGCAGCCACTTGTGACCGCGGCCGGCGGCCGTCACCTCGAAGCCGGAGGTGCGGGCCCAGTCGACCAGTTCGCAGATCAGCGCCGGCTGGTCGCCATAGGCCAGGGAGTAGATCACGCCGGCGGCAGCGGCGCGCTTGGCGAGCAGCGGGCCGCAGAAGGCGTCGGCCTCCACGGTCACCATCACCACGCTCTTGCCGTGCCTGAAGGCTTCGAGCGCATGCTCGACGGCGGCGATCGGATCGCCGGTCGATTCGACGATGATGTCGATCTCGGGATGGCTGACCAGTGCACGCCAGTCGTCGGTGAGATGGGTGCTGCCGTGCTTGCGCGCATCGGCGAAGGAGGTCGCCGAGGTCACGTCGGGCTTCCAGCCCAGCCGCGCCAGGTTCTCGCGCGCGCGGTCGGGCGAGAGGTCGGCGATGCCCAGCAGATGGATGCCCGGCGTCGTCGGGATCTGCGACAGGTACATCGAGCCGAACTTGCCGGCGCCGATGACGCCGATGCGCAGCGGATTGGCTTCGGCGGCGCGCGCCAGAAGCATGCGATGGAGACTCATGGGTTCCTCCGGAGTTTCTTGATTGTTATTCCGCCGCGACCTTGCGGTTGACGGCGCGGATCACCGCATCGTCTTCCCAGGGATCGACCGGCGTGAAGTCGCGGTGCGCGATGTAGTCCGGCCGCTTGAACTGGCGGATCGCGTTGCTGACCGAATTGTAGGTCACATAGATGATCTGGCGATCCCACGGCGACATGTTGGGGCCGCTGCCATGGACCAGCGTGCCGTGGAAGAAGATCGCCGAGCCCGGGCCGCCCTTGGGCGCGACGATGCCGCCCTGGTCGACCAGCTTGGCGATGGTGTCGTTGTCGATCACCCAGAGCGGATAGGAGGTCGTGGTGAGGTCGTGGCTGGCCTCGATCGCGCCCTTCTTGTGGCTCCTGGGAATGAACCAGAGCGGGCCGTTGAACTCGTTCACCTCGTCGATGAACACCGCGAGGTTCATGGCGCGCGGCTCGGGCATGGCGTCGTCGGCTTTCCAGGTGCCGTAGTCCTGGTGCCACTGCCAGACGTCGCCGTCGAACGCGGCCTTTCCGTTGATCTTGAACTGATGGATGTAGGTCTTGTCCTTCAGGAGCTGCTCGGCCGGCTCGACGAAGCGCGGATGATGGACCAGCGCCTCGAACACCGGATGATAGGTGTGGACCGCGAAGGCAGTGCGCACGACGTCGCCGCTCTTTTCGCGCACGTTCTCGGGCCGGCGCTGGGCGAAGACCTCGGGCACCGAGTTCTTCAGGATCTGGGTCTCTTCCGGCGAGAAGTAGTCGGGGAAGAAGAGATAGCCCTCTTCGTCGAATTGCTTCAGCTGCTCAGAGGTGAGCTTCATGGCGGTTCCTCCTTTGCCTTGTCGTCTTGCTTGTCGTGAACGCCGTCTTCAGGCGGCGCGGGAAATCACAGCCTTCAATCGTCCCGTCAGAATGCCGGCCATCTGTTCGGCATGGCCGCGGCAGAGCGCTTCGGCCTCGGCCGCCTGGCCCGCTTCGAGCGCGCGCAGGATGGCTTCGTGCTCGTCCCACACACTGATCCGCAGATCCTCTTCGCTCAAGGCCGCGGCCATCACCCGGCGCAGATGCTGCCAGTGCGGCTGGGCGGTCTCGCCGATCACGGGATTGCCCGAGGCCTCGTAGACGAAGAGATGGAAATCGATGTCGGCCTCGATGACCGACGGCACGTAGCCGCTCGCCACGGCGCGCCGGCCGACGTCGAGCAGGGCGCGGCCGCGCTGCATCAGGTGGGGCGTGTAGTTCGACGCGGCGAGCCGGGCGGCGGCGCCGTCGAGGGCGGCGCGGACGACGTAGAGATTGCGCGCCTGCTGGACGTCGAGCGGGGCGACGCACACGCCCTTGCGGCCGGCGTCGATCAGGAAGCCCTCGCGGCGCAGCAGCATCATGGCCTGCAGGACCGGCTGGCGCGACACGCCGAACTGCTGGGCGATCTCCTCCTGGGTGATCCGGGCACCGGATTTCAGCTCACCGGAGCAGATCGCTTCGAGGACCGAATCGTGAATTCGCTCGGAAAGATCGGGCTCAGGCTGGAAGGGGCGCATGTCTGTATACAGAACACAGAGGCGGCCCGAGTCAACCGCCTAGCGGGCTTTGAGGCCTTTGGAGCTGAGAATCTGCGCCCCGCGATCGGGATAGTCGGTGATCAGCCCGTCGACGCCCAGGTCGATCAGCCGTTCCATCTCGGCTGGGACATTCACGGTCCAGGGCACGACCTTGAGGCCGAGCGCGTGGGCCTCCTTCACGGTCTCCGCCGTGACGTTGCGCCAGAACGGCGACCAGGTGGCGCAGCCGGCCGCCTGGGCGAGCCGCGGCACCGAGCCGCCATGGGCTGCCAAATCGAGCCCGCCCAGCCAGGGAGAGGGCCGGCCGCTGCCGCGCTGCACCGTATCGAAGTTGTTGCTCTCGATGCTGAGGCAGCCGGTGGCGATCTCGGGCGCCAGCTTGCGGGCCTCGATCAGGCCGCGCCAGTCGAACGACTGCAGCGTGCTGCGGGCCTCGGCTTTGGCCTTGCGGATGCCGTCGACGGCAAGCGCGGCGAAGGCTGCGGGGTCCGGAGTCAGGTCGGGCTTGGCCGGATCGGTCTTGATCTCGATGTTGAAGCGCACTTCGGGAGCGGCCTGCGCGAAGAATTCGGCCAGCGTTGGGAAGCGCTGGCCGTCCGCCGGCCTCTGCTCCGGGAACTGCTGGGCATATTTGCTGGCCGGGTTCACGCGGCCGATGTCGTAGTGCTTCAGTTCCTCCAGGGTCAGCGTGCGGATGGCGGGGCCTGCCGCCGTGAGCCACTGGCCGTCCGGCCCGCGCGTCAGGGCAGGGTTGAGGACCGGATCGTGGCTGATGACGACGGCTCCGTCGCGCGTCACCGCGAGGTCCGTCTCGAGGGTCGTGACGCCCAGATCCTGCGCCACCTTGAAGCCAGCCAGCGTGTTCTCGGGCGCCAACCCGCGCGCCCCGCGATGCCCCTGCAGGTCGAACGCCGCCGCGAGCCCGGTGTTAAGCGCCCAGATTGCGCAGGCGAGCGATGCGATCCTCGATATCGGGATGCGTGGCGAGGAGTGCCGGCGTTTTGGACGTGAACTGGTGGATGGGATTGACGATGAAGAGGTGTTGCGTGGCACGGCTCACTCCGGGAAAGGGCGCGGCCTTCTCTGCGAGCTTGCCCAGCGCGGAGATGAGGCCATTGGGATTTCGCGTGAACTGCACGGAGGTGGCATCGGCGAGATACTCGCGCTGCCGCGAGACCGCCATCTGCACCGCCTTGGCCGCGAGCGGCGCCAGGATCGCGACCACCAGCAGCACGATGATCAGAAGGCCGCCGCCCGAGCTGCCCTTGCGGTCGTCGCTGCGCATCCGGCCCAGGTTCATCGTGCGCAGCGCCATGTCGCAGACCAAAGCGATGAGGCCGACCGTGACGCCGACCACGACCATATAGCGCGTGTCGAGGTTGCGCAGATGCGCCATCTCGTGCGCCACCACACCCTGCAGCTCGTCGCGGGTCAGCGAATTCAGCAGCCCGCGTGTGACCGCGATCGTGCCGTTGCCGACCTTGTTGCCGGTGGCGAAGGCGTTCAGCGCGTCGGTCTCAAGCACCATCACCCGGGGCATCGGCACGCCCGCGGCGATCGAGATCTCCTCGACCACGTTGTAGAGCTGCGGCGCGTCCTGCTGTTCGATCACCTTGGCGCCGGCCATGGACAGCACCATCTTGTCGCCCACCGCCAGCGAGATCGCGCTCCAGCCGATGCTGACGGCCGCCATCAGGCCGGCGGCCGCGATGCCCATCTGACTGACGGCCGGCAGGGAACCGGAGGATTCGCCCTCCAGCAGCGCACCGACCAGATAGCCGATGCCGCCCGCAATGACGGTGAGCACCGCCAGCAGCACCATCGTGTTGCGGCGGTTCTGGCTCTGTGCGGCGACGAAGTCGGTGGTGGCGCTCATGCGCCGTGCCCTCTCAGCGCAGCGCGACCTTCGGCACTTCGCGTTCGGACTCCGGCATGTTGAACAGGTCCATCGGGCCGAAGCCCAGCGACGCCGCGGCCAGCACCGCCGGGAAGCTCTGGCGGCGGGTGTTATAGGTGTTCACCGAGTCGTTGTAGAACTGGCGCGCGAAGGCGATCTTGTTCTCGGTGGTCGTGAGTTCCTCCTGGAGCTGCATGACATTGTCGTTGGCCTTGAGCTGCGGGTAGTTCTCCATCAGGGCGAACAGGCCATGCGTCGCCTGGCTGAGCGCCGCTTCCGCTGGACCCGATTGTGCGGCGTTGCCGCTCGCCGCCACCGCGTTGTTGCGCGCCTGGATCACCTTGGTGAGCGTCTCCTGCTCGTACGCCATCGCGTCCTTCACCACCTGCACTAGATTGGGAATGAGATCGTGCCGGCGCTTGAGCTGCACGTCGATCTGGCTCCACGCGGTCTGGGCCTGGTTGCGGCCGCCGACGAGGCCGTTGTAGACGGCGATCAGCCACAGGCCGATGGCGACGACGATGCCGAGGAAGATCCATGAGCTCATTCGACAGTCTCCAGTCAGGCGTACCGCCACAATACACGAAGACGGCGTAGGCCAGACCCCGCATTATGGATTTACATGGATAAGAAGCACCTTCGCGACCTGAGCAGGCTGGTGTCGCATGCCCTGCGACATGAGCCGGCCGCCTATGGGCTGAAGCTGGACGTCGACGGCTGGGTGGCCCTCGACGCGTTCATTGCGGCGGTTCGGGCCTCGGACGCGCGATGGCGCGATGTGACGACGGCCGACCTGGAGGCGATCGGAAGCGCTTTCGAGAAGAAGCGTCACGAGATCTCGGCCGGGCGCATTCGTGCGGCCTACGGGCATTCCGTCGACGCGGCCATCGACCGGCCGGCGATCGAACCGCCGCCCCGTCTCTATCACGGAACCTCACCCGAGGCGGCGGAAGCCATCTTGAGCGAGGGACTGCGCCCGATGGAGCGGACCCATGTTCATCTTTCCATCGACCTGACAGGCGCTCGCGAGGTCGGGTTGCGCAAGAGTTCGACGCCTGTCCTGCTGGGCGTCCGGGCGCGGGACGCCCATGCGCAAGGTCATCGTTTCTATCGGGTCGATGGCCGCGTGTGGCTGGCAGATGCCGTCCCTCCGGCATTCCTCGACAGGATGGGCTAGTGTCTGCCCAACGAATTCAATCGGAGGAATGCATGAGCACACAGGAGCTGCTGAAGGCCTTCTGCTCGGCCGTGGAGCGCCGCGACGGCAAGGGGTTCGCCAGCCTGTTCACCGAGGACGCCGTCTATCACGACGTGTTCTACGGCGACTTCGTGGGCCGCGAGCGCATCGCCGAGATGATCGACGACTGGTTCCATCGCACCGCGCACGAGTTCCGCTGGGACATGCACCGGCCGGTCAGCGACGGCAAGCTGCTCTACGCCTATTACACGTTCAGCTACGTCTCGAAGCTGCCCGGCGCCGAGGGCAAGCGCGTCGGCTTCGAAGGATGCTCGATGATGCAGCTGCGCGATGGCCTGATCCTCGACTATCGCGAGGTGGCCAATGTCGGGCCGGCCTTCGTCGAACTGGGCTTCGCGCCCGAGCGCACGTCCAAGATTCTCGCCAAGGAAGGCGCACACCTCAGGGCCCAGCCGGAGTGGAAGCGTCACGTATGAATTGAGCCTCCCCATTCAAATGGCTATCGCATTCACACATCTTAGTTGCGCGGTGTGAGGCGATTGGATTCTCTGTCCGAGGCACAGCGGATGGAGAGTTCGATGTCGGGGATCGAGTACGGTCTTGGTGGTTTCGGCGACCGCCGGCTGCAAAAAGGGGGGCCTTGCTGCATGCGGCGCTGGTGCTGCAGCCCGGGTCGTGCATCCGACGGCTCGGCGGAACACGGGCGCGGGAGATGCAGTTCACGCGTCTGCTGCGTAACCGGTCGGTGACGGTGGAGGAGATGTCACAGCACGCCGGCACTCTGACGGGAGGTCGGGCGGCGGGCCGGGATGTTGTGGCCATCCAGGATACCAGCGAACTGGCGCTGGGCGGTCGCCGTGCGGCGGCCGCCGGGTACGGGATCGTCGGCAAGGGCGGCGCAGCGCGGGGATTGCTGCTTCACCCGGTGCTGGCGGTGGAAGCCGGCAGCGGGGCCTTGCTGGGCGTGGTGTCGATGCAGGTGTGGAACCGGGCTGAAGGGGTGCGGGCGCCGCGTCGCCAGCGCGAGACGAAGGCCAAGGAATCGCAGCGCTGGATCGACGGGGCTCGTCAGGCCGGTGCGGCGCTGTCGCAGGCGCGCAGCATCACGGCGGTGTCGGACCGCGAGAGCGACTTCTACGAGCTGTTCGCGCGCCGTCCCGCGAACGTCGAGCTGATCGTGCGGGCCTGCCAGAACCGGCGCATCGAGACATCGGCCCAAGAGGCTGAAGGCTTGCTCTTCGACTTCATCGACGGACAACCCGAGCAGGGCCGCTTCGCCGCGACCATTCCGGCAGCGCCCGGTCGGCCCGAGCGTGACACCGAGCTTGCCCTGCGCTTCGCGCCGGTGACCTTGCGCCGGCCCCTGCATGGGGCCGATCCGACCTTGCCCGAGACGCTCGACCTGACCCTGGTCGACGTGCGCGAGACCTCGGCGCCAGCGGCCGGCCAGCCGATCCACTGGCGATTGCTGACGACGCATCCTGTCGCGACCGGCCCTCAGGCGCGAAGGATCGTCGATCTGTATCGCCAGCGCTGGACGATCGAGGAGTTCTTCCGCACGCTCAAGACCGCAGGCTTCGACATCGAGGCGGCCGATATCGGCGAGCCGCAGGCCATGATCAACCTGACGGCCGCCGCCGCCATCGCCGCCGTCACCATCAAGCAACTCGTGCAGGCCCGCGACGGCACGACCGATCAACGCCTTGGCGATGCCTTCGAGCCACAGGATCAGCCTATCCTCGAAGCCGTATCGGCCAGGCTCGAAGGCAAGACCCAGCGACAGCGCAATCCCCACCCCAAAGCCAGCCTCGCCTTCGCAGCCTGGGTCATCGCCAGGCTCGGAGGATGGACCGGCTACTACGGCAAGCCAGGGCCGAAGGTCATGCGCATCGGCCTCGATCAGTTCCGCGCCATCAAATATGGCGCCTCCCTCGGACTATGAGATGTGTGAATCCGATAGATTCAAATGGGGAGGTGTCGTCGTCCTACGACGACGGAGGGGTCATGACCCCATCGCCCTCGTAAGACGAGGGCACTTCCCCTTTGCGGAACCCGCAAAGGGGAAGAAGCTGAGACTAATCGCGCAGTAGCTCGTTGATCGAGGTCTTGGAGCGGGTGCGCTCGTCGACGGTCTTCACGATCACGGCGCAATAGGTCGAGGGACGATCCGGGCCGCCGCCGATGTTGCCGGGCACCACCACCGAATAGGGCGGCACCTTGCCGATGTGGATCTGGCCGGTGGCGCGATCGACCACCTTGGTGGTGGCGCTGATGAACACGCCCATCGACAGGACCGCGCCGGTGCCGACGATCACGCCCTCGACGACCTCGGAGCGGGCGCCGATGAAGCAGTTGTCCTCGATGATGACCGGGTTGGCCTGCAGCGGCTCGAGCACGCCGCCGATGCCGACGCCGCCCGAGAGATGGCAGTTCTTGCCGATCTGGGCGCACGAGCCGACCGTCGCCCAGGTGTCGACCATGGTGCCGGTGTCGACATAGGCGCCGAGGTTCACGAAGGACGGCATCAGCACGACCGACGGGGCGATGTAGGAGCCGCGGCGCACGATCGAGCCGGGGACCGAGCGATAGTTCGCCTTGGCGAAGCGGGCGGCGTCCCAGCCGGTCGTCTTGAGCGGCACCTTGTCGAACCAGGGCGCGGCGCCGAGGCCGGGGAACGAGGCGCCGCCGTCCATCGGGACCGAATCGTAGAGACGGAACGAGAGCAGCACGGCCTTCTTCAGCCACTGGTTCACGACCCATTCGTCGCCGAACTTCTCGGCGGTGCGATAGGTGCCGTCGTCGAGGCCGGCGATCGCCGCTTCGACGGCGTCCCGCACCTCGCCCTTGGTGGCGCTGTTGACGCCGTCCCGTGCTTCCCATGCCGCGTCGATGGTGGCCTGTAGCTGCTTGCTCATTGTTCCCTCGGAAATCTGCCGCGGGACCTTATATGCTGCGCCCGATGGCCTTCAAGCTCCCAGAATCCGTGCTGGTCGTGGTTTACACGCCGCGTCTCGACGTGCTCCTGCTGGAACGCACGGGCACCGGGCTCTGGCAATCCGTGACCGGTTCGCGCGAACCCGACGACCCGGACTTCGAGGTGACGGCGCGGCGCGAACTCAAGGAGGAGACCGGCCTCGTGGTCGGCACGCTGACCGACTGGCGGCAGACCAATCGCTACGAGATCTGGGCGCAGTGGCGCGCGCGCTACGCGCCGGAGGTCACTCACAATGTCGAGCACGTGTTCGGCTTCCAGGTCCCGGAGCTCACGGTGGCGACGCTCGATCCCGCCGAGCACGTCGCCCAGCTCTGGCTGCCCTGGCGGGATGCCATGGAGAAGGTCTTCTCGCCGACAAACCGGGACGCGATCTGGCAATTGCCGAGGCACATCCGTTGACATGTGTTGCACATGTGATTAGCTGTTTCGCATGTCGACAATGATCCAGATTCGCAACGTTCCCGACGCGCTGCATCGCCGACTGAAGTCGCGAGCGGCGCTGGCGGGCATGTCCTTGTCCGACTATCTGCTGCAGCAGATCCGGGAGGTGGCCGAGCGACCGACGATCGAGGAACTCCGGGCGCGATTGGCGCGCCGGTCGACCGTGGTCTTGTCTGTCGATACGGCCGACGCCGTGCGTGCCGAACGCGACAGCAGGTGATTGTCGTCGACGCTTCGGCCTTGCTCGAGGCTCTCTTGCAAACGCCCGTGGGTGTGGCAGTGGAGGCCCGCTTGTTGGGCGCGTCCGAAATGCTGCATGCGCCCTATCTGCTCGATGCGGAGATCGCCCAGGTCATTCGCCGATTTGCCCTGGCAGGCGACCTCGATGAGGAGCGAGGCCGGGCCGCACTGGAAGACTTCATGGCGTTTCCAATTCACCGGCATCCGCACGAGTTCCTGTTGCCGCGCGTCTGGATGCTGCGAAACAATTTCAGCGCATACGATGCGATGTACGTCGCCTTGGCTGAGGTGCTCGATGCTCCTCTTCTCACCCATGATCGACGACTGGCCGTTGCGGCTCGTCGATACACACAGGTCGAACTCGTATGAGCGTCCAACCTGCGCGTGATTCTGTCCGTGAAGCCTCGACGCTCGGCCAGTTCAGCTGGGCGCTGTTCGACTGGGCCAATCAGCCCTTCTTCACCATCATCACCACGTTCATCTTCGCACCCTACTTCGCCAACGTGCTGGTGGGCGATCCGGTGAAGGGGCAGTCGGCCTGGGCCTTCACCCAGTCGGCCTCGGGCATCCTGATCGCGCTGATGAGCCCGTTCCTCGGCGCCATGGCCGACGCGGGCGGCCGTCGCAAGCCCTTCATCTTCGCGTTCCAGCTTCTGCTCGCGGTGGGATGCGCCGGCCTGTGGTTCGCCTATCCCAATCGCCCCGATCTCATCCTGCCGATCAGCTGGGCGGTGATCCTGGCCACGGTGGGCGCCGAGATGTCGATCGTGTTCAACAATGCCCAGCTGCCCAACATCGTGCGACCCGAGCGCATGGGCCGGCTGAGCGGCTTCGGCTGGGGCCTGGGCTACTGCGGCGGACTCGTGTCGCTGTTGATCGTGCTCGCGGTGTCGATGCCCTCGATGTTCGGCCTGGCGGCCTCCAACGACCGGCCGCTGTTCGGTCTCGATCCCGCCAGCCATGAACTGGAGCGCCTGGTCGGCCCCGCCTCGGCGCTCTGGATCGCGATCTTCGTCCTGCCGATGTTCCTGTTCACGCCGGATTCCGCCGGCGCGCTCCGCCAGCCCCTGCTGGTCGCCGCGCGGGAAGGCGGGCGTTCGCTCGTGGCGACGCTGAAGCGCCTTCCGCGCTTCGGCAACGTGCTGCGCTACCTCATCGCCTTCATGCTCTACAATGACGGGCTGGCGGCGATCATCGCCTTCGGCGGGGTCTATGCCGCCGCGACCTTCGGCTGGAGCACGGTGACGCTCGGCATCTTCGGCATCATCCTGACGGTCTTCGCGATTCCCGGCGCGTTTCTCGGCGGCCGGCTCGACGACTGGATCGGCAGCAAGCGGACGATCCAGATCGCCATCGCCGGCGTGATCCTGGCGACGCTGGGCATCGTCGGCGTCACGGCCACGCATGTCTTCTTCGTCGTGCCGGCCGACCCGATCAGCCCGACGCGCGGCCTGTTCGGATCGCTGCAGGAGCAGGTACTGATGGGCTTTGCGCTCATCCTCGGCTTCTGCATGGGGCCGATGCAGGCGGCCAGCCGCACGATGGTGGGCCGCATCGCGCCGCCGGGCATGACCGGTGAATTCTATGGCCTGTTCGCCCTGTCGGGCCGCGCCACCGCCTGGATGGCGCCGATGGCCATCGGCATCGTCACCGCGGCCAGCGGCTCGACCCGCATCGGCATGGCCTGCGTTCTGTTCTTCCTGGTGGTAGGCTTCATCCTGCTCTGGAAGGTGCGCGAGGAGCGCGCCACCCCCGTGTGAAGGAGGATCGCATGATCACCGCCATCGTGAACTTCAAGCTGCCGGCCGACATCGATGCGAAGAAGGCCGCCGAACTCTTCAAGGGCTCGGCGCCGAAATATCGCGGCATGAAGGGGCTGATCCGCAAATACTATCTGTTCGACGCGGAAAAGCGGATCGGCGGCGGCGTCTATCTCTGGAAGAGCCGCGCCGACGCCGAGGCGGTCTATACGCCGCAATGGCAGGCCTATATCGCCGAGCGCTACGGCGCGCCGCCCGACATCCGCTATTTCGAGACCGCCGTCGTCGTGGACAACGACGCCGACACGATCACCGCCGACGCGGCATAGGCTGGGCGCGCGATCTTCATTGTGGCCGACGAAGACGCGCGACTTCAGAGCGGAGGTTACTCCGCTCGCAGTCGCGCGCCCCCAGCAATCATCCTCGCCGCGCCGCCTCGATCCGGGCGACGTCGATCTTCTTCATGTCCATCATGGCCTCGAAGGCGCGCTTCGCCTCCTCGCCGCCGGCCGCCATCGCCGCGGTGAGCGCGCGGGGCGTGATCTGCCACGACAGGCCCCATCTGTCCTTGCACCAGCCGCAGGCGCTTTCCTGGCCGCCGTTGCCGACGATGGCGTTCCAGTAGCGGTCGGTCTCTTCCTGGTCGTCGGTGGCGATCTGGAACGAGAAGGCCTCGGTCTGCTTGAACATCGGGCCGCCGTTGAGGCCGAGGCAGGGGATGCCGCAGACCGTGAACTGCACGGTCAGCACATCGCCCTTCTTGCCCGATGGATAGTCGCTCGGCGCACGATGGACCGCCGTCACCTCGCTGTCGGGAAAGGTCGCGGCGTAGAAGCGGGCCGCGTCCTCCGCGTCCTTGTCGAACCAGAGGCAGATCGTGTTCTTGGCGACGGCCATTGCGATCCCCTCAGACGTCGAGGATCGGCGCGAAGCCGCCATAGATCATGCGCTTGCCGTCGAACGGCATCTGCTGATCCTTCATGCGCTGATCCTCCATCATCTTCTTCCAGCCCTCGTCGCGGACCTGCTTGGACGGCCATTCGACCCACGAATAGACGATCTTCTCGTCGGCCGTGGCCTTCACCGCGCCCTTGTAGTCGGTGACCTTGCCGTCGGGCACGTTATCGCCCCAGGTCTCGACGACGCGCACCGCGCCATGGTCCCTGAACACCGCGGCGGCCTTCGTGGCCATGTCGAGATAGGCCTGCTTGTTGGCGGCCGGCACCGCGGCGAGGAAGCCGTCGACATAGCCGGTCTTGCCCGCGTTGCCCTCGTCGAGGATCGGCGTAAAACCCGCGACGATCATGCGCTGGCCATCGAAGGGCATGTCCATGTCATGCATGCGCGGGTCGTTCATCACCTTCCGGTGCGCTTCTTCCGCGACCTCCTTGCTGGGATATTCGATCCACGAGAAGACCACGACTTCGTCCGGCTTGGCCTTCACCGCACCCTTGAAGTCGGTGAGCTTGCCGTCGGGCACGTCATCGCCCCAGGCCTCGACCTGGCGGGTGGCGCCGAATTCCTTGGCGATCGGCGAGAAGTCGGCGGCAGCCTTGCGATAGGCCTCCTTCTTGTCGGCCGGCACCGGCAAAACAAATCCCTGCACGTAGGCCATCAGTTCCTCCTGCTGGTTGATTTCAAGCTGAAAGGTTGATATCAACGTAACTACGATATGTCAAAGAAGCTGAACGCCTCGTTCGAGACGACGCTGCACGTCTACGACCACTGCCTGTGCTTCGCCGCCCAACGCGCCGCACGCGCACTGGCGCGCCGCTTCGACGAAGCCTTGTCGCCACTCGGTCTCACCAGCGGCCAGTTCTCGCTGCTCACCTCGCTCAATCAACCCGAGCCCCCCTCGATGGGCTCGATCGCCGCGTTGCTGGTGATGGATCGCACCACGCTCACCGCCAACCTGAAGCCGCTGGAGCAACGCGGCCTGGTGGAGGTCGCCGTCGATGCGGCCGACCGCCGTGTGCGGCGGCTCATCCTGACGCCGGCCGGTCGTGCCGTCTTGCAGTCGGCCATGCCGGTCTGGGTCGAGGTACACGGCGAGATCGATCGGCTGCTGCCCGTCGCCGACGGTCGCACCCTGCGCCGCGGATTGCGGGCGCTGGCGTAAAGCGTCAGGCGGCGAGGGCGCCGATGCCGGCGGCCGCGAGCGGCAGGGCGACGAGTGCGAAGAGCGTCTGCATCGCCGTGATGCCGGCCATCAGCGGGGCGTCGCCGCCGAGCTGGCGGGCCATGATGTAGGCCGAGGACGCCGTCGGCAGGGCCTGGAAGAGGAGCGCGGTGACGAGCGCGGGTCCCGTCAGGCCCATGAGCCAGGCGACCGCAACCGTCACGACCGGCAGGACCAGGAACTTGATCGCCGAGGAGGTGGCGACCGGCGCGATCCAGCCGCGCACCGATCCGAATTCCAGGGCCGCGCCGACGCAGAGCAGGCCAAGCGGCAGGGACGCCCCACCGAGCGCCCTTAGCGCCGGCTCGATACCGGCCGGAAGCGTGAGCCCGAGCAGTTGAAAGCCGATGCCGGCGAAAGAGCCGAGCACGAGCGGATTGGTCACCAGTTGCAAGGCGATGCCGCGGCCGCTCAGCCGCGAGGCGCCGTGACGGGCAAAGACCAGCACGCAGAGAATGTTGACGGTCGGCACGATCGCGGCGCTGCAGAGGGCCGCCAGCGCAAGCCCCTGCGTGCCGAACAGGCCTGCGGCCAGGGTTACACCGACATAGTTGTTGAAGCGGATGCCGCCCTGGAAGATCGAGGTGAAGGAGGGCCCGTCGACGTGCAGTACCGGCCGCAACGCGACGACGAGCCCGGCCACGGCGAGGATCGAGAGGATCAGGGTCGTGACGAGCTCGCGCGCCGGCAGCGCGTCGAGCTTGGCCGTGGCAAGGCTATGGAAGAACAGGCACGGCACCAGCACGTAGTAGCTGAGCCGCTCCGCCTGCGGCCAGAATCCGTCGGCGAGGAAGCGGACGCGTCGCAGCACGATGCCGAGCGTGATCAGCAGGACGATGGGCAGCAGGGCGAGGATCACGTCGGCGCTCATGGGCCCTGTCTACGCCCTTGTAGAACACAAGCGAAAATTCTTAATACTCAACCGATCGATGACGAATTATCATCGATCTCATGTCGCTGCGCGCCCTCCGCACCCTGCAGGCCATCGCCCGCCACGGGTCCTTCGCCGGCGCCGGCAAGGCGGTCGGGCTGACCCAGTCCGCCGTGAGCCTGCAGGTGAAGGCGCTGGAGGAAGAGTTCGGCGCCGCCCTCTTCGATCGCTCGCGCCGCCTGCCGGTGCTGACCGAGGCTGGTCGGATCGTCGTGGCGCGGTCCGCCGAGGTGCTCGCGCTGTACGACGACATTGCCGGTGCGCTGGGCGACGAAAGATCGCTGACCGGTCGGCTCAGGATCGGCGCCGTGCAGACCGCACTGGCCGGCGTGCTGCCCGATGCGCTGGTCGCGCTCAACCGTGCCCATCCACGCGCCCGCGTCTCGGTGTCGGTCGGCCTGTCGGCGGAAATGGCGGAGAAGGTCGCGGCCGGCGAGCTCGACGCGGCGCTGACCACGGAGCCCGTAAGGCCCTATCCGGCCGGCCTCGTCTGGACACCGCTCTATCAGGATCGCTTCTGGCTGTTCGCGCCACCCGGGCAAGCGCGGCGCAGCGCCCGCGACCTGCTGGCCGAGCTGCCCTTCATCCGCTTCGACAGCAAGGCCTGGGCCGGTCGCGTCATCGATCGCGAGCTGCGGCGCATGCGGGTCGAGGTCCATGAGGAGATGGTGCTCGACAGCCAGGACATCATCCTGCGCATGGTCGAGAAGGGATTGGGCGTCGCCGTGCTCGCGGTGTCCGACGAGATCTTCGCCGGCCTGAAGCTCACCTGCCTGCCGTTCGGCGAACCGCAGCTGATCCGCAACATCGTGATGCTGGAACGCCAGGACCGCCGCGGTGGCCGTCTCGCCGTGGCGCTGGCCGAGGCGGTCAAGACCGCGAAGGCAGCGGCCTCGGCGCCGGCCCGGAAGCGGGCGAAGGGGAGCCGAACGGCTAGGCCGCGACGGTCTTCCCCTTGAACGTGCAGAGGTCGTTCACCGCGCAGGCGGGACACAGGGGGGTCCGCGCCTTGCAGGTGTATCGGCCGTGCAGGATCAGCCAGTGATGGGCATGCAGCTTGTACTCCTCGGGCACGCGCTTCAGCAGTTTCAGCTCGACCTGCAGCGGATTCTTGCCAGGGGCCAGCCCGGTGCGGTTGCCGACGCGGAAGATGTGCGTGTCGACGGCGATGGTCGCCTCGCCATAGGCCACGTTCATCACCACGTTGGCGGTCTTGCGGCCGACGCCCGGCAGCGCCTCCAGCTCTTCGTGCGTGCGCGGCACCTCGCCGCCATGCCGCTCCAGCAGGAGGTGGCTGAGCGTGATCACGTTCTTGGCCTTGGTGCGGAACAGGCCGATCGTCTTGATGTGGTCGATCAGCTTCGCTTCGCCCAGCGCCACCATCTGGCCCGGGGTCTTCACGACCTTGAACAGCGGTCCGGTCGCCCGGTTCACGCCGACATCGGTCGCCTGCGCCGAGAGCACGACGGCCACCAGGAGCTGGTAGACATTGTCGTATTCCAGTTCCGTTTCGGGTTCCGGCATCGCCTTCTCGAGGCGTGCAAAGAACTCGGGGATGACGGCGGTCTTCATCAGGGCCATATTTCTTCCTACCATGACCGAAACGCCCGTTCCGGCGGTTCATTTCGCCACCTCGCTGAAGCCCTATCGCAGCCTGTCTGCGGACGGCTTCCGCTTCGTCATGCTGGCCGCCGTGGCCGCCAACCTGGTGATCGGCCTGCCCCTGTTCCTCATGGGCGCCTGGCCGGTCTTCGGCTTCATGGGCCTCGACGTCTTCCTGCTGTGGTGGCTGTTCAAGCGCAGCTATTTCGATGCACGACGCACCGAGACGCTGACCCTGACCGACCACGACCTGGTCGTGGTCCGGATCGCGCCCGACGGCGAACGTGAGGAGCTGCGGCTCGACGCCTACTGGCTGAAGGTCGAGGCGACCGAGGAGCGGCTGGTGGTCACCTCGCGCGGCAACCGCGCCGTGATCGGTCGCTTCCTCGGCCCCGACGAACGCCTGCGCGTCGCCGAACAGCTCAAGGCCGCCCTCGCCGAGATGCGCGCGCCGCGCTACGACCACGTCTGGGACGAATAGCCCTCGTCTACAGCCCCAGCACGTCCTTCATGCCGTAGAGACCAGGCTTCCGGCCGTCCAGCCACTTGGCCGACGTCACCGCACCAGCCGCATAGGTCTCGCGGCTGAAGGAGCGGTGGTTGAGTTCGAGCCGCTCGCCGGCGGCCGCGAAGTAGACCGTGTGCACGCCCACCTCCTCGCCGCCGCGCAGGGTGGCGAAGCCGATCTCGCCGCTCGGCCGCGCGCCGGTATGGCCGTCGCGGCTCTTGCGCCAGACTTCCTCGAGCTGGACCTTGCGGCCCGCCGCCGCGGCACGGCCGAGCGCCAGCGCGGTGCCCGAGGGCGCGTCGATCTTGTGGCGATGGTGCATTTCCAGCACCTCGATGTCGTAGCTGGGGTCGAGCATCGACGCGGTCTTCTCGACCAGCGCCAGCAGGATGTTGACGCCCAGGGCCATGTTGGCCGCCCACATGATCGGCACCTTCTTGGCCGCGTCCTGGATCAACTTGGTCTGGACGGGGTCGAGGCCGGTCGTGCCGATCACCATGGCGACGCCGTTCTCGCTGGCCACCCTGGCATGCGCCACGGTCGCTTCCGGGATGGTGAAATCGATCACGCACTGGGCGGCCCGGATGGCGGCGGCGCTGTCGTCGCCGATCAGCACGCCGTTCGGCTCGATGCCGGCGACCTCGCCCGCATCCTTGCCCAGCGCCTTGGAGCCCGGCCTCTCGCTGGCGGCGGCCAAGGTCACGCCTTCGGTCCGCGCGATCTGGCGAACCAGCATCTGGCCCATGCGCCCCGAGGCGCCGACGACGGCGATCTTCATTTGTGTTGTCCCTGTCTTAACTGTCGCACGACAATACTACATCAGACACGACAGGAGACCGAGATGCTGTTCATGGTCGTCGAGAAGTTGAAGAACCAGGACGGCAAGGCCGTCTATCGCAAGCTCCAGAAGGGCCGCGGCCTGCCCGACGGACTCGAGTTCGTCGCGAGCTACGTCACCGCCGATCTCGGCCGCTGCTTCCAGCTCATGCGCACCGACGACATCACCACCTTCCAGCGCTGGATCGCCGACTGGCAGGACGTCGTCGAATTCGAGGTCGTGCCCGTGGTCGAAGGCAAGACGACGCGCGAGGCACTGGAGCCGTTGCTCTGATCTCTTTCCTCCCCGTCATACGGGGGAGGTGGCCGAAGGCCGGAGGGGGAGAGCCTCAGACGAAGCATTTATCGCGTTGCTTCCCCCCTCCTGTGTCCTCCGCCGTGTGACGGGGGAGGAGCATGGTTTACTTCCACGGATCCGCCACCTTCGGCCAGAACGGCGTCTTGCGCTTCGTGTAGGGCCAGCGGGTGACGTCGGGGTCGGCGGCGCCGGGGGTGGCGACGTAGAGGATCTCCTTCGCGACGCCGACGAAGCCGTTATAGAAATGCTGCGCGCTCTTCACGATGACGACGCGGTAGTCGGCCGGCTCGGCGCCGACGGCGCGGAAGGCGTCGGCATGGAAGGTCTGGTTGCGACGGGTGCAGATGGCGATGTCGACATGCTCCGACGACAAGAGCGCCATGTCGCCCAGCGGCGACATCACCGGCCCGTAGGGCTGGAAGACGTTGCGGGCGATCTTTTTCACCGTGACGTCGAGGTCGACCGGATCGCCGCTCACCGTGCCCGACTTGCCGCCCAGCCGCATGCGGATGCGCGCGCCCTCGCCCGCCTCCTCGGCGATCTGGAAGGCCATCGGATCCCACATCACGCCGAACAAAGCCGGGCCGATCTCGCGCTCGACCAGCGCCTTCAGCACGAAGGTCGAATCGCCCGGTGCGCCGGAGCCGGGATTGTCGGCGCGGTCGGCCAGGACCAGCGGGCCCTGGTTGTGCGAGGCGGCGCGGTCCATTGCCTCGTCGACGGTGAGGTACCGGGTGGCATAGCGCTCGCGATTGTCCCACAGCTCCTTTCCGAGCTGCTCGGCCAGCGCCTCGGCCTTCGCCCGGTCGCCGTCGGCCACCACCAGCGTGCGCGTGCCCACGTCCTCCACGTCGGCGAAGGAGAAGCCGTGGCTCAGCGACACCGAGAGGATGCCGTCCTTGCCCTCGAGGCTCTTCATGCGAACGACGAACTCGTTGATCGGCGGCACGGAGGTGCGGTACTGCGCGATCATGCGGCAGTCGTAGCGCGCCATCACCGGCTTCACCTTGCCTTCGACCGTGTCGGCGATGATAGCGAACAGTTCGACCGCCCGCTCCATCGTGTCGGTGTGCGGATACTCCTTGTAGCCGACCAGCACGTCGGCGCTCTCGAGCATCAGGGCACTCAGGTGACAGTGCAGGTCGAACTCGGCGCCGATCGCCACCTTGGGCCCGACGATGGCGCGGATGCGCGACAGGAGATCGCCCTCGCAGTCGTCGTAGCCGTCGGCCACCATGGCGCCGTGCACGTTGATCAGCACGGCGTCGAGCGGCAGGGCGGCCTTCACGCCGTCGAGGATCTCGTCGCGGAAATCCTCGTAGACCTTGCGCACGGTCGTGCCCGACGGCGCGGCGAAGGTCGACAGACCCTCGATCACCGTCCAGCCGCGCTTCTCGGTCTCCTTGCGCCAGACATGGACGGGCGCGGTGAAGTTGGTCGGCTCGTGCTTCGTGGCGTCACCGTGCCAGATCCCATGCTCCTGGTAGCCGCGCAGGCCGGTCGGGAAGGGTACGAACTGGTTGGTCTCGGTCCCGAGGGCCGCGATGTAGACACGCTTGGACAACGACTTACTCCTTGGCGCAGTGGCAGCCCGCGACATGGTCGTCGACCATGCCCGAGGCTTGCATGAAGGCGTAGCAGATGGTGGAGCCGACGAACTTGAAGCCGGCCTTCTGAAGGGCTTTCGACAGGGCGTCGCTTTCGGCCGAGCGCGCCGGCACGTCCTTGAGGGTCTTCGGGCGGTTCTTCTTCGGCGTGCCGCCGACGAAGCTCCACAGGAACTTCGAGAAGGAGCCCTCGCGCTCCTTCAGCGCGAGATAGGCCTGGGCGTTGCTCACGCTGGCGGCGATCTTGCCCTTGTGGCGGATGATGCCGGGATCGAGCAGCAGCTTCTCCAGCTTCGCAGGGCGATAGCGGGCGATCTTCACCGGATCGAACCCGTCATAGACCTTGCGGTAGTGCTCGCGCTTGCGCAGCACGGTGATCCACGAAAGGCCGGCCTGGCAGCCTTCCAGGGTCAGGAGCTCGAACAGCGCGCGATCGTCGCGCAGCGGACGTCCCCATTCCGTGTCGTGGTATTCCTGGTAGAGCGGATCGTCGGAGACCCAGCCGCATCTTGGCTTGCCGTCCGCGCCGCTCACTCTATCGTGCTTCCAAACCATGTGAGGAAGCTACCCAATGTCCAAGGTCCCCGCCAATCTGAAGGTCTGCATTTTCGATGTATTCGGCACCGTCGTCGACTGGCGCGGCAGCCTGATCGCCGATCTGCCCGCGCTCGGCAAGAAATACGGAATCGAGACCGACTGGACGAGCTTCGCCGACGACTGGCGCGGCCTCTACCAGCCGCAGATGGGTCGCGTGCGGAAGGGCGAGCTGCCGTGGACGCGCATCGACGACCTGCACAAGGAAGCCTTCGAGATGCTCCTGAAGAATCGGGGCCTGAAGCATCCGGGCGAGGACGGCGCGTGGGAGTTCACCCACCTCTGGCACAGACTGCGGCCGTGGCCCGATTCGGTCGAGGGCATCGGCATGATGAAGAAGAAGTATGTCGTGGCCACACTCAGCAACGGCAACGTGGCGCTGCTGATCAACATGGCCAAGAACGGCGGCATTCCCTGGGATCACTGCTTCTCCGGCGAGACCTTCCATCACTACAAGCCCGACCCCGAAGCCTATCTCGGCGTGGTCGACAGCATGTACGTCAAGCCCGAGCAGGTGATGCTGGTCGCGGCGCACAACGGCGACCTGGCGGCGGCGCAGAAGTGCGGCCTGTCGACGGGCTTCGTCCTGCGCCCCACCGAACACGGCCCCAACCAGAAGCGCGACCTCAAGGCCGAGGGCGAGTGGAATGCGGTGGGCACGTCGATGATCGATCTCGCGAAGAAGCTTGGGTGCTGATCACTGTCGTCCTGAGCCGAAGGCGAAGGACCTAACGCCTGCAACAGCGGTGCTGTATCGGGCGCGAGATCCTTCGCTTCGCTCAGGATGACAAAGGTTAGACCCCGATCGTCGTCAGGTCCTGAAACCAGTGCTGGGCCTGGATGTACGACTTGATCTTGGGCGACAGGGCGTGCGGGTTGGTGTCGTGGACGACCCAGATCAGCACGGCGTCGTCGACCACCTTCTCGTGGACCCTGGCCATGATCGCGTCCTGCTTGGCCGGGTCGAACTGCGCCAGCGCCTCGTCGATGAGCTTGTCGACCTCGGGGCTGGCATAGTTGCTCCAGTTCACGCCCACGGGCGCGCCCTGGTTCGAGGCGAAGAAGCGCGTGAAGGCGTAGAGCGGGTCCGACGTCACATAGGCGATGTTGTTGGCCGTCACGTCCTTGTTCATCTCGGCCTTGGCGCCGGCGCGCCACGCCGTGTAGAGCGCCTCGAGCTCGACGACCTTGAAGTCGAGGTCGATATAGACGTCCTTGAACATCTGCTGGATGGCTTCGTTCATCGGTAGCGACAGCATCTGGCCGCTGCCGCCCGAGGCCACCACGAACTTGGTCTTGAGTGGCTGGGCCTTGCTGAAGCCGGCCGCGCTCATCAGCGTGCGCGCCTCGTCGGGCGCGAACTTGATCTCGAAGCTGGGCTTGCCGAACCACGGGCTCGATCTGTCGACCTGGCCGAAAGCCGGTGTGGCCAGACCACCCAGCAGCTGGACGATGGCGGTGCGGTCGATCGCGAGATTGGCGGCCTTGCGCAGGCGGATGTCGGTCCAGGGCGAGCCCGGCAGCATCGAGGGGTGATAGTTCCAGACGTGCGGCGTCACGTTCTGCACGATCTTCATGCCGGCCTTGGTCAGCCGATCGACCGTGTCGGGCGTCGGCGTCTCGATCAGGTCGACCGAGCCTGAAAGCAAGGCGGCCGTACGCGTCGCGCCCTCGGGCGCGACGACCAGGATCATGCGATCCGCCTTGGGAATGCGCTTCGGATTCCAGTACGCCTCGTTCTTGACCAGTTCGGCACGCTCGCGCGGCACCAGGCGGGCCAGCTTGAACGGGCCGGTGCCCGACGGCTCGGAGGCGAATTTGTTCCAGTCCTTGCCGAGCTTCTCGAACTGGGCCGGGCTCGACACCAGGAACCACAGCATCTGGTAGGGAAAGAGCGCATCGACGACCTTGGTCTTCACCTCCACGGTCATGTCGTCGACCTTGCGGTAACTCGCGACCGACGGCAGGCGCGGCCGAACCTGCGAGGCCTGGCGCTGGTCGAACTGCGGGGACTTGGTGTCGAACACCTTGTCGAAGTTCCAGATCACGGCGTCGGCGTTGAAGCCCGATCCGTCGTGGAACTTCACGCCGTCGCGCAGCTTGAAGACCCACAGCGTCTTGTCGGTATCGTCGACCTTCCACCCGGTGGCGAGGCCGGGGATCAGCTTGCCCGGCCTGTCGGAGATGTCCATCTCCCAGGCGACCAGCGGATCGTAGAGGGTGTAGCCGGTGAACTTGTAGGCGCCGGCGCCGCGGTCGGGCTGCCCGGTGGTGAGCGGGACGTCGGCCATCGAGATGCCGAAGCGCACGACCTTTTCCTGGGCGAACGCAGGCATCGGCAACGCCGCCAGCGCGCCGGCGGCGATGAAGGAACGGCGGGACACGCTCATGGCGGGACTCCTGTCAGAGCTTCGGTCGGTGCGAACGCCAGGGCGTGGCGCGTTCGTAGGCAGAGCCGGCGGCCAGGACGCTGGCCTCGTCGAACGCGCGGCCGGCGAGCTGGAAGGCGAGAGGCAGGCCTTGAGCGTCGAAGCCGCAGCACACTGCAGCGGCGGGCTGCCCCGTGACGTTGAAGGGCATGCTGAGCGAGGGTTTGCCGAGGAAGTGGAAGATCGGCGCCGGATCCTCGAAACCTTCCGGCGGACCCCACTGGTTGGCCGTCATCACCAGATCGTAGCCGCGCATCGCCTCGCGCGTGTCCTGCTGCAGCTTGCGGCGGAAGCGCAGTGCCGAGAGGTATTGCTCGGCCGACAGGAACGCGCCGAGCTGGAAGCGGCGGCGCGTCGTATAGCCGAACTTCTCGGGCCGCTCGATCACGTCGCGACGATGGATGGCGTGCGCCTCGGTGGTGATGATGACGCGGCCGCAGATGTGATAGTCGCGGATGTCGGGGAAGATCACTTCGTCGACTGTGGCGCCGAGATCGCGCATCACACGCACGGCTTCTTCCATGCCCGCCGCCATGTCGTCCGAGAGCTTGCCCTTCGGGCCCTCGTACCAGCGGCGCGCCAGCGCGATGCGCATACCCTTGATCGGACGTTGCGTCGCCGCGCCGTAATCGACCTTGGGCGCGCGCGCCGAGGCCTGGTCGTTGGGATCGTAGCCGGCCAGCACGTCGAGCATCAGCGCGCAGTCCTCGGTCGTCCAGGCCATCGGCCCGGCCGTGTCGAGGCTGAACGAGAGCGGGAAGATTCCGCAGCGGCTCACCAGACCATAGGTCGGCTTGATGCCGGCCGTGGCGCAGTAGCCCGCCGGGTTGCGGATCGAGCCGCCGGTGTCGGACCCCATCGCGCCCATGCAGAGCGCGGCTGCAATCGCGGCGCCCGAGCCGCTGGAGGACCCGCCGGGCTGGAGCGCGGTGTTCCATGGGTTGCGGACCGGCGGGAACGGCTGGTCCGATGTCATCGCGCCGTTGGCGAATTCGTGCGTGCCGAGCTTGCCCAGGATGACGGCGCCGCCGGCCTTCAAGCGTCGCACCGTCTCGGCGTCGATGGCCGGCACATAGTCGATCTTGAGATGCGAATGGCCGGTCGTCTTGATACCGGCGGTTTCGTAGATGTCCTTCAGCCCTATCGGGATGCCGTGCATCGGTCCGCGCCGCAGGCCTCCCTTCATCTCCATGTCGGCCTGCCGCGCAGCGTTCAGCGCCAGCTCCGCCGTGACCGTGATGTAACTCGACAGCATAGGATCGACGGTGGCGATGCGTGCGAGGAAGGCCTCCGTCAGCGCCGTCGAAGTGAGTTCGCCGCGCGCCATCAGGCGGCCGGCCTCGGCGATGCCCAGTGTGGTGAGATCGCTCGTCGTCAAATCGGTCATGGGAGACTCTACTCGTCGGCGCGAAAGACTTGCGGCGGCTCGGCGGCCCACGCCCAGCGCTCGGGGACGCGTTCCATCAGCCCCAGCAGGCCGACATAGCCTTTGTGCAGGTGGCCGATATCTTCCTCGGTCAAGGTGAGACCGGTCAGCGCGGCGCGTAACCGGAATTCCTCGAGCGTCGGCGCCTTGGTCGACGATGTCATGACATCCCTCCGCAACGATTGGTGCATGCAATCGACATGCCGCTTCAGTTGTGGCGCGCATTTGTTGCGTTGGCTTGGCGCTTGCATGACGGAACGGACAGCGTCTCGCGTCGGGGTTGCCGACGGGATCGCCGAACCGGGGAGTAGTGAATGTTCAACCGTCTTCGCGTCGCCGCCACCGGCCTGGCCATCCTCGCAGCAACCGCAACACCTGCCCTCTCGCAGGGCACACTGCGCATCGGCATGACAGCGGCCGACATCCCGCTGACGACGGGCCAGCCCGACCAGGGGTTCGAGGGGTTCCGGTTCGCCGGCTACACGATCTATGACGCACTCGTGAACTGGGATCTGTCGAAGGCCGACACGATCGCCGACATCCGGCCCGGGCTGGCTTTGTCCTGGGCGCCGGTCGAGGGCGAGCCGACCAAGTGGATCTTCAAGCTGCGCGAGGGCGTCAAGTTCCACGACGGCTCGGACTTCGACGCCGACACCGTGATCTGGAACCTCGACAAGGTGTTGAACGACAAGTCGCCGCAGTTCGACAGCAAGCAGATGGCGCAGGTGCGCGCGCGCATCCCGACGCTGGTCGGCTACAAGAAGGTCGACAAGAACACCGTCGAGCTCACGACGCGCATCGTCAACTCGCTGTTCCCGTACGACATGTCCTACGTCTTCTATTCGAGCCCGGCCAACTGGGAGAAGCAGGGCAAGGACTGGAACAAGGTCGCGCTCAATCCCTCGGGCACCGGCCCGTTCAAGGTCGACCGCGTCGTGCCGCGCGAGCGCATGGAGCTCTCGCGCAACGCCGACTACTGGGAAAAGGCGCGCGTGCCGAAGCTCGACAAGGTGATCCTGTTCCCGATGCCGGAAGCGGCGACCCGCACGGCCGCGCTGCTGGCCGGACAGGTCGACTGGATCGAAGTGCCTGCCCCCGACGCCATCCCGCGCCTCAAGCAGGGCGGCATGACCATCGTCACCAACAAGTATCCGCACAACTGGGCCTATCAGCCCTCCATGGTCGAAGGCTCGCCGTGGACCGATGTGCGCGTGCGCAAGGCGGCCAATCTCGCCATCGATCGCGCCGGCCTCAACAAGCTGCTGGGCGGGCTGATGATCGAGTCCAAGGGCCATGTCTATCCCGGCCATCCGTGGTTCGGCTCGCCGGCCTTCGACATCAAGTACGATCCCGAAGCGGCAAAGAAGTTGCTGGCCGAGGCGGGCTACAGCGCGACCAAGAAGCCCAAGATCAAGATCGCCATCTCGACCTCGGGCTCGGGCCAGATGCTGCCGCTGCCGATGAACGAGTACGTGCAGGAGAACCTGAATGCGGTGGGCTTCGACACCTCGTTCGAGGTGATGGAGTGGAACGCGCTGGTGAACTTCTCCTTCCAGCCGGTGACGGGTGACAACGCCAAGAAGGCGGGCGTCAACGGCATCAACATCAGCCGCGCCACGGTCGATCCCTATTCCGCTTTCACGCGCCTGATGAACAGCAACTTCGTCCCGCCGGTCGGCGCCAACTGGGGCATCCTGAAAGACGAGAAGCTCGATGCCATGATCAACAAGGCGCACACGAGCTTCGACAAGGCCGAGCAGACCAAGGCCCTGTCCGCCGTTCACACCTACATCGTCGACCAGGCCTATTGGGTGTGGATCGCGCACGACCTCAATCCGCGCGCCATGAGCCCCAAGGTGAAGGGCTTCGTGCAGGCGCAGAGCTGGTTCCAGGACCTCACGCCGGTCGAAATCAAATAGCCCACAGCAACCAAAGGAGAGGCGGGCCGCAATGCTCCTCTACGCCCTACGCCGCCTGATCTACCTGGTGCCCGTCGCTTTCGGCGTGTCGCTGCTCGTCTTCGCGCTGGTGCATCTCGCGCCGGGCGATCCGATCTCGGCGATCGTGCCGCCCGACGCGCCGAAGGAGGTCGTCGACAAGCTCAAGGAATATTATGGCTTCGATCAGCCGCTGCCGGTCCAGTATCTGCGCTGGCTCGGCGTGACCCTGACGGGCGATCTCGGCACCTCGATCGGCACCGGCCGGTCGGTGGCGGCGGAGGTCGGCAGCGCCTTCGGCAACACCATCATCCTGGCGATCGCCGCAACGCTGCTCGCTTTCAGCCTGGCGGTCGTCCTGGGAACCGCGGCTGCCTATGCCAAGTCGCGCATCGTCGATCGGCTGGTCACGGTGATCTCGCTGATCGGCGTCAGCGTGCCCCACTTCTGGCTGGCGATCGTTCTGGTCATCATCTTCGCCGTCGAACTCGGCGTGCTGCCGCCCATGGGCATCGGGCCGGAGAACTCGACCGGCTGGACCTTCGATCGTGCCCACCTTGCCCACATGGTACTCCCCACCATAGCGCTCTCCGTGATCCCGCTCGGCGTCGTGACCCGCACGGTGCGTTCCACCGTGAAGGAAACGCTCAGCATGGAGTTCGTGACGGCGCTGCAGGCCAAGGGCATGCGCGACAGCCGCATTCTCTTCCATGTGCTGAAGAACGCCGCCCCGACCTGCCTCGCCGTCATGGGCCTGCAGGCCGGTAACCTGATCGGCGGCTCGATCCTGATCGAGACGGTGTTCGCCTGGCCAGGCACCGGCTTCCTGCTGAACAGCGCCATCTTTCGCCGCGACCTGCCGATCCTGCAGGGAACGACCTTGGTGCTGGCCGGCTTCTTCATGTTGCTCAACCTGACCGTGGACATCATCCAGACCATGGTCGATCCCCGCATCAAGCGAGGCTGAACCGATGGCCCTGCAAAGTCCCTCCCTCGACGTCGGCGGCGCCATCCTGGTGAAGCCCACGCCCACCTCCGCCGGCCGCGGCTACTGGCAGTCGGTCGGACGGCGCCTGCGCCGCGATCCGGTCACCCTGGTCTGCGCCGCGATCCTGATCCTGCTGGTGCTGGCGTCGATCGCCGCGCCCTATCTCTATCTGGCGGATCCCTACAAGACCTCGATGCTGCGCCGCCTCTATCCGCTGGGGTCACCCAATCACTGGCTGGGCACCGACGAGCTGGGGCGCGACATGTTCGCCCGCCTGATCTACGGCGGCCGGCTGTCGCTGTTCATGGGCGTGACACCGGTGGTGTTCGCCCTGCTGATCGGCGGCAGTCTGGGCATCCTCGCAGGCTTCGTCGGCGGCAAGACCAACATGGCGATCATGCGCATCATGGACGTCTTCTACGCCTTCCCGTCGGTGCTGCTGGCGATCTCGCTGTCGGGTGCGATGGGCGCCGGCACCGAGAACACGCTGCTGTCGCTCACCCTGGTGTTCATCCCGCCGATCTGCCGTGTCTCGGAGAGCGTCACCACGCAGGTGCGCGGCTTCGACTTCGTCGATGCGGCCAAGGCCAGCGGCGCCTCGGCCTTCACCATCGTGCGCGTCCACGTGCTGGGCAACGTGCTGGGCCCGATCCTGGTCTATGCGACGTCGCTGATCAGCGTCGCGATCATCCTGGCGGCGGGCCTCAGCTTCCTCGGCCTCGGCGTCAAGCCGCCGGAACCCGAGTGGGGCCTGATGCTGAACACGCTGCGCCAGGCGATCTACGTCAATCCGGTCCTCGCGGCCCTGCCGGGCGTGATGATCTTCATCACCTCGATCTGCTTCAACCTGATGAGCGATGGCCTGCGTGCGGCCATGGACGTGAAGGCCTGACATGGACACGCTGCTTCCCATCGAGGATCGCGGCGGGCCGGCCCAGCCACTGCTGCTGGCGACCGGCCTGCGCAAGCACTTCCCGATCGCCGGCGGCCTGCTTGGCCGCACCACCAAGGTCGTGCGCGCGGTCGACGATCTCACCCTCTCCGTCGCCAAGGGCGAGACCCTGGGCGTCGTGGGCGAATCGGGCTGTGGCAAGTCGACGGTCGCGCGGTTGCTGATCCGCCTGATCAAGCCGGACAAAGGCACGATGGTGCTGGACGGCGATCCGGTCGATGAGCCGCACGGCATCACGGTGAACGAGCTGCGCCGCCAGGTGCAGATGGTGTTCCAGGATTCCTACGCCTCGCTCAATCCGCGCCTGACCATCGCCGAGACCCTGGCCTTCGCGCCGCGCGCCCACGGCCTGCCCGCGGCCGAGGCGCGCGAGCGGGTACGCGATCTCTTGAGCAAGGTCGGCCTCGATCCGGTGAACTACGCCACGCGCTATCCGCACGAACTGTCGGGCGGCCAGCGCCAGAGGGTGAACATCGCCCGCGCGCTCGCGCTGCGGCCGCGGCTGATCATCCTCGACGAGGCGGTATCGGCGCTCGACAAGTCGGTCGAGGCGCAGGTGCTGAACATGCTGGTCGACCTCAAGACCGAGCTCGACCTCACCTACGTCTTCATCAGCCACGATCTCAACGTCGTGCAGTATCTCAGCGATCGCGTGCTGGTCATGTATCTCGGCAAGATCGTCGAACTGGGGCCCGTCGAGGCGATCTACGGCGACCCGCAGCATCCCTACACGCGGGCGCTGCTTTCGGCGCGGCCATCGATGGATCCGCGCAAGCGCACGCGCGAGGCGCCGATCCAGGGCGATCCGCCCAACCCCATCGATCCGCCCTCGGGCTGCCGGTTCCGCACGCGCTGTCCCTTCGCCGAGGACGTCTGCGCGCGCACCGAGCCGCTCCTGGCGCAGTCCGGACACCAGGCCGTGGCCTGCCACATGCGCGTGGCGGGCTCGGGCCATTCCAAGGCGATGGCTGCATGACCAACCTGCTTCAGGTCCGCGACCTCCACGTCACTTTCGTCACGCCCGACAGGACGGTGCATGCCGTCAACGGCGTCAGCTTCGACCTCGCGCGCGGCGAGACGCTTGGAATCCTGGGCGAATCCGGCTCGGGCAAGAGCGTCACCCTACGCTCGATCCTGCGGCTGCACCCCGAGCATCGGACGCGCTGGTCCGGCAGCATCAAGCTTCAGGGCGACGAAGTCCTGGAGATGGAGCCCAGGGCCCTGTCCGACCTGCGTGGGCAACGGGTCTCGATGATCTTCCAGGAGCCGGCGACGGCGTTCGATCCGGTCTTCACCATCGGCCAGCAGATCGCCGAGACGGTGCGCCGCCACACCGGCAAGAGCGAGACCGAGGCCATGAAGCGCGCCAAGGACTTGTTGGAGATGGTCCGCATCCCCTCGCCGGCGCAGCGGCTGAAGGCCTATCCGCACGAGATGTCGGGCGGCATGCGCCAGCGCGCCATGATCGCGCTGGCTCTGTCGTGCAATCCGACCCTGCTGCTGGCCGACGAGCCGACCACGGCGCTCGATGCCACGGTGCAGATCCAGGTGCTGCTGCTGATCCGCGAGCTGCAGCGCGAGTTCAACCTGGGCGTCATCTTCGTCACCCACGATATCGGCGTGGCCGTCGAGGTCTCCGACCGGATCGGTGTCATGTATGCCGGCAAACTGGTCGAGATGGCGCCCGTCGAGCGGATGGTCGACGCGCCGCAGCACCCCTACAGTCGTGGCCTGCTGGCCTCGACGGTGCACGACGGCATGCGCGGCCAGCGGCTCGAATCCATCCCGGGCGCGCCGCCCGATCTTGCTGCCGTGCCGGACGGCTGCAGCTTCGCGCCGCGCTGCAAGTTCGTCCGTCCCGACTGCACGTCGGCGGTCCCGTCGCTGCGCGAGGTCGAGGCTGCCCATGCGGTCCGCTGCGTGCTGGCGGCGTAGCATCTCACCAATGACCTCACCCTGAGGAGGGCTCCGCAGGAGCGCGTCTCGAAGGATGAGGCGAATGGGTCGATTTGAGACGAAAAGGCTCTCGCGGTTAGCTCTGTGAGCCTGAGTGTCGGCGGCCTCAGCCGCCGAACATTTCCTTCACCTTGCTGAAGAAGCCCTCGGACTCGGGGCTGGTCTTGCCAGCCTTCTCGAATTCCTTGAGCAGTTCCTTCTGCTTGGCCGTGAGGTTGGTCGGCGTCTCGACGTTGATCTCGATGTACATGTCGCCATGCTGGGTCGAGCGCATGATCGGCATGCCCTTGCCGCGCATGCGGAACTGGTGCCCGCCCTGCGCCCCGGCCGGGATGTTGATGCGCGCCATCTTGCCGTCGAGGGTCGGCACCTCGATGTTGCCGCCCAGCGTCGCCTGCACCATCGAGATAGGCACGCGGCAGTGCACGTCCGGCCCTTCGCGTTCGAACAGCTGGTGGCGGCGCACCGACAGGAAGACGTAGAGATCGCCGGCCGGTCCGCCTCGGGCTCCGGCCTCGCCCTCGCCGCTCAGGCGGATGCGCGTGCCGTCCTCGACACCGGCCGGAATGTTGACCTTCAGCGTCTTCTCGCGACGCACGCGACCCTGGCCGCCGCAATTCTTGCACGGCTTGTCGATCACCTGTCCGGCGCCGTGGCAGGTATGGCAGGCACGCTCGACGGTGAAGAAGCCCTGCTGTGCGCGAATGCGGCCGCGGCCCTGGCAGGTCGGGCATTGCTGCGGCTTCGAGCCGGCCTCTGCCCCGCTGCCGTGACAGACCTCGCAGGTGATGGAACTCGGCACGCGCACGGTCGCCTCGGTGCCCGAATAGGCCTGTTCCAGCGTGATCTCGAGATTGAAGCGGAGGTCCTGCCCGCGCATGTCGGCGCGTCCACGTCCGCGCGCCCCGTTGGCGCCGAACATCTCCTCGAAGATGTCGCCGAACACGGAGCCGAAATCGAAGCCCTGCCCGCCCTGGAACGGACCGCCGGGCCCCGCACCGCCCTCGAACGCGGCCGCGCCGTAGCGGTCGTAGGCGGCACGCTTCTCCGGATCCTTCAGGATGTCGTAGGCGTGGCTGATTTCCTTGAACTTCCGTTCCGCTTCCTTGTCGCCGGGATTGCGGTCGGGATGGTGCTGCATCGCGAGCTTGCGATACGCCTTCTTGATGTCGTCGGCGCTGGTCGTCCGGCTCACCCCAAGCAGCTCGTAAAAGTCTTGCGACATAACGCTCTACGCAGCCCCCACTGGCCCCTTACAGGTCGGCCTCCCGCTCGCGCGGGAGGCCGTCTCGTTCGTCCCGGAATTCCTTATCAGGAACCCGTCTTCTTGTTCTTGTCGGTGACGTCCTCGAACTCCGCGTCGACGACTTTCTCGCCCTTCGCGTCGGTCGCACCGGCACCCGGTCCGCCGGCCGTCCCGGCGGCACCCGCCTGGGCTTCGGCCTGCTGGGCCTTGTACATCGCCTCGCCGAGCTTCATCGCGGCCTGGGTCAGGTCGTTGGTCTTGCCCTTGATGGCCTCGACGTCCTCGCCGGCGAGCGCCGTCTTCAGACCCTCGAGCGCACCCTCGATCTCGGCCTTCTCGGTGGGGCTCACCTTGTCGCCGTACTCCTTCAGGTGCTTGTCGGTCGAGTGGACCAGCGCCTCGCCCTGGTTGCGGGCGTCGATCAGCTCGCGCTTCTTCTTGTCTTCCTCGGCATGCAGCTCGGCGTCCTTCACCATCTTCTGGATGTCGGCCTCGCTGAGGCCGCCCGAAGCCTGGATGCGGATCTGCTGCTCCTTGCCGGTGGCCTTGTCCTTGGCCGAGACCTGCACGATGCCGTTGGCGTCGATGTCGAAGGTGACCTCGACCTGCGGCACGCCGCGCGGTGCCGGCGGGATGCCGACCAGATCGAACTGACCCAGCATCTTGTTCTGGGCGGCGATCTCGCGCTCGCCCTGGAAGACGCGGATGGTCACGGCGGTCTGGTTGTCGTCGGCCGTCGAGAAGGTCTGGCTCTTCTTGGTCGGGATCGTCGTGTTGCGCTCGATCAGGCGCGTGAACACGCCGCCCAGCGTCTCGATGCCGAGCGACAGCGGCGTCACGTCGAGCAGCAGGACGTCCTTGACCTCGCCCTTCAGCACCGCCGCCTGCACCGCCGCGCCGACCGCGACGACTTCGTCGGGATTGACGTTACGGGCCGGCTCCTTGCCGAAGAACTGCTTCACGACCTCGATGACCTTCGGCATGCGCGTCATGCCGCCGACCAGGATGACCTCGTCGATCTGTCCGGCCTGCAGGCCGGCATCCTTGAGCGCCGCCTTGCAGGGCTCGAGCGTCCGCTGCACCAGGTCGTCGACCAGCGACTCGAGCTTGGCGCGCGAGAGCTTGATGACGAGATGCTTCGGACCGCTGGCGTCGGCCGTGATGAACGGCAGGTTGATCTCGGTCTCCTTGGAATTGGAGAGCTCGATCTTGGCCTTCTCGGCCGCTTCCTTGAGACGCTGCAGGGCGAGCTTGTCGTTGCGCAGGTCGATGCCCTGCTCTTTTTTGAACTCGTCGGCCAGGTAGCTGATGATGCGCTGGTCGAAGTCCTCGCCACCCAGGAAGGTGTCGCCGTTGGTCGCCTTGACCTCGAACACGCCGTCGCCGATCTCGAGGACCGACACGTCGAACGTGCCGCCGCCAAGGTCATAGACCGCGATCGTGCCGGTCTTGCGCTTGTCCATGCCGTAGGCGAGCGCCGCGGCCGTCGGCTCGTTGATGATGCGCAGCACTTCGAGGCCGGCGATGCGGCCGGCATCCTTGGTCGCCTGGCGCTGGGCGTCGTTGAAGTAGGCCGGGACGGTGATGACCGCCTGCTCGACCTTCTCGCCGAGATAGGCCTCGGCCGTCTCCTTCATCTTGCCCAAAATGAACGCCGAGATCTGGCTCGGGCTGTACTGTTCGCCGTTCACCTCGACCCACGCGTCGCCGCTCGGCGCCTTGTCGATCTTGAAGGGGACGAGCGTCTTCTCCTTGGCGACCATGGGGTCGTCGAAGCGGCGGCCGATCAGGCGCTTGACCGAATAGAGGGTCTTCAGCGGGTTGGTGACGGCCTGGCGCTTGGCAGCCTGGCCGACCAGGCGCTCGCCGCCATCCGTGAACGCGACCATCGAAGGCGTCGTGCGCGCGCCCTCGGAATTCTCGATGACCTTGGTGTCGCCGCCTTCCATGACCGCGACGCACGAGTTGGTCGTACCCAAGTCGATGCCAATGACTTTCGCCATGATTTCTACTCTCTTCCCTCGGCAAGCCGTTCCGGGCCCAAAGGCGCCCGATCGGCCCCCGTACTGTGGTTACCTGCCGGAAAAAACCGGGTCAGGACAGGGGCTATATAGGTCCTGTCCGCCTGCCTGCAATGGACGTGAGGACCAAAATCTCCGCTGGAATGTGCCGTTTGGCGCACTACCGGGCGGACTCATGGGAGTGGCCGGCGAGGCCGGCCCCCTCCTTAATTCGCGCTGGAGGCCGCTGCGCCGGCGGCGGGGCCGCCCTTGGAAACCGCGACCATCGCAGCCCGCAGGAGACGCCCGGCAATCAGGTATCCGGGGATCAATTCCTGGACCACCGTGCCGTGCGGCACGTCGGGGTTTTCGACCTCCATCATGGCCTGATGGAATTCGGCGTTGAACGGCTTGCCGAGGCTCTCGATGCGGGTGACGCCGTGGCGCTCCAGCACCGACTGCAATTCGCGATCGGTCGCCTGGATGCCGACGATCACGTTGCGCAGCGCCGGATCCAGGGAATCGAGGTCCGCCGGCAAGGCCGACAGGGCGCGGCCGAAATTGTCGGCCACCGAAAGCACGTCGCGGGCAAAGCGCTCGACACCGAACTTGCGCTCCTTCTCGACATCCTGCTGGGCCCGGCGGCGCACGTTCTGCGCCTCGGCCAGGGCCCGGAGCTGCTTGTCCTGGAGGTCGGCCTTTTCGGCCTGGAGCTGCTCGACGAGACGCTGCCACTCGGCGGCGCTTTCCGGCCGGGGCGGAATGTCGAGATTGTCCGGGTCGACCGGCATATCCGCCGGGGCGCCGCCCGCGGTTGGATCGCTGGCCATAGGGTGTCCCCTTTGTGTGTTGGTTGCTTGAAGCGGCCTTCACTTAGGGACGAGGCCGCTCCGGGTCAACTGGCTCAGGCGGCCTGCAGGGGTGCCTGCAGCCTGGTGCCGCGCACGATGATGCCGCCGCGGTCGCCGATGGTGACCTGACCGTAGCGCTGGGCGAAGATCTCGGGCAGCGGCCGGGCGCCCTCGGCGGCCAGCCACAGGCGCAGCAGGTGACGGCGACGCTCCGGTTCGGGCCAGTCGTCGAAGCCGGTGCGGTCGTGCAGCATCGTGTGGTTGTGAACCAGCTGCACGTCGCCCGGCTTGAACTCCATGAAGGTGTTCAGTGCCGGATCGTTGGCCAGCGAGTCGAACATGTCGAGGGCCTCGACCAGTTCCGGCGTGTGCCGCGGCGCCTCGGGGAAGCGCTGGGCCGAGTCGATGTACTGGCGCTGATAGATCGCCGTCAGATAGCCCTGGTGCCAGTTGAAGACCGGGATTTCGAAGAACGGCTTCTGGCCTTCCGGCACCTCGCCGCGGCGGTCGGTGGCGATCGGCTGGAACAGCAGCTTCAGCAGGTCGGGCCGGCGGCGGCGCATCTCGTTGAAGATCGTGGTCGAACTCACCAGCGCCGACAGCCCGCCCGACCGGGCGGTCTTGAGGCAGAGCAGCCCGACGATGTCGCAGGAATCGGTGTGGTAGGTCTGCCGCTCGTGAGTCTGGTAGATGCGCACGTTGGGATCGTTCACGTCGAGGCCGAGATCCTGCACATGGCCCAGCACGTGGCCCTTGCCGTTCTGCGAGCGGGCGCTGCCGAGATGGGCACCCAGGCCGAAGAAGGCCGTGGCCGATTCGCGGATCGACCAGCGCTCGACCGGCAGGCCGCGCAGCAGCAGGAAGCCGCGGCCGTTCAGCACCTCGTCGTCGACGCGCGAGCGCAGCTTGGCGCCGAGCGTCGGCAGCGGGAAATCCTGCGGCTTCAGTACCGCGATGTCGGCATCGCGCGCGACCAGCGCCTGGGTCGCGGCCTCGACCTCGGCCACCTCGGCGGTCGAGAGCGGCATCATCCAGTCGTCGCGCTTGGCGATCTCGGGTCCGTACCAGGCGGCGGCGCCGGTCTGCTCCGGCGGGAGTTCGTACGACATGCTCAGGCGTTCCTCGGTTTGGTCTTCTTTATGCGTCCCACGGAAAACGGGGGGCGAAGAGCTCGGTGTCGCTGGTCGAGAGCCGGTAGCTCTCGGTGGCATTGACCAGGGCGGCGCGGATGCCGGGTTCCAATGCGCTGTGACCGGCATCGGGCACGACGACGTAGCGCGCCTCCGGCCAGGCGCGGGCCAGCGCATCGGCCGTCACCGGCGGGCAGACGATGTCGTAGCGACCCTGGACGATGGTGGCAGGCAGGTGGCGGATACGGTCGAGATCGGTCCAGGGCCAGCCTTCCGGCACGAAGGTGCCGTTGGCGAAGTAGTGGGCCTCGATGCGCGATAGAGCCAGCGCGAAGCCGCCATGGTCGGTCTCGAAGGGCGCGCGGACCGTGGGGTAGAGCGTCGAGCAGGCCGCCTCGTAGCGGCTCCAGGCCCGCGCCGCCGGGCGGTGCAGGTCGGGATTGCGGTCGATCAGGCGGCGGTAATAGTTGCCCAGCAGGTCGCCGCGCTCATCGGCCGGAAGGTGCTCGGCGAACTCGCGCCACGCTTCCGGGAAGATGGTGCGCATGCCGTGGAGGAACCAGTCGATCTCCGGGCGCGCGCCCAGGAAGATGCCGCGCAGGATGAAGCCGGTCGCCCGGCCGGGGTGGCTGAGGCCATAGGCCAGTGCCAGCGTGCTGCCCCACGAGCCGCCGAACAGCAGCCAACTCGCGATGCCGAGATGCGCCCGGAGCTTCTCCATGTCGGCCACGAGATCGGCCGTGGTGTTGTCCTGTAACTCGCCGAGCGGCATCGAACGGCCGCAGCCGCGCTGGTCGAACACGACGATGCGGTAGAACTGCGGATCGAAGAAGCGACGATGGACGGGTGCGGAGCCGGCGCCCGGGCCGCCGTGCAGGAAGACGACCGGCACGCCCTCGGGATTGCCGCTCTGCTCCCAATAGATCGTGTGCCGACCGTCGACCGCCAGCATCCCGCTGGCATAGGGCGAGATCTCGGGGAAGAGGTCGGAGCGAAGAGGGGTCTCTGAGCGCGGCATGCGATTGTCCTCGAAGGCATCACTGCCATAGCGGCGGCATTCGTGCCAGCCTTGCGGGCAATTGCCGGCGTGTCCGTAGAGCGTCTAAGGTCAGGCCGTTCCAGGAGGATCCGTGGGTATTCGCCGTATTCTGGCGCTGGTCGCATTGCTGGCCGGCGTCGCTGCCTGCACATCCGCGGAGCCGTCCGCCTCAGCCTCGACTGCGGCCACCGGACGCGGCCCCGCCGCCCTGCCCCCCGGCATCGAAAAGCTCGTCGGCCCGGCCGACCAGGATGTTCGACTCCAGGCCTATGTCGAAGGGGTCGGTCAGCGCGTGGCGACGGCTGCCGGTGTCGGCGGTTTCCGCTTCATGGTGCTCGATTCGCCGGTCGCCAATGCGCATGCCGTGCAATCCTATGTCTTCGTGACGCGAGGCCTCCTGGCCCTGCTGGAGAACGAGGCCGAGCTTGCCGCCGCCGTCGGTCATGAACTCGGCCATCTGGTGCAGCGCCACGCCGCGCAGCGTGCGCGCGTGCGTCAGGGTGTACTCGATGCGGCGATCGGCGCGGCGGCCGCCAGCGGGTCGGTCACGGTCGGCCGCGCCGTGGCGCAGGACGGCTTGCTCGCCCTGCGGCGTTACTCGCGCGAACAGGAACTCGAGGCCGACCGCCTGGGGCTCGGCTATATCGTCAAGGCCGGCTATCGCGGCGACGCGATGGCGTCCCTGATCGATCGCCTGCGTCGCCAGGACTCTCTCGAAGCGCAGATCATGGGCGAGTCGCCCGATGTCGGCGACCGGCCGAGTGCCGCGTCGACCCATCCGGTGCCGATGGAACGCACCTCCGCCATCGCCGGCCTGCCGCTCGCGAACGCGCCCGGCGAAACGAACGAGAAGGGCTACTTCGCGGCCATCGACGGCATGTCGGTCGATGACTCGCCGCGGGAGGGGTTCATCCGGGGGCGCACTTTCCTACACCCGACGATGCGCCTGGCCTTCACGGCGCCGCCGGGCTTCCGCCTGCTCAACGACAGCGACGGCGTGCTGGCCGTCAACCGCGACCGCTCGCTGATGCTGTTCGCCTGCCTGTCGACGTCGATTGCGGGGCCGCTCGACGACTGGATGCGCAACAAGCTGAAGCCGACGCCCACCAACATCCAGACCCTGGAGATCAACGGCAACGAGGCGGCGATCGGCGCCCGTCCGCGCGGCTCCGATACCGGGCTCGGCCAGGCGCGCTATGTCGTCATCCGGGACGGCAATCGCGTGTGCAACTTCGCGCTGGTGAGCGAGGGCGCCAACCAGGACCGGCAGATCGAGGAAATGGTCCGCGCGGCACGGACTTTCCGCACCCTGACGCCGGCCGAGGCGGCGGCGCTGCGGCCGTACCGGCTGCGCATCGTCTCGCCGGCGGGATCGACGCCCGCCCAACTCGCGGCCCGCATGCCCTACGCCGACCTCAAGATGCAACGGCTTCTGGTGCTCAACGCGGCTGAGACGCCGGCCGAACTGGCGAGCCGCACCCAGATCAAGCTCATCGAGCCTTAGGCCTCGATCCGCTCCCGCACGTTGCCCCCGGCATCGAGCCCCACCAGGGCCGGTGTGCCCCGCGTGACGGTCACGACCCGGCCGCAGTCCCGGGGGACGTTCCGGGACGGACCGGCACCGCGCACGACACGCTCTATGGCCGGCCAGCCGCCGTCGCCTGCCTTACCCAGCGCCTCGTCGAGGGCCGAGTCGGTCGGGGTGCTCCACCAGAAGGCGTCGGCCTGTCCGTCGAGTGGCCGGCCGGGATCGACCCCGCTGGCCGCAAAGACGAGGCGGCCTTCGGCGCTGAGGGCGGCGCGGGAGAGGGCGTTCAGGAGATCGGCGTGGCCGGGCCGGGCCGCCTGACGCGCGCGCAGGCCCGAGGTCCAGCGGGCGATCGCGAGGGAGCCGTT
Source organism: Reyranella sp. (assembly GCF_965228225.1). Taxonomy (GTDB): domain Bacteria; phylum Pseudomonadota; class Alphaproteobacteria; order Reyranellales; family Reyranellaceae; genus Reyranella. Next base: position 4,993,916 of record NZ_OZ245801.1, on the reverse strand, counting down.
GCGGCTGGCAATGCGGCCCTCGGCGATGGAATAGCCATAGGCCTCGATGATGGCGGCCAGTCCCCGCGACAGCATCCAGTCGAGCACGTCGAGCGGCGCCAGCGCGAACTGGAGCTGCAGCGCCTTGTGCCAGATCTCCTCCTGCGGCCCGCGCAGGAAGACGAAATCCTCGACCTCGGCTCCGGGCCTCGCCAGCAGGCGCCGGCGCAGCCGCAGCATGAGGTCGAGCGTGCGTGGCGTGTTGCCGGCGGCGCCCAGCATGTTGCCCAGCACCACGAGCCTGTCGCCGGGCTGCCAGTGCTGCATCAGCGCACCGCCCAGCCGCTCCAGCGCGGCATCGTCGCCGGCCAGGGCACCGAGCGCCCATGTGGTGCCGCCCTCGCGCAGGCGGGCGATCGAGGCAACTTTGGTCATGATCGAGGAAAATCGCGTCGAACGGCCGAACATGAAAAAGGCGGCTCGACACGAACGTGCCGGGCCGCCTTTTCGCTCATGGTCGTACCAGGACCCTCTAGGCGACCTTCTGCAGGACGCTGTTGAGCTTCTGAGTCGCCAGATCCTTGTCGATCCGCTCGACCGCGGCGAGTTCGCGCGCCAGCCGGTCCAGCGCGGCCTCGTAGATCTGCCGTTCGCTGTAGGACTGGTCGGGCTGGCCGGCATTGCGATGCAGGTCGCGCACGACTTCGGCGATCGATACCGGGTCGCCCGAGTTGATCTTGGCTTCGTATTCCTGGGCGCGGCGGTTCCACATGGCGCGGCTCACGCGGCTGCGGCCCTTGAGGGTCACCAGCGCACTTTCCATGATCTTGCGCGAGCTGAGCTTGCGCAGACCGGAGATCTTCGCCTTCGCCACCGGAACGCGGAGCATCATGCGCTCCTGCTCGAACGAAATCACGAACAGGTCGAGCTTGTGACCTGCGATTTCCTTGGCTTCGATATCGATTACACGGCCGACGCCATGCGTCGGGTACACCACGAAATCGCCCTTCTCGAAGGCATATTCCTTCGGCTTGGCGGGCGCCTTCTTCGGCTTGGCCATATCATCTAGTCCCTTCACAACAGCCCCGCTTTCTGCGATACCGCGACCCACCGCATACGCTCCCCTGCGCATTCGGCCCGGCGTCACGCCATCGGTAGGTTTCTTTCGGATACCGAAGTGGACACCGAGCGAGCGGCGGACCGGACCCCGGACCGCTTCAAGCGGCAGTCTCATATCAGAATTCAGGCGCGGAGTCGCGCAATATGTTGCATTTCAGCAACGGTCGAGCCATGCAGAAACTGCATGGCTGTTGCAAAAGGTACAATTAAGAACTTTACCGAGGTGGGTTTTAGCGAGCCGCAGGCTTGTCGCTGAAATACTTCTCGAACTTGTCCTTCTCGTCCTTGAACTGCTCGGCGTCGGCCGGTGCGTCACCCTTGCGGGTAATGTTGGGCCAGGTCAACGAAAGACTGCGGTTCAACTCCAGCCATTTCTCCAGGCCCTTTTCGGTGTCGGGCAGGATGGCATTCGGCGGGCATTCGGGCTCGCAGACACCGCAGTCGATGCATTCGTCGGGATTGATGACCAGCATGTTGTCTCCCTCGTAGAAGCAATCCACGGGGCACACTTCGACACAGTCCATGTACTTGCACTTGATGCAAGCCTCAGTCACGACGTAGGTCATATCAGCTCCAGAAACGAGCGGCGGCTGCTTAACGTGCGAACCCCCGCCGCGCAAGGCTGGCGAAGGCGCGCACACCATTTAAGGCGAGTCGATCTCCTCATACAACGCGCGGGCCTCCGATGCAGGCCCGCGACGTTCCCCGAGCGCCACGATCCGCACGACTCTCACCCTCGGTCCGAGCGCAAAGGTGAGCACCATGCCCGGTGCCACCGCGGCATGCGCCTTCTCGACGGCGCGGCCGTCGATCCGGCAGCGTGATTTTTCCACGTAGCGCGTCGCCAGGGTGCGGGTCTTGAAGAAGCGCGCGTGCCAGAGCCACTTGTCGAGCCGCATCGCGCCTCAGCGACTCACGGGTGGCTACTTCTTTCCACCGAGCTTGAGCTCGAGCAGCTTGGCGAACGGCGAATCGGCGGCCGCATCGCCCTTCGTCTCCGTCGAAGCGTACAGGCGCAGGGCCGGGCCGCCGCTGTCGCGTCGCGGTGGGCGCGGGCCACGCCTGTCGTCGCGGCCGCGATTGTCCTGGGGTGGGCGACCGTCCTTGCGCTCCTGCTTCGGACCCTCGGGGCGCGGGCCCTTGTCGGACTGGCCACCCCCTGGCCGCGGTCCGCTGCGGGGGCCGTCGTCCCTGCCTTTCGGCGGACGCGGTGAGTCGGCGAAGAACTGACGCTCGTTGGGCCGTTCCGGCCGCTCGCGGCGGCGCTGGTTGCGCTCGCGCTCCTGCAGGCGTTGACGTTCGCGCTGCTCCTCGCGCTCGCGCACGAAGCGCGGCTTGATGGAGAAAGCGTAGAGCGGCCCGTTCTCTTCCGACGGCGGATGTACGCGATAGCCGAGCGCCCGCAGCACGTTGGCCATTTCGGGCTCGGAGCAGCCGACCAGCGACATCATCTGGGGCGTGGCCCGGAACCAGCCCGGCGGCAGCGGACGCGGCTCCTTCTTCGCCGGCTTGGTGTCGGCCTGGATGGAGGCATTTTCGGCCGGGACGTCTGCCGCTTCCGGGGTAGCTTCGGTCGCGGTCGGCTCGGCCGCCGTTTCCTCGTCCACCGGCGTTTCGGCCGTCAGCTCCTGCGCCGCGGGCTCGCTGGCAACCGGAGCGGCAGCGGTGTCGGCAACCGGCGCGGCCTCGGCGGGGGCTTCGGCAACGACTTCGTCCGCGGGCTCGGCAGCCTGTTCAGGGACTGGCTCGGCGGCCGGCTCCGCCGGTTCGTTCTCGCCGAAAGCCGCGGCGACGATCGCCCATTCGCTGATCTCGTCCGCTGTCGCCGGGGCGGGAATCGCGGGCGCGGCATCCTTTGTCTCTGCGGCGGGCTTCTTGTCCTGCCTCTCCTGCTGGGCGCGGCGTGACGTCTCGCGGCTGTCTCGAACCGCGGCCCGCGCCATGGCGGCCAGGCGCTCGACCATGTCGGCGCGGATCGCATGGTCGCCGAGGGGCAGGTAGCCGATGGTCGTGTAGAAATCGCGCTCGGCATCGCGCGGCAGGTCCATCGACGTGCGGCCTTCGGCCGGCAGTGTCGGGATGGTCTCGCGGTTCTTGGCGATCATCCAGAGGCCGGCGCGCAGGCGAATCGGCACCGGCTTCAGCATGCTGGGGAAATAGAGCGAGAAGACGCCGATGCGGACGCCGAGGCGCGCCAGTGCCTTGCGATCCTCGTCGCTGAGCTGGGTGAGCTGTTCCTCGACCGGGCGGCGCGGCAGGACCCCTAGTCCTTCGCAGAGCTGGAAGATGACGCCGCGGGCACCGGCCGGCAGTTCGGTGGTGGCGCGTGCGTCCATCAATTCGCTGAGGCCGAGGCGAATGCGGGTTTCCACCCAGGTCGCGGCGCGCTTGCGCACTTCCTCCCGGGCCGGGCCGTCGAGCAGGTCGGTGGCGATCGCCTCGACCTTCGGCGCCAGCACGTCGCCCGACGGCAACAGCCGCGCCACGGGGCCACCGCCCCAGCAGACACGCAGTTGCCCGTCGAAGACGATTTCGCCGTCCTGACTGTTCACGAAGGCCTGCAGACGATCGGGCAGATCCTGGCGCAATGCGCGCAGAGCCGCACTCAGCACCGCCTTCTGGTCGGTCTGTCCTTCGGTTGCGTCCGGTACGAAGCGGAAGCCTTCGATGCGACCGAGGTGCTCGCCCTCGACCGTGACTTCGCCCGCTGCGGCGACTGACGAGTTCATTTCACCCTCATCGCGCAATCTTCGTACAAGCAAAGCCGCGCGTCTATCGACAAACCGTTGTGTGAGCCGCTGATGCAAAACATCTGAAAGCCTGTCCTCGATGGCGCGCGCGCGCTCTTGCCAGTGGGTGGCGCGCTGAATCCAGTCGGGCCGATGGGAAATATAAGTCCATGTCCTAACGTGTGCGATGCGCGCCATCAACGTGTCGATGTCGCCATCGAAACGCTCGAGGCGCTTCACGTGGCTCTCGATCCAGTCCTCGGGGAGCCGTTCGCCGCCCTGCGTCAGGTGTGCGAAGAGCTGTCCCAGCAGCTGAATGTGCTCTTCGGTCATCGTCTTGCGGAAATCGGGAACCTGGCACACTTCCCAGAGGAGCCTGATTCGACGCGGTGAGTGCAGCCGCGGCAAAAACGCCGACTGCGCCGCCAGTGTCTGCAGGGCGATCTGGTCGTCCTGTTCGCGGACGCGCTGGAGCGCAGCATGGGGCGGGCTGGCGTTCAGCGAGCCGACCAGGGTCTGGACCGAGCGGAAATCGAGCTCGCTGTTGCGCCATTGCAGGTCGCGCAGCGGGTCGAAGCGATGGCTCTCGATCGCTTCCACGACCTCCGCGTCGAGGCCGGGCAGCCCGGCGGTGGTGCCGAAAGTGCCATCGTTCATGTGACGGCCGGCGCGGCCCGCGATCTGCGCCAGCTCGCCGGTGCGCAGCGGCCGTGAGCTGCGGCCGTCATATTTCCGCAACGACGCGAACCAGACATGGTTCACGTCCATGTTCAGTCCCATGCCGATCGCGTCGGTCGCCACGAGATAGTCGACCTCGCCCGACTGGAACATGTCGACCTGGGCATTGCGCGTACGTGGACTCATGGCGCCCATGACGATTGCCGTACCGCCGCGCTGCCGGCGGATCAGCTCGGCGATCTCGTAGACCTCGTTGGCCGAGAAACCCACGACCGCCGAACGCTGCGGCAGGCGCGTGGCCTTCTTCGAGCCGACATAGGTCAGGTTGGAGAAGCGCGGACGCGCGACCACGTCGATGTTGGGCAGCAGTCGGTTCAATACCGGACGGATCGTGTCGGCGCCCAGCAGCATCGTCTCGTTCAGGCCGCGCGCATGCAGCAGCCGGTCGGTGAAGAAGTGGCCGCGCTCCGGGTCGGCCGCCATCTGCACCTCGTCCACGGCGAGGAAGGAAACCGGCCTCTCGACCGGCATCGATTCGACGGTGCAGACGAAATAGCGCGCACTCGCCGGCGCGATCTTCTCCTCGCCCGTGATCAGCGCGACCTGGGCAGCGCCCTTCAATTTGACGATGCGCTCGTAATTCTCGCGCGCCAGCAGCCGCAGCGGAAAGCCGATCATGCCCGAATCGTGGCCGAGCATGCGCTCGATCGCGAGATAGGTCTTACCGGTGTTGGTGGGGCCGAGGACGGCGGTCAGGCGGCCGGAGGCGCCGGAAAACGACATGGCCGCACCATCGCGCGCGGTCGCGGCGGAAGCAAGGCAGACGGCTCAGCCCGAATAGGCGGGTTCCAGCTTGTTGCAGCCGATCATCGGGCCGTGGTCGGACCACTGGACCAGTACGGCCACGCCCTGGGTGGCGCCGATGTCACCGCCGGGAACGGTCCAGCTCTTCGCCGCGCCGTCCCAATGGTCGATCAGTTCGAGCCGCCGCACGACGTTGAAGTTCTCGATCATGCGGCCCTGGTTCTCGCCGCTCTTCACCGGCGTGGTGTGGCGACGGTCGTACACGGCCAGGGTCACGTCGGCGGTACGGCCGCCGAGCGGGAAGGGGTCGAGCCTGATGGTGAGCGGACTGCCCATCGTGCGTGCGAGTTCGGGCGTCGCGCGCCGGGGCGAGAGAGCCTGGGCCTTGGCCAGAAGCGCTTCGATGGGGCCCTTCTCGCGACCGGTGTCGTGGCCGATGCCGTCGACCACCATCTCCGGCGTGTAGACATAGCGTTGCTTCAACACGCGGGCATAGGCGCGCTGACGCTCGGTCGTTTCGCGCGAAGCGAAGGGATCGCGCCAGCCGATATAGTCCCAGTAGTCGACGTGGAAGGCGAGGGCGACGATGTCGGCGCGCAGGGACAGGCGACCGAGATAGGCGTCGGCCGGAGGACAGGAGCTGCATCCCTGCGACGTGAACAGCTCGACGGCCCATGGCCCGTCGCCGGCCGGCCGCGCGGACGACGGCAGCGCCGCCGACAGGCTGGCCGCAGCCGCACCGGTCAGCAGGGATCTGCGACTTGGAATGAAAGACGTCGTCATGGCGACAGGATGCGCGCGCAGCCCTCGCTCTGCCAATCAACAATCGCTCACCGACCGCTCACTGCCCGGTGACGTTCCGGCCCGCGGAGGTCGCCGTGCCTTATGGACTCGGAAAGAGTAATATTATAACAATCCCTCCGAATGCACCGACCGATCTCTCCCGGCACGACCCTGCTCGCCATGAGCGCTTCGACACGGATCGCCGTGGCGATCGCCGTTTCGGCGCTGCTCTGGCTGTGTGCCTGGTGGGCGCTGTAAGGCCGCGATGACCGCCGCCCTGCGCCTCACAGATCTGACCGTGAGTTACGATCGTCGCCCGGCGGTACACCACGTGTCGGCGGAGATCCCCGCCGGCGAGATGACGGCCATCGTCGGTCCAAACGGGGCGGGCAAGAGCACGCTGCTGAAGGCGCTGCTCGGTCTCGCGCCGCGGATCGAGGGCCGGATCGAGTGCACCGCGAAGCGGATCGCCTATCTGCCGCAGCAGGCGGAGATCGATCGTTCCTTCCCGATCTCGGTACTCGATACGGTCCTGCTCGGCCGCTGGTCGCGTTTCGGCGGCTTCCGGGCCGCCCGCCCGGTCGATCTCGAAGACGCCCGGCGCGCGATCGAAGAAGTTGGCCTCTCGGGTCTCGAGCGCCGTCCGATCGACACACTGTCGGTCGGCCAGTTCCAGCGCGTGCTGTTCGCCCGCCTGCTGCTGCAGGATGCCGACCTCGTGCTCCTCGACGAGCCGTTCGCCGCCATCGACAGCAGGACCGTTTCCGATCTGATGGCCGTGATCCGCCGTTGGCGCGACGAGAAGCGCACCGTCGTGGCCGTGTTGCACGATTTCGACCAGGTTAGGCGCGACTTCCCCTACGCGCTGCTGCTGGCGTGCGAACTGGTCGACGCCGGTCCGACGTCGCGTGTCCTCTCGCCCGAGAACCTGGTGCGGGCCCGCGCCCTCGCCGAATCGCGGGACGAGCACGCCGGCGCCTGCGACGTGCCTCTGCGTCTCAGCGCCTGATCGAGCGCTTCGCGTCATGTTCTACGAGTATGTGATCGCGCCCTTCGCCGATTTCGGCTTCATGCGCCGCGCGCTCGTCGCGAGCCTGGCGCTGTCGATGGGCGGCTCGGCGATCGGCGTGTTCCTGATCCTGCGCCGCATGAGCCTGATGGGCGACGCGCTCGCCCATTCGCTTCTGCCCGGCGCCGCCCTCGGCTTCCTGATCGGCGGCCTGTCGCTGCCGGCGATGAGTCTGGGCGGCTTCATCGCCGGCGTCGCGACGGCGCTGCTCTCGGGCGTGATCGCGCGCTTCTCCAGCATGCGCGAGGATGCAAGCTTCGCCGCCGCCTATCTGACGGCCATGGCGCTGGGCGTTCTCATCGTCTCCCTGCGCGGCTCGGCGGTCGATCTCATGAACATCCTGTTCGGCGCGATCCTCGCCGTCGACGAGCCGGCGCTGATCCTCGTCGTGTCGACCGCGACGGCGACCCTCATCGGTCTCGCCGCCATCTATCGCCCGCTGGTCGTCGAATGCTTCAACCCGGGCTTCCTCGCCGCCATGGGGATGCGGGGCTCGCTCTATCACTATCTGTTCCTGTCGCTCGCCGTGCTGAACATGGTGGCGGGCTTTCAGGCGCTCGGCACGCTGATGGCGCTGGGCCTGATCCTGTTGCCGGCCGTCGCCTCGTCGTTTTGGGCGCGCGAAGTCTGGTCGATGAGCCTGGTCGCCGCGCCGATGGCATTTGCCTCTGCGGCGATCGGGCTGCTGGTATCGTTTCATGCCGGCCTGCCGTCCGGTCCGGTCATCGTGCTGTGCGCCAGCTCGTTCTTCCTGATGTCGTTGCTCTTCGGGTCGCGCGCCTCGGTGCGCGCCCGCCTGTCACGGTCGGTTCACTTGCGCGGGTGACGGGGCGGGCTAGGGTGCCTCCTGCGGAGGAAACCAAGCATGACCAACTCGCCGGTGCCGGGCGTCACCCTCAAGACCACGACGGCCAACACCATCCACATGCGCTATGCCGAGGCCGGCCCCAAGGAAGGCCGTGGACCGCTCGTGCTGTTCTGTCATGGCTGGCCGGAGAGCTGGTACTCCTGGCGCCACCAGCTTCAGGCGGTGAGCAATGCGGGCTTCCGCGCCGTCGCCCCCGACATGCGGGGGTACGGCGGCACTCAATCGCCCGAACCGATCGACCAGTACACGCTCTTCCATCTCGTGGGCGACATGGCCGAACTGGTGAAGGCGCTGGGCGAGACCCGGGCGGTGATCGTGGGCCACGACTGGGGGGCTCCCGTCGCCTGGCATGCCGCCCTGTGGCGGCCGGATCTCTTCACCGCCGTCTGCGCCATGAGCGTTCCTTACGCCCCGCCGGGCTATGTCGACATCCTGTCGGCGCTGGAGAAGCTCGGCATCGACAACTTCTATCTGCAGTATTTCCAGAAGCCGGGCGTCGCCGAGGCCGAACTGCAACAGGACATTCGCGGCGCCTTACGCAAGCTCTACTTCACGGCCGGCGGCGAGATGACGGAGAAGGACAAGGGCTTCGGCCGCCTCACCGGCGGCTCGCTCCTGGCCAACACCGTCGACCCCGGCAAGCTGCCGGACTGGCTGACGGATGCCGACCTCGACTACTACGCCGGGGAGTTCACCCGTGCGGGTTTTCGCGGCGGGCTCAACTGGTATCGCAATCTGCGGCGCAACTGGGAGCTGAGCGGCCCGTGGCGCGGCCAGCCGATCCGCCAGCCCTCGATGTTCATCGCCGGCAGCCGCGACGGCGTGCTGCGCTTCCCGGCCGCCAAGAGCCAGCTCGATGCCTATCCGACCACCCTGCCGGGCCTGCGTGGCAGCCACATCCTCGACGGCGCCGGCCACTGGGTGCAGCAGGAGCGGGCGGCCGAGGTGAACCGCCTGCTGATCGAGTTCCTGAAGGGCCTATAAGGCGGGCGGCCTATCCAGCCCGAACCCTATACCAGCGTGCGCAACTCCGCCGTGGCGACCGACAGCATGGCGAGATCGATGGTTCCGGCCGCGGCGAGATCCTCCTTCAGGAGCCGGTCGACGCGCTCCAGGGCGAGCTTGCGCGGTTCGCTCCAGGCGGCGAGGGCCGAATCGGGATCGCAGTCGCTGCCGCTGCCCGCCCGCAATGCCGACCGCAGCAGCTCGGCATGGAGTGCCGCCAGCTCGTCCTGCATCGCAAGCGCGGCCTGCGACGGCCACAGCCCTTCTCGGGGCAGCTTGTGCGCGGCGTTCGCCAGCAGCGCGAACGACAGCCGCTCCCCCAGCCGGAAGTAGAGCCTTGCGGCACTGCCGATCGTGCATCCGTTGGCCTCGGCGGCCAGGGCGAGGTCACCCGCCGCGGACAGGGTCTCGAGCGCGGCGGCGCGGCGGGCGAGATCGGCCGGCGCGCCCATCGCCTCGAGGGCGGCGGAACGCTCGCCCAGCGCGGCCCCTTCGGCCTCGCCCACGAGATCCGCGGGCAGGGCGCCCAGCTCGGCGACGGCGTGGCCGAGTTGGGCCGTTGCAGCCGTCGTATCGAGCGGCTGCGGCAGGCGCCGCAGGACCCATTGCACGACGCGCAGCACGAAGCGCTGCGACGCCATCAGCATCCTGATCTGCGCCGCAGCCTTGAGCGTCGCATCGAGCGCTTCGATGTCGGTCCACAGTTCCCGCAGCTTCCAGGCATCGCGCACGACCGTGAAGGCCTGTGCGATGGCAGCCGCCGGGGCGCCGGTTCGCTGCGCTACCGTGTGCACGAAGGTCGGGCCACACCGGTTGACCAGCGAGTTCACGACCTCCAGCGCGGTGATCTCGCGGCGCAGGCGATGACCCTGCAGCGCTGCCTCATACGTTTCCTGCAGGGCCGCCGGGAAGTAGCGCAGCAGCTCCTCTCCCAGGCGCGGATCGTCCGGCAGGTCGGAGGCGAGGATCTCCTCATTGAGGTCGATCTTGGCATAGGCCAGCAGCACCGAGAGTTCGGGCCGCGTCAGCGGCTGGCGATTCTGGGCGCGCACGCGCATGGCCACGGAGTTCGGCAGGAATTCGACGGCACGGTCGAGCCGGCCCTTGCGTTCGAGGGCGCGCATGAAGCGCTCCAGCCGGTCGTGCTCCTCCGCCGCCTGGCCTTCGGCGACGCTGACCGCCTGGCTCTGCTGGTAATTGTGGCGCAGCACCAGCGCCGCGACCTCATCGGTCATCGAGAAGAGCAGCGGGTCGCGATCCGCCGCGGCGAGCGCACCGGCGGCAATGGCGGCGCTGGTCGCGATCTTGATGTTGACCTCGTGATCCGACGTGTCGACGCCGGCCGAGTTGTCGAGCGCGTCGGTGTTGATCTTGCGCCCGGCCAGCGCTGCTTCGATGCGGCCGCGCTGGGTGAAGCCGAGATTGGCGCCTTCGCCGATCACGCGGGCGCGCAGGTGCGCGGCGTCCACGCGCAACGCGTCGTTGGCGCGGTCGCCGGCTTCGCCATGGCTTTCGTCCGAGGCCTTCACGTAGGTGCCGATGCCGCCGAAATAGAGCAGGTCGACCGGCGCCGTCAGGATGGCCCGCATCAGGTCGAGCGGCGCCATCGCGGGCTGCTCTATTCCCAGAACCGCGCAGGCCTCCGGCGACAGCGCGACCGATTTGGCCGTCCGGTCGAAGATCGCGCCACCCGGCGACAGCAGGCTCGTGTCGTAATCCATCCAGGAGGAGCGCGGCAGGGCGAACAGCCGTTGCCGCTCGGCCAGGCTCGTGGCGGTGTCGGGCGTGGGATCGATGAAGATGTGGCGATGGTCGAAGGCGGCCACCAGCCTGATGTGCGGCGACAGCAGCATGCCGTTGCCGAACACGTCGCCCGACATGTCGCCGACGCCCGCGACGGTGAACGGGGTTTCCTGGATGTCCTGGCCCAGTTCGCGGAAGTGGCGCTTCACCGACTCCCACGCGCCGCGCGCGGTGATGCCCATCTTCTTGTGGTCGTAGCCCGCCGAGCCGCCTGAAGCGAAGGCATCGTCGAGCCAGTAGCCGTAGTCGCGGGCCAGCGCATTGGCGATGTCGGAGAAGGTGGCGGTGCCCTTGTCGGCGGCGACCACCAGATAGGGATCGTCGCCGTCATGGCGCACGACGTCGGCCGGGGGCACGATGCCGCCACCGTCTTGTTCGCCGATCGCATAGTTGTCGGTGATGTCGAGCAGGCCGCGGATCAGGGTCTGATAGCAGGCGATGCCCTCGGCCTGGATCTGCTCGCGGGTTCCTCCGGCCGGCGGCTGCTTCACGTAGAAGCCGCCCTTGGAGCCGACCGGGACGATGACGGCGTTCTTCACCATCTGGGTCTTCATCAGGCCGAGGATCTCGGTGCGGAAATCCTCGCGCCGGTCCGACCAGCGGATGCCGCCTCGCGCGACGCGTCCACCACGCAGGTGGATGCCTTCCATGCGCGGGCTGTAGACGAAGATCTCGACCAGAGGCCGTGGTGCCGGCAGCTCGTCGATGGTGTGGCTGTCGATCTTGAGGGAGATCCACGCCTTGGTGCCGCCCGCCTGCCAGTAGTTCGTACGCAATGTGGCGAGGATGGCATTGTGGAAACGCCGCAGGATGCGGTCTTCGTCGAGCGTGGCGACGGCTTCGAGCGCCGCAGCGAGTTCGGCCTCGATCGAAGCCATCCTCGCGGTGCGCTCTTCCGCGTTCGCTTCGCCGAATGCCGGATCGAAGCGTGTCATGAAGAGGTCGACCAGCAGCCGCGCCACCCGCGGATAGGCCGCCAGCGTCCGCTCCATATATTCCTGACTGAACGTGATGCCGGCCTGCCGGAGATACTTGGCATAGGCGCGTACGACCGCGATCTCGCGCCAGGCGAGGCCGGCGCCGAGCACGAGCCGGTTCAGCCCGTCATTCTCCAGCGCCCCCGCCCGCAATTTCTCGATCGCCTCGATGAAGCGGGGGCCTGCAACGGCGAGATCGACCGCCGACTTGTCCGCGGTCTCTACCCGTAGCACCTGCATGGCCACGCCATCGGCCGGATCCTCGTCGCTCTCCCTGCGCAGCAGGAAAGGCACTTCGCTGATCACCCGCAGGCCGAGGTTTTCGGCCAGAGGCAGGATGTCGGACAGCGCGAAAGGCTTGCGCGGATGGAACAGGCGCAGCGCGAAGCGGTGGGCCGGCATGCCGCTGCGGCGGCCGACCTGCACGCCGAAGCCGGCGCCGTCGACGAACCTCTGGAGCTGCTCGATATCGGTCGCGGCCTGCGCCGCGTCGAAGGTCTCGCGATAGACCACGGGAAACCAGTCCCGCCAGCGCCGTGCCGCGGCGCGCCCCTCGGCTTCGCCCAGCTTCTCCTGCAGGGTGGCGCGCAGCCGGTCGTTCCATGACGTCGCCGCTTCGATCATCTCGCGTTCGAGCGCGGCGAGATCGGGGGCGGGCTGCCCCGGCGTGCGGAGCCTCAGCGTATGGAGCGACTGGACCAGGGCGGAATTGCTGCCGATCGACGTGGCGACCGAGGCGACGGTGCCATCCCAGGCCTTCTCCAGAAGAAACGTGAAGCGCTCGGAAAGCGCTGCGTCGAAACGCTCGCGCGGGGCGAAGACCAGCGCGGAGGCGAAGCGGCCGAGTGTGTCGAGGCGGGTGAACAGAGCGACGCGCCGCCTTTCCTGGAGCTGCAGGATGCCCAGCACATGATCGTAGAGCGTCTCCTCGTCGATCTGGAACAGCTCGTCGCGCGGATAGGAATCCAGGATCGCCAGCAACGCCTTGCCGTCATGGCCATGCCGGTCGAAACCCGAGCGGCGCAGCAGGGTCTCGCCCCGGCCGCGCAGCAGCGGCACGTCGTGCACCGCGGCGTGATAGGCGGCGGAGGTGAACAGGCCGACGAGGCGATGCTCGCCGGTGACCCTTCCGTCGGCGTCGCAGGTCTTCACGATCACGCAGTCCATCGCGCCGATGCGGTGGACCAGCGACTGACGGTCGGTCTTCACGATCAGGATGTTGTGCGGGCCCTGCGCGAAGCGCGCCATCGCCTCGCCGCTGCCGACGCCGACGTCGAACAGGCGCACCTCGTCTCGGCGCAGGATGCCCAGCGCCGATCCCGGCACCAGCTCGTAGCGCAGGCCGCCGGGCTGGCTCGAATCCTCGGCGTAGCGGTAGCGGCGATGGCCCAGGAACGTGAAATGGTTGGCTTCGAGCCAACGCAGGAAGTCCTCGTATTCCGCGAGGTCCGGGGCGCGGCCGGGCGCCAGGTCGACGATCGTGTCGAGGCAGGCGCGGCGCATGGCGCGCCAGTCCTCGACCGCCAGCCGAACCTCGGCCAGCACGCGGGTGAGCGCCGAAGCGATCTCGTCCAGCAGCACCGGATCGGTCTGGCGGTCGATCTCGATGTGCATCATCGATTCCGAGCGCGCGCGTTCGCCGGCCTCGAGCGCGATGCCCACCAGGTCGCCGTCGAGGTCGCGGCGTGCCGCCATCACCGGATGGGCGAGCAGATGGACCGCGATTTCACGGCGGTTGAACTCGTTGGCGATCGAATCGACCAGGAACGGCATGTCGTCGTTCACGATCTGTACGATCGTGTGACGGCTCTCGAATCCGTGGTCGGGAAGCGACGGGTTGAAGATGCGGACCTTGGCGACGCCGGGAAGGCGGCGGCGGGCGAAGGCCAGCAGCGAGGTCGCGGCCGCGGCGCGCTGGTCGACAGGCGCGGCAGCCAGGTCCTTGTCGGACAGCCTGCCGAACAGCCTGCGCGCAAATTGTGCGGAATCCTCACCGCCGGCCTGCAGGGCGGCAGCGCAGATGGCGTCCAACCCATAGACGCGCGGCACCGAAGCGGTGACCATTTCTTGTGCATTCCTCCGCAATACTGAGCCCGATGTTACGCCCGACCGTGACATTCTTACGACGGACTCTTGGCGACGCCGAGAATGCCCACCGTATCTCGCCTTTCCCGGCTTGGCCCCGAGAGGTTGAGCCGATTCGCTGCGGTTTCTGTCCGGGAGCCACGGAATCCGCGGGAAAGCGCGTTTTGTTCTCCTCTTATGCTGCACCTGCGAAGAGTCCAAAACCACTCGGGAAACAGAATTTCAAACCCGATTTTCGGCCGTTTTTTCAGAGGGTTAACCAACCATTCCTGAGATTCACAAACGGGGAGTAAATTTCGCAATGACAGGCTCGGCGGCATCCGTACTATCTATGGATAGTGGGGAGCAGCCAATTGCTCCCAAGATGTAGGCTTCTTCCACAGACTGTTCTATCCACAACTGTGGACAAAAAGAAAAAGGGGACCGCAAGTGTTTGATGTCGTTCAAGTTCGACGCGGTGCGCGGGTTGTTACCGATTCTTCCCGGGACGCCCGGCTCACCATTTTTGGCAAAGCCACGCTGAACGACCGGTACCTGCTACCGGGCGAGAGCTATCAGGACATGTTCGCGCGTGTCGCCTCGGCCTATGCCGACGACGACGCCCATGCCCAGCGCCTCTACGATTACATCAGCAATCTGTGGTTCATGCCGGCCACTCCCGTGCTCAGCAACGGCGGGACCACCCGCGGGCTGCCGATTTCGTGCTTCCTCAACGAAGCGAATGACAGCCTCGAGGGCATCGTCGGGCTGTGGAACGAGAATGTGTGGCTGGCGGCCCGTGGCGGCGGCATCGGCTCCTACTGGGGAAATCTGCGTTCGATCGGCGAAAAGGTCGGCATGAACGGCAAGACCTCGGGCGTGGTGCCGTTCATCCGCGTCATGGATTCGCTCACGCTCGCGATCAGCCAGGGCTCGCTGCGCCGCGGGTCGGCCGCAGTCTACCTGCCGGTGAATCATCCCGAGATCGAGGAGTTCATCGAGATCCGCCGTCCGACCGGTGGTGATCCCAACCGCAAGGCGATGAACCTGCATCATGGCCTGCTGATCTCCGACGCCTTCATGCGCGCCGTGGAGGCCGACGAGGAATGGGCGCTGGTCAGTCCCAAGGACGGCGCCGTGCAGCGCACCGTCTCGGCGCGTGGCCTGTGGATCCGCATCCTGACGGCGCGTGTGGAAACCGGCGAGCCCTACCTGGTGTTCGTCGACCACGTGAACAACGCCCGTCCCCAGCACCACAAGCTCGCGGGCCTCGAGGTCAAGACCTCGAACCTGTGCAGCGAGATCACGCTGCCGACCGGCATCGATCATCACGGCAAGCAGCGCACCGCCGTCTGCTGCCTGTCGTCGCTCAATCTCGAGACCTATCTCGAATGGCACGAGCATCCGACCTTCATCGAGGACGTGATGCGCTTCCTCGACAACGTGCTGCAGAGCTTCATCGACACCGCGGGCTCCGACTTCGCGCGCGCGACCTATGCCGCGATGCGCGAGCGCTCGGTCGGCCTCGGCGTCATGGGCTTCCACTCCTTCCTGCAGGGCAACGGCATTCCGCTCGAATCCGTGATGGCCAAGGTGTGGAACAAGAAGATGTTCAAGCACATCCGCGGTCAGTGCGACGAGGCGTCGATGACGCTCGGCAAGGAACGCGGCGCGTGCCCGGATGCGGCCGATTTCGGCTTCCAGGACCGCTTCTCCAATAAGCTCGCGATCGCGCCGACCGCGTCGATCTCGATCATCTGCGGTGGCGCCTCGCCCGGCATCGAGCCGTCGGCGGCCAACGTCTACAACCACAAGACCCTGTCCGGCTCCTTCGTGGTGCGCAATCCGTACCTCGAGAAGATCCTCGCCCAGAAGGGCAGGAACGACGAGGACACCTGGACGGCGATCATGACCGACCAGGGCTCGGTGCGTAATCTCGACTGCCTCGACGATCACGAGAAGGCGGTGTTCAAGACCGCGTTCGAGATCGACCAGCGCTGGCTGGTCGAGCACGCCGCCGACCGCACGCCCTACATCTGCCAGAGCCAGTCGCTGAACATCTTCCTGCCGGCCGACGTGCACAAGCGCGACCTGCATCAGATCCACATGATGGCGTGGAAGCGCGGCGTGAAGAGCCTCTATTACTGCCGCTCCCTCTCCATCCAGCGCGCCGAGAGCGTGGCAGGCGAAGCCCTCGCCGCGCCGCTCGGCGACCATGCCCTTACGGCGCCTAGAATCGACGCTCCCTCCTCTCTGCCGCTCGGAACGCCGCCGGGTCCGCAGAGCAATGACTACGAAGAATGTCTTAGCTGCCAGTAGACGAGCGTTGTACCCCTGTCGCGTTTCCGGCGTTCGGGATCGCGACAGGGGATTTTAATTTCAAGCGACCCCATTCATTCGCCCGACATATTGGACGCCCGCGCCATGTCACTTCTCGACGCCAAGCCGATCTACAAGCCGTTCCACTATCCGTGGGCCTACGACGCCTGGCTGACGCAGCAGCGCATCCACTGGCTTCCCGAGGAAGTGCCGCTGGCCGACGACGTGAAAGACTGGCGCAACAAGCTGACCGACAGCGAGCGCCATCTGCTGACGCAGATCTTCCGCTTCTTCACCCAGGCCGACGTCGAGGTGAACAACTGCTACATGCGGCACTATTCCCGCGTCTTCAAGCCGACCGAAGTGCAGATGATGCTGGCTGCCTTCTCGGCGATGGAGACGGTGCACGTCGCCGCCTACAGCCACCTGCTCGACACGATCGGCATGCCCGAGACCGAGTACTCCGTCTTCCTCACCGTCAAGGAGATGAAGGACAAGTACGACTACATGCAGGGCTTCAACGTCGACTCGAAGGCCGACATTGCCAAGACGCTGGCCGTGTTCGGCGCCTTCACCGAGGGCCTGCAGCTGTTCGCCAGCTTCGCCATGCTGATGAACTTCCCGCGCTTCAACAAGATGAAGGGCATGGGCCAGATCGTGACCTGGTCGGTGCGCGACGAGACGCTGCACTGCAACTCGATCGTCAAGCTGTTCCGGACCTTCATCCAGGAGAATCCGGAAGTCTGGACCGAGGAGCTGCAGCGCGAGATCTACGTCGCCTGCTCGACCATCGTCGATCACGAGGACGCCTTCATCGACCTCGCCTTCGAACTGGGCGGCATCGAGGGCATGACCGCGACCGACGTGAAGCGCTACATCCGCTACATCGCCGACCGCCGCCTGACCCAGCTCAGCCTGCAGCCCATCTACCGTGCGGACGCCAAGAACCCGCTGCCGTGGATGGACCAGATGATGAACGCCATCGAGCACACCAACTTCTTCGAGAACCGCTCGACCGAATACTCGAAGGCCTCGACGCGCGGCACCTGGGACGAGGCGTTCAGCTAGGCTTTTTGCCGACCATTCTTCTCCCTCTTCCGACTGTGAGGAGGGATATTGCGGCGCAGCGATGCGCTGACAGGAGCATCGCGCCCTTCCGCCCCAACATAAGACCGATGTAGGCTTCCTCCGCTGAGCGTCCAGTTGCGTTGCGTGCGCGCGTCGTACTGAAACTCTGGAGGCAGCCATCATGAAAATCCGTCGTCGATCGTTGGCGCACCTCACCATCGGTGCCGCAGCGTTGCCGCTCGTGCCGGGCCTGGCGCGGGCGCAGGCCTATCCGAATCGGACCGCCCGCATCGTCGTGGGCTTTCCCGCCGGCGGCGCGACCGACATCCAGGGGCGCCTGATGGCGGAATGGCTGACCGAGCGCCTCGGCCAGCAGTTCATCGTCGAGAACAAGCCGGGCGCCAGCGGCAACATCGGCACCGAGACCGTCGCCAAGGCCGCGCCCGACGGCTACACGCTGCTGCAGGTCGTGACGCCGCATGCGATCAATGCCGCGCTCTATTCCAATCTCGGCTTCGATTTCATGCGCGACATCGCGCCGGTCGTCTGCGCGGCGCGTCTCGCCTACCTCGTCGTGGTGAACCCGTCGGTTCCTGCGAACACGCTTCCCGAGCTCATCGCCTACGCCAAGGCCAATCCCGGCAAGATCAACTACGGATCGGCAGGCCAGGGCACGCCGCAGAACATCGCCTGCGAACTCTTCAAGATGATGACCGGCGTGAACCTGGTCCATGTTCCGTACAAGGGCGGCGCGCCGGCCGTCGCCGATCTCATCTCGGGCCACGTGCAGGTGGTCTTCGCGCCGTTGTCGGAGTCCATCCAGCAGGTCAAGGCGGGCAAGCTGCGGGCGCTGGCGGTCACGACCAAGGCGCGTCTGGCGGTGCTGCCGGACGTTCCTCCGGTGGCGGACTTCGTGCCGGGTTACGAGGCCAGCGGCTTTGCCGGCATCGGCGTGCCCAGGGGCACGCCGGTCGAGATCATCGCACTGTTGAACAAGGAACTGAACGCCGGCCTCGCCAGCGAGAAAATCAAGACCCGCATCGTCGAATTGGGCGGCACGGTAGTGGGCGGCACGCCAGCGGAGTTCGGCGCGATTCTCGCGGACGCCACGGAGAAGTGGGCGAAGGTGATCAAGTCCGCCGGCATCAAGGCCGAGTAGCCGGCCGCTGATGCCGGCCTGGACCTGCTACTTCTTGAAGAAGACCTTTTCGCAAACCGAGGTCGCGAAATCAGTCGATATCGCGCGGGCGCCGCCCGAGAGCTTGGCGAGCCCGATGAGGCCGCCGCCGGACGTTATCTCCTGCACGTAATATTCGGACGCAACGCTGTTGTCGGCGGTGTTGACCAGCTTCACCTCGCCGGCAACCTCGTGGTTGTCGCCGAGCAGCATCACCATGCCACTGTTTGCGAGTTTGAAGTTATCGACGCGGACCTGCATTTCGTAGCGTGTCGGTCCGGTCGCGCATTGGCTTGTCTTCAATTCGAGCGCCGACTTGAGGGCCTGAAGATTCTCCTCGGGAATGTTCCCGGCGCGGCTCGTGACGGTGACGCTGCCGATCGACGCCTGTGCCGCCGTCGCGGGCGCCCAGGCCTGAATGGGTTTGACCGGTTGTGCGCAGGCCGCAAGCATGAGAGCGCCAGCCGAGGCCGCCAAGATCCGTGTGAACAAGCAATCCCCCAGCTCTGATTTCTACGCTTGGACAATCCAAGTTTGTCTCAGTAGAAAAGTTTCTACCGTGGGGCGTAGAGGTGGCGCAACGATGCAATCGATCGTGAATGTTCCAATTGTTTCTCTGTTTGCGATCGCACTGTTGGCGGGCTGCACCGTTTCCGATGCCTCGTCTTCGAACCCTTCTCAGACGGCATTATCGTCGGTGCAGGGGTCGGGAAGCGTACGAATCTCCGGCCTTTCGAATCTTCGCCAGACGGCTCTCGTCCTGACGGATCAATGCCGCACCGCAAGTTATGAAACCGATCGGCAGGCGTTCGCCCAGGTCGCGCTCATCAAGGGGCTCGCAGGTTACGCGGCGGCGTTTCCAAACGGCATAGCCGTGACTGTCCAGCCGATGTCGCTGCGCATGCGGTGCCACAGTTCGGGCCTCGCCGCCCTCCTGAGCTACTGCGAAGCCGAGGCCAGGGTTGGTCTCACGGCAGGCGGCACGACCCGCGCGAGCCAGGTGGTCAGCGTGAACGTCACGAAGGAGGCTTCGGAGCGTGCCCAACTGGGCCTCGCCTGCATCAGCACGATGCCAGCCGTCACTGCGGCGGTCGACAAGGCGCTGACGGACGCGATCGCGGGTCTGCAGGCCGACCTGACGGCGCAAACAGGGATTGCCGCGCCGCGATGACCAGTCCGTGGCCGGGACCGTTTGCGGCGTCACGTGCGGAGCCTCCCCGACAAGAGAAAGAAAGCCGACCCCGCGCCGACGAACGCTGACGAAGCCGCCACGCCGAACATCGTTGCGTATCCGCTCTCCGACGGCTCCTGGCCGAGAGCCGCACCCAAGGCTGCGATCCCGACTGCGAAGCCGCCCTGGCGCATCACGATGGTGAGCGCCGAGGCCATGCCGGCCTGCGCGGGCGGCGCCAGGGTCACGACGGCGCCCGAGAGTTGCGACTGCACGAGCGCCGCGCCCGTCGCGATGACGGCCATGCTGACGAGCGCCATCGTCCAGGTCGGCTCCAGTGCCAAGGCGAGGTCGCCGATGGCGATCACCGCGAGCCCGGCTGTGAACAGGGTGCGCCATCCCCATCGCGTTGCCAGGTGGCCGGCGAGTGGCGGCAGGACGACCATCGGCAGCGTCGCCGCGAGGAGGGCGATGCCCGCCTGCGCCGTGGAGAGGCCGAAGGCCGCGTTCAGGAACAACGGCAGATAGACCAGGACCGCCCAATAGCCGATCGAGACGGTGATCAGCAGCAAGGCGACGGCGATCAACGCCGGCTGCGTCAGCAGTGCGGGATCGAGGACCGGGTGCGGCCGGCGTCGCTGCTGCACGACGAACGAAGCGGCGAGGATCAGACAGGCGCCCGTGCCGACCGTGAGATGCATCGCCGTCCGGCCTGCCAGCAGCGTCTCGATGGCGATGCCGAGCGCCAAAGTGAGCAAGGCGACGCCTGCGAGATCGAGCGGTCGGGAGACGGCGGCGCGTTCCTCGGACACGAGACGCGGCACGATCCACGCGGCCAATAGACAGCACGGAAGGTTGGCGAGGAAGATCCAGCGCCAGCCGAGCGACGCCGCCACGATGCCTCCAAGGGTCGGCCCCAGCGCCATCGCCGCGCCGGACACGATGCCCGCGAGACCGAAGGCCCGGGCGCGGTCCGCCGGATCGGGATAGGCGCTGGCGGTCAGCGCGATCGAGCCGGTGATGACGAACGCCGCCGCGAAACCCTGCGCCGCGCGCGCCGCCCACAGAGAGGGGCCGTCCCAGGCCAGCCCGCAAGCGAGTGACGCCAAGGCGAACATCAAGTTGCCGGCCAGCAGGGCGCGTCGCCGCCCGTGGCGATCGGCCAGCGCGCCGGCGGCCAGCAGCGTCGCGGTGAAGGCCAGGCTGTAGGCGTCCATCGTCCAGGCATAGGCCGCCAGCCCGAAGCCCAGATCGTCGCCAATCGTCGGCAGGGCGACAATGACCGCAGTGACGTCGAGCTGGGTGAGGAAGCCCGCGAAGGACAGGGCGAGGGCAGGGGTGCGCCGGAAGGTTTTCATGGTGCCCCGTGATGCCGCCTCTCGCGCCCAGGCCCGAGCGCCAAGCATTCACTTGAGTATGAATATGGTTCATGATGAGGGAAATGCGCTCTCTCCCGCCCTTCGACGCCCTGGTCGCTTTCGACACCGCGCTGCGCCATCGCAGCATGACCCTGGCGGCGGCGGAGCTCGGCATGACCCAGAGCGCCGTCAGCCATCGCCTGCGCCGGCTCGAAGCCTATGTCGGCGCGCCGCTGCTCCATCGCTCGCCGACCGGATTGCACGCGACGCCGGCCGGCACGGCCCTGGCCAGTGGCCTCGCGGATCTCCTGGATGGCCTGTCCGATCTCCGCGCCCGCTGCCGCGCCGTCGCCGTGCCGTCGGGCCTGCGGGTCGGCGTGGGAGCAGCGCTTGCCGACTACTGGCTGGTGCGGCGATTGCCGGCCTTTGCGGCAGCGAATGCCGGCATGGAAGTCGAACTCACCATCGTCGAGAGCGAGGCCGAGCTGCGGGCGCCCGATATCGACGTCCACATTCTGTGGCAGCCCGCGGCGACGGCGCGTTCGTCCTCGACGCAGCGCCTGCTGTTCCAGGAGCAGGTCTTTCCGGTGTGCGTTCCCGGGTTGCTGCCGGGCGGCAGAACGCTGCGCGATCCGCAGGCGCTGGCGACGCTGCCGCTGCTGTACAAGGGAAAGCCCGGCCGCGGCCAGGGCGCGGAATGGTCATGGCCGGTTTGGTTCGAGCGGCTGGGCATCGCGGGCAAGCCGCCGGCGGCCGCGCTACGCTTCGGCACCATCCACACCGCGATCGCCGCGGCGCTGCAGAGCGCGGGCGTCGTCATGGCGCGCTCGCTGCTGGTGCACGACGCGCTGAAGGACGGGCGGCTGGTGCGGGTGCTGCCCTCGTCCTGGGACATGCCGTCGAGCAAGGCCCATGTGGTGCGCTGGCCCGCCGCCCTGACGGGCGACGAGCGCGTAAGTCGGTTCGTGAAGTGGGCGGTCGCGGAAGCGGAAAGAACGACCGGCCGCCGCGCGGCTCAACCTTCGCCGAAGGTCCGCTTGTAGGTCTTGGTCATCACCTCGTCGAGGCGCGCGCCGGGAACGAAGTCGGCCATCTCGTCCGGCCGGGTGAGGCCCGGAAGCTGGCGCGCGCAGTCGGACGGTTCGCCGATCACCTGAGTGACCGGATACAGCGCCGACCAGGCGGGGACGCCCTCGTAGTCTTCCTCCTCGTCCGCGACGTGCTTGTCGCGAATCTTGCCCGAGGCCGTCTCGATCTCCATGCCGATCATGGTGGTCGCCTTGAACTCCTGCTTGTTCGGCTGGCGAATGAGCTTGGAGCGGCCGGGATAGATGCGGTCGATGAAGCGGTCCATCAGCTTCAGCTTCTCTTCCGGGTCGTCGATCACATGCGCCTTCCCGAAGGCCATGACGGCGCGATAGTTGACCGAGTGATGGAAGCCGGAGCGCGCCATCACCAGCGAATCGAGATGGGTGACGGTCAGGCAGACGTCGACGCCTTCCTTCTGGCTGCGGATCATGCGGCTCGCGGACGAGCCGTGCCAGTAGAGGTGGCTGCCTTCGCGCCAGAACGAGGTCGGCGTGCAGTAGGGACGGCCGTCGATCACATAGGCGATGTGGCAGACCAGGGCGGCATCCAGGATCGCGTGGATGGTCTCCTTGTCGTAGCGGCCGCGCTCGTGGACGCGCTTCACCTTGTTCACGTTGGTGACGGGATAGCTGTCGGGCGGGGTGACTGAATCGGGAGGGCTCATGGCTTGACCTTTGGCGCACCGGAAAAGGGGTTGCTTGCGGCAGGACCATCGGCGCGATACGGATCAGACGAAAGAGCCAGTTTGATGGAAAGTGACTGGACCAGTTGAAACCCCGGTCGACCTCCCGCTCCCGCCGCGTCCCGCCGCTCGGCCTCGCGCTCGATCCCTCGTCGCCCGAGCCGCTGCATCGCCAGATCGGTGAGCAGATGCGGCGCGCCATCCTCGAGGGGCGGCTCGAACCCGGCGCGCGGCTGCCCTCGTCGCGCCAGATGGCAGAGGATCTCGACTGCGCGCGCGGCACGGTCGTGCTGGCTTTCGAGCAGCTCGTCGCCGAGGGCTACGTGGTGAGCCAGGCCGGCTCGGCCATGTCGGTCGCCGCCGACCTGCCCGACGAAATGCTGACCGTGCCGCGAGCCGGTACGCCGCTGCCGGGCAAGTCTGTCGCCCGGCCCGCCGTGGCCCGCCGCACACGGGCGCTGCTGGCCGAGACGCCACCGGGCATTCCCGCCGGCCCGCCACTGGGCTTTCCCACCGGGCAGCCGGATCGGGAGGCCTTCCCCTTCGCGCTCTGGGCCAAGCTGCTGGAACGGGAATGGCGCCGGCCCGGCATCGAAGCGGCGAGCGCCGTGCATCCGTTCGGCCATGCGGGTTTGCGTGAGGCGATCGCGACCTATCTCGGCGTGGCGCGCGGCTTCACCTGCGACCCGGCCGAGATCGTGGTCACGACGGGAATCCGACACGGCCTCTCTCTCTTCGCGCAGGTCGTTCTCGATGCCGGCGACACGGCCTGGATCGAGGAGCCGGGATTCGTCGGTGTGCGCGAGGCGCTGGCGGGCTCAGGCATCAACGCCGTACCCATCGCCATCGACGAGGCGGGCTTCTCGCCCGAGGCGGCACTCGCCGCTGCCTCAGAAGCGCGCCTGGCGGTCGTGGCACCGGCGCATCATTTCCCGCTCGGCACCGTGCTCGGCCTGCAGCGCCGGCTCGAGCTGCTGAGCTGGGCCGAACGCGGCAAAGGCTGGATCGCCGAGGACGATTTCGACGGTGAGTATCGCTACAGCGGCCGCCCGCTGGCGCCGCTGCGCGCGCTCGATCGCGCCGGCCGCGTCGCCTATTTCAGCAGCTTCTCCAAGCTGCTCTTCCCGGCGCTGCGGCTGAGCTTCCTGGTGCTGCCGGCCTCGCTGGTCGAGGCCACGGAGCGGATCATGGACCGCGTCTCGGTGCGGGCGCCGCTGCTGGGTCAGGGCGCGCTCGCCCGCTTCATCGCCGAGGGCCATTTCGCCACCCACCTGCGCCGCACGCGGCAGCTCTATGCCGGCCGCCGCGAAGCCCTGCTGCAGGCCGCCGTGCAGCATCTCGACGGCCTGCTCACGGTCGCCCCCGATCCCGGCGGCATGCACGTGATCGCCAGCCCGACGTCGGAGATTGCGCGGCGCTTCGACGATGTTGCCGTGACGGCGGCGGCGGCGGCCAAGGGGCTGACCGTCCAGCCGCTCTCGGTCTGCTACGCCGGCCGCGCGCGGCGACACGGCCTCATCCTGGGCTACGCGGGAACGCCCGAAGCGGAGATCGATCGCGCTCTGGCGACGCTGCGCGCCGTGGTGCGCGATGCGACGGGCCGCCCGAAGCGCCAAGGGCGGCGCTGAGGATTGTCACCCCGCCCGCGCGGCTTTGGCGGCCTCGAAGGCGGCGAGCCGTTCGGGGAGCTTGCCCAGCGAGGTGGTGGCCGTCGAGGCGGCCGCCGGTATCGGCAGCGTCTCGTAGAAGTGGCAGGCCACGCGATGGCCGTTGCCGGCATCGCGCAGCTCGGGTTGCTCCTGGCGGCAGCGCGGCTGGGCGTGGATGCAGCGCGTGTGGAAACGGCAGCCCGGCGGCGGGGCGAAGGGGCTGGGCACATCGCCGGCCAGCAGCACGCGCTCCTTGCGCACGCTGGGATCGGGGCGCGGGATCGCCGACAACAGCGCCTGCGTGTAGGGGTGCAGCGGCCGGTCGTAGAGGTCACGCTTGGTGGCGATCTCGACCAGCTGGCCGAGATACATCACCGCGACCCGATCGCTGATGTGCTTCACCACCGCGAGGTCGTGGGCGATGAAGAGATAGGAGAGGCCGAAGCGCTGCTGCAGGTTCTGCAGCAGGTTCACGATCTGCGCCTGGATCGACACGTCGAGCGCGGAGACCGGTTCGTCGCAGATGATGAGGTCGGGATTGACCGCCAGCGCGCGGGCGATGCCGATACGCTGGCGCTGGCCGCCGGAGAACTGGTGCGGATAGCGCCTCGCGTGCTCGGGCAGTAGGCCGACCACGTCGAGCAGGTCCTTGACCCGTGTCGCGCGCTCGGCCGCGGTGTGGAGATCGTGCACCGCCATCGGCTCGGCCAGGATCTCGCCCACCGTCATGCGCGGGTTCAGTGACGCATAGGGGTCCTGGAAGATGATCTGCATGTGGCGGCGCAGGCGGCGCAGCGCATGCTTGTCCAGGGTCGCGATCTCCTCGCCCTTGAACCGCACCGAGCCCGCGGTCGGGTCCATGAGGCGGAGCACGAGGCGGCCGGTCGTCGACTTGCCGCAGCCCGATTCGCCCACCAGCGCCAGCGTCTCGCCGCGCGCGATCTCGAAGCTCACGCCTTCGACGGCGCGCACCATGCCGATCACCTTGCGACGGATCAGGCCGCGGCTCACCGGGAAGTGCTTCACCAGCCCGTCGACCTGGAGGACGGGCGTCGCTTCAACGAGTCTCATGCCGCCCTCGCGAGTTCGACCGGCGCCTTCCAGCAGGCCACGCGATGCTCCGGGCCGAGATCGCGCAGCGGCGGCGGCTCGAGGTGGCAGCGCGGGTCGGCGAAGGGACAGCGCGGCGCGAAGCGGCAGCCCTTGGGCTGGTTGTTGGGGCTCGGCACCGAGCCCTCGATGGTCGACAGGCGCTCGCGATCGACCTCGATGCGCGGGATCGAGCCCAGCAGGCCGATCGTGTAGGGGTGCTGCGGATCGGCGAACAGCGCGTCGACCGGCGCGCTCTCGACGATCTTGCCGGCATACATCACCACCACCTCGTCGGCGATTTCGGCGATGACGCCGAGATCGTGGGTGATGATCAGCATCGCCATGCCGAGCCGGCGCTGCAGGTCCTGCAGCAGGTCGAGGATCTGCGCCTGGATGGTGACGTCGAGCGCCGTCGTCGGCTCGTCGGCGATCAGCAAAGCGGGCTCGCAGGAGAGCGCCATGGCGATCATGACCCTCTGGCGCATGCCGCCCGACAGGAGATGCGGATAGTCGTCGACGCGCTGCGTGGCCGAGGGGATCCGCACCAGCTCGAGCATCTCGATGGCGCGGGCCTTGGCGGCCTGCGGCGACAGCTGTGTGTGTGCCAGGATCGCCTCGACGATCTGCTGGCCGATCGTATGGACCGGATTGAGCGAGGTCATCGGTTCCTGGAAGATCATCGACATCTTGCCGCCGCGCAGGCGACGGCGTTCGTCGGCGGAGAGGCCGAGCACGTCGCGGCCCTCGAACAGGATGGCATCGGCCTCGACCTGGCCGGGCGGGCTCGCCACCAGGCCCATCACGGAGAGCGAGGTGACGCTCTTGCCGCAGCCGGATTCGCCGACCAGTCCGACGGTGCGGCCGCGGCCGACGGAGAAGTCGATGCCGTCGACCGCGCGGAACAGGCCGCGGTCGGTGTGGAAGTGGGTGCGGAGACCGCGGACCTCGAGGAGCTTTTCCATCAGAAGGAGTAGTCCAGGCCCTTGTAGAAGGTGTTCTGGTAGAGCATGTGCGGCCGCACCCCCTTCAGCTTCTTCAGGCTGGTCGTGTACATCGCGATGTTCATGACCGGCATCCAGAGATGCTCCTCCGTCACCCTCTGCTGGGCCAGCGCATAGTATTTGGCGCGGTCGGCTTCGGTGATCGAGGCACGGCCCATCTTCAGGTACTCGTCGGTCTTGGCGTCGTTCCAGTTCATGCGGTTGGGCGCCGGCATGTTCTTGGAATCGAAGTAGAAGTTCAGCAGGTCGCCGGACGAGATGTAGGGGAAGGTCACCGTCCACAGCTCGAAGTCCTGCTTGCCCATCTCGGCCGGCGCGATGGTCGAATCGTAGCCCACGATCTTCCAGTCGACGCCGATCTTGCGCATGTAGCCCTGGATGGCCTCGGAGACGCGCGGGAAGTAGGCGACCTGGGTGAACAGGACCTTCGGCGCCAGCTTGACGCCGTCCTTCTCGCGGATGCCGTCGCTGCCCACCTTCCAGCCGGCCTCGTCGAGCAGCTTCTTGGCCCGTTCGACATCCTCCTTGATGAGGCCC
Organism: Reyranella sp.; assembly: GCF_965228225.1. Lineage (GTDB taxonomy): Bacteria > Pseudomonadota > Alphaproteobacteria > Reyranellales > Reyranellaceae > Reyranella. Next base: position 4,966,895 of record NZ_OZ245801.1, on the reverse strand, counting down.
TTGGTCGAGTCGGCGAAGTCGAGCGCCTTGGGATCGATGAAGGTGTAGGCGGGCTCGGCATTGCCCAGCATGATGCCCTTGACGATGTCGGCGCGATTGATCGCGATGTTCATCGCCTCGCGCACGCGCTTGTCGGCCACCATGGGACGCGTGGTCTTGTAGCCGTAGTACATGAGCTGGAAGTTGGGCTTGGCCTCCTGGACGTTGAGGTTGGGCGAGGCCTTGACCTGCTGGATGAACTGCAGCGGGATCTGGTGCGTGATATCGAACTGTCCGCCCATCATCGCGGCAACCCGGCTCGAGTCCTCAGGCACGATCTTGATGCTGAGCTTCTCGAACTTCACCGGCCCCTTGTTGGTGTACATCGACGGGCCCCATTTGTAGGCGTCGTGCCGCTTCAGCACGATCTCGGTGCGCGGCTGCCAGCTCTCGAAGCACCACGGGCCGGTGCCGTCGATCGCCTTGACGCCGTAGTCCTTGCCCAGCGCCTCGACGCTCTCCTTGTTGTGGATCGCCGTCGTGAACATGGTGAGTTGCAGCAGCAGGTCGGCGAACGGCTCGTTCAGCTCGTATTCGACCGTGTAGGGGTCGGGCGCGCGCAGCTCCTTGATGTTGCCGGCGCGCCAGGCCAGCGGCGCCTTCAGTTCGGGGCTCTTCAGCCGCTTGAAGGAGTAGATGACGTCCTCGGCGGTGAACTTCTTGCCGCTGCAGAAGCTGACATCGTCGCGCAGCTTGAAGGTGTAGAGCTTGCCGTCGGGACTGATCGTCCAGGACTTGGCGAGATAGGGGATCGCCGTCTTGCCGTCCCAGTCCATCGCCACCAGCGTGTCCTGGAACATGTTCACGATGTCGGAGGTCGGCGACCAGGTCGTGCGCTGGCCGTCGTAATGCGGCGCATCGAGCGACTTCATCATCCGCAAGGTCTGCGCCTCCGCCGCGGGGGAGAGGCCCAGTACGCCAAGCAACGCCGTTACGCCCGTCAGGAACTTACGCATCGCTTCCTCGCCTTGTTGTTGTTCAGTGCGTCACGTCGGGACCCTTGTCGAAGGAGTTTGCAGGATCAGCTCTGCAGTCGCGGATCGAGGACGTCGCGGAGCGCGTCGCCCAGGAGATTGGCGGCCAGCACGATCACGAAGATCATGAAGCTGGGGATCGTCGCGATGTGTGGCGCCATGAACAGGAAGTCGCGGCCCTGCGCGGCCATCATGCCGAGCTCGGCCGTGGGCGGCTGGGCGCCCATGCCGAGGAAGCCCAGCGCCGAACCTATCAGGATGATCTGGCCGAAGCGCAGGGTCAGGAACACGAAGATGGTCGAGATGCAGTTGAGCGTGAGATAGCGCCAGATCAGCGTACGATCGGACACGCCGACGGCGCGGCCGGCTTCCATGAATTCCTGGCTCATGATGCCGATCGCCGCGCCGCGCGCGACGCGGGCCACGTCGGGCACGGTCGCCACCACCAGCGCGATCACCACGGCGGTGAGGCCGGCGCCGAAGATCGCCGCCACCGCGAGGCCGATCAGGATCGCCGGGAAGGCCAGCATCACGTCGACCAGCCGCATGATCCAGCCGTCGAGACGGCGATAGTAGGCGGCGAGGATGCCGAGGAAGCCGCCCAGGAAGCCGCCGATGACGACGCCGACCAGACCCAGCATCAGCGTGTTGCGCGAGCCGTAGATGACCCGGCTGAGGATGTCGCGGCCGGTATTGTCGGTGCCGAACCAGTGCTCGGCACTGGGCGGCTGCATCACCTTGGTGAGATCGGTGAGATAGGGATCGTAGGGCGCGACCAGCGGCGCGAAGAGCGCGGCGAGACCGATGGCGGTCAGCAGCAGCGCGGCCACGAGCGCCACCCTGTCCCGGGCCAGCCGGCGCAGGACGCCGGAGCGGGAGAAGACACCGTTCTCTTCGGCGGCTGCCGGTGTGGGGGCGTTGAGGGCGTCGACGCTCATGACCGCTGCATCCTGGGATCGAGATAGACGTAGAGAACGTCGACGATCAGGTTGATCGAGAGGAAGGCGATGGCGAGGATCATGATCGCGCCCTGCGCCGTCGGGAAATCGCTCGAGACGATGGCGCCGACCGCCAGCCGTCCGACGCCCGGCCAAGAGAACATCGTCTCGGTGACGACGGCGCCGCCCAGCAGGAAGGCCGCCTGCAGGCCGATCAAGGTGACGACCGGGATCATCGCATTGCGCAGCGCGTGGTGGATGATCACCACCGTCTCGCGCAGGCCCTTGGCGCGGGCGGTGCGGACATAGTCGGCGCCCAGCACTTCCAGCACGGCGGTGCGCGTCAGCCGCGCGATCGGTCCGATCAGCACGCTGCCAAGCGTCAGCGCCGGCAGCACGAGACTCGGCAGGCCGCCATCCCAGATCGGGCCGGTGCGACCGGTGAAGGGGAACAGACCCCACTGGAAGCCCATGTATTGGATCAGTACCAGGCCGATGAAGAAGACCGGCATCGAAACGCCGGCGACGGAGACGGCCATGATCGCGCGGTCGAGCAGGGTGCCGCGCCGCACGGCGGCGAGCGTGCCCAGCGCCAGGCCCAAGGGGATGGCGATCACCATGCCGCCCAGCATCAGCTCGACCGTCGGCCCGATGGTGAGTGCAAGCTCCTCGCTCACCATCTTGTTGGAGATGATGGAGCGGCCGAGGTCGCCCTGAAGCACGCGGCCGATATAGTCGGCGAACTGGATCGGGATGGGGCGATCGAGGCCAAGCTCGTCACGGATCGCCGCGATCGTCTCGGCCTTGGCATCGGGCCCGGCGATGATCATCGCCGGATCGGCGGGCACCACCTGCAGGAGGCAGAAACACAGGAAGAGAACCCCGAGCAGCGCGGGGAACGAGACCAGCAGGCGGTGGACGATCTGTCTTCCCATGCGCCGTCCTCGGACCGTTTCGGCCAAGGGGGAGCGCGCCGGTTTCCCGACGTGTCTCGACGCTTCTCCCTGGCAGCCGCTGCTTCGGTCAGACCTGCGCGGCGTTCGTTATGCAGAGATTGTGCATGCGATTTTTCGCGATGTCACGCCCAGCCGCCGGCGTGCGGCAGGACATGTCCGGTGATGAAGCCGGCACCGTCGGAACAGAGGAAGCAGATCGTGGCACCCAGCTCGTCGGACTTGCCGAGACGACCGAGCGGAATCTGCGCCGTCATCTTGGCCATCGCCGCGCTGTTGGCGAGCAGTGCCGGCGGGAAGTAGTCGGGGTTCTCGACATAGTTCGAACCCACCGCATTCACCGTGATGCCGTCGCGCCCCAGTTCCTTGGCGAGCGACGAGACGAGACCGTTGCCTGCCGCGCGTGCCGAGACATAGGGCGCATAGTTGGCGATGCCGCGCAGCGGCGCGGCCGAGGAGACGAACACGATGCGGCCCGACTTGCGCTTGCGCATCGACGGCGCGACGAGCTGGGTCAGCCGGAACGGCGCCACGGCCATGACTTCCAGCGCATCCCGGAAATCCTCGATGCGCGCCTCGCCGAGCGGCGCGCGCAAAGCCGGATAGGCGTCGTTGTTCACCAGCGCGTCGATATGGCCGTGGCGCTTCAGGGCCAGCTCGACCATCGTCGCTGGCTCCGTCGCCGACAGGGCATGGGCGCCCGGGAATTCCGCCTCGTACTTGCGCCGAGCGCTCGGCGCCTCGAACGAAGGATCGTGCGCCAGCACGGTAGCGCCCTGGGAGAGGGCGACCCTTGTGGTGCCGTGCCCTGCGAATTTCTCGACGTTGGTGATCAGGATGACCCGGTCTTTCAGCAGCATGGCGATTCCTCTAGGTTGCGGCCCCATGGACCAAGCCCATTCCGACGATCCTAGCGCAGCCCGCCCCGAGGGACAGGCCCCGGAGGGGCGTGCGTCCTTCGGATTCCGCGACGTGCCGGCTGCCGAAAAGGCCGGCCTGGTGCGCGAGGTCTTCGCCAGCGTGGCGCCGCGCTACGACCTGATGAACGACCTGATGTCGGGCGGCGTGCACCGGCTCTGGAAGAACGCCATGGTCGACGTGGTGAACCCTCGGCCGGGCGAGAAGCTCCTGGATGTGGCGGGCGGCACCGGCGACGTCGCCTTCCGCCTGCTGCGCCGGCAGGGCGAACGGCCCGACGTCACCGTCTGCGACATCAATCCGGCCATGCTCGAGGTCGGGCGCGACCGCGCCGTCGATCGCGGCCTCTTGCAGGGGCTCACCTGGGCGACCGGAGATGCGGAGCATCTGCCGTTCCCCGATCGCTCGTTCGACGCCTACACGATCGCCTTCGGGCTGCGGAACGTCACCGACATCGACCAAGCGCTGCGCGACGCCTATCGCGTGCTGAAACCCGGCGGTCGCTTCTACTGCCTGGAATTCAGCAAGGTGACCTCGGCGCCGGTCGGCCGCGTCTATGACGCCTATTCGGAGCGCGCGCTGCCGTTCTTCGGCAAGGTCATCGCCCGGGACGCCGAGTCCTACCGCTATCTCCACGAGAGCATCCGCCGCTTCCCGCCGCAACGCGAGCTGGCGGCGCGCATGCGGGCCGCCGGCTTCGAAAACGTCTCCTGGCGCGACATGTCGCTGGGCGTCGTGGCGCTGCATCAGGGCTGGCGCATCTAGATGTTCCGCGCACTCCGCAATGCCTGGCGCCTGTTGCGCATGGCGGTGAGCTTCGCTCGCCACGACGCCCTGTTTCCGCTCGAGTCGCTGGGCATCGCGCCGGCGCTGATCGCCTGGGCGCGTCTCTTCGCGCCACGCCACGACCCGCGCCGTCCTGGCGAGCGGCTGGCGGCGGCGCTGCAGGACATGGGCCCGTCCTTCATCAAGCTGGGACAGGCCCTGTCGACCCGCGCCGATCTGCTGAGCGAGGAAGTGGCCGCCGATCTCGCGCGCCTGCAGGACCATATTCCGGCGTTTCCCGGCGCTGAGGCGCGCCGCATCGTCGAAAGCGAACTCGGGCAGCCGCTCGGCAATGTCTTCTCGAGTTTCGACGACGTGCCGGTGGCGGCGGCGTCGATCGCCCAGGTGCATTTCGCGGTCACCGCCGATGGCCGCGACGTCGCGGTGAAGGTGCTGCGGCCCGGCATCGCCAAGGCCTTCGAACGGGACCTCGATCTCTTCTACTGGGTGGCCGAGCTGGTCGAGCGCACGCAGCCGCGCTTCCGCCGCCTGAAGCCGGTCGAGTCGGTGCGCGCCTTCGCCGATGTCGTGCGGGTCGAGATGGACCTGCGCATGGAAGCGGCCGCCGCCGAGGAGCTGGGCGAGAATTTCGCCGACGATCCGAACTACCGCGCGCCGAAGATCGACTGGGATCGCACCGCCGAGCGCGTGATGACGCAGGAGCGGGTCGACGGCATCCCGATCGGCGATCGCGACGCGATCATCGCCGCCGGCCACGATCCGCACGAGATCATGCGGAAGTGCGCCGAGGCCTTCTTCTATCAGGTGTTCCGCGACGGCTTCTTTCATGCCGACATGCATGGCGGCAACGCCTTCGTCGACCGCCAGGGCACCATCGTTCCGGTCGATTTCGGCATCATGGGCCGGGTCGACCAGGACACGCGCGGCTATCTGGCGGAGCTGCTGGTCGCCTTCCTGCGGCGCGACTACCGGGCCGTCGCCGAGGTCCAGTTCCGCGCGGGCTACGTGCCGCCCGACCAGTCGCTCGAAACCTTCGCGCAGGCCTGCCGCTCGATCGGCGAGCCGATCTTCGGCAAGCCCAGCCACCAGATCTCGATCGCCCGCCTGCTCGCCCAGATGCTGCGCGTCACCGAGCAGTTCGAGATGACGGTCCAGCCGCAGCTGCTGCTGCTGCAGAAGACCATGCTGATGGCGGAAGGCATGGGCACCAAGCTCAATCCCGAGGTCAACATCTGGGAGCTGGCGCGGCCGCTGATCGAGGACTGGATGGTCACCCATTTCGGGCCGCGGGCAACGGTCGGCCGCGCGGTCGACGATCTCGCCCAGGGACTGCGTCGCCTGCCGCGCCTGATCGACAGCCTGCATCTCGTGGCCGAGCACGAACGGCGCAAGGCCGAACGCGATGCGCTGCAGCCGCCTCCGGCTGGCCGCCTGTGGCGTCCCGGCTTTGCCGAGACGGTTGCCATACTGGCCCTCGTGGCCGCCATCGCCGCCTGGTGGCACTGAGCCCGTGACCACCGACCAGATCGTCGTCGGCCTCGCGATCTTCCTGCTCGCGGGCACCGTCAAGGGACTCGTGGGCCTGGGTCTGCCGGCCATCTCGATCGCGCTGATGTCGCTCTTCCTGCCGCTGTCGGAGGCGATCGCGCTGATCGCCCTGCCGACGATCTTCACCAACGTCTGGCAGGCTTCGGTGGGCGGTCATTTCTGGCATATCGTCCGCCGCCAGTGGCCGCTGATGCTGCCGCTGACGGTGGTGCTCTACCTGACGGTCTGGCTGATCGGCCAGAAGGGACCGGGCTGGGCCTTCGTGGTGCTGGGCACGGTGCTGATCGTCTACAGCACGCTCGGCCTGCTGCGCATCCGGCTCACGATCCACGCCGATCTCGAGAAGCCGCTGGCGCCCGTCATCGGCGTCGTCTCGGGCTTCGTGGCGGGCCTGGTCGGCGTGCCGATCATCCCGCTGATGCCGTACCTGCAGGGGCTCGACATCAAGCCGGTCGAACTCGTCCAGACCCTGGGCGTCGTGCTGTGCGCCACGTCGCTGACCCTGACCGCCTCGCTCCTGTTCTTCGGCGTGCTCGACGGGCAGCGTGCCATCGTCTCGGCCGCTGCCGTCGTCCCGGCGATCGGCGGCATGTGGCTCGGCCAGCAGATCCGCTCCCGGCTGTCGGTCGAGCAGTTCCGCCTGGCCGTCTTCTGGGCCCTGCTGCTGACCGGCCTCTATACTGTCGCCACCCGGCTCTTGTGATAGGCTGAAGGCCATGTTGCACGGCAAGCGTATCCTGCTGATCGTCGCGGGCGGCATCGCCGCCTTCAAGTCGGCAGAGCTGATCCGGCTCCTGCGCGGGCGGGGCGCCTCGGTGCGTTGCGTGCTGACCGAAGCCGGTGCGAAGTTCGTGACGCCGCTCACCCTGCAGGCGCTCTCGGAAGACCGCGTCTACGGCGATATGTTCTCGCTCACCGACGAGAGCGAGATGGGTCACATCCAGCTCTCGCGCGACGCCGACCTGCTGGTCGTGGCGCCGGCGACCGCCGATCTGCTCGCGCGCATGGCGGGTGGCCTGGCCAACGATCTGGCAGCCACCGTCCTGCTCGCCACCGACAAGCCGGTGCTGGCCGCGCCGGCGATGAACGTGCGCATGTGGACGCACGCCGCCACCGTGGCCAACGTCGAGACCCTGAAGAAGCGCGGCGTCACCTTCGTCGGTCCCAACGACGGCGCCATGGCGTGCAACGAGCATGGTCCCGGCCGCATGTCCGAGCCGCGCGAGATCGTCGCCGCGATCGAGGCGATGCTGGTGCGCGACCGGCCGCTCGCCGGCAGACGCGCGCTGGTCACGTCGGGCCCGACCCGCGAGGCGCTCGATCCGGTGCGATTCATCTCCAATCATTCCTCGGGCAAGCAGGGCCATGCCATCGCGGCGGCCCTGGCCGAGCTCGGGGCTGACGTGACCCTGGTGAGCGGCCCGGTCGTGGTGCCGGATCCGCCGGGCGTGAAGGTCGTGCCCATCGAATCGGCCGACCAGATGCTCGCGGCCTGTCTCGATGCGGGCATGCTCGACATCGCCGTCTGCGCCGCTGCCGTCGCCGACTGGAAGGCCGCCAAACCCGCCACCGGCAAGATCAAGAAACAGGCAGGAGCGCCGCCGCCTGCGCTCGAACTCGCGCCCAATCCCGACATTCTGGCGACGCTGTCGCGCCCGGGCCCCGGCCGGCCGGCCCTGGTCGTCGGCTTCGCCGCCGAGACCGAGAACGTGGTGACCAATGCCGTCGAAAAGCGCATCCGCAAGGGCTGCGACTGGATCGTGGCCAATGACGTATCGCCAGCCACCGGCACCTTCGGCGGCGAACGCAACACCGTGCATCTGATCACGGAAGCCGGCACCGAGGACTGGCCGCCGCTGGGCAAAGGCGATGTCGCCATGCGCCTGGCCGGCCGGATCGCGCTGCATCTCGCGCAGGCAGGCAAGGCCCGGGCGGCCGAGTGATTGCCGGGCCCGATTGCGAGCGGACCTGCGGACTTTTTAGATGATGGGGAGCCGATGAAGGCCGTCGAGAGCGTCGAAATCGAGATCGTGCGGCTGCCGCACGGCCATGACCTGCAGCTTCCGGACTATGCGACGGCTGCGGCCGCCGGGGCCGACCTGCTGGCTGCCATCGGGGAGCCTATCGAACTGGGGCCGCTTGAGCGCCGGATCGTGCCGACCGGTGTGTCCATCGCGCTCCCGGTGGGGTTCGAGGCCCAGGTCCGGCCGCGCTCCGGTCTGGCCGCGAAGCACGGCGTCACGGTCGCCAATGCGCCTGGCACCATCGATGCCGACTATCGCGGCGAGGTCGGCGTCATCCTGATCAACCTCGGCAAGGAGCCATTCCGCATCGAGCGCGGCATGCGAATTGCACAGATTATCATTGCGCGTCATGCCCGTGCCGCTTGGCGAGAGGTCTCGGCCCTCGACGAAACGGCACGTGGCGCCGGCGGCTTCGGTTCGACGGGAGTAACGGCCGGCTCGATCAAGAGGGCCTGAAGAGGGACGAGAGAACGGGATGCCTCGCCTCAGCAAGAAGACGATGTTCGCGATCGAGGCGGTTCTCGACGTGGCCTTCCATGTCGGCGATCACCCGGTGCGCAGCGGTGACATCACCGAGCGCCAGCGAATCCCCAAACGCTATCTCGAGCAGGTCCTGCAGCATCTGGTGCGCGCCGGCATCCTGTCGGGCAAGCGCGGGCCGCGGGGTGGCTACCGGCTGGGGCGGGACAAGGCCAGCATCACCCTGGGCGAGGTCGTGCGGGTGGTGCGCAACCTCGAGGTCGAGACCGAGCCCAGCGATCCCTCAATCGGCTCGCCGCTCGCCCACGAGGTCGTATGGCCGCTGTGGGAGAAGCTGCGCGAGGAAATGATGGCGCAACTCGACAACGTGACCATCGAGGATCTCTGCGAGCAGGCGCGCTCCAAGGGGCTCAACGGCCCGGCCGTGCACCCCCACGCAGGCCACGCGGCGATCTGATATACAGCTCCCCGGTTTTATCCGGAGGAGCAAGACATGGCCAAGAACACCGCTGTCGCGAAGGCGAAGAAAGCCAAGCCCGCGCCGCGCAACAAGAAGCTCTACGACGAGGGCATGAAGATGCGGAAGGCCGTGCTCGGTGCGGCCTATGTCGACAACTCGCTGGCCGGCGCGGCCGACGACGAATTCATGATGGCCTTCCAGGACATCACCACCGAGTACTGCTGGGGCTATGCCTGGACGCGGCCTGGCCTCTCCAAGAAGAACCGCTCGATGCTGAACCTCGCCATGCTGGCGGCGCTCAATCGCGGCCCCGAGCTCAAGCTGCACATCAACGGCGCGCTGAACAACGGCCTGACCAAGGACGAGATCAAGGAGATCTTCCTCCAGGTCGCGATCTATTGCGGCATTCCCGCCAGCCTCGACGCCTTCAAGACCGCCCGCGATGTGTTCAAGGACCGCGGCATCTGAACCGACGACGGCCAAAGGTCCCTCGGCCTGCGGCCTCGGGATGACAATGGGGGTGTGAGGACCGGGGTGCGCAAGGCTCGTCGGACCGTACGCCCAATTGTCATCCCGAGCGTAGCGAGGGACCTTTCTCTCAGGGTGGTGCGATGACACGGCTGCGCAGCGCGCAGGCGGGTGAGGCGGCCAGCCTCACCGCGCTCTGCCTCAGGTCGAAGGCACATTGGGGCTACGACGCCGAGTTCATGCGGCTCTGCGTCCCCTCGCTCACGGTCGAGGAACGCAGCATCGCCGAGGGCCGCGTGCTGGTGGCAACCGACGAAGCCGGTCTAACGGTCGGCACCGTGAGTGTCGGTCGCGACGGCGACGATGCCGAACTGGCGCTGATGTTCGTCGAGCCGGCCGCCATGGGCGGCGGGACGGGACGCCTGCTGTTCGAGGCCGCGGTCGGGCTGGCGCGGCAGCTGGGCTATCGCCGCATGACCATTCTCGCCGACGTGAACGCCGCCCGCTTCTACGAGCGCATGGGCGCCCGCTATCTGCGAAACGAGCCGTCGGATGCGATTCCCGGTCGCGTCCTGCCGTTCTATGAATACGACCTCACGTCAGGAGCCTCGTCATGACCACGCTCGCACCTCCCGCCACCATCGCCTTCATCGGGCTCGGCATGATGGGCCGTCCGATGGCGACCCGCCTCGTCGAAGCGGGCTTCACGCTGCGCGTGTTCGACGTCTCGCAGAAGGCGGTCTCCGATTTCGTCGGCGCCCATCCGTCGGCATTGGCCACGGCCTCGGCGAAGGCCGCCGCCCAGGGCGCCGCGGCGCTGATCACGATGCTGCCCGACGGCAAGATCGTACGGCAGGCCATCCTCGAAGGGCAGGACCCCGCGATCGAGGGGCTCGAGGCCGGCGCGGTGGTCATGGACATGAGTTCGTCCAACCCGGTCGATACCCAGAAGCTCGCCAGGGACCTCGCGGCCCGCGGCGTGGCGCTGCTCGATGCGCCGGTGTCCGGCGGCGTGAAGCGCGCGATCGACGGTTCGCTGAGCATCATGGTGGGCGGCGCGGCGGCCGACCTCGAGCGGGTGCGACCGGTCTTCGGCGCCATGGGCAAGACGATCACCCTGTGCGGGCCCGCCGGTGCGGGACATGCGCTGAAGGCGCTCAACAACTATCTGTCGGCGGCCGGCCTCGTCGCGATGTGCGAGGCGCTGGTCGTGGGCGAGGCTTTCGGGCTCGATCCCGGCACCATGGTCGACGTGTTCAACAGCTCGACCGGCAAGAGCAACGCCACCGAAGTGAAGGGCCGCCAGTTCGTGGTGTCACGGAGTTTCTCGGCCGGCTTCACCACGGCGCTTATGGCCAAGGACCTGCGCACCGCGGGCGACGTCGCCAACCACCTCAAGCTCAACATGCCGCACTTGCAGCAGGCCGTGGCCTATTGGACCGCCGCCGATGGCAAGCTGGGCAAGGGCGCCGACCATACCGAGATCTTCCGCTACGCCGAGATGCTGGCCGAAGGAGAGTAAGGCGGAGAAGGCAATGGCCCGGACCTTCACGCTCGACGGTACGTATATCCATTTGGCGCCTGACGAGGGCGCGCGCGCGATGGAGGGCGGGGACCTTTTCTGGGCGGGTATCGCGGAGCGTCGCGACCTCGACGAGGGCCGGCTGATGGGGGCGAGCGACCAGGCCAGGGACTGGGACCATTGGGAGCGCCACCCGGCCGGCGAAGAGATCCTGACTCTGCTGTCCGGCGAGATGGAGCTGGTCCTGGATGAGCCCCAGGGCGAGCAGCGGGTACTGCTCAAGGCCGGGGAGACCTTCATCGTCCCGCGTGGCGTCTGGCACCGCGGACTGGTGAAGGAGCCCGGCCGGCTGATGTTCCTGACGCCCGGTGCCGGCACAGAGCATCGACCCGTGGATATGCAAGGGGCGCATCGCCGCGACTGAGCAGCCTTTACAGAGCTGGCGGCCGCCCCTATAGAAAAGTCGCACAGGGCCCTTGGCGCCGCCTCCCCGGCGGAAACTCGAAGGGGCCCGTCCCGTACGACATGGCGCTTCTCAGAATTCGACCGTCCCGGTCGCTGCAAGCGCGTGCATCATTTCCCAGAAGACTGAAGACCCATGAATCTCCAAGACCTCAAGAAGAAGAAGCCTCCCGAACTCCTGGCCTTTGCCGAAGAGCAGGGCGTGGAGGGCGCGGCGATGATGCGCCGCCAGGAGCTGATGTTCGCCATCCTCCAGAAGCTGGCCGCCGCCGACCAGGCGATCTTCGGTGTCGGCACCATCGAGGTGATCCCCGACGGCTTCGGCTACCTGCGCTCGATGGAAGCCAACTACCTGCCCGGCGCCGACGACATCTATGTCAGCCCCCAGCAGGTCCGTAAGTTCGGCCTGCGCACCGGCGACACGGTCGAGGGCGAGATCCGCGCGCCCAAGGATGGCGAGCGCTACTTCGCCATGGTGCAGATCAACAAGATCAACTTCGACGATCCCGACGCGCTGCGCCATCGCATCAACTTCGACTCGCTGACGCCGCTCTATCCCGACGAGAAGCTGAAGCTCGAACTCGACGGCGGTGCCGCCGCCATGGCGCCGGTCATCACCGAGGAAGCGGTGGGCGGTTCGAAGGCGACTTCGTCGGGCCGCGTCGGCACGCGCCGCACCGGCACGCTGACCAAGAAGGCCGGCACGACGGCGCAGCAGCAGCTCGACATCTCGACCCGCGTGATCGACCTGATCGCGCCGATCGGCAAGGGCCAGCGCGCCCTGATCGTGTCGCCGCCGCGCACCGGCAAGACGGTGCTGCTGCAGAACATCGCGCACGCCATCACCGCCAACAATCCCGAGGTCTTCCTCATGGTGCTGCTCGTCGACGAGCGGCCCGAGGAAGTGACGGACATGCAACGCACCGTGAAGGGCGAGGTCGTGAGCTCGACCTTCGACGAACCGGCCAGCCGTCACGTCGCCGTCGCCGAGATGGTGATCGAGAAGGCCAAGCGCCTGGTCGAGCACAAGAAGGACGTGGTGATCCTGCTGGATTCCATCACGAGGTTGGGTCGTGCCTACAACACCGTGGTGCCGAGCTCCGGCAAGGTGCTGACCGGCGGTGTCGACGCCAACGCGCTGCAGCGCCCGAAGCGCTTCTTCGGTGCGGCCCGCAACATCGAGGAAGGCGGCTCGCTGACCATCATCGCGACCGCGCTGATCGATACCGGCAGCCGCATGGACGAGGTCATCTTCGAGGAGTTCAAGGGTACCGGTAACTCGGAAATCATCCTGGACCGCAAGGTTTCCGACAAGCGCACCTTCCCGGCGATCGACATCACCAAGTCGGGCACCCGCAAGGAAGAGCTGCTGGTCGACCGCGCGACGCTCTCGAAGATGTGGGTGCTGCGCCGCATCCTCATGCCGATGGGCGCGGTGGATGCGATCGAGTTCCTGCTCGACAAGCTCCGCACCTCGAAGACCAACCAGGATTTCTTCGGGTCGATGAACCAATAAGGCGCGCTACGCGCGCCTTATGGTGGGCGGCAGCGCTTGTAACCAAGCGCGAGAGCCCACACGGCTCAGAACGGACAAGAACTCAAAGAGCGCCGAGCAATCGGCGCTCTTTTTCTTTTACGGCAGATCCCGCGCCTCCCGGCTCGACGCAAACCACAGCCAGAGCGCCGCCTGCATCGCCAGTACGGCGAGGGTCACGACCTGATGCGCCCCGGCGCGCGGCAGGCCGTGCGCCGCTTCCATCCAGGCCAGCGCCGGCCCGATCGCCGCCTGGACCACGAACGCGATCAGCATGCAGATGAGGTTGAGCGTCGTGTTGACCCGGCCGGCCAGCTCAGGCGCGAAGGCGCGCGTGACCAGCGCGTAGCAGACGACCGACATGCCGCCGAACATCACATAGGCGAACCACAGGAGCTTCGGCGCGGCCGTGACGTTGAGCGCGATCGGGATGTGGATCGCCAGGAACAGCATCCCGTAGACCAGCAGCACCCGGCCGCCGCGAATGCCGCGCCTGTGCAGCAGGTCGACGAACGTGCCGCTGAAGAAATAACCGGGCACGATGGCGATCGAGAGCGCAAACAGGGCCACGCCGACCGACGGCTCGTCGAGATGGGCCACGTCGCGCAGCCAGCCGGCGGCCCAGAAGCTCGTGTAGCAGACCCAGACGCCGAGCGAGAATGTCGGCGCGAGTCCCGCCTTCCAGAAGAGCGGTGTGCGCAGCACGCCCATCAGACCGCTCAGTTCGTCGGCCAGGCGGCCCTTTCCGCCGCGCTCGTATCGGGGAGCGGCAAAGAGCTGGTAGATCGCCACGGCGACGGTGATGGCGGCGAGTCCCAGGAAGACCTGGCGCCAGTCGAAGTCGACCAGCAGCCACTGCACCGGGCGTGTCGCCATCGCGGCGCCCAGCCCGCCGAACGTCATCATGATCGCGTTGACCAGCGGCAGGCGGCCGATCGGCCAGTACAGGACGTTGGCCTTGAAGCCGCACATCAGCGCGACCGACAGGCCGAGCCCGATCAGGGCGCGGCCGATGCTCAGCTTGACGACGTCCTGGCCGAGCGCGAAGACGACGGCACCCAGCGCGGTCGCCAGCAACATGAGAGGCGCCACGCGGCGCGGGCCGAAACGATCGAGGGCAACGCCGGCCGGAAGCTGGGCCACCACGAAGGCGGCAAGATACATCGAGGTGACGACGCCGATGGCGGCATCGTCCAGGCCGAGCTCGGCGCGCAGCGCCGGCGCCACCACGGCGTTGAGCGAGCGGAAGAGAAAGCTCAGGAAATAGCCGAGGGCAAACGGCAGGAACGCCGTCAGGACGAGCTTCAAGAGCGGTCGCCTGTCCTCGCGAACACCGCGCTTGCGTGGACGATCCGCTCCTCGCCGACCTTCAGGTAGCAGTTGGCGAAGGCCAGCCGTCCGCCGACCTTGTGGACGTCGACATGGGCCTCGACCCAGTCGCCGATCTTGGCCGAACCGGCAAAGTCGGTCTTCACGCTGGCGGTGACGATCAGCGGCGAGGGCGTCTGGCTCCGCGTCGTGCGAGAGCCCAGCGAGATGTCGCACAGGGTCATCAGCAGACCGCCATGGGCGACGCCGCGCGCATTGGCATGCTTGGGCTGGATGCGCAGTCCGACCACGAAGGTGCCGTCGGCATTCTCGCGATAGAAGAACGGCCCGTTGTGGTCGAGGAACGGGCTGGTGCGGAACAGCGGCTTGTATCCATCCGGCGGGTTGCTGTCGTCCATGGATCAGGCTCCGAGATCGGCGGCGACCGCATGACGCTGCGCCGCCGAGACGTCGACCTTGGGGCCGAACCAGGCCTCGAAGCCCGGGCGACCCTGGTGCAGCAACATGCCCAGTCCATCGACGCAACGGTTGCCGCGGGAACGGGCGGCGGCCAGCAAGTAGGTTTCCAGGGGCACATAGACGATGTCGTAGACCACCGCCTCATGCGGCAGCTTCGCGAGATCGATATCGAGCCCCGGCTGATCCTTCATGCCGAGGGATGTCGTGTTGACCAGCAGGCTCGCGCCGTCCAGCAGCTCGGACCGTTCGTCCCACGAGCCGACCACAATGCGCTGCCCGCCCGGCGGGGTGAGCGCAACGCCGAGATCGATCGCGGTCTCGCGCGTCCGGTTGACCAGCCTCAGCTCGGGGACGCCGACATCCATCAGGCTCGAAACGATCGCGCGGGCGGCGCCGCCGGCGCCCAGCACGACGACCGGGCCGGTGTCGGGCATCCAGTGCGGTGCATTGTACTTCAGGGCTTCGAGGAAACCGAAGCCGTCGGTGTTGCGGCCTTCCAGCGTGCCGTCGGCCTGCTTCACGATGGTGTTGACCGCGCCGATGCGCCGGGCAACGGGATCGATGCGATCGAGCAGCGGCAGGATCTCGACCTTGTGCGGCAAAGTGAGGTTGCAGCCGCGCGCGTTGGGCGTCTTCTTGAGGAAGGCGACAAGCTCCTCCAGGGCGGCGCGCTCAGGCTTCACCGGCAGCCGGCCGTAATGGCCGTCGATATGATGCCGCTTCAGCCAGAAGCCCTGCAGCGCCGGCGAGCGCGAATGCTCGACCGGCCAGCCGACGATGGCGGCGAAGGGCCGGCCTGCGGCCTCGGCGAGCAGGTCGTCGTAAGCGCTCATGGGCCTGTCTCCAGTCCGATGCCATGTCCGGCGAGAAACGACAGCAGCGGCAACAGCGGCAGGCCGAGGATGGTGAAATAGTCGCCTTCGACCTTGGTGAAGAGATGCGCACCCACCCCTTCGAGCTGGTAGGCACCGACCGAGCTCGTCACCGCGTCACCGGCGCGCGCCAGATAGGCGTCGAGGAACGCATCGGGCAGCGGCCGCATGGTGAGCCGGGCGCGATCGTTGCAATGCCACAGCCGCACGCCGCCTCTCGCCACCACGACCGAGGAATGCAGCTCGTGGGTCTGGCCGGCCAGTGACTGAAGCTGCGAGCGCGCCGCTTCGATCGTCGGCGGCTTGTCGAACAGGCGGCCGTTGCAGGCCAGCGTCGAATCTGCGCCGATCACCAGCGCCTGCGGATGGCGCCGGGAGACCCGCTGTGCCTTGAGTTCGGCCAGCGTCTCGGCAATGTCGTGCGGCGTCGCCTTCTCGGCCGAAAGACTGAGCTTCACCTCGTCCTCGTCGACGCCCGATGTCTCGACCGAAAAGTCGAGGCCGGCATTGTGCAGCATCTGGCGACGCGAGACGCTGGCGGAAGCGAGGATGAGCATGGGCGTTACGCAGGCTCCAGGCGATAGAGTCCCCCACTGTCGGTGTGGGTGACGAGGTAGAGGAGGCCGTCCGGCCCCTGACGAACGTCGCGGATATAGGGAAGCAGGTCGACGAGCAACCGCTCTTCCCCGACATAGCGGTCGCCGTCGAGCTCGATGCGAAACAGGGCGTTGTCGGACAGGGCGCCTGTGAAGACCGAGCCCTTCCAGCCGGGAAAGCGGTCGCCGGTGTAGAAGGTCAGCCCGCTCGGCGAGATGGACGGCACCCAGACCCGCACCGGGTCTTCCATACCCGGCAGGCTCTTACTCGGGCTGATCGTCGATCCGCCATAGTCGATGCCATGGGTCGCCCGCGGCCAGCCATAGTTGGCGCCGGCCTTCAGCAGGTTGAGCTCGTCGCCGCCGCGCGGCCCGTGTTCGACCAGCCAGATGCGGCCGGTGTCGGGATGCATCGCCATGCCCTGCGGATTGCGATGGCCCCAGGTGAAGATCTCCGGTCGCGCGCCCTCGCGGCCGACGAAGGGATTGTCGGGCGGGACCGTGCCGTCGTCGCGCAGCCGGACGACCTTGCCGCCGAGATCGGCGAGGTTCTGCGCGCGCTGCATCTGGTAGCGCTCGCCGCAGGTGACGTAGAGCAGGCCCGCCCGGTCGAAGACGGCGCGCGAGCCGAAGTGCAGACCACCGGACGTGCGCGGCAAGGCCTCGAAGATCCGCTGCACGCCGACCAGGGCGTTGTTGCGGAACTCGGCCCGCGCCAGGACCGTCGCGGCGCCGCCGTCGCCTTCGCCCGAATAGGTGAGATAGAGTCGGGCGTTTCTCGCGAAATCGGGATGCAGGCACACGTCGAGCAGGCCGCCCTGGCCGCGCGCATAGACTTTCGGAAGGCCACCGACCGGCGCCCGTTCCAGCCGGCCGTTGGCGAAGATCCGCAGCCGGCCCGGCCGCTCGGTGATCAGCAGGCGGCCGTCGGGCAGGAAGGCCATGCCCCAGGGCTGTTCGAGATCGAGCGAGAGCATCCTCAGGCTGTAGGACGCCTTGCTGCTGCGCAGGGTCTGCTGGGCGCGCCCAACCGCGGGGGCGGCCACGGCCGCCGCGGCGGTTGCGGTCAGAAGGCGGCGACGTCCGAGAAGGACCTTTCCGAGCATAAACTCTCCTGTCGAAGGCCGCGCCGGGCTGGCGCATGAAAGGCCGGTCACTATACTCGACGCGCGCAAGCAGGCGACGTTCCTTGGTCGCCGCTGCAAGGGGAGAAATTGAGATGTCGAAGTCCATCCTGATTCATGAGAACGGCGGCCCGGAGAAGATGCAGCTCGAGGACGTCGAGGTCGGCAAGCCCGGTCCCGGCCAGGTCAAGCTGCGTCACACGGCCATCGGCCTGAATTTCATCGACGTCTACACGCGGTCCGGCCTCTATCCGACGCCGCTGCCCAACGCGGTCGGTCGCGAGGGCGCCGGCGTGATCGTCGAGGTCGGCCCCCGGGTCAAGGACTTCAAGAAGGGCGATCGGGTCGCCTATTGCGGCGTGCTGGGCGCCTACTGCGAGGAACGCCTGATGGGCGTCGACCAGCTCGTGAAGGTGCCGAAAGGCGTGAGCGACGAGCAGGCGGCCGCGATCATGCTCAAGGGCATGACCACCGAGTATCTCGTCGACCGAACCGCCAAGGCCTGGCTGAAGAAGGGCGACACGATCCTGTTCCATGCGGCCGCCGGCGGCGTCGGACTGCTGTTCGGCCAGTGGGCCAAGGCGCGCGGCTACAAGGTGATCGGCACGACCTCGTCGCCCGAGAAGGCCGCGCTGGCCAAGAAGAACGGCTACAAGTGGGTGATCGACTATACCAAGCAGGACATCGTGGCCGAGGTGAAGAAGATCACCAAGAACAAGGGCGTCCCCGTGGTGTTCGACGGCGTCGGCAAGGATACCTGGGCGGCCTCGCTCGACTGCCTGCAGCCGCGCGGCCTGATGGTCTCCTTCGGCAATGCCTCGGGTGCCGTCGCGCCGGTGCCGATCGGCGTCCTCAACGCCAAGGGCTCGCTCTACGTCACGCGCCCCAGCCTCGCCGCCTACACCGCCACGCGCGCCGACCTCGAGGCCAGCGCCCGTTCGCTGTTCAAGATGGTGAAGAGCGGCAAGGTGAAGATCTCGATCGACCAGCACTATCCGCTGGCCGAGGCCGCGCAGGCCCATATCGATCTGGAGGGGCGCAAGACCACGGGCCAGACCGTTCTGGTTCCCTAAGAAGTCTCTCCGATCAGGAAAGAGTCGCATCGGCCTTTCAAAAATGGCCTCACCCTGAGGAGCGCTCCGCAAGGAGCGCGTCTCGTCGCGCGGAGTAACCTCCGCGCTGGGGTGGGCGCGAGCACCATGTCTGTTGCCCATCCTTCGAGACGGCCCTTCGGGCCTCCTCAGGATGAGGTGAGGGGGAAACGTGAAACGGAAAGACCCTGAATGGTCATCGTCGGGCTGACCGGCTCGATCGGCATGGGCAAGTCGACCGCGGCGACGATGCTGCGGGAGATGGGCGTGCCCGTGTACGACGCCGATGCCGCCGTGCACACGCTTCAGGCGCCGGGCGGCGCGGCGCTGCCCGGCATTGAGGTCGCGTTTCCCGGCGTCGTGAAGGCGGGGGTGCTCGACCGTCAGGCGCTGGGTGCCCGCGTCTTCGGCAACAAGGACGCGCTGCGGCGGCTCGAGGCGATCGTGCATCCGCTCGTCCACCGCATGCAGCGCGCGTTCCTGCGGCGGGCCGCCCTCGCGGGCGAGACGCTGGTCGTGCTCGATATCCCTTTGCTGTTCGAGGGGATGGGCGAGCGCCGCGTCGATGCCACTCTTGTCGTCAGCGCTCCAGCCTTCCTGCAGCGCCGGCGTGTCATGGCCCGCCCGGGCATGACGGCGGAGAAATTCGAAGGAATCCTGAGGCAGCAGGTGCCGGACGCGCTGAAGCGGCGCAAGGCCAGCATCGTCATCCCGACCGGCATGGGCCTCGCGCCGACGCGAGCCGCCCTGCGTGAGGCCGTGGCCGAGTTGCGCGGGCTGCGCGGAGAGTTCTGGCCACCCAATCCGTGGCGGGAGAAATTCACAGCCCGGCTCGCGCGCGCGCGTCGCAAGTAGGCCCGCATCGGGCTACAAGAGCGGGATGCGTGAAGTCGTCCTCGATACCGAGACCACGGGCCTCGATCCCCTTGCCGGCCATCGCGTCGTCGAGATCGGCTGCATCGAGCTCGTGAACCTGGTGGCGACCGGCCGTTCGCTGCAGCTCTACCTCAATCCCGAGATGCCGATGCCGGCCGGGGCGCAGGAAGTGCACGGCCTCAGCGACGAGTTCCTCGCCGACAAGCCCTTGTTCGCCGACAAGGCCGACGAACTGCTGGCGTTCCTGGGGGACGCCCAGCTCGTCATCCACAATGCGCAATTCGACCTGGGCTTTCTCAACGCCGAGTTCGCGCGCGTCGGCAAGCCGAAGCTGGCGAACGACTATGTCGACACCGTCTCGCTGGCGCGCCGCAAGTTCCCGGGTCAGCGGGCCAGCCTCGACGCCCTGTGCGATCGCTTCGGCGTCGACAATACCAAGCGCGCCAAACATGGCGCCTTGCTCGATTCGGAGCTGCTGGCGGAAGTCTATCTGGAGCTGAGCGGCGGCCGGCAGCGCGATCTGGGTCTCGCGCCCGAGATGGCGGCGGCGGGCCTCACCGGCCTGGTCGACCAGAGCCGGCCCATCCGGCCGCCCCGGCCGCATGCGGCAAGCCCGGCCGAGCTCGCCGCACATATCGAGTTTCTGAAGAAGATCAGCGATCCGCTTTGGCTGAAGGTCGACGCTTAGGCGTGGCCGACCGGACCGGCGGGCATGCCGGGCGCCTGGCCGCCGTTGGCTTCGAGCTGCTGGCGGTAGAGCGCCACGAAATCGACCGGTGCGATGTTGAGCGGCGGGAAGCCCGCCTCCCGCGTGGCATTGGCCACGATGGCACGCGCGAACGGGAAGAGCAGACGCGGCGTCTCGATGAAGAGCATCGGGCCGAAAGCCTCCTGGGGAATATCGCCCAGCGTGACGGTGCCGCCATAGACCAGCTCGAGCATGAACAACGGCTCTTTTTCCGGCGTATGCGCGGAGGCCTCGATCGTGAGCGACACTTCGAAGGTCTTGGCGTCGAACTGACGATTGGCGACCTGCACGTTCAGCGTGAGCTGCGGCTGAGTCTGCTCGATCAGGCTCTGCGGCGCGCGCGGGTTCTCGAAGCTGAAATCCTTGATGTACTGGCCGTGCATCGTAAGGGGGGCGGCGGGACCGGCCTGGGCGGTCTGGCCGGCGGGCGGGGCGGACGGCGGAGGGGTAGTCGTCATGGCGCTCTTTCCAGTCGTCTTGGACAAAAGTTTGCTGCGGCGCGGCGGTACCATGCAGGGCTGCACTGCACAAGCTGGGGGGCACCCGCGGTCGCCGGCCGATTGCCAACGCACGGGACAGCAGTGAAAATACCTTCCCCGATATTTGCACGCCTCGGCCTCCCATGATTCGCAGTTCTTCACGCCCCCTGATCGGTGTTTCCGCCTGCCTCAAGGAGAACGGCCGGGGCGGCTGGCATCACACGGTCGGCGAGAAATACGTCCAGGCGGCGCTCCGCGCCGTCGGCGGCCTGCCCGTCCTGATCCCCGCCATCGGCCCGGAATTCGACGACGAGCCCGGCTTCATCCAAGCCATGGACCGGCTGCTCGACAGTCTCGACGGCGTGCTGTTGACCGGCAGCCCCTCGAATGTCGAGCCGCATCACTATGGCAAGGAGAGCCGCGAGGGCACGCTGCACGACTCCGCCCGCGATTCGACGACACTGCCGCTGATCCGGCACACGATCGACCGCGGCGTACCGCTGTTTGCGATCTGCCGGGGGCTGCAGGAGGTCAACGTCGCGCTGGGCGGCTCGCTACATCAGCACGTGCACGAGGTCGAGGGACGGCGCGATCATCGCTCGCCCAAGTCTCCCGATATGGACGTGAACTATGCGCCGGCGCACGACATCGACATCGCCGAAGGCGGGATGCTGCAGAACCTGCTGGGGACCCGCCGCGTGAAGGTGAATTCGCTGCACGGCCAGGGCGTCGACGTGCTGGCGCCACGCGCGCGCATCGAGGCGACCTGCTGCGAGGACGGGCAGGTCGAGGCGCTGAGCGTGCCCGATGCACCGGGCTTCGTGCTCGCGCTGCAATGGCACCCCGAATACAAGGCGCTCGAGAACCCGGTCTCGATGAAGCTCTTCGATGCCTTCTCCGCCGCCTGCCGGGAACGCCTGGCGGCGCGGTCGACCCCGCTGCTGCGCGCCGCCGAGTAGGCACTCAGTGTCCTTGCCGACCACGGGCAACAACGCGCGGCGCGACTTCTACGAGCGCATCGGCGGGCTTTCGATGGCGCCGCTCTGGGAATCGCTGCACCAGCTCGTGCCGCCCCGGCCCGCGCCGAAATACCAGGCCGCGCATTGGGACTACGACAAGGTGCGGCCGTTCCTGATGGAGTCGGGCGCCCTCATCACCGCCAAGGAAGCGGTGCGGCGGGTGCTGATCCTCGAGAATCCGGCGATGGCGGGCAGCGCCTGCATCACGCCGACCCTCTATGCCGGCCTGCAGCTCATCCTGCCGGGCGAGGTGGCGCCCAGCCATCGCCACACCCAGTCGGCCCTGCGCTTCATCGTCGAAGGCGAAGGCGCCTATACGGCGGTCGACGGTGAGCGCACGATCATGCACGAGGGCGACTTCGTCATCACCCCGACCTGGACCTGGCACGATCACGGCAACGATTCGTCCAGGCCGATGGTATGGCTGGATGGGCTCGATATCCCGCTCGTGGCGATGTTCAACGCAGGCTTCGCCGAGACCGGCGAGAGCGACGAGCAGGTGGTGACGACGCCGCAGGGCACGTCCGACGCGAAGTATGCGAGCGGCCTCCTGCCCGTGGACTGGAAGCCGGCGAAGCAGACCTCGCCGATCTTCAACTATCCCTATGCGCGCACCCGCGAAGCGCTCGAAGGGCTGGCCAGGGCCGGCGCAGCCGATCCCTGCCACGGCTACAAGCTGCGCTACGTCAATCCGGCGAACGGCGGCGCACCGATCGCCACCATGGGCACCTTCATGCAGCTCCTGCCGAAGGGCTTTGCGACGGCGCCCTATCGCAGCACCGACGGCACGGTGTTCTCGGTGGTTGAGGGTGAGGGCGAAAGCCGGATCGGCGACACGGTGATGCGCTGGAAGAAGCGCGATCATTTCGTCGTGCCCAGTTGGGCCAAGGTCGAGCATCGCGCCGACAGCGACGCCGTCCTGTTCTCCTTCTCCGATCGTCCGATCCAGGAGAAGCTCGACCTGTGGCGCGAGGATCGCGGCGGGGAGTGAGGTTAACTGTCGTCCTGAGCGAAGCGAAGGACCTGACGGATCGACCGAAGCACTCCGTAGCGGATGCGAGATCCTTCGCTTCGCTCAGGATGACAAAGTACTGCTAAGCCAGCCCGCTTCCTTGACGCGGTCTCGGTAGGTCTTGCTGACCGGCACGGGCAGGCCGTTGCGCAGGATCAGGACGAGCCGGCCGGCGCTTCGATCCACCGAGGCGACCGCGCCCTCTGCCACCCACCAGGAGCGATGAACCTGCCGGCCGCGTTCAGGCCCCAGCTCCGCCAGCGCGTCGCGCAGGCGCATCAGCACCAGGTCGCTGCCCAATGCAGTATGGATGCGGAGGTAGTGGTCCTCCATTTCCAGTGCCAGCAAGTCGCGACCCAAAGCGGGCGGGATGCGGCGCAGGAAGTCGGGCTGGGCAGGTGGCGCTGCGCCCGGTTCCGCGGCGGCCGGCGCGGGTAGGGCGGCCACGCGCTCGCGCTCGGCGTCGGCCTTGGCGCGCAGGCGCTGCTCGACGAACAGGCCGATCATTATCGAGACGATCACCGTCAGGAAGGCATTCTCCGGATAGAGCGTCGGCGCCAGCGACAGCGGAATGGGCCGCACGAGCCAGGAATGGACGGCGATGACTTCGAAGGTGCTGGGTACCGCCGCGAGCAGGCCGACCAGAGTCATGCGGCCGGCCACCGGCCATCGGTCGATCGGCTCGATGGTGCCGAACCAGGCGGCAAGCAGGACGACCTGGATCCAGCTCAGGCCGCCGATGATTCCGAAATGCGCCAGCCGCTGCACCAGGTCCATGCGCTGGTAGGTGCCAAACGGTCCGAGAACGGCCAGGACGAC
Source organism: Reyranella sp. (assembly GCF_965228225.1). Taxonomy (GTDB): domain Bacteria; phylum Pseudomonadota; class Alphaproteobacteria; order Reyranellales; family Reyranellaceae; genus Reyranella. The sequence goes on along the minus strand of NZ_OZ245801.1, from coordinate 4,943,365 downwards.
GGCAACGCCGAGCACCGGCAGCAGCTGGTACGGGAGCGACCGAACGTAAGGCGATTCGCGCATCGTGAACGGATGAATGACGGCAGATCGCGAAAAACGCCAGCACTTCCACGCAGCGACGATGGATCGGGGTCCACTCTGCACGGAAGGTGAGGGCACCGCCGTTTCTGCCGGAGCCTCTCATGTCGTCCCCGTTACAGGTCGTCTTCCAGATCGTCACGAACACCCCGCTCTGGGTGTGGCCGTTGATGGTGCTCGTCGTCTGGCTGGGGGTGCTCGGCCTGCGCTCCCGGATCCTGCCGCTATGGCGGCTGGCGATCCTGCCGGTCGTCGGGCTGATCCTGTCCTTCGTCGGCATGGGCCAGGCCGTCCAGCCAGCGCTTGCCCTGGTCGCCTGGCTGGCGGCGTTGGCGGTCGCGCTGCCGCTCGGCACCCTGCTGGGTCGGCGCCGTACCGTGCGCCGCCTCGACGATGGCCGCCTGGAGATTGCCGGCGGCTGGTTCATGCTGGTCTTCGGCCTCTCGATCTTCGCCGTGCGCTACGCGCTGGGGGTCGTCTTCGGGATGGCGCCGGCTCTCAAGGCCGACCCGTCGTGGATCGCCCTGGCCGGCGGTGTCGGTGGCTTCGTGGCCGGCCTCGGCATCGGCTGGCTGGCCGGGGTCGGCAGCCGGTCCGGCCGCTGGGTCCGGCGGCTCCGTTGGGCGCCTGCGATGTTCCTGCTGACCGTGGCCGCGGGCCTCGGCGGTATCATTGCCTTCAGCAGTCCCGGTGAATTGCCGCGTCTGCTCGCGGGCGATTCCCTGCCGGGCCTGTCGACCTGGAACATGGCCGAGCTTCCTCCCGTGCAGCGCGTGATGGCGCGCGACGGTGCCCCGCTTGCCTATCGTGTCTATCCGGCGCGGGCGGACCGCGCCGTCGTGCTGATCCATGGCTCGTCGGGCACCAACATCTCGATGCACAAGTCGGCTCAGGCGCTGCAGGCCGCGGGCGCAACGGTCTATTCGATCAGCCTGCGCGGTCATGGCGGCAGCGGCACGGCCAATGGCGACACGTCGTATCGCGACCAGCTCGACGATGATCTCATGGATTTCGTAAAGGCGGTGGGCCTCACCGATCTCAAGATCCACAAGACGCTGATCGGCTTCTCGTCCGGCGGCGGCTTCGTGCTGCGCGCGGCGAGCGGCGCCAACCGGCAGGCCTTCGATGCCTATCTCGCGATCTCGCCCTTCATTGCACAGGACTCACCCACCACGCGGCCGGCTTCCGGCGGCTGGGCGAGCGTGGCGGTGCCGCGCGTGGTCGCGCTCACGATCCTCGATGGCTTCGGCCTGCCGTGGTTCCAGGGACTGCCGGTCGTGCGCTTTGCCACCGCGTCGGGGCCGAGCGAGAATCGCACGCCGGTCTATTCCTTCCGGCTCGCCGCGGGCCTTCAGCTCAGTCGCGGTTGGCGGAGCGAGATTGCGCGCATCGACCGGCCCACCATCGTCGCCGTCGGGGCGGACGACGAATTGTTTCGCGCCGAGCTGTACGCGCCGCTGCTCAAGGAACTCAATCCGCGTATTTCGGTGGAGGTGGTGCCGGGCCTCGGCCATCTCGACATGATCGCGCAGCAAAGGGCCTGCGCCTCTGTCGCCTCTCTCTGGCGGCAGCTCTCAGGCGAGAGCGGGACCTGAGGCCATCAGGCGACGCGCTTCTTCTGTGCCGCCACGGAACCGGCGCACTGGTCGGGCGGCAGCGGCCGAAGCTGGGTGTCGTAGGCGTCGGCGAATTCGGCACGGAACGGCTGCCCGTCGCGCTGGTACATCGAGATGAAGAGGGTGCAGGCGTCCGACTTGTAGCGCAGCACGCGGGCCGTTCCGTCCTTGCGATCGAGCTGCGGGGCGCCGAACAGGGCGACCAGTTGGGCCTCGTCGAGACCCTTGATGCGGTCGGCGGGGATCGGCGAGCCGGCGTTGCGCGAGCTGAAGACGCCTTTCTCTCCGGCGCCCAGCGAATATTCCTGGGTGCCGCCCGTCTGGCAGCCACCCAGCAGAAGGATGGCCGCGAGTGCCCCAAATGCAGATCTCATGGACTTACTCTAACGCGGCCCGGTCGGCCGGTTAAGGGGCGGCTTCAGCGACTGGGCGATGTGCACCATCATCGCCATGCCGAGCACCGGGACGATCAGGTTCAGGATCGGGATGGTGCCCAGGAAGACGATGAGGATGCCGGTGAGCCAGAGGGTTCCGACATTGGCTTTGCGCCAGACCTTGACCTCCGCCGGATCGCGCCGGCGCAGCGCGACCTGCTCGTAATATTCGCGCCCCGCCAGCCAGCCGTTGACGCCGTAGAACAGCACGGCGCCCAGCCCGGCAACGAACAGCGCCACCACATAGAAGGGCAGCATCACCAGGTTGATTGCCAGCAGGGTGAACAGGAACACGATGCCCGACCACAGCCCGGTCCACAGCGGGATGCCGCGCGCCGGCCCCAGCTGCGGATAGTGCCGTGCTTCGACGATGTCGGCGATCCGCTCCATGAAGACCGAGATGACGATGCCGAAGCTCGCCGGAAACAGCATCAGCGCCAGGACAGCGACCGCGCCGCCGCCCAGCCAGCGGATCGTCTCGTTCACCCACGACCACTCAAAGGTCGCAAACGACTGCAGCGCCCACCAGGCCAGGACGCCCAGCGCGATCTGCAGCACCAGCGACAGTGCCAGCGACTGCCAGACGATGACGCGCAGCTTGGGATCGCCCAGCTGCTGCACCGCAAGTTCGAAGGCACGGATCATGGGCTGCCCATCAAGCTGGTGACGTCAGGCCTGCGGGCCGACGACGCCGGCGGCCTTGAGCTCCTCGATCTCCTTGGCGGAGAAACCACGCTCGCCCAGGATCTCGTCGGTGTGCTGGCCGCGCCTGGCCGCGGGACCCTTCACGCCTTCCTTGGTGCGCGAGAAGCGCGGCGCGGCGGCGGGCTGCGGGAAGCCGGCTACGTCGACATAGGCGTTGCGCGCCTTGGCGTGCGGATGATGCGCCGCTTCCTTCATGGTCAGCACCGGGGCGAAGCAGATGTCCGTGCCTTCCATGATTGCGCACCATTCGTCGCGCGTCTTGGTCTTGAAGATGGTGTCCAGCCGCTCCTTGAGCTGGCCCCAGGCCTTGCGATCCATCTGCGCCGGCAGCGGCTCGTCCTTCAGGCCGGTCTTCTCGAGCAGTAGCGCATAGAACTGCGGCTCGATCGAGCCGATGGAGACGTGCTTGCGGTCCTTGGTTTCGTAGGTCCCGTAGAAGTGCGCGCCGCCGTCCAGCAGGTTGCCCTCGCGCTCTTCGGCGTTCCACAGGCCGGCGCCGGTCATGCCATAGAGTGCGCCCAGCAGCAGCGCCGTTCCGTCGACCATGGCGGCATCGACCACCTGGCCCTTGCCGGAGCGCTGGGCCTCGAGCAGGCCGCATACCATGCCAAAGGCCAGCAGCATGCCGCCGCCGCCGAAATCGCCCACGAGATTGAGCGGCGGCACCGGCTTGTCCTTGCCGCCGATGGCATGCAGCGCGCCGGTCAGGGCGATGTAGTTGATGTCGTGGCCGGCCGCCTTGGCGAGCGGGCCCTCCTGGCCCCAGCCGGTCATGCGGCCGTAGACCAGCTTGGGATTGCGCGCGAGGCAGACATCGGGGCCGAGCCCCAGCCGCTCGGCGACGCCGGGGCGGAACGGCTCGGTCATGCCGTCGGCCTTCTCGATCAGGCGCAGAACGACCTCGACGCCCGCCTTGCTCTGCAGATCGACGGAAACCGACCGGCGGCTCCTGTTGTGCACCGCGAACTTCGGGTCGGCCAACCGGTCCATGACGTGCGCCTTGGTGCGGTCGACCCGGATCACGTCGGCCCCCATGTCGCCCAGCATCATCGAGCACATCGGGCCCGGACCGATCCCGGCCAGCTCGACGATCGTCAGTCCAGTGAGCGGACCCGCCATTGTTTCCTCCTGCAGAATGAGCGTTCTTCTGTCGAACCCTGATGGTAGCCGAAGGGTTCGGCGTTACAAAACCCGTCACGCGGTCTAAAGTCCGCGCCGCGAGTGGGACGGTCGGAGGAAACGGGATGGGGTTGGGCCGCATTGTCGCGTCGGCGGTGATTGCGTTCGGCATAACCGGTGGCGCGCTGGCGCAGCAGGCCGAAGCGCCGCCGCCCAAGGAGTACAGCCAGCAGTTCCTGGTGCCGGGCTCCTGGTTCCATGGCGTGCACGGGCTCGCCTTCAACAAGGACGACCAGCTGTTCGCTGGTTCCGTGATCGGCCAGACGCTGTACCGCGTCCAGGTCGACTCAGGCGAAGTCGACCGCGTGATCGATCCGCCGACCGGCATGGCCGACGACATCGCCTTCGCCGAGGACGGGACCATGGCCTGGACGGCGTTCCTGATCGGCAAGGTCTATGTGCGCAAGCCCAACGGCAAGACCATCGAGGTCGCCCAGGGGCTGAACGGTCCCAATTCGCTTGCGTTCGGCAAGGATGGGCGACTGTTCGTCTCCGAAGTCTTCCTCGGCGACGCGCTCTACGAGATCGACATCAAGAACGTCGACAAGCCCGACTTCAAGCCGCTGGCGCGTAACGAACTGCGCCGCATCGCCGAGAAGCTGGGCGGTCTCAACGGCTTCGAGGTCCACAAGGACGATGGCTTCCTCTACGGACCGCTCTGGTTCAAGGGCGAGATCGTGAAGGTGAATCTCGAGACCGGGGCCAGCGAAGTCATCGCCTCGGGCTTCAAGATCCCGGCCGCCGCCAACATCGATCCGCAGAATCGCGACAATCTCTATGTCGTCGATACCGGTACGGGCGGCATCTGGAGCGTGAGCCTCACCAGCAAGGCCAAGAAGCTCGTGGCCTCGATGAAGCCCGGCCTCGACAATCTCGCCTTCGATTCGCGCGGGCGCCTGTTCGTCACCTCGATGACCGACAACGGCGTCTATCTGGTCGACAAGCAGACCGGCGCACATCGCACCATCGTCGAAGGCAAGCTCGCGGTTCCGACCGACCTCGCGGTGACCAGTGAGGGCGGCAAGGACACGGTGCACGTGGCCGACGTGTTCAGCTATCGCAAGGTGGACGGCGCCAACGGCGACGTGACCGACGTGTTGCGCGTGCACGGCGAGACGCACGCCTATCCGATCGGCATCTCGGTCGGGCCGAAAAGCGTGCTGCTCTCGAGCTGGTTCTCGAACACCGTCGAGAAGGTGGATCGCAAGACCGGCAAGGTGACGGCGACGCTCGGCGAGTTCGCCGCGCCGGTCGATGCGGTGGAGTTCGCCGACGGCACGATGTACGTGGCGGAGCTGGCGAGCGGCAACCTCGTGAAGGTGAGCGCCGACGGCAAGGAGCGCAGCACCGTGATGAAGGAGCTGCGCGGTCCCGTCGCCATGGTCCACGGCTCGGGCCCGCTCATCTACATCACCGAGATCTCGGCCGGCGCCGTCACAGAGATCAACGTCACGACCGGGACACGCAAGGTGGTGGCCGACAATCTCACCGGCCCCGAGGGCATCGACCTTGGTCCGGACGGGCGGCTCTACGTCGCCGAGGTCGGCCAGAAGCGTGTCGTCGCCATCGATCCCGCGACGGGTGCGAAGACGGTGATCGCCTCGAACCTCGACATCGGGCTGGCGCCGTTCCCGGGCGGGCCGCCGGCGCTGGTGCCCACGGGTGTTGCGGTCGGGCGCACGGGCATCGTCTATGTCAGCGCCGATATCCGGAACTCGCTCTATAAATTGACGCCGCCGTAGTCGGCGCACTCCAAAGAGGCTGCCATGGCCGGTATTCCGTTCATCAGGGACTTCAAGTTCGACTACGGCACGGCGATGGAAGTGACGCCGCTGATCCGAAGGGTCGTCGCCAACAACCCGAACCCCTTCACCTTCAAGGGCACCGGCACCTACATCATCGGCCATGGCAACGTGGCGGTCGTCGATCCCGGCCCCGATCAGCAGGAGCACATCGACGCTGTCCTGCGCGCGCTGCGCGGCGAGACGGTGACGCACATCCTGGTGACGCACACCCATATCGATCACGTGCCGGCCACGCCGGCGCTGGCCAAGGCGACCGGCGCCAAGGTCTACAGCTACGGCCCGCATCCGACGCCCGAAGGCGTGACCGCGGAGCAGGAGGGCGATTTCTCCTTCGCCCCCGACGTGAAGCTGAACGATGGCGACGTGATCCAGGGCGACGGTTGGAACGTCGAGGCGGTTCATACGCCGGGGCACATCTCCAACCATCTCTGCTTCGCGGTGAAGGAGGACAAGGCGCTGCTCTCGGGCGACCATGTGATGGGCTGGTCGACGGCGGTGATCTCGCCGCCCGACGGCAACATGGCCGACTACTTCGCCTCGTTGCGCAAGCTGCTGCCGCGCGACGAGAGCCTCTACATTCCGACCCACGGCGCCGAGATCCGCGATCCCAACCCGTTCGTGCAGGCCTATATCGAGCACAGGCTGGCCCGCGAGGCGCAGATCATCGCCCGTCTCAAAGACGGTCCGCAGACCGTTCCCCAGATGGTCGCCAAGAACTACGCCGACACGCCGGTCCATCTGCACCCGGCGGCCGGCCGCTCGATGCTGGCCCATCTCGTCCAGATGGTGAAGGACGGACGGGTCAAGACCGAGGATGGGCGGGCAGCCATCGACAGTGTCTACCGGCTCTGACAAGCGGTTGAAAAACCCGAGTCCGGCAAATAAACGAAACAAACGAAATAAACGAAACAAACGAAGCGGGGGTCGCACCCCTGAAGTAGGTATCCTGGTACCGTTGACGGGTCGGTGTCCGCCGGCACCTGCAAAAAGCCATTTCTACAGCCTGCCAAGGGGGAACGACCAATGGACCTGAAGCTGACGGGCAAGACCGTGCTGATCACCGGCGGCAGCCGGGGCATCGGCTTCGCCTGCGCCATGGGATTCGCGGCCGAAGGCTGCACGGTGCACATCGCCTCGCGGTCGAAGGAGTCGCTCGAGGCGGCACGGGAGAAGATCCGCGCCCGTCATAATGTGCCGGTCGAGATCCACCCGGCCGATTTCTCGGACGGCGACACCGCGCGCCGCATCGTCGAGGCGGTCGGCCATGCCGACATTCTGGTGAACAATGCCGGCGCCATCCCGCAGGGCGACCTCTTTGGCATGACCGAGCCCAAGTGGCGCGAGGCCTGGGATCTCAAGGTGTTCGGCTACGTGAACGCCACGCGCGCCATGCTGGAGAAGATGTACGCGCGCAAGGCGGGTGTCGTCGTGAACGTGATCGGGCTCGCCGGGGAGAGCTTCAACTACGACTACGTCGCCGGCACCATGGGTAACGCCGGTATCATGGCCTTCACCCGCGCAGTGGGATCGAAGAGCGTCGATCACGGGGTGCGCGTCGTGGGGATCAACCCGCCGGCCACCCGAACCGACCGCATGCTCACGCGGTTACGCGCCCAGGCCGAACAGAAGTTCGGCGATCACGAGCGCTGGGCGGAGCTGACGAAGCACATGCCGTTCGGCCGTGCCGCCGAGCCCGACGAGGTCGCCGACCTCGCCGTATTCCTTGCCTCCGACCGCGCCAGCTACATCAGCGGCGTGGTCATGACCCTCGATGGCGGCCAGGCGGCCCGCCATTAGTCGGGTGGTCGCTCTTGCTTCGGCGCTCTCGGACATTGCCTGAGGCTTAGCGGCATGTAATCAAGCCGCGGCCTGCCGCTCCTGGAGCTGAGCTTCGCTCAGCCTAGTAGACCTGGCGCATCACCTGGGCGGCGAAGCCGTCGACGGCCGATTTCTTCTGGGCTTCGCTGAGCTTGCTGTCGGCCGCCACGGCCGGGCAGTAGGCGGTGACCAGATAGTTCACCACCTCGGCGCTCTCGACGCCGGGATAGCGGATGCGGAGATCAGCGGTCGCCGAGGCGATCGCGTTGAAGGTGTCGCCGCTCGCGAGCTGCTTGCCGACCGCCGTCATCTGGGCGGGAGTCTCCTTCAGGATACCGGGCTTGGCCATCGGCTGCGGCTTGGGGCAGTCGAGTGCCCAGGCGGGAAGGGCTGCCGAGGTGGCGAGGACGGCAGCGGCGGCCAGGGTGGCAAGGCGAAGCATTGATCGGTCTCCCGTGATGATGTCCGGAAAAGCGATAGCAAAACCGGAATCAATAGTCCCCCGGAACTGCAAACGACCGGGCGCATTCACCCTGTGGGTGCGATTCGTCGCCACCCGTCATCTGCTGTAGAATAGATCCTCGTAGCGACCTCCGCCGGACGAGGGGCGCTTCATGAGCGTGCGGAACGCCTTTTTGCGTTGTATGCGCGCCTTTGCCGGAAAGGCCGACATCCTTGAAATTGTTCGCGTGGCGCGCCTTCGGGCGCGCGCGGCCCCCTGCTATTCGGGAAGACGAAGACGCCATCCGCAGCGAGCTGTTCGGGATCGAGCGACTGGAGCAGCACGCCCAAAGTCTGGCGGCCAGCCAACCTGTCCATGCTGGGTTGACCGCAGGCAAGTCGCTCGTCGTCCGTCTGCGCGACAATGAGCGCGTCCTGTTGGAGGCCTATCGTTCGATCGCGGCAGCGGTCGATACCGGCCGGACGGTCACACCTGCCGCCGAGTGGCTCCTCGACAACTTCCATCTCGTGGAGCAGCAGGTCCGGGAGGTCCGGACCGACCTTCCCCCCGGCTACTATCGACAGCTTGCCAAGCTCAGCGAGGGACCGCTGTCGGGCTATCCCCGGGTGTTCGGACTGGCCTGGGCCTTCGTGGCGCACACCGACAGTCGCTTCGATCCCGAGACACTCGCCCGCTTCGTGCGCGCGTACCAAACGGTCCAACCGCTCACCATCGGCGAGTTGTGGGCCGTCGCCATCACGCTCCGCATCGTCCTGATCGAGAACCTGCGGCGTTCGGCCAGCCGCATCGTCAACCGGCGCACGGAGCGCGAGCAGGCTGATCTCGTCGCCGATCGGCTCTTGGGGCTGAAAGATCACGTCGCGGACCCCGCGGCTCTACAGCCTTATGACCGCGAAGGCTTTTCCGAAGGCTTCGCCGTCCAGCTCGTCCATCGCCTGCGCGATCAGGATCCCGAAACAACCCCGGCCGTCGGCTGGCTCGAGAAGCGCCTGGCGCGCGATGGCACGAGCGCCGACGAGCTCGTGCGGCGCGAGCATCAGTTGCAGGGCGCGACCAACGTGACGGTCCGCAACATCATCACCAGCATGCGGCTGGTCTCCGACGTCGATTGGGCAACGCTCTTCGAGGAGGTGAGTCCTGTCGATGATTTGCTGCGCACGGGCGGCGTGTTCGTCGACATGGATTTCGCGACTCGCAATCTCTATCGCACCGCCATCGAGCAGATCGCGCGCGGCACCGCCCTCGACGAACCGGAGATCGCACGGCGCGCGCTGGCCGTCGCGGCGGGCTGTCCGGTCGATGACGACGGAGACGGACGCCAACGCGAGCCGGGTTATCATCTGATCGGCAGCGGTCGCAGGGCATTCGAACGATCGGTCGGCTTCCGCGACAAGGGCTTGAGTGTGCGACGGCGGTTCCTGCGGAGTGGTCTTGCGGGTTATGCCGGGGGCGTTGCCGTCACGGCCGGTCTCGTGCTTCTGCTTCCCCTGCTGGGCCTGTCACTGCTTGGGTTACAGGGCCTTCCGCTTCTCGGGATGGCTGTCGCCGGTCTGTTGCCCGCCGTGGATGCGGCGCTCCTGCTGGTCAACCGGCTGATCACCGGAGGCTTTGGCGCCACGCTGCTGCCCAGCCTCGAGCTGCGCGACGGCGTGCCGGCGCATCTGCGGACGGTCGTGGCGATTCCCACCCTTCTGACGACGCAGGCGGCGATCGAAGAGCAGATCGAGACTCTCGAGGTGCACCATCTTTCCAACCCGGCCGGTGCCATCCATTTTGCCCTCCTGTCGGACTGGACGGATGCGACCGCCGAATCGATGCCGGAGGACGCGGCCCTGCTCGCGACCGCGGTCGAGGGGATCGCGCGCCTCAACCGCCGTTATCCGGCGGAAGAGGGGGGCGATCGGTTCTTCCTGCTTCATCGCCGGCGCGGGTGGAACGAGGCGCAGGGCGCCTGGATCGGTTGGGAGCGCAAGCGCGGCAAGCTGCACGAGCTCAACCATCTGCTGCGCGGCTCGACGGGAACGACTTTCGTCGCCGCACCGGATGCCAGCCGGGTGCTGCCCGCGGATGTGCGCTACGTCGTGACGCTCGATTCCGATACGCGCCTGCCGCGCGACGCGATCGTGCGGCTGGTCGGCAAGATGGCCCATCCGCTGAACCGGCCGCGGTTGGACGCGGGGCGGCGCCGCGTGGTCGAAGGCTATGGCGTGCTCCAGCCGCGCGTCACACCCTCGCTCCCGGTCGGCGCCGAGGGCTCGCGGTTCCAACGCGTCTTTTCCAACAACAGCGGTATCGACCCCTACGCCTCGGCGGTGTCGGACGTCTATCAGGACCTGTTCGGAGAGGGCTCCTATTCGGGCAAGGGCATCTACGACATCGACGCGTTCGAGGCATCGCTGCGAGGGCGCGTTCCCGACAGCATGATGCTGAGCCACGATCTCTTCGAAGGAACCTTCGCGCGCTCGGGCCTCGCCTCCGATATCGAGGTCATCGAGGAGTTTCCCGCGCGGTACGACGTGGCGGCGGCACGCCAGCATCGCTGGGCGAGGGGCGATTGGCAGCTCCTGCCCTGGATGCTGGGGATCGTGAAGTCGACGGCCCCCGGCGCGCGGAGCGAGTTCCTGCCTGCGATCGGCTTCTGGAAGATGTTCGACAATCTGCGTCGCACGCTGTCGGCGCCGGCGGCTGTCTTGGGCTTGCTGGCGGGTTGGACACTGCCCCTCGCGGCCGCGCTGGTCTGGACGGGCTTCGTGCTGCTGGTCATTGCGCTGCCCACGCTCCTGCCGGCGATTGCGGCCCTGTTCCCGCGACATGCGAAGATCACGACCCGCAGTCATCTCGATGCGCTGTGGAACGACGTCGTGTCGGCGGCCTTGCAGACTGCCTTGCTCGTCATCTTCCTGGGTCACCATGCCTGGCTGATGGCCGACGCGATCGGCCGGACGTTGTTCCGGCTCGTGATCAGCCATCGCCGTCTCCTCGAATGGATCACTGCAGCGCAATCCAAGCAGAGCGTGCGGGCCCGATGGCCTGGCCTCTATGGCAAGATGGCGGGAAGCGTCGTGGTCGCGCTCGTCGCCGCTTCCGTGGTCTGGCTGGCGGGCGCCGCGGCGATGCCCGTTGCCGCGCCCTTCGTGCTGGCCTGGCTGCTGGCGCCCGCGGTCGCCGACTGGGTGAGCCGTCCGCCTCGCGACGCCGGCAGCCTCCGAATCAAGTCCGCCGAGGCGGCTTCGCTGCGCCTCATTGCGCGTCAGACGTGGCGCTTCTTCGAGACCTTCGTCACGGAGGCGGACAACATGCTGCCGCCGGACAATTTCCAGGAGGCACCAACGCCCGTCGTGGCGCATCGCACGTCACCGACCAATCTGGGATTGCTGCTTCTCTCGACGGCCGCTGCGCGCGAGTTCGGCTGGATCGGCACCGCCGAGGCGGTGGAGCGTCTTGAAGCCACTCTCGCGACGATGGAGAGGCTGCAGCGGTTTCGCGGACATTTCTTCAACTGGTACGACACGAGTGACCTGCGCGCCCTCGAGCCGCGCTACGTTTCGACGGTGGACAGCGGCAACCTCGCCGGACACCTGATCGCGCTCGCCAATGCCTGTGGCGCCTGGCGCACACCAGGCGCCGCGAGGCCCGATGGCGCGCGTGGCGCCTCCGACAGTCTCGATCTCGCCCGCGAGGCGCTGACCGCGCTGTCGGACGACCGTCGCACCCATCTCGTCACCCGGCCCGAGCTCGTTCGCGCGTTCGATGGGCTGGCGGCGGCCTTGTCCGAGGCACCAGTCCGCCTCGAAACGGCGCTATCGATGGCGGAGACGGCCGTCGACCTCGCGCGCACGCTTGCAAGCGAGCGCGCCGATCCGGAGAGCGCCGACATGCTGTTCTGGATCGAGGCGGCTCACCGCACCGTTGCCAGCCATCATCGCGACGCCTCCGCCGACGGAACGACCGGCGATCTGGTCCGCCGCCTGCTCACGATCGAGACATCCGCGCGCGCCATGGCGGGCGCCATGGAGTTCGATTTCCTGTTCGACGAGCGCCGCCGCCTGTTGTCGATCGGCTTCCTGGTCGCCGAAGACCGACTCGACGTCAATTGCTACGACCTTCTTGCCTCCGAGGCGCGGCTGGCGAGCTTCGTCGCGATCGCGGCGGGCGACATTCCGGCGCGACACTGGTTTCGGCTCGGCCGTGAGGTGACGCCCGTCGCCCACAGCGCGGCGCTGGTCTCTTGGTCGGGATCGATGTTCGAATATCTGATGCCGTCGCTGGTGATGCGGGCGCCGCTCGGCAGCCTGCTCGAAAGGACCAACCGTCTGGTCGTCGGCCGCCAGGTTCAGTACGCGACCGAACTCGGCCTGCCGTGGGGGATCTCGGAGTCGGCCTACAATGCGCGCGACAAGGAGTTCACCTACCAGTACTCGAATTTCGGCGTGCCCGGCCTCGGCTTCAAGCGCGGCCTGAGTGAGAACCTGGTCATTGCGCCCTACGCGACCGGCCTGGCCGCCATGGTCGATCCCGCGGCGGCGGCCACGAATTTTGGACGGCTGGCCGCCTTCGGCGCGCGTGGCCGCTACGGCTTCTACGAGGCGCTCGATTTTACGCCCTCGCGTCTTCCGGACGGCGAAGGGCATGCGGTGGTGCGGGCCTATATGGCCCACCACCAGGGCATGACGGTGGTGGCCATCGCCAACGCCTTGCTCGACGGCGTGATGCGGTCACGCTTTCACGCCGAGCCGGGCGTGCAGGCGACGGAGCTGCTGCTGCAGGAACGCGCGCCGCGCGATGTCGCGGTCGCCCATCCGCGCGCCGAGGAAGTCGGCGCCAGCGCGCTGGCAAGAGATGCCGAGCCGGCGCTGGTACGGCGCCTGCGCAATCCGCACGCCGCCAGCCCCTCGGTGCATCTCCTGTCGAACGGACGATACTCGGTCATGCTGACGGCGGCGGGCTCCGGCTACAGTCAATGGGGCACCCAGGCAGTGACCCGGTGGCGCGAGGACACGACGCGCGACGACTGGGGGAGCTACATCTTTCTGCGCGATGTCGAGACGGGCGCAGTCTGGTCGGCCACAGCCCAGCCGTGCGAGCAGCCCCCCGATCGCTACGAAGTGATGTTCGCGGAGGATCGTGCCGAGTTCGTGCGCCACGATGGTACGCTGGTCACCAGCCTCGATGTCGTCGTCTCTCCGGAAGACGACGCGGAGGTCAGGCGCGTCACGCTGACCAATGGCGGCAACCTGCCACGTACCGTCGAGCTGACGTCCTATTCGGAGATCGTGCTGGCACCGCGCGGCGCGGATGCGGCGCACCAGGCGTTTTCCAAGATGTTCGTACACACCGAATATCTGCCGGCCACCGGCGCCCTGCTGGCCACGCGACGGCGCCGCGGGCCGGACGAGCCCGAACTGTGGGCGGCTCACCTGGCGGTGGTGGAAGGTGTGGCTGTGGGCGGGATCGAGGTCGAGACGGATCGCGCTCGTTTCATCGGTCGCGGCAACGAGATCGGCGATGCCGTCGCGGCGACCGACGGTCGACGGCTGTCCGGCACGGTCGGGTCGGTCCTCGATCCGGTCTTTGCGCTTCGTCGGCGTCTGCAGGTGCCCGCGGGCGGCATGGCGCGCATCGCCTACTGGACGGTGGTCGCATCGTCACGCGAAGCGTTGCTCGACGCGATCGACCGTCATCTCGACGTCAATGCTTTCACCCGCGCCACGACGCTCGCCTGGACGCAGGCGCAGGTTCAGCTTCGCCATCTCGACATCGGTGCGGTCGAGGCGAGCTATTTCCAACGTCTGGCGGGGCACGTGCTCTACGCCAATCCGGCGCTGCGCTCGTCGCCCGACGCGATCCGGCGCGGCCTGGCCGCACCGCCGACCCTGTGGTCGCAGGGTATTTCCGGGGATCTGCCGATCGTTCTGGTACGGGTCGAGGAGATCGAGGACACGGGTATCGTGCGCGAGCTGTTGCGCGCACGCGAATACTGGCAACTGAAGGGCCTGTCGGTCGATCTCGTGATCCTGAACGAGCGAAGCACCTCCTATGTGCAGGATCTCCAGTCGATGCTGGAGACCCTGGTTCGCGCCAGCCGGTCCCGGACCCATCTCGGGGTCGAAAACGTTCCAGGCGCCGTCTTCGTCCTGCGCACCGACCTGATCTCGACCGAGACACGCGCCCTCCTGCTTGCCCTGGCCCGCGTGGTGCTGCGGGGCGGGCGCGGCAGCCTGTCGGATCACCTCGACCGCCTCAAGTCGCCTCGGGGCGTGGCGCCACCGCTGCGTCGCGCCATTGTCGCGGATCGCGGGGCGAAGCCATTGCCGCCACAGCCGGTGGCGCTGGGCGCGCTGCAGTTCTTCAACGGCCTCGGCGGCTTCTCACCGAATGGCCGGGAGTATGTCACGGTACTCGGCCCCGGCCAGTCGACGCCGGCGCCCTGGATCAACGTCGTCTCGAATGCGTCCTTCGGCTTCCAGGTGGCGGCCGACGGCGGCGGCTATACCTGGTCGCAGAACAGCCGCGACAACCAGCTCACCCCCTGGTCCAACGATCCGGTCGTCGACCGGCCGGGCGAGGCATTCTATGTACGCGATCTCGACAGTGGAGAGGTGTGGACGCCGACGGCGCGGCCGGTACGGCTCGAACAGGCCACCTATATCGTGCGACACGGCCGCGGCTACAGCCGGTTCGAGCTGGTGGCCAACGGCATCGCGCTCGACTTGCTGCAATATGTCCCCTTGGGCGATTCCCTCAAGATATCGCGCCTCACGGTTCGCAACATTTCCGATCGGCCGCGTCGGCTCTCGGTCACGGCCTATGTCGAATGGGTTCTCGGTCTTGCCCGCGGCGCCTCCGGTCCCACGGTCGTCACCGAGCGGGACGGCGAGACCGGCGCGATCTTCGCGCGCAACCGATGGAATCTCCATCATGGCGGCCGTGTCGCGTTTGCCGATCTCTCCGGGCGCCAGACTGCGTGGACGGGCGATCGCGTCGAATTCATCGGTCGCAACGGCAGCACGGAGAGGCCTGCCGCGCTTAGCGCCGATCTGCCGCTGTCGCAACGTCTCGGCGCCGGCCTCGATCCCTGCGCCGCCTTGCAGACCGCCATAGACCTGAAGCCGGGTGGCGTGAACGAGGTCGTCTGTTTTCTGGGGCAGGCGGCCGACGAGGCCGAGGCGCGCGCGCTGATCGCGCGGTACAGGGCCGCCGATCTGGCCGCCGTGCATCGCGAGGCGGTGGGCTTCTGGGACGGTGTCCTGAGCACCGTGCAGGTGAAGACCCCCGACCCCGCGACCGACATTCTGTTGAACGGCTGGCTGCTCTACCAGTCACTGGCCTGCCGCTACTGGGCCCGTTCGGCCTTCTATCAGGCGAGCGGCGCCTATGGCTTCCGCGACCAGCTCCAGGATGCGATGTCGCTCTCCGTGCCGGCCCCTGCACTGGCGCGCGCCCACATCCTGCGTGCGGCGTCTCGCCAGTTCGTCGAGGGCGATGTCCAGCACTGGTGGTTCCCGATCGCGGGCCAGGGTGTCCGCACGCGCATCTCGGACGACCGCGCATGGCTCGCCACCGTTGCTGCGCATTACGTCGAGACCACCGGTGATACCGCGATCCTCGACGAGCCCGTTTCCTTCCTCGATGGTCCGGCGCTGCGCGAGGGCGAGCACGATCTCTACTTCCAGCCCGAACAAGCGGACGAGACCGCGTCGCTGTTCGAGCATTGCGCCCGCGGCCTCGATCACAGTCTGGCCACCGGCGCGCACGGGCTGCCGCTGATCGGCACCGGCGACTGGAACGACGGCATGAACCGCGTGGGCGAGGCGGGGCGAGGCGAGAGCGTCTGGCTGGGCTGGTTCCTGTACGCGGCTCTGCTCGCATTCGCGCCGATTGCCGAACGTCGGGGCGAAGCGCAACGGGCGGCCAGCTGGATCGCACATGCCGAGGCGCTGAAGGCGGCGCTCCACCGCGAGGCCTGGGACGGCGCCTGGTACCGTCGCGGCTATTACGACGACGGCACACCCCTGGGCTCGGCCACGAGCGAGGAGTGTCGCATCGATTCCATCGCCCAGTCATGGGCCGCGATCTCCGGCGCGGCCGATCCCGTGCGCGCCGCGCAGGCCATGGAGTCGCTCGACAAGATGCTCGTGCATCGCGGCGACCGCCTGGCGCTGCTCTTCACGCCGCCGTTCGACAAGACCCCGCTCGATCCCGGCTACATCAAGGGCTATCCACCGGGTATTCGCGAGAATGGCGGGCAGTACACCCACGCCGCGGCGTGGTCGATCATGGGATTTGCGGCACTGGGCGAGGGCGACAAGGCCCACGAGCTGTTCTCACTGCTCAACCCGATCAACCACACGGCGACCCGCACCGGTGTGCTGCGCTACAAGGTCGAGCCCTATGTCGTGGCAGCCGATGTCTATTCGGTGGCACCGCATGTCGGGCGAGGCGGCTGGACCTGGTACACGGGCTCGGCCGGCTGGCTTTACCGCGCCGGCGTCGAGTCGATCCTCGGACTCAGGGTGAAGGGCGACCGGTTCGAGGTGGCGCCCTGCCTGCCGGCAGCGTGGCCGGGTTTCGAGATGACCCTTACTCTGCGGGGGTCAGTCTACGAGATCGAGGTGCGCAATCCCGCGGGCGTCAGCGGTGGTGTCGTCGCCGTCGAGCTGGACGGCGTGACGCAGCCGGTAACGGACCGCAAGGCGGTGATCCGCCTGGGCGACGAGGTCGCCCGGCGGACCATCGTGGTAACTCTGGGCTGAGCGCTACTTGCGCTTGGCGGGAGCCGCCGGCTTTACGGCGGACGCGATGGAGGATGCAAAGGTCGGCGCGACGACCTTTGCCTTGTCCTGCTTGGGCTTCTTCGTCTCGCGGTTGCCGCGGCGATGTTTCATGGACATGGGATTGGCTTCCTGGCGTCGAAGCGAAGAAAATCCTCGCGTCGTCGGGCCATGGTTCAGTCTACGCGCATTGTCGCAGGAAGTACGATTGGTGCCCTTAGTTCAGGGATTGCATCTGCGCGACAACCGAGTGCACGCGAAAGGACGGGGCTCGCTCGGGCATGGCCGACTGCGAATGCGGCACGGCGCGATCACCGATAGTGAATGCCGCCACCAGGAAGAGCAGCCCGCCGGCGACCGTACTCGGGCCATAACCCCAGCCCGCACTGTGCCGCCAGCACGGAAATGCCGCGATGCCCACGGCCGCCAGCAGCACGGCGAGGCTCAGTCCCAGCATTTTATCCCCCTATGGTTGGTGGATGAACGAGCACGGGAGGTGCGGGTTCCTTCCTGAGCGGTCTTTTTCGATACGCAGGCGGCGGTTGAGCCATCCCTCAGCGACGGCATTCCACATGGTCGCAGGCAGGCCTGCAGGGGTAGGTTGCCGGCAACAATGAACGATCCCCTCTCGAACGCCCGAGCGCTGCTGCAGTCGGTTTTTGGATTCGGTGCCTTCCGTCCCGGCCAGGAGGAAATCGTGCGCGCCGTGCTGGCCGGCGAGGACGTACTGGCGGTGATGCCCACCGGCAGCGGCAAGTCGCTCTGCTATCAGCTTCCCGCGATCGTCCGGCCCGGCCTCACCCTGGTGGTATCGCCCTTGATCGCGCTGATGCGCGACCAGGTCCGGGCGCTCACCGCCGCCGGCGTGGCCGCCGGCAGCCTCAATTCCAGCAACGATCCGGCGGAGAATTCCCGCGTGCTGGGGCTGCTGCGCCGGGACGAGCTGCGTCTTCTCTATGTGGCGCCGGAGCGGTTGGCGCGGCCCGATACGGTCGAGATGCTGGCCGAGGCGCATGTCACGATGATGGCCATCGACGAGGCACATTGTGTCTCGCAATGGGGACACGACTTCCGGCCCGAATACCTGACTCTCGGCAATCTGGCGCGCCAGATCGGCGGCCGCCTGCAGACCCTTGCCTTCACCGCCACTGCCGACGCGCCGACCCGGGGCGACATCGTCGAGAAACTTTTCGCCACGGAGCCGCGCGTCTTCGTGCGCAGCTTCGACCGACCCAACCTCAGGCTGGCCTTCAAGCCCAAGGAGCGATCGACGCGGCAGGTCCTCTCCTACGTGCAGGCGCATCGGGGAGAGAGCGGCATCGTGTACTGCTCGTCGCGGCGCAAGGTCGAGGAGATGGCCGAAGCGCTGATGGCGGCGGGCATCCGGGCGCGGCCCTATCACGCCGGCCTCGACAAGGCCGTGCGCGACGCCAACCAGGATGCCTTCCAGCAGGAAGACGGGCTGGTGATGACGGCCACCGTCGCCTTCGGCATGGGCATC
Organism: Reyranella sp.; assembly: GCF_965228225.1. GTDB lineage: Bacteria > Pseudomonadota > Alphaproteobacteria > Reyranellales > Reyranellaceae > Reyranella. The sequence continues at coordinate 4,924,995 of NZ_OZ245801.1, read as the reverse complement.
GACAAGCCTGACGTGCGCTTCGTCTGCCACGCCGACCTGCCGTCCAACGTCGAGGCCTACTATCAGGAGATCGGGCGCGCCGGCCGTGACGGTCTGCCCGCCGATACCCTGACCCTCTACGGGCTGGGCGACATGCAGCTTCGCCGGCTGCAGATCGAGCAGAGCGATTCATCGGATGAGCGCAAGCGCATCGAGCGCCAGCGGCTGGGCGCCCTGCTGGCGCTTGCCGAGGCACCCCGGTGCCGGCGCCAGACCCTTCTCGCCTATTTCGGCGAGGCGTCCGAACCCTGCGGCAACTGCGATCTCTGCGTCGAGGGCGTCGAACTGTTCGACGCGACCGTCGATGCGCAGAAGGCGATGTCGGCCATCGTCCGCACCGGCGAACGCTTCGGCATGGAGCATCTCGTCGCCATCCTCACCGGCGAGCTCACCGACAACGTCGTCAAATTCAAGCACGACGGGTTGCCGACCTTCGGCGTCGGAAAGAACCGCAAGGCTGCCGACTGGCGCTCGATCTTCCGCCAGCTTTCGGCCGTCGGACTCATCGCGCAGGACCTGATGGAGCATGGGCGCTGGAGGGTCACCGACGAGGGCTGGGCCGTCCTGAAGGGCAGGCAGACGGTCGAGCTGCGCAAGATCGTCGCGTCGGCGACTTCCAAAGGCGAGCGCCGCGGGCGTGCCACGGCACCGGCGATCGTGAGCGATGCCGACAGCGGGCTTCTCGACTCGCTGCGCACGCTGCGCACCCGGCTGGCGCGGGCACAGAACGTGCCCGCCTATGTCGTCTTCTCCGACCGCACCTTGGTCGAACTGGCCACGCACCGGCCCTCGACCCTGGCCGCCATGCGCGAGATCCACGGTGTCGGCGACGCCAAGCTCGAACGCTACGGCGCCGACTTCCTGGCCGTCATCGAGCCGCGGGCGTCCTGACGGCCCGATCGCGGTCGCCGGTCAGCCCTTCTTGATCGGCGCGCCCATCGACCACAGGACGCCGAACGGATCGCGGAACTGGCCGTAGCGGTCGCCCCAGAACATGTCCTGGACGGGCAGCACGACGGTGCCCCCGGCCTTCAGCGCCTTGTCGAAGGCGGCATCCACGTCGGGCACCTGGAGATGGAGGATGAAAGCCGCGGGCTTTTCCAGAGGAGCGCCATGCTCGGGAAAGGCGTCGGCCAGCATCAGCGACCCGCCGTTGATCACCAGGTGGATGTGCATGTAGCGGCCCTTGTCGTCGGGCGGCATGCGCATGACTTCCTGGGCGCCGAGCGCGTTGGCGTAGAACTCGGCCGCCTGGGCCGCATTGCTGACCGAAAGATAGGGGCAGGGGCCCCCGAGGACGGGCGGCTGGGCGGGAGGGGTCATGACGGTCTCCTTGGCTGATGTCATATGCCGAGGACGAACGGCCGCGCCCGCATCCGACACTTCAGGTGGGAATTTCTTCAGCAGGACAGCCGGTCGAGATGCTGGCGGATATGCGCCGCCTCGGCGGGGGTGCTGGCGAGGGCGATCGCGCGGCCGAACGCCTCGCGGGCTTCCTGGGGGCGCTCGAGCTGCTGCAGCAGCGCGCCCTTCACGCCATGAAAATAGAAATAGCCCTGTAGCCGCGCGCCCAGCGGTTCGATCATCGCGAGCGCGGCTTGCGGACCGCGGACCTTCGAGACGGCGACCGCTCGATTGAGGGTCACGACGGGCGACGGCTGCAGCCGCTCGAGGTTGGCATAGAGCAGGTCGATCTGGGCCCAGTCCGTGTCCTCCGCGCGGGACGCACGGGCATGAAGGGCGGCAATGGCGGCCTGGATCTGATAGGGGCCGGGCCGGCGGTGGCGCATCGCCTTGTCGATCAGGGCCAGGCCCTCGGCGATGCGCGGCCGGCTCCACAGGCTGCGATCCTGGTCCTCCAGCAGGACGACGTTGCCGTCCGCGTCGAAGCGGGCCTTGGCCCGCGCGCGCTGCAGCAGCATCAACGCCGTGAGGCCCATGATCTCGGGCTCGGCAGGGAAGAGGCGCAGCAACAGGCGGCCCAGCCAGATCGCCTCCTCGGCCAGCGGCTTGCGCGCCTCGGCCTCGCGGCTGCTGCTCGACGAGTACCCTTCGTTGAAGAGCAGGTAGATCATCGCCGCAACGGCGGCGAGCCGCTCCGCGCGCTCCGGTGCGCCCGGTGTCTCGAAGGCGAGGCCGGCAGTGCCGATGCGGGCCTTGGCGCGGGTGATGCGCTGCTCCATCGCGGCTTCACCCACCAGGAAGGCCTGGGCGATCTGCTTCACCGACAGGCCGCAAACGATGCGCAGCGCCAGCGCGATCTGTTGTGTGGCGGGCAGTTCGGGATGGCAGCAGATGAAGAGCAGCCGAAGGATGTCGTCCTTGTAGTGCTCGCCGTCGAGCCGGTCGGCCAGCGAGGCTTCGGCGTCGTCGAGGTCCGACAGCACCGCTTCGTCCGGCAGTTCCGTTTGCTTCGCCTGTCGGCGGACTTGGTCCATCGCGGCATTGCGGCCGACCAGGATCAGCCAGGCGGCGGCATCGCGGGGCGGGCCGTTCTGTGGCCACGTCTTGAGTGCCCGCAGGCAGGCTTCCTGGAAGGCTTCCTCGGCGGTATCGAGAGTCCGGAAATAGCGTAGAAGCGCCCCCATCACCCGGGGGCGGGCCGCCGCCAGAACCGGATCGATCCAGCCGAGATCGTTCATGCGGCGGGCTTGGCTTCGTCAGGAAGCTGGCTGGGATGGAATTCGGCCACCGGCCGGATCTCGTAGCTGCCGGTGCCGGGATTGGCCTTGGCCAGCTCCTTTGCCGTGTCGAGTGCCTCCTCCAGCGAAGCGCAGTCGATGACGTAGAAGCCGAGCAGCTGCTCCTTGGTCTCCGCGAACGGCCCGTCGATCACCATCTCCTCGCGCCCTTTGCGCAGGGTCGTGGCCGCCGTCGTCGGGAGCAGGCGGGCGACCGGTCCCAGTCGCCCCTGCCGGGCGAGCTTGTCGTTCACGGCATAGAGCCGGGCCATGGTTTCGTCGTGATAGTCCTTCGACCACGAACCGATGGCTTCCTCGGAATTGTAGCAAAGGATGGCGTAGAGCATGGATCTTCGGCTCCTGTTGGACAGAGGACGCAGGAACGGGCTTCTTGCCGACAGGCCGGCCCGAACTATTTCAGCTCACTCGGCGTTGGAAGAGACGGGTGTCTCGAAGGGGATGCCGGCCTTCAGGATGCGATAGCGGCCATCCTCGATCTGCGCACCGGTGACGATTCCGGTACGGGCGCTGCCGCCGTCGAGGCCCAGACGGTCACCCTCGAAGAGGTGCGGGTCTTCCATGCCGCTGATCGCCGTGTGCTTGTCGGGCGGCGTATGGCCATGGACGACCAGCGTGCCGCCGAAGCCCTGCTTCCAGTCCAGGAACCCGTGATTGATCCACGCCCAGCGCGCCTCGGTGAAGATCAGCCAGGGCCGCGCGAGGAACTCGTCCTGGTCGGCATGGGGATCGAGGCCGCCATGGACGAACACCGTGTTGCCCAGCCGGACATGCGACCGCATGCCCTGCAGGCGGTGCACCACCGTCTCGCCGAGCGCCTCGTGAAGCAGAGCCTGGTCGGCATGGGCTGCCGCACGGCCGGAACGGGCCGCCATCTCGTCGAGGAGGATATGGCCGCCCATGCGCTTGCTGAGCCACATGGTCTCGGCCTTGTGCGCGTGCGGCCCGCCGACCACCGTGAGCATCATCATGATCTCGTGGTTGCCCATCAGCCGGTCGACATGGTCGACCCCGTGCGCTTCCTCGGAGCGGGCCCACAGGTCGAGCACGCCGGCGCTGTCGGGGCCGCGGTTGATCATGTCGCCGAGATAGATGAGCCGGCGCCGGCCTTCGGCTTCACCGGCCAGTCCGGCAATGGATTTCAGGAGTGCGCCGAGTTCCGCAGCACAGCCATGGACGTCGCCGATGGCGAACACCGTTTCCCCCTTCAGGTCGAAGGGGGCGGGCTTCCAGTCTGAGACGGTGACGGGCAGGTCGGTCATGGGGCCATGCTAGCCCTATCCGGTTTGGCGCTCCACAGCCGCCGGCTCGCGGTCGAACTCCTGCTTGATCCCTCGATTGAGATCGTACTTGAGCTGCACGGCCTGCTCCCGCTGCGTCCACACCTGTGCCGCCAATGTGTACTTGTCTGCCTCAAGCGTATCGATGCCGATCGCCGAAACCTTGAGAACCCGGGCATCCCGCTCGATCGTCCCGCGAAGCCGCGAGATCGAGGTATCGATGTCTTCGTTGGCGGGCCGCGGAACGCGGAATTCCAATCGCGCCGTGTCATTGCGGGTCGGGACCTTCAGCACTTCTCCCCACAGCTTGCCGTTGGGAATGATGATGCGGGTGTTGTCGTCGCCGTCGATCTCCGTGAAGAACAGGTTGATCTCACGCGCGATGCCGGTGACTCCGACGGTCTCGACCCGGTCGCCGATATGGAACGGGCGGAACACGACCAGCATGATGCCGGCCGCGAGGTTGCTGAGCGTGCCCTGGAGCGCCAGGCCGATGGCAATGCCCAGCGCACCCAGAACGGCGACGAAGCTCGTGGTGGCAATGCCGAAGGTCGTGAGGACGGCGACGAAGGTGAAGACGAGGACGGTGTAACGCGCGCCGTTACCGAGAAAGAGGGCAACGGTGCGGTCGATGCGCGGCGTCTGCTGGCAGAGGCGAACCACGGCCCGGTACAGCAGCCGCGATGCCATCCAGCCGATGCACAGGATGATGATGGCGCCTATGACGCGAAGGCCATAGGTCGTGCCCATGGCCACCATGATGTTGGCGGCGTTGTTCCACTGTTCCTCGATACCCATGAGGGAGGCAACGTGGGGAACGCGTTGGCGGTTCCTCCGCCGACCCGAGCGTGGCCTTAGCGGGCGTCGTTCTCGCGGATGAAGGTGCGAACGCGCGGCATGATCTGTTCGCGCCACTTGCGGCCGTTGAAGATGCCGTAATGGCCGACCCGAGGCTGCTCCCAGTGCACATGCCGCGCGCCCGGAATGTTGGGCGTCAGCGCATGCGCCGCCTTGGTCTGGCCGACGCCCGAGATGTCGTCGAGCTCGCCCTCGACCGTCATCAGGGCGGTCTCGATGAAGGACGGATCGATCTTGCGGCCGCGGCTCACCCACTCGCCGCGCGGCAGCAGGTGCTCCTTGAACACGACCTCGATCGTCTGGAGATAGAACTCGGCGCTGAGATCCATCACGGCGAGATACTCGTCGTAGAAGGCGCGGTGAGCCTCTGCCGGATCGTCGTCGCCCTTCACCAGATGCTCGAACTGCCGCATGTGCGCATTCACATGCCGGTCGAGATTCATGCTGATGAAGGAAGTGAGCTGAAGGAAGCCCGGATAGACGCGGCGCAGCGCGCCGGGGTAGTTCAGCGGCACGGTCGAGATGACGTTGTGCCGGAACCACATCATGGAGTTGCGCATGGCGAGGTCGTTGGGGACCGTCGGGCTGACGCGGGTGTCGATCGGCCCGCCCATCAGGGTGAGCGACTTGGGCTGGCGCGGCTCCTTGGCCTCTGCCATCAGCGCGGCGGCAGCCAGCACCGGCACCGAGGGCTGGCAGACGGCGATGACATGGACGTCGGGTCCGAGGTAGCGGCAGAAGTCCGCGACGTAGTCGATGTAGTCGTCGAGGTCGAAGTTGCCCTGGCTGAGGGGCACTTCGCGCGCGTCGATCCAGTCGGTGATGTGGACGTCATGGTCGGGCAGCAGCGCCTCGACCGTGCCGCGCAGCAGGGTGGCGTAGTGGCCGCTCATCGGCGCCACCACCAGTACCTTGGGATCGCGACGGGTGGTGTCGCGATGGAAGTGCAGGAGCTGGCCGAACGGCTTGCGCAACAGGATCTCTTCGTTGACCGCGACGGTCTCGTCGCCGACCACCGTCGTGTTCAGCCCGAACGCCGGCTTGCCGTAATTCTGGGTGAGGCGCGTCATGATCTCCGCGCCGGCGGCGATCGACTTGCCGACCCAGGTCTCCGCCCACGGATTGTAGGGGCTGGAATAGACCTGCTCGAGGGCGCTGGCCCACATCCGCAAGGGGACGGAGAGCTGGCGCTGGAATTCGTAGGCTTGATAAAGCATGGGGGGCGGATTGTACGCCCCGCGCCGCCTATGTCACGTCCCTATTGCGACGCAACAATTGTGTAAAAACAATGGCTTAGAGAAGGCGACCCACGGCATTGGCGATGGTTTCGGCCTTGGCGTCATGGGTGAAGTGGGTGACGAAGCGGCCGTTGCGATCGAGCAGGTAGACGATCGAGGAATGGTCCATGAGGTAGGGCGATCCCTCCTTGCCGGGCACTTTCTGGTAGTAGACGCGATAGGCCTTGGCGACATCGGCGATCTGCTGCGGCGTGCCGGTGAGGCCGATGATCCCCGGTCCGAAGTTCGGAACATAGCCCTTGAGCAGCTCCGGCGTGTCGCGTTCGGGATCGACGGTAATGAAGACGAGATTCACCTTCTTGGCCGCGTCCGGTCCCAGTCTTTCGACCGCCGTCTCCATCAGCAGCAACGAGGTGGGGCAGACGTCGGGGCAATAGGTGAAGCCGAAATAGATCAGTGTCGGCTTGCCCTTGAGCTGATCGCTCGAGAAGGGGCGGCCGTCCTGGTCGACGAGATTGAACGGACCGCCGATCGACGGCTTGCCGCCCTGCGTGGCATCCCAGCCGATCCAGCCGGCCGCGACGACGAGCGCCGCGATCCAGACACCGAGAAGCGCCTTCATGGTGCGTGACATGGCGGGAACATGGGCTGTTGCGGCCGGCTCGACAAGCCGGACCGCTCGTCGCACAACCTCTCTGCCTGTGTGTTTCGACCGAGAGGAAAGTTCGATGTTCTACGATGCCGCCAAGCGCGACCACGGACTGCCGCAGGATCCGCTGAAGGCGCTGATCGTGCCGCGACCCATCGGCTGGATCTCCACCATCGACGGCCAGGGCCGGGTCAATCTCGCGCCCTACAGCTTCTACAACGGCGTCGGCGAATTCCCGCCCATGGTCTACTTCGCCATCACCGGCACCTATGGCGACACGCCGACCAAGCACAGCCGCATGAATGCCGAGGAGACCGGCGAGTTCGTGGTCAACATGGTGACCGCGGAGATGAGCGAGAAGATGAACATCACCACGGCGATGGTGGCCTACGGCATCGACGAGATGAAGCTCGCCGGCCTGACGCCCGAGCCGTGCCGCTTCGTGAAGCCGCCGCGGGTCAAGGAATCGCCGGTCGCTCTCGAATGCAAGTACTGGAAGACGATCGAGCTGCCGGAAGAGCCGGGCCACGAGGCCAAGCGCGGCTCGATCGTGCTGGGTCAGGTGGTCGGCATCCACATCGACGACGCCATCCTGAAGGACGGCAGGGTCGACATCATGGCGATGAAGCCGGTCGCTCGGCTGGGCTACAGCGAATATACGACAGTCGAGAACGTCTGGAAGATGCGCCGTCCGGACGATCCGCGGTTTCAGTGAGTCAAACTGTCATCCTGAGCGCAGCGAAGGACCTGACGGAACGACCAGCGGACTCCTGAGCGGGCGCGAGATCCTTCGCTGCGCTTCAGGGCGGGGGTTACCCCGCCCGCGATGACAAGAATAGTCGCTCAATTGCCCGCGACGACCGGCGCCACTGACCGCGCCATCGCGAGCACGCGCTTGTCGGCCATCGCCTCGCCCATCAGCATGAAGCCGACCGGCAGCTCGCCCGCGGCATGGCAGGGCAGGCTGATGCCGCAGCGGTCGAGGAAGTTGCCGACCGTGGTGTTGCGCAGCAGCAGCATGTTCTTCTTGGTAAAGCCCTCGGGCGTCGACACTTCCTCGATCGTCGGCGCCACGATGGCGCAGGTCGGCATGATCACCGCATCGTAGTTCGAGGTGATCGCCGAGACACGACGGCAGAGGTCGGCGCGCTTCGCCAGCAGCTCGATGTAATCGGCCGCGCTCATGTCCTTGCCGCGCATGATGCGCGGATAGACCAGCTGGTCGTAATCCGGGCCGCGCCGCGCGATCAGCTCCTTGTGCCAGGCATAGGCTTCGGAGGCGGCGAAGCCGCCCTTGGCGTTGATGGCCGGAAGTTCGTTCAGCTCGGCGAGGTCGATCTGCTCGATCTTCACGCCCTTGGCCGCCAGCGCCGTGCAGGCGCGCTCGAACGCCTTCGCGACCGTCGGATCGAGCTCGTCCATCACGAAATGCCTGGGGATGGCGAAGCGAAGGCCCGCGAGCGGTGCCGCGTCGGGAATCGACATCGACTCGGCGGCGAAGACGGCGTCGATGAGGGCGCAATCCTCGACAGAATTGGCGAGCGGCCCGATCGAATCGAGCGAGGTCGAGAGCGGGACGACGCCGTCGATGGGCACGCGGCGCGCCGTCGGCTTGAAGCCCACCAGGCCGCAGACCGCGGCGGGAATGCGGACCGAGCCACCGGTGTCGGTGCCCAATGCCGCGACGGCCATGCGGTCGGCCACCGAGACGGCGGCGCCGGCAGAGGAGCCACCCGGCACGCGGGTGCGGTCGGCCGGATTGCCCGGCGTGCCGTAATGCGGGTTGAAGCCCACGCCCGAGAAGGCGAATTCGCTCATGTTGGTGCTGCCGACGATCACCGCGCCGGCGGCGCGCAGGCGCGCCACCACGGGCGCATCCGCCGTGGCCGGCTTGGCATCGTCGAGCGCCTTCGAGCCCGAGAGCGTCGTTTCGCCTGCGACGTCGCACAGGTTCTTGATCGACACCGGGATGCCGGCGAGCGGCGAGGCCACGAGGCCCGCCCTGCGCAGGCCGTCGCTCGCGTCGGCCGCGGCCAGTGCCTGGTCCTTCCAGACCTTGATGAAGGCGCGCTTGCCTTCGCCCCTGGGGTCCTCGATGCGGGCAAGCGCCTCTTCGGTGAGCTTGCGCGCGGTGGTGCGGCCGGCGGCCAGGTCCGCGGCGAGTTGGGTGATCGTCGGGTTGGCCATCGGGGTCCTTACGTGCCGCGGTGCTTCACGAGATCGTCGACGACCATCGGGTCGGCGAGCGTGGACGTGTCGCCCAGGTTGCTGAAATCGTTCTCGGCGATCTTGCGCAGGATGCGGCGCATGATCTTGCCCGAGCGGGTCTTGGGCAGGCCGGGCGCCCACTGGATCACGTCGGGCGTGGCGATCGGGCCGATCTCCTTGCGCACCCAGGCGACCAGTTCCTTGCGCAGCTCGTCGGAGGGCTGCTGGCCGGCCTTCAGGGTGACGTAGGCGTAGATGCCCTGGCCCTTGATGTCGTGCGGGAAGCCGACCACGGCGGCCTCGGCCACCTTGGTATTGGCGACCAGCGCGCTCTCGACCTCGGCCGTGCCGATGCGATGACCCGAGACGTTGATCACGTCGTCGACCCGGCCGGTGATCCAGTAGTAGCCGTCCTCGTCGCGGCGCGCGCCGTCGCCGGTGAAGTACTTGCCCGGATAGGTCTTGAAATAAGTCTCGATGAAACGCTGGTGATCGCCGTAGACCGAGCGCATCTGGCCGGGCCACGAGTTGATCAGGCAGAGATTGCCGGTGCAGGGTCCTTGCAGTTCGTTGCCGTCGGCATCGACCATCACGGGCTGCACGCCGAAGAAGGGCAGCGTCGCCGAGCCGGGCTTCAGCGCCGTCGCGCCGGGCAGCGGCGTGATCAGGATGCCGCCGGTCTCAGTCTGCCACCAGGTGTCGACGATCGGGCAGCGGCCGTCGCCGACCACGCGGTGGTACCACAGCCAGGCCTCGGGATTGATCGGCTCGCCGACCGAACCCAGCAGGCGCAGGCTCGCACGTGAGGTCTTCTTCACCGGCGCCTCGCCCTCGCGCATCAGCGCGCGGATGGCGGTGGGGGCGGTGTAGAAGATGTTCACCTGGTGCTTGTCGATCACCTGCCAGAAGCGGCTGGTGTCCGGGTAGTTGGGCACGCCCTCGAACATCAGGGTGGTGGCGCCGTTGGCCAGCGGTCCGTAGAGGATGTAGCTGTGGCCGGTCACCCAGCCCACGTCGGCGGTGCACCAGTAGACGTCGCCCTCGTGATAATCGAACACGTATTGGTGGGTCATCGATGCATAGACGATGTAGCCGCCGGTCGTGTGCAGGACGCCCTTCGGCTTGCCGGTCGATCCCGACGTATAGAGGATGAACAGCGGATCCTCGGCGCCCATCGGCTCGGGCGCGCACTCGGCCGGCACCTTGGCGGCGATCTCGTGCCACCAGACGTCGCGGCCGGCGTCCCACTCGACCTTGCCGCCGGTGTGCTTCACCACCAGCACCTTCTTCACGCCGGGCGCCTTCTTCAGCGCCTCGTCGCAATTGGCCTTGAGCGGCACATGCTTGCCGGCGCGCAGACCTTCATCGGCGGTGACCACGACGTTGCTGTCGCAATCGACCAGGCGGTTGGCGAGGCTGTCGGGCGAGAAGCCGCCGAACACGACGGAATGGATGGCGCCGATGCGGGTGCAGGCCAGCATCGCATAGGCGGCCTCGGGGATCATCGGCAGATAGATGGTGACGCGGTCGCCCTTCTTGACGCCGAGCTCCTTGAGCGCGTTCGCCATGCGGCAGACTTCGTCGTGCAGCTTGCGATAGGTGATCTTCTCGGATTTCGCCGGATCGTCGCCTTCCCAGATGATGGCGGTCTGGTCGGCGCGATGGCTGAGGTGACGGTCGATGCAGTTAGCCGAGACGTTCAGCACGCCGTCGTGGAACCAGCGGATGCGGACGTCGCCGTTGTAGTCGACGTCGCGGACGGCGGCCGGACTGTAGGGCTTGATCCAGTCGATCCTCTTGCCGTGCTCTTCCCAGAACCGCGCAGGATCCTTGGTCGAGGCCTCGTACATCGCCTCGTACTTGGGCTTGTCGACATAGGCGCGCTTGGCCCAGTCCGCGCTGACGGCGATCACTTCATCGGCCATGGCTTTCCTCCGGCTTCGGCTTTGTGCCTTGAATTACCTGCGTTCTAGCCCGCTGCCGCGGGGCTCGGCAATTCGACTTTGGGCGTCACTCGCTGAACCAGGTCGTGAAGTCCTGGATCGGCGCGCGATCGGTGATCAGGCTGTTGGGCACCACGTCGGGGTCGGCATGGCCGAGCGCCAGGCCACAGATCACGGTCTGGTCCTCGGGGATATTGAGCTCGCGGCGCACGACGTGCTGGTAGCGGCTGAAGGCGGCCTGCGGGCAGGTGTGCAGGCCCTTCTCGCGCGCCAGCAGCATCAGCTGGTCGAGGAAGATGCCGCAATCGATCCACTGGCCGTTGCCCATGCGCTTCTCGACGCTGAGGATCATGCCGACCGGCGCGTCGAAGAATTCATAGTTCTTGCGGAACTGCTTCATCATCCCGGCCGCGTCGCCGCGCGGCACGCCGAGCAGGGTATAGAGCTGCTTGCCGACCAGCTTGCGGCGCGCATCGTAGACCGGCGTCATTTCCTGCGGATAGACGTTGTACTCCGCGCCCGGGCCGTTATCGCCGGCATCCATTGCCGACAGGATCGCCGCGGAGAGCCGCTTCCGCGCCGCGCCCATGGTGACGTAGAGCTTCCAGGGCTGCAGGTTGCCGTTCGAGGCCGAGCGGTTGGCGTTCTCGATGATCCATTCGATGTCGGCCTTGGCCACGGGATCGGGCTTGAAGACGCGCATGGAGCGGCGGGAGTTGACGGCTTCTGACACGCGCATGGACGGCTAGCTCCGGGTGAGGTGACGACGCAGGAAGTCGAACAGGATGCGCCGCGCGGCGGCGTTCTGCTGTTCGGTGAAATAGTGGGTGGCGCCGGGGATCACGACGGCCTCGGCTTCCTTGCCGTGCGCAACCAGCGCCTCGGCCATGGCCAGCGACTGCTCGACCGGCACGTTCTCGTCGCGGTCGCCATGCAGCAGCAGCACCGGCGCGTCGATCTGCGCGACCCGCAGGATCGGCGAGCGCACCGGAAGGCCTTCGGGCCCGCACAGATCGTCGAGATAGTCGCGCATGTAGGGATTGGCCTCGCGCCAGCGTGCGAGATCGGTCGGCGCGAAGAAGGCGGCGACGGCGCGCACCGGCGGTTTGTGGGCGGCGGCGAGCAGCGCCACCTGTCCGCCCATCGAGGCCCCGACCAGGGCGATCCGGTCGCGATCGACCAGGGGGCGCTTGGAAAGCCAGTCGATGGCCGCCAGCACGTCGAGCGGCTGGCGCAGCCCCTGGTCGTTCTCGCCCTCGGAACCCAGCCAGCCGCGCAGCGACAGGGCCAGCGCGGCGTAGCCGTTGGCGGCGGCGGCGCGTGCCAGGCCCACCATGTTGTGGGCATGGCCGGCAAAGCCGTGCAGCAGGATCAGCGCCGGATAGGGCGGCTGCCCGGCGACCGGTTTGAAGAAGTAGCCGCCGAGGCTGACGCCGTGCCCGGGCACGCGCACCTGCTCGGCGTCGCGAACCTCGGGCAGGTCGTCCCAGCGATGCATGACCTCGATCGGCACGCCGTCGGGATCGCGGAAGCCCACCGAGTAGTAACCGGGGGCGAGATAGTCGAGTTCCTGCGGCGGCTGGATGATCTCCGCGCCTGCATCACGCAGCTCGGCGAACACCTGGTCGACCTGGCCGCGACTCTCGGCCGACACCGCGAGCCACAGCGCGCCCGGCCCGTAGGAGATGCCGTCCTTGGCCTGGCGCATCACGAAATGGTCGTAGCCGCGCGACCACATCACCCGGTCGGGGCTGGCCCAGACGCGATGGAAGCCCAGCATCGGCAGCCACAGGCGATGGAAGGCGACGGAGCGCGCGAGGTCGCTCACCTCGATGGCCGCACCGGCAAAGGAAGAGCGTGGACGCATCAGCTCGGCTCGAGCCCCAGCGCCAGCAGCTCGTCGCGCCGCAGATGCTGCTCGCCCGCGAGGAAATACTCGTCGAGCTGGGGTGGTTTCACGCCGGTGCCGGCCAGCATCGCATGCGCCTGGCCGCGGTGATGCGTCTGGTGCTGGAACAGGTGCTCCAGGATCGAGATCACGCTGGAGGGCGGCGGCGTGCGGTTGGGGCGCGGCAGCGACAGGCCTTCGGCCAGGCTTTCCTCGGTCTGGCGCTCGCAGAAGGCGAGCAGCCGGCGGTCGCTGGCGATCTGGGCGTCATAGAGCGACGCGACGTCGGGAAAGTCGGTGATCGGGTCGTGATAGCGCCGCAGCACCGTCGGATCGCGGTGCAGCGCATCGATGTAATAGAGATCGACCCAGAGAATATGATTGAGCGTGGCGCGCAGCGACGGGAAGAAGCTGGTGCGCGGGGCGGCGAACTCCTCCGGCGTCAACGCCTTGCAGGCGGTGAGCAGCCGGTGGTTCGCCCAGATGTTGTTGCGGGCCATGGCGACGGCATGGCCTGGCAGCCCCGTCGCCATGGGTCCCGTGTCCTTCGGTGTCAGGCCGCGTGGGCCAGGTTGCGCAGCACGTAGTGCAGCACGCCACCGTTCTTGAAGTAGCCGACCTCTTCCGCCGTATCGATGCGGCAGGTCAGCGTGATCGTCTCTGACGCGCCGTCGGGGCGATGGATGGTCAGTGGCACGTCCATGCCGGGCTTCAGCTCGCCGTCGATGCCGCCCACGTCGTAGGTCTCGCGGCCGGTGAGGTTCAGCGTCTTGCGCGTCATGCCGTCCTTGAACTGCAGGGGCAGCACGCCCATGCCGACCAGGTTCGAGCGATGGATGCGCTCGAAGGTCTCGCAGACCACCGCCTTGACGCCGAGCAGGTTGACGCCCTTGGCCGCCCAGTCGCGCGACGAGCCGGTGCCGTATTCCTTGCCGGCGATCAGGACTTGCGGCGTGTGCTCCTTCTTGTAGCGCATCGCCACGTCGTAGATCGGCTCGGGCTGGTCGGTCGTGTAGTGGTGGGTGAAGCCACCCTCGATGCCCGGGACCATCTCGTTCTTGAGGCGGATGTTGGCGAAGGTGCCGCGCATCATCACCTCGTGATTGCCGCGGCGCGTGCCGTACTGGTTGAAGTCCTTGGCCTCGACGCCTTCCTCCATCAGGTACTTGCCGGCGGGGCTGTCCTTGCGGATCGAGCCGGCGGGCGAGATGTGGTCGGTGGTGATCGAGTCGCCGAACTGGCCGAGCGGGCGGGCGCCCGTGATGTTGGACAGGGCCGCCGGGGTCTTGCCCATGCCTTCGAAGTAGGGCGGGTTGCGCACATAGGTCGACTTGTCGTCCCAGGCGTAGGTCAGGCTGGGCTTGGTCTTGATGCCGCGCCAGAACCGATCGCCCTCGAAGACATTGGCGTAGCGCTTCTTGAAGGCCTTGGCCGTCACGAACTTGTCGACGGTCTTGGAGACTTCCAGGTTCGACGGCCACAGGTCCTTCAGATAGACCGGCTTGCCGCCCTTGCCGGTGCCGATCGGGTCCTTGGTGATGTCGATCTTCATCGAGCCGGCCAGCGCATAGATGACGACCAGCATGGGCGAGGCGAGGTAGTTGGCGCGGGTCAGCGGATTGACGCGGCCCTCGAAGTTGCGGTTGCCCGAGAGGACCGAGCTCACGACCAGGTCGCCGTCGCCGATCGCCTTGGTGACCGGGTCGGGAAGCGGGCCTGAATTGCCGATGCAACTGGTGCAGCCGTAGCCCACGAGGTTGAAGCCGATCTTGTTCAGGTCCTTCTGCAGGCCCGAGGCTTCGAAGTACTCGGTCACGACCTGCGAGCCCGGGGCCAGCGAGGTCTTCACCCACGGCTTGACCTTGAGGCCGAGCTTCACCGCGTTGCGCGCGATCAGGCCGGCGCCCAGCATGACGTAGGGGTTCGAGGTATTGGTGCAGGAGGTGATGGCCGCGATCACCACGTCGCCGTGGCCGAGGTCATAATCGGTGCCCTCGCACTTGATGCGCTTGCCGTCGTCCGTGCGGTCGAATTCCTTCTCCATGTTCGCGACGAACTGCTGGGCGGCTTCCGTGAGCGGCACGCGATCCTGCGGGCGCTTCGGGCCGGCGAGGCTCGGCACGACGTCGCCCAGGTCGAGCGAGAGCGTGTCGGTGAAGACCGGTTCCGGCGACTTCTTCGAACGCCACAGGCCCTGCTTCTTGGCATAGGCCTCGGTGAGCTTGGCGGCCGGGCCGCGGTTGGTCGTCTTGAGGTAGCCCAGCGTGATGTCGTCGACCGGGAAGAAGCCGCAGGTCGCGCCATACTCGGGCGCCATGTTGGCGATGGTCGCGCGGTTGGCCAGCGGCAGGTCCGCCAGGCCGTCGCCGTAGAATTCGACGAACTTGTTCACCACGCCCTTCTTGCGCAGCATCTGCGTGACGGTGAGCACGAGGTCGGTCGCGGTCGCGCCTTCCTTGAGCTTGCCGGTCAACTTGAAGCCCACGACGTCGGGAATGACCATCGGCTGCGGCTGGCCGAGCATGGCAGCCTCGGCCTCGATGCCGCCGACGCCCCAGCCCAGCACGGCCAGGCCGTTCACCATCGTGGTGTGCGAATCGGTGCCGACCAGCGTGTCGGGATAGGCGATCGTCTCCTTGCCTTCCTTCTTGGTCCAGACCACCTGCGCCAGGTATTCCAGGTTCACCTGGTGGCAGATGCCGGTGCCCGGCGGGACGACGCGGAAATTGTCGAACGCCATCGCGCCCCAGCGCAGGAACTGGTAGCGCTCGAGGTTGCGTTCGTATTCCAGCTTCACGTTGGCGCCGAAGGCGCTCGAATTGCCGAAATTGTCGACGATCACCGAGTGGTCGATCACGAGGTCGACCGGAACCAGCGGGTTGATCTTCTTGGCGTCGCCGCCCAGCTTGCCCATGGCGTCGCGCATGGCGGCGAGGTCGACCACGGCGGGGACGCCGGTGAAGTCCTGCATCAGCACGCGGGCGGGGCGGAAGTTGATCTCCTTGGTGGAGCGGCCGCCATTCTTGATCCAGTCCGCGAAGGCGGCGATGTCGGTCTTCTTGACGGTCGTGCCGTCCTCGTTGCGCACCAGGTTTTCCATCAGCACGCGGAGCGAGAAGGGCAGGCGGGACAGGTCGCCGACTTCCTTCTCGACCGCCTTCAGGCTGAAATAGGTATAGCTGCGGCTACCGACCTTCATTGTCTTTCGAGCCTTGAAGCTATTTGGATGGGCGGCGGCCATATCTACACTCCTGGAAGGTCGGTTCTCTGCGGATGTGGCGCAAAATAGGGGCATGCACCTCCACAGGCAATCGGCGGATGCGGCTTTGCGGCCATTGTGCCAGATTGGAGGCATGCGACGTCAAATAGGTCACGTATTTGGGGTTCTTGCAGCGTTCCTGACGCTGACGGGCGAGGCGCTCGCTCAGCGCAATGCGGTCGAGTCCTGGGATCCCAGCGCCCGCGGCTTCTCATCCGGCGGGTCGCCCGCCCCTTCGCTGCCCGGTGCGACGGGCGGAAATGGCGGGTCCACCCTCGAATCGCTGAACAAGATCCTCTCGGCGTCGCAGCTCTCGGCCTTCGACCGGTCGATCTATCTCAGTATCCGCGCTTTCCAGCTCGCCCGCCTCGGTCGTGAGGCCGACAGCCAGAAGGACATCGCCGAAATGGGCCGCGTCCTGCCCGGCGACTGGCAGGTCGTGCTTTCGAGCACGATGCCGGGCCTGGCAGGGGGAGGCGACCGGGCGGCGGCGCTCCGCACCCTGGACAGCGCCCTGCAACGCAAGCCCGGCGACCCGTCCCTGACGATCGCCCAGGCCCAGGTCTACATGCAGATCGCCGACTTCCCGCGCGCCTTGGGCCTGCTCGATGCGGCCCTGGCCGGCGCCCAGACGCCGGGCGAGCGGCGGTCGGCGCTCTTTTTTCGGGGCATGGCGAACTTCAACCTCGGCAACTACGCCCAGGCGGCCGACGATTTCGACGCCACGCTGGCCGGCCGGCCGAGTTTCAAGACCAAGCAGGCGCCGCTGCTCTGGCGCTATGCTGCCCAGGTCCGCGCCCGGCGCGATGCGCGCGCGGCCCTTGTGCGCGACGTGGGGGCGGAGAGCCTGAACGAATGGCCGGGGCCGATCCTGCGGTTCCTGATGGGCAAGGGGTCGCCCGGCGAACTCGAGGTCGCCGCCGAAGCCGATGACGGGGCCAAGCGGAACAACGGCAAATGCCCGGCGGCCTTCTTCATCGGCATCGACGCGGTGCGGCGCGGCGACAAGCAGCGCGCCCGCGAACAATTCCAGCTTGCCCAGGCCCGCTGCCCGACCGTTTCGGAGTTCAACTGGGCGGCGTCGAGCGAGCTGAAGCGGCTTTAACACAGCATGCAGCTGGCGACTCTCTGTCTGTCATCCTGAGCGCAGCGAAGGATCTCGCGCCAGCCACGTAGTACTTTGGTCGATCCGTCAGGTCCTTCACTGCGCTCAGGACGACAGTGGTGGGCTTCTACCCCAGCAGGGCCAGGGGCGACACGAAGCGCGTGATCTCCGACAGGACATAGGAAGGCTGCTGCAGGTGCGGGCTGTGGCCGCAGTCCGGGACCAGCCGCGTCTCGCAATAGCCCCCGACCTTGCCGGCGATGATGCCGAGTTGCAGTTCGGTGCCGTACTCGTCGTCCTCGCCCTGGATCGCCTGCACCGGCACGGCGACGCCCGGCAGCCGGCCGGTCGCGTCCATTGGCTCGAAGCCGGGCGAGACCCAGGCATCCGCCCACAGTCGGAAGGCGCCGTCGACATCGGCATGATACTTGGCGAGCCGCGGGCGCAGATCGCCGGTGGCGAAGGCGGTCCGCGCCCTGGCGATGGCCTCGACGCAGATCGGTTCGTTGATGGCGTGCGCGGCCAGGGTCACCACCGCCCGCAGCGGCTCGGGATCGGTCGCGGCATAGTTCAGGGCGATCGTGCCGCCATCGCTGTGCCCCACCAGCACGCAATCCTCGATGCCGAGCGCGGCCAGCAGGCGCGGCAGGACGAGGTCGGCCTCGATTTCCATGTAGCGGACGCCGGGATCGGCCGGCCACGGGCTCGATTGCCCATAGCCGGTGCGATCGTAGACGACGCCGGTGCAGCGCGTGGCGTCGCACAGCGTCTGGGGGAAGTCGCGCCACATCTCGATGCAGCCCAGGCCCTCGTGCAGGAAGACGAGCACCGTGCGGTCGAGCCCGTCGTCGCGCGCCGGCGTGAGGCGGCGCACCCGCAGACGCCGGTCGCCGAGGTCGATGAATTCGTCTGTCGAGGACATCGACCTCTTTTCGGGGGCGGCCGGCTTGCGGTCAAGGCGGGGATCATGGCGGGCGGGGCGGCCGACGACGGCGGCGGCGCAGGTCATCGGCATCGGGCGCATCTGTCGTTCGCAGCTGTTCGCGCAGCGCCGCCCAGGCGTCACCCGCCCCGTGCTTTCAGCGTTGCGAGATGGACCAGGGAGAGGCCGGCGGCTTGCAGCGCGACCGGCCGTTCCCCGGGCCTGTGCCGTCGCGATTCCACCAGCCGCCGCCCAGCGACTGGAAGAGTGCCGCGGTGTTGGTGAGACGCGCGGCCTGCGCCTGCACGCGGGTGAGCAGCGTCTGCTGATAGGTGAGCTCGGCGATCAGCACGATGACATAGGTCGTGTCGCCGAGTTCGAGGCGCTTGCGCGCGATGGTGAGGGCGGTGGCCGCCGCCCGTTCCGCCTCGACCGCCGACTTGAGCGCCAGTGCGTCGTATTCGAGGGCGTTCAACGTGTCGGCGACGTTGCGGAAGGCCGCCAGCACGATCGACTGGTACTGCGCGTCGGCCTGTTCGAGCGCTGCGACCGCGGACCTCTTCTTGGCCGCCAGCGCGCCGCCGTCGATCAGCGTCTGGATGGCGCTGGCGCCCGTGGTCGCGCCCGCGAGTCCGGGCATGAACAGCGTGCCGAGCGACAGGGCGCTGCTGTTGAGGCCGAAGCCCAGCGTGACCTGCGGCAACTGGTTGGCAATGGCGACGCCGACCTGGGCGCTGGCGGCATGCAGGTTGGCCTCGGCGGCGCGAATGTCGGGCCGCTGCTCGACGAGCTGCGAGGGGAGCGTCAGCGGCAGTTCGTGCGGCAGCTTGAGGTCGTTGAGTTCGAAATGCTCGGCGACGGGATCGCTCGGCAGCCGGCCGGTCAGGGTGGCCAGAAGGTTGCGCTGCTGCGCCAACGCCTTTTCGAGCGGCGGCAGCGTGGACTCGGCCTGCGCCAGCGCGGCCTGCTGGGTGGCGACGTCGGCGCCCGGGATGGCGCCGAGGCCCGACTGGCGCGTCAGGATGCCGAGCGTGTCGCGCTGGGTGGCGACGATGCGCCGGGTCGCCTCGACCTGGCCGCGCAGCGACGCCTCGACGATGGCGGCCGCGACGACGTTCGACGCCAGCGAGAGATAGGTGCCCTCGAGCTGGAAGCACTGCGCCTCGGCCAGCGCGTCGAGCGATTCGATCTGGCGGCGATTGCCGCCCCAGAGATCGAGCGCATAGGTGATCTGGAGGCCGGCGACGAACAGGCCGTAGATCGGCTGCTGGTCGGCGGTCGCCGACTGCAGGGTGGCGGGAGTCTGGTTCTGGGTGGCGTTGAAAGTCCCCTGGATGGTCGGGAACAGGGTGGCCCGCTGGGCGCGGGCATTCTGCTGGGCCACCCGAAGGCCGGCCACGGCCGCCTTCACGTCCGGATTGGCGCGCAGCGAGCGCTCGATCAGGCTGTTGAGCTGCGGCGACTGGAAAACGCCCCACCATTGGCCGGGAATGTCCATGCTCTGAACGATCCGCTGCGCCTCGCCGCCCGGTATGCCGGCGGCGATCAGGTCGCTCTTCTGGTCGGGAAGATAGGTCGCCGTTTTCGGCCCTTCCGGCGAGGTGAAGTCCGGCCCGACCGAGCAACCGGCGAGAGCTCCCGCCGCGACGAGCGGCAGGGTAGCCAGGAGAGAGCGTCGCATCATGTCGCCTCCGCAACCGTATCGTGGGGGTGGGACGCCGGGACCGGGGCGCGGCGGCGCGAGAACAGGCCGATCATGG
The DNA here is from genome assembly GCF_965228225.1 of Reyranella sp. Classification (GTDB taxonomy): domain Bacteria; phylum Pseudomonadota; class Alphaproteobacteria; order Reyranellales; family Reyranellaceae; genus Reyranella. Next base: position 4,905,147 of record NZ_OZ245801.1, on the reverse strand, counting down.
CCGGCAGGACGGTGAGGAAGAGGAAGGGCGCCAGCAGCGTGCCGCCAACCACCACGATGGCCAGCGGCCGCTGGACCTGGCTGCCGATCGCCGTGGAGAAGGCGGCGGGCAGCAGGCCGACGGCGGCCGCCACGCAGGTCATCAGCACCGGGCGCATCTGCAGGGAGCAGGTCTCGTAGAGCGCCGTCTCGCGGTCTCGGCCGCCGTCGATCAACCTGTTGAAGCAGCTCAGCACCATGATGCCGTTCATCGCCGCAATGCCGAACAGGGCCACGAAGCCGATGGCGGCGGAGATGCTGAAGGACATGTCGGTGACCCAGAGGCCCAGGATGCCGCCGGTCAGCGCCATGGGAATGGCGCTCGCGGCCAGGAGCGTGTCGCGGAACGATCCGAAGCTCATGTAGAGCAGCAGCCCGATCAGGCCGATGGCGATCGGCACCGCCACGGCGAGGCGCTGCAGCGCGTTCTTGAGGTTGCCGAACTCGCCGACCCATTCGATGCGGTAGCCGCCCGGGATCTGCACCTTCTCCGCGACGCGCTGCTGCGCCTCGATGATGGTGCTGCCGAGATCGCGGCCGCGGACGCTGAACTTCACCGGAACGTAGCGCTCCTGCTGCTCGCGGTAGATGTAATAGGCGCCGGAGACCAGCTCGACCGTGGCGACCTCGCTCAACGGCACCTGTGTGATGGTGCCGTTTGCGCCCTGCGCGCCGATCTGGATGTGGCTGATCGCGTCGAGGCTCTGGCGATAGCGGGAGGCGAGGCGGACGACCATCGGGAAGTGCCGGTCGCTGCCGCTCTCATACACGTCGCCGGCGGCCTGGCCGCCGATGGCGGCCTGCACTGTGGCGTTGATGTCGCCCGGCGTCAGCCCGTAGCGGGCGGCCTTGGCGCGGTCGATGTCGATGCGGATGGTCGGCTGGCCGAGCGAGGCGGAGACGGCGAGATCGGTGACGCCGGGGACGGTGGCGAGCACCGACTTGATCTCGTTGCCCAGCTTCGACAGCGTCTCGAGGTCATTGCCCGAGATCTTGACGGAGTTCTCGCCCTTCACGCCGGAGGCCGCTTCCTGGACGTTGTCCTGGATGTACTGCGAGAAGGTGAACTCGACGCCCGGGAACGCCTTCTCCAGCGCGCTGTTGATCTCCGCGATCAGTGCTTCCTTGTCGAGACCCTTGCGCCACTGGTCCACCGGCTTGAGCGGAACGAAGAACTCGGCGTTGAAGAAGCCGGTCGAATCGGTGCCGTCGTCGGGGCGGCCATGCTGCGAGATGACGGTCTCGGCCTCGGGGAAGCTCTTGATGAGCTTGCGCATGCGGTTGGCATAGTCGTTGCCGGCTTCGAGCGAGATCGAGGCCGGCATCACGGCGCGGATCCACATGTTGCCTTCCTCGAGTTTGGGCAGGAACTCGAGGCCGATCGTGCTGCCGGCGCCGCCCGCCAGCGCCAGCGCGCCGAGCCCCGCCGCGAAGGTGGCCTTGCGGCTGGCGAGCGCAGCGTTGCGCAGCCTTTCGTAGGCGCGGCGCAGGGCGCGCACGGCGCGCGTCTCGGCATGCGCCACCTTGTCCGGCAGCAGCAGGGCCGACAGGGCGGGCGACACGGTGAAGGTGGCGATCAGGCCGCCCAGCAGGGCGTAGGCATAGGTCCGCGCCATCGGTCCGAAGATGTGGCCCTCGACCCCAGACAGGGTGAACAGCGGCAGGAAGCCCGCGATGATGATGGTGGCCGAGAAGAAGATCGCCTGGGTCACTTCGGTCGAGGCGTTGAAGATCGTCGCCAGCTTGCCGGTGAGACCGTCCGGTGCGCGCCGCTGGGAGCCGGTCTGGTGATCGCTTTCCGACAGATGCCGGAAGATGTTCTCGACCATGATCACTGTGGCATCGACGATGATGCCGAAGTCGATCGCGCCCATGGAGAGCAGGTTTGCCGACTCGCCGCTCAGCACCAGGACGACCACGGCGAACAGGAGGGCGAAGGGGATCGTGGCAGAGACGATCAGCGCGCTGCGCAGGTCGCCGAGGAACAGCCACTGGATCAGGAAGATCAGGCAGACACCCACGACCATGTTGTGCAGCACCGTGTGGGTGGTGATGTTCACCAGCGAGCTGCGATCGTAGATGCGCTCGATGCGTACGCCGGGTGGCAGGACGTTGCTGTTGTTGATCCTGTCGACCTCCGCCAGCACGCCGCCCAGCGTCGGCATGGTCTCGGCGCCGCGCCGCATCAGCACGATGCCCTGCACGATGTCGTCGTCGCCGTTCTGACCGGCGATGCCCAGCCGCGGTTGGTGACCCACGGTGACGTCGGCCACGTCGGAGACCAGAACCGGTGCACCGTCGCGCACCGTCAGCATCGTGTTGCGGATGTCGGCCATCGACCGGATCTGGCCGACGCTGCGCACGATCGCCGACTGCGAACCGATGTTCACGGTGTTGGCGCCGACGTTGATGTTGGCGTTGTTCAGCCCGTCCAGCACCTGTTTCAGGGTGAGCCCGTAGGCCAGCAGCCGGTCGAGGTTGACGGTGATGTCGTAGGTCTTGGTCTTGCCGCCCCAGCCGGTGACGTCGACGACGCCGGGGACCGCCTTCAGGCGGCGTTCCAGGACCCAGTCCTGCAATGTCTTGAGGTCGGAGACCGAATAGCCCGGCGGGCCGACGATCCGGTAACGGAAGACTTCACCGATCGGGCTGGTGGGCGACAGGGTGGGTTGCGCGCCGTTGGGCAGCGGGCCGAGCTGCGACAGGCGGTTGATCACCATCTGCGAGGCCTGCTGATACGTCACGTCGTAGGTGAACTGCACCTTCACATCGCTCAGGCCGAACAGGGAAACGGTGCGGATGGCCTGGACATAGGGCAGGCCGGCCATCTGGATCTCGATCGGGATCGTGATGTAGCGCTCGATCTCCTCCGAAGACTGGCCGGGATTCTGCGTGATGATGTCGACCAGCGGCGGCACCGGGTCGGGATAGGCTTCGATGTTCAGCCGCGAGTAGGCGAACAATCCGGCGACGGAGAGCACCAGGCTCAGGATGACGACGAGGATTCGCTGCTTGAGGGCGGCGGCGACGATGGATTGCATGGGCAACCGATAGGTTGGAGGGACGCGCCTGGAGGGCGCGCCGGGCGGTCAGTCGCGCTTGGCCGCGCGATCGATGAAGAGTGTGCCGCTGGTCACCACGTTCTCGCCGAGCGCGAGGCCCTTCTTGACCTCGACCATGCCGTTGGCGGTGGCGCCGACCTCGATCGGGCGCGACGCGACAGACTTGTCCTTCTGATCTGCGACCCAGACACGGGCGTTGGCGCCCTCATAGACGACGGCTTCCTGTGGCACGGCCGGGTTGGTCGTGGGTTCGCCCGTCACGATGCGGAAGCTGGCGAACATCTCGGGCATCAGCTCGCGATCGGCGTTCGCGATCTCGGCGCGGACCGGCAGGCGGCGCGTATTGGGATCGAGCGCAGGCGCGACGTAAGCCAGGCGGGCGTTGAAGACGCGGCCGGGATGGGCCAGCACGGAAACCTCGACCGGGGCGCCGACCCTCATCTTCGGCGCGTCGGATTCGCGGACGTTGGCGACCAGCCAGACCGTCGAGAGGTCGCCGATGTTGAATACGGGATCGGCGGCGCCGGCGTTGATGTACTGTCCGAGGCCGATCTTGCGCTGGATCACGGTGCCGGCGATGGGCGCCGACACGATCGCCTCCGCGCCGATATGGTCGACCTTCTCCAGCGTGTCGATCTCGGCGTCGGTGCGGCCGAGGATGCGCAGGCGGTTGCGCACCGCGGCCAGCGCGATTTCGGAGGAGCGCAGGTCGCCCTGGGCCGAGACGAGGTCGGACTGGGCCTGTTCCAGGTCCTTCAGCGAGCCGCCGCGGATCGCCAGCAATTCCTTCTGACGCCGTTCGAAATTCTGGGCGAGCGCGAGCTTGGAACGGGCCTTCTCGACGCCGGCGACGGCGCCCACGAGATCGTTCTGGCCCTGCACGAACTCGTTCGCCTCGATGGCGAACAGCGGGTCGCCGCGCTGGACGCGCTCGCCCGGCTTGGCGATCAGGCGCGTCACCCGGCCCGAATAGGGCGAGAAGACCGGCGTCGTCGTGTCTTCGTTGATGCCGATCTTGCCGTCGGTCGCGCGCTCGTCGCGGAAGGCGGCGGCTTCGACCGGCGCGATCCGCAGGCTGGCCCATTGGGTCTCGCTGGGACGGAAGGCGCCATCGTTCTCCACCGCCAGCGCCGGTCGAATGAGGGCGTTGGTGGGGCCGGTGTCGAGGGTCCAGACCGCGGCGAGCGCGAGCGTTACGATGCCAGCGCCGGCAAACCACAGGCGGTAGCGACGCGGACGGGCTGTGGTGGCGGCTTTGGGCGCAGTGCTCATGGAGCGGAAGCTAGGCGCTTCACATTACGTGCGCCTGACTTGCTCCCTGGAGGACGATTTCAGAGTGCGTGGCGTGATAGGGTGGCTGAGTTTGCGACCGCGCCGGAGGAGGCTGGACGTCCATGAGAGTCCTTGTCGTCGAGGACAATGCGGAGCTCGTCGCCTTGCTGGCGAAGGGTCTGGCGCGCAGCGGATTCTCGGCGGATTCAGTAGGCAATGCCGGCGACGCCGAGCATTCGCTGGCGGCCATGCGCTACGCTGCGATCGTGCTCGATCTCGGTCTGCCCGATCAGGACGGGTTGTCGTTGCTGCGGGGTATCCGCGGACGCGGCGATTCGACGCCGGTTCTGGTTCTCACGGCCCGTGACGGGGTGAGCGACCGGGTCAATGGGTTGCGCGCCGGGGCCGATGATTACCTCGTGAAGCCCTTCGCCATGGAAGAGTTGGTGGCGCGCCTGCAGGCGCTGCTGCGACGGCCCGGCAATCTGCTGGGTCGCCAGCTCACCTTCGGCAACGTGGCGCTCGAAACCGAGGGACGACAGGTGTTCATCGACGGGACGGTGCGGGTCTTTCCCGCACGGGAGACAGCGATCCTGGAGATCCTTCTGCGACGCGGCGGCCATGTCGTGCCGAAGCGTCTGTTCGAGGACCAGCTTTTCGGCCTGTCGGGAGATGTCGGTTCGAACGCGGTCGAGGTCTACGTCCATCGTCTGCGGAAGATGCTGGCCGACTGCGGTGCCACGGTGAAGATCCATACCGTGCGCGGCGTCGGCTATCTGCTGGCCGAGGAAAAGGCCGCCGTTTGACGCGCTTCCGGTCGATCATCTCCCGTGTCGTCGCGCTGCACATCGTGGCGATCGGCGTCACGTCCATCCTGATGCCACTGGCGCTCTACTGGCTGCTGTACGAGGCCGCCAACAGTCTCCATCGCGATGCGCTGCGGGCCCAGGCTCTGACGATTGCGAGCTTCCTGCATCCCACACCCGATGGCGGCACTGTCACGCTCGACATACCGCCGGAGGCTCAGCCGATCTACTCGGGCGAGTACGCCCTCTATGCCTATGCGATCCTCGACGCGAAGGGGAACGTGCTGTTCACCTCACGTCCGGACGATGCGCCGCTCTCGGCGCCGATCGATCCGCTGACCGACGATTCCTTCGTACGGCATCGCAGCAAGGGCACCTTGCTCATCGGCGTGAACGTGCCGCGCGTCATCGGCGGTCGTCTCTACTGGATCCAGGTCGGACAGGATCTGGCGCATCGCGACGTGATCATCGACGACATCGTCGCCTCCTTCCTGCCGCGTGTCGCCTGGATCACCTTTCCCATCCTGCTGCTGCTTCTGCTGATCGACATCCTGATCTTCCGTCGCGCGCTCGATCCGGTGCGCGCCGCGTCGCACACGGCGGCCTCGATCGGCCCGACCAGTACCGACGTTCGCCTGTCCGAGCAGTCGATGCCGATCGAAGTCGTCCCGCTCGTGCACGCGGTCAATCAGGCGCTCGACCGGCTGGAGGCAGGGTTCCGCGCGCAACGCGAGTTCACCGCCGATATGGCGCACGAGCTGCGGACGCCGCTCGCCATCATGCGCGCGCGCATCGACACGATGGACGATCAGCCGCTGCGCCAGTCGCTGGAAACCGACATCGTCAACATGACGCGCACCGTGAACCAGGTCCTCGACATCGCCGAACTCGAAGCGTTCGTCGTGGACGGCAGTTCCCTGGCCGACCTCCAGGCCGTGTGCGCCGATGCGGTCGCCTTCATGGCGCCGCTCGCAGTCGACAGCGACAAGACGATCGCCCTGACGGGGATCGAGACGCCCGTGTGGGTGCATGGCCATGCCGAGGCGCTGTTCCGGGCGGTTCGCAATCTGGTCGAGAATGCCATTCGCCACACGCCGGCCGGCGGGACGATCGAGGTCGATGTCGCCGCGGACGGAACGGTGCGGGTGCTGGACGAGGGCCCCGGCGTGCCGTCCTCCGACCGCGAGACGATCTTCCAGCGCTTCTGGCGGCGCGACCGCGCGCGGCCGGGGAGCAGAGGACTGGGGCTGGCCATCGTGACGCGTGTCGCCGCCGCGCATGGCGGCACCATTTCGGTCGACGACCGGCCGGGCGGAGGCGCGGTCTTCACGCTGCGCCTGCAACCTTCGCGTCCGGTCTGAGTAAGCCGAACGAGGGGGACCGCGGTTCGCGGCGGCCCTATACTCCCATCATGGCGGAAGCCGAGATCCGCAAGATCATCCACGTCGACATGGATGCCTTCTACGCGTCCGTGGAGCAGCGCGACGATCCCTCGCTGCGCGGCCAGCCGGTCGCGGTCGGCGGGCGGCAGCGCGGCGTCGTGATGGCGGCCAGCTACGAGGCGCGCAAGTTCGGCGTGCGCTCGGCCATGCCCTCGGTCACGGCCAAGCGCCTGTGTCCGGAGCTGCTGTTCGTTAAGCCGCGCTTCGAGGTCTACAAGGACGTGTCGCGCCAGATCCGCGAGATCTTCCTGGACTATACGCCGCTGGTGGAGCCGCTGTCGCTCGACGAGGCCTATCTCGACGTCACCACCAACCTCAAGGGCATGCCGCTTGCCTCGGAGATCGCGCGCGAGATCAGGGCACGCATCCTGGAGCGCACCGGCCTGACCGCCTCCGCCGGCATCTCCTACAACAAGTTCCTGGCCAAGCTGGCCTCCGACCATCGCAAGCCCGACGGCCAGACGGTGATCCCGCCGGAGAAGGGGCCGGCCTTCGTCGAGGGCCTGCCGGTCGGCCGCTTCCATGGCGTCGGGCCGAAGACGGCGGAAAAGATGAACCGGCTGGGGATCCATACGGGCGCCGACCTGAAGGCGCAGCCGCTCGACTTCCTGCAGCAGTATTTCGGCCGCTCCGGCGCCTACTACTATTCCATCGCGCGCGGCCATGACGAACGTCGCGTCGTGCCCAACCGGCCGCGCAAGTCGGTCGGCTCCGAGACGACCTTCATGGAGGATCTCGACCGGCCGGCGGCCGTGGAGGACGGCGTCGCCTCGGTGCTGGGGGATGTCTGGTCCTACTGCGAGCGCACCGGAATCGTCGGCCGCACGGTGACCGTGAAGATCAAGTATGCCGACTTCCGGATCGTGACGCGCAGCCGGACGCTGCACGAGGGCGTCGGCAGCCGCGATCTGCTGGAGCGCACGGCGCGGGAGCTGGTGCGCTCGATCTTTCCGCTCGAGAAGAAGGTGCGCCTGCTGGGGGTCTCGCTGCACAATCTGCATCAGCGCGAGGAGGACAAGGTGCCGCCCCAAATGACACTGGCCCTCTAGGAGACATGACCATGAAGATCTTCATGACCGGCGCGACCGGCTATATCGGCGGCACCGTCGCGCGCCGCCTGCTCGACGATGGCCACGAGATCCGCGGTCTCGTTCGCGACGCGGACAAGGGCGCGAAACTCGCGGTCTTCGGTGTCGAGCCGGTCATGGGCGGCCTCGACGATGCCGCGATTCTCTCCGCCGAAGCCCGGCGCGCCGATGCCGTGGTCAATACCGCCAACAGCGATCATCGCGGCGCGATCGATGCGTTCCTGGAGGCGCTTGCCGGATCGAACAAGCCGTTCCTGCATACCAGCGGCTCCAGCATCGTGGCCGACGATGCCCATGGCGATGTCGCCTCGGAGAGGATCTACGACGAGGAGACGCCGTTCGAGCCGGTGCCGGGCAAACAGGCGCGGGTTGCCATCGACCGGATGATCCGTGATGCGAGCCGCCGCAGCGTGCGCGCCATCGTCCTGTGCCCGACCATGATCTACGGTAACGGCCTGGGCCTGGCGCGAGACAGCGCCCAGATTCCCGGCCTCGCGAAGCGGGCAAAGGCGTCAGGCGTGGTGCGTCATGTCGGCAAGGGGCTGAACATCTGGTCGAACGTCCATGTCGAGGACGTGGCCGACCTCTATCGCCTCGCCCTCGCGAAGGCGCCGGCCGGCGCCTTCTACTTTGCGGAGAACGGCGAGGCCTCCTATCGCGACATCTGTTCAGCCATCGCGCGCCGCCTGAAGCTGGGCGAGCCGCAGGCGTGGCCGTTCGAGGACGCGGCCAGGGAGCTCGGCGAGAACAGCGCGGCCTATACGTTCGGCTCCAACAGCCGCGTCCGCGCCCGGCGCGCCCGCAGCGAGCTCGGCTGGCAGCCGAAGCACGGTTCGGCGACGGAATGGATCGAGGCGGAGCTGCCGCTCTAGTCTAGACGTCGATCTCGGCGATCATCCTCTTGAGCAGTGCCGCGTCGGGATAGACCCCGAAGCCGGCCCGAAGGTTGTCCGCCATATGCTCGGGCTTGCCCGTGCCCGGAATGACGCAGGTGACGTCGGGGTTTGCCAGCACGAACTTGAGCAGAAGCTGTGCCCAGCTGGTGGCGCCGATCTCACCGGCCCACTCGGGCAGCTTGCGGCTCAGGAGCTTGCGCAGAAGTCCGCCGCCGCCGAACGGCTGGTTCACGATCACCGCGATGCCGCGTTCGGCGGCGAGTGGCAGGAGCGTCCGTTCGACGGCGCGATCGTCGAGCGCGTAGTTGACCTGCACGAAGTCCCACTTCTCCGCCCGCATCACGCTCTCCAAATCGTCGTGGGCGCTCTGCGTATAGTGGGTGATACCGAGATAGCGGATGCGGCCCTCCGCCTTCCAGGCCTGCAAGGTCGGCAGATGGGCGCGCCAGTCGACCAGATTGTGAATCTGCATCAGGTCGATGCGGTCGGTCTTGAGAAGCCGCAAGGAGTTGCGCATCTGCGTGAGCCCGTTGTCGCGGCCGGTGGTCCAGACCTTCGTGGCGATGAAGGCCTTGGCGCGGGTATTGGCCGCTGAAAGCAAGTCGCCGACCACGGCCTCAGCCGACCCGTACATCGGCGACGTGTCGATCGCCGACCCGCCGGCGTCGAACAGCAGGCGCAGCACCTCGGCCAGCGGCGCACGGTTGGCCGGCCGCGCGCCGACGTCGAAGGTACGCCACGTACCGACGCCGACGACGGGCAGCATCTCGTCCGACGCGGGGATCTTGCGCTGGTGCATGCGGGCTCCCGGCTGCGCGGCGGCTCGCCCGGCGGCGAGGACGGTGGCGCCGGCGAGGCCGAGCAGGGCTGAACGGGTCAGGGACATCATATTCTCCGCGACCTCAACGTTTCCAAGGGTCGATCAGGCTATCGGTATCTGAAAATTTTCGCCGGCGATGCGCGGATCGACACGGTGGCCATTGACCGTAACCTTGGGCTCACGGGCAAGCCCCGAAATCGTGATCGTCGCGGCCAGGCCGTCCTGGTCGGGCTTGGGCGCATGGTCGATCTCGATCTCGAGCGTCCAGGGCCGGTACTCGAGCCTCATCAGGCCGACCTTTCCGTCGGCGCGGAAGGCCGCGCCGTCGCGCGTTGCGAGCGCGAACGCCTGCGGGTCGGGCAGCGGATTGTAGGCGACCACCGCACCGCTCGACGGATCGGCGATCAGGTACGCCTTGCGCCCGGGTTCGGTCGTCAGCACCGCGCCGGCCTTTTCCAGACGGCCGCTCGTGCCCTGCTGCGCCCAGAAACTGTCGCGATCGATGCCCGCCGGCAGGTAAGGCCAGGCGCCGTTCAGCCGGCGATAGGGGATCGCCTTCTGCTGGGCGCCGCCTTCCAGCGGATAGTTGATCTCCACCGGCTGGGCGAATTCGGTCGAGAAGCCCGCCTCCATGAGGTCGCCGCCGCTGCGGTAGCGGACGTCCATGATGCGCCTCGCGGCGTTCCAGTCCGCCTTCAGCTCGGCGGCGGCGATATGGCGGCGGAAGGCCTCGAAGCTGCCATGTTGCGCCTCGTCGCCCATCTCGAGCACGAAGCCGCCGTAGCTACGGGACAGGATGGCGTCGAGATCGAGGGAGGAGACGGGCGCCGGCTGCGCACGGCGGAGGTTGAACAAGGAGATGGTGAGGGCGGGTCCCACCTGGGCGCCGTTCGGCTCCGCTTCCGCCGCGATTCCGGGCGCGATCTCGATGTCGGTGTCGCGGCCGAGATCGGTCGCGGGCAGCGGCAGGATCGCGAGATAGGTCACACCGTCGCGGATGAACAGGCTCTGGCCGGCCGGCAGTTTCTGCGGGAACGACTCGAGACGGCGCTCGCCTGCATGGAATTCCCAGCCGGGCGAGGTGGCGAAGTTCCACAGACCGATCACCGTCGCCAGCGAGGCGATCCTGTCGGTGGCGGCGTCGAGGAAGCGCTGGCGATTGCAATGCGGTGTCGCGAAGACGATGGCGCGGTTGCGGCTCTGGAAAGTGAGCAGCAGGCCGGCCTGCGGGATCAGCCCTTCGCGCGTGCTGGTGAGGTTCGGCGTGTTGGCCGAATACCGCGCGGTCAGCATCCCGCGCTGTGCCGGACTCGTGGCGGTCTGCGGCGCGCGGACCCACTGGCCGACGAGATCGACCGTGCCGCCGCGCATGTCCTGGCTCGCAAGCCCGTGCCAGCGCCCGAGATAGGTCCGCTTCCAGAGTGGTGGCTGGTAGATGCCGCGCGTCGTCTCGGCCGAGGTTTCCTCGCAAGGCAGGATACGGTCGTCGATCGGGCCCGACACCCAGTCGGGCGCCCACGGGGCGGCCAGGCTCTGCATCGCCACGCGGCCCGGCGGGAAGTCGTAACCCCAGGCCGGCATGCCATGCACCGTGCCCGTCGAATCCGTGTCGAGGTGATTGACGACGCCGGCCTTCGATACGGTGTGGAGCGCACCGTAGATGCCGTCCTGTTCGGCGAGCACGCCCGAGAGGCGGACACGGGTGCCGGAGCAGACGAAGCGGCGCAGGGCGGGATGATAGACGCTGATGAGCAGCTCCAGCGTGCGATCCACCAGCACGCGACCCATCAGGCGGTCGAGCGGTGTCGGTCCATGGTCCCTGAACAGCTTGAGAGCGCTCAGGGTGATCGACAGGTAATAGGGATCGAGCATTTCCTGCGTGCTGCCGTCGAGGAAACCCCAGAAGCGCAGCGGCAGGTTCTCGAGACCGTGCCGCCCGTCCCCCATCGCATGAGACGAGCCGATCGTCGCGCCGCCGAGCAGGGCGCCCATGGCGGCGGTGTGATTGAAGTTCTGTGTGCTGACGGCGTAGTTGTAGCCGTCACGGAAGAACGACGCGCGCCCGCGCCAGTCCTTGTTGCGGCGCCAGTAGTCGATGGCTTCGGGACCCTGCGGCGAGACGAACGCGCTGGTCGGCAGATCCGGCTGCAGCCAGGCCGTCCAGTAGGCCTTCAGGTGCTCCTGCACCGGTTCCGGCAGCAGCTCGCGAAACAGGTGCCAGATGAGCAGCAGGTCGGCGATCTCCCAGCCCATCCAGTAGCGCGGCGGCCGGGCGAGGAGTTCCTTGAGCCGGCTTTCATACGCACTCTGCGCGTCGGGTCCGACGACGTCCGCCCAGGGGCTGACATTGTCGCCGCCGACGCGCTGCAGTTCGCGGATGCGCTCGCGCTGCCATTCGGGGCGCTTTCCCGTTGCGTGGGTGGCCGCACGTGCCCGCTCAGCGATCTCCTCGATCGGCAGGAGACGGGCCGTCGGCTGGCCGCCATCGGCAGTGCGCGGCAGGGCGCGGTCCGCAGCGGGTGGCAAGGCGATCGCGACCTGGGCCCCGCTGGCGACGGTGCGCAGCGTGAGTTGCAGGTGGGCGACCTTGAACTTCAGCCCGTGTCCGCCGATCGGCATCGCCCACTCGTACGCATTGCCGCGTTCGCGATAGCGCGTGTCGTAGGTCTCCAGCTTGCGCAGGAGGAAGCCGCAGCGCTCGGGCATCAACAGCCGGCTCGGCGGATCGCGCGTCAGTATGTCGGTCGAGAAGAAGCGCGTGATGTCGAAGCGAGCCTTCCGCTGCTGCAGCGAGAGCTCCTGCGGGTCGAGCAGTCCGTCGAAGCGGTCGCGCGTCGGATCCGTCGCGCCCCAGCGGGCCCAATATCGCCTGCCGTCGATGCTGGCATTGAAGGTCGGTCCGATTGCTTCATCGGCGACCCATGGCTGACGCAGCGGCCACGCCACCACATGCCAGCCCGGCGGATCGTCGGTCCAGCGCTTGCGGCCCAGGCCCTCGCGGCAGGTGTAGCCTTCGGGCACGATTTCGTAGCCGCCATAGTCCAGTACGAGCTCGGCCTTCGCCAGCACGCGGCCACGCAACAGGTGAAGGGCGATGGCATCGGCGGCGCCGGGAAAGCGCAGGAGAACGGAACGGTGCACGCTGTCGACCGTGCGGCCGCCCGGCATCGGCCTGTCCCAGTCGCGACCGTCGATGGTTGCAGTTTCGATGTCGCTGATGAGGACCCGTTCTTCGCGTCGCGGCTGCGCGCCCGCCGGACCGGCGGCGAGCATTGCGGCCGTGACACCGGCGCTGCGCAAGAAGCGGGAGCGGGTGAGGGCACGTGACATTGCAATGTCATTGTTCAGCAATGATGACCATTACGCCAGCGGGGAAACCCGACGCCATATTGATGCCGCACGCGAAGGTTCTTCTGTGACCGTCTGTTGTTTCGACACTTCTGGCCATTGTCTTCTCTCATGTCGCTCCCATCTCAGAACCGATCGCAGGCATCTCAGCCTGAAGGAGATCGCGCCATGCCCGAGCCCTTCGTCGTCGAAATCTGGGGAAAGCCCGCCGGCGTCGTCCTCAAGGAAGGCAATGCGTTTCGTTTCCATGCCTTCACCCGTCCCTTCTTCGAACTCGACGGTCACCAGTTCAACACGCCGGGCCAGGCGCGGCTCGCCGCGGCCAAGCTTCAGCCGCCGGGCGAAAGCGCACGCGCGGAGTAGGTCCTTTCGCCTTGTCGGTCGCCTGAGGGGACGCTAGTCCACATCACGACCGACAAAGGAGGAAAGTGGTGATCAAGCGCAAGCAGCGTATTCCGATTCGTGACCTCTCGACCATGAAGGCGGAGGATCGCGAAGCCATCGAGAAGAACGCAATGAACGGCCAGGTGTTCAACATCTTCAAGGTGATGGCCAATCACCCCGCGCTGACGAAGCGCTGGACGCCGTTTGCCGGCCACATCCTCTCCAAGCAGACCCTGCCGTTTCGCGATCGCGAGCTGCTGATCCTGCGCATCGGCTGGCTGAACCAGGCTGAATATGAGTTCGCGCAACACGAGTTGATCGCCAAGAGGGGCGGCGTCACGGACACCGACATCGCCAATCTCAAGGAAGGCCCCAAGGCCAAGGGCTGGAGCGAGCACGAGGCGGCGCTGATGCAGCTCGCCGACGATCTCTTCGAAAACTCGGTCGCCTCCGACGAGACCTGGGCCACCCTGTCGAAGACCTATTCGACCGAGCAGCTCATGGACGCCGTCTTCACGGTCGGCCAGTACAATCTCGTCTCCTGGGCGCTCAACAGCTTCGGCGTCCCGCTCGACGACTTCCTGCCGGGCGCGGAAAAGAAGTAAGCCTGCGTTAGTATTTGCGAGTCATTCGCAAGTAGAATAGACCGGTCCCGGGATAGCGAATCGGGACCATGGGGCGGCACGACGTATCTGCTTTGATCGCGAGCTTTCGCGAGAACTACCAGGATCTGCTGCGCTTCCTGACGCGGCGGACCGGTAATGCCGAGCGTGCCGCCGATGTGGCCCAGGATACTTATGTCCGGCTGGCGGCCATCCCGCCGACCAATCTCGACATTCAAAATCCGCGAGCCTTCGTCTATCGCGTCGCCGGCAATCTGGCGATCGACACGATGCGGCGCGAAGGCCGGATCGCGGCCGACTTCACCCTCCTCGAAGCGGCGGAAACGGTGCCCGATACGGCGCCGTCTCCTGAGGCGAGTGCGCTTGCCCGCGAGCGGCTGCGCCTGTTGGAGGCGGCGCTGGACGAGTTGCCGTCAAAACCGCGTCTTGCCCTGTTGCTCAGCCGGGTCGAGGGGCGGTCCTTCGTCGAGATCGCCCGCCAACTCGGCGTGTCCGAGAGCATGGTGGCCAAATACATCGCACAGGCGCTCCGTCATTGCCGCGACCGGCTGCGACGCAATGATAACGGATAAGTTAGCGGCAGCCGCTGCAAGCCGGCACTCCGTCAATCGTCATTGAGTCGGGGGAAAGAGTCACATCGAATGTCGAGTGAGGGGGAAGAACCAGTCGCGGCGTCGCCGTCTCGCGACCGAGCGCTGAGCGACGAAGCCATCGACTGGCTGGTGCGGCTGAGTTCAGGCCGCGCTACGCCGAACGATCGGCAGGCGTTCCTGCATTGGCGTGAGCGGTCGCCGCTGCACGATGCTGCGGCAACTGAGGCGGAAGCCCTGATGCGCGGCGTTGCCGAAACCCGACAGGCCGACACGCTGCGTCGCGGCGTCGTACCGCTGTCGCTGTCTCCCTCGCCGCGGCGTGTCAGCCGACGTACCGTGTTTGCAGGTGCGACGGCCGCCGCCGCTTCCGTTGCGGTCGTCACCGTCGGGCTCAACCTGCTGGGACCACTTTCCGGCTTCTACGCAGATCACGCCACCGCCGTAGGCGAGCGCCAGCGTATCGTCCTCGCGGACGGTTCGGTCGTCACGCTCAACACCGCCACCGCGCTCTCGGTCGACTATTCGGGCCATGAGCGACGTATTGCCCTCCACGACGGCGAAGCGCTGTTCGAGGTCGCCAAGGACCCCAATCGCCCGTTCATCGTGATGGCGGGAAACGGTCAGGCCCGAGCAGTCGGCACGGCCTTCGTCGTGCGGCGCAACGACACGTGCGAGCAGGTCATCGTCACCGAGGGCACGGTCGAGGTCACGGTCGGGAAGGCCGCGCCGGTCCGACTGGAAGCGGGGCAGAGGCTCGGCTTCGGTGAGGGCGACGGGCAGAAGGTTCGCACCGTCGACGTCGACGCTGTCACGGCGTGGCAGCGCGGCAAGCTCATCTTCAATCGCCGGTCGCTGCAGAGTGTCGTCGAGGAACTGCAGCGCTACCGCCGCGGACGGATCGTCATCGCCAACGAAGAACTCAAGAGTCTTCAGGTCACAGGCGTCTTCGACCTCGACGATCCTGATCATCTGTTGCGTACCCTCGTGGAAACCAGCAAGGCCCGGGTCATCCAGATGCCCCTGCTGACGATCATTCGCTGAGCGCGCTGCAAGTTCGCCATCATCGATTCGTCTTAACCTCAAGACGGTGAGACTGAGACGCACTCCAGATCAAGGAGCTCGCCTGCCGCCGCCGCGTAGCTTTGGGGGACGACATGCTGGTTTCACGTGTGCTGCTCGCGTCGACGATCGCAACCGGCCTGTGGTGGCCCGCCCTGGTCGAGGCGCAGGGTGAGTCGGGACAGGCGCCTCGGACGCAGGAACAGGCGCAGGCGCCGCGCGCCGTGACCTTCAACATTCCCGCGCAGGACCTCGATACCGCGTTGACGCGGCTTGCCGACCAGGCCGGCATTCGACTGCTCGGAGCCTCGGGAGATCTGGCCGGCAAGCGTACCGCCGGCCTGTCGGGGACCTACACCGTGGCGCAGGCGCTCAATGCCTTGCTGGCGGGAACCGGCGTCGGTTGGCGCTTCAGCGAAGCCAATACGGTGGTCCTCGAGAAAATCGGCGCCGGAGCGCAGGTGCCGGGTGCCCTGCAGCTCGACCCGGTGCAGGTGCAGGGCATGTTCCCGGTGCCGTCACAGGCGATGATCGACAATGTCCCGCCGCCCTACGCCGGCGGCCAGGTCGCCAAGGGCGGCCAGCTGGGCGTGCTCGGCAACCGCGACGTGATGGACACGCCGTTCAACCAGACCAACTTCACGGCGAAGAAGGCACAGGACCAACAGGCGCGCTCGGTGCGTGACGTTCTGATCGACGACCCCTCCGTTCGCTTCTATGTGCCGGACGGGGGCATCGGCGCCGAACTCATCAACATCCGCGGCTTCAATATCCAGAACAATGCCTGGACCTATGGCGGCCTGTTCGGGCTGCTGCCGACCTACTCCGTGATGCCGGAGATGGCCGAGCGTATCGAGGTCCTGAAGGGGCCAAGTGCGATGCTGAGCGGGATGTCCCCATCCGGCGCGATCGGCGGCACCGTCAATATCGTGCCGAAGCGCGCCGGTGATGCGCCGCTCACCCAGGCGACCCTGAACTACAATTCGGCCGGGCAGGTTGGCGGCGCCGTGGATGTCGGCCGACGCTTCGGCAATGACCAGCAATTCGGCGTACGCTTCAACGGCGCCTATCGCGCGGGCCAGACAAACATTCAGTACAATACCGACGAGCGCCTGCTCGGCGTTCTCGGCTTCGATTATCGTGGCGATCACGTTCGGCTCTCCGCCGACCTCGGCTACCAGTACGAGTATATAACAGGCGTGGTGCCCTATCTGGGCCTTGCCGCCGGCGTGCAGCTTCCCTGGGCCCCGAACGTCCGCAACAATCCCGCGGCTCAGGCATGGAGCAACAAATGGACCAAGGATGCCTTTGCGGTCCTCCGTGCCGAAGTCGACATGCTCGAAACGGTGACGGCGTTTGCGTCGTTCGGTGTTCACGACAGCCGCTACGGCCAGCTCTACAGCACGGACATCGTCACCATCACCAACCAGAACGGCGCGGCGCGAGGATCTCAGGCCGTGCAGAATTCCTATGCCCAGATCCTGACAGGCGAAGCAGGGGTGAGGGCCCTCGCCACGACCGGTCCCATCTCGCATGAGTTCGTGTTCAGCGGGTCGATCTACGAATCGGCGAGCGGTATCGCGTCCGTGGTCGGCGCGGCCTACAACACCAACATATACAATCCGATCTACGTGGCGCCGGCCGGTCTCGCCAATCCCGCCGCCAACAAGAGCGCGACGCAAAGCCTGCAGAGCCTGGTGATTGCCGACACCCTGTCTGCCGTCGACAAGCGCATCCAGCTCACCCTGGGCGCGCGCCTGCAGCAGGTGGGGGCCTCGAACTTCAACGTCATCACCGGTGCTCGCACGAGCAGCTACGAGCAGACCGCCCTCAGCCCGTCCGTCGCGCTCGTCTTCAAGCCTTGGCAGAACATCTCGCTGTACGGCAACTTCATCCAGGGGCTGCAGCAGGGTACGACCGTCGGCACCGCCTTCGCAAATGCCGGCGAAGTTTTTCCGCCATTCAAGGCGACGCAGTACGAGGTCGGCGTGAAGGCCGACTGGGGCAAGTTCACGACGACGGCCAGTCTCTTCCAGATCACCCAGCCGAGCATCCTGACGAACACCGTCACGAATACCCAGTTCCTGGGTGGGGAGCAGAGGAATCAGGGCCTGGAGCTGAACGTCTTCGGCGAACCTCTGCCCGGTGTTCGCCTGCTGGGTGGGGCGATGTTCCTCAATGCCCTGCTGACCAAGACACAGGGTGGTGCAACCGACGGCTGGACGGCGCCCTTCTCGCCGAACCTCCAGCTCAGGGCGAGTGCCGAATGGGATCTACCGTTCGCGCGTGGTCTCACCGTGAACGGCCGCGTCGTTTACACCGGCTCCCAATACATCGACACGACCCTGCCGCGACGCAGCCTGCCGGATTGGACTCGCTTCGACATTGGCGCGCGCTACGTCTTCGATACAGACAACAGCCCGACGGGCAATCCGGTAGCGATCCGCTTCAACGTCGAGAATCTGTTCGACAACAACTACTGGGCGGGCGGGTCCGGCGCCACGACGCTGTTCCTCGGGGCACCGCGGATCTTCCGTCTGGCGTTGACCGCGGACTTCTGAGGCCTTCGCCGTATTGCGGTCGACGCAGATGGAACAGACGTTCCGGGGGGCGATGGGCTGGCTTCACACCTGGACCGGTGTGGTGCTGGCGGGGCTGCTGTTCGCCATCTTCTGGATGGGCACGCTGAGTGTCTTCGATCGCGAGATCGACCGATGGATGATGCCCGCGACGCGGCTGGCGCTGCCGGAGAGTCCCCTCCCGCTCGATACGCTACAGCCCCTGATCCAGGAGTCGGCTGCAACGCGCGCGTCCTTCTGGTCCGTCCTGTTGCCGACCGACCGGATGCCAATGTTTCGCGTGGCTTGGCGCACGCCGTCGGGACCGGTCGTGCGCTATCTCGATCCCGTCACGGGCGCTTCGTTACCCGATCCGGGCACGCTGGCCGGGACCCAGTTCCTCTATCCGTTCCACTACAATCTGCACATCCGCTTCGCCCAGCTCGGCTCGTGGCTGGTGGGATTTGCCGGCATGGCGATGTTGGTCCTGTGCGTTTCGGGCGTGGTCATCCATCGCAAGCTCTTCGCCGACTTCTTTGCTTTCCGGATCGACAGGAAACCGCGCCGCTCGATCCTCGACCTGCATAATGTCGCCGGCGTGCTCGGCCTGCCGTTCCACATCGCCATTACCCTGTCTGGCCTGATCATCTTCTACTCGGTCTATTTTGCCGCGGTATGGCAGGTCGCATATCAGGGCGACCGGCGCGCCTTTGGCGCGGAGGCCTTCGACCTGTTCGATCGCGCGAAGGCGAACAAGCCCGGCACGCTCGCGTCCCTGGACGAGATGGTCACGCGGGCTCGTGAAAGCTGGGAAGGCGACGTGCCGCGCTTCGTGACCGTGCGCAATCCTGGCGACGCGGCGGCGGTTGTGCAGGTGAGCCGCGCGAACGACGATCGGGTACGCGCCGCGGCCGATGTGGCATCCTTCGACGCGACGACGGGCCAACTGCTGCACCAGCGGCTCGGCGCGCAGCCGGTGGTGACGGCCTCGCGGTTCATCTCCGGGTTCCATCTCATCCAGTTCCGCCACTGGACGCTGCGCTGGCTCTACTTCGGGCTCGGCTTGATGGGATGCGTCCTGATCGCCACAGGCGCCCTGTTCTGGCTGGACTCGCGCCGCCGCCGGCATGCGCAGCTGGGGTTGCGCGGTGTGCGCATCGTGGAGGGACTGACGGTCGGCTCCGTGGCCGGCCTTCTCGTCGCGACGCTGGCGTTCTTCGTGGTCAATCGCCTGCTGCCGCCGGGTGCGGCGTTCCTGGGCCACGGGCGCGCCGCGCTGGAGATCTGGACCTTCTATCTCGTGTGGCTGGCAACCTTCGCCCATGCCTGGTCACGGCCGGGGCACGCCTGGGTCGAGCAGCTGGGCATGATCGCGACCTTGGCCCCGGCCGCCGTGCTGCTGAACTGGATGACCACCGGCCACCATCTCGGCCTCACCCTCGGTCTGCGCCATCTCTGGCCGGTGGGCGGCATGGACCTGATGCTGCTGCTGGTCGCCGCGCTGGCGACCGGCGCGGCGCTCCAGCTCCGGCGGCGAAAGCCGGCCGCCTAGCCGCGTGACTTCAGCGCCTCGCGACCTCGACGTTCCAGAAGACGGTCGTCGAGGGTGGGCGGATCCAGCCCTTCGTGCGGGCGCTGACGGCCGAGGCACTGTACCATTCGCCAAGCGGATAGTGCGTGCCGAGCTGCAGGGCGCGCTCCTGGATCTCCTCGGCGATGGCCTTGCGCTTTCCCAAATCCGGCTCGAGCGCGAAGGCCTCGCGCATCGCCTCGATCTGCGCGTCGCACGACCAGCCGGCCGAGGCCTTGTCGCAGGCCGAGTTCAGGAACAGCGACGTGATCGGGTTCGCGACGTCGATGACGCCGGTGCTTGAGAGAGTGACGTTCCAGCCGCGATCTTCGGGCGGCTCCTTGCGCATGACGCGCGCGAGGTGCGTCTGCCAGTCGGCGGGACGCATGTCGACCTTGAAGCCCACGCGTTCGAGCTGCGCCTTGGCGACGGGGCCGAGGTTGGCCAGCGAGGCCAGGTCTGTCACCTGCAGCAGGACGATCGGCCGTCCATCGTAGCCCGCCTCCTTGAGAAGCGCCTTGGCCTTCTCGACATTGCCCTCGAGCAGGCCTGCCGTGCCCTTGTCGGACGCGAGCGGCGTGCCGCAGCCATAATACGTCCTGCAGAGGCGCCAGTACTTGGGATCGCCGACGGCGGCGTCGAGAAATTCCTTCTGGTCGATGGCGTAGCCCAGGGCGAGCCGCATCCGGGGATCGTTGAAGGGCGGATGGAGCCAGTTGGGGCGAAGCGCATACTGGCTGGCATAGGCGCCGCGCTGCACCTCGATGCCTCGCCGCTTCTCGACCAGCGGCAGCAGGTCGTGCGCCACCGATTCGAGCGCATCGACCTCGGCGTTCTCCAGTGCATTCACCGCGGTCTGCGGATCGGCAATCGACACCCATTCGACGCGATCGACCTTGGCGACCTTGCCGCCCGCGTAATTGGCCGGTGGTTCGGTGCGGGGCACATAGTTGGGATTCTTCACATAGACGACGCGGTCGCCGGGCCGCCATTCGTCGGCCTTGAACATGAACGGGCCGGAGCCGGTCGGATCCTTGATCTGCTGGGTGGCCGGCGCGTCGGCGACGCGCTTGGGCATCATGAAGGGCACGACCCCGGCCGGCTTGGCGAGCGAATCGATCACGAGTCCGTAGGGGCGGGCGAGTTCGAGGCGGATCGTCTTCGCGTCGGGTGCGCTGAGATCCTTGACGTTGGCCATGAGCTTGAGGCCGACCGGATCGCGGCTGCCCCAGCGCTTGAGCGAGGCCACGCAATCCTCGGCCGTTACGGCAGTCCCGTCGTGCCATTTCAACCCGTCGCGCAGGGTGAAGCTGTAGACCAGCCCGGCCGGATCGACGGTCCAGTTGCCCACCATCTGCGGCTGCGGCTTGAGATCGCCGTCGAGGCTGAACAGCGTGTCGTAAACGAGGTAGCCGTGGGTGCGGCTGATCTGCGCCGACGCCCAGATCGGATCGAGGATCTTGAGATCGGAATGCATCACGATCTTGAGGGTCGATTGCGCAGCGGCCGGCATCGCGAGCGCGAGCCCGGCGACGGCGCCCAGCAGGGCCTTGAAGTTCATGCTTCCTCCCTAGATTTGTTCGTTTGCGAGTCCGTTGATCGTCTGCAGCGCCTGGGCGCGGAACTGGCCGAGGATCATGCCTTTCCAGTCGTCGGCATCGACGTAGAAGGCGTCGCGCACCGCGCGCCTGATGTCCTTCACGAGAGGCGCCGGCGCATCGGGGTGGCCCGCCAGCCAGGCCTCGCCGCGCAGCGCGTGGCGCACGACGGGATTGGGCACGGTGCCATATTCGAGCGTCGTTGGCGTGATCGCGACGCCGGGACATTCCTCCGGCGCACAGCCGGTGATGTGCCCGATGGTGCGCGGCGAGACCGACTCGGTCGCCGTGCTCACGATCAGGTCGCTGCCCCACCAGGCTTTCGCGCGTTTCGTGGTTTCCTCGGAATGGCGGCCGAAGATCTTCTCGCCATGACCATAAGGTCCGAGGCCGGTATGGACGTCGATCCAGGCGATGTGCCGCTTGTTCGTGCCATGAGCGCGCAGGATCGAGCGGATCGTGCGGTTGCTCCAGGCCGGCGCCGTGCCGCTGTAGAAGAGGCCGTTCGCATGCTTCGCCTGGCCGCTCGACACGCCGGGATCGCGTTGCCCCGCCAGGCCCGCCATCGCGGCGATCAGGCGCTCCTCGTTGTCGGTCGAGGGCGGCCAGGTCGCCGGCACCAGCAGGTCGTGGATCTGCTCGTACACCGGGTTGTCGGGATAGGGTTGGGAGAAGTCTCCGAAGTTGCGGTTGAGGTCGATATTGTCCTCGTTCGTCCGCTTCAGGTGCGAGAAGCCGTACGGATTCACCGCATGGATCAGAAGCAGCGCGATGCCGCGATCGGCCGCCCGCTTCGCCAGCTCGTCGTTCAACAGCGCGAGCTGGCAGGCCGAGCCGGCAAAGCCTTCGGGTCCGTGCGTGCCCGAACTCACGATGAACAGTTTGTTCGCATCCGCAGGCCCCAGCAGCGCCGTGTCGGTGGCAATCTCCTCACCCGCCGCGCCCTTCGACGGATGGATGTTGTTCTGGACGCTGGCGCCGGCTTTGGCGGAGGCGTCGAGGAACCGCTGGCGCGCTACGTCGTAATCAGCGGAAAAGAACGAGGCGCTCATCTGACCTTCTCGTCGATGTAATCCAGGGTGCGGAAGGCGCCGCCGATCACCGGCAGGAACCACGGCTTGCCGGAATAGAGCGGAATGGGCGGCAGCGCCGTTCCGGCGAAGGGCACCTTGCCACGCAGACGCCCGGCGATCGATTGCCCCATCGCATTGCCGAGGAACGGCATCATCGACACGCCCGAGCCGTTGCATCCCAGCACGAAGTGGAGCCCGTCGAGTTCGCCCGCATGGGGCAGCGCGTCGTAGGTGAAGGCGACGTTGCCTTGCCAGGTGTGGGTGACCTTGGTGTCGGCGAGTTGCGGCAGTCGTTCGACCAGCGCCTGGTGCAGGAGCCGGGCGCGGAGCTCGGCGTCGATCTCGGTGAAGCGGGCGCGGCCGCCGAAGATCACCCGCTTTCCGTCGGGTGAGATCCGATAATAGTGCAGCACCCGCCTCGTCTCGGAGAAGGTACGGCCCTTGGGGCAGATCTCGCGAATCAGGTCCGCGGGCAATTCCTCGGTGGCAATGATGTGGCTGGCGATGGGCACCAGCCGCTTCTGCAGGCGCGGGGTGACGCCGGACGTGTAGCCGTTGGTCGCGACGACGACGTGACGCGCCCGGACCTCGCCCATGCTGGTGCTGACCCGCCAACCCTCGCCGTCGCGGGCGAGGCCGGTGGCGCGGCAATGGCCGGCCAGGGTCACCGAGTTGCGCCGGCGCACCGCCGCCAGCAGGCCGCCATAGAACAGGGCGGGATGCAGCTTGCCCGCGGTCTCGAAGACCATGCCGCCATGGTAGAAATCGCTGCCGATCTCCTCGCGCTGCTCTTCGCGGGTGATCAGGCGGCAGTCGGTGGCACCGCCATCGCGCAGCTTGGCGAAGCGCGTGCGCAGGCCTTCATAGTGCGACGCCGCGCAGGCGCCGAGGAAACGGCCGCGCTGCTCGAGGTGGCAGTCGATCCCTTCCTGTTCGACCAGGTCGATCAGCGCGCGATAGGCGTCGATCGCCCAGCCCACCACGTCGCGCACGAGTTCGGGGGAATAGTCGAGCGTGCGGCCGGTGAAACTCTTGCCGATCGACAGGCCGGCGCTCAAGGCGCCGCCGCTGCGCGTCGAGGCGCCCGCGCCGAATTCGTCGGCTTCCAGCACGACGCTCTGCACGCCGCCATCGGCCAGCGCACGCGCCGTCGCGAGGCCCGCATAGCCGCCGCCCACGATCACGACGTCGGTGCGGGCGGGCAGCGACGGCGCGGTGATGGCTTGCGGACGGAATGCCTGCCACCAGTAGGGCTCGTCCTTGAAGTCGCTGGAGAAAATCGACTGGTTAGCCGCAGGCATGACAACTCTCACACGCAAAAACGTTGACAGGAATGAGTAAAGGCTTGAGCCATGAGACGGTCAAAGTCATTGTCCGACGGGGTTAAGTCGTCGAGGTTATGATGATCACGTCGCGTCAGCTCGAAGCCTTTCGCGCCATCATGGCGCATGGAACGGTGACCGCCGCCGCGGAGCGTCTGGGCGTCTCGCAGCCGGCGGTGAGCAAGATCCTGGCGGGGCTGGAGCACGAGATCGGCTATCCCCTCTTCACCCGCATCAAGCGACGCCTGGCGCCGACCAGCGAGGCCCGGCTTCTCGAACAGGAGGTGACGAGGCTCTATCACAGCCTGGAGCGCGTGACCGACGTGGCGCGGGAAATCCGGGAGCGCCAGATCGGAGACCTGTTGATCTATTCGACGCCGGCGCTCGGCCGCAGCGTTCTGCCGGACGTCATGGCGACGTTCATGAAACGCCACGCCAAGGCGCACATCGTGTTTCAGGTCCGCAGCTCGACCTATATCAACCAGAAGATGGTCGACCAGCAGATCGATCTCGGCTTCTCGATGATGCCGTTCGAGCATCCGGCGATGGTCACGGAGGAGCTCAGTCGGGCGGCGGCGGTCTGCGTGCTGCCGGGCGGCCATCGGCTGGCGCGGCGCAAGGTGATCCGGCCCGCCGACCTGCGCGGCGAACGCTTCCTGTCCTTCCCGCTCGACGGCCGCATGCGTCATCTGATCGATGCCGCCTTCGAGCAGGAGAGGATCGAGCGACAACTGCAGATCGACGTCTACTCGTCGGCCGATGCCTGCGCGCTCGCCGCGCGCGGCCTCGGCGTCTCGATCGTCGATCCGTTCACCGCCCGTGACTATCTCGACGCCGGCATCGCCGTCGTGCCGTTCGAGCCGCGCATCCGCTATCTCTTCCGCGCGATGCGGCCGCGCCATCGCAAACCCTCGCGACTGGCCGACGCGTTCCTCGATGCCGTGAAGGCGCACATGAAGTCCAAGGGCTGGTAGGGCCGAGCGAAGCTCGGCCCGAACACTAAGCCGGGTCATGGGCTACGAAGAATTCGAGGCCGATCAGCCGCTCCAGCAGCATGACCACCACCAGCGTCACCACGACGGTCGCGGTCGAGATCGCCGCCAGGACCGGCGAGGCATTCTCCTGGATGAACGCATAGATCTGGACCGGCAGGGTCGTGACCTGCGGTCCGGTGAGGAACATGGTGATCGTCACCTCGTCGAACGAGATGATGAACGAGAAGAGCAGCGCGGTGACGAGACCGGAGCGTGCCAGTGGCAGGGCGATGCCGAGCGCGATGCGTCGTTCGTCGGCGCCCAGCAGCGAGGCGGCCTCCACGATCTCGCCGTCGATGCGCTGCAGGGCGACGACGATCGGCCGCCAGGCGAAGGGCAGGGTGCAGACGATATGGGCGATGACGATGCCGGTCGTCGATCCGAGATAGCCCGCCATCGCGAGCACATTCACCAGCGCGACGCCCAGCGCGGCATGCGGAAAGAACAGCGGCGACATGACCGCCAGTTCGAAGGCCGGCAGCCAGCGCGGCCGCAGCCGGTGGCAGGCATAGGCGCCGGCGAAGGCGATGGCGGTGACGAGCACGGACACCACGGCCGCGATCCCGAGGCTGGTGACGAAGGCCTCGATCCAGCGCGGATCGGTGGCGGCCTCGGCATACCAGCGCAGGCTGAGTTCGCCCGGCGGGAACCGGAGATAGCCGGCGGCGGCGAACGATGTGGCGCCGATCACCACGATGGGCAGGGGCAGGAACAGCAGCAGCGCAAACGACGCGGCGCGGCCCAGTTTCACGATCGGGGCGTTCATCGGTCGGCCTTCGGCACCAGGGCCGCCTCGACCATGCGCAGGAAGGCGAGGCCCAGCCCGCTCAGCAGCAACAGGCAGATCGCCCACGCCGACGCCTTGCTCATGTTGAAGTTGTAGACGACCTCCTGATAGATCTGGGTGCCCGCCATCTTCTGGCGGATGCCGCCCAGCAGGATCGGCGTCACGATCGCGCCCATCGAGGTGAGGAAGGTGATGCCGAGCCCGGTGAAGACCCCGGGCAGCGAGAGCGGCAACACCACGCGACGCCAGGTCTCGAAGCCGCCGGCGCCCAGCGATTCGCTCGCCTCCTCCAGCCGGTGGTCGATCTGCAGCAGCACCGAGAGCGTGGCGATCACCGAGAAGGGCATCAGCACATGGGTCAGGCCGATCACCACGCCGAGATCGTTGAAGATCAGCGGCAGCGGCGACTGGATGACGCCGGCCCATTTGAGCGTCTCGTTGAGGAAGCCCTTGGGTCCGAGGATCACCAGCCAGCCATAGGTGCGCACCACGAGGCTGACCAGCCACGGCACCAGCACGATGACCAGCAGCAGGTTGCGCCAGCGCGGCAGGCGCCACAGCAGCCACGCGATCGGATAGGCCAGCACGGCCGCGGCGACCGCCACGATGGCGGCGATCGACACGGTGCGCAGGAAGACGTCGTGATAGTCGGCGCGATCGAGGATCTGCCGGAAATAGACCAGCGAGAAGCCGTCCTTGCCCCAGAAGGCATGGAAGAGGAGCAGCGCCACCGAACCCAGGAACAGGGCGAGCACCAGCAGCGCCGGCAGCAGCAGCCAGCCCAGGCCTCGCGGAGCGGAGGTGGCGCTGCGCATCTCAGGCGCCGGCCGCGAAGCCCGGCGGAAACGCCGCCGAGGCGCCGGTCTCGGCATCGAAGGCCTGGGCGAGGCTGATCAGATGCGCCTCACCATACCACGGCGCCACGAACTGGATGCCGATGGGCAGGCCCGCCTTCGAGTGCCCGAACGGGATCGAAATCGCGGGATGGCCGGTCATGTTGAAGGGGATCGTGTAGGTGTACCAGGCCGAGCGCAGGTCGCCGAGCGGCTTGCCATCGACCACCAGCGGCTCGAACTGGTTCTGGCTGGCGAGCGGCGCCGGCGTGGCGACGGTCGGGGTGAGCAGCAGGTCGCAGTCGGCGAACAGGCGCTGCACCGACTTGAAGGCGGTGGTGCGATCGACCAGCGCGCGGCGCAGGGCCACCACGTCGACGGCATTGCCTTCATCCAATGTCCGGGCGAACGACGGATCGAGATCGCCGCGCCGGTTCTTCAGGACGTCGGCGAAGCGCTCGATCTGGTTGGCGCGCAGGATGATGCGCGCCACGTCGAGCTTCCAGTCGATCTCGCGCCCGTCCATTTCCTGGATGTGGGCGCCCTGCCGTTCGAGGAAGGCGATGGCCGCGTCGAGACGGGCTTCGGTCTCGGGATCGAGATAGCCGCCGGTCATGCGGCGGATGACGGTGATGCGCCGGCCGCCGATCGGATGTTCGCCGGATTCGTCGGGCCAGGCGAAGGGCTCGCGGCCGATGGCGAGCGTCCAGGGATCGTCGCGATGGCCGCGCGACATCGAGGCGAGGCCGGCGCCGAGATCGCCCGGATGGCGCGCCATGACGCCGAGATAGGTGAGCTGGCCGAACTGGTCGGGCGGCACCTCGTGCGGCACGCGGCCCAGCGTCGCCTTCAACCCGTAAACGCCGCAGCAGGCGGCGGGAATGCGGCCCGACCCCGCGCCATCGGTCGACATGGCGATCGGTCCGAGGCCCAGCGCCACCGCGACGGCCGCGCCGCCGCTCGAGCCGCCGCTCGTATGCTCGCGGTTCCACGGGTTGCGCGTGATGCCATGCAGGGGGCTGTCGGTCAGGACCTTGTGGCCGAACTCCGGCGTCGTGGTCTTGGCGAACAGGACGGCATCGGCGCCGCGCCACTGGGCAATGGCCTCGGCGTCGATCGACGGCACGTTGTCCTTCATGGTGACCGAGGCGAAGGCCGTGCGCAGGCCCTTGGTGAGAATGAGGTCCTTGGCGGAGACCGGCACGGCGGCCAGGGCGCCAAAGGACCCGCCCTTCTTGCGCCGCGCGTCGAGGGCGTCGGCGGCGGCGCGGGCGCCGTCCGTATCGAGCGTCGCGATCGGATTGAAGGGCTCGGCCTTCTTCGTGCGCTCCAGCAGCCCCTCGACGATGTCGCGCGCAGAAGCTTTGCCGGAGGTAAAGGCTTCTACATGGTCGGCGACGGTGCGGCCGGCGAAATCCTGTGCGGGCATGTTCGTTCTTTCAGGTTGAGGCGAAGAGCGTGAATGTGTCGGACGGTACGAAGAGACGCGCCGTCTTTCCTTCGGCGAGTTCCGCCACGTGCGGCGTGTCGGCCATCGCCAGCGCCGTGAGCGGCCCCAGCGGCGTGTCGAGAACGGCCTTCACGGTGGGCCCGAGCCGATGCAACGCCGTAACGCGGCCTTCGAGCGACAGCGCGTCCGCTTGTGTTCCTTCCAATCGGACTGACTCAGGACGGCAGGCGAGCTGGCAGGCGCGGCCGGCCGAGGCGGTGCCGACGACGGACGCGCGGGGAACGGAAATCGCCCGTCCCGCGACGGAAACCGAGACCGACCTGGCATCCACCGCCTCGATCCGGCCGTCCATCATGTTGATGTCGCCGACGAAGCGGGCCACGAAGGGCGAGGCGGGGCGGCGATAGATCTCGCCGGGCGTGCCGACCTGCTGTACGTGTCCGCCGTTCATCACGACGATCGTGTCGGAGAGCATCGTCGCTTCTTCCTGGTCGTGCGTGACGAACACGAAGGTCGTGGCGAGCTGGCGCTGGATCGACTTGAGTTCGACCTGCAGCTGGCGGCGAAGCTGCAGATCGAGCGCGCTCAGCGGCTCGTCGAGCAGCAGGATCGCGGGTTCGAGCGCCAGCGACCGCGCCAGCGCCACGCGCTGCTTCTGGCCGCCGGAGAGCTGCCCGATGCGACGCCGCTCGAAGCCGGCCAGGCCCACCAGACCCAGGAAGCGCGACACGCGCGCTGCGATGTCGGAGGCGGCCGTGCCGCGGATCCGCATGCCGTAGGCCACGTTCTCGAAGACATCGAGATGCGGGAACAGCGCCAGGTTCTGGAACACCATGCCGAGCGGGCGCCGCCGCGGCGGCACGCCCTGCATGGGCGCGCCGTCGATGGCGATGGCCCCGCGGCTGGGTTCGAGAAAGCCCGCGATCAGGCGCAGCAGGGTGGTCTTGCCGCAGCCCGAGGGGCCGAGCAGGGTGACGAAGCTGCCGCCCTCGATCGCGAGATCCACTGCATGCAGCACCGTCGTGGTGCCGAACTCCTTGCCGACACCCGTGATCGAGATCGTCCCCCGGCTCACTGCTTGACGCCGGACATGAGCTTTTCGGCGCGGTCGACCCGCGCCTCGTTGTGCTCGACGACGATGCGCCAGTCGGGCGAGTAGAGCGACTTCACGATCTGCTCGTAGGGCTGCCCCAGCGTCTTCTGCAGGTCCTCGGGCAGCTTGACCTTGGCGTTCATCGGCAGCCAGCCGTCGAGCAGGGCGGCGCGCAGCTGCGGCTCGGCGCCGGCGATGTAGTTCATCCAGACCAGCGCCTTGTCCTGGTTCTTGGCGCCCTTGGGCACCACCACGACATAGGGCAGCATCAGCGCGCCCTCCTTGGGGATCACGATGCCCACGTTGGTGGCGCCCTGGCGGCGCAGGGCCCAGATGCGCGAGGCATAGAACGGCACGGCCGCGACCTCGCCGCGCGTCAGCAGCGTGTTCATGTGTGCCAGCGACGTGTAGGTCGCCAGCACGTTCGGCACGATCTTCTCCAGCAGCTTGAAGCCCGGATCGATGTCCTTCTCGCTGCCGCCCATCGCCTTGGCCATGATCACCGCGTCGTAGGGCGCGAGATAGACCGGCCGGGTCAGCGACAGCTTGCCCTTCCACTTCGGATCGGCCAGCCCCTGCCAGGACGCGAAGTCCTCGGCCTTGGCGAGGTCTGTGTTGTAGGCGATCCCGTAGTAGGTGAAGTAGGCCGGCAGGCCGACATGGCGGCCGGCTTTGTCCTTGGTCAGGAACTTCGGATCGACGTAGGCGATTCCCGGGAGCTGCTTGTCGTCGAAGCTCTCGATCAGGCCCGCATTGGAGAGCGCGATCGCCTCGAAATAGGTGACCAGCGCCAGACTGTACTGCCCGGCGGCGGCGGGAGAGCGCAGCGCGCCGGCCGGGTTCGGCACCTCGACCATCTTGATGGTCGAGCCGTTGCCCGGGTTGAACTGCTTGATGAAGGCTTCGCGCCAGGTGTTGGCGCCGCCACCGCCCCACACCGCCATGGTGAGTTCCTGGGCCGAAGCCGCGCCTGCGCCCGCACAGGCCAGGACCGCGCCACACATCAACGCCTTCAATCGGTTCATCATCGCTGGCCCCCGCCGTTGTTGCTTGGCACCGACGTTAGACGCCTCCCGCAGAGGTCGAGAAATTCATTCGCCCCTCCTGGTCATTCCCGCAGGTTATGGTCTTGGTTGTTGCTCCGTGCAGATGCCGCTCCTACAGTCGCGGGGGGATTTCGGAGGGGACACGCTATGGATTTGAAGCGCCTGCATCGCCGTCACGCTCTCTCGCTGCTGGGAGGCGCCGCCGCGATCGGCGCCGCCGGGCCCGCCTTCGCGCAGGCCGAGCCGGCCAAGCCCGCCCAGCTCGTGGTCAATCATTCCGGCGGGTCGATGGGCTCGGCCATGCGCAAGGCCTTCTTCAACGGCTTCGAAAAGAAGTACGGAATCAAGGTCGTCGAGACGAGCCCGGTCGATTTCGGCAAGCTCCGCGCTATGGTCGATTCCGGCAACGTCGAATGGGACCTCACCGAGATCGGCGGCCAGGATGCGATCCGGGCCGGGAAGGCCAACCTGCTGGAGAAGATCGATCCGAAGGTCGTCGATCGCTCCAAGTATCCGCCCTCGGCGCAAAACCCCTACGTCTTCGCCTCGTCGGTCTATACGACCATCATCGGGTTCCGGAACGACGTGTTCAAGAACGGCAGCCAGCCCAAGAGCTGGGCCGACTGGTGGGACGTGAAGAAGTTCCCGGGCGCGCGCTCGATGCGCAACCATCCGACCGACAATCTCGAATTCGCCCTGATCGCCGACGGTGTCCCGAAGGACAAGCTCTACCCGATCGACTTCGACCGGGCGTTCAAGAAGCTCGACCAGATCAAGCCGCACATCACGGTGTGGTGGTCGACCGGCCAGCAGCCGGCGCAGCTCCTGCTCGACAAGGAGGTCGTGCTGGCCACCGGCTGGAACGGCCGCTTCTACGACATCATCAAGAAGGGCGCGCCGGTCGGCATCGAATGGAACGAGGGCGCGCTGAAGCAGGGCAGCTTCGCCATCCCGCGCGGCGCCAAGAGTCCCTACTGGGCCAACAAGATGCTGGCCGAACTCGCCGTGCCGCAGCAGCAGGCGGTCTATGCCTCGGAGCTGGGCTATCCCGGCCTCAACCTCGAATCGCTGAACTTCGTCGATCCGAAGGTCAAGCCGTTCCTGCCGACGGCCTATCTCGACCAGCAGTTCTGGGTCAGCGACGAATGGTATGCCGAGAACGGCACCAAGGCGGCCGAACTGTGGAACGCCTGGATGCTGAAGAAGGGCTGACCTCCGTTGAGTAAAAGCGGGGGATCGGCCGACCTTCTCATTGAGGGCGTGGCCCGGCGTTTCGGAGAGGTGGTCGCGCTCGACCACGTCTCCCTGCAGGTGGCCCAGGGGGAGCTGCTGACCATCCTCGGGCCGAGCGGCTCAGGGAAAACGACCTTGCTGAAGGTCGTCGCGGGATTCGAAGCACCCGACGCCGGCCGCGTGACGGTGGGCGGCGCCGACATCACCTCGCTGCCACCGGCCAAGCGGGACATCGGCATGGTGTTCCAGAACTATGCGCTGTTTCCGCATCTCAGCGTCGCGGCCAACGTCGCCTTCCCGCTGGAGATGCGCAACGTTGCCAGGCCGGAGATCGAGCGGCGCGTCGCCGAGGCGCTGGCGATGGTCGAACTCAAGGGCTACGAGGCGCGCCTGCCGCGCCAGCTGTCCGGCGGCCAGCAGCAGAGGGTGGCGCTGGCCCGCGCCATCGTCTTCAACCCGCGGCTCCTGCTGCTCGACGAGCCGTTCGGCGCGCTCGACCGCAAGCTGCGGGAAACGATGCAGCTCGAAGTGCGCCGCCTGCAGCGGCGTCTCGGCCTCACCACCATCTTCATCACCCACGACCAGGAGGAGGCACTGGTCCTCTCCGACCGCATCGCGGTGATGAACAAGGGCACGATCCAGCAGGTCGCCACGACGACGGAGATCTATGAGCGGCCGGCCAACGATTTCGTCGCCGACTTCGTGGGCGAGAGCAACATCTTCCACGGCACGATGAGCGGACCTGGCACGGTCACGCTCGACGGCGGGCGCACGCTTCAAGTCCGTGGCGACAAACCTGCCGGAAGCAAGGTCGGCGTGCTGATGCGGCCCGAACGATTTGCCCTGACGGGCGCCAACGCCTTCGCCGGCGAGGTGGTCGAATCGGTCTACCTCGGCACCTCGTTCAAGCTGCGGCTGGCGTGCGAGGGCGGTCTCGAACTTCTGGTGCGTCAGCCCGCGCGCGGCGCGCTGCCCGCCGCCGGCACCAAGGTGACCGTCGGTATCGAGCCCGAGTCGATCCATGTGTTCTGAGAGCAAACCCCTCCGACCTCTTCCTGAGGAGCATCGCGGAGCGATGCGTCTCGAAGGATGGGCCGCAGGAACGGTGCTCGTTCCCATCCTTCGAGACGGCGCTGCGCGCCTCCTCAGGATGAGGGTTGTTTCGTGAAGTCCCGCGGCTTTCTCCCCGCGCTGCCGGCGCTGATCCTGCTCTTCGTGTTCTTCCTGCTCCCGGTCGTGCGCATGCTGGGCTTCAGCCTCGAGGGCGGGACGCTCGACTGGTACGCCAAGGCGCTGGGCGAGCAACTCTATCTCCGCGTCTTCTGGAACACGTTCGAGATCGCGCTGCTGGTCACGTTCTTCTGTCTGCTGCTGGGCTATCCGCTGGGCTTCCTGATGGCCACGACCACGCCCTTCTGGGCGACCGTGGGTTTCATCTTCGTCCTGCTGCCGCTGTGGACCTCGGTGCTGGTGCGCACCTACGCGTGGATGGTGCTGCTCGGCCGCAACGGCGTCTTCAACCGCACCTTGATGGAAGCGGGCATCATCAGCGATCCGATTCCGCTCCTGCACAATTTCACCGGCGTGCTGATCGGCATGGTGCATGTGCTGCTGCCCTACATGGTGCTGCCGATCTACGGCGCGGTGCGCAAGGTCGATCCCGCCATTCCGGCGGCGGCCGCGGGCCTCGGCGCGTCCAGCTTCGCGATCTTCCGGCGCATCTACCTGCCGCTCACCCTGAACGGCATCTTCGCGGGCTCGGTGCTGGTGTTCGTGCTGTCGCTGGGCTTCTTCATCACGCCGGCGCTGCTGGGCGGCGGCCGGGTCATGATGATCGCCGTGCTGATCGAACAGCAGGTGCGCGAGGCGCTGAACTGGCCGTTTGCCGCGGCGCTCTCCGCGGTGCTGCTGGTCTTCACCTTCGCTGTCTATGCGCTGGCCCAGCGCTTCACGCGGACGGAGGCGGCCCGATGACCCGCAGTCTGAGCCGGCGCCTGCTCGTCGTGTCCTGCGGCCTCATCTACTTCTTTCTGATGCTGCCGCTGCTGGTCGTCTTCCCGATCTCGCTGTCGTCGGCGCCCTACATGCAGTTCCCGCCGCCCGGCCTGTCGTGGCAGTGGTACGAGCGCTATCTCGACGATCCGCAATGGATCGACGCCACCTGGCGCTCGCTCTACATCGGCAGCGCGACGGCGGTCCTCGCTCTGGCGCTCGGCGTGCCGCTGGCCTTCGCGCTGGTGCGTGGAAAATTCTTCGGCCGCGTGCTGATCGACCGTCTCGCGCTCGCGCCGGTCATCGTGCCGACGATCATTCTTTCCGTGGCGGTCTATGGCCTGTTCGCCAAGCTGAAGCTGATCGGCAGCTGGTACGGGCTCGTGATCGCCCACACGGTGCTGGCGCTGCCCTTCGTGGTGCTGGTGCTCGGGGCCGGCCTGCGCGACTTCGACCGCTCGCTGGAACAGGCGGCCGAAGGGTTGGGCGCCAGCCGCTGTCGCACGCTCGCGCGCATCACCCTGCCGCTGCTGCGGCCCAGCCTCGTCTCGGCCGGGCTGCTGGCCTTCATCTCCTCGTTCGACGAGGTGGTCGTGGCGCTGTTCCTGGCCGGCGCCAACATGACCCTGCCCAAGAAGATGTTCGACAACATCATGATGGAGATCGACCCGACCATCGCCGCCGTGTCGGTGATGCAGATCCTGCTGGTTTCGGTCGTGCTGGTCCTGATCGGCCGCTTCGGCCGGGGCCTCAAGGATAGTGCGAGATGACGATGTTGCCGACCCTTCGAGACGGCCGCGGTGCGGCCTCCTCAGGGTGAGGTGGGAGTGTAGTGAAACCCTCATCCTGAGGAGCGGTCCGAAGGACCGCGTCTCGAAGGATGGGCCAAGGAGCAGGTGATGGCCGACAGCGTCTTCCACAAGGATTTCAAGGCGACGCCGTGGTGGTGGGAATGGTGGCATCCCTCCAACGAGCTGAGCCAGGATCCGCCGCTCAAGACCGACGTACTGGTGGTGGGCGCGGGATATGGCGGCCTGTCGACCGGACTCGAGCTGGCGCGCTCGGGCGTCGACGTCACGGTGCTGGAGCGCGGCGATTTCGGCGTTGGCGCCTCGACCCGCAACGGCGGTGGCGTCAGCGGCGGCACGACCATGGGCAAGGGCTTCTCCGGCAAGGGCGTCGGCGGCGACCCCGAGGCCTGGAAGAAGGTGATGGCGCGCATGCTGAGCGACGCCGCCGATTCGCTGAGCCAGGTCGAGACGGTGATTCAGCGTGAAGGCATCGAGTGCTTCTGGCGCATGAACGGCCGCTTCAGCGGCGCCTACACGCCGCGCCATTTCGCCGAACAGCAATCCAAGGTCGCGACCTACAACGAGCAGGCGGCGCTCGGCACCTACATGATCCCGCGCGAGCGCCAGCGCGAGGAGATTGCGTCCGACTATTACTATGGCGGCATGGTCGTGGAACGGACCGGTCAGCTCCATCCCGCGCTCTATTACGGCGGCCTGCTGAAGGCGGCGCACCGTGCCGGCGCGACGCTCTGCGCCAACTGCGATGCCGAGAAGATCGAACGCAAGCCGGGCGGCTTCCGGGTGCTGACCAGCAAGGGTCCGATCGAGGCGCGCGAGGTGGTGATCGCCACCAACGGCTACACGACCGAACTCACGCCGACCCTGCGGCGCAAGCTGGTGCCGGTCGCCAGCCACATCATCGCGACCGAGGAACTGCCCGAGGATCTGGTGCAGAGCCTCATTCCGAAGAACCGCGTCGTCTCCGACACCAAGCGGGTGCTCTGCTACTACCGCCAGTCGCCCGACAACAAGCGCGTGATCTTCGGCGGGCGCGCCCGCTTCACCCAGGTGACGCCGGAGGTCAGCGCACCGGTGCTGCACGGCTACATGCTGGAGCGCTGGCCGCAGCTCAAGGGCGTGAAGATCACCCATGCCTGGACCGGTAACGTGGCGTTCGCCTTCGACTTCCTGCCGCACATGGGCATGGAGCAGGGCATGCACTATCTGATGGCGTGCAACGGTTCGGGCGTCGCGATGATGTCCTATCTCGGCTACCAGACGGCGCGGAAGATCGCCGGCGGCTCGAACGCGCCCGTGAACGCCTTCGACGGCCAGGATTTCCCGACCGTCCCCTTCTACAGCGGCAACCCCGAATGGGTGCTGCCCTTCGTCGGCGCCTGGTACCGCACGCGCGACTGGTGGGATCGGGTACGGGCTTAGGGTCGGATGAGGGGGCCGCGTGAGCCGCCCCCTCATCCGTCTACTTCATCGTGATCGGCGAGAAGTCCTGGAACCAGTTCTGAGCCTGCACGAAGCCCGTGACCTTGGGCGACAAAGCGCGCGGCGCCACGTCATGCGTCACGAACAGGAACAGCGCGTCGTCGACGATCTTCTCGTGGACCTTCTTCAGCGCCTCGTCCTGCGCCTTCTGGTCGAAGGTCGTGCGCGCCTTCTCGAGCAGCGCGTCCATGCCGGGGTCCTGGTAAAAGCCCCAGTTGGTGCCGTTGGGCGCCACCAGCTTCGAATCGAGATGGCGGATGAAGGCGGTGAAGGGATCCTGGATGAAGTAGCTGAAGTTCAGCGCGCTGGCGCCCTTGGTCAGGTCCGACTTCGCACCGGCCCGCCACAGGTTGATCAGCGTGTTCCACTCGGCGACCTCGAACTCGATCTTGATGCCGACATCGGCCAGGTTCTGCTGGATGTACTCGTTCATCGGCAGCGGCAGCATCTGGCCCGAGCCGGAGCTCGAGATCAGCACCTTCGCCGTCACCGGCTTGGCCTTGCTGAAGCCCGCCTCGGCCAGCAACTTCTTGGCCGCCTCGGGGTCGAACTTCACGTCGAAGCTCGGACTGCCGAACCACTGGCTGCCCGGCGTGAGGAAGCCCTTGGCCGGGATCATCATGCCTTTCAGCAGCACCTTCAGCCCCTCGCGGTCGACGGCGAGGTTGGCGGCCTTACGCACGCGGATGTCCTTCCACGGCGAGCCGTCGGCGAAGGAGAGGTGCCAGGTCCAGTTGTGCGGATAGGCGTTGCTGATCAGCTTGAAGCCGGCCTTCTCCAGGCTGGGGATCGCGTCGGGCGAGGGCGCCTCGATCCAGTCGACCTGGCCCGAACGCAGCGCCGCCGTGCGGGTCGCGGGCTCGGGGATCGGCAGCAGGACCATCTTGTCGAGCTTCGGCACGCGGGCCTTGTCCCAATAGTCCTTGTTGGGCGACAGCTCGGCGCGGGTCTGCGGCTGGAAGGCCGTGAGCTTCCACGGGCCGGTGCCCGACGGCGTCTGCGCGAACTTGTTCCAGTCCTTGCCGACCTTCTCCCACTGCGCCGGGCTCGACATCATGACCCAGGAGATCTGGTAGGGCAGGAAGGCGTCGGGCGTCTTGGTCCTGATCTCGACCGTCTTGTCGTCGATCACCTTGTAGGAGGCGACCGCGGGAATACGCGAGCGGCCCTGCGCCGCCTGCTTCGGATCGAACTGCGGGGACTTGTCGTTCAGCAGCTTTTCGAGGTTCCAGACCACGGCGTCGGCCTTGAAGTCGCTGCCGTCGTGGAACTTGACGCCGTCGCGCAGGGTGAAGGTCCAGCGCGTCGGATCGGCTTCGTCGACCTTCCACGAGGTGGCGAGGCCGGGCACCAGCACCGAGGCCTTGTCGGCCGAGGACAGGTCCCAATTGATCAGCCCGTCATAGAGCGTGTAGCCCATGAACCGCATGCCTTCGCCGCCCTGGTCGGTCTGGCCGGTGGTCAGCGGAATGTCCGAAGCGGTCATGCCGATGCGCAGCGTGCCCTGCGCCAGTACCGGGGTCGCGGCCAGCGATGCCAGCAGGGCGACGGTTCCCAGTACGGCTTTCTTGGCGAAGATCATGACGAAGGTCCCTGTTTTCCTTGTGGTCGTTGTCCTCGCAGACGCCAGAACCATGCCAAAGGATAGGTGGCGCCTCCCTCCCGCCCGTCCGAAAGTGCCTCCGTTCGACAAAGAACGTGACTTATAATTTAGAATCGTTCTAAACTTAGGCCGCTAGCCTAGAACATGAGGGATGGACGATGACGACCGAGAGCAAGTGCCCTTTCAGCGGTGCACCCAAGGGCCATACGAACCGGGACTGGTGGCCCAACCAGCTCGACCTGCAGGTCCTGCACCAGCATTCCCCGCTCTCCAACCCGATGGGCGAGGCCTTCGACTACGCCAAGGCGTTCAAGAGCCTCGACCTCGATGCCGTGATCGCCGACCTGCGCGCCCTGATGACCGATTCGCAGGACTGGTGGCCGGCCGACTTCGGCCATTACGGCCCGTTCTTCATCCGCATGGCCTGGCACAGCGCCGGCACCTATCGCGTCGGTGACGGCCGCGGCGGCGCCGGCGGCGGCCAGCAGCGCTTCGCCCCGCTGAATTCGTGGCCCGACAACGTCAATCTCGACAAGGCGCGCCGACTCCTCTGGCCGATCAAGCAGAAGTACGGCGCGAAGATCTCCTGGGCCGACCTGCTGATCCTCACCGGCAACGTCGCGCTGGACTCGATGGGCTTCAAGACCTTCGGCTTCGGCGGCGGCCGCGCCGACACCTGGGAGCCCGAGCAGGACATCTACTGGGGCCCCGAGGGCAAGTGGCTGGCCGACGAGCGCTACAGCGGCGACCGCCAGCTCCAGGGCTCGCTGGGCGCCGTGCAGATGGGCCTGATCTACGTCAATCCCGAAGGCCCCAACGGCAATCCCGATCCGCTCGCGGCGGCGCGCGACATCCGCGAGACCTTCGCGCGCATGGCGATGGACGACGAGGAGACGGTGGCACTGATCGCCGGCGGCCACACGTTCGGCAAAACCCACGGCGCCGGTGACGCCGCCCTGGTCGGGCCGGAGCCGGAAGCCGCGCCGATCGAGCAGCAGGGGCTGGGCTGGAAGAGCAGCTTCGGCTCGGGCAAGGGCGCCGACCAGATCGGCAGCGGCCTCGAAGTCACCTGGACCACGACGCCGACCAAGTGGAGCAACAACTTCTTCGAGAGCCTGTTCGGCCATGAATGGGAGCTGACCAAGAGCCCGGCCGGCGCCCATCAATGGACGGCGAAGAACGCCCAGGCGACCGTGCCCGATCCGGCCGATCCGGCCGACCCCTCGAAGCGTCGCCTGCCGACGATGTTGACCACGGACCTGTCGCTGCGCTTCGACCCGGCCTACGAGAAGATCTCGCGGCGCTTCTTCGAGCATCCCGACCAGTTCGCCGATGCTTTCGCGCGGGCCTGGTACAAGCTCACGCACCGCGACATGGGCCCGATCGCGCGCTACCTCGGCCCGCTCGTGGCCAAGGAGCATCTGATCTGGCAGGACCCGATCCCTGCCGTCGACCATCCGCTGGTCGGCGACGCCGAGATCGAGGCGCTGAAGGCCAAGCTGCTTGGCTCCGGCCTCACCGTGTCGCAGCTCGTGTCGACGGCCTGGGCCTCGGCCGCGACCTTCCGCGGCGCCGACAAGCGCGGCGGCGCCAACGGTGCGCGTATCCGCCTCGCGCCGCAGAAGGACTGGGCGGTCAACCAGCCGGCCGAGCTGGCCGCTGTCCTGGCGAAGCTCGAAGCGATCCAGGCCGAGTTCAACGCTTCCGCCGCGGGCGGCAAGAAAGTCTCGCTGGCCGACCTGATCGTGCTGGGCGGCGTCGTCGGCATCGAGAAGGCGGCGAAGGAAGCCGGCCAGGACGTGAAGGTCCCCTTCACGCCGGGCCGCATGGATGCCTCGCAGGAGCAGACCGACGTGCACTCCTTCGAACCGCTGGAGCCGACCGCCGACGGCTTCCGCAACTTCCTCGGCACGAAGATGCCGCAATCGCCCGAGGAGCGGCTGGTCGACCACGCCCAGCGCCTCACCCTGACCGCGCCCGAGATGACGGTATTGGTCGGCGGCCTGCGCATGCTGGGCGCCAACACGGCTCAGTCGAAGCACGGCGTCCTCACCTCGAAGACCGGGACGCTCAGCAACGACTTCTTCGTCAACCTGCTCGACATGGCGACCGAGTGGAAGCCGGTGGCCGGCGAGGAGGGCGTCTACGAGGGTCGCGACCGCACGTCCGGTGCCGTGAAGTGGACCGGCACCCGCGTCGACCTGATCTTCGGCTCGCACAGCCAGCTCCGCGCGCTGGCCGAGGTCTACGCCCAGTCCGACGCGAAGGAGAAGTTCGTGAAGGACTTCGTCGCCGCCTGGACCAAGGTCATGAACCTCGACCGCTTCGACCTCCACGCCTGAACTGCGTGACCTGAAAACGGAAAGCCCGCCCGGTGAAAGCCGCGGCGGGCTTTTCATTTCCGCCGTCCCAAGCAGAGCCGCCCGCAGGGCGGCGCGGCCCGGACGAAAGCGAGCGCACGACCGACATGTTAGGGGTATCACGGGGAGGCGCCTCACCTCTCGGCGCATTGACGAGCGGGACGCCTAGGCGCTGGAGGACGGCGGTCCTACGTGGGTCGGTCGCGTCAATTCTTGACCCATCGGATTGAAACCTACGGCAGAATTACGTGGTGTACTTTAGTGATCGTGTACTCTGGCGCTTCGATTGCTTCGCCGCGCGAGTCGAGTCGCACTGGCGCAATCTCAATAGTGACATCTAGCAGAGCACCCGGCGGGACTGGTGTCTTCGCGGCCTGAAAGGCGGCAAGCCAGTCTTCGTCCGCTATTGTCATTTCGCGCGCCTTCTCGTGAAGGATGGTCCATTTCCCGCTGCCGGAATAGACAGCCCGGCGGACGCCGACAGTTGCCCTCATCCTCGCCGCAGGGATGATTGTTTCCTCTGGGCGCTTTGGCGTGGGCATCGTCTGAATAAGGCGCGCCTCCTCATTGTCGATAGTCTCTATGTGTCCGCTGGATTCTTCAAATTCAATCTTGTCATAGCCGGGGCGTGTGACTGGCTCTATGACCTTCTTCGCGCTCGCGATTGCTGCGGGGTCGGTAAGCAACTTGGCAACATCTGACTGCATCAAAAAAACGTCGCGGCCCGCAGTTATCTGGACGAAATTGTTCCCGTCTCTTTGGATGATTTTTGTCCCGTCTGGCACCTTGCCGCGAAGCTTCTTAAGAGCGCCCAGCAATCCAACAACACCCGCCGCGCCGCCAGCAATCACGCCAATGGCGTGCGCAATGTCTGCCGCTGACTTCAGGTGCGCTTCGCCGAATAGCCCTTTTGCTTTCTCCCAGATGGAATGCAGGATTTGAATGTCGAACTGAAAGCAGTGCTGTTCGACATCAACGTCTATCAAGACGCGAACGCCGGTATCCGCCTCACCGTTCAAAACAACATTGGCGCGCTTTATCAGATCTGAGAGCGCCAGTACCGCAGGCGCGAAGTCTTCAACGGCCATCTTGTGGCCGCCCTCAAAAACAGGGCCGTCATATCTGACGGTGAAGGTTGTATCTGACACACATAAATTCTAATGCATCGTCAGGTCTTAGTCGCGGTCTTTTTGGCTCTCGGCTTATTGACTGCGGGCTTGGATTGCGGCGGAATCCGCTTATGCGGCCGTGGGCCCATTTTGGCCGGCCAACCGGATCAACGACTCAAAACGCTCCCAAGCATCGGGTGTAAGCTCGTTCTGAAGGGAATACTCGGGACTATAGCCGTTATGGTTGGGGGAGGGGTTGAATGTCATCTTTTGGATTTCCGCAATCTCAATGGGACGCGGCAAAGCATGAAGTATTGGAGATACTTCAGAAGAAAGCGCGCCGAGAACAGACTATTGCATATTCAGATCTTGCGGCGCAGATCGCTTCAATCAGGTTCGAAGCCAATGACCACGTTTTTCATGAACTGCTGGGGCAGTTGTCGGAAGATGAGGACGCTGCCGGACGGGGAATGATTTCGGTCTTGGTCGTTTACAAGTCAGACCCGATGCCGGGCCCTGGATTCTTTAAACTTGCGACGCGGCTTGGCCGAACTGAGCACGATCGAAACGCGCTTTGGATCAATGAGTTCAGGAAAGTGGTCGCAGCCAACGCTAGTTGAGATCGGTGCCGCGCGACAACGTATTCATGATAGAGCGGATGATCGGCAAAGTAGCCAATTGATTAGTTGCTGCGGGCCTCCGACGATTGAGCGCAACCAGGCGAGCCGCGTCGCCTGACTCACCACCAGCTGCCACCCATCCTGCACCGTTACGTCCACGCAGACCCATCGGAAGACGTAGGTCTTCTGTTCCTTCGCGTTCAGGATCGGGCTCTTCCGGTGACGATCACGGTTGGGCCGGCGAAGAGCTGTGGTTAGATATTCTGACCTATCCTCTCGCGGTAGACTTCGATCGCATGGTCTGCGATGCCTGAGCCATTGCCCAACCGCCAGAGCCAACTACCGAAATTGATTGTCTCTCTATTGCGCATCTTCTCAATTGAAAAGCCATCAAGTCGATACTCATCGAAGCAGTTTTCAAATCCTAGCCAAGTGGGAGGAACTGACGGAACGATGTCTCTGTCGTTGTAGAGATGGTGCGGATGCTTGAACGTTACCATCGCATCAAAGTCACAATATCGCGGCATGCCAAACGTATAACTGTCTGACGTGCTCTGATAGTTCATCATTACACGACGACCTTGGGTAAATTCGCCGATTGTAGGAATACGCCAGAGCGCGTGCATTATGCCAGCGAGCGCGCCGCCCAAAGAATGCCCGGTGACAACCACTGGAATTGAGTCTTCAGTTTCCTGAAGAAATTTGCGCATGTGGATTCCGACTGGTTCGAAGCATGGCCAAATTGCTCGAATGAATCCTTTGTGGAAATGCGGCGTGCCGTCGCCTAGCCGAACACGAGAAGCTCTTAGATTTACGAGCCAATCGTAGAGATATTTGGTGCCGCGAATGGCAATAACAATCACGTTCGGTGTTCTGATGCCGACGACGATTGCATACCGACGAATCACAACAAAATGCTCTCCCAACTCAAGTGATCGCATTAGCGTGTCGAAGTCAGTGATGTGGCCGGTCGTTACCGCGCTTTGGTAGGCAAAGCAGGGAATGACATTAACTCTATCAGCCCCGGTTAGCTCGAAATCGGCAATGCGCTGGTAAGTAAGCTCAGAGAACAACGCGCATACATAGGCTTTGCGAAGATCGAAATCTGGTTTGGTCCAATCGGCTATGTTGAGGTTTGCTCTAATTTCGTTAAATGGTCTGTTGTTTGGCATTCGCTTCTCCAAGCACGGTGAAAATGCCTGTTTCGAAAGTTGTCTATAGTGACAAATATACTCGTATTTATATGAAGGAAGTAGCTACATTTGCTGAGAGTGCAATTCCCTCGATGCACAGCTCTGGGAGTATAGAGTTTTGTGATCTTTGGCCTTGAGCGTGATTACGCGTTGTGACGCCGGGGGTATGGTTGAGTTCGCGATGCATCCTGCCTCTGGATTTGTCAGACGGCCCACGACTTGAATTTTACATTTAAGCGAGGAGCCGCGTCGCCTGACTCACCGCCAGCTGCCAGCCGTCCTGCGCCGTGATGTACACGCACACCCAGCGGAAGTCGTAGGTCTTCTGTTCCTTCAGGTTCAGGATCGGGCTCTTGCCGGTGACAATCACGGTCGGGCCGGCGAAGACCCGGAAGATGAGGTCGGTGGCGGGGGCTGCCTCGATCAACGGCTCGCCGGCCATCGCGGCGACCAGGCGCGCGTCCTTGTTGTCGAGTTTTCCGGAGCCGTGCGTGTGCGTGAAGCTGTCAGCGTAGAGCGGGCGCATCGCGGCGAAGTCCTTGGCGAGCACGGCCTTCGCGAGCTTGGCGCGGAAGTCGGTGACTTCCTCGATGAACTTCTTCGCTTCCGCCGGGTCGGGTTGGCGCGGCGGATGGGCGAGGGCCTTCGGGGCCAGGAGTAGAAGCGGGAGACCCGCGAGCAGGGTGCGTCTACGCATCCTTCGAGGATACGCCGGCCTCGGCGAAGGTCGCCATGCCGTTGTGGCAGGCGGCGGCGGCCTTGAGCAGCGGTACGGCGAGCGCGGCGGCCGAGGCTTCGCCCAGGCGCATGTCGAGGTCGAACAGCGGGCGCAGGCCCAGTTCGGCGAGCAGGCGGGTGTGGCCGGGCTCGGCCGAGCGGTGGGCGACCAGGCAATGGTCGAGCGCACGGCGGTCGACGGCGCGCAGTACCGCGGCGGCGGCGGTGCAGGCGAAGCCGTCGAGCAGCACCGGGATGCGGCCCATGCGGGCGGCGACGATGGCGCCGGTCAGGGCCGCGAATTCCTCGCCGCCGACCGCGGCCAGCAGTTCGAGCGGATCGCGGCGGGCGATCGCCTCCTTGTGGAAGCTGAGCGCCTCGTCGATCACCGCGATCTTGTGCGCCAGCGCCTTGCCGGTGACGCCGGTGCCGGGGCCGGCCCAGTCGGCGCCGCTGCCGCCATAGAGCGCGGCGCAGAGCGTGGCGGCGACCGTCGTGTTGGCGATGCCCATTTCGCCCAGGCACAGAACGTCGATGCCGGGCTCGGCCACCATCATGCCGTAGGCCATGGCATTGGCGGCGCGCGTCTCGTCCATCGCCGGCCCTTGCGTGAAGTCGGCGGTCGGATGGTCGAGGTCGAGCTCGTAGATGCGCAGGTCGGCGTCGATCGCGGCGGCCAGCTGGTTGATGGCGGCGCCGCCGTTGGTGAAGTTCTTCACCATCTGCTGGGTGACTTCGGGCGGATAGGCCGAGACGCCGCGCGCGGCGACGCCATGGGTGCCGGCGAACACCGCGATGCGCGGCCGTTCGACCCGCGGCTGGGCGCGGCCCTGCCAGCAGGCCAGCCATTCGGCGATCTCCTCCAGCCGGCCGAGCGAGCCTTGCGGCTTGGTCAGCTCGGCCTGGCGGCGGACCACCTCGGTCTGGGCGGTGAGATCGGGTCCCGGCAGTTCGCGCAGGATCCGGCGCATTTCGTCGAAGGAGGCAGCCGACATTGTTTGTCCGGGGGCATTCAGGAAGGGGCCGGACCATCCTATATTCGGGGGATCATGACCAGTCCCCACGAGCCCTCCTCCTCTTCGTCTTCGTTCAGCGGCGGCGGCAGCGGCGCGCCCCGCCCCGCGTCGTTCGACGAATGGCTGCAGGCCTTCAAGGAACAGATGACGTTCTTCACCGGGCTGAAGCTCGATGTCGGGCTGCCGCGCTGGCCGCTCGCCGACGTGCTGCCGGTCCTGCCCGTGGTCGGCGCGGCGATCGGCCTGGCCTCCGGACTGGTTTTCGCCATCGTCCGCGGCATCGCCGGGCCAGGCTGGCTGGCGGCCGTGCTGGCGGTCGGCGCGGCGATCGTCCTGACGCGCGCCCTGCATGAAGACGGGCTGGCGGACACGGCCGACGGGCTGGGGCCGCATGGGCTTGAGCCGGCGCGTCGCCTCGAGATCATGCGCGACAGCCGCAACGGCACGTTCGGCGTGCTGGCGCTGGCGCTCACGGTGCTGATCAAGGTCGCCTGCCTGGCGCAGTTCGGCGCCGCCACCGGGCTCGTGGTGCTGATCTCGGCCCATGCGCTGTCGCGCGCCGTGCTGGCCTATCCGCTGCTGGCCTTCTCGCCGGTCCATGCCGACGGGCTGGGCGCGACGGTGGGCAAGCCGACCGACAACGACGTCTGGATCACCATCGGCATCGGCGCGGGGCTCGCTTTCCTGCTGATGCTGGGCAAGGGCCTGTTCGTGGCGATCCTGGCGCCGCTCGCCGTGCTGGCCTCGGCCTGGTTCACCTCGCACTGGGTCGCCAAGCGGCTCGGCGGCTACACCGGCGATACGCTGGGCGCCGTCCAGCAGAAGGCGGAGGTCGTCTTCCTCGTGGTGGCGGCGCTGTTCATCGGCC
Organism: Reyranella sp.; assembly: GCF_965228225.1. GTDB lineage: Bacteria > Pseudomonadota > Alphaproteobacteria > Reyranellales > Reyranellaceae > Reyranella. The sequence goes on along the minus strand of NZ_OZ245801.1, from coordinate 4,860,350 downwards.
GCTAAGAACGCGGCCGCTTAAAGATCCATCGGAGGAACGACATGGCGACGGGCGCCAAGATCACGGGAGCGGTCACGCGGTGGTGGTGGGTGCGGCATGCGCCGGTGCCCAATCCGGAACGCCGGTGCTACGGCCAGTCGGACATGGATTGCGACGTGAGCAACGAGGCGCTGTTCCGTCACCAGGCGAAGCTGCTGCCCAAGGGCGCGGTCTGGTACGCCTCCAACCTGCTGCGGGCGCGCAAGACGGCCGAAACGCTCGCCAAGGCCGGGGCGGAGATGGACACGCTCAACATCGATCCCGACCTCGCCGAGCAGCATTTCGGTTCGTGGCAGGGGCTCACCTATGTCGAGATCGCCGAGAACCACGCCAACAACCATCTCTTCTGGCTGGGACCGCCGGAATTCCGGCCCGACGGCGGCGAGAGCTTCGTCGACCTGCGCGACCGCACGGTGCGCAGCATCGACCGGCTGACCGCCGAGCATAAGGGCCGCGACATCGTGGCGACGGCGCATGGCGGCACGATCCGCGCGGCGCTGGCCCACGCCTTCGACCTGCACCCCGAGGCGGCGGTGCGCTTCGAGATCGACAATGTCTCGATCACGCTGATCGAGCATTTCGAGCAGGCCGATCCGCTGCATGCCTGGCGCGTGGCCTTTGTGAACTACATGCCGCGCGAAATCGTCCTCGCCCATGCGGGCGGGCCTGCGTGACGGCGGCCGCCCCGTCGACCGCTAAATCGACCGCCGAGCTGGCGGCCGAACAGGCCGCCCACTGGAACGGTCCGGGCGGGCAGAACTGGCTGAAGGCGCAGGCCCGGCTCGACCATCTGATGGCCGGGATCACGCGCGAAGCGCTGGCGCTGGCGAACGCCCAGCCCGGTGAGACGGCGATCGACGTCGGCTGCGGTCCCGGCACCACGACGGCGGCCTTGGCGGCCGCGGTCGGGCCCGAGGGGCACGTGCTGGGGGTCGACATTTCCCGGGTGCTGATCGACGCGGCGGCGACGCGACGGCTTTCCAACGCGACCTTCGTGGTGGCCGATGCGGGCACGCATCCGTTCGAGGCGGCTTCGGTCGACCTGATCTTCTCGCGCTTCGGCGTCATGTTCTTCGGCGATCCGGTGGCCGCCTTCACGAACCTGCGGCGTGCGCTGAAGCCGTCGGGCCGGTTGGCCTTCGTCTGCTGGCGCAGCGCGCGGGACAATCCCTGGAGCCGCACACCGGTGCAGGCGGCCGCGCCGTTCCTGCCGCCGATGCCGCGGCCCGGTCCCGAAGATCCCGGGCAGTTCGCCTTCGGCGACCGCGCGCGCGTCGAACGCATCCTGACGGGCGCGGGTTTCAGCAATCTCGCGATCGAGCCGCTCGACGTCGAGATCTGGATGGGCCGCGACCCGGCCGACGTCGTGGCCAATGCCGGCCGCTTCGGGCCGCTGGCCCGCCCTCTCGCCGAAGCCGATCCGGCCGCTGCCGCGCAGGCGAAGGCTGCGATCATCGAGGCGCTGACCCCGCACGCCACGAAGGACGGCGTGTCGCTTCCCGGTGCCTGCTGGCTGGTCGGCGCGACGCCCGGCTGATGGAACATATCTCCACCTTCCCGCTGCCGCCGGTGACGCTCGTGCTGGGCGGCGCCCGCTCGGGCAAGAGCACCCATGCCGAGCGGCTGGTGACCGGCACCCTGCACGGCGGCACCCCGCGGCCGGCCGTCTATGTCGCCACCGCCGAGGCGGGCGACGTCGAGATGGCGACCCGGATCATGGCCCATCGCACGCGCCGCGGCGTCGCCTGGACCACGATCGAGGAACCGCTGAAGCTCGCCGAGGTGATGGAAGAGGCGGCCGCGAAGGGGCAGCCGATGCTGGTCGACTGCCTCACCCTCTGGCTCTCGAACCTCATGCATGCCGGCGAGGATGTCGACCAGGCGACCGACGATCTGGTCCGGTCACTCGATGATCACAACCAGCCGGTGGTGTTCGTCAGCAACGAAGTGGGCCTCGGCATCGTGCCCGAGACCCCCCTCGGCCGGACCTTCCGGGACGCGATGGGCCGGCTGAATATGCGTATTGCCGAGCGTGCCGACCGGGTGATCCTGATGGCCGCGGGCCTGCCTCTGGTGATGAAGGACCGCCCGGCGCGGTCGCGCTGAGGGCGGCCCAATCGGCCGCGAAACGTGGTATGATTCAGCTCTTGTGACCATCCAGGCGCTCCCTCGGCGTCGGTCGCCAGCCACACGGAGCACAAATGAAGCTCGATCGCCGAACCGTCCTTTCGGGCACCGCGGCCGCGTTCGCCGCGCCGTTCCTGACCTCAATGCCGGCCCGTGCCGACGCCAAGCGCCAGTCGCTGGTCGATTCCTGCCTCGCCACCGCCCGGAAGATCCTGGGCGGCCCCGACTTCCCCGACGCCGCCGGACAGATGGTCAATGCGCGTGGCGTCCTGATCATTCCCGAGCTCGTCCAGGGCGGGTTCATCTTCGGCGCCGCCGGTGGTCGCGGCGTCCTGCTGGGGCGCAGCTCGCCCAACAACTGGAGCTACCCGGCCTTCTATATGATGGGGTCCGGCAGCGTGGGGCTGCAGGTCGGCGGCAAGGTTTCCGAGATCGTGTTCATCATCCGGACCGAGAAGGGCCTGCAGGCGATCATCGATCACAAGTTCAAGTTCGGGGCGGAAGCGGGCGTGACCATGGTCGCGGTCGGCATCGGCCTCGAGGGCGCCTCGACCGCGGCCGGCGGCGCCGACATCGTGGCCTTCGCCAACTCGCAGGGCCTGTTCGCCGGCGCCTCGATCGAGGGCTCCTACATCGACGCCGACAACGACTGGAACGCGCTCTATTACGGCAGCGGCGCCACGGCGAAGGGCGTCGTGCTCGACCGCCGCTTCACCAACCCGGGCGCCGAACCGCTCAGGCAGTATCTGTCGAAGTGGTGATCTGACTACCAACCTTCATCTCCTCCCCCGTCTTACGGGGGAGGCAAGTTGAGCTAAGCGACCTTCAGCCCCGCCGCGATCGAGAGCTTGGCCTTGGTCTTGGCCTTGACCTCGTCGACGGTGACGCCGTCGGCGAGTTCGATCAGCGTGACGCCGCCATCGCCCTTCTTGTCGACGGCGAAGACGCCGAGCTCGGAGATCACCATGTCGACCACGCGCCGGCCGGTCAGCGGCAGGGTGCATTCGCCCAGCAGCTTCGAGGCGCCGTCCTTGGAGACATGCTCCATGGTGACGATCACGCGCTTCACGCCGGCCACCAGGTCCATGGCGCCGCCCATGCCCTTGACCATCTTGCCCGGGATCATCCAGTTGGCGAGGTCGCCGTTCTCCGCCACTTCCATGGCGCCCAGGATCGACAGGTCGATATGGCCGCCGCGGATCATCGCGAAGCTGTCGGCCGAGCTGAAATAGGACGTGCCCTTGACCTCGGTCACGGTCTGCTTGCCGGCATTGATGATGTCGGCATCGACCTCGTTGTCGTAGGGGAAGGGACCGACGCCCAGCATGCCGTTCTCGCTCTGCAGCGTGATGTCGACATCCTCAGGGACATAGTTCGACACCAGCGTCGGGATGCCGATGCCGAGGTTCACGTAGAAGCCGTCCTTCAGTTCCTTGGCGGCGCGTGCCGCCATCTGATCGCGGGTCCAGGCCATCGTTCTCTCCTCAAGCCTTGCGTACGGTGCGCTGTTCGATCTGCTTGTCGTAGGGCGCACCGCAGAAGATGCGCTTCACGAACACGGAAGGCGTGTGGATGTGGTCGGGATCGAGCTCGCCGACCGGCACCAGCTCCTCGACCTCGGCGACGCAGACCTTCGCGGCGGTCGCCATCATCGGATTGAAGTTCCGCGCGGCCTTCCGGTAGATCAGGTTTCCCGACGTGTCGCCCTTCCAGGCCTTGATCAGCGCGATGTCGCCGAACAGGCCGCGCTCCATCACATATTCCTCGCCGTCGAAGACCTTGGTCTCCTTGCCCTCGGCCACCAGCGTGCCGACGCCGGTCTTGGTGTAGAAGGCCGGGATGCCGGCGCCGCCAGCGCGGCAGCGTTCAGCCAGGGTGCCCTGCGGGTTGAATTCGAGCTCCAGCTTGCCGTCGAGGTAGAGCTTGGCGAAGGTCTTGTTCTCGCCGACGTACGAGCTGATCATCTTCTTCACCTGCCCGGTCTCGAGCAGCAGGCCGAGACCCGCGCCGTCGATGCCGGCATTGTTCGAGACGCAGGTGAGGCCCTTAACGCCCGAATCGCGCACCGCACCGATCAGCCTTTCGGGAATGCCGACCAGGCCGAAGCCGCCGCACATCAGCATCAGATCGTCGCGCAGCAGGCCCTCGAGCGCCGACTTCGCATCCTTGTAGACCTTGTTTGCCATCGCTGTGTTCCGTCCTCGCCTGCCCATACTCGCTGGGGGTCCCGGCATATGGAAGGGCCGCCACTTGCCTGTCAATCAGTCGCGAATTGTCCGCTTTCCGGCGACGAATTCCCCCATCAGCCGGTGCCCATCGTCGCTCACGGCGAGGTCCATGAACAGCGTTCGTTCGCTGGCGAGGCCTTGTGACAGCGGTGTTTCAGTTGCCGACCGGACCAGCCGCTTGATGTGCGCCACCGCCCGCGGCGGCTGCGCGGCCAGCCGCTTCGCCATCGTCATCGCATGGTCCAGTACCGGCCCGTCGACCGCGGCATGGACCATGCCGAGGCTCGCGGCCTCGTCGGGCGATACGGTGCGGCCCAGCAGCGACAGTTCGAGGGCCCGCGCCTCGCCGACCAGGCGCACGAGACGCTGGGTGCCGCCGGCGCCGGCCAGGATGCCGATGTTGATCTCGGGCTGGCCCAGCCAATAGGCGCCACGCTCGGCGAGGCGGATGTCGCAGGCCATGCAGAACTCGAAGCCGCCGCCCATCGCCGTGCCGTTGATCGCGGCGATCACCGGCTTGGGCGCGGTTTCGAGGCGGGTGAGGATCCGGTGGTAGGCGCTCTCGGGCGAGGGCCGGTCGAGCGAGAAGGTCGCGCCCTTGGCGCGCAGCTTCTCCGAGAGGGCAAGCAGTTCGGAGACATCGTAGTGCTCGATGAAAACGCCGTTCAGTGCGCCGGTGAAGACCAGCACCCGCACGGTCTCGTCGGCCAGCAGCCCGTCGACGGCGGTGTCGAGTTCGCCGACCATCGCGGCGTTCATGTAGCCCTTGGGCGGATTGTTGAAGCGCACGATGGCAATGGTGCCGGCGCCGGCGTCGCGCCGTTCGATTTCGATCAGGGGCATAGCGGATTGTCGTCGGCCGCGCGCCCGCTGGCAATCAGGTCGGCGATCTGGTGGCGTAAACGCACCAAACGAAACAGGCCAAACAACTGAAATGACCGGGCCCTCCCCGCCGGGGAGTGATTCCCGGCGGGGTTTGGGTATCGAACTCGTCCCTTAGGCGCGCATTTCCTGTGCGACGGTAAGTGGCTGCGGCAGACGCGTCAGCATCTCCTTCGGCACGACCTGCCAGAAATGCCCGACCTCGCGATCCCAGTCGTTCAGCAGGCGCGCGCCCAGCGGCGACTTGGTCTCGGCGACATGTTCCGCCACCAGGCCCTTGAGCACGGCCTCCCAGTGCGGATGGTCGATGCGCTGCCACGTCACCGTCTCGGGATTGACCTTGAGCTGGAAGGCATCCTCGGGGTCATAGAGGAACGCCATGCCGCCGGTCATGCCGGCGCCGAAGTTGACGCCGATCGGTCCCAGGATGACCGCCGTGCCGCCGGTCATATACTCGCAGCCGTTGGAACCCAGCCCCTCGACCACCGCATCGGCGCCCGAGTTGCGCACGGCGAAGCGCTCGCCGGCGCGGCCCGAGGCGAAGAGCTTGCCCGCCGTCGCGCCGTACAGGACCGTATTGCCGATGATGGCATTGGCTTCCGGCACCAGCGGGCTGGAGATGGTCGGCTTCACCACGATGGTGCCGCCGCTCAGGCCCTTGCCGACATAGTCGTTGGCGTCGCCGAACACTTCGAGCTTCATGCCCTGCACGGCGAAGGCGCCCAGCGACTGGCCGGCGGTGCCGCGCAGCCGCACGGTCACCGTGTCGGGCGGCAGGCCCGTCATGCCGTACTTGCGCGTGATCATCGCCGACAGCCGCGTGCCGACGGCGCGATGGGTGTTCCGCACGCTGTACTGCAGCTGCATCTTCTCGCGGTGGCTGAAGAGCGGCTGCACGTCGCGCAGCATCTGGGCGTCGAGCGTGTCGGGCACCTCGTTGCGGCCCTCGACCGTGCAGTGCACGGTCTCGTGCCCGCCATCGGCCCGCGTCAGCAGCGGGTTGAGGTCGAGATCGTCGAGATGGCGCGCGCCGCGGCCGACCTGCTTCAGGAGGTCGGAGCGGCCGACGATCTCGAGCAGCGACTTGTAGCCGAGCTGCGCCAGGATCTCGCGCACCTCCTCGGCGACGAAGCTGAACAGGTTCACCACCTTCTCCGGCGAACCCTCGAACTTTTCGCGCAGCTTGGGATCCTGCGTGCAGACGCCCACCGGACAGGTGTTGGAATGGCACTGCCGGACCATGATGCAGCCCATGGCGATCAGCGAGGCCGTGCCGAGCCCGTATTCTTCCGCGCCCAGCATGGCGGCGATCACCACGTCGCGGCCGGTCTTGATGCCGCCGTCGGTGCGCAGCAGCACCTTGTCGCGCAGCCGGTTCAGGGTCAGCACCTGGTGGGTTTCCGACAGGCCCATCTCCCACGGGATGCCGGCATACTTGATGCTGGTCTGGGGCGAGGCGCCGGTGCCGCCATTGTGGCCCGACACCAGGATCACGTCGGCCTTGGCCTTGGCCACGCCCGCCGCGATCGTGCCGATGCCGGAGCGCGCGACCAGCTTCACGGTCACGCGCGCCTCGGGATTGATCTGCTTCAGGTCGTAGATCAGCTGCGCCAGATCCTCGATCGAATAGATGTCGTGGTGCGGCGGCGGGCTGATCAAGGTGACGCCGGGCGTCGAGTGACGCAGCTTGGCGATCATCTCCGTGACCTTGAGGCCGGGAAGCTGGCCGCCTTCGCCGGGCTTGGCGCCCTGGGCCACCTTGATCTCGATCTCGCGGCAGTTGTTCAGGTACTCGGCGGTGACGCCGAACCGGCCGGACGCCACCTGCTTGATGGCCGAGGAGGCGTTGTCGCCGTTCGGACGCGGCTTGTAGCGCGCGGCATCCTCGCCGCCTTCACCGGAATCGGACTTGGCGCCGATGCGGTTCATGGCGATCGACAATGTCTCATGCGCCTCCGGTCCCAGCGCGCCCAGCGAGATGCCGGGCGCCACCAGGCGCTTGCGCAGCTCTGTGATCGACTCGACGTCGTCGAGGGCGATCGGCGTGCGGTCGGGCTTGAAGTCGAGCAGGTCGCGCAGGTTGATCGGCGGCTGGCGGCGCACCGCCTCGCTGTACTTGCGGTACTTCGCGTAGGACTCGGTGTTCACCGCGTCCTGCAGCATGTGGATCAGCGCGCCCTCGAAATTGTGCCGGTCGCCGCCGCGGCGCGCCTTGTAGAAGCCGCCGATCGGCAGCGCGATCACGTCCTCGTCGAAGGCGCGCGCATGCTGCTCGGCGATCTCCTCCTGCACCCCGCGCAGGCCGATGCCCGAGATGCGCGAGGGCATGCCGGGGAAGAACTCGGCGACAAGCGAGCGCGACAGCCCGACCGCCTCGAAGTTGCAGCCGCCGCGGTACGACGACAGGACCGAGATGCCCATCTTGGACATCACCTTGAGCAGGCCCTCGTCCAGCGCCTTCTTGAAGTTCGCCAGGCACTGGCCGAGCGACAGCTTGCCGAACAGGCCGCGCGCGTGGCGGGCCGCGATCGTCTCCTCGGCGAGGTAGGGGTTCACCGTCGTCGCGCCGACGCCGATGATGACGGCGACATAATGCACGTCGAGGCATTCGCCCGAGCGCACGTTCAGCGAGGTGAAAGTGCGCAGCGACTGGCGCACCAGGTAGGAGTGCACGGCGCCGGCCGCCAGGATCATCGGCAGGGCGGCGCGGTCGGGGCCGATATTGGCGTCGGTCAGCACGATGTGCAGGCAGCCGCTGCGCACGGCGTCCTCGGCTTCCTTGCAGATGCGCTCGAAGGACTGGCGCATCGCGTCGAGGCCACCCTTCGGATCGAAGGTGCAGTCGATGCGCGCGACCGTATCGCCCATGTACTTGCGCATCGCCTCGAACTCGGCGTTGAGCACGATCGGCGACTGCAGGGACAGCATTTCGCTCTGGTCGGGCGTCTCGTCGAGGATGTTGCCGAGATTGCCCAGCCGCGTGCGGATCGTCATCACGTTGCGTTCGCGCAAGCTGTCGATCGGCGGGTTCGTGACCTGGCTGAAGTTCTGCCGGAAGTAATGGTGCATGCCGCGATAGGTATCGCTCAGCACCGCGAGCGGTGCGTCGTCACCCATCGAGCCGACGGCCTCCTTGCCGTCCTCGACCATGGGATGGAGGATCGCCTCGAGATCCTCGATCGACCAGCCGGCCGCGAACTGGCGGCGGCGCAGCTCGTCGGCCGCAAAGTGCTCGGTCGCGGGCGCGTCCTGGCGGATCAGCGAATCGAGTTCGACCGTGCGCTGCGTCCAGCTCGCATAGTCGTGCGTCGCCGCGAGCTTGTCCTTCAGCTTGCGGTCCTTGTAGACCTTGGGCTTGTCCATATCGACGGCCAGCATCTCGCCCGGGCCGAGGCGGCCCTTCTCGACGATCTTGGCCTCGTCCTGCGGCACCATGCCGGCTTCCGAACCGGCGATCAGCAGCTTGTCGGACGTCATCACGTAGCGCATGGGCCGCAGCCCGTTGCGGTCGAGCCCGACCAGCGCCCACTTGCCGGCGACGGCGGCGATGGCGGCCGGCCCGTCCCACGGCTCCATGACGCCGTTCACGTAGTTGTACATGGCGCGATGGTCGGCCGGCACGTTGGGATTCGTGGCCGAGGCTTCGGGAATCATCATCGTCTTGACCATCGGCAGGTTGCGATGGCCACGGACCAGCAGCTCGAACACGTTGTCGAGCGCCGACGAATCGGACGCCCCGGGCTGCACGATCGGCTTCAGGTCCTCGATGAAGCGGCCGAAGGTCTCGTGCTCGAGGCGCGCCTCGTGGCTCTTCATCCAGTTGACGTTGCCCAGGATGGTGTTGATCTCGCCGTTGTGGGCGAGCACGCGGAAGGGCTGCGCCAGCTTCCATTGCGGGAAGGTGTTGGTCGAATAGCGCTGATGGAAGATCGCGAAGCGCGAGACGAAGCGCTCGTCGAGCAGGTCGGGATAGAAGGCCGACAGATGCTCGGCGAGGAACATGCCCTTGTAGACGACCGACCGGCAGGACAGGGAGCAGACGTAGAACTCGGCGATGTTCTCGGCGAGCGCCGCCTTCTCCATGCGCCGGCGCAGGATGTAGAGCTGCTTCTCGAATTCGCGGTTGTCGAGCTTGGCGTCGCCGCGGCCGATCAGGATCTGTTCGATCTCGGGCCGCGTCTCGTTGGCCTTGGCGCCGATGACCGAGATGTCGACCGGCACCTGCCGCCAGCCCAGGATCGTGTGGCCGAAGCGCAGGATCTCGGTCTCGACGATGGTGCGGCAGCGCTCCTGCGCACCGAGATCGGTGCGCGGCAGGAACACCATGCCGACCGCGATGCGGCCGACCTGCGGGACCTCGCCGCTCGAGTCGCGGACATATTCCTTGAAGAAGTCCTGCGGGATCTCGACGTGAAGGCCCGCGCCGTCGCCCGTCTTGCCGTCGGCGTCGACCGCGCCGCGGTGCCACACCGCCTTCAGCGCATCGATGCCCGCCGCGACCACGTCGCGGCGGCGCTTGCCGTCCAGCGCCACCACGAGACCGACGCCGCAGGAATCGAGTCCCTCGGCGGGGTTGTAGCCATAGGCGGCGGTGAGCTTGGCGGTGCCGCTCTTGTAGTCGCGGACGAACTGCTCGGCATCGAAGGGAAGGATGGACATGGAACTATTCCTTATCGTGGCTTTCCCCCTCCGGCCTTCGGCCACCTCCCCCGTGTGACGGGGGAGGGATTGGAGAGGGCGCCGCGAGTGCCTTTGCCTCATCCACCTCCGTCATACGGGGGAGGCAGGGAGGGGGAGAGCAACGCGACGGGTCTTTCGGTCAGAAGATCATGTGTCGGAGAACAGCTTGCCGGCTTCGGCCCAGTTCTCTTTCTTGATGTCGGTCAGGATGATCTGCACGGCGTCGGGCGTGCAGCCCAGCGCGCGGCAGGCGCCGTCGGTCAGCTCTTTCGCCAGCGCGCGGCGCTGCTCGATCGTGCGGCCCTCGAACATCTGGACGTTGATCATCGGCATTTTCTTTTTCTCCCTTGGTCAGAACGTGTGATCGATCGCGACATGGCCGGGCTGCGCCTTCACGCGCGCGAGCCATGACGTGATGTTCGGATAGGCCGACAGGTCGAACCCGCCCTCGTCGGCGACATGCGTGTAGGCATAGAGCGCGATGTCGGCGAGGCCGTAGCGCTCGTCGACGAAGAACCGTCGCGTCGCCAGGTGCTTCTCCATCACGTCGAGCGCGGCATAGCCCTTCTTCATGATGTCGGGCAGGTTGGCTTCCTGCTGCGGCGAGAGCTTGTCGAGGAAGTGCTCCCAGAAGCGCGCCACGGCGATATAGGGCTCGTGGCTGTACTGCTCGAAGAACATCCATTGCAGCGTTCTTGCGCGCGACAACCGGTCTGAAGGCGCGAAGCCCGTGCCCTCGGCCAGGTACCAGAGGATCGCACCCGATTCGAAGAGGAACGTGCCGTCCTCCAGTTCGAGCGTCGGGATGCGGCCGTTCGGGTTCTTCGCCAGGAACGCGGGCGTGCGCGTCTCGCCCTTCAGGATGTCGCACTCGATGCGCTCGAACGCTACGCCGAGCTGCGACATCAGCAGCCACACCTTGTAGCCGTTGCCCGACCCGGTGAAGTCATAAACCTTCAGCATGGTCTACTCCGCCGCGATGCTCTGGGCGGCCAGCGCCTTGGCGGTCAGATGGGTGTGAATGCGCTCGGCGGCATCGCGGCCATCGCGAACCGCCCACACGACCAGCGAGGCGCCGCGCACGATGTCGCCGGCGGCGAACACGCCGTCGAGGCTGGTCATCATGCTCTTCCAGTCGATCTTGAGCGTGTTCCAGCCGGTGACGCCGAGGTCCGGCGCGCTCATCGCGGCCGGCAGATCCTCCGGATCGAAGCCCAGCGCCATTAGCACGAGGTCGGCCTCGATGTTGACGTGACTGTTGGGAATCTCCTGCGGTGTCTGGCGGCCAGAAGCATCCGGCATGCCGAGATGGATGCGCACGGTGCGGACGTGGCTCACCGTCTCCTTGCCGAGGAAGGCTTGCGGCGCGGCCAGCCACACGAACTCTACGCCTTCCTCCTCGGCGTGCTTCACCTCGCGCTGCGAGCCCGGCATGTTGGCGCGGTCGCGGCGATAGAGACACTTCACCGACTTGGCACCCTGGCGCACGGCCGTGCGCACGCAATCCATCGCCGTGTCGCCGCCGCCGATCACCACGACGTTCTTGCCCGCGGCATTCAGCATGCCCGATTCGAACGCGGGGACGGTGTCGCCCAGGCCCTGGCGGTTCGAGGCGGTGAGATAGTCGAGCGCCGGGGCGATGCCCGCGAGGCCGACGCCGGGGGCGGCGATGTCGCGCGCCTTGTAGACGCCGGTGGCGATCAGCACGGCGCCGTGACGCGCGCGCAGCTCCTCGAGCGAAACGTCGCGGCCGACCTCGCAGTTCAGATGGAAGGTGACCTTCGAGTCGCGCAGCAGCGTCTCGCGGCGCTGCACGATCTCCTTCTCGAGCTTGAAGTTCGGGATGCCGTAGATCATCAGGCCGCCGACCCGGTCGTAGCGATCGTAGATCGCGACCTGGTAGCCCTTGCGGCGAAGCTGCTCGGCCGCGGCGAGGCCGGCCGGGCCGGCGCCGACGATGCCGACGCTTTCGGGCCGCTCGCGCCGCGGCTGGATCGGCTTCACCCAGCCGCGCTGCCAGGCGGTGTCGGTGATGTACTTCTCGACCGAGCCGATCGTGACGGCTTCGAATCCCTTCTCGATGACGCAGTTGCCTTCGCAGAGCCTGTCCTGCGGGCAGATGCGTCCGCAGATCTCCGGAAAGTTGTTGGTCGCGGAGGAGAGTTCGTAGGCCTCCTCGAGCCGGCCCTCGGCGGTAAGCTTCAGCCAGTCGGGGATGTTGTTGTTGAGCGGGCAATGGATCTGACAGAAGGGCACGCCGCATTGCGAGCAGCGGGCCGCCTGCTCGGCTGCCTTCTCCTTGGCGAAGCCCTCATAGATCTCGTCGAAGTCGCGACGGCGTTCGGCTGCCGGCCGCTTGTCGGGCATGGCTTGCGGCGTTCCGACGAACTTCAGCATCCTCTCGGCCATCCCCGGCCTCCTCGGACAGTTTGTGAAATTTAATTACGCAAGAAGCGCGCCGATCGCGCCTTTGCTGCGTTGTTGACTGCTTAAATCATGCCGCGAAACGATAGTCAATAATATTGACCTAATATTTCCGAGCGTGGGCTGAAAAAGACGGTTGGCCGCAGAGGATGGCGTCTCGTACCACCATGTAATACCGAATTAGGACTAATCGCTTTGGGCAAGCATAGGCGCGATCGATGACGCCTTTATTTGCGGATTAGGCCGGCGCGTGCCGGTTGTAGCGGCCGCCGATGCGATAGCGGTCGAGATACATCGGCAGGATGGCCTCGGCGGCGGTCGGCGCGATGCCGAGTTCGGCAAGTCCGGGGGCGCCGGGGCGGGCGATGTTGTCGGCCACCAGCAGATCGACCTGGTCGGAGGTCAGGGGCGGGACAGGCAGGAATTCTGCGAAGAAGCCTGCGATCTTCATCAAGCCGGCCGGCACGCCCACGATGCGCTTGTGGCGGTCGATCTCGCGCAGCACGAGCGCGGCAATCTCGCGATAGGTGTAGACGCGCGGACCGCCCAGTTCGAACACGGTCTTGGCGGTCTCGGGCCGTGCCAGCACCGCCACGGCGGCGGCGGCGACATCGCCGACATAGACCGGCTGGACCCTGGCCGAGCCGTCGCCGACCACGGGCACGAACGGCGCCTTGGCGGCGATCTGTGCCATGCGGTTGAACATCGCGTCCTCGGGCCCGAAGACCACGCTCGGACGCAGGATCGTGGCATTCGGGAAGCCCGCGACGATCGCATCCTCGGCGTCGACCTTGGAGCGGATGTACTTGTTGGTCGAATTGCGCTGGTCCGCACCGATGCCGGAAATATGCACCAGGCGCTGTGCGCCCGCGGCGCTGGCGGCCTCCGCGATCGCCCGGGCGCCCTCGACATGGACGGCCTCGTAGCGCTGCCGGCCGCGCTGGAAGGCGATGCCGGAGGCGTTGATCACGGCCTGGCTGCCGGAGACGGCGGCCGCGACCGAGGCGGGAATGCGCAGGTTGGTGCGCAGGATGGTGATCTGGCCGACATCGCCCGCGGTCTTGATCCGCTCCGCGAGCTCGATGCGCCGGCAGGCCACTTGGACCTGATATCCCTCCTGCGCCAGCGCCCGCACGATGGCGCGGCCGACGAAGCCGCTGCCGCCAAAAACCGTGACCTGCTTGATGCTCATGATGCTGCCTATAGCCCAATACCATGAAGGTTCAAGGGGCAAGCGCGCCGGCACGCGGTATGGACGCGTCCTCCGTGGTTGACATCGGCGCGGCCGGGCACTAACTCAGCGCCCGCACTAGACCGCATGCCGTGCCCAGGTGGCGGAATTGGTAGACGCACTAGTTTCAGGTACTAGCGCCGCGAGGCGTGGAAGTTCGAGTCTTCTCCTGGGCACCATGCAGGTCAGTCGGAGCACTTTATAAATGGCGATCAGCCTTCACCGCGGCGATCTTCCCGCGGATGTTTCGTTTGGCCGGGTGGTGGCCATCGATACCGAGACCATGGGTCTCAATCCTCATCGCGACCGGCTCTGCCTGGTTCAGCTATCGGGCGGCGACGGCAATGCCCATCTGGTCCAGATTCCGCGCGGAGCCCCGAAGGGCGCCGCCAAGGCGCCGCGGCTGGCCGCCCTGATCGCCGACCCCAACGTGCTCAAGCTCTTTCATTTCGGCCGCTTCGACATCGCCGTGCTCGAGCATTCGCTGGGCGTGCGCTGCGAGCCGGTCTACTGCACCAAGATCGCGGCCAAGCTGGTTCGCACCTTCACCGATCGCTTCGGTCTGAAGGAGCTGTGCCGGGAGCTGCTGGGCGTCGACCTGTCCAAGCAGCAGCAGACTTCGGACTGGGGTGCCGACAGCCTGACCGACGAGCAACTTGCCTACGCCGCTTCAGATGTGCTGCATCTGCATGCGCTCAAGGCCAAGCTCGATGTCCTCCTGGAGCGCGAGGGCCGTCGCGAACTGGCGGAGGCCGCTTTCGCCTTCCTGCCGACCCGCGCGCGTCTCGACATCGCCGGCTGGCCTGAAACGGACATCTTCGCGCACTGAGTCGTCGACCGCGCTGACATTGGCACGGTTCTTGCTGTAGACTACCCATCGGGGAGGTCCAACGACCTTCAGGGGTGGGGTGTCATGCGTATCGGTCCGAGCCTAATCCTCGCGTCGCGCCAGACCTTGGCGATGACGCCACAGCTCCAGCAGGCCATCAAGCTGCTGCAATTTTCGCACCTGGAGCTGGCGGCGTTCATTCAACAGGAACTTGAAAAGAACCCGCTGCTCTCGGAGGGGGCCTCCGACGAGGGGCCCACAGCCGAGTACGAGCCACCGGTCCTGGAGGCCAGCGGAGACACGGCGGACGCCCTGGCGGCCGCGGCACCCGCCCTTGCCGAAGCCGACGATCGCTGGTCCCGCGAACATGCCGACCGGGGCGGGGATGCCGCGGCGAGCCGGGTCGGCCAGCGCGAGGACGCGCCCGACGCGCTCGATTTCGTGGCCGAGCGGCCGCGCTCCATGGCGGTCCATGTGCTCGAGCAGCTCGAGATCCTGTTCCAGGATCCGGCGGAGCGCCGAATTGCCCTGAAGATCGCGGAAGGTCTCGACGAGGCGGGCTACTGCCGCGTCGACCCGGCCGCCATCGCCGAAGCCGTCGCGTCCGACATCGCCGTCGTGGAGAAGATCTGGGCGCGCCTGCGCCAGATGGAGCCGGCCGGCCTGTTCTCGCGCACCGTCGCCGAGTGCCTGGGCGCCCAGCTGGCCGAGCGCAATCGCCTGGATCCGGCGATGAAGGCGCTGCTCGACAATCTCGATCTCGTCGCCGCGGGCGAGCTGGGCCAGCTTCGCCGCCGCTGCGGTGTCGATGACGAGGATCTGCGCGACATGCTGACCGAGCTGCGCACGCTCGATCCGCGTCCCGGGCAGGCCTTCGACTTCGAGCCGATCCAGCCGGTGCAACCCGATCTCTACCTGACGCCGGCCAAGGATCCCGAGACCGGCGAGGAGGGATGGCACATCGAACTCAACACCGATGCGCTGCCCAAGGTCCTGGTCGATCGCAACTATCACGCCACGTTGATGAAGGGCGCGCGCGCCAAGCCCGACCGCGACTTCGTCGCCGAACGGTTCCAGTCGGCCAACTGGCTGGTCAAGACGCTGGAGCAGCGGGCGACCACCATCCTCAAGGTCGCGCGCGAGATCGTGCGCCAGCAGGACGGGTTCTTCCGCCATGGCGTGAGCGCGCTGAAGCCGCTGGTGCTGCGCGACATTGCCATCGCCACGGAGCTGCACGAGAGCACGGTGAGCCGCGTCACCTCGAACAAGTACATCAACACGCCGCGCGGCATCTTCGAGCTGAAGTACTTCTTCACCTCGGCGCTGCCCGCGCGCACGCCGGGCGTCGTCGTCTCCTCGGAATCGGTGCGGTCGCGCATCAAGCTTCTGGTGGGCGGCGAGAATGCCCACCAGCCGCTCAGCGACGATCGCATCGTCGACCTGCTGAAGGGCGAGGGTATCGAGATCGCACGCCGGACGGTCGCCAAGTATCGCGAGGCCATGCGCATTCCCTCGTCGGCCGAGCGCCGTCGCCTCGGTCGACTGGGAATGAGCCGCCAGATGCCCTCGGTCATGTCCAATGCCGCCCTCGCCGCGCAGGCGATGACGGGCCCGGCCGACTGACGGGCGCCGGGCGGGGCCGGCGTGCATCCGAACCACGGCTTGACCCGGTCGGGGGAGGCGCCTATAGGGGCGCACCCCTCGCCGGGCCGCCAAAGTTCGCGCTCGCTAACCCATTGGTGACATTGTGGAAATCGCCGATTTGCTGACCGGTCCGGATGCCGTTCTGGCCAGCGCCAAGGCAACCGGGAAGAAGGCGTTGCTGGCCGAACTCGCCAGCCGTGCGTCTGGTCTTTTCAACGTCGACGAGCGCAAGCTGTTCGACCGCCTGCTCGAACGGGAGCGCCTGGGGTCGACCGGCATTGGCGGCGGCATTGCGATTCCGCACGGTCGCCTGTCGACCATGACGAAACCCTTGGGCCTGTTCGCCCGCATGGCCCAGCCGGTCGATTTCGATGCGATCGACGAGCGCCCCGTGGACATCGTGTTCCTGCTGGTGACACCCGAAGGTGCCGGGGCGGATCACCTCAAGGCTCTCGCGCGGGTGTCGCGCCTGTTGCGCGACCGCAGCCTCGTGGAGAAGCTGCGGGCAACGGACAATGCCGAGGCGCTCTACGCGCTACTCATCGAAACGGTCCAGGCCCAGAGCGCGGCCTGAACCGCCGATCCTTCAAGACTCAGATACACGTTCCTCAGTGGACGAGCGCGGGCTCGAGCTCGTGCTGGCGGATCAGCGCTTGGGCGATCTCGATCGAGGGCGCCGAAGCCATCGGCTTGCCGTCGGCGGAGAAGATGCCGATGGCATGAGCACCGTCGGGAAGGCTGATCTCCTTCACGTAGGCGATGTGCTCGGCACCGAGACTGAGGAACGCCTCATCGGCGAGAGGGGTAAACATCACAACATCGTTTTCCATGGCTACCTCCTTGGCAGCGTCAACGCGCTCCGCCTCAGCGGCTGCGACGCGCGGTGATATCGATCGTCTGGTCGGTACCGCCGGCCGGGCCGTCGGCGTCGATACGGATGGTTCGGATGCGCGGTTCGAGGACCGGTCGCATCAGGTCGATCGACAGAAGTCCGTTGTCGAGACGGGCGCCGGTGACCTCGATCCCGTCAGCCAGCATGAAGGATCGCTGGAATTGCCGCGCGGCGATGCCGCGATGGAGATAGACCCTGTCGCCCTCGTCTGCCTGCCTGCCGCGGACGGTCAGCTGGTTCTCGAGGAGTTCGATGGTCAGTCCGTCGCTCGTGAAGCCGGCGACGGCGAGGGTGATCCGGAGGCCGTTTTCGCCGACCCGCTCGATGTTGTAAGGCGGATAGCCCTCGGCATTCTTGGCCAGGCGGTCGAGCGTCCGCTCGAGCTGGTCGAAGCCCAGTAACAAGGGCGAATTGAACATAGACACGCGACTCATATGACCCCCCTCCCATGGAGCGAGTGGCAGGGAATCCCATGCAGGCCTTCCCTTGGAATGAATTTGGGATGCAGCGGCCAGGGTTCAAGTCCCACCGGGCCATCGCCAGAGGGCTCCGGCTGGGCTAAAATATCCCAAACCCCTCCACCGCCCGGCTGCTCGAGTCCCCGGGCCAAAGAACGAAAAGATGACCTTGGTCGCTGACACACGACGGCACGGGGAACCTCTGGTCTCCGGCGCCCGCCCGATCCGCTCTGTCCCGACCCGCCCGTCTGTAGCGGCGAAGGGTGAACGCCGTGCCTTCGGGCGCTGGCTCCTCGGCTCGTCGCTCTATTCCCTGACCCTGGGCTACGGCACGCCCCGCAGCTTCTTTGCCGTTGCGGCCGATTCCTGGCCGGGCGATCCGGCGGCTGGGCAGCGACTTCTCCAGACGGGCGAGTTCGCGGCCGGCGGCAGCGGCGGCACGGTTCTGCCCGATTCGGACGATCCGCCGTGGCAGCGCGCCGGCGCCGCCCCGCTCTGGCTCGATGCGCTGAATGGCTTCGGCTGGCTGCGCGACCTGCGCGACAACGGGGATCTGCACGGGGCGCTGCTCGCCGCGAAGCTGGTCGACGACTGGACCAACCGCGAATGGCGCTGGTCGCCGGTGACCTGGAAGCGCGACGTGCTGGCGGCGCGCATGGTCGCCTGGATCCGGCACTACGAATGGATGGCGGCGGCGGCCGATCCCGGATTCGCGGCCCGTTTCGTCTTTTCGCTCGGTCGCCAGCGCGTGCATCTGCGCCGGGTCGCGCGCCGCGGCATGGTCGGCCACGAAGCCGTGGCCGTCTACAAGGCGCTGATCTTCGCCGACCTGGCCTTCATTCGCGACGGCAAGCATTTCGAGAAGAGCCTCGAGCAGTCGCTGGCGCGGCTCTCCAAGTTCGTGAAGCGCTACGTGCTGCACGATGGCATCGTCTCGGAACGCGCCCCTCACCTGCAGCTCACCGTCCTGCGCCACCTGATCGACGTGCGGGCCGCCCTCGCTTCGGCCGAGCGCCGGGCGCCGGCCGAACTGGTGGCCGCGATCGACCGCATGGCGCCGATGTTGCGCTTCTTCCGCCATGGCGATGGCGGCCTGGCGCTGTTCAACGGCACGTGGGAAGGCGACCGCCGGCTGATCGACCTCGTGCTGGCGCGTACCGGTTCGGGTGAAGTCGCACCGGCCATGGCGCTGGCGAGCGGCTTTCAGCGGCTGGCCGCCGGAACGTCGCTGGTGATCGCCGATGCCGGCAGCCCGCCGGGTCGCGGCATGGACGGGATCGCCCATGCCGGCACCTTGAGCTTCGAGATGAGCGCCGCGCACGAGCGGCTTGTCGTGAACTGCGGCACCTATCCCGGCGCGCCGCGCGACTGGCAGCACTTCATGCGCTTCACGGCCGCGCATTCGACGGCGGTGGTGGACGACGTCAATTCGACCGAGATCACCACCCATGGCGCGCTGGAGTATCGCGCCGGCAACGTGCTGATCGATCGCGCCGACGATGCCGGCGCCCAGTGGCTCGACATGTGCCACGACGGCTACCGCTCGCTCTATGGCATCATCCACCGCAGGCGCCTGTGGCTGTCGCCGGACGGCGGCGACCTGCGCGGCGAGGATTCCTTCCTGGGCTACGAGGGCAGGCCGGTCACCGTGCCGGACCGGCGCTATATCGTGCGCTTCCACCTGCATCCGACGGTCAAGGCGACCCTGGCCCAAAGTGGACAGGCCGTGCTGATGCGGCTGCCGAGCGGCCGCGGATGGCGGCTGCGCGCGACCGGCGCCGGCATCGGTCTGGCCGAAAGCATCTATCTCGGCGAGGAGGGCCGCGTGCGCCGCACCGAGCAGATCGTGCTGGTCGGCCAGGTCCCGCCGGAGGGCACCACCGTGAAGTGGGCCCTCACGCGCATGGAAGGCTGACGGCTACGGCTTGAGGAAGCCGACCGCCCGGTAGACCTCGTCGAGGATCGGCGCGGCGACGGCGCGGGCACGCTGGGCGCCGTTGCGCAGCACGCCGTCGACATGGCCGGGGTCCTTCATCAGACGCTGCATCTCCGCGCCGATCGGGCCGAGCTTGGTGACCGCCAGTTCGGTCAGCGCCGTCTTGAACTCGGAGAACTGCTTGCCGGCGAACTGGGCGACCACGGCGTCCTTCTCCTGGTCGGCGAGGGCGGCGTAGATGCCCAGCAGATTGTCGGCGTCCGGCCGCTTCTCGGCATCTTCCAGCGTATCCGGCATCGGCAGCGGATCGGTCTTGGCGCGACGGATCTTCTGGGCGATCGCATCGGCATCGTCGGTGAGGTTGATGCGCGAGTAATCCGACGGATCGGACTTGCTCATCTTCTTGGTGCCGTCGCGCAGGCTCATGACGCGCGTTGCCGCGCCGAAGATCAGCGGCTCGGTGATCGGGAAGAAGTCGGGCTGGCTGAAATCGTTGTTGAACTTGATGGCGATGTCGCGCGTCAGCTCGAGATGCTGCTTCTGGTCCTCGCCCACCGGCACGTGCGTGGCCTTGTAGATCAGGATGTCGGCGGCCATTAGCGCCGGATAGGCGAACAGGCCCAGCGAGACGTTCTCGCGGTCCTTGCCGGCCTTCTCCTTGAACTGCGTCATGCGGCTCATCCAGCCCATGCGCGCCACGCAATTGAAGATCCAGGCGAGCTGCGCGTGCTCGGGCACCATCGACTGGTTGAACACGATCTGCTTGGTGCCGTCGACGCCGGCCGCGAGGAAGGCCGAGGCGATCTCGCGGGTCTGCGCGGCGAGCATCTTGGGATCCTGCGGCACGGTGATCGCGTGCTGGTCGACCACGCAGTAGAGGCACTCGTAGTCGTTCTGCAGGCGCGCGAAGTTGCGGATCGCGCCGAGATAGTTGCCGAGATGGAGATTGCCGGTGGGCTGCACGCCCGAGAGGATACGGCCCTTGAGGCCGCGCGCCTCGTAAGCGGCGAGATGCGGGTTGGGCGCGCCGGCCGCGGCGGTCGTCGTGTCGGTCATGGATGTGGACTCCGAAAGAGGTCGATGGCGCGGGGTTTGGACCTCCGCGCACCCCGCCGGTGGAAGGTCAGGGGCGGGCGGGTATCGCGCAGACCGGACGTGTAATCAAGGTGTTCAGCGCTGCCGGAAGCAGCCCAAGTAACCTTCCTTGCAGTCGACCTGGTATTCGAGTTCATGCAGGCGGGACCTGGCGATGCGCGCGTAACACGAGGCGTGGATTGTAGGCACGATGCTGCCGCCTTCGTTGGCGGAGGCCATGAAGGCGCAGTAGCTGGATCGATATTCGAGCCAGGCCTTCTGTGACTGGCCGAGCTTTTCGGCGGCCGACGACGCGCCCAGTCTCTTCATGAGAAGTTCGTACGCCTCGCCGACCTTTGCATTGGTCGTTTCCGCGTCCAGCCGATGGCACTCGACCATCTCCTTGTAGTCCTGCACCTGACTGCAGCCCTTGTCAGGCGGGTCCGCAGCCAGAGAAGCGGTCGCCAGGAGGCCGGAGATCGCGGCGGCCAGAGCAGCGCGCAGGCTCGTGGTCCTCTTCGAATTGATCATGTCGTGTCTCGATCGCCCCATCGTTGGTTGACGACGCCGGCTCCGGCTGTTCCGATCGCACTCGCACGCATCTTGCAGGATAGCAGGAGCGTCAGGGAACGGCTTCGACGATCGCGATGGAGGCATCGATGAACGAGCGTGGCTTGCGGAGTCTCGTCGACAAGGTGAAGGCCGGCCGCCTGTCGCGCCGCGGCTTCATCCGGCGCCTGACGGCGGCGGGGCTGACCGCGCCCATGGCGACCCAGCTCCTGGCGCTTTCCGGTCTGGCGATGGCGCAGTCCAAGCCGGTCTACAAGCCCACGAAACGCGGCGGCGGCGGGCTGCTCAAGGTGATGTGGTGGCAGGGGCCGACGCTCCTCAATCCGCACTTCGCGGTCGGCACCAAGGACCAGGACGCCTCGCGGATCTTCTACGAGCCGCTGGCCGCCTGGGACCGCGACGGCAACCTGAGGCCCAAGCTCGCGGCCTCGATCCCCAACCGGGCCGACGGCACCCTATCGGCCGATGGGCTCTCGGTAGTCTGGAAGCTGAAGCGGGACGTGCGCTGGCACGACGGCAAGCCCTTCACCGCGGACGACGTCGTCTTCACCTGGGCGTATTCGAGCGATCCGGCCACGGCGACGGTGTCGAACGGCTCCTACCGCGACGTCACGGTCGAGAAGGTCGACGACCATGCCGTGCGCGTGACCTTCAAGCAGCCGACCCCGTTCTGGGCCGATACGTTCGTGGGCTGGGCCGGCTGCATCATCCCCAAGCATCTGTTCGGCGACTATACGGGCGCGAAGTCGCGCGAGGCGCCGACCAATCTGAAGCCGGTCGGAACCGGCCCCTACAAGTTCAAGGACTTCAAGCCGGGCGACCTCGTCACCGGCGAGATCAACGGCGACTATCACGAGCCCAACCGGCCGCATTTCGACGCGATCGAGATGAAGGGCGGCGGCGATGCGGTGTCGGCGGCGCGCGCGGTGCTGCAGACCGGCGAATACCACTTCGCCTGGAACCTGCAGGTCGAGGACGAAATCCTCGTACGCATGGAGAAGGGCGGCAAGGGAAGGGTGATCGTCACCCTGGGCGGCGGCATCGAGCACATGCAGCTGAACAACACCGATCCGTGGACCGAGGTCGATGGCGAGCGGTCCAGCCTCAAGACCAGGCATCCGATCCTGTCGGATCGTGCGGTGCGCGAGGCGCTTTCGCTCGTGATCGACAAGAAGTCGATCCAGGATCACATCTATGGCCGTATCGGCATCGCGACGGCCAACTACATCAACAACCCCGAGCGCTTCCGCTCGACCAGGACGTCGTACGAATTCAACGTCGACAAGGCCAATGCCGTGCTCGACAAAGCCGGCTGGGTGCGCGGCGCCGACGGCGTGCGGGCCAGGGACGGCAAGCGGCTGAAGTTCGTCTACCAGACCTCGATCAACCAGCCGCGCCAGAAGACGCAGCAGATCATCAAGCAGGCCGCCCAGCGGGCCGGCATCGACATGGAACTGAAGTCGGTGACGGCCTCGGTGTTCTTTTCCTCCGACGTCGCCAATCCCGACACCTACACCAAGTTCTATGCCGACCTTCAGGAATACAGCAACGGCATGAACGCGCCCGATCCCGAGGTCTTCCTGCGCCAGTTCTGCTCCTGGGAAGCCGCCACGAAGGACAACAAGTGGCAGGGCCGCAACATCACGCGATGGCAGAACAAGGAGTATGACGAGACGCACAAGGCGGCCCAGGTCGAGCTCGATCCCGTGAAGCGCGCGGCGATGCTGATCAGGTGCAACGAACTGGTGATCGAGAACCATGTGGTCATCCCGCTGGTCATGCGTCCGAACGCGGCTGCCGCTGCGTCGGACCTCGCGCTCGAGATCAGCGGCTGGGACAACAACACCTGGGACCTCGCGAACTGGTATCGCGAGGGGTAACGTCAGACTCTCTCGCGATCCCTGTCGGGATGGTGGAACAGCAGGACTGTCACGACAGAGGAGAGCGCGAGGGCGGTCATCAGCAGGAAGCCGTCGGCGAAGGAGCCGCGGATGTTCAGCACCCAGCCGGTGATGGCGGGCGCCAGGAAACCCGCGATGGCGAAGGCGAAGTCCATGATGCCGAGTGCCGTCGCGGCGCGCTGCGGTGCGATGTCGACGTTCACCGCATAGTAGGCGGCGTTGGCCCCCATCGAGGCCGCGACCGCCACGGTGATGCCGGCAATCGCCACCGTGAGATCGTCGGTGAGCGCCACCGGGATGACGGCGAGGGCGGCTATGAACTGGCTGCCGGCGATCAGCCAGGAACGCGAGATGCGCATGCTGCCGGTGGTCTTGAGCAGATGGTCCGACCAGCGGCCCATGGCCCACAGCACGAAAGCGGCGGACAGCCAGGGCAGGACCGAGAACAGGCCGACGGACGCGAGGTCCAGCCCATATTTGCGTTCCAGGTAGCTCGGCAGCCAGCTCATGAAGAAGAACAGGAAATAGCCGAAGACGAAGAAGGCCCAGGTGTTGGCGAGCAGGGTGCGGTTGGTCAGCAGCGCTTTCACCACGCCCGGTTCGGGCCACGATTTCAGGACCGCGTGCGGCGCGGCGGTGACGCCGGGGTCGACCTTGCGGATATGGCCCAGCTCGGCCTCGTTCACGAAACGCGATTGCGACGGGTCGTCCCGGAAGCAGAAATACCAGAGCGGAATCCACGCGGCGGAGAGCACGAACAGAACGACGAAGGTGAGCCGCCAGTCGAGCCAGCCGAGCAGCACCGTGACCAGCGGTCCGCCGATCGCCAGTGCCAGCGGGACCGCCAGCAGTGCATTGGCCAGTGCCGTCGCCCGTTCGTGCGGCGACAGCCAGTGGCTGACCGCACCGGTGAGGGCGGGGAAGTTGGGCCCTTCCGAGACGCCCAGCAGCACGCGGGCTGCATAGAGAATGGTGACGCTGGTCGCGAGCGCCGTGGCGCCGATGGACAGGCTCCACAGCACGGCTGCAATCGTGAGGATCATCCGGGCGCCGTAGCGATCCACCGCGAAGCCGCCGATCAGGGTCGTGACGGCATAGCCCAGGCCGAACGCGCCGAGGATGGCGCCGGTCTCCGCCGGCGACAGGCCGAGATCGCGCTGGATCATGGGGATGGCGTAGGAGAGGGCGGCGCGGTCGATGTAGTTCACGACGGTGATCGCGAACAGCAGGAAGACGATGAACCAGCGATAGCGGCTGCGCGCCATTGGCTTCTCCTTGTCCGGACTAAACTAGCATGCGAAGGAACGGTGCAACCTGCCGATGGTCCGAAACATGCCCGACACGCCGCCGATCGAATTCGCCTTCCCTGACCTGCGCAAGTGGGAGAAGGGCGCCGCGCCCTACATCCACGTGCTGGAGAGCGGCAAGCCGGGGCCGACGGTCATGGTGGCGTCGCTGACGCACGGCAACGAGGTCTCCGGCGCCATCGTGGTCGATGCGCTGCTGGCGGCGAAGGTGAAGCCGCGCCAGGGCACGCTGATCCTGTCCTTCAACAACATCGAGGCCTATCACGCGTTCGATCGCAAGACGCCGTTCAAGTCGCGCCTGGTCGACGAGGACTTCAACCGCGTCTGGGGCCGCCTCGACGAGCCTGCGACCACCGTCGAGACGAGGCGCGCGCAGGTGCTGAAGCCGTTCGTCGAACGCGCCGACCTGCTGCTCGATCTACACTCCATGCATGACGATTGCGTGCCGCTGATGCTCTCGGGCCCGCTCGACAAGGGTGTGGCCTTCGCGAAGAAAATCGGCACGCCGGTCGACATCGTGCGCGATGCCGGCCATGCCGCCGGCATGCGCATGCGCGACTATGGCGGGTTCGGCGATCCGAAGAGCCCGAAGAACGCGCTGCTGATCGAGACCGGCCAGCACTGGCGCGCCTCGTCGGTGGTCGTCGCCAAGGACGTGACGGCCCGCTTCCTGGTCGAGACGGGCATTCTCGAAGGGGCCGATCTGCCGGCCGACTGGCGCCAGCCGACGCCGGCAAGCCAGCGCGTCGTAGAGGTGACCCATGCGGTCGCCACCCGGCGCGGCAATTTCACGCCGGCGCGGCGCTTCGAAGGCCAGGATGTGATCGCCAAGGCCGGCACCGTGCTGGGCCACGACGATGGCGAGCCGGTGACGACGCCCTACGACGATTGCGTGCTGGTCATGCCCTCGTCGACCCGGCCGTTGCGGCCCGGGGTCACGGTTGTTCGCCTGGGTCGGCTGACTTGAGGTTGGGCTGGCGGCGCATCACGTAGCGCAGCTCGGAGAGTCTGATCACGCCCAGCGCGGCGCCCGCCAGCGCATAGGCCGCTGCGCCGATCAGGCAGATACCGGCCAGTGCCACGCCGCCTTCGATGTCGGGACGCGACAACGGCTTCGCCAGCCATTCCAGGCCGAGCCAGAGACTCACGCCCATGCCCGCGCTTGCGCCGGCGATACGGAGGCCGCGCGAGATCAGACGTCCATCGGGCACCCACTGATCGCGGCGGCGCAACACCGTGGCCAGCAGCGCCGCATTCAGCCAGCCCGACAGCGACGAGGCGAGGGCGATACCGACCAGTTCCAGCGATGTGGCGAACAGGAAATAGACGTTGAGCAGGACGTTGGCCGTGATCGCCGCAACCGCGATGTAGAGCGGCGTGCGCGTGTCCTCGCGGGCGAAGAAGCCGGGCGCCAGCGCTTTGACCAGCACGAACGCCGGGAGGCCGACGGCAAAGGCGGCCAGTGCACTCGCGGTGCGCAGCGTGTCCTCGGGCAGGAACCGGCCGCGCTCGAACAGCACGCGGATGATCGGATCGGCCAGCAGCCACAGCGCCACCGCCGCCGGCAGGCTGAACAGCAGGCCGAATTCCAGAGCGCGGTTCTGATTGGTCATGGCCGATTGGGTGTTGCCGGCGCGCAGCTCGCGCGCCAGCAGCGGCAGCAGCGCCGTGCCGATGGCGATGCCGACGACGCCCAGTGGCAGCTGGGCGATGCGGTCGGCGTAGTAGAGGGCGGAGATGGTGCCCACGGGGAGCAGCGAGGCCCAGACCACGTCGAGCACGACGCTGATCTGCTGCACGCCGCCGCCGATCGCGACCGGTGTCGCGAGCTTCACCAGGCGCGCCACCCGCGGAGTCCAGCGCGGCCGCACCAGCGCCATGCCGACTTCCTCGCGCCCGCAGGCGACCAGCAGCCAGACCCACTGCAGCACGCCGGCGATCGCCACGCCGATCGACGCGGCATAGCCCGCATTGGGAAGCAGCGGCGTCAGTCCTAGCACGGCGGCAATCAGCGTGAGATTGAGAAGGACCGGTGTCGCCGCGACATGGGCGAAGCGGTCGATGCCGTTCAGCACGCCGCCGTAGAGCGAGGTCAGCGAGATGAAGAGAAGGTAGGGAAAGGCGATGCGTCCGAATTCGACCGCCATGGCGAAGGTCGGCGCATCGTCGCGCATGCCGGGCGCGAGCAGGGCCATCACCCAGGGCATCGCCAGGATCAGCAGCGCGGTGAACGGGACCAGCACCAGCAGCAGCGCGGCCTGGGCCTGGCGCGCGAAGGCCATCGCCTCCTCGCGGCCGCCGCCCGTCAGTTCGCGCGCGAACAGCGGCACGAAGGCGGCCGAGAAGGCGCCCTCGGCGAACAGGCGGCGGAAGAAGTTGGGAAGCTTGAAGGCGACGAAGAAGGCGTCGGCCACGGCGCCGGAACCCAGCACCGCCGACAGCACGATGTCGCGCACGAATCCAACGATCCGGCTCAGCAGCGTGAAGCCGCCGACCGTCGCGATGGCCCGGGCGAGACTCATGCCCTTATCTTCTGCCTCCTCTCCCCCGAGACGGAGGAGAGGAATAAAAAGGCTGATCTGAAAGCCATAATTCTGTCATCGCTCTCTGGCACATTCTCTCTCGGTGGTGGCCGGCGATGTGATGGCCGGTCTAAACCACCACCACGGCCGGTCCCGAGAGGGGCCGGTTTTCTTTTGGGCCGGTCACTTGGACGCGGCGGCGAGCTTCAGCAGCGTCTCGCGGTCCTGCGTGACGAGTTTCTTGTAGTCGCCGACGATCTTCTCGAGTTCGTCCGACGGCAGCACGCTTTCGAGGTCGGTGAAGCCCTGCGGCGCGCGCTGTTCGACGATGTCGAGCATCACGTCGATTCCCTTGCGCCGGTTGCTCTCGACGATGCGTGCGGTGGGTGGCAGGCGCCGCTCCTCGTAGCGCCGCAACGCGACCTCGGGATCGTCGCCCACCGCCAGCTCCTGCGTGATCGCCTCGCCGTCGAGGATCGCCTGCGAGGCGCCATTGGAGCCGATCGGATACATGGGATGGGCGGCATCGCCCAGCAGCGTGATGCGGCCGTGGCTCCAGCGCGGCAGCGGATCGCGATCGACCATGGGGAATTCCAGGATCGTATGCGCGTTGCGGATGACGTCGGGCACGTCGAGCCAGCCGAAATTCCAGTCGGCGAAGCGCGGCAGGAAATCCTCCAGCCGGCCCGGCTTGTTCCAGTCCTCGCGCGAAGGCAGGGCGCCGTCGCCCATGTGGAGGTCGCAGATCCAGTTGATCAGCGCTTCGCCGCGTTCGGCGTGGGCGCGACTGATCGGATAGCAGACGAATTTCTGGTTGTGATGGCCCGCCTGAACCATGGTGTTGCCGCCGAGATAGGGCTTGCCCACGGTGACGCCGCGCCACATCAGGATGCCCTGCCACTTGGGCGCTCCCTCGTTCGGGTAGTAGCGCGCGCGTACGGCCGAGTGGATGCCGTCGGCGGCGATCAGGAGGTCGGCCGTCGCTTCCTCGACGATCGCACCGTCGCGGTCGGCGAAGCGGGCGGTCACCGTGGCGCCGTGCTGCGCAAAATCGGCGATGCGTCGTCCCATCCGGATGCGATCCGCGCCCAGCATCTCCTGCGCCGCGTGGGCCAGGATCATCTGCAGCTCGCCGCGATGGATCGAGAATTGCGGCCAGGGCAGGCCGGCATGGCGGCCGCGCGGGTCGGCCCAGATCGTCTGGCCGTGGCGGTTGGCGTAGCGCAGCTCTCGCGTCTCGATGGCGGTGGCGGCGAGGGCGGGCTCGAGGCCCAGGCCGCACAGGATGCGCACCGCGCCGGCCTGGATGTTGATGCCGACGCCCAGCGGGCGCATCTCCGACACGGCCTCGTAGACCGTCACGTCGTGCCCCGCGCGATGCAGGCACATGGCTGCGGTCAATCCGCCGATTCCGGCGCCGGCAATGATGATCTTCATGGGTGGCTCGTCAGGTTTCGTCAGGTGTCCCGGCTCAGGCCGCGCTGGGCGAGGGCCGCCTCGTAGGCAGCCCAGCGCTCGGTTCGCGTTTCGCTGAGCTCGCGCAGGTAAGCCCAGCTGTAGATGCCGCTGTCGTGGCGGTCGTCGAACACGATGCGGATCGCGTAGTGGCCGACGGGTTCGACCGAGGCGATCTTCACATGACGGCGGCCGCCGACGATCTTCTTCTGGTTCGGCCCGTGGCCCTGCACTTCGGCGGACGGGCTCTCGACCCGCAGATATTCTGCGGGGAGTGCGCAGGCATGGCCGTCGGCGAAGTCGATCTCCAGGCGGCCCTCCTCCTTGAAGACCCGCAGTTCGGTCGGCCAAGGCGCCGCGTTCGATTCGTAATTGCCGCCGTCGGGCACGGCCTTGGGAAATTCGCCTGTCATGGCACGTCGCGGATCTGGCGCGCCTCGCTCACCAGCATGATGGGGATGCCGTCGCGGATCGGATAGGCGAGACCGGCCTTGCGGCTGATCAGTTCGCCGGCCGCGGCGTCGTACTCCAGCGGGCCATGTGTCGCCGGGCAGACGAGAATCTCGAGCAGCTTGGGATCCACGCCGGCACGGCGCGGGGCTGCGGAGTCGTCCGAGGGAGGGCTCATCGTGCGGTGTTTCCCTAAATTTTGTGCCGCTCTTATAGCACGGCGGCCGATGCTCACCCTAGTGCGGGCGGCGCGGTCCGGTGCGGGCTTCCTCGCGGCGAGAAAATAGTATAGTGGGGTATACTATGGCTCACCTTCAGAAGAACAAGGCCCGGCTGATGGCCCGGGTCCGCCGGATCGCGGGACAGATGGCGGCAATCGAAAAGGCGATCGATCAGGACGCCGACTGCTCCTTGGTCCTGCAGCAGGTCGCGGGCGCACGCGGCGCGCTCAACGGGCTGATGGGCGAGCTGATCGAGGATCATGTGCGTGAGCATGTCGCTCGACCGGGGCTCGACGCCGCGGCGCGCGCGGCCGGCGCCGAGGAACTCATCGCCGTCGTCCGCCGCTACGCGAAGTGACGAGGGTGCCATGACCACGCTGCGCGATACCGATCCGCGGTCGCACGACCACGTGTTCCTCGGCGAGCGGCACGACGAGAATGCGCGGCGCACGCTCTGGGTCGTCGGGCTGACGGCCCTGATGATGGTGGGCGAGATCGCCGCCGGCATCGTCTTCAATTCGATGGCGCTGCTGGCCGACGGCTTCCACATGGCGACCCATGC
This sequence comes from Reyranella sp., assembly GCF_965228225.1. Lineage (GTDB taxonomy): Bacteria > Pseudomonadota > Alphaproteobacteria > Reyranellales > Reyranellaceae > Reyranella. Next base: position 4,830,918 of record NZ_OZ245801.1, on the reverse strand, counting down.
CGGTGCCCTTGCCGTGGCGGCCGGCGCCTATGCCTTCGCGCGGCGGCATGCGGCCGATCGCCGGTTCAGCTTCGGGACCGGCAAGGTGGGCGACCTCTCGGGCTTCGCGTCTGCGCTGGTCCTGGCACTGGTTGCGCTGGGGATCGCCGTCGAATCCGTCGGCCGCCTCTTCGAACCCTCGCCCGTCGCCTTCGGCGAGGCGACTCTCGTCGCCATCGTGGGTCTGGTCGTCAACGTGGCCAGCGTATTCCTGCTGTCGGGCGGCCACAGCCATGGACACCACGCCGACGATCATCACGACCATGGACATGACCACGGCCATCACGACAATAATCTCCGCTCGGCATTCGCGCACGTCGTGGCCGATGCGCTGACCTCCGTTCTGGCGATCGTGGCCCTGGTGGCCGGCCGCTATCTCGGCTGGGTCTGGCTCGATCCCGTCATGGGCATCGTCGGCGGCATCGTGATCGCCGTCTGGGCGTGGAACCTGCTGCGCGACACGGCCGCCGTGCTGCTCGACACGAGCGATCCCCATCTTGAGGCAGAGGTGCGCGAACAGGTCGAGGGGCCGGGCGACGCGCGCATCACGGATCTCCACATCTGGCAGATCGGTCCCGGCGCCCATGCCGCGATCGTCAGCGTCGTCGGCACCGCGGACCGTGAGGCCATTCGCGAACGCCTCGTCCCGGTCCACGAACTCGCGCATGTGACGATCGAAACGCGATGAGTCATGGTCGAGTCCGGAAAGCCGAAATCGATCGAGGATCTGGCAATGGACCGTGACAGCGAGACCGCCGCCATCAAGGGCGTGGCCTACATGGACGGCCGCTGGATGAAGCTGTCTGAGGCTGCGGTCCCGATTCTCGACCGCGGCTTCGTCCGGTCCGATGCGACCTACGACGTGGCCCATGTCTGGAAGGGACGCTTCTTCCGGCTGATGGACCATGTCGAGCGCTTCCAGACGTCGATGGCCGGGCTGCGCATGTCGCTGCCGCTGACGGCGCAGCAGATCGCCGACATCATGATCGAATGTGCCAGCCGGTCGGGCCTGCGCGATGCCTACGTGCAGGTGACCTGTACCCGCGGATTGCCGCCGGCGGGCACGCGCGATCCGCGCCTCTGCCGCAATCGCCTCTATGCCTTCGCGCAGCCCTTCGTCTGGATCGCCGACGAGGCCCAGCGGCAGGAGGGCCTGCGCATGATCCTGTCGCATACCCAGCGCATCCCGCCGGAATCGCTCGACCAGAGGATCAAGAACTTCCACTGGCTCGACCTGACGATGGGAGTCTTCGAGGCCTATGACCGCGATGCCACCATCGCGCTGCTGCCGGCCGCCGACGGCACGGTGACGGAGGGGCCGGGCTTCAACGTCTTCGTCGTCCGCAACGGGGCGCTCGCCACGCCGGCGCGCGGCCTGTTCGAGGGCATGACGCGCCGTACCGTGCTGGAGATCGCCGAGACGCTCCAGCTGCGAGTCGAGGTGCGATCCGTCGAAGCGCGCGAGGTCGCCGAGGCGGACGAGATCTTCATCAGCAGCACGGCCGGCGGCATCATGCCGGTCGCGAACTACGAGGGCCGTCCCGTCGGCGACGGCCGGCCCGGCCCGCTGACGCGCCGCATCGAGGAACTCTATTGGGCACGACACGAGGAGCCGGCGCTGTCGACTCCCGTGCCCTACGCCGACTGACGATCAGGGTCTCTTCGAACATGCTGGAGTCACCAACACCAACCTCATGCTGAGGAGCGCTCCACAGGGGCGCGTCTCGAAGCATGGGCACGAGCACCACGTTTGTTGCCGATCCTTCGAGACGGCCCTTCGGGCCTCCTCAGGATGAGGTGGTGGTTAATTTGAGACCGATCGCCCCCTAATTCGTGCGGCCGGGCGGCGTGTCGGACGGATCGCCGAAGGCGCTCATTTCGAGGAAGGCGATCAGCAGCTTGGCGCGCGCCGTGGAGTCGGCGGCTTCCAGCAGGGCCTGCTTCTCGGCCGGACCGAAGGGCAGCACCATCGACAGCGAGGTGACGAGATTGGCATCGGCCGCCTTGTTCACGGCATCCCAGTCGGTCGAGAGCTGGCGGCCGCGGAAGAAGGCGGCAAGGGCCGCCATCAGCCGGTCGCGGTCGAGTTCGACGACGTCGTCGGCATGGTCGAGATCGGCCCTATAGGGCGAGAACACCGAGGAGACGCGGCGGTAACCGCCCTGCGCGGGGTCGAGCTCGCGCACGATGTCGAAGCGGCAGACGCCGCTCAGCACCAGCATCAGCCGCCCGTCCTCGGTCTCGTTGAAGTTGGTGATGCGTCCGGCGCAGCCAACCTTGTGCACCTTGGGGCGACCGTCATCCGACGGCATGCCGTCGCCGGCGAACCCGCCCGGCTGAACCGGCTGCACCATGCCGATCATGCGCGAGCCGGCCAGCGCATCGGAGATCATGGCGAGGTAGCGCGGCTCGAAGATGTTGAGCGGCAGCTTGCCGCCGGGCAGCAGCAGCACGCCCGACAGCGGGAAAATCGGCAGCGTCTCGGGAAGCTGCTCGAAGGACGGCTCGAACGGATTGCGCGCCGGTCTTTGCGAGGAGCGCTCCGAATCACTCATGAAGAGGGGCTCACGAGAACAGGATGGTCGAAAGCCGCTTGCGGCCGTCGACGGAAATGGGATCGGTGAAGCCCAGCGCCTCGAAGAACTTCAGCAGCTGCTGGCGCGCGGCGGCCTCGTTCCAGTTGCGGTCGGCCTTGATCATGGCGAGCAACTCGTCGACCGCTTCCTGCTTCTGGTTACCGGCCCAATAGGCCATGGCGAGGTCGAGGCGGGCCTGGAAGTCCTTCGGATCGGCCTCGGCCCGGGCCTTGAGCTCGCCGATCGGGCCGGCATCCTTGGCCTTTTCGGCGAGATCGATGGCGGCCTGGGCGGCCACGACATCGGCGCCGGTGCGCTCCTTGGCCGGGATCTGCTCGAGCAGCTCCTTGGCCTGTTCGACGTCGCCCAGAGAGACCTGGTAGCGCGCGAGGCCGGCCAGGGCCACGACGTTGGTCGGCTCGAGGCCCAACACTTCGCTGTAGATCTGTGCGGCGGTATCCATGTCGTTCTGCGCGACCGCGGCCTTGGCCTGCTCGAGCAGTTCGGCCAGCTCCGCGGCCGCGGGATCGCCGGTGGCGCCGCCGGAGGCCTGGATGAGGCGGGCGACGAATTCCTTCAGCTGGCTCTCGGGCACCGCGCCCATGAAACCATCGACCGGGCGGCCGCCGAAGAAGGCATAGACGGCGGGAATCGACTGGATGCGCAGCTGCTGGGCCAGCATCTGGTTCTTGTCGATGTCGATCTTGACCAGCTTGACCGCGCCCTTGGCCTCCTTGACGACCTTTTCGATCATCGGCTGGAGCGTCTTGCACGGCCCGCACCACGGCGCCCAGAAATCGACGATGACAGGGACGGTGCGCGAGGCTTCGAGCACGTCCTTGGCGAACTTCGTCTGGTCGCTGTCCTTGATCAGGTCGGCGGGGGCAGCCTGCGGCGCGGCGCCCTGCAGCATCGTTTCCATGAGTCCTCGAGCGGAATTGGGATGTTCGCCTGCAATGTGGCGTCGGCCCCCCCGGGAAGCAAGGGGCGAGGTCGGCCCGTTCTTAAGGGCTGCGGACCTGGTGTTTCATCAACTCGTCACCGAGGCGCCCGGTGAGGAAGAGTCCGCACATCCGGTAATCGCTGATCAGCGACCAGAGCGGCGCCTCGAAGGTGGCGGGCCGGTTCTTCTCGATGAAGAAGTGGCCGAACCAGGCCGGCCCGTAGCCGAACAGGGGAACGCCCAGCAGCCACCACCAGTTCTGCGATGCGACCGCCCAGATCAGAAGGGCGGCGGACGCGAGGGTGCCGACATAATGAACGGCCCGCGTCGAGGGCTTCGCGTGCTCGCGCAGATAGAAGGGCCAGAACTCGGCGTAGGTCCGGAAGCGTGAGGCCATCCGGAAAGACTACCCCAAAGCGCCGGACTTTTTGAGGGCGTCGATCTCGGCCTCGCTGAAGCCGGTCTCGCGCAGCACCTCGTCATTGTGCTGGCCGACCTCGGGGGGCGGGCCGGCGGTGCGCGGCGTGGCGAAGCCCAGCCGGATCGGCGTGTTCACCGTGCGCGGGATCGCGGGGTTGGTCGTTTCGGCGAAGATGCCGGCATGGTCGGCCTGCTCGTCGTCGATCACGTCGGCCAGCCGTCCGATGACCCCGAACGGGATGCCGGTGCCGGACAGGCGCTTTTCCCAATCCTCGTAGGTATGCGCGGCGAAGACCGGCGCCAGCAGGTCGTGCAGTTCCTGGGCATGCTCGCGCCGCTCCGGCCGTCCGGCGAATCTCGGATCGGCCGTCAGGTCGGGCCGCTCGATGATGTCGCAGAAGGTGGCCCAGAGCCGGTCGTCACGGACCATCAGGAGCTGGAGCCAGCGATCGTCGAGGGTGCGGTAGAGGTTGGTCAACGCGTTGCGCGGCCTGTCGGGCGGCGGGCGGACCGGCAACTGCGCGCCGATCAGCGCGCCGGCCGCCGTGGTGCCGTTGGCCCAGACGCCGTTGGCGTAGAGCGAGGTGCCGACCCAGCCGCCCTTGCCGGTCTGGTCGCGCCGTCGCAGACCCATCAGGATCGCGGCCACCAGGGTCATGGCTGTCGCGCGGTCGCCCTGCGCCGGCAGCGAGACGCCCGGCGGGCCGCCGTCATAGCGAGCCGCATCGAGGATGCCGGAGCGGCCGAAATAGGCGGTGATGTCGAAGCCCGGCCGGTCGCGGTCGGGGCCGGTCTCGCCGTAGCCGGTGAGCGAGCAGTAGACGAGGCGCGGGTTGATCGGCTCGATGTCTTCCCAGCGCAGGCGCAGCCGTTCGCGTGCCGGCGGCGGGAAATTCACGATCATCACGTCGGCGCGCTTCAGCAGCCGCTCGAGGATGGTGCGGGCGCCCTCGGTCTTGAGGTCGAGCGCCAGCGAGCGCTTGTGGCGGCCGTCGAGCTGCCACGGGAAGTTCCGGTCGCTCTGCGGGTAGCTGGCGTTGCGGAAGCTGTTGCGGTGCGGGTCGCCGTCGACCGGCGGCTCGATCTTGATCACGTCGGCGCCGAAATCGCCCAGGGCCGCCGCCGCCGCCGGCGCGGCGATGAACGAGCTGATGTCGAGGACGGTGAGGCCGGCCAGCGGCAGCGGTTCGTCCGGCGTCATCGGAGCGCACCGCTGGCCTTGAGGGCCTCGACTTCCTGCGCACTCATGCCGGCCTCGCGCAGCACCTGCTCGCTGTGTTCACCGAGCTCGGGTGCGGGATGCGCGATGCGCTGGCTGGCGAAGCCGAGGCGGATCGGATCGGCCAGGGTGCGCGGCATGTCGGGAATCGCCGTCTCGACCACGGCGCCGCAGGCCACGGCCTGCTCATCGTCGGGGACGTCCTGCGGGCGACTGATGACGCCGAAGGTGACGGAGTGCGTCGCCAGGGCCTCGCGCCAATGCTCGTAGGGCTGCGTGGCGAAGGTGTCGCTCAGGATGCCGGCCAGTTCGCCGGCGCGGGCGCGGCGCTCGGGCTCGCTGGCGAATCGCGGATCCTCGATCAGGGACTCCAGTCCCATGGCGCGGCAGAGCGGTGCCCAGAGTTTGTCGGTGCGCACGATGGTGAGCTGCAGCCAGCGGTCGTCGGACGTGCGGTAGATGTTGCCCAGCGCCGACCGCGGCCGGTCGGGCGGCGGCCGGTGCGGCAGGAAGGCGCCGACGAGGGCTGCCTGGGCGATCACGCCGCACGACCAGAGACCGTTGCCGAGCAGCGACGTGCCGACCCAGGAGCCTTCGCCGGTCTTCATGCGGTGGATGAGCGCCATGAGAATGGACGAGACGAGCGCCATCGCCGTCGCGCGATCGCCCTGCGCGGGGCCGGGAACGCCCGGCGGTCCGCCCTCATAGCGCTGCGCATCGAGCAGGCCCGAACGGGCGAAGTAGGCGGTCGCGTCGAAGCCCGGCCGGTCGCGATCGGGGCCGCTCTCGCCGTAGCCGGTCAGGGAGGCGTAGATCAGCTTCGGATTGACCTGCTTCACGTCGTCATAGGCGAGCTTCAGCTTGTCGCGCACCGGCGGCGGGAAGTTGCAGATCAGGATGTCGGAGGTCGCGATCAGCCGGTCCAGGGCGGCGCGGGCGTCCGTCTGCTTGAGGTCGAGCACGATGGAGCGTTTGTTCCGCGAATCCATCTGCCAGGGATAGTTGACCTCGCTCTTCGGATAGTTCGCCGAATCCTGCATGATCCGGCGGTTGGGATCGCCGTCCGGTCCTTCGACCTTGATCACGTCGGCGCCCCAGTCGCCCAGCACGACGGCGGCGGCCGGTGCGGCGATGAACGAGCTGATGTCCAGTACGCGCAATCCCGCCAGCGGCAGGGCAGTCTCGGTCATGGTTTCTCCCTTTCGCGGCCGATATGGGCGTGACGCTCTGGCCTGCGTCAACACCGCTCGCTAGCTTGATTTCGGCACGCGGTGTGCTTGCCGGACTCAAAGAGTGGGGACCCGATCGTGGCAAAGAAGCGTAAACCGAATTTTCTGATCGTGCTGATCGACGACCTCCGGTTCGACGAACTGGGGATCTGCGGCCATCCGTATATGAAGACGCCGCATATCGATCGAATCGGCCATGAAGGCGCGATGTTCACCTCGGCGTTCCACACCACGCCGCTCTGCTCGCCCAACCGCGCCTCGATCCTGACCGGCCAGTATGCGAGCCGCCACGGCATCATCGACAACGTGGCGCGCGACGCCCACAGCCATCGACTGCCGAACTATCACGTGATCCTGCAGCGGCTGGGCTACGAGACCGCCCATATCGGCAAGTGGCACATGGGCAATTCCGGCGGTCCCCGACCGGGCTACGACAAGTGGGTGAGCTTCCCGGGCCACGGCTCGATCATCGATCCGATCCTGAACATCGATGGCAAGGAGAAGAAGTACGAAGGCTACATCACCGATCTGCTGAACGGGCACGCGATCGATTTCCTGAAGAAGAAGCGCGACAAGCCTTTTGCGCTGTTCTTCGCACACAAGGCCGTGCATCCCGACGCCTTCCAGGCGGCCGACGGCACGATCGACTTCACCGACGGCGGCTACCGTCCCGCGCCGCGCCATGCCGACCTCTACAAGGGCGAACACTTTCCGCGCCGGCCCAACGCGCTGCCTGCGGCCGATGTGGTGAAGGACAAGCCGGCCTGGACCGAAGCCCACGCGCTTCGCGTCAACGAGGCCTCGCGCAAGGTGCTGGATGGAATCCTCGCCGGAACCGACGAGGAAATCCGCCTGCGCGCCGCCATGATGGCCTCGGTCGACGAGGGCATGGGCGACATCCTCAAGCTGCTCGAGGAGAAGGGCGAACTCGACAACACCTTCATCCTGTTCTTCGGTGACAACGGCTACTTCTTCGGCGAACACGGGCTCGGGCCCGAGCGGCGCTTTGCCTACGAAGAAGGCATCAAGTCGCCGTTCCTGATCCGCTACCCCGCCTGGTTCAAGCCGGGCACGGTGAACGACGAGCTGGTGCTGGCGCTCGACATCGCGCCGACGCTCGTCGACCTCGCGGGCGGCAAGGCCGCGGACTTCAAGACGATGCAGGGCCAGTCGCTGAAGCCCCTGGCGAAGGGGGCAAAGCCCAAGGGCTGGCGCACGTCTTTCATGTGCGAGTACTTCAGCGAGAACGCCATGCCGTGGCTCGTGGGCATGAGCTACAAGGCGATCCGCACCAAGCGTCACAAGTACATCCACTGGACGCAGAAATCGCTCGACGGCGTCGCGTGCGACGAACTCTACGACCTCAAGAGCGATCCCTACGAAATGAAAAACCTGATCGGCAAACGGTCGGAGAAGGGGCTGGTCGCGCGCCTGCGCAAGCAGCTCGCTTCCCTGGTCGCGAAATCCGTCGGGCTTTAATCCACGTCGTCCTGAGCGCAGCGAAGGACCTCACATGGCGGACAGATACGATGTGGCGGATGCGAGATCCTTCGCTGCGCTCAGGATGACAGGGGGTGTGGATGTCCCATTTTAAACGGCGAACATTTCTTGCGACGGCCCTAGCACTGCCTTCGACCGTCGCTATGGCGCAGGCCTGGCCGACCAAGCCCATCCGCATGATCGTGCCGCTGGCGCCCGGTGGCACGGCCGACATCATCGCGCGCCTCTATGCCGACGAACTCGGCAAGTCGCTCGGCCAGACCGTCGTCGTGGACAACAAGACCGGCGCGGGCGGCACGATCGCCTCCGCCGAGGCCGCGCGCGCAGCCCCCGACGGCTACACGATCCTGGTGATCTCCCAGGGCACCATGGTGTTCAACGTCGGGCTCTACCCCAAGCCGGGCTACGACCCGGTGAAGAACTTCGACTCGGTGGCGCTCGCGGGTTCGGTCTCCAACGTCCTGATCGTGCATCCCGACAATCCGGCGAAGACGGTGGCCGACCTGATCGCCCAGGCCAAGGCCAAGCCGGGCGAGCTGACCTTTTCCTCGGGCGGGACCGGGACGAGCCATCACCTGTCGTCCGTCCTGTTCGAGCGCGATGCCGGTGTGAAGTTGCAGCATGTTCCGTACCGGACGGCGACGGCTGGAATCATGGGCGTCGCCAACGGCGAGGTCACGATGGCCTTCTACAACACGCCGACCGTGGTCGGTCTGATCAAGGGCGGAAAGCTCAAGGCCCTCGCCATCACCAGCGCGCAGCGCTCGGAACTGCTGCCCGAGGTGCCGACGATGGTCGAGCAGGGGATGAAGGATTACGTGTTCAGCACGTGGATGGGCTACGCCGTGCCGAAGGGCACACCGGCGCCGGTCGTCGAGAAGCTGAACGCGGAGATGATCCGCATCGGTCGGCTGCCGGCGGTCGCGGAGAAGATGAAGAGCCAGGGCATCGACATGATGCCGCCCGAGCCGCCCGCCGCCGTCGACAAGCTCATCCGCGACGAGCTGGCGCTCTGGCTTCCCATCCTCAAGGCCTCGGGCGCGACGGCCGAGTAGGCCGAGTAGCCGGTCGCGACCGGCCCTATCCTTGCCAAAGCGGGGCCTTGCGCGTATCTCCCCCTGTCCTTCAATCAGGGGTGCGCGCACGTTAGGCGCATATAGTCATGGGCTACAGAGTCGCCGTCGTCGGCGCGACCGGCAATGTCGGTCGCGAAATGTTGCAGATCCTGGCCGAGAGGAACTTCCCGGCCGATGAGGTCGTCGCGCTGGCCTCCTCCCGCTCGGTCGGCCTGAAGGCTTCGTTCGGCGACAAGTCGATTCTGAAGGTCCAGGACCTCGCCAAGTTCGACTTCAAGGGCATCGACATCGTTCTGAGCTCGCCGGGTGCGAAGGTGTCGGCCGAGCACAGCCCACGCGCCGCCAAGGCCGGCGCGGTGGTGATCGACAACACGTCCTACTGGCGCATGGATCCCGACGTTCCGCTGGTCGTGCCCGAGGTCAATCCGCAGGCGATCGCCGGCTACAAGGGCCGCGGCATCATCGCCAACCCGAACTGCTCGACCATCCAGATGGTCGTTGCGCTGAAGCCGATCCACGACGCGGCCGGCATCAAGCGCGTCGTCGTGTCGACCTATCAGTCGACGTCGGGCGCCGGCAAGGAAGCGATGGACGAGCTGGTCAACCAGACCAAGAGCTTCTTCGTCAACCAGACGCTCGACCCGGTGAAGTTCACCAAGAACATCGCCTTCAACGTCATTCCCCAGATCGACGTCTTCATGGATGACGGCTCGACCAAGGAAGAGTGGAAGATGGTGGTCGAGACCAAGAAGATCCTCGACCCGAAGATCAAGGTCCACGCGACCTGCGTGCGCGTGCCGACCTTCGTCGGTCATGCCGAGGCGGTGAACCTCGAGCTCGAGCGGCCGCTCGACGATGAAGAGGCGCGGCGCATCCTCGCGGCGGCGCCCGGCGTCCTGGTGGTCGACCAGCGCGAGCCCGGCGGCTACGTGACGCCGAAGGAAGTCACCGGCCAGGACGGCGTGTTCGTGAGCCGCATCCGCTCCGATCCCACGGTCGAGAACGGCCTGGCGATGTGGATCGTCAGCGACAATCTGCGCAAGGGCGCGGCGCTCAACGCCGTCCAGATCGCCGAAGAGCTGATCAAGGGCTATATCTGAGTGGCGTGGTTCTAAGCGACCCGCACGCCCTCATCCTGAGGAGCGCGAAGCGCGTCTCGAAGGATGGGCATTAGACGCGGTGCGTGCGGCCCATGCTTCGAGACGGCTGCTGCGCAGCCTCCTCAGCATGAGGTTGTTGGTGGTGATCCAGAAATCGAATGGCGTGGACCCCCTCGGTCCGCGCCATTTTCGTTTGAAGGCGATGCTTGTGAGAGGCTGCTGAGGTAAAGTGTAAGCGTGAACGACACGCCCCACATCCATCCGACGAAGCGTGAGTCCGCGGCCTCCGGCGCACCGACCCCGTTGTTCGGCAGCGCGGCCGACAGCTTCGTCCAGCAATTGCGCCTGGCGTCCCAGGCGCACCGCGCCGGGCGCCTCGACGAGGCGATCACCTCCTATCTCAGGCTGCTGGCCGTTCGCCCCGATCATGCCGAGCTGCACAACAATCTCGGGGTCGCGCTGCGCCTCGCCGGCAAGCTCGAAGCCTCGGTGTCCCATCATCGGCTGGCGCTGGCGGCCGACCCGCAGAACCCGGCCCTGCACTCCAATCTCGGCAACGCCCTGCGCGCCGTGAATCGGTTCGACGAGGCGGTGAAGCATCACTACCGGTCGATCGCGCTCAGCCGGGACTATGCCGAGGGCTTCTTCAATCTGGCGCTCTGCCTGCGCGACCTCGGCCGGCTCGACGAGGCGATCGGCTGCTTCAGCCGCGCGCTGACGATCCATCCCGACAACCGGCGCGTCCGCGTCGAGTTCGCGATCGCGCTGCTGATGCGCGGCGAGCTGGAAGCGGGTTTTGCCGCCTACGAGATCCGCAAACGCCTGCCCGAGACGCCGACGCCCGATTTCGTGCAGCCGGCCTGGGACGGCGGACCGCTTCAGGGCAAGCGCATCCTGCTCTATCCCGAGCAGGGCTTGAGCGACGTTCTGCTGTTCGTACGCTTCGCCCGCGAGCTGAAACGGCGCGGCGCCACCGTCCTGGTGCTGTGCCAGGCGCTGCTCAAGGACCTGCTGCGCTCGGCCGACTACATCGACGAGGTCGTGGCCGAGGAAGAAACGCTTCCCCCGTTCGACGTCCATGCCTCCATGGTGTCGCTGCCGCATCTGTGCCGCGCCGATTTCGCGTCGCTTTCGACCGGGACGCCCTATCTCAAGGCGCCGGAGGAAAGCCGCATCAAGCTCGGGCGGCGGGAGCGAGCGAAGGTGCGCATCGGAATCTATTGGGCGGCGATGCCGGGCCAGGCGCAGGACCGTCAGCGCTCGGTGTCGTTCGAGCATTTCCTGGCGCTCTCGGGCGATCCCGAGCTGCTGTTCTTCAGCCTGCAGGGCGGCGTCCATCAAAAGGACATCCAGGCGTTCGGCGCCGGCGGGCTGGTGCACGATGTCGGCCGCGGCATCTTCGATTTCGCCGAAGCCGCTACGGCACTGTCGCAGCTCGACCTGCTGATCTCGATCGACGCACCGGTGGCGCACCTTGCGGCGGCGATGGGCGTCAAGACCTGGGTGTTGCTGCCCTCGACCGCCGACTGGCGTTGGCAGCTCGGGGGGGCGCAGGCGCCCTGGTACCCGTCGGCGCGGGTCTTCCAGCAGACCAGTCCGGGAAACTGGAACGACGTCTTCACCGCCCTGCGGCGCGAACTCGACGCCCTGAAGAACACAGCGGCCTAAGTCGAGAGCCGCCTCAGGGCGTCTGCATCGTCGACATCGTCGAGTGTCTCGGCCAAGGCGGTCGTGACGTGTTGCGGCAGGCCGGCCAGCGTGTCGGCGAGCGCCGTCGACGTCGACCAGCGCACGCCGTCGAACAGGGAACGAGGCAGGGGCCGCACACGTCGCGCGCCGACCAGCCAGAAGCCGCCATCGCGCGCCGGACCGAAGACGAGGTCATGTCCTCCGAGCAAGGCGAAGGCCCGCGCGATGTGAGACGCGCGCATTTCCGGAATGTCGCTGCCGACCAGCACGACGGGCCCTGCGGGCAAGGTCAGGAACGGGCCCTTCATGCGCCGGCCGAGATCGCCCTGCCGCTGAGGCTTTCTGCGAGAGACAGGCACGAGGCGCCAGGCGGGATGATGGAGCGACGTGTCGGGCGTCACGAACAGCCACACCGCCCAGCGCGGATCGCGCGTCATGCGCCGGATCTGGTCGTCCAGGAGGCGGCGGTAGAAGCGGGCGGCCTCGCTCATGCCGATCTCACCGCCCAGCCGGCGCTTCGCGCGGCCAGCCTGCGGGGTGCGGGCGAAGATGACGAGATGGCGTTTCATCCGCCGTAGAGACGTCGCAGGGTCTGCGGCGGGACGCCGGCGAAATAGAGCGAGAGACAGCTGAGGTTGCGCAGCGGGCGCAGCCACCAGCCGTCGCGCCGATAGCGGGCCGCCGACGTGATCGCATCGGCCTCCAGAGGAACCAGATCGTCTCGACCGATACGGCGCACGAGATCGACATCCTCCATCAGCGGCAGCGGCCGAAATCCTCCGAGACGCTCGTAATGTGCCCGGGAAATCAGCAGGCCCTGATCGCCATAGGGAAGGCCGATCGCGCGGCAACGCCAGGCAACCAGCCGCTCGACCCTGCGCGCGGCGCGTTCGGCGGCCTCGAAGCGCATCCGGAAATAACCGGCCTTGCCGGAAATCGCATCGACGAAGCGCGCCATCTCCTCGCCGGCACCATCGGCCAGTCTGGTATCGGCATGCAGGAACAGCAGCCACGGCGCGACGCCCGCCGCCGCTCCGGCCGCGAGCTGGCCTCCGCGCCCCGCCGGCGCCGTCACGATGGCCGCGCCGGCCCGGCGCGCGATCCCGACCGTGTCGTCGCGGGAACCGCCGTCGCAGACGGTGATCGAGAAAGCGAGGTCGGGATGGGCAGGAATCGCCGCGAGAGTGGACTCGAGCGTCGGACCCGCGTTCAGCGTCGGGATGACGATGTCGATGGCGGTGGTCACGCGCTGCAGGCGGCCCCGCCCAGGACGCAGAACTTGGCGCAATGCGGATGGTTGAGGCGCACCGCGCCGACGCTGTCCGCCAGGGTCTGGCCCAGTTCGAACTGCGGATCGTAGGGCAGCAGCGTGCAGGCCACCACGGCGGGTCGCGGCGCGCCCTTGCGCTTCACCACCATGCGCGACGACGCACACATCACGCTGTCCGGCGACTTCTTCAGGATGCCCCAGCAGGCGGTGGTGATCTCCGGCACGTCGACCGTCGGATCCATCTCCGGGAACAGAACCAGCCGCGCCGGATCGCGCGCGTCGATCGCGACGCCCAGTCGCATGAAAAGCTGCGCATAGCCGGCGCGGACTTCCTCGTCGGTCTCGCCGGAGAAGTGGCGGCCTGCCACATGCACGTCGAAGCCCGCCTCGGCCAGCCAGACCAGCCCGTCGATGGTCGGCTTCCAGCTTCGCAGGCCCCGCTCCTCTTCGTGCAGTTCCCGCTCGTAGTGATCGACCGAGACGCGAATCGCGAAATTGTCGCGACCGTGCCGCGCCAGCAGATCGAGCAGCGCCGCCTTCATCTTGTGCATCGGCTTCATCGCGTTGGTCAGCACGATCGCCGCGAGGCCGCGCGAGAGCACGTCGTCCAGCATCGCCGGCAAATCGGCGTTCATGAAGGGCTCGCCGCCCGTGAAGCCGATCAGCTTCGTGCCGTGGCCGTCGCGCTCGATCTCGTCGAGATAGGCCGCGACGTCGGCGGCGGTCAGATAGACGAGGCGATCGTTGCGCGGCGAGGATTCGATGTAGCAGTTGCGGCAGGTGAGATTGCAGAGCGTGCCGGTGTTGAACCACAGCGTCTCGAGCGCCTTCAGGCCGACATGCGCGCGCGTCTCGCCCTTGGCAGTGAGCCAGGCATCCTTGAATTTCGCGGGATCGAGCAGAGCGGGCAGCATCGGATAGTTCCTGCGCAAGGGAGGGCGCGGAGGCTAGCACAATTCGTGCAATGCAATGGTGGCCGCGAAAGGGCGGGTTCCGAAACCGTAACTCGCTCACGCGCGCGCGTCTCGACCGCGCGACGGCGCTTCGCTACGGTTCGTCAACACCTGAGGGGAATTGAATGCTCGACGACAAGGCGCTTGCCACCATCTTCCGCGACGCCCGCACGCACAATGGCTGGCTCGACAAGCCGGTGACCGACGACCAGCTGCACGCGATCTACGACCTGATGAAATGGGGGCCGACTTCGGCCAACTGCCAGCCGGCGCGGATCGTCTTCGTGCGCACGAAGGAGGGCAAGGAGAAGCTCAAGCCGGCGCTGAGCGCGGGCAACACCGAGAAGACGATGACGGCGCCGGTGACGGCGATTCTCGCCTACGATCCGGAGTTCTTCGAACATCTGCCGCGGATGTTCCCGCACGACCAGACCGCCATCCACTGGTTCAAGGGCAAGCCGGCGGCCGAGCCGACCGCCTTCCGCAACGGCACCCTGCAGGGCGCCTACCTGATCATCGCGGCCCGTGCACTCGGGCTCGATTGCGGTGCCATGAGCGGCTTCGACAATGCCAAGGTCGACGCGGCCTTCTTCCCCGACGGCAAGGTCAAGACGAACTTCCTGTGCAACATCGGCTACGGCGATCACTCGAAGGTGTTCGCGCGCAGCCCGCGCTTTGAGTTCGACGAGGTCTGCAAGATCGTCTGAGCTTAGATCCCGAAGAAGGCGCCGATCTTCTTCCACGGCAGCGGCAGCAGCGAGATCAACGCTGCCAGCCCGAAGCCCAGGATGATGGCGCCGGAACCGCGGTTGAGCCACAGCAGGCCGGCCCCGGTGAAGCGGCCCCTGAGCGCCACGGACGCCGTGCAGATGATCGTCCACCAGGCCAGCGCGCCGCAGAACACGGCGGCGACCAGCAAGGTGGCGTCGGGCAGGCTTGCGCCGACGCCGGCCAGGTTGCGGCCGGCGAAGGCCGCGCCGAACGCCATCACGGTGAGGGGATTGAACACGGTGATGAAGAAGCTCGAACTGGCATAGTGGAAATGCGTCGAGAACTGGTGCTCGCGGTCGTCGGCGACGGGATCGCCGACATTGCGCGGCCGGTGGCGCATCGTGGTCCAGCCCATGATCACCAGCACGAGACCGCCGATGCCCAGCAGCCAGGCTTCGCGCTCGATCACGAACTGCTGCACGAAGGACAGGCCGAACGCGGCCACGGCGCCGAACACCGCGTCGCCCAGCGCCGCGCCGATGCCGGTCATGTAGCCCGCCATGGCGCCCACGGTGATGGAACGCCGCATGCAGAGCACGGCCGCCGGCCCGACCGGCACGGCGATCAGGAAACCGATCGCCGCGCCTTCGATGGCGAGTGCGAGGGGATTGAAGACGAAACCGGGCACGGTCATCGGGCGCCTACAGCTTCTCGGCCCTGAACGCACGCGGCGGCGCGACCAGCCGGTCCTGCGCCGCCACCAGCTGCAGCTCGCGCTCGCCCATCGCCTCGGTGGCTTCCAGCACGGCGAAGATCGACGAGGCAGCCTTGCCGAGCGCGTCGGCGATCTCGTTTCCGGCGATCCAGTGCGCGGTGAAAAGGGCGGCGACGGCATCGCCGGTGCCGTTTGGCGCGATCTCGAAGCCGATCATCGGCGTCGCCACCCGCCAGGCGGCCTCGCGCGTCACCGCCACCATCTCGATCGTGTCCGACGGCGCATCGGCGCGGCGCAGGCTGGTGATGAGGGCGAGTCGCGGCCCCGGTCGCTCTCCCTGGAGCAGGCTGCGCGCGGCCGCCAGCGCCCCGGCCATGGTCGAGACCGTCCGGCCGGTCAGGTGTTCGAGCTCGAAATGGTTGGGTGTCACCAGATCGGCGGCCGGAATCGCGCGGTCGCGGAAGAAGGTGTCGATGCCTGGCTTGACGTAGATTCCGGTGTCGATGTCGCCCAGCACCGGGTCGCAGCACCAGACGGCGCGCGGATTGGCCGCCCGCACGCGGCGTGCGGTATCCAGAACGACATCGGCCAAGGCCGCGTCGCCCACATAGCCGGTCAGCAAGCCATCGCAGCGCGAGAATTGGCCCAGCGCCTCGATGCCCTGCACGATCTCGGCAACCTGCTCAGCCGAGGCCGCACGACCGCGCCAGGCGCCATAGCCCGTGTGGTTCGAGAACTCGACCGTGTTCACCGCCCAGACTTCGTGGCCCAATCGTTGCAGGGGAAAGGTCGCTGCACGATTGCCGACGTAGCCGTAGGCGACATGGCTCTGGAGGGACAGGAAGCGCATGGCCGGCGCCACCTTGCCACAAGGAAGGCCGTCATTATAGTCCGCCGCGTTTTCGGGGAGGCCTAGAGATGTCGAAGTCCGTCCGTCCGCGCCGCAGCGTGCTCTACATGCCCGGCGCCAACACGCGTGCACTGGAAAAGGCGCGCACCCTGCCGGCCGATGCGCTGATCTTCGACCTCGAGGACGCGGTGGCGCCCGATGCCAAGGAGGCGGCGCGCGCCAACGTGGTGGCCGCGGCCCAGAGCAAGGGCTACGGCAAGCGCGAGATCGCGATCCGCTGCAACGGCCTTGCCACCCCCTGGGGCGCCGCCGACATCACCGCGATCGCCAAATCCGGCGCCGACGCGGTCGTGGTGCCGAAGGTCGAGAGCGCCGCCGAGGTGGCGAGCGTGATCGGCCTGCTCGACGCGGCCGGTGCGCCCGAATCGATGGCGGTCTGGGCGATGATGGAAACGCCCAAGGGCATCCTGCGCGCCGAAGAGGTGGCGGGCTCGCATCCGCGGCTCACGCTCTTCATCATGGGCACCAACGATCTGGTGAAGGACATGCGTGCGCGCCACACGCCGATGCGCCTGCCGATGATCACGGCGCTCGGCCTCGGCATGCTCGCCGCCCGCGCCCACGGTCTCACCATCCTGGATGGCGTCTACAACGACATCCAGGACGCCGAAGGCTTCCGCGCCGTCTGCCAGCAGGGGCTGGAGATGGGCTTCGACGGCAAGACGCTGATCCATCCCACGCAGGTCGAGCCGTGCAACGAGGTGTTCGCGCCCTCCGCGGCCGAGCTCGAAATGGCGGCCAAGATCGTGTCGGCCTTCAAGGCGGCCCAGGCCGAGGGCAAGGGCGTCGTCACCGTCGATGGGCGCATGATCGAGAATCTTCACGTCGATCAGGCCGAGCGCGCGCTGGCGCTCGCCACCGCGATCAAGGAACTGCAGGCCGCCCCATGAGTCCCACGAGCATGAGCCCGAAGAGCACCAGCAAGACCAACAACGGCAACTTCTTCGAGGATTTCCGCGTCGGGCAGGAGTTCCACCATGCCACGCCGCGGACGCTGACCGAGGCCGATGCGGCGCTGAACGTCGCGCTCTACGGCTCGCGCTTCGCCATCAACTCTTCGGACGAGTTCGCCCGCGCGATCGGCCTGCCGCGTGCGCCGCTCGACGACATGCTCGTCTTCCATGTCGTCATCGGCAAGACGGTGCCGGACATCTCGCTGAACGCCGTCGCCAATCTCGGCTATGCCGAGTTCCGCTGGGGCGTCCCCGTCTATCCGGGCGACACGCTGTCGGCGAAGTCGACCGTGCTGGGCCTGCGCGAGAATTCGAACAAGACCAGCGGCGTCGTCTGGGTGCGCTCGACGGGCGTCAACCAGAAGGGTGAGATGGTGCTCGACTATGTGCGCTGGGTGATGGTGCACAAGCGCGATCCCGAGGCGCCGGTGCAGGCGACCACCGTGCCGAAGACCGCGCCGGCGGTGAAGCCGGAGGACCTCGTGGTACCGGCCGGACTGTCGCTCGCCGGCTATGACGACGGCGCCGCCGGTTCGTCGCATCGCTGGGAGGATTATGCGCCGGGCGAGCGCATCGACCATGTGAGCGGCATCACGCTCGAGGACTCCGATCACATGTTCTCGACGCGGCTCTACCAGAACACCGCGCGCGTTCACTTCGACGCTTTCGCCGGCAAGCAGACCCGATTCGGCCGCCGCCTCGCCTATGGCGGTCACGTGATCTCGCTGGCGCGCGCACTGTCGTTCAACGGGCTGGCCAACGGCTTCCGGGTCGCCGCCTTCAATGCGGGCAGCCATGTCGCGCCGACCTTTGGTGGCGACACGATCTATGCCTGGTCGGAGGTGCTGGAGACGGCGCCGCTTCCGGGGCGCGACGATCTCGGCGCCTTGCGAGTGAGAAGCATTGCGGCAAAGGATTGCCCGTGTGGCGAGTGGCCGGGCAAGGGTGCGGACGGCAAATATCACCCCGCGGTCGTGCTGGATCTCGACTATTGGCTGCTCATGCCGAGGCATAAAGCCTGACCGAACAGCCGGCAGGCGGATTTGCGCTTGCAAATCCGGGGCTTAACGCGCGTGCGACGCCGACATTCGTTGACTTGATGCGGCTGCGCGCTAAAAACAGCGCCAGCCGATATCGGCACTAGAGGTCATCACGGATGAGCGTCGCCAACCGGCCGGTGCATCGGCCGCTTTCTCCGCATCTGCAGGTCTACCGCCCGCAGCTCACCTCCACTCTCTCGATCCTGCATCGTGCGACGGGCATCGCCCTGTCGGTGGGCGTGCTCTATCTCGCCGTCTGGGTGATGTGCGCGTCCGCGGGCCCCGAGACCTATGCGAAGTTCCAGGGCTTCAACAGTTCGATCGTCGGGCGCTTCGTGCTGGGCGGCTGGCTGTTCTGCCTGTTCTATCACCTGTTCAACGGCATCCGGCATCTCTTCTGGGATGCGGGCTATGGCTTCGAGCTCAAGGACGCCTATCGCAGCGGCTGGCTGGTCGTGGCGGCGTCCCTCGTGGTGACGGCGATCGCGTGGATCGTCGGTCTGCGACTGGTCTGAGGAGCGACGGATGAACAGCGATCTCAGAAGCCCCCTCAATCGCGCCCGCGGTCTTGGCTCGGCCAAGGACGGGCTGCATCACTGGTGGGCGCAGCGTCTCACCGCCCTCGCGCTGATCCCCCTCGTGATCTGGTTCGCCATCTCGCTCGTAATGATGAGTGGCGCCGACTACGGCATGGTGCGCGCCTGGATCGGATCGCCGGTCGCGATGGTCCTGCTGATCCTGACCATCGTGATCGGACTGCATCACGGTCAGCTCGGGTTGCAGGTCGTGATCGAGGACTACGTGCACAATGACGGTCTGAAGCTGGCGCTGATCGTGGCGGTCAGGTTCATCGCGGTCCTGTTCGGACTGGCTGCGGTCGTGGCGATCATGCGTATTGGATTCGGAGGCTAAGTCATGGCCGAGGCCAGCAGCGGCAAGAGCAACCCGCCCGTCGCGGGAACCGTCAACATCGGCAACACCGCCTACAAGGTGATCGATCACGAATACGACGTGGTCATCGTCGGTGCCGGCGGCGCCGGTCTTCGCGCGACCTTCGGCATGGCCAACAAGGGCTTCAAGACGGCCTGCATCACCAAGGTGTTCCCGACCCGCAGCCACACCGTGGCGGCGCAGGGCGGCATCTCCGCGGCGCTGGGCAACATGGGTCCGGACGACTGGCGCTGGCACATGTACGACACGGTCAAGGGCTCCGACTGGCTCGGCGACCAGGACGCGATCGAATACATGTGCCGCGACGGCATCGGCGCGATCATCGAGCTCGAACACTACGGCGTGCCGTTCAGCCGCACGCCCGAGGGCAAGATCTACCAGCGCCCGTTCGGCGGCATGACGACGGAGTACGGCAAGGGCATTGCCCAGCGCACCTGCGCCGCGGCCGACCGCACCGGCCACGCGATCCTGCACACCCTCTACCAGCAGTCGCTCAGGAACCACGCCGAGTTCTTCATCGAGTATTTCGCGCTCGACCTGATCATGGACGAAGGCGTCTGCCGCGGTGTCATGGCCTGGAACCTCGACGACGGCACCATCCATCGCTTCCGCGCCCACAAGGTGGTGCTGGCGACCGGTGGCTACGGCCGCGTCTACCAGACGGCGACCTCGGCCCACACCTGCACGGGTGACGGTGGCGCCATGGCGCTGCGCGCCGGCCTGCCGCTGCAGGACCTCGAGTTCGTGCAGTTCCATCCGACCGGCGTGTTCGGGGCGGGCTGCCTCATCACCGAGGGCGTGCGCGGCGAAGGCGGCTACGTCACCAACTCGAGCGGCGAGCGCTTCATGGAGCGCTATGCGCCGTCGGCCAAGGATCTGGCCTCGCGCGACGTCGTCAGCCGTTCGATGACCGTCGAGATCCGCGAAGGCCGCGGCTGCGGTCCGAACAAGGATTACATCGAGCTGCACGTCGAGCATCTCGATCCGAAGATCATCCACGAGCGCCTGCCGGGCATCGCCGAGACCGCGCGCATCTTCGCCGGCGTCGACGTGACCCGCCAGCCGATCCCCATCCTGCCGACCTGCCACTACAACATGGGCGGCATCCCGGCGAACTATCACTGCGAAGTCATGACGGTGAAGGACGGCAATCCCAACACCGTTGTCCCCGGCCTGATGGCGCTGGGCGAGGCCGCGTCGATCGGCGTCCACGGCGCCAACCGTCTCGGCTCCAACTCGCTGCTGGAGCTGGTCGTGTTCGGCCGCTCCGCCGCCAACCGCGTGGCCGAGCAGATGACGCCGGGCCAGCCGCACAAGGACATGAAGAATGCCGGCGAGGAGGCGATCGCCCGCCTCGACCGCGCCCGTCACGCCAACGGCGGCACGCCGACGTCCCAGCTGCGCGCCATGATGCAGAAGACCATGCAGAACGACTGCGCGGTGTTCCGCACGACCAAGACGCTGGATGAAGGCTGCGTGAACATGGACAAGGTGTTCGCCGGCAAGGACGACGTCCGCGTCAAGGACCGCTCGATGATCTGGAACTCCGATCTCATGGAGACGCTGGAGTTCGAGAACCTGATCCTCCAGGCGCAGGGCACGATCCGCTCGGCGGCCAATCGCAAGGAAAGCCGAGGCGCCCATGCGCACGAGGATTTCCCCGACCGCAACGACAAGGACTGGCTGAAGCACACGGTCGTCTGGGTCGACGAGAAGACCGGCAAGACGCGCATCGACTACCGTCCGGTCAACCTGCAGCCGATGAGCAACGACGTTCAGTCGTTCCCGCCAAAAGCCCGCGTGTACTAAGCGCCCGCGTGTACTGAGTTCGAGAGGACCAAATGGCCGAGTTCACTCTTCCCGCCAATTCCAAGGTCGGCGTCGGCCAGACCTACGCCGCTCCGGCGGGCGCCAAGAACATCCGGAAGTTCAAGGTCTATCGCTGGACTCCGGAAGACGGGAAGAACCCGTCGGTCGACACCTACGAAGTCGACATGGACACGTGCGGGCCGATGGTTCTCGACGCGCTGATCAAGATCAAGAACGAGATGGACAGCTCGCTCACCTTCCGGCGCTCCTGCCGCGAGGGCGTGTGCGGTTCGTGCGCGATGAACATCGACGGCACCAATACGCTGGCCTGCACCAAGTTCATCGACGAGGTGAAGGGCGACATCAAGATCTACCCGCTGCCGCACATGCCGGTGGTGCGCGACCTGGTGCCCGACCTCAACGTGCCCTACGCCCAGCTCACCTCGATCGAGCCCTGGCTCAAGTCTTCCACCCAGCCGCCGACGCGCGAGCGCCTGCAGTCCCCGGAAGAGCGCGCCAAGCTCGACGGTCTGTGGGAGTGCATTCTGTGCTTCTGCTGCTCGACCTCCTGCCCCAGCTACTGGTGGAACGGCGAGCGCTATCTCGGCCCGGCCATCCTGCTGCAGGCCTATCGCTGGATCGCCGACAGCCGCGACGAAGCCAAGGGCGAGCGCCTCGACAATCTCGAGGACCCGTTCCGGCTCTATCGCTGCCATACGATCATGAACTGCACCAAGACCTGCCCCAAGAGCTTGAACCCGGCCAAGGCGATCGCCGAGATCAAGAAGCTGATGGTCGAACGCACCATCTAGGCGGCTCGTCTTTTGCTATGCTGAAGCCACCGGGAGACAAAAGGGGGCTTCAGCCATGTCATTCAAATCCATCACCGTAGCGGCCGCGCTCGCTGGCACGGCGGCGCTTGCCGCCGGACCGGCTTCGGCCGGCCAGACCTTCGACGCGGTCAAGGCCAAGGGCTTCGTCCAGTGCGCGGTCAACACCGGGCTGGCGGGCTTCTCGTTCGCCGACAGCCAGGGCAAGTGGACCGGCCTCGACGTCGATCTCTGCAAGGCGATCGCCGCGGCGATGTTCGGCGACGCCGAGAAGGCGAAGTTCACGCCCACGACCGCCCAGCAGCGCTTCGTCGCGCTGCAGTCGGGCGAGGTCGACGTGATCACCCGCAACGCGACGCAGACGCTGCTGCGCGACACCTCGCTCGGCTTCCACATCGCGGGCGTCAATTTCTACGACGGCCAGGGCTTCATCGTGCCGGCCAAGAGCAACATCAAGAGCGCCAGGGATCTGAACGGCGCCACGGTCTGCGTCCAGCCGGGCACGACGACCGAGCTCAACCTCGCGGACTATTTCCGCAAGCACAAGATGACCTTCAAGCCGGTGCTGATCGAGAAGCTCGACGAGCTGCTGCAGGCCTATGCTTCCGGCCGCTGCGACACCTACACGACCGACGCGTCGGGCCTCGCCGCCGTGCGTGCCGGCCAGCTCGCCGGCAAGGGCGAGCACGTCATCCTGCCCGAGCGCATCTCCAAGGAGCCGCTCGGCCCGATCGTGCGCCACGGCGACGACCAGTGGTTCGACCTCGTGAAGTGGACCCTGATGGGCATGATCGAGGCCGAGGAGATGGGCATCACCTCCAAGAACGTCGACGAGATGCTGAAGAGCGACGATCCCGCGGTGAAGCGGTTCCTCGGTGTCACGCCGGGTTTCGGCAAGGCCGCCGGCGTCGACGAGAAGTGGATGTACAACGTCATCAAGCAGGTCGGTAACTACGGCGAGAGCTACGACCGCCATGTCGGCCCGGCCACGCCGCTCAAGCTCGAGCGTGGCCAGAACGCGCTGTGGACCAACGGCGGCCTGCTGTACGCGATCCCGTTCCGCTGAGATTCTCTCGATAGGAAAGACACACCCACGCTTTCCAACAATTACCTCACCCTGAGGAGCGCTCCATCGGAGCGCGTCTCGAAGGGTGGGCGCGAGCACCACGTCTGTTGCCCATCCTTCGAGACGCCGTGCTGCGCACGGCTCCTCAGGATGAGGAGGAGTCGAGAACTCTAAGGCGTGAGATCGAACCGCATCTTCTTGATGCGGCCGGTCGAGACCTCGAGCGCGGCGATTTTGCCGTCGCGGTCGCGGACCAGATGGGCGAGCTGGGTGGCCTTGATCCAGCTGCCCGGCGATTCCACCTCCACCGTGTCGGCGTCGAGGCCGCGCACGATCCACGGCGCACCGCCCGAGATCAGCGGTCCGCCGACTTCCATCGTCCAGTCCTTGCCGTCGCGGCTGATGCGCCACACGGCGGCACAATCGGACGAGACGTAGGTGCCGGCGAGGTCGGCCGGCACGACCGCGCGCTTGGTGAGCTTGTCGAACGTGACGATGCGGCCGGCGCCGAGATCGACCTTCAACGTGCCCTTGGGGCCCGGCTTCAGGGCGAATTCGTAGGATCCGCGCTCGGCCGCCAGCCAGCCGCCGGCCCGCGGGCCCAGCGCGAAGGGCATGCCGTTCTGCGTCACGACCGCCTCGCCGTTGCGCCACGCCAGGTCGAACAGCGACGGCTCTTCCGCGTTGAACCAGGTTCCGGTGAGCGGCTTGATCTCGGCGGCCGTGATCGGCGGCAGCGCCGGCTTCATCCGGCTGTTGCCTTCGAGGGCCAGCGCGGCGATGGCCCGGGCGCGCCGCCAGGGATCGATGCTGCCCAGGTTGGCGATCACCACGACGGTGAGATCGGCCTTCGGCACGCGCAGGAATTCCGTGCGGAAGCCCGGCCACAGGCCGCCGTGACCGACCGTCGCCAGGCCCCGCAACTGCTCGACGGCGACGCCGCGGCGGTAGTTGTTGGCCTTGCCGCCGGTGAGGGGCGCAGCGGCCGCGAGTTGCGTGGGCAAGGTCTTGCCGAGCGTCGGTCTGTCGAAATGCCGGCTCCAGATCAGCAGGTCCTCGACGGTGGAGGTGAGCCCGCCTTCGCCGCCCTGCGGATAGGCGTGCGCGGCGCGACGGAAACCCTGCTCGGCGTCGCCGAGATAGCCGGTGGCGAGGTTCGGGATCACCGCGTCGATCTCGGCGACCAGCGACGTATGCGCCATGCCGAGCGGCTTGAAGATGCGTTCGGCCAGGACCTCGCCCAGCTTCTTGCTTGCCAGCTTCTCGACGATCAGGCCCAGCAGCAGGAAGTTGGTGTTGCTGTAGAGAAAGCGGCTGCCCGGTGCGAAGTTGAGATGGCGGTTGCGCACGCAGGCGTCGAACAGGTCCTCGGGCCGGGCCGGCCTGTCGAGCCCGTGCCCGCCCAGGCGAAGCAGTTCCAGGAAATCGGGCAGGCCGCTCGAATTGCGCATCATCTGGTCGATCGTCACCGGCAGCGGCGGCAGGTCGGGCAGGTATTTGTGCGGCGGATCGGAGAGCTTGAGCTTGCCTTCGGCCGCCAGCATCAGGGCGGCCGTCACCGTGAACTGCTTGCTCACCGAGGCGATGCGGAAGCGCGTGTCGGGACGGATCGGCACGCCGAGCTCGATGCTGGCCAGGCCGAAGCCCTTGCAGAACGCGATCTCGCCGCCGCGCATCACGCCGACGACGGCGCCGGGCGAACCGGGCTTGGTGTAAGGGGCAAACAACGCGTTGACGCGGCGCTCGAAGACGGCGGATTCAATGGCTTTCGACATGCAGGCCAGTCAATCGAAGCGGCTCGCCCTTGTAAAGGCGAGCCGTTAGGTTTGCGCAAAGTGCCGGAGGAAGCGCGCGATGGATCGTCAGTTCGTGAAGATCGAGAAGGGGCTGGGCCCGCAGGGTCGCATCGCCGTCGTGCGTTTCGACCGCGGCGACAACATCAATGCGCTGAGCCAGCAGGCGATGCGCGAGCTGCGCGACGTGCCGCGCGAATTCGAGGACGATCTCGAAACCTCGGTCGTGATCCTGACCGGCTCAGCCAAGGCCTTCTCCGCCGGCTTCGATCTCAAGGATGGCGACGGTCGGGCCCGTGACGGTCTGCCGATCGGCGAGCGCATCCAGCGGCAGCGGCTGGGACCGAAGATGTGCAAGGCCTGGCAGGACATGGACCAGGTCACGATTGCCGCGATCGAGGGGCATTGCATCGGCGGCGGCGCCGCGCTGGTCGTGTCGCTCGATTTCCGGACCTGCGGCCGCTCGGCGCATTTCCGCATTCCCGAGATCGAACTCGGCATGAACATGAGCTGGGGCTCGATCCCGCGCATGCTGGCGCTGATGGGCCCGGCGCGCACCAAGCAGGCGGTGATCCTGGCGTCGGATCGGATCGGGGCCGCGACGGCGCTGGACTGGGGTCTCGTCGAGGAAGTCGTGGACGACGGTCAGGCGCTCGCCGCGTCGATGGCGTTCGCCGAGCGCATCGCCCGCCAGCCGCCCATCCCGGTGCGCATGACCAAGACCACGGTCAACCGCCTCGCCCACGCGCTCGACGATCTCGGCAGTCACATGGATGCCGACCAGAACGTGCTGACCGGCCTCACCGAGGACTACAGGGAAGGCACCGCGGCGTTCCGCGAGAAGCGCAAGCCGTCGTTCAAGGGGCGCTGATCATTGCTTCAACTTTCCTCCCCGTACGACGGGGGAGGAGAAGAAGGGGTGGTCCGCTAGAGCTTCCGTGTCGGCAGCTGGTCGACGATGGCCTGGCGTGCCGGGTCGTCGAGCATGGCCCAGCGGCCGATCTCGTCGATCGTACGCCGGCAGCCGAGGCAGAGGCCGCTCTTCTGATCGAGCTTGCAGATGCCGATGCAGGGCGACATCACGCGACGGACCGCGGACGATGGCGACGACGTCATGGAGCGGTCAGGGCTTCTTGCCGAGTTCCGCGAGCTGACTCTGCAATTCGTCGAGCTTGCGCTTCAGGTCGTCGATCGCCGCCTCGCCGGAGGGCGCCGAGGTCTCTGCCTTGGGCGGTTCGTGGCCGTTGGCCGCCGGCGGGGAGGCCTGTCCACCGGGCTGGCCGCCGGGCGCGGTGCCGAACGGGTTGAACATGCGCATGGCGTTCTCGAACATCGCCATGTTCTGCTTGCCCATCGACTCGAACTGCTGGAACGGATTGAAGCCGAAGGCATTCTGCATGTAGCGCCGCATCTGGTCCTGATTGCGGGCGAACTGCGTCATCGACATTTCGAGATATTGCGGCACCACGCCCTGCAAGCTGTCGCCGTAGAAGGAGATGAGCTGGCGCAGGAACGGGATCGGCAGCAGCGTCTGACCGCCCTTGCTCTCTTCCTCGAAGATGATCTGCGTCAGCACCGAGCGCGTGATCTCGTCGCCGGTCTTGGCGTCGTAGACCACGAAGTCGGTCTTGTCCTTCACCATCTGGGACAGATGATCCAGCGTCACATAGGCCGAGGTCGCGGTATTGTAGAGCCGTCTGTTCGCGTATTTCTTGATCACCACCGGCGCCGCTTTCGGTCCGCCGTCGGGTACTGCCTGGTCGGCCATTACGCTTCGCTCCTCTAGCTCCCGCGCGCCATGAACGCTCGTTTACTCAGGGTGCGCCACCTTAGCGCCGATGCCGCAGTGCGACAACCCAACCTTCGCCGATGGAAGCAGCGTTGGCGCGGCTATGCGTTATAGTGCGGACATGGTCTCCGGAAACGACGACAAGACGGCCGGTACAACCGACTCCGGCGCCGAGTTCGACAGGCTGGCCCGGCGCTATCTCGATCTGTGGCAGGCCCAGCTGGCGGGCCTGGCGTCGGATCAGGCGGTCACCGAGCAGATTGCCCGCCTGTTCGCGGCCGCGAATTCCCAGGTCGCTTCGGCATTGCAGGTTGCGCAAGGAGCGTCCCATGCAGACACGACTAGGTCCCCGTCCGCTGCCGCTCCATCTGGGAACGGCCCTGATGACGTGGGCGAGCTCCGAAAGCGCGTGGAGTCTCTTGAAGCAAGGCTCGCCGACCTCGAAGCCCGCCTCCGAGGTTCCTGAATCGCTCGCGGCCCTGCTGCCGGAGATCGCCTCGCTCGAAGCCAAGGCTGGCCCCGGCCAGTTCGAGCAGGCGCTGCAGCGCGAGATTCGTCGGCGCCAGGTCAGGCTGGCCGATGGCGTGCTCGCCTATCAACGCAACGACGTCCATCGCACGCTGGTCGATCCGCCGGCCGTCTGGCGTGAAGGCAATACGCGCCTGCTCGACTACGGTGCCACCCATCGCTCTGCGCGCAAGCGCGGGACGCGCGCCGTACTGGTCGTGCCCTCGCTGATCAATCGCTGGGAGGTGCTCGACCTGACGGCAGAGAAGAGCCTCATGCGCGCCATGGCGGCGCAGGGGCTGCGGCCCTATCTCGTCGATTGGGGAACGCCCGACGACGAGGAGCGTCGCTTCGACACCACGGCATACGTGGCGCGCCTCGAGCGGGCGCTGGGTTATGTCGCCCGGCGGGCCCGCCGGGCGCCGGCTGTGCTCGGCTATTGCATGGGCGGCACGCTCGCCGTGGCCCTGGCGGCGCGCCGGCCGCGTCGCGTCGCGGGCCTGGCGCTGATGGCGGCACCGTGGGACTTCCATGCCGACCGCACCGGACAGGCCTTCCTGCTCTCGACCGGCCCGCTGCTCGCGGAGGTGGCGGATCGCGTCGGCGAATTGCCGGTCGACATCCTGCAGACCCTGTTCTGGTCGCTCGATCCCTGGCTCTCGGTGAAGAAGTTCGGGCGCTTCGTGGGGCTGGATCCCAAGGGCGAGCACGCGAAGGAGTTCGTCCTGCTGGAGGACTGGCTGAACGGCGGCGCGCCGCTCGCCGGCCCGACCGCGCGCGAATGCCTGGTCGGCTGGTACGGCGAGAACACGCCGGGCCGTGGCCAGTGGGTCGTCGGCGGCAAGCGCATCGTGCCGTCGAAGATCAAGCTGCCGTCGCTGGTCATGATCCCCTCGGGCGACCGCATCGTGCCGCCTCAGTCCGCGGCCGCGCTGGCCGATCCGAAGAAGGGCCTGAAGAAGGTGACCCGGATCGACCTGCCGCTCGGTCACATCGGCATGGTCGTCAGCGGTCGTGCCCGCGAGCTCTGCTGGAACCCTCTGACGGAGTGGCTGGCGGCGCTTCCATCCCGGCGGGCCCGTGTCGCCGCCGTCTAGGTCTGTCGACTGGCGCATACCGGCGATCTGGGCGGTGCTACTGACCGTCTCGGTGTTCGCCCACGCCCATGTCGAGATCGCCAACGAAACGGCGCGGGGCGTACGGATGCCCTACGCGACGGCGCTGGCGATCCAGATTGCCAGCCATCTGGTCGTGGCGGCCCTGCTGCCGGCGATCTACTGGCTGCATCGACGCTGGCCGATCGGCGAACAGCCTCGAAACCTGCTCATCCACATCGCGGCGGTCGTGCCGTTCAGCATCGCCCACACGGTCGGCATGGCGGCGCTCAGGTTCCTGTGGTTCGGGGGAGTCCTGGGCGAGTCGCACAGTTTTCCGCTCACTTTCGACCGCATGCTCTATGAATTCGCCAAGGACATCATCGCCTACGGGCTGTTGAGTGCCGGCGCGGTGGCGCTGCGCCACGTGCTGGCGCGACCGGCCGCGCCCGCGATCGCGGAAGCCATTGCGACGGCCGAGCCGCTGGCGTCGGAACCGCTGCCCGAGCGATTCGCCGTTCGGCGCAAGGGCAGGGAGGTCATGGTCGAAGTGGCCGACATCGACTGGATCGAGGCCTCGGGAAATTACGCCGTGCTCCATGTCGGCGACGAGACGTTCGAGATCCGCTCCTCGCTTACCAAGCTGGAAAGCGAACTCGATCCCAAACGGTTCGTGCGCGTGCACAAATCCCATGTGGTGAACATCGCCCGCGTGGTCGAGGTGACGCCGTGGGTGAATGGCGACTGGCGCATCCGGCTGCAGAGCGGGGCCGAGGTCAATCTGAGCCGGCGCTATCGGCAGCGCTTCGAGGCCCTGGCGCCCGTCAGGGCCTGACCGGACGTCCCATCGCGCCTGCCGGTCGTCCCACCGGCTGCGCCGGTCGTCACAAAACGACACGAAATCAGAGGTTTGCAGGATAGGTCGGAGCGGTTCGCCCTGGAGCCCCGCCATGCATCCTGCCGTCCCTGCCTCCGCCCTCCGCCGTGCCGATCTCGACTGGCTGCGGGTGCTCGCCTTCGGCCTGCTGATCTTCTACCACGCCGGCATGGCCTGGTCGGGCTGGAGCTGGCACGTCACCAGCCCGGACAGTCTCGACGGACTGCGCGAGGCGATGCGCTTCCTGAACCGCTGGCGCATGCCGCTGATCTTCCTGGTCTCGGGCGCGGCCATCATGCTGGCGCTGGGCGATCGCACGCCGGCCGCCTTCGTCCGCGACCGGCTGAAGCGCCTGGCGTTGCCGCTGGCCTTCGGCATGGCCGTGATCGTGCCGCCGCAGGTCTACCTGGAGCGTCTCTATCGCGGCCAGGTCACCGGCTCGTTCCTGCAATGGCTGCCGCACGCCTTCGACGGCGTCTACCCGCAGGGGAACCTGAGCTGGCATCACCTGTGGTTCGTGGCCTACGTCCTCGTCCTCACGTTGGTGCTGTTGCCGGTCTTCCTGTGGGCCCGGTCGCCCTCGGGACGGGCAGCCGTCGCGAAATCCGGCCGGATCGCGGCCCGCTTCGGCCTGCAATGGACGATGGTCCTGCCGCTCGCCGCCTCGACCCTGTGGCTGGCGCCGATCTCCTGGAACATCAACGGGCTGGTCGGCGACTGGCACGGCCTCGTTTCCTACGGCGCGTTGCTGCTCTACGGCGCCTTCATCTTCGGCTCTTCGGATATGCTGGCGTCGCTCGAGCGCCAGCGCTTCTTCTCGCTGGCCGTCGGAATCCTCGCCTATGCCTGCCTCTATGTCGGCTACTTCGCGGGTACGGTCCGGCCGACCATCCCACCCGAGGCGCGGCCGATCTTTGCGCTCCTCTCCGCGGTCAACGTCATGGCCTGGCTGTTCGGGATCATCGGTTTCGCGCACCGCCACCTGACCCGGCGGCCGGCCTTCCTGGCCGAGGCAACCGAGGCGGTCTATCCGTTCTACCTGATCCACCAGACGGTGACGGTCGTGGCCGTCTACTGGCTCCTGAAGATGGGCGCCCCACCGGTCGCCGGATTCATCATGGCTGTCGTGGCGACCTTCGCCGGGACCTGGCTGATTTACGCAGGCCTGGTGCGGCCGTGGCCCTGGCTCCGGCCGCTGTTCGGAATGAAGGCGGCCGTTTCGGGGGAACGGCGGTCCTTGCCCCGCCGCGCGGCAGGCCTATAAATATCCGCAAGGGCGGCCTGCCAAGGAGGATTTCATGACGGATATCGTTATCGCGAGCGCAGCGCGCACGCCAATCGGCTCGTTCAACGGTGCGTTCGGTGCCGTGGCGGCACACGATCTCGGCAAGGTTGCCATCAAGGGTGCCCTCGAGCGCGCCAACGTGAAGCCCGAGGAAGTCGACGAAGTCATCATGGGCCAGATCCTGACCGGCGGTCAGGGCCAGAACCCGGCGCGCCAGGCGGCCGTGAACTCGGGCATCCCGGTCGAGAAGACCGCGCTCGGCATCAACCAGCTCTGCGGCTCCGGCCTGCGCGCCGTTGCCTTCGGCTGGCAGGCGATCCGCAACGGCGACGCCAACATCATGGTGGTCGGCGGCCAAGAGAGCATGAGCCAGGCGCCGCACGCCGCTTATATGCGCGACGGCACCAAGATGGGCGAGTTCAAGATGCTCGACACCATGCTGAAGGACGGTCTGTGGGATGCCTTCCACGGCTATCACATGGGCAACACCGCCGAGAACGTGGCGCAGAAGTTCCAGATCACGCGCGCCGAGCAGGATGCCTTCGCCGTGTCGTCGCAGAACAAGGCCGAGGCGGCGCAGAAGTCCGGTCGCTTCAAGGACGAGATCGTCCCGGTGACGGTGAAGACGCGCAAGGGCGAGGTCGTCGTCGACACCGACGAGTTCCCGCGTCACGGCACGACGATCGAGGCGCTGGGCAAGCTGCGTCCGGCCTTCACCAAGGAAGGCGGCTCTGTCACCGCCGGCAACGCCTCGGGCATTAATGACGGCGCCGCGGCGCTGGTGCTGATGAGCGCCGACGAAGCCAAGAAGCGCGGCATCACCCCGCTCGCCAAGATCGTGTCGTGGGCGACCACGGGCGTCGATCCGTCGATCATGGGCATCGGCCCGGTGACGGCCTCGCAGGCCGCGCTGAAGAAGGCCGGCTGGACGGTCAAGGATCTCGACCTGGTCGAAGCCAACGAGGCCTTCGCCGCCCAGGCGGTCGCCGTCGGCAAGCAGCTCGGCCTCGACGAGACCAAGCTCAACGTCAACGGCGGCGCGATCGCGCTCGGCCATCCGATCGGCGCCTCGGGCGCGCGCGTGCTGACCACGCTGCTCTATGAAATGCAGAAGCGCGACGCCAAGAAGGGCCTCGCCACGCTGTGCATCGGTGGCGGCATGGGCATCGCGATGTGCGTCCAGCGCGACTGATCTTCGCTCGACGCTTAGAGATCAAACGCCCGAAGGATCGCTCCTTCGGGCGTTTTCTTTCGACAACCTCATGCTGAGGAGGCTGCGCCGCAGCCGTCTCGAAGCATGGGCCGCATGCACCACGTCTGCTGCCCATCCTTCGAGACGCACGCCTACGGCGTGCTCCTCAGGATGAGGTGGTTCGGGGAACCTGAAGCGGCGAAACCCTAGGGATTGTAATAGGCGCCGACCTGCG
Organism: Reyranella sp.; assembly: GCF_965228225.1. GTDB lineage: Bacteria > Pseudomonadota > Alphaproteobacteria > Reyranellales > Reyranellaceae > Reyranella. Next base: position 4,799,147 of record NZ_OZ245801.1, on the reverse strand, counting down.
TGCCGGCGCGGACGAGTCGGCGCCCGTCCTCCTGCGACAGCCAGGTGAGTTCGGCGTCGTTGGTTCCCTTGGGCTGCACCAGCAGGAAGCGTGTTTCGCCCGGCACGACGGTGACGATCAGCTCGGTGCTCTCGCTGCTGCCGAAGGCGCGCAGGTCGTAGGGATCGGGCGGCAGGTCGAGGCGCATCCAGGTCGATCCCGTGAGGCCCCCGACGGGATGGCGGCTCATGGAGATGGGGATGCTCGGCGCATCCGGCGGGGCGGTGTCGCGCACGAGGTAGAGTGCCGCCATGCCGTCCTTGGCAACCGGGAAGGTCGTCGTGCCGTAGGCCTGATACCAGGGCGACTGCGCGTTCTGGCAAGCGGACAGGGAAAGCGCCAGCAACGCGGCGCCTAGAAACTTCATCATGCAACGACCTCCGCCGGCAAAGTCCGACGGACCGGCCTGCGGGTCAAGCCTCAGCCTGTCGCTGGTGCCGGCAGGACCCGCAGGCGCGCCAGAGGTGACAGGACGATGACGAGCGTCGACAACGCGAACGCCGCGCCGATCATCAGCAGGGCCGCGGGCAGGCCGGCCTGTGCCGCCACGAAGCCGCCGGCGAGGGCGCCCAGGGGACGGACGCCGTAGATCGCGGTCTGGACGGTGGCGTTGACCCGGCCCATCAGCGGCGACGGCGTCACGAGCTGGCGGACCGTCGTCTGGCAGATCAGCCACAGCATCGGGCCGAAGCCCACCAGGAAGTAGCCGGCGGCCGCGAGGGCGAAGCCGTTACCCGAGGGCGCCGCCAGGAACAGGGAGGCGGCGACGACCGACACGGCCGGGCCGAAGATCAGGGTCACGAACGGCGGCAGGCGGCGGGCGCAGAACGGCGCCGTCAGCGCACCCAGGATCAGCCCGGCGCCATAGGTCGATTGCGCGAGGCCCATATGCGCCGGGTCGAGCCCGAGCGGTCCCAGCGCCAGCGGCGCCCAGATGGCGAGCAGCGCGAAAAAGGCGAAGTTCCAGAAGATCGCGCACAGGCTGATGCCGCGCAGGAGCTCGTTGCGCACCACGAAGGCCGTACCGATGCGGATGGCGCTGGCGAGGGTCGGGCGCTCGGCACCCGTCGTCGGGGCCGTTCCTTCCGGCAGCGCGAGCACGCAGAGCAGCGCCAGGGCAGCCCCCAGCGCTGCCAGCGCGTAGCCCCAGGTGGGAGACAGGTGCTGGGCGAGCAGGCCGGCCACGAACGGAGCGGCGAGACTGACGACGGCCCGCGCCAGTTCGAGGCGCGCATTGGAGCGCGACAGGTCGCCGGAGGCCACGAGGCTCGGCAACAGCGAGACCGAGGTCAGGACATAGACCACGGTGCCCGACGCACCGGCGATGGCGGCGAGTCCCAGCAGCAGCACCTGGCCGGTGGCCGCCGCTGCAACCGCGACGAGCGAGGCGGTGAGGCCGAGCGCCAGCGCGACGATCAGCATGCGGCGTCGCGGCATGCGGTCGATCCAGGTGCCGGCCGGCAGGGAGACCAGCAGCCAGGCGGCGCTCTGCGCGGCGACCAGCAGGCCGAGCAGATCCGGACCGGCGCCCAGCACGAGGGTCGCGGTCAGGGGCAGGGTGGCGAGCGCCATCTGGTCGGCGGCGTGGGTTCCTGCGGCGGCGCCGAGCAGGGCGGTGAAGGGTTTCATGACGCCGCTTCTAGAGCCGACGCGACAGCCCTCTCTATCCGGCGGCGTCCCTCAATTCGAATCGGGTGCGACGTCAAACTGACGCTTGCCCGCGATGGGGGAGAACCGGCTAGACTGCAGAGGCTGAATCTCCAGGGAGGAAAAAATGGCCGGACGGGTAGCAGTCGTGACGGGCGGAACACGGGGCATCGGCGGTGCCATCTCCCGGATGTTGAAGGACAAGGGCTACAGGGTTGCCGCGACCTATGCCGGCAACGACGAGGCGGCCCACAAGTTCAAGGCCGAGACCGGCATCGGCGTCTACAAGTTCGACGTGTGCGACTTCGACGCCTGCCAGAAGGCCGTCGCCGAGATCGAGAAGGATCTCGGTCCGGTCGAGGTGCTCGTGAACAATGCCGGCATCACCCGCGATTCGACGATGCGCCGCCTGACGCGCGACATGTGGGAAGCGGTGATCGACACCAACCTCGGCTCCTGCTTCAACATGAGCAAGGCGGTGTGGGACGGCATGAACGCGCGCGGTTTCGGCCGCATCGTCAACATCGGCTCGATCAACGGCCAGGGCGGCCAGTACGGCCAGGTGAACTATGCCGCCGCCAAGTCGGGCATCCACGGCTTCACCAAGGCGCTGGCCCAGGAAGGCGCGCCCAAGGGCATCACCGTGAATGCCATCGCGCCGGGCTACACCGACACCGACATGGTGTCGGCCGTGCCGGCCAACGTGCTGGAAAAGATCGTGGCCAAGATCCCGGTCGGGCGGCTGGGCAAGGCCGAGGAAATCGGCCGCGGCGTGATGTTCCTGATCGCCGACGATGCCGGTTTCATCACCGGCTCGACCCTGTCGATCAACGGCGGCCAGCATATGTACTGACAACAGCTTGATACTGACAATCGGCGCGAAAACGCCAAGATGGGCCGGCATACTGCCGGCCCTTTTCATTCCTGGAGCAATCACGCATGGCCAAGCTGACCGAATACGAGGACATGAACCCGCGGGCCAAGGCCGTCGTCGAAGGCATCGCCAAGGCGCGTGGCAGCGATCCGGCGAACATCAACAATGTGTGGAAGGCGCTGGCCCGCCACCCCGACACGATGGAACGCTTCGCGGCCGAGATGAAGGCGGTGATGGCGCCGGGCGCGCTGGACGGACTCACCAAGGAGTTGATCTATCTCGCCGTGTCGGTCGCCAACCAGTGCGACTACTGCATCAACTCGCACGGCTACATGGCGCGCCAGAAAGGCATGACCGAGGAGATGTTCGACGAGTTCATGGCGGTGGTGCTGGCCGCGCAGAAGGGCAACAAGATCGCGACGGGCTATCGTGTGCCGATCGACGAGGCTTTCGAGGAGAAGTGACGTGAGCGACGCCAAGTCCACGGTATGGGACGCCAATCTCTACCTGAAGTTCGCCGATCACCGCACCCGGCCGGCGCTCGATCTGATGGGTCGTCTCGATCCGGCCAACGGCGCGCGGCCGGGCCATGCGGTCTACGATCTGGGCTGCGGCGCGGGCAACATCTCGCGCATCCTGGCCGAGCGCTTCCCGCAGGCGCCGGTCATCGGCATCGATTCGTCGGAAGAGATGCTCGCGAAGGCGCGCAGCCAGACGGTCGATGCCCGCGTCACCTTCGCCAAGGGCGACCTCGCGCATTTCGAGCCCAGGCTGCCGCCCGGCATTCTCTACAGCAACGCCGCCTATCAATGGCTCGACGGACACATCGACATGTTTCCGGGTCTGCTGAAGCTTCTGCCGTCGGGCGGCCAGCTCGCGATCCAGATGCCGCGCAATCACGAGGCGCCCTCGCATGCCTCGATGAACGAAGCGGCGCAGGCCGGTCCGTGGCGCGACAAGCTCACGAAAGTGCGCCCGATCGTTCGCGTCGAGGAGCCGGAACGCTACTACGACGCGCTGAAGCCGCTCTGTTCCGATCTCGAAGTCTGGGAGACGATCTACCAGCAGCCGCTCACCGGCACGGACCCGGTGGCCCAGTACACGTCGTCGACCGGCCTGCGCCCTTATCTCGAACTGCTGCAGGAGCCGGAGCGTACCGAGTTCTACGAGGCCTATGCCGCGCTGCTGCGCAAGGCCTATCCGACGCGTCCCGACGGCATCACGCTGTTTCCCTTCCGCCGTCTCTTCATCGTGGCGCGCCGCGCATGATCGTGCGGCGCCTGCTGGGTGTCGCGCTGCTGCTGGTTGCGGCGTGCCGCGTGCCGGCCGTGCAGGCGGCGCCGCAATCGATGGTGGCGGCGGCCCATCCGCTGGCGGTCGAGGCGGGACTCGAGATCCTGCGTCGCGGCGGCACCGTCGTCGACGCGGCGATCGCCGTCCAGATGGTGCTGGGCGTCGTCGAGCCGCACGCTTCGGGCATTGGCGGCGGCGGCTTCCTGCTGAACTACGACGGCAGCAGCCATGCCATCACGGTCTATGATGGCCGCGAGACGGCGCCGGCCGGCGCCAGTCCGACCATGTTCCTTTCGCCCGACGGCAGGCCCCTGGGCTATCGCGAGGCCGTGGCGTCCGGCATCTCGGTCGGCGTTCCCGGGCTGCTGGCCATGCTCGAACTCGCGCACACGGAGAAGGGCAAGCTGGCCTGGAGCGAGCTGTTCGGACCGGCGATCGCCGCGGCCCGTGACGGCTTCGCGGTGTCGCCGCGACTTGCCGCGTGGCTGCAGAGGATTCCCGCCCTGCGCGAGGAGCAGGCGATTCGCGAGACCTACTTCAACGTCGACGGAACGCCGCGCAAGCAGGGCGAACGCATCGCCAATCCGGCTCTCGCCGAGACGATGGATCTGATCGCGCGGCAGGGTGCGCGCGCGATGTACGAAGGTCCCGTCGCGGCCGAAATGATCGACCGCGTGCGCAGCCATCCGCGTCCGGGCACGCTCTCCGCCGGCGATCTCTCGGGCTACAAGCCCGTCAAGCGCGACGCCGTGTGCGGGCCTTATCGCGTCTGGATCGTCTGCGGCATGCCGCCGCCCTCCTCGGGGGGCATCGCGATCCTCCAGGTGCTGGGCCTGATCCAACCGTTCGACATCCAGCGCGATCCTCCCAACGATCTTCGTGCCGTCCATCTGATTGCCGAGGCGAGCCGGCTGGCCTTTGCCGATCGCGACCGCTACGTCGCCGATCCCGCCTTCGTGGACGTGCCGGTGGCCGGCCTGCTGTCGCCCGCCTATCTCGCCGAGCGCCGCACGCTGATGGCGCCGGATCGCAGCATGGGCAAGGTCGGTCCGGGCGTGCCTCCAGGCTACGTCGAACGCGGCACCAGCCATGTCAGCATCGTCGACCGCTGGGGCAATGCCGTCAGCTTCACCACCACGATCGAGGCGCCGTTCGGCGCCCACATGATGGTGCGCGGCTTCCTTCTGAACAACGAACTCACCGACTTCTCGCCCCGTCCCGAACTCGACGGCAAGCCGGTCGCCAACCGGGTCCAGCCGGGCAAGCGTCCGCGCTCGTCCATGTCCCCGACTCTCGTGCTCGACCGGGAGGGCAAGCTGGTCGCCGCCCTGGGCTCGGCGGGCGGGGCCAGGATCATCGGCGACACGCTGCAGGCGCTGATCGGCCTGCTCGACTGGGACCTGTCCGCCCAGGCCGCGGTCGACCTGCCGCGGGTGGCCAACCTGAACGGTGCGACCGAGCTGGAGGAAGGCACGCCGATCGCCGACCAGGCCGCCGCCTTGCGCGCGCTGGGCCATGAAGTACAAGTCCGCCGGCATGAAGGCGGCCTGACCGCCATCCGGCGCAACGGCGACGGGTGGGAAGGCGGCGCCGATCCGCGGCGCGATGGCGTCGCCCGAGGAGAATAGATTTGGCCCTGAAGAAGCTCCCCACCGTCATCCTGCGCGCCGGCGAGGATCGCCGCGTCCGTTCCGGCCATCCCTGGGCCTTCTCCAACGAGATCCTGATGGACGCCGACGCCAAGGCGATTCCCGCCGGCAGCCTGGCCATCTTGCGGGCGCCGGGCGGTGAGGCGCTGGGAGTCTGCACGTTCAACCCCCATTCGCTGATCGCCGCCCGCCTTCTCACCACGAATCCCGAAGCCCAGATCGACGCGCTGTTCTTCGGCCGCCGGCTGGCCCAGGCCGCCGCCTTGCGGGACCGGCTGATCGGCGTTCCCTATTACCGCCTGATTCACGCCGAGGCCGATGGACTGCCGGGCGTGATCGTCGACCGGTTCGGCGATTCCTTCGTGGTGCAGGTCAATACCGCCGGCATGGACGCGCTGACGCCGGTCATCCTCGAGGCGCTGGAGGCGGAGTTCTCGCCCCGGACGATCATCCTCAAGAACGATTCGCCGGTGCGCGTGCTCGAGGGCCTGCCGCGCGAGGTCGTGGTGGCCAAGGGCGAGGCCGGCAGCATCGAGCTGATCGAGAACGACGCCCGTTTCGTGGCCGATCTCTCCGGCGGACAGAAGACCGGCTGGTTCTACGACCAGCGCGACAACCGGCGCTTCATGGCGGGTCTGGCGAAGGATGCACGCGTCCTCGATGCCTACTGCTACAGCGGCGGCTTCGGCGTGCTGGCCGCGACGCGCGGTGCGAAGTCGGTGCTCTGCCTCGACCGGTCGCAACCCGCCCTCGACGCCGCCCAAAAAGCGGTCGAACTCAACAAGGTCGAGAAGATCGTGTCGCTCCAGAAGGGCGAAGTGTTCGAAACGCTGGAGAAGCAGAAGCCGCGCAGCTACGAGGTCGTGATCTGCGATCCGCCGGCCTTCGTGAAGAATCGCAAGGACCTCAAGATCGGCGCCCAGGGCTACCGCAAGCTGGTGCGCCTGGCGGCGCCGCTGGTCACCAAGGGCGGCTTCTTCTTCGTGGCGTCGTGCTCGCATCTCGTCGACGTGCCGCTGTTCGCCGAGCAGGTCCGTCGCGGTCTGCGCGATGCCGAGCGCAATGGCCGCATCCTGCTGAGCAGCGGCGCCGCGCTCGACCATCCGATCCATCCGGGGCTGCCGGAAACGGCCTATCTGAAAGCCATGGTGCTGCAACTGGACTGAATAAGAGAGTCGGGGGGAGAGGGGATGTCGACAATCACAATGGCCCGCCGTTGCCTGCTGGTGGCAGCGGCGATGCTGGGCCTCGCCGGGACGGGCTGTTCGATTCCGGCTCGCGACGACGCGGTGCCGCGCGTGCACACGGAGCGGGCGATGCCGCTCGGCATTCCCAATGCACGCTTCTACGCCGATGGCGACGCCAAGCTGATGGTCGAGGAAGGAATGCGATCGGGCGTGCGCGAGGCGGCCGCCCTGCGTGCCGAGGGCAGGACGCCGGCGCAGGCGCCGCCCGCCTATTTCCTTGCCGTATCCGGCGGCGGCGACAACGGCGCCTTCGGCGCCGGGATCATCAACGGCTGGACGGCCATCGGAACGCGGCCGACCTTCAAGATGGTCACCGGCGTGAGCACCGGCGCGCTGATCGCGCCCTTCGCCTTCCTGGGCTCCGACTACGATGGGCAGCTGCGCGAGGTCTATACGACCATGACGCCGGACAAGGTGTTTCGCCGGCGCGGTCTCACGGCGGCCCTGTTCGACGACGCCATGGCCGACACGGGCCCCCTCGCAGAGATCATCGCGAAGTATGCCGACCAGAAGATGCTCGACGCGATCGCCGCCGAGTACAACAAGGGGCGGCTGCTGATGATCGGCACGACCGATCTCGACGCCCAGCGGCCGGTGATCTGGAACATCGGCGCCATCGCCGCCAGCGGTCATGCGGGCTCGCTCGATCTCTTCCGCAAGATCCTGCGCGCCTCGGCCGCCATCCCCGGCGCCTTCCAGCCGGTGCTGATCGACGTCGAACTCGATGGCAAGAAGTACCAGGAGCTGCATGTCGACGGCGGCGCCATCGCCCAGCTCTTCCTCTATCCGCCGTCGATCGACATTGCGAGCCTCAAGCGCGAGCGGCATGCCTACATCATCCGCAACGCCCGGCTCGATCCGGACTATGCGATGGCCGAGCGGCGCACCATCACGATCGCGGGGCGCGCGATCGCGACGATGCTGGCGGCCAGTGGCGTCAACGACGTGCTGCGGACCTACTTCGTCTCGCAGCGCGACAAGGTCGACTACAACCTGGCCTATATCGGCCGTGACTTCGACGCGCCGAAGAAGGGCGAGTTCGACCAGGCCTACATGAACGCACTCTACGAATACGGCGTCCGGCAGATCGTGGAGGGTCGTGCCTGGCACAAGCACCCGCCGGGCCTCGCCTCGCCGGCGGCCGTTCCCACGCGTTGATCCGCGGTCAGCGAGCCACCAGCAGGACGGGGACCTGCAGATTCTGGATGAGCGACAGGCTGCGCGAGCTCAGGAATCGCGCGTCCCCGTCGCGCAGCGTCGTGCCGATCACGATCAGATCGTAGCGCCCGCGGCCGGCGGCCCGGCGTATCTCGGTCTCGGGATGATGGTTCGTCGCCGTGAGTCCCCGGACCGCTACGCCTGCGCGCTTGCCGAGACGATGGACACCGAGCAGGACCGACATACCAGCCCGTCGCGCGCGGCCGCGCAGCAGCAGCGTGTCGTCGCTGGGATCGAAGACATGCAGCGCCGTCAGCTTGCCGTGACTGGCGGCGGCCAGAGCGACGGCAATCTCGGTCGCGAGCCTTGCATCGGGGCCGCCGCCGGTCGGCACCAGAATGTCGAGGGGGCCGGTCGCGACATCCGCCCTGTCGCCGTTCACCATGATCGCCAGCGGGCCGTCGAAGGCGGCGACCAGCCTTTGAAGCCTCTCCTCGAAACGGGCCGCTTCCGGGGAAACCGGCTGATCGACGCCCACGAAGGCGATGCTGTAGCCCTTGGCGGCTTCCCGCTCGAGACCGTCCGCCGTCGTCGCCGTCCGCGCCTGCAGCAATTGCTCCACCTGCGGCCTGGTTGCGGGCGTCGGTTGCTGGGCGGCCGCAGGAGGGCCTCGTTCGAGCGCTGTCCGCATGGCCGTGGTGAGTCTGTCTCTCGTTCGGGGCTTTCCGGTACCTCCGGCTGCTGTGGGATGGTGCAGCACCGTGGTCAGTAGCCGGAGGCTCCCCGTGAAGAGGCCGGCGAGGGAGGTCACCCACTGGCCGTTGCCGCTGTCGTCGCCGAGGACGAGGGCGCGCTCCATTCTTGGGATGATCTGCTGCTGCTCGGCATCCTCGTTGTCGAGGCGCCTGGACTCTTCCTCGCGCAGAGGCACGCGAGCCATCATGTAACGCAGGGTGGGCGGCATGACCATGGTGGTGACCACGGCCATCGCGACGATCATCGTGTAGAGCTGGCTGCTCAGCGCTCCCATCGACAGGCCGATACTGGCAACGATCACCTCGGTCGAACCGCGGGCGTTGAGGCCGGTGGCCAGAGCGAGCGATTCCAGTCCCGTCAATCCGCCCAGCTTGCCGCCGACGAGCGCGCCGAGGAACTTGCCGATGCTGGCGACCAGGATGATGGCGAGGGTGAACAGAGCCAGGGTCGGGTCGAACAGCGTTCGCAGATCCATGCCGAGTCCGGCGACGGCGAAGAACACGGGGCTGAAGAAGGCGATGATGAAGCCGCGCAGCTCGTCTTCGATATGCTCGGTCAGGATCGGCGACTGACCGATCAGCATGCCGGCGATGAATGCGCCAAGCGCCGTGTGAACACCGATCAGCTCGGTCATCAGCGCCATCGAGAGCAGGATCACCAGAATGGCGCTGATGACCGGCATTTCGATGGTCAGGTTATCGTTGCACCACAGGATGATGCGGGCCACCAGGCGCCGCCCGACGGTCAGGCTGGCCAGCAGAAATATCGCGGTCAGCGCCAGGCTGGAACCGACTTCGGCGAGGCTCACCATTCCGTGGGCGGCGATGCCCGAGATTACGGCAATGATGATCCAGGCCAGCGTGTCGTCGAGGATGGCCGTCGCCAGGATCAACTGACCGAGATCGCGACGGATGGCGCCGACCTCCATCAGGACCATTGCGACGATCTTGACCGAAGAAATCGACAAGGCCGTGCCCAGGAACAGGGCCGTGACCAGCCGTCCGGTCGGCGATGGAATCAGCTCGGCCGGCAGCAGATAGGCGAGCGCCACGCCGCAGGCGAAAGGGATGGCGATGCCCATCAACGACGTGGAGACGACCGCCTTTCGTTTGCGGGTCACCAGCGCCAGGTTGGTTTCCATGCCGGTGAGCAGCAGCAGGAGCAGGATGCCGATCTGCGAGACCGCATCGATCATGCTCTTCAGGGCAGGTGTGTTTGGAAACACGATTGCCCGAAGTTCAGGCAGAAGAAGGCCGAACACCGACGGACCGACGAGCACGCCCGCCAGCAATTGTCCGAAAATCGCCGGTTGCCCGATCCGCGTCATGGCTTCGCCGATCAGGCGGCCGAAGAACAGCAGCAGAATCAGCTGGGCTATGAAGATTGCCGTCGTATGGTCTGCAGCCAAGCCGCCCCCCGGGTCACCAATACGCAAATTCTCTGCCATGGATGGACGGTCGGCACGACTCATGCTGACCTCCCTCAGAGCTTAAGGAAGGATAATCGCGTGGATAAGGAAGCGATTGAAGTGCTTGCACGTCGCAGCGGCCTCGCCCGCGCACTGGCGGAATTTCCCGAAGATGTCATTGCGGCTGCAAAACAGGCAGCGGATGTGGCGCAGAAGATCAAGCGCCCGGCCGATCCGGTGGCGGAGCCGTGGCCGCCGATGAAGGCGGGGATGACGCTATGAGCGACCTGCACTGGATGACGGTGGAGGCGGCCGCGCGCGCCATCGCCACGAAGGAACTCTCCCCCGTCGATCTCACGAAGGCGCTACTCGACCGTATCGAGCGGCTCGATCCCAGGCTCAACGCCTTCATCCGCGTCGACGGCGACGCTGCGATGGCGGCCGCCCTTGCTGCTGAAACCGAGGCGCAGGCAGGCCGGCTGCGCGGGCCCCTGCACGGGGTGCCGGTCGGCATCAAGGACATCATCAACGTCGCCGGCCTGCCGACGACCTGCCACTCGAAGGTCCTGCAGGACAATATGGCGACCGCCGACGCGGTCTGCGTCGAGAGGCTGCGCGGTGCCGGCGCCATCGTGCTGGGCAAGCTCTCCACGCACGAATTCGCCATCGGCGGTCCGAGCTTCGACCTGCCCTGGCCGCCGGCGCGCAATCCCTGGAACACCGACCATCATCCCGGCGGCTCCTCGTCCGGCTCCGGTTCGGGCGTGGCGGCCGGGCTGTTCCCGATGGCGCTGGGCACCGATACCGGCGGCAGCGTGCGCAATCCGGCGAGCTGCTGCGGCATCGTCGGCCTGAAGCCGACCTATGGGCTGGTCTCGCGCCGCGGCGTCTTCCCGCTGTCCTTCACGCTCGACCATGTCGGGCCGATGACGCGCACCGTCGCCGACAATGCGCTGATGCTGCAGGCGATCGCCGGTCACGATCCGCTCGATCCCGGCAGCGCGGCCGCGGCGCAGGGCCATTATGGCGCGGCGCTCGACCGCGGGATCCGCGGCCTGCGCGTGGGCTTCGTGCGTCATTTCCACGAGATCGATACGCCCGCGAACCCCGAGGTCACGGCGGCGCTGGAACATGTCGCGCGCAGCTTGCAGGTCGAGGGCGCCGAGGTGCGCGACATCAAGCTGCCGGCGCTCGGCGAGTTCGGCGCGGTGAACCGCGTGATCCTGCAAAGCGAAGCCTGGTCGATCCACGAACCGTGGCTCAGCAAACGTCCCGGCGACTACGGCAAGCTCGGACGCCAGCGGCTGATGGCCGGCGCCTTCATGAGCGCGGGCGACTACATGCTCGCGAGCCGGCGCCGCCTGCAGATGATCGCCGAAGTCGAGGCCGCCTTGCGCGAGGTCGACGTGCTGCTCTGCGCCAGCTCGATGGACCCGGCCTGCCGCATCGAGGATACCGCCGAGGTCGAACGCACCTATCCGCGCCAGGCCCGCACGCCGTTCAACGTCACCGGCCATCCGGCGCTCGCCATGATGGCCGGCCTCTCGGTCGGCGGCCTGCCGGTCTCGGTGCAGTTCGTCGGCCGCTACTTCGACGAGGCGACCGTCTTCCAGGTGGCGCGCGCCTGGGAACGCGTGGCCGGGACGGACAAGAAGCACCCGCCGATCGTGTGATCTGTCGAATTAATTCGTCGAATTAGTTCTTGTCGTCCGGGCGGGTCTTGCCGGTCCGCCCGGCCGGCGCAACATACCGGCCATGACCCAGAAGAAGCTTCGCCTCGGCGCCTTCATGCGCCCCGTCAGCATCCACACCGCCGCGTGGCGCTATCCCGGCGGCACGCCGGACGCCAACTTCAATCTGAAGGCGCTGGTGACGTACGCGCAGACCTTGGAGCGCGGCAAGTTCGACGCCTTCTTCATGGCCGATCACCTGGCCGTGCTGAACATGCCGATGGACGCGCTGAAGCGCAGCGCCACGGTCACCTCGTTCGATCCGCTGACGCTTCTGCCGGCGCTGGCGATGGCCACCAAACATCTCGGCCTGATCGCCACCGCCTCGAGCACGTTCGAGCCGGCCTACACGATCGCCCGGCGCTTCGCCTCGCTCGACCATATCAGCGAGGGCCGCGCCGGCTGGAACCTGGTGACGACGTCCAATCCCGATGCCGCCCTGAACTTCGGCCTGGACGACCAGATGCCCCATGCCGAGCGCTACGCCCGCGCCCGCGAGTTCTTCGACGTGGTGACGGGCCTGTGGGATTCCTGGGCCGACGATGCGTTCATCCGGGATGTCGAGAACGGCGTGTATTTCGACCCGTCGCGCCTGCACGTGCTCGATCACAAGGGCAAGTACCTGAAGGTGCGCGGGCCGCTGAACATCGCCCGGCCGGTGCAGGGCTGGCCCGTCATCGTGCAGGCCGGCGCTTCGGATGCGGGCCGCCAGCTCGCGGCCGAGACCGCCGAGATGGTGTTCGCTGCCGGCGGCCCGATCGCCGACGCCCGCGCCTTCTATGCCGACGTGAAGGGCCGCGCGGCCAAGATCGGCCGCAATCCCGATCACATCAAGATCCTGCCCGGCGCCTTCGTGGTGGTGGGCGATTCGCTCGACGAGGCGAAGGAGAAGCGCGCGCGTCTCGACAGTCTGGTGAACTACGACAGCTCGATCGCCGCCGTCTCGATGGCGCTGGGCGTCGATGCCCGCCGCTTCGATCCCGACAAGCCGCTGCCCGAGGACATTCCCGAGACCGAAGCCAGCAAGAGCGGGCGCGAGCGGGTGATCGAACTCGGCCGGCGCGAGAACCTGACCGTGCGCCAGATCGCCGGCCGGCTGGGCGGCTATGGCGGGCTCGGCATGCTGGGCACACCGGCGATGATCGCCGACCAGATGGAGGAGTGGCTCAAGACCGAGGCCTGCGACGGTTTCAACGTCATGTTCCCCTACCTGCCGGGCGGGCTCGACGACTTCGTCGACAAGGTGGTGCCGGAACTGCAGCGCCGCGGTCTGTTCCGCACAGAGTATGAAGGCACAACCTTGCGGGAGAATCTCGGCCTGCCGCGACCGAAGAACCGTTTTTTCGCGGCAACGGTCAAGGCGGCGGAGTAAGCTCCGCGCCCATGAGCTTCGAGATCACGGTCGGCAGCGCCGACGACGTCCAGCGCATGGCTTCCTGGGCCAATGACGAAGGCTGGAATCCTGGCAACACGGATGACCACGCGTTCTTTGCCGCGGACCCCGCCGCGTTCCTGATCGGTCGCCTCGACGGCGAGCCGCAGGCCTGCATCTCCGTGGTGAAATACGGCACAGGCTTCGGCTTCCTGGGCTTCTACATCGCCCGGCCGCCGGTGCGCGGGAAAGGCTACGGCATCCAGCTCTGGCGTGCCGGCATGGCGCGGCTCGCCGGGCGCAATGTCGGGCTCGACGGCGTCGTGGCGCAGCAGGGCAACTACAAGAAGTCGGGCTTCCGGCTGGCCTGGAACAACATCCGCCATGAAGGCGCGCCGCCGGCGGGGAAGCCGCCGGCCGGCGTCACTTTCGCCGATGCCCGCAGCATCGGCTTCGACAGGCTCGCCGCCTACGACCGCAAATTCTTTCCCGAGGCGCGGGATTCGTTTTTGGCAACGTGGATCTCATTGCCGGAGAGGGCATCCCTCGTCGCCCTGCGTGACGGCGAGATCGTGGGCTTTGCCGTGATGCGCGCCTGTGCGGCTGCCTCGCGCGTCGGGCCGCTCTATGGCGCGACGCCGGAGATCGCCTCCGCGCTGGTGGGCGCGCTGGCAACGACGCTGGGCGCGACCGCCGTCGCGATCGACGTGCCCGATCGCAACAAGCCGGCGGTGAAGCTGGCCGAACAGATCGGCCTCAAGCCGTCTTTCGAGACCGCGCGCATGTACACGGGCGCGGACCCCGACGTCGACTATGCCGGCCTGTTCGGCGTGACCAGCCTGGAGCTGGGCTGACGCTTCAGCTGATTTATGCTTTCCGCCCCCGTCATACGGGGGAGGTGGCCCGGAGGGCCGGAGGGGGAAAGCCATGAGCCTGAAGGCTTCCCGCTTCAATAGTCATCGCGTTGCCTTCCCCCTCCCGGCCTCCCCCGTATGACGGGGGAGGTGGAAGATCTGCCTACTGCGCCTTCTTGATGTTCCAGAAGACCGGCGCCGGCGAGGACAGGCTGCCGGTGATGTTCTTGCGGATCGCCATCGGGATGTTGAACTGGCCGAGCTGGGCGAAGGTCGGATATTCCGACTCGCGCACCTGAACGGCCGTCGCGAGCTCCTTGCGCTTGGCGGGATCGGTCGTCTTGGCGAAGGCGTCGCGCAGTTCCTCGATCCTGGCGTCGCACGGCCAGCCGATCGCGGCCTTGTCGCAGGCGGCGCCGACGAAGGCCGAGACGATGGGATTGAGCAGGTCGGCCGACACCCACGAGGTCATGAACGCGCTCCAGCCGCCGGCGTTCAGCGGCTCCTTGCGGGCGCGGCGCGACAGCACGGTCTGCCAATCCATCGCCTGCATGTCGACGGTGAAGCCGCCGCGTTCCAGCAGCGACTTCGCGATCGGCGTCAGGCGGCCGGTGTTGGTGTCGGTCGCGAACAGCAGCACGACCGGCGTGCCGTCATAGCCTTCCTGCTTCAGAATCTCCTTCGACTTGGCGAAGTTGGATTCGAGCTTGTCCTCGAAGCCCGCGTCGGTGGCATAGGGCGTGCCGCAGATGAAGAGCGCCTTGCACTCCTTGAAGTATCTCGGGTCGTTGATGGCGGCGAGCAGGAAGTCCTTCTGGTTCAGCGCATAGAGCGCGGCCTGGCGGATCTTCGCATTGTCGAACGGCTTGTGCAGCACGTTGAAGCGCAGGCTGTACTGGCTGCCCAGCGGGTTGAGGTCCTTGACCTCAATGTTCTTGTCCTTCTCGATCAGCGGCAGCATCTCGATCAAGGGCTGCTCGAGAATGTCGATCTCGCCGGTCAGCAGCGCGTTGGCCGCGGTCTGGGGATCGGTGATGTTGATCCACTCGACCCGGTCGACATAGACGTTCTTGCCGCCCGAGAGGGCCGAGGGCGGCTCGGCGCGCGGCTTGTAGTCCTTGAACTTGTCGTAGACCGTCTTCTCGCCCGGCCGCCACAGGTCGGCGCGGAACACGAACGGGCCGGAGCCGATGAACTCCTTGATCTGCGTGTTGCCCGGCGTCTCGGCGATGCGCTTGGGCATGATGAACGGCACGTTGGAGCTGGGCTTGCCGAGCGATTCGATGACGAGGCCGTAGGGTTCCTTGAGGGCGAGGGTGAAGGTCTTGTCGTCGACGACGGCCAGGTCCTTGGTGAAGCTCATGAGCTTCTGGCCCATCGCGTCGCGCGACGCCCAGCGCTTGATCGAGGCGATGCAGTCCTCGGCCTTCACCGGCGCGCCATCGTGGAACTTCAGCCCGTCGCGCAGGGTGAACGTATAGGTGAGCTTGTCGTCGCTGACCTTCCAGCTCTCGAGCATCTGCGGCTTGACGTCGAGCTTGTCGTCGACCGCCAGCAGCGTGTCGTAGACCATGTAGCCGTAGTTGCGGACGATGTAGGCGGTGGTCCAGATCGGATCGACGATCTTGACGTCCGAATGCATGACGACCTTCAGGGTCTGCGCCTCAGCCGTGGCCGAGAACAGCGCCGTCGTCGCCGCGGCGAGGGCCGCCCATTTCATCTTCCGCATCATCTGCCTCCTTGTTCTCTCGTTTTCCCGATTCTATCGTCCCGTTGCGGTGCCTATGCAACAGGCATGCCTTTGCAAGGAGCAGAAATCATGTCGATGCGGCCCGATTCGATCCGAAACGTCTCCTGGGCCGTGGTCAGGGACGGTGCAGAGCGGCGCCACGTCTATCGACGCGAGATCGACCTGCACCTGAAGGACGGGCGCATCGTCGAGATCACGCCGGCCGGCGCGCGTCCGACCGGGCCCGGCGAGGTCGTGCTCGACGGAAAGGATCTGCTGGCGCTGCCCGGCCTGATCAACATCCATTCCCATCCCTCGACCGAGCCCGGCTATCGCGGCGTGCGCGAAGATCACGGCGTGCCCGAGCAGCAGATGACCGGCCTGATGGAGCGGCTGCAGGCCTTCCGCCTGGGCGACGACGGGCGGCAGGGCGCGGCGACGATGGCCTATTCCGAGATGCTGCGTGCCGGCACCACGACCGCCTGCGACGTCACCGCGCCGTTCGACGGCTGGCTGGAGACGATGGCGCGCAGCGGCATGCGCTTCTATGCGGCGCCGACCTTCGCCTCCGCCCGCTGGGGCATGGAATCGCCGCAGACCGTGACCTGGAAATGGGACGAGGCCGCCGGCGTCGCGCAGTTCGAGAAGGCGCGGCGGGTCATGGATGAGGCGGAGGCCCACAATTCAGGGCGACTGGGAGCCGTGGTCTTCCCGGCGCAGATCGACACGGTGACGCCGGACCTGTTCGCGGCCGGCCGCAAGCACGCCGACGAGACGGGCCGCCGCTTCTCGACCCATGTCGGCCAGTCGGTGGTCGAGGTGCGCGAGATGATCCGCCGTCACAACAAGACGCCCATCCAGTGGGCGGCCGAGCAGGGCCTGATGAAGAGCGACACGATCATGGCGCACTGCATCCTGCTCGACGACCATCCGCAGATTAACTGGCACACGCGCAAGGACCTCGACCTGATCGCCGAGGCGGGCGCCTCGGTGGCGCACTGCCCGCAACCCTTCGCGCGCTACGGACTCGCCATGGACCATGTCGGCCGCTATCGCGCGCGGGGCGTCAATGTCGGCCTCGGCACCGACTGCGCGCCGCACAATCTGATCGAGGAGATGCGGCTGGCCATCGTCGCCGGCCGCCTGATGAGCGAGGACGTCCGCAGCCTCGACACCGCCGGCGCCTTCGAGGCCGCGACCTTCGGCGGCGCGGCCGCACTGGGGCGCGACGATATCGGGGCGCTGGCGCCGGGCATGATGGCCGACATCGTGCTGGTCGACCTCAACCATCCGCTGATGCAGCCGGCGCGCGATCCGCTGCGCTCCTTCGTCTTCCACGCCGCCGACCGCGCGGTGCGGACGGTGCTGGTCGACGGCGAGATCGTGCTGAAGGACGGCGACCCCGTGCATCTCGAACCGGTCGCCGCCATGGAACGCCTGGCCGAGGCGCAGGCCCGCATGCTGCGCGATTCGGTCAAGCTCGACTACGCCAACCGCCCCGGCGATGAGATCTCGCCGCTGTCGCTACGGATCGCTTAGTCTTGTCATCCTGAGCGAAGCGAAGGGTCTAGCGCTAGCGACGGAGTACTCCGGTCGCTCGGCCAGGTCCTTCGCTGGCGCTCAGGACGACAAGAGGTCTAGCCCTCTTCGCTCTCGTCCGGCGCATCCGGTGTCAGCGCCTGGGCGACCGCGTCGTCGACCTGCTCGAGCCAGATGAACTCGAGCGTGTTGCGGACTTCTTCCGGGATGTCGTCGTAGTCGCGCTTGTT
Organism: Reyranella sp.; assembly: GCF_965228225.1. GTDB lineage: Bacteria > Pseudomonadota > Alphaproteobacteria > Reyranellales > Reyranellaceae > Reyranella. Next base: position 4,781,622 of record NZ_OZ245801.1, on the reverse strand, counting down.
GCGCGCCGGCAGCATCACGCGCGTGATGCCCGCCGCCGCCGCGGCCACGACCTTCTCCTTGATGCCGCCGACCGGCAGGACCAGGCCGCGCAGGCTGATCTCGCCCGTCATCGCCGTGTCGCTGCGGATGGTACGGCCGGTCATCAGCGATGCCAGCGCCATGAACATCGCGACACCGGCGCTCGGCCCGTCCTTGGGCGTGGCGCCGGCCGGCACGTGGACATGGATGTCGTTCTTCTCGAACAGCACGGCATCGAGGCCGATCGACTTGGCCTTGTTCTTGAGCACGCTGAGCGCCGCCTGCGCGCTCTCACGCATCACCTCGCCGAGCTGGCCGGTGAGGATCAGCTTGCCGTTGCCGGGCGAGCGCGTGGCCTCGATGAACAGGATGTCGCCGCCCACCGGCGTCCAGGCGAGGCCGGTGGCCACGCCCGGCACGCTGGTGCGCATGGCGACGTCGTTCTCGAAGCGGAGCGGTCCCAGCAGCTCCTCGATGTCGGCCTTGCCGATCTGCACCTTGGTGGCCGAGCCCTCGGCCACCTGCACCGCGACATGGCGCAGGGCGCGACCGATCTCGCGCTCCAGCCAGCGGACGCCGGCCTCGCGCGTGTAGCCCCCGATGATCAGCTCCAGCGCCGCGTCGTCGATGCTTGCCTGCTCGGCGGTGAGGCCGTTGGCTTCGAGCTGGCGACGCACGAGGTAGCGCTTGGCGATCTGCAGCTTCTCGCCCGCCGTGTAGCCGCTGAGCTGGATGATCTCCATGCGATCGCGCAACGGGCCGGGAATCGTGTCCAGCATGTTGGCCGTCGCGATGAAGACGACGCGGCTCAGGTCGAACGGCACGTCGAGATAGTTGTCGCGGAACGTGCCGTTCTGTTCGGGGTCGAGCACTTCGAGCATCGCCGCCGACGGATCGCCGTGGACGCCGCTGCCCATCTTGTCGATCTCGTCGAGCATCATCACGCAGTCGCGCGAACCCGCCTTGCGGATCGCCTGGATGATCGTGCCCGGCAGCGCGCCGATATAGGTGCGCCGATGGCCGCGGATCTCGGCCTCGTCATGAACGCCGCCCAGGCTGACGCGCGCGAACTTGCGGCCCATCGCCCGGGCGATCGACTGGCCGAGCGAAGTCTTGCCGACGCCGGGGGGACCGGCGAAGCACAGGATCGGCGCCTTGCCTTCGGGCGCCAGCTTGCGCACGGCGAGATACTCGACGATGCGCTTCTTGATCTTCTCCAGGCCGAAATGATCGGCATCGAGCACGCGCCGCGCTTCGGCGATGTCGATCGGCTGCGTCTCGGGCAGCGCCCAGGGCAGCTCGACCAGCGTGTCGAGATAGGTGCGGATCATGCCGTGCTCGGCCGACGCCTCTGGCGTGCGCTGCAGGCGGCGAAGCTCCTTGCGCGCGGCGGTCTCGGCCTCCGGCGGCATCTTCGCCTCGGTGATCGCCTTGTCGAGATCGGCGATCGCCTGCTTGTTCGAATCGTCCTCGCCCAGCTCGCGCTGGATGGCGGCCATCTGCTCGCGCAGCACCATCTCGCGCTGGCGGGCGTCGAGCGAGCTCTTGGTCTGCTTGCCGATCTCGCTGCTGATGCGCAGCACTTCGAGCCGCTTGGACAGGAGCTGGGTCACCTTGTCGAGGCGCGGCACGAGCTCGAGCGCCTCCAGGATCTCCTGCTTCTCGTTCGGCTTGGAATCGAGATAGGAGGCGGCGAGATCGGCGAGGGCGCCCGCGGACGTCGTGTTCTCGACCGTCTGGCGCAGCTCCTGCGGGACCTGCGGCAGCAGTTCGAGCGTGTCGCGGATCTGCTGCTTCAGCACGAGGAAGCGCGCTTCGATCTCCGGCCCGTTCGTGGTCGGCTCGGCCAGGTGCAGGCCGCGCGCCAGCAGGAACGGGTATCCCTCGACGAAGTCGGTGATGCGGAACCGCTGCACGCCCTGGCAGACGATGTGATGGTTGCCGTCGGGCGTCGTCACATAGCGCAGGATGTTGACGACCGTGCCGACCGGGTGGAGATCGGCCGGCACCAGCTCTTCCTTCGCCGGGTCGCGCTGCAGCACCAGCAGGATCTGGCGCTGCTCGCGCACGGCCTGCTGGATGGCGGCGACCGACGAGGGCCGGCCGACGCTCACCGGGAACACCATCTCGGGAAACAGCACGAGGTCGCGCACCGGCACGACGATCAGCGCGTCGGACGGCAGGGGCTTCGTCTCGGGCTTCGAATCGGGCATCGTGTCGGCTTTCGCGCTCACGGGCTGCATCGCGTCATCCTGCGGGCTCATGGCTGCCTCCGCATCGCGGCCTTGGCCAGGGTCACCACCAGGCAACCGTTCGCCTCGAAGCGCCGCACCTCGCCATACACGCCGGGCGGCAGGGCGATGCGTCGCTCGAAGCGGCCCTGCGGCAGCTCCATGCGATGAATCTTCGCCGTGCGCAGCTCAGCGGGGACCGTTCGCTCGCCTGAAAGAACGAGCGTGCCGTTTTCGATCACGGCCTCGACCTGCTGCACGTCGACGCCCGGCAGGGCGGCCAGAATCAGCACCTCGCGCTCGGTTTCCAGCACGTCGACCGGCGGCTCCCAGTTGGCGCGCAGGCGGCCCGCCGTCTGCGGCCGGAATACCTGGCCATGCAGTCGTTCGGCCTGCGCCAGCATCTGCAGCGCTTCCGACCACATCCAGTCTCTGGGATCGCCTCTTTTCATGAACCCGGGCCTCCAATACCCGCCCCAATGTGGGAATTGAGATCGGCGGCGGCAACTACCGCGTCCGGCCGGGCACCAAAGCGAGCCAGAGAGAGATCACGGTCGAGCCGATGGCGACCGCCTGCAGCAGCGAAAGCGGCTCGTGGAGGATCAGGATGCCGCTCACGATCGCCACGATGGGAATGGCGATCGACGAGAGCGCCGCCACCTGCGCCGGCAGCAACTTCACCAGGGTGAACCAGACCATGGTGCCCAGCGCCATCGGGATGGCGCCGGTGTAGATCGTGGCGATCAGGACCTTGGTGGACGGCCAGTGCGTCGGCAGCCCGTCGAAGACCAGCGCGCCCAGCGCGACCGGCGGCAGGGTGATCACGATCTGCCAGAAGGTGAGCGAGGGGCCCATGCCCGACCAGTTGGTGCGCTTCACCACGAAGGTGCCGACCGCCCAGCAGAAGCCAGCCAGCAGGCCCCAGAACAGCCCGAGCGGCGCGGTGGCATAGCTCTGGAAGTTGGGGATCATCAGCGCGGCGACCGCGCCGGCGCCGATCGCCAGCGCCGCCAGCAGGCGACCCGTCAGCTTCTGGCCGAACACCGCGAAGCCAAGCAGCGCGACCCAGAGCGGCATCGTGTAGGCCAGCACCGAGGCATGACCCGAGGGGACGTGGAGCACGGCCAGCGAGGTCGCGATGTTCCAGACCCCGATGTTCATCGCCGAGGCGAGGACGAGCGCCGGCCATTTGCCCCGGGGAACGGCGAAGCTCTCCCGGCGCACCAGCAGGATCGTCGTCAGCACGATCGCAGCCGTCGACAGGACCAGGGTGCGGAACGTCAGGACCGGCAGCTCGTCGAGCGCGATCCGGAACAGCGGCCAGTTGGTGCCCCAGACGAGGGTGAGGGCGCCGAGCAGGGCCAGCACCTTGGGCGAAACGCGTGTCATCGACGGCGGACGATCAGGCCTGGGGCTCTTCCGGCGCCTGCAGATAGCAGCCTTCGATGCGCCAGCTGCCGTCGGCCTGCCGCGACATCGGATAGAAGGCGGTGACCGGCCGCCCGTCGGGACCGATCACATGGACCTTCTCCGTCACCATCCCCTGCAGGGTGACGATCTCGCCGAATTCGACGGCGCGCGGCCGGTAGACCGGCCGATAGCCCTGCCGCACCATGTCCATGAACGTGTCGGGCGAGCCGAATATCCCCTGGATGCTGGGCGAGGCGTAGCCGAAGGCCGCTTGGCCGTCGTCGCGCCGGAAGGCCTCGATCTGGCGCTCGATCACGTCGCGGATGGCGCTCCGGTCGGGCTCGGAAACCTGCGCCTGCGCCGGCAGCGTCAGGGCCAGGAGTGCGCCGAGAAGGGCGAGGAAACGCAGGACCATGACGGCAGTCTACGCCCGCGACGGTGGTGGCGCGACAGAAGGGGCGCGCCCGAGATGTGAAATTCGCGCCATCCGGCCGCCGGGCGGGACCGATGGTCATTTCGGGCCCGGAATCGGCTCCGAAGCGGCGCCCGGTCGCAGTCGCAAAAGTCCCTGCGACGCGGCTTGCATCGCCGGGGCAGTTTCACTAGGGTGCGCCCCTCTTCGCCGGACCTCTCGGGGATCGGCCGTGCGCCCGTAGCTCAACTGGATAGAGCATCTGACTACGAATCAGAAGGCTGGAGGTTCGACTCCTTCCGGGCGCGCCATTTCTCTCTCTCAGCAAGATCAGCCTTTTCAAAATCCGTTGCCGGGTGCGCCTAGTTCTTAGGTTCTCCCTAGGCTCAGATCGTGAGCAGGTTGGTCAGCCTTCCTCTTTTGGAGTGCTTCGGGTCGAGCTTCCCTATCTCTTTAAGGTTGCCGAAGAGCTCGGCGTCGAGCACCTCTGGCTCGATCTTCCTAGCCTTGGCGTATACGGGGAGCTTCCGTAGCCAGTATACTCAAGGTAGCAACGAAGAAATGATCTCCAATGTCGACCCCGACATATATCAAGAAACTCCGTGAGTATTCTCGCGGTCCGACGACTATCCCCGACCTCTTCGCCCTTGAAACGGCGCTAACCTACGGTACGAGTGACCGCGCCATGGCGGTTCTAATGGGCGCGATGGTTGAAGACACTCTTGGGCGGTGGCTACTCTTCAATATGCGGGATGATCTCAACAAGGTTGACCAAAGCGATCTAACGGGTCCTGAAGGCGCGCTCGCGACGTTCTCCAGTAAAACGCTTCTGGCTTACGCCATTAAGATCATCGGACCTGTCACTCGCCACGACCTAACGCTTATCCGGCATCTTCGTAACGAGTTCGCGCATTCGCGGCGGCCGATAGATTTCAGAGTGCCAGAAGTTGCGCAGTTCTGTGCGCAATTCCAATTCCCTGAACTTCCGGAAGTCACCACTCCCAAGTCCTATATCGATACAGCACCCGATGCTGTCGCTGCTGCGGACTCGAAGCATCCGCGCACGCGCTATTTCGTGACGTGCCATACGATCGCGTATCGAATGTCTAAGCTGTCGTCGCAATGGCCGCAGTTCCATTCGATTGTTCTGCCGGAGCAGCCACTCCCCTAGCCTCTTATACAGGGTGGGTAGATTCGCAATGCGGACAGTCGGCATGCGTAACGTGCCCGACGTACTTCCCCATGCGGCTATAGTAAGCCGGCTCTTCCCAAATCGGGCAACTGACCGAATCGAGGTCCTCATAGCAGGCTTCGCAAACGCCATTAGCTACCGCATGTACCTCGCAGTTCGGACAGTGATACAGACGCTGGCGGGGATACTTCTCCGCAACGAAGGCGCCGGCAAAATTGCAGTATGCCTCGATACGCATGTAATGGACGGACTCCATAACGTCCCGCTCAACTGGAATGCTTTGCCAGACGAGATCGGAGCCTGCTTGTCCCATTAGCCGCTCGACGTACTTGAGCAGCCCGATCATGCACATGGCAGCTTCAGAAACGTCCCATCCGGCAGGAATCATGCGGTGCATAAACTGATGCCTTATGGGCACCAGCGCCGTCAGCAAATCGAACAGCTTTAGCTCTGCACGGCTCGGTGGCGGCGTGAAGCCTTGTGCTTTCAGCGCCTCCAAGGAGTCCTTCAGGGTGGGAAAGTACACAGATCCTCTGCGAAGCTTGAAGAGCGGATGTGTTGGCGCGAACGTGACCAGCCTCATGTTCGCGATGCACTCCGCGGCGTGATGGACGCTCATCGCGATCCACTTGTCATGATGCTGGCGATCGGAGCGCTCCCGGCTTCGTTCGGAAAAATGGTCGAGCGCGTGCACCAACGAATCGCGGCCATTGAGCCAGAACTCATGTGCGACGGCAGCCGGATCGGAAAATACATTGGGCATCAAATGTTCCTCTGCCTTAAGCAGAAAAAAGGGCACCTTGTTCCCAAGGTGCCCCTTCTTCAGCGCAGTCGGAACAGTGCGACAAGAGCCGAAACCAGTCCAAGGGGCACAAAGCACCCAAGACCAACACGGTATGTCTTACCGCCCGGCTGACTGGCTTCGAGGACAAGGAAAAGCCCCATGGGGGTCTCCTAGAACTCGTGCGCGGGGTCCCTTACGGTAGCCGGTCCGCGCATAAGGCCAGCGGTGTGGGGGGGATTGGTTCGCCTGTGTCCGGTCTGGTGTCCCCCCGGACACGCTCCGACTATAACCCCCTGCATGTAGGACGCATTTTCGGCGGTTCAAGGACAGCGGGAGTGAAAAACGCAAAAAGCCCCGTGAAGGGCTTTCGTCGCCTGGCCGGAATACGACCTTTCAGTCGCCTCTACATCGTACCACGGGCCAATTCCTCATCTAGCTTCCTACAGAGCACGTCCTGGAACTCTTTGAGCACAGGTTGTTTGGCGCCGTGCATGTACTCCTCGTTCCGGTTGCCTGGCTGTGGCGGTTGGACGGAGAGCGACAGGTCAATCTCCTTGGCGCGCTCGATACCAGCACTGAAAATTCCATCGGCCGGCACGGATGAGGGAGCCGTCTCGGTCGTGTCCGGATGCGCCTCAAGCCATACCGACTAGATCGCTGCAGCGGTACTTGCCGTGTAGTAGACCGACCTAAACGCAAGAATTCGAGCGCGATGGTGTTCTGGAATGACCCGCGCGGCGAGAAGGATCTGCGCGGGAGCTCGATGGTGGCGGGGCCCGTTGGTTCGGTTGCCGTTGTCTTTCCTCACGCTGCCTTCTTATCGGACGCCTTGGCCGATAACCCGCGCTTTCCGATAGAGATCTTTCTCGGCTTGCCGTCGGCAACGCTGGAACGAGTGACCCTCTGTCGTCCAACCTTTGTGATTGGGGCGCCGGCCCTGCGCTTGGGGCTCTCCTTAGCGGGTTCTGCCTTGAGCTTAATGTTCAGCGCGGCGAGGAGAGCCACAAAGGTCGACAGCTTGGGATCACCATCGCCACTGAGGGCCTTGTAAAGCCCTGCTCGAGTGATGCCGACCTTCTTGGCGACTTCGGTCATGCCGTGGGCCTTGGCGATGTCGCGCAGGGCTATCGCGACAACAGCAGCGCTGCCGCTATCGAGCGCATCATTGAGAGCATCAGCCTGATCCACTGGATCGGCAAGGAACTGGGACCCGTCATAGGGAATGGTCTTGGTACCGTTGGTGTGCACGCTCTAACTCCGCTCTGGTTATCCGCTATGAATTCTGGGCTAGGCAGTTGGAGCCATCTCCTTCGCCTTCGCGATGTCGGCCGCCTGAGTGGACTTGTCTCCGCCGCACAGCAGGATCACCACGGTCTTGCCACGCTGCACAAAGTAGAGCCGGTATCCTGCGTTGATGTGGATGCGGGCCTCCGACACCCCCTCGCCGACCGGCTTCACGTCACCGGGAAGGCCGCCCTCGATCCGGCGGATGCGCATGGCGATGGCCGTCTGCGCCTGATGATCCTTGAGGCCCGCAAGCCATTTGGCGAATAGCTTGGTCTGGCGGACTTCAACCATGTGTATCCTGTAGTATACGCCCGGCGATTCGTCAACCGCGGTATACCCTCCGGGAGCGCCGGTGCGATCGGGGATCCTGCCAAACAATCGAAATAAACAAAATAAACGAAACAAACGAAGCGGAGGTCGCACCCCCTGAAACGGGATGTCCTGCCACTCGATATTGTGCCGCTCCCGATTCGCGTCTCAGGATCTTGTTTATTTCCTGGGTCTTGCCTCTGCGGACGGGAGGGTTTTGGGGCCTTCCGGCGGCCGCGTCTCCCGAGCGGTCCGACTGCTTCCGGGTGCGCCATTTCGCGCTTGTCGAATGGGTGAAGCGGGGTACCGTTCGAGCGCGCCGGCGGAGAGGGCGCTGATCGATGCAGAGGACTTTCGTCAACCTGATGCGCGGCGATCCCGCGCCGCGGTTCACGGCCGCGACGGCGAGCAATCCACGTTACATCTTCGACACGGTGGCGGGGCGCTACGTCGTGCTCTGCTTCTTCGTGTCGGGCAGCACGCCGGGCGGTGCCGCGGCGCTCGGGGTGGTGGCGGCCAACCGGCACCGGTTCGACGACGAGCGCCTGTGCTTCTTCGGCGTGACCGTCGACCCGAGGGATCGTGACAGCGGCCACGTTCAGCAGAGCCTGCCGGGCGTGCGCCACTTCTGGGATTTCGACGGCAGCGTCTGCCGTCTCTACGGCGCGGTGCCGCGCGACGCCGGGCCGGACGGGCAAGTCAACGCGCGGCAGTTCTGGGTGGTCCTTGACCCGACCCTGCGCGTGCTCGCGGTCGTTCCCTTCAAGCCGGGCGGGGCGGAGCACGCCGAGCTGTTCGCCTGTCTCGACGCGCTGCCGCCGCCACACCTGCATGCCGGCCAGCCCGTGCAGGCGCCGGTGCTGGTGCTGCCCCACGTCTTCGAGCCCGACTTCTGCCGCAGCCTGATCGACCGGCACGAGGCGGATGGCGGTCGCGACACCGGCTTCATGAGCGACGTCAGCGGCAAGACCGTCGAGCTGAGAGATCCCGCGCGCAAGCGTCGGCGCGACTTCATCGTCGAGGACGAGGAGACGATCCTCGCTGTGCAACGGCGTATCCGGCGACGGATCGTGCCGGAGATCGCCCGCCTGTTTTTCTTCGAGGCCACGCGTATCGAGCGCTATCTCGTCGGCTGCTACACGGCGGAGGAGGGCGGCCACTTCGCGCCCCATCGCGACAACACGACGAGGGGCACGGCGCACCGCCGCTTCGCGGTGTCGATCAACCTCAACGACGATTTCGACGGTGGCGAGGTGAGCTTCCCCGAATACGGGCCGCACGGATTCAAGCCGCCGGTGGGCGGCGCGGTGATCTTCTCCTGCTCGCTGATGCATGCGGTCTCGGCCGTGTCGCGCGGCCGGCGCTATGCCTTCCTGCCGTTCCTCTATGACGAGGCGGCGGCGAAGATCCGGACGGCCAACAATCGGTTCCTCGATCCCTCGGTCGGCGCGTACAAAGGGGCCTGACTTCAGACCCGTTGGGGACCGTGCCGAAATTCCTCCGCTCCGTCGGCCTTCTTGGCCTCCTCGTCGTTGCCGGCGTTGCCGCCTGGCTGTTCGGGCACGGCGAGTTGCACGTCTCGGGGCCGCGAACCGACTATTTCCTCTACCTCGCGGCATTGTTCGCGCTCGTCCTCGTCATCGCGCGCTGGCCGCGTCTGTCGGCCACGCTGCTGGCGCTGGCCTGTGCCGAATTCGCCTGGGGTCTGGGATCCTGGGCGCTGGCGCCGCCCGGCTCGCCGTCGCTGCTGCCGCCGGTCAGCGCCGAGCCGGCGCGTTTCCAGTGGCATCCGCTGCTGCAGGCGGTGCCGGCGCCGGGCCTCGCCTTCACCAGCGCGACGGGGCTCGCCATCCGGCATTCGTCCCAGGGCACGCGCGGCCGCGATCCCGATCCGGCGCGGCTGGCCGCCAGCGGTGTCGTGGCGACCTTCGGCGGCTCGGCGACCTACGATATCGGCAACGGCGAGGGCGACACCTGGCCCGAGCGGCTGGACGAGGCGCTGCGCGGCGACGGGCTGGTCGTCGTCAATCACGGCGTGCCGGGATACACGACGGCCGAGCACGTGCTGCAGACGGCCTTCTATCCCGACAAGTTCGGCAAGGCGCCGCGTTGCGCCGTCTACTTCGTGGGCTGGAACGATCTGCGCAATTCGCACATTCCCAAGCTCGATGCCGGCTATGCCGACTTCCACATGCCGAGCCAGGTCGATTCGTTGAAGGTGCGGAGGGTCGGAGGCTCCAACGTCACGATCTCGCCGCTGCTCACCGTGCTGACGCGTCTCGTCTCCGCCGAAGTCGACACGGTGCGCTATGCCAAGGATCCCTACGCCCTGGCGCCGGTCGCCGGTCCCGATCGGGCGGCCGCCACGATCTTCGAGCGCAACGTCCGCTCGATCTCCGCGCTCAACCGGGCGCGCGGCACGCCGACGATCTGGGTCGGGCAGGTCGTCAACTCCGACCGACTGACGGGCGAGGGCCTGTATGGCTGGCTGCCGAGGGTGCGCGACCGCGATCTGCCGCGGTTGCTGCGGGAGTCGAACGCCCTGCTGGCACGGACGGCCCAAGCACTGGGCGACACCTATGTGGCGCTCCCGGACGATGCGTTCGGCCCCGCCGACTTCGTGGACCAGGGGCATTTCTCGGCCGCCGGCGCGCGGCGCTTCGCGGCGCTGCTGGCGCCCGCCGTGCGCGAGGCTTGCCGCTAGGCGTGCGGGATTCTACTCCTCTCTCATGGCTTCCCCGTCCCGCGTCATCCTCATCACCGGTGCCTCCTCGGGCATCGGCGCCGCAGCCGCCCGCGCCCTGGCCGCGCCCGATACGGCGATCGCCCTGCATGCGCGGCGCAATCGCGCCGGCCTGGAGCGGGTCGCGGGCTTCGTCAGCGGTGCGGGGGCGCAGACGCTCCTCCTCGAAGGCGATCTCGGCGAGTCTGGCACCGCGGCGCGTCTCGTCGAGGAGACCGCGACGGCCTTCGGCCATCTCGACGTCATCGTGAGCAATGCCGGCTTCGCGAACCGCACGCCCGTGGGCGAGCTCGACCGCGCGGCCTGGGACGCCAGCCAGAATGCGATGACGGCCGCCTTCTTCGAACTGGCGACGGCCGCCAAGCCGTGGCTCGTCAAGGCCGGGCCGGCGGGCCGGCTGGTCGGCGTCTCGTCCTTCGTGGCGCATGCCTTCGCCCGCGGTCTCATCACCTTTCCGGCTTCGGCCGCTGCCAAGGCGGGCATGGAGGCTTTCTCCAAGGCCTTTGCCGTCGACATCGCGGGCTCGGGCGCCACGGTGAACTGTGTGGCGCCGGGCTTCATCGAAAAGGATCCGGACGCCCATGTCGCCGTGCCGCGCTCCGGCATGGAGAAGGTGGCCCAGTCGATTCCGATGGGCCGCTACGGCAAGCCCGCGGAAGTGGCCGCCCTGATCGCCTTCCTGTGCTCGCCGGCGGCGAGCTACATCACCGGCCAGACGGTCCACGTGAACGGCGGCGTCACGCTGTAGGGCCGGATTTCTTGGAGCGCGCCACACCAGTGGCGCTCGGACTCCGCTGGTGGCCAGGGTATGAGCGCAAACTGGAGTTGCGCGCTCCGTTGAGGCCCCTCAGCCGATCGAGCGCACCAGCCGGATGATGTCGATGCCCCTCGTGTCGATGCCGAACCAGTCGAGGTAGAGCGGCACCTGGTGGTCGAGCATGTGCCGGCCATAGTGGATGCGCCGGCCGTGGGTGCGGGCGCGCGCCAGCAGCGGCGTCTCGACCGGGCTCATGATCACGTCGGCAACGACGACGTCGGCATCGAGCGTCATCGGGTCGAAGGCCTGCGGGTCGTCGGGACGCAGGCCGAGTGCCGTTGCGTTGATCGCGATGTGGATGCCCTTCGGCGGCGTCGTGACTTCAGCGACCGGCACGTCGGGATAGTGGCTCAGCAGCCGGTCGATCGCCTTGCCGGCGCGCGCTTCCTGGAGCTCGGTGACCAGCAGGCGGCCGACCCCGGCTTCGCACAGCGCGGCCGCGATGGCGCCGCCGGCGCCGCCCAGGCCGACCAGCCAGACGCTGGCGCCCTTCACGCGATGACCCTGCGCCTCCAGGCCGCGCACGAAGCCCAGCCCGTCGACATTGTCGCCCACCACCACGCCGTCGGGATCCCGGCGAACCACGTTGACGCTGCCGGCCGCCTTTGCGCGGGGCGTGGCGCGGCCCACCAGGTCGAGCATGGCGGTCTTGTGCGGGATCGTGACGGTGAAGCCGCCGAGGTTGCGCATCTTGGCCAGCGCCTCGAGCATCAGCGGCAGCAGATCCGGGCCGCCCTCGAAGGGCAGCCAGACCGCGTTGACGTCGGTGGCGGCGAAGACCTGGGACATCAGCCCGGTCATGCGCAGCTGCCGGATCGGATCGCCGATCGTGCCGTAGAGACGCGTGGCGCCATTGACCTGGAACAGGCCGTCGAACAGGTGCGAGTCCGTCGGGTTCATGAGCCCCCAAAAGAAAACGGCGGAGCCTGCGCTCCGCCGTCGATCTTGGCCGTGCAGGATGCCCGGCGCTAGAGATTCTTCAGCACGTACTCGGCCGAAGAGACCTCGAAGGCGCCCGGCTTCTCGACGAACAGGTGCTTGATGACGCCGTCCTCGACGACCATGGCATAGCGCTGGCTGCGCGTGCCGAGGCCGAATTTCGAGCCGTCCATCGTGAGGCCCATCGCCTGGGTGAACTCACCGTTGCCGTCGCCCAGCATCATCACCTTGTCTTCGGCCTTCTGGTCCTTGCCCCAGGCGCCCATGACGAAGGCATCGTTGACCGAGATGCAGGCGATCGTGTCGATGCCCTTGGCCTTCAGCTTGTCGAATTCCGTGACGAAGCCCGGCACGTGCTTGGCCGAGCAGGTCGGGGTGAACGCGCCCGGCAGGGCGAAGGCCACGACCTTCTTGCCCGGTGCGAAAAGCTCTTCGGTGGTCACGGCCTTGGGGCCTTCCGGACCCATGGTGCGCAGCGTGGCGCTGGGGACCTTGTCGCCGACTTTCGCCATTATTAGCTCCTTAATATACGCCGCCCAACCGCGGCCTTTGCGAACCGGCGGACCCTAGGCCGGGGTTGGGTTTTTGTCCATGGAAGGCCCGTTATCGGTAAGGTGGGCCCCGGCCGCTTGAAGTTTAGCCGGACAATCCCCATGGATATGGGAGAACATTACGCATGCCCGGGTCCAGCTCTCCTGCCGCCACATTGGTCGGCCGCTTCCTGGTCGCCGCGCCGTCCATGCCGGACGAGCGCTTCCAGAAGAGTGTCGTCTTCATCTGCAAGCACGATGACGATGGTGCGCTCGGCATCATCGTGAACAACAAGGTCGACGACCTGCCGCTTGGCCAGGTCTACAAGCAGCTCGGCATCGAGGTGCCGCGGACGGTTGCAGACTGGCCCGTCCTGTTCGGCGGTCCGGTCGAGACCTCGCGCGGCCTCGTGCTGCACTCGGCCGACTACAAGCGCGAAGAGACCCTGCTGATCGATGGCGGCCTGGCACTCACCGCCTCGCTGGAAATCCTGAAGGACATGGCGGGCGGCACCGGACCGAAGAATGCCTGGCTCGCCCTGGGTCACTCCGGGTGGGCGCCCGGCCAGCTCGACCGCGAGATGCAGGACAATGCCTGGCTGGTGGTCGACGGCGATGCGGAACTGGTGTTCGACGCCGATCTCGCGGCCAAGTGGCAGCGTGCGCTCGACCGCTTGGGACGCGGCGGACCTGGCGCGAAGTTCGACCTCGCCTCCTTCTCTCCCCAGTCCGGACGCGCCTGAGCTCTTAGAGCGTCTGTGGGCGAGATCGAATAGAGCCGAGCATTCCAACACCGACCTCACCCTGAGGAGCATCGCGCAGCGATGCGTCTCGAAGGGTGGGAACGCGCACCTCGCCTGTTGCCCATCCTTCGAGACGCGCCGTGGAGTTTACCCCGAGGTACTCGAGGGGCGGCGCTCCTCAGGATGAGGTAAGTGGGTCAATGTAAAATGGAGGGAATCTAGGGTTTGGGCGCTTCTATGCATTGCGATGCATCAGATGTGCGTGCCCGCGCCCGGATTGCGCTTACCTTCCCCAGGGGAACGGGCCTATAGCCCGAAGACGCTGGCTGCCAGCCTCCCTTCGCGGCCGGCGTGCGTACCCGGGACGTCCGCGTTCCTTCCCCAAACCCCTTATAGGGAGTGCGGGCGTCCCGTCCTCGCGCCGAGCGCCGGCTCGGCGGCGCCTCACTCGGCGGCGATCGACTGGGTGGCGGGGCTTCTGTAGGCGGCGAGCAGCGACGTTTCCCGTTCCTTCGCGGCCTTCACGTTCTTCTCCTTCACGTGACCGAAGCCGCGCATCGTTTCCGGCACCGCCGCGATCTGCACGGCAAGGGCGTGGTTGTCCTGCGCCAGCGTGGCCAGCAGCGTCTCCACCGTGGCCTCGTACTCGCCGATCAGGCGGCGCTCCATGCGACGCTCCTCGCTGTAGCCGAAGATATCGAACCGGCCGCCGCGCAGCCGCTTCAGCGACGCGAGCACCCGGAACGCCGGCATCATCCAGCCGCCGAACTCGCTCTTCTTGAGTTCGCCCGTCACCGGATCGCGGTCGGCGAACAGGGGCGGTGCGAGATGGAAGGTGATGCGGTAGTCGCCCTCGAACTGCTGGCGAAGTTTCTTGTGGAACTCGCCGTCGCTGTAGAGGCGCGCGACTTCGTATTCGTCCTTGTAGGCCATTAGCTTGTAGAGCGACTTGGCGACCGCCTCGGCGAGGCCGCGGCGACCCGGCGCCTTGTCCTTCTCGGCCTTGGCGACCCTGTCGACCAGCTTGCGGTAACGCTCGGCGTAGGCCGCATCCTGATAGGCGGTGAGCAGCTCGACGCGCCGGGAGACGATCTCGGGCAGGGTGCGCGCGACCGGCTTCTCGATCCTCATCGCGGGCTTGGCGGCGGCCTGGACGGCGGCGAGGTTGTGCGCCGCGAGGCGGCCCCAGTCGAAGGTGCGCTTGCTGCTCTCGACGGCGACGCCGTTCAGCTCGATGGCGCGCATCAGCGCTTCGAACGAGAGCGGCACGAGGCCCTTCTGCCAGGCATGGCCCAGCATGAAGAGGTTGGTGGCGATCGAATCGCCCAGGATCGCCGTCGCGAGGCCGGTGCCGTCGATGAACGACGTGGCCTCGTCGCCGGCGGCGTCGCGGATCGCCTTCATCATCGACTCGGCGCCGAGGTCCATGTCGCCGTTCATGACGAAGGCGGCGACCGGCTGGACATGGCCGTTGATGACGGCCCGGGTCACGCCCTGCTCGATGCGCGACAGCGCGGCCGGCGAGGCGGCCACGACCATGTCGCAGCCCAGCACCAGGTTGGCGCCGCCGGCGGCGATGCGCACGGCATGGAGATCCTCGGGCTTCGGCGCCAGCCGCACATGGCTCATCACCGCGCCGTTCTTTTGCGCAAGGCCGGTGAAGTCGAGGACGGTGCAGCCCTTGCCTTCGAGATGGGCGGCCATGCCGATCAGCGCGCCGACGGTGATGACGCCGGTGCCGCCGATGCCCGTCACCAGGATGCCGTAGGCCTCGCTGAGCGGCCGCAGGGTCGGCATGGGCAGCGCGGCGAAGGGATCCTCGGCCACGACCTCGAGCTTGCGGCGGCGTGCCTTGGCGGGAGTGCCGCCATGCACCGACACGAAGCTCGGGCAGAAGCCGTTCACGCAGGAGAAGTCCTTGTTGCAGTTGCTCTGGTCGATCTGGCGCTTGCGGCCGAGCTCGGTCTCGAGCGGCTTCACCGACACGCAATTGGACTTCTCGGAGCAGTCGCCGCAGCCTTCGCAGACGGCGTCGTTGATGAAGACGCGCTTGTCGGGATCGGGGAAGGTGCCGCGCTTGCGGCGGCGGCGCTTCTCGGCAGCGCAGGTCTGGTCGTAGACCAGGACGGTGAGGCCCGGAATCTCGCGCAGCTCGCGCTGCACGGCGTCGAGTTCGTCGCGATGGCGGATCGTGACGCCGTGCGCGAAGCCGGCGTTCATCGGGTACTTGTCCGGCTCGTCGGTGACGACGACGACCTTCTTCGCGCCCTCGGCCTCGACCTGCCGCGTGATCTCGGGAACCGTGAGCGGCCCGTCATGCGGCTGGCCACCGGTCATCGCGACCGCGTCGTTGAACAGGATCTTGTAGGTGATGTTGACGCCGGCGGCGGCCGACTGGCGGATCGCCATCAGGCCGGAATGGTAATAGGTGCCGTCGCCCAGGTTCTGGAAGATGTGCTTGTCGGAGTGGAACGGTGCCTGTCCGACCCAGCCCACGCCCTCGCCGCCCATGTGGGAGATCAGCGAGGTGCGGCGCTCGGGCATCCAGATCGCCATGCCGTGGCAGCCGATGCCGGCCATGGCGCGGCTGCCCTCGGGCACCTTGGTCGAGGTGTTGTGCGGGCAGCCCGAGCAGAAGAACGGCGTGCGCGCGACCTTGGGCGGCGGCGCCGACAGCAGCTTCTCCTTGCCTTCGAGGCGGGCCAGGCGCTGACGCAGTTCGGGCGATTCGCCCTCGTGCTTCATCAGGCGGCCGGCGATCACCATGGCGACGCCGGTCGGCGTCAGTTCGCCCTCGCTCGGCAGGATGATGCGGCCGCTCTCGTCGGCCTTGCCGATCACCGTCGGACGACGGTCGGCCGGCAGGTGATAGAGGATGCGCAGAAGCTGGTCCTCGAGGTTCGAGCGCTTCTCCTCGACGACGATGACTTCCTGCAGCCCTTCGGCGAAGCGGCGCGCGCCTTCGGCCTCGAGCGGCCAGGTCACGCCCACCTTGTAGAGGCGGATGCCGAGCGCCCGGGCACGCGCGTCGTCGATGCCGAGATCCTCCAGCGCCTGGCGCGTATCGAGATAGGCCTTGCCGGTTGTCATGATGCCGATGCGGGCGCGTGTGCCAGACTGGGTCGGCTCGATCACGGTGCGGTCGAAGCCGTTGGCGCGCACGAAGGCGGCGACCGCCGCCATCTTCGGTCCATGCAGGCGCTTCTCGGCCTCGAGCGGCGGATCGGGATTGCGGATGCCCAGTCCGCCGGGCGGCAGCTGGAAGTCGGTCGGCATCACGATCTGGATGCGCTCGGGATCGACCCAGACCGAGGCGCCGCTCTCGACCGTCTCGGAGATCGCCTTGAAGCCGACCCAGCAGCCCGAGTAGCGCGACAAGGCGAAGCCCAGGATGCCGTAGTCGAGATATTCCTGGACGGTCGCCGGATTGACGACCGGGATCATCGCCGCGGCAAAGACCTGCTCGCTCTGGTGCGGCAGGGTCGACGACTGGCAGCCATGGTCGTCGCCGGCCAGCGCGATCACGCCGCCATGCGGTGAGGTGCCGGCGGCATTGCCGTGCTTCAGCACGTCCATCGAGCGGTCGACGCCGGGCCCCTTGCCGTACCAGATCGAGAAGACGCCATCGACGGTGGCGCCGGGGAACAGGTTGGTCTGCTGGCTGCCCCACACCGATGTCGCCGCGAGATCCTCGTTGAGGCCGGGCTGGAAGTGGATGTTGTTCTCTTTCAGGTAGCGCTTCGCGCCCCACAGCGCGTTGTCGTACATGCCGAGCGGCGAGCCGCGATAGCCGGAGATGAAGCCGCCGGTATTGAGGCCGGCTGCCAGATCGCGCTGGCGCTGCATCATCGGCAGGCGCACCAGCGCCTGGATGCCGGTCATGTAGACGCGGCCCTTGCCGAGCCGGTAGCGATCCTCGAGGGCGTAGTCGCCGAATACGAGCGGAACTGGGGTGACGGTGCTCATCGCGGGAGCCCTCCGATGCGGCGGCGTGAACGGGCGTTTATTCGCCGCAGCATAGCGGGACCAGCCCCCGGCGGAAAAGCCTGTCGAGGCCTTCCGCCGAACCGAATTTCGCCGGGTCGCCGACCGTCGCTAGCTAGTTCGTCGCCGGACGCTTGCCGGCCTTGTAGTCTGCGATGGCGGCCTTGAGCTGGCGATACTCGGCGCAACCGAAGGTGCAGAGCGAGTCGAGGCGGGCGAGCTGCTGCTCGGCCTCGGGCAGGCGCCCCAGCATCAGATAGGCCTCGCCGAGATACTCGTAGGCGCCGATGTGGCGCGAATCGATGGAAAGCGCCTGCTGGTAGTATTGCAGCGAGCCGTTGGGATCGCCCGACTTGCGCGTGGCGAAGCCCATCAGGTTGTAGGCGTCGGCGTTCTTCGGATCCTTGGCCACGACCTGCTGCAAGAGCGGCAGCGCGCCCTTGTAGTCCCTGGCCTCGATCATCGCCTTGGCGCGTGTGTAGTTGGCGTCGACCGGCTTGGCCGGCTCCGCGGTCCCGCCGGCCGCCTGCACGGGCAGGGCCGGGCCAAGGGTCGTCACGGCCAGGGCGGCGGCGAGGAAAAGGGATCTCATGGGACGGTCTCCTGAAGGTCCCGTCATCTTGGACGGGCCGCCCGGCCGGACAACGAAAATCTCATGACATTGCCGTGAGATCGGCGGCCCGGGCGATGGCGCGGACGGAGAGCCGGCCCTGCCGGCCGCGGATCTCGACCTCGTGACGGGGCGCCTCGCCGAGATCGATGCCGGCGCGGTCGAGCAGCTCCTGCGACACGACGAGGTCGACGGCGAATTCCTTGGTCATCGATTCGAGCCGGCTCGCCGTGTTCACGGTGTCGCCGATCGCGGTGATCTGGGCGGCGCGCGCGTAGCCCATCTCGCCGACGATCGCCGGGCCGGCATGGAGGCCGATGCCGATGCGCAGCGGTGCGTCGAGATCGCCGGACATCGCTTCGTTGAGGTCGGCGAGCGCCAGCGCCATGCGGCGTGCCGCGTCCAGCGCCTGCCGGCAGGCGACCTGGGGTTCCTGGTTGAGGCCGAAGATCGCCATCACGCCATCGCCGATGAACTTGTCGAGACGCCCGCCCGCGGCTTCGACCGCCTGTCCGGTGGCGCGGAAGTAACGATTGAGCAGGAACACGACGTCGTAGGGAAGCTTGCCTTCCGAGATCGTGGTGAAGCCGCGGATGTCGGCGAACAGCACGGCGATGTAGCGCTCGCCGCCATGGGCCTGGGGCTGCCGTCGATAGGCCTCGACCGGGCCGGCAGAGGCGGGCAGCAGCAGCGCGACCCGGTAGTGCCCGGGCGGCGGTCGCAGCTGACAGGCGAGGCGGACGTTGGCCGGGGCGCCGATGCGCGCCAGCACCTTCGCTTCCTCGGGCGATGCCGGCGGCAACCGGTGGCGGTCGTCGCCGCTGATGCGGACGCGACAGGTCGAGCAGCGGCCGCGGCCGCCGCAGACCGAGGCATGGGGAATGCCGGCCACGCGGCTCATCTCCAGGATCGAGAGGCCGGCCGGCTGACTCACGCTGCGGCGTTCGCCGTAGTCGAGGCGTACAACGCCCGCCCGCCGTTCCCAGAGATCGCGCAACGGCCGGGCGGCGATCGCGACGGCCAACAGGGCGAGCGCCGTGTATTCGAGGCCCGCGGCGATCGAGTACAGGTGGTCGATCTCGCCGGGCGATGGAATATGCGCGCGCTCGAACAGGCCTTCGAGGAAGCCGGGACGTTGCGCCAGTTCGGCCACGTCCCGCAGCGCGACCGCAGCGCCCGCAAGGCTGGCGGCGGGAATCAGAAGCGCCACGGCGTAGAGGAGCGGCAGCCAGTCGCGATACCAGGGCTTGAGGCGCAGCGCGAAGTGCAGGCCGATGCAGCCATGGATCCAGACGACGAGCGGCAGCGAGAACTGGCGCAAGATGCCCGTCCAGCTGCCGGCGACGAGCGTGCCCAGCACCCAGGGGTAACCCGACTCGACACCGTAGAGTGTCTCCGCGAGGCGCGTGCCCGCGACATGGATCACGCCCAGCGGGATGGTCGCTCCGCCCAGGATCCATTGCGCCCATTCCCAGCGCGACAGTTTCAGGGCGCGCCGCTGGTACAGCGACCACACTGCAAGGAGGAAGTGAGCCAGCAGCGAGCCGTAGAGCAGGACCTGGCCGGCGGGATTGCTCCAGACGAACGTGAACCAGTGGCGTCCTTCTTCGAGGACGCGCAGCGAGATCAGGCCGAGGGCATGATTGAGGAGATGGGTGACGACGTAGAAGAAAAGGACGTAGCCCGACCAGAGGCGAAGCCGTCCGGTCATGGCGTCATTTCAGCAGCGGCAGGACCGCCTCCGGCGGGCGGCCGATCGCGGCGCGCGCGCCCGTCACGACGATGGGACGTTGCAGCAGCACCGGGTGGGCGGCGATCGCGTCCACGATCTGGGCCTTGGTGAGGTCCGCCTTCTTGAGCTTCAATGCCTTGAACTCAGCCTCGCCGTCGCGAATCAGCTCGCGCGGATCGCCGCCGACCAGCGCCACGAGCTTCTCGACCTCGGCCTTGCTGGGCGGCGCCTTGAGATACTCGCGGACAACCGGCTCGACGCCGTTGCTCTTCAGCAGCTCGAGAGTCTGTCGCGACTTGCTGCAGCGCGGATTGTGCCAGATCGTGACGGTCATGGGTTCCTCGTTGGCCGAACCATGGCGAGCGGTTCAGGTTTCGTCCAGAGAGTCAGGGTCGTTCGTTTCGATGACCTTGCGGGCGAGTTCGTAGGCGAAGCCGGCGCGAGCCATCGAGGCGAGGTCGCGTGGCTTGTTGGCCTCGCGGTCCTTCATGCGATAGGGGCCGAGCCGGCGGCGCCGGGCGAAGGCCAGCGCGGCCTGCAGCTCGCGTTCGGCCGGGGCGGTCCCGAGCTCGTCGTCGAGCGCGGCCAGCGCCTTGTCGACATCCTCGCGGCCCACGCCCGCGACCTGCAGGCGTTGGCGGGTCAGTCGCCCCGACAGGCCGCGGCGGTGCAGCGCGCGGGCCTTGGTCTGGGCGAAGGCCCGGTCGTCGAGCAGACCGGCCGACACGAACTTCTGGACGACGGCCTCGATGGCCTCGTCGACATTGTCCATCACCGGCGCCTCGAGAAGCCGGGCCTTGGAGACCCGCCGCCGCAGGACGCGACGGAGCCCCTCGGCCGAACTGGCGTACCGCTCGAGATAGAATACGGCGGCGTTCTGAAGATACTTCGCCGTGATCGGGGAGGCGGTGCGCTTCACGGGATCAGGCCCGCAGGGGAATTCCCACCATCGCCTGCAGCTCGTCGATGGCCACGTCCGGATCGACGACCTTGATGGTGCGCATGCCCAGTGCCCGGGCTGGCTTGAGGTTGATGCCGAGGTCGTCGAGGTAGATGCAGCGGTCGGGCGGCACGCCCAGAAGATCGCAGGCGTGCTGGTAGATGCGCGGATCGGGTTTGCGCAGGCCGACTTTGCTCGATTCGACGACATGCTCGAAAAGAGACAGAATCTCCGCCACGGCGCGGGCCTTCTCCGGGCTGCGCGCCATGCCGGGCCCTTCGCCCGCCTTCATGTTGTTGGTGATGCAGGCGACCCGGAACGTGGCCTTGCAGCGCCGCAGCGCCTCCACCATCTGCGGCCGAATGTCGCCGCTCAGTGCCTGCAGAATCTTCCAGCCCTCGACGCGGTGGCCCTGGAGACGCGCTTCCTCCTCGAACAGGTCGACGAAGCCCTGCAGCGAAACCTCGCTTCGTTCCATTTTGGCCCAGGCATTGGCATTGGGATTGCGCGCATTCAGGCTGCGCAGGAAATCTTTGGGAAGACCGGCCTCCGCCTCGTACCGGTTGAAGGCATCGAAGGGGCTGGAAAGGATCACGCCGCCGAAGTCCCAGAGGACGGCGAGCGGGGTTTTTGCATGGCTCGTATTCATGGTGGTGCGACCGTCTTTACCTTGTTGCTGCCTCAGTCGGCCCTTATCTCACGCCCTCCATAGGCGACCGGTCGGACGTTGACCATCCAAGCCTGAACTCCGGATTAGGAATTTGCACATGAGCGAAGCAGCGGTAATGCCGCGCGGCAACGCAGTGGCGGTAGTGGCAGCAGGAACAGACTCGAAGGGGACGGCCCGTCCCGATGGTCGCAATCGTCGCGCCGCCGAGACCCGTCGCAAGATCATCGAAGCCGCCAAGGTCATGATCTCCGAGACCAGCACGGCCCCGACCGTTGTAGCGGTCGCCCGCCGGGCCGACGTGTCGGTCCGCTCGGTTTTCCAGCATTTCGGCGACGTCGAGTCACTTTTCGTCACTGTGATGGACGCGATCGGCCAGGACATCGTCGTCCCGCAGCAGCAGGCGACGGATTCTCGTCCGCTGGCGGAGCGGGTCGCTTCGGTGGTCCAGGGCTTCGCGGAAGTGTTCGACAAGATCGTGCCGCTGCGCGTTGCGGCCGGCCAGTTCGTCGACCATCCGGCCCTGCTCGAGCGCGGTGAGGCCTTCAAGCTTGAGTTGCGTAAGGCGACTTTGGAGGCTTTCGCGCCGGAATTCGCCAATCTGGACGAGCAGGCCCGCGAGGAGCTGGCGGACGCGATCGGTGCGGCGATCTCCCTGGACGCCTGGATCGTGCTGCGCCGCCGGGACAAGCTGAGCTTCGACCGGGCTGCGGCCGTATGGCGGATGACGCTGACCGCACTCCTGGGGCATCGCTTCGCCTCGGTTGCGGCGGAATAGCCCCCTCGTGCTGGTCGCCAATTGACTTGGCGTTTGGGATCAGAGAGTTAAGAGCCCCATTCAATTGACGAACGCTCGGTAAATGGCGACCAGCCAGCTTCATGAAGACTTCTCGCGCGAAGAGCACGTCAAGGCGGGCTCGGATCGCGGTTTCGGGTTCGTTTTCGCGGGCTTCTTCGGAATCCTGAGTGCGATCAACCTGTGGCACCACGGCTTCGAGGACGGCGCCGCCTGGAAATGGATGCTGCCGCTCGCGGCGGCCTTCCTGCTCGTGGCGCTCGTCTATCCCAAGCTCCTCGGTCCGCTCAACCGGCTGTGGCTGAAGTTCGGGTTGCTCCTCTACAAGGTCATGAACCCGCTGGTCCTGGGCTTGCTGTTTTTCGTCACGATCATGCCGATCGGCCTGGTGATGCGGGCGTTCGGCAAGGATTTCCTGCGGCTGAAGCTCGACCGTAATGCCAAGAGCTACTGGATCGACCGCAGCCCGCCCGGGCCGCCGCCGCAATCGATGAAAAACCAGTTCTGATTCCGAAAGGACCGATCCATGGGCTCCATTATCGTCGAACTCTGGGCCTTCATGCGCGAGCGCAAGAAGTTCTGGTTGCTGCCGATCATGATCATGATGGTGATCTTCGGCGGCCTGATCGTGCTCACCAAGGGCTCGGCCATCGCGCCGTTCATCTACACGCTCTTCTAAAAAGGTAGGGACCTTCCATGCGGGTGCTCGGCATCTCGGCCTTCTATCACGACAGCGCGGCCGCGCTGATCGAGGACGGCCATCTGGTGAGCGCCGCACAGGAAGAGCGCTTCACCCGCAAGAAGCACGATGCGGGATTCCCGCAGAATGCGGTCCAGTTCTGCCTGGACCGTGCCGGCATCAAGCTTCAGGACGTCGACTACGTCGCCTTCTACGACAAGCCGTTCCTGAAGTTCGAGCGCCTGCTCGAGACCTACCTCGCGTACGCGCCGCGCGGCTTCAATTCCTTCCGCATGGCCATGCCGCTGTGGCTGAAGGAGAAGCTCTTCCAGAAGACGCTGCTGCGCGACGAGATGAAGAAGTGGGAGCCGGACTTCGACTGGCAGAAGCGGCTGCTGTTCGGCGAGCATCACCAGAGCCACGCCGCATCGGCCTTCTTCCCGTCCCCCTACGAAGAGGCCGCCGTGCTCTGCATGGACGGCGTCGGCGAATGGGCGACGACGTCGCTCGCCATGGGAAGCGGCAACAAGCTCGAGATGCTGCGCGAGATCCACTTCCCGCACTCGATCGGT
Organism: Reyranella sp.; assembly: GCF_965228225.1. GTDB lineage: Bacteria > Pseudomonadota > Alphaproteobacteria > Reyranellales > Reyranellaceae > Reyranella. The sequence goes on along the minus strand of NZ_OZ245801.1, from coordinate 4,758,226 downwards.
CTGCTCTACTCGGCCTTCACTTATTACACGGGCTTCAAGGTCAACTCGGGCGAGTACAAGGTCATGGGCCTCGCGCCCTACGGCGAGCCCAAGTTCAAGAACCTGATCCTCGACAAGATCGTCGACCTCAAGGAAGACGGCACCTTCCGTCTGGACCAGACCTACTTCGACTATTGCACCGGCCTGCGCATGACGAACGACAAGTTCGGCGCGCTGTTCGGCGGCGCGCGTCGCAACCCCGAAGAGACGCTGACGCAGCATCACATGGATCTCGCGGCGTCGATCCAGGCCGTCACCGAGGAGATCGTGATCCGCCTCGGCCGTTCGGTGAAGAAGGAAACCGGCGTCAAGAACATCTGCCTCGCGGGCGGCGTCGCGCTGAACTGCGTTGCCAACGGCAAGCTGCTGCGCGAGAACATCTTCGACGGCATCTGGGTGCAGCCGGCGGCCGGCGATGCCGGCGGCGCGGTCGGTGCGGCCTATGCCGCCTATCACGGCTTCCTCGGCCAGCCGCGCAAGCTGAACGGCCATATGGACGGCATGGCCGGCTCCTATCTCGGCCCGGACTTCAGCGATGACGAGATCGCCGAGCGCCTCACCGCCGTCGGCGCCAAATTCTCGCGCCTGACGCGGGACGAGATGATCGACCAGACGGCTCAGGCGCTGGCCGACGACAAGGCGGTCGGCTGGATGCAGGGTCGCATGGAGTTCGGGCCGCGCTCGCTGGGCGCCCGCTCGATCCTGGGCGACGCGCGCTCGCCCTCGATGCAGAAGACGCTGAACCTCAAGGTCAAGTACCGCGAGTCGTTCCGCCCCTTTGCGCCCGCGGTGCTGCGCGAGGACGTCGACAAGTATTTCGAGTTCCACACCGACAGCCCCTACATGCTGATGGTCGCGCCGGTCGTCGAGGCGCGCCGCCGCAAGATGACGGAAGAGGAAGACAAGCTGTTCGGCATCGAGAAGCTGAACGTGCCGCGCTCCGACATTCCCGCCGTCACGCATGTCGACTATTCGGGCCGCATCCAGACGGTGCACGAGGAGACGAACAAGCCGTTCTACGACCTGATCTCGTCCTTCAAGGCGAAGACGGGCAGCTCGGTGGTGGTGAATACCTCGTTCAACGTGCGCGGCGAGCCGATCGTCTGCACGCCGGAGGATGCGTGGCGCTGCTTCATGGGCAGCGAGATCGAAGTGCTGGTGGTCGGCAACTGCTTCCTGCGCAAGGAAGACCAGGATCCGGCCCTCAAGCTCGACTACAAGAACGCTTTCGAGCTCGACTAGCCCGATGGGCGCTCCCGCGATGCGCGCCCCCTTCATGCGAGCCGTCGTCTGCGATCGCCTCGGCGATCCCTCCGTTCTCCATATCGAGGAACGTCCGCTTCCCGAAGTGGGGCCGGGCGAGATCGTCGTCAGGGTTGGAGCCGCCTCCGTCAATTTCCCGGACGTGCTGACCGTGGCCGGCGGCTACCAGCACAAGCCCGAACTGCCCTTCGTGCCTGGCATGGAAGGCGCGGGCACGATCCATGCGCTCGGCGATGGCGTCATCAGCTGGAAGGTTGGCGATCGCGTGATCTTCGGCGTGCGTCCCGGGGCGTTCGCCGAATACGTGAAGCTGAAGGCCAGCGGCAATCTCATGCGACTGCCCGACGGCTGGTCGTTCGCCGAGGGCTCCGGCTTCCGCGTTGCCGCGCAGACGGCCTATCACTCGCTGGTCCATCGCGCAGCGCTGAAGAAGGGCGAGGTTCTGCTGGTCCATGGTGCGTCAGGCGGCGTCGGCTTGGCGGCTGTGCAGCTCGGCAAGTATCTCGGCGCGCGTGTCATTGCGACGGGCAGCGACGATGAACGTCTCGCGATCGTGCGCAGGAACGGCGCCGACGAGGTCGTGAACTACCGGACCGGTGACTTCGTCGCCTCCGTGAAGGAGATGACGAACGGCAAGGGCTGCGACGTGATCTACGATCCGGTGGGTGGCGAGGTACTGGAGAAGTCGATGCGGGCCGCCGCCTATGGCGCGCGGCTGCTGGTGGTGGGCTTCACCTCGGGCGGGCCGAGCAAGCTCATGTCCAACCACATCCTGATCAAGGGCCTGTCGGTTCTGGGCGTGCGCGCCGGCGAGACGATCCTGCGCCTCTCGCCGGAACTAGGCCGCGACTATGTCGAGGAACTGCCGCGGCTCGCGGCGCTGGGCGTGATGCGCCCGCACGTCTCGCATCGCTTCCCGATGGAACGGGTTGCCGACGCCTTCCGCGTCCTGATCGACCGCAAGGTTGTCGGCAAGGTCGCGATCGAGATGAGCTCCGGCTCGTAACGCGTCCATTGGAGCGCGCCACTGGAGTGGCGCCCTCATCAAGACATGAGCGCCACTGGAGTGGCGGCCTCCAATGAGCTACCGCGCGTAGAAGATCGTCACCTTGCGGTCGATCTCGGAGGCATTGTCGCTGCCGAAGCTCATGTTTCCGAAGGCTTCGGGGTCGGCGACGATGGTGATGTCCTTGGCCGGATAACCGTCACGGATCATCTCGGCGGCAACCGCCTGGGCGCGCGCCCGCGCGAGCTTCTGATTGTAGGCCTTGTCGCCCAGCTTGTCGGTGTGGCCGATCAGGCAGATGGCCGACACCTGGCGATCTTTAGCGGTCTTCACCGCCTGGGCGATCATCGGCTTCTCAGCCGGCGGCAGCTGCGAGCTGTTGAGGGCGAAGAGGATGCGAACCGGTTGCGGCTGGTTGCCGCCGCCACCGCGCGGGCAGGTGCCGACCGTCTGCGCGAAGGACGGCGCCGCAGCGAACAGCATACCGGCGGCGATGAGGACACCGATCTTCTTCATTTCAGTTCTTCCTTGAGGGCCATTTCGACGAAGGGGAGGCGATCGTTGCCGAAGAACATCATCTTGTCCACGAAGCAGGTGGGCGCGCCGAACACGCCGCGCGCGACCGCCTCCTCGGTGGTGGCCTTGAGCCGGTCCTTCACGTCCTGGTCCTGGAGTCGGGCGCCGAACTTTTCCGGATCGAGGCCGGCCGCGGACAGCACGGCCACCACTTCCTTCATGTCGTTCAGGTTGCGGCCCTCGACCCACATCGCCTTGAAGACCGCCGGGTGATAGCGCTCGAACGATCCGTCGATCTGCGCCGCCGCGGCGCCGCGCATCAGCGCCAGCGTGTTCACCGGGAAGAACGGATTGCGCTGGAACGGCACGCCGTAGTGGCGTGCCCACAGCGGCATGTCGAAGGCGCTCCAGGCGGATTTCTGCGGCAGCTCGGCCGGCGAATGATTGCCGGTTGCCTTGAACACGCCGCCCAGCAGCATGGGCTTGCGGACCAGGGTGGCGCCGGCGCGCTGCGCGATCGCCTCGACCTGCGTGTCGGCCAGGTAGCTGTAGGGACTGCCATAGTCGAAGTAGAATTCCAGCGTGCGGGCCATGTCTTCCTCCTTGCTTGTCGCAAGCCTGCGCCGCTTCTAGCCTTGCGACAAGAAAGTTTGGGGAGGGACACCATGAGCCGCGTTGCAGACAAGGTCGTGCTGGTGACGGGCGCCGGATCGGGCATCGGACGCGCGTCGGCGAAGCTGCTGGCGGCGGAGGGCGCCACCGTGATCGTGACCGACGTCAACCGCGCCGGTGGACTTGAGACGGTTCAGCAGATTGCCAGTCTGAACTCAGGGGGCAATGCCCGCTTCGAGGAGCAGGACACGTCGCAGGAAGCCGACTGGAAGCGCATCATCGACGACATCCTGGCGCGCGAAGGCCGCTTGAACGGGCTGGTCAACAATGCCGGCATCGCCGGACCGTTTCCCTCTGCCTTCGAGGGCGAGAGCCTCGATCAGTGGCGCCGCATCCTGTCGATCAACGTCGAAGGCGTGTTCCTCGGGTGCAAGTACGGCGTGCCGGCGCTGCGATCCTCGGGCGGCGGCTCGATCGTGAACATGTCGTCTCTGGCGGCTTTCCTTGGCACGCCGGATCTCTCGGCCTATGGCGCCAGCAAGGGCGCCGTCCGGCAGTTCACCAAGACGGTGGCGATGGATTGTGCGCGCAAGGGCTACAAGGTGCGCTGCAACTCGGTCCATCCCGGCATCATCATGACGCCGATGGGCGAGCACATCCTGCCGAGCGAGAAGGCCCGCGAGCGCACGCGCCAGCGCGTGCCGATCGGCCATTTCGGCACGCCGGAGGACATTGCCTACGGTGTGCTCTACCTGATTTCCGATGAGTCCCGCTTCATGACCGGCGCCGAACTGGTGATCGACGGCGGTATGAACGCCATATGAGATCCCTCCCCATTCAGATGGGAAGGTGTCGCGTCTTACGCGACGGAGGGGTCATGACCCCATCGCCCGCATAAGACGCGGGCACTTCCCCTTTGCGGAGTCCGCAAAGGGGAAGAGACTTGCCGACTTATTTGATGTTCACTTGGTGGGTGAACTTGTCGCCGTCGCTGATCGTGATCTGCTGGAAGCCGAGCAGCTTCAGCAGGTCGAAGAAGTTGGCGTCTTCGGCAATCGTGCGCTCCTGGAAGAACGGCGACAGGCGCGACATGGTGGTCATGTTCGCGAGGATCGCGCGCGCGCGGTAGATCGTGCTCATCTCGCCCGGCTGCAGGCCGACGATGATCATCTTGTCGGCCTTCTCGCCCTTCACGAAGACCGAGTAGGGAACGCGATAGGCCGACTGGATCGTGCCCTGCGACACGACCGTGGCGAACTGCACGCGCTGGGCGCGCTCGGCACCGGCGATCGTCTGCATCGGCGAGGTGTAGTTCTCGGTCGCCGTCGGCTTCGGATAGTAGTAGCCGACATAGCGATCCTCGTCGGCCTTCGGGGTCGCCGCGGCGGCCGCAGGCTTGGGCTGCTGTTGCTGCGCGAGCGCTGGCAGGGCGCCGAACGCGACAAGGACGGCCAGGCTGGCTGCGAACCGATTGATCATGAGTGTTTCCCCAAAGTCTGGTGCTGTAGTGGCGACGGGCTAAAACAACGTATAGCCGCCATCGATAACGAAGTCGCGCCCCGTCGTATAGCCGGTCGCGCCGCTCGCCAGATAGACGGCGATCGGGCCGAAATCGGCGCCGGTGCCCCAGCGTCGCTCGGGGATGCGCGGCAGGACGTTGTCCGCGAATTTCGGATTGGCGACGGCATTGGCCGTCATCTCGGTTTCGATCCAGCCCGGCAAGATAGAGTTCACCGTGATCTTGTAGCGGGCCAGTTCGACGGCCAGCGCGCGAACCATCGCCGTGACGCCGCCCTTGCTGGCGCCGTAGTGGCTGGAGCGCGCCGCGCCTTCGATCGCGGCCGTGCTGGCCATCGCGACCAGCGAGCCGCCCTTGCCGCGCTCGACCATGTGCTTTGCCGCTGCACGGAACGTGAAGAAAACGCCGTCGAGGTTGATCTGCAGCACGCGGCGCCATTCGGCATAGTCCATCTCGAGGATGGAGCCTTTGCCGCGTCCCGAGACGCCGGCGTTGGCGACACAGTTGTCGACATGGCCCATGACCTTCACCGCTTCGGCGAAAGCGTCCTGGACCTGCTTCTCGTCGCCGACATCGACGATCTGGGCGTGGACCTTGCCGCCATGCTTCTTGAGCTGCTCGACGGCCGCGTCGTTCTTCTCCTTGCGCGTGCCCCAGATGCAGACACCGGCGCCCGCCTGGGCCATTGCGTCGGCCATGCCGAGGCCGATGCCGCCGTTGCCGCCGGTCACCAGCGCCACCTTGCCCGTCAGATCGAAGCCCTTGTAGGCCATGCGTCTCTCCCAAACGAAAACCGGGCGGGATCAAACCCCGCCCGGTCCGTAGCGTCAATCTGACGAGAGCTCAGTTCAAGCGATCCGTTTCGACCAGCACAATCTCGGCATCCTCGAGTGCCACGATCTCGATCTCGTCCTGGTCGACGACGGCCACGCCGTCTCGGGCATTCGCCGTCACGACCTTGCCGTCGCGGCTGCGGACCTCGATCTTCCCTTTGGCCGGCACGAGGTAGGTCGGCTTGCCGTTCAGCGTCTGGCGGATCGACTGGCCCGCCTTCACCGTGCCAGCCATCAGCGAGCCGTCGGCATAGAGCGGGATCGCCCCGTCGTCGCCGCGGCCCGAGGCCAGCGGCACCAGCCTGCCGTCGCGCGCGTCGGCGGGGAACTGCACGGTCTCCCAACGCGCCGGCACGCCCTGCTTGTTGGGAATGATCCAGATCTGGAACAGCTCGGTCTCGGCCTGCTCCATGTTGTACTCGGCGTGTTGGATGCCGTTACCCGCGCTCATCACCTGGATCTGACCCGCCTCGGTCCGTCCCTCGTTGCCGAGATGGTCCTTGTGCGTGATCGCGCCCTTGATGACGTAGGTCACGATTTCCATGTCGCGGTGAGGATGCGGCGGGAAGCCCGACTGCGGCGCGATGCGGTCGTTGTTCCAGACGCGCAGCGCTCCCCAGTGGACGCGGTCCTGGTTGCGGTAGTCGGCGAAGCTGAAATGGAAGTTCGCCTTGAGCCAGCCGTGGTCCGACTTGCCCAATTTATCGAAGGGTCTGAGCTCGATCATGGTGTTCTCCTTGCTGCTCCCCAAAATGGCGCAACAAGGAGGGGGATCAAGTTTCTGGTTGGTAACGGGGCCGCGCTACGCTCGGCCCTGCACAGGACGAATCGGATCGGTGCCGTCCCAGTCCTGGGCGCGCTTGCGGACGTACTCGAAGAAGCGGCCCTTGTTGCCGCTGATGTCGGAGATCTCGACGACGGTGCCGGCATGGGGATCGGCCGGCGCGCCGGTGTCGAAATAGGCGAAGCGGCCGCGCTCGCCGCCGATCTGGCCTTCGTGGCCGATCTTATAGCCCTGGCCGAGCGCCCGGTCGTACAGCGCCTGGTAGTCGGTCGACCAGAAGGCCACGTGCTGCAGGCCCTCGCGCCCTGAGTCGAGGAACTCCTTGTACATCGACGGCGCGTCGTTGCGTTGCTGGATCAGTTCGATCTGCAGGTCGCCGGAATTGGCCAGCGCGATGCTCAGCTCGACGGCGGAGTCCTGGCCGCGATGGCGGAACCAGTCGGTCTGCACGCGGTCGATGTAGAACCACGGCCCGACCTGCAGCACGTCGATCCAGTGCTTCATCGCCGCCTCGATGTCGCGCACGACATAGCCGTTCTGGCGGACCGGTCCAAACAGGCGGCTCATTCGGCGGCCACTCGTTCGTGTCCGGCCGTCTTGCCGAACACGAATCCGCGGTAGCCGTCGGCCACGATCTCCTTGCAGGTCGTGCGGTAGCCCTCGCCGATATACGGCATGAACACGCGGGGCTTGCCGGGAATGTTGACGCCCAGGTACCAGGAGTTGGCCTTGGGGAATAGGGTGCGGTCCGCGACCTCGGCGACATGTGCGCCCCAGGCGGTCTGCGCCTCGCCGTCGGGCTCGATCGTGGCGAGGTTGTGCTGGCGCATGTGCGTCAGGCACTCGGCGATCCACTCGACGTGATACTCGCAATTGGTGATCACGTTGCCGATGACCGAGGGGCTGCCCGGGCCGGTGATGGTGAACAGGTTGGGGAAGCCCGCCACCGTCAGTCCCAGATAGGTCTGGGGTCCCTCCGACCAGGCGTCCTTGAGCGTGGCGCCGTTCCGGCCGTTTATGTCGACCGCGAGCAGGGCCCCGGTCACCGCGTCGAAGCCGGTGGCGAAGACCAGCGCGTCGAGTTCGAAGTGTCGCGATGCCGTGTCGACAGCGTCGGCCGCGATCTTCTCGATCGGTTCCTCGCGCAGGTTCACCAGCTCGACGTTCGGGCGGTTGTAGGTGTCGAAATAGTCGGTATCGACGCACAGGCGCTTCACGCCGAACGGATAGCCCGAGGGCGACAGGGCCGCGGCGGTCTTCGGATCCTCCACCGTTTCGCGGATCTTCTGGCGCACGAAGTCGGCGCAGACCTCGTTGACGTCGGGGTGGACCAGAATGTTGGGGAAGGCTTTCAGGAAGCCGCCGCTGCCGCCCTCCTGCCAGAGCTGTTCGTAACGCGTCCACTGGACGTCGCGCGGCGGCACTTCCGCGGTGAAGGCCGTCGGCGGCACGCGGCCGAAGTCGGATTGCTCGAGGCTGGCGAGATAGGTTTCCAGCCCCGCGTCGAAGCTCCTGTGGTCGGCGTCGGTCAGCGGACGGTTGCGGGCCGGCACCGAGAAGTTGGGCGTACGCTGGAACACCACGAGTTGCTTCGCGTCCTTCGCGATCATCGGGATTACCTGCACCCCGGAGGACCCGGTGCCGATGATGCCAACCCTCTTGCCGGCGAAGTCGACCGGCTCCTGCGGCCAGCGGGCGGTGTGGTAGATGCTGCCCTTGAAGTCGGCGACGCCGGGAATGTCAGGGGTGTTGGGTACCGACAGGCCGCCGGTCGCCATGATGACGAAGCGGGCGCGCAAGCGGCTGCCGCGATCGGTTTCGACGACCCACTGCTTGCTCGTCTCGTCGAAGGTCGCGCCGGCGACCCTGGTGTCGAACTGGATCAGCTTGCGCAGGTCGAGCCGGTCGGCGGCGAACCGGGCGTAGCTCAGGATCTCCTCCTGGCCGGCATACCGGTTGGTCCAGCGCCATTCGCGGCGCAATTCCGGCGACCAGCTGTAGGAGTAGAACAGGCTCGGCACGTCGCAGCGCGCCCCGGGGTAACGGTTCCAGTACCAGGTGCCGCCGACGTCCGGTGCCGCCTCGATCCCGCGCACCGACATTCCGATCTCGCGCATCTTGTGCAGCGCGTAGAGGCCACCGAAGCCGGCTCCCACCACGATGACATCGCAGGCGACGTCGGTCTCGTTCGTACTCACGCGCTCCGCGATGGAAGCCCCCATGGTCGCCAAACTCCGCAAAATGGAAACGTTTCCAATTTAACCTTGCAAGCAGCGAAGTAGATGTCAAATATGCGCGCTCGTATGGCAGAAATCGTTTCCAGAACGACCATTCGAGACGTGGCCCGGACGGCCGGCGTGTCGGTCGGGTCGGTGTCGCGGGCGCTGAACGGCGGCAAGAACGTCAGCGCCCGGGTGGCGCGCGACGTCGCGGCGGCGGCTGAGAAGCTCGGCTACCAGCCGGATCTCCAGGCCCGCAGCCTGCGCACCCGCACGACCGGGATGGTCGGATGCCTGGTCTCCGATCTCGCCAATCCGCTCTACGCCAGCATCGTGCAGGCGGCGGAGGCGCGGCTGCGCGAGGCCGGGCTGCTGATGATCGTGGGAAATACGGCCAACGATCCGGCGCGCGAGCGGGCGATGGTCGCGGCGTTCCGCAGCCGGCGTCTCGACGGCATGCTGGTCGCGCCCGGCAGCGACGAGAACGACCGCGCCTGGCGCGAACTCGCCACCGGCGGCGCGCCGGTCGTCATTCTCGACCGCGACGTGCCCGGCGAAGACGAGACGCCCTGGCCTGCGGTGCTGGTCGATCATCGCGAAGGCGCGCGAACCGCGACGCGCTATTTGATCGGCCTGGGCCATCGACGCATCGCGCTGCTGACGCCGGGCGCGCGCATGCGGCCGGGCCGCGAGCGCATCGCGGGCTTCAAGGCGGCTTTCGCCGAGGCCGATATCGATCCCGCGGGAGCGCTGGTCTGCCTGCAGGAATCGTCGATGGATTTCGCGCAGGGTGACGCGCTCGAGCTGCTGCGCCGTGACCGGCGCCCCACCGCGATCATCGCGCTCGGCACCCGCATCCTGGCCGGCGCGCTGCGCGCCGCGCGCGATCTCGGACTCTCGGTGCCGCGCGACCTGTCGGTCATTGCCGTCGGCGACACCGATCTCGCCGCCGTGCATTCGCCGGCGATCACGGCGTTGCGCTGGAGCCTGGAGGATGTCGGCCGGGCGGCGGCCGAACTGCTGCTGCAACGGCTGCGAGGGACCTCGGGGGAGGGGCAGTCGCGGGCCCTGCTGCCGGTCGATCTCGTACTGCGCGAATCCTGTGTGCCGCCGACGACGACGTAATCAAGAACCTAAGTGGAGGAAAGAATGAAGATGTTCCGGAGGGCATTCGCCCTGGCCTTGGCCCTGGGCGCGACGGCGCCCGCATTTGCACAAACGACCGATGCCAAGTGGCCGAGCAAGCCGATCCGCCTGATCGTGCCGTTCGCGGCGGGCGGCGGCACCGATCTGGTGGCGCGGGCCCTCGCGGAAAAACTCGGCACCGCCCTCGGGCAGACCGTGATCGTCGACAACAAGCCGGGTGCCTCGGGCGTCATTGCCATGGAAGCGGCCCAGAAGGCGCCGGCGGACGGCTACACGCTGGTCCTCGGATCGGCCAGCACCGTCGTCGTCAATCCCGCGGTCATGCCGGACCTGCCGTACGATCCGGTCAAGGATTTCGAGCATCTGGCCGACATCGGCTCGGCCACGGTCGTGATGATCGCCACCCCGGACTATCCGGTGAAGGACCTGCGCGACGTGATCGCTCTCGCCAAGGCCAAGCCCGGCGAAGTGAACTACGGTACCTGGGGCAACGGCTCCACCGGCCATCTCTGCGCCGAGATCATCCGGGCGGGCACCGGCATCAACATGACCCACGTGCCCTACAAGGGTGCGGCGCCGGTGCTGAACGACGTGGCGGCGGGCCACATCAAGCTCGGTTTCTCCGACGTTCAGTCGGCGGTGCCGATGGTCAAGTCGGGCAAGGTCAAGGTGGTGGTGTCGTGCACGCGCCGTTCGATCAACTTTCCCGACGTGCCGGGCTTCGTCGAGCAGGGCGTCGATTTCGACTTCGTCTGGCGCTACGACCTGATGGCGCCGATCAACACGCCCAAGCCGATCGTTCAGCGCCTGCATGCCGAGCTGATGAAGATCCTGGCGATGCCGGACATCAAGGAGCGTTGGGCCGAGTTCGGCATGACCGCCTCGACCATCAGCCCCGACGATCTCAAGGCGCAGACGGCCAAGGACATCGCGACCCTGCGCAAGATCGCGCAGCAGGCCAACGTCAAGCCATGAGCCCCGTCACGCAGGCCGCCGTCGTCACCGGCGCGGCCAGCGGCCTCGGTCGCGCCATCGCGCATCGCTTCGCGCGCGAAGGCATCCGGGTTGCGCTCTGGGACGTCGATCTTGCCGGCGCGCAGCGCGCCGCCGGTGAGATTGGCGCGGCTGCACAGGCGTTCGCCGTCGACATCACCGATACGGCGGCGGTGAGGGCGGCCTGGTCGGCGACGAAGGCTGCGCTTGGAACGCCGTCGATCCTGGTCAACAGCGCCGGGATCCTCGGCCCCTCGGCCGGCATCGCCTCGTATCCCGAAGAGCAATGGCACCGGGTGCTCGATATCAACCTCAACGGCACGTTCCGCTGCTGCCAGGCCGCCGCGCCCGACATGGTGGCGAGCGGCTACGGCCGCATCGTCAACATCGCCTCGATCGCCGGCAAGGACGGCAATCCGAACGTCGCAGCCTATGTCGCCTCCAAGGCCGCCGTCATCGCGCTCACCAAATCGATGGGCAAGGAACTCGCGACCTCGGGCGTGCTGGTCAACGCGATCACGCCGTCCGCCTGCGAGACGGCGATCTTTGGCGAACTCACCGACGAGCGGCGCGCCAAGCTGCTGGCCAACGTGCCGATGGCCCGCATGGTCCGTCCTGAAGAGGTCGCCGAGTTGGCTTACTGGCTGGCGTCGCCGGCCTGTTGCTTCTCGACGGGCGCGGTCTTCGACATTTCCGGTGGCCGTGCGACGTATTGAGGAAGAGTTTGGTCGTTCGTTCTTGGGCGCTCTCGGACATTGCCGAGGGCTTGGCGGCTTGTAACCAAGCCGCGGCCTGACGCGTAACAGCTAAGCTGAGATTCGCTCAGCTTAGCGACCCTCGCGCCACCAGGCGCTGGCGATGGCCATCAGGAAGGCGAGCGCCACCAGGATGCCGGGCAGCAGCGGCAGCTGGTTGATGCCGGCGACCGTGTAGCCTTCGTTGCGGCGCAGGCCGATCCAGTCCGAACCGCCGGCGGCCCGGCCGGGGCGGACGGTACGGATGTCCGGATCCGACTGGTCGGCGAGCCACATCAAGGCGCCGCCCGTGCCATCGACCAACGGCTTCAGCTTCGCATCGGTCGCGCGCACGTCGGAGAATTCCAGCGGATCGGGGCTGCCGACGGCGGCGACGGCGCGCAGGGTGCCGTCGTCGAAGCGATAGAGGCCGGGCTTGTCGACATCGACCACGGCGACGCCGAGGCCGGGCGCGGTCTGGCGCAGGTCGAGCGTACGGGTGGCGCCGCCCGGCGAGGTCATCGTGACCTGCGGGAAGGTGGTGGCCAGCGTACGGCGCGTGATCTCGATGCGGCCGCCGACGGCGGTGGCGCGCAGCGCCTCTTCCTCGAGATCGGGTTCCTTCATCAGCCAGTGCGCGACCCTGCGGACCAGCTCGGGCTGCGGGCCGCCGCCGTCGATGCCGCGGTTCCACAGCCACAGGTGATCGGACAGGAGCTGCGCCACGCGGCCCTCGCCGACCCGGTCGAGAATCACCAGCGGCTTCTCCTCGGCGCCGGCCAGCACCGCGTTGCCGCGCTCGGTGCGTGACGTGACCAGGCGGAACCAGCGGCCCCACTCCGGTTCCTTGTTGGGATCGCCGGCCTGCGGCAGGTTCGCCGTCACCGGATGGCGCTGGCCGATCTCGGTGACCTTAGGCTTGAAGCCGGTCTCGACCACGTCGCCCGTCGGCGCGCCGGGCAGGATGGCGCCGAGCGGCGTGCGATAGAGCGAGCGTTGCGTGGCGAACACCGGCCCGACCGAAACGAGCAACGCGCCGCCGCCCTTCACGTACTCGGTGATGTTGCGGAAATAGTCGCGCGTGATCAGGTTCCCCGACTCGTAGCGATCGAAGATGATCAGGTCGAATTCCTTCAGCTTCTGCTCGAACAGCTCGCGCATCGGGAAGACGATCAGCGAGAGCTCGCGTACCGGCGTGAAGTCGTCCTTTTGCGGCGTACGCAGGATGGTGAAGTGCACGAGATCGACCGCGGGGTCGCTCTTCAGCAGGTTCCGCCATGCCCGCTCGCCCTGATAGGGCTCGCCGGAAACCAGCAGGACGCGCAACCGGTCGCGCACGCCGTTGATGGTGAAGAGCGCACGGTTGTTGTCGAGGGTGAGTTCACTGGGACCTGGGCCCACTTCCAACTCGACGACGTTGGCGCCGGGATTGCCGACGGTGATGGGCAGTTCGACCGACCGGCCGACCGGCACGTCGATGCGTTTCACGACCTCGCCGCCGACCGACAGGGTGACCGGCGCGGTGCCGCCCGCCGGATCCTCGATCCGGAACTTGGTCGTGACCTCGCGGCCGACCACGCCGAAGCGCGGCGCCTGCTCGAGCACGATCAGCCGGTCGCGCTCGTTCTTGCGGCCGGCGATCAGCGCGTGCACGGGCGCGCCGCCCAGTTCCGGCGGCACGCCGGCGGGCACGTCATGCACCTGGCCGTCGCTCAGCAGCACCACCCCCGCCAGGCGTTCCTGCGGGATCTCGATCAGCGCCGAGCGCATCGCGTCGATCAGGCGCGTGCCGCCCGGTCGTTCGCTGCCGAGCTGGATCTGCGACGGCGGCAGCACCACCTCGCGCACTTCGAGCCCGTCCTGCTGGCCGAGCTTGCGCTTCAGCGTCTCGCGCGCGGCCTGGACCTGCTGACGCCGCTCGCCGATCGCCATGGAATCGCTGTCGTCGACCACGACCAGTGCCACGTCGGCGATGGGCTTGCGCTGCTCCTCGATCAGGGACGGATTGGCCAGCGCCGCCAGCACGACGACGAGCGAGCCCAGCCGCCAGATCGTGCCGCGGGCGCCGGCACGCAGGCCGAGCAGCACCAGCACGAGGCCGACCGCGCCCAGCACGGCGAGTACCGTCCAGGGCAGCAGCGGATCGAAGGCGACCGAAACGGCCGATGTCATGTTCATCGCCTCAACCTCTGCATGATGTCCTGCAGGTGAACCTGGTCGTCCTTGTAGTTGCCCGTCAGCGCATGCATCACGAGGTTGACGCCGAAGCGATAGGACATCTCGCGCTGCGTCTCGCCGCCCGGAGTCACCGGCAGCAGGCCGCGGCCGCGCTGGTCGGCAGCCCACGCGCCGGCATAGTCGTTCGAGCCGATCAGGATGGTCGTCACCCCGTCATTGACGCGGCCGCTTCCCGACTCGATCCAGAGCTTGCCGCCCTGCCAGCGGCCCGGCATGTCCGAGAGGAGATAGAAGGCCTTGCTGAGTACGTGGTTCGGCGGCATGGCGACCAGCGGCGGCGTCTCGACGCCGGCCAGCAGGCGCTTGAGGTCGGGGTTGCCGCCGGCCGGCCGGTCGAAGCTCATCTGCTGGTCGCGCGTGTCGATGAAGATGATGCCGCCGGTGCGAAGGTAGCGGTCGAGCGCGGCCTGGGCGCGCGGCGACAAGGCCGGCTGGGTCGAGGTCACGGGCCAGTAGATCAGCGGATAAAGGCGCGGCTCGTCGCGCTCGAGATCGAGGCCGACCGGGTCGGCCGGCTCGACCGAGGTGCGAGCGCGCAGAATCTCGCTCAGACCCTCCAGACCGGCCTTGCTGATGTCGTCGACTTCCTTGTCGCCGGTGATGATGTAGGCGAGGCGGATGTCGAGCGAGCCCTTCAGCGCCTGCTCGTCGGTGAGGGGGGGCGGACCGGGCTTGGCCGCCGGCTCCGCCGCCGCGGCGCCCGGACGCTGGGGCGGTGCGGGTTGCTGCGCCTCGACGTCGGGCGACCCCGTGAGCACGAGGGCAGCCAGCAGCAGGGCGGCCGGCGCGGCACGCCCGAACCGGACGGCCTTGGGCAGCAGGCCGCGCAGCCACAGCGAGATCAGGAGATCGGCCAGCAGCAGTATGAGGGCGGCCAACAGGAACCACTTCGACAGGTCGGTCTCGCCGGCCTCGGACAGCCGGTCGGTCGTCACGCCGCTCGGCAGCACCAGCGGCTTGGGCGCCGCGATGCGGCCGCCGATGTTGAAGGCCACCTGGGCGTTCTCGTCGCCATAGAGGCCCGGCGGGGAGGAGGGCCGGGGCTGGAAGGTCTCGGCGGCGTCGGCGGGCAGAATCTGGATGCCGGCGGGCGGCGCGCCGAGGCGGCCGAACCCGTCGAGCGTGCGCCACGGCTTCAGCGCCTTGTTGACGCCATCGCCGGCGACACCGCGCGAGAGCGTGACCAGGCGCTGCAGCATGTTCACGAACAGGCCCGACAAGGACAGGTTGCTCCAGCCGGTGTTGGCGGTGGTGTGGATCAGCACGAGATAGCCCTGGCCGCGCTTCTCGGCGGTGACCAGCGGCGTGCCGTCGGCCAGACGCGCCCAGGTCTTGTCGGCGAGGTCGGGCGTGGGCTCGGCCAGCACCTGCTGGGAGATGCGCACGTCCTTGGGAACCGGGATGCCGAGGAAGGGGCTGTTGGGCGGGAACTCGGCCAGCGCGCTGGGCTGGCCCCAGCTCATGATGCCGCCCAGCGCGCGGTCGCCCAGGCGAAGCTTCGTCGGCACGAGCGTGTCGGCGCCGGCCGCGAGATTGGGGCCGGCGAACCGCACGGCGATGCCGCCGCGCTCGATCCACTTGGCGATCTCCTCGCGATCGTTGGCCGACGGCGCGGAGCCGTCGGGGATCAGCAGCACCGCGGTGTTGCGCGTCAGCACCGATTCGCGATCGCCGATGGTCAGGCTCACATAGGGATCCAGCGCGCGCTCGAGGAAGTAGATCTCCTGCAGCAGCGGCTGGTTGCCGGCGGTGGCGCGCTCGCCGAGGATCGCCACCGGGCGGCGGCGATGACGTTCGTCGAGCAGGATCGTGCTGCCGGCGCCGCCCTGGGCCTCGATGTCGAGGCGCGCCATGCGGTTGCGCAGTTCGGCGGGGATCGAGAGCATGCCTTCGCCCTGGGTGGCGGTCGCGGCGAAGTCGAGATCGATGCGGGCCACGACGCGACCCTGTTCGTCGGAGGCCTGGATCGCGGCCTTGCGCGGACCGTCGGCGACGGGACGCAGGGCCCGCACCTTGAGGTCGCGGCCCTCGGCGGCCGGCGGCAGAAGCAGCAATGGCGTCGTCGCCTGGTCGGGCAGCAGGACCTGCAGGCCGTCGAAGCGGCGCAGGCGCTCGGCGAGGCGCGTCGCGCCCTCGTCCTCGAGCCCGTCGCTCAACCACACGGCATAGGCGCCGGCATCGACCTGCATCTGGTCGATGGCGGTCGCGGCGGCGGCGCGATCGGTCGGCCAGGGCTTGGGGCGGAAGGCGCGCAGCAGGGTACGCGCTTCGTCGGGACGCATCGCGCCGCGGCGCACGGCGGGCGCATCGAGCGGCGCCGGCGCGGTGCCGACCAGCACGACCGGGCGATTGGCGCGTTCGGCGCGCTGGATGAGGCGCTCGGCATGGGCGGTACGGGTTGCCCAGCCCGGGGCGCTCGACCAGCCATCGTCGATCACGAGGAGAAGCGGACCGCGTCCCGGCAGGTCGGCCTGCGGGTTCAGAAGCGGCCGCGCGACTGCCAGGATCAGTGCCGTCGCCAGCAGGAGCCGCAGCAGCAGCAGCCACCACGGCATCTTCATCGGCGTCTGCTCGGGCGGCTCCAGGCCGACCAGCAGCCGGATCGCCGGAAAGCGCACGAGCTTGGGCAGCGGCGGGATCAGGCGCAGCAGGAAATAGATCGCCGGCAGGGCCACCAGCAGGGCCAGCATGCCGGGGGCAGCGAAGGCGAACGCGCCGAGACTCAGCATGTCATCAGGCCGCGTTCAGCCGGCCGAGATTGGCCATGGCGAGATAGAGCGACAGAAGCACGGTCTGCGGCGAGCGATCGGTGCGATGCAGATGCACCGTCCAGTTGGCCGGCCGGGTCAGGCGCTGCAGCCCATCCTTCTGCGCGGCGAGGCGGGCGCCATAGGCGGCGCGCACGGCTTCGACGCGGCGCACCGTGTGGTGACCTTCGGATTCGAGGCCCTCGAACTTCACATGGCCGTCGAACGGCAGCTCTTCCTCGGCGGGATCGAGAACCTGCACGAGATGGCCGCGCACGCCGACGCTGGCATAGTAACGGATGATCTCCTCGATCTTCTCCAGCGGATCGAGCCAGTCGGACACCAGAACGACCGTGCCATGGGCCGGCAGCGGCACCATCGGGGGCAGGCTGGCGGGTGTGCGGCTGGTGTCGCGGCTCTCGTCCAGCAGGGTCTCGGCGACGCGCCGGACCGCCACGCGGCCGGAGGCGGGACGCATGCCGCCGCCCAGGACGGCAACGCGCTCGCCGGCATCGGCCAGCAGGCTGGCCACCGCGAGCATGATCAATTCCCCACGCAGGGCCTTGGTGTCGGCGTTCTTGAGCGAGGCGTATTGCATCGAGGGCGAGGCGTCGCGCCACAGCCAGATGCTGGCCGCGGCCTCCCACTCGGTCTCACGCACGAACAGGTTGCGGCTGCGCGCGCTCTGGCGCCAGTCGATCTGGCTCGCGCTGTCGCCGTCGCGATAGGGCCGGTACTGCCAGAAGGCATCGCCCTGGCCGACGCGTCGACGGCCGTGCACGCCCTGGATGACGGTCGCGGCAACGCGGTCGGCGGCCACCATCAGGGCGGGCAGCGTGCCGGCAAGTTCGAGCGATCGATGAAGGGTTGAAGGCGCAGCCATGAACACCCGCAGTGCAATGCCTAGGCCAGACGGTCACCCAAGGCGGGCGCACATCTGGGCGATGACGGACTCGACGGTTACGCCTTCGGCGCGGGCGGAGAAGTTGACGGCCATGCGATGACGCAGGATCGGACCGGCCAGCGCCACGACATCGTCGACCGACGGCGCGAGCCGGCCCTGGATGATCGCCCGGGCGCGGCAGGCCAGCATGAAGGCCTGGCTGGCACGCGGGCCGGGACCCCAGGCGACGCGCTGGCGCACGACATCGAGGTCGGTGTGCTCGGGACGGCCGGCGCGCACCAGCTTCAGGATGGCGTCGACGACGCTCTCGCCGATCGGCAGGCGACGGACCAGGGCCTGGGCCGCCATCAGGTCGCCCGGCGAAAGGGCCTGCGTGGCCACCGCCTGCTCGGCGCCGGTGGTGCCGATCATGATCTGGCGTTCGGCCTCTTCGTCGGGATAGCCGACATCGACCTGCAGCAGGAAGCGGTCGAGCTGCGCTTCCGGCAGCGGGTAGGTGCCTTCCTGTTCCAGCGGATTCTGGGTCGCCAGCACATGGAAGGGCGTCGGCAGGTCATAGCGCTTGCCGGCCACGGTCACGTGACGCTCCTGCATCGACTGCAGCAGCGCTGACTGGGTGCGCGGGCTGGCGCGGTTGATTTCGTCGGCCATCAGCAGCTGGGCGAAGACCGGCCCCTGCAGGAACCGGAAGGAGCGGCGACCGCCTTCGCCTTCCTCGAGGATTTCCGATCCCAGGATGTCGGCCGGCATCAGGTCGGGCGTGAACTGGATGCGCTTGGCTTCCATGCCGAGAACGACACCCAGCGTGTCGACCAGCTTGGTCTTGGCGAGGCCGGGAACGCCGATCAGCAGAAGGTGGCCGCCCGACAGGAGCGCAACCAGCGTTTGATCGATCACGTCCTGCTGGCCATATATGACCTTGCCGATGGACGTGCGGGCGGCGCGAAGTTGTCCGCTCAGCCTTTCGATGTCGGCAAGGGCGGCCTGCGCGTCGGCGTCGGTAGCAGTCGATGTATCGGGGGCCACCAGGGCGCTCCTGTCGTCGAGGGAATTTGATTGAGGGAAGCCCAGAATTGAGGCCGGAACAAGGGCATGACGGTTGACGAAATTGTGCGGAGAGTGGCCGAGCGCAGCAGGCGTTTGGCATCGGGATTGCCCGTGGCATCGCCACCGATCGGCAGCGACTTCTCACTGAACGGTGTCGGGGCGATGCCCGAAGTGTGGCGCCCTGCCTCCGTGCTCATGCCGCTGATCCGGCGCGAGACGGGAATCACGGTCCTGCTGACCCAGCGCACCGAGGACATGCCGAGCCATGCGGGCCAGATCGCTTTTCCCGGCGGGCGCCGGCAGGTCGAGGACATAGACGCGACGGCAACGGCGCTGCGCGAAACGGAGGAAGAAGTCGGCCTGACCCGCGACTTCATCGACGTCGTCGGCGCGATCGATCTCTACAGGACGGGCACGGGCTACCAGATCACGCCGATCGTGGGCATCGTCACACCCGGATTCACGATGCGTGCGGATCCGCGCGAGGTCGCCGACATCTTCGAGGTGCCGCTCGATCATTTCCTCGACGAGCGCAATCACCGTATCGACAGCAGGGTCTGGCAGGGCCGCGAGCGGCGTTACTACGCGATGCCTTACGGCGAGCGCTACATCTGGGGCGCCACGGCGGGTATGCTGAAGAACCTCCACTTCATCCTGACCACCAGCGCCTGACGCAGGCCGGGAGTTTTCATGCGTGTCGTCCTCCTGATCCTCGTCCTCGTGCTCCTGCCCTTCTGCGCCTTCTTCCTGTGGGCGTGGGCGGTCAAGATCAAGGAGGAGCGCAAGATCGCCGGCACGCTTCCGTCGTGGCAGGACATGCCGATGACGTGGCTCGGCATCGCCGGTTTCGGCTGCGCCATCGCCGGCTTCCTGGTCATGTTCTTCACCCAGGATCAGGGATACGGCGGCCTCTTCGCATCATGAAGCCCGCCGGCCGTCTCGACGTGGTGCCGTGGTCGAACGACGCCGCGGTCCGCACCCTGTTCGACGCCCTGGGCGGGTCCGGCATCGCCGCGCGCTTCGTCGGCGGCTGGGTGCGCGATGCGGTGCGCGGCGAACCGCTCACCAACGAACCCGATCTCGCCGTCGACAAGCCGCCGGAGACCGTGATGCTCGCCCTCAAGGCGGCCCGCATCAAGGTGGTGCCGACCGGATTGAAGCACGGCACCGTGACGGCCGTCATCGCCGGTGCGCCGTATGAGCTCACGACCCTGCGACGCGACGTCGAGACCGACGGCCGGCATGCGGTCGTGGCCTTCACCGACGATTGGCTGGAGGATGCGAGCCGGCGCGACTTCACCTTCAACGCGCTCTACGCCGATCTCGACGGAACGATCTACGATCCGTTCGACGGTCGCACCGACCTCGCCCAGGCGCGCGTGCGCTTCATCGGCGACCCCGATCAGCGCATCGCCGAGGATCGGCTGCGCATCTTGCGCTTTTTCCGCTTCCATACCTGGTTCGGACGTGCGCCCTTCGATGCGGCCGGCTTCGAAGCGTGCCGCCGCAATGCCGGCAGCCTGCGCGGCCTCTCCGGCGAGCGGGTGCGCAAGGAACTGCTGCGCCTTCTCCAAGCGCCGGCGCCGGCCGATACGGTGGCCGCCATGCGCGAAGCCGCCATCCTCGATCACTGGCTGCCCGAGTGCGACGGCACGGCGCGGCTGCGGGCACTGATCGCGCGCGAGGACAGGCCCGATGCGGTGCGCCGGCTGGCGTCGATCCTCGCGCCGGACGCCGATGCCACCATGATCGGCAAGCGCCTGAGGCTCTCGACCCAGGAATCGCTGCGGCTCGACGTCATGCTGGCGGCCGATCCGGCCATCGATGTGACAGGCGGCCCCAAGGCGTGGCGCGCCCAGATCTATGCGCTGGGCGGCAATCTCTACGCCGACCGTCTTCTGCTCGCGGTCGATGTACCGGGCGACTGGCGCGCGGCGCTCGCAATGGCGCGCGCGTGGACGCCGCCCGAGCTGCCGGTGAGCGGTGGCGATGCGCTGAAGCTCGGCCTCAAGCCGGGTCCGAAAGTCGGCGCGCTGATCGAGGCGGTTGAACGCTGGTGGATCGACGGCGACTTCGCCGCCGATCGCGCCGCCTGCCTCGCCGAACTCGAGCGCCTGGTGCGGGCCGCGCCATGATCCGTCCCGGCGTCACTTTCTCGCTGTGGCTGGCGATCGCGATCCTCGTCGTGCTGAACGATTTCGTGGGCGATACCTGGATCGCGGCCACGCTCTCGGTGCGCGCCGTCGAATGGTACAAGGCGCTGGTGCCGATGCCCTATGTCGTGATGATGGCGATCTTCCACGCGCGTCGCACGATCGGCAGCCAGTGGTTCGAAGCGGCGCTGCTGGCGGCGCTTCTGTGGCCGACCTCCACGGCGCTGGTCGATTTCCTCTATGCCCGCCTCGCCTACGAGGAAGGTACCGAAGCCTTCCTCGACCGGTTCGGCATCTGGTGGGGTGCCCCCTATCCGCTGCTGCTGATCGTGCTGTTGGTGTCGCCTGTGCTGGTCGGCTGGGCGATGGCCCGGCATCGATAAGCCTGGGATGAAGCCAGGATGAGCCCAGCATGAGCATCGTCGCGCGGCTCTGCATCTCCGGCTATCGCTCGCTGCGCGACGTGCGGCTGGAGATCGAGCCGCTGACGGTCGTTACCGGCGCCAACGGCAGCGGCAAGTCGAGCCTCTACCGCGCCCTGCGGCTGCTGGCCGATGTCGCGCAGGGGCGGATCATCCAGTCGCTGGCGCTCGAAGGCGGCATCTCGTCCGTGCTGTGGGCGGGCCCCGAACAGTTCTCCCGCGGCATGAAGCGCGGCGAACAGCCGGTGCAGGGCACGGTGCGCCACTCGACGATCAGCCTGAAGCTGGGCTTTGCCTCGGAGTCCTACGGCTACGCGATCGATCTCGGCCTGCCGGTCCCGGGCGGCCTGTTCGGCCGCGATCCGGTGATCAAGACCGAGACCCTGTGGACCGGGCTGGTCCTGCAGCGCGCCAACGCCTTCGCCGAACGGCGCGGTCCGTCCGTCACGCTGCGCGACCTGAACGGCGAGCGCCGGCAGGCCTATACGCGCCTCCAGCCGTTCGACAGCATGCTGACCCATTGCGCCAATCCCGAGGACGGCGCGGAGCTGCTTTCGATGCGCGAGCAATTGCGCGACTGGCGGTTCTACGATCACTTTCGCACCGATGGCGACGCGCCCGCCCGCCGCCGCCAGGTCGGCACGCGGACGCCCGTGCTCGCGGGCGATGGCGCCGATCTCGCGGCGGCGATCGCCACCATCCAGGAGATCGGCAGCGAGGGCCAGCTCGAGGCGGCGATCGCCGACGCCTTTCCCGGCGCGTCGGTCGATGTCGCGGTGAGCGACGGCTATTTCGAGGTCGAGATGCGCCAGCGCGGGCTGCTGCGGCCGCTGAAGGCCACCGAACTGTCGGACGGAACGCTGCGTTACCTGCTGCTGGTGGCGGCGCTGCTGTCGCCGCGGCCGCCCTCGCTCATGATCCTGAACGAGCCCGAAACCAGCCTCCATCCCGACCTGCTGGCGCCGCTCGCCCGGCTGATCGCCGATGCGGCCAAGCGATCGCAGATCATCGTGGTCTCCCACGCCGAACGCCTCGTCTCCGCGCTGACCCAGGCAGGCGGGCGCCGGATCACCTTGGCCAAGGAACTGGGCGAAACCGTCGCCCAGGACGAAGACCGGCCGATGTGGAACTGGCCAACCCGGTAATCCCGGCGTCCCGACCGGAGTGGCCCCTCGGTACCCCTCGGGCAGGCTTCATCGCGTCCACGGAATGGGTTTTTCAAAAGGACTGGCGAGCGGCCTGATCTGTCGACGGTCGCCACGGGCACCGGATTCAGGGGGGTGCGACTCTCGCTTCGATTGTTTCGTTTATTTTGATTATTTCGTTTATTGGCCCCGACACCCGCTCACTTCTGCGGCCTGTCAGGGCCAGCGCACCTCGGGCGGCAGGGACATCAGGATCGCCTCGACATTGCCGCCGGTCATCAGGCCGAAGCGCGTGCCCCGATCGTGCAGCAGGTTGAATTCGACGTAGCGGCCGCGGCGCGCGAGCTGGTGCGCGCGCTCGGCCTCGGTCCACGGCTCGTCCATGTGACGCCGCACCAGCTTCGGATAGACGTCGAGGAAGGTCTCGCCGACTTCGCGCGTGAAGGCGAAGTCGCGCGCATGGTCGCCGCTGTCGAGATAGTCGTAGAAGATGCCGCCGATGCCGCGCGGCTCGCCCCGATGGGGCAGGAAGAAGTACTCGTCGCACCATTCCTTGAAGTTCGGATGGTAGGCCGGATCGTGCGCGTCGCAGGTCGCGCGGAACGCGGCGTGGAAGTCGCGCGTGTCGGGCTCGTGCGGCACCATCGGCGTCAGGTCGGCGCCGCCGCCGAACCAGCTGCGCGTCGTCACGATGTAGCGCGTGTTCATGTGCACCGCCGGCACCCGGGGCGACTGCATGTGCGCCACCAGCGAGATGCCGGCCGCGAAGAAGCGCGGGTCCTCCAGGGCACCGGGAATCTGGCTGCGGAACTCGGGGCTGAACTCGCCGAACACGGTCGAGATGTTGACGCCCACCTTCTCGAACACGCGGCCGCGCATCAACGACATGGTGCCGCCGCCGTGATCCTCGCCGTTCGGCCCCTTCTCGCGCTCCCAGCTCTTGCGCTCGAAGCGGCCGGGGGCGCGGTCGCGGTGGGTTCCCTGCAGATCGTCCTCGAGGCTTTCGAAGGCGGCGCAGATCCGGTCGCGGAGGCCCGCGAACCAGGTGGTGGCTTCCTCCTTGCGGCGGGCGATCGTGGCCTCGTCGGGCAGGGGCGAGGGGCCGTTGGGGCCGGTGGCGGTGCGGGCGGGCTTGGCGGTCATGCGAGCTTTTCGAATCCCGAGGTCTGGCGAAGGGCCTCGCTCAATACCATCGCCGCCGCCAGGGCGACATTGAGCGACCGCGCCCCGGGCTGAAGCGGGATGCGGACCCGGGCGTCCGCCGCCTCGTGGACCTCGGCCGGGACGCCGGCGCTTTCGCGCCCCATCAGAAGGATGTCGTCCGCCCGGAAGCTGGCGTCCGGCAGGCGCTCGGCCCCCGCCGTGGTCAGCAGAACCAGCCGCCCGGGCGGCCGGTCCCGGCAGAAGGCGGACCAGGAAGCATGCCGGACGAGGGTGGCGAGGTCGTAATAATCCAGGGCGGCCCGGCGAATCCGCTTGTCGTCCACCGGAAAACCGCAGGGCTCGATGAGGTCGAGAGGCACGCCGAGCCCGGCCGACAGGCGGATGAAAGCCCCAACATTCTGAGGGATATCGGGCTGAAACAGCGCCAGGCGCATGAACTCTTTACTCCGGTCCGCGTCGCGGAAGGCTCTTTATGCGGCACGCTGTCACAGAATGCCGCGCATCGGGCCTGCGACCAACAGAGCCTTGAAACAAAAGGGGCTTTCCCGGCTATATACCCGCCAATCTCCTCGGGGGGACGGAAGAGAGTAATCATGGCTGCTTCAAGCACATCGGCACACGGACACGGCGACCCGACTCGGCGCGACTTCCTGATGGTTGCGACGGGCGCTCTTGGCGCCGTCGGCGCCGCGGCCGTCGCGTGGCCCTTCATCAACAATCTCAACCCCGCCGCGGACACGCTGGCCCTGTCGACCGTCGAGGTGAACGTCACGCCGATCGCGGTCGGCCAGGCGGTCACCGTGAAGTGGCGCGGCAAGCCGGTGTTCATCCGGCACCGCACCGAGGCCGAGATCAAGGAAGCCGAGGCTGTGCCGATGGCGCAGCTGCCGGATCCGGAGACCGACAACAAGCGTGTCACCGACACCGCCAAGAAGGTCCGGCCCGAGTGGCTGATCATGATCGGCGTCTGCACCCATCTGGGCTGCGTGCCGCTCGGCAACAAGCCGGGCGATCCCAAGGGTGAGTTCGGCGGCTGGTTCTGCCCCTGCCACGGCTCGAGCTACGACACGTCGGGCCGCATCCGCAAAGGACCGGCGCCGAAGAACCTCGTGGTTCCGGACTACCTGTTCACTTCCGACTCGCTCGTTCGCATCGGCTGATCGACCCAGGTCGTCCGCCTCAGATCTCGCTGGAGTTCCAGAATGGCCTCGTCACACGGCACGCCGCCGGTCTTCAATAACAAGGTGATCGCCTGGGTCGATCACCGCCTGCCGATCTTCTCGTATATCGAGAAGGAATATCACACGTTCCCGACGCCACGGAATTTCAACTATTTCTGGAACTTCGGCGCGATCGCCACGGTGATGCTGGTCCTCATGATCGCCACCGGCATCGTGCTCGCGACCAACTACACGCCGCATGTGCTGATGGCCTTCGACGCCGTCGAGCGCATCGACCGCGACGTGCCGCAGGGCTGGCTGATCCGCGACCTGCACATGAACGGCGCGTCGTTCTTCTTCATCGCCGTCTACATCCATATCTTCCGCGGCATGTACTACGGCTCCTACAAGGCGCCGCGCGAACTGCTGTGGATCCTGGGCGTGGTCATCTTCCTGCTGATGATGGCGACGGCCTTCATGGGCTACGTGCTGCCGTGGGGCCAGATGAGCTTCTGGGGCGCCACCGTCATCACCAACCTGTTCTCGGCCATCCCGATCGTCGGCGAATCAATCGTCACCTGGCTGTGGGGCGGCTTCGCCGTCGACAACCCGACGCTCAACCGCTTCTTCGCCCTGCACTACCTGCTGCCGTTCATCATCGTGGCGGTCGTGGCGCTGCACGTCGTGGCGCTGCACGTGCACGGCTCGAACAACCCGACCGGCATCGACCCGAAGGGCCCGCAGGACACCGTCCCGTTCCATCCGTACTACACGATGAAGGACGGCTTCGGCGTGGTCTGCTTCCTGATCGTCTTCTCGGTGTTCGTCTTCTTCGCGCCGGACTACATGGGCCATCCGGACAACTACATCCCGGCCAACCCGCTGGTCACGCCGGCGCACATCGTGCCGGAATGGTACTTCCTGCCGTTCTACGCGATCCTGCGCGCCATCCCCGACAAGCTGGGCGGCGTGCTGGCGATGTTCGGCGCCATCGCGGTGCTGTTCATCCTGCCCTGGCTCGACACCTCGCGCGTGCGGTCCTGCACGTTCCGGCCGATCTACAAGTGGTTCATGCTGTTCCTGGTGGTCGACGTAATCGTCCTGGGCTTCTGCGGCGCCAAGCCGCCGGAAGGCTTCTGGGTGCCGCTGTCGCAGTTCGCGACGCTCTACTACTTCGCGCACTTCCTCGTCCTGCTGCCGATCCTGGGCAAGATCGAACGGCCGTTGCCATTGCCTCCCAGCATCGCCGACTCGGTGCTCAAGAAGAAGGCGGTCTAAGAGCCATGCGCAAGCCTTTCGCCCGCAATCTCCTGGTCTCCGGCGCCATCGCGCTGGCGGCCTTCGCCACCGGCACCGTCGCCATCGCGGCCGGCGGGACCGAGCATCCGCCGCACAAGCATTGGCACTTCCAGGGGCCGTTCGGCACCTATGACCGTGCCGCCGCCCAGCGTGGCTTCCAAGTCTACCAGGAAGTCTGCGCGGCCTGCCATTCGCTGTCGTTGATGTCCTATCGCAACCTGACCGAACTCGGGCTGACCGAGAATCAGGTCAAGGGCCTGATCAAGGACATCTCCATCTCCGATCTCAACGACGATGGCGCGCCGGTCGACCGGCCGGCCCGCCCGTCCGACCGCTTCAGGAAGCCGTTCCCCAACGAGGCCGCTGCGGCCGCCGCCAACAACGGCAAGGCCCCGCCCGACCTCAGCGTCATCGTCAAGGCGCGCGAGGCCGGTCCCGACTACATCTACGGAATCCTTACCGGCTACGTGCCGTACGACAAGCTGACGCCCGAGCAGATCAAGGAGTTCGACGTCAAGAAGGACGACTACTTCAACAAGTACTTCCCGGGCCACAAGATCGCCATGGCGCCGCCGCTGAGCGACGACAAGGTGACCTACGCCGACGGCACCAAGGCCACGCTCGACCAGGAAGCCGCCGACGTCACCGAGTTCCTCGCCTGGGCCTCCGAGCCGCACATGGAAGACCGCAAGCGCACCGGCGTTCGGGTCATCCTGTTCCTGATCGCTCTCGCGGGCCTGATGTATGCCGTGAAGCGGATGGTGTGGGCCGACAAGCACTGACGCAAAGGCGCTAGAGTCACTTCCTCCCCATTCAAATGGGGAGGTGGCGGCGTAATCGCCGACGGAGGGGTCATCGCGTTTCGACGCCCATGACCCCATCGCCCCGTATGACGGGGCACTTCCCCATCTGAATGGGGAAGCAATGAGAGGGCGAATGGCTCGATCTACGTCGGAAAGACACTTTGCCTTCCGGCGCTAACGCTTGAGACGCCGTTCGATCGCTTCGTATCGCTGCAACAGCCGGCGGGCGCGATCGATCACCGGGATGTCGATCATCTTGCCATCCACCGAGAACGAGCCGCGGCCCTCAGCCGCGGCTTTTTCGTCGGCCGCGATCAGCTTCCGCGCGTAGGCGACTTCATCCGCCGTCGGTGTGAAGGCCTCGTTCAGCGAAGCGACGAGTCCGGGATGGATGCAGGTCCCGCCCGAGAAGCCGAAGCGGCGCGCCCGCTCGGCGCTCTTCCTGTAGGCGGTCGGATCGGAATAGTCCGCGACGGTTCCCAGAATCCCGATCACCGGCACGCCATGCGCCTGCGCCGCGAACGCCACCATACGCTTGGGCAGTTCGAGCGTCTCGTCGCCCGGCAGCGACCCGGTCTCCAGCGCGAAATCCTCGCCGCCCAGCATCATGGCGATGACGCGGGGCCCGCGCTCGGCGATGTCGTTCAGTTCCGCGAGGGCTCGTGGATGCTCGATCATCGCCGCGAAGCCCACGCTGCCCACCTTCATGCCGCGCTCACGCTCGAGTTCGGTCACGACCTCGTCGAGCAGGCGCAGATGCTGCACGCCTTCGGTCTTGGTGACGAACAGGGCGGAGAGGCCGGGCCGCACCGCCGCCTCGATGTCGGGGACCGCCAGCCGCAGCGGCCGGTTGATGCGCACCGCGACGTCGGCGCCGCCGCGCGCGACCTTCTCCATCGTGTCGGGCAGCATCGCGCGTGCTTCCGGCTTCTGCGCCGGTGGCACGCTGTCCTCGAGATCGACCAGCACGCAATCGGCGCCGCGCTCGTGCGCTCTGTCGATGAACTTCGGGACGTTGCCGGGAACGTAGAGGATCGAGCGCCAGACGGGCGGGACGGGCCGATTCACTTCTTCTTCTTCCCCGGGGTCTTGCCGTCCGAGATCGCGCCGGACGCACAGAGCTTGTCGTATTCCTCTGCGCCCAGCATCGGCTTCAGGAGGGCTTCGTTGTGCTCGCCAACTCGCGGCGCCGCACTCTTCAGCGCACCGGGCGTGCCCGACATGCGCGGCACGACCGGATGGGTCGGCAGCTCGCCCATGTCCGCATCCTCGATCTCGATCAGCGATTCGCGCTCCAGAACGTAGTCGTCCTGGACGATCTGCGAGATGTCGTAGACCGGGCCGATGGTGACGCCGGCCTCGTCGAAATAGCGCAGGTTCTCGTCGAGATCGCGGGCACCCACGAACTCGCCGATGATGCGGTCGAGCTCGACGCCGTTGCGCACCCGCTCGATGTTGGTCGCGAAGCGCGGATCCTCCTTCAGTTCCGGCCGGCCGATCTTGTCCAGCACGCGCATCGCCATGCCCTGCGTCGAGGCCGACAGGCAGACCCAGCTTCCGTCCTTCGTCTGATAGACGTTACGAGGGGCTGCATTGGTCGAGCGGCTGCCGGTCCGCACCTTCACCTCGCCGGTCAGCCTGTGGTTGGCCGCCTGCGGTCCCAGCATCGAGAACAACGGATCGAACAGCGGCAGGTCGAGGACCTGGCCCTTGCCGCCGTTCATCTCGACCTCGCGCAGCGCCACCATCACGGCGCCATAGCCGTTCAGCGCGGCCATGCAGTCGGCCAGATACATCGGCGGCAGGACCGGCTCGCGATCGGCGAAACCGTTCATCGAAGCGAAACCGCTATAGCCCTCGATCAGCGTGCCGAAGCCCGGCTTGTGACGATAGCGTCCGTCCTGGCCCCAGCCGGAAATGCGCAGGATCACCAGCTTCGGGTTGATGGCGTGCAGCTCGGCGGGCGAGAGGCCCATGTCTTCCATGACGCCCGGCCGGAAGCTCTCGACCAGGATGGCGGCGGTCTTCGCCAGTTCGCGCACGATGGTGCGGCCGGCGTCGGAGCGCAGGTCGAGAGCCACGCTCTTCTTGTTGCGGCTGTAGACCTTCCATGCCGTTTCGACGCCCTTGACCCGCCACGAGCGCAGCGTGTCGCCTTCCGGCGGCTCGATCTTGATGACCTCGGCGCCGAAGTCGGCGAGCTGCAGGGTCAGGACGTTGCCGGCCACCAGGCGCGACAGGTCGACGACGCGGACCCCGTTCAGGGGGCCGCGTGCGTCCGGGGTGAAGGTCTTCTTCGCGGGCTTCTTTGCCAAGATGCGTCAGCCGACGTGCTTGGCCATGAATTCGAGCGTGCGGGCGTAGGCCTGCTGGGACGCCGCTGCGTCGTAGCTGCCGCGCTCGTCGCAATGGAAGCCGTGGTCGGCGGGATAGTCGTAGATCGTGACGCCCGGATGGAGCTGGCGCAGCTCGTTCACGTGCGTCATCGGGATGTGCATGTCCTTGTCGCCGAAATGCATGATCGTCGGCACGCTGGGCTTCTCGTCCCGGGCGCCGTAGATGCCGCCGCCGTAGTAGGCGATGGCGGCATCGGGCTTGAGCCGCGTCGCCGACAGCCAGGTGATGGTGCCGCCCCAGCAGAAGCCGGTCACCGCGACCTTCGTCACGCCGCGCTTCTTCAGGTCGGCAATGGCGGCCTCGACGTCCTGCACGGCCTTTTCGGTGAATCCGGGCGTCATGACGTAGCCGCGGCCCTCGGCAATCGTGTCCGGCGTATAGCCGAGCTCGATGCCGGGCTTGATGTGGTCGAAGAAGCACGGCGCGAGGGCCAGGTAGCCTTCGGCCGCGAACTTGTCGGTCACGGCGCGGATGTGGTGGTTGACCCCGAAAATCTCCTGGATGACCACGATGCCGCCCTTCGGCGTGCCCGCCGGGGTAGCCAGATAGGCGCCGATCTCGCCGGCGGCAGACTTAAGACGGATATCTTCGCCCATGAATAATCCTCCCTGTGTGGCCGGCATTGGACCATGGTAAGCCCGCGCCGTTCAAGGAATCCAAGCCATGTATCTTCCCAAGCATTTCGCAGGCGATGAAGCGGTCGGCCGCGAGGTCATGAAGGCCCATAGCTGGGCTCTCCTGATGACGACCGACGAAGACGGCGCGCCCTTCGCCACCCACCTGTCGCTGCTCTGGCAGGACGATGGCAGCGAACACGGTTCGCTGATCGGCCACATGGCGCGCGCCAATCCACACTGGAAGCTGTTCGAGCGGCCGGCGGAGTCGCTGGCCCTGTTCTGGGGGCCGCACGCCTATGTCTCGCCGACCTGGTACACACCGGGTCCGAAGGTGCCGACCTGGAACTACGTCACCGTCCATGCCTATGGCCGGCCACAGATCGTCGAGGATACGCAGGGCGCGCTCGACGTGCTCTCGACGCTCGCGGCCGCGTATGAGGGGACGGATCCTTCGTCCTGGGGGCTGGACCGCCTGCCGCCGGGCAATGCCGAGGCGCAGACCAGAGGCATCGTCGCCTTCCGCATGCCGCTCGCGCGGCTTCAGACCAAGATCAAGCTCAGCCAGAATCGCGAGCTGGAGGACCGGCAGCGCGTGATGGAGAAGCTCGCGGAAAGCGACAACCAGGACGCGCAGGCGACCGCCCACTGGATGAAGCGCGTCCTGCCGTAACACAGGTTCTGCAGTCTCTTTACATCGACCGGACCATCGGCCACTTTCCTCGCCAATTAAAAGGAGGAAAGAATGACCGTTCGTCGTCGTGGTCTGGTGAAAGGTGGTCTGGGAACCGTGATCGCTGCCGGCGTCGGCATGCCGCTCTATCTGCCGGCTGCCCGCGCCCAGACCTATCCCAGCAAGCCGATCACCTTCATCGTCCCGTGGCCCGCCGGCGGATCGAGCGACATCACGCTCCGCGCCATGTGCGAGCGGGCGGGCAAGGTCCTGGGCCAGCCCTTCCAGATCGACAACAAGGGCGGCGCCTCCGGTACGCTGGGTCCGGCCACGATGGCCGCCACCGCGCGGCCCGACGGCTACACCCTGTCGCAATTGCCGATCTCCGTGTTCCGGCTGCCGGTGATGCAGAAGACGGCGTTCGATCCGCTGAAGGACTTCACCTACGTCGCGCATCTCAGCGGCTATACGTTCGGCGTCACGACGGCGGCCGACCAGCCCTACAAGACCTTCAAGGACGTGATCGAGTACGCCAGGGCCAATCCCGGCAAGGTGACCTACGGCACGCCCGGCGCCGGCACCTCGCTTCACATCGGCATGGAGCGCATCGCGGCCGCCGCCGGCATCAAGTGGACCATGGTGCCGTTCAAGGGCGGTGCGGAGACCAATGCTGCCGTGCTCGGCAAGCACACGACCCTGCAGGCCGACTCGACGGGCTGGAAGCCGCTGGTCGACGCGGGCCAGCTGCGCCTGCTCTGCGTCTGGACCGAGAAGCGCACCAAGAACTGGCCGGATGTGCCGACCCTGAAGGATCTCGGCTTCGACATGGTGTTCGACTCGCCGTTCGGCATGGGTGGTCCGAAGGGCATGGACCCGGCCACGGTGAAGAAGCTCGACGAGGCCTTCAAGATCGCGCTCGAGGACAAGGACGTCATCGCGACCCTGGAGAAGTACGACATGTCGCCGCGCTACATGCCCGCGGCGGCCTACGACAAGTTCGCCCGCCAACTCTACGCCGAGGAGAAGGCTGCATTGGAGAAGCTCGGACTGGCCGCCAAGAGCTAGTCCGCCCCGGAGAGAGCGGGGAAGAACACAACAAGGGAGGAATTCATGCGTCGTCGTTCGTTCATTGCGGCGTCGGGTGCGGTCGCGTCCGCCGCTCTCGCGCCCGCCATCGGCTATGCCCAGGGGGCCAAGGATTTTCCCAACAAGCCGATCACGCTGATCATGCCGTGGCCGGCCGGCAGCGGCGTCGACGTCTGGCATCGCGCGCTGGGCGACGCCGCGGCCAAGATTCTCGGCCAGCCGGTGGTGATCGACAACCGCACCGGCGGTTCGGGAACCAGCGGCCCCGCCAGCATGGCCGCGACCGCCAAGCCCGACGGCTATACGATCGCGCAGATGCCGGTGACGATCTTCCGCCTGCCGCACATGCAGAAGACGCCGTACGACCCGATGAAGGACTTCACCTGGATCCTCCACACCTCGGCCTACACGTTCGGCGTGGTGGTGCGGGCGGATTCGCCTCTCAAGACCTTTCAGGACGTCATCGCCTTCGCCAAGGCCAACCCGGGCAAGTTCACCTACGCGACCCCGGGGGCCGGCAGTTCGCTGCACATCGGCATGGAGCAGATCGCCCACAAGGCCGGCGTGAAGTTCACCCACGTGCCCTTCAAGGGCGGGCCCGAAGGCTGGGCGGCGCTGGAGGGCGGCCACGTCATGGCCGACGCCGATGCAACCGGCTGGGCGCCGCTGGTCGATGCCGGCAAATTCCGCCTGCTCTGCATCTGGACGCAGGAGCGCAGCCCGCGCTGGCCCGATGCGCCGACGCTCAAGGAGCTGGGCTTCAACCTGACGCTCGACTCGCCGTTCGGGCTTGCCGGGCCGAAGGGCATCGACCCTGCGGTCGTGCAGAAGCTGCACGATGCCTTCAAGGCCGCGCTCGACGATCCCAAGGTGGTCGAACTGATGGCCAAGTACGACTATCCCAAGCGCTACATGAACACGGCGGACTACGCCAAGTTCGCCAAGCAGCAGTATGACGAGCAGCGCGAGGTCGTGGACCAGCTCGGGCTCGCCAAGAAGAGCTGAGCATGCTGCGTCGCGCTGAATTCTGGGGTGGTCTGTTCTGGCTGGGTGTCGGCGTATTCGTCACCTGGCAGGGCTGGCTGCTCGAACTGGGTACCCTGCACGAGCCGGGTTCGGGCTTCGTCTTCTTCTGGCTCGGACTCTTCATGTGCGCCCTGTCGCTGTCGATCACCGTCGCCGGCGCGCGCGGCGAGGGACCGCTGCTGGCGGATCTCTGGCGCGGCGCGCGGTGGCGCAACGTCGTGATGGTGATCGCCGCCCTGATCGTCTTCGGTATCCTGTTCCAGAAGCTGGGCTTCGTGCTCTGCAGCCTGGCGCTGCTGCTCTTCCTGATGACCTTCGTCGATCCGGTGGCCCCCAAGCTCTCGATCCCGATCGCTTTGGGCGCGTCGGTCGGGGTCTGGTACGTGCTGGAAAAGGTCCTGCTGGTGCAGCTTCCCAAGGGAAGCTGGCTCGAGGACGTTCCCTATCTCTCCTGGCTGGCGGGCTGACGCGATGGACGTGCTTTCCGGTCTCTACCAGGGATTCGCGGTCGCCTTCGATCCGGTCAATCTCCTCTACTGCTTCATCGGCGTGTTCATCGGCACGCTGGTCGGCGTGCTGCCCGGCATCGGCCCGATCTCGGCCATGTCGCTGCTGCTGCCGGTCACGCTCTCGGGCACCCCCGAGTCCGGCATCATCATGATGGCCGGCATCTACTACGGCTCGATGTATGGCGGCTCGACCACCGCGGTGCTGGTGAACATCCCGGGCGAGGCGGCCTCGGTCGTCACCTGCATCGACGGGCACGAGATGGCCAAGCGCGGCCGGGCCGGTCCGGCGCTCGGCATCTCCGCGCTGGGATCGTTCGTCGCCGGCACCTTCGCGATCGTCGCCCTGATGCTCGTGGCGCCGCTGCTGGCCCAGGTCGCCGTGGCCTTCGGCCCGCCCGAGTATTTCAGCCTGATGGTTCTCGGCCTGACGATCCTGTCGTTCCTGACGCAGGGCTCGATGGCAAAGGCGCTGCTGATGGCGGCGGTCGGCGTCGTGGTCGGCCTGATCGGCCTGGATCAGATCAACGCCATGCCGCGCCTCACCTTCGACCGCCTCGAACTGGTCGACGGCATCGGCCTCGTGCCGGTCGTGATGGGCCTGTTCGGCGTGGCCGAGATCCTGGCGAACATCGAGCAGCAGATCCGCCGCGACATCGTGCAATCGCGGATCGGCAGCCTGTGGCCCTCGCGCGAGGACCTGAAGGCGAGCGCCGGCCCCATCGGGCGCGGCACGCTGCTCGGCTTCCTGCTGGGCGTGCTGCCGGGCGGCGGCGCGGTGATCGCCTCCTTCGCGTCCTATGCGATGGAGAAGAAGCTGTCGCGCACGCCCGAGCGTTTCGGCAAGGGCGCCATCGAGGGCGTGGCTGGACCCGAGGCCGCGAACAACGCGGCGGCCGGCGGCGCCTTCATTCCGCTGATGACGCTCGGCATCCCGCCCAACGTCATCATGGCGCTGCTGCTGGGTGCCTTCGTCATCCACGGGCTGCAGCCCGGGCCGCTGATGATGAGCCAGAATCCCAAGGTCTTCTGGGGCATCGTCGCCAGCATGTATGTCGGCAACATCATGCTGCTGGTTCTCAACATGCCGTTGATCGGCATGTGGGTTCAGGTGCTGAAGGCGCCCTACAGGATCCTGTTCCCGCTGATCCTGATGTTCTGCATCGTCGGCGTCTTCGCCTCGGGCAACGCCGTGTTCGACGTGTTCGTCATGATCGGCACCGGCCTGCTGGGTTATCTCATGCGCAAGTTCGGCTACGAGGCGGCGCCGCTGGTGCTGGCCTTCGTGCTGGGTCCGATGCTCGAGAACAACCTGCGCAAGTCGCTGATCCTGAGCCAGGGATCGTTCGAGATCTTCGTTGCGCGGCCGATCTCGGTCGCCTGCCTCGCGCTCGCGGCCTTCCTGCTGATCGCGCCACTCCTTCCCGCGCTCCGCAAGAAGCGCGAGAAGGTGGCGCTCGACGTGACCGAGTAGCTACTTCGCCTTCAGGAGGTCGGTGACCTTCAGGAGGATCAGCTCGTTGTCGTCGGACTTGCCCAGCGCGCGGCCCGACGAGAAGGGCAGGTTGTTGTCGTTGCCGACGATGATGTGGTCGGCATCGATCAGGTCGACATTCTCAATGGTGAAGAACGGGAAGGTGAGCTTGCCGTCCTTGGCGCCTGCGCGCGCGACCTTGTTCGGGTCCTGGATGTCCATCAGGTCGATGTAGCCCACCTTTTTCACGAAGCCGTCGGCATCGGCCTGGCCCATGTCGATCTTGTAGATGCGCTTGAACTTGGCCGGTGCGTTGAAGCAGTCGGCCTTCACCGCGCCGTCCTTGCAGGCCTGGGCCGCGTCGCCCTCGGTGTCGTCACGCTCGATGATCAGGCCGCTGCTGGCGTCGATCATGTTGAAGTCGCCGATCGCGTTGGCCGGCGCCTCGAGCGTGTACTTGAAGCTCTTGCCCGTGTACTCGCCCTTGGCCACGTCGAACTCGAGGATACGCAGGAAGCGCTTGCCGTCCTTGGCTTCCATCTCGCCCGACTCGGTCACCAGCGGGCCTTCGAGCAGCGGGTAGAGGAACTTGCCGTCGGGCGAAGCCGCCATGCCTTCGAAGCCCTTGCTGCGCCGGACCTCGAATTTCACCGGACCGGGCGCAGCCGGCATCGTGACCGCCGGATGGTCGGGCGAGCGCACGACCTTGCCGTCGACCTTGGTCTCGAAGATCTGCACGACCTTGCCGCTCTTGTCGGTCTTGATCAGGTAGGGGCCGAACTCCTCGCCGAAGTACAGGAAGTCGCCGATCGGCTGGACCGATTCGAGATCGAAGTCGCCGCCGGTCAGGTAGCGCTTCGGTGTGTTCTCGTTGACGATGCGGAACGGCACCTTGCGATCCGGATCGCTGAGGAAGGTGGTCGAGACGCGCTCGACAGCGCCGCTCTTCCAGTCGGGCTTCACCACATGGAACATCAGCATCGAGTCGGGCGAGTTGGCCTTCGAGCCGAAGCCATTGTCGGTGATCGTGAGGAACGTGCCGTCCTTCAGGTTCTTGATGCCGGACAGGCCCTGCACGGCCTGGCCCTTGAGCGGCAGGCTGAGGCCGGTGGGACGCGGCGCGGCCTTGTCCGAGAGAGCCGAGAAGGCCTGCACGCTCTCGGGCGCGTCGACCCGCCGGCCGGCCGGGCCGGCATAGCGGCCGGAGATCTGCAGCTCCTGCGGCGCGTCGGCCGGGGCGGGGACGAGGGTCATCGCCGGCAGGATCGCGTGGCCTTCCAGGGTGGCGGGGAACTTGGTCTGAGACGAGGCGGGAAAGGCCGCGAGCAGAAGGGCGGTGGCAGAGGCCGCGAGCAGCAGATGCGTTTTCATGGGTGTCTCTTCATGAGGTGTGACATCCGCCTGCTACAGGCTTCTCGCTACGGTTTACTGACGGTCCTTGTGGACGGCGGCACCGGGCGCGCAGGATCGTAACGGAAACGCCATTATTGCCCGCTACGCCAGCCATGCGTTTCCAGGAGTTGAAGATGGCCGCCGCACAAGATGACGACTGCACCGATCCCGACGATATCGGTGTGAATGCCAGCACCGAACCGTCGATCGGCGAGCTGATCGAGCGGCGCCTCAGCCGGCGCGACGCGCTGCGCGGCCTCGCGGGCGCCGGCCTCGCAGCCTCGCTCGCGAGCCCGTTCGCGACGACGGACGCGCAGGCGCAGACCAACGGGCCTTCGTCGCTCACCTTCAAGGAACTCGCGCACACGCTCGACGGCACGCAGCATGTCGCAGACGGCTACGAGATGCAGGTGGTGATCCGCTGGGGCGACCCGATCATCGGCGGCGCCACGGGCTTCGAGCCCGCCACCCTCACGGCGGCCGAGCAGGAGAAGCGGTTCGGCTACAACAACGACTATCTCGGCCTCTATCCGCTGCCGGCCGGCAGCCGCAGCGGCGACCGCTTCCTGATGGTCGCCAATCACGAATATACCAGCCCCAACCTGATGTTCGCCGGACTGGGCAGTGGCCGCGGCGCGGCGCTCAAGGCTACGAAGGATCAGGTCGGCGTCGAGATGGCGTCGGTCGGTGGCGCGGTCATCGAGATCGCCCGCGACGGCGACGGCTGGAAGGTCGTGCCCGACAGCCGGTTCGCGCGCCGGCTCACCGCCACGACGCCGATGGAGATTTCCGGACCCGCCGCCGGCAACGACAGGCTCAAGACCTCGGCCGATCCCACGGGAACGCGCGTGCTGGGCACCTTCGGCAACTGCGCCGGCGGCAGCACGCCCTGGGGCACGTGGCTGACCTGCGAGGAGAATTTCCACTTCTACTTCGACGGCGAGGCGGCAAGGCTGGCCGATACCGAACTCGGCAAGCGCTACGGCGTGGCCCGTGCGACCAACGCCTGGGGCCAGCATGTCGATCGCTTCAACTTCGACAAGGAGCCGAACGAGCCCAATCGCTTCGGCTGGGTGGTCGAGATCGACCCCTACGAACCGGCCTCGCCGCCGGTGAAGCGCACGGCACTCGGCCGCTTCAAGCATGAGGGGTGCACCCATGCGCTGGCCAAGGATGGCCGCGTGGTGCTCTACAGTGGCGACGACGAGCGCTTCGAGTATGTCTATCGCTTCGTCACCTCCAAGCCCTGGAACCCGAGCGATCGCGCGGCGAACAAGAACCTGCTCGACGAGGGCACGCTTTCGGTCGCGCGCTTCGAGGCCGACGGCAAGGTCGTGTGGCTGCCGCTGGTGCAGGGGCAGGGACCGCTGACCGCCGAGAACGGCTTTGCGACGCAGGGCGACGTGCTGGTGAAGACACGCCTTGCCGCCGATCTCCTGAAGCCGACGCCGATGGACCGGCCGGAAGACATCGAG
The DNA here is from genome assembly GCF_965228225.1 of Reyranella sp. Lineage (GTDB taxonomy): Bacteria > Pseudomonadota > Alphaproteobacteria > Reyranellales > Reyranellaceae > Reyranella. The sequence continues at coordinate 4,720,837 of NZ_OZ245801.1, read as the reverse complement.
ACCAATCCGGTCAACGGGCGCGTCTACGTCGTGCTGACCAACAACGGCCGGCGCAAGCCCGACCAGGTCGACAAGGCCAATCCGCGTGGTCCCAACGATCACGGCCACATAATCGAGATCGCGCCGAAGGACGGCGACCATGCCGCGGCGGAAGGCACCTGGTCGATCTTCCTGCTGGCCGGCAAGCCCGGCCAGGATGCCGGCGCCCGCTATCATCGCGCGACCTCGGAGAATGGCTGGCTGAGCTGCCCCGACAACATCGCCTTCGACAGCAAGGGGCGCATCTGGATCGCGACCGACGGGGCGCCGTCGGCTGCCGGCGTGGCCGACGGTCTCTATGCCGCCGATACGGTGGGCTTCGGCCGGGCGCTGACGCGCTGCTTCTACCAGGCGCCGACCGGCGCCGAGGTCTGCGGGCCGATCTTCACGCCGGACGACGGCACCTTGTTCCTCGCCATCCAGCATCCCGGCGAGGACCGGAACTCGACCTTCGAAAAGCCCTCGACCCGCTGGCCCGACTTCAAGGACGGCATGCCGCCACGGCCGTCGGTGATCGCGATCACGAAGAAGGGTGGGGGGCGGATAGGTTCGTAGGCCGAGCGAAGCTCGGCCAAGGAGCGTCAGGACATTGCGTAGCAATGTCCGGGAGCGCCGAAGGAAGAGCGGCCACTCGCGTTCTTATCTATTCTGCACGGCGCGGGCTCTCGCGCTTGATGACAAGCGCTGACGCCCGCCAATGTTTAACGCGTAGGCGCGTTAAACATTGAACCTGAAATGAAACACATCGCCGTCCTTGACGGCGTATTCCTTGCCTTCGAGCCGGAGCTTGCCGGCGTCGCGGGCGCCGGCCTCGCCGTTCAGCGTGACATAGTCGTCGAAGGCGATCGTTTCGGCGCGGATGAAGCCCTTCTCGAAATCGGTATGGATGACGCCGGCGGCCTGCGGTGCCGTGGCCTCGCGGCGCACCGTCCAGGCCCGCGCCTCTTTCGGCCCGACCGTGAAGAAGGTCACCAGATCGAGCAGGGCGTAGCCCGCGCGCACCACGCGGGCGAGGCCGGTCTCCTCGAGGCCGAGTGACGACAGGTAGTCGCTCTGGTCCTCGGGCGGCAGCTGCGCCACCTCGGCCTCGATGGCGGCCGAGATCACGACGGACGGCATGCCACGCGACTTGGCGAAGGCCTCGGCCCTGGCGCTGTGCGCGTTGCCGGTCGCGGCCGAGCTTTCCTCGACGTTCAGCACGTACATCATCGGCTTGGCGGTGATGAGCTGCAGCCGGGCAAACACCGCGCGCTCGTCGTCCGTCAGCTGGGCCTCGCGGGCCGGCTTGCCGTCGCGCAGCGCGTCGAGCGCCTTCTTCACGACCGGGGCCTCGGCCGCCGCTTCCTTGTCGCCGCCCTTGGCCTTCTTCTCGAGATTGGGCAGGCGCTTTTCCAGGCTGTCCATGTCGGCCAGCATCAGCTCGGTCTCGACGACCTCGGCATCGCTCACCGGATCGACCTTGCCGCTCACGTGCGTGACGTCGCCATCCTCGAAGCAGCGCAGCACGTGGGCGATCGCATCGACCTCGCGGATGTTGCCCAGGAACTGGTTGCCCAGCCCCTCGCCGCGCGACGCGCCCTTCACCAGGCCGGCGATGTCGACGAATTCGAGCTGGGTATTGATGATCTTGGCCGACCCCGCGATGGCCGCGAGTTTTTCGAGCCGCGGATCGGGCACGGCGACGCGGCCGACATTGGGCTCGATGGTGCAGAACGGATAATTGGCCGCCTGCGCCGCCTGGGTGGCGGTCAGGGCATTGAACAGGGTCGACTTGCCGACATTGGGCAGGCCGACAATTCCGCAGTTGAAACCCATGATCTACTCTTTGCTGCCCAGGCCCTTGATGTCGAGGCGGGCCGGAAGGTCGGGAGGCGGCGCGAGATGCGCCACCCGGCTCATGTATTTCTCGTCGGCCTTGGCGCCACCTTCGACCAGCAGCGCCGCTTCCTCGGCCAGTGCGTGCAGCACCTTCGGGACCCAGCCGTCCTTGGAGTCGCGCTCGTCGCGCTCGAAGTCGCGCAGTACCCAGTGCAGCACCAGGTCCTTGTGGCCCGGATGGCCGATGCCGATGCGGACGCGGCGGTAGTCCTTGCCGACATGGGCGTCGATATCGCGCAGACCGTTATGGCCGCCGGCGCCGCCGCCCTTCTTCATGCGCACCCGTCCGGGCGCGATGTCGAGCTCGTCGTGGAAGACGACCAGCCGGTCGAGCGGCACCTTGAGGAAGCGCACGGCCTCGCCCACGGCTTTGCTCGACTCGTTCATGAACGTCATGGGTTTCAGGGCGATGACGCGCTCGCCGCCGAGATGGCCTTCGGCCACTTCGCCGTTGAAACGCGCACGCCATGGCGAGAAGACACGGCGGCGGACGATCTCGTCCACCGCCATGAATCCAACGTTGTGCCGGTGCCCCGCATAGCGCGGCCCGGGATTGCCGAGCCCGACCAGCAGAAGCATCGACGGAGCGGTGCCTTCGCCCGCTCGTTACTTCTTCGCCGGAGCGGGGGCAGCCTTGCCGCCCGCTGCAGCGCCCGCCGCCGGAGCGGCACCTGCCGCCGGCGCAGCGCCGTCGGCCCCGGCCGCATCCGTCCCGGCCGCTTCGCGCGTCACGGTCGGGGCGGCGATCGAGGCCACGGTGGCGTTCTTGTCACGCGTCACCACGCGCGCGCTCTCGGGAATGTTGAGCGTCGACATGTGGATCGAGTGGCCGATCTCGAGGCCGGTCAGGTCGACCTCGAAGATTTCCGGAATGGAATCGGCCCGGGTGCGCAGCGTGATTTCGTGCAGCACGACGTTCAGAACGCCGCCGCGCTTGATGCCGGGCGAGGCCAGCTCGTTGCGGAAGCGCACGGGCACCTGCACGGTGATGATCGAGTCGGGGCCGATGCGCAGGAAGTCGAGATGCAGAGGCTTGTCCGTCACCGGATCGACCTGCACGTCGCGCGGCAGGACGTCATAGTCCGTGCCATCGACGGCAATCTTCATGCGGTGATTGAAGTAGCCCGCCTTGTGGATCTCGCGCTCGATCGACTTCGGCTCGACGGCGATCATCACGGGCGGCTGCTTGTCGCCGTAGATCACGGCGGGAATCAGTCCTTCGCGACGGCTGGAACGGGCGCCCCCTTTGCCGGCCCGGTCCCGCATCTTCGCGACGACTTTGGTCGTCTCTGCCATTTTAACTCTCCTTGGGTTGCTCTCTCATCGCGGCGTGGCCTCCAGGGGTGCCCATCGCCGGATCTCTTGAAATTCCTAGTCGAACAGGCTCGAAACCGATGCCTCGTCGGTGATGCGCTTCATCGCCTCGGCCATCAGCGTCGCGATGCTGAGCGGCTTGATGTTCGGCGACACGCGCACCGCCTCCGTGGGCATGATCGAATCGGTGATCACCATCTTCTCGATCGGCGAGGCGGCGACGCGGGCGACCGCGCCCCCCGACAGCACGCCGTGGGTGATATAGGCCGAGACCGAGGTGGCGCCCTGGTCCATCAACGCGACCGCGGCATTGCACAGCGTGCCGCCCGAATCGACGATGTCGTCGATCAGGATGCAGTCGCGGTTCTTCACGTCGCCGATCACGTTCATGACTTCGCTGATCCCGGCGGCCTCGCGGCGCTTGTCGATGATGGCGAGGTCGGCATCGATACGCTTGGCGATGGCGCGGGCACGGGCCACGCCGCCGGTGTCGGGCGACACGACGGTGAGGTTGCGGTTGCTCAGCGTCTCCTTGATGTCCTTCGAGAAGACCGGGCCGGCATAGAGATTGTCGAGCGGGATATCGAAGAAGCCCTGGATCTGGCCGGCATGCAGGTCGAGCGTCAGCACGCGATTGGCGCCGGCATGGGTGATCAGGTTGGCGACCAGCTTGGCAGAGATCGGCGTGCGGGAGCCGACCCTGCGGTCCTGGCGGGCATAGCCGTAATAGGGGATCACCGCTGTGATGCGGCGGGCCGAGCTGCGGCGCAAGGCATCGATGGTGATCAACAGTTCCATCAGATGGTCGTTGGCCGGGAAGCTCGTCGACTGGATGACGAAAACGTCCTCGCCGCGGACATTCTCCAGGATCTCGACGAAGATCTCGTTGTCGGAGAAACGCCGTATGTTGGCCTTGACCAGCGGCAAGGCCAGTTTGGCGGAAATGGCTTCGGCCAGCGGTTTGTTGCTGTTGCCGGTGAGAATTTTCATGAATCGCTGCCCTCGCGCCGGGGCGGGACATGGTTAAGCCGTTGATCTAAAACGACAAAACGGCCATCCCGGGCCGCGACGGGGCGGAACATACCAATGAGTCGGAGCGCTGTAAACGCCCTGAAATATGGGCTTTTCGCCGCTCCCGGTCGACGGGCCCCGGAAGCCCGCACGCTTCAGGCGTGCGGGTTGGCGACGAACGGCCACTGCGTCTTGTCGGCCTTGGTGTAGGGCAGCAGCGACCAGTCCGGCACCAGCGCGCCGGGTGCGGCGACATAGACCACTTCGCTGGCGATCGGCGCGTAGGCGGCGTGGAAGTGTTGCATCGACTTCACCACCACGACCTTCTTGGTCGAGGGATCGATGCCGAGCTTGGTGAAGCAGTCGAGGCTGTGGCACTGCGAGCGCGTGGAGTTGACGATCACCGTCACGCCCTCGATCTGAAGGGCGGCGGCATCGCCGATCGGGCTGGTGCCCTTGCGGGTGCCGCCGAACTGGATGAACACGTTCTTCTCGAGCTTCAGGACCTTGGCGCGGGCGTCGACCGGCGCGCCCGATTGCGGCCCGAGCTTGCCGCCGAGGCGGATGTCGAGTTCGGCGCCTTCGCCGACCTCGAAGGCGAGCTTCACCGCGCCGGGATCCCAGAACATGGCGATCGCCGCGTCCTTGACCTTGCCGTCGAGCAACGCCTTCAGGACGAAGGTCGAATCCGAAGCGGCACCGCCGCCGGCATTGTCCGACACGTCGGCCAGCACCATGGGCTTGGGCAGGTTGTGCGAGCTGACCCGCGCCATGGCGGCCTCCAAGGTCACATAGGGCGGCTGCGTGGCCTGGCGCATGGCGAAGAATTCCTGGCCCAGCTCCTTGGCGATTTTCTCGGCCTTCGCCTTGTCGCCGTCGGTGACGGCGATGATGCGGCTGCTCATCTCCTTGATGTCCGACCACGGGAAGCCATGGGCGACGGAGAGCGAGAGCACGCCGTCCTTGCCTTCCAACGCCATCAGCTTGTCGACGAAGCCGCGCATCGGCTCGCGCGTGGTGTGGAACACGCCGATCATGCGGCAGTCCCAGGTCGCCATCACCGGCCTGGTGCGGCCCTCGATCGCGCCTTCCATGACGTTGAACAGGTCGTCGGCGCGGTCCGACACGTCGACATGCGGATACTCCTTGAACAGGACCAGCACTGTGGCGTCGCGCATCGTGCCTTCGCCGATGTTGCAGTGGAGGTCGAGCTCGACGCCGACCGGCACATCCGACCCCACGACCTTGCGCACATGGGCGAGCAGGTCGCTCTCGCAGTCGTCATAGCCTTCGGCCACCATGGCGCCGTGCATCGACAGGAACACCGCATCGACCGGCATGGCGGCCTTCAGGTCCGCGATGATCTCCTCGCGGAACGCCTCGTAGACCTTCTTCACCGTCTTGCCCGCCGGCTGGGCGAAGGCGCAGAGACTCTCCACCACCTGCCAGCCCTTGGCCTCGGAGCGCTTGCGCCAGACATCGAGCGGCGCACCGAACATCGGCACCTTGTCGCCGTAGCTGCCCTTGCGGAACAGGCAGGTCTCCTCGAACAGGCCGAGCCCGGTCGGGATCGAGGCGAAGGTGTTGGTCTCGGTGCCGAGGCACGCCGTGAAGATCTTTTTCATTGGGAGGAGTTACTCGCTGAACAGTGGCTGGAACGCTGGGGTGGAGTGTACCGGCGCGGCATCGGCGGGCAAAGCAGGCAGGTTGTCGACGGCCGCCTGCAAGGCCATAGTGCCGGCTCGTCTGGAGACTCCGTACATGAGCGCGCGACTCTAACGATCCTTCCTTGCCCGTCCCGCCAGGGACCGGGTGCATCGTTGTTGCGCTGCCGCTCCCGCCGGAGTCCTCGTGTCCCATCCTCTCCTCGTCGCGCCCATCGGGCGTTCCTTGCTGCGGCTCGCGGGTCCAACGACGGCGTTCATGGTGGTGCAGATCGCCGTCGTCCTGGCCGAGATCTGGCTCGTCGGCCGGCTGGGCAGCGGCGCGCTGGCAGCCTTCGCGCTGGTCTATCCCTTCGTCGTCATGGTCATGAACGTGTCCTCGGGTGGCCTGGGCGGCGCCGTCGCCGCCTCCATGGCACGTGCCCTGGGGGGCGGCCGGCGCGAGGACGCGCAGTCTCTGGTGATCCACGCAATGGTGCTGGCGTTCGTGTTCGCCGCGCTCTGCGCGCTGTTTGCCTGGACGGCGGCGCCGCTCCTCTACCGCATGATGGGCGGCGAGGGCGCGGTGCTGCGACAGGCACGCGCCTACAGCGATCTCTGGTTCAGCTGCGGGGTGCTGGTGTGGGCGACCAACTTCGCGTCGGCGATCCTGCGGGGGGTGGGCAGCGCGGCCTTGGCGGCGCGGTTCGGCGTCGTGGGCTCGGCGGTCTACGTGCCGTTGGCGGCGTTGCTGGGGCTCGGCATCGGCGGCTGGCCGGGCTGGGGCGTGGCGGGCTTCGCGGCGGCCGGCGTGGCGGCATCGGGTCTATCGCTCGCCCTGACGGCGCGCGCGATCTGGGGCGGCCGGCTCGGTTTCGTTCCCTCGCTCGGCGGGCGCGGCCTGCAGCGCCGCCTGTTCCTGGAAATCATGGGTGTCGGCCTTGCTTCGTCGGCCGTCACCGTGGTCGGCGGCATTGGTACGATGGTGCTGACCGGACTGGTCGGCCGCTTCGGCACGTCGGCGCTGGCGGGTTATGCCATCGGTTCGCGGCTCGAGAATCTGATGGGCGCGATTTCATACGGAATCGGCACCGGCATGCTGACGCTGATCGGCGTTGCCGCCGGTGCCGATGGCTGGGCGCGGGCGCGCCGCGTGGCCTGGACCGGCAGCCTGTTCGCTGCCGCGGTGATCGGCGTGATTGGGGGCGCGATCGCCCTCCTGCCAGAGCAATGGTCGCTTCTGTTCACGAGCGATCCCGCAACGATCGCCGCCTGCGTCGGCTACCTCACGCGGGCAGCGCCCTTTTACATCCTCTACGGCCTCGGCCTGACGCTCCACTTCGGCAGTCAGGGCGCCGGCCGCATGGGCGTGCCGGTCGCCGCCGTGCTGGTGAGGCTGGTCATCACCGTCGGCGGCGGCTGGCTCGCAGTCGAACTGGGGCAGGGGCTCGATGCGGTTTTCTGGGCGATGGGGATCGGGCTCGCCGTCTACGGTCTCGTGATGGGCGGGATGTTGCTGTTGCGGCCCTGGCAGGCGCGTGTTCCCGCGAGGCGTTAGATGGTCAGCGCGCGATCCATCAGGGCCGTCTCGCTGTCGCCGAGATCGGCGCTGCCGAACTGGGCGAAGGGCGAACCGCCCAGCCGTGTCTCGGCATAGAGCGCGGCGAAGGGCGAGCCCGCTTCGACCAGCGCCGCCACGGCGGCGATCTTGGCCAGGCTTTCGCAGAGGAAGCGCGCGCGGCGTTCGGCGGCGCCCGACTTCAACGTCTGCTCCAGCGCCTGTGCCAGCGGGCCGGCCTTGAAGGCCCGGTCGGCGGTGCGCACGAGGCGCGAGAGCGTGTCCGTCGCGGCTTCGGGATGACGGCCGGCGGCACGCAGCACGTCGAGGGCCATGACGTTGCCTGAGCCCTCCCAGATGGCGTTGAGCGGCGATTCGCGGAAGTAGCGCGCCAGCGGCAGGTCCTCGGTGTAGCCGTTGCCGCCCAGGCACTCGAGCGATTCGTAGACGAGCTGCGGCGTGCTCTTGCAGACCAGGAACTTCACAGCCGGGGTGAGAAGGCGGGCATAGGCCGCTTCGCGCGGATCGTGGGCGGCGTGCTCGGCGGCGCGGATCAGGCGGAACACCAGCGCGACCTGCGCCTCGAGTTCCAGCGCCATGTCGGCGGCGACAGCGCGCATGGCGGGCTGGTCGGCCAGCCTGCGCTGGAAGACCGAGCGGTTGCGGATGTGATGGATCGCCTGGCTGAGCGCGATGCGCGACTGGCCGGCCGAGGCGATGGCGCAGTCGAGGCGCGTCAGGTTCACCATCTCGATGATGGTGCGCACGCCCGCGCCTTCCGTGCCGACCCGCTCGGCCCAGGCGCCGTGGAACTCGACCTCCGAGGAGGCATTGGACTTGTTGCCGAGCTTGTCCTTCAGCCGCTGGAAGCGGATCGCGTTCTGCGAACCGTCGGGCCGGTAACGTGGCATCAGGTAACAGGTGAGGCCGCCGTCCCCGGTTTCCTTGGCAGCTTGCGCGAGTACGAGGAAGGCGTCGCACATCGGCGCCGACATGAACCATTTGTGCCCGGTGATCTCGACATGGTCGCCGTGCGCGGTGGCGCTCGTGATGTTGGCGCGCACGTCGGTGCCGCCCTGGCGCTCGGTCATGCCCATGCCCAGCGTGACGCCGTTCTTCTCCCACCATGGCAGCGGTCGCGGATCGTAGGTGCGGGTCTGGATCTTCGGCAGCCACTTTTCGAGCAGCGCCGGCTCGGAGCGGAGCGCGCCCACGCAGGCATGCGTCATGGTGATCGGGCACATATGGCCGCTCTCGGCCTGAGTCGCGAGATAGAGCCGGACGGCCCGTGCCGACATCGGCGCCGGCCGGTCGCTGCCGTCATGGGCCGAGGCGTGGATGCCATGGCCGATGCTCTTGCGCATCAGCGCGTGATAGGCGGGATGGAACTCGACCAGGTCGAGACGGTTGCCCTTGCCGTCCATGGTGCGCAGCCTGGGCGGGTTCTCGTTGGCCACCCGTCCGAGATCCAGCGTTTCCGCCGCGCCATAGTCGCGGCCGCAGGCGGAGAGCGCCGCGAGGTCGAGGCCCGCGCGTGCCGCTGCATCGGCCAGCGGCCGGTCGGCGGTGAACAGGTCGATGTCGCCGAAAGCGGGCGACTGGTTGAACGAAGCGTCTTCGAGGAAGCCGGAAGTCATGGTGCCAGTCTCCTCCAAGCCCTTCCCTCCCGCTAGAGGGAAGGGCCCGGAGAGAGGATCAGGCGGCGAACTTGCCGAAATCCCAGTGGCGGCCGGGGGCCGCGGCGAACAGGGCCTTGGTGTACTCGGCCTGCGGCGAGCCGAAGACCTGTTCGGCCGAGCCGTATTCGACGACGCGGCCCTTGCTCATCACGGCCACGTAGTCGCAGATCTGCGCCGCAACGCGCAGATCGTGGGTGATGAAGAGGACGGCCAGGTTCAGCCGGACGCGGATCTCGTCGAGGAGTTCCAGCACCTGCTTCTGCACCGACACGTCGAGCGCCGACACGGCCTCGTCGGCGATCAGCAGCTCGGGCTCCATGGCGAGCGCCCGCGCGATGCAGATGCGCTGGCGCTGGCCGCCCGAGAACTGGTGGGGGAAGCGGTCGAGCGCGTTGGGATCGAGCCGCACCGTTTCCATCAGCTTGCGCGCGCGAGCCATCGCTTCCTCACGCCCGAGGCCGAAGTTCATCGGCCCCTCGATGATGAAGTCGCCGACGGTGATGCGCGGGTTCATCGAGCGGTAGGGATCCTGGAAGACGATCTGTACGCGCCGGCGATGCGGCCGCAGCTTGCGCGCCGACATGGTCGCGATCTCGGTGTCGCCGAGATAGATCTTGCCTTCGCTCGGGTCGATCAGGCGGGCAATGCAGCGTGCCACGGTCGACTTGCCCGAACCGGATTCGCCCACGATACCCAGCGTCTCGCCCCTTCGGATGTCGAGGTCGACGTCCACGGCGGCCTTCACGACCCGCGCCTTCTGGAAGAAGGCGTTGCCCGTGTAGATCTTGCCGAGCTTCTCGGTGCGCAGGACGGTCTTGCCGTCGCGCCGTACGCCGCGATGGACGGGGGTGATCGACGGTACCGAGGAGATCAGCATCTTGGTGTAGGCCTGAACGGGCCGCGACAGGATCTGCTCGGTCGGGCCCATCTCCACCAGCTCGCCCCAGCGCAGGACGGCGACGCGATGGGCGATCTCGGCGACGACGCCGAAATCGTGGGTGATGAACAGCACGCCGGTGCCCTGGCCCGCCTGCAGCTCGGCCACGAGCTTCAGGATCTCGGCCTGGGTGGTGACGTCGAGGGCGGTGGTGGGCTCGTCGGCGATCAGCAGGACCGGATCGAGCACCAGCGCCATGGCGATCATGATGCGCTGGCGCTGGCCGCCCGAGAGCTGGTGCGGGAACGAGGCGTAGATACGCTCTGGCTCCGGCAGCTTCACGCGGTCCAGGATGGCGATGATCTTGGCCTTGCGCGTCGCGGCGTCGAGGTTGGTGTGGGTGTTCAGAACCTCGTCGATCTGCTCGCCACAGGTCATGACGGGATTGAGCGCCGTCATCGGCTCCTGGAAGATCATCGACATGCGCGTGCAGCGCAGTTCGCGCAGCCTGTCTTCGCTCGCCGCCAGGATGTTCTCGCCCTCGAGCAGGATCTCGCCCGAGGTCGGCTTCAGCGCCTTGGCCAGCAGGCCCATGACGGTGAAGGCGATCACCGACTTGCCCGAGCCGGATTCACCCACGAGGCAGACGATCTCACCGGGATTGACGGTGAAGCTCACCTTCTCGACGGCATGGACGCGGTCGCCGCCCTTGGGCAGGGCGACGCTGAGGTTGCGGACTTCGAGGACGGGCCTCTTTGTTTCAGTCGACATCAGACTTTCTTGCTCATTTTGGGATCGAGCGTGTCGCGCAGACCGTCGCCCATGATGTTGATGGCCAGCACCGTCAAGGCAAGGAAGATGCCGGGATAGAGGATGTTGTGCGGGAACACGCGGAACAGCGTGCGGCCCTCGGCCATGATGTTGCCCCAGCTCGGGATCTCCGGCGGGATGCCGATGCCGAGGAAGGAGAGAGCGGCTTCGGTCAGGATCGCGGCAGCAGCGAGGAAGGTGCCCTGCACGATCAGCGGCGCCACGGTGTTGGGCAGGATGTGGCGGAACATCAGGATCCAGGTCGGTGTGCCCACGGAGATGGCGCCCTCGACATAGGGCTCCTCGCGCACCGTCAGCACGATCGAACGCACCAGGCGCACGACGCGCGGCACGTCGGGCACGACGATCGCGAAAACCACGGTGATCAGGCCGGCGCGCCAGATCGAGACGAGGGCGATCGCGAGCAGGATGCCCGGGATCGCCATCAATCCATCCATGACGCGCATGATGATCCCGTCGGCCCACCGGATGTAGCCGGACACCAGGCCGATCACCATGCCGATGAGGACCGAAATGATCGACACCGCGACGCCGACGGCCAGCGATACGCGCGCGCCGTAGAGCACGCGGCTGTAGACGTCGCGGCCGAGACTGTCCGTGCCCATGATGGCGACGCGCTTCATGGTCGTGCCGTCGTCCAGGCGATAGGTGATCTCGGTGCCCGGCTTCTTGTTGCGGGCCGCCGGATCGATGCGCGTCGGGTCAACCGTGCCAAGTAACGGCGCCAGAATGGCGATCACCAGCATCGTCAGCAGGATCACGCCGCCGATGATCACGTTCGGGTTGCGGAGAGCAACGAGCCAGAGGCTCTTGCGCTTGGTCGACGCCGCCGAGATGGAGGCGGAGTCGACGACTTCTTCGGTGATCGCGCTCAATACCGGATCCTCGGATCGAAAAGGGTGTAGCTGATGTCGATGAGCAGGTTGATCACGACATAGACCACGGAGAAAAGAAGAATGACGGTCTGGATGGTCGGGAAGTCACGGCTCAGCACCGCTTCGACCGTGAGACGGCCGAGACCGGGCAGGCCGAACACGCTTTCCGTCACCACGGCGCCGCCGATCAGGATCGCGATGCCGAGGCCGATCACGGTGAGGATAGGCACGGCGGCATTGCGCAGCGCGTGCCGCATCAGCACCACGCGGTTGGAAAGACCCTTGGCCCGGGCGGTGCGGATGTAATCCTCGTTCAGCACTTCGAGCACCGACGCGCGCGTAATGCGCGAGATCAGCGCCACGAAGCCGACCGACAGGGTGAGCGACGGCAGGATCATGCGCTCGAGGAAGCCCCAGAAATTGACGCCGATTCGGACATAGCCCTGCACCGGCAGCCAGCCCAGTTCGATGGCGAAGACATAGATCAGGCAGTAGCCGATCACGAAGCCCGGCACCGAGAAGCCCAGCACCGAAAAGCCCATCACCGCGCGATCGAGCAGCGAGCCCTGTCGGTAGGCCGCCATGACGCCGATCGGAACGGAAATGCTGACGGCAAACAGCAGGGTGCAGACCGCGAGGGCGAGCGTCGGCTCGACGCGCTGGGCGATCAGCTCGGCGACGGTCTTCTTGAAGAAGAAGCTCTCACCGAAATTGCCCTGCAGCACATTGCCGATCCAGATGGCGAACTGCGACCAGATCGGCTCGTCGAGCCCGAGCTTGTTGCGGATGTCGGCGATCTGATCGGACGTGGCATTGTCGCCGGCGATGACGGCGGCGGGATCGCCAGGCGTCAGGCGCAGCATGAGGAAGACGAAGATGGCCACCACCGCGAGCACGGGGATGATGGCTATGAGACGACGAGCAATGAAATCTAGCATTGTGTGCGGGTTACCCTATCTGACCGTCTCCGTCCCGCCCGCCGCCGTTGCGGGCGGAGGGGCGGGATGGAGATCAGTTTCACTTCTTCTCGATGTTCCACATCACCGGAACCGGCGCCTTGAGCCAGCCCGAGATGTTGGAGCGCATGGCCCCGGGGCCGTACCATTGGCCGATCCAGCCGTACTGGGCGGTCTCCAGGGCTCGAGCCTGGACGGCTGCGGCGAGCGCCTTGTTCTTCGCGGGGTCGGTTTCCTTGGCGTATGCGTCGCGCAGCTTCTCCATCTCCGGATCGTTCGGCCAGCCGAACCACGCCTTGTCGCCGTTCGCCACCATGTAGGAGGTCGAGATCGGATTCAGGATGTCGGCCGCGACCGAAAACGTGTGGAAGAGGTTCCAGCCGCCCTGATTCACGGGACCCTTGTTGGTTCGACGTGTGACGACGGTTTGCCAGTCCATGGACTGCATGTCGACCTTGAAGCCGCCCTGTTCGAGCAGCGCCTTTGTCACAGGGGCGACGTTGGTGAGGACGGGCAGGGTCGTCGACTGCAGCAGTACGATCGGCGTGCCGTCATAGCCCGCCTCCTTGAGCAGCGCCTTGGACTTCTCGAAGTTCGGCTTCACGAGGAGATCGCCCGGCGCATTGACCGCGTTGGGCGTGCCGCAGATGAAGGCGGCCGTGCAGACCTTATAGAATTCCGGCTCGCCGACGGTCGCCTTGAGATAATCCTCCTGGCGGATGGTGAGCAGCGCGGCCTCGCGGATCTTGGGATTGTTGAACGGCGGTTGCAGCCAGTTCATGCGGTAGATGAACTGGTGGCCGAGCGGGTTCCAGTTGTAGAGCGCGACGCCCTTTTCCTTTTTCAGGATCGGGATCAGGTCGTGCGGCGGCTGCTCGATGATGTCGATCTCGCCGGCCGCCAGCGCGTTCACCTGCTGCTGCGGGTCGGGCATCTCGATGATCTCGACCCTGTCGACCTTCACGACCTTGCCGCCGGCCAGGCCAGAGGCCGGCTCGGCGCGCGGCTTGTACTTGGTGTTCTTGCTGTAGACGTGCTTCTCGCCGGGCTTGGACTCGGCATTCACGTAGACGAACGGGCCCGAACCGATCTGGCTGTCGATCTGCTTGAACGGGTCGGTATCGGCTACCCGCTTCGGCATCATGAAGGGAACCTGGGACGACGGCTTGCCGAGCGAATCGAGCACCAGGCCGTAGGGCTCCTTCAGCACCATCTGGAAGGTCTTGGGATTGACCTCTTTGAACTCCTTGACGAAGTCCATGAGCTTCTGGCCCATCGCGTCGCGTGCGCCCCAGCGCTTGACGGAGGCGATACAGTCCTCCGCGGTCACCGGCTTGCCGTCGTGCCACTCCAGGCCGTCGCGCAGGGTGAAGGTCCACACCGTCTTGTCGGCGGAGACTTCGTACTTCTCGACCATCTGCGGCTTCACGACGTTGTTCTCGTCGGACGCAAACAGCGTGTCGTAGATGAAATAGCCGTGGTTACGGGTGACGTAGGCCGTGGTCCAGATCGGATCCAGGATGGTCAGGTTGCCGTTCTGCACGAACTTGACGACCTTGCCCTGGGCCAGCACCGGCCCCGCACCCGACAGGATCGCGCCGGCAACCATTGCCGCGAGCGTACGCTTCATTACTTTTTTCATAGTGCCCCCTCCGGGTTTCTTCCCCATCGAAGAAGGCAGGATCGCCCGCCTTCATCGATGAGCGCGCGGGGACGGGCCCCGCGCGCGGATCGAGCTACTTCTTGGTGACGTTCCAGAACACGGGAACCGGCGCCGTCAGGTTGCCCTGCACGGTCTTGCGGCGTGCCAGCGGCGCGTACCACTGGCCGACATTGATGTGGGTCGGATGATCGACCCAATACTTCTGCAGGTCCTCGACGATCTGCTTCTGCTTCGCCGGGTCCGTCTCCTTGGCGAACTGGTCGCGATACTTCTCGATCGTCGCGTCGCACGGCCAGCCGAACATCGCCTTGTCGCATGCGGCGTTGAAGTATCCGGCCATCACCGGGTTCAGGATGTCGGCCGCCACCCACGAGGTGAGGAAGGCGTGCCAGCCGCCCTGGCTCGGCGGGTCCTTCTTGACGCGGCGCGCGACCAGCGTCTGCCAGTCCATCGACACCATGTCGACCTTGAAGCCGGCACGCTCCATCTGCGCCTTGGCGACCGGGGCGAGGTTGGTGAGAACCTGCAGGTCGGTCGACTGCATCAGCACGATCGGCGTGCCGTCGTAGCCGGCCTCGGTGAGGATCTGCTTGGCCTTGGCGGCATTGCCGTTCAGCACGTCGGCCATGCCGGCGTCGGTCGCCAGCGGGGTGCCGCACACGAACGGCGCCTTGCAGACCTTGTACCACTGCGGATCGCCGATCGTGGCCTTGAGGAAGTCCTCCTGCGCAAAGGCGACGAAGACGGCGTGCCGGATCTTCGCGTTGTCGAAGGGCTTGGCCAGGCTGTTGAAGCGGAAGGCGTACTGGTTGCCGGTCGGGTTGAAGCTGACCAACTCGACGTTCTTGTCTTTCGCCAGCAGCGGCAGCAGATCGTGACCCGGCGATTCGATCATGTCGATCTCGCCGCTCTGCAGCGCGGCCACCTGCGTCTGGATGTCCGGCATGGCGAGCCACTCGACACGGTCGACCTTGACGACCTTGCCGCCGGACAGGCCGTTTGCCGGCTCGGCGCGCGGCTTGTACTTGGTGTTCTTGACGTAGACGATCTTCTCGCCGGGCTTCCATTCGTCGCCCTTGAAGATGAACGGGCCGGAGCCGATCACGTCCTCGAGCTTGATCTGCTGCATCGGGTCGGTTTCGGCCGTCTTCTTCGGCATCATGAAGGGCACGTTCGACGACGGCTTGCCGAGCGACTGGAGCACCAGGCCGTACGGCTCCTTCATCTTCATCTTGAAGGTCTTGGCATCGACGATCTCGAAGCCTTCGACCGATCCCATCATCTTCTGGCCCATCGAATCGCGGGCGGCCCAGCGCTTGATCGAGGCGACGCAATCCTCGGCGGTGACCGGCGCGCCGTTGTGCCACTCGAGGCCGTCGCGCAGCGTGAAGGTCCAGGTCAGCTTGTCGGCGGAGTTCTCATACTTGTCGACCATCTGCGGCTTGACGTCGAACTTCTCGTCGACCGCGAACAGCGTGTCCCACACCATGTAGCCGTGGTTGCGCTGGATGTAGGCCGTGGTCCAGATCGGATCGAGGATCTTCACGTCCGAATGCATCACGACCTTGAGCGTCTGCGCCTGGACCGGCGCGGCGGCCATGAGGCCGCTCACGCTCGCTGCAGCAATGACGGCCAAAGCCGACTTCCTGAATGACAACATGATTTTTTTAACTCCCTGTCTCGCGGTCGGTTCTTGCCCTGCGCAAAGCTTGCAAGAATCGCGCCGCCCCCCGGAACAGTAGCAGCCGAAAGCCCCCCTCTGACAAGCCGATTCACAGGCAGCGCAGGCGTCAGCGCGGCTTATTGATCGCCTTCTCGAGAAGTTCGAGCACCCCTTCGGAGGCGGCGGTGGCGACGATGTCGCCGAATCCGGCCCAGGAGCCCTTCGTGGCCGCCAGAGGCACGGGGTTGGACTGATCGATGTCGCCGATATTCTTGCCGGCCGGATCCTTGACGATCCATTTGACCACCAGGCGGGCCATGCGGTCGTCGATCGGAGTCATGGTCACCGTGCCGACGACGCTGAAGGCCTCGCCTTCTGCCTGGTCGACGATCACGAGCTTGCTCGATCCCAGCGCACGCCGCATCCCCGACGTCAGCTGGCGGTTGCCGTCAGACGGCGCGCCCGTCACCGTTGCGACGAACACCTTGACCTGCGGCTCCGCCGGCTTGGCGGCGGCCGGTGTCGGGACGGTGGTCGAGGTCGGTACCGCGCCGTCGGGCGGCGGGGCCGCCGCGGGGTCGGGCGGGAATTCATAGGGAATCGTGATGCCCGCGGCGACCTGGCCGGGCGCGCGCGGGATGAAGTTGGGCGGCTTGCCGATCAGGGTCGCGATCCTGGGGGCGGCTTGTTGCGCGATGCGGGAAACCAGGCGTTCGGCCTGCTGGGCGTAATCTTCGGGCGGGGCGCGGGTCTTGACCGTCGCCGGCTCGTCCGTGCGCGGCCGGCCGCGGATACGCCAGTCCGTCTGGACCTCGATCGACATGTCGGCGTCGCGCGTGCTCATCACGCCGTCGATCTGGATCGGCGCCTCGGCCGGGGCCACGGTGGCCACGATCCCGTAGGACTGCAGTTCGATGGCGAGGGCGGCCGCGACGCGCTCGCCCATTTCCGGCGGCATGTTGCGCGGCGGGCTGATCGCGACCTCGGCCTTGTCCCGTAATGGCCGGGCGTATGAAATCTGGGACGGATCGTGCTCGAAGGGTCTGGGAGCGCCAGCGCACGCCGCGAGGGCGAGCAGGCACAGCAGCATCACAACATGGCGCATGTCGCGACGACCCCGAGCAGGCAGCAGACCATCAGGATGATGAAGTAGGGCACGTCAGGCCGCGAGGGCGATCGCGGACAGGCCGCGCCCGTAATCGCGCACACCCTGCAGGGTGTTGCGGCGGTAGCTGAAGAAATCCTCGGTGCCCGTCAGCGTGTCGTGACCGGTGGCTGTCACGGCGACGCCGTTGCGCGCAATGCGATGCACGAGATAGCCCGGCAGGTCGAACATGAAATGGCCGGCGCGCGCCGCGGTCCGGAAGAATGCGGCGTTGGCCTCGTCCTGCGCCAGAAAGGGCGCCGGGAACTCGGCCCCGACTTCGTACGAGGCGGGACCGATGCAGGGGCCGACCACCACCTGGATGCGCTCGCGCCGGGCGCCGAGCTTCTCCATCGCCGCGATGGTGGCGTCGACGACACCGCCCAGCGCGCCCTTCCAGCCGGCATGGGCGGCGCCGATCACCGAGGCGGCGCCGTCGGCCAGCAGCACCGGCGCGCAATCGGCGGCCATCACGCCCAGCGCCACGCCCGGCCGGTCGGTCACGAGACCGTCGGCCTTGGGCGCGCCCGGCGAACTCCAGCGCTCCGCGGCGACCGTCAGCACGTCGGCCGAATGGATCTGGTGCACGGTCTGCAGGTCGGATTCGTCGAGACCGAATTGCCCGGCCGCGCGGCGACGGTTCTCGCGCACGTTCTCCGGCGCATCGGCCGAGCCATAGCCGCAGTTGAGCGATGAAAAGAGGCCCGTGCTCACGCCGCCGCGGCGGGTGAAGAATCGGTGCTGCACCCCGTCGAGGGCGGCGAGTGTCTGAGCCTGGATCATGAATCGTCCGCGGGGAAATCCGTAAAACCGGCGGGCGGGGCATTCCTGCCGTCACCGAGAGCCAGCACGCGAAAGAGGGTGCCCATTTGGTCGGGCGCGATCAAGCGGGCCGATGCCGCATCGATGGCATCGGCCTGCGCCGCTTTTGCATTGCGCTTCAGGGCCTGCACGCGCTCGGGAAGTCCGAGACGGCGCAGGAACGCGCCCTGGTCGACCGGTCCGAAGGCCGGGACGCCGGCCGCGGCGACGAGCGCCGCGAAATCGACATGGGCGCTCAGGTCGGTCTCGCCGGGGCGCTCGAGAATGCCCACTCCCTGATGCCCGCGCACCGCCTGCAGCGAGGACGCGCGGCCGGCGCTCGCCATCCCGTAGTCGATGATGAGCGCCCAACCGCCGTCGCGGGCGATGCGCGCGCCGATGGCGCCGGCCAATGCCCGTCCGGCTTCGCTGAATTCGGCCTCCGCCCCTTCGGGGGCCTCCGGCAGCAGGGGCTCGAAGGGGGGCGGGCCGGGCGCCAGCGCCAGCCGCAGTGCGCCGGCCTCGTCGAGGCCCACCATGCGCTCGCGCCAGCCCTTGGCCGTGCGATGAAACTGGCGCACCGGCAGCGCATCGAAGAACTCGTTGGCGACCAGCAGCAGCGGTCCGGCCGGCACCTCGTCGAAGCGTTCGTGCCAGGCCGGCCGATAGGCCTGCAGCGTAGAGCGCTGGGCCTCGCGCAAGGGCGCGTTGATGTCGACGAGATGGAGGTCGATCGCGGCATGAAATCCCGGCACGCTGCGGGTGGCGCGCAGCGCATCGGCCATCAGCGTGCCGCGGCCGGGACCGAGTTCGACCAGGCGTACGGGCGCTGGCCGGCCCATCGCCAGCCAGCGCTCGGCCAGCCAGGCGCCTAAAAGCTCGCCGAACATCTGCGAGATTTCGGGCGCGGTGGTGAAGTCGCCGGCGGCGCCGACGGGAAGCGCACGGCGATAGTAGCCGAGCCGCGGATGCCCCATCGCCTCGGCCATGAAGTCGGCGAGCGAGATTGGCCCGGTGAGCGCGATGCGGCGCGCGATCAACCCGCCCAATTCAGTCATGAGGGCTCGGTCACGACGCCTCGGTCACGGCAGGACGGGCTTCCGGTAGGCGCGCAGGATGAGCCAGAGGCCGAACAGCAGCACCGGCAGCGACAGCAGCATGCCCATGGTGAGCGGCCCCCACAGGTAGCCGAGATGGGCGTCGGGCTCGCGGAAGATCTCACCCACGATACGGGCCAGGCCATAGCCGGCGCAGAAGACGCCGGTCAGCAGCCCGGGACGGCGGCGCCCCTCGGTGAGCTTCCACACCGCGACCACGATGAGGGTCAGCAGCACGCCCTCGAAGAAGGCCTGGTAGAGCTGGCTGGGATGGCGCGGCAGGGGCCCGCCGCGCGGGAAGACCATGGCCCAGGGCACGTCGCTGACGCGCCCCCACAGCTCGCCGTTGATGAAGTTGGCGAGCCGGCCGAAGAACAGGCCGAGCGGCGCCACGATCGCCACCAGGTCCGACAGCATGAAGGGGTCGGTCTTGTTGCGCATCGCGAAGAGCAGGATGGCGACGATGACGCCCAGCAGCCCGCCGTGGAACGACATGCCGCCTTCCCACAGGGTGAGCGCGGCCAGAGGATGTTCCAGGTAGAAGCCCGGCTTGTAGAACAGCACGTAGCCCAGCCGTCCACCCAGGATGACGCCGAGCGCCGCCCACAGCAGGAAGTCGTCGATCTTGAGCGGCGACAGGACCTGGGGCGGCCGCTCGCAGACGCGGCGCATGACCTGCCAGCCGATCACCAGGCCCGCGATATAGGCGAGCGCATACCAGCGGATGGCGAAGGGTCCGAGCTGGACCAGGATGGGGTCGATCTCGGGATACGGGATCGCCAGGGGAAGCGCGGCCAGGAGAATCGCGGAAAGGGTGCTCATGAAGGCGACCCTTATAGCCGGGGAATCGCGTCTCTAAAATCGTCGCGGCGCCGATCCGGGGGGATCGGCGCCGCTGGGACTATCCGAACGAGGTATTGTTTTTTTTAGCGAGAGGGGGCGTCGGAAGGTCCTTGTCGGTTCAGGCTTCGCCGACCGTCTCCAATATGGAGGCGGTCAACGCGTCGGCGGGGCTCTTGCCGGCCCAGATGACGTACTGAAAGGCGGGATAGAAGCGCTCGCTTTCGGTGATCGCCACCTCGACGAGGTCGT
The DNA here is from genome assembly GCF_965228225.1 of Reyranella sp. GTDB lineage: Bacteria > Pseudomonadota > Alphaproteobacteria > Reyranellales > Reyranellaceae > Reyranella. The sequence goes on along the minus strand of NZ_OZ245801.1, from coordinate 4,700,716 downwards.
TCAGCTGTTCGGCCATCAAGCCCTTGGTCCCGCGCAGCGGGATGGCGTGGCGGAACATCGGCAGGCCTTCCTCGGTCCACAGATCGAAGTGACCCAGCCACATCTTTTCGTTGATCAGGGCCAGCAGGCCGTGAATGTCCGAATGCCGTTCGGCGGGAATGCGGACGTCGTAGGCGCAGGTGAAGTGCAGCGCCTCGACATCGTCGCGCCAGCTGAAGAACATGCGATAGTCGCACCAGCGGCCCGCGACCTCGACCGCGATCTCCCGGTCCGAGGTACGGTCGAACGGCCAGTCGTTGGCGGACACGACCTTCTCGATCATCTCGAGCGGATTCAGGTCAGACTTCAATCTTGTCCGCTCATGTCGAGATAACGCCATAGAGCTACTCCCCAACCATTCCGCCGTGCGGCTTACGCTAAGCCATTCTTGAGGCGGGTGGCCGACATATCGTGGTGGGCACCCAACAACCCACTAACCGTAGCCTGCCAAAGGACGCCCCCCTCCGCAATAAGAAATGGCCGTGTAAAACGGGGAAAGAGTCAGGGATTCCATGAATTTAATCCCCAACGTTAAGATTCGAATCCGGCGATTCCGCAGAACGAGTCGGGAGAATCTGCTGAAAAACTGGGCAATTGAACGCGTCGACCAGCGGTTCTTCCCGGATTTCTGCACGTTCTGAGCGATTGGCACAGGCATTGCCTTTTCAGCCTCCAATCGGGCCGCGCATCGACGCCGGCACCAGGATCTGGAGGAGGCTTCGATGTTCAAGGACCCGTTCGACCCGAAGGCCCTGCTCGGCCGCGGCGGCTGCAGCTGCGGCGGCAAGCACAGCCAGGCCGACCACGCCCGCCTGACGGCGGAGACGGTGCCGGCCGGGGAGGAGGATCGCTGGAACCGGGTCGTCGACGCCGCCGTCCTGCGGGCCGTCTTCCCGGTCGATGCCCAGCGCCGCCAGTTCCTGAAGACGGTCGGCGCGGCCACGGCCATGGCCGCCATCTCTTCGGTCCTGCCGCTCGGGGCCGCCCGTGAGGCTTTCGCCCAGGGGGGCGCGCCGGAGAAGAAGGACCTCAAGGTCGGCTTCATCCCCATCACCTGCGCCACGCCGATCATCATGGCCCATCCGATGGGCTTCTATTCCAAGCAGGGGCTCAACGTCGAAGTCGTGAAGACGGCCGGCTGGGCGGTGATCCGCGACAAGTCGCTGGCCAAGGAATACGACGCCTCGCACATGCTCTCGCCGATGCCGCTCGCGATCTCGCTGGGTGTCGGCTCGAACCCGGTGCCGTGGACGATGCCGGCGATCGAGAACATCAACGGCCAGGCGATCACGCTCGCGAACAAGCACAAGGACAAGCGCAATCCGAAGGACTGGAAGGGCTTCCGCTTCGCCGTCCCCTTCGACTATTCGATGCACAACTACCTGCTGCGCTACTACGTGGCGGAGGCGGGCCTCGACCCCGACAAGGACATTTCCATCCGCTCGGTGCCGCCGCCCGAGATGGTGGCCAACCTGCGCGCCGACAATCTCGACGGCTATCTCGGTCCCGATCCGTTCAATCAGCGCGCCGTGTACGATGGCGTGGGCTTCATCCATCTCCTGACGAAGGAACTGTGGGACGGTCATCCGTGCTGCGCCTTCGCCGTCAGCAAGGAATTCGCCGCCCAGAATCCGAATTCCTATCGCGCGCTGCTGAAGGCGATCATCGACGCCACCGCCTATGCGCAGAAGCAGGAGAACCGCAAGGAGATCGCCAAGGCGATCGCGCCGCAGAACTACCTGAACCAGCCCGAGACGGTGCTGGAGCAGATCCTGACCGGCACCTATGCCGACGGGCTGGGCGGCGTGAAGAAGGATCCCAACCGCATCGGCTTCGATCCCTTTCCGTGGAACCAGTTCGCCATCTGGATCCTGACCCAGATGAAGCGCTGGGGACAGCTCAAGGCCGATATCGACTATGCCAAGGTCGCGCAGGAGGTGTTCCTCGCCACCGACACGGCGAACATGATGAAGGAAATGGGCCTGACGCCGCCCGATCCGTCGAACAAGACGATCGTGGTGATGGGCAAGCCCTTCGATCCGGCCAAGCCCGCCGAGTACGTCAACAGCTTCGCCATCAAGCGGACCTGAGCGGCCGTGACATTGCCGGCAGGATCAGAAGCCGACCTCATCCTGAGGAGGCTGCGCAGCAGCCGTCTCGAAGGATCGGCTGCAGGCGCCGTGTCCTTGGCTCATCCTTCGAGACGCTCGCTGCGCTCGCTCCTCAGGATGAGGGCTTTGCTTTTGATGCATGAGGGCCACGCATGCTGAAGAACTCCCTCCGCTTGCGGGCGGGTCTGCTGTCGGTGCTGATCTTCGTGGCCATCGTCAGCATCTGGCAGGTCGCCACCATGCCGACCGCGGCCAGCGGCCCGGCGATGGATCCGGAATATGCCAAGCTGGTGGGCGCCGCGGCAGCGACCGGACAGAAATCGGCGATGCCGACGCCGGCCGACATCGCTGCCACCATCTGGAAGCATCTCGCCGACCCGTTCTATATCCGCGGCAGCAACGACAAGGGCATCGGGATCCAGCTCGCCTATTCGCTGGGCCGCGTGCTGCTGGGCTTCGGCCTCGCGGCGGTGGTGGCCATTCCGCTGGGCTTCCTGATCGGCATGTCGCCGCTGGTCTATCGCGCGCTCGATCCCTTCATCCAGATCCTGAAGCCGGTATCGCCGCTCGCCTGGATGCCCTTGGCGCTCTACACGATCAAGGACAGCGCCATCTCCTCGATCTTCGTGATCTTCATCTGCTCGATCTGGCCGATGCTGATCAACACCGCGTTCGGCGTCGGCAGCGTGCGCAAGGAATGGCTGAACGTGGCGCGCACGCTCGAGGTCGGCCCGTTCCGAACCGCCTTCAAGGTGATCCTGCCGGCGGCGGCGCCCACCATCATGACCGGCATGCGCATCTCCGTCGGCATCGCCTGGCTGGTGATCGTGGCGGCCGAGATGCTCGTGGGCGGTACCGGCATCGGCTACTTCGTGTGGAACGAGTGGAACAACCTCTCGATCGCCAACATCGTGACCGCGATCCTGCTGATCGGCCTGGTCGGTCTCCTGCTCGACCAGGGCCTGGCCTATCTGGCCAAGCTCGTCACCTATCCGGAATAGGCGCGCCATGGAGAACCGTCCGCTCATCAGCGTCGAAGGACTGGCGCGCCGCTTCGGCGAGACCGGCCAGCCGGCCGTGTTCGAGGACATCTGGTTCGGCGTCGACAAGGGCGAGTTCTGCTGCCTGATCGGCCATTCCGGCTGCGGCAAGACCACGATCCTGAACGTGCTGGCGGGGCTCGACCGTCCGAGCGGCGGCGCCGTCATCGTCGACAATCGCGAGATCGACGGGCCGAGCCTCGACCGCGCCGTGATCTTCCAGGGCCATGCGCTGCTGCCGTGGATGACGGTGATGGGTAACATCGCCTTCGCCGTCTCCTCGCGCTGGCCGAACTGGGACCGCGCCCGGGTGCGCGATCACGCGATGCGCTTCATCGAACTGGTCGGCCTCGCCGGCGCGGAGAGCAAGCGGCCGGCGCAGCTTTCGGGCGGCATGAAGCAGCGGGTCGGCATCGCCCGCGCCCTTTCGATCCAGCCCAAGATGCTGCTGATGGACGAGCCGTTCAGCGCGCTCGACGCGCTGACCCGCGGCATGCTGCAGGACGAGGTGCTGCGCATCTGCGCCGACACCAACCAGACCGTGTTCATGATCACCCACGATGTCGACGAGGCGATCCTGCTCGCCGACAGGATCGTGCTGATGACCAACGGGCCGGGTGCGCGCATTGCCGAGATCGTGGTCAACACCATGCCGAAGAACGAGCGGCACCGGAACGACCTGCATCGCCATCCGCAGTACTACGCCATCCGCAACCATCTCGTGGAGTTCCTCGTGAACCGCTCGAAGGCGTTCGATCGCGAGGTCGCGGAGCATGGCTTCGATCCGCGGCGGCCGAAGCTGGTGAAACCTGGATTGTCGGCGGTCAATCCGCCGGCCGAGATCGTGCCTTTAACAACCGGGAGACGGCAATGAAGCGGGCTGAAGTCACAGAGAAGATCCTGACCGCCAAGCGCATGAAGGAACTGACCTGGGAAGACATCGCCAAGAAGATCGGCGGTGCCTCGAAGATCATCGTCACCGCGGCCTGCCTGGGCCAGATGAAGATGACGAAGGAACAGGCCACCAAGGCCGGCAAGCTGTTCGGCCTGGGCAAGGAAGAAGTGCTGCTGCTGCAGGAAGTGCCCTATCGCGGCTCGCTGCCCCAGATCCCGCCGACCGACCCGCTGATCTACCGCTTCTACGAGCTGGTGCAGGTCTACGGCACGACCTGGAAGGAACTGATCCAGGAGGAATTCGGCGACGGCATCATGAGCGCCATCGACTTCGACATGACGATGGAGCGCCAGCCCGACCAGAAGGGCGACCGGGTGAAGATCGCCATGTCGGGCAAGTTCCTGGGGTACAAGAGCTACTGACGCCTGTCCCGGAAGCAGTTGCGCGGGGGTAGACTGGTCGCATGAGCCAGCTCCCCCTGCGGTCCATCGAAGCCTTTGTCGTCGTGGCGCGTGCCGGCAATCTCGCGCAAGCCGCGGCGAGGTTGAACATCACGGTTCCGGCCGTGAGCCGCAGGATCCAGATCCTGGAGCGCTACCTCGGCGCGAAACTCTTCGACCGCCAGCCACGCGGCCTCAGCCTCACGGAGGCGGGCGAGAAATATTTCTCGGAACTGGGCCCCGCCTGGGATTGCGTGTGGAAGGCGACGATTGCCGCCACGTCGCCGGTTCGCCGTGACGCCTTCAAGGTCAGCGTCATCCCGACCTTTGCCGCGAACTGGCTGGTACCCAGGCTTGCGCGCAGCCGATTGCGTCTCGCAGGACTGGAGGTCGAAATCGAGACCTCGCCGGATATCGTGGAACTGCGCGAGCGCGACGATCTCGACTGCGCCATTCGCCTGGGTCTCGGGCCCTGGCCGGGAACGGTCGGACAGAGGTTTCTGCCGATAAAGGCGTATCCGGTCGCGAGTCCGGACTTCGTCGCCCGCAAGCCGCTCAAAGGCCCCGCCGACCTCGCGCGACAGACTCTCATTGGGTCCAGTCATCAGCCCGATTTCTGGCCGGAATGGTTTCGGCACACCGGCATCGGCTTGGCCCAAGGTCCTTACAGGAGCTTCGACAATCTTCAGCTTGTCTACGAGGCGGCAGCAGCCGGACTCGGAGCCGCCATCGGCCTCGATCCCCTCGTGCGTCCTTATCTGCAAAGCGGCCGACTCGTGCGCCTGTGGCCGGGCGATGTGACGCTCTCAAGAAGCTTCCATCTCGTTCGGCGGACCGATCGCGTCGAGTCGAACCGATTCGATCTCTTCCGCAACTGGTTGATCGGCGAAGCCGCCGCTGCCGCCTGAAGGGGCGGCGTTGACGATTCCTGAAGTCGTCGGCCGAGAACTGAATGGTCGCACCGGGCGCCGGGTCCTACGTTCGCGGGCATCAAGGACTGCGTCCGGAGAATGGCGTCGCGCATGAACTATCGCCTGCATTACTTCCCGGAGTCCGGCAACAGCTACAAGCTGGCGCTGATGCTGACGCTGTGCGGCCAGGACTTCGAGCCGGTCTGGACGGACTTCGGCGGGGGCGTCACGCGAACCCCCGAGTGGCGCGCCCGCGTCAATGTCATGGGCGAGATCCCGGTTCTCGAGGAGGGTCCGCAACGCCTCACCCAGACGGCGCCGATCCTGCTGCGGCTCGCCGAACGCCACGGTCAGTTTGGCGGACGGAGCGACGAGGAGAAGTTCGAAATTCTTCGCTGGCTGTTCTGGGACAACCACAAGCTCAGCGGCTACATGGCGACCTATCGTTACTATCGGGCGTTCACGCCCTCACCAGATCCCGCCGTGCTGGCCCATATGCGCCGGCGCCTCGACGACTATCTGATCATCCTGAATGGCCATCTGCTGGAGCGCCCGTTCATGATCGGCGACCGGCCGACGATCGCCGATATCTCGATGATGGCCTATCTGTCCTTCCCGAAGCGGGAGGCGGGGTATGATCTGGCGGTCAGCCATCCTGCCGTGAATGCGTGGCTCTCGCGCATCGCAAAGCTTCCCGGATGGAGAGCGCCCTATGACCTGCTGCCCGGTAAACGACTGACCTGCTACGTCTAAGTCGGCGGCTGGTGGCATTTCGAGGTTTCTATTGTGCGCCTGCGTTCCGCTATGACACATTGTTGACAATCGACGATCCGCCAATCCGAGGGCAGTTTGGCTATTTCCGATCTTCCGACGCGGGGAGTGGACGCGCTTTTCGACCGTGTGCCGAAGGCGACGCTGCGCGCGCATATCGTCGAGCGGCTGCGGCTTGCGATCCTGGCCGGCGACATCCCGCCGGGAGCACCGCTGGTCGAGACTGCCTTGTCCGAGCGGTTCGACGTCAGCCGCGGGCCGCTGCGCGAGGCGTTGCGCCAGCTGATCGAGGAGGGGCTGGTCGTGACCGTGCCCTATACCGGCACGCGCGTCGCCGAGCTCTCGGTCGAGGACATCCACGAAATCTATTCGCTCCGCACCGTTCTGGAGACCTTCGCCTTCGAGCAGGTCTGGCCGCGCCGCGACGATCGCTTTCGCGCCGAGCTCAAACGCCGCAACGAGGCGCTGATCGCCACGATCGACGCGGGCGACGATCGCGCCAGCATCCTGACCGAACTCGAATTCCACGGCCTCGTCTACGAGGCGAGCGGCCACAAGTTGCTGCAGCGGGCCTGGCACGGTCTGCGCGGCCGGCTGCAACTTTACTGGGCGGCGCATCATCGCGCCCACGGTCGCCGCGGGCCGAAACGCGACAGCCATGACAGCTACATCAAGGCGGCTTTCGGCACGGACTTCGAGGCGATGAAAGCGGAGATCGCCGATCACATGCGTCGCGGCATGGAAACGACGGAGACGTTTCTGCGCTCGATGCCGGATTCTTCGGGGAAGCCAAAAAGGGGAGCCAATTCATGAGCATCAATCGACGTTCGTTGTTCGCCGTCGCGGCCGCGAGTGCCGCCGCGCTGGCCATTCCGTTCGCCGCGCGCGCCGAGGGCACGCTGGACGAGGTGAAGAAGCGCGGCGTGCTGCGCGTCGGCGTCACCCAGGCGCCGCCCTGGTACTCGAAGGATCCCAAGACCGGCCAATGGGCGTCGGGTCTCGGCGTCGAGATGGGCAAGGCGATGGCGCAGTCGCTGGGCGTGAAGTTCGAGCCGGTCGAGGTGAGCTGGGGCAATGCGATCGCGGCGCTCCAGGGCGACAAGATCGACATCATGTTCATGCTCGACGCCACGTCGGAACGCAAACAGGCCGCGAACTTCCCCGAGAATCCGCTGCTCTGGTACTCGCTCGCCGTGCTGGCGCGCGACGACCTGAATGCGAAGACCTGGGAGGACCTCAACAAGCAGGGCGTGCGCATTGCCGTGCCGCAGGCCTCGACCATGGACCGCTGGGCGACGCAGCACACGCCCAAGGCCGACATCCAGCGTTTCCCCGGCAATGCCGAGGCGATCGCCGCCTTCCAGTCGGGCAGGGTCGATGCCGTGCTGCTGTTCCATCCGCCACTGCTGGCTGCCCGCCAGCGGCTGGGCAAGGGCAAGATCGTGGTGCCGCTGCCCGCGGAGTCGCAGCCGTCGAGCGCGGCGCTGCGCAAGGGCGATACCGCCTTCACCGCGTGGGTCGATAAGCAGTTCGCCGACTACTACAAGAGTGGCCAGACGCAGAAGTGGTACGAGCAGGCGATCGCCGACTTCGGCCTCGATCCCAAGTCCGCGCCGCCGGTCATGAAAGAAATGATCAAGTAGGGCAACTTCGTCCTTGGCCTATCAGTGGGACTTCGCGCCGGTCCTCGCCAACGCACCGTTGTTGGCGGAGGGCCTGCTGAACACGCTCAAGATCACGGGCACGGCACTGGTCTGCGGTGTCGTACTGGGTCTGGCGCTGGCGCTGCTGCGACTCTCGCCGCGGCGCTTTCTGTCCTGGCCGGCCGGCTTCGTCATCGAGGTGTTCCGAACAACACCGCCGCTGGTCCAGCTCTTCTGGTTCTTCTTCGCCCTGCCGATCCTGGTCGGCATCGAGATGACGCCGTTCGTGGCCGGCGCCGTCACCTTCTCGATCCAGTCGGCGTCATTCTTTGCCGAGGTGTTCCGCGCCGGCATCCAGTCGATCGAGCGTGGTCAGTGGGACGGCGCGCGCGCGATCGGCATGCGCCACGACCAGGCGCTGCGGCGCATCATCCTGCCGCAGGCGGTGAAGCGCATGATCCCGGCCTTCATGGAGCGCGCCATCGAGCTCATGAAGACCACGACCCTGATCGCCACCATCTCCTATGCCGACCTGCTGTTCGCGGCCAACGAGATCTCGCAGAAGACGTTCAGGCCGCTCGAGACTTACACGGTCGTGGCGCTGATCTATTTCGTCGTGATCTTCCTCGCGAGCCAGGTCGCGCGCCTGGTCGAGCTGCGGCTGGCGCGCAGCGGCGAGAGCACGGTTCACTGATGCGCTGGGACTTCGCCTCGGTCCTCGAGAACACCGACGCGCTGCTGGTCGGCGCCGCCGGCACCCTGCGCATCTTCGCCATCTGCCTGGTGCTGGGCTTGAGCCTCGGCCTGATCGTCGGGCTGGGCCGCTATTCGCGCAACCGCTGGCTCCACATACCGGCCACGATCTTCGTCGAGTTCTTCCGCAACACGCCGGTGCTCGTGCAGATCCTGTGGTTCTATTTCGCCCTGCCGATCCTGCTGCCCTTCCAGATCAGTCCGCTCGCCGCCGCTTCGCTCGGCATCTCGCTCAACTCGGCGGCTTTCTCGGCCGAGATCTATCGCGGCGGCATCCAGTCGATCGAGACCGGCCAGTGGGACGGCGCGCGGGCGCTGGGCATGCGCTGGGGCCAGGCGATGCGGCGCATCATCCTGCCCCAGGCGCTGAAGCGCATGCTGCCGGCGCTGACCAACCGCGCCATCGAAATCTTCAAGATGTCGACGCTTGCCTCGGCCGTGGCCTATGTCGAGCTGCTGCAGCAGGGCAAGCTGATCGCCTCGCTCAACTACAATCCGATCGAGGCCTATACCGCCGTTGCGGTGATCTTCTTCGTCTTCCTGTGGCCGCTGGTCCAGTTCAGCTATTTCCTCGAACGACGGCTGAGGCGGGACGAATGACGATCCTGAAAGTCAGCGGCCTCACCAAGCGCTTCGGCGCCACCGTCGTGCTGCGCGGCATCGACCTCGACGTGGCGCGCGGCGAGCGCATCGCCATCCTGGGTGCCTCGGGCTCGGGCAAGAGCACGCTGTTGCGCTGCCTCAATTTCATGGAGCGTCCGGGCGGCGGCACGATCGCGCTCGACGGCCAGGTGCTGGGTCGCGAGGGCAGAGCGGGCGAGCGGCTCTATCGCGAGAACGAGCTGATCCAGGTGCGCCAGCGGGTCGGCATGGTCTTCCAGCAGTTCAATCTCTTCCCGCACATGACGGCGCTCGGCAACGTGATGGAGGGGCTGCGCACCGTGCGCGGCCTGCCGAAGCCCGAGGCCGAGGCTCGGGCGCGCAAAGAGCTGGCACGGGTCGGGCTCGCCGAGAAGGCGGAGACGTACCCAGCGCATCTCTCGGGCGGCCAGAAGCAGCGGGTCGCCATCGCGCGCGCGCTCGCCATGGACCCCGAGATGCTGCTGTTCGACGAGCCGACCTCGGCGCTCGATCCCGAGCTGGTGGGCGAAGTGCTGGCCGTGATCCTCGCGCTTGCCGAGGAGGGCCGCACCATGATGCTCGTGACGCATGAGCTGGGCTTCGCCTACCACGTCGCGACCCGGATCATCTTCCTGGCCGACGGCGCCATCCACGAGCAGGGCACGCCGGACGAGGTCCTCAAGAACCCGAAGAAGGAACGCACCCGCGCCTTCCTCGCCAGCCACAAGCAATTCAGCTTCTAGGGAAACTGCCATGACGACGGAACAGGCGAGCGCCCAGGCCTATCTGGCCGATGCGCGCAACGACCAGGTGCTGGTCTATGTGAACGGCGCGTTCGCGGCCCGCAACGAGGCCAGCGTCTCGGTGTTCGATTCCGGCTTCGTGCTGGGCGACGGCGTGTGGGAGGGCTTGCGTCTCGTGAAGGGCAGGCTGATCAGCCTGGAGGCCCATCTCGACCGCCTGTTCGAGGGCGCGCGTTCGATCGATCTCGACATCGGGCTCGACCGCGCCGGCGTCACCAAGGTCGTGACCGACACGCTGGCGAAGAACGGCATGACCGACGGCGCGCACATCCGGCTCATGATCACGCGCGGTCTCAAGAAGACGCCGAACCAGGATCCGCGCTTCGTGATCGGCAAGGCGACGATCGTCTGCGTCGCCGAATACAAGACGCCGATCCCGGAGGCCAAGGCCAAGGGCTATGCGCTCTTCACCTCGACCTTCCGCACGACCAACCCCGACCAGTTCGACCTGCGCCTCAACTCGCACTCGCGCCTCAATCTCATCCAGGCGCTGATCCAGGCCATCAAGGCCGGCGCCGACGAGGCGCTGATGCTCGATCCGCGCGGCTTCGTGGCCTCGTGCAATTCGACCAACTTCTTCATCGTGCGCGGCCGCGAGCTGTGGACCTCGACCGGTCTCTACAGCTTCAAGGGCATCACCCAGCAGAACGTGATCGACGCCTGGCGCGCGGCCGGCAACGTCGCCAAGGAATGCGACTTCACCCTGGCGCAGGTCTACTCGGCCAACGAGGCCTTCGTGACCGGCACCCTGGGCGGCGTCACGCCCGTGACGAAGGTCGATGGCCGCCTGATCGCTGACGGCAAGGCCGGCAAGGTCACGAAGGAAGCGAGCGACCTCTACCTGAAGTCGGTCGGGGCGCTGTAGCGCAAAGGTCCCTCGCTGCGCTCGGGATGACAATTTCTCTTTGGCGCATGGTGTGCGCCTCAACAACGCTGTCATCCCGAGCGCAGCGAGGGACCTTTTCGTGCCGCCCGTACTCGCGCCCTACGCTTCCGGACTGGAGGGGCCGGCGAGCTTCGCCTGCAACTCGGCGATCTGCTTCTTCAGCTCCTCGTTCTCCTCGCGCGCCTTGGCGGCCATCGCCTTCACGGCGTCGAACTCGTCGCGGCGCGGGATGTCCATGCCATCCAGGATCTTGGCGATCTGGTCGCGCACGCGGGCCTCGACCTCGTCCTTCATGCCGGTCAGCGCGCCCATGGCGCCGTTGGCCACCTTGGTGAGGTCGTCGATGAAGGGATTGCGGGTTTGCATGTCAGCTCTCCTGATGCGGCGAGTATGGTAGGCTGGTAGCATCCGGCGCAAGAAGCACTGGAGGACGCCGTGAGTCTGGTCAAAGTCGAGTCGAGCGAAGGTATCACCACCATCACCATGATGCGCCCTGAGAAGCGCAACGCGCTGACGCAGGAGCTGTGCGACGGGCTCTACGAGGCCTATCGCGCCTTCGAGGAGGGCGACGATCAGGTCGCCGTGCTGCAGGCCGATGGCCCCGCCTTCTGCGTCGGCGCCGATCTCCACAATCCGCCTGCCGCGATGTGGAAGGCGGTGCCGCATGTCAGCCACGCGCTCACCAAGCCCGTGATCGCCGCGACCCAGGGCTGGGTCATCGGCGGCGGTATCTGTCTCGTGATGACGTGTGATCTCATGGTGTCTGCCGATACCACGAAGTTCATGTACCCTGAGGCCAAGGTCGGCGTGTTCGGCGGGCTGATGCCCGGCATCGTCTCGCGCATGCCGCACAAGGTCGCGATGGAGCTGCTGCTGCTCGGCGAGGAGATTTCGGTGAAGCGCGCCTACGACGTGGGCTTCGTGAACAAGGTCGTGCCGCTCGGCCAGGAGCGTGCCGAGGCGCGCCGCATGGCCAAGGTCATTGCCGAGTCCGCGCCGCTGGTGATCCGCACCCTGCGGGACTTCGCCAACCAGACCCTGCCGCGCGGCCCGGCCGAAGTTTTCGTGCCGGAGCGCTACAAGCTCGAGACCATCGCCAATTCCGAGGACCGCAAGGAGGGCGCCGCCGCCTTCCGCGAGAAGCGGTCGCCCAAGTTCCAGGGGCGCTGACACGATGGGCAAGCTGCTGCTGATCGGTTGCGGCAAGATGGGCGGCGCCATGCTCGACGGCTGGCTGGCGCGCGGCCTGCCGGCCGCCGACATCGTCGTCGCCGAGCCGGTCGAGGCGATCCGGCCGCGGCATGCCGGTGTGCGCGTCGTCTCCTCCTCGGCCGAGGTGGAGGAGACGCCGGAGATCGTCGTCCTGGCGGTCAAGCCGCAGTCGATGGACGAGACGCTGGTCGATCTCCGCCGGTTCGCGGCGCAGGGAACGGTCTTCCTGTCGATCGCGGCCGGCAAGACGTTGGGCTACTTCGCCGCCCGTCTCGGTCATGCGGCCAAGCTCGTGCGCTCCATGCCGAACACGCCGGCGGCGGTACGGCAGGGCGTCACCGTCGCAACCGCGGCGGCGAGCGTGACGGCGGCCGAGAAAAAGCGCTGCCACGAGCTGCTGGAGGCGGTCGGCCAGGTCCTATGGGCCGACGACGAGGCGCTGATGGATCCCGTCACCGCGCTCTCGGGAAGCGGGCCGGCCTATGTCTTCCTGCTGGTCGAGGCGATGGCGGCGGCCGGCGAAAAGGCCGGCCTGCCACCGGACATGGCGATGCAGCTCGCCCGCGCCACGGTGGTGGGAAGCGGCGAACTCCTCAGGCAATCCGGGGAGCCGGCGTCGCAGCTGCGCGTTAACGTCACCAGCCCTGGCGGCACGACCGCCGCGGCGCTGCAGGTCCTGATGGCAAGTGACGGTATCCAGCCGGTATTCGACAAGGCCCTGGCAGCCGCCGCTCATAGATCGAAGGAATTGGCGGGATGAACGCAGACGCTCGCACGTCGGAAGACAGGGCGCTCGACGCCTTTCTCGGCCTGATCGCGGAGAGAGGCTACACAGGTGTGGCCCTGCGCGACGTGGCAGAGGCGGCCGGTCTGGGCTTCGCGGATCTCTATCGCCTTTATTCCGACAAGACGGCGCTGGCGGCCGCCTTCATGGCGCGCATCGATGGCGAGGTCCTGGCCGGCACGCCAGCCTCCATCGATCTCGAGGAGACGCCGCGCGACCGGCTGTTCGACGTGATGATGCGCCGTTACGACGCGCTGAGGCCGTATCGCGCGGCGCTGCGGGCGCTGCGCCGGGCCGGGACTCGCGACCCGATGCTGGCGATCGCGATGGGCCCGGGGCTGCGGCGCTCGATGGCGGCGATGCTGGAGGCCGCGTCCGTGGCCAGCGACGGGTTGCCCGGTGCGCTGCGGCAGAACGGGTTGCTGGCCATCCACTACGCCGTCTCGCGGGTATTCGACCGCGACGACACGCAGGATCTGTCGAAGACGATGGCGGCCCTGGACGATCGCCTGAAGACGGCCGAACGCTGGTCGCAACTCTTTGACAGATATGCGAAATCGCCGGGCTCCAGCGTGCCACCCGCGCCGCCGGTTTCGCCCGAGGCGTGAACATTTTGTGCAGTGCACAAAAACACCCCTTGACTCACTGCAATGCATCCCTAAATTGAGCTTCATTGTGCACCGCAGCAAAGCGGGGCACCCGAGCTCAGCCTTGCTTTGTCCCTCAAGGAGATTTCCATGTACGCCAACGGTGCCTTCAAGAACCCCTTCGCCGATTTCGACTTCAGCAAGATTTCCGGTGAGTTCAAGCTCCCGACCGTGAACGTCGAGACGTTCGTCGAGACCGCCCGCAAGAACTTCGCGACCATGACCTCGCTCAACACCGCCGCCGTCGAGCAGATGAAGACGATCGCGCAGCGCCAGGGCGACATGGTCCGCGCCGCGATGGAAGACTTCTCCAAGCACGGCAGCGAAGTGCTCGCCGCCGCGACCGTCGAGGAGAAGGCCGCCAAGCAGATCGACTTCATGAAGAAGACCTACGAGTCGGCGATCACCAACTCCAAGGAGCTGGCCGAACTCTACAGCAAGGGCCAGACCGATGCCGTGACGGCGCTGAGCGCCCGCGTCGCCGAGCTGACCGAAGAGGTCAAGGCCGCGATCGCCAAGAAGTAAGCGTTCCAGAACAAGCGTGGGTCGGCCAGTTGCCGATCCGAAAAGGGGCCGCGTACGTGGCCCCTTTTCTTTTGCGTGCACCTCTCTAGTTTCGGTGCAGCATGACGACCATCACCTATGAAGATTTCGAGCGTGTCGACATCCGGGTCGGCACCATCGTCGAGGCCGCGCCACTCGAGGGCGCGCGCAAGCCCGCCTATCGCCTGCTGATCGATTTCGGCGGTGAGATCGGGACGAAGAAGTCCTCGGCGCAGATCACCGTGCACTACACGCCCGAAGAGCTGGTCGGCCGTCAGGTCGCGGCGGTCGTGAACTTCCCGCCGCGCCAGATCGGCAAGTTCATGTCCGAAGTCCTGACGCTGGGCTTCCCGGCCGCCGACGGCAGCGTCGTGCTGATCGCGCCGACCAAGCCGGTGCCGAACGGCGGCAAGCTGTTTTAGACGGGGCCTGCCAAGCGCCGCCTAGAAAACCTTGTGAATCCAGCCGTGCGGGTCGGCCGTGCGGCCGCGCTGGATGCCGACGAGGGCGGCCTTCAGCTCCTCGGTGCCGGCGCCCGAGCCGCCGTTGCCGATCCGGAATTCGCCGTCCTTGCTGCGCACCGTGCCGATCGGCGTGACGACCGCGGCGGTGCCGCAGGCGAAGGCCTCGCGCAGGCGGCCGCTGGCGGCATCCTTGCGCCACTGCTCGATCGAATAGCGTTCTTCGCTCACCTTGATGCCCTTGTCCTTCGCCAGCCTCAGCAGCGAGCTGCGCGTGATGCCGGGCAGGATCGTGCCGCCGAGCGGCGGGGTGATCATCGAGCCGTCGTCGAACACGAAGAAGATGTTCATGCCGCCCAGCTCCTCGATCCAGCGCTGTTCGACGGCATCGAGGAACACGACCTGGTCGCAGCCATGGCGCGTCGCTTCCGCCTGCGCCTGCAGGCTGGCGGCATAGTTGCCGCCGCACTTGGCGGCGCCGGTGCCGCCCGGGGCCGCGCGGGTGAAATCCTCGGAAACCCAGACCGACACCGCCGGCGCATCGGTCTTGAAGTAGGCGCCGACCGACGAGGCGATGACGATGTACAGATAATCCGACGAGGGCTTCACGCCGAGGAAGATCTCGTTCGCGAACATGAAGGGGCGGATGTAGAGGCTGCCGTCGCCCTCCGGGATCCACGCCCGGTCGATCTTCACGAGCTGGTCGACCGACTCGAGGAACACCTCTTCCGGCAGGACCGGCATGGCGAGGCGCTCGGCCGACTGCTGGAAGCGGCGGGCATTCTCCAGCGGGCGAAACAGCGTCGCGCCGCCATCGGCCGTGCGATAGGCCTTCAGCCCCTCGAAGATTTCCTGGGCGTAGTGCAGGACGGCCGCGGCGGGGTCCATCGGGATCGGCGCGCGCGGTTCGACCCGCGCATCGTGCCAGCCCTTGGACTCGTGGTACCGAATGGTCACCATATGGTCGGAGAAAACGCGGCCGAAGCCCGGATTCTTGAGCAGTTCCGCGCGCTTTTCGGCGGGAAGCGGCGACGGGTGGGGGACGTGCGTGAACTGAAGCGGTGTCTTGGACATTGCCTGGGACGTTTCTCTCTTGAGTGTTTCTTTCAATCTATCACAGGCGGGCGCGCCGCAAGTCCCCCGGCGCCGCTCACAGCGGAATTCGCACGGTCACGCGCAGGCCGCCGAGCGGCGAGGGGGCGAGCGTGACCTCGCCGCCATGGCTGCGCGCCACGTCGCGCGCGATGCTGAGGCCGAGCCCCACCCCGCCCGTCTCGGCGTTGCGCGACTGGTCGAGACGGAAGAAGGGCCGGAACACGTCCTCGTAGTTTTCGGGCGGAATGCCCGGGCCGTTGTCGTCGACCGTGATCTCGACCGCTGTGCGGCCGCGCACCGCCTCGATCCTGATCTCGCTGGCGTAGCGCTGGGCGTTGGAGACGATGTTGGTCAGGCAGCGCTTGATGGCGATCGGCCGCAGCTCGACGTTCATGTCGCCCTTCCAGGCGACCTCGAGGTTGGCACTGCCGTGACGCGCGCCGGCGGCGACGTCCTCCAGAATCTCCGACAGGTCCGACATCACCGGATCCTCGTCGCCCTCGCCGCGGGCGAAGGCGAGATAGCCCTCGATCATGCGCTGCATGTCGTCGACGTCGCCGGCCAGCTCGCGGGTCTCCGGCGAATCCGGCAGCAGCGCCAGCGACAGCTTCATGCGGGTGAGCGGCGTGCGCAGGTCGTGGCTGACGCCGGCCAGCATCTCGGTGCGCTGCTGGATCGAACGGCGCAGCCGGATGCGCATCGTATGGAAGGCAGTGGCGGCGTTGCGCACCTCGCGCGTGCCGCCGGAGAAGGCGAAATCGGGCACGTCGCGCCCCTTGCCGAGCGCGTCGGCCGCCACCCCCAGATGCTCGATGGGCACCAGCTCACGCCGCATGAACCAGATGGCGAGGCCGAACAGGACAAGGGCCAGGCCGAGCTGGGCCAGCACATAGGCGAAACTCGAGCCGAAGGTCAGGCGCACATGCGGCACCAGAACGTCCATCACGTCGCCGTCCGGCAGCTGGATTTCGATCAGGAGCTGGCCGCCGCCGATATTGTTGTCGAGGAAGAACGGGCGCTTGAGGTCGGCGTTGAGCGCGCCCTGGACCTCGCGGGCGACGATGTCGAAAAATTCCGGTTCCTTGAAGGGCCGCACGATGCCCTTGCGGAAGGACACGAACAGCAGCAGGTCCTGGGCGGAGCGGCGCAGGATCCACTGACGGTGCTCGTCGTCGGGGAAATCCGACCGCAGCGAGATCAGCAGGCGCAGGTCGCGCACCAGCAGGATGGCCAGCCGGTTGGTGACGTTGTCGCCGCGCTGGCTGTAGAACCACCAGGCCGACAGCGCCTGCAGCAGCAGCATCGGCACCACGATGATGATCAGGGCGCGCGCGAACAGGGTCTGCGGCGAATGCTTGTCCGACCACTGCGCGATGCGCTCGAAGATGTCGCGGACGGCGGTCCACTTCATGCGTCGACCAGCCGGTAGCCCTGGCCGCGAACCGTGCGCAGATAGCGCGGAAACGAGGGATCGGGCTCGATCTTGCGCCGCAGCCGTGTCACCTGCACATCGATGGCGCGCTCGTTCACGGATGCGCCGATGATCTTGCACAGCGTCTCGCGGCTCAGCACCTCGCCGATGCGGCCGGTGAAGGCGCGCATCAGGGCGATCTCGGCGTCGGTCAGCGGCACGCGCTTGCCCTTGTCGGTGAGTTCGCCCAGTTCGAGGTCGAACTGCATGGGGCCGAACGTGACCTGTCGTGGTTCGTCGGAGGGGGCAGCCGTGCCGGCCGGCCGGCCGCGGCGCAACACGCTCTGGATGCGCAGCAGGAGTTCACGCGGCTCGAACGGCTTGCCGAGATAGTCGTCGACACCCCGTTCCAGGCCCGCGATGCGATCCTTGGTCTCGACCATCGCCGTCAGCATCAGGATCGGCACGTCGTCGGTGCGACGCAGTTCGGTCGCGAATTCGAGCCCGGTCTCGCCCGGCATCATGACGTCGAGCACGATCAGGTCGAAATCGAGCGAACTCAGCCGCTGGCGCGCTTCCGCGGCGCTGGCCGCGGTCGAGACGCGAAAGTCGTTGCGCGAGAGGAACGACTTCAGGAGTTCGCGCAGGCGTGTATCGTCGTCGACGACCAGGATGTGAGGCTTGTCGGCCGACGCGTCCATGGCGTGCTAGCGGCCGCCGCCGCGCAATCGCTTGTCGACCACCTGGCGCTCCGGCGGATCGAGCAGCCCGAGCAGGACCTTGCGAAAGCCCTCCACCGCCTCGGCGCCGGTCTCGCGATAGGCCCGGGCGAAGCGCTGGCTCTGGCGGTCCGTCAGGTCGCGTTCGAGCGCCTGGCCCTTGGGCGAGAGCCAGAGCAGGCGCTCGCGACGGTCGCGCGCGCCGCTCTTCTGCTCGACATAGCCTTGCTCGATCAGGTCCTTCAGCACGCGGCTGATCGACTGCTTGGTCACCTTCAGGATCGACAGGAGATGCCCGACCGTCTGCCCGGGATGGCGCCCGATGAAGTACAGCGCCCGGTGATGGGCACGGCCGAGCTGGTAGCGCCGAAGCTGCTCGTCGGATTCGAAGGTGAAGTCGCGATAGGCATAGAACATCAGCTCGATGCCCTGTCGCAGCTCTTCGTCGCGCAGGAACAGGGGATTGGCGGGGGCTCTGGATTCCACGCCATCCGTTATAGTGCGAGCGGGCTGCGTTGACACCCCGCGCGCGCCGATGTTACCGCGCGAACTCGTTCCAGAAATTTTCCGAAACCATGCGAGGGCGCCATGCTGACCGTTCACCATCTCGGCATGTCGCAGTCAGAGCGGGTCGTCTGGCTGTGCGAGGAACTCGGCATCCCCTACGAGCTGAAGCTGTACGATCGCGACTCCGTCACGCGGCTCGCGCCGCCGGAATACAAGGCCCTGCATCCGCTCGGTGCGGCGCCGGTGATGGAGGACGGCGACGTGCTGCTGGCCGAATCGGGTGCGATCGTCGAATACATCGTCGCCCGCTACGGCAAGGGCCGGCTGGTGCTGGCGCCGGACCATCCCGACTTCGCGTCGTTCCTCTACTGGTTCCATTTCGCCAACGGCACGCTCCAGCCGGCGACGGGCCGCAACATGATCCTGGGGCGGCTCGATCTTCCGGCCGACAATCCCCTGATCAAGGCCATGAAGGCCCGTCTCGATCTCGCCCTCGGTCTCGTCGAGGCCCGGCTCGGGACGGCTGATTACCTGGCCGGGGCGGAGCTCACGACGGCCGACATCATGGCCGTCTTCTCGCTCACCACCATGCGCAACTTCCTGCCGTTCGACCTCGCGCCCTATCCCGCGATCCGCGCCTATCTGCAGAGGATCGCCGCTCGTCCGGCCTACCAGCGGGCAATGCAGAAGGGCGACCCGGGAATGCCTCTCCTCCTGACCTGAGATTCCGGCACGAAAGCACGCAGGGTCAGTGTGATTGACAGGGTCAGTATTATTGACCTAATTAGGTCGATAGTTGTTCTGGAGGTGTCTCCAGAGACCTATTTGGAATCAATTGAGGAAGGATATCGCAATGTCCTTAACCATGGATGACCGCGACGGCGTGATCTGGCTGGACGGCAAGCTGGTGCCCTGGCGCGAGAGCCGCATGCACGTGCTCACCCACGCGCTCCACTACGGCTCGGCCGTGTTCGAAGGCGAACGCATCTATGACGGCCGCGTCTTCCGCTTGTCGGCGCACAGCGCGCGTCTGATCCGTTCGGCCAACCTGCTCGATTACGACCTGCCCTGGTCGCGCGAGCAGATCGACGAGGCGACCCGCGCGGTCGTGAAGGCCAACGACCTCACCGCCGGCTATATCCGCCCGATCGCCTGGCGCGGCTCGGAGGTGCTGGGCGTGTCGGCGATCGGCACGACGGTGCATCTCGCCATCGCCCCGTGGGCGCAGGAAGGCCGCCTGTCGGTCCAGGCGCGCGATGCCGGCATCAACGTCACCATGGCCAAGTACCGCCGGCCCTCGCCGGAGACGGCGCCGGGCCACGCCAAGGTGGCGGGCCTCTACGTGATCTGCGGCATCGAGAAGGACCGCGCGCTGAAAGCCGGGTTCGACGATGCGCTGATGCTCGACTGGCAGGGCCGTATCGCCGAAACGACGGGCGCCAACATCTTCCTGGTGATCGACGGCAGGCTGGTCACGCCGACGCCGCACAACTTCCTCGATGGAATCACGCGCCGTGCGGTGATGGGCATGGCCCGTGCACGCGGCTGGACGGTCGAGGAACGCGACGTGATGCCGGAGGAACTGAGCAACGCGAGCGAGGTCTTCCTGTGCGGCAGCGCCGCCGAGATCGTGCCGGTCGGCTCGATCGACCAGCATCACTTCCAGGCGGGTCCCGTTGCCAAGACGCTGATGGCCGACTTCCAGAAGCTGGTGCGCGCCCCCGACAGCGAAGGCTTCGGCGAGGCCACGCACCTGATGACGCCGGCATCGTCGCTGGCGGCGTAGGATCGGCCCTCCAACAAAACCTCATCCTGAGGAGGCCCGAAGGGCCGTCTCGAAGGATGGCACGAGCACCACCTCCGTTGCCCATCCTTCGAGACGCCCTGCTGCGCACGGCTCCTCAGAGGCTGGCCGGAAATGAATGCCGCCAAAACAAGAGGCTACAAATAGCCCCAATAGCCTCACCCTGAGGAGCATCGCGCAGCGATGCGTCTCGAAGGGTGGGAACGCGCACCTTACCTGTTGCCCATCCTTCGAGACGCCGCGCAAGGCGCGGCTCCTCAGGATGAGGTAAGTGCTTGAATCGATTCAATTCATTTACGGCCAGACTCTCAGGATGAGGTGAGAAGAGTGAAGGAAGCGCCGTGTTTGCTTCCTTGTCGGCCTGCAGGACCGCCAGAATGCCGAAACAGTCAGGCGACGAAGCCGATCGCCAGTTGATGATCAGGCCGATGACGGCGAAGATCGCTCACAGCGAGCCGATGATCGAAACTCCCCGGCCAGCCATGAATAACGGGGGAGGCCTCCCGCCGCTTGACATCGGGGCCTGCGATCCCCTTTTCTCGATGACGTCCGAGGGGTGCCTGACCTCCATATGGGAAGCGGGCTGAGACAGCCTTAACGGTTGAACCCTTTGAACCTGATCCGGGTCATGCCGGCGAAGGAACGGGAGTCAGCTGTGTTGGATCGGCCTGTCGTAACAATCATCGGAGCTGGCGTCGCAGGCTTGGCCTGCGCAACCGAGCTTGCCGACCGCGGTGTCACCGTCGAGGTGCTGGAGCGCAGCGCCCGCCTGGGCGAAAGCGCCTGTTCCTGGATGGCCGGGGGCATGCTGGCGCCGTGGTGCGAGCGGGCGACCACCGACGAGATCGTCGCCCGTCTGGGCGAACCATCGATCGACTGGTGGCGCCGCCACCATCCCGAAACCGTCAGCCGGGGCAGCCTGGTCCTCACGCCGCCGCGCGATGCCGCCGACCTCACGCGCTTTGCGGCGCGGACCGAGCGCTACGAGTGGATTGACGGCGACCGCATCGCGTCCCTCGAACCCGATCTCGCCGGTCGCTTCCGCCGTGCGTTGTTCTTCCCGGACGAAGCCCATCTCGAGCCGCGCAAGGCGCTGGCGTCGCTGGCTGCGGGGCTCGAGGCGCGCGGTGTTCCAATCCGCTTCGGTGTCGAGGGCACGCAATCGGAAGTCGAAGGGAGCTTCGTCGTCGATTGCCGCGGGCTGGCCGCGCGCGATGCGCTGCCCGAACTGCGCGGCGTGCGCGGCGAGATGCTCGTGGTGCGGACCCGCGACGTATCGCTGTCGCGTCCGGTGCGGCTGCTGCATCCGCGCATCCCGCTCTACATCGTGCCGCGCGGCGACGGCGTCTTCATGATCGGCGCCACGATGATCGAGAGCGAGGAACGCCGCGCCGTCAGCGTGCGTTCGGCCATGGAGTTGCTGAACGCGGCCTACACGCTCCACCCGGCGTTCGGCGAGGCCGAGATCGTCGAGTTGGGCGCCGACCTGCGGCCGACCTTTCCCGACAACCTGCCGTGCCTCCGGCGCAACGGCCGCGTGCTGCACGCCAACGGGCTTTTCCGGCATGGTTTCCTGCTCGCGCCCTGGCTGGCGCGGCAGGTCGCCGATGCCGTTCTACTGGAGACGAGAGATGCGGATATTCCTGAACGACGACATGCATGAGGTCTCGCCCGGCACGCTGGCCGCGGCGTTGGAAAATCTCGGCTATGGCGGTCGCAAGATCGCGACGGCGGTGAACGGCCGCTTCGTCGCCGCCGCCGCGCGGCCGCGCACCGAGCTGGCCGACGGCGACAAGATCGAAGTCGTCGCGCCGATGCAGGGAGGATGACCATGTCGTCGTTCTACGGCGTCGAGCTGAAGTCGCGGCTGCTGCTCGGCACCTCGCGCTATCCCTCGCCGGCGGTCCTCGAACGCGCGGTCAAGGCGTCGGGTGCGGATGTCGTGACCGTGTCGCTGCGCCGCGAGAGCGGGGCGGGGCGAGCCGGTCAGGCCTTCTGGTCGCTGATCCAGTCGATGGGCGTGCGGGTGCTGCCCAACACCGCGGGCTGCCATTCGGTGAAGGAGGCGGTGACGACCGCCCACATGGCGCGCGAGCTGTTCGACACGCCCTGGATCAAGCTCGAGGTGATCGGCGAGGCCGACACCTTGCAGCCCGACGTGTTCGGCCTGGTCGAGGCGGCCCGCATTCTCTCCGAAGAGGGGTTCGAAGTGTTCCCCTACACGACCGAGGATCTCGTGGTCGCCGAGCGGCTTGTCGAGGCGGGCTGCCGGGTGCTGATGCCCTGGGGCGCGCCGATCGGTTCGGCGCGCGGCCTGAACAATGTCTATGGGCTGCGTTCGATGCGTGCGCACTTTCCCGACATCCCGCTGGTGGTCGATGCCGGGCTGGGTGTGCCCTCGCACGCGGCGGCGGCGATGGAACTGGGCTACGACGCGGTGCTGCTGAACACGGCGGTGGCCGAGGCGGGCGATCCGGTCGAGATGGCGCGTGCCTTCGCACTCGGCGTCGAAGCCGGTCGTGCCGCCTATCTGGCGCGCCCGATGGAGCCGCGCGACATGGCCGTACCGTCGACGCCGGTGATCGGCAAAGCGGCGCTTGGAGACTAAGACAATGCTCGATCCGTTCTATCCCGTGGTGCCGGATTCCAACTGGGTGCTGAAGCTTGTGCCCATCGGCACCAGGCTCATTCAGCTGCGCATCAAGGACCAGCAAGAGGCCGAGATCCGCCGCCAGGTGCGCGAGGCGAAGGCCGTCTGCGCGCAGCATGGCGCCGACCTGATCGTGAACGACTACTGGCAGGTCGCCATCGACGAAGGCTGTGCCTGGGTCCATCTCGGCCAGGAGGACCTGGTCGATGCCGACGTGAAGGCGCTGCGCCGGGCCAACATCAAGATCGGCGTCAGCACGCACGACCATGCAGAGCTCGACAAGGGACTGGCCATCGATCCCGACTATGTCGCGCTGGGGCCGATCTGGCCGACCAAGCTGAAGCAGATGCCGTGGGCGCCGCAGGGCACCGAGCGGCTGGCCGAATGGAAGAAATTGATCGGTGACCGGCCGCTGGTCGCGATCGGCGGACTGACGCTGGAACGCGCGCTGCTGTGCCTGAAGTCGGGCGCCGACATTGCCTCCGTCGTGGGCGACATCGTGAATCATGCCGATCCGATCGGTCAGGCCAGGGCGTGGATCTCCGCGACGAGAAGGCCGTGACCAACCGCTACGCCCGCCAGGCCGTGCTGCCGGAGATCGGCGAAGCAGGACAGGCGCGTCTCGCGGCGGCTTCGGTGCTGGTGGTCGGTGCGGGCGGTCTCGGCTGCCCGGTCCTGCAGTACCTCACGGGCGCCGGCGTTGGCCGGCTGACGATCGTCGATCACGACACGGTCGAGGAAACGAACCTGCATCGCCAGCCGCTCTACGGCATGGCCGACATCGGCAAGCTCAAGGCCGAGGCGGCGCGCGCCACTCTGCAGCGCTTCAATCCGCATGTCCGCATCGACGCGGTCGCCGAGCGGCTGACGCCGCAGAACGCGGCGCGACTGGTCGCCGAGGCGGACATCGTGGTCGACGCCGCCGACAGTTTCGCCGTGACCTACATGCTGAGCGACGTCTGCTTCGCGGCGGCCAGGCCGCTGGTGAGCGCCTCGGTGATCGGCATGACCGGCTATGCCGGCGTCTTCTGCGGCGGCGGGCCCAGCTATCGCGCGGTATTCCCGGAAGTCTCGGTCGATGGCGGCACCTGCGCCACGGTGGGCGTGATCGGTACCGCCGTGGCGATGATGGGCAGCCTGCAGGCCCACCTCACGCTGCATCATCTGCTCGGCCTCGAACCCGCGGTGCTGGGCCGGGTCGTCACTTTCGACGCCAAGCGCATGGCCTTCGGCGGCTTCGATTTTGCCGGCAGTCCGGAACCCGACGATCAGGTGGCGTTCATCGCGCCCGATCAGGTGCGATCCGACGACATCGTCGTCGACCTGCGCGGCCTCGACGAGGCGCCGGTCTCGCCCTTCGCCGGCGCGCGGCGGCTGGTCGTCGACACGATCGACGAACTGGGCACGCCTTCTGCGCGGGTCGTGCTGGCGTGCCGCAGCGGCCAGCGTGCTTTGATGGCAGCGGACAGATTGCGCGAGCGCGGTGTCACGAATCTTGCTCTAGTTGCGCTGGGCTGAAGCGCCCAAGCCAAGAGGAGTTTCGCGTGGCCGATCCCGTTCCACCGACCATGGAAGAAGCGCGCCGCCACCAGATGTATCCGGTGCTCACGGCGGCGGAGCTGAAGCGCATGGGCCGCTTCGGCACGAAGCAGAATTTCAAGGCCGGCGAGTTCCTGGCGCGGACCGGCAAGCAAAGTCCCGGCATGTGCGTGATCCTCTCGGGGCGGATCGCCATCCTGGGACATGACGGTCTGGACCATGTCTCGCCCATTGCGGCCATGGGACCGGGCGATTTCGCCGCCGAACTGGCTGAACTCGCAGGTCAGCCGGCGATGGTCGACGTTCGCGCCGAGGAGGATGTCGAGGCGCTGATCGTGCCGCACGACCAGTTGCGGGCCCTGATGGTCGCGGAGGCGGAACTCGGCGAAAGGATCATGCGGGCGTTGATCCTGCGTCGCGTGCGCCTGATCGAGGTCAATCGAGTCGGTCCGATCCTGGTCGGCGAACTCACACAGCCGGGCATGATCCGCCTCCAGGGGTTCCTGACGCGCAACGGCCAGCCGCACGCCATCCTCGATCCCGAGACCGATCCCGACGCGGCGAAGATGATCGAACGTCTGTCGCCCGACGCGGCCGACTATCCTCTCGTCGTCTGTCCCGACGGCACGATCCTGCGCAATCCCAGCGAACAGGAGCTGGCGCTGTGCATCGGCCTGCTGCAGGAAAGTGCCGAGCCGCGCCTCTACGACATCGCGATCGTGGGCTCGGGGCCGGCCGGTCTGTCGACCGCCGTCTACGCCGCGTCCGAAGGTCTGTCGGTGCTCGTCGTCGAGACCCGTGCCTTCGGGGGCCAGGCCGGCGCCAGCGCGCGCATCGAGAACTATCTCGGCTTCCCGACGGGAATCACGGGCCAGGCGCTGACCGCGCGCGCATTCGTGCAGGCGCAGAAATTCGGCGCGCAGTTCGTCATCCCGCTCGAAGTCGCGCGACTGGATTGTGGCGGCGGACTCGCGCGGCCCATGGTGCTCGAAATGACGGATGGCTGGCGCGTGCAGGCCAAGACCGTGGTGATCGCTTCGGGCGCGCGCTATCGCAAGCTGTCGCTGCCCAATCTCGGGGACTTCCTCAATCGCGGCCTGTGGTACTGGGCCTCGCCCATCGAGGCCAGGCTCTGCGCCAATGCCGAGGTGGTCATCGTCGGCGGTGGCAACTCGGCCGGACAGGCGGCGGTCTTCCTGTCGGGCCATGCCGCGAAAGTGTGGATCCTGGTCCGTGGCAGCGGTCTCGCCGAGACCATGTCCCGTTACCTCATCGATCGCATCGCGTCGGCGCCGAACATCGAGGTGTTGGCCGAGACGGAGATCGTCGAACTCGTCGGTACCGAACAGAGCGGCTTGCGCGGCGTGACATGGCGGCACCGTCCCAGCGGCACCGAAACGCACCGGCCGATCCGTCACGTCTTCCAGTTTCTCGGCGCCGAGCCCGCGACCGAGTGGATGCAGGAGTGCGGCATCGACGTCGACAGGACCGGCTTCATCCGCACCGGCGCCGATGTCGAGGCGCCCTGTCCCAAGCGTCCGCCGCGCGCTTACGAGACGAACGTGCAGGGAGTCTTCGCGGTCGGCGACGTGCGCTACGGATCGGTGAAACGGGTCGGCGCGGCGATCGGCGAGGGGGCGAACGTGGTCGCCCAGATCCACGGCGTGCTGGAGGCGATGGGCGAGATGAGCCCTCCGTCGGCGTAGACGCCGACACCTCCCCATTTGAATGGGGAGGCAATCGCTCCTCGTTCCTCCCCATTCAAATGGCTATCGCATTCACACATCTTAGTTGCGCGGTGTGAGGCGATTGGATTCTCTGTCCGAGGCACAGCGGATGGAGAGTTCGATGTCGGGGATCGAGTACGGTCTTGGTGGTTTCGGCGACCGCCGGCTGCAAAAAGGGGGGCTTTGCTGCATGCGGCGCTGGTGCTGCAGCCCGGGTCGTGCATCCGACGGCTCGGCGGAACACGGGCGCGGGAGATGCAGTTCACGCGTCTGCTGCGTAACCGGTCGGTGACGGTGGAGGAGATGTCACAGCACGCCGGCACTCTGACGGGAGGTCGGGCGGCGGGCCGGGATGTTGTGGCCATCCAGGATACCAGCGAACTGGCGCTGGGCGGTCGCCGTGCGGCGGCCGCCGGCTACGGGATCGTCGGCAAGGGCGGCGCAGCGCGGGGATTGCTGCTTCACCCGGTGCTGGCGGTGGAAGCCGGCAGCGGGGCCTTGCTGGGCGTGGTGTCGATGCAGGTGTGGAACCGGGCTGAAGGGGTGCGGGCGCCGCGTCGCCAGCGCGAGACGAAGGCCAAGGAATCGCAGCGCTGGATCGACGGGGCTCGTCAGGCCGGTGCGGCGCTGTCGCAGGCGCGCAGCATCACGGCGGTGTCGGACCGCGAGAGCGACTTCTACGAGCTGTTCGCGCGCCGTCCCGCGAACGTCGAGCTGATCGTGCGGGCCTGCCAGAACCGGCGCATCGAGACATCGGCCCAAGAGGCTGAAGGCTTGCTCTTCGACTTCATCGACGGACAACCCGAGCAGGGCCGCTTCGCCGCGACCATTCCGGCAGCGCCCGGTCGGCCCGAGCGTGACACCGAGCTTGCCCTGCGCTTCGCGCCGGTGACCTTGCGCCGGCCCCTGCATGGGGCCGATCCGACCTTGCCCGAGACGCTCGACCTGACCCTGGTCGACGTGCGCGAGACCTCGGCGCCAGCGGCCGGCCAGCCGATCCACTGGCGATTGCTGACGACGCATCCTGTCGCGACCGGCCCTCAGGCGCGAAGGATCGTCGATCTGTATCGCCAGCGCTGGACGATCGAGGAGTTCTTCCGCACGCTCAAGACCGCAGGCTTCGACATCGAGGCGGCCGATATCGGCGAGCCGCAGGCCATGATCAACCTGACGGCCGCCGCCGCCATCGCCGCCGTCACCATCAAGCAACTCGTGCAGGCCCGCGACGGCACGACCGATCAACGCCTTGGCGATGCCTTCGAGCCACAGGATCAGCCTATCCTCGAAGCCGTATCGGCCAGGCTCGAAGGCAAGACCCAGCGACAGCGCAATCCCCACCCCAAAGCCAGCCTCGCCTTCGCAGCCTGGGTCATCGCCAGGCTCGGAGGATGGACCGGCTACTACGGCAAGCCAGGGCCGAAGGTCATGCGCATCGGCCTCGATCAGTTCCGCGCCATCAAATATGGCGCCTCCCTCGGACTATGAGATGTGTGAATCCGATAGATTCAAATGGGGAGGTGCCCCGCAGGGGCGGAGGGGTCAAACGGTTACTTGTTCTCCCAGCGCGCCGCGGCGGCGTCGTCGCCTTCGTGGGCGCCGACCCATTGCTCGCCCTTCGGTGTGTCTTCCAGCTTCCAGAAGGGCGCTTTGGTCTTCAGCCAGTCGACCAGGAATTCGCAAGCCTCGAAGGCCGCCTCGCGATGCGGCGAGCCGACGGCCACCAGCACGATCCGTTCACCCGGTTCCATGCGGCCGTAGCGATGCACGATCAGGGTCGCCTCGAGCGGCCAGCGCCGGTTGGCCTCGGCTTCGATCTGCTGCAGCGCCGTCTCGGTCATGCCGGGATAGTGTTCGAGCGTCAGCGCATCGATCCTGTCGCGGTGATAGCCCTCGCGGACATGCATCTCGCGCACCAGGCCGACGAAGACCGCGAGTCCGCCGATGCGCTTGTTGCCGTCGGTGAGGCGGGCCAGCTCGGCGCCGACGTCGAAGTCGGCTTCCTGGACACGGACGCTCATCGCATCACCCGCCGGTGAAGGGCGGGAAGAAGGCGACTTCGCGCGCGCCGGCGAGCTTCACGTCGAACGTCGCGGTGCGCTGGTCGACGGCGGCGCCGAACGCGGCGCCCTCGGCCAAGGCCTCGGCATGGCCCGGGCTGCGGCCACGCAGCCAGACGACGAGATCGCCCACCGTGTCGGTGCCGTCCGGCGGCGTCACCTCTTCCTCGGGAACGCCGACGGTCCGCTTCATCCAGGCGAAATAGCGGATCTTCACTTCTGGCCGCCCGACGCGGGAGTGTCTTCCGCCATGTGGCGCAGGCCGGTGCGCAGATAGTCGTAGCCGGTGATGAGCGTGAGCGCCGCGGCGATCCAGATGAGCACGATGCCGGCCTGCGTGACCCAGTGCGCGGCTGAATCGCCGACCAGCAATGCGGCGATGGCCACCATCTGCACGGCCGTCTTCCATTTGGCGAGCGCGCTGACCGGGAGGCCGACGCGCAGTTCTGCGAGGAATTCGCGCAGGCCGGAGACCAGGATCTCGCGCGCCAGGATGATGAGGGCGGCCAGTACGTTCAGGCCGGAGAGCGTGCCGTTGTCGACCAGCATGACCAGGGCGGCGGCGACCAGCAGCTTGTCGGCGATCGGATCGAGGAAGCGGCCGAAGCGCGAAATCTGGTGATAGCGCCGCGCGAAATATCCGTCGAACCAGTCGGTCACCGCCGCGGCCACGAACAGCGCCATCGACAACCACTGGGCCCAACCGCGGTCGAGCCAGAAGCAGGCGACGACCAGCGGGATCGCGACGATGCGCGACAGGGTGAGCATGTTGGGAAGATTGAACAGCATCGCCCCGACCTTACCGGCCGCCCCGGAAGTGGTCATGGATTTTCTGGGCGAGTGCACTCGAGATTCCGGGCACGGACTTAATATCCTCGAGGGTCGCCCCCGAGACCGCACGGGCGCTGCCGAAATGGTTGAGCAGCGCGCGCTTGCGACCGGCGCCGATGCCCGGCACCTCGTCGAGCGCCGAACGTGTCAGGTCTGCCGCACGGCGCGTGCGGTGAGTCCCGATCGCGAAGCGATGTGCCTCGTCCCGCAGACGCTGCAGGAAGTAGAGGACGGGATCGCGCGGCTCGAGCGAGAAAGGCGGCTTGCCCATCATGAAGAAGCGCTCGCGGCCCGCATCGCGGTCGGGCCCTTTGGCGATGCCCACCAGCGCGATGTCCTCGAGACCGAGTTCGCTCATCACCCCGCGGACCGCTTCGAGCTGGCCCTGGCCGCCGTCGATCAGCAGCAGGTCCGGCCAATGCTCGTCGTCGCGCTCGGGATTCTCCTTGAGCGCGCGGCCGAAGCGGCGGCTCATGACCTCGCGCATCATGGCGAAGTCGTCGCCCGCGGCGCCTTCGGTCTTGATGTTGAACTTGCGGTAGGCGTTCTTGTTGAAGCCCTCGGGTCCCGCGACGACCATCGCGCCGATCGCCGCCGTCCCCTGAATGTGACTGTTGTCATAAATCTCGATGCGTTCGGGCGGCGCGTCGAGGCCGAACACGCGCGCCACGCCCTCGAGCAAGGTGCGCTGCGTGCCGCGCTCGGCCATGCGACGGCCCAGCGCCTCGCGGGCATTGTTCACCGCCTGGTCGAGCGCATCCTTCTGGTCGCCGCGCTTGGGCTGTCGGATCTCGACCTTGTGGCCGGCCGACAGAGCGAGCGCGCTCTCCATCAGCTCGCGCTCGGGCACGTCGTGGCTGGTCAGGATCAGCTTGGGCGCCTGCCTGGCCTCGTAGAACTGGCCCATGAACGCTTCGAGCACCTGACCCTCGTCGAGCTCCTTGCCGTGGCTCGGGAAGTAGGCGCGGTTGCCGAGATTCTGGCCGGCGCGCAGGAAGAAGACCTGGACGCACACCTGCCCGCCTTCGGCATGCGCGGCGAAGATGTCGGCCTCGTCGATCGACGGCAGGCTGATCGACTGGTGCGAGGTGATCTGGGCCAGGGCGCGGATGCGATCGCGCAGGATGGCGGCGCTCTCGAACTCGAGATTGGCCGAGGCCTGCTCCATGCGCTGCGACAGGGTCTGCTGAATCTCGCGGTTGCGGCCCCCGAGGAAGCCGCGAACGTCTTCGACGATGGCCTCGTATTGCGGCTTGTCTATGCGACCGACACAGGGCGCCGTGCAGCGCTTGATCTGGTACTGCAGGCAGGGCCGCGTGCGCGTCGAGAAGACGCCGTCCGAACAGGAGCGCAGCGGGAAGGCGCGCTGCAGCGCATAGAGCGTACGGTTGACCGCGGTGGCGGAGGCAAACGGTCCGAAATACTCGTTGCCCGGTTCGCGCGTGCCGCGATGCTTGGCGATCTGCGGCCATTCGGTGTCGCGGCGGATGACGATGTAGGGAAACGACTTGTCGTCACGCAGCAGGACGTTGAAGCGCGGCCGGAAGCGCTTGATCAGGTTGTTTTCGAGCAGCAGCGCTTCGGCTTCGCTGTCGGTGACCGAGAACTCCATGGTCCGCGTCGCCGACACCATGCGGATCAGGCGCGCGGCGAGCCGGGTCGGCTGCGTGTAGGAGCCCACCCGGCTGCGCAGCGAGCGCGCCTTGCCGACGTACAGGACCTCCCCGTCGGCCGCGATCATGCGGTAGACGCCGGGCTTGCGCGGCAGGGTCCGCACGAACTCGGCGATGATCCGCATGCCATCGGCAAGGGAGCCTTCGCTGGGGGGCAGATCGATGTCGGCTTCTTCGGTCACGGGGGCGGAGAATGGTGTTGCCGGGGCCTCCGTACAAGGCAAACGGGCCATGTGGGGAAGTCTGTGAAGAAACCCAAGGACCTTCGGACGTTACCCAAGCGTCACCGTATTGACTCAATGTGAGAGGGGTGACAGTCGCCCGTCACCCCTCTGGTAGTGTGTTGATCTGGCTAGAAATTCTTCGTTCTAACCCCACCGTAGAAAACGCTGGCCATCCATTTCGTTCCCGATTCGATCCAATTGGTCGGCCCGCTTCGATCTGTGGATAAATTCGGTGGCTTTACAGCACCGACAGCATGCGGCCGACCAGGGGATGACGGACCACGTCGCCCTGCGTCAGGCGGACCACGGCGACGTCCTCGAGCCCGTCCAGCTTCGTGGCGATCGCGGCCAGTCCGGACAGCTCCGGCAGCAGATCCGTCTGGTCGGGATCGCCGGTCATCACCATCGTGGAGTGCCAGCCCAGCCGCGTCAGCAGCATCTTCAGCTGGCCGTAGGTGCAGTTCTGGGCCTCGTCGATCAGGACGAAGGCGTTATTGAGCGTCCGCCCCCGCATGAAGGCGACCGGCGCGATCTCGATCGTGCCGTCGTCGAGATTCTGGGCGAGACGCTTGGCGCCCAGCCGGTCGTTGAGGGCGTCCCATAGGGGGCGCAGATAGGGGTCGAGCTTCTCGCGCATGTCGCCGGGCAGGAATCCGAGATTCTCTCCCGCTTCGACGGCCGGCCGCGACAGCACGATTCGCGAGACGGTGCCGCTTTCGAGGGCTTCGACGGCGGCGGCGATCGCCAGATAGGTCTTGCCCGTGCCGGCGGGGCCCAGCGCCACGGTGAGCGGCTTGGAGTCGATCGCCTCCATCAGGTGGCGTTGGTTGTCGCTGCGTGGCCGGACTTTCTTGATATAGCTCTGATCTCGATCGTTGGCCGGAGTTTGGTCGAAGACGACGTTGTGAATACGGGCACCTTCGATGGCGTGCAGCTTGGCTCGGCGTGCGGCGCGTTTGGCCATATTCTTACTCCGGTGTCAGGGTCAAAGGAGCGTGATCGATCGCCCAGAACAAAAAACGCCCCCGGCGAGCGGAGGCGTTGGCGATCGGTGGTCTGGCTGCAAGGTGAGGCCGTCGGGCACGCGGTGGAAGTTCCACCGGTGAACCATTTTCCGTCGGGGGACATGTCCTCGAACGGATAAAAACCCTCCTTCAGCTACCTCTGGAACCGTAACGGCAATCCGGCCCCTCTTCCACCATATTTATGGTGCGACACGGAAAATTCACCCAAGGGAAAGTGTGGCGTCTTCAGCGGTCGTGAGCCAGCCGGCCTGCCACGTAGGTCGCCTGGACGGCCCGGTCGTCGCCCAGGATCATCTGGATGAAGAGCTGCTCGGCGAAGTCGCGGGCCTCGTCCATGCGGAAGGCGATCAGCGGTGTCGAGCGCATGTCGAGCACGACCAGGTCGGCTTCCATGCCGGGCGCGATGCTGCCGACCTTGTCGTCGAGATGCAGGGCGGCCGCCGAGCCGCGGGTCGCGAGATAGTAGGCATGGGCGGCCGAGAGGGGATGGCGGTTGAGCTGGGCCGCCTTGTAGGCCTCGTTGAGCGTCTGCAGGATCGAGAAGGAGGTGCCGGCGCCGATATCGGTGCCGAGGCCGACGCGGACCGGCCGGTCGGCGTGCTTGGCGCGCGCGATGTCGAAGACGCCGCTGCCCAGGAAGAAGTTCGAGGTCGGGCAGTGGGAGATCGCGGCGTCCGCCGCGTGCAGGCGCTTCAGCTCGTCGTCGCCCAGCCAGATGCCATGACCGAACACCGCGCCCCGGCCGCACAGACCGTGATGATCGTAGACGTCGAGGTAGTTGGCGCGGTCGGGAAACAGTTCAGCGATCCAGGCGACTTCGGCCTGTGTCTCCGCGATGTGCGTCTGCATCAGGCAGTCGGGATGGTCGCGCCACAGCGCGCCGGCGGCCGCGAGTTGTTCGGGGGAACTCGTGCCGGCGAAGCGCGGCGTGATGGCATAGAGCAGGCGTCCGCGGCCGTGCCACTTGCGGATCAGCGCCAGCGAATCGTCGTAGCCGGTCTGGGCGTCGTCGCGCAGCGCCTCCGGCGCGTTACGGTCCATCAACACCTTGCCGGCGGCGAGCCGCAGGCCGAGCGCTTCGGCCTCCTCGAACAGGATGTCGGCCGAATGGGCGTGTACGGAACAGTAGACGCAGCTCGTCGTGATGCCGTTGCGCAGGTTCTCCCGCAGGAAGGCGCGGGCCACCCGCCGCGTATGGGCGCGGTCGGCGAACTTCAGCTCTGCCGGGAAGGTGTAGCGGTCGAGCCAGTCGAGAAGCTGGGCGCCGTGGCTCGCGATCATCGTCGTCTGGGGGAAATGCACGTGGGTGTCGATGAAGCCCGCGGAGATCAGCGCATCCTTGCCGAAATCCCGGATCTCCGTGCCGGCGGGCAGCAACGGGGCGATGCGCGCGGCGGCGCCGAAATGGGTGATGCGCCCGTCCTGCATCGCCACGATCGCGTCGGGCTCGTGCACGAGGGTCCGCTCGAGTCCGTCGCGGAACGGATCGCCGGTGAAGGTGAGGGCGGGGCCGCGCAGGGCGGTGGGGCGGGCAGCGGAAGGCATCCAGGCAACGTTCGCACCGAACGGCAAAGCGGGGAAGGGCTGTGCTACAGGGGACGTCTGCAAGGGGAGATCCGGCGATGAGTGAGATCGTGTGGCGCGGCATGACGCGGGCTGAACTCGACAAGGCCTACGACAATACCAATGCGGTGGCCGATTCCGGCTCGCGCCGCGACGGCTGGATCGCGCGCAGCGAACGCTTCCGGGCCTTGCATGCCGAGGGGCTCGACCTGGCCTACGGCCCGCGGCCCCGCAACAAGCTCGACCTGTACCGCTGCGGCCGCGCCAAGGCGCCGCTGTTCGCCTTCATCCACGGCGGCTACTGGCAGCGCAACAGCAAGGAAATCTTCGCCTGCATGGCCGAGGGCCCGCTCGCGAACGGCATGGACGTCGCCTTCTTGGGCTACACGCTGGCCCCCGAGGCCACGCTCTCGGCGATCGTCGAGGAAATCGCCGAAGCGGTGCGCTGGCTGCGCCGCGAAGGTCCGCGGCAGGGCGTGGCGCAGGACCGGCTGGTCGTGTCGGGCTGGTCGGCGGGCGGTCATCTGACGGCCACGACGCTGGCGATGGACGAGGTCGATGCCGGGCTCGCCATCAGCGGCATCTACGACGTCGAACCCTGCCGGCTGAACTACCTCAACGAAAAGCTGAACTTGACGGCGGACGAGGCGACCCGAACGAGTCCGCTCCTGCATCTTCCGCAGAAGAGTGCTCCGGTCGTGCTGGCCTACGGCACCGCCGAGCTGCCGGAACTCCAGCGCCAGTCCGTCGCCTATCATGAAGCGCGCCGCGCGGCCGGCCTGTCCAGCGAGCTGCTGCCGCTCGCCGGCCTCAATCATTTCTCCATCATGGACCAGCTCGAGGCCCGCGAGGGGGCGCTCGCAAGGGCCGCCCGGCATCTCGCATTTCCGTCGGGTTCCTGACGAAAGAGCGGCGATTTCCCGGCGTCTTCTTCACCTGAGCGTGGCTTCTAGAGCGTTACCGGACGAGATAGAATCGAGCCGACCATCTCAACACTGACCTCACCCTGAGGAGCGAACGCAGTGAGCGTCTCGAAGGGTGGGCACGCGCACCCCATCGTTTGCCCATCCTTCGAGACGCCGTGCTGTGCACGGCTCCTCAGGATGAGGTGGTGGGTGAATGTAAAACGGAAAGACTCTAGGAGCCGTCGCCCCATTCCCTTTGCCAACGCGCGAATGGTATTTTTGCCGTTCCGGGAGGTGAGGTATGGGCGTCGATCGAGAGGCAGCCGTCGCTGCCCCGAAAGGCGAGCGGACGTTCCGTTCGAAAACGACAGGTTGGGTGACTCGCGTTGCGCTCGTGACGGCATCGCTGCTGATGTCGCTGGCGCTCCTCGAGGTCGGATGCCGGCTCTTGCGGTGGGGCCCCGAGGGGCTCGTGAACTGGCCCAACCTGGCCCACCAGCGCATGGGGACGGGCCCCGGCGGCGAACGGTGCCAGTACCCCTATAGTGCGGCGATCGGCTGGACGTCCCCGGCCAACTGTACGTCGAACACCTACAATTCCGACGCCGACGGCTTTCGTCGCGCCTCCGCCCAGGCATCGCTCGCCGAGCCTGCCATCCTCGTGACCGGTTCTTCCTTCGCCAAAGGCGACGAGGTCAAGGATGACGAGGCCTGGCCGGCCTATCTCCAGGACATGATCGGGCGGAAGGTGGTGAACGCCGGCGTGAGCGGCTACGCGTTCGACCAGATGGTGCTGGCCACGGAGCAACTCGTTCCGAAGGTGAAGCCGCTGTTCGTCGTCGCGAGCTTTACGCCCGGCGACATCGAGCGCACCGAACTGAAGGTCGCCTGGAGCCGCGAGAAGCCTTATTTCGCCTTGAAGAACGGAAAGCTCGATCTCCGCAACGTGCCCGTCCCGGGAAGGCCGGGTGCCCCGGTCCGCTTGCCGGCGGTGGCGGAATGGCTGGGGCGGTCGGCATTGGCCGATCTCGCGGTGCAGCGTCTCGGCATCCAGCAGGGCTGGTACTTCGCCGAGGTCCAGGCCGTACCCCGCGGCACCGGCGAGATGATTGCCTGCCGGCTGATGCCGAGGCTCGCGGCGCTGGGTGTGCCCGTCGTCGTCATGGCGCAATACAGTCGAGGCTACTGGAAAGACAATGGCCCGCAGGGGACGGCGCACCATCGTAGCGTCCTCGACGTGCTGGGCTGCGCCGCTGCAGCGGGACTCATTCCGTTCGACCTTTCCGATACGCTCAAGGCCGCAGTCGACTCCCGCGGGGCCGATGCGCTCTATCGCTCCGATCACCATTCGGGCGAGGGCAATCGCGTGGTTGCCGACCTCGTGATGCGGGAACTCGTCAATCGGCGGCTGCTCACGAATACAGCCGACCGCTGAGGTGTGGGAGCATGCGCAACGGTCGGCCGGTGGGCGGGTTAACCGGGTTCTTACTTCCAGAAAAGGAGGACCCGTACCATGGATCACAACAAGCATGTCCGTCTCGCCGGCAACGAATTGACGCCGGAAATACTCGCAGATGCCACGATCTACGGTCCTGGCGACGAGAAGATCGGTACGGTCGCCCATCTCCACGGCACCGGCCCGGCAGCCCAGATCGTGATCGATGTCGGCGGTTTTCTCGGCATCGGCGCCAAGCCGGTGGGCGTGCCGGTCGGCGACCTCGACTTCATGCGTGACGAGGACGGTGTCGTGCATGCGGTAACGAGCTGGACGAAGGAACATCTGAAGGCGATGCCGGAGCATCGTGATCGCTGAGGCCGGGCTCCGTGCGTAGGCTCGTGCGTGGACTAACGCCCGCTCGGCAGACCCTGATGCAAGGGAACTGAATCCTTCCGTAAATCCGCCATAATTCCGGGTGGAAAAAGAATTGCGCGTTTCCCGCGTTCGGTTGGCCGAGTACTCGCGACTTGGCCAACATCCTGTAATATTCAGATATCTGACAATCAGCGGCCGGTGTAAATGTTTGAACGGATGCTGCGAGCTTTCATGCCGCGTGCACATCGCCCTGTCCGGCTTCTCCCCGTGGTGGCCTGCGTTCCCGGCGCTGATGTCTGGTTTCTGCGCTTTGCCTTCGCGTTCCTTTCGCATCTCCGGCAAGGCGGCCATGTCATCGACCGGCTGAGCGGACAACTTGTTGGCAACCCTGCCGGTCCCTCGTTCAACTTCGACCATATGAGCGGAGGACCGCTTCTCTGGGCGCCGGATCTCCTGCCGTCTCGCCATCTGTTTATCGGACATACGGTTTGTCCGGGATTCAACAGAATTTCTTCCGGGTTCGACTGGTGGGCGGGCACGCCATTTTTTGCGCCCGGCTACGACTATCTCCATGACGGAATGAATTACGGTCATGTGCCCGTCGACCTGGCGCCCCACGCGTCTGTCGCGGTGTCCGTGGGTGATGTGGACGCTGCCGCCTGGACCGACTCCCGCCAACGCATGGTCTTGGTCTACGGCGATCCCATCGAGAAAGCCGCGACCAGTTTCAGCCTGAGGCAGAGCCCCGTTCGCGCTCCCAATGGTCGTCTGGGCGAACGGCAAATCGTGGATTGGGCGTTCCACGAATACCTTTTCAAGCACGCATTGCCTTCCTCCGCCAAAATGATGGTGTCCTATCAGGCAATGGCGCAGGCTGTGCCGGGCTCGGTTCAAATCGTGTCGGAGGACGCGCTGCGAGCGGAACCCGGCCGCGTCCTCTCGTCCGTCCTGGCGCACCTGAAGCTCGAGCGCTGGCAATCGGGGCTGATCGAAGCCGTCGTCGACATGTCTCGGCGTGAGCACATCGCGGCAATCGAGAAGGAGGTCGGGCGAAGCCTGACGGGTTCCCGACGCAGCCGCCAGGCGACGATGTCGTCCGCGCCGGAGACGGTGGTCAGGGCCGCCCGGGATCCCAACCTGCGGCGCAAGGCGTTGGCCTTGCTCGCATCGTTGGGCGTGGACACGGCGTACTTCCAATCGGCGCCACTATCGGTACCGCTGCAAGCGGCTGCTGGAAGCAGGCGTAGCGCATAGTCGATCCGGTGTGCCGCTGCCTGGGGAGTTCGGTCACGGTCGCTCGCCGGTTGACGGGTTGCTGCCGCCATCCTGGCATGGCATTCGCGGGTGGCGGCGTAAATTGTTCGCCCAAGTCGGGAGGGATGGCGTGAAGCAGAACATCGTGGTCGCGACGCATCACAAGACCGGCACGGTCTGGATGTCCACGGTGTTCAAGGCGATCGCTCGCAGGCTGGGCGCAGACTACGTCGACTTCTGGTCGCACTATGGGCGGCTCGATCGCGTTCTGAAGACGCCTTTCATTCTTTTGAATCACAGCTCGATATTTGCGCGGCATGCCAGCCAGCTCCGCCGGGAAGACGTCAGAATACTTCATCTGATTCGCGACCCGCGCGACGTCCTCATTTCGGCCATGCACTACCACAAGAAGGCCGAGGAGCCGTGGCTTCACGAGACGATACCCGGCAACAGCCAGGCGTCGTATCAACAACGGCTCAATTCGCTCGCCACGGTCCACGAGCAGTATCTGTTCGAGTTGGAGGGCGCGACGGGCAGCACCATAGAGGCCATGCTGGACTGGCAATATGACAGGCCGAACTGCCTGGAGCTCCGGTACGAAGATCTGTGGGCCGACCGCTCGCTCTCGGTCTGGCGGCAGGCTGCCTCCTTCCTGGGATTCGAAGGTTCCGAACTGGACGTGTGTGACAAGTGCTTCTGGGAGCACAGCCTGTTCGGCCAGGCTTCCAGAAGCAATCGACGTCACGCACGTTCTGGCGAGGCCGCGCAGTGGAAGAGCGAGTTCACTCCGGAACTGGCACAGGCTTTCCTGCACCGCTTTCCCGACGCGCTGCAGATGCTCCGCTATGAGGAAGACGACGGCTGGATCGAGAGCCTGACCGCATCGCCGAAGCTCCAGGCACGAGCTTCTACGGCGCCCTGATCCGGGAGACGGCAGGCGTCCGGTAGGTGTCAGGTCGTCCACCGCTTTCGGCAACTCGTCGGCCAAGCCCTTCAGAAGATCCTCTCGTGAGAGAGCGGTCTTCTCCATCGAGAAGGTAATCTGGTCCTCCGAGAGAACGGTCTCAGGTCCTGGGGGCGACCTGCCTGTTGGGGTTTGTTCCGACCCAGGACTTGGCCGCGTCGCCCTTCCCGGCTCCCTGGAACTGCTCGCGGTCCGGTTGTGTCGTCGCTACAAGATGGACGGGGCATACGCCCTTGTCCCGCACATCGCCCCAGAGGTTGATCAATGTGGTGGATGCTTGTCGCAGCTCAGCTGCTGTCCCCTGTTCCTTGGTTGATCTGCCTGGCAGTTATTGGCGCGCTTTGGAGACTGGCACACCCGGTCGGCGTGGTGATGATGTCCACGGCCATATCGTCCGTGATCTACGAAGGAATCCATACTGGATTTCGTTTTGTCTACGACAGCGACGACTGGTTCCTCGCCAAGGGATTGGCGAACCTTCTAACTTTCGTGGTCATCGCATCAGTCGGCACGACCTACATTTGGGCAGTCCTTCGCGAACGGCGGCTCGCGGGGCGGGCCGCAGTCAATCGCAGGGCAGGCGGCGCTTCGAAGCAGTGATGGCCAGATACAAGGTCCGCGGCGATGCTCTTCCGTCAGATCTTCGTTGCGTCGCAGAAGGCCCGTGAGACGAGGCGCCCCGGCTCGGTCAGGCGAGGCAGGGTATGGCAACAGCCGTCACCCCGCACGGCGCATCGTGGTGGGACCCGTCCATTTGGAAGACGTCACTTCCGTGTCCCGGAAAAAACGAAGGGCCTAGCCGTTTCCGGCTAAGCCCTTGTTTTAGTTGGTGGAGCCAAACGGGATCGAACCGTTGACCTCTACAATGCCATTGTAGCGCTCTCCCAGCTGAGCTATGGCCCCGAAATCCTTGGGAAGGCGCGAGGTTATAATTCGTGCCTCGCGCGCTGGCAACAGGCTCTATCGATCGCCTTCACCTTTGTCGTCGACCTCGACCTCGACTTCGACCTCCAGATCGTCCTCGTCATCGTCCAGATCGTCCGCCGCCAACGCCTCGTCGCCGTCGACATCGGGCAGATCGTCACCGTCGAGATCGTCCACCTTCTTCTTCGCCGCCGCTGCCTTGGCCGCCGCTGCTGCTGCAGCCGCTGCCGCCGCCGTCGCTGCGGCCGCGCCGCGGCCGCGGCGGACCTTCACGAAGTCCTCGCGGTCATGTTCGCGCCCGCACTTGGGGCATTTGATCGGGCTCTTGCCCAGGTCGTAGAAGCGCGCTGCACAGCTCTGGCAGGTGCGTTTGGTGCCCCAGCTCGCTTTGACCACGCTAAATCTCCTGCAAATGTGCTGGAATCGGCCGAAAGGGCCGCGAGGGAGCGCGTATGTCACGCGTCTTTCACCCTGTCAAAACCAAATTCCGGCATGCTACGAGGGCCGCGCGCTGCAGTTCCGCCTGCCGCCCAACTCTGCAGTGGAGAACGCCCTGTCCGCCCATGCCGCTCCGGCGAAGCTGATCGCCCGTCCCGTCGACCGGTTGCAGGGGCGTGTCCGGGCGCCGGGCGACAAGTCGGTTTCCCATCGTTCGCTGATGTTCGGCGCCCTGGCGCTCGGGGAAACGAAGATCACCGGCCTGCTGGAAGGCGAGGACGTGCTGGCCACCGCGGCCGCGCTGCGGGCGCTCGGGGCCAGGGTCGATCACGAGGGCGGCGGTGCATGGCGCGTGCGCGGTTTCGGCGTCGGCGGGGCGCGCGAACCCGACAATGTGCTCGATCTCGGCAATTCCGGGACCTCGGCCCGCTTGCTGTCAGGCATCCTGGCCAGCCACCGTTTCACCAGCTTCATGACCGGCGATGCCTCGCTGCGCCGCCGGCCGATGCAGCGGGTCATCGAGCCTTTGTCGCGCATGGGCGCTCGCTTCGAGTCGCGCGAGGGCGGCCGCATGCCGCTCGCCATCGTCGGCACCGACGAAATGGTGCCGATCGAATACCGGCTGCCCGTCGCCTCGGCGCAGGTGAAGAGCGCCATCCTCCTGGCCGGCCTCAATACCGCGGGCGAGACGACCGTCATCGAACCCGAGGCCACGCGCGACCATACCGAGCGCATGCTGCGCCATTTCGGGGCCGAGGTGAGGGTGGTGCCGGCTGACGGTGGGGGCAAGCGGATCACGGTCGTCGGCTGGCCCGAACTCAAGGCGCGCGACATCGTGGTGCCGGGGGATCCCTCGTCGGCGGCCTTCGCCGTGGTGGCGGCGGCGATCCGGCCGGGCAGCGACGTGACGGTCGAGAATGTCGGGCTGAACCCGCTGCGCGCCGGCCTCTACGACACGCTGCGCGAGATGGGCGCCGACATCACCGTCGAGAACGCCCGCGAAGTGGGCGGCGAACCGGTGGCCGACCTGCGCGTGCGCGGCGGCGAGCTTCGCGGTGTCGAGGTGCCGCCGGAGCGGGCGCCGTCGATGATCGACGAGTATCCGATCCTGGCCGTCGCGGCGTCCTGTGCCCGCGGCACCACGCGCATGCTGGGCCTGGCCGAGCTGCGCGCCAAGGAGAGCGACCGGCTGGCCAGCGTTTCCGCCGGGCTTGCCGTCAACGGCATCCGCCACGAGATGGGGGCCGATACGCTCTTCGTGCACGGGACTGGCGAGGCGCCGGCGGGCGGCGGGACGGTGGTCACGCACCTCGATCATCGCATCGCCATGGCCTTCCTCGTGCTGGGACTGGCCTCGCGCGACGGCGTCGCCATCGACGACGGCTCGCCGATCGACACGAGTTTTCCGGGCTTCGCCAGGCTGATGGCCGATCTCGGAGCCCGGATCGAGGCCGCGTGACCCAGAAGCCTGTCATCGCCATCGACGGGCCGGCAGGCGCCGGCAAGGGCACCCTCGCCCGACGGCTGGCCGAGCATTTCGGTCTGCCCCACCTCGATACCGGCCTGCTCTACCGCGCGGTC
The DNA here is from genome assembly GCF_965228225.1 of Reyranella sp. GTDB lineage: Bacteria > Pseudomonadota > Alphaproteobacteria > Reyranellales > Reyranellaceae > Reyranella. The sequence goes on along the minus strand of NZ_OZ245801.1, from coordinate 4,659,452 downwards.
GGACTGAAGGCGGAAAGAACCGGCCGTTCGCCGGTCGAGATCGCGGGCTGCCTCGATCCGTCGGACCTGGTCGATCCCGACCTGCGGACCGACGGGGCGGGCCAGGCCGCGTCGAAAGTGGCGGCGATTCCGGAGGTTCGGGCCAAGCTGCTGGATTTCCAGCGGAAGTTCGCGGCCCAGGCGACCGGTGCCGTACTCGACGGCCGCGACGTGGGCACCGTTATTTGCCCCCATGCGCCGGTGAAATTATTCGTGACGGCCAGCGCCGAGGCGCGGGCGGAGCGGCGGTACCGGGAGTTGCGCGCCAAGGGGGTCGACACTATAAAGCCGCGCGTTCTTGCCGAGATGGCGGAGCGGGACCGTCGCGACAGCGAACGGGCGGCAGCACCTCTTAAAGCCGCACCCGATGCTTACCACCTCGATACCAGCGACATGGATGCCGATGCGGCCTTCGCCGCCGCCTTGGCGTTCATGGAGAGCAAGGGCTTTCGATTCTCCGGGCCGTAAGTCGCCGCCGGCGGATCGAAGACATTCAGCGGCGACTGCGCCGGGACGTGTCGTCCTTGCGTCGGTGTTTCAAAGGCACTGGATCCGCCGGACTTAACCGGTTGGCCGACGGGGCACGTGTCCCGGGATCGATGATGGAGAGTTCCATATGGCAAAGGGCAGCGCCCTGCGTAGACCCGCGAACGACACGTCGAGCGACGAGTTTGCGGCACTTCTCGAAGAATCGCTGGGCGGTTCGACGAGCTTCGAAGGCACGGTCGTCAAGGGCCGCGTCATTCGCATTGCCAACGATTTCGTCGTGGTGGATGTCGGCCTCAAGTCCGAGGGCCGCGTCGCGCTGCGTGAGTTCTCCAACGGTGGCACCGGAGCCCCTGAGATCAAGGAAGGCGACGTGGTCGACATCTTCGTCGACCGTATGGAGAACAAGGAGGGCGAGGCCGTCCTGTCGCGCGACAAGGCTCGCCGCGAAGAGGCCTGGACCGTTCTCGAGAAGGCGTTCACCGACCAGGAACGTGTCATGGGCACGATCTTCGGCCGGGTGAAGGGTGGCTTCACGGTCGACCTCTCGGGCGCCGTGGCCTTCCTGCCGGGTAGCCAGGTCGACGTGCGCCCGGTGCGCGATGTCGGCCCGCTGATGGGCCAGGCCCAGCAGTTCGCCATCCTCAAGATGGACCGTCGCCGCGGCAACATCGTCGTGTCGCGCCGCGCCGTCATGGAAGAGACCCGCGCCGAGGACCGCACGCGCCTGATGGGCGCGCTGTCGGAAGGCCAGGTGCTCGACGGCGTCGTCAAGAACATCACCGACTACGGCGCGTTCGTGGATCTGGGCGGCGTCGACGGCCTGCTCCATGTCACCGACATCGCCTGGAAGCGCATCAACCATCCGTCGGAAGCCCTCACCATCGGCCAGCAGGTCAAGGTGCAGGTCGTCCGCTTCAACCCCGAGACGCAGCGCATCTCGCTCGGCATGAAGCAGCTGATGAGCGATCCGTGGGACGGCGCGGGTGCCAAGTACCCGGTCGGCCTCAAGCTCAAGGGCCGCGTCACCAACATCACCGACTACGGCGCGTTCGTCGAACTGGAGCCCGGCGTCGAGGGTCTGGTCCACGTCTCCGAAATGAGCTGGACCAAGAAGAACGTGCACCCCGGCAAGATCGTCTCGACCTCGCAGGAAGTCGAAGTGATGGTGCTGGACGTCGACATGTCCAAGCGCCGCATCTCGCTCGGCCTGAAGCAGTGCATGGCCAACCCGTGGGAGAGCTTCGCCGACAAGTTCCCGGCCGGTACCGAGATCGAAGGCGAGGTTCGCAACATCACCGAGTTCGGCCTGTTCGTGGGCCTGCCCGGCGACATCGACGGCATGGTCCATCTCAGCGACCTGAGCTGGGACAAGGCCGGCGAAGAGGCGATCCGCGACTTCAAGAAGGGCGACCAGGTCAAGGTCAAGGTCCTCGACGTCGACATGGACAAGGAGCGCATCTCGCTCGGCATCAAGCAGCTGGCCAACGATCCGTTCGAGAAGGTCGGCGCGGTCGCCAAGAAGGGCGACGTGGTCACCGTCATCGTGGCCGGCATCCAGGACAACGGCATCGACGTCACGGTGCAGGACGGCATTCCGGGCTTCATCCGCAAGACGGAACTCAGCCGCGACCGCTCCGAGCAGCGTCCCGACCGCTACGCGATCGGCGACAAGCTCGACGCCAAGATCACCAACATCGACAAGGCCTCGCGCCGCGTCGTGCTGTCGGTCAAGGCGCGTGAACTCGACGAGGAGAAGAAGGCGATGGCCGACTTCGGTTCGTCCGACTCGGGCGCCAGCCTGGGCGACATCCTCGGCGCGGCCCTCAAGAAGAGGGCAGAAGCCGACGACGACGAGAAGTAAGCCGTTTTCATCATGGTTTACGGCAAGGCCGACCCGCAAGGGTCGGCCTTTTCTTTTGCTTTCAAGGGGTTAGGCTTGACGACATCGTTATCCGGTTTAATATCAAGGACTTAACAACGATTTCTCCGGGCCTGAAGCGCCCGCCATGGAAACGCGATGACCAAGTCCGAGCTGATTGCGCGCCTGGCGGCCCGGAATCCGCATCTCTACCAGAGGGATGTCGAGCGGATCGTCGCGACTGTGTTCGACGAGATCTCCAAGGCGCTGGCGTCCGGTCACAGGGTCGAGCTGCGCGGTTTCGGCGCCTTCTCCGTGAAGAAGCGCGATCCGCGCACCGGCCGCAACCCGCGCACCGGCGAGCAGGTCTCCGTCGCCTCCAAGCGCGTGCCCTATTTCAAGACCGGCAAGGACCTGCGCGACCGGCTGAACAAGGAGGCCGCGCGCGCCGCCGGCCTGCTGCCGCCCGACTCTGCGGACGACGACAACAAGAGATAAATCAGCCCTGATCGTTCGCTCGCGTGGTGGGGGCGGGCTGTGGCATTCTCCGGGCCGCATGAAAATCCTCTCGCGTGCCCTGTTCCTGCTCTTCATCCTGATCGGCGTGCTGGTCGCGGTCAGCAATACGCAGACCGTCCAGCTGGCGCTGTGGCCGTTGCCGCACATCATCGTCATGCCGGTCTATCTGCTGGTCGTCGCCATGCTGATGTTGGGCGTCCTCGCCGGGCTCAGTATGGGATGGTGGGCCGGTCGCCATCACCGTCGCCGCGCCCGCGAGGCCGGTGGCGAGGCCGCCCGGCTGGACCGCGAGGTCGCGCGCCTGCGCGCCGCCCACGCGGCGTCGCAACCGGCCGCACCCAGCGGCCCGGCGCCGCGCGACCAGCGCGCCCTGGAGCGCCAGAGCGCCCTCGTGGCACCCGAGCTCGGCACGCGCGCCGCGCGGGGTCCCTTCTCGTGAAGGTCCTGTCGGCGGCCGAGATCGATGCCGCCCTGGACGACCTCGCGTTGATCGACCGGCTCGATGGGCTGTTCCGCGCCGGCTGCGAGATGCCGGTGCGTCATCACCATCCGATCCGGGAGCCGCTCGGCCCAGGGTCGTCCGATGCGATGCTGCTGTTGATGCCGGCCTGGACGACCGCTCAGCCGGGGGCAGTCTCCGGCCGCGTCGGCGTCAAGGTCGTCACCGTGTTCCCCGACAACGGCAAGCGTTCGCTGCCGTCGATCTACGGCCAATACCTGCTGCTGGACGGCAGCACGGGCGCCACCCTGGCGCTGCTCGACGGTACGATGCTGACCAAGCGGCGCACGGCCTGCGCCTCGGGCCTGGCTTCGCGCTACCTGTCGCGGCCCGATGCCGCGTCTCTGCTGATGATCGGGACGGGCGCGCTCGCGCCGGAACTGATCCGCGTGCATGCCAAGGTCCGACCGATTCGCGACGTGGCGATCTGGGGCCGGACGGCCAAACAGGCAGAGGCCCTGGCCGAGAGACTGTCGGCGTCGCTGCCGGAGGCGGTCGGCCGACCGGTCACCGTGCGGGCCGTCAGCGACCGACGCGCCGCGCTACAGGATGCGGACATCGTGTCCTGTGCGACGCTCTCGAAAGAGCCTCTGGTCGAAGGCGACTGGCTGCGCGATGGCCAGCATGTCGATCTGGTGGGCGCCTATACGCCGCAGATGCGCGAGAGCAACGATCGAGCCGTGCAACGCGCCCGCCTCTATGTCGACACCCGTGCCGGCGCCCTGAAGGAGGGTGGCGACGTCGTACAGGCCATCGCCAGCGGGGCCATCACGGAAGCCGCCGTCGTCGCCGATCTGTTCGAACTGGCGCGCGGTGAGCGAAGCGGCCGCGCGGCCGACGATCACACGTCGATCACCCTGTTCAAGTCGGTCGGTGCCGCGCTCGAGGACCTCGCCGCCGCCGAGCTGGCGGTCGAGGCTACGGTTCGATGAGCGCGCCGGCCGTTTTCAGCGCCTCGATCTCCTCGGCGCCGACGCCGGCTTCGGCCAGGACCGCGCGCGAATCCTGACCCTGCAGCGGCGCCATGGTGCGGATGGAAGGCGGTGTCCGGCTCATGGTCATCGGCGGCTCGACCATCATGATCTCGCCTTCCGTCGGGTGCGGATATTTCTTGAAGAGCTGGCGCCACACGAGGTGAGGGTCCTCGAACAGGTCGGCCGGCTTCGAAACCGGGGCGTTGGGAATCTGGGCTTGGTCGAGCAGCTTCACCCATTCGCCGGTGGTCTTCGAGGGCGCGATCGCCTCGACCATCGCGTACATGTCGCCGATATGCATCGAGCGGGCGTTGATGGTCGAATAGCGCGGGTCCTGCAGCACCTCCGACCGGCCGACCAGCTCGAAGAAGTTGCGCCAGTGCTTGTCGTTGTAGGGCAGGATCGCCATCCAGCCGTCGAGCGTGCGGTAGGGCTTGCGGGTGCGGGCGAGCAGGCGGGTGTAGCCGACCTCGCCCTCGTCGCTGAAGGTGCGCTCCCACAGATGCTCGACCATCAGCCAAGCCGACATGGTCTCGAACATCGGCACTTCGACGAACTGACCCTCGCCGGTGCGCTGGCGATGCATCAGGGCTGACAGGGTCGAGAAGGCGAAGGTGAGGCCCACCGTCTTGTCGGCGATGATCGTCGGCGGATAGCGCGGGACGTCGTCGCCGGCCGCTCGGCCCATCAGGTCGGCGATGCCGAAGCGGGCCTGGATGGCGTCGTCGTAGGCCGGCAGTTTTCCGTAAGGACCTTCGGCCGAATAGCCATAGGCGCCGACATAGACGATGTCGGGCTTGATCTTGCGGATCTCCTCGTAGCCCAGCCCCAGCGCCTCGATGGCCTGGGGCCGCAAGGCATGGACGAAGGCATCGGCCGTCGCCACGACCTTGAGCAGGGCCGCGCGCGCGTCCTTGTTCTTGAGATCGAGGCAGAGCGAGCGCTTGTTGCGATTGACGTACAGATAGGTCGGCCCCATGCCGGGTGTCTTGCCGGGCTTGCCGATGTGCCGCACGGCGTCGCCTTCCGGTGCCTCGACCTTGATGACGTCGGCGCCCTGGTCGGCCAGCAGCATCGTGCCGTAGGGACCGAGGATGATGTTGGTGAGGTCGACGATCCTTATGCCTTCGAGCGCGCCGGGCATTTTAATATCCTGTGTTGCGAATGGGGGGCGATCACACTGCCACCGCCCCGCCGGCGCGTCATCGTTGCTGCCATTGCGCCGCAAAACGCGGACGGAAATCATTGAAGCCGTTGGATAATGCCCGGTGACCGTGAAGGACCCGGCGCGCACGCAAACGCGGGGTTGCAGGAGACTTGGAAATTCCCCCATTTCCACGCTCGGACAAAGCGCTTCATGTGACCGTTGTGCGATGCGCCGTGCCGGTGTAGCCAAGGGACAGCGAGCCGGGGGGGCGATGCGAAGCAACGTTGCAAAGAAGCAGCACGAGCCTAAGGCGGCATCGAGCAGCGCGGCCTCCAGGCCTTATCGCATCGAAGACCAGATCGGCTATCTGCTGCGCCGCGCCCATCAGCGGGCGAGCGCGATCTTCCAGGGTAGCATCGGCGATCCCAACATCACGCCGACCCAGTATTCGAGCATGGCGAAGCTCGACGAGTATGGCGAGCTGTCCCAGAACCTCCTCGGCCGTCTCGTCGGGATGGACAAGGCGACGATGCAGGGTGTGGTGCGCCGGTTGAAGGAACGCGGGCTGGTCGATTCGCGGCCCGATCCCGGCGATGCGCGCCGCACGCTGCTCAGCCTGACGACCGAGGGCCAGAAGCTGGTCAACCGGCTGCTGCTGAACGGGCCGGCGGTCTCGCGCGAGACGCTGAAGCCGCTCAGCTCCCAGGAACAGAAGCAACTCCTCGATCTTCTGTCGCGAATCATCTGAATCCGACTCATTCATTTGACTCGCACGGAGCCTGTGTCATCGTACGTACACGAACGATATGGGCGCCTATCTCCGACCCCGAGGCCTTGAAGAGGCTCTCCAGGCACTGACCCGACCTTTCACGGTGCTGGCTGGTGGCACCGACTTCTATCCGACGCGGGTCGGACCCTCGATCACCGAGGACATTCTCGACATTGCGGGAATCGCTGCCCTGCGCGGCATTTCGGAGACGGACGAGAGCTGGCGGCTGGGCGCCACCACGACCTGGAGCGAACTGGTCGAAGCAAGCCTGCCGCCGTTGTTCGATGGGCTGAAGCAGGCGGCACGCGAGGTCGGCGGCCGGCAGATTCAGAATAGCGGTACGATTGCGGGAAATGTCTGCAACGCCTCGCCCGCGGCCGATGGCGTGCCGGCCCTGCTGGCACTCGAGGCCGAGGTGGAGCTCGCGCACCGCGACGGCACACGGCGCCTGCCGCTCGCCTCCTTCATCACCGGCGTGCGCAAGACGGCCCGGCTGCCGGGCGAACTCGTCGTGGCGCTCCATGTGCCACGCCCGCGCGCCGCGGCGAGGAGCGCCTTCATGAAACTGGGGGCCAGGCGTTACCTGGTGATCTCCATTGCGATGGCTTCTGCTGTGGTCGAGGTCGCAGACGGTAAAGTCGCCGCCGCCCGCGTGGCCGTCGGCGCCTGTTCGCCGGTGGCGCAGCGTCTGCCCCGGCTGGAGCAGGCGCTGATCGGCACCTCGTTCGACGCCACGCTCGGCGAACGGGTCGAGCCGTCCCATCTCGCGCCCTTGTCGCCGATCGACGACATCAGGGGCAGCGCGGCGTATCGCGGCGATGTGGCCCTGGTCCTGCTGCGGCGGCTCCTGGCGAAGGTCTCGGCATGAAACTTGATTTCACCCTCAACGGTCGTGCTGCAAGCTGGGATGGTGCGCCGGTCACGCGGCTGGCCGCGGCCCTGCGCGACGATCTTGGTCTGACCGGCACGAAGATCGGCTGCGATGCCGGCGATTGCGGCGCCTGCACCGTCCTGTTGGATGGGCGCCAGGTCTGTTCCTGCCTCGTGGCCATGGGCCAGGTCGCGGGTCGCAGCGTCGAGACGGTGGAAGGTCTTGCCGCTGCCGGCGATTCGATCGCCGTGCTCCAGCAATCATTTCTCGATCATGGCGCGGCGCAGTGCGGCATCTGTACGCCCGGCATGCTGATGGCCGCGCAGGAGCTGGTGCGGCGGAACAGCAAGCCGAGCCGGGCCGAGGTCGAGGACGCTCTGGGCGGCGTGCTCTGCCGCTGCACCGGTTACGGCAAGATCGTCGATGCCGTGATGGATGTCGTATCCCCGGCGCCGGCGAGTGCACCGATGGCAGGCCGAGCCGTCGGGTCGCGAATCGTGCGGGTCGACGGTCCGGCCAAGGTGACGGGGCGCGACGTGTTCGGCGCCGATGGCATTCCCAAGGATGCGCTGTGGATTCGCGTCGTGCGCTCGCCGCATGCGCGGGCGCGCTTCGAGCTGGGCGATCTCGAACCGCTGCGGCGGCGTCTCACCGCGGTGCTGACGGCGGCGGACGTGCCGTTCAACGGCTACGGCATCTATCCCGACATCAAGGACCAGCCGGTACTGGCCGACGGGCATGTCCGCTATCGCGGCGAGGCGGTCGTCGCGCTGGTCGGCGAGCGCGCCGAGGTAATGGCGATCCGCGACGACGAGGTGCCGATCACCTGGAGACCCGAGCCGCCGCTCTTCGGCGTTGACGCCGCGATGGCGGAGGACGCACCGCTGGTGCAGGCCGACAGGCCGGGCAACCTGCTGCTGAAGGGCGGGGTGAAGCGCGGCGACGCGCTGGCTGCGTTCGAGGATTGCGCCGCCGTGGCCGAAGGCACGTTCGAGACGGCGTTCGTCGAGCACGCCTATATCGAACCCGAGGCCGGCTGGGCGCGCCGGGTCGGCGACCGGATCGAAATCCACGCGACCACCCAGACGCCCTACATGGACCGCGACGAGATCGCCAACCTGATGCGACTGAAGCCGGAGGCGGTGCGCATCGTGCCGACGGCCTGCGGCGGCGGCTTCGGCGGCAAGCTCGATCTCTCGGTGCAGCCGCTGATCGCCATTGCGGCCTGGACTCTGGGACGTCCCGTGGCACTGGTCTACACGCGGCCCGAAAGCATGGCCGCCAGCACCAAGCGGCATCCCGCACGGGTCACGGCGCGTTTCGGCTGCGATACCGAGGGCAAGCTGCAGGCCTGCGACGTGACTGCCCTCTTCGACACCGGCGCCTATGCGTCCTGGGGACCGACCGTCGCCAATCGCGTGCCGGTGCATGCGATGGGACCCTATGCCATCCCCAACGTGCGGACCTGGGGCGAAGCCTATTTCACCAACGGACCGCCGGCCGGCGCTTTCCGCGGCTTCGGCGTGCCGCAGGCCGCCATCGCGCACGAGGCGATGATGGATGAACTCGCCGACAGGCTCGGGATCGACCGGCTGGAGTTCCGTCATCGCAACGCCCTGCGCGCCGGCGATACGACGGCGACAGGCCAGACGCTCACGCATTCCGCCGGCCTCGCGCAGTGTCTCGAAGCATTGCGGCCGCATTGGCGGAAGGCACACGAGGAAATCGCGGCGTTCAACGAGACGGGCGGTCCGCATCGCCGCGGCATCGGCATCGGCTGCATGTGGTACGGGATCGGCAACACCTCGATGTCGAACCCGTCGCGCATGCGGGTCGGCCTGTCGCCGGCCGGGACGCTGACGCTCTACAACGGTGCGCTCGACATCGGTCAGGGCAGCAACACCATCATGGTGCAGATCGCCGCCGATGCGGTCGGTCTACCCGCCGAACAGTTCAAGCTGGTGACGGGCGATACCGATCTGACGGCCGATGCCGGCAAGACCTCGGCGTCGCGCCAGACCTTCGTGTCGGGCAAGGCGGCGGAGAAGGCCGGACAGGATCTGCGCCAGCAGATCCTGCGACTGGCCAATGCCGGCTCCAACGCGATCCTGTCGCTCGAGGGCGCAAAGCTCTCGGTGCGCGATGGCGCCGACGTGCGGACCATCGATGTCGCCACGGCTGGTCCGCTGATGGGCGAAGGCACCTTCGATCCGCCGACGACGCCGCTCGATGCCGACGGGCAGGGCGTGCCCTACGCGACCTATGCTTTCGCCGCGCAGCTGGCCGAGGTCGAGGTCGATATCGAACTGGGGACGGTGAAGGTGTTGCGCATCGTGGCCGCGCACGATGTCGGCCGGGCGATCAATCCGACGCTCGTCGAGGGCCAGATCCAGGGCGGCGTGGCGCAGGGGCTGGGCCTCGCGCTGATGGAAGAATACTTGCCCGGCCGCACCGAGAACCTGCACGACTATCTCATCCCGACCGTGGGCGACGTTCCCGAGATCGAGTGCCTGCTGATCGAGGATCGCGAACCGCTGGGTCCCTCGGGCGCCAAGGGAATCGGCGAACCGGCGCTGGTGCCGACGGCCCCGGCCATCCTGGGCGCCGTCCATCACGCGACCGGCGTGCGCGCCCACCGCGTCCCGCTGCTGCCGCACCGCCTGCGCGAGGCCATGGTCGCCCAGCAAAGGAGCAAGGCATGAGCGACGACATCTCGCTCTCGGAGGCCGAACGCAGCGCGGGCATCGTGCGCTGCGACGCCTGTCCCGTCCTGTGCCGCATCCGCCCCGGCCGCGCCGGCGCCTGCGACCGCTATGCCAACGAGAATGGCGCACTGGTGAGGGTCGATCCGCTGGTGCTGCTGGCCAAGCCCGATCTCGCGCGCATCGCGTTCGTGGAAGGCAGCGAAGCCTGGCGCGGCGAACTGGGCAAGGGCGAGGGCGCCTTCGTCACCGGGATCGGTGCCACCACCACCTATCCCGACTACAAGCCCGCGCCCTTCATCGTCTCGTCGAAGCCTGACGGCGTCGACATGGTCACGGTCGTGACCGAGGGCATCTTCAGCTACTGCGGCGTCAAGGTGAAGATCGACACCGACCGCTATCTCGGGCCCGAGCAGGCGGCGGTGCGGGTGAAGGGCGAGGCAGTGGGCCATGTCACCACCGCAGAATACGGCTCGCAGATGCTGTCGCTGGGTGGCGTCCACCATCTCACCGGCGGCAGCAAGAAAGAAGGCGTCGTCACCTGCGACACGCTGTTGGCGCTGTGCAATCGCGAGGCCGTCGAACTCACCATCGACGGCGGCTCGACGGTGATCGTGCAGGCCGACCGGCCGCCGGTGGTGAACGGCACGCTCGAGGAGCGCATGCGGGTCGGCTGCGGCTCGGCCGCCATCGGCATGTTCGCGCCGCAATGGAAGGACCATGTCGACGAGGTGATCGTGGTCGACGACCACATCACCGGCGTGCTGAGCGAGCACCAGGGCGGCGTCTTCCTCGACATGAAACCTGCCGGTATCCGCGTGCGCGGCCGGCGCTCGACGCCGGGCCGGTACTTCCAAGTGGCGGAGCCGGGGCTGGGCTGGGGCGGCACCAATGTCAGCGACCCGCTGGAAATCATCGAGAGGATCGATCCGAAGCAGGCCTGGCCGGGGCTCAAGCTGCTGATGGTCTCGACGACCGGGGAGCATTCGGCCTGGTTCACGCTCGACGAGACTTTGAAGCCACAGCCCGCCGAGATGCCCGCGCCGGTGCGCCACGTCGTCGAACGCATCGCCGAGAATTGCGAGCCCGCGCTCTGCACCGTGCTGTTCATGGCCGGTGCCGGCGGGTCGCTGCGCGCCGGCGTGACCGAGAACCCGGTGCGGTTGACGCGCTCGGTGCGCGACACGCTGACGAAAGTCACGCTGGGCGGCGCGCCGGCCTTCATCTGGCCGGGCGGCGGCATCACCCTGATGGTCGACGTGGCGCGCATGCCGGAGAGATCCTTCGGCTACGTGCCGACACCGGCGCTGGTCGCGCCGATCGAATTCACGCTGCGGGCTGACGATTATGCGGCGCTGGGCGGCTACGCCTCGCGTGCGGTTACGCTGGAAGATGTGATCGCGGGGCACAAGGTGCGGATCGAATGAGCGCCGTCGCCGCCCGTTTCGCCGACGGACGGCTGCATCTGCAGCACGGGCCGATCGATCTCATCGTCGAAGCCTTCGGCGCGGCGGACGAGGTCGAGCGTGCCTATGCGCAAGCCATCGATCGCTTTGGCGACATCCTGCCGACCCTGGTCGGCGAGCTGACCGTGCTACGCCGGCCGGTCGGCGAGGCCTATCCGCTGCTGCAGGGTCCGGTGGCGCGGCGCATGGCCGAAGCCGTGTGGCCGCATCGCGCTCGCTACATCACGCCGATGGCTGCCGTTGCCGGCGCCGTTGCCGACGAGATGCTGCAGGCGCTGGTCCGTGGCCGCATGCTCGACAAGGCCTACGTGAACGACGGCGGCGACATCGCGATCCATCTGACGCCCGGGCAGAGCTTGCGCGCCGGTATCGTCGCTGATTCAGTCTCTTCCCCATTCAGATGGGGAAGTGCCCCGTCATACGGGGCGATGGGGTCATGCTCGTCGCCACCGCAAGGGCTGACCCCTCCGTCGGCGGTTACGCCGCCACCTCCCCATTTGAATGGGGAGAAAGGGCATAAGACATTGGACGGCGTGGCCTCGCTCACGCACGAGCGGCCGGTGCGTGGCATCGCGACCTCGGGCCGGGGCGGGCGCTCCTTCTCGCTGGGTATCGCGGAGTCCGTGACCGTGCTGGCCGCCACGGCGGCGGCGGCCGATGCCGGAGCGACCATGATCGCCAACGCGGTGAATGCCGACCATCCGGCGATCGAGCGCCGGCCTGCCTGTGACCTCGATCCGGACAGCGATCTCGGCAAGCTGCCCGTCACGGTGGCGGTCGGTGAGTTGCCGCCGGAGATCGTGGCGGTGGCTCTCGATCGCGGAAGGATGGAAGCGCGGCGGCTCAGGCTGTGCGGCCTGATCGACAGCGCCGCGCTGTCGCTCGAAGGACAATGGAGAATTGAGACAGGCGGCACGCCGCTTGCTCTGTCGGAGGCGGGATGAGCGATCTGGTGAAAGTGCGGAAATACGTGGCGACGGTCGAGGAGACGCTCCACGACTTCGGGCCGGCGCTGGCGCGCCCGGTCACCAAGGCGGTGGTCGGCGGCGTCATCGCCAACCCCTATGCCGGTCGCCACGAGGCCGACATCCAGCCGATGATGAAGGCGCTGGAACCGCTCGCGGTCGATCTCACCGAGCGGGTGATGAAGATCCTGGGCGCCAAGGGCTCCGAGCTGGAAGCTTACGGCAAGGGCGCCATCGTCGGGTTGAACGGCGAGCTGGAACATGCCGCACTTTGGCATCAGCCCAGCGGCTTCGGCATCCGCCATGCGATGGGCGGCGCCAAGTCGATCGTGCCCTCGACCGTGAAGGTCGCGACCGCTGGCGCGCGCATCGACATTCCACTTCATCACGTCACGGCGGCCTATGTGCGCAGCCATTTCGATGCCATCGAGTTCTGCGTGCCCGATGGGCCGCGTCCGGACGAGATCGTGTTCATCGTCGCCGCCTCGATCGGGGGCCGGCCCTATGCCCGGGTCGGCGGGCTGACGCCGGACGGGATCAAGCTCGGGGACGGGCAGCGATGAGGCGCCAACGATGAGCGACGAGGCGCTCGCGGCCGCGCTGAAGGTCATGGACGACTATATCGACGGCCTGAATCGCCATGACGAGCCGGCCGTCAACGACGCCTGCAATTTCCCGCATGTGCGACTCGCGGGCGGCAAGGTGGTCGTGTGGCCCAACCACGGCGACTACAAGCTGGGCGATTTCGTCGCCCGCGCCGGCGACGGCTGGCATCACAGCACGTGGGACGAGCGCACGCCGATCCATGTCGGCCGCGACAAGGTCCATCTCAAGGTGAAGTTCAGCCGCTGGCGCGAGGACGGCTCGCGTCTGGGCGTCTTCGAGACGATCTACATCGTGACCTTGCAGGAGGGTCACTGGGGAATACAGGCACGGTCGAGCTTTGCCGACTGAGCGCTTGTGGGAGAGGGGCCGGCCTCGCTAGGGTCGGTTCACGGGGAATTTTTTCACTTATTCAGGAGGGGGATGTCATGCTGACCCGCAATCGCCTGCTTGCCGGCACTGCCGCGCTCGTGGCGCTGTCGCTCGTCGGACCGGCTGCCGCGCAGGCACCGATCAAGATCGGCGAGCTCAACAGCTACAAGGTCTTCCCGGCCTTCCTCGAACCCTACAAGAAGGGCATCGAGCTGGCGGTCGAGGAGGTCAATGCCGCCGGCGGCGTGCTCGGCCGCAAGATCGAGGTGGTGAGCCGCGACGACAACGGCAATCCCGGCGATGCCGTGCGCGTGGCCGAGGAGCTGCTGAGCCGCGAGGGTGCGTCGTTCCTGATCGGCACCTTCCCGTCGAATGTCGGCCTGGCGGTCGCGGATTTCGCCAAGCAGCGCAAGGTTCTGTTCATCGCCGCCGAGCCGCTGACCGACAAGATCGTCTGGGACCAAGGCAACGCCTACACGTTCCGCCTGCGCACCTCGACCTACATGCAGACGGCGATGCTCATTCCCGATGCGGTCAAGCTGAACAAGAAGCGCTGGGCGATCGTCTATCCGAACTACGAGTACGGCCAGTCGGCGACCGCCGCCTTCAAGAAGCTGCTGAAGGAGAAGCAGCCCGACGTCGAGTTCGTCGCCGAACAGGCGCCGCCGCTCGGCAAGATCGATGCGGGCGCCGTGGCGCAGGCCTTGGCCGACGCCAAGCCTGACGCGATCTTCTCCTCGCTGTTCGGACCCGACCTCGCGAAGTTCGTGCGCGAGGGCCAGACCCGCGGCCTGTTCAAGGGCGTCGAGGTCTTCAACCTGCTGGCCGGCGAGCCCGAGTATCTCGATCCGCTGAAGGAGGAGTCGCCCGACGGCTGGTACGTCACCGGCTATCCGTGGAGCGAGCTGAAGACGCCGGAGCACACCAAGTTCCTCAACGCCTACCAGGCCAAGTTCAAGGACTATCCGCGGCTGGGGTCGGTGGTCGGCTACGCGACCGTGATGTCGGCGGCCGAGGCGATCAAGAAGGCGGGCTCGCTCGACCAGGAGAAGCTGGTCGCCGCCATGAGCGGCCTGAAGCTGATCACGCCCTTCGGCATGATCGAGTACCGGCCGATCGACCATCAGTCGACCATGGGCGCCTATGTCGGCCAGATCGGCGTGAAGGACGGCAAGGGCTACATGAAGAACTGGCGCTTCGTCGACGGCAAGGACGCCCTGCCGAGCGACGCCGACGTCCAGAAGATGCGGCCGAAGAACTGATAGCTCGTCTGTTGCTTTCCCCCTCCCCAACCCTCCCCCGTCTGACGGGGGAGGTGGCCCGAAGGGCCGGAGGGGGTAGGCCACCCGCATGACTCTCGCTTCCATCCTCATTCAGCTGCTGAACGGGCTGGCGGCCGCCGCGTCGCTGTTTCTCGTGTCGGCCGGCCTGTCGCTGATCTTCGGCGTCACGCGGATCGTGAACTTCGCGCACGGTTCGCTCTACATGCTGGGGCTCTACGGCGCCTACTCGCTGATCGAGTTCTTTGGCCGGACGCCGCTCGGCTTCTGGGGCGCCGTCGTGCTGTCGGCGCTGGCAGTCGGGCTGGTCGGCGTCCTGATCGAGGTGCTGGTCCTGCGGCGCATCTATCGCGCGCCGGAGCTGTTCCAGCTGCTGGCGACCTTCGCCGTCGTGCTGGTGATCAAGGACATCGCGCTCTTCACCTGGGGCGCCGAGGATCTGGTCGGTCCGCGCGCGCCCGGCCTCTCGATGGCGGTCGAGATCATGGGCCGGCGCATCCCGGCCTACGACCTGCTGCTGATCGCCATCGGCCCCGTCGTGCTGGGCCTCGTCTGGCTGCTGCTCACGCGCACGCGCTGGGGCGCGCTGGTGCGGGCGGCGACCCAGGACCGCGAGATGGTGGGCGCGCTGGGCGTCGATCAGGCCAAGCTCTTCACGTCGGTCTTCTTCGTGGGCTCGGTGCTGGCGGGGCTGGGGGGCGCGCTGCAGATCCCGCGCGAGCCGGCCAATCTCGAACTCGACCTCGCCATCATCGCCGATGCCTTCGTGGTCACGGTGGTGGGCGGGCTGGGCAGTATCGGCGGCGCCTTCCTGGCCGCCATCATCATCGGTGTCGCCAAGGCCTTCTGCATCGGCATCGGCACGGTGACCTGGTTCGGCTTCGAGGTGTCTTTCTCCAAGCTCACGCTGGTGGTCGAGTTCCTGATCATGGCGCTCGTGCTGGTCGTGCGGCCCTACGGGCTTCTGGGCAAGCCGCAGGCTGCGCAGCGGGCGGCCGAACCGGCGCCGCGGCTGCAGGTGCCGTCCTGGACCTTCGCCCTGGTCTGGCTGGTGCTGCTCGCCCTCGTGCCGCTGGTCGCCGACCGCTACACCACGATCCTGCTGACCGACATCGTCTGCTTCGCGCTCTTCTCCGTCTCGCTGCATTTCATCATGGGGCCGGCCGGCATGGTCTCGTTCGGCCACGCCGCCTATTTCGGCATCGGCGCCTATGCGGCGGGCCTGCTGATGAAGCGCTTCGGCCTGCCGATGGAAGCCGCCCTTCTGCTGGCGCCGCTGGTCGCCGGCCTGTTCGCCATCGTCTACGGCTGGTTCTGCGTGCGCCTGTCGGGCGTCTACCTCGCCATGCTGACCTTGGCCTTCGCGCAGATCAGCTGGTCGATCGTCTTCCAGTGGGATTCCGTGACGGGCGGCAGCAACGGCGTGTTCGGCATCTGGCCGCCGGCCTGGCTGGCCGACAAGACCGCCTACTACTATCTGGCGCTCGCCCTGTGCGGCGCCGGCATCGTCTTCCTGTGGCGCGTGCTGTTCTCGCCCTTCGGCTATGCCCTGCGAGCCGGCCGCGATTCGCCGCTGCGCGCCGAGGCGATCGGCATCGACCTGCGCGGCTTCCAGTGGGCGGCCTTCGTGCTGGTCGGCGCACTGGCCGGCCTCGCGGGCGCGGTCTACGCCTTCTCCAAGGGCAGCATCTCGCCGTCGAGCATCTCGATCGCACAGTCGACCGACGGCCTCATCATGGTGCTGCTGGGCGGCGTCGAGACGCTCACTGGCCCGGTGGTCGGCGCGGCGATCTTCACCTGGCTGCGCGACGTCGTGGCCCGCAACACCGAATTCTGGCGCGCGGTGATGGGCGGCGTGATCCTGCTGATCGTGCTGCTGTTCCCGCAGGGACTGGTCGGCGGCCTGAAGGCGCTGGTCGCGCGCTGGCGGGAGCAGCGGGCATGAGCCACGCGATCCTCCAGGTCGAGGGGCTGCACAAGGCGTTCGGCGGCGTCCAGGCCGTGGCCGACGTCTCCTTCGCCGTGTCGGCCGGCGAGATGCTGGCGCTGATCGGGCCCAACGGCGCAGGCAAGAGTACCTGCTTCAACATGCTGAACGGCCAGCTCACGCCCGACTCCGGCATCGTGCGCCTCGAGGGCCGCGACATCGTGGGCCTGCGTCCGCGCGCCATCTGGCGCCTGGGCGTCGGGCGCACCTTCCAGATCACCGCCACCTTCGCCTCGCTCAGCGTCCGCGAGAACGTGCAGATGGCGCTCTATTCGCATGCCGGCCGGCTGCGCTCGCTGCTGTCGCGCTTCGGCGCCGCCTTTGCCAAGGAAGCCGATGCGCTGCTCGATCAGGTCGGCATGCTCGACCAGGCGGAGCGGACCTGCGGCGTGCTGGCCTATGGCGACCTGAAGCGGGTCGAACTCGCCATCGCGCTGGCCAATGAACCGCGCCTCCTGCTGATGGACGAGCCCACCGCCGGCATGGCGCCCAAGGAGAGGGTCGCGCTGATGGAGCTGACGGCGCGGCTGGCGCGGGCGCGCAATATCGCGGTCCTGTTCACCGAGCACGACATGGACGTGGTCTTCACCCAGGCCGACCGCATCATCGTGCTCGACCGCGGCGTGCTCATCGCCGGCGGCACGCCGCCGGAAGTCCGTGCCAACCCCAACGTGCGCGCGGTCTATCTCGGGAGCGCGCATTGACCGCGTCGCCGATGCTCGAGGTCAAGGACCTGCATGCCTTCTACGGCCGCGCCCATATCCTGCACGGCATCTCGCTCGAGGTGCGCGCCGGCGAGGTCGTGGCGCTGCTGGGCCGCAACGGCGCCGGCAAGTCGACGGCGATGAAGGCCATCATGGGGCTGGTGCCGCCGGCCCGCGGCGAGGTGAGCTTCGCCGGCCAGCGCATCGAGCGCCTGGCGCCCTATCGTATCGCGAGGCTCGGCCTGGGTTACGTGCCCGAGGAGCGGCGCATCTTCACCGAACTGTCGGTTATGGAGAATCTCGAAGTCGGCCGTCAGGCGGCGCGGGCCGGCGTGCCCCTCTGGACGGAAGACAAGCTCTTCACTCTGTTCCCCAACCTCGCCCGCATGCGCGAGCGGCCAGGCGGGCGGATGTCGGGCGGCGAGCAGCAGATGCTCACCATCGCCCGGACCCTGATGGGCAATCCGAGCTGCGTCCTGCTCGACGAGCCGTCCGAAGGGCTAGCCCCCATCATCGTCGAGGAGATGGCCAATTCCATCCGGGCGCTGAAGGGCGAGGGCGTGTCGGTCATCCTGTGCGAGCAGAACCTGCACTTCGCGCTGGGCGTCGCCGACCGTGCCTACATCATCGAGAAGGGCCAAATCCGCTTCGGCGGCTCGATGGCCGAGCTGGCCGCCAACGAATCCCTCCGCGAACAATATCTTTCGGTTTGAACCCATGGCGTCCAAGAGCACTTTCACCGTCGGCATCGATGTCGGCGGCACCTTCACCGACCTGCTGGCGATCGATCCGGCCAGCAACGAGGTGAGGCTCGCCAAGGTGCCGACCACAGTCGACAACCAGGCGATAGGGTTCATGGCGGCGCTGGCGGCCGCGGGGCTCGATCCGGCATTGCTGCAGGCGGTCGTGCACGGCACGACGACCACCACCAATGCGGTGCTCGAACGCAAGATCGCGAAGGTCGGGCTCATCACCACCAAGGGCTTCCGCGACGTGCTGGAGCTGGGCCGCCGCACGCGCCCTCAGGCTTATGGGTTGCGCGGCACCTTCACGCCGCTGATCGACCGCGAGGTGCGGCTCGAAGTA
The DNA here is from genome assembly GCF_965228225.1 of Reyranella sp. GTDB lineage: Bacteria > Pseudomonadota > Alphaproteobacteria > Reyranellales > Reyranellaceae > Reyranella. The sequence goes on along the minus strand of NZ_OZ245801.1, from coordinate 4,641,122 downwards.
CCCGAGCGCATGGACGCCGACGGCAAGGTGCTGACGGCGCTCGACGAGGCGGCCGTCGCCGACGCCGCCAAGAAGCTGTTGGCGTCGGGTTGCGAGGCCGTCGTCATCCATTTCCTGCACAGCTACATCAACCCGGCGCATGAGCGCCGCGCCGCCGAGATCGTGCGTGGGCTTTGGCCGAATGCCTATGTCACGGCGGGCCACGCGATCCTGTCGGAGTATCGCGAGTACGAGCGCGGCGTGACGGCGGCCGTGAATGCCTCGGTGCAGCCGGTGCTCGATCGCTATCTCTCGCGCCTGCGCACCGAGCTGAAGGCCAAGGGCTACGATCGCGACCTGCTGGTGATGCAGGGCAACGGTGGCACCATCTCTTCGCAGCTCATCGCCGAGGCGGCGGTGAACACGGTGATGTCGGGCCCGGCCTCGGGCGTGATGGCGGCGGCCTATACCGGCCGCGCCTCGGGCCATCCCAACCTGATCACCTACGACATGGGCGGCACCTCGACCGATGTCGGGCTGATCGAGAATGCCGTGCCGCAGGTCTCGGGCGAACTCGAACTCGAATATGCCATGCCGATCCACGTGCCGATGGTCGACGTCCACACGATCGGTGCCGGCGGCGGCTCCATCGCGTCGGTCGATGCGGCCGGCATGCTGCGGGTCGGACCGGAGAGCGCGGGCGCGCGGCCCGGTCCCATCTGCTACGGCCGCGGCGGCGCCGAGCCCACCATCACCGACGCCAACCTGGTGCTGGGCCGGCTCAACCCCGATAAGCTCTTGGGCGTCGATCATCCCGTGACGCTCGACCATGTGCGGGGGCTGGTGCTGGAGAAGGTGGGCCAGCGTCTCGGCCTCGATGCCGGGGCGGCGGCCGCCGCCATCCTGCGCGTCGCCAACGACCGCATGGCCGGCGCCGTGCGTCTCGTGTCGCTGTCGCGCGGCCACGATCCGCGCGACTTCGCCCTGTTCGCCTTCGGCGGCGCCGGTCCGCTACATGCCACGGCCTTGGCGCGCGAGCTGGGCATTCCGACCGTGCTGGTGCCGGCACGGCCCGGCATCACCAATGCGCTGGGCTGCGTCGTGGCCGACTTGCGCCACGACTATGTGCGGACCGTGAACAAGCCGCTGTCCAGGGTCGACGATGCGACGGTGGCGCGCATCTATGCCGAGCAGGCGACCGAGGGCGAGGCCACGATCGCGCGCGAGGGCGTGCCGGTGCGCGAGCTGCGCCGCGTGTTGTCGGCCGACATGCAGTTCCAGGGGCAGAGCCATATCCTGTCGGTGGGCGTCGACGGCGCCGACATCGGTGTCACCGGCCTGCACAAGGCCTTCGCCGCCGCCTACTGGCGCCGTTTCGGCATCGAACTGCCGGAGATCCCGCCGGTCCTCGTCAACCTGCACACGGCGGTGATCGGCGTGCGCCCGGAAATCTCGCTGGCCGCGCTGGCCGCCACCGATCGCGCAGCCACGCTCGCGGTGGCGAAGCTCGGCACGCGCCGCGTCTGGTTCAGCGACGGCTGGCACGAAACGCCGATCTATGCCCGCGAGAAGCTGCCCCTCGATGCCACGTTGGAGGGCCCGGCAATCCTTGAACAGCTCGACTGCACGACCGTCGTCGAACCGGGCGACACGGTCCGGCAGGACGGACTCGGCAATCTGTTGATCTCGGTGAGCCGGCAGGACACGATCCAGACCTCGACAGGGTAGGGATATCGATGGCGTTTCGCTTCGTGCATGCGGCCGATATTCATCTGGATTCACCGCTTCGATCTCTCGCGCTCCGCAATCCCGAGCTGGCCGATCTGATCGGAAACGCAACGCGCCAGGCATTCTCCGGCATCATCGATCTGTGCCTCGCCGAGGAGGTCGATGCGCTCTTTCTCGCGGGCGATCTCTACGACGGCGATCAGACATCGATGAAGACGGCGCGCTATTTCGCGAGTCAGCTTCATCGCCTGGACCAGGCGGGTATCCAGGTGTTCATCGTTCGCGGCAATCACGATGCGCTGTCGCGCATCACCAAGGAACTGGTCCTCCCCGAGTCGGTCAAGGTCTTCAGCGGCCGGGCCGAGGCCATTCCCATCGAGGGTGCGCCCGGCGATCCTCGCGTGGTGATTCACGGTATGAGTTTCGCGCAGCCTCACGCGCCGGACAGCCTGCTGCCGCGCTACAAGCCGCCCGTCGAGGGGGCGGTGAACGTCGGGATCCTCCATACGAGCCTGGCCGGGGCGCCCGGCCACGATCCTTATGCGCCATGCAGCGTCGCCGATCTGCGCGCCACCGACTTCCGCTACTGGGCTCTCGGCCATGTTCACAAGCGCTTTGTCGCCGACGGTCCCTGTACCATCGTGATGCCCGGCAATCCGCAGGGCCGCGATATCAACGAGGCCGGCGCCAGGTCCGTCACCCTGGGCACGATCGCCGATGACGGTTCGATCCGCATCGAGGAGCGTTACACGAGCGTTGCGCAGTTCGAGAGGACCGTCGTCGACGCGAGCGGCATAGCCGAATGGCGCGACCTGATCGCGGCGGCCGCCAAGGCGATGGAAAGGACCCGGGCAAGTGTCGCGGCGGGTCACCTGGTGGTCCGGTTGAAGATCGTCGGAAAGACCCCGCTGGCGTGGCGGATGCGCAGCGATCTCGATCTCCTGAGGGCGGACGTGGAGCACCGCGCCGCGGCGATGGGCGCCTGCAGCGTGGAGAAGCTGGAGATCGAGTGCCAGCCTTCGGGCGCGCTCCCGGTGTCATCGGGTGATCCGATCGCGGAGCTGCGCCGGCTGATCGAAAGCGAGATCGTCCGCTCCGACGCGTTCCAGCGGGAGGCCCTCGAGATCGGCGAGGAGCTGAGGGGGCAACTGCCGCAGGAATGCAGGCATCTCCTCGGCGCCGACGAGGCGGGTCTCAGGGACTTCGTTCTGTCGCTGGCCCAGGACGGAGCCGACGATGTGCTTGCCCGGCTTCATGCCCAGGCCAAAGCCGGAGAGGGCTGATGCGCCTCAGGCGGCTCGACCTCACGCGCTATGGCAGGTTCACCGGGCGCAGCATCGATTTCGGCCCGGCGGAGGAGGGCGCGCCCGATCTGCACATCATCTACGGTCCGAACGAGGCGGGTAAGTCGACGGCGTTGGCGGCGTTCCTGGATTTTCTGTTCGGGATCGAGCCGCGGTCGCGCTTCAACTTCCTTCATCCCTATCCCACGATGCGCATTGGCGCGTCGCTCGAACTTGCGCGGGGCGCCCGGGAACTGGTCAGGGTGAAGCGAGCCCAGAACAGCCTCCTCGACGCCGGCGACCAGCCGGTCCCGGAGGCGCTCATCCAGGCAGAGTTGGGCAACATCGATCGCGACTCCTACCGGACGATGTTCTCGCTCGACGACGACACGCTGGAAAAGGGCGGCGAAAGCATCCTCGCGAGCAAGGGCGATCTCGGCCAGTTGCTGTTTTCGGCCAGCGCCGGCCTGTCCGATCTGGGCCGCAACCTCGAGGAGATCCGCGGCGAAGCCGACAGGTTCTACAAATACCGCGCCCGGAGCGGAGAGCTGGCCGATCTCAAGGCCCGTCTGGCGACGTTGCGGGCCGAACGAGAGAAGATCGACACCTTTGCCGCGCAATATGCCCAGCTGGTCGCGACACGGGACAAGGCCTTCAGTCTGTACAACGACGTCCTGGGAGACCGCGCCAGGATCGCTGCGCGGTGCGGCGAGATCGAGCGACTGCTGTTCGCCCTTCCGCGCCTTGGTGGGTTACGTGACATCCGCCAACGTCTCCTGCCGCTCGCCGATCTGCCGGACATTCCGCGCGACTGGGCGGAGCAGCTGCCCGGGATGCAGAAGGATGAGATCGCCCTGGAGACGCGGGCACAGGCCGCCGAGGACGAAGTGGCGAGGCTGGACGGTGAGCTGGCGGCGATCGTCGTCGATCCGGCCGCTCTCGCCCTGGCCCAACGGTTCAGCGGCCTCTCCGATCTCCGGGCCCGATACGTCACGGCGACCAAGGACATTCCGGAGCGTCGGCTGCAGTCGCGGGAGGTCGACCTCGTCATCTCCGGCATCCTCGACCGGATCGAACGCAAGGACGAGCCGGAGCCGGGCAGGCTGCTGCTGGGCACGTCCATCGCGGCGCCTTTGCAAGCATTGATCGAAAGCTGGTCGGGAATCGAGGCCGCCCTGAAGGCCGCCGAGAACGAACTCGAGGCCGCCAGAGGCCGCGTGGAGGAAGCGCGGGTCCAGCTCGAGGAGGCTGGAGGCGCCAGCGAGAGGGAACGCAACCCGTCGAGCCTTGCTTCGACGCTCGGTCCGGTGGTCGCGGCCCTGAGGGCCGACGATCACGTGGCGCGGCGGCGGCTTGCCGACCGCGCGCTTGCCACGCATCTGCGATCGTTGGACGAGCGACTGCGGGACCTGCACCCCTGGTCGGGCGATATCGAGCATTTGGCGGGGCTGAAACTGCCGGACGCCAGTACCATCGAGCGGTGGAAGAAGGAGACCGCGGCCGCGCAACGGCAGGTCGACCGGCACGAGGACGATATCGAGCGCCTGACCGCCGAGCGCGACAGGATCAAGGCGGAGCGCGACGCGCTGGGTGTCACCGGCGTCGTCGGCGATCAGCAAGCAAGCGAGGTCCGCATGGCGCGGGAGCGCGCCTGGGCCAGCCATCGACGGACCCTCGACGACGCCTCGGCCGACACGTTCGAGGCGGCTCTGCGTCAGGACGACATCGTGACGACGACCCGGCTCGGACACACGACCGACCTCGTGAAGCTCCAGGAGGCGAGCCGTGCGTTCGTGGTGGCGGAGCAGGCCCTTGGGCGCGCCGTGGGCCTGCGCGATGCGGCGGCGGCGGTCTTGCAGCGTGTGGGCGACGAGATCGCGGCGGCGCTCGGCGCTGCATCCCCGGCGCTGCCGGTCACGATGACCTTGCCGCAGCTGGAGGCCTGGCTGGCGCGGCGCGCTTCGGCTCTGGACGTGCGCGCGAGCCTTCTCTCCGCGCAACACGACAGGGAACAAGCAGACTCGGATGCGAGGGGGGCGCGCGACAGGCTCACGGCGGCGCTCGTCGCCAGAGGCATTGCGGTCGAAGCGGAGGCAAGCTTCGAGGGGCTTCTTGAAACGGCGCAGGGTGCGATCGACCGGGAGGGCGAAATCGAGAACCTGCGGACGGCGCTGGCCGCGCGCCAGCGCGAGCTGCTGCGGCGGGAGCGGGAGGTGGAGCGAGTTGCCGCCTCGAGGAACGAGTGGACGGCTGCCTGGCAGGCTGCATGCAAGCGATGCTGGTTGGGCGATGCCGACCCGATGCCGTCGAGGGGCGCGGTCCGCGAGATCCTTGCGGCCTTGGTCGAGTTGCGCCCCGCTCTCGAGAAACGCGCGGGGTTCGCTGACCGGATCGAGAAGATGGAGAACGACCAGGCGGCTTTTGCGGCTGAACTCGAGGCCATGGCCGGGGAACTGGGCGTTGTCTCGGCGGGGCTCGCAACCTTGGATCTCGCCCGCGAGATCCAGCGCCGCGTCGATACGGCGCGCGCGGCCGAGGCGGAGCGTCTCAGCAAGACGCGCGACCTCGAAGCGGCGCTGGCAAAGCAACGCGCTCTCGCCGAGGACGTCGCCATCCACGCGCGGCTCAAAGCCGAACGGACGGCGTTCTTCGGGGTCCCGTCGCTTGGCGAGATGGCTGTGAAACTGCAGGCCGTCGAGAGAAGGAGCGGTTTGCAGGAACAGTACGATGCGGCGGTCCGCGACATTGTGGCGATGCTGCAGGTATCGACGATCGACGAGGCCGAGAGGCTGCTCGATGGTCTGGAGAGAGGCGCCCTCGAAGCCGAGTTGGCCGAGTTGAAGCCGCGGTCTGCCGATCTGGATCGGCGCAGCCGCGATCTCTTCTCCGAGCACAGCAAAGCCGTGGACGCCGTCGAAGCGGTGGGAGGCGACGACGCGGTCGCTCGCATCGAGGAGCAGCGGCGGACGACGCAGCTCGATGTCGAGGACAAGGCGCTGCATTACTTGCGGCTGAGACTGGGCTCTGCCGCTGCCGAACACGCCCTGCGCGCCTATCGCGAGCAGCACCGCAGCTCGATGATGGCGCGCGCGTCGGATGCGTTCAGGACGATCAGCCGCGGGACCTATGAGGGCCTCGCCACGCAGCCCGACAAGGAGGGCGAGACGCTGATCGCCGTCGGCGCGGACGGCCGCTCGAAGACGGCGATGGAGTTGTCGAGAGGCGCCCGCTTCCAGCTCTATCTGGCGCTCCGGGTTGCCGGCTACCACGAATTTGCCCGGTCACGCCCCTCGGTGCCTTTCGTCGCCGACGACATCATGGAGTCGTTCGACGACTTCCGCGCGGAGGAGGCCTTCCGCCTGTTCGCCGACATGGCCGGCGTGGGACAGGTGATCTATCTCACCCATCACCGCCACCTGGCCGAAATCGCCCAGCGCGTCTGTCCGACGGCCCGCCTTCACCAAATGGAAGCGTGAGCGCCGAGTCTGGCCGCTTGCTGATTCTCCCTTCCTGCTCAAGAGTGACGCCGCTGAGTTTGGGAGGAAAGAAAAGTGAAAATTACCGACGTCGTCTGCCACATCCTGAGCTGCAAGGTCGACAAGCCGTTCGTCTCGGCGCGCGGCTGGGTCTATGGCACGCGCTCGACCTGCCTGGTCGAGATCTCGACCGACGAGGGCATCACCGGCTGGGGCGAATGCTACGGTCCGGCGGCCGTCGCCAAGACCTTCGTCGAAACGCAGTACAAGGCGCGCGTGATCGGCCGCGATCCGTTCGACGTGGAGGCGATCTGGGAAGACCTCTACAACAGGATCAAGGATTACGGCACGACCGGCATGGCGATCTCGGCCATCTCCGGCATCGACATCGCGCTGTGGGACATCATGGGCCGCGCCGTTAACAAGCCGGTGCACAAGCTGATCGGGGGCGCCTATCGCACCGAGGTGATTCCCTACGCGACCGGACTCTACTTCATCGACATGAACCGCCTGATCGAAGAAGCCGTCGAGGAAGCGCTGGAGTTCAAGCACGCCGGCTTCCAGGCGATCAAGATGAAGATCGGGCTGGGCGACCTGAAGCTCGATGCCAAGCGGGTCACGGCAGTGCGCGAGGCGATCGGTCCCGATGTGAAGCTCGCCGTCGACGCCAACCACTGCTTCTCGGTGCCCAACGCCATCAAGCTCGGCCGCATGCTGGAGGAGCAGGACATCCTGTGGTTCGAGGAGCCGATCAGCCCCGAGGATCATGACGGCTATATCGAGGTGACGCGCGCGCTCGATATGGCGGTGGCCGGCGGCGAGAACGATTTCACCCGCTGGGGTTTCCGCGACGTCATTGCCCGGAAGGCGATGGACATCGTGCAGCCCGACCTCTGCGCCGCCGGCGGCTTCTCGGAATGCCGCAAGATCGCAACGCTCGCCTCGGCCTTCGGCGTCGAATGCGTCCCGCACGCCTGGGGCTCGGCGATCGGGCTGGCCGCCACGGTGCAGTTCCTCGCGGCCCTGCCGGACCAGCCGCCGGCCTTCCGCCCGATGCCGCCGATGCTCGAGTTCGAGCAGACTCCCAATCCGTTGCGCGATCACCTGGCGCAGGAGCCGATCGAGCAGAAGAAGGGCATCGTCAAGGTGCCGACGGGGCCCGGCCTCGGTATCGAGATCGATCGCGAGGTCCTGAAGAAATACAAGGTGGCGTGATCTCTGTCGTCCTGAGCGCAGCGAAGGACCTTGCGCCAGCCGCATAGGACTTGCCTGATCGTTCGGTGAGATCCTTCGCTGCGCTCAGGATGACAATGGAGCCGATATGAAAATCGTCGACGTAAAGGCCTATCCGACCAGCTATCGCGTGCCAAAGGAGCTGCAGGTGTCGCTGGGCATCGGCACCATGACCAAGCGCGACTGCGTGATGGTCAAGGTGACGACCGAGGACGGGATCGTGGGCTGGGGCGAGAGCCACCATGCGCGCTCGCCGGGCAGCATCGGCCACCTGATCAACACGACCTTGAAGGGCTTCGTGGTCGGCATGGACGCCACCGACACGGTTGGCATCTGGGCCAAGATCTACAAGTTCCAGCTCGGCAGCCACGGCATGGGCGCGGCCACCGCCATGGCGATGAGCGGCCTCGACCAGGCGCTGTGGGACATCAAGGGCAAGGCCGTGGGCTGGCCGCTCTACAAGCTTTTAGGCGGCTCCAACAGGCCGGTGCCGGCCTATGCCGGCGGCATCTCGCTGGGCTACCAGGCGCCGGAGTCGCTGGCCGACGAGGCCGGACCCATGGTGGAAGCGGGCTACCGGGCGCTGAAGCTCAGGGTCGGCGACAGCGTCAAGAACGACATCGCGCGCATGACGGCGGTGCGCAAGCGCTTCGGCGACGACATGGTCCTGCTGACCGACGCCAACACCGGCTACACGGTCGAGGATGTGCGCCGCGTGATGCCGGCGATGGACGAGTTGGGCATCGCCTGGCTGGAAGAGCCGTTCCCGGCGCACGACCATCGCTCCTATGCGATGGCCAAGGGTTGGGGTGTGACGCCGCTGGCGGCCGGCGAGAACCACTACACGCGCTTCGAGTTCCACCGCATCATCGAGGATGGCAACATCACCATCCTGCAGCCCGACCTGTCCAAGAGCGGCGGCATCACCGAAGTGCAGCGCATCGCGGCGGCCGCCTCGATGTGGAAGCTGCCGATCCATCCGCACAGCTCGATGACCGGCCTCAATCACGCCGTGTCGATCCACTTCCTGGCGTCGATCGACAATGGCGGCTACTTCGAGGCCGACCTTTCCGTGGCCAACAAGTTCCGCGACGAGCTGGGCAGCGCGCCGTGGGAGATTGGCAAGGATGGAAACGTCCGCCCGCTCGACAAGCCGGGCATCGGCGTCGAGATCGACGAGGACTTCCTGATCGCCCACCCGGTGATCGAGGGGCCTGGTTACGTCTGAGTCGGAGAGTCTGTTTCAGCGCGAGTCAAACCGATACCCTCATCCTGAGGAGCCGCACGCAGTGCGGCGTCTCGAAGGATGGGCAACAAACGCGGTGCTCGTGCCCACCCTTCGAGACGCGGTCCTGCGGATCGCTCCTCAGGGTGAGGTAGTGTTGGTCAGGGGTGGAAGACTCTACGTCACCGGAATGAGATCCGACGCCTTCTCCGCGATGGCGTTCGTCGCGGCGTAGGTGTTGCCCGAGACCATGGTCGGCATGCAGGAGGCATCGGCGATCCTCAGCCCCTCCAGGCCGAGCACGCGCATGCTGAGCGGATCGACGACGGCCATCGGATCGGTGCCGAGTTTTGCCGTACCCACCGGGTGATAGGTCGTCGAGCCGGTGGCGCGGGCATGGGCCATCCACTGTTCGTCGGTCTGCACGCCGGGGCCGGGCAGGTTCTCCTCGACCACATGTTCCTTGAGCGGCGAGGTGTTGATCAGCTTGCGGAGATATTTCATTGCCGCCAGCAGCGCGTCGCGATCGTGCTGGACCGCCAGATAATTGGGCTGGATCTCGGGCTTGGCCGCGGGAGCCGAACTGAGCGCCTTCACGTGCCCGGTGCTCTCGGGCCGTAGCTGCGAACAGCCGAGCGTCATGCCGGGCACCGAATCCAGCACCGACGTGCCGTAGCTGCCAGGCGCGTAGCTGGCCGGCGCGAAATAGAGCTGCATGTCGGGCGTTTCGAGGCCCGGCCGCGTCTTGAAGTAGCCGCCGGCATGGCTGGGGCTCGACGCCAGCAGGCCCTTGCGCGTCAAGGCATAGCGGATCACCTCGCCGACCAGCCGCAGCCCGTGGCTGCGCTCGTTCAGCGAGCCCGCGCCCTTCACCAGCGCCGAGACGCGCACGGCATAATGGTCGCGCAGGTTGCGGCCGACGCCGGGCAAAGCGTGCTTCACCGCGACACCGATGCCCGCGAGGTCCTCGGGGTGTCCGATGCCGGAGATCTGCAGGAGCTGCGGCGTGTTGATGGCGCCGCCGCTCAGGATCACGTCGCGACGCGCACGGATCGTTTTCGTCCCGCCGTCCTGGCGGTAGGTGACGCCGACGGCCTTCCTGCCCTCGAGGTCGATCCGCTCGACCAGCGCGCGGGTGATCACTTTCAGGTTCTGCCGCCCCATCGCGGGCCGCAGATAGGCGTCGACGGGGCTCCAGCGCCGGCCGCGCTTCATCATCTGCTGATAGAGCATCGTGCCTTCCTGATTGCCGCCATTGTAGTCGGGCGAGCGTTTCAGCCCGAGCGCTTCGTTGGCGGCCATGAAGGCATCGGACAGGTCGTGCGGATCGCCCTGGTCCTCGATGCTGAGCGGACCGGCGCGGCCACGCACCTCGTCGCTGCCGCCGACCCGGCTCTCGGCGCGCTTGAAGTAGGGCAGCAGGTCGTCCCACGACCAGCCGCGGCAGCCGAGCTGCGCCCAGGTGTCGTAGTCCGCCGACTGGCCGCGCACATAGAGATGGCCGTTGATCGAGCCCGAGCCACCCAGCACTTTTCCCCGCGGGAATCTGATCTTCCGACCGTCGATACACGGGCCGGGCGCCGTCTCGTAGCCCCAGTTGAGATTGTCGTTGTAGACCGTCTTGTTGAAGCCGGCCGGCACCTTGATCCAGATATGATTGTCCTTGCCGCCGGCCTCGATCACCGCGACCGTGTTCTTGCCCGAGGCGGTCAGGCGGTTGGCCAGCACGCAGCCCGCAGCACCGGCACCGACGATGACATAGTCGAACTCTTCCATTTTTATTCCCCCTCTTGTCGTCCTGAGCGCAGCGCGACCTCACCAAACGACCAGACATGCCGGCGATAGCCTGTTCCCTGTCGGGCGCCAGATCCTTCGCTGCGCTCAGGATGACATGAAGTTACCGCGGCACCAGCGCCGCTCCCTCCTGTCGTCCTGAGCGCAGCGAAGGACCTCACCGAGCGATCAGACACAGTTGGCGATAGCCTGTTCCCGGTCGGGCGCGAGATCCTTCGCTGCGCTCAGGATGACATGAAGGTTGCTCTCCTTAGGCAGCCACCACGAGCGTCGACGCCAGTTGGCGCACCGACTTCACCATTGCCATGGCGACCAGCTTGCCGGTCTTGCGGTTCTCTTCGCTGACGGCCACGTCTTCCATGAAGGTGAAGCGGCCGAAGGTGCCCCTGGCCTCCAGCTCGACGATGTGCGTGGTGATCGTGGGGTCGGCCACGATGACGACGCGCGTCCTGTCGAGGCCGAGGCCGGCGATCGCGGCGGCGGCCGAGATGTTGACGTTCTGCGGATAGAGGCGGGCGCCCTCGCGCACCGGCCCGTCGAAGACGGTATGCGGGGCTTTCAACGCGTCGAGGTCGACCAGGGTCTCCGCAATGGTGCCTTTCCAGGCCGACGGATCCTTGCGCACCGTGACGGTGACGCTCTCCAGCCCGCCGACCGCGGCGCTGCTCAATATGTCGAGCGCGCCGATGCCGGCCGACGGCAGGATCAGCCGCACGCCATTGGCCCTGGCGACGGCCAGCAGACGCTCGAACAGGACCGTGTCGGTGAAGGCGCCGACGGACGTCACGAGGAAATCCGCGCCGCTTTCCAGCACGCGCTGCCCGTATGTGCGGACGGCTTCATGTCCGGCGCATTCGGCCACGGCGTCGAAGGTGTGGCCGAAGAAACGGTCGGGCTCGTGCGTCAGCAGGCCATCCTCGGGTCGCGGGCGCTTCACCAGCGCCGCGACCAGGTCGAGGTTCTCGATGTTGCCGGCCTTCAGCGCCGCCTCGACATGCTTGCCGATGGCGCCGTAGCCGATCATGCCCAGCCGGACCGCGGCCCTGGTCGTCACGAGAGTCGGCTCTCCACCCAGCGTGCCCAGGAGATGAGCTGGTCGTCGCTGCCATGCTTGCCGATGAGTTGCACGGAGAGCGGCAGGCCGAACGGTCCGGTGTTGAAGGGCAGCGCGATGCACGGCGTGCCGAGCAACGTCCAGAAGCGGTTGAAGACCGGGTCGCCGGTGTTGCCCAGACCGGCCGGCGCTTCGCCCTTGGCCGACGGCGCCAGCAGGAGGTCGAACTTCTCCCAGGCATCGTCGAGCTGGGCCACCGCGACCTTCTTGCGCTTCTTCGCGTCGGCATATTGCTTGGCCGTCACCGCGTCGCCATCGATCATGCCCTGCTGCATCACCGGCGAGAGGAGATGCGGGAAGCGCTTGCGCTCCGGAGCGTAGGACTGCGTCGCCTCCTTGGTCATGATGCGGTGCTGCGCCTGCATCAGGCCTGTCCAGTCCTCCGGCGCCTGCCACTCGCGCACCTTTGCGCCGGCGGCGCGCAGCGCGCGGACGGCTTCGAGGATGTTCTTCTGATTGTACGGTTCGGCCAGGTCCCACCACGGCGTGCGGATCAGGCCGATGCGCGGCGGCTCGCGCACCGGATCGGCGGCTTCGTGGCCGTAGGCGGCGCGGATCAGGGCGAGGTCGTTGGTCTCACGGGCGAAGAAGCCCAGCGTGTCGAGCGACTTGGCGTAGGTCTTCACACCGGTCATGTCGGCCCAGCCATAGGTGCCCTTGTAGGCGACCACGCCGTTGAAGGCGCCGGGCCGGATGACCGAGCCCGCGGTCTGCGTGCCGTAGCCGACCGGCGCCATGAAGTCGGCGACCGCGGCCGCCGAGCCGGAGGAGGAACCCGCCGGCGTGTGGCGGAGGTTGTGCGGGTTGTGGGTCTTGCCGGCATGGGCGCCGGCGAATTCGGTGGTGACCGCCTTGCCCAGCACCAGCGCGCCCGCCTTCACGAGCTGTGTCACGCAGGCGGCGTCGACGCCCGCGACATGGTCGCGATAGATCGGCGAGCCGCAGGTCGTGGGCATCGTCCTGGTCGAGATGATGTCCTTCACGGCGAGCGGCACGCCGTGCAGCGGGCCGATCGGCTTGGCACGCTTGTCGAGCAGGTCGGCGCGTTTGCGGGCACCCTCGGGATCGAGCGCCTCCCAGGCATGGACCTGGCCCTCGCGCTGCTCGATGCGGTCGAGGCAGGCCTCGACGAGGTCGCGGGCCTTCAGCCGCTTCTCGCCCATCCGTCGCACGGCCTCGCTGGCCGACAGCCTGTTCGGCGATTTCGCCATCCGCTCGTTCCCCTTTTTTTAGCTCGTTCCGCGCATGATGACCGAGCGGCCGGCGGAAAGGTAGCCCGTGCGGGGAATACGCTGGCACGCCGCTTGCTGCCGGGAGCCATACAAGAGGAGGGCTCCATGGACATCGGTGTTTTCATTCCGATCGGAAACAATGGCTGGCTGATCTCCACCACGTCGCCGCAATACATGCCGAGCTTCGATCTCAACCGGCAGATCGTGCAGAAGGCCGAGGGCTACGGGCTCGATTTTGCCCTGTCGATGATCAAGCTGCGCGGCTTCGGCGGCGAGAGCGAGTTCTGGGACCACAACCTCGAATCCTTCACCCTGATGGCGGGACTGGCCGCGGTGACCGAGCGTATCAGGCTCTATGCCTCGGTCGCGGTGCTCACCATCCCGCCCGCCATCGTCGCGCGCATGGCTTCGACCATCGATTCGATCTCGAGCGGCCGGTTCGGCGTCAACATCGTGTCGGGCTGGGCCAAGGACGAGTACGAGCAGATGGGCCTGTGGCCCGGCGAGGCCTATTTCGGCTACCGCTACGACTATTCCACCGAGTTCGTGACGGTGATGAAGGAGCTCTGGGAGACCGGCACGTCCGACTTCAAGGGCAAGTACTTCCAGATGTCGGACTGCAAGCTGAGCCCTCGTCCAAAGGAGCCGATCAAGATCGTCAGCGCCGGCCAGAGCCCGCGCGGCATGGAATTCGGCGCGACCTACTGCAACTACAACTTCACCTTGGGCAAGGGCGTCAACACGCCGACCGCCCATGCGCCGACCAACCAGCTGATGGTCGAGGCGGCCGCGAAGACCGGCCGCGACGTCGGCAACTATGTGCTGATGATGGTGATCGCCGACGAGACCGACGAGAAGGCGATGGCCAAGTGGAAGCTCTATAACGAGGGCGCCGACATGGGCGCGATGGCCTGGATGTCGGGCCAGGCCGACGCCGATCCCAATGCCGCCGAGGGCGGCACCGCCAAGGCGATCTCCGCGCCCGAGGGCGCCATCAACTTCAACATGGGAACGCTGGTCGGCTCCTATGCCAGCGTGGCCAAGATGCTCGACGAATGCGCCACCGTGCCCGGCACCAAGGGCATCATGCTGACCTTCGACGACTTCCTCGTCGGCATGGACCAGTTCGGCCAGCACATCCAGCCGTTGATGAAATGCCGCAGCGACCGGCTGGTCAAAGCCGCGGCCTGAGGCAGCTTCCAACAGACCTGTTACCATGGTGGCCATGGCGACCATGGAAAACCCCGACCGCTGGCGACATCACGGCCCAATGTCGGCCCCCGGCGCCGGATCATTGAACTTCGACGGATTGCCCGTCGATGTCGCAGCACTTTGCCGGATCGTGCAGGGCGTACTGATCCATTCCGACTGGCTCACGGCATACGACGTGAGCGAGGCCCAGTTCCGCACGGTCTCGCGCGAGACCTTGCCGCTGGCCGCCCGGCTCAGGCAGATCGCCGAACTCGATGGGTCCGCCCTGACGGCCGAGCGGACGCCGGATCGGCGCGCGGTCGGCACCTGTCGCGACTACGCGTTGATGCTGTGCGGCATGCTGCGCCAGCAAGGCCTGCCGGCACGCGTGCGCTGCGGCTTCGGGGCCTACTTCAAGAGGGAGTGGGAGGACCACTGGATCTGCGAGTACGGGCGCGACGGGCACTGGCGCCGTGCGGACGCCCAGCTCGATCGCATCATCGCGCCGCGTCTGGGCATCGGGTTCGATCTCGCGGACCTGCCGGACGACATGTTCATCACTGCCGGCGAAGCGTGGCGGCGTTGTCGTGCGGGCGAGGCCGATCCCATGGACTTCGGGCATGGCGCGCAGGCGAGCGGCCTGTGGTTCGTGCGAGTGAACGTCGTGCGTGACCATCATTCGATGAACGGGCGCGAAACGTCGGATTGGGATACGTGGCGGCAGGCGACCGCGGGGCACCATTCCCTATCTGTGGCCGAGTGCGCCGAGGTCGACGAGATGGCCGCCTACCCCGAGAGGCCCGCGGCCGGCCCGGTCCCGCCGTGGCGCGCGGCCAAGGAGTCATAGGAGCGCGCCACTCTGGTGGCGCTGCATTCAAGCAACCACCTCACCCTGAGGAGCGCTCCGCAGGAGTGCGTCTCGAAGGGTGGGCACGAGCACCACGTCTGTACCCCACCCTTCGAGACGGCGCTTCGCGCCTCCTCAGGGTGAGGTGATTTTTTGGTCGACTCTACTTCAGTGCTCCGGTTTGGCCGGGGGCGGTGCTTGTGCGGGCACCGGCGGCTTGACGCCCATCCAGCCCTTCACCGTCTCGCGGAAGCGCTGGAAGGCGACGTAGAGGCCCGGGATCACGAAGATGCCGAGGAACGAGGCGGCGATCATGCCGCCGAACACCGCGGTGCCGACGGCGCGCTGGGTGGCGGCGCCGGCGCCCGAGGAGATGACCAGCGGCACCAGGCCCAGGATGAAGGCGAACGAGGTCATCATCACGGCGCGGAAGCGCAGGCTGGCGGCCGTCGTCGCCGCAGTGACGACGTCGGCACCCTTTGCGCGCTCCGCCATCGCGAACTCGATGATCAGGATGGCGTTCTTGGCGGCGAGCGCGATCAGCACCACGATGCCGATCTGGGCGAAGATGTTGTTGTCGAGGCCGGCGATCAGCAATGCCGTCACGGCGCCGAACAGGCCGACGATGACCGACAGCAGCGCCGCCACCGGGATCGCGGTGCTCTCGTAGAGGCCGACCAGGAAGAGGTAGGCGAAGACCACGGCGAGGCCCAGGATGAAGCCGGTCTGGCCGCTGGCCGCCTTCTCCTGCAGCGCCGTGCCCGTCCATTCGAAGCCGTAGCCGGCGGGCAGGGTGCGCGTCGCGAGCTTCTCCATGGCGGCGATGGCGTCGCCCGAGGAATAGCCCGGCGCGGGCGCCCCGTTCACGACGACCGAGCGCAGGTTGTTGTAGCGGACGACCGAGGAGGGCGCGGTGACCATCTCGATGTTCGCCACCGCCTGCAGCGGCACGAGTTCGCCGCTGGCCGCGCGCACCCGGACGCGGAACACGTCGTTCACCTTGCTGCGGTCGGAGGCATCGGCCTGCACCTTCACCTGCCAGGTTCGGCCGAACAGGTTGAAGTCGTTGGTGTAGGCGCCGCCCAGCGACGTCTGCATCGCCGAGAAGATGTCGGCGATCGAGATGCCCAGCGCCTGGGCCCGTTCGCGGTCGAGCTTCAGGTTGATCTGCGGCGTCGAGGCGCTGTAGGTCGTGTAGACCCCGGCGAGTTCCGGCACTTCCTGCGCCGAGATCATCACGCCGCGCGCCACGGCCGCGAGATCGGTGGGCGAGGCGCCGGTGAGCGACTGCACCACGAACTCGAAGCCCGACGAGTTGCCCAGGCCCATGATGGGCGGCAGGTTGAAAGCGAAGACGTTGGCGGAGGCGATCTGGCTGAAGGCGACGTTCAGGTCCTTCAGCGCCTGGAACACCGACAGCGAGGCGTCCTTTCTCTGATCGAACGGCTTCAGCTCGACCACGACCAGCGCCCGGTTGGGCAGTGCCAGGCCGTCGATCAGGCTGTAGCCCGAGACGGTGAACACGCTCTGCTTCCAGGGCTTGTCGGCGATGATCTTCTCGACTTCCGCGACGGCCGCGAGGGTGCGGTTGGTCGAGGCGGCGTCGGGCAGCTGGACTTCGGCCATGAAGGCGCCCTGGTCCTCGTCCGGGAGGAAGCCCGAGGGCACCATCGAGCCGATGCCGCCGGTCGCGGCGGCGAAGCCCACGACCAGCAGGAGGGCCACGATGCCGCGCCGCGCCAGCGGCGTCACCACCTTCGTGTAGCCGTCGCGCGTCCTGTCGATGCGGCCCTGCATCCACCCCATGACGCCGGTCGGCTTCTTGCGGTGGCGCAGGATCAGCGAGCACAGCGCCGGCGACAGCGAGAGCGCGTTGATCGCCGAGATGATCATCGAAACCGACACGGCCACGGCGAACTGCGAGTAGAGCTGACCCGAGATCCCGGGGATGAAGGCGGTCGGAATGAAGACCGAGAGCAGCACCAGGGTGATCGCGATGATCGGCCCGGTGACCTGGCCCATCGCCTTCTCGGTCGCCTGGGCGACCGTGAGTTCGGGCTCGTGTTCCAGGATGTGCTCGACCGCTTCGACCACGACGATGGCGTCGTCGACCACGATGCCGATGGCCAGCACCAGCGCCAGCAGCGAGATCGTGTTGGCCGAGTAGCCCAGCGCCAGCATGATGGCGAAGGTGCCGATCAGAGCCACCGGCACCGCGATGATGGGGATCAGGGTGGCGCGCAGGTTGCCGAGGAAGATGAAGACGACGATCGCCACGAGGACGAAGGCCTCGATCAGCGTGTGGATCACGCTCTCGATCGTGGCCTGCACGAAGACCGTCGTGTCGTACATCACGTTGTACGCGACGTCCTCGGGGAAGCGCGGCTCCAGCGCCTTGATCGCGTTGCGCACGCCCTGGGCCGTGGCCAGCGCGTTGGCGCCGGGCAGCTGGTAGATCTGGATGCCGGCCGCGGCCTGGCCGTTGTAGCGGCCGAGCTGGTCGCTGGTCTTGGCGCCCAACTCGACCCGGGCGATGTCCTTGACCCGGACCAGCGCGCCGTCGGACTTGGCGCGCACCACGATGTTCTCGAATTCCTCGACGGTAACGAGGCGGCCTTGCGTCGTGATGTTGAGCTGGAAGCTGACATCGTCGAGCAGCGGCGCGGCGCCCACCAGGCCGACCGCGGCCTGGACGTTCTGGGACTGGACCGCCTGCACCACCTCGTTGGGGGTGATGTCGAGGCTCGCCATGCGCTCGAGGTTCAGCCAGATGCGCATGGAATAGTCGAGCGCGCCGAACAGCGTGGCGTCGCCGACGCCCGGCACGCGCCGCAGCGTGTCGAGCAGGGTGATGGTCGTGAAGTTCGACAGGAACAGCGCGTCGCGCGACCCGTTCGGCGAATAGACGGCCACGACCTGCAGCAGGGCCGAGGACTGCTTCTTGGTCGTGACGCCCAGCCGCTGCACCTCGGGGGGCAGCAGGGCGAGCGCCTGGTTGACCCGGTTGGTGACGTTGACGGTGTTGAGGTCGGGGTTGGAGCCGACCTCGAAGCTGACGGTGAGCTGGTAGCTGCCGTCGCCGCCCGACGTCGACTTCATGTAGATCATGCGCTCGACGCCGTTGACCTGCGCCTCGATGACCTGTGCCACGCTCTCCTCGACCGCCTGCGCCGACGCGCCGGGATAGGTCGCGGTCACGCGGACCTGCGGCGGCACGATGTCGGGGAACTGCGCCACCGGCATCGCTGTCATGGCGATGATGCCGGCGATGGTGATGACGGTCGAGATGACGAACGCCAGCCGGGGCCGGCGGATGAACAGCGACGAGATCGTCATGGCTTACTGCTTCTGCGTCGAGGCAGAGGGGGGCGCCACGCTGGGATTGACCGTCATGCCCGGTCGCACGCGCTGCTGGCCCTGGACGATCACCCGTTCGCCGGCCTGGAGACCCGTCGTGATGGCGACCATGCCGTCGCGCGACACGCCGGTCCTGATGCGCTTCTGTTCGACCACATTCTTGTCGTTGACCACGAACAGGTAGGCGCCGGTCTGGTCCTGGGCGATGGCGGCCTGCGGCACGGCGACCGAGGTCGGCACCTGTTCGCCCTCGATGATGACGCGCAGGGTCTGGCCATCGGTTAGCATGCCCTCCGGATTGGGAAAGGTGGCGCGGACGATCTGACCGTCGGTCTTGGCGTCGACCGTGTTGTCGATGAAGTCGATCTTGCCCTTTTCCTTGTAGATCGAACCGTCGGCCAGCCGGACGCGCACGACGATGCCGTTCGGGTCGGTCGCCTGGTCCCGCCGTGCGTCGAGCAGCTCGCGCTGCGTCACGGGGAAGAGCACGCGGATCGGGTTCTCGCTGACCACCGTCGCCAGCACGCCCGATTCGGGGCTGACGAGATTGCCCGGCGAGAAGGCGGCGCGACCGATGCGGCCGTCGATCGGCGACTTGATGTCGGTGTAGGAGAGCTGGAGCGCGGCGTCGCGGAGCTGGGCGTTGGCGTCCTCGACCTGGGCCTTGGCCTGGAGCTGCTCGGAGAGCCGCTGGTCGTAGGTGACCTGGGTGCCGGTATTGGTGCGCAGCAGCTCGGCGGCGCGCTTCAACTGGAGCTCGGCATTCGCCAGCGCGGCCCGCGCGGCGTCGAGCTGGGCCTTCTTCTGGTCGACCGCCGCCTGATAGGTCTCGGGCTCGATGGTGAAGACGACCTGATCCTTCTTGACCTGGTCACCGTCGGCGAACTTGCGCGGGCCGAGGAAGCCCTTCACCCGGGCGCGAAGTTCGACCTTGTCGACGGCGGCGGCGCGGCCGATGAACTCGGACTGATCGGCGATCGGCTTCAGTTCGGCGGCCTGGACGAGCACGGCGGGGGGCGGGGCGCCCGGCTGCTGGGCCCATGCCGGCGCCACGCTGCAGGCAGCGCAAAGCGCCGCAGCGACGAGCATCGAAGCCGTCGAACGTCGGTCTTTCATCGTGAAGTCCCCGCTCAAAAGTATCGCAGGGACAGTGCCTTAATTCGCCCAAATGGTCACGGCAATTCAAGTCGAGATGAGTCTTGCAACACAGCGCGTGATCGAGGAGGAGTCGGGAATGGCAGCATGGCGGTGGTTGGCTATCGTTTTCGCGGCGGCATGCGCCGTCGCGTCCTTCAACGCTGCCGCACAGACGCCTCCGCAGACGCCCGCTCCCTCAGCCGGAAGTCCCGCCCAGCGCGGTTCGTTCACCAACCCTGCCGAGTACGACAGTTACATGGCGGCGCTGAACACCAAGGATCCGGCGCGGCGGGCGCAGGCGATGGAGGTGTTCATTGCCTGGTACCCGGGCAGCGTCCTGCGGCTCGACGCCCATGAGCAGGCAATCTCGGCCTGGCAGGCGGCCAACCAGCCGGCCAAGGCGGACGTGCTGGTCGCGCGCCTGCTGCAGGTCGATCCCGACAATGTGCGCGCGCTGGCCAACCGGGCCTATGTCGGGCGTCTCAAGGCCGCGGGCGGCGACACTTCGGCGCTGGCGGCCGCCGTTGCCGCGTCGGAACGCGGCCTCGCCGTGATGCCCAAGTGGCAAAAGCCGGCGCTGCTCGACGATGCCGGCTTCGCGCTGTTGAAGGAGCAGATGGCCGGCGTGTTCAACGGTGTGCTGGGCTTTGCGGCACTGCAGGCCAAGGACTACGACAAGGCGCGCGAATATTACCGGCTGGCCGTGGCGGCCGACCCGACCAACCTGCAGGACGTCTATCAGTATGCGGTGGCCCAGCTCGAGGGATCGCCGGTCGATGCGCTGGGCTTCTGGTACGGCGCCCGCTCTGTCGCGATCGCAAGGGCCGCCAAGAACGACTCCGCCGCGCAGGACATCGATCGCTACGTTCGCTCGCGCTACAGCGTCTATCGCGGCAGCGAGGAAGGTTGGGATGCGGTCGTCTCGCGCGTCGCCAACGAGACGGCGCCGCCTGCCAACTTCAAGAAGTCGATTCCGCGGGCCATGACGCCGCCGGATCGGGCGCTGGAGATCCTCGAAGACAACGAGCCGGCCAAGCTGACGCCCGCGCAATGGGTGCTGGTGCTGCGCCATCGCGACGTCAGCCCGGCCAACAAGCGCGCGGCGGAGGCGGTGTGGAAGGCGATCGGCGACAGGCAGCAGGGCGGCCAGCGGCTGAAGCTGCCGCTGAAGGTCGTCAGCGCCACGCCGGAGCGCATCGAAGGCGCGATCACGGACGAGGCCCAGGCGGGCAACCTCGTCGAGCTCGAAGTGACGATGATGCGGCCGCTCAGTCCCCTGCCGGCCGTGGGATCCAACATCTTCATGTTCGGCACGCTGAGCGACTACCGGCCCCAGCCGTTCCTGTTCCGCCTGACCCGCGCCGAACTCGCGCCCGAATCGCTGCCGGTGGCCGGCGGCCCCTGCGCCGATCCGCGGCCGAAAATGTGTACCAAGGACTATCGTCCGGCCTGCGGCCAGCTGCGCGACGGCACGCGCAAGACCTACGGCAATGCCTGTACCGCCTGCAGCGATCCGCAGGTCGTGACCCAGGGCGCCGGCGCCTGTCCCTGAGGCTCTTCTTTCACCTCCCCCGTCGTACGGGGGAGGCCGGGAGGGGGAAAGCAACGCGAAGAATTTGGAGGTGGGGCGAGGTCGGGATTTGTGGCCTGCCCCCTCCGGCGCTTCGCGCCACCTCCCCCGTGTGACGGGGGAGGAAGCTGATGATCGAGGACGGCCTAATGCGCCATGAGCAGCGGTACGCGGCAGGACGAGATCACCTTGCCGGTGGCGCCGCCCAGGCCGAGGAAGCTCATCACCTGGCCGCGGCCATAGGCGCCCATCACCAGCAGGTCCGAGCCCTTGCCGTGCGTGTAGTCGAGCAGGGCGCGACCGCGGGCGCGGCCCGACACGGCGCCGGGATCGATGGCGTCGATGGTGGTCTTGATGCCGTGCCGGCCGAGATTGCGCGCGAGGTAGGACGCGCCGACATCGTCGGCCTTCGAGCCGACGATCAGCAGCGTGACGCTGTTGGCCTTCGCCAGGAACGGCAGGGAATATTCGACGGCGCGGGCCGCCTGGAAGCTGCCGTTCCAGGCCACGATGATCGAGCCGAACCCGCCGGTGCCCGCATTCGGCGGCGCGATCATGACGGGACGCGCGCATTCGTGGATGGCGGCCTCGACGGTGGCCGGCGCCACGTTCTCGGGATCTGAACCGGGACGGCCCAGCACCAGCAGATCCGAGCAGCGGCCCATCGCGACCAGCGTGTCGAGCGTCGCGGTCTCCGCGGCGGTGTAGGTCGAGCCCGCGTTGGCGCCGAGCACTTCCTTGTAGGCACGGTCCGACTCCTTGGCCCGCTCCTCGAGGCGCTCGTCGTCGAGGTTCATGATCAGCGGCATCGCCTCGCCGCTCATGGCGAGCCCGCCGATGGCGCCGCCGGCCGGGCCGACCGGCAGATGCAGCGCATCCACGGAAGCGTCGAACACGGCCGCGACCCGGGCGGCCAGCCGGAATGACATCGCGGCATCGGGACCGCCTTCGGACACGGCCAGAATCGACTTCAACATGGATAACTCCCCCAGGAATTCTTCAGGACGCGCGATTAAGAAGCGGCCGCCCGTCCGGTGCAAGCCGAGTCTTTCGGTCGGCGGCTCAGCCTCGCGCCGCCCGTGCGAGACCCGTCATGAGTTCTGCGACACCGCTCAGCTCCTGACCGGCCAGGCGCGCGCCCTGCAGCACCTCCTCGATCGAGCGGCCATTGGCCAGCGAGGCGGCGCCCCAGAGCAGCGCAGATCGCATGCCGCTCTTGCAGAAGGCGACGACGCGGTCGTCGCCCCTGGCGAGGAGGTCGGCCAGAGCACGCACCTGGTCGGGCGTTGCCCGCGGGCCGGAGAAAGGCAGATCGAGGAATTGCAGTCCGGCTGCTTCGGCGGCCGCCTTCAGGTCGGCCGTCTTCGGCTGGCCGAAGAAGGCCTCGCCGTCGGGCCGATTGTTCACGACGGCGGTGAAGCCCGCTGCGGCCACTTCCTTCATGTCGCTCGGATCGAGCTGGCCGGAGACCGAGACTCGATCGTCAACCGGCAACAGGGAAAGGCTCATGTCGACAACTCCCGTTTGCGGATCCAGTGGATGAAGGGAAGGGCCAGCAGCACCATCCAGAGCTTGCCCAGGATCTGGCCCGCTAGGTAGTCGAGGCTGCCGAAGGCCAGCCACAGGAAGAGAACGCTGTCGGCGATCAGGCCCACCACGCTGCTGGCCAGCACCGCCATCACGAGCCCGCGCGACTGCAGCGGCGTGTAGACGGCGAAGTCGGCCAGCTCGGACAGAAGGAAAGCCGTCGCCGAGGCGATCAGGAGCTGCGGCGGCGCGACCGCCCCGGAGAGGGCGGCGCCCGCCACGATGGCGCCGACGGCGACGCCGCGGCCCAGGCGTCGCTGCACGAGGTCGCGCAGGACCAGCGCCAGCCCGATCATCAGGACACCCGAAGGCGCCATCAGGGGCTTGCCGCCCGGACCCCAGGGCCAGACCGGCACGAGGCACGGCCCCTGCGGCACGCAGACGGCGCCGACATTCCCGATCATCCAGTTGGCGAGGGGGATGCAGGCGATGAAGCCCAGGAAATAGATCAGGCCCCCGAGTTTGGCCCGCCGCGAAGAAATCATGCCGGCGCTCCTAGCAGGTCCGTCGCGGCGCCGGAACCCCGAGGAACCCGCGCGCAATGGTTGCGTTAGATCGCACACAATCCAGGAGACACTTCATGCAGCCCATCGCCCGCCGTTCGGTCCTGTTCGGCGTCGCCGCCCTGTCGGGCCTTTCCGCCACTGCCGCGTTCGCCGTCAACGCGCTGCCCGACGCCCGCTTCGTGGGCTTTGCCCAGGAGTTCAACGACTTCGAGATCGCCTCGGGCCGGCTGGCGATGGCCAAGTCGACGAACGAGAATGTGCGCGGCTTTGCGGCCCGCATGGTGGCCGACCAGACCGAAGCCGCTCAGTACCTGAGCAAGGCGCGGCAGGAAGCGGGCGTCTCCTACGCGCCTGACCCCGCCAACGCGCCGGGCTGGACTGCCACCTTGCAGCGGCTGAACGTGCTGCAGGGCGTCGAATTCGACACCGCCTATGCCAACGCCCAGCTCGCCGCCCATATCGATGCCAACGCCCAGTACGGCGCCTACTCCCAGGACGGCGGCAACGGCGCGCTGCGCCGCTATGCCCAGGGCCAGCTGCCGAAGGTCCAGCAGAACCTGACCGGCGCCCGCCAGCTCGCCGGCGGCCGCTAAGCCGCTACAGCGAGGTCCTGCCCTCGCGCCACGCGACGAAGCCCCGCTTGCGCAAGGCGCAGGCGGGGCACTCGCCGCATCCATACCCCCATTCGTGCCGTGCGCCGCGGACGCTGTCGTAGCAGGTGTGGGTGTGTTCGAGGATCAACTCGACCAGAGTGGAGCCTCCGAGTTGATCGGACAGGCCCCAGGTCTCTGCCTTGTCGAGCCACATCAGCGGCGTGTGGAGCACGAAGGCGCGGTCCATGCCGAGATTGAGCGTGACCTGCAGTGCCTTGATGGTGTTGTCGCGACAGTCGGGATAGCCCGAGAAATCCGTCTCGCACATGCCGCCGACCAGATTGCGGATGTTGCGCCGCCAGGCCACGGCGGCCGCGAAGGTGAAGAAGAGGAGATTGCGGCCGGGCACGAAGCTGTTGGGCAGCCCGTCTTTCTCCATCGCGAAGGCGACGTCGCGGGTGAGCGACGTGTCACTGATTTGTCCCAGCACCCCCATGTCGATGAAATGGTCCTCGCCCAGCCGCTCCGCCCAGTGCGGAAAACGGCTACGGATCTCATCAAGGACGGTAAGCCTTTGATCCAGCTCGATTCGGTGTCGCTGTCGATAGTCGAAAGCCACCGTCTCGACATGCGCGAATCGCTCTAGCGCCCAGGCCAGACACGTGGTGGAGTCCTGTCCTCCGGAGAAGAGGACGAGGGCAGATCGGGCATCGTTCATGAGGGGCTTTATCGCCCGCAACCTCCCTCCGCGCTACAGTGTTGGCGTTCAGCAGACCCATCCACCACGGAAGGAGGAACCCATGTTCGTCTCCGATATCCTGTCGCGTAAGGGCGGTCTCGTTCACACGGTCACACCGGGCACGTCGGTCGGCCAGATTTCCCAGCACCTCAGCACGCGTCACATCGGTTCTGTGCTGATTCTCGATTCCGACGATTCGGTCGCCGGCATCGTTTCCGAGCGCGACCTCGTGCACGCCTTCGCCAAGCACGGCGCCGCCGCCCTCGAACTCGAGGCGCACAGCGTCATGACCCGCGATGTCGTGACCTGCGACCCCGACGATTCGATCGACCATGTCATGCAGCTGATGACGAGCGGTCGCTTCCGTCACCTGCCGGTGGTTCGCCACGGCGAACTGCTGGGCCTCGTCTCCATCGGCGACGTCGTGAAGACGCGTCTCGAAGAGGCCCGTCACGAGACCGAGGCGCTGCGGGCCTACATCGTCGCCGGCTGACGGCAACGCTTAAGTTCGCAATCGATCTCCGCTAGGGTCCCCGCGGACCCTGGGCGGAGAAGGCATGTCATTACCCCTGCAAGGCAAGGTCGCGCTGGTGACGGGCGCGGGCAAGAATATCGGTCGCACGATCGCGCTCACCCTGGCGCGCGACGGCGCGGCCCTCGTGGTCAACGGGCGTTCGGACAAGGCGGCGGTGGATGCCGTCGTGGCCGAGATCGAGGCTGCCGGGGGCCGGGCGATGGCCGCGATGGGCGATGTCTCCGATCCCGCCGTGCCGCCGCGTCTCGCGGCCGAGGCGGCCGCGACGTTCGGCGGCGTCGATATCCTCGTCAGCAACGCCGGCCTGCGCCGCCAGACCTCCTTCCTCGACATGTCGTTCGAGGAATGGCGCGAAATCATGTCGGTCGCGCTCGACGGCGCCTTCCTGCTGGGCAAGGCGATCGTGCCCCAGATGGTGGCGCGGGGCGGCGGCGCCTTCGTGGCGCTGTCGGGCATTTCCACCCATGTCGGCACGCCCAACCGCTGTCACGTGTCGGCCTCGAAGTCGGGCCTCGAAGGGTTGATGCGGGCGCTGGCGGTCGAGCTGGCGCCGCACAGGATCACCTGCAATGCGCTGGCGCCAGGCGCCATAGACACCACGCGCGGGGCCGCGGCGGGCGCGCGTCCGGCGGTGAACCGTCCGATTCCGCTGAAGCGCTTCGGCACGGTCGAGGAGATCGCCGCCATGGTGCGGCTGCTGGTCGGGCCGCAAGGCACCTTCATCACCGGCCAGACGATCCACGTGAACGGCGGCGAGTTCCTGACATGAGGAACCTGATCACCGATGTGCCGGGCGTGCTGGTCGGCAATGCCCAGGACATGCGCGCCGCCACCGGCGCCACGGTCGCGATCTTCGAACAGGGCGCCGTCGCCAGCATCTCGACCCTGGGCGGCGCGCCGGGCGACCGGATGGGCACCTCGCTCGAGCCCGAGATGGTGGGCCAGATGATCGACGCTGTCGTGCTGTCGGGTGGCTCGGTCTATGGACTCGACGCCGCCGGCGGCGCCTCGGCGGTACTGTGCCAGCGCGGGCAGGGCCGGACCTTCGGCGGGCTGGCCATTCCCGTGGCGGTGCAGGCCATCTTGTTCGACCTGATCAATGGTGGCGAAAAGGACTGGATGCGCGAGCCGGTAAAGCACGAGCCACCCTATTGGGATCTGGGCCGCGATGCCGCGCTGGTGGCGGCGCATGACTTCGCGCTGGGCACGGCGGGGGCCGGCGTGGGCGCCACGACGGCGGGACTGAAGGGCGGCCTGGGTTCGACCAGTGCGAAGACGAGCCAGGGGTTCACGGTCGGCGCACTCGTTGCGGTCAATGCGGTGGGTTCGGCCACGATCGGCAGCGGCCCGCATTTCTGGGCGGGCGCCTACGAGCAGGGCAAGGAGTTCGGCGGCCTCGGCTGGCCGGCGCCGCTGCCCGCGGATGCGCTGAAGCTTCGCTTCAAGGGACAGCCCTTGCCCGTCACGGCGACCACCATCGCGCTGGTGGCAACGGATGCAACGCTGACCAAGGCGGAGTGCAAGCGGCTCGCCATCATGGCGAACGACGGACTGTCCAGGTCGCTGCGCCCCGTCCATGCGCCGAACGACGGCGACACGGTGTTTGCTGCGGCGACCGGCAAGGCCGGCCGCGGCGGTGAGCCGCCGGTCCTCACGGAACTCGGCACGGTGGCGGCCGATTGCCTGGCGCGGGCCGTGGCGCGTGGTGTCTACGAGGCGACGGCGCTGCCTTTCGCGAACGCAGTGCCTGACTGGAAGACGAAGTTCGGAGGGCGTCAGCCATGAGCTATCTGGTCGTTTTCGTCGGCGCCGGCATCGGCGGCGCCGCCCGACACGGGATGAACATCTGGGTGGCGCGCCTTCTGGGCTCGCACTTCCCCTGGCACACGCTGGTGATCAACATCCTGGGGTCCATCGTGATGGGACTGATCACCGGATGGTTCGCCGAACGGATCGGTGCGGCCGGTCATCTTCGCCTGTTCCTGGCGACCGGCGTGATGGGCGGCTTCACGACTTTCTCCGCCTTCTCGCTCGATGCCGTGCTCCTGTGGGAGCGGCATGAATATCTGATGGCGGGCCTCTATGTCGGCGGTTCGGTCGCCGGCGCCATCGCGGGCCTCGCCGCCGCGCTGTGGATCATGGGCAAGGCGCTGGCGTGAGCCAGCCGCAGGTTTTCGACGTCGTCGTCCTGGGCGGCGGCGCCGCGGGATTGATGTGTGCGATGCGGGCGGGCCAGCGCGGCCGCAAGGTCCTGCTGCTCGACCATGCCGAGAAGGTCGGCAAGAAGATCCTGATCTCGGGCGGCGGGCGTTGCAATTTCACCAATCGCGACGCGCGGCCCGAGGCCTTCCTCTCCGCCAATCCGCACTTCTGCAAATCGGCGCTGGCGCGCTACACGCAGCACGACTTCATCGATCTGGTAAACAAGCACCGTATCGCCTGGCACGAGAAGACGCTGGGCCAGCTCTTCTGCGACGGCTCGGCCCGCCAGATCGTGGCGATGCTTCTGGACGAATGCGCGGCGGTGGGTGTCGACGTGCGGGTGGCGCACAAGATCACGCGCGTGGAGAAGTCCGACCGGTTCACGGTGATGACGGATCACGGCGATTTCTCGGCGGCCTCCGTCGTGCTGGCGACCGGCGGGCTCTCGATTCCGAAGATGGGCGCGACCGGCTTCGCGCACGAGGTGGCGCGCCACTTCAAGCTGCGTATCACCGACACGCGGCCGGGCCTCGTGCCGTTCACGGCGCGCGTGCCGGACATCGCCGGCGTGGCGCTCGACGTGGTAGCGAGCATCGGCCGCGCGCGCTTCCGCGAGGCCATGCTGTTCACCCATCGCGGCCTCTCGGGGCCGGCGATCCTGCAGATTTCCTCCTACTGGCAGCCGCGCCAGGAGATCACGGTCGACCTGCTGCCCGACAGCGACGCGGCCACCTTCCTCAAGGGCCGCAAGCGGCTCAGGCCCAAGGCCGAACTGCGCAACATCGTGGGCGACCTGATGCCCGATCGCCTCGCGCAGGCGCTGGCGCCGGAAGGCGTGATCGGCGAGCGCCGCGACAAGGATCTCGAAACCCTGGCGGCAGAGCTGAAGGCCTGGCACGTGACGCCCACCGGCACCGAGGGCTACGCCAAGGCCGAGGTGACCGTGGGCGGCATCGACACCGACGAGCTTTCTTCGAGGACAATGGAAGCGAAGGAGGTCCCGGGCCTGTTCGCGATCGGCGAGGCGGTCGACGTCACCGGCTGGCTGGGCGGCTACAATTTCCAGTGGGCCTGGTCGTCAGGCTGGGTGGCGGGCGAGGCGGCGTAGGCAGGCTTGTTGACAGGGTCCCCCCGTCGGCTCAACTGAGCAAGCGACTTGGCGACATGGCCGGGTGCCAGTCGGGGGATGGAACGATGGCGACAGGTTATGCTGACTTGTACATGGCCAAGCTGACGACTGCCGAGAAGGCCGTCGCGGGCGTTCCCGATGGGGCAACTGTTTCCCTCGGCATGGCGATCGGCCAACCCCCGGCTTTGCTGGCAGCGCTTGCCGATCGGCTGCGGTCCAACGATCTCAAACAGATTCGGCTCTATTACAAGATTGCCATGGAGCCGTTGGCCAAGTCGCTGCTGGCCGAGGATGTCATCGAGAAGGTCGACGCCCACAGCTTCTTCATTGGCGCCCCCGATCACGAGATCATCAAGCGGCAGGTGAAGACCGGCAAGAAGCTCCTGAGCTTCGTTCCCGTCAACTTCAGCCAGATCCCCCGCCTGTTCGAGGAGATCATCGCGCTCGACACCTTCATCGTGACGGTCTCGCCGATGGACGGGGGTGGCTATTTCTCGCTGGGCACGAACAACGATTTCGCCTCGACGGCGGCCAGGCGGTGCAGGTCCCTGATCGTCGAGGTCAACCGCAACATGCCGCGGGTATTCGGGCAGTCGCAGATCCATGTGAGCGAGGTGGCCGCAATCGTCGAGAATCACGTACCCCTGATCGAGGCCGGCGTCGCCGAGCCATCGCCCGAGGGACGTGCCATCGGCGCCCTGGTCGCTCCCATGGTGCCGAACGGTGCCACGATCCAGCTCGGCATCGGCAAGATACCTTCGGGCGTTGCGATGGCCCTGGAAAACCATGCGGACCTCGGCCTCCACACCGAACTGTTCTCGCCGGCCATGGCCGACCTGGTCCGCAAGGGCGTGATCACGGGCGCGCGCAAGACCCTCCACCCCGGTAAGCACGTCTTCACCGTGGCCTTCGGCACGACCGGCTCCTATGCCTTCATGAACGACAACAGCGCCTTCGAGAGCTACGCATCGTCCTACGTCAACGACATCCGGACGATCGCCCAGCACGACGACTTCATCTCGGTCAATACGGCGATCGAGATCGACCTCTATGGTCAGGTCAATGCCGAGTTCATCGGCGAGCATGAATACAGCGGATCGGGTGGCCAGTTCGACTTCGTCAAAGGCGCCTCGCTGGCGAAGCGCGGCAAGTCGATCATCGCGATTCAGTCGACGGCGCGGAAGGGAACGGTCTCCAGCATCGTGCCGAAGGTCGCGATGGTCACCGACCTTCGCATGGACGTCGAATGGGTGGTCACCGAACACGGTGCGGCGAACCTGCGGGGCAAGTCGACCAAGGAACGCGCGCTCGCGTTGATCGGGATTGCCGATCCGGCCTTTCGCGACGAGCTGATGTCGGCGGCCCGCAAAGTCACCCTGATCTGAGGATCAATCGCATGCCGCTGATCCGGACTTCGCTTGCCGAGAAGATCGGCACCATCGCGTTCGACCATGACGACAAGCGCAACGCCCTCGGCGCCGACCTGATCGCCGAGGTGATCGCGGCCCTGGATGCCTTCAAGGCCGATGGCGCACGCGTGGTCGTGTTGCGCAGCGCCTCCGGGGGCAAGGTCTGGTCGGCCGGTCACGATGTCGGCGAGCTGCCGAGGGCGGACGTCGACCCGCTGCCCTATAGCGATCCGCTCGAACAGTTGCTGCGGGCGGTCAAGGCGTTCCCGGCACCGGTGATCGCCATGGTCCACGGTTCGGCATGGGGTGGCGCCTGCGATCTGGTCATGGCCTGCGACCTCGTGATGGGCGACGAGACCTGCGCCTTCGCCATCACGCCTGCCAAGCTCGGGTTGCCGTACAACGTGGCCGGCATTCTCAACTTCATGAGTCGCCTGCCGCTCACCGTGGTGAAGGAGATGTTCTTCTCGGCGAATCTCATTCCGGCAGACCGGGCCGAGCGCGTCGGCATCGTCAACCGGGTCGTCCCGGCGGCCGCGCTCGAGGCGGAAACCTACGCGATGGCAAGGACGATCGCGTCGCGTTCCTCCAAGGCGATCGCAGCTTCCAAGGAGGCGATTCGAGTGCTGAGCGAATCGGTGCCGATCAACCCGGCCATATACGAGTATCTCCATGGCCTGCGCCGGGATGTCTATTTCGGCCCCGACTACCATGAAGGCACGGCCGCGTTCATGGAGAAGCGCGCGCCCAAATTCTGAGACGGTGCTGGTCCGGCCAGGAGATTGTCGTTTTCCCGTGAGCCTGGTCGAGCGGCTGGTTGGCCGGCGAGGCGTTGTAGGCAGAAGGGCGGGCTGCGATCAGAGTGTCAGTTCTCTCTTCTTGATCTGCCAAGTACTGCCGCAATCGATCAAGTGAAGCTCGACCTTTCCATATTGGACGCTGTTTACCAGTGTCAGGACAGGAGACTTTGGCGCGGCCGTGCGCGACAGTCGGTGCCGGCATGGGCGAGAACAACAAGAACACGGCGAGTTCGTTCCGGCAGGTGCTGCGGACCAGTCCGATGGATTTCTGGCGCCTGTGGTACGTCGGCTTCGTCGTCACCACCGTGCGCTGGCTGGAAACGGTCGCCATGGGCATCGTCGTCTATCAGCAGACCGGCTCCGCTCTGGTCGTCGCCATGATCACCATGCTCCGCCTGGTCCCGATGGGCCTGTTCGGCGCCTTCCTCGGGGCCTTCGCCGAACGGTTCGACCGCCGCCTGACCCTGGCCGGCCTCGTCGGCCTCATGATGGTCACCTCGGCCCTGCTCTCCGTCGTCGCTTTCAGGGGAGCCCTGGAAGTCTGGCATCTCGCCGTCGCCAGTTTCATCAACGGCTGCGGCTGGGCCACCGACAATCCGCTCCGGCGCGTGATGATGGGCGAGGTCATGGGCCGCGATCGCATGGCCATCGCCATGGCGCTCGATGTCGGCGCCGGCAATGTGAGCCGCATGGTAGGGCCCGCCGTCGGCGGCCTGCTGCTGGCGGGCGTCGGCATCGAAGGCGCCTTCCTGCTGAGCGTGGCACTGTACGCGTCGGCCGTTGCCGCCACCTTGATGGTGCAGAGCCACATCCCGTCCTCGCCCGGTGCGGGGGCCGTGCTCGCCCGCACCTGGGAGGGCGTGGCGCTCATCTTTTCCGACCGCCGCCTCGGCGCGATCATGGCAGTCACCGTCATCTACAATGTCTTCGCTTGGCCCTTCACGAGCATGATCCCGGTGATCGGCACCGACCGGCTGCTGCTCGGCCCCGAAGGCGTCGGCCTGCTCACCAGCATCGACGGCGTCGGCGCCTTCGCCGGCTGCTTCCTGCTGGCGCTGTGGCTGACGCCGGGCTGGCATGCCCGCGCCTATGTCGGCGGCACGGCCGCCTACCTGGTCGGGCTGATCGGCTTTGCGGCGGCGCCCACGCCGCTGCTGGCGGGTGTGGCGCTGCTGGTGACCGGCCTCGCCGGCGCCACCTTCGCCACCCTGCAGGCCACGCTCGTCTATCTCGCGGCGCCGATAGAAATGCGCTCGCGCATCCTGGGTGTGCTCTCGGTCTGCATCGGCACCGGCCCGATCGGCTTCGTCTGGCTGGGCTGGCTCGCCGATCTCATCGGAGCGCCCGAGGCCACGGCGATCACCGGCGTGATGGGCCTGCTGGCGCTCGCCGCGACCTGGCCGCTTTGGCGGAAGATTTGAGAAGGAGCCGAGATCCCGGACGTCAGTAGTAGGCTTTCTCCGACTTTGGCGGATCAATGGTGACAGAAGTCAAACGCTCTTCGCTGGGTCCGCTACGGACGCGATTGCGGATATTGTGTTCCAGCACGGAAAGCTCCGATGCGGCGAAAAAATCGTCGCGATCCTCGCCGGTTTCGAAGTAGCGACCGAGAGGGCATCGGCTGAAATCGCCGAGGAAGATTGCCGACATTTCCGAATCATGATTCTTCAGAAATGCGAAAGGCCGGTCATCCTTGCGCAGAAGAAGACCGATCAGCCTGATTGCCTTGTAGATCAGCGAACTGTCATGAAACATGACTGCCGAATCCGTCTTCATCATCGGCAGGGCCCACAGGAAATCGCGGAAGCAGGCCTGGTCGGTATGCTCGCCGTCGATGAAAGCGAGATCAAACCGACGATCCGACGGCGGCAGCGTGTCGATTGACCCATCGTGAGTCGTCAGCTTCGTCGTTGCCAACCCCGCCTCGTGCAGGCGGTCGAGCATCGACTGGGTGGTGATGCCGCCATAGTCGAACAGAGCGCCGCGTTCATCGGGCAGGGTCTTGCCGCGCTCGTCGATGGAAAGGATCGACGTGCAGGCTGGGTCCCTGAGAAAGGGCGCCAAGCTGCCGCCGAGAAAGGACCCAATCTCCAGGTAGTCGTAGCAGGGCGCGAAGTCACCCATCAGCCGCTGCGCAGCGAGGAGGAACTCCTTGTCGCGGATGCTGCTCTGCGACTCGATGGGAAAGAGGAGAGCAATTTCGGAAGTTTTCGGCATTGTGACGAACCGCCAGGGAAGCAACCAACGAACAGGGCGATGACATGGGGGAAAGCATCGTGCAAAGCAAGCCTTGTCAAACGAAGTGCTGAAGCAAGCCATGTCCGGTTCGGGGCAGGCGCTACAGGTCGTATTGGGCGACACTGCAGGCCAAGCTCGCAGTGATCCGAAAGCGGACCCGATTCAGTGTCTTTACAGGCGGGCCATGCTCCCCGGATTTGCAACCGACGAGGACGACTATGAGTCAATGCCCGAGATAGCTGCGCCGCAGATCGGGATCGTGGGCGAGGTCGGCGGCGCTGCCTGAGAGCGCGATGCGGCCGTTCTCCAGCACATAGGCGCGGTGGGCAATGGCGAGGGATTGCACGACGTTCTGCTCGACCAGCAGGATCGCGAGGCCTTGCCGGTTGAGCTGGCCGATCAGGCCGAACATCTCCTCGACGAGCAGCGGCGACAGGCCGAGCGAGGGTTCGTCGAGGATCAGCAGCCGGGGCTCGCTCATCAGCCCGCGGCCGATCGCCAGCATCTGCTGTTCGCCGCCCGACAGCGTCCCGGCCGATTGGGTCAATCGCTCGCGCAGGCGCGGGAAGGTTCCGAGCACGCGCTCCAGGTTGGCGGCGCGGTTGGGCTTGCCGCGGCGATAGCTGCCGAGCTCGAGATTGTCGCGCACCGACAGGGTGGGAAAGACGCGGCGGCCTTCCGGCACCTGCACCAGGCCCGCCTCGACGATGCGCATGGAGGACGCGCCCGTGATCTCCTCGTGCTCGAAGCGGATCGAGCCGCCGCGCGGCCGATAGAGGCCCGAGACATTGTTGTTGAGCGTCGACTTGCCGGCGCCGTTGCTGCCCAGCAGCGCCACGATCTCGCCGGCGCCGACGGTGAGGTCGACGCCGCGCAGCACCTCGATGGCGCCATAGCCGGCGCGCAGGGACGCAATCTCAAGCACGAAGCACCTTGGCGGCGCCGTGGCCGAGATAGGCTTCGATGACCGCTTCATCATCGGCAATGGCGGCCGGCGTTCCCTCGGCGATCATGCGGCCCTGGTTCAGCACGTAGACGCGCTCGGCCAGCGAGGTCACCGCCTGCATGACATGCTCGATCAGCAGGATGGTGACCCCGGAGGCGCGGATGTTCTTGATGACACTCACGATCTCGACGATCTCCGTCGGGTTGAGCCCCGCCATCACCTCGTCGAGCAGCAGGAGCCGCGGTCCCGTCGCCAGGGCGCGCGCGAGTTCGAGGCGCTTGCGGCCGGCGACGGTGAGGTCGGCGCCGCGCTGGTCGAGCTGGTCCTTCATGCCGACCA
Source organism: Reyranella sp. (assembly GCF_965228225.1). Lineage (GTDB taxonomy): Bacteria > Pseudomonadota > Alphaproteobacteria > Reyranellales > Reyranellaceae > Reyranella. Next base: position 4,606,933 of record NZ_OZ245801.1, on the reverse strand, counting down.
GGCCGGCCACCGCCTCGGCCTCGCGCGCGGCGAGGCGGCGGTCGGCGGTGTGCAGATAGGCGCCGACCATGATGTTCTCGCGTACGCTGATGCCCGCGAAGGGCTGCGTGATCTGGAAGGTCCGGACCATGCCCGACGCGCAGATGCGATGCGGCGCGAGGCCGGTGATCGGCTTGCCCTCGAAGTGAACCGTGCCGGCATCGGGCCGGTGGAAGCCCGCAATCGTCGCGAACAGGGTCGTCTTGCCGGCACCGTTGGGGCCGATCAGGCCGACGATCTCGCCCGAGGCCAGGTCGAGCGAGGCGCTGTCGACAGCCTTGAGGCCGCCGAAGGATTTCGAGATCGCGCGCACCTCAAGCATGGCGCGGCCGTCTCCGGAACAGGCTCATCAGCCCGTCGGGCAGTCGCGCCACGATCAGGATCAGCATGATGCCGTAGACGATGAGGCTGAGCGGCTGGACGTTCTTGAGGGCCGGCACGACGCTGGCCAGCCAGCGCGTCACCTCGTTGATGCCCATCAGGGTGAAGGAGCCGATCAGCGGCCCGAAGATCGTGCCCGCGCCGCCCACCATGCTGACCAGCAGCATCTCGACCGACTTGTCGACGCCGAAGGCGATGCCGGGATCGATGTAGAGGTATTTCTGGGCGTAGAAGGTGCCGCCGGCCGCGCACATCGCGCCCGACAGGGTGAGCACCTTCACTTTTTCGGCGAAGACGTCGATGCCCAGCGCCCGCGCCGCATCCTCGTTCTCGCGGATCGCCACCAGCCGCGCGCCGAAGCGGCTGCGCGTGAGCTGCCAGGCGATCAGCAGCGAGACGATGCAGAGCAGCAAAGCGAGATAGTAGATCCAGATCGGATCCTTGAACTGGAAATTGAGCGGTCGCGGATCAGCCTTGATCAGCATGCCGAGCCCGCCCTTGGTGAAGGGCACCGAGTTGGCGAGGATGCGGAAGACTTCGGCGAAGGCCAGCGTGATCAGCGCGAAATAGGAGCCGCGCAACCCGGCCCGGAAGGAGAGCACGGCGATCATCCAGCCGACCGCCCCGCCGGCCGCCATGGCGACGGGCCAGGCGAGCCAGGGATTCCAGCCCCAGGTCACCTGCAGGATGGTCGAGGTGTAGGCGCCGGTGCCGAAGAACACGACGTGGCCGAACGAGGTCTGGCCCGCAAAGCCGCCGGCGATGTTCCAGGACTGGCCGATGAAGGCGGTGAAGAAGACCAGCATGCCGACGGTGACGAGGTAGTTCGGCACAAGCAGCGGCCAGGCGAGCGCCGCGGCGAGCCCTAGTGCGCACAGGAGCGCGACGCGGCTCATGCCTTGCTCCCGAACAGGCCGGTTGGCTTCAGCAGCAGGATCAGGATGAAGATCAGCGAGATGCCGATCTGGCCGAGTTGCTCGCCCAGGAACAGGCCGCCCAGCGATTCGGTGATGCCGATGATGAAGCCGCCGACGGCCGCGCCGGCGAAGCTGCCCATGCCGCCCAGCACGACAATGGTGAAGGCCACGAGCACGAAGGCGTGGCCCGACGACGGCGTCACGTAATAGGTCGGCATCAGCAGGCAGGCCGCGGCGCCGAGGCAGGCGATGCCGATGCCGTAGGAGACGGCGAAGACGTTCTCGACGTCGATGCCGACCAGCCGCGCGCCCTGCCTCTCCCTGGCGACGGCGCGGATCGCCTTGCCCATGTCGCTCTTTGCCATGTAGAGACCCAGCGCCGCGCAGATCACCAGCGAGGCGCCGAACGAGATGATCTTGGGCAGCGGCAGGAAGGCGGCGCCGATCTCGACGAAGGTGCCGGCATAGGGCACGTCGATGGTCTGGGTGTCGCCGCCGAAGAACAGGAGTGCCACATTGTCGATCACGATCGAGAGGCCCAGCGTGATCAAAAGGATGTTCTCGTCGCGGCCGTGATTGTAGCGGCCGATCAGCAGGCGGTAGAGGACGAAGCCGAAGCCGAAGGCGCCGGCGATGACCACCGGCAGGGCGGCGTAGGGATCGATGCCGATCAGCCGCCAGAGATAGAAGACGGCATACATGGCCAGCATCAGCAGGCTGCCATGGGCGAAGTTGATGATGTGCAGCACGCCGTAGATCAGCGTCAGGCCGACGGCGACCAGAACGTAGATTCCGCCGGCCAGAAGGCCGTTCAGGACGCCCGCGAAGAGAAAGGCGGGATCGAACACGCCTTCAGAGTCTTTCGGCTTCGGGTTGAACCATACTCCTCATCCTGAGGAGGCCCGAAGGGCCGTCTCGAAGGATGGGCAGCAGATGCGGTGCTCGTGCCCACCCTTCGAGACGCTCACTTCGTTCGCTCCTCAGGGTGAGGTCGTTGTTGGAAAGTTCGAAGCGATTCAATATCACCCGGAAGCCCTTAGAGCTTCGGCTTGGGGAACACCGCCTTGGCCGAGGCGAATTCCTCGGGCGCGATCACCTCGATGTCGCCCTTGAGGGACTGCATGGTCGCCGGCCGCCCGCCCTGGTTCTGGCCGTTGACGAACTTCGTGGGCCCATAGGGCATCAGCTCGGCCTTGAAGGTCGAGGCGGCCAGCGCCGCGATGAGCTTCTCCTTGTCGGCCGAACCCGCATGCTCCAGCGCATCGGCCAGCAGCATGACGTTGGTGTAGGTGAGATAGACCTCGAAGGTGAACAGGGCGCCGGTGGCCTCGACGCGCTTCTTCAGCGCCTGGGCCTGCGGGCTCTTCGGGTTGTACCAGTGGTTCACGTCCATCATGTACTGGGAGACGTCGGGCATCTCCTTGACGAACTTGTAGTTGAAGCCGCCGCCCAGGATCGAGAAGAAGCCGGCGACGTTCACCTTCTGCTGATAGAGCGTGCGCGCCAGCAGCATGTACTCGTTGCCGTAGTTCGACATCATGACGATGTCGGGCGCCAGCGAGCGGATGCGCAGCGCGATGTTGTCGAAGTTGCGCGTCGGGTTGTCGTGCGCGATCAGCTCCTTCGCCGCGATGCCGATCGAGGGCAGCTTGGTGGCGAGCAGTTTGGCGGTGCCGGTGCCGAATTCGCCCGATTCGTGGACGATCACCGCCGTCTTGGCGACGTTGTTGGCGGCCTTGTTCAGCGCCCCCAGCGAGGCGATACCGTCGTCGACGCAGACGCCGAAGCCCGGCTTCAGGCGGAACACGTTCTTGAGGCCGCGGCTCATCAGCAGGTCGGAGGCGCCGACATCGACCAGGAAGGGCGTGCCGTATTTGGCGGCGGCCTGGCTGGCGGCGATGCCGACCGGGCTCTGGAAGCAGCCGATATAGGCCGCCACGCCCTGCTCGTTCATCTTCTCGACTTCGCTGACGCCGACCTCGACCTTGGACTGGCTGTCGCCCAACAGCGCCTCGAGCTTCGCGCCGCCCATCGACTTGATGCCGCCCGCCTTGTTCACGTCCTCGATGGCCATGGTGCCGCCGAGTCGGCTCTGCTGGCCGTTATAGGCGACGAAGCCGGTGACCGGATGGATCATGCCCACCTTCACGGCGGCGGGCTGGGCACCGACCAATCCGGGAGCGCCGATGGCACCCGCCAGGACCGTGCTGCCGGCCAGGAAGGTCCGGCGTGAAACCGCCTGCGTCCGTTGCTTGGTCATGAAACCCTCCCGGGAGATCAACGAGCGAAGATCGAGCGTATGTCGGCGATGCTATCCAGTACCAGAATCTTCTTGCGCATTTCGTCGGCGAGTTCGTGAGGCAACATCCGTGCCGTCAGCGAGAAGTATTTTCCCGTAAGCTCGTCGCGCGAGTAGGGATCCTGGTCGTCGCCGCGATTGGCCTCAACGGAAGCGGAGAGCGTGCGGCCGTCGCGCAGGCGGATATCGATCGTGGCCGGGCGGAACTGCGGCAGCTTCGCCGTCATCGCCTTGTCCTCGGTCACGAAGACGCGTTTGGCGAGGGCCAGCACCCGCTCGTCGCGCAGGGCATCCCAGGTGAAGTTCTCGACCCGCGAGGAGCCGCGCACCAGGCGCGTGGCGACCGCGAAGGGTACGGAGAATTTGCCGGCCAGCGTGTTGCGCGGCGCCTGGTCGTCGAGCTCCGCAGCGTAGAGGTAGCTGGCCACATCCACGCGCTCGACCGCGTCCGCAGCGACGGCTTCCTTGGCGAGCAGGAGGTCGAGCGCGTCGAGGGCGCCGTGATTGTAGCGGCAGCAGGAATGGAGCTTGAAATAGTTCTGGTCGATCTGCCAGTCGCGGCCCAGCCCGTCGATCATGCGCGCCGTGTCGAAGCGCTCGGAGACGACCTTGCCGAACACACTGGACAGCCCGTCGCGCTCGCCGATGAAGCCCGTTTCGACGAGATCGATCGCCATCAGCGCCATGCGGTTCGAGATGCCGGCATAGGCGTTCCGCACCGTGCCGCCTTCCAGCATGGTGCGCTTCGAGGAGGCCAGCGTGAGCGAGGAGGCGACGTTGATGGTCTCGCGAATCCGCGCCGCGTCGTAGCCCAGCAGCTTCGCGACGGCGGCCGCGGCTCCCACCGTGCCCCAGGTGCCGTGCGGATGCATGTCGGGGCGCAGGGAGGCCGCGATGCCGATGCGCGCGCCGACCTCATAGCCCAGGATCAGCGCCTCCATCGCCGCCTTGCCGGAGAGCCCCTTGATCTCGGCCATCGCCCAGACGGCGGGCAGGGCATGGATCGAGGGATGGCCCTTGGCGAAGCGGTTGCCCTCGTCCATTTCGAGGAAGGTGCCGGCAGTGCCGTTCAGGAAGGCGGCGGCGGCCGACACGGCCGTCTTGCCGGTGCCCATGACCGAGGCCTCGCCGACCGGGCTGACCGTGAGCCTGGCCGTCAGCGCCTGCATCTCGGGCTCGGCCGCGCCGCCCACGATGGCGCCGATCGTGTCGAGGATGACGTAGGTCGTCTGTTCGACGGTGGCGGGCTTCAGGGTTTCGAGGCGGAAGTCCGCGATGAACTCCGCGAGCGTATCGAGCCAGAATTCGGTCACGCGATCAGCCCATCATCGTTTCGCGATAGTGCTTCGCCAAGTCGCCCGGCGTCGCCTGCCACACGTTGCCGAACCGCTCCACCCGGCGCAGCGCCTCGTCGAGATACTTGATGCGATGCGCCATGCCCATCAGCCAGGGATGGATCGACAGGTTGAACACCTGGCTGCCCTCGTGATGCAGCAGCTCGAAGGCATCGCCCACGATGTCGGGATAGCGCGCGGTGTTGATGCGCCGCAGCCAGAGCTGTTGCACGTCGTCCCATTCCGGCTGGTTGGGCAGCGAGACTAACTTGGCGCCGTCGCCGACATGCATCGCATAGGGCTGGTCGTCGTTGGGCCAGTCGAGGACATAGTCGAGGCCGGCTTCGGCCAGCAGCTTCGGCGTGCGCTGGCTCTCGCCGTATTCCTGGCCGAGCCAACCCTTGGGCGCCGTGCCCGTGGCTTTCTCGATGGCGGCGATCGAGGTCGCGATCTCCTGCTTCTCCTCGGCCTCGCTCATCTTCGAGCTGATCATGCGATTGGCCGACACGCCGTGACCGATGATCTCGTAGTTGCGCTTGTGGAACTGCTCCATCAGGAACGGATAGCGTTCGGCCGCCATGGCGTTGACGGCGACTCCGGCCCGGATCTGGTAGCGATCGAGCACGTCCAGCACGCGGAAGATGCCGGTGCGGTTGCCGTATTCGCGCTGCGTCCAGGTGCGGTAGTCGGGATGGTAGGTGCCGAACTCCCCGGTGAAGCGGCTGTCCCTCACCACGCCGTCGGGCGGCAGCAGCTCGTAATATTCGAGATGGAGCACGACGTAGAAGGCGACGCGGGCGTTGCGCGGCCAGTTGAGCTTCGGCCGCTTCGGATAGGGGGAATAGTCGTACCAGGGATTGTCCATCCCGGCCGGCAGCGGCGGCGGGTTCTTGGGAACGGTGCTCATGTCACGCCTCCTTCCCGAGATGCTGCTGATAGGGTTTCAGCCCGTTGGCGACATACCAGTCGAGGATTTCTTCGGCGGTGCAGACCCAGGCATCCTTGTGCTGGCGTATATAGGACAGCGCCCGATCGAGGTGCTTCAGCCGGTGCGGTGCGCCCATCATGTAGGGGTGCAGCGCGAGGCACATGACGCGGCCGTTCTCGCCGCCCTCGCGATAGACCGTGTCGAAATGGTCGATGATCATCTGGGCGAACTCCTCCGCCTCGACCGGCTGGCGGTAGATCATCGCGTCGTTGAGATCCATCGAATAGGGTACGTGGATCAGGGGGCCGTGCTTGGTGGCGAGCGGCGTCGGCTGGTCGTCGTGATAGAAGTCGCAGAAGTACTCGAGCCCGGCTTCCTTCACGAGGTCGGGCGTGTTCAGCGTGTTCGAGACGGCCGGCGAGAACCAGCCGCGCAGCTTGCGGCCGGTGAGCCGCAGATGCGTCGCCTTGCTGTGCTCGATGACCTCGCGCTCTTCCTGCTCCTCGTAGCCCCAGTGGTAGCGGGTGTTGAAGTAGCCGTGGCTCATATATTCCCAGCGGCGCGCTTCCATCGCCTCGAGGATCTCGGGGTACATCTCGATCACCGACATCGAGAGCGAGACGGTGCAGCGGATGCTGTGCTTGTCCAGCACCTCGAACATGCGCCACAGGCCGACCCGGTTGCCGTAGTCGCGGCCGCCATAGCCCAGCACGTCCGGGTGCGGCATGCGCGGCCACGGGTTGCGCACGCGGACCTCGGCTGGAAGATATTCGTAGTGCTCGATGTTGGGGCATACCCAGACCGCGACGCGGGCATTGTTGGGCCAGGAGAGCTTCGGTCGTTCGACGATGGGGGAATAGCCGAATCGATAGGGGTCCATCCGGGCACTTTCTTTCTTGGGTTGGCATGACGAGTGCAACACGTGTTGCGTTGTACTTCAACGCCCAGCATCCTGTTCGCATGGCGGATAACGTTCGGTTCACCCTCAATGACAAGCACGTGGAGATCGTCGGCGTTCCGCCGATGACGACCCTGCTCGACTGGCTGCGCGACCATCGCGGCCTGCGCGGCACCAAGGAGGGCTGCGCGGAAGGCGATTGCGGCGCTTGCACCGTGGTGCTGGAACGCGAGGGCCGCCGCGACGCGGTCAATTCCTGCATCGTCCTGCTGGGCCAGCTCGACGGCCAGTCGGTGCGCACGGTCGAGGGGCTGAAGGGCGCCGACGGCGGGCCGCACCCGGTCCAGGCCGCGATGGCCGAAGCCGATGCCACGCAATGCGGCTTCTGTACCCCTGGCTTCGTCATGTCGGCCGTCGCTTATGCGAGCAACGGCGGCACGGCCGACCCCGAAGCGATCCACGAAGCCCTGGCGGGCAATCTCTGCCGCTGCACCGGCTACCGGCCGATCGTCGAGGCGATGACGCGGATCGCCGGCCTCGCCGTCGAGCCGCCGCCCGCGCCTCTCCCGTCGCCGAGAACGACGTCGACTGCCTTCGATGGCGCCTTCTTCGCGCCGCGCAGCCTCGACGAACTGCTGGCCCTGCGCGTCGCGCATCCCGAGGCGCTGCTGCTGGCCGGCGGCACCGATCTCGGCCTGCTGGCCAGCCGCGAGCGCAAGCCGCCGAAGGCGGTGATCCATCTCGCGCACATACCCGAGCTGGCGGCGATCTCTGCGACCGCAGACAAGATCACGATTGGCGCCGCAGCCACCTATGAAGCCGCTGCGCCAACCCTGATCGAGGCTTTTCCTGCGCTGCGCATCTATCTATCGCGGCTGGGGTCGCGGCAGATCCGCAACATGGGCACGATCGGCGGCAATATCGGCACGGCCTCGCCGATCGGCGACATGCCGCCGGTGCTGCTGGCGCTGGAAGCCAGCCTGACGCTCGTGTCGAAGCGGGGCACCCGCGAAGTCCTGCTGGACGATTTCTTCCTCGACTATCGCAAGACCGCGCTGGCGCCCGACGAGATCATCCTGAACCTCTCGATGCCGCGCCTGTGGGAGGGCGAGACCTTCCATTGCGACAAGGTGAGCAAGCGCCGCGACCAGGACATCTCGACCGTCGCCGGCGCCTACCGCGTGCGCATCCGCAACGGCAGGATCGAGGATGCGCGGCTGGCCTTCGGCGGCATGGCGGCAACGCCGCGCCGCGCGCCCGCGGCCGAAGCGGCCCTGCTGAAGGACGGTTTTGCGGCCGAGATCGCTGCCATCGAGAAGGATTTCACGCCGCTCGACGACTGGCGCGGCTCGGCCGCCTATCGTTTGAGGATCGCGGCCAACCTGCTGCGGCGGCTGGAACTGCGCCTCGCCGAGCCGGGGCGCGTGCTGGAGGTCGAGGCGCTGTGAGCGGCAAGGTCCATACGGCGCAGCGTCACGACAGCGCCCTGAAGCATGCCACCGGGCAGGCGCTCTATATCGACGACATGCCCGAGCCGCCGAGTACCTTGCACGGCGCCCTGGTTCTGAGCCGGATCGCCTGCGGCAAGCTCGTGCGGCTCGACACAGCCTTTGCCGCTTCGATGCCGGGCGTGGTGGCGGTACTGGGGCCCCAGGACATTCCCGGCCCCAACGATATCGCGGCCATCGGCAAGAACGAGCCGCTGTTCGCCACCGACCGGATCGAGTTCGCCGGTCAGACCCTGGCGATGGTCGTTGCCGAGACCCTCGATGCTGCGCGGATGGCCGCCGAGAAGGTCGTCGTGGAGATCGAGGCCGAGGAGCCGGTGCTCGACATCGCGACGGCGCTCGCCCGCGAATCCTACGTGCAGGCGCCGGCCACGATCGTGCGCGGCGATCCGGAGACGGTGCTGGCTAGCGCGCCGCATCGTATCACGGCGGAATTCAGCGTCGGCGGGCAGGAGCATTTCTATCTCGAGGGTCAGATCGCCTTCGCGCTGCCCGGCGAGGACGGCGACATCACCGTCCATTCCTCGACCCAGCATCCGACCGAGGTCCAGCATGTCTGCGCCCGGCTGCTGGATTGCGACTTCAACCGGGTGACGGTGGTGGTGCGCCGCCTGGGCGGCGGCTTCGGCGGCAAGGAGAGCAACGCCTCCTGGGTCGCGGCGGCGGCGGCCGTCGCGGCGAGCCATACCGGCCGGCCGGTGAAGCTGCGGCTGCCGCGCGAGGTCGACATGCTGACGACCGGCAAGCGCCATGGCTTCGACTATCGCTACACGGTGGGCTTCGACGGCGAGGGCCGTGTGCTGGCGCTCGACGCCGTGCTGGCGGCCGATGCCGGCTGGAGTCTCGACATGACTCCCGGTGTCGTGACGCGGGCGCTCACCCATACCGACAACGCTTACTGGATCCCGCACTTCCGGGCCGTGGGCTACGCCTGCCGCACCAACAAGCAGTCGAACACGGCGTTTCGCGGCTTCGGCGGGCCGCAGGGCGTCGTGGTGATGGAGGATGCGCTCGACCGGATCGCGCTTCATCTCGGCCGCGATCCCGTCGAGGTGCGCGCGCTCAACTTCTATGCCGAGGGCCGGGACGAAACGCCTTACGGCCAGACGGTCGACGAGAATCATCTGGAGCGCTGCTGGGCCGAAGTGAAGGCCGGCGGTGACCTGGAGCGGCGGCGTGCCGAGATCGATGCCTTCAATGCGACCAACCCGGTGCTGAAGCGCGGGCTGGGGCTCTTCCCGCTGAAGTTCGGCATCTCCTTCAACCTGCCGCACATGAACCAGGCGGGCGCGCTGGTGCATGTCTATACCGACGGTTCGATCCGCCTGAACCATGGCGGCACCGAGATGGGGCAGGGGCTGTTCATCAAGGTGGCCCAGGTGGTGGCCGAAGTGTTCAAGGTCGATGTCGAGCGCATCCGGCCCTCCGCCACCTCGACCGCCGAAGTCCCTAACACGTCGCCGACCGCGGCCTCGACGGGCTCGGACCTCAACGGCTGGGCGGCCTGGGACGCGGCGAATACGATCCGCAGCCGCATGGTGGCCTTTGCCGCGGACCACTTCGGCGTGGCGGAAGCCGACATCGAATTCGCCGATGGCAACGTGCGCATCGCCAGGCCCGGCAGTAACCAGGTGCTGAGCTTCGGCGAGCTCGCCCGGCTCTGCTGGCTGGGGCGCGTCTCGCTTTCCGCGACCGGCTACTACAAGACGCCGAAGATCCATTGGGATCCCGTCGCGATGCATGGCCGGCCGTTCTTCTACTTCTCCTTCGGCGCGGCGATGGCGGAAGTCGCGATCGATACTCTCACCGGGGAGAGTCGCGTCCTGCGCGCCGACCTCGTCCAGGACTGCGGCGAATCGCTCAATCCCGCGATCGATCTCGGCCAGATCGAGGGCGCCTTCGTGCAGGGCCAGGGCTGGCTCACCTGCGAGGAACTGTGGTGGGACGCCAAGGGCCGGCTGCGCACGGCCGGGCCGTCGACCTACAAGATCCCCGGCAGCCGCGACGTGCCCCCGGTGTTCAATGTCAGGCTGCTCGACCATGCGCCGTCGCGCGAGGCCACGATCTTCCGCTCCAAGGCAGTGGGCGAACCGCCGCTGATGCTGGCGACCGCGGTGTGGACGGCGCTCAAGGATGCGATCGGCGCGGCGGGCAACGGCCGGGTGCCGGTACGGCTCGACGCGCCGGCTACGCCCGAGCGCGTGCTCGCGGCGGTCGAGCAGGTTCGGCGGGAGACCCGAACAGCCGCTCCATGAGCTGGACCAGGGTGCGGTCCATCTCGCGGCGCGCGGCCTTTTCATCCTTGGCTTCGGCGACCCACAGAGCGGCTTCGTTGAAGGCGCCGGACAGCAGGAAGGTGATCGGCTCGACGCTGAGGGTCTGATCCGGGCGTGCAGCGAGGACAGCGGCCACGCCCTCGCGCAGCGAGCGCAGTCCATGCGGCGCATCGATCTCGCGCCAGCGATGCCAGCCCAGCACGGCAGGCGCATCGATCAGGTAGATGCGGCGCACGGCGGGATCGAGACAGGCATCGATGAAGGCGCGCGTGCCCTCGATCAGCGCCTGCAGGGGATCGCCGGCGGGCTCCGCCCTCTTGTCGATCGCCGCTGCGATCTCGCTCGCCACCTCTTCCACGATGGCCTCGAACACGGCCCGCTTGTCCTTGAAGTGATAGTACAGCGCGCCGCGCGTCACCTCGGCCCGCTGCACGATCTCCTCGGTCGCCGCGGCGTCGTAGCCGGAGGCGGCGAAGATCAGCCGCGCTTCCCGCAGCAACGTCGCGCGCGTGACGGCCAGCCGCTCCGCCTGGGTCCGGGGTCTTGACATACATACAACCTGTATCTAAATCGCCAACATACCGATTGTAGGTAAATGGCCACAGAGGAGAGGGCAATGCAGCTCAGGGAGTTCTACACCGTGCTCTGCACCGACGACGTCGCCGGCACCGCTTCCTTCTGGGAAAAGCATTTCGGTTTCCGCCGCGCCTTCGAGGCCGACTGGTATGTCCATCTAACCGGCACGGTCTCAGACAAGGCGAACCTCGCCATCCTCGACTATCGCCACGAGACGATCCCCGCGCCGTTCCGCAAGAAGGCGTCGGGCGTGCTGGTGAACGTCGAGGTCGACGATGTCGATGCGCTATATGCGCAGGCGCAGGCAGAGGGGCTCAAGATTCATCTGGCCCTGCGTGACGAGCCTTTCGGCCAGCGGCACTTCATCACCGAGGATCCCAACGGCATCGCCATCGACGTGATCAAGCCGATTCCGCCCAGCGCCGAGTTCGCCCAGCAATACGCGCCAGACTCGCTGCCCCGCTGATCGATGGATAAGGTGTCGCCCGATTTTAAAGCTTTCGGGAGGACAAGATGGACGTACGTATGGATGGCCGCGTGGCCGTGATCACCGGCGCGAGCACGGGCCTGGGCCTCGCCATGGCCAAGGAATTCGCCGCGTCGGGCGCATCGGTGGCGCTGCTGGCGCGCAAGCAGGACGCGCTGACTGCCGCCAAGGCCGAGGTCCAGAAGGCGGCCGGCAAGGCCAACATCAAGATCGAGGCCTATTCCTGCGACGTCGCAAAGGCCGCGCCGATCGCCGACACCTTCAAGAAGATCGAGGCCGAGTTCGGCAAGGTCGACATCGTCGTCAACAATGCGGGCATCAGCCACGCCAAGTCGTTCGAGACCGTGACCGACGAGGACTGGCAGGGCGATCTCGACCTCAAGCTGTTCGCCGCCATCCGTCTCAGCCGCGCGGCGATCCCTGGCATGCGGGAGCGCAAGTGGGGCCGCATCGTCAACGTGCTGAACATCGGCGCCAAGGCGCCGACCGCCAACTCGACGCCGACCAGCGTCAGCCGCGCCGCGGGCCTCGCACTCACCAAGGCGATGAGCCAGGAGCTGGCCAAGGACAACATCCTCGTCAACGCGATGCTGGTGGGTCTCATCGAGAGCGACCAGTGGCAGCGCCGTCACAAGACCGCGGCGGGCGAGGGTAAGACCTACGAGGAGTTCCTGGCCGGCATGGCCAAGGGCCGCATCCCGCTCGGCCGCATGGGCAAGGCCGAGGAATTCGCCCGCATGGCCTGCTTCCTTTGCTCCGATGCCGGCTCCTTCATCACCGGCGTCGCCATCAACGTCGACGGCGGCGCGAGCCCGGTTGTCTAGGAAGCGACAATCAGCACCAACCTCATGCTGAGGAGGCTGCGCAGCAGCCGTCTCGAAGCATGGGCACGAGCACTGCGCCTGTTGCCCATCCTTCGAGACGCACGCCTACGGCGTGCTCCTCAGGATGAGGTGGTGCGGGTGAACTCGGAGCGCAAAGATTAGAGCCGGTGCCCCGCTGGCGTCACGTTCCACTGGCGGCGCAGCTCGTCGAGGTCGTGCTCGACCCAGTCCCAGACGCTCCACTCGGGATCGAACAGGTCGGCCGTCATCTCCGCGCCGCGCGCCCAGGCGTGCCAGAACTCGTCGGGATCGAGGCCGCCTTTGCCGGCATGGCCCACGTCGTTCAGCGGCTCGCCGAAGTGAAAGAAGAAGATCACCGGCAGGATGTGGCCGCTCATCGGGTTGATCGGATGCATGCCGGCCGTGAAGGTCGAGACGAGGAGTTCGCCGCGCGCGCTGGTGTCGTAGCCCGAGATCACATGCGTCGAATCGTGCGCCGTGCCGAAGGCGGCGTTGAGCGCCGCCGGGTCACCCGGGAAGGGATAGCCGTTGGTCTTGTCGAAGTCCCACAGCGCCTTGCCGAAGCTGTTCTGCGGCAGATCGCCCAGCGCCTCGTAGCGCGCGACCAGGCCGGGGTCGGCGTTGACGCCGCCATAGGGCCGGATCCATGCGTTCGGATCGAGGCCCTCGGAGGAATGACTGAGCACGCTGTCGAAGTTCTTGCGCCACATGTCGGCGGCGGCCCAGGCGAGATGGCCCGAGGCCGCCTCGACGAGATCGGTGAGATAGTCGGCCTCGATGTCGAGGGCGCGGGAATAGTCCAGCACGCGCCTGAGCTTGCGGTGATCGAGCGTCCCGTCGACCATGGCCATGACGGCGAGATACTTCACCGCCTCGTCCGCCAGCGCGCGATCCTGCAGTGCGGCGACGAGGTCGGCCGGCTCGACGGCGGGAAGCGTGCCGAGATCGCTGAGCCCGCGGCGGCGCAGCAGATAGTGCCCCGCCGCCAGGATGCTCGCGGTATCCGCGTAGGAAAGCGCCCGTCCGCCAGCCAACGCCACCTGGCGCATGGCGCCCAGGATGGCGTCGCTCTCGCGGTGGCCGACGGCGCGCACGCGCTTTAGCGCAGCGGCTCGAGAATGCTCACATAGTTGGCGACGGCGGCGCCGCCCATGTTGAACACGCCGCCGAGTTTGGCCTTCGGCAGTTGCAGCCCTTCCGGCGCGGTGCCGGAGAGCTGCATGGCCGACATCACGTGCATGCTGACGCCCGTGGCGCCGACCGGATGGCCCTTGGCCTTGAGGCCGCCCGAGACGTTGACCGGCAGCTTGCCGTCGCGCTCGACCCAGCCTTCATGGATGGCGCGCTCGCCTTCGCCCGGTGCCGTCAGCCCCATCGCCTCGTACTCGATCAGCTCGGCGGAGGTGAAGCAGTCATGGCTCTCGACGAACGAGAGGTCGAGCAGGTCGAGATGCGCCGACTTCAGCGCCCGCTGCCAGGCGAGCCGCGGGCCCTCGAACTTGATGATGTCGCGGCGGCTCATCGGCAGGAAATCGTTGACGTGCTCGGCGGCGCGGAAGGCGATCGCCTGCTTCATGCCGAGCGCCGTGCCGACGTCGGTCAGGATCACCGCCGCCGCGCCGTCGGTGACGGGCGAGCAGTCGGTGCGCTTCAGCGGGCCGGCGACGAACGGGTTCTTGTCCGACGGCGTGCGGCAGAACTCGTAGGCGAATTCCTTCTGGAAGTGCGCATAGGGGTTCTTCGCGCCGTTCCTGTGCGCCTTGACCGCGATCTTGGCGAGCGCATCGGACTTGTCGCCGTAGCGCTGGAAGTAGGCCGAGGTGATCTTGCCGAAGATGCCGGCGAAGCCCGCCTCGATGGTCGCTTCCTCGGCGACGTAGGAGGCCTTGATCAGCACCTCGCCCGCCTGCGTGGAATTGAGCTCGGTCATCTTCTCGACGCCGACCACCAGCACGAAGCGCGCCTTGCCGGCCGCCAGCGTGTTGAGTCCCATGTGGATCGCCGCCGAGCCGGTCGCGCAGGCATTCTCGACCCGGGTCGAGGGCTTGAAGCGCAGGTCGGGATGGGCCTGCAGCGCCAGGGAGGAGTGGAACTCCTGTCGCACGAAGCCGCCGTTCATGTTGCCGACGTAGATCACGTCGACGTCTTTCGGCTCGATGCCGGCATGGGCGATGGCTTCGGATGCCGCCTTCACGATCAGCGACTCGCTGGTCTCGCCGTCGAGCTTGCCGAATTTGCCGTGGGACCAGCCAACGATGCACGCGGTCATGGAATGTCTCCTTGGTTCGTGGCGGCGACCCTAGACGCGGCCGTAGGGCCGGTCGAGAGGGTGCCGTAATGTGCATATACACTTATATGCCGAGCCGGATCGCGCAAGAGGGCGATGCAAGAGCCTCCGCGCGGTCAGCGCGGCGCCCAAATTCCGCCGCGCGGCGGGTATTGACTGCATCCCTCAACCGGAGCCTCACTGGTACATGGCCGACCTTCCGCCGCCCGAGCGATCCTCCCCGCCGCAATCCACGCCGCGCTGGCCCTGGATCATGGGCGGGCTGCTGGGCGGGTTCTTCCTGCTCGCCGCCGGGCTGGGGTTGGGCTGGTACCTTTTCTACCGGCCGATCGTGAACGTCGCCGTCCAGCTGCCGGCACCGCCGGCGCCCCCCGCACCGGCCGGTCCCGATGCCGCGCAGGTCAAGGCGCTGGAGGAGCAGATCGAGAAGCAGAAGCTCGCGAACAAGCAGATCGAGGACCAGATCGCCACCCTGAAGGACCGCCTGCGCGCCGATGTCTGCACGGCCAAGGACCCGGCCGGCAAGGCGCCACCGGCCTCGACGCCTGCACCGGCCGGGCAGAAGACGTGATCGTGACTGCAACGTAACAAAAGAATCGTTGCTCATGAGAGGAGCTAGCCCCACTCTGCCCTGAGATATGAAGAATCGGGGCGGGAGAGCGTGAGGCTGGCTGTAACTCGATGGCGGGGAGCGGCGTCGGCGGCCACCTTGGCCCTGTTGACGGCCGCCTGCGACTTGAAACAAGCGGCCGTGCTCGATCCAAAGGGACCGATCGCGCTCGCTGAGCGGAACCTCCTGTTCGACGCCTTCTGCGTCATGATGGTCGTGATCGTTCCGATCATCGTCCTCACCCTATGGTTCGCCTGGCGGTATCGCGCTTCCAACACCAACGCCCGGTACACGCCGACCTGGGCCAACTCGGTCAAGATCGACGCCCTCACCTGGCTGATCCCGGCGGTCATCGTCATCGCCGTCGCGGTCCTGCTATGGCGCAGCACCCACCGGCTCGATCCCTATCGTCCTCTGGAATCCAAGGAACCGCCGATCGACGTCCAGGTCGTGGCCCAGGACTGGAAATGGCTTTTCATCTATCCCGAGCAGGGTATCGCCGTCGTTAACCAGCTGGTCTTTCCGGCCGGCCGTCCGGTCAGCCTGCGCATCACCTCCGACACGGTGATGAACTCCTTCTACGTGCCGCAGCTCGCGGGCCAGATCTACGCCATGGCCGGCATGCAGACCCGACTGCAGATGCTGGCCGACCAGCCGGGCACCTTCGTCGGCCGCAACAGCCAGTACAGCGGCGGCGGCTACTCGCAGCAGCATTTCGAGGTCCAGGCCATGAGCCAGGCCGATTTCGACGCCTGGGTGGCCCGTGCCAAGCAGGGTGGCACGCCGCTGGACGCCACGACCTATCCGGCGCTGGCGGCCAAGAGCCGCGCCAACCCCATCACCTACTATTCGACGGTCGAACCCAAGCTGTTCGACACGATCATCGACAAATACAGGCACAGCGGCCACGCGCACTCCGCGCCGGTCCGGAGATAGCGGATGTTCGGCAAACTGACGATCGAGGCCCTGCCGTTCTACAGCCCCATCGCCGCGGGCGGTGCCCTCGTCACCGTGGGCGGCGCGCTGCTGGTGGCCATCGTGCTGACCTGGCTCAAGGCCTGGAAGTATCTGTGGACCGACTGGCTGACCAGCGTCGATCACAAGCGCATCGGCGTCATGTACGTCGTGCTGGCGCTGATCATGCTGCTGCGCGGCTTCGTCGACGCCATCATGATGCGCGCCCAGCAGGCGATGGCGCTGAACGGCGGCGGCTACCTGCCGCCCGAGCATTTCGACCAGATCTTCAGCTCGCACGGCACCATCATGATCTTCTTCATGGCGATGCCGTTCATGACGGGGTTGATCAACATCATCGTGCCGCTGCAGATCGGCACGCGGGACGTGGCTTTCCCGTGGCTGAACGCCGTCAGCCTGTGGCTGAGCGCGGCCGGCGCGGCGCTGGTCATGGTCTCACTGGTGATCGGCAAGTTCTCGACCGCGGGCTGGACCGGCTATCCGCCCTATTCGGGCATCGAGTACAATCCCGGCGTCGGCGTCGACTACTGGATCTGGGCCATCCTGATCAGCGGCGTCGGCTCGACCATGTCGGGCATCAACTTCATCGTGACGATCCTGAAGCGCCGCGCGCCGGGCATGACCCTGATGCGCATGACGCCCTTCGTCTGGACCGCGCTGGTCGCCTCGGTCCTGATGGCCTTCGCCTTCCCGGCCATCACCGTGGCCTGCGGTCTGCTCGCCCTCGACCGCCTCGCCGGCATGCACTTCTTCACGAATGCGCATGGCGGCAACATGATGAACTACGTCAACCTGTTCTGGATCTGGGGCCATCCGGAGGTCTACATCCTGATCCTGCCGGCCTTCGGCATTTTCTCCGAGGTCGTGTCGACCTTCTCGCGCAAGCGCCTGTTCGGCTACGAATCGCTGGTCTATGCGACGGCGGCGATCGGCGTCCTGTCCTTCACCGTCTGGCTGCACCATTTCTTCACCATGGGCTCCAGCGCCGGCGTCAACGCCTTCTTCGGCGTCATGACCATGATCATCGCCGTGCCCACCGGCGTGAAGGTGTTCAACTGGCTGCTGACCATGTATCGCGGCCGCATCGACTTCCACCCGTCGATGATGTGGAGCATCGGCTTCATGGTGACCTTCGTCATCGGCGGCATGACCGGCGTGCTGCTGGCCATCCCGCCGGCCGACTTCCTGATGCACAATACGACCTTCCTGGTCGCGCACTTCCACAACATGATCATCCCGGGCGTGCTGTTCGGCTACCTCGCCGGCTACATGTACTGGTTCCCCAAGGTGTTCGGTTTCGCCTTCCACCGCGGTTGGGGCCTCGGCGCCTTCTGGTGCTGGATCATCGGCTTCTATCTCGCGTTCATGCCGCTCTACCTGCTGGGCCTGAAGGGCATGCCGCGCCGCATGGAGACCTACAACGACCCGACCTGGCAGCCCTATCTGCTTGTCGCCGCCTTCGGCGCCTTTGTCGTCCTGTGCG
This sequence comes from Reyranella sp., assembly GCF_965228225.1. Taxonomy (GTDB): domain Bacteria; phylum Pseudomonadota; class Alphaproteobacteria; order Reyranellales; family Reyranellaceae; genus Reyranella. The sequence continues at coordinate 4,589,090 of NZ_OZ245801.1, read as the reverse complement.
GCATCGGCTGCATGGTGATGCAGCTCTACGTCTCGATCCGCGACCGCGCCAAGACGCGCGACCTCGCCGGCGATCCGTTCGACGGCCGCACCCTGGAATGGTCGACGTCGTCGCCGCCGCCGCCGTACAATTTCGCGGTGATCCCGACGGTGGGGGACCGCGAGGCCTTCCTCGAGATGAAGGAGAAGGGCACCGCCTACCAGCGGCCGGCCGCCTACGAGGCGCTCCGTATCCCGTCCAACACGCCGATCGGCGTGATCCTGGGGGCGTTCGGCTTCGTGCTTGGCTTCGCCATGGTCTGGCACATCTGGTGGCTGGTCCTGGCGTCCGGTCTCGTCATGTTTGCCGCCGTGATCGTGCGCTCTTCCAATGACGATCAGGAATTCACGATGTCCGCGGCCGAGGTAAAGGCGATCGAGGACCAGCGCTTCCGCCTCCTGGGGAGCCGCTCATGAACGCGTCCCCCATGACCGCGCACGAGCGGGAAGAGATCGAGGTCCACGAGCAGCGGGCGCTGGGCTTCTGGCTCTACCTGATGGGCGATGCCGTGATCTTCGCCCTGCTGTTCGCCACCTACGCGATCATGATCCCCGGCACCGCCGGCGGTCCCACGGGCAAGCAGCTCTTCGAACTCGACAACGCCGCCATCGAGACGGCCCTGCTGCTGGTCTCCAGCATGACCTTCGGCTTCGCCAGCCTGCAGGTGAAGGCGGGCAATCGCGGCGCCGTGCTGGCGTGGCTGGCGATCACCTTCCTGCTGGGCGCAGGCTTCGTGTTCCTCGAGGTGCGCGAGTTCGCCGACATGATCGCCAAGGGCGCCGGGCCTGACCGCAGCGGCTTCCTCTCGGCCTTCTTCACCCTGGTGGGCACACACGGCGTCCATGTCACGATGGGCCTGATCTGGATCGTCGTCCTGGGTGCCCAGGTCGCGCTGAAGGGGCTCTCCATGCCGGTCGCCTCGCGCCTGCACCGGCTTGGCCTGTTCTGGCACTTCCTCGACATCGCCTGGGTCGGCATCTTTTCCATCGTCTACCTCCCGGGACTACTGTGATGGAACACCAACCCCCTCACGCCCTTCGCTCCTACCTGATCGGCTTCGTGCTGGCGGTCATCCTGAGCGCTGTTCCGTTCTGGCTGGTCTACACGCACGCTCTGCCGCCGCAGCGCACGCTGCTCGTCATCGGCATCGCCGCCGTGCTGCAGGTGCTGGTCCATCTGCGCTTCTTCCTGCACATCAACTTCACCACCACGCCGCGCGAGAACATCCTGGCGCTGGTCTTCACCTGCCTCCTGCTGTTCATCATGGTGGGCGGCAGCTTCTGGATCATGTTCGACCTGCACAGCCGCATGCTGCTCTAGCCTGCGGTCGCGACGCATGGCGCCGGTCAAATCGAAGATGACGCCGATTCTGGTGTGGGAGTGGATTCTGGTCCTCTCGCCCGTGCCGGTGATGGTGCTGGCCTACGTCGTCCTGGCGAACACCGCGCTGGCGGAGGGGGCGGTGGGCTTCACGGAGAAGACGCTCGACGGTCTGTGTGCCGCGGGCCTGCCGGCCGTCTGGTGCCGTCTCGCCAGGCCCGCGACCCTGCTGACGTCCGTGCAGTTCCTGAGCTTCCTCTGGTTCGTGGCGATGTCCCTCTACCTGTTCTGGCGGGTGCGCTTTGCGCCCTACACCAAGCCGGCGAACTACGTACCCGGGGCCGCCTCGTTCTTCGAGATGGCGAGCTGGGCGGTGATCTGGCTGTTCATGCTGATCGGCGGCCAGGTCTTTCCCTACCGCGGCGCTGCGCTGGCCGAGCCCAGCCTGCTGTTCGGCATGCTGGGCCTCAGCCTCGGCCTGCTGTCGCTGCGCATGCTGGCGGTCAGCCTGAGGTTCCGTCACTAGCGCCTCATGGGAGAGCGCCACTCCCGTGGCGCTCGTGTCTCGCCGATCGACGAAGCTTGAGCGCCACTGGCGTGGCGCGCTCCATTTCGGCAGCCGGCTCACGCGGAAATTCCTAGGAATTTCCTATGCCCGTGGCGCGCCCGCCGGCTCGAAATCCTATGCCTGGAACGCCTTCTATGCGGCCGAAGGAGACTTCCATGCTCGACATCCTGTTCTTCGGCGGCGGGCTCGTCCTGTTCTGCCTGCTCATCGCCTACGAACGCCTGTGCCACAGGCTGTGAGGCGATCATGAGCTTCGACTATCTGCTCGGCGGCGGCCTTGCCGCCCTTTTGCTCGTCTATCTGACGGTCGCGCTGGCGCGGCCGGAGAAGTTCTGAGGCGGTCATGACTCTCAACGGCTGGGCGCAAATCGCGCTCTTCTGCGGCCTCGTGCTGCTGCTCACGCGGCCACTCGGCGGCTATCTCGACAACGTCATGGCGGGACGGCGCACCCTGCTGTCGCCGGTGCTGCTGCCGGTCGAGCGCGGCTTCTATCGCCTGGCCGGTATCGACCCGGCGGAAGAACAGAGCTGGTGGGTCTATGCCCGCGCCATGGTGGTCTTCCACATCGTGGGCTTCGCCTTCCTGTACCTGCTGCTGCGCCTGCAGGACCTGCTGCCGCTCAATCCGCAGGGCATGTCCGCCGTGCCGCCCGACCTCGCGGGCAACACCGCCGTGAGCTTCCTCACCAACACCAACTGGCAGAACTACGGCGGCGAATCGACCATGAGCTACCTGTCGCAGATGGCGGGTCTCTCGGTGCAGAATTTCCTGAGTGCCGCCACTGGCATCGCGCTGGCGGTGGCGCTGGTGCGCGGCTTTGCGCGCGCCGAATCCAAAGGTATCGGTAACTTCTGGGCCGACATGGTGCGCGCCACGCTCTACGTGCTGCTGCCTTTCTGCCTGCTGCTGACGGTCTTCTACGTCTGGCAGGGCGTGCCGCAGAACCTGTCCTCCTATGTCGAGGCGACCACGCTCGAAGGTGCGAAACAGACCATCGCGCAGGGGCCGGTGGCCTCGCAGCTCGCCATCAAGATGCTGGGCACCAATGGCGGCGGCTTCTTCAACGCCAACTCCGCGCACCCTTACGAAAATCCGACGGCACTCTCGAACCTGGTGCAGATGCTGTCGATCTTTGTGATCGGCGCGGCGCTCACCAACCTGTTCGGTCGTGCCGTCGGCGACGAGCGTCAGGGCTGGGCGATCCTGGCTGCCATGAGCGTGCTGTTCCTTGCCGGCGTGGTCGTCTGTTACTGGGCCGAGGCCGGCGGCAATCCGCTGCTGGGCGCGCTCGGCGTCGACAATGCCGCCGGCAACATGGAAGGCAAGGAGGTGCGCTTCGGTGCGCCGCTCTCCGCCTTGTTCGCGGTGATCACCACGGCCGCCTCGTGCGGTGCGGTGAACGCCATGCTCGACAGTTTCATGCCGCTGGGTGGCCTGATCCCGCTGGTCAATATCCTGTTGGGCGAGATCATCATCGGCGGCGTCGGCGCGGGCCTCTACGGCATGCTCCTGTTCGCTGTGCTGGCGATCTTCCTGGCCGGTCTCATGGTCGGCCGGACGCCGGAATATGTCGGCAAGAAGATCGAGGCGCGCGAGGTGAAGTTCACGATGCTCGCGATCCTCTGCTGCCCGCTTGCCATCCTGGGCTTCACGGCGCTGGCCAGCGTCATCCCGGTGGGACTGGCCGGTCCGGCCAATGCCGGACCCCACGGCTTCAGCGAAATCCTGTACGCCTACGCGTCGGCGGCGGGCAACAACGGCAGCGCCTTCGGCGGTCTGACGGGCAATACCGTCTTCTACAACGGCACGCTTGCCGTCGCGATGATGGTCGGCCGCTTCGCCATCATCATTCCGATGCTGGCGGTCGCGGGGTCTCTCGCGTCCAAGCGCAAGGCTGCCATCTCGGCCGGCACCTTCCCGACCCATGGCGGGCTGTTCGTCGGCCTGCTGGTCGGCGCGGTGCTGATCGTGGGCGGTCTCACCTTCCTGCCGGCCCTGGCCCTCGGCCCCATCGCGGAGCATTTCGCTCTGCTGGCCGGCTCGCTGTTCTAACGAGGCGTCATCATGAGTAAACGTGACAAGTCGCAGTCGCTCCTCGACCCCGCGATCCTGAAACCGGCCCTGCTGGACAGCTTTGCCAAGCTCGATCCGCGCGAGCTGGTGAAGAACCCGGTGATGTTCACCGTCGAGATGGTGGCGCTCGTCGCCACCGTGCTCACCGTCCGCGACCTGGTGACGGGCGTGGCCGGGAGCGGCTTCCAGATCCAGATCGTGCTCTGGCTGTGGATCACCGTGTTGTTCGCCACCTTCGCCGAGGCGGTTGCCGAAGGCCGCGGCAAGGCCCAGGCCGACACGCTGCGCCGCATGCGCAGCGAGACCATGGCCAAGGTCCTGCTGGGAGTCGGCGACACGTTCGAGCCGCGGCGCGCCCATACGCTCAAGGTCGGCGAGACGGTGCTGGTCGAAGCCGGCGACCTGGTGCCGGGCGACGGCGAGATCATCGAGGGCGTGGCGACGATCGACGAATCGGCCATCACCGGCGAGTCCGCGCCGGTGATCCGCGAGGCCGGGGGCGACCGCTCGGCCGTCACCGGTGGCACGCGCGTTCTGTCGGACAGAATCAAGGTCCGCATCACCGCCGAGGAGGGATCGAGCTTCCTCGATCGCATGATCGCCCTGGTCGAGGGGGCGGCGCGCCAGAAGACGCCCAACGAGCTGGCGCTCAGCGTCCTGCTGGCCGGCCTCACGCTCATCTTCGTGCTGGCGGTCGTGAGCATCCCGAGCTTCGCGACCTATGCCGGCGGCGCCGTCTCCGTCGTCGTGCTGATCGCCCTGTTCGTCACCCTGATCCCGACGACCATCGGCGCGCTGCTGTCGGCCATCGGCATTGCCGGCATGAACCGGCTGGTGCGCTTCAACGTGCTGGCGACCTCCGGGCGCGCCGTCGAGGCGGCGGGCGACGTCGACACGCTGCTGCTCGACAAGACCGGCACCATCACGCTCGGCAACCGCCACGCCACGCAGTTCATCCCGGTGACGGGCGTGACCGAGGACGAGGTGGCGCGGGTGGCGCAGCTCGCCAGCCTGGCCGACGAGACACCGGAAGGCCGTTCGATCGTCGTGCTGGCCAAGGAGAAGTATGGCCTGCGCGGCGTCGACGTGGCCGAGCTGCAGGGGCAGTTCGTGCCCTTCACGGCCCAGACGCGCATGAGCGGCGTCGACCACGAGGGCGCGGTCATCCGCAAGGGCGCCGTCGATTCCGTGATCGAGCATGCGCGCTCGCTCGGCATCACGCCGCCTGTCGAGGAGGTGAACCGCATCGCCACGACCATCGCCAAGGAGGGCGGCACGCCGCTCGGCGTGTCGCGCAACGGCCGCATCCTGGGCGTCGTCTACCTGAAGGACATCGTGAAGGGCGGCATCCGCGAGCGCTTCGCCGAGCTGCGCGCCATGGGCATCCGCACCGTGATGATCACCGGCGACAATCCACAGACGGCGGCCGCAATCGCCGCCGAGGCCGGCGTCGACGATTTCCTCGCGCAGGCCACACCCGAGGCCAAGCTGCGCCTGATCCGCGAGGAGCAGGCCAAGGGCAAGCTGGTGGCGATGTGCGGCGACGGCACCAACGATGCCCCGGCGCTCGCCCAGGCCGATGTCGGTGTCGCCATGCAGACCGGCACGAATGCCGCACGCGAGGCCGGCAACATGGTCGATCTCGACAGCGACCCGACCAAGCTCATCGAGATCGTGGCCATCGGCAAGCAGCTGCTGATGACCCGCGGCGCGCTCACCACCTTCTCGATCGCCAACGACGTGGCGAAGTACTTCGCCATCATCCCGGCCATGTTCATCGCCTTCTACCCGCAGCTCGGCGTGCTGAACGTCATGGGCCTGGCGACGCCGCAGAGCGCCATCCTGTCGGCGATCATCTTCAACGCCCTGATCATCGTGGCGTTGATCCCGCTGGCGCTGCGCGGCGTCCAGTACCGCCCGAGCGGTGCCGCTTCGCTGCTTCGGCGCAATCTGCTGATCTATGGAATAGGCGGCCTGGTCGTGCCCTTCGTCGGCATCAAGCTGATCGACGTGGTGGTCGCGGCCACCGGCCTCGCCTGAAGGAGACAGTCATGCTTCGTCATTTCCGTGCTTCGCTCGTCATGCTGGTCCTGATGACCGCGCTGCTGGGCATAGCCTATCCACTGGCCATGGTGGGGGTTGCCGGGGCGGCCTTTCCGGGCCAGGCCGGCGGCTCGCTCCTCCAGAAGGACGGCAAGGTCGTGGGCTCGAGCCTGATCGGCCAGTCCTTCACCGGCGAGACGTATTTCCACGGCCGTCCCTCGGCGACGACCGATACCGATCCGGCGGATTCGACCAAGACGGTCGCGGCGCCCTACAACGCCGCCAACTCGGCCGGCTCGAACCTCGGCCCGACCTCCAAGGGCCTGGTCGACCGAGTCAAGGCGGACGCCGACAAGCTCGGCAAGGGTGTGCCGGTCGATCTGGTCACGACCTCGGGCAGCGGCCTCGATCCGCACCTCTCGCCGGAGGCAGCCGCTTGGCAGGTGCCGCGCGTCGCCAAGGCGCGGGGCCTGCCCGAGGCGCAGGTGCAGGCGCTGGTGGCGCAGCACACCGAAGGCCGCATGTACGGGCTGCTGGGCGAGCCGCGGGTCAACGTGCTGCAGCTCAACCTCGCCCTCGACGCGCTGCCCAAGCGGTGACAATGATCCGGCAGCATGCCCACCGCCGTTGACGATCTGCGGCCCTCGCCCGACGCGCTTCTGAAGGCGGCGGAGAAGGAGTCGCGCGGCAAGCACAAGATCTTCCTCGGCGCCGCGCCCGGTGTCGGTAAGACCTGGGAGATGCTGTCGGCGGCCCACCGTCGGCTCCGCGAGGGGGCCGACGTGGTGGTCGGCGTCGTCGAGACCCATGGCCGGGTCGAGACCGAGGCGCAGCTCAAGGGGCTCGAGATCCTGCCGCGCCGCTCCGTCGACTTTCGCGGCCGCACGATCGGGGAGATGGACCTCGACGCCATCCTGAAGCGGCGGCCGGCGCTGGTCCTGGTCGACGAACTCGCCCACACCAATGCCGAGGGCAGCCGGCACCCCAAGCGCTATCTCGACGTCGAGGAGCTCCTGGCGGCCGGCATCGACGTCTATTCGACCCTGAACGTCCAGCATATCGAGAGCCTGAACGATGTGGTCGCCCGCATCACGCGCATCCGCGTGCGCGAGACGGTGCCGGACCATGTCGTCGATGCCGCCGACGAGGTCGAGCTGATCGATCTGACGCCGGCCGACCTGATCGCGCGCCTGGCCGAGGGCAAGGTCTATGTCCGCGACCAGGCGCAGCGCGCGCTCCGGCACTATTTCTCGCCCGGCAACCTGACGGCGCTGCGCGAACTGGCGCTCAGGCGGACCGCGCTGCGCGTCGACGAGCAGATGCGCAGCTACATGCGCGAACATGCCATTGCCGGCCCCTGGGCGGCGGGCGAGCGGGTGATCGTCTGCCTCGATCCGGGGCCGGGGGCGGCCAACGCCGTGCGGGCCGCCAAGCGCAGCGCCGACGCGCTCGATGCCGAGCTGATCGCGCTCTATGTCGAGACCGACCGGCACGCCACGCTCTCGGAGGCCGAACATGCGCGCCTCGCCGAGGCCCAGCGTCTGGCAGCCCGGCTTGGGGCGGAGGTCGTGACCTTGCCCGGCCGCTCGGTCGTCGAGGAAATCGTGGCCTTCGCGCGCTCGCGGAATGCCACGCGCGTGGTGGTCGGCAAGTCCCGCCGCTCGCGCTGGTTCGAATTGCGCCACGGCTCAGTGGTCGACGAGCTGGTGCGCTCGGGATCGGGCCTTGCCGTCGAGGTGGCGCCCTCGGCCGATGGAGAGCAGAAGGCCGGCCCGCGCGATTGGCTGCGGGACGTGCCGCTGACGCCGGGCCCCTATCTCGAAGGCAGTCTGGCGACGGCGGTCGCGACCGTCGCCGGGGTGCTGATCGATCGCCTGATCGTGCTGCCCAACATCTCGCTGGTCTACGTGCTTCCCGTGCTGTTTTCCGCCGCACGCCATGGCCTGGTGCCGTCGCTCTGGGTCTCGGCGCTGAGCGTCGCCTGCTTCAACTTCTTCTTCCTGCCGCCGCTCTACCAATTCACGATTGCCGATCCGGCCAACGTGATGGCGCTCTTCCTGTTCGTCGTCGTGGCGGTGATCGCCAGCGCGCTGGCGGCCCGGACGCGCACGCAGACCGAGTCGGCGCGTCGCGAGGCGCGCACCACCGCCGGGCTCTACGCCTTCAGCCGCAAGATCGCCGGTGTCGTCGAACTCTACGATCTTCTCTGGATCGTGGTTTCGCACCTGGCGCGCCTGCTGCAGGCTGAGATCGTGGTGCTGATGCCGGAGGAGGGCCAGCTCACCACCCGGGCGGCCTTTCCTCCCGATGGCGCGCTGAGCGACGCCGATCTCGCCGCCGCGCGCTGGTCCTGGGATGCCGACCGGCCCGCAGGCCGCGGCACCGATACCCTGCCGGGAGGACGCTGGCTGTTCGTGCCCATTCGCACCAGCCGTTCGGCCATTGCGGTGATTGGCGTGCTGCCGAACAAGGAGGGTCACGAGCTCTCGGCCGGCGAACGCCGCCTGCTCGAGGCCGTCGGCAACCAGGCCGCCGTTGCCATCGAGCGCGTGACTCTTGCGGAAGACATCGACCAGGCCCGCCTGGGGGCGGAGCGCGAACGGCTGCGCTCGGCGATGCTGACTTCGGTCTCGCACGATCTGCGCACGCCGCTCGCCTCGATCATCGGCGCGCTGTCCAGTCTGCGCAGCTTCGGCGCACGCTACGATGCAGCGGCGCGCGAGGAGCTGCTGGCGACGGCGCAGGGCGAGGCCGAGCGGCTCGACCGCTTCGTCGGCAACCTGCTCGACATGACGCGCCTCGATGCCGGCGCCATCGTGCCTGCGCGCGAGGCCGTCGAAGTGGGCGACCTGATCTCGACCGCACTGCGCCGCGCCGCGCCGCTGTTGGCCGGCCACGAGGTCGCCAGCATCGTGCCGCCGGCGCTGCCGGTCTTGTCGCTCGACTTCGTGCTGGCGGAGCAAGCCCTGTTCAACCTGCTCGACAATGCCGCCAAGTATTCCCCGCCCGGCGGCCGTCTCTCGGTGGAGGCCAGGCTCGCCGGATCGAGGATCGAGATCATCGTGCGCGACGAGGGGCCGGGCATCGCCGAGGCTGACCTCGAACGCATCTTCGAGAAGTTCTATCGCGCCGAGTCGGGGGATCGGCGGCGTGCCGGCACGGGGCTGGGGCTTGCCATCGCCCGCGGTTTCGTCGAAGCCATGGGGGGCACGCTCACGGCGCGCAATCGAAACAATCGCAATAATCGAAACGAACGAAATGAACCCGGCGGTGCGGAATTCGTGATGGAATTTCCGGTGTCTCAAAATGACGGCTGACGGCGCCACCATCCTGATCGTCGAGGACGAGCCGCCGATCCGCCGGCTGCTGCGCACGACCCTGGCGGCGCATGACTACCGTATCCTGGAAGCCGGAACGGGCGCCGAGGCGCTGCAGGCCATGCGGCACCACCGGCCGGACCTCGTTTTGCTCGATCTCGGCCTGCCCGATCGCGACGGGCTCGACCTGATCGCCGATATCCGGAAACTCGCACCGGTGCCCATCGTGGTGCTGTCGGGACGCGGGGAGGAGGCGGCCAAGGTCGCGGCCCTCGATTCCGGCGCCGACGACTACGTCACCAAGCCGTTTGGCGCCGAGGAGTTGATGGCGCGCCTGCGGGCGGCGCTCCGTCACCGGCTGCAGCAGCAGGGGGCGGACCGGTCTTTCGCCAGCGGAACACTGAAAGTCGATCTGGTGCGCCGCCTGGTCGAGCGCGCTGGCGAGGCGGTGAAGCTGTCGCCCAAGGAATACGACATCCTCGAACAGCTCGCGATCCATGCCGGCAAGGTGCTGACGCATCGACACCTGCTGCGCGAAGTCTGGCGCGACGAGGCGGTCGATCCGCAGTACCTGCGTGTCTACATTCGCCAGCTTCGCCAGAAAATCGAGACCGATCCGGCCTCGCCGCAACACGTGCTCACCGAGCCAGGGGTCGGCTACCGGCTGGTCTGAAGACAAGCCGGCCGGCCCTGTGATCGAACGCAACCACGACGAAGCCCGCGCTGGCCGCGCGATCGCGGATGGCGGCAAGTCCTGTGCGGCAGACGCACTCCGTGCCTTCCACGATCACGCGGCCGCTCGCTCCGGTCCGGCGGCGCGCGGCCTGCAGCGCCTCGCAGAGTTCGTCTTCGCTGGCGACGTCGACGATCCAGGCGAGGTCGGCGGCTTCACCGTCCGGCGCGACCGTGTCCGGACGCAGGCTCCGTACGCATTCGCAGCCGCGACGCATGAGGGCGAGAAGGAGCGGGAGGGTGTGATGGCCGATGACGGCGACGCTTGCCGTGGCCGGCAGGTGAGCGACCGCCATGACTTGATCGACGAGGGCTCCCGACGGGTCGTCGGGAGCAGAAGACAGGATGTCGAGCATATGAAATTCCTCCGGGACGCCTCCGATATGGCGGAGGGTCCCGTAGGAATTCGAGAGGGCTGGACGCAGGCCGGCATAGCCCCGCCATAAAGACGGGGTTGTTCGCCTCAAAGGCTACTTGGCGACCTTGGTGCCCGTCGCGACGTTGATCACGGAGCCGTCCTCGAGGCTCAGGCGATAGATCTCGCGCAGAACGTTGCCGGCAAAGCCCAGCTCCACGATCGATACCGTCTTGAACGCGGTCGGGATACCGTCGGGCAGGATCTGGTTGAACTCGACGGCGGTCTGGTTGAACGCCGCCTGGATCTCCGGCGTGAACTTCGCCATCGAGTAGACCAGCGTGTTGTGCGGATTGTGCGGGCGCAGTTCCTTGCCGTCCTTCACGGTGTTGATGCCGCTCACGCCGACCGTCTGGACGAGTTCCTTGCCGGCATCGCCCATTGCCGCATAGACCGGGCCGGTGACGCGCGGCAGCGGACCGTCGCGCAGCGGCGTCAGCGCCGGCGTGGCGAGCGTATTGAAGGCCATCATGGCCTCGAAGCTTGCGCCTTCCTTCACGATGCCGAGGTCGAGCCACCAGGGATGGCCGGCGCCCTTGGCCGCTTCGGTCGTATAGAAGGTCTTGAGTGTCACATTGAGGACCGGCGGCAGCTTCGGCATGGCCTTCAGCATCTTGTCCGGCGTCGTCGGATCGCCGCTGTGGATGTGCAGCACCGTGACGTGCGGGATGTTGAAGCGCAGCGCCTCGTCGATGAGGTTGGCGTTCAGCAGCTTCTCGCGCAGCAAGCCGCCGATCGTGATGGACAGAAGGTCGTTCACTTCCTTCGGCAGCGTGTAGACCAGCCCGAAGGTGCGCTTGTGTTCGCGGAACGCCGGGGAGGCGAGCGAGCTATTGTCGATCGCACCCTGTGCCAGAGCGGGCTGGGCGGCCAGCAGGGCCGAGCCTGCAAGGACAAGGGCGGTCAGCCTGCCGACGATCTTGATCTTCATCACATTTCCCCCGAGTTAGCCAGACGCACACTAGGTGCAATTCGCGTGCCTGCTGACAAGGAGAATCAGGAAGCGCACTCCGCGCGCATAGCCGGCGTGATCGGATCGAGCGGCATGCTCAGTTTGCAGTGATAGTCGAAGGCCGTCCGATACGGCGCGGCGATGCGGGCCTTGGCCTGGATCGGCAGGACGAAGCGGTTGCCGCGACGGTCGATCTGCTGGCGGCCGTAGCCGATGTTGGTGCCGTCGGGGAAATACGCGTCGAAGAAGGAGTGCCCGGCCGTCGAGGTGAATTCGACGGTCAGCACGGCGCCATCGAGACAGTCGAAGCGCGGGCCGCTCTTGAGCACGCCGGTCTCCGTGTTCTTTCCGGAGGGACCGGAGACGGTCCAGTTCGATGTCGAGCCCGTCTTCGTGGTTTCGGCTTTCAGGACGCCACAGGTCAGACTGCTCGGCGGCGGCGGGCTCGCAGGTTTATTCGCCGTTTGTGCGTGCGCAGGTCCGGCAAGGAACACCGCCGTCACCGGCAGCAACAGGCTCATCTTCATTTCGGGAGACCGTCCAGCGCCTTCTTCGCATCGGCATCGTTCTGGGCCGCCGCCTGTTGCAGCCAGACCTTGGCCTTTGTCACATCGGCGGCGAGGCCGGCGCCGCCCTTGGCCAACAGGAGGCCGAGCTTGCGCTGGGCTTCCGCGAGGCCCGTCAGCGCGGCGCGCTCGTACCAGTCCGCCGCCTGGACGCCGTCCTGCGGGAAGCCTGCCTTGGCCGGACTCGTCGGATCGTAGAAGGAGGCCAGTTCGACCTGGGCCGCGGCATTGCCCTGCTCGGCGGCCTGGCGGAACACCAGGAAAGCGGCGCCCATGTCGCCCGACTTGGCGAAGTCACGCGCCTTGCCGAGCATCGCATCGGGCGCCGGCTTGGTCGCCAGATACTCCGCCACCGTCTCGCGCACCGACTTGGCGGGCGGTTGCGGGGCCGGTGGCTGAAGGGGCGTGGGCGCGGGCGGCGGCGCCGCGGCGACGACAGGCTCCGGCGGATGGAGATGGTTGGTCCAGTAGTAATAGCCGCCGCCCACCGCCAGCAGGACCAGCACGCCGGCGATCATCCAACCCGTCGCGCCGGAGCGCTTCGGAAGATCGGCCATGGGATCGCGTGCCGCCCGCAGGTCGGGACGAGGTGGAAACGGGGGTGGCGGTTCGGGCGCGACCTCGAGCGGTGGCGGCAGTTCCGGCTCGGGCGCGGGAGGCGGCGCCTGCCGTCCGCGAAGCCGCACGGTGTCGTCGTAGCTGCCCGAAGCGCCGGCGGCGCCGGAGGTCAGCATCGCAGGCCAGGCCACGACCGTGGTGCCGACGACGCCGATATCGGGCTCGCGCACGCGCAAGCGGACGGTCGCGATGCCGGCCAGACGGTCGCAGATCTCGGGGCCGAGATGGAATTCGAGGATGTCGCCATTGCGCCGCACCTCGTCGGGCCTCAGCCAGGTCTCGGTGCGGCGCCAGCCGTCGTCGGCCAGGTGCGTATCCGGCCCCTGCTGGCGCTGGATCGAGAGGGTGAGCCCGTCGGGGGCGGCGTCGAGTTCGCTCACGCGCAACAGCGCGTGACCGGGTTCCGGCAGCGGGGTGATGGTCGCGCGAACGGGCATTGAAACGCTCTACGCTGCCACGGTACGCAGGATGGCGCCGAGCCGGTCGTTCTGCTCCGGCGTGATCTCGCGTCCGCCTTCGTAACCGACATTGTCCATCGCGAGCTGCAGGAAGGCGCGCATCCAGTCCTTGCAGTAATCGGCATAGATCGGCGCCGGATTCTCGCTGAGCTGCGGAATGCCGTCGATCATGATCGTCGGCTGCTCGAACACGCGGCGCAGCGGTGCGTTCGGTGGCAGGCCGGGCCGCTGATCCAGCGGCAGCTTGTCGAAGCCCAGCGCGCTCACATAGCCGTTCAGAGCCGAGGAGGCCGTGCGCACCTGGCGCTCGGCGATCTCCTCCCACTTGGCGTTGGCGGCGTTCTCGAGTTCGCGCACCTCGTGGGAGAGCTGGTCGATCAGCTTCAGCCGATGCGCGCCCACGATCAGCTCATCGATCAGCCAGCCGAGATGCTGGCGGTCGACGCCGAAATGCGACAGCGCCTTCTCGTCGGATCCGACGCGGCGCATGTTCTCGAGCCAGTAGTCCGCGGCCTCCCGGGCGAATCTCTCGGCCCGATCCTCGAGCACGCCGGACGGCGGCGCGGAGCGGCCCGGCTCCTCGCCGAACACGTCGGCGAAGATGGCGCCAAGATCGACGGCGGCACCGGTCGACTGCGCCGTGGCGCCCGCGGGCTTGCCGTTCCGGCCGAGGCCCTCGTCCGAGGGACGGGCGGTGGCGATGCGGAAATAGATCTCGCGCAACGCGGTGTCGGCGATTTGCAGGGCGGCGACCAGCTCGCCGAAAAGCTGCTGCTGGATGACGTTGGCGAGGCCGCGCAGGACCGTATGGATGAGATCGCGCTTCTTGGTGCGGGCATCGCCATCGGACGCGCTGTGGAAGCCGGCCAGCCGGTCGACCAGGCGGCGCAGCTGGACCTCGAGCTGGCCGCGCACCTGGGCGCGCTTGATCGCGGGGTCGCAGACCGGGATCAGGCTCTTCACCAGGTGCGCCACGCCGCCATCGTTGGCGCGGAACGCCTCGTCCCAGGCCAGCGCCGGATCGGCGAAGTGGCGCCGCACATCCTCGTTCTCGATGAAATGACGGCGCAGCTCGCCGGCGCGCTGGGCGAAGGAATCGGCGATGCCGACCTCGCGACCGCCGTCATAGTCCATCAGTCGTTCGTCGATGACCGTGGGATTGCGCAGCCAGAAGCTGTTGTTGAAAGGCCTGCCGTTCCAGTCGAGCGGCCACTCGCCGCGGAAATTGTTGACCAGCGAGTTGCCGAGGCGGGCGCTCCAGCGCAGGCGGCGCGACTCTTCGGTCTCACCGGCCTTCTGCTCGAACTCGCGATCCATCTTGGTCAACACGAGGAACAGTGCGTTCTTCTGCTTGGCGCGGTCCGCCGGCGTGGCGCCGATCGTCTGGTCGATCCACGCCGACATCATGTCGGAGAGATCGCGGACCTCCTGATTGCCGTCGGGAATGCACAGCAGGATGGCGCTGAGCTCCCGCTCCGCCGAGTAGCGCTGGAAGAGATAGGCGACCTTGCCGCGCAGCAGCAACTCGCGCAGCGGGTTCGCGCCTTCGGCCACGCCCTTGGACTTGGCGACATCGTCGAGATTGGCGAGCTTCAGCCGCGACCGGGCACCCGGGAAGTCGAGCAGGTCGGTGTGGTCGAAGAAGTCCCACGGCTTCTCGTCGATCGCCACGTTCAGCTCGGCGGTGAGCGCGCAGACCAGCGAGCGCGGCAGGCGCGCGTCGGACGCGGAGCGGCCGTCGGCGCGGCGCGGACGCACCAGCAGCGGATCGTCGGCGTCGGTGCCCAGCCGATCGAGCGTCAGCACGTCGACGATGCTCTTCTCGCGCGGGATCAGCGCATCCATGCCCAGCAGCGCCTCGGGCGCGTGGCCGAGCTTCTGCAGTCCCTCGTAGAGGGTGAGATAGAGCTCGGTGAAGGGCTGGAAGTCGTACCACAGGACCGACCACAGCCGGGCACGGTCCTGACCCGACAGGCGCGGCGCGAGATCGATCGCCTCGCGCCAGAAATCGGTGCGCAGCTCGGCAGTGACTCCGGCGAAGAAGGTGTCGAAATACTCGATCAGGTCGAGCACGTCGTCGGACTCGAGATCGCCGACCGGCGCCGGCTGGGCCTTGGCGCGCAGTTCGGCCAGGCGCGTGCGGATCGCCGCCCCGTCGGGCCGCACGAACTCGGCCTTCTGGTGATCGAAGTCGAGCAGGAAAGAGTTGCCCAGGATCTTCACGATGTCGGTCTGCGTGAGCAGACGGACCTTTACCGGGAAGTCGGGCGAGCCATCGCTGAGGCCGAGGCCGAAGCGCGTGACCAGGCCGGTCGACTCGCGATTGCCCGGCGGATTGATCTCGCGCAGGAAGTCGTAGGTCTTGTCGGCGAAGCGCGCCTGCAGCGGGCGGCCGTCGCGGCTCGCGAGGATGGAGACGAGGTACGACTTGCCGGCCTGACTGGGGCCGAAAACACCCACGCACATGCGCCGGCGGGCGGCGCGCGCGAGCTTGCGGCTCTGATTGCGGACCTTCTGCAGCTCGCTTACCAGTGACGGCGCCTGCTGCGCCACGGTGGGCGACTGGTCGGCCGCATCCTTCAGCCAGGCCACGCCTTCGCTCGCGGCGACGGCCAATGCCTCGCAGTCCTGGGCAAGCTTGAGATCGACTGTGTCCATGTCCTCTAACCGGTCTTGAGCATGCCGGTGTCGAGCCAGTAGCCCTCACGGCGCGGCAGTGTCTGGAGGCGGAGCGTCAGGCGGTCGAGTGCGACGGCCCGGCCGTCGCGGTTGGTCACCTGGCGCAGGCGGAAACGTTCGACGTCGCCCGAATCCTTGTCCTTGGGCTTCACGCGAGCGAGCGTGATGCGGAACGGCGTCTCGCGCGCATGGCGTTCGGCATATTCCGGCTTGGCGAACTCGAGCGCGTAGAGCCGCGCGGCCGGCCAGCGCGCCAGGTCGAGCTGTCGTGCGCCCAGCCACATGGGCCCGCGGAACTCGAAGGCGACCTCCGGCAGTTCGAATTCGCGATTGTCGAGATCGACGTCGCGGAAGACGAGGTCTTCCTTCTGCAGGCGGCCGCCACCGTCGAGCTTGCCGATGAACTTGGCGATGCTCTTGGAACGCAGCAGATCGGAGCGGAATGAGAAATCCGGAAGCTGCGACTGTGCGAGTGCGGCGATCATCGCGCCCACCGCAACCGTCGTCTTCGGATCCTCCACCCGCAGGCGGGCATCGCGGAACGGATACCAGGCGCCGACACGGTACTCGTGCAGCGAGATCACCCGCTCCGGCGGCAACGGCAGCAGTTCCATCACCAGCGAGCGGATGCCCGGCAGGCGCGACGGCCGGCCCGAGAGCAGCAGCACGTCGCAATCGTAGGCGTGGACGATCTCCGCGAGCGGCGCCAGGACACGGCCCATCTCGGCCCGAACGGTCTTGTCGAGGCCCGGCAGGTCGACCGGGAAAACGACGTCGCGCAGGTCGAAGTCCTGGGCGCCGCGCTTGCGCGCCGCCTCGTTCACGAAGGTGACGACCTCCTCCGACGGCTTGGCGCCACCGGGGAAGAAGGTCTCGTAGGGACGCGGCTCGGCCGCGACGACGCCCGACGTCGGGTCGTAGGTCTCGGCCGCGCGCAGGAACTCCAGCGCCAGCGGATGGGCGATCTGCAGCGCGAACTGCTGGCGGAGGTTGCGCTGGATCACGTCCTCGCCGCCGCGGTCGCCGCCGACCAGCTCGGCCATCAGGTCCGCCGGATTGGCGATGCCCGCGGTGCGCAATGCCGACTCGATCGGCGGCAGCACATGGGCCTGCACCACGCGCAGCAGGATGTCGTCGCCCGCGACGTTGAAGCCTTCGCGGAACTTCTGCTCCGGCAACAGCGTGACCGACGTGCCGGCGCCTTCCAGACGGTAGGCGTTGATGATCAGGTCGGTCGTGCCGCCGCCGACATCGATGCTCGCGATGTTGAGCACGTCCTCGGGCGGCTTGCCGCGCGGCTTGCGCGTGATCTGGAAGAAGCGCCGGGCGTCGCCGCCGAAATTGCGGGCGACCTCGGTGTATAGGTAGACGAGCTGCGTGCAGCTGGCCTCGTCCCAGTCGGTCAGCACGCGCGGCGCAGGCGCCGCCGGGTCGTCGAGCTTCCAGCCCATCATCATCCAGACGAGATCGCGCGCGGCTTCGGCGCGCCTGCGGAAGATCAGGCGTTCGGCGAGCGGCATGCCGGTCGGCAGGGTGAGCACGATGCGGCGCAGGCGGCGCGGCGTCTCGGCATGGGCCCGCCGGCCGCGCTGCTGCGGCGAATTCATCAGCATCAGCGCCTGCAGCAGCACTTCGGTGAGGACGAACGTCATCACCGAGGAGCGCGAATAGAGCGGTTCGAACACGGGGAGATGGTCGGCCGAATCGGCGTCGGGATCGACCAGGTGCAACGGCTCGCCCTTCTGGTTCACGAGCTGGGCCATCGGCCCCGCAGCGGCCGGCATCGCCGTCTGGTCCTGCGCGTAGGCCACGTTGAAGCGCCATTCGCGGGTCTGCGGCTCCTCGTCCCACAGATAGCGCTTGGGGCTCGACATGCCGGTATTGCCCTCGGTGCCGCGGCGGCGCGCGGCCAGCCGCGTCGCCTCGGGACCGACGCGCGTCATGGTCGGCCAGACGAAGGCATCGGCGCGCCCGCCGAGACGCGAGAGGTGGTTCTTGCCGAACCAGGCCTGCGCGAACTCGACGCGCGATTCGAAGGGGCGCGTGTGGACGACCTCGGGATGCGAGAGGTCGCGCAGCGCGAGCTCGTAGGAATCGTTGAGGTTGACCCCGAGTTCGCCCGCCGCCTCGATCAGCAGCCCGCAGGTCCGCGAGTTGCCGACGTCGAGCACGAGATCCACTTCGATCGCGCCGCGGCCGGGCCGCTCGGCATCGCCCACCAGCTTCACCGGCGGAAAGTGCGCGGTGGCGGCGAGCAGGCCGAGGAAGGCGAGATAGCGGGCCGTGGCTTCCTGCGGCTTCTGCTTGATGTCGCTGTCGATCTCCTCCGCGGTCGCGCGTGGATGAAGTTCATGGAACAGCTCTTCGAGCCATTGCACCATCCAGCTCTGGCGCAGCAGCCAGTGGTTCGCGCGCTGCTGCGGGGCCAGCGCGAACAGCGCACCGGCGGTCACGTCCTTGGGCGATGGCGCGAGATAGGCGCGGCCTTCGGCTTCGGCAATCAGGCCGGTATCGAAGGCCAGCACCGCGCGGTAGCGGTTGCCCTGCTCGTCGCGATACCCCGATCCGTAGCGCGCCTCGAGATCGACCACGCGTACGCGCGCCCAGTCGGCCGGACCCTCGCGGAACTGGTTGTTGGGCCGGACCTGCAGGAACGGCACTGGCACCCACTTGTCGAGAAAGGGCGCGAGCGCATCCTTGGCGGTGATCACCAGATTGGGATCGGCGGCGCGACGGCGGCCGTTCTCCACCACCTCGTACTGGCCGCGGCCCTCGTCGAAGTCGAGCTGAACGAGATCGTCGACCGCGCTCGTGGCCGCAGCGTCATGAAATCCCCATTCGCGGACCTTGAGACGCACGGGATCGAAGCCGAAGTCGAGGAACTGGATGCCGGAGCGGGCAATCAGCGTCGTCGGGCTGGGATAGCTCGGCAGGCGGGCGAGGTCGCTCATGTCACTCCGGTACGGCCATCATCATGCATATGTAGGGTCTCAGCGCCCGATCTGCACCTTGTAGCTGCGCGGGTCGCCGGGCTGGCTGCCCTTGCATTGCGCCGCGCCGTCGGCGCCGATTTCGCAGTTCACGGTGTTGCGCGCGTAGGTCTTGCCGTCGCTGCAGCGCGGATTGCTCTTTTCCTCGATCACCAGCTTGGTGCCGTCCCAGCGCGCCTCGGCGGGTGCCTCGCAGGTGGTGCCGTTCTTCTGGGTGAAGGACACCTTGCCCTTGCCCTTGTCGTCGAGCGTGTAGTTGGGACGCAGATCCTTCTCGCCGGTCGCGGTGGCGAGCCCGGTGCGCGAGCGCCAGTCGCCCTTCAGAAAGGCGAGGTCCTGCTTCTGCTTCGCCTCGGGCGGCACCACCATTGGCTTGGGCTCGTCCTTCTTCCCGTTGCCGGCATCATTCTTCGGATCGTTGGGCGCCGCGGCGCTCTTGTCCTTGTTCTGCTCGTCGGGTCCCTTGACGTCGGCGCCCTTGACGTCGGCGCCCTTGGCCGGTGGCTTGTTCGGATCCTTCGCGTCCTGCGCCGGATCGGCGGCCGCCACGCCGAGATCGGGGCCGGCGCCACGTTCGATCGGCGGCCCGCCGGCCGAACCGACGATCACACCGCCCGGTCCGATCACGCCGGCGGCGCAATCGCCGCCGCGCCGTGACAGCTCGTCGGTGAGGCGCGCCAGTTCGAGACGCAAGTCTTCATTGTCCTGCACCAGGGTCGCGGCGCGGACCTGCTGCAGCTCCGCCGGCTGGCGGACGGCAAATCCCAGTGCCCGCTCGCGCGCTTCGGCCTCGATATAGGGTTCGATGCGCGGCAGATAGGGCCGCACCAGCCAGGCCAGCAGCGCCAGGATCAGCATCAGCACCACGCCCAGCAGCAGCCACTGCCACCACACGGTCCGCGGCCCCGCGACGGCGGCAACCGCCGGCGCCGAGGCCAGCACGGCCGCGGGACGGGCGAGTCCCGGCGCCGCGGCACGCATCGAGGCCGCGCCTGCCACCGCGGGCGGCGGGCTGGCGAAAAACACGCCCGGCAGGGCGGCTTCGGCGGTGAATCCCCAGAAGGTCATCACCGGACGGCCGTCGACGACGTAGAGCGTTTCCTCGCCGGGGGCGGTGAGCGCGTGACGCAGCAGTCGCCCGAAATTGCGCTCGGCACCGGATCGTTCGGCCGCTTCCATCTGGGTCGCGAGTCCCGCGATCTCACCGTGCAGGCGCTGCACCCTGTCGAGCATCTCGCGGCGCTCGGCGTCATCGAGATCGCTGAGGCGCTTCACTTCTCCGTCGAACGGCGCATACCAGTTGATGGTGCGCCCGCTCGGCTCGGCCTCCGGCAGGGCCAGCAGGTCGGCATGCTCGCGCGAGAGACGCGCGGCGATGGCGGCGCGCAGCTGTCCCGCCGAGCGCCAGACCGGATCGCCAGCCAGGCCCAGCGCGCGAAAGCGCTGCAGCGGTTCACTGACCAGGAGCGGACCTGCGGCCATCTCAGTTCCTCACCGTCTGCTGCCCCGCGGGCAGGCGATCGCGTAGTTCCAGCGCGTGCCCCATTGTTCACCCGTTACGATCACGTCGACCGAATAATCCCCGGCGACCGGATTCCAGTCGAATCCGAAGCCGCCGCGGCCGCTGCGTGGACCGCCGGTGCCGGCGATGTTCTGGCCGCGATAGATGACCTTGATGTCATCGGGTCGCTGGAACAGCTGATAGTTCAACGCCACGAAGCCCGGCTTGTCGCCGAGATAGTGCTTGTTGCGCGTCACGCCTTCGCCGCCGGAATCGCCCGCCCAGTCACAGGGGAGCTGGCCGGGCGGCGGCCGGCTCACCGGCGGCGCGGAGGCCTGCTGCGGCGGCTGCGGCTTGGGCGCCGGCGGCGGCGGCTTCGGCGGCTCGACCTTGGCCACGGGCGGCGGGGGCGGCGGCGGCGGCTTGGGCGGTTCGATCGGCTTGCACTGTTCGAGCTTGTCCTTCAGTTCGGCCTCGAGCGAGGCCAACTCGGCCTTGAGCTTGCGTTCCTCGTCCGCCGCCGAGTCGAAGGCCGCCTTCAGCAGCGGCGTGGGGTCGGGCGGCGCTTCGGGGGCCGGGGGCGCCGGCGTCTCGAGCGTGGCCACGTTCACGGAGGGATCGACCGGCACACAGGTCCGCAGCAGCCACGAGGTCATGAGCAGCAGGAGAAGAAGGAGCAGGCCGAACAGCAGGGCCCTGACCCACGGTGCCCAGCCGACGATCTGCGTCGCCGGCAGCATCGCCCCGGCCGGTGCGCTGGCAAACACCGCCTGGGGAATGGCTGCCGGCGGAACGGTGGCCAATTGGAAGGTCTGCAGGCTCGCCGCCGCATCGGCTTCGTAGCCCCAGGCGACGATCACCGGCTGTCCGTCGACGACGAAGACGAAATCGTCCGAGGGGCGCGACGTCGACAGTTCCAGCGAGCGGCCAATCAGGCGGGCCTCTTCGCTGGTCTGGGACCCCATGAGTTGCGCCCCGAGCGACCGGATGGCGGCAAGTCGCTCCTCCGCGATGCGCAGGACCTCCGCGCGCTGGTCTTCGCTCAGGTCCGCAAGGCGCTGCACGTTCCCGCCGCGGGCGGCGTACCAGTCGATGCCGTCACCCGATTCGCGAAGCTGCGGATCGGCCAGCAGGTCGGCCGCACCGTCACCCAGGCGACGGCGGATGACGGACAGCAACTGGCCCGCGACCGCATGCAGCGGTTCGCCCCGCACGCCCAGAGGGCGCACACCCAGTCGGGTCGTCATCAACAAAGTGGGGCGTTCGCCCATGGGTGCCTGAGGTCGGACTTATGATGGCTGGCTGAACCATCATAACATCGTTCGAATCCGGCGGGTTTATGTCGGATTGAACACCGAACCGCGGTGAATCAGCCGGGACTGAGGAAGGCCGTCCCGCCGGCGGCTTCGATTCGCACGATGGGTGTCGCGAAAACGGCCGAGAGCCGGTCCGGATCGAGCGTCTGGCGCGTCGGCCCCAGATTGGTCACGCGGCCATTCTCGACGATGCCCACCCGATCGGCATAACGCGCCGCCATGTTGAGGTCGTGCAGGACCGCAAGCACGCCCAGTCCGCGGTCGGCACGTCGTCGGGCGCTGGCGAGGGCGGCGTGCTGATGGGAAAGATCGAGGCCGGTGATCGGCTCGTCCAGCAGCAGGAACGGCGCGGCCTCGGGATCGGCGTCGCATTGGGCGAGCACGCGGGCGAGCTGGACACGCTGGCGTTCGCCGCCGGACAGAACGGTGTAGGGACGGTCGGCAAAGGCGAGCGCCTCGGTTTCGGCCAGCGCCTGCTCGGCCAGCGCCCGCATCCGTCGCTCCGAGAGGGTGCCGCGAAAGGCCAGCAACCCCAGCACCGCGATCTGCAGGCCGGTGAAGTCGAAGGCGACGGCCGAATGCTGCGGCAGCACGGCACGACGGCGCGCGAGTTCCAGCTTGCTCCAATGAGGCAGCGGCCGCCCGTCGAGCAGGATCTCGCCCGACGACAGGACCCGATCGCCCGCCAGCGCGTTCAGCAAGGTGCTCTTGCCCGCGCCGTTCGGCCCGATGATCGCCACGAACTCGCCCGGCGCGACATCGAGCGAGACGTCGCACAACAGCGTTTTGGCGCGCGCCCGCACCTCGATGCCGATCGCCTTCAGGAGCTTCACAGCCCGCCCCGTGCGGCACGGCTGGCGAGAAGCCACAGGAAGAACGGGCCGCCCACCAGCGCGGTAAGCACGCCGATCGGCAGCTCGGCCGGCGATACCAGCGTGCGGGCCAGCGCATCGGCCAGCACGAGGAAGGCGCCGCCGAACAACGCCGCGGCCGGCAGCAACGTGCGATGCGAGGGGCCGAGCAACAGCCGGACGATGTGCGGCGCGATCAGGCCGACGAAGCCCACGATGCCGGAGATTGCCACGCCGGCGCCGACGGCCAGCGCCACCTGGGCCACGAGGCGCCTCTTCAGTCGCTCGACATCGACGCCGACATGGCCGGCTTCGCGCTCGCCGAGCGCCAGAGCGTCGAGCAGATGAGCAGTCGGCAGCAAGGTCGGCACGCTGACCAGGAGGATCAGCAGGGCGGGCATGATCGCGACCCAGGTGACGGAGCCGAAGCCGCCCATCGTCCAGAAAATCAATGTGCGAAGCTGCTGGTCGTCGGCCACGAAGACGAGCATGCCGATACCCGCCGAGGTGAGCGCGTTGATCGCGATGCCCGCCAGCAGCAGTGTTCCGACCAGCGTGATGCCTTCGCGCGCGGCAATGCGATAGACGACGATCGTGGCGGCGAGTCCGCCGAGGAAGGCCGCGATCGGCAGGCACCAGGGGCGCAGCTCCGGCGGCACGATGTGCATCACCCTCTCGCCCAGCACGATCGTCGATACAGCCGCGAGTGCGGCGCCGCTCGACACGCCCAGCAGGCCGGGATCGGCCAGCGGGTTGCGAAACAGGCTCTGCATCGCGGCTCCGCCGGCCGCCAGCGCGGCGCCGACCGCGAAGGCCGCGACCACACGCGGCGCACGGATCGCATAGAGGACTGCCGCCGTCGTGTCGTCGAGCGGCGCGCTCGACAGTCCGACGGCCGACAGGATCTGGTCGAAACCAACGGGGAAGGCACCGATGCAGAGGCTGGCCACCACGCTCGCCAGGGCGGCGAGCGCGAACAGCGGAATCGGGCGGCGCAAGGCGAGTGCCGTCACGGCGCGCGAGCGAGGTCTGGATGAAGCGCCATGGCCAGTTCCCGGGCCGCCTCCGGCGTGCGCGGACCGAAGCCCAGCAGGAGCAGCGTGTCGAATTCGATGATCCTGCCGGCCTTGCCGGCCGGCGTGCGATTGAGCGACGGCTGGTCGAGGATGGCCTGCGTGCCGCCCATCGCCTCGACGGTCTGGCGTGTCACCAGCACGAAGTCGGCCTTCGACGCGATGACCGACTCAGGGGTCAGCGGCCGGTAACCGGAGTAGCCATCGACCGCATTGATGCCGCCCGCCAGCTTGATGATGCCGGCTGCGGCGGTGTCGCGGCCCGCGGCCTGAGGCGCGCCGCCGGTCATCGACAGCAGGAACAGCACGCGCGGATGGTTCTTCACGGCGGCCAGCTTGTCCGCGAGCGCCTGCATCGCCGCGCGTCCCCGGGCGATCATCGCATCGGCTTCGGCGACTTTGCCTGTCACCTTGCCGATGGCGGCGATCTTGGTGATCACGCTTTCATAGTCGTAGAGGTCGGGCAGGATCATGATCTCGATGCCTGTCGCCTTGAGCTGGTCGAGCGCGCCGGCCGGTCCGGCCGCGGTCGTCGCGATGATCAAGGTCGGCTTCAGCGAGAGCACGCCCTCGGCCGACAGCGCGCGCATGTAGCCGACCTGCGGCAGCTTCCGCGCCGCCTCGGGGTACATGCTGGTCGTATCGACGCCGACCAGCAGTTTTTCCGCGCCGAGGGCATAGACGATTTCGGTGATGGAGCTGCCGACCGCCACGATGCGCGGCGGCTGCTGCGCGTTGGCCGGCAGGGCGGCGGCGGCGGCCGCGCCCAGGACCACTCCGAAGGCAGTGCGGCGCCGCATCACGAGGCCGCCTGCTTCTCGACGCGCGCGACGATGGCGCGCCAGTCCTCGAGCTCGGGATGGCCGGGCTTGCGGGCGCCGAACATCAGCAGAATGTTGCGGTTGTGGGCGTCGAAGGCTTCGATCGAGGTGACGATGCCGTCCTCGGTGGGCTTGCGCACCGAGAAGACGCGGGCGACGCCGTCTTCGCGCAGGTGCATGTTGAAGTCGGGATCGAGGACGTTGAACCAGCCGTGGGCGTCGACCAGGTGCTTCACCGGGCCGGTATGGATCTGGATGCAGCCATGGCTGCCGACGAAGACCATGATCGGCGTGCCGCCGGCGGCCGCGGCCTCGAAGGCGGCGCGCAACGCGCGCACCGGCAGTTCGCGGGCGAGATCCTCGCCGACCAGGCGCAGCGCCTGGACGCGGCCGACGCCGAACCGGCCCAGCATGCCGAAGAATTCGTGCGTGTCCTTCATCGCGAGCCAGGCCTTGCGCAGGCCCTCGACGTCGATCTCCGGATCGGGACGGTCGATCGCACCGGGTGTGCGCGGAGAGATCTTCATGTCGGCCGGCGCCATCGCGTACCGGGCGATCAGGGCGTCGAAGGCCGCGCGATCGGTCTCTTCGGTGGCGTAGATCTTGTGCACGGCGTCGCCGGCGCCGTCGAAGAACTGCAGGCTGAGCCGTTCACCCTGCCGCAGTGGCTCGCGCACGGCGAAACCGTGCTTCCACGAGCCGAGGAACAGGCGAAGGTCGATGTCCGGCCCCAGCACGATGCCATGATGGCCCTTGACGTCGACGCCCTCGAAGCGGCCATGGCGTTCGTGCACGCAATGGTCGTTGCGGGTCAGGCACATGACGCGGCCGGCCTCGGGCATGTCGCTCAGGATGCCGCGCCAGTCGGGCTTCAGCGCCGTCGCGGTCCTGCCCACACCCAGCGCGACCAGCTCGGCTTCACTGACGCCGAGGGTCGCCGCGGCGTCACGGATGCGCAACGCGGGCTTCTCGCCGCGCAGCACGTTCCAGCGGGCGGCAAGATCGGTATTCGAGGGGGAGAGCATCAGACTATCCTTTCAACGGAGATGAAATCGAACCGGGATCTCCACCCAGGCGGCGACCGGGCGGCCATCGCGCAGGGCCGGAAGGAAATGCCAACCGCGCACGGCGGTGAGCGCGGCGCGATCGAGCAGGGGAAAATTGCTGCTGCGCCACAGCACGATCTCGGCGGCGCCGCCGTCGGGTTGGAGGCGGACGCGCACCAGCACTTCGCCCTGTTGGCCGAGCTCGATCGAGCGTGGCGGATAGACGGCCGGCGTGGGCGGGATCCGGAAGCGCGGCTTGCCCTCGAACACGACGAGCGACGAGGAGGAGGCGGCCTGCTGCTGCGTGATGCTGGCATTGCCGA
Source organism: Reyranella sp. (assembly GCF_965228225.1). Lineage (GTDB taxonomy): Bacteria > Pseudomonadota > Alphaproteobacteria > Reyranellales > Reyranellaceae > Reyranella. The sequence goes on along the minus strand of NZ_OZ245801.1, from coordinate 4,563,388 downwards.
CGTCGGGGGAGGGAGCCTTCGTGACCGCGGCCTGTGCCGTCGGACGCGGCGCCGCCGCGGGCTTGGGCAGTGGCGGCTTGGGCTTGGGCGGCGCGACGGGCTTCAGCTCGGCGGCGGTCGGCGGCGGCGGTTCATCCGGTGGGGGCAGATCCAGTTTGATCTCGGGTTCCACGGCGGCGACCTCCTGCGGCGGCGGGGGTGGCTCCGGCTCGGGCTCCGGTGTCGCCTCGGTCTGCTCGACCGGCGGCGTCGGCGGCTCGGGCTGCTGCTGCGGTTCAGGGGGGGCTTCGGGTTGGTCGGCTTCCGCCGGGGGGCCGGCGATGGGCGCCGCCAGCGAGAGCTCGACCATCAGTGCCGGCTCGTCGTCGTTGGCGCTGCTGCCGGATATGCCAGCGAGAAGAAGGGGAACGATGGCCAGCCCATGCAGTGCAAGCGACAACGCCACCGGCACGCGGGGACCGCGTGCCGGTGGCGCCGGCAGTCGCTCGGCAGAGAGGGCTGCCGGGACTACCATTTGGCCAGGAGGTTGACGCCGAAGTACCGGCCGGGCTGGGCATAGAGATCGAGCTGCGGATTGGTCGGCGTGATGCCGATCGTGTCCGGGGCGTTCCAGTACTTGGCGTTGGTGATGTTGAACGCGCCGGCATTGATCTTGAAGTGGTCGTTGAAGACGTAGCCGACGGTGGCGTCGAGATTGAAATAGGCCGGCGCCTGGAAGTAGGTCGGGCTGCTGACCTGGGTGTGAGCCGCCGCCACCGTGCCGATGAGCTGCGCCGTGATGCCCGTGTCGAAGCCGTAACGGATGCGGGCCTGGGTGGTCCACGGCGATACCGAATCCACCGGCAGGCCGGTCCTCGTGTCGGTACCCTGCGCGAAGGCCGTCCAGCCGGCCACCGCCCATTCCGGCGCGAAGCGGTATTCGCCGCGCGCCTCGATGCCCCAGATCGTCACGTTGGTGAGGTTGACGTACTGGTACTGCGTGACCGGGCCCACCATGCCGACGACGGTGGTTTCGAGGAAGTTGTTGTAGAGGTTGTAGAAGCCGGTGAGCTGCCAGCTCGATCCGTTCTCGTACTTGCCGCGGAAACCGACTTCGAAGGAGTTGGCGGTCTCGGGCTTCAGGTTGGCGTTGGGCAGGATCTGGTAGAACGACGCCGCATTGGTGAAGCCGAAGTTCGCGTTGTCGTAGGGCGGCGCCCGGAAGCCCGTCGCGTACTGGAAGTAGCCCGAATAGGTATCGTTGAAGTGATACAGCAGGCCGAGCTTGGGTGAGGCCGAAACGTAGGTGGTGGCCGAGGGCACGGCGTTGAGCGTGGCGCCCGTCGAGTTCCAGAAGTACTTATCGGGATTGGGCGTCATGTTGTAGTAGTCGAGGCGCACCGCCGGGGTGATCTTCAGGCGGCCGCCCAGCGCGCTGATCTCATCCTGCACGTAGATGCCGGCCTGCACCGTGTCGGTGTCGGGGAAGTTCTTGTTTGGATAGAGCTCGCCGCCGACGGAGTTCGTGGTGGCGCCGGTCGCGAGGGTGATCTGCGTGCGGTTGCGCGGCCGGGTCGTCGTCGTCCAGGAGAAGCTCGCGCCATAGGTGAAGAAGTTGTCGAGGCCGCCGATCTCGCGATCGGTGTGCATCTGCAGTTCGGCGCCGGTGACGTTCTGCGTGTAGTAGAACTGCGAGGTGCGGGCATTGCTCGGGACGACGCTGGTGACTCCGCCGCGCAACGTATAGGTATCGGCCTGGGTATAGACCGAGTTGAAATAGGCGAGGAAGCTCAGCCGGTCGACGAAGCCGATCGGCGCATTGTGCTCCCACTGGGCGCTGATCCGGTAGGTGTTGGTATAGTCCTGGCCCCACTCGTCGTAGATCCGGGCGAACAGGCTGGGGAAGGTGCCGACGGCGCTGAGCATGTTGGTGCTCTGTCCGCTCTGGTTGTAGGAGCCGGTCAGGCGGATCGTGTCGACCTCGGTCGGCTTGATCACCAGCTTGGCGAAGAAGTTGTTGTTGTAGAAGGTCGTGGGATTGGGACTGACCGTCGTTTGCGCCGGCTGGAATTCCTGGCCGTCGCGCCGCGTGTAGATGCCCATGAACTCGACGTTGCCCGAGCGCACCGCGCCGGTGAACGATTCGGAGAACTGCTGGTTCGCACCGCTATAGGCGGCCTTGGCGCTGGCATAGACGTCCTTGCCGTCGCGCATGTAGTCGCCGGGATCCTTGGTCGTGTAGGCCACCACGCCGCCGATCGCGTCGGACCCGTAGAGCGCCGAGGCGGGGCCGCGGATGATCTCGACCCGCTTGATGTCCTCGAGGTCGGGCTGCTCGCGCGAATAGGTGCCGGCGCCCTGGTTGCTGTCGGGGAAATCGGGCGTGCGCATGCCGTCGACCATCAGCAGCACGCGATTGCCGCCGATGCCGCGGATCACGAAGTTCTGGAACCCGGCACGACCCGGATTGTTGCCGACGGTGACGCCGGGCTCGTTGCGAACGAGATCGCGGACGTCCTGCATGTTCTCGCGATCGATGTTCTCGGTCGTGATGACGGAGACGGTGGCCGGCACGTCGTCCAGCGGCCGCCGGCTGCGCATGGCCGCCGTCGTCACGGCGTCGAGTTGCGTGGGCACGGCCTGCGTGGCGGGCGGGGCCTGGGTCGGATCCGTGACGGGTGGCGTGGCCGGCGTCTGTGCCCATGCGGGCGTGGCAAGAGGTGCGCAGAGGGCCGTGGTGGCCATCAGCGTATAGACGATGCGCAGCTTCATTTGAGCCAGGTCCCCAGGAAAAAAAGGACGCCTGGCTCGCGGGACCCTCGCGGGCCCGGCTGGCTGGGCAGTTTGACCGAGGAGGGATGGCCCCTCGGGGTCTTGGAATTACTTCGTCAGAATGAGTTTGTTCGAGGCGGTGAGGCGCAGCCGGTAGAGTTCGACTCCGTGACGGATCATGAGTTCGCGTCGTCCCTGGAGAAGCGCCGCGCTCTCAATGGCGGGAAGGGTCACTTCCAGCCTGTCGCTCTGCGCATCCGACGCCCGAAGGGGACGCGTCATCTCGTTCATGTCGGCTCTCGCTTCCGCTTTAATCTTGCGAACGACTCTTAATTGCATAGACTGGTGGGGCAGTCAAGATCGTTCAACCCTGGTGAGGCCATGGAAATCGTTCAGGAACAGAGGCTTGAGACCGCGCGCCGTGACCTCAGGAAGGGGTGCGGAAGGCCCGGTTGTGCCTGCGCCCTGCCGCTGAGTGAGCGCTTCGTGCTGTGGGCCCTGCGTCAGTGGCAGCAGGACCGCGCGTTGCCGCGCGAGGGTTCGACTCTCCATCGCGGCTTCAAGGTTGCGGGCGTCCTCGAGGCGCTGCCGGACTTCGCGATCGCCATGGACGCGTTCCTGTTCGGCACTCGGCGCGCCATGGAAATTCACGTACCGGCCTGTTCGAGCGTGAGCCACGACGAAGCGGTGCTGGTCGCACTTTGCGGGCTGGCCCAGGCCGATCACGATGGCCCGCTCCTGGCATCGCTCGACATCATGATGGCGCCCACCGCGTCCCGCGTGGCCGCCATTCGCCTGAAAGCCTTTGCCGTCGCGCTTGCCGCTGCGGGCCTCCGCATCGCTCCGCCCGCCGGCGCCGCCGCCGGTCGCCTCAATTGAAAGCCGCCGCCATGACCGCCCCGATGCCCGATCGTCTCTCCGACCTGCAGCATGCCATGCGCGTGATCGCCGACGCCGTCGAGGGCCTGCCCGTGGAGTGTCGCGACCTCGCCGGCAACGCGTTGCTCAACGTTGCCGCCGAGGCGGTGGCCCAGGATGTCGGCTGCACCGAAGCAGGCCGCATCTTCGCCCGGCTGGGAGATCTCCTCTCGCGCGGCCATCAGCCGCCGGCGCGGGACGCGGTCTCGCTGTCGGGCTTCGATGCATGACGGTCGATTTCGCTCGTACGATACCGATCCTCGCCTCCCTCGACATCGCCGAGACCAGCGCCTTCTATGTCGACTGGCTGGGCTTCGCGGTCGGCTATCGCGACGGCAGCTATCTGATCGTCAAACGCGACGACATGGAACTGCATTTCTGGAAGAGTGACGATCGGCGGTTTCCCGAGAACACGTCCAGCTATATCCGCGGCGGCCAGGTCGCCGCGCTCCACGAGGAGTACACGGCGCGCGGCGTGCCCAACCTGTCCCCCTTCCTGGTGCGGCCGTGGAACATGAAGGAATTCTACATCCATGACCCGCACGGCAACCTGCTGAAGTTCGGTTGCGGCGAATGGTGAAGGGCTGGAGGTCTTGTAGGGATGCTCGCTTCGATTCCATCTCGTCCAGGCGGGCTCTGTCAGGCTGCTGAAAAAGCCGGATCCTGGCAAATAAACGAAACAAACGAAATAAACGAATCAGTCGAAGCGAGAGTCGTACCCTTGAAACCGGTATCCTGGTACCGCGTACGGGTCGATGTTGCCCGCCGGTGCCTGCAAAAACCTGTTCCATCAGCCTGTTAGAGTCTTTCCGTTTTACATTCACCCACCACCTCATCCTGAGGAGCCGTGCACAGCACGGCGTCTCGAAGGATGGGCAACCGATGGGGTGCGCGTGCCCACCCTTCGAGACGCTCACTGCGTTCGCTCCTCAGGGTGAGGTCAGTGTTGAGATGCTCGGCTCGATTCTATCTCGTCCGGAAACGCTCTAGATCTCTATTCGGCTGCCCAGTTCGACGACACGGTTGGTCGGAAGGCCGAAGAAGTCGCCGGCGCTGGCGGCAACGCGCGACAGAGCGAGGAAGAGTTTCTCCTGCCAGCGCGGCAGCAGCGGCGTGCTCGCCTCCATGTAGGTATTGCGGCCGATGAAGTAGGACGTGCGCATCGGATCGAACGGTATGCCCTTGTCCTCGAGCAGGGTGAGGCCGCTCGGCACATCGGGCTGCTCCATGAAACCATAGTGCAGCACGACCCGGTGGACGCCCTTGCCGAGATGCGTGACCTGGCTTCGGCCTTCCGCGGACACGAAGGGTATGTCCGCGACCTCGATGCTGAGCAGCACGACATGCTCGTGCAGCACCTCGTTGTGCTTCAGATTGTGCATCAGCGACCGCGGCGCGTTGGTGGAGGTGGCGGTCAGGTAGACGGCCGTGCCCTGTGGCCGGTGAACGCGGGCCGGATTGATGCTTTCGAGCAGCGTTTCCAGAGGGAGTGCCTCCGCTTGCTCGTGCCTGGCCACGGCCGCCCGGCCGGTCCGCCAGGTCCACATGCAGAGGAAGATCACCGCGGCGATCGCCAGGGGCACCCAGCCGCCGTCGAGGAACTTCAGCATGTTGGACGAGAGCAGGGCCAGGTCGAGGGCCATGAAGCTGCAGAAGACGAGGATGCTGAGCGGCCAGCCCCAGTTCCAGCAGCGCACGGCCAGCACGAACACCAGCGTACTGGTGATCAGCATCGTGCCGGTGACGGCGATGCCGTAGGCCGAGGCGAGATTGGTCGACGACTTGAAGGCCATGATCAGGATGACGACGCCCAGCATCTGCAGCCAGTTGACCACCGGCAGATAGACCTGCCCGAACTCGCTGGCGGAAGTGTGCCGGATGTGGACCCTCGGGCTGAGGCCGAGCAGCGCGGCCTGCTTGGCCATCGAGAAGGCGCCCGAAATCGTCGCCTGTGAGGCGATCACCGTGGCGGCGGTGGCCAGGCCGACCAGCGGATAGAGCGCCCAGTCGGGGGCGAGCTTGAAGAACGGATTGGCGAGCGCGCTCGGGTCGTTCAGGATCAGGGCGCCCTGTCCATAGTAGTTGAGCAGCAGCGCCGGCAGCACGAGGCCCAGCCAGGCGAGGCGGATGGGCCGGGCGCCGAAATGGCCCATGTCGGCATACAGCGCCTCGGCACCGGTGATGGCGAGCGTGATCGCCCCCAGGGCGACGAAAGCGACGAACTTCTCGCGCAGGGCGAAGCCCACCGCATGATGCGGCGACAGCGCCGCCAGCACTTCCGGGCGTTGCACGATCTGGTGCGCGCCGAGCACGGCCAGCACGATGAACCAGATGAGTGTGATCGGCCCGAACCATTTGCCGATGCCGCTGGTGCCGAAATGCTGGACCGAGAACAACGCGACGATGACGCCAATTGCAATCGGTATCACCATCGGCTGGAAGGCCGGGGTGGCGACGGTCAGGCCCTCGACGGCGCTCAGAACCGAAATGGCGGGCGTCAGCAGGCAGTCGCCATAGAACAGCGCCGCACCCGCGACGCCCAACATCAGATAGAGGCGGCGGCGCCACTCCGACGAGATGTTCGCCTGGCTGGAGACCAGCGCCATCAGCGCCAGTACGCCTCCCTCGCCCTTGTTGTCGGCGCGCATGACGACGGCCACGTATTTCAGCGTGACGACGACGATCAGCGCCCAGGTGATGAGCGAGAGCATGCCCAGCACGTTGTCGTGCGTGGGCTGGATGCCCGTATATTCGCTGAAGCACTCCTTGACCGTGTAGAGCGGGCTGGTGCCGATGTCGCCGAAGACGACTCCGAGAGCTGCGAGGGTCAGCGCCGCCCGGCGCCGCCGGCCGGCGGGTTCAACTACTGTGCCGCTGGCGGCCATCGTTCGGTCAACTCTCCCCTTGGACAATTGATCCTAACCGCGAATTCCGGGACGCTGCAGTCCAGAATTCGTAACAAAGGAGGAAACGATGGCGCAGAGCGACAATTACAGGAAGGGCACGGAGATGCGTGCCGAGTTGATGGGGGAGAAATTTGCCGCCGACATGAACAAGTCGGTCTATGACGACCCCATGATGCAGAAGTTCGGCGACTACGCCCGCGAAGCGGTCTTCGGCATGCTGTGGTCGCGCCCCGGCCTCGACCTCAAGACCAAGACCCTGATCTGCGTCATTTCCGACACCGCCCAGGCGCGCTGGCCGGAACTCGCCATCCATCTTCGCATGGCCCGCCGGCAGGGCTGGACGGAGGATGAATTGTCCGAGGCGCTGATGCATCTTTGCGGCTATATCGGCCTGCCGTCGGTGCGCGAGGCCATGCTCACCGCCAAGGAAGTGTTCGAGGAACTGCGCAAGGAAGGTTGAGGCCGACGATGCTGATGACGGTGAGCGACCTGCCGCTCGAGAGGATTGCGCGCGGCAAGGTGCGCGATGTCTATGCGGTGGATTCAGACCGGCTGCTGCTGGTCGCGACCGACCGGGTGAGCGCCTACGACGTAGTGATGGCCGAGCCCATCCCGCAGAAGGGCGCCGTGCTGACCCAGGTCAGCGCCTGGTGGTTCCGCCAGCTGGGCGACCTCGTCGATCATCACATGATCTCGGCCGACGCCGATGCAATCGTCGCCGCGGTGCCCGCCCTGAAGGACCATCGCGCCGAGATCGCCGGCCGCGCCATGCTGTGCCGGCGCGGCACGGTATTCCCGATCGAATGCGTGGTCCGCGGCTACATCACCGGCTCGGCCTGGCGCGAATACGCCAAGGCGGGCACCCTTGCCGGCGAGTCGCTGCCCACGGGCCTGAAAGAGAGCGGCCGCCTCGATCCGCCGATCTTCAGCCCGGCAACCAAGGCCGAGAGCGGCCACGACGAAAACATCACCATTGCCGAGATGCAGAAGGCGCTGGGCGTCGAGGTCACCGGCGAGCTCGAACGACTGACCCGCCTCGTCTACACCCGCGGTCGCGACGTTGCGCTGAAACAGGGAATCATCATCGCCGACACGAAGTTCGAGTTCGGACGCACCGCCGATGGCAAGATCCTGCTGATCGACGAAGTGATGACGCCGGATTCCTCGCGCTTCTGGCCGCTCGACGGCTACGCCGAGGGGCGGCCGCAGCCCAGCTTCGACAAGCAACCGCTGCGCGACTGGCTCGATGTGGAGCGCCATGCCGGCCGCTGGAACGGCGAGGCGCCGGCGCCCAACCTGCCGCCGGAGGTCGTCGAGGCGACCAGCAAGCGGTACCTGGAGGCCTATCGGCGGCTGACCGGCGCTGAACTCACGGTGTCGTAAGAAGGCCCATCTCCTCCCCCGACTTGCGGGAGAGGAGATGGGAGTGGTTGATCCAGCGTTACTGCGCGCTACGCGCCACGCGCGCGCTGCGCAGCACGAGGCGCTCGCGCACCCACAGGAGGAGCGCGGCGAACGGCAGCCAGCCGATCCAGCGGATGCCTTCCATCAGGTACTCGCCCTGGGTGGTGGCCATCAGGTAGTCGGCCTGGACCTTCCAGACGGTCCCGGCGACTTCGAAGCCCAGCATCCAGATCAGGATCGCCGGCAGAAGCAGGGTCAGCGGCTTCATCCGGTCGCTGAGGCGCTCATTGTACCAGGGCGCCAGCGCGATCGAGAAAGCCAGCACGGCCAGGATCAGCTTGGCGGCCGGATGGGCCTCGAACCACGACAGCAGCATCGGCTCGCGGGTGATCATGCCGTAGGCGGTCCAGCACAGCACCGCGCCGCCCACCAGGATGACCGACGGATAGCGGTCGACCAGCTTGATGACGAGCTGGCTGCCCCAGACGATGATCGGCACGCTGATCGCGAGGCCCAGCAGGATCAGCAGGATCGAGCCGTGCGAGGCGCCGCCGATGGCCAGCACGTTGTCGATGCCCATCACCGCATCGGCGATGACGATCGTGCGCACCGCCGCGGCGAAACTGGCTGCGGGTGCTTTGACGAGGTGGTTCTCCTCGGCATTCTCCTGGGGGGTCAGCAGCTTGCGTGCGATCCAGACCAGCGCAAGGCCGCCGGCCAGCATGAAGCCCGGCACGGCCAGGATGTAGACGACGAGGACGGCCATAAGGGCGCGGATGGCGATGGCGCCGAAGGTGCCCCAGAAGATGACTTTGTTCTGGCTTTCCTTGGGAAGATTGCGGGCGACCAGGCCGATGATGAGGGCGTTGTCGCCCGCCAGAACGAGGTCGATCAGGATGATGGCAAGAAGCGCGGAAAAGAATGCGCCCGAAAACAGTTCGAGTTCCATGAAAGTCTCCAACAACAAGTGAAAGTGTGCCGACGCCGCGCTCTTCCGGTGGAAGGGCGGTCGACGGCGTCTTCAGCCAGTCGTCAGAGCTTTATCGGCACCTTCTCGACGGCGCCGGACTCGGCGGAATCGAGCGGCCGGAAGAAGGCGCCGGCCACGATACGCAGGACCATGATCCCCGCAGCCATCACCCCGCCTGCCAGGAGGAGTTCGAGCAGATGCCAGTGGCGCATCGCCAGCACCGAGAATTCGCCTCCGAGGTCGAAGAAGGCGAACTCCAGCCCTGCCTCGCCCAACCAGGTCGGATCGACCGCATCGCCGAAAGAGGACAGGATCATGCAGATCACGAGACTCGCAACGAACAGTTCGCCACTCGGAGACACGGTCCGGACGGCGTTTGCGGCGCGGTGCGATCGATGGATCAGGCGCATGGTCCGGTCAATTTCCGGCGGGGCCGCCCGCGGATCAAGCGCAAAGCGACATGACCGTCCCGAAATGTCGCAGAAAGTCAGATCTGCACGCGTCGCAGTCGGAGTGCATTTCCGATGACGCTGACCGAACTCAAGGCCATGGCGGCGGCGGCGAAGATCGGGCTGAGGGTAATTCCGAGCAGCGGATAGAGTATGCCCGCCGCAACCGGTACGCCGGCGGCATTGTAGACGAAGGCGAAGAACAGGTTCTGCCGGATGTTGGCCATCGTGGCCTGCGAGAGGTGGATGGCGCGGGCGATGCCCAGCAGGTCCCCTTTCACCAGGGTGATGCCGGCACTCTCGATGGCGATGTCGGTGCCGGTGCCCATGGCGATGCCGACATCGGCGGCGGCCAGGGCGGGCGCGTCGTTGATGCCGTCTCCGGCCATGGCGACCACGCGGCCCTCCGCCTTGAGGCGCTGGACGATCCGCGCCTTGTCCTCCGGCAGCACCTCGGCCTCGACGGCATCGATCCCCAGCCGGGCGGCGACCGAGGCGGCCGTGCGCCGGTTGTCGCCGGTCAGCATCACGATGTGCAGGCCGGCCTCATGCAGACGCTTCAGCGCCTCCGGGCTCGTTTCCTTGATGGGGTCGCTCACCGAGAGCAGACCCTCTACCTTGCCGTCGACCGCCAGCAGCACGACCGTGGCGCCGTCCTGGCGCAGGGCATCGGCCTTCGCGTCGGGCCCGGCGACATCGACCCCGGATTCACGCAGGAAGCTGGCGTTGCCGAGCAGCAGGCTGCGGCCCTCGACCCGACCCGACACGCCCTTGCCGGCAGGAGACGCGAAACCTTCGACGTCGGCCATCGCCACGCCGCGCGCCTTTGCGCCGGCCAGGATCGCTGTGGCGATGGGATGTTCGCTGCCGCGCTCGAGGCTGGCGGCCAACCGCAGGATCTCGTCTTGCGACCGAGCGCCGAGCGGCTCCACCGTCGCCAGGGTCGGTTTGCCCATCGTCAGCGTGCCGGTCTTGTCGACCACGAGCGTGTCGACCTTCTCCAGCCGCTCCAGCGCCTCGGCGTTGCGAATCAGGATGCCGGCGGCGGCGCCGCGGCCGACACCCACCATGATCGACATCGGCGTGGCGAGCCCGAGCGCGCAGGGGCAGGCGATGATCAGGACGGAGACTGCCGCGACCAGCGCATAGGAGAAAGCGGGCGAGGGGCCCCAGATCGACCAGGCGACGAAGGCGATCACCGACACCGCGATCACCGTCGGCACGAACCAGCCCGCAACGATGTCGGCCAGGCGTTGGATCGGTGCGCGGCTGCGCTGTGCCTCGGCCACCATCTTGACGATGCGCGACAGCATCGTGTCGCTGCCGACCAGCTCGGCCTTCATGACGAAGGTGCCGCTGGCGTTCACCGTGCCGCCGATCACCCGGGCGCCGACCGACTTCGAGACGGGCATGGGTTCGCCGGTGATGCTCGACTCGTCGACCGAGCCTGCGCCCTCAATGATGGATCCGTCGACCGGTACCTTTTCGCCGGGCCGCACGCGCAGCCGGTCGCCGACCGCGATCCGGTCGATCGCCACCTCGACGTCGTTGCCGGATCCATCGATCCGCAATGCCGTACGGGGCGCCAGTCCCAGCAGGGCCTTGATGGCGCCGCCGGTCGCGTCGCGCGCGCGCAGCTCGAGCACCTGTCCGACCAGCACCAGCACGACGATCACGGCGGCCGGCTCGAAATAGACCGGCACCGTTCCGTCAGCGGCGCGCACACCCATGGGGAACAGGCCGGGCGCCAGGGTCGCCACGACGCTGTAGGCCCAGGCGACGCCGGTGCCGAGCGCGATCAGCGTGAACATGTTGAGATGGCCGGTCCGCACCGACTGCCAGCCGCGCACGAAGAACGGCCAGCCGGCCCACAGGACGACCGGCGTCGCGAGCGCCAGCATCAGCCACGGCATGAGGCCGTGCGGCAGCAGCCCGTGCAGGCCGAACAGATGGCCGCCCATGTCGAGCGCCACCAGAGGCACGGCGAGAGCGCCGCCGATCCACAGGCGCCGCTGCATATCCAGGAGCTCTTCGTTCGGTCCGTCGTCGAGCGTGATTTCCGCTGGCTCCAGCGCCATGCCGCAGATCGGGCAGCTTCCGGGGCCGACCTGCCGGATCTCGGGATGCATCGGGCAGGTGAAGATCGTGCCGGGCGCGACCGGCGGCTCGGGCGCGTCCTCGGGCTTCAGGTAGCGCCCTGGCTCGGCGGTGAACTTCTGCAGGCACTTGGGGTTGCAGAAGTAATAGGTCTGCCCTTCGTGCACGGTCGTGTTCTTCGCGCCCTCGATCTTCACCTTCATCCCGCAGACGGGATCGATGGCGATGGCGGAATCCTGGACAGGCGCGGGAGGTGCCCCATGGGAGGCGTGGCAGCAGGCGTGGGTCATGCTTGCCATGTATACCCTACGGGGGTATGGTTCAAGGATGGACGAAAAGCTCAAGAAGTCGCAGCTCGCACGCCTCAGCCGGATCGAGGGCCAGGTGCGCGGCGTGGCGCGCATGATCGAGGAGGAGCGTTACTGTATCGACGTGCTGACGCAAATCCGCGCGGTGCGCGCCGCGCTCGACAAGGTCGAGCAGGAGACGCTGGGCGATCACCTGCAGCATTGCGTCGCGCACGCCTTCCATGCCGGTTCGGAGAAGGACCGGCAGATCAAGATCGACGAGATCCTCGAAGTGCTGGATAGTCGCAGGCGCTGACGGGGAACGCCGATGACCCACATCCGCCCGCTGAGGAAGATCGCACAAGCGCTCCTGCTTGCGTTCGCGGCGTGGGTACTTGTCGTTGGCGCCGCGTCTGCCCATGGCGGTCATGCCCCTGCGGATGACCGTCCCGTGACCGCCGTGGCTTCGCAGCCTGTCGCGCACGAGGAGCCGGCCACGCCGGCAGCGAGCCTGCCGGAAGGAACGGAGGCGCCTGCCACGCACGAGGGCGACGCCTGTCCGGGCGGCGGCGCGGCAAACCACGCCGAAGGCTGCTGCACCATTGCCTGCCATGCGGCAATGGCCGTCGTCGGCGTCGATGCCGGGGCAGGCCCCAGGATCGCTTCTCCGGTCCCGATGCTCATGAGCGACCTGCTCGAGGGCCGTTGCGGCGACCGTTCGGAACGTCCTCCCAGATACGTCTGATCGCGTTCGCGCCCTGAGCGTGTGCTCGGTCGTGGGTCGTTCGCCGGCCCGCTAGCTCCGACGCCCGACTTGCGCGAACTCAGGGAACTCGCCGCCGTGCGGCCGCGAGCTGGCCCCGTTTGCGTTCACGTCATCCTGTCCGGGCTTCCGTCATGAAATTCCTGATCCCAGCCATGCTTGCGCTTGGAGTGGCCGCGTGCGCCGCTCCTTCTTTGCCCGCGTTGTCGCCCGACGACGCCTCCAGCCCCGACGCCGCCATCGTCGGGACGCCGTACCAGCCGGTGATGTCCGGCACCGCGCCCCATGCGCCCGTCGGCCTGAAACCGTGGCGGGAACTCAACGATCGCGTCGGCCCCGCGGCCGGGCGGTCGCAATGAGCGGCCTTTCGCGGGCGGTCGTCGTCGCCCTCGTCGGCCTGCTGGCCGCCGGTTGCGCGAAGTTCACCGACGACGGCGGCATGGCGCCGGTCACCGACGGCGTTCGCCGGGAGATCGGCCGCGACGCCGTCAAGCTCTCCTCGCCGGAAGACATGCGCCGTGCCCGAGAGCGCGTGCAGGCCCTGCTGGCGGAGCCGCTCAGCGAGGAGGCGGCCGTTCAGATCGCGCTCCTGAACAATCGCGGGCTGCAGGCGGCCTACAACGACCTGGGCATCTCGGAAGCCGACTATGTCCAGACGAGCCTGCTGCCCAATCCCGCGATCGTCCTGAATCGCACGTTCGGCACGGGAAGCTTCGTGGAATTCGGCTTCCAGCTCGTCGGCAACCTGCTGGCCTTCGCGACGCTGCCCGCCAAGACGGAGATCGCGAAGCGCGAGTTCGAGGAAGCGCGTTATCGGGCGGTCGCAACGACGCTCAGCCTGACGATCGACGTGCGGCGTGCCTATGTCCGCGCGCTTGCCGCCCAGCAGCGCCTCGCCCTGCTCGACCAGGCGCGCCAGACGGCCGACGCCTCGGCGCAGCTGATGAAGCAGCTGGGCGAGACCGGCGCGGCCAACAAGCTCGACCAGGCGCGCGTCTCCGCCTTCTACGCCGACCTGAGCGTCCAGGTCGCGCAGGCGCGGCTGGCGGTCACCACATCGCGGGAGACCCTGACCCGGATCCTCGGTCTCTGGGGAAGCGATCTTGCCTACAGGCTTCCCGCCCGGCTGCCGGTCCTGCCGGCCGCCGCCGACGCGCTGGCCGACGTGGAAGTCGACGCGATGCGACGGCGCGTCGACCTGATCGTCCTTCGATACGAGATCGTGACGCTGGCGAAGTCGGCGAACTTCGTTAATGCCACGCGCTATCTCTCGTTCCTGGAACTGGGCCTCGGCTACCGCAACGAGGTCGAGAACGGCGGCACGGGGGAGCAGACTTCCAAGAACAGGTACGGGATCGAACTCGGCATCGTGATCCCCGTCTTCGACACCGGCCAGGCCCGGATGACGGCGGCCCACGAGATCTACATGCGGGCGATCAACAGGCTCGTCGAACGGTCGGTCAACGCCCGCTCGGAGGCGCGGGTCGCCTATGCGACGTATCGCGCGACCTATGACATCGCGCGCTACTACCAGTCGCGCATCGTTCCGCTCCGGCGCCAGATCTCGTCCGAGGTGCTCCTCCGATACAACGGGATGCTCTCCGACGTTTTCGAGGTGCTGATCGAGGAGCGTGAACGGATCAACGCGAGCATCGCGTCGCTCGACGCGTTGCGCGATTACCACCTCGCCGTGGCCGATCTCCAGGCGGCTTTGATCGTCGGTGGCACGGTACCGCCGTCCGGCGTGATCAACACGACCCCGCCTCCCGAAACAATTCCTCTCGGACTCTAGGACAGGAGAAAGACATGAGCATTTCCCGGCGTGATCTCGTCGGAGCATCGGGTCTCGCACTCCTCGGCGCCGCCGCCGTCAGCGGTCGCGTCCAGGCGCAGTCGATTCCCGAGGCGCCGACCACCACCACGAACACGATGCAGGCGCCGCTCTATCCGACCAGCGGACCCGACTACCAGCCCGTCGTGACGCTGAACGGATGGACGTTGCCATGGCGCCAGAACGGCGACTGGAAGGAGTTCCATCTCGTCGCCGAACCGGTCGAGCGCGAGTTGGCGCCCGGCATGACGGCGCGCCTGTGGGGCTACAACGGCCAAAGCCCCGGTCCGACGATCGAGGCGGTCGAGGGCGACAAGGTGCGCATCTTCGTGACCAATCGCCTGCCGGAGCACACGACCGTCCACTGGCATGGCCAGCTCCTGCCGTGCGGCATGGACGGCGTCGGAGGGCTCACCCAGCCTCACATCAAGCCTGGCAAGACCTTCGTCTACGAGTTCCAGCTCATGAAGAGCGGGACCTTCATGTACCACCCGCATGCCGACGAGATGGTGCAGATGGCGATGGGCATGATGGGCTTCTTCGTCGTCCATCCCCGCGATCCGAAGCAGCACCGCGTCGACCGCGACTTCGTGTTCCTGCTGAGCTCCTACGACATCGAGCCCGGCGGCTACGTGCCGAAGGTCGCCGAGATGCTGAACTTCAACATGTGGACCTGGAACAGCCGGGTGTTCCCCGGCATCGACCCGCTGGTCGTGGCGAAGGGAGACAGGGTGCGTGTGCGCGTCGGCAATCTCACCATGACCAACCACCCGATCCACATGCACGGCTACGACTTCGAGGTGACGTGTACCGACGGGGGATGGGTGCGGCCGGAGGCGCGCTGGCCCGAGGTCACGATCGACATACCGGTGGGGGCCATGCGCGCCTACGAGTTCGACGCGGTCTACCCCGGCGACTGGGCGATCCACTGTCACAAGTCGCACCACACGATGAACGCGATGGGGCATGACCTCCGCACCTTCATTGGCGTCGACAAGAAGCAGTTCGCCAGACGGATGAAGCGCCTGGTGCCCGACTACATGCCGATGGGCAGCGCCGGCATGGCCGACATGGGCGAGATGGAGATGCCACTGCCGGACAACACGCTGCCGATGATGACCGGCTTCGCCCAGTTCGGCGCCGTCGAGATGGGCGGCATGTTCTCCGTCGTGAAGGTGCGCGAGGGCATCGGGTCGAACGACTACAAGGACCCCGGCTGGTACCAGCATCCGCCCGGAACGGTGGCCTGGGAATGGACGGGGCCGCCGCCCGCAACCACCCGCGCGCCCACACCGACCACCAAACCCGGCGGCGCGCCGGCGCGCGTGGTCAAGCCGTCGTCCCATGACTCCCACAAATAGTTCCATCAAGGAGGCAACCGTGAAAACCAGAACGCTCCTGACGGCATCGATCGTCGCGGCCCTGATGGCCGGCACGGCCCTCGCGGCCCCCGGCCATGCGCCGGGCGAAGGCCATGATCATGGCGGCGAGACGGCATACGGCAAGCCGGGCGATCCGACGAAGCCGGCGCGCGTCGTCCAGGTCGTCTTCCGCGAGGGCGAAGGGAAAATGCTGTTCCTGCCCGACAACTTCAGATTCAGGAAAGGAGAGCAGGTGCGCTTCCAGCTCCGCAACAACGGCGCCGTCGACCACGAGTTCGTCATCGGCACCGTCGAGGAGAACCTGAAACACATGACGGAGATGGAGAAGAACCCCGACATGGAACACGACGATCCCAACGCGAAACGCCTGAAGCCCAGGGCCACCGGCGAGATCCTCTGGCAGTTCACCAAAGCGGGAACGTTCGACGTCTCCTGCCTCATCCCCGGACATCGCCAGGCGGGCATGACCGGCACCATCGTCGTCCAGTGAGTCCCTTCAGGGAGCGGAGAATTGACATGTTCAGGAAGATCGTCGCTTCGATGCTGACCGCGATCGCCTTGTCGGCCCCCGCATGGGCCGAGGGCGGCATGGTGAAAGCCGAGGTCATCAAAGTCGACAAGTCCGCGGGGAAGGTCACGCTCAAGCACGGGCCCATCAAGAGCCTCGACATGGACGCGATGACCATGGTGTTCCGCGTCGCCGATCCCGCCATGCTCGACACGGTGAAGGCCGGGGACAGGGTCGAGTTCGAGGCCGGTCGCGTCAACGGGGCCATCACCATCACCAGACTCGGCAAGGGTCGCTGACGGCGCGAGTCTGCGCAGGCCCGCGCATGGCATGCAAATTGCTGCTTCGTTTCCGGGAAATTCGGGGACGATCAGGGGGTTCGCATGTTCCGTCGTTTGTTGTCCGGTCTCGCCGGGGCCGCCGCTTTCGTCTCCGTCGCTGCCGCGCAGGATCTGCCCAAGAGCCAGTTCAAGGTGATCGGCTTGAACAGCCCGACCCCGGTCTCGATTCACGACGAGTTGCCGTTCTGGCGCAAGACGATCCCCGAGGCTTCCAAGGGGGCCATCACCGTCGACGTGACTCCGCTGGACCAGATGGGCATCGACGACAAGACCATGCTGCGGCTGCTGAAGCTCGGTGTCATGGACTTCGCCGCCATGGACATCTCCAAGATGGCCGGCGACGACCCGCGTTTCGAGGCCTGCGATCTCGCCGGTCTTACACTCACGCCCGCCAAGGCGCGCGAAGCCTGCAGTGCCTATCGAGACGTGATCGACCGGCAGATGCAGAAGAACTGGAATGCCAAGCTGCTGGCCTTCGGTGGCAACACGCCCCAGGTCTTCTGGTGCCGCGACGTGCTGGCCGGCCTCGAGGGCCTCAAGGGCAAGAAGATCCGTGTCTTCAACAACACGATGCGTGACTTCCTGAGCGGTGTCGGTGGCACCGCGGTCAGCATGGCCTTCGCCGAGGTGGTGCCGGCGCTCAACAACGGCGTGGTCGATTGCGGCGTCACCGGCAGCCTGTCGGGCAATACCGCCGGCTGGGCCGAGGTCACCAAGTCGATCTACCCGATGTCGCTGGGCTGGAGCATCAACGTGCTGGCCGTCAACCTCGACACGTGGAAGCGGCTCGATCCCAAGACGCAGGCCTTCCTGACCGAGCAGTTCAAGACCTACGAAGACAAGATGTGGAAGACGATCGAGACGACGACCGGCGAGGCCGACAACTGCAACACCGGCAAGCAGCCCTGCACCATGGGCAAGCTCGCCAAGACCACCATCGTGCCGGTCAAGCCCGAGGAGATGGAGGCCCACAAGAAGCTGGTCGAAGGCGCAGTCCTCGCGGGCTGGGCCAAGCGCTGCGGGGCGGCGTGCGCGAAGGAATGGAACGAGACGGTCGGCAAGACGCTCGGCCTGAAGGCGCCTACGCCTTAGCCGGCGGCTTCTCACATGATCGGGGTCAGGCGCTTCGCCCAGTGGGGCCTGTGGTTCGGCGGCGCGCTGGTTCTCCTGGCCGCGGTGCTGATCGGCATCGACGTGCTGATGCGCAAGTTCCTCGCGCTGTCGATCGGTGGCGCCGACGAGCTGGCCGGTTACTCCCTGGCGATCGGGACGACGTGGGGGCTGGGCGCTGCCTTGCTCGATCGCGCCCACATCCGCATCGACTCCTTGTACGTCCTGTTCCCGCAGAAGCTGCGGTTGGCGCTCGATCTCTTGGCGCTCGTGCTGTTCACGGGGTTCTTCGCGCTGACCCTGTGGCACGGCTTCGGCGTCGTGGCGCAATCCTGGACGTCGGAATCGCGCAGCCAATCCGCCCTCGAGACGCCCACCATTATCCCGCAGTTCCTCTGGCTCGCCGGACTGGTGGCCTTCGTCGGTGTGGCGTTGATCCTGCTGGTGCAGGCCCTGCGGCTGGGCGCCGCGGGCGACCTGAACGGCATGGCCCGCCTGATCAGCACACGCTCGGCAGAGGAAGAGGTGGAGGAGGAGATCCGAGACCTCAAGGATCGCCAGGTTCGCGAGGGGAGAAATTGACGTGCTGATCGTCACGCTGCTCATCCTCATCGGCCTGCTCGCCCTGGCCATCCCCGTTGCGGCCGGTCTCGGCATCCTCGGCCTGTCGCTGTCAGGCCTCTATTCGAAGCTGCCCCTGTCACTGGCGATGGGGGAGATCGCCTGGGGAACGTCGAACAACTTCCTGCTCGTCGCCATTCCCTTCTTCGTGCTGCTGGGCGAGATCCTGCTGCGTTCCGGCATGGCGGAACGCATGTACAACGCTCTCGTCCTCTGGGTGCCTTGGCTGCCGGGCGGCCTCATGCATTCAAACATCGCCGCCTGTGCGATGTTCGCGGCGACCTCGGGTTCGAGCGTGGCGACGGCGGCGACCATCGGCACGGTGGCTCTGGGCGAGGTTGAGAAGCGCGGCTATTCGGAGCGCTTGTTTCTCGGCACCATCGCAGCCGGCGGGACGCTGGGAATCCTGATCCCGCCCTCGATCAATATGATCGTCTATGGCGTGCTGACCGAAACCTCGATCCCCAAGCTCTACCTCGCGGGCTTCATTCCCGGTCTCGTGCTGGCCGCCCTGTTCAGCCTGACGGTGCTGGTGATCTGCCTCATCCGTCCCGCACTGGGCGGCAAACCGACCTCGACGAGCTGGGCTCAGCGCATCGCCGCGTTGCCCGACCTGATCCCGCCCCTGGTCATTTTTCTTGCCGTGATCGGCTCCATCTACGCCGGCTGGGCGACGGCCACCGAGTCGGCGGCGCTGGGCGTGATCGCCTCGATTGGGATCGCCGCGGCCTATGGGCGGCTGACGTTTCGCACGCTCCTCAACGCCTTCGAGGGGACCATGCGCACGACCGCCATGATCATGGCGATCCTGCTCGCGGCCTACTTTCTCAACTTCGTCATCACCTCGATCGGCCTCACCGGGCAGGTGAACAGGTTCATCACCAGTCTCGGCCTTTCGAAGGTCCAGCTCCTGATCGTCGTCGTGCTCTTCTACTTCGTGCTCGGGATGTTCATGGAAACGCTGTCGATGATGGTGGCGACGGTGCCGATCATCGCACCGGTCATGATTGCGGCCGGCTACGATCCGATCTGGTTCGGCATCATGATCATCATCCTCATGGAGCTGGCCATGATCACGCCGCCGGTGGGCATCAACCTCTACGTCGTCCAGGGGCTGCGCAAGAAGGGCCGGATTGACGACGTGATCATCGGCACCTCGCCCTTCGTGATCACCATGCTGCTGATGCTGGTGGTCCTGTCGATCTGGCCGCAGATTGCGCTGTGGCTGCCGCAGATGGCGGCGACCTAAGCCGACGCCGCCAGCGTAATCACGATATTGCCGGCGCTGTCGCGCTCGGCGCGGGCGTCGGGTGGGACGACGCAGGTCGTGTCGTATTCGTCGATGATCAGCGGGCCGGTCTTGGCTTCGGCGAGATCGAGACGGCTCACCACTGGCGTCTCCATCCAGCCATGCTTATCGCCGAACCAGGCACGGCGCGAGGTCTGGGTCCTGGACTCGACGCGGCTCGGCCGCACGTTCTGGGGCACGCCACTGCCCTCGCGCAGGCCCGAGCCCACGAGCTGGATCGCCACCAGCTCGACCGGTTCGTCGGGGCCGGCGCGATGGCCATAGGTGCGCTCGTGCTCCTGGCCGAAGGCTTCCTCGAGATGCGTGACCATGCGGGCGTCGATCGGCCCATCGGGTACCGGCACCGTGAGCTCGTAGCTCTGACCCTTGTAGTGGAGCGCCGCGGAGCGCTTTAGCCGGGCGCCTGTGCCCGTGAAGCCTTCGACGGCAAGTTGTCCGTCGGCCTGCTCCGCCATCGCCGTCCAGGCGCGGTCGATCTCGCCAAGATCGGCCTGGCGCAGCAGGCGGCGGAAGGTCCGCGCATAGTGGTGCTCGACATCGGCATAGAGCAGGCCGAAGGACGAGAAGAGCCCGGCGGAGGGCGGAACGATCACACGGGCGATGCCCAGCGCTGCGGCCATGCCGGCCGCGAACAAGGGCCCATTGCCGCCGAAGGCGAACAGCGAGAATTCCCGCGGGTCGCGGCCGCGTTCGGTCGACACCGCCTTGATGGCGCGGATCATGTTGGAGGCCGCGATCAGGTGCGCGCCGTAGGCAGCGCGCTCGACCGTCATGCCGAGCGGCCGGGCGATCTTTTCCTCGAACACGGCGCGCGCCTTGTCGGCATTGAGCTTCACCGCGCCGCCCACCAGATGGCCGGGATTGATGTAGCCCAGCAGCACGTTGGCGTCGGTGATGGTCGGCGCCTCGCCGCCCTTGTCGTAGCAGACCGGGCCGGGGAACGCGCCGGCGCTCTCCGGTCCTGCCTGCAGCGCGCCGCCGGGATCGATCCAGACATGGCTGCCGCCGCCCGCGCCCACTTCGGCCAGGTCGATGGCAGGAACCTTGAGCGTGTAGCCCGCGCCGGTCAGCAGGCGCGAGCCGATCATGATTCCGGCGCCCACGGCATATTCCTGGGCGCGCGCGACCTCGCCATCCTCGACCATCGAGGCCTTGGCGGTGGTGCCGCCCATGTCGAAGGTGATGATCTTCGCGAGCTTCTTGGCGCGGGCCAGCGCCTGCGCGCCGACCACGCCGCCGGCCGGACCCGATTCGATGATGTTCATCGGCCGCTCGGCGGCGGCGGTGTCGGTGGTCAAGCCGCCATTCGATTGCATCAGCAGCAGGCGCGCGGGAATGCCGGCACTGTCCAGTCCGCGGCGCAGCGCATGCAGGTAGGTCGCCACGATCGGCATCACATAGGCGTTGATGACCGTGGTCGAGGTCCGCTCGTACTCCTTGATCTCGGGCAGCACCTCGCAGGAGACACTGAGCGGCAGCTGGGGCGCCTTGCGGGCGACGATGTCGCGCAGCATCAGCTCGTGCGCCGGATTGGCGAAGGAGTTGAGCAGGCAGATGGCGATGGCCTCGACCTTCTCGGCCAGCAACTCATCGACGGCGCGCTCGGCGTCGGCGGGATCGAGTGCACGATCGATATGGCCGCCATGGTCGACCCGCTCGTCCACCACCTTGCGCAGATAGCGCTCGACCAATGGTGCGGGCTTGGTCCAGGTGAGATCGTAGAGCTTGGGCATGCGCAGCGTGCGGATCTCCAGCACGTCGCGGAAGCCCTTGGTGGTGATCAGCCCGACCCGTGCGCCCTTGTGCTCGAGGATCGCGTTTGACGCGACCGTCGTGCCGTGGCGGATCTCCTCGATGGCGCCGCCGTCTAGTCCGGTCTCGCGGAAGACCTCGCTCAAGCCGTCGACGATCGCCTGGGCATAGTTGCCGACGCTCGACGAGATCTTCTTGGTGTGGATGGTGCCGTCGGAGCCCAGCAGCACGATGTCGGTGAAGGTGCCGCCGATGTCGACACCGACGCGATAGGTCACGGTCATGGGTCTACTCCGCCGCTCGGGCGAGTGGCGCCGGGTCGTGCCACTGCACCTTGGGCGGCTGCGTCCAGCCGCGCGCCTTGAAGATCTCGGCGCGGCGCCGCTCCGTCGCTTCGGTGTCGACCGTCCAGGCGGTGGTGTCGATCACGACGCCGTAGTCGGCGCGCGCCTTTGCCGGCGAGAGCAATTCGTTGCGCACGTCGCGCAGCACGGCGGCGGGATCGCGCTCCAGGGGGTCGCCCCAGCCGCCGGCCCCGGCCAGCACGTGGCGGAAGATGTCGCCGCCCTTGACCGTCATGGTGAGCTTGGAGGGCAGCAGCCGGTTCTCGCCGTCGGGATTGAGATAATTCTCCGACGGCCCACCGGGACTGCCGCCATAGAGACCGAACGGCCGATGGTCGCGCCGATCGGAGCGGACCTGCAGCATGCCTTCGGCCTCGAGGAACTTGTAGTCGCGCCGGAACGGCACGCCGCCGCGATATTTCCCGGCGCCCGCCTTGTCGGCCACGAACTCGTAGGCCAGCAGCTGGATCGGCTGCTCGGCCTCGGTCACCTCGATGGAATGCGAGGCCATGTTGGCGAACATGTGCGAGTTGCCGTCGAGTCCGTCGGCGAAGGGGCGGGCCCCCCAGGCGCCGCAGGTGAAGTCGACATAGACGAAGGGCTTGCGTGCCGCATCGTAGCCGCCGATCGAGATGCCGGTGTTGCCGCCGTCGCCCGCTGCCTTCACGCGATCGGGCAGCATCATGGCCAGCGCGCCGAACATGCAGTCGGTCATGCGGAAGCCGGTCAGGCCGCGCGCCGCGCAGGCCGCCGGCAGCACGCCGTTGCCTACGGTGCCGGGCGGGCAGATCACTTCGATGGCGCGGAACACGCCCTCGTTGTTGGGGATGCCCGGCGGCAGCACCGAGCGGATGCCGGTATAGGAGGCGGCCTTGGTGAAGGAGAGTGTGTTGTTGATCGCGCCCTTGACCTGCGGATTGGTGCCCGTCCAGTCGACCACCATGTGGCCGCCCTTCTTGGTGAGCGTGACGAACAGGCGGATCGGCTTGCCGTAGTCGACGCCGTCGTCGTCGATCCAGTCCTCGAAGCTCCACTCGCCATCGGGCAGTTCCTGGATCGCCGCCCGCGTCAGGCGCTCGGCATAGTCGATGACCTCGTTCAGGTAGAACTTGGTTTCTTCAGCGCCGTGCCTGGCCACCAGCTCGGCGAACTGCTTCTCGCCGATATGGCAGGCCGCGAGCTGGGCGCGCAGGTCGCCGAACAGCTGGACGGGCAGGCGGACGTTCTTCTCGATGAACGTCATGATGGTCTTGTTGAGGACGCCCTTGTCGTAGAGCTTCATCGGCGCGATGCGTAGGCCTTCCGCATAGATCTCGGTCGAATCCGAGGCATTCGAGCCGGCGACGCGGCCGCCGACGTCGATGTGGTGGCAGACCGTGCAGGCAAAGGCCAGCCGCTCGCCCGCGTGGAACAGCGGCTTGATCACGAAGATGTCCGGCAGGTGCATGCCGCCGTCGAACGGGTCGTTCATGATGAAGACGTCGCCCTCGGCCATGTCGTCCGCAAAATGGCGCATGATCGATTCCATGGCGGTCGGCACGGAGCCCAGATGGCCCGGCAGGGTCAGGCCCTGGGCGGCGAGCTTGCCGTTGGCATCGGCGAAGCCCGTCGAATAGTCCATATTGTCCTTGAGCACACCGGAATAGGTCGTCCGGAAGACGGTGAGCGCCATCTCGTCGGCGATCGAGAAAATGGCGTTCTTGAAGAGCTCCAATGCGATCGGATCGGATACCGGCACTTCGTCTTCCTCCCGAATTCTGCAGCCGTCATTTGGTGAGCCTCACCATGCAATTTGCAAGCCGCTTTCGCTGGCCAAACTGTCGTGGCTCCCGTGTCCGTGAGGCGATGTCCCACCGGTCGCATGGGCGAAGTCGCTCGCGCCGCGCTAGAGTGCGGCACTCTCGGAAGGAACGCCCAATGCCCAAGACCAAGATTGCCCTCGCCTGCCAGGGTGGCGGCAGCCAGACCGCCTTTACCGCCGGCGCGCTGAAAACGCTTTGTCAGGCAAAGCTCGGCGAGGAATTCGAGTTCGTGAGCATCAGCGGTACTTCGGGCGGGGCCGTATGCGCGGCGCTGCTTTGGTACTCGTTCATGAAAGGCGAGCGGCCGGTCTGGAAGCGCATGATGAATTTCTGGGAGGAGAACACCGCCCAGGGTCCGGTCGAGCACGCCATCAACCGGTTCATCGTCGAATCGGTGCGGCTGGTGAATTCGGGGATGATGCCGACCCTGCAGCTCAGCCCATCCTCGCCGATGATGCAGCACATGACGGGTGTCATGACAGCCGGCCAGCGCATGGGGTTCTCCGATTTCCGCGGCCTGCTCGAAAAGCACATCGATTTCGCCGAGATTGCCTCGTGGGGGCCGAAGCCGCAGAAGCCGGTGCTCATGCTGGGCGCGGCCAATGTGACGAGCGGTGCGCTGGCCAAGTTCCTGTCGACCCGCGAGCCGATCCGGGTCGAGCACATCCTGGCGTCCTGCGCCGTACCGAACATCTTCCCGGCGGTGCAGATTGGTGATGATGCCTATTGGGACGGTCTCTTCTCCGACAATCCGCCGGTAGAGGAGCTTGTCCGCCCGCGCTCGGTCGGCGAGGCCAACATTCCCGACGAGATCTGGCTGATCAAGATCAACCCGACCGCGAGCCGGCTGGTGCCCGTGAAGCCAGGCGAGATCGTCGACCGCCGCAACCAGCTCGAGGGCAACATCTCGCTGTTCCAGCAGCTCGGGCACCTCGAATTCATGAACGACCTGATCCTGGCCGACGCCTTCCGACCGGAGTTCCTGGCGCGCTTCGACATCAAGGCGCCGGTGCGCATTCCGAAGTCGTTCCATACCGATGCCGCCAAGCCCTACCATATCCCCTGCATCGAGATGCCGGTCGAGTTCCAGGACTCGCTCGACTACGAGGGCAAGATCGATCGCGGCTCGGAGAATATCGGCCGGTTGATGGCCGAGGGTGAGAAGGCGGCCGAGGTCTTCCTGCGCACGCGCGCGGAAGCCGTCGCCGCCTCGTCGCTGGGTCAGGACCAGACGGCAGGGCAGGCTGAGTCGCGAGACGACGTTTCCGGCGAGCTGCCGCTGACGCGATGGAAGGATCCCTCGTAGCGCTCGGGGTGACGCTCTACTGCGGCTCGATTTTCGCGATCTTGACGTAGTCGGCCCACTTCGCCCGCTCCTCGCGATCCTGCGCCGCGCACTGTTCCAGAGACAGTGCCTTGGCGGTGAGGGCGAATTCCTCGGTGAGGCGCTTGTTGTTCGCGGGCGCGGTGATTGCCTCGTTGATCAGCGTGTTCAGCCGCTGCTGGATCGGCAGCGGCGTCGCCTTCGGCACGGCGATCGCCAGGAAGCCTGAGCTCACGAACCCGGGGAAGGTTTCGGCGAGGGTCGGCACGTCGGGATAGAGCGGGCTGCGGCTGGGGAGTGAGATGGCGAGCGGCCGCGCCTTCTTGTCGACGACCTGGCCACGCGCGGCGGTGAGGTCGACGAACATGAAGTTGATGGCGCCGCCGTAGAGGTCGTTCCAGGCGTTGCCGATCGCCTTGTAGCCAACTCCCTGCCAGTCGACGCCGGCGCGCTTGCCCAGCACTTCGGCCGGGACCTGCGAACTGGCATTGAAGTAGCCGAAGTTGAGCTTGCCCGGGTTCGCCTTCGCGTAGGCAAGCAGCTCGGCCAGGGTCTTGTAAGGGCCGTCGGCCGGCACCACGAGGAACGTGCCGGAGGAGCCGATGATGCCGACGACCGAGAAATCTTTCTCCGGATCGTAGCCCGGATTTTTGTACATGTGGACGTTGGCGGCATTGGTCGATGTCGTGGCCAGCATCAGCGTATAGCCGTCCGGCGGCGCGACCTTCACCGACATCGCGCCGACGATGCCGTTGGCGCCCGGCTTGTTCTCGACCACGAAGGGCTGCCCGGTCTTTTCCTCGATGTACTTGCCGACAAGGCGCGCGGTGATGTCGCCCGAGCCGCCGGGCGCAAAGGGCACGATGATGCGGATGGCTTTGGTCGGATAAGTTTCGGTCTGCGCAGCGGCGGGCAGGGCGGCAAGAAGCGGCAGGGCGAAGAGGCTGCGGCGTGACAGCGATGTGCGAAATGTGTCCATGGGAGTGAAGTCTAACGCATATGCGCCAGATGGACAGCGCGCCGCTTGCAGCCCTACTTTGCGCTCATGTCAAAATCAGGTCGGCCGCCGCTCGACGGCATTCGCATCATCGATTTCTCCCGCGTGATCGCGGGGCCCATGTGCACCCAGATGCTCTCGGACATGGGCGCCGAAGTGATCAAGATCGAGAATCCCGATGGCGGCGACGACACGCGCAAGGGCGCCGGCCCGCGTGCCGGCGGGCCCGATGGTGAGAGCCACTTCTTCATGGCCTTCAACAGGGGCAAGAAGAGCGTCGCTCTGGATTTCACCAAGCCCGACGGCCAGGCGATCGTTCACAAGCTGCTCGCCAATGCCGATGTCCTGGTCGAGAACTTCCGGCCGGGCGTGCTGAAGAAATACGGCTTGGACCATGCCAGCCTCGCGGCGAAGTATCCGAAGCTGATCTACCTCTCGATCTCGGCCTATGGCCAGACCGGGCCGCTGTCGGACCGGCCGGGCTACGATCCCGTGCTGCAGGCCGAATCGGGCATGATGAGCGTGAATGGCGAGGCCAATGGCGAGGGCTTGCGCCATGCCATCGCCATCGTCGACACGATGACGGCGATCCATTCGGTGGCCGCGGTCAACGCCGCGCTCTATGCGCGCCGCGACACCGGCAAGGGCCAGCAGATCGACCTCGCCCTCTACGACACCGCGCTCGTGTCGCTGGGCAACATGGGCGCCTACTATCTGATCGGCGGCGAACAGCCGCGCCGCGCGGGCAACGGCCATTTCGCCTCCGCGCCCAATAGTTCGTTCGAGACAGCGAACGGCAAGATCTACATGGCGGTCGCAAACCAGAAGCTGTTCGCCGACACGGCCAAGGCGCTGGGCCATCCCGAATGGGTGACCGATCCACGCTTCGACACGGTCGCCAACCGCGTGGCCAACAAGCCCGAGCTCACGCGCCTGATGGAAGAGGTGCTGACGACCGACACCAAGGAGAACTGGGCGCAGAAGCTGCGTCATCTCCCGGCCGGTCCGATCCGCACCATGAAGGAGGCGCTGGACGAGCCGGAAGTGAAGCGCCGCGGCATGTTGAAGACGTATAGGCACAGCCGGGTGGGAGACGTGCCGCTGATCGGCTCGAACTTCCACTTCTCCGACACGCCGGTCGACGACACGCGACCGCCGCCGGCGCTGGGAGAACACACCGATCAGGTGCTCAAGGAACTGGCGGGGCTCGGGGCGGCGGAGATCGCCAGCTTGCGGGAAAAGAAGATCGTCGGCTGAGACTTTCCCTTTCTTGTCGTCCTGAACGAAGTGAAGGACCTCACCGAACGACCGGACGACGTGGCTGGCGTGAGATCCTTCGCCTTCGGCTCAGGATGACAGAGTAGCTGCCAAGCTCATCTGTCCAGCCAGGTCTTCAGGATCAGATTGGTCTCCTCCGGCTTCTCCATCGTAACGAGATGGCCGCACTGGTCGACGACCACGAGCGCGGCCGCCGGAATGGCCTTGGCGATCTCCTCCGACAGGAACAATGGCGTGGCCGCATCGTCGCGGCCGCAGACCACGATGGTCGGGCACCTGATGCGCGGCAGGTCGGGCCGCCGGTCGGTGCGGATCGCCGCCAGTTCCTCCTGACGCTTGTAGATCTCGACGCCGATCTCACCGCACATCGTCATCACCTCGTCGACCAGCGGCTTGTCGGGCAGGCGATAGGCTGGGATGAAGCGCGTCATCTGCATGCCGAGGACCAGTTCGAAATGACCTTCGTCGGCGAGTCGGATGCGGGCGCGCCGGATCGCGCGCTCGGCCTCGCTCTGGCTCCTCATGCCGGTATCGAGCAGCGCGAGCTTGGTCACGCGTTCGGCGGCGAACTGCATGATCTCGACCGCCAGCATGCCGCCCAGCGACAGGCCGGCCAACGCGAACTTTTCCGCCGGCATCTGGTCGACGACCCAGCGGGCGGCGCTCTCCCAGCTGTCCCAGATGGAGAGCGGCGCCGTGCGCCAGTCCGGCACGACGATGTCGGCCTGGCCCGACAGGGCGGCTACCTGCGCGGCGAACAGGCGCGGCGAGCACAGCACGCCGGGGACGAGCAGCAAGGGTGTCCTGGTCATTTCATTCCTCCGGCGCGAAGCGTAGCGCAGACGATTCGTCTGCGGTACCAATAGGCCATGGCCGCCGCCTCCGTTCGCGACATCCGTCTCGACCTGTTCCGCGGGCTCGCATTGTGGTTCATCTTCCTCGACCACATTCCGACCAACATCGTCAGCTGGCTGACCGTCCGCAATTACGGCTTCAGCGACGCGACCGAGATCTTCGTCTTCATCTCCGGCTACACCGCCGTCATCGCCTATAGCCGCATGCTGGACGACCAGGGCTGGCCGCGCACCGCCGCGCGCATCTATCGCCGCGTCTGGCAGCTCTACGTCGCCCACATCCTGCTGTTCGTGGCCTTCTCCGCGCAGATCGCCTGGGTCTCGATCGCCCGCGACACACCGGCCCTGATCGAGGAAATGCAGTTGATGGGTCTCGGCGATAATCCCTATCGGGCGATTCTCGAGGCGGCCCTGCTCAAGTTCCGGCCGGTCAATCTCGACGTGCTGCCGCTCTATATCGTGCTGCTGGCCGCCTTCCCGCTGGTCCTGCCCGTGGTGGTGCGCTGGCCATGGGTCGTGATCGCGGTTTCGATCGCCTTGTATGCCGCGACCTGCCAGCTGAACTGGAGTCTGCCGGCCTATCCCGACGAGAAGGTCTGGTACTTCAATCCCATGGCCTGGCAGGTCGTCTTTCATGTCGGGGCAGCCTGCGCCGTGTTCGGGCCCGGGCTGTCCCGCCTCGACCGGTTCCGGACGCCGCTGACCCTCCTGGCGATCGCATTCATCCTGTTTGCGGCCTTCATCGCCTTGTCCTGGCACTACAATCCGCTGGAAAGGCTGGTGCCGACCTGGGTCGCCCGGATCATCTATCCGATCGACAAGACCAACATCGATATCCTGCGATTCCTGCATTTCCTGGCCATCGCCTGGCTGGTCCGGATCGCCATACCGATCGACGCCCCCGGGCTCAAATGGTCCATTTGGGAGCCACTTCGCAGATGCGGTGAAGCTTCCTTGCTTATATTCTGTATCGGGACCTTCCTGGCGCTGAGCGGCCAGGTCATCGTCAGCCACTATGAAGATTCGATCTTGTCGCAGATTGTCGTGAGCATCCTGGGCATCACCATCATGTGCGTGGCCGCCTACATCGCGGCCTGGTTCAAGCGCGGAGATTCGCGTGCGCCGGGCCGTGTGCGGGCCGCGACCGGGACGTCCCGGTGAAGCGGACGATCGCCCTTACTGTCGCGATCCTCCTGTTCGCGTTGGGTGGAACGGCCTACGCGAAATCAATGACCCTGTGCCGGGCAGAGCCTGACCTGCTTACGCTGGGGACGAACCTGCCGATCGCGCGCAAGGCGATCGCCGAACGCAAGCGCCTGCGAATCATCGCCCTGGGCTCCTCCACGACCGCGGGGTACGGCGTTTCAAATCCCGCCTTCGCCTATCCCACGCAGCTCCGGATCGGTCTGGAGAAGGCGCTGCCCGGCATCGACATCGAGGTGATCAACCGCGGGATCGGCGGCCAGGACGTCGAGGAGATGGCCGCCCGCATGCAGGTCGAGATGCAGGAAAACCCGGCCTCGCTGGTCATCTGGCAGACCGGCACCAACGCCGCCATCCGGCACATGCCGCTCGACAAGTTCGACAGCACGCTGCGCGGCGGGCTGAAGCTCGGCAAGTCGCTGGGCGCGGACTTCGTCCTGATGAACCTGCAATACGTGCCGGCCGTCGTCGCCGCGCCCGACAAGGAAGCCTACGAGAAGATCATGGCCGATGCGGCCAGGGACTATTCCGCCGGCCTGTTTCGCCGCTACGACATCATGCGCGGCTGGTACGACGACGGGATGCCCTACGCCCAGTTCGTGCAACTCGATGGGCTCCATCTCAACGATTTCGGCCAGAAGTGCATCGGCAGGCTGCTGACCCGTTCGATCGTGGATGCGCTGAACGCTCCCTGACAAGAGGACGCCCAATGCCCCGTCGCTTCGTCGATCTTTCGATCTATCTGGAGAACGACGTGATCTCCGACCCGCCGCCGTTTGGCCCGAAGATCCAGTATCACAAGCATGCCGACACGGCCGGCCAGATCGCCGGCTTCTTTCCCGGCCTCGAGAAGGAAGACCTGCCGGACGGCGCGGGCTGGGCGGTCGAGAACGTCAATCTCTCGACCCACAACGGCACGCATCTTGACGCGCCCTATCACTTCCACCCGACGATGAACAAGGGCGAGCGCGCCATCACCATCGACGAGGTGCCGCTCGAATGGTGCTTCCAGCCTGGCGTGAAGCTCGACTTTCGCGACAAGCCGGATGGACACGTCATCACGGCCGCCGAGGTCGAGCAGGAGCTGAAGCGGATCGGCCATGAGCTGAAGCCGCTGGAGATCGTGGTCGTGAACACGCGGGCGGGCTCACGCTATGGCAACAGCGACTACGTCAACTCCGGCTGCGGCATGGGCTACGACGCCACGATCTACCTGCTGGAGAAGGGCGTGCGGCTGACCGGCACCGACGCCTGGAGCTGGGACGCGCCGTTCTATTTCACCGCCCAGAAATGGGCGAAGGACCACGACCCGTCGATCATCTGGGAAGGCCACAAGGCCGGCCGCGACATCGGCTACTGCCACCTCGAGAAGCTGCACAATCTCGAAGCGCTACCGGGCGACGGCTTCACCATCGCCTGCTTCCCGCACAAGATCCGCGGCGCCTCCGCCGGCTGGACCCGCGCGGTCGCGATCTTCGAAGAGTGACTAGAGAGTAGCCGGCCGGCGAGCGAAGAGGAGCGCCAGGCCGAGAGCTGCGATGAGGCCGCCCGCGGCCATGCGCAGGCGGCGCAGTACCGTCGGTCGCCCGAACGCGATCGAACGAGCCCGCGACGCCAGCATCGTGACGACGACGTCGACGGCGGTGTTGAGGGCTACCGAAATCAGGCCCAGTAGCAGGAACTGGAGCCATACCGGACCTGCCGCAGGAACCACGAATTGCGGGAGGAAGGCCAGGAAGAAGGCGGCGGTCTTCGGATTGAGTGCCTCGACGACGATGCCCTCACGAAACGCCCTGCTCGCGCCCATCGTCTCCGCCTTGGCCTCGAAGGGCTGACGCGCTTCGCGAATCGCCTTGATCCCGATCCACACGAGATAGAGCGCGCCTGCGAGCTTCAGGATCGTGAAGGCTTCGGCACTTGCCATCACCAGCGCCGAAACACCGATGGCGCCGGCCGCCACATGGACCAGCCCGCCCAGGCCCGTGCCGAAGCTGGAGGCGAGGCCTTCGCCCCGCCCGCCGGCCAGCGTGCGCGCCGCCACATAGAATATGCCCGGCCCGGGCGAGATTGCGATCGCCAGGGCCGCGACGGTGAAGAGAGCGAGCGTGGCGAGATCCATCGCCGCCTACGGCAGCGGGTCGGGCTCGCCCGGCGGCAGCGGCATCTCGAAGACGTTGAGGGTCATCGACACGAGCATGTAGTAGCCGCAGACGCCCACGAGATCGACGACACCCTTCTCGCCGAACGCATCGATGGCGCGCTTGTAGTTGGCCGGCGCGACGCGGTTGGTCTCGAGATATTCGGTGACGAAATCGTAGACCACCTTCTCGACGTCGCGCTTGAAGGGCGGCGTGGCCCGCAGGCGGACGGCTTCGATGATGTCTTCCGCGAGGCCGGCTTCCCTGGCGAGGCGCGCATGCGCGTAGAATTCGAACTGCGCCTTGAAGTGCCGGCCGACCAGGCAGATCGCCAGTTCGGACAGGTCGCGCGGCAGCGAGTTGTCGAAGCGGCAGTATTCGCCGAGCTTCTGGGCGCGGTCGGCCAGCACGGGGCTGCGCAGCCACGGCTCGAAGGGGCCGCGCAGGCCGCCACGGGGTCCCGACAGGATCGCGTCGGCGACCTTCTTCTGTTCGGGGTCGAGCTTGTTCAGGTCGAGCGGCGCCAGACGCGGCATTGCGTTTCCTCTGTTCTGTGTTTTCGAAAGTTTAGAGCGGGCAGCCGGCGTCGGCGACGCGGTTGGCATCGGCGGCGTCGAACATGTGGTTCACGATCGACAGGCCGGCGTCCATCGCCGCACTCGAGCGCACGCTGCAGGATCCGGTGGCCGTCCACAGTACCTTGCCGCTGGCCGAATCGTAGAGCGTGAGCGACACGCGCAGGGTCGAGCCCGAGGGCGCGGACGGAACCGTGTCGCGCCGGCCGATCGGATTGGCGGGCAGCGCGAGACGCGGATTGGCGCCGGTCTCGTAGTCCTGGCTCTGCATCATCGGCATCTCGCGATCCATGCCGCCGGACAGGTCGAAATAGCTCACGTCCATGCGCATGATGCTGCCGCCGCTGAAGCCGACCTGGTTGCCGCGCTGGGTCAGGCGGACCATCACCTGGCGGCGCAGCTCGCGTGCGAGGTGGGTGTCGGAGGTGAGCTGGACGGCGATCTTGACCTTGGGGATCTTCTGGTACGCCTTGATCTCGATCTCGCCCAGCTTCGGACCGCTGCCCAGGCCATATCCCTGGGCGGAGGCCGGTGCGGCGAAGCAGAGCGCCGAGAGCGCGACAAAGGTGGCGGCGATACGCATTCGTCTTTCCCCTCAACGTCCCTCGATCGCCGTCAGCCTGCTCCAGCCGGCTTCGTCCCGGTCGAGCATGCGCTTCAGCGATTCGAAATGCAGGAAGGCCTGCTGTGCCTCGCCCGCGATCTGTCTGGCCGTATGCTCGGCCATCGCCTCGTCGATATTGTGCAGTTCCCGCCCCGTCTGCATGGCCAGTACCTGCACCATCGCCGCACGTTCGAGGTAATAGAGATCATCGTAGGCTTGGGCAACGGTCGGGCCCGAGACGATGATGCCGTGGTTTCGCAGGAACAGGATGTCCTTGTCGCCCATGGCCCGGCACATGCGCTCGCCCTCGTCGTTGGACAGCGCGACGCCGCCATAGGCCTCGTCGTAGGCGATGCGGCCCCAGTAGCGAAAGGCGTTCTGGGTGCACATCTCGATACGGCCGTCGCGGATCGATGTCAGCGCCGTGGCGTAGGGCATATGGGTGTGCAGCACGACCTTGGCGCGCGGGTTGCCGGCGTGGATCCGGGCATGGATGTAGAAGGCGGTCGGCTCGACCGGATACTTGCCCTCGATGATGTTGCCGTCGCCGTCGGCCATGACGATGTCGGACGGTGTGATTTCCGACCAGTGCAGGCCCTGGGGGTTGACCAGGAAGAGATCCTCGCGACCGGGCACCGCCATGCTGAAATGGTTGCAGACGCCCTCGTTCAGCCCATGCCGCGCGGCCGCCCGCAGCGCCGTCGTCAGGTCGATCCGCGCCTGGGTGATCGGGTCGTTGGCCAGCATCCAAAGGCTCCGTTGAAGAAAGGCTCCGCGGCGGGCGATGATGCGGCCAAGCCTATGGTGCGGCCAAGTAAAATCGCCGACGTCAGGAGCCGTCTCGATGAATGTTCTGTTCGACTCGCCGGTCGGAGCCCTGCTGGCGCGACCGTGGGTCGACCCGGTCGGGCTGTACGGCCTGCGGCGCTGGTATCTGCCGCTCTCGCGACTGTGGGCGGCGGCCAATCTCGCCGGGCTGGATGTCGCGCGATTTCGCAAAGAGAGCGGCATTGCCCTGCCGCGCTTCTGGTCTGAGGCCCGCCTTCGGCGCCTGCTGGCGCGTCATGGACGGACGCAGGCCCGCGCGGATGAGATCCGGACGGCCTGGGAGGCCGATTCCTTCGATCCGGCGGCCGGGGGGGATCCTGAACGGCTGGACCGCGCAAGGCGCGCCGCTGCGACCGCCCACCTGGCGAGCCGTGCGTTCTTCTATCCGCTGCTGTTTCCCAGCCGGCCGTCGCTCGCACGCTGGTGCATCGACGCGCCCGAACAGGTCGAGCGTGATCTCGGGCATGTGCTGGAGCATCCTTCGGCTCTCTATGTGGCGCCACTCGCCCCCGAGCGCGTCGAGACATCGCGGAGTTTCGTGAAGGACGGCCTTCGCGAATATTGGCTGCGGGCGGCGACCCCAGCGGCGCGACTGCGACAACGCCCGGGCAGTGAAACTCTTTATGCCCGTGTCGTCGAACCGGTCGATGGGACGATCGACACTCTGGTTTTCGGAAACGGCCTCTGCGTCGAGACCGAGTTGATGTCGATGGACAGAGGTCCGGGTGCCCAACTCGCGACAACGGGGTGGAGGGTCATCGAGCCCGTCTCGCCCTATCACGGCCTGCGGGCGATGCCGGGCTTCTACGGCGGCGAGCCGTTCTTCGCGGCTGGCCCGACCAGTTCGATGGATCTGATTCTCGGCCAGGCGATCGAGTCGGCTCTGGTGATCGCGTGGGCGCGCGCGCAGTTCGGCGGCAAGGTGGCGCTGGCCGGCGTATCGATGACGTCTTTCGTTGCCCAGGTGGCCGCCAGCCATTGCCATCTCTGGCCGCCCGAGGCGAGGCCCGACGCAGCGATGCTGATCAGCCATTCGGGGCGGGTCGAGGACGTCACGTTCGGCGGCGCGCTCGCCGAGATGCTGGGCCTCGACCGCGCCTTGATCGCCGCGGGCTGGTCGCGCGAGAGCCTGGCGCGCCTGTCGCGCGCGATCGATCCGGCGGAAAGCCCGGCGCTGCCGCCGTCGCGTATCGTATCGGTGCTCGGGGAGACCGATCGCTGGGTGCCTTACGATGACGGTCTCGCACTTGCGCGACGCTGGCGGTTGCCCGAGGCGAACGTGTTCCAGTACTGGCTCGGCCATCTCGGCATGCCGGTCCAACTCACGCGCGACGGTGCCGCCTTCCGGAGGCTCAGGCAGGTGATGAACGAGACCTAGGGGTCGTGTCGGAGATTTCGCGCACCAGTTTGGTGCGCACGGCGCGGCCGAAATGATCGAAATTGTCGGCCACGACCAGGAACGAGCCCGGTCCGCCGATGACGCTCTCCTCGTAATACTTGTCGAGCGTGAGGTCGGGCGGGCGGCCGAAATTGCTGCGGTTCATCATGACCGGCAGTCCGTTGACCACGATGCCCTGCGACACCAGCTTGTCGCGCACGATCTCGGCCGGCGGCCCGTCGTTGGTGCGGCCGTCACCCGAAACGTCGATGACGCGCCGCTTCGCGGCAAAAGGCGAATTCTCGAAGCGCTGGCCGGCATGGGCGAGGGCCGCTCCGACGGCGGTCCAGCTCTGCGAGGTCCGCGGCGCCTCGGCGAGCTTGTCGGCAAAGAGTCGGGCGGCGCCCGGACTGTCGATCACCGTCCAGTCGATCACGACGGTCTGGAAGTGGGCGCCCGCCCATTCCGTGTAGCAGATGGCGATCCGCCGGTTTTCGCCCGACAGGATGGCGTCGACCACCCGGTCGTTGGTCAGCGCCTCGATATAGCCGCGCCGCTGGAGTTCGGCCTCGACCTCGTCGATCGATCGCGAGACGTCGACGGCCAGCACGAGCTGCAGATCGACCGGTGTCTGAGCGCGAGCCGACGTCGCCGTCGCCAGCGCTGCCATGGAGCCTACGAGCGCCGACCGTCGCCTCATGCCCACCTCCGTCGAAGCAGCGAAGCATAGCACCGCAACCGCCGGCGCAAACAAAAACGCCGGAGGAAATCCTCCGGCGTTCCGGTCGGCCGTCAGGACGGCCTATTGCCAGGATGGCCTATTGCCAAAGGCCTATTGATCGTCGTCGAAGCCGCGCTTGCGCGGTTCGTAGTCGCGCTCGCGGCGCGGCTTGTCCGGAGCGCCGCCGCCGAAACGACGGGCCGGCTTGCCGAAATCGCCGCCTTCGGCCGGAGGAGCAGGAGGAGCGCTGGAGAAATCGGCACGGCGATCCCGCATCGGACCACCATCGCCACCGGGGCCTGCGCCACGGTAACCACCGCCGCCGCCACCCTCACGACCGCCGCCACCATAGCCGCCGCCACTGGCGCCGCCGGGACCGCCACCACCGTAGCCGCCACCGCCACCGCCGCGATAACCGCCGCCGCCGCCGCCGTCACGGCCGCCGCCACCACCGTAGCCGCCGCCGCCACCGCCACCGCCGTAGCCGCCGCCACCACCGCCACCGCCATAGGGCGGGCGCGGGCCGCGCGGACGGAAGCCGCCGCCGTCACGACCGCCGCCACCGCCACCGCCGCCATATCCACCACCGCCGCCGCCGCCGCCACCGGGCTGACGTTCGACGGCTTCACGGACCGCGATCGAGCGGCCATCCAGCAACGCGCCGTTCATGGCCTGCATGGCCGAAGCGCCTTGGTCATCGGTTTCCATCTCGAGGAACGCAAAGCCGCGGCTGCGGCCGGTCTCGCGATCCACGATCACTTTCGAGGATGTAACGGTGCCGAACTGAGAGAAGGCTTCAGACAGACGCTCAGACGTGACCGAATAGGGCAGGTTGCCCACAAACAATTTGCGACTCATTCAAGGCTCTGGGCTAGAGGAAGGATCGAGCGGAGTCCGGCGCGCGCTTGCTGGACGGATGCGTCCAAGCGTTTCGATGACCTTTGACAGATGACCAAGTAGCTCACGGGAAGACGTTGACCGGTATCGCGCTCCGCGACTGTGTGCCGAGACTCATGATGATGCTCGTCGGCGAGTGTCGCAATGCAGCACTTATGCGCCTATTCAAGCTTTGAGTCCACCGCGTCGCAGAGTTGAGGCACAAGGAAGCAAGGCACACAATCGACAGGATTTCGGGAGGGATTTGAAAGTGATCGTCGACAATCGAACCTACGAGCTGCAGCCCGGCCGCCTGCGCGACTTTCTCGCGCTCTATGAAAAGGAAGGCCTGCCCGTCCAGCTCAAGCATCTCGGCAATCTCGTCGGCTACTACACGACGGAGGTCGGCAACGTGAACGAGATCGTTCACATGTGGGGTTACACCGACCTTGCCGATCGCACGAAGCGTCGCGCTGCGATGGCTGCGGATCCCGCCTGGCAGGCTTATTTGCAGAAGAGCCGAGAATTCATGAAGACGATGAACAACAAGATATTGGTGCCCACCAGCTTTTCACCCACGAAGTAAGGGAAAGATCTCCAAAATGGCTACCGCATACCCGCGCCGCAGCGGCGCGCAGGTTCTGATCGACCAGCTCCGCATCCACGGCACCGATACGATCTTCGGCGTGCCCGGCGAGAGCTATCTGGCCGCGCTCGACGCTCTCTACGCCCAGCGCAATTCCATTCGCTATGTCATCTGCCGCCAGGAAGGCGGCGCCTCCTACATGGCCGAAGCCTACGGCAAGCTGACCGGCAAGCCCGGCGTCTGTTTCGTCACGCGCGGGCCCGGGGCCACCAATGCCAGCGTCGGAATGCATACCGGCTTCCAGGATTCGACGCCCATGATTCTGCTGGTCGGACAGGTCGCCCGCGAGCAGTCGGAGCGCGAAGCGTTCCAGGAAATCGACTATCGCCGGATGTACGGCCAGATGGCCAAGTGGGTGACCCAGATCGAGGATGCCCGCCGCATCCCCGAGATCGTGAGCCAGGCTTTCCATCGCGCCATGAACGGCCGGCCCGGGCCGGTCGTCATCGCGCTGCCCGAAGACATGCTGGTCGACGAGGTCGAAGTCGCCGACACCGGTCCCTACAAGGTCGCGCGCGGCGCGCCCGCGCCGGAAGACATGGCGACATTCCGCGAACTGCTGGCCGCGGCGAAGCAGCCGCTGGTCATCCTGGGCGGCGGCGGCTGGGACGCCAAGTCGTGCGACGACATCAAGGCGTTCGTCGAGGCCAACCACCTGCCGGTGACGACCTCCTTCCGCAACCAGGACCTGATCGACAATCGCCACGACAATTTCGTCGGCGATCTCGGCCTCGGCGTGAACCCGCCGCTCGGCAAGCGCATCAAGGAAAGCGACCTCATCATCGCGATCGGTCCGCGTCTCGGCGAGGCCACCACCGGCGGCTACGCCATGTTCGACGTGCCGGTGCCGGCGCAGAAGATGGTGCATGTGCATGCCGGCGCCGAGGAGCTGGGCCGCGTCTACCAGGCGACCCTGCCGATCAACAGCGGCATGTCGCAGTTCGCCGCCGCGGCCAAGGCGATGAAGCCGGTCGATGCCTCCGCCTGGAAGGCGGGGGTCGCCGAAGCGCGTGCCGACTATCTCAAGAACATCGAGCCGACGCCGCAGCCCGGCTCGGCCAACCTCGCGGAGATCGTGGGCTGGCTCAACAAGCGTCTGCCCGACGACGTCATCGTCACCAACGGCGCCGGCAACTATGCCGGCTTCGTGCACCGCTTCTTCCAGTATCGCGGCTTCCGCACCCAGCTCGCGCCGACCAACGGCTCGATGGGCTACGGCGTGCCGTCGGCGGTGGCGGCGAAGATCGCCGCGCCCGGCCGCACCGTCGTGTCGTTCAGCGGCGACGGCTGCTTCCTGATGAACGGGCAGGAGTTCGCGACCGCCGTCCAGCACGGGGCGAACGTGGTGTTCATCGTGGTCGACAACGGCATGTACGGCACGATCCGCATGCATCAGGAGCGTGAGTATCCGACGCGCGTCCACGGCACCGAGTTGAAGAACCCCGACTTCGCGGCCTATGCCCGCGCCTTCGGCGGCCATGGCGAGACGGTCGAGCGCACGGCCGATTTCGAGGCGGCGTTCGAGCGCGCCCTCGCCGCCGGCAAGCCCTCGATCATCCATGTGAAGACCGATGCCGAGGCGATCACCTCGCGCATCACCATGACCAAGCTGCGCGAGCAGGCGCTGGCGAAGCACAAGCACTAGGCAAGCGAAGCGGCCGGCGCGAGGCCCGAGCGACGGGCTTGCGTCCGGCCGTCGCCGCCCTTATAGAGGCGGTCCGTGGAGATTTGAGCCGACCGGCTTGCGACCACGTTAAACATCGCTAAAAGGTCGGAGGTGCTCGCAAAGCCCCCGTCCTTCCAGGTCGGGGGCTTTTCGTTTGCGTCGCCGGAAGGGCGCGCGGCGAGACAGGAGAGTGAGATGGACGGTTCGATTCCCGTGAAGAAGGCGCAAGCCGACGTTTCGAAGTGGCGCACCCAGACCCGCGCGGTGCGTGGCGGGCAGATCCGCAGCAACTTCGACGAGACGTCCGAAGCGCTGTTCCTGACCTCGGGTTATGCCTATTCGAGCGCCGAGGAGGCCGAGGCCACCTTCAAGGGCGAGGCCAGCCACTACCAGTATTCGCGCTTCGGCAACCCGACCGTCACCATGTTCGAGGACCGGCTGGCCGCGCTCGAGGGCGCCGAGGCCTGTCGCGCCACCTCGACCGGCATGTCGGCGGTGTTCTTCGCGCTGCTGGCGCTGCTCAAGTCGGGCGACCGCATCGTCGCGGCGCGCCAGCTCTTCGGCTCCTGCCATTACATCGTGGCCGACCTGCTGCCGAAATACGGCATCGAGAGCGAGCTGGTCGACGGCGGCGATCTCGCCCAGTGGGAAAAGGCTTTGGCCAAGCCGACACAGGCCGTGCTCTTCGAATCACCCTCGAACCCGATGCTCGACATCGTCGACGTGAAGGCGGTGTGTGACCTCGCGCACAAGGCCGGCGCCAAGGTCGTGCTCGACAACGCCTTCGCCACGCCGATCCTGCAGCGGCCGCTCGAGTTCGGCGCCGACGTCGTGGTCCACTCCGCGACCAAGTACATCGATGGCCAGGGCCGCACCCTGGGCGGCGCCGTGCTGGGCTCGAAGGAGTTCATCATCGACAAGCTGCAGCCGATCATCCGCAACACCGGTCCCTCGCTCAGCCCGTTCAATGCCTGGGTGCTGGTGAAGGGCCTTGAGACGCTCGGCCTGCGCGTCGAGCGCCATTGCGCCAACGCCCGCCGCGTCGCCGACGCGCTGGCCGCGCATCCGGCGATCGGCCGCGTGCTCTACCCCGGTCGTCCCGACCATCCGCAGCATGCGCTCGCCGCCAAGCAGATGTCCGACTTCGGCGGCGTGGTGACGTTCGACGTCAAGGCGGGCAAGCAGGCGGCGTTCGCCGCGCTCAATCGCCTGCAGATCGTCGATATCTCGAACAATCTCGGCGATGCCAAGAGCCTGATCACCCATCCGGCGACCACGACTCACATGCGCATCGGCGCCGAGGAGCGCGCCAAGCTCGGCATCACCGACGGCACGGTCCGCCTCTCGGTCGGCCTCGAGGATGTCGAGGACATCGTCGCCGACCTCGTGCAGGCGCTGGGCGCCTGACGCCGCAGTCGGGGCAGGGAATGTCGCTGTCGGCCGACCTGTGGGCGGCAAATTCCGACCTGGCGTCCCGCATCCTGTCGCACGGTTTCGTGCGCGGGCTGCGGGACGGCTCGCTGCCGATCGAATGCTTCAAGGGCTATGTCGCGCAGGACGCTTATTTCCTGGAGGCCTTCGCGCGGGCCTACGCCTTCTGCCTCGCCAACTCGCGCTCGCGCGAGGATCTGTACGGGTTCGCCGGCCTGATCGCCGGCGTCCTGCAGGAGCTCAAGCTCCATAAAGGTTATGCCGAACGCTGGCGGGTCGATCTCGACGGCGTCGCGCCCATCGAGGCCACGCGCGCCTATGTCGACTTTCTGCTCGAGACGGCGCGGCGCGGCAATCTCGGCGAGACGATCGCGGCGATGACGCCGTGCATGCGGCTCTACGCCTTCCTCGGCCGTTCGCTGGCGGCAAACAGCGTGGCCAAGCTCTATTCGGAATGGGTGAAGACCTATGCCGATCCGGGTTTCGAGGCGCTGGCCGCCCAGCTCGAAGCCCTGCTCGATCTGCATGCGCAAGACACCGAAGCCGTGCGCGCCCACTACCGCCGCGCCATGGAACTCGAACTCGGTTTCTTCGCCGCCCACGTCTAGATTTTTTCCATTTTACATTGACCCACCTACCTCATCCTGAGGAACCGCGCCTTGCGCGGCGTCTCGAAGGATGGGCAACAGGCAAGGTGCGCGTTCCCACCCTTCGAGACGCATCGCTGCGCGATGCTCCTCAGGGTGAGGTCGGTGTTGGAATGCTCGGCTCGATTCGATCTCGCCCACAAAAGCTCTAGCGGGCGTTGGCAAGGGCTCGGCAGGTCCCGCCGGGAAGC
Source organism: Reyranella sp. (assembly GCF_965228225.1). Lineage (GTDB taxonomy): Bacteria > Pseudomonadota > Alphaproteobacteria > Reyranellales > Reyranellaceae > Reyranella. The sequence goes on along the minus strand of NZ_OZ245801.1, from coordinate 4,522,486 downwards.
ATCCGCGGTACCAGGATACCTGCTTCAGGGGTGCGACTCTCGCTTCGATTGTTTCGTTTATTTCGATTGTTTCGTTTATTTACCAAGACTCGGCTCTTCCGGCGCCCTGTCAGAGCGGCGCCAGTTTCTCCATCGAGCGATCGAGGGCGCCGTGCAGGTCGGCGGTCAGCTTCGTGCCCATCGCGGTCCGCACCTCCTGCTCGGCCTCGGCCCATAGCGGCAGCGCGCGCTTGAACAGGGCGCGGCCGGCCGGCGTCGCGACCAGATCGTGCCGGCGCTTGTCGCCCGCGGCCGCCCGTTCGATCACACCGGAGGCCAGCAGCGGACGCAGGTTGCGCGTCAGGGTGGTGCGATCCGTCGCCAGAAGCTCGGACAGTTCGGTGATGCTGAGCGGGCCGCGCGCGATCACGTAGCCCAGCAGCGAGAACTGCGAGATGCGCAGGCCGGTGGGCGCCAGGTGCCGGCTGTAGATCTGGGTCACCCGCCGCGCCGCGCTGCGCACGCGAAAGCAGGTGCACTCGGCGGGCGACAGGCGGACCGGAGGAGAAACGGCTGTCATGGGGCGAAGACTATCGCCGCTTCTTGCGCCGGCAAAGCCTCAATGTGTATATGCACATAAATCGCGACGGAGACGGGCATGGCTGCAGAGGCGGGTTATGGCGTGGTGCCGATCGAGCAGGCGCGCACCCTGGACGGGCTGGACCTGTTCAAGGGCCTGCTGGAGGGACGCTATCCGGCGCCGCCGATCTCCCGGACGCTGGGTTTCAACCTGCTGGAAGTCGAAGCCGGGCGCGTGCTGTTCGGCTACACGCCGGTCTTCGACCATTACAACCCGCTGGGCACGGTCCATGGCGGCATCGCCGCAACCCTGCTCGACTCGGTGATGGGCTGCTGCATCCACACGATGCTGAAGGCCGGCAGCGGCTACACGACCGTCGAGATCAAGGTGAACTACGTGCGTGCCATGACCGACAAGACCGGGCCGGTCCGCGCCGAGGGCAAGGTCATCAATGTCGGGTCGCGCATCGCCACCTCGGAGGGCCGTCTGACCGACGCCTCCGGCAAGCTGCTCGCCCACGGCACCACCACCTGCCTGATCTTTCCGATTTAGCCTAGTCTGGCGACATGCAGAATGCCGCCGCCGAACAAAGACTCCTGAAACTCTCGATCGCCGTCACCGTCGTGGTGTCGGCCTTCGGCGTTCTGTTCGGCCTGCTCTCGGGGTCGATGTCGATCCTGTTCGACGGGGTGTTTTCGGCGATCGATGCGGCGATGTCCGGCCTGGCGCTGTTCGTGTCGCGCCTCGTCACCCGCGTCGCCGAGAACCGCCGCTTCCAGTTCGGCTACTGGCACATCGAGCCGATGGTGCTGGCCTTCAATGGCGGCACGCTGATGCTGCTCTGCTTCTATGCCTTCCTGAATGCCATCGACAGCCTGCTGGCCGGCGGCCGGCATCTCGATTTCGACTGGGCCATGGCCTATGCCGTCCTGGTCTGTGTCGCATGCTTCGGCATGTTCTTCTATGAACGCCACCTCAATCGCCGGATCGGTTCCGATTTCGTGCGGCTCGATACGCAGAGCTGGCTGATGAGCGGCGCCATCACCTCGGCCCTGCTCTTGGCCTTCGCGATCGCGTCCTCGCTGAAGGGCACGGCTTACGAGGAGCTGGCGCCGTACGCCGACCCGGCAGTGCTGGCCCTCCTGACGTTGGGCCTCGTCTTCGTGCCGATCGCCACCGTGCGCAAGGCGCTGCAGGAAATCCTGCTGATCACGCCGCCCGACCTCGACGCGCGTGTCCGCCAGGTCATGGACGAGATGGTCGCGCGCCATGGCTTCAAGACCTACACCTCCTACGTCGCCAAGGTGGGACGCGCCCAGTTCATCGAGATCCACATCGCCGTCCCGCCGCAATCCCCGATTGACAGTGTGGGAAAGGCCGATGCGATTCGGCGCGAGATTGCCGAGGCGATCGGCGGTGAAGGACCGAATCGCTGGCTCACGATCGACTTCACCGCCGATCCAAGGTGGCTGTAGACGGGTTTGACCTTTCGGCCGGAAACTCCCATGTCAGAGGCCGGAAGGAATTCGCCCGCGCATGTACAAATCCACAACCCGTTCCGTTCAGGTGACGGTCGAGCCGCAATATCTGCCCGACCAGTCGGAGCCCGAGAAGTCACAATTCGTGTGGGCCTATACGGTGCGCATCGAGAACAGGGGCGATGTCGCGGTGCAGTTGCGCAGCCGGCACTGGAAGATCACCGACGGGCTCGGCCGCCTTCAGGAGGTCAAGGGGCCCGGTGTCGTCGGCAAGACGCCGTTGCTGCGCCCGGGCGAGGTCTTCGAGTACACTTCCGGGACGCCACTTTCCACGCCATCCGGCATCATGAGCGGCACGTATCAGATGGTGGACGAGGCGGGCGTGAAGTTCGACATCGAGATTCCGACCTTTTCGCTCGACACGCCGACGGCGCAGCGCAGCCTCAACTAGGCTGCCCGGATCAAGGGGAGTAAGACGATGAACAAGATGGCGAAGCCGCGCGAGGTCGTTTCGCTCGCCACTGGCCAGTCCCGGCCCTCGCGCGAGGAGGCCGAGGCGGCCGTCCGCACGCTGATCCGCTGGGCCGGCGACGATCCCGTGCGCGAGGGCCTGGCCGGCACACCGGACCGCGTGGTCCGCTCCTACGAGGAGTTCTTCGCGGGCTACGACCAGGATCCGCGCGACATGCTGCAGCGGACTTTCGAGGAGGTCGAGGGCTACGACGAGGTCGTGGCGCTGCGCGACATCCGGCTGGAATCGCATTGCGAGCATCACATGGTGCCGATCATCGGCAAGGTCCATGTCGGCTACCTGCCGGACAAGCGGGTGGTCGGCATCAGCAAGCTCGCCCGTGTGGTCGATGCCTATGCCCATCGCCTGCAGATCCAGGAGAAGCTGACGGCGCAGATCGCCAACACGCTGCAGGAGGTCCTCCAGCCGCGCGGTGTCGCCGTCGTCATCGAGGCGGCGCACCAGTGCATGACCACGCGCGGCGTCCACAAGTCGGACGTGACCATGGTGACCAGCCGAATGCTGGGGGCCTTCCGCGACAATGGCGAGACACGGCGCGAATTCCTGAGCATGATCGGCCGCTCGTCGATTTAGCGTCTGCCTCACCGTTCAGGGTGAGGTCGGAATAGAGTGAACAAGGGACATCATGGCCGGAGAGACCGTCAATTCCATCGAAATGCTGCGCAGGCTCGTGGCGTTCGATACAACCTCGCGCAATTCCAACCTCGCCTTGATCGAGTACGTTCAGGCCTATCTCAAGGGCCATGGCGTCGAGTCGAAGCTGGTGCCCAACGAGGACGGCTCGAAGGCCAATCTCTTCGCCACCGTCGGTCCCAACGTGCCGGGCGGCGTCGTCCTGTCGGGCCATACCGACGTCGTGCCGGTCGACGGCCAGCCCTGGGTCACCGACCCGTGGACGCTCACGCTGAAGGACGGCAAGTATTACGGCCGCGGCACCTGCGACATGAAGGCCTTCTACGCGATCGGCCTCGCCATGCTGCCGGAGTTCCTGAAGGCCCCCCTCAAGAAGCCCATCCATTTCGCGCTCTCCTACGACGAGGAGATCGGCTGCTTCGGCGCGCATTCGCTGGCGGCCCGCATGGCGACCGAGGTGCCGAAGCCCCGGGTCATCATCATCGGTGAGCCGACCATGATGACCGTGGTGCACGCCCACAAGGGCAGCCAGAGCTACGTCACCAAGTTCACCGGCTTCGAGGCGCATTCCTCGATGACCCATCTCGGCGTCAGCGCGATCCATTTCGCCGGCGAGTTCATCCACTACCTCAACACGGTGCAGGAGGAGCTCGAGGCCGCCGCGCCCAAGGACAGCGAGTTCATGCCGGCCGCCGCGACCTTCAACGTCGGCACCATCATCGGCGGCACCGCGGGCAACATCCTGGCACGCGAGTGCGAGGTCCTGTGGGGCTATCGCGAGCTGCCGACCCGGCCGATCGAGGAGCTGGGCGAGCGCGCCAAGAAGTGGCTGAAGGAAGAGCTGCTGCCCAAGATGAAGGCCAAGCATCCGGCGGCCGGCATCGACACCGAGCTGCGCGCCTCGACCCCCGCCTTCTCTCCGGAAGGCAATGACGACGCCAAGACCCTGGCGGGCAGCTGGTCCGGCTCCAACACGGTCGGCGCGGTCGTCTACGCCACCGAGGCCGGCATCTTCCGCAAGGTGCTGGGCGTGCCGACGGTGGTCTGCGGCCCCGGCGACATCGCCCAGGCGCACCAGCCCAACGAGTTCATCCTGGCCTCGCAGATCGACGCCGGCGAGGCCTTCATGAAGCGCATGCTGGAATGGTCCTGCCGGGACTAGGCTTGCAAGCCTGAGAGAGGGCCGATGGCGAAGGTTCCTGGTTCCTGGGAGAAGGCGGAAAGTCTTACCGGCCCGTGGGCAGGACCTTCGACGCAGCAGGCGCGGCGCATTGTTGACGATCCCGACAGGCTGACTCCGGACGAGCTTTCGATCGTGTCTTCGGAGCAATTCGATCGGGCCTTCGAAGAATACAGCCAGTTGGGCCCCCGAGCGTCTGTTCCCCTAGAGGAGCGCTGGCCGGAAGCAATTCCCGATGTCGATCCCTCGAAGTATCCGGCGCTAAAGGCGAAGTGCCACGAGATCACGTGGACGGTCGTCAGATGGGATGACGACGTGAAATGCGGGCGGCTTCTCGATGAGGACGATGTCGTGAAGCGGATGGTCGCGATCAGGTATCCCTATCTGAGGCCACGACATCAGATTTCCGTCAGAACCTACGCCTCGTTCGCCAACAGGTGAGTGGTTGAAGTGCCCCACCTGATCGCCGTCGACTGGGGCACGAGTTCGCTGCGCGGCGCCCGTTTCGACGAGTCGGGGCGCGTGCTGGAGGAGAAGAGTGCGCCGCTCGGGATTCTCAATGTCCCGAACGGCGATTTCGCCGGCGTCTTCGACTCGCTGTTCTCCGATTGGATGAAGCCGGCCGGCAGCGTGTGCCTGATCTCCGGCATGGCCGGCAGCCGGCAGGGCTGGGTCGAGGCGCCCTATGTCGCCTGTCCCGCCGGACCCGCAGACCTCAAGCGACACCTGCACTGGATCGAGCCGGGGCGGATCGCCCTGGTGCCCGGCCTCAGCGTCGAGCAGGGCGAGGTGCCCGACGTGATGCGCGGCGAGGAAGTGCAGATCTTCGGCGCCATGCGGCTGGCCGATCTGACGGACGGGCTGTTCGTGCTGCCGGGCACGCACAGCAAGTGGGCCACGGTGCGGGACGGGCAGGTCACCGGCTTCCGGACCTACATGACCGGCGAGGTCTATGGGCTGCTCGGCCAGCATTCCATCCTGGCCCGGACGCTCGACGCCGATGCGCCGCTCGACCAGGCGATGTTCCTGCGCGGCGTGACGCGGGCCGGCGAAGGCAACGGTCTGTTGCACGACGCCTTCGGTGTGCGGGCGCTCGCGCTGTTCGACCGGCTGTCCCCGGTCCAGTCGGCGAGCTACCTGTCCGGCCTGCTGATCGGCGAGGAGCTGCGCACGCAGGATCTGGCGGGCGACGGCGAGGTCATCGTCATCGGCGCGGCGGGCCTCACGGAACGCTATGCTCTCGCGCTGGGCCACAGCGGCGTCCGGGTGCGCCGCTTCGGTGCCGAGGCGACCTGGGCGGGCATGAGGGCTGTGCAGCCATGAAGGCAGTGGAGAGGTTCGAGGCTGCGATGCGCGCGCTGCCGCTCGTCGCCATCCTGCGCGGGGTGAAGCCCGCCGAGGCGCCGGCGATCGGCGACGTGCTGGTCGAAGCCGGCTTCCGGCTGATCGAAGTCCCGCTCAACTCGCCGCAGCCGCTCGACAGCATCGCGGCCCTGCGCAAGCGCTTCCCCGACGCCGTGATCGGCGCCGGTACGGTGCTGACGGCAGTCGCGGTGCGCGACGTCGCGTCGGCGGGCGGCGAACTGGTCGTCGCACCGAACTTCGATCCCGAGGTCGTGGTCGAGACGGTGCGGCTCGGCCTGGCGAGCCTGCCCGGAGTCATGACGCCCACGGAAGCCTTCGCGGCCCTGAAGGCGGGCGCGCACGGATTGAAGCTGTTTCCCGCCGAGCTGGCGTCGCCCGCCGTCGTGAGGGCGTTGCTGGCAGTGCTTCCGAAAGGCACGCCTTTGATCCCGGTCGGCGGCATCGGCGCGGACAACATGGCCGCGTGGCGCGCGGCTGGTGCGGCCGGCTTCGGTCTCGGCTCGTCGCTCTATAAACCGGGCGACGATGCGGCGGCGGTGAAGCTGAAGGCGGCCGCGATCCTAGCGGCTTGGCGCCCGTAGAGAACCGCAGGGAGGTTCGATCGGCGGGGCGGCTCAATTCTCGCGCGTCGCTGTCGGCGACGTGCTAGACACTCGCCGCATCCCATACGGGTGTTGGAGAAAATCATGGTTCGCACAATCGCAGGTTTGTCGCTGGGTCTGGCGCTTCTGGCGACCTCGGCCAACGCGGAAGTCTATTGCCGCGCTGAAGGCGTGCCGCATGGCTGCGTCTGGGCACCTCGCGGCGCCGGAGCGCCGGGCGTGGGCGTGGTCCCGGGCGTCGGCGCGGGCGCGCCGGGTGTGGGCGTTGCGCCGGGCGTTGGCGTCGGCGCTCCCGGCGTGGGTGTCACGCCAGGCGTTGGCGCGGGCGCTCCCGGCGTCGGCGTAGCCCCGGGCCGTGGAGTGGACGGCGACGTGAACAGGGGCGGTCCGGTCAATCGAGTGGGGCGTCACTGACGCTTCCGGCAGCGTAACTCGAGTTTCAAATCGCGAATCCTCATCAGGGGGCTTGCTTTTTTGAACATTCAAGATATATCTTGAGTATGTTCAAACATAGAAAGACGAATCCATGAGAGGTTTTCATCATCATTCGCAGGAGCCGTCCCATCGGCATCATTTCGGTCGGCGCGGCTTTGGCCGGCCCGGCCATGGTTGGGAAGGGCATGCCGGCGAGGGTCATGGCGGGCGGGGACGCCGGCGCGTCTTCGATTCGGGCGAGTTGCGGCTCGTGCTGCTGAAGCTGATCGCCGATGAGCCGCGCCACGGCTACGAGCTCATTCGCGCCATCGAGGAGCTGACCGGCGGTCGATACGTGCCGAGCCCGGGCATGATCTATCCGACGCTGACGATGCTCGACGAGATGGGCCACATCGCGGAGGTGAAGTCGGAAGGCGCGCGCAAGTCCTTCGCGGTCACGCCGGACGGCACCGCCCATCTCGATGAGCGCAAGGTGGAAGTCGCCGCGCTGTTCGCGCGACTGGCCGAGCTTGCCGGCCTCCAGGAGCGCACCGACTCCGCGCCGGTGCGCCGGGCCATGGGCAATCTGCGCGAGGCGTTGATCCTTCGCCTCGGCCGTGACGGCGTGCAGAAGCAGACGGTCCACGACGCTGTCGCCATCATCGACGAGGCCGCGCAGAGGATCGAACGCCTATGAGCGCCACCAGCAGCGCGCGCGTGCCGACGGTCAACGGCAGCCGCTACCTCCAGCAGCTCTGCAAGCACTGGAGCCACAATCTCGAAGTCGAATTCACGCCGGAGACGGGCAGGGTCGTGTTTCCGCGCAACGCCCGGGGCGCCGAGTGGCCGGGCGATGCCACCCTTCACCTCACGGCACAGGCGGACGCGCTCGAGTGTCGGCTGGAGGCCAGTGCCGAGGGGCAGCTCGAGGCCCTCAAAGGCGCCGTGGCCAGCCACCTCGATCGCTTCGCCTTCCGCGAAGCGCCTCTCACCTTCGACTGGCGCGATGCGTGACAAGCCGCGCGCTTGTTAACCCGGGGCCGGGCTTGCACAGTCCGCGCGAGTGCAGCCCGAGGACCCCATGTCGACCCTTCCCGAAGACGTCTTTACCGAGCCCGAGGATTTTTCAGCCGACACGCTGGCCAACCTGGGGCCGCTGGCCCGCCTGGCCGGCGACTGGGAGTCCGACAAGGGGATCGACATCGCGCCCAAGGCGCCGGGCCCGGAGCAGCGCGGCTTTCGCGAGCATATCCGGATGGAGCCGATCGATCCTCAGCCCAACGGGCCGCAGCTTCTCTACGGGCTGCGCTACCACATCCACATCAACACCGACGAAGAAGCCATCACCTTCCACGACCAGGTCGGCTACTGGTTGTGGGAACCGGCCACCGGCCTGATCATGCAATCGATCGCGATTCCGCGCGGCCAGGTCGTGCTGGCGGGCGGGACGGCGAAGCCGGGCGACAAGACGATTTCCGTGGAAGCCACGCGCGGCGACACGCGCTTCGGCATCTGCTCGACCACCTTCCTCGAGCAGGCGTTCCGCACCGACTATTACCGAATCGACATCACCTTCAACGATGACGGTTCCTGGTCCTACGTGACGCGCACGGACCTGGCGGTGCGCGGCAAGACACCGGCCTTCAACCACCGCGACACCAACACGTTGCGCCGGGTCGCGGCGCCGGCCCAGAATCCGATGGTCGACCGGCTGAAGAGCGGCAAGTTCGACTGAGCCGGCGCTATTTCAGCTTCAGCCCGACCACCCGCAGCAGCCCATCCGGCACCGGACGAAATCCTTCGAGCCGGACCGTATGGGTCGCCAGGTTCTGCGGGTGGTAGAGGTAGAAGATCCAGCCCTTGTCGAGGAAGCGCTCGGTGATCTTGCGGTAGACGGCCTTGCGCGCCTCGAACTCGGTGGCCGCGCGGGCTTCCTGGTGCCAGCCATCGAGTTCCTTGTCGCAGTACTTCGCCATGTTCTGTGGCGCGCCACAGGTCTGGAAGACCACTGAATTGCCATCGGGATCGCTGCGGCCGCTCCAGGTCAACGCATAGATCTGAAAATCGCCATCCTCGCCGGCCTTGAGCGCGGTCGCGACTTCGACGACGCGCAGCTTCAGGTCGAAGCCCGCTTCGGCCACCAGTGACTGCACGACTTCGGCGATGGCCCGTGACTCCGGCGCGTTGTTCACCATGTAGTCGAGGGTGAGTTTGCCGGTGATGCCGGCTTCCTTCATCAGCGCCTTGGCCTTGGCGATGTCGCGCTTGGGGATCGGGAAGTCCTTCTGATAGTACGGGCTCTGTGGGCTGACCCACTGGTTGCCCGGCACGAATTCGCCGTTGAACACGACCTGGTTGATGGCGTCGCGGTCGAGCGCCAGCTCGAAGGCGCGGCGCACCCTCGGGTCCTTGCCGAGCGGATTGTTCGACTTGGGCCCGTTTTCCTGGTTGATCATCAGCCCGAACCAGGCGAGCGACACCGAGTTGGCGAGCTTCAGCTTGGGATCGGCGCGCACCGTCGGGATGTCGGTCGCCAGGATGCGCTCGGTGAGGTCGATGCCGCCGGAGCGCAGGTTGGCCAGGCGCACGGTCGTATCGACGATGGGCAGGTAGGTGATCTTGTCGATGAACACCTGGTCCTTGTTCCAGTAGTCGGCGAACTTCTCGACGACGATGCGGTCCTGCTGGACTCGCTCGACGAACTTGTAAGGCCCGGCGCACACGGGCTTGAGGCCGAACTTGTCGCCCGCCGCCTCCGCGGCCTTGGGGGACACCATCATGCCGGCCCGATCGGTGAGCTGGGCTAGCAGCGGCGAGAAGGGCTGCTTCAGGTTCAGCTTGACGGTCAGCGGGTCGACCACGTCGACGCTCTCGACGATGCCGATCTCGGGCTTGCGGAACGAGCCCTTCATGTTGAGGTGACGTTCGAGACTGTACTTTGCCGCCGCCGCGTCGAACGGCTCGCCGTCATGGAATTTCACGCCGGGGCGAAGCTTTATGAGGACCGTCTTGCCGTCGGCCGAGGTCTCGTGGCCGAGAGCGAGCTGCGGCACCACCGTGAGCTTCTCGTCGATGTCGAACAGCTTGTCGCAGATCGAGGCGAAGACGATGCGTCCGGTGTAGGTGCGCGACAGGGTGGGATCGAGCACGTCCGGGTCGTCGCCCAGTCCGATCCTGAGATGCCCCTGCGCCGAGGCCGTACTGGCCGCCGCGCAGAGCGCCAATGTCATGAGAAAGCGATGAGCCGTCCGCCGCATGATGCCCTCCGTCCTGACCGTCAGACGACTCCAGCACGCGGCGTGCCATGCGGCCGAGCGAAGCTCGGCCGGGTAGCGTCAGGACATCGCTCTGCGATGTCCGGGAGCGCCGAAGAAAGAGCGATCACCCATCATCCTTCCTTCGGAACGGAGAGGTGGACGCTCTACCGAACCTCGAATCCCATCTTCGCCAGCGCGGCGCGCAGCGTCTCGCGGCCGTTCATCGCCTTGATCGGCCCCAGCCGGTTCAGCACCCGCTGGGTCCAGGTCGCGGCCTGCAACTCGTGGCGGGCCGAGAACTTGCTCATCTCGGCGTCATAGGCGGTGCGCAGCGCCTCTTCCTTGCTCGCGTCGTAGCGCTCGGTGTGGAGCACGACCGACTGCGGCAGGCGCGGCTTCACCTCGCCTTCGCCCTTTTCGGTGGCGTAGCCGACGCAGAGGCCGAACACGACGACGGCCTGGGGCGGCAGGCCCAGCAGCTCGGCAACGCGGATCGGGTCGTTGCGCATGGCGCCGATATAGACCGTGCGCAGGCCCATCGACTCCGCCGCGACGACCGCGTTCTGGGCCGCCAGTGCTGCGTCGATCGAGGCGACCATGAAGGTCTCCAGCCAGGGCATGGTCTCGAACGGCGTCTTCGTCGCGTTGGAGATGCGCTGGTTGCGCGACATGTCGGCGATCCAGGCGATGAACAGCGGGCACTGCTCGATATGCTTCTGGCCGCCGGCGATCTCGGCCAGCACCTTCTTCTTGGCGGGATCGGTGACGGCGAGCGCCGACCACCACTGCATGTTGGAGCTGGTGGCGGCCGACTGGGCGGCGGCGATCATAGTCTCGAGCGCGCCGGCCGGCACGGGATCGGGCTTGTAGCTGCGCACCGAGCGATGATCGAGCATCGTGGCGATGGTCTCGTTCCACGGTCCGGCCGCGGGCAGGACATCGGCGCCATAGCGGCGGGCGAGGGCTTCCGTCTTGGGAGGCGTGGCAGGCGTCAGGGAATCCATCAGGCGATGCTCTCGGGTTTGCGGCGGGTGATCGCGGTGATCAGCGCCAGGAAAATGAAGCCGGTAACGATCATGAAGATGGCGCGCGGCTCGCCGTGGTCCATGAGGGCGCCATAGAGCAGCGGGGCGACCATGCCGCCCAGATTGAAGCCGGTGCTGACGAAACCGAACACCTTGCCGAACGAGCCCGGCGGCGTGACCGCGCGCACCATCATGTCGCGCGACGGCTGGATGATGCCGTTCAGCAGACCGCCCAGCGACATGACGCCGATCAGAACGGCGGCCGGCATGTTCACCCACGCCATCAGGATCGCCATGGTCGAGGTGCAGGCAAAGCCGATGGCCGCCACGCGCTCGTGATGCGGCGTGCGGTCGGCGATGATGCCGCCCAGCAGCACGCCGCCGGCGCTGCACAAAAGGAAACCCGACAAAGCCACGCTGGCGACATCGGCGGGGGTCCCATGGATCTGCGCCATGCCGACGACGGTGAAGACCTGGATGCCGCCATTGGCCATGGCGAGGCAGAAGAAGAACAGCAGGTTGCGCAGGATCGGCGCACTCAGCAGCAGGTCGAGCCCGACCTTCTGGCCGCTCTCCTTTGCCGGTTGCTGCCCGGGCTTGTGCACGACGCGCGGCAGGACGCTGCCCATCACGATCAGCAGCAACGCGGTCGCGATCGAGAGGCCGGCGACGAACAGGAAGGCGCCGCGCCAGCCCCACAAGGCCGCACAGGCCAGCGCCAGCGCCGGCGTGACGCCCGAGCCGAGATAGCCCGCGAAGGTATGGATCGAGAAGGCCTTGCCGATGCGCTTGTGATCGATGGTGGCCGACAGGATCGAATAGTCGGCCGGGTGATAGACGGTGTTGGCGAGCCCCAGGAAGCCGTAGGCGATGACGAAGAACCAGTAGCCGGGCAGCATCGCGGCGGCCGCGACGGCGACGCCGCCCAGGATCAGGCCGCCGGTCAGCATGGCGCGCGGCCCGACCCGGTCGACCAGGAAGCCGGCCGGTGTCTGCAGCAGGGCGGAGGCGGCATTGAACGCCGTGAGCGCGAAGCCGATCTCGACGTAGCTGACGCCGAACGCCGCGCGGACTTCGCCGAACAGCGGTGGCAGCAGCATGATGTGCACGTGGCTCACGAAATGCGCCACGGCGATCAGCGCGATCACCTTGAATTCGCGGGCCTTCTTCGCATCGCTGCCGGCATCGCTGGCCGGCAGGTCGAATGAGTTACTCGTCGACGACATTGACGCCCAAAGTCCCTATGCCTGAGATCTCGACTTCCAGCCTGTCGCCGGACTTCATCCAGAGCGGCGGCTTGCGGCCCGTGCCGACGCCGTCCGGCGTGCCGGTCGCGATGATGTCGCCCGGCTCGAGCCAGGTCACGGTCGAGAGATATTCGATGATGGTGGCGACATCGAAGATCATGTGATCGGTCGTGTCGTGCTGCACCACGCTGCCGTTCAGCCGTGTCGTCAGCTCCAGCCGCTGCGGATCGGCGATCACATCAGACGTGACCATCCACGGGCCCAGCGGCCCGGTCGCCGGGAAGTTCTTGCCGGCGAAGACCGAATGCTTCTGGAAGTCGCGCACGCTGCCGTCGATGAAGCAGGTGTAGCCCGCGATCACCGACAGGGCGCCGGCGCGCGGGACGTGCCGGCAGCGTTCGCCGATCACGATGGCGAGCTCGCCCTCATAGTCGAAGTCGCCCGAGGCGCGCGGCCGCACGATGTCGCCGCCATGGGCCACCAGCGTGTCGTGAAGCCGCGAGAACACGCTGGGCACCGTCGGCATCTGGCGTCCGACCTCGCCGACATGGCTCGCATAGTTGAGGCCGACGCAGAGGATCTTGCCCGGATCGGGGATCACCGGCAGCCACTCGACATCCTCGAACGCGAGAGTGGGCGTTGCGCCTTTCAGTGCGGCGCGAAGTTCATCAAGCGCCTTGGTCGCGATGACATCGCGCAAGCCCGACCAGCGCCCCTTCGTGCGTGCAGACAGATCGACGATGCCACCGTCCACGGCCGCGCCGAATTTGTTCGCGCCCGCATGGCGAAAGCTGACCAACCGCATAGGGACGGACCCTAGGGTGATTGCAGCAGCTTCGAAAGACCTTTGGAGAGTCTGATGCTGTCGACGGCGCCGGGCTTCGCAAGTGCACCATTGGTGGCTTTGGCGGGCTTCTGCAGCGCGAGACCCTCGGCCATCGAGATGGCGCAGGCCACGCCGTCGAGAAGAGGGGCGTCGACCATGTGCTTCAGCTTGGCGGCCAGCCCGGCCAGGCCCGCGCCGCCCAGGATCACGACGTCCGCGCCGTCCTCTTCGACGCAAGCGCTGCAGCCTTTTGCCAGCAATTCCATGGCGGCCGTGGGGTTACGCGCAATGTCGGCGCCGGTCGGCGCGACGGTGCGCACCGAGGCGAGGCGCGAGGAGAGGCCATGGCCCGCCACGAATTCCTCGAGCATCGACTTCCAGCGCTCGCCGCCGGTGACGATCGAGAAGCGATTGCCCATGGCACAGGCTTGCAGGATCGACGCATCAGCCATGCCCACGACCGGCACCGGACTGACCTCCTTGAGAGCGGCGAGGCCCGGATCGCCGAAGCAGGCGAGAACGACCGCATCCTTCGGCCCGCGATCGTTGGCGTAGGCGTCGAGCGCGGCGTGGCTCGCGATGGCATAGGCCGCGCGCGAGGCGATGTAGCGCGGACCGAAGGAACCGGTGAGCGCCCGCAGGCGGGTGCCCTTGGAGGCAAAGCCCTTGGCCGTCTTGAGCACGAGGTCGGTGATCGACTTCGTGGTGTTGGGATTGATCAGCAGGATGTTCGTCATGGTCACGTCCGCATGGTTTCCGCGAGGCGCGCGGCATCGTGGTTCTCGCCGATCGACAGGGCGCAGATGCGCGAGATGTGGGTGAGCGGCAGGCCGCTCTCTTCGGCCCAGGCATTGATCTGCGCCTGGGCGAGCTTCTGGTCTTTCTTGGACGTGCCCTTCTCGCTGATCGGCACGCCGGCATCGCGCAGGCACATCATGAGATCGCCGGTCAGGATGAAGGAATCACGCCCGAGGAAGCGCAGCAGGTACTGGCCGGAGAAGCCGCCGAGACGGGAGCCGCGCTTGGCGAAGATTTCGAGCAGGCCGATCTGGTCGTCGGCCGGCCAGGCGGCGAGGAACTTGCCGAAGCTGCCATGCTCCGCCGCGATGTCGGTGACGAACTTCGCATTGTCGCGCACCGACCGGATGCTGGTCGGGTTGCGCACGATGCGGGTGTCCTGCGTCAGCTTCTCCCAGAACTCGGCCGGCTGGAACAGGAGCCGCTTGGGATTGAAGCCAAGGAAGGCCTCTTCGAAGCCCGGCCACTTCTTGTCGATGACGCTCCATACGAAGCCGGCGCAGAACACGCGGCGCGCCATCTCGGCCAGCACGCGGTCGTCCGTGAGTTTCGCCAGAGCCTTGTTGTCGCGTTTCTTCGGCAGCAGGGCCGCCAGCGCCTTCTCGCCGCCCTTGCGCCTGGCAGCGCGTGCCTGGATCGACTTGAAGCTGACCCTTGCCATCCAGCCTACTCGAGCCAGCCGTCGAAGAAGTCGAACACGGTGGCCTTGAACATCGGATGGCCGATACAGGAGAAGTGATCGCACCCCGGCAGGGTCACCGCCTTGGCGCCGGGGATGGCGGCGGCCAGTCCCTGCGGTGGGCCGGCGAGCTGGTCGCGGGCGCCGGCGACGACAAGCGTCGGTCGGCGGATCGCCATCAGCGAGTCGCGCGTGAGCGGCAGGCGCGGTCCGCGCGAGCAGGCGGCCAAGGCCAGCCGGTCTTCCTTCTGCTCGTCGGCGAAGTGGCGGAAGCTCTTGAGCATCGGATCGGCGATCTCGTCGGGGTTGGCTGCTTCCATGGCCGCGGCCATGGCGCCTTCCTCGCGCGGCGGATCGAACAGCGTGGCGCCGACGCCGGCCACGACCAGATGATCGATGCGGCCGGGATCGAGCAGGGCGGCCGTCAGGGCGATGTGCGAGCCCATCGAGAAGCCCAGCACGTGCGCGCGCTCGACGCCGGCATGGTCCATCAATGCAAAAACATCGCGGGCCATGGCTTCGCGATCGTACAGGGCCGGATCGTGCGGCTTGGCGCTTTCGCCGTGGCCGCGATTGTCGAGCGCGAAGCCGCGGAGTCCCTTGGCGGCGATGGCGTCGTACCAGCCCATGCGCTTCCAGTTCTCGGTGCGGTTCGCGGAAAAGCCGTGCACCAGCACGATCGCCTTGCGGCCATCGGCGGGGCCGAATTCGTCGTAGGCGAGGTCGAGCCCATCGGAGGTGAAGTGAGCCATGACTTTCCCTAACAAGTGGCATGAACTGCGACAAGGTTGATCGCGCTGGCCAAGTGTCGGACAAACGCGACAACGAAAGAGGAAACGCATGACGGGACATCACGGGAAGATCGGCAAGACGGTTCAGGAGTCACAGCCCCACTGGCCGGAAGCCCCGAAGCGGCCGAAAGGCGCCCCGAACATCCTGGTCATCCTGTTCGACGATGTCGGCTTCTCCGACCTCGGCTGCTACGGCTCACCGATCGAGACGCCCGTGATCGATGCCCTCGCCAAGCGCGGGCTGCGCTACACCGGCTTTCATACCACGGCGATGTGCTCGACCACGCGGGCGGCCCTTCTGACCGGCCGCAATCATCATTCGGTGGGCGTGGGCTGCCTCGCCAACTTCGATTCGGGGTACCCGGGCTATCGCGGCAAGATCAGCCGCGAGGCCGGCACCATCGCCGAAATGCTGCGTCCCCATGGCTATCGCAACTACATGCTGGGCAAGTGGCACGTGACGCCGCTCACCGAGTCGGGCGCGACCGGCCCGTTCGACGGCTGGCCGCTGGGCCGCGGCTTCGACCGCTACTACGGCTTCATGGATGCCGAGACCGACCAGTTCGCGCCCGAGCTGGTGCGTGACAACACGCCGGTCGATCCGCCGGGCACCTTCGCCACCGGCTATCATCTCACCTCCGACCTGGTGGACCAGGCAATCCGCTATCTCGCCGACCATACCGCCGACAATGCCGAGACGCCGTGGCTCACCTGGCTGGCGTTCGGCGCCTGCCACGCGCCCCACCAGGCGCCGTTCAACCTCGTCTCCAAGTACGATTCGATCTTTGCCGAAGGCTGGGACGCCGAGCGTGAAAGGCGCCTCGCGCGCCAGATCGAGATGGGCATCGTGCCCAAGGGCACGATGCTGCCGCCGCGCAACGATTCCGTGCGCGCCTGGGCCGAGATTGCCGAGCCGGAGCGCCGCCTGTTCACCCGGCTGCAGGCCGCCTACGCCGCCATGCTCGATCATGCCGATCAGCATATCGGCCGCCTGATGGCCTTCCTCGAGAGCAGCGGCCAGCTCGACGACACGCTCGTCATCGTCATGTCCGACAACGGCGCCAGCCAGGAGGGCGGACCCTTCGGCATGATCAACGCCATGGGCCCCTACAATCTGCGCCGCGAATCGCTCGAGGAGAAGATCGCGCGCATCGACGATATCGGCGGGCCCGACACCCATTCGAACTTCCCGTGGGGCTGGGCGATGGCGGCCAACACGCCGCTGCGGCGCTACAAGCAGAACACCCATGGCGGCGGCATCCGCGATCCGCTGGTCATGGCCTGGGACAAGGGGATCGCCGCGCGCGGCGAGCTGCGCCATCAGTTCTGCCACGCCAGCGACCTGGTCCCGACCCTGCTCGACGTCGTCGGCATCAAGCCGCCGAAGGCGATCAACGGCGTCAAGCAGATGCCGCTCGAGGGCACCAGTTTCGCCAAGAGCCTCAAGAATGCGAAGGCCAAGTCGAAGGCCAAGCCGCAATATTTCGAGATGTTCGGCCATCGCGGCCTGGTGCAGGACGGCTGGAAGGCGGTCTCCTACCACCCGCCGGGCGCCGACTTCGCCAACGACAAGTGGGAACTCTACCACCTCGACCAGGATTTCAATGAGACCAACGATCTCGCCGAGAAAGAGCCCGAGCGGCTGAAGGCGATGATCGAGGAATGGTGGCGCCAGGCCGAGGCGAGCAAGGTGCTGCCGCTCGACGACCGCTTCGCGCCGCGCTTCGCCGACAATGCCAAGCGTTTCCACGGCCCGCGCAACCGATTCGTCTTCCACGCCGGCATGGGCCACGTCCCGACCGACGTGGCGCCCGACGTGCGCAACCGCACCTACACGATCGAGGCCGACGTGCAGGTCGACGGCGCGATGACCGAGGGCGTGCTGATCGCCCATGGCGACGCCACCACCGGCTATTCGCTCTACATGAAGGACGGCAAGTTGGCCTACGACATGAACATCGGCGGCGAGCATCACCTGATCGTCTCCGACCGGCCGGTGCCGGCCGGCAACCGCAAGCTGGCGGTCCAGATGCGGCGCAACAAGGGGCGCAACCTCGCCACGATCCTGATCGACGGCGAGCCGGCGGGCAGCTTCGACACCCAGAACGGCTTCGTGAGCTTCATCTCCTGGTCGGGCCTCGACATCGGCCGCGACCGGTCGAGCCCGGTGTCGCACTACGAGGCGCCGTTCGCCTTCACCGGCAAATTGCGCAAGGTCACCGTGCTCATGGACGACGACCAGGTGCTCGACGCCGAGCAGGCAGCCGCGGCGGCGCTGGCGCGCGAGTGAGCGTCGCCCCGCCGGGGAGGGGCGTCGACAGCGCCTATGCGTGGCGGCTGGCGCTGGTCTCGATGGCCTGCGTCGCGCTGGGCGGCGGCGGCATCTACCTGCCCATGGTCGGCCTCAAGGAAATGGCGGCCGACTTCGGCGACCAGCGCGCCGTGCCGTCCTTCGCCTACATGGTGGGCTTCTTCGGCATGGGCGTGGGCGGCGTCTTCATGGGCTGGCTGGCCGACCGCACCAGTCCGAGGGTGCCGCTGCTGATTGCCGGTGTCTGCATCGCGCTGGGCGGTTGGGTGGCGTCCCGCGGCGGCGAGATCGCACTCTATGCAGGCTATGCCGTCCTGCTGGGATTCCTCGGAAATGCCGGTACCTTCACGCCGGCCATGAACAACGTGCAGGGCTGGTTCGAGAAGCGGCGCAACATGGCGATCGCTCTCATCTCGATCGGGCCCGCGGTGGCCGGCTCGGTCTGGCCGCAGGTCTACCGCCTGCTGCTGCCGGAGATCGGATGGCGCGACACGTTGCTGGTCTACGGCCTGTCGGCCGGCGGGCTGTTGCTGCTGGGCGCGCTCTACGTCCGGGCCGCGCCGACCCTGCGCGGTCCGGGCGGGCGGCGGCGCGAGGAGAAGGTGCACCTGCCGCTGCCCTCCTCGACGATCATGGGGCTGCTGTCGGCGGCGGGCTTCTGCTGCTGCACCGCCATGGCGCTTCCCTTCGTTCACATGGTCGCCTTCTGCGGCGACCTGGGCTACCCGGCGGCGCGCGGCACCGAGGCGGTGTCGCTGGTGCTGGTCTCAGCCATCGTCGCCACCTTCGTCATGGCGCGGCTGGCCCAGCGCATCGGGCCACTGCCTGTCAGCCTGATTTGTTCGGTGATCCAGATCGGCTCCCTGGTCGGGTTCCTCTACGTGCGCGACATCAACGGAATCTATGCGTTGTCCCTGCTGCACGGCATTCCCTTCATCGCCATCGTGCAGGGCTATGCGCTCAACCTGCGCTTCCTCTACGGCCCGACGATTGCCGGCTGGCGGCTGGGCGTGGTGATGCTGTTCGCCATGGCGGGCATGGCCGCGGGCGGCTGGCTCGGCGGCTTCATCTTCGACGCGACGCTCTCCTATACGCCGGCGTTCCAGTCTGCGCTGGCCTTCAACCTGCTCAACCTGATGCTGCTGGGCATCCTCTATACCGCGCAGCGGCGTCGGCACGCGGTGGGGCTTTTCTAACTTCTTCGCGTATCAAGCAAAGCGAAAGGTCCCTCGCTACGCTCGGGATGACACTATTGTTGGAACTGGCGCAGGTGCGCTGATTACAAAAACGGTGTCATCCCGAGCGTAGCGAGGGACCTTTGCTCATGTGCGGGATTTCCCGCCACACCGATGCACCTTCTAGATGACCTTGCGGGCCTTGAGACCCTCGATCTGCGCAGGAGTCAGGCCCAGGCCGCCATAGACTTCCTCGTTGTGCTGGCCCATGGCCGGGCCGGCATGGCGCACGACGCCCGGTGTCTCGGAGAAGCGCGGCACCACGCCCTGCATGCGCACCGAACCCAGCTCCGCGTCGGGCACGCTGACGATCGCCTGACGCGCCGCGAACTGCGGATCGGCGAAGACGTCGGCGATGTCGTAGATCGGCGAGAAGCCGACCTCGTGGCGGGTGAAGGTCTCGCGCAATTCGGCGAGAGTGAGCTTGCCGATGGCGGCGCCGACGATCTCGTCGAGCTCGCGGTAGTTCTTCACCCGCGCCGGATTGAGCGCGAATCGCGGATCCTCCAGCAGGTGCTTCAGGTCGAGCGCCGCACAGAGCCGCACGAAGATGCTCTGGGTCGAGGCTGCGATCGACGCCCACTTGTCGTCGGCCGTGCGATAGACATTGCCCGGCGCGGCATACTGGCTGCGGTTGCCCGACCGCGTGCGCACGGCGCCGAGCTGATCGTACTCGATGGCCAGGAACTCGAGCGTGCGCATCATCGCCTCGGTGGCCGAGCAATCGATCTCCTGGCCGCGCCGCTCGGGATGCTGCGCGAGATCGTGCAGGGCAGCCAGGATTCCCACCGCGCCGAACAGGCCGGCGACGGCATCGGAGATCGGGTAGCCGAGATGCAGCGGCCGCCCGTCCTCCTCGCCGCAGATCTGCGTGAAGCCGCTCATCGCCTCGAAGATGCGCGCGAAGCCCGGCCGCCCGGCATAGGGACCGTCCTGACCGAACCCGGTAACCCTCAGGATGGTGAGGCGCGGATTGAGGCCCTGCAGCCAGGCTCGCGTGATGCCCCAGCCGTCGAGCGTGCCCGGGCGGAAATTCTCGACCAGCACGTCGGCGTCGAGGACCAGTTTTGCGAACAGGTCACGGCCTTCGGGCAGGCGAAGGTCGAGCGTGATGCCCTTCTTGTTGCGGTTGGTGACCTTCCACCACAGCGGCACGCCGTCCTTGTGCGGCGCCAGCGCGCGCAGCGAGTCGCCGACGCCCGGCATCTCGACCTTGACGATCTCGGCGCCGTAGTCGCCCAGCAGTCCCGCCGCGAAGGGACCGGCCACGACCGTCGAGATGTCGACGATACGCAGGCCCTTGAGGGGGCCGGCGGCTTCAGCTTGATCGGTCTTCATTGGGCGTTTCCTCGTGGGCGAATATCGGGCCGGTGCGCATGCGGAGCCGTCAAGGCAGCTAAACCGGCTTTGCGCGACAGGGAAGGCAGACAGGGCGCGGTGAAGGCTGGCACAGTGATGGTCGGAGGCAATACATGAGCAACGAACTTTGGCGTCTTACCGCAGTCGAGGCCGTTTCGCGTCTCAAGAAGAAGGAGATTTCGCCCCTCGACCTGGTGGACGCTTCGGCCGCGCGCATGGCGGAGGTCGAGCCGGCGGTGAACGCCATGCCGACGCTCTGCCTCGATCGCGCCCGCGACCACGCCAAGCGGATCATGGCGGGCACCGCCAACGAGGCCGAGGGCGAGGCGGGCTGGCTGGCCGGTCTTCCGGTCTCGATCAAGGACCTGACCGACGTGGCGGGCGTGCGCACCACCTACGGCTCGCCGATCTTCGCCGACCATGTGCCGGAGAAGTCGAACCCGCTGGTCGAGCGCATCGAGCGCAAGGGCGGCATCGTGATGGGCAAGTCGAACACGCCGGAATTCGGCGCCGGCGGCAGCACCTTCAACGAAGTCTTCGGCCGCACGCGCAATCCCTGGAACACCTCGCTCACCTGCGGCGGATCCACCGGCGGCGGCTCGGTCTCGGTGGCGACCGGCGAGGTCTGGCTGGCACACGGCTCCGACCATGGCGGCTCGCTGCGGCGTCCCGGCACCTATTGCTCGACGGTCGGCCTCCGCCCGTCGGCGGGCCGGGTCACGCGCGGCACCTCGAACAATCTCTATTCGCCGCAGTCGGTGCAGGGTCCGATGGCCCGCAACGTCGCCGACCTGGCGCTGTTCCTCGACACGATGTCGGGCTTCTGCCCGCAGGACGCCATGACCTTCGACGCGCCAGGCGTGTCGTTCAGCGATGCGGTCGCCAATCCCGTACTGCCCAAACGCGTCGCGTTCACCATCGACTTCGGCGGCCGGTTCGAGGTCGACCGCGAGATCCGCGAGATCTGCACGAGGATGGCGCAACGTTTCGAGGAGCTGGGCTGTATCGTCGAGGAGGTCTCCCCCGATTTCGGCCCGGTCGATGAAGTGTTCATGGCGTTCCGCAGCCAGCAGTTCCTCGTCGATCGCGAGCTGCAGATCCAGCAGTACCGCGACAAGTTCAAGCCCGACATCATCTGGAACACCGAGCTTGGCCTCAAGCAGACGACGAGCCAGCTCGCCTGGGCGGAACGTGAGCGCGCGGCGCTGTACCGGCGGATGTTCACCTTCTTCCAGACCTACGACCTGCTGGTGACGCCGGGCGCGCCGACCGCGGCCTTCGACGTCAACCTGCGGGCGCCAGCCACCATCGCCGGCAAAAAGCTCGAGAACTACATGTCGGGCTCGACGCTCAACTCCGCGATCACCGTGACCGGCAGTCCGGCGATCGCCGTGCCCTGCGGCTTCGACAGTTTCGGCCGGCCGGTGGGCCTGCAGCTCGTCGGCAAGCCGCGCGGCGAGGCGGCGCTCCTGCAGGCGGCGGCGCTCTACGAGAAATTGGTCGGCTTCGATCGGCTGCTGCCCATCGACCCGAGGCCCGGAACCGTGCCACCCTCCTCCCCATAAGAAAGACGAGAGGGGGAGAAAACATGCGGGTCGTCATTACCGGCGCAAGCCGTGGCATCGGTCGCGCGACCGCCTTGAAACTGGCCGCCGACGGCGCGGAGGCGATGACCCTCTGCGACGTCGCCTATCTCGACGAACTGGAGGCGCTGGCCACCAACCTGCGCACCTCCGGCTGCAAGATCCGCACGCTCAAGGCCGACATGGCCAGGCCCACGGAGCCCGCCAAGGTGATCGCCGCCGCCGTCAAGGCAATGGGCGGCATCGACGCGCTGGTCGGCAATGCCGGCATCGCCGCGCCTGCGAAGCTGATCGATCTCGATCTCGCGACCTGGAACCGCGTGTTCGACATCAACCTGCGGGCCAACTGGCTGCTCGCCAAGGCCGCCCATCCGCATCTCAAGCGCTCGAAGGGCGCCATCGTGATGCTGGCGTCGATGGCCGGTGTCGTGCCGCAGCTCCCGACGGGCGCCTACAGCCCGGCCAAGGCGGCGCTGATCATGCTGACCGAGATGATGGCGCAGGAATGGGCGCCCGACGGAATCCGCGCCAACGCGGTCTGCCCGGGCTTCGTCCATACCTCGATGACGGACGCCATCTACAGCAAGCCGGTGCTGGCGCGCGGCCGCGCCAAGATGGTGCCGCTCGGCCGGGTCGCCAAACCGGGCGATATCGCCGACGCCATTGCCTTCCTGCTGGGACCGCAGGCCAGTTACATCACCGGCCAGTCGCTGCTGGTCGATGGCGGCCTCGTCCACTCGGTTTTGAATCACGTTCCGGGAGTCGCCGCGACGCCGCGCGCCCGGTAAGCTGGGGGCGATACGCCCCTCATCCCCAGCACCTGGCGAGGCACCATGGGCCTGTTGAGCGACGACGAGCGCAGCCGTCTGGCACCGGCCCGCTTGGCCGGCGGCACGACCCCCGTCCCGACCCGCGTCGTGTCCAGCGACGAATTCCTGCCGATCGCGCAGACGCCGGCTCAGAAGAGAGTCGAGGCGCGCATGAACGCGCTGGCCGACGAGTATGCGCCCAGGAATGGCCTGTCGCGCCGGCGCTTCTTCCAGACCGCCGCCGGCATGGCGACGGCCTTCGTCGCCATGAACGAGATCTACGGCCCGCTTTACGGCGCCTCGCCGGCCGAGGCCAAGAGCGTCGACCTCGCGCAGGCGCGCGCCGACGGGCTGAAGGATCAGTTCGTCATGGACGTGCACACACACTTTCTGCGCGACGACACGCGGCTCGCGGGTTTCGTGCGTGGCCGCGAGGCCGTAGGCAAGGCCGGCTGGAATCCCGGTCTCGTCGACAAGCCGCAGACCCTCGATGACCTCAAGTATCCGAACTGGTTCAAGGAGATCTATCTCGACAGCGACACCAAGGTGGCGCTGGTCAGTGGCTCGGCCTCGGAGGATCCGCGCGACTGGTTCCTGACCAACGAGATGAAGGCCGAGGCGCGCGAGAAGGTGAACAAGGCGGCCGGATCCAGGCGCTGCCTGTCGCACGCCATCTTCACGCCGGGCTATGACGGCTGGATGGATGAGGTCGACAAGTGCATCGCGACCTTGAAGCCCGATTCCTGGAAGGGCTACACGGTCGGCGACAACACCAACAAGGACCTGGCGCGCCATCCCTGGCGCCTGGACGACGAGAAGCTCGTCTATCCCTTCTACGAGAAGATCGTGAAGGCGGGCTACGACATCGTCTGCGTGCACAAGGGCCTCTATCCGCCGTCGGTCTCGCAGCGCTGGCCGCATCTGACGCCGTACGCGACGGTCGACGATGTCGGGAAGGCGGCCAAGGACTGGCCGCAGATCCGCTTCGTGGTCTACCACTCGGCCTTCCGCTGGACCGGCGCGCCCGGCGCTTCGGCCGGCGGCTACGACCAGTTCGAGAAGACCGGCCGCGTCGACTGGACCTCCGACCTCGCGGAGATTCCCGCGAAGTACGGCGTCAGCAACGTCTATGCCGACCTCGGCCAGATATTCGCCCAGACGACGGTGACCGAGCCCCGCCTGTGCGCGGCGCTGATGGGCATGCTGATCAAGGGCATGGGCGCCGATCATGTCGTCTGGGGCACCGACGCGGTGTGGACGGGCGCGCCGCAATGGCAGATCGAGGCGCTGCGTCGCCTCGAGATTCCCGAGGACATGCAGAAGAAGTTCGGCTTTGCCCCGCTGGGCAGCGCCGACGGGCCGGTGAAGCGCGCCATCTTCGGCGAGAATTCCGCGAAGATGTACAAGTACGACATCAAGAAAGCCGCCTGGCGCGACGATCGCTTCGCCGCGATCAAGTCCGACTATGAGCGTGCGGGCCGCGAACCGTCGAACCTGCGCTACGGCTTCGTGGTTCCTTCGTGACGCGATACGGCATCGTCGGCTTTGGACGGATCGGGCGACGACTGGCGCTACGCATGCCCGGCGTCACGGCGGTTCTGGTGCGGCCCGCGCAAGCGCCGGAGGCCGCGGCAATCGTGGGCAGCGCGGCCGTTTGCACGTCGCTCGACGCGTTCATCGCGCGCGGACCCGCGGTTGCGATCGAGTGTGCCTCCGCATCGATGCTGGCCGAGACGGGGTCTGTATTGATGGCCCGTGGCATCGACCTGATACCACTTTCGCTGACGGCCTTCGCCGATCCGCGGATCGAGCGCCGCTTGATCGATGCGGCGGAAACGGGGCCGGGCCGCCTGGAGATCGCGCCCGGTGCGATCGGGACGCTCGACCTGCTCGCCACCGCGCGCGAGGAGGGGTTGGGACGCGTGATCTATCGTCAGCTCAAGTCACCTTCCATGTGGCGATTGACGCCGGCCGAACGGCTCGCCGATCTGGCGTCGATCGAGACGCGCCGTGTCTTCTTCAAGGGCAGCGTGCGCGAGGTCGCGCGTCACTTCCCCAACAACCTGAACACATCGGTCGGCGTCGCGCTGGCCGGGCTCGGGCTCGATCGAACGGAAGCCGAGCTGGTGGCCGACCCGGCGATCAGCGAGACCGGCCATGAACTCGAGATTCACGCGGCACCGGGCAATGTCGTTCTGAAAGTCGGGGGACGCGAGGTGCCGCCCGATGGCGACCCGATCGACTACACGACATTCAGCCTGATGAGGCTGCTGAAACGCCGGGAAGCGCGGATGGCGATCTGATGGAAGACTCGGTTTCCTTCCTGCGGCAGCTCATTCGCGCCCAGACGGGCGGTGAAGCGGCCGTACAGAAGGTCGTTGCCGACGCGGCGCGCGCTCTGGGCTGCACCGTCGAGACCGTGCGCTACAAGCCGGGCGACGTTCCCATGGTGGGTGAATTCGCGGCGAGTCGCGCCATGGTCGAGGGTGAGCGCGAGAGTGTCGTCGCGACCTTCAAGGGTGAGGGAGAGGGGCGAAGCGTCATCTTCTTTGCCCATCCCGATGGCGAGCCCCTTGCCGGGCTCGGCGCGTGGCGTCGCGATCCCTTCGGCGGTGTCGTCGACGGCGGCCGTATCCACGGCTGGGGCGTCGCGGACGATCTGTCCGGCGTGGCGATGATGGTCGACGGGTTGCGAGCATTGCTCGCCTCCGGTCGCCGGCCAGCCGGAGATGTGATCCTGGCCAGTACGCCCAGCAAGCGTCATGCGCGTGGCGTGTCGGCCCTGCTCCACGGCGGACTGAGAGCCGATGCGGCCGTCTACTGTCATCCCGCCGAATCGGGTCTGGGCATGCGGGAGATCAAGGCCTTCTGCCTGGGCCAGCTCGACTTCCGCATCCTCGTCGCGGGAAGGCCGCCTTCGACCCATGAGATCAGCCATCTCGCCTTCGCCCATCAGGCCGAGAATCCGGCCGACACGCTGATGGAAATCCATTCCCGCCTGAAGGCGCTGGCGGACCGACGGGCAGAGGCCGCTCGTCACCCGCTGCTGGAACAGGCGGTCGGCCGCTCGTCCAATCTGCTCATCTCTCACATGAATGTCGGCACGCCGGGCACTCACACGCGGATCGCTTCGCACGGCCTCATCGAGGGGGCGCTTTCATTGCTGCCGGGCGAGGACATGAACCATGTCCAGGCGTCCGTCGAAGAGGCCGTGAAGGGCCTGGCGCGCATAGACTGGGTGTCGGGCATATCGGGCGCCGAAGTTCCGACGGAAAGCCCGCTCTACCGCATCGTCGCCGACGCCATCGTGGCGACCACCGGCGAACGGCCGCACGTCAATCCGCTGCACACCGCAAGCGACATCCGCAATCCGATCGTCCAGGCTGGCATCCCGACGATCGGACTGGGGCCCCTCGGCGGCGATCTCACGCAGAACGGCCTGCACGATGAATGGGTCGACGTCGAAGATTATCGGCGGGCGGTCGAGGTCGTGTCGGACATTATTGTCGGCTGGTGCGGTGAGGCCTGAAACATCCCGAGCAGGGGCGGATTTCGGCGTCAAAATTGCATGCGGTCGTGGGCATCGTGTTCCGGGGGAATTCATGAACAGTTTCAGCGACATCAAGCTTCGCCGCCGTGGTCTTCTTGGCGCCGCTGTCACAGCGTCTGCAATGACGCTGATTCCGGGCGCGCTCCGCGCCCAGCCGAAGATCGCGCCGCCCACCCTCATCAAGGCCGGTACGCTGATCATGTCGATCAATCCGACATTGCCGCCGCTGCAGTATGTCGACGACAAGGGCCAGCTGAAGGGCATGCGGGTCGAACTCGCCGACGCATGCTGCAAGCGGCTGGGGCTTGCGCCGGAATATATCCGCACCGAATTCGCCACCATGATCCCCGGCCTCGCCGCCAAGCGGTGGGACATGATCAACACCGGTATCTTCTGGACCGAAGAGCGGTCCAAGCTGATGTACATGGTGCCGACCGAGCAGGCGGCCATCAGCTTCCTCGCCGCCAAGGGCAATCCGCTGGGCCTGAAGACGGTGGACGATCTGGCCGGCAAGCGCATCTCGGTCGAGCTGGGCGGCATCGAGGAGCGACGCACCCGCGAAGTCGCCGACATGGTGGCCAAGAAGGGCCTGAAGCCCATCACCGTCATGACCTTCAACAACTTCGCCGAGGCCTTCCAGGCGCTGAAGGCCGGTCAGTCCGACGCCGCCACCAGCATCGATGCCACGGCGATGTTCATGCAGCAGAGAGGCGACTTCACGCGCGCCATCAGCGGCGTGTTTCCCCAGATTGCCTGCTTTGCCTTCGCCAACAAGGCGCTGGCGGATGCCGTCGTCGGCGCTCTGAACGATCTCAAGAAGGATGGCACGTACGCCAAGCTGCTCGACCAGTATGGCGTGCTGCAGATCGACGAGCCGGCCTTCGCCATCAAGGGCCCAGGCCCGGCCTAGCGGACCGGTGCCTGCGTGAAAGTCTGGAACTGGGAAGGCTTCTGGGGGTACTTCACCAACCTCTACCTTCTCGAGGGGGCGCTGTGGACGATCGGGCTCACGATCAGCACGCTCATCCTGGGCGGTATGCTGGGCCTCCTGCTCGCCGTGATGCGCCTCAGCAAGCACAAGGGGCTGGCCCGCGCGGCGCAGACTTATATCTGGGTCTTCCGCGGCACGCCGCTGCTGGTGCAGCTCATCATCATCTACACCGGCCTGCCGCAGCTCGGGCTGGTGCGCTTTTCAGTGCTCGAATCGGCGATCCTCGGCCTCGCGCTGAACGAGGCGGCCTATCTCTCGGAGATCCTGCGCGGCGGCATCCTGTCCGTCGCCAAGGGGCAGACCGAGGCGGCCCGGGCGATGGGGTTGAAGCCGCACCAGATCTTCCGGCTGGTGGTGCTGCCGCAGGCCTTGCGCGTCATCATCCCGCCGCTCGGAAATTCGGTGAACGGCCTGCTCAAGACCACGTCGATCGCTTCGGTGATCTCGATGGAAGAGGTCCTGCGGCGCGGTCAGATCCTGATGCAGCAGAAATTCCAGGTGCTCGAGGTCTTCATCGTGGTGGCCATCATCTACCTGGCGATGACCACCTGCTGGGACTTCGTGCAGCGCCGCATCGAGGCCTATTACGGCAAAGCCTACGGGTCCGCTGTCGATGGCCAGCTGGCGCGTGACGATCGCTGACTTCAGTCTCTTCCCCATTCAGATGGGGAAGTGCCCCGTCATACGGGGCGATGGGGTCATGGGTGTCGCCAAGCCTATGACCCCTCCGTCGGCTGGCGGCTTGGTTACAAGCCGCGAGCCGCCACCTCCCCATTTGAATGGGGAGGACGGTGATTCTACTTCGTCCGGAAGGGCACTAAGCGCGGGCGCGCGCCGCCTCTTCGGTCAGAACGCCCATCTGGTGGAGCACGTCCCGCAAGGCCGGGAGCTGCGCCTCGGGCAGCGGCAGGCGCGGCGCGCGCGGCGGGCCCATGGGCATGCCCATCATCTCGAAGGCGGCCTTGGTGCCGGAGACGTAGCGCGGGCCGCCGACCCACCAGAGCAGCGGCGTCATCTTCATGTAGAGCGCGAGCGCGGCATCCATGTCGCGCTTGTCGGCGACCAGCTCGAACAATTCGGCCGACCAGCGCGGAATCACGTTGGAGCAGACCGCGACCCAGCCTTCCGCGCCCAGCCAGAAGGATTCGTAGCCCAGCACGCCCGCGAAGACCGTCATCTTGTCGCCGGCGAGGCGGATGATGTCGCGCACGCGCGTCGGATCGAGGGTCGACTCCTTGACGTAGAGGCAGTTCGGGATCTGGGCGATCCGCGCGATCAGCTCCGGCTGCATGTCGACGTTCGCCGTCGCCGGATTGTTGTAGACCATGATCGGGAGCGAGATCGCGTCCGCGACCTTTTTGTAGTGGGTGAAGAGCTCGTCGTCGGTCGGCACGCTGTAGAAGGGCGGGATGATCATCACGCCGTCGGCGCCCATGGATTCGGCCTCGCGGCTGGTGCGGACGACTTCGTCGGTCCATTCCGCGCCCGTGCCGATCAGCACCGGGACCCGCCCGGCCGCCTGCTTCACCACGATCTCCACGATCTGGCGGCGCTCGTCGGGCGTGATGCTCAGGAACTCGCCGGTGCTGCCCAGCGGGATGAGGCCGTGGATGCCCTCGGCAATCTGGAAGTCCACCAGCCGACGCAACGCCGCCTCGTCGACCTTCCGGCCGTCGGCGGTGAAGGGCGTGATCATGACGGTGTAGGTGCCGCGGAACTTCTTCATGCTGTGCCTCCGGCAACATTGTAGACCTTTTGCATGCGCCTGAAACATCCCGACATGCGGCCCACGGGCGCGCCCCTTCGGATCTCCTTCGACGGGCGCGATATCGAGGCGATGCAAGGTGAGACGATCGCCGCGGCGCTGGCGGCGTCGGGCATCGTCGCCGTCCGGGAGGCCCGCTCCGGTGCGCCGCGCGGTCCCTTCTGCGGCATGGGTGTCTGCTTCGATTGCCTCGTCACGGTGGATGGCCGTCCGAGCCAGCGGGCCTGCCTCACCAAGGTCGAGTCCGGCATGGCGGTGCGGTCCTCGCCGGTGGCGGATTCGCCGACGGCGACGAGGACGGAAGCCGCCGCGGCTGAAGAGGTCGCCTGCGATGTGCTGGTGGTCGGCGCCGGCCCAGCCGGGCTGGTCGCGGCCCGCGCGTTGGCCGTGGCGGGGGCCTCCGTCGTGGTTCTCGACGAGCGCCTTCATCCGGGCGGGCAGTACTTCAAGCCGCTGGCGCCATCGCACGACGCCGACCTGGCGAACCTCGACCGCCAGTTCCGGGATGGCGCGGTCTTGCGGCAGTCGACGCTGGCGGCGGGTGTCCGGATCCTTAGCGAAGCCACCGTCTGGTCAGCCTTCTCGGCCGGGGAAATCGCCGCCGTCGTGGCGGGGCAGGCGATGTTGTTTCATCCCAAACGCCTGGTGCTGGCGACAGGCGCCTACGAACAATCGCTGCCGGTTCCGGGATGGACCTTGCCGGGTGTGATGACGGTCGGCGGATTGCAGACGCTGGCGCGCTCCTATCGCGTGGCGCCGGGCCAGCGCATCGTGATTGCGGGCAATGGCCCGCTTTGCCTGCAGACTGCGGCGGAGCTGATCGACGGTGGCGCGCATGTCGTTGCGGTGCTCGAGGCGGCGCGGCGGCCAGGTCTTGCGCAGTGGCGCGCGGTGGCGCGCGCCGCCGCAGCCGATCCCTTTCTCATCGCGCAGGGCGCGCGCCTGGCGGGGCGATTGGGCACTCTCCTCCATTGGGATTGCACGGTGACGCGGCTGGTCGGCGAGGATCGGGTGCGTCGCGTCGAAGCCGGCGCGTTCGCGATCGACGCCGACATCGTCGCGCTGGGTTACGGCTTTGCCACCTCCTCGGAGATTGCGCGTTCGCTGGGCTGCGCCCATCGCTTCGTGCCGCGAGGCACCGGCTCGATGGAAACGCTGACGGACGGGGAGGGCCGTTCGAGCCTGCCGGAGGTGTTCGCCATCGGCGACGGCGCACGGTTCGGCGGTGCGCAGGCGGCCATGGCGCAGGGAACGATTGCCGCCGCTTCCATTGCCAGAGATCTGGGCCTCGCAGGCATCAAGAGCGACGAAGCCCGGCGGACGTTGAACCGGTCGCGTCGCTTTCAAGCGGCCCTGTGGCAGCTGTTCGACGTGCCGCCGCTTGATCCTGCAGCGATCGAGGACGCCGCCATCATCTGTCGCTGCGAAGAGGTGACGGCGGGCGACCTGAGGACCCTGATCGCGGCCGGCCACGATTCGCCGGCTGTCCTGAAACGCAAATGCCGCGTCGGCATGGGCCGCTGCCAGGGGCGCTATTGCGCTTCGCTGGTGGCACGCCTGACGACGAGCGAGGCCGGCGAGTTCGACCTGTTCGCGCCGCGGCCGCCGGTCAAGCCAGTGCCGATCCGCGCGCTGACGGTGGAGCAGGGCGAGTGGGGCGGCCACAAGGAGTTCGTACCGCCGGATATGTCGCGACCGCGCGACAGCGAGCCTCTGGCGACCGAGACGGTCGACACGCTGGTGATCGGCGGCGGCATCATGGGCTCCTGTGCCGCCTATTGGCTGGCGCGCGAGGGCATCGAGACGCTGGTCGTCGAGCGCGACGAGGTGAATCTCCAGGCCTCGGGCGCCAATGCCGGCAGCCTGCATGTCCAGCTCCTGTCGTTCGACTTCGGCAGCAAGGCCCAGGCCGGCGGCGGTCCGGCCGCGGCCACCTTGCCCTTGGGCCCCGCCTCCGTAGCGCTATGGCGCGAGATCGCGACCGATACGGGCCAGGACCTCGAGATGAAGGTCATGGGCGGGTTGATGCTGGCCGAGACCGAGCGCGACGTGGAATTCCTCAAGGCCAAGATCGCGATCGAGCGGCAGCATGGCGTCGAGGCCGAGCTGATCGGCGCCAACGAGCTGCGCCGCCTCGAGCCGGGGGTGAGCGACGTGGCGATCGCCGCCGAATGGTGCCCCGGCGAGGGCAAGATCAATCCGCTGCTGGCCACCTATGCCGTGGCCGAGCGGGCGCGTGCCCTGGGCGCCCGCTTCCGTCGCGGCAGCGACGTGCAGGCGATCGAGCGCACCGGGCGCGGCTATCGGGTCGTCACCAGCCGCGGCGAGATCGCCTGTCGGCGAATCGTGAACGCCGCCGGCGCCTGGACACCGCAGGTCGCCGCGCATCTCGGCGTGACGGTCCCGGTCAAGGGCGCGCCCTTGCAGATGATCGTGACCGAGCCGGCGCCGCCCACCATCGAGAAGCTGATCGCCCATGCCGACCGCCATCTCACCCTGAAGCAGATGGCGTCGGGCGCCTTCCTGATCGGCGGGGGCTGGACGGCGGGCCTCGATGACGGCCAACGCCTGTCGCGTGCGTTGCGCTCGAGCGTCGAGGGCAATCTCTGGATCGCCGGCCGGGTCATCCCGGCGCTCGCCGATCTCCATGTCGTGCGCATCTGGGCCGGCATGAACGTCAACGTCGACGGCGCGCCGATCCTGGGTGAAGTGCCGGGCCTGCCGGGCTTCTACAACTGCGTCGGCTCGAACGGCTACACGCTGGCGCCCGTGCTGGCGCGCCTGACGGCCGAGATGCTGGCCGGCCGCAGCACGAGCCTGTCGGTGGCGCCCTATTCGATCCAGCGCTTTCACTGAGGAGGGCTTCGCGTGGAAACCTCGACCAAGACGGCGCGCCAGCTCTACGAGGCGCTGAAAGCCGATCCGCAGCGGCGCCGCTTCGGCTTTGGGCGCAAGCCAGCCCTTGTGAACGTCGATCTCCAGAACGCCTATACGCGGCCGTCCGAGTTCGCGACGGCCTACGAAACCGATCCGCGCCAGATCGAGCATGTGAACCGGCTGGCGCGGCTGTTGCGCGCCCGTGGCTGTCCGGTGATCTGGACTTACGTCGCCTATCTCGGCTCGGGCGAGGATTGCGGTGTCTGGGGAACACGTGCCGACATGTCCACGGCGCTGCGAAGCATCACGGCCGGCGACCGGCGGGCCCAACTCGACGATCGCTGCGAGATCGACCGCGACCGTGACATCGTCATGAACAAGCGTATGGCCTCGGCCTTCTTCGAGACGAACCTGGGCTCGCTGCTCACCTTCCACGGGGTCGATACGGTGATCGTGACCGGTGGCTCGACGTCGGGCTGCGTGCGCGCCACGGTGGTCGACAGCCTGTCGCGCAGCTTCCGCACGATCGTTCCGGAGGAATGCGTCTCCGACAAGCATGAGAGCCCGCACTTCGCCAATCTCTACGACATGATGGCCAAATATGCCGACGTCCTGCCGGTCGCCGACGTGATCGACTTTTTGGGGCGCTACGAGCCGGTGACCTAGAGGAAAAGCGAAAGGTCCCTCACTTCGTTCGGGATGACACTATTGCTGGAATTGGCGTCGTGCGCCGATGCAGGAAACGGTGTCATCCCGAACGGAGTGAGGGACCTTTGATCATTTCGCTTAATTGAAGATCGACGGATCGATCAGCGGCCGGCCGCGCGGGCGGGCGGCTTCGGGGCGGTCGCATTTCTGGAAGACGCCGCGGCCGGCCGAGCCGCTCATGCGGCCTTCCTCCATCACCACCTCGCCGCGCGACAGGGTCATCACCGGATAGCCGGTGAGCTCGCGTCCCTCGTAGGGCGTGTAGTCGCAATTGTGGTGGAGGATCGAGTTGGTGAGGCTCACCCGGCGCTCGGGATCCCACAATACGATGTCGGCATCCGACCCGACCGCGATCGTGCCCTTGCGCGGGTGCAGGCCGTAGATCTTGGCGGCATTGGTCGAACTCAGCGCCACGAACTGCTGCAGGGTGAGGCGGCCCTTGTTGACGCCCTCCGAGAAGAGCAGCGGCAGCCGTGTCTCGACACCGGGCACGCCGTTGGGGATCTTGCGAAAGCTCTGGGCCGCGCCGGGCAGCTTCTTGCCGCGCACATCGTCGAACTTGAAGGCGGCATGATCGGACGACAGGATCTGGAAGGTGTTGGCCGACAGGCCGGTCCAGATATGCTCCTGATTGTCGGTGCCGCGGGGCGGCGGCGAGCAGACGCATTTGGCGCCTTCCTCGCCCGGCTTCTCGAAATCCTCCTCGCTCAGGAACAGGTATTGCGGGCAGGTCTCGCCATAGACACGCAGGCCGCGCGCCTGGGCGCGCTGGATCTCGTGCATGGCCTCCTTGGCCGAGACATGGACCAGCAGCATCGGCACGTCGAGCAACTCGGCCAGCGAGATGGCGCGGTGCGTGGCCTCGCGCTCGACCACGAAGGGGCGCGAGGTCGCGTGGAACTTGGCGGCCGTCATGCCCTTCAGCTCGAGCCGCTCGGTCAGCCAGGTGATGCAGTCGGAGTTTTCCGCATGGATCATGAGCATCGCCTGCTCGCGGCGCGCGGCGGCCAGGGCGTCGAGCATCTCGCGGTCGGTCAGCTTCACGTCGTCATAGGTCATGTAGACCTTGAACGAGGTGTAGCCGTCGGCGACCAGGGCGGTGAAATCCTGCCCCATGATCTTCTCGCTGGCATCCGACAGGATCACGTGGAAGGCGTAGTCGATCAGCGACTTGCCTTCGGCGCGCTTGTGATACTTGTTCACCGCGTCGCGCAGCGGCTGGCCCTTGTTCTGGTAGGCGAAGGGAATGATGGTCGTGGTTCCGCCTGCCGCGGCGGCGCGGCTGCCGCTCTCGAAATCGTCGCAGAAGACAGAGCCATCGGCCGTGTCCTGGTCGAAATGGACATGCGCGTCGATGCCGCCGGGCACCGCGATCAGGCCGGTGGCATCGATCTCGCGACGACCCTTGTCGAGCCGTTCGCCCAGCGCCACCACGCGCCCGCCGACGATCCCGATGTCGCCTTTCACCACGTCGGAGGCGGTGGCAATCGTGGTGTTGCGGATGACGAGATCGTACTCGGCCATGAGTCCTCCCGGGGTGGCTTTGGCCTGTAGTATAGCAAGTCCCGTGCCCGTCTCCGGTGTCTCCCGCTTCGCCTAGACCGGGGGCGCGTGCCGGTCCAAACTCGCGCCAACAAAATGGGAATGGCAATGAAACGTTGGGTTGGCCCCCTGATCTCCGTGCTGGCTGCCGTCGGCCTCGGCGCCCTCGCGCAGGCACAGACCGTCGCGATCAAGCCGGCTATCGTCTTCAGCACCGGCGGCAAGTTCGACAAATCCTTCAACGAAGGTGTCTGGCAGGGCGCCGAGCGGTTCAAGAAGGAAACCAACATCGCGGTCTCGGAATTCGAGCCCAGCAACGAGACCCAGTTCGAGCAGGCGCTGCGGCGCTTCGCCCAGCGCGGTCAGGATCCGATCATCGCCGTCGGGTTCGCGCAGGCGGTGGCCCTCGAGAAGGTCGCGCGGGAGTTCCCGAACATCCACTTCACCGTCATCGACAGCGTGGTGGACCTGCCCAACGTCCAGTCGGTCGTGTTCAAGGAGCAGGAAGGCTCCTTCCTCGTCGGCGTGCTGGCGGCAATGGCCTCGAAGACCGGCAAGATCGGCTTCGTGGGCGGCATGGACATCCCGCTGGTGCGCCGCTTCCAGTGCGGCTTCGAGCAGGGCATCAAATACGCCAGCCCCAATGCCGAGCTGATCACCAACATGACGGGCACGACGCCCGCCGCCTGGAACGATCCGGGCCGCGGCGCCGAGCTGGCCAAGGGCCAGTTCGATCGCGGCGTCGACGTCGTCTATGCCGCCGCCGGGAGTACAGGTCTCGGCATCCTCCAGGCGACCAAGGACCGAGGCAAGCTCGGGATCGGCGTCGACTCCAACCAGAACCATCTGCATCCCGGCAACATGCTGACCTCGATGCTGAAGCGCGTCGATCTCGCGGCCTACAACAGCTTCAAGGCGGCCCGGAACAACGAATGGAAGGGCGGCGTGCAGGTGCTGGGCCTCAAGGAGGGCGGCGTCGACTGGGCTCTCGACAAGGACAACGAAAAGCTCATCACGCCGCAGATGAAGGCTGCGGTCGATGCCGCGAAGGCGGCCATCATCTCGGGCCAGATCGTCGTCCACGACTATATGAGCAACAATTCGTGCAAGAGCTGACGGCCGCCGCTGCCATCGAGCTTCGGCGGATCGACAAGTCGTTCGGCAGCGTGCACGCGGTGCGCGGCGCCTCGCTGCGGATCGAGCGCGGCAGCATCACCGGCATCGTGGGCGAGAACGGCGCCGGCAAGTCGACCCTGATGAGCATCCTCTACGGGCTCCATCGCGCCGATGCCGGCGAGATCCTGGTCGACGGACGGCCGGTCGAGATGGCGAGCCCGCGCGACGCCATCGGTCACGGCATCGGCATGGTCCACCAGCACTTCATGCTGGTCGACAGTTTCACCGTGCTGGAGAACCTGATCCTGGGCGCCGAAGGCGGCGCGATGCTGGCGGGCGGCCTGGCGGCGGCCCGGACGGAGCTGGCGCGGCTCGCGCGCGAATACGGGCTCGCCATCGATCCCGATGCGCGCGTGGCCGACCTGTCGGTGGGCGAACAGCAGCGGGTCGAGATCCTCAAGGTGCTTTTTCGCGGCGCCCGCATTCTCGTCCTCGACGAGCCCAGCGCCGTGCTGACGCCGCAGGAAACCGACCGGCTGCTGGAGATCCTGCGCGTGCTGCGCGACCGTGGCGTCACGGTCGTGCTGATCACCCACAAGCTGCGTGAGATCCTGAGCGTGACCGACAAGGTGATCGTCATGCGTCGCGGCGAGGTGGTGGCGGAGCGGCGTACCGCGCAGACCGATGCCGAGGATCTGGCCGAGCTGATGGTCGGCCGCAAGGTGCGCTTCGATCTCGACAAGGCGCCCGCCCGGAAAGGCGAGACGAGGCTGGCCGCTCGGCACCTGTCGCTGGTCGATCGTCGCGGCGTCCGCCTGCTCGACGACATCTCGCTGGAGGTGCGGGCCGGGGAGATCGTGGGAATCGCCGGCGTCTCCGGCAACGGCCAGAGCGAATTGCTGCAGGTTCTCGCGGGCATCCGGCCGCCGACCGGCGGCGAGATGGAAGCCTGCGGACGCAGGGTCGATGCCGCCCATCCCGTCGATCCGGCCGAGATGCGCGATCTCGGGGTGGCCCATGTCCCGGAGGACCGGCTGCGGCAGGGGCTGGTGCCGGCCTTCCTCGCCTCCGAGACCTCGATCCTCGGCTATCAGGATCGCGAGCCGTTCTGCCACAACTACCTCATGGACGGACCCGCCGTCGGCAAGTACTGCGCCGACCTCATGGAGCGCTTCGACGTGCGGCCGCGTACGCCGGGCCTGCGCTCGTCGAACTTCTCCGGCGGCAACCAGCAGAAACTGATCCTGGCGCGCGAGATGGCGCGCAATCCCAAGGTGCTGCTGGTCGGCCAACCGACCCGCGGCGTCGACATCGGCGCCATCGAATTCATCCGCCGCGAGCTGGTCCGGAGCCGTGACGCGGGCTGCGCGGTGCTGGTCGTGTCGGTCGAACTGGAAGAGATCCTGTCGCTGGCCGACCGCATCCTGGTAATGTTCGGCGGCCGCATCGTGGGCGAGGTCGCGGCCGGCGAGGCCGACGAGCGCACCCTCGGCCTGATGATGGCGGGCGCCCGCGCCGCATGAGCGCGTCACGCCGTCCGTTGCCGGGCTGGGTCGAGATCGGCCTGTTGCCGCTCGCCAACATCGCGATGGCGTTCCTCGTCGTCGGGCTCATCGTGAAGCTGATCGGCGTCGATCCGCTGCATGCCCTGAAGCTGCTGGTCCTGGGTGCCGTGGGATCGTCGGAATCGATCGGTTACACGCTCTACTACGCGACCAACTTCATCTTCACGGGGCTTGCCGTCGCCGTGGCCTTCCACGCCGGCCTGTTCAACATCGGCGGCGAAGGACAGGCCTATATCGGCGGGCTGGGCTGCGGCCTCGCCGTGCTGGCGCTCGACGGCACCCTGCCGGGCCTGCTGCTGATCCCGCTCGCCATCCTCGCCTCGGCGGCGTTCGGTGCGGCGTGGGCCGCCATCCCCGCCTGGATGCAGGCCTGGCGCGGCAGCCACATCGTCATCACCACCATCATGTTCAATTTCGTGGCCTCGGCCTTGATGGTCTACCTGCTGGTGAACGTGCTGATCGCGCCGGGCTCGATGACGCCGCAGAGCCGCGGCTTCGCCGCCTCCGCCGCGGTGCCGTCGATGCAGGCCGCGCTGCAGTGGGTCGGCATCGCGGTCGCGCCCTCCGCGCTCAACCTGTCGCTGCTGCTGGCGCTTCTGGCGTGCGTCGGGGTCTGGATCTTCCTGTGGCACACGCCGTGGGGCTACGGGCTGCGCACTTTAGGACACAATCCGGAAGCGGCGCTCTACGCCGGCACCAACCTGAAGCGCACCACGATGCTGGCCATGTGCCTGTCCGGCGCCCTCGCGGGCGGCGTCGCGGTCAACGAGCTGCTGGGCGTGCATCACCGGCTCGTCCTCGATTTCGCCGCCGGCTACGGCTTCACCGGCATCGCGGTCGCGCTGATGGGGCGCGGGCATCCGCTCGGCATCGTGCTGGCGGCGCTGCTGTTCGGCGCACTGCAGCAGGGTGGCGCCGAACTCAATTTCGAGATTCCCAAGATCACGCGCGAAATGGTGGTGGTGATCCAGGGGCTGGTGATCCTGTTCTCCGGTGCGCTCGTCCATCTGCCGCGGCCCTGGCTGCAGGCGCTGTTCGCGCGAAAGGGCTGAGGTGGAGGAGACGCTCACCCTCGTCGTCGCGACGCTCGCCGCCACCCTGCGTGTGGCGACGCCGCTGATCCTGTGCGCCATGGGCGGGCTGTTCTCCGAGAAGAGCGGCATCATCGATGTCGGACTCGAAGGCAAGATGCTGATGGCGGCCTTCTTCGCGGCGGCCACGGCGTCGTTCACCGGTTCGGCCTGGGCAGGTGTCGCCGCCGCGATCCTGGCCGCCGAGATGCTGGCCCTGCTGCACGGCTTTGCCTGCATCACCCATCGCGGCAACCAGGTGGTGAGCGGCATCGCGATCAACATCCTGGCGATGGGGCTCACCGTGGTGCTGGGCACGGCATGGTTCGGGCGGGGCGGCCAGACGCCGCCGCTGGCCGGGACGGAGCGTCTCAACCCGATCTTCTTCCCCGTCGCCGGCGACAACATCCTGGTCTACGCGGCACTGCTCTCCGTGCCCTTGGCCTGGTGGGTGATCGAGCGCACGCGTTTTGGCCTCAGGCTGCGCGCCGTGGGCGAGGTCCCCCTGGCGGTCGACGCCGCGGGCATCTCGGTATCGTGGCTGCGCTACCGGGCGGTGCTGATCTGCGGCCTGTTCGCGGGCCTGGCGGGCGCCTACCTCTCGATCGCGCAGAATGCAGGGTTCAGCCGCGACATGACGGCGGGGCAGGGCTTCATCGCCCTGGCTGCCATCATCTTCGGGCGCTGGCGGCCGGTGCCGGCCTTCGGCGCGTGCCTGGCCTTCGGCCTGCTCGATGCCATCGCCATCCGCCTCCAGGGCGTGAAGCTGCCCGGCGTCGGCGAAGTCCCGGTGCAACTGATCCAGGCTTTGCCCTATCTTCTGACCCTATTCCTGTTGGCCGGCTTCATCGGCCGCACCGTCGCGCCGAAGGCGGCCGGCGTGCCCTACGAGAAGGAGCATTGAGATGAACGACCTTCTCCACCTGGCGCAGCGGATGATGCTGCGCGCCCATGCCCCCTATTCGAAGTTCCATGTCGGTGCGGCCGTGCGGGCCGAGGACGGCTCGATCCATGGCGGCTGCAACGTCGAGAACGCCGCCTATCCGCAAGGCCTCTGTGCCGAGGCGGGCGCCATCGCGGCCCTGGTCGCAGCGGGCCACAAGCGCATCCTCGAATGCGTCGTGGTCGGTCCCGGCCCGGAAGTCATCACGCCCTGCGGGGGGTGCCGGCAGAAGCTGCGCGAGTTCGCGGGGGACGACGTGCCGGTCCATCTCTGCGGACCCGACGGGCTGCATCGCACGGTGACCTTGGGGCAGCTCCTGCCGATGTCCTTCGGTCCGCAGCATTTCGGCTAGCCGTGAGCGACGTTCTCGAGCGGGCGGCCCCGGGCTTTCGACCGAAGGTCGCGTTGATTCTCGGCTCCGGCCTCGGCGGCTTCGTCGCGGAGGTGACGGCGGTTGCCACGATCCCCTACGCCGACCTGCCGGGATTCCCGCAGCCGACGGTCGGCGGCCATGCCGGACGGTTGGTGCTGGGCCATGTCGGTGCGACGCCGGTCGCCGTGCTGCAGGGCCGTGCGCATTACTACGAGCACGGCCGGGCCGACGAGATGAAGGGCGCCATCGATGCGATGGCCGCACTGGGCTGCGAGACCCTGCTGCAGACCAATGCAGCCGGCAGCCTGCGGCTCGACATGCCGCCGGGCTCGGTGATGGCGATCAGCGATCACATCAACTTCACGGGCGTCAATCCGCTGTTCGGCGTCGGGCCGGGCGACGGCCGCTTCGTCGACATGGTCGATGCCTACGATCCGCTCTTGCGCACGAAGCTGATGGAAGCGGCGCGGGCGGCCAACATCGTCTGCCACGAGGGCGTCTACATCTTCTTCAGCGGGCCGAGCTTCGAGACCCCAGCCGAGATCCGCGCCGCGCGGGTGCTGGGCGCCGATGCCGTGGGCATGTCGACGGCGCCCGAGACCATCCTGGCGCGCCATGCCGGCCTCAAGGTGGCGGCGCTGTCGCTGATGACGAACTACGCCGCGGGCCTCGTGCCCGGCGCGCTCGGCCACGACCAGACCCTCGCGGTGGCGGCCGCCGCGGCGGACAAGGTGCGCCGCGTGCTGCGCACCTTCCTGGAAAGCTGCGCATGAGCATGCTGCCGCAGGAGGTCATCCGCCGGAAGCGCGACGGGCATGAACTTTCCGAGGAGGAAATCGCCTTCATCGTGCGCGGCATCCACGACGGCGGCCTGAGCGAGGGCCAGGTCGCGGCCTTCGCGATGGCCGTGTTCTTTCGCGGGATGACCGTGCCGGAGCGCGTGGCGCTGACGCTCGGGCTGGCGCGCTCGGGCATCGTGCTCGATTGGCGCGACCTCGACCTGCCGGGGCCGGTGCTCGACAAGCATTCGAGCGGCGGGGTGGGCGACAAGGTGAGCCTGATGCTGGCGCCGATCGTGGCGGCCTGCGGCGGCTTCGTGCCGATGATCTCCGGTCGCGGCCTCGGCCATACCGGCGGCACGCTGGACAAGCTCTCGGCCATCTCGGGCTACGAGACCCAACCCGACATCGCCACGTTCCGCAAGGTCGTGCGCGAGGTCGGCTGCGCCGTGATCGGCCAGACCGACGATCTGGCACCCGCCGACCGCCGGCTCTATGCGACGCGCGACGTCACCGGCAGCGTGGAATCGATTCCACTGCTGGTGAGCTCGATCCTCAGCAAAAAAGTCGCCGAGGGGTTGGACGGGCTGGCGATGGACGTGAAGTGCGGTTCCGGCGCCTTCTGCGACACCGAGGAGATGGCGCGCGACCTAGCGCGAAGCCTGGTCGACGTCGCCAACCGGGCCGGCTTGCCGACGGTGGCGCTGATCACCGACATGGACCGCGTGTTGGGCCGCGAGGTCGGCAACGCGCTCGAAGTCGCCGAGACGGTGGCCTATCTCACCGGCAACGGGGCGCGCGAGCCGCGCCTGCACGAAGTCACGATGGCGCTGGCGGGCGAGATGCTGGTGCTGGGCAAACTGGCGGCGGATGTCGGCGAGGGCCGGGCCAAGGCCGAGGCCGTTCTGGCGGACGGCCGCGCCGCTGAGACCTTCGCCCGCATGGTTTCTGCGCTGGGCGGTCCCGACGATTTCCTCGAGCACAGCGCCCGCTATCTCGGCCACGCGCCGGTGGTGAAAGCCTGTACGGCCGAGCGCTCCGGCCATGTCGCCGGCATGAATGCCCGCGAGGTCGGCATCGCCGTCGTCGAACTGGGCGGCGGGCGCCGCCATGCCGACGATGCCATCGATACAACGGTCGGCCTCACCGGGTTCGTCGATGTCGGATGCCAGATCCGCAGTGGCGATCCGCTCTGCCTTGTCCACGCGGCCAGCGAGGCCGATGCCGACGAGGCGATTGCCCTGATCCGCCGCGCCGTCCGCATCGAAGAGGAGGCGCCGTCGGAGACGCCCGCGATCCTCGAACGGGTCGCGCTGTGATCGACCTCGACGCCTACGCACGAGACGGTTTCGCGGTCCTGCCGGATTTCGTGACGGCAGCTGACTGCGAGGCGCTGAAGGCGCGGGCTGCCGAACTCGTGGCCGCGTCCAACCGCAGCGCTGCGCCGACGGCCTTCTCGACCGTCGATCAGGCCCATGCGCGCGACCGTTACTTTCGCGAG
Source organism: Reyranella sp. (assembly GCF_965228225.1). Classification (GTDB taxonomy): domain Bacteria; phylum Pseudomonadota; class Alphaproteobacteria; order Reyranellales; family Reyranellaceae; genus Reyranella. The sequence goes on along the minus strand of NZ_OZ245801.1, from coordinate 4,481,023 downwards.
TCGGGCGGCGACATCCGCTTCTTCGTCGAGGCGGAAGCACCCGACCAACTGAACAAGATCGGTCATGCCCTGCACGATCTCGATCCGGTGTTCGACCGCTTCTCGCGACAGCCCGCGCTGGCGGCGCTCGCGGACGCGCTCGGCATCGACGCGCCGCTGCTCCTGCAGTCCATGTATCTCTTCAAGCAGCCGCGCATCGGGGGCGAAGTGGGCTGGCATCAGGACGCCACGTTCCTGCGCACCGACCCGCCCAGCGTCACGGGCTTCTGGGTCGCGCTCGACGATGCCGACCGCGGCAACGGCTGCCTGATCGCTTTGCCGGGCGCCCATCGCGGCCCGTTGCGACATTGGTTCGGCTACCGGGACGGGGACCTCGTCACCCGCGCGCTCGACGCCGCGCCATGGCCGGACGTCGAGCCGGTGGCTCTTGAGGTCCGGCGCGGCACCCTGATCGTCCTGCATGGCCTGTTGCCACATGCCAGCATGCCCAACCGCTCGTCGCGGCCGCGTCATGCCTACAGCTTGCACCTGATCGACGGGCGTGCCGATTATCCGGCCGACAACTGGCTGCACCGCCCCGACCTGCCGCTCCGAGGATTTGCGTGATTCCCAAGGCCGAAATCCACTGCCATCTCGAAGGCTCGATCCCGCCGTCGCTCGCCCTCGAACTGGCCAGGCGCAACGGCCTGGTGCTGCCGCCGAACCTGCTGGATGCCAGGGGCCATTACGCCTGGACCAACTTCTGGAGCTTCCTCGACGCCTACGACCGCGTCTGCACGGCGCTCAAGACACCGCGCGATTTCCGCGACGTCATCTACACGTATCTCGCCGGTGCGGCGCGCGAGGGCGCGGTCTATGTCGAGATGTTCTGTTCGCCCGAACGACCGGCCGCGCTCGGCATCTCCTACACAAAGTGGCTCGAGGCGCTGGCGCAGGGCATCGACGATGCCCGCCGGGAATTCGGCATCGAAGGCCGCATCATCATCATCTGCATCCGCCATCTCGGGCCCGAGCGGGCCGAGGCGATGGTCCGCGCCATGCTGGCCGAGCCGCATCCCTATGTCGTGGGCTTCGGCATGGGCGGCGACGAAGCCAGGTTCGCGCCGGTCGACTTCGCGCCGGCCTACCGCCTCGCGCATGAGAACGGTTATGGCTGCACCGTCCATGCCGGCGAGGTCGTGGGACCCGAGAGCGTGTGGGCCGCCATCCGCGACCTGCCGGTGACGCGCATCGGCCATGGCGTGCGCTCGGCCGACGATCCGGCCTTGATGGAGGAACTGGCGCAGCGCGGCATCGTGCTCGAGGTCTGCCCGGGCAGCAACGTGGCCCTGGGCCTTTATCCCGACAGGGCCTCGCACCCGCTGCACCGATTGATCGATGCCGGCGTGAGGGTCACGCTGAATTCCGACGATCCGCCCTTCTTCCACACGACGCTCGGGACCGAGTACGACCTTGCGGGTCTCGACGAGGAGCATTTGCGGCAGATCGCCCGCACGACCATCGAGGCGTCGTTCGCCGACCCGGCGACGAAACGGCGGCTGCTCGAAAGGATATCGCGATGAGGGCACGCAACGGCCTGCTCATCGCCGTGCTCCTGGCGGCGCTGTCGGGCGGCGGCGTTCGCGCCCAGGAAACGCCGCCGGCCAACGACCTGCTGCTGGCGACGCTGTGGACCCAGCGTGCCGTCGAATACAGGGCCAACGCGCTCACGGTTTACTCGTTGGCGCGCATCCGGCTCGACGAGGCCCTGGCCGACAGGAGCTGGACGGCCGCGCCGGCCGAGCAGAAGGGCGATTTCCAGACCCTGCCGCCGGCCGTCGTGCTCGATGTCGATGAGACGCTCCTCGACAATTCGAAGTACCAGGTCTGGATGATGCGGACGAACCAGAGTTTCAGCACGAAGAGCTGGAACCAGTTCTGCGCCGCCCAGATTTCCGCGGCGATTCCGGGCGCCGTCGAATTCACCAAGTACGCCGAGTCGAAGGGCGTGAAGGTCTTCTATGTCACCAACCGCGGCGCCGAGACCGAGAAGGATACGCGCGAGAACATGGCGAAGCTCGGCTTTCCCCTGGGCGGCGACGTCGACACGTTCCTGATGCAGGGCGAGAAGCCCGACTGGACCGGCGCCAAGAGCACCCGCCGCGCGGCGATCGCCAGGGACTATCGCGTGCTGCTGAACGTCGGCGACAATCTCGGCGACTTCGACGACCGCTACCGCAGCAGCGAGGCCGAGCGGGTTAAGGCCTTCGAGGCCGGCATGCCCTACTGGGGCAAGCAATGGCTGATGCTGCCCAATCCGACCTATGGCTCGTTCGACACGGCGCCGTACGGGCACGACTTCAAGAAGCCGCGCGACGAGCAGCGCAAGGCGAAGTGGGATGTGCTGGAGTCGTGGGTGGGGCCGGCTCAGCCGTAGATCTTCCTCAGCCGGCCGTCGGCCCATTTCACGGCCTCCTCTGCCGGCATGCCCTGAACCGCTTTGGCATACATGTCGGAGATGACGTACGTCGACAGCGCTTCCGCCGCCCTGGCGTCCGGAGGGCCGGCGCGGCCCGGCGCCTGGCCAAGCTTCGCGGCGACTTTGAAGGGCGCCATCACGGGATCGTCGGTCCAGGCCGCGTGGCCTTCCCAGGTCTCGGTGCAGGGTGTCGAGAAGCCTTTCTGCGAGACGAACCACTGCTCGAAATTCTTCTCGGCATGAATCCACTTCAGGAAGTCCTTCACGGCCTCCTGGTTCGTCGAATACTTCATCAGCATGTTCGACTGCAGCAGGTGCAGGCCGAACCGTCCGGCCGGACCCGCCGGCAGCGGCGCGTGCAGGATGTCCCGGTTCATCGGCGTGCCGTTGGCCGTCCGGTAGCGCTCGGGCCGGCGCAGCGTTTCGAGGTAGATCGAGGCGCCGTTCAGCGTCGCCGAAATGGACTGGGACAGGAAAGCGCGGTTGTTGCCGGTATCGTCCCAGGTGAGGCCGCGCTCGTCGCAGGCGTCCTTCCAGAAGTCCTGCATGAACTTCACCGAGTCGAGAGTCGCCGCCGAGTTGAGCACCACCTTGCCGGTGGGATCGACCTCCATGCCACCCCAGGACCACAGGTAGGGGTAAGTGAAGCTGGGCGAGTCGCCGAGCGTATGGCCCAGTGTCTGTCCGATCGGACGTCCCCTGGCCTTGAGCTTGCGCGCGACGTCGCGGTACTCGGCCCAGGTCCCGGGGAAGGAGGCCGCGCCGGCCTCCTCGAACCACGACCGCCGATAGGCGATCATGTTGCCGATCACCGCCCACGGCATGGCCATGAACCGGCCGCCGTTGCTGCACATCGTCCGGGCATAGGCGCAGAGGCCACCTTCCGCCTGGGCGACGGATTGGGCGATGTCGGTGAGATCGACCGCGCTGCCGGCATAGAGATAGGTCTGTTCGTTGAACGCCATGACCAGGTCGGGGCCGGCGCCCGAGCTGATCGCGGCGGTCACACGCGGCTTCAGGTCGTTGCCGTTGACCGTCTCGAGGACGATCCTGACGCCCAGTGCACGCTCGGCTTCGGGCAGCAACTCCCCGCGGAGCAGCGCATCCGACGCCGGGACGAAGTCGACCCACTTCAACCAGTGGACCGTTCTCTGACGGGCAAAGGCCGGCATGCGCCCGGTGGCCAGAATGGTGGCCATGGACGCAGCGGCGCCGCCGCCGGCAAGCCTCAACAGGCTACGGCGTTTGGTTCCGGCCATGGCTGGTGACGGCTATTCTAGCAACGAACGCAGCATCCAGGCCGACTGTTCGTGAACCGTCAGGCGCTGGGTCAGCAGATCGGCCGTCGGCTCGTCGCCGGCCTTGTCGGCCACCGGGAAGATGCCGCGCGCCGTGCGCGCCACCGCCTCGTGGCCGGTGACGAGGATGCTCACCATCTCCAGTGCCTTCGGCGGCTTGGCCGGCGCGTCGGCGAGCGAACTCAGCTTGCCGAACTGGCCGTAGGAGCCGGGGGCGGGATAGCCCAGCGAGCGGATGCGCTCGGCGATCGGATCGACCGCGTTCCAGAGCTCGGTGTACTGGGTCATGAACATCGTATGGAGCGACGTGAACATCGGTCCCGTGACGTTCCAGTGGAAATTGTGGGTCGTCAGATAGAGCGTGTAGGTGTCGGCCAGCAGGTGGCTCAGACCGTCGGCGATCTGCTTGCGGTCCGCTTCCTTGATGCCGATCGAGATCGCGGGTGTCTTGGCCATGGGCTGCTCCTCTTAAGTCAGGCCGCGAACCTAGCAGCGTCCGCGCCATCGGCAACCATAGCGCAAATCAGAGAAGCTCGGGATCGATGGTGAACAGGTCCTGAGCCTTGCCGACGCCACGCAGGGCGAAGCGGCCGACCGAGACCAGCCGGGCGCGTTCCTCTGCGGGAAGAGAGTCGGCAAAGGTCGAGGAGACGAGGATCGGCCGGTCGACCGAGCGGCACATCGAGGCGATGCGGCTGGTCTCGTTGACCGCCGGCCCCACGACCGTGAAGTCGAGGCGGTCGAAGCTGCCGATGTTGCCGTAGAAGACTTCGCCGATATGCAGGCCGATATAGGCCGTGGTGACCGGTTGCTCCCCCGCGAGGCGGCGTTCGTTCAGCTCCTTCATCCGGGTCCGCAGATTCTCCTCGGCCCGCAGCGCGCAGCGGCAGGCCTCGGCCGGATCGTCGGCGCGGAAGACCGCGAGCGTGCCGTCGCCGATCAGCTTCAGCACGTCGCCGCCGGCCTCGTGGATCGAGGTGATGACCGCCTCGGCATAGTCGTTCAGGAGCGGGATGATCTCGCTGGGCTTGGCGGTGTCGGTGATGGCGGTGTAGCTGCGCAGGTCGGAGAACCACAGCGCCGCCTCGACCCGGTCGGCGACGCCGCGCTGGATGCTGCCCTCCAGCACCCGGCGGCCGGCATCGCGTCCGAGATAGACCCGGACCAGCGTATCGGCGATGCGCGCCAGGGCCGCGCTCTTGATGGCGAGCGCCAGCGCCGGCACCAGGCGGCGCAGGGCCACGATATTGGCGTCGCTGAAGCCCTCGGAATGGCGCGTCGACCAGGCCGAATAGACGCCGTCCATGTCGCCGATCTTGGTGTCGCCGGCAAAGCGGTGGATGAAGACGATGTAGTCGGTGTGACCGAGGTCCTTCATCTCCTGGATGACGCTGAAGTCCGGATCCTCGCCGAAGCCGATGCGGCGGCGCAGCTCCTCCTCGCCGGTCTGCAGCAGGTGGAAGAACGGGCTGCGTTGCCAGGATTCGGCGGCGGGACCGCCCTGGTCGGTGCGGGCATAGTCCATGGCCGCCTCTTCCTCAATGGAGTCGTCGCGCCAGCGGTAGATGCGGCCCTCATGGACGGGGTGCAGCGTGTCGATGAAGGACAGCGCCCGCGACACCATGAGGCCGGCTTCCCGGCACTTCTCGCAGAACTCCCGCAGGAGCTGGCCCTCGTCGAGGCCGTCGAGGCCGCGGCGAACGATCCAGTCGAGAAGGATATCGGTATCGAGGAGAGTCATGGGGCTACTGCCCCATCAACCCACGCGGTCGCGAAAATGACAAGCCGCGCGATGACCCGGAGACACCTCGCCGAACCCGGGATACTCGGCCGTGCAGATATCGGCGCTCAAGGGGCAGCGCGGATTGAAATGGCAGCCTGGGGGCGGGTTGAGCGCGCTGGCGATCTCGCCCCGCGCCTTCGCATCGGCGCTGATCGCGGCGCGGTGGAACGGATCGGGGATCGCCGCGATCAGCGCGCGCGTATAGGGGTGGCGCGGATTCTCGAAGATCTCCTGCCAGCCGCCCTGCTCGACGATCCGGCCGAGATACATCACCGCCACGCGGTCGCTCACATGCTCGACCACGCCGAGATCGTGGCTGATCATGATGTAGGCCAGCCCCATCTCGTCCTTGAGCTCGAGCAGGAGGTTGATGATCTGGGCGCGGATCGAGACGTCGAGTGCCGACACAGGCTCGTCGCACAGCACCAGCTTGGGCTTCAGGATCAGGGCGCGGGCGATGCCGATCCGTTGGCGCTGGCCGCCGGAGAATTCGTGCGGGTAGCGGTCGGCCTGCTCGGGGCGCAGGCCGACCTTGGCCATCATGTCGATCACCCGCGCCTCGACCTCGGCCTTGTCGGTGATGCCGTGCAGGCGCAGCGGATCGGCAAGCGTGCGGCGCACCGTCTGCCGGGGATTGAGCGAGGCGTAGGGGTCCTGGAAGACCATCTGGACCGTGCGCGCCATCTTCATGCGGTCGGGCGGCGTGGCGCCGGAAATCTGCTGGCCGTCGACGTTCATCGTGCCGCGCGTCGGCGGCAGCAGGCCCATGATGGCGAGCGCGAGGGTGGACTTGCCGCAACCCGATTCGCCCACGAGGCCCAGGCACTCGCCGGGCCTCACGTCGAGCGTGACCCCATCCACTGCCTTCAGGGTCTTGATGCCGCCGGCCAGCGCGTTGCCGACCTTGAAATGGACCGCGAGGTCGTCGAGCGAAAGCAGGGACTCAGCCATGGTGATGGCACCTTACGAGGCCGTCGGCCGGCAGCGGCGTGGCCTCGGGCACGATCGTGCGGCAGACATCGGTGACGGCAGGACAGCGCGGATTGAACCGGCAGCCGGCCGGATAGTTCGCGATCGACGGCACGACCCCCGAAATCTCGCGCAGCTTCTGGCGACCGCGGCGCGCCCGTTCGCCCAGCCGCGGCAGCGAATCGATCAGCCCCTGCGTGTAGGGATGGGTCGGCGTGGCGAAGATGGCATCGGCCACCTGGCTCTCGACGATGCGGCCGGCATACATCACCGCGACCCGCTGGCACATGTTGGCGACCAGGCCGAGATCGTGGCTGATCATGAGGACGGCCGTGCCCTTGGCGGCGCACAGCTCGGCCATCAGGTCGATGATCTCGGCCTGCACCGTGACGTCGAGCGCCGTGGTCGGCTCGTCGGCGACCAGCAGGTCGGGGCCGCAGGCCAGCGCGATGGCGATCATCACCCTCTGGCGCATGCCACCCGAGAGCTGGTGCGGATAGTCCTTGATGCGCCGCTCGGGCGACGGCACGCGGACCTGGCGCAGCGCGTCCTCGGCGCGGTCCATCGCCTCGTTCCAGTTGGCGCCCTCATGCAGCACGAACATCTCGGCGATCTGCTTGCCGACCGGCGATAGCGGATTGAGCGCCGTCATCGGCTCCTGGAAGATCATGGCGATGCGTTTGCCGCGCAGGCGGCGCATCTCGGCGGCGGAGACGTTCTGGATCTCCTTTCCGTCGAGGATGATCTTGCCGCCGCCCAGCGACAGCGGCCGGCGCAGCAGGCCCATCACCGACAGCGCGGTGATGCTCTTGCCGCAGCCCGATTCGCCCACCAGCCCGAAGGCTTCGCCGCGGCCGATCTCGAACGAGACGTTTTCGACGGCATCGTAGGTGACGCCGTCGCCGGCCAATGCGATGCGCAGGTTCTCGACCTTGAGTAGAGGCGTCGTCATGCCCGCGGCCTCATCCGCGCCGCGTCGTCGATTGCGGGTCGAGATAGTCGCGCAGGCCGTCGCCCAGCAGGTTGAGGCCCAGCACCGTGAAGAAGATGGCGAGGCCCGGGAACACCGACAGCCAGGGCGCCGTCGTGATCTGGTCGCGCGCTTCCGACAGCATGCTGCCCCAGCTCGGGAAGGGCGGGCGGATGCCGAGGCCGAGGAACGACAAGGCCGCTTCGGAAAGGATGGCGCCGCCCATGCCGAGGGTCGCGATCACGATCAGCGGCCCCAGGATGTTGGGCAGGATCTGGGTGAACATGATGCGCAGGTCGCCATAGCCCAGGATGCGCGCGGCCTGGATATAGCCCTGGCTCTTCAGCGACAGGACCTGGGCGCGCGCGATGCGACAGGAATAGGACCAGCTGGTGAGGCCGAGCGCGATCACCAGGCTGAAGAGGCCGGGCCCGAGGATCGCCATGATGGCCAGCGCGAAGACCAGCGACGGGATCGCCAGCATCAGGTTGGTGAGGCCGCTCACCAGATCGTCCCACCAGCCGCCCCAGTAGCCCGCGGTGAGACCGAGCGTGACGCCGATCAGGCTGTTGCAGACCTGGCTGATGATGCCGACGCTCAGCGACACGCGCGCGCCCCAGACGATGCGCGAGTAGATGTCGCGGCCCTGAGCGTCGGTGCCGAAGGGGAACTCCCAGCAGGGCGGGATTTCGGCATTCATCAGGTTGGCGTCGAGCACCGGATCGGTCAGCGCGATCCACGGCGCCAGAAGTGCGGAGGAGATGGCGATGGCGACCAGGCCGCCGCCCACCCAGAGGGAGGCGCCGCCCTTCAGGCGCAACCGGGGAAGCTTGAGGGCGAGGCTCATCGGTACCGGATCCGGGGGTCGATCACGACATAGGCGATGTCGACCAGTGTGTTGATGACGAGGAAGAACAGCACGATCATCAGGATGCAGCCCTGGACCGTCGGCATGTCGCGCTGGAACACCGAGTCGACCATCAGCGAACCGACGCCCGGCCAGGCGAACAGCTTCTCGACGACGACCGCCTGGCCCATCAGCGAGCCGAACTGCAGGCCGACGATGGTGATGACGAGGACCAGCGCATTGCGCAGTACGTGCCATTCGACGACGCGGCGCTCGCTCATGCCCTTGCTGCGCGCCGTGCGGACGAAATCGGCGTTGAGCACGTCGAGCACCGCGGCGCGCGTGGTGCGGGCGAGAAGGGCCATCGGCCCGACGCCCAGCGCGATCGCCGGCAGGATGAGGTTGCGCAGGCCGCCGTCGCCGTAGCCGAAGCTCGGCAGCCACTGGAGCTTGAGCGCAAACAGGTACATCAGCATCAGGCCGAACCAGAACTGGCTGAGCGAGAGGCCGGAAATGGCGCCGACCATGGCGGCGGTATCGATCAGGCTGCCGGGTTTCAGCGCGGCGAGGAAGCCCAGCGTGACGCCGACCAGGATGGCAAAGGTCATGGCCGCGAGCACCAGCTTAAGCGACGGCCAGATGCGGCCGGCCAGCATCTTGGTGACCGGCTCGCGCGTGCGGAACGAGATGCCGAGGTCGCCCGTGGCGGTCGCGGCCACGTACTTGGCGAAGCGCTCGATCAGCGGATCGTCGAGGCCCATCTCCTTGCGCATGCGTTCCATGACCGCGGGATCGATGGTCGAGCGCCCGTCCTCGTTCATGCCGGAGATGAAGCTGCCCGGCAGGACGGAGAAGAGCAGGAAGACGAGCGCCACGACGGCGAGCATCGTCGGGATGATGTTGGCGAGGCGGCGGCCAAGGACGAGGAGCATTGCGAGGATTCTAAAGGTCCCTCGCTGGCGCTCGTGATGACAAAAGCGCTGTCATCCCGAGCGCAGCGAGGGACCCTTAACTTTCTTTGTCCGCCGTTATTTGGCCGGGGAGCTTGCGTCGACCCAGATGTTCTCCGGGTACTGGTGCGTGATCTCGGTCGGGTTGGGCTGCAGGCCGTGGACCCACGGCTGAAAGGCCAGGACCGCCTTGTTGTAGTTGAAGAACCAGACCGGCGCCTCGTCATAGAGCAGGTTGTTGGCCTTCTTCAGGATCGCGTCGCGCTTGGCCATGTCGCCTTCCTGGGCGGCATCGTCGAGCAGCTTGTCGAATTCGGCATTGTTGAAGCCGGTGTAGTTACAGGCCGTGCGCGGCGTCTTGGAGTAATAGCAGCGCAGGGTGGCGAGCGAATCAGGGCCGGTCAGGCTCGAGGCGATGAGCGACTGGTGGTCGCCCTTCATCAGGATCTCGGTCAGCACCGTGACCTCGACCAGCTTGGGCTTGGCCTTGATGCCGACGCGCGCCAGCATCGGGATCACCGCCTCGACGATCGGCAGGCCCCAGCTCTCGTTCTGGCTGGTCGTCCATTCGAACTCGAAGCCGTTGGGGAAGCCAGCCTCGGCCAGCAGCTTCTTGGCCTTCTCCGGATCGTAGGGGTAGGGCTTCATGGTCTTGTCGAAGGCGGCCGACGAGGGCGGCAGCCAGCTGGTGGCACGATAGGCCTTGTCCTTGACCAGGCGCGAAATGATCAGGTTGGAGTCGATTGCGTAGTTGATCGCCTGACGCACCCGCTTGTCCTGGAACGGCTTGATCGAGTTCAGGTTCATGTGCATCGAGCGCGTGAACATCTCGGCCACTTCCAGGATACCCTTGGAAAGCTGCGGATCGGCGCGATAGGCGACGTACTGCGCCGGCCCGAGGATCGAGGTGTCGATCTCCTTGTTGCGGAAGGCGACGTCGCGGGCCGCGGCCTCGGCCATGATCAGCACCTCGAGCTTGTCGAGATAGGGCTGCCCCGTCTTGTAGAACTTGTCGAAGCGGTCCATCGAGACGCGCGAGCCCGGAATGTGCTCCTTGAACTTGAAGGGTCCGAGGCCGACCGGATTGGAGGCATAGTTGCCCTTCTCGACCTCTTCCTTGGGCAGGATCGCGGTCGAGCCGCCGAAGAAGTAGTAGCCGGGGTCGACACGGTCGGTGATCGTCATCTCGAGCGTGTAATCGTCGACCTTCTTCAGGCCGGAGATTTCCTTGGCGGTGCCCTTCTCGACATCGACCGCGCCCTTGATCAGGCGGACATAGCGGGCGCCGGGATATCCCTTGCTGCCGTCCATGATGCGGGTGAAGGAGAAGATCACGTCGTCGGCCGTCATCTTGCGGCCGTTATGGAAGAAGGCGTCGTCGCGCAGTTTGTAGGTGTAGGTAAGGCCGTCGGCCGACACCGAGACGGACTTGGCCAGCTCCAGCGACAGCTTGTTGGCGGCGGTATCCCAGTTGTAGAGCGAGCGCTGCAGCGCCTTGCCGACGATGTCGTCCTGGGCCCGCGGCGTCACGTGCGGGTCGAGGCTGCCGAAGCTCGCGGCGTAGGGCGCGGTCATCCGAAGCGTGCCGCCCTTGCGCGGCGTCTCCTGCGCGTTCGCCGTGCCGGCGCCCATGACGGCGATCGCGGCGACCGCGAGCCATGCCAGTTTACGCATCAACCCATCCCCCTCGTGAACGTTCTTGTTGGAACGCATTCCATCCTGCCTTGCCTCTACGTGCAAGAGGAATGCCTAAACAGAGATCGCAACCATGTCGCGAGAGTCGCATTACCCGCGCATGCAGGTTTCCGAGATCATGACGCGCGAGGTCGAGACGATCGCACCCGATGCCTCTCTGCAGGCGGCCGCGGAAGCCATGGAGGCGATGGGCGTCGGTTCGCTACCGGTCTGTGATGGCAAGCGGCTGGTGGGCACGATCACCGACCGCGATATCGTGGTCCGCGCGGTTGCCGCCGGCTGGTCGCCGATCGACGCTTTGGTGAAGGACTGCATGACCGAGGACGTCGCCTACGCCTTCTGCGACGAGGAGACGGAGGAGGTTCTCGAACGCATGAAAGTGCTGCAGGTCCGGCGTCTCGTCATCCTAGACCGCGACAAGAACCTGGCCGGCATCGTGGCCCTGGGCGATATCGCCACCGAGCCGGATGCCGCCGCCGAGGCCCGCGTCGGCGCCGCCATGGCCGAGATCTCCGAGCCGTCGCGGCCGCTGAAGTAGCCTGTTTGAATCCTCAATAGCGACCTCACCCTGAGGAGCACTCCGAAGGAGTGCGTCTCGAAGGGTGGGCACGAGCACACCGTGTGTTGCCCATCCTTCGAGACGCGGCCTGCGGCCGCTCCTCCGGATGAGGTTAGAGGGGGCTTTCTAAGACAGAACGCCTCTACGCCGGAACGCAGTAGCCGTCGCGGCGGGGGTCGCAGCCGCCGGTGAAGATGCCGGTGTCGGGATCGATCGCGACGCCCTGCATACCGCCCACGCTCCAGGTCCATTCCGGACCGGTCGTGACCTCGTGGCCGAGTTTGCGCAGGTCGGCGTGAACCTCCGACGACAGGCGCGATTCCAGCAGCACCGCGGCGCCGTCGGTCAACCGTCCGCGCGGCGCCTCGATCGCCTGCTGCAGCGGCAGCCCGAAATCGACATGCTGGACCATGGCCTGCGGCTGGGTCTGCAGGATACCGTAGCTGCCCGGCGTGCCCAGCGCGAGGATCGGAGTGCCGTCCCGGGTCGAGATCGAGGGCGCCATGCACATGGGCAGCTGGTCGCCCGGCTTCACGCGGTTGGGGCTCTGCGGGTTCACGTCGGCCCAGTAGAGGAAGTTGTTGAGGCAGAGGCCGGTGCCGGGCACCACGACGCCGGACCCGAACACACTGCCCAGGCTCTGCGTCAGGCAGATCAGGTTGCCTTCGTTGTCGGCGATCGAGAAGGAGGTCGTGTGACTCTCGTCGGTCGGCGACACCGGCTGCTGCGGCGGTGTCCATTGTTCGGTCGGGCCGATCACCGGTTTGCCATCGCGTACGCGGGCGCGCAGCGTCTCCACGTGCGCGTCCGACAGGATCTCCGCCAGCTTCTGCGGCGACGGCACGCCGGCCGCGATGCGCACGCCGGCGGCGAGGCGGACGGCGCGCAGCACCGTGTCGAGATGCTCGGTCGAATTGCGCTTCATCGCGGCGAGGTCGAAGCCTTCGAGGATGCGCAGGGTCAACAGGAACTGGAAGCCCTCGCAGGGCGGCGGCGGCACGTGGACGGTGCGCCCGCGATAGGTGACGGAGACCGGGTCGCGCCAGGTGGCCTTGGCGGCCAGCAGGTCGTCCATGACCATGCAGCCGCCCAGCTCGGTCAGCCGGTCGAGAATCTTCTGGCCGAGCGCGCCGCCGTAGAGCAGGCCCGGGCCTTCGCTCGCCAGCGCCTCGAGCGTGCGCGCGAGATCGGGCTGCTTCAGCACGAAGCCCGGCTTCACGGTGCCGGCGCCGCCGGTATAGACCCGCGACCACTCCGGGTGCAGCGCCTCGTAGCCGGCGAGGTCGCCGGCGATGGCCTGCATTTCCTCGAGGTTGAATTCGATCAGCTGGAAGCCGTCGCGTGCGAGGGCGATCGCCGGCGCGAACAGTTCCGGCAGCTTCTTCCTGCCGTGCGCGCGGTTCAGTTCGCACCAGCCGGCGAGGTTGCCCGGCGCCCCGACGGCCACGGCGCCGCGCTGCAGTTGCGAGCGATTGCTGAGCTTGTCGACCGGGAAGTTCTTGGAGATCGGCCCGACGAAATCGAGCGTGCGGACACGCTTTTCGCTGGCGATGTAGCAGGTCGCGACGCCTCGACCGGCAAGGCCGGACATGTAGGGTTCGACGACGTTCAGTGCCGCTGCAGTCGCAACCGCCGCATCGAAGGCATTGCCGCCGTTCGACAGGATGCGCGCGCCGGCCGCCGCTGCCAGCGGATGAGCCGCCGCCACCATGCCGTGCCGCGATGCGATTGTCGGACGCCTGCCGTGTTGCAGCATGAGATCTCCCTTTGAGCCGCGCGGATCGTGCCGCCTCTTTCGCGCCTCGACCAGCGCCAATTGCGCATCGGTGCTGCCGCTAGCATAAAGGTCGGCATGACAATCGGCCGGCGCAAAGCCTTGACGATCCTCGCCGCAGCGTCCGCCGCTGCATCTCCTGCACGCGCTCAATCATGGCCCGCAAAGCCGCTCACCATCGTGGTGCCCTATGCGGCGGGAAGCGCCACCGACACGTTGGCGCGTCTCATGGCGGAGCAGCTCGCGCCGCGTCTCGGCCAGCCGGTGATCGTCGACAACAAGGGCGGCGGTAACGGTTCTATCGCCGCCAACTACGTGGCCAAGTCCGCCCCCGATGGCTACACGCTGATGATCGCCACGGCCGCCACGCATGCCGGCAATCCCAACCTGATGAAGTCGCTGCCCTATGACTCGCTGGTCGATTTCGCGCCGGCCGGCTTCTACGGCTTCATCCAGTTCGTCCTGCTGGTGCGCGCCGATGTCGGCATGGATACGCTTGCCGACTTCATCAAGCGCGCCAAGGCCAAGCCGATGCTGACCTCCGGCGCCGGCACGCCCTCGGCGCGCGTCATCACCGCGACGCTGGCGGAGCGCCTCGGCACCGAGATCACCTATGTGCCTTACAAGTCTGCGCCGCAGGCGCTGGCAGACCTGCTGTCCGGCCAGATCGACATGACTTTCGCGGACGTGGCCATCGCGGTGCCGCAGGTGAAGGCGGGTAAGGTGAAAGCGCTGGTGATGGCGTCGGACTCGCGCTCGCCGCTGCTGCCCGAGGTTCCGACCTTCCAGGAAGCGGGGCTGGGCCAGTTCGCGCTCGACGCCTGGTTCGTGATCATGGCGCCGGCCAAGACGCCGCCCGAGACCGTGGCACGGATCGACACGGCGGTGCAGCAGGTCGTGACCGATCCCGAGGTGATCAAGCGCCTGCGGGGAATTTCGTTCGAGCCCCAACGCAAGGCGCCCGAAGACGTCCGGCCGTTCATCAAGTCGGAAATCGAGAAATGGGGCCGGCTCGCCAAGGCCGCCGGCATCGAGAAGGAATGAAGATGGCTGAGCAGAAGCGTCTCGAATTCGGCTGGTTCCTGCCCACCGCCGGCGACACCACCGCCTATGGGCTGCCGAGCGCGCAGGTGGCGCCCTCGCTCGAGCTGTTCGACAGGATCGTCGGCGCGGCCGAGGCGGCGGGCTTCGAATACATGCTGGTGCCGGTCCAGACCGCCTGCTGGGAGGCGTGGATCTCCAGCGCCATGATGGTGGCGCGTTCCAAGACGATGCGGATGCTGGTGGCGGCACGGCCGAGCTACATCAATCCCGTGCTGCTGGCCAAGATGATCACCGCCTTCGATCAGCTCTCGGGTGGCCGCATCTGCATCAACCTCATTGCCGGCCAGAGCGAGGCCGAGAATGCCTCCGAAGGCATCAAGTGGGGCAAGGAAGAGCGCTACGAGATCATGGACGAGGAAGTCTCGATCCTGAAGGCGCTGTGGACGACCCGCGGCCCGGTGAACTTCGACGGCAAGTTCTACCAGCTCAAGGGCGCGCAGATCCGACCCTATCCGCTGCAGCAGCCGCATCCGCGCTTCTATCTCGGCGGCGGCTCGAAGCAGGCCTGGGAGATTTCGGCGAAGCATTCCGACGTTCATCTCTTCTGGGGCGACACCTACGAGCGCATCCGCGCCAACATGGCCGAGATCAAGTCGATGGCGGCGCGCCATGGCCGCGAGAACGAGATCGGCTTCGGCATGCGCCTGCAGGTCGTGTGCCGCCGGACCGAGAAGGAAGCCTGGGACTTCGCCCATGGGCTGGTCGAGCATGCCAGCGAGGCGCAGAAGGCTTTCGTGAAGGAACGCTTCGCCACTTCCGAGGCCAACCGCCGCGTGCGCGAGCTGGCGGCGATCGGCGAGACCATCGAGCCGCATCTGTGGACCGGCATCACCCAGGTCCGCCCCGGCGCCGGCATCGCCATCGTCGGCGATCCGGAACAGTGCGCCGACACCTTGCAGAAGTTCATCGACCTCGGCTGCCACTCCTTCTGCCTGTCGGGCTACCTGCACGACGAGGAGGCGGAGCGCTTCGGCAAATGGATCATGCCGATCCTGCGCGAGCGCAATCCTGGGCGCATGCTGGCGGCGTAGGCCGAGCGAAGCGCGGCCCGCCACCTCCCCATTTGAATGGGGAGGAAGGTGATCCCGCTCCGTCTTCACGGTAGACCTGGATCAGGATCCCTCACTTCGCTTCTCTCAAAGCGTGAGCTGCCATGGCCCAGCCGACCCTGCCGGATTTCAGCGCCCGCCAGCTCGAGGCCGTCCTCGCCGTCGGCGAATATGGCAGTTTCATCGCCGCGGCGGCCCGGCTGCGCATCTCTCAGCCGGCGCTGACGCGAACGATCAAGCGTGTCGAGACCGCGCTGGGCGTTCGCCTGTTCGAGCGCAGCACGCGCCATGTCCAGATTACGCCGGCCGGCCGCGAGTTCGCGGCGGTGGCCGAGCGCATGCTGAACGACCTTCGCATCACCGTGCGTTCGATCCGTGAGGTCGCCGAGGAGCAGCGCGGCCGGCTGACCATCGCCAGCATCATGTCGGTCGCGAGCGGCGCCTTGCCATTGTTGCTCGCGGCCTATCGCGCCGACCGGCCCGGCATCGAAATCCATGTGCAGGAGGGCGTGCACGGCAGCGTGCTCGAGGCGGTGCGCAGCGGCGTCGCCGATCTTGGCCTGGCCTATGTCGATGAATTGCCCGATGCGATGTCGGGCGAGGCGCTGCAGCGCGAGACCTTCTGTCTCGTCGTGCCGCGCCGCCATCGGCTGGCCAGCCGTCCTACGGTGACGCTTGCCGAGCTGCGAGACGAGCCGCTGGTGGCGCTGCCCGGCGATTCACGTACCCGCCGTACGATCGATGCCGCCGCATCGGTCGCAGGGGTTGCGTTGCGCCAGATGACCACGGTCAGTCAGTTCGCGACCTTGATGGGCTGCGTGCGCGCGGGCGTTGGCCTCGCCATCGTCCCGACCGGCGCGACGGGCCACTTCCTGGGCCGCGACCTGCGCGCGATCCGGCTCGGCGAGCCGAAACTGTCGCGACGGCTCGGCATCGTCCTGTTGCGTGAGCGCGAACCGTCGCCGGCGGCGGCCGGTTTCCTCGCTCTGGCGCGGCGATCATGGCCCAAGCCGGCCACGCGTTGATACGCGAAATGGAATAATCCAGGCTATCAGCTTGCGGTTGGCATAGGCGCGCAGAAGTCTATTCTGCCGGCAAGCCGTCCGGTGTCATGTGCCCGGAGCGGTGGAGGAAACGACGTGCAGTTTGCATCCCGATCCTACTCGGCCGACAGCATTTCGGCTGTCCAGGAACTCTATCATTCCAACGGCTGGACCGACGGTCTGCCCATCGTGCCGCCGACGCGCGAGGCGGTTCAGGAATGCCTCGAATGGGTGATGATGCCGCCCGACCAGCTGATCGGCATCGAGCCGGTGCGCGGCCTCGCCATTACCGCCGAGAAGCTCGCGATCAACGCCGTGATGGCGGGCTGCCTGCCCATGCACTTCCCGGTCGTCGTGACGGCCTGGACCGCCATGATGCAGGAAGAATTCCTGATGCATGGCGCCACGGCGAGCACCGGCGGCTGCGCGGTGCTGGTCATCTTGAACGGGCCGATCCGGCTCGAGATTGGCGCCAGCGGCTCGTTCAACGCGCTCGCCAACTCCGACCGGGCGACGGCGGTCATCGGCCGCGCCATCCGGCTCTGCCTGATCAACCTGCTGGACGACCGGCCGGGCGTGATCGACCGTTCGACCCTCGGCCATCCCGGCAAGTTCAGCTACTGCATCGCCGAGGACGAGGAGGACACGAGCTGGCTGCCGCTGGCCGAGCATCGCGGCGTGCCCAAGGGCGCGTCCTCGGTGACCGTGCTGGCGGCCGGCGCGCCGCGCCAGCTCATGAACGAATGGACGACCAAGCCCGAGGAGATCTTGGAAACCTTCGCGGCCGAGATGCGCGCCAACATGCGCCATTACTCGATCCATCCCGGCAACTACGCGCTGATCATCCCCAAGCAGCTGCGCGAGCATCTGCAGGCCGGCGGCTGGACCAAGGCCGACATTGCGACCTTCATCCATGAGCGCGCGCGCATCCATCGCCGCGAATGGGCCGATGTCGGCAAGGGCGCCGTCGTCCGCGACCGCGGCGACAGTGTCTATACGGCCATGGATTCGCCCGACCAGCTCCTGGTCGTGGCGGCGGGCGGCCCGGCAGGCGGCTTCGGCGCCGTCATCCCGCCCTGGCTGGGCAACAAGAGCTATGCCGTGACGTTGCCGATTGGCGTCTGCGTCGATTGCGAACCTCCCAAGAAGTAAGAGGAAACACATGTTCGAAGTTCTCGACCCCACGCCGGGCACCGCCCCGCCGGCCGGCCAGCTCGCGCCGCGCCTCGACACGCTGGAGGGCAAGACCATCGGCTTCATCTCGAACGGCAAGGAAGGCACCAAGGGCTTCTTCAGGCACCTCGATCAGATCCTGCGCGAGGAATACGGCGTCGCCCAGGTGGTGAGCCGCACCAAGTCGAACTACAGCGCCCCGGCCGATCCCCACATCGTGGCGGAGATCAAGGGCTGGGATGCCGTCGTCTCCGGCCTGGGGGATTGAGGCAGCTGTTCATCGTGCAGTCTGCACGACTCGGTTACCGCTGAAAGACTCGACGTTCCCGCGTTCAGCGTGATGACGACCCGGTTCGCCAGTGCTGCCGACATGATGAGCCGCGTGCTCGGCATGCCGGGCTACGGCTTCGCCCAGATCGGCCATCCGGTCAGCAGCGCGACCGACGACCAGCTCCGCGCCATGGCCCGCACGGCCATCGAGCAGGGCCTGGCCATGCTGGTCCGGCCCAAGGCCTGAGCTCCCGCTCGGCAACCCCGGACGGCATTTTGCGTTGTCCGGGGAACCATAAGGGAGTTTACGGCATGAAGCCGATGGCAATTTTGGGCGTCCTTCTGATCGCGATCGGCATCGCCGGCCTGGCGATCGACAATATCTCTTTCACCGAACGCAAGACCATCGTCGACGCCGGCCCGCTCAAGGTCACGGCGGACGAGCAACGTACCATCCCGATCCCGACCATCGCCGGCATCGTCGCCGTGATCGCGGGCGCCGGCCTCCTGTTCATGGGCCGCGCCGCGCGGAGCTAAGGGGTTTTCAGCCCAGCGGCCAAGTGAAGCGGATGTTGTTCCTGGCCAGGCCGTCGAGGACGACCTGCTGGCCGCCCGATTTCATCATCCATTCCAGGCGATGATCGCGATACTCGCGTCGGATCTGCCCCGACGCGAGGCGTTCGGCTGCGCTTGCCATGCCGGCGGCGGCGGCCTCGAACTCCTCGAAGGTGGCGGCAACCGATGGACGTTCGATGAGGCGTTCGCGCCACTTCGCCAGCGATGACCCGGCCGGCGTTCCCAAGCCGTAGAAGAACGAGCGATTGAGGTAGGGCGCCACGCTGAGGTCGGCCCAGCCGAAACTGTCGCCGTTGAACCAGGGGCGATCGCCGAGCTTGTCGGCAAGCCAGGCTTGCAGTTCGGCGGTCTGCCGCGCGGCGGTCGCCTTCATCTTCTCCGCTTGCTCGCCCTCGGCGCGCTTGAACCAGCGGATTTCGCTCAGGCCCCAGTTCACCGCTTCGTAGAGCGTGTCGCAGAGATCCTCGATCATCCGCGCCTCGGCGCGCGCCGCCGGATCGCGTGGTAGCAGCGGAGGGGAGGGATACTTGTCCTCGAGATACTCGAGGATGATCGTCGAATCGAAGATGCGCGCCTCGCCGTCGATCAGCGTCGGCACCTCGTTGCGCGGGCTGGCCGCCGCGAACGCGCCACCGGCCGTGCCGGTGCCGAGCGCGGCCGGTGTCTCGACCGTGAAGTCGAGTCCCTTCTCGCGCAGCGCGATCTTCACCTTCTGGGCGTAGGACGAGAGCGGATGTTCGTAGAGCAGCATGATGCTCACTTCGCTTGAGGAATCTCCATCCGGACCGCGACCGCGGCGCTGGCGATCACCGCGGGGTCGTTGTTCTCGGGATCGGCGATATCGAGCCCGCCCTTGACTACTTTCACGGTCACGATGCCGTGGGGCAGGGAGGCCTTCACCTTTTCTGCGTCGACCTTGTCGGGCTGCTGCACGCCGATCGTGACGTCGACGAACATGCCGGTCTTGGTGTCGATCTTCAGGGTCCGGATCATCGCGAGCGAGGAATGGTGCAGGGCGTCCTGCACAGCGCGCAAGGCCGCCTTGGTATAGTCGCCGCCGTGCAGATCGTTGCCGGTGCCGAGTTCGAGGATCACGCGCTTGGCGGTCATGGTCTTGGCTCCCTTACAGGTCGAGTCGGACGATGGCGGCGGCCTGGGCGATCACCGTCTTGTCTGTGCCGGCTTCGTTTTCGATCTCCAGACCGCCCTCGACCACCTTCACCGTGCCGGTGCCGTGCGGCAGGACCGCCAGCACCTCGGCCGTGTCGACCTGGTCGGGCCGGGGCACGCCGATCAGCACCTCGACCACCATGTCGTCGCTCGACTTGCCGAGCGCCGTCGCGACGGTGAGCGAGTTGTGCCACAGCGCGTCACGCAGGGCGCGGACGGCGGCCTTGGTGTAGTCGCCGCCCCGTATGTCGGTGCCCATGCCGATCTCGAGGGCTACCTTCTTCAACGCCATGGCTATCTCCTGTTCAGGGCTTCGCGAGGCCTGCCTTGATGAGCAGCGGCTTCACTTCGGCATAGTACTTCTCGGCGAAGGCGCGGAATTCTGCGGGGTTCTTGTCCCACGGCACCTGGATGAACTTCGCGAGGTACTCCAGCACCTTCGGCTCGGTCGAGGCCTGCTTGAAGGCCTGGTAGAGCGTGTCGACGATCGCTGGCGGCATGCCCTTGGGGCCGAGCAGGCCGTAGGGGCTCTGGCCGACCACGTTGACGCCGAGTTCGATCATCGTCGGTACGTCGGGATAGCGCGGGATGCGCTTCTCGGTCGCGAAGGCCAGGATGCGGCACTTGCCGTCGTCGACGAAGGGCGCCCACTGGGCCGCGTCCGCGATGAACTGGATCTCGCCGCCCATCAGCGCCTGCATCCATTCGGCACCGCCCTTGTAGGGGACATGGGTGAACTTCGCGCCGGTCGCCTGCTCGACCTCGATCATCATGAGCTGGCCGGTGCCGCCGACGCCCGAGGTGCCGTAATTGTACTTGTCCGGATCCTTCTTGCCCGCGGCGATCATGTCCTGGAAGGTTTTCCAGGGAGAGTCGGAGCGCACGACGATGCCCATCGTGTAGCCCGACAGGCCGGTGATGTAGGTGAAGTCGGTCAGCGGATTCCAGTTGGTCTGCTGATAGTGCGGATAGCGCAGCGTGTTGATGCTCATGACCGCCAGCGTGTAGCCGTCGGGCTTGGCGTTCAGCAGCATGGCCGGTGCCAGCGTGCCGGCTGCCCCCGGCTTGATGTCGATGATGATCTGCTGGCCCAGGATCTTGCCCACGGCTTCCGCGAGCAGGCGCATGTGGACGTCGGTGACGCCGCCTGCGGCGAAGGGGTTGTAGATCGTGATCGGCTTCTCGGGCTTCCAGCGGGCCTGGGCGCGGGCGATCCCGGGGACGATGAGGGGGGCGCTGAGCGCCGTCGCGCCGGCCAGGGCGGCAAAGCGGCGGCGGTTGATCGAGACGGGCTGGGACATGGACGCTCCTCCTGCTTCTCTTTTCTTTTTCTCGTGCACACGGCGAAACGGCTGCACGAGGCAGCCGTCCGTTCGTTCCATAGCGATTCGGCGAAGGCGCGTTAAGCCCTACTTCCGGCGCGCGGCGTCGATGCTCCAGGGGCCGGGGCCGGCCGCGGCGATGTAGAGGAAGACGAAGCAGTACAGGGCCGCCAACTCGCCCCGGTTGAGGATCGGGAAGAAGCCCATCGGGGCGTGGACCATGAAGTAGGCCACGGCCGTCATGCCGGAGGCGATGAACGCCGCGGGGCGGCTGAACAGGCCGATGACCAGCAGGATGCCGCAGACGAATTCGATCATGCCGGCATAGCCCGGCATCGACATGAGGGTGAAGTTCGGCGGCACGGCGCCGGCCGGAAACGCCAACAGCTTGGCGGTACCGTGCTGAAGGAACAGAAGGCCGCTCATGATGCGCACGATACTGAGCAGGCGCGGTGCCCAGGCGGCCCCGATTGCGTCGAAATTCATTGCAGAAAATCCCCAAAGGCGAATGTGGCCCCCATCCTGAATGCGGCACGGACTTTCGACAAGCGGTTGCTCGGTAACCCGGTTACCATCCCGTCAGTGAGCGCTCGCGCTTCGCGCGGGCTTTGCCTATGATCGGGCACGATCGGTCGAAAGAACCGGCAGAATTACAAGCAATAAGCGGCCGCAGGCCGCGCGCGTGGAGGAAATATGGCGACGGTCGAAGTCCGCAACGTGCGGAAGGCGTTCGGTCCTGTAGAGATTCTACATGGCGTCAGTGTCGACATCGCCGATGGCGAGTTCGTGGTGCTGGTCGGCCCGTCGGGCTGCGGCAAGTCCACCCTGCTGCGCATGCTCGCCGGGTTGGAGAACATCACGTCGGGCGAGATCGCGATCGGCGGGCGGGTGGTCAACACCGTGCCACCGAAGGACCGGGACATCGCGATGGTGTTCCAGAACTACGCGCTCTATCCGCACATGACGGTCTACGACAACATGGCCTTCTCGCTGACGCTCGCGAAGGCGCCGAAGTCGGTGATGGACGAGGAGGTCGGCCGGGCCGCCAGGATCCTGGGCCTGGAGCAGCTCCTGCATCGCTTTCCGCGTCAGCTCTCCGGCGGCCAGCGGCAGCGCGTCGCCATGGGCCGCGCCATCGTGCGCAATCCCCAGGTCTTCCTGTTCGACGAACCGCTCTCCAACCTCGACGCCAAGCTGCGCGTCCAGATGCGTTCGGAGATCAAGGAACTGCACCAGCGGCTCACGGTCACGACCGTCTACGTCACGCACGACCAGATCGAGGCGATGACCATGGCCGACAAGATCGTGGTCATGAACAACGGCCATATCGAGCAGATCGGTGCGCCGCTCGAACTCTACGACCGGCCGGCCAACCTGTTCGTCGCGGGCTTCATCGGCTCGCCGGCCATGAACATGGTGAAAGGCACCGTCTCGGACGGCGCGCTTCGCATGGAAGACGGGACGGCCTGGCCGTTGCCGACCAAGGGCGGCCGTCCGGCCGACGGTCCCGCCGTCTACGGCGTGCGGCCCGAGCATCTGATGCTCGATCCCGGCGGCATCCCGGCCACCGTCCAGGTGGTCGAGCCGACCGGCTCGGAGACCCAGGTCATGATGCGGATCGGCGGCCAGGCGGTCATCGGCGCCTTCCGCGAGCGTGTTACGGCGAAGCCCGGCGAGATCCTGCCCGTGAGGCCCGATCCCGCCCTGGTCCATCTGTTCGACCATCAGTCGGGCCAACGCCTCTGAGAACGGGGAAAGAAGAAGACAGACAAAAGATCAACAAAGGAGGAAACAATGGCGTTCATCATCAGGCGGCGTGAGTCGATCATTCTCGGTGCCGCCGCGGCGGCGATGGCGATGGGCCGCGCAGCCAACGCCCAGTCGGAGATTCCCAAGGCCGACGTGCCGGCGCCCAAGCTGCCGATCGAGAAGGGCGCGACGCTCCGCCTCCTGCGCCCCGCGCGCTTCGTGGAACCCGACGAGGTGATCTTCCGCGCCAACAGCGCCAAATTCGCCAAGGAAACAGGCGTCGACGTGAAGGTCGACTTCGTGGGCTGGGAGGACATCCGGCAGCAGACCGCCGTGTCGGCCAACACCGGTGCCGGCCCCGACATCGTCCTGGGCTGGGCCGAGGATCCCCACATCTATGCCGACAAGGTGGTCGAACTCAGCGACGTCGCCGAGTATCTCGGCAAGAAGTACGGCGGCTGGATGTTCCTCGGCGAGAAGTTCGGCAAGAAGGCCAAGACCAACAACTGGATCGGCATCCCGATGGGCGGCACAGGCGGCCCGCTGGTCTATCGCGTCTCGGCGCTGAAGGAAGCCGGCTACGACAAGGTCCCGACCACGCTGCCCGACCTGCTGAAGCTCTGCCAGCAGCTGCAGAAGATCAAGAAGCCGGCCGGCTTTGCGCTCGGCAACGCGGTGGGCGACGCCAACGGCTTCGCCAACTGGATGCTGTGGGCCCATGGCGGCTCGCTGGTCGACGAGGACGGCAAGGTCACGATCAACAGCAAGGAAACCGTCAACGCGCTCAACTACATGAAGGAACTCTACCCGACCTTCATCCCGGGCACGATGTCGTGGAACGACATCAGCAACAACCGGGCCTATGCCTCGAACGAGCTGTTCTTCACCGCCAACGGCGTGTCGATGTACTTCGCGCTGAAGAACGATCCGGCGACCAAGGCGATCGCCGACGACACCGAGCACGCATTGCTGACCCAGGGCGTGGCCAGCTCGACGCCGATGAGCGCCACGGTGTTGAACGCCATGGTGTTCAAGCACACCAAGTTCCCCAATGCCGCCAAGGCCTATCTCACCTTCATGATGGAGGCCGAGCAGTACGACCCATGGCTGACCGGCTGCCTCGGCTACTGGTCGCATCCGCTCAACGCCTACGACAAGAGCAAGGTGTGGACGAGCGATCCCAAGATCGCGATCTATCGCAGCACCATGAACAACCGCTTCTGGAGCGGCTACAAGGGCCCGATCACCCAGGCCGCCGGCACGGTCGCCGCCGAATACATCCTCGTCCAGATGTTCGCATCGGTGGCCGCCGGCCAGGCGACGCCGGCCGATGCCGCCAAGGAAGCGGAGCGTCGCACGCGCCGCTACTACCGCTAAGGCGCAGCCCAGGAAACGGCGCGACCGGCCGACGGTCGCGCCGCCGTTCCCGCTCTCCGGAGGGAAGATGACCGTCGCCACGATGACCGACTGGAACCGGACCCGAATACAGCAGGGTTGGCTGGCGCGCCTGTTCGACAACAAGGCGTTCCTGATTTTCATGTGCCTGTTGCCGGCCGTCGGCCTGCTGACGGTGTTCCTCACCTATCCGCTGGGCCTGGGGATCTGGCTGTCCTTCACCGACACCAAGATCGGCCGCACCGGCAAGTGGATCGGCTTCGACAACTTCGAGTACCTGCTCGAGGACCCGCAATTCTGGACGGCGGTCTTCTACAGCGTCTTCTATACGGCCGTCGCCACGTTCGGTAAGTTCGCGCTGGGCCTGTGGCTGGCGCTGCTGCTGAACCGGCACCTGCCGATGAAGAACCTGCTGCGCGCGATCATCCTGCTGCCGTGGATCGTGCCCACCGTGCTGTCGGCGCTGGCCTTCTGGTGGATCTACGATCCGCAGTTCTCGATCATCTCCTATCTCGCCACCGACGTGGTGGGCATCCGCGAGAAGCCCTTCGATTTCCTCAGCACGACCTGGCCGGCGCGCTGGTCGCTGATTGCCGCCAACATCTGGCGCGGCATTCCGTTCGTGGCGATTTCCCTGCTGGCCGGCCTGCAGACCATCTCGCCGTCGCTCTATGAGGCCGCCCTGCTGGACGGGTCCACGGCCTGGCAGCGCTTCCGCTACATCACCTTCCCGCTGCTGCTGCCGATCCTGGCGATCGTGATGACCTTCTCGATCATCTTCACCTTCACCGACTTCCAGCTCGTCTACGCCATCACCCGCGGCGGGCCGATCAACTCGACCCACCTGATGGCCACGCTCGCCTTCCAGCGCGGCATCGCCGGCGGCGAACTGGGCGAGGGCGCGGCCATCGCCGTGGCCATGATTCCCTTCCTCGTGTTCGCAACGCTGTTCAGCTACTTCGCGCTCGCGCGCCGCAAGTGGCAGCAGGGAGAAGCCAGTGACTGACGCCGCCGCGCCGACGCCGACCAGCGCCACCGCGCCTCCCGACGACATGGTCTGGGAGAGCCGCGGCCGCCGCATGGTGACGGTCTACGTCCCGCTGATCTGCTTCGTCATCATCCTGCTCTTCCCGTTCTACTGGATGGCGATCACGGCGTTCAAACCGAACGCGGAACTCTACGACTACAAGACCTACAATCCGTTCCTCATCGGCAGCCCGACGCTCGATCACATCTACAAGCTGCTGTTCGAGACGGCGTATCCGAAGTGGCTCATGACCACGATGGGCGTGGCGTTCTGCGCCACCTTCCTGTCGCTGTTCTCCAGCGTGCTGGCGGCGTACGCCATCCAGCGCTTGCGCTTCAGGGGGAGCCAGTATGTCGGACTGGGCATCTACCTCGCCTATCTGGTGCCGCCGTCGATCCTGTTCATCCCGCTGGCAACGACGGTCTACCAGCTCGGCCTGTTCGACACGCCGCTGGCTCTGATCCTGACCTACCCGACCTTCCTGGTGCCGTTCTGCACCTGGCTGCTGATCGGCTACTTCAAGTCCATTCCCTACGAGCTCGAGGAATGCGCGCTGATCGACGGCGCGACGCGCCTGCAGATCCTGCGGCGCATCACGCTGCCGCTGGCCGTGCCCGGCCTGATCTCGGCCGGCATCTTCTCGTTCACGCTGTCGTGGAACGAGTTCATCTACGCGCTCGCCTTCGTCCAGAGCAGCGAGAAGAAGACGGTGCCGGTCGCCATCCTGACCGAACTGGTTTCAGGAGACGTGTACCAGTGGGGCTCGTTGATGGCGGGCTCACTGCTGGGCTCGCTGCCCGTGGCAATCTTCTATTCCTTCTTCGTCGACTACTACGTCTCCTCCCTCACCGGCGCGGTGAAGGAGTAAACGTCTCCGCGTCAGGCCACGGGGCCGGGGCCCTGCGGATGCGGCACGGGCGTCGGCATGTCTTCCGGTGCCGGCGTGCCAGGCGGCAGCGGCATCTCGGGCGGCACTGGATCGGTCTTGCCGGGAACGGGCGGCACGGCGGGAACTTCGCGCGGCGTGTCTGCTGCGTAGAGCGTCATCGTCAATATTCCTTTCGCGAATGCCGAAAAACGAATGCCCGCCTCTCGGCGGGCATTCGGCTTCAGGAGATCAAGGACTAGCGATCCTTGTTCTGCGGCTGCTGCGGCTGACCAGGCTGCTGGTTGGGCTGCTGGTTCTGCTTCTGCTGCTGCTCGCGCTGGACCTGTTCGCGCTGCTGGCGATCACGATCCTGCTGCTGCGAGGGATTCTGCTTCTGGTCGTTCATGGCGTTTCTCCATGTTCGTCGCGACCGCCGGAATGGCAACCGCTACCCATCAAAACGCCTCCCACGGGAACGGGGTTGCACGTCCCACCGTTTCTTGGGGTGAGAGATGGATGACGGAAAAACGACGCTATTCCGGGAGGATTCGATGAATGGCAAGTTCGCACGCACAGCGATTCTCGTGGGCGTGTTTGCCGCCGTACCGCCGATCGCCTTCGCTGCCGATGAGGCGGGCTGCGCGGCGGAGTGGGCGCAGGCCGACGCAAACAAGGACGGAGTGGTCGCAGGCCCTGAAGCCGACCGGTACATCGCCTACATCCGTATTCGCGCCCAGGCCGAGCCGACAGACGGCCGCATCACGCAGGACGCCTTCATGCAGGCCTGCCGGGCTGACGTCTTCAAGGCGAGGGCCCCCGATCCCGGTGCGCCCCTGAAGGGGGCCAACTCCTTCACCGAGGCCCAGGCCAAGGACCGTGCGGTGGCCGCCGGCTACACGGACATCGCGCCGCTCACGAAGGACGCCGACGGCATCTGGCGAGGCGCGGCGCGCAGAGGCAACGAAGCCGTGAACGTCGCCATCGATTTCAAGGGCAACGTCGTTTCGCAATAACACTCAGGCAGGGAGGTCCACCATGAAGACCATCACGCGCGTCTATGACACGTATGCACAGGCCCGGCAGGTCGTGGCCGAACTGGAAGCCGCCGGAGCGCCTCCGTCGGACATCAACATCATCGCCAACCGATATGTCTGCGAGGAGACGGCGCGGGGCGAGGAGCCTGCTGGCGCGGCTGCGGGCATCGGCGCAGCGCTCGGCGGCACGGCGGGACTGCTGGCAGGGCTGGGCATGATCGCCATTCCCGGGCTCGGGCCGGTCGTTGCCGCTGGCGCTCTGGCGGCGACGGCGGTCGGCGCCGCAGCCGGCGCCGCGACCGGCGGCCTCGTGGGCGCGCTGGTGTCGTCCGGTGTGCCGCAACGAGAGGCCGAGGTCTACTGTGAGGCGGTGCGCCGCGGCGGAACGATGGTGAGCATGCGCACCTCCGAGGCCGACGAGCAGCGCGTGCTGCTGATCATGGACCAGCATCGCCCCATCGATCACGCCGCCCGCGAAGCCGACTATCGTACCACCGGCTGGACGCGCTTCGATCCGCAGGCCGAGCCCTATACGCCCAGCCAGACAGAGATCGAGCGCCTGCGCCGGCCCTACGCGACCCCGTAGAGGTGTTTACTTCTCCGGCACCTTGCCGATCCGCTCGACGGCGACTTTCAGCCGTGCCGCGTCCTTGTCGAGGAAGGTCTTGAACGCCGGCGCATCGAGATAGGCGATCGGCGTCTCGACCTTGGCCATCGCTTCCTTGAACTCGGGGTCTTCAGCCGTGCGACGCGCCGCGTCGCGCAGTGTCATGAGGATCGGGGAGGGCGTGGCTGCGGGCGCGAAGAGCCCCGACCAGATATAGAAGGTGGCGTCGTAGCCCAGCTCCTTCATGCTCGGCACATCGGGCAGTGAAGCGAGGCGCTTGTCGCCCCAGACCGCGAGCGCCCGCATCTTGCCGGCCTTGATCTGGCCGATGGCGGCCGACGGGCCCGAGGCCAACGCGTCGATCTGGCCGCCCAGCAGCGCCGCGACCGCCGGTCCGCCGCCCTGGTAGGGAATGTGGAACAGCTTGATGCCGGCGGCATCGGCGAAGATCTCCATCGCCACGTGCAGCGTGCCGTACACGCCCGAGGAGCCATAGTTGATGGTCCCGGGCTTGGCCTTCGCGGCTTCGACCAGATCCTTCAGTGTCTTGTACGGACCCTCCGCGCTGACCACGAGCACCGTGGGATCGGCGCTGATCAGAGCGATCGGCGCAAACTGGTCGAGCTCATAGGCGGGCGTACGGCCCTGCAGGCGATCGGCCACCGGCAGGACCGAGATCGACGACAGTGCCATCAGGATCGTATAGCCGTCCGGTGCCGCGCGCGCGGCCTGCGCGGTGCCCACCGAGCCGCCGGCGCCGCCCTTGTTCTGCACGACGACAGACTGCTTGAGCAGCTTGCCCATCACGTGAGCCGTCGGCCGGCCCGTGATGTCGGCGACGCCGCCGGGCGGGAAGGGCACGATCATGGTGATCGGCCGCGACGGAAAGGCTTCCTGCGCCCGAACGGGGACGCCGAGCGGCAGCATCGCCGCGCCGGCCAGAAGGGTACGCCGCTTCATCTCGTTTCCTCCAGTCACGTCTTGATTGATTACTTGCCCTTGGAGCCGGCCTTGGCGGCTCCGCTTCGGGTACCGGGATAGGTGGCGGTGAAGCCGAAGAGGGTCGAGAGTGCGTCCGGCACCATGATCTTGTCGAGATCGTCCAGGCCCGCGGTTTTGGTCGGCTTCAGGCCGAGCACCAGCGGTCCGTTCGGCGCCTGCCAGTCGCCGACGAAGGAGGCGAGCGCGTCGAGCGCCGTCAGTGTTTGGCCGGTCTGTGCCCGCGCGAAGCCGGCCAGCGCGTCGAGCGCGGTGGTGATCAGCTCCTCGGGCTTGATGCCCTCCTCGCTGGCAAGGGCGGGGACGAGCCTCTCCAGCAGCTGCTTGTCGTCGATCGTGAGGGAGGCGCTGCGCAGCCGGCCCTCGTCCTTGGCGGTGTCCATGTCGGTATCGTCGCTCACCCCGTCCACGATCATCGACAGGGCGAAGCGCGCCTGGCCTCGCAGGGTCACTTCCAGCAGGGTGAGCGTCAGAACCTTGGCGGCTGGGTCGATGCGATAGTCGAGGGCGATGTCGAACGGCACCTTGGGGACCCCGTAGGGCTCGAGGGCGGTGAACATCTCGTCGTCGCCGGTCATCCCCTCCATTTTCAGCCTGGCAAAACGCGGCGCGAGATCGTCCTTGGAATCCTTCCGGAGGCGCTCGAAGTCGAGGTCGTCGACCGTCACCTTGTCGATCCTGATCGTGCTTTCCTTGTCGCCGGTCGCGGGATTGGCCGGCACGACGGCCACCACGTCCTTCAGCACGAATCCCGTGGCGCCCAACGGCTCGGCGCCGGCATAGCTCAGCGTCTTGAGCGCGAACTGGGGCTTGATCTCCTTCTCGAAGCGCTCCAGCCCGTTCTGCGCCCAGCTGCCGGTCGCAAATCCGATGAACAGCAACGCCGACAGCAGCGCCGCGAAAACTACCCGCATGAACTCATCTCCTCGCCAACGATCGAGGATAGCACAGCCCCCCACCGGGGCGGACCGCTCGCCTATACCAAGGGAGGAATCGCTTCTGTCACACGGTCGGGGCATGCTGGGGCATCGACCACCTGAAGGAGACGAAGATGATCCGCAAGGCAAAGGCCGAATGGCGCGGCACGGGCAAGGACGGCACCGGCGGCCTCACCAGCGATTCGGGCGTTCTGTCCGGGACGCCCTATTCCTTCAAGACCCGTTTCCAGGGCGAGAAGGGCACCAATCCCGAAGAATTGATCGCCGCCGCCCATGCCGGCTGCTTCACCATGGCGCTGGCGTTCCAGCTGCAGACGGCCGGCTTCACGCCGACCCTGCTCGAGACCGAGGCGGCGGTTTCGCTCGACCAGGACGGGGCGGGCTTCAAGATCAGCAAGTCGGCCCTCACCCTGGTGGCCGAGGTGCCGAACCTCGACCAGGCGACCTTCGACAAATTGGCCGAGGCGGCCGAGAAGGGTTGCCCCGTCTCCAAGTTGCTCAACGCGGAGATTACGCTCCACAAGACTCTGAAGTAGTCTCCGGCCGGCAGAAACGGGTGCGCCGCCTGTCGCGGCGCCCCGTAAGCCGGGGGGAGATTTTCATGATTCGTGCGTTCGCTTGTTCGCTTGCGTTGCTGGTCCTGCCACTCACGGCGGCTTCCGCCCAGACGCTCAAGAAGGAAGACGCGGAGAAGATGGTGATCGGCCTGTACGCGGTTTCCATTGCCGTCGACACCTGCGACCTCGACATGACCAAGGACCAGGAAACGCGCCTGGAGTTCTGGATCGAGTGGGCCGAGAAGCAGCTCAACATCGCGGACCGCAAGCTCGACAAGACTTACGACACGATGGAAAAAGAAGCCGAGAAGAACAAGAAGGACTTCTGCGATAAGATGATGCCGATCGCCACGCAGGCGCTGAAGGAACTGCCGCCGGCGATGTAGGGCTGAGCGAAGCTCAGCCCGCCAAGCGCCAGGACATTGCCGTTGGTAATGTCCGGGAACGCCGAAGGAAGAACGACCGCAAGCCCTACTTCAGTTCGATCCACGCCGGTGCGTGGTCGCTGGGGCTTTCGCGCCCGCGTTCTTCCCGATCGACGCCGCCGCGCACGAGGCGCGGGGCGAGGTCTGGACTGAGCAGCAGATGGTCGAGGCGCAGGCCGCCATCGCGCTCCCAGCGATGCCGCTTGTAGTCCCAGAACGTGTACATCGGCTTGTCGGGATGAAGCGTGCGCAGGCTGTCGGTCCAGCCAAGCGCCAGCAGCTTCCCGAAGGCTGCCCGTGGCGCCGGCTGGACCAGCGCATCGTCCCTCCAGGAGCGCAGCGAATAGATGTCGAAATCGGTCGGCACGACGTTGTAGTCGCCCGCCAGCACCACCGGCGCGCCACTCTTCAGGAGCGACTTTGCATGGCGTTGAAGGCGGCGCAGCCAGTCGAGCTTGTAGTCGAATTTCGGCCCCGGCTGTGGATTGCCGTTGGGCGCGTAGAGGCAACCGACGATCAGCCCCTTCACCGCCGCCTCGATGTAGCGGCTCTGTGGGTCGCTGCGATCGCCGGGCAGGCCCTTCCGCGTCAGGACCGGCTCGGCCCTGCGTCCCAGGATGGCGACGCCGTTCCACGTCTTCTGCCCCTGCCAGACGGCGTGATAGCCGGCGCGCCGCACCTCGGTCTCGGGAAAGGCCTCGTCGGCCGCCTTCAGTTCCTGCAGGCAGACGATGTCGGGCTTGGAGCGCTTCAGCCAGGCCAGCAGGTTGGGCAGGCGCCGGTTGACGTTGTTCACGTTGAAGGTGGCGATCTTCATGGCTAGCGATACCCCGCTGCCTGCAGCTCGAAGAGCTCGGCATAGCGACCCTCCTGCGCCACCAGCTCGTCGTGCGTGCCCTGCGCCTCGACCTTGCCGTCCGCCAGCACCAGGATACGGTCGGCCATGCGGACGCTGGAGAAGCGATGGGAAATCAGCACCGCGGTCTTGCCCTTGCTCAGTTCCTTGAAGCGCTGGAACACCTCGAATTCGGCGCGGGCGTCCAACGCGGCGGTCGGTTCGTCGAGGATCAGAACCTCGGCCTCGCGCATGTAGGCACGGGCAATGGCGATCTTCTGCCATTCGCCGCCGGACAGTTCGACGCCGTTCTTGAAGCGCTTGCCGATCATCTGGTCGTAGCCGTGCGGAAGGCGGCCGATCACCTCGTCGGCCTGGCTGCGGTTGGCCGCGCGCGCGATACGCTCGCGGTCGCCGCGCGCCTCGATGCGGCCGACGGCGATATTGTCGCCGGCCGGCAAGTTGTAGCGGACGAAGTCCTGGAAGATGACTCCCATGCTGCCGCGCAGCTCGTCGAGCCCGTAGTCGCGCAGGTCGCGGCCGTCGAGCAGGATGCGGCCCTCGTCGGGGTCGTAGAGCCGCGTCAGCAGCTTGACCAGCGTGGTCTTGCCGGCGCCGTTCTCGCCGACCAGCGCCACCACCTCGCCGGCCTTGAGCGTGAAGGAGAGATGGCGCACCGCCCAGCGCTCGGCGCCGGGATAGATGAAGCCGACATCCTCGAACACGAAGCCTTCGCGGATCGGCTTGGGAAAGGGCAGGGGATTGCCGGGAGAGTGGATCTCCGGCTGGACCTCGAAGAAAGAGAAGAGGTCGTCGAGATAGAGCGCCTGGCCGGCCACCGAGGAGAAGCCGCTCAGAAGCGATTCGAGCAGCGTGCGCAGGCGGCGGAAAGAGCCTGCGAGGAAGGTGAGGTCGCCAACGGAAAATTCGCCGGTCAGGGTCCGCCACGCGATGTAGGCGTAGGCGAAGTAGTAGCCGATCGTGCCGATGGTGGTGAACAGCCCGCCCCAGCCGGCACGGCGCAGCGCGAGGCGGCGGTTGGCCTCGTAGAACGAGGTCGCGAGGTGGCGATAGCGATCGATCAGGAAGTCGTTCAGCCCGAAGATCTTCACTTCCTTGGCGGTTTCGGCGCTGGCCGCGGTCTGGCGGACATAGTCGAGCTCCCGCCGCTCGGGTGTGCGGCCGAAATCGAGCGAATAGCTCTTGGCGTTGAAATGCGCCTCGCCGAGGAAGGCGGGCACCAGCGCCACCAGCAGCAGCACGATCAGCCAGGGCGCGAAGACGATGAGACCGGCGGCGAGGCTCGCCACCGTCACCAGGTCCTGGGCCTGGGAGAAGAGCTGGCTCATCAAGGTCATGCGGCCGCTCGTCTGGCGTCGCGCGCGCTCCAACTGGTCCTGGAACTCGGCATCCTCGAAATCCTCGAGGTCGAGCGTTGCGGCATGCTCCATCAGCCGCACGCTCGAGCTGGTGCTGACCCGCTCGGCCAGCAGCCCGTCGAGCAGGGAGACGATGCGTCCCAGCACGTCGGCCAGCACCGCGACCGCGAACTCGGCCGCCAGCAGAAGTCCGAGCCGGTTGAGGTGGCCGCTGTCGAGCCATTGCGTCAGGGTCGTCGGCTTGTCGGGCAGCTGCACCAGCATCACGACATCGTCGATGATCAGCTTGCCGATGTAGAGCGTCGCCACCGGCAGCAGCGCGCGCACCAGGCGCAGCGCGATGGTGCTGGCAGTCAGCGTCGGGCTGGTCGCCCAGACCATGGCGAGGAAGGGGCGCAGGTTCCTGAGCGCGCCGACGCGCTCACGAAACGAGCTGGTGCTGATCGTCGACGGCGAAGGCATCCGGGCTCAACCCCCGCAAGGGCGCGCGGGTTCCGGCTCAGCCATCCGGCACGGGCTGGGCGTCTAGCCACTGCCGCGCGAGGTGCAACTCGCGGAAGATGGCGAGGGGTCGCCGGGCGGTCGCCGCCGCGGCGAAAGTCCTGGCCTGTCCGAAGCTGCTGTCGGAGGCGGCGACGATTGCCAGCGGTCCGACCTGGCCGTGCTGGGCATAGAGCACGACCCTGGCGCCCAGCGCCTGCAGGTTCTCGTCGCTCAGCGCGCCGGGCGTGTGAGTGATTTCGAAGATCTTGCGATAGCCCATCGCGCCGTCCGCCGTGACGCCGGCGAAATAGCGCTCGATGTCGCTCACCGTGACCTTGTCCCGGGCAACGGCGACGACCAGCCGGTCGGGATGCGAGATCGTCCACTGGACGGGCATGATGGGAATTCTAGCACGGAACGGATGACGGGCGGGACCCTGAGACGGCATAGTGCGGCCTCCGGGGGAGTATCATGAGCATTCGCGTCTTTACCGTCGTCCTCGTTGCCTCACTTCTGGCCGCCTTGATGCCGGCCGGCGCCGAAATCCTGCCGACGCCGCCAGGCTGGCAGATCGAGCGGGCCGTCCTGGTGAATCGGCACGGTGTGCGCTCGCCGACTGCGCCCAACGATCAGCTCGACAAATACAGCGCAACGCCCTGGCCCACCTGGCCGGTCGAGCCCGGCTTCCTCTCACCCCGCGGTGAGGAGCTGATGCGCCTTATGGGCGGCTATTACCGCGTGCTGTACGGCGGGCGCGGGCTGGTCCAGGCGGACGACTGCCCGACCGCCGGCACGGTCGCGGCCTGGACCGATCTCTCTCAGCGGACGCGTACGTCGGGCGCCGCGCTCCTGGCCGGCATGTATCCGCGCTGCGCCAAACTGCCCCTGCGCAACCAGGCGAACTTCACGGTCCCCGATCCGCTCTTCAATCCGCAACCGACCGCCTCCTGTCCCATGGACATCGGGGCCAATCGCGCCGCCATCCTGGCGCGTCTGGGCGGCAGCTTCGCGTCGATCCAGCGCGACTCCGCCGCCTCGCTTTCCATGATGCAGTCCGTTCTATGTCCGGGCGATGCGACCAAGGGAGCTGGCGGCGGCAGCTGTGGTGAAGCGGGCGTCAGGAACAGCATCGAGAGCGGCACCGAGGACGGCGTGCGGCTGCGCGGACCCCTGGGCTATGCTTCCACGGCGGCAGAGAATTTCCTCATGCAATCCGCCGAGGGCATGCCCAAGGACCAGATCGCCTGGGGTCGGCTCGCGCACGAGGCCACCCTGCGGGAACTCCTGACCCTTCACCAGCTCGACCAGGATCTCACCCAGAAGACAAAGCCGATCGCCCAGCAGCGCGGCTCGAATCTCCTTTCGTTGATCGGCGCCATCCTGGTGAACGGCCATAGTTTTCCCGGCCATGCCGCCACCGGCCAGCCGGTCCGCCTGGGATTTCTGGTGGGCCACGAGAGCAACATCCACAACCTTGCCGCCTTGCTCGATCTGACCTGGCAGATCCCGGGCTTCCTCCCCGGCGAGGCCTCGCCGGGCGGGGCCCTGGCGTTCGAGCAGTTTCGAGAGGTGCGGAGCGAAAAGCGCTACGTGCGGATTGCCTACTATGCGCAGACGCTGGACGAGATGCGCCGTCGCGCGCCGCTCAACTACCGCGATCCGCCCGGCATGGTGCAAGTGGCGCTGCCGGCCTGCTCGGGCGAGCTGGTGAACAATGCCTGCCCTCTTGAAAGCTTTCTCAAGATCGTGAAGGCGGCGGTCGATCCCGGATGCGTAACCGCGATGGCCGGGGACTATTAACGATCGGAAATCAGGCGTTCGCGGCCCAGGGCGGTGATGGCATCGCCTTCCAGGCTCGTCTCGATCAACGCCAGGTGGACGAGGCGTGCCCGATGCTCCGGCGGCATCGATGCGGCCGTGCCTTCGGCCAGGTCACGCAGCGAAGCAAGAGCGGCCTGGGTAAGCGGGGCGATCAGGCCTTTGGGCATAGTTCGAATGTCTCTCGCCATGTTTCTTATCACCTCCTTCGTCGACGGTGATAACGGCAGGACGGCTTGAAAGTTGAGAGCGCACACCTCGATTACGCCGGGAACCGCCCCGAGTCTGCCCTGTTTCGCCGCTCCTACGTGTCGGCCGTAACGCGCGAGGGCGGATCGAGCAGGGACACCAGCACGCGCTCTAGACTTTCGGCCTCGAGCGGCTTGGGGAGGACGGGAACGTTGGCGTAGCGCCGATCGATACTGTCGCGCTGATATCCGGTGATGAACACGAAAGGAACGCCCCGCGCGATCAACAGGTCGGCGAGCGGATCGGCCAACTCGCCCGCAAGATTGAAGTCGAGGAGCGCGCCGTCGAAACGCTCGCTGCGCGCCGCTGCCAATCCGTCGGCCAGACCGCCATAGGGGCCGAGCACGGTGGCGCCGAGATCCTCGACGATGCGCTTGGCCATCATGCCGACCAGCACCTCGTCCTCGACCATGAGGAGGCGGCGCCCCGTCAGACTGCGCACCCGCCCGCTCCGTACTTCCCGAGGGCCTTCCGTCTGCGGCGCCTGCACGGGCGTCGGGCCGACGATCTGCGCGCGTGGAATCGAGAGGCGACATTGCAGCCCCTCCGGCCGCCAGTCGTAGCGCACACCGCCACGGAACTGCGCCTCGATCGAAGAGCGGACGATGGAAAGGCCGAAGCCCAGCGACTTGGGCTCCCGGGCGAGCGGGCCTCCGGTTTCGATCCAGTCGATCACCAGTGCCTGGTCGTCGAGAGTCCAGACGAGGCGGAGGTGGCCGCTGTCGGTCGACAGCGCGCCATACTTGGCGGCGTTGGTGGCCAATTCGTGCACCGCGAGCGCCACGGCCTGCGCGGTCGCCGGCAGCAGCATGGCCGGCGGGCCACCGGACTGGATCCGCTGGCGATGGTCGGTGCGATAGGGCGCCAGCTCCTCGTCGACGATCTGACGGAGGTTCGCGCCCTGCCAGCGCGCCGCCGACAGAAGATTGTGCGTGGCGGCGAGCGCGTGGATGCGACCCTCGACCGTCGAGATGAACTCCGGCGTGCTCCGGGCCTTGGTGAGCCGCAGCACCGACAGGACGACGGCCAGCATGTTCTTGGCGCGATGATCGACCTCGCGCGCCAGCACCAGCTGCCGCTCCTCGGCCCGCTTGCGCTCGGTGATGTCGACGGTGACGCCGTTCATGCGCACGGCCATGCCACTGGCATCGCGCGCGATCACCCCGGCCCCGTAGCACCAGCGAACCTCGCCGCTGGGGCGGATGATGCGGAATTCGACCTGGAAGCGGTTGTCGCCCGCGGCGACCATGGCGCCGACCGTGTTCCTGTCGCGGTCCTCGGGGTGGATCATCGCCTCGATGCGTTCGACGGTCGGCTCGAACGAGGCGCGATCGACGCCGAAGATGCGGTAGGGACCGTCGTCCCACTCGACGTGACCCGAGACGAGATCGACTTCCCACGAACCCATGTCCCCGGCGCTGAGGGCGATCGACCGGCGCTCCTCGCTGCGCCGCAGCTGCTCGGTCTGGGCTTCGAGTTCGGCGGTGCGCTCGGCGACGCGCTTCTCGAGCTCCTGGTTCATTGCCTCGAGCTGGCGGGTCTTGCGGTAGAGTTCGATGAAGACCCGCACTTTTGCGCGCAACACCTCGGGCACGACGGGGACCGTCACATAGTCGACGGCACCGATCTCATAGCCGCGCAGAAGATCCGTCTCGCCGATCTGGACCGCCGAGACGAAGATGATGGCGAGCTTCTGGAAGCGCGGATGCTCGCGAATCATAGCCGCGAGCTGGAAGCCGTCGATCTGCGGCATCACGACGTCGATCAGCACGACTGCGATGTCCTCCAGCTTCAGCAGAAGGCCGAGCGCCTCGTGCGGCGAATTGGCCTTCACGAGGTTCTCGCCCAGCTCACCGAGGATGACCTCGTAGCTCAGCAGCTTGGCGGGCTGATCGTCGATCAGCAGGATGTTGACCTTGTCCATGGGGGCTGATGTCCGGGTCAAGGTCAGCGATGCAGCCAGAGGCGAAGGGCCGAGAAGAGCTGCTCGGTGTTCACGGGCTTCGCGAGGTAGTCGGACGCGCCGGCCTCGAGGCACTTTTCGCGGTCGCCCTTCATGGCCTTGGCGGTGAGGGCGAGGATGGGCAGTCGGCGCAGGGCCGGCTTGCTGCGGATCAAGGTCATGGTCTCGTAGCCGTCCATGTCGGGCATCATGATGTCCATCAGCACGATCGACACGTCGGGTGACGCTTCGAGGATCGAGATCGCCTCGTGGCCGGTCGTCGCGGTCAGCACCCGCATGCCGCGCCGCTCCAGCGCACTCGACAGCGCGAAGATGTTGCGGGCATCGTCGTCGACCACCAGCACGGTGCGTCCGGCGAGAACCTCGTCGGAACCGTGCAGGCGCTCCAGCATGCGCTGCTTCTCGGGCGCCAGGGCGGCCGCCGCGTGATGCAGGAACAGGGAAGTCTCGTCGAACAGCCTCTCGGGCGAGGCCGCACCCTTGACCACGATGCTGCGCGCCATCGAATGCAGCCGCCCTTCCTCCTCGGCCGTGAGGTCGCGGCCGGTGAACACCACGACCGGCAGGTCGGCCAGCGCTGGGTCGGCCTGGAGGGACTCCAGCACCTCGAAGCCCGACATGTCGGGGAGGCGCAGGTCGAGCACCATGCAGTCATGGCGCTCGGTCCGCAGTCTTCCCAGCGCCTCCGCCCCCGAGCCGACTGTCGTGATCTCGACTTCGGGATGATCGAGAAGAGCGGCGATGCTCAGTCGCTCGCCCTCGTCGTCTTCGGCAACCAGGAGTCTCTTGCGCCGCGGCTGGACGTAGTCGTTGATGCGCGCGAGCGCGGCGGTCAGTCCTTCGGTCGAGGTCGGTTTGCTCAGATAGGAGAAGGCGCCGCGCGACAGGCCCTGCTGGCGATCCTCATCCATGGTCAGGATCTGCACCGGAATGTGGCGAGTTTCCAGTGTGCGCTTGAACTGGCTCAGCACGTTCCAGCCCAGCATGTCGGGCAGGAATACGTCGAGCGACATGGCGACGGGCTTGTACTGCAAGGCGAGGTCCAGCGCCTCGGAGCCGCGCGCCGTCACCACGGCCTTCAGCCCTGCGGCATGTGCGGCATCGACCAGGATGCCGGCATAGTTGGCGTCGTCTTCCACGATCAGCAGGATGCGGTCACCGGGTCGCAGATCGTGCCGGTCGTCGGGAAACTGATCGGCGAGATGCTCGGGCAGTGCCGCGACCGGCAGGGGCTGCGAACCTTGTCCCTGGCCCTGGCCGGGCTGACGCACGGCCGTACGCGGACCGGTGTACATCATCGGCAGGTACAGGGTGAACGTGCTGCCGATGCCGGGCGTGCTGCGCACGGTGAGTTCCCCGCCCAACAGGCTCGCCAACTCGCGGCTGATCGCGAGGCCGAGGCCGGTGCCACCATATTTGCGGCTGGTGCTCGCATCCGCCTGCTGGAAGGCCTCGAACACGATCTTCTGCTTTTCGATCGGGATCCC
The DNA here is from genome assembly GCF_965228225.1 of Reyranella sp. Taxonomy (GTDB): domain Bacteria; phylum Pseudomonadota; class Alphaproteobacteria; order Reyranellales; family Reyranellaceae; genus Reyranella. Next base: position 4,442,200 of record NZ_OZ245801.1, on the reverse strand, counting down.
GACGCCGGTGTCGGTGACCTCGAAGGCCACCACGGCGCTCGCCTGATTCAACGCGCCATTGTCGGAGCGCCAGCCGGCGGTCACCGGTACGGCGCGCAGCCGCACGCTGCCCTCGGCCGTGAACTTCATGGCATTGGACAGCAGGTTCTTCAGGATCTGCTGCAGGCGCTTGGAATCGGTGACGATGGAGCGGCCGAGATCGGGATCGGTCTGGACCTCGAAGGTCAGGCCCTGCGATTCAGCCTGGTGACGGAACGGGCGGGCCACGGCTTCGAGTACGTTGGCGAAGTAGATCTCCTCGGCGTCGACGGTGACGGTGCCGGATTCGATCTTCGACAGGTCGAGGATGTCGCTGATCAGGTTCAGCAGGTCGGTGCCGGCGCCATGGATGGTGCGCGCGAATTCGACCTGCCTCGGGGCCAGGTTGCCGTCGGGATTGTCCGCGAGCTGCTGGCCCAGGATGAGGATCGAATTGAGCGGCGTGCGCAGCTCGTGGCTCATGTTGGCCAGGAATTCCGACTTGTAGCGCGAGGTCAGCGCCAGCTCCGAGGCCTTCTCCTCGACGGCGCGCCGGGCCTGCTCGATCTCCTGGTTGGCGCGCTCGACCTCGGCGTTGCGCTCGGCGAGCTGGGCGGCCTTCTGCTCGAGCTGCTCGTTGGTCTGCTGGAGCTCGCTCTGCTGGCTCTGCAGCTCGCCTGCCAGGGTCTGAGACTGCTGCAGCAGGCTTTCGGTCTGCATCGTCGCCTCGATCGAGTTCAGCACGATGCCGATCGACGCGGTGAGCTGCTCGAGGAAGGCGATCTGCAGCTCGGTGAAGGTGCTGAGCGAGGCCAGCTCGATCACCGCCTTCACCTGGCCTTCGAACAGCACGGGCAGGACGATGAGGCTCCTCGGCGAGGCACTGAACAGGCCCGACGTGATGGGCCGCGCTGCATCCGGCATGGTCGAGATGTGGATCGGTCGTCCGTCGGCGGCGCACTGGCCTATCAGGCCCTCGCCGACGCGCAGCGTCTCCGGATGTCCGTCGCCCACCGCATCGGCATAGACGGAAAGAAGGCGCAGCCGGGCCTTGTCGTCGTCGACCGTCTGATAGATCACGGCCTGGTGCGCATTCACGAGCGGCGTGAGCTCGCTCAGGATCAGCCGGCCGACGGTCCCGAGGTCACGCTGCCCCTGCAGCATGTTGGTGAACTTGGCCAGGTTGGTCTTCAGCCAGTCCTGCTCGGTGTTGCGCTCCGTCGTGAGACGGAGGTTGTCGATCATGGTGTTGAGCTTGTCCTTCAGCTCCGCCACCTCGCCCAGCGCATCGACCTGGATCGAGCGCGTCAGGTCGCCCTTGGTGACGGCCGTCGCCACTTCGGCGATGGCGCGCACCTGGGTGGTGAGATTGGCGGCCAGCAGGTTCACGTTGCCGGTGAGGTCCTGCCAGGTGCCGGCGACGCCGGGGACCTGCGCCTGACCGCCCAGCTTGCCCTCGGTACCGACCTCGCGGGCCACGCGCGTCACTTCGCCGGCAAAGCCGTTCAGCTGGTCGACCATCGTGTTGATGGTCTCCTTGAGCTGCAGGATCTCGCCGCGCACGTCGACCGTGATCTTCTTGGACAGGTCGCCCGTCGCGACGGCGGTGGTCACTTCGGCGATGTTGCGCACCTGGGTGGTGAGGTTCGCGGCCAGCAGGTTCACGTTGTCGGTGAGGTCCTTCCAGATGCCGGCGACGCCGGGGACCTTCGCCTGGCCGCCCAGCTTGCCCTCGGTGCCGACCTCGCGGGCGACGCGGGTGACTTCGCCCGCGAACCCGTTCAGCTGGTCGACCATCGTGTTGATCGTGTCCTTCAGCTGCAGGATCTCGCCGCGCACGTCGACGGTGATCTTCTTCGACAGGTCACCGGTCGCGACCGCAGTGGTCACCTCGGCGATGTTGCGCACCTGGGTGGTGAGGTTCGCGGCCAGCAGGTTCACGTTGTCGGTGAGGTCCTTCCAGGTGCCGGCAACGCCGGGCACCTGGGCCTGGCCGCCCAGCTTGCCCTCGGTGCCGACTTCGCGCGCCACGCGCGTCACTTCGCCGGCGAACCCGTTCAGCTGGTCGACCATCGTGTTGATCGTGTCTTTCAGCTGCAGGATCTCGCCGCGCACGTCGACGGTGATCTTCTTTGAGAGATCGCCGTTGGCCACGGCGGTCGTCACCTCGGCGATGTTGCGCACCTGGCCGGTTAGGTTGGTGGCCATGAAGTTGACGTTGTCGGTGAGGTCCTTCCAGGTGCCTGCCACGCCCGGGACCTGGGCCTGGCCGCCGAGCTTGCCCTCGGTGCCGACCTCACGCGCGACACGCGTCACTTCGCCTGCGAAGGAGTTGAGCTGATCGACCATCGTGTTGATGGTCTCCTTGAGGCGCAGGATCTCGCCCGAAGCATCGACGGTGATCTTCTTCGAAAGATCGCCGCCCGCCACCGCGATCGTGACGTCGGCGATGTTGCGTACCTGGGTCGTGAGATTGGCGGCCAGCAGGTTCACGTTGTCGGTGAGGTCCTTCCAGGTGCCGGCGACACCGGGGACCTGCGCCTGGCCGCCCAGCTTGCCCTCGGTACCGACCTCGCGGGCCACGCGCGTCACTTCGCCGGCGAAGCCGTTCAGCTGGTCGACCATCGTGTTGATGGTCTCCTTGAGCTGCAGGATCTCGCCGCGCACGTCGACGGTGATCTTCTTGGACAGGTCGCCGCGCGCCACGGCGGTTGTCACGTCGGCGATGTTGCGGACCTGCGCCGTCAGGTTGGTGGCCATCGAGTTGACGTTGTCGGTGAGGTCCTTCCAGGTGCCGGCGACACCGGGGACCTGGGCCTGGCCGCCCAGCTTGCCCTCGGTACCGACCTCGCGCGCCACGCGGGTGACTTCGCCGGCGAAGCCGTTCAGCTGGTCGACCATCGTGTTGATCGTGTCCTTCAACTGAAGGATCTCGCCGCGCACGTCGACGGTGATCTTCTTCGACAAGTCGCCGCGCGCCACGGCGGTGGTGACGTCGGCGATGTTGCGCACCTGGTCGGTCAGGTTGCCGCACATGGCGTTCACCGAGTCGGTGAGGTCCTTCCAGGTGCCGGCGACGCCCGGCACGATCGCCTGGCCGCCCAGCTTGCCCTCGGTGCCGACCTCGCGCGCCACGCGGGTCACTTCCGAGGCGAAGGAGCGCAGCTGGTCGACCATCGTGTTGATGGCCTCCTTGAGCTGCAGGATCTCGCCGCGCACGTCGACCGTGATCTTGCGCGAGAGGTCGCCGTTGGCCACGGCGATGGTCACGTCGGAGATGTTGCGCACCTGGGCCGTCAGGTTGTTGGCCATGGAGTTGACGCTCTCGGTCAGCTCGCGCCACACGCCCGTTACTTCGCTCACCTTGGCCTGGCCGCCCAGCTTGCCCTCGGTTCCGACCTCGCGAGCAACCCGGGTCACCTCGGAGGTGAACACGGCGAGCTGCTTGATCATGGTATTGACGATGGTGGCGGCGCGCAGGAACTCGCCCTTCAGGGGACGTCCGTCGACGTCGAGCCGCACGGTCTGCAGCAGGTCGCCCTGAGCGACAGCCCCAATGACCCGGGTGACCTCGGTGGTCGGCCAGACCAGATCGTCGATCAGCGTGTTGACTGAGCCTTCCATCTCGCCCCAGGCGCCCGCCGACAGGCCGAGCTTCACGCGCTGGCGTGTGCGACCCTGTTCGCCGACCGCCTTGCCGATGCGTTCGAGCTGATGGGCCATGCTCTCGTTGCCGGCGGCGATGTCGTTCACCACCGCGGCGATTCTTCCCAGGATACCGCCGTGGTCGCCGGTCAGGCGTACCGAGAAATTGCCGCCCCGCAGGGCGCTCAGCACGTTCAGCAGCTCTCCGAGATCCGGGGACGACGGCGCGTTGAGGGACGAAAAGGACGCTGGCGCTGCTGGCCCATGCGCCACGTTTGAACCGGCGTCAGCAGTCATGACAAGGCCCCCTCAATCCGGGAGCACGCCGCCACGGAATATTTTTCGGTTCCTCGGGAACCTGGTCCGGCGCGGGTTGGACCCCCTCCAACGACCAGCAACGCGGATCGTTGCGCAAGGTTCCGAAAGAGGAGGCCGCCCGGGTCGAGCGCGAAAGCTCAGCTGTCTCCGAACTGCAGGGCCTCGCGGCGCCCGGCCTGTTCGTTTGCCATCATCACCAGCCCATAGGTCACCACGACGATGAAGACGATCGTGGCGTACAGCGTGTAGGGGTGCGACGCCGCCGCCGCGCCTGGCGGCAGGACATGAATGACCTCCAAACCCAGCACGCCGGCGCGGATGACGCGCGCGACGCCCAGGCCCACGAAGGCCAGCGCCGCCGGCAATCGACTCTGCAACCGGTCCCTGTGCCGGCCCTGCCAGATCTCCCAGGCCGACGCCAGCCCCAGCAGGCCGAGAGTCAGGGAGAAGGGAATCGAAGCGGCCTGCCGTCCCGCGCCCAGCCCGCGCAGCACGACGAATAGCGCCAGAAAAACCAATGCCACCGATATGCAGGCGAGTGACAGTCCGATCAGGTCGTTGAAGCCGCGGTTGGCATAGCGCAGGCTCAGCCACATCGCGGCAAAGCCCGCGACGATCACCATGTCGGCCGCCACGCTCAGGGCCACGTCGGCCTGTGAGGTCCGAAAGCGCAGGATCAGGGCGCCGAGGCTGGTGAGCAGCAGGGCGGCCGTCCACGCGCGCAGCGCCGGCGCCTCGCGATGGAGATACCAGGTCAGGAACGCCGCGCCCGCGCTGCAGACGGTAACGATGCCGCCGATCAGGTAGAGCGTCTTGACGTTCAATTCGATGACCATCAGGCGGGAGGGGCCACCGACAGGCCCTTGACCTTGTGGCGCTCGATGAAGCTCTGGACCATGCCCGACTTCTTGGCCTTTTCGACAAAGTCGGCGAGGAAGGCGGCGCCCTCGCCATTGGCCTTGGCCGTTCCGACCGCCTGTTGCACCGCGGTGAACTTGCCCTCGAGGATCTTCAGTCCCGGTGCCTTCTCGACATCCTTGAGAAGGCCGGGGCGGAGGCCGGCCAGCACTTCGAGCTTGTCCGACATGAATTTCTCATAGGCCGCGTCGAGGCCGCTCACCTGGACGAGCGTGGCATTGCGGATGTTGTTCACCAACCAGAGATCGTAGGCCGAGCGGGCGGAAACGGCGATGCGCACGCCCTTCTTGTCGACGTCGGCGATCGACTGGATGGGCGAACCCTCGGGCACCATGTAGGTCGCTTCGATCTCGACATAGGCGGCGGTGAACTGGATCTTCTCGGCGCGTTGCGGCTCGGCGCCGATCAGGCCGATGTCCCACACGTCCTTGCCGACCTGGTCGCCCAGTTCGCCGGGCGACTTGAAGGTGACGTACTTCACCGGCACGCCCAGCGCGGCCGCAATCTCGCGTGCCATGTCGGGCGCGACCCCGGTCGGATCGCCGCTCTCGCTGCGGCCGGTCACCAGCAGGAAGTTGGAGAGATTGATGCCGGCGCGCAGGACGCCGGTCGGGGCAAGTTGGGCTCTGACCTTGTCGTTCATTGCGCCAGTCTATGGCCAACCGGGAGCGGATGGTAGGTTGATGACGAGGCTCTTTGCTCACGACTCCGCTGGCCGCGGGCGCGCCGGAGAAATTGTTTCGCAGCGGTCACAGCGCCGCTTCGCCCATTTCGCGCTAAAGTGTGCTCATGAGCGCTGAAATCGTCGTCGAGACCACCGCCGGAAAGATCCGCGGCATCCGCGATCGCGGTGTCGAAATCTTCAAGGGCATTCCGTATGCCGAGCCGCCGCTCGGCGAACTGCGCTTCCGGCCACCGCGCAAGCCGCGTCCGTGGAGCGGAACGCGGGACGCCCTCGAGTACGGCAACATGGCGGTGCAGAGTCCGAACGTCTTCGCGCTGCCCGAGGACCTGCTGCGCCTCTTCACGCTCGCGGGCCGGCAGAAGCTCGACGAGGATTGTCTCTATCTCAACGTCTGGACCTCGGGTCGCGAGGGTACGCAACGACCGGTCCTGTTCTGGTGTCACGGCGGCGCCTTCATCACCGGTTCGGGCTCCTCGCCGTGGTCGGACGGGGCCAACCTGTGTCGCCTCGACGATGTCGTCGTGGTTTCGTTCAACCATCGGCTGGGGGCCTTGGGCTACCTGCATCTCGAAGATATGGCCGATGGCTTCGAGCATGCGGGCCTGGCGGGCGTCCTCGACATCGTGGCGGCCCTCGAATGGGTGCGCGACAACATCGCCCGGTTCGGCGGCGATCCGGGTAACGTCACCATCTTCGGCGAATCGGGTGGCGGCGCGAAGGTGAGCGTCCTCATGGCCATGCCACCGGCCAGGGGGCTGTTTCAGAAGGCGATCGTCCAGAGCGGACCGGCCGTGCAGATGGCCAACCGCGAAGACGGCTCGAAAACCGCGCGACAGATGCTGGAGCATCTCGGCCTCGAGGCCGCGAGCGCCGCCGAGTTGCGCCGTCTGCCGGCGGAGAAGATCCTGGAGGCGCAGGTCAAGGTGCTGGCGGGCGTCAGCCGCGCGGCCTTCGCCGACCGGCGGAGACTCGGCTTCAACCCGGTGATCGACGGCACGCTGTTTCCCGGCGGCCCCTTCGCGCCCCGTGCGCCGCTCGCCTCCCTCGACGTGCCGCTGATGATCGGCAGCAACAAGGACGAGATGACGCTGTTCCTGGGTCACATGCCCTGGGTCACCGAGGCCACCTTCGACAACCTACCCGACGCCCTGACACCCTATCTCGGCGATCGGGCGGCCGAGATCGTCGCCGTTTATCGCAAGGCGCAACCGAATCTGAAGGCGGACGAGATCGCCATCGCGATCGTCTCCGACCAGGGCGTCCGCGCGCCGTCGCTCCTGATGGCCGAGCGCAAGCTGGCGCAGGAGGCTGCGCCGGTGTTCGTCTATCTCTTCGCCTGGGAGACGCCGGTGCTGGGCGGCCGGCTGAGGTCCTGCCACACGCTCGAAATACCCTTCGTCTTCTCGAACCTCGACTCGGCGGAACTGGCCGGCGACGATCCCGCGCGCCTGCCGCTCGGCGAAGCGATGAGCCGCGCGTGGGTCGCGTTTGCCCGGAACGGCAATCCCAACCATCCCGGCTTGCCGGTCTGGCCGGCCTATACGGTGGGCATGCGTGCCACCATGGTATTCGACACCGTGTGCCACCTCGACATCGACCCGCTGGGAACCGAGCGGCGGGTCTGGGAGACAAAGGAATGAAGATCACCGACGTCACCTTGACGCTGTTCGCCTGGGACGACATCCCGCCCACGACCTATGGCGCCCATACCGGCCGCTTCTCGGGCAAGAGCGCGCTGGGGCTTCTGCGCCTCGTCACCGACCAGGGACTCGAGGGGCACGCCTTTCTGGGCTCGGCGATGAATCCCGCGACGTCCGACGGGCAGGCGCTGATCTCCCATCTCAAGCCGGTGCTGATGGGAAAGGATCCTTTCCAGCGTGAACACCTGAACCAGGAGATCTGGAAGCGCCAGCGCTCGGCTGGCGTGCGCGCCATCGGCGCCGTCGACGTGGCGCTGTGGGACCTCGTGGGCAAGGCGATCGGCCAGCCGATCCATCGTCTGCTGGGCACGTTTCGGGAGTCGGTGCCGGCCTATGCGAGCTCTGCGGTGCTGGGCTCGCCCGCCGAGTACGCCGAGGAAGCGGTGCGGTTCAAGGAATATGGCTGGGCCGCCTACAAGATCCATCCGCCGACGCGCTGGAAGGAGGACATCGCGGTCTGCGAGGCGGTGCGTCGCGCCGTCGGCGACTACACCATCATGCTCGACTCGACATGGAGCTATGATTACCCGACCGCCATCCGCGTCGGCCGTGCCGTCGAGGAACTGGGATTCTACTGGTACGAGGATCCACTGGCCGACCAGGACATCTACAACTACACCAAGCTGAAGCAGCAGCTCTCCATTCCGATCATGGCGACCGAGTATCCGCAGACCGGCCTCGATTCATACCAGCCTTGGATCATGCAGCAGGCGACGGACTATCTGCGCGGCGACGTCGCGGTGAAGGGCGGCATCACCACCCTGGTGAAGACCGCCCATCTCGCCGAGGCCTTCCGCATGAACTACGAGGTTCATCACGGGGGCAATTCGCTGAACAACGTGGCGAACCTCCATGTCATCGCCGCGATCCGCAACACCGAGTTCTTCGAGGTGCTGCTGCCCGACGGCGCGCAGAAGTACGGGCTCGTGCACGACATCACCGTCGGACGCGATGGGCTGGTGCATGTGCCGAACGAACCGGGGCTCGGGGCGACCATCGATTTCGACCTGATCGAACGCAAGAAGGTCACGGTCCTGACCTGAGAGGCGGGGCGAGCCGGCCCTCTTCTATTCGGCTATTCGGCGCGGATGTTGTTGGCGTCGATGACGGCCTTCCATTTGGCGCGGTCGCGCAGGATGGTGGCCTTCATATCGGCGACGGTCCCGCCGGTCGGTTGGAAGCCGAGCGAGACGAGCTTCGCGGCGAAGGCGGGATCCTTGACCAGCTTGTTCACCTCGGCGTTGAGTCGGTCGACGATCTCCTGGGAGGTCCCCGCCGGCGCGCCGAGCCCGAACCAGTTGTCCGCGCGGTAGTCCGGAAGGCCCGATTGGGCGATGGTCGGAACGCCGGGCAGCACCGGTGACGGCGGGACGCTGGTGAAGGCGACGGCGCGAACCGCGCCAGAACGGATGTGCGGCAGGATTTCCGCCAGGTTTCCAAACATCATGTCGACGCGGCCCGCGACGATCTCGGCGATGGCCGGCGGCCCGCCGCGGAACGGAACGTGCAGCATCTCGATTTCGGCCATGGTGGTGAACTGCGCCGCCCAGAGATGGTACGAGCCGCCGACGCCCGACGAGCCGTAGGTGAGCTTGCCGGGATTGGCCTTGGCGGCCTTGATCACGTCCTCGACGGTCTTGAAGTCGGTCTTCGGCGACACGTAGAGCAGGTTGTCGAGCCCGGCGATGATGACGATCGGCATCAGATCCTTGTCGGGATCGATGTTGATCTTGTTGCCCGGCATGATCGGCGACGTGCAGGCCATGTTCATCGTGTAGAACAGGATCGTGTAACCGTCGGGCGCGGAGGCGGCGACGGACTGCGCCGCGATCATGCCCGTGGCGCCGGTACGGTTCTCGACGATCACCTGCTGACCGAGCGCTCCGCTCAACCGCTCCGCCACGAGGCGGGCCAGGATGTCGGCGCCCCCGCCGGGAGGAAATCCGTTGATCAGCTTGATGGGCTTGCCGGGCCATGCCTGCGCCCAGGCGGCAGGCGCCATGAGAGTCAGCGCCAGAGCAGCCGCAAGGGCCAGCCTCGCAATGTTTCGCATTTTCCTGTTCCTCCCACGGCGGCAAGATGGGAGGAGAGACGACGGCTCACAAGCAGGGAAGATGCCGTGGTTTCAGGGAGCGAACCATCGAGATCTACATTGATGCCGATGCCTGCCCGGTGAAGGCCGAGGTCTACCGCGTGGCGGAGCGATACGGACTCAAAGTCTTCGTCGTCGCCAATGCCTACATCAACGTGCCGCGTGATCCGCGCATCGAACGCGTGGTCGTGAGCGACGGCTTCGACGCGGCGGACGACTGGATCGCCGAGCGGGCTGGGCCGGACGACATCGTCATCACCTCCGATATCCCGCTCGCCGATCGCTGCCTGAAGAAGGGCTCTTCGGTCATCGGATCCAACGGCGTGCCCTTCACCGCCTCCTCGATCGGCATGGCGATGGCGAGCCGCGAGTTGATGTCCAACCTGCGGGCCATGGGCGAGATCACGGGGGGGCCGAAGCCGATGGCGCCGCGCGACCGCTCCCGCTTTCTCTCGGCACTCGACGAGGCGGTTCAGAAGGTCCGGCGCCGTCGTCCCTAGTGTCCAGCAGAGCCGTCAGCGATGCTCCATCCAGACGTCTTCGAAGCGGAAGCCGTTGGACGCATTGATGGTTTGTGGTGCGAACCCGTGCACGTGGGGCTGCCAGCAGGTTGCGGCACGCCTCCACGCCAGGGGCAACCGCGCGCCGTCTGCCAGAAGCCGGGCGTCGATGTCCCATGCGAGCTGGCGGCGCTTCTCGACGTCGAGTTCCTGGGATTGGACCTCGAAAAGTCTTTCCATCTCCGGATTGCAATAGCGGCTGTAGTTGCGCTCCGAGCGGCAGGAGAAGGATTCGTAGAAGACCTGGTCGGGATCGTCGATGCCATTGCCGGTCGTCTCGATTGCAAGCGCGTAGTCCCTGCGCTGCAGGCGGGTGTACCAGTGTGTGGTCTCGACGATGTCGATCGCCGGTTCGATGTAGATCTCCCGAAGTTGCTTGGAGAGCACCGTCACGGGGTTTCGATAGGGCGAGACGGCGCGGGTCAATATCCTGATCTGCAGCGACTTGTCCGGCCCGAAACCGGCCGATCGCATCAACGCGCGCGCTTCCTCGCGGTTCTTGCCGAAATCGGTTCCGTAGCCGGGAACGTCGGCCAGCATCTCGGTCGGCATGCCCCATCGTCCCTCGGGAGGGGGGTACAGGTGTCCGCCGATCAAGCCGCTGCCGCCGTCCAGCGCCGCAACGAATTCCCGACGATCCAGGGCCAGCGCGAGCGCCCGGCGGATGTCGGGACGATCGAAGGGCGCGGCATCGCGGTTCAACAGCAGGTTGGTGTTGATGTTCATCGTCGCCGACTCGCACACCACGCGCGACGACTGTCGTTTGACGTCGCGCAGTTGAGTCATCGAGACTTCACCCGGAAAGGTCATGTCGTAGCGGCCGGCAACGAAGCTCAGCAGCGCCGCCGAGCGGCTGGCGACCACCGAGAATTCGATACCGTCGAGATAGGGGCGGCCGGCCTTCCAGTAGGCGGGATTGCGCTTCAGCCTGATGCGATCGAACTTGTCGAAGGCGTCGAGCACGAACGGCCCGGTGCCGACCGGCTTCAGGCGCATCTGCGCCGGCGGAACGTGGCACGGATAGATCGGTGTCAGGCCCGATGCCAGCATGGCCAGCAGCGAGGGTTGCGGCCGGTTGAGGTGGATCGTCACGTCGTAGTCGGTCTTCGCCCGGACGAACCTGACGTTGGCGAACCAGGCGCCGCGCGGGTTGCTTCGCAGGGGATTGCGGGCCCGGTTGGTCAGCAGGTTGAAAGTGCACTCGACATCGCTCGACGTGAACGGCATCCCGTCGTGCCACTTCACGCCGCGGCGCAGCGCGAAGGACAGCTCTGTCTTGTCCTCGTTCCACGACCAGGACTCGGCAAGGTCCGGAACGATGGATTGATCGCTGTTCTGCGGTACCGCCGGATCGAACGCGACGAGGTTGTTGAAGATCGGCATGAAGGCCACGACGGTCGCGGCATTGCCCTCTTCCAGGATCGAGGCGGTGGTCGGAGTTTCGCGCTGGAAGAGGCGAAGCATACCTCCGCTTCGCTGAGCAAGCGCGGTGTCGCACCAGCACAAAAGCAAAGCCAGGGAGACGGACAGCAGCCTCGTACGCATCGCCCAAACCTTCACGCACGCCAGACCGACGCTCACGGCACGATCTTGACTCTGACAGTATTGCCAGCGAGGCGAAAGCGACGGCAGCCCTCGGGATACAATGATTACAATTCAGCGCCGTCACCTTGGAATAGCCCCAAAGCGGGACCTCAAATAGACTGTGGCGGCATCCTGCAACGCCCTGTGGCGTTCACGGGTCTCGAGGCGTTCACGAGTTATTGGCCATGCAGAAGCGAACCTGGATCCGGACCGGAGTGGCCGTCGTGGCGTTTTCTGCGCTGGCGGCGCTTGCCGGCCTCGCGGCGCCCTCTCTGCTGAACATCGACCAGTACAAGCCCGCGATGATCGCGGCCGTGAAGGAGGCGACCGGCCGCGAGCTCGTGATCGAGGGCCCGCTCAAGCTCACGATCCTCCCGACCTTGCGCATCAGCGCCCGGCAGGTCCACTTCGCCAATGCGGTCGGCGCCAAGGGCGCCCAGATGGTGGATGTGCGCTGGGTCGGCATCACCCCGTCCTTCTGGGCCTTGCTGCAGGGCCGCATCGAGGTCGGGCGGCTCACGCTGTTCAGGCCCACCCTCGTCCTGGAGACCGACGCCGAGGGGCGGCCGAACTGGGAATTCCATCCCGGCGCGGGCGCCGCCCAGCCGGCCGGTGCGCCGAGCAGCGGCCTGCACCTGACGATCGGCACCCTCAAGATCAGGGAGGGGACGCTCAGCTACACCAATCCGGCGACCGGCCAGACGCTGAAGGCGGAGAATCTGGAGGCCCTGGCATCGGTCGGCTCTTTGCAGGGCCCGTTCGAGTTCGACGCCACCGCGACCGTCAACGGGGTTCCGCTGTCGCTGATGGCCAAGGTCGGCGCACCGTCCGACAAGGGCAGCGACATGTCCTTCAAGCTCAAGGTTCAGAGCGGCACGCTGAACTTCGACGGGCATGTCAGCCGCATCGCCCCGGATGCCGACGTGAAGGGCAGGGTCGCTCTCGCCACCGGCGGCCTGACCGATTTCATCGCCACCCTGATGCGGGCGGGCGGGCAGGAAGTGCCCGCCTTGGATGCCGCAGCGATCGGCTCGTTCGCTTTCGACGGCGCCATCGACCTCTCGGCCGAGAAGCTGGCGCTGACCGATTTCAGGATGTCGATCGGCACCGAGAGCGTGTCGGGCAGCGTCACCCTGGTGACGGGGCCCAACCCGTCGCTGGAGAGCCGTCTTTCGTTCCCGAAGGTCGATACCGAGAAATGGCTCGCGCTGTTGTCCAAGCCGGAGGCGTTTCGGCCGAAGCCTGTCGTGGCGCCTGCAACTCCGCCGCCCGCTGCCGCATCCGCGGCGCCTGCCGTCGCCCCGGCCAAAGCACCGGCCGCCGCTGCGCGCGCCTCCCTGTCGCCGTTCCCGCCCGAGTTCACCGTTCTGCTGTCGATCGACGCTCAGGAGGTGACCTATCGCAACGGCTCGGCACGCGACGTGGGCCTCGCCGTCGAGATCCGAAACGGCGTGATCGCCGTGCCCCGTCTCAGCGCCACCTTGCCGGGCGACATGGTCCTGAAGGCGAACGCTGAAGCTGCCGTGCCGCCGGCTCCCGCCGCACCGGCGCCCAAGACGGGAGCCGCCCCTCCGGTGCAATCCGCCGGGCAGTTCAGCCTGACCGGGCCGCGGCTGCGTGAGACGCTGGCATGGCTGGCGATCGACACGTCGGGCGTGCCGGCCGGCAAGCTCCAGACGCTGGCGATCGAGGGCAAGGTCGCGGCGACGGCCAACAGTCTGCAGATCTCCGATCTCGCGATGGACCTGGACGGTCAGCGCGCCACCGGCAGCGGTAGTATCACCTTCGGCATACCGCTTACGGTGTCGACGTCCGTACAACTCGACAGTTTCGACCTCGATGCCTACCTGCCGCCGCCCCGCGAGGCGTCGATCGTCGCGGATCCGGCCGCATCGACGGCCCCGCCATCCGCCCCGGCCGCGACCACGCCTGCCCCCGACAAGACCCTTCCCGTCCTGGGACTCAAGGCCAAGGTCGCCAAGCTCGTCTTCCGCGGCGGGACCGTGAACGGCATCGACGCGGACCTTGCCGTCCAGGGCAATCTCCTGAAGGTGAACGGACTGAAGGTCGGCGACCTTCTGGGCGCCAAGTTCGACTTCAAGGGCCAGGTTGCCGACTTCGGCACCGCGCCGCACTTCGACGTCACCTTCAACGCCACGATGCCGGACACCGACAAGCTGCTGGTCTATGCCGGCCTGCCGAAGTTCCTCAACGGCAAGCTCGGCGCCTCGACGGCAGGCGGCAGCGTCGCCGGCACGATGGAGGCGCTGACCCTGCGCAATGCCTCGGTCACCGCCGCCGGTGCCAGCGCCCGCGCCACCGGTTCGCTGGTGCTGGGCGACAAGTTCGCCTTCGATCTGTCGAGCTTCGCCCTGGAGGCGCAGGATGCGAGCGGGTTGGTATCGGTGGCGACGGGCAAGCCGCAGACGGGGCTGGGCGGGCTGGCTGCCGAGGGCGCCTTCAAGGGCAACGACCAGCGCGCTTCGTTCGAGGGCAGCCTGACGGCGATCGGCACGCAGATGTCGGGGCGCATCGACGCGACCCTGGGCGCGAGGCCCAATTTGGCGGCGAACCTGCGCATCCCCGGCACGCTCGACCTCGACGACTGGCTGGGCGTCACCGATGGACCTGTGCCGTCCGTGCCTACGCCGGCGCTTCCGGCAGCACCGGGCGGCGCCAACGCCGCGGCCGTGCCGTTGCCGTCGAAAGGGGCGCGCGTCGCGACGGGCAAGCAGATCGACCTTTCCGGCCTGCGCGCCTTCGACGCCACGTTGAACCTCGAGACCAGCGCCATCGAGGTCGGGGCGCTCCGGGTCACCTATGCCGACATGGATGCCACGTTGCGCAACGGCGTGTTCAAGGTGTCCAAGCTCACCGGCCAGTTCTACAGCGGAGCCGTCGACTTCGCGGGAACGGTCGATGCCTCGAAAGACACCATGACGGTCGACGTCGCCGGCACCCTGCAGGGCATCTATGTCGGTGAGATGCTGCGCGGCGCGGCTGGGCAGAACGTCTTCGGCAACGAGCATCTGAAGGTCGCGGTCGACGGCAAGATCAACGTCATGCAGATCGCGCTGCAGGGGCAGGGCAACTCGCCCGAGCAGATTCGCAATTCCCTGACCGGTCAGGGCCATCTCTCGGGCGTCATCTATCCCTCGGTTGCCGGCGGTTCGCTGGGCTTCGCTTCCTTCGCGACCGGCATCGGCAGCCTCTTCAGCACCGAGATGGGATTCAATTCGGCGGTGATATCCGGCTTCATCAACGCGCAGAGCACGATCGAGGGCGACATCACCCTGTCCAATGGCGAGATCAACCTGCAGAACCACGCGATCAAGGGCCCGAATGCGACGGCGCGTATCAACAGCCGCACCAACCTGACCGCGGCGACCACCGAGACGACGATCGCGGTCGGCTCGGGCGCGGATGGCTCGACGGATTACGTGATGACGGTGACGGGCCCTGTCTCGTCACCGACGATGAGCATTCGCGGCAATTGATGCCCTTCGAGCGGGGACGCCTTACGCCGCCCGCTCCTTGAGGATTTCCCAGGCGCGCCGGAAGGTCTGCGCCATTTCCTCGGCCGGCACGGCGCCGGAGAAGAGAACATGGCCCTGCAGCGCGAAGCTCGGCACGCCCTGGATACCGGCGTTGCGTGCCATCTGGTCGGCGGCGAGCACTTCGCGCCGGCCCTCGTCGCCAGCCAGCATCGCGAGCACCTCGGCCCGGTCGAGCCCGGCTTCGGCCGCGACGTCGGCCAGAATCTTCGAGTCGCCGATGTCGGCGCCCTTGCAGAAATAGCTGTCGAACAGCTCCTCTACGACGGCATCCTGCATGCCGCGCTGACCGGCGAAGCGAATCAGGCGATGGGCGTTCACCGTGTTGGGCGTGCGCACGATGCGGTCGAGATGGAATTCGAGGCCGACCGTCGCGGCGGTCTCGGTGATGCGCTGGTCGAGTTGCCGCGAGCGTTCCAGGCTGCCGAACTTGGAGATACGGTAGCTGGTGCGCTCGACGCCCTCGGCGGGCATTTCGGGGTTGAGCTGGAAAGGGTGCCAGGCAACGGCGATCCGGCAATGATGCGCGGCGAGAAGATCGAGGGCGCGTTCGAGCTGGCGCTTGCCGATGTAGCACCAGGGGCAGATCACGTCGGAGATGACGTCGATGCGGCCGGTCGGTTGGACCTGGTCCATGGCTTTGTTTCCTTCCCTATTATGTGGAAGCCTATACCTGCCGGAAATCTCCGGCAACGAGAGGACCACGCCCATGCCGAACTACCGCTCCGCCCTGATCGTCGGGACCGGCCCCGGGCTCGGCGCCTCGCTGGCCCGTCTGTTCGCGAAGAACGGTTTGTCCGTTGCCCTGGCGGCCCGGCAAACCGACAAGCTCGCTGCACTTGCGAAGGAGACCGGCGCGTCGGTTCATGCCTGCAATGCCGCGGATCAAAAAGACGTTGCGGCCCTGTTCGAGGCGCTCGACACCGCCGGCCGCACACCGGATGTCGTGGTCTACAATGCCAGCAACAGGGTGCGCGGCGCGCTGGTCGACCTGTCTCCGGACGACGTGAAGCGGGCCATCGACATCAGCGCCTTCGGCGCCTTCCTGGTGTCGCAGCAGGCGGTGAAGCGCATGCTGCCCAAGGGCGAAGGCGCGGTTCTCCTGTCAGGAGCGACGGCGGGCGTGAAGGGCTTCGCCCTCTCGGCCACCTTCGCCATGGGCAAGTTCGCGCTGCGCGGTCTCGCGCAATCGATGGCGCGCGAACTCTCGCCCAAGGGCATCCATGTTGCCCATTTCGTGATCGACGGCGGGATCCGCAGCGCCGCCCGGCCAGTGCCCGAGGACAGGCCCGACAGCCTGCTCGATCCCGACGCCATCGCCGAGACGTACTGGCATGTGCTGCACCAACACCGCAGCGCCTGGAGCTGGGAAGTCGAGGTGCGGCCGTGGGTCGAAAAATTCTAGCGCGACGGACGCGTTACCAGGAGAAGCGCCAGGTGAGGGCGGCCCCCGTCACGAACTGGTTGCGCGATCCGCCCGGCCCCGTGACGATCGGGGAGTTGGCGACCGTGTCGGCCAGATAGTTGTAACTGCCGAAGGCGACGAAGCTCAGACTGTCGTGGATGCGCCACAGGGCGCTCGCCCCGACGCCGACGCTGCGAAGCCCGGCACCCGGATAGTACTGCGCATAGCCCGAATTGATCGACTGCAGGGCGGTGATGCCGAAATAGGCCTGGTTGAAGGTGCCGTCGGTCACCGAGAGGCGGGGGCCACCGGACAGGAACACGCTGTCGCTGAGCCGCAGCTTGCCATCGACCAGCGCGTCGAAGATCAGGCCGTTGCTCCCACCGATGCCGCGCCGCAGCTCGATCTTGGCGGCGATGAAGGGCTGGTCGTAGCGCAGGAAGGCGCCGCCCTCGATCGTGAAGGGCACGTTGCCCGTGCCGTAGAGATAGCCGCCGTCGCCCTGGTTGCGGGGGAAGCGGTAGCGGAAGATCGGGCCGGCCTTGAAGCCGGAATTGTCGAACAGCGTGGCTCCGATGCCGTCGCGCGCCGAGATGAAGAACTTGTCGCGTTGATAGCGCAGGTCGAGGTTGGGAACCGGCAGCACGCGATAGTTGGCGCTGCCCTCGAACCACGGGGCGATCACCGCGCCCGGTCCGATATCGAACGTCCAGTCCTTCGGCGGCGGCCCGGCGGGCTCGCTGCCGATGCTGGTGGGCTGGGCGGAAGCTGTTCCTGCTTGCACCGTGACGAGGGCGAGGCAGGTCGCGAGGAGACGGGACAAACGCACAGGGCAACTCCGCTGTTGACCCTCTTTTACGTGCCCGACTGATTACCGGATCAGTCCATGTGAAATTAAAGCGCCTCTTCGAGCATCAGCCTTGCCGCGTGCAGGTCGTCGAACACGCGCAGGCACTTGGCGCGAATCTCGGGCAGCGGCGGCAGGATGTCCGGCACCATGAACGCCATCGTGCCGGCGGCATGCGCCGCGGTGAGGCCGACATTGGAATCCTCGAAGGCGATGCAGCGCTCCGGCGCCACGCCGAGGCGACGGGCGGCCTCGAGATAGACGTCGGGCGCGGGCTTGGCGTTCTCGACATCGTCGCGTGTCGCGACGGCGGCGAAGCGGTCGAGGAGACCCGCGCGCCCGAGATGACGCTCCGCGGTGATCCGGCCGGAGCCGGTGGCGACGGCGAGGCGCAGGCCGCGGCCCGCCAGGAAGTCGAGCATCTCGACGACACCGGGCTTGACCGGCAGATGGCTCTCCAGCCGCCGCTTGGCATGACCGGAGAAGCGCTCGCGGAAATGATCGATGCGGAAATCGGGCCCATAGAAATTCTGGATCATCACGTCGCATTCGCGGCCGGAGATGCCGATCATCGAATGACAGAACGCCAGGCTTATCTCGATCTCGAGATCGCGCGCTGCGTCCTGCAGGGCATCGACGTAGACGGCTTCGGTGTCGATCAGCAGACCGTCCATGTCGAAAAGGACGGCTTCCACGGGTTTCTTCAGCATGCTTTCGTTCTAAGCTGCGCGGCCGAGAGAGCAAGGGAGAGAAAAATTCATGCGTATCCATAATCTGTATGTCGACGCCGACGGCGAGACCCACTTCCGCGACATCGAGATCGAGTGGAAGAACGAGGGCCGCGGCGGCAAGACCTCGGCCACCCTGCCGGCGACCGGCATCATCTTTCGCGAGACGCCCGGCACCTATGATTACGAATGGCATCCCGCGCCGCGCCGTCAGTACATCATCAACCTCGATGCCGGCGTCTCCATCCAGGCCAGCGACGGCGAGACGCGCATCATCGGCGCCGGCGAGGTGATATTGGTCGAGGACACGCACGGCAAGGGCCACTTCTCGAAGGCGATCGAGGGCAAGCTGCGTCATTCCATTTTCGTTCCGATCGAGTAATTCCGCCAAGAGTTTCAAGCGTAGAGAGGCATCCATGAACGTCCAGACTCCCCCCAATCTCCTTGGCGATCCCACCAACGAGCTGATCGAGCAGGCGCGGCGCGTGCTGCCGGGCGGCAGCTTCGGCAACTTGCCGGCCGAGGTGATCCTCAAGGAGGGCAAGGGCGGTCACATCTTCGACGAGGCCGGCAAGGAGTATGTCGACTTCCTGCTGGGCTCCGGCCCGATGTTCATCGGCCATGCCCATCCCGAGGTCACGGCGGCGGTGCAGGCCCAGCTGCCGCTGGGCACGACCTTCTTCGGCAACAATCGCCACGGCATCGCGCTCGCCGAGGCGATCGTCGACGCCGTTCCCTGCGCCGAGCAGGTGCGCTTCGTCTGCTCCGGCACCGAGGCCGACCTCTACGCGATGCGCGCCGCGCGCGCCTTCCGCAAGCGCGACAAGATCCTGAAGTTCGAGGGTGGCTATCACGGCATGAGCGACTATGCGCTGGTGTCGCTGGCGCCCAAGGCTCCCGGCAATTTTCCGCGCGGCTCCATCGACTCGGCGGGCATCCCGAAGTCTGTGGCCGACGAGATGGTGGTCGCGGCCTTCAACGACATCGACATGGTCAGGAGCCTGATCGAGGAGCAGAAGGACGAGCTGGCCGGCGTCATCGTCGAGCCGTTCCAGCGCCTGATACCGCCCAAGCCCGGCTTCCTGCAGGCGCTTCGCGAGGTGACGGCCGAGCACGGCATCCCGCTGATCTTCGACGAGGTCGTGACCGGCTTCCGCTTCGCCTATGGCGGCGCCCAGGAGTATTACGGCGTCACGCCCGACCTCTGCACCCTGGGCAAGATCGTGGGCGGCGGCTTCGCGCTGGCGGCCATCGCCGGCCGCGCCGACATCATGAAGCACTTCGATCGCCTCGCGATGACCGACGAGGATTTCATCTTCCAGGTGGGCACGCTCTCGGGCAATCCGGTGGCCGCCGTCGCGGGCCTCGCCACGCTCGAGGTGCTGAAGCGCCCCGGCACCTATGAAGGAGTCTTCGCCAACGGCCGCAAGCTGATGGACACGCTGTCGGAGCTCCTGAAGAAGCACGGCTTTAAGGCGCAGGTGATCGGCGAACCGCCGCTGTTCGACATCATCTTCACCGACCAGCCGATCAAGGACTATCGCGACACGCTGAAGGCCGATACCGCGATCCTGAAGCGCTTCAACCAGGCCCTGCGTGCGCGCGGCATCATGAAGGGCGACAGCAAGTACTATGTCAGCGTGGCCCACACCCAGGCCGACATCGATCACACGATCGGTGCGTGGGACGAGGCGCTGAAAGAGATCAAGTGAGTCGCTGACGCGAAAGGTCCCTCGCTGCGCTCGGGATGACACCTTTTTTCTTCCGCGGCGCACGGCGCCAATCCGGAAAAAATTGTCATCCCGAACGTAGTGAGGGACCCTTCGTCTCAACCCGGCCCTACGGGCTGTCGAGGCCCTTCGACTTCAGGAGCTTGCCGTTCTCGGGATTGGCCAGCGCCAGCAGGAGCGCGTCGGCGGCGGCGCGGTTCCGGGAGCCCACGGACACGCCGCCGGAATAGATCGTGTAGTTCTGCAGCATCAACGGGATCGGTCCGACGAACTGCACGCCCGGCACGCCCATCAGCTCGCTGCTCTGCTGGAGCGCGACATCGGCCTTGCCGGTGACGATCTGCTCGGCCGCCAGCCCGCCCTGGACCAGCACGCTCCTGGGCTTCAGCTGGTCGGCGATCCCCATCTGCTGGAAGAGCTGGGCGACGTAGATGCCGCTCGATCCGCCCGAGGCCGGATCGATATAGGCGATGGCGCGCGCCGCCAGCAGCGCCTTCTTGAAGCCGTCGGGCTCGGAAATGTCGGGCACGGGCGCGCCCTGCTTGATCGCCATGCCGACGCCGGCGCGGGCCAGTTCCTTGGCGCTGCTCTCGTCGATGCGGTTGCCCAGGAACTGGGCCATCGGGATCGGCGGGATGACCACCACGTCGAAATACTCGCCGGCGGCGACGCGCTTCTGCAGGGCGCCGGTGGTACCGCTGTCGATCTTCACCTTGTGGCCGGTCTTCTTCTCGAAGTCGGCGACGATCTCGAGGGCTGCCGACTTGTAGGCGCCGGCGGTCAGGAGCTTGAGGTCGGCGGCCGAGGCGCCGCCCGCGGCGAGGGCGAACAAAAGGACGAGCAGGACGCGCATGGTTTCCTCAGGCTGGCGTGCCCATGATGTAGGGCTTCAACGCAGCATACATCAGCGCGTGCGTCGGTGTCGGGACATTGTGCTTCCTGCCCAGCTCCACGACCTTGCCCGACAGCCAGGGCAGCTCGATGCGGTTGCCGCGCAGCAGGTCGACCGCCATGGACGCCATCAGCTGCGGCGGGGCATTGCGGTTGAAGTTCTGGGTCCGCTCGACGATGTCGGCGGGCAGGGTGACGCCCAGGGCGCGACCGACCGCGGCCACTTCCGCGTAGGCGGCCCCGAACATCGCGTTGATGTCGGCATCGTCGCGCAGCTTGCCGACCGGCAGGCGTGTGAGCGCCATGACGCCGGCATTGGAGGCGAGCAGGACGAACTTGATCCAGAGGTCGGTCAGGATGGCCTCGCTCAGCACGCCATCGATGCCGGCCTTCTTGCACATCTCGGCGAGGGCCACGGCGCGGGGGCTGCGACTTCCGTCCGGCTCGCCGAAGACCATGCGCATGACCGTGCCGGTCTGGCGGATCAACCCGGGCTCGGCGATGGTTGCGCTGATGTTCGCAACGCCCGGCATCACGGCGCGGGCGCCCAGGATCGGGATCAGACGCTCGTGCGCATCGACGCCGTTCTGGAGCGTGATGACCGCGGTGTCCGGCCCGATCATCGGCTTGATCGCGGCGCCGGCGCTCTCGACGTCCCACAGCTTGACGCAGAACAGCACATAGTCGACCGGGCCGACCTCGGCCGGATGCTCGGTGGCCTGCGTCGGCCGCAGATGGGTGTTGCCGCGCACGCTCTCGATGCGCAGCCCATCCTGCTTCATGGCCGCGAGATGGGCGCCGCGGGCGATGAAGGTCACGTCGGCGCCGGCATGCGCGAGCGCGGCGCCGTATCCGCCTCCGACGCCGCCGGCGCCGACAACTGCGATCCTCATCGTATTCGTCTCCTATGCCGCAGCGATGCTGCCGACGAGCAGGCAGCCGACGTTGCCGCTCAGCTGCATCGGCCGCGTAACGTCCAGCCGCAGCGCATGGTCGGACGCGAGCTCGTAAGTCTCGTTCTGCACCAACACCGTCGCATCGCCATGAGGGCTGTAGGCGATGTGCGTGCCGGGCTGCAGCAGAAAAACCCGGTCCTCGTCGAGGACGGCAATGTCGATCTTCACCTGCGCTCGGGCGCCGATCAGGTTGACGACCTCCACGGGGCCGGCCTCCAGCCGGCTCACGATCGGCGTCTCGCCGGCGAACCGGACAGGCCGGAAGGGCTGGCGCACGTCGATCTCACCCTGCGGCGTCTCGAGCACCAGCCCGCTGCCGGAGACGAGGACCTGCACGCGGTCGAAACCGGCATAGTCGGAGAAGGGGCCGGGCTGCACGATCGGCGTACGACCGAACCGCCAGACATCGCCCGAGAAGGCGATGTCGACGGTCGTGCCGCCGCCGTTCTTCCACGGCGTGCGCAGGTAGTCCGCGGGCGTCAGCAGTGTGATCACGGTCCGCCCGTTACGGTGCGAGCGTGATGTTCACCGTCTTGCCGACCGTGTCGTTCCAGGTCTTGACGCAGTCCGGGCCGCAGCGCTTGGCGAAGGACGGCAGGATCGCCTTGGTGAGCGCGTCCTTGCGCAGGGCCTCGTCGGCGGGGGTGACGGGAACCAGCTTCATGCTGGCGGGCGCGCCCTCGCTGCACGGGCCGGTGCCGGTGTTGCAGTTGATGCCGGTCTGCGTCTCGGTGCGGGCCTGCTCGAAGATCGACTTCTCGAGCTTGTTCAGTTCGGTCTGCAGGAAGGCCTGAACCTTGGGATCGAGCGAATTCCACCACTTCAGGTTCGCGAGCTGGGCGGCCACGCCGAAATTGACCGGCATGGGCGAAATGAACTTCGCGGCCTCGTGCCACTTCGACTTGTAGCCCGACAGCGCGCCGGTGATGGCGCAATCGACCACGCCGCTGGCCAGCGCCGGCTGGACCTCGGCGAAGGCGATGTTGAGCGGCGAGGCGCCGATGTGCGTGACGAAGGCCTGCTGCGACGCACCCGACGCGCGGATCTTGCGGCCCTTCAGGTCGGCGATCGTGACGAAGGCGTCGCGGCAATAGAGGACCTGCGCCTGGTAGGAGCCGAAGCCCAGCAGCTTGATGCCGTGCTTCTCCTCGAGGAACTTGGCATAGGCCGGACGGATCGCGTCGATGACCTTCTCGAGTTCCTCGACGGAGCCGACGAGGCCCACCAGGTCGGCGGCCTCGTTCATCGGCACTTCGCCGGAATTGTAGTTCAACACGGTGGTGGCGAACTGGAGCGTGCCGCTGGAGACCAGGCGGAAGATCTCCGCACCCTTGAAGCCGAGTTCGGTGAAGGGCTTGACCTGCACCTTGATCGCCCCGCCCGATTCCTTCGGCACGGTCACCGTCCAGAAGGGTACTTCGCGGCTCGTGTACATCGACAGGCCGCCGATGCTGCCCACGACGTTGAACGAGGTCGAGGGCAGGGCCGGCGGCGTTTGCGCCATGGCGCCGCCGACGACGAACG
This sequence comes from Reyranella sp., assembly GCF_965228225.1. Lineage (GTDB taxonomy): Bacteria > Pseudomonadota > Alphaproteobacteria > Reyranellales > Reyranellaceae > Reyranella. The sequence continues at coordinate 4,419,045 of NZ_OZ245801.1, read as the reverse complement.
AGCCGGCCAGAGCCGCCGCCGCGACGAGATGCTTCAGGAACATGAAATCCTCCTTTGAGAAATCAGGCCTTGAGAAGGGCCGGGAGCCACAGGGCCAGTTGGGGAAAGGCAATCAGGACGGCGATCATGACGAGCATCATCGCCACGAAGGGCAGCGCACCGAGGCAGAGATCGGAGAAGGCGCCGCTGCGCCTCACCGCCTGCACGACATAGAGATTGAGTCCGACCGGCGGGGTGATCAGGGCGGCCTCCATCAGGATGACGAAGACGATGCCCCACCAGACCGGGCTGTAGCCCAGCGCCACGATCACGGGGACCACCACCGGCGTCGTGGCGATCATCATGGACAGTGTCTCCATGAAGCAGCCCAGGATCAGGTAGAACGCGACGATGGCGATCAGCATGCCGAGCGGCGAGAGACCCAGCTCCAGCACCGAGTCGGTGATGGCTTTGACCAGGCCGATCGACACCATGACGAAATTGAGGAAGAAGGCCGCGATCACGATCAGCATGACCATGCAGGTCGTCCGCACGGTGCCCTCGAAGGCCCGCAGCAGGACCGGCACGGTGAGCTGGCCGTTGGCCGCGACCAGCCCGAGCGTGGCCATCAGGCCGAGCGCCGCGGCTTCGGTCGGCGTGGCGATGCCGGCATAGATCGACCCCACGACGACGAGGAACAGGCCGAGCGGCGGCAGCAGGTTCTTCAGGCCGGACACGCGTTCCTGCCAGAGGTTCGCCGTGTCCTGCCTGGGGCCGGCCCATTGCGGGCGGAACAGGCAGAGCGCCAGCACCATCAGCGAGAACAGTCCCGCCAGCATGAAGCCGGGAATGAAGCCCGCCGCATACAGGTCGGCCACCGACGTGTCGGTCAGCACGGCATAGATGATCATGTTGATCGACGGCGGGATCAGGATGCCCAGGGTGCCGCCCGCGGCGATCGATCCCAGGAACAGCGGCCGGTTGTAGCCACCCTTGTCCATGTTGGGGATGGCCACCGTGCCGATGGTGGCGGCGGTGGCCACCGAGGAGCCCGACGTGGCCGCGAAGATCGCGCTCGCGGCGATGTTGGTGTGGATGAGGCGGCCGGGAATGCGCGCGAACCACGGCGTCAGCGCCGCGAACAGGCGCTCGCTCATGCCGGACCGGTGCATCAGCTCGCCCATCATGATGAACATGGGCGCGGCGATCAGGATGAAGTCGTTCGACGAGTTCCAGGCCAGCTCGCCGATCGCCCCGGTCATCGGAAAGAAGGCGTAGCGCTCCGACAGGACATAGGCCATCAGGCCGAGCGCGACGGCCACCGGCAGGCTGATGCCCACCAGGACGACGAGCAGGGAAAAGGCTGTGCCGATCATCGCGGTGTCCCCTTTGCGGGAGGCGCCTGCTCGACGCCGGCCTGGCTGATCTCCTCGGTGACGCGCAGGCTGCCGATCAGGGCATCGAAACCCGGACCGTCGCCCGCCAGCAGGCGCAGCACGGCCTGGATCGGCAGCAGCACGGCCACGCAGGCGAACCAGAAGATGCCGACCCACCAGATCGACTGCGGCAGCGCCATCGGTGTCTGCAGAGCCGACACCGACTTGGCGTTCATCGCCATGGATTGCGCGAGCGTACCCCAGCAGAACCAGGCGAGGGCGACGGCCAGCAGCGCCATCGACAGGGCGGCGAGCAGGTCGAAGGCCACGCGGACGGATCTCGGAAAGGCATCGAGCAGGATATCGACCCGGATGTGCGTCTTGGAGGTGGTGGCGAAGCCCAGTCCCAGGCCGATGCAGGCGGCCAGCGCGTAGCCCGAGATTTCGAAACTCTCGACCATGCCGCGCTTGAAGAGGTAGCGGGTGATGACGTCGATGGTGATGAGACCGCTGCAGCCGACGAGGATGATGGCGCCGCCCACCCAGGCGAGAATGCGCGAAATGCGCTGCGGCCACGGCTCGGGTGGCAGGAGGCTGGACGACTCACTCATCTACGATTTTGCTCCCCCGATTGACGGCGCCCCCGCGACCATCATGACCCGAGCAATGTCCGGGCCATTCGTTCTTGTAATCTGTCGCCGCGCCGCACGCTAGGGCACGATCTTCTCCTTGCGGAAGCGCGTCAGCAGGCGCTCGAACATGGCCTCGCTGTCGACCACCTCGTGGAAGCCGTGCTGGCGGCTCTTGGTGACGTCGGACATCACGTCCCAGTCCGAGCCGAACACGTAGTCGGCGAACGGCCAGGCGACGAGCTGGCCGAAGTCGAACTTCTTCAGCTTGTACTTCCTGCTCATCTCCGCCCACAGATCCGCCTTGTCGGCCATCTGCTGGGTCAGGTTGATGGTCTGCAGCTCGCCCACCTGCATGCCGAAGACTTGTGCAATGCGCGGCCAGACGTTGCGCCAGCGGAAATAGTCGCCGTTGGTGATGTTGTAGGCCTGGTTGGCGGCGCGCTTCTCGGTGGCGGCCCACAGCGCCGCACTGGCGAAGTGCGAGGACTCCGTCACCTGGTAGATCGTGCCGTAGGCGCCGGGTTTGCCGGGAAAGCGCAGCGGCAGGCCGAGTTCCTTCGAGATCGCGGCATAGACGGCGATGGCCGGCAGGATGCTCATCGCCGTGCCGGGCGCGAAGCCGCACAGTGTTTGAGGTCTTAGTTCGGTCCAGCTCCACCGCTTGCCGCGCTGGAAGCCGGTCAGCCAGTCGATCTGGTCGAAATAGAAATCCGGCGGCATGTGGCGTGGATCGGTCTCGCGCATCGGCGTCTTCAGGGGGCCGAGATGCGTGCCGTAATACTTGGTGCCGGTGACGAGCACGACGCGCTGCAGGCTGCGTGACGCCTCTGCGATGGCGGTCACGGAATTCACCAGCATGTCGCGATTGGGCGCGATCACCGAGGCATAACCCGCCGCATTGCCGGTGCCGGGCTGGAAGGCGGCGTAGAAGACATGCGTGACGTCGCGCAGATCCTTCAACTTTGCCGCCACATCGTCGAGATCGAGCAGGTCGACCGAGACGTGGCGATAGCGCGGCCCGTTCTTCTCCGGCCGGCGCGACAGGCCGACGACCTGCCAGTCGCCCTCGGCCACCAGCCGCTCGACGATGTAGCGGCCGATGACGCCCAGGGCGCCGACCACGACGGCTTTCTTCTGCATGCCTCTACCTCGTCGTCGCAATTGTGCCGTCGGCGAGCAAAGCGTCGATCTCTTCGATCGTGTAGCCGTGTTCGCCCAGGATCGCGCGGCTGTGCTGGCCGGGCACCGGCGCCTCGGCGCGCGCCGTGCCCGGTTCCGGCGGCAGCATGCCGGGCAGAGCGGGGACGGGGACCTTCTGCGGCAGGCCGGCCTGTTCGAGCCAATGGATCAGGCCGGTTTCCTTGACGTGCGGCTGGTTGATGAAGTCGGCGTAACTGTTCAGTCGCTCGTGCATCAGCTTGGCCTCGGTGAGCTTCTGGCTCCAGTGCGCGGACGGCTTCGCCTCGATCATCGGCCGGATGATGGCATAGAGCGCCGCTTCGTTGGCGAGACGCGCCGCCGGCGTGGCGAAGCGTTCCTCGTATGCCAACGCGGGCACGTCCATCAGCCGGCAGAGGCTCTGCCAGTCGCGGTCCTTGAGGGCGAGGATCGACATCCAGCCATCCGCGGTCCTGAATACCCCGCCGGGTACGCCGCCCGGTTTCATCGTGCCGCCTTCGAGATGGCAGGCCATGAGGCGGATCGACTGCAGCGCCGTCGCCGACTGCATCAGGCTGACGTCGATATAGCGACCTTTGCTTTCGTCGCGCCGTGCGTAAAGGGCCGCGCTCACCGCCTGGAAGGCATAGAGCGCGGTCGACATGTCGACCACGATCACCGGCACGCGATGGGGAATGCCGTCCTCGCCGCGATTCTCCGCCATCATGCCGGTATAGGCCTGCAGCACCGGGTCCATCGCCGGCCGCTCGGCCAGCGGGCCGGTCTGGCCGAAGCCGGAGATCGACACGTAGAGCAGGCGCGGCACGCGGGCGGAGACGGCGGCATAGTCGAAACCCAGCCGCTTGATGACGCCCGGCCGGAAGCCTTCGAGGAAGATGTCGGCGTCCTTCAGCAGGCGCCACACGACGTCCTTGCCGGCCTGGCTCTTGAGGTCGACGGACAGGCTGCGCTTGCCCATGTTGCCGATGATCGAGAAGGCGCTGTGGCTGCCGTAATGGACGCCGAGCGTGCGCGCCCAGTCGCCCTCGCCGATGCCCTCGACCTTGATCACCTCGGCGCCGTGCTGGGCCAGCAGCATGGCGCAATAGGGGCCGGCAATGCCCTGGCTCAGGTCGACGACCTTGAGGCCGGCAAAGGGCGCGTCGTAGCTCATGCGAGCTTGACCAGCATCTTGCCGAAGTTCTCGCCGCGCAGCAGGCCGATGAAGGCACGCGGCGCCTTGTCGATGCCTTCGACGATGTCCTCGCGATACTTGAGCTTGCCGTCGCGGATCCATTCGCCCATCTGGCGCATCGCGGGCCCGTAATGCTGTGCGAAGTCGGTGACGATGAAGCCGCGCGCCATCACCCGCTTGCCGACGAAGGTGCCGAGCAGGCGCGGTCCCATCGAGGCGCCGGTCGCGTTGTACTGCGAGATCGAGCCGCACAGCGCGACCCTGCCGAAGAAGTTGATGTTGCGCAGGACGGCGTCGGTGATCTCGCCGCCGACATTGTCGAAATAGACGTCGGGCCCGTTGGGGCAGGCGGCGCGCAGCGCGGCGTCGAGGTCCTTTTCGGCCTTGTAGTCGATGCAGGCATCGAAGCCGAGCTCGTCCTTCACGAAGGCGCACTTCTTGGTGCCGCCGGCGATGCCGACGACCCGGCAGCCCATGATCTTGGCGATCTGGCCCACCACCTGGCCGACGGCGCCGGAGGCCGCCGATACGACGACCGTCTCGCCGGGCTTGGGCTGGCCGACATGCAGCAGGCCGAAATAGGCGGTCATGCCCGGCATGCCCAGCACGCCGTTGGCGGTCGAGATCGGCGCCAGCGAGGGATCGACCTTGCGCAGGGCCGGCCCGCCGCCGATCGCATATTCCTGCCAGCCGAGACGATCCTCGACGATGTCGCCGACCTTGAAGTCGGGATGCTGCGAGGCCACGACCTCGCCCACCGTCCCGCCGGTCATGACCTCGCCGAGGCCGATGGCCGCGGCATAGGACGCGGCGTCGCGCATGCGGCCGCGCTGGTAGGGATCGAGCGAAAGATAGTGCACCTTCACCAGCACCTCGCCGTGGCGCGGCTCGGGCACTGGCGCCTCCTCGACCCGGAAATCGGATTCGGCGGGCTCGCCGGGCGGGCGGCGCACGAGGACGACGCGGCGGTGGGTCTTGGGGATGGTCATGAGCGGTTGCCTCCGATTTGCTTTGGGGCCCACCATAGCGCGGGATTTGCAGGAGCTGCCATGCCGACGATCCGCCGTCTTTCGTTCATCGGACTCGAGTATTCCTTCGCGCCGGAGAAGGCCTACGGCATGTCGCGCGGCGGCGGCTTCCGTCGCCAGGGCGGGCTGGTCGAGGTCGAGACCGACCAGGGCGTGACGGGAATCGGCGAGGCCTTCGGCAATCCGCTGGTGACGCGGGAATATTTTAGCATGCTCGAGCCGATGTTCGTCGGCCGCAGCGTCTTCGACTTCGACCATGTCGAGGCGAAGGTGCGCAACGCGATCTATCACCTGGGGGTCGGCAACCAGCTCACCTCCTGTCTCGCCGGCATCAACGTGGCGCTGTGGGATGCGATGGCTCGCGGCTTCGGCGTGCGGGTCTGCGACCTGATCGGCGGCTGCGGAGCGACACGTTTCCCGGCCTATGCCTCGACCGGCTTCTTCTCCGACGATCCCGATCGCCAGCTCGAACACATGATGGCGGAGGCGGCGTCTCATCCCTATGCCGGCGCCAAGATCAAGATCGGCCGCGGTATCCGGAGCGACGTCGAACGCGTGAAGCTTGCCCGCGAAGCGCTGGGACCGGACAAGTTGCTGCTGGTCGACATCAACGGCGCCTATACGGTCGACGTGGCGCTGGAATGCGCCCGGGCGATCGAGCCCTTCGACATCCACTGGATCGAGGAGCCGCTGCCGCCGGGCGATTTCCGTGGTTATGCCGAGTTGCGGGCGCGCTCGCCGATCGCGCTGGCCGCCGGCGAGGCGCACCATACGGTCCGCGACTTCCGCGCCCTGATCGACGGCCGCTGCATCGACATCGTCCAGCCCTCGATCCCCGGCGTCGGCGGCATTACCGAGGCCAAGCGCATCGTGGCGCTGGCGCACGCGCAGAACTTGCGGGTCGCGCCCCATGTCTGGGGCGGCGCGGTAGGCCTGGCGACGGCCTGCCACTTCCTTGCGGCGCTGCCGGCGACCCCGCACACCGACCATCCGCCTCATCCCTCGATGCTGGAATACGACATGAGCGACAACGCGCTGCGCACCAAGCTGCTCAAGTCACCGTTCGTGCTCGAAGACGGTCATATCCTCCTGCCGGCCGGTCCCGGACTGGGTATCGAGCTCGATCGGGATGCGGTCGACCGCTACCGGGTGTGCTGATGCCGCCGGTCAAGGTCGACCCGGATAAGGTCCGCGTTTTCGAAGATGCGGAGAGCTTCTACGCCTGGCTCGGCAAGCATCACGACAAGGAAGACGAACTCTGGATCAGGATCTTCAAGATCAAATCGGGGGTGAAGTCGATCACGAGCAAGGAAGCCATCGACGCCGTTCTCTGCTGGGGCTGGATCGACGGCATCTGCAAGGGGCTCGACGACAAGAGCTTCCTGCAGCGCTATACGCCGCGCCGGCCCAGGAGCATCTGGAGTCAGGTCAACGTCGACAACGTCTCCCGCTTGATCGACGAAGGGCGCATGACGGTGCACGGGCTGAAACAGGTGGAGGCCGCGAAGAAGGACGGGCGATGGGAGCGCGCCTATCGAACCAAGGGCTCGACGATTCCCGACGATCTGCAGGCCGCCATCGACGCCGCGCCCGAGGCTAAGGCGATGCTGGCCAGGCTCAATGCCCAGAACCGCTTCGCGCTCGCCTTCCGCACCGAAAGCATGAAGACCGAGGCGGGCCGGAAGAAGAAGATCGCTTCGTTCGTCGAGATGCTGAAGCGCGGCGAGGCGCTCTATCCACAGGCAAAAAAGAAAGCCTAGGAACCGCTAGCGCAACGTCGGGTCGAGCCGGTCGCGCAGCCAGTCTCCGAGCAGGCTGATCGACAGCGTGGTCAGTACGATCGTGGCGGCCGGGGCCAGCATGATCCACGGTGCGTGGCTGATATACTCGCGGCCGTAGCCCACCATGTTGCCCAGCGAGGCGAGCGGCGGCTGGACGCCGAGGCCGAGGAACGACAGGCCGCTCTCCAGCAGAATGATCTCGGGGAAGGTGAGCGTCATCGACACGATCAGGGTCGAGGCGATGTTGGGCAGGATGTGCAGGCCGTAGATGCGGGCCGGGCCGGCGCCGAGCTGGCGGATGGCGGCGGCATAGCCCTGCTCGTTGGCCGCCAGGGTGAGGCCGCGGGCGATGCGGGCGTAGCGCTCCCAGGAGTGGAAGCCCATCAGCGCGATGAACAGCGGCAGGCTGTTGCCGAGGAAGGCCAGCACCGACAGCGCGATGATCATGAAGGGCATGCTGGCCTGGAAGTCGATGGCCATCAGCACGACCTGTTCGACGGCCCTGCGGAAGTGCGCGGCGAGGAAGCCCAGCGCCGTACCGAGCGTTGCCGCGATGATCGTGCCGAAGAAGGCGATCAGCAGGCTCATGCGGATCGACATGATGAGCCGCGAGAGCACGTCGCGGCCCAGCTCGTCGGTGCCCAGGAGATGGGCCCAGCTGCCGCCCAGCAGGACTGGCGGCGCCAGCCGCGCCTTGAGATCGAGGGCGGTGATGGAATAGGGCACGAGGAAATCCGCGCCGAGCGCCGTCACGACCATCAGCGCGAGCCAGGCGAGCGCCAGGGTCACGCCGAGCGGCAGCGAGAGGAGACGGCGACGACGGATGGCAGGAGCGGGGGTGGCTTCGGCGATGGCCATGCTGCTTGTCCTAGTGCGCCGCGGCCGTGCCGCGCACGCGCGGATCGAGCCAGCCATAGGCGAGGTCCACGGTGAGATTGGCCATCACCATCCACGCCGCGATCACCATCAGGATGGCCTGCACGACCGCGAGGTCGCGGTTGGCCACGGCCGAGACCAGCAGCCGGCCGACGCCCGGCCAGGAGAAGACGCTTTCGACCACGACGGCGCCGGCCACCAGGCTGCCCACCATGAAGCCGATGATGGTGACGGTCGGGATGGCGGCGTTGGGCAGCGCATGGCGGGTCACGACGGCATGCCAGGTCACGCCCTTGGCCGAGGCGGCGCGGATATAGGGCTGGCCCAGCACTTCGAGCATGGCCGAGCGCGTGAAGCGCGCCATGATCGCCGCACCCCCGGTGCCCAGCGTGATGATCGGCAGGATGGCCGAGGCGAGCCCGCTGTTGCCGCTGGCCGGCAGCCAGCCAAGCTGGACCGCGAACACCAGCACGAGCAGCAGCGCCAGCACGAAGCTCGGCATGGTGAAGCCTGCGACCGAGGCCGCCATGGTGAGCCGGTCGGCCATCGAGTTTCGATGCAGCGCGGCGTAGATGCCGGCAGGAATGCCGAGGCCGATCTTGAGCGCCAACGCCGGCATGGTGATGGCGAGCGTCGCGGGTACGCGTTCCATCACGAGGTCGATGGCGGGCCGCCCGTCGCGCATCGACTTGCCGAAATCGCCGGTGAGGGCATGGCCGATATAGGCGAGGTATTGTTCCCAGATCGGCTGGTTGAGGCCCCAGGATTCGCGAAACGCCGCGATCGCCTCGGGCGGCGCGTCGACCGACATGATGAGCAGCGCCGGATCGCCCGAGAGCCGCAGCACCACGAAGGCGAAGGTCATGACGAACAGGATGGTGAGGGCCGCGCGCAACAGGCGCGAAGTGGCGAACATCAGCATCAGGCGGCGACCTGCAGGGCGGGCTCGTGGACGCGGTGGCAGGCGACCATGCGGCCGCCCGGCAGAGGCTGCAGCGTCGGCGCCTCGGCGCGGCACTGCGCGGTGGCGAAGGGGCAGCGCGTGTGGAAGGCGCAGCCCGTGGGCACGTCGACCGGGTTGGGCGGATCGCCCTGCAGCAGCAGGCGCTCGCGCTTCGGGCCGCCGCCGAAAGCCACGGTCGGGATCGCCGCCACCAGCGCGCGCGTATAGGGATGCGCCGGCGCGGCGAACAGGCTCTCGGCCTCGCCCTGCTCGACGATGCGGCCAAGATACATGACGGCGACGTCGTGACTGACCTGGCGCACGACCCTGAGGTCGTGGCTGATGAACAGATAGGCAATGCCCAGCCGGTCCTGCAGGTCGAGCAGAAGATTCACGACCTGCGCCTGGATGGAAACGTCGAGGGCCGAGATCGGCTCGTCGCAGACCAGAAGGTCGGGCTCCGTCATCAGGGCACGCGCCAGCACCACGCGCTGGCGCTGGCCGCCCGACAATTCATGCGGATAGCGCTCATATTGGTGCCGCTGCAGGCCGACCGATTCCATGACCGCCAGCGCGCGGTCGCGGCGCTCCGCGGCCAGGGCCTGCGCGTGGATGATCAGCGGCTCTTCGATCTGCGTGCCGATCGGCAGTCGGCGGTCGAGGGCGCCCAAGGGATCCTGATAGACCATCTGGACATGCCGGCGCAGGCCGCGCCAGGCGGGCGTGCCGACCGGCGGTAACGGCTGTCCTCGATAGTGCACGGTGCCCGACGTGGGCGGCATCAGTCCCAGCACCAGCTTGCCGGTCGTCGACTTGCCGCAGCCCGATTCGCCCACCAGACCCAAGGTGCGGCCCGGATGGAGGGCGAGCGACACGCCGTCGACGGCGCGCAGCACCGCCTTGGGCGCGAACAGACCGGGGGCGCTGCGGACCCGATAGTGCCGGCGCAGGTCCGACGCCTGGAGCAGCGCGCTCATTCCGCGGCCTGCGGCTGGGTCCAGGCGGACACGCCCGCCTCGATGCGGCGATGGCAGGCGGCGACATGAAGGAAGCCGACGGTACGCGACGGCGGCGGCACCGCCGCGCATCTCGTCTCGGCGACGGGACAGCGGGGCGCGAAGGCGCAGCCGGCCGGCATGTTGCCGGGTTCGGGCACCGTGCCGGGGATGGCGGCGAGGCGCCGGCGCGGACCGGTCAGGGTGGGCAGAGCCGCCAGCAGGCCCTGCGTGTAGGGATGACGTGCCGAACCGAACAGGTCGGTGCCGGGCGCTTCCTCGACGAGACGGCCGGCATACATCACCGCCACGCGATCGACATTCTCCGCGACGACGCCGAGATCGTGGCTGATCAGGACCAGCGCCATGCCGGTGTCGCGCCGGATGCTGCCGAGCAGGGCGAGGATCTGCGCCTGGATGGTGGCATCGAGCGCCGTCGTCGGCTCGTCGGCGACCAGCAGGTCGGGCTCGCCGGCCAGCGCCATGGCGATCATGACCCTCTGGTTGAGGCCGCCGGACAGAAGATGCGGATAGTCGGACAGGCGCCGGCGGGCGTCGGCGATGCCCACCTGGTCGAGCAGGCGCAGCGCCTCGGCCTCGGCGGCGCGGCCGCCCAGGCCGCGATGCAGGCCGAGCGCCTCGACCAGCTGCCGGCCGATGCGATGGACCGGGTTGAGGCAGCTCGACGGGTCCTGGAAGATCATGGCGATGCGCTTGCCGCGCACCTGTTCGAGGTCGCTGCGCGCGGCGCCGACCAGTTCCTTTCCTTCGATCCGGACCGAGCCCGTCACGCGGGCTTTGGTCGGCAGGAGCCCGAGCGCGGCCAGCCAGGTCACGCTCTTGCCCGAGCCCGATTCGCCCACGATGCCCAGCGCTTCGCCGGGCGCGATCTCCAGACTCACCCCGTCGACGGCGCGCGAAGCCTGCGCGCCGCTCGCGAAATCGACGGTGAGCCCACGCACCGCAACGAGGGGAGCCGTCATTGCACGGCCCTCAGATCGAGAAGTTGTTGCTACGGAACTCCATGGCGAAGGAGGGCGAGGCCTTCCACTTGATGTCCTTGCGCTTGGCCGTGAAGGTCGCGTTCTGGTGCAGCACCGTGTAGGCGGGGTCTTCGCGCTCGCAGATTTCGAGCATGCGCTTGAACATCGCCTTGCGCTTGGACATGTCGGTTTCGACCTCCATCGCGACTGAAAGCCTGTTCATCTCCTCGTTGGTCCATTCGCCGACCTGCTGCTGCTGGCCCTGCGGTCCGTGCTGGGCGACCAGCGAGGAAATCGGATCGTTGAAGCCGGCGCTGTTGGACCAGTCGCGCACTGCGCGTGGGCTGTTGGCGTCGAAGATCTGCTGCCAGTTCTCCTTCATCTCGATCTGCACGTTGAGGCCGGCGGCGCGCCACATCTCGACCAGCACCTGCGCGGTCGACACCTGGTTGGTGTAGTAGTTGTTGAGCAGCCGGTAGGGGATCGGATCGCCCTTGTAGTTGGCTTCTTTCAGCAGGGCCTTCGCCTTGGCGAGATCGTAGGCCGGCACCGTCCAGTTCTCGACGAACATTGGGCCGTAGAATTCCCATTGCAGGCCGGCCGGCACGCGGGTGCGGCCCGACCACAGCGCGTCGACGATCGCCTGGCGGTCGATGGCGTGCGTGAAGGCCTGGCGGATGCGCGGGTCGGCGAGGCGCGGATGGTTCTTGTCGAACACCGTGATGCGGTGGTTGACGATGGTGCTGCCCAGCACCTCGAACTTGGGATTCTTCTCGATGCCCGGAATCTGATCCGGCGGGACGTCGCAGATGAAATCGAATTGGCCGGCCAGCAGGCCGTTGATACGGGTCGCGACCTCGGGCACCACCATGATGCGCACGCTCTTGAGCGGCGGGCGGCCGCCCCAGTAGTCATCGTGCGCGTCGAGGGTCAGCGACTGGTCGGGTACGAACTCACGCACCTTGTAGGGACCGGTCGAGACCGGGGCGCGCGCCCAGTCGAGCCAGCTCTTGGCTTCGTCGTAGGCGCGGCGCGAGACGATGTCGCTGCCGAGGCGGCCGATGCGGCCCTCCATCGTGACGTCGGGCGTGCGGTTGACGAAGCGCACCGTGTACTTGTCGACGGCCTCGACCTTCTCGAGCGCCGGGAACAGGCGCTTGGCGACGGCGGGAACTTCCGGCGGCAGGTTCTTGCCCTGCACCGCGTCGCGGATCAGCACCGAGGTGAACAGCGTCTTGTTCGAGCTGATGTCGTAGTCCGGACCGAACATGCGGTCGCGGCTGAAGGTGAAGACCACGTCGTCGGCCGTCAGTTCGTCGCCGTTGTGGAACTTCACGCCCTTGCGCAGGGTGAACTCGACAGTGCGGGCGTCGATGCGCTTCCAGCTCTCGGCGAGGCCGGGCACTTCCTCCAGCTTGGCGAGCAGGTCCTGCATGATCAGGCGCTCGAACATGAAGGAGAAGACGCGCTGCCCGACATTGGACTGCTCGCGCAGCGGCTCCAGCGCGGCACTGTTGGCGATCTGCTGCACGGCGATGGTGATGCTGGGCCGGCGGTCGGCCTGGCCCAGCGCGATGCGTGGCAGGCCGAAGCTGGTGGCGGCGAGACCGGATGCGGCGATCAGAGCGCGGCGGCGCAGAATCATGGCGTGAACCCCTTGGACGGCAAGGGCGGGACGCTAGGGGGTTTCCGTGAACGCGGGGTTTCGGTTCGGTGACGCTTCGCTTGTTGCAGTGCGGGAGATCAGCCGGTGCTGTGCAAATCCGCTCAGGTTTGCGCATGCATTAGGATAATTGTTGGGGGAGGCGTACGTTCACCTCGGCAACTCGGGGAGAGAACATGCCTATCGCCAATCGTCTCTATGCAGAATTTCTGGGGACCGCCTGGCTTGTGCTGGGCGGCTGCGGCAGCGCCGTTCTCGCCGCCGGCTTCCCGCACCTCGGCATCGGCTTCGCCGGCGTGGCGCTCGCCTTCGGCCTCACCGTCCTCACGATGGTCTATGCCGTGGGCGGCGTGTCGGGTGGGCATTTCAACCCGGCGGTGACGGTCGGCCTGGCGGTGGCCGGTCGCTTTCCGTTCGGCGAGGTCGTTCACTATGTAGTCGCCCAGGTGCTGGGCGGCATCGCCGGCGCCGCCATCCTCTATGTCATTGCGACCGGCAAGGCCGGCGCCGAGATCGGCAGCTTTGCGACCAACGGCTACGGCGATCATTCGCCCGGCAAGTACGGGCTGGTCTCGGCGCTGGTCATCGAAGTCGTCATGACCTTCGGCTTCGTGACCATCATCCTCGGCGCCACCGACAAGCGTGTAAGCCCGGCAGTGGCGGGCCTCGCGATCGGCCTCGCGCTCACTCTCATTCACCTGGTGACCATTCCGGTGACCAATACGTCCGTGAACCCGGCGCGCAGCACGGCACCGGCGCTGTTCGTGGGCGGCGCAGCCCTGTCGCAACTCTGGCTGTTCTGGGTGGCGCCGCTGCTGGGGGGCGCGATAGCCGGTGCGGCCTACGGACTGCTGCGCAGCAAGGACTGACGGGGCCGTCCGCCCGCTGTAGAATGCGGCAGCCCATGGCCAATGAAGGACGGTCCCCGATGTTCAAGAAAATCGCCCCGCTTGTGCTGGCGGGACTGATGCCGCTCGCGGCCGCCGCCCAGCAGGATGTCGAGGTGACGTTCCGGTTCAAGGAGAACCCCAACAGCATCTCAGGCTGTATCCAGATGGACTCCTCCTTCACCCGGGAACATACGTTCAGGATCGCGAACGGCCAGGCCGAGGTGAAGTCGGCTGGCGGCATCGACGTGAAGATGAAGTCGATCCGCCCGAACGTGTATGAAGGTCGCTTCGACCTCGGCCGGATGAACATCATCTATACGGCCGATCTTGGCGCCACCCCGCCGACGCTGGTGGCGCAGAGCCAGGACGGCGGCTGCAAATGGAATGCCGTGAAGGCCTGACCTTGCGTTTATTGCAGTCGTCTGACGTTTGATGCCGGGGCGCCGGTCGATTCCGTTCAGCGTCACGATCCTGACGCTGATGGCCCTGGTCGTGGTGCCTCTCACGAGCGTGCTGCTGTGGCTCGGCTGGCGGTCCGTCGACCTGCTCGAACAGCGCAGCGCGGACCAGAGGGTCGGGCATCTCGAATCGGCGGTGGAGGATTTCCTCACTGACGGGCTGCATGTGGTGATTTCGGTTGGCCAGACCCTGGCCTTCGGTCCGAGCTTCAATGCCTCGGAAAATCCGGTGATCGACGAGGAGCGCCGGCATCAGCTCGTCGCCATGCTGGATCGTCATCCGGCAGTGCAGTCGGCTTTCGTCGGCTATCAGGATGGCAGCTTCATCTATGCCGGGCGGCCGGAAACCTTCACCCTCGAGCAGCGAATCGAACTGGACGCGCCGGACGGAGAATCGATCATCGTGCGGGTGATCGAGGCCGGGGCACCTCCGCGGACGGAAACCTACTGGTTCTATCTGCCGGACGGCAGCCACGGTCCCGCCCGGACGACCACGTCGACGTTCGATGCACGCACGCGCCCCTGGTACGTCGACGCGATGAAGGCGAAGCAGGCGATCCTCACCGAGCCGTATCGCTTCGTTCAGACGCCGGATGCCGGCATCTCCGCCGGCATTCCGTTGCGCAGCGATATCGGCGTCATGGGCTTCGATTTCACGCTCCGGACGCTCTCGGAGCTGCTCACCGCGTACAAGATCACCGAGAACTCGGTGATCGTGGTGGGCCATTCCGGCGGCGCGGTCGAGATCGAGTCGCAGCCCTGCGCGCCGGCGCTGCCCGGCTGCCTGACGTCCGACGCGGCCGTGCGCGAGATCCTGCACAAGGCCGTGGAGGAGGCGGTCGCCACCGATGCGAAGATCGATCGGCAGGTCGAAGCCGGAGGCCACGCCTATCGCGTGATCGTTCATCGCATGCCGCCGTTGCTGGGGCAGCGCTTCGTGATCGGAGCGGCGGTGCCGGTACTGGAGCTTACGGCTGAGTCTCGCGTGCTTCTGCAGCGGGCCGCCCTGGCCGCGGCCATCGCCGTGGCGCTCGCCGCGCTCGGGGCGCTGGCCGCCTCGCTGATCCTCTCGCGCTCGATCGCGCGCATCGCCCTCAAGACGGAAAGCATCCGCCGGCTCGATTTCTCCGACCAGCAGCCGGTGCGAAGCCGTATCACCGAGATCGTGCGCCTGTCCGACGCGGTCGAGAACATGCGCGAGGGGCTCGAGATCTTCGGGCGTTATGTGTCCAAGGACCTCGTGCAGCAGATCATGCGTTCGCCCGAGAGCAGCGGCGTCGGCGGCACGCGCCGCGAGATCACGGTGATGTTCACCGATATCGAGGGCTTCTCGCTGCTCACCGAGACGATGGAGCCGGAGCTTCTGACCAGCCGCCTGTCGCGCTACTTCGAAGCGCTGGGCTCGGCGATCTCTGCCAACCGGGGCATGATCGACAAGTATATCGGCGACAGCATCATGGCGTTCTGGAACGCGCCCGAGGCGGATCCGGAGCACATCGCCAATGCCTGTCGCGGCGCTCTGCAGGCCGCCGCTGCCGGCCGGGCGCTATCGGAGAAGTGGCGCGAGCGCGGCCGGCCGGGCTTCCGCACGCGCTTCGGCCTGCATACGGGGCCGGCCGTGGTCGGCAATGTCGGGGCGCGCGAACGCATCAACTACACGCTGGTGGGTCAGGTCGCGAACCAGGCCTCGCGCCTCGAAGGCATGAACAAGGTCTACGGCACCGAGATCCTGGCCAGCGGCGAGATCGCCGGGCCGACTGCCGAACTGTTCGTGTGGCGCCCTATCGACCGTGTGGTTGCCGTCGGCACCACCGAACCGCACGACGTCTACGAGCCGATGGGCGAAGCCGCCAGTCGCGCCGAGCATGCGGCCTTCCTCGTCACGTGGGAGAAGGCGCGCGAGGCCTATGTCGCGGGTCGCTTCGAAGAGGCGCTGGCCGGCTTCCGGTCCGCTGCGGCGATGCGCGAGGAGGACCCGCCCTGCCACGTCTTCATCGGACGCTGCGAGACGTTCCTGCGCGAGGGGGCCCCGGCCGGATGGGACGGCACCTGGCACATGGACCGCAAATAGCGCCTCAGAAGCGGGCCGAGAGGCGTCCGCTGAAGACGTTCACCGGCCCGCGCACGGCATTGTAGGCCGGATTGAGAAGGAGCTGATAGTCGGCGGTGGCCACGAGCCCCTTCGCAAGCTGGAACGCATAGTAGGTCTCGACGACCGCTTCCGAGGCATAGGTGAGGGCGCCGTCGCCCACCAGGACACCCAGGCCGCCGGCCGCCAGATAGTTGCTGTGACTGGCCGAAAGGGAGTTGAGCGCGCCGGCGACGCCGAACCGGTCGTCGGGCCGGTGCCAGACCGTTCCCTTGATCGAGGCGCCCAGCGAGATGCTGGTGTCGATGTCGGTGAAGGCCATGATCTCCGAGGCGCCGTTGTTCCAGCTGAAGCGTCCGAACAGGCCGATCTCGTCGGTGATCTCCTGTTCGAGATTGAGGTAGAGCCCGTACTTGGTGCGGCCGCGCCGCGTCTGGTCGATCGTGTCATTGGCGGTCAGGCCGGGTGTGAGGGCGGCAAGGGCGACCGCCTCATCGTAGGAGCCCGAGAAAGCGCTGTTCATCCAGGTACCGAGACGCACCGCGCCGGCCCGGTCGAACGGCCTGTAGCGCAGTTCCAGCTCGGCCACGTAGCCGCCGCGGGAAAACAGGGCGAGGTCGAAGGTGTTGGCATTGGGTTCGTTGCCCACCAGAAAGTAACCGGCGCGCACGCTCCAGCTCGGCCGGTTGAGTTCGGCGGCGAAGCCCCAGGTGAGGCCCAGGCGATCGGCGGGATAGTCGAAGGCGCCCGAGGCCCAGATCGACCAGTTGAGAAAGTCGATGCGCGGATCCTCGGCGTAGCTGTTGCCGTCGAACAGGTCCTTCACCGAGAACTTGCCGATCTGCAGCGTGACGCGGGAAACGTCGCGCTCGCCCGAGAGCTGGCCGTATTCGCCCTCGACCTTCTCGCGCTCGCCGCCCAGCCCGATCTCCTGCCGCAGGAACAGGCGCGACGTGTTGTAGCGCGGATAGGGGAAGTTCGACTTCTGCGCCTCGCCGTTGGGATAGCCGCCGGCGCCCGTCGTGTCGGCGACGCCGAACCCTTGCAGCAGTTCGGGATTGTAATAGAGCTCGCCGCCCTCCCAGAGCCGTACGCCGAGGAAGGCCGAGGCGGTCCAGGTCTCGCGGCTCTGCCCTTCCGGCGGCAGGCTGTTGGCGCCGGAATAGGCCGCGGCGATCGGCGGATAGCCCTGGAAGATGAACGTCGTCTGGCCGTGGATTTCCCACGAGCCCGGCCCGCGGTCGGGCTTGTCGTCCGGATCCTTGTCGGGGGCGCCGAACTTGTAGTTCAGGCCGAGCCTGACCCGGTGCAGGTCGTAGAGGGAATCGTAGCGCGACGGCGAGGCGAAGGTGAAGCCGTTCAGGGGCAGGCCGGTGAAGAGATACTCGGCGCGCGCCGACCACTTCGAATCCAGTCGGTAGTCGACTCCGGCGCCCAGCACATAGCCTGCGCGGACGTTACCCGGCGTCGCGTCATCGTTGCCCGTCGTGAGATCGATGCGTTCGGAGCGCGCGCTCGCCCAGGCGATGCCGCCGGTGACAAAGGGTGTCCATCGGTCGATCGCGTAGCCGACGCGGCCGCGCAGGCTCGCGAGATATTCGAGCTGCTGGTTGGCGGTGGCTGTCGTGGTCGCCCGATAGGACAGGACCTGCCCGAGGTCCTGCGCGCCGGGAAAGGACATGTCGAGTTCGAGGCCCAGCATCAGGCGGGACGGAAAGATGTGCTCGTAGCCGGCCTGCACACCGCCGAAGATGGTGCCGTACGGCGTGATGCCGCCGGCGGTCGAGCCGGGGACCGGATCGGCGAAGGTGGCGGTGGCGGTGCCGAAGAGGTAGCCGACATGGCCACCGACATAGAACCCCGAGCGCGCCGCGCCGGGCTCGTCTGCGCGGACGCCCGATGCCGCGAGCAGGATGGCGGCGAGAGCCGCCAGGCCTTTCATGACTGGGCGGACGGTCCGCGTCACGTGAAGGGCTCGCCGGGTCGTCATCGGCCGCTCGATATCACGCGGGCGGCCGTTCCGCCCTGCGACGATCAGAACCGGACGGTCACACCCAGGGTGAAGAACTTCGTGTTCAGTTCGTCGTAGGTCGTTCCCACCAGCAGGTCGAAGTCGAACCTTGGGTGGGCGGCGGGCGTGTAGCGAAGTCCCATCTGGTTGCCGATCACGCCGGGCTGGCGGCCGAAGGCCTCCATCATCAGGGTGATGTCCCAGCCGACATCGACCTCGACCTGGCCGCCCCAGAAGAACGCGGTCGGATTGTCGCTGTCGAGGTAGCTCCATCCGCCGTTGACGTTGATCCTGAATTTTTCCGTCACGGGAACCGTCACGAGCCCGATGAGGCTCGCGAGGCCCGGATCTCCGGTCCTCACATTGACCGCGGCGGTCAGACCCAGTGCGAAGCCCACACCCTTCGAGGCCGGTTGGAAGTTGATCTTCAGCTGCGGCCCGATCAACGGTCCGGCGATGGTCTGATCCCAGTAATGGGAATAGGCGGCGCCGATCTCGAGCCACGGCATCTTGAGGGTGGTGCAGGCCGGCGCGAAGTTGGCATAGCCATCCCCCGGCACGAAGTCGGCGACCCAGAGTTCGACGTGGCAGGTGCCGGGCGTCTCGACTTCGGAATCGTCGACGATGTGGGCGCCGCCGGCGGCCAGGGTCGGACCGGCGAGCACGGCCAGGGCAACCCAAAGCAGGGTACCGAGAAATATGCAGTGGCTGTTATTCTTCACGCGCCGCGAAGTTCGCCCGGGACCGTTACGGGCGCAAGACGTTTTCAGGCGCGCATCAGTGACCGCACGTGCGCGCTGACGGACTCGGCCAAGGCTGCGAGGTCGTAGCCGCCTTCCAGGACCGACACCAGACGCCCGCTTGAATGTCGGCGGGCAATCGCGAGCAGTTCCTCCGTCAGCCAGACGAAGTCCTCCGTCTCGACGTCGAGCTGCGCCAGCGGATCGCGACGATGGGCGTCGAAGCCCGCCGAGACGATGACGAGTTCGGGTGCGAACGTATCGACAGCCGGCAGGAGCCGGTCGGCCCAGGCGGCCCGGAAGGCCTCGCTGCCGCTGCCGGCGGGGAGCGGCACGTTCGCGACATTGCCGTCGATGCCACGCTCGCGCGGCGAGCCCGTGCCGGGATAGAGCGGATACTGGTGCGACGAGGCATAGAAAAGGTCCGGGTCGGTCTCGACCACGGCCTGCGTTCCCTGGCCGTGATGGACGTCGAAGTCGATCAGGGCGATGCGCCGGATGCCATGCGCAGCCCGTGCGTGCAGGGCGCCGATCGCGGCATTGCTGAACAGGCAGAAGCCGCCCGGCACGTCGGGCGTGGCGTGATGCCCAGGCGGTCGCACGGCGGCGAAGGCGGTGCGCCCCTGTCCGCCCAGCACGCCGTCGACGGCGGCCACCACGGCGCCGGCGGCGTGGCGGGCGGCATTGGCGCTGCCGGCACTCATCACCGTGTCGGCATCGACATGGACCAGCTCGCCGTGCGGCGGGCGGATGCCCAGGATCGCATCGACATAGGCCAGCGGATGGACACGCGTCAGCTGCTCGATGGTGGCGGCGGGGGCAATCAGACGGGTGAGGCCTTCGAATTCCTCGTCGGCCAGGGCCGCCGTCACCGCGCGCAGCCGGTCGGGCCGCTCGGGATGATAGTCGCCGGTATCGTGCTCCAGGAACGACGGGTGGCTGATCAGCAGCGTCATGCATCCCCCTCTAGCGCGCTTCGGCGATCTGCGACAGAGTCACCCGCAACCCATCGATCGCTGTGAGGTTGTTTTGTCAAAGTTGCACTGTCTGGCCGCCGCCGTCCTGGTCCTTTTCGCCGGGCAGGCCTCCGCCCAGGAAACCACCTTCCGGCTGAAGAACTCGATGGAATATCCGATCGCCCAGCTCTCGGTTTCGCCGACCCAGCTCAACATGTGGGGGCCGAACTTCCTGCGCCCGCCGGCGATCCGGCCGGGCGAGGCCCGCGAAGTGTCCTACCGGGCGCCGACCGACTGGTGCATGGGCGACCTGAAGGTCACCTTCGCCGATGGCGGTCCGCCGGCCGTCTGGGGCTACCTGAACCTCTGCACGCTGCAGAACATTTCGCTCCACTACGACCGCATGAGCGGCATCACCACCGCCCGCTACGACGAGTAGGACAATGGACGCCTTGCCGGGACTGCCGTTCGACAACAGCTACGCCAAGCTGCCGGAGCGGTTCTATGCCCGGCTGGCGCCGACGCCGGTCGCGGCACCGCGCCTCGTGAAGCTGAACGAGGCGCTCGCGCTGCAGCTCGGCCTCGATCCCCGAGTTCTCGCATCCCCCGAGGGCGTCGAGATGCTGGCGGGCAACCGTGTCGCGCCGGGTTCCGAGCCGATCGCGCTCGCCTATGCCGGCCACCAGTTCGGCAACTTCGTGCCGCAGCTCGGCGACGGGCGTGCCATCCTGTTGGGCGAGGTCGTCGATCGCGACGGCCGGCGCCGCGACATCCAGCTCAAGGGCTCGGGGCCCACGCCCTTCTCGCGCAGCGGCGATGGCCGCGCCGCGGTGGGCCCGGTGCTGCGCGAATACATCGTGAGCGAGGCCATGGCGGCGTTGGGCATCCCGACGACCCGCTCGCTGGCCGCCGTCACCACCGGCGAGCCGATCTGGCGCGACGGCGAGTTGCCGGGCGCCGTCCTCACCCGCGTCGCCTCGAGTCATGTGCGCGTCGGCACCTTCCAGTTCTTCGCCGCGCGCGGCGACACCGAGGCGCTGCGCCTGCTCGCCGACCACGTCATCGCGCGCCACTAC
The DNA here is from genome assembly GCF_965228225.1 of Reyranella sp. Classification (GTDB taxonomy): domain Bacteria; phylum Pseudomonadota; class Alphaproteobacteria; order Reyranellales; family Reyranellaceae; genus Reyranella. Next base: position 4,398,216 of record NZ_OZ245801.1, on the reverse strand, counting down.
CCGGAAGCCCGCGAGGCTGCCGAACCTTATCGTGCCTTGTTCGAGGCTGTGGTCGCCCGACAGGCGTCGCTGGTGGCGAAGTGGCTGCTCGTCGGCTTCATCCACGGCGTGATGAACACCGACAATTGCTCGATCGCCGGGGAAACCATCGACTACGGCCCCTGCGCCTTCATGGACGCCTACAATCCCGAGACGGTGTTCAGCTCGATCGACCAGCAGGGCCGCTATGCCTACGCCCACCAGCCGGGCATCGCGCACTGGAACCTGGCGCGGTTCGGCGAGACCTTGCTGCCCCTGTTGGCCGACGACAGCGACAAGGCGCTGGCCATCGCCAACGAAGCGCTGGGCACCTTCCGTGATCGCTATGTCGGTGCCCTGACCGGCGGCTTGCGGCGCAAGCTCGGCCTGTTCACCGAGGAAGAGGGCGACTCGGCGCTGGCCCAGGACCTGCTCAATGCCATGACCGACGGCCAGGCCGATTTCACCCTGACCTTCCGCCGCCTGGGCGACGCAGCCGCCGATCCCGCGGCCGAGGCCGAAGTGCGCAGCCTGTTCGCGAACAAGCCCGACTCGTTCGACGTCTGGCTGCCGCGCTGGCGCGAACGCCTGTCCCGCGAATCGCAGGACGGTGCCGGCCGTCGCGCCGCAATGAATGCCGCCAACCCGCTCTACATTCCCCGCAATCACCGGGTCGAGCTGGCGCTGACCGCTGCGGCCGAACGCGAGGATTACGCGCCGTTCGAGGAGTTGCTCGCGGTGCTGGCGCAGCCCTTCGAGGAGCGGCCGGAATTCGCCGCCTACGCCGAACCGGCGCCGGCCGATCGGGGTGTCTACAGGACTTTCTGCGGGACGTAGGCCGAGCGAAGCTCGGCCCCCGGAGCGTCAGGACATCGCTTGGCGATGTCCGGGAGCGCCGAAGAAAGAACGATCACGCATTCATCAGAGATTGACGACGCTGGGCCGCGCGTCCTTCCAGTCGATCCACCGGTCGAGATGCATGAAGCCGCCGTCGTCGGTGCCGATCTCGCGGGCGATCAGGGCGTTCAGCTTGCCGTTCATCATCGCGATCAGGTCGCGATGGCGCTCGAAGTCGTACGCAAGGTTCACGACCTCGTCGGGATCGTTCACGAGGTCGTAGAGTTCGAGATCGTTGTTGGCGCGCAGTTCTTCGAGCGTCGCCGGCGTGTTGAAGCCGTGGAACGAGAAGTAGCGGCTGAACTTGTAGCGCTCGTCGACGATGGAGCGGATGCAGACGCGCAGCTTCCAGTCGACCGGGAACGATTCGATCTTCTTGAACTGGTCGGATCGCGCGATCGATTTGTCCTGCAGGGTCTCGTAGAGGGTCCGCGTGAAATTGGCGTCGTGAACCATGAGCTGGCTGTAGCAGAACAGCGTGCCGCCGCGTCTCTGGGTGAAGCCGGGATCCACCGGCTCGCGCAGCAGGGGCGAGAAATCCTGTCCCTTCATCCGCTTCATCGTATCGGCCACCGGCGCGGTCGACTTTGCCGTCATCGCGACGACCGTCGGCACGAAGTCGAGATGCGAGGTGAGTTCGTGGCAGCGCTGGCCGCCCTTGATCTCCGGATGGACCACCAGCATCGGCACGTGGTTCTGCTGGCGGTAGGTGGTCGTGCCCTTGCCCTGCAGGCCGCCATGGCTGGCCAGCAATTCGCCGTGATCCGACGTGAAGATCACGATGGTCTTGTCGGTGAGGCCCAACCGGTCGAGCTGTTCCAGCACCTGCACGATCTGCTGATCGGCGTCGCGAATGGCGTTGAAGTAATAGTTCTGCCGCAGCCGCATGCGCCATTCCTCCTGCGGGATCAGACCGGTCAGGATGGCATTGGCGCCCTTGTAGATGCGGTGCGCCGGCACGCGGTCGGGCGTGTCGAGCGACTGCTGCCAGGTCTTCTGCAGCGGGATCTCATTCCATTCCCGCCGATAGAAGGAATCGTCCGGCGGATAATCGATCTTGAGCTTGGCCTCGACCGCCTGCACCGGCTTCTCGCCGCGCCTGTCGGTGTTCACCCACATGACGTCGTGCGGGTTCACGAGATTGACCGCGAGATACCAGGGCTGCTTCCGGTCGGTCATCGGCCGGCCCTTGGCCTTGAGCCACTGGACGGCCTGCGCCGCCGTGATCTGGTCGTACTGGTAGCCGCCCTGCGCGCCTTCGATGAAATCGCCGACGCCGGTATAGTCGTAGAAGCCGTAGTCGCGATCCATCATGGTCTCGAACAGCGTCTTGATGTCGTCGGCGTGATTCTCCATCGCCATTGCGCCGTTCAGGTGCCACTTGCCCTTGTAGGCGGTGTAGTAGCCCATCTTGCGCAGGATCTTGCCGATGGTCGGCAGTGACGGATCCAGGCTCTTCATATAGGGCACGCCGGCATTGTCGAAGATGCCGTTATGCGGCATGTGCAGGCCGGTATAGATCACTGCGCGCGAGGCCGAGCACATGTCGGCCGCGATCTGGTGATTCTCGAAATAGGTGCCTGTCGCGCGCAGCCGCTCGTGTCCGGGCAGCGGTATGGGCCAGCCCGGGCCCATGTAATGCTCCTGGTCCGTCAGGATGAAGAGGATGTTGTAGCCGCCCTCGTTCGAGCCCGGCGCCTCGGCGGACGGAAAGGCCGATTCGGTGCCGCCGGTGATGCTGGCGGGCTGCGCCTGGGCGGGCGTGTCGCAAGCGGCCGTCGCGGCGAGCGCGGCGCTGCCGGCGATGAAGGACCTGCGCGATGGATCGGTCATGGCTTCCTCGTAGAGAGCTTGCTCAACTCGTAGCATCGAATCGTGGCACGCGCGCGAGGTCGAGAAGCCGCGTACAGTCGACATGTTCTTCGAGATGATCGGCCAACCGGTCGAGCGTGTCCTCGATGCCGGCCTCGTAGTCCAGTCCGGAGCTTGCAGCGCCGATCCGCTGCAGCCAGTGACGGCGTTGGCGATCGTCGGCCAGCAGACCGTGGATGTAGCAGCCGGCTATCCGGCCGGTCGCGTCGATCGCGCCATCGCTGCCGCCGTGATCGAGGTCGAGCAGCGGACGCGCCGTCGTGGTCGTGCGGCCGACATGCATCTCGTAGCCCTTGAACGGCACGCCCTCCGCCACGGTCTTTCCGGTGACCTCGACCAGGACCTTGTCGCCGCCCAGCACGGTCTCCGCCTCGAGAAGGCAAAGCCCCTCGACGCTGCCGGGTGGTCCTTCGATTCCCTCGGGGTCGGAAACGCGCCGTCCCAGCATCTGATAGCCGCCGCAGAGGCCCAGTACGTGGCCGCCGCGGCGGAGATGCGCCCGGAGGTCGATGTCCCAGCCGGCCGCGCGCAAGGTGGCGAGATCGGCAATGGTGGCCTTGGAGCCGGGCAGGATGACGAGCCTGGCATCGCCCGGGATCGGCTGGCCCGGCCGCACGAACACGACATCGACGTCCGGCTCCAGACGCAGCGGATCGACGTCGTCGAAGTTGGCGAGGTGCGGATAGGCCAGGACGACGATCTTCACGCCGCCGCCCGGTGTGCTGTGCTCGGGCAGGCTGAGCGCATCCTCGGCGGGCAGCCTGATGGCGTCGGCGAAGTAGGGAACGAGGCCGAGCGCAGGCCAGCCGGTCCGCTCCGCGATCAAGGTCATGCCGTCGGCAAACAGGCTCGGATCGCCGCGGAAACGGTTGACGATGAAGCCCACGATCATCGCGGCGTCTTCGGGATCGATCACCGCCTTGGTGCCGACCAGGCTGGCGATGACGCCGCCGCGGTCGATATCGCCCACCAGCACGACCGGCACGTCCGCGGCCCGCGCGAAGCCCATGTTGGCGATGTCGTCGGCGCGCAGATTGACCTCGGACGCGGACCCTGCGCCCTCGACCAGCACGAGATCGGCTTCGGCGGCGAGACGGCCGAAACTGTCGAGCACGGAAGCGAGCAGACCCGCCTTGATGCTCTGATAGTCGCGCGCCCAGGTGTTGCCCACGACGCGCCCCTGCACCACCAGCTGGGCGCCGATGTCGCTCTGGGGTTTCAGCAGGACCGGGTTCATGTGGACGCTGACGGGCACGCGCGCCGCCCGCGCCTGCAGGGCCTGGGCGCGGCCGATCTCGCCGCCCTCGGCCGTCACGGCGGCATTGTTCGACATGTTCTGCGGCTTGAACGGCCGAACCTCGAGGCCGCGCCGCGTGAAGACGCGGGCGAGGCCGGCGACCAGCAGCGACTTGCCGACGTCGGAGCCTGTGCCCTGGATCATGAGCGCGCGCGCCGGCATGAGGTCTCCGATCGAGTCACAAGGGACGGGCCGTGATCGCGCGTCCCTGCTGCATGAATCGCGTTGACGCATGGCGACAGCGGACCCTAACTGAAATGAACGCGCGCCCCAAGGCGCGTGTCGGAGAGACCTCGGAATGGTGATGCTCTTTCGCCCTCGATGGCCGTCGCGCAGCCTCTGCGTGAGCCGGCGATGATCGTCGCCGGCGTCGGCTATCGGCGCGAGGCCTCGGCGGACGAGATCGAGCGGATCGTGCGCATGGCGCTCGGTCTGTTCGACCTGCCGGTCGAACGACTGGACGCGCTGGCCACGGAATCGGAGAAAGCGACCGAACAGGCCTTTGTAGAAGTCGCGCGGCGGCTGTCGGTGAGGTTTGTCGCCTGCACAGTGGACGATCTCGACCGCGTCGCGGGACGCGTACTCACGGCCTCGAAGCTGGTTCTCGCCGCAAAGGGGTTGCCGTCGATCGCGGAGGCGTCGGCCCTCGTGGCGGCGGGCCGCGAAGGCCGATTGCTGGGGACCCGGGTGGCGACCGAACACGCGACCTGCGCCATCGCCATCGGCGAAGGACGATAGAACAGTGCGATGGAACCGGGGCATCCGGTCGCGAGTTTTATTCCTCTTGCCTCCTGTCGACGGGCGACGCATCGCTCGTTCGTTCATCCAATCGATCGGTAGAGTTGATGGCGACGCATCCGCAATTCGACGCGGCCTTCCGGGCCGAGTTTCGCGAACTGGTCCTGTGGCGACGTGACGTGCGGCGTTTCCGCACCGATCCAATCCCCCGCGAGCGTATCGACGCGCTGCTGGAAGTGGCGAGCCATGCCCCGTCGGTCGGGCTCAGCCAGCCCTGGCGGTTCGTGCACGTCGAATCGCCGGAGCGCCGCCGCGCCGTGGTCGAGAGCTTCACGCAGGCCAATGAGGAGGCGCTTGCCGGCTATTCCGGCGAGAAGCACGCGATCTATGCCGGCCTGAAGCTGGCGGGCCTCAAGGAGGCGCCGGTCCACCTCGCGGTCTTCTCCGACGACGGCACCCATACCGGCAGCGGGCTGGGCCAGCAGACCATGCCGGAGACGCTGCACTACTCGGTGGTCGCGGCGATCCAGACCCTGTGGCTGGCCGCGCGCGCCGATGGGATCGGCATGGGTTGGGTTTCGATCCTCGATCCGAAGAAGGTGACGCGGGCGCTCGATGTGCCCGCCGGCTGGAACCTCGTCGCCTATCTCTGCCTCGGCTTTCCGGCCGAGGAGCATATCGATCCCGAATTGGAGCGGCATCATTGGGAAGTCCGCAGCGACCTCGGCGACATCGTCCTGACGCGCTGACACTTTGACACGCCTCCCTCGCCGGGCATTATTGCGCCGCAGCAAGGGAGGGCAGGCGTGAGTTCAGGGGATCGGCCGGCGGAGCAATCGATCCCCGATGCTTTGCTTTATTTGCTCGCCGCTCTCTGCGGAGTGGCTACCGGCGTCCTGGGCGCCGCCTTTCATCTTGTCGTCGATACGCTGGTCCGGTGGCCGTCTTGGCTGGTGGCGTACCTTGGACACGGGCCCCTGACCTTGGCCGCAGCGGCCGCGACGGCTGCCATCGCACTGGTGGCGGCCTTCTTCCTCACGCGCACCGTTGCGCCCGAAGCGGCGGGCAGCGGCGTGCAGGAAATCGAGGGCGCCATGGAAGGGCTACGCGAAGTGCGCTGGCGCCGCATCCTGCCCGTGAAGTTCGTTGGCGGCGTGCTCGCTCTGTCGTCGGGCCTCGTGGCGGGACGCGAAGGGCCGACCATTCATATGGGAGCCTCGATCGCACAGGCCATTTCCGAGCGCTTCAAGCTCAGCGAAGCGGAGTTGCGCGGTCTGCTGGCGGCCGGCGCCGCAGCCGGCCTCGCGGCTGCCTTCAACGCACCTCTGGCGGCGATCCTTTTCGTCATCGAGGAGACACGCAAGCAGTTCCGCTACACCTTGCGCTCCTACACCGCTGTCATCATCGCCTCGACGGCCAGCGCCATCGGCATGGAGCTGGTGGGCGGCACCGCGCCACAGCTCAAGCTCGACAATGCGGAGATGCCGCTGTCGCTGCTGCCGGCCTTCCTGGTGCTGGGCGTGTTCCTGGGCGGGCTGGGCATCGTCTTCAATCGCACGCTGCTGTTCCTCCTCGACTGGGTGGCGGACACGTTTCGAAAGGTGCCCTTCTTGCCAGCCCTTCTGGTCGGCGCGGCAATCGGCGCGCTGGCGCTGGTGTTGCCGCAGGCGGTGGGCGGCGGCGAGCTGCTGATCCCGGGCCTCGTCACCGCGAACCTGCCGATCACGACGCTTTTGCTGCTGTGCCTGTTGCGCTTCGTCGGCGTCATGGTGAGCTATCCGGTCGGTGTCCCCGGCGGCATCTTCGCGCCATTGTTGACCCTCGCCACCACGGTGGGCCTGGTCGCTGTATGGCTGCTCCAGACGGCCGTACCACTGCCGCCGCTGGCGGGTGCCGCGTTCGCCATCGCCGCGATGGGCGGTTTGTTTTCCGCCTCCATTCGCGCGCCGCTGGTGGGCGTCGTGCTGGCGGCTGAGTTGACCGGCGGCTATGCGCTCATCCTGCCGCTGATCGTGACCTGCGTGACGGCCAACGCCGTATCGCAGGCATTGGGCGGCCGGCCGCTCTACGAGCTGCTGCTGGAGCGCACCCTGCGGCTTTCCGGCCAGTCCGTGCCACCGCGAGTCGAGGCCGGCGTGCCTGCCCCTGTCGGCATCGACGAGGGACCCCGTCCCTAACCCGGCGTCGGCAGGAACCAGTCGAGAATCCGCGCATTCTCGTCGCGCGGATAGGTGTGCGAGAGGTCGGCGATCTCGCGATAGGTGACGTCGGCGCCGGCCTGCCTCAGGGCCCGCTCGGCGCCCTGGGCCATCTCCGGCGGAAACATCCAGTCCTGGGTTCCATGCACGATGTGGACGGGAAGACGGCGGACGCGATCGGGATCGGCGGCGGTCATCAACATCGGATGGAAGCTCGCGGCGACCGGCGCGAGGTGGGTGAAGCGGCACTCGGCGTCGAGGCCGATGACGTAGGTGAAGGTACCGCCGTCGCTCATGCCGGTCAGGAGCTGATGCGAGGAATCGACGTTCCAGTCATTGGCGACGCCGGCCGCCATGCGGTCGATCAGCGGCCCGTCGATCTCCGGCTCCATCAGCGACCAAGTACTGCCCGAAGCCGTGGGCGCCAGCACGATGAAGCCGCGCGTCCGGGCCTCGCGCACCCAGCTCCACAGGAAGGCGCCGCCATTGCCGCTGCCGCCGTGCAGCGCCACGACCAGCGGCCAGCTCCTGGCCGGGTCATAATACTCGGGCACGTAGAGCGAGAAGGCGCCGCGCGTGCCGGACGGCCCCCCGATATGCATGAAGCCCACGCCTTCCCGCGTCGGGTCGGCGGCGGCGATGCGCGCCTGCAGATCCGCGTCACTGCGCGCCGGCTGTTCGAGGAAGAAGTTGCCGACAGGTCGAAGGAACGGCGACAGCGGATAGAGTGCCTCGCAGGCCCGGGGATAACCGCGCAGGCTGCGATAGGCGGCCACGATCGGCTGCGGCGCCTCGGGAGCGCCCCGCAGACCCTGGATCGTTTCCTCGGCGAACGCCGCCGCGCGTTCGAGATGATCGCGCACCGGCGCCAGCCGCCCCGGCCAGTCGAGCGCGCGCGAAGCGGCGAGTGCGGGCGCCAGATCGTCGTTGCGGCCGGCGAGGGTCTCGACGATCTGCGGGAGCGTCTGCGGCGAGAGGTGCCGGCTGGCGAATTCGATCGCGTGCAGTGCGCGCAGGGTCGCGGGTACCAGCGCCGAGAGGGCCTCGGTGGCGGCCTCGTCGGCCATCAGTCCTTCAGCATCACGGCGTCGAGTGCGGGCTTGCCGCGGATCATGTCGGCTGCCTTCTCGGCGATCATCAGGACCGAGGCGTTGAGGTTTGCCGACGGCATGGTCGGCATGATCGAGGCATCGACCACGCGCAGCCCTTCGAGCCCGCGCACGCGCAGCTGATCGTCGACGACGGCGGTGGGGTCGGTGTCCGGCGCCATGCGGCAGGACCCCATCAGATGGAACGTGGTCGTGCCGCGCTCCTTGGCGGCCTGCATCAGGTCGGAATCCGATTGCTTCTCGGCACCGGGGAATTCCTCGCGGTCGTAGTACTTGCTGAGCGCCCTGGAGCCCAGCAGCCGCCGCGCCAGCTTCATGCCGGCCAGCAGCACGCGGCGGTCGCTTTCGGCGCCCAGGTAGTTCGGCTGGATGATCGGATGCTCGAACGGATCGGCCGAGCGCGCGCGGACATAGCCGATCGAATCGGGCCGCTGCTGCCACGAGGCGATGGTCATGCCGGGGAAATCGTCGAGCGTCGATTGCACCCCCTCCTTGTAGCTCGCGGGCGTGAAGGTGAGCTGCAGGTCGTAATTCTCGATGCTCTCGTCGGATTTCCAGAAGACATAGATCAGCGTCGGATTGAGCGTCAGCAGTCCCTTGCGCGTCGTGACGTATTTCAGGACCTCGCCGGCCAGGCGCAGTCCCTTGGAGCGCTCGTTGATGCTCGTGGCGTTCTTCACACGCGCGACGAAGCGCGGCGCATAATGGTCGCGCAGATTCTCGCCCACGCCCGCCAGCTCGTGCTTCACCTCGATGCCGAGCGACTTCAGCAAGGGGCCGGGGCCGATGCCCGAAAGCTGCAGGAGCTGCGGCGAGTTCACCGTGCCGCCGCTCAGGATCACTTCCCGGGTGGCGCGTACTTCCATCGGCGTGCCGGTGCGGCCTCCCTTGCGGTAGCGCACGCCGACGGCGCGCTTTCCCTCGAGGACGATCGACGTCGCCTGCGCGTGGGTGCGCACGGTGAGGTTGGAACGCGACATCGCGGGATGCAGATAGCCGCGAGCGGCGCTGACCCTGCGGCCGTTCCTGATGATGCGCTGGACGTAACTCACGCCCGCCTGTTTCGTGCCGTTGTAGTCGGGATTGCGCGGGATGCCCTGTTCCACGGCACCTTCGATGAAGGCTTCGCACAAGGGGTCGCGCCATTCGAGGTCGGTGATCGGCAGGTTGCCGTCGCTGCCGCGGAACGTGGCATCGGCATCGCTCGCCATGCGGTGCTCGCTGCGGCGGAAGTAGGGGAGTACGTCGGAGTAGCCCCAGCCGCGGTTGCCGCGCTGGGCCCAGCCGTCGAAGTCGAGGCGCTGGCCGCGATTGTAGATGTGGCCGTTGATCGAACTCGAGCCGCCCAGCGTCTTGCCGCGCGGCGCGGCGATGGCACGGCCGCCGGTCCATTCGCTGGGCTCCGATTTGTAGAGCCAGTTCACCTTGGGGTCGACCAGCGTGTACATGAAGCCGGCCGGGATGTGGATGAAGGGATGCCAGTCGCGCGGGCCGGCTTCGAGCACGCAGACCGTGACGTTGGGGTCCTCGCTCAACCGGTTGGCCAGAACGCTGCCAGCCGAACCGGCCCCCACGATCACGTAGTCGAAACTCTCCATCCGGTCGATTCCTCCCTAGGATCGGGATTGACCACCGGATTTGGGCAGGAAGCAATGCTCCATCGCGGGAAAACCTCGGCTCCGCACATCGGCCGCATAGGCGGCGGCGGCCTCGGAAATCCTGCCGCCGAGATCGGCATAGCGCTTCACGAACCGCGGGGTGAAATCGCTGAACAGGCCGAACACGTCTTCGGACACCAGGATCTGGCCGTCGCAGGCCGGCGAGGCGCCGATACCGATGGTCGGAATCGGCAGCGACCTGGTGATGGCGGCCGCCACCGGCTCCAGCGTGCCTTCCAGCACGATCGTGAAGGCGCCGGCCTCGGCCATCGCCTCGGCGTCGCGGGTCACCTGCTGCGCCTCCTCGTCGGAGCGCCCGGTCGCCTTGAAGCCACCGGCCACGTTCACGGCCTGCGGCATCAGCCCGACATGGGCGCAGACCGGAATGCCGCGCTGCACGAGGTAGCGCACGGTCTCGGCCATGACCTCGCCGCCCTCCAGCTTCACGCCGCTCGCGCCTGTCTCGGACATGACGCGTGCGGCGCTGTGGAACGCCTGCTCCGGGCTCGCCTGGTAGCTGCCGAAGGGCAGGTCGACGATCACGCAGGCGTGGCTCGAGCCGCGCATCACGGCCGAGCCGTGGGCGATCATCATGTCCAGCGTGACGGGCAGCGTGCTGTCGAAGCCGTAGAGCACCATGCCCAGCGAATCGCCGACCAGCAGCAGGTCGACATGCGGATCGAGCCATCGCGCCATCTGCGTGGTGTAGGCGGTGAGACAGACGATCGGCTCGCCGCCCTTGCGGGCGCGGATCTGCGGCGTGCTCACTCTCTTGGCTGCGGTGACGGCGCTCATGATCTCCTGACCTTTCGAAAGCCGGCTAGTGGATGACGAACCGGGGCAGCACCATCGTGACCGAGAAGCCGCGGCTTGGGCGGTTGGCGACCTTCACCTGGCCTCCCAATGCCTCGACGTTGCGGCGCACGATCCAGAGACCCAGTCCCGAATGCTTGACGCTGCGATCGCTGCCTATGCCATCGTCGGGACGCGATGAGAAGTAGCGTTCGAACACACGTTCGATCTTCTCGGGGTCGATGCCGGGCCCTTCGTCCTCGACGCTCAGTTCGACCGTATCCGTCGACGCGTGCAGCGAAACGGTAACCGTCGTGCCGCCGGGCGAAAAGCTGATGGCATTCTCCAGCATCGCCTGCAGGGCCGCTTCCAGCATGCCTGCCGCGGTGCGAACCGCGATATCGCGCTGGAGCTTCAGGACGAGGCCGATCTCGCGCGCTGCGACGATCTCCTGGACCTGCCGCGCCGCCTCCTCGACGAGGGGCGCGAGTTCGGTCGGCATGCGCGGCGCGTCGATCATGTCGGCCGTTCCCATGTCGTGGCGCTGCGCGGCATTCACGAGTCCGAGCAGGCGCGCCAGCGAGGAGTCCACGATCTCGAGTGCCCGCCGGGCGCGCGGGTCGTCCTCGGGAACGGCGCGGTGTACCGGGCGCAGCGCCGATTGCACGGCGGCGAGCGGCGTCTTGAACGCGTGCGCATTGTCCTCGGCGGACTGGCGAATCTCGCGCGACACGCGGCGCAGCTCGTGCACCAGGCGGTCGAAGTCGCGCGCCACGCCGGCGAGTTCCGGGACGGTGTTGCGCTCGACGAAGGTCGCATCGACGGCGCGGCCCAGCGCGATCTCGTCGGCCACGTTGCGGAAGCGGCGCAGGCTGAGACGCATACCCAGCGCCACCAGCACGGCGAGCAGCGCACCCACGAGATAGATCGCGGCGGCGATGCGGACCTCGCGGGTTTCCCAGTAGGGGCGGCCGATCGACGTATTGAGGAAGTCCGACGCGACGTGGGTCGTCGTCAGGATCCAGCAGTTGCCGCGGGCGCGGATCGGAATGATCGAGGTCAGCAGCTCGACCGTGCCGTCGGCGCGGCGGTAGCGCATCTCGTCGGAGGCGTTCCACGTGCAGGCCTCGGACAGGCGTTGGAGGAGCCCGCGCTGGCTGAGTTCCTCGAGTTCCGCGCTCACCGCCTCGGGCGCCAGCGGCGGCGCCGAGCCCACGAGAAAGAAACGGCTCGCCGAACGCGCCGCCGGCGGCTGGTACATCAGCTTCAGAACCGTCCCGCTGCTCGCATACTTCTCGAGTTCGCGGTTCATGTTCATGGGCGCCGCCGGATCGGTGTCGCGCAGCACCGGCGCCAGCGCCTCGGCGATCAGCGCGCTGCGATCCTGGATGGCACGCGTCACCAGGTTCCGCATCTGGCTGTCGGCGCTCTCGAACTGGCCGTAGAGCACGATGGGCAGCGCCACGAACAGGCCGATCAGCGCCACCAGCTTCAGCGTCAGCGAAGCGGTGAGGCGGCGCAGCACTGGAAGGCTAGTCCTTGCCCCAGCGGTAGCCGAACGACTGGTAGTTCTGGATCTCGCTGAACTCGGGATCGATGGCGCGGAACTTGTTGCGGATGCGCTTGATGCAGGACCGGACGTTGGTCCGGTAGCCGTTCTCGCCGCTGCCGGCGATGAAGCCCACATAGTGCATGCAGTCGTAGACGGCGCGGTAGCTCACGTAGCTGCCCACATTGGCCGCGAGCGTGTGGACGATCTTGAATTCGGTCACCGTCAGATTGAGGTCGGTTTCGTCCCAGTAGGCGCGGCTGACCGTCGGCTTCAGCAGCAGGCGGCCGCAATGAAAGTTGCCTTCGCCATCGGCGGCCATCGGCTTGCCGGCGCGGTCGGCGATCAGGCGCAGGCGGCGCGCGAGGATCGGCACGCCGCGCGATTTGTCGACGAAGTCGATGGCGCCGCGATCCAGCGCGAGCTGCTCGTAGTTGGGCTCGCTGTGGCCGGTCAGGAACACGACCGGCAGGTTGATGCCGGCGCGCTTCAGCCTGGGCAGAAGGTCGATGCCGGAGATTCGCGGCAGGCCCCAGTCGAGCACGACGATCTCGATGTCGTCGGCCGTCTCCAGGAACTCGACGAGGCCGGTCCCGTCGGCGAAGGCCGCGACGTCGAATCCATGGTCGCCCAGTTCGAGGCTCGCGGCCTCGCGGAAGTCGTCATCGTCCTCCACGAAGGCGATGCGCACGCGGCGGCCCGCTTCGACTCCGGCCTCGATCTCAGCGTCCGGCTTGAATCCGGGATTGGAGCTGGGCCAGGCAGAACCGTCGTCCTTCGTCTGTGTCGTCATCGCTCTTCACCTTGTACGCGAGGGTTCCGTACTGTTTGGTTTCGACATCCGGGTAGAGCTGGATGTCGAGCGTGCACTTGCCGTTGCGATAGCGCCATTGCTTGCCGGGCGGATGCGCCTCCTCGCTGGTCGGCGGCCCCAGCATCGCCCGCAGTTGTGACTCGCGATAGCCCGTAAGCACCGGCGGCGGCACGTCCGCAGCGGCAACCACGGGAACGGTAGCGGCCGCCGCGGCAGCGTCAACGGCGGGGACGCCAGCGGGCTTCGGCGCGACACGCGCCGCCGCTGGCTTGACGGCGGGCGTGGGCTTGCGGGCGCTCGCCGAGGCAGGAGGCGTGGGCGACGTGAGACGCTCGAAATCCGCACGCATCGCATCGCATCCGGACAGGAGCAGCAATCCCAATCCTGTGCCGAGGGTTCGTGCTGCCAGAGTTCCAATCGTCATCCGCACCCGAGAAGCCTCTTGAAGCCCTAAAGCGGTCATGTGGCGGGTTTGCGGCACGAACCCGTGCCACAGTCGCGCGGTCCGGCCGGGGCCGCGCTTCGACCGCATGAGGATTGCGGCGAACCGTCACCGGGGGCAAGCCCGATTTCCGTGGGGGCCGCGGCTGTCGTATTGAGATGCCATGGACATCAGCAAGGACATGACCGCCACGCCCCGGGCGATTCACCGGGCCGATTACACCCCGCCGCCCTTCCTGATCGACACGGTCGATCTCGATGTCGAGCTGGGACAGGAGACGACCAAGGTCGTCGCGCGACTGGTCGTGCGACGCAATCCCGTGGCGGCGGCCAGGCCCGCCGATCTGGTGCTCGACGGCAAGAAGATGGAACTCGTGTCGGTCGTGCTCGACGGCAAGCCCGCTGCTTACGAGGTCGGGCCGGAGACACTGGCGATCCGGGGCGTGCCGGATGGGTTCACTCTGGAGATCACGACGCGCCTGCGGCCGCAGGACAATACCGAGCTCACCGGCCTCTACAAATCGCGCGACCTTTTCTGCACCCAGTGCGAGGCCGAGGGCTTCCGGCGCATCACCTATTTCCTCGACCGTCCCGACGTGATGGCCCGCTACACGACGCGCATCGTGGCCGACCGGACGCTGGTGCCGGTGCTGCTGTCCAACGGCAATCTGGTCGACAGCGGCGCGCTCGACGAGGGCCGGCACTTCGCCACGTGGGAAGATCCGTTTCCCAAGCCCTCCTATCTCTTCGCCCTCGTCGCGGGGCGCCTCGATTGTCTCGAGGATCGTTTCACGACGCGCTCGGGTCGTGAGGTCACGCTGCGCATTTACGTTCGCCCCGGCGATGTCGGGCGCTGCGGCCATGCGATGGAGTCGCTGAAGAAGTCGATGAAGTGGGACGAGGATGTCTACGGCCTCGAGTACGATCTCGACACGTTCATGATCGTCGCCATCGACGACTTCAACATGGGCGCGATGGAGAACAAGGGTCTGAACGTCTTCAACTCCAAGCTCGTCCTCGCCAATCCGGAGACGGCGACGGACCTCGACTATCACTCGATCGAAGCGGTGATCGCCCACGAATACTTCCACAACTGGACCGGCAACCGCGTCACCTGCCGCGACTGGTTCCAGCTCTCGCTCAAGGAAGGCCTGACCGTCTTCCGCGACCAGCAGTTCTCGGCCGACATGGGATCGGCCGCCGATGCAAGGATCGACGATGTCCGCCGCCTTCGCGCCGGCCAGTTTCCCGAGGATGCGGGGCCGATGGCCCACCCGGTGCGGCCGGACTCGTATATCGAGATCAACAATTTCTACACCGCGACCGTGTACCAGAAGGGCGCCGAAGTGGTGCGGATGATGCACACGCTGCTGGGGCCGGAGCGCTATCGCAAGGGCATCGACCTCTATTTCCAGCGCCATGACGGCCAGGCCGTGACCTGCGACGACTTCGCGAACGCCATGGAAGACGCGTCGGGCGTCGACCTTGCCCAGTTCCGCCGTTGGTACGCCCAGGCCGGCACGCCGGACGTCAAGGTCGAGGGCAGCTACGACGCCGCGGCCCGGTCCTACACGCTGACGGTCGGCCAGAGCCTGCGACCCACGCCCGGGCAGCCCGACAAGAAGCCGATGCACATTCCGCTGTCCGTCGGGCTGCTCGACGGCGCGGGGCGCGACCTGCCGCTGCGGCTTTCGGGCGAAACCACTGCCGGGGGCACGACGCGCGTGCTGGACGTGCGTGCGCCGCGCGACGTGTTCGTGTTCGAGGACGTGCCGGAGAAGCCGGTCGCCTCGCTGCTGCGCGGCTTCTCCGCGCCGGTGAAGCTCGAGGCGCCGCGCTCCGACGACGAGCTGACGTTCCTGATGGCGCATGACAGCGATCCGTTCGCGCGCTGGGAAGCCGGCCAGCAGCTCGGCGCCCGGCTGATCCAGCAGCTGGTGGAAGCGCGCAAGACCGGTGGTCCGATGGTGGTGCCGGACCACTATGTCGATGCCATCCGACGCACGCTGGACGACCAGCGGCTCGATCGATCCTTCATCGCAGATGCCGTGACCCTGCCGGGCCTCGCCTTTCTCGGTGAGCTCATGCCGGAGATCGACATCGACGGGCTGTGGGCGGCGCAGCAGCGCGTCCGCTCCGTCCTGTCCGAGCGGCTCGGCGATCGCTGGTCCTCTGTGTACGACGCGGCGCATGCTGCGGGTCCGTATCGCTTCACGCCCGACGAGGTGGGACGCCGGCGTCTGCGCAGCACCGCGCTCCAATATCTCTCGACCGATAAAGGCGAGGCGGCGCGGCGGCGCGCCGTCGCCTACTTCGAGGGGGCGGGCAACATGACGGAGCAGGTGGCGGGACTGAGCGTGCTCGCGGAGCTGGGCGGCGCCGAGGGCGAATCCGCGCTGGCCTCCTTCTACGAACGTTGGAAGGACGAAGCGCTGGTGCTCGACAAGTGGTTCGCGATCCAGGCGCGGACGCCGACCGAGGGGACGCTGGAGCGTGTGAAGCGCCTCGTCGATCATCCGTCCTACGACCGCAGGAATCCCAACCGCGTTTATTCGCTGGTCGGCGCCTTCGCATCGGGCAACCCGGTGCAGTTCCACGAGGTCGCGGGTGGCGGCTACCGCTTCCTGGCCGACCAGGTGCTTGCGACCGACAAGCTCAACCCGCAGATCGCGGCCCGGCTGCTCGGCCCTCTCGGGTCTTGGCGGCGCTACGACAAGGGCCGGCAGGTGCTGATGACCCGCGAGCTCGAGCGGATCGTGGCGACTCCCGGCCTGTCGCGCGATGTATTCGAGATCGCCTCCAAGAGTCTGGCCTGATGCCGGCCGAGGCCGGTTGAATGGTTGCCTTCTGGGTGCAAGAATAGAACATGGCAATGAACAAGAAGCTCGTCGTGTCGGGCGTGGCCGCGGCGATCCTCGTGATCGCGGCCTATGTCTTCGCGCAGATGTTCCTGTACGGCGATTCGGCGGTGGCGCGCGCCGAGGCGCAGTACGCGGCCTCTCCTCGACCCTCCCTCTCGGCGGGTGACGCGGCCTGCGCGTCGCAGCATCAGGAAAGGCCGGGCGTTGCGACCTGGGACCTGCTGGCCGACGGCTACGAGATCAAGGCCGCCGTTCCCGGCGGCCTCTGGCTGCAGAAGAGGAAGGACGTCTTCTACTGCAATTCCGGCATCGTTCGCGACGACGAGACGATGTGCTGGAAGATCCGGGCGCCGCTCAGGGGTCAGAACTGCGCCGATGCCATCAACAAGGCGCGCGCCAAGGACCTCCGCGGCTAGGCATTGCGCGGACGGGAGCGTTTCAGCGCGTCCGCCATCTTCTCCGCGATCATGACCGTCGTGAAATGCGTGTTGGCGCGCACCACGGTCGGCATGATCGACGCATCGATCACGCGCAGCCCCGAGCAGCCGATCACGCGGCATTCCGGATCGACGACTGAGAGTGGATCGTCTACCGCGCCCATGCGGCAGGTGCCGCTGGCGTGCTGGGCGTCGGAGCATTCGGCGAACATCCAGTCGTCCATTGCCTCGGCCTCGAACGGGTCTTCGATCGAACGTCCCGTCATGCCGTACTCGACCCGAGTCGAGATCGACTTGAAGGCGGGCTGCAGGCAGAGGTCGCGCATCCGCTGCACGCCGTCGCGCATGCGTACAAGATCGCTCTCATCCGACAGCATGCGCTCGTCGACCTGCGGGTCGATGCCGGCGTCGCGCGTGGTGATGCGGACCGTGCCTTCGCTGAAGGCCTCGAAAGCGGAGACGGCGAGGCGTGCGCGGGCCGTGCCGCCATCCTCCTCCGGCCGCAGATTGCCGGCGATCATGATCATGTCGTTGACGCCTGCGCCAGCCAGTTCCGAAGAATAGCGCAGGCAGCAGTTGGTGTGGCGATGCATCAAGGTGCTCACCCGCGCATCGTCGCGCAACTCGAGCATCAGGCCGAGGATCGGATGATCCAGCAGGTGCTTGCCGACCGGCCGGTCGGCCACGACCTCGATCCCCAGGGCGCCCAGCCAGTCGCGCGGGCCGATGCCGGAGCGTTGCAGGATGGCCGGCGAATGGATCGCACCGGCCGACAGGATGACTTCTCGGCGGGCCCGGACGTGCCGCGCTTCGCCACCGACCTGCACGCGCACGCCGCTGACATGCGGCCGGTTGCCTTCGAACTGCAGCGTGTCGACGATGGCTTCGCCGACGATCGTGAGGTTCGCGCGGCCACGCGCCGGCTCGAGATAGCCGTCGTTGGTCGAGATGCGCAGTCCCTCGCGGCTGTTGATCGCGTAGGGTCCGACGCCGCTGCCGGTCGGCGCATTGTGGTCATCGCACCAGGGATAGCCGAGGCCCAGCGCGGCTTCCCGCAGCGCGCGATCGACGGTGCCCCATTGATCGATCGGTGCGCGATAGACCGGCAGCGGGCCGTCCTTGCCGTGATAGGGCGCATCGCCGAAATCCATGTCGGTTTCGAGCTTGCGGAAATACGGCAGGCAGGCCTCCCAGTCCCAGCCGGTGGCCCCCATCGACGCCCAGTCGGCGAAATCCTCGGGGATGCCGCGGATGGCGATCTGGCCGTTGATGGTCGAGCTGCCACCGATCGCCCGGCCGCGCCATAGCAGCTTGGGTTCCTGGCGCTCGGTGCGCCGCGCCAGCAGCTTGGGGTAGCGGTAATTGTCGTCGCCGATGGCGCGCAGCGGATTGGGAATGCGCAGATGGTGCGGCGTCTCGGCGGTGCGGAAATCGCGGCCGGCCTCGAGCAGCAGGACCCGGATCGCCGGATCCTCGCTCAGCCGGGCGGCGAGGGTCGCGCCGGCCGAGCCGCCGCCGATGATGATGTAGTCGTAATCGTCGTCCATGATCTCCCATCGCCTTCGCTGGCTGGCACGCTTCTTGGTTAGAATGCCACCACCCGTTCAGAAAGCCGCACGCAAAAGGAGCGCCGCATGGTCGCAAACGTCCTGGAGGTCAATCCCGAGCGTCTGTGGGAGAGCCTCGAACGGTCGGCGGAGATCGGACGCTTCCGCGACGTCGGCCTGCGCCGCCTCGCTTTGTCGGCCGAGGACAAGCAGATGCGCGACCTGTTCGTCGATTGGGCGAAGGCGGCGGGATGCGCCGTCGAGATCGACCGGCTCGGCAACATCTTCGCGCGGCGGCCGGGCACAGATCCGTCGCTGCCGCCGGTCGCGATCGGCAGCCATCTCGACACCCAGATCTGCGGCGGCCGCTACGACGGCATCCTGGGCGTGCTGTGCGGACTCGAAATCGTGCGGACGCTGAACGATCGCGGCCTGCAGACCAAGCGCGGCATCGAGGTCATCTGCTGGACAAACGAGGAGGGCGCGCGCTTCAACCCGCCGATGATGGGCTCGATGGCCTTTGCCAAGGTGATCACCCTAGAGAGCGTGCTGGCCACCACCGACGATGCCGGCATCACGGTCGAGCAGGCGCTCGACGAGATCGGCTATGCCGGATCCGCGCCGGTGGGTCGCGAATTCGATTCCTATCTCGAGCTGCACATCGAGCAGGCGCCGGTGCTGGACCGCGAGGGCTGCGACGTCGGCATCGTGGTCGGCGGCTACAAGACCCAGGCCCTGCGGCTCACGATCAACGGCGATACCGGACATGCTGGCGGCACGCCGATGGCGCAGCGGCGCAACGCACTGGTCGGCGCCGGCTATGTCATCGCCGCGGTCAACGATATCGGCCTCGCCTACGCCGCCGACGAGGGCCGCACCACGACGACCCGCATCGAGAGTTTCCCCAATCTCGCGGGCACCTATGCCGAGCAGGTCAAGCTCACCATCGACTTCCGTCATATCGATGCCGACCGCTTCAAGGCGATGCGGGCCGAGGTCGATGCCGCGATCGCTGCCGCGGCGAAGAAGGCCAATGTCGAGATCGAGGTCGCCGAGGGCTGGAGCTGGGGCAGCGAGCTGTTCGCGCCCGAATGCATCGAACTGTTGAAGTCGACGGCCAACGAGCTCGGACTGCCCTATCGCGAGATGAGGAGCCAGGCGGGGCACGACGCCTATGCGGTCGCAACGATGGCGCCGACCGCGATGATCTTCACGCCCTGCTTCGAGGGCATCAGCCACAATGTCAACGAGGCGATCGAACTCACCCGCTCGGTGCCGGGCGCCAACCTCCTGCTGAACGCCGCCGTGACCCGGGCGAACCGCTGACTCAATCCTTCTCCCCGCCCGTGTTGGGGGAGGAGACGAAGCGGCATTGGATCCGTGGCATGGCTTTTGCGTCGATCTTGCAAAGACTGTTCGCGATTCGCGGCCCGTAACAACGGGCTTGTGCATGGGGGTGCAGTCGTCGTTGCGGCGTCTCGGGCGTTCGCGGTGATGACACGAAGGCGGCGGACGGCGTCCTTTCATCCGGCGAATGGTGGCGACATGAAGCGGCGAGTTCTTCTGCAAGGTGCGGCGGGTGCAGCGTTTTTGGCGGGAGGGGCGTGGCCGGCATCGGCACAGTCCCGTGCCGAGACCCTGAGATACGTGACCGGCGCGACCATCAACACGCTCGACACGACGATGCCCGGCGCCACGCGCGAGGCGTTCGGCCTCAGCATGAACGTCTACGACCGCCTCTTCAGCTTCGGCCGCAAGAAGGTGGGCGACAATTGGGCATTCGATCCCGACACGATCCGCGGCGAGCTCGCCAAATCCTACAGCATCAGCCCCGACAGCAAGGTCATCACCATCACGCTGCGCCCGGACGCGACCTGGCACGACGGCACGCCGGTGACGGCCGAGGACGTGAAGTGGTCGCTCGACCGCCACGTCACGGCGAAGTCGCTGGCGGCGCCGCAGTTCACCACCGGCTCGCTCACCAAGGCCGACCAGTTCAAGATCGTCGATCCGCAGACCGTGACGGTGACGCTCGACAAGCCCGACCGGCTGGCCCTGGCCAACCTGTGCGTCTGCTACGCCATCATGATCAACAGCAAGCTGGCCAAGAAGCATGCCACCGCCGACGATCCGTGGGCGATGGAGTGGATGAAGACGAACACGGCGGCCAGCGGCGCCTACATCATCGACAGCCACAAGCCCGGTGAGAGCACCGTGCTTCGCCGCAATGAAAAGTGGATCGGTGGCGCCGGCGGCGCACTGCCCTTCTTCAAGCGCATCATCATCCAGACGGTGCCGGAACCGGCGACCCGCGCCAACCTGATCGAGCGCGGCGATGCCGATCTCGCGATCGACCTGGCGGCCAGCGATCTGCCGACCATCGAGAAGTCCGCCAAGTCCAAGGTCGTCTCGATCCCGCAGACCAACGGCTTCACGCACATCTCGATGAACACGCAGATGGCGCCGTTCGACAATCTCAAGGTCCGCCAGGCCGTTGCCATGGCGCTGCCTTACGAGGACATGTTCAAGGCGGCGATCTTCGGCCGCGGCACCAAGCTCTACGGCGGCACCTGGGCCACCGTGCCACCGGATGCGAGCTTCCCGCAGGCGATTCCCAACAAGACCGATCTTGCGAAGGCCAAGGCCCTGCTGGCCGAGGCGGGCCACCCTAACGGCTTCTCCACCACCTTCGCCTTCACCGCCGGCCAGGCGGCGACGGCGGAGCCGATGGCCGCGCTGGTCAAGGAGTCGCTGGGCAAGATCGGCATCCAGGTCGAGATCCAGAAGAAGCCGGACGCCGAGTTCAACACGCTCGAGTCGGAGAAGAAGATGCCGCTCTTCACCGACGGCGCGACTGCCTGGCTGCCCTACACTTACTACTTCTTCTATCTCTACTTCACGCGCGACCAGCGTTGGAACTTCGCGAGTTTCAAGAGCAAGAAGATGGAGGATCTGACGCTCGACGCCCGCTACCAGACCGACAAGGCCAAGTACGAGGAAGGCTGCAAGCAGATGATCGAGCTGTTCAACGCCGAGACGCCGTTGATCATGCTGTGGCAGCCCAACCACGACGCCGTGATGGCCAAGTCGGTCGACGGTTACACCTACCAGTTCTACCGCCAGGCCGACTTCCGCGACCTCAAACGGGTCTAGCGCCATGCTGGTGGGGATCCTGCGCCGGGTCGGTCGACGCCTGCTGGCGTCGATCCCGGCCTTGTTCGGCGTGGTGGTGGTCACCTTCGTGCTGATGCGCGTGCTGCCGGGCGACCCGGCAGTGTTCTTCTCTTCCGGCCCCTCGGCCGGCAAGGAGGAGATCGAGGAGCTGCGCCGGAGCATGGGCCTCGACCGTCCCATCCCGGTTCAGCTCGTGCGCTATCTGGGCGAGATCGCCACCGGCAATCTCGGCCGCTCGATGACCACCGGGCAACCGGTCGTGGTGGACATGACGCGCCGCCTGCCGGCCTCACTCGAACTCACCTGCACGGCGCTGTTCATCGCGCTGATGTTCTCCATTCCGCTCGGCGTGGCCGCCGCGCTGCGGCCGGGCACGGCGATCGACCATATCGTGCGCATGCTCTGTACGTTGGGCGTCTGCGTGCCGACCTTCGTGTCGGGGCTGCTGCTGATCTATGCCTTCTACTACCTGCTGGGCTGGGCGCCCGATCCGACGGGCCGTATCGATATCTTCGCGTCGGCCCCGCCCGATATCACCGGCTTCTTCCTGATCGACTTCGCGCTCAAGGGCGACTGGGAGGGATGGTGGGCCGCCTTCTCGCAGCTCCTGCTGCCGGCCTGCACCATGGCGCTGTTCGTCCTGGCGCCGCTCGCGCGCATGACGCGGGCCTCGATGCTGGCAGTGCTGGGCAGCGACTTCATCCGCACTGCCCATGCGATGGGCCTGTCGCGGCTGCGCATCATCGTGGCCTACGCGCTGCGCAACGCGCTGCTGCCGGTGCTGACCATCACCGGCATAGTGTTCTCCACCATGCTCGGGGCCAACGTGCTGGTCGAGAAGGTCTTCTCCTGGCCCGGCGTCGCTTCCTATGCGCTCGACGCGCTGCTCGCTTCCGACTACGCGCCGGTGCAGGCCTTCGTGCTGCTGATGGCGATGATCTTCGTCATGGTGAACGTCACGATCGACGTGCTCTACGGCATCGCCGATCCGCGGGTGTCGGTCGCATGAGCGATCTTACCCTCAATTCCTCCTCGACCGGCCGCCACATCGCCTATGTGTTGCGCTCGAACCCGGTCACGGCACTGGCGGCCACGGGCACGCTGATGCTGGTCCTGATCGCGCTTCTCGCTCCCGTTCTGGCGCCCTACGATCCCGTCGCCTCCAACGTGCCGCAGGCCCTGCAGCCGCCCTCGTGGGCGCACCTCGCCGGTACCGACCAGCTCGGCCGCGACATCCTGAGTCGCATCATCTGGGCGGCTCGCATCGACCTGATGATCGCGGTCTCGGCCGTCAGCCTGTCGTTCATCGCGGGCGCCGTCATCGGCGGCTTCTGCGGCTATCGCGGCGGGCGGCTCGACCGCTGGGTCGGCCGCTTCGTCGACGTGCTGATGGCCTTCCCGCTGTTCGTGCTGGCGATGGCCCTGGTGGCAGCACTCGGCAATCGCGTCGAGAACATCGTCATCGCGACCGCGGTCATCAACCTGCCCTTCTATATCCGCTTCGCCCGCGCCGAGGTGAACGTGCGGCGCAACGCCGGCTGGGTGGAGGCGGCGCGGGCCTGCGGCGACAGCCATCTCTCGGTCGTGCTGCGCGTCCTGCTCCCCAACGTCCTGCCGGCCATGGCGGTGCAGATCTCGCTCAACCTCGGCTGGGCGATCCTGAACGCGGCCGGCCTCTCCTTCATCGGGCTGGGGGTCACGGCGCCGACGCCGGAATGGGGAATCATGGTCGCCGAAGGGGCGCGCTTCATCACCACGGGCAAGTGGTGGCTGGTCGCCATGCCGGGCCTCGCGCTGATGCTGACGGTTCTGTGCTTCAACCTGCTGGGTGACGGGCTGCGCGACATCCTCGACCCGCGGATGCGCACATGACCGCGCAGCTGCTGCAGGTCGAGAACCTGCAGGTTGCCTTCTCGACCCGCCACGGCACCGTCACCGCGCTGCACGGGATCGACATCGCGCTGGCGGCGGGCGAGACGCTGGGGGTCGTGGGCGAGAGCGGGTCGGGCAAGTCCGTGACCTCGCTCGCCGTCATGCGGCTGCTCGATCGGGCAGGCAGGATCACCGGAGGACGCGTGCTCTTCGAGGGCCGCGACATCACCCAGGCCGGGCACGCCGATCTGCGGCGGCTGCGCGGCTCGGCGCTGTCGATGATCTTCCAGAATCCGCGCGCGGCGCTGAACCCGATCCGCACGGTGGAGCAGCAGATCGTCGACGTGCTGGCCGCGCATGGCCGGCTGTCGCGCGCCAATGCGCGGGCGCAGGCGCTCGACCTGCTGCGCGCCGTGCTGATCCGCGATCCCGAGGCACGGCTCGGCGCCTATCCGCACGAACTGTCGGGTGGCATGTGCCAGCGGGTCATGATCGCCATGGCCATTGCGTGCGAGCCGGTGCTGCTGATCGCCGACGAGCCGACGACGGGCCTCGATGTCACGACGCAGCAGACGGTGATGGAGCTGCTGGCCCGCATCAAGGCTGAGCGCGGCATGGCCATGATCCTGATCACCCACGATCTCGGTCTGGCCGCGCGCTGGTGCGATCGCATCGCGGTGATGGAGTCGGGTCGCGTGGTCGAGCAGGGCGAGACCGTGGCGCTGTTCGAGGCGCCGGCCCATCCCTACACCAGGCGTCTGGTGGCGGCGTCGCCGACCCGGCGCTCGACCCTGGCCGACCTGGCGCCGCCCGGTCTGGCGCGGGACGCCGCGCCGGTCGTCACGGTGCCGCGCGAGCACGGTCCGGGCACGCCGCCGCTCCTCGAGCTGGTGAACGTGGTGAAATCGTTCGGTGGGCCCACGCGCGCGGTGGACGACGTGTCGTTCAAGATCCCGCAGGGCGGCGCGCTCGGGCTGGTCGGCGAATCGGGGTCGGGCAAGAGCACGCTCTCGCGCCTGATCTGCCGGCTGATCGATCCGGACGATGGCGACATCGTGTTCGACGGCGAATCGATCGCCCGCGTGCCGGCCCGCGAATTCCACCAGTCGCCGCGTCGCCGCGACATCCAGATCGTGTTCCAGGATCCCAACGACAGCCTCAACCCGCGGCATACGGCGTTCGACAGCATCGCCTATCCGCTGCGCCGGCTCGAAGGCCTGCGCGACGGGGCGGTGCTGCAGACGCGCGTGCGTGAGGCCGCGGCACGCGCCGGCCTGCCGATGGACCTGTTGCAGCGCTTCCCGCACCAGCTTTCCGGCGGCCAGAAGGCGCGGGTCGGCATCGCCCGCGCCGTCGCGCCGCGCCCGCGCCTGCTGGTGCTGGACGAACCGACGGCGGCGCTCGACGTGTCGGTCCAGGCGGTGATCCTGCAGCTACTGGACCGGCTGCGGCGGGAGGACGGGATCGGCCTGCTGTTCGTCAGCCACGACCTCAACGTCGTGCGCATGCTGTGCGACGATCTCGTTGTGCTGCAGGCCGGGCAGGTCGTGGAGGCCGGACGCAGCCAGGAGGTTTTTCAGCAGCCTCGGGCGACCTATACGCGCACGTTGCTCGAGGCCGTGCCGTATTTCGATCCGCAGCGTACAGAGCTATTGAAGACGGCGTGAGGTCATGACCGCAGGCGATCTCTCTTCCCTCGAAGCCCGGGTGAAACGGGACCTCGAGATGACGGCGCATCCGCGCACCGAGTGGATGGTGCCGCGCCTGTATCAAGGCAAGCCGGCGCTCGACGTGTTGATCGTCGGCGCGGGACAGTCGGGCCTCTGCATCGGCTTCGCGCTGATGCGCGACCGCGTGCGCAACATCCTGCTGATCGATCGCGCGTCGGAGGGAAAGGAAGGGCCGTGGGTCACCTTCGCGCGCATGCCGACCCTGCGCAGCCCCAAGGACCAGACCGGCCCCGATCTCGGCATGCCGAGCCTCACCTTCGAGGCCTGGTACGACGCGGTCCAGGGTCCGGGCAGCTTTGCCGGCCTGCACCTCATCCCCAGCAAGGCCTGGCACGATTACCTGCAATGGTATCGCCGCGTGCTCGACATTCCGGTGCGCAATGACGTGGCCGCCACGGCAATCGCACCCGGCCGACTCGACGATGGCGGCAGCTGCCTGCTGGTGACCCTGTCGACGGGCGAGGTCCTTGCCGCCCGCAAGCTGGTGCTGGCGACCGGCCAGGACGGTACGGGCGAATGGTGGATGCCCGATTTCGTGCGCGCGCTTCCGCAGGACCGCCGCGCCCACTCCTGCGAAATGATCGACTTCGAGCGCCTGCGCGGACGCACGGTCGCGGTGTTGGGCGCCGGGGCCTCGGCCATGGACAATGCCGCCGTGGCGCTGGAGCACGGCGCCACGGTGCATCTCTTCTGCCGCCGCGCCGAGCCGTCGGTGGTGCAGCGCTATCGCTGGCTCACCTTCGCGGGCTTCCTGAAGCATATCGGCGAGATGCCGGACGAATGGCGCTGGCGGATCATGGGCAACATCCTCACCGCCCGCGAAGGCTTTCCGACCGACACCTACAAGCGGGTCATCGCCTTTCCCGACTTCACGATGCAGGTCGACCGGCCCTGGACCGATGCCCGCATGGAAGGCGACCGCATCCGCATCGACACGCCGCGCGGGCCGTTTCATGCCGACTATGCGATCTGCGGCACCGGCATCCGCCAGGACGTGGCGCAGCGGCGGGAACTCGCCTCGTTCGCCGACAAGATCGCGCTGTGGCGGGATCGCTACACGCCGCCGCCCGGCGAAGAGGATCCGCTGCTCGCGGCCTATCCCTATCTCGGTCCCGACTATTGCCTGCTCGAGCGCGTGCCGGGCGAGGCGCCGTGGCTGACCGACATCCATGTCTTCGGCATCGGTGCGACCTTGAGCTTCGGCCCGTCGGGCAGCAGCATCAACGCCATGACCGCGGCCGTGCCGAAGGTGGCGGCGGGCGTGACGCGCGGCCTGTTCGCCGGCGACCTGCAGCGACACTGGAAGTCGCTGCTGGCCTACGACGTCAAGCAGGTCGAACTGGACCGGAGCCGACTGACGAGGGCCTGAAGACGAGCGCATAGCCTCTCTCTCTTCACCTCCCCCGTCTTACGGGGGAGGCCGGGAGGAGGTGGGCAATATGATGATCGTCGATTGAGGGAAGTTCAGACCTATGGCTTTCCCCCTCCGGCCTCCGGCCGCCTCCCCGGTACGACGGGGGAGGAAGGGGACTAAGAGTCCGAGGTCCCGATGACGACGGCGCGGTCGGCCTGGTCGAGGGCCATGGGCTGGCCGTTGCGGATCATCTCGGCGAAGCCTTCGTTGGGCACCATCACGGTGAGGCAATAGAGCCGCTCGGTGCCGGTGTTCTCGATCACGTGTTCGAGGCCGGGCGGCAGCACCAGCACATCGCCCTGGGTGACCTGGTGGAGGCTGCCGTCGTCGCAGCGGCAAAGCCCGCTGCCGCTCAGCACGTAGAACATCTCGTGCGCCGTGGCATGAAAGTGCGGCGGTGTCTTGCCGCCGACCTCGAAGATCTCCACGGCCGAGACGAAGGGCGTGCGGTCGGAGAGCGGATCGACCAGCATCACGAACTTGTTGGTGTCGCCCGGCGAGATGCGCGACACGCGGCAGTCGCCGGCGCGGCGCAGCAGCAGCAGGGATTCCTTCGCTGACGTCATCGGCTCACTCCTTCGCGGGCGCGCCGTAGCCGCCGCCGCCCGACGTTTCCATGACGATGCGGTCGCCCTGGGCTAACGCCAGGTTCTCCTTGCCCGACAGTTCGCGGCTGCCGCCCGCGGCGCGATGCAAGGTCACCCTGAACGGTGCACCATCGGCGCCGCCCTGCATCCCGTAAGGCGCGATCACCCTCCGCTCGAACATGGTGGTGATCGAGAGCCCCTCCGCCATCACCGTGTAGGCGCGGCGCATGCCATCGCCGCCGCGATGCTTGCCCGCACCGCCGGAGCCGCGCCGCAGCCGCTGCTCGTCAACCCGGATCATGTATTCCGCCTCGACGATCTCGGCCGGCGTGTTCATCGTGTTTGTCAGGTGGACGCGCACGACCGGCGCACCGTCGCGATCCGTGCGCGCGCCCTCGCCGCCACCATGCGTTTCGTAGAAGGTGCCGATGGCACCGTCGCGCCGCGTGCCGCCGAAGATCAGCAGGCCGGCCGTGGTCGAGCCGCCCGCCGTGAGGCGCTCGGGCACCGCCTTCTCGAAGGCGCGCATGATGGCGTCGACGGCGCGCTGCGAGGTCTCGTGGTTGCCGCCGACCACCGGCTTGTCGATGCCGGGTTCCAGGATCGAGCCCGGCCGCGTGCGGATTTCCAGTGGGCGATAGCAGCCGCCATTGGGCTGGATCTCCGGCCCCGCCACTGCCTTGATGGCGTAGTAGACTGCAGCCATGGCCACGAATGGCGTCGTATTGAGCGGGCCGGCGACGGCATCGTCGGTCCCGGTGAAATCGAAATTCGCGGTGTCGCCCGAAATCTCCACGCGCACGCGAATCGCGGCGGGCTGTCCGCCCGGTCCATCATCGTCGAGGAAATCCTCACCCTCATAGATCCCGTCGGGCAGGCCGGCGATCGCCTCGCGCATCTGCGCCTCTGAGAGATCGTCGAGCCGGTCCAGGGCGGCGCGCAGGGTGGCGGCGCCATGCTCCTCGCCCAGCCGCAGCAACCTTCCTTCGGCGGCGCGGGTCGAGGCCATCTGGGCCATCAGGTCGCCCTCGCGTTCGGCCGGGCCGCGCAGATTGGCCAGCAGGAAGTCGCGCTTCTCCTCGTCGATGCCGTCGGCGGTGAACAGGCGCAGCGGCGGAATGCGCACACCTTCCTGCCAGGTCTCGGTCGCGGCGGCGAAATAGCTGCCGGCCCAGGCGCCGCCGATATCGCCCCAGTGGGCCAGGCTGACGGCGAAGGCGAACAGGCGGCCTTCGAGAAAGATCGGCCGGATCGCCTTCACGTCGGGCAGATGGTTGCCGCCGACCTCGGGCAGGTTGAGGAACCAGACATCGCCCGGCTTCAGGCGCTCGGCCGGCACGCGCTCCAGGAACTTCTTCACGGTGAAGCTCATGACGCCGAGATGGATCGGGATGTCGCGACCCTGGGCGATCAGGTCGCCCTTGTAGTCTGTGAGGGCCGACGACAGGTCACCGGCCTCGCGCAGCAGCGGCGAGCGGGCCGAGCGCATGACCACGAACGACATCTCCTCCGCCGCGGCCGTCAGCGCATGCCGGATGACCTCGACGGTGAAGGGATCGACGCTGTT
Organism: Reyranella sp.; assembly: GCF_965228225.1. Lineage (GTDB taxonomy): Bacteria > Pseudomonadota > Alphaproteobacteria > Reyranellales > Reyranellaceae > Reyranella. The sequence continues at coordinate 4,369,644 of NZ_OZ245801.1, read as the reverse complement.
CCTCATCGTGCATCCTCGCGAATCCAGAGATGACCCATCGCATCCGAGCTCAGCATGTAACCGGGCGGCACGACGATGGTCGACCAGGCATCCTCGACGATGGCCGGACCGGCGATTTTGACGCCGGTCGGCAGCCGGTCGCGATCGTAGCGCGGCGTGGGATGCGGCGCGGCGGGCTCGAACCAGCAGGGAGCGACCGAGGTCGGCACCGCGCTTTCGCCGGAGTTGCCCAGCGGTCCGAACGTCGTGTGTCGCGCGACCAGGGCGCGCATGCGCAGGCTCTGCATCTCCCAGTGCTCGTCGGTCGAGTAGCCGTAGATCTCGTGGTGGCGCTTGCGGAAGTCGTGGCCGAGGCGCTCGAGGTCGAGCGGTGGGACGAAGGGGACCTCGACGGCATAGCTCTGGCCGACGTAGCGGACGAGGGCGGTGCGCTCCACGGTGATCTCATCCGCGCCATGGCCATGGCTGTGCAGCGGGGCCGTCAGCGTCGCGAGCATCCCGTCGTGCAGGGTGGCGAAGCGGGCCGCATCCCATTGCGCGCTGAGCAGTCGCACGGCCTGCTGCTGGGTGTAGCTCATGTCGGCCACGATACAGCCCAGCGCGGAAAAGCCGGAGGAGAAGCGCGGAACGACGATCTCGGCGATGCCGAATTCCCGGGCGAGCCGCGCCGCATGCATCGGGCCGGCACCGCCGAACGCAAGCAGCGTGCACTGGCGCCCGTCGACACCACGCTCCACCGTGACGCGCGCCAGGGCCCGCACCATGGCGGCGTTGGCGACACGCTGCACGCCGAGCGCCAGCTCTACGATGCTGACACCGAGACGCGCGGCCAGCGGCGCGAGGGCCGCTTCGGCCGCGGCGACGTTGAGCCAGATCGCGCCCCCGAGGCGCTTCGTCGGGTCGAGATAGCCCAGGACCGCGTTGGCGTCGGTGACGGTCGGCTGAGTGCCGCCCCGTCCGTAGGCCGCCGGACCCGGTTCTGCGCCCGCGCTCTGCGGGCCGATCGACAGGCCGCCGGTCCCCAGCGTCACCAGCGAGCCGCCGCCAGCGCCGATCGATTCGACGGCGACCATGGGCTGGCGCACCGGCCGGCCTGCGAGCTTGGAATCGGTGGAGATCTCAGCCGTGCCGCCCAGGATCAGGCAGACATCGGTCGTCGTGCCACCCATGTCGAAGGTCAGCACCTTCTCCAGGCCGAGCGATGCTGCGACGCTGGCCGCCGCCGAGATACCGGCCGCCGGCCCGGACAGCGCCATCGAGAGCGGCCGCTTGGCCGCGGCCTCGGGTGAGGCCATGCCGCCTGCCGAGTGCATGACGTGCAGGCGGGCGCCTTTGACTTCGCGCTGCAGGCGATCGAGGTAGCGCGCCGCGATCGGCATGACGGAGGCGTTGAGGACCGTGGTCGCTGTGCGCTCGAACTCGCGCGTCTCCGGATTGACCTCGTGCGAGAGAGAGACGAAGGGAAAGGCCTTGGCCAGAGCCGCGCCGACCGCGCGCTCATGGTCTGCATTGGCATAGGCGTGGAGCAGCGACACCGCGATGCTCTCGACGCCCATCGCCTTTGCCTGCGTCACCATCTCGTCGATCGCGGCGGTGTCGGGCGTCAGGACGGCAGCACCGGTGAAATCGACGCGCTCGGCCAGGGCGATGCGGCGCTCGGGCGGCACCTGCGCCTCGCGTCGCGGCAGCAGGTCGAGCCGATAGAGATGCTGGCGCCCGGCGCGGCCGATATCGAGCACGTCCTCGAAGCCCGCGGTCGCCACCAGCGCGACCGGCTCGACGCGATCCTCGACGATCGCATTGGTGACCAGTGTGGTGCCATGGACGAGATCGTCCACCGAATCGGCGGAGAGATCGGCCGCCGCGAGGGCAGCACGAATGCTGGCGACGGGATCGTTGCGCTGGGTCGGTACCTTGATCGAGCGCACGTCGCCGGTCGAAGGCAGCAGGGCCACCAGATCGGTGAAGGTTCCACCGATGTCGATCCCGACCTGCCAGCCGTCTTTCGGCATATGTCACGCTCCCAGAGAAGTCTCAGCCGCGCTGGAGCACGATACGGGCCATTCCCGACTGTGGAAACGTGCGAGCCTTCAGGCCTGGGTCGGTGTGAAGTGCGCCACCAGCTGGTGCGAGTCGCCGGGATAGGTGAGCCGGACATGGGTCACCGGCAAGGAGGCCCGCCATGTCCGGCGCTCGACGATCAGGCAGGCCGTGGTCGCGGGCACCGAGAGGAGTGCAGCCCTCTCCTTGCCGGCGCTGCTGGCGCCGATGCGATGCTCCGCCGCGGTCCAGGGCACGCTGTCGAGCAGCCATCGCCCCGGCGCAATCTCATCGAAGCGTTCCTGGGCTGCCTCGGGCACTGCCTCGGCATTGATCAGACGCTCTTCCAGGCAGAAGACCCTGTCGCCGGCGAAATGGCGGACCACGAGTTCGACGACCCGGCCGGCAGACTTGGACACAAGCCGCTCCCGATCCGCCGCGGTGCTGCGCCGGGTGGTGCGGGAAACCAGTTCGAAGCGGTAGGCCTGGCCGAGAGCCTCCACCTCCGCCTTGATGTCGTGGATCTCGAGCACGGCCGCCTGCGACTGCGGCCGGGTGACGAAGGTGCCGGCCTTGCGGCGCCGCTCGACCAGGCCGGCGCGCGCGAGCTTGGCCAGCACGTTGCTCACGGTCATGCGCGAACAGTCGTAGGCCTCGGCCAGCTCGTGTTCGGTGGCGATGCGCGCGCCCGGCGCCAGCCTGCCCGACAGGATCTTGCCCTGCAGGTCGCCGAGGATCTTCTGATGCAGGGACTGCGGCGTCGCGGTCACGATGGGTGCAGCACCTTTTTGAGGGCCTGCCGAAAGCGATGGCCGATCGCCTCACGATGGATGTGTCGGCCGCCGGTCACCAGCCTGGCGCCGGCCCGCCAGACACAGTCCACGGTCTGGCGACCGCCGGCGAAGATCCAGGCATCGAGCCACTGATCGCCGTGGCGATGGGCGAGCGCGTTGTCGTCGGCCTTCAGGCTCACAAGGTCGGCAGGGTGACCGACGGCAATGCCCGACGGCGCGCCGAGCGCCTGGGCGCCGCCCGCCAGGGCCGTGTCGAACAGGCTGCGGCCTACCGACGGGGTCGCGGCCCGCGCCAGCGCGTTGCGCGTGCGCAGCGACAGGCGCTGGCCATATTCCAGCAGACGCAGCTCCTCGGCGGCGTCGATCAGGACGTTGGAATCGGAGCCGATGCCGAACCGGCCACCGCAATCGAGGAAGGCCTGCGCGGGAAAGAGACCGTCGCCGAGATTGGCCTCGGTGATCGGGCACAGGCCCACCACCGCGCCACGCGCCGCGACGCCATCGCCTTCGGCTTCGGTGACGTGCGTCGCATGCACGAGGCACCAGCGTTCGTCGACCGGCAGGCGATCGAGGAGAAGCTCGACCGGCCGCTTGCCCGACCAGGCGAGACAGTCCTCGACCTCTTTCGTCTGCTCGGCGACGTGGATGTGGACGGGGCCGCCGTTAGCGAGCGGAAGGATCGCCGCGATCTCCTCGGGCGTCGCCGCGCGCAGACTGTGCGGGGCAATGCCGACCACAGCACCGGACAGCGACGAGATGGCCTCGCGGCTCGCCTCGATCAGCTTTCCGTAGCGCTCGACGTCGTTCACGAAGCGCCGCTGGCCGGGCGCTGCGGGCAGGCCACCGAAACCGGCGTGACGATAGAAGACGGGGAGAAGGGTCAGCGCGATGCCGGTTTCGCCCGCGGCGGCGGCAATGCGCGTCGCAAGTTCCGCGATGTCGGCATAGGGCGCGCCGGCCGGATCGTGATGTACGTAGTGAAACTCGCCGACGCGGGTGAATCCGCTTTCGAGCATCTCCAGGAAGGCCTGGGCGGCGATCGCCTCGACCTCCTCGGGGCCCATATGGTCGACGAAGCGATACATCGCCTCGCGCCACGTCCAGAAACTGTCCTGCGTGGGGCCGCGCCGCTCGGTGAGCCCCGCCATGCCGCGCTGGAAGGCGTGGCTGTGCAGGTTGGGCAGGCCCGGCAGTCCGATTTCGTGGCGTTCGTCCCCCGCTTCGGCGGAGGCGTGCTTCATCAAGCTTTCAATCCGGCCCTCCGCGATGACGAGGCGCACGCCGTCGGCCCAGCCGTCGGGCAGGAGGAGGGAGCGGAACCAGAGGGCGGTTCTGGACATATTATTATGTATAGTCATAATAAGGGCCGCATGCAATGTGACCGCCTCTGGAAGAACGCACGCCTCGCGACCCTGACCGGCGAGGGGCTGGGCCTCGTCGAAGACGGCCTTGTCGCCGCGCGCGACGGCCGCATCGTCTTTGCCGGTGCGGCGGCGGAAGCGCCGTCGCTCGCCGCCGCCGAGACGATCGATTGCGCCGGCCGCTGGATCACGCCGGGTCTGGTCGACTGCCACACCCACATCGTCTACGGCGGCAACCGGGCGCACGAGTTCGAGCTGCGTCTGGCCGGCGCCAGCTACGAGGAGATCGCGCGCGCCGGCGGCGGCATCGTCTCGACCATGCGGGCGACCCGTGCGGCGACAGAGGAGGCGCTGGTCGCCAGTGCGTTGCCGCGGGTCGATGCGCTGATCGCCGAAGGCGTCACGACGATGGAGATCAAGTCGGGCTACGGGCTCGACCTCGCTACCGAACTGAAGTCGCTGCGGGCGGCGCGCCGCATCGGCGAGGCGCGACCGCTCTCGGTGACGACCACGTTCCTGGGCGCGCACGCGCTGCCGCCGGAAGCGAATGGCGACAAGGATGCCTATATCGCCACCGTCTGCGACGAGATGCTGCCGGCCGTCGCCAAAGCCGGGCTGGCCGATGCGGTCGACGCGTTCTGCGAAGGCATCGCCTTCACGCCGCAACAGGTCGAGCGCGTGTTCGAGGCGGCAAAGGCCAGGGGCCTGCGCGTCAAACTGCATGCCGAGCAGCTCTCCAACCTGCACGGCGCGAGTCTGGCGGCCCGTTACGGCGCGCTGTCGGCCGATCATCTGGAGCATGTCGACGAACAGGGCATGAAGGCGCTCGCAGCCGCCGGCACCGTCGCGGTGCTGCTGCCGGGCGCGTTTTATTTCGTGCGCGAGACCCACAAGCCGGCGGTCGAGCTGCTGCGCCAGCACGGTGTGAAGATCGCGCTGGCCTCCGACAGCAATCCCGGCACCTCGCCGCTCACCTCGCTGCTGCTGGCCATGAACATGGGCGCCACGCTGTTCCGGCTCACGGTCGACGAATGCCTGGCCGGCGTCACGCGCGAGGCGGCGCGGGCGCTCGGCTGTCTCGACAGCGTCGGTACGCTCGAAGCGGGCAAATGGTGCGATCTCGCCATCTGGGACATCGAGCGCCCGGCCGAACTCGTCTACCGCATGGGTTTCAATCCGCTGCACGCGCGGGTGTGGAGGGGCAGATGAAGGCGGTCGTCATCACACCGGGAACGGTTCCTCTTTCTGGCTGGCGCGACATCTATCGCGGTGCCGCGGTGAGCCTCGATCCGGCTTCCTACGAGGCGATCGAGAAGTCGGCGCGGGCAGTGTCGGCGATCCTCGCCAAGGGGCAGCCGGTCTACGGCATCAACACCGGCTTCGGAAAGCTGGCCAGCGTCCGCATCGAGGCCGCCGATCTCGAGACCCTGCAGCGCAACATCGTGCTCAGCCACGCCGCGGGCGTCGGCGCGCCGATGCCGGTGCCGGTGGTGCGGCTGATGATGGCGTTGAAGCTCGGCAGCCTCGCGCAAGGCGCGTCGGGCGTGCAGCCCGCGACGGTGCGACTGCTGGAGACGATGCTCGCGGAAGGGCTGACGCCGGTCGTGCCCTGCCAGGGTTCTGTCGGCGCCTCGGGCGATCTGGCGCCGCTCGCCCATATGAGCGCGGCGATGATCGGCGTCGGTTCGTTCATCGTCGAGGGCGAGGTCGTGCCGGCCGCCAAGGCGCTGGGCGATGTCGGGGTTCAGCCGCTGGTGCTGGGCGCCAAGGAAGGTCTCGCGCTGCTGAACGGCACACAGTTCTCGACCGCCTACGCGCTGGCCGGCCTGTTCGAGGCCGAGAACCTGCACGGCGCGGCGCTGGTGACCGGCGCGCTTTCGACCGATGCCGCGCGCGGCTCGGACGCGCCCTTCGATCCGCGCATCCATCAGCTGCGCCGTCACGCCGGCCAGATCGCGACGGCCGACGCGCTGCGCCGCCTGATGGCGGGCTCGGCGATCCGCGCCTCGCATCTGGAGGGCGACGAGCGGGTGCAGGATCCCTACTGCCTGCGCTGCCAGCCGCAGGTCATGGGCGCCGTGCTCGACATCCTGCGCCAGGCGGCGGCCACGCTGGCGACCGAGGCCAACGGCGTCACCGACAATCCGCTGATCTTCACCGATCCCGACGAGGCGCTGTCCGGCGGCAACTTCCACGCCGAGCCGGTGGCCTTCGCCGCCGACATCATCGCGCTGGCGCTATGCGAGATCGGCTCGCTGGCCGAGCGCCGCATCGCCATGCTGGTCGATCCGGCGCTGTCGGGCCTGCCGGCCTTCCTGACGCCGCGGCCGGGTCTAAACTCCGGCTTCATGATCCCGCAGGTCACGGCGGCGGCGCTGGTGTCGGAGAACAAGCAGCGCGCCTATCCCGCCAGCGTCGACTCCATCCCGACCTCGGCCAACCAGGAAGACCATGTCTCGATGGCCGCGCACGGCGCGCGCCGCCTGCTCGACATGGCGGCCAATGTCTCGTCGGTGATCGGCATCGAGCTGCTGGCGGCGGTGCAGGGCTGCGATTTCCACCGGCCGCTGGCGTCCAGCCCGCCGCTCGAAGCGGTGCGCACCTTGCTGCGCCGCGACGTACCGCCTCTCGAAGACGACCGTCATTTCCATCCCGACATGGAGAAGGCCACTTCTCTGGTGGCCAATGGCACGATCGTCGAAACCGTCGGCCCCGGCTTCCTGCCCGCCCTTCAGGAGACACCATGAATCGCATCGACAATGCCCGCACCATCCGGGCGCCGCACGGCACCGAGCTCACGGCCAAGAGCTGGCTCACGGAGGCGCCGCTGCGGATGCTGATGAACAACGTCGATCCCGACGTCGCCGAGAAGCCCGGCGAGCTGGTCGTCTATGGCGGCATCGGCCGCGCCGCGCGCGACTGGGAGAGCTTCGACCGCATCGTGGCGTCGCTGCGCAAGCTCGAAGCCGACGAGACCCTGCTGGTGCAGTCGGGCAAGCCGGTCGGCGTTTTCCGCACCCATGCCGATGCGCCCCGCGTGCTGATCGCCAACTCCAACCTGGTGCCGCGCTGGGCGACCTGGGAGCATTTCAACGAGCTCGATCGCAAGGGTCTCATGATGTACGGCCAGATGACGGCCGGCTCGTGGATCTACATCGGCAGCCAGGGCATCGTTCAGGGCACCTACGAGACCTTCGTCGAGATGGCGCGCCAGCATTATGGCGGCAGCCTCGCCGGCCGTTGGATCCTGACCGCGGGCCTGGGCGGCATGGGCGGCGCGCAGACCTTGGCGGCGACCATGGCCGGCGCTTCGTGCCTCGCGATCGAATGCCGTCCCAGCAGCATCGAAATGCGCCTGCGCACCGGCTATCTCGACGTGCAGGCCAAGGATCTCGACGATGCGCTCGCGATCATCGCCAAGGCGGTGGCGGAGAAGAAGGCAGTCTCGGTCGGCCTGCTGGGCAATGCCGCCGACGTCCTGCCGGAGTTGCTGCGGCGCGGCGTGCGGCCCGATTGCGTGACCGACCAGACCTCGGCCCACGATCCGGTCAACGGCTACCTGCCCAGGGGCTGGACGCTGGGCGACTGGGAAGCCAAGCGTGCCACCGATCCGGCGGGCGTCGCCAAGGCCGCAAAGCAGTCGATGGCCGGTCACGTGCGCGCCATGCTCGAATTCCACAAGCTCGGCGTGCCCACGGTCGACTACGGCAACAACATTCGCCAGATGGCGCTGGAGGAGGGCGTCGCCGATGCCTTCAGCTTCCCCGGCTTCGTGCCGGCCTATATCCGGCCGCTGTTCTGCCGTGGTGTCGGGCCGTTCCGTTGGGCCGCGCTGTCGGGCGATCCCGAGGACATCTATCGCACCGACGCGAAGGTGAAGGAGCTGCTGCCCGACAACAAGCATCTCCACAACTGGCTCGACATGGCGCGGGAGAAGATCAAGTTCCAGGGCCTGCCGGCGCGCATCTGCTGGGTCGGGCTGGGTGACCGCCATCGCCTGGGCCTGGCCTTCAACGAGATGGTGGCGAAGGGCGAGCTCAAGGCGCCGATCGTGATCGGCCGCGACCATCTCGACTCCGGCTCGGTCGCCAGCCCCAACCGCGAGACCGAAGCCATGAAGGACGGCTCCGACGCGGTGTCCGACTGGCCGCTGCTCAACGCTCTGCTCAACTGCGCCTCGGGCGCGACCTGGGTGTCGCTGCATCATGGCGGCGGCGTCGGCATGGGCTTCTCCCAGCATGCCGGCATGGTCATCGTCTGTGACGGCACGCCCGAAGCGGGCAAGCGCATCGAGCGCGTCCTGTGGAACGACCCGGCGACCGGCGTGATGCGCCATGCCGATGCCGGCTACCAGGACGCCATCGACTGCGCGCGCGAGAAGGGGCTCAATCTGCCGAGTCTTTAGGAGCGAGTGTGTTGGCGAGCGATCAACAACGTCCTCACCCTGAGGAGCGGTCCGCCGGACCGCGTCTCGAAGGGTGGGCACGAGCACTTCGTTTGTTGCCCATCCTTCGAGACGCCGCGCAAGGCGCGGCTCCTCAGGATGAGGTAAGTGCTTGAATCGATTCAATTCATTTCCGACCAGCCTCTGAGGATGAGGTAGGTTTGGTCGACTTGAGACGAAGAGACCGCGGAGCCTCCACATGACCTTCTCGCTCGTCGGACGCTGTGCCCGCACCAACATGCTGGGTGCCGTCGTCACCACATCGTCGATTTCGGTCGGGTCGCGCTGTTCGCATGCGCGGGCGGGCATCGGCGCGGCGCTCACGCAGCATCGGACCGATCCCAGGCTGGGGCCGCTGGCTCTCGATCTGCTGGCCCACGGTTTCTCCGCACCCGAAGCGATGCAGGCCGTGGTCGCGGCGACGCCGCACCGGCACTGGCGGCAACTGGCCCTGATCGATGCGGCCGGCCGCACCGCCGTCTATTCGGGCGCCAATGTCCGTGCCGAGCGCGGCGAGGCGCAGGGCAAGGACTGCGCGTCCATCGCCAACATCGTGCGGTCGGCGACGCTGCCGCAGGCCATGGTCGCCGCGTTCGAGGCGGCGCCCGACCTGCCGCTGGCGCGCCGGCTGATCGATGCGCTCGCGGCGGGCGAGGCTGCGGGCGGCGAGTATCAGCCCGTCACCTCGGCGGCGCTGGTCGTCGTCGACCGGGAGTCGTTTGCCTATGTCGATCTGCGTGTCGACGATCATGCCCGGCCGATCGCCGAGCTCGCCCGTCTCTGGGCGAAGTACGAGCCCGAGGCCCACGCCTATGTGATCCGCGCCGTCGATCCGGAAGCCGCCGTGCCGCCGCCCGGGATGAAACTCACCCCGACATGATCATGTCATGCAACTTTTTCGCGGCTTCGGCATTGGTCCGATATGCCCCGCGATCATCTCCGTTCCGAAGACTTGGCTGAACCGGCCGACAAGGCCGCCCGCGAACGGCTCGACGCCGAAATGAAGCGGGCGCTGTGGGCGCAGCAGGCCTCCCGGTCCTGGGCAGCCCTCACCGCCGCCAAGGCCTCTCAGCCGAACCTCTGATTTCCCACCGCATCGAAGCGGCAGCCCAGCCTGTACCTTGAAGAAGGGTGCAGGCAGCGCACCATCGTGACCGGCGTCGTGCGCGTCCAGGTCCGCCGGGTCAGCATCAGGCAGGGCTCGGCAGGGTCGATCTGCAGCCGGCTCGCCTGCTCGGGCGTCGGCAGCACGGCATCCACCACGTGCTCGATCTCGTCGAACGGCACGTTCTGCACCAGGTACTCGCCCGGCGGCACGACTCCGAAATCCTGGTCGAGGAAGTCCGGCACGACCTGAGGATTGACGTAGCGATCCTCCAGCTGGACCGGCACCTCGTTCTCGAGGTGAAGGCACACCGAATGGAAGACCGACTGTCCCGAGCGCAGGCCGAGCCAGGCGGCGATGTCGCCGGGCGCCGCCACGCGCTCCGCCGAGAGCAGCGCGCAGCGATAGTCGTGGCCGCGCTGCCGCACCTCGCGCGCGATGCTGGCGATGTGCAGCAGTGTCGATTGCGGCTTGTCCTCGGCCACGAAGCTGCCGACGCCTGCGACCCGCACGATGCGGCCCTGCTGGACCAGTTCGCGCAGCGCCCGGTTCACCGTCATGCGCGACATGCCGAACCGGCTCACCAGCTCGTGCTCGGAGGGCAGGCGATGTCCGGGCGGCCACGAGCCGTCCTGGATGTGGCGCACGATATAATCCTCGACCTGCTGGTAGAGCGCGGTCGGTTCCATCGGTCCCTCAGTGAGCCGCAGCGATGGCTTCGACCCGGATCTCCTCGGTGAGACGAGCCTTGAGGGCCATGAATTCCGGCGACGTCTTGATCGTGTAGTGCCTCGGGTGAGGGAAGCCGACCTCGATCTCGGCCTTGATGCGGCCCGGGCGGGCGCTGAACACGACGACGCGGCTGGCCATGAAGATCGCCTCGTCGATGTCGTGGGTGATGAACATCACCGTCTTCTGCGCCTGCTCCCAGATACCCAGCAGGAGCTCCTGCATCAGGACGCGGGTCTGGTTGTCGAGCGCGCCGAACGGCTCGTCGAGCAGCAGGATCTTCGGATCGTTGGCCAGCGCGCGGGCGATCGCCACCCGCTGCTGCATGCCGCCCGAGAGCTGCTTGGGAAAGTGATCCTCGAAGCCGCGCAGGCCCACCTGGGCGATGAAGCGGTCGCTGATCTCGCGCTGCTCGGAGAGCTTCATGCCCTTCTCGCGCAGGCCGAAGCAGATGTTCTGGCGGACGTTCAGCCAGGGGAAGAGCGTGTAGCTCTGGAACACCACGCCGCGATCGGCGCCGGCGCCCACGATCTTCGTGCCGTCGAGCGTGATCTCACCCGTGGTCGGCGTTTCGAGCCCGGCGACCAGGCGCAGCAGGGTGGACTTGCCGCAGCCCGACGGGCCCAGCACGGTGATGAAGTCGTTGTCGGCGACCTCGAGGCCGATCGGCAGCAGCGCCTGGGTCGGTGGCGCACTGCGCCTGTGGCCGGGGAAGGTCTTGGAAACGTCGCGGATCGACAGCCGGCTCATCGCAGCAGGCTCCACGAGAAGAGGTGCTGGTTCACCCTCTTGAAAGCCAGGTCCGAGAGCAGACCGACCAGCCCGATCACCACGATGCCCGCGATGATGTGGTCGGTCGCCATCAGCGCCTGGCTGTCGGTGATCATGTGGCCGATGCCCGACGAGGCGCCGATCAGCTCGGCGACGATGATGTAGGTCCAGCCCAGGCCCAGTACCTGACGCAGCGCCTCGGCGATCTCGGGCGCCGCGCCGGGCAGAACGACCCGGCGGATCACGCCGGTGTCCTTGCAGCCCAACGTATAGGCGGCTTCCACCAGGTCGCGGCGGGTGCCGCTCACGATCATCGTGATCATGAGGGTGAGTTGGAAGAAGCAGCCGATGAAGATGACGGTGAGCTTCTGCGCCTCGCCGATTCCGACCCACAGGATCAGCAGTGGGATGAAGGCCGAGGCGGGCAGGTAGCGTGCGAAGGAGACGAACGGTTCGAAGAAGGCCTCGATGGGCTTGTAGACGCCCATCGCGATGCCGAGCGGCACGGCGATGACGGCAGCCAGCACGAAGCCGCCGACGACGCGCCAGATCGTCATGCCGACATCGTGGGTGAAGCCCTGGGTGGCGAACAGGTCCCAGCCCGAGACCACCGTCTGCCATGGCGTGGCGAGGAAGTGCCTCGGTACCGCTCCGCTCAGGCTCAGGAACGACCAGAGGGCGACGAAGACGATGAAGAACGCCACGCCCAGGACGATGCGATTCTCCCGTCTGACGGGAACCAGCAATTTCATGGTCTCTTCTCAAATCTTCCTCCCCATTTCGATGGGGAGGTGCGGCGTCTTCGCCGACGGAGGGGACATGACCCCTCCGCCTCGTAAGACGAGGCACCTCCCCCGATGACGGGGGAGGAGGCTGACTCGTTACTTGATGTACGTCGTGTCGAAGAGCGTATCCATGTTCGCGGGCTTGCTCTTGATCACGCCGATCTCGAGCAGCAGCTCGGCGGCTTCCTTGTTGAAGGCCTGGATCTCGCCGTTGAAGAACTTCTTATTGGCTTCGCGGTCGGCCCACTTGATCTTGGACTGCGACTTCTCGAACTGCTCGGCCGTCTGCTTCACGTCGGCGCCCATGATCGTGAAGGCCTTCTGCTTGTCCTTCTCGATCATGTCGAGGGCCTGGAAGTAGCTGTCGACCAGCGCCTTCACGGCCTTCGGATTCTCCTTGATGAACTTCGGGGTGCAGCCGAAGGAATCGAACACCATCGGATACTGCAGCGAATCGGCGATCAGCTTGCCGGTCTCGGGCTTGTCGCGCACCAGGCTGAGATAGGGTTCGTAGGTGACCGCGGCGTCGAGGTCCTTGCCGGTGACGAAGGCGTTGGCGGCCGGCGCCGGCTCGAGCGTGACGAGCTTCACGTCCTTCAGCGACATGCCGTTCTTCTTCAGGATCCAGGCCAGCGTGAAGTGCGGGTTGGTGCCCGGCGCCGAGGCGGCGACCGTCTTGCCCTTGAGGTCGGTGACCTTGGAGATGTCGTTGCGGGCGACGATGCCGTCCGAGCCCATGCCCTGGTCCATCTTGAAGAGCTGGGTGGTGGCGATGCCGTTGGCGTTCCACACGATCCAGGTCTCGACCGTGGTCGCCGCACACTGCAGGTCGCCCGAGGCGATCGCGAGGTGGCGGTCCTTCTGCGGGATCTTCTTGATCGTGACGTCGAGGCCGTTGGCCTTGTAGATGCCGGCTTCCTTGGCCAGCGTGATCGGTGCGAAGCCGGTCCAGCCGGAAATGCCGATGGCGACCTTGGTATCCTGCGCCTGCGCGACCGATGCGCCGCCTGCGACGGCGGCCGCCGCGACGACGGCGGCGAATGCTGAGAACCTGGCCATTGATGAGCTCCGTTTGAGGTGACTGTTTACGAACGATAGACGACGGGAAAGAGCGGAGTATCGAGTGGCTCGCCATTTTCGAGCCCGAGATCGGGAAACGGCGGCGAGGTCCTGCCCGCACGCTTGGCAAAAACGGCATCATCGCCGACCCAGCGCGCCGAGAAGACGCGGCGTGCCCGTGGCGACTGGTTGGCCGGCGCGCCATGGACGGTGCGGAAGTTGAAGGCGATGGCGTCGCCCGGCTGCATGTCCCAGCCTGCAATGTCGAGCGTCGGGCGCATCGCCTCGATGTCGGGCATCACCTCGAAATCGTCGTCGGCATAGAGCCGAGTGCCGTCGAACCGCATGGGGCGGAAGCCCTTGCCCCAGCAATGCGAGCCCTTGATGCATTCCATCACGACATCGCGGGACACGGGATCGAGCGGGATCCAGAAGCTGACGCTCTGCCGGCCTTCGACACAGTAGTAGGGCTGGTCCTGGTGCCAGGGGGTGACCGTGCTGCCGCCCGGCTGTTTCACGAGCACATGGTCGTGGAAGAAGCGGGCCGTGCGCGAGCCCATGAGGCGGGCGGCAATCTCCGCGGCCGGCGACTTGTAGACGAAGGCCTCGAACTCCGGGATTCGCTGCCAGTTGCACAGGTCCTGGAAGAAGGGAGCCGAGCCATCGGCCGGCCGGACCGTCCGTTCGAGCGGGCTGGGGCTGGCCATCAGAGCGTCGACCCCGGCCCGTAGCGGTTCGATCCAGGCGTCGAAGACGCCGCGCAGCAGCAGGACGCCATCCTCGCGGTAGCGCTCCGCCAAATCGTCCGTTTCGGAGAGAGAAGGGCTGATCTGCATGCTTTGCCTGTAGCCTGTCTATACAAGTTTAGACAGCAGGAAGCGTGCCAGATTTCCGGAGTCCCGAGGGGCGGTATTGACCATTTGCAGTCGCAATGGCCTCTCGCTAAGACGCGCCCTCAGCCCGATACGCAAGCCAGGAGCCGCCAGTGAGTATCGTCAGCTTAAAGGACAAGGTTTCGCCGGAAGAGTGGGCCGTCCGGGTCCAGCTCGCTTCCGCCTATCGGGCCGCCTTCGAAATGGGCTACGAGCTTTCGATCTTCGGTCACATCTCGGCCCGCGTGCCTGGCGAACCCGACGCGCTGTTGCTCAACCCGTTCGGCCTCGCCTTCGACGAGATCACGGCGTCGAGCCTCGTGAAGGTCGACAAGAACCGCCAAATCCTGACCGAGAACGGCTACGAGCTGAACCAGGCCGGCTTCAACCTGCATTCCGGCATCATGTTCACCTCGCCGCACGTCAACGCGATCATTCACGCCCATACGCTGGACGGCGCGGCCGTCGGCGCCATGAAGGGCGGCTTCCAGCCGCTGACGCAGGATGGTGCGATGGTGTATCCGAAGGTCCGCTACCTCGACTATGACGGCATCGTCGTGCTGCCGGGCGAGGGCGAGGCCTCGGCCAAGGCGCTGGGACCGGATGGCCGCATCCTGATCCTCAAGAACCATGGCACCTTGAGCGTGGGCGCCACCATGGGCGAGGCGTTCTTCTATTTCTACTTCTTCGAGAAGGCCTGCAGCATCCAGGTCCGCGCGCTCGCCAACCCGGCGGGCGTCCAGCCCATTTCCGAGAAGATCATGTCGGAGATGCCGGCGGAGGAGGCGACCGTGCTGAAGGGCCTGACCAAGCTCGCCGAGCCGCACGAGAAGACGCCGTACGACGACATCTTTGCGGGCTTCATGCGCCGCGCCAAGCGACGGTATCCCGACCTCGACAGCTGATCGCTGGCGCGGTTCGGCTAGCGCACAGCGCGCCGTCACGAGCCGACGGCGTGCCAGGGCTTGGCATGCCGCTTGCGTTCTCCGGAATGAATTTCAGCATTCCGAACGGGAGAGCGAGGCGTGCCTCAAGAGACTCGACGCCGGATGATGCGTCTCGGCGCTTTCGTCCATGAAACCGGTCAGCACGTCGCTGCCTGGCGTCATCCGGAAGCTCATTTCCACTCGGGTGCGAGCTTCGCCGACGCCGTCGAGGTCGCCCAGACCGCCGAGCGTGGCAAGTTCGACTTTCTTTTCCTGGCCGACACGGCCGCCGTCAGCCTGTCGGGGACGCCCGAGTCGCGTGGCCGCATGGGCAAGGTGGTCAAATTCGAGCCGATGACGATCCTGTCAGCGCTCGCCGCGGTGACCAAACATCTCGGGCTCGTCGCCACCTCGACCACCACCTTCAACGAACCCTATACGCTGGCGCGCCAGTTCGCCTCGCTCGACCAGATCAGTGGCGGCCGCTCCGGCTGGAATCTCGTCACCTCGAACAACGAGGACGATGCGCTCAACTACAGTCTCGACCAGCATCCCGCGCACGCCGACCGTTACGAGCGCGCCATCGAGTTTGCCGAAGTCGTCACCGGCCTGTGGGACAGCTGGGACGAGGATGCGTTCATCCGCGACAAGGACTCGGGGGTCTTCTTCGATCCCTCGAAGCTCCATCCGCTGCATCACAAGGGCAAGCATTTCCAGGTGCGCGGTCCGCTCAACGTCGCCCGCTCGCCGCAGGGACGGCCGGTGCTGGTCCAGGCCGGCGCATCGGGCACCGGACGCGATGTCGCCGCGCGCCTCGCCGAGCTGGTCTTCACCGCCCAGACCACCTTCGAGCAGGGCAGGGAATTCTACGGCGATGTGATGGCTCGGCTGCCGCGCTATGGCCGCTCGCCAGCCGAGGTGCTGGTGATGCCCGGCCTCTACCCGGTCGTCGCGCCGACGGAATCGGAAGCGCAGGAGAAGTTCGAGTACCTGCAGTCGCTGATCCATCCCAGCGTCGGTCTCGCCGTGCTGGAACACACGATCGGCGTGCACGATCTCGACAAGCTGCCGCTCGACGGCCCCGTTCCCGAGATGCCCGACACCAACGGCCCGCTCAGCCGCCAGCGTCTCCTGCTCGATCAGGCGCGCCGCGACAATCTCACTCTGTGGGAGCTTTGCCTCGCCAATGCCGGACCGCGCGGACACGTGCTCACGATCGGCACGCCGTCGCAGGTCGCCGACGAGATGGAGCATTGGTTCAAGGACGGCGCCTGCGATGGGTTCAACGTCATGCCCGCCTGGCTGCCGGGCTCGCTCAACGATTTCGTCGACCTCGTGATCCCCGAACTGCAGCGCCGGGGTCTCTTCAGAACGGAGTACGAAGCCATGACCTTGCGCGGGAATCTCGGGCTGCCGCAGCCGATCAGCCGCTTCCATGCCGACCGTTTCGCGGGAGCCGCACAATGACCGCGAAAGGGAAGGAGCAGGGTCCCATGCTCGGCCGCCGCCGCGCGGCCGGATTGGTCGCCGGCGCTCTGGTCGCGGGCACGATGAGGTCGGCGCAGGCCGCCGACTCTTCGACCTTCGTCAGCGGGTTTGCGCTGCCGATGAACCTCGATCCGCATCAGGTCTACGACGTACCGATGCAGTCGATGATGCTGAACGCCTACGACAATCTCTACCGCTACCAGAACGATCCGCCCCAGATCGTGCCGTGGCTGGCCGAAAGCCACACCGTTTCCGCCGATGGCCTCCTGTGGGAGTTCAAGCTTCGCCCCGGCATCAAGTTCCACGACGGCAGCCCGATGACCTCGGAGGATGTCGTCTACAGCTTCCGCCGCGTGCTGGCGCTGGCGCTGGCACCGGCCGGCGCCTTCCTGAAGATTCTGAAGCCCGACAATGTCACGGCGCCCGATCCGCTCACGGTGCGGTTCAAGCTCGAGACCTCCTATGCGCCGTTCTTCGCGGCGATCCCGAGCATCTCGATCGTCAATCCGCGCCAGATCGAGCCCAACGTGAAGAACGGCGACTGGGGCAAGACCTGGCTCGCCTCGAACGGCGCGGGCTCCGGCTCCTATCGCATCGTTCCCGCCGGCTACAGGCCGCTCGAATATCTCGACATGGAGATCAACGAGGGCCATTTCCTAGGTTGGTCGCACAATCCCAAGCCGGTGAAGAAGATCGCCTACCGGCCGACCAAGGAAACCTCGACCCGAGTCCTGGCCCTGCTGAACGGCTCGCTCGACTGCACCGATCCCAACCTGCCGGCCGACCAGGTGGCGCAGATCAACGCCTCCAAGATCGCCTACGTCCAGAAGGATGTGGTGATGCGGACCTTCGTCATCCGCATGAACAACAGCAAGCCGCCGTTCAACAACCTCAACGCGCGCCTGTGCTTCGCGCACGCGTTCAATTACATGGGCTTCATCAACGACATCCTCGGCGGCTACGCCACGCGCGATCCCTATCCCATGCCCGACAATCTCTGGGGCATTCCCAAGGACGCCAAGGGCTACGACTACGACCTGAAGAAGGCCAAGGAATACTACGCCAAGGCCGTCGCCGAAGGCGCGCCGATGAAGCGTCCGCTGGAACTGCACGTGCAGTCGGAGAACGAGCAGAGCGTGCAGGGCGCGCAGCTCTTCCAGTCCGACCTGGCGCAGATCGGTATCAACCTGAAGGTCGTGGGCAACATCTGGTCGAACCTGACCACCGCCGCCGCCAAGCCCGACACCACGCCCGACATGTGGGTCCACTGGGTCAGCACCTATTTCGTCGATCCGGAGAACTGGGTCGGCCAGATGTACGACAGCCAGTTCCATGGCACGTGGAAGGCCTCGTCCTACTACAAGAACGACCAGGTCGACGCGCTGCTGCGCAAGGCGCGCGCGGCCGTGAAGCAGGAGGAACGCGCACCGCTCTACGAGGAGGCCATCCGCAAGATCATGGCCGATTCGCCCGACATCTGGATCTACAACTCCATGCAGCTCCAGGGGCTCAACAAGCGCGTCAAGGGCCGCCGGTTCTGCACGGTGGGTCAGGGCGCCGAGATACGCTGGATCACGCTCGAAAGCTGAGATGCTGCGTTTCGTCGTCCGGCGCTGCCTGCTCGTGCTGCCGTCGCTGCTCGGTTTGCTGGTCATCACCTTTCTGCTGATCCGGGTCGTGCCCTCGGATCCCGCGATGGCGATGGCGGGCGACGCCGCGACGCCCGAGCAGATCGAACGTCTGCGCCAGCAATACGGCCTCGACCGCCCGATTCTGGAGCAGTTCGTCTCCTACGTGGGCAAGGTCGCCACGCTCGACCTCGGCGAGAGCGCCTTTTCGCGGCGGCCGGTGGCGGTCGATATCGCCCAGCGTCTGCCCGCGACCCTGACCCTGACCTTCTGCGCGCTCGCGATCTCGGTCTTCGTCGGCGTGCCGCTGGGGGTCATCGCCGGTCTCTCGCACAACGCCTGGCCCGACTATCTGCTGCGCGTCTTCTCGGTGATGGGCATCGCCGTGGCGGCTTTCTGGTTCGCCATCATGCTGCAGCTTCTCTTCTCGATGGAGTTGGGCTGGCTACCCCTGCGCGGCGAACTCTCTCCCACCATCCAGCGGCCGCCCAGGGTCACCGGCTTCATGGTGGCGGATGCACTGATCGCCGGCCGCTTCGACGTGATGTCCGATGCCTTGCGCCATCTCGTCCTGCCGGCGGTGACGCTGTCGCTCGGCGGCCTCGCCACCATCGTCCGCTTTACGCGCGCCGGCGTGCTCGACACGATGCAGCAGGATTTCGTCTTCTACGAACGCGCCATGGGCTATCGCCGGTGGCGTCTCCACTGGATCTACGTGCTGCGCAACTCGGTGACGGCGACCGTGACCCAGATCGGCCTGCTGTTCGGCGGCCTGATCGCGGGCGGCGTGGTGGTCGAGGCGATCTTCGACTGGCCGGGCATCGGCAGCTACACCGTGCAGGCCATCCTGACCGGCGACCGGCAGGTCATGCTCGCCGTCACGCTGCTGATCGGCGTGGTCTACGCCGCCGTCAACATCCTGACCGATCTGGTGCACGGCGTGCTCGATCCGCGGCTGATGGAGCGGGGATGAGCCAGATTTTCCGAAAGCTGAGCCGCGACCTGCCGGCGATGCTGGGGCTGGGCATCGTGCTCTTCGTGCTGGTGATCGCGATCTTCGGGCCGCTGCTGGCGCCCTATCCGGAGGATGCGGCGGCCTCGCATCTCGCGCGTCGCCTGAAGCCGCCCAGCGCCGCCTTCCCGTTCGGCACCGACAATCTCGGCCGGGACATCTTTTCTCGCGTCATCCTGGGCGCGCGCGGCGCGCTCTCGATCGCGCTCACTGTCGTGTCGACCGCCATGCTGATCGGCGTGCCCCTGGGCCTGATCGCGGGTTATCGCGGCGGCTGGCTGTCCGAAGGGATCATGCGCGTCACGGATGTCGTGCTGGCGATCCCGCAGCTGATCCTCGCGCTGGCGCTCGCCCAGTTGATGTCACCCTCCCTCGAGAGTGCGATGCTGGCGCTCTCGCTCACCTACTGGCCGTATTTTACGCGCATCGTCTATGCCGAGACGAGGCGGCTCTCGTCCTCTCTGTTCGTCGACGCCCTGCGCGGCATCGGCGCCGGCAGCGGCCGCATCGTCTTCCTCCACATCCTGCCCAACGCGCTGTCGCCGGTGATCGTGCGCGCCACCATCGGGCTGGGCTTCACCATCCTGGTCGCGGCGGTCCTGGGCTTCCTCGGCATGGGCGCGACGCCGCCGGCGCCGGACTGGGGCCTCGCCATCGCCGAAAGCCGGACCTACCTGCCGCGCGCCTGGTGGTACGCGACCTTCCCGGGGCTGGCGATCCTGATCACGGTGATGGGCTTCAATCTGCTGGGCGACGGCCTGCGCGACATCGTCGATCCGCGGATCCGGCGGTCGCGATGATCCCGGTCCTCAGCGTGCGCGGCCTCAAGGTGTCGATCCGGACCGACGAGGGCAAGGCCGAGATCCTCGACGATATCGGGCTCACCCTGGAGCGCGGCCGCATCCTCGGCGTGGTGGGCGAATCGGGATGCGGCAAGTCCACCCTGATCCGCTCGATCATGGGCATCCTGCCGCGCGCGGCGACGGTCGACAGCGGCGAGATCTGGTTCGAGGGCGAGAATCTGCTGGCCTTCACCGAAGCCCAGCTGAATGACGGCTTCCGTTCCAGCCGCATCGGCTTCATCCCGCAGGATCCGCTTCTGGCGCTGAACCCGGTGTTCAAGGTCGGCAGCCAGATGCTCGAGGTGATGCGATGGCATGCGCCCGACGACGGGCTGCGCGGTGCCGCGCGCCGGCGGGCGCATGTTGCCCGGCTGGTCGGCCTGCTCAAGCGCATGCAGGTGCCGGATCCGGAAACCGCGCTCGAACGCTATCCGCATCAGTTCTCGGGCGGCCAGCGCCAGCGCCTGCTGATCGCGGCGGCGCTGGCCTGTGCGCCAGGTCTCGTGATCGCCGACGAGCCCACGACGGCGCTCGACGTCACGACGCAGCACCAGATCCTGCTTCTGCTGCGCGAGCTGGTGGCCGAGTTCGGCATCTCGCTGCTGTTCGTCACCCACGATTTCGGCGTCGTGGCCGAACTGTGCGACGACCTTTGCGTCATCTATGCCGGCCAGACGGTGGAGGCGGGGCAGGTTCAGGCGATTCTCGATGCGCCGTCCCATCCCTACACCCGGGCGCTGCTCGCCTGTCATCCCGACCGCGCGACCACGTTCCTCGGCATTCCAGGCTCCGTGCCGTCGCCGTTGGCGCGTCCCGCGGGCTGTCTGTTCGCGCCGCGTTGCACCGACGCGCAGGCGCTTTGCCTGAAGGGGCGACCGCCGCAAGGGTTCGCGCGCTCCGGTGCCGAAGTCCGCTGCGTGCAATTCGCATGACCGCAGATCCCATCTTGGCGCTGCGCGATGTGTCGGTGCGACTGGGCGGCCGCAAGGGATTCCTGCAACGCACGGTTCTGCCCGTTCAGGCGGTGAAGCAGGTGAGCCTCGATCTGCGGGCCGGCGAAATTCTGTCACTGGTGGGCGAGTCCGGCTGCGGCAAGACAACGCTCGGCCGCAGCATCCTTGGCCTGCAACGCGAGAGCGAGGGCGAGATCCTGCTGGAAGGGCGCCGGGTGAGCGGCCTCGCGCCCGAGGCGGCGCGGCGGGCGCGCAGCACCGTGCAATACTCGCATCAGGACGCCGGCGCGGCGCTGGACCCGTGGTGGAGCATTGGGCGGACCCTGGAAGAGGGGCTCAAGATCCATGGCGTGCGCAATGCGTCTGAGCGGCGCGACCGGGTCGCGGCGATGCTGCAGGCGGTCGGATTGGATCCGACGTCGGCCCGGCGCTATCCGCACGAATTCTCCGGCGGCCAGCTTCGGCGTCTGGCGCTGGCGCGCATACTCCTGCTGCGTCCGCGCGTGCTGATCCTCGACGAGCCGACCTCCGGCCTCGACATGTCGGTTCAGGCGACGGTCCTGAACCTGCTGCTGGAGCTGCGGGAGCGCTTCTCGCTCACCTATCTCTTCATCTCGCACGACCTCTCGGTGGTCGAGCGCCTGTCCGATCGGGTGGCGATCATGTATCTCGGCCGCATCGTCGAGCTGGGCACGGCCAAGACCGTGTTCGCCCATCCGACCCATCCCTATACCCGCACGCTGCTGGCGGCCGCGCCGCGACTGACGGGACGCCGGGCGGCGGGGCCGTCGCTGGTGCGCGGCGATCCGCCCAATCCGCGCCTGGTCCTGCCCGGATGTTCGTTCTTCGATCGCTGTCCGATGGCCAGGCCGGCCTGCCAGGAAGCGACACCCCAGCTGCAACCCGTTGCGACCGGACAGGATGTTGCCTGCCTTCGTACCGGTGTGACGGCGGAGGAAGGGCCGATCATGGAGCAGACTGCTTCGATCGCAGCAAAGCGCCGCGCCTGACCGGACGCTGCGGCAGCGCTTTCCGTGCAATTCCGCGATACGCGTGGATGGCATGACGCTTGCTGCCTGTGCGGCATCAAAGGCAGGTGCAGGATGGAAATCGGTGTCTTCATTCCCATCGGCAACAATGGCTGGTTGATCTCGTCGACGTCGCCGCAGTACACGCCGAGCTTCGATCTCAACCGCGAGGTCGTGCAACGCGCCGAGCGCTACGGCTTCGACTTCGCCATGTCGATGATCAAGCTGCGCGGCTTCGGCGGCAAGTCGCGCCACTGGGACGACAATCTCGAATCCTTCACGCTGATGGCGGGGCTCGCGGCGGTGACGACGCGCATCGACCTCATCGCCACGGTCGCCGTGCTCACCCTGCCGCCGGCGATCGCCGCGCGCATGGCGGTGACGATCGACAGCATCTCGCACGGTCGCTTCGGCGTGAATCTCGTCACCGGCTGGCAGAAGGCCGAATACGACCAGATGGGCCTGTGGCCGGGCGAGGAGCATTTCAAGCATCGCTACGAGATGGTCACCGAGTACGTGACGGTGATGAAAGAACTCTGGGAGAAGGGCCAATCCGACTTCAAGGGTCGCTATTTCACGATGAACGACTGCCGGCTCTCGCCGCTGCCCTCACGGCCGATCAGGCTGATCTCGGCCGGTACCAGCGATGCCGGCATGAAGTTCGCGGCCGAGCACTGCACCTACAATTTCTGCAGCGGCCAGGGCGAAGCCAACGATCCGCGCGACTGCGCCGAGGCGGTGGGCCGCCTCAAGGCCGCCTGCGCCGCCGCCGACCGGGACGTGAAGGCGCTGGCGCTGACCATGATCATCGCCGACGAGACCGACGAAGCCGCGCTGGCCAAGTGGGAGCATTACAAGGCGGGCGTCGACCTCGACGCCATCGGCTGGCGCTCCGACCAGGCCGCCTCCGACAAGTTCGCTGCCGAGAATTCCACGGCCGGCCGCATCCGCCGCCGCGAGCCGCTGCCCAACAACGGCTCACGCCTGATCGGCTCCTACGCCACGATCGCGCGGCTGCTCGACGAGATGGCCGAGATCGACGGGCTGGCCGGCGTGATGCTGACCTTCGACGATTTCATCATCGGCATCGAACAGTTCGGCCAGCGTATCCAGCCGCTGATGAAGAGCCGCATGAAATTCGCTGCTGCGGCGTCGTGATGTTGGCGGAGGGGGTATGACCCCATCGCCCTCGTAAGACGAGGGCACTTCCCCTTTGCGGACTCCGCAAAGGGGAAGAGGGTCGTCTAGACCACGCAGCCATAATGCGCCGACGACACCAGCTTCGTGTACTTGTCGTGCACGGAGCCCGGGCGCGGGCGGTCGGCCGCGGCGGGCGGGCGCCAGTCGGCCATGCGGCGGGCCAGCTCCTCGTCGGAGATTTCGAGGTTCAGGGTGCGGGCGCCCGGGTCGATCACGATCGTGTCGCCGTCGCGCACCGCCGCGATCGGGCCGCCGCGCGCCGCTTCCGGCGAGATGTGGCCGATCAGGATGCCGTGACTGACGCCCGAGAAGCGGCCGTCGGTGATCAGCGCCACGTCCTCGCCGAGCCCACGCCCCTGGAGCTGGATCGTGAGCATCACCATTTCGGGCATGCCGGGGCCGCCCACCGGACCGACATTGCGCACCACGACGACGTTGCCGGGCACGATCTCGCCGGCGCGGATCGCCTTCATCGTGTCGGCCTCCGATTCGAAGACGCGCGCGGTGCCGCGGAACTCGCCTTT
This sequence comes from Reyranella sp., assembly GCF_965228225.1. Lineage (GTDB taxonomy): Bacteria > Pseudomonadota > Alphaproteobacteria > Reyranellales > Reyranellaceae > Reyranella. The sequence continues at coordinate 4,346,083 of NZ_OZ245801.1, read as the reverse complement.
CTCCAAAGTCTTGCCGCTCAGCTTCAGCAAGCAGCTCTCCGGCGCAAGGTTGCCCTTCAGCACGCTGATATGGTTGTTCGCGGGCGCCGCCGGCCTGGACACGGGCAGGACGATGTCCTGCTTGCCGATCTCCTCGAGCGTCGGCACCGATTCCAGGTTTTCCGCCAGCGTCTTGCCCGTCACGGTCATGACGTCGCCATGGAGGAAGCCATGGCGCAGCAGCTCCTTCATCACGACGGGCACGCCGCCGATCTCGTGCAGGCTCACCATCGCATAGGGGCCGTGCGGCTGGAGATTGCAGATCAGCGGCATGCGCTCGCCGACCTGTTGGATGCGCTCGATCGTGATCGGCACCTGCGCCTCGCGCGCGATGGCGAGCAGGTGCAGGTACATGTTGGTCGATCCGCCCATCGCATAGACCGTCGCGATGGCATTCTCGAAGGCCTTCTCCGTCATGATGTCGCGCGGGCGGATGCCGGCTGCCATCAAACGATAGAGCGCGTCGACCGACGCCTTGGCCTGCGCCCGCACGTCGGCATGGATGTCGCTGCCGGCCTTGTAATCCGCCGGATGCGAGGCGCCGCGCGGCAGCATCATGCCGATGGCCTCGGCGATCGTGCTCATCGTGTTGGCGGTGAACATCGCCCCGCAGGTGCCGCTGCCCGGCATGACGTTGCTTTCGAGTTCGAGCAGTTCCTCGCCCGAGATGCGGCCCGCCTCGTTGGCCGCCCGGCCCTCGACATAGTCCATGATGGTGAGGTTGTTGCCCTTCGACGCCCAGGCGCCGAACGACACACGGCCGGGCGAGCTGGTGCCGGGATAGAGGACGAGGCCGAAGGCGTTGGTGCGGGCGAGCGGCATGAGGGCCGCGGCGCCGGTCTTGTCGCAGCCCGAGATCACGATCATCGCGTCGCCGTGATGGGCGTAGTGGCCGATCTCGAAACAGTCGGCCACCACGTCGCGCGACACCAGGCTGTAGCCGGCCGTCGGCGTGCCTTGCGTCAGCGCATCGGACACCGCCGGCGCCCCGACGATCAACCCGTTTCCGCCGCGCTCGGCCAGCAGCTCGACCAGCAGGTCGCTGATGGTACGCACCCGATTGTTGCAGCGATGGGCGTTGGTATAGGCGCTGGCGATCGTGACGACAGCGTTGGTCTGCGCCGTCTTGTCGGGCTCGAAACCGGCGGCCCGAAGTTCCACGCGGGACTTCTTCCAGTAGGTGCTGCTGTCTTTTTTCATCCCGTACCCGTCTGATTTTGCGCTGCACTTTAACCGCAGGTACGCGCCGGCCGCTATGCATTGAGCGTCGCGAGGCGAAACCTCGCCTTGCGACGGCAGCCGCCGGCGGGCGATTGCGGTTGCGTGCCCTCCGGGTCTCTAATCTCCGATCGATGGCGTGAAAACCGGAGCGACCGAATGGCCAGCAGCAGCATCACCGTGACGCCGATCGCGGGCTCTCTCGGGGCGGAGGTGACGGGCGTCGACCTGCGCACCATGGACAATCACGACTGGGCCCAGGTCCACCAGGCGTTCCTCGACCATAAGGTGGTCGCGATCCGCGATCAGGAATTGTCGCCGCAGGACCTGATGGATGTCGGCGCGCGGTTCGGCGAGCCCAACCACTATCCCTTCGTGAAGGGCATGGACGATTTCCCGTTCCTGTTCGATATCGTCAAGGAGCCGTCCGAAAAGCGTAATTTCGGCGGCGGCTGGCATTCCGACACGACCTACATGAAGACCCCGCCGCTCGCGACCCTGCTGTATGCGCTGCAGACGCCGGAGCGGGGTGGCGACACGCTCTATTGCGACATGGTCGCGGCCTACGAGAGTCTGTCGGATCGCCTGAAGGAGATGCTGGGCACGCTGAGGGGCGTGAACAGTGCCGGCCTCAAGCATGTGGGTGGCCGCAAGGCGCATCACGCGGTGGTGGGCGGCATGAAGATCACCGGCACCGAAGAGGCCGATTCCTACGAGGCGGTGCATCCGATCGTGCGCACCATCGAGGAGACCGGCCAGAAGGCGCTCTATTGCAGCATCGGCCACACCATTGCCTTCGAGGGCATGACGCCAGAAGAGAGCAAGCCGATGATCGACTGGCTGCAGGCACATGCCACGCGGCCCGAATTCACCTGCCGCGTCCAGTGGAAGCCGGGCACGCTCACGATCTGGGACAATCGTCGCACCATGCACAACGCCATCAACGACTATCACGGCATGCGACGCCACATGCGGCGTCTGACGTCGGGCCCGACCAACCCGGTGTGACAGACGGCGCATCAGCCTTTCGTGAGCCTTCGCGGGCGATGAAGCATGCAACTACCGGGCCGAAACGGTGCGTCCCGTGAAGTTTTAAAAGTTGACCAATTGGACAGCTTTTGGGAGGTTTCCAGGGTCATCGCTCCTGGAGGCGGCTCATGGAAATCGGCGTTTTTATTCCGATCGGCAGTAACGGCTGGATCGTCTCCACGACATCGCCCCAGTACAAGCCGAGCTTCGAGCTGAACAAGCAGACCACGCTCAATGCCGAGCGCTACGGCTTCGACTTTGCCCTGTCGATGATCAAGCTCCGTGGCTTCGGCGGCAAGAGCGAGTTCTGGGACCATAACCTCGAATCCTTCACCCTGATGGCCGGCCTCGCCGCCGTGACATCCCGCATCAAGCTCTATGCGACGGTGCCGACCCTGGCGATCCCGCCCGCGATCGCCGCGCGCATGTGCTCGACGATCGATTCGATCTCGAACGGCCGCTTCGGCCTCAACGTCATCACCGGCTGGCAGCGGCCCGAATATTCGCAGATGGGCATCTGGCCGGGCGACGAATACTTCGGCCGGCGCTACGACTTCGCCGCCGAGTATGTCCAGGTGATGCGCGAGCTGTGGGAGACCGGAACGTCGAACTTCAAGGGCGAGTTCTTCAAGATGGAGGATTGCAAGCTGAGCCCCCGGCCGCAGCAGCCCATGAAGGTGATCTGCGCGGGCCAGAGCGATGCCGGCATGGCGTTCACGGCCAAGTATGCCGACTATAATTTCTGCTTCGGCAAAGGCTACAACACCCCCACCGCCTGCGCCGAGACGGTCGAGCGGATGCAGAAGATCGCGGCCGACTCGGGACGCGACATCTCGACCTATGCGCTTTTCATGGTGATCACCGGCGAGACGGACGCCGAGGCGGAAGCCAAGTGGCAGCACTACAGGGATGGCGCGGATCTGGAAGCGCTCCGGTGGCTGACCGATCAGGGCAGCGCCGACAAGAAGTCCGGCGCCGACACCAATGTGAAGCACATGATCGATCCGAAGTCGGCGGTGAACCTGAACATCGGGCTCCTCGTGGGCAGCCCCGCCAAGGTGGCGCGGATGATGGACGAGGTCGCTGCGATCCCCGGGTTGGCCGGTACGTTGCTGACCTTCGACGAGTTCGTGAGCGGCACCGAGATCTTCGGCGAGCGTATCCAGCCGCTGATGAAGAGCCGCCGGCACGTCGCCTCGGCTGTCGCCCCTGTCGCGGAGGCCGCGGAATGACCAAGCCCGTCAGCTACTTCCCGCCCGACGATCCGAATGCGCGCCATCTCGAGGCGCAGCCGGAAGCGCTGTTGATCCGGCCGCAGGAGACCGCGCTGATCGTGGTCGACATGCAGAACGCCTATGCCTCGAAGGGCGGCTATCTCGATCTCGCCGGCTTCGATGTGTCAGGTGCCGCAGCGGCCATCGAGAAGACCCAGCAGGCCTGCGCCGCCGCCCGCGCGGCGGGCGTGACGGTCATCTATTTCCAGAATGGCTGGGACCCGGACTATGTGGAGGCGGGCGGCCCCGGTTCGCCGAACTTCCACAAGTCGAACGCACTCAAGACCATGCGGGCGAAGCCCGAGCTCCAGGGCAAGCTGCTGGCCAAGGGCGGCTGGGACTACGAGCTGGTGCAGGAACTGCAGCCGCAGGCCGGCGACATCGTCGTTCCCAAGCCGCGCTACTCTGCGTTCTACAACACCAACCTCGACAGCCTCCTGCGCTCGCGCGGCATCCGCTCGCTGGTGTTCACCGGCGTCGCGACCAACGTGTGCGTGGAGTCCACCCTGCGCGACGGCTTCTTTCTCGAATATTTCGGCGTGGTCCTCCACGACGCCTGCCACCATGCGGGCCCGGATTTCGTGCAGAAGGCCTCCCTCTACAACATCGAGAAGTTCTTCGGCTGGGTCTCCTCGGTCGAGGCCTTCCAGAAGGCGCTGAAGGATAACACCAACCCGACGCTGACCACCAAGGGAGCACAGTGATGCCGATGAAGCCCGTAATTCCGGCCGGTTCCGGCAAGACCCTGGCGCCCTACTCGCCGGGCGCCATGGCCGACGGCATCGTCTATGTCTCGGGCACGCTGCCGCTCGACAAGGAAACCAACGTCGTCCATGTCGGTGACGCCGCCAAGCAGACCGAATTCGTCTTGGAGCAGATCAAGTCGGTGATCGAGACGGCCGGCGGCACGATGGCCGACGTCACCTTCAACCAGATCTTCCTGACGGACTGGGCGAACTACGCGGCCATCAACACCGTCTATGCGACGTACTTTCCCGGTGACAAGCCGGCGCGGTACTGCATCCAGTGCGGCCTGGTGAAGAAGGACGCGCTGGTCGAGATCGCCACGACGGCACATGTCGGCAAGAGTTAAGTGAGCGTCGACGTCCTCGAAAGCGCCCGCGAGGGCGCGCCGACCGTGCTGCTGTCGTCCGGTCTGGGCGGTGCGGCGGGGTACTGGGCGCCGCAGCTTGACGCGTTGCGCGCGCGGTTCCGCGTGATCACCTACGACCAGGCGGGCACCGGCCGTGCCAGGCGTGACCTCCCGGAGGCCTACACGATCGGCGCGATGGCCGACGATGTGCTCGCGGTCCTGGATGAGACGAAGACGAGTGCCTGCCATTTCGTCGGGCATGCGCTCGGCGGACTGGTTGGACTGGATCTGGCTCGTCGGACACCCGAGCGGCTCGTGTCGCTCACCATCGTCAACGGCTGGGCGACTGCGGACGAACACACGAAGCGCTGCTTCGAGGCGCGCCTGCTGTTGCTGCAACACGCCGGTCCGGCTGCCTATGTGCGAGCCCAGCCCATTTTCCTCTACCCCGCGCTCTGGCTGGCACAGAATGCCGAACGCGCCCGCCAGGAAGACGCGCACGGGCTCGCTCATTTCCAGGGCGCCGAGACCCTGCGGCGTCGGATCGGCGCGCTCCTGCGCTTCGATGCGACGGCCGAGCTGGCCTCGATCAAGACGCCGGTTCTCGTCATGGGCGCGCGGGACGACGTTCTCGTGCCTGTCAGCAGGTCCGAAGAGCTGGCGGCCGGCCTGCCGAACGCCCGCCTGCACGTAACCGACTATGGCGCGCACGCCGTGAACGTCACGGCGCCCGCCGCGTTCAATACGGCGCTGCTCGACTTCCTGGAGCAGGCCTGAGTGCGAGACATCGCTGGCCTGGTTTTTGCTGATTCTCACGCGAGACTTGACTGAACGGTCAGGTATTCTGACAATCGATAATGTTGCTGCAGGCAGGGAGGCCAGGCATGGCTGGGGCGAAATTCACCACGCGTCCTGTTTCACCGGACATTGGCTGCGAGATCACCGGGCTCGACGTAACTCGGGACCTCGCGGACCCCGAAGTCTTCGCCGAGGTGAAGGACCTTCTCGGCAAGCACCACATGCTGGTCTTCAAGGGCCAGAAAATGGATGCCGAGAAGATGATCGCGTTTACCGAGCGCTTCGGCGAGCTCGACATCCACATTCTCCGCCAGTTCACCCACAAGGATCACGCGACGGTCAGCATCATCTCCAACATGGAGGACCGGAAGGCCAACGTGAACGACGTGTCGCTCAACTGGCATACGGATCTCGCTTATCGCAAGCGGCCGTCCGCCTTCGTGACGCTCTACGCCGACGTCGTTCCCGAGGAGGGCGCCGACACGCGCTTCGCAGCCGTGCAGCGTGTCTACAAGGACATGTCGGAGGAGGAGAAGAATCATCTCCGCGGCCGCCGCGCCACCTACAGCTTCCTTCATCTGCACAGCAAGCGGCCCGATCCGGATCCCCTGACGCCCGAGCAGCTCGCGGAATCCGCCGATGTCCACCATCCTCTCCTGCGCCGCCATCCGGACACCGGCGAGGAGATCCTCTACCTCAACCTGCCCGACTGCATCGGCGTCAGCGGCCTCGAGAAGGAAGAGGGGCTCCAGACCGTCCGCAATCTTTATGAACGGATCACTGATCCCGCGAACACGATCGGCCACAAGTGGACCGTCGGCGATCTGGTGATCTGGGACAATCGCACGCTGATGCATTCGGCGACCTACTTCGACGACAAGAAGTACAAGCGCCGCATGCTCAGGACGGTTGTTCGCGGCGAGGAGCCGATGCCCTCGACACTGGGCGCCAGCGCCGCGGCCGAATAGGGGCGCGCCTCATCCCCGCAGGCCAGCGGGCCCTATTTCTTCGCACTCTTCACGGCACAGCCACCCAGCACGAGCTGGGTGATCATGTCGGCGCCCTTGCGGTAGACGTCGTCCGTCATCTTCTGGACGCCGAGCACCGCGCGTATCTGCGCCTCGAAATCGGCGTAGGTCTGCGTCATTGCCCAGATGCAGAAGAACAGGTGCATCGGCTCGACATTCTTCATCAGGCCCTTGGCGACCCATTGCCGGATGATCCTGGATTTCGCTTCGAAGGCGATGCGCAGGTCGTTTGCCAGGTAGGACTGCAGCTGCGGCGCGCCGTGCAGAATCTCATTGGCAAAAACTTTCGAGGCGAATGGTCGGGTTTTGGACAGTTCGACCTTGGCGCGGATGTAGGATGACAGGGCTTCCGCCGGATCGCTGTCCGCCTGAAAATGATCGGTGGTCGAGATCCAGTGGGCGAGCACGTTGTCGAGGACGGCTTTGTACAGGCCCTCCTTGTTGCCGAAATAGTAGTGAACATTGGCTTTCGGAACCTCAGCGGCGCGCGCGAGCTCGAGCATGCTGGCGCCGCCGAAACCCGCTTCCGCAAACACGCGTTCCGCCGATGAAACGATGTGGGCCATCGTCAACTTGCGAATGCGGCCAACCGACTCCGGTTCTTCTTCCCTGCTGCCAAAGGGAGCACGGCGGCCCTTGGTTGCTGCTTTTTTGACCGTAGCGCGGGACTGCCCATTAGTTGACAGTTTGGTCAGCTTCCGATTAGCGTTTTTCTTGTTCATTGTCTGGCTTCGCTTTCGATCGAAGGTCTGGCGACAGAATGGGGCAGGGGCAAAGAAGGTCGCAAGACCGCTTGTCTCTTCGTGGGGGATGGTTGGGCTTTTGCATAGACCGGCATCTCGCCGGTCGGCAATGACCAGCGGTTATCCGCGGCGTTCTGCGCCGTGCAGTGAAGCGAACGGGACGCACCGATGACGTACATGCCAGCCAGGGAGAAGATCATGCCGTCCACCTCGCCGGCGTCGGCCCCGGAACGTCTTCGGCTGGAGAACGTGTCGAAGACCTTCGACAGCGGCGGGAAGGGCACGAAGGCCCTGGGCGACGTGAACATTTCGATCAAGGAAGGCGAGTTCGTCACGCTGATCGGCCCATCGGGGTGCGGAAAGAGCACGCTCTTCAACATCGTCGCGGGTCTCACCGCGCCGGATTGCGGCGGTCGCATGTTTCTGGACGGCCGGGAACAGGCCTTCGACCATCTTCTCGGCCGCGTCGCGTTCATGCCCCAGCGCGACATGCTGCTGCCGTGGCGGACGGTGATCGACAATGCGATACTGGCCCTCGAGATCGAAGGCCGCCCGAAGAAAGAGGCGCGCGACCTCGCCCGGCCGATGATCAAAGAATTCGGGCTCGGCGGTTTCGACAATCACTATCCCCAACAGCTTTCCGGCGGCATGCGCCAGCGCGTGGCGCTGATGCGCACCTTCCTGTTCGATCGCAATTTGATGCTGCTCGACGAGCCGTTCGGCGCCCTCGATGCGCTCACGCGCAACGCCATGCAACGCTGGCTGCTCGATGTCTGGGAAAAGCATCGCCGCACGGTCATCTTCGTGACCCACGATATCGACGAGGCGATCTTCCTCGGTGACCGCGTGATCGCCATGGCGGCCCGTCCCGGACGAATCGTCCTCGACGAGAAGATCGAACTCGATCGGCCGCGCGATGCGTCGATCGTGACCTCGCCGGACTTCATCAGCCTCAAGCGCCGCCTGCTCAGCGTGCTCGGCGACGGGGCGCATTGATGTCGGAGCAGGCGATCGCGTTGCCGCGCCGTTCGTGGCCTTCGGCGCCGAACGGCCCGGCCTTCCGCAAGGTCCTGTCCGCCCTCGCCTCCGTCGTCGTCATGGGTCTGCTCTGGGAATGGGCAACCGGGCATTTCCGCATCAATCCGCTCTATCTCCCGCCCCTGTCCGACGTGTTCCGGACCATGATGGAGGCGAAGGACGCGTTCATCGATTCGAGCATCAAGACGATTCTCGAAACGGTCATCGGCTACGGGATCGGTGTCCTCTTCGGCCTGCTGAGTGCCTATGTGTTCTTCGAGGTGAAGACCTTTCGGAGCATGTTCTTTCCGGTCTTCATCGTCTCGCAGACCGTGCCGGTCATCGCCTTCGGCGCGATCGTCGTCATGGTGTTCGGCAACGGGCTCGCGTCCAAGGCGATCATCGCGTTCTACCTGACCTTCTTCCCGGTCACCGTGAATGCCCTGGCGGGCCTGCTGTCCGTGCCGCAGGGGCAGGTGGCGCTCCTGCGCAGCTTCGGTGCGTCGGGTTGGCAGGTCTTCTGGCGGCTGCGGTTCCCGGCCGCGCTGCCGAGCATCTTCGTCGCCTTGCGCCTCAGCGTGACCCTGGCGCTGATCGGGGCCATCGTCGGCGAGTGGTTCGGCGATACGAGCGGGCTCGGGGTGCTGCTGCTCAGCGCCATGTTCTACGAGAACAGCGCGCTGATGTGGGCGGCGATCCTTGCCACGGCGGTCGTCGGCGCCACCCTCTACGGCATCGTGGCCGCGGCGGAGAGCGCCGTCGTCTTCTGGAAGGAGGAGATGTGATGGTCTCCTCCCTTCCGAAACGCGAGTTCCTGCTGGGCGCGGCCGGCTTCATCCTGCTGCTGGCGGTCTGGGAAGCGGTCGTGCGGATCTTCCAGATTCCGACCTACATCCTGCCGTCGCTCTCGAGCATCTTCGCCAATGCCTTCGAGTTGCGCGGGACCCTGATGGGCGCAGCCGCCACGACCGTCGCCGAGGTGCTGATCGGCCTCGCGCTGGGCACGATCGTCGGCGTCATCCTCGCGACCCTGCTGGTCCTCGTGCCGGCCGCCAAGACGGTCGTCCTGCCACCACTCGTTGCCATCCATTCCGTGCCGTCCGTCGCCTATTCGCCGCTGGCGTTGCTCTGGTTCGGTGTCGGACCGGAAGGCAAGGTGTTCATGGTGGCGTTCGTCGTCAGCTACACCATCCTGCTGAACACGCTGGCGGGCCTGGAGAGGGTGGACGCGGCCGTCGTGAACCTGTTGCGGAGCTTCGGTGCCGGCCCGCTGGCGATCCTGTGGCGCCTGCGCATGCCGGCGGCGGCAAAGGCGATCATGACCGGTATCCGGCTCTCGGTCGTGCGCAGCATGATCGTCGCGGTCGTCACCGAGATGCTCGGCGCATACAGCGGGCTCGGCTGGATCATCTTCCAGTCCGCCCAGCAGACCGACTTCCTGCGCGTCTGGTCGGCCGTGCTGGTCACCTCGATCACCAGTCTCGCTTTGTTCGCGCTGGTGAGTGCCGCCGAACGAAAGGTCATTCACTGGTAGTGGACCGTTTGGTCAGGTTATTGCGTAGCCGTCGGCGAAGCATTCCAGAGAGGTCATGTCGATGAATAGGATCACCCGCCGTACGTCGCTCCGCACGGTCCTCCTTGGCGCCGCGGCGTCGGTGGCCGCACCGGGCATCGCCCGCGCCGCCGAGAAGGTCTCGATTCGCCTCAAGTGGCTGCCGCAGGGACAGTTCGCCGGCTACTACGTGGCGAAGGCCAAGGGCTACTACGAAGCCAACGGGCTCGACGTGACGATCAATCCGGGCGGTCCCAACCTCAACTCGGAGGCCCTGGTTGCGGCGGGCAGCGACACGTTCGGCGTCGGCGGCGGGTCCGACAGCATCCTGTTCGCGCGGGCCAAGAACCTGCCGCTGGTGTCGCTCGCCATGATGTTCCAGGGCTCGGCCACGGTGTTCGTGTCCCGCAAGTCTTCCGGAATCGTCGAGCCAAAGGACTTCAAGGGCAAGAAGGTCGGCACCTGGTTCACCGGAGCGCAGTACCTGACCTTCGCGATGATGGCGAAGGCCGGCCTTTCTCCGTCGGACGCCACCATCGTGCCGCAGCCGGCGACCAACACGCCGTTCATCAACGGCGAACTCGATGTTCTCACGACGGTGAACTACAACACGCTGATCGCGCTCGAGCGCACCATTCCGGCGGCCGAACTCAACTACATCTATCCGGAGAAATACGGCCTCTCGACCTTCAAGGATCCGCTCATCACCTCCGAGAAGGTGATCTCGGACAGGCCGGCGACGGTCCAGAACTTCATGAATGCCTCGATGAAGGGCTGGCGCTACGCGGTCATGAACAAGGCCGAGACCGTCGACATCCTCCTCAAGGCGGGTGGACCGGCGCTCGAGCGCAAGCACCAGGAAGCGATGATGGACGTGATCGCGAGCCTCGTGCTGGCGGGCGCGGGCAAGGCGAAGGGCGTCGGCTACACCGACAAGGCGGCGATCATGAAGGAGCAGGATGCCCTGCTCGAACTCAAGGCGCTCACCGAGAAGGTCGATATCGAGAAGGCCTTCAACACGTCGTTCTGGGATGCGGTGCCGAAGGCCGATAAGGAAGTCGCCTGACCGCCCGGCCGGCCACCGCCGACGAGATCGAAGCCCGCTTTCTTTCGCGAGAGCGGGCTTTTTGATGCGGCAAAGCGACCTCTGCCACCATTGCATTTCGACGCTCGGTTGGACGCACTTTCGTCGCGTCCTGCGCTTGTCTATCTGATACGTCGAACCGACCATCCGCGGGATTTGCAATGACCGAGGCAACGGGGCCGCTCGCCGGCCTGCGCATTCTGGACCTGACGACCGTCCTCTTCGGCCCCTTCGGGGCCCAGACGCTGGGCGACTGGGGCGCCGAGCTCATCAAGGTCGAGGGGCTCACCGGCGATCAGTGGCGTTATACCGGTCAGTTCCGCAACAGGGGCATGAGCGGCCAGTTCATGGCCGCCAACCGCAACAAGCGCAGCGTGGCGGTCGACCTCAAGACCACCGGCGGCGCCGAGGTGCTTCGTCGTCTCATCGCCCGCGCCGACGCGCTGGTGACGAACATCCGTCCCGCCGCGCTCGAAAGGCTCGGCTTCGGCTACGAGGCCTGCAAGGCGCTCAACCCGAAGATCATCTATGCGGCCGCGACCGGCTTCGGCCAGGATGGGCCCTGGGCCAAGCGGCCGGCCTTCGACGAGATCGTCCAGGCCTCGTCCGGTCTCGCTTCGTCCATCGGGACGGACGACGAGCCGGCCTTCGTGCCGAGCCTTGTCGGCGACAAGCTGTGCGGACTGGCGCTTGCCGGCGCCGTGGCCGCGGCGCTGGTCTATCGCGAGCGCACCGGCAAGGGCCAGCTCGTCGAGGTGCCGATGCTGGAGACCGTCGCGGCCTTCAACAGCATCGAGATGCTGGGGGGGCACGCCTTCGTTCCGCCGATCGGTCCGGCGGGCTACAAGCGGGTCAAGGAACGCCGGCCGGTCAGGACCAAGGATGGTTGGCTCACCATGCTTCCCTACTCCGGCGACAACTGGTGCACCTTCTTCGAGACGGTGGGCCATCCCGAATGCATCGAGGAATTCTCCGTCCGCGATCCGATCAAGCGGGCGGCCAACATCGATGCGATCTACGCGCGGATGAACAAGATCGCGCTCGAGCGGACCACTGCGGAATGGGAAGAATTGCTGCTCAAGATCGACGTGCCCCACGCCTCGTTCGCGAAGATGACGGAAATCGCCGAGCAGCCGCATCTGAAGGCGGTCGGCCTGTTTCAGAATCTGGAACATCCGACGGAAGGGACGATCCAGCAGGCGCGCCCGCCAGCACGCTTCTCGGAAAGCCCGGCTGCCATCCATCGCCTGCCACCGAGGCTCGGTGAGCATACGCGGGAAGTGCTGGCGGAAGTGGGCTACAGCGACGCCGACATCGATGCCTTGGTCAGCGCCAAGGCCATTGGCGAAGCCTCGATCCGATAGGCGGCTTTCCTCTTCCCTGACCTTTCTCGACTTCGCCGTGCCGTCTACGGGGCGTGCGCATTCTCCCGGCTCGTGGCGATCGCTTGCCAGCGTCTGCGGGGCGTGTAGGCTCGGCCGGTGCAGCAACCCAAGAAAGACCTTTGCTCCTGACCGAGTTCCAGCTCGTATCGCTTTTGCAAACGACGTTGCTCGGCCTGGGCGGTCTGGTCGGCGTCTTGTGGCTGAACTCTTTCTTCATCCGCCGCATCTCGGTGCGTTACGAGATTCGGGTGCGCAGCTGCCTCGCGCGCCGGGCCCACGACAAGGCCCTGGCGGCTTTCTTCATATCGGTCGTATATCTGGCCCTGGTCCAGCTGAGTGCAATCGCGCTCTGGGGACTGGCGCTCGTGTCGCTCCGGATCGTCGACGATCCCGTCCGGGCGATGCTGTTTGCGGGGAGTTGCTACACGACCATCGGCATCATCTCCGACATCGCGTCTGAACGTTGGTCGATGCTCCCCATCTTCATTGCAGTCTCGGGCATCTTCTCCTTCACCATCAGCACGGCGACCGTCATCAACATGACGCCCCTGTTCCGCCGGGCCTGGTTCGAAAAGCACGCCAAGCGCATTCGAGCGATGGTGGAGGCCGAGGGAATCGATCTGTCGGACGCCGACATCAGCGATCAGGTCCGCAGTCTGCTCGGCTACAGCGGTCCGGAGCCCGATAAGCGCAGGCCGAGCGGAGAGGGTGGCTCGCATTGATCCGACGGTATCCGGGCTGCCCAAGCGGCATCGGCGCACGACCCTGACGCAACCAAAGTGGTGCAATCTTTGCTTGTGGAAAAGGCGGGAACACCACTCAAAGACGCGACTGAATCAAAAAAGGAGGGACCGGTGATGTTCAGGTCGATTCTTGCCATTTCCCAAGGCGGTCCCGACTCGGCCATGTCCTTCAAGCTCGCCAAGCGCCTGGCGGGCGTATTCGGCGGCGAGGCGGATGCGCTGCATGTCACGCCGGGCATGCCCCATGACATCGTGATGGCCAGCGAGATGATGCCGCCGATGGTCGGGCACGGCGAGGACGACGCACGCGCCGCCGAGAGCGCGCGCCAGTATGCGGAGATTCTCGAGCCCTTGAGGGGCTCGACTTACACAGCCGACAAGATGCCCACGCTCGACGGTCTGATTCTGCTTGGTCGCAGCGCCGACCTCGTCGTTGTCGGGCGGCCGGGCTCCGACCCCGAGAACGTCGCGCCCGCGACCGTGCAGGCCGCGATATACGACTGCGCTCGACCGGTCATGATCGCGCCGCCGGACCCGGGTCAGGGCGACTTCGACCATGTCGTGGTCGCGTGGAACGGCAGCTTCCAGGCCGCGCGGGCGGTCGGTTATGCGGCGCCCTTCCTGGCTCGGGCAAAGCGGGTGACGATCGTGGTTGTCGGCCAGGCGCCGGAACGTGTCGGGGCACCTTACCTCGCGCGCACCCTCGGTCGCAGCGGGATCCAGACCTTCGTCGAGTCCATCGACCCGGGCGCGGTGTCGGCGCGTGCCCGCGGGCGTGCGCTTCTGGGCTACACGAATGACAAGCGGGCCGACCTGCTCGTGATGGGCGCCTACGGTCGCGGCCAGTTGCTTACCTTCCTGGGTATGGGCGGCGCCACCGCCAAGGTCATCTCTTCCTCCCGAGTGCCGCTGCTGGTGGCGCACTGAGGTCCCGCTTGCCGAGCTGATGCCGCCTCATCCCTGCCAGTATGGCGGCAGTTCGCGTTGCTGCTGCGATGGCCACGTGCTCGGGTCGCGATGGGTTGCTCGGTGTCCGAACGAATGTTCCCTTTATCGCGTCTCTCCCGCCGCAGTGCGCTGATCGGCGCCGCCGCGGCGTTCCTGCCGGCAGGCAGCCGCGGCTCGAGCTGGCCCGACGACAGTACGATCAACTGGATCGTGCCGTTCCAGGCGGGGGGCCTGACCGACGCATTCGCCCGCCCGGTCGCGCAGCGTGTCTCGGAGAGCATCGGCCAGACCATCGTGATCGACAATCGTGGCGGCGCCGGCGGCACGATCGCCGCTGCACAGGCGGCCCGCGCGGCGCCTGACGGCTACACTTTCCTGGTTGCCTTCACCGGCCTCGCCTATGCGCCCGTCATCTATCCCAATGCCGGCTTCGAGTTCGGCCGTGATTTCGAGCCGATCAGCGCCCTGGCACGCACGCAGTCGTCCCTCGTGGTCAACCCGGAGCGCCTCGACGTACGATCGGTCCGGGAATTCGTCGAGCATGCCCGGCGGGCGCCCGGCTCCATAGACGTCGCTTCGATAGGTCTGGGAACGACGACTCACCTGGCTATCGATATGCTGCAGAAGCGGGCGGGCATCGAACTGCATCACGTGCCCTATCGCGGCGGGGCAGCCGCTCTGCGTGACCTTCTTGCCGGCCACGTCGCTGCGACCTTCATGTCGATCGGTACGCTGACGGGCTACGTGAACAAGGGCGATCTCCGTGTCCTTGCGGTGGCGGGGCGCCGTCGCGAACGCCTCATGCCCGAGGTGCCGACGATGGAGGAGGCCGGGTTCCCCGATTTCCGCGTCGTCAACTGGTTCGGGGTTTTCGCGCCGCGCCGGACCGGCTCACCGATCCTCGATCGGATGCACGCCGCGATCCAGCAGGCATTGGCCGAGCCTGCCATAAAGCGCCTGTGGCTCGAACAGGCGGCGCGCGTCGAACCGGAGTCCCGGGCCGATTTCAGCCGGTTCGTGGAGCGCGAGATCGACCGGTGGAGCCGGACCGCGCGGGCCGCCAACGTCCAGATGGAGTAATCCTGTCCGGACTGCCTCTGTCAGATCGACAGCCGCTCCCGAACGGGCGTCCCCGGGTTTGCATCGAGGTGAGATCCGCGGAGCGGCGCTCCGCTGGCATGGTCCTCAGGCAGGCTCTCGTCATTGTGCCGCCACAGCGGGTGCAAGGCGATCACGGCCAGGGAAAGAGCCGCGCTCACCGCGATCACCAGGGCCGGTGCCATCAGGAGGCCGGCGCGATCCACCAGATACTCGCACAGGAGGGGCGCCAGGCCGCCCAACGCGCCCGTGGCGAGGCTGTAGCTGAAGGCCATGCCGGTGACGCGCACATTTCGGGGCAGAAGCGTCACCATCATGGCCGAGAAGGCACCGATGAAGAGTCCCTGACCGATGCCAAGCAACATGCTGCCCAACGCCATCAGCATGAAATTGCCGCTCAACATCAATTGAAACGCCGGCCATGCGACCGCGACCAACACCATCAGTCCGATCATCGACATGCGACGGCGGCCGATATGGTCGCCCATCCAGCCGCCGGCAAGTGCAGCCATGCAGATCACCATCAGGCCGAACATATTGGCAATCAAGGCCATCGATGTGTTCGCAGATGAGTGCCGCTCGATCCACGGCACGACGTACATGAAGCCGACGAACGAGACGATCGCGGTCGAGATGTTGGCCAGGCCGATCGCCAGCATCTGGCGCCAGTAACCGGTAAATGCTTCGCGCAGGGGCGAACGACTCTTCTTTTCAACCCGCTCCGGTGCCAGGGAGTGGCGCAGCACGACGCCGATGCCTGTCAACAAGACGCTGGCGAGGAACGGCAGGCGCCATCCCCAGTCGTGCATTCGCTCCTCGCCCAGAGCCGAGGTGGTAAGGTAGGTCATCAACGTGCCGAGCAGGAGACCGCCCACGGCCCCCAGCGGTCCGAAGCTGCCGGCGACGCCGCGGCGACGGGCTGGGCTGGTTTCGATCAGGAAGACAATGGCCGATGCATATTCCCCGCCGACCGACAGGCCCTGCAGCATCCGCAGGATGACGAGGATGATGGGTGCCGCGATGCCGATGGTGGCGTATGTCGGCATCAGGCCGATGATCAGGGTCGGCACTGCGATCAAGAGCACCGACAGCTGCAGCGCCGCTTTGCGGCCGAAGCGGTCGCCGATGGTGCCGAACAGGATGCCGCCCAATGGCCGCATCAGCATGCCCGAGGCGAAGGCACCGTAGCTTGCCAGCAATGCCGTCACGCCGTCGCCGGCGGGAAAGAAATGCTCGGCCACGAAGACCGCCAGGTACGCGTAGATGATGAAGTCGTAGAACTCGATCGTGTTGCCGATCGCACCGGCGAACAGATTTTTTCTTTCCGACTTTGTCATGATCGGGGTCCGTGCCTTGACGGGGAGCAGTGTCGACGGCCGCGCCAAGCTCCCGATCGTTCACCTTTGACGGGCACCCCGTCGTGTGACAAGCGCGATTGTACTCAAAGTGGGCACTTCGCGCGGGCTGTCAGCCTTCCATGATCCATTGCGCGCCCGAGGCGAGCGCGATCTCTTTGACCTGGGCGAGCAGGTTGGGGCCGACCGGGATGCCGGTCTTCAGTCGGGCGGCGGCGATGCGGCGCTCGGGATCGCCCGCCACCTGCACCGGCTTCGCCGGATCGGCCGGCCGCGTGGCGCGCAGCGTGTCGCAGAAGGCGGCGACGTCGGCCTGGAAGTCGGCGGTGTCGCGGAACATGCCGGGATCCATGGCCAGGAAGAAGTGACCGATGTCGATCGGGCCGGGCCGCGTGTTGCGCGTCGGATCCGTTACCATCACGCCGCCCGACAAAGCCGAACTCAGGATGTTGACCATGGCACCGAGCCCGTAGCCCTTGTGGCTGCTGCCTTCGGGCGTGCCGCCGAGCGGCGTCATGTAGCCGCCCTTGCTGACCTCGTGCGGGTCGGTGCTGGGCAGGCCGTCCTTGGTCACCAGCCAGCCGATCGGCGTCTGGAGCTTCTCGTTCGCCTTGTTGCGGATCTTGCCAGCGGCGACGGTCGTGGTCGCCATGTCGAGCAGGAACGGCTCGCCCGGCTTGCCGGGCGCGGCGAAGGCGATCGGATCGGTGCCGAGGCGGGCCTGCGCGCCGTTGGTCGGCGCCATGTTGATGCCGCTCGCCGAGGTCGTCGCCATGCCGATGAAGCCGGCATCGACCGCCTGCAGCACATAGAACCCGCAGGCGCCGAAATGACCGGAGTTGCGCACGGCCGCCACCCCGATGCCGGTCTTCTTCGCCTTCTCGATGGCGATCTCCATGGCGCGCCGGCCGGCGGGATGGCCGAGGCCGCCGCCGCCGTCGACCAGCACCGACACCGGCGTCTCCTTCACGATCCGGGGCTCGGCGCGTATGTCGAGCTTGTCGGCCCGCCGGCGCTCGTCGTAAGGCGGCACCATCGAGATGCCGTGCGTGTCGATGCCGTGCAGGTCCGCCCAGCTCATGATCTCCGCCGTGCCGGCCGCCGTCTCCTTCGGCATGCCCCAGGCTTCGAGGATCAGTTCGAGCTGGTTGCGGTGAGTTTGGTAGGACGCGGGCATGCTTCATTCTCCATTCTGGCGGCGCCATTATTGAGGGTGGGCCACGCCGCGCATCAACATTCTCTGCCGGGGCGTCCGATACGCGGCAAACCAGAAGCGCCCTCGCGCCATGCCGCTTGCCAGCATTCAGTCGATATGGTGATTGTGCTCACCTAATAGCATCTTTTGTGCAACTATTTGCAGTGGAGTAGGGCTATGGCTGTCATTCAGCGTCGGGCGATGGTTGTTGGCCTCACGGCTCTGGGTGCCGTCCCCTTCGGTCGCGCGTGGGCGAATACTCCCCTGGAAGTCCTGCATGGCTATACGGCCGGAAGCGTGACCGGACAGGTTGCGCGATTCGTCGGCGCGGTTCTCGCGAGCAAGGGCCGGCCGGCGCCGACCCTGCGGGCGATCCCCGGCGACCATGGCTTCGCGCCCGTGCCGGCCTTCCTGGCGGGATCTGCCGGCAGTCGGATTCTGGTCGCCGACACGCTCACGCTGATGATGAATGGCGTGGCACAGGGCAAGCTTGCCGAGGTGGAGCGGCTGGTGCCCATCGCCAAAGTGACCAACGGTTATTCGACGGCTTTGATCACGGGCGCAAAGAGCGGCCTGAAGAGCTGGGCGGACGTGGTGTCGGCCGCGCGGGCTCGTGGGCTTAAGCTCGCCGGCTCGGGGCGTCTTTCTGCCTATGGCCCGGCATTGGCGTGGGTTGCTGCCGCCGCCCCGGGGGTGACCGACGTCGATGCTCCCGGCAACGATCTGATTTTCGAAGCCGTCCTCAGTGGGACGACGGCGATCGGCGTCGTCACCACGGATTCCGTGGCTGCCGTGATGGCACGCGGCGGCGAGACGCCCACCGTGCTTGCGACGTTCGGGGCCGCCCGCTCGGCTTCTTTCCCCGCGGTGCCGACCTTTGCGGAGCTCATGGGCGACCGGCAGCGCGACTACACATTCAGCTATTCCGTCTTTGCGCCGCCGGGATCATCCAGTTCCTTCGTCGAGAGCATCGCGCGCGACCTTGCGGGGCCATTCCCCAGCGACCTCGTCAGCTCGTTGGGTCAGCTGGGCGCGCGGGTCGCTGCGGGCGATGCGCAGTTGGTTCGGGAGACGATGCAGCGCGATCTTCGCGTCGCCCGCTCCTTCCTCTAGCGGCGTGCCGGGCCTCTAGCGGCGTGCCGGGCCTCTAGCGGCGTGCCGGGCAGAGCGACAGGTACAAGAAGAACGCGACAAGCGGCAGCGTCAACCAGTTGAGCGCGGCCCCCGGGGCGGTGCCCATCGTCGTCACCGGCTTCAGCGTTCCGGCCAGCCCGCGCAACACGGGCTCGAGGGTGAAGACCAGCAGTACGAGCGGCACCGTGCCACGCCAGCGCAGCAGCAGCACCCAAAGCAGCAGCGCGAGCAGAAGCTGGATCGCGCCCCACTGGCCGAAGACCGCCACGATGTTCGAGCCGCCGTCCACGGTCGCGACGTCGATCGTGGCGATCGACTGCGCGCCCCCGTCGGCCGCCAGCAGATGGATGCAGGAACGCACGGTGATGATGCCGAGCCAGAGGAGGGCGGCCCAGAAGGACAGCAGCGGTCCGTCGTAGTGTCCTGGATTGGCGGGCAACAGGCGCGCCAGGGAGGGCTGCCAGGAGGAGGGCATGGAGACGGGTTCCCGTTTCAGAGACGTGCCCGAGACGGACCCAGCATTTTTTGGATGACCTCCGGAACGCGCATCGCGAGCCTAGCGCGCCGCCTGAGTCTTGTCGAAGGTCTGCGCGACCGTGCGCAGCTCACCGCCGTCGCTTATCGCTGCGCGCGTTCTCGGACGATGAGAGCGACGAGGTCGTCGACGGTGATCAGCCGGTCGGCTTCCGCATCGGGGATATCGACCCCGAACGTATCCTCGACCGCCATCACCAGCTCGACGAAGTCGAGGCTGGTGGCGCCGAGGTCGGCCACCAGGGCGGCGCTGCCGGTGGCCAGGTCGGGGGAGATTCCCAGGATCGAGCCCACGATCGCACGCACCTGGGCCGGGAGCGTGTCCAGTCCGGACGATCGGGGCGAGGCGGTCTCAGTGGCGGGGTTCATCGGGGGACCTCGATGGGGGTTCAACGGGGTGTCGTATCGGGCAAACGGTGCAAGCTTCCGCTTGCTGCATGGAAGGCAAGATTATTCCGGTCGAAGGGGGTAGGCCAGTCACGCACCGCCCGTCTTCATCCGGCGAATGCGCTCGACCTCCTCCGCGAAGCCGCCTTGCGGCAGTTCCGACATCGTCGGCTTGGGCAGGGACTCGAAACAGGTTCGGCCAGCTGCGGTGAGGTATGGCCCGTCTTTGCCATCGGCGATCAGTCGCAGGTGCCGCAACCGCACGAGGTCTCCGGTCCGGAGCGTATGGGCCGGCGATTCACCGAAGGCGACGCGACGCAGGGTGATCTGCTCGTCTGCGCTGAGCGAGATCGAATTGTCGGTCATGGCAGGGCTTCCCTCAAAAGGAGACTCACGCCGGCGGCGGACCTGACGGTGGCCCCGGTGGCACAGGCATGGGCGGCGGCGGTCGCGTGGAGCCAGGAGGAGGTTCGCGCGGCGGCTTGTTGGGCGGCCTCGGGATGCTGGCCATCGAGCGCCCAGCCGGTTGCGCGCGCAGCAGGGCATACGAGGCGACGTGAACGGCTGCGACCAGGGAAGGTGGAAATGGCGGGTCGTGCGAGTGGGTCATGGATGCGCCTCGATGAGGGCGGGAGCACATGCCTCTCTCAGCCATTGCACGCCGGATCCTCGAGCAACGGTGCTTGTTTCCTACACTATTGGGGGTGGGAGGTCACGGAGCGATGGGGCAACAGCGCGCCCGGAAATCCCGCTTTGGCCAAGGGGTGAATAATATTACAGTAGGAAGGCAGATAATTGAATTCCCTGGCTGGCGGCGACTGGCAGTACGTACGGCGAGAACTCGGCAATGAGCCTGTATTGGACCATCAGTTCGGAGAAGCGGCTTTTCGAAGTCACCTGTACGGGCTTCGTCGAGGCGCACGAGGTCCATCGCATGCTCGATATCCTGGTCGGCTCGGAGGCTCTCGGCTACCGCAAGCTGTTCGACGGCAGTCAGGCGGATACGCGGCTCACCGCTCTCGAGATCCTCCAAATTGGCGTCCGGATACGCGGCCTTCAGGCCGCGGGCGTGGCGCTCGGCCCGCTGGCGGTCGTCATCCCCGACGACAAATACCCGCTGCTCTCCAGGGTCCTTGGGATTCTCGCGACGCCCCGCAGGCCGATGCGGATCTTCAACAGGACGAGCCAGGCGCGAAAGTGGCTTGAGACGGCTGCGGTCCTCGAAAGCATGCCCGCCGCCTGACGGCACCGGGCCAATCAATGCAGGTCGATATTCTCGCGAGCCGCTCGCCTTGCGCGAAGGCCGCAATGCCGGAACAATTCGCGCTCATTCGCGAATCATGGGGAGACCAGAGACAAATGCAGTTCGATGACGTGATCCTCGGTCGCCGGAGCATCCGCGGTTACAAGCCCGATCCGGTGCCCCGCGCGCTGATCGAGGAGATCATTGCTCTGGCCATGCGTGCGCCATCGTCGATGAACACCCAGCCCTGGAACTTCTACGTCATCACCGGCGAACCGCTGGACCGCATCCGCGCGGGCAACACCGAGCGGATGGTGGCGGGGGTCCCGCAGTCGCGCGAATTCCGCACGGGACAGCCCTTCGCCGGTCCGCACCGGGATCGTCAGGTCGGCGTCGCCAAGCAGTTGTTCTCCGCCATGGGGATCGCGCGCGACGACAAGGAGATGCGCCAGGACTGGGTGTTGCGTGGCTTCCGCCAGTTCGACGCGCCGGTCTGCATCATCGTGACCTACGATCGCGTGCTGGACGGCAGCGACGACACACCGTTCGATTGCGGCGCCGTGACGACGGCGCTGGTCAATGCCGCCTGGTCGCGCGGGCTCGGGGCCGTGATCAACAGCCAGGGCATCATGCAGTCACCCGTGGTGCGCGAGCATGCCGGCATTGCCGACGACCAGGTGATCATGAAGAGCATTGCGCTCGGCTGGCCGGACGAGACCTTCCCGGCAAACGCGGTCGTGTCCGAACGGAAGCCCGTCGGCGAAGCCACGGTGTTCGTCGGCTTCCGCGACTAGGCGCGCCCTCGGACGCCGACGGGAGGGCCCGCCCGACCTGGGCGTGAGCGCCTCCTGACGAGGGACTTCGGGCTTAGGCCGCCTTCGCCGTCTGGCCACGCACCGCCGCGCGCAGGGCGTTTTCCAGGATCTCCATGCCGCGGTCGATCTCGGCGTCGGTCGAGACCATCGGCGGCACCAGTCGCACAACGTTCATGCGGCCGTGGCTGCCGCGCGACTGTACCAGCAGGCCGTCCTGCTGGCATTGCGCGACGACGGCGCGGCAGAGGTCGCTGGCCGGGGCCTTGGTCCCGCGGTCCTCGACCAGTTCGATGCCGTACAGCACGCCGCGGCCACGAATGTCGCCGATCGCCTCGACGTCCTTCGCCATGGCCTCGATCGCGCTCTGCATGCGGCGGCCGATGGCGGCGGCACGCTCGACCAGGTTTTCCTGCTGGATGATGTCGATGCTGGCCACGCCCGCGGCGCAGGCAATCGGATCGCAGGCGTGCGAGCGGGTTGCGAAGTAGCCGTTGTCGACCGCCTGCTGGGCGATCTCGGAGGTCGTGCACACCGCGCTGACCGGCATGCCGGCGCCGAAATGCTTCGAGACCGTCATGATGTCCGGCACGACGTCCTCGTAGAGATGGCCCCACATCTTGCCCGTCTTGCCGAGGCCGGTCTGCGATTCGTCCATGATCACCAGCATGCCGCGGTCGTGCGCCATCTTGGTGAGGGCCTTCACATAGCCCGGGGGCGGCACGATGATGCCGCCGGCGCTCAGCACCGGCTCGAGGATCACCGCGGCCGGCTTGGCCGTGAAGTTCGCGTCGGCCATCTCGAAGCTGAGCTGCAGGCATTTCTCGACGAAATCATTGCCGCCGGCCAGCGGCGACCGATAGGCGTAGGGCGTCAGGATGGACGAGGTGCCGGGGGCGGCAAGCCGGTGCTTGGCGCGGCCCCAGCCGAAGGTCAGCGACCGCGTCACGAAGGAGGTCGAGCCGTGCAGCGCCATGTCGAGCGCCAGCACGTCGACGCCGCCGGTCGCCTTTCGCGCGAGATCGATCGCCGCCTCGATCGCGTCGCTGCCGCTCACCAGGAACAGCGTCTTCTGCAGCGGCGGCGTCAGGATTTCGCCGAGCCTGCGATGCAGCTCGAGGCGGTCCACGTTCAGGAACGTCTTGGTCGAATGGCTGATCGTCTCGAGGCTTCTCTTGACCGAAGCGACATAGCGCGGGTGATTGTGCCCCAGTGCGGCGGCCATCTGGCCCGAGCCGAAGTCGAGGTAGCGCTTGCCCGTCGTGTCGATCACCTCGATGCCCTCGGCCCGCTCGATGATCGGCCGGTTCTCGAGGCCGGCCATGTAGGCACCCGCGGGAGTCGGGATCATCCATTGGTCCGAAATCGCCTTGGCCTGCTTCGCGTCCATGCTTTTCCTCCGACACCGACAACTGACTGGACAGGGGGCGAAGCTATGCGCAACACTGTCAGAAGTAAATTGTAAACAATTGAGAATCGGCAAAATGGCGTCAGCAAGCAGCCTGCCAGCGGCGAGAGGGGAGACGGGCAACGTCGTGTCGTTGCCCGAGACGATCCCGTACTTTCTGGCCGATCGCATCAAGGCGGGGATCATCCGGTGGCGCTATCCGCCGGGCAGCTCGCTGCGCGAGATCGATCTCGCCGCCGAGTACGGCGCGAGCCGCGGGCCGGTGCGCGAGGCGCTGCGCATCCTCGAATTGCAGGGGCTGGTGCTTCATGCCCCGCGACGCGGCTTCAAGGTCAAGCACTACACCGCCGACGACCTGCGCCATCTCTATCGCCTGCGCGCCCAACTCGAAGCCGAGGTGATCGACGCGCTCTCGACCAAGCAGGTCGACGCTTTGTGCGACGGGCTCGACCGCATCAACGCCGTGATGCGTGATTCGGCAGCCCGCAAGGATCTCGAAGGCTATTTTCTGAACAACATCGAGTTCCATCAGCTGATGATCGACAGCACCGAGAGTTCGGTGCTGCGCACGATCCTGCATCAGGTCAACGCCATGTCGCTGCCGGTGCGGTTCATCCTCCTGCGCAACGAGTTCTCGGGCCGCTCCGAATACAAGTACCATCGCGACATCACGCAGGCCGTGCGTGACCGGAACTTCAAGCTCGCGAAGAAGATGACGGTGGAGCACATCACCGTGAACATGGAGCGCGTCGTCGACGTCTACGCCGAAGCACTCGGCAGGCACGGGGAGCGCTGATCGTGCCGCTTCTTGCCCGTCTGCCGCCTTCGGGGACGCTGGCCGTCGGCGACCGGGTGCGGACATTGCGGGCGGCCGGCAGGACGATCTTCAACCTCTCGGGCGGCGCCCCCGATCCCGCGCCGTTGGTGGGGTTGATCCCGCCGGGCATCTCGCCGGGCGAGAACGCGCTGGGCGATCCGTGGGGCGAGTCGTTCCTGCGACGGGCTTTCGCCGAGCGCCTGGCGCGTCGACACGGCGTGGTGCGCGGCGAGCGCGAGATGGTGGCGACGATCGGTGCCAAGCAGGGTGTCTACTTCGCCGCGCTGGCCCTGCTCGAGCCTGGCGACGAAGTCATCGTGCTCGATCCCTGCTGGGTCACCTACGCGCCGTCGATCACGCTGGCAGGCGGCAAGACCGTGACGGTCGCGCTTGCCGGCCCGGACCATCGTCTCGACATCGAGGCCATCGGCGCCGCCGTGACGCCCCGCACCCGGGCGATCCTGATCAACACGCCGCACAATCCGACCGGCCGTGTGTTCACCGAGGCCGAGCTTTCAGGGCTGGTCGATCTGGTGCGCCGGCGTGACCTCTGGTTGATCTGCGACGAGAGCTTCGATCTCTTCGTTTTCGACGACGGCAGGCATCTCAGTCCCGGCGTTTTCGATGCGATCCGCGACCGGACCATCCTGCTCTACAGTTTCTCCAAGGCGTTCGCCCTCCCGAGCTATCGCATCGGCATGCTGGTCGGCCCGGAGCCGGTCTGCCGCCTGATCGCGACCTGCACGCAGCAGCTGATCTCTTCGGTGAGCCTCGTGTCGCAGAAGGTCGCGTGCGAGGCCATGGCCCGGGAGGACGAATGGGCGCCGTTCCTGCGCAAGGCATATCAGGAAAAGCGCGACGCCTGCCTCGCCGTCCTGCGAGCGGATAGCCGCCTGGAGGCGTCGCCGCCCGAGGGCACGTTCTATCTCTTTCCGGGCATCGCGCGATTCGGCATGTCCAGCGATGCCATGACCGCGCATCTGCTCGAGAGCGCCGGTGTCGCGGTGACCTCGGGTTCGGTGTTCGGCGCGACGGGCGAGGGGCGCGTCCGGATAAATCTCGTCGGTCCCTTGCCGGCGATCCTCGACGGGGCACGGGCTTTGCTGGGGGGATTGCCATAATGGCCACGCTCCTCGAGATCGACGGCGTCGACAAATCCTTCGGCACGCTGCAGGTGCTGAAGGGCGTGAGTCTCAGCGTCGCGGCCGGCGAGGTTGTCAGCGTTTGTGGCGCGAGCGGCTCGGGCAAGAGCACGCTGCTGCGCTGCATCAACGGCCTCGAGCCGATCGATCGGGGCAGCATCCGTTTCGAGGGCATGGAAGTGCCCAAGAGCCGATCGGACTTGAGGCAGCTTCGGCGCCACATCGGCATGGTGTTCCAGTCGTTCAATCTCTTTCCGCATCTCACGGCGCTGCAGAACATCTCTCTCGGCCCGCGAAAGATCCTGGGGAAGAGCCGGGCGGAGGCCCACGATATCGCGTCCACGCTCCTCGACCGCGTCGGGCTTGCCGACAAGGCCCAGGCCTTTCCCGATTTTCTCTCCGGTGGCCAGCAGCAACGCGTGGCGATTGCCCGTGCGCTCGCCATGCAGCCCTCGCTGATGCTGTTCGATGAACCGACTTCGGCCCTCGATCCCGAGATGGTGACTGAAGTGCTCGACGTGATGCGTGGCCTCGCCCAGCAGGGCATGACCATGGTGATCGTGAGCCACGAGATGAATTTTGCGCGCGAGGCCGCGGACCGCGTGGCGTTCATGCATGCCGGCGCAATCGTCGAGGTCGCGACACCGGAAGAGTTTTTCCGGGCGCCACAGAGCGAGGAAGCGCGCCGTTTCGTGCGGACGGTGCTGGGGCAGCGAATATCGGTCGAAGGAGTGTGAGATGAATCGACGGCAGTTGATCGCGGGAATGGGGCTCGTTCTGCTTGCCGGACCGGCGCTCGCGCAGGCACCGGCCAATGCACTGGAGGAAGTCAAGAAGCGCGGCGTCCTGCGCGTCGGCGTGCGGCAGGACGTGCCGGGCTTCGGCATCGTGGACGAGAAAGGCGAAATCGTCGGCTTCGACATCGATGTCGCCAAGGAGATCGGCAATCGCCTGGGGGTGAAGGTCGAGCTGGTGCCGGTGACGGCGGCCACGCGCATTCCCCTGCTGCAGCAGGGCCGCATCGACATGATCGCCGCGACCCTCACGCACTATCGCGAGCGCGACAAGGTCGTCGATTTCACGATCGGATACTTCTGGACCGGCCAGAAGCTGATGGTGAAGAAGGGCAGCGGCATCCAGTCCGCAGCCGACCTGGCCGGCAAGCGCGTCGGCACCACAGCGGGGGCGCTGGCGCTGAAGAACCTGGCGGCGGCCCAGCCCAAAGCCGTGGGCCAGACCTTCGAAGGCTATCCCGAAGCCTTCCTCGCCATGCAGCGCGGCCTGATCGACGCCGTGGTGGCCGACATCATCATCCTGGCCGGCTTGCGCGCCAACTCGCCCAAGCCCGACGACTACATGATCGTGGGCGAATCGCTCGGCGGCGGCGACTACGCGATCGGCGTGCGCGAGAACGACTCCAAGTGGCGCGACACGCTCAACTTTGCCCTGCAGGACATGTGGAAGGACGGAACCTGGGACAAGATCTACGACAAGTGGATCGGCCCCGGCACCAAGCTCAACCTCAGGAAGGACGAGATCGGTTTCAAGATGGAAGTCTGGGACTGAGGCGGGATGTACCAGTTCGACTGGAGCATCCTGTGGGGTGAGGGAGGGCGCCTGCTGGCGCAAGGCGCCCTCGTGACCCTCGAGCTCGCGGCGCTGTCGCTGGTTCTCGCGCTGCTGCTCGGCTTTCTGTTCGGCGTGCTGCGCTGGTCGCAGGTGGGGCTGCTGAAGCCTTTCTGCTGGTTCTACGTCGAGGTCATCCGCAACACGCCGCCGCTGGTGCAGATCCTGTTCTGGTATTTTTCCGCGACCGTGATCCTGCCGCAGAGCGCCCTGATGGTGCTGCGGGACTACGGCTTCCAGTTCGTCGCCGTGGTGTTCGCGCTGGGCGTCTATCACAGCGGCTTCATCGCCGAGATCGTGCGCGGCGGACTCAATGCCATTCCGCGCGGCCAGTACGAGGCCGCCGAGGCCATCGGCTTCGGTTTCGCGCAGTCGGTCCGCTACATATTGCTGCCGCAGCTCGTGCGCATCATCGCGCCATCGATCGTCAACGAGTCGGTCAGCCTCATCAAGAACACCTCGCTCGCGCTGGCGATCGGGGTTGCCGACATCACCTACCAGGCGCGGCACATCGACTATACGAGCTTTCGCGGCGTCGAAGCGCTCACCGCGATCACCGTCTTCTATCTCGTCGTCTGCTCGACGATCTCGGCATTGGGCCATGTGCTCCAGCGCCGGCTGTCGCGCAACAGGCGGAGCGCGGCATGAACTGGGAACTCGTCTTCACGGAGAACAATATCCGGCGCCTGCTGATTGGGGACTGGCCGAAGTCGCTCGGCGGTGTTGCCCTCACCGTTGAACTGTCCTTGATCGGCATCGCCCTGGCCACGGTGCTGGGGCTGCTCGTGGGCTACCTGCGCTTCGCCGGACCGCGGCCGGTGCGGTGGATCGCCGGCGGATACGTGGAACTCCTGCGCAACATTCCGCTCCTGGTGCTGATCTTCTGGGCGTATTTCGCGCCACCCTATTTCGGCCTCGAATCGACGAAGTTCGCGAGCGTCCTGATCGCCATCGTGCTCTTCAATGCGGCCTACCTCGCGGAAATCGTCCGGGGCGGGCTTCTGTCGGTTCCGGTCGGCCAGATCGAGGCGGCGCGCGCGATGGGCATGTCGCCGCTCCAGCTGGCGCTCTACGTCCTCCTGCCGATTGCGGTCTACAATTCGATCCCGGCCATGACCGGGCGCTACATCACGCTGCTGAAGGGAACGTCGCTGGCTTTCCTGATCGGCCTCGCGGAAGTGACGGAGATCGGCCGGCAGATCAACAACCGGCTGCTGACCGCACCGATCGAGGTCTATGCGACGCTGCTGGCGATCTACTTCTGTCTGAACCGGGCGCTCAGTGCGACCACAGGGCTTCTGGAGGACCGCCGCAGGTTCAACCGGTTCGTCTGCTTCTTCGCCCGGTGACGGCGGTTGCAGTCCGGTCGGCCTGAGGATCGCAGTTGCGCGCCGCGCTTTTACGCGGCACCGTTGCAGCATGCTTCGTGTCGCCAGCATCCTCCTGTCCCTCGCTCTTCTCACCGCCTGTGACGGCTTCCGGATCGGCCGCGACAATCCGCAGCCTTCGCCCGGCTGGGTGGGCCATACCGTGACCGACTTCGCAGCCCGCAATCCTTCGGCCCGGCAGATCTACGGGCAGGATGCGGTGTACGTGTTCGAGAAGAGCCCCGGCTACGGCAAGTGCGAGGTCATCCTCAAGACCGACGGCCGCTTCATCACCGACGTCGTCGACCTCTGTGCCCCCGGCTCGCTCTGGCTGGCGCCTCCGTCGCATCGGGCGGACGCGCCGGAGGTCACAGGAGTTCGGTGATGTAGGCGGCGATCCTGGGGAAGGATTCCAGCAGCCAGTTGACCTCCAGGGGCGCCAGCACCAGCAGTTTCACCACGGTCTCGGTCCGGACCGACCGTTGCGCGAGGGCGGGCCGGCCGCCGAACGCATCTCCCGGCCCGAGCCGCTGGCGGTTTCGTCCCAGTTCGACATCGACCTTGCCCTCGGCGATCAGGTACAGCGACGTCACGGTTTCCCCGCGCCTGACGATGTATTCCCCCGGCCCATAGGTCCGCGTGCCGACCGAGGGCAGCAGGTTGATGATCGTGCTGGCATCGATGCCGGCGAAGATCGGCATCCGCGCGATCAGGCCGCCGGTCACGACGAAGTTCTGCCGCGCGATGATGTTCGCGAAGGCGGTGGCGACGATGCCGGCCGGCAGAGCCAGCATCAGCAGACCGACCACCATGGTCAGCGCGCCCACGATGCGACCCCAGATGGTCACCGGCACCACGTCGCCATAACCGACGGTCGTCACGGTGGCGATGGCCCACCACATCGAGTCGGGAATCGATCCGAACTTGTCCGGCTGCGCCTTGTGCTCCAGCACGTAGAGGAAGCCGGCGGAGATCAGGACCACGGACGCCAGGATCAGGATACAGGCCGTCAGCGCGTGACGCTCGGCACGCACCGCTTCCACGAGGGAGTGGAAGCCCGGCGAGTAACGGGCGAACTTGAAGAAGCGTAGCAGCCGGATCAGAACGATCACGCGGAGATCGACATCCATCAGTTCGCTCAGGACGAAGGGCGCGACGGCGAGGAGATCGATCAGGCCTTCGGCACTCAGCATCCAGCGCAGCCGGGACCGCCAGGCCGGCTCGCGGCTCCTGAAGCTTTCGTCCGGGGCGATCCAGATCCTGAGCAGATACTCTGCGGCGAAGATGAAGAGCGAGACGTTCTCGATCGCGTCGAAGGCGGTGCCATGAGCGGCGTCCAGTTCGGCGACGGTGCTGAGGACCGATGTTGCGACGTTCAGGAGGATCAGCGCAAAAAGGCCGTAGCGGACACACAGCACGGCCCCGTCCCGATGGCCCTGTCCGCCCAGGAGTTGCGAGGTTCGCCGCCTCAGAGTCAATGCGCCCGCCCTTGCTGCCGGGCACCGACTTTGCTCAGGGCAGCTTACTCGGCGCTTACAGGCGATCGGTCAGAGGTTCTGGAGCTTGTTCTCGACGCCGAGAATGTGGCGTCCGACCATCTCGACATGGCCCATCATGGCCTGCAGATGCTGGCTTGCGCTCATGGCGTCGCGGAAGCGGCGCTCGAACGGCGCCGAGTCCAGGATCGCGGTCGTTCCCGCAGCACGGTAGGCGGCGATCGAGACCTCGGTCGCCTCGTTCATGCCATGTGTGGTCGCAAGCCGCAGCCGCATGCGGCGGTCGACGTCGAGCGTGCCGTTGGCCGCCGCGTCGTAGACCTGGGCCACCTCGGCATGCAGGTAGGCGCGGGCGGCCGACAGGCGTGCCTGGAGCAGGGCGATTTCGCGCTGGACCGCATTGTTGGCCGACATGGCGTTGATCGAGGCCCGGCTGTGCTTGCCGCGCGCCAGATCGATGTAGGTTTCGAGCATCCGTCGCGCGACGCCCAGCGTGACGCTGCAGAAGCCGCTGGCATAGAGCAGCGTCGACATGATCGTGTAGATCGGCCCGGCCTCGCGCCGCTCCTCCAGCGCATCGCGCGCCGGCGCCTGGGCATCGGGGATGAACAGATCCTCGACCGTGTAGGTGTCGCTGCCGGTGCCGCGCAGCCCCAGCACGAACCAGTCGTCGACGATCTTCGCCTCACTGCGCTTGAAGACGAAGCTGCGGTCGTCGGGCCGGCCATGGCGATGATGCGGCGTGCCGTCGGGATTCTGCACCGCGCTGTGCGCCCCCATCCAGGTCGTGTGCCGGCCGCCGCTGGCGAAGCTCCAGGTGCCGCTCAACCGGTAGCCGCCCTCGACCCGGATCGCCCGGCTCGCGCCGTTGCGGGCGCCCCAGGCGAGGCCGACGCCGGGATCGCCGAACAGGGCGGCCGCCGTCTCGGGCGGCATGGCGGCGGCGGAGGTCGCCGACGAGACGTTCGACTGGTTCACGAACCAGGCGGTGCTGGCATCGGCCCAGGCGATGGCCTCGACGGTTCGGCAGAAATCGAGCAGGGGTAGTTCCTGCCCGCCCAGGCTTCGAGGCAAGAGCAGGCGCAGCATGTCCTGGCCGATGAGCGCGTCCACCACTTCGGGTACCAGGTCGCGGCGGCGGTCCATCTCCGCGCCGTGCCGGTCGAGCAGCGGCTGCAGGGCGCGCGCCCGCTCCGGGGCGCTGAGGGTGGGGGCCGGCTGAACGAGCATGTCCATGGAATCCTCGAGGATGCGGCGTGCGTCTTGCTCCCGCCCATACTGGACCGCCCGGACAGCCGGTCAATCGATCGGCCCGGAATGCCACTACCCAGCGAAAGGAGCCTATCCGGCGAGGTCGGCGGCGACGCGCCGGTCCCGCGCGACCGCCGTCGCGACGGCGGACGGTCCGTCGAACTCCAGGGGGATGTGAGCGAGGCGGGCCTGGGTCTGAACCGATCGGTCGGTGCGCAATCCCACCAGCGCGGCCGTCAGCCGGTGTGCCACCGCCGCCGGTGTTGCCACCGGCGCGAAGACGCCGAAGCTGATCGTGTAGGCGAGCTTCCTGTCCCCCACCAGCTCGGCCAGGGTCGGCACGTCCGGCAGCTGCGGCGAGCGGCGGGCGCCCGAGGTCGCCAGCACGCGCAGCTTCGTGCGATTGCGGGCATTGTGCAGCAGTGCGGTCCGCGTATCGACGACCGCGATGTCGGCGCGGCGCGTCAGCAGCAGGTCGACGGCGGCATTGGTGCCCGCCACCTCGATCGGCTCGAACGAGAGGTTCAGGCGGCGTTCGACCAGCGCCAGCAGGAGGCCGATCGTCGAGTCCGCGCCCGTCGTCGCGGCCCTCAGGCGCGCGGCCCGGGCGGCGGCGAGCAGGCCCGGCCAGTCGCGAATGTCGGAGAGGTCGTTGACCGCCAGTGCGGTCGAGAAGCCGCGCGTCACCTTGGCGATCGGCTGCAGTCGCGACAGCAGCGGCTCAGCCGGCGTTTCCTGCAACACCAGGTTCAGGATTTCGGCAATCAACAGCATCCGCCCATCGGGCTCGGCGTCGATCACCTGGAGGGCGGCCTGGCGTCCGGCCTGGCCCAGCGTATAATCGAACTCGACCGGCTCGTTGAGCGCGGCCGCGAACCCGTCCTGGATCAGCTGGGCGCAGAGGTCTGTCGGATTGCCGACGCCGAAGCCGCAGATCAGGCGGACCGCGTTCGTCGCTGCGGTCGAGCGGCCGCCGATGAGTGCCGCGGCTGTTCCCAGAAGCGCGTCGCGTCGGAGCAGTCCCATGCGCCGATGATACGTCAACCCGCCAGCGCGGTCTCGCTGGCCGCGTCGCCGGCGATGCGGCTGTGCCACATGATGCGCTTCTGGGTCATGTCCCACGGCGTCGCCTGGTGCAGCAGGCAGCGATTGTCCCACAGGACGGCGTCGCCCGGTGCCCAGTCGTGATGGTAGGTGCGCGGCGGCTGGCAGGCGAAGTCGATCAGCTCCTGCAGCAAGCGTTCGGACTCGGCCGGGACCATGCCGGGAATGGCGTGGGCATGGCGGCCGATCAGCAGCGACTTGCGGCCGGTCTCGGGATGGGTCTTCACCAGGGGGCGCAGCGGCACGGGGCCGTCGTGCAGCCCGTAGCCGCTATATTCGCCGTCGGCCGCCTTCGTCTCGTGGCCGAGCTTCGACTGGCTGTAGTGCAGCGAGTGCCGGGCGTGCAGCCTCTCGACGCGCGCCTTCATATCCTCGTCGAGCGCGTCGTAGGCCGCGCGCATGTCGGCGAATCCGGTCTGACCGCCGATGCCGGGAACCACCTCGGCGCTGAACACCGCGCCCTTGGCCTGGACCGGCATGTAGGTGCTGTCGGCATGCCAGCCCATGTTGCCCTTCAGGATCTTCATCATGTCGTCGTTGTCGCTCTCGACCCGCAGGCTGCCGTCGGGCCGCACGTTGCTGATCGCGGCCATCTCGAACTCGAGTGGCCCGAAGCGACGGGCAAAGGCGATCTGCTGGTCCCGCTTGAGGTGCTGGCCGGGGAAGACGAGGAGAGCGTATTCGAGCCACGCCGCATGAAGGTCGCGGCAGGCGGTGTCGTCGAGTTCGGCGAGCCTGAGGCCGGTGACGACCGCGCCGAACGTTGCGTCGAGCGGGGCGATGTCGAAGGCGCGTGCCATGCGAATCCTCCTGTCTGTTTTCGCGAGTGTAGCGCGCTCCCCTCAAAAGAGAACGGCCGGGCAATGCCCGGCCGTTCGTGCCTTCCGATTCGGGATCCGATTACTGGATCACGATCTCGACGCGGCGGTTCTGCGGCTCGCGGACGTTCGGGCCGGTCTGCACCAGCAGACCCTGCTCGCCACGGCCGAGGACGGCGATGTTGGTCGCCGGCACGCCCTCGCGGACCAGCGCGTCCTTGACGGCGTTGGCGCGACGCAGCGACAGCGCCATGTTGTAGGCTTCGGTGCCCGACGTATCGGTGTGGCCCGTCGCCGTGATGCGGGCGTTGCCCTTCGTCTTGTAGGCCGACGCGGCCTGGCGGATGGTGGTCAGCGCCTGGTCGCTCAGGTTGGCGCGATCCCAGTCGAAGAACACCATGAAGGACGGCGGCGCCACGGCCGGCGCGGAGGGAGCCGGCATCGGCGCCGCGGCCGGCTGGCCGAACTTGTAGGCGACGCTCAACATCGTCGTGATGTTGTTGTTCTGGTACGCGCCCGGGTTCGTCGTGCCGTAGTAGCGGCCATCGAGGTTCACGCGGAAGTTCTGATCGACGTTCCAGCCCAGGCCGATGATGCCCTGGTAGGCGAACTGGGTGCTGCACATCGAGCAGCCGTTGATCGACGAGTCCGCGAAGGCGATACCGGCGCCGGCGCCGATATACGGGGTGATGGTCGCGCCCGGGATGAAGTCGTAGAGCAGGTTGGCCATGACGGCGAGCTGCTCGATGCGGCCGCTGGTGTTGCTGAAGACGTTGCCGAAGTTGGCGGTGCCCTTGCCGTTGTTGGAGCGGAACACGCCTTCCAGCTCGATCCTGGGGCCCACGAAGTCGTAGCCGACGAAGCCGCCGGCCGCGAAACCGAGGTCCATATTGTAATTGTTGTTGTTGAGCAGCCAGTTCAGGCCGCCTTCACCACCGATGTAGATACCGGGGTTGGACGGGCCGGGGCTCCACATCGACTGCGCGTTGGCGGCCATGGGTACAGCCATCAGTGCTGCAGCAGCGAGAAGTGCCTTTTTCATTTTCAAACAATCCCTCGTTGGGTGACGCGTCCGGGGCTGACGGACGCACGCCGGACCAACGAAGGTTGCCGAGATTAAGTTGCCGCTTGCGGGGAACCGGCAGCCACTCGCCCTGCGACCGTGGCCGCAGGGCAACAGTGTGGCAGGATTACTGCATAAACAGCCCTACTGCATGAACCAGCCGTGGCTGACCACGGCCGACTGGCCGCTGTGCACCGTGCTCTTGGCTGCGGCATAGAAGAGGACCGCGTCGGCCACGTCGTCGGTCGTGGTGAACTGGCCGTCGATCGTGTCCTTCAGCATGACGTTCTTGATCACCTCTTCCTCGGTGATCTTCAGCTCCGCCGCCTGCTCGGGAATCTGCTTCTCGACCAGCGGCGTGCGCACGAAGCCCGGGCAGACGACGTTGGACGCGACGTTGTATTCCGCGCCTTCCTTGGCCAGCACCTTGCTGAGGCCGATCAGCCCGTGCTTGGCGGTGACGTAGGGCGCCTTGAGCTTGGAGGCTTCCTTGGAATGCACCGAGCCCATGTAGATCACGCGGCCGTACTTGGCCTTGTACATGTGCTTGAGGCAGGCCTTGGTGGTGAGGAAGGCGCCGTCGAGATGGATCGACAGCAGCTTCTTCCAGTCGGAGAAGGGGAAGTCGACCAGCGGCTTCACGATCTGGATACCGGCATTGCTGACCAGAATGTCGATCTTGCCGTACTTGGCGATGGTGTCGGCGACACCCTTCTCGACCTGCGCCTCGTCGGTGACGTTCATGGCGACGGCGAAGGCATCGCCGCCCTTGGCCTTGATCTCGTCGGCCGTCGCGGTCGCGGCGTCGAGGTTGAGGTCGGCGATCACCGGCGTGCCGCCCTCGGCGGCCAGGCGGAGGGCGATTTCCTTACCGATGCCCGAAGCGGCGCCGGTGACGATGGCAATTCTTCCCGTGAAACGCGACATTGGCTGATCCTTCTCTCTTGTCGGTTACTTTGCGAGATAGTCGAAGACCACTTCACCGAGGCCCAGCGTCAGGTCGGTGACATAGTGGCTGGCCGAGACGACCTCCCGCACCGGGAGGCGCGAGACGTCGCACATGGCGTGATCGAAAAGCTGGAGCGCGGCCGGGCCCGTCCAGGCGCCCTTCAGGGTGACGTCCTCGCAGTAGTAGCGCACGAGTTCGCAGATGCGGGGCGTGCAGTCGACGTGCGGCACGATCTTGATCATGAAGGCCGGCTTGGCCAGCGCCTTGATCAGCGGCGCGTGGTCGATCTCGCGGTGCTTGTAGCCCATGGTGGCGCTGACGCAGAGCACCGAGCCGTAGTGCAGGGTGCAGACCAGCGTCTCGTTCTCGTGGCTGATCTTGGGCGTGGCGAGCTTCTTGGGGAAACCCCAGATCTCGCGGCCGCCGGCGATCGGCGAATTGTCGTCGAGATACATGGCGTGCACATAGCCGCCTTCCTGCACCTGGCCATCCTTGTCCTTGAAGCGCACCGGGATGACCTGGCCGGTCTCGGTATAGTCGCCGAAGCCCGTCGAATCGGGCATGCGGATGAACTCGTAGTTCACCGTGTCGCCCACGACCTCCAGCGGCTCCGGCACAAGGGCGCGCAGCACCTCGGGATCGGTGCGGTAGGTGATGACGACGAATTCGCGGTTGTAGAATTTGTACGGCGGCTTCGGATAGCTCGGATTGTTGAGCGGCATCGCGAAGGCGTTCTTGCGGACGTCGTCGATTTTCATTTCTGCGGCTCCTTGCGGCCCTGCAGGGCCAGATCGAACGTGAATACGCCGTCCGGACTCTCCGGACGCTGCAAGACCTCGGGGTGCTCGAGCGAGCGGGTCATGTCGGAGTAACCCGACTCCCAGTGCTCCTCCATCGTACGGCGGGAGAACTCGTAATCCTTCGACGAGCCCTCGTACTTCCGCGCGTGATAGATCGTGTGGATGATGTTATAGACCTTGCTGTCGGCCTCCTGCCCCACGAGTTCGGCCTCGGGCGTCTGTCGCAGCTCCGGTGGCATGTCGGCCAGGATCTTCGCCATGGCGCGGCGCAACGCCTGTATCTGCCGGAACTGATCGGTGCCGGCACGCGTACGGCTGGAGTAGCGGATGTCCTTCATGCGCGTGTCGACCTCGACCATGTCGCGCGGCAAGTCGCCGCGCGCGCTCCACAGGTCGATCTGGAAGGCGAGCGTGTCGGCGCGCGGACGGGCGTCGAGCACCCACTGCAGCGGCGTGTTCGAGACGACGCCGCCGTCCCAATAGAACTCGCCGTCCACTTCGGCCGCGGGGAAGCCCGGCGGCAGCGAGCCGCTGGCGATGACGTGCTGCGGGCCGATCGTATGGGTGTCGTTGTCGAAGTAGATGAAATTGCCGGTCTTGACGTTGGTGGCGCCGACGCTGAAGCGCATTTCCTTGGCGTTGATGCGGTCGAAATCGACCAGCCTTTCGAGCAGGGCCTTGAGCGGCGCGACGTCGTAGTAGGCGAGGTTGCCCGGATTGCCGGCGGGCGTGAAGATCGGCGGCGGGAACCGCGGCTTGAAGAAATCCGGCGCGCCGAACATCATCGTCCCGAACGAGCGCAGCTGGTTCACGAACTGGTGTTCCATGTCGCTGCTGAACTCGAAGCCCTTGATCGTCGGCAGTCCCAGCGGCGACCGGGTGATGGTCTCCCAGAAGGTGCGCAGCTTCTCCACGCGGGTCTCCGGCGGATTGCCGGCGATCAGTGCGGAATTGATGGCGCCGATCGAGATTCCGGCGACCCAGTCGGGATGCAGGTTGGCCTCGGACAGCGCCTGGTAGACGCCGGCCTGGTAGGAGCCGAGCGCTCCACCGCCCTGCAGCAACAGGGCAATCCGTTCGAAGGGCGGGCGGGGGCGGGGGACGGACTGGATACTGATCGCGCTTTCTCCCTCGTGGTGCGGCACCGCAGCATGGCTTTCGTGCCGGCCGGACGGCGGCACTGGCGGTTCCGCAAATTGCAGGCCGAAACTAAGCGGCCGCCATTATGTGTACATTACAAATGTGAAGGTGGACCAGCCGGCAGGCGGCATTAGCAGGCGCGGCCCGCGCGCCTTTTACGCCGCCGCGGCGGCAAAGCGCAGGTCGGGCAGGGGGCCGGCGCGGTCCACCGCCGCCCCGGCATCGAATTTCCGCAGTTCCGGCAGCACCGTGCGGGCGAACAGGTTCATGTTCCGCGCCGCTTCCTCGTGCGCCATGCCGGCATAGGAGAAGACGCCGACATAGGCGCAGTTCTTCGTCTGTTCATGGATGGCCAGGATCTTGCCGTAGACCTGCTCCGGGGTGCCGTAGACCTGGAGGTCGGCGAAGAACTCGATGGCCTTCTGGTCGCCGTAGACCGCGAGCTTCTCGTTCATCTTGGCATAGTACTCGTAGCCGCGCTGGTTCTTCATGTGGGCGCCGGCGAACTGGTAGTGATCCAGCACCGTGCGGTAGTAGCCGCCGATGTACCTGACGGCCATCTCGCGCGCCCGCTCGGCGCTCTCGTCGACGAAGGTCCAGCCGGCCGAGATCGGCTGCGGCGCGTCCGTGCCGTTGATCTCGCGATAGAGCGAATTGTACTCGGTGAGTTCCTTCTCGACCTCGCGCCACGGCTTCTGCGGGATGATCAGCAGCCCGACGCCCAGCCGCGCCATGATGCGCGCGCTCTCGGGCGAGACGGCGGCGGCATAGGTGCGGCCGCGGAAGCTCTTGAACGGGGCGGGACGAATCTCGACCGCGGGCTGCTTGTAGTGCTTGCCCTGGTATTCCATCACGCCGGTCTCGAGCCCCTTCAGGAGCGCCTCGCCGTACTCGACGAACAGCTCGCGGCTGTCGCCCATGTCGAGGCGGAAACCGTCGAACTCGACCTTCCCGGCGCCGCGTCCGAGACCCAGGATCATGCGGCCGCCGGAGAGATGGTCGAGCATCGAGATCTGCTCGGCGACCCGCACCGGATCGTGCCAGGGCAATACGACCACCATGGACCCCAGCCGCACGTGCTTTGTCCGGCCGGCCATGTAGGAGAGGAACTGCACGACGTCGGGGCACATCGTGTAGTCGGTGAAGTGATGCTCGACCGACCATATGGACTCGAAGCCCAGCGGCTCGGCCATGTCGGCCAGCGCCAACTCGTTCAGGTAGATCTGGCGGTCGCTGAGCGCCCGGCCGGTGTTCTGGAAGACCGCAGCCATTCCGACATGCATGGCGT
The DNA here is from genome assembly GCF_965228225.1 of Reyranella sp. Taxonomy (GTDB): domain Bacteria; phylum Pseudomonadota; class Alphaproteobacteria; order Reyranellales; family Reyranellaceae; genus Reyranella. The sequence continues at coordinate 4,308,105 of NZ_OZ245801.1, read as the reverse complement.
TACCTCCTGCTGGTGGCCGTATGGTAAACGGCTGTTCACACGATTGGGAAGCGCCTGCCGATGCTTGATTCCGCCTTATTCGACCGTCATATCCGCCGCATGCGCTTCCTGCTCGCCGCTCTTTCCTCCGTTGCCCTTCTGTCGATGGGCGCCCTCGAGGCCCAGGCCCAGGCGCCCGCACAGGCCCAGGCGCCGGCCTTCAATCCCCAGGTTGCGGAGGTCGAGCGCTATTTCAACGGCATCCGCACCATGCAGGCCCGCTTCGTCCAGTCGAACCCCAACGGCACCGTGGTTCAGGGCACGCTTTCGGTGAGCCGGCCCGGCCGCATGCGCTTCGAGTACGATCCGCCGTCGCAGCTCAAGATCGTGGCTGACGGCAGCCAGGTGACGATGTGGGACATCGCCAACCGCGACTTCGGCCAGTGGCCGATCGGCTGGACCGCCGCCTCCTTCCTGGTGCGCGAGCCGCTGGTGCTGCAGGGCGGCGACCTCACGGTCGAGAAGGTCGAGCGCGCCGACGGCATGCTGCAGCTTACCATGAGCCAGACCCGCAAGCCGAACGAAGGCAAGGTCATCGTCCGCGTCAACGAGAACCCGATGGTGCTGCGCGGCTGGACCATCATCGACAACCGCGGCCAGCGGGTCGATGTTTCGCTGAACGGGCTGCAGACCGGCCTGCCGCTGGCCGCCAGCCTCTTCAAGTTCGATGGTCCGGACGCCGGCGCCATTCGACGCGGCGTCAATCCCAACTAGGTCTATAATCCCCACCGGAACCGACGTGGGGATCTGAAGACGTGAGTGGACTGACGGTGAGGGCCTCGAGCGAGGCCGACGTGGCGCGTTGCGCGGAAATCTACGGACATCATGTGCTGCACGGGACGGCCTCCTTCGAGGTCGATCCGCCGGACCTCGCCGAGATGGCGAAGCGCCGCGCCGCGGTGCTCGATCTCGGGCTGCCCTATCTGGTGGCCGAAAAGGAAGGGCGCGTGCTGGGCTATGCCTATGCCGGCCTCTACCGGACCCGCCCGGCCTATCGCTTCACGGTCGAGAACTCGATCTACATCGACAAAGATGCGGTAGGCCAAGGCGTCGGCAAGGCGCTGCTCCTGCCGCTGATCGACCTGTGCGCCCGCGACGGCCGGCGCCAGATGATCGCGGTGATCGGCGATTCCAGGCATGTGGCCTCGATCAACCTCCACGCCTCCTGCGGCTTCGCGATGGTCGGCACCCTGAAGAGCGTCGGCTTCAAGTTCGGCCGCTGGCTCGACAGCGTCCTCATGGAACGGCCGCTGGGAGGGGGCGACACGACGCTGCCTGAAACGGGAAAATGAAAGGGCGGGGGACGCTATGCGACTGATCGACTATTTCGACCGCGGAGCCGATCTCTATCCGGAGCGGCATTGCCTGCATGACGGCACGCAGGGCTGGACCTACCGCGAGGTCCGCGCCCAGACCCATCGCGTCGCCAACGGGCTGCTGGCCATGGGGCTGGGGCGCGGCTCGAAGGCCGCCGTCTACAGTCCCAACCATGCGGCGGCCTATGCCTGCCTGCTGGGCATCGTGCGCGCCGGAGTCACCTGGGCGCCGGTCAATGCGCGCAACGCGCTGGAGGAGAACCTCTACATCCTGAACAACACCGACGTGGAGGTGTTGTTCTACCATTCGAGCTTCGAGGGCTACCTCGCGCGCATCCGCGAGGCCTGCCCGCGCATCACCGGGTTCATCTGCATCGACACGCCGTCCTTCGAGACATGGCTGGCGGCGCAGAAGGAGGAGGCGCCGGACCTGCCCGACGCTCCGGACGACGTGGCCTTCCTCGCCAGTTCGGGCGGCACCACCGGCCGGCCGAAGGGCGTGCAGATCACCAACGGCAACATCGAGACCATGAACTCGATCTTCTGGGCCTGCATGCCGGTGAAGTCGCCGCCGGTCCACCTGATGGTGGCGCCGATGACGCATGCGGCGGGAGTCTGTTCGTTTCCGCTGCTGGCCTTCGGCGGCACCAACATCTTCATGGGCACGGCCGATCCCGGCGGCATTCTGGCCGCAATCGAGAAGCACAAGGTCACGCATGTCTACATGCCGCCGACCCTGATCTACATGCTTCTCGCGCACCCCGACGTGGGCAAGTACGACTACAGTTCGCTGCAGCACCTCGTCTATGCCTCGGCGCCGATGTCGGTCGACAAGCTGGTCGAGGCCGTGAAGGTGTTCGGCCCGGTGCTGACGCAGACCTACGGCCAGGCCGAGGCCTGCATGATCTGCACCTTCTTCTCGCCGGAAGATCACGTGGCGGCGCTGGAGAGCAACAACCGGCACCGGCTCGCGAGCTGCGGCAAGGTCTCGCCGCTGGTGCGGCTCGAGGTGATGGACGATCACGGCAAGCTTCTGCCGCGGGGCCAGCGCGGCGAGATCGTCGTGCGCGGCAACCTCGTGATGAAGGGCTACTACAACAACGTCGAGGCGACGGCCGAGGCGTCGGCCTTCGGCTGGCATCATACCGGCGACATCGGCGTGATCGACGAGGACGGGTTCGTCTACATCGTCGATCGCAAGAAGGACATGATCATCTCCGGCGGCTTCAACGTCTTTCCCGGCGAGGTCGAGCAGGTCCTGTGGAGCCATCCCGCCGTGCAGGACTGCGCGGTGATCGGCATTCCCGACGAGAAGTGGGGCGAGGCGGTGAAGGCCGTCGTCGAGCTCAAGCCCGGCATGACGGTCAAGGCCGACGAGCTGATGCAGCTCGCCAAGGAGAAGCTGGGCGGCGTCAAGGCGCCCAAGTCGGTCGACTTCGTCGACACGCTGCCGCGCAGCCCGGTGGGCAAGGTGCTGAAGAAGACGTTGCGCGAACCGTACTGGGTCGGTCACGAGCGGAAGATCTGATGCGGGACTGGCTGCGGCGCCTGCCGCCCAACGTGCAGGGGGCGCTGTGGCTGGTGAGCGGCGGGTTCATCTTCACCTCGACGGGTGTGATGATCCGCCTGCTTTCGGAGCAGATCGAGAGCGTCCAGACCGCGTTCTTCCGCGCGATCCTGTCGGTCATCATGCTGCTGCCGCTGATGATGGCGGGCAAGGTCAAGCCCTGGCTCAGCCAGCGCATCAAGGGGCATTTCTGGCGCACCTTCATGGGCACCACCTCCATGGTGCTGGGCTTCTACGCGATTTCGATGCTGCCGCTGGCCGACGCGACCGCCATCGCCTTCTCCCAGCCGCTCTTCTCCGTCGTGGTGGCAGCGCTCATCGCCAAGGAGAAGGTGCGCTGGCGGCGCTGGACCGCAACGGTCGTGGGCTTCATCGGCGTGCTGGTGATGGTGCGGCCGGGCGAGGGCAGCCTGCAGCTCGGCGCGCTGGTGGCGCTGGCCAATGCAGCCTGCGTCGCCATCTCGATCCTGCTGGTGAAGCGCCTCTCGGATTCAGAATCGCCGCTGATGATCCTGACGCAGTTCGCGATCTTCTCGACCCTGTTTCTGGCGGGGCCGGCGATCTGGGTGTGGCGCTGGCCCGACCTGTTCGGTTGGGTGCTGGCGATCGGCATCGCCTCTTCCGCCACGGTCGGTCAATATTTCTGGGTGCAGGCCTTCAAGTCCGGCGAGATGTCGGCCATCGCGCCGTTCGAATACATGCGCCTGCCCTTCGCGGTGTTCATGGGCTGGCTGATGTGGAACGAGATGCCGGTCGTCTGGACCTATGTCGGCGCGGCCATCGTCATCGCCTCGGCGCTCTATATCGCCCATCGCGAGCACGCGGTGGCGCGGGAGCGGCGGCGCGCTGCTGCGGTCACCCCGCCGGAGAAGCCTCCGGGCGGGCCCCCGTCCGGCCCTGCTCCTTGAGCAGCCAGGCCCGGGCCCGTGCGCGGTGATCTTCCGTGATGTGCATGCGGGCGGCGGTGAAGGCCGCTACGAGGATCGCCGCATCGTCGGTGAATCCCAAGCCCAGCAGCAGGTCGGGAATGGCGTCGAACGGCAGCACGAAATAGGCCAGCGCCCCGAACAGGGTCGCGCGGATCGGCAGCGGCGTGGCGCTGTCGCTGGCGCAGTAGAAGGCCGCGACGGCATCCTCGGTGAAGGGCACGCGACCGAGGTTGCGGCGGGCCTTTTGCCAGAAATTCCGGCGGACGGTCGTCTCGTTCCGGACCAGGTCGGATGCATCGCTCATGCGGGGAAAGGTTGGGTCGGCGGGCCCGCTTGGCAAGGGGGATGGAAATGCTAAAAGCGCCCAACCACGGAGGACACGGATGAACGTCAAGGGTCAGGCCGCCATCGTCACGGGCGGCGCGTCGGGTTTGGGCGGCGCCACGGCGTCGGCACTGGCGGCCGCGGGCGCCAGGGTCGCCATCTTCGACCTGCAGGACGAGCTGGGCGAGCAGAAGGCCAAGGAGATCGGCGGCCTCTTCGTCAAGACCAACGTCGCCGACGCCGCCAGCGTCGAGGCCTCCGTGAAGACGGTCGTCGAGAAGCTGGGCGCCCCGCGCGTCGTCGTGAACTGCGCCGGCATCGGCCGGTCCGGCCGCACCATCTCCAAGTCCGGCCCGCATGATCTCGCGATGTTCAGTCAGGTGATCCAGGTCAACCTGATCGGTACCTTCAACGTGATCCGCATCGCGGCCTACGCCATGAGCCAGGCCGAGCCGCTGGACGGCGGCGAGCGCGGCGTCATCGTCAACACCGCATCGGTCGCGGCCTTCGACGGCCAGATCGGCCAGGCGGCCTATTCGGCGTCGAAGGGCGGCGTGGTCGGCATGACCCTGCCGATCGCGCGCGACCTCGCGAGCCTCGGCGTGCGCGTCTGCACCATCGCCCCGGGCCTGTTCCTCACGCCGATGATGATGAGCCTGCCGGCGGAAGCGCAGAAGAGCCTGGGCGCCCAGGTGCCGTTCCCCTCGCGGCTCGGCGACCCGAAGGAATATGCCCAGCTCGCCATGAGCATCGTCGAGAACCCCATGCTGAACGGCGAGACGATCCGTCTCGACGGCGCGATCCGCATGGCGCCCAAGTAACCGGCCCGGAGGGCGTGACAATGCGGCTTGCGATGTTCCTGACGGCGGTGGTCGGACTGGCCGTTGTGGCCGCTCCGGCCAGCGCCGAGCCGCGCTGGCTCGCCTGCAAGGTCACCGACCAGGGCGGCCAGGTGCGCAATTTCAGCGTCGTGTTCGACGACCGGCGCAATACGGTCGGCGTCTGGGACGGGACCTCGATGGCCGAGGGAACGAGTGTGGTCATCACGTTCCAGGCGCTGCGTGCGACCTTTCCCAACTTCTCGATGACCTACAACCGCAACGACGGCGCCTTCTCGATGACGCCGCTCGGGGCCAACTATGGCGGGCTGCTGCACGGCGAATGCCGCCGAAGCCTGCCGCCGCCCGGCGCTCCGGCCGGGCAACGCTGAGCTTTCAGTCGAGGTCGCCCGGCTGCTCGCAGCGCAGGTCGGCGATGCTGTTCTCCGTCGCCTGCCGGGCGGGCGTCGTCTGGCCGTTGCAGGTGTAGCGGATGCGCAGCGTCTTGGTGAGGCGATCGGGCATGCCGAAGATATAGGCCATGGCCGGCACCTGGCAGCGGGTCGGACCGCTGCCGCAGATGTCGCGCACCTGCTGGGTCACGTCGATCGCTGAGCTGGGACCGCCCCAGGAGGCTTCGACGATGTCGATGCGCCGGGGCACCAGCGGCGTGCCGCCGACGCACGCCATCCGGACCTTGAAACTCGGCGTCGCGACTTCGGACAGGACGAAGTTCTGCGGTTGGCAGGTCCAGATCACCGTCAGCCTCTTGGCGACGTCGAAGCGGTTGTCGTTATAGGCGGGGCCGTTGGCGAACACGTCACAGGGATAGCCGCCCGGGCAGGTCACCAGGCTGGTCACGTCGGCCCCCGGAGCGTCCTGCGGCAGGCCCCAATAGGCGCGCTTGATCTGCGCCGTCTGCGGCACCGTCCGCGGAGACCGGTCGCACGCCACGACCGTTCCCACCACGGCGAGTGCCAAAAGAACGAGACGACCCCAAGTCATGAAACCCCCGGCAATTTCTGCACTGACATTCCCACTTTTCCCTCGGGCAAACTAACCGCGGCCCGCGAGCCCGGCAATTGGCCAAGCTTGACAGTATTTGCACTCTCTTTAAAAGAAGCTGCGATGGGGATCGCGATCTCCCCACGAGGCGACAGCCGAAGCATCGCGTCCTGCTCCACTTCAAGAGGACGCTTCACATGCCTTCGCCCAACGCGATTTCTCCCGACAAACTCGCCCGCCTCATCGGCCGTCCCGATTCACCAATATTGATCGACGTCTGCACCGAGGAGGACTTCGACGCCAACCCGCACCTCGTGCCGGGTGCGGTGCGTCGCCCGTGGGCCGAGGTGCCTGCGTGGGGACCCGCCTTCGTCGCCGCCCGCCGGCCCGCCGTGGTGGTCTGCAAGAAGGGCCTGAAACTCAGCCAGGGTGTGGCAGCGTGGTTGCGCCACGAGGGCGTGCCGGCCGACGTGCTCGAAGGCGGAATTCTCGCCTGGCAGGCGGCGCGGTTGCCGACCGTGCCGGTCGAACGCCTGCCGCGGCGCGACGCCAGCGGCCGCACCGTCTGGGTGACCCGCAGCCGCCCCAAGGTCGACCGCATCGCCTGTCCGTGGCTGATCCGCCGCTTCGTGGATCCGCACGCGGTTTTCCTCTTCGTCGCACCCTCGGACGTGCTCGAGGTCGCCGACCGTTTCGGGGCCACGCCATTCGATGTCGATCACGCGGACGTGCACTGGAGCCATCGCGGCGAGCGCTGCACCTTCGATCTCATGGTCGAGGAGTTCGGCCTCGCGACAGAGCCGCTGAAGCGACTGGCCACGATCGTGCGCGGCGCCGACACCGGCCGGCCGGAAATTGCGCCGGAATCGGCCGGGCTGCTCGCCGCCTCGCTCGGCCTGTCACGCATGTATGCCGACGACCTGGCACAGCTCGAGGCCGGCCTCGCGCTCTACGACGCCTTCTATCGCTGGTGCCGCGACGCCTTCGACGAGGGGCACGACTGGCCGCCGGCCGGGAGGAAGTCATGAGTTCGGTGCCGTCCCACGGTGTTCCGCTGTCCGAAGCCGTGAAGGTCTGGCTGCGGGTCGCCGCCCTGTCGTTCGGCGGGCCGGCGGGCCAGATCGCCGTGATGCATCGCATCATCGTCGAGGAGAAGAAGTGGATCGGCGAGCAGCGTTTCCTGCAGGCGCTGAACTACTGCACCCTTCTTCCCGGCCCCGAGGCGCAGCAACTCGCGACCTATATCGGCTGGTTGATGCACCGCACGGCGGGCGGCCTGATCGCCGGCACGCTGTTCGTGCTGCCGGGGTTGCTGGCCATCATGGCACTGTCCTGGGTCTACGTGCTGCTGGGCAAGGTCAGCCTGGTGCAGGGCCTGTTCTTCGGCCTCAAGGCCGCCGTGCTGGTGATCGTGGTCGAGGCGGTGCTGCGGGTCGGCGGGCGCGCGCTGCGCAACAACGCCATGCGCCTGCTCGCAGCCGCGTCGTTCGTCGCCATCTTCTTCTATGGCGTGCCGTTTCCGGTGATCGTGGTTGCGGCCGGCCTGATCGGCTTCACCGCCACCAGGCTCGGCCGGACGGAATTCCAGGCTGGAGGCCATGGTGCGGGCGGGCGGCCCGGACTGGGAGATGCCGAGTCGCTGCTGGGCGAGGCCACGCCCGCGCATGCGAGGCCCAACCTCCTCTGGTCGCTGTCGATCGGCGCGCTCTTCCTCGTTCTATGGTTGGCGCCCGTGGCGCTGCTCTGGCTCCTCCGCGGACCCGACGACGTGTTCACGCAGATCTCGGTCTTCTTCAGCAAGATGGCCGTGGTGACCTTTGGCGGCGCCTATGCGGTGCTGGCCTACGTGGCGCAACAGGCGGTCGACAAATATGGCTGGGTGACCCCGGGCGAGATGCTCGACGGGCTCGGCCTTGCGGAATCGACGCCGGGCCCGCTGATCATGGTGACGCAGTTCGTGGGGTTCCTCGGCGCGTGGCGCGACCACGAGGGCCTCAATCCGCTGCTCGCCGGGACGCTGGGCGGTCTGCTCACCACCTGGGTCACCTTCACGCCCTGCTTCCTCTGGATCTTCGTCGGCGCGCCCTATGTCGAGAAGCTGCGCTCGAACAAGGCCCTGTCGGGCGCGCTGGCGGCCATCACGGCGGCGGTCGTGGGCGTGATCCTCAACCTCGCCGTCTGGTTCGGGCTGCAGGTCCTGTTCGGCGAGCTGCGGCCGGTGCAGCTGCTCGGCGCCACGGTCGACGTGCCGGTTCTCGCCTCCGCCAACATCGCCGCCGTTGTGCTGGCGGCCGCCTGTGCCGTTGCGGTATTCCGCTTCCGCTTCGGGATGATCCCGGTCCTGCTGGCCAGTTCGATGGCCGGCATCGTCTACGCATTGATGCTATAGGAACCCCATGTCCGATACACTCCCCGACCGTCTCTCCACCAACCCGAAGAGCCCGCACTATGACGAGGCGCTTCTCCAGCGCGGCATCGGCATCCGGTTCGATGGCCAGGAGAAGACCAACGTCGAGGAGTATTGCGTCAGCGAGGGCTGGATCCGCGTCGCCGTGGGCAAGACGGTGGATCGCAAGGGCAATCCGCTGACCATCAAGCTCAAGGGCACGGTCGAGCCGTTCTTCGAGACCAAGAAGCCGTAGAGGGGGCTGCATGGCAGGGCCGCACGCGGATGAAGACTCCGCGCCCTTGCATCCGCGCCGGCGCGCGATGCTGGGCGGCGCGTTCGGTCTGCTGCTCGCGGCCGGACCGGCAGGGGCGCAGCCCGTGAAAGTCCGTCTCGGCACGGCCACGCCGGGCGGCGGCTTCCCGGTCTACGGTGCGGCCTTCGTCGAGGGTGTCCGCCGCTTCGACCCGGCGCTGGAGATCGAGGCGATCAACACCCGGGGCAGCACCGAGAATGTGCCGATGCTCGAGGCCGGCACGCTCGACATCGCGCTGGTCCAGGGCGAGGTGGTGCATGCGGCGCTGCAGGGCGTGGGACGCGCACCGGCCGATCTGCGCGTGCTCACCGCCATGTATCCGACCGCCGGCATGTTCGTCGTGCGTGCCGACTCACCCTATCGCACCATCGCCGACCTGAAGGGCAAGCCGATCGCCTGGGGCGCCGGCGGTTCGGGCCTGGTGATCCTCGGCCGCTACGCCATGGATGGGCTCGGCCTCGACGCGGCCAAAGACTTCCAGCCGATCTATCTCGAGCGCGCCGGCGATGGCCCGGCGATGGTGCTCGACGGCCGCGCGGCCGCCCTGTGGGGCGGCGGCAATGGCTGGCCGGGCTTCATGACCATGGCCAACAGCCAGCAGGGCGCCCGCTTCATCGCGCCCGATGGCGACGAAATCCAGCGAATCCTTGCCAAACACCCTTTCCTGAAGCCCATCACCCAGCCGGCCGGGAGCTTTCCGGGTCAGTCCGCCGCCATCGCGTCCGTCGGATCCTGGAGTTTCGTGCTGGCGCGGCCCGGTCTCGACGACACGGTGGCCTATCGCACGGTGAAGGCGCTGCACGCCCTGCAGCAGGCCGGCAATCCGCCGCCACAGCTCGCCGAAACGACGGCCGCCAATACGGTCGCCGTGGTGCCGGGTCGCGAGAAATTGCACCCCGGTGCTGCGCGTTATTACCGGGAGATCGGGCTTTTCACGTAACCAAGGGCGGCCTGCCGCGTTTCCCCGTCTGGAAACGATGGAGCACGCCATGGACAAGGCCAAGGACAAGATCGAAGGCGAAGGCAGCTACACCGCCACCGCCGACTACAACAAGCGCACCGCCGAATTCCTGAAGAAGGACAAGGTCGAGGGCGCGGCACGCGAGGCCGCGACGGCGCTCGATGGTGAAGAAGGCGCTTCGCTCAAGGCCGCCGAAGCCAAGGGCAAGGCGGGCGATCCCAAGGGGCAGGGCGCGGCCAAGCCGAAGTAGGGTTACTCCGGCTTCAAGAGTCCCTTCTTCGCGAGCTCGCCGATCCCGGCGTCCTCGGTCTTGAGGAAAGCGGTGAAGGCCTCCGGTGTCGACGGGCGGACCGTCGCGCCCAGTTCGGCGAACTTCTGCTTGATCGTCGCATCGTCGAGTGCGGCGACCGCGGCGGCGTTGAGCGTGGCGATGATCGCCGGGGGCGTGTCGTGTTTCACGAACAGGCCCAAGGTCGTGCCGCCGTCGAAGGGTATGCAACCGGTTTCGGCCAAGGTCGGGACGTCCGGCAATTCCGGAGCGCGCTTCTCGCCGACGACGACCAGCGCGCGCAGCTTGCCGGACTTGATGTGCGGCAGCGAGCTGCTCAACTGATCGCAGTAGCTGTCGATCTGTCCTGCCAGCGCGTCGTTCAGCCCGACTCCTGAGCCGCGATAGGGCACGATCGCGAAGCTCACCTTTTCGTTCTCTTGAATGCGCAGGATGTCGGTGTGGTTCGGCGTGCCGTTCCCGGCATGGCCCATACTGATGGTGCCGGGCTTTGCCTTGGCGGCCGCCAGCAGCGACGGCCAGTCCTTGAAGCGGCTGTTGGCGGGCACCACGACGATCATGGGGACCGTGCTCAGCATGCTGACCGGCGCAAAGGACGGAACCATCGACGGCTTGCCGGCCATCAGCGGTGAAACATAGAGCGTTCCAAAGGCGGCAATCACCATCGTGTAGCCATCGGCGGGCGCCTGCAGCACGAGGTCCTGGCCAACCACCCCGCCGGCGCCGGGACGGTTGTCGATCATCACCGGCTGTCCGAGCTTGCGCGACATTCCTTCGCCCGCCAGGCGAGCGGTGACGTCGGCGTTGCCGCCCGCCGCGAAAGGCACGATGAAGCGAAGGGGCTTGCTGGGAAAGGACTGCGCGCGGGTGCCGAAGCCGGTTGCCAGGGCCGTCGTTGCCGCGAGTCCGCCAAGCAGGATTTTCCGCCGCTGTGCCATGATGCATTTCCTCCACTTTTATTGGAGGAAGCATCCGCCCGGACGCCGGGCCGGGCCACTCAAAACGGCGGGACCTTTCGCGGCCCGAAAACGTCACTCCGCGGCCTGCGCCGTCATCCGGTTGAACTCGACCAGCTCGGCCCGCTGCTTCGGCAACGCGCCGGGATACTCTTCCTGAAGGAACACGATCAGCTTCTCCCGCATCTCGCAGCGGAGATCCCAGGCCTCGGGCGAGGTCCGCGCGCTCACGAGGCAGCGCAACTGCAAAGCCCGCTCGTTGCTGTCGACGACCTGCAGATTGACCACCTGGCCGTCCCACAGCTTCGAGGCTTTCGCCAGTTCCTCGAGCTTCGCACGGATGCGGGTGACGGGCACCGTGTAGTCGACCCACAGCATCACCGATCCGATCAGGTCCGTCGTCTGCCGTGTCCAGTTCTGGAAGGGTTTCTCCAGGAAGTAGGAGAGCGGCACGACCAGCCGGCGCCAGTCCCAGATCTTGATGACCACATACGTTCCGGTGATTTCCTCGACCCACCCCCATTCGCCCTCGACGATGACGGCGTCGCCGATGCGGATCGGCTGGGTGAGCGCGATCTGGATACCGGCGAACAGGTTCGTGAGCAGCGGGCGCGCCGCGAGGCCGACCACGAGGCCCGCCGCACCGGCGGAGGCAATCAGGCTGACGCCGTATTGCTTTACCGACTCGAACGTCATGAGCGCGGCAGCCACGGTGATGACGATGACCAGCGTCGCCGCGACACGCCGCAGCACGCGCACCTGGGTCAGGTGCTTGCGTCCGAGCGGATCGCCGCTGAAGTCGATGTCGGTGCGACGAAGGTAGAAATCCGAGGCCAGCGTGATGGCCGCCGTGCAGCTCCATCCCAGAAGGAGAATGAAGGCGACGATCAGCCAATGCCCGATCGCCGCCTTGCCTTCGGTTCCGAGGGGTACCAGCGGCAAGGTGAGGGCGACGGCGAAGATGACGAGCGCCGCACGAAGCAGCGCCTGCGTGGCCGACACCAGCGAATGGAGAAATTCGTATGATGCGGGAATCAACCAGCGCAGCAGGCGCAAGGCGAGCCCGTGCAAGGTGACCGCCACGCCTGCCGCCAGCAACAGGAAGGCGACGGAGATGACCCAGTTCGGCGCCCAAGTGACGGCCTGATCGAGCCAGGAAAGCGGGTTTTCCAGTGGGTTTTCCATGGCGCCCAACGCCGGTCGAGAAAGACAGTTCCGACGGTGTGGACCTAGATTCTCCCCGATCTCGCGCTCGGCTATCGGTCGGCGCAACCACAGTCTCCGCGTCGGCATTCTGTTGCTGAACCCAAACGACAGGAGCGAAGCCATGCGAGTAAGCGAGGCGATGACGCGCGATGTTTGCGTTGCGAGACCCGATCACACGATCGAAGAGGTCGCGCGGATGATGTTGGCGATCGACGCCGGGCTGCTGCCGGTGGGCGATGATGACCGGCTGGTCGGCATGATCACGGACCGCGACATCGCCGTGCGCGGTATCGGCAACGGCAAGGGACCTGCTGCGGAGGTGCGCGAGGTCATGACGCAGGACGTGAAATACTGCTTCGCCGACGAAGACACCGCGCATGTCGCCAGGAATATGGGCGAACTGCAGGTGCGCCGCCTGCCGGTGGTCGATCGCGACAAGCGCCTCGTCGGAATTCTGTCGCTGGCGGACGTCGCGTCGCACGAAAAGGACGGGCGCCGGGTCGGTAACGCCCTGCGCGAAATCGCCCAGCCGGGCGGTGAGCACAATCAGGGCGACGAGGAGCGTGGGAGGGGCATGTGAGCTCGCCGCATGCCGCCGTCTGGCTGAATGCAGATGAGGCCCACATTTACAGATTTGGAGCCGGCGAGGTCGAGAAGCGCGACGTGAAGGCGTCCGGGCACGTCCGCGACGATCGGGCCTATTTCGAGGCGATCCTCGCCGAGCTCGCCGAAGTGCAAGGCTGGATGATCGCGGGCCCGGTCGGCCCGCTGACGACCTTCGAGAAATACGTCCGCGCCGGCCATGCCGAGCAACTCGGGAAAAAGCTGGTCGGCGTTGAGGCGATGGATCACCCGCGCGATGGCGAACTGCTTCGCCACGCGCGGAGGCGCATGGCCTCCTAGTTGCTGTTTTCGAGGTGCCTCAGCACATAACGACGGCCATCGCGTTCCACGTCGAAGCGGACGCGATCGCCCGCGCTCAAACCCTTCAGGAGGGCAGGGTCCTCGACGGCAAAGACCCGGACGCCGCCCTCGGGGAGAAGCGGCAGGGGACGATACTCCAGCGTGATCCGGCCCGCGGCAGGATCGACCGCAACCACCCGGCCGCTGCCCAGGGGCGTGTCATCCGGTGCTTCGGCGGTGCAGTTCTGGAGATCCGTGTCGCCGTCCATGTCAGCCACGCCTGGCAGGGTGGCCGCCGAAAGCGGCGAGACGAACGAGGGCGAAAGCGCCAGCGCGGCAAGCGCCGCGGCAAGCAGGAAGGACTTGGTAGACATCGGGCTGAACTTTCCAGGATGAACGCAACTCAGGGCACCAATCTGGGATCGTTCGGCCGGATTTCCAGTGGTTACAGAGCGGTTACGATCCGGCGATCACGCCGATCACGGCCCGAAAGCCCGCATTCAGGCGGCTGGTCGAATGTGCGCGACGGCGGCAGATAAACTCGAATTGAAGTGCGGTTGAAGACTCCCGCAGTCCTCAGGCGAGCGAATCAATGATCTTGGCGAGCGCCACGTCCTTCTCCGACAGGCCGCCGGCATCGTGCGTGCTGAGAACGATCTCGACCTTGTTGTAGACGTTGGACCATTCGGGATGGTGGTCGGCCTTCTCGGCAGCCATGGCCACGCGCGTCATGAAGCCCCAGGCTTCGTTGAAATCGGAAAACTTGAAGCTCTTCTGGATGGCGTCGCGGCCGCGCACCTTCTTCCATCCCTTGATCGAGGCGAGGGCCTTGCTGCGCGCCCTGCCGGTGAGTTTGTCGGTCATGTCCATCTCCTCATTTGGCGTGAAGCTTGCCTCATCGCGGGCCAGCAGCCTAGGCTCGCCCGAACAAACCGGAGGCTTTCTTGAAGATCACCCGTCGTACCGCCCTGCTTTCGTCCACCGCCGCCGTCCTCGGCGCCGCCGCTGCGGTTCCGCAAGCCTTCGCCCAGAAGAGCGCCGATACGTTGCGCATCCTGTTCAACGACGCCGTGCCCAACGTCGACATGTATTTCAACAGCCAGCGCACCGGCCTGATCCTCGCGCACCAGGCCTGGGACATGCTGGTGCACCGCGATCCCGCGACCTTCGAGATCAAGCCGTCGCTCGCCACCGACTGGAAGTTCACCGACGACAACACGCTCGATCTCACGATCCGGCAGGGCGTCAAGTTCCACGACGGCAGCGCTCTCACGCCCGACGATGTGGTCTACACGATCAACATGGCGGCCGATCCTGCCTCCAAGGTGGCGACGCCGTCGAACTACGCCTGGATCGACAAGGCCGAGAAGACCGGCGACTGGACCGTTCGCATCAAGATGAAGCGGCCGACCCCGGCGGCGCTCGAATATCTCGCCATGGTCACGCCGATCCATCCCAAGGCCTATCGCGAGAAGGTCGGGCCCGAGGGCTTCTCGGCCAAGCCGGTTGGCGCCGGCCCCTACAAGATCGTCAAGAACGACCAGGGCAAGGAAGTGTTCTTCGAGCGCTTCGACGATTACTGGAAGGGCTCGCCCAAGGGGGTCCCGGCGATCAAGAAGCTGCATGTCCGCTTCGTGCCGGACCTCGCCACCGCGGTGACCGAGCTGCTGGCCCAGCGCGCGGACTGGATCTGGAACATCAATCCCGACCAGACCAACGACATCAACAAGATGCCGTTCCTGCAGGCCGTGCGTCAGGAATCGATGCGCGTGGGCTACCTCTCGATCGACGCGGCCGGCCGCACCGGCGCCGACAATCCGCTGACCAAGCTCAAGGTGCGTCAGGCCATCTGGCATGCCGTCGACCGCAAGCAGTTCGCCGAGAAGCTGGTGGGCGGCGGCAGCCGCGTGCCGCCGGCCCCGTGCTTCCCGAGCCAGTTCGGCTGCGATGCCGACGCGGCGGTGAAATACGACTACGATCCGGCCAAGGCCAAGGCGCTGCTGGCCGAGGCCGGCTTCCCCAACGGCTTCGACGTCGAGATGGTGAGTTACGTCCAGCCGACGTCATGGGGCGCGGCGATCCAGAATTACCTGACCGCCGTCGGCATCCGCGTGAAGATCACCCAGCTCCAGGTCGCGCCGGCCATCCAGAAGGCCCAGAAGGGCGAAGCGCCGCTCTACATGGGCAGCTGGGGCAGCTACTCGATCAACGACGTCTCCGCGATCATGCCCGTCATGTTCGGCGCCGGCGCGCTCGACAACTACTCGAAGGATCCCGAGCTCGAGAAGCTGATCGCCGAAGGCGGCTCGACCTCGAACACCGAGGCCCGCAAGAAGGCCTATTCGGCGGCGGTGAAGATCGCCACCGAGAAGGCCTACTGGCTGCCGATCAACACCTACGTGAACACCTACGCCTTCTCGAAGGGCCTGGAGTTCAAGACTTTCCCCGATGAACTGCCGCGCTTCTACTTCGCCAAATGGAAGTAACGACTGGAGTTCGTCCTCCCCCGCGAGGCGGGTGAGGGCGAGCGAGTCGGCAAAGAAAAAGCCCCCGCCTTGCGGCGGGGGCACCAGGTTGCCCGCTCTTGTTTTTTGCGGGCGATCCCTATTTTCTGAAGTTCAGTGCAGACGGCGCGGCAGTTCGGCGATGGAGTCGTCGATCATCGCCTGGGTGCGGCCGCTGCCGACCTGCTCCTTGAGCAGGGTGCGCGTGGCGGCGAGCGCCACGTCGACGGCCATGTTGCGCACTTCCCGAGAGGCCTGGGCCTCCGCCTGGGCGATGCGGTCCTTGGCCTGCTGCTCGCGGCGGGCGATCAGCGCTTCGCGCTCCTCGGCGGCGTGCTGCGTGAGGCGCACGGCCTCCTGCTTGGCCTGCGCCACGATCTCCTGGGCGAGCCTGGCCGAGTCGGCGAGGTTCTTCTGAGCGTCGTCACGCGACTTCTGCGCCTCGTTGCGGAGCTTCTCGGCTTCGCCGAGCGTGCGCGCGATGAGGGCGGTGCGGTCGTCGAGGAGCTTGGTCAGCCCCTTGACGATCTGCTTGCCGGCAATCGCCAGGAAGATGACGAAGGAAACGGCAACCCAGAACGTCGGATCGGAGAACAAGCCTCCGCCGCCGCCGTGTGCATCGGCTGCCCATGCGGTACCGATCATGGCTTGCCTGCCTTTGCTGCTTCGTCGACGACACGGGCGACCTGCGCGGGATCGGCAGATCCCACCAGCTTGCCCAGTACCGCCGTGGCGATTTCCGTCGACATGCTGCCCAGGCCCGCGAGGGTCTGCGTGCGCTGCTCGCCGATCCGCTTCTCGGCGGCGACGATCTCGGCACCCAGCCGGTCGCTGATTTCGTGCAGCTTGGCCGACGTCTGGGCCGCAGCGGCCTCCGAGGCCTCGCGGATCAGGCCGGAAGCCTGGCCGCGCGCTTCGGCGAGCGCTTTTTCCTGCTCCACACCCGCGGCACGGGCCGCATCGTTGGCCTTCTGGGCGGCGTCGAGATCTGCCTGGATCTTATGCTCGCGGCTTTCGATCGTCGCGCCGATCTTCGGCAGGACGGCCTTGGCCATGAGGAAATAGAGAACGGCAAAACAGACCACCAACCAGAAGATCTGGGTGGGGAACCTCGTGAGGTCGAACTGCGGCATGCCGGCCGCCTGCGCGGCAAACGGCAGCCCGATCAGGGCTGCCGCGGCGACCGAAGTCCGGAGTGCCTGAACGGGCACGATCGAACTCAGGCGAAGAGGGCGATCAGCGCGACGATCAGCGCGAACAGCGCGATGGCCTCGGTGACGGCGAAGCCGATCCAGATGTTGGCGCCGATTTCGGCCTTCGAGGCCGGGTTGCGCGACAGAGCCGTGATGTAGCTCGCCCAGACGTTGCCCACGCCGATGCCGGCGCCGATCATGCCGATGGCGGCGAGGCCTGCACCGATGAACTTGGCGGCTGAAGCGTCCATTTCTATCTCCTGTTTTCTCTTGGCTTTGACGTGATGGATCGATGGATACGGGCGCGGCGACTAGTGCAGATGCAGCGCGTCGTTCAGGTAGATGCAGCAGAGGATCGTGAAGATGTAAGCCTGCAGCAGCGCCACCAGCAGCTCGAGCGCGGTGATCGCCACCAGCACGATGAGGGGGACGAAGCCGAAGAAGCCGAGCGCCACGACGAAGCCCGCCAGGACCTTCAGCAGCACGTGACCGACGGTCATGTTGGCGAACAGTCGGACCGACAGGCTGATCGGGCGGCTGAGATAGGACACCAGCTCGATCGGGATCAGGATCGGCGCGGTGAACAGCGGCGCGCCATGCGGGAAGAACAGGGAGAAGAAGTGCAGGCCGTGCTTGAACAGGCCGATCAGCGTCACACCGAGGAACACCACCATCGCCATGAAGAAGGTGACGGCGATCTGGGACGTGAAGGTGTAGCCGTAGGGCAGCATCCCGAGGATGTTGCCGAACAGCGTGAAGATGAAGAGCGTGAAGATGAACGGGAAGAATTTCTTGCCGCCGCTGCCGACATTGTCCCGGATCATGTTGGCGATGAACTCGTAGAAGAGTTCGGACATCGCCTGTATGCGGCCGGGGATCATCGCGCCCTTGCCCGCGCCCGCGAGCAGCAGGCCCGACGAGAGGACCACCGCGCCCATCATGAAGACGGCGGAGTTGGTGACCGCAATGTGATGGCCACCGATGGTGAACAGCGGGGCGGTTAGGTCCTGGATAGCAAACTGCTCGAGCGGGCTGGCCACGTTACTCTATCCCCATTCAGCTCTTCTTCTCATCCTGGGCTGCTTTGCTGCGCCGCTCTTCAGCCTGCGCAACCCGGTAGACGTTCATGAACGCCGCACCGCATCCCAGTATGAACCCCACGATCAGCAGCCAGGGCTTTGTACCCAACCACTGATCAGCCATCAGGCCCAGAAAGGCCCCCGCAACGACGCCCGCCACCAGTTCGACTGCGATCCGCATGCCGACGCCCAGCTTTTCGCCTCCGGCGCCGCTCGCTGCGGGTCTCGACGACTGGCCCGTTCCCTTCTGGTAAGCCTGTCGCACGCCTTTCAGGCGCCGATCCAGCTCGTCAGGGGTCGATTTCCGATCGTCCTCAGCCATAACCGGATGCTCCGCTCCGGGCTTTCCACCGCCACCCCACCAACACGATGCGGTCACAATGAAAAACGCGCCGGAACCTATGGGCAGGGCCGCGGGGTGTCAAGCGTACGCGACGATGTGACAAGGCCCTGAAATGCAAGCGTTCCGCCGTTCTACCGCTTCAGCACGGAGAACCGGGCGTCGCCGTCGCGCTCGACCTGCGGGACGAGATCGACCTCCCAGTCCAGGTACTGCCGCATGGCCGCCTCGACATCCTCCTTGAAGTCGTACGGCCGGTACCAGACGTCGGTTGGCGGGTCCGCCATCCGGACGTGGCCCGTCTCGACCTCGAAGCCGGCCTCGCGCCACGCTTTCATACCGCCTGTCAGAACGGCAACGGGCAGATCCGGCGTCAGATCGGCGATTTCGGCGGCTGCGAGGGCGCCGAGCTCGGCGTCGGGCGCCACCACGACCGTCCGGAGCACGCCAGCCTGCCTGGTCCGCATTTCCGGCAGGGTGCGCGCAAGATTGGCGCGAACGGCAAACCAGGCGCCCGGCACGTGGCCGTCGCGATATTTCAGGCTGGTATCGAGGTCGATGACAAGGGTCGTGGCCAGTGCTGTCTGCAGCTCGGCCGCCGTCACGGCCGCGACCTCCGGCACGGCGAAGCCTGCCGGGTAGCGCGGCTCGGCCTCGGTCGTGAGCTCGGCGGCCGTCGGCGCATGGTCGAGGATGTAGGTCTCCTTCCAGCCCATCTGCAGCAGCCAGTGCGCCGTCATGGTGGCGCGGACGCCGTCATTGTCGTGCAGCACGATCGTGGCGTTGCGCGCCCCGACATACTGGTCGGTGGCCTGCACGAGCTGGCCGCCGGCGGCATGGCGGAAGCCCGGGAGGTGGCCCTTTGCGTATTCGGCGGGATCGCGCACGTCGAGGCGATAGAGCGGGCCGCCCTTCTTCTCCAGCGCAGCGAGGCCGGCCTTGTCGATCTTCGGAATGCCCATCTTCCCCGCGATTTCCGCAGCGGCCGCCTGCGCGAACTTCGCGGCCTCCGGTCCCTGCGGGCCGAAGCTCCTGGTCTCGCCACGCGCCACCTTGAGGCCGGCCAGGTGCCAGCCCATCGTGCCGTTCTTCAGCGCCATCACCTTGTTGGGCAAGCCGGCGTTGATCAGCGACTGGGCGCCGATGATCGAGCGTGTGCGGCCGGCGCAGTTGACGACGACCAGCGTCTCGGGCCGCGTCACGAAGTCCTTCACCCGGTAGACCAGCTCGGCGCCGGGGCAGTCGATGCCGCCGGGGATCGACATGTTGGTGAATTCCGGCAGCGGCCGCGAATCCAGGATCACCATGTCGGCCTTGTCGTCGATCATCTTCTGGACGTCGGCGGCGTCGATGCGCGGCGTGTCGTTGCCGTGCTCGACGATCTCGCCGAACGCCTTGGAGGGCACGTTGACGCCGGTGAACACCTCGAAACCCGCGTCGCGCCAGGCTTTCAGGCCGCCCGCCATGACCGCGAGATTGGTGTAGCCGAGCCCCGAAAGCTTCGCGGCGGCGCGATTGGCGCGTCCGGCCTGGCCTTCCTCGCCGTCATCCATCAGCACGATGCGCGTATGCGGATCGGGCAGCAGGGCGAGCGCCCGCGGCTCGAGGCGGGAAAGGGGGAGGGGCGTGGCGAACAGCGGATGGCCCTGCGTCGAGAACTCGCCTTCCTCGCGTACGTCGAAGAACGCGAAGACTTCGCCTGACTTCAGCATCGCCTTGACCTGCTGCACCGTGAGCAGCGGCGTCAGGATCTTGGGCCTGGCCATGAAGCGCTTGGCGGTGGCGGTCT
Organism: Reyranella sp.; assembly: GCF_965228225.1. Lineage (GTDB taxonomy): Bacteria > Pseudomonadota > Alphaproteobacteria > Reyranellales > Reyranellaceae > Reyranella. Next base: position 4,288,185 of record NZ_OZ245801.1, on the reverse strand, counting down.
TGAGGTCGACGGTCACGCGGCCGGGCAGATGCTCGAGGCTCAGCCCGTAGAAATGGAGATGCAGGGCATTGCCCGAATCGACCGGCGTCTCGATGTGGTGGAAGTCGTCGGGCAGGAAGGCGATCACGTCGCCGCGCTTCAGCGTCTTTTCCTTCGACGGCGCCTCGCGCAGCTGCACCACACCTTCCTGCGCGCCATTGTCGAGCCGTTCGTACACGACATTGCGCTCGGCGCCGTGGACGCCGGCGATGATCGCCCAGGTCGTGTGATTGTGCGGCGGCACCTTCTTGCCGGCGCCGCCGGCGGAGGCATAGAGCGCGAAACGATGGTCGGGATCCTCGCTGAGGCGGTAGATGCCGCCCTCGGCGCCAAGCGGGAACTCTTCCTGCGGAAACAGGTCGGCGCGGCTGGCCAGCGACGACAGCAGGCCGCCGATCTTCTCCAGGCTGGCAGGGGTCACGCCGTCCTTCTCGATGGCGCGGGCCTCGTCGACCAGGTGCCGCACGGCCGCGGCACGCTCTTGATGCAGGTTCATTCGGTCCTCCGTTCCGGGCAGTATAGCCGCACCGGCCCTGGTCGCCGCACCCTTGTCGTATGGGCCGGAGTCAAACTACGGTGGGCCATGCGAATCACCGTTTCCGCCCTTCTGATGGGGGCGGCCGCCCTGATGGCGGCCTCCGCCTCGGCCCAGACCGCCAAGAAGCCCGTCCAGACACAGGCGACCAAGCCCGTGGCGACCAAGGCCGCCACCGCCCGGCCGGCGGCGCGGCCGGCGGGACGGCCGGCGCCGCGCGCCGCGGTCTATGTGCCGCCGCCGCCCGTGGTCGAACTCGACGAGGCAGCCGTCGTTGCCGATCTGCCGACCGTTCTGGATAACGAAACGCGCGACCGCTACCGGCGCATCTTCCAGGCGCAGCAGGCCGGTGCGTGGGCCCAGGCCGACGACGAGATCCGGCAGCTGCAGGACAAGACCCTGATGGGATATGTCGGCGCCCAGCGGCTGCTCAGCCCGAACTATCCCGCCCGCTACGAGCAGCTCGCCGCCTGGCTGCAGGACTACAACGACAATCCCGACGCGCCGGCGATCTACCGGCTGGCGCTGGCGCGTCGCACCCCGGGCGGCGCGGAACTGACGCCCGCCACGTTCGTCGGCTTCACGCAGGGCTCGCCCAACTTCGCGGCCGCCCGCACCGTGAACGGCGCCGATGGCGGCCGCGCGGCCGAGTTGCGCTCGCGGTTGCAGAGCATGGCCGACGATGGCGGTTTCAACGCCGCGTTCGTCCTGCTCGACCGCAAGTCGTCGACCGAGATTCTCGGGCCGCAGGAAGTCGAGCTGTGGCGCGGCCGCCTGCGCACCCGCCAGCTCGAAGCCGATCCCCAGCGCGGTGTGCAGGTCCCGGTCGAGGCCAGCATGCCGCCCGACGCCAACTGGACGGCCGCCATGACGGCCTTCACGCGCGGCGATATGGCTGAAGCGGCCCGCCGCTTCGAGTTGGTGGCCGATGCGTCGCCGGACCGGGCCTCGTCCTGGACCCTGGCCGCCGGCTCCTTCTGGGCCGCCCGCGCCAACCTGCTGGCCGGCAATCCGCAGAAGTACGCGCCCTATCTCAAGCGGGCAGCGCTGCATGGCAGCACCTTCTACGGGCTCGTCGCCCAGAAGGCGCTGGGCATGCAGATCCAGCCCGACTTCGAGCTGCCGGCACTCGACCGGCGCCGCACCGACCTGCTGCGCAACGACCGCGCGGCGCGGCGGGCGCTCGCCCTGCTGCAGCTCGGCGCCACGACGGCGGCCGAGCGCGAGCTGTTCGCCGCGTCGATCGACAACGATCCGCGTTACGTCGAGGCGGTGATGGCGCTGGCGGAGAAGGCGCAGCTGCCCGCGCTCGCGGTCCGCGTCGGCAATGCCAACTGGGACCAGCGCCACAACATCAAGGGCTATGACAGCGGCATGTATCCGATCCCGCCGTGGCAGCCGTCCAGCGGTGCGATCGTCGACCGTGCGCTGGTCTATGCCTTCATGCGCCAGGAATCGGCATTCAATCCCAAGGCGCGCTCCGTGGTCGGCGCCATGGGCCTGATGCAGCTCATGCCGGCGACGGCCCGCGCGGTCTCGGCGCGTTACGCGCCGGAGACCGCGGGCGCCAATCCGTGGGACCCGTCCGTGAACATGTCGCTGGGCCAAGCCTACATATCGATGTTGTTGAGCGAGACCGACGGCAATCTCGTGCGCACCACTGCCGGCTACAATGGCGGGCCGGGCAACGTCATGCGCTGGGACAATTCGCTGAATGCCTCGCAGGATCCGCTGCTCTACATCCAGTTGATCCCGCTTCATGAGACTCGCGACTTCGTGCAGCGCGTGCTGACCAACTACTGGATCTATCAGCTGCGTCTCGGACAGCCGACGCCGTCGCTCGACCAGATCGCCTCGCACGACTGGCCCCGTTACACCCCGCAGGATGGAACCCGCTGAGCATGTTGCCGCTTTCAGGCGTACGCGTCGTCGAATTCTGCCAGGTCCTGGCCGGTCCCTATTGTGGCATGCTGCTGGCCGATCTCGGCGCCGAGGTGATCAAGGTCGAGCCGCCGGAAGGCGACATGATGCGCCAGTGGCCGCCGATCACAGAAGGCTCCGAGGGGGGCTACAGCGAGAACTTCGCCTCGATCAACCGCAACAAGCGCTCGGTCGTGCTCGACCTCAAGGACCCGGCACAGAAGCAGGCGGCGCGCCAGCTCATCCTGTCGGCCGACGTCGTGCTGGAGAACAACCGGCCGGGCGTGATGGATCGGCTGGGCCTGGGCTACGAGTCCTTCCGCGCCGAGAAGCCCGGCCTCGTCTACTGCTCGATCTCGGCCTTCGGCCAGAGCGGCCCGCGGTCGAGCGAGGGCGGCTTCGACGTCACCGTGCAGGCGATGAGCGGCATCATGAGCGTGACCGGCGAGCCCGACGGCGCGCCGGTGAAATGCGGCGTGCCGGTCTCGGACGTGGGCACCGGCCTCTATGCCGCGCTGACCGTGGTGTCGATCCTGCGACGGGTCGCGGGCGGCGGAGCCGGCGCGCATATCGACGCCTCGATGCTGGGTTGCAGCCTCGGCATGGCCGCGCTGCAGACCAGCGAGTTCTTCGGCACCGGGAACGACCCGAAGAAGCTGGGCTCGGCCCATCCGCGCAACGCGCCCTACCAGGCCTTCAAGGCGGCGGATGGACATTTCGTAATCGCGGCCGGCAACAACAAGCTTTGGGAAGCCGTCACCAAGGTGGTCGGTCGCCCCGACCTTCTTGCCGACCAGCGCTTCGCCACGACCCAGTCGCGCGCCGCCAACCAGGTGGCGCTCAAGGATCTGCTCGAAGTCGAGTTCGCGAAGAACGGCGTCGACCATTGGTTGGGCGCCTTCGAGGCCGCGGGCGTGCCGCAGGGCCGCATCAATACCTACAGCCAGATCCTGGCCGACCCGCAGGTCCAGCACATGGGCTGGATCGAGGAGATGGCGCTGCCCTCCGGCGTGAAGACCAGGACCTTCGGCAGCCCGGTCCGGATCTCTGCCACCGACATCTCGAAGCGGCGCGATCCGCCGGCGCTCGGTGCCGACACCGAGGAAGTCTTCGGAACCACCTTCCAGCGAAAGGCTGCGGAATGAGCATCGATCGCCTGCGTCGCTTCATCGGCGACATGACATCCCTGACCGGCGGCGCCTGGCAGGACAAGGACGAGAACGCGATCGTCGACGTCGGCGCGAAGCTCCTGGGCGAGCTTGTGAAGCATGACGACTGGCTGCCCGAACAGGCGGCCAAGGTGCCGGCGCATGGCTATGCGCAGAACCTGCTGTGGTGCGATCCCTTCGAGCGCTTCTGCGTCGTGAGCTTCGTCTGGGCGCCGAAGGCCAACACGCCGGTGCACGATCACGAGATGTGGGGCCTGGTCGGCATGCTGCGCGGCTCGGAAACTTCGCTCGCCTTCACGCGCCATGCCGAAACCGGCGTGCTGGTGCCGGGCGAACTCACCAAGCTCGAGCCCGGCGATGTCGAGGTGCTGGTACCGGCGCCGCGCAACCCGAAGGGCGACATCCATCAGGTCACCAACGCGCTCGACGATCGCGGTTCGATCAGCATCCATGTCTATGGCGGCAATATCGGCGCGGTGCGTCGTCACACGTTCGACGTGAAGACCGGACAGCCCAACCTCTTCGTGTCGGGCTACACCAATCGCGAGCAGCCCAACATATGGGACCGTTCGGCAGAGGTGCGCGCGGCCTGCTGAGAGTTCGCGTGCCGGCACGTCTCGCTTGACCTGAAGCGGGCCCGGCAAGCACTGTCCTTCCCTACAAAAATGGGAGGCAAACAGGATGCATCGTAGAACCGTATTGAAGGGCGGCACCGCCCTCGCGGCCATGACTGTGGCCGCTCCGGCGATCGGCCAGTCAGCCAAGTGGCCGGCGCGCGAGATCTCGCTGATCAATCCCAACGCGCCGGGCGCCTCGACCGATCTCACCGCGCGCATCATCGCGCAGGCGCTCGAGAAGCGGCTGAACGCGACGGTCATCGTGAAGAACGTGGTGGGCGGCGCCGGCGCGCTCGGCCCGACCACGCTCGCCCAGTCGACGCCCGACGGCCACACGATCGGTCTGGTGGCGATCTCGAGCCACGTCGCCATCCCCAACATGATGAACGTCGCCTACGATCCGTGGAAGGCGTTCGACATCATCGGCCAGGTGGCGGCGCTGCGTTACGGCATCGGCGCGCGGGCCGACGGGCCGATCAAGTCGATCGAGGACCTGGTCAACCAGGGCAAGCAGAAGCAGCTCACCTACAGCTCCAACAACGTCACCAACGTGGTGGCGATGTTCCAGCTCGCCAAGCTGACCGGCGCCAAGTTCCGCTGGGTCGTCTTCCCGGGCGGTGTCGAATCGGTGACGGCGGCGATCGGCGGCCATGTCGATGCGGTCATCCAGACGGTCGCCGAGATGCGCCCGCAGATCGAGGCCGGCAAGCTGCGCTTCCTCGCGTCGGCGGCCGAGGCACGCTGGCCCGATTATCCCGACGTGAAGACCCTGCGCGAGCTGGGCTACGACGCGGTCAGCAACGGGCCGTTCGGCTACGCCTTCCCCAAGGGCGTCGATCCGGCCATCCAGGAGCGCATGAGCAAGGCGCTGGCCGACGTCATGAAGGACGAGTCCGTGACCAGCCAGATCGCCAAGCTCGGCATCCAGCCGGTCTATCGCGACGGCAAGGCGTACGGCGAGCTCTTGAAGAAGATCGAGACGGAACTCGTCCCGATCCTCAAGGAAACCGGCATGGCCAAGAAGGCATGATCAGGCTGAGCGGCACGCGGATCGCCACGCTCGGGCTGCTGGCCGCGGCGCTGGTCGGCCTGTGGAAGGCGATGGAACTGGACAGCTGGGGCTTCGACGGCCCCGGCCCCGGCTTCTTCCCGCAGCTCATGGCCGGCATCTGCGTGGCGCTCGCCCTCGTCGTCCTGGCCTTCCCGGGCCAGGCCGGCGAGACCGAGGGCGGCGACACCGACGACGTCGAGGCGACGAGGGAGTCGAACCGCACCTTCGCGATCTACATCGCCACCTTCGCGGTGTTTGCGCTGGGCGCCACGTATGCCGGCTTCGTCGTCACGACCGTCGCCGTGACGGTCGTCATCATGCGCTTCGCCGAGCGCCGCCCGTGGTTCGCCTCGATCGGCTACGGCATCGCCTGCGCCGCCGTCGGCCTGGTGTGCTTCGGCTGGCTGCTGCGCGTCGATCTGCCGGAAGGCCCGATCGAGCGCACCTTCTACACCTACGTTCGCTGAGGCCCGCCGCATGGAAGCGCTGCTGGGTGGCTTCGCCACCACGCTGACCCTCGACAACCTGTTCTACTGCTTCGTCGGCGCGTTCCTCGGCACCGTCGTCGGCATCCTGCCGGGACTGGGGCCGCTCACCACCATCGCCATCCTGCTGCCGATCACCTTCAAGATGGACGTGACCTCGGCCATCATCATGCTCTCGGGCATCTATTACGGCGTGGCCTATGGCGGCACCGTGACGTCGGTGCTGATGCGCATCCCCGGCGAGGCCTCCTCGGTCGTGACCTGTCTCGACGGCTATGAGATGGCGCGCAAGGGCCGCGCCGGGGCAGCGCTGGGCATCGCCGGCATCGGTTCGTTCTTTGCGGGCACGGTCGGCGTCATCGGCATCACCTTCCTGTCGCCGCCGCTCGCCGAGCTGGTCATCAAGTTCGGTCCGGCCGAATACGCCATGCTGATGCTCGCGGGCCTCACCATGGTCACCTACATGTCGAGCGGCTCGCTGCCGCGCGCGCTGCTGATGGCGGCGTTCGGCCTGCTGCTCGGGACCATCGGCAGCGATCCCCTCAACATGACGCCACGGCTCACCTTCGGCGTCCTGGCGCTGGGCGATGGCATCAATCTCGTGCCGCTGGCGATCGGCCTGTTCGGCCTGTCCGAAGTGCTGTTCATGGCGCGGCAGAAGCCCGAGGACATGAAGGTCCTGCCGCCGCCCTCGCACCTGCTGGGCTTCATGCCCTCGCGCGAGGAGGCGAGACGATCGGTCGGTCCGGTCGCCCGCGGCACCGTCATGGGCTTCCTCGTCGGCCTGCTGCCCGGCGGCGGCGCGGTGCTGGCCTCGTTCCTGTCCTACGGCATGGAGCGCAAGCTCTCGAAGAATCCCGAGGAGTTCGGCAAGGGCGCCGTCGAGGGGCTTGCGGGACCCGAGGCAGCCAACAATGCCGGCACCGCCGGCGCCTTCGTGCCGCTGCTCTGCATGGGCATTCCGGCGAACGCGGTCACCGCGCTGCTGCTGGGCGCCTTCATCATCCATGGCGTCACGCCGGGGCCGACCATCCTGGAGCGCCAGCCCGAGATCTTCTGGGGCGTCGTGGCCAGCATGTATATCGGCAACATCATGCTGCTGATCCTGAACCTGCCGCTGATCGGCCTGTTCGTGCGCATCCTCGACATCCCGCGCGCCTATCTCACGCCGATGATCCTCGCGGTCTGCCTGATCGGCGTCTATTCGTCGAACGGCAATCCGGCCGACGTGGTGATCGCGGTGATCTTCGGCTTCATCGGCTACGGGCTGCGCCGCCACGGCTTCGACCTCGGCATCGTCATCCTGGCCTATGTGCTGGGGCCCATCTTCGAACGCTCGGTGCGCCAGTCCCTGGCGATCTCGGACGGCGACCCGATGATCTTCCTGCACAGCTATCTGTCGGCAGGCTTCGCCATCGTGGCGGTCGTGCTGATGGTCGCGGGGCTGTGGCCGAAACGGAAGAAGGCGGCCGGTTAGGGCCGTCTTCGAGTTCTTATCCATTCTGCGCCGTGCGGGTCGGCGCTGTTTACAGCGCCTTGCTCGCGCTTGATGACAAGCGCTGCCGCCCGCGCATCCTCACAAGCTAATGCTTGTGCGGATGGGGATGCGTCGGATCCACCCAGTAGACTTCCTCGACCTTCTCGGCCGGGGTGATGTCGATGTTGATCGCGACGGCCTCGTTGTCGGAGCGGACCAGCACGCATTCCAGCGGCTCGGTGTCCGAGGCGTTGATCTCCTGGTGCGGCACGTAGGGCGGCACGTAGATGAAGTCGCCGGGCCCGGCTTCGGCGACGAACTGGAGCTGGTCGCCCCAGCGCATGCGGGCGCGGCCCTTCACGACGTAGATCACGCTTTCCAGGTGCCCGTGATGATGAGCGCCGGTCTTGGCGTGGGCGTGGATGGTCACCGTGCCGGCCCACAGCTTCTGGGCGCCGACGCGGGCGAAATTGATGGCCGCCGCCCGGTTCATGCCCGGGGTCTGGGCGGTGTTGGTGTCGAGCGATCCGGCGGGAATGACCCGCACGCCGTCATGCTTCCAGTCGGTGGGGGCGGTCATGGTGTCTCCGAGCGGTTCGAGTTTTCGGGGCGGCAATCACTAAAACGCCGCTGTGGAGAGTCAATGGAAAGTCCTGATGCCTTTCCGGTCTTCAAAGGAAAAATCCTTCGGTGGCGTTTGTCGGCTCTGCGATGGCGAACATCGAAGGATGCCGAGTCCTGGGGTATAGTGGATCCATGAACCGCATCGACGAGACCAAGCCCTTCAAGCCGGTGAACATCGCCGTTCTCACGGTTTCCGACACGCGCACGCTCGAGACCGACAAGTCGGGCGACACGCTGGTCGAGCGCATCGCGCGCGACGGCCATGTCCTGGCCGACCGTGCCATCGTCACCGACGACATCGCACTGATCCGCGCGCAGGTGCAGAAGTGGATCAACGATCCAGGCATCGAGGTGGTGATCTCGACCGGCGGCACCGGCGTCACCGGCCGCGACGTCACGCCCGAGGCGCTCGAAGCCCTGTTCGAGAAGAAGATCGACGGGTTCGGCGAAACCTTCCGCTGGATCAGCTTCCAGAAGATCGGCACCTCGACCATGCAGAGCCGCGCCACGGCGGGCGTCGCCAATGCGACCTACATCTTCGCGTTGCCCGGTTCGACCGGCGCCTGCAAGGACGGCTGGGACGACATCCTGCGCCAGCAGCTCGACATCCGCTTCCGCCCCTGCAACTTCGCCGAGCTGATGCCGCGCCTCAACGAAGGCAAGCTGCCGCGCAGTGGCTGACCTCCGAATCCCCCTGATCCTGAGAGGCTGGCCGGAAATGAATTGAATCGATTCAAGCACTTACCTCATCCTGAGGAGCCGCGCCTTGCGCGGCGTCTCGAAGGATGGGCAACGGGCAAGGTGCTTGTTCCCACCCTTCGAGACGGGCGCTTCGCGCCCTCCTCAGGGGGAGGCTATCGGGGCTATTCATAGCCTGTTGTTTTAGCGGCATTCATTTCCGGCCAGACTCTCAGGGTGAGGGCGATCATGACTGACATCCTCGCCGCGATCCGCGAGGGCGAAGCGCTGCCGGCCACTGGGACGGCGCACGGCCATGTTCGTCTGAGGGACGGACGGCTGGCGCGCCTACGCCTACGAAGACGATCCGACCGCGGCGGCGCGATTGCATCTGCAGGCGGAAGCCTTTCGTCATCTCGCGCCGGCGGGGCGTACGCCGAAGCTTCACGAGGTGATCGAGCCGCGGCCCGGACTGCACGGCGGGGCCTTGATCGTCGATTTCATCGGGGGCCTTGCGCCGCGCCTGCCGGACCAACTCGACGCGATGGCCGACACGCTGGCGCGCCTTCATTCGCTGCCACTGCCCACATCCCAGTCTCCGATTCCGCGCCAGGACAATCCGTTCCGCACGACGCTCGATGTCGTGGAGCAGGGGGCCCGACGCTTTCTCGACAAGGCCGTCGCTGACCCCGGTGCCCGGTCCGAGATCATCGAAGAACTCGAACTCATGCGCGACCTGGCGGGCACGCTGGCCGGCCGGCTGCAACCGCTCTCGATGGCGCTGGCCGACACGCATCCCGGCAACTTCATTGTCGATCGCGTCGGGATCGCCTGGTTCGTCGACCTTGAGAAGGTGCATGTCGGCTCGCCGGCGATCGACCTCGCGCACGCTACCTTGCCGACGTCGACTGTGTGGCATCCCGATGTCGGCAAGGTCCTCTGCCTCGCCGAGGTCACGCACTTCTACGAAACCTACCTCGCGCAGATCGGCGAGACGCGCGCCGCCGAGTTGCGCCCCTGGCTTCAGCCGATGCGACGGCTCACCTGGCTGCGCACGACTATGTTCATGGCGCGCTGGAAAGTTCAGACGGAAGCGCCGCGAGATCCTTCCGATCCGTCGCAATGGAGCGACGCCGGCCTGTCGCCCGAGATGAGGGATCATCTTCGGTCGAGGATCGCTTTGTCCTTCGAGCGCGAGACGATCCGCTCGATCCGCTCGGAGTGGCTATAACGGCTTCACCATGCGCAGCGTTTCGGTCTGGAAGCCGCGGCGCTCGTAGAACTCCACGGCATGGCGATTGTCGGCGAACACGTCGAGGCAGAGGAAGCGATAGCCCTGCGCCCGGGCCCAGCTCTCGGCCGACTGCATCATCAGATGCGCGATGCCCTGACCCTCGGCGTCCTCGGTGAGCGCCAGCAGCGAGACGTAGCCGCAGGGCTCGTCGGTCACCCCGTCCTTGAACGGGCGCATGTGGATGTAGCCCAGGCGCTTTCCGTCGGCCGACCAGGCGACGAGCGTCTGCGCGCCCTCGTCGACCTTGGCGAAGGTCGCTTCCATGTAGCGGTCCTGGAAGCCTTCCATCGCGGCCAGGTCGTGCCAAGCGGGGCCGGGCACGCCGGACAGGCGCGGCGACAGGCTGTGCAGGAAGTCTCGATCCTCGGGGCGGGCGGGGCGTAACTCGATGGCGCTCATGACTTCTCTCTAGGGGTGGTCCTAAGCGGAGACAATGAACCCCTAGAGACAGTGGCTTGACTCGTTCTCTTTTTGTTCTAAGACTCGGTGCATGAAAGAGCCCGTCCCGCCGCTCTACCCGGACGACCAGATCGCCGAACCGCAGCACAACGGCCGCGGTGCGCTCAGCAACGCGACCAGCCGCTATGACGACGAGAAGCGCATCCGTACCAACGACGGCTGGGACATCGAGGACGAGCTGCCGCCGCTGCGCACGACGCTGACGAAGGATGCCACCCGCACCATCATCGCGCGCAACAGCTCGCCCGACATTCCGTTCGACCGCTCGATCAATCCCTATCGCGGCTGCGAGCATGGCTGCATCTACTGCTTCGCGCGGCCGACCCATGCCTATCTCGGCCTGTCGCCCGGCCTCGATTTCGAGACGAAGATCCTGTTCAAGCCCGAGGCGGCGGCTCTGCTGACGGCCGAACTCGCCTCGCCGAAATATCGCTGCGACGTGGTGGCGATGGGCACCAACACCGACCCCTATCAGCCGGTCGAGCGCGACCTCAAGATCACGCGGCAGATCCTGCGCGTGCTCAGCGACTTCAACAATCCCGTTGGCATCGTCACCAAGAACCACCTGATCACCCGCGACATCGACATCCTGGGAGACATGGCCAAACGCAACCTGGCCGAGGTGTTCCTCTCGGTGACCACCCTCGATCGCGACCTCGCGCGCACCATGGAGCCGCGCGCCTCGGCACCGCATCGCAGGCTCGACGCGATCCGCGAACTGGCCGCCGCCGGCATTCCCGTCGGCGTGATGACGGCGCCGATGATCCCCGGCCTCAACGATCACGAAATGGAATCGATTCTCGATGCGTCGGCGGCGGCCGGCGCCACGCGCGCGGGTTACACGGCGCTGCGCCTGCCGCTCGAGATCAAGGAACTGTTCGAGGAATGGCTGCGCGCCAATCGGCCCGACCGCGCCGATCGCGTGCTGTCGCTGATCCGCCAGATCCGCGGCGGCGAACTCTACAAGGCCGAGTTCGGCACGCGCATGAAGGGCGAGGGCCCGATCGCGCAGCTCCTGAGCAAGCGGTTCGCCGCCGCGGTGAAGCGCCTTGACCTCAACAGGGTCCGCTATCGCCTCGACACGATGCGCTTCGCGGTGCCCGCCGCCGCCCGCACGGCATTGGTCGACGCCAAGCGCGACGCCAGGCAGATGAGGTTGTTCTAGAGCTTCCCAAGCAGAACAGAATCATACCCACTCCTCATGCTGAGGAGCGCTCCCCCTCGAATACCTCGGGGTAAACTCAGGAGCGCGTCTCGAAGCATGGGCACGAGCACCGCCGCCGTCGTCCATCCTTCGAGACGGCTGCTGCGCAGCCTCCTCAGAGTCTGGCCGGAAATGAATGCAGCTAAAACAAGAGGCTATGAATAGCCCCAATAACCTCACCCTGAGGAGCATCGCGCAGCGATGCGTCTCGAAGGGTGGGAACGCGCACCTTGCCTGTTGCCCATCCTTCGAGACGCGCCGTGGAGTTTACCCCGAGGTACTCGAGGGGCGGCGCTCCTCAGGATGAGGTATGTGCTTGAATCGATTCAATTCATTTCAGGCCAGACTCTCAGGATGAGGGCAATGCTCACGACAGCAGCAGCGTTCGCACGAGCGGCAGGGTCACGAAGGCGAGGACCGTGTCGACCATGATGACGAAAGCCAGCGTCTCCTCGTCGAGCTTGAACTTGCCGGCGATGATGAAGGACAGGAGCTGGCTCGGCATCGCGGCTTCCAGGATGGCGGCGTTGCTGTAGACGCCGGTGAGCCCGAGCGGGCCCACGGCGCTGAAGACGACCAGCGGCGCGAACACCAGCTTGATCGCCGCAACGGGGAGGGCGAGCGCCATCAGCCTGGTGGCCGAGAAGCGCAGCGCCATCCCCAGCGACAGCATCATGATGCCGCTGACCGCCACGGCGAGGATCGAGGCGGCATCCATGACAACGGCCGGGCAGGGCACACCCGAGACTTTCCACAGGATCGCTGCGACCAGCGCCCAGATCGGCGGCAGCTTCAGCGCCTCCAGCGCGGTCCGTCTGAAGGTGATCGGCTCCTGGCTGCCATAGGCGATGGCGATCATGGCGCCGATCGTGAGGTTGAGCGACGACTTGGTGACCTCGAACAGGACCGAGACTTCGGAGACCTGGTCGGCCTGGCCGGGAAAGACCCCGAGCAGCACCGGCAGGCCGAGATAGGTGACGTTGCCGAAGGCCGCGCCCAGCATCATCGCGCCCTTGGTCGGGCCGGGGATCGGCAGGAAGTGGAACACCAGGAAACCCACCGCCAGGCACGACAGCGTGCCGATCGCGGCCAGGGCGGGGATTTCGAGGAACAGGCGGCTGATCGTGCCGTCCATGACGGTCCGGAACACCAGCGCCGGCAGGAAGACGTAGAGGACCAGTCTGTTCATCGACTGGCGGGTCTGCTCCATGCCGGGAATGAAGTGGCGGAGCAGGGCGCCCACGAAGGCGATGGCGGCGAGAGGCAGGAAGGCAGCGATCATCGGGGCCGAACTCTAGTCGAGGAACTCCACTTTGGGCCACAGGTCGCGCCAACGCTTGCCCTCGACCCGGGCATCGTACTCGTGGCGTCGGGTGCGCCCGTACGGCGTCGGGCGGCAGCGCAGGTTCAGGAGATCGTCGGTGCCGAGCGGGGCGATGACGGTGAGTGTGTCGTCGGCCTCCAGGCGCACGCCGACCCCCGTCACCGTCTCCAGCCAATAGGTCATGGCGTCGGCGGTGTCGCGATGCGGCGGCAGGTCTTTCCAGACATGCATGCGCGCCTGGTTGCGCACCTCCCAGGGCAGGCCGGGCAGCAGCGCCTCCAGCTGTCGCTCGAAGGCTGTCTCGCGTTCGCGCGAAACCTCGCTGGCGTCGAAAAAGAGGACGTCGATATCCACAGGCAGGCGCGCAGGCACGATGCCGTGCAGATGGTCCCAGACCCTGTTGCGCACGAATCCTGCGGCAATGCACCAGTCCGGCAAATCGAGTCTGCGCACCGCACGTAGCTGTTCCATCGCGATGGTGTCTTCTGCGATGATGCGGACGATGAGGGGCATGGCTCAGTCTAGCCGGCCTCGATGGGGATAATGCCAAGCTTCAGATTCGAACTGCGGTGCGAGGGGCGTGTTGCCGGCATCGACGAGGCCGGTCGCGGGCCGCTGGCGGGGCCGGTCTATGCGGCAGCGGCCGTCATCGACCGCACGCGCGCGGCGCGCAAGCTGCTGCGCATGATCGACGATTCCAAGAAGCTGACGCTCGAACAGCGCGAGGAGGCCTACGAGGCCATGATCGCCTCGGGTGTCGTGCAGTTTGCCGTGGCCGAGGCCAGCGTCGAGGAGATCGACAGGGTCAACATCCTGCAGGCCACGTATCTCGCCATGCGCCGCGCCGTGCAGGCGCTGGTCGAGCAGCCGGAAGTCGTGCTGGTCGACGGCAACCGCGCGCCGCCGCAACTGGGCTGCCGCGCCGAGACCATCGTCGGCGGCGATGCGCATTCCTATTCGATCGCCGCCGCCTCGATCTTCGCCAAGGTGACGCGCGACCGCTACATGCACGCGCTCGCCCTGACCTATCCGGGTTACGGCTGGGAGACCAACCGCGGCTACGGCAGCCAGCAGCATCTCGAGGCGCTGTCGCTGCTGGGGCCCACACCGCACCACCGGCGCAGCTTCGCGCCGGTCACGCGCCTGGTGTGAGGCATGGGCCTCGGCTCGATCCGTAACCTCGACTACGTGGTCCTGCTCTGCGAGGACCTGGCCCGTGCGCGGCAGTTCTATCTCGAGGTGATGAAGTTCCGCCTGGAGCGCGAGACGCCGCGCTGGGTGAGCTTCCATGTCGGCTCGGGCCTGCTCTGCCTGCGGCCCCGCACCCTCGAAGGCACCTTCCAGGACGGGCCCGGCGCCCCTTCGGGCTCGGCCTCGGTTCAGCTCGCTTTCCGCGTCGCGCCGCCCGAGATCGACGAGATCCAGGCCGAGCTGGCAGCCGCCGGCGTCGACCTCATGGGCCCGCCGCGTGACATCCCGGCCTGGGGCCATCGCGCGATCTTCTTCCGCGACCCCGACGGCAACGTCATCGAAATCTACGCCGAAGTCTGACGGCAGGAGAAACATTCATGCTCAAGCTCTACTACACCGCCAGTACCTGCTCGCTCGCCACGCACATCGCGCTGGAGGAGGTCGGCGCCGACTATTCGACGGTGCGCATCGACTTCGCGGCGGAGCAGCAGAAGTCGCCCGAATACCTGAAGATCAATCCCAAGGGCCGCGTGCCGGCGCTGGTGACCGACAAGGGCATCCTCACCGAGACGCCTGCGATGCTGGTCTATGTGGCGCAGCTCTTCCCGCAGGCGCGGCTCGCGCCGATGGACGATCCCTTCTTCTTCGCGCAGATCCAGTCATTCAATTCCTATCTCTGCTCGAGTGTGCACGTGGCGCACGCCCACCGCATGCGCGGCCATCGCTGGGTCGATGCCGACGACGCGCATTCGATCGCCGCCATGAGGCGCAAGGTGCCGGAATCGGTCGGCGCCGGCTTCGAGATGATCGAGCACGAGATGCTGAAGGGCCCGTGGGTGATGGGCGATCACTACACGGTCTGCGACGCCTATCTCTTCACGCTGGCCCAGTGGATCGAGAAGGACGGCGTCGACCTCGCGCGCATCCCGCGGGTCGTGGATCATCGCCGCCGCATGGCGGAGCGGCCGAGCGTGAAGAAGGCGATCGCCGAGGAAACCGCCTGAGGTGGCGCGCCGGGGCACGTGGCTTTCCCGGCGGGAAAGCGATCACCTGCCATGAACAGACGACACCTTCTCGTCGGCGGCACCGCCGTGGCGCTGGCCGGGGCGGGCCTTCTCACTCTCGGCCTGCGGCAGATGGGGTCGATGGAGGAGTACGACAGCGCCGTTGCCGCGACACGGGCGGCTCTGGCCGAACGGCCCGAGATCCGGGACCTGATCCGCTACGCCACCCTGGCCGCGAACGGACACAATACCCAGCCGTGGCGATTTGGCATCCGGCAGGACCGGGTCGAGATCCTCCCCGACCTCGCCCGGCGAACGCCCGCGGTCGACCCTGACGACCATCATCTGTTCGTGAGCCTCGGTTGCGCGGCGGAAAATCTCGCGCTCGCCGCCGCGGCGCGCGGGCGTGCGGGTGAACTCAGCTTCGATCCGGCGAACGAGGGAACCGTCGCGTTCACGTTCGGCGGCGGCAGGCCCTCCGCGCCCGCCTTGTTCGACGCGATTTCGCACCGGCAGTCGACGCGGAGCGAGTATGACGGCCGTCCGCTCGGCGCCGCCGAGCTGAGAAGCCTGGCCGCCGCCGCCGACACGCCCGGCGTCGATCTCGTCTTGATCACCGACCGGTCCCAGATCGACCGCGTGCGCGATCTCGTCGTCGCGGGCAACAGCACGCAGATGGCCGACCCCGCCTTCATGCGCGAACTGAAGGCGTGGCTGCGGTTCAGCCCGCGTCAGGCGATCGAGACCGGCGACGGGCTGTTCAGTGCCACGACCGGCAACCCGGCGCTTCCGTCCTGGTTGGGGCCGCTCCTCTTCGATCTGGTCTTCAAGCCCGACGCCGAGAACGACAAGTATGCCCGCCACATCCGATCTTCGGCGGGTCTGGCCGTCTTCGTGTCGGAGCGCGACGACAAGGATCACTGGGTGCGCGCCGGCTATGCCTGCCAGCGCTTCGCGCTGCAGGCGACGGCGCTTGGCCTCAAGACCGCGCACATCAATCAGCCGGTGGAAGTGGCAAGCCTGCGGCCGGAACTGGCGGCGCTGATCGGCGTGACCGGGCGCCGCCCCGACCTCGTGCTGCGGTTCGGCCGTGGACCTGCGCTTCCCTTCTCGGCGCGTCGACCCGTGGAAGCGGTGCTGACCTGAGGTCATGGCGGGTTCCTCCATGTCCGGGCCCTGGGTGCTGACCGTCATCAAGGCCGCGCACACGATCGTGTGGGTGTTCTTCGTCGCGTGCATCCTCGCGATCTGGGTCTTCGCCTCACGGGCGGACTACCTCAACGCCGCGCTGCCTATCGGCCTCGTCACGGGCGAGGTCGTCGTGCTCGCCTTCAACGGATGGACGTGTCCGCTCACCGCCGTTGCCGCGCGACATACGGACGATCGTCGCGCGAACTTCGACATCTATCTTCCGGAGTGGCTGGCACGGCACAACAAGTCGATCTTCGGCACCTTGTACCTGGCCGGCCTTGCTTTCACCCTCGCGCGCTGGACCCGTCTGCTGCCGTAGGAAAGTTGCCCGTAGCGGGCTCTTGCGGGATTTCTTCAGGCCTGCGTTTATGCCGGGACCAACCCGATGAGGCCGCGCATGTCCAGACTTCTTCCGTCACTGATCCTCGTTCTCGGCCTGATGGCGGTGGGGGCAGGTTCAGTCGTTGCCCAGCCAGGGCCGGTCCAGACGCCACCGGCTGCGCGAGAAGCGATCGAGAAGGGCAAGGAGTCCGCCGCGGAGCGTGCCCGCGCGATCGGGCCGGAACTGAAGGCGCTGCGGGACGAGATGGCCGCGCAGGTCGGCGAAGTGCGGAAGCTCATCGACAAGAGGGTCGATGAAGCCGAGGCCAAGGCGCGCAGCTACGCGCTGTTGGCGGCGGGTGGCTTGTTCGTGATCATGGTTCTGGCCTCGGTGCTGGGAGGCGTGATCGTCACGCTGCTGTTCCGGCGCAATCGCGCCTGAGGTCTTTCCGACAGAGACGGACTCATACCGGACCTTCCAAAAGCACCTCACCCTGAGGAGCGCGACGCAGGAGCGCGTCTCGAAGGGTGGGCACGAGCACCACGTCTGTTGCCCATCCTTCGAGACGCACGCCTTCAGCGTGCTCCTCAGGATGAGGTAGACTCTAGCCCGCCAGCACGAGGTCGCTCGCTTTTTCGGCGACCGCGGTCACGGCGGCGTTGCTCATCGCCGCCGGCAGGCCCGGAAGGACCGAGGCGTCGATGACGCGCAAGCCCGCGACGCCCTTCACGCGCAGGGCCTCGTCGACGACGTCGCCGAGGCGGCAGGTGCCGGTGGGATGGTGGAACGAATCCGTCGCCCGGCGGATGAAGTCGTGGCGGCCGGCTTCGCTCGTCCAGGCCGGTCCGGGATAGATCTCGTTCGCCCGCCAGTCGTCGAACGCCCTTGCCGCGCCGATCTCGCGCGCGATCTCGACACCCTTCGCCAGCACCGCGAGATCGTCGGGCTCGCCCAGGTAGTTCGGATCGATGATCGCCGCGGCCCGGGGATCGCGGGAGGCGAGCCTGACGCTGCCGCGGCTGCGCGGCCGCAGGTGGCAGGGCACCAGGACATAGGCCGGCGCGGAAAGAGGGCCGACGGTCGGCCGCACGAACGGCACCGACAGGCACATGATCAGAATGTCGGGGCTCTCGCTGGCCGTCGCGTGCGGCACGTAGAGCAGCGAGTCGCAGTGATTGTAATGCGAGGCCGGGACCGGGCGACGCGCCTGGTAGGCCACGCCGGCCAGCAGCAGGTGATCTTCGAGATGGCGACCCACGTCCGGCAGGTCGGCGGCGCTGGCGATTCCCAGCGCCCGCAACTCGTCCGCCGGGCCGATGCCCGACAGCATCAGCAGGCGCGGCGAATCGATCGCCCCGGCGCAGAGCAGCACGTCGCCCTGGGGCCGCAAGACCCGGTCGGCCAGGCGCACGCCGAGACAGCGGCCGCGCTCGATCTCGAGGCCGAGCACTTCGGTGCCGGCGAGCAGGTCGACCTGCGCGTCACCGGGACCGCTCTCCAGACTGTCGAGATAGGCGGTCGCTGCATCGTCGCGCCGGTGGCCCTCGATGCTGAGCTGGTTCCAGCCCACGCCGGTCGTGCTTTCCCCGCCAAGGTCCGGCGTCACCGGGAATCCCGATTCCTGCGCGGCTGCCATGAAGGCCGCGGCGACCGGTGTGCGGTCCGTGACGTCGGCCAGCGACAGGACGTGTAGCGGCCCGCTGCCGCCGCGCCAGGCATTGGCGCCGCCGGAGAAGGTTTCGGCGCGCTTGAAGTAGGGCAGGAGGTCGGCGTGACGCCAGCCGGCCGGCCAGCGGTCGTAGGCCGCCGCATGGCCGCGCTGGTAGGCCAGCGCATTGATGATGCTCGATCCGCCGACCGCCTTGCCGCGCGGACAGGTGATCGTGCGGCCGTCCAGCCCGGGTTGCGGCGTCGTCACGTAGCACCAGTCGAGCGCGCTCTCCTGAAGGGTCGGCCAGGCCGGTGGGGCCGCGACGGCCGGCAGGTCCGCACGCACGCCGGCCTCGATCAGGAGGATGCGTCGCCCGGCCCGCCCGAGCCGATGTGCCAGCACACAGCCCGCCGATCCCGCGCCCACGATGACATGGTCATAAGCCGCGCGGAGGTGCTCGGGCGACGTCAGGGTACGGATGCCACGGGCCGCCTTCGCGGGCGACGAAATCCCGGCAAGCGCAACGCCCCCGGCCATCGCGGCGCCCAGCGCTTCGCGGCGCTTCAGTCCGCCCCTGCCGTCCTCGAAAGATCGTGTCCCGCTCATCCCGCCCCCAGTCGAAAGTCCCTGCGTCGCGGCAATCCTATGTTCAAGTCTTGATGAAATCGACGAAGGCGCGCAGCGGCGCCGGCAGATGGCGGCGGCCGGGATAGTAGAGGAAGGGTCCCGGGAAGCTCTGCCACCAGGGCACGAGCACCGGTTCGAGGGCGCCGCTGTCGAGATGGGGGCGCAGCCATTCTTCGAAGTGGTAGACGATGCCGAGACCGGCGACGGCGGCACTGACCGCGAGGTCCGCCGCCCCGGAAAGACGCACCACCAGCGGCCCGGTGGGATCGACCCGCACCACTTCGCCGTCGCGCTCGAATTCCCAGGGCGGCATCGCGCCGCTCGCGAACTGCCCGCGCAGGCAGGCGTGCCCGAGCAGATCGCGTGGATGCATCGGCCGGCCGCGCACCTCCAGATACTCGGGCGAGGCGGCGGTGGCGAAACGCTGGACGCGCGGACCGATCGGGACCGCGATCATGTCCTGCTCGAGCCTTTCGTCGTAGCGGATCCCGGCATCGCAGCCGGCGGCCAGGACATCGACGAAGCTGTCCTCGACGATGACCTCCAGACGGATGTCCGGATAGGCCTTCAGGAAGGGCGCCACGATCGAGGGCAGCACCAGATGCGCCGCCGCGCCCGGGACGTTGAGGCGCAGTGTTCCGACCGGCCGGTCGCGAAAGCTGTTCACGACGTCCAGCGCCGCCTCGACCTCGCCCAGCGCCGGCGTCAGCCGTTCGAGGAGGCGGGCGCCGGCTTCGGTCGGGGCGACGCTGCGCGTCGTGCGATTGAGCAGACGCACCCCGAGCCGCGCCTCGAGCCGTCGCACGGCCTCGCTCAGGCTCGACGCCGACACGCGGCCCAGCCGGGCGGCCTCCCGGAACCCACCGGCTTGGGCGACCGCTGCGAAGGCGGAGAGATCGTTCAGGTCGTCCATCGCCATTGTGCATAATTTCGCACAGGCCGTCGCGATTGGGCAGGATTATCGCTCATGGAGGCAAGGTCCATATGTCGGCGGTCACCACAGGAGATTTTCATGACACAGGTCACCTCCGGGACCTTCCGCCTCGGCACTCGATCCGTGAAACGCCTGGGCTATGGCGCGATGCAGCTCGCCGGGCCGGGCGTCTTCGGTCCGCCGCGGGATCGCGCGGCCGCGCTCGCCGTCCTGCGCGAGGCCGTGGCGCGCGGCGTCGATCACATCGACACCAGCGATTTCTACGGTCCCCACGTCACCAACCAACTCATCCGCGAGGCACTCCATCCCTATCCGGACGGGCTGGTGATCGTGACCAAGGTCGGCGCCGTGCGCGGCGACGACGCCTCGTGGAACCCGGCGTTCACCGCGGCCGATCTCACGCGCGCGGTCCACGACAACCTGCGGAACCTCGGCGTCCCGGCGCTCGACGTCGTCAATCTCCGGGTCATCATGGGAAGCGACCATGGGCCGGCCGAAGGGTCGATCGAGGCGCCCTTCACGGCGCTGGCTGAACTGCAACGGCAGGGGCTGATCCGCCATCTCGGCGTCAGCAACGCCACCCCGGCGCAGGTCGCCGAGGCGCGCGGCATCGCCGAGGTCGTCTGCGTGCAGAACCACTACAACATCGCCCATCGCGCCGACGATGCCCTGATCGACGAGTTGTCACAGGCTGGAATCGCCTACGTGCCCTTCTTCCCGCTGGGCGGCTTCACGCCGCTGCAGTCCTCGACCCTCTCCGAGGTCGCGGCTGAGCTGTCGGCGACGCCGATGCAGGTGGCGCTCGCCTGGCTGCTGCGGCGCGCGCCCAACATTCTCCTGATCCCCGGCACGTCTTCCGTCGCCCACCTGCACGAGAATCTGCACGCGGCAGACCTCGAACTCACCGATGAAGCGTTCGGGCGCCTGGACGCGATCGGCAGGACGAAAGCGGGTTGACGGATCGGCGGCTCTTCACTGCCGCCCTAGTTAGGTAGTGGCGCAGTTTGAAACCGAAAGGCTGATCTAGGTCTGGTCGCTATAGAGCCAGAAGTGATCAAGTGTACCCGGACCTTTGTGTGTCTGGGCCAGCCTGTAGAAATCCTGTAATGCCACGCCGAGATTTCCGGCGCTGATGGTCGAGTGCTCGAACGTGGCGGTCTTCTTCCCCCTGACAAAGCCGACATCCGTCAAGCTCTTGACGAGCTTGTTCCGGAGCACGCTGTTCTTTTCGCCATCTACCGAGAACCTGATGATCACACGCATTTTACCCTCCCCTCCCTAGATCACGACTCCGGGTTTGTTATAGGGACTTCGTTTTGCAGGGCCAACCGGCTGGCTTAGAGTGGCGATCTCCTCCAGCGACCAGACGTGATCTGTAACGGCAGCGGCCATCGCTGGGGTGACCCGCAGCGTCCTATGGATGCGCGCAAAGTTGTAGTGCATCAGATGCAGCGAGACTGCCCATGCGTGGTTTTCGACCTTCTTTGAGAAGGCATTCGTCAACCGAGTGAACCGGCGGCAGCCCGTGCGCAGGGGCGAGTTGGCGCGCTCGGCATAGAACGTGTTGACGAAATGCTTGTCCGGCATGCCGCGAACGACTTGGGGTGAGGTGCCAACGCAATCCGCCAGACTGTACCGACGCTCCGGGCCTTCGGGCGCGGAGCCGTAATGCTTGATCAGCATCGCATAGTCGACCTTCCAATCAGGCTGCGCATCGAAGGCCGGCAGGTAAGCGCGGTTGCCGTCCGGGGTGATCTGAACACGCTGGGACAACCGCTTGCGCACGTCTGCCACAAAAATCGCGGCAGATTGAGCGCTGCGGTCGCCGACGAACCACGACGGGATCAGTTTGGTGTCCGCGCAGATTGCGGTCCATGTCCAGACATCGCCAAGGTCCTTGTCTACGTCGTCTCCCGTGGCGTTGCGGGCGTTCTTGCTGACGAAGGACCAAATCTCGTCCATCTGAAGACGCTGGCATTTCAAGCCCATGAGCGCGCGGTCTTGATGACCGGAGCAAGCCATGCCGGCTTCGATCAGGAGCTTGGTCACGGTGTTGTTGCTTACGTCCGCAAGCCGTGAGGCGGCGCGCATGGACATGCCCTCGCAAAGCATTCCGACGATCTGAGCGCGCTTGGTGAGAGGGAGTGATTTCATGAGAGGCATTGTAGTCTGTCGATGGAGTCCGCCAAGCATTTTGTGCAGTATAGAGTCCAAGCCTTCCCGTTGCCGATTTCTTCGGCGGAAATCGAATCTTGACGTCAAATCAGTGGGTTGGTAAAAGAATAGGCCGAAGACCGTTAGGTGTTTGCCCACCTAACGGCCAACGACCAACAAAAAAGAACTCACCTCATATCTCGTCCAGCCTTTCACCAGTTCACCCCGCTGCAAACGGGTCCTAGTCACCCACTAGGCTTGGTATCGGTTAGCCGCTGCAGTTGCCGGCTCATGGCCGGAATTGACAAAGCCGCTCCCCCTAAAGCAGACGGGCGGCTTCCTTGTTTTCGATTAGTGTCCAACGCCCCTCGACGTTGACAACCTCTTTGTCTCGCATCCTGCTCAGTTGCGGCGACATCGAAGTTCGTAGCAATTTGGGATAGCCGCTCTCGCGCAGAATGTTCAGCAGATCCCCCGATTCGAGCCCGTTGGGATGGGGCTTGAGCGCCTTTACGATGGCTTGCTTAAGCGTGAGTTGGGCAGCAATCGCCTCACCCAGGGCTCTGCCAGCTTGAAGGTTGCTCGTAACGCTCTTCGCAATCGAGTCGGGATCGATAGTAAATGTGTGCTGAGCCGCGCTTGGCTTTGCCTCTAAGTAAAATTGCTCGAAGCGATCGCACTCGGCCAATTCGGCTTTGCCGCGATCAACAATGTCCGTCCCACGTTGGATGGCGCGCTGGGCGGCGCGGCGGCGGTCTGCGAGGCGAAGAAGCACAGGGTCTTGCATCTTGTTGGCAACAATAGTCGCCTCCCGCCTCTATTGCAAGAGGCGGAACAAAATGATGACTGTGAATCTATCTACTTCCCCCAGCGTACTTTTGCGGCCTTTTGTGCGATTGCCTTACGTTCCTCGGCGGAGAGTTTTTCGGCTCGCGCCCTTCCGCCCACCTTGCCGCCCTTCTGCGCAGCGGCCGAGGGTGTAGCGTCTTCGGCCTCGCCGCTGGCGATCCGCACGATATCAAAGGCTCTGCGGTTCAGATCGGCAGGACGCTTTTCGCCTTTGGGTCCTTTGGTCACGGTTCCAGAATACCCGATCCGGGGCCGCTGGTGGAGCGCGGTTCGGCGGCGGGATTTCAAACTGCGTCACTATCCCTAGTTATTGTGGGTCGGGATGAGAATCCCGACTCGATATGGTGTCTAAGCATTTGATTCAATTAGATTCTTGACCGCGAGGGGCCTGTGGACTCATCTTCCACAGATGCCTGTGGAAAAAATTGATCGCGTGCTCGTCGGTGACTGCATAGAGCTGATGCAGAGCCTGCCCGAAGCGTCCGTCGACATGGTCTTCGCCGACCCGCCCTACAATCTCCAGCTGGGCGGCGAGCTGCTGCGGCCCGACCACAGCAAGGTCGACGCGGTCGACGACGACTGGGACAAGTTTGCCGATTTCGCGCGCTACGACCAGTTCACCAACGCCTGGCTGAAGGCGGCGCGGCGGGCCCTGAAGCCCGGCGGCACGCTGTGGGTGATCGGCAGCTACCACAACATCTTCCGCATCGGCACGGCGCTGCAGGACCAGGGTTTCTGGCTGCTGAACGACATCGTCTGGCGCAAGTCCAACCCGATGCCGAACTTCCGCGGCAAGCGCTTCACCAACGCCCACGAGACGCTGATCTGGGCGGCGCGCGATCGCGCCAACAAGAAGTACACCTTCAACTACGATTCGATGAAGGAGCTGAACGAGGGCACCCAGATGCGCTCCGACTGGCTGCTGCCGCTGTGCACCGGCGGCGAGCGGCTGAAGGGCGAGGACGGCAAGAAGGCCCATCCGACGCAGAAGCCGGAGGCGCTGCTGTTCCGCTGCATCATGTCGGCGTCCAATCCGGGCGACATCATCCTCGATCCGTTCTTCGGTACCGGCACGACCGGCGCCGTCGCGCGGCGCCTCGGCCGGCGCTTCATCGGCCTCGAGCGCGATCCCGACTACGCCGCGATCGCGCGCAAGCGCATCGCCGAGATCACGCCGCTGGCGCCTGAGGACGTGACGCCCAAGCCCAGCAAGCGGGCCGAGCCGCGCATCCCGTTCGGCGTGCTGATCGAATCGGGCCTGCTGCAGCCCGGCGCCGTGCTGAGCGACCCCAGCGGCCAGTTGCACGCCCGTGTGCGCGCCGACGGCTCACTGTCCGCCTCCAATGCGCGGGGCGATCATCGCGGCTCGATCCACCAGGTGGGAGCGGCCGTGCAGGGCGCCCCGGCCTGCAACGGCTGGACCTTCTGGCACGTCGACGTCGCCGGCGCCCGCCTGCCGATCGACCATCTCCGCCAGCAGGTCAGGGCGGGGCTCTAGACTCTATTCCGTCTCAACTTGACCCATTTCCCTCATCCTGAGGAGCCGCGCTTTGCGCGGCGTCTCGAAGGATGGGCAACAGACGCGGTGCTCGTTCCCACCCTTCGAGACGCTCACTGCGTTCGCTCCTCAGGGTGAGGTCGGTGTTGGGAGGGGCGACTGATTCAATCCCGCTCGGAAGGGCTTTAACAGGCCGGGGATCTCGCGAACAAACGAAACAAGCGAAATAAACGAAACAACCGAAGCGAGAGTCGCACCCCTGAATTAGGTATCCTGGTACCGCAGACGGGGCTGCTAACCCTTCACCGCGTGCTCGATCACCTTGCGCATGACCGTGGGCAGGGCGCGTTCGTCCAGCCGGTCGAGGGCCGACCAGCTCGTGCCGGGCGCCAGCGCGGCGAGCCGGCCGGTCGTTGCCATGGCGCGGGCGATGGTGAGTTCCAGGTGGAAGTGGGTGAAGGTGTGACGCACCAGGCCGTCCATCACCACCCAGCGCGCCGGGACCGGAGCTTCGGCAAGCGCCGTCGCCGCGACGAACGGGCCCTCGCGCCAGGCGCTCGACGGGACCTCGTCCATGCCGCCCAGCAGTCCCTTCGTCGGCCGTTTGCGCAACAGGACGGCGCCGTCCTTGCGCAGCAGCACGAAGGCGAGGCCGCGTCGGGTCGGCTTCTCCGTCTTGGGGGCCCGCCGCGGCAGATCCTCGGCGATGCCCTGCCGGCGGCCCTTGCAGCCCTGCATCAGCGGGCAGATGACGCAGCGCGGGTTGCGTGGGATGCAGACGGTGGCGCCGAGATCCATCATCGCCTGCGCGTAGTCGCCGGCCCGCTGCTGCGGCACCAGCCGCGCGGCGCGGACCTGGATGTCGGGCTTGGCGTCGGGCAGCGGCGTGTCGATGGCGTAGAGGCGGGCGATCACCCGCTCGACGTTGCCGTCGACCGCCGAGGCGGGACGGTCGAAGGCGATCGCCTGGATCGCCGCCGCCGTGTAGCGGCCGATGCCCGGCAGGGCGAGCAGGCCCGCCTCGTCCTCGGGAAAGCGGCCGCCATGGTCGTTGGCGACGGCCAGGGCGCAGGCATGCAGGTTGCGGGCCCGGGCGTAGTAGCCGAGGCCCGCCCAGGCCGAGAGCACCTCGTCGAGCGGCGCGGCGGCCAGGGCCTCGACGGTGGGCCAGCGTTCGACGAAGCGACGGAAATACTCGCCCACCGTGGCGACGGTGGTCTGCTGCAGCATGATCTCCGACAGCCAGACACGGTAAGGCGCCGTGCGTTCCCCCGGGGCTGCGCGCCAGGGGAGGGTGCGACGATGTCGATCATACCAGGCGAGCAGTCGGTCAGCGTGTGTCATGGTCAGTCGAAGGGGCGTGGCCTACCATACGGAGCGGAGTTTGAAAGGGTCCATGCGCGAAAACGGCTTCCGTGCGATCGGCGGTCTGGCCCAGAAGCTCACCTCGGGCATCGCCCGCGATGGAGCCAAGGGCGGCCGCAGCAACGCCCTGGTGCGCCTGAAGGCCGACTGGCCGGCGGTCGTCGGGCCGGATCTGGCGCGCACGACGCGGCCCGACGCGCTGCTGGCCGGGCGCGGCGCCCGCGCCGGAAAGGCCCTGCGGCTGAAGGTTTCCGGCGCCGCTGCCCTCGAGGTCCAGCACAGGAGCGGCCAGATCGTGGAACGGGTGAATGCCTATTTCGGGCACAAGATGATCGACGACGTGCGGATCGTGCAGGGAGTCATTTCGGCGCCTCGCGCGGCGCCCAAGGTGCAACGCCCCGATCCCGTGATCGAGCAGGAGGTGGCCGGCCGCACCGCTTCGGTCGAGGATCCCGAGCTGCGGGCGGTGCTGACCCGGCTGGGCGCACGCATCGCCAGTGGCCGGCGGGGCTTCCTGCTCGGCGGCCTGGGGGCGGCGCTCTGTCTCGGGGGCGAAGTGCGGGCGCAATCCCAGTCGCCGGCCAGATTCCTCGATCCGCTGCCCGGCGATCACGTGTTGGGCCGTCCCGATGCCCCCAACGTGCTGATCGACTACGCCTCCTTCACCTGTCCGCACTGCGCCACCTTCAACAATGCGGTCATGCCGGCCCTGAAGCGCGACTGGATCGACACCGGCAAGCTGAAGCTGGTGCATCGCCACTACCCGTCGGATGCGCTGGCCACGCGCGCCAGCCTGCTGGCGGAGTGCGCCGGGCCCGAGAAGTTCTTTGCCGCGGTCGACACGCTGTTCCGGACGCAGGTCCAGTGGCTGACGGCGTCCGACCCGGCCGCGGACCTGATGACCGTGCTGGTCGAGCAGGGGGTGAGCGAAGCCGAGGCCCAGGCCTGCATCGCCAACGACCGGCTTTTGGACAAAGTCATCGCCGACGTGCAGTCCGGCCAGGCGCTGGGCGTCAATTCCACCCCGACCGTGTTCATCAATGAGCAGGGGTACGGCAATCCGGGCGGAATCGACGCCATCGCGGCGATTTTACGCCAGGTGGGCCGTTAACGTTTGACTCCCCACAGGCGGAATTCCCAAGATGTAGTGGAGAGGACTAAGGAAAATGCGGAATATCTTGATCGTCGCCGGCGGAGTCGTGGCGGTGGCAGCGATTGCTGGCGCCGTCTATTTCGGCACCCGCGCGCCTGCGTCCGGGCCGCCGCCCGTCGCGGCGGCGTCGGCCCCGAGCAAGGCCGGCCTGGAGGCCGTGCAGCCGGGCGATCACGTGCTGGGCGACGCCAATGCGCCGATCACGGTCATCGAGTATGCCTCGCTGACCTGCTCGCACTGTGCGCATTTCCACACGCAGGTCCTGCCCGAGATCAAGAAGAAGTGGATCGATACCGGCAAGGTGAAGCTGGTCTATCGCGACTTCCCGCTCGACCAGATCGCGGCCAAGGCCGCCCAGATCGCCGAATGCGCCGGCAACGACAAGTATTTCGGCGTGCTCGACATCATCTTCCGCGGCCAGCCGCAATGGGCGACGGCGGCCGATCCGCTGGCCGAACTGGCCAAGCCGCTGCGCATCGCCGGCATGGGCGAGAACGAGATCAAGGCCTGCCTCGCCAACGACGCGATGAGCAATGCCGTGATCAAGGACTACCAGGGCGGCGAGGCGATGGGCGTCAACTCGACGCCGACCCTGTTCATCAACGGGCAGCTCTATCGTGGGGCGCGCTCCGTCGAGGAACTCGACGGCGTGTTCGGCAAGCTCGCCAAGTAGGCACTCCAAGCACGTAACCAGACAGGCGCGGTGTAAATGGTCCAGTTCGACAAGCTCCGGCTCTCCGGCTTCAAGTCCTTCGTCGATCCGACGGAGCTTACGATCGAGTCCGGCATGACCGGGATCGTCGGGCCCAATGGCTGTGGCAAGTCGAACCTGGTCGAGGCCTTGAAGTGGGTGATGGGCGAGACCTCCGCCAAGCAGATGCGCGGCAGCGAAATGGAGGACGTCATCTTCGCCGGCTCCGGCCAGCGGCCGGCGCGCAACATCGCCGAGGTGATGCTGACGCTGGACAACAAGACCCGCACCGCGCCGGCGATGGTGAACGACACCGACCAGCTCGACGTCGTGCGCCGCATCGAGCGCGGCCACGGCTCGGCCTATTCGGTGAACGGCCGCGAAATTCGTGCGCGTGACGTGCAGACGCTGTTTGCTGACGCCGCCACCGGCTCGCGCTCGACCGCGCTGGTCAGCCAGGGCCGCATCGGCACCCTGATCAATGCCAAGCCGGTCGACCGTCGCGGCGTCATCGACGAAGCGGCCGGCATCACCGGACTCTATGCCCGACGTCACGAAGCCGAACTGCGCCTGCGGGCGGCCGAACAGAACCTCGCCCGCGTGCAGGACGTGCTGCTGGCCCTGGAGGAGCAGCACAAGGGGCTGAAGCGCCAGGCCCGCCAGGCCAGCCGCTACCGCAACCTCTCGGACCATATCCGCCGCGCCGAGGCCTCCGTGCTGGCGCTGAAGCTGGCCAATGCCGAGCGCGATCTCGCGAACTCGAGCGAGCGCCTGAAGGAAGCGGAGGCCCAGGTCTCCGACCTCACGCGGCTGGTCGGCCTCGCCACCACCGCGCAGGCCGAAGCCGCGACCTCGCTGCCGCCGCTGCGCAACGAGGAGGCCGCTGCGGCCGCCGCGCTCCAGCGCCTGCGTGTGGCGCACGATGCGCTGACCGCCGAGGCCTCGCGTGTCGCCGCCGCCCAGCTCGAGGCCGGCCGGCGCCTGCAGCAGACCGAGCACGATCTCGCGCGTGAACGCGGCCGCAAGGGCGATGCCGAGACCGCGATCGCCGATCTCGACAGCCAGCGCGTCCGCCTCGAGGAAGAGCGCGTGGGCGAGGAAGAGCGCGCCGAAGCCGCCCAGGAGGCGCGCGACACCGCGCGCGCCGAGACCAATTCGGCCGAGGCCGGACTCGACCGCCTGACGCGCCAGATCGCCGACGACGAGGCCCTGCGCCAGAGCGTGTCGCGCGAGATCGCGGACCTGCAGGACCGGCTGCGCCGCCTGACCTCGCGTCGTGACGAAGTCACGGCCCAGCAGCGCCAGCTGGAGGTCGAACTGTCGAACCTGCCGGCGCTGCCGGAGGTCGAGGCCGAACTCGAAGCCGCCCGCACGGCGCTCGAAGAGGCGCGCCTCACGGGTCAGGAGTCGATCGAGGCGGCCCGCGAGGCCGAGCGCTACGAATCCGACGCTGCGCGCCAGGCCGTCGCCAAGGCGGAAGCCGAGCGCCTCGACATGGAGCGCGCGCGTGCGGCCGAGCGTCAGGCGGCGGAAGCCAGCCACGCCGTTGCCGTCGAGACCCTGCAGAAGACCAATGCGCGCCTGACCAAGCTGCGCGCCGAGGAATCGGGCGTCGCCGCGGCGCTGAAGTCGTCGGCCGACTCGCTGTGGCCGCCGCTGCTCGACGCCCTCTCGGTCGAGCCGGGCTACGAGAAGGCGCTGGGTGCGGCGTTCGGCGACGAGCTCGAAGCC
The DNA here is from genome assembly GCF_965228225.1 of Reyranella sp. GTDB lineage: Bacteria > Pseudomonadota > Alphaproteobacteria > Reyranellales > Reyranellaceae > Reyranella. The sequence continues at coordinate 4,258,948 of NZ_OZ245801.1, read as the reverse complement.
TCGTCGGATCGCGGCGCGCCGGTGCACTGGCTGCCGCTCGAGGCGCTGACCGAGACGCCGGCTCTGCCCGAAGGGGCGACGCCGCTCGGTGCCCATGTCGGCGCTCTCCCCGAGCTGGCCCGCCGCCTGGCCTTTATCGGCATCGTGGCCAACGACGAGACCGGCGCGGCGCTGCAGGCGGCCCTGAAGCCTGGCCAGCAGCTCGTCACCCGCGAAGGCGCGGTCTGGCGCTGGGACGGCTACACGATGCGGGCCGGCGCGCCGTCGACCGCGGCGGTGCGGCTGAGCCAGCGCAACCGGCTGGCCGAGATCCGCCATCAGATCGATGGCGTCGTGGCCGAGCAGGAGATCGAGCAGGCGCGCGTCGATGCCGAGAAGACCTGGCTTGCCGCGGCGCGCGAGGCCGAGAAGATCTGTGTCGAGCTGGCCCGCGCCCACGAGCGCAGCGTGGCCGACGCCGCGCGCCGCAAGGCGCAGGATGCCGGCGAGGCCACCCGCACCGCCGAGCGCGCGGCCCAGGCCGCCATTACCACGGCCGAGCGCCTGGCCACCCAGGCCCGCGATCGCCATGTCGAGGTCGCCCGCCGCACCGACCAGTTGCGCACCCGCCTGGCCGGCATTGAGACGACGGTCGCCGAAGTGCTGGGCGACATCGCCGAGGTCGAAATGCGTCGCACCTTCCGCGAGGCGCGCCTGTCGTCGATCTCCGACACGCAGGCCGACCGGGCTGAGGCCGGCGCCCTGCGCGTGCGCATCGCCGAACTGCGGGCCGCGCTGGTCGAGGCCGAGAGCCAGTGCGATCGTCTCGCGCGCGACTCCAAGATGCGCGTCGAGCGCCTGGCGCAGATCGCGCAGGACCATGAGGGCTGGAGCAAGCGCCTGAGCGAGGCCGACGGCCAGATCCTCGAACTCGATGCACGGCGCGAGCAGACCGCGGAAGCGATCGCCGAACTCGAAGCCAAGCCGGCCGAGATCGAGGAGAAGCGCTTCGTCCTCGCCGACGAGATCGACAAGGCCGAGTTCAACCGCCAGGAAGCCGCCGACCGGCTAGCGATCGGCGAGACGCGCCAGTCGGAGTCCGACAAGGCGCTGAGGCAGGCCGAGACCGAGATGGCCCAGGCGCGCGAGACCTGGGTCCGCCGCGAGGGTCAGGTCGAGCAGGCGACCAAGGATCGCGAGACCGTGGTCGAGCGCATCCTCGAGCGCCTGCGCTGCGAGCCGGACGGCGTTCTCGCCCTGGCCGAGGTCCAGTCGATCGAGGAACTGCCGGAACTCGACAAGGCCGAGCACAAGCTCGAGCGCCTGGTGCACGAGCGCGAGACGATGGGCGCCGTGAACCTGCGGGCCGAGGAAGAGGCCAACGAACTCGAGCAGCAGATCACCGCCATGACGACCGAGCGCGACGACCTGGTCGCCGCCATCGGCCGCCTGCGCCAGGGCATCCAGAGCCTGAACCGCGAGGGCCGCGAGCGCTTCCTCGCCGCCTTCGAGCAGGTGAGCGGCCACTTCCAGCAGCTCTTCACCAAGCTGTTCGGCGGCGGCAAGGCCGAGCTGCGGCTCACCGAGTCGGAGGATCCGCTGGAGGCCGGCCTCGAAATCCATGCCAGCCCGCCGGGCAAGAAGCTTCAGGTCATGTCGCTGCTCTCGGGCGGCGAGCAGGCGCTCACGGCCCTGTCGCTCCTGTTCGCCGTGTTCATGACCAACCCGGCCCCGATCTGCGTGCTGGACGAGGTCGACGCGCCGCTGGACGACCTCAACGTGGAGCGCTTCTGCGGCCTGGTGAACGACATCGCCGGCCGGACCGACACGCGCTTCCTGATCATCACCCACCATCGCGTCACCATGGCGCGCATGGATCGTCTCTACGGCGTGACCATGGCCGAGCGGGGCGTTTCCCAGCTCGTGTCGGTGAACCTGCAGGAGGCCGACCGCATGGTGGCCTGATCGTTCGACGGCGTCAGCCTAAGCAAGCAAGACAATCTTCCTCTCAAATAAACTGGGCGCCGGCTGGCCTGACGGCGCCCTTTTCTTTGCCGCCCTTCTCACGGCCGGGGCGGGCCTGTAGTGTCCGGCCCATGCCCGATTCGCTCAGCACCAACATTACCGATGTCATCGAACTGACGCGCACGCTCGTCCGCTGCGAGAGCGTGACGCCGCGCGAAGCCGGTGCCCTGCAGCTGCTGGAACAGACGCTGGCGCCGCTCGGCTTCGCGTGCGAGCGCATGGATTTCACCGAGGCCGGCACAGACGACGTCGCCAACCTCTATGCCCGCATCGGCACCGGCGGAAAGCACTTCTGCTTCGCCGGCCATTCCGACGTGGTGCCGGTGGGCGATCTGTCGTCGTGGACGATCGGTCCGTTCGCGGCCGAACTGTCGGGCGGCTATCTGTTCGGGCGCGGTGCCGCCGACATGAAGGGCGCGATCGCCGCCTTCACCGATGCTGCGTCGCGTTTCCTCAGCCGTCGCGGCCGTGATTTCGGCGGTTCGATCAGCCTGCTGATCACCGGCGACGAGGAGGGGCCGGCGGTCAATGGCACGGTCAAGATGCTGCAGCGGCTGGCCGCGCGCGGCGAGACGATCGACGCCTGCATCGTCGGCGAACCGACGAGCTCGAAGCGCTTCGGCGACATGATGAAGATCGGCCGGCGCGGCAGCATGACCGTCGACCTGGTCGTGCGCGGCGTGCAGGGGCATGTGGCTTACCCCGAGCGGCTCGACAATGCCGTCCATCGCCTGTCGGCGATCATCGAGGCGCTGGTGCGAGAGCCGATCGACAAGGGCAGCACGCACTTCCAGCCAACCTCGCTGCAGTTCACGACCGTCGATGTCGGCAATCCGGCGACCAACATCGCCCCGGGCGTCGCCAAGGCGCGCTTCAACACGCGGTTCAACGATCTCTGGACCTCGCAGACCCTGCTGGCCCATCTCAAGGAGCGGATCGAGCGCGCCAACGAGGCGCTGGGCGGCAACGGTACCGTCGACTACAGCGTCCAGGTCTCGGGCGAGTCGTTCTACACGCCGCCGGGGCCGCTCAGCGACTTGGTGGCCGGCGCGGTCCGCGACGTAGCCGGTGTCGAGACCGAGCTGTCGACCACCGGCGGTACGTCGGATGCGCGCTTCATCCGCAGCTACTGCCCGGTCCTCGAATTCGGACTGGTCGGCGAGAGCATGCACAAGGTCGACGAGAAGAGCGCGGTCGCCGACCTCAAGATGCTGGCCCGCGTCTACGAAACGGTACTCGACCGTTACTTCGCGGCCTGAGACGCGCGTGATCAGCACTGGTGAAATCGCCCGCGGCATGCAGGGCGCGCTCGGACTTCTGAAGCGCGACCCGGCGGCGCCGTCCTACTTCGACAATACGCTGGAAGCCTGCGTCCGCTCGTTCCAGGTCATGATCCTGGTCGCGCCGCTCCACGTCACACTGATGCTTCTGCGCTACACGAGCGTGACCTCGACGGCCGACGAACTGGAGATCGTGCTGGTCGAGGCGCTGCGCTACGTCGTCGACTGGCTGCTGTTCCCGGTGCTGTTCTACGAGATCGCGCGGCGGCGCAACTGGCTCGGCCTGTTCCCGCGCTACATCTCCGCGCTGAACTGGGTGAACCTGCCGGCGATGATCGTGGCCGTGATCGGCGTGGTGCTGGCGACCCTGCTGCCGGCGGTGCCGGCAGAACTCGTCCGGATCGCGCTGCAGGCGCTCTTCTTCTACTGGTTCCTGGCGACGACGCGCGCGACGCTGGGCGTGGCCTGGCCGGTCGCGACGTTGCTGCTGGTCGTCAACTGGGTGCCCTCGCTCTTCATCTCACTGATCGTCGACCGCTTCCTCGGCATCGCCCTCGTGGCCGGCGCCTAGCTCGTAGCGCACTTCCATCAGGCACAGGCCGTGCGGCGGCGCCGTCGGACCGGCGCGGGTACGATCGCGCGCGGCGAGCGCCGCCTCGACATCGCCGCGGCTCCACTGGCGGCGTCCGACGAGATGCAGGGTGCCCACCAGGATGCGCACCTGGTTGTGCAGGAAGGAGCGCGAGCCGACGTCGACGTGGATCTCCTCGCCGTGGCGCGTGACCTCGAGCAGGTCGAGCGTCTTCAACGCCGAGGGTGCCTGGCAGGCGGTCGATCGGAAGCTGTTGAAGTCATGGTGGCCGACCAGCACCGTCGCCGCATCCGCCATCGCCGCGACGTCGAGAGCGACCGGCACGTGCCAGAGCTGGCCGCGATCGAGCGCAGGCGGCGCACGACGGTTGATGATGCGATAGCGGTAGCGCCGCCATGTCGCGGAGAAGCGGGCATGGAAGCCGGGCGGCGCGCGTTCGGCGGTGAGGACCGAGACCGGCTGCGGCTTCAAGTGGAAGTTGATCGCCGAGCGGATGGTCTCGACCGGCCGCTCGCTGGAAAGGTCGAGATGCACGACCTGGCCGCGCGCATGCACGCCGGTGTCGGTGCGACCGGCGGCCTGGACGGGCGGTCGCTCGCCGGCGAAGGCGAACACCGCCTCTTCGAGCGCGGCCTGGACAGAGGGCCCGTTCGGCTGGCGCTGCCATCCGACGAACGGCGCGCCGTCATATTCGATCGTGAGCTTGTAGCGCGGCACGGCGTCAGGTCGGCTGCGGGATCGTCACGACGGCGGGAGGGCTCAGCACCGTGCCGGCGTCGAGTGCGAAGCCACGCAGAAAGGCATCGGCCGACTGCGCCGACTTGCCGGGCCGCTGCAGCTTCAGGAGCTTCAGCCCGCCGATGCCGCAGGTCACGACCGGAAAGCCGTCGCGGGCGATGGAGACGCTGCCCGGCGTTCCCCCGGCCAGGGTGAGAGCCGCCGCCAGCACCTTGATTCGCTCGGTTCCGCCCGCCTTGGGCGCTTCGAAGGAAGTGCCGGGCCAGGGATGGAAGGCACGCACCTTACGCTCCAACTCGGCGGCCGGCCGGCGCCAGTCGAGCACGCCTTCCTCCTTGCCGAGCTTGTGGGCGTAGGTAACGCCCTCGACCGGCTGGGCGACCGGCTCGATGCTCCGGCGCAGCAACCCGTCGAGGGTCGAGACGATCAGGCGGGCGCCCAACTCGGCCAGCCGGTCGTGAACGCTCTCGGCGGTGTCGGCGGCGGAGATGGGCGTGCCTTCGGCCAGCAGCATCGGGCCGGTGTCGAGGCCCTCGTCCATGCGCATGATGGTGACGCCCGTCTCGGCGTCGCCGGCCAGGATCGCGCGATGGATGGGCGCCGCGCCGCGCCAGCGCGGCAGCAGGGAGCCATGGATGTTGATGCAGCCCAGCACAGGCGCGTCGAGGAAGCTTTTCGGCAGGATGTGCCCGTAGGACACGACCACGGCGGCATCGAGATCGAGCGCCTTGAACGCCTCGGCCTCCTGGTCGCTCTTCAGGGTGCGCGGCGTGCGGACCGGCAGACCGAGTTTGTCGGCGAGCTCGTGCACGGGCGTCTTGCGCTCCTGCTGGCCGCGACCTGCGGGCTTGGGGGCTCTGGTATAGACGCAGGCGACGTCGTGACCGGCTTCGACCAGCGCGGCGAGTGCCGGCACGGCAAAGGCGGAAGTGCCCAGGAACGCAATCTTCATCGCCGCACCTTATAGGCAGCCGCGCGACGGTGAGCTAGGTATGCCGCCGCAATGGAGTCCAGTATCCCCTCGACCGGCAAGGGTCCGCTCGCCAACCTCGCCGCGCGCCGCGCCGCGGGCGAGATCCACGCCGATCCCGTGCAGGAAAAAGTCGTTCTGCGATTGCAGGCGATCCACGACCAGTTGAGCGCCCTGGCGGTGGCCCCGCCGGTCAGGACGGGCTTCCTCGCCCGTCTCGGCTTGGGTCACGCCCCGAAACCGCCGGAAGGACCGCACGGCCTCTATATCTGGGGCTCGGTCGGTCGCGGGAAGTCCATGCTGATGGACCTGTTCTTCGCCGATGCGCCGGTCGCCAAGAAGCGCCGTGTGCACTTCCACGAATTCATGCTGGAGGTGCAGGCCCGGCTGCATCGCCGGCGCGAGGAGCTGGCGGCGAGGGGCGCTCCGCCCGAATCCGACACGATCGTGCCGATCGCCAGGGAGATCGCGGCCGAGACGCGCCTGCTCTGCTTCGACGAGTTCCAGGTGACCAACATTGCCGACGCGATGATCCTCGGCCGCCTGTTCGAAACGCTGTTCGAGGAGGGGATCACGGTGATCGCCACCTCCAACCGCGCGCCCGACGATCTCTACAAGAACGGCCTGCAGCGCGACCGTTTCCTGCCCTTCATCGAACTGGTGAAGCAGCGCCTCGAAGTGCTCGAACTGGGCGGCGCGCAGGATTACCGCATGGGACGGCTGCGCGAACTCGACCTCTACCTCACCCCGCTCGGGAGTTGGGCGACCAAGAAGCTCGACGAGGCGTTCCGCGCCCTGAGCAACGGCGCCGACGGCGAGCCGCGCGTGTTGCGCACGCAGGGGCGCGATGTCGAGGTGCCGCGCGCGGCGCCCGGTGTCGCCATGGCGCATTTCATGGACTGGTGCGCCAAGCCGATGGGCGCGGCCGACTTCCTGTGCATCGCCGACAGTTTCCACACCGTCATCGTGGCGGAAATTCCCAAGATGGGGCCGGACAGCCAGGACAAGGCCGTTCGCTTCGTGACGATGATCGACACCTTCTATGAGAAGAAGGTCAAGTTCATCTGTTCGGCGGCGGCAAACCCGGGAAACCTCTACCCCGAAGGCGACGGCTCCTTCGAATTCCAGCGCACCGTCTCGCGGCTCATGGAAATGCAGAGCCCGGAGTATCTGAACCTCGATCACATCGCCTAATCGTGATTGTGGGCCCGTCCGGGCGCAGCATAGGCTCTGCGGCGTTTTTCAGAGACCCGAACGGGAGGCAGGACATGGACGGCGATCGCATGATTACCCTGAACGAAGGCGGCGTGTCGCGGCGCGGTGCCATCAAGGCCACGGCGACCGGCGCGGCGCTCGGTGCCACCTTCGCGCTGTCGGTGCAGCCGATCCAGGCGCAGACCATGATCACCACGCCGGCCGACGGGCTTACCGCCGGTGTCGTCAAGGTGAAGACCAAGGACGGCAAGGAGATGGACGCCTATCGCGCCATGCCGGCGTCGGGCCAGGGCTTCGGCACCATCCTGGTCGTGCAGGAGATCTTCGGTGTGCACGCGCACATCGCCGATCTGTGCCGCCGCTTCGCCAAGGCCGGCTACTACGCCATCGCGCCGGAACTCTATTTCCGCCAGGGCGATGCCAAGGCGGTCAGCGACATGCAGGCGCTGCTGCGCGAGATCGTGTCGAAGGTGCCGGACGAGCAGGTCATGGGCGACCTCGACGCGACCGTCGCCTTCGCCAAGGGCGAGGGCAAGGCCGACACCGCCAAGCTCGGCATCACCGGCTTCTGCTGGGGCGGCCGCATCGTCTGGCTCTATGCGGCGCAGAACCCGGCGCTCAAGGCCGGTGTGGCGTGGTACGGCCGCGTCGTCGGCGATTCGACGCCGATGACACCCAAGCATCCGATCGACATCGCCAAGGATCTCAAGGCGCCCGTGCTCGGCCTCTACGGCGGCGCCGACACCGGCATCTCGAACGAAAGCGTCGACAAGATGCGCGCGGCGCTCAAGGCCGGCAGCCCGGCGGCCCAGAAGTCGCAGATCGACACCTATCCGGACACGCCGCACGGCTTCAACGCCGACTACCGCCCGTCCTTCCGCAAGGAGCAGGCGGAGGATGCGTGGAAGAAGGCGCTTGCCTGGTTCAAAGCCAACGGTGTCTGATCGGCTCATGGCCGAGACGATAAATCTCAAGACCCGGTCGGGCCTCGCATTCACCACGGATGTCGATGGCCCGGTCGGCGGACCGCTGGTGCTGATGCTGCACGGGTTTCCCGAATCGCGGCATAGCTGGCGGGCCGCCCTGCCGGTGCTCGCGGCGCACGGCTATCGCGCCGTCGCGCCGGACCAGCGCGGCTACTCGGCCGGGGCGCGGCCCGATCCGGCCGATCTCTCGAACTATGCCTTCGACCGGCTGATCGGCGATGCGATCGAGATCGCGGGCGCCGCCGGCTACGACGGCAAGCGCTTCCATCTCGTCGGCCACGATTGGGGCGGGCAGGTCTCGTGGGGTGTCGCCGGCGCCCATCCCGATCGCCTCGCATCGCTCACGATCCTGTCGCGGCCGCACCCGCAGTCGTTCCGGCAGGCGCTCCTGAAGGAAGACGGCGACCAGAAGCATCGCTCGCGGCACCATCGCGCCTTCCTCGAACCCGAGACCGCCAAGCTGCTGCTGGCCGACGATGCCAAGCGCCTGCGCGACGGGCTGTTCGGCCAGGGCGTGCCGTCCGCGGCGCTGGAGGATCATCTTTCCGTGCTGGGCACGCCCGAGGCGCTCGAGGCGGCGCTCGCCTGGTATCGCTCCAACAAGGGGCTGGCCGCGGATATCGGGACCATCTCGGTGCCGACGCTCTATGTCTGGGGCGATGCCGACGCGACGGTCGGACCCGACGCAGCCTACGGCACGGCGGAGTTCGTGAAGCCCTCCTTGGCGATGGAAGTGCTGCCCGGCGTCGGCCATTTCGTCATGGACCAGGCACCGGCCAGGACGACCGATCTCCTGCTGGCGCACCTGGCGAAACACCCGGTCTGAACCCGTCTGTCTTGCTGCCCCGGGAGAATCGCGCTACCACGCGGCGCCTTTAAGAACGGGAGTTTTTCGCATGGCTCGCAAGAAGATCGCGCTGATCGGCGCCGGACAGATTGGCGGCACGCTCGCGCTGCTCGCCGGCCAGAAGGAACTGGGCGACATCGTCCTCTTCGACATCCCCGCCGCCGAGGGCACTGCCAAGGGCAAGGCCCTCGACATCGCCCAGCTCAGCCCGGTCGAAGGCTTCGATGCCAAGTACAGCGGCTCGTCGGACTACAAGGACATCGAGGGCGCGGACGTCGTGATCGTCACCGCCGGCGTGCCGCGCAAGCCCGGCATGACCCGCGACGACCTGGTCGGCATCAACGCCAAGGTCATCGATTCGGTCGGCAAGGGCATCAAGCAGCACGCGCCGAACGCCTTCGTCATCGTCATCACCAACCCGCTCGACGCCATGGTCGGCCTGATGCAGGAAGTCACCGGCTTCGCGCCGGAGAAGGTCGTCGGCATGGCCGGCGTGCTCGACAGCGCCCGCTTCCGCCTGTTCCTCGCCGAGGAGTTCAACGTCTCGGTCGAGGACGTCACGGCCTTCGTGCTGGGCGGCCACGGCGACACGATGGTGCCGCTGCTGCGCTACTCGACGGTCGGCGGCATTTCGCTGCACGATCTGGTCGACATGGGCTGGACCACCAAGGAGCGCCTCGAGCAGATCGTCCAGCGCACCCGGGACGGCGGCGCCGAGATCGTGGCCCATCTCAAGACCGGCTCGGCCTTCTATGCCCCGGCCGCGTCGGCCATCGCGATGGCCGAGTCCTACCTCCGGGACAAGAAGCGCGTGATCCCCTGCGCCGCCAAGCTGAACGGCGAGTATGGCGTGAAGGGCCTCTACATCGGCGTTCCCGTGGTGATCGGCGCCAAGGGCGTCGAGCGCATCGTGGAAGTCGAGTTCAACGCCGAGGAAAAAGCGATGTTCGACAAGTCCGTCGCTGCCGTCCAGTCGCTGATCGACGCCACCAACAAGATCGTTGGCCGTTGAGAAAGTAGGGTCTTTCGACTTTAGTCGAGCGACCCCAAACGTTCATCAGTCCATCGTTGCCAAGGGCTTGCGGCGCTCATAAAGTGCCGCATCCCTTGGTCAGTTGCGTATGAAAACTGAGAGGCGCGTTTCCTACGCACTCCCAAACGATAGGACCCCATGAATATCCACGAGTATCAGGCCAAGGCACTTCTGGCCAAATTCGCGATCCCCCTCCTGAAGGGCGGCGTTGCCTACACCAAAGACGAGGCGATGGATGTCGCGCGCAAGCTGGGCGGCGCCGTCACGGTCGTGAAGGCGCAGATCCATGCCGGCGGCCGCGGCAAGGGTCACTTCAAGAACGATCCGGCGGGCAAGGGCGGCGTGCGCATCTCGAAGTCGGTCGACGATGTCGGTGCGCAGGCGGCCGCGATGCTGGGCCAGGATCTCGTGACCAAGCAGACCGGCCCGACCGGCCGCACCGTGCAGCGCCTCTACATCGAGGACGGCTGCGACATCAAACGCGAACTCTATCTCTCGATGCTGGTGGACCGAGCCGCCGGCCGCATTTCCGTCGTTGCCTCGACCGAGGGCGGCATGGACATCGAGACCGTGGCGCACGAGACGCCCGAGAAGATCGTCACCCAGGCGATCGACCCGGCCGCCGGCTACCAGGCCTATCAGGGCCGCAAGATCGCCTTCTCGCTGGGCCTCAGCGGCAAGCAGGTCGGTGCCTTCACGACGCTGCTGGGCAACCTCTATCGCGCCTATGTCGATCTCGACGCTTCGCTGATCGAGATCAACCCGCTGGTCGTGACCGGCGCGGGCGACATCGTGGCCCTCGATGCCAAGATGAATTTCGATGACAACGCCCTCTACCGCCACAAGGACCTCGAGGAGCTGCGCGACGTCGACGAGGAGGACCCGGCGGAGACCGAGGCCGCCAAGTACGCGCTGAACTACGTGAAGCTCGACGGCCAGATCGGCTGCATGGTGAACGGCGCGGGCCTCGCGATGGCCACCATGGACATCATCAAGCTCTACGGTTCGGAGCCCGCCAACTTCCTCGACGTCGGCGGCGGCGCCACCAAGGAGCGCGTGACGGCCGCGTTCAAGATCATCCTCAAGGATCCCAACGTCGAGGGCATCCTGGTCAACATCTTCGGCGGCATCATGCGCTGCGACGTGATCGCCGAAGGCGTCGTCGCCGCGGCGCGCGAGGTCAACCTGCACGTGCCGCTGGTCGTCCGGCTGGAAGGCACGAACGTCGACCTCGGCAAGAAGATCCTCAAGGAATCGGGCCTCAAGATCACCTCGGCGGAGAACCTCGCGGACGCCGCCGAGAAGATCGTCAAGGCCGTCAAGGAGAACAACTGATGGCCGTCCTGGTCGACAAGAACACCAAGGTCATCTGTCAGGGCATCACCGGCTCGCAGGGCACCTTCCACACCGAACAGGCGATCGCCTACGGCACCAGGATGGTCGGCGGCGTGACGCCGGGCAAGGGCGGCACCAAGCATCTCGACCTGCCGGTCTTCGATACCGTCGCGGAAGCGGTCGCCAAGACCGGCTGCAACGCGTCGGTGATCTACGTTCCGCCGCCCTTCGCCGCCGATTCGATCCTCGAGGCGATCGACGCGGAAATCCCGCTGATCGTCTGCATCACCGAGGGCATCCCGGTGAACGACATGGTCAAGGTGAAGCGCGCGCTCACGGCGTCCAAGTCGCGGCTGATCGGCCCGAACTGCCCGGGCGTGATCACGCCGGGCGAGTGCAAGATCGGCATCATGCCGGGCCACATCCACAAGCGCGGCAAGATCGGCATCGTCTCGCGCTCGGGCACGCTGACCTACGAGGCGGTGGCGCAGACCACGGCGGCGGGTCTCGGCCAGACGACCTGCATCGGCATCGGCGGCGATCCCGTGAACGGCACCAACTTCGTCGAGTGCCTCGACATGTTCATCCGCGATCCCGAGACCGAGGGCATCGTGATGATCGGCGAGATCGGCGGCGATGCCGAGGTGAAGGGCGCGGAGTTCCTCAAGGCGTCCGGAACGAAGAAGCCGGTGGTCGGTTTCATCGCCGGGCGCACGGCTCCTCCGGGACGTCGCATGGGCCATGCCGGCGCCGTGATCTCGGGCGGCAACGACACCGCCGAGTTCAAGGTCGACGCCATGCGCAAGGCCGGGATCAGAGTTGCGGAGTCGCCTGCGGCTTTGGGCGAGGAAATGCTTAAGGCCATGAAGGGCTGACAAGCGGGATCGCCGCCCAGCCTCTGCCAGGCGGCCAGCAAATACAGGCCAGGGAGTATCGGGCCATGAGAGCAGAACAGACCTCGTTCCTGTTCGGCGCCAACGCGCCATTCATCGAGGAACTCTACGCGCGCTACCTCGCGGACGCCGCGTCGGTCGACGCCGAGTGGCAGACCTTCTTCGGTGCCCTGGCCGAGCAGGCGGGCGACGTGCTGGCCGAGGTGCGCGGCGCCTCCTGGGCGCCCAACGGTGCGCGGGTGATCGGCGCCGTCGATCCCGACGCCGTTCCGGCCCCGGCCAACCGCAACGTGAAGGGCGGCAAGGCGGCGGCGGCCCCGGCCGCGATGGCCGGCAAGACCGAGGCGGAAATCCGCAACGCCGCGCAGGACACGGCGCGCGCGCTGATGCTGATTCGCGCCTATCGCATCCGCGGCCATCTCGCGGCCGATCTCGATCCGCTGGGCCTCGTGCGCCAGGCGCCGCATCGCGAGCTCGATCCCGCGACCTACGGCTTCACCGAAGCCGACTGGGACCGTCCGATCCTGATCTTCGGCTCGCTGGCGCTGGGCGAATCGGCGACGCTGCGCCAGATCATGGAGCGGCTGCGCAAGACCTATTGCGGCAAGATCGGCGTCGAGTTCATGCACATCTCCGATCCCGACCAGAAGGCGTGGATCCAGGAGCGCATCGAGCACATCGAGAACCATACCGAGTTCACGGTCACCGGCCGCAAGATGATCCTCGAGCGGGTGGGCGAGGCCGAGGGTCTTGAGCGCTACCTGCACGTGAAGTTCGTCGGCACCAAGCGCTTCGGCCTCGATGGCGGCGAATCGCTGATTCCCGGCATCGAGCAGATCCTGAAGCGCGGCGGCCAGCTCGGCGTGAAGGAAGTGATGCTGGGCATGCCGCATCGCGGCCGCCTCAACACCCTCGTGCATGTCATGCACAAGAGCTATACGGCGCTGTTCTCCGAGTTCCAGGGCCGCTCCTCGCAGCCCGAGGAGATGCGCGGCTCGGGCGACGTGAAGTATCATCTCGGCGCGTCGGCCGATCGCGAGTTCGACGGCAACGTGGTCCATCTCTCGCTGTCGCCCAACCCCTCGCATCTCGAGGCGGTGAACCCGGTCGTGCTGGGCAAGGCGCGCGCCAAGGAGGATCAGCGCGGCGATACCGAGCGCAGCCAGGTGATGTGCATCCTGATGCACGGCGACGCGGCCTTCGCTGGGCAGGGGCTGGTGGCGGAGGGTCTCGATCTTTCCGATCTCGCGGGCTACCGCATCGGCGGCACGATCCATTTCATCGTGAACAACCAGATCGGCTTCACGACCCTGCCGACCGAATCGCGCTCCGGCCCCTATTGCACGGAAGTCGCCAAGATCGTGCAGGCGCCGATCCTGCACGTGAACGGCGACGATCCCGAGGCCGTGGTCCACGTCGCGCGCATCGCGACGGAGTTCCGCCAGCACTTCAAGCGCGACATCGTCATCGACATGTTCTGCTACCGCCGGCACGGTCACAACGAGGGTGACGAGCCGATGTTCACCCAGCCACTGATGTACCAGAAGATCGGTGCGCACCGCTCGGTGAAGGAAGTCTACGCGGCGGCCCTCGAAGCCGAGGGCGTGGTGACGGCCGAGGAAGTCGCCGCCATGGATGCGGCGCTGCGCGAGAAGCTCGACAAGGCGCTCGAGGCCGCGACCAACTACAAGCCGAACAAGGCCGATTGGCTCGAGGGCAAGTGGGCGGGCTTCACGGTCGCGCCGGGCGAAGAGGACCGCAAGGGCGTCACCGCCGTCGAGTTCGACCGGCTGAAGTCGGTCGGACATGCGATTTCCGAGGCGCCGAAGAGCTTCGAACTCAATCGCAAGATCGTTCGCCAACTCCAGGAGAAGCGCAAGACGATCGATACCGGCGAGAACATCGACTGGTCGACCGGTGAGGCGCTGGCCTTCGGCACGCTGCTGGCGGAAGGCACGCCGGTGCGTCTCAGCGGCCAGGATTCGGGCCGCGGCACCTTCTCCCAGCGCCACTCGGTGCTGGTCGACCAGATTACCGAAGCCAAATACGTGCCGCTCAATCACGTGGCCGAGGGCCAGGCGCGTTACGAGGTGATCGACAGCCCGCTGAACGAGGCCGGCGTGCTGGGCTTCGAATATGGCTACTCGCTGGCCGAGCCCAACGCGCTCGTGCTGTGGGAGGCGCAGTTCGGCGACTTCGCCAACGGCGCCCAGGTCATCATCGACCAGTTCATCTGCTCGGGCGAGAGCAAGTGGCTGCGCATGTCGGGCCTCGTCATGCTGCTGCCGCACGGCTACGAGGGCCAGGGACCGGAACACAGCTCGGCGCGCCTCGAACGCTACCTGCAGCTCTCCGCCGAGGACAACTGGCAGGTCGTCAATCCGACGACCCCGGCCAACTACTTCCACGCGCTGCGCCGGCAGATGCGCCGCACCTTCCGCAAGCCGCTGGTGGTGATGACGCCGAAGTCGCTGCTGCGTCACAAGGATTGCGTCTCGACCCTGGCCGAGTTCGGACCGGGCAGTTCGTTCCGCCGCATCCTTGCCGAAACCGACCAGCTGGTCGACGGCGCCAAGGTGCGCCGCGTCGTGCTGTGCTCGGGCAAGGTCTACTTCGATCTCGTGGCCGAGCGGCGCAAGCGCAAGATCGACGACATCGCCATTCTGCGAATCGAGCAGCTCTACCCGTTCCCGTTCACGCGGCTGGGCGTTCGGCTCTCGCAGTATCCCAACGCCGACGTCGTCTGGTGCCAGGAAGAGCCCGAGAACATGGGGGCCTGGCACTTCGTCGACCGCCGCATCGAACGCGCGCTGGCCGGCATCGAGACGAAGGCGAAGCGGCCGCTCTACATCGGCCGCCCCGAGGCGGCGTCGCCCGCCACGGGCTCCGCACGCACCCATGTCAAGGAACAGGCCGATCTGGTCGACCGCGCTCTCACCGTCGGTTGAGCGCGGCTAGAGGAGGGATTTTAGTCATGGCCGTCGAGATCAAGGTTCCGGCTCTGGGCGAATCGGTCACCGAGGCGACCGTTGCCAAGTGGCTGGTGAAGGCAGGCGACAAGGTTGCCGTCGACCAGCCGCTTTGCGAGCTCGAGACCGACAAGGTCACCGTCGAGGTGAATGCGAGCGTTGCCGGCACCATCGCCGACCTCGCCGTGGAAGAAGGCGCATCCGTGCAGGTCGGCGGCGTTCTCTGCCACATCGAGGCCGGCGCCGGCGCCGCCAGCGCGCCCGCCCCTGCACCCGCCGCTCCTAAGCCCACCGCCGCTCCTGCACCGGCGCCCGCTGCCGCGGCGCCCGCCGGCGCCAATCTCGCCGCCTCAGGTCCGGCGGCGCGCAAGCTCGCCGATGAGAAGGGCGTTCCCGCCGCCGCCATCCAGCCCACGGGCAAGGACGGCCGCGCCACCAAGGAAGACGTGCTCGCTGCACTGTCGTCGATCCCGAGCGCTGCTGCGCCGGCGGCCAAGCCCGCCGCGCCGGCCGGGCCGCGCCTCAAGGCCGACCGCGAGGAGCGGGTGAAGATGACGCGGCTTCGCCGCACCATCGCCAGCCGCCTCAAGGAGGCGCAGAACACCGCCGCCATGCTCACCACCTTCAACGAGGTGGACATGACCGCGGTGATGTCCCTGCGCGAGCGGCTGAAGGACGACTTCGAGAAGAAGCACGGCGCCCGGCTGGGCTTCATGTCGTTCTTCGTGAAGGCCTGCATCGCGGGGCTCAAGGAGCTGCCGGCGGTCAATGCCGAGATCGAAGGCGAGGAGATCGTCTACAAGAACTACTACGACACCGGTGTCGCCGTCGGCTCGCCGCAGGGTCTGGTCGTGCCGGTGCTGCGCGACGCCGACGTCCTGGACTTCGCGGGTATCGAGAAGGGCATCGGCGATCTCGGCCGCAAGGCGCGCGACGGCAAGCTGTCGATCGCCGACCTGACGGGCGGTACCTTCACCATCTCCAACGGCGGCGTCTACGGCTCGCTGATGTCGACGCCGATCCTGAATCCGCCGCAGTCGGCCATCCTCGGCATGCACAAGATCCAGCAGCGGCCCATGGTGGTCGGCGGCGAGATCAAGGCGCGGCCGATGATGTATCTCGCTCTGTCCTACGACCATCGCATCATCGACGGCCGCGAGGCCGTGCTGTTCCTGGTCAAGGTCAAGGAAGGCATCGAGGACCCCGAGCGTCTGCTGCTCGGCGTTTGATTGGAAGTGTATTGCTGGGGGCGCGCGACTGCGGTCGCGCGCCCTCCGCGATAAGGGGTTGATGACATGGCAAACGAATCCTTCGATCTGATCGTGATCGGTGCCGGCCCGGGCGGTTATGTGGCCGCGATCCGCGCCTCGCAGCTCGGCTTGAAGGTCGCGGTGGTCGAGAAGCGCGCGACCTTGGGCGGCACCTGCCTCAACGTCGGCTGCATTCCCTCCAAGGCGCTGCTGCAATCCTCGCACCTGTTCGAGGAAGCGGGCCACGACCTCGCCGTCCACGGCGTCGTCGTCGCGGCGCCGACGCTCGATTTCGCCCAGCTCATGAAGCGCAAGGGCGAAGTCGTCGAGGCGACCACCAAGGGCGTGGCCTTCCTGTTCAAGAAGAACAAGATCGTTTCCTATACCGGCGCGGGCCGCATCGAGGCGCCGGGTTCGGTGGCGGTGCTGGGCGACGATGGCGCGGTCAAGGAAACGCTGTCCGCCAAGAACATCCTGATCGCCAGCGGCTCCGAAGTGACGCCGCTGCCCGGCGTCACGATCGACGAGAAGAAGATCGTCTCCTCGACCGGCGCGCTGGAGCTTTCGGAAGTGCCCAAGCGCCTGGTCGTGGTCGGCGCCGGCATCATCGGCCTCGAGCTCGGTTCGGTATGGCGTCGCCTCGGCGCCGAGGTGACGGTGGTCGAGTTCCTCGACCGCATCACGCCGGGCGTCGACGACGAGGTCACCAAGTTCCTGCAGCGCACGCTCGCCAAGCAGGGCCTCAAGTTCAAGCTGGGCGCCAAGGTCACCAAGGCTGAGACGACGGGCACGGGCGTGACGCTCACGGTGGAACCCGCGAAGGGTGGAGCTGCCGAGACGCTCGAGGCCGACGTGGTGTTGGTCTCGATCGGTCGCCGGCCCTATGTCGCGGGCCTCGGTCTCGACACGGTCGGCGTCAAGATGACCGAGCGCGGCCGCATCGCCGTCGACGGTCATTTCCAGACGTCGGTGCCCGGCATCTACGCGATCGGCGACGTGATCGACGGGCCGATGCTCGCGCACAAGGCGAGCGAGGATGGCGTGGCCTGCGTCGAGACCCTCGCGGGCCAGAAGGGCCACGTGAACTGGGATCTGGTGCCCTCGATCATCTACACCCAGCCGGAGGTCGCCTGGGTCGGCAAGACCGAGGAACAACTCAAGTCGGCCGGCGTTGCCTACAAGGTCGGCAAATATCCGTTCACCGCCGACCCGCGCAGCCGCGCGAACGGCGCCACGGAGGGCTTCGTGAAGGTTCTGGCCGAAAAGGCGAGCGACAAGGTTCTGGGCGTCCACATCTTCGGTGCCGAAGCCGGGACGATGATCGCCGAAGCCGCGATGGCGATGGAGTTCTCGGCTTCGGCCGAGGACATCGGCCGCGTCTGCCATGCCCATCCCACGGTGAACGAGGCGCTCAAGGAAGCCGCTCTCGCCGCGTGGGACAAGCCGATCCACCTCTAGCTGCCCTCATGCGCCAGACCCTGATGGCGCTTGCGATCGCCGCCTGCCTCGTGATGTCGGTGGTAGGTGGATTCATCCCGATCCTGCAGGGCTGGATCTTCTTCGTGCTGGCCCTGTACCTCCTGGCCACCGAATTCGAGACCGGCCGCCGGTGGGTCACATCGGCGCGCCGCCGCTGGCCCAAGCTCGACGAATGGATCGTGAAGGCCCGCGACCACAAATGGGCGCCGCGCCACCTCAAGAAATTCGAGGATCACACCGACCCTTCGAAGTAATTGGAGCGCGCCACTCCAGTGGCGCGCTCCAAGGCTAACTCTTCCCTTCAAACCCGCGATAGACCGCCTCGGCGATTGGCAGCAGCTCTTGGCGGGTGGTCGTTGCGGTCACGGCGAAGCCGAAGCCCTGGTCGATCCAGGCGAAGGTCGCGGCCTCGCCCTCCTTCTGGAAGCGGAAGGCCGTCTCCGTGCCTTCGGCCGCACGCACGTAGATGGTGAGCCGTCGGCCGCTCGCATCGTCGTACATCAGCTGGGCCGCCGCGCCGCTGCCGCCGGGCAGCAGCCGGCCGCCCATCAACCTGTAGCCGAAGGGCGAGAGATCGGGCGCGGCGAGCTTGCGGCCGAGCCGCTTGGAGAGCCACTGCAGCAGATGCGTCTCCTGCTGCACTCCGACTTCCACCGGATGTGCGACCTCGACCACGAAGGTGCGGTAGGCCGCCTGTGCGCCCTGGGCGACGCTGACGGTCGGCGCGGGGGGCGATGCCGCCGGCCCGATCTGGTTGGCGAACCAGCCGGCCGTCGCGCCGGACACGAAGAGGGCGGCCGCGGCGGCGGCGCTGGTCCAGCCGCGCGTCCAGGAGGTGCGCCGCGCGGCGCGCAGATTGGCGATCCGCAGCCGGGCGGGGATGGGCTCGGCGAACTTGGCCTCGAGCCGGCTGCGCAGGATCGCGCGCTGCCGGCGCTCCAGCGCGACGCGCTCGGCGAGTTCGGGATGGAGGGCCAGATGGGCCTCGACCGCCGCGCGGCGCTCGTCGTCGAGGCGTTCATCGACGAACGCCTGCAACGCCTCGTCGCCGATCGAAAACTCCCTGCCCGTCATTTCACTCTCCGCAGGAGCGTCGTCCGCCCCGTCTCCAGCAGCGCGCGCAGCCGCTGGCGGCCGCGCGACAGACGCGACATCACCGTGCCCAAAGGCACGCCCATGATTCGCGCCGCGTCGTCGTATGAGAAGTCCTCCACCCCGACGAGCAGAAGCAGCGACTTCTGTTCCTCCGGCAGCTGGTCGAGCGTCGCCAGGATGTCCTGAACCTCGATGCCGCTTTCCTGCTGCGCACCAGTCGACGGCGTCGTCGCCTCGTCGAGTTCGACATGGGCGCCGCGCCGCTGGCCCTGGCGCAGCGCCGAAACGTGGAGATTGCGTTGAATGGTGAACAGCCATGCCCTGAGGTCGCCGTCGCTCCGCCGCAGCGTCCAGCGCGACAGCGCCCGTTCCAGCGTGTCCTGCACGAGGTCGTCGGCCGCATCGTGGTCGCGCACCAGCGCGTAGGCGTAGCGCCGCAACGCCGGGATCAGCGGTTCGAGCAGGGCTTCCGCATCGGCCATGGGTTCACTCTACAGGAGGACGGCGCCGGCCGGACCGGGCCGGCGCCCTTCCACCGTCGTTACTTGGCGACGTGCCAGGCGCCGTTCAGGAAGCCGTCGCCCGTCTTTTCGCCAGCCTTGGTGTCCTTGGCGAAGGCATAGAGCGGCTTGCCCTTGTAGGCCCACTGCTTCAGCCCGTCGTCGCGGGTGATGATCGTCCAGTCGCCTGTGGCCTTGGCGCCGTCGGCCACGAGGGCGGGCGGCCAGTTGGTGGCGCACGGCCCGTTGCACACCGACTTGCCCGGCGTGGCGTCCTTGTCGAACGTGTAGAGCGTCATGCCGCTCGCCGTGACGAACATGCCGTCCTTCAGGGCGGGCGGCGTGGCCGAGGCAGGATCGGCGGCGAAAGCGGTACCGGCGGCGAGAAGCGCCAGGGCGGCGGTGGCGGCGAAGATCGACTTCAGCATTTCGGTGACTCCCATGCAGCTGTTGGTCTGCAGGAGAGAGACGTCGGGGACGGGACGATTATTCCCGGCGGAGTCCGAATATTTCCGCCAACCCGTCGGACGGTTCGGAGCGGGCGGATGCACAAAGAGTGCAATTCCTGCTCCGACTCCCTAAAATGATCTCCCTCCCGCGACAACCGACGGACCTCGAACGTGCATCACGAAGCGACGTTGATCGCCACCATCGCCATCGCCTTCGTGCTCGCGTTCGGCTTCGGCTACGTCGCCGACCGGCTGCGCCTGCCGCCGCTGGTCGGATATCTCGTGGCGGGTGTCCTGATCGGTCCCTACACGCCGGGCTTCGTGGCTGATGCCGGACTCTCGTCGCAGCTCGCCGAAGTGGGCGTCATCCTGCTGATGTTCGGCGTCGGCCTGCATTTCTCCGCGTCGGATCTCCTGGCCGTCAAAGGCATCGCCATACCGGGCGCGATCGGCCAGATCGTGCTGGCGACCCTGCTCGGCATCGGCCTGTGTTCGCTGTGGGGCTGGAGCGTCGGCACCGGCCTGGTGATCGGCTTGAGCCTGTCGGTCGCCAGCACGGTGGTGCTGCTGAAGGCGCTTGAGGAGCGCAACATGGTCGACAGTCCCAATGGAAGGGTCGCCGTGGGCTGGCTGATCGTCGAGGATCTCGCGATGGTCTTGGCGCTGGTGCTGCTGCCGGCCTTCGCCGAGGTGCTGGGCGGCAAGCCGATCCAGGGCCATGCCCCGTCCGACATGCCGATCGCGCTGGAGCTGGCCATCACCCTGGCGAAGGTCGGGGCCTTCGCCGCCATCGCCATCCTGATCGGCCCGAAGGTGGTGCCCTGGATGCTGGCGCGCGTTGCCCGCACCGGCTCGCGCGAACTGTTCACCCTCTCGGTTCTCGCGGTGGCGCTGGGCATCGCCTACGGCTCGGCGCACATCTTCGGCGTTTCGTTTGCGCTGGGGGCCTTCTTCGCCGGCGTGGTGCTGAGCGAATCCTCGTTCAGCCATAAGGCGGCCGCCGACTCCCTGCCGCTGCAGGACGCGTTCTCGGTCCTGTTCTTCGTCTCGGTCGGCATGCTGTTCGATCCGACCATCCTCTACCGCTCGCCCGGCGCCGTGCTCTCGGTGCTGGCGCTGATCATCTTCGGCAAGTCGCTGATCGCCTTCGCCATCATCATGCTGTTGCGCTACCCGATCGGCACCGGCCTCGTCGTGTCGGCGAGCCTTGCCCAGATCGGCGAGTTCTCCTTCATCCTGATCGCGCTCGGCATCTCGGCCGGGCTCGTGCCCAACGAGGGCCGCGACCTGGTGGTCGGCGGCGCGCTGTTCTCGATCATGCTGAACCCGCTGGTCTTCTATGCCGTAGGCCTGCTGCAGAGGCGCGTCGCCCAGCCGGCCGGCACCGCCTTCTACGGCCAGCGCCACTACGAGGCGCTGGGTCGCCAGCTCGCCATCATCAAGGCCCGCCAGGCAGAGCGGTCGAAGGCCGAGGACCTCAAGCTCAGCAAACTGCTCGAGCTGTTTCCGATGCTGCAGCTGGTCGAACGGCAGGACCAGGAATCGCTGCTGCTGATGTTCCGTCCGAAACCGGCCTCGCCGGGCGACCGGGTGATCCGCGCCGGCGACCGCGCCGACGGCATGTACTTCATCTCGTCGGGCGCGGTCGAAGTGCATGTCGCCCACCGGGTGATCCGCCTCGAGGCCGGCGCCTATTTCGGCGAGATGGCGCTGCTGACCGGCGAGCGGCGCACCGCCGACGTGATCGCCGTCGACTTCTGCCAGTTCCTCGTGCTCGACCGGCGCGACTTCAACCAGTTCATGGCGCGCCATCCCGGCGTCCGCGCCGCCGTCGCCAGCATCGCCGAGGAACGCCAGGCGATGAACCTCGCGCCGCCGCAGGCCGACGGACGCGACATGCCCGACGGGGCGGGCGACGTGCGGACCTGAGACCGCGCGCTCAGCCGTTGCCGGTGACGCGTATCACCAGGTCGACCAGCCAGCCGACGGGCTCACTGAGGACCCAGCCGATGACGTTGAGGTCCATGCCGAGCTGATTGCCGATCAGCGGCAGGATGAAGATCAGCCCGAGCAACAGCGGCATGCCGAGGGGCTCGAGCCTCGCCAGCGGCTGGGCGAGACTGTCGGGCAGCAGCCCGACGGCGACGCGCCCGCCGTCCAGTGGCGGCAGCGGAATCATGTTGAACACCGCGAGCAGGACATTGATCAGGATCGCGTTCTCGATGTTGCGGATCGCCCAGGCGGCCGCGTCCGGCGGCAGGAGGATGGCGAGATGCGCCAGCAGGCCCGCGGCCAGTGCCATGAGCACATTAGTGGCCGGCCCGGCGGCGGCGACCCACACCATGTCGCGCTTGGGATTGTTCAGCGCCCGGAAGTTCACCGGCACCGGCTTGGCGTAGCCGAACAGGAAGGGCGCGCGCAGGAAGATCAGCAGGCCCGGCAGGAGGATCGTGCCGACCGGGTCGATGTGCCTGAAGGGGTTGAGCGTCACGCGGCCGAGCTGCCACGCGGTCTTGTCGCCGAAGCGCAGGGCGACGAAGCCGTGCGCGGCCTCGTGCAGCGTGATCGCGAGCAGGGCCGGGATCACCCAGGTGGAGATGGTGTAGATCGTCTCGCTCACGTGCAAATCCACCTGTTGTGCCCGCACTCGCTTGGTTTACCGTCCGGCCATGTTCGCCAGACTGACAGTCCTGCTCGCTTTGCTTTGCGCAACGCCCGCCTTGGCCCAGCAGAACGTCCGCGTTCCCGTAGAGCAAGGGGGCCGGACGGTCCAGCTTGCCGCGCAGCTCTTCCGGCCGGCCAAGGCGACGGCCGCGCTGCCCGCGGTCGCGCTGTTCCATGGCTGCGGCGGGCCGGGCCAGAACACGGCGCGCATGGCCGGGCTGCTCGCCTCCTGGGGCTATGCCGCGCTGGTGGTCGACAGTTTCTCGGCGCGCGGCCTCAAGGATGTCTGCGGCCGCAACTGGCCGACTGAGGCCGCCGCCGAGGCGCGGGCCGGCGACATCGATGCCACGCTCGCCTGGCTTGCGAAGCAGCCCGGCATCGACCCACAGCGGCTGGGCTACATGGGTTATTCCTACGGCGGCGGCGTGGCGATGCTGCGCGCGCTGTCGGGCAAACCGGAAGACCGGACCCCCTCTGCAGCCCGCGCCGTCGTGCTGGTCTACCCGGACTGTGCGCTGGCCGATGCGCTGGGGCCGCGCCTCGCGGTGCGCCAGCCCACGTTCTTCGCGATGGGCGCGCTGGACGACTGGACGCCGGTCTCGCAGTGCCGGGCGGTGCTGGAGAGGGTCGTGCGCGGCCGGGAGCTGGTTGAAACGAAAGTTTACGAAAACGCTCATCACAGCTTCGACGCACTGGGTCTGCCGGTGCGCTATCTCGATGGGGTTGGCAACCGCAGCAAGCCCGGCGGTTGCTGCGGAGCGCATTACGGCGCCCACGAACCGGCCTGGAAGCAGTTCGTGGTCGATGTGAAGGCGTTCCTGGAGAAGGCACTGAAGCCGTAAGAGCGGGCCGGCGGGAGCGTCATGCGTTCGACGATATGGGTTGGCGGACTGGTGGCCCTGTTCCTGCCGTTTGCGGCAGCGGACGCTCAGGAAGTGGCAGTCGACGACGACGACGATGTGCGTCATGTCGGCAGGATCCACAATCGGTTGCGGGCGGCCGAGGCGCGCGAGAAGTACTTCCTGGAACAGCCTTTCGACAACGCGTCGCGGCGCTATGCCAAGGCGAAGCAGCAGATCCAGGACACGACCGGCATCGTCTACTCGATGACCTCGTCGGTGCTGAGCCAGTGGGGAACGCCGGGCAGCGACTATGGCGCGGTGCAGGCCCAGTTCTCGCCCGCAGTGAACTGGGAGGTGTTCGACACGGCCCGATTCGGCACGGGGTCCTTCCAGTTCGCCTACCTCGCGACACAATACTGGTCGGGCCAAACGGGCACCAGTCTGCAGAACCGCCTGAACCTCAACAGTCCGGTCAACGACTATGCGGACAACCAGCTCACCTTCGCGCAGGTGAGCTACACGCATGATTTTCCGGGCAATGTCGTGTCGCTGACGGTGGGCCAGTATCCGTTCTCGAACTTCGACAGCAACGCCTATTCCAACAATGAGCAGGTCAACTTCATCGGCTATTCGCTGGCCCAGAATGGCAGCCAGAATTACTCCCAGGGCAGTCTCGGCGCCTATGTCCAGCTGAGCCTGAGCGACGAGCTAACATTCGCCGCGGGATTCCAGGACGCCAACAACGTCGCGGCCAGCAACTACATCCAGTTCAACACGGTGGGGCAGGGCCAGTATTCGTGGTTCCTCTACGGCGCCTGGTCGCCCACGTTCGGCAAACTCGGCCAGGGCAGCTACTCGCTGCTCTACTACAATCTCCCCAGCGTCGAGATGCAGCCGCAGGCCAGCGCCGGCCTCTCGTTCAGCGCCTCGCAGCCCTTCGGCGAAAAGTGGGGCGTATTCCTGCGCGCCAACACCGTGTGGAATTCCAGCCAGCCCATTCAGTCTTCGATCGCGGGCGGCGCGGTCTACAACAACCCGCTGGGGCGCGCGCCGCTCGACCAGATCGGCCTGGGAATCGCGTGGAACAGGGTCAACCAGTCCCTCTATGCCGACACCTATGTGAACCCCAGCGAGACGATGGTCGAACTCTACTGGTCGTGGTCGATCCGGCACCTCTTGATCACCCCGGACGTTCAGCTCTACTTCCAGCCGGCCCTGACGCCGACGCAGCAGATGGCGGCGGTCTTCTCGCTGCGCCTGACGGTGCTGTTTTAGAGTCTTTCGATCATATTGCCCCCTCACTTCACTCTGAGGAGGCTGGCCGGAAATGAATGCCGCCAAAACAAGAGGCTACGAATAGCCCCGATAGCCTCACCCTGAGGAGCATCGCGCAGCGATGCGTCTCGAAGGGTGGGGACGCGCACCTTGCCTGTTGCCCATCCTTCGAGACGCCGCGCAAGGCGCGGCTCCTCAGGATGAGGTAAGTGCTTGAATCGATTCAATTCATTTCCGGCCAGACTCTGAGGAGCACGCTCCAGGCGTGCGTCTCGAAGGATGAACAACGAACGTGGAGCTCGTGTCCATGCTCCGCGACGCGCTCCGGAGTTTACCCCGAGGTATTCGAGGGGCAGCGCTCCTCGGCATGAGGTTTTGGGGTATGATTCCATCCCGTTCGGAAGACTCCAGTTTGAGAGACAGATGGGAAAGACGATCTGGCACTGTCACATCGCGATGTCGCTCGACGGCAAGATCGCGCGCACCGATGGATCGTTCGACTGGCTGGAGAGTTACCCGCCGCAGGAGTTCGGCTTCGACGCGCTGATGGCGGGCATAGATGCGATCCTGATGGGACGCGACACCTATGAGGTCATGCGCGGCTTCGGCGAATGGCCCTATGGCGACAAGCCGACAATCGTCATGACCCATCGTCCGCTGGTCGATGCGCCGCGTGCCGTCGAGACGCGCTCGGGCGATCTCGCCGTCGTGGCCGCGGAACTTGAATCGCGCGGCTATCGGCGCGTGTGGGTCGAAGGCGGGGCACAGGTGATTCGCGGCATGATTGTTGCCGGCAAGCTGGACGTGCTCGAGATGGCCATCGTGCCGATCGTGCTGGGAGACGGGATTCCGCTCATTGCGCCTGGCACGCCGGAACTGAAGCTGACGTTGAAGTCCTGCGAGCCGCGCAGCGGCGGCGCCCTGCACGTCGTCTACGAAGCAACCCGCTAGAACCATCTGGTGATTGAGCCGACGGAGCGAACCCCGGCGATTGTGCCGGTGGCATTCGTGTGTTCAACTTTACCGGAGAGTTCGCCGCTTCCGCTGTGTAACGAAGCGGACGGACCGCCATTCGATCGACGAATGCTGATGCTTTTTCCTGCGACCGGGCGAAGGAGCGGCCGTGACGACACCGAATGTTCTCATGATCTTTCCGCGCTTCAACCCGAACTCCTTCTGGAGCCTGCAGGCGGCTTGCGACATCTACGGGGCCAAATGTCCGGCGCCGCCGCTCGGCATGATGACGCTCGCGGCTCTGCTGCCGGGCGACTGGAACATCAGGCTCGTGAACCGCAACGCCGAGGAACTCGATCCATCGGATCTCGCCTGGGCAGACATGGTGATGACCGGCGGAATGCTGCCACAGCGTCCCGATTGCCTGGAGGTCATCCGCATGGCGCAGGCGTTGGGCAAGCCGGTGGCCGTCGGAGGGCCGGACGCCATGGCCAGTCCAGAGCTGTTCGAGCATGCCGACTTTCTCGTCATCGGCGAGGCCGAGGGCGTGATTGGACAATTCGTCGAGGCGTGGGAGTCCGGTGCCCGGACGGGCCGGTTTGAGGCCGAGAAGTTCAAGGCCGATATCACGGCAAGCCCGATCCCGCGCTTCGACCTGATCGATTTCAACCACTATCTCTTCGTCGGCGTGCAGTTCTCGCGCGGCTGTCCCTTCAATTGCGAATTCTGCGACATCATCGAACTGTTCGGCCGTGTGCCGCGGTCCAAGACGGTGCCGCAGATGCTGGCCGAGCTGCAGGCGCTGCACGATGCCGGCTATCGCGGCCACGTCGACTTCGTGGACGACAATCTCATCGGCAACAAAAAGGCGTTGAAGCAGTTCCTGCCCGCGCTCGAGGCCTGGCAGAAGAGCACCGGCTATCCCTTCAAGTTCTCGACCGAGGCATCGATCAACCTGGCCGACGACGCCGAACTGCTCGACATGATGCGGCGCGCCAACTTCTTCGCGATCTTCGTCGGCATCGAGAGTCCCGACACCGCCACGCTCGTCTCGATGCGCAAGAAGCAGAATACACGTCGCAGCCTGGCCGAGAGCGTGGGCAGAATACA
Source organism: Reyranella sp. (assembly GCF_965228225.1). Taxonomy (GTDB): domain Bacteria; phylum Pseudomonadota; class Alphaproteobacteria; order Reyranellales; family Reyranellaceae; genus Reyranella. The sequence continues at coordinate 4,232,468 of NZ_OZ245801.1, read as the reverse complement.
CGCGGCGGGGATGATGGTGATCGCCGGCTTCATCGTGGGCTTCGACAACGAAGAGAGTGGTGTGGCCGAAGGGATGATCGACTGCATCGAGGCCACTTCCATTGCCGGCTGCATGGTTGGATTGCTGACCGCCTTGCCCACGACGCAGCTCACTCGCCGCTTGGAGAGGGAAGGTCGACTCCTGCCCTTCGCCAACGAGAGCCTCGGCGATCAATGCACCGCGGGGCTCAACTTCGTGACCCGACGGCCGCGCATCGACATTCTGAAGGACTACAAGGCCATCCTCGAAGCCGTCTATCGGCCCGCCGCCTATTTCGAGCGCGCCCGGAGGGCGGGGCGCAATCTGAATTGCCCCAGCCATCCCGTGACGGCCCGGCCCGTCGTTTCAAGCCGTGATCGCATGACGCTTCTGCGCCTGATGTGGCGCATGACGGTCATCCGGCCCTTCCTCGCGCGCCATTTCTGGCGGACCTTCGTCGACATCGCCCGGAACAACCCTTCTGCCCTGGAATTGGTCGTCATCCAGCTCACGCACTACCTGCACCTCGGGCCGTTCTCGAAGTCGGTGATCGCCGAGATCAGTCGGCAAATCCGCGTACTCGAGCGCGAACAGGAACTTGAGCCCCGCAGGCGCGACGCTGGCGTTCTGCAGCGGGCCGTATAAGGTCGCGCGCTTCAGCGACCATTGAGCCTTCATGATCCGCAAAGCGACAAGTGCCGACCGTCCCCGCATTTCGGAAGTGCGTCTCGCCGTCCGCGAGAACCAGCTCAGCGCGGCCTCCGCGGGCAAGGTCGAGACGACCGCCGACTGGATCTTCGAGAACGCGACCTTCTGGGTGTGGGAGGAGGCGGGCGCCGTGCAGGGCTTCTCCGTCGCAGATCCGCGCGACGGCACGATCTTCGGCCTGTTCGTCCATCCGGACTGGGAAGGCCGCGGCCTCGGTCGCGCCCTGCTGCCGCTCGCCTGCGAGGATCTGCGCGCGGCGGGCTTTGCGGTGGCTACGCTCACCACCGGACCCGGCACGCGGGCCGAGCGCTTCTACCGGGAAAACGGCTGGGAGGAGACCGGGCGCCAGGACGACGGCGAGATCATCTTCCGGAAGCCCCTGTAACGGCGCGCCGCAGCGCCGCCCGCGCCAGCAGCCGCGTCGAATCGAGCGTCGGCAGTGGCGAGTTGCCGTCGTTCATGATCAGCGGGATCTCGGTGCAGCCCAGCACGACGGCGTCGCAGCCCTTTTCCTTCATGCGTTCCATCACGCGCTGGTAGGCGGCGACGGCTTGCGGCCTGAACACGCCCTGCACCAGCTCGTCCATGATGATGCGGCTGGTCTCGTCCCGCTCCTCATCGGTCGGGCGAAGCCAGTCGAGCCCCTGCGCCTCGATCTTCTCCGGATAGACCTCGCTGTCGATCAGCCAGCGCGTGCCGGTGATACCGAGCTTCCTGAAGCCGCGCGCCGCCGCTTCGGCGGCGACCACTTCGGCGATGTGCAGCCACGGCAGCGGCGAGCGCGGCAGCACGTCCTGCATCGCCTGATGGATGGTGTTGTCGGGGCAGATCAGGAAATCCGCGCCCGCTCGCGCAAGCTTGCTGGCCGAAGACAGCATCAGCTCGGCCACGCCAGCCCGGTCGCCGCGATCGAGGCACGCGACATAGTCGGCCAGCGAATGGGTGTGCAGCGAGATTTCGGGGTGGGCATGCGGGCCTAAGAGGCCCGCGCCCTCGACGCAGATCGTCTTGTAGCAGAGCGCCGCGCCTTCGGCGGAGCAGGCGACGATCCCGATGTGCTCAGTCATGGTCATCCCTTCGCGCGCGGATGGGCAGCGCGATAGACCGCGGCGAGGCGTGCGGCGTCGACGTCGGTGTAGCGCTGGGTCGTCGACAGAGACGCGTGGCCCAGCAGTTCCTGGATGGTGCGCAGGTCGCCGCCGGCGCCCAGCAGGTGGGTGGCGAAGGAGTGGCGCAGCGCGTGCGGCGTCACGCTTTCGGCGAGGCCGAGCTCGCGGCGGATCTCGCGCACCCGCTTCTGCACGATGGCCGGATCGAGCGCGCCGCCGCGCGCGCCCATGAAGACGCGGTCGGCGGGTTTCGCTGCGGCCAGCCACGGGCACGCATCGCGGTATTTCCGGAGCGCCTGCAGCGCCTGCGGCAGCAAGGGCACCAGCCGCGTCTTGTTGCCTTTGCCGGTGACGGCGAGCGTGTCGCGGCCGCTCTTCAGCAGCTCGTCGACCTCGGCCTTGGTGAGCGCCAGCGCCTCACCGATGCGCAGGCCGGCACCGTAGAGCAGGATCAGCACGGCGGCGTCGCGCAGGTCGATCCACGGCGCGCGCTCCTGGTCGGACTCGGCCGCCAGAAGATCCTCCATGTCCCGCTCGCTCAGCGCCTTCGGGATCGAGCGCGGCAGCTTGGGAGTCTGGATGATGGCGATGCTCGCATTGTGGGCGAGCTTGTTCTTGTCGAGGAAGCGGAAGAAGGAGCGCACCGAGGAGAAGGCGCGCGCCGTCGAGGAGCGGGCCATGCCCTGGCGCGAGCGCTCGGCCAGCCAGGCGCGGAACTCGGCGGGCTTGAGCCGGGCGAGTGCCGCCAGCGTCGGCGCTTCGCCGAGATAGGTCGCCATGAAGCCGAGGAAGGTGGCGACGTCGTGTTCGTAGGCGATCAGCGTGTGCTCGGCGAGGCGGCGCTCGCTCTTCAGCCAGTCGCGCCACGCCGCCTGTGCGTCTGCGACACTCATCTCGAGCCTACTCGGGCAGGTCGAGCCAGGCGCGAATCGTGTTCTCCAGCACCTTGGACAGGAAGAACAGCAGCTCGGTCGCCATCTCGGGCCCGAAGGCTTCGGGATCGCGCGCGCCGAAGCACATGACGCCGTCCGGCGAGCCGGACGAGACCTGCAGGCGCATCAGCACGTCGGATTTCACGAAGCGTGCCACGTCGCCGAAGAACGCTTCCTCGCCCACGATGCTGGAGCGCAGGCGGGCATGCTTGTCCGGCCCGATCGCGGCGTCGATCGCCCCCGGCGCGAGTACGTAGACGCCGCGCACCGGCACCCGCTTGGGAGCATCGGCATTGGCCTCGATCGCCAGCGTGATGAAGTCGACGTCGAGCAGCTCGGGCAGCTCGTGCGTCACGACATGGATCATCTTCTCGAAGGTGGTCGCCTGGATGATGCTGATGACTGCCGCCTGGATGCGGTTCTGGACGATCTGGTTCTGCTTGGAGTTGGCGATGATCTCGGTACGCTCGACCTTGAGCTTCTCGATCTCGCCGCGCAGGCGCTTCAGGATCGCCTGCTGCATGTCGATGACGCCCGGCCCCTGGACGCGCGGCGTCACGCCCATCTCGGCGGCCAGCTCGCCGTTCTTGTCGAAGAAATCGAGGTGCGCCTTGAGATAGGCCACGACGTCGTCGGCGGTGATCAGCTTCACCTGCCGGCCCGAGCCGTCGGGCGCCGGAATCGTACCGTCATTGGCCATGCGCCCGTCTCCGGGTCAGAGGATCGACTGGCCGGTCTTGGCCCAGTCGTCGAGGAAGGCCTTGAGACCGTTGTCCGTCAGAGTGTGCTTGAAGAGCTGGCGCAGCACGTTGGGCGGCAGGGTGCCCACGTGAGCGCCGAGCTTGGCGGCTGCGATCACGTGCTGGGTATGGCGGATCGAGGCGACCAGGACCTCGGTCTTGAAGTGCGGATACTGGCGGTAGATCGTCATGATCTCGGCGATGAGATGCATGCCGTCCTGGCCGATATCGTCGAGCCGGCCGACGAAGGGCGAGACGAAGGTGGCGCCGGCCTTGGCGGCCAGCAGGGCCTGCGCGGCCGAGAAGCACAGGGTGACGTTCACCATCGTGCCTTCGGAGGTCAGGGCCTTGCAGGTCTTCAGACCGTCCGGCGTCAGCGGCACCTTCACGGTGACGTTCTTTGCGAGCTTGGCGAGCTTGCGGCCTTCCTCGAGCATCGTCTTGTGGTCGGTCGCGACGGTTTCTGCGCTGACCGGGCCCGGGACGATGGCGCAGATCTCCTTGATGACGTCGAGCATCTGGCGGCCGGACTTGGCGATCAGCGAGGGGTTGGTCGTCACGCCGTCGAGAAGCCCGGAGGCCGCGAGATCCGTGATATCGGCGACATCGGCGGTATCGACGAAGAACTTCATATAAACTACCCCAATGGCCGGTGATTCGGACTCGCCCGTTACCACAATTTCTAGCGATTCCCCTACGGAGCCACAAGCCGAGGGGACCGCGTCGTCGCGTCTCCATGCGGTGGAAAACACGATCAAGGTCCTGCTGCCGCTGCCGCTCGGCGATGGCTACGACTATCGCGTCCCGCAAGGCATGGCGTTGGTGCCGGGACATTTCGTCGTCGTGCCGCTCGGCAAGCGCGAGACCATCGGCGTCGTCTGGGGCGAGGGCACGGGCGACGTCGCGCCGGAGAAGCTGCGCGATGTGATCGCCGTCCTTCCCGCACTGCCCATGGCCGATGCGATGCGCCGTTTCGTCGACTGGGTGTCGGCCTATACGCTGATGCCTGCAGGTGCCGTGCTGCGCATGGCGATGAGCGTGCCCTCGGCGCTCGAGGCGCCCAAGACCGAGCTCGTCTATCGTCCCGCGGCGCCGACCGACGATACGGTGCTCAAACTCACCGCGGCGCGCCGTCGCGTTCTGGAGCAGTTGAAGGACGGGCCGGCGATGGCGGCCGCGGAACTGGCGCATCTCGCGGGCGTCGGTCCCTCGGTCGTGAAGAGCATGGCCCTGCTCGGACTCCTGGAAGCGCAGGAACGCATCGTGCGCCGATCCTTTCCGCGGCCGGACGGTCTGCATGCGGGGCCGACCCTGTCGCCGGCGCAGAAGATCGCCGCCGACGGGCTCGTCTCCAGGGTGAAGGCCCATGCCTTCTCGGCCACCCTGCTGGACGGCGTGCCCGGTGCCGGCAAGACGGAGGTCTATTTCGAAGCGATTGCCGCCTGCCTGGCGGCGGGCCGCCAGGTGCTCGTGCTCCTGCCCGAGATCGCGCTCACGGCGCAGTGGCTGAAACGCTTCGAGGACCGCTTCGGCGCGCTGCCCTCGCCCTGGCATTCCGGCCTGACGAGCCTGGAGCGCCGCGAAACCTGGCGCGCCATCGCCGAGGGGCGGGTGGGCGTCGTGGTCGGCGCACGGTCCGCGCTGTTCCTGCCGTTCGCGAATCTCGGCCTGATCGTGGTCGACGAGGAACACGACAGTTCGTTCAAGCAGGACGAGGGTGTCGTCTACAATGCGCGCGACATGGCGGTGGTGCGTGCACGGCTGGCTTCCGCACCCATCGTGCTGGCATCGGCGACGCCGTCGCTCGAAAGCGTCGTCAACGTGAAATCCGGCCGTTACGGCGAGGTGCATCTGCCGGGGCGGCATGGCGGGCATAGGCTCGCGGCCCTGAAGGCCATTGACCTGCGGCGCGATGCGCCGTCGCGCGGGCACTGGCTCTCGCCGCCGGTCGTCGAGGCGATGCGCGAGACGCTGGCAGCCGGCGAGCAGACGCTGCTGTTCCTCAATCGCCGCGGCTATGCGCCGATCACGCTGTGCCGCGCCTGCGGCTCGGGGCTCGAGTGTCCGCAATGCTCTGCCTGGCTGGTCGAGCACCGGTTTCGTCGCACCCTGGTCTGCCATCATTGCGGCTACTCGGAACCGCCGGCCCACACCTGCCGGCACTGCGGCGCGGTCGACCAGTTCGTCGCCTGCGGCCCCGGCGTCGAGCGGCTGGCCGAAGAGGCGCAGGAGCTCTTTCCGGACGCGCGACTGGAGCTCTTCACCTCGGACAGCCTGATGAACCGCGACGAGGCGTCGGCGGCGGTCGATCGCATGGAGAAGGGCGAGATCGACATCCTGATCGGCACGCAGATGGCGGCGAAGGGCCATCATTTCCCGAACCTGACCCTGGTGGCCGTGATCGATGCCGATCTCGGCCTGAACGGCGGCGACCTGCGCGCGGCCGAACGGACCTTCCAACTCCTCTATCAGGTTGCGGGCCGCGCCGGTCGCGACGGGCGGCCCGGCCGGGCGCTGGTCCAGACGCACAATCCCGAACATCCCGTGATGCAGGCACTGGTGTCGGGCGACCGCGACCGCTTCGTCGACGTCGAGCTGCAGGACCGGGCCCTGGCCGGCATGCCGCCCTACGGTCGGCTGGCCTCCCTGATCATTTCCGGGCCGGATCCCGTCGCGGTCGACAATGTCTGCGCTGCGCTGGCCCGCCATGCCCCGCAGCAGGAGGGCGTCACGATCCTGGGGCCGTCGGTCGCACCCCTGGCCCTGCTGCGCGGGCGGCACCGGCGGCGCTTCCTGCTCAAGGCCGGCCGCGACACGGCCGTGCAGCCCTTGCTGCACGCCTGGCTCGCGCGGATCGGGCTTCCCGGTTCGGTCCGGCTGCAGGTCGATGTCGACCCCTATTCCTTCCTCTGAGACCCCCCGCGCCGAAAAACCGCTGTAGAACAGTGCTTTGCCGACGTTGCGCCGGGAAATGCAGCATGGTAGCAACGCGCGCTTTTCCGGGGTGGGGCGGCAAGCGACGCAGGGCGTTCTGCTGAAGAAAAGCGTGTAATTTCAATGGCTTGCCGGCTGCGTTCCGCAGCAGGGGAGAGGCTCTCGACGTGACCACCGCAACCACCGGCGTTGCCGGACGCTACGCCAGCGCCCTTTTTGAGCTCGCGGACGGCTCGAAGTCCCTTGATCAGGTCGCGCAGGACCTCGCCACCTTTCGCAAGATGGTCGCCGAGAGCACCGATCTCGCCCGGCTGATCGCCAGCCCGGTGATTCCGCGCGCCCTGCAGAGCAAGGCCCTGCTGGCCGTGCTCGATGCGGCCGGCATTTCCGGTCTGACCCGCAATTTCGTCGGTACTGTGGCCGCCAACGGCCGCGCCCGCGACCTGCCGGCCATGGCTGCGGCGTTCCTGGCCGAGCTGGCCTCTCGCCGCGGCGAGACCACCGCCACGGTCACCTCGGCCGTTCCGCTGTCCCCCGCCCAGCTGCAGCAGCTCAGCGACTCGCTGCGCTCGGTGCTGGGCAGCAACAAGGTTTCCATCGACGCTCGCGTCGAACCCGACATTCTCGGCGGTCTCGTCGTGAAGGTCGGCTCGCGCCTGTTCGATTCGTCTGTCCGCAGCAAGCTGCAGCGCTTGCAGCTTGCCATGAAGGGAGTTGCCTAATGGATATCCGTGCCGCCGAAATCTCGGCCATTCTGAAGCAGCAGATCGCCAATTTCGGCACCGAGGCCGAAGTGGCCGAGGTCGGCCAGGTTCTCTCCGTCGGTGACGGTATCGCGCGCGTCTACGGCCTCGACAGCGTCAAGGCCGGCGAGATGGTCGAGTTCCCCGGCGGCATCAAGGGCATGGCGCTGAACCTCGAGAGCGACAATGTCGGCGTCGTGATCTTCGGTGAGGATCGCACGATCCGCGAAGGCGACACCGTCAAGCGTACCGGCACCATCGTCGACGTTCCGGTCGGCAAGGGCCTGCTCGGCCGCGTGGTCGACGGTCTCGGCAACCCGATCGACGGCAAGGGCCCGATCGCGTCGACCGAGCGCCGTCTCGTCGAGGTCAAGGCTCCGGGCATCATTCCGCGCAAGTCGGTGAACGAGCCGATGCAGACCGGCCTCAAGGCCGTCGACTCGCTGGTTCCCGTCGGCCGTGGCCAGCGCGAGCTGATCATCGGTGACCGCCAGACCGGCAAGACCGCCGTCGCGATCGACACCTTCCTGAATCAGAAGGGCATCAACAAGGGCACCGACGAGAGCCGCAAGCTGTACTGCGTCTACGTCGCCATCGGCCAGAAGCGCTCGACCGTCGCCCAGATCGTGAAGACGCTCGAGGACAATGGCGCGCTGGAATACTCCATCGTCGTCGCCGCCACCGCGTCCGACCCGGCCCCCATGCAGTTCCTGGCGCCCTACACCGGCTGCGCCATGGGCGAGTACTTCCGCGACAACGGCATGCATGCCGTCATCGTGTACGACGATCTTTCCAAGCAGGCCGTCGCCTATCGCCAGATGTCGCTGCTGCTGCGCCGCCCGCCGGGCCGCGAAGCCTATCCCGGCGACGTGTTCTATCTCCATTCGCGCCTGCTCGAGCGCGCTGCCAAGCTGAACGAGAAGAACGGTTCGGGCTCGCTCACGGCGCTGCCGATCATCGAGACGCAGGCCGGCGACGTCTCGGCCTACATCCCGACGAACGTCATCTCGATCACCGACGGCCAGATCTTCCTCGAGACCGAGCTGTTCTATCAGGGCATCCGTCCGGCCATTAACGTCGGCCTCTCGGTCAGCCGGGTCGGCTCGGCCGCGCAGATCAAGGCGATGAAGCAGGTCGCCGGCACCATCAAGCTGGAGCTGGCGCAGTATCGCGAAATGGCGGCCTTCGCCCAGTTCGCCTCGGACCTCGACGCTTCGACCCAGCGCCTGCTGGCGCGCGGTCAGCGCCTCACCGAGCTGCTGAAGCAGGGCCAGTTCGCGCCGATGCCGGTCGAGGAGCAGGTCATCTCGCTCTACGCCGGTACCCGCGGCTTCCTCGACACGCTGCCGGTGAACAAGGTCAACGAGTTCGAGCAGCAGCTGCTCGACGCGATCCGGGCCGAGGGCTCGATCCTCGCGTCGATCCGCGAGAAGCGCGAGATCGTCAAGGAGACCGACGACAAGCTGAAGGCGTTCCTCGGCGATTTCGTCAAGAAGTTCGCTTAAGGCGCTCGCAGGTTTAGATGCCCAGTCTCAAGACCTACCGGCTCCGGATCCGAAGCGTCCAGTCGACGCAGAAGATCACCAAGGCCATGAAGATGGTTGCAGCCGCCAAGCTGCGGCGCGCGCAGGAGCAGGCCGCGGCGGCCCGCCCCTATGCGGAGTCCATGGACAAGATCCTGGCGTCGCTGGGCGCGAGCTTCCAGGGCGCTTCCGGCGGTCCGCGACTGCTGGTGGGCACCGGTTCCGACCAGGTGCATCTGGTCATCGTCGCCACCGGTGACCGTGGCCTGTGCGGCGGCTTCAACAGCACGATCGTGCGCGAGGCGCGCCGTCAGATCCGCGCGCTTCTGGCCGACGGCAAGACGGTCAAGATCTTCTGCGTCGGCCGCAAGGGCCGCGAGCAGCTGCGTCGTGACTTCGGTTCCATGATCGTCGAGACGATGACCGATCTCGGCCGGCCGCGCCTGTCTTTCGCGGACGCCCAGAAGGTCGCCGCGCGCGTCACGGAAATGTACGAGGCGGGCGAATTCGACGTCGCGAAGGTGATCTTCAATCACTTCAAGTCGGCGATGACCCAGATCGTCACGGTGCAGCAGCTCATCCCGCCGCCGATGCCGGAAGCGTCGGCCGCACCGGCCGCCGCCGGCGGCGCGATCTACGAGTTCGAGCCGGACGAGGGCGAGATCCTCGCCGACCTGCTGCCGCGCAATCTCACCGTCCAGATCTTCCGCATCCTGCTGGAGAACGCCGCGAGCTTCTACGGCTCGCAGATGACGGCCATGGACAACGCCTCGCGCAACGCAGGCGATGTGATCAAGAAACTGACGCTGCAGATGAACCGCTCGCGCCAGGCCTCGATCACCAAGGAACTCATCGAGATCATCTCGGGCGCCGAGGCCGTCTAGGCCGGCTGCCACGCAATCGAAGGAAAGGGATCCGCTATGGCTACCAACAACATCGGCACGATCACCCAGATCACGGGCGCGGTCGTGGACGTGCGTTTCGACGCCGACCTGCCGAACATCCTGAACGCGCTGCACGTGAATGCCGACGGACGCCTGATCGTGCTGGAAGTCGCCCAGCATCTCGGTGAATCCGAGGTTCGCACCATCGCGATGGATACGACCGACGGTCTGGTCCGCGGCGAGAAGGCAGTCGATACCGGCGCGCCGATCCAGATGCGGGTCGGTCCGGAGACGCTCGGCCGCATCCTGAACGTCATCGGCGAGCCGATCGACGAGCGCGGCCCGGTCGGCAACAAGACCACCCTGCCGATCCATCGCAGCGCGCCCGAGTTCGTCGAGCAGTCGACGGAAGCGCAGATCCTGGTCACGGGCATCAAGGTCATCGACCTGCTCGCGCCCTACGCCAAGGGCGGCAAGATCGGCCTGTTCGGCGGCGCCGGCGTCGGCAAGACCGTGACGATCATGGAGCTGATCAACAACGTCGCGAAGGCGCATGGCGGCGTGTCGGTGTTCGCCGGCGTCGGTGAGCGCACCCGCGAAGGCAACGATCTCTATCACGAGATGATCGAGGGCGGCGTCATCAAGCTCGACGGCCCGGGCTCGAAGGTGGCTCTGGTGTACGGCCAGATGAACGAGCCGCCGGGCGCCCGCGCCCGTGTCGCGCTGTCGGGCCTCACCGTCGCCGAGTACTTCCGCGACGCCGAAGGCCAGGACGTGCTGTTCTTCGTCGACAACATCTTCCGCTTCACCCAGGCCGGCTCGGAAGTGTCGGCGCTGCTGGGCCGTATCCCGTCGGCGGTGGGTTATCAGCCGACCCTGGCCACCGACATGGGCGGCCTGCAGGAGCGCATCACCTCGACCAAGAAGGGCTCGATCACCTCGGTGCAGGCCATCTACGTGCCCGCCGACGACTTGACCGACCCGGCGCCGGCCGCCTCGTTCGCCCACTTGGACGCGACGACCGTGCTCAGCCGCTCGATCGCCGAGCAGGCGATCTTCCCGGCCGTCGACCCGCTCGACTCGACTTCGCGCATGCTCGACCCGCGCGTCGTCGGCCAGGAGCACTACGACATCGCCCGTTCGGTTCAGCGCGTGCTGCAGCAGTACAAGTCGCTGCAGGACATCATCGCCATTCTGGGCATGGACGAGCTCTCAGAAGAGGACAAGCTGGTCGTCAGCCGCGCCCGCAAGATGCAGCGCTTCCTCAGCCAGCCGTTCCACGTCGCCGAAGTGTTCACCGGCACGCCGGGCGTGTTCGTGAAGCTCGAGGACACGATCAAGGCGTTCAAGGGCATCCTCGCCGGCGAGTACGACGAGCTGCCGGAACCGGCCTTCTACATGGTCGGCACGATCGAGGAAGCCGTCGCCAAGGCCAAGAAGCTCGCGGCCGAGGCGGCCTAAGCACATGGCCAAGGTCTCCTTCCGTCTGGTGATGCCCGAGCGCGAGCTTATCGCGACCGAGGCCGACATGGTGGTCGTTCCGGGCAGCGAAGGCGACTTCGGTGTCCTGCCGGGCCACGCCCCGCTGATCTCGACGGTTCGCCCCGGCGTCCTCGAGGTCTACCAGGGCAGCAAGGTCCAGCAGCGTTTCCTGGTGGCCGGCGGCTTCGCCGAGGTCACCCCGGAGCGTTGCACGGTGCTGGCCGACGAGGCGGTGCCGTTCGAACAGATGACCGCCGCGCAGCTCGACGAGCGCGAGCGCGCGGCCCGCAGCGACATTGCCGACGCCGACACGCCCGCCCAGAAGGCCGCCGCCGAGAAGAACCTGGCGATCACCCAGGATCTGAAGCGCGCGCAGGCCTTCTACGCCAGCCGCTGATTTCAGCGCTACTGCGCATTTTCCAGTCTAAAAGTACTCCGGTCTGCCATTGAAAGGCGGGCCGGAGGTCGCTTTATTACGCTGGTAAGACAACGCGCCGAGGGGGCTCGTTCATGGCTAGCTGGACACTCGAGACGATCGCATGGGATCGCTTCGACGCGTCGAAGGTGGATCCGGAGATCCTCCGCAACATCAAGGCCGCGGCCCTGGTGGAGCGGAACGGCGGCGACTACGGCATTTATCTCGGCCGGGTCTTCGCCGACGATGCCGCCTTCATGGACGACGTGCAGAACTGGGTGGTCGAGGAGGTCCAGCACGGTATGGCGCTGGGCCGCTGGGCCCAGCTTGCGGATCCGTCGTGGGATTTCGACGCGGCCTTCGAACGGTTCCGTACCGGCTACACGCTGCCGCTGCACGTCAGTGAATCGGTGCGCGGCAGCCAGGCCGGCGAGATGATCGCCCGCTGCATCGTCGAGACCGGCACCAGCTCATATTACAGCGCCCTCAAGGATGCGACCGAGGAGCCGGTGCTGAAGCAGGTCTGCCAGAAGATCGCCGCCGACGAGTTCCGCCACTACAAGCTGTTCTACGAACATCTCAATCGCTGCCTGAAGCGCGACCGGCTGAACCGCTGGTCCCGCCTGCGCATCGGCTGGGGCCGCCTCGCCGAGAGCGAGGACGACGAGCTGGCCTATGCCTATTTCGCGGCCAACGAGCCGGCGGGCGCGGTCTACGACCGCAAGCGCAACATGCAGGCCTATGCCAGGCGCGCCTATCCGCTCTATCGCCAGACCCACGTGCAGCGCGCCATGGCCATGGTGCTGAAGGCGGTCGGGCTGGAGCCGCAGGGCCGGCTCAACACTCTGATGACCCGCGCGGGTCTCTGGTTCCTCCGCCGCAACGCCGCCAAGCTGGCCGCGCAAGGGGCTTAGCCCTGCACCCGGTCGTCCTGAGCGAAGCGAAGGACCTGACGGAGCGGCCAAAGGACTCCGTTGCTGACGCGAGATCCTTCGCTGCGCTCAGGATGACAAGAGCGAGGCTCTCGGGAGCTCAAGAAATCAGGTCGGCGAATTCCGCGAACACCGCGTCGTAGACGGCGCGCTTGAAGGGCACGATCAGCGACGTGAGTTCAGCCGGCGCGATCCAGCGCCAGGCCACGAATTCCTGGTCGTGCGCGTGGATGTCGATGTCGAAATCCGTGCCGGTGAAGGCCAGCGCGAACCACTTCTGGGCCTGGCCGCGCCACCGCCCCTTCCAGTAGGCCGGCCGACGGTCCTCCGGCACTTCGTAGGAAATCCAGCCGGCGCTCTCGCGCAGCAGCAGCGCCCTGGTCGTGCCGACCTCCTCGTGCAGTTCGCGGCAGGCGGCCTCGACCGGCGTCTCGCCCTTGTCGATGCCGCCCTGGGGCATCTGCCAGGCATCGGGCTGGTTGGCGCGGCAGCCGACGAAGACGCGACGGTCGGGGGCGATCAGCATCATTCCGACGTTGCGGCGATACTCGTCGGGGCGGCCGGTCATCGTGGGCATCGTTGGGACCATCGTCAGGATCATCGTCAGGGGCGGAGCTGCGCGGGCTGGGCGCGCAGGCGGGCCATGCAGGCGTCGCGGCATTCGAAATGTCCGATGATGGGCACGAAGGAGAGCGCGGTCGTGCCCTGTTGGCCCCTGAACCAGGCGGCGATGGCGGTGATCGCCTCGTCCTCCGGCTGCATGACGCCGAAGGCATGGCGGGGCGGCCGGTCGGGCGCCGTTTCGGCGACCCAGGCGGCCAGCCGGTCGATGTTGCCGCCCACCCCGTCGCCCGCGAGCTTGTAGTCGAGCACGTCGGAGCTGCGCGCGTAGCCGACGCCCAGTTCTGCGGTGAGCCGCTGGATCGGCGTCACGCCCGGCGCGGGATTGATCTCGATCAGCGCCAGCCCGCGCGCGGCGATTTCCGCGATCACCGGCCGCATCACCGCCTCCGACTGGGCGGCGCGGTCGGCGGCCGGGATGACGAGGCCGACATAGCCTTCGCCGCGCGCCAGGGTGGCGCGCAGGCGGCGCACGTTCTCCGCGGCATCGACCGTGACCTCGATCGGCCGGATGCCGCGCTCGGCGACGGCGGGATCGTCCGTCGGCATCATCAGATAGGTTTCGTGCCCCGAGGCGCGCGCCTGCGCGAGCCAGCGCGGCAGGTCGGGCGTGCTGGGCACGAAGGCGAGGCTGACCTCGGCCGGGAGATCGTCGATCGCGCGGCGCATCGTGGCCTCGTTGACCCCGACATTGATCACCAGCAGGCCGAGGCGCGCCGGGGCACCCGCCTGGTCGAAGCGCCGTGCATAGGCCATCCACGGCATCCAGCCGGACGGCGAGATGCGCGGCAGGCGCAGGCCGTCGTCGGTCGTCTCGATCAGTCCCGCGACGTCTTCGGGCGACGGCGTGCGGAAGCCCGCGGGGCCGGTGCGGCGGGGCAGGGACAGCGACTGGAGGGTCGCTGCCGCCGGTTCCGGTTCCGTTGCGGGGAGCGTCTCGACGGCCGGCGGCGGCGGTGAAGCCGCCACGGCGCTGTCGACGATCTGGGGGGCGGCCCCCCGGAGATCGCCGAAGGCCACGCCGGCGGTACCCGCGATCAGGCCGAGGACAAGCAGGTAGGCGGCAACGAGGCCACGCCGGTCCGGCCGCGGCTTCGCGACCAGGGCGACGCGCCGGCTGGAGGGTTCGCCGGGCATGGCCACGCCGTCATCCTCGCAGGCCGCTCAGTTGGCCTTGTTGCTGTAGAGCGAGATGCCGCGGATCAGGTCGGCCGCGCGCAGCAGCTGGTAGTCGGCCGCCTGCTCCTTCGGCGGCTCGTCCGGATCGACCGGCGGGGCCGCCTGCGGGGTCTGGCCGGCTGCCTTGTCGTCGGTCTTGTCGCCCGGCTTGCCGGCCTCCGGCTTGTCGTCGGCGGGCTTGACCGGCGGCGGCGGGGCCACGGGCTTCTCGTTCGGGTTGGTGATCGAGCGGCGCAGGTTCTCCTCGCGGAAGCTGGAGCGCTGCTGGATGTTCTCGATCTTCGCGGGCTCGACCTCGATGTCCGGCTTGATGCCTTCCTTCTGGATCGAGCGGCCCGACGGCGTGAAGTAAAGCGCCGTGGTCAGGCGGATCGCGCCGCCGCCCGTCACCTGCATGATGGTCTGGACCGAGCCCTTGCCGAAGGACCGGGTGCCGAGAACGATCGCCCGGCGATGGTCCTGCAGCGCACCGGCCACGATTTCCGAGGCCGAGGCCGAACCGCCGTTCATCAGGACCACGATGGGCAGCCCGTTGGCGACGTCGCCCGGCTTGGCGTTCCAGCGCTGGACCTCGTCGTTCTTGCGCGCCTTGACCGAGACGATCTCGCCCTTGTCGAGGAAGGCGTCCGACATCGCGATCGCCTGGTCGAGCAGGCCGCCCGGGTTGTTGCGCAGGTCGATGATGTAGCCCTTGAGCTTGTTGCCGGCTTCCTTCTTGAGCTTCTCGACGGCGTCGAGGACGCCCGGCGTGGTCTGCTCGGTGAAGGAGGTGACGCGGATGTAGCCGATGTCGCCGCCCTCGAGGCGGAACTTGACCGGCTTCACCTTGATGGTCTCGCGAGTCAGGGTGACGTCGAACGGATCCTTGGTGCCGCGGCGGATCGAGACCTTGATCGGCGCGCCGACCTTGCCCCGCATCTTCTCGACGGCTTCCTGCAGGGTGAGGCCCTGCACCGGCTCGCCGTCCAGCGCGAAGATCAGGTCGCCCGGCAGGATGCCGGCCTTGGAAGCCGGCGTATCGTCGATCGGCGACACGACCTTGATGACGCCATTCTCCATCGTGACCTCGATGCCGAGGCCGCCGAACTCACCCTTCGTCTGGACCTGCATGTCCTTGTACGACTTGGGGTTCATGTAGCTCGAATGCGGGTCGAGCGCGCTCAGCATGCCGTTGATGGCATTCTCGATGAGCTGCTTCTCCTCGACCGGCTCGACATAGTCGCGGCGGATGCGCTCGAGCACGTCGCCGAACAGGTTGAGCTGCTGGTAGAGCTCGCTCTTGTCGCCACCGGCGGCCTTCGGATCGGCCTTGGTCTGCGCGAGGGCGGGTGTGGCCAGGAAAGCCACGGCCGTGGCGAGGGATGCGAAGCGCAGAAAGGTCATTTGGGTGCCTTCAGGAGGGAGTCGCCAGGGGCCTTGAGGGCCGGCAATCCGGTGTTTCAGCGTGGGTGGGAGGATACAGGGGCGTCTTTGGCAGGATCAAGGCGCCGGGGTCCGGCGCCGCTTCACAAATCAGGCAGAGGCCGCGGCCGCTGGATGCGGGACGGTGAGAATGGCCGG
This sequence comes from Reyranella sp., assembly GCF_965228225.1. Lineage (GTDB taxonomy): Bacteria > Pseudomonadota > Alphaproteobacteria > Reyranellales > Reyranellaceae > Reyranella. The sequence goes on along the minus strand of NZ_OZ245801.1, from coordinate 4,216,687 downwards.
CCGCGAGGCGGTCGACAGCAGCGACCTGCCGGTCATTTCCGCAGGTTGCGGGACGCCCATCAGCGCCAGCATCGTGGGCGCCACGTCCGCCAGCTTCCCGTCCGACAGAGAATGGACCGTGGCCGGGCCGTTGAACAGCAGCGCCGGCACGCGATTCAACGTGTGCTGGGTGTGTTTCTGATGCGAGTGCTCGTCGTACATCTGCTCGGCATTGCCGTGGTCGGCGGTGACGAACATGACGCCGCCAGCCGCCTGGATGGCCGGCATGAGTCGGCCGAGGCAGCCATCGACCGCCTCGACGGCCCGGGTGGCCGCGCCGAGGTCGCCGGTATGGCCCACCATGTCGGTATTGGCATAGTTGACGACGATCAGGTCGAACTTGCCCGAGCCGATCGCCTCGACGAGCTTGTCGGTCACTTCCGGCGCGCTCATCTCCGGCTTCATGTCGTAGGTCTTCACCTTGGGCGACGGCACGAGGATGCGCTCCTCGCCCTCGAACACGCGCTCCTCGCCGCCGTTGAAGAAGAACGTGACGTGCGCGTACTTCTCGGTCTCGGCGATGCGCAGCTGCTTCAGCCCGGCGCGCGACACCGTCTCGCCGAGGCCCATCCTGATGATCTCGGGCGGGAACAGCGTCTTCAGGAACGGGTTGAGCGCGGCCGAATACTCGACCATGCCGACCGTCTCGGCGAAGGCGACGATGCGGTTGCGGTTGAAGCCGTCGAACCGCGGATCGAGCAGCGCGGTCAGGATCTCGCGCGCGCGGTCGGAGCGGTAATTGAACATCAGGAGGCCGTCGCCGTCCTTCATGCCGGTGTAGCCGTCGATCGCCGTCGGCAGCACGAATTCGTCGTCGAGCTTGGCGGCATAGGCCCTGTCGACGGCATCCCGGGCCGTCGACGCGCGCTCACCCTTCGCGTCGACCATCGCGTCGTAGGCCACCGTCACACGCTCCCAGCGCTTGTCGCGATCCATGGCATAGAAGCGGCCGATCACGGTGGCGAAGCGGATCGGCAGGCCGGGCTTCAGGCCCGCCTGGATATGATCGAGGCATTCCAGCGCGCTGCGCGGCGGCATGTCTCGCCCGTCGAGGAAGGCATGGATCCACACCGGCACGCCCTGGCCTGCGACCAGGTTGGCGAGGAAGACCAGATGGTCCTGATGGGCATGCACGCCGCCCGGTGAGGCGAGGCCCATCAGGTGCAGGGCCGCGCCGCTCTGCTTCAGCCGGGCGATCGTCTCGGCGAGAATCGGGCTCCTGGCGAGGGTGCCGTCCTCGATCGCATTGTCGATGCGCGGCAGGTCCGGCACGGCGACCCGGCCGGCGCCGAGATTCATGTGCCCGACCTCGGAATTGCCCATCTGGCCCTTGGGCAGGCCGACGAAACTTTCGGAGGCGTCGATCAGCCCCTGCGGGCAGGTCGCCACCAGCCGGTCGTAGTTCGGCGTGCGGGCATCAAGGATGGCATTGTTCAGCGGATCGGTGCGATGACCCCAGCCGTCGAGGATGCAGAGCAGGACGGGGCGCGGAGGAGGAGACGCCATTACGAGGCCTTCCGGATCTGAGGCTGGGCGCGCTCGACGGCGTTGAACTTGTTGGGACAGCTCAACTCGCGCGGATCGGTGTTGGGATTCTGGTCCGGGACCTCGATGGCGCAGAACACGAACTCGCCGCGCGGCTCGCCGTCGATGCTGACGTCATAGGTATAGGTGCCGGCCGGATCGCCCGGAATGATGCACCAGGAGCGCTGCAGCACGCCGTCCTGAACCGTCTCGAGCATACGGGTCGTGGCCTTGGTCTTGTCGGCGCTGACCTCGGTCTCGGGGCCCGCGATCACCTGTTCGGCCGGCTGCGAGGTCGTGAGCACCTCCTTCAGCGACACGACCCGGTTGGGGCCGCCCAGATACATCCGCCAGCCGAAGCAGGCGCGATGGAAGAGCAGCGGAATGGCGTTGGTCTCGTAGTGGCGCTGCTTCCCGTCCTCGCCGGTGATCGACACGTAGGGAATGCTGCGCACGGGCTTCGCCGCCGGCTTTTCGACGGGCGTGGCCGGGGCCGTGGACTGGGCCATCGCGGCGCTCGAAGCGGCTGCCAGGAGGAGGGCGGACGAAGTGGCCAGGAGCCACCGGGAGACTGGGTGCATGGAGCCAATGTAGCCCCGGTTTTTCGTCAGAACAGAGGCAAAATCGCCTTTTCAGGCGCGATGATACGGATGGCCGGCGAGAAGTTGCTGGGCGCGGTAGATCTGTTCGGCCAGCATCCCGCGGGCCAGCAGATGGGGCCAGGTCATGGCGCCAAATGACAGGATGAGCGTGGCTTTCTTCAGCATCGCCTCGGTATGCCCGTCGGCGCCGCCGATCAGGAAGACCACGTCCGACACCGAGGTGTCGCGCCATCCTCCCAGGCGGGCCGCGAAAGCCTCGCTGTCCAGCACCTTGCCGCGGCGGTCCAGCATCACCAGGGTCGCGCCGGCGGGTGCGGCTTCGAGCAGCAGCTCGCCCTCGCGTTGCATGAGCTGGGGCGCGGGCAGCTTCCGCTTCTCCTCGAACTCGCGCAGCACGAGCGGCCAGCGGATGCGGCCGGCATAGTGGTCGTAGAGCTCCCGCTCCGGTCCGCGCGAGGCGCGGCCGATGGCGGCGATCGTGATCTTCAAACCGGAGGCTTTCCGCGTCGAGTTGACCCACCTTCCTCATCCTGAGGAGGCCGCGCAGCGGCCGTCTCGAAGGATGGGAAACAGGCGTGGTGCTCGTGCCCACCCTTCGAGACGCGGCCCTGCGGACCGCTCCTCAGGGTGAGGGTATTGTCGGAAAGGCCGATGGCGGCGATCGTGATCTTCAAGCGGCGCTCACGCGGCCAGAGCTAGGGCGCGCGCTTGCGTCGGGCTGCGGGCTTGGCGGCCGCCTTCTTGACGACGGCTTTCTTGACGACAGCCTTCTTGACCGCGGCCTTCTTGACCGGCTTGGCGGCGGCCTCGTCCTCGAGCGCCCACATCTTTTCCAGCGCGTAGAAGGTGCGCGCCTCGGGGCGGAAGACGTGGACGATCACGTCGCCGGCGTCGACCAGCACCCAGTCGCCGGTCTGCTTGCCTTCGACGGGAATGTAGCCGCGCCCGCTTTGCTTGAGCTTGTCGGCGAGGATCTCGGCGATGGCCACGACCTGGCGGGTCGAGCGGCCGGAGGCGATCACCATGTAGTCGGCGAAGGCCGATTTGCCCTTGAGGTCGATGACGACGACGTCCTCGGCCTTGTTGTCGTCGAGCGACTGGCGCACCAGCTCGAGGAGCGCGTCGGAGTCTTTGCTTCGATCGGGAAGCGTGCGGGTCTGGGCGGGGATGGTCTTTCCTTTCGATCTGGTCCGTGGTGGCCGCCCGGCGCGGATGGCCGTTGCGGAATGTTCATCCAACCTGCTCGGGATAAAGCACCAGGCCGGCGGCTCGCAAGAGGCCAGCCGGCGGGCCTCGGTGGCTTGCAGGCGGAATCGCTCGAAGGTGCGCGGCGCCGGGGCGGCCAGCGCCGTGTAGCCCCAGCCGGGCCTCGCGAAGGCGGCGATCGGCACGGCGGCGAACAGATCGCGCCAGCCCGCCCAGTCGACCAGCTGGGGCAGGATGTCGGCGCCCATCAGCCACACGAACTTCGCATGCCGGTAGACGCGCTTCAGCGCCAGCACCGTGTCGAGCGTATAGCGCGTGCCGAGCACCAGCTCGGGCGCCTCGACGCGGATGTGCGGATGGCGGGCGATGCGGCGGGCGCGGGCCACGCGGGTGGGCAGCGGCTCCATGCCGTCGCCGCTCTTCAGCGGGTTCTGCGGCGACACCAGCCACCACACCTCGTCGAGGCCGAGGCGTTTCAGGGCTTCCAGGCTGATATGCAGGTGGCCGGCATGCGCGGGATTGAAGGAGCCGCCCAGCAGGCCGATGCGCCGGGTCGTGGCGCGCGACACGCCCGGCATGGGGTGCAGGCTCACGACGATCTGCTCACGGGCGCAGCGTGCCCTTGCCGCGGACGATGTTCTTGTAGGTGGTCAGCTCGACCAGGCCGACGGGGCCGCGCGCATGCATGCGGTTGGTCGAGATGCCGATCTCGGCGCCCAGGCCGAATTCGCCCCCGTCGGCGAACTGGGTGCTGGCATTGTGCATCACGATGGCGCTGTCGACCTCGCCCAGGAAACGCAGCGCCGTCGCCTCGTTGTCGGTGACGATCGATTCGGTGTGCTGGCTGCCATACCGCGCGATGTGCTCGATCGCACCCGCGACGCCGTCCACCGTGGCGACCGAAATGATGGGTTCGAGATATTCCGTGCGCCAGTCCTTCTCGGTGGCGGCAACGGCTTGCGGATCGCGCGCGCGCACCTCGTCGTCGCCACGCACTTCGCAGCCGAGCTCGTGCAGCTTCTCGAGCACCGGCTTCAGGTGCGTTTCGAGCGCGGCGCGGTCGATCAGCAGCGTCTCGGCGGCGCCGCAGACGCTGACCCGGCGCATCTTGGCGTTGGCCACGAGGTCGCGCGCCATCGCGATGTCGGCATCGCGGTCGACATAGACGTGGCAGATGCCGTCATAGTGGCGCAGCACCGGCACACGGCTTTCCTGCGTCACGCGGTCGATCAGCGAGCGTCCGCCGCGCGGCACGATCAGGTCGAGCCAATCCATGGCGCGCAGCATCTCGCCCACCGCGGCGCGGTCGGTGGTCGGTACCAGGGCCACGCAATCCTCGGGCAGGCCGGCGCCGGCCAGCGCGCGGCGCAGCAGCTCGACGATGGTGCGCGAGGAATGGAAACTGTCGGAACCGCCGCGCAGCACCACCACGTTGCCCGACTTGATGCACAGCGCGCCGGCATCGGCCGTCACGTTGGGCCGCGCCTCGTAGATCACGCCGATGATGCCGATGGGCACCCGCACGCGGCTGAGCGCCAGCCCGTTGGGCCGCCGCCATTCCTCGATGATCGCGCCGACCGGATCGGGCAGGGCGGCGATGTCGTCGAGGCCCTTGGCCATCGCCTCGATGCGCGTCTCGTTCAGCAGCAGCCGGTCCTGCAGCGCGCTGGTCATGCCGGCCGCCTTTGCCGCTTCGATGTCGCGCGCATTGGCGGCCAGGATTGCGTCCTTCTCGGCGCGGATCAAACGCGCGGCTTCCAGGAGTGCTGCGTTCTTGGCCGTGGTCGAGGCGGTGCGGAGCGACGCGGCGGCGGCCTTGGCGCGGCGGCCGAGGTCGGCGACGATGGAAACGACGTCTTCGGCGGCGGGCTTGGTCTGGACGTTCATGGCGTGCTCCGTCGCTTCACTCGACCACGAGGTCGTCGCGATGGACGATCTCGTCGCGGCCGCGGAAACCCAGCAAGTGTTCGATCTCGACGCTCTTGCGGCCGGCGATTCGGCGCGCATCCTCGGCGGCATAGGCGACCAGGCCGCGCGCCAGCACCCGGCCGCCGCGATCCTTCACGTCGACCACGTCGCCGCGGCGGAATTCGCCCGCCACGGCGGTCACGCCGGCCGGCAGCAGGCTCTTGCCGGTCGACAGCGCGCGCACCGCGCCGTCGTCCACGATCAGCGTGCCGGCGGGCTTGAGCGAACCCTTGATCCACTTCTTGCGCGCCGACAAAGGCGAGCCCTCGGGCAGGAACCAGCTGCAGCGCGCGGTGCCGTCGATCAGCGCGCCCAGCGCGCCCACCTTGCGGCCGTCGGCGATGGCCATGCGGCAGCCCGCGGCCATGGCGATGCGGCCGGCCATCAGCTTGGTCACCATGCCGCCGTTCGACAGTTCGGAGGCGGCGACGCCGGCCATCGCCTCGATCTCCGGCGTGATCTCGCGGATTTCGGGAATGAAGGTCGCCGAGGCGTCGCTGCGCGGGTCGCCGGTATAGAGACCGTCGATGTCGGACAGCAGCACCAGCGTGTCGGCCGAGATCATCTCGGCGACGCGTGCGCCCAGGCGATCGTTGTCGCCGAAGCGGATCTCGTCGGTGGCGACCGTGTCGTTCTCGTTGATCACCGGGATGGCGCCCAGCCCCAGCAGGGTCGCCATGGTCTGCCGCGCATTGAGATAGCGGCGGCGCTCCTCGGAATCGTTCAGGGTCAGCAGGATCTGCGCGACGGTGATGCCGTGCCGCGCCAGCGCCTCCTGATAGGCCTGGGCGAGGCGGATCTGTCCGGTGGCGGCGGCGGCCTGGCTCTCCTCGAGACGCAGCGGGCCAGCGGCGAGCTTGAGATGCGTGCGACCCAGCCGGATGGCGCCGGACGAAACCAGCACGACCTCGCAGCCGCCTTTGTGCAGCCGCGCGACGTCGCTGGTCAGCGCCTCGAGCCAGTCGCGCCGGACCTCGCCCTTCGTCTCGTCGACCAGGATCGAGGAGCCGATCTTGACGACCAGCCGCCGCGCGCCGGCGAGCGGTGTCATGCCGCGTCCCGGGAGGGCGAGCGCTGCTTGTCGACCAGCTTCATCAGCTCGTGCAGCAGCGGCGTCACGCCCTGGCGGGAGACCGCGGAGATGACGTGCACGGTCTTGCGGCTGACCTTGGCGAGCTGGGCGCGCTTGGCCTCGATGTCTTCTTGCGTCATGGCGTCGGTCTTGTTCAGCGCCACGATTTCCTTCTTGCGCGCCAGGTTGCCGCCATAGGCCTTGAGCTCGGTCCGCACGGTGCGATAGGCGGCGGCGACGTCGTCCTGCGTGCCGTCGACCAGATGGAGCAGCGCGCGGCAGCGCTCGACATGGCCCAGGAAGCGCGTGCCGAGGCCGGCGCCTTCATGGGCACCCTCGATGAGGCCGGGAATGTCGGCCATCACGAACTCGCGCGCGTCGGAGCCGTCGCCCACCTTCACCACGCCGAGGCCGGGATGCAGCGTCGTGAACGGATAGTCGGCGATCTTGGGCCGCGCATTGGTATTGGTGGAGAGAAACGTCGACTTGCCGGCGTTGGGCAGCCCGACCAGGCCGATGTCGGCGATCAGCTTGAGGCGCAGCCACAGCGCGAGCTCCACGCCCGGCCAGCCGGCATCGGCGCGGCGCGGCGCACGATTGGTCGAGGTCTTGTAGTGCAGGTTGCCGTAGCCGCCGTCGCCGCCCTTGGCGATGACCACCTTCTGGCCGATCTCGGTCATGTCGGCCAACAGGGTCTCGTTGTCCTCGGCGAAGATCTGCGTGCCGCGCGGCAGGCGCAGCACGATGTCCTTGCCGGCGCCGCCGGTGCGCTGGCTGCCCATGCCGTGATGGCCGGTCTCGGCCTTGAAGTGCTGGGCGTAGCGATAGTCGATCAGCGTGTTGAGTCCGTCGACGCATTCGGCGATCACGTCGCCGCCGCGGCCGCCGTCGCCGCCGTCCGGACCGCCGAACTCGATGAACTTCTCACGGCGAAAGCCCGCGCATCCGGCGCCGCCGTTGCCGGAGCGGACGTAGATCTTGGCCTGGTCGAGGAACTTCATGAGATGGGGTCCACAAACGAAAAGGGGGAACGGCGAGCCGCTCCCCCTTCAAAATCCAATGGGATGAACGGCTCTATTCGGCAGCCAGGGCCGGCGCCGGGAGCACGTTCACTTCGACCTTGCCGCCCGCGCGGGTGCGGAACGACACGACGCCGTCGGCGGTGGCGAACAGCGTGTGGTCGCGGCCGAGGCCGACATTCTCGCCCGGGTTCATCTTGGTGCCGCGCTGGCGGACCAAGATGTTGCCCGAGATGACCTTCTGGCCGCCGAAGCGCTTCACGCCGAGGCGCTTGCCGTCCGAGTCGCGGCCGTTACGCGAAGAGCCGCCTGCCTTTTTATGTGCCATCGTCCTACTCCGGTCGCTCTGCTCAGGCGACGATCTGTTCGATCTTGACCACCGTCAGGTCCTGACGGTGACCGTTCTTGCGCCGCGAATTCTGGCGACGGCGCTTCTTGAAGATGATCACGTGCTCGCCGCGGGCCTGCTTGACGATCGAGCCCACCACCTTGGCGCCCTCGACGGTCGGCGCGCCGACCTTCTCGCCGACCATCAGCACGTCGGTGAATTCGACCTTGGCGCCGGCCTCGCCCTCGATCTTCTCGACCGTGAGCTGGTCGTCGGCGGCGACCGTGTATTGCTTACCACCCGTGCGGATAACGGCGATCATGATGACACCCGGCTTGAGGTTCCCCGGCCAGAATTGCCGAAAAACACGAAAGAACGCGGCGGACCCGCAGGGCCCGCCGAAGAAGCGCGGAATATACGCACGCCGGCCCTTGAGTCAATGTCGGAGACGGGCGGGCCGGTGCAGGGCTCACGGAACGTCCCGGAGACCGGAAAGTCAATGTTTCCAGGGCGTCAGGCCCCTTCGGCCTTCTCCTGCGTCGCCGAGAGGGCCGTTCGGGCGCTTTTTTCCCACGGCCCCCGCTGTTCCTCGCGGGAAGCTGTTGCTCCCCCAAAGACGCCCGCCTATAAACCCGCGCGCCCGGAGGGGTGCTAGAGTGGTCGATTAGGACAGTCTCGAAAACTGTTGTGCGTGCAAGCGTACCGTGGGTTCGAATCCCACCCCCTCCGCCATTGCCGCCGATTGCGCTCCATCGTGCGATATTACCGCCGATCGCCGCATCGCCACTAAGTAGGATAACCACCGTCAATCACCACGGTGTCTACGCTTCAGCCTGAAGTCTTGGCGTCTGCGCCATGAAAGATTTCTATGGAATGCTCTTGATGGACTGTGTTGTCGGCGACGGAATGTTCTTCGAACGCAGTCGGCAGGGTTTCCACCACGTAAAGCGAAAGAATACTGTCGCGAACCCGCTGCGTGTACCTGCGATGCTGGCATCGCCGATTAGTTAAGTACGCCTACCTTAGTTCGATCGTTATTTAAGCCGAGAGTTATTTGTTTAAATAGTGTTGTGCCCGCATAATGAGGCATGTCCCAATCAGCCTCCAACCCTCGGCTAGGCCGCTTTGTGGAGAGCCCTGTTGCAGGCGAAATCGTGCGCGCCTTTGTGCCGCCCCCATTGCCGCCGGAACCGCCGATCGACGTGCTGGTCCTTCTGGAACGGCTCGGTATGGCGGAACGTGCCTTGGGGCGTCTGGATGGCATTACCATCCTGCTCCCGGGCCAAGAGCTGTTCCTCTACATGTATGTGAGGAAGGAAGCGGTCCTTTCATCCCAGATCGAGGGCACGCAATCGACGCTTTCGGACCTGCTCCGCTTCGAGACCGGAGCGCAGGCCGGTCAGCCGATAGACGACATCCGCGAAGTCTCGAACTACGTCGATGCCATGATGTACGGGCTGGAGCGGCTGGAAGACCTGCCGTTGTCGCTGCGCCTGATCCGCGAGATGCACCAAAGGCTGCTGCAAAGTGGCCGTGGCGGCACGAAAAATCTCGGCGAGTTTCGGCGGTCTCAGAACTGGATCGGCGGCACACGTCCAGGGAACGCGCTATTCGTGCCACCACCACCGACTGAGATGAATGGTTGTCTCGATGCGCTCGAGCGCTTCATGCACGAGAGCGATTCGCGTTTACCCGCTCTCATCAAGGCCGGCCTGCTGCATGTTCAATTTGAGACCATCCACCCGTTTCTCGATGGCAATGGCAGGATCGGCCGCTTGCTGGTGACGTTGTATCTCTGCGTCAACGGTGTGCTGCGCAAGCCGCTCCTCTATATGAGCCTCTACCTGAAAACCCATCGCGCCGACTATTATCGCCTGCTTCAGGAGGTGCGCGAGCACGGGGCATGGGAAGCCTGGCTCGAATTCTTCCTCACCGGCATTGCGGATACGGCCAATCAAGCCTTCGAGGCTGCTACCCGGATCGTCGATCTGTTCAAGGAAGATCGCGAACGGATTACGACAGAGAGCGACCGGGCAGGCTCCGCGCTCCGAATTCATGATCTGTTTCAGCAGAACCCATTCCTGACGGCCAATCAACTTGTTCAGAAGACCGGTCTGTCCGCCCCCACGGTCAACGCGGCGCTTGCCGATCTGGAACGGTTCGGCATCGTCGAGGAAATCACAGGACGCAAACGGGGGCGCGTGTTCAGTTATCGGCGATATCTCGCCATCTTGAGCGAGGGAACCGACCCGCTCCCCACTGCGGTGTAAGGGAAGCCCCAAGAATTCCGAAAGAAAAGAGTGCTCATCTTCGTCGGGCGCTGCCCGCCATTCTCTACCTCAAAATAGCGTCGGTTCCCGTATACTCTCTGCAGATCGGATGCGGCGAGGTGCGGCATGGCGCGAGCGGCGAAGACGAAGCGAAAGGGCGCCGGCCGCCGGGCCAAGACCAAAGCCAAAGCCGCCAGCGCTCTGCCGGTTTCGGAGTCCGACCTGGACGCACTGCTGACCTCGTTCATGCGGATGCTGGAGGGGGACGATGACGGCGACGAAGCCCTCGACCTCGCCCAGCAAAAGGCCTTCGAGGCCCTGGAGGCGCCGCGTGCCGACGAGCGGATCGCGCTGGCGCGGGAGGCGCTGGCGCTGTCGCCCCTCTGCTCGGACGCCTATCTCGTGCTCGCGCGGGAAACGGCCGATGCCAGCGAGGCACTCGAACTCTACCGGCGAGCCGTCGCCGTCGGCGCAGAGGCGTTGGGCGAGATCGACTTTCAGGACGATGCCGGCTCGTTCTGGGGTTTGATCCGGACCCGGCCGTACATGCGCGCGCGGCACGCGCTGGCCATGGCCCTCTGGCGCCTCGGTCATCGCGACGAAGCTGTCGCCCATTATCAGGAGATGCTGCGCCTCAATCCCAACGACAACCAGGGCATCCGCTACCTGTTGATCGATGCCTTGCTCGAACTCGGCCGCGAGGCAGACGCCGACGTGCTACTGGAACGCTACGAGGAGGATGCCTCGGCGCACTGGGCCTGGTCGGCAGCCCTTCTCGCATTCCGGCGGAGCGGAAACAGCTCCCGCGCCAACAGGGCGCTGGCCGGGGCCATCGAGGCCAACCGTCACGTGACGGCCTACCTGCTGGGCGCCAAGCCGCTTCCGCCGACCTTGCCGCGATTCACCGGCATGGGCGACGAGAGCGAGGCCGTCGCCTATGCCCATACCGCTGCCGGTGCCTGGGAAGCCGCGCCGGGGGCGAAGGGTTGGCTGGCCGGCGATCCGGCGATCGCGCTGGGGCAGGAAGACGACCCTCGGGGCGCCGGACACGACGACGAACTGGATCCCGATCGCATCGACGAGGTCGTTCTCGCCCTGCTCGTGCTGGGACTGCATGACGGGAGCCGCGCCTGGAAGACTTTCGATTGGGACGCGCTCGACCGCCTGCATGGCAAGGGCCTCATCTCCAATCCGGTGGGCCGCGCGAAATCGGTCGTCTTCACCGAGGCAGGCCTCGCGGCGGCCCTGCGATCGCATCGCACCCTTTTCGCCAAGAGGCCGCCGAAATCAGGATAACCCGACGCCCCGGCGACGTCTTCGGGCAGCCGCAATCGAAATAAACGAAACAACTGAAACGAACAGGCTCTGGACGCGCTTCCGGGGAGCGGCATCTACCCTCGCATCGTAAGCGCAGCGAAACCCAATATGGCGGGCGTAGAAGCTGGCGGCCGCGTGCCGTAGACAAAGCCCGAGACAGAAAATTCGGGCTCACGTTATCGGTGTTCAGGCCGTCGAATTCGTAACCGGCCGGCTCAATAGGCCGACCGATCCTGTTGCGAGGCCCTCAGCCGCAAGCCGCATGGTCCTGGACGGCTGCTGCGGCTGATGGCCCGTCCTTGTCGAGCGGGTTAGCCGCGGTGCAAGGCGCAGATCTTGTTGCCGTATGGATCGCGCAGATAGCACAGATAGAGTCTGGTCCCTCCGCCCTCGCGCCAGCCGGGCGGGTCCTCGATGGTCTTGCCACCGTTCGCGACGCCGGCATCGTGGAAGGCCTTCACTTTTTCGGGGCTGTCGCAGGCGAAGCCGATGGTGCCGCCGTTGGCATGGGTGGCGGCATTCCCGTCGATGGGCTTGCTCAGTCCCAAGGTGCCGGTGGGCGTGCGATAGAAGACTCTGCCCTTGGGATCGATCTTCCCCTCCGGCACACCGATGGCTCCGAGCACAGCGTCGTAGAATTTTTTCGAAACAGCAACGTCGTCAGCGCCGACGAAAATATGCGAGAACATCTCTAACCTCTCCCTCATCCGGTCGGTCCTCCCGAGGGCCGGACTAGCCTCGGTGCCGCAACTTCGACACGACCGATGAGTCGCATATCCGGGTTGCCGAAACCACGGACTGGACGACAATTAAATTGCTGAGCGGCAGAGGAAGCCCAAGGAGGCTGTCGAGGACGCCCGGCGCTCGATCGGCGTCGATACTGTGTCCGTGCGTCGCGCAGCGCAATCGAAACAAACGAAATAAACGAAACAATCGAAGCGGAGAGCGCCCGGGCGCGGTTCCCGGGGGGTGTCCTCAACCCTTAGCGTCGTAAGCGCAGCGAAACCCTATATAGAGGGCGTAGAAGCCCGCGGCCTTCCACTGGGCGCCATCGGCGCGGGCCTGAGCGGGGCCATACCACCAGGATCCGCCGGCGGTGAGGGCCTCGTCGCCGCGCCGGTCCGCCAGCCATTCCCAGACGTTGGCGCCCATGTCGTAGAGACCGTTGACGCCGCGTTTGGTGGTCGCGACGGCGACGTGCGCCCTGCGGTTGTTGTTCATGCCGTCGGGAGCGTCACCCACCGGATATTGGTAGGTCTGGCCCCGCACGTACCCGTCCGTCGGCCGGTCGCGCTGCTCGGTGTAGGCGGCGCTTCGCCATTCGGCGAGGGTCGGCAGCCGGCCGCCGACATGCCGGCAATAGGCCTCGGCCTCGGCCCAGGTCACGTGCACGGCGGGTTCGGAGTCCTGGCCGGGCTCGCCCTGCGGACGCTCGTAGGTCCAGCCTTGCCGCCGCGTCCACCCGCCGGTGTATTCGAAACCACCCCCCTCGCGCTCGGCCGCCGTTCGTAACGACGTGGCGCGGGCAAAGGCTCGGAACTGGCCGATCGTCACTTCGGTCGCATCTATGCCCGTTCCACCGATGCGCACAGGCTCCGGCCGTTGTGCGAGACAGGGCGCCGCACTGGCGATAACGGCGGCAACGGACGCGGTAACCATCGTAAGGCGCGAACGGATCATGGGCGTCGTGTTTCTTGGATTTGGAAGGCTGCGGGACCTGCCCAGCGGAGCGTAGGCCGTGCCGCCGGCAGGCCGCAAGATGATCCATGGCGCGACGGCCGACACGACCTCTTCGCCCTGTTCTACCTGGCGCTGGCGGCCTTCCGCGCCAGGCTGGTGACCAGCAGGTAGACGCTGATCAAGAGCGCCCACAGCGGGAAGACGAGGAAGCTCCAGTCGACCCATTGGCTGGCGAACAGCAGGAACAGTCCCAACGCGAAGCCGGGCGCCGCCAGCCAGCGCGCGATGAAGGCGGTGCGCAGCGCGATCGTCGAGGTGATCAGCATGAACACGCCCGCCATCCGGATCGCGTAGACGTTGACCAGCGTGTAGGCGAAGGCCCGTGCCAGGGCGAAGGCGGGCGAATCGCGCAGCGCCTCCGGATCGGCGGCATGGACCAGGACGATCGCCCCGAACACCGCGGTGGCCACGAACATCAGGACGAGGAAGAGCAGCCCGCTGCCCAGGAAGACCGTCGCGAACAGGCGGTCCTCCGCCTCGGCCAGGCGGTCGCGCACCACGCCGATGAACCACAGGAAGGCGACGCCGGCGAACGGGATCAGGTTGATCGCCAGCACGACCCGGTCGAGCCCGGCGACCAGCCACGTGCCGTGCTCCGCCGAGTCGCGCGGAACCGCCGACAGGAACAGCAGGAACGCCGCGATCAGCAGGCCGGAGAATAGGATGCCGGCGACCGCGGCCGCGCGTGGCGTGCGCAGCCTGCCGCGCGTCAGCGGCACTGGCGGTGTCATGGCCGGCCGGCGGGGAAGGCGTCGATCGCCGCCGCCGCGTTGACGAGCGGCTGCTGGCTCACCGTGATGTAACCGCTGCCCGGCCGGTCGATGTCCTGGATCAGCAGCACCATCGTCGCCACGAGGATTCCGGTGATGTGGACGGGCACCCGCGTCCGCTTCGATTCGACGCCGCTGCCGTAGCCGGCAAAGCCGATGCCCATGACGCACATGGCATAGAGAGCGACGATGACGACGAGGGGCAGGCGGTTGGTCATCGCCGACAGGCGCTTCTCCTGGTCGTCGATCATCTCGTTCAACGACTGGATGAACAGGCCCGTCGGCACCATCGCATTGTCTTTCGCCGCCACAGCCTGGGCCTGCCGCCAGAGCGCCTCCTGCAGCAGGTTCGACCGCGCGATCGCGCGGTCGAACTCTGCCCGGCCGATGGGTCCGCGGGCGAGATCGAGGCGGATCTGGACGTACTCGCGCAGCAGCGTGACGGACTCGCGGTCGTGCGGCGCCGGCAGCAGGCGGGCGCGCAACGCCGTCGTACCGATCGCGGCGGCCTCGCTCACGGCGCCGTCGCGCCGGGCTTCGAAGCGCGACAGGGCCATGGAGAAGGTGAACCCGATCAACAGCGCCAGCAGGCCCAGGATCGCGCCCTCGAGCGTCGACACCGCCGCCGCGCCCTGCCGGGCGGCCCGTACCCCGAGCCAGTGGCCCGCTTCACCGGCGCCGCCGATCAACACCAGGCTGGCCAGGAAGATCGCCAGCAGGGAGTGGTTGTCGATGTCGAACGCCATCGCCGGCGCCCGCGCTTCTATCGATCTTCCTCGAGATGGACCTTGATCCGGCCGGCGGAAACCGCGGACTTCAGCAGCGCGTGGTCGCGTTCGGTCTGGTCGGCATAGGACACCGCGAACTTCACCATGGCCTCGTCGAAAGCCTCGCTCGTGCCGAGGTAGCCCGCGATCAGCCAGGGATGGCTGGCGCGCCCGTGCGCCCGCGCCAGGGCCCAGCCGCAAGCCTTGCCGAAGAGCACCAGCATCTTGCGGTCGAAGGTCTCGACCAGCGGCTTGATCTTGGCGTCGCGCAGCTGGCGGACGTAGAGGTCGTTGCCCCGCAGGCCGGTCGCCCAGCCGAGGAAGATGTCCGACGACGACTGCATCAGACGCTGGCCCTGCACCACGCGCTGCCCGGCATGGCCGTAGCCGCTCTTGCCGGCATAAGGCTCGAGCACCGAGGGCACGGCCTCCTTGAACTGGAGGAACAGCGGCTGATTCGAGGACGACATCAGCAGGCCGATCGAGCAGTAGCGGCCGACGCTGCCGATGCCGACCACCTTCATGGCGACGTCGACCAGGCGATAGCGGTCGAGCAGCGCCTTGCGATCGTCGGACAGTGAGTCGCGGTAGCTGGCGAAGGCCTTGTCCACCGCCTCCAGGAAGCCTTCCGCACGCGCGAACTCCGGATGGAAGATCAGGGGGGGCTGGTCCTTGATCTGGACCTGGCCGCCGACCATCTCGGCCAGCTTGGGAAAATCGATGTCCGCGGAGCGCTCGTCCTTCGCCGCCTCGATCCGGCGCTGCACGCGCTTCCTGATCTGCGGATCGTCGGTCAGGCTGAACAGCTCCTCCGGTCCGATCCTGGTGTACCAGGCCTCGAGCGGGCTCATCTCGGCGACATCGCGCAGGCGCTCGCGGTAGCTGCGGGCCGCCGCCTGGGCCGCGTCGCGCCCCGCCGCTTCCGACAGGCCATTCGACCGCGCCGCCAGCACGAACGAGGCGACCAGGCGCTTCAGGTCCCATTCCCACGGCGCCGGCAGGGTCTCGTCGAAATCGTTGATGTCGAAGTTGATGCCGCGCTCGGGCGTGGCGAAGCCGCCGAAGTTCAGTAGGTGGCAGTCGCCGCAGGCCTGCACGTTAACCTGCGTCGAGGGCGTGGCCGCAAGGTCGGCGGCCATGACGGCGGCCGCCCCGCGATAGAAAGTGAACGGCGATTGCAGCATACGGCCGTAGCGGATCGGCAGCAGATCGATCTGACGCCCCTCGTCGGAGGCCTGGAGAATCTCCAGCGGATCACGACGGTCCTTCGGACGCTTCCACTCGCCCTGGCTGGTGCGCGGAACCGTGTCGCGCAGGCGCTTGCCGGCGGCGACGAGGTCGTCGGCCGGCACCGAGTGCACGGGACGGTCCAGTTCGGGGACGGTCGGCCGGGTGCGCAGCTTGGTCACGTTAGTCATGGAGGGCATCCTTCGAGACGCGAGGGCTTCGCGCCGCCTGCGTAGAATAGAGCCGCCCCGCGCCCCGGTTCTTGACACATGTCAAGGCCCGGCGGGTCTCGTTCGGCCCGCTGCATCGTTGGCGGGGCGGGCGCGTTCACTGGGGCGCCCCCTCAATGCCGACGGAGATTTACATGGCCCGCACCCCCCAAAAGCCCGACCCGAACGAGGCCTCGGCCAGCTACAGCGGCACCGGACAGGCCAAGGACGCGCGCCGTGAGGAGAAGCGCAGGACGGGCGTGTACGGCGCCGAAGCGGAAGAGGGGCCGGGTTACGAGCGCGAGGACCAGGAGAAGGGCGGCCGCTACGGGCTGGAACCCACTGTCGAGCGGCCCGTCGATGAGGGCAGTTCCGAGACGGAGGTGCCCCCGGCGGGCCGGAAAGTGGATAAGGTGCCGGACCGCAAATGATGCCGGAATCCGGCAGGAGAGTTCATGGGCCAGCCGATTTCCGAAGCCAAGAAGGCGATATTCCTGCAGCGGGCCGAGGCACGGCTGAATTTCGCCCGCAACCTGCCGGAGGGGCACGCCAATCGGGAGGCCAAGATCCGGGAGGCGGAGAAGGCGCTGCAGACCGCGCTGGCCTCCAAGACCGGCCCGGTGCGGAAGGCGGCCAAACCGGGCAAGGCGAGGAAGAAGCGTGCTCGATGACGGCTGGCTTGCCTTGGAAACGGCGCGATTTCGACATCGAAAATGGCTAGAATACGTCGAGAGATTGCCATTCGTTACCACCTTCCGGTGAGGGAAAGTCGATGCTGAAGAAGTTCGCCGTGGCCGCTTTGGTCGCCCTGCTCCCCGCCGCGCCCGCTTTGGCCGAGCCGGCCGTCTTCACTTGGACGGGCTACGGGCTGAACGTACCGGGCAGCGGCAAGTGCCCGACCTACAAGATGGTGATCGACGTCACGGTCGTGGGCACCGACGTGCAGGGCCGCTTCCAGCAGGAAGGCCGCCCGGAGCGCAACTTCAAGGCGACGCTGGGCGCCGACATGAAGTTCAAGACCACCGCCGTCGTGGGCGGCGGCAACAAGATGGACGTGGTGGGCTCGCTGAAGCCCGGCGCCTCGACCATCATGCTCGACGGCTACTGCCTGTTCGAGGGCCCCCTCAAGCCCAAGTGACGAAGCCCTCGATCGGTCTCGTCGACCGGCCTCTGGATCGCTAGCTGGCGATCCAGAAGGTGTCGGGCTCGTAGAGGCCGATATAGCCGCCCGGATCCCAGGCCCAGTAGCCCTTCTCCGGCACGTTTCGCACTTTCTTGCCGACCGTCACCGGCTGGCGCACCTCGTTCACCGTGCCGATCGAGAACACCTCCTCGGCATTGACCGCGAGAATCTCCTCCCAGGCCTTGCGGCGCTCGGCGGAATCGGCCGACTGCTCCCACTTCTGCAGCAGCGCCAGCAGGTGCTTGCCGACTTCCATGTCGCAGGGCTCGCCCTGCTTGCCCTTTGATTCGACGTAGAGGCCCCATTTCGGCCATTGCAGCCCGCCCTGCATCACCGGCGTGAATTCGCGCGGGCTGGTGTCGGGGGTGGGGGCGGCGGTGGTGACGCCGGCATAGGCGGTCATGACCGCCTCGCCGGAGGTGGTGCGCAGGCGGAAATTGTCGGTGCTCTGCGGCTTCAGCAGCGCCTTGAGGCCGATCTTCTTCCACTGGTCGACGACCAGGGTCATGGTGTCGACCTCGTCGGCCTTCTCGCTGGAATGCTCGATCACGAACATTGCCGGCTGGCCGTTGGGCAGCAGGCGGATGCCGTCGCTGCCCTTCTTCGTGAGCCCGATCTCGTCGAGCAGCTTGTTGGCGGCCTTTACGTCCTGGACCGCCCACTTGGTCGCATATTCCGGCTTGAACAGGGGCGAGCGCGGCATGATCGTGTTGGCCGAGGGCTTGGCCATCCCATTGTAGACGACGTCGCTCAGCTCGTCGCGATTGATCGCCAGCGACAGGGCGCGGCGGAAGCGGACGTCGCGGTTGAGCTTGCGCCAGGTCTCGTCGTTGGCGTTCATGTTGGGATAGAACGCGACCTCCGAGCCCGAGCCCTTTTCCCAGAGGAGCGCCTTGATGCCCGAGGTCTTGGCGGCGTCGCGCAGGAAGGTGTAGTCGCGCAGGCCGAGATAGCGCGGCTGCAGGTCCGATTCACCCAGGCCGGCCTTGGCCGGAATCAGGTTGGCCGCGACCACCGTCATGATCACGTCGTTGATGTAGGGCAGCTGCTGGCCCTTGCTGTCGATGCGGTGGAAGTAGGGGTTGCGCACGAATACGAAGCGCTGGGCCGGCGGCACCGTGGTCAGCATCCACGGGTTCAGTGTCGGCAGGTCGACGTTGCTGTTGCCGTACATCGCGTCCTGGCGCTTGAAGACGTTGGACCAGCGGCTGCCCTTGTATCGCTTGAGGATCTCTTCCTCTTCCGTGTACTTGCCGTGCAGCGTCTTCAGATAATGCGCCGGGCGGAACAGAAATAGCGGGGCGGCGCGCGCCTGGCTCTCGATGAAGTCGGGATTGGGCTTGTGCCAGGTGTAGCGGATCGTCACCGCGTCGAGGATGTCGACCTTGGGCGGCTTGCCCTCGACCAGCAGCTCGACCGAGGGACCGTTGGGCGACAGGTCCTTGTTGTTGGCGATGTCCTCCCAGAAGAAGCGGAAGTCCTCGGTGGTGAAGGGATGGCCGTCCGACCATTTGTGGCCGGCGCGCAGCTTCAGGGTGAACTCGCGGCCGTCCTTGACCTCGTAGCTCTCGAGGATGTCGGGGTGCAGCTTGAACTTGTCGTCGTACACGATCAGCCGCGTGTAGCTGTAGACGGTCATCAGGCGCGTATCGCGCGTGGCGGCCACCAGCATGTTGAGTTGGCCGCCATGTTTGCCCAGGCCATCGGCGCCCGAGAAGCTCTCGAGGACGCGCGGCTGCTTGGGCAGGCGCTCTGCGACCGGCGGCAGCGCGCCCGACTTCACCTTGTCCCGCAGACCCGGAGTCTCCTGCAGCGTCGGCACGTCAGCGGCAAAGGCCGGAACGCTGCGCGCCACCAAGCCCATCAACAGCGCCTGCGTCAGAACACGTCGCTTCATCGCCCGCCTCACTGTTTGTTGTCGATCCAATGCTCCCGCGCCCAGTATGATGCACAACTAAGGCGAAAATCGTCGATTTTCTGAAGAATCGGGCCGAGAGGAAACGACGCATCGGCCGCACCGGACCGTCTTCGGCGCGCCACACCCTGATTCCCAACAAACCGGACGTGCGCCCGTTCCTCCCGCAGGCGAAGGATGTTCTCCCGCACGTGAACGGCTTCGACGAAGTTCAGCTGGACCAGGTGCGCAGTCTCGCGGCCAACAGGCTGGCGATCATCAGGTTGCCGCGCGCGTTCATGTGGAGAGTGCCATAGAAGTCGCCTGGCCTCGGCTCGGCGGCAAGTCGATGGAACGTGTCCAAGGTCGCGATTCCATGCAGTGCCGCACACTCCAGAAGGGGGCGCAGCACGTTCCTTTGTTCCTGCGCCTGGCGGCGGCCCGACCAGGCATAGGCATCGTACTGCGCGACCAGCACGAGCTTTACCCGGTTCACAGTCTGAAGGCTGGAAAGGCGCTCGATGAGCGCTCGGGAAATACGGGCTCCGGTGCCGGCACGCCGTTCCATCCGCCGCCTGACCTCGGTGGGCGGCTTCGTGCGTTCCGGTACCGGTACGCCTCTCAGTACGAGCTTCCCTCCCTGGAGGGCGAACCAGGGTTTGTCGTGCCACCACATCCGCCGCATCTCGGTGCGTTGAACGTCGTTGGCGATCATGCCGACGATCACCAGGGCCAGCCCGTGCAAGGCCGTCAGCCGTTCGGTTCGCAGGACGATCTGGTCCAGACCGTAGCCGCTGACGCCGCCATTCAGGACGGTGCGGCCGGTCAGCCGTTGCAGCTGTGCGGGCCAGGCGTCGAGGTCGGCGACGTCCTCGCCATAGGTGAAGGAATCGCCGACGGCCAATATGGGCGTATCGGCCGAGGCCGGCTTCTCGCCCGAAAACCTGAATCCATTCGCCTCGATCGTGACCGGACCGCCATCTCGCACGGTGCCGCGGACTCCAGGTCGCGGGACGTAACCGAGATCGCCATCATGGACATGGAGAAATTTGTCGGCCATCGCTCGACCCCGAATTCCGCCGACATCCTAGGATGAAGATGCCGGCATAAACAGGTCGTCGCTGATCGCTGCTCTCCCGCGCGTAGGCCGCGATCGCCAAGAGGCTCGCGCCCAAGAGGCTCGCGCCGTCGTCTTCAGGTCTTGTTCATCTTCAGCTTGCGCTTCTCGAGCTCGGGCTGGAGCTTGATCATGACCTCCATCGCGATCTTCTGGCCGAAGGTCTGGGCCACTGTCATGGACTCGGAGAGGATCTGGGGCATCTCCTTGACCATCTTGCGTCCTACCGGCGAGTCGTAGAAGGCGGTGACCTGGGTCAGTTCAGCGGCGGTGAAGTGCTGCGCATAGACCGCGGCGATGGCGTCGATCATGGGCGGAAGCTGCTTGGCGAACTCGGCCTGCATGAGACCGATAACTTCATTGATCTCCGCCGTCTTGCCGGGATTGGCCTGCTCGAGGGTGGCCTTCTGCGCGTTCAGGAGGGCGCCCGCCATCTGCTGGCCGACCGCGGCGGAGCCGGACTTCTCCAGGAACACCTTGGCCTGGGCCAGCGCGGCGGGATCGACGGGTTTCGGCGCCTGGGCCAGTGCTGGCGCGGCGAAGGCAAAGGCGACGGAGACCAGGAGAGCGGAAAAACGCATGATTTCCTTCAAATGCTCGGGTGGCCAGGTTCAATGCTGACCGGCCCCTCGGGTTCCATCGTCTTTTCCGTCCCGACGGCGAGGCTGCTATCCTCATAGGCCAATGAATCGTGCGTGAACGCCAGCCGAGGACATGATGGCATCTGAAGAAGACAGGAAGCGCACGTGACGATCGCGAAGAAAGGCCCCTGGACCATCCTCTCGCGGGAGGACGTGTACGAGAACCCATGGATCCGGGTCACGCATCACGAGGTGCTGACGCCATCGCAGACGCCCGGGATCTACGGGCTGGTCCACTACAGGAACCTCGCCATCGGGGTCGTGCCGGTCGATGCGGAGGGCCACACCTATCTGGTCGGCCAGCATCGCTTTCCGCTCGACGCCTACAGTTGGGAGATCCCCGAGGGCGGCGGGGCGCATGGGGTCGATCCGCTCGACTCGGCGGCCCGCGAGCTGCGCGAGGAGACGGGGCTCGTGGCGCGCCGCTGGCGCAAGCTGCTGGAGGCGGACCTGTCGAACTCCGTCTCCGACGAGCGCGCCGTCGCTTACCTCGCCTGGGGCCTGGCGCAGGGCGAGGCCGAGCCGGAAGCCACCGAGGAGCTGGCGGTCAGGCGCGTGCCGCTCGCCGAGGCGTTCCGCATGGTCGAGGCCGGCGAGATCCGCGATGCGCTGAGCGTGCTGTCGTTGCAGGCCGTCCGCCTGCTTCAGCTGGAAGGAAAGCTCGACCTGCCGGACTGAGCCCGGCGGAGCGGCGTGGTAGACGATGGTGTCGGACGGTTGATTCAGAGGTCGAATGTCAAGGATTGCGCTCAAGCCGGGAGAGCTCGGAACGTATGTGCGGCAGGACGGGCCGCTCGGGGGGCGAGGGGCCCGGACGATCTGCGTTCTGCTCGTGCTCGCCGTGCTGGCCGCCAGCGCGGCGCTGCTCGTACTGCCGCCCAAGGTCTATTCGCGGACCATGGTGTGGGACTTCCTGTTCAACCTCTCGGGTGCCTGGGCGATCTTCAACGGCCTGTCGTTCCATACCGACGTTCACGATCCGCTGGGCGGCGGATCGTTCTGGTTGACGGTGCTCGGCTTTCGACTGGTCGGGGTGTCGCTCTGGGCCTTCCTCGTCGGCAAGATCGCGATGTCGGCGATTGTCTTTGCGATCGCGACGGTCGTGACGCTCAGGCGCCTCGCGCCGGTTCCGGCGGCGCTGTTCATCCTCATGGTGTCGCAGCTCTGCCTTCTGCCCACCAACACCGGCGACCTGCTCGACGATTTCACCTTCGCGATGCCCTACAATCTATACGGCTGGTCCGTCGTCAGCGTGCTGGCGCTGGCGCTGTTCCTGCTGCCGGCGGAGGATGGCAGGGGGCACTGGTGGGACGTCGCTTCGGTCGTGTGCCTGCTCACGCTCCTGTTCTATCTCAAGATCACCTATTTCCTGGCGGGCCTCGGCATCTGCGTCGCGGCCTTCGTCGTGAATCCGTCGGTGCTCGAGCGGTGGCGGAGCTGGGCCGTCGCGATGCTCGCAACGACGGCCGTCTTGATGGGGCCGTGGAACTGGCCCTACCTCGCCGACATTTCGTCGGCGATCGGTTCGGGCGCGGTCAGATCGCGGGTCCTCGAACTGCTGGTCATGTTCTCGGCCAACGCGTTCGAGTTCGCGATCTATCTGGCAGTCCTCCTCGTGGCCGTCGGGCTCTGGCGGGCGAAGTGGGTTTCGTTCCGTCTCATCCTCGCGGTGCTTGCGCTCTACGGCGCGAGCGTCGCGATTCTCAGTCAGAACGCGCAGCTTCGTGGTCTCACGCTCTGTTCGGTTTCCTTCTTCCTGCTGTACGGGCCGCTGAGCCTGCGGCGTCCGTCCGGGGACTTCCGGCAAACCTACCATCTCGCGGCGCTGCTGATCTTGCCGGCCATCATCTGCGCGAACACGACGCTCAGTCTCGGCCTCTATGCACGGCGCGGGTTCAGCGACTTCAACGTCCATACGGTCGAGACGTCCGCGCTCAAGGGGCTGTCGGTCCCCATCGAGATGGTGCCGGCCTGGCATGCGCTGTCGGCGCGCAGCGGCGACTACTCGTGGCGCTCGCGGACGCGTTCGGTCCATGGCGATCCGCCGGTCACCCAACTTCAGTATGTTCAGACCATTCTCGAGGCCGTCGGACTGCTGCAACGAGACGGTCGCGAGCCGGGCGGGGTCGCGGTGATCGACCAGGTCAATCCGCTGCCCTTTGCCCTGGGATGGGCGCCGCCCGCCGGCGGCAATCTCTGGTACGATCTCGGCTTCCCCTGGCCGAGCGCCGAAGTGGCGCTGGCGAACGTGCGCTATGTGCTGGTCCCGAAATTCCCGACGAGCGTCGAGATTTCGAAGGAGGCGTTGCGACGTTTCGGGCCCTATCTGGACCGTCACTATCGATTGGAGCTCGAGTCGGAGAGCTGGCAGCTCCTCACCCGCCAGTAACCGGCGGTCTGGCCGTCGCGCCGCAAATCGGGAAGACTGCGAACCCACGACATCACGGAGTTCGCCCGCCATGCCCCAGCTCCAGTACGAAGCGCTCCATCCCGAGTTCGGCGTCCGCATTCGCGGCCTCGACGTCGGCAGGCCGCTCGCGGACGATCTCGTCGTCGAGATCCGTGCCGCGATCGACCGATACTCCTTCGTCTGCTTTCCCGATCAGTCGATGGACGACGACCGCCAGCTTGCGCTCACGCGCCGGCTCGGCAACCCCGAGCCCAGCCACACCAGCGTCGGCAAGGTCGAATATTTCGGCACCATCGGCAACGTGCAGAAGGACGGCACGGTGCTGGGCAATTCGCACAAGAAGACCGTCTTCCTCACCGGTAACAACATGTGGCACTCCGATGCTTCGTTCAAACCGGTGCCGGCCTTCCTCTCGGTGATGTGCGCCTACGAGACGCCGGCCGAGGGTGGCATCACCATGTTCGTCTCCCTGCGCGCCGCCTACGACCGGCTGCCGCCCGAGCGCAAGGCCGAGCTCGAGCCGCTCATCGCCATTCACGACTACGTTCATTCACGTTCCAAGGTCGCGCCCGATGCGGTCTCGCCGGAGCTTGCCGCCTCGCTGCCGCCGGTGCGCCAGCGGCTGGTGCGGACCAATCCGGCGACGGGCGCGAGGAACCTGTTCCTCGGCAGCCACGTGCGCGAGATCGAGGGCATGAGCGTCGCCGCCGGCCGCGCCCTGATCGACTCGCTGACCGAGGAAGCGATCCGGCCCGAGCATGTCTACCATCACGCCTGGCAGCCGGGTGACGTCGTGCTGTGGGACAATCGCTGCCTGCTGCACGCCGGCAGCGGCTACGACGCCGACCGCCATCGCCGCTACATGCGCCAGACCCGCGTCAGCGGCGCCTGCTCGTCGCTCGAAGAGGCCGCTTAGCCGCGCATCGTCGAAGGCGTGATCCGGAAGGCGCTGCGAAACTGCGCCCATGACGGTGGCCTTGCGCCGGCCGATACTGCGCCTCCGCCTGATCAGCAGTGGAGGAAACACGCATGGCGCCGAAGCTTGTCGACTACCTGTCCTACGAGCCCGAAGAGAACGGAATCCTCTGGATCAGGTTCAACCGTCCGGACCGGCTCAACGCGCTCGTCGGGACGGCGGAGGAGAACGGTACCGTCGCCAAGGTCGGCGAGTACATGCGCGCCGGTGACGACGATCCGAACATCCGCGTGATCGTGCTCACCGGCGTCGGCCGCGTCTTCTGTGCCGGCGCGGACCTGCGCTCGAAGATGCCGGCGGAGGTGACGGGCGAGGAGTTCCCCGGCAACCGCGGCTCGCACGAGGGACCCGATGCCGCGCGTCAGCACTTCTTTCACGGCTTCACCAAGCTCCACCGCGACATCTCGCTGATCCGCAAGCCGACCATCGCCATGATCAACGGCCCGGCCGTCGGATCGGGCATGGACATGGCGCTTCACTGCGACATCCGCATCGGCTGCGAGAAGACCCGCTTCATCGGCTACCAGAATGCCGGGCAGATCATCGAGAACGGCGGCTCCTACTATCTGCCGAAAATGGTCGGCCTCGGTCGGGCGCTCGAATTTGCCTACACCGGCGAGCTCGACGCCGAGCGCGCCTATCACTGGGGTATGCTCAATCACCTCGTGGCGTCGGACAAGCTCGAGGAAACCACGCGGGCCCTGTGCGACCGCATCATCAAGGTGCCGCCGCTGGTGCAGTGGGTCGGCAAGCGCATCATGCGCGCGGCCCTCGACAGCACCATGGAGACCACCATGGTCCTCACCTCGAATGCCGGCGGCATCCTGAACGGCTCCGAAGATGCCAAGGAAGCGCGACGCGCCTTCGCCGAGAAGCGCCCGCCGGCCTTCAAGGGCCAGTGATCCCGGTCGCCTCTTCGGCGACGAGGCGCTAGGCTGCGGCCTCATCCAGTATCGGAGGATGGCCATGACATCGAACATGACTCGCCTGTCGCGCCGCGGCTTCGTGCGGTCGGCCGTCGCTCTCGGCGTGGTCGGCGGAACGATCTCGCCGCTCCTCGCCGCCGATCCGATCAAGCCCGGCGCCAACAGCGCCCTCATCGTCATCGACGTCCAGAACTGCTTCATCGACGGCGGCACGCTGCCGGTGAAGGGCGGTGCCGAGGTCGTGCCGATCATCAACAAGCTGGCCGGCGCGTTCCAGAACGTGGTCGTGACGCAGGACTGGCACACGCCGGGCCACGCCTCGTTCGCCAGCGCGCATACGGCCAAGAAGCCGTTCGAGACGGTCGGGCTCCCCTACGGCACGCAGGTCCTGTGGCCCGATCATTGCGTGCAAGGCTCCGACGACGCGGCCCTGCACAAGGACCTCAAGCTGCCGACGGCGCAGCTCGTCATCCGCAAGGGCTTCAACAAGGGCGTCGACAGCTACTCGGCGTTCGAGGAGGCGGATCGCAAGACGACGACGGGCCTTGCGGCCTATCTCAAGGCACGCGGCATCGACACCGTCTTCCTCACCGGCCTCGCCACCGATTTCTGCGTCGCCTGGACGGCGCTGGACGCCCGCAAGCTCGGCTTCACCACCTATGTGATCGAGGACGCCACCCGCGCCATCGACCTCAACGGCTCGCTGGCGGCGGCCTGGAAGGAAATGACGGCCGCTGGCGTGAAGCGCATCCTGGCGAGCGATATTTCCTAGGGGCTTTCCGCTTCAAGTCGACCCGCCCCCCCTCATCCTGAGAGGCTGGCCGGAAATGAATTGAATCGATTCAAGCCCTTACCTCATCCTGAGGAGCGCGCCTGGCGCGGCGTCTCGAAGGATGGGCAACAGGCGCGGTGCTCGTGCCCATGCTTCGAGACGCGTCCCGGCGGGACGCTCCTCAGCATGAGGTTGGTGATGGTGATTCTATCTGAATTGAAAGGAGACCAGCCGCTACTGCGGCCAGCCTAGTTCGATCTCGATGACGACGGGCTTGACCTGGCGCATCGCGCTGTCGGTCGAGGAGAATTCGACGTCGCCGTTCACCTTGTCGAGCGCGTCGCCGGGCGCGTCGCTCGGCGGGTCGAAGCGCATCGATAGATTGCAGCCGCCGACCGGCTTGTCGAGCCGCCCGCCGTCCCAGCCATTGGTATAGCCGCCGAGGTCCCAACCGAAGCCCGTCAGGGTGAAGGCCTTGCCGTTCATCGCCTCGATTTCCGCCAGCGTGGCGCCGTTCGCGACCGGCTTGTCCAGGCCGGTGACGGCCACCGGCCAGGCCGAGCCGTTGCGGATGATGACGACGTTGGGGCGGGCATAGGAATCGTGCCAGAGGATGTCGATGCGCTTCGCCGGGTCCCTGGCGAAGATGGCGGTTCCGGGCTCGGTATTGCCCTCGCCGACGGGGATGTCGGCCCGTTCCACATTGGCGGCACCGAAGACCTGCGCAAGCCTGCGCTCGTCGGCGTCACGGGCAAAGGGGCCGGTGCAGTCGAGCATCGCCGGTATCCGGTCCTGGGCGAAGGCGGGCGCCACAGTCGTGACGCAAAGTAGGAATGCAAGTCGCAGGGACGGGCACATATCGCTTCTCGAACCGTTCTGGCGGTCGGCACCGCCCGGACGCAATATTGGGGCTACTGCAGGGAATCAACAGCATGACCGACGAAGTCGTCTTCTATCACAACCCGCGTTCGCGGGCGCAGATGGCGCACTGGATGCTCGAGGAGGTTGGCGCACCCTACCGCATCGTGCCGATCGATTTCGCCAAGGGCGAGCACAAGGCGCCGTCCTTCCTGGCGCTCAATCCCATGGGCAAGCTGCCGACCATCGTGCATCGCGGTACCGTCGTCACCGAGACGGCGGCCATCATCGCCTATCTTGCCGGCGCCTACCCGCAGGCGGGCCTGGCGCCGGCGCTCGACGACCCGTCGCGCGGCACCTATTACCGCTGGCTGTTCTTCGGAGCCGGCTGCATCGAGCCGGCCCTGCTCGACGAGATGCTGAAGCGCCCCGCGCCGGAACAGAAGACGGCCCTGGGCTGGGGCAGTTACGACGACGTGCTGAACGCCTTGAAGTCCGTGTTGGGCAAGGGCCCGTATCTGCTGGGCGACAGGTTCAGCGCCGCCGATGTCTATGTCGGATCCGAACTGCGCTGGGGCATGATGTTCGGCGCGCCCGGTCTCAAGGGCGAGACGCTCTTCGAGGAGTATGTGGCGCGGCTGAATGCCCGCCCGGCCCTGCAGCGCGTCGAGGCCGCCGCCGGCTGACGCGAGACCGATGACCTCCTCCCTCACCACCCGCAGGCTGGCGACGATCCTGTTCGCCGACGTCTCCGGCTACAGCCGCATGATGCGCGCCGACGAGGAACGCACCCTCGTCGACCTGCGCGCGCATCTGGCCGAGCTGGTGGCGCCGGTGATCGAACGGTTCGGCGGCCGCATCGTGAAGACGGTGGGCGACGGCGTGATGGTCGAGTTCGGCAGCGCCGTCGAGGCGGTGCGGTCCGCGGTCGAGCTGCAGCGCGGCATGGCGGGGCGCAACGAGGGCGTGCCGGCGGAGCGGCGGCAGACCTTCCGCATCGGTCTGCATCTGGGCGACGTGATCGCCTCCGACGACGATGTGTTCGGCGACACGGTGAACCTCGCCGCCCGGCTGCAGGGCGTGGCCGAGCCGGGCGCCATCGTTCTGTCGGCCGCCGTCTACGAGCAGGTGCGCGACAAGCTCGCTCTGCCGTTCCGCGACCTCGGCAACCGCTCGGTGAAGAACATCGACCGGCCGGTCCATGTCTATACGCTGGACTCCGCGGCACTCGCCGACGGCGTGGCGGCAGCACCGTCCCGGCCGCGGCGACGCAAGCACGTGACGGCCGCCGTCGCAGCCGTTGCGGCGGTTCTGGTGGCAGGGGCGGGCGCCCTGGCCTACTTCTCCGGCCACCTCCTGCCCGCGGAGGAGGCGGTGGCCGCCGCGCCGGCGCCGGTCGAGACCGGCCTGTCGGTGGCGGTGCTGGTCTTCGCCAACCAGAGTGGCGATCCTGGGCAGGACTATTTCTCCGACGGGTTGACCGAGGACATCACGCGGGCGCTCGGCCGCTTCAAGCAGCTCACGGTTCTGTCCTACGGCGCGGTGCTGCCGTTCAGGGGCAAGAACCTGCCGCCGCAGGAGATCGGGCGCGCGCTCCGGGCGCGCTACATCGTGGGCGGCACGGTGCGCCGCATGGGGCCGCGGGTGCGCGTCACCGTGCAGTTGAGCGACGCGATGACCGGCACGCAGCTCTGGTCCGAGCATTACGACGACGATCTGGGCGACATCTTCGCGGTGCAGGACCGCATCGCCCGCCGCATTGCCGGCACCCTGGCGACCAACCTGCAGCAGCTCGCCGTACAGCAGTCGCTGCGCAAGCCGACTGACAATCTCGATGCCTACGACATGCTGCTGCGCGGCCGCACCCGCGCCGCGGAGACGACGCCGTCGGGCAACCGGGCGGCGCGCGAGATGCTGGAGAAGGCGATGTCGATGGCGCCGGCCTATGCCGATGCCTATGCCGAGCTGGCCGGCGTTCATTTCGAGCGCGCCACCTTCGGCTGGTCGGAATTTCCCCAGCAGGACATCGATACCGCGATCCGCTACGCCCAGAAGGCAATCGATCTCGACGAGGAGAACGTGCTGGCGCATGGCGTGTTGGCCCGCGCCTATGCCGCCACCCGCAAGTACGATCTGGCAATGGCCGAATCGGAGCGCGCGCTGGAGATCAACCCCAGCGACGCCGAGGTGCTGCGGGCCCGGGCCGCCGTGCTGCTGTGGACCGGCCGCATCGAGGAATCGATCGCGACCGCGGAGATCGCCAACCGCCTCAACCCCAACATCGGTCCCGAGGCGGCGCTCAATCTCGGCATCGCCTATCTGCTGAGCGGGCGCTACGCCGATGCGGTGCGCCTGCTCGAGACCGTGCGCGCCCGCTTCCCGGCCTATCCGCTGCTCGACCTGCCGCTGGCCGGTGCCTATGCCGAGATGGGACGCGCGACCGACGCGAACGAGGCGATGGAGGAGGGAAGGCGCAAGAATCCGCACCTCGAGGCCGCGAGCTTCGGCACGCGCTTCCAGGATCCGGCGCTGCAGCAGCGGCTCGCGGCAAGCCTGCGCAAGGCCGGTCTGAACTGAGGCGGAGACCGCCGCATTACCGGTTCGTCGTCTTCTTCAGGTTCTGCCAATTGCCCTTGGCCCGGGAGGCGTTGGCGCCTGCATCCTCGCGAAACCGCTGCGAACCGGCGGCGCTGGCGAAGACGTAGAGACGGCCGTTCGAGATGGTCCAGATCGTCGGGTCGGATTCGCGCAGATTGCCGTTGGCCATGTTCATGGCGCACTGGCCGCCGAACTGCGGGGCGTATTTGTCGGGGTCTGCCCTGAACAGGTCACGGTGGCGGGCGCTGACGAAGCGGTAGCGCACGCCGTCCCAAACGAGTTCGAAGTCGGCGCTGCCCGCGGTCGGGGCGCCCAAGGTGAAATAGGCCACCGGATCGTAGCCCTTCAGCCCGAGGCGGGCGGCGCTCGCCGGGTTCTGCGCGCCGGCGGCAGACGCCCCCGTCAGACCGCCGACGAGGGCGGCGGCCATTCCCTGCAGGAATGCACGGCGCTTGCTCATGTCTTGCTCTCCCGATCCGCCGGCGATAGCGCCGGCCGTTTCGCGAGGTGGGTCTCGATTGGGGCGGAAGAGCGGCGCCCTGCGAACGGTCGCTCAGGCCGGCCGCGGAGAGGTGTCGGCCCGGCCGCGCTCCAGCATGCGGTGGGCGATCTCGGTCTCGCCCAGGACGATGAGGTTGGCGCCCAACTTCTCGAAATGCTCCACCGTCGCGCTCGAATGGGCACGGGCCAGGATGTCGAGTTTGGGATTGGCGGCGCGGGCCTGCTCGACGATCTGGCCCGCCTCGAACGGCTCCGGGATGGTGACGTAGAGACGCCGGGCGCCCGCGAGATTGAGGGCGGCGATGATCGCCGGTTCGGCGGCGTTGCCGGTGAAGACTTCGGCGCCGTCGCTGCGGGCGCGCGCGACGCCGGCATCGCTCGCCTCGACGACGATCATCTTTGCGCCGTCACCCCGGAGGCCGGCACCGACCAGCGAGCCCACGCGGCCATATCCGACCACGATGTCATGGCCGGTCAGGGTCGTCGGCGTGAGGTCGGTCGCGGGCTCGTCGGGCCGGGCCAGCGGTGCGTCCGGCTTCTCCTGGGCGAGACGCTCGAGGAAGGTGAAGATCAGGGGATTGAGCATGATCGACACGATGGCGCCGGCGAGAACGAGGTCGCGTGATTCCTTCGGCACCATGCCGAACCCGATGCCGATGCCGATCAGGATGAACGAGAACTCGCCGATCTGCGCCAGGCTCGCCGAGACGGTGAAGGCGGTCGACCGGCTGTGCCCGAACGCCCGGACGATGAAATAGGCGGCCACCGACTTGCCGACCACGATGATGGCGATGGTGGCGATGACGGCCACCGGCTGCTCCACGAACACCGCCGGATCCAGCAGCATGCCGACCGAGACGAAGAAGAGCACGGCGAAGGCGTCGCGCAGGGGGATGGCCTCCTCCGCGGCGCGCTGGCTGAGATCGCTTTCGCCCAGCACCATGCCGGCGAAGAAGGCGCCGAGCGCGAAGGAGACGCCGAACAGATGGGCCGCGCCATAGGCCACGCCGAGCGCGATGGCATAGACGGCGAGGCGAAACAGTTCGCGCGAGCCCGTATGCGCGGTGAAGTGCATCAGCCAGGGAATGACGCGCCGGCCGACGATCAGCATGATCGCCACGAAGATGGAGACCTTGGCCAGGGTGACGAGCAGCATGAACAGGATGCGGGTGGCCGGTACGCCGTTGCCTTCCGTCGCCACTGCCAGCGCCGGCAGCAGGACCAGCGCCAGCACCATCGCGAGGTCCTCGACCACCAGCCAGCCGACGGCGATCCGGCCGCGATGGGTCTCGAGGATGTGCCGCTCCTGCAGGGCGCGGATGAGGACGACGGTGCTGGCGACGGACAGGGCGAGGCCGAATACCAGGCCGGCGATCGGCGGCCAGCCCAGCGCCCAGGAGAGGCTGGCGCCCATCAGGGTCGCGACAGCGATCTGTCCGACGGCACCGGGGATGGCGATGCGGCCGACCGAAAGCAGGTCCTTGAGCGAGAAGTGCAGGCCAACGCCGAACATCAGCAGGATCACGCCGATCTCCGCGAGTTCGGTGGCCAGGGCCGGGTCGGCGGTGAAGCCGGGCGTGTAGGGACCCACCATGACGCCGGCCAGCAGGTAGCCGACCAGGGGCTGCACGCGCAGCCTCTGGGCGATCAGGCCGAGCACGAAGGCGAGCATCAGTCCCGCAGCGATCGTCGCAATGAGCGGGGTCTGATGCTCCGGCATCCGGTTTCTCTCAGCGAGTGAATGGACGCTTCCGGTGTGGCGCGCCTCCCTGGAAATTGCAATCAGTCTGAGCGGAATTGGGGAGGTTCGAGATGACGATATCGCGACGCGAACTGCTGGGCAGCGGCCTGGTGTTGTCGATGGTCGGCGCCGCCGCCGCGCCGGTGCGGGCGCAGGCCTATCCCACCAAGCCGATCCGCTGGATCGCGCCCTTTGCCGCCGGCGGCAATTACGACCTGACGTCTCGGCTGGTCGGCGAGGGCATGTCTCGCGCTCTCGGCCAGACGGTGATCGTCGACAACCGGCCCGGTGCCGGCGGGCTCGTCGGAGCTGAAGCGGCGGCCAATGCGCCGGCCGACGGCTACACCGTCGTCATGGGCAGCTTCAGCGTGCTGTACGTCTCGCCCTATCTCGCGGGCAAGCCGTCGCTGGTGCCGATGTTCGCACCGATCAGCCTGCTGTCGACCGTGCCGATGATCCTCGTCGGCAAGCCCGACGGCCGCTTCGCCGACATCCGGGCCGCGCTGGCCGAAGCGAAGGCCAAGCCGGGCACGGTCAGTATCGGCCATGCCGGCAACGGCACGACCAACCACATCGCCATCCTGCGCCTCGAAGTGAACGAGGGCGTGAAGTTCAACATCATCCCCTACAAGGGATCGGGCCCGGGCCTCACCGACCTGATGTCGGGCCAGATCGATCTCTACATGGACCAGCTCACCACATCGCTGCCGCACATCAAGTCGGGCAAGCTGAAGGGCATGCTGGCGATGAGTCCCGACAGGGTCGCGCAATTGCCGGACATGCCGTCGCTCACCGACATCGGCAGCAAGCCGTTCGACGGCGGCACCACGGCCGGCGTGCTGGCGCGCGTCGAGACGCCCAAGCCGATCCTCGAGACCCTGAACGGTGCGGTCGTCACGGCGTTGAAGGATCCCGCGATTGCCGCGAAGCTCGCCGAGCTGGGCGCCGTGCCACGCCCCTCCACGATGGAGGAGTTCGCAGCGTATATGAAAGACCAGGAGGCGGGCGTTAGCGCACTTGTGAAGTCTGGTTTGTTGAAACCATCCTGAGCGGGTGCCATGTCGGCGCCATGACATCTCTCATCAAAACGATCACGCTGGTCATGGCCTTCGCCGTGGCTGGCGCCTTGGCGGGCTGCTCGGGCTCAGGCATCCCGCAGGACGACCGGTATCAGACCCACGGCAACGGCAGCTGGGACAACTGGCGCGGCTGACCGGGGCTTAGGAGCGCCCTCAGGCGATCTCCTTCATCACCGCCCATAGATCGGCCTTGCGTTCGAAGCCGATGCCGGGCGCGTCGGGCAGCGACACGCGGCCGTCGACCACGGCGCAGTCGTCGGCGAAGCCGCCGAACGGCGCGAAGACCTGCGGGTAGGATTCGTTTCCGCCGCATTGCAGGCCGACCGCAATGTTCAGCGCGAACTGATGGCCGCCGTGTGGCACACAGCGCCGCGGCGACCAGCCGTGCGCCTTCAGCATCTCGAGCGTGCGCAGATATTCGACCAGCCCGTAGGAGAGGGCGGGATCGTATTGCAGGATGTCGCGGTCGGGACGCAGGCCGCCATGGCGGATCAGGTTGCGCGCATCCTGCATCGAGAAAAGGTTCTCGCCGGTGGCCAGCGGCGGGGCATATTCGGTGGCGAGCGCGGCATGCGCCAGATAGTCGAGCGGGTCGAGCGGCTCCTCGTACCAGCGCAGGCCGAAGCCCTGGATGGCGCGGCCGAATTCGATCGCGGTGGTGAGGTCGAACTTTCCGTTGACGTCGACCGCCAGCCGCTCGCCGGCGCCGACGATCTCCAGCACCGCTTCGATGCGCTTCAGGTCCTCGGCCAGCGGCACGCCGCCTACCTTCATCTTCACGCAGGAATAGCCGAGGCCGAGATAGTGCTTCATCTCGTCCTTGAGTCCGTCCAGCCCCTTGCCGGGATAGTAGTAGCCGCCGGCGGCGTAGACCCACGCCTTCTCATCGGCCTGACCGCCATTGTAGCGGTCGGCCAGCAGCTTCCACAGCGGCACCCTCTTGGCCTTGGCCACGGCATCCCAGATCGCCATGTCGAGCACGCCGACCGCGACCGAGCGCTCGCCGTGACCGCCGGGCTTCTCGTTGGCCATCATGACCGCCCAGCACTTCGCGGGATCGAGCAGTCCCTCGGCATCCAGCAGAGACTCGGGTTTGGCCTGGCTGAGCCGCGGAATGAAGCGCTCGCCCAGCAGCCCGTGCTGCGCGTAGCGACCGTTCGAATTGAAGCCGAACCCGACCACCGGCTTGCCGTCGACCATCGCGTCGGTGACCACAGCCACGACCGAGGCGGTCATCTGGCTGAAATCGATATAGGCGTTGGCGATGCTGGAGCGGATGGGCGAGACGATGTCGCGGATGGCGACGATGCGCATGGAGACGTCCGTGTCTTGGAGGGCCGGGTCCGGACCTTCTACAGGTGCGCGCGGGCGACGGCCAGCAGGCGCGGCGGCGGCACCGGCTTGCGCAGGAAGAGCGCGTCGGAAAGGTCGATTGGTACCTTGGCTGGATCGCTCGCCGAAACGAAGACGAAGGGCACGCCCCGCGCCCGGAGATGCGTCGCCAGAGGGAAGGTCAGGCCGTCCGAGACCTTGATGTCGAGGAAGCTGAAGGCGAGCCGCTCGGCGGCCAGTGCCATCGCCTCGCCGGTATTGCTGGCGACGACGGGCCTGCAATCGAGCTGGTCGCGGACGAGCGCAGCCAGATGGTCGGCCACCAGTTCATCGTCTTCGACAATGAGAATATGCTTGCCCATGGCGAATCGAGAAACGCCGGAGACAACAGCCGGTTGCTCTCACATTCATAAATGAGTCTGTCGAACCTTATGAAGTCTGGTGCGTAGTATGACCCACATGCAGCGAGCGTTTCCCATCGCTGCGCCCGGACGAACCTCGGTCCGCCAGATGTTGCGGGCAGCAACGACGGCGCTTCACGCAGAGGTCGACGGGCGCTTTTCCGGTCCTTTCGACACGGACAGCAGCGCCTATGAGGCGTTCCTGACCGCGCTTGCCCGGGCGGTTTCGCCGCTGGAGCGGGCGCTGGAGCAGGGTGGCGTTGACCGCGTGCTTCCGGACTGGCCGCTGCGACGACGGTCCGACGCGCTCGAGCGCGACCTCGCCATCCTGGGAATTCGCGCGCCGGCACCAATCCCCGTGGAAGTGACGCGGGACGAAGCGCGCCTGTTCGGTCGCCTCTATGTGCTGGAGGGATCGCGCCTGGGGGGAAGCCTTCTGGTGAAGCGCGTCCGCGCAAGCGCCGACCCACGGGTGCGGACGGCCACCAATTATCTGAGCCATGGGGCGGGCGCCGACTTGTGGCGCGGCTTCCTGCAGCGGCTGGAGCACTCGGACGCGGTGGCAGCGGCGCCCGAACGGACGATGTTGGGCGCCCGTGAGGCCTTCCGACTGTTCATGACGGAGCAGGCTCATGGCTGAGCTAACGCTTCCCGTCGACCTCACCAATTGCGACCGCGAACCCATCCATCTGCTGGGGGCCATCCAGCCCTTCGGCTTTCTGGTCGCGCTCGACAGCACGCAATGGGTCATCACCCGCCTGTCGAGCAATGCCGATGTCTGGCTGGGCGCCGGTCCGGCCGACTTGATCGGCCGGCCGATCGAGGACGTTTTCACCCTCGAGTCGATCCACCTGATCCGTGGCCAGCTGCAGACCGCGGTCTTCACCAGCACGGTCGCGCGGGCTTTCTCCGTGGCGCTGCTGACCGATGGTTCGCGCTTCGACCTCGCCGTCCATGTCAACGAGGACACGATCGTCATCGAATGCGAACCCTGCATCGATGAGCAGGGCGTCAATTCGAGTGCGCTCGTGCGCGCGATGATCGCGCGCCTGCAGCAGACGCCGGATCTCAGGACCTTTTATCGGGTGGCGGCGCGCGAGATGCGCGGCCTCACCGGCTTCGATCGCGTGATGGTCTACCGGTTCGACCATGACGGCTCGGGCGAGGTGATTGCCGAATCGGCGCGCGGCGGCCTGGAAAGTTATCTCGGCCTGCACTATC
The DNA here is from genome assembly GCF_965228225.1 of Reyranella sp. GTDB lineage: Bacteria > Pseudomonadota > Alphaproteobacteria > Reyranellales > Reyranellaceae > Reyranella. The sequence continues at coordinate 4,180,979 of NZ_OZ245801.1, read as the reverse complement.
CCGCGTCGGATATTCCGCAGCAGGCGCGCATCCTCTACGAGCGGAACTGGCTGCGCATCATTCCCGACATTTCCGCAAAGCCCGTCATCGTCGAGCCCGGCCTGATCGCCGGCCGGCCGCTCGACCTCTCCATGAGCGTGTTGCGCAGCGTGTCGCCGATCCACATCGAGTACCTGCAGAACATGGGCGTGGGGGCGTCGATGTCGGTATCGATCCTGCGCGATGGCAAATTGTGGGGGCTGTTCGCCTGCCATCACTACGGGCGCCATAGCGTGCCGTTCGAACGGCGCACGGCCGCGGAGCTGTTCGGCCAGATGTTCTCGCTGCTGATGGAGAGTCGCGAGCGCGACGGCGAAGCGACCTACGAGGCACGGGCGCGCAAGCTGCACAACCAGCTCGTCACCGTGATGGCCACGGAAGCGACCCGCTTCGAAAGCATCGTCTCCCATCTCGACGAGATTGCCGACCTCCTGTCCTGCGACGGGATCGGCGTGTGGACCGGCGGCCACGCCACCTTGCAGGGCATGGCGCCGACGCAGGACCAGTTCGTGGGCCTGATCGACCATCTGACGCGTCGCGACCTGGGCGACGTGCTGGCCTGCCACGAGATCGCAGCAGAGTACACGCCGGGCCGCGACTTCGCCGATCGCGCGGCCGGCATGCTGGTGGTGCCGCTGTCGCGCCCGGCCCGGGACTTCCTCGTCTTCTTCCGCAAGGAAGCGGCGCGTTCGGTGACCTGGGCGGGCGATCCCAGCAAACCGGTCGTCGTCGGTCCGCTCGGCGCGCGGCTGACGCCACGCAAGAGCTTCGAGCTGTGGCGCGAGACGGTGAGCGGCCAGTCGGTTCCCTGGCAGCCGGTCGACATCCGGATCGCCGAAAGCCTGCGCGTCAGCCTGCTCGAGGTCATTCTGCGCCTCTCCGACATTACCGAGGTCGAGCGCAGGCGGTCGCAGGAGCGGCAGGAGCTTCTGATCGCCGAGCTCAATCACCGCGTCCGCAACATCCTGGGCCTGATCCGCGGCGTCATCTCGCAGAGCCGCGACCCGTCGCTCACGGCCGATGCCTTCACCGATGTGGTCGGTGGACGAATCCAGGCCCTGGCACGCGCCCACGACCAGATCACCGCCGACAATTGGGGGCCGGCCTCGTTCCGCGGTCTCGTCGTGGCCGAAGCCGGCGCCTATCTGGGCGGCAAGGCCACACGCGTCCGACTGGCCGGGCCGGAGATGCTGCTGGAGCCACAGGGCTTCACGACGGTGGCCCTGGTCATGCACGAGTTGATGACGAATTCCGCCAAGTACGGCGCGCTGAGCGACAGTACCGGCGCGATCGACATCGCAACCAGGCTCGATGCACAACGCAACCTGCACATCACCTGGACCGAACAGGGTGGGCCGCCGGTGACGGTGCCGACGCGGCGCGGCTTCGGCTCGACCGTGATCGAGCGCTCCATTCCCTACGACCTGAAGGGCGAGGCGACCGTCGAGTATGAGGTGACGGGCGTGCGCGCCAGTTTCCTGGTGCCTGCCGCCTACGTTCGTCCGGCGCCGGGGGCCCTGGCGGAAGTGCCCGCCGAGGCCGCGCCGGACGCAAGCGCCGCCGACCTGCCCAAGGACGTGCTGATCGTCGAGGATAACATGATCATCGCGCTCGATGCCGAGAGCTCGATCCTGCGCGCCGGCATCGAGACGGTGCGAGTGGCGTCGAGTGTCGCGCAGGCGATGAGGGCGATCGCCACACGGCCGCCGGAGTTCGCCCTGCTCGACATCAATCTCGGCCGCGAGACCAGCTTCGCGGTCGCCGAGCATCTCGATTCGCTCGGCATCCCCTTCGTGTTCACCACAGGCTACGGCGAGGACATCGCTTTTCCGCCCAAGCTGCTGGGCGTCCCGCGCATCCGCAAGCCTTATACCGGCGACGCGCTGCTGATGGCGATGCGGCGCTAGCCCGCCGCGTAGACGTTGCGGCGGTTCTGGCGGAACAGGAGCCACCAGGCCACCGCGCCGTTCAGCAGGTTCCAGGCGATGCCATTGATGAAGGCCGCGCGATAGGAGCCGGTCATGTCGAACAGCACGCCGCCCATCCAGCCGCCCAGCGCCATGCCGATCAGGGTCGAGGAGATGGCGAGGCCGACCCGGAAGCCGGCCTCCTTGGGCGGAAAGTACTCCCGTACGATGATGGCGTAGGATGGCACGATGCCGCCCTGAAACAGGCCGAACAGCGCCGAGGCGAGGTAGAGCGAGTTGACCGAATCGTCGACGAGATAGAAGACCAGCGCCACGCACTGCAGGGTCGAGCCCAACAGCAGGGTCTTCACGCCGCCGACCCGGTCGGCGATCCAGCCCGAGGCGATGCGGCTCACGATGCCGAAGCCCAGCATCAGCGACAGCATTTCAGCACCACGCGCCACGCCGTAGCCCAGGTCGGCGCAGTAGGCGACGATGTGGACCTGCGGCATTGACATGGCGACGCAGCAGCCGATGCCCGCGACGACCAGCACCGCCTGCAGCGCGTTGGGCGACAGGCCGAGCGAACGCGGCGAATGGGCGGCGGCGCCGGGCGTTCCTGCGGCGCCCGTCATCTGCTCCTGCGGCGGCTTGCGGCGCAAGGTCAGGGCCAGCGGGATCATCGCCACGAAGCACAGCGTGCCGGCGGCCCAGTAGGTGACCCGCCAGCCATGTTCGTGGATCAGCATCTGGATGATCGTCGGCCAGATCGCGCCGGCGAGATAGTTGCCGGAGGCGGCGATGGCCACGGCGATGCCGCGGCGCCGGTCGAACCAATGCGAGATGTCGGCGACCAGGGGCGCGAAGGTCGCGGCCGAGCTGAAGCCGATCAGCACCTGGACCGCGGCGAACAGGGGCAGCGCGGTCGCCAGCGGCGCCAGCGCGAAGCCCAACGCCAGGCCGGTGGCGCTCAGCACCGCGGTGAGGACGATGCCGCGCTTGTCGACAAGTTTGCCCCAGGTGACGCCGCCGGCGAAGAAGCCCAGCGTGTTCATCGTATAGGCGAAGGAAATGTCGGCGCGGGTGATGCCGAGATCCTGCTGGATCGACGGCAGCGCCACGACGAGGCACCACATGCCGATGCCGCCGACCGTGCTCAGCGTCACGCTGGCGGCGAGGCGCCACCAGGCGTAGCTCGACTCGACTCCGGACATGATCAGCCGCCGAGCGCGCCTTGTGTGTTGACGTAGAGCGCGTAGAGCGAGTGGCTGGCCGCCATGAACAGGCGGTTGCGGTAGCGTCCGCCGAAGCAGACGTTGGCGCAGCGCTCGGGCAGGTCGATGTGGCCGATCGGCTTGCCCGCCGGATTGAAGATGCGCACGCCGTCGAGCTCGGCCGAACCCATGCCCCAGCCGCACCACAGGTTGCCGTCGACATCGACGCGGAAGCCATCGGGCGAGCCGCCGGGACCGGCGTCGATCAGCACCGAGCCCTTGCCCAGCGTCGTATCGTTGCCGTCGCCGCCGACGTCGTAGGAGAGGATCGAGCGGTGCGGCTCGGCGCGCGACGCCACGACATAGAGCTTCTTTTCGTCGGGCGAGAAGGCCAAGCCGTTTGGGCCGGGAATGTCGTCGACCATCATGGCGAGCTTGCCGGTCGTCGGATCGAGGCGATAGACGGCGGGCCGGTTCTCGCTCTCTTCCTTGTGGCCTTCGTAGTAACCCAGGATGCCGAACGTGGGATCGGTGAACCAGATCGAGCCGTCCGACTTCACGACCACGTCGTTGGGCGAGTTGAGCGGCTTGCCGTCGTAGGAATCGGCCAGCACGGTGATGGCGCCGTCATACTCGAAGCGGACGACCCGGCGGGAATCGTGCTCGCAGGCGATCAGCCGGCCGCGTCGGTCGCGTGTATGGCCGTTGGCGTTGTTCGAGGGCTTGCGGAAGATCGAGACGTTGCCCGTCTCCTCGTCCCAGCGCAGCACGCGGTTGTTGGGTATGTCGCTCCACAGGAGGTAGCGGCCGTCACCGAACCAGACGGGTCCCTCGGACCAGCGGCAGCCCGTGTAGAGACGCTCGACCGAGGCCAGCACCAGCCGGTACTGGTTGAACGACGGGTCGAGCACGCGCACGGCCGGATCCGGATAGCGCTCGCTGGGCTGCCACATCTTGGTTTCCTCGTTCATTGCTCGCGCCGAAGCCGGGCACCGTATTTCGCGCGAGCATGCCTGCCCGGCGGTCGGGAGCCAAGGACGAACGCGGCGAACCAGGTTCCGGGGAGCGGTTTCGGGCCTGCCAAGCCCTCGAAGAAATCGCGGGAGCGGCCTGCCGGGCCTGTGATATACCGCCGGACCCGTCCGCCGCGCTGGCGGGCCAATGTTTTGCAAGTCCTATGGGATGGTTGTGATGAAGCCGAGCTTTGTGACGATTGACCGACATCCTGGCCGCTCCACCCAGACCATCGGTGTGGCCCGCGCGCTCGGAACCGATCCGGATCTCATTCACGAGCCGTCGGTCGGCGTCGTCGGCACCAAGGGCGACAGCCAGTGCTACCTCGGCGTCCTGTCGAAGGTCGAAGCGATCCACGCTCAGCTCAAGGCCCGCATCGGCACGGGGCCCAACCAGCTCAAGATGCGGCTGGTCCAGCCCGAGTACACGATCGCCACCTCCGACGGTATCCGCAACGGCACGCGCGAAATGCGCTACTCGCTGATCGGCCGCGAAGTGACGCAGGATGCGCTGTGCGAGCATCTGAGCGCCACCGGCCTGGCCGGCACGATCGCCGTGGTCGCCTGCGACAAGCCGCCGGTCGGCACGCTCTCGGCCCTGCTCGAGCACAACCTGCCCTCGATCATCATGTCGGACGGACCGATCCATCCGGGCAAGGATCCGAATACCGGCGAGGCGCTCGACATCGTGAGCGCCTACCAGGTCGCCGGCCATCCCGATGCCGAATACCGGCATCACATCGCCTGCCACGCCTGTCCGGGCTACGGCAGCTGCGGCGGCATGTTCACCTACAACACCATGCAGACCTTCATCGGCGTGGTCGGCATGCAGCCGCTGCACATGGTGGCGCCGCCGTCCGACGATCCGCGCCGTACCGGCGAGTTCGCCGCCGAGCTGGTCGACCTGCTGGCCAACCTGATTGCCAAGGACCTGAAGCCGCGCGACATCGTCGTGCGCGATTCGATCCGCAACGCGGTGATCGTGGCGATGGCGATCGGTGGCTCGACCAACGTGGTGCTGCACGCGCCGGAAATCGCCCGCGCCGCCGGTTTCGGCGATTTCTGGAAGGACGTCATGACGCCGGAGGAGTTCAATTACCTCTCGCAGCATGTCGTGCCGGTGCTCACCGATGCGCGGCCCTACGGCAAGTATTCGATGGTCGACATCGACGAAGTCGGCGGCGTGCAGGTGATCGTGCGCGAGCTGCTCGAGGCCGGCCTGCTGAACGGCAACGTGCTGACCTGCACCGGCGAGACGCTGGCCCAGCAGGTCGAGCGTCTGGGTTCCAAGAAGGCCGACGGCCGCGTGATCTATCCGGTCGAGAAGCCCTACAAGCCGACCGGCGGCCTGCGCATGCTGGGCGGCAACCTGTCGCCGGACTTCTCCGCGATCCTGAAGCTCGCGGGCGTCGAGGGCGGCCTCGAGGACAACCTGTTCCGTGGCCGCGCCCGCGTGTTCGAGGGCGAGCAGGGCCTGCTCAAGGCGCTCGACGAGACGCCGGACACTTTCCAGAACCACGACATGATCATCGTGCGCTACGAGGGTCCGAGCGGCGCGCCCGGCATGCCGGAGATGCTCGATCCGACCTCGCGCATCACGACGCTGTGCCGCGAGCGGAACATCGTTGTCGCGCTGATGACCGATGCGCGCTTCTCGGGCGGTTCGGTCGGCCTCGTGATCGGCCATGTCGGGCCCGAGGCGGCGCTGGGCGGCCCGATCGCGCTGGTCGAGGACGGCGACGAGATCGTGGCCGACCTCAACGTCAACGAGCTGAACTGCACGGCGTTGAAGGATCCTGCCGTGCTCGCCAGGCGCAAGGCGGCGTGGGAAAAGGCGGTCGCCGACAATGGCGGCATCCATCCCAATTGCGGCATCGCCGACACGCGGCTGCTGCATCGCGCCCGCACCAGCGCGGTGCCGGCGACGCGCGGCGGCGGCCTGCACCCCAACCGCGAGGTTTGGGTCCGTGCCCCGCGCAAGGCCGAACGGCAGGACTTCAAGCTGCGCAACAAGCACCGCCCGGCGTTCGACAAGAGCTTCTGACGGGACGCAGACTCCGCCGAATACATCAACGCCAGAGGGTCATACCTCTGGCGTTTTCGTTCGAGCGCTCCACTCCGATCTCATCCTCCCCCATCATATGGGGGAGGTGGCCCGAAGGGCGGGAGGGGGAAAGCCACAGGTCTGAACTCTCTTCAGTTCGAATTCATCGCGTTGCTTTCCCCCTCCCGGCCTCCCCCGTAAGACGGGGGAGGTGAAGAGTAGAGCAAAGCGTCGGACTTCAATTGTCTCTAATCGCCGTCGCTGCCGTAGGTCGCCTTGGCGGCTTCCTCGCTGACCAGGCCGAGGCGCACGTCGCGTTTCACGGCGTCTGGATCGCGCTTCGCCGGATCGCCGTAGCCGCCGCCGCCCGGCATCTCTACCATCAGGCGCTCGCCGGCCGGGATGGTCTGGAAGCCCTTGGCCTTCAACTCCTGACCTGAAGCGAGCGACAGGCGGCCGTTGGCGCCGGACTTGCCGCCGTCGCGGCCGCGCGCCGGATACTTCACGCGCTCGAAGGTGGCGAAGATGCCGAACGGGGCGCCTTCGCGGTGCTCGACCTCCATCACCTGGCCGAGGCCGCCGCGCTGCGCGCCGGGACCGCCCGAGTCCTGGCGATATTCCTTCTTCCAGATGACCACGGGCGCGATCGTCTCGGTGATCTCCACCGGCACGTTGCGCACGCCGGACGGGAAGGGCGTTGCCGAGAGCCCGTCGAGTGTTGGGCGGGCGCCCGCGCCGCCGGAATGAAAGGTCGTCACCATGAAGGGACGGCTGTTGCCAATCGTTCCCGTCATGCCGTGGCCGGCGCCGAGCTTCAGGTTCCAGAGGTTGGAGGTGCCTTCGGCGGGCACCTGCCCCGGGATCACCTGATGCAGCGCGTCGAAGCAGACGTCGGGCAGCATGTGGCCGATCGTGCTGCGCGCGTTCACCGCCGCGGGATGCAGCGCATTGACGATGGTGTTTTCCGGCGCCGTGACCAGGATCGAATCGAGCGTGCCGGCATTGTTGGGAATGGTCGGTGCCACGATGCACTTGATGCCGAAGGCGGTATAGGCCTCGGTGTAGCACATCGGCGAATTGATGCCGTAGATCGACGAGCCCGAGGTGCCGGTATAGTCGACCGAGATGTGATCGGGATGGATCGTGACGGCGGCATGCAGGTCGATCGGCGCGTCGTAACCGTCGATCCGCATATGACCCTTCCAGGTGCCGCGCGGCAGCTTCGAGATGGCCGCGATCATGCCGGCGCGGCTCTTCTCGATGATGTGCGTGCCCAGCTCGTCGAGACTGTCGATGGCGTGCTCGGCCATCATGTCGGACAGCCGCTTCTCGCCGATGCCGTTGCAGCCGATCAGCGCGTGGATGTCGCCCTCGACCTGTACCGGCTCGCGCACGTTGGCGCGCACGATGCGCATCACGCTCTCGTCGATCACGCCCTCGCGCATCAACGGCAGCAGCGGCAGGAACAGACCCTCGTGGAACACCTGCCGCCCGTCGGGCGACTGGCCGAGACCGCCGATGTCGACCACATGCGTGGTGCAGGAGAACAAGGCCACCAGCTTGCCGTTGTGGAAGGCAGGCGAGGTGACGACGATGTCGTAGAGATGGCCGGTGCCCTTCCACGGATCGTTGGTGACGTAGGCATCGCCCGGCTTCATCGTCTCGACCGGGAATTCGCGGATGAAGTGGATGACGCTGCGCGCCATCGAGTTCACGTGGCCCGGCGTGCCGGTGACGGCCTGCGCCAGCATGCGGCCCTCGAGGTCGAACACGCCGGCCGAGATGTCGCCGGCCTCGCGCGCGCTGGTCGAGAAGGCGGTGCGGACCAGCGCCCGCGCCTGTTCCTCGACGACCGAGAGCAGGCGGTTCCACATGACCTGCAGCCGGATGTCGGCCAATGGCGACTTGGCCGGCGAATTGGGAGACGTGCTCATGCGCGGTCCTCCAGGACGATCTGGCCCACTTCGTTGATCTGGGCGATGAAGCCGGTGGGAACGACGGTGGTGGTGCCGTCCTCGACGATCAGCGCCGGTCCATCGAACGACATGCCGGGCGTCAGCGCCTTGCGTTCGTGGAGGGCTGCCCGTTCCAGGAGGCCGCTCGCCGGATCGAACACTTCACGATGGCCCGACGGTGCGGGGGAGGCGAGCTTCGCGACGGGGCTGGCCGGCGGCGGCAGCGGCCGGTCGGTGGCGAGCGACAGGGTCCAGGTCAGGGCTTCGACCTCGAGCTTGGGAATGGCCCGGCCGAACACCAGCTCGTAGGTCGCCTCGAAGCGGCGGCGCAGGTCGCCCGCGGCATCCGCGGCAAACGGTTCGTTCGGCAGCGGCACGGCGATCTCATGGCCCTGGCCGCGATAGCGCATGAAGGCCTGGCGCGATTCGACCAGCGTTTCGCCCGGCGCCGCCGGCCGCACCACGGTCTCGGCTTCGGCCCGCATGGCGGCAAACAGCTCGTTCAGCATCTTCGCGTCGAACATATCGAGCCGGACGTGGCGCGTCCTCACGACCTCGTAGGCGATGGAGGCGCGCAGGAAGCCGAAGGCCGAACCGACGCCCGCGCCCACCGGCACGATGACCCGCCTCATGCCGAGCTTGCGGGCGAGACGCGCGGCATGCAGCGGTGCGGCGCCGCCGAACGCGATCAGCGTGCGGTCGGCGGTGTCCTTGCCGTTCTCGACGGCATGCACGCGGGCCGCGCTCGCCATGGTCTCGTCCACGATCTCCGCCACGCCGGCCGCCGCTCCCTGGGCATCGGTGCCAAGCGGGCCGGCCAGCGCCTGCAGCGCGGCCTCGGCCTTGTCGCGATGAAGGGGAATGGCGCCACCGGCGAAGCGCGTCGGATCGAGGCGTCCCAGCGCGGTATCGGCGTCGGTCACGGTGGGCTCGGTGCCGCCGCGCCCATAGCACGCGGGACCGGGCACGCTGCCGGCGGAATCGGGGCCGACCTGGATGCGGCCCAGCGCGTCGAGGCGGGCGATCGAGCCGCCACCGGCGCCGATCTCGACCAGCTCGATGACGGGGATGCGCACCGGCAGGCCGGAGCCCTGCACGAAGCGATAGGCGCGTGCCACTTCGAACTGGCGCGAGCGCTGCAGCTCGAGATCGTCGAGCAGGGTGAGCTTGGCGGTGGTGCCGCCCATGTCGAAGGCGACGGCCTTGCGCGCGTCGTTCTCGGCCGCGACCGCACGGGCCAGGATGGCGCCGCCGGCCGGTCCGGACTCGACCAGGCGCACGGGGTAGCGGCGCGCCGTATCGACCGTGGTGATGCCGCCCGAGGACATCATCAGCAGCAGGGGCGCCGCGATGCCTTCCTTCTTCAGGTCGGTTTCGAGCTGGCCGAGATATCCCTCCATGCGCGGCAGGACATAGGCGTTGGCGATGGTCGTGGAGGTGCGCTCGTATTCGCGGATCTCCGGGCAGACCTCGCAGGACAGCGAGACGGCAACGCCCGGCAGTTCCTCCGCGAGGATGGCGCCGGTGCGGCGCTCATGGGCCTCGTTGGTGAAGCTGTGCAGGTAGCAGACCGCGACCGCCTCGATCTTCTCGGCCTTGAGATGCGCGGCGACGCGGCGCACCGCCTGCTCGTCGAGCGCCAGCAACACCGTGCCGTCGGACGCCACGCGCTCCGGCACACCGAAGCGCAAGTCGCGCGACACCAGCGGCTGGGGCCGCTCCATCTGGATGTCGTACTGCTCGAAGCGATGCTCCCATGCCATTTCGACGGAGTCGCGGAAGCCTTCCGTCGTGATCAAGGCCGTGCGGGCCCCCTTGCGTTCGATCAGGGCATTGGTCGCCAGGGTGGTTCCATGGACGACCAGCGTCACGTCCTGCGGCCGGCACTTCGCTTCGGCCAGGATGGCGCGCACGCCTTCCAGCACCGCGCGCTCGGGGGCGTCGGGCGTGGTCAGGACCTTGGTGGCATGGGATGTCGCACCGGTTTCGAGAACGACATCGGTGAACGTGCCGCCGATATCGACGGCCAAACGGGAGGACATGCTTACTCGTCGATCTTGATGTTGCCCTTGCGTACCACGTCGCCCCAGGTGACGGAATCGCGCTTCAGGAAGGCCACGTATTCGGCGGGCGGCAGGAGGGCCGGCGTGAGACCGCTCTCGTCGTACTTCTTCTTCACGTCCGGCTCGGCCAGGACCTTGGCAATGGCCGCGTAAAGCCGGTCGACGATCGGCTTGGGCGTTCCCGCGGGGGCCGCGAGCCCGTACCAGTTCTCCGCCTCGTAACCCTTCATCGCTTCGGCGATTGCCGGCGTGTCTGGCAGGACCGGCCAGCGCTCCGGCGAGGTCACGGCCATGGCGCGCGCCTTGCCGCTGCGGATCAGGCCCAGCGTCGCGGGATCGCCGAAATAGGCATCGACGATTCCGGCCGCGAGGTCGTTCAGGGCCGGGCCGGTGCCGCGATAGGGAACGTGGATCATCTTCAGGCCCGACATCTGGGTGAAGAGCTCGCCGGCGAGATGCTGGCTGGTGCCGATGCCGCCCGAGGCCCAGCGCAGCTCCTGCTTCTTCGCCAGCTCCATGAATTCGGGCAGCGTCTTGGCCGGCAGGTCGTTGCGCACCGCCAGGATGAAGGGCATGCGCACCAGCCGCGTGATCTGGGTGAGCGCCATCGGATCGTACGGCATCTTGGTACGCAGATGCGGACCGGCGGTCAGGGTGCCGGCACCCGTGAGCGACAGCGTATAGCCGTCGGGCGCGGCATGCGACATCGACTCGACGCCTATGATTCCGCCGGCGCCGCCCTTGTTGTCGATGATGATGGTCTGCCCGAGTTCCTTCGACAGTGGCTCCATCATGAGCCGCGCCGTCAGGTCGACACCACCGCCCGGCGGGAAGGGGACGATCATCTTGATCGGGCGTTCGGGATACTTGCCTTGCGCGTAGGCAGCGCGAGCGATGAGTGGCGACGCCAGGGTCGTCACGAGAAGCTGCCGCAGAATTTGTCGACGAGTGTTACGCAAGAACCAGTCCCCCTGTTACGCGCACCGGCCTCGACTGTGCGTTACGCCGGCACAGCTCGTTCGAATGCAAGCGCGATGCCATCGACGCCCCATGCAGCGCGAAGACGCATCTCCGCAAGCGCTATTTACAGCGCGACCTTTCTGAACACCTCGACGAAGCGATCGACATCCTTTTCGTCGTTGTAGACGTGCGGGCTGATGCGCAGGCGTCCAAGGCGCGGCGCCGCGTAGACGTTTTCCGCGGCGAGCTTCTGCGGCAGGTCGTCGTCCATGCCCTTGGGAAACTGCAGGCAAAGAAGATGCGGTGCGCGCAGCCTGCGGTCGAGCACGCGCACGCCGGAGTTTGCGAGACCGTCGGCCAGACGGTCCGTCAGCATGGCGAGCCGGGCGACGATCGGATCGTTGCCCCAGCCCGCCATCATCTCCATGCCGACCGCCGCCATTTCGAGCGTGATGAAATGGTCGCGCTCGCCCATGTCGTATCGGCGTGCGCCGTCGGCATAGGAAAGGTCGCGGAAATAGACTTTCTGCTCGGCGGCCACGCCCTTGCGCGCCGGTGCCGTCTGCTCGAGCGGCACGCCGTTCTGGCGGCGCCTCGCCACATACATGAAGGCGCGACCGTAGGGGCCGAGCACCCACTTGTAGGTCGGAAAGATCAGGAAGTCGGGATCGAGCGTCTTCACGTCGATGCGGCGGACGCCGGCATCGTGCGTGGCATCGACCAGGAATGCCGCTCCCGCCTGCCGCGCCGCTTCGGCTATGCGCGGCAGGTCGATGGCGCCGCCGTCCGACCAGTGCACGGACGAGATCGAGACCAGCGAGAGCGGAGCTGCGCACTTGCGCGACATTGCCTCCAGAACCGCCGAGGTCCAGTCGCCGTCGCCGGGCTGCTGCACCTGTTCGACGGTGAAGCCGCCTTGTTCGGCGCGGCTCATCCATTCGAGCACCGGCGAGGTATGGTCGTCCTGCAGCACCAGTACGCGACTACCGCGCGGCGGACTCATCACCTTGCCGGCGGTCGAGACGCCGTAACCGACCGACGGGATCAACGCGATGTCGATCGGATCGGCGCCAATCAAGGCCGCCGCCGCACGACGCGCGCGCTCGTACTGCTTGGGCATGAAATCCGCTGCGAGCTTCCAAGGCTGGCCCTTGCGGGCGACGCCGATGCGGCCTGCTTCCTGCACGGCCAGCGGAAGCGGGCTCCAGGCGGCGGCATTGAGGAAGCAGACATCGCGCGGGATGTCGAACAATTCGCGTTGGCAAGGAAGCATCGGGACCGCCATCGATGAAGAAGGCGGCGAGCCTATGCCAAACGCGGCACGAGAAAAAGGACGCCCGTCCTGCGACGGGCGCCCCTTTGATCGCTCTTTGAAGAGTTCGACGTTAGCCGTCGATCGCCTTCTTCAGCGCGTCCTTGGTCTTGCCGACGGCCTGCTGCGCTTCGCCCTTGCGCTCCTGGACCACGCCCTCGACCTGCATCTTGTCGCTGTCGACCATCTTGCCGATGCCCTGCTTGGCGTTGCCGACGGCCTCGTTGGTGACGCCCTTGATCTTATCGGTCGTGCTGCTCATTACCTGCTCCTCTGTCGAATGGTTGTACGTCCTCAACGCCCACCGCCGTTCGGCGTTGCAAAAATTCGGACGCAAGGCGCCCTTGGCTTTGCCGCAGCCTTGCCGCGGCGCGAGGTCTTTTCGCGGAACCGACGAGGCATCACGACGTTGAACGATCACGCGCTAGGCGCGGCTGTCCTTTCCAGGGGCGGTCCCCGAACCGCGGCGTGTAGTGGTGGCTAGCCTCTTCGCGCCCCAGGGCATTGAAGGCGCAGAGGGGACGAGATGGCAGCAGAAGATTTCGACTACGGTACCGCACTTTTCCTGGATCTCGATGGCACGCTTCTCGAGATCGCGGCGACACCCGAGCTTGTGGTGGTTCCGCCGAACCTGCCCGGAATCCTCATGCAGTTGCATGCTGTCCTGGGTGGCGCGCTCGCCATCGTCAGTGGCCGTTCGTTGAAGACGATCGATCACTTCCTGAAGCCCTTTTTGCCGGCGGCCGCCGGCGAGCACGGCGTTACCTTGCGCTTCAGCGACGGCACCATCGAGGAAATGCCAGCAGGTCTCGGCGTCACACAGGCATGGCGCGACTCGCTGGTCGCGGCGACCGAGCGATGGCCGGGCGTACTCGTCGAACCCAAGCCCCATGGCTGCGCGATCCACTACCGGCTGGCTCCCGAGCGGCATGACGATGTCTGGCGCCTGGTGCGTGCGCTCGTGCCGGAGGATCATCCCTGGTTCCGCCTCATCCCGGCGCGCGAAGCCGTCGAGATCGGACCGCGCGGCACCTCCAAGGGGCACGCGGTCGAACGATTGATGAAGGACAGTGTCTTCAAGGGCCGTCGGCCGATCTTCGTCGGCGACGACTTCACCGACGAAGCCGGCATGAGTGCGGCCCGGCGCCATGGCGGCGAAGGGCTGCGCGTGCAGGAAGTGTTCGACGGCGACCCGGCGAAGGTGCGTGCCTGGCTCGCGCGCAATGCCGAACGGATGGCGCGGGACTTGACCACAACTGCGGCAGGAGCATCAGCCCGCCCATGAGTACTCTCGACCTCGGCGTCATCGGTAACTGCTCGATCGCGAGCCTGATCGATCGCAACGGCCGTCATGTCTGGCACGGGCTGGGGCGGCTCGACGGCGATCCGGTCTTCAACGCGCTGCTGGGCGGCAACGATCCGCAAACGGGCTTCATGGATGCCGTCTTCGACGGCATGAAGGAAAGCCGCCAGCGCTACCTTCCCAACACCGCGATCCTCGAGACGGTCATCGACTGTGCGGGCGGCACGGCGCGCATCCTGGATTTCGCGCCGCGCTTCCGGCGCTTCGGGCGAATGTTCCGTCCGCCCATGCTCATGCGCCGGTTCGAGCCCGTGGCGGGCCGTCCCCGCGTCACCTTGCGCCTGCGGCCCACCTTCGATTACGGCGCGCGCAAATCGCAGGTAACGGTGGGCAGCAACCACATACGCTACTACGGCGATGCGTCGGTACTGCGTCTCACCACGGACGCTTCGCTGAACTACGTGATGCACGAGACCGAATTCTCGCTCGACCGGCCGCTCACCATGATCGTGGGCGCCGACGAGAGCATCACCGACAATGTCGACCAGCTCTCGCGCTCGTTCCTCAGCGAGACCGAGATCTACTGGCAGGGCTGGGTGCGCGACCTCAACATCCCGTTCGACTGGCAGGTGGCGGTGATCCGTGCCGCGATCACCCTGAAGCTCTGCAGCTACGAGGATACCGGCGCGGTACTGGCCGCGCTGACGACCTCCGTGCCGGAAGCCGCCGGCACGGTGCGGAATTGGGATTATCGCTTCACCTGGCTCCGCGATGCGTTCTTTACCGTGACGGCGCTGAATCGCCTGTCGGTGACGCGGACCATGGAAAGCTACGTCCGCTTCATCATCGACGTGGTCGAGGCGGGCAGCAAGCGCGGCGAAGTGCAGGATGTGGCGCCGCTCTTTCCCATCGCGCCGGGGACCGACACGGTGGAGCGCCTGATCGACACGTTGCCGGGCTATCGCGGCTACGGGCCGGTGCGCATCGGCAATGCCGCGGTCGGTCAGCGCCAGAACGACGTCTACGGCTCGATGGTTCTGACGGCGGCGCAGATGTTCTGGGACGAGCGGCTTCCCCGTCAGGGCGACGTCGAGCTCTATCGCCAGCTTTGCGCCGTCGGCAACGAGGCGCACCGCGCCGCTCTCACACCCGACGCCGGCCTGTGGGAATATCGCGAGCGCGAGGAGGTCCACACCTTTTCCGCCGCCATGTGCTGGGCAGCCCAGCACCGGCTCGGGATGATCGCCCGGCGGGTCGGCCTCGGCGGGGAGTCGCGCGAATGGCTCGCCAAGGCGGGCGTGCTGCGGCAGGAAATCATGCAGCGTGGGACCACGTCCGATGGATGGCTGTCGGGCGTGCTCGACCGCGAGATGGCCGACGCGTCCAGCCTCGTGTTGCCGGAGATCGGCCTGCTGCGGTCCGACGATCCGCGCTTCCACGCGACCATCGACATGGTCTCGCGCAAGCTGATGAAGAACGGCTTCATTATGCGCTACATCGAGGCGGACGATTTCGGCGCGCCGTCCAACGCCTTCCTGCTCTGCACCTTCTGGTACATCGATGCGCTTGCCAGCGTCGGCCGTCGCGAGGAGGCGCTGGAACTGTTCAACAACGTGCTGAGCCGCCGCAACCATGTCGGCCTGCTGTCGGAGGACCTCGATCCGCGCACCGGCGAGCTGTGGGGCAACTTCCCGCAGACCTACAGCCAGGTGGGCCTGATCCTGTCGGCCATGCGGCTCTCGCGGAGCTGGGAGGAGGGGCTGTGGCACGCCTCGTAATCGTCTCCAACCGCGTGCCTGTCCCCAAGGCGCGAGGCACGGCCGCGGGCGGCCTGGCCGTCGCGCTGCGCGATCTCCTGACGCCCGGTGCGATGTGGTTCGGATGGAGCGGCCGCCTGACCGCGGAGCCCTCGACGCAACCTGCCATCGTCGAGGCGCGCGGGGTCACCTACGCCACGGTGGACCTCACGCCCGACGCCTATCGCGGCTTCTACGTCGGCTTTGCCAACGGCGCGCTGTGGCCGTTGCTGCATTTCCGTCTGGGGCTGATGCATTTCCGTCGCGAGGATTACGAAGGTTACCTCTCGGTCAACCGCTCCTTCGCGTCGTCGCTGGCGCCGCTGCTGCAAGGCGACGACACGGTGTGGGCGCACGACTATCATCTCATTCCGTTCGCCCGCCTGCTGCGCAAGGAAGGCTTCGAAGGCCGCATCGGCTTCTTCCTGCACGTTCCGTTCGTGCCGCCATCGATGCTCGAGGCCATGCCGGTGGCGCGCGAGCTGGTGGCCGATCTCTGCGCCTACGACGTCGTGGGCTTCCAGACCGAGGAACATGCGCGTGACTTTCGCGACTGCGCACAGCGCCTGCTGGGCGCCAGGGTCGAGGGCGAGTGGATCCGGCTGGCCGGCCGCCGCGTGCGCGCCTTCGCCGATCCGATCGGCATCGATGCACCGGGCTTCGCGCAGGACGCCGTACGCGCCGAGGGCGACAAGGAGGTGCAGCGGGTTGCCGAAAGCCTGTCTAACCGCGCGCTCGCCATCGGCGTCGACCGGTTGGACTACTCCAAGGGCCTTCCGCATCGCTTCGAGGCCTTCGGTCGACTGATCGAGAAGCACCCCGAGCACAAGCGCAAGATCCACTTCCTGCAGATCTGTCCGCGTTCGCGCGAGGAGGTCGACGAGTACCGCCGGCTGCGCACCGAACTCGACCGGCTGGCGGGCCGCATCAACGGTCGCTTCTCGGAGTTCGACTGGACGCCGTTGCGCTATTCGACGCGCGGCGCGCCGCGCTCCACCCTGGCGGGCCTCTATCGTCTGGGACGCATCGGCGTGGTCACGCCGCTCCGCGACGGCATGAATCTCGTTGCCAAGGAGTTCGTGGCCGCGCAGTCCGACGAAGATCCGGGCGTGCTCGTCCTGTCGCAGTTCGCGGGCGCCGCCCAGGACCTGACCGAAGCGCTCATCGTCAATCCGTTCGATCCCGATGCCATCGCCGATGCGATGCATGTCGCCCTGTCGATGCCGCTGTCGGAGCGACAGGAGCGCCAGAGCGTGCTCCGGGAAAAGGTCATGCGCACGACCGCGGATGCCTACTGCCGGCGCTTCATCGAAGCCCTCGAAGCACCGGTGATCGCGCGCGCCGCCTAGACTTCTACGAAACCAGGCCGAACGCCGCGGGATAGACGACCAGCCCGTCGTCGCCGTCGAGGGCGCCGGGCACCAGTTCCAGCGCCATGAAGGACTCGCCCTCGAACGGGCTGTCGAGGCCGCTCGCCAGCTCGGCCGAGAAGCCGAAGCGCGGATAGTAGTCGGGATCGCCGAGGACCACGACGGCCTGCCATTCGCGGCGTCGCGCCAGTTCGAGCCCGGTTTCGACCAAGGCTGTGCCGATGCCCGAGTTCTGGCGTCCGGGATGGACGCACATCGGCGCCAGCGACAAGGTCGGGATGGCGTCGTCGTCGACCATCGTGGTCAGCGCGCTGAACAGGATGTGGCCGACGATTTCGCCGTGTTCGATCGCCACAAGCTCGACCGCATCGATGAACGCCTCGCGCAACTCGTCGATCAGCTTGCCCTCGAACGGGCCGCCGAAGGCCAGATCGTTGAGGCGGCGGATCGCCTCGTCGTCGGCCGGTTCGCGCTCGCGGATCACCACATCGTGGCCGCTGCCCGGCCCGGCCATTCTCGATCGTAGGTTTCGCCGCCGACCCGGTCGCCGCTCAGTGCCGCCAGGATCTGGCCGGCGCTGGGCAGCGACTTCGGATCGACATGTCGGGCTGGATTCCAGAGTTCGGAGCGCACCAGCGCGCGCGCACATTGGAAGTACACGGCATCGACTTCGATCACGGTCACCGAGCGCGGCGCCTTCTCCTCGACGGCGAAGGACTCCAGAAGGTCGGGCGCGATGCTGAGATGGGCGCGGCCGTTGACCCGCAGCGTGTTGCCGACGCCGGGGATCATGAACAGCAGCGCCACCCGGGGATCGCGCACGATATTGCGCAGCGAGTCGATGCGGTTGTTGCCGCGCCGGTCGGGCAGCATCAGTGTCCTCTCGTCGTGCACCCGCACGAAGCCCGGCCTGTCGCCACGCGGCGAACAGTCGAGACCTTCCGGACCGGACGTCGCCATCGCCGCATAGGGCGACGCCTCGATGTAGGCGCGATAGTGCGGCGTGATCCAGTTCACTTCCTTGACCGTCGATGCTTCCAACGGCCGTCCGTAGATCGCCTCGAGCTCGGCTTCCGTTCTCAGGATGTCGGACATGGTTCTACGCCCACCGCGCGGGAGAGGTGCCGAGCGGTTCGGCGGGACGGGCGTAGTAGGCCGGTGTCTCGCCGAGCTGCACGACCGGTTTCAGGTGGCGCAGCCGGCCGAGCGGGCCGACGCTTTCGGTGAGGAGCGGCAGCAGCGCCGCCTCGGGCAGTTCGGCCGCACACTCTGCGGCATCGACGGTGCCCAGGCTGGCGAGCCAGTGTGCCACCTGGACCAGTGAGACGCGGACCTGCCAGGAGCCGCCCTGCTCGACCCGGCGGGCCAGCGCCACCAGGGCACCCAGCGCGCCGAGATAGCCCGCGATGTAGTCGAGGGCCTGGACGGGGAGGTTGCGCGGCTTGTCGAGCGAGCCCTGCGTGGCGGCAAGGCCGGTCACGTTCTGCACGATCGAGTCGAAGCCGCGGCGCGACGACCACGGGCCTTCATGGCCGTAGGCGCAGAGGCTGACGCAGACGATGCCGGGCCGCAGCGCCGCCACCTGTTCCGGCGAGAAGCCGCGGGCCGCGAGCGTGCCAGGGCGATAGCCCTGGGTGAAGATGTCGGCGTCCTTCAGGAGCGACTTCATCGTCTCGACGCCGGCGGTTTCGCGCAGGTCGATCCAGGTGCAGCGCTTGCCGTGCCCGGTGTCCATCAGCAGCTCGGCCTGGTAGGGCAGGTGAGGGGCCGCGACGTGCAGCACGTCGGCGCCGTTCTCCGCCAGCACCCGGCCGCTGGTCGGTCCGGCCAGCACGCGCGTGAGGTCGAAAGCGCGCACGCCCGACAGCGGGCGCTCGCCCTCGGGCAGGGGCTCGGCCGGCGCCTCGCCGATCTTCACGATGTCGATCAGCGGAAGCTTCGCCACCGCGATGCCGTGCGGATGGGCGTTCCATTCGTCGCGACTGCGTGTCAACCCGCCGACGCAGCCGCCGTCGGCGATCGCCTGCTCGATCGCGAGCCCGTCCCATTTGGCGACGGCTGCGGCCAGCGCCTCGCGCGTGTCGCCGTCGGCGCCGGCGATGCGCAGCGCGCCGGCGCGATGGTGCGGATGGTTGGTGTGGATGAACATGTGCCGGCCGTCGCGCGTCGGATAGTGGCCGGACAGCGGATCCCACGACACCGGACGCTCGCCGTTGCGCAGCACATAGGTGTTGGAGCGCAGTGACGCGGTGGCGGCGGCGAGGTCGACCGAGACCGACTGAGGCCTGCCGCTCTTCAGTCGCCACAGGTCGGAAACGGCGAGGCCGACGGCGCCCAGCGCGGCGGCGCCGGCGGTGCCGACGCACCACGGCGTCTGGAACACCGGATCGCCGTGCCCGGTGAGGGTGAGCCGGTCGTCGGCGCGCGGGGCGCGTTCGAGCTGGCCCAGGATCGAATAGGCCAGGTCGGTGTTCACTTGCCGCCTGCCATGATCTTCGTCAGGAGGGCCATGAACTCGTTCGGGCAGGTGATATGCGGATTGTGGCTGGTGTCGAGCTCATGGCAGGTCCAGCCGGCTTCGCTGCGCGCCCGGTCGGCGAACTGGCGGAACGGATCGCCCGGGCCATTGCGGGTCGCGTAGATGTAATCGCGCGGCGGCAGTGGCTCCTTCGACTCGAGCTTGATCTTCTGCTCGAAGGTCTTGATCGGCTGCGGCCGGCGGCGCGGGCTGGCCCAGGCCACGTCCTCGGGGGCGGTATCCGGCGGCATCGGGTTGACGGGCATCTTCCAGCCGTCGCCGTCCCGTTCCGCGCCCTTGCGCATGTTGCCTTCGGCCTTCGGTCCGACCAGGTCGAATAGGCTCTGCCCGTCCTGAGGGGCGAAGGCGTCTATGTACACGATGCGCGCGAGTCGGCTGGCGACCTTGTCGGCAACGCCGGTGGCGACCATGCCGCCATAGGAATGGCCCAGCAGGACGACGTCGTTCAGGTCCTCGAACTCGATCTCGGAGACGATGTCCTGGACGTGGGTCGAGAGATCGACGTCGGGCGTGGCGAGATGGGCGCGGGCGCCCAGGCCGGTATAGGTCGGGGCATAGAACTGGTGGCCGGCCTCCTGCAGCAGGGGACGCATCTTCTTCCAGGCCCAGGCCGCCGACCAGGCGCCATGCGCCAGAACGATATTTGCCATTTCTCTACCTCCCGCTGGCACGCCAACTTTATCGATGCTACTACGACTTACTCTCAATGAGCAGCGAACCAACAATAGCACTTGGCACCGCCCCCGTGGGTTTTCGTGGGCGCATACATGCCATCGCCGCGGGGCGTGTCGCCGCAGGCATGCCCGCGCCCGAACTCGAGCGTCGCCTGATCGAGCTGGGCTTCGTCGAAGGCGCGGACGTGGAAATCCTGCACCAGGGCCTGTTCGGCGGCGATCCCATCGCCGTGCGTGTCGCCCACACCACCATCGGCCTGCGCCGCCGCGAGGCGATGGCCATCCTCGTGAGCGTCGGAGCCGAACCGTGAGCGTCACCGCACCCACCGCCGCTCCGGTCGTCGCCCTGGTCGGCAATCCCAATTGCGGCAAGACGGCGCTGTTCAACGCGCTGACGGGAAGCCGGCAGAAGGTCGCCAACTATCCCGGTGTCACCGTCGAGAAGAAGGTCGGTCCGCTGACGACGCCCGCGGGTCGCACGGTGCGCATCGTCGACCTGCCCGGCACCTATTCGCTGCGCGCGCGCTCTCCGGACGAGGAAGTGACGCGCGACGTCGTGCTGGGGCGCACCCAGAGCGACGTGATCCCGGACCTGATCGTCTGTGTGGCCGACGCTTCCAACCTGCGCCTGGCGCTTCGCCTCGTGCTGGAACTGAAGCAGGTCGGCCGGCCGGTCATGCTGTCGCTCAACATGATGGACATCGCGCGCAAGCGCGGCATCGAGATCGACACCGAGAAGCTGGGCCGCGAGCTGGGCCTGCCCGTCGTGAGTTCGGTCGCGGTGCGGCGCGGCGGCACCGACGCGCTGCTGGCCGAAATCGACCACCGCCTCGCCGCCGCAGAACGCGCGACCGGCACGCTCTGGACCACGCCCGACGCCGCCGACCTGCGCCGTGCTCAGAAGGAGGCGGATCGCATCCTGGCCGCGGTGGTGAAGGGGCAGGGCAAGCCCGACAGCCTGACGGCACGCCTCGATGCGGTGCTGCTGCACCCGGTGGCGGGGCTGGTCGTGCTGCTGGCCATTCTGTTCGTGATGTTCCAGGCCGTGTTCGCCTGGGCCGAACCCGGCATGGACGCGATCGAGGCCGGCTTCCACTTTCTGGGCGACCTCGTCGCCGGGCTGCCGCTGCCCGACCTGTTCAAGAGCTTCCTGAAGGACGGGCTGATCGGCGGCGTCGGCAGCGTGATCGTGTTCCTGCCGCAGATCGTGATCCTGTTCTTCTTCATCCTCGTCCTCGAGGATCTGGGCTACATGGCGCGCGCGGCTTTCCTGATGGATCGCATCATGGGTGGCGCCGGCCTGCACGGGCGCGCCTTCATTCCGCTCCTGTCGTCGTTCGCCTGCGCCATTCCCGGCATCATGTCGACGCGCGTGATCGACGACCGGCGGGACCGCCTCACCACCATCCTGGTGGCGCCCCTGATGACCTGCTCGGCGCGCATCCCGGTCTATACGCTGATCATTGGCGCGTTCATTCCCGACCGCGAGGTCTGGGGCTTCGTCGGCCTGCAGGGGCTGGTGATGTTCGGCCTCTACACGGTGGGCATCGCCAGCGCGCTCGCCGTATCGTTCGTGGTCAAGCGGCTCATCTGGCGCGGCAAGTCCGGCGAGCCGTTCATGCTCGAACTGCCGGACTACAAGATTCCGCAGGCGAAGAGCATCGCCATCGGCCTGTGGACCCGCGCCACGATCTTTCTGAAGCGGGCCGGCACCATCATCCTGTCGATGATGATCCTGATCTGGGTGCTGGCCTCGTTCCCGCAGCCGCCGGAGGGCGCGAGCGAGCCCGCCATCAATTACAGTCTGGCTGCCAAGATCGGTACCGCGATCCAGCCGCTGACCGAGCCGCTGGGATTCAACTGGCAGATCAACGTGGCGCTGATCCCGGGCATGGCGGCGCGTGAGGTCGCGGTCGGTTCGCTCGGCACGATCTATGCGATCAGCGGCGGCGAGGAAGCCACCGACAAGATCGCCTCGGCCCTCAGCTCGCAATGGAGCCTCGCCACGGCGCTGGCCTTCCTCGCCTGGTACGTGTTCGCGCCGCAATGCGCGTCGACCCTGGCGGTGATCCGGCGCGAGACCGGCGGCTGGCGGTGGCTGTGGGTGACGTTCTTCTACATGCTGGCGTTGGCGTACGGGGCGGCCTTCCTCACCTATCGCATCGCCGTGGCTTTCGGCGGAGGGTGACCATGGCTCAGAGGCCGAAGCCGCAGCGGCGCACGTTCCGCTACTGGCTGCAGCAGATCCATCTCTGGATCGGTCTCATCCTGCTGCTGCCGCTGGTGATGATGGGCATCACCGGCGCGGTGCTGGTCTACGCACACGACATCGAGCACCTGCTGGGGCAGGGCGAGCCGCCCGTGACGACGGAAGGCGAGTGGCAGTCGGCGGGGCGGCTGATCGAGGCCGCCAAGGCGGCCAACAACGAGCCGGGGCGCGTGCCCATCGCGGTCCGCTGGCCGGTCGAGGCGGGCGAGCCGGCCGCCGTGCGCCTGTCGCGCCCGGGCATGGCCGGCGAGCGACCGCAATTCCGCGGCGGCCAGCAGGCCGGCGCGGGCAACGCACAGCCGGGCCAGCCCGCGCAGGGCCGCGTCCCGACGCAGAGTCCGTTTGCCGGCAGCCTGCAGATCCTGATCGATCCGGTCTCGCTGCAGGTTCTCGAGACGCAGCAGGCCATGACGGGCTGGGTACGCTTCTTCCACGACCTGCACGGCCACATCTTCATCCCCGGCGGCGTGGGCCGCGAGATCGTGGGATGGCTGGGCGTGGCCATGCTCGTGCTGGGCTGCTCCGGCCTCTATCTCTGGTGGCCCAGGCCCGGCCAGTGGAAGCAGGCCTTCATCGTCCGCCGCAAGGCCAAGGGCCTGCGCCTGAACCGCGAGCTGCACGGCGCCGTCGGCATCTGGTCTCTGGTGATCTTCATGCTGGTGAATTTCACCGGCGTGTATCTCGCCTTCCCGCAGCAGATCTCGGCCGCGGTCAATCTCGTGTCACCCGGCCGCGACATGCGCGCTGCGATGTTCCAGGCCCGAGTCGAGCCGATGCGCGGCACGCCGGCCATGGCGGTCGACGAGGCGATCGAGCTCGCGAAGGCCCGGGTGCCCGGCACGCGCTTCCTGAACGCCTTCCTGCCGACCCGCCCCGACCAGGCGTTGCGCGTCGGTCTGGTGCGGCCCGGTCACCAGGAGGGCGCGCCCATCGTCACGGTGATCGTCGATCCCTATCGCAGGACCGTGGTCGACGTGTTCGATCCGCAGACCATGTCGGCCGGTGAGAAGGTCATCGCCTGGCAGCGCGCGCTGCACTACGGCATCGGGCTTGGGGGCGGCTACAAGTTCCTGGTCTTCGTGTCCGGCGTCATCATCCCGATCTTCGCCGTCACCGGCTTCCTGATGTGGTGGATCAAGCGGCGCAACCGCCGCGCCGGGGAGAGGGCGAGGCAGGCCATCCTGAGCGGTGCCGGCCAGGCCGCCGAATAGTCCGCCGTCCGGCGGGCCTCACCAGGACGGCAGCGGCCCCTTGAAGATGAAGAAGGCGCCGCCGCAGATCATCGCGAAGCCCACGAGATGGTTCGAGGTGATGCGTTCGCCGAGATAGAGGACCGAGAAGGCGGCGAACACGGTGAGCGTGATCACCTCCTGCATGGTCTTGAGTTCGGCCGCGGAGTAGATCGCGTGACCGTACCGGTTGGCCGGAACGGCGAAGCAATATTCGACGAAGGCGATGCCCCAGCTCGCCACCACCACCAGCCACAGCGGCTTGTCGGTGAACTTCAGGTGCCCGTACCAGGCGAACGTCATGAAGACGTTGGACACCAGCAGCAGGACGATCGGAATGATGGCAGGCGGCAAGAGGGACATCGGTCTGACTACTCCGGTTTGATCTGCAGCTTCTTGATGAGCGGGACGACCGTCCGATCCTCCGCCTCGAACATCGCCGCGGTTTCCTGTGGCGTCGTCGGGTAGGCCACGGCCGTGAGCTCGGCGAAGCGCGCGACGACGGCCGGATCCTTCAGCACCTTGACCATCGCCTCGTTGATCTTCGCGACCACGTCGGGCGGCATCTTGGCCGGGCCGAACAGGCCGGTGAAGGTCGCGAAGGTGAAGTCCTCGAGACCCTTCACGCCGCTTTCCTTCATGGTCGGTACGTCGGGAAGCTGCGGCACGCGCTTGTCGGACGAGACGGCGATGGCGCGCAGCTTGCCCGCCTTGATGTTGCCGATGGCGGCGTTGAGCTGGTCGACCTGGGCCGGCACCTGGCCCGCCATCACGTCGATCATGGCGGCGCCCGATCCCTTGTAATGGACGGACGTGTACTTGGTGCCCGTGGCCTCGGCGATCAGCTCGACCGCGAGATGGTTGGTGGTGCCGAGGCCGGAGTCGGCCACCGCGAACTTGCCGTCCTTCCCGAGGGCGATGAAGTCGGCCATCGTCTTGATCGGCGAGTTCGCCGGCACGACGAGCACGGCCGGCACGCGCTGGATATGGGTGATGGGCGTGAAGGCCGTACGCCAGTCGTAGGGTGCGTTGCCGTAGATGGCCGGGACAGCGACCAGCGAATTGGCCGAGACCAGCAGGCTGGTCCCGTCCGGGGCGGAGCGGGCCACGACGTCGCTGCCGATCATGCCGCTGGCGCCGGCCTTGTTCTCGACGATGACGCTGACCCCCAGCACTTCGCGCAGCTTGTCGGCGATGATGCGGGCGGTGACGTCGATGTTTCCGCCCGGCGCATAGGGCGCCATGATCTTGATGGGCTTGTCGAAAGCCTGGGCAAAGGCTGTTGCCGGCCCGAGGGCGAGCCCGAAAAGAGCCGTCAGAACTGCAATCAGACGCATGGAATCCTCCCATTCATGTTTGGGAGGACCCTAGAAGAAGCCCCATGGCCGCGCAAAGGCCTGCTCCCTGCGCGGCCCGCGTGGCGGCTCGTCAGAGGGCCGGCGGCCGATGCTGCGCCCACGGCCGCGCGGCTTCGAGCAGGGCGCCCATCCGCAGCACATCGGTTTCCGCGCCCCACTTGCCCACGACCTGCACCGAGGTCGGCAGCCCGTCGGCGCCGAAGCCCGACGGATAGGCGCAGGCGGGGTGGCCAGTCAGGTTGAACGGGTACTGGTAGGAGGTCCAGCCCTGCCGGGTGATGCCGCACTTCACGCCGTCGATCACGACCTCGTCGTTGGCCGCGTCGTGCGTCACGTCGAGCGCGGTGCGCGCGTTGGTCGGCATCACCAGGAAGTCGTAGCGCTCGAACAGCGACTGGATCTTGCGGAACAGTGTGGTGCGCGCGAACTGCGCGTTGCGGAAGTCGGCCAGGGTGAACTTGGCGCCGCGCTCCATGAAGGCGAGGGTCACCGGGTCCATCTGGTTCTGCCATTTCGGCAGGTACTGCGCGCAGAATACGGCGAAATTCGCCTGGTAGAGCACCCGGCCTTCGTACTCGATCCAGTCGATCTTCTCGGTGACCTCCTCGACCTCGGCGCCCATCGCCTCCCACGCCGCGAGCGCGGCACGCGTGTTGGTCCGCACGTCGGCGGCGACGCGGGGATTGGCGGTGAGTTCGATGTAGCCGATGCGGACGGCGGCCAGGTCGGCGCCCGCCAGCTTCGGCGACAGCGGCTTTTGCGACGGACCGTTCAGGGTCCAGGGATCCTTGTCGCTGGGACCGACCAGCACCGAATGCATGATCGCGGCATCGGTGACGGAGCGTGCCAATGGGCCGGCATAGATGTTGTTGCCATAGGCATCGCGCGTCGTGTCGTAGGGCACGGCGCCCAGGGTCGGCTTGAGCCCGACCAGGCCGGAACAGGAAGCGGGGCCGCGCACCGAGCCCGCGCCGTCGGTGCCGAGCGACAGGGGGCCAACCCCCGCCGCCACCGCCGCCGCGCCGCCGCCGCTCGAACCGCCCGGCGTACGTTCGAGGTTCCACGGGTTGCGCGTCACGCCGAACGGGCCGTCGGTCAGGCCCTTGACGCCGAACTCGGGCGTGGTGGCCTTGGCGAAGATGACGGCGCCCGAATTGCGCAGGCGCTGCACCAGCAGATCGTCTGCGGCCGCCGGGCCGTTGCCCTCGAAGATCGCCGAACCGTGGCGGGTCGGCACGCCCTCGACATCGACCAGATCCTTCACGCTGATCGGCACGCCGTGCAGCGGGCCCAGAACTTCACCGCGTGTGATGGCCTCCTCGGCCTTCTTCGCGTCGCGCCTGGCCTGCTCGACCATGATTTCGCGGAAGCAGTTGATCCTGGGGTTGGCGCGCTCGGCAGCTTTCAGGACGGCGTCGAGATAGTCGACGGGCGAAAGCTTCTTGGTGCGGATGAGGGCGGCGGCCTGAACGGCCGGGGTGAAG
Organism: Reyranella sp.; assembly: GCF_965228225.1. Lineage (GTDB taxonomy): Bacteria > Pseudomonadota > Alphaproteobacteria > Reyranellales > Reyranellaceae > Reyranella. The sequence goes on along the minus strand of NZ_OZ245801.1, from coordinate 4,154,450 downwards.
AGAAGATCTGTGTCGGTCATGGCGCGCACCATATCGGCCTCCAATTTGCTTGGGAATGTTTCGATGCCGAAGTCGCTGACCATTGACGAAATGAACCGTTATGAACGCGACGGCTTCGTCTTCCCGCTGCGCGTCCTGAAGGCGGAGCAGGCACGAGCCTATCGCGCCCGCCTCGAAGCCTCTGAACAGGCTGTCGGCGGCGCCTTCGTCGGCATCTATACCCAGAAGCCGCATCTGTTGTTTACCTGGCTTGATGAACTGGTCCGCGAGCCGGCGATCCTCGACGTCGTGGAAGACTTGATCGGGCCCGACCTGCTGCTGTGGTCGACCGAGTTCTTCATCAAGAATCCCGGCGATGGCCGCTTCGTCACCTGGCACCAGGACGACACCTATTGGCACATCGAGCCAACCACGCAGGCCACCGCCTGGATCGCACTCGACGACGTGCCCCTGGCGAGTGGCCCGGTGCGCTACCTCCCGGGCAGCCATTGCGACGCGCGGCTGCCCATCGTTAACCAGCCAAGCCCGGACAACATGCTCATCAGCGGGCAGATTGCGCAGAACGTCGATTCCGCCCGCACGATCGATGCCGTTCTCGCCGCCGGCGAAATGGCGATCCACCACACCGGCACGTTGCACGAGTCGGCGCCGAACCGATGGACCGATCGGCGGATCGGGATCGCCGCCCGCTTCGTTCCCACCAGCGTCCGCTCCCTGAAAGGCCGCGAATCGGCGCTTCTGGTACGCGGTACGGATCGGCACGGCCATTTCGACCACGAGGCCCGCCCTGCGGCCGACCTTGATGCCGCCGCCCGGGCCGCACATGCCGAGGCGGTCGAGAAGCGGCTGCGCAACATGCACGGGGATGCGGCACGCGCTTTGCAGTCCTGACGTCATCACCGTCCCGCAGGAGCGCCTCACATGATCTTCAATCGACTGGGAGTCGGCCCTCTGGCGGCCCTTGCGGCGTCGCTCTGGGCAGCCGCACCTGTCAGCGCGCAGGACTGCAAGGTCAAGGTCGCCGACTCATTGCTGGTGAAGCCCGGCACTCTGGTGATGTCGATCAATCCCACCCTGCCGCCCGTCCAGTGGGTGGATGAAAAGGGGCAGTTGCGCGGCCTCCATGTCGAACTGGGTGAAGCGATCGCCCGCAAGCTTTGCCTCAAGGCTGAACACGTGCGTGTCGAGTTCTCGGTCATGGTACCGGGCGTGCAGAGTGGCCGCTGGGACATGATCAACACCGGCATGTTCTTCACCGAGGATCGCGCCAAGATCATGCAGCTCGTGCGTTACGGCTACGACGGCATCAGCATCTCCGCTCAGGCCGGCAATCCGCTCAAGATCGCCAAGCCGGAAGACCTCGCCGGTCGCTCGGTCAGCGTCGAGCTCGGGGGCGCCCCCGAGCGACGTGCGCGCGAATTGTCCAAGACGCTGGAGGAGAAGGGCCTCAAGCCGGTCACGATTCGCACCTTCGAGAATTTCGCGGCGGCCTATCAGGCGCTGCGGGCAGGCCAGGTCGAAGCCGCCGTCAGCGTCGACGCGGTTGCGCGCCTGTACGGAGAGAAGGGAGATTTCGCCGAGGCGATCACGGGCCTCTACCCGACCGTCATCGCCTTCGGGCTGTCCAAGAAGCAGCTGGCCGAATATGTCGCCGGTGCGTTGCAGGAGCTGAAGGCCGAGGGCACCTACCAGAAGATGTTCACCGCCTACGGCCGCAAGCTCTACGAGGAGCCTTTCGACGTCAAAGGTCCCTGAGATTCTGCCTGGGACCGCCAGCGAGCTGCTGGCGATGTGAAACCGCGGCGAGCGCCAATCTCGACACGTCCGCGGCGGTGCGCTACGCCCGCACCCGATGTTCTCGCTCCCCGTAATGGCGGCACTCGCGGTCGTGGCCGTCGTGACCTCGTTCGTCTCCGGCATCTTCGGCATGGCGGGCGGGATGCTGCTGATCGGCTTCCTGCTGGTCCTGCTGCCGGTGCCGGTCGCGATGGTGTTCCACGGCGTCATCCAGATCGCGGCCAACGGCTGGCGGGCCTGGCTGTGGCGTCATCACGTGAACTGGAGCGTCGTGTTGAAGTTCGGCGCCGGAGCCGGCTCGTCGCTGATCGTCTTCTCCTTCTTCGATTTCGTGCCCGACAAGGCGCTGGTGCTGATGGCCGTCGGGCTGACGCCGTTCATCGCGCTCGCCGTGCCGCAGCGCATCGCGCCCAACATCGAGCGCGGCTGGCAAGCCTTCCTGGCCGGTGCGATCGGCGGCGCCATCCAGCTCGTCTCGGGCGTGACCGGCCCGCTGCTCGACATCTTCTATGTCCGCACCGGCATGACGCGGCAGGTCAACGTCGCGACCAAGGCCGCGGCCCAGGTGCTGGGCCACTTGACCAAGGTCCTCTACTTCGCGCTGGTGATCGAGGGCCCGGCCGGCCGCGACCTCGAACAGTGGCTGGTCATGGGTTACGCGGCGGTCTTCGCGGTGATCGGCACCACCCTGTCGCGCAGCTTCCTCGACCGCATGTCGGACAAGCAGTTCTATCACTGGACGCGCCGGGTGATCCTGGCGCTCGGCACGGTGTACATAGGGCAGGGACTCTGGCTGATGGTGACGCGATGAGCGACGTGAAGGATCAGGTCCGGGCCTTGCTCGACCGGCTGCCGGACGATTGCACGTTTGCCGACGTGCAGCGTGCTCTCGCGGTCATGGTGTGGCCCAAGCGCGACGACGGCAGCCTCGAGCCGCCCAAGCGCCTGGACCCGGAAGAAGTGAAGCGCCGCCTGCGCGAATGGATGAAATCGGAGGGTGAGAAATGAAGGACCGCGTCTCGATCGACCTCAAGGACGGCGTGGCCGACGTCCGACTGATCCGCGCCGACAAGATGAATGCGCTCGATCCGGCGATGTTCGAAGGCATCATCGAGGCGGGCGCGAAGCTCGCCAGCATGCCCGGCCTGCGCTGCGTCGTCCTGTCGGGCGAGGGCAAGGCCTTCTGCGCCGGCCTCGACATGGGTAGCTTCGCCGCGATGAAGGCCGAAGGCGACGCGGTGCCGGGCGTCCGCGACCTCACGAAGCGCACCCACGGCATCGCCAACCGGCCGCAGCAATGCGCCTGGCTGTGGCGCGAGCTGCCGGTGCCGGTGATCGCCGCCGTCCATGGCGTGGCGTTCGGCGGCGGCTTCCAGATCGCGCTGGGGCCGGACATCCGCTACGCCACCGCCGATGCGCGCTTCTCGGTGATGGAGATCAAGTGGGGCCTGGTGCCCGACCTCGCCGGCACGCAGCTGATGCGCCATCTGGCGCGCGAGGATGTCGTGCGCGAGCTCACCTATACCGGCCGCATCTTCAACGGCGTCGAGGCCCGCGAGATGGGTTTCGTGACGAAGGTGGTCGACGACCCGCGCGCCGCGGCGCTCGAGACGGCGCGCGAGATCGCCGCCAAGAGCCCCGACGCGATCCGCGCCAACAAGCGTCTCCTCAACGCGGCCGTCGCGACCGATGCGGCGTCCGGGCTGATGATGGAGTCGGTCGAACAGCAGAAGCTGATCGGCTCGCCCAACCAGCTCGAAGCCATCATGTCCAACCTGCAGAAGCGCGCCGCGAACTACAGGGATTGATCGAGCGGTTTCACCCACACTACCTCATCCTGAGGAGGTGCGCGCAGCGCGCCGTCTCGAAGGATGGGCAACAGGCGTGGTGCTCGTGCCCACCCTTCGAGACGCGCTCCTGCGGCGCGCTCCTCAGGGTGAGGTGCTGTTGGTGATGGTGGGGTGGGTAACCACTACCGCCCCTTGAACACCGGCTTGCGCTTCTCGACGAAGGACGCCACCGCCTCCTTGTGATCGGCGGTCCGCGACGACTGGACCAGGCGCTCGGCCTCGCGATAGTGCGCGTCCGCGTAATTGATGTGCAGTGCCTCGTCGAGATTGTCCTTCATGTGGCGCAGCGCGACTCGCGGTCCCTCGGCCAGCGACTTGGCGAAGGCGAAGGCCTCGTCCTGCAATTTGGCATCGTCGACCACGCGGTTCACCAGGCCGATCTGCTCGCAGCGCTCGGCGCCGACCTTCTCGGAGGTGAACATCAGCTCGCGCGCCCGCATCGGGCCGACGGTGCGGGTCAGCAGCCAGGAGATGCCGTAGTCGCCCGAGAGGCCGATCTTGGCGTAGCCGGTGGTACAGAAGGCCGACTTCGCGGCGATGCGGATGTCGCAGGCCAGCGCGATGGCCAGGCCCGCGCCGGCCGCCGCGCCGGGCAGCGCGGCGATGGTGGGCTTGCGCACGGCGACCAGCGCGCCGGTGAGATGCGTCTGGCGCCAGCGCAGGTCGGCTAGCCGCTCCTCGTAGCTCATCTGGCCGCGCGGGCCGCGGCCGCCCATGCCCTTCACGTCGCCGCCGCTGCAGAAGGCGGTGCCGGCGCCGGTGATCAGCAGCGCACCGACGGCATCGTCGTCGCCGCGCGCCTTGATCTGGTTGCGCAGCGCCTCCGTGAGGTCGGGCGACATCGCATTGCGCGCCTCGGGGCGGTTCAGCGTGATCAGCGCGACGCCGTCGCGGACGCTGCACAAGAGTTCGGTTGTGCCGGTATCGATTTCCATGTGACCTTCTCCTTGCCATGACATTCCCGGTCACCGAACACACCGTCAAGACCGCCCGCCACACCACGGGCTATCTCGCCTGCGGAGCGAAAGACGCGCCGCTGCTGATCTTCGTCCATGGTTGGCCCGAGCTATCGCTGTCGTGGCGGCACCAGCTCCCGGTCTTCGCCGCCCTGGGCTTCCGCTGCATCGCGCCCGACATGCGCGGCTACGGCCGCTCGAGCACCTACAAGCGGCACGAGGATTTCGCGCAGGAAGAGATCGTGGCCGACATGGTCGAACTGCTGGCGTCGCTCGGTCGCGACAAGGCGGTGTGGATCGGCCACGACTGGGGCAGCCCCGTCGTCTGGAACATGGCGGCGCATCATCCCGACAAGGTGGTCGGCGTGGCCAGCCTGTGCGTGCCCTATCTGCCGACCGGATTCACGCTCGACACCGTCGTGCCGCTGGTCGATCGCGCGCTCTATCCCGAGGCGCAGTTCCCGGCCGGACAGTGGGACTATCAGTTCTTCTACGAAGAGGGCTTCGACAAGGCCTGTGCGGGCTTCGACGCCAATCCGCTCAACGTGGTGAAGGCGCTGTTCCGCAAGGGTGATCCGGCGAGGGTGGGCAAGCCGGCGCCGACCTCGATGGTGCGCCGCGCCGGCGGCTGGTTCGGCGGCGGCGCCTGTCCCGACGTGCCGCGCGATCCCGACGTGCTGACCGAGCAGGACATGGAAGCCTATACCGCGGCGCTGACGAAGAACGGCTTTTTCGGGCCGGACTCCTGGTACATGAACCACAGGGCCAACGGCGCCTATGCCAAGCGCGCTCCGAAAGACGGCAAGCTCGCGATGCCGGTCCTGTTCCTGCACGGCGCCTACGACACGACCTGCGAGACGATGACGTCGAAGCTCGCCGAGCCGATGCGCCGCAACTGCGTCGATCTCACGGAAGTCGTCGTGGAGTCCGGCCACTGGATGGCGCAGGAGAAGCCGGTCGCCGTGAATGCTGCGCTGGCCAAGTGGTTGGCGACGAAACTTCCCGCGTACTGGCCTTAGGTCACGACGCGCTCTTCGCCCTCAACGTCGCAAACCGGTCGAGGCTTTCCGGCGGCCAGAGTTGATTGCGATCGTAATACTCCTCGACCGCCGGCACGCCGGCGGGAAGCGCGACCCAGGGCTGCTTGCTCATGGTGAAGATGTGGATGTCGGGCGGCAGCCGGTCGGGCTCGTCGAGCGTTCCGACGCGCACGAAGCGGACGGTGGGTCCGGCGCCGGAATAGTTGCTCCACACCGCGATGCGGCACTGCGGGCAGCGCGCGATCTTCTGGCCTTTGCCGCTGAGGGTCGGCGTGTCGATTACCTGGACCTCGCCGCCCAGCCGCTCGACCCGCTCGGCCTCGATCATGGCGTTCATCGCAAACGCCGTCCCAGAATCGCGCTGGCACCAGCGGCAGTGACAGCAATGCACGAACAGCGGCTTCGATGTGAGCCGGTAACGCACATTGCGGCAGGTGCAGCCACCCTCGAACGTCTCTGTCTTGCTGGTCATCGCCTTCGTCTCCCGGCTAAGGTCCGCGCCTGAAATCATCTGGGTGGAGAGTAGACATGGCCGGACGGCTGCAAGGCAAGGTGGCGGTGGTGACGGGCGCGGCCCCGCGCGGCGAGGGCTTGGGCAACGGCATGGCGACGGCGCTGCTGTTTGCCAAGGAAGGCGCCAAGGTCGTGCTGGTCAACCGCAGTGCCGAGCGTGCCGAGGGACTGGCCAAACAGATCAAGGACGAGGGCGGCGAGGCGTCGGTCTTTGCGGCTGACGTAGCGCAGCTCGACGCGGCCGAGGCGATGGCCGACTTCGCCATGAAGACCTATGGCCGGCTCGACATCCTGCACAACAATGTCGGCATCGGCGGGCCTGGCACGCCCGAGACGGTGACGCTCGAGACCTGGAACAAGGTCCTCGAGGCCAATCTCACGACCACGATGCTGTGCACCAAGTCCTGCCTGCCGCGCATGAAGGAGGGCGGCGGCGGGTCGATCATCATGGTGTCGTCGATCGCCGGCGCTGTCGGCCTGATGGGCAGTGCCGGGGCGGTGGCCTATGCGACGGCCAAGGCGGGCCTGCACGGCTTCACGATGTCGGTCGCGGCCGACTATGCGACCCAGAACATCCGTGCCAATTGCATCATCGTGGGCTCGGTGCACACGCCGATGGTGGCGCATCTCGGCGCCGAGGCGCGCGACCGGCGCAAGAAGATGGTGCCGATGCAGGTCGAGGGCACGGCCTGGGACATCGCCCATGGCGCGGTCTATCTCGCCTCCGACGAATCGCGCTGGGTGACCGGCGTGATGCTGCCGATCGATGGCGGCCTCGTCGCACTGAGGGCGTGGCCGCGATGATCCGGCGCCTGGTCGCGCTTACGGCGGCGGTCGTTGCGATCCAGACGTGGACGGTCGCGGGCTTCGCGCAGAGCCAGATGGACATGAACCAGGAGGCGGGAACCGCCCTGAAGGACGCTGACCGGCAACTGAATGCCACCTACACGAAGCTGCGGACACGCCTCGGGCCCGAAAGCCGCGCGCGTCTGCAGGCGGCGGAAGAGGCGTGGATCCGTTTCCGTGACCGGGAGTGCGCCTTCATCGGCGCGCCGACCACGGGCGGCTCGATCCACGGCATGATCGTCGCCCAGTGCCAGGCACGCCTCACCCTGGTGCGCGTGAAGGACCTCGAGGCCCAGCTCAACTGCCAGGAAGGCGATCTGTCCTGCGTCAGGGAGTAGAGGCCGCACGCCTCTCGTGGTGCCAGGTGTAGAGGCCCGAGGCGACGATCACCGCGGCGCCGGCCAGGGTCCAGTGGTCGGGGACGTCGCCGAACACGATCACGCCCAGGATCGTGACGAAGACCAGCAGCGTGTAGCTGTAGGACTGCACCGCGCCGGCTTCGGCATAGTCGAGCGCCTTGATCAGCGAATAGTGCGCCAGCGCGCCCAGCAGGGCGATGGCCAGCAGCAGGGCCCAGCCTTTCGCGTCCGGCCAGATCCACTGCAAAGGCCCGACCAGGGTCGTGGCGCCGAACGCCACGAAGGCCGACCAGACGAGCGTGGTGTCGGGTGTGTCGGTGCGTGAGCAGAGGCGGACCAGGATCTGGTAGCCGCCCCACAGGATGGCGCCGGCTACGGGAATCAGCAGCGGCCAGTCGAGTTCGCGGAAGCCCGGGCGCACGATCAACAGCACGCCGACGAAGCCTGCGCCGACGGCCGCCCAGCGCGCCGGTCCGGCCCGTTCGCCGAGGAACAGCACGCCGAGCGCGATCACGATCAGCGGCGAGGTGGCGGCAACCGCATGGGTATCGGCGAGCGGCAAGTAGCGAAAGGCCAGCACGAATACCGCGCTCTCGATCACCGCCAGCAGGGCGCGGCTGAACTGCAGCCACGGCCGGCTGGAACGCGCGGCCGAGCGCAGGCCACGGCGGCGCACGACGGCCCAGGCGAACAGGCAGAAGATGGCGTAGCGCACCCACATCATCTGGCCGATCGAATAGTCGGCCACCATCCACTTGGAGATGGTGTCCATGCTGGCGAAGCCCAGCATGGCGAGCATGGTGAAGATCGCGCCGCGCGAATTGTTGCTGCGGCCCATTGTGGCCGCTTGCGGAGTCATTCGGCGGCGGCCACGCGCTGTGCCGGCGGGCGGAAGGCGGGGATCACGCGCTCGGCGAAGAGCTTCAGGCTGTGCATCGTCTTCTCGCGTCCATAATAGGGCGGGTAGTGCAGCAGCAGCGAGGTCATGCCGGTGCGCGCCTGCATCTCGCGCAGGCGTGCGATCACAGTCTCGGCCGATCCGTGCAGCAGGGTCGTGTTCAGCAACTCGTCGTAGCTGAGCTGGTTGCCCTTCTCGGACACCGAGCCGAGATATCCCGCGGTGCCGGTGCCGCCGAAATGTCCGATGTGGCGGACGATCGCCTCTTCGGTCTCGGCGCGCGCCTGCGCGTCGGTGTCGGCGATGTAGACCCAGCGCGCGATGTCGATCTGGCCCGCGGCGGGATTCCTGGCGCGCTCGGCCGAGGCCGTCGCCAGCTCGCGCTTGTAGAGGGCGGTCTGCGCCGCGAGCGTCTCGATGCCGGGCAGGGTCGACAGCATCAGGCCGAAGCCGTTGCGGCCGCAATAGCCGATCGAGCGGTCGGTGCCGCCCGCCATGTAGAGCGGCGGATGCGGCATCTGCACCGGCTGGGGCAGCATCTCGTAGGGTTCAGCGACGGTGCCGCTGAAATACTTGCCCTTGTGATCGTAGCGATGGCGATGGAAGGCGTCGAACATCAGGCCGACCGCCTCCTCGACCATGTCGCGGCGGCCCTCGAAATCCTTGCCAAGGCCCACGAACTCGTAGGGCCGATAGCCCGAGCCGATGCCCAGCATGACCCGGCCGTTCGACAGGATGTCGACGAAGTTGGCGTTCTCGACGACGCGGATCGGATCGTAGAGCGGCAGCGTGATCACGCCGGAGGCCAGCTTGATGCGGCTGGTCTTGGCGGCGAGATAGGCCATGTAGGCGAAGCAGTCCGGCATGATGCCGTAGCTGGTCGAGAAATGGTGCTCGGCGATCCAGGCCGTGTCGTAGCCCAACCGTTCCGCTTCGATGATCTCGTCCGTCGTCCGCGCATGAACGGCGCGATGCGGATAGGGCTCCTCCTGCGGATTGGCGTGCGAGGTGAAGAGGATGCCGAATTCCATGCCGTTCTCCTCCAGTTTCATTCCAGCTTGATGCCGGTATCCTTCACCACCTTCGCCCAGTTTTCGACCTCGCGCGCACGCCATGTATCGCTCTGCGCGGGCTTGTAGAGAACCGGCTCGGCGCCGAGTTCCTTGAGCCGGGCCGCCACCTCGGGAATCTTCGTCGTCTTGTCGATCTCGACATAGAGCCGCTCCAGTACTTCTGGCGGCGTGCCCTTGGCGGCGAGGAAGCCCTGCCAGCTTCCCGTCACGAAGTCCTTGATGCCGGCCGCCTCGATCACGGTCGGAAGATCCGGCGCCAGCGCGTTGCGCGTGGCGCTCGACACGGCGAGGCCGCGCAGCTTGCCGCTCTTCACGTGCGGCAGGGTGGCGATCATGCCGTTGAACAGCGCGTCGGCATGGCCGCCCGCGACCTGCTGGATCGCCTCGGCGCCGCCCTTCATCGGGATGAAGGTGATCTTGAGGCCGAGCGAGTGGGCAAAGAGGGCGCCGGCCAGATGCGGTGCGCTGCCCAGTCCTGCCGTCGCGTAGTTCAGCTTGTCGGGATTGGCCTTCGCGAACGCGATCAGCTCGGCCGCGGTCTTGTAGGGACGATCCGGCGCGGCGGCGAGCAGGTGCGGCGTGTAGGCCAGCACGGTGACGGCGTTGAAGTCCTTCGCGACGTCGAACGGCAGTTTCATCACGGAGGGCGAGATCGTGAGGTTGCCGAGATCGGTCAGCACCAGCGTGTATCCGTCGGGCGCCGATTTCGCGACCATGTCGACGGCGATGTTGCCGTTGGCGCCGGTGCGGTTCTCGACGACGACCGACTGGCCCAGGGCGGCCTGCAGGTGCGGCTGCATCAGGCGCGCGAGGATGTCGGAGGTGCCGCCCGGTGCGTACGGGATGAGAATCCGGATCGGCTTGGCGGGAAAGCTCTGGGCGCGGGCGCTGGTCCCGATCGACGGTGCGGCCATTGTGGCGGCTGCGACCGTGAAAAGCTGTCTGCGGCGCATCGTTCACTCCCTATGTGCTTGTTTTGAAGACAGTCTAGGGAGCGGCCTGCCGGAAAGCCAGTAATCCGCTTGACTCCGCTGCGCTGCAGCATCATATACGCGCCAGCTCGCAGGTAAGCGGGCTTCAAAGATTTCTCGCGATCGCGCGACGCGCCCCATTCCTTTGTGACGGCGCCTCATCCCGAGACAATCCCCCAAGACAAGAGCCGTCCCAGCCGCGCGCGGGAACGGGCCTAACGCCGCCACAGATGCGCGTGCCAGGATGGCACGCCGGCGGCAAGTAAGGATTTTCAGTGAGTGAAGTTACGTTTGCGAGCCTCGGTCTGGCCGAGCCGCTGCTGCGTGCATTGAACGCCGCGAACTATACCGTGCCGACGCCGATCCAGGCGCGCACGATTCCCGCCCTGTTGCAGGGCCGTGACGTGCTGGGCATCGCCCAGACCGGCACCGGCAAGACGGCTGCGTTCGCGCTGCCCGTGCTGCAGCTACTTTCCGAGTCGAAGGAGCGCGCCCAGCCCAAGAGCCCGCGCGCCCTCGTGCTGGCGCCGACCCGCGAACTCGCGGTCCAGATCGCCCGCAGCTTCGACACCTACGGTCGCGGCCTCGGCCTGCGCCTCTGCACCGTCGTCGGCGGCCTGGGCTACGGTCGCCAGATCGAGACCCTGTCGCGCGGCGTCGATATCCTGATCGCGACGCCCGGCCGTCTGCTCGACCTCGTCGAGCGTGGCAACGTGAAGCTCGGACAGGTCAGCTTCTTCGTCCTCGACGAAGCCGATCGCATGTTCGACATGGGCTTCATCCGTGACGTCCGTCGCATCGCGGCCTCGGTCTCGAAGAACCGGCAGACGCTGCTGTTCTCGGCGACGATGCCGAACGACATCGCCAAGCTCTCTGCGGAGATCCTGAAGAACCCCGAGAAGGTCGAGATCGCGCCGCAGGGCCGCACCGTCGAGAAGATCGACCAGCGCGTCTATTTCGTGAACGCCGGCCTCAAGCGCACCCTGCTCAACCATCTCCTGACCGACGAGAGCCTCGAGCGGGTCATCATCTTCACGCGCACCAAGCGCGGCGCCAACCGCGTCGCCGAGGCGCTGGAAGACCGCGGCGTGCGCTCCGAGGCGATCCACGGCAACAAGTCGCAGAACGCCCGGCAGAAGGCGCTCGACAATTTCAGCCGCGGCAAGGCCCGCGTCCTGGTCGCGACCGATCTCGCCTCGCGCGGCATCGACGTGCAGGGCGTGACCCACGTCATCAACTTCGAGCTGCCGGCCGATGCCGAGAGCTATGTCCATCGCATCGGCCGCACCGCGCGCGCCGGCGCCTCGGGCATCGCGATCTCGTTCTGCGACGGCAGCGAGCGCGGCCAGCTCAAGGGCATCGAGCGGCTGACCAACCAGCGGATCCCGGTCGTTCCGACGCCGGCCAACGAAGACATGCCGCAGTTGCCGCCGCCCAAGGCGCGCGCCGAGGGCGACGATCGTGATGATCGCGACGAGCGTCCCCGCGAGGGCCGTGGTGGTCCGCGTGGCGCCGGTCGTCCGGGTGGCGGTGGCCGTCCTGGCGGCGGCGGTCGTCCTGGCGGTCATCGCTCGTTCGGCGACCGTGCCAACCACGATCGTTCGCGCGGCGACCGTCCGCCGGCGCACGCCGAAAGCCAGTTCCGCGGTGGCGACTTCCGCGATGCCCCGCAGGGCGATCGTCCGCAAGGTGATCGTCCGCAGGGCGACCGTCCCTACGGCGACCGTCCGCGCAATCCGCGCCCGCAGGGTGATCGCCCGTTCGGTGACCGCCCCCGTGGAGACCGTCCGCAAGGCGATCGTCCGCAGGGCGACCGCTTCGATCGCGCGCAAGGCGATCGTCCCCAGGCTGATCGTCCCCATGGCGATCGTCCGCACGGTGATCGCCCGCAGGGTGACCGCCCCCGGTCGTTCGGCGATCGTCCGAACCACAATGGTGGCGGCGGCCAGTATGCGCCGCGTCCGCACGGCGACCGTCCCCACGGCGACCGCCCGCAAGGCGATCGCCCGGCCGGCGATCGTCCGCAGGGTCCGCGTCCCCAGTGGAAGGGCCGGCGCTTCGGCGGTGGAGGCGGCGGCGGCGGTGGCCGCGGTCGAGGCCGCGCTGCCTAACTAGAGAATTCCTTCCTCGCGGAAGATTTCCAGACATTTAGAAAGAGCGCGCTCATATCGGGCGCGCTCTTTCGCTATCGAGGCATCGTCCCAGTCGAAGAAGCCACCCTTGGTCTTGAAGCCGATGCGGCCCTGGTCGACGTTGCGCTGCAGGACCGGCGGGGGGCCGTCGGCGTTGCTGAGATCGGGCCAGATGATCTTGGCGACGGCGCAGGTCGTGTCCCAGCCGGAATGCTCTTTCTGGGTGATCGGACCGGCGGCGGCATAGCGGAAGCCGAATGAGAGACGCACGGTGGCGTCGATGTCCTCCGGCGAGGCGACACCCTCTTCGATCAGCCACAGCGCCTCGCGCATCAGCGCGCCCTGGATGCGGTTGCCCAGGAAGCCGATCACATCCTTCTTCACCTGCACGGGCCGCTTGCCCAGCGCGCTCATGATCGCGCCGACCTTCTCGGCCAGCACCACGTCGGTGTGGACGGAGCGCACGACCTCGACCAGCGGGATCAGGTGCGCGGGCATGAAGAAGTGCAGTCCCATCATGCGGTCCTGGCTCGCCAGCCCCTTGCCGATCTCGCTGATCGGGAAGCTCGACGAGTTCGAGGTGAGCGGCACACCCGGACGGGAGAGCTTCTCCATGTCGGCGAAGATCTTCTGCTTCAGCGCCAGGTCCTCGGTCACCGTCTCGACGGCGATGTCGATCTTCGACCAGGGCGCCTCCTCGAGCGTCGCATAGGTCGCGAGGCCCGAGACATCGTCCGGCTTACCCATCGCCTGGAGCGCGCGGGATGTCGCCGCAGGCAGCCCGTCGCGGGTCGAGGCGGAGCGCGACACGACGTCCACCTTCCAGCCGCCGCCCAGGAACATGGCGATGATTCCGACGCCCATCGTGCCTCCTCCCAGCACAAGGGCGTGTCGTTCGCTTTGCGGCATTCCTCTTCCTCCCGTATCGACGCGTGACCCCTGCCGGGGCAGTATCCGGCCCAAGTTAACCGGATTTTCAACGCGGGAGAAAACTCATGAGCGCCACCTTCAAGGATCTCGGTATCAGCACCGACGGCGCGGTCGGAATCGTCGAGATTCAGCGGCCGCCGCACAACTTCTTCGACAACTCGCTGATCAACCAGATCGCCGATGCTTTCGAGGCGTTCGACCGCGACGACAAGATCCGCGCCTATGTCCTGTGCGCGCAGGGCAAGTCGTTCTGTGCCGGCGCCGACTTCGCCAACCGCCCGCAGACCGGTGCAGCCGAGAGCGGCAAGCATCTCTACAAGGAAGCGACCCGCATTTTCCGCGCGAAGAAGCCCAGCGTCGCGGCGATCCAGGGACCGGCGATCGGCGGCGGCCTCGGCCTCGCGCTGGCGCCCGATTTCCGTGTCGCCGCCCCGGAGGCACGCTTCGCCGCCAACTTCACGCGGCTCGGTTTCCATCCCGGCTTCTCGCTCACCTACACGCTGCCGCGCCTGATCGGCCAGCAGAAGGCGAACCTGATGTTCCTCACCGGCCGCCGCATCGGCGGCGAGGAGGCGGTGGAATGGGGCCTGGCCGACGTGCTGGCGCCGCTGGCCGACGTCCGCAAGGAAGCGATCAAGCTGGCGCAGGAGATCGCCGAGAGCGCACCGCTCGCCGTGATGTCGACGCGCGAGACGATGCGTCGTGGCTTCGCTGATGGCGCCGAGGCGGCGACCGAGCGCGAGCTCACCGAGCAGGAGTGGACGCGCAAGACCGAGGACTTCAAGGAGGGCGTCAAGTCCTACGCCGAGAAGCGCCCCGGCAACTGGAAGAACCGCTAAGGAGCGTTCCATGGCTCAGGTCTCTGGCAAGGTTGCCATCGTCACGGGCGGTGCTTCCGGCATCGGTGAGGCCTGTGCCGAAACGCTGGCGCGTGAAGGCGCGTCGGTTCTCATAACGGACATCGACGACACCCTCGGAAAGGGTGTCGTCGAGCGCATCACCAAGGCGGGCGGCAAGGCGCACTATCTGCGTCATGACGTGCGCGACGAGGCGGCGTGGCCCGGTATCGTCGCCGACGCCGAGAAACGCTACGGTCGCCTCGACATCATGGTGGCCAATGCCGGCATAGGCATCATGTCGCCGATCGCGACCATGACTCTCGCCGACTGGCAGCGTCAGCAGGCGATCAACCTCGACGGCGTGTTCCTTTCCATCAAGCATTCGATCCCGGCGATGAAGCGCGCGGGCGGCGGTTCGATCGTGCTGATGTCGTCGGTGGCCGGCCTGCGCGGCGCACCGGGCCTGGCGGCCTATTCGGCGACCAAAGGCGGCGTGCGCCTGCTGGCCAAGTCGGTGGCGCTCGAGCACGCGGCCGACAACATCCGCTGCAACTCGGTGCATCCCGGCATCATCGCCACGCCGATCTGGGAGAAGATCCCGACCGGCGCCGAAGGCAATCGCCGCAACGCGCCGATCGATCCGCGCGAGCGCGCCGCCGCTTCGGTGCCGCTGCCGCGAGTCGGCGAGGCGCAGGACATCGCCAACGGCGTACTTTTCCTGTGTACCGACGCCGGCAACTACATCACCGGCCAGGAGCTGGTGATCGACGGCGGCATGACGGCGGGCGGGCGACCGACCCGGCCGCTGCAATAGTCCCATGGGCGACGCCGCGCGGCTCTGGATCGTCGTTGCCGCACTGAGCGGCGCCATCTCCGTCATCGTCGGCGCCTTCGCGGCGCATGGTCTGGACCTGCGCACGGAAGCCGGCCTGAAGGCGCGCGACTGGCTGCAGACCGGCAGCCACTACCAGATGTTCCATGCGCTCGCGATGCTGGGCGTGTGCGCCTTGGCCGGCGCGGAGCTCCTGAACGTGCGCCTGGCGGTCGTCGCTTTGTGGCTGTTCCTCGTCGGCAGTGTCCTGTTCCCCGGCGCTCTCTATTCCCTGTCGTTCGGCGGCCCGCGATGGTTCGGCGCCGTAGCGCCGATCGGCGGTCTCGCCTTCATCGCGGGCTGGATTTTTGTGGCAATCGCCGCATTCAAGGATCGCGGCGTCTGAATAAGGACTATGCCTTTTGGATGAGGCCGGGATACTGCAGGATCTGTTTATCTGCTGTCAGGAGCATGAACCCCTCTACCCGTGATTGAGCGAGAAGCATCCGATCAAAGGGATCCTTATGTAGAGGTGGTAAGTCGTCGAGAGCCAAGGCGTGGATACTCGTGACCGAGAGCTCGTTGTAGCCGTTGTCCAACAACCCTCGTCGCAATTGTCGTGCATTTACATCGAAATCATCCCGGCCCAGGCTTTGCTTAAAGACAATTTCCAATAGGCTGGCTGCGCTGAAGACGAGCGTGTTGTGCGGATCGTCGAATAGGCGGAGCGTTTTGCGGGAAAGCTTTTCAGGACGTGCAGCCGCCCAGAGCAGGATGTGGGTATCGAGGAGTAAGTTCAAGGCGCTGTACCGAACAGGCGGCCGATCTGCTCGTCGCCCATCCGGTCGAAGTCATCAGGCACCTTCAGTTGCCCGGACAAGAAACCCACGCGACGCTTTTCCCCTGAAGATGGGGCGTCGAGAGCGACGACCTTAACAAGTGGTTTGCCCGCCTTTGCTATCACGAAGGACTCCCCGCGTGCAGCATCAGCCACCAGCTTGGAGAGGTTGGTTTTGGCTTCGTGAATGTTTACGGATTTCATGATTTCAACATGGACTAAGCCATCTTAGTTTAGTTTGATCGAAGCGTCAATGAGATGGGGGAGCGTCGGCCTACGAAAGCTGCTCGTCCAGCAGCTTGAGCGCTTCGGCGGCGAAGGCGCGCATGTTGGCGACGCGGTCGTCGGAGCCGGTGCGCAGGGTGCGCGCCACGCTGCCGTGGGGACCGACGATGGCCACGCAGGTGTGTCCCGCGGGATCGCCGTAGGAATTGCCGGTCGGACCCGAAGCGCCGGTTTCGGCCAGGCCCCAGGTCGTCTTGAGGCGACCGCGGACATGCTCGGCGGCGAGCAGGGCCCAGGGCTCGGAGGAGGAGCGGACGCCGGCGCGCTTCTCGCGCGGCACGGCTAGGAACGCATCGCCGGCCGGCCGCGTGTAGACGACGGCGCCGCCCATGAAATAGGCCGAGGCGCCCGGCACGGCGAGCAGCGCGGCCGAGATCAGACCGCCGGCCGACGATTCGGAAATGCCGACGGTCTCTTTGCGGGCTTTCAGTTTTTCGCCGACGCGTTGGGCGAGCGGGAGCAGGGTGTCCATCGGGTCAGTCCTTCTTCGTGAAAATGTCGAGGACCAGCGGCACCTGCTGGCCCATCCAGATCGCGCGGTCGCGATGATCCTCCAGATCGTGCCCGGTGTTGGGATGAATGAACACCGTAAGTTCGCCGCGGTTCAGGGTCAGCCATGACAGGACCGGCTCGAACTGTTCGTTCTTCAGGGCGACCTGATAGCTGAAGCGCGGGTGCGGCCCGACCGGCTTCTCATGAAAGCGGCCCATCTCGATGGGGAAGGTCTTCTCGATGCGCTCGCGCAACGCCCACGCCGCGTCTCGCGACGCTTCGTCGAAGTAGACGTGGGCATGCCAGTCCTTGATTTCGTCCGTGTTCATGACATTCACCATAATGCGCAGCACAACCCGCCTGTCGGAACCCAGAGCCGTTCCCCGAGCGGAGCAGGCTTGCTAGGGTCAGGCATCATGAACTTCGATTTCTCCGACGACCAGAAGCTGCTCAAGGAGCAGGTTCGCAAATTCCTCGCCGACAAGTGCCCCACCAAAGTGGTGCGGCGCGTGCTCGACGGCCCCGAAACACACGCGGAAGATGTCTGGAAAGGACTCGTCGATCTCGGCGTGCCGGCCCTTGGCATTCCAGAAGAATATGGCGGCATGGGACTGTCGCCGCTGGAGGTCTGCGTCGTCGCCGAGGAGATCGGCCGCGCCGCGGCGCCGGTGCCGTTCGACACGTCGGTCGTGCTGGCGACGGAGGCGCTGAAGCTCGCGGGCTCCGACGCGCAGAAGAAGAAGTGGCTGCCCGAACTTGCGTCGGGCAAGGCGATCGGCACGCTGGCGATTGCCGAAGGCGCACAGCCGCCGAAGCCGCGGAACATCCGCACGACGTTCGGCGGCGGTCGTCTCAACGGCAGGAAGCTGCCGGTGACCGACGGCGAGGCCGCGACCTTCGCCATC
This sequence comes from Reyranella sp., assembly GCF_965228225.1. Lineage (GTDB taxonomy): Bacteria > Pseudomonadota > Alphaproteobacteria > Reyranellales > Reyranellaceae > Reyranella. The sequence continues at coordinate 4,136,915 of NZ_OZ245801.1, read as the reverse complement.
GTGCTCGCCAACAGCGGCGGCTCGGGCGATCGCGCCGTGTCGCTCGTGCTGGTCGATCTCACGCAAACGGGCGTTGCGAAGAAGCGCATCGAGACGATCGATCCCGCGCGCAAGCATGCCGAACTCACGTTCAACGACGCCACGGCGGAGCTGCTGGGCGGCGAGGGCGAGGGCTGGCGCCTGCTCGAGCGGCTCTACGATGCGGCGGCGGTTTACTTCGCGTTCGCCCAGGTGGGCGGCGCCGAAGCAGCGATGTGGATGGCGCGCGACTATGCGCTGCAGCGCCAGGCCTTCGGCCGGGCGATCGGTTCCTACCAGGCGATCAAGCACAAGCTGGCGGACTGCTACGTGAAGCTCGAGCTGGCACGCTCCAATGCCTATTACGGCGCGATGATGCTGACCGAGGACGGCGCCGACCTGCCGCTGGCGGCGGCGGCGGCGCGCATCGCGGCCACCGACGCCTACGACTTCGCGGCCAAGGAGAACATCCAGACCCATGGCGGCATCGGCTTCACCTGGGAGGCCGACACACAGTTCCACTATCGCCGCTCGCGCCTGCTGGCGCTCTCGATCGGCGGTCCGATGGCGTGGAAGGACAAGCTGGTGACCCGTCTCGAACAGAAGAACGCGGCCTAGGAGGGAACGATGGATTTCAACGACACACCCGAAGAAGCCGCCTTCCGTCAGGAAGTGCGCAGCTGGCTCGACGCCAACGCCACGCGCAAGAGCGACGACACGCAAAGCAACCGCGCGCGCAACGACGACCCCGAGCTGCTCAAGAAGGCCAAGGAGTGGCAGGACAAGAAGGCCACGGCCGGCTACGCGCGCCTGACCTGGCCCAAGGAGTTCGGCGGTCGCGGCGCCTCGCCGATCCTGCAGGTGATCTACCAGCAGGAAGAGGCGAACTACCTGGTGCCGCTGGGTTTCTTCGACATCGGGCTGGGCATGTGCATCCCGACCATGATGGCCTATGCCAAGCCCGAGCAGCTGCAGCGCTACGTGAAGCCCGCCCTGCACGGCCAGGAAGTGTGGTGCCAGCTCTTCTCCGAGCCGGCCGCTGGGTCCGACGTGGCGGGTATCCGCACCAAGGCCGAGCGCGACGGCGACGACTGGATCATCAACGGCCAGAAGGTCTGGACGTCGGGCGCGCACTATTGCGACTTCGGCATCGTGATCACGCGCACGGATCCGAATGTCCCCAAGCACGCCGGTCTCACCATGTTCTTCCTCGACATGAAGACGCCGGGCGTCGAGGTCCGTCCGATCAAGCAAATGTCGGGCGGCGCCAACTTCAACGAGGTGTTCTTCACCAACGTCCGCATCCCCGACAGCCAGCGGCTGGGCAAGGTGGGCGAGGGCTGGAAGGCCGCGCTCACGACCCTGATGAACGAGCGTCTCGCGGTCGGCCTGCCGTCGGGCGGCCTCGACATCGACGAGCTGATGGAGCTGGCGCGCGAGACCGAACTGGAAGACGGCGCGGCGATCCGCAACCAGCAGGTCCGCTCGAAGATCGCCGACTGGTACGTGCAGCAGCAGGGCCTGAAGCTCACCCGCTACCGCACGCTGACGGCGCTCTCCAAGGGCCAGACGCCGGGTCCGGAATCGTCGATCATCAAGATCGTGGCGGCGCCCAAGATGCAGGACATGGGCGCCTTCGCCATGGAGCTGATGGGCCATGCCGGCATCATGAAGGAGGACGTGCCCTTCGCGGCCGGCTTCCAGGCGCAATGGATCGGCGGCGCTGGCTTCCGCATCGCCGGCGGCACCGACGAGATCCTGCGCAACATCGTGGCCGAGCGCGTCCTGGGACTGCCCGCGGACATCCGTGTCGACAAAGACGTGCCGTTTAACAAGCTGACGCGCTCATAGCGCGTCAGCTTGGGCGAGCGGCAGCGCTTGTCATCAAGCGCGAGAGCTCGCGTGGTGCAGAATAGATAAGAATCTTGATCCTTATCCATTCTGCCCCGTGTGGGCTCTCGCGCTTGGTTACAAGCGCTGCCGCCCACCGCTCTCAAACAACGTTAACGTTGTTTGAGAGCCCACTCCGTATACTTCGTCGCTGCCGCATGCGAATCGGCGTAGTACTTTGCATACTCCGCACCGACCATCGGCCTCAGGGCGAGGCCCTGCTCGTCCATCTTCTTGATGTGCTCGGGATCGTTGATCGCCTTCAGGAAGGCGGTCTCGAGCACCTTGATCGCGTCGGCGGGCGTGCCCTTGGGCACGGCAATGCCGCGCGTCGAGGAGGAGATCACCGACGGGAAGCCGAGCTCCTTGGTGGTCGGCACGTCCGGCAGAAACTTGGAGCGCTGGTCGTCGGTGACGACGAGGGCCCGCAGTTCGCCCGACTTCACGCGCTTCACGATGCCGCCGACATTGTCGAAGGCGCAGTCGACATGGCCGCCCATGACGCCGGTGAGCTGCTGCGCCGAGCCCTCGAAGTGGACGATGCGGAAGTTCACCTTGGCCGCATCGTCGACCATCAGGATCGCCAGATGGTCGTCGCTCAGGATGCCGGTGGTGCAGGCGCTGATCTTGCCGGGCGCCTTCTTGGCGGCGTCGAGCAGGTCGGCGAACGTCTTGTAGGGGCTGTCCGCCCTCACCCACACGACGCCGGGATCGAGCACCTGGTTCACCACGGGCACGAAGCTGTCCATCTTGAATGCCGCCTTGCGCTCGGGATCGAGCACGATCGTGCTGACGCTGGGCAGGTTGATGAAGGTGACGGTGTAGCCATCCGGCCGCGCGCGGGCGCCCTCGGTGAAGCCGATCTGGCCGCCGGCGCCGCCCTTGTTCACGACCGTGATGGGCTGGCCGAGATCCTTTTCCGCGATCGAGGCGAGGATGCGGGCGCCGATGTCGGTGTTACCGCCGGCCGGGAAGGCAACGATCATCTGCACGGCCTTGCGCGGGAAGTTCTGCGCGAAGGCGGGGGCGGCAAGAGCGGTGGCACCGGCCGCGGCGATCAGGGTGCGTCTGCGAATCATGAGAGTCCTCCTTTTCATTCGATGTCTGTTTGTCTCAGGTTGGCGAAGGCGCGTGGTCTCAGGGCAATGGCGGCCAGCACGATGAGCGGCACGGCGAGCAACGCGAGCGCGAGCGGTCGGTCGAGGAAGATCGCGAAGCTGCCGCCCGAGATTTCCAGCGTCGTGCGTAGCGACTTCTCCATCATCGGCCCCAGGATCAGCGCCAGGATCGCCGGCGCGATCGGGAAGTCGAGCTTGCGCAGGATGTAGCCCAGCACGCCGAAGCCCAGCATGACCCAGACGTCGAACAGGCTCTGCTTCAGCCCGTAGGCGCCGATGATGCAGAAGATCAGCACGCCGGTGCAGAGATAGGCGAAGGGGATCTTGAGCAGCCGCGCCCACAGCCCGACCAGCGGCAGGTTCAGGATCAGCAGCAGCACGTTGCCGACGAAGAACGAGGCGATGACCGTCCAGACGAGCTCGGGCTTCTCCTGGAACAGGAAGGGCCCCGGCGTCAGGCCGTTGACGATGAAGGCGCCCATCAGCACCGCGATGGTGGGCGAACTCGGCACGCCCAGCGCCAGCAGCGGCACCATGGATCCGTTGGCATAGGCGTTGTTGGCGGTCTCCGCCGAGGCCACGCCCTCGATGGCGCCCTTGCCGAAGCGTTCCGGGTTCTTGGAGATGCGCTTCTCCAGCACATAGGCCATGAAGGTCGGGACGATGGCGCCCACGCCGGGGATCAGGCCGAGCACGAAACCGATCACGGTGCCGCGTCCGATGGCGCCGGACGACCGGCGCCACTCGTCGCGTGTCGGATACCACTTCTTGAGGTCGGCCTGGATCAGGTGGGTCTGGCGCGCTTCCGCCGCCAGCAGCAGTTCGCCGACGCCGAACAGGCCCATCACGACCGGCACGAAGCCGATGCCGTCATAGAGTTCCTCGATGCCGAAGGTGAAACGCGGCGCGCCGCGCACGGGGTCCATGCCGATGAGGGACAGCAGCAGGCCGAGCGCCGTCATCAGCAGCGCCGCCAGGATGTTGCGGCCGGCCAGGCCGACCACGAGGCAGAGGCCCGCGACCATCAGGGCAAAGAACTCGGCCGGCCCGAACTTCAGCGCCAGGCTGGCCAGCGGCGCGGCAACGGCCACCAGCAGGATCGTGGCGACGATGCCGCCGACGAACGAGCCGATGGCGGCGATGGCGAGCGCCGATCCCGCGCGTCCCTGCTTGGCCATCTGGTAGCCGTCGATGCAGGTGACCACCGAGGCAGCTTCGCCGGGCACGTTGATCAGCACCGAGGTGATCGTGCCGCCGTACATGGCGCCATAGTAGATGGCGCACAGCATGATGATGGCGCCGGTCGCATCGAGATTGAAGGTCAGCGGGATCAGGATCGCGGTGCCGGCGGCCGGCCCGAGGCCCGGCAGGACGCCGATCAGCGTGCCGAGCACGCAGCCCGCGAAGGCGAACAGCAGATTGTTGAGCGAGAGGGCCGCGCCGAGGCCGGCCATCAGATATCCGAGCGATTCCATCAGGCAGCCCAGGGTCCGGGCGGCAGCAGCACATCGAGCCAGCGCGTGAAGACGTAGTAGACGCCGAAGCTGCCGGCGATGGCGAACAGGCCGATCGCGTACCAGCGGCGTTCGCCCAGCGCGAAGGTGAGCACGGCGATGAAGACCAGCATGGCCAGCTCGAAGCCGACCCATCCCATCAACAGCGTGGCGCCGGCCACCGCCCCGATGATGATCAGCACGCGGAAAGCGCTTTCGCCACGCGGGAAGAGTGTCTCGTCACTCTCGATCACCGGCTTGCGCCACACGTCGAGAATCAGCAGCCCGGCGAACAGCACGCCCAGGAGGGAGAGCCAGAAGGAGAAGAAGCCGGGGCCGGGGCCCAAGCGGTCGGTCAGCGACAGCAGCAGCGATTGCCAGATGGCGAAGACGCAGATCGCCATCATCGTTGCCGTCGCGACAAGCCAGCCGCGTCGCGCGTTTCGCGACATGGATCGATTTCCTCCCGGAGGTTGTTATCGTCGGCGTTGTGCCTTGCGCGGACCATAGCGGCTTTGAGATGGTCGGTAAAACGATCAGGAGGAAGACGTGCAATGAACAGGCTCGATGGCAAGGTAGCGTTCCTCTCCGGCGCCGCGCGCGGCATCGGTGGCGAGGCGGCGAAATTGATGGTGAGCGTCGGCGCGAAGGTGGCGATCGGCGACGTGCTCGAAGAGCGTGGCCGGCAGACCGTGAAGGAGATCGAAGCCGCCGGCGGCCAGGCGCTCTTCGTGCCGCTCGACGTGACGGAGGAGGCGAGCTGGACGGCCGCCCTCGATGCCACGGTCAAGAAGTTCGGCGGGCTCGACATCCTCGTGAACAATGCCGGCATCTTCGTCGGCAAGGGCGTCGAGGAAGCGTCGATGGATGAGTGGCACAGGCTCGTCGCCGTCAACCTGACAGGCGTGGTGCTGGGCACGAAGATCGCGCTGCCGCATCTCAAGGATCGCGGGGCGAAGAGCGCGCACGGATCGGCGATCGTCAATCTCGCCTCGGTGGCGGGCCTCGTCGGCTCCCAGCTCGATCCGCTTTATTCGCTGACCAAGGGCGGCGTCACGCTGTTCACCAAGTCGACGGCGCTGGAGTTCGGCCGCAAGGGCTATCGCATCCGCGTGAACTCGATCCATCCCGGCGTCATCGACACCGACATGGGCCAGCAGACCTTCGCCATGAGGGCGCGCGCCCTCGGCACCAACGACACGGAAGCCACGCGCAAGACCTCGCTCACCATGCACCCGATTGGAAGGCTGGGCGTCGCCGAGGACATCGCCAAGGGCATCGTGTTCCTGGCGTCGGACGATGCCGGCTTCATGACCGGCTCGGGCCTCGTCGTCGACGGCGGTTACACGGCGCAGTGATTCAGGGTCAGTAGTTCAGAAGATGCCGGCGGCGAGCCCGGCTGCCATGGCGGCGCCCAGCTCCTCGCACTGCTCGACGAAGGCAGGTTGCCAGGGGCCCTTGCAGAGCAGGGGCTCCTGCACGGACCGCCAGCGCAGGCCGGTGAGGATCGTCTCGACGCCGCGGCGCGTGCCGGTGCCGTCGCTGCCGGCCCTAATGTAGAGGGCGCAGGGCATGCCTTGCGTCTTCTCCAGGCAAGCATTGTAGCTGCGGTCGAAGAAATCCTTCAGGGCGCCGCTCATGTAGCCCAGGTTCTCGGGCGTGCCGAGGATCACCGCCTGGGCAGCCAGCACGTCCTGCGGGCCGGCCTGCAGCGGCGCGATGACCCGGACGTCGATCCCCGTTTCGCTGCGCGCGCCGCGTTCCACGGCCTCGCGCAGGGAAAGGGTGTTCTCCGACGGGGCGTGCGCCACAATGAGAAGCCTTTTCGACATGGAGGGGGTTCTACCCCACGCTGACATGCTCAAGAAACTCCTGATCGCCAACCGCGGCGAGATCGCCATCCGCATCGCCCAGGCCGCCGCCGAACTCGGCATTGCAACCGTGGGCATCCATTCGGAGGACGACGCCACCTCGCTGCACGTGCGCCGGGTCGACGAGGTGCGGCCGCTCAAGGGGCGTGGCGCGGCAGCCTATCTCGACATCGCCGGTGTCATTGCGGCGGCCCGGGAGGCGGGCTGCGACGCGGTGCACCCGGGCTACGGCTTCCTGTCGGAGAACGCGGCCTTCGCCACGGCCTGCGCCGAGGCGGGGCTGGTCTTCGTCGGTCCCACACCCGAGCAGCTCGACCTGTTCGGCGACAAGGCGCGCGCCCGAGCCCATGCCGGCAAGAACGGGGCGCCGGTCCTGTCGGGCACCGACAGTGCGGTCGACGTGGCGGGCGTGAAAGCCTTCTTCGCCAAGCATCGCAAGGCCGGCATCGTCATCAAGGCGATCGCGGGCGGTGGCGGGCGTGGCATGCGGATCGTCACGCATGAGGCCGAGATCGAGGAGGCCTTCACGCGCGCCTCGGCCGAGGCGCAGGCGGCCTTCGGCAACGGCGCCCTCTATGCCGAGCGTCTGATCGCCCGCGCGCGCCATATCGAGGTGCAGATCGTGGGCGACTGTCAGGGCGGCATCGCCGCGCTCGGCGAGCGCGAATGCACGATCCAGCGGCGCAGCCAGAAGATCGTCGAGCTGGCGCCCAGCCCCAACCTCGCCGAAGCAATGCGCGGCCAGATCGTCGACTCGGCCGTGAGGATGGCGAAGGCGGTGAACTATCGCAGCCTCGGCACGTTCGAATTCCTGGTCGACGACGCGGCGCCGGACTTCTTCTGCTTCATCGAGGCCAATCCGCGCCTTCAGGTCGAACACACCGTCACAGAAGAAGTGTGGGGCGTCGATCTCGTGAAGACGCAGTTGCGGCTGGCGGGCGGGGCGTCGCTCGACGAGGCCGGCGTTGGGCAGACGTCGCCGCGCGGCCACGCCATTCAGCTCCGGGTGAACATGGAGACCATGACGGCCGACGGTTCGGCCAAGCCTGGGGGCGGCACGCTCACGGCGTTCGAGCCGCCCTCTGGGCCGGGCGTGCGAGTCGACACCTATGGCTATGCAGGCTATCGCACCAATCCCAACTTCGATTCGCTGCTCGCCAAGGTGATCGTTCACGCGCCCGATTTCGGCGGCGCGCTGCAGCGGGCCGAGCGGGCGCTGGCAGCGTTCCGCCTCGAAGGCGCACCGTCGAACATCGCCTTCCTGCGCGTCCTCATCGCCCATCCCGATTTCCGCGCCGACAAGGTCCATACACGCTTCGTCGACGAGCAGGCTTCGGCTCTGATCGAAGCGGCCGGCAAGCTGAGCGGCGGCCTCTATTTCGAGGGCGCGACGCTACCGGCACCACCCGTAGCGTCGCCACGCCAGGCCGGCGCGCGGGTCGACAGCGTCGATCCGCTGGCGGTCCTGGCCTTCGGCAAGGCGAAGGCGGAGACGGCGTCGCGTGCGCCCGAGAGCGACGCACCGGACGGCACGGTCGCCGTGCCCGCACCGATGCAGGGCACCATCGTGAGCCTGTCGGTGAAGGAGGGCGACGCCGTGGCGTCGGGCCAGGCGCTGCTGGTCATGGATGCCATGAAGATGCAGCACGAGATCCGCAGCCCGGTGCGGGGCTATGTGCGGCGCATCGCGGTCGAGGCGGGCGAGACGGTCTACGACGGCCATTCGCTGCTGTTCGTCGAGGAGGCCGATGTCGAGGTGAAGGGCACGGCGATCGAGGAGACGATCGATCTCGATCATGTCCGTCCCGACCTCGCGGAGTATTTCGACCGCCGGGCGATGACGCTCGACGAGAAGCGGCCGGAATCGGTGGCGCGCCGGCGCAAGACCAACCAGCGGACGGCGCGCGAGAACCTAGAAGATCTGGTCGATCCCAACAGTTTCGTCGAGTACGGCGCCTTCGCCATCGCCGGCCAGCGCACGCGCCGCACGATCGAGGACCTGATCGAGAAGACACCGGCCGACGGGCTGATCACCGGCATCGGCCGGGTCAACGGATCGTTGTTCGGACCGGAACGCAGCCGGGTCGCGGTCGCCCACTATGACTACACGGTGCTCGCCGGTACGCAGGGCAAGAACAACCACCACAAGAAGGACCGGCTGTTCGAGATCGTCGAGAAGCAGCGCATCCCGCTGGTCTTCTTCACCGAGGGCGGCGGTGGCCGCCCGGGCGACATCGACGTGCAATCGGTGGCCGGCCTCAACACCATGGCCTTCCATATCTTCGGACGCCTGAGCGGCGTGGCGCCCTTGGTCGGCATCAACTCGGGCCGCTGCTTCGCCGGCAATGCCGCGATCCTGGGCTGCTGCGATGTCGTGATCGCCACGAAGAACTCGACGATCGGCATGGGCGGTCCCGCGATGATCGAGGGCGGCAATCTCGGCGTCTTCTCGCCCGAGGAAGTCGGGCCCATGAACGTGCAGGTGCCCAACGGCGTGGTCGACATCGCGGTCGAGGACGAAGCCGAGGCGGTCGCGGTCGCCAAGAAGTACCTCTCCTACTTCCAGGGCGCGCTGCCGGAATGGCGTGCAGCCGACCAGCGTCTGCTGCGGCGGGCCATCCCGGAGAACCGGCTGCGCGTCTACGACGTGCGCGACGTGATCGCCACGCTGTGCGACGAGGACTCGGTGCTCGAAGTGCGTCGCGCCTTCGGGCCCGGCATGGTGACGGCGTTCGGCCGCATCGAGGGCAAGCCGCTCGGCATCGTGGCGAACAATCCGGTGCATCTGGCGGGTGCTATCGACAGCGACGGTTCGGACAAGGCCGCGCGCTTCCTGCAGCTCTGCGACGCCTATGACATCCCGATCCTGTTCCTGTGCGACACGCCGGGCATGATGGTCGGGCCCGAGATCGAGAAGACGGCGCTGGTGCGCCACTGTTCGCGCCTGTTCGTGACCGGCGCCAATCTCACCGTGCCGTTCGGCACCATCGTGTTGCGCAAGGCCTACGGGCTAGGCGCGCAGGCGATGGCGGGCGGTTCCTTCCACGCGCCGGTCTTCGCGCTGTCCTGGCCGACCGGCGAGTTCGGCGGCATGGGACTGGAAGGCGCCGTGAAGCTCGGCTTCCGCAAGGAGCTCGAGGCGGTGAGCGATCCCGCCGAGCGCCGCGCCCTGTTCGAGAAGATGGTCGCGGCCGCCTATGCGCGCGGCAAGGCGCTCAGCACCGCAACCTATTTCGAGGTCGACGAGGTGATCGATCCCGCCGACTCGCGCCGCTGGATCGCGACGGCGCTGCTCGAGGCAAAGCCGCGGCCGCCGCACAGCCACAAGAAGCGTCCGAACATCGATACCTGGTAAATGCGAACAGAGTTGCCCACCAACCTCATGCTGAGGAGGCTGCCCCTCGAATACCTCGGGGTAAACTCCGCAGCCGTCTCGAAGCATGGGCCACACGCACCACGTCCGTTGCCCATCCTTCGAGACGGCCCTTCGGGCCTCCTCAGAGTCTGGCCGGAAATGAATTACATCGATTCAAGCACTTACCTCATCCTGAGGAGCGACCCGCAGGGGCGCGTCTCGAAGGATGGGCAACAGGCAAGGTGCGCGTTCCCACCCTTCGAGACGCATCGCTGCGCGATGCTCCTCAGGGTGAGGTTATTGGGGCTATTCATAGCCTCTTGTTTTAGCTGCATTCATTTCCGGCCAGCCTCTCAGGATGAGGTGGTGCGAGTCGACTTGAGACGACACAACTCCAAGAAAAAGGCCCCTCGGATGAGGGGCCTTTCGGTTTGCGCCGGCTCGCCTACTGGGCGATCCAGAACGTGTCGGGCTGGTAGAGGCCGATGTACCCGCCCGGATCCCAGGCGTAGTAGCCTTCCTTCGGCACGTTGCGGACGTTGGGGCCGACCACGACCGGCTGGCGCACGCCGTTGACCGTGCCGATCGAGAAGACCTCGTCGGCGTTGGTGGCGAGGATCTTGTCCCAGGCCTTGCGGCGGTCTTCCTCGGTTGCGCCCGTTTCCCATTCGTTCACGTAGTCGAGGAGCTTGCAGGCCGATTCGAGGTCGCACTTCTCGCCCTGCCTGCCCTTCGACTCGACGAACATGCCCCAGCGCGACCATTGCAGTCCGCCCAGCATGGTCGGTGCGAACTCCTTGGGGCTGGTATTGGGCGTCGGGACCGCCGTCACGGCGCCGGCGAAGGCGGTCATGACGGCTTCACCCGACGAGGTGCGAAGCCGGAAGTTGTCGCGGGTCTGCGGCTTGGTCAGCATCTTGATGCCGATCTTCTTCCAGTTGTCGGCGATCAGCGTGAGCGCATCGCTGTCCTCGGTTTCCTCGCTGGCATGCTCGACGACGATCGTGGCCGGCCGGCCGTCGGGCAGCAGGCGGATGCCCTGACTGTCCTTCTTCGTGAGGCCGATCTCGTCCAGCAGCTTGTTGGCGAGCTTGGGATCGTACTCGGCCCACTTGGTCGCGTACTCCGGCTTGAACAGCTCGGAGCGCGGCATGATCGTGTTGTTCGACGGCCTGGCCAGGCCGATATAGACGACCTGGTTCAGTTCCTCGCGGTCGATCGCCAGCGAGAGCGCCCGGCGGAAGCGCACGTCGCGCATCAGCTTGCGCCATTCCGCGTCGTTCGTCGTGAGATTGGGATAGAGCGCGAGCTGCGATCCCGAGCCGGCCTCCCAGAGCCTCACGTTAACGCCCGACGTCTGGGCGCTCTTCTGCAGGAAGGTGTAGTCGCGCATGTTGAGGTAGCGCGGCTGCAGGTTGGCCTCGCCGAGGCCCGCCTTGGCCGGCACGAGATTGGCGGCCGCCACCGTGAAGATCACCTGGTCGACATAGGGCAGTTGCTGCCCCTTCTCGTCGATGCGGTGATAGTAGGGGTTGCGCAGGTAAACGAAACGCTGGGCCGGCGACGCGGTCGTGCCCACCCAGGGATTCAGCGTGGGCAGATCGACGTTGTCGTTGGCGTACATCACGTCCAGGCGGCGGTAGATCGACACCCAGCTCTGCTGGCCGCCGCGCGCGGATTTCAGGATCTCGGCTTCGGGCGTGTACTTGGCGTGAAACTTCTTCAGGTAGTGGGCAGGCCTGTAGAGGAAGAGGGGCGCGGCGCGCGCCTGGCTTTCGATGAAGTACGGGTTGGGCTTGTCCCAGGTGTACTTGATCGTGAGCGGATCGATGATCTCGACCTTGGGTGGCTGTCCGTCGACCAGAAGCTCGACGTTGGGGCCGCCGGCGGTGAGATCCTTGTTGTTGGCGACGTCTTCCCAGAAGAAGCGGAAGTCCTCGGTCGTGAAGGGATGGCCGTCCGACCATTTGTGGCCGGCGCGCAGCTTGAACGTGAACTCGCGGCCCTCCTTCTCCTCGTAGCTTTCGAGGATGTCGGGCTTCAGCTTGAACTTGTCGTCGTAGACGATGAGGCGGGTGTAGCTGAAGATCGTCATCAGGCGCGTATCGCGCGAACTGGCGACCAGCATGTTGAGTTGCCCGCCCTGCTGGCCGGGCCCGTCGCCGCCTGCGAAATAGTTCACGACCCAGGGCTGCTCGGGAACGCGCTTGTCGACCGGCGGCAGGGCGCCGGACTTCACCTGGTCGGCGAACATCGGCGTTTCCTTGAGCGCGGGCACGGGATCGGCGGCGAAGACCGGTCCCGCCATCCATCCGAAGACCAGTGCTGCCGTCAGAACGCGTCTCTTCATCTCAAGTCCTTCACCGGTTGCCCGCGGAAAGCAGGCCGATCCTGCGTATTCCGCCGAGCGAGTACCCCATATCGATCAAATCGCCCAGGCGCGTCATCGTCAATGCCGGCTGCCTGTGACGCCACGTTGACGGGGCGTTGGAGACGCGCAAGAAAACCGTCGGCATTGAAAGATTCGAGGGAACGATGGCGAGTGGCCTGGAGAGCGAATTCGTAACGCTACACGAGATCGTAAAAGCGGCGAAAATCCGGCTCAATCCGAATATCTGGGATTATTTGATCGGCGGCACGGAGACCGAGACCACGCTGCGCCGCAACCGGCTGGCCCTCGACACGATCGCCTTCAAGCCGCGCGTCCTGCGCGACGTGTCGAAGATCGATCCGTCCGCCGAAATCCTCGGAAAGAAGATCCGCCTGCCCGTGATGCTGGCGCCCGTCGGATCGTTGGAATCGTTCGAGGCCGGCGGTGGCATCACCGTCGCAAAGGGTGCGGGCGCCAGCGACGTCGCCATGCTGATCAGCTCGGTGACCACGCTCAGCCTCCAGGACATCGTGAAGGGCGGCGCGGGCCCCAAAATCTACCAGCTCTATGTGCGCGGCGACGACGCCTGGGTCGCGGACCGGGTGAAGGAGGCGATGGACGCCGGCTACGATGCCTTCTGCATCACCGTCGACACCCAGGTCTACAGCCGGCGCGAGCGCGACATCGCCAAGCGCTTCGTGAAGTCGTGGCGCGCGGTGGCCACCGGCCAGGATCACCAGGCGGCCTTCTCGTGGAAGAACTTCATCGCCGTCCGCGACAAGTTCCCCGACGTGAAGTTCATGCTGAAGGGGATCGGCACCGGCGAGGATGCCGAGCTCGCCTGCCAGAACGGAGTCTGGGCGGTTTACTGCTCCAACCATGGCGGCCGCCAGCTCGACCATGGGCGCGGCTCGGCCGAGGTGCTGCCCGAGATCGTCGAGGCGGTCGCCGGGCGCGCCAAGGTGGCGGTCGACGGCAGCTTCAGTCGCGGCAGCGACATCGTGAAGGCGATCTGCATGGGCGCCGACTGGGTCGGCCTCGGCCGTCTCTACTGCTACGGCCTTGCCGCCGCCGGGGCTGCGGGCATCGAGCGCGTGATCGAGCTGCTCGAGGAGGAGATGAAGGAGGTGATGGGCCTGCTGGGCGTCGCCTCGCTGTCGCAACTCGACAAGAGCTATATCGCCAAGAGCATGCCGACCAACCTGACCGGCGTGCACAGCGCCTTCCCGCTGCTCAATCTCCAGGACGAGGGCTACTGAGTCCTCAGATCGCGGGCCTCCAAGCCCGCGTATCTATTCTGCTCGGTGCGGGCTCTCGCGCCTCAGAAGGCGCTGCCGCCCGCCAGAGGTTAGCGCTGACGCGCTAACCTCTTCCCACAAACGGCATCTTCGTGGCCATCACGGTCATGAACTGCACGTTGGCGTCGAGCGGCAGGCTGTCCATGTAGAGGATGGCGTTGGCCACCGCGGAGACGTCCATGCGCGGCTCGGCGATGGTCGTGCCGTTGGGTTGCAGCACGCCCTTGGTCATGCGGTCGGTCATCGGCGACACGGCGTTGCCGATGTCGATCTGGCCGCAGGCGATGTCGTAGGCGCGGCCGTCGAGCGACGTCGACTTGGTGAGGCCGGTGATGGCGTGCTTGGTCGAGGTGTAGGCGACCGAGAAGGGCCGCGGCGCATGCGCCGAGATCGACCCGTTGTTGATGATGCGGCCGCCGCGCGGCGTCTGGTCCTTCATGATCTTGATGGCCTCCTGCGTGCACAGGAACGGTCCCGTCAGGTTCGCCGCCAGGACGCTGAGCCAGGTCTCGTAGGGCAGATCCTCCAGCGGCACGGGCGGGGCGCCGCCGCCGGCATTGTTGAACAACAGGTCGAGCCGGCCCCAGGTCGCCTTCACCTTGGCGAACAGGGCCACGATGTCGTCGCGCTTGGCTACGTCGGTCGGCACGGCGAGCGCGTTGGGCGCATTGTTGCCGGCCATCGAAGCCGTCTCGTCCAGCGCATCCTTGCGTCGGCCCGCCAGGGCCACCTTGTAGCCGTTGTTCAGCAGGGCCAGCGCCGAGGCGCGGCCGATGCCGCTGCCGGCGCCGGTGACGACGGCGATTTTTCCACTCATGGGTTCGTTTCCTCTTCTCGAAGGAGCGGACCCTAGCAGACCGGCGCCCGCCAGTTGAAGGGTGGCGCGCTACGGCAGCGTCGCGACGTAGGCTCGCCAGCCGCCCAGCGAGGTGATGTCCTTGGCGCCCTGCGCCGCATGTGCCTCGCAGAGGAAGCCGGGAACCTCGGTGCCGTCGGCCAGGCTCACCGTACCGAGCCCCAGCGGGGCGGGGATGCGGCGCAGCAGGTCGCCGATCCTCTCGGCCGGCAGGCTCCACACTTCCAGCTCGATGGCGCCGCCGCCGTCGGTCACACGCACCAGGCCCGGCCGGTGCGGGGGGCCGCCGGGCAGGGCGTAGAAGCGATAGGCGGGGGCTGTCTTGCCGGCGGTCTGCAGGCGCCCGCCCAGCTCCAGAAGCTGGCGGTTCAAGGGGAGGCCGCTCATATGCGCGCCGACCACGGCGATCGGCACGCGATCCTCCGCAACGACGGGATCGTTCTCCGGCTGCGGCAGCCGGCTCATCGTCTTGCCGAGCGGCAGGGGTACCGCGCGCTGCCAGCGCGCGCCGAACGCCAGCAGGGCGCGTTCGGCATGGGCGCGCGAGATCAAGGTGATGCCGAACGGCATGCCGTCGGGCCGGAAGCCGGCCGGCACGGCGAGCGCCGACAGGCCGAAGAAATTCACGAAGTTGGTGTAGTGGCCGAGATGCGAGTTGTAGAGCACCGGCTCGCGTTCGAGATCGGCCAGCTTGTAGATCGTGCCGGCGGTCGGCACAGCCAGGAAATCGAGCCCCGCCATTTGCGCGAAGGCACGCGCCTTGAGGTCGGCGAGCCGGTACTGGCCCTCGAAGGCGTCGACGGCGCTGTACTCGAGGCCGCTCAGCACGATCGCCCGTGTCGTCGGCCAGACACCCGCCGCGTCGTCGGCCGCCTCCATGAAGGCACCGACCGCCGCGGTGCGCTCGGCGACCCAGGGGCCGTTGTAGAGAAGCTGGGCAGCGTCGCGGAACGGGGCGTAGTCGATCGCGACCGGCGTGCCGCCCAGTCCCTTCAGCCGCTCGATCGACTGGGCATAGAGCGCGGCATAGGCGGCGTCGCCGAAGAACTCCGCGTCCTTGGTGTCGAGGATGCCGAAGCGGAAGGACCTGCCGATGGCCGGCGTCGCGTGCGGCTCGGCGGCGACGGCGAGCACCGCATCGGCATCGGCGCAGGAGAGGGCGAAGACCGAGGTGCAGTCGAGCGAGCGGCAGGCCGGCACCATGCCCTCGTTGCTGAGCAGGCCGGGTGTCGGCTTCAGGCCGACGATGTTGTTGAAGCCGGCTGGCACGCGGCCCGATCCCGCGGTGTCGGTGCCCAGCGAGAAGCTCACGAGGCCCGACGAGACCGCGACGGCCGATCCCGAACTCGATCCGCCGGGTACGTACGAGGCGTCGAACGGATTGCGCGGCACGCCATAGGGCGAGCGTACGCCGACGAGGCCGGTGGCGAACTGATCGAGGTTCGTCTTGCCGATCACGATCGCGCCGGCGTCCACGAGGCGACGCACGACCTCCGCGGAGGCCTTGGCGTCATAGGCGAATCCCGGGCAGGCCGCGGTCGTCACCATGCCGGCGACGTCGAGATTGTCCTTCACCGCGAACGGCACGCCATAGAGCGGCAACCGGTCGATCTCGTCGCGCCTTGCATCGAGCGCCACAGCTTGTGCGCGCAGCGCGTCGTCGGAGGCGCGCGAGATCCAGACCTTGTCGTCGCCGGCGGTTGCGATGCGCTTCAGCACCTCGTCGATGGTCTGCCGTACGTCGAGCGTACCGGCGCGATAGGCGCCGAGCAGCGCGTGAACCCCGAGGTCGAGAAAAGCTGTCATGTGAGGGTTTTAGACAAGCAATGCCTTGAATGCAGCCTCCAGATTCGCGCAGGGATTGGCACGTTCCTTGCCTTCGTGGCCAAGCGGGAAACACGGAGGCGAGGGTGTGCCATGAAGCGTCGCGCGCATGACACGGCGGCCGGGCTGGCAATCCTGCAGATTCTTCGGCAGCTTGGGCGGGAACTGGGCGCGAGCTACCGGCTCATGCGCCGCGATCTCCATGTCGTCTGAAGACCACCGTCCCAACTGAATGAAGGAAGGAAGCGCATGGCCGAAGAGAAGCGTGACGTGGCGCGCATGGTCGAGGAGGGCGCGAAGACCGCAGGCCTCGCGATCGCGCCTGAATATCTCCCCAACGTGATCCTGAACGTCGAGCGCTCCCTGATGATCGCGCAGCCGCTGCTCGAACTGGACCTCGAGGACGAGCTGATGTCGGCTCCGGTGTTCCGGCCATGACCGACCCTCTTTCGAAGGCCGCGACGGCGACGGAGATTTCGGGCGCCGTGATGAGCGGCAAGGTCAAGGCGGCTGCCGTGATCGACGCCACCCTGAAGCGCATCGAGGCGGCGGAGCCCGCGATCAACGCTTTCACAGACGTGGTCGCCGCGCGCGCGCGCCAGCGTGCGGCGGAGATCGACGCCGGCCTGCACCGCGGGCCGCTGCTGGGCGTGCCCTTCGCGGTGAAGAACCTGTTCGACATCGCCGGCCTGCCGACCCGCGCGGGCTCGAAGATCAACGTCGACGGCCCCAAGGCCGAGCGCGACGGCGCGCTGGTGCGCAAGCTCGAAGCGGCCGGCGCCATCCTGGTCGGCGGCCTCAACATGGGCGAGTACGCCTATGACTTCACCGGCGAGAACGCCCATTACGGGCCGTCGCGCAACCCGCACGATCCGACGCGCATGTCGGGCGGTTCGTCCGGCGGCTCGGGCGCGGCGGTGGCGGCGGGCGAGGTGCCCTTGGCGCTGGGTTCCGACACCAATGGCTCGATCCGCGTGCCGTCCTCGCTCTGCGGCCTGTTCGGGCTGAAGCCGACCTATGGACGATTGAGCCGCGCCGGGTCCTTTCCCTTCGTGGATTCCTTCGACCATCTCGGGCCGATCGCCCGTTCGGCCGAGGATCTGGCGCTCTCCTTCGATGCCATGCAGGGCTGGGATTCGGACGACCCGGTCTGCACCGACCGGCCGGCCGATCCGACCCTGCCGAGGCTTGTCGAAGGCGTCGAGGGGCTGCGCATCGCCATCGCCGGAGACTATTTCGCGAAGGGCGGCGAGCCCGAGGCGTTCGAGGCCGTGGCGACCGTGGCCAAGGCGCTGGGCGCCACGAAGACCGTCGTGCTGCCGCAGGCGGCCGCGGCGCGGGCGGCGGCCTATGTCATCACGGCCATCGAGGGCGCGCAGCTCCATCTGCCGCGGCTGCGCACGCGGCCGCAGGATTTCGATCCGGACACGCGCGAGCGCTTCATGGCGGGCGCTCTGCTGCCCGGCGCCTGGTACGTGAAGGCCCAGCGCTTCCGCCGCCAGTATCGCGCCCACGTGCTCAAGCTGTTCGAAGAGGTCGACGTGATCCTGGCGCCCGCCACGCCGTGCACGGCGCCGAAGCTCGGCCAGACCATGATGACGCTGGACGGCGTCGAGCTGGCGGTGCGGGCCAATCTCGGCATCTATACCCAGCCGATCTCCTTCATCGGCCTGCCGGTCGCGGTGGCGCCGCTGCAACGGCCGGGTGGCCTGCCGATCGGCGTGCAGCTCATCGCCAAACCCTACAACGAGCAGGCCGCGCTGCGCGTGGCCGCCCACCTGCAGAAGCTCGGCGTCGCCGCCGCGCCGCCCGCCTGAGGGTCTGACCGGGAATTAATTGAATCGATTCAAGCCCTTACCTCATCCTGAGGAGCGCCGCCCCGCGGCGCGTCTCGAAGGATGGGCAACAGGCAAGGTGCTCGTTCCCACCCTTCGAGACGCATCGCTGCGCGATGCTCCTCAGGCTGAGGTTATCGGGCCCTTTCATAGCCTGTTGTTTTTGCTGCTTTCATTTCGAGTCAGACTCTGAGGAGACCGCATGGAAATCAACATTCCCGAGATCGTCGCCGAGGTGACGGCCGCGTTCAATCGCTACGAGGCGGCGCTGAACAGCAACGATGTCGAGGTGCTGGACGAACTCTTCTGGAAGAGTCCGCACACCCTGCGTTACGGCGTCGGCGAGCAGCTCTACGGGCATGACCAGATCGCTGCCTTCCGCTCCGGCCGCAACCCGCAGTTCGTGCCGAACCGCGACCTGCTGAAGCTCTGGATCGTCACCTACGGCCGCGATTTCGGCACGGCCAACTGCGAGTTCCAGCGGCACGGCGCGAGCAAGCCCGGCCGGCAGAGCCACACCTGGATGCGCACCCCCGACGGCTGGCGCATCGTCGCCGCGCATGTCTCGCTGCTGGGCGAAGCGACGCCGATGAAGAGCTAGCAGGCCGTCGAAGCCGTCGGAGCCAGGGCGTATAAACGAAACAAACGAAATAAACGAAATAATTGAAACGAATGTCGCACCTCCCGGAATCTCGGGTCGCGGCGACCGTTTACGCAACAATGTTGCTTTCGGTGGCTTCTGAAAGGCCTATTTGGGCCGCCCGCTAGGTTCTTTCTCCGCGCTGCCGGCTTAAGCTCGCGGCATGAAGAAGCTGCTTTTAACCCACGCCCCGCTCGCCCGGCGGCAATACTATGGGACCCGTGCCCTCACGCGACTGCAGGAGCTGGTCGAGGTCGTCCTGCACGAGGGCGATTCGCCGCTCGATCCGCAGGGCGTGATCGGCATGGCGCGCGGTGTCGACTTCATCGTTGCCGATCGGGCGACGGCGATACCGGCCCTCGTCTTCGAAAGCCTGCCGGGGCTTCGCGCGGTGATGCGCAGCGCCATCGACATCCGCAACATCGACGTCGCGGCGGCCACGAAGGCGGGTGTGCTCGTGACCCACGCCGAGGCCGGCTTCGTCCCGTCGGTGGTTGAACTCACGCTGGGTTTCCTGGTTGATCTTTCGCGCGGCATCACGCGGGCGGCGACGGCCTACCATGAGGGCGCGAAGCCCGAGATCAGGGTCGGCCGGCAGCTCGGTGGCTCGACCGCCGGCATCATCGGCTACGGCCGCATCTCGCGCGCGCTGGCGCCTGTGCTGGCCCAGCTCGGCATGACCGTGCTGGTGTCCGATCCCTACGCCCAGGTCGACGATCCCCGGTACGTGAAGCTGCCGATGGAAGATCTGCTGGCGAAGGCCGACTACGTGATCTGTCTCGCCATCGCCAACGAGGAGACCGAGAACCTGTTGGATGCCGCAGCCTTCGCCCGCATGAAGCCCGACGCCTTCTTCATCAACATGTCGCGCGGCAACCTCGTCGACGAGGCTGCCCTAGCTGAGGTTCTGGCTGAGGGCCGCATTGCCGGCGCGGCCATGGATGTCGGCCGCGCGCCCGACCAGATGCCGTCGCCCGAGCTGGCGCGGCTGCCCAACGTCATCGCCACGCCGCACATCGGCGGCCTGACGCCGCCCGCCAGCGAAAGCCAGGCGATGGACACGGTCCGTCAGGTCGAGGCGCTTGTGAAGGCCGAGGTGCCGCCCGGCGCGGTCAACCTTCCGGGCTGGACCCGCCGGGGTTGAAAACCCTCCTTGGCAGGCGCATGTGCAGTGAATGCTCACACCGAAGGATCTGATCGCCGTCCATGTCCCGAGTGAGGATCTGGGTGACTACAATCTCACCCAGACCGGCTGGTATGCGATGGACGATGGCGGCCATGTCATCCTCGGACCGTTCGAGAGCCTTGCCCAATGTGACAGGGCGATCCGCGACCGGCTCCAGCTGCAGCAATCCTGAGCCGGCGCGGATGATCGTCCCGGCCTAGTTGCCGGGGCCGCGCTCCATCGAGAAGGGCTGCCAGCGCTGCAGCTTTGACTTCTCAAGCACCATCGGATTGACGCAGGCGCGCGGCCACTTGCCGCCCAGCACGAGCGCGAGCTCGGCGCCGACGCGGCGCTTGCGGGCGGGGTCGAAACGGCTCGAGGCCGAGGCGACGTGGGCGGTCAGGATCACATTGTCCATGCCGAGCAGGGGATTGTTGTGGCCGACCGGCTCGGTCTCCAGCACGTCGAGGCCGGCGCCGGCGATCCAGCCTTCCTGCAGCGCCTTGATCATGGCCGGCTCGTCGACCGTCGAGCCGCGGCCGGTGTTCACGAACAGCGCCGTCTTCTTCATCTGGCGGAAATGCTGTTCCTTCATCAGGTGATGGGCGTCCTTGGTGCCGGGCGCATGCATGCTGACGATGTCGGAACGCTGCAGCAGCTCATCATAGCCGACCGGCTGGACGCCGTAGTCGGACATCACCAGCTCCTCGATATAGGGATCGTAGGCCAGCATCTGGAAGCCGAACGGCGCGGCGCGCTTGGCGACGGCGCGGGCGACGTGGCCGAACGAGATGAAGCCCAGGGTCATGCCCATCAGGCGCGGGAACTGGTAGAGGTGCGGCCGGCCCTTGGCCCATTCGCCCTTGCGCACCATCTGGTCCTGCACCACCAGGCGCCGCCAGCTTGCCAGGATCAGGGTCATGGCGTGATCGGCCACTTCCTCGATGAAGGTATCGGGCACGTTGGTGACCGGGATGCCGAGCTGGGTGGCCACATCGACGTCCACTGAATCCACGCCGACGCTGCCCAGCGACACGACCTTCAGCTTCTTGCCCGCCTCGATCACCTTGGCGGTGATGCGCGGACGGCCCTTGCCGTAGATGGCGTCGGCATCGGCCACCGCCTTGATGAGTTCGGCCTCGTCGCCCGAAACCTCGACGATCTCCGCGCCGATCGGGCCGAGTGTCTCCATTTCCAGCGAATGATCGGTTTTTCCCGGTCCGGTCGTCACGATCTTGAAACGCGCCACGTGTTGTCTCCTCCGTCGATTTGGCGGCACTCTATCGCAATCCCGCCACCGTCCAACCTCGGTGAATGAACATGCCTGCGTCCAAGAATGTCCTGTTGATCGTCGTCGACCAGTGGCGCGGCCTGATGTTGCCCAAGCTCGGCGCGGACTATCTGAAGCTGCCCAATCTCGACCGGCTGTGCGCCGAGGGTGTCACCTTCCGCAACCATTTCACCCAGGCCGTGCCCTGCGGCCCGGCACGCGCCAGCCTGCTGACCGGCCAGTACATGATGAACCATCGTGCGGTGCAGAACACGATTCCGCTCGCCTCGCGCTTCACCAACCTGGCGCACGAGCTGCGGCGCGGCGGTTACGATCCCGCGCTCGTGGGCTATACGACGACGACGCCCGATCCGCGCCAGACGGCCCCCAACGATCCGCGCTTCTTCGTGCTGGGCGACATCATGGAGGGCTTCCATTCGGTCGGCGCCTTCGAGAATCGCGACGCCTATTTCGGCTGGATCGCCAGCCAGGGCTTCGAGCTGCCCAAGACGCGCGAGGAGATCTGGCTGCCGCAAGGCGCGCCGGGCGCCGGCGCGACCGGCCGGCCGGCCGTCATTCCCAAGGAACTGTCCGACACGGCCTGGTTCACCGAGCGCGGTCTCGACTATCTGCGGGGGCGCGGCGGCAAGCCCTGGTTCCTGCATCTCGGCTACTACCGGCCGCATCCGCCGTTCATCGCGCCCGAACCCTACAATTCGATGTATCGCCCCGAGGACATGCCGAAGCCCGTGCGTGCGGCCTCGCCCGCCGAGGAGGGAAAGCAGAACGCACTGCTCGACTACTATGTGCGCAACATCAAGCAGGCGAGCTTCTTCCAGGATGGACAGGCACTCGGTTCGGACATGACCGAGGCCGAAGTGGCGCAGATGCGCGCCACCTATTGCGGCCTGATGAGCGAGATCGACGATCATCTGGGCCGTGTCTTCGATTATCTGAAAGAGACGGGCCAGTGGGACGACACGCTGATCGTCTTCACCTGCGATCATGGCGAGCAGGGCGGCGACCATCACCTGCTGGGCAAGATCGGCTATTTCGACGAATCCTATCGCATCCCGATGGTCATCCGCGACCCGCGGGCCGAGGCGAACGGTAGCCGTGGCACGATCGTCGATCGCTTCACCGAGACGATCGACACCATGCCGACCCTGCTCGAATGGATGGGCTTGCCCGTCCCGCGCCAGTGCGACGGCCGCTCGCTGCTGCCCTTCTGCGAGGGCACGGTGCCGGCCGACTGGCGCACCGAGGTCCACTACGAATTCGACTTCCGAGACCTCCATTACACCAAGCCTGAATCGGCGCTGGGCGTGCCGATGGACAAGTGCTCTCTCGCCGTCGTGCAGGACGAGAACTTCAAGTACGTGCACTTCGCGGCCCTGCCGCCGCTCCTGTTCGACCTCCGGAAGGATCCCGGCCAGTTCGTCAACTGCGCCGCCGATCCGGCCTATGCGGCCACGGTCGCCGACTATGCCCGCAAGATGCTCGACTGGCGGCTGGGCTATGCCGAGCGCACCCTGACCGGTTATCGCGCCACGCCGCAGGGGTTGGAGGTGCGCGCGGCCTGAGCCGGCGCTAAGCTCGGCGGTATGAAAGAGGAAACGTACCGCCGTCCCGCTGCAGGGCATCACCCGCCCAACCTGTCGCCGGCCTACAAGTCGACGGTCAGCCGATCGCCCTCGAAGCCGGCGATCGTCCTGCCGCACACGCTGTCGGAGATCACCGGGCCGCTGCTGCGTGAGGAGCGGCTCGACTCGGTGGAGAACGATCTCACGCGCCGGCACATGGGCGAGCCTCTGGGTGAACGCATCATCGTGCAGGGTCGCGTCCTCGACGAAGAGGGCAGGCCAGTCCCTGAGGCGCTGGTCGAGATCTGGCAATGCAACGCGGCCGGTCGCTACCACCATCCCGGCGACCAGCACGATGCGCCGCTCGATCCGAATTTCTACGGCGGCGGCCGTGCCCGCGCCGATGCCGACGGCAATTACAAGTTCATCACCATCAAGCCCGGCGCCTATCCCTGGGGCAACCACCACAACGCCTGGCGGCCGGCGCATATTCACTTCTCCCTGTTCGGGCCGGCCTTCGCCACGCGCCTGATCACGCAGATGTACTTCCAGAACGATCCGCTGCTGGCCTTCGATCCGATCTACAATTCGGTGCCCGAAGGCGCGCGGGAGCGGCTGCAGGCCGCCTTCGACATGGACACGACGCAACCCGGATGGGCGCTGGCCTATCGCTTCGACATCGTGCTGCGCGGCCGCCACGCCACGCCGATGGAGAACTCATGAGCCGCGCGCTGACGCCGTCGCAGACGATCGGCCCGTTCTATTTCGGCACCGTCACCAACGCCTATCGTCAAGATCTCGCGATGCCCGGTGTCGCGGGTGAGCGAATCGAGATTGCCCTGACCCTTCACGATGCCGCGGGCGCGATCGTGCCCGACGGCCTGCTCGAGGTCTGGCAGGCCAACAGCCACGGCCGTTACAACCACCCGGAGGATCGCCGCAACCTGCCGCTCGATGCCGGCTTCGAAGGCTTCGGACGGGCGTCGACCGACACGACGGGTTGCGCGCGCTTCGCCACGGTGAAGCCCGGGCGCGTGCCGTGGCCGGCGGGGGGCCTGCAGGCCGCGCACATCAACATCTCCGTGTTCGCGCGCGGTGTCCTCAATCGCCTCGCGACGCGCCTCTATTTCGACGGCGATCCGGCGCTGGCCGAGGACCCTGTCCTTCAACTCGTCGATCCCGCCCGGCGCGCCACCCTGATCGCGACGCGTGATGAAGCCGGCGTCTGGCGGCTGCCCCTGTACCTGGGCGGGCCGAACGAGACCGTCTTCTTCGATTGCTGAACCCATGACGGTTCGTCTGGTCTCTGCGTTGGGCTCATCGGCGACGGTGGCCGACTGTTTCTCCGACATCGCCACCTTGCGCCACATGCTGCACTTCGAGGCGGCGCTTGCCCAAGCGACCGCGGCGGCCGGCCTGATTCCGAAGCGCGCCGCGTCGGTCATCGTCAAGGCCTGCGACCCCGCCCTCTATGACCCCGCACCGCTCGCCGCCGCGGCGCGCCGGACGGCGACGCTCACCGTGCCGGTCGTGAAGGCGCTGACCGAACAGGTTACCAGGCGCGACGCAAAGGCGGCCGACTATGTCCATTGGGGCGCCACCAGCCAGGACGTGATCGACACCGCGATGGTGCTGCAGCTCGGCGAGGCGCTGCCGCCGCTCGTGAAGTCACTCGACGGCATCGTCTCTGCCTTCGCGCGTCTGGCGAAGAAACACCGCACGACGCCGATGCTCGGCCGCACCCTGTTGCAGCCGGCGACGCCGCTCGCGCTCGGCCAGAAGATCGCCGGCTGGGCTTCCGACATCGACCGCGCCAAGCGGCGACTCGCCGAGAGTTTCGGCGAAACGCAGATCCTCCAGTTCGGCGGCGCGTCGGGAAGTCTGACGGCGCTCGGTGCGGAGGCCGAGCCGGTGATGAAGGTGCTGGCGAAGCAGCTGAAGCTCGCACTGCCGCCGGGACCGTGGTTCACGCAACGGGTCCGGATCGCGGCGTTTGCGCAGGATTGCGCGCTGGTCGTCGGGGCACTCGCCAAGGCCTCGCGCGACATCGCCCTGATGATGCAGGCCGAAGTGGGGGAGGCGGCCGAGCCGTCCGGCCCGGGACGGGGCGGCTCTTCGACCATGCCGCACAAGCGCAACCCGGTCGGCGCCGCTCTCATTCTATCGGCGGCGACGCGCGCGCCGATGCTGGCCGCGACGATCGTGGCGGCGATGCCGCAGGAGCACGAGCGCGCGTTGGGTGGCTGGCAGGCCGAATGGCCGACGCTCTCCGCGCTGGTCGAATGCCTGGGCTCGGCGGTGGAGGCGATGGCGGAAGTCGCGTCCGGACTCGTCATCGAGCCTGACGCGCTGCAGGCCAACATGGATGCCAGCGAAGCCGCGGTCCTCGCCGAGCGTGCAACGTTCCTGCTGGCCCGGAAGATGGGCAAGCACGAGGCTCACGCTCTGGTCGAGAAGGCGCTGGCCAAGGGCGGGTCCTTCGTCGAGGCGCTTGGCCGGCTCGAAAAGGAACTGGCCGACGAGGCGGCACTGCTCGGCTACTCCCCGACGTTCGTCGATCGGCTGCTGGCGGACCTCAAGCGGAGGTGATCCGCCGGGCGGTGCTGCCACTCTGGCACGGGAGTCGCATGCCCATGGCAGGCATTTCCCCGTCAGGAGGCGACCATGAAGCTCTCGCGCCGTTCGTTGCTCGCTGGAACGACAGCGCTTTCCCTGCCCCGTGTCGCCTGGGCACAGGAAAAGGTCGTTCGCTACGGCATCCCGATGACCGACATTCCGCTCACCACGGGCCAACCGGATCGCGGCGCCAATGCCTATCAATATACCGGCCTCACGCTCTACGATCCGTTGATCGCCTGGGAACTCGACGTGTCGGACCGGCCGGGCAAGATGGTCCCGGGCCTCGCGACCGAGTGGAAGGTGAGCGAAGCCGACAAGACGTTGTGGACCTTCAAGCTGCGTGAAGGTGTGAAGTTCCATGACGGATCGCCCTTGGACGCCGACGCGGTGATCTGGAACTTCGAGAAGATCTTCAACAAGGAGGCGGCGCAGTTCGACCAGCGCCAGGCCGCTCAGGTACGGCCCCGCCTGCCCAGCATGGTCGGCTATCGCAAGACCGGCCCGATGGAAGTCGAGATCAAGACCAAGTCCGTCGACTCCCTGTTTCCCTATCAGCTGCTATGGTTCCTGGTCTCGAGCCCGGCCCAGTGGGAGAAGGTCGGTCGCGATTGGGCCAAGTTCGCCTCGACGCCGTCGGGGACGGGGCCGTTCAAGCTCGCCCGGCTGGTGCCGCGCGAGCGGGCCGAACTGGTGAAGAACGAGACCTACTGGAATCCCGCGCGCATCCCGAAGGTCGACCGCATCGTCCTGATCTGCGCCCCTGAGGATTCCGGGCGCAGTGCCGCGCTGATCTCCGGCGCCTTCGACATGATCGATGCTCCGGGGCCCGACATCATCGACCGTCTGAAGCAGAGCGGGGCGCGCATCAGCACCAATGTCACGCCGCATGTCTTCAATTACCATCCGTCGCTGGTCGAGGGCTCGCCCTGGACCGACATCAGGGTGCGCAAGGCGGCCAACCTCGCGATCGACCGCGACGCGATCGTCAAGTTGCTCAACGGGCTGGTGCAGCCCGCCTATGGCGAGGTCGACCGGACGAGCCCCTGGTTCGGCAAGCCCACCTTCGAGATCAAGTACGCGCCCGATGCGGCGCGCCAGCTGATGGCCGAGGCAGGCTACGGCAAGGCCAATCCGATGAAGGCCAGGATCACCATCCAGGCCGGCGGCACCAACCAGATGGTCAACGAGGCCATCCAGGAGATGATGAAGGAGAGTTTCATCGCCATCGACTTCAAGCCCGTCGAACTCGAGGCGCTGATGACGGGGTGGCGCAGCGGCGCCAAGGCCGAGATGAACAGGGACGTGAGCGCGACCAACGTCACCCATGTCACGTCCGATCCCTTCTATGCGGTGAACCGCTTCTTCGCCTCGGACCAGGTGGCGCCCGTCGGCGTGAACTGGAGCAGCTACAAGAACGCGGACGTCGACCGGTTGGTCGTCGAACTGCAGAACACGTTCGATCCGGCCAAACAGGATGCTCTGGCGGCGCAGATCCATGCCAAGGCGGTGGACGATGCCGTGATGATCTGGGTCTATCACGACAGGACACCGCGGGCTCTGTCGTCGCGGATCAAGTCGTACACACAGGCGCAGAGCTGGTTCCAGGACCTGGCGCTGGTGGCGATGTAATTATTGCAAAAGGCCCGTCGTCTCAGGGCGGGGGTTACCCCGCCCGAACCGGAGCACCGAAGGTGAGGATCGGAGACACCTTCGCGCCAGCAAAAGCTGGCAATTCGTGGAGAGAAGATCTCTCCACTCCGCGCCGCGGTCGAGATGACGGAGTGTTTGCTAGACGTAATCGACCTTCACGATCTCGATCTCTTCCTCGCCGCCGGGTGTGTTCATGCGCACGGCATCGCCCTCGCGGGCCCGCATGACGGCGCGGGCGATGGGCGAGATCCAGCTCACATGGCCACGACCCGGGTCGACTTCGTCGACGCCGACGATCCTGACCGTGCGTTCCTCATCCTTCGAATTGACGTAGGTGACGGTGGCACCGAAGAACACCTGGTCGGTCTTGGGCCGCTTGGCCGGATCCACGACTTCGGAGCGTTCCAGCCGCTTGCTGAGGAAGCGGATGCGGCGGTCGATCTCGCGCAGGCGCTTCTTGCCGTAGAGATAGTCGCCGTTCTCCGAACGGTCGCCGTTGGCCGCGGCCCACGACACGACCTGTACCACCTCGGGCCGCTCCTTGCGCATGAGCGTCATCAGCTCCTCGCGCATGCGCTCGAAGCCCTGCGGGGTCATGTAGTTCTTGGCGCCGGGAGGCAATCCGCCGACATCGTCGGGCAGGTCGTCCTCGTCGTCGTCGTCGCTTTCCTTGGTGAAGGCCTTGCTCATTCTGGTCCTTAATCTATCAAGTCGGGGCCGATGACCACCAGTCTCTCCCCCCGCATGCAACGCGCCTCCGGCGAAAGCCGGGTCACCTTCGACCTGCGGGATGGCAAGACACGCCTGGGCGATCTCTATCAACGCGACCCCTGCCGGGTTTTGTTCCCGAAACCCGAACTGGGCGAACCGCCGCAGGCCGTCATGATCACCACCTCGGGCGGTGTGACGGGCGGCGACGCCCTCAGAATGTCGGTCGAGATCGGCCCTGGCGCAGAAGCCGTGGCAACCACGCAGGCCGCCGAGAAGATCTACCGCGCCTCGAAAGGCAGCGCTCCCTGCACGATCGACGTCGCCGTGCGGGTCGCCGAGGGTGCGACGCTCGACTGGCTGCCCCAGGAGACCATCGTCTTCGAGGGCGCGCAGCTGAAGCGCCGGACGGTGGCCGAAGTCGTCGAGGGCGGCTCGCTGCTTGCCTGCGAGATGGTGGTCCTGGGCCGCGGTGCTTCGGGCGAGCGCTTCACGTCCGGCCTCCTGCTCGACGCCTGGTCGGTGCGTCGCCCCGGTCGGCTGGTCTGGACCGACACGTTGCGGGTCGAGGGCGAGACGCCGGACGGTGCCGGTTTCGGGACCGCCAATGCGCTGGCGACCGTGATCGGCGTGTGGGATGCCCCTCAGCCGCATTTCGAGAAGGCCCGCGCCTTGCTCGAGGCTGCAGACCCGGTGCGTGCAGGCGTCACCGTCGTGAATGGCATCCTCGTGGCGCGCCTGTTAGGGGAGGCGACCGCGGTGCGCCATGCGACCATCCGGTTTCTCACCGAGTTTCGCGGCCGCCGCCTGCCGCGCGTTTGGCATGTTTGATGCAGACTCGCTCGCGCTATAGTCGGGGCCTACGGGCCGGGGGAAACGAATGAATTTGACGCCGCGCGAAAAGGACAAGCTTCTGGTGGCCATGGCCGCCATCGTGGCGCGTCGTCGCCTGGAGCGCGGCGTGAAGCTCAACTATCCCGAGGCCGTGGCGCTGATCACCGATTTCGTCGTCGAGGGCGCTCGCGACGGCCGCTCGGTCGCCGACCTGATGCGCGACGGCGCGCACGTGATCTCGCGGGCCCAGGTCATGGATGGCATCGCCGACATGCTGGCCGAGATCCAGGTCGAGGCGACCTTTCCCGACGGCACCAAGCTCGTCACCGTCCATGCGCCGATTCGCTGAGGAGAGACGCCATGATTCCAGGTGAAATCTTCCCGAGCGCCGGCGAACTCGAGCTCAACAAGGGTCGCAACCCGATCACCATCGAGGTTGCCAACACCGGCGACCGGCCCATCCAGGTCGGCAGCCACTATCATTTCTTCGAGACCAACGACGCCCTGAAGTTCGACCGCAAGCGCGCGAAGGGCATGCGGCTCGACATCGCCGCCGGCACCGCCGTGCGCTTCGAGCCGGGCCAGTCGCGCACCGTGCGGCTCACGCCGTACATGGGGGGCCGCGAGAGCCATGGTTTCCAGGGGCGGGTCGCCGGCAAGCTGGGGCCGATTGCCAAGGTCGGGCCGTCCAACGAAGGACCCACCCGGATCTCGCGCTCGGCCTATGTCCATATGTTCGGCCCCACCGTGGGCGACAAGGTGCGGCTGGCCGACACCGAACTCTTCATCGAGGTCGAGAAGGACCACACGATCTACGGCGAAGAGGTGAAGTTCGGCGGCGGCAAGGTGATCCGCGACGGCATGGGCCAGAGCCAGAAGACGCGCGCACAGGGCGCCGTCGACACGGTCATCACCAATGCCCTGATCGTCGATCACTGGGGCATCGTGAAGGCCGATATCGGCCTCAAGGGCGGGGTGATCGTTGCGATCGGCAAGGCGGGCAATCCGGACGTTCAGCCTGGCGTCGACATCATCATCGGACCCGGCACCGAGGCGATCGCGGCCGAGGGCAAGATCATCACCGCGGGCGGCATCGACTGCCACATCCATTTCATCTGTCCGCAGCAGATCGATGACGCGCTCTACAGCGGCGTCACGACGATGCTGGGCGGCGGCACCGGCCCGGCACACGGCACGCTCGCCACGACGGTGACGCCCGGGCCATGGCACATGGGCCGCATGCTGCAGGCCGCCGAAGGCCTGCCGATGAACCTCGGCTTCTTCGGCAAGGGCAATACCAGCAAGCCCGCCGGCCTCAAGGAACAGATCGAGGGTGGCGCCTGCGGGCTCAAGCTGCACGAGGACTGGGGCACCACCCCGGCCGCCATCGACAATTGCCTGAGCGTCGCCGACCGCTACGACGTCCAGGTCGCGATCCACACCGACACGCTGAACGAATCGGGCTTCGTCGAGACGACGCGCGCCGCCTTCAAGGGCCGCACCATCGCGACCTTCCACACGGAAGGCGCGGGCGGCGGCCATGCGCCCGACATCATCCGGCTGGCCGGAGAGAAGAACGTGCTGCCCAGCTCGACCAATCCGACCATGCCCTACACGGTCAACACCGTGGACGAGCATCTCGACATGCTGATGGTCTGTCATCATCTCGACGCCGCCATCCCCGAGGACGTGGCCTTCGCCGAGAGCCGCATCCGCAAGGAGACCATCGCGGCGGAGGACATCCTCCACGATATCGGCGCCTTCTCGATGATGTCGTCCGACAGCCAGGCGATGGGCCGGGTCGGTGAGGTGGTGATCCGGACGTGGCAGACCGCCGACAAGATGAAGAAGCAGCGCGGGCGGCTGAAGGAAGAGGCTGGCGACAACGACAATTTCCGCGTCAAGCGCTACGTCGCCAAGTACACGATCAACCCGGCCATCACCCACGGCATCGCCAAGCATGTCGGCTCGGTCGAGGTCGGCAAGCGCGCCGATCTCGTCATGTGGTCGCCGGCTTTCTTCGGCGCCAAGCCCGACATGGTGCTGATCGGCGGTTCGATCATCGCCGCCCCCATGGGCGATCCCAACGCCTCGATCCCGACGCCGCAGCCGGTCCACTACCGGCCGATGTTCGGCGCTTTCGGTCGCAGCCTCGTGACGAGCCCCGTGCTGTTCGTCTCACAGGCCGCCATCACCAAGGGCGTCGCCAAGAAGTGGGGCCTCACCCGCTCGCTGCTTGCGGTGAAGGGCACGCGCAAGATCGGCAAGAAGAACATGATCCACAACTCGACCTGCCCCAAGATCGACGTCGATCCCGAGACCTACGAGGTGCGCGCCGACGGCGAGCTGCTGACCTGCGAGCCGGCCACGTCGCTGCCGATGGCGCAGCGGTATTTCCTGTTCTGACCGTGAAGCGCGCCATAGAGGTCGTGCGCGCCGGCGGCTGGCCGGCGTCCGAGCGCACCGACACCGTCACCCTCCTGTTCGACGATCGCTACCGGCGCCGCCTGCGCATGCTGGGCGACGATGGGCTCGACTTCCTGCTCGACCTGGTCGAGCCGGTGGTGCTGCACACCGGCGACGGTCTGAAACTGGAGGAAGGCGGCTTCGTCGAGGTGAAGGCCGCCGACGAGGATCTTGTCGAGGTGCGCGGTCGCGACGCCGCAGCCTTCGCGCGG
Source organism: Reyranella sp. (assembly GCF_965228225.1). Classification (GTDB taxonomy): domain Bacteria; phylum Pseudomonadota; class Alphaproteobacteria; order Reyranellales; family Reyranellaceae; genus Reyranella. The sequence continues at coordinate 4,105,839 of NZ_OZ245801.1, read as the reverse complement.
CTCGCCTGGCACCTCGGCAATCGCCACCTGCCGACGCAGATCGACGCCGAACGCATCCTGATCCGCGACGATCATGTCATCGTCGACATGCTGAAGGGCCTTGGCGCCGAAGTGCGCAAGGTCCGCGCCCCCTTCGACCCGGAAGGCGGCGCCTATGGCCAGCACAATCACGACACCGGTCATCGCCACGGTGAGCTGCACGCGGAGCGTCATGGCTAGCGACCCGCTGTATAGGCTGCTTGCCTGGCTCTCGCCCTCCTATCCGATCGGCGCCTTCAGCTACAGCCACGGCGTCGAGACGGCGGTGGAAGAGGGGTTGATCCGGGACCGCGCCGCGCTGGTGGCCTGGCTCGACAGCGTCCTGCGGCGCGGCACGGGCGCGGTCGACGGGGCTCTGTTCGCGGCGGGCTGGCAGGCGGCCAGCGAGGCCGACTGGCCCGCGTTCGATGCCGTTGCCGAGCGCGCCGCGGCCTGGCGCGGCACCTCGGAGATGGCGCTGGAATCGCGCCAGCAGGGCGGTTCGTTTCTGTCGATCACGCGCACGGCCTGGCCCCACGCCGCCCTCGACGAGGTGCATCGGCGGCTCGACGGCGAGCTCGCCCTCCCGGTTGCCGTGGCACTCGCCGCGGCGGTGCACGGCATCGCGCTCGAACCGGCGCTGGCGGGCTATCTCCACGCCTTCACCGCCAACCTGATCTCGGCTGCCTTGCGGGCGGTTCCGCTCGGCCAGACCGACGGCCAGATCGCCTTGGCGGCGCTCGAAGCATCGGTTAACGAAGCCACTCGGGCCGCCATCGCGATCGACTCCCTGGACGAGGTCGGGACGGCGACGCCGCTGCTCGACTGGTGCTCGCTCCGTCACGAAACACAATACACACGGCTCTTCCGCTCATGACCGCCCTGATGGCTCTTCTCCTGACGATCGGCGTCGGCGCCATCGCCGTGATCCATGTGATGTGGGGCCTGGGTAGCCACTGGCCGGAAGCGAGCGAGGAGGCCCTGGCCCGGAGCGTCGTCGGCGACGGACGCCGGCGCATGCCGCCTTCCTGGCAGTGCTTCCTGGTGGCGCTCGTTCTTGCCGTGATGGCCCTGTGGCCGTGGTACGCGCTGGGCCGTATTGCCGAACCGGCCGTGCTGGCCGGCAGCTACATGATCGCCGGCATTTTCGTGGCGCGGGGGATCGCGGGCTACAGCCATCGCTGGCGGGCGCATTTCACGATCGAACCGTTTGCCACGCGCAACAGACGATACTATTCGCCTTACTGCCTGTTGCTCGGCGTGGGATATATCGCCTTGGTGGCTGGAGAACTGGACAAATGAGTCTGCGTGGTCCGCTCAGAGTGGGGGTCGGCGGCCCTGTCGGATCGGGCAAGACCGCGCTCGTCGAACGCCTGTGCAAGCGCATGCGCGATCTCTACGACATCGCCGTCGTCACCAACGACATCTACACCAAGGAAGACGCCGAGTTCCTGACCCGTGCCGGCGCCCTCGCGCCCGAGCGCATCGTGGGCGTCGAGACGGGCGGTTGCCCGCACACGGCCATCCGCGAGGACGCCTCCATCAATCTCGCCGCCGTCTCCGACATCGTGCGCAAGTGGCCGGATCTCGAGGTCATCTTCGTCGAATCCGGCGGCGACAATCTCGCCGCGACCTTCTCGCCGGAACTGGCCGACCTCACGATCTACGTGATCGACGTCTCCGCCGGCGAGAAGATCCCGCGCAAAGGCGGCCCCGGCATTACGCGGTCGGACCTGCTGGTGATCAACAAGATCGACCTCGCGCCGCTGGTCGGCGCCAGTCTCGAGGTCATGGACCGCGATGCCCGCCGGATGCGTGGCCAACGGCCTTTCATTTTCTCCAATCTCAAGGAAAATAAGGGCTTGGAAGAGATCGCGGCCTTCATCGTACGGCAGGGCGGCCTGCCGTCCCGACTGAACTAGATCACAGGAGCATTCAAATGAAGATTCGGACGATCCGCCTGGCGGCTTTGCTCGTTATGGTGGCAAGCCCCGTTCTGGCCCACACGGGGCACGAGACTACCGGATTTGCCCATCCCTTTACCGGTCTCGATCACTTGCTGGCGATGATCGGTGTAGGCGTATGGGCATCGCTGCTGGCCGCGAAACGCCCGGCAGCCGCGTATCTCGTGCCGGCCTCGTTCATTGCGATGATGCTTGTCGGAGCAGCTGCCGGATTCGCGGGCATTAAACTGCCTATGGTCGAGGCGGGCATCGTTGCATCGGTCCTGCTGCTAGGCGCGCTCATCATAGCCGCGGTGCGTCTACCGTCTGCCGCAGCCATGGCCGTCGTCGGTTTATTTGCGGTGTTCCACGGCTATGCCCATGCCATGGAAGCGCCCGCGAGCGGGACCGGCCTCTATATTCTGGGCTTCGTCGCCGCGACGGCCTTGCTGCACGCCGTGGGTCTGGGGCTCGGCTGGGTTGTGCGCCGTGCCGGCGGCGACCTTGGATTGCGGGCGCTGGGCGGCGCGGTCATGGCCGGCGGTGCGCTCGTCCTCATTGCCAACTAATCCTTATCCCAAGGGCACTGGGCCGGTTTGGCACGAATTTCGCTTCCCTTGATTTTTGGCGGGGAGATCCGTCGAAAGACAAGGAGAGCGGGATGAAATTGGGAACACTCATGCGGACGGGCCTCGTTGCCGCCGGCCTGGTGGCCAGCGCGGCGACCAGCGCGTTTGCGCAGGCGGGGGACACGATCAAGGTCGGCATCCTCCATTCGCTGTCGGGCACGATGGCGATCAGCGAGACGACCCTGAAGGACGTCGTGCTGATGATGGTCGAGGAGCAGAACAAGAAGGGCGGCCTGCTGGGCAAGAAGCTCGAGGCCGTCGTTGTGGACCCGGCGTCGAACTGGCCGCTGTTCGCCGAGAAGGCGCGCGAGCTGCTGCAGAAGGAAAAGGTCGCCGTGGTGTTCGGCTGCTGGACGTCCGTCAGCCGCAAGTCGGTGCTGCCGGTGTTCGAGGAGCTGAACGGCATCCTGTTCTACCCGGTCCAGTACGAGGGCCAGGAGAGCCAGCGTAATGTGTTCTACACCGGCGCGGCGCCGAACCAGCAGGCGATCCCGGCCGTCGATTACCTGATGAGCAAGGATGGCGGCGACGTGAAGCGCTGGGTCCTCGCCGGCACCGACTACGTCTATCCGCGTACGACCAACAAGATCCTCGAAGCGTACCTCCTCCAGAAGGGCGTTCCGAAGGAAGACATCATGATCAACTACACGCCGTTCGGTCATTCCGACTGGCAGTCGATCGTGGCCGACATCAAGAAGTTCGGCTCGGCCGGGAAGAAGACCGCCGTCGTCTCGACGATCAACGGCGACGCCAACGTCCCGTTCTACAAGGAACTCGGCAACCAGGGAATCAAGGCCAAGGACATCCCCGTCGTGGCCTTCTCGGTCGGCGAAGAAGAACTGGCCGGCATCGACACCAAGCCACTGGTCGGCCATCTGGCGGCCTGGAACTACTTCCAGTCGGTCAAGGATCCGACCAACGCGGAGTTCATCAAGACCTGGCAGGCCTTCACCAAGAACCCCAAGCGCGTGACCAACGATCCGATGGAAGCATCGGTGATCGGCTTCCGGATGTGGGTCGAGGCGGTCAAGAAGGCCGGCACGATCGACCCCGACAAGGTGATCGACGCGCTCGTCGGCATCAAGGTCCCGAACCTGACGGGTGGAATCTCCGAGATGCTGCCGAACCATCACATCACCAAGCCGGTGCTGATCGGCGAGATCGAGGGCAATGGTCAGTTCGACGTGGTGTGGAAGACCCCCGGCCTCGTCCCGGGCGCCGCATGGTCGCCGATCCTCGACGACTCCAAGAATCTGAAGGCTGATTGGACGAAGCCCGTGAACTGCGGAAACTTCGACACCGTCGCCAACAAGTGCATCGGCAAGGCGGCCAAGTAGGCCGAGGCGCAGGACTCACAGGACGGGGCGGCTTTGTTGGTCGCCCCGTTTCCATCTCCTGGGGTTAAGTCACAGCACATGCTTTTTCATCGACCGTTCTCGGTCCTGCTTTCCGTGTTGGCGTCGCTGGCACTGGCCGGGGCGGCCGTTGCGGCTGACCTCACGGTCCTCGTCGGGAATCTCACCTCCGGCGGTCTGGGCGAGCGCGAGGCGGCGATCACCGCGCTGGCGACGTCGGGCGACGAACGCGCCGCGCCGATCCTCGAAGCCCTTGGGGCAGGCCAGCTCTATATCCGAAATTCCGATAAGCTCGTGGTCATCGGCAAGGTCGACGGCAACAATCTCGCGCTGAGCGATGCGATCTCGGGCAAACCGGCCGGCAGTGCCGTCGAAGCCGATCTCGAACGCGTCAGGGTCAACAACCGCCTGCGCGGCACGATCGAAGCGGCGGTCGGCTCGCTTACCCTGATGAGCCCCAACGCCAGGATCCGGCTCAGCGCCGCCGACGCGCTCTTCAAGCGCCGCGATGCGACGGCTCTGGCGGCCCTGGATCAGGCGCTTGCCGTCGAAAAGGACCCGCGCATCAAGCGCGCGATGAGTGAGGCGCGGGCCGCCATCGTGCTCGCGACCGCCGACGCTCCGCCGGCGCAGAAGCTCGCGGCGATCGCCCTGGTTCGTGAGCGCGGCGACCGCGATTCGCTCGGCATCCTGAAGACCGTCGCCGCGGCCTCCGACGGCGAGGTCAAGACGGCTGCCACGGCCGGCGCCGAGTCGATCGAACAGACGCTGGCCGCCTGGCAGATGGCGCAGAACGTCTGGTACGGCATCTCGCTCGGCTCGGTACTGCTGCTGGCCGCCATCGGGCTCGCCATCACCTTCGGCACGATGGGCGTGATCAACATGGCGCATGGCGAGATGGTCATGCTGGGCGCCTATACGACCTTCGTCGTCCAGGAGGTCATCCGCACCTCGGCGCCGCATCTGTTCGACGTCTCTCTGGTGATCGCCCTGCCGCTCGCCTTCCTCGTTTCGGGCGCCATCGGGATCCTGATCGAACGCACCATCATCCGCTTCCTCTACGGGCGTCCGCTCGACACGCTGCTCGCGACCTGGGGCCTGTCGCTCGTGCTGCAGCAGGCCGTGCGCTCGATCTTCGGCTCGTCCAACCGCGAGGTCGGAGCGCCGTCGTGGATGTCGGGCGCGTTCCAACTCGGCCAGCTCAACATCACTTATGGACGCCTCTGGATCGTGGTGTTCGCGCTGATCGTCTTCGCCTCTCTCATCCTGCTGCTGCGCAAGACGCCGCTCGGCCTCTACATGCGCGCCGTCACGCAGAACCGCCCGATGGCCTCGGCCGTCGGCATCCGCACGCCGCGAGTCGACGCGCTGACCTTCGGCCTCGGCTCCGGCATCGCGGGCCTGGCCGGCGTGGCGTTGAGCCAGATCGACAATGTCAGCCCCAACCTCGGCCAGGGCTACATCATCGACTCCTTCATGGTCGTGGTGTTCGGCGGCGTCGGAAACCTGTTCGGTACCTTGATCGGCGCGCTGACGCTCGGCGTCGTGAACAAGTTCCTCGAGCCCTACGCCGGCGCGGTGCTGGGCAAGATCCTGGTGCTGGTATTCATCATCCTGTTCATCCAGCGCCGGCCGCGCGGGTTGTTCGCGCTGAAGGGACGTTCTGTCGAATAATGGTCACACGGTTCCTCTGGCAGGGCATGACCCGTAACCTGCGCCTCTTCGTCCTGCTGGTTCTGGCGGTCGGCATCCTCGTGCCGCTGTCGAACCTGCTTCTGCCGGCGGACAGCGCGTTTCGCATGCCGTCCTGGGCGGTGCAGCTCGTCGGCAAGTATCTCTGCTATGCCTCGCTGGCGCTGGCGGTCGATCTCGTCTGGGGGTTCTGCGGCATCCTCACGCTCGGCCACGCCGCCTTCTTCGCGCTCGGCGGCTATTGCATGGGCATGTACCTGATGCGCCAGATCGGCACGCGCGGCGTGTACGGCAATCCCCTGCTGCCCGATTTCATGGTGTTCCTGAACTACAAGGAGCTGCCCTGGTTCTGGCACGGCTTCGACAGTTTCTGGTTTGCTGCACCGATGATCGTGCTGGTGCCGAGCCTGCTCGCGCTGGCGCTCGGCTGGTTCGCCTTCCGCAGCCGCGTCACCGGCGTCTATCTCTCGATCATCACCCAGGCGATGACCTTCGCCCTGCTGCTGGCCTTCTTCCGAAACGACATGGGGCTGGGCGGCAACAACGGCATGACCGACTTCAAGGACATCCTGGGCTATTCCGTCCAGTCCGACACGACGCGCGCCGTGCTGTGCTTTGCCTCGGCGCTCGCGCTGGCGATTTTCCTGGTGATCTCCGCCGCCATCGTGGGCTCGCGCTTCGGCAAGGCCCTGACCGCGGTACGCGACGCCGAAAGCCGCATGCGGTTCCTGGGCTATCGGGTCGAGCGCTACAAGCTGTTCGTCTTCGTGCTGTCGGCGGCGATGGCCGGCATCGCCGGCGCGCTCTACGTGCCGCAGGTCGGCATCATCAATCCCGGCGAGTTCTCGCCCGGCAATTCGATCGAGGCCGTGCTGTGGGTCGCGGTCGGTGGGCGCGGCACGCTGATCGGGCCGGTGATCGGCGCCTTCATGGTGAATTTCGGCAAGACCTGGCTCACCGGCGCGCTGCCGGAGGTCTGGCTGTTCGCGCTCGGCGCCCTGTTCATCGTCGTGACGCTGCTGCTGCCCAAGGGTGTCGTCGGCCTGTGGAATCAGTTCATGAACCGATCGCGCGAGCGGCGGGCGAGGGCTGCGGCATGAAGGCTCCCGGCATCACCCACGCGCGCTCCACGTCGGCGCTGCTCTATCTCAGCGGTGTCAGCGTTTCGTTCGACGGCTTCAAGGCGTTGAACAACCTCTCCCTGCTGATCGAGCCGGGTGAGATGCGGGCGATCATCGGGCCCAATGGCGCCGGCAAGACCACCATGATGGACGTGATCACCGGCAAGACCCGCCCCGACTCGGGTGAGGTTGTGTTCGACGGCAGGGCCGATCTCACCAAGCTCGATGAGGCCAACATCGCGACCCTCGGCATCGGCCGCAAGTTCCAGAAGCCCACCGTGTTCGAGAACCATACGGTGCGCGACAATCTCCTGCTGGCGCTGGCCGGCATGCGGGGCTGGTACCAGTTGCTCATGGCAGCGCCCAGCAAGGCCGAGAACGACCGGCTGGAGGAGATCCTGTCGATCATCCGCATGGGCCCGCAGCAGCACATGCTGGGGGCCCGGCTCAGCCACGGCCAGAAGCAGTGGCTCGAGATCGGCATGCTGTTGGCGCAGAATCCCAAGCTGATGCTGGTCGACGAGCCGGTCGCAGGCATGACCGACGTCGAGACCGAGACCACGGCGCAGGTGCTGCGGGAGGTCAACAAATCGCATTCGGTCGTCGTGGTCGAGCACGACATGAGCTTCGTGCGCGCGCTCGGCGTCAAGGTGACCGTGCTGCACGAGGGCTCGACCCTGGCCGAGGGTTCGCTCGACCAGGTGAGCGCCGACCCGCGCGTTGTCGAAGTGTATCTCGGACGATGACGATGCTTTCAGCCCAGAACGTCAATCTCTACTACGGCGCCGCCCAGGCGTTGCGCAGCGTATCGCTGACCGCCACGATCGGTCGCGTCACCTGCCTGCTCGGGCGCAACGGCGTCGGCAAGACCAGCCTGCTGCGTGCCATCTCCGGCATGCAGTCCATTGCCTCGGGCACCATCCAGGTCGACGGCCAGGAAGTCTCCAAGCTGCCTCCCTATGAACGCGCGCGCCGCGGTGTGGCGCTGGTGCCGCAGGGCCGCGAGATCTTCCCGCTGCTGACGGTGAAGGAGAATCTCGAGACCGGCTTCGCGCCGGTGAGCCGCGAGCACAAGAAGGTGCCGGACGAGGTGTTCGAACTATTTCCGGTGCTGCAGTCGATGCTGAAGCGCCGCGGCGGCGATCTCTCCGGCGGCCAGCAGCAGCAGCTCGCGATCGGTCGCGCGCTCACCATGCGGCCGAAGCTCCTGCTGCTCGACGAGCCGACCGAAGGCATCCAGCCCTCGGTCATCAAGGACATCGGCCGTGCCATCGTCTATTTGCGCCAGCGCGGCGACATGGCGATCGTGTTGGTCGAGCAGTATCTCGACTTCGCCCATGAGCTCGCCGACGATTTCGCGGTCATGGACCGCGGCGAAGTCGTGCTCTCGGGCACGCGCGAGACCTTCGACGTCGAGGCCGTGCGCAAGCACATGACGGTGTAATCAACTTCTTCCCCTTTGCGGGCTCCGCAAAGGGGAAGTGCCCTCGTCTTACGAGGGCGATGGGGTCATGACCCTTCCGTCGCCCAAGACGCGACACCTCGCCATCTGAATGGGGAGGACGGTTTCATCAACCCGCCGTTTGCGCCCCACGCACAAGCCGGCCCGGGCGTTCGCCGGTCAGCTCGTCGTTCTGCAGCGTCTCGACGCCGGCGTTGAACGTGTGCCTGTAGCCCGAGGCGCGCTGGATCAGGCGGCGGCCGCCGGTCGGCAGGTCATAGGCCACTTCGGGGCGCTTCAGGGCGAGGTTGTCGAAGTCGATCACGTTGATGTCGGCCTTGTGGCCCGGCGCCAGCAGGCCGCGGTCCATCAGCCCATAGGCCTCGGCCGTGCCGCGCGTCTGCTTGGCGATCAGGAACTCGAGGTCGAGCTTCGGTCCGCGCGTGCGGTCGCGGCCCCACAGGGTCAGCAGCGAGGTCGGCGAGGAGGCGTCGCAGATCACACCGACATGGGCGCCGCCGTCCGCAATGCCCAGCACCGATGCGGGATCGGTGATCATCTCGTGCACCACGTCGAGGCTGCCATAGGCATAGTTCTCGAAGGGCAGCATCAGCAGGCCCTTGCCGCCGCGCGACATCATCTCTTCGAGCGCCACCGCCTGCGGCGTGCGCCCCGTGCGCTGCGCGATCGCCGCGATCGAATCCTTGGCATCCGGCTCGTAGTCGGGCCGCTCGCCGATCGGGAACATCCGGTGGAACGCCTCGGCCATGAAGGCGCGCGGGTTGGGCGCCTGCTGCGTCTCGGTGAGCGCCCGGCGCAGCTCGGCGTCGGCAACGAGCCGCTGGTAGCGTTCCTCGGGCGAGAGCTTGCGCATGTCGAGCCAGGCGCGATGGCCGGCGAACGGATGCGCCGTCGTTTCGAGGCCCATGATGACGCCGATCGGCCGCGAGCCCACCTGCGCGTTGGCTATGCGGCCGCTGCGGCGCACGGCATTGATCTGGTCGAGCGTCTCGCGCCACAGCTTCGGTTGCGCGTCGACCTGCACCAGCAGGCAGGAGAGCGGCCGGCCCGCCAGCTTGGCGGCCGCGTCCAGCGCCTCGAACTCGCCGGGGCCGAAATCCGAATTGACCTGCAGCACGCCGCGGCCGGCGCGCTTCATGCCCTGGGCGATGCCGAGAAGTTCGGCCTCGTGGGCACTCAGCGTCGGCGTGAAGCGGCCGTCGCGGGCCTTGTGCTTGGTGGTCCGCGAGGTGGTGAAGCCCATGGCCCCGGCATGCAGCGCCTCCTCGGTGAGGCGGGCCATCTCCTCGATCTCGCGTTCGGTCGGCACCTCGGCATGTTCGGCGCCGCGGTCGCCCATCACATAGAAGCGCAGCGCGCCGTGCGGGAGCTGTGCGGCCACGTCGACCGCGCGGTCCATCGAGGCCAGGGCGTCGAGATAGTCGGGGAAGGACTCCCAGTTGAACTTCACGCCTTCGCTGAGGACGGTGCCGGGAATGTCCTCGACGCCTTCCATCAGGTTGATGAGGTAGCCCGAGGCGCCCGGACGCACCGGCGCGAAGCCGACGCCGCAATTGCCGAACACCGTCGTCGTGACGCCATGCCAGGAGGAGGGCGTAACGAACGGATCCCAGGTCGCCTGCCCATCATAGTGGGTGTGGATGTCGACGAAGCCCGGGGCGACGATCAGCCCGTCGGCGTCGATCTCGCGCTTGCCCGGTCCCAGCTTGGGACCGACGGCGGCGATGCGATCGCCTTGCACTGCAACATCGGCGATCCGGCGCCGGGCGCCCGAGCCGTCGATCACGGTTCCGTTTCGGATGACGAGGTCAAACATGGCGGGAAGGATAGGCCCTGAGGGTCGCCCCGGTCTATGTTCGGCTTTCCGAAAGCCATCCCGTCCGGGGGACCGACCTTTGCAGAAACCGCTTCTCTTCACGCCGCTCAAGATGCGCGGCGTCACCGCACCCAATCGCTGCGTCGTTTCCCCCATGGTCCAGTTCCGCGCGACGGACGGGCTGGTGAACGACTTCCACCTCGTTCACCTCGGCAAGTTCGCGCTGGGCAGGTTCGGCACCGTATTCACCGAGAACTGCGCCGTCGAACCGCGCGGCAGGGTCACGCAAGGCGATCTCGGCCTGTGGGACGACGGCCAGATCGCGAGCCACAAGCGACTGACCGATTTCATCCGCGGCGAGGGCGTGCTGTCGGCGACCCAGATCACCCATTCGGGTCGCAAGGGCTCGACGCCGCGCACCTTCGACAAGCGCGGCCAGTTCGGACCGGAAGGCGCAGGCTGGAAGAAATGGGAAGTGGTCGGCCCCACCGACCTCGCAGCGGCCGAGGGTTGGCTGAAACCGCGGGCCCTGTCGGTCGCCGAAATCGAGGAGCTGGTGCAGAAGTTCGCCGCCGCTGCGAAGCGCGCCGATGCCGCCGGCTACGACGTGCTCGAGGTGCACGGTGCGCACGGTTATCTGCTCGCGCAGTTCCTCTCGCCGATCAGCAACACGCGCAACGATCAGTATGGCGGCGACCGCGCCGGCCGCATGCGCTTCCCGCTCGACGTGGCGCGGGCCGTGCGGCAGGCATGGCCGGAGAGCAAGCCGCTGTTCGTGCGCGTCTCCGCCGTCGATGGGGGCGGCGGCTGGGACGTCGACGATACGGTGGCGTTCGCCCAGGAGCTGAAGGCGATCGGCGTCGACGTGATCGACTGCTCCTCCGGCGGCATCGCGGGTGCCGCGACCGCGGCCGGCGTCAAGCGCGGGCTCGGCTTCCAGGTGCCGTTCGCTTCGGCCGTGAAGAAGCAGGCCGGCATCGCGACGATGGCCGTCGGCCTCATCCTCGACGGGCCGCAGGCCGAGGCGATCCTGCAGTCGGGCGATGCCGACCTGATCGCGATCGGCCGCCAGGCGCTCTACGAGCCGTTCTGGGCGCTGCACGCCGCGCAGGCGCTGGGGTGCGATCCCGACTTCGACCTGTGGACGCCGGAATACGGCTGGTGGCTGGAGAAGCGCGAGCACACGCTCGGCCGCAAGTAACACGATAATCAATAGATACGGGAAACGTTCATGACAGGCATTCTTGCGGGCCTCCGCATCGTCGAGGGCTCGGCGTTCATCGCCGCGCCGCTGGGCGGCATGACGCTCGCCCAGATGGGCGCCGACGTGATCCGCTTCGACGATATCAAGGGCGGTCTCGACAATGAGCGTTGGCCGGTCACGGAAGACGGCCGCTCGATCTACTGGGCCGGCCTCAACAAGGGCAAACGCTCGATCGCTGTGGACCTGCGCAATCCCAAGGGTCGCGAGTTGCTCACGGCGCTGATCACCGCACCGGGCGAGGGCGCGGGCATCTTCACCACCAACATGCCGGCGCGCGGCTGGCTCGCCTACGAGGAGCTGGCGAAGAAGCGTGCCGACCTTATCGCCCTCAACATTATCGGCGCGCGCGACGGTTCGGCCCATGTCGACTACACGGTGAACGCCATCACCGGCTTCCCCATGGTCACCGGTCCGGTCGGCCATGAAGGACCGGTGAACGCGGTCTGTCCGCCCTGGGATCTCGCCGCCGCCTATGCCGGCGCCCTCTCGCTTCTCGCCGCCGAGCGCCATCGCCGCATGACGGGGCAGGGGCAGAAGATCGTGCTGCCGCTGCAGGACATGGCGCTCGCGACCACCTCGGCGCTGGGCTACATCGGCGAAGCGGTCGTGAACGATGTCGACCGGCCGCGCTTCGGCAACGAAATCTTCGGCACCTTCGGCCGCGACTTTCGCACCAAGGATGGCCGCTTCGTCATGATCTGCATCTTCTCTGACCGCCATGTCGATGCGCTGGCGGCGGCGGGCGGCTTCGCGGACGCCTTCAGGAAGATCGAGGTCGAGACGGGTGTCGATCTCAAGAGCGATGCCGGCCGCTGGGACGCCCGCCAGCAGCTCATCGCCGTGATCGAGCCGTGGGTGGCGGCCCACGATGCGGCGGAGGTTTCCGCCGCCCTGAAGAAGGCCGGCGCCCTCTGGTCGCCCTACCAGACATTTCGCGAGTTGGCCGCCGACCGGGTGAACGTGCTCGACAATCCGATGTTCACCATCCTCGACCAGCCCGGCATCGGCCGCTATCCCGTCGCCGCCTCGCCGATGCAGTTTGGCGCCGTGCCGCGGCAGCCGCCGCAGCCGGCGCCCGTCCTCGGCCAGCATACGGACGAGATCCTTGCCGGTATCCTCGGCCTGCCCGGGCACGAGATTGCCCGGTTGCACGACGACAAGGTCATCGGTGGTCCCCGATAGGATCCTCATCGCCGGCGGCGGCATCGGCGGACTCGCGGCGGCGCTGGCCCTCGCCCAGAAGGGCATCGCCTCGCAGGTGCTCGAGAAAGCCGGCCGCCTCGGGGAAATCGGCGCGGGCATCCAGCTCGGGCCCAACGCCTTCCACTGTTTCGACTGGCTCGGCGTCGGCGAGGCGGCGCGCGGCATGGCGGTCTATATCGACCAGCTTCGCCTGATGGATGCGCTGGCCGACGGCGAAATCTGCCACATCGATCTCGGCGAGCGGTTTCGCGCGCGCTTCGGCAACCCCTACGCCGTCGTGCATCGCGGCGATCTTCACGGCGTACTGCTGAAGGGGTGCGAGGATCATCCCCTGATCGAGCTGCGCACCAGCGCTGAGGTCACCGGCTACGACCAGGATGGCACTTCCGTCACCGCCCGGCTCCGCAGCGGCGAGACGGTGAGGGGGCGGGCCCTGATCGGCGCCGACGGGCTGTGGTCGAATGTGCGGGTGCAGGTCGCCAATGACGGGCCGCCGCGCGTCTCGGGCCATACGACCTACCGCTCGGTGATCCCGACCGAAGCGATGCCGGAGGGCCTGCGCTGGAACGCCGCCACCCTTTGGGCCGGGCCGAAGTGCCATATCGTCCACTACCCGCTCTCGGGCTGGAAACTCTTCAACCTCGTCGTGACTTATCACAACCATGCGCCCGAACCCGTCGCCGGCAGACCCGTCGCTACGGAAGAGGTGCGCAAGGGTTTCGCCCATGTCTGTGAACGAGCCCAGAACATCATAGGCCGGGGCCGAAACTGGCACATGTGGGTTCTCTGTGACCGTGATCCGGTCGACCGGTGGGTCGATGGACGGGTGGCGCTGCTGGGAGACGCTGCACACCCCATGCTGCAGTACATGTCACAGGGAGGATGCATGGCGATGGAGGATGCCGTCTGCCTCGCCGATTCGCTGTCCCGCAGCGCTTCCGTCGAGAGCGGCCTCGTCACCTATCGCGACCGCCGCGTCCTGCGCACGGCGAGAACGCAGCTGATGTCTCGCGCGATGGGCGATCATGTCTATCATCCGGCCGGCCCGCACGCGGCATTGCGCAATGCGATGATGGGGGCGCGGACGCAGGATCAGTGGCTAGACTCTCTGGAGTGGCTTTACGGCGGCAACGGCCTCGGCTAGGGCTGCTGCTTCGTAGGGTGGGTCAGCGGAGTTTCAGGGATGCGCCACGTCTTCTTCGTCCTCGCCTTGCTGTGCACCGCGCTCAACGCGGGCATCTTCTATTCCTTCTCGACCATCGTCATGCCGGGTCTCGATCTCGGCGGCGCCATGTCGGCGGTCAATTCGATGCACGGCATCAACACCATCGTGCGCAGTCCCCTCTTCGCCGTCGTCTTCTTCGGGGCCCTGATCCTGCCTCTGCTGGCGGCGCTGGGCGCCCGCTCGGCCGGTCATCGCGGTGCGGCGCGGCTCGCCGCCCTGGCCGCGCTGATCCATGCCGCCGCGGTGATCGGCGTCACCCTGCAGGTCAACGTGCCGTTGAACGAGACCCTCGCCACGGTGGCCGGCGCCGATGCCAACGCCGCGAGCTACTGGAAGGACTTCTCCGTGCCCTGGGCGTCGTGGAACCATGTCCGCGCGCTCGGTGCGGTCCTGGCCTTCCTCTGCCTGCTCGGCGCCTGGGCGGTCGACCTGACCTCGGCCGGCCGCCGGTCCTACGGTCTGCGCTGACCGTGGACCGTGATCGACGAGGGCGTCAGATGATGACGTCCTCGTGCATCGCGGCCATCAGGCTGGGATTGTCGCGATAGTCGACATGCACGCCGACCAGCACCGGACCGTCGATCGCCATCGCCTTGCGCAGCGTCGGGCCGACGTCATCGGCGTCCTTGATCATGAGGCCTTGCGCGCCCATCGACTCGGCGAACTTCACCAGGTCGACAGGGCCGAAATGCACGCCTGAATCGCGGCCATAGGCGGCGACCTCCTGAATCCCGACCATGTTGTAGCTGCCGTCGATCCAGACCAGATGCACGAAGTTGCACTTGAGGCGCACCGCCGTCTCGAGTTCGACGGCAGAGAACAGGAAGCCGCCGTCGCCCGACACCGACAGAACCTTGCGGCCGGGCTCGGCCAGGCAGGCAGCGATTCCCCACGGGAGGGCGACGCCCAAAGTCTGCTGCCCGTTGCTGATCATGATCTGCCGCGGCCGGTGGCTGATGAGATGCCGCGCCATCCAGATATGAAAGGAGCCCATGTCGGAGCAGAGCGTCACATCCTCGTCGATCAGCTTCTGCAACTCGTAAACTAGCCGCAGTGGGTGGACGGGCGCGCCGGAGCGTTTGGCTGCCTCGGCGGCTACAGTCGCGCGCTCGCGATGAATCTCGGCCAGCAGGTCGGACTGCATCGGGCGGTCCTTCGGCTGCACGAGGGCCGACAGGGCCCGCAGGGTGGCCGCGCTGTTGCCCATCAGCTCGATATCCGGACGGTAGTGTTGGTCGTAGTCCGCCGGAATGCAGTCGATGTGGATCAGCTTGCGCTTGCGGCCGGCATTCCAGAGCGCGGGGTCGTATTCGACGGGGTCGAAGCCCACGGTGATCACCAGGTCGGCCTCGTCGAGCAGCCGGTCGGCCGGCTGGTTGTGGAACAGGCCGACCCGTCCGCCGAAACAGTCGAGCCGGTCGCGCGGAACCACCCCTGCGGCCTGATAGGTGCCGGCGACGGCGAGGCGCGTACGGGCAAGCAATGCGCGCACCGCCTGGGCGACGGGCCCCTGGCTGGCCAGCATGCCGAGCAGCATCACCGGCCGTTGCGCCGCCTCGATCAGGGCGGCGGCGGCGGCGATCGCCTCAGTGTCGGCGGCGCCCATCGCCGGGATGGTTGCCGGGGTGAGCACGGCGCCGGGAGCGGGGGCCTTCATGACGTCCTTTGGCAATCCGATGAAGGCGGTGCCCGGGCGGCCGGACTCGGCGGCGCGGAACGCGGCGGCCGTCACTTCGGAGATCGCCGACGGCGAGTCGATCTCCGCCGCATACTTGGTGATGGGCCGCAGCAGCGCCACCGTGTCCATGCTCTGGTGCGCCTGCTTCAGCCGGTCGGCGATGGGCACGGCACCGCCCAGCGCCACTACGGGATCGCCCTCTGTATTGGCCGTGGCGAGTCCGGTGGCCAGGTTGGACACGCCCGGTCCCGAGGTCACGAGCACGACGCCCGCCTTGCCGGTCAGCCGGCCCAGCCCGCCCGCGATGAAGGTGGCGTTCTGCTCGTGCCGGCAGACGACCAGCTTGATCTTCGATTCGACCAGCGCGTCGAAGACGGGGTCGATCTTGGCGCCGGGAATGCCGAATATGTATTCGACGCCCTGCGCCTCGAGGTTGCGCACCAGCAGGTGCGCGCCGTTCTTCGGGTCGCTCATCCGATATCTCCCCAGCCCAAGTTGGTGATGACTATGCCCGAGCGCGGGAGGCGTGTCGTGGCCCCGGTGGTGCCAGGTTTGAAGCTTCTCCGCGTGGGGGAGTGCGGTTAGGGTCCTCTCCGAAAGCGAGGGCATCCATGGCACGAACCAAGAAGAGCGTGGCGAACCAGCACGACGAGAGCTCGGCTGAGTATCAGCGGGGTATGCATGAAATCCGCAAGCAGCTCGGGCCGATGGCGGATTCCTACATTCGCAACATCAAGGCGCTGGCGCCGGAATTCGCGTGGGTGAATGTCACCTTCCCGTTCGGCGAACTCTATACGCGCGACGTCATCGATCTGAAGACGCGCGAACTCTGCACCGTGGCGGCGCTCACCGTGCAGGGCTTTTCCCTGGTGGAGCTGAAGCTGCATGTGAAGGCGGCCTTGCGCTGCGGCGCGTCGCGCGCCGAAGTGACCGAGATCATCACCCAGATGATCGCCTATTGCGGCTTTCCGGCCGCGACCAATGCGCTGATGACCATGAAGGAAGCGTTCGACGAAGTCGACGCCGCCACCCGGAAGAAGCCGCGCAAGGCCGTGACGAAGGCGCGGCGCAAGTAAGCGACGCCGGCCCAGGAGACCGGCGTCGTATTGTTTCGGACCTTGGCCGCCTAGCTCTTGGGCGTGGGCGGGTTTGCCAGGATCTCGGCGCAGGCGCGCGCCACGTCGGACTCGGCGTCCTTGGCGCCCGGCATCGTGGCGAAGCCGCTCTTGGCGATCACGTTGCCGCGGTCCCAGGTGCTGGCCTTGCTGAGTTCGGTGATCTTCATTGCCGCGTCGGGCTGCCGGTTGAAGCGGTCGACGCAGATCGGTGCCAGGGCAACGACGACGGCGTCGCGGACCGCCGTGGCAGACTCCTTGCGGGCCGTTCCGCCGGTGACCCAACCGCCCCAGGTGAATCCGACGACCGCGCAGAGCACGGCGCCGCCGACGGCGCTCCAGATCAGGGTGGAGATGTTCTTTGGCATTTCCATGAGAATGTCCTTCGGGGCCGTGCGGCCCTTGTCAGCTCGGCGCGCGCAGGATTGCACAGCCGGCGTTCGAGAGAACGAGGAAGTTCGAGAACGAGACCGGCAACTCGGGCCGGTCCAGATGCGGTCGCCTCGGTTCGCGGGCGGGAGCACATGCATCTCTCAGCCATCGCAGGCCGACCATTTGGTGGGCGATGGTATAGACTTCGTACAGGTTGAGCGCGGAAGTGTCCAACCGGCCGCAATCGTGATCGGGACGGAAGCGATGAGACAGATACTCTTCCTGGCGACGCTTACCGCGACACTGCTCTTGGAAGTTGCGGCAGTGCAGGCGCAGTCACAGGAGGCGGCGCAGTTCATTGCGCAATGGCAGACGAGCAATGCCGCCTGCCGCGCGCCGGCGACGCCCGCGCTTGAAGCAATTGCCGCCTGCGAGCAGCGTGACACCTATTCGAAGCTGCTGTCGGCCTCGAACTATTGCTACGGGCCCGTCGAAGGGGCGTCTCCGGGCTGGACACCTTGCGGCGGCGATCCCGCGTCGGGGACGCCGAGCGCCAAGGCCCTCGAGGATGCGGCGCTGGCGCGGGCCACGGAGCGGTTCCAGAGGATGGGCGGCGTGTTCGTCCTGCCGGCCACCGTGAACGGCACCTCGATGGCGTACTTCATCGTCGATTCGGGCGCGGCCAACGTCCAGATCCCGGAGGAACTCGCCGAGGAGCTGAGGCGCAGCGGCACCCTCACCGAGGCCGATTCGCTGGGCCAGAGGCGCTTCACCCTGGCCGACGGCAGCGGACTTCAGCAGCGCATCGTGCGGCTGCGCTCGATCAGGATCGGCGAGCGCACGATGGAGAATGTCATGGCCTCAGTCAGCCCGGCCCGCAGCCGGGCCCTGCTGGGGCAGAGCTTCCTGCGCCGCCTCAGCTCATGGAAGATCGACAATGTGAGGAACTCGATCGAGTTCGAGTTCACCGGCTCGTTCTAGACCGGGCGCACCCGAGCCAGCCGTTCAGGTCGGCGCCGGGATCTTCGCGTCCTTGATCACCTTGCGCCAGCGCACGGTCTCGTCGGCGAGACGCTTGGCGTAGGCCTCGGGCGTGCCGCCGGTCGGGATGAAGCCGAGCGACGTGAGCCTCTCGCGCACCGCCTCGGCCTTCAGCGCGGCATTCACCGCGGCGTTGAGCTGCTGGATGATTTCCGGCGGCGTGCCCGCCGTCGTCGCCACGCCGAAATAGACGGCTGCCTCGAGTTCAGGCGCGCCGAGCTCGCTTGCGACCGGCACGTCCGGGATGTTGGCGACGCGGCTCTTGGCGCCGCAGATGAGGCCGCGCATCGTGCCGGCGCGGATCTGACCGTCGACCGGCGTGGTCACATCGACGAAGGCCGGCACGTGGCCGGCGACCGCATCGCGCAGCGCCTCGGCAGCGGCCTTGTAGGGGATGTGCTGGAGCTTGCCGTTGGTGCGCGTGGCGATCACCTCGCCCCAGAGATGCGGCAGGCCGCCCGAGCTGGAGGTCGAATAGTGGACGGGGCCGGGCTGCGCCTTCACCCATTCGATGAACTCGGCGAAGGTCTTGGCCGGGTTGTTGGCATTGACCGCGAGCACGCACGGGATGTCGGCGAGCTGCGCCACCATCGCGAGGTCCTTCTGCGGGTCGATCGGCATCGGGATGTCGAACGCCGGCTGCAGCGCCGCCGTGGTCGTCAGGATCATCAGGCTGGTGCCGTCGGGCTTGCTCTTGGCGACGTTCACCATGCCGACCATCGTGCCGCCACCCGGCCGGTTCTCGACCACGATGTTCTTGCCGGTGTCGGCCGACATGCGCTCGGCCAGGACGCGGCCGGCCGTGTCGGTCGAGCCGCCGGGACCATAGGGCACGACGAGGCGGATCTGGCCGCTCTGCCCGAAGGCGATCGAGGGCAGGGTGAGGGCGGCGGCGGTGCCGGCCACGAAACTACGGCGCTGGATCATGTGAAGTCCTTCCCTGATTGTTTTCATTATCGGGGAGGAAACTAAGTCGGGAGTTCGCTTCGCGGCAAGACGAGCACGATCCCTCCGACCGCCAGCCGAACGGCAGATGGCGGATTCAGGGCAGGGTTTTACGCAACTCCGCCGTGCGCGCGGCATCGACGCTGCGGCCGTTCGCAGCGATCGCGACGGCGTAGTTCCTTTCCGCATTCTCGACGCTCACGATGCCGTCGCGGACGTCGCGCAAGACACGCTCCGGCTCGCGCGTCTTCGGATCGCCATAGCCGCCCCCGCCGGGCGACAGCGCGCGGTAGGTCCCGGGACCATGGCGTTCGACACCGTATTTCGGCGCCTGGATGTGCGTGCCGTCGATCAGGGTGAGGACGACCTCGCCACCGGCGCCAGCCTGTCCGCCGGCGACGCCGAAGCTCGAGGGTGCGCCGGCGCCCTCGCCACGGAAGGCATAGTCGGCCGGGGTGAAGATCTCGACCTCGTAATCGCAGCCGGCACCGCCGCGGAAGCGGCCCGGGCCGGCGGTGTCGCAGCGCATTTCCTGGCGGCGGAACCGCGCGGGGTAGAGCTGCTCGTAGGTCTCGAGGTTGGGCAGGGTGAGGCCGCCCAGGGTGATGAGATGACCGATCAGGTGGAAGCCGTCGCGGCCCTCGACGCCGCCGCCGGCCGGCGCACCCGCCCACTGATACATGACGTAGCGCCCGCCATCCTCGCGCAGGCCCGCCGTGACGGCATGCACGGCCTTCGACCAGCCGGCCGAGGCGCGCTCGGGCAGGGCCTGGGCCAGCGCCTTCCACATTGCGTGGATGATCTCGTGCGCCACGAACACGGTGTTCATGGTCATCGGCGCGGGCATGCGCGCGTTCACCAGCGTGCCCTCGGGCAGGCGGATCTCGACGCTGCGGAAGGCGCCCTCGTTCTTCGGCAGGTCGGGCTCGAAGAACGAGGCCAGCGACATGAAGACCGCCGAGGTCGAGTTGGCGATCGAGCTGTTCTTGAAGCCGCGCACCTGCGGCGAGGTGCCGGCGAAATCCACGACCAGCTTGCGGTCCTTCACCGTGATCGCGACGGCGATCTTCGCATCGATCGGCTCGAAGCAGTCGTTGTCGACCGGTTCCTCGCCCTTCCATACGCCTTGCGCGAGACGGTCGATGCAGGTCTGGAAACGGCGGTCGGCATGATCGAGCACGCCCTCGAAGAACTCGTCGGCGCGATCGACGCCCAATTCCTCGACCAGCAGCGCCAGCCGTTCCGCGCCGATGCGGGTCGAGCCGATCATGGCGCGCAGGTCGCCATCGAGCGCCTCGGGCAGGCGCGTGTTCAGCATCAGCAGGCGCCACAGGTCGTCGCGGACCTTGCCGGCTTCGATCAGCTTCAGCACCGGCAGGCGGATGCCTTCGTGGAAGATCTCGGTCGCCGCTGAATTGTAGGTGCCGGCCGCACCGCCCCCGATATCGGCTTGATGGGCGCGGTTGCAGGCGAAGGCCACCAGCTTGCCGCCGACGAACACCGGCCGTGTGATCACCCAGTCGGGCAGGTGGTTGCCGCCTGCCGTATAGGGATCGTTCAGCAGGAACACGTCCTCGGGCGCGATCGCGTCCTTGAAATCGCGCAGGATGGCGCGCACGGCGAAGCCGCCGCCGCCGGTATGGATCGGGATGCCGTCGGCCTGGCTGATCAGGGTGCCGCGTGCGTCGGCGATGAAGCAGGAGAAATCGTGGCTCTGGCTGAAGATCGGCGAGCGCGCCGTACGCGTCATCACCCAGCCCATCTGGTGCGAGATGTGGTCGAGCCGGTTCTGCACCAGCGCGAGCGTGACGGGATCGAGGTTCACGATGGAGACTCCATCAGTTTCCTCCCCATTCAGATGGGGAGGTGGCGCGGTCATCCGCGACGGAGGGGTCAATAATCTGGGGCCGGCTCATGACCCCTCCGCCCGCGAAGACGCGGGCACCTCCCCATTTGAATGGGGAGGCGAGGCTGAACCGACATGGACGAGGAAATCGTCGCGCTCGTCGACTTCGAGCACGTCGCGGGGGCCGACGAAGGCCGTCGTCGTGCGTTCCTCGACCAGCAGCGGGCCATCGAGGCGACAGCCCGGCCGCAGGTCGGCGCCGTCGTAGATCGGCACGTCGAGCCAGCCGGTCGCGGGATCAATCCAGACCTTGCGGGTCTCGCGCGGCTGGGGCGTGTCGGTCTGGGCTGAGCGCGCCGCGGGGGGTGTCCAGTCGAGACGGCCACGTCCTACGACTCTCAGCGCGGTGATGTCGATTCGGCCGCCCGGCTGGATATGGCCGAACAGGCGCTGGTGCTCGGTCTCGAACGCCTGGCGCGCCGCGGCGGCGTCGAAGCCCGATGCTGAAAGCGGCGCGCGCACCGGCCATTGCTGGCCGTCGTAGCGCAGGTCGAGCTGGCGCTCGATCGCGACCTCGTCTTCGCCGAAACCATCACGCGCCAGCGCCTCGCGGGCGCGCGCTTCGAGCTGGGCGAAGCCTGCCTCGAGCGTCGCGGTCTCGACCTTGTCGAGATCGGCGAGGAAGACCTGCAGATAGTCCTGCCGCACGTCGGACTGCAGCATGCCCATGGCGCAGAATGCGCCGGCGGCGCGTGGCAGGAGGGCGCGGCGGCTGCCCAGGGCGCGGGCGACGGCGGTGCCGTGCATCGGGCCGGCACCGCCCGCGGCGACGAGGGTGAAGGTTGCGGGATTGTGGCCACGCTCGATGCTGAGCCGCTCGACCGCATGCAGCAGGTTCTGCTCCAGCAGTCGGATGACGCCGGCCGCGGCCTCCTCGACCGAGAGGCCGAGCGGTTTGGCGAGCTTGGTCTCGATGGCCTTGCGGGCGAGCGCCGCGTCGAGCGTGACGGCGCCACCGGCCAGCGGGCCGGGACGCAGGCGGCCCAGCACGAGCTGTGCGTCGGTGACGGTCGGGTTCTCGCCGCCCAACCCATAGGCTGCGGGGCCGGGCCGGGCGCCCGCGCCCTGCGGGCCGGCGTGCAGGAGGCCCGCATCGTCGACCCAGGCGATCGTGCCGCCGCCGGCGCCGACCGTGTGGATCTCCACCGAGGGGGTCGTGAGATGATAGCCGTCAATGGTGAGTTCGTCGGTGACCGGCACGTCGCCGCCCGCCATCACCATCACGTCGCAGCTCGTGCCGCCGATCTCCATCGATATCAGGTTGGCCTTCTCGCCGGGCGCCGCGCAGCCCTTGAGCGCGCCGACACCGGCCGCGGGTCCGGACAGGACCAGCATCACCGGCCGCGCCGCTACCTGGTCGACGGAGACGGCGCCGCCATTGCTCTGCAGCAGCAACAGGGACCGCGGCAGGCCGAACTGGCGCAGCTGTTCGTCGAGGGCGCGCAGATAGCTCGTCACCTTGGGCGCCACATAGGCGTTCACGACAGCGGTCGAGCCGCGCTCGTACTCGCCCATGGTCGGCATGACCTCGCTCGAGAGCGAGACCCATTTGCCGTTCCACGCCTTCGCGAGCTGACTGCCGACGGCGCGTTCGTGTGCGCCATCGAGGAAGGAATTGAACAGGCAGACCGCAACCGACTCGACGCCTTCCTCGGCGAACACCTTGGCCGCGGCGTCGACGTCTTCAGGCTTCAGCGGCGCCAACTCGGTACCGTCGGCAGCGATGCGCCCGCGCACCGGCAGGCGCAGGTAGCGCGGTACCAGCACCTGCGGGAACGGCGCGCGGTGGTCCCATTGATTCTCGCGGATGCCGCGACGGATCTCCAGCGAATCGCGGAAGCCCTCGGTCGTCAGCATCCCGACCTTGGCGCCCTTTTTCTCCAGGATCGTGTTGGTCGCCACCGTCGAGCCGTGCACGAACAGGGCGCAGTCGCGCAGCAGGGCGGTCAGGGTGATGTCGAGTTGCTTTGCCGCCAGCCGCAGCACGCCCAGCACACCCTCGCTTGGATCGGCCGGGACCGACGGCGACTTGAAGATGCGCACGGCACCGGCGGCGTCGCGCAGCACCATGTCGGTGAAGGTGCCGCCCACGTCGACGCCGATGCGCCAGGGGGCGACGAGGCCCATTCCGGAAGCTGAGGCGGAGGACGGGGCGGCGCCGGTCACTTGGACAGGCTTCCCAGCACTTCGTCGGTATGTTCGCCCAAGGTCGGCGCCGAGCGCGCCGAATGCGGCCGGACATGGTCGAAGGCGATCGGCAGGCCGACCACCTTGGGACCGCCGGGCAGCTGCTGGATCAGCTTCGACGCCTCCATCTGCTCGGTGCGCGCCAGCTCGCCGATATCGTTTACGGCGGCACAGGGAACACCGGCCTTCTCCATGGCGTCCAGCCATTCGGCGCGCGGTTTCGCCTTGAGCGCCTCGGCGATCATCGGCAGCAGCTCGGCCTTGTGGGCGACACGCTGCGCACTCTTGGCGAACTTCGGGTCGGTTGCCCATTCGTCACGGCCCAGCACCTTGGCGCAGCGCGCCCACAGCCGGTCGTTGCCGGGCGCCAGGCAGATCGGATGGTCGGCCGTGTCGAAGGTCTGGTAGGGCACGATCACCGGGCTGCCGGTGCCGTGCCGCTGGGAAACGGTGCCGTTGGCGATGTAGCCGTTCACCTGGCCCTCGACCCAATGGACCGCCGAGTCGAACAGCGACGTGTCGACCAGGCAGCCCTTGCCGGTCTTGTCGCGCAGCCGCAGCGCCGCCAGGGCGCCGATGGTGCAGAACATGCCGGTCGCCTTGTCGTTGATCGAGGCGCCGCAGAAGGTCGGCGGATCCTCCGGCCGGCCGGTCACGCTCATCATGCCGCCATAGGCCTGCAGCAGCGGATCGAAGGCCGGCTTCATGCGCAGCGGCCCCTGGTAGCCGAAGGCCCAGATCGAGCAGTAGATCAGGCGCGGATGGCGCGCGAGCATGGTCTCGGGACCGATGCCGACCTCGTCGACCACGCCGGGCCGCAGGTTCTGGATCAGGATGTCGGCCGTCTCGCAGAGCTTGTGGAGCTTGTCGACGTCTTCGGCGAGCTTGAGGTCGAGCACGACCGAGCGCTTGTTGCGGTTCTGCGAATAGAAGTAGAGCGAGGTCTTGCCGTCGGGGCCGAAGGGAGGGCCCCAGATGCGGGCATCGTCGCCGCCATCGGGCTTTTCGATCTTGATCACGTCGGCGCCCATGTCGGCCAGGATCACCCCGGCCAGCGGACCGGCCAGCGCCTGGCCCACTTCGATGACGCGAACTCCCTCGAGCGGTAGTGTCACTTTCAATCCTCTTCCCGAGCCTGACGGCATGCGTTCCTCGCCGGCATCCTAGCCGCCGGCGACCATCGCACGCTACTTGAGGGCGCTCGCGAAGCGGAACCGGCTACTCGACGAAGGCCTTTTCGACGACGAACTCGCCCGGGGTGGTGGTGCTGCCCTCGGTGAGGCCCATGCCTTCGAGCAGGGCGCGGATGTCGGCCAGCATCTGGACGCTGCCGCACAGCATGAACCGGTCGTTCTCGCGCGACATCGGCGGCAGGCCGACATCCTTGGCCAGGGTGCCGTTCTCGATCAGGTGGGAGATGCGGCCGCGATACTTGAACGGCTCGCGGGTCACGGTCGGGTAATAGATCAGCTTGTCGCGGACCATGTCGCCCAGGATCTCGTCGGCCGGCAATTCGTCGGCCAGGGCCGACCGGTAGGCGAGATCGCGGACATGGCGGCAGCCATGGACCAGGATGACCTTTTCGTAGCGCTCGTAGACTTCCGGATCGCGCACGATCGACAGGAAGGGGGCGAGGCCGGTGCCGGTGCCCAGCAGGTAGAGGTTGCGGCCAGGGGTCAGGCTGTCGAGCAGCAGGGTGCCGACGGCCTTGGCGCCGACCAGCACGGGATCGCCCGGCATCAGGTTCTTGAGGTGCGAGGTGAGCTTGCCGTCGGGCACCTTGATCGAGAAGAACTCCAGCTCGTCCACGTAGTGCGGGCTGGCGATCGAGTAGGCCCGCAGCACCGGCTTGCCCTCGACCTTGAGGCCGATCATCGTGAACTGGCCGCTGGCGAAGCGGAAACCCTTGTCGCGGGTGGTCCGGAAGCTGAACAACTCGTCGGTCCAGTGATGCACCGACAAAACGGTCTCGTTCCTCAACGCGCTCACGCTAAACGCTCCTACGCAACGGGCCGGCCAGGCGCCGGACACCACTGGATATAGTGCAGTGCAGCAAAAATAGCCAGATGCGCGAGTAATTCGCAATAGCATAAATGTCGCGTGCCAGGGATCGCTCGCGGGACGGCGCAGGAGCCCTATACTCGGGCGAACCGGTGAGAGAGGTCGCGTGCGATGAGGCTCATTGTTGCGCTGCTGGGGACGATGCTGGCCTTGATGCCGCCCGCGCTCCGGGCCGCAGAGCCGGTCGACATGCTGCTGGTGCTGGCCGCCGACGTCTCGCGCAGCGTGACCGACCCAAAATTCAGGCTGCAGCGCGAAGGCGCCGCCGCCGCCATCACCCATCCCGACGTGGTGCGGGCCATCACCTCGGGTCCCCATCGGCGCATTGCGGTTTGCTTCGTCGAATGGGCATCGGCCAACATGCAGAAGGTCGTGATCGACTGGATGGTGATCGGCGACGGCGACTCGGCCCGCCGGTTCGGTGACAAGTTGACCGAGACTCCGCGCTCCTTCGCCGGCAGCACCTCGATCAGCGCCGCCATCGACTTCGCGATGGGCCAGTTCGAACGTGCACCCTTCGCCTCGGATCGTCGGGTCATCGACGTCTCGGGGGACGGCAACAACATCGCCGGCCGCCTGGTCACCGACGCGCGCGACGACGCGGTGGCGAAGAACGTCACGATCAACGCGCTGGTCATCCTGACGCCGATCGAGGAGGCCTTCCGTCCCGAGCACACGAACCCGCCAGGTGGACTGGAAAAGTACTTTCAGGAGAACGTCATCGGCGGCCCCGGCGCCTTCACGATCGTCGCCGAGACCCATAGAGCGTTCGGCCGTTCCCTGACGAAGAAGCTGATCCAGGAGATCGCGGGGGCCCCGCGCAACGAGCTGGCGGCGGGCGACTGACTACTCGGCTGTCGCGCCCGACTGCTTGATGATGGGCAGCCACAGCGCCTGATCGTCGGCGATCAGCTTACGGGCGGCGGCCGGCGTGTCGGGCGGCAGGACCTCGAAGCCCTGGACCAGGAGCTTCTCCTTCACCTGCGGCATCTGGGCGATGCGGCCGATCTCAGCGTTGAGTCGGGCCACGATGGGCGCGGGCGTGCCGGTCGGCACGGCGAAGCCCAGCCAGGTCGCGACCACGAAGTCGGGCAGGCCCGCCTCCATCATGGTCGGCACGTCGGGCAGGATCTTCGAACGGTCCTTGGTCGTCACGGCCAGCGCCTTCAGCTTGCCCGCCTTGATCTGGCCCACCACGGTCGGCGCATTGAAGAACCCCATCGTCACTTCGCCGTTGACCACGGCGAGGACGGCGGCGGGCGCGCCGCGATAGGGCACGTGCTGCAGCTTCACGCCGGTGCGCTGTTCGGTGATCACGCCCGACATATGGAGGCTGCTGCCGACACCGCTCGACCCGTAGGTGAGTTCGCCCGGCTTGGCGCGCGCCTGCGCGATCACGTCGGCGACGGTGTTGGCCGGGTTGGCGGTCGAGACGACCATGACGTTGGTAAGGATGCCGGTCGTCGAAATCGGGATGAGATCCTTCAGCGGATCGTAGCCCGGCGACTTGTAGAGCCCCATGTTGAAGACCGTCGCGCCCTGCGAGGTGAGCAGCAGCGTGTAGCCGTCGGCGGGCGCTCGCGCGCCCTCGGCCGTGCCAAGAAGTCCGCCGGCGCCACCCTTGTTGTCGATGACGACCGGTTGGCCCAGCGCCTTGGCCAGTTCCTCGCCGAAGGTGCGCCCGACGATGTCGGCACCGGCGCCCGCCGCGAACGGGATGATCATGCGGATCGGGCGTTCCGGCCAGTCGGCCGCCATCGCCTTGCCCGTTGCGAGCATCGTCGAGCCGAGGAGCAGCGTGCCCGTCAGGGCTTGCCGGCGCGTCAGAAACTGGCGTGATGATTTCATGTATGTCCCTCCCGGGAATCTATGGGGCGGCGTTGCTCGCACCCTCCGTTGGTCTCGACACTACTCTCAAGGCCGCGGCACTGTCAGGTCCCGTCGCAAGAAAGCCGCGCAACGGGGCGCGGCTTTCGGCAGTTTTGCGGCTTTCGCTTCGTCGGCTATTTGTCCAGCCAGACGTCCTCGAAGCGCGAGCCGTTGTAGAGGCTGTTCACCATCGGACGGTAGCCCTTCACGTGGGGTTGCCAGCAGGTTCCCGAGGCATTCCACATGATGATCGGGCGGAAGCCCTCTTCGAGAATCTGCTTGTCGATCTCCCAGACCAGCTTCTTGCGCTTCTCGATGTCGCGCTCAGCGGACTGGATCGGGAACAGCTTCTCGATCTCGGGATTGCAGTAGCCGACATAGTTGCGCTCCGACTTGCAAGCATAGTGCTCGAAGTAGGTCTGGTCGGGATCGTCGACGCCGTTGCCGGTCGTGTTGAGGCCGACCGAGTAATCCTTGCGCGCGACCTTGTTGAACCACAGGGCGGTGTCGACCAGATCGAGCTCGCCGTCGATGTAGATCTCCTTGAGCTGGTCGATCAGGATCACCGCCGGGTCGCGATAGAGCAGGTGATTGCGGGTCGAGACCTTGAGCTTCAGCCTGTTGTCAGGCCCGTAGCCCGCCTTCTTCATCAGGGCCTGCGCTTCGGCGCGGTTCTTGGCGACGTCGGGCCCGTACCCCTTGACCGTGTCGAACAGCTCCTTCGGCATGCCCCAGACACCGCCCGGCGCCGGCTCCATGACGCCGCCGGCTTCGCCGGCGCCCTGGGCAAGAATTTCGATGAACGCCTTGCGGTCGATGGTGAGCAGCATGGCGCGACGGATGTCGGCATTGTTGAACGGCGGCGCTTCGCTGTTCACGATCAGGTTGGTGCTGTTGTTCATCGGCGCGACCTCGCAGACGGCGGTCGAGGCCTGCGCCTTGATGTCCTTGAGCAGCGGGATGGTGACGGCGTAGGGCGACGTCAGGTCGTAGCGGCCTGAGACGAAGCCCAGCATGGCGGTGCCACGCGCGGGCACGATCGGCATGTCGATGCCGTCGAGATAGGGCTTGCCCTTCTTGAAGTAGTCCGGATTGCGGACGAGCTTCACGATTTCCTTTTGCTTGAATTCGCCGAGCTTGAAGGGACCGGTGCCGATCGGCTTGGTGCGCATCTGCGCCGTCGGCACGTGGCAGGAATAGACGGGGCTGTAGCCCGAGGCGAGCAGGATCAGAAGCGAGGGCTGCGGCTGGCCGAGATGGAAGGTCACCTCGCGGTCGCCGTTGGTCGTGACCTCCTTCAGGTTCCAGTACCAGGAGATGCGCGGATTCTTGCGCAGCTTCTGGGTCTCGCTCTTGCCCGTCAGCATGTCCCAGGTGCACTTCACGTCGGCCGAGGTGAAGGGCTTGCCGTCATGCCACTTGGCATTGCCGACCAGCTTGAAGGTCAGCTTCTTGCCGTCCTCGCTCCACGCCCAGCTTTCGGCCAGATCGGGGCGGATCGACTCGAGGCTGTTCTGCGGAATCTGCTGATCGAACACCACGAGGTTGTTGTAGAGCCCCATGAAGGGCACGACGGTGGAGGTCGTCGCTTCCTCGTGGATCGAGGTGCTGGGCGGATTGTCCGCGATATACATCTTGAGGGTGCCGCCGCTCTTCTGCGCGAGCGCCGGCGCGACCGACAGGCCGAGCGCTGCCACGACACCGAGAATTCCGACCGATAAACGCATGTACTCCATCCTCCCAAACCCAATTGCAGAGAGGATGGCGTGGTGAGGCTCCCGCGTCGAGAGCGCCCGTCCGGCTAGCGAATTGTCCTATCGGATCATGGCACGCAGCTTCGATGACATCAGGTCGGCGGCGAGCACGAGGATCAGGATCACGATGACGCAGGCCGCCGTGTCCTCGTAGGCGAACAGCTTCATCGAGCTGATCAGTTCGAAGCCGATGCCGCCGGCGCCCACCATGCCCAACACCGTCGAGACGCGGATGTTGGTCTCGAAGCGATAGAGAACGACGCCGATCCAGGCCGGCAGGACCTGGGGCAGCACGCCGAACACGATGCGCTGCAGGGTGCCTGCGCCGGCCGCGCGCAACGCATCGAGCGGCCCCTCGTCGATCTCCTCGATGGCCTCGGCGAAGAACTTGCCCAGCATGCCGGCGCCGTGCAGCGCGATGGCGAGCACGCCCGCGAAGGGGCCGAGGCCCACGGCGGCAACGAAGATCAGTGCGAGGATGATCTCGTTGATGCCGCGCATCACGTTCAGGACCTGACGCAGCCCGTGGAACACCCAGCCATAGGGCGAGAGATTTCGTGCCGCGAAGAAGCAGACCGGCAGGGCCAATACGATGCCGAGCAGGGTGCCCCACAGCGCGATCTGCACGGTCTCGATGGCGGGCTGCACCAGCTTCTGCATGAACGCGAAGTTCGGCGGCAGCATGCGGCCGATGAAGTCGCCGATCCATGGCAGCCCGTCGACGAAGCCGCCTATGCTGAGACGGGTGCCAACCGCCGACCACCAGAGGGTGGCGACGGTGACGCCCAGGATCGGGACCATGATCCACCAGCCGAGCGGACCGCGCGGCTTGTTGACGACGAATTGCAGGGACATGTTCAGGCCCTCCCTTCGAGAGCGGGGACGGTTTCGGCCTCCGCCGCGGCGCGGCGGCGTTCGGTGAGGCGCTGGGCGGCGTCGAGCACATTGGGATCGTCGAGGCCGGGATAGATGCTGCGGATGACGTCGCCGCTCACACCGGCCGGCGCGCCGTCATAGACGACGCGTCCGGCCGAGAGGCCGACGACCCGCTCGGCGAACTCGAGCGCGTAGTCGATCTGGTGAAGATTGCAGAGGACCGCGATGTTCGATTCCTTGCAGCTCTTCTTCAGATAGGTGAGCACGGTGCGCGAGGTCTTGGGATCGAGGCTGGCCACCGGCTCGTCGGCCAGCATGAACTTGGGCTGCTGCGCCAGCGCCCGGGCGATGCCGACACGCTGCTGCTCGCCGCCCGAGAGCGCATCGGCGCGATTGCGCGCCTTGTGGGACATCGCGACCTGTTCGAGGCAATTCAGGGCGATCTTCACGTCGGCCTCGGGAAAGAGCTGCAGGCTGCTGAGGATCGGCGAGAGATCGGCCATGCGGCCGACCAGCACGTTCTTCAGCACGCTCAGGCGCTTCACCAGATTGTGCTGCTGGAAGATCATGGCGACGTTGCGCCGGAGCAGGCGCAGGTCGCGGCGGTTGGACGACAGCGGCGTGCCGTCGACCACGATGTCGCCGGCGGTCGGTTCGATCAGCCGGTTGATACAGCGCAGCAAGGTCGATTTGCCGGCGCCCGACGGTCCCAGCACGACGACGAACTCGCCGGGCCGGATCGAGAGGCTGACATCGTGCAGCGCCTGGTGGTCGCCATAGGATTTGGCGAGGCCGCGGATTTCGATCATCGCTCGATCTCCCTGGTGCGGGCCTGGGCTACTTCTGCTTCTTGAGATCGATGTTCGCGAGCTTGGCGGTCTCGCGAACGACGTCGTAGGCCTGGTCGTTGGTTTCCTTGAAGCCGTTCAGCTTGCCCTGGTCGGACCAGTTGAGGTCCTTGATCGAGAGGAAGGCGGCCTTCACCTTGGCCTTCGTCTCGGGCGACAGGTCCTTGCGCCACACCATCGGCGATTCCGGGATCGGCGGCGATTCCCACACGACCTGGATCTGGTCGGCCTTGATGTGTCCCTTGGCGATCGCGGCATCGAGGATGCGGTCGGCGATGGTCGCGGCATCGACCTTGCCGTTGGCGACGGCCAGCGCGTTTGCGTCGTGCGCGCCGGTGAACAGCACGGTCTTGAAATCGCGCTTGGGCTCGATGCCGGCCTTGAGCAGGCCCGCCAGCGGGAAGGCGTAACCCGAGGTCGAGGCCGGATCGACGAAGGCGAAATTCTTGCCCTTGAGGTCGGCGAGGGTTTTGATGCCGCTCGACTTCAGGGCGATGATCTTGGAGTGATAATAGGTGCGGCCGGCCTTGGCAGTCTCGGCGATGGCGAAGGCCTCGACCGGCGTCACGGTGGTGGCCAGCACGTAGGAGAAAGGCCCGAGATAGGCGATGTCGAGATGCTTGGCGCGCAGCGCCTCGATGACGCCGTTATAGTCGGTGGCCACGAAGCCCTGGACCTTCATTCCGGAATTCTTCTCGACCGCGTCGAGGATGTCCTTGCTCTGGGCGAGCATCGCCCGCGAATCCTCGGAGGGGATCAATCCGACCTTCAGGACCTGCTGGGCCTGGGCATGAGCCGCGCCCCAGGTGCCGAATGTCCCACCGGCCACCAGCGAGCCGGCGGTCAAAAGCCCGAAATCGCGACGCGTCATCCTGGTCATTCTTGTTTCCTCCGTGGTTTTCTTTTCTTTGACTGACTAAGCGGCCATCTCGGCCAACAGCGCCTCCCGGCGTCCGATGAAGTTGCGTCCGCGGTCGCCCGCCAGCGCGTCGTCGACGAGGCGCGCCCAGTCGCGGGCGGCAATGCCGTGTGCGGTGGCGTCGGGCGAGATGCCGAGTTTCTTCAGGAAGGATTCTAGGCGTGCGGCGCCCGCCGGCAGGTCATTGCCGAAGATGCGCCGCAGTGAGGCATCGCAGGCGGCGTCGCAACCCGCGACGGCGCGCATCACCATGGGCAGGCTGAACGAGCAGGCGATGCCGTGCGGGACGCCATGGTGCAGGGTGAGGTGATAGGACAGCGAATGGGCGAGCGCGGTGCGCGTGTTGGAGAAGGCGAGACCGGCAAGCAGGCTGGCGCGCGCCAGCCGCGTCCGCAGCGCCTCGCTCCTGAGATCGTCGGCCAACAACGGCAAGGCCTCGATCACCTCGCGCGCGGCGACTTCGGCGAGCGAACTCGACACCGGGTTGGCGTTGACGTTCCAGATGCTTTCCAGCGCGTGACTGAGCGCATCGAGGCCGGTGCTGATCGTGATGGCGCGCGGCAGGCCGAGCGTCAGCAGCGGATCGACCAGCGCCGCCTCGGGATAGAGCGTCTCGCGGGCCAGCGAGTACTTCTTCATCGCACCGGTGTCCCAGACCGTGGCCCAGGAGGTGACCTCGCTGCCGGTGCCCGCCGTCGTTGGGATGGCGATGATCGGCGTGCGCCCTAGCGCCTCACCGTCCTTGCCGCCCACGAGGTGACGCCGCACCGTCTCGAAGTCTCCTGACGCCGCCGCCAGGACCTTGGCGGCATCCATCACCGAGCCGCCGCCCAGCGCCACGATGGCTTCGACGGACTGCTTGGCCGCCGCATAGGTGCGGCAGGATTCGGTGAGACCCACGAAATCGGGGTTGGGGCCGATGTTGCTCACCGTTACCGCCGGCGCGCCGGCCTGGGCGACGACCCGACGGGCAAGATCGGCGAAGACACCGCCGCCATTGGCGTCGTCGTAGGTCACGAGGCAATAGGCCCGGCCGGCCAGCACCTTGCCCAGCGTCTCGAAGACGCCGGCGCCGAACTTCACGTCGACCGGATTCCGGTAGCGCCACATCCGCGCGTACTCCCATGGCTCATTGGCTTGGACTTGTCGTCCTTTTGACAATCTTCCGGCCGGCTCTCACATTTAGCCAATTCAAACATTCTCGAGTTGGCATTGATAAAAGCAATATGAGACATACGCAGCTCCGCTCCTTCCACGCGGTTGCGCAGCGGTTGAGCTTCACTGCGGCCGCGCGCGAACTGGGCGTGAGCCAGCCCACCATCACCACCCAGGTGAAGTCGCTGGAGCAGGAATTCGGCGTCGAGCTGTTCGTGCGCCGCGGCCGGCGCATCGAACTCACCGAGACCGGCGGTGGCCTTCTCGACATCACGCACCGGCTCTTTGCCGATGAGAAGGAAGCGGCCGACTATCTCAACGAGACGCGCGGCCTCAAGACCGGCCATCTGCGCGTCGGCGCCGTCGGTCCGTATCACGTCACCGACATGCTGGCGGCCTTCAACGCGCGCCACTCTGGTCTTTACGTTTCAGTCACGGTCGGCAATTCGCGCGACACGCTGCGCGACCTTCTGGACTACCGGACCGACGTGGCGGTGCTGGCCCATGTCGATCCCGATCCGCGGCTGGTCGCCATTCCCTATCGCCGCCACCGGGTGATCGCTTTCTGTCCCATCGATCATCCTTTCGCACAGCGCCGCAGCATCCGCGCCCGCGACATGGAAGGCCAGCGGCTGATCGTGCGCGAGGCGGGATCGACGACGCGCCGCGCCTTCGACCAGGCAATGCGGGAGGCCAACGTGCGACCCAAGGTCGTGATGGAGATCGGCAGCCGCGAGTCGATCCGCGAGGCGGTGGCCAAGGGGATCGGCATGGGCGTGGTGTCCGAGGCGGAGTTCATTCCCGATCCGCGCATCCGGCCCCTGCCGATCGCGGATGCCGAGATCTACACCTACGCCCATGTCGTGCATCTGAAGGAACGGCAGAAGGCGCGCCTCGTGCATGCCTTCCTTCAGGTACTGACCGGCCTGCTGCCGGTCAGTTCGCCATCCAGCCGCCGTCGACCATCAAGTTCTCGCCGGTGATGAAGCTCGCTTCGTCGGAAGCCAGGAAAAGGGCCGCATTGGCGACATCCTCGGAACGGCCGAGGCGCGGCAGCGGCGTGCGCGCATGGGAATAGTCGATGAAGCGCGGTTCGATCGCGCGGCCCGTTTTGCCGGTTAGGATTTTGCCCGGCGCGACGGCGTTGCAGATGATGCTGTCCCGGCCGTAGTCGGAGGCGATCTGGCGCGTGATGTAGACCACCGCCGATTTGGACACGCCGTAGGAGAAGTCCTCGGGCGAGGAGATCATGCCGTGCTGCGAGGAGATGTTGACGATGCGCCCGCGTGCCTCGTTGCGGATTTCCTGGGTCAGCATCCGGCGCACCGCGGCACGGCACATCAGGAAGACGCCGGTGACGTTCACCTCCATCACCCGGTTCCATTCCTCGAGGCTCGTGTCGGTGAGCTTCTTCGCCGAACGGATGGCGGCGTCGTTGACCACGATGTCGAGCCGCCCGGTCGGCAGGGCGGCCCGGCGCACCGCTTCCTCGACGTCCGCCTCCTTTGAAACGTCGCCCTGGAAGAAAGGCACGTTCAGGATCCTGTGCGTCGGCTCGCCGCCTTCGACGACCGCCTCGGTGATGTCCATCAGCAGGAGGGTCGCACCCTCCGCCTGGAACTTCTTGGCGATGGCACGGCCGATGCCCGAGGAGGCACCGGTGATGAGGGCGGTCTTGCCGGCAAGTCGGTTCATGGTGCCGCCCGACGCAAGGTTCGTGCCTCTAGCCGCGCCGCACGCTGGCGCCGCCGTCGACCGGCAGGGTCACGCCGGTGATGAAGCTCGCCTCGTCCGATGCAAGGAAGAGGGCGGCGTTGGCGACGTCCCAGCCGGTGCCCATCTTCTTGCGCAGCGGCACCTTGGAATCGCGCTCGGCCTCGACCTCCGCGCGGCTCTTCTTGAAGGTGCGGGCGCGCGTGTCGACGGCCATCGGCGTGTTCATCAGCCCGGGCAGGATCACGTTGGCGCGAATGCCGTACTGCGCGTTCTGGTAGGCGAGTTGCTCGGTGAAGGACACCATCGCCGACTTGGTCGCCTTGTAGGCCACGTAGGGATAGGTGGTGATGACCGCCATCGACGAGATGTTGATGATCACACCGCTCTGCTGCTCGCGCATGATCGGCAGGACATATTTGGCGGCAAAGATGCAGCTCTTCAGGTTGATCGCCACGCAGCGGTCGAAGGCCTCGCTGGTGATGTCGAGCAGTTCGGCATCGCCGCCCGACAGCGAAACGCCGACATTGTTGTGCAGGATGTCGATCCGGCCCCAGCGGGCATGGGCGTCGTCGACCATCGCCTTGAGGTCGGCGTTGCTGGTCACGTCGGCTTTGAAGGCGACCGCCGTGCCCTGGTTCACGCCGATCATCTCGACGGTTTCCTTCGCCGACTCGAGATTGTGATCGACGCAGAGGACCTTGGCGCCCTCGCGCGCGAAGGTGAGCGCGGTGGCGCGGCCGTTGCCCATGCCTTCGCCGGGGCTCTGCCCGGCGCCGACGACGATGGCGACGCGATCTTTCAGGCGCATGTCACTTCACTCCCGGGATCGGGTACTGTTTGAGCACTTCCTTGTACTGCGGCTCGTTGTCGATCTTCATGGTGGCGAGCACGCGGACCACGGCGCAGTAGAAGGCGATGGTGAGCACGAGGTCGGTCATGTGCTCGTCGGACAGCTCCTTCTTGATCTCCGCAAAGGTGGCTTCGGACATTGCGAGGTCCTTCACCATCTCGCGCGCACCCCTCAGGATCGCCTTGGCGAGCGGCTCGAGCTTCGAGGGCTTGCCCTCGGTCTCAGCCATCAGGGCCTGGATGTCCTCGTCGGTGACGCCGAATTCCTTGCCGATCTTCACATGGTGGGTGAACTCGTACTCCGATTTCTCCAGCCAGCCGACCTGCAGGATGGCGAGCTCGCGCAGGCGGGGATCGAGCTTGCTCTTGAAGCGGATGTAGCCGCCCAGGCCGCTGAAGGCGCGCGCCATGTCCGGCGAGTTGACCAGCAGCTTGTGCAGGTTGGTATTGCGCTTGAGCATGTCGCGATACTCGGGCGCGACCTGGTCGGGCTCGAGATAGGGCAGGCGGGCCATCTTGGTTGTTTCTCCCTTTTTGTACTCAGTGATCTTGTGAATCGCGTTCCGGCCCCTGCAGCGTGACACCGCCATCGACGACGAGGACTTGGCCGGTGATGTAGCGGGCGTGATTGCTCAGCAGGAAGCGCACGGCGTGGCCGACATCCCAGCCCGTGCCCTCCGTCTTGAGGACGGAGGCCCTGGCGCGCTGGGCGCGCGCGGCCTCGCTCATGCCGTTGCCGCGGGCGTAGACCATCGGCGTGTAGACCGGGCCGGGGCAGATGCAGTTCACGCGGATGCCGTCGCGGCCATGGTCGACCGCCATCGCCTGGCTGAGGCCGATCACGGCGGCCTTGGAGGTCGTGTAGGTCGTGAGCCCGCGCGGCCGCAGCGCCGAGATCGACGAGATGTTCACGATGGCGCCGCCCTTGGCCGTCTTGATCATCGCCGGGATCGCGTGCTTGGAGAGCAGGAACATCGTCTCGACGTTGACCTGCATCACGCGGCGATAGTCCTCGGGCTTCTCCTCGACCACCGAGCCGCGGCTGCCGATGCCGATATTGTTGTCGAGGAAGTCGAGCCGGCCCCATCTGTCGACCGCGGCGTCGACCAGCCGCTTGCACTCGGCTTCCTGCGTCATGTCGCCGGCATGGGCCGCGGCATGCTGGCCGCCCTCGGCCTGGATCATTTCGACCGTGCGCTGCGCGAGCTTCAGGTCGCGGTCGGCCACCAGCACGTGGGTTCCGGCACGGGCCAGCAGGATCGCCGCGGCGCGGCCGTTGCCGATACCGTCGCCGACCGCGCCGCCGCCGGAAATGATCGCCACCTTGCCGGCCAGACCGGCATCGTCCTCGGGACCCTTCATGAATTCCTCCTAGGGCAGGCCGGCGCCGGGTACGTCGACGCGCATCGTCTCGATGCGGCCGTCCTTCTTGTCTGCGATGGCGGGTCCGCTGCCGCTGTTGGTCACGACGAACAGAGTGCGGCGGTCATGGCCGCCCAGCATGCAGGCATAGGCCGCGCGCTCACCGAGATCGAGATCGTGCGTGACGCTGCCGCCTTCGAGCACGCGGATCATATGATGGGTGAAGGCGCCGGTGACCCAGATGCCGCCTTCGGCATCGAGGCAGATGCCGTCGGGATTGCAGGTCGGCGTCTCGGCCCAGACGCGTCGGTTGGACAAGGTGCCGTCCTCGGCGATGTCGAAGGCCGTGAGACGCTTGGCGAAGGTTTCGCCGATGATCATCGTCCTGCCGTCGGGCGTGATGACGGTGCCGTTGGGGAACATGAGATCGTCGGCGGCGGCATGAACCGAGCCGTCGGGGTCGACGCGGGCCAGCACGGCGGGGCGCGGCTTCTCACCGGCGTGCCGGTTGAAGCCGAAATTGCCGACATAGGCGCGGCCCCTGGCATCGACGATCATGTCGTTGCACAGGCCGGTCGCGATTCCGCCCAGTTCCGCCTCGACGGTGAGCTTGCCGCCGGCGAAGCGCATCAGCCGCCGGTCGGTCATGCTGACGATCAGCATCGTGCCGTCGGGCCGCCATCCCAGTCCGGAGGGCTGTCCGGGCACTTCGACGATCGTCTCGGTCTTGCCGCTCTCGTCGACGGTTCGCACCTGGTGGACGTAGAAGTCGGAGAAATAGAGCCGGTCGTCCCGCCAGCGCGGGCCTTCGCCGAAGGAGAGTCCGTCGAGCAGCGGTTCGAGCTTCATGGCCGGTCCCACTCGATCTTGAAGGAATTGCCCTCGGGTTTGACGTAGCCCGCATTGGCGCCGGGGAAGTGGGCGGGGCAGAGCAGGGCGTTGCTCTCGACGCAGTCCTCCAGGAGCTTGCGGCGCGAGACGGCCGACATCGCCTGGTCCCAGCAGAACTGGCTCGACCAGTCGGGCTGATAGACCTGGATCGGGTGATGCATGATGTCGCCCGAGAAGCAGGCCTGCTTTCCCTGGTCCTTGAGGTTGATCGCGACCGAGCCCGGCGTGTGGCCGGGATAGTCCCGGATGGTGAGCAGCGGATCGGGCTGGTGGTCGCTCTCGATCATCACCGCCCTGCCGGCCTCGACGATCGGCAGCACCGAATCGTCGAACGAGCCGTCGTTCACCTTGCCTTCACCTTGCGCTTTGCGCTCGCTCTCCCAGTGCGCGTACTCACGCTTGGCGAACAGGTATTTGGCATTGGGGAAGGTCGGCACCCAGCGCCCGTTCTCGAGCTTGGTGTTCCAGCCGACATGGTCGACATGCAGGTGCGTGCACATCACGAAGTCGACGGACTCGGGCGCACAGCCGCAGGCCTTGAGTCGCTCGAGGAACGGCGTGTCGAGGTTGTTCCAACCCGCGTTGTGGCGCTGCTTGTGATTGCCGAGACAGGTATCGATCAGGATCGTGTGCCGGGGTGTCTTCACGATCCAGGTGTGGACCGAGCCGATCAGCCGGTCGCTGCCCTCCTGCACGTGCTCCGGCACCATCCAGCCCTTCTGGGCATCGAAGGCTTCCTGGTCGAACCTGGGAAACATGCGGCCGGGCTTGAAGCCCGGGCCGCAGAGTTCCTCGACCTTCTCGATGGTGGCTCCGCCCAGCTTTCGCACGGTCATGGCGTGGCTTCCTCCGGAACGCGGCAGCGAGAAGGGGACGATCAGAACGTGACGACGCTGCGAATCGACTCGCCCTTGTGCATCAGGTCGAACGCGTCGTTGATCTTCTCGACCGGCATCGTGTGGGTGATCAGCGAATCGATGTCGATCTTCCCGTCCATGTACCAGTCGACGATCTTCGGCACGTCGCGGCGGCCTTTGGCGCCACCGAAGGCGGTCCCCATCCAGGTGCGGCCGGTGACGAGCTGGAACGGGCGCGTGGCGATCTCCTGCCCGGCGCCGGCGACGCCGATGATGACCGACTTGCCCCAGCCGCGATGGCAGCATTCCAGCGCCTGGCGCATCAGCTTGGTGCTGCCGACGCATTCGAAACTGTAATCCGCGCCGCCGTCCGTCAGCTCGACGAGATGCGCGACCAGGTCCTTGTCGCCCAGCGTCGAGGGATTGACGAAGTGCGTCATCCCGAACTTGCGGCCGAGCGCCTCGCGCGCCGGGTTGAGATCGACGCCGACGATCATGTTGGCGCCGACCATGCGCGCGCCCTGCAGCACGTTGAGGCCGATGCCGCCCAGGCCGAACACCACGACATTGGCCCCGGCCTCGACCTTGGCGGTATTGATCACCGCACCGATGCCGGTGGTCACGCCGCAGCCGATGTAGCAGACCTTGTCGAACGGCGCGTCAGGTCGGATCTTGGCCAGCGCGATCTCGGGCAGCACCGTGTAGTTCGAGAAGGTCGAGCAGCCCATGTAGTGGTGGATCTTCTGGCCCTTGATCGAGAAGCGCGAGGTGCCATCGGGCATCACGCCCTGACCCTGGGTGGCGCGGATCGATGTGCAGAGGTTAGTCTTGCCCGAAACGCAGGATTTGCACTGGCGGCATTCCGGCGTGTAGAGCGGGATCACGTGATCGCCCTTCTTCAGCGACACGATGCCCGGCCCGACATCGACCACGACGCCCGCGCCCTCATGGCCGAAAATCACCGGGAACAGGCCCTCGGGATCGCCGCCGGAGCGCGTGAACTCGTCGGTGTGGCACACGCCCGACGCCTTGATCTCGACCAGGACCTCGCCGAACTTCGGCCCTTCGAGATCGACGGTCTCGATCTCGAGGTTCTTGCCGGCCTCGAAACAGACGGCTGCCTTTGTCTTCACGCGGATACCCCCTCGGAACTCTGGAGCCGAAACCTAGAGCAGGGGGCCGCCCACCGTCTACGCTGCGACGCGACCGGCCAGCGCGCGCGCCATTTCAGACTTCGCCTCGCGGTATTGGCTGACGAGGCGCCGGACGAGATCGGCGGCGGCGGGCACGTCGTCGATGTTCCCGACGCCGTGGCCGGCCGTGTAGATGTCCTTCCAGCGCTTCTTGTTCTCCTGCGCGCCGACGATCTTGCCGGGCAGCGTGGTCCGCAGCACGTCGAGGTCGATGCCGGCCGCCAGCAGGCTGGGCGTCAGCCAGTTGGCCGGGGCGCCGTCGACCGAGGCGGTGAGGAACACGTCCGTCGCCCGCGTGGCGAGGATCATGTCCTTGTGCGCCTGTGCGGCCATTGCCTCCTGGGTGGCGATGAAGCGCGTGCCGATATAGGCGAGGTCGGCCCCCATCGCCTCGGCCGCCAGCACGTCGCGGCCGGTCGTCTGGCCACCGGCCAGCACGACCGCGAAGCTGTCGCCCAGCTGTCGCACCTCGTTCATCAGCGCGAACGGGTTAATTGTGCCGGTATGGCCGCCGGCACCGCCCGCGACCGCGATCACGCCATCGACCCCGGCTTCCAGAGCCTTCTCGGCATGGCGCCGGTTGGCGATGTCGTGCAGGGCGACGGCACCCCAGCCATGGATGCGCTTGATGGCATCGCCCGGCGCGCCCTTCGAGGTAAGCACCACCGGCACCTTGTACTTCTCGACCAGTTCGAGGTCGCCCTGGTAGCGCGGGTTCGAGGCATGGACGACGAGGTTCACAGCCCAGGGTGCGGGTTTCCGGCCGGCATCCTCCAGCCGCTTCATGCCCTCGACCATCTCGTCGAGCCAGGCCTGGAACTCCTCGCGGCTGCGCGTGCCATGGGCGGGGAAGCTGCCCATCAGACCCTCGCCGCAGCAGGCGAGCGTCAGCGCGGGATTGGAGACCAGGAACATGGGGGCGGCAATGGCGGGGATCGCCATGCGCTCCATCAATTTGTGCACTTCGGCGCGCGGCATGGATCAAACCTCTCCGATGGTGGGCGTGGTCGAGGTCACGCCGCTGTCGTTCAATTGCTTCAGGCGGGCATCGTCGTAGCCCAGCAGTTCGCGCAGCACCTCGTCGGTGTGCTGGCCGAGATCGGGGGCGGGCCGCTCGATGGTGAGTCCCGTGCCGTCGAGCCGGTAGGGCAGTCCCTTGACGAGGCCGCCCTTCTCGTCGCGCACCAGCGTGACGCCCTGGAGCGCAGCGTCGCGCAGCAGGTCATTGCCGTCGAGGCAGGGCGCTGCGGCGATGCCTTTGGCCAGCAGTGCGGCCAGTGCGGCGTCACGGTCCTTGCCGGCGCAGACGGTCGCCATCGACGGATCGGCTCTGTCGAGGGTCACGGCCAGCCATTTGCCGTCGGCACATTGATAGGAGTCCTGCTGCGCCACGCCCGCTTCGTCATTGCCGCGTGGTGCCAACCGATGGTTCGGAGCGGCCGAGGCGGCGAGAATCTCCTCGCCGAGCGTGAACGACGCCACTTCGCGCTGGGA
Organism: Reyranella sp.; assembly: GCF_965228225.1. Taxonomy (GTDB): domain Bacteria; phylum Pseudomonadota; class Alphaproteobacteria; order Reyranellales; family Reyranellaceae; genus Reyranella. The sequence goes on along the minus strand of NZ_OZ245801.1, from coordinate 4,065,023 downwards.
GAAATCGAGGAACGCACCCTGGCCCGTGCGGTGCGCTTCCGTTACGGCGGCGATGACGATGCCGGTGGCGAACAGCGACACGATCTGGTCGGGATAGTTCACGTCCATGCCGGAGATGCGCGGCTCCTCGCCCTCGTATCCGGTGAGCGAGGCGATGCCCGACGTGGCGTCGAGCGTACTGCCGAACGACACGTTCATGCGCTCGGGCCCCGTGTCGCCCTGGCTCGAGATGGCGGCGAACACCAGGCGCGGGTTGACCGCGCTCAGCTCCTTGTAGCCCAGGCCCGCCCGGTCGAGCACGCCGCGTCGGAAATTCTCGACCACGACGTCGCAATGCGCGGCGAGTTCGCGGATGACGCGCTGGCCTTCGGGATCCTTCAGGTTCAATGCCAGCCCGCGCTTGTTGCGGTTGGTGAAGCGGAACTGCGGCGAGCGATTCCACCAGCCCTCGTCGCTGTCGATCTTGCCGATGACGCGGAAGGGATCGAGATAAGACCCGGACTCGATCTTGATCACGTCGGCGCCGAGATCGGCCAGCATGGCCGAGGTATTCGCGCCCGCCGTCAGCAGGCCGAAATCGAGCACGCGCACGCCGGCGAGAGGACGCTCGCTCATGCCGCGAATTCCGGCGCGGGCCGCGGCGCGAAGGAGCGGCCGTTCCATTGCACGGGAAGCTGCGGCAGGCGCAGCCTGCCTTCGATTGGATGGGCCATGTCGGCCAGGAAGCCCCGCGCCACGTATTGCTCCGTCTGCAGCAGTTCGGCGGGCGAGAAGATCGGCCCGAACGGCACGCCCCTGGCCTGCGCCACTTTCTGGATTTCCTCGCGGGTCTTGTCGGCAAACCACGGCGCGAGCGCGGCATAGAGTTCGGCGATGTTCTGGCGGCGGCCGACCCGCGTGCTGAACTTCGGATCGTCGAGGCGGGGATCGCCAATCAGCGTGCGGGTCGCCGGCCACTGGGTGACCGTGTAGACGACCGCAACATGGCCGTCGCGGCAGGGCAGGACCTGGAACTCCGAGTTCCTGCCCTCGCGACCGGGAGAGACCCCAGAGGCGGCGGCGCCGGACGCCGCCTTCCAGTTCACCCACTGCATGACTTCCGCGAGCGACACGCGCACCGAGGGCGCCCGATGCCCGGCATCGCGCGCGGCGAGCGCCGCCATGAGCCCGGTGAAGGCGGTGAGGCCCGCGGCATAGGACGCCTGATGGCCGCCCAGCTTCAGCGGCTTGCGGGCCGGTTCGCCCACCATGTGCATCAGGCCGCCCAATGCCTGGATCGCCAGTTCGCTGACCGGACGCTGCGCCGCCTCCATCTCGAGCGGAAAGGCCGCGATCTCGACCGGCGTGGCCTTCGCCTGTCGCAGGGATGCGGCCACGGAAGCCGGCTCCTCGAACAGAACGACGTCGGCCCGATCGACCAGCTCGGCGAGCGTGGTGCGGCCGGACTCGCCCGCGAGATCGAGCGCGAGGGAGCGCTTCGACGTGTTGAGGAACTCAAACAGCGCGCTTCCGCCCTGCGGCAGCAATGGCGGCGCACGACGCACCGGATCGCCGCCCGGCGGCTCGATCTTGAGCACGTCGGCGCCGAGATCGGCGGCGATCTTGGCCGCCAGCGATGTTGCAAGACGCAGGCAAAGCGGCACTTTTGCGTCGTTCACCTCGACGATTGTGAAGCGCGCGAGCGGCAGGGAGGAGGCCTTGGTCATTGGGCAATGATCTGCGCAAGCCGGTGCTGCGGTCAACGTCGCGCGCATGCTACCGTCGCGGGTGACGGAGGACTTCATTCGATGGCACAGACCGGTAATCACAAGGGACTTACGTTCGGCATCTTCCTGGCGCCGTTCCATCGCGTGGGCGAGAACCCGACGCTCTCGATGGCGCGCGACATGGAGCTGATCGAGTGGATCGACGAGCTGGGCTACGACGAAGCCTGGATCGGCGAGCATCATTCCGCCGGCTGGGAGACCATCGCGTCGCCGGAAGTTTTCATCGGCGCCGCGATCGAGCGCACGCGCTACATCCGTCTCGGCTCGGGCGTCACCAGCCTGCCCTATCACCACCCGCTGATGGTCGCGAACCGCTTCGTGCAGCTCGATCACATGTCGCGCGGCCGCACCATGCTGGGCTGCGGCCCGGGCGCGCTGCCGTCGGACGCCTACATGATGGGCATCGATCCCTCGACCCAGCGGCCCCGCATGGAGGAGGCGCTGGAAGCCATCATGCGCCTGCTCGAGTGCAAGGAGCCGGTCACCATGAAGACCGACTGGTTCGAGCTGAAGGAGGCGCGGCTGCATCTCGCGCCCTACAGCTATCCGCATTTCCCCATCGCCTGCGCCAGCACCATCACGCCCTCGGGCATGATCGCGGCCGGCAAGCACGGGCTGGGCGTCCTGTCGATCGGCGCCGGCATCCCCGGCGGACCGGAGATGCTGGGCAAGCAGTGGGGCATCTACGAGGAAACCGCGGCCAAGCATGGCAAGACGGCGGATCGCAGCAAGTGGCGCGTCGTGGTCAACTGTCATGTGACGGAGGACGACGAGCAGGCGTTGCGCGAGGTCCATGCCGGCGAGCGGCGCGAGACCGTGACCTATTTCGAGGATACGCTGGGCCGCCCGCCCGGCCGCGCCGACGATCCGCTGCGTGATGGGGTGAAGATGGGCACGACCCTGGTCGGCAGCCCCGACACGGTGGCCAAGGGCATCGAGCGGCTCCTCGGCTTTTCCAACGGCGGCTTCGGCGGCGTCCTGTTCCGGGCCCACGAATGGGCGACGCGCGAGCAGATCCTGCGCTCCTATGAGCTGTTCGCGCGCTATGTCATGCCGCGCTTCCAGGGCTCGCTCGACACGATCGTCAACTCCAACCAGTGGGCCAAGGACAACCGCAAGGGCATCTTCGGCCCCAACGTGGCCGCGGTGAAGAAAGCCTTCACCGATGCCGGCCGCGAAGCCCCCGAGGAATTCCGCGCCCGCACGCCCGGCGCGCGCGACGTGGCAGGCGACTAACCACTTCCCCAAAGGGGCATAGAAATGAAGGCGGTACTTTTCTTCCTAAGTCTGGTCATCTTCGCGACTGCGTCGTGTTCGAGCGGAGATGACTTGGTCGCCGCGGAAAGAGAAGTGGCGAAGTTCAGGCAGAGCTATGAGGCGGAAGCCTTTGAGGCAATCTACGATCAAGGCGCCGACGAACTTAGGAAGGTTCAATCCAAGCAGGCGTTCGCGACTCTCTTGGAAGCGATCAAGCGCAAACTTGGAGACGTCACGAATACGAAGCTGGTGAGCTCGAACGTCAACTACAGCGCTGGCGGTACGGTCGTCACTCTGCAGTATGCGACGGTATTCGAGCACGGCAAGGGAAGCGAGCGATTCGTCTTTCGTCTTGCCGGCAAGAAGGCGCTCCTGGGAGGCTACACCGTCAACTCGGCTGATTTGCTTATTCGGTAGGGCAATCAGGGGGAGCCTCCAGGGGAAGGTGCTCGAACGGTACGATTCCCCCAAGGCCAGGCCGGGCGCCGCGATCACGGACAAAAGAAGGCGAAAGACCAGGTGGCGTCGCTCCCCGATCGTTTCGCAGAGCCTGACATCGTTCTTCGCTGCGAAAGTGCGCACTTTCCTGTGAGGCTCCGATCCCCCACCATGTGCGCTGCACAATCGACAAGGGGGATGGCTCGCCGATGAGCATCAAGGGCAAGGCCTATATTGCGGGAATCTATGAGCATCCGACGCGGCTCGCGAAGGATATCTCGCTGGCCCAGATCCACGCGCAGTGCGCCAAGGGCGCGCTGGAGGATGCGGGTCTCACCAAGGACGATGTCGACGGCTATTTCTGCGCCGGCGATGCGCCGGGCCTCGGCCCGATGTCCATGGTCGAGTACATGGGCCTCAAGGTCCGTCACGTCGATTCGACCGATACCGGCGGCTCGTCCTACGTGCTGCATGTCGGCCACGCCGCCGAGGCGATCGCCGCGGGCAAGTGCAAGGTGGCCCTGATCACCCTGGCCGGCCGGCCGCGCGCCGAGGGCATGGCGACCGGCACCGTGCCGCGCAGCCGCGGCGGCACGCCGACGCCCGACGATCCGTTCGAGTTTCCCTACGGCCCGACGGTCGTGAACATGTACGCCAACTGCGCGATGCGTCACATGTACGAGTTCGGCACGACCTCCGAGCAGCTCGCCTGGATCAAGGTCGCAGCCTCGCACCATGCCCAATACAATCCGCATGCGCTGCTGAAGGACGTGGTCACGGTCGAGGAGGTCGTGAATTCGCCGATGATCTCCGATCCGCTGCATCGCCTCGACTGCTGCGTCATCACCGACGGCGGCGGCGCCATCGTCGTTGTGGCGCCGGAGATCGCGGCCAAGCTCAATCGGCCGAAGATCAAGCTGCTGGGAGCGTCCGAGTTCATCAAGACGCAGATGGGCGGCAAGGTCGATCTCACCTACTCGGGCGCGCGGTTCACCGGCGCGGCGGCCTTCGCCGAGGCGGGCGTCAAGCCTTCCGACATGAAGTACGCCTCGATCTACGACAGCTTCACCATCACGGTGCTGATGCAGCTCGAGGATCTCGGCTTCTGCGAGAAGGGCAAGGGCGGCGCCTTCGTGGCCGACGGCAACCTGATCTCGGGCGTCGGCAAGCTGCCGTTCAATACCGATGGCGGCGGCCTGTGCAGCAACCATCCCGCCAACCGCGGCGGCCTGACCAAGGTGCTGGAGGCCGTGCGTCAGTTGCGCGGCGAGGCGCACCCGAAGGTGCAGGTGAAGAACTGCGATCTGGCGATCGCGCACGGCACGGGCGGCTCGCTCGGCCTGCGCCACGGCAGCGCGACCGTCATTCTGGAGAGAGAGTAGACCATGGCCGAGACCAAGGAACGCAAGCTGCCGCCGCCCGCCATCAGCGAGGAGACGCAGGCCTACTGGGACGCCGCCGGCAAGGGCAAGCTGCTGGTGCGCAAGTGCACGAGCTGCGGCCAGGCGCACCACTATCCGCGCACGATCTGCCCGTTCTGCTTCAGCGACAAGACTGAATGGGTCGAGGCGTCGGGCAAGGGCACGATCTATTCCTACAGCGTGATGCGCCGCGCGCCGGTGCCCTACGCGATCGGCTACGTCACCCTGGCCGAGGGTCCGCGCATGCTGACCAACATCGTCGACTGCGACTTCGACAAGCTGAAGTGCGATCAGGCGGTGACGGTGGTCTTCAAGCCGACCGACGGCGGCCCGCCGCTGCCGATGTTCACGCCGGCCTGATGCCGTCCGACGGGAGGCTCTAGCGAGCCTCCCGCATCTTCGCGAGCGCGGCCGCCAGGCGCTTGGCCGCGATCTCGGTGCCGAGCTCGGTCCAATGGCCATCCGAGACCCGGTAGGTATTCGCCACACCCTTGAAATCTTCTTCCAGGTCCACGACCTTGACCCCCTGCGCTTCCAGGTCCTTGCGCAGGATGCGATGCATGAGCGCCCGCTGCTTGGGATAGCTCATGTACTTCGGCCAGGGCGCCCAGAACTCCGCGTAACTGGGGTCGACGATGCCCACCGGGGCCAGGGCGACCACGAACTCGATGCCACGTTCGCGCGCCAGGTCGCGGGCACCGAGCAGCCAGGTCAGAGTCGCGGCGATCGCCTTTTTGTCCACGGACTGTTCGAGCTCCGCCGGGGTCAGCGGGATCGTCCAGTTGGCGGTCTCCCAGTCCACCATGCTGGCGAGCCACCAGGCCTGAATATATTCCTCGTCGCGGGCTCGCGGTTCGAGACGGTCCCAGAATTTATCGCCGCCGCGCGCCAGGATTTCGCGAATGACCGTCTCGTCCTTCTCGGGGTAGTAGTAGGTCTTGACCAGCCGGACCATCGCGTCGAGGCGATCGGCGCGCGGCATCTTGATGATCTTCTGCGCCTCGTCCGGTGGCGCCTTGTTGCCCCGGCCGAACTCCGAAAGGCCGAGCCGGTTCACCAGCAGCCAGGTCAGACGGGGGGCCACCGTACCGAGCCACGACGGCTGCGGACGCTCGGCGATGAGCGGCGGGATGCGCCACGGCGAGAGGGCATCCAGCATGAAGTCGTTGCCCGAGAAGAACATGAGGACCAGCGCATCGGGCTGCAGCGACAGGGCGATGTTGCGGATTCGGTAGTAGTACTGGGGCGGACCCGTCGCGGAGATGCCTAGCGTTGTCACCTCCCAGTCGCGGTGGCCTTCCGATCGCCACAGCTCCTCCAGCTTCATGCCGACCGATTCCTCGACGAAGGCGCCTTCGAGGAAACTGTCGCCGACCAGGACGGTCCGGAACGTCCCGGGCGGCTTCTCCAGCGGATGCTCGCGGTCACGCATGCCCCAGCTGTTGTAGGTCGGGACCGGCTGCGTGCCGGTGAGCGTGCTGGCGACCGACGCGTTGGAGACCTCGATCGGCCGCAGTTCACGCGCCGGCCAGGGCGGCACGACGAAGGAGCTCAGCAGTTCGAGGCCGGCCACCGTGACCGCCACGAGCAGGGCTGCGAAGATGCCCGAGAACCAGAGACGCTTGTGCTTCATCGGGCCTGCTCATAGCCGATCGGGGGCGTCTCTCCAACGGGCCGCTATTGTCGCGCCGGTCAGCCGTTCAGCGCCGCCCACACCCGCTCCGGCGTCGCCGGCATGTTGATGTGCTTGCCGCCCAGCGCATCGGAGATGGCGTTCATCACCGAGGGCAGGGAGCCGGCGCAGCCGGCCTCGCCGCAGCCCTTGGCGCCCAGCACGTTGGTCGTCGCCGGCACCGAGTGATAGTCGATCTTGAAGGAGGGGGCGTCGCCCGCCCGCGGGATCGCATAGTCGGTGAAGCTGCCGGTCAGCGGCTGGCCTTCCTCGCTGTAGACGACATGCTCGAAGATCGCCTGGCTGATGCCCTGAACCACGCCGCCATGGCTCTGGCCCTCGACCAGCAGCGGATTGATGACCGTGCCGAAGTCGCCGACCATCGTGTACTTCACGACCTCGACGTGGCCGGTGTCGGGATCGATCTCGACCTCCGCCACATGGGTGCCGTTGGGATAGGCCGACGGCGCCGCCTCGTGAACGTGGCTGACGTCGAGCGTGGTGGGCACGCCCTCGGGCAGCTTCATGCCGCTGCGCAGTTTGCTGGCCAGTTCCAGGATGCCGATGCCGCGGTCGGTGCCGACGATCTCGAAGCGGCCGAGCTTGAACTCGATGTCGGCAGCCGAGGCTTCGAGCGCGACGCCCGCGATCTCCTTGCCCTTCTCGATCACCTTGTCGGACGCTTCCATGATGGCCGCGCCCGAGGCCATGATCGACTTGGAGCCGCCGGTGCCGCCGCCGGCGATCAGCAGGTCGCTGTCGCCCTGCTTCAGCTTGATGCGGTGGAAGGGGATGCCGAGCTTGGTCGTCAGGACCTGGGCGAAGGCCGACCAGTGGCCCTGGCCGTAGTCCAGCGTGCCAGTGATGATCGTGACGTCGCCATTCTCCTCGAAGCGCAGGCCGCCCATCTCGTTCGTGGGCGGCGCCGTCACTTCGAGATAGTCGCCGATGCCCAGCCCGCGCAGCTTGCCGCGGCTGGCGCTCTCCTGCTTGCGGGCTGCGAAGCCCGCGACGTCCGCCAACTCCAGCGCCTTGTCGAGCAGCACCGTGAACTCGCCGCTGTCGTAGGTGGTGCCCGACGCGGTCTTGTAAGGCATTTCCTCGGGCTTGATGTGATTGCGGCGGCGCATCTCCACCTGGTCGATGCCCATCTCGCGCGCGGCGGTGGTGATCAGGCGTTCCATGAAGTAATTGGCCTCGGGCCGGCCGGCGCCGCGATAGGCGCCGATCGGCGAGGTGTGGGTGAACGCCACCTTGGTCTGCACCTCGATCAGCGGCGTGCGATAGACCGCGGCGAGATTGCGCGAGACGCCCAGCGCGCCCATGGCCGCGCCGACGTTCGAGAGATAGGCGCCGACATTGGCGTAGCCCTTGAGACGCACGGCGAGAAAGGTGCCGTCCTTGTCGAGGGCCAGTTCGGCATCGAAATCGTGGTCGCGCCCGTGCTGGTCGCTGAGGAAGCTGCCCGAGCGGTCGTCGGTCCACTTCACCGGGCGGCCGAGGATCTTCGAGGCATGGAAGAGGCCGGCATATTCGGGATAGGGCGAGCCCTTCATGCCGAACGAACCGCCGACGTTGCCCGTGACGACGCGCATCTGAGCGGGCTTGATGCCCAACAGGGCGGCCATCTGGTTCTTCAGTCCGAACACGCCCTGGCAGCCGGCATAGAGGGTCGAGCGATCGGTCTCCTTGTCGTAGTGGCCGATCGCCGTGCGCGGCTCCATGGCGCAGACGACGATGCGGTTGCTGACGATGTGGAGTTTCGTCACGTGCGCGGCCTTGGCAAAGGCGTCGGCGACCACGGCGCTGTCGCCGAACTGGAAGTCGGCGCAAACATTGTCCGGTGCGTCGTCGAACACCGTCGGCGCGCCGGGCTGGGCGGCGGCGCGCGCGTCGGTGACGGCCGGCAGCGCCTCGATATCGAGCACGACCGCTTCCGCCGCATCCCTGGCCTGTGCCGCGGTCTCGGCGACGACGAAGGCCACCGGGTCACCGACGAAGCGCACCTTGTCGGTGGCCAGCGAATAGCGCGTCGGCGTCTTCATCTGCGAGCCGTCGCGGTTGGGCACCATCATCACCGTCTTCAGCGCGCCATAGCCGGCGGCGTTGAGGTCGGCGCCGGTCCAGATGCCGAGGACGCCCGGCATGCCGCGCGCTTCCTCAGCGTCGATGCCTTTCAGCAGACCGTGCGCCACCTGGCTGCGGACCATCACCGCATAGGCCTGGCCGGGGAGGTTGATGTCGTCGGTGTAGCGGCCCTCGCCCTTCAGCAGGGTCGGGTCCTCCTGGCGCGGCACCGGCTGGCCGACGCCGAATTTCATCAAATCGAGATTGTCCGCATCGAGGGGCGCGTTCATGGGGATTCCGCTTCGAAAAGTAGGGGATTTGAACGGCATCATAGCGCACGGAGGCATGGGCTGTGCTAGTGATTCGGACATGTCGAACCTCGATCCCGTCACATTGACAGTCATCCAGAACGGCCTGGTCCAGGTCTGCAACGAGATGGACCTGGCGTTCGTTCGCGCGGCTTTTTCGCCGGTGATCTCGGAGGGCATGGACCGCTCCGACGGCATCTACGACACGGTCGACGGCTCGCTGATCGCCCAGGGGGAGCTGGGCCTGCCGGTGTTCGTCGGCACCATGCAGTTTTCCACCCGCGCCGTGATCGAGCGGGTGAAGACGCACTATGCCGGCAAGGTCGATCCGGGCGACGTGTTCATCGTCAACGACCCCTATCTCGGCGGCACGCATCTGATGGACGTGCGCTTCGTGAAGCCGTTCTTCTACAAGGGCGAGCTGTTCGCCTGGCTGGCCAACACCGGCCACTGGCCCGATGTCGGCGGCATGGTGCCGGGCGGCTTCTCCGCCAGCGCGACCGAAGTCGAGCAGGAGGGGCTGCGCCTGCCGCCCGTGAAATTCTTCAAGAAGGGCGAGATGGACCAGGAGATCCTGTCCATCATCATGTCCAACATCCGCATCGCCGATCAGCGCATCGGCGACATCAAGGCCCAGGCCGCCGCGCTCACCACGGGCGAGGTGCGCCTCACCGAGCTGATCGACCGCTACGGCGCCGACGTGGTGCGGGCGGCGATCGCGGAGATGCGCCACCGCGCCGAACGGCAGATGCGCGCCAAGATCGCCGACATTCCCGACGGCGTCTATGAAGGCACCTCGCAGGTCGACAGCGACGGCGTCGTCGACGAGCCGCTCACCATCAGGATGAAGATCACCAAGACGGGCGACGAGCTTCTGTTCGACATGACCGGGTCGAGCCCGCCCTGCCGCGGCCCGATGAACAGCGTGATCGCTACGACCAAGTCGGCGATCTATCTCGCGGTGAAGCACGTCTTTCCCGACGTGCCGATCAATGCCGGTACCTTCGAACCGCTGCGCATCGTCGAACCCGAGGGCACGTTCCTGTACGCGAAGTATCCGCGGCCGGTATCGGGTTGCGCGGCCGAGGTGAGCCAGCGCATCGCCGAGGCGGTGTTCGCGGCGCTCACCAAGGCCATTCCAGACCTGCTGTTCGCCGCGCCCGCCGGAACCTCCGGCAACCTGGGCATCGGCGGCTACGATCCGGAGCGCAAGCGCAACTACATCATGTATCTCTTCACCGGCGGCGGCTACGGCGGTTTCCAGGGCGGCGACGGCTTGAGCAACGGTTGCTCGACCATCGGTATTTCCAAGATGCCGCCGGTCGAGGTGCTGGAGCAGTTCTACCCCGTGCTGTTCGAGGAGTTCTCCCTGCGCGAGGGATCAGGCGGCGCGGGCGAGTTCCGCGGTGGCTTCGGCATCAATTACGCCATCAAGCTGCGGCGCGGCGAGGCACGGGTCTCGATGGTGATGGATCATGGCCGCACCGGTCCGCAGGGCGCGCTGGGCGGCGGCGCCGGCGGCACCAACACGGTGCAGGTCGACCAGGGCGGCACGGCCTATCACCCGCCGCACATTTCCAAGGACCAGGACATCGAGATCGGCGTCGGCGACGTGGTGCGCGTCTCGACGCCCGGAGGCGGCGGCTTCGGCGATCCCGCGAAGCGCACTGCCGAGGCGGTCGCCCGCGACGTGGCGCGCGGTTACTACAGCGCGGCGGAAGCGCGCGAGAAGTTCGGCGCGGCTCAGGCTGCCGAATGAGCGCCTCTCGACGCTCGCTCTTCGCCCTGCCGATGGTTCTGCTCGCGGCGGATTCCGCAGCACAATCGGTGTCGTGGTTCCCGGTCGAAGGGGCCGACAAGTCGTTCTTCGTCGAGATGCCGGGCGCACCGCTCTACAAGGTGCTCGACACGGCCTCCCCGGGCGGGACGCCGTTCGTCTATCACTCCTACAGTCTCGAATATCGGCGCCTGTCCTTCGTGGCGCAGAGCGCGCTCTATCCCGCCGACGTCGACGTGCGCCAACCCAGGCTCAACCTGCAATCGGCCCTCGACGATCGTGCGCAGCGTCTGGCCGGCGGCAAATGGACCAGCGTCGACTGGAAGACGGTGCAGGGCGCACCGGCCGTCGAATCGACCGGGCCGCTGGCCGGCGGCAATGCACTGCGGCAGCTCGTCGTTCTGAAGGGCCGGCAATACGTCTCTCTAGGCTTTCTCGCGCCGGCCGATGCGCTGCGTGCGCCGGAAGCCGAGCGCTTCTTTCGTTCCCTGAGGCTTTTGTCATGACTCTTCCGCGTATCCAGATCCTGGCCCTCGGCGGCACCATCGCGACGGCGCCGGATGCCTCGGGTGCGATGCAGATGGGGCTGGGCGCCGACGATCTCGTCGCTGCCGTGCCGCTGCTGGCCGGGCTGGCCGACATTCGCGCCGAGACGGTGTCGCGGGTCGGCAGCCATTCGCTGTCTTTCGACCAGATTCATGCACTTGCGCAGAAGATCATGGGTCTCGACGTCGATGGCGTGGTGGTGACCCAGGGCACCGACACGCTGGAGGAGACGAGCTTCCTGCTCGACCTGCTGGTCGAGCGCGACATCCCGGTGATCGTGACGGCGGCGATGCGCAATCCCGCACTCACATCGCCCGACGGTCCGGGCAATCTGCTCGCGGCCGTGCGTGTTGCCTGCGATCCTTGGGTGAAGGCCCATGCCAAGGCGCTGGGTGTCGTCGCGGTGATGCTGGACGAGATCTACGCCGCGTCCGACGTGCTGAAGATCCATCCGACCCGACTCAACGCCTTCGCGTCGCCGCAGACCGGCCCGTTGGCGGCACTGGTCGAGGAGAGGGTCGTGCCGCTGTCGCTGCCGGTGCGCGCGCCGATCGAAGCGGCGCGCAAGCGGCTGGGCGCGGCATCGGAGGGCCGGGAGCAGCCGGTGGCCCTGCTGTGGGTGGGATTGGACGAGCCGGGCTACATGCTGGAGGCGATGGTCGATCATCGCGACCAGCTTGGCTATCGCGGTGTCGTGCTGGGCGCGATGGGTGGCGGTCACGTTCCCGAACGCGTCGCCTCACTGGTGGGACAACTGGCCGAGATCATCCCGACGGTCGTATCACCGCGCGCCGGCGGCGGGCCGCTGCTGCGTCAGACCTATGGCGGGCCGAGTTCCGAGATCGCGCTCCGCAAGGCCGGCCTCATCTGGGGCGGCCGCCTCAATCCGCTGAAGGCGCGTGTCCTGCTCCAGACCTGTCTGCGTGCCAGACTGGACAAGACCGCGATTGCCGAAGTCTTCGAAGCTTTCGGTTAAGCGGACGGCTAACAGGGCTCGGCGCGGGCCTGCTTCGCGGCGGCGAAGCCGTGCATGCCCATGTGCCACTGCAGGGCGACGATCAGGCCCTTGATCGGCTGCAGCAGCCCGATCGACAGGATGATCACCATTGGCGCCCATAGGAAAGTGTGGAGCCAGTAGGACGGCTGGTAGACGATCTCCACATACATGGCGATCGGCACGACCAGATGGCCGACCAGGAAGATCGTCAGATAGGCCGGAAAGTCGTCGGCGCGGTGATGGTGCAGATCCTCGCCGCAGGCCGGGCAGCGGTCGGCGACCTTCACGAAGGCGCGAAAGAGTTTGCCCTCGCCGCAGGCCGGGCAGCGACCCAGCATGCCCCGCATAAGATAAAGACCGCCCTTCCCAGCCATCACATTCCTCCATCGATTGTCCGCTTGTATATCCATACGGATAGCCATACATTCAAGGACAAGGAGCGAGATTGTATGGATTGGAGCCCTACACTCGATGCCGGCGGGCCGGTCTACGAGGGTATCGTCGAGGCGCTGGAGCGAGACATCGTCTCAGGCCGCCTGCATCGCGGGCAACGCCTGCCGACCCATCGCGCCCTGGCGAATTTCCTGAACGTGGATCTGACGACGGTGACGCGCGCCTACAACGAGGCGCGCCGCCGCGGCCTGACGGATGCGCGGGTGGGGCAGGGCACCTTCGTTGCGGAAAACCGCATGCGGCCGGCCACCCGTGCCGCCGCCGGCATCGACGTCGACCTGTCGATGAACCTGCCGCCATCGCCCATCGAGGCCGATCTCGAGGGCCGCATCCTGCGGGGGCTGGCGGCACTGCAGCGCGACCATGGCTTCTCCGATCTCCTGAGTTACCAGCAGGCGGGTGGCAGCGCGGTCGACCGCGGCATCGCGGCCGATTGGCTGCGACGGCGCGTGCCCACGATCGAAGCGGACCGGCTCGTCATATCGCCCGGCACGCAGAGCGCGCTGATGGCGTTGCTGCTGGCGGTGACGCGGCCGGGCGATGTCGTCCTCACCGACCGGCTTACCTATCCCGGGTTCCGGTCGGCCGCCGCGTCGCTCGGCGTGCGCCTGGTCGGCGTGGCGTCGGACGGCGAGGGGATGAATCCCGAGGCGCTCGCCGAGGCCTGTCGCCTGCACGCCCCCCGGGCGGTCTATCTGCTGCCGACGATTCACAATCCGACGACCGCGACGATCGGGTCACAACGTCGCGAAGAGCTTGCGGTGGCCATTCGTCGTCACGATCTGATGCTGATCGAGGACGACGCCTATGGAAATTTCGAACCGAAGGCCCTGCCGATTTCGACGCTCATTCCCGAGCGCAGTTATCTCGCCATGACGCTGTCGAAATGCATGGCCCCGGGTTTGCGCGTTGCCCACGTGCTGGCGCCCGATCGTGCCGCCGCGTCGGGGATTGCCAATGCCTTGCGCACCGTGTCGCAAATGCCGGCGCCGCTGATGGTGGCACTCGCTTCACGCTGGTTTTCCGACGGCAGCGCCGATGCCATCGTATCGGCCGTCGCGGCGGAAGCTGCGGCAAGACAGGCTCTGGCGATCAAGGCGCTATCGGGTCAGAGCTACGCCGCCAACGCAAGGGGGCTTCACGTGTGGCTGAGACTGCCGGCGACATGGACCCGCGCCGAATTTGCAGCGCACGTTCAGCGACAGGGGCTGGCCGTGGTCACGAGCGACAGTTTCAGCGTCGACGGGGAGCCGGAGCACGCGATTCGCATCGCGCTGGGCGCGGCGCGCAGCCGCGCGGATCTCGCGGCGGCGCTGGACGTCCTGGTCATCGCATTGAAGTCGCCCGCTTACGCGTCGCGCATCGTCTAGGGAGAACGTGATGTTCGAGGGATTGGACGCCATCTTCCTCGCGAGACTGCAATTCGCCTTCACCGTCTCGTTCCACTTCATCTTCCCGTCTTTCTCGATCGGCCTGGCGAGCTTCCTCGCCGTGCTCGAGGGGCTGTGGCTGTGGACCGGACGACAGGTCTATCTCGACCTCTTCAAGTACTGGCTGAAGATCTTCGCGCTCGCCTTCGGCATGGGCGTCGTTTCGGGCATCGTGATGTCGTACCAGTTTGGCACCAACTGGTCGGTCTTCTCGGACAAGGCAGGGCCGGTGATCGGTCCGCTGATGGCTTACGAGGTGCTGACGGCCTTCTTCCTCGAGGCGGGGTTCCTGGGCGTCATGCTGTTCGGCATGAACCGCGTGGGCAAAGGACTGCATTTCGCGGCGACGCTCGCCGTTGCGGTCGGCACCTTCTTCTCGGCCTTCTGGATCCTCTCGGCCAACAGCTGGATGCAGACGCCGGCCGGCTACGCGATCAATGCGGGCGGCCAGTTCGTGCCGGCCGACTGGTGGGCGATCATCTTCAACCCGTCGTTTCCCTATCGGCTCGTGCACACGGTCTTCGGTGCCTATCTGACGACGGCGCTGGTCGTCGGTGCCGTCGGCGCGTGGCATCTGCTGCGTGCCAAGCCTGCCGAAAAGGGCGGGAACGAGGGCGCACGCGTCATGTTCTCGATGGCGATGGGCATGATCACCGTCGTGGCGCCGCTGCAGATATTCGCCGGCGACCAGCACGGGCTGAACACGCTGGAGCACCAGCCGGTCAAGGTCATGGCCATGGAAGGCCACTTCAAGAGCCATCCCGACGGCGCGCCGCTGGTTCTGTTCGGATGGCCCGACGAAGCCGCGGGCAAGAACCTGTTCGCCGTCGAGATACCCAAGGCCTCGTCGCTGATCCTGAAGCATTCATGGGATGCGCCGCTGAAGGGTCTCGACACGGTCGATCGCAAGGACTGGCCGCCGGTGGCGGTGGTGTTCTGGGCCTTCCGCATCATGGTCGGCATGGGCATGCTGATGCTGGCCCTGGCGGCCTTCAGCCTGCTCGCGCGCGTGCGCAAGCGCCTCTACGACTGGCCGCTGCTGCACCGGTTCGCGCTCGCGATGGGGCCGGCGGGTTTCGTCGCCGTCATCGCGGGGTGGGTGACGACGGAAGTCGGGCGCCAGCCCTATACGGTGTATGGCCTGCTGCGAACGGTCGATTCAGCGTCCGCGCTCGACGCGCCCGCCGTCGGTGCGTCGCTGCTGGCCTTCGTCGTCGTCTACTTCTTCGCCTTCGGCGCCGGCACCTATTACATCCTGAAGCTCATGTCCCATCCGCCGCATCTCGGCGAGGAGGGGCCGCGACGCGACCAGCCGGTGCGGGCCGCGGGCATTACGCCCGCCCCGTCCGTGGCCGAATCGCTCGCGACCGGCAAGGAGGCCTGATCATGCCGTTTGACCTTCCGATGTTCTTCGCCTTCATCATCGCCTTCGCCATCCTGGCCTATGTCGTCATGGACGGGTTCGATCTGGGCGTCGGCATCCTGTTCCCCTTCCTGCCGGTCGGCCGCGAGCGCGACAGCGCGATCAACTCGGTGGCGCCGGTTTGGGACGGCAACGAGACATGGCTGGTGATGGGCGGCGGCGGCCTGCTGGCTGCTTTCCCGCTGGCCTACGGCATGATCCTCTCGGCGCTCTATGCGCCCATCATCGCGATGCTGCTGGCGCTGGTCTTCCGCGGCGTGGCCTTCGAGTTCCGCTGGCGCGATCCGCGTCACCGCCCGCTGTGGGACGTGGCGTTCACCGGCGGCTCGATCGTGGCGGCGCTGGCGCAGGGCATCACCCTGGGCGCCCTGCTGCAGGGCATTGCCGTTCAGAACCGCACCTATGCCGGCGGCTGGTTCGACTGGCTGACCCCGTTCAGTCTCCTTGTGGGCGTCAGCCTCGTCTGCGGCTATGCGCTTCTGGGCTCGACCTGGCTGGTGATGAAGAGCGAAGGCTCGCTTCAGGAGCGTTGCCATCGGCTGGCCTATCGCCTGGGCATCGCGACGATCGTGGCGATGGCGGCGGTGAGTGCGGCGACGCCCTTCCTGCGCGAAGCCTACTGGATGCGCTGGTTCGCCTGGCCGCAGGTTCTGTTCACGGCCCAGGTGCCGGTGCTGGTGGCGATCGTCACCTTCGTGCTGTTCTGGAGCCTGCGCCGCGGCCACCACTACACGCCGTTCCTCATGGCGCTCGCCCTGTTCGGGCTGGGCCTGGCAGGTCTCGGCGTCAGCCTCTATCCGTACGTGGTGCCGCCGTCGGTCTCGATCTGGGACGCCGCCGCCCCGCATGACAGCCTGGCGTTCATGCTGCCCGGTGTGCTGATCATGGTGCCGATCATCCTGGCCTATACCGGCTATTCCTACTGGGTGTTCCGCGGCAAGACCGGCCACGAGGGCTATCACTGAGATGCCGGGTCCCCGTCAGTGGCTTTGGTTCGTCGGGCTGTGGGCCGCCGGCGTGGGCGTCACGGCGCTGGTCGGCTACGCGATCAAGCTCTGGCTGAAATAGCGCCCTGCGGACATTCCGCTTGACGCTCACCGTACGTGACGACAGTGTCGAACGACATGCTCAGGAACGAAACCCTTCATGACCGACGCCGACGCCCCTGCTTTCAAGCGGCGGCTCTTCGTGCTGCGCGTCGATCAGCGTTCGTCGGTGTGGTGACCGCGTCACCGTAAGGTGCCACCCGCCGGAAGCGATCCGGCCCGTTCCTGAACCCCCGCAGCCCTCGGCTCCGGGGGTTTTGTTTTGCCCGAACTCGAGAGGACACCATCATGAGCATTCGCGTCGGTATCGTTGGAATCAGCGGCTTTGGCGGCGGCGAGGCGTTGCGCCTGATTGCGAGCCACCCGTCCTTCGAACTGGTCTACGCCGCGGGCGAGGGCAGTGCGGGCACACGGCTGGTGGACCGCTTCCCCGGACTTCCGGCCAGGCTGGCCGGGCTGACGATCGTGAAGTGGGATCCCGAGAGCCTGCCGAAGCTCGACGTGCTGTTCGCGTCCTTGCCCACGGGCGCCTCGGCGGCGGCGCTGGCGCGTGTGCCGAAGGACGTGAAGATCGTCGATATCGGCGGCGACCACCGCTACGTCGACGGGTGGGCCTACGGCCTGGCCGATGTCTGGCCGGCCGAGCTCGCGGGGAAGAGTCGCGTTGCCAATCCTGGCTGCTTCCCCGCGGCGACGCTGACGGCACTGGCACCGCTGCTGGCCGAGGGGCTGATCGAGCCCGGCAACATCGTGATCGACGCCAAGACCGGCATTTCGGGTGCCGGCCGGGGCGGCGCCGACAGCCGGTTCGGCTACGCCGAGAGCAACGAGAACCTGGTGCCCTACGGTCTGCTCAGGCACACCCACATGCCCGAGATGGCCAGGACGATCGAGCGGCTGAGCGGCGGCAGTGCGGCCGGGCTGGTGTTCACGCCCCACCTGGTGCCGATGACACGCGGCGTCCTCGCCACCATCTACTGCCGCGGTCGCGCCACCACGGAACAGTGTCTGGCCGCGACACGGCGCTTCTACGCCGGGCGACCGTTCATCCGCGTGACCGACACGCCGCCACAGACCAAGTGGGCGATCGGCTCGAACCTCGCTTTCGTGAGCTATGCAGCCGATCCCGAGCGCAATCTGGTGATCGCGTTGGGCGTCGTCGACAATCTCGGCAAGGGAGCTGCCGGCCAGGCGGTGCAGAATGCGAACCTGATGTGCGGCCTGCAGGAAACCGCAGGGTTGGACGGCATGCCCGTCTGGCCATGACGACGGCGGGCCAGAGCCGCGTGGCAATCCGCCGACCTAGGTCGTCCGGCGCATCGGCTGGCAGTTGGAGGCGAGCGGTGTCCCTCCGCTCAGGGCCTTGAGCGTGCCGGCATTGCCGGCGCCGGACCATTCGGTTGCGGAATCGGCGTAGCGAAAGCCCTGGCCGCCGCCCTGATATTCCATGCGCCATGTCCTGTCGCCCAGCGTCACCGAAGCGCGGTTCTTGGCGTAGACCACGGAAACTTCCCTGCGCCCTTCGCAGAGATAGGCGATGCCCGACGGCGTCGCCTCGTCGGGCGCCGGCCGCGGAATTGTGGTGTTCAACTGCTGCTCCTTCGGAGCGCAGCCTCCGATCAGGATCAACGCGAGAATCGACAGGCGCTTCATGGTGCGCTTACCTCCCGGGGCAACATACCAAATCGCCGAGGAGACGGAATGGCCCTGTTCAAGCTGCGCGACGGCGCCGAACTGCACTACGAGGTTCATGGCCGTGGTCCCGCGCTGTTTCTGGTCGCTGGACTCGGCGGCGATGGCCGCTGGTGGGGCGACAACGTGTCCGAGCTGGCGAAGAATTTCACCGTGATCGTGCACGATCACCGCGGCACCGCGCGCAGCAGCCTGTCGAGGATCGATTACAGCGTCGGGCAGATGGCCGACGATGCGCTGCAGCTCATCGAGGGGCTTGGTTACGAAAAGGTCCATTGGTGCGGTCACTCGACCGGCGGAGCGATGGGGCAGGTCCTCGCGGTCGAGCATCCCGACCGCATCGACCGACTGGTGCTGAGCGCCACCTGGGCGAAGACCGACGCCTTCTTCCGCCGGCTGTTCGAGGTACGCTCGCTGATGCTGCGCGAGCTGGGGCCGTCGGCGTATCTCAAGTCGAGCGCGCTGGCGCTCAATTCGCCGGCCTGGGTGCGCGATCACGATGCCGCTCTCGTGGCCGCCGAGACGAAGGCGCTGGAGACCATTCCCGTGCCCGAGATCGTCTTGTCGCGCATCGCCGCCATCGTCGCTCATGACCGGCGCGAGCAGCTCCAGAAGGTGACGGCTCGCACCCTGGCCATCTGCGCCCGCGACGACACGGTGACGCCGCTCTATTTCACCGAGGAGCTGGTTCGCCTGATTCCGGGCGCCCGCGCCTATGTGCTGCCGGACGGCGGCCATGCATATCCGAACGTGCACGGCGCAGAATTTCGTCGTGTAATGACGGCCTTCCTTTTGGAGTCCTGACCGCCATGAAGATCGAACCGCTGATCGCCGCTGCCGCCGCCGAGCTCACCGCCCTCCGGCGCGACATCCATGCGCACCCGGAGCTGGGATTCGAGGAGGAGCGCACCAGCACGATCGTGGCCCAGAAGCTGAAGGAGTGGGGCTGCGAGGTCACGACCGGCATCGGCAAGACCGGCGTCGTGGGCACGATCCGCGTCGGCAACAATCCGCGTGCGATCGGCCTGCGGGCCGACATGGACGCGCTGCCGATGGACGAACTCAACACCTTCGACCATCGCAGCCAGCACAAGGGCCGCATGCATGCCTGCGGCCATGACGGCCATACGGCGATGCTGCTGGGCGCCGCCAAGTATCTTGCCGCGACCCGCAACTTCGACGGCACGGTGCATCTCATCTTCCAGCCGGCCGAGGAGGGACGCGGCGGCGCCGAGGCGATGGTCAAGGACGGGCTGTTCCAGAAGTTCCCGTGCGAGATCATCTTCGGCATGCACAACCGGCCGAAGCTCGACGTCGGCAAGTTCGCGATCCGCTCGGGCCCGCAGATGGCCGGCGGCGGCCTGTTCGACATCCACATCACCGGCAAGGGCGCGCATGGTGCGCGCCCCGAAACCGGCATCGACCCGGTCATCATCGCGACGCAGATCATCTCGGCGCTGCAGAGCGTCGTGTCGCGCAACGTGGCACCGCTCGATTCGGCGGTAATCTCGGTCACGCAGATGCACTCGGGCGACGCCTACAACGTGATCCCGCAGGAGGCCGTGCTGCGCGGCACGATCCGCGCCTTCCGGAAGGAAACGATGGCGCTGATCAAGGAGCGTATCGAGACGATCTCCAGCGGCATCGCCGCGACCCTGGGCGGCAGCGCCAAGGCCGATGTGCGCATCGCCTTCCCGCCGCTGGTGAACGACAAGGACGCGGTGACGTTCATCGCCGACGTGGCGGCCGAGATCGTGGGACCCGAGAACATGAACCGTGAGGGCCCGTTCGTGATGGCTTCCGAGGATTTCTCCTACATGCTGGAGCAGGTCCCCGGCGCCTTCATCAACATCGGCAATGGCGGCGGCGAGGGCGGCTGCGAGGTCCACAATCCCAGCTACGACTTCAACGACGACGCGCTGACGCTGGGGTCGACCCTGTGGGCGCGCGTGGTCGAGAAGCGGCTGGCGAAGGACGCGCGTTGAGCACCGTCGGCGACGGCGCCAGCCGGCACTGGCTGGTTCGCGAACTGCCCTATGTGGCGATGCTGGCCCTGGCGGTCGGCGGCGTCATCCTCACGGGATTTCGCGGGCCCACGACCTACGCCTACTGGATGGTGCTGGCGCCGATCTACGGCCTCGCCTGCGTCATGTCGGGCTGGCGGGAAGTCGACAAGACGGCCGATCACCTGCGGCTCATCGTGACGCAGGCGCTCCACTGGCTCGCCTTCCTGGCGGCGATGTGGCTGATGTTCCTGCCCGAGGTGCGCGGCGTGGTGAACGACAACGCGACCAGCCTCGCACTCCTGATCCTGCTGGCGCTCGGCACTTTCGTGGCGGGCGTCCACGCGCGGGTCTGGCGCATCTGCCTGGTCGGCCTGTTCCTCGCTCTGTCGGTGCCGGCGGTGGCGTGGATCCAGGATTCGGCCATGCTGCTGCTGGTCGGTACGTTGCTGGTCGTCGCGGTCGGCGCCGCCTTCTGGTGGCTGTGGAGGCGGGAGCGGGGCGCATTGTGACGGATCGCGCGAAGGTCGTCCTCTGGAGCGACTATGTCAGCCCCTACGCCTTCGTCGCGAAGGCGCTGGCCTATGCGCTGGAGGCCGACTACGAGATCGACGTCCACTGGCGGCCCTATACGCTGGACATCGCCTCGTTTCAGGGCTCCGTCGAGCAGCGCGACCCGCATCACTGGCGCCGCGTGCGTTACGCCTACATGGACGCCCGCCGCTTTGCCAACAAGCAGGGCCTGACCCTGATGGGCCCGAAGAAGATCTATTATGCCCGCGCGATCAATGCCGGCATGCTCTACGCCCAGCAGCACGGTGTCTTCCGGGCCTACAACGACCTGGCGTTCGAGCGATTCTGGCGGCGCGATCTCGATCCCGAGGATGTCGATCAGGTCGCCGGCACTCTGATGCAGGCCGGGGCTCCCGAAGGCTTCGCCGCCTTTCTCGATGGCGAAGGCGGTGCGCGGCATGACGCGCTGCGCGCCGAGGCCGAAGCCTCCGGTATCTTCGGCGTCCCGAGCTTCGTGTTCGAGGGCGAGATTTTCTGGGGCGGCGATCGAGTCTTTCTCCTGAGAGAAAGACTCGACGATAAAGGCGTGCCGCGCCGCCGCTAGCCTTCTGCGCGATCCAGGGTGCGTTCGACGCGCTCATGCAGATTCTTGACCTCACCGCGCTGCTTGCGCGCCCGTTCCTTGATCTGGCGCTTGGCGCGCCGGAACGCGTCGTTCACGGCAAAGGTCGGATCCGCGAACCGCTCGTCGTCATGCGACGTGTGGTCGATGTTCACGTCGATATGGCCGGGCAGGGCGATGTGGATGTTGACGCTGAAGAGATTGCTCGTGCGATGGTGGCGGTCGGGAACCTGCACGATGACCTGGCAGGAGGTCAGCCGGCCATGCAGCTTCTCGAGCGTATCGATATGTTCGCCAATCAGCGTGTTCAACGCTTCGCTCGGCGTGCCGCCCTGATAGCTGATGCGTACCGGTGTTTCCATGTGAGCCTCCGCTGTTGTTCGCTCCCCCACTCAGGAAACGTAACACGACGGAGGGAAGTTGCGGAATCTATCGGCGGCGGGGCGAGTACGCGGACGCCTTGAGATCGCCGCCTTCCTTCGGGCGGTTACTCGGCCGCAACGACCACGGCAGCGTCGTCCTGTGCCGGGCGCACCACGCGATGGCTCACCATTCGATGATGGAGCGTGCGGACCGTATCGCTGCCGCGGGTCAGGCAAAGCCACGGAAAGATCCCGTGGACGAAACAGGCCAGCGAGCCGATCAGCATTCTGCTGCCGAACCCGAAGGCCATGCCCATGTGTTGGAGATAGGTCTCGTTGACCGAGGCGGGGTGTTCGGTGAAGCGGCGGATCATGGAACGAATTCTACCGGCCGGGGCCGGAAACGGCTTGCTACCTTTGCGCCGACACGGCCAAACTTGAGAACGTCATTCTCAGGAAGGCCAATGGCTGGAAAATTCGTACTCGATTCCTTCGACAAGAAGATCCTCGATTGCCTTCAGGACAATTCGGACATGCCGCTCGCCGAAGTTGCGAAGCGCGTCGGTCTGTCGACGACGCCTTGCTGGCGCCGGATCAACCGCCTGCAGGAAGAGGGCATCGTGCGGTCGCGCGTGGCGCTGCTCAACCGCAAGGCGGTGAACGCGGGCGTCACCGTCTTCGTCGCGGTGCGCACGGCCCAGCACAGCGCCCAGTGGCTGACCCGGTTCGCCAAGGCCATCGCCTCGTTCCCCGAGGTCATGGACTGCTATCGCATGAGTGGTGAAATCGACTACCTGATCCGCCTCGCGCTGCCCGACATCGAAGCCTACGACGCCTTCTACAAGCGGCTCATCGCCAAGATCGAACTGTCCGACGTGACCTCGATGTTCGCGATGGAGGAGATCAAGTCGACCACGCGGCTGCCGCTGAATTACCTGCCCTAGTTACGGGCTCTGGTTTCCCGCGTCGGTGGGCCTTAGGATCGCGCCCGTTCGCATGAAGACTCCAGGGGAAACGATGAATACGGGCCCGAATACAGGCAAGAACCGCAAGAAAGTGCTGATCGTCGGCCGCATGCCGGAGGCGGGAATCGCCGTCCTCAAGGCACGCGACGATGTCGACTACGAGATCCTGACGGACGACACGGTGCCGTCGCTGCACCCCAAGCTCGCGGACGCCAATGCCGTGACCCTCGGCGCGACCCCGTTCCGCCAGGCCGAGCTCGACGCGGCCCCCGGCATGATGGTGGTGGCCCGCCTCGGGGTCGGCTTCGACGCCGTCGAGATCCCGGCTCTGAACAAGCGCAAGATCCCGCTGATGACGACCGGCATCGCCAACTCGGTGTCCGTGGCCGAGCATGCGATGTACATGCTGCTGGCTTCGGCGCGCCTGGTGAAGAAGTACGACCGGTTCGTGCGCGAGAAGGGCTGGCTGCAGCGACTCACCGACCTGCCGGCCGATCTTTCGGGCAAGACCATCCTGGTGGTCGGCATGGGCCGAATCGGCTCGCGCACGGTGAAGCGCTGCGTCGCCTTCGACATGGACGTCTTCGTCCTCGATCCGAACCTCTCGGAGGCCGAGATCAAGGCGGCCGGCGCCACCAAGGTGACCGACCTCAAGGCGATCCTGCCCAAGGTCGATTTCGTCTCGATCCATTGCCCCAAGGCGCCCGAGACGATCAACATGTTCAATACCGAGACGCTGGGTCTCATGAAGCCCGAAGCGTTCCTGGTCAACACCGCCCGCGGCGGCATCGTGAACGAGGACGCGCTGTTCGAGGCGCTGAGCACCGGCAAGCTGCGCGGCGCCGGTCTCGACGTGCTCGACAAGGAGCCGCCGGATCCGGCGAACAAGCTGTTCACCCTCGAGAACGTGATCTTCAGCCCTCACATGGCCGGCGTCACCAAGGAGGCGAGCGACCGCATGGCCGTCACCGCCATCGAGAACATCCTGAGCGTGTTCGACGGCCGGCCCAACGCTTCGAACGTCGTGAACAAGGAAGTGCTGGGCTAGACTAGGCTCCCGATCGATCCGGCAGGAGATCCTCGACTTCGGCATCGGTCGGAAAGCGACCGGTGTCGCGGCGGGTGTATTTCAGCTCACCATCGACGCTGACGTCGAACTGGCCTGATTTGCCGATGCGCAGCTCGATGTCGGCCGCGCCCAGCCTTTCGAGGCGTTCCCTCACACGGAGGGCCTGCGGCTTGTAGCCTCAAGCGCCGCAATATTCGATCAGGACCTTCATGCATTGAAGGTGGGAGCTTAAGCTTCCGCCAGCAAGGGGAACTTCTATGAAATACGGACCGCTCGGCCGCTCGGGCCTGATCGTGAGCAAGATCTGCCTCGGCGGAAATTCCTGGGGCGCCAAGGGCCGGCGGGGCTGGGGCAAGTTCGACGAGTCGGAGGCGCCGGCCTACTTCAAGCGGGCGCTCGACGTCGGCATCACCTTCTTCGATACCGCCGACACCTACAATTTCGGCCGGTCCGAGGAGATCATGGGTGCCACGCTCATGAAGATGGCGCGGCGCGAGGACTTCGTGCTGTCGACCAAGGTCGGCATCCGCATGAGCGAGAACCAGAACGACGTCGGCACCGGCCGCAAGCATCTGATGGCCTCGGTCGACGCCCAGCTGAAGCGCCTGCAGACCGACTATATCGACCTCTACCAGGTTCACCGCCTCGACCCGCACACGCCGATCGAGGAGACCATGTACTCGCTCGACCAGATCGTGCGCTCGGGCAAGGTGCGCTACATCGGCGGCTCCACCATGCCGGCCTACAAGTTCGCGCAGATGCTCATGATCGCCGACTGGAAGGGCTACGCCCGGCCGATTGCCATGCAGAACCTCTACAACCTGATCCAGCGCGAGGAAGAGCCCGAGATGAACCGGCTCTGTCACGAGCAGGGTGTCGGGCTCATCCCCTATTCGCCGCTGGCGCGCGGTTTCCTGGCGGGCAACCGCAGCAAGGAGGGCGGCGGGACCACCGAGCGGGCGAAGAACGACACGGTCGTGAAGGACGGGACCTATCGCGATTGCGACTGGGAGATCGTCGAGAGGCTGAAGAAGATCGCCCAGGAGAAGGGCTGCACGCCGGCCCAGGCGGCGCTCGCCTGGCTGCTGCACAAGTCCTACATGGGCTCGCCCATCATCGGCGCGACCGACCTCGACCAGCTGACGTCGGCCGCACAGTCGACGGAGATCTCGCTGACCGACGAGGAGTGCAAGGCGCTCGAGGCGCCCTATCAGTTCCGGGTTTCGCCGGTCAACTGAGCGCGCCGGCCGATCGCGGCGGAGAACCAGAAGGCCAGCAGCGGCAGCACGACGGCCGCCGCCCAGAAGACGGGCGGCGCGCCCCAGCGGTCGACGATGGGGGCGGCAATGGGCACGCCGATCGCCTGGCCCACGAACAGGCAGAGCGCGAACAGGGCCATGCCGGCGCCGCGGGCTTCCGGCGCCATCTGGGTGCCGTTGGTCTGCAGCGTGTTGTGGAACATGTAGAACGACACGCCGGACAGGACGATGGCGGCAAACTCGACCTCGGCGGTCGGCGCCAGCGCCATGGCCGCGAAGGCGATGCCGAGGCCCGTTCCGCCCCAGGTGCAGAGGCCGCGCTCGCCCAGGATGCGCACGAGGTGGTGCGCCATCATCACGTAGAGGAAGCCGCCGGCGCCGAAGGCCGCGACCGCGAGCCCGATGGCGGCGAAGCCCAGGTCGAAACGCTGGTGCAGGTCGGCGCCGACGAAGGTGAAGGCCCCCCAGAAGACACCGCCTTCGAGCGCGACGACCAGGATGACCGTCATCGCCCAGGGCCGTTTGAGGACGCGGACCATCTGGCCGATCATCGAGCCCGCGGCGCGCTCGCCCGGACGGGCGATGTCGGGCCGGGCGCGCATGACGGCGAACAGGGCGCCGCCGGCCAGGATGTAGATTGCGGCCAGCACCCAGAAGACCGAGCGCCAGCCCAGCCAGTCGCCGAGGGCGCCGCCCAGGGCGGATCCGGTCATCAGGCCCAGCGTCTGGCCGGTGAGGAAGCGGGCCAGGGTCGCCTGCCGCTTCTCGTAACTCACATTGTCGCCGACCCAGGCGATGGCGAGCGGGATGATCGCCGAGCCGGTCACACCCGTCAGGAACCGTGCCAAAGTGAGCATGCCCAGCGATGCCGAGACCGCGCTCAGCATGCAGCAGAGGGCCGCGCCGATGCAGGCGATGGCCACCACCGGCATCTTGCCGTAGCGGTCGCCGAACGGGCCGTGCACCAGCACGAAGACGCCGTTGGCAAACAGGAAGGCGGTGGCGGCGATCGAGGCGGCGCCGACCGTAACCCCGAAGGCGGCGGAGAGCTGCACCAGCAACGGGTCGATCACGCGCATGTTGGCGGCCGACGCGAAGGCGGCAACCGACAGCAGCACGATGGCGATCGTCGGGGCGGCAGGCGGGAGGCTGGCGGGGGAGGGCCGCGGCGGGGCGGCGGGGGAAGGCATCGGTTGCGGGCTTACCGGCTCGGTCGTGCAAAATAAAGGTCTCTCGGCGGGACCCAGCAATGACCTATGGTGGTGGGATGATGGAAGAGCTTCTCGTTCTCGCCCGCGACCCGAATGCCTGGGCTGCGCTCGCGACCCTCATTGTCATGGAAGTCGTGCTGGGCATCGACAACCTGATCTTCATCTCCATCCTGACCAACAAGCTGCCGGAGGAGAAGCGGTCCAGGACCCGGCGCATCGGCATCGGGCTGGCGGTGTTCCTCCGCCTTGGCCTGCTGGGCAGCGTCGCCTTCATCGTCCAGCTCACCTCGCCGCTCTTTTCACTGTTCGGGCATGGGTTTTCCTGGCGGGACCTCATCCTGATCGGCGGCGGCCTGTTCCTGATCTACAAGGCGACCAGCGAGATCAGAGACCATGTTGCGGCAGAGCATGAGGACGAGGAGGTTTCGGTCGCCTCCGCCGCGCGCGTCACCGTGGCGGGCGTAATCGGCCAGATCCTGATCCTCGACCTGGTCTTCTCGCTCGACAGCATCATCACCGCCGTGGGGATGACCGACGATATACCGGTCATGGTCATCGCCGTGGTCGTGGCGGTTTGCCTGATGCTGGCCGCGGCCGACGGGCTGGCGCGGTTCATCGGCAACAATCCGACCATCGTGATGCTGGCGCTGGGCTTCCTGCTGATGATCGGCATGACCCTGATCGCCGACGGCATGGGCGTGCACGTGCCCAAGGGTTACATCTACGCCGCGATGGCCTTCTCGGGCCTGATCGAGGGGCTGAACATGCTGGCGCGTCGCGCGCAGCACAAACGTCCGTTGCGCAAGCGCCCACGCTGACCCACTGACAAGGGACGGGGGCGCGGGCTAAGCTTCCGTCATGAAGCTCAAGGATCAGGTGGCCATCGTCACCGGCGCGGCATCCGGCATCGGCGCCGCGACCGCGCGGCTGTTCGCAACCGAAGGCGCGAAGGTGGCGCTGGTCGATCTCGACGAGGCGGGGTTGGCGAAAGTCGCCAGCGAGATCGGCGGCGAGACTCTCGTCATCCCGGCCGACGTCAGCAACAATGACCAGGCGCGTGCCGGCGTGGCAAAGGTCCTCGAGAAATGGGGCCGCCTCGACGTGCTGGTGACGGCGGCCGGCGCCTCGTTCGGCGGCACGGTCGACAAGGTCGACGAGGCGACCTGGGATCGCACTTTCGCGATCAACGTGAAGGGCACCTTTCTCTGGGTCCATCACGCCATCCAGCCGATGATCGCGGCCAAGTCGGGCGCCATCGTCACCCTGGGCTCGCAGCTGGCGCAGTCGAGCCTCGGCACCAACGTGGCCTACATCGCCTCCAAGGGCGCGATCGTCTCCTTCACCAAGACCGTCGCCGTCGATCACGCCGCTCAGGGCATCCGCGTCAATGCCCTGATGCCCGGCGTCATCGATACGCCGATGCCGGCGCGCTCGCTGAAGCGGCAGCCCGATCCCGAAGCGGCCCGCGCCTTCTGGAAGGTACGCCATCCGATGGGCCGTATCGGGCAGCCGGAGGAGGTCGCCAAGGCGGCGCTCTTCCTCGCCTCTTCCGATTCCTCTTTTACCACGGGATCGCTGCTGTTCGTCGACGGCGGCTGGACGGCGCACTGACATGCCGAAGAAGCTCACACCCGAACAGGTCGACGCCTATGCGCGCGACGGCTATGTCTGCCCGGTCGACGCTTTTTCGACCGAGCGCACGCGGGCTTGGCGCGACCGGCTCGAGGCCTTCGAGCGCGCCCAGGGCCAGAAGCTGACGCGCGGCCACAATTTCAAGCCGCACCTGCTGTTTCCCTGGGTCGACGAGATCGTCCACTCGCCCGAGGTGCTCGATGCGGTCGAGGATCTGATCGGTCCCGACATCCGCCTGTTCCATCTCAGCGTCTGGCCCAAGGACGCTGGTTCGGGCGCCTATGTGAGCTGGCACCAGGACGCGACCTACTTCGCGCTGGAGCCGGCCTGCCACGTCACCGCCTGGGTGGCGTTGTCCGACGCACCGGTCGAGGCAGGCTGCATGGAGGTCGTGCCGGGATCGCACAAGCTCGGCCAGCTGCCGCACGCGGAGATGCAGGATCCCGAGAACCTGCTGTCGCGCGGCCAGGAACTGGCGGGCGACTTCGATCGCAGCCGGACGGCCTTCATGCCGGTGAAGGCCGGCCAGTTCTCGCTGCACCACACTCACCTGGTGCACAATTCGCGGCCCAATCGCTCGAACGACCGGCGCATCGGGCTGGGCATCAGTTACATCCCAACCTCGGCGCGTTGCACGTCGTCGATGCGGGTCAGCGCCATGCTGGTGCGCGGCGAGGACAGATACGGCCATTTCGACGACGAGCGCCGGCCGCAGCAGGATGCAGGGCCGCAGGAACGCGCCTTCCATGCCGAGGCGGTGGACAGATTCCGACGAATGAATACCGAGCAGACCGACAACAAGGTTGCGGTCGTCAAGAGGTAGGAATGCACACGATCAGGCTGCCGTATCACGACCGCTATCCCTATTCGCCGATCACCGAGCGCACGGACTATTCCTGGCCCGAGGGCAAGCGGCTCGCGGTCTATCTCGGGCTCAACATCGAGCATTTCGCCTTCGGCGCGGGCGAGGGGCATCTTCTCACCGTCGCCAACCCACCGCCCGATCCGCGCACCTTCGCCTGGCGCGACTACGGCAACCGGGTCGGCGTGTGGCGTCTGCTGGAGATGTTCGACGAACTCAACCTGCCGGCCGCGCACCTGATCAACACGACGGTGTTCGACTATGCGCGGCAGATCGTCGATGCGCTGAAGGCGCGCGGCGACGAGTTCATCGGCCATGGCCGCACCAATGCCGAGCGCCATGGCGGTATGTGGGAGGCCGATGAGAAGCGCTTCCTGCAGGAGATCAGCGACTCCATCGAAAAGGCATCGGGCAAGCGACCACGCGGCTGGATGGCGCCGTGGATGGCCTCGACCCGCGTGACGCCCGACCTGCTCAAGGAGACCGGCTACGACTTCCTGATGGACTGGCCCAACGACGACCAGCCGATCTGGATGAAGACGCGCTCGGGCCCGCTGATGAGCGTGCCCTATCCGATCGAGGTGAACGACAGCCCGCAGGTGCTGGTGCGCCATCACAGCGGCGAGGAGTTCCGCGACATGATCATCGGCCAGTTCGAGGAGCTGCTGCGCCAGTCGGCGAAGCAGCCGCTGGTCTGCGGCATCGCACTCCACACGATGATCGTGGGCCAGCCCTACCGGCTGCGGGCGCTGCGCGAGGCGCTCTCGCACATCGTGAACCATCCGCAGAAGGACAAGGTCTGGTTCACGCGGCCCAGCGACATCTACGATCATTGCGCCGCGCTGCCGAAGGGCACGATGGTACTGCCACCGGCCTAGCGCTAGTCGGGGTGCACCGAGACGCCGAGCCGTTCGAGAAGCTCCGTCTGCTGGCCCTCACCGATCATCAGTCCCGTGTGGCCGGACAGCACGGCCAGGTTCAGCCCGGATATCGTCGAGCCTCGAAAATCCGCGCGGGTCAGATTGGCCCGCTCCCATTCGGCCTTGTCGAGAATGCAGTCGCGCATAATTGCGTCGGTGAGATTGACGTCGAAGAAGGCCGTGTCGAGAAACTTGCAGGTCAGGAACTCGCAGCTTTCGAGGGACACACCTGAGAAGTCGGTGAAGGTGAAGTTGCAGGCCTCGAAACGCCCCCGGGTGACGATCACCCGCTTCGAGATTGCCTTGGTGAAGGTGGAGGCGTGGAAGCGCACACCCCGGAAGCTGCATTCCCGAGCCTGGAAATCATGCATGTCGCAGCGTTCGAAGGCGCTGACCGAGAAGTTGCACTTTTCCGCTTCGACGTCCCGCAGATCGCAGAAGGCGAAGGTGCATCCCTTCTTCTGATCGGCGTCGAAGAAGTTGGTGGCCTGAAATCGGGCGCCTGGGAACTTGCAGCTT
Source organism: Reyranella sp. (assembly GCF_965228225.1). Taxonomy (GTDB): domain Bacteria; phylum Pseudomonadota; class Alphaproteobacteria; order Reyranellales; family Reyranellaceae; genus Reyranella. The sequence goes on along the minus strand of NZ_OZ245801.1, from coordinate 4,034,793 downwards.
GCGAACCGACCGGGTGAAAAGCGGCAGTCCTTGAACTGCGCTCCCGAGAAATCGGCGCCGCGGACGGCCGGCAGATCGAAGAGGCAATTGGTGAACAGGCATTCCGTGAGGTCGAGTTCGTCGAGCGTGACAGTGGAGGTGAAGGCCGCGGCCTCGAAGGAGCGGCTCGTCTTCAGCCGCGCGTTCAGTTCGTCCTGGCAAAGGGGCTTCTGCGTGGGATCGGTGTTCGCCATAGGCGTGCCCTTGCTTTGAGGTCTATCTTTGCCATGAGAGTGGCTACCCGCGTTTCACCGTTACCGATGCCCGGAGACCCTGTCGATGAAATCTGCCCCTCTCGCCGGATGGCTGGCGCAGGCCGGCCTGCGCAACATGCCGCTGGAGGAGCTGGTCGACGGCTTCGGCCGACGTCTCAACGAGACTGGTCTCAGGGTCGAACGCCTGTTCGTCGGCATGAACACGCTGCATCCGATGATCCGGGCGCGCAGCCTGATTTGGGATGCGGCGGAGGGCGTCAACCAGCATTTTGAAATCGCTCATTCCGAGATCGACTCGACGGAAATCCAGAGCAGCCCGTTCGCGGTGATGCTGCTCGACGGCGTCAGCGAACGACGTCGCCGCGTCGATGGGACCGACGATCTGGCCGGCGTCCCGGTCTTCGAGGAGCTGCGTGCCGCCGGGATGACCGAATGGATCGGATGGGTCCAGTCGTTCGGTGAATTGTCGCTCCGGATCGGCAGCCCAGCCGAGGCCGAGCATTCAGAGCGGCTGGGGCTCGTCTTCTCCGTTTCAACCAACCGGCCGAACGGTTTTTGCGACGGGGATTTGACCCTCCTGCGGGAAGTGCTTCCGGTCTTCGCGCTTGCCGTAAAGGCCACAAGCATGCGCGGCATCGGCCACGGATTGCTGGCGGCCTATCTCGGTAACGATCCGGCGAGCCGGGTGCTCTCCGGCACCGTGGTGCGGGGCGAGGTCATGAGCGTCGAGGCCGTGGTTTTCTTCACCGACCTCAGGGGCTTCACGAGCCTCGCCGACACGATGCCGGGACGTGAGCTGATCGCGATGCTCGACGACTATTTCACCTGCATGGTCCAGCCTGTCGTGGCGCACGAGGGCGAGGTGCTGAAGTTCATGGGCGACGGCATGCTGGCGGCGTTTGCGGTGATCCTCGACGATCATGCGGAGGTCTGTACAGCGGCGCTGGCGGCGGCGGAAGAGGTATTGGCCCGCGTCGACGCGCTGAATGAGGAGCGGCGAAACGCCGGGAAGCCCGCGACGGCGCTCGACATCTCCCTGCATATCGGCCGCGTGCTCTACGGCAATGTCGGCTCCGACACGCGGCTCGATTTCACGGTGATCGGGCCCGCGGTCAACGAGGCCTCGCGTATCGAGGCGCTGTGCGAGCCACTCGGCCAGGCGCTGCTGATGTCCCAGGCCTTCGCCGAAGCGGCGACCGCAAGCCGCGACCGGCTGGTCTCGCTCGGCCGCCACCGCCTGCGCGGCGTCCGCGAGGACACCGAGCTGTTTGGTCTCGTGGTTTAGAACGAGATGGTGCAGTGGAGCGCGCCACTCCAGTGGCGCTCATGATCATGATGCGCCACTGGAATGGCGCGCGCCATTGAGGCTGTTCGACTATCGCCCGTAGACCGCACTCTCGAACGCATAAAACAGCGGCAGCGACTTCACGTCGGCGAAGGGCAGGATCTGGGTCATGTAGACGCCGCCCAGACGCTTCTTGCGGTCGATCCAGTAATAGGTATTGGGCAGGCCGGCCCAGGAGAGGCTGCCGGCCGAGCGGCCGGTCGGCGCCTCCTCGTTGTTGATCATGAAGCTCAGGCCCCATTGCTTGGCGACGCCGGGAAAGAACTCGGCATCGTTGGACAGGGCCGGCATCACGGTCTTGAGCAGACACACCGCCGAGTCGCCCATCGCGTTGGCGGCCATCGCATCGACCGTCTCGGGCTTCATCACGGCCTTGCCGTGGGCCGACTTGCCGCCGTCCAGCACCATGCGCACGAACTTCAGGTAGTCGTTGGCCGTCGAATAGAGGCCGCCGCCACCCGCCTCGAATTCGGGCTCCTGCGGGACTTCGCGCTTAAGGTCGGCAACGAGGCTGCCGTCGGCCTTGCGATGATGGATCCTGGCCATGCGGGCACGCATCGCTGGCGTGAGGCGAAAGCCGGTGCTGTCCATGCCGAGCGGTCCGAACAGTTCCTCCTGCATCACCTGGCCGAGCTTCCGGCCCGTCACGGCTTCGATCATCTTGCCGGCCCAATCGATGCCGATCCCGTACTGCCAGCGCGCGCCGGGGTCGAACAACAGGGGTGTGGTCAGGGACTTGTCGAGGCCGGTGCCGATGGTCGGCACGTCCATGACCTCGCGGTACCGCAGGATCTCCGGGTTCCAGATGTCGTAGCCGAAGCCCGCGGTGTGCGTCAGCAGATGTCGAAGGGTGACATCGCGCACCGGCTTGCGCAGCCGCGGCTTGCCGTCCGCGTCGAAGCCTTCCAGCACCTGCACTTCGCCGAGGTAAGGGATCACTTCTCTTGCCGGCGCATCGAGCTTCAGCGTGCCCCGTTCGACCTGCTGCATCGCGACCGCGCCCGTCACCGCCTTGGTCATGGAAGCGATCCACACGACGGTGTCGGGTGTCATGTCGGCATCCTGGCCCAGGATCGTCTTGCCGAAGCCGCCCTCGTAGATCGTGCCGCTTCCGTCGGTCGCGACGGCCGTGACGCCGGGCACGTCGCCGCGCTGCACGGCTTCGCTCAGGATCGCATCGATGCGCGTCTTCATGGTTTCGCTCCTGCAAGGCCAACCGTGTCGAGCGCGAAGGCGTAGCCGATCGCCACCTCGTCGAGGCGGGAGAAACGGCCCGACGCGCCGCCATGACCCGCCCCCATATTGGTGTGCAGGATCACCGGCCCGCCGCCTGTCATGGTCGCGCGCAGCCGCGCCACCCACTTGGCGGGCTCCCAGTAGGTGACGCGCGGGTCGGTGAGACCCGCCATCGCCAGGATCGCCGGATAGTGCTGCGCCGTCACATTGTCGTAGGGCGAGTAGGAGCGGATGTAGTTGAAGGCCGCCGCGTCGGTGATCGGATTGCCCCATTCGGGCCATTCCGGCGGGGTGAGCGGCAGCTTGTCGTCGAGCATGGTCGCGAGCACGTCGACGAACGGAACCTCGGCGATGATGCCGGCGAACAGCTCGGGCGCGCGGTTGGCGACCGCACCCATCAGCATGCCGCCGGCGCTGCCGCCATGGCCCACGATGCGTCCGGCCGACGTGTACCCGGCCTCGATCAAGGCGCGACCGGCCGAGACGAAATCGTCGAACGTGTTGGTCTTCTTCTCGCGCTTGCCGTCGAGATACCACGACCATCCCTGGTCGGAGCCGCCGCGGATGTGGGCGATGGCATAGACGAAGCCGCGATCGACCAGCGACAGACGGTTGGCCGAGAAGGAGGCCGGCATCGACATGCCGTAGGAGCCGTAGCCGTAGAGCAGCAGCGGCGCGCTGCCGTCGCGCACCAGGTCGCGGCGATGCAGGATCGATACCCGCACCTCGGTGCCGTCGTGCGCGGTCGCCGTGATGCGTGTCGTGACGTAGTCGGCGGGGTCGTGGCCGGAGGGAATCACCTGGCGTTTGCGCAGCGTCCGCTCCTGCGTCGCCATATCGTAGTCGTAGACCTCCGACGGCGTGGTCATCGACGAATAGACGAAGCGCAGGATGGTGGTGTCGAACTCGTAGCCGCCCGCCATGTCGAGCGCATAGGCCGCCTCGTCGAAGGCGATCGCGTGTTCTTCTCCGGTCGCAAGATCGCGGATCACGATCGAGGGCAGGGCATTCGCGCGCTCCAGCCGAGCGAGGTGGCCGGCAAAGAGCTCGATGTCGAGGATGTAGGTGCCCGGACGATGCGGCACCAGTTCGCGCCAGTTCGACCGTTCCGGTGCGGCGAGCGGCGCGGTCGCGATCCTGAAATCGATGGCGCCACCCTCGTTGGTGAGGATGAACAGCTCATCGCCGCGATCGGCCACGCTGTAGCGTACGCCCTTTTCGCGCGGTGCGATCAGCCGTGGCTCGGGGTCGGGCGAGGAGAGGTCGATCAGCCATTCTTCGGTGGTGTCGTGGTCGCCGCCCGAGATGACGCAGAAGCGGCCGCTGGCGCTTTCGCCGATGCGGGTGAACCAGCCGGCGTCCTGCTCTTCGTAGACGAGGACGTCGTCGGCCTGCGCCGTGCCCAGAACGTGCCGGTAGACTTTCAGCGGACGATGATTGTCGTCGACCTGGACGTAGAAGAAGAACGAGGAGTCGCGGCCCCAGACGACGCTGCCGCTCGTCTCCGTCAGGATGTCGGGCAAGTCCTCTGCCGTATCCCAGCGCCGGATGCGCAGGGTGAAGTATTCCGAGCCGCGCAGGTCGGCGCTCCACGCCTCGAGCCGGTGGTCCGGCGAATGGCGCGTGCCGCCGAACTTGAAATAGTCCGACGCCTTGGCCAGCGCGTCGCCATCGAGGATCGTCTGCATCTCGCCGCCATTGCGCGGCGTGCGGCCGATCTGCTGGTGCTGGCCGCCCTCGCGGAACTTCCAGAGATAGGAAAACGGCCCGTCCGGCGTCGGCACGCCCGAATCGTCTTCCTTGATGCGGCCGCGCATTTCCGCGACCAGTGTCTTCTGTAGCGCCCGCGTGGGCCCAAGCCTTTCCTCGGCATAGGCGTTCTCGGCCTCGACATAGGCGCGGATCTCGGGATCGAGCAGGGACGGATCGCGCAGCACCTCCTGCCACTTCTCGTCCTTGAGCCACGCGTAGTCGTCGGTGATCGTGACGCCGTGCAGGGTGCGCCGCGACGGGTGTCGCGGCGCGATCGGTGGCTTCATGGGGGGCTCGCAGATGTTAGTAGTTGCCGGCCTTCGCAGGCGCCTTGGCCGGCGCCGCGGACTTGTCGCCCAGCATGCCGCGCATCTCGGCACCCTTGGTGTCCCACCAGTCGGCGAGGATGCGGACGTCCCAGCCGATGCAGAAATGCTTCACGCCCATGTCGAGATACTTGGCCGCCTGGCTGGGATCGCGCAGCTCGACGCGGGGATGCAGACCCTTCTTCAGCGCCGTCTCGATCGTCTTCTTCTCGGCCGCCACCACGTCGGGATGGTTGGCCTGGCCGGTCAGGCCGATGCTCATCGAAAAGTCGGAGGCGCCGAACTGCACCATGTCGAGGCCCGGCACGTCGAGGATGGCGTCGAGATCGTCCACGCAGGACTTCTTCTCGACCATGATGGCGATCACCACCTCGTTCAGCGCGTCGACATACGCAGGTGAGCCGCCGGTGCGGACCGTGCCGACGTCGCGGCGCATGCCGACGCCCAACCGGCCTCTGCCGCGCGCGCCTTGCGCCATCGTCGTCTCGGCCCGCACGGCGTCGACCGCGGCTTTGGCGTCCTCGACCGAGCGGATGTCGGCGAACAGCACGCTCTGGAAGCCCGAGCCGATCGCCCGCATGGCCTGGTGCGTGTACTGGGTCTGCTCGATCTTGATCATTCCCGACATGCCCATCAGCTCGAACGAGCGGCCGAGATTGTCGAGATCGTGCATGGTGAAGGGCGCGTACTCGGCGGTGAATTCCACATAGTCGTACTGTTTGGAATGACCGATCAGCTCGACCAGCGTCGGCCACGCCGACAGGATGTGCGTCCCGAGTGTGGGCTTGCCCTCGTTCAGGCGTTCACGAAGTGGATTGCGGCTCATCTTGTTCCCCCAGGGTCATCGTTCGGGCTAGTGTGGCACCTTGTGCAGGGGGAGTTCCATGTTTCCGACGAGAGATAAGCTGACAATCTGCTTCGCGCATGCGGCATACCAGATGAAGGCGCGGTTCGATGCCCGGAATACCGGCATCAACAGCTTCCAGGTGCGCAGCTACGACGAGTTCGTGCAGAGGGTCGGCGAGGCCGACGTCGTCTCGGTCTCGGGCATGTGGAAGAACGACATCATCCCCCACGCCACGAGGCTGAAGTTCGTCCAGTCGATCAGCTCCGGCATGGACCAGTATTCCAAGGAGTTGCTGGGCGCCAAGGGCATCCGTCTGGCGAGTGCCGCCGGCGTCAACGCCCGCGCCGTGGCCGAGCACGCGCTGGCCCTGATCCTGGCCGTCTTCCGCCGCCTGCCCGAGGCCCGCGACAACCAGCACAAGAAAGTGTGGCGCGGCATGCTGGGCGATCTCACCCAGCGCGAGGACGAGCTGGGCGGCAAGACGCTGCTGATCGTCGGCATGGGCCGGATCGGCAGCCACCTCGCCAAGCTCGCAAAGGCTTTCGACATGAAGGTGATCGGCATCCGCCGCGATCCGACGGCGGGCGCCAACGGCGCCGACGCAATCCATGGCATGGACGACCTGGTGAAGATGGTCCCACAGGCCGACATCGTGGCGCTGACCTGCGCGCTGACACCGGAAACGACCGGCCTGATGAGTGCGACGGCCTTCGCGGCGATGAAACCTTCGTCCGTCTTCGTCAACGTCGCGCGCGGCAAGGTCGCCGACGAGGCGGCGCTGATTGCCACGATGGAAGGAAACAAGATCTGGGCGGCGGCACTGGACGTCACCGCCGAGGAGCCGCTGCCGGCGGCATCGCCGCTCTGGACGATGCCCAACGTCTTCGTCACCCCGCACACGGCTGGCGAGACCCGCGCCTACGAAGACAATGTCATCGACATCCTGATCGAGAACCTCGACCGCCTATGGCGGGGCGAGGCGACACTCCGCAATCAGGTTCTGTAGGCCAAACCTCGGCTGATCAAGGAGGACGAGCTAGTCCTTGTCCTTCTTGTTGTTGTTCCGCTGAGGCTGCTGCTGCTGCTGCGGTTCAGCCTTCGGGGGCTGGGCAATCTGCTGCTGGGCGGGTGCGCGGGTCTCCCGATCCTTGGGACCCTGCTGTTGCGGCTGAGGCTGAGGCTGCTGGCGCTGCGGCTGGGCCTGCTGCGGCTGAGGTGCAGGAGCCGGGGCGGCCTGACGCGGCCCGTCCTGGCGGGGCGCCGCCTCGGGCTTCGGCGCCGGCTGCGGGGCGGCTTGGCGCGGCTCCTCTTGGCGCGGCTGGGGAGTGGCGGCGGGTGAGCGCTGAGGCGTCGCCTGTTTCGGCTCGTCCTGCTTCGGCTGGGGCGCCACGTTCGGCTTCTGCTGATCGGGAGCCGCCTGCTTGCGCTCTTCCGGGCGAGACTGCGGCTCGGCCGTCTTCTCAGAGGAGGGTGCGGCCTGCTTCGGCTCGTCCCGCTTGGTGTCGTCGCGCTTGGTGTCATCGCGCTTTGACGGGGACGGCTCGGGCGAGGCGAGTGCCGGCTTGGGCGGTGCCGGTGCGGCCTCCTTCTGCGGCTGGGCTGCCGGCGGCTTGCCCGATTCCTGCTTCCCCGGTTCGGGCTTTCCAGGCTCCTGTTTGGCCTGCTCCGGCGCCGCCTTCTCCGTCTCCTTGAGCGTCGGCGGGGCCGCACCCTGACGCGGCTGCAGGGGCGGCGTTGCCGGTTTGGCCGTCCTGGTGTCGGCCTTGTCGCCCGTCGTCGCCTTGCTGTCGGTCGAAGCAATCTTCGGACCCGGCGCGGAGGCCTTCCTGTCGGTTTCGGCGACCTTGGGCTTGGACAAGGTCTGCATGTCCGCGACGGCGGTCCTGGATGCCGCGATGTCTCCTGCCTTGGCCTTGGCATCTGCCTGGCCCTTCGGCTCGGGCGGCGACCTGTCGTCAGCCGGCTTTGCGGCCGACTTGGCACCGGCCACGGCGGCGATGGACGCGGTCGGCGCGGGCGGCGCGGAGACCGGTGCTACGGCGGCCTTCGCCATTTGATCGGCCGTGACCTTCAAGGCAGCGCGCTGCACGGGCTCCGAGCGCACGAAGGCCTGGGAGGGCACGATCGTCGCGAAACGCTGGTTGGCCAACACCGAGTTCTGGCCGGCGACGTAAGCCTCGCGGCGCTGAGCCCGTTCCCAGCGATCCTCGAGATCGCGGTCCTGGATCCGCGCGGCGCGGTTGATGCGCTGATAGTAGTCGCGATTGGTGGAATAGGGCGGGACATAGGCTTCGCGCGGCGCCAGCGGGAACCAGCCCACGGGTCCGTTCCGACCCTGGTTGCCGAGCTGCGTCGCCAGCTCGCTGCCCCCCACGAAGGCGACCAGCGCCGGCGCATAGACCGGCCGCTGCTCGCGCTGCGGCGGCACCCAGACCCAGCGGTTGTTGCTGTTGGCCCAACGCCCATAATGATACGGCGCGAAGCCCCAGGGCTGCTCGTCGATCCAGGTCCAGCCCCACGGCTTCACGTAGGACCAGTGGCCGGTGCGATAGGGGGCCCAGCCGGCCGGCGTCGAACGCGGCACCCAGACCTGGCCGTAGCTGCCATCGTTGACCCAGTCGCCATACCCGTTGAGGTCTTCGTAGCCGGTCATGCCGACGGGCAGGTCCTCCGGCTGCTGATCGTAGACCACCTGCTTGTCGCGGGCCGCCCATGAGGCGGCCGGCGCCGGCGGGGCGGCGCGCACGGTCTTGAGCTGCATCGAACTGCCGTCGCCGTAGACTTCGCCGACTTCACCGGGCCGCACGGCCAGTGTCTGGCCATTCAGGCCCTGGATCTGCGCCGCGCCGGCCCGCACGCCGAGGCGGGTCGGATCCTCCTGCGAGCCGGCCTCGACATAGTAGTCGCCCTGCTGCTGCAGCGTGATCGTGCCGCGCGGTGTCACGATCTCATAGGGCTGCGTGGCGTCCATCTGGGTGGTCGTCTTCACGTCGACCCGGCCCTGCGCCAGTTGCAGGCGAACCTGCCTGTCGTCGATCTGCGTCATATCGAGCTCGGTGGATCCGTCCATGCGGATGCGCGTGCCGGCAAGCGACACTTCGCTGCGGGAATTGGGCTCGGTCCAGATTGCGTCGCCGGTCGTCAGGGGCGTGTTGACGATGGCCTTGCTCCAGCCATTCTCCTCGTCATCGTGGAACGAGACCGTGCCGTCCACAAAGGCAAGACGGCCCACGCGGCCCGGCGGGTCGTTCTGCGTCTGCGCGAAGACGGTGCAGGTGATCAGGGAAGCTCCGACGACGCCGGCCAGAAGCTTCATCGTCGTGCGACCAAATGCTTCGCCCATACGGGACCTCCTGCTAGGCTAGGTCTCGTGAACGCCCAGCCGGTATCCCGGTTGCGCACCTCGAGAGAAACACAGGGGAGAGAAGATGAGCGTCGCCGACCCGCACCGCGTCGTCCTGACCGGCGAGAACCCGTTCCTTCGCCTCAGCGAGAAGGACGGCGATCCCAATTCCACCGATGCCAGCTACTGGCGAATCCTGTTCTGCCCGGCCGGACCGGGACATGTGCTCTACCTGAAGAGCGAGCTGACGCATGGCCACTGGCGCATCTATTCCGACAACATCGCCATGGCGCGCTGGCTGCAGCAGACCGTGCAGGGGATGCTCAATCCCGAGCTGAAGGACCTGTCGATCCCGGTCATCGATGCCGACTTCAGCAAGTCGGGCGACCCGCGCTACTTCTGGACCGAGTATGTCTCGGCGGCCGATGCCGAGATCGCGCTCACCTGGCACGATATCGGTGACCCACTGCTGATCCATACCGAGCCCAACCAGGAACCGAACCCGCGCCCCTACGGCGTCTGCACCGTGTTGGTCCCGGCGCTGTCCGGCCGCCTGACGCTGAATGGCCAGCAGGCCCGCGGCAAGGCCTGGCCACGCGAGCGCGAAGGACGCCCCTTCAGCACCTCGGCGCTGGCGTTCTCAGAGAGCTGGACTGAAATGCGGTAGAGTCCTTCAAGGACGTTCTACCTACCGGTATCAACCTCATGCTGAGGATCATTCCGCAGGAGCGCGTCTCGAAGCATGGGCACGAGCACCCTGCCTGTTGCCCATCCTTCGAGACGGCCCTGAGTTCACCCCGAGGTACTCGAGGGGGGCCTCCTCAGGATGAGGTCTTGTGGTCTGAATGAACTGTCACCTACAGCGCGAAGCCGTAGGCCTTGGCGAGTTCGGTGTAGCTGTCGCGGCGGACCTGCTCGTCGTGGGTCCAGGTGACGACGGCCATCTCGTCGACGCCGACGCGGTCCTTCAATTCGGTGATGCGTGCCGCCACTTCGGGGCCGGTGCCGACGAAGGAGTCCTTGCGGAACTGTTCCATCTTCGCCGCTTCGTAGGCGGTGACCGGCGCCTGGGCGGCCTCGTCGGGCGGCAGCAGCGGGCCTAGGATGTTCTTGTCGCGGTTGATGCGGCTCAGTGCCCGCGACGTGAAATGGTACTGCGCCTTCTCCATCGTGTCGGCGGCCAGTGCCCACACGCAGAGGGCGGAATGGGGCTCGGGGTGGCGCGCGCTGGGGCGGTAGTTCTTCTTGTAGAGATCGATGGCACGTTCGCCGCCGGCGCCGTCGCTGAAGAACCAGGCATAGCAGTAGGGCAGGCCGAACAGCGCCGCGACCTGGGCACCGTAGTCGGAGCTGCCCAGGATCCAGACCTCGGGCGCGGTCGCGCTCTGGGGAAAGGCCTTCACCGTCGCGAACGGATGGCGCTCGACCAGAGGCTCGTTGTGGACCCAGGCGATCAGGTCGCGCACGTCGGCAGGAAAATGTTCGGGCCGTTCGTTGGCCGCGGGATTGAGCGCGAAGGCGGTACGCCCGTCCGAGCCCGGCGCGCGACCGAGGCCCATGTCGATGCGGCCCGGCGCCAGGGCGTCGAGCACGCGGAAGACCTCGGCCACCTTGAACGGCGAATAATGCGGCAGCATGATCCCGGCGCTGCCGATGCGGATCCGCTCGGTCGTCGCCGCGATCGCCGCCATCACGATCTCGGGCGCGGTGCCGACGATGGTCGGGTGATTGTGATGCTCCGATACCCAGAAGCGCTCGTAGCCCAGCGCCTCGCAGTGCTGGGCCAGCGATACGGTGTTTCGGATGGACAGGTCCTGCGGCCGGCCTGAGACGGCGATCGACTGGTCGAGGACGGAAAGGCGGAAGGGGCGCGACATGGGAGGGAGATGGGCCCTGCGGCTCACTCCGGCAAGGTCGCGATCATATAGAGCGTCTGCAGTTGCTGCGTCGGCCGCGCATTCTTGCCGAACACGTCGCTGAAGATCGTGGCGATCTGGCCCGACCGGTAGATGTGGCTGAGCGCCCGGTCGACCGCGAGGCGCAAGGGGCCTTCGCCGAGCTTCATCGCCAGGGCGAAGGGCTCGAGGCTGAGATAGGTGTTCGCCAGCAGGATCTTGGCCGCGTCCTTGTGGTCCTTGATCATCGCCGTGAGCATCGCGCCGCCGGCGAAGTAGGCGGCGATCTCGCCCTTCTCCAGGGCCGTCATGGCCGCCGTGAAGTCGGTGAAGGGGACGATGGTGGCTTTGACCTGGAGCGAGGCCAGCGCCTTGCGCAGCTCTTCTTCCGTCAGGGTGCCCGCAACCGCGCCGACCTTCTTGCCGGCGAGTTCCTGCATATCGCGCGGCCCGTCGTTGCGGATGGCGAAGCTCGTGCCGTCGACGAAGGTGGTGATCGAGAAGTCGACCACGGCGCGGCGGTCGAGCGTCTCGGTGAGCGAGTCGCAGAGCAGGTCGATCTTGCCCTGCTTGATCATGTCGAGGCGGTTCTCGGTCGTGACGGGCACGAATTCGACCTTGAGGCCGGGCAGCTTGAGCTGCTGGGCGATGTCCTTGGCGACCGACTCGCAGAGCTGGACCATGAAGCCGGCGGGCTGGCCGTTGGGCCCCTTGTAGGCGAAGGGATGGGCGTTCTCGCGGAAGCCGCCGCGGAGGACGCCATTCTTGGCGATATCGTCCAGGGTGCCCGCCCAGGCGCTGCCGGCGGCCAGGAAGCCCAGGGTCGCGGCCAGGCCGCTCAGGAATCGCTTCATCTCGTTCCTCTTCGAATGACGGCGAAACAATCCGATATTCGGCCCGTTGTGACCACTGGAATTCCGGAGGACGCCATGGCCCGTTCCAAGATGTCTGCTCCCGTCTCCCGTGTCGTGGGCATCGACCATATCTCCATCAGGGTCAGAGACTACGAGAAGTCGAAAGCCTTCTATGGCGGGTTGTTCGCGTTCCTGGGCTTCGAGATTTCCGACGAGTATCCGTCGACCATCGGCTGGACCAACGGCAAGACCCGCTTCTGGATTGCGCCGGCCGAGGGACGAAAGACGTATCGCATCGGCGATGTCGGCTTCCATCATTATGCATTCCAGCTGCGCAGCCGGCGCGACGTCGACGCGCTGCAGACCTACCTGGAAGGGCAGGGCGTGCGCATCGTCGATCCGGCTGCCGAGTATTACGAGGACTACTATGCCGTCTTCTTCCTCGATCCCGACGGGCTGAAGCTGGAAGGCATGAAGTACGGCGAGCTGACCGCGAAGCGAAAGCGTAAACCCTCCCGCACGAAGGGATAGGAACGGGTCCGTTCTGCTTGTAGCGACGCCTCCTGCGGGCCAAACTCCGGCCCGATTTTCTGGACCCCGGAGGACCGCCAATGTCGACCGCCACTGCCGAAATGAAGACCCAGGCCCAGCCGGCCAATACCTACAAGCCCAAGGGCATGCTGATCGGCGGCAAGTGGGTGGAAAGCGCCTCGGGAGCCCGCATCACCATCGAGAATCCCGGCAAGCGCACGGCGGTCGCCGAGGTGCCGCGCGCGGCCGAAGCCGATGTGAACGCCGCCGTCGAGGCGGCCGAGAAGGCCTTCCCCGCCTGGAAGAACGTCGTGCCGCGCGAGCGCGGCAAGATCCTGCTCAAGATCGCCGAGGTGCTCGAGGCGCGCAGCGAAGAGATGGCGCGCACCATCGCACTCGAAACCGGCAACGCGCTGCGCACCCAGGCGCGCGGCGAGGCCAAGCTGGCGGCCGATATCTTCCGCTATTTCGGCGGGCTGGGCTCGGAGCTCAAGGGCGAGACCGTGCCGCTCGGCGAGCATGTGCTTTCCTACACGCGGCGCGAGCCGATCGGCATCGTCGGCGCCATCATCCCGTGGAACGCGCCGGTCATGCTGGGCGCGCTCAAGATCGCGCCGGCTCTGTGCGCCGGCAACGTGCTGGTGATGAAGGCGGCCGAGGACGCGCCGATGGCGGTGCTGCTGATGGCCGACATCTGCCAGGAATTCCTGCCGCCCGGCGTGCTGAACGTGCTGACCGGCTACGGTCAGGAGTGCGGCGGCCCGCTGGCCAACCACCCGAAGATCCGCAAGCTTTCCTTCACCGGCTCGACCGAGGTCGGCAAGGTGATCATGCGCGCCGCGGCCGAGCGTATCGTGCCGGTGTCGCTCGAACTGGGCGGCAAGAGCCCCTCGATCGTCTATCCGGATGCCGACGAGGATTGGGCGGTCGACGGCATCATCAACGCCATGCGCTTCACCCGCCAGAGCCAGAGCTGCACGGCCGGCTCGCGCATGTTCCTGCATGAGGACATCTTCGACAGCTTCCTCGCGAAGCTCGAGAAGAAGACCACGGCGCTGAAGATCGGCGATCCGCTCGACGAGGCGAGCGACATCGGCACCATCATCAACAACAAGCAGTACAGCAAGGTCTGCAAGTACGTGGAGGACGGGCTGGCCCGCTCCGACGCCAAGCTGGTGTTCGGTGGCCTGCCGCCCAAGACCGGCCCGCTGAGCGAAGGCTACTTCACCATGCCGACCGTGTTCGCCGACCGCTCGAACGACTGGCGTCTCGCCCGCGAGGAAATCTTCGGGCCGGTGCTGGTGGCGATCCGCTGGAGCGACGAGGCGGAGGCGATCCGCATGGCCAACGACAGCCACTACGGTCTCGCGGCCTATGTCTGGACGCACGATATCGGCAAGGGCCTGCGCGCCGCGCACGCGATCGAATCGGGTTGGGTGCAGGTCAACCAGGGTGGCGGACAGACGCCGGGCATGTCCTACGGCGGCTACAAGCAGAGCGGTCTCGGCCGCGAATTCTCGCTCGAGGGCATGCTCGACAGCTTCACGCAACGCAAGAGCGTGACGGTCAACCTCGCGGTCTGACGGTTTGAGTAAAGGTCCCTCGCTACGCTCGGGATGACATTATTGGGAGAGTTGGCGCAGTGCGTCGCTCCCAGAAGAATTGTCATCCCGAGCGTTAGCGAGGGACCTTTCTCTTATTGCGGCACGCGCTTGTGAAAGTCGGTCGCGCCCTGATAGGAGTGACCGATCCGGTAGAGCATCGCCTCGTCGAACGGCCGGCCGACGAGCTGCAGTCCGATCGGCGCTCCGTTCGAGTCGAAGCCGCACGGCACTGACAGCGCGGGAATGCCCAGCGTGTTGAACGGACGGGTGAGGCCGGTGAAGCCCGCCACCATCTTCAGCACCGCCGGACCGCCCTTGGTCTCCGTATCCGTTTCCTCGATCGTGGGGAGAGGGAAGGGGATCGCCGGCAGCAGCACGGCATCGACTCCGTCCATGGCCGTCGACAGGAACTCCGCCACGAAGTGAGCGCGCAGCCGTAGCGCGTCGATGTATTGCGTCGCCGGTATGAAGAACCCGGCCTCCATGCGCGTGCGCACCTGGTTGGCGTAGAGCTCCGGTGTCTTCTCCATCCACGGCCGGTGCATGGCGGCCGCCTCGCATTTCACCATCACTTCGGCCGCGCGATAGAGCGCGGTGAAGTCGGGCAGGGTGACGGCCGAGACCTTCGCGCCGAGTCGGCCCAACGCATCGGCGGCGGCCTGGACTGCGGCGCCGATCTGCGGGTCCAGCGGCGCAAGCCCTTCCTTCGGCAAAGCAAGCCCGATGCGCAGCCCGGCGACGCCGCCGTCGAGCAGCGCTTCGTAGTCGGGCACCGGCTTTTCGCTGGTCGTCGAATCGTCTGGATCGTGGCCGGCGATGACCGAAAGCATGCGGGCATTGTCGCGCACCGTACGGGTCAACGGCCCGACATGGTCGAGACTCCACGAACGCGCGACGGCGCCGGCGCGGCTCACGCGACCATAGGTGGCCTTCATGCCGACGACGCCGCATGCGGCCGCCGGCAGGCGAATCGAACCGCCCGTATCGGAACCCAGGGCGCCATAGACCATGCGTGCCGCCACCGAGGCGCCTGAGCCGCTGGAACTGCCGCCGGTCACGCGGCTCGCATCCCAGGGGTTGCGACAATGGCCGTGATGGACGTTGTGGCCGGTCGGGCCGGCGGCAAACTCCGCCATGTTGAGGAAACCCAGCTCGACCACGCCCGCCGCATCGAGCTTGCCCAGCACCGTCGCCGTCACCGGCGCCGTCCAGTCGCGACGAATCGCGCTGCCGCCGGTCGAGAGCTCACCCTTGCGGTAGTACATGTCCTTGTGCGCCATCGGCACGCCATGCAGCGGCCCGCGGCTCCTGCCGGCCGCAAGTTCGGCGTCCATCGCCTTCGCCTGGGCCAGCGCCTTTTCCCGGTAGACCCGCAGGAAGGCGTTGGTGCGCGGCTGCCACGCTTCGATGCGGGCGAGGCAGGCTTCGGTCGCTTCCACCGAGGTGATGCGCCGTGCCGCGATCGCGTCGGCGATCGCCGTGAGATCCTCGAGCGCGAGATCGTCGTTTCTCACGGGCGTGATGCCTTGGCCAGGACGCTGGCGAACGCGGCCGGATCGTCGTCGAAGGTGAGTCGCTGGGCGGCGGCCTTGCGCACGGCATCGTTCAGGATTTCGACCTCGGCGGCCAGCTCGGCCAGCCGCTTGTCGTCGTAGGTCATGCCCTGGAGGCCGGCGGCGATGCCGGCGGCCGTCTTCGTCTTCTCGTCCATCACCGTCACCTCAGAGCTTGAGCCGGCACGCTTCCAGCCGGGCGCGATCCTCGGGCGTGAAGCTCATGATCTTGCGAACCTTCTGATCGAACTTCATGCCCACCGCCTCGGCACAAGCAGCAAGCGTGCCGCTCTCCGCCTCGAACAGGAAGTGCGTGAAGACGACGACCTTGTCGGAGAAGCTCGCCAGTCCGCTCATCACCACGGCGAGGTCTCCGGCCTGCAACGGCCGGCGATAATGGTTCAGCATCTCGACGACGACCGAGCCTTCCTGGCGCTCCTGCATGGCGGCGCGGTCGAAGCCCAGATGGTTCCACAGGACCGGCGCGCCGTCGGAATAGCGGCCGAACTGGTGACGCGGCAGGAACTCACCACGCTCGTCGCATTCGTCCGGCGTGATCTGGGTGCGGCCGACTTCGATCAGCCCCACCGACGGTGCCTCGGCGAGCGTCAGGTCGGGCAGCGACAGCTTGCCGACGCTGCGCGGCCTCGCGGCTTCGGGCAAGGCGATGCACGCCGCCTCGGCACGGGCGCGGAACGCGGCGGGCCATGCACGCTCGCAGACGATGCGGCGTCGAATGGTGGCCGCGACCTCGCCCTTCGCAGGGTTGCGCACCTCGTGATAGGCGACCATCTCGCGCTCGCCGACCTCGACCGGCGCCGAGTGGACCTCGACCGGTTCGACGACACGGAACTCGCGCACGTAGCGGACATGGTCGTCGACTGCGCGCGTCACGACCCCGGCCGCACGCTGGGCGCGCGGTCCGAAGCCCAGCTTCGCCAGCAGGTTGGCGGAGGCCTCATGGGCGAACTCGGTGTAGAACTGCACGTTCAGATGGTCGTTCTCGTCGCACTGCCAGGTATTCACGGCGGTGCTGAAAGTCGGGATCAGGGCGGGACTCGACACGCTATTCGCTCTCTGCAATCTGTGGATGACTGCCTCTGATGGCCCAAAAAGCCCCAAAAATCGACATTTTCCGTGCATTCCGCACTTGCGGGGGATCGATTCGTGGATAACCTTGGCGCCGTCAACGGGATCCTGGGGCGTCAGGAGACGTTGGCGAAACCAAAAAATGTAAGGACCCCCTCAACATGGCTACCAAACCCACCACCGTTCCCACCATTCCCCTTTCGAAGGTCGCCGCCGAGCTGGCCGAGAAGACGGGCATGACGAAGAAGGACGCGAGCGGCGCTCTCGACGAGTTCGTCGGCTTGGTCGTTCGTCATCTCAAGAAGGGTGCCAAGGTCCGCATCACCGGTCTCGGCATTCTGCAGGTCCGCGCCCGTCCGGCGCGCATGGGCCGCAACCCGGCCACCGGCGAGGCGATCAAGATCAAGGCGTCGAAGAAGGTCGCTTTCCGCGTCGCCAAGGATCTCAAGGACGCGATCTAACGCCTCCCTGTTTTAAGATTGGGCGGGTTCCGGCGTAGGCCGGGCCCGCCCTTCTTTTTGCGCAAAGCGGTCCCTCATCGCAGGGCGATCAGGGCGCTCGTTTGAGCGAGCCTGTCGCGCGTTGTTCTAGTATAGCCGGAGCGCGACGCGAGCCGGCATGAACACATTCATCCTCCTGAAGATCCTTGCCACCCTGATGGTGCCGCCGGCTTCGCTGGCCGTCGGTGTCGTGCTGTGGCTCTCGATCCGCATGATGGGCTGGCGCCGGCTCGCTGCCACGGTTCTTGGCCTTTCGATTTTCCAGACGCTCGTCCTGTCCTTTCCGCCGGTATCGGGAATGCTGGTGGGCCTGCTCGAAGCCAAAGCGCGCAGTCTCACGGCCGACAGCCCGCGCTGCTGCTATGAGGCGATCGTCGTGCTGGGCGGAGGCATCGCGCCCGCCGCGCCGCCGCACACCACCGAACCCGAGCTGACGGAGGGATCCGATCGCATCTGGCAGGCCGCGCGCCTCTATCGTGCGGGGTCGGCACCCAAGATCATCGTGAGCGGCGGCTCGTTCATCGAACGGCAGGGCGGGCCGGCCACCACCGAGGCCGAGGCGATGCGGCGCTTCCTGCTCGACCTCGGCGTTCCCGACGAGGCGATCGTTTCCGAAGGCAAGGCGCTCAACACGATCGAGAACATCGCCAATGTACGGGACATGGTGAAGGGCGGGCGCGTCGCGATCGTCACCTCGGCCTATCACGTGCCCCGCGCGGCGAAACTCGCGTCGAAGGGCGGTCTCGATTTTGCGATGGTCGGCGTCGACTGGAGTCCGCCGGACGTGGCGACGCCGTGGTGGGAGCGCTGGCTGCCTTCCGTCCTGGCCCTGAACTATTCAAACCGGGCGCTGAGGGAGCTGGTCGCGCTCGCCTTCGACCGCCGCGGGGAGAGCCTCGCCCGATGACCGCGTACCGTCTCGATCGCCGGGCCGCCCTTGGCTTGGCCGCCGGCAGCTTGCTCGCACCGCTCGCCCGGCCCGCCCGCGCGCAGTCGTTGGACAGGCTGGTCTTCCAGACCGACTGGCGCGCCCAGGCCGAGCATGGCGGCTACTATCAGGCGCTGGCGGCGGGTCTCTATCGAAAGGCCGGGATCGACTGCGAGATCCGCCAGGGCGGGCCCAGTCTCAACATCGGCCAACTGCTGCTGACGGGCCGTGTCGACATGACCATGTCGAACAGTTTCGAGGCCTTCACCTATGTGCGAGAGAACGCGCCCTTCTTCACCATCGCCTCGATCTTCCAGAAGGATCCGCAGGTCCTGATCGGCCATCCCGACACCGGGTTCGACGGCTTCGAGGATCTGAAGGGGCGCACCCTGCTGATCGGGAACGGCGGACGCGTCACCTACTGGCCCTATCTCCGCAGGAAGTTCGGGCTGCGCGACGACCAGCTCAGGCCCTATACCTTCAACATGGCGCCGTTCCTCGCCGACAGGAACGTCGTGCAGCAGGGCTTCATTTCCTCGGAGCCCTATTCGATCTCGAAGGCCATCGGCCGCCTGCCGCCCTATCTGCTGATCGCCGATGCGGGTTTCAGTGCCTACCAGACCACCATCGCCATCTCGCGCAAGCTGGCGACCGGGAAGCGCGACGTGATCCAGCGCTTCGTCGATGCCACGCTCCAGGGCTGGGCGCAGTATCTCGAGGGCGGGCCGGGAATCGAGGCGGCCAATGCGCTGATCAAGAGGGCCAATCCGGAACAGACGGATGATCGTATCGAGTATGCGATCAAGGTGATGAACGAACGCGGAATCGTGATGTCGGGGGATGCACTGCAGGGCGGAATCGGCGCCATGACGGATGCGCGCTGGCGGGGGTTCTATCAGTCGATGATCGACGTCGACGTGTTGCCGGAAGGGCTGGACGTGGCCCGGGCCTACACGCTCGACTTCGTGAACAAGGGTATCGGAAGACCGACATAGTCGAATCAGGAGGAACTGCGATGTACCAGGTCAACGAAGAACATCAGATGCTGCGCGATCTCGTGAAGAAGTTCGTGCGCAACGAGCTGATGCCGCTCGAGAAGAACGTGCTGGAGCGTTTCGCCACGGGCCAGCAGGCATCGCTGTCCGACGAAGAGAACGCCAAGCTCTTCAAGCAGTGCAAGGATCTCGGCCTGTGGGCGCTCGACGTGCCGGAGGAAGTGGGCGGCGCCAACCTGCCGTCCGTGGCGCTGGTCGGCGTCAACGAGGAGCTGGGCTACACCTGCGTGCCCTTCACCTTCCCGCCCGACTCCCCCAATCTCCACATGCTGCTCGCGACCGCGAGCCCCGAGCAGCGCAAGAAGTACCTCGAGCCCTACGCCGCCGGCGAGACCAGCTCGGCGATCGCCATTTCCGAGCCGGGCGCGGGCGGCGACCCGGCCGGCATGAAGACGCGGGCGGTGAAGGACGGCAACGACTGGGTGATCAACGGTCGCAAGATCTGGATCAGCCGCATCGCCAAGGCCGACTTCACCATCGCCATGGCGGTGACCGATCCCAACCTCGGCGCGCGCGGCGGCATCACCGCCTTCCTGATCGACAAGGGCACGCCCGGTCTCGTCGTGGCGCGTGCCATCCCGATGCTGGCCGGCCAGCGGACCTACGAGGTCGTGTTCGAGGATTGCCGCGTGCCGGAGACACAGGTGCTGGGCCGCATCGGTGCGGGCTTTGCGCCCATGCAGATGCGCCTCACGATCCGCCGCCTGCAGATGGGCTCGTGGTGTGTCGGCATGGCGCAGCGCGCGCTCGACATGCTGGTCGAGCATGCCAACCAGCGCGTGACCTTCGGTGAGAAGCTCGCCGACCGCCAGGCCATCCAGTGGTGGGTGGCCGACGCCGCGATGAAGCTGCATGCCTGCCGCTTGATGGTGATGGATGCCGCGGTGAAGCAGGACGAGGGCCGCGACGTGCGCATGGAGGCCTCGATGATCAAGGTCTATGCGACCGAGATGGCCAGCGAGGTGATCGATCATGCCCAGCAGGCGTTCGGCGCCATGGGCGTGACGCAGGAACTGCCGCTGTCCATCATGGCGCAGAAGGTCCGCACCATGCGCGTCTATGAAGGCCCGTCGGAAGTGCATCGCATGGTCATCGCCCGCCGCATCTTCGGCGGCCGTTGACAGGAAGCGGCAGGCAGGCGGATCATTTCCGCCTGCCATTGGATCGAGGGAGCCGCCGCATGACTTACACACTCGATACGTTCGTGAAGGACGCGCAGGCTGCGCTCAAGACGCATGAGGGTCCTGCCGGTCGTGAGCAGGTTCGGCTGCTCCTGGAGAAGCTGCTCGCGAACCCGTCCTTCGTCGACGAGGCGGTGGGACCTGCCGCGCCGATCGGCACCCGCAAGCTCCATGAGGACAAGGACCTCGGATTCGTCGTGCTGGCGCACTGCAATCCCAAGCCGCACAAGAGCCCGCCGCACGATCATGGCGCCTCGTGGGCCGTCTATGGCCAGGCGGTGAAATACACCGACATGAGCGAGTACAAGCGTGTCGATGGCGGCACCGACGCGGGCGACGCCAAGCTCGAGCAGGTGAAGGCCTATCGCCTCGAGCCTGGCCATGCCGGCGTCTACGATGTCGGGGCGATCCACGCGATCGATTATCCCGATGGCAGCCGCTTCGTGCGCGTCACGGGCCGCGATCTCGACTATGTACGCCGTCTCAAGTTCGACATGGCGGCCGGCAAGGCCATCCCCATCGAAAGCGCGACGGCCGGCGCCAACTAGCGCGCCTCGACTCGTCCGGGCTTGCGCGGACGATTCGCATCGCCCCATTGCTCCATCGCATCGAGGAGGGGGCCGAGGCTCTGGCCCTTCTTCGTGAACGAATACTCGACGTGTGGCGGCACGGTGTCGTGCACCTTGCGCGATACGATTCCGTGCTGCTCCAGCGCGCGCAGCTGCAGGGTCAGCATGCGCTGCGTGATGCCCGGAACGAGACGGCGCAGTTCGTTGAAGCGTCGCGGCCGGTCCTTCAGATGGTACAGGATCGTAGGCTTCCAGCGTCCGCCGATCACTTCGACCGTCGCCGTAACGGGGCACCAGGGAGCCTTGGTCTCGGCCATCGCGCGCGCCTCCAAATCCATGACTGATACCTAGTATAAAAAATGTGCGTACTTATGGAAAGTGTACCGGAATGTTAGGTGCGGCCTCACAACCTTGGAGGTCGCAATGTTCGTCATCATGGGAGTCACCGGCCGGGTCGGTGGTGCAGCGCTCGAAGCCCTGAAGCAACGGGGCATCCCCTTACGCGCGGTGGCCCGCGATCCAGTGCGCGCGCAAGGGCTCGGCGTCGAGACCCGGCGCGGCGACGCGTCGGACGCGGAGAGCCTCGCCGCGGCCTTCGCGGGCGCTGAGGCCGCCTTCGTGATGCTGGTCCCGCCGTACCAGGCTCGGGACGTGCTGGCCGAATCGCGGGTCATGGCAAGTTCGATCGCCGCCGCAGTGCGAGCGGCAGGGGTGCCGCACGTCGTGGCGCTCTCGTCGGTCGGCGCGCATCTCAGCGAGGGCAACGGCGTCGTGCAGGTGCTGCATGACTTCGAAGCGGCCCTTGCCGACGCGGCGCCCTCCCTGGTGTTCCTGCGGCCGGGCGAATTCCTGGAGAACTGGGCAGGCATGCTGCCGGCGGCGCGCCAAGCGGGCGTGCTGCCCTCAGGCAAGGCCGCGCTCGACATGCGCCACGAGGCCGTGTCGGCGCTGGATGTCGGCCGCGTCGCAGCCGACCTGCTGCTGGATCCGCGGGCGGGGACGCGCATCGTCGATCTCGCGGGGCCGGCGCCCTGTTCGGCGCTCGATGCGGCGGCGGTCCTGTCGCGTCTGCTGGGCAAACCGGTGACTGCGGTGCCGTCGTCGCGCGAACAGTCGGTGGCCGCGTTGGTGGCCGCGGGCCTCGGCGCCGACTATGCGGCGAAGCTCGCGGATCTCGATGAGGCGATCAATGCCGGACGCCTGGACTTTCCGGCGGGCGGCGACCTGCGTCGGGGCACGGTGACGCTCGACGCCGTGCTGCAGCGTCTCGTGGCCGGCGGCTGATGCCCGACCAGACGGGGCGGTGGACGGCCGCCGCCCTGTTCATCGCGCCCCCGCGTTAGGCGAGTCGCGCGGCGGCGGCGTGGTTCGCCTCCTCGCGCTTCTGCAGCATGGCGTGGATGCGCTCCTTCAGCCGCTGCACGCGCTCGGGCCCGGCCTTCTCGGGGCTGCCGGAATCGAAGGGCGGCTGCGGATCGTACTCGAGCGTGAGCTGGATCGACTTGGCGACTTCCTCGCCGGCCAGTTCGGCCACCAGGGTGAGACCGAAATCGATACCGGCGGTGACGCCGCCGCCCGAGATGCGATTGCGGTCGCGCACGACGCGCTCGGCGACGGGGATGGCGCCGAAGGCCGGAAGGAATTCGCGTGAGGTCCAGTGGCAGGCGGACTTGTAGCCCTTGAGCAGGCCCGCGGCGCCGAGCACCAGCGAGCCGGTGCAGACCGACGTGACGTAGCGCGCGGCCTCGGCCTGCTTGCGCAGGAAAGAGAGTGTCTCCTCGTCGGTCATGAGCGCGACCTGTCCGCCGCCGCCCGGCACGCAGATCACGTCGAGCTGCGGGCAGTCGGCGAAGGTGGTCGTCGGCACGATCGAGAAGCCGGAGTCGGTCCGCACGGGATCGAGCGTCTTCCAGATCATGTGAAGCTTGGCGTTGGGCACGCGGCACAGGACCTGGGCGGGGCCGGTCGCGTCGAGCTGGGTGACGTCGGGAAAGAGCAGGATGCCGATGTGAACCGTGTCTGCCATGAAATGTCTCCTCTGTTGGCCTGACCCTACGCAATCCCGTCTCTGGCAGAAATGACAAATATATAGTAATTTCTGCCAATGCCAAAAGCGCACCGGATCGCCATCCTCGCCTATGAGGGCTGCCAGCTCCTCGATGTCACCGGCCCCGCCGCCGTGTTCGGCGCGGCCAACGAGGGTCGCGACCGGCCAGTCTACGACGTGCAGATCGTGTCGCCCGACGGCGGCGCCGTGGCCTCGAACTGCGGCGTCGCGCTGATGAGTCGCCGCATCGGTGGGCGTTACGACACGCTGCTGGTGGCCGGCGGCTCGCGCGGCCTCAAGACCGTCATGGCGCGCGAGGATGTGCGGCGCTGGTTGCGCAAGGCCGCGCCGCAGACAACGCGTTTCGGGTCGGTCTGCACCGGCGCCTTCGTGCTGGCGGCCGCCGGACTGCTCGACGGCAGGCGCGTGGCCACCCACTGGGCGAGCTGCCAGCGACTGGCCGAGAAGTTCCCGGCGCTGACCGTTGATGCCGATGCGCTGTACGTCGTCGATGGCAAGGTCTGGACCTCCGCCGGCGTGACGACCGGCATCGACATGGCGCTGGCGCTGGTCGAGGCCGATCTCGGCGCGGCGACGGCCAACCTGATCGCGCGGCACTTCGTGCTCTATGCGCGCAGGCCGGGCTACCAGTCGCAGTTCAGCCCGCTGTTGCAGGTGCAGACCGAGGCCGATGCGCCCTTCGCCCGGCTGATCGAGTGGATGCAGGCCCATCTCGACGAACCGCTCGACGTGCCGGCCCTGGCCGCTCGTGCGGGCCTCTCGGAGCGCAGCTTCCATCGCAAGTTCGTCGAGGCAACGGGCAAGACGCCGGCGCACTTCGTCGAAGGGCTTCGGCTCGACGCGGCGCGCACCCTGCTGGCCAAGGGGCTGCCGCTCAAGACGATCGCGGGCCGGGTGGGCCTGCGCTCCTCGGCGCGGCTCGGCCAGGCCTTCGAGCGCCGCTTCGGCATGGCGCCGTCGCTGTTCCGCGAGATGCATGCGACGGCCTAGCTTGTCCGAGCCTCCACGGTGGTGTCTGTTGCCTATCGTCGCGCCTTCTTAACAAACGGAAACAACTCGGCCCGTGACCCCGTCGCGCGATATGGGGGAAAAGGCAAGATGTCCGGAGTCGCCGAAATCACATCCGCCCATCAACCGATGCCCGCCGACGGAAAGTCCTGCATTCTGCTCGTGGAGGATGACGCGGAGATCTCGCGCATGCTGGTAGAGGTCCTGTCGGAGAACGGCTTCACCGCTCTGTCCGTGACCTCGGCGATGGAAATGGAGGTGTCGCTGGCTGCTGCGACCGTCGACCTCGTCGTGCTCGACATCATGTTGCCGGGCGAGGACGGGCTCAGCATCTGCCGCCGGCTGCGGGCGGCATCGTCCCTTCCGATCATCATGCTGACGGCGCGTGGCGCCGACGTCGATCGCATCGTCGGCCTCGAGATCGGCGCCGACGACTACGTCACCAAGCCGTTCAATTCGCGCGAGCTGATCGCCCGCATCCGGGCCCTCCTGCGGCGCGCCCAGGGGGGACGCGACGGTACGCATGCCCGCGCCCGACCGCTGGTCTTCTGCGGATGGCGCCTCGACCTCGCGGCACGTCAGTTGCGCAATCCCGATGACGTTCAGGTTGCCATGACGACTGTCGAGTTCGACCTGCTGGCTGCTCTCTGCCAGAATCCGGGACGGATCCTGTCGCGCGATCAGCTCGTCGAGTTGACTCACGGGCGTCTGGCGGGGCCGCTCGAACGCAGCATCGACGTCCATGTCAGCCGCATCCGGCAGAAGATCGAGCCGGATCCGCGCGATCCCACCTTCATCAAGACGGTGCGGCTCGGTGGCTACATTTTCACCCCGCCCGTCAGTGAAGCCTGTGCGAATCCTCGATCGCCTGATCCCGCGTAGCATTACCGGGCAGATCACCGGCATCGTGGCGATCTCCACGATCCTGTCGACCGTCATCGTGATGACCGTCATCATCTTCTTCGTCGAGGAGAACCCCCGGTACAGTGCGCCGGGCTTGGTGACCAACATTGGCACGGTGACGCGGCTTGGCCAGTCATTGAAGAGCGACGACGAGATCGCCGCCCTCCTCGCCGCTGCCCGCGATACCGGCATCAAGGTGAGACGCGTGCCTCTGAGCGACCTGCGAATCTCTTCGCAACCCTGCTGTTTGTCAGCTCCGGTCAGGATTCTGGTCCGCAGGCTGCATCTGGGGTGGGGTGTCGAAACGCTGGAAGTCGTTCCTTCTCCGGGCAGCGATCCTGACGAGCTCGCCGTCAGGCTCAACGAGCGCGATGCGCTGTTGTTCGAGGTTGTGGTCGGCTTGAGCTTCTGGACGATCGTCCTGGCGCCCTCCGCCCTGGTGGTGATCATCGTGCTGCTCTTCGTGGCGCTTCTGTCGATGTACGCCATGCGCTGGATCATCTCGCCGCTGTCCGCTTTGGCGGCGGCCGCGCAGTCCTTCGGACGAACGCCCCAAGACGGTCGGATCGTACGCCGCCGTGGCCCCCAGGAGATCGTTCAGGTCGCGGACGCGCTCACCGACATGCGCACGCGCATTCGCGCCTTGCTCGACGACCGCACGCGCATGCTGGCCGCCATCAGTCACGACCTGCGCACGCCGCTGACGCGGCTCAGGTTGCGCGCGGAACGGCTCGCCGATCCAGTGCAGCGAGAGGGGCAGTTGCACGAGATCGCGCGCATCACGCATATGCTCGACGAGACGCTCAACTACCTGCGCCACGACGTTCGCTCCGAAGGGCTGTCGCGCATCGATCTGCCCAGCTTGCTCCAGACGGTTTGCGTCGAGTTCGCCGATGTCGGGCATGCCGTCGCCTATGACGGGCCGCCGCACCTGACCTGGCGGTGCCGGCCGAACGTGCTGGCGCGGGCGATAACCAATATCGTGGACAATGCGACCAAGCACGGCACCGTCGTCACCGTGTCGCTTCGTCTTCTGGATGGGCGCGGCGTCGAGATCGATGTCGGCGACGATGGACCGGGCATTCCGCCAGAGCTGCACGAGAAGGTGTTCGACCCGTTCTTCAAGGGCGATGCTGCGCGTAGCATCGTCGCGCGCAGCGGCTTCGGCCTCGGGCTCTCCATCGCGCGGGATGTCGTCAGGGGCCATGGCGGTGAGATCGAACTCCTCGACCGCGCACCGCGCGGCCTGATCGTTCGCGTGACGCTGCCCGGCGAACCGATGATCGGCAACGGAAACATCTCTTAACATCACTTAAAACAGCGCGATGCCGCCTGCTCCTATGGTCGAGGCTCCCCTCACCGAACCAGGCAGGTTTGATCGATGCGTATCCTTTCACCGGCCCTCGTGCGCCGGCGTTCGCCATTTTCCCTCGTGTTCGGCTTCATTGCCGCTTTCCTGCTGCTGTCGCCCGCTGCCCATGGGCAGCCGGCCAACGATCCGTTCGCCGCCAACGGCAAGTCGAGTAGCTGGTCGGTGACGCTGGGGGCGGGGGCGGCTTTCCGGCCGACCTTCGAAGGCAGCGACCGCTACTTCGTCTCGCCCGTGCCGTTCGTGAGCATCAACTACAATGACATGATCTCGCTCGATACGTCGGGGCTGAACGCTTACTGGCGCAAGGATGGCCTGCAGATCGGCGGCGGCGTCACCTACAATCTCGGCCGCTTCCAGGACGGCAACAGCGTCTTCACCCAGGGTGATGAGCGTTTGAACGGGCTCGGAAACATTCCCGTTGCCATGGGATTGCGCGCCTTCGCGAACTACAAGCTCGGCCCTGTCGTGCTGGGCGCCACGCTCACCAAGTATCTTGCCGAGGGCAACAACGGCCTGCTGATCGACGGCCTGGTCGAGATGCCGGTCCGGTTGGGGGATCGTACCACGATCACCGGCAGGCTGTTCGCCACCTGGGCCGACGAGAGCTACATGCAGACCTGGTTCGGTGTGACGCCGGGGCAGTCGCTCACCTCAGGCTATGGAATTTACCAGGCGGGGTCGGGCGTCAAGAATGTCGGTCTGGGCATCAACCTGCGGCACCGGCTGGGCACGAGCTGGATTCTCTCTGCCGACGCCCGCCTGCTCCGGCTCACCGGCTCCGCCGAATACAGCCCGATGACGGTGTCCGACATGAACATGAACTTCCTGGCAATGGTCGGATATCGCTTCTGAACCTGCTTCGGCCGTATCTTGAAGAGGAGGTCCAAATGTCCATTGCGATGACCATGAGGTGCCTGCGGGTCGCAGCGATCTGCGCCGGTTCGGCCGTCACCATCGGCGCCTGCGCCCATCCGCCGGAGACGCCCGAGGCGCGCGCCGAATACGACCAGGCCAACGATCCGGCGGAACCGACCAATCGAGTGATCTTCAGGGGGAACAAGTTCGTCGATGACAACGCGTTGCAACCGGTCGCCCGCGCCTATCAGGAGCACCTGCCGAACCGTGCGCAAAAGACCGTCCACAACTTCGCCAGCAACCTCGACCAGCCAGCCGTGGCGCTGAATGACGTACTCCAGGGAAACTTCGGTCGCAGCTGGAATACGATCCAGCGCTTTGTCATTAACACCACCGCGGGCGGCCTGGGCCTGTTCGATGTGGCGACGGACTGGGATCGCCCCGGGCACAGGGCCGATTTCGGACAGACGCTGGGCGTGTGGGGCGTTGGTCCGGGGCCGAGTGTTCAACTGCCCTTGTTTGGCCCCTCGAACGTGCGTGACAGCATCGGAACTGTCGTGGATTTGGTTGGAAACCCCACGAACTTCATTCCCGGGGGTGTGTTCGTAGCCGTCGGCGTAGCCGCCGAAGCGGCCGGCATGGTCGACGGCAGGGCCCGCACGTTGGGTGTGACCGATTCGTTGGAGAAGGAGTCACTCGACTACTACGCGGTCATGCGAAGTGCGGCGGCACAGCGTCGCGAGGCCCTTGTCGACGAGGGAAAGGCCGCAAAGTAGGTGCCCGTCGCACGTCGGCCGACATCAATGTCGTAGCCGCAGGCTGCTCAGCACAAGGGCGGTGAGGGCGAAGCCGGCACCCAGCCAGAGCGCCGCCCGAGCCGCGTCCGCCGCGCCGCCGCCAGAAAAGTCGAACAGACCGAACACCAGCGCCACCAGCGCGGCGCCCATCGTCTGGCCGAGAGTGCGGGCCGTGGCGATGATGCCGCCGGCGCTGCCGCTGCGGTCGCGCGGCACGGCGTTCATCATCAGCCGGTTGTTGGGCGCGGCGAAGATTCCGAAGCCCGCGCCGCACAGGACCAGCCGCCACATGATGTTGAAGGCGGAGGGATCGGGCGGCAGCAGCGCCGTCAGGATCATGCCGGTGGCCATGCAGGTGAGGCCGATCGTGCCCAGCGCACCCGCATGGTGCCGGTCGGCCAACCGGCCGGCGATCGGCGCGACGCCGGCCAGCGCCAGCGGCCATGCCGTCAGCAGCAGGCCGGTCGCGGTGGCATCGCGCCCGAGCACCGTATGGAAGAAGAAGGGAAGGCTGACGAAGGCCAGGCCCTGCGCCGTGAAGGTGCAGGTCGAGGCCGAGATCGAAAGCGAGAAGATCGGCCGGCTGAACATGTCGATCGGCATCATCGGATCGGCGAGCCTGCGCTGACGCCAGACGAACAGCGTGCCGAACAGGGCTGCGCCCAGCAGCTCGGCCACGATCACCGGCACGGGATGGCCGTGACCCACGCCATCGACGCCGAAGATCAGCAGGCCGAAGGTACCGCCGGACAGCACCGCCGAAGGCACGTCGAACGGCCGCTTGACGTGGGTCGTCACCGGCAGGAAGCGGCCGGCCAGGAAGAAGGACAGAATGCCGAGCGGAATGTAGACGGCGAACAGGATCGGCCAGCTCGTGATGGCCAGCAGCGCGGCGCCGAGGCTGGGGCCGGCGGCCAGCGAGGTGGCCACGACGGTGGTGTTGAAGCCGAGGCCGCGGCCGAGCGCGGCGCGCGGATAGATCGATCGCACGAGCGCGGGCTGGATGGCCATGATGGCCGCACCTCCCAGCCCCTGCAGCGTCCGCGCACCGATCAGCCAGGACAGCGAGGGCGCCAGAACGCAGCCGATCGAGGCCAGCGAGAAGACGACGAGGCCCCAGCGATAGACGGTGCGGTAGCCCACGATGTCGCCCAGCGCAGCGATCGGCAGCAGCATGATCATCAGCGCGATCTGGTAGGCGTTGACGATCCAGATCGAACTCTCTGCCGAGATCGCGAGGTCGTTGGCGATGTACGGCAGGGCGAGATTGGTCATCGAATTGCTGAGCACCGCCATCGACAGGCCGATGGTGATGGTCGCCACGGCGGCGAGCCGGCGGGGCCCCGACGGCATGCCGTCGGGGAGCGGACCGGCTGAAGCGGGTTCGGCCATGTCTTACTGCGGGACCGTCAGTTCGTCGCCGGCGATGGTCGTGCGCTGCATCAGGCGCTTGTGCTGGGTCGCATCGTAATGGGTTGCACGATGCAGGACGGCGCGATTGTCCCAGACGATCACGTCGCCTTCGCGCCAGGCATGGGACATCATGAATTCCGGCTGTTCCGCACGCTGCGCCAGCTCCCACAGGATCGCCTTCGATATCGGCTCCGGCCAGTCGAGGATGCGGCCGGCATGGGCGCCGATATAGAGCGCGCGGCGGCCGTTGATCGGATTGTCGCGGAACATGCGCTGCTTGACCGGCGGCAGCTCCGACAGCGACTTGGCGCTCAGGATGCCCTTCTGCACCCGGTCGCGAGAATGCGAGAGCGCATGTTCGGCAACCAGCGGATGGATCGTCGCCTGCAGGGCGGGCGGCAGCGCGTCCCAGGCCGCACGCATGTTCAGGAACTCGGTGTTGCCGCCCTCGGGCGGGCAGATCCGCGCGGTCAGGATCGAGCACAGAGACGGCACGCGCTTGAAGGAGGAGTCGGAGTGCCAGAAGTAGTTGGCCTTCTGGTAGATCATGCGCATGTCGTCCGGCGGGATCGGCTCGCCGGTCATGATGTCGAGGTTCGACTGGCGGGCGAACTTGGTGCCGGCGGCGGGATTGGCGCTGAGCGTCGTCTCGAGCGGGCCGAAATTCTCGCTGAAGGCGATCTGGGTGTCGTCGTCCATCGCCTGGTCGCGGAACAGGAGCACGGAATGCTCCTCGAAGGCGGCGCGGATCGGCCCGAACTCGCGCGCCGAGAGCGGGCGCGTGATGTCGATGCCGGTGATCTCCGCGCCGAACAGCGGATGGAGCTTGCGGACTTCGATGCTGCCGGTGTTGCGCATGGCGTTGGCCCTCAGTCGATGATCGCCTGGTAGGTGAGCACGCGCAGCTCGCGCCGGATCGGATAGGTCGAGGACGGCATGAGCTGCGTCAGCAGCACCACGGCCATGTCCTCGACCGGATCGATCCAGAAGGCGGTTGAGGCCGCGCCGCCCCAGGCATATTCGCCCGGCGTGCCGGCAATGTAGGCCTTGGCCGGGTCGAGCATCACCGAGAAGCCGAGCCCGAAGCCGATGCCGGTGTAGGTCGATTCCGAGAAGCGCGGCGTGCCCATGTCGGCCATGTCGCCGTTGAGGTGATTCATGGTCATCAGCTCGACCGTCTTGCGGCCGAGCAGACGCACGCCGTCGAGCTCGCCCTCGTTCAGCATGAACTTGCAGAAGCGCAGATAGTCCGATGCGGTCGAGACCAGCCCGCCGCCGCCCGAGTTCACCTTGCGCGGCGCGAGGTAGCGGCTCTTGGCCGGATCGTCGATCAGGTCGAGCTTGCCGCCCGCGCCGGCGGCGTAATTGGCGGCGAAGCGATCGTGCTTGTCCGGTGGGACATGGAAGTCGGTGTCGACCATGCCGAGCGGGTCGATCACCTTCTCCTTGAGGTACTTCTCGAAAGGCTGGCCCGAGATGACCTCGACCAGGTAGCCCAGCACGTCGGTGGAGACTGAGTAGTTCCACGCCTTGCCCGGCTGGGCGATCAGCGGCAGCTGGGCCAGCCGCTCGACCACCTGCTTCAGGCTGGTGTCGGCCGTCTGGAAGTCGACGCCGTCCTGCTTGGCGCGATAGGCGGCATCGACCGGATTGCTCTCCATGAAGCCGTAGGTCAGGCCCGACGTGTGGGTGAGCAGATCGCGGAAGTTGATCTCGCGCTCGGCCGGCACCGTTTCGATCTTGCCGCGGCTGCCGCCCGACATGACGCGCGGGTTGGCGAAGGCGGGGATGAACTTCGAGATCGGGTCGTCGAGCTGAAACTTGCCCTCTTCGTAGAGCATCATGATGGCCGTCGAGGTGAGCGGCTTGGTCATCGAATAAATGCGGAAGATCGTGTCGGCGCGCATCGGCGTGTTGCGGGCCACGTCCGACTTGCCCACGACCTCGGCGAAGGCCAGTTCGCCATTGCGCATGACGCAGGTCACCATGCCGGCCAGCTTTCCGCTGTCGACCCACTCTTTCATCCAGGTGCGCACGCGGTCGAGCCGCGCTGCGGAAAGCCCGACCTGTTCGGGGGTGACGAGCGGCAGCGTGTCCATGGCGATCCTCCTGTAAGCCCCGGTAGACTAGCCCAGGACGATAGGGTTCAGACACGCAAAAGACGGGAGGGAGCAATGGCGAGATTGTGCGAGGGACGGGTGGCGATCGTGACGGGCGGGGCCCGCGGCGTCGGCCGGGAACATTGCCTGATGCTGGCGGAGCATGGCGCCAAGGTGGTCGTGAACGACCTGGGCGGCGACCGGGCCGGCAAAGGCAACGATGTCGGACCCGCCCAGCAGGTCGTGAATGAGATCAAGGCGATGGGCGGCGACGCGGTGGCCAATGGCGACGACGTCTCCGACTGGAATGGCGCCAAGCACATGATCGACCAGGCGGTCGAGGCATTCGGCAAGCTCGACGCCATCGTGCTCAACGCCGGCATCCTGCGCGACCGCATGCTCGTCAACATGAGCGAGGACGAGTGGGACTCCGTCATCAAGGTGCACCTCAAGGGCACTTTCGCGCCCGCCCGACATGCCGCCGCCTACTGGCGCGACCAGGCCAAGCTGAAGGGCGGACCGGTCGATGCGCGCATCATCACCACCACCTCGGTCTCGGGCATCTACGGCAATATCGGCCAGACCAACTACGGCGCCGCCAAGGCCGGCATCGCCTCCTTCACCATCATCGCGGCGCGGGAACTCGCCCGCTACGGCGTCACCGTGAACTCGATCTCGCCCTCGGCCTTCACGCGCATGACCGAGGACCTGCGCGAATATACGGAAGAGGACAAGAAGCGCCGCGATCCCAAGTGGATCGCCCCGGTCGCGACCTGGCTGGTGAGCGAGGACAGCCGCGAGGTGACGGGCCGCGTCTTCCAGGCCGGAAACGGTATTTTCGCGGTTGCCGAGGGCTGGCATAAGGGCCCGACCGTCGAGCAGATCATGGACCCGGTGCAGGCCGGCAAGGTGCTGGGCGAGATCGCCCGGAAAGCCCGCAAGAACGCGGGCATGAACGGTCTCGATCTGGACTGAAACAAGCAGGGAAGAAGAAGGAACAAACACATGATGAAGATCAATCGCCGCACGGCGCTGGCGGCGACGGCCGCGGCTGCCCTGGTTCCGGGTGCTGCG
This sequence comes from Reyranella sp., assembly GCF_965228225.1. Taxonomy (GTDB): domain Bacteria; phylum Pseudomonadota; class Alphaproteobacteria; order Reyranellales; family Reyranellaceae; genus Reyranella. Next base: position 4,002,342 of record NZ_OZ245801.1, on the reverse strand, counting down.
CGCGCCCAGGCCTGGCCGAACAAGCCGATCCGCTGGGTCGTGCCCTACACGGCCGGTGGCCTGACCGACGTGACGACGCGGTTGACGCTCGAGAAGATGAACGTCGGCCAGACCTTCGTGGTCGATAACAAGCCCGGCGCCAATTCGCTGATCGGAGCCGAGATCGTCGCGAATGCGGCTCCCGACGGCTACACTTTCCTGACGGTGATCGCCGCGCATGCGGCCAACAAGACTCTCTATGCCGGCAAGCTGAAATTCGACCCGGTCTCGGGATTTGCGCCGGTGTCGCTGGTCGGCGTCGCGCCGCTGATCATCTGCGTCACCAACGGACTGCCGGTGAAGAACGTGGCCGAGCTGATCGCCTACGCCAAGGCCAATCCGGGCAAGCTCTCGTTCGGCTCGTCCGGCGTCGGTGCCGCCGCGCATCTCACCAGCGAACTCATGAAGCAGGTCGCGGGGATCGATATGGTGCACGTGCCCTACAAGGGCACGGCGCCGGCGCTGGCCGACCTCGCCTCGGGCAACATCCAGCTGCTGATCGACGCGCCGATCGGGGTGATGACGCAGGTTCGCGCCGGCAAGATCCGCGCGCTCGCCATGCTGTCCAAGAATCGCGTGCCGGGTGTCGAGGAGGTGCCGACGATCGTCGAGGCGGGCGGCCCGCTGATCGAGTCCTCGACCTGGGTGATGTTCCTCGCGCCGGCGGGAACGCCGAAGGAGATCGTCGACAAGGTGTCGGCCGAGGTCTCGAGGGCGGTGAAGGACGAGAGCCTGCGCAAGCGGCTCGCCGAGCAGGCGGTGATTCCCGTCGGGGCGACGCCGGAAGAGACGGGCAAGTTCCTGAAAAGCGAGATCGACAAGTGGGAGAAGGTGATCACCACCGCCGGCGTCAAACCCGACGCCTGAACCAAAGTCCCGAAGAGGAGCAGCGGCGCCGGGCAAACCGGCACCGCTGTCACTTGGGCGGGGGGGCATTCCCGCCCATGCCGGCCTGCGACGACGTGGCCGGACCAGGCCGCCCATGCCGCGCGACGGATTGCGTCGGGCGGCCCATCGGGCCGAGGCACAGGTTTCCCCCTGTAATTTCAGCATTGGTAGCGCTTCCGGTCGGCCTTCATGGCTTTCGAGGACGAAGAAATTCCCTAGGGCTGCAAGTGCAATAGGGCTGTGTTGACAGTCTAAGTGCAGCCTCAGCGCTTTACTCGCCGCGTGCCTTATCGTTTGCTCCCGCCATGATCTCGACTTTGAGTCTGGCGAACGGCCTTACGGTTCTTTTCGCCGCCCTTTGCCTCTGGACGATGGCGGCTCAGTCGCGCGGTGGGGTGACGACGCTGGGCCGAGTGGCCTTGCCGGGGGGCTTCGCGCTGATGGCGACGCTGATGCTGCTCGCGGGCGTGTTCGAGGCGAGCATTCTGTTCGACATCCTCTGGGTCGCGGCCTTCGCACTGGGATCGATGATCGGCCGCATCCGCGGATGGAGGCTGACGGTGCAGGCGAACAAGGAAGCGGGCCTCGTGATGCTGCCGGCAACGGTCGATGGTCTCATCGTGGCGGTGATCCTCGCGGTGCTGTCCGCGATCGATTTCGCCTCCGCCATGATCGGAGAGCCGGTGATGGCGCCCGGATATGTCGCCGCCGCCAGCGCGCTGTGCGCGGGCTTCCTCGGCTACCGCGTCCTCGTCATCGCGCTGCGCGTCGTTCGTCCGACGCCCAGCAAGGTTTCGAACGCCGTCTGACGGCGTCTCGTCCTCACAAGCCGTTCAACGTCTCCAGCACTTTCGGCTGCGGCCAGGTCCAGCCACTTGCGCTTTCGAAGGCGCGCATCGCGCGCAGCACGGCCTCGTCCGCTCGTGGCGCACCGATGATCTGTATGCCGACGGGAAGTCCCGCCTTCGTCAGGCCCGCGGGCATCGAGGCTGCCGGCTGGCCGGTGAGGTTGCAGGGAAGGGTATAGGGCGCGCCCTTGGTCCAGCGCGGAAACGCCTCCGAATTGTAGAGCGTCTCCACCGGGGGGCCGGCGGTTGGCGCGACGGGCGCCAGCAACAGGTCGTAGTTGCGATGCCAGAGCGCCAGATCGCGCGCGAGCCGGCTGCGCGCCTCGAAGGCCCTCGCATAGTCGGCGAGCGTTATCGCCAGGCCCTTTTCCATGAGCGCCCGCAGGCCGGGATCGAGCTTGTCGTGAAGCTGGGTCGGGATCTGCCGGAAGCGGGTGGCGAAGCTGCCGATCCACAGCGGTTCGAAGTGCTCCTGCAACGGCTCGAACATCGGGCCGACCTCCTCGACATGGGCGCCGAGCTCCTCGAAGCGCTTCGCCGCGGCGGCGACGAGTTCGCGCACTTCCGGATCGGCCTTCACATGACCGAGATCGAGGCTGAGGCCGATCTTCCAGCCGCGCACACCGGCATCGAGGCCGACCGTGTAGTCCCGCGCGTCGGCGGGCAGCGAGCGCCAGTCGCGCGGGTCGGGCCCCGCCGTCACGTTCAAGGCCATCGCCGTGTCGAGGACGCTGCGCGCCAGCACACCCTGGCTGATCACGTCGGCAAACGGCGCATCGGCCGGATATTGCGCGATGCGGCCGTAGGAAGGCTTAAGGCCGACGAGGCCCGTATGGCTGGCGGGAATGCGAATCGAACCGCCGCCGTCGTTGCCATGGTTGAACGGATTGATCCCGGCCGCCGTGAGTGAAGAGGCGCCGCCCGACGAGCCGCCGGGCGAGTGGGCGAGATTCCACGGATTGCGGGTGACCCCCTGCAGAGGCGAGTCGGTGATGGCCTTCCAGCCGAATTCGGGCGTGTTGGACTTGCCGAATATGATCATGCCCGCTGCAAGGAACTTGTCGGTAACTGCTGCGTTATCGTGGGCGGGAGTCTCGTCCGTGGAATGCGATCCGTATCGAGTGGGCCATCCCTTGACGTTCGTGGTGTCCTTGATGGTCGTCGGAACGCCGTCGAGCGGAGACAGAGGCTCTCCTTTCTGCCATCGCGATTCAGCTTCTTTTGCAGCGGCTTGTGCGCCGTCTTTATCAATCAACACGAGTGCGTTCAGGTGAGGCTGCATCGCCGATGCACGATTCAGCATCGCGTCGAGGACCTCGACGGGAGAGGCGTCTCCGCGGGCGAAGAGTTTTGAAAGTTCCGCTGCAGAAAGCCAGTCGAATGCAGACTTAGACATGCGTTTTTTGTCGGTTCTCGACGGAGGTTGGATGTTTCAAAGTGCAGGTGTTGAAGCAGTGTCGACTCTGATTTCTCCCAAGTCGAGAGCGTATTGGAGGACGTGATGGAAACCATCGCCGCGCTTGTCGCCGCCGGTGCCGCCTTTGGGGCGAGTTATCTCATCGGCCGCTCGGTGGCCGCATCGTCTCTCCTCGTGGCCTTGGGCGGGCTGCTGTGGGGCGTCGGCTTCGCTGTTCTGTTCTTCGTTGCGACCGTGACGGTCGGACATCTGACGCCGGGCCTGTTCGAGCCGTGGCTGCTCGGTGTCCACTTCATCGCCTTGATCGTCGCGGCGCCGCTCGGTGGCGCTGCCATCGCGGCACTCACCCACTGGCGCGTCGAGCGTGCCGATGCGGCACGCCTGCCCTTCTGATCGCGAAGCGGCAAATAGCGAAACGATCGGCTTCCCCGTAGCGACCTCGCGACGCTAAGCTCCCCGGCAAGCTAGGGGAGGCACCATGGTCGAGGTGAAGCTCGGCGCCGGTACGGCCGTGCGCATCGAGGAAAGCTACGAACCCAACTTCGACGCCAAGGCGTTCTTTCCCGATTGGGATCCCGCCGTCGTGGAGCGGCATCGCGACTGGCTGGTGCCGGCGCACTATGACGAGGCCTCGGCTTTCCTGAAGCTCAGTATCCATAGCTGGCTGCTGAAGATCGGCGGCAAGACCGTCCTCATCGACACCTGTGTCGGCAATCACAAGTCGCGTCCCCATCGGCCGAAGTGGCACCTGATGGAGACGAGGTATCTCGAGCGGCTGAAAGCTGCCGGCGTGGAGCCCGAAGAGATCGACATGGTGATGTGCACACACCTCCACGTCGATCATGTCGGATGGAACACCCGGCTGGAGAACGGCCGATGGGTCCCGACGTTCAAGAACGCAAAATACGTGTTCAGCCGGACCGACTACGACCACTACCTGAAGCTCGATGGCGATCCCGCGACCGGGCCGGTCAACGCGGGCTCGTTCCGGGACTCGGTTCTGCCGGTGGTCGAAGCGGGGCTCACGCAGATGATCGATGGAGCCGCGCAGCTCGACGAAAACCTTGCCGTCGAACCGGCGCCGGGTCACACGCCGGGCACGATCGCCATCAAGTTCGAATCGCGCGGCGAGAAGGCGCTGTTCTGCGGCGACATCCTCCATCACGCGCTGCAGGTCTATCACCCGCAATGGAACAGCTTCGCCTGCGCCGACGGAGCGGGGGCGCGCAACAGCCGGCGTGCCGCGCTCGAACATTGTGCGGGAAGCGGCGCCCGGCTGATGCCCTGCCATTTCGGAGCGCCGTTCAGCTGTCACATCGACCACAAGGACAACGGATTCGTGCCGCGCTTCGGCGGGCAATTCTAGGGGAGGAAGACATGATCTACGAAATGCGGGTCTACCGGTGCGTGCCGGGTCGCCTGCCGGCGCTGCTCAATCGCTTCAACACGATCACGCTCAAGATCTGGGAGCGGCACGGCATCAAGCAGGCCGGCTTCTTCACGACCCTGATCGGAGAGTCGAACCAGGAACTGACCTATTTCCTCGCCTGGGAGTCGTTGGCAGATCGCGAGAAGAAGTGGAACGCCTTCGCCGCCGATCCGGAATGGCTGACCAAGCGCGCCGAGACCGAGAAGGACGGCGCCATCGTCGAGAACGTCTCCGTTCAGATGCTGACGCCGACCGGCTTCTCGTCCGTCCAGTAGCCGTCAGTCGGCCCTGAGGCCGGCCGTCTTGGCGAGGTAGGCCCACTTGGCGTGGTCGCGCGCCACGTAGGTCGCGAACTCGGCGGGCGATCCGAACTGGGGATCGACGCCGAGAGACGCAAGCTTCTTCGCGACGGTCGGCGAGCGGAGCGTGGCCGCCACGGCCCTATTCAGCCGCTCGACCAGTCCGGGGGCCGCGCCGGCGGGCATGAAGACGCCGAAGGAGATCACGGCTTCGTACCCGGGCAATCCCGACTCGGCGATGGTCGCGATGCCGGGCGCGGCAGCCGAGCGCGCCAGCCCTGTCTGGCCCAGACCGCGGATCCTGCCCGCTCTGACATGGGGAAGCGCAACCGACAGGTCCGCGAAGCCGATGTCGATCTGCCCGGCCATCAGATCGGTCGTTGCCGGACCGCTTCCCTTGTACGGCACATGCACGATGTCGAGCCGCGCCATCGCCTTGAAAAGTTCGAGCGCGAGGTGGGTCTGGTCACCGATGCCGGCCGAGCCACCCTTCAGGCTGCCCTGGTGTACACGCGCCAGATCCAGCAACTCAGCGACGTTGCCGACCTGCAGGTCGGGCCGCCCGACGAGCAGCATCGGCGTGAACCCGACCGGGGACGCCGCTGCGAAGTCGGTGCGGATGTCATAGGTCAGGGGACGTCCAAGCGCCGGCGCGATCGTCGTCGGGCCGTTGGACGCCAGCAGGAAGACGCCGCCATCCGGCGTGCTCCTGGCGGTCGAGCTGGCGGCGGCCTCACCATTGGCCCCGGTCTTGTTGTCGACCAGGACCGCGCGGCCCAGCTGTTCGCCGATGCCGGGCGCCATCAGCCGCGCCAGCAGATCGCTCTGGCTGCCGGGGGGGAAGCCCACGATGAGGCGCAGGGGCGGGTCGGGAAAGGCGGGCGATTCCGCACCGGACGAGATCCAGGGCGGAGCCAGGGGCAGGGCGGCGAGACCGGCGAGGGCGCCGCGGCGAAAGAGCTTGCGCATGCGGGAAGTATGCTAGGCTTTTCGCAACACAGGGAGGAAACAAGAATGCAACGTAGAACTTTCACGAGCGCAAGCGCGGCTGCCCTCATAGGGTCTCTCGCCGGATGGCCGGCGATGGCGCAGAAGATTTCCGGCGATGTCCGCTTTCTCTGCGGCTTCGCGCCGGGCGGCACGGCCGATCTCCTGTGTCGGATCATGGCCGAGGCCGTGACCTCTGAAGTCGGACAAAAAGTCATCGTCGATACCAAGACCGGCGCCAGCGGTTTCATCGCCAACGAGATCGTCGCGAACGCTCCACCGGACGGCCGGACCATCGGCCTCGCGGCCATGGCTGCGCTGTGCGTCTCGCCGGTGATGCCGGGACAGAAGCTGCCGATCAACGTCGACACCGACCTCACGCCGATCGCGAACATCGCCGGCGTCACCAACATGCTGGTCGTCGGCAAGCACATGCAGTACCGCACGGTCCCGGAGATCATCGACTTCGCGAAGAAGAACCCGGGCAAGCTCACCTATGCTTCCGCGGGCAACGGCACGTCGCAGCATCTTGCCGCCGAACTCTTCAAGAAGATGGCGGGCATCAACATCCTGCACGTGCCCTATCGCGGCGGCGCCCCCGCCATCCAGGACATGATCTCCGGCAATTGCGACATGATGTTCGGCAACATGCCGGAATTCCTGGGCCAGATTAACGGCGGCGGGCTGATCCCGGTCGCCTTCGGCTCGCCCAAGCCCTCGCCGCTGTTTCCCAACCTTCCGTTGATGTCGAAGTTCCTGCCGGGCTTCCAGGTGGTCAACTGGTTCGGCGTGTTCGGCTCCAAGGGCATGCCGGCCGACCTGGTCGACTTCTGGAACAAGGCTCTCCGGGCGGCCGTCGCCAAGCCGGACGTGCAGAAGCGCTTCGCCGAGAGCGGCATGGACTCGATCATCGGGTCGCCGGCCGAATTCAAGGCGACCATCATGGCCGATCGCAAGAAGTGGGAAGAGGTCATCCAGGGCGCCGGCATCCGCGCCGACTGACGATGCCTCTCGCCACTAGCAACCATGGGACCCTTCACTACGACGTCGTGGATCTCGTGGCGCCCTGGCAACGGTCGCGCCTGCCGATCCTGTTCCATCACGGGATCGGCGCCAGTGCCGGGATCTGGACCGGGTGGCGGCCCGCGCTGGCCGATGCTCACCGGCTCGTCACCTTCGACATGCGCGGCTACGGACGCTCGAACCTTCCGCAGGCGGACTTCAGCTGGTCGCTGGACCTGCTGGTCGAGGACCTGTTCGCCGTCGCCGATGCCGCCGGACTCGAGCGTTTCCATCTCGTGGGCGAGTCGATCGGCGGGACGGTGGCGCTGGCGGCGGCGCTTGCCCGGCCGGCGAGGATCGCGACGCTCACCGTCAGCAACGGCGCCCATCTCGGGGCGTCGATCCAGCGGGTCGAGGCGTGGCGGCGCCAGCTCGACGAAGGCGGCTCGAAAGGCTGGTCGGATGCCTTCCTGCGCGACCGCTTTCACGACGATGCGTTGTCGGCCGAGCGGCGCGCGTGGTTCGCCGCGGAACAGGAGAAGTGGCCGCGGGACTCCATTTTGAATGCCCTTGGCGTGCTCATCGGGACCGACCTCACCCCCCGGCTGGGCGAGATCAGGTGCCCGGTGCTTTTGCTGCATCCCGACGGCAGCCCGTTCATCCCCGTGAGCGTCGTGGCCGAACTGCTCAAGGGACTGTTGGACGGCGAACTCAATGTCTTCGGCCGGTCACGCCACGGCCTGCCATTCTCGCATGCTGCGCAATGCGCGCAGGCTTTGCGGACTTTTCTCGACTCGCGCCAGGCGGACTGATACCCGGATCGTCAGGCAGCCTTGAAGCGAGGAAACAATGAGACGGATTCTGGCTGGCGCCGCGGCTTTGGCGATCGCCTTTTCGGCCGCTCCGGGCCTTGCCCAGGAGAAGCTCGCCGTCTGGTGGGTGAAGGGCTACTACAAGGCCGAAGACGAGGCACTGTTCGCCGCAATCAAGAAATTCGAAGCCAAGACAGGGGTCAAGATCGACCTGTCCCAGTACGCCGCGGAAGACATGATCCCGAGGACGGTCGAGGCCGTCGACTCCGGTTCGCCACCGGACATTGCCTATTCGGACACATACGACGTCCAGGTCGCGGCCAGGTGGGCCTTCGATGGCAAGCTCGAAGACATCTCCGACGTGATCGGGCCGATGAAGGACCGGTTCCTGCCGGGCACCATCGACACCGCGTACCTCTACGACGGCAAGGCCAGCAAGAAGGCCTTCTATGGTTTCGTCTTGAAGCAGCAGATGCTGCACGTCGAATACTGGAAGGACATGCTGGCGACCGCCGGCTTCAAGGAAAACGACATTCCCGGCACCTGGAAGGAATACTGGTCCTTCTGGTGCGACAAGGTCCAGCCGGCCTACCGCAAGGCGACCCGCAGCCGGGTGTACGGCATCGGCCGGCCGATGGGTGTCGATTCGACCGATTCGTTCCACTCTTTCATGAGCTGGGTCGACGCCTACGACGTCAAGCTGGTCGACGGGTCGGGCAAGCTTCTGGTCGACGATCCCAAGGTGCGGGAGGGGCTGATCGCCGCCCTTCGCGACTACACCGACGTCTATGCCAAGGGTTGCTCGCCGCCCTCGTCCACGGGCTGGATGGACGGCGACAGCGAGGCGGCCTTCAACGATCGCACGACGATCGTGACGCACGGCTATTCGATCGCGGCCGCAGCCAAGTGGCTCGACGATGCCAATAATCCGAACCGCACACCGGCGGAGCGCGCCGCCGGCCGCAGGGCCTACGACGAGCTGATCGCAACGGCCGGTCTCCCCCGGAAGCCCGATGGCACGCCGATGGTCTATCGCACGATCGTCAAGGTCGGCGTGATCTTCCGGGACGCGAAGAACAAGAAACGTGCCCGCGAATTCCTGCGGTTCCTGCTCGAGGAGGAGAATCTGCGCCCCTATGTCGAGGCTGGCCTGGGCCGCTGGTTTCCGGTGACCAAGGCCGCTCAGGAGAGCCCGTTCTGGAAGGCCGACAAGCATCGCAGGGCCGTGTACGACCAGTTCAAGACGTCACCGCAGCCGTCCGAGTTCGCGAAGAACTGGAAGTTCGCGCTGCTCGACACCGAGAACGTCTGGGCCAAGGCGATGAACCGCGTGGTGACCGACAAAGTTTCCGTCGAGAAGGCCGTCGACGAGCTGATCGCCCGCATCAAGGAAATCGCCGGCTAGAGCGGCGCCAGCGGAGCCTGCTTCAGCCGGTCGTCATGCGCGCGGCGTGCGGCGGCGGGAGGCAAAGGACGCCCTGAGCCGGTCGGCGAACTGCTCGACCTCGGCGCGCCAACGCAAGGCGGGGTCCCAGATGGCCGCGAGGTCCATGCCGAGGACGATGCCGTTGGCGACGATCTTGGCGGTGTGCAGGTCCGTCCGCGTCGTCGCCGGAATGACGGCGGTGCCGAGGCCCGCCCGCGCCAGAGACAGGATCACCGTACCCGAGCCGCCTTCGTGGCGGATGCTCGGCGACAGCGACAGCAGGCGAAGCGCCGCGTCCAAGGTCAGGCGCGACTGATATCCGCGGTCCAGCACCAGCAGGTCGCGCTCGCACAGTGCGCGGAGATCGATGCCGTTCCTGCGCTCGGCAGCGCTGAAGGGCTTGGGCGACGCCGCCAAGATGTCGAGGCGCACGATCTGGTGATCGACCAGCCCCGCGTCGTAGCGGGGGCGTCCCGTGATGCCCATCGAGGCGTCGCCGCTCAGCACGAGGTCTTCGATCTCGACGCCGTTCGCTTCGACGACGCCGACCCGGACGTGCGGTTTGGCCTGCGTGAATTCCGCCATGCCCGGCGCCACGACGGTCTCGATCGTGTGCGCCGTCGCCGCGACCGTGATCTGGATGGCGGGCTGAACGCTGTTGGCGCGCGCGGCCGCTTCGAACCGGGCGATTCCTTCCAGCGCCGAAGAGGCGAGCGGCAGCAGATCGTGCGCGTCGCTGGTCGCGGCCATTCCGCGTCCCGAAGGCTCGAACAGGGCGAGCCCCAGCCGATGCTGCAGTTCCGTGATGCGGCGCGACAGGGCGGATTGCGAAATGTTGAGGCGCTCGGCCGCTTCCACGAGGGATCCCGACCGATACACGGCCACGAAGGACTCCAGCAGCCGCTTGTCCATTCCTGCGAAATCCTCAGCATTTTATCTGCAAACAATGCACTTCATGCATAGGGTCGATCGGTGCTAGCGCTGCGTCAACCGCACCCGCGATGGGGCGGATCGAGAAAGGAAGACAGGGATGAAGCGTCGCCACCTCCTATCGCTCGCGTCTGCCGCCGCCGGATCGATGATCGCCAGCGCTGGCGCCAGCGCGCAGGGCGCCTATCCCGACCGGCCGATCACGCTGGTGGTCGCCGCCCCGCCGGGCGGCGGCACGGACATCGTCGGTCGCATGTTCGCCGAACATCTGTCCAAGGAGTTGGGGCAGCAGGTCATCGTCGACAACAAGGGCGGGGGCAACGGCAACATCGCCACGGCGATCGTCGCGAAGGCCAAGCCGGACGGCTACACGCTGCTCATGCAGTACTCGTCGTTCCATTCGGCCAATCCGGCGATGATCAAGAACCTGAACTGGTCGCCGAAAGACCTGACCGGAGTCGCGATGGGGGCGATCGCGCCGCAGCTCATCGTCATCGCCAAGCGGGTGCCGCCCGACACTCTGAAGGACTTCATCGCCTACGCGAAGGCCAATCCCGGCAAGCTGAACTATGCGTCGTTCGGGCCGGGTTCCGTCGCCCATATCGGCGGCGTGATGCTGAACAAGGCCGCCGGCATCGATCTGGTCCACATCCCCTACAAGGGCGCCGGACCGGTGAGCGCCGACCTCGTTGCCGGCCAGGTCGAACTGGCGGTGATGAGCCCGCCGTCGCTGGCGTCGCACATCCGCAACGGCAACGTGAAGGCTCTCGCGCTGGCGAGCGATGCCCGCCTGGCGGCGTTCCCCGATATTCCCACGACGGCAGAAGCGGGCCTGCCGAGCTTCATCTTCGATGCCTGGTACGGAATGTTCGCGCCGGCCGGGACGCCGAAGCCGGTCATCGACAGGCTGAACGCCGCCATGAGGAAGATCGCCAAGCTCGACGTCGTGGTCGAACGCTCGGCCCAGCTCGGGATAGTCCTCAAGGACTGGACTCCGGAACAGTTCGACCGGTTCGTGGCCACCGAAGGCGAGGTCTGGTCGAAGCTGATCCAGGAAAACAAGATCACCCTCGACGAATAGGCAACGGAGATACCCATGTCAGGTTCATTGAATGCCAATGCCGGCCCGCGCATCCGTTACAATGCGGACGAAAGCGCGCCCTACGAGACGATCACCGTCGACAAGCTGACTCCGATCATCGGCGCGGAGCTGGGCGGCGTCGATCTCAGCAAGCCGCTCTCCAACCGGCAGCAGGACGAGATCCACCGCGCGCTGGCCGAGAACCTCGTCATCTTCTTCCGCGACCAGGTACTGACGCCCGAGCAGCACATGTCGTTCGGCCGCCTGTTCGGCAACCTGCACGTTCACCCCGCGGCGCCGCATGAGCCTGGCATGCCGGAGATGATGATCATCCATTCCGACAAGAACAGCCCGCGCGCCAACGGCGAAGGCTGGCACACCGACGTGAGCTGCGAGGTCGAGCCGCCGATGGGCTCCATCCTGCACATCAAGACCTGTCCGCCGCGCGGCGGCGACACGCTGTTCGCCAGCATGTATGCGGCCTACGACGCCCTGTCGGATCGCATGAAGGCCTATCTCGACGGCATGATTGCCCTGCACGACGGCGAGCCGGTCTATCGCGGCCTGTTCAAGCCGATCGGCGTGGCCGACAAGCCCGAATATCCGCGGGCCGAGCATCCGGTGGTGCGCACCCATCCGGTGACCAGACGGAAGTGCCTCTACGTCAATTCCGGCTTCACCAGCCGGCTGCTCGGCGTGCCGCGCGACGAGGGCGACGCGGTCCTGCGCTACCTCTACCAGCACATGGAGAACCCGCTCTTCCAGTGCCGCTTCCGCTGGCGCGAGAACTCGATCGCCTTCTGGGACAATCGCTGCGCCCAGCATCGCGCGATGTGGGACTACTGGCCCCACACGCGCAGCGGCCATCGCGTCACCGTCACGGGCGACCGGCCGTTTTAGGAACGCTCAGGCTCGGATGGGCGTCAGGGGCGGCGCGGCGACGGCGCGTGCCGCCAGTCGCGTGCGATCCCGTTCGGGGCGAATGAAGAGCAGGCCGACCAGGCCGCCGGCGAGCAACAGGACGCCGAGAATGACGTAGCCCTGCTCGTAGCCGGCAAGCGGCGTCGCCGCGTTCTGGATCATCGATCCCATGATCTTGGGCGCGAGAATGCCGGCGAAGGTCACGACCGAGTTGGTGATCGCCAGCATCGCGGCACGCTGCGGGTGCGGGGTGAGTTCGCTGATGATCATCGGCAGGACCACGTAGATCGTGCTGCCGATGGCGGAGCCGAACACCAGGAAGGCGATCTTGAGGCCATCCGTCGGCATGGCGCCGACGAAGGGAAGGGCGCATCCGCCGGTGATGATCGCGAGACTCGGCAGGATGCCGCGGCAGATCCGGCTCGATACACCCTTTCTCTTGAGGCGCTGGGAGAGGTAGCCACCGGTGAGAACGACGAGGGCGCCGAAGACCCATGGCAGCACGGTGAGATTGCCGCCGAGCTTCTGGCTGAAGCCGAGGCCGGCCACCAGGTAAGACGTGAACCAGGTGAGACCCAGCGCCAGCCCCCAGTAGCTCGCAAAGCCCGCGGCACAGACGGCAAGAATGGTGGGGCAGGTGAGGAGGTAGCGGTAGGGTATGCGCTCGTTGCTGCCGTTCGTGCTCACCGGTGCATCGACGAGGGTCCCCTCGCGTCCGAAGATCAGCCAGAGGACGGTCCAGACCAGTCCCGCGATGCCCAGCGCGCCGAAGGCCCAGTGCCAGGTGTAGGTCTCGATGATCCAGTTGAGCAGGGGGACGGCGATGATGACGCCGAAGGCCGATCCCTGGGCGATGACCGCCGTCGGCAATCCGCGCAGCGAGTCGGGAAACCATTTGTAGATGGCATGGGTGGCGACGGGGCCGGCCGGACCTTCGCCGGCGCCCAGGATGATGCGGCAGACGATCAGGGTCTCGACGCTCACCAACCCCAGCATCGGAAACTGCACGATCGACCAGATGATCGCCATGACCAGCAGCGTGTGCCTGGTCTGCACGCGGTTGGAGATGAAGCCGACGACGATCGCCGAGACGGCGAAGAGCAGGAAGAAGGCCGAGCCGATATCGCCGAACTGCTCGGGTGTCAGGCCAAGGTCGCGGGTGAGGGGAACCGCGGCCAGGCCGACCACCACCTTGTCGGCGAAGTTGATGAGCATGAAGAGGAAGAGCAGGGCGGTCATGCCCCAGGCCCCCTTGAGGGGCCGATCGTGGACGGTCACTTGCGCGTTTCTCCCCGCGTCCTGTTCGACCGGACGCTGGCCCCCATCTGACAGGCAAGGCATCCATATCGTCAAGGAATGAAGGGCCCGGCGATGAGCCCCTCGACTCTCTGTTCATTCAGGCAAAGAAAAGGGCACCCGCAGGTGCCCTTTTCATCGTTCATGATCCGCAAGGCATCACTTCTTCACGAGCGGGCAGTTGCCGTCCTTCATCGGACGATAGGCTTCGTTGCCCGGCACCGTGGCGATGAGCTTGTAGATGTCGTCCTTGCTCTTGGACTCAGCCGGCGTCTTGACCTGGAACAGGTACATGTCACGCTCCAGTCGGCCGTCCTCGCGAAGCTTGCCGTTCTTGGTCATCACGTCGTTGACGGGGATCTCCCGCATCTTCGCCATCACCGCCTTCGGTTCGTCGGTGCCGGCGGCCTGCACGGCCTTGAGGTAGTGCAGGGTCGAGCTATAGACGCCGACCGTCAGCATGCTGGGGATCTTGTCCTTCTTGGCGCGGAAGCGCTTGGTCCAGGCCCGGGTCTCGTCGTTGAGATCCCAGTAGAAGGCTTCGGTCAGGACGAGGCCCTGCGCCACCGGCAGGGTGAGCGCCGCCACGTCGGTCGAGAAGACCAGCAGACCCGCGAGGCGCTGGCCGGCCTTGGTGATGCCGAATTCGCCCGCCTGCTTGATCGCGTTGATCGTGTCCTGGCCCGCATTGGCGAGGCCGATGACCTTGGCCTTCGACGCCTGGGCCTGCAGCAGGAAGGACGAGAAGTCCTGCGTGCTGAGCGGATGCCTGACGCCCCCCAGGACCTTGCCGCCGGCCGCCGTCACGACCGCGGTCACGTCACGCTCGAGCGCGTGGCCGAACGCGTAGTCGGCGGTGAGGAAGTACCAGGAGTCGCCGCCGTCCTTGACGACCGCGCCGCCGGTGACCTTGGCCAGCGCGTAGGTGTCGTACACCCAATGCGCGCCGGTCGGCGAGCAGGCTGCGCCGGTCAGGTCGGCCGAGGCCGCGCCGGTATTGATGTCGATCATGCCCTTTTCCTGGGCAATCTTGCGCACCGCCAGCGCCACCGACGAGGTGCCGATGCCGGTGATCATCTTCACACCGTCGACGTCGTACCACTTGCGGGCGATCGCCGCGCCGACATCGGGCTTGGTCTGATGGTCGGCCTGCAGGATCTCGATCGGGCGGCCGAGAACCTTCCCGCCGAAATCCTCGATCGCCATCTGCATGGCCTCGACTTCGCCCTGGGTGAGATCGCCATAGACGCCGGAAAAGCCTTCCATGACGCCGATCTTCAGCGGCTGAGGCGCCTGCGCCTGGGCATAGGCGGCCATGCCGATGATGGCGAGACCGGCGACGGCGGCCGCCGCTCCGGCGTGCCTGATACTGGTTGTGAGCTTCACGGTTTTAATCCTCCCAATGTTTTTCCCCGTTTTCAGTAATCGGAAATCTATCCATCTGTCGAACGCGACGCCAGTGCTGGACAGCGGCTCAAAGCTTCGATTTATTCGCGACACAGGGAGAGCCGATGGCCAACGAAGAAATAATTCTCGAGGCAACCGGGCTGACGAAGGAGTTCAAGGGCTTCGTCGCGGTCAAGAACGTCAATTTGCGCGTGAAACGGCACACAATTCACGCCTTGATCGGGCCAAATGGCGCCGGCAAAACGACGTGCTTCAATCTGCTGACGCACTTCCTGTCGCCGACGGCGGGGCAGATTCACTTCAATGGACGCAACATCACCGGCAGTTCGCCGGCGGCGATCGCGCGCATGGGACTGGCCCGGTCCTTCCAGATTTCCGCGGTGTTTCCCCATCTCAGTGTGCGTGAAAACGTGCGCGTCGCCCTGCAGCGCAAACTCGGCATTTCCTTCCAGTTCTGGCGTTCCGAGAGCGTGCTGGGACGGCTCGACGCGCGGGCGTTGGAGCTGGTCGAGGCCGTGGGCCTCGCGGAGTTCGCGGAGGCGCAGGCGGTCGACCTGCCTTATGGGCGCAAGCGCGCGCTGGAGATCGCCACGACCCTGGCGCTCGAGCCCGAGATGATGCTGCTCGACGAACCGATGGCCGGCCTCGGCCAGGAAGACATCAAGCGCATCGCCGAGCTCATCCGCACCGTCTCCAGGGACCGCACTGTCCTGATGGTCGAGCACAACATGTCCGTCGTTGCCGACCTTTCGGACACGATCACCGTGCTGGCGCGCGGTGAGGTATTGGCCGAGGGGCCTTACGCCACGGTGTCCAAACATCCCGCCGTCGTTGAGGCTTATGTCGGAACCGGTCATGGCTGAGACATTGTTGAAAGTCGCGGGCCTCCAGGCCTGGTACGGCGAGTCGCACATCCTGCACGGCGTCGACTTCGAGATTCGTCGTGGCGAGCTCGTCACGCTGCTGGGCCGCAACGGCGCCGGCAAGACGACGACGCTGCGGTCGATCATGGGCATCCTGGGCAAGCGCACCGGCTCGATTGCCTTCGACGGCAAGGAGACGATCGGCATGCAGTCGGATCACATCGCCCGACTCGGCATCGCCTACTGCCCGGAGGAGCGGGGGATTTTCTCGAGCCTGAACGTCGACGAGAACCTGCGCCTGCCGCCGGTCGTCAAACCGGGCGGGCTGAGCATCGAGGAAATCTACAAGCTCTTTCCCAACCTGCTGGAAAGGCGACACAGCCAGGGCACGAAACTGTCGGGCGGCGAGCAGCAGATGCTGGCCATCGGGCGCATCCTGCGCACCGGCGCCACCCTGCTGCTGCTCGACGAGCCGACCGAGGGTCTGGCCCCGGTCATCGTCCAGCGCATCGGCGAGATCATCCGACAGCTCAAGAGCCGCGGCTTCACCATCCTGCTGGTCGAGCAGAACTTCCATTTCGCGGCCACCGTCGCGGACCGCCACTATGTGATGGAAGACGGTCGCGTGATCGACACGGTCGCCTCGAGCGACGTGCAGCAGAGCATCGGCAAGCTGCAAACCTATCTGGGGGTATGAGGCCGCCATGTTCGAACTTCTAGGCATTCCTCCCCAGGCGCTGTTCGGCCAGCTCCTGCTCGGCCTGATCAACGGCGCTTTCTACGCCATGCTCAGCCTCGGCCTTGCCGTCATTTTCGGCATGCTGAACGTCATCAACTTCACGCACGGCGCCCAGTACATGATGGGGGCCTTCGCCGCCTGGCTGCTGCTCGGCCTCCTCGATGTGCCGTTCTGGGCAGCGCTCGTCATCGCCCCCATCATCGTGGGCCTGTTCGGCATCGTGCTCGAGAAGCTGATGTTGAAACGCATCTACCATCTCGATCACCTCTACGGCTTCCTGCTGACCTTCGGCCTCGCGCTGGTGATCGAAGGCCTCTTCCAGTGGAAGTGGGGCTCGTCCGGCGCGCCCTATCCCAACCCGATCCCGGGCGGTTTCAATCTCGGCTTCATGTTCCTGCCGACCTATCGCGCCTTCGTCGTGGTGGCGGCGCTCGTGATCTGTCTCGCCACCTGGTACGGCATCGAGCGTACCAAGCTCGGCGCCTACCTGCGGGCGGCGACCGAGAACCCGACGTTGGTTCGGGCCTTCGGCATCAACGTGCCGCGGCTGATCACCCTCACCTATGGGCTGGGCGTGGCGCTTGCGGCGCTGGCCGGCGTGCTCGCCGCGCCGATCCAGCAGGTCTCGGCCCTGATGGGCGTCAACCTCGTGCTGGTCGTCTTCGCGGTCGTTGTGATCGGTGGCATGGGCTCGATCATGGGCTCGATCGTCACCGGCTTCGGCCTCGGCCTCGTCGAGGGCCTGACCAAGGTCTTCTATCCGCCGGCTTCCAACACGGTGATCTTCGTCGTCATGGCGCTCGTCCTGCTGGTCAAGCCGGCCGGCCTGTTCGGGCAGACCAAATGAACGCGCAACGCCTCCTCGTCGCCGTCCTGGCCGTCCTCGCGCTGGCCGCGCCCTGGTTCGCCTATCCGGTGTTCCTGATGACGGCGCTGTGCTTCGCGCTGTTCGCCTGCGCCTTCAACCTGCTGCTGGGCTATGTCGGGCTGATGAGCTTCGGCCACGCCATGTTCTTCGGGACCGCGGGCTACTTCTTCGGCCATGTCGTGAAGGCCTGGGACATGCCGCCGGAACTCGGCCTGCTGGCCGGGGTCTGCGGCGCGGCGCTGGTCGGTCTGGTGACGGGCGCGCTGGCGATCCGCCGCCAGGGCATCTACTTCGCCATGATCACGCTGGCCTTCGCGCAGATGATCTACTTCTTCTGCGTCCAGGCGCCGTTCACGCACGGCGAGGACGGGCTGCAGGGCATTCCGCGCAAGGCGCTGCTGGGCGGGCTCATACCGACCAAGGACGATCGCGTCCTCTACTACGTCGTCCTGGCCATCTTCGTGTTCGGCTACTGCGCCATCTACCGAATCATCCATTCGCCGTTCGGGCAGGTGCTGAAGGCCATTCGCGACAACGAACAGCGCGCGCAGTCGCTGGGCTACGAGGCCGACCGCTACAAGCTGCTGGCCTTCGTGCTCTCGGCGGCGCTGGCCGGCCTCGCCGGGGCGACCAAAGCCATGGTGCTCCAGTTCGCCACCCTCACGGACGTGAGTGCGGCCATGTCGGGCGAGGTCGTTCTGATGGCGCTCGTGGGCGGCCTGGGCACGATCGTCGGCCCGGTGGTCGGCGCCTTCATCATCATCACGATGCAGAACTACCTCGCCGCGACCGGCGAGTTCGTCCTGGTGATCCAGGGCGCGATCTTCGTGGTCATCGTGCTCGCCTTCCGCAAGGGTGTGGTCGGCGAGCTTGCGGAATGGTGGAAGCGGCGACAGGCACGCTGAGCGATGGGGCGGGGGCTTGCCCGCCGCCGTCATTCGCGCGAAGAACGAGCCCGTATCCAGGGGAAACCATCGACATGACCGAGCTTTCCGAAGACCAGCTGTTCGCCGAGCTGCGCAAGATCGACACGCCGACCATCACCAATGTCGTGGCGACCTATCCGAAGAATCCCCTCTGCCTCGGCCTCTACAATCCCTGGACCGAGAACTGGTACACCGACACGTCGATCCGCTGCATGTACCCCGAGATGGGGGCCATCATCGGCTATGCCGTGACCTGCGTGTATGGCCTGCCGGATCCGAACTTCGCCGGCCGGCTCACCTTCATGGACGTGGTCGACGCGCTCGACGCCATGAAGAAGCCGACGATCCTGGTCATCCAGCAGAAGTGGCCGCCCGAGCTGATGAACAAGGCGGGCCTCGCGGGCGAGATGATGACGACCTCAATGCAGGCGGTCGGGTGTGTCGGCCTGTTGTCCAACGGCCCGTCGCGCGACGTCGACGCGATCCGGCGCATGAAGTTCCAGATGCTGCTGGGCGGCGTGACGGCCGGCCATGGCGAAATGGCGGTGCAGTCGGTCAATGCGCCCGTGTCGGTCGGCGGCATGGACGTGGCGCCGGGCGAGCTGATCCACATGGACGAGAACGGCGCGGTCAAGTTCCCCGCCCAGCATGCGCGCGCGGTGCTGACGAACGCCCAGGCCATGCTGGCCGACGAGGCCGAGAAGCTCGAGAAGATGCGCAAGGCCAAGAGCGCGGCCGAGATCCGCGCCATCAACTCCGGCGGCACTTACGGCGCCAAGAAGGGATAGAGGCGCGGCATGACCGAGACCGTCGCCGAGCCACGGTCTGTACGCTGGGGCCTGGCGGCCAAGCTGTTCGCGATCCTGCTGCTGCTGGGCGCGGTCGCGGTCATGATCACAGGCGTCCTGGGCTACATTCGCGCCCGCGAGGCACTGGAGCGCGCGATCTTCGCGCAGCTCACGGCGGCGCGCGAGACCAAGGCCCACCAGATCGAATCCTATTTTCTGACCGTGCGCCGTGAGATGCGGTTGCTGGCGGCGTCCAAGATGGTGGTGGACGCCACGCGCGGCTTTCGCGAGGCCGTCGACGAGTTCGAAAAGCAGCCCGTGCCGCCCGAGGTGAAGGAGAGCGTTCACGGCTGGTACGATGGCCACTACATGCCGATGGTACGCAAGCTGCTCGGCACGGATGTTCCTGCCGCCGAATTCATGCCGACCAGCGCGGCCCCGTATTTCCTGCAAGACCTCTATATCGTCAGGAACCCCCACCCGGACGGTCGCCGCGATCTCCTGGACGATGCCGGCGACGGCAGCGCCTACAGCAAGGTCCATGCGGTTTACCATCCGCTGATGCGGACCGCGGCGGCCACTGTGGGGTTCGATGATTTCATGATCGTCGACCCCCGCACCGGGCGGCTGATCTACACCGTCGACAAGGATGCCGATTTCGCCACGTCGCTGCGCGCGGGGCCCTATCGGCATTCCAACCTGGCCGCGGCGGCTGCCCGCTGCGCAACGGCGCCCGATCCGTCTGCCACCTGCCTCGAGGACTTCTCGGCCTACCTGCCGTCGGATGGCGCTCCGGAAGCCTTCATGGCCGCCCCGATCATCGACCAGGGTGTTGTGACGGGGGTGCTGGTCGCGGAACTTTCGGTCGACGAGATCGACGCCATCGTTACGGGTGGCCGACGCTGGCGCAACGAGGGATTTGGGGCCACCGGCGAGACCTACCTGGTCGGTCCCGATCTCATGGTTCGGTCGAGCGGCCGCAATTTCTTCGAGAATCCCGGTGTCTATTTTTCCGATCTGAAGGTCGGGGGCGCCTCCGATGAGGACATCGCTGCCATCAAGCGTTTCGGCTCGCCCATCCTGCACCAGCATGCGGATACCGCAGCGACACGCGCCGCGGTCGGCGGGGTCGAGGGGGTTGGAGAAATTCTAGGCTATCGCGGTGTTCCCACCCTCGCGTCTTGGGGGCCTGTCCGGACTTCCGGTATCAAATGGGGCCTGGTCGCCAAGATCGACAGTTCGGAAGCGTTCGAGCCGGTGTACCGACTGGAACGCGACCTGCTGATCGTAGGGGCGATCGCCTTCTTCGTCGTGGTGGTGACGGGGGCCTGGCTCTCGCGGTCGCTGCTCGGACCCTTGCGCGAACTCACCGCCGGCGTACGCCGCTTCGCGGCTGGAGATTTCGAGGCGCATGTACCGGTGCGGACGCGCGACGAGATCGGACAGCTCTGCCTCGCCTTCAACGGCATGATCGATGACATCAACCAGAAGAATCTGGTCATCGAAACGAAGAACCGGGAGAACGAGGAACTCCTGCTCAACGTGCTGCCGGCGCCGATCGCCAATCGTCTGCGTGGCGGCGAGAAGGGGATCGCCGACGGCTTCGCTGAGGTCACAGTAGCCTTTGCCGATCTGGTGGGATTCACGGCGCTGTCGTCGGAGATGCCGCCGGCCGAGGTGGTGACCCTGCTGAACGGCCTGTTCACCCGCTTCGACGTTGCGGCGAGCGAACTCGGGATCGAGAAGATCAAGACCGTGGGCGATGCCTACATGGCGGTGTGCGGCCTGCCGGTTCCCGTGCCCAACCATGCCGAACGGATGGTCCGCATGGCGATCCGCATGGTCCACATCACGCGCGAACACGCGATGGAGCATGGCGTGTCGATGAAGCTGCGTGTCGGCATCAACAGCGGTCCGGTGGTGGCCGGGGTCATCGG
Organism: Reyranella sp.; assembly: GCF_965228225.1. Classification (GTDB taxonomy): domain Bacteria; phylum Pseudomonadota; class Alphaproteobacteria; order Reyranellales; family Reyranellaceae; genus Reyranella. The sequence goes on along the minus strand of NZ_OZ245801.1, from coordinate 3,981,439 downwards.
CAAGAGCAAGTACATCTACGACCTCTGGGGCGACACGGTGAACCTGGCGAGCCGCATGGAATCGGGCGGCATTCCCGACTCGGTGCAGGTCACGCGGCCGGTCTACGAGAAGCTCAAGGACCAGTTCGTCTTCGAATCGCGCGGCGAGATCGAGGTCAAGGGCAAGGGACACGTCGAAGCCTGGGTGCTGAGGCTCTGAGCCTTCAGCCGAGACCGAAGCTCAGCTTGATGGCGATCACCAGTCCGGTGACGGCGATGCTCGACAGGATGAGGCCGAAGACCCGGCTCACGATCTCGATGCCGGGTTTGCCGAGCAGGCGGACGAGGGTTCCTGCCAACGCATAGGACACGAAGAGAAGCGAGAGGCAGAGGGCCAGGATCGCCGTCGTCGTGACCTGCTCGCCGAACGAGCGCACAGTGTTGTCGGTCAGCAGCACGACCGTGAGGATTGCCCCCGCGCCGGCGATTCCGGGAACGGCGAGGGGAAAGACGGCGCGTTGCAGCGGAGTCGCATCCGGCGGCAGGGAGGCGGCTTCCTCGGTCACCTTGCCCAGCACCATCTTCAGCCCGAACAGCAACAGGATCAGCGAACCCGCAAGCTGGAACGACGCCATCGGTATGTGGAGCGCCGAGAGAAGTGGCCGGCCGACCAGGATGAAGAAGAGCATGATCAGGAACGCGACTCCCACCGCATAGGCCGCGACCAGCAGCGCCTGTCGCCGCGGCAGCCCGGCGGTGACCATCAGGAAGATCGGCACGGTGGCCACCGGATCGAGGATCACGATCAGGGTGACGAACTCGTAGAAGAAGTGGTTGAGGAATGTCGGAGCCACGAGGGTGCCCTTTGCTGTTGCCCCGCCGAAGGCGTGGGTTTCGCTGAGGATCGAAGAGCGATCGCTGCCCTCGAGAACGCTCGGGCCCCTGCCGGGTGAACCGCTTGCAACGTAGTGGAACGAGTCTAGGTCACGCGCCCCCGATCAAGAAGCGCAAAAGCGCTCCTGAACGGGCAGCCCGTTGGTCACTCCGATGGTCTGGGTGACGGACCCTCGACGATCGCGACGTGGCTTCCTTCGGTCAGTTGTTCCTGGCCGTCCGTCACGATCACGTCGCCGGGCCGCAGTCCTTCGCGGACGACCACGAAATCACCGGTGACGATTCCCAGGGTGAGCGGTCGGACGTGAGCCGTTGCGTGCCTCGTGACCATGTAGGTGTAGTAGCCCGCGGAGGAACGCCGCACCGCGGCCAGGGGTATGGCAAGGGCGGTGCGTGTCGCATGTGCGGGAACCAGCACGTCGACGCGCATGCCGGGGGACAATGCGCGATCCGCATTCTCGAACGTGGCCACCAGTTCACCTTTATCCGTCCCCTGTTGGGACTCCTGCTCACCGCGCCGCAGGTGACCTACGGCCAGGGCATGGACCTTGTCGTGATCATAGGCCTTCACCGGAAGGCTGCCCTGGAGCAGCCTCTCCCGGACTGCGCGAAGCATCGCCTCCGGCAGGGCGAAGACGACGGAAATGGGATCGGTGCGGCTGATGGTGACGATGCCTGTCTCGTCCCCGGGAGAAACCCTGTCTCCGACATGCCGGAGCGCTCCTCCCACCATGCCCGACGCGGGCGCGCGAATTTCGGTGGCGTCCGGCTCCCCCCGAGCCTGATCGGCGCGCGCCTCGACCCGCGCGAGAAGATCACCCGCCACCACCCGTTGACCCGCCGTGAAGTCGATCTCCGTGAGTTTGCCGTCGACCGCGCTGCGAACGACGGTGGTCCTGCTGGCGACGGCCGTGCCGACGCTCTTCAGATAGACTGGCACGGTTCGCAGGGCCGCCGACGCCGTGACGACGGGCATCGGAGCTTCGTTTGACTCCGCGAATCGTGGGCCCGGCGCTTGCGCGCGGGCTGGGCCTGTCATGGCGATCGCGCAGGCAAGGGCGAGCGCTGCGACCTGCATGGCCCCCGTCTTGCGCCCGAAGCGACGGAGATGTTCCAGACACATGCTGCAGCCTCCCGATATCAGGTTGACGCTGCGTACCGCGTTCGGCGATCGGATGTGCATCGCCCGTAAGGTTGTCGGTCCTGAGCGTTCGGGTGGCCGGCCCATACCTTGGTTTAATGCGGACGATCAGCCCGCTTCGCGCCCCTTCTTCCTGCCGAGTTCGCGGGCCAGCGCGATGAAGGCCTTGAGAGCGGCCGATGGATTGCGCCGGCCGGGATAGTAGAGGCAGAGATCGGCGATGGGCGGCGTCCAGTCGTCGAGCACACGGATGAGGCGCCGGGCTTCGATGTCGTCGCGCACATCCTGCTCGAGGAAGTAGCCGATACCGAGACCGTCCAGGACGGCGACGCGGGCGAGGCTCGCTTCGTCCAGCGTGATCGGACCCGTCACCTCGATCTGGACCGTCTCGCCGCGCTTCTCGAAGTGCCATCTGAACAGCGCCCCGTTGGGCAGACGGGTCCGGATGCAGGAATGCCGCGCGAGATCCGTCGGCACGCCCGGCTTTCCCTGCCGCTCGAAGTAGGCGGGCGAGGCAACGACGGCATGGCGCTGCGGCCGGCCGAGCGGCACGGCGATCATGTCGGCAGGCACGAGGTCGGCCCGGCGCAGGCCGAGATCGAATCCGTCGGCGACGATGTCGACCAGCCGGCCCTCGGTCACGAGATCCACGTGCACCTCCCGATGGCGGCGCAGAAACGCCAGAACGAGCGGGGAAATGATCTCACGGGCGCCGGCGGCGAAGGCATTGATGCGCAGCGTCCCGGAAGGGGTGGCCTGCCGGGAGCGGGCGGCGTCGAGGGCGCCATGGATGTCGCGCAGGGCCGGACTCACCTGTTCGACGAAAGCGCGGCCGGCATCGGTCAGGGAAACGCTGCGCGTCGTCCGGTTGAACAGGCGCACGCCCACGCGCGCCTCCAGCTTCGCGACGGCATTGCTCAGCCCCGTCGTCGACATGCCGAGCCCCTGCGCGGCGGCGCGGAACGAGCCCGCACGGGCAATCGCGACCACGGCGTCGAGTTCATTGAGCAGCAGGCGCGACATATCATTATCCTTAATTACGGGACAAGACGTCCCGATTTGTCCTTCTTATCGGGATGCCTGTCCACGCGTACATCGTGGGCCACGGGACACATTCAGGAGGAAAGACCATGAAGCTGCCAGCGCCCCTGGAAACCTACTTCGCAGCCGACAAGGCCGGCGGCGACGCCGCGCCGCTCTCCGCTTTCGCGCCCGATGGCGTCGTGACGGATGAAGGACGGACACATGTCGGGCATGACGCCATCGCAGCCTGGTGGCGCGCCGCCAAGGCGCAGTACGGTCATGTGGCCGAGCCGCGCGAGGTCGCGGAGGAGGCGGCACTGACCGTGGTCCGCGCCCAGGTGACCGGGCGCTTTCCGGGCAGCCCGGCGATGCTGACGTTCGCCTTCCGGATCGCCGGGGGAAAGATCGCGGCGTTGAGGATCGGCGCATGAGCGGCTTCCTCGACCTCGAAGGCAGGACCGCCCTGGTGACGTCGGGCACTCGCGGCGCCGGCGCAGCGACGGTCGCGCTCTTGCGGGACCTCGGCGCGCGTGTCCTCACGACGGCGCGATCGCGTCCCGAGGCGGTGCCCGTATCCGGGTTCGTCGCGGCGGATCTCACCACGGCCGAGGGCTGCGCCGACCTGGCCGAGGCGGCGCGCGAGCGGCTGGGCGACATCGATATCCTCGTGCACATGCTCGGCGGTTCCTCGGCGCCGGCCGGCGGCTTCGCGGCGCTGGGCGACGCCGAGTGGACGAGCGAGCTCGAGCTCAATCTGATGCCGGCCGTGCGGCTGGACCGCGCGCTCGTACCCGCGATGGTCGAGCGCGGCCGCGGCGTCGTCATTCATGTCGGCTCGATCCAGAGCCGGCTGCCGCTGCCGGAGTCGACGACGGCCTATGCCGCCGCCAAGGCGGCGCTGTCCACCTACAGCAAGAGCCTGTCCAAGGAGGTCTCGCCCCGGGGCGTGCGCGTCGTGCGCGTGCAGCCGGGCTGGATCGAGACCGAAGCCGCCGTCCGGCTCACGGAACGGATCGCACTGGACGCCGGGGTCGACAGCGCGGGCGGCCGGGAGATCGTCATGCGGGCCCTGGGCGGCATTCCGATCGGCCGGCCCTCGAGCCCGGCGGAGGTCGCGAATCTCATCGCCTTCCTGGCCTCGGATCGCGCCGCGACCATCACCGGCGCGGAGTACGTCATCGACGGCGGCACGATTCCGACCGCGTGAGAGAGGAGCGGGACGCTTCTATCGGCCCGACAGGTTCCAGCCGCCGATCCTGGCATAGATTGCGTCGCGCAGGCGGCGGACATGGGTGTTGAGGGCCGCCAGTCGCGGCGCGGTCTCCCCGGAAACCGAAAGCAGCGCCTCGCCCAGGCAGCCGGCCCGGGCGCGCAAGGCCCGGCCCGGTTCGGTGAGCTCCACCAGCACCTGCCGCTCGTTCTCGGGATTGCGGGTCCGGCGCACCAGCCCGGCCTCTTCCAGGCGCTTCAGCAGCGGCGTCAGCGTGCTCGACTCGAGCCCGAGCTGGTCGGCGATGACGCCGACGGCCCGGCGGTCTTCGCTCCAGAGAACGTTGAGCACGAGATACTGCGGATAGGTCAGCCCCAGCCCGTCGAGCAGGGGTTTGTAGGCGCGCTGGATCGCCATGTTCGCCGAATAGATCGAGTAGCAGAGCTGATCCTCGAGAGGGACCGGCGTGCCGGTCCCGTTCTTCGCCTTCTTCACGTTCGCCTCCTGCCCTCGCCGGCACCATCGCCCGGAGTTTAGCCGGGAAAATCATATCGCGATAATTGTTTCGGTTGACGAGGTCGGCCGCCGACACCATCTGAATGATATCGCGATAATAAATATCGAGACATATTAACCCCAGGAGCCGACTCATGAACGACTATGATGCTTCAGACTCCGTCCGGCGCGGGCGGGAGAACCAGGCGCGGCTGACGGCGGCGCTTCGGCCCGGCTACGACTTCATCGTGTGCGGCGCCGGCTCCTCCGGGTCGGTGATTGCGCGGCGGCTGGCCGAGAATGCCGACGTCCAGGTCCTGCTGCTCGAGGCGGGCGGCAGCGACGATGCCGAAGCCGTCCTCAACCCGGCCCTGTGGCCCACCAATCTCGGCGGCGAACGCGACTGGGGATTCCGGGCCGAACCCAACCCTCATCTCAACGGCCGCGAGATCCCGATGTCCATGGGCAAGGGGCTGGGCGGCGGGTCGAGCATCAATGTGATGGTCTGGGCCCGGGGACATAAGAGCGACTGGGAGTTCTTCGCGTCGGAGGCAGGCGATCCGCGCTGGGGCTACGAGAACGTGCTCGGCCTCTATCGCCGGATCGAGGACTGGCAGGGCCATCCCGACCCCGCCTATCGCGGCACCGGAGGGCCGGTCTGGGTGCAGCCCGCTGCCTCGCCGAGCCCGCTCGCGCTCGCGATGCTCGACGCCGCGCGCGAACTCGACATCCCCGTGTTCGACCATCCCAACGGGCGCATGATGGAGCAGGAGGGCGGTGCGGCGATCACCGACATGCTGGTGCGCGACGGGCGCCGCCAGTCGCTGTACCGCGCCTATGTCCATCCCTGGCTCGATCGCCCGAACCTGACCGTGCTCACCGGCGCGCTCGTGAAGCGGGTCGTCTTCCAGGGCACGCGGGCGACCGGGGTCGAACTCGTGCAGGGCGGACGGACGATGACCATCGGCGCGCGGACGGAAGTCGTGCTGTCGCTGGGCGCCCTCCAGACGCCGAAGGTCCTGATGCATTCCGGGATCGGCGAGCGTCGCCAGCTGGAGCGCTTCGGCATCCCGCTCGTGCAGAACCTGCCGGGGGTCGGGCGCAACCTACAGGACCATGTGTCCTTCGGCTGTACCTGGGCCTTGTCGGAGCCTCTGGCGCCCCGCAACAGCGGCAGCGAGGCGACGATGTACTGGAAGAGCCGGCCCGACCTCGACGCGCCCGACCTGCTGTTCTGCCAGGTCGAGTTCCCGGTGCCGAGCGAACGCACGGCGCTGCGCGGCGTGCCGGCCCACGGCTGGACGATGTTCGCAGGCCTCGCCCACCCCGAGAGCCGGGGACGCCTGCGCCTGCAGAGCGCCGATCCGACCGCGGCGCTGGCGATCGACGCGAACTTCCTGTCGGACGCCAGGGACATGACGGCGGCCTCGTCCTGTATCGAGCTCTGCCGCGCCCTGGGTAACGCCCAGGCCTTCCGTCCCTTCGTCACCGGCGAAGCCATGCCGGGCGAGGTGAAGGGCGAGGACCTCGACGCCTACATCCGCGACGCCGCCGTCACCTACTGGCACCAGAGCGGCACCGCCCGGATGGGGCGGGACGACATGTCGGTCGTGGACGCGACGCTGCGTGTCTACGGCGTCAGCGGGCTGCGGGTGGCCGACGGCTCGATCATGCCGCGGGTCACCACCGGCAACACCCAGGCCCCCTGCGCCGTCATCGGCGAACGCGCCGCCGAGATGATGCGGGAGGACCACGGTCTCTGACCTGCCGCTGTGCCGGGGCCCTGCGGGGCCCCGGCGTCGCCGCTTGCACCCCAACGCTTCCGATGAAACAGCCGCCCCATGGTGCTGAACGCACCATCTGGACCACTGCCGACCGTCCGACCTTGACCAAATTCTAGAATCTCAAGTGTCGGCCAGAAGCCGGAAGCGTCGCCCCTGACTACGTCCCTTCACGTTGAAATGATGTTCACCGGAGACGAACTCCCCAGCGGCGATCGCCGCCGCCACATCCGCATGAGTGCTCCGGTAGAAGGCCTCGTCGAAACGCGACCCCTCAGCCGGCAATCGTTGCCCAACGCTGTCCAGGAACTTCATTGCCTTCCGGGCAACCACGTCCCACTCGGACGGTGACAAATCAAAATCGTGGTCGGTGTCTACAAATCTTACGGTTACAGCCGGTGAAAGAGCGTAGTTCTCGGTGATGTCCATTGCTCCGTAACTATCCCGCATCCCCTGGAAGATCAGCGTCGGCACCGTGATATGGGCCAGGTGGCTGAAGCGAAGCGGCTCCAGGACACTCCGCGGATGGCGGAACGGGTAAGCAAAGCAAATGACCGCCTTAACCGGCCGATGCATGGCAAACAAAGACGCCACGCGTCCGCCGGATGATCTTCCAATCAGGACTTGCTGCCCTGCTTCCTCATTGCTTGGAACCAGTTTCTCCAACAGGGCGACGCGCTTCGATACAGTGAGGTTCGATTGCGATTCCTCGCTCCGAACTCTGATCTCCTTTCTGCCGATCCAGTTCGAGAAGAACGGCGCAAGCCGCGGCCGGAGTGCATCCTCGACAGCCGTGTTCTTGAGAAACGAATCGCCTGCAAGGAAATACGCAGAACCAAACATCAAACTGACATTCCCCAAGTGCACTCATGGAACGGCGTGAACCGCCGATCCAAAAGGAGGAGAGGGTGAAGACATCACCTGCCAATAAGAGGTGAACGGGGTTCGTTGCAAGGAACAGAGTCACAACGCGCGTCTCGGCGATGTACCCCAGCGCGCGAGGGTTCTTGTGGCGCCGCTCTGCCCGATCCGTGCAAAAGCACCGAGGGCATTAGATTGATTCCAAAGGGTAAAATGGCGGACCCGGCGAGATTCGAACTCACGACCTCTGCCTTCGGAGGGCAGCGCTCTATCCAGCTGAGCTACGGGTCCAGCGCGGCGGAACATACCGGAGGGGGCTCTGCTGCGCAACGAGCGGACTCGGGGCCTCGGAAGCCGGTATTCGCTCGGCCGGACGCTCGAAGTTGAACGCTTCAGCCTGACTGATAAGGTCCCGCCGCACATGCTAGCCGCGCTATTCCCGCGTGGCAGATAAGGTTTTCGGGAGGTGCACTGTGTCCGATCACGCTCTTCGTCACGCCGTCAACATCAAGGCGGATGCCGCCAAGGTCCATGAAGCCCTCACGACCCTCCAGGGGCTCAAGGGCTGGACCATGGCCGAGGTCTCGGGCGGCGCGGGCGTAGGGAGCCAGTGGACCCTGAAATATGCCGACGGACCGAAGTTCGTCTGGGAAGTCGCGTCGCAGGGAGCAGACGCCATCGTCTGGAAGTGCGTCGACGGGCCAGGCGATGCGGCCGGCACCAGCGTTTCGTTCCATCTCGGCCAGACGCCGCACGGCCGGGTCCATCTCACCTTCGCCCATTCCGGCTGGCCGCATCAGAAGGGCAACTTCGAGAAGTGCAATGCCCTCTGGGGCATGATGCTGCATCACCTCAGGGCCTTCGCCGAGCATGGCAGGACCGCACCGGCCTATTCCTGATTTTCCTCTTCATTCGGGTCAGACAATGCAGCAGTCCCTTTCCGACTTTGTCGACGCGATGGACAAAGCGGGCTTCCTCGTGCGCATCACCGACGAAGTGCGAGTCGATCAGGTTCCCAAGCTCATGGAGGCCAATCCGACCAAGGCCGTCCTGATCGAGAAGATCAAGGACACCGAGTTCTCGGTGCTGGCCAACGCCTATTCCAACCAGGAGATGTTCGCCTGGGCCATGGGCTGCGACAAGACGCGGACCGGCCTCGAGATGGTGGCGCGCTCCAAGGGCCGGGTGAAGTGGGAGACGGTGACGACGGCGCCCTGCAAGGAGGTGATCCTCAAGGGCGACGATGTCGACCTGACCCGCCTGCCGCTGTTCCTGCACCATGATCGCGACGGCCACGCCTACACCAACGACAATCTCTTCATCAGCAAGCATCCCGACACCGGCGTCTACGACTGGGGCATCTACCGCTCGATGTTCCGGACGAAGAACGAGAAGTCGGTCGACATGACCTGCACCTCGCACCGCCAGCGCATCCACGCGATGGCGGCGGCGGCGAAGGGGCAGAATCTCGAGGTCGCGATCGTGCTGGGCGGTCCGACCATCGACAAGATTTCGGCGCTGGTCGGCGTCACCACCGACACCGACGATTTCGAGGTGCTGGGCGCCTTCTACGGCGCGCCGGCGAAGATGATCAAGTGCGAGACCATCGACGTGATGGTGCCGGCCAATGCCGAGATCGTGCTCGAGTGCGAGCTGATGGCGCTGGAGGGGCTGGTCTACGACGAGGGCCCGTACGGCGAGTTCACCGGCATGTACGGCGGCGGCATCAAGCACAATTATCGCCTCAAGGTGAAGGCGATGACCTACCGCAAGGGCGGCATCTTCCAGCATTGCACGATCGGCGGGCTGCATCCCTGGTACACCGACAACATGCTGCAGCTGCCGGCGATCGAGGCCGACCTGTTCAACGGGCTGAAGCAGGGCGGCATCGACGTGCGCGAGGTGCGCTGTCCGCTGGGCGGCCTGTCCAACATCGCCTACGCCAAGATCCATCCGCTGGGGGCCGGCGATTCCAAGCAGGCGCTGGGCATCATGCTGACCTGTTCCAAGCAGGGACTTCCGAAGATCGCCATGGTGTTCGACACCGACGTCGACATCTGGGACGACCAGGCCGTGCTGGCCGCCATGGCTTACCGTTACATGCCGGACAAGGACACGGTGCGCCTCGACGGGCTCAACACCATGACCGTCGATCCCAAGAGCACGACGCTCGGCATTTCCTCCAAGATCGGCATGGACTGCACGGTGCCGCTGGGACCGGAGTGGAACCCCAACGAGTTCGTGCGCAGCACCGTCACCGACCTCGGCGATCCGCCGGCCGGGCTGAAGATCATGACGGAAGACGAGCTGACCGGGGACATGGAGGCGTTCATCCGCGCCGAGCCGCGCGCCTGGCACGACATCCTGAAGCAGTATCACGGCCAGCCCTATCCGGTGCTCTACCGCGCCTTCGGCAACCTGCGGCACAGGCTCGGCCGCAGCAACGATCCGCCGTGGTACCGCTACACGCTCTCCGACACACCGTTCTCGTGGGAGGCGAAGCCTGCGCCGCTGAACCACTCGGACCCGCGCCACATCAAGACCGGCGGCTGAGGACAATCAAAATGGCAGCAAGCGAACCCGTTCGGCGCATGGTGGTCGGCATCACCGGCGCGTCGGGGACGGTCTACGGCATCCGCGTGCTCGAGGCGCTGCGGGCGCTGAAGATCGAGAGCCATCTCGTGATCTCGAAGGCGGGCGACCAGACGCGCTCGCTCGAAACCGATGTGTCGGCCTCGGAGCTGCGCGCGCTGGCCGATCACGTCTATGCGCCGGGCGATATTGCCGCGTCGATCTCGAGCGGCTCGTTCCAGACGATGGGCATGATCGTGGCGCCGTGCTCGGTGCGCACCCTGAGCGAGATCGCGACGGGGGTGACCTCGGGGCTCGTCTCCCGCGCCGCCGACGTCTGCCTGAAGGAGCGCCGGCGGGTCGTACTGATGTTCCGCGAGACGCCGCTGCATGCCGGCCACATCAAGAGCATGCTGGCCGTCACCGAGATGGGCGCCATCGTCGCGGTGCCGTCGCCGGCCTTCTACACGCGGCCCAGGACGGTCGACGACATCGTGACGCATTCCGTCGCGCGCGTGCTCGACCTGTTCGGCCTCGACACCAAGACCTTCCCGCGATGGAGCGGCCCCTCCGGCGTGGAGAAGCCGTCCCTCGCCAAGCGCCGGAGCGGCAAATGATGACGCGACGCCTGGCGATCGCCGTCCTGATGATGGCGGCGATGACTTCCGCGGTGCGCGCCCAGCAACCGTCGGGCGAGGTCCACGTGCTCGAGTCGACACCGGCGGCCCATGCCCGGATCGGCCTCAAGAGCAGCGCCTTCTTCGTGCGCTTCGACCGGCCGGTCGATCACATCAAGTCGACCCTGGTCATCAAGCAGGGCGACAAGGTGATCGAGCGCCTGCACCCGCGTCTGGAATCGGCCCCGGAAGTGCTGTTCGCCGCTGCGCCGACCCTGCCGCCCGGCAACTACGTGCTGCACTGGGCGGTGATCACGGTGCAGGGGACGAAGGCCAAAGCGGGTGACATCCCCTTTCAGGTCTCCGACCAGTAGGCGCCGCGTGCCGGCCGTCCGTTCAGGTCACCTTGAGGATCCTGCGGCCTGCGAAGATCGTGAGGAAGGCGACCGCCACGCCCAGCGCGGCCTCGGCCACCCGGTCCACCAGGATGGGCGGCCAGGGAGCGCCGCGGCTCAGGTTGCTCATGCCGATGGCCAGTGGACAGAAGAAGAGCAGGGCGACGCCGTAGTTGCGCGAGACCGCGATTTCGGCGACCGCCTGGCAAATCACGATGATGGCGATCAGCGCGAGAGGGCCGGGTTCGAAGGAGAACAGCAGGGCGGCGATGGCCACTCCTCCGAGCGTGCCCACCATCAGGTGGACGGCACGGCGCCAGACCTCTTTCGCGGCCAGCGCCGGCATCAGGGCGGCGACGGTGACGGCCGCCCAGAAGGGATGGCCGATGCCCAGGGCCAGGGCCAGGGCCAGGGACCACGCTGCGAGCACGCCGAGCGTAGCGGCCGCCAGCACGACCAGATGCTGGCGGCGGTCGAGGTCGGCATAGCCCGAAGCGATGCGCCGTCGCCATCCTTCGGGTTTCTCCTCACCGGGCAGCGCGCCGATGCCGTTGATCACCGCCAGCAGCACCGAGAAGGCCGCGCCGCCCGCACCGACGGCGAGGGCGAGCGGCAGGCTTTCCCATTTCGTGGGAATGGCCGCGATGATCAGCAGTACCAGCACGAAGAACATCTCTCCGCGCGGTATCCAGCGCATCGCGGAGCCGAGTGTGACGGCCGCGATCACGGTCAGGACGAGCAGCGCGCCCAGCACCGCGAGAGGGGCTTGCGAGGCGGACCAGGCCATGGCGACCGCCATGGTAACGACCAGGCCCGTGCCGGCGACGATCTGGCTTTCGACCCGCTTCTTCGCCGGCTCGCTATGGCCATAGAGCATCGCCAGGCCGCCGAACGCGGCATAGACGGCGAGATCGAGACGACCGATCGCGTCCAGCGCCAGCAGCGGCAGGCCCACCGCCGCCGCGACGCGAACGGCGGCCTCGATGTCGTGGCGATGGATGTCGGCGAACAGTCTGCGCATCACCCTTTGTACCCGAGAACCGCGAGGACGGATTGACCATGCCCTATCAGGATCTGCGCGCCTTCCTGACGGAACTGAAGAATGCGGGCGAACTCGTCGAGATCGCACGTCCCGTTTCGCCCAGGTACGACATCGCCAGGGCGCTCGCCAGGACGAGCGCGGTCCAGGGGCCGGCGCTGCTGTTCACGCAGACGGGGACGGACTTCCCGCTGGTGGCCGGCGTCTACGGCAACCGCCGGCTCGCGCTGAAGGCGTTCGAGGCCACCGAGCAGACGATCCATGACAGGGTGCTGAATGGCATCGGCGAACCGGTGGGTCCCGTCGACTTCAAGGGCACGGCGCCCTGCCAGGAAGTCGTGCTGACCGGCGATTCGATCGACGTGACCAAGCTGCCGGTGCCGATCTACAGTCCCAAGGATGGCGGCCCCTACATCACTGCCGGGATCGTGGTGTCGGAGAATCCCGAGAGCGGCATTCCCGACATCGGCAACTACCGATTTCAGGTGCATGGGCCGAGGGAGCTGGGCGTGTTTTCCGCGCCGAACCATCGCTTCGGCAAGAACATGGCCCATGCCGTCGCGATGGGGAAGGAACTGCACGGCGCGGTCGCCATCGGCGTCGATCCGCTCACCATGTTCTCCTGCCAGGTGCAGTCGAGCGACGCGACCAACGACTGGTTCGTCGCCGGCGGCCTGCGCGGCGCGCCGGTCGAACTGGTCAAAGCCGTCAGCAACGATCTGAAGGTGCCGGCCTGGGCCGAGATCGTGATCGAGTTCGTCGTCGATACGAAGACCCAGAAGATGGAAGGCCCGCTGGGCGAATATACCGGCTACTACACGCCGGCATCGCCCAAGCCTGTCGCCCGGATCACGGCGATAACCCATCGCAGGAACGCGATCTTCCAGGGTCTGCTGACCGGCAAGCCGATCACCGAGAACCATGTCCTGAAGCAGATCCCCTTCGAGACCTCGATCCTGCGCCAGCTCCAGGCGCAGTTCCCGACCCTCTCGGACATTTCGATCAACAGCTCGGGCGGCGTGCAGACCTATGTCGTGATCGCCATGAAGCCGCGCTACGAGGGCGAGGCACGGCAGGCCATCCTCGCCACCATGGCCGGCAACCTCCATCCCAAGTGGGTGATCGCCGTCGATCCCGACATCGACATCCGCAACGCCGCCGAGGTCGAATGGGCGCAGTCGTTCCGCGTCAAGCCGAGCCAGGATGTCTTCGTCGTCGACCGCACCGCCGCCGCGCCGCTCGATCCCTATACCGACGGCGGCTATTCGTCCTCGGTGGGAATCGATGCCACCAAGCCGTTCGGCGAGGAGTTCCCGGAAGTTTCCGAGGTCGCGGGCTGGAAGGACTTCCCCCTGCCCGAACTCGACGCGGCGATTCGCAAATAGTGCTGCCGGAAAGCGTCGGTTGGGCTTGGCGGCACGTCGCGTTTCAGCGACATTCCGCCCACAAGAACCGACCGGGAGGAATGAGATGAACGACCAGAACCGCCGCGGGTTCGTCCGCGCTTCGGGCGCTGCTGCAGTGCTCGCCACCCTGGGACTCGCGGGCCGCGCCGGCGCGCAGGGCACCGCGCCGCTCGAATCCGTGCGCATCGTCACCGGATTCCCGCCGGGCGGCACGTCCGACACGCTGTGCCGCCGCGTCGCCGAGGGGCTGAAGGGCACCTCCTACACGAAGATGGCGATCGTCGAGAACAAGCCTGGCGCCGGCGGCCAGATCGCCATCCAGTCGATGAAGGGCGCGGCGACCGACGGCAGCGTGATCCTGCAGACGCCGGCCTCGATGCTGATGATCTATCCGCACATCTACAAGAAGCTGGCCTACGACGCCTTCACCGACGTGACGCCGGTAACGCTCGCCTGCACCTTCGACTTCGGCTTCTGCGTCGGCCCGGCCGTGCCCGAGAGCGTGAAGAACATTCCGGAGTTCCTGGCCTGGTGCAAGGCCAACCCCGACAAGGCCAATTACGGCTCGCCGGCCTCCGGTTCGGTGCCGCACTTCATCGGCGTGCTGCTGGGCCAGGCGGGCGGCGTCGAGTTGAAGCATGTCGCCTATCGCGGCACGCAGCCCGCGGTGCAGGACATGATCGGCGGCCAGATCCAGGCCGTGTCCGGCCCGGTCGGCGAGTTCACCCAGCAGGTCGCCGCCGGCAAGGCGCGCCTCCTCGGCGTCTCGGGCGCGACCCGCAGCCGCTTTGCACCGAACGTCCCGACCTTCGCCGAGCAGGGCTACAAGGACCTGGTCTTCTCCGAATGGTTCGGCTTCTTCGCCCCGGGCGGCGCGCCGGCGCCGGTCGTGATGCGCGCGAACGAAGCGCTGCGCGCCGCACTCGCGCAGAAGGACGTGATCGACGGCCTCGCCGTCATGGGCCTCGAGGTGAAGTCCTCGACCCCGCAGGAACTCGGTGCGCTCCTCAAGGAGAGCTACGACCGTTGGGGTCCGATCGTGAAGAAGATCGGGTTCACGGCGGATTCGTGAGATCGGTGTCGTCCTGAGCGCAGCGAAGGACCTCACGGAACGACCAAAGAACGGCGTAGCTGGCGGGAGATCCTTCGCTGCGCTCAGGATGACAAGTCAGACACGCTTCGCGCCGTCGCGCGCGTAGGTCGCGACGGCGCGGTCGACCAGGGTCTTGCGGTCGATCTTGTTGGTTCCCGCGAGTGGCAGCTCGTCGACGAACCACACCGCGCGGGGATGGGCGTAGGCGGGACCGTTGTCGAGGGCGAAACGGCGCAAGGCTTCTTCCGTCGGTGACGCACCCGGCTTGGCGACGACGAACGCGACCGGGAGCTGGTACTTGATCTCGTCCGGCACCGGCACGACGCAGGCCTGGGCCACGTCGGGATGCTGGCCCAGCAGCTTCTCGACCTCGCCCGGATAGACGTTCTCGCCGGCGCACTGGAACATGTCGTCGGCGCGGCCGACGAAGAAGACGAAGCCGTTCTCGTCGCGGCGCATCACGTCGCCGGTGTCGTACCAGCCGTCGATCAGGCGCTTCTTCGTGTCGGCCTCGCGGTTGAGATAGCCGCTCATCAGCGCCGGCGTGCGGATGTGCAGCACGCCCTGCGTGGCGCCGGTCTCTGCGCCGCCGACGAACTTCACCTCGATGTTGGCGCGCGGATAGCCCAGCGATCCCATGGGCTTGGCGATGCCGTCGGGGTGCGGCCCGAAGCCCAGCGGGCCGGACTCCGTGGTGCCCCAGCTGTTGGCCGTCTCGGCATTGGGGAACATCCGGTGCATCTGCTCGAAGAATTCCGCCGTCGAGGGCGCCGAGCCGGTCACCGCCGTGGTGACGCAGCCGAGGTCCGCCTTGGCCAGTTCCTCCGTCTCGCGCATCACCAGCGCCAGCATGGTCGGCACCGAGGTGATCATCGCGACGCGATTGCGGTCGATGGCACGGATGAAGCCGCGGGCGGTGAAATTCGTCATCAGCACGATCGTGCCGCCGTTGATCATCGCCATCTTGGCGCTGAACAGGCCGTTCATGTGGAACAGCGGCGCGGCGATGATGATCTTCTGGCCCTCGATGCCGGGCCGCTGCTCGGGCGTGGCGCCGGTCGCCCAGAGGTAGCCGCCATGCGTCAGCGGCACGCCCTTGGGCAGGCCGGTGGAGCCCGACGTGTAGAGGATCATGGCGACTTCTTCGGGCGCCATGTCGGCCGGCTCGAACGGACCTGCGTCCAGCAGACCGTCGAGTTCCTCCATCGCGACGGTCGGCACCACCGCACCGACCAGCGGCGCGCGCTCGGCGTCGGCGATCGCCAGCTTGACGGACGAGTCCGTCATGATGTGCGCCACCGTCTCGCGCGGCAGCTTGTGATTGACGCAGACCGACACGAGCCCGGCCGCCATGGTGGCCATGTAGAGCACGAGATAGTCGGCGCTGTTGGCCGCGACGATGGCCACGGCCTCGCCGCGTTTGAGCCCGCGCTTCAGCAGGCCGCGCGCCAGGGCGGCGATGCGCAGCCGCGCCTCGCCGTAGCCCAGACGCAGCTGTTCGTCGCCCTCGGGCGAAACCTGGATGATGAAGGGGCGGTCGGCCGGCGCCTGCGGGTCGAGGATGGCGGCGAGGTTCTTGAGGTCCATGATTCCCTGATTGATAGACGGACGATCGCGCTGCAAGCGACGTGCCGGATTTCAGCGCCGGCGATGGAATTGCGAGCCGCCATACGACTGGTCGGTGGGCACGATCTCCATGAAGCTCACATCCATGCGCTGCGGCGCGCCCAGCACGAACATGACCGCCTCGGCGATGTCGGTCGGCTGCAGCGTCTCGAAGCCTTCGTAGAAGCGGCGCCGTCCTTCCTCGCGATCCTCCATCAGGCCGAGATGGGCGCCCGTCTCGACCCGGCCCGGCGAGATCTCGGTCACCCGCACGCCCGACCCGTGCAGGTCGAGGCGCAGCGTCTGGCTGAGATTGTGGATGGCGGCCTTGGTCATGGCATAGACCGGCATGCCGGGCAGCGCCCAGGTGCCCGACGTCGAGCCGAGATTGACGATGTGGCCGAGACCGCGCCCCCGCATGCCGGGCACGACGGCGGCCAGGCAGTTGAGCGTGCCGCGCAGGTTCACGTCCATCAGGGTGGCGATGTCGTCGGGCGCGGTCTCCCACGAGACGCCGCCGCGCACCGGGGCCGAGGCGTTGTTGACCAGGATGTCGGCATCGAGCGCGCCCAGGGCGCTCAGCACCGCGTCGCGATGGGAGATGTCGAGCGCCATCGGCCGGCAGCCGGTTTCCTGCGCCAGTTCCGTCAGGTCCTCGGTCGAGCGGGCGACGGCATAGACGTCGAGCCCGCCGATCGTGAGTTCGCGGACGACGGCCGCGCCGATGCCGCGGCTCGCCCCGGTGACGATGGCGGTACGATAGCGATCGAGTGACACGGCTTCCTCCTTTGCCCGGCGCGAACGGCCGCCTAAAATGCCACCATAGCGCATCGAAGCTGGAGCACGGCATGGCCAAGAAAGTCTTTCCCGACGGCACCGAAGTGGCGGGCTTCTACGTGCGCACCATCAAGAGCGGTCCGTTCGTGTTCGTGTCGGGCACGACCTCGCTCAATCCCAAGGGGCAGGTGCAGGGCAAGGATGCCGCCCAGCAGACCATGATCACCATGCGCAAGATCGAGGCCGGGCTGAAGTCCGCCGGGGCGAAGCTCGGCGACCTCGTGCGGACGACGATCTACGTGACCGACATTCGCGACATGGGCGCCGTGACGACCGCCCTGGGCAAGTCGCTGAAGGGCGCGGTTGTCACATCGACGCTGGTGGCGGTGAGTGCCCTTGCAGTGCCGGGCCTGCTGGTCGAAATTGAGGCCACGGCCGTCGTCGGTGAGTGATGAGGGACGACGGCTGATCGGGGAGAGTTGGATGAGCGTTAAGAAATCAGGGCTGCTGGGGCGCCGACAGGCGCTGATCGGGTCCGTCGGGGTGGTTGGAACGGTGCTGGCGGCGCCGGCGATCGCCCAGCAGCGGGTCAAGTCCGGAACCGTCAACATCGAGCAGGTCCAGGTGGCCTTCTTCGGTAGCGGCAATGTCGGCAGTGGCACGTTGCACTATGAAGGCCGCAGCTACCGGTTCTCGGTCGGCGGCCTTGGTGTCGGCGGGTTCGGCGTCTCGAAGATGGAAGCCTATGGCGACGTCTACAATCTGAAGGAGCTGCGCCAATTCCCGGGCGCCTACGGCCAGGCGCGCTACGGCACGGCCTACGGCGACAAGGGCAAGGGCGAGATGTGGCTCGAAAACACCAACGGCGTGATGATCGACCTGAAGACGCGCCGCCAGGGCCTGGCCGTGTCGCTCGGCGCCGATGCCGTCATCATCGACTTCAAGTGAGGCGGCCCATGACGATGTTCAGCCGCGCCCTCGCGGGCGCCCTGGTTCTCCTGTCCGCCGCTCCGGCCGTCGCGCAGGACGAGACACAGACCTTCAATGCCTTCGCGGTGGTGCTCGCCAATGGATCGGTCGTGCGGGCCGCCGAGAAGCAGCTCGTCGTGGCGGGGAGCCTCGCCGGGCCAATGTTCATCGAGACCGACGAGGGGCCGCAGCAAGCGGGTCGCGTCGGCTGCGCCCTGTCGTCGAAGATCGACCAGGGCAGCCGCAAGACCAGCGCGGCGGGTGCCTGCACCTTCACGGCGTACGACGGCGCGACCGCCTGGGGCGAGTGGGAGTGCGCCGGCTACGAGCTCGTCGGCTGTCGCGGCACGTTCAGGCTGACGGGCGGCACCGGCCGCTTCGAGGGCGCGAGCGGCGAGAGCACGCTCATCTGGCGCCCGACGGCCTATGAGCTGAGGAAGCAGCTCGACGGCATGGCGCTCGACAATGCCAGCGGCATCGTGCTGTGGCGCGACTTCAAGCTGAAGGGCAAGTAGTCCTTCAGCCGGCCGGCGGGTAGGGAATCCGGTTGCGCTGCAGGAGTTCCTCCAGCGCCTTGATGCCCTGCTCGTATCGGCCCTTCTGGCAGTCGACGCCGGCCCCGAGGCGCGCCAGATTGGGGCCGCTCGAGCCTTCGCCGCGCTGCGTGTTGTAACGATCGTAGAGCGCGCCGAGCTGGGCGCAGCGCGCCGCCAGCTGCTCGTTGCCCTGCTGCGCGTGTCCCCATGCAGCGGGCAGTGCCAAGCCCGCGAGGGCGCACGAGATCACGATCCCTAGTCGGGTGTTCATGCTGCGCAGTAGGACACGAATCGGGCGACCTTGCACCTGTCCGGCGGCGCGAGGTACTGTCGATCGTCTCCTTCAGGGAGGCCAAGGGGGAGAGCAAATGACGACGCGATCGACGATGCAGTGGGTGTTCGTGATGGGCATCGCAAGCCTGGTCGCGGCCTGCGGCATGGCGAAAAGCACGCCCGGCCCCGACTCCCGGACGGAAACGAATGCGACCCAGGTCACCTGGACCGATGGCAAGCCCGCCATCGCCATCAGCTGCAAGGAACCCGGCGCCTGTCAGACGCGTGCGGTCGCGATGTGTGGCGCTACGGGCGGCGATTACACCACGCTGAAGATGGAAAACATGCCGACGCGCGGCGACATGTCGGAGATCCGCGGCGCCGCCTCGGTCGTCATTCGCTGCGGGGCCTAGCGCTCGCCTGACCGTTGCGCTTGGATCCCCAGAGGCTCGCCATTTCGGGCAGGGATTTCGAGGCGTCGGCGCCCGACGGAAGTTGGGCTTCGTGATTTGAGATCCATGCCGCGACATCTTCCGTCACGGCCGGTCCGGCCTTGTCGCGCATCAGCAGGTGGTAGCCTTCCTTGTAGAAGGCGAGCTTTGAATCGGGCCGCGGCGGCATGATCTCGATCGCCGCCTTGACCGGCGCCTGCGGGACGATGCGGTCGCCCAGCCCGTACATCATGAGATAGGGTTCCTTGACCCGGGCGGCGGAGGCGCGGGCGTCGTCCATCAGGTCGACCAGCCCGTAGGCCATGTCGAGGCGGGGCTGGCGCAGCATCATCGGGTCGTTGCGCAGCTTGTCGATGGTCTTGGGATTGTCGGTCGGCTTGTAGTCGATCGAGGTCGGGCCGGCCGGCATCCAGGGGATGGTGTGGGCGAAGAACCACAGGCCGGCGCTGGCCACCGGCCCGAACGTATCGCGCGAACGGACGGCCGCGGCCGACAGGACCAGCCCGTCCGACTCGGCCCCGCGATCGGCGGCCACCAGCACCACCGCCCCCCCCATGCTCTCGCCGGCGAGGTAGAAGGGCACGCCGGGATGGCGGGCGCGCACCAGGGCTGCCACCGTCCTGGCATCGTCGACCAGGGTGTCCGTGCCGGGCCAGCGGCCGCGGGAGGGGCTGCCGCCGAAGCCGCGCTGGTCATAGGCATATGTCGTGATCCCGGCGCCGGACCAGGTCCCGGCCGGTTCCTCCCAGGCCATGCGGTAGTCGCCGAACCCGTGCAGGGCCAGGATGACCGCCTTGGGGGCGCCGTTTGCCGCAGGCCAGACCGACAGCGGTAGCGAAGTCCCGTCCGCCGCGACATAACGGTCGTCGGTCAGCCGCGGCGCCTGGACGGGGCCGCCCGCCGGAACCACCGTCGGGGCGCAGGCTGAGAGCATGACCGCGGCGGCGGAGACCGCTATCATTCGCCGGCGTAACAGGAGTGGGATCGTGACGGAGCCGTTTGAAGTCATCACTGTCGATACTGACCGCGTCGCCTGCGATGGCGGTGGCGGCGCGTTGGGCCATCCCAAAGTGTACCTCAACCTGGGCCCGGAAGGACACGTCGAGTGTCCTTATTGCAGCAGGCTCTACAAGCTGCGCGAAGGCGTAACTCTCGCCCACGCCCACTGAGGGAACGACCCCATGAAGCAGCTCGGAGAAGGCTGGAACTGGCGCGACCTCAAGGTCGGCGACAAGTTCGTCACCTATGGCCGAACGATCTTCGAGGCCGATCTCCTGAATTTCGTGACCCTTTGCGGCTTTTCCGAGGAGCTGTTCACGAACCGGGAGTACATTCGCGAGCATGCGCCGATGCGCGGCGGCCATCCCGTGCCGGGCGCGCTGGTCTATTCCATGGCCGAAGGCCTGGTGATCCCCACCACCTTGCAGGGGACGGGCCTCGCCTTCCTGTCGATGGGCTTCGACATCAAGGGCCCGACCTATGTGAACGACACGATCCACGTCGAGATCGAGATCACCGAGATCAAGCCGACTTCCAAGGACCCGATGCGCGCGCTGGTGCGGACCACCAACCTGGTCAAGAACCAGAAGGGCGAGACGGTCCTGATCTACACGCCGCTGCGCATGCTGCAGGGAAGCTGACGTCCGATGCCGATGCCAACCGACGCCGAGATCGCCCGCTACCGCGAGGATGGCGCGGTCTGCCTGCGCAACGCCATTCCGATGGAATGGATCGAACGGATGCGGGCGGCGGTGGACGACGACATGAAGAGTCCGGGGCCGATGGTGCGGATCAACACGCCCCAGGGCGCGCCCGGCCTGTTCTTCGTCGACTTCCAGCTGTGGCAGCGCCACCCCGCGGCCCGCGCCTTCGTCTACGAATCGCCCGCGCGCGAGATCGTGGCCCGGCTCATGGGCTCGCAGGAGGTCGTCTACTATCACGACCATCTGCTGGTGAAGGAGCCGGGAACGCAGGAGCGCACGCCCTGGCATCACGACCAGCCCTACTATCCGATCGACGGCGAGCAGGTGATCTCGCTGTGGACGCCGCTCGATCCGGTCGACCGCGAGACCTGCGTCGAATACGTGAAGGGCTCGCACCGCTGGGGCCGCTGGTTCCAGCCCAAGTTCTTCAAGCAGGGCGGCGTCGACCTGCAGGTCCAGGACAGCCGCTTCGAGCCGCTGCCCGATCTCGATGCCGAGCGCGGCGAACACGAGTTCCTCGCCTGGGACATGGAGCCGGGCGACGTCATCGCCTTCCATGCGCTCACCCTTCACGGCGCTTCGGGCAACCGTTCGAGCGCCCGTCGCCGCCGTGCCTGGGCGACGCGCTGGTGCGGCGACGATGCCCGCTACGGCGCGCGCGCCGGACAGATTTCCCCGCCGATCGAGGGCCATGGGCTGAAGCCCGGCGACCGGCTCGAATGCGAGACCTTTCCCAAGGTGTGGCCGGCCTGATCGCGCGCAGCCGCGCTTCTAGAGCGTTTCCGGACGAGATAGAATCGAGCCGAGCATCTCAACACTGACCTCACCCTGAGGAGCGAACGCAGTGAGCGTCTCGAAGGGTGGGCACGCGCACCCCATCGTTTGCCCATCCTTCGAGACGCCGTGCTGTGCAAGGCTCCTCAGGATGAGGTGGTGGGTGAATGTAAAACGGAAAGACTCTAGGAGTCGGCGTCGAACCCATCCAGCCATTCGCGGGCATGATGCAGCTCGCGGAAGATCTTCACCGGGCGGTCGCCCTGGGCCAGCACCTCGAACAGGCTGGCCTGCTGGTAGGCATGGTCGGTGACCGCGACGATGGCGAGGGGGCCGAGCTTGCTCACCTGGAGATAGGCGCGGATGCGCGCCCCGAGCGCCATCATGTCGGCGTCGTTCAGCATCACCGTGGCGTGCGTCATGTCGAAGATCTTGCGGTAGGGCAGGACCTCGGCGATGGCCACGCCATCGAGATACTGTTCGATGTCCCTGAGCCGCAGCTCGTCCCGCGCGACGGCGATCACGAGTCGGTGCGGCTTGGAGATCGTCCACTGGACCGGCATGGCAACGAACTATGCCGGATCGGCAGCGGGACCGACAAGCGCCCGCGTGTTACGGAACCAAGACGGCCTTGCCGACGACGGTGCGCTCCTCGATCAGGCGAAACGCCTTCACCCAATCTGCAAGGTCATAGGTCGCGGCCACGGTCGCCTTGAGCTTGCCCTCGGTGAACCACTGCGTCAGTTCCTTCTGGGCGGCGGCCACCAGGGCCCGGCGATTGGCGAGCGCCTGAGCCTCCTTGGGCGACGGCACGCCCTTGCCGCCCCAGCCGTTCCAGTAGCCGTAGTAGAAGCCGATCACCGTCACGTTCTTGACCAGCAGGATATTGGCCGGGATCTGCGGGACTGTGCCGCTGGCGAAGCCCATCGGAATGATGCGTCCCTCGGGCGCCACGCACCGCAGCGAGGCATCGAAGGCCGATCCGCCCACCGGATCGTAGATCACATCGGCGCCACGTCCGCCGGTGAATTCCAGCACCTTGGTCCGCAGGTCCTCCGAGCGATAGTCGATCAGGTGATCGGCGCCGGCCTCGCGGGCCGCCTTCAGCTTGTCGGCGCCGCCGGCGCTGGCGATCACGATCGCGCCCATCGCCTTGCCGACCTCGATGGCGGTGAGGCCCGAGCCGCCGCCCGCGCCGTGCACCAGCAGCACTTCGCCGGGCTGCAGGTCGGCCTTCCACTTCAGGGCGCCGTAGGCAGTCGGGTAGAGCGTCGGAAAATTGGTCGCCTCGGCATAGGGCATGATCTCGGGGATCGGCACGAGGTTCGCGGCCGCAGCCGTCGCGTACTCGGCGAAGGCGCCCTGGCTGACCCCTGTCGCGATGCGGTCGCCGACCGCCACATTGGTCACGCCGTCGCCCAGCGCCACGACATGACCGGCCAGCTCGTTGCCGGGGACGTAGGGCAGGGCAGGCTTGTTCTGGTGCTTGCCCTGCACCCCCAGCATCGCGGCGAAACTCACGCCGGCGGCGCGGACCTTGACCAGCACTTCGCCGGCCTTCGGCACGGGCTGGGGAATGTCCTCGACCTTGAGACTGTCGATCGGACCATAGGCATGACAAACCAGCGCCCGCATATCCCTACCTCTCGGATGACTTCTTGAACTCTATTTCTTGAATTGGCCGTGCCGGCCTTCGCCCTGGGCGAAGCGCGCCGCGCCGCCCTGCGATTCCTGTCGCCTTGCGTCGAGCGACAGTTCCATCTCGCGACGGATCGCCGAGGCTTCGTCTCGGTCGAAACTCTCGTAGGCCGACCGGCGGTCCGACGTCATGGCGATCGGCGGAAAGCCCGCGATCTGGCGGGCCAGCGCCTCGGCTTCGGCGCGTGTCGTGCCGCGAGCCACCTTTCGTGTGGCGAGCCCCATCGTGATCGCCTCGTCGGCGCCGACGGCGCGGCCGGTCAGCAGCATGTCCATGGCGCGGCCCTGACCCACGATGCGCGGCAGGCGCACGGTCGTGCCGTCGCTCATCGGCACGCCCCAGCGGCGCGAGAACACGCCGAAGGTCGCCGTGTCGTCGACGATGCGGATGTCGCAGAACAGCGCGACCCCCAGGCCGCCGGCGCAGGCATGACCCTCGATGGCGCCGATCACCGGCTTGGACAGGGGCGCGCGCAGCGGCCCCTGGTCGCTGCCGGCCCAGGGAAAATAGTCGGTGCCCGCGCCCAGCTCCTTGAGGTCGGCGCCGGCGCAGAAGGCGCCGCCCGCACCGGTCAGCACGGCGACGCGCGCCGCGGCATCGGCCTCGAAGGCGCGCAGCGCGTCGGCAAGTCCGTGCGCCGCTTCGTTGTCGAGCGCGTTCCGGGCCTGCGGCCGGTTGATGATGATGGTGGTCACCGGCCCCTGGGCCTCGACCAGAATTTTCGACGTGCTCATGACTTCGTCTTAGCGAACCGTGAGGAGCTCGTCTTCAAGCTGGGCGTTGGAGCGGGCCGGTGTGCGGAAGTACCACCAGTTCTTCTGGGCGGTCCAATGCTCCTTGCGCGCCGTGCCGCCACCCCAGACGCAGCGCTTGAAGTCGCGCGTCGCGGCCATGAAGGCCCGGTCGGCCTCGTCGAGCTTCAGGGCGTGGTCGCCCATCTCCTCGCGGCTGAACATCGGCAGCGCCTCGAGGATGAGTTCTCGCACGTCGACGTCGTTCAGCCAGTTGTCGAGATCGAACGTGTAGTCTTCCCGCTCGAGGCCGCGGGCGAAAGTCGCCCACTGGTCGATCAGTTCCTGCAGATCGGCCACGTTGGGCGGGCCGGGCGGTGGTGACGGCGGGTTCAATCGTTCCCTCTTTCGGATTGCCGACGGTAATAGCGCTCGCCGTCGTTGGGTTTGAAGAAGGTGCGTATGACGCCATTGGCATTGAAGGCGATGAAGGCACCGGTGTCACGGTCGAAACGTGTCACGACGCCATCGCGCCGCACCGTCTCGAGGATCGGTCCGCCGACCTTGGCGTCGCGCAGGAGCTGCGCCTGACGCAGATAATCCTGTTTGGTGATGCGGCCGAACTCGGCGCCATGCTTCTGGTAGTGATCGTCGAGGCGACGCTGGTCGGCGAAGCCCACGCTCGCGCCCCAGCCCTGGCCCGCCTCGCGCGCCTCGGCGGAGAGTGCAGGTCCGCGCGCGGCCTCGCGCTGGCCGCGCTCCGAAGTCTGGGTCCAGAAGAGGAAGATCGCGACCGCCGCCAGCGCCGCCGTCAGGAGACGGCGCCACGGCACGCCGCGGGAGCGGAGGTTCATGCCCTATTGTGCGCCGCCTTTGAACCAGCGCGCAATCATGCGCCGCTCGGCATCGGTGATGTTCGTCATGTTGCCGGGCGGCATGACGCGCGAGGCGGCCGCCTGCTGATTGATGGCGGCGGCCATTGCCTGGATTTGCGACGGCGTCTCCAGCAGGACTCCCTTGGGTGGTGCCAGGAAGCCCTCCTGCGTGGGTTTCGCCGCATGGCAGGGCGTGCAGCGGGCCTGGATGATGGGCTGGACCTCGGCGAAGGCGACCGGTCCGCCGCCGTCGGCGCTGGGACGCGGCAGGGCGAGCAGGGCGGTGAAGGCGAGGAAGACGAAGCCGGCGGCCAGAACCAGCGGGTTGGCGTTTCCCTTGTGGCGCTGCACGAACCAGACGCGGATCATTGCGCCGGCCATCGAGATCGTGAGCAGCAGCACCCAGTTCCATTCGTGGCCGTAGAGGCCGGCGTAATGGTTGCTGATCATCGTGAACAGCACGGGCAGTGTGAAATAGGTGTTGTGGACCGAGCGCTGGCGGCCCCGCAGCCCGTGGATCGGGTCGGGAATGCGGCCTTCTTCCTTGGCCTTCACCAGCTCGCGCTGGCCGGGGATGATCACGAAGTAGACGTTCAGCACCATGATGGTGCCAAGCATCGCGCCGAAATGGATGTAGGCGCCGCGGCCGGAGAAGATGTGGCAGAGCGCCCAGGCGGCGGCGACGCAGTAGACGAAAACCAGACCGCCCAGCACGACCTCGTCCTGGCCGAGGACCGAGCGGCAGAGGAAATCGTAGACCAGCCAGCCCAGGATGAGGAATCCGAGCCCGATGGCGATCGCCTGCGGCTTCGTCAGCGGCAGGACCGACGGGTCGATGAGCGCGACCTCGGCGCCGTAGTAATAGACGAGGCACAGCAGGAAGAAGCCGGTGACCAGGGTCGTGTAGGCTTCCCACTTGAACCAGTGCAGCTCGGGGGGCAGCCGCTCGGGGGCCACCTTGAACTTCTTGGCCGTGTAGAAGCCGCCGCCATGGACCGCCCAGACCTCGCCGCCGATCCCCTTGGCCTCGTCGGCCGGATCGAGCGGCTTGTGCAGATGGTTGTCCAGCCAGATGAAATAGAAGGAGGCGCCGATCCAGGCGATGCCCACGATCATGTGGGCCCAGCGCAGGATCAGATTGAGCCACTCGACGACGTACGGGTCCATTGATCCTCTGGTGCGCAGACTTAGTGCGCGGTCTCGGCTTCCCGTCCGGCTGCCGTGGCGTCGGCCACTGCCGCCGCGCCACTGCGCATGCCGTTGAAGTAGGCGTTGAGCGCTATGGCTGCGATCGAAGCCAATAAAATCCCGCTGTGCAAGAGGGGACTTAGGGCTTTCGGCATGTGCCCGAAGAATCTCTCCGAAACCTGCGGGATCATGCCGAGGCCGATGCTGACGGCAACGACGTAGGTGTTGCCCGGATTGCCGCGGAAGTCGACGCGCGAGAGGACGCGGATGCCGGTGGCGCAGATCATGCCGAACATGACGATGCCGGCGCCGCCCAGGACGAACTGCGGGATCGAGGCGACGATCGTGGCGATCTTGGGGAACAGGCCGAGCACCAGCATGATCACGCCGCCGGTCGCCGTGACCCAGCGCGAGCGCACGCCGGTGATGCCGACCAGGCCGACATTCTGCGAGAACGAGGTGTAGGGGAATGTATTGAACACGCCGCCGATCAGGGTGCCGAGACCGTCGGCGCGCAGGCCTCGCGTCATGTCTTGCTGGCCGATCATGCGGTCGGTCACCTCGCCGAGAGCGAGAAAGACACCGGTCGATTCGATCATCACCACGATCAGGACCAGGCTCATCGTGAGGATCGCCAGCAGGTCGAAGGTCGGCCAGCCGAACTGGAACGGATGGACGAGCTCGACCCACCTGGCCTGGGCGACACCGGCGAAATTCACCTCGCCCAGGGCAAATGCCACGCCGAACCCGGCGATAAGCCCCAGAAGGACGGCAATGTTGGCGAAGAAGCCCGTGCAGTATTTCGTGGCGCCGAGAATGACCAGAAGCACGAGAAGTGACACGGCGAGATAGAGCGGGTCGCTGAAGCGCGGATTGCCGGCGCCGCCCGCCGCCCAATTGATGCCGACTCCCAGTAGCGAAATGCCGACGACGGTGATGATGGTCCCGGTGACCACCGGGGGAAACAGAGGCAGGAGCCGACTGATGAACGGCGCCGCCAGAATGCCGAACAGGCCGGCGCCGATCACCGCGCCGTAGATGCCGAGCAGACCGAGGCGCGGATCGGCGGCCATCGCCAGCATCGGGCCGACCGCGGCGAAGGTGACCCCCATCATCACCGGCATCCGAATGCCGAAGCCGCGGATGCCGAGGCTCTGGATCAAGGTGGCGATGCCGCAGGCGAACAGGTCGGCATTGATCAGCACCGCCACCTGGTCCTTGGGAAGCTTCATCGCACCGCCCAGGATCAGGGGAACCGCGACGGCGCCGGCATACATCACGAGGACGTGTTGCAGGCCGAGGGGGAGCAGCCTGGCCAGGGGCGGCTTTTCATCCACCGGGTCGACGGTGTGGTCAGGCATCGATCTTCTCCCCCGAGCGATGTCGCCGCTTCCTCGCCCCCGGACCGCAACCGGCGGGCCAGCCGGCCGAAACGCCAATTCAGACTCGCCTAAGGAAGTGGACGGCGGTAAATCGCCCTTTCGACTGTATCCGAAAGAATTTCGAGGGGAACGAGAATGGCGGCTTTGGACCTTCCGGCGGGCGTGACGATCGACGGTGCCCTCAAGCCCGGCTTCGAAAAGGTGCTCACCAAAGAGGCAGTCGCCTTCGTCGCCGAGTTGCAGCGCAAGTTCAATGCCCGCCGCGAAGAGCTGCTGGCGCTCCGCGTCGAGCGTCAGAAGCGCCTCGATGCCGGCGAGAAGCCGGACTTCCTGCCCGAGACCGCCAAGATCCGCGAGAGCGACTGGACGGT
Source organism: Reyranella sp. (assembly GCF_965228225.1). Lineage (GTDB taxonomy): Bacteria > Pseudomonadota > Alphaproteobacteria > Reyranellales > Reyranellaceae > Reyranella. The sequence continues at coordinate 3,953,599 of NZ_OZ245801.1, read as the reverse complement.
CGCACCGCTGCCCAAGGACATCCTGGACCGCCGGGTCGAGATCACCGGGCCGGTCGATCGCAAGATGATCATCAACGCGCTGAACTGCGGCGCCAACGTCTTCATGGCCGACTTCGAGGACGCCTCGACCCCGACCTGGGCCAACATGGTCGAGGGCCAGTACAATCTGGCCGACGCCGTCCGCCGCCAGATCGACTATGTCGATCCCAACAGCGGCAAGTCCTACAAGCTGAACGACCAGACGGCGGTGCTGTTCGTGCGGCCGCGCGGCTGGCATCTGCTCGAGAAGCACATGACGGTCGACGGCAAGCCGATGTCGGGCTCGCTGTTCGATTTCGGCTTCTACTTCTTCCACAATGCCAAGGAAGCGCTGTCGCGCGGCACCGGCCCGTATTTCTACCTGCCCAAGCTCGAGAGCCATCTCGAGGCGCGGCTGTGGAACGACGTGTTCGTTGCCGCTCAGGACGCACTGGGCGTGCCGCAGAAGTCGATCAAGGCCACGGTGCTGATCGAGACCATCGTCGCCAGCTTCGAGATGGACGAGATCCTGTGGGAGCTGAAGGATCACTCGGCCGGCCTCAATTGCGGCCGCTGGGATTACATCTTCTCCTTCATCAAGAAGTTCCGCGAGCAGGAGTGGGCGGTGCTGCCGGATCGCGGCACGGTCGGCATGACCTCGCACTTCCTGCGCTCCTACAGCCAGTTGGTGATCAAGACCTGCCACCGCCGCGAAGTGCACGCGATGGGCGGCATGGCGGCGCAGATTCCGATCAAGAACGATCCCAAGGCCAACGACGAGGCGATGGGCCGCGTCCACGCCGACAAGAAGCGCGAGGCCGGCGACGGCCATGACGGCACCTGGGTCGCCCATCCCGGCCTGGTGCCGATCGCCAAGGCCGAGTTCGACGCGGTCATGAAGGAAGCCAACCAGATCGCGCGCAAGCGCCAGGACGTGCATGTCACCGCCGCCGACCTGATCCAGATCCCCGCGGGTCCGAAGACCGAAGCCGGGCTGCGCCAGAACGTGGCCGTCGGCATCGGCTATGTCGAGGCCTGGCTGCGCGGCATCGGCTGCGTGCCGCTGTTCAACCTGATGGAAGACGCCGCCACCGCCGAGATCAGCCGCGCGCAGGTCTGGCAGTGGGTGCGCCACAACCAGAAGCTCGACGACGGCCGTTCCATCACCAAGGAACTCGTCCGCGAGATCGTGCGCGAGGAGAACGACAAGGTGAAGGCGCAGATCGGCGAGGAAGCCTATGCCAAGGGGCGCTACGAGGATGCCGCACAACTGATGATCGACCTGGTCGAGCAGCCGCAGTTCTACGAGTTCCTGACCCTGCCGGCCTACGATCGCATCATGGCCGACGAGAAGGCGGCGGCCTGAAGGAAAGACGATGATCAAGAGCGTTTATGACGTCACCTCGGCGGGCAAGCCCGATGCGCCCGCGATCGGCGCGCCGGGCCGGCCGTGGCTCACCTATGGCGACCTGAAGAAGCTGACCGACGATACGCTGGCGGCGCTGAACGCCGTCGGCATCGGTCGCGGTGACAGGGTCGCCATGGTGGCGCCCAACGGGCCGGAGATGGCGTCCTCGTTCATCGCCGTCGCCTCGGGCACCAGCTCGGCGCCGCTCAACCCGGCCTATCGCGCCGACGAGTTCGAGTTCTACCTCGACGATCTGAAGCCCAAGGCCGTGATCGTGCAGCAGGGCATGGACAGCCCGGTGCGCGGCATGGCCGAGAAGGTCGGCGTGCCGATCATCGAGCTGATCCCGACCGCCGACGGTCCGGCCGGCAGCTTCACGCTCGACGTGTCGGCGCTGAAGCCCGCGAAAGCCGCCAGGCCCGGCACCTCGGTCGACGGCGAGATCGCGCTGGTGCTGCACACGTCGGGCACGACGGCGCGGCCCAAGATCGTACCGTTGTCGACGGCCAACCTCGCGGCCTCGGCGCGCCATATCGCGGCGTCGCTGGCGCTGACGCCGAACGACCGTTGCATGAACATCATGCCGCTGTTCCACATCCACGGGCTGATCGCCGCGACGCTGTCGTCGCTGGGCGCCGGCGCGTCGGTCTCCTGCACGCCGGGCTTCAACGCGCTGCGTTTCTTCGCCCAGCTCGAGGAGGTGAAGCCCACCTGGTACACGGCGGTGCCGACCATGCACCAGGCGATCCTCACGCGCCTGCGCAGCCATGCCGACGCCGCGAAGGCCGCCAAGCTGCGGTTCATCCGCTCCTCGTCGGCGTCGCTGCCGCCGCAGGTCATGCTCGAGCTCGAAGCCGCGTTCGACTGCCCGGTGATCGAGGCCTACGGCATGACCGAGGCCAGCCATCAGATGGCGTCGAATGCGCTGCCCCCGGGCAAGCGCAAGCCGGGCGCCGTCGGCCTGCCGGCGGGTCCGAAGATCGCCATCATGGACGAGGCCGGCCACTTCCTGCCGCAGGGCACGATCGGCGAGGTCGTGATCCAGGGGCCGAACGTCACGGCGGGCTACGACAACAATCCCGACGCCAACCTGAAGGCCTTCGCCGATGGCTGGTTCCGCACCGGCGACCAGGGGCGCTTCGACGAGGATGGCTACCTGTTCCTGACGGGGCGCCTCAAGGAGATCATCAATCGCGGTGGCGAGAAGATCAGCCCGATCGAGGTGGACACGATCCTGATGGATCATCCGGCGGTCGAGCAGGTCGTGACCTTCGCGATCCCGCATCCCATGCTGGGCGAGGATGTCGGCGCGGTCGTCGTGCTGCGGTCGGGCCAGGAAGCGACGGAGCGCGAGCTGCGTGACTTCGTGGCCAAGCACGCCGCCGACTTCAAGGTGCCGCGCAAGGTCGTGTTCGTGAGCGAGATCCCCAAGGGCGCCACGGGCAAGCTGCAGCGCATCGGCCTCGCCGCCAAGCTCGGCCTGGGCGAGGCGAAGGCCTGAGGATCGCACCGTGACCTCGATCTGCGTTTTCGGCGCCGGTGCGATCGGCGGCCTGATGGCGGCCAAGCTCGAAATGGCCGGCACGCCCGTCACCGTGGTGGCGCGCGGTGCTCATGGCGAGGCGCTGCGCACCCGCGGCCTCGTCCTGCTGAGCGAGGGCAAGGAGACGGTGACGGAGCCCCGCGTCGCCACCGATCCGAAGGAGATCGGGCCGCAGGACTATCTCGTCCTGACCTTGAAGGCCCATTCCCTGCTGCCGGCGATGGCGCAGCTCCAGCCGCTGATCGGGCCGAACACCACGATCGTCGCGGCGATCAACGGCGTGCCCTGGTGGTACACCTACAAGCTGGGCGGCGAGTTCGAAGGCAAGCGCATCGAATCGGTCGATCCCGAAGGGGCGCTCACGGCCGCGCTGCCGCCGTCGCAGGTGCTGGGCAGCATCGTCTATCCGGCCGCCGACGTGGTCGAGCCCGGCGTGATCCACCACACCTACGGCGACCGCTTCACGCTGGGCGAGCCGGACGGCAGCCGCAGCGAGCGCGCGGCGAAGCTCTCCGAGCTGCTGATCAAGGCCGGCCTCAAGGCGCCGGTCCGGCCGCGCATCCGCGACGAGCTGTGGGTCAAGCTCTGGGGCAACATGGCCTTCAACCCGATCAGCGCGCTGACCGGGGCGACGCTCGACAAGGTGATCGGCGATGCCGGCACGCATGCCGTCTGCCGCGCCCTGATGGTCGAGGGCCAGGCCGTCGCCGAGAAGCTCGGCGTGAAGTTCGCCATCAACGTCGACAAGCGCATTGCCGGCGGCGCCGAGGTCGGGGCCCACAAGACCTCGATGCTGCAGGACCTCGAACGCGGCCGGCCGCTCGAGATCGAGGCGCTTCTGGGCGCCGTCGTCGAGATGGCGGAATGGGTCGGTGTCGACATGCCGATCGGCCGCAGCGTGCTGGCGCTGGTCCGCCAGCGCGCCGCGATGCGCTGAGGTGACGAGGCGCTGAAATGGAGAAGGTCGAGCTCGTCTTCGATCCCGACAACGCGCGCGCCGCGGGCTATGTGGGCGACCGTCTGTCGACGTTCAATGCGAGCCGCACCGGCAGGTCCGACTACTATCCCTGCAAGATTTTCCTGAAGGGCGAGAAGGGCGAAACCCTGGGCGGCCTTCTCGGCTACCTCTGGTCGGACTGGCTGTTCGTGTCGATCCTCTGGGTCGACGAGGCGTTGCGCGGGCAGGGACACGCCACGCGCCTGATGGACGCCGCCGAGGACTATGCCCGCCAGCGCGGCTGCCACTCGGCGCATCTCGACACCCACACCTGGCAGGCCCGCCCATTCTACGAGAAGCGCGGCTACGAGGTCTTCGCCACCCTCGACGACTACCCGCCGGGCCATAAGAAGTTCTTCCTGAAGAAGCGCCTCTAGCAGGCCGCCGGGACGCCGGAATCCCGGCCAATAAACGAAACAAACGAAATAAACGAAACAATCGAAGCCGATGTCGCACCCTCCCGGAATTCGGGCCCTGGTGACCGCCGACGGATCGATGTCGCTCGCCAGTTGTTTCGAAAAAGACAGTCAAATCAGTCCGTTAGAGAGGATTTCTGCCAAAGGGCCGGCAAGCTGCGCACCTGCTGGGTGCAGCAGAGGACTGTGCCGGCTAGCGCGGCTGTCATTCGGCGTCTACGAGGTCTTCGTCACCTTGGCGTGGCCGGGGCCTTACCAAGGGGCAATGACGGCGCTAGGTTGCGGTGATGAACAAGGTACTCATGGCGGAACTTGAGAAGCTCGACGCCAACGAGCGCCTGCGTCTTGCCTACGACTTGCTAGACAGCGTCGCCCAGACCGAAGTTGCCCGCCCCATCACCGAAGTCCAGCGACAGGAATTGCGCCGCCGGCTGGCGGATTATCGAGCCAACCCTGACGAAGCCGTAATGACCCTCGCTGACATCCGTCGCGAAGCTGGCCTCTCGTGATCCGTGCGGCTAGCGGTCGTATACCGTCTCGCGGCCAGCCGCGAAGTGGTTCAAGCTGCCCTGCAGTATGAACGGCAAAGGCGCGGATTGGGCGGTGTCTTCCTCGATGAGATTGCACGTATCGAGCGGCACGTCTCCGATGCACCCGGCCTCTATCAACTCGTAGAAGCGCCGATACGCAGAGCCACGCTGCGCCGGTTTCCGTTCGGGCTCTTCTATCTGGAAGAGTTGGACCGCATCGTCGTTCTCGCTTGTCTCGATCTGAGACGGGATCCGCAAATGATCGGAGTCACTGTCGCGCGTCGCTGACGGCTCAGCGAACGCCCAGATCCTTCAACCTCTTGTCGAGCGACAGCAGGTCGGCCCAGCTCTGGCGTTTGCTGGCGGGGGTGCGCAGCAGATAGGCGGGATGGAAGGTGGGCAGCGCCGGGACTTCGCTGCCGTCGTCGAGCGTGAGCGTCGTCCATTTGCCGCGCAGGCGGGTGATGCCCTCGGTCGTGTTCAGCACGGCCTTCACCGCCGTGCCGCCGGCCAGCACCACGATCTTGGGCTTTGCCAGCTCGATGTGGCGGCGCGTGAAGGCGAGGCAAATCGCCTGCTCGGACAAAGTCGGCGTGCGGTTGCCCGGCGGCCGCCAGAACAGAATGTTGGTGATGTAGAGATCGCGCTCGCGGCTCATGCCGATGGCGGCAAACATGCGGTCCATGAGCTGGCCGCTGACGCCCACGAACGGCTTGCCGAGCCGGTCCTCGTCGGCGCCCGGCGCTTCACCGACGATCATCACCGGCGCGCCGGCCACGCCGTCGGCGAACACCGTGTTCTTGGCCGTGCGCTTCAGCGCGCAGCCCTCGAAAGCGCGGACCGCTTCCTCGAGTTCGGCGATGGTGGTCGCCCGGCGCGAGACCTCGCGCGCATCCTCCGCGAGCTGCGGTGATTCCAGCGGCACGGGCGCGCGCACGACCGCCGGTGCGGCCGGCGCGCGGATCGGTGTCGGCGCTGCCGGTGACGAAGCGGGTGTCGAAGCCGCGGAGGCCGCAGCAGCGGCAACGGCGGCCGGCGGCGGAAGCGCGAAGCGGTCGATCGCTTCCTCGCCGATCGTCTCGTCGATCCCGTGATCGACGTACCAGCGCAGCAGCGCGGCGGCGTCCTGCGGAGCGAACGCCGCCTCGGTCATGCCAGGCTCTTGATGAAGGCGCCGAGGATCGGCGCCCACATCGCGGCATCGGCATGGCTGGCCATATGGCCCTTGTCCGACGGCATCTCGACGTAGGTGAGGTCGACGCCGGCCTTGCGCATGTCGAGCGCGTGGGCGGCGCAGTCGGTGAGGTCGAACAGCTTGTCGGTCTTGGAGATGACGTAGAGGACCTTGGTCTGCTTGAGCCGGTCGTACTGCTTGGTGATGTCGAACCCGTCGATCGCGCGGCGCAGGGTGACCAGCGAATGGCCATCGTAGATCTGCGCCCAGCTCTTGGCGGCGACCTTGGCCTCGGCTTCGCCCTGGCCGTAGTTCAAGAGCGTCTCGTAGCGGATCTGCTCCAGCGCGGCCGGAATGCCGCCGTTCTCGTAGTACCAGCCGCCATTCCAGTTCGGATCGCTGGCGAGACGCGCCTGGAGGGCCTCCAGCCCGCCCAGGCGGCCGGGCGCGCGCGGCGATGTGACGGACGCCGCGATGCCCTTCATGAAGCCGGGGTAGGACGCCGCCCACTGGAACGACTGGAAGCCGCCCATCGACGGGCCGACCACGGCCACGAGGCTCTTCAGTCCCAGCGAATCAATCAGCAGCTTCTGGCTGGCCACCATGTCGCGCAGGGTGATCTCGGGGAAGGTCGGGCCATAAGGCTTGCCGGTGCCGGGATCGATCGAGTTGGGACCGGAGCTGCCATGCGCCGAGCCCAGCGCGTTCACCGAAACGACGAAGTGGCGGTCGGTGTCGATCGCCTTGCCCGGCCCGATCAGCCCGTCGAACCAGCCGGCCGACCCTTCCGTCACACCGCGCCCGTGCTTGCCGACGGCATTCTTGCCTGCAGCGTGATGGGAGGAGGTGTAGCCGTGCACGACGAGGATGGCGTTGTCGCCGGCCGGCGACAAGGTGCCGTAGGTTTCATAGGCGAGTTCGAGGACGGGTAGCGTCTTGCCACTTTCCAGCCGGAAATCGCGTGCAGAGAAGGTCTTGCTCTCGATATCGTTCAACTCAGGCACAGGAAATCCCCTTTTCAGCGGGTGGCGATCCCGCCCCCGACACGCTATCTAAATCAAAGGATTGCCGCCGCACAGGCGCGCGTCCACCGGGAAAATGGAATTGCAGGGCCATACAGCATGACGCGCGAGGCGATGGAATACGACGTGGTGATCGTGGGTGGCGGTCCGGCCGGACTGTCCGCGGCGATTCGCCTGAAGCAGCTCGCCGCCCAGCGCAATCACGAAGTGTCGGTCTGCGTGCTGGAGAAGGGCTCCGAGCTGGGCGCCCACATCCTGTCGGGGGCCGTGGTCGATCCGATCGGCCTCAACGAGCTCATTCCCGACTGGAAGGAGAAGGGCGCGCCGCTCGAGACCCAGGTCACCGACGACCAGTTCCTGTTCCTGACCAAGAGCGGCTCCTACCGCTTCCCCAATTTCCTGCTGCCGCGGCTGATGAACAACCACGGCAACTACATCGTCAGCCTGGGCGAAGTCTGCCGCTGGCTCGGCCAGCAGGCCGAGGAGCTGGGCGTCGAGATCTATCCGGGCTTCGCCGCGGCCGAGGTGCTCTACCACGAGGACGGTTCGGTGAAGGGCGTCGCGACCGGCGACATGGGCGTCGGCAAGGACGGCAAGCACAAGGACAGCTACACGCCCGGCATGGAGCTGCACGCCAAGTACACGCTGATCGGCGAAGGCGTGCGCGGCTCGCTGGCCAAGCAGCTGATGGCCAAGTTCGACCTGCGCGACGGTGTCGATCCGCAGAAATTCGGCATCGGCATCAAGGAGCTGTGGCAGGTCGATCCGGCCATCTTCCGCAAGGGCCTGGTGGTCCACTCGCAGGGCTGGCCGCTGTCGGAGACGAACAGCTCGGGCGGTTCGTTCATGTACCATTTCGGCGACAACCTGGTCGCCATCGGCCTCGTGGTGCATCTCAGCTACGAGAACCCGTATCTCTCGCCGTTTGACGAGTTCCAGCGCTTCAAGACCCATCCCGACGTCGCCAAGTATCTCAAGGGCGGCAAGCGGCTGGTCTACGGCTCGCGCGCCATCAACGAAGGCGGGCTGCAGTCGATTCCGAAGCTCACCTTCCCGGGCGGCGCGCTGATCGGCTGCTCGGCCGGCTTCGTCAACGTGCCGCGCATCAAGGGCAGCCATAACGCGGTCAAGAGCGGCATGCTGGCCGCCGAAGCGGCCTTCGAGGCGCTGGCCGGTGGCAAGACCGGCGGCGACGAGCTGATCGCCTATCCGGTGAAGCTGAAGGCGTCGTGGGTCTGGAAGGACCTCGACAAGGTGCGCAACGTGAAGCCCGCGCTGAAGTGGGGCACCACGCTGGGCACCCTCTATGGCGGCATGGACATGTGGCTGCACGATCTCGGGCTGCGCGTGCCGTGGACGCTGCGCCATCACAAGGCCGACCACGAGACGCTGCGTCCGGCCAGCGAGTTCCAGCCGATCCAGTATCCCAAGCCCGACGGCGTGATCTCGTTCGACAAGCTCTCCTCGGTGTTCCTGTCGAACACGAATCACGAGGAGGATCAGCCGGTTCACCTGAAGCTGCGCGATCCGTCGATCCCGATCGCCGTCAACCTGCCGCTCTATGCCGAGCCGGCGCAGCGCTACTGTCCGGCCGGCGTCTACGAGGTCGTGACCGCCGACAACGGCCAGCCGCGCTTCCAGATCAACGCCCAGAACTGCGTGCACTGCAAGACCTGCGACATCAAGGATCCTGCGCAGAACATCGATTGGACCGTGCCCGAAGGTGGCGGCGGTCCGAATTACCCCAACATGTGAGCCTGATGAACCGCACCCCCTTTGCGCTGCTTTCGGCAGCGCTGCTGTTCGCTCTTCCTCTTCCCGGCCAGGCCCAGCAGGGCCCGGCCCCGCAAGGCGGCGCCCGCGCGCCCACGACCCGGCCGCCGGCCGTCCAGCCGGGGAGGCTGCTGGCCCCGATCTCGTTGCAGGGCCGCTACCTCGCCGCGCGCGTGGGCGAGCAGGATCACGATTACGAAGCCGCGGCCGACCAGATGGATCAGGCCCTGGCGCTGACGCCGCTCGATCCGGAACTGATCTATGCCGTGTTCCGCCTGCGCATGTACGCAGGCCGCGTCGATTCCGCCGCCGAGCTGGCGCCCGCCGTGCTGGCGACACGCCCCGGCGACGGTTTCGCCAACCTCGTGATGGCGATCGAGGCGGTCAAGAAGGGGGACTACAAGGCGGCCGAGCGTCGGCTCACCCAGATCGGCGCCGAGAACCAGCTGGGCGCGCTGCGCGAATATGTGATGGCCTGGCTGAAGGCCGGCGAGAAGGACTTCGCGGCCGCTCGTTCGTTTCTATCGCGTCTGAAGCCCGCAGCCGGCGAGCGTGCCGAAGCGCCGGCGCTGGTGATCGAGGCCCAGATCGACGAGATGGCGGGCGACAAGGATGCCGCCGAGGCGAAGTACCGCCGCGCCATATCGCTCGACCGCAATGGCCTGCGCACCACCATCGCGGTGGCCGATGGCCTGCGCCGTCTCGGCAAGGGCGACGAGGCGCGCGAGATCCTGAAGACCTATGGCGAGCGCTACAGCGACTCCGTCGTCATGGACGGGCTTATGGGGCCCAACGCCCCGATGCCCAAGCCGCCGTCGCCGGCCTCGGGGATCGCGGACATCCTGTTCGACATCGGCGGCATCCTCGCCGCCGACCCGCGCAACCAGCGCACCGACCTGGCGCTGATCTTCTATCAGCTCGCCACGGCGCTGAAGCCCGAGCAGGATTTCGCCTGGCTGATGATCGCGGGCGTCTACGAGCAGTTCGGCCAGGTGCCCAAGGCGGTCGCCGCCCTGGGCAAGATCGCTCCGACGTCGCCGCTCTACTGGCAGGCGAGGCTGCGGACGGCGGCGCTCGACGCCCAGGAAGACAAGTTCGACCAGGCGGTCGCCCGCCTCAGGACGCTGGTCGCCGAGAAGCCGGATCGCATCGACGCGGCCCTGACCCTGGCCGACCTGTTGCGCGGCAAGGATCGTTTCGCCGAGGCGGTCGCCGCCTACGACACCGCGATCTCGCGCCTCGGCAAGCCCGACGAGCGGCACTGGCAGGTCTATTTCGGCCGCGGCATCGTGCTCGAGCGCACCAAGAACTGGCCCAAGGCCGAGGCCGACATGAAGAAGGCGCTCGAACTGTCGCCCGAGCAGCCCTACGTGCTGAACTATCTCGGCTACAGCTGGATCGACCAGGGCCTGCACCTGCAGGAAGGCATGAAGATGCTGGAGCGCGCGACCGAGCTGCGCCCCGACGACGGTTCCATCACCGACAGCGTGGGCTGGGCCTATTACCGGCTCGGCCAGTTCGAGAAGGCGGTGGAGTGGCTGGAGCGCGCGACCGAGCAGAAGGGCGACGACTCGACGATCACCGATCATCTCGGCGACGCCTACTGGCATGTCGGCCGCCGTCGCGAGGCGCGCTTCCAGTGGGAGCGCGCGCTGCATCAGAATCCCGACAAGGACCGTCTGCCGGTCATCCAGGACAAGATCGCCAACGGCCTGAACCCGTCGAACGACAAGCCGACGGTCTACGAGAAGGCCGCCGACAGCAAGCAGGGCGGCTGATCGAAGGGCAGGCGGCGTGCCGCTCGCGCGGGCCAAGGTCAATCTCTGGCTGAACGTCGTCGGCCGCCGCGCCGACGGGTTTCATCTGCTCGACTCGCTGGTGGCCTTCACCGATCTCGCCGACGAGCTCGAGGTCGCGCCTGCGTCGACCTTGTCGCTGGAGGTGGTGGGGCCTGAGGCGTCCGCGCTCGAAGGTGATCCGGACAATCTCGTCCTGAAGGCGGCGCGCCTGTTGGCCGGGCGGGCCGGCGTGGCGCCGCGCGCCGCGCTGCGTCTGACCAAGCGCATTCCCGTGGCGGCCGGCCTGGGCGGCGGTTCGGCCGACGCTGCGGCGGCGCTCCTGGCCTTGATCGACCTGTGGCGCGTGGCCATGCCCCAGGAGGAGCTTTTCGATCTCGCCGCCGTGTTGGGCGCCGACGTGCCGATGTGCCTTGCCGGGCGGCCGGCCCTGGCGACCGGCATTGGCGAGTGTCTCGCCCCCGTTCCCGCCCTGCCGCCCTGCGCCATCCTGCTGGTCAATCCCGGGGTGGCCCTGCCCACGCCCGCCGTCTTCGCCGCCCGCCAGGGAAGCTTCTCGCCGGCGCGGCCGCTCGGCAGCGGCTGGCGCGATCTGGCCGATCTGGCGCACGACCTCGGGCGGCGCGGCAACGATCTGACGCAGGCCGCGATCTCGCTCCGGCCGGAGGTTGCGGACGTCCTCGACCACTTGCAGCGCAGCGAGGGCGCCGCCCATGTCGCGATGAGCGGCAGTGGGGCGACTTGTTTCGCGCTCTACGGCTCGCTCGCGGAAGCAGAGCGTGCGGCCTCGTTACTTCCCGCGTCCTGGTGGCGGCACGCCGGCCGCCTGGGCTGACCTACGCCTTGGCGCGGTGCCGTACGACCAGGAGGGTCGTCAGGAGAAGGACCGCGCCTGCCTGGTGGAGCGTGGCGATCGGGATGCTGACGCCGCTCAGGATGGTGGCAACCCCGAGCCCGAGCTGCACGAAGGCCATGCCGGCCGCTGCAAGCGTCTCCGAGCGCGGTGCCCGCCAGGCCATGACCAGCACGCCCAGCACCAGCAGCTTCGCCAGCCAGCGATGCACGAACTGGATGGTCGTGCCGTTCTCGAAGAGGTTGATCCACGCCGGCGAGAGGTCGAACAGGCCGGGCGGGATCCAGTAGCCCGACATGTCGGGGAAGGTGCTGTGCGCGGTGCCGGCGCGCAGGCCGGCCATGAAGGCGCCCCAGACCAGCACGACCAGCAGGAAGGCGATCAGCGCCGTCGCCTTGCGCGCGGTCCTGGCGTCGTCGCGGCGCACGCCGCCGGGCGTGAGTTCGAGGATCAGCCAGACCGTGTAGGCGTAGAGGACGATCGCGAGCAGCAGGTGCGCGGCGAGGCGGTAGTGGCTGACCGAAGGCCTGTCCACGAGACCCGAGGCCACCATCGCCCAGCCCATCGCACCTTGCAGGCCGCCCAGCACGAGCAGCGCCAGGAGGCGGGGCTTGAGGTAGGGGGTGAGGGCGCCGCGCCACCAGAACCAGGCCAGCGGCAGGGCGAAGACGAGACCGATCAGCCGACCCCAGAGGCGGTGGATGTACTCCAGCCAGAAGATCTCGCGGAACTCGGGCACGGTGAAGTCGCGGTTCACCAGGCGGCCCTGCGGCGAGGACAGATACTTCTGCAGCTCGGCCTGCCACGCCGCATCCGAAAGCGGCGGCAGCCAGCCGGTGACCGGCCGCCACTCGACCATCGAGAGGCCCGATTCGGTGAGCCGCGTCAGCGCGCCGATCACGATCATGAAGAAGATCATGCCGGCGACGACGATCAGCCACTGGCGCACGGAGGCGGGGACTTGCTGCATGGCCGCCGGAACATGGGCGAAGCGGCGGCCGCCGTCATCAGGCATAAATGTCGCGAAGGGCGTCGTCATCGGGCGTCTTGCGCTCGCCGTCCGCCTTGTTTAACGGTTCGCATACGAACAATTTTCATCCATCGTTCCGGAACATCGCAATGACTGCGTCCCCGCTGGCCCCGCCGGTCACCTTCGGGTCGAGCTTCAGTGATTTCTACGATCGCGAAGGCCTGGTCGGATTAGACGCCGCCTTCGTCGAGTGGCTCAAGGATGCGAATGTCGGCGTCCATGCCCGCTTGCTGGCGGCGCGGGCCGCGCCAGACGCGATGGCCGCGAAGGACGAGTCCAATCTTCTGATCGAGCTGGCGCGGCCGCTCGAGGATTTCATCGGGTCTCTCTTTGGCGTGGCTGTCGAAGCGGCCGACCTGCGCGCCCGCCACAGGCGCCTGGCACCGCTCTACGACTGCAAGCGCCTGTTCGTGCAGCGCTACGTCACCCGCACCCTCAAGCCAGAGGTCGCGGCCGCCCTCGACGGCGCCGCCGTCACGGCCGCCGTGAACCTGCCGGTCACCTTCGAGGCCGGCCTCGAAGCCTGGGAACTGGCCTTCGCGCTGGCCGTTCGCGAGCTGATCGGAGCCGAGTTCAAGGTCGAGGCGCCGACGCCCGAGGTCGAGGCCCTCACACGCTACGCCGCCTGGGCGTTGCACCACCCCGAGGGCAAGCGCCGACACCAGGACGGGCCGCTGTTCAAGGTGCCGCACAAACTGGATTTCGAGCATCTCGTGCCGATCGAGACCGAGATCGTCGATGGCGTCACGCGCATGAAGCTGCCGCGGCCGATGCTGCGCCATCGCGAGGGCTTTGCCCTGACCGACCAGGGCTTCGATCTGGTGCGCGCCCTCGACCACGCCAACTACTGCATCTGGTGCCACAACCAGGGCAAGGATAGCTGCTCGCGCGGTCTCAAGGATCGCAAGACCGGCGCGTTCCAGAAGTCGCCGTTCGGTGTCACGCTCGCGGGCTGTCCGCTCGAAGAGAAGATCTCGGAGATGAACCTGCTGAAGAGCGAGGGATTCTCCATCGGGGCGCTGGCGATGGCCGCGGTCGACAATCCGCTGCTGGCGGCCACCGGCCACCGCATCTGCAACGACTGCATGAAGGCCTGCATCTACCAGAAGCAGGAACCGGTCGACATCCCGCAGATCGAGACCCGCACCCTGAAGGACGTGCTGGGCCTGCCGTGGGGCTTCGAGATCTACTCGCTGCTGACGCGCTGGAATCCGCTCAACCTGCGCCGTCCCATTCCGCGTCCCTCCACGGGACGCACCGTGCTGGTGGTCGGTCTCGGTCCCGCGGGCTTCAACCTGGCGCATCACCTGATGAATGACGGCCACACCGTGGTCGGCATCGACGGGCTGAAGATCGAGCCTCTGCCCGAGACGCAGTCGGGCGTTACCATGGACGGCACGCGCGTGCCCTTCGCGGCGGTCAAGGACGCAGCGAGCTTGCGTGAGAATCTCGGCGAGCGGGCGATGGCGGGCTTCGGCGGTGTCGCCGAGTACGGCATCACGGTGCGCTGGGACAAGAACTACCTGAAGATGGTGCGGCTGCTGCTGGAGCGGCGCGCGCAGTTCTCGATGTTCGGCGGTGTGCGCTTCGGCGGGACGGTGACGGTCGAGAGCGCCTTCGCGATGGGCTTCGACCACATCGCGCTCTGCGCCGGCGCCGGCAAGCCCACCGTGCTCGACCTGCCCAACGGCCTGGCCCGCGGCGTGCGCGCGGCGTCGGACTTCCTGATGGCACTCCAGCTCACGGGCGCGGCCAAGAAGGAGTCCATTGCGAACCTGCAGATCCGCCTGCCGGTGGTGGTGATCGGCGGCGGCCTGACCGCAATCGATACCGCAACCGAATCGCTCGCCTACTATCCGCTGCAGGTCGAGAAGTTCCTCGTCCGCCACGAGACGCTGGTCGCCGAGCGCGGCGAGGCCGCGGTGGGCGCGAACTGGTCGCCCGAGGAGCGCGAGATCGCCCAGGAGTTCCTCGCCCACGCCCGTGCGATCCGGGCGGAGCGCGAACGGGCGGCGCGCGAGGGCCGCGAGCCTGCGATCGCCAAGCTGGTCAACGGCTGGGGCGGCGTGTCTCTCGTCTATCGCCGCCGGCTGATCGATTCGCCGTCCTATACGTTGAACCATGAGGAAGTGCTCAAGGCGCTCGAGGAAGACATCCGCTTCGTCGAGGGCCTGTCACCCGTCGCGGTCGAGATCGACGCGGCGGGACAGGCGAGAGCGCTCAAGGTCGCCGGCGAGCAGAACGGTGTCGCGGTCGAGGCGACCCTGCCGGCCCGCACCATCCTCGTCGCCGCGGGCACGCAGCCCAACACGGTGCTGGCGCGGGAAGACGCGACCCATGCCTTCATCGACGGCAAGTATTTCCGCGCCCTCGACGAGGCCGGCAATCAAGTGACTCCCGAGCGCGTCTGCAAGCCGGGCGACGTGCGCGTGCTGATGTACCGCCACGCCGACGACCGCTTCATGTCGTTCTTCGGCGATCTGCATCCCTCGTTCGCCGGCAACGTCGTGAAGGCGATGGGCGGGGCCAAGCAGGGCTATCCAGTGCTGACGCGGGCGATGACGGCGCTGCCGCCGTCCCGGCGCACGCCGGCGGAGATTCTCGACGAGGCCAACCGGTCTTGGCGTGCCCGCGTGGTCCGAGTCGACCGGCTGACGCCCACCATCATCGAAGTCATCGTCGAGGCGCCGGCCGCCGCTCGCAATTTCGAGCCCGGCCAGTTCTATCGCCTGCAGAATTACGAAGCGCGCTCGCTGCGGGCCGAGGGCACGCTCCTCACCATGGAGGGCCTCGCGCTCACCGGTGCGTGGGTCGACAAGGACAAGGGCCTGCTGTCGATGATCGCGCTGGAGATGGGGGGCTCCTCCGACCTCTGCGCGATGCTGAAGCCCGGCGAGCCGGTGATCGTGATGGGGCCGACCGGCGCGCCGACCGAGATCGAGCCGGGTGAGACCGTGGTGCTGGTGGGCGGCGGCCTCGGCAACGCCGTGCTCTTCTCGATCGGCCAGGCCTTCCGCAAGGCCGGCAGCAAGGTGCTCTACTTCGCCGGCTACAAGCGCATGATCGACCGCTACAAGGTCGAGGAGATCGAGGCGGCGGCCGACGTCGTCGTCTGGTGCTGCGACGAGGCGCCGGGCTTCGAACCGGGCCGGCCGCAGGACAAGTCGGTCGTCACCAACATCGTCGAGGCGATGCGCCTTTACGCGTCGGGCGAACTCGGCGACCAGCCGATTCCCTACAGTGCCGCCGATCGCATCGTGGCCATCGGCTCCGACGGCATGATGAACGCGGTGCGCCTGGCGCGGCATGCCGCCTTGAAGCCGTACCTCAAGCCCGAGCACGTGGCCTTCGGCTCGATCAACTCCCCCATGCAATGCATGATGAAGGAGATCTGCGCCCAGTGCCTGCAGCTCCACAGGGATCCGGAGACCGGCAAGGAGACGGTGGTCTTCTCCTGCTTCAACCAGGACCAGCGACTCGACCTGGTCGATTTCAACAACCTGCGCCAGCGCCTGCGCCAGAACTCCGTGCAGGAAAAGATCGGCGCCCTGTGGATCGACAGGACGCTCCGGCAGCTCGGGGTGCGCGGCTAGACGAAGATCTTCCGCGCCACGATCACCAGCAGGGCGATCGACGCCACGACGATCACGAGCAGCGTGAGCACGATGCCGCCCGCCCGGCCGGGATTGGTGTCGGCCGTGCGGGCGAGGCCGAAGGCATGTGCCAGGCGGGCGACGATGAAGCCGATGCCCAGCGTATGGACCAGTACCCGCGAGGCACCGCAGATTTCGAGCAGCGCCAGCAGGACCAGCACCAGCGCGGCGTATTCGGCGAAGTTCCCGAAGACACGGCTCATGCGGCTCATCTCGGCATCGCCGCCATCGCCGAGGCTGACCCGGCTCCGGAAGCGCTGACGGATCACCAGGGACGCGAGCAACACACAGAGAAGGCCGGTGAGGCCGGCATAGAAGGCGGTGACGAACGGCAGGGCCGGCATTGCCATGAAGGATCTCCTAGGGAGCGCGCACGAAGCGGAACAGGACCTTGTCCTGACCGTAATAGCGCAGCTGGTCCACGACCTTGGGAAAATACTCGCTGCCCACCGTCACCGGCATGAAGGCGTCCAGGTCGAGGGGGCGGACGCCGACATGGAAGCCCGCGTCGCTGAACGCCTTGGCGACATTGTCCAGCGAATGGTCGTAGAGCGGGATCGACGAGGTCTCGGCGATGACCTTGCGCCAGCGCGGCCAGACGGCACTGTCCTTGTGGCAACCCATCGCCGCGACATAGGTGCCGCCCGGCTTCAGGGCCGCCTTGATGTCGGTCGCGTGCGCGGCGAGGTCGGGCAGCAGGTAGAGCACTTCGTGGCTGAAGGCGAAGTCGAACGTCCGACCGAGGGTCGCCGCGCTTTCGCTCACGCGATAATCGATGGGCCGTTGCCCCTTCAGCAGCTCGGCGCGGTCCACCGACTCGCGCGCGATATCGATGCCGACGGCCGCCTTGAACGGGTGGCGGTCGTACAGCATCCGCAGGAAGCCACCCTGGTTGCAGCCGTAATCGAGCACGGTCGACGGTCGCAGGTCCTCATGGATCGAAACGTCGATCATCCGCCGCCAGATCGGCGCATGGGCCGCGCCCATTGCCTCCTCGTCGGCTTCGTTGCGGTTCCAGGTCCGGATGATCGAAGGCCTTTGCATCGCTTCCTCCTGTGAGGAAGCGAGCCTATCACGCCCGTCCGCGCCAGGGGTGCACGAGCAAGGGGCCCGCGATCAGGCTGCCGAAGGTGACGATTCCGACGGCGATGGCTGTGAAGACGCCGGGCAGGCCCCAGTCGAGATGTTCCACGGCGAACCAGCCGCCCAGCGAGGCCACGAACAGGCGCGTGACGCCGGCGGCGAAGGGGGCCTTCATCCGGCCGGCGCCCTGGCTGGCAAAGGACAAGGTCATGCCGATGCCGAACACGAAGTAGAAGGGCGCGACGCGGGTGACATAGGCCACGGTGGCGGCGACCACGTCGGGATCGTCGGTGAACAGGCGGGCCCAGCCCTCGGGGAAGAGTGCCACGATCCAGCCGAAGGCACCGATGCCGAGACCGGCGACCAGACTGCCGATCCAGGCGGCGCGCACCGCACGGCGCCAGTCGTTGGCCCCGGCGGCCACGCCCACGATGGTCGTGAGGCCGGAGCCGATGCCGAACGCCAGTGGCACCAGCATGAATTCGAGCCGCACGCCGATTCCGTAGCCCGCCAGGGCGGCGATGCCGAAGCGGCCGACGAGACCCGTGACCAGCATGGCGGTCAGATTCGCCGTGAAGGCAGAGAAGGAGGCGATCAGGCCGACCCGCAGGATGTCCCAGAACAGCCGCCCTTGCAGGACAACGCCGGTCGTCGCCGGCACGAAGCCGAGTTTGCCGCTCCACAGGGCGCGCGCCTGCAACAGTGCCGAAACCGCCGAAGTCAGCAGGGACGAGATGGCAGGGCCGGCCATGCCCATGCCCGGCCATCCGCCGATACCGAGTGCGAGCACGTAGGAGAGCGGCACCTGGGCGATCGAGGAGATGAGCATGTAGCGGCCGGGCGTGGCCGCATCGCCGCCGCCGCGCAGCAGGGCCGACAGGAAGAAGTTGGCCCAGATGAACAGCGAACCGGTGAACAGCACGTGGGAGTAGGTCAGGGCATTGGCGAGCGCGGCACCTTCGCCGCCCAGCATGCGATAGAGCGAGGGCGCAGCCGTCCAGGCGAGCAGGGTGAAGAGCAGCGCCAGCGCCGCGCCGAGGACCAGCGCATGCAGCACGAGCGCGCGGGCGTCTCCGGTGCGGCCGGCGCCCAGGGTACGAGCCATGGCCGCCGCCACGCCGCCACCCATGCCGCCGGCCGCCATCATGGTCATCATCATCATGAGCGGGAAGACCAGCGCAAAGCCCGCCAGGGCGTCGGTTCCCAGCCGACCGAAGATGAAGGTCTCGGCAATGGCCACGAAGGTCTGCACGATCATGACCGCGGTGGTCGGGGCCGACAGCTTCCACAGGCTCTTGCCGATGGGCGCGGTGAGAAGGGGGTGCTGCAGGGCGGGACTCCAAGTGCGTGCATATGCACGATATCAGGCCGCGCCCTCGTGTCACCTTACAAACGCTGCGCGAGGGATTAGCTTTCGCGCATGACCCAGACGGAACGCCCCCTCGCCAAGCCCTCGGTCCAGGCCGAAAACGACCGTGTCATCGTGACGGAGTGGCGCTTCCCGCCGGGCGGCCACACCGGCTGGCACCGCCACGACCACGACTATGTCGTGGTGCCCATCACCACGGGTGAGCTGCACATCTTCGACGGCAAGGCCACCGTGCCGGCACCGCTGCGGGCCGGCGTGTCCTATTCCCGGCAGACCGGAGTCGAGCACGACGTCATCAACCCCAACGATTTCGAGTTCGTTTTCGTCGAAATCGAGCTGAAGGCTTGACCTTGCCGCCGGGCAGCCCCGCGCCCGGTCGCATTGACTTGGCCCCTTCAAGGGGTCATATGGGGTCCGCCCAGCGGTCTAGCTCGATCCTCGAGCCTTATGCGACTGCTCCAAGTCCAGCGGAAAGAATGGACTAAACCACGGAAATTAAATGAGTTTTGAGAGTTTGGGGCTTAGCGCCCCGGTACTGCAGGCAGTGGCCGAAAAGGGCTACACGACGCCTACCCTCATCCAGGAAAAGGCCATCCCCATCTGCCTGATGGGTCGCGATGTCCTAGGATGCGCCCAGACGGGCACCGGCAAGACTGCCTCCTTCGTCCTCCCGATGATCGACATTCTCTCGGAGGGCCGCGCCAAGGCGCGTATGCCGCGATCGCTCATCCTGGAGCCGACGCGCGAACTGGCCGCCCAGGTGGCCGAGAACTTCGAAATCTACGGCAAGTACCACAAGCTCAACATGGCGCTGCTGATCGGCGGCGTGAGCTTCCCCGACCAGGAGCGCGCCCTCGAACGCGGTGCCGACGTCCTGATCGCGACCCCCGGCCGGCTGCTCGATCATTTCGAGCGCGGCGGCATCCTGCTGAACGACGTCAAGATCCTGGTGATCGACGAAGCCGACCGCATGCTCGACATGGGCTTCATCCCCGACGTCGAGCGTATCGTCGCCACCCTGCCGCCGCTGCGCCAGACCCTCTTCTTCTCGGCCACCATGCCGCCGGAAATCAAGCGCCTGGCCGACCGCTTCCTGAGCAATCCGAAGGAAGTCACGGTGTCGGCGCCGGCCTCGGCCTCCAAGAACATCGTCCAGGGCCTCGTAGTCGTGCAGGAAGACGACAAGCGCGAGGCGCTGCGGGCCCTGATCAAGGAACAGGACATCAAGAACGCGATCGTGTTCTGCAACCGCAAGAAGGACGTGGCCATCCTGCAGGGCTCGCTCAAGAAGCACGGCTTCAACGCCGGGGCGCTGCATGGCGACATGAGCCAGCCCGCGCGCATGGAGACGCTCGATAAGTTCAAGCAGGGCGAAATCCAGATTCTGGTCGCCTCCGACGTCGCCGCCCGCGGTCTCGACATCGTGGCGATGAGCCACGTGTTCAATTTCGACGTCCCGTTCTCGCCCGAGGACTACGTCCATCGCATCGGCCGTACCGGCCGTGCCGGGCTGACCGGCCATTCCTTCACCCTGGCCTCGCCGGACGAGGGCCCCCTCGTCGAGGCGATCGAGAAGCTGATCGGCACGACCATTCCGCGGGTCGAAGTCCCGGGCATGGAACTCCTTGCCTTCGAACCGTCCGACGGACGCCGTCGCGGGCGAGGCCGTGGACGCGCCGGTTCGAGCAGCAGCAGCCGTGGCCGTAGCGGCAGCAGCCGTCCGCCGAAGGAAGCGCGCGCCGAGCAGGCCGCCGGGCCCGAGCGCGCGGCGCGTCCAGCGCCGGAAGCCCGTCCCGAGCGCGAAATCCGTCCCGAGCGCGAAGCGCGTCCGGAACGCGAAGCGCGTCCGCCGCGTGAGCCGCGGGCTGAACGCCCGAATCGCGAGCCGCGTCCCGAGCGCGAGGCGCGGCCCGAGCGCGAAGCGCGGCCGCCGCGGGAGCGCCGCCCGGAGCGGTCCGACCGTCCGCGTCAGGATCGTCGCGACCGTGACGACTCGCCGGCGCCGATGGGCCTTGGCGATCACGTACCGGCTTTCCTCGCCCGTTCGGCGCGCTAGAATCGCGCGTCGCGGCGGAGGGCGTACATGCAGACCATTTTCGTCATGGTGAAGTGCGAGCTCGGCAAGGCCTATGAGGTTGCCGACAATGCGGTGGCCGTCGAGCAGGTGTCGGAGGTCTACTCGACCTCAGGGCAATACGATCTCCTGATGAAGTGCTACCTCGACGAAAAGACCGACATCGGCCATTTCGTGACGAGCCAGATCCAGACGCTGCCGGGGGTGAAGGACACGTTCACCCTGATCACCTTCAAGGCGTTTTCCTGAGCACGGCCCTTCCGCGCCAGCATCTTCCGCGGGGCGAGGACTTCCTGCTCCTCCCGCCGTCCCTCCAGCCCTACGCCTACCGCAACGTCGACAGGCTGTTTGCCCATCGCACGATCCGTCGCAGCCCCAATCCCCGGGAGCTGCCGCGCGGGGCTGAGATTGCGCCGGTCTACACCGCCGGCGGCCGCGAACACGACGTCGCCTCGTTCATGGACCGCAATGTGATGGTGGGAATCCTGGTGATCCATCGCGGCAGGATCGTGCTCGAACGCTACGGGCTCGGCCTGCAGGAGCACGACCGCTGGTCGACCATGTCGACCGTGAAGTCGATGACGGCGATGCTGGTCGGTGCGGCGGTGCAGGACGGCACCATCGGGTCGATCGACGATCCGCTGACGGACTATCTGCCGGCACTCAGGCGCTCGGCCTATGAAGGCGTCACTCTGCGGCACGTCATGACGATGTCGTCGGGCGTGCGCTGGACTGAGGTCTATCCCGACCGCAATTCCGACGTGAACCGCTACAGCAAGTCGCTGGCCGACAAGGTGCCCGACGGCGTGTTGAAGCTGATGGCGTCGCTGCCGCGCGCCCATCCGCCGGGGAGCACCTTTCTCTACAATTCCGGCGACACGTTCCTGCTGGGCGCTGCGCTGACGCGCGCCATCGGCAAGCCGCTGGCCGACTACATGTCGGAGAAGGTCTGGCAGCCTGCCGGCATGGAGTGCGACGCCTTCTACACGCTCGAAAGCGATGCCGGGCAGGAGATCGGCGGCAGCCGCGCGGGCATGGTCCTGCGCGACTTCGGACGCTTCGCCGAGTTCGTCCGTAACGATGGTGTCATCGACGGGGTGCGTGTGCTGCCCGAGGGCTGGGTCGAGGCGGCGGCGACGCCGGCCTTCAAGGTCCCCGCGCCGTCCGTCCCCGACATCACGCATTACGGTTACAGCTGGTGGCTGGGGGACGGGGTGATGGCGGCGCTGGGCCATGCCGGTCAACGGATCGACATCTTCCGGAGCGAAAATCTGGCGGTTGTGACACTTGCCGCCCTGCCGCAGCCGCCCTATGTGCCCGCCACCGACCATGACCGCCGCGCGGAGATCGTCACCTTCACGCAGGCCGTCAGGGCGGCCTGCATGGCGACAAACTGAGAGCTGACGATGTCGATGACGCCCGCCAAGAAACTCGAACTCCTCGTCGAGCGAATCGTGATGGGCAGCCGCTGGCTCCAGGCGCCGCTCTACATCGGGCTGGTCTTCGTGCTGGGCGTCGTGGTCGTGAAGTTTCCCTTCAAGATCTGGGAGCTGATGCGCAAGGCGCTCACCGCCGAGGAGGCCGATCTCGTGCTGGCGGTCCTGTCGCTGGTCGACCTGATCATGGTCGCCAATCTCGTCGTGATGGTGATCATTTCCGGATATGAGAATTTCGTCAGCCACATCGACGTCGACAGTTCGCGCGACAGGCTCGCCTGGTTCGGCAAGCTCGATGCCGGCTCGCTCAAGATCAAGCTCGCCAGCTCGA
This sequence comes from Reyranella sp., assembly GCF_965228225.1. Lineage (GTDB taxonomy): Bacteria > Pseudomonadota > Alphaproteobacteria > Reyranellales > Reyranellaceae > Reyranella. Next base: position 3,931,093 of record NZ_OZ245801.1, on the reverse strand, counting down.
TCGTGGCGATCTCGTCGATCCACCTGCTGCAGCGCTTCCTCGAGGCCGGCGACTACGACAACGGCAAGCTCTATGCACTGGTCGTCATGCACATGGCGTTCGTTGTATCGGCCCTGCTGCTGACCTACATCGACAAGATCGCATCGGACAAGAAGGGGGCGAGCGGGCATTGAGCACCGGGGGCAAGGCGGCACTCGCCATCTGGGTCGACATCGATTCCGCCGACGAGGCCTTCTTCGAGCATTGGCATAGTCGCGAGCATCTCGCGGAACGGGTCTCGTGTCCCGGTTGGCTGCGGGGCAGCCGCTTCAAGGGGGTGACGCGCCCTGGCCGCTACCTGTTGTTCTACGATGCCGACAAAGCCGCTGCCTTCGAGAGCGAAACCTATTACGCCCGCCTGCGCAGCCCCAGCGAGATGAGCCGCGCCCTCTTTCCGAAGTTCCGCAACACCTCGCGCACCGTCTGCGCGGTCGAGCAGCGCTGGGGCGAGGGGATCGGGGCGGCCGTACTGACCCTGCGCATGAAGGCAAGCAACGTCGCGCCCTTCGACAGGCTCGCCTCGCCGGAGACAGCCCGCGTCGACCTGCTTTCCGGCCGCGCCAATATCGGCCAGGCGCAGACCGCTGAAAAAGAACTGCGCGGTGCGCCCGATCAGCAGATCGAACGCGCGCTGGTCGCCTTCTTCTGGTCGGTCGAAGCCGCCCAGGCCGCGCGCGCCCGGCACGCGCCCGAGGGTGAGGTCTTCGCCCTCCGTCACACCGTGTCGAAGGGCGATCTCGTCTGATTCATTCTTCTCCTCCCCGTCATATGGGGGAGGAAATGATCTTCGCGCTTAAGCCACGCTAATTGATCAGCCCATAGAACTTGCCGGCGTTGGTGCAGGTGATCATCTTCACCTGCTCGGCCGGCACTTCGGCGAACTGCTCCTTGATGTACTTGTCGGAGTGCGGCCACACGCCGTCGCCGTGCGGGTAGTCGGAGCCCCACATCAGGCTCTCCGCGCCCATGTCGTCGATCAGCTTGGCGCCGATGCGGTCGAACTGGAACGTGGCCTTGCACTGGCGGCGCCAGTAATCCGACGGCTTCATCTTCATGCCGAGGTCGGTGAAGCGGTCCTCCCATTCGAAGTCCATGCGGTCGAGCGCATAGGGGATCCAGCCGCAGCCCGATTCGCCAAAGGCGATGCGGACGTTGGGGAAGCGCTCGAGCACGTTGGCGCCCATGATGGCGGCCAGGATGTTCACGAGATTCATCTGGAAGCCGGAGACCACGGTGAAGAACACCGAGCGGCCGACCCGGCCGGGATACTTCTCGATGGTGCCCGGCGGGACGTTGGGGAAGGTATGGAAGTGCAACGGCAGCTGCACGTCGTTCACCGCCTTCCACAGCGGATCCCACATCGGATGCCACATTGGCTCCATGTCCCAGGAGCAGGAAAGCTCGAGGCCCTTGATGCCCATCTTCGCGACCCGGTAGATCTCCTCGACGGCAGCGTCGATGTCGCCGTAGGGCAGGCAGGCCAGGCCTATGTGCCGGTCTGGGTAATGGCTGCAGAAATCCTTCAGCCAGTCGTTGTAGATGCGCAGCATCTCGTTGCCGGCCTCGCGGTCGTTGAGACGGCTGGCGGCGCCCAGGATACCGTAGATCACTTCGGCGTCGACGCCGTCGCGATCTAGGTCCTTGATACGCAGGTGCGGGTCGGAGATGCGCCGGATGTCCTTGGCGCCGTCGGCATAGAGACCGGTCTCGGCCATGATGTCGACGCGACCGTGCTTGCCGGGGACGAACTTGGAGCCGGCCGGGCCGACGCCGTTCTTGAAGCCGAAAGAGGCGCCGTTCTTCGCCACCCACTTCGGCCCGTCGTCGGTGTCGGTGACGTAGGGCATGCGCTCCTTGAGATCGCGCGGCGCCATCGACGTGAACAGGTCGGGCGGCATCCACGGCAGGTCGAGGTGGCTATCGGCCGAAATGCGCTTGTATTGCATGGCGTTTGGCTCCCTTTGATTTGTGGTCGGAATTATGCGCCGTCTAAAGGACAGGGCAATGCCCCTACTGTTTCGCGGGTCGGCTTGTGTGCTACGGCTGAGACCATGACTGACACCGCTGCTTCCCGTCTCGACGGGGACTTCGATTACATCGTCGTGGGCGCCGGCTCGGCCGGATGCGTGCTCGCCAACCGGCTCTCAGCCGATCCGCGAAACCGCGTGCTGGTGCTCGAGGCAGGCGGCCGCGACAACTGGATCTGGTTCCACGTTCCGGCCGGCTATCTCTTCGCGATCGGCAATCCGCGCGCCGACTGGATGTTCCAGACCGAGAAGGAGCCCGGGCTCAACGGCCGCGCGCTCAACTATCCGCGCGGCAAGGTGATCGGCGGCTGCTCGGCGATCAACGGCATGATCTCGATGCGCGGCCAAGCGCAGGACTACGACCACTGGCGCCAGCTCGGCCTCACCGGCTGGGGCTGGGACGATGTCGCGCCGGTGTTCCGCAAGCTCGACAACCATTTCATGGGCGATACCGAGCATCACGGCGCCGGCGGCGAATGGCGGGTCGAGGAATCGCGCGTGCGCTGGGAAGTGCTCGACGCGGTGATCAAGGCCGCCACCGAAATGGGCATTCCGGAGACCTCGGATTTCAACACCGGCGACAATACCGGCGTCGGCTATTTCCACGTGAACCAGAAGCGCGGCATCCGCATGTCGGCGGCGCGCGCCTTCCTAAAGCCGGTGCTGAAGCGGCCGAACCTCCGGCTGGAGACCGGCGTGCTGGTCGAGAAGCTGTCGTTCGAGGGCAAGCGCTGCACCGGCGTGCTCTATCGCCAGGACGGCCGCCTCGTCGAGGCGCGGACCAGGGGCGAGGTCATCCTGGCCGCCGGCGCGGTCGGTTCACCGCAGATCCTGCAGCTCTCGGGCATCGGTGACCCCGACTGGCTGGGCGAGGTCGGCATCCCACTGCTGCACGTGCGCGAGGGTGTCGGGCGGAACCTGCAGGACCATCTGCAGCAGCGCGCCATCTACAAGGTCGACGGCGTGAAGACGCTCAACACGACCTATCACTCGCTGGTCGGCCGGGCGCTGATGGGCATGCAATATGCATTGCTGCAGAAGGGGCCGCTCACCATGTCGCCCTCGCAGCTCGGAATCTTCACGCGGTCTTCGCCGGATCAGGAAAAGTCGAACATCGAGTTCCATGTCCAGCCCCTGTCGCTCGACAAGTTCGGCGAGCCGCTGCATCGCTTCCCGGCGATCACGGTGAGCGCCTGCAACCTGCGCCCGACCTCGCGCGGCACGATCAGGCTGCGCTCGGCCGATCCCACGGCCAAGCCCGTCATCGCGCCCAACTATCTCGCGACCTACGAGGACCGCACCGTGGCGGCCGACGCGATCCGCGTGACGCGGCGCCTGATGCGCCAGCCCGCGATGCAGCCATACAATCCCGAGGAATACCTGCCGGGTCCGACCGTCGGCGACGACGATGCGTCTCTCGCCAAGGCGGCCGGCGATATCGGCACCACGATCTTCCACCCGGTCGGCACCGCGAAGATGGGGCTGCCGTCGGATCCCCACGCCGTGGTCGACGAGCGGCTGCGGGTCATCGGGCTTCAGGGACTGCGTGTGATCGATGCATCGGTCATGCCGACCATCACGTCGGGCAACACCAATACGCCCACGATCATGATCGCCGACAAGGCGGCTGGAATGGTCCTCGCAGACAGCAAACAAGGAGGCATGCGTGCGTAAGAAAGTTCTTGGACTGATCGCGGCGATCGGCCTTTCCGTGCCGGTCGTTTCGATGGCGCAGCAGCCGACGACGCTGCGGGTCGTGGCGCATTCGGACCTGAAGATCCTCGATCCGATCTGGACCACGGCCTTCATCGTGCGCAACCACGGCTACATGATCTACGACACGCTGTTCGCGCTGGACGGCGATCTCAAGATCAAGCCGCAGATGGTCGATACGTGGAAGATGAGCGACGACAAGCTCACCTGGACCTTCACCCTGCGCGACGGGCTCGAGTTCCACGATGGCCAGCCGGTCACGACCGAGGACGTGATCGCCTCGCTGAAGCGCTGGGCGTCGCGCGACAGCCTGGGCAACATCCTGTGGGCCAAGGTCGCCGAGCTGAAGGCGGTCGATGCCAAGACCTTCCAGATCGTGCTGAAGTCGCCCACGGGCGTTGTGCTGCAGGCCTTGTCCAAGCCCTCGGGCAATCCCTTCATCATGCCCAAGCGAATCGCCGAGACGCCGGGAACCGACCAGATCAAGGAGTTCGTGGGTTCCGGCCCCTTCATCTTCAAGGCCGACGAGTGGAAGCCGGGCGACAAGACCGTCTACGTCAAGAACCCCAAGTACAAGCCGCGGGCCGAGCCGCCGTCGGGCCTCGCCGGGGCTAAGATCGCCAAGGTGGACAGGGTCGAGTGGGTGGCCATCCCCGACCAGCAGACCGCGGTGAACGCGCTGCAGGCGGGCGAGATCGACATCATCGAGGCGCCGCAGCACGATCTCTATCCGCTGCTCAAGAAGGATCGCAACGTCTCGATGGTGACCACGAACAAGTGGGGCAACCAGTACATCTATCGCTTCAACCAGCTCTTCAAGCCGTTCGACAATGCCAAGAACCGGCAGGCGATGCTCTATGCGCTGAACCAGAAGGACTTCCTGAACGGCGTCATCGGCGACCCCGAATACTACACGGTCTGCAAGGCCATGTTCATGTGCGGCGGTCCGTACGAGACGACGGCCGGTTTCGCCGACAAGTACGAGAGCGACTTCGCCAAGGCCAAACAGCTGCTGGCCGAGGGTGGTTACGACAACACGCCGGTCGTGCTGCTGCATTCGACCGATCTCTATGTGCTGACGAACATGGCGCCGATCGCCAAGTCGCTGATGGAGAAGGCCGGCATGAAGGTCGACATGCAATCGATGGACTGGCAGACGCTGGTTTCGCGCCGCGCCCGGAAGGATCCGCCGGACAAGGGCGGCTGGAACGTGCTCATCACCTCGACCTCGGGTGCCGATTCTCTCGATCCGCTGACCTACAGCTTCATCAGCGCGGCCTGCGACAAGGCCTGGTTCGGCTGGCCGTGCGACGCCGAGATCACGCGCCTGCGTGACGAATTCGCCGACGAGGTCGACGAGGCCAAGCGCAAGCAGATCGTCGAGAAGCTCCAGCTGCGCGCCGCCGAAGTTCCGACGCACGCCTTCCTCGGCCAGTACAACAACGCCATGGCGATCCGGAAGAACGTGACCGGCAGCGTCGTCTCGCCCGTGCCGGTCTTCTGGAACATCGAGAAGAAGTAGCGGGCAACCTGGCGCCGTCGTCGGTCAGACGACGGCGTCACCCGCGATCTGGGTGCGCTGCATGCGGCGGTGGAACGGACCGGCATCGTGGATCGCCAGATGCTTGGTGCAGCGATTGTCCCAGAAGGCGATCGAGCCTGCCTCCCAGCGGAAGCGGCAGGTGAACTCCGGCCGGTGACCGTGATCCATGAGGAAGTCGAGCAACGGTCTGCTCTCGCGGTCGGTCATGTTCTCGAAGCGGCATGAATAGGAGTGGTTCACGAACAGGCACTTTCGGCCGGTCTCGGGATGCGTTCGCACGACCGGATGCAGGCTCTCCGTCGGGCGCCAGTTCGAGTCCTCCCGCACCTTGATCGAGCGCCGCGCGTTCAGTCCGACCTGTGGACCGGCGACGCGGATGTCGCTGTGCACGACGCGCAGGCCGACCAGCATCGCCTTCATGCCGTCGGACAGGCTCTCGTAGGCGAGGTACTGGTTGGCGAACAGCGTGTCGCCGCCAAAGGGCGGAACCTCGAGCGCATAGAGGATGGCGCCCATCGGCGGCTCCGGCATCATCGTGGTGTCGGAATGCCATTCCTCGCCGACGATGCGTTCATCGCCGGGTGCGCGCACGACGCGGACGATTTCCGCATCGCCGGCCCCGGTGTTGAAATTGGGATGGACGAAGATGTCGCCGAAGCGCCGGGTGAAGGCCTTGTGGCTGGCGTCGTCGAGCCTCTGGCCACGAAAGAAGATCACCAGATGTTCGAGCAGCGCCCGGCGGATCTCGACGACCGTCTCGTCGTCGAGGCCGACGCTCACGTCGACCCCGCCGATCTCCGCTCCGAGGGCGCCGGCGATCGGAGAGACCGTGATGCGTCGGTAATCGTTCATGGCGGCGATGATGAGGTCGGTGCATCGACCCTGCAAGGCGGGGCCGGCCGGCGTTTTCGCGCGGCGAATGATGCGGGTTCTGGCCGTTCGAAGCCGTACCGCCTGCTGTTGCCGATCTGCACCACTTGGGGGCCTCGGCGCGGCGAGTGGGGCGGCAATGCAACCAAATCGAGGCAGGGGAGTTGTCGGTTGGTGGTTCCTTAATTGAGCGGGGAAATTGGAATGAAGAAACTCATTGCAGCAGCGGCATTCGTGGCTCTGGCGCCGGCAGCGGTCCAGGCGCAGTCAATCAATGCGCAGGAAGGCTTCTATATCGGTGCGGGCGGCGGTGCCGCCTGGTTCATTGGCTCGGACTCCAATGCGAGCACCTGGACGGGGTGGTCCGTCGGCGGCAAGGCCGGTTATGACTTCGTCGGCCCGCGCCTGGAGCTGGAGGTGGGCTACGGCCAGATCCCGACCTCGGCCAACATCCCGGGCACGGCGATCAACGGCAAGGTCGGCCAGCTGAACGTCATGGCCAACGTGCTGTACGACTTCATGCCGACCTCGGTCATCACGCCCTATATCGGCGCCGGTGCCGGCGTCGCCTTCATCGACAGCAATTCCTCGCTTGGCAGCACCCAGTTCGCCTATCAAGGCATGGTTGGCGTCGCCTACAATGTGAACGAGCAGCTTCGTTTCCTCATCGAAGGCCGCTATGTCGGCACGACCACCCCGAGCGTGAACACGCCGTTCGGCAATGTCAGCTTCCAGAACAACAACATCCTCGCGCTGGCGGGCGTGACCTACAAGTTCGTCTCGCCGCCGCCGCCGCCGCCGCCGGCTCCGACGATGGTCGCGCCGCCGTCCTTCATGGTGTTCTTCGACTGGGATCGCGCCAACCTGAGCGACCAGGCCCTGACCACCATCCGCCAGGCTGCCGGCGCCTACAAGACGAAGGGCAATGCCCGCATCACGGCGACGGGTCACACCGATACGTCGGGCACGCCGGCCTACAACATGGCGCTGTCGCTGCGTCGCGCGAACGCCGTCAAGGACGCGCTGGTGCGCGAAGGCGTGCCGGCGACCGCGATCGCGGTGGTTGGCCGTGGCGAGCAGGGCCTGCTGGTGCAGACCGGCCCGAACGTCCGCGAGCCGCAGAACCGCCGCGTCGAGATCGTCATCCAGTAAGGCGAGGACCGAGTTCGCCGCACCGGCAACGGGCCGGTGCGGCGCGCGTTAGAAGGAAGCCGGACCTCACCGTCCGGCCCTCCGGTTGCGGCCTTCCAACCCCTCTCCCCGAGTGGCGTCGGCTGCAATCGGAGACCTTCTATCTTTCCCATCTTCGTTAGATCCAGGCCGACAATCCGGACGATTGCCGGCTTTTCCATTTTGCGCGGTCGCCCGTGAGCAGCGTAGTCGTGGTCGGCCGGTGATCTTGCCTGCGCGCGATTCCGTGAACGCAACCGAGCAGCGTCTCCAGTCGTTCTGTCGCTAACAATTCATGCGCAGGAGACTCTCATGCTGAAGTTCACCAATATCGCGATCGTTGCGGCGCTCGGCCTGGGTGTCGCCGCCTGCGGAAACAATCCGACGGATCGCGCCCTGACGGGCGGTGCGATCGGCGCCGGCACGGGCGCCGTGGTGGGCTCCACGATGGGTTCCCCGGTGGCCGGTGCGGTCGTCGGCGGCTTGGGTGGTGCGGCCATCGGCGCCGCGACCACGCCGCGCAACGACGGCTACTACCGCTAAAGACCGCTTTCGACCGCCGGGGTGGGTGCCATCGGGTGCCCACCCTTTTTCGTGTGCGCCGGTCCAGGGGCAGTGCGAAACTGGGGCATGGCCCGTCTTTTTGCGCGCAACATCGAGAATTTCACCTGCGAGCGCTGTGGCGCCGAGGTTGAGGGAAACGGATTCACCAACCACTGTCCGGCCTGCCTGTTCAGCAAGCACGTCGACGAGAATCCCGGAGACCGGGCCGCCGACTGCGGCGGGATGATGGAGCCGGTCGCGGTCGAACAGGCGCGCGGCCGCTACGTCATCGTGCACAGATGCCTGAAATGCGGCCAGGTGAAGCGCAACAAATCTTCCCCCGCCGACAGTTCGCGCGCCCTGGTCGAAGTCGCCCGCCGGCGGGCGATGTCCTGACCGCGCCTGCGGAAAGAATCAGCCGAAGGACCGCAACACCTTGCCGGGCCGCGAGGACGGGTCGGCGCAGAAGCCGGTCTCGTCGGCGGCCCGATTGCCGTTGATCCAGACGCCGTGCAGGCCGACCGCCCCGGCGGTGAGGCGCGCAGCACCCGCTGGCAGGTCGTGCGCGCGACGCTTGGGGCCACGTGCCACGGTCTTCGGATCGAACAGCATCAGGTCGGCGGCGAGGCCCTCGCGCAGCAGACCGCGATCCTGGATGCCGAACAGCTTCGCCGGCTGACCGGTCAGGCGGTGCACGGCGTTCGGCAGGTCGAGCACGCCGAGGTCGCGGCTCCAATGGCCCATCAGGTGCAGGCCGAAGCCTGCGTCGCAGAAGAAGGTGAGATGGGCGCCGGCGTCGCTCAGCGAGATGTGGGTGTTGGGATCGGCCAGGATGCGGCCGACGGCCTCGTCGTCATTGTGCAGAAGCTGCGCCACGAACATCGTGTCGAGGTTTTCCGACAGGGCGAAGTCGAGGATGAAGTCGAGCGGGTCCTTGCCGGCCTGCTTGGCGAGTTCGCCGAGCGTCGCGCCTTCCATCGTGCGGTTCTCGTCTTTCGCCGTCTCGACGACGAACAGCTTGTCCCATTCGCCGTTGAACAGCAGCCGGCCGCGCTTGGCTAAAAGCTCCTCGCGCACCGAGACGCGCCAGGCCGGGTCGCGATAGATCTTCTTGAGCTCCGCCGGATCGTGCGCGGCCATCGCCGGCTTCCACGCCTGCATGCTCTCGAACAGGTAGGGGCTATGGAAGGTGAAATCCATGCTGAGCGGGCAGCAGGAGGTTTGCGCAACCAGGGTGCGGCCGCGGGCGCGGGCTTCGTTCACCTGGTCGAGCGTGGTGAAGGCGGCCTCGGGGTTCGTGTTGGAATGGAACAGGGCTGCTATCACCACCGGGCGGTTGGCTTCGGCGGCCAGCTCCTCGAGATAGGGGATCGTGGTCGTGCGGCCCTTGGTCAGCATGTAGACGCCGGTGCCGCGCTCGCCCATCGCCTTCACCAGCGTGCGCAGCTCATGGTCGTCGGCCAGACGCGACGGCATCGGCGTGCCGCCCTCGCCATTGTGGGCTTCAGACGTCGAGGAGGCGAAACCGATGGCACCGGCCGCCATGGCCTCGCGCACCAGGTCGGCCATCCGAGCGACCTCATCCGACGTGGCCACGCGCTCGGTGGCGTCGCCGCCCATCACGAAGGTGCGGATCGCGGAGTGGCCGGCAAAGCAGGCGACGTTGGGGCCGACGCCGTTCTTCTCCAGCATGTCCAGATACTGCGGGAAGCTCTCGAAGCCCCAGTTGATGCCGGCGCGCAGGGCGTCGAGCGACATGCCCTCGACGTGGGTGAGGTGGCGCATGGTGAGGTCGCGGTCGGCCGGCTTGCAGGGCGCGATGGTGAAGCCGCAATTGCCCAGGATGGCCGTGGTGACGCCCAGCGCCGGCGAGGGATCGACGAAGGGGTCCCAGGTGATCTGCGCGTCGTAGTGGGTGTGGCCGTCGATGATGCCCGGCGCCAGCGCCAGCCCGTCGGCCTTAACCGTTTCCCGGGCGGCGCCGAGCTTGGGGCCGATGGCGGCAATCCTGCCATCCTTCACGCCGAGGTCGCCGCGGACGGGCTGGGCGCCCGAACCGTCGTGGATTTCCGCATCCTTGATGACCAGATCGAACATGTTTTTTTCCTCCCAAATTGACCCTAGTCTGTCGCCAAGGAAATGGAACGGGAGGATTGCATGACAGGCATGACGCGACGCGGCTTCGTGGCCGCGGGCACGGCGGGCGCGGCATTCGCAATGGCGCCGGCGATCGTCCGCGCGCAGGACTATCCGACGAAGCAGGTCAGGGTGGTGGTACCCTATCCGGCGGGTGGCGGCACCGATCTCGTGGCGCGCCTGATCATCCCGCGGCTGGCGGACAAGTGGAAGCAGACCGTCATCATCGACAACAAGGGTGGCGCGAGCGGCATCCTGGGCAGCGAGATCGTCGCCAAGGCCCCGCCCGACGGCTACACGCTACTGGTCACCACCAGCGCCCACACGATCAATCCCTACACCACCAAGGTCCTGCCCTACGACACCGAACGCGACTTCACGCCGGTCACGCCGCTGATCGAGGGCGCCCTCGCGCTGGTCGGCTCGCCGAAGGCCGGCATGGACTCGATGGAAAAGTTCATGGCGGCGGCAAAGGCCAATCCCGGCAAGTACCAGTTCGGCAGCACCGAGAATACGACCCGTATGGTGGGCGAGCTGTTCCGGGTGAAGAGCGGCCTGAAGATCGAGAACGTGGCCTACAAGGGCGCCGCGCCGATGATGCAGGAGCTGGCCGGCGGCCACATCCCGGTGGGCTTCACCAGCCCGCTCACGGTGATGTCGCACCACCGGGCGGGTACCCTGCGCATGCTGGCGGTGAGCGGCACCAAGCGGCTGCCGGGCCTGGAAGACATCCCGACCATCGCCGAGGCGGGCGTGCCGGGCGTCGACACGACGGCGTGGTTCGCGCTGTTCGGCCCGGGCAAGATGTCGCCCGCGCTCGCCAACCGCATGCGCGACGATGTCGTGGCGGTCCTGGCCGAGCCCGAGATGCAGGCCAAGATCCGGGACCTGTCGAGCCTGCCGGGCGGCGAGGCGCCGGATGCCTTTGCCCAGCGGATCAAGAAGGAGTTGGTGAGCTGGGCGGAAATCGCCAAGCTGGCGGGCATCCAGCCGGAGTGATCTTGCCGGGGGCGCACCACTGGAGTGGCGCGCCCCCGGCGGATGAGGTGCGACATGATCCGCTTGCTCGTGATTGTCCTGTTCTTGGCCTTGGGCATGCCTGCCGGGGCTCAGTCCGTGAGCTTTCCCAGCGTCACTGTCGGCAGCAGCCAGGCCGGACCGGAGGTGAACGGGTGGATCTACAAGCCATCGGGCGAGGGCCCATTCCCGGCGATCATCCTGGCCCATAGTTGCGCCGGCACGAACCGGCACACCGATGCCTGGGGCAAGCTGCTGGTGAGCTGGGGCTATCTGGTGCTGGCGCCGGATTCGTTCGGTCCGCGCGGCACCAAGGCGGTCTGTACGACGCCCAACGTGGTGACATCCAACATGCGCGTGGCCGACATCGCGGGCGCGCTCGACTATCTGGCGACGCGGCCCGATGTGGTGAAGGGCAGGATCGGTATCATCGGCCACAGCCATGGCGGCTCGACGGTCATACGTTCGTCGCAGAAGAATTTCGGATTGGCGCAACGCGGCCTGGCCGCGGGTGTCGCCTATTACCCGGGCTGCAATCCGAAGTTCGATGGCGGCATCGACATTCCGGTCCTGCTACTGGCCGGGGACAAGGACGACTGGACGCCAGCCGATCGCTGCCGCAGCCTGGTGTCGGGCCTGCAGCGCAGCGGCCTCGTCGAGGCGGTCTACTACCCCAACGCCTATCACAGCTTCGATTCGAAAGCTGCCGACCGCACCGTGCCTGGCGCCGCTGGCAAACAGCATCACCTCTCCTACGACACCGTCGCCGCTCCCGACGCCGAGGCGCGGACGAAGGCGTTCTTCGCGAAGTACCTGCGGTAGCGCGCTGAATCTCCCCACCAATAACCTCATCCTGAGGAGGCCGCGCAGCGGCCGTCTCGAAGGATGGGCAACAGGCAAGGTGCGCGTTCCCACCCTTCGAGACGCATCGCTGCGCGATGCTCCTCAGGCTGAGGCTATCGGGGCTCTTCATAGCCTGTTGTTTCAGCTGCTTTCATTTCCGGCCAGACTCTCAGGATGAGGTCGTGCCCATTAACTAATGGGCGTCGGCCAGCCCCATCTGCCGGCACAGCAGCACGAGAGTCTCGTAGATCACATGCGAGCAGAGGTGGGCGGCCATGCCGTTGACGTCCTGCGGCGGGCTCACCGTGTTCACGTCGACGGCGACGATATTCAGATCCGTGAGGCAGCGCAGCAGGTCGATGCCTTCACGGGCGCTGAGGCCGCCCCAGGACGGGGTGCACACGCCCGGCGCACACGAGGGATCGAACACGTCCATGTCGAAACAGAGATAGACCGGCCGCTTGCCGACCTTGTCGCGGAACTCCGCCATGCGCTGGGCGAAGCCGCCACGGATCAATTCGTCGATCGACACGACCTTATAGCCGAGGCTCATGGCGCGCGGCACGACGCCCTGCGCGTAGGTCGTGCTGCGAATGCCGACATGCCAGGAGAATTCCGGATCGACGAGGCCTTCCTCGGCGACATGCGTGAACTGGGTGGCGGAGTTGTACTTCTCCTCCGAGCCGTACGGATAGGAATCGGTGTGCGAGTCGATGTGGAGCGCCGCCATCTTAGGATACTTCTTGCCGACGGCGCGCGCGACGGGAACGGTGACCGAGCCGTCGCCGCCGATGGTGATCGGCACGGCACCGGCCTCCACGATGCGATCGGCGGCCTGCTCGATCCGTTCGAAGGCATCGACGATCTTCGAGGGCGTGAGTTTCACGTTGCCACAATCGACCAGGCCCAGCGCGCTCGCCGGATCGAAATCGGCATTGGTCGGATTGAAGCGCCGCATCAACTGCGACTGCTGGCGCACCGAATCGGGGCCGCCGCGCGCGCCGATGCGCATGTTGGTGCCGCAATCGAACGGAATGCCGAGGATCGCGGCCTTGTTCGCCGGACCCGGCCGTCCGTAGGGCACGCCCATGAAGGTCAGGGGCAGGGTGAACAGCTCGTCGTCGGACAGACGGTCCATGTCAGGGCTCCGCGGAGAGGAAATCGTAGGCGACCAGTGTGTGGATCTTGGCGACGGCCAGCAGCTCGTCGACCAGCACATACTCGTCGGCACCGCCCATGTTGAAGGGCGTGAGGCCCAGCACCACGGTCGGCACGTTGAACAGGCGATACCATCGCGAGTCCGAACCGCCGACCCTCATGTTGACGGCAGGTGTCTCGCCCAGCACTTCGGCGGCGACGGAGGCGGTGCGGGTCACGATCTCGTGGCCGGGATCGGTGAAGGACGGCTCGAAGCGGCGGATCGCCTTCCAGCTCACGCCGTCGAGCGGCCCCAACCATTCGTCGAGCTTCGCCGCGAGCATGTCGGTTGTGACCCCGACCGGCAGACGGATATCGGCGCGGGCAATCGCCTGCGTGGGCACGAGATTGGGCGAAGTGCCGCCCTCGATGGTGCCGATGTTCACCGTGACCCTCGACAAGGTGTCGGCCTCGCCGGTGCCCGACAGGGGCTCGGAGATGGGCTTGGCCTTGCCAATCGCGTTGGTCACGACCGGAGGCGACTGGAAGGGCACGTCCTCCAGCTGCTTCAGGTAGTCGAGTGCGGTGCGCAGCCGGTCGATGGCGTTGGTGCCCTTGTGGACGTGGGCGCCGTGGGCCGGCGAGCCAGTCGTCTCGATCTCGACCCACATCAGGCCCTTCTCGCCGAACCGCACGACCTTGGGCGAGCCGACATCGCCGCAGATGTTGGCGTCGCCGGCGGCATGCGGAAAGTGCTCGAGCAGGTAACCCGAGCCCAGCGAGCCCATGTTCTCCTCGTCGCCCGCCAGGGTGAGCACGATCTCGCCGTCCCAGGCATCGCGGTTCTCGGCCAGCAGCAAGGCGGCCAGCAGCGAGCAGGCGATGCCGCCCTTCATGTCGCAGACCCCGCGGCCATAGAGCTTGCCTTCCTTCAGCACGCCGCCCAGCGGCGGCACGGTCCAGGGCAGGTTCTCGAGCAGCGGGAAGGTGTCGAGATGGCCGTTGAAGATCAGGCGCCGCCCGGGCGCGCGGCCGCGGATGCGCCCGATCAGCGAGACGATGCGCGGCACGGGCTCGACCCGCTCGATCTCGATGCCGGGAATCTCGCGCAGCAGCGCCTCGGCCACCGCGGCCACGTCGAAGGTGTCGCTCGGCGGGTTGGGCGAGGCCACGGCCACCAGCCGCTGCGTCACGGCGATGAGGCGGTCGAGCGATCCCTCGACGCGGCGCGCCAGTTCGGTACGGATTTTCGACGACATCAGCGAGCCTGCAGCCTTCGTTCCCAGAAGCGGATGGCCATGGCGAGCGGCCAGCAGATGAAGAAGTAGACCACGGCAATGAAAGTGAAGGTTTCGAGCGGCCGGAAGTTGGTGGCCGAAAGTTCCATGCCGCGGCGGGTGATCTCGCTCACCGAGATGACGGCGCCCAGCGACGAGAACTTGATGAGCTGTACGAAATTGGAGGCGAGCGGTGGCAGTGTCATGCGGATCGCCTGCGGCAGCACGATGCGGTTGAACGACTGAAGCGGCGTCAGCCCCAGCACCTGCGCGGCCTCGCGATGGCCCTTGGGCACGCTCTGGATGCCGGAGCGGTAGACCTCGGAGATGAAGGACGCCTGGTAGAGGGCGAGGCCGATGATCAGGGCAACGAGCGCCTCAATGCGCACGCCGAACACGATCGGCAGCACGTAGTAGACCCAGAGGAGCTGGACCAGGATCGGCGTGTTGCGCACGACCTCGCCGATAGAGATGCCGATCCAGCGCAGGGCGCGGAAGCGCGACATGTCGAGCAGCGCGATGATCAGCCCGCCGATCATCGCCAGCACCAGCGTGATGGCCGAGATGATCAGCGTCATCTGCAGGCCGCCCATCAGGAAGTCGAAGCTTCCCCAGACCGTGTCCCAGCGGAATTGGTACTTGAACATTCAAGCCTCGGCGGAGCGCGCCACTCCAGTGGCGCACTCCTTGATGATGAGCGCCACTGGAGTGGCGCGCTCCAATGAGCGAACGCCGATTACGGCGCGACGATCGGGTCGAGCTTGTGCTTCTTGGCGTACTTCAGCAGCCTTCCGTCGAGCTTGATCGTGTCGACGAACAGGTTGACGTAGTTCAGCCAGATCTGGTCGCCCTGCGGCACGACGTAGGCGTAGGGCGTGATGGCGAGCTTCTCGTTGGGCAGGATGTAGGTCGCCCAGTCGAACTCGTCGGTCACTTTGATGGCGGTCGGGAAGTCGGTGATGATGACGTCGACCCGCTGCGCGACCAGCTCGGCCTCGCGCGTGTTGGGCGGCGCCACCGAGACGACCTCGGCGTTCTTCACGTAGCCCTTCATGAAGGGCTCCATGTAGCTGCCCAGAGAGACGGCAGCCTTCACGCCCTTCTGGTCGATGTCCTTCCACTCCTTGATCTTGCTGTCCTTGCGCGTGACCGCGTAGAGGTTGGTCAGCAGGTAGGGCTTGGAGAATTCGACGGCCTGGCCGCGCTTCATCGTGGCGCCGACGCCGAACATGCCGATCTCACACTTTCCGGCCTGCAGGTCGGCGATGAACGAACCGAAGCTCGACTCGACGATCTCGAGCTTGGCGTCGAGTTCCTTGGCGAATTCCTTCGCCAGGTCGGCGTCGATGCCCTCGATCTCACCGGTCTTGGAATTGCGGAACGAGATCGAATAGTAGAGCGGGAACTGGCAGACCCTGAGCTTCTTGCTCTTGGTCACCTCGTATAGACGCGACTGCGTCTGCTGCGCTTCCGCGCCCGTGATCGAAAATGCGCCAACCGTGCCGGCCAGCGCGAGCGCACCCAATATCCTTGCTACACCCATCATCGGTCTCCCTTGTTGACCTTCCCCATCACTCGTCCGCGAACTGCTGCAGGAAGCGCTGGGCGCGCTCCGTCTGCGGCGCATCGAAGAAGGCCGAACCCGGCGCCGCCTCGACGATCTCGCCTCGATCCATGAACACGGTGCGCGTGCCGACATGGCGCGCGAAGCCCATCTCATGCGTGACCACCAGCATGGTCATGCCCTCGCGCGCGAGCTGGCGCATGACGGCCAGCACCTCGCGGCGCAGCTCGGGATCGAGCGCGCTGGTTGCCTCGTCGAACAGCAGGACCTTGGGCGACATGGCCAAGGCGCGGGCAATCGCCACGCGCTGCTGCTGGCCGCCGGAGAGGCGCGCCGGATAGGCGTCGCGCTTCTCGAACAGGTCGACCTTCTTCAGCAGCGCCTCGGCGATGGCGACGGCCTTGTCCCTGGGCATCTTCTTCACGCGGATCGGCGCTTCGATCAGGTTCTGGAGCACCGACATGTGCGGCCAGAGATTGAAATGCTGGAAGACCATGCCGATCTCGGAGCGCACGTCGCGCGCGGCGGCCTTGACCTGCTTGTCGGGCGTTGGCGTCGAAATGGGCACGCCCTCCATCACCACGCGGCCTTCGCTCGGCTCTTCCAGCAGCGCAAGGCAGCGAAGCAGCGTGGTCTTGCCTGAGCCCGACGGGCCCACGACGCAGACAACGTCGCGCTCCAGTACTTCAAGCGACACGCGCGTCAGTACCTGGTTGGCGCCAAAGCGCTTGGTGATGCCGTCCGCGAGAATGAGGGGGCTGGGATTGCTCATGTCATCCCATAAGCAATTCCTATGCCGCTCCTTATCCACCTCTTGTATCGGCAAGAGTCTTGCTAGGAAGTGGAGGCAGTACGGGCAGAACAAACGATAACGGCTGATTATAGAGTATGGACGTCAAGCTTCTCGAAGCCTTCCGGGCGGTGGTCGACCACCGCTCCATGACTGCCGCCGCGGGGGCCATGGGCGTGACCCAGCCCGCGGTCAGCACCCAGATCGCGCGTCTGGAGGAGGCGGTCGGCTTCTCTCTGTTCGAGCGCGCCAACGGCCGGCTGAAGCCGACCCCCGAGGGTATGCTGTTCTATGCGGAAGCAAGCCGTGTGCTGGGTGAGGTCGACCGGCTGGAGGCCGCGACCGTGCAGATCCGCGAGGGCCAGTCGGGCCGGTTGTCGATCGCCAGCCACCCCTCGGCCGCCATCTCCCTGTTGCCCAATCTCGTGGCGCAGTTCCTGGCCGAGCGTCCGGGGGTCGCGGTGCGTCTGATCTCGCGCCATTCCGACGTGGTGAGCCAGCTCCTGCCGACCGAGAGCTTCGACATCGGTATCGCCGAGCTGCCGATTGACGACAGCCAGGTCGAGGTCCGTCGCTACGCGATGCGCTGCGTCGCGATCCTGCCGCCGCGCCATCCGCTCGCCGCCTGCAAGCTTCTGACGCCGCAACTGCTCGCACCGTATCCGATGGTGATGCCGGCGCGGTCGCATCAGGTTCCAAACCGCATCCGCAGCGTCTTCTCGGCGGCGGGCGTATCGATCAATGCCGTGGTCGAGGCCGAGTTCTTCGCCAGCCTCTGCGGCCTCGTCGCGGCCGGTGCAGGCTGGTCGATCGTCGATCCGCTGTCGGCGCGCTGCTTCGAGCATCTTGGCCTGGTGACGCGGCCCTTCGAACCCGCCGTGACCTACGACATCGGCGCCTTCCACCGCCGCGACCGCGAACCGTCGGTTCTGGCGACGGCGTTCCTCGACATGCTCGACGACAAACTGAAAGGGTGAATGGATGCGTCTCGACGCCAACCTGATGGGCCGCCTCGCGGCCGACGAGGCGCTGTGGCGCGACTTCAACGACATCTGCGATTGCGGCGGCCGCCTCTCGGGCACCGAGAGCGAGAAGAAGGCGTTCGCGTTGCTGCGTGAGAGGGTGCGGGCGGCCTCGCCGGCCAATTCCGGCCGGTCGATTCCGGTGCCCTACAATGGCTGGCAGGCCAAGGCGGCCACGCTCGAGCTGCCGGGTGGGAGCTTTGCGCCGTGCCATCCTCTGGTTCGCACCATCGCGACACCGGGCCTCACCGCCGAGGTGATCGATCTCGGACGCGGCACGCCCGACGAGTTCGAGGCGCACAAGGCCGAGATCGCGGGACGCATCGTGCTGGTGCGGCACGAGCTGATGTTCGCGGCCGGGACGATCCATCGCCGCCGCAAGTACGACATGGCGCGCGCCCATGGCGCGGTGGGATTCCTGATCGGCGGTCCGCTGGCGGGCCACGTGGTGGCGGGCTCCTCGGGCCGCGACTCCGGCGAGGGCATTCCCGCGCTCGGCATCTCGCCCGAGACGGCGGCGAAGCTGGCCCGCCGTTCGACCGGCTTTCCGTCCGTCACGATCGCCATCGAGACGGCGGAAGGGTCGGCCGAGACCGAAACGCTGGTCTTCGACTATCCAGGCCAGACCGACGATTGGGTGGTGCTGTCGGCGCATGTCGACGGCCACGACCTGGCCGAGAGCGCGATGGACAACGGCACCGGCCTCGCTGCCGTGCTGGCGGTAACGCGGGCGCTGTCGCCGGAAGTGGCCGGATGGCGGCGCGGGCTGCGGGTGATGTTCTTCAGCGTCGAGGAATGGGCGCTGACCGGCTCGGCACAATATGTGAAGGCGCTGAGCGATGCCGAGCGAGGAAAGATCGCGCTCAACGTCAATCTCGATTCGGTGGCGGGCAGCCCCAACCTCGCCGCCCTCACCAGCGGCTTTGCCGGCGTCGAGCCTTTCCTGCTGGGTGTTGCCGAAGCCAATGGTCAATCCCTGCGCACCGTGCGGCCGCTGATGACCAATTCCGACCACGCCAACTTCGCGGCGGGGGGCATCCCGGCGATCCGTCTGGTCGCGGGCTTCGACGATCCCAACGCCCATCTGCGTGTCGTGCTGACGCCCGCCGACACGCGCGACAAGGTCGCGCAAAGCGAGCTGCGGCAAGCCACGCTGCTGACGGCCGCGCTGGTCGCCGCCGCCTGCAATGCCGACCCGGAAGAAGCCGCGAGGTGGCGGAGCTAGACGCTACACCTGACTCTTGAAGCGCTCGATCAGCCATTGGGCGGCGGGGCCGGGAGGGGTGTCGATGCGGTGCAGGACACGCAGCGGATAGGTCGCCGCCCACCAGTCGGAGAGATCGAGTTCGACCAGCCGGCCGGCCTCGATGTCGCCCGTCACCATCGGCGCCGGCATGCTGCCCCAGCCGACTCCGGCCAGCAGCAGCGCGTGCTTGGCGCCGAGATCGGCGAGCCGCCAGGTCTTGGGGCCGACCACGCCGAAATCCTGGCCCTCGGTCAGCTTCGAGCGATCGCTCAGGACGAGCTGGATGTGCTCGCGCGCGGCCCCTCGCGCCTGCCCGCCGAGACGCGCCAGGGGATGGAAGGGCGCGGCGACGGGCACCAGCCGGACGCCGCCGATGGCGATGCTCTCGGTGCCGTCGGCCGCCACGTTCGGACCGCTGACGCCGATGCTCGCCGTGCCGTCGAGAACGAGCTGCGTGACCGCGCCCAGCGTCTCGACATGAAGGCGCAAGGGTACGGTCGGGAAGGTCGTCTGGAAGGCCTGCAGTGCGTCGACGAGACGGGCGGTCGGGAGCATGACGTCGACCGCGAGCGAGACTTCGGCCTCCAGCCCTTCGAGCAGGCCCTTCACCTTGGCGCGCAGCATGTCGACGCCGTGGGTCACGGCGCGGGCCTCGGCCAGCACGGCCCGGCCGGCCTGGGTCAGCTCGGGCTTGCGGGTGGCGACCCGGTCGAACAGCGGCAGGCCGAGCTGGGCCTCGAGATTGTCGATGGCGTAGGTGATCGCCGAGGTCGCGCGGTTGAGGCGTCGGGCTGCCGCGGCAAAGCTGCCGGCATCGACCACGGCGAGCAGGACCTGAAGCTGGGCGAAGGAGGGCGTGCCGGGCGTCGTCGTCATTTCTAAATTACTGAAAAGATCATTCAATATTATACGGATTTTCAGGCAAACCGGCAGCGCCTACATAGCCGTCGTACCAAGGAGGGCGGCCATGACGGCTTCGACCATCAGCAAAAGCAGGCGCCAGCTCGTTTCCATCCATGAGGCGTTCCGGACCCTCGAAGGCGACGGGTTCGAAGTGCGCCGCGCCATTCCGTCGAATGCCTACGAGGCGATCGGCCCGTTCATCTTCCTCGACCAGTTCGGCCCGATCGATGTCCGGCCAGGCGAGGCCAAGGGTGCCTCGGCGCACCCGCATGCCGGCATCGAGACCCTCACCTTGCTGCTGGAAGGCAGCCAGACCCACAAGGACAGTCTCGGCAATGCCAGCAGCATGCGGCCGGGCGAGGTCCAGTGGATGCGCGCCGGTCGCGGCGTGGTTCACGACGAGAGTCCGGACGAGCAGCTTCGGCGCGAGGGCGGCCATGTGCATGGCGTCCAGCTCTGGATCAACATGCCCAAGGGCGGCAAGCATGCGGAGCCGGCCTATCGACATGTGACGGCATCGGAGATTCCGACCCTTCTCGCTGACGATGGGCGCGTGCTGGTGCGGGTCGTTGCCGGCACGCTCGGTGATCTCACGGGGCCGATCGCGACATCGGGTGCACCGTTCGTCGTGCACGCTTCCCTGAAGCAGGGCGCCCGGGCGGATCTTGCGGTGGGCGGGCCTGCCGAACTCGGCCTCTATGTCATGGTGGGCGCCGCCCGCATCGGCGGCGACGACCGTCGGATCGAAGCGGGCCAGCTCGCAAGACTGACACCGGGTGACCGTCTCGAAATCTCCGCCGAATCAGACAGCGAGATCCTGCTGGTCGGCGGCGATCCGCTCGATGCGCCCATCCTGCGCCACGGGCCGTTCGTGATGAACTCGATCGACGAGCTCGAACGCGCAGTCCGCGACTACCACGCCGGCCGCATGGGCCGGATCGCGGCCTGACCTTTCCCTTTCCTTCAACCCTTCAACCTCGACCGACAACTGGAGACAGACATGACCAAGGTTCTCGTTCTTTACTATTCGAGCTACGGCCACATCGAGACGATGGCGGAAGCCGTCGCCGCTGGTGCCCGTGAGGCCGGCGCCCAGGTCGACATCAAGCGCGTGCCCGAGACCGTGCCGGAAGCGGTGGCCAAGGCCTCGCATTTCAAGCTCGACCAGAAGGCGCCGGTCGCCAAGATCGAGGATCTCGCCGAGTACGACGCGGTGATCATCGGCACCGGCACGCGCTTCGGTCGCATGTCCTCGCAGATGGCGAGCTTCCTCGACCAGGCGGGCGGCCTGTGGGCCAAGGGCGCCCTGAACGGCAAGGTCGGCGGCGCCTTCACCTCGACGGCGACTCAGCATGGCGGTCAGGAGACGACGCTCTTCACCATCATCACCAACCTGCTGCATTTCGGCATGGTGGTGGTTGGCCTCGACTACGGCTTTGCCGGCCAGATGACGCTCGACGAGATCACCGGCGGCAGCCCCTATGGCGCCACCACGATCGCCGGCGGCACCGGCCAGCGACAGCCCTCGGAGAACGAACTGGCCGGCGCCCGCTACCAGGGCCGCCGGATCGCGGAGACGGCGAAGAAGCTCTCCGCCTGATCATTCGACGACGGGATCCCGATTCCCGCCAGCGGCGTCGCGACCTGCGGCGCCGCCTGGTCGGATCAGCGAGATCAGGCCGGCCAGAGCGGCCAGGCCGGCCAGGAGAAGGATGACGTCGCGGCTGGCTGCGACGAGCGCCGTCACCGGAAGGTCGAGCGTGCTGCCGCTGCTTCCGCCCAGCGACAGTGCGAGAAGAGTCGAAGCGCCCGCGACGCCGGTGCTCATGCCGAGCATGCGCATCACGTTCAGGACGCTGCCCGCTTGGCCGGTTTCGCCGGCAGGGGCCGCGGACATGATGGCGCTGCTGTTGGGTGAGATGAAGAGGCCTTGGCCGACGCCGATCACCGCAAGCGACAGGGTGACCAGCCAGAGATTCGCAGCAACGCCATCGAGGCAGACATAGAGGATCGCCAGTCCTGCGATGCAGATCAGCATGCCGCAGCAGGTCGGCGCCCGGGCGCCGAGCCGGTCGTAGAGCATGCCGCCCACGGGCGCGAGCAGACCCAGCATCACCGGCAGGATCGACAGGCGCAGACCCGCGGCCAGGGCCGTGTCCTGATAGATGCGCACCAAAGCAAAGGGGACGAGGAAGAACACGCCGAACAGGGTGGCGTAGGACGCGAAGTTCGCCAAGTTGCCCAGCAGGAAGGCGGGCTTGGTGAGCAGCGCGAGGTCGAGCAGCGGCGCCGAGGTGCGATGCTCGGTGCGCACGAACAGGTAGGCGCAGACGATGCCGACCAGGAGACAGGCGAACAGGATCGGCGAGGTCGGGCCGAGCGCGTGCAGTTCGTTCAGCGCCGCCACGAAGCCCGTCAGCGCCGGCGCGATCAGGATCGCGCCGCGCCAGTCGAAGCGTTCATGCTTGGATGGATTGCCCGTCTGGGGAAGCACGAACCAGCCCAGGATTGCGCCCGCGATTCCGAGCGGCACATTGATCCAGAAAGCCCACTGCCAGCCCAGCGTGTCGAGGATGAAGCCGCCGATCGCCGGGCCGGCGCCAAGGCCCACCGCCTGCGCCGCCGATTGCAGCCCGAGGCCGCGGCCGCGCTCCTCGGGCTTCATGATCATCACGACGATGGCGACGCTGTTGGCGGTGATCAGCGCGCCGCCGATCGCCTGCAGCACGCGGAAGAAGATCAGCCACGGCAGAGTCGTCGCGTAGCCGCACAGGGCCGAGCCCGCGATGAAGAGCAGGAATCCCGCGGTGTAGAGGAGCTTGCGGCCGAACATGTCGGAGAGCCGCCCGAAGACCGGCATGAACGAGGCGAGCGCGAGCAGGTAGGCGACGGCGACCCAGCTCACGCTGCTGAGGCGGGCACCGAACTCGACCTCGAGCCGCGGCAGCAGCACCTGGGTCATGCTGGCATCGACCTGCCCCATGACGGCGCCGATGCAGACCGTCCCGACGACGAACCAGCGATAGGAGGACAGGCGCGCGACCGCCTGCAGGGGCGGCGGTTCCCGGCCCTCGAAAGCGGCAGCCCTCAGAGCACGGAGGGACAACGGACCGGGAGAAGGCGACATCACCAGGTCGGCTTGGCTTCGAATCTCGACGACGCCCGGGTCTCGCGGGCGGCCGGGGCCACGCGGGCGTCGAACGTGTAGCTCGTGCCGACGGCCGACTGGCTGACCTGGTCGCCATAGGCGTTGGCCAGCGCATGCAAGGCGCGCCATCCGGTGCAGTGGCCGGTGATGAAGTAGCCGATGTCGAAGGGGGCGAGGGCTTCCACCGTCTGTGGAATGAGACGCTCCATCACGCCGCCGAGATGCAGGCCGCCCATCACGGCGTGGATGGGGATGTCGGGGAACAGGCGCTTCGCCTCGGTGCAGACATTGACGATGCCCGCGTGCGAGCAGGCGCTGAACACGACGAGGCCGAGATCGCGCACGTTCACGATCAGCATGCGCTCGTCCATCAGGAAGGGGTCGGGCCGCCACTCCTCGGAATTGTCCTTGCGGCAGAGATGGTCCTCGCGGCCCTTCTCGAAGGCGCTGACCCGCGGGATCTCGCCGCTGTAGCAGAAGTGACCGTCGAGCAGCGTGCGGGCCTGGCCGTCGTTGACGACGCGCGCGCCCTGCGCCTCCATCTGCGCGGGTGTGGGGACACGGGCGGCCGGGAAGATGGTGCCGTCCTGCAGCAGCACGCCCCGTTCGTTGAACATGTCGGGATTGACGTGGACTGCCACACTTTCCCGCCCGCGGCGGGCGGCGATGGCGTCGAGCGCTGCGGGAAGCGCCCCCATGTGATCCCAGTGGCCATGGGTGACGGCGATCTCCTCGACCTCGCCGAGATCGATCGCCATGTTGCGGCAGTTGCGGAGGAAGGCGGTACCCTCCGTACCGGTGTCGAACAGCAGCGTGTGCTGCCTCGGACCGATTTTCGTCCTGAGCCGCAGCCCGTAGCCGAGATTGGCCACCAGCAGCGTCTCGCCGGAAATCTCCTTCGCGCCGGCCTTCAGGATGTTGGCCATCTCCGACAGCGCGAACGCGGGCTTGCTGGCATAGGTGTCGCTCACATTGTCGGTGATGACGTCGACGGTGAGCGAATCGACAGCGGCGAGGTCGGACATGAGGGACGCCTCCTGTGTCAGAGTGCCGGGACGAGGGAACGGGCGAGATAACGCACGGTCTTGGCGCCGCCATGGATCTCGGCATGGCCCACTTCGGCGAACCCGAGCGCCGCGTGGAAGGCGTCCGATGCCGGGTTGGGCGGATCGGAGTTCACTTCGCACACGACTAGGTCGTGGCCCGCGGCGGTGGCATTGCGGAAAAGATCATCGTACAGGCGGTTCGCCAGGCCGCGCTTGCGCATGGCCGGGGCGACGACGATGCGGTCGACATAGACGAAGCGCGGATAGCGTTCGCGGAACCAGAGGTAGTTGGGGCTGTCGTAGTCGGCGTCCTGGTCGAAGGCGATGAGGAAGGCGGCGACGGTGCCGGCGCGACGGGCGTAGAAGGCTTGCCCCAGAAGATTCCGCAGCCGCGGGGCGTCGAGCCAGGAGAGCTCGACGGCATGGTCGTTGTTGAGCGCGAGGAGGGCGGCCTCGTCGCCCACGGAAACGCTGGCCAGGTCGGTCAGGCGTTGGTCTCCTTCAGGAACTTGATCAGCAGGCGGCTCACTTCAGCGGCCTGTTCCTGCTGCACCCAGTGGCCGGCACCTTCGACCATGTGGATTTCGTTCATGTTGGTGCAGGCGCTCTTCTGCATCTTCTCCAGTGCGCCGGGCGACTGGTAGTTGCCCCAGTCGCTCTTGCCGGAGATGAAGGTCGACGGCTGGTCGATGGTGCGGCCGGTGAAGATCTCGAGCTCGGGCGTCACGCGGCCGCTGGTGCGGGCGCGATACCAGTTGAGGCCGCCCTGGAAACCGGTGCGCTCATACTCGCCGGCATAGACCGCGAGCTCGTCGTCGGTGAGCCACTTCGCGGCCGCGATCTCCGCGGGCGTCGGCATCTGCTTGGCGACCGTCTCGGCCATGCCTTCGGCCAGGTCCATGACGTAGTAGGTCGGCATCTTCGCCAGTTCCTCGGCGGTCCAGCCTTTCAGCTCGTAGGGCTTGTTCGCCTTCCAGTCGGCGCTCTTGTAGTGATAGTAGGCGCGCAGGAAATTGTGCAGGCCCTGCTTGGCGTGCCACTGCTCCTCGTTGGCCTCGCGCGTCGACTGATACCATTGGTAATGCTTGCGCGGACGCGGCAGCGCCGCCAGCGCGTCGTGGACGTCCGGTGCCTTGGGCGAAGCAGGCTTTCCGGCGGTGTCGAAGGGAACGGATGAGGGACCCGGGAAGGGCGCGCTCATCAGCGCCATGCGCTTGAAGATGTCGGGGCGCGCCAGCGAGGCGTAGGAGGCGACCGAGGAGCCGAAATCGTGTCCGACCGCGGCCTCGGCGGTGCGATGGCCCAGCGCATAGAGCACGCCGATCGCGTCGCGCAACAGGTTGGTGAAGCGGAAGCCGATCTGGTCGGCGTCGAAGTCGGCGCTCCAGCCCGTCGTCCGGCCGTAGCCGCGCAGGTCGGGCGCGATGGCGTGATAGCCTGCCTCGGCCAGCGCCGGCATGACCTTGCGCCAGCTATAGGCGATTTCCGGGAAACCGTGGAACAGCATCACGGCGGGTGCCTTACGGTCGAAGCCCGCTTCGAGCACGTGGATGTCGAGGCCGTTGATGCCGGGAAGGATGCGGGCGCGAACGCCGACGGGGAGGACGGAAGAGGGGAGCGGTTGCATGCGCCCGAGCCTACGCCGACCCCGCTCAAAATGGCATATCGGTCTTCGTCGTAGGGTAAGGAACCGTCCGCTCTGCGATCATGAGGGAGAGAAGGGTGCAGCAACAGATCGCGGTGATCACGCTCGGTATCGCCGAGATTGCGCGGTCGAAGCGCTTCTACGGGGAAGGCTTCGGCTGGAAGCCAGTCTTCGAAACCGAAGACATCGTTTTCTATCAGATGAACGGGATGGTCCTTGCCACCTGGCTCGCGGCCGCGCTCGCAGCCGACTCAGGGCAGGCTGGCAAGAGTCCGGGCGCTGTCAGCCTCGCGCACAACGTTACAGACAAGGAAGCCGTGCAGCCGCTTCTGGACCAGCTCGTGGCTGCCGGCGGTAGCCTGCTGCGGCCGGCCGGTGCGCCGCCTCATGGCGGCTTTCGGGGTTATGTGGCCGACCCCGACGGTCACGCCTGGGAGATTGCCTGGAACCCGTCCTGGCCCATGGATGCGGTGGGCCACGTGACCTTCGGCATCTGACCGGTGCGGTCATAGGCATCGGCGACCCGCTCGACACATTTCTCGAAGGCCGTCGAGTGCGGCTTGATGCCCTGATCCAGACAGGCTTTCTCTGCGATGGCGAGCGCATCACCCGACCTCGCCTGCACGTGAGGGGCCATCGCCAAGACGGCGACGGCAGCCACGGCGATGAAGACTGTATTCAGGCGATTCATGGCGTGCTCCTTCTCTTCAGGAACGCTGGCCGTAGCGCAATAGTTGCCGGACCTGCCCGGTCCTGGAAAATTAAACCAAATAGTTGAGCGTTTGGGCTCGAGACGCTCTATCCCAGCCGTGACGGGCCCAACCCGTGACGGGCGTTCGACGGGCGTTACTGGTGAGCGACGTCGCGGTCGTATTGCGGCTCGTCGGTGAACACGAGAAGGCTGCGCGCGTGGGTCTCGCGTTCCATACAGTTCTTGTAGCCGGACGTGGCCGGAGACAGGCCGGATTCAAGGCAGGAATCGCGAGCGTCCGCGGTTACGCGTGCCATCGTGTAAGCGATCTCCGGCTTGCCCCATTCAATCGCGCGGGTGGCCTGCGAAAGGCAATATTCATAGCCCTCCGTTTTCGGGGTGATCCCCTGCTCCCGGCAGATGCGCTCGGCCTGGCTCTGGGCCGAGGCCGGCGGAACCGGCGGCGCCAAGACCACGATGCCTGCCATCAGGAACACGCTTCCCAGCGCCAGGCCGGCATTCAGCTGGTTGCGAGTCATTGGGCGGCTCCGTTGAAAGGGTTGCGATCAGGTACTGGACAAACGCCCTGAATCGCCAAGGGGTTGCGGATACAAACGATACAATCGTCTGCGCTTGCCCTTTTCCCGCCTCAATCCGGCCTGGTCAGTAGCTCTTCGGCAGTCCCAGCACGCGTTCCGCGACGTAGCAGAGGATGAGCTGCTCGCTGACCGGGGCGATGCGGGCGATCATGACCTCGCGCAGGAAGCGCTCGACGTGGAACTCCTTGGCGTAGCCGTAGCCGCCATGGGTCAGGATCGCGCGCTCGCAGGCCTCGTAGGCGGAGCGGGCGCCGAGATACTTGGCCGAATTGGCCTCGGCGCCGCATTCCTTGCCGTTGTCATACAGCCAGGCCGCCTTGAAGGTCAGCAGGTTGGCCGCTTCGAGCTGCATCCAGCTCTCGGCCAGCGGGTGCTGGATCGCCTGGTTCTTGCCGATCGGCCGGCCGAACACGACCCGCTCCTTGGCATATTGCGTGGCGCGGGCGAGGGCGACCTTGCCGATCCCGATCGCCTCGGCCGCGATCAGGATGCGCTCGGGGTTGAGCCCGTGCAGCAGATAGTGGAAGCCCTTGCCCTCCTCGCCGATGCGATCCTCGAGCGGCACCTTCAGCCCGTCGATGAACACCTGGTTGGTGTCGATCGCCTTGCGGCCCATCTTTTCGATCTCCCGCACCTCGATCTTGCTGCGGTCGAAGTCGGTGTAGAAGAGCGACAGCCCATCGGTCGGCCGCTTGCACTTTTCCTTCGGCGTCGTGCGGGCGATCAGCAGCATCTTGTCGGCGATCTGCGCCGTCGTGGTCCAGGTCTTCTTGCCGTGGACGACATAGCCGTTGCCGTCGCGCTCGGCCCGTGTTTCCAGGGCCGTGGTGTTGAGGCCGGCGTCGGGCTCGGTGACGGCGAAGCAGCCCTTCACCTTGCCCTTGATGATGTCGGGCAGGATGCGCTTCTTCTGTTCCTCTGTGCCGAAAACGACGATCGGGTTGGGCCCGAACACGTTGAGGTGGATCGCCGAGGCACCCTGCAGCGCCGCGCCCGACTCGGCCACCGCCTGCATCATGATCGAGGCTTCGGTGATGCCGAGGCCGGAGCCGCCATATTCCTCCGGCATGGCGATGCCCAGCCATCCGGCATCGGCCATCGTGCGGTAGAAATCCTCCGGGAAGCCGCCGTCCTTGTCCTTCTTCAGCCAGTATTTATCGTCGAACCCGGCGCAGAGTTTGGCGACGCTGTCCTTGATGGCGAGCTGGTCTTCGGAAAAGGCGAAATCCATTGGTCGTGTCCTAACGATTGAGGCCGAGGAAGCTCATCATGAGCCGGTTGAACGGCTCGGGCCGCTCGACGTTGGGCAGATGGCGGGCCTTGGCGATGTCCTCGTAGCGCGCGCCGGGGATTTTCGAGGCGATCAGCTTGTTGCGGTCGGGCGGCGTCGCCGGATCGTCGTCGCCGCAGATCACCAGGGTCGGGACCTTGATGGTCGGCAGCCTGTCGAGATAGTCGAAGTTCTGGATGGCCGCGGCGCAGCCCAGGAAGCCGACATCCGACGTGCCGCAGATCGTCGAGTGGATCTCCTTCCACCGCGTCGGATTGGCTTCCTTGAACTCCGAGGTGAACCACCGCTCCATGTTGCCGTCGGCCAGCGCCTTCACGCCATTCTCCCGGACGGCCGCCTTGCGCTGGTCCCACAGGCCCGCCGAATCGTCGGGCGAAGAGGGGTGCGTGTCGCACAAGGTCAGCGAGTGCAGGCGCTCCGGATAGGCGAGGGCAAAGCCCTGGCCGATCATGCCGCCGATCGACAGGCCGATGTAATGGACCTTCCAGATGCCCAGCACGTCGAGCGCGCCTTTCACGTCGCCCGCCAGCTCGTCCATCGTGTAGTCGCCCTCGACCGGCTGGCTGCCGCCATGGCCGCGCATGTCGAGCCGCAGCACGCGATAACCGGCGGCCAGCAGCGGCACCAGCTGTTCGGTCCACATGCCGCCATCGGCGGCCAGCGAGTGGGTGAAGCAGACGGCTGGCGCGTTCTGCGGCCCGGCGAGGTCGAAGTAGATCTTACGTCCGTCGAGATTGAGCAGCATTTGAACCCCCTGTCATCCTGAGCGCAGCGAAGGATCTTACGCCAACCACGGTCGGCGTCTGGCCGCCATGTGAGGTCCTGCGCTTCGCTCCAGGGCGGGGGTTACCCCGCCCGAGACGACACTTAATCACATCGCCGAGATGCCGCCGTCGATGATCACTTCCGAGCCGGTCATGAAGCTCGATTCATCGGAGGCGAGAAAGACGATCGCCCAGCCCACTTCCTCGGGCCGGCCGAGGCGGCCGATCGGGACCTGCTTGCCGAGCTTCTGCTGCATCAGGTCCTGGCCGAAACGGTCGCGATACTTGTCGAGGATCGGCGTGTCGATGAAGGTCGGATGCACCGAGTTGCAGCGGATGTTGTAGCCCGACTTGGCGCAGTGCAGCGCCACCGACTTGCTCAGGAGGCGGACGCCGGCCTTGGCCGAATTGTAGGCCGCCATGTTGGCGCCGGCGATGATGCCGGAGATCGACGAGATGTTGATCACCGAGCCCCCGAGGCGGGCCGTATGCTTCTTGATCTCGGCGGCGCCGTGCTTGCAGCCCAGGAAAACGCCGTCGAGGTCGATCGCGTGCACCTTGCGCCATTCCTCGAGCGTGATCTCCTCGACCGTCTTGCTGAGGCCGATGCCGGCCGAGTTCAGCAGCACGTGGATGGCGCCGAACTTGTCGACGGTTTCCTGGATCGCGGCCTTCCAGTTGTCCTCGCTGGTGACGTCGAGCTTCACGAAGTGGCCGGCCGAGCCCAGCCGGTCGGCGACCGCCTTGCCGCGATCGACGGCGACGTCGGCCACCACGACGCGGGCACCCTCTTTCGCCATGAGTTCGGCGGCATTGGCGCCGAGGCCCGAGGCGCCGCCGGTGATGAGCGCAACCTTACCGGCCAGACGATCCGTCATTTCTTCTTTCCTCCCGCGGCGGCCCCCGCTCTTGCCTCGCGGTGGGCGATGTAGGTCGTGGACGCCACGATGATCGCCGCGCCCACGAAGGTCCAGATATCCGAGGTCTTGCCCCAGACCGCCACATCCATCAAGGCGGCCCAGACGATGCCCAGGAAGGTGATGGACTGCAGGGCGGAAATGTCGAGCAGGCGATACGCCCAGGTGATGAAGAAGTAACCCATCGTCCCGAAGAAGCCGGCGGCCAGGAACAGCAGGAGCTGGTCGGGGGTCGGCGTCTGCCAGAACCACAGGCCGAGGGGCGTGAAGCAGATCGCGCCGATCACGCTCTGCCACAGCACGACGACGGCGGGCTTGTCGCGGCCCGACACGACCTTGGCCACCAGGTTGGAGCCCGCGATGAGAGGCACGGCGCACAGCATCATGACGATGCCGGGGTTCACGGTGACGAGGCCCGGCCGGACGATGATCAGCATGCCGGCGAAGCCGATGCCGACCGCCAGCCAGCGCCGCCAGTGCACCGTCTCGCGCAGGAAGATCACCGCGCCCAGGGTGACGAAGATCGGGCCGGTGAAGCCCAGCGCCGCCATGGTGGCGAGCGGCAGCCAGACCACGGCCTCGTACCACAGCGCATACCCGGACGTGTGGAAGAGGCCGCGGAAGCAGTGGAGCTTCAGGTCGTAGGTTCTCATGCCGGCGAAGCCGGCGCGCCAGAAGAGATAGGGCGCGATCAGCGCGACACCGGCGACCCAGCGGCCCCAGGCGACGTAGAGCGGCGGCATCTCGCTCGCCAGTTCCTTCACCGAGGCGTTCAGGAAGTTGAAGAAGAGGCCCGACAGCACGGCCAGGAAGAAGCCGCGAGCCGTGCGCGAGGGGATCAGGCGTGACAGCGTGTCGGGCTGGTCGATGGCGGGAGCGGACATGTGCCGGCAGAGGAGGCCGAGACGCAGAGCGGGTCAAGGTACTGCTTTCGCAGGTCAGCCCCTCCAAGAACTAATCCGCCGCCGCGCGCTAATCCAAGGTCACCTTGTACCGGCTGACCGCGACGAGCGAGACGATCAGCAGCATGGCGAGCAGGGAGGCGAGCTCCGTCGCGACTTCGTCGAAGCCCGCGCCCTTCAGCATGACGCCGCGCACCACCCGCATGAAATGCGTGGCCGGTAGGGCCTCGCCGATCCATTGCGCCCAGATCGGCATGCCGCGGAAGGGGAACATGAAGCCCGACAGCAGGATCGAGGGCAGCATCATGAAGAACGAGGCCTGCATGGCCTGCAGCTGGTTCTGGGTCAGCGTCGAGATGGTGAAGCCGATCGCGAGGTTCACCGTGATGAACAGTGCCGTGCCGGTCGCCAGCAGCACGACGCTGCCTTGGACGGCCACGTCGAACAGCAGGCGCGAAACCAGCAGGATGACCGTCACCTGGACCGCGCCGATGACGATATAAGGCACGATCTTGCCGATCATGACCTCGATGGGGCGCACCGGCATCGCCAGCAGGTTCTCCATGGTGCCGCGTTCGCGCTCCCGGGTCACGGCCAGCGCCGTCATCATCACCATGGTCATGGTGAGGATCACCGCCAGCAGGCCGGGCACGATGTTGAGGCGCGACTTGCCCTCGGGATTGTAGCGGCGCTGCACCACGACCTCGACGGAATCAGGCTTGTCGCGCAGGCCCGCCAGCGGTCCTACGAAGTCACGGGCCAGCGCCTGGGCGATCGAGGGGCCGGCCGCGGCCAGCGGATTGGCGGCGGCCATCGGGTCGGTTGCGTCGGCATCGATCAGGATCTGCGCCCGCTCGCCGCGCACCAGTCGGCGCGTGAAGTCGGACGGGATGGTGACGACGAACTGGACCTCGCCCTGCTGCAGCAGCGCGTCCGCTTCGTCCTGGCTCGACAGATGATGCGTGAAGCGCATGTAGCCGGTGTTGTTCAGCGCCGACAGCACGGTGCGCGTGATCTGACTCTGGTCGGCCGCGATCACCGCGGTGGGCAGGCGATGCGGGTCGGTGTCGATCGCGTAGCCGAACAGCAGGAGCTGGACGATCGGCATGCCGAACATCATGGCGAAGGTCAGCCGGTCGCGGCGAAGCTGCAGCACCTCCTTCACGATCATGGCGCCCAGCCGCTGCAGGAACCCGCGCCGCGCCGCGAACCAGCGCATCACGGGCCGCCGGGTGCATTGTCGCGTGCCCGTCCCATCAGGTGGATGAAGATGTCTTCGAGGGTCGGCTCCGCCGGTTGCCAGGTGATTCCCGCATCGCCGTGCCAGGGTGCGATGGCCTGTTCGAGCGCCGCGCGGTCGGGGCCGCAGACATGGAGCGTAGCGCCGAAGGCCGCCGCGGCGCTGACGCCGGGCGCATCGCGCAGCTTCGCGGCCAGCCGGTCGGCGCCGGGGCCGCTCGCGACGAAGGCCGAGAGGCCGGACTGGCGGATGATCTCCCCGGCGGTGCCGCGCGCCATCAGCTCGCCATAGGCGATGTAGGCGATCTCGTGACAGCGCTCGGCCTCGTCCATGTAGTGGGTCGAGACCAGCACGGTGATGCCGTCGGCCGCATAGGCGTGGATCTCGTCCCAGAAGGCGCGGCGCGCCTTGGGATCGACGCCGGCCGTGGGTTCGTCGAGCAGCAGCAGCTTGGGCTCGTGGAGCACGCAGGCGGCGAGGGCGAGCCGCTGCTTCCAGCCGCCCGACAGCGAGCCTGCGAGCTGGCCTTGGCGTGTCGTGAGGCCGAGCCGTTCCAGCGACCGGTCGATTCGCTCCTTCAAACGGTCGAGGCCGTAGACGCGAGCGACGAATTCGAGGTTCTCGCGGATGGTGAGATCCTCGTAGAGGCCGAAGCGTTGGGTCATGTAACCGGTCTGGCGCTTGATCGCCTCGCGATCACGCACGAGGTCGTAACCGAGACAGGTACCGCCGCCGCCGTCGGGAGTCAGCAGTCCACAGATCATGCGCAAGGTCGTGGTCTTGCCGGAGCCGTTGGGTCCCAGGAAGCCGCAGATGCGGCCCCGTTCCACGGCAAGGCTGAACTTGTCGACCACCGTGCGCGTGCCGTAGCGCTTCACCAGGTCATGGACGTCGATCGCCAAAGTCATGGGAAGGCCGTCATGGAGTCGAACCAAACGGCTCGACCGACACCGGCAGGCCCGGCGGAAGCGGCGTGCCCGCATTCAGCGGCCGCGCCTCGACCAGGAAGACGAGCTTGGTCCGGGCGCTCTGCGAGTAGATCACCGGCGGCGTGTATTCGGCGCGCGGCGAGACGTAAATGATGGTGGCCTTGAGGCCGGCGGGGCAGGAATCGCACGTGAAGGCGACCTCGCGGCCGGTGCGGGCACGCGCCACGTCCTCCTCCGGCACGAAGAACCGCAGCTTCACGCGGAAGTCGGGCAGCAGCGATACGACCGGCGAGCCCGCCGGCACCCACTCGCCGACGTTGAAGAAGGTGTTCTCGACCAGCGCATCCTCGGGCGCGACCGGCATCAGGTCTTCCAGCCGCTTCTTCGCTTGCGCAAGATTGGCTTGGCTCTGCTCGATCAGCGCGGCGGCGGCAGCAATCTCGGCCTGGCGCGCGGCGAGGTCGCCAACCCGTTCCTGCGCTTCCAGCGAGGCCGCCCGCGACTTGAGCTGGCGCACCTGCGAATCGGCCTGCTCGAAGGCTTGATGGGTCGAGATGTTGCGTGCCACCAGCTCGGTCTGGCGCTTCAGTTCCGCCTCGGCCTGCACGAGCGCGGCTTCGATCTCGCGGCGCTGGGCGCGGATCACATCCTGCTCCTCCTGCCGCTTGCCGGTCAGCATGTTCTCGTGCCGCGCCCGGGCCTCGGCCAGCATCGCCTCGGCGCGCGCGACCTCGGCCTTGGCGGCGACGGGATCGATGACGAAGAGCCGGTCGCCCTTCTTCACGCGCCCGCCGCGATCGACCGGCCGCTCGATCAAACGGCCGGCGATCGGCGGCGCGATCAGGCTGGTCTCGCCCTCGACATAGCCGAGATAGCGGCCGTCGTCGGTGCCGATCCCGACGAGGGCCAGCAGACGATCGCCCCAGACGACGTAGGAGACGAGAAGCGCGGCGGCGAGGGCCGCGACGGCGACCAAGGATGCGCGCTTCATGGTGCGTCTCCCGCGTCGGGTCGAAGCGCGTGCAGCATCAGATCGGCGTGATGGCGCGCCAGTGCGCGAACGTCGAGCTTCTCCGCCCCGATCGGCTCGAACACGGTGCGCCATACGATGGCGAGCAGCATCGGCCCCATCATCGACCGCACGGTCATGAAGGAGTCGACTTTGCGGAATTCGCCCCGGTCGATGCCGCGACGGATCAGGCCTTCCATGAGAGGCAGGCCGCGGCCGATCACTTCCTTCAGGTAGAACCGGCCGATCTCGGGAAAGGCGCGCGATTCGGAGATGACCAGCTTGGCGACCGCAGCCATCGGCGTTGTCTCGATGCGGTTGGCCAGGAATTCGAGGATGCGCGGCAGCAGCGGCGCCACCGGCCCGCGATGGCCCTCGAGCATCGTTTCCATCTGACCAAGATTGCTGGCGACCGCATGCTGCACCACGCCCTCGAACAGGGCCATCTTGTCCGCGAAGTAGAGGTAGATCGCGGCCTTGGAGAGCCCGGCGCGCTTGGCCACGTCGTCGAGCCGCGTGCCGGCAAACCCCGTCTCCACGAACTGGGCGAGAGCCGCGTCGATGATCTCCTGCGGCCGGGCGGCGGGCGCCCGGCGCTGCTTTGGCGGTTTCATAGAACTAACTTACCGTTCAGTTAGTTTTTTGGCAAGGCGGGGTCGGCCCGCAAGAGAAGGCCAAGCAGACCGCTGAAAAAGTCGGAGTCAGGAGAGGGTAAACGAAACAAACGAAATAACCGAAACAAACGAAGCGGATGTCGCAGCCCCGTGCTGAACATGCGTATCCGACGAGCATCACCGGAACAGGGCGGGGCTGAAGGCGCCCGATGCCAGGATCTCCAGCTTGGCCCGATTGGCCATGTCGATCGCGATCGCGACGGCAACGGCGTGGAGCTGCAGCCCGAGTAACATTGTCGTCTCGGCAGGCCCAGCCGCCGGGCACTGGCTTGTTGCGCTCCCCGATCGGCAACGTGACAATGCCGTCGAGAGGAAAACCATGCCCGATGCCATCGCCGAGACCCTGACGCACGCGGCCCCCGGTCATCCGTTCGATCCCCTGACCCCCGACGAGATACGCCGAGCGTCGGCGGCCGTGCGAGCGGCACACGATCTCGGGCCGGGGATGATGTTCGAAACGGTGAGCCTGCACGAACCCGACAAGAGCGTCGTGAAGGACTTCCGGGCGGGAGCGTCGTTTCCGCGCGAGGCGTTCGTTTGCGCGTTCGACCGCACCAACGGCCAGGTCTGGGAAGCCCGGGTGGACCTCCTCGCCGACAAGGTCGTCGACTGGCGGCACGTGCCCGGCGTCCGGCCGCGCATCCTGTTCGACGACATAACGCTGGTCGGCGAGGTGGCGCGGGCCGATCCCCGCTTTCGCGAGGCCCTGGCGCGGCGCGGCATCACCGACATCGAGAACGTCCAGGTGGACCCCTGGTCGGCCGGCAACTACGGGCTGCCGGACGAAGAAGGCCGGCGGCTCTCGCATACGTTCTGCTGGTACCGGAGCGAGAAGAACGACAACGGCTATGCCCATCCCATCGAGGGGCTGTGTGCCGTCGTCGATCTCGACCGGGCCGAGGTGCTGCGCGTCGACGACTACGGCGTGGCCGACGTGCCGAGGCTCGATCGCAACTATGCCGCCCGCTATCGAAGCGTCTTTCGCGATGACGTGAAGCCGCTGGAGATCGTCCAGCCGGCCGGCCCGAGCTTCGTCGTCGAGGGCAACGAGGTGCGCTGGCAGAAATGGCGTTTCCGCGTCGGCTTCAATGCCCGCGAAGGGCTGGTGCTGCATGCGATCGGCTACGAGGACGATGGACGGCTGCGGTCGGTGCTGCACCGGGCTGCCTTGTCCGAGATGGTCGTACCCTACGGGCACCCCGGCGGCGGGCATTTTCGCAAGAATGCCTTCGATGTCGGCGAGTACGGCATCGGCGTGCTGGCCAATTCCCTGACGCTGGGCTGCGACTGTCTCGGCGCCATCCGCTACTTCGATGCCTGGCTGGCCGACAGCAAGGGCGATCCCTACTGCATCGAGAGCGCGGTCTGCCTGCACGAGGAGGATTTCGGCATCCTGTGGAAGCACACCGACCTGTTCACGGGCGAGGTCGATGTGAGGCGCGCCCGTCGGCTGGTCGTGTCGTCGATCTCGACCATCGGCAACTATGAGTACGGCTCGTTCTGGTACTTTCAGCAGGACGGCTCGATCCATTTCGAGATGAAGGCGACCGGTATCATGAACACCGCCGGCCTGCGGCCCGGCGAAGCGCCGGACTATGGGACGATCGTGTCGCCGGGCGTCTATGCCCACTACCATCAGCACGTCTTCAACATGCGGCTCGACGTGGCGGTCGACGGCGAGCGCAACCGCGTCGTCGAGGTCGACACCGTGGCGTTGCCCATGGGCGCAGACAATCCGTACGGCAATGCCTTCACCACGCGCGCGACGGTCCTGGCAACCGAGCAGGGCGCGCAGCGCAACGTCGACTTCAACGCCGCCCGGTTCTGGAAGATCGAGAGTGCCGAGGCGCGCAACGGGCTGGGCCAGCCCACCGCCTACAAGCTGCTGCCGCTGAGCCCGATCCCCACCTTCTCGCACCCCCAGTCGATGGTCACCCGGCGTGCGGCCTTCATGACCCGGCAGCTCTGGGTCACGGCCTACCATCCCGAGGAGCTTTACGCGGCCGGCCGCTACCCCAACCAGAGCAGCGGCGGCGACGGATTGCCGGCCTGGACGGAATCGGACCGCCCGCTGGTCGATACCGATGTCGTGGTCTGGCACAGCTTCGGCTTGCACCATATTCCGCGCCCCGAGGATTTCCCGGTCCAGCCGGTGATCACCGCCGGTTTCGCCCTTCATCCCACCGGATTCTTCACGGAAAATCCGGCTCTCGATGTCCCGCCCTCCGCAAGCCGCATGAGCTGCTGCGTCGATT
Source organism: Reyranella sp. (assembly GCF_965228225.1). GTDB lineage: Bacteria > Pseudomonadota > Alphaproteobacteria > Reyranellales > Reyranellaceae > Reyranella. The sequence continues at coordinate 3,894,143 of NZ_OZ245801.1, read as the reverse complement.
GACGCGGCCTGGATCGAGGAGATTGCCATGGATACCGTGATCGAGACCGCATCGCGCCGCCGGAGCCTGTCGGACAAGCCAGCCGCGCCCATACTGTTCGCGCATTTCGTGCTGCGCTCGTCGAACATGCAGCCGATGATCGACTGGTATTCGGCGGTCCTGAACATGCACGTGGTCCAGCGCACCGAGTACATCTGCTTCCTGACCTATGACGACGAGCATCATCGCCTGGGCATCGTCAATCTGGCGGGGTTGAAGGCGCCCGATGCGAAGACCTCGGGCCTGGCGCATGTCGCCTATACGTTCGCCGACATCGGCGCGCTGCTCTCGACCTATCGACGCGTGAAGGCGCTGGGGATCGAGCCGGCGCGCTGCATCCATCACGGGCCGACCGTGTCGATCTACTATCGCGACCCCGACGGCAACGGCGTCGAACTGCAGGTCGACCGCTATGAGACGAAGGAGGCGACGGCGGCCTACTTCCAGACCGAGGCGTTCCGGAAGAACCCGATCGGCGTCGCCTTCGATCCCGAGGCGCTGGTGGAAGCCTACGAGGCCGGCGCTCCGGAGAGCCAACTGCTCGACATGCCCGACGGTCCGCCCGCGCCGCCTCAAACGGCGCCTTCTCCTCGCTAGGACCGTGCGCGTCAGACCGCGCTAGAACAACCAGATCAGCGTCGAGCCGCCGATGAGGCCGATGGCGATGGCCGTGCTGACCATGACCTTGATGGACGGGCGATAGGTCTCGTCGTCGATCGTCCTGCCGACATGGAGGTAGTGCCAGGTCGAGCCGACCAGCATGACGATGCCCAGCACCACCAGTCCGATCCCGAGCTTCTCGACATGGCGGTTGGCGAGATCGCGCACCTGCGGCACGACCTGGTGCATCTCCATCAGGAAGAGCGCGAAGCGGTTGATGGCGACGCCCAGCGTCATCACCGCGATCGACGTCCGGATCCAGGCGAGGAAGGTGCGCTCGTTGGCGAGATGATCGGTGACGTGCCGGCTCTTCTTCGGACTGTCCACGGTGACTCCTGCGTCGCTCTTCTCATGTTCCTATTCCCCGCTAGGGGGAGAGGAGTATGAGGCCCCAAAGAAAAAGGCGCGATCCCTTGGGATCGCGCCTCGTTCCATCCCGGTACCGGGATTCAGTTGTACTTGGCGATCTCGAGACGGCCAACCTGGTCGCGATGGACCTCGTCGGGACCGTCGGCCAGGCGGAGCGTACGCTGATGGGCGTACATGCTGGCCAGCTTGAACACCTGGCTGACGCCGCCGGCGCCGTGCAGTTGCAGGCAGCGGTCGACCACCTTCGAGGTGATGTTCGGCACCGCCACCTTGATCATCGCGATCTGCTGGCGGGCTTCCTTGTTGCCGAACTTGTCCATCGCCCAGGCGGCCTTGAGGACCAGCAGGCGTGCCATGTCGATCTCCATGCGCATGTCGGCGACATGGGCCTTGGTGACCCCCATTTCGGAGATCTTCTGGCCGAACGCCGTGCGGCTCTTGGCGCGCTTGATCGCCATCTCAAGCGCGCGCTCGGCGACGCCGATGGCGCGCATGCAGTGGTGGATACGGCCCGGTCCGAGGCGGCCCTGGGCGATCTCGAAGCCGCGGCCCTCGCCGAGGAGGATGGCCGACTTCGGCACGCGCACGTTGTCGTAGACCACTTCGGCATGGCCGTGCGGCGCGTCGTCATAGCCGAACACGTGCAGCATCTTCACGATCTTGATGCCCGGGGCGTCGCGCGGCACGACGATCATCGACTGCTGGCGGTAGGCCGGCGCGTTGGGATCGCTCTTGCCCATGAGGATGATGACCTTGCAGCGCGGATCGCCCATGCCCGACGACCACCACTTGCGGCCGTTGATGACATAGTCGTTGCCGTCCGATTCGATGCGGCACTCGACGTTGCGCGCGTCGGACGAGGCGACCGCCGGCTCGGTCATGGCGAAGCAGGAACGGATCTCGCCGTTGAGCAGCGGCTTCAGCCACTTCTCCTTGTGCTCGGCGGTGCCGTAGCGGGCGAACACTTCCATGTTGCCGGTGTCGGGCGCCGAGCAGTTGACCGCCTCGGAGGCGATCGACGAACGGCCGAGCACTTCGCAGATCGGGGCGTATTCGAGGTTGCTGAGGCCCATCGTGCCGTGCGTGTCGCCGGTCTCGCGGTCGGCCGGCAGGAACATGTTCCACAGGCCGCGCTTCTTGGCCTCGGCCTTGCACTCCTCGATGATCGGGGGAAGCTGCCAGCGATCCTTGGCGGTCTCCATCTGCTCTTCGTAGATGGGCTCGGCCGGATAGATGACCTCGTCCATGAATTTGTTGAGCTTCTCGAGCAGCGCCTTGCTGCGATCCGAGTATTCGAAGTCCATCACTCTCTCCCTTGTGCTGCGCGGACTCTGGCCGAAAACCGCCACGATGTGAACGGGCATTCAGGTCGCACGCCGATTTCGACTTGCGGTCGCGCTAGGTCTCTCCGGCAGGGACTCGGGCCGGCAGCCGCAGCGGCTTCAGGACGGCCAGGGCGAGGAAGGCGGCCAGCAGGTTGAACAGGGCGGCCGCCATGAAGACGTCATGCCAGCTTCCGGTCTCGACCACCCAGTAGCTCGCCAGCGGGATCAACAGCGAGGCCACGCCCTTGGCGGTGTAGAGAAGGGCGGCATTGGTGGTGGCGTACTTCGTGCCGAACACGTCGGTGCAGATGGTGGGAAAGAGGCTGGCGGTCTCGCCCCAGGCGAAGAAGGCCAGGCCGCCCAGGATCACGAACAGCAGCGGGTCCTGGCCATAGACCCAAAGCGCCCAGATGCCGATCCCTTCCAGGAGGAAGGCGATGAACAGGGTGTTCTCGCGGCCGATATGGTCCGATATCCAGCCGCAGAGGGGGCGGGTCACACCGTTCATGACGCGGTCGAGGGTGATGGCGAAGGTGAGCGCCGGCAGGGTGAGCCCGAGCAGGCTGACCGGCACGTCGGCGACCTTGAAGTCGCGCGCAATAGGGGCGATTTGCGCCGTCGCCATGAGCCCGCCCGAGTAGACCAGGATGAACATGAAATAGAGCAGCCAGAAGATCCGGGACCTGAGCATCTCCGTCGGGGCGAAGTCGCGCGGGGTCTGGAGGAGGCGCGCGGCCGGCGCGACCGCCTCGCCGTGAGGCGGCGCCCGCAGCGCCCAGGCGGTGACGAGCACGATCAGGCCCTGGACCAGGCCGAACCAGAGGAAGGCCGCCTCGTAGCCGCGCGCGGCGATCATGTCCTGGATCGGGATGATGCTGAGCGCCGAGCCCGCACCGAATCCCGCGACGGTGAACCCGACCGCCAGGCCGCGGCGGTCGGGAAACCACCGGACGGCATTGCCGACGCAGGTCCCGTACACCGCCCCGGCGCCGATGCCGCCCAGCGCCGCAGCGACATAGAGCAGGAACAGCGAGTCGGCCACCGAGTTGAGGGACCAGGCCGCGCCGACCAGCACGCCGCCGGCGGCCACGACGTATTTCGGGCCGAACCGGTCGACGACCCAGCCCTCGAACGGCACCAGCCAGGTCTCGGCGATGATGAAGACGGCGAAGGCGGTCTGGATGCTCGAGAGGCTCCAGCCATACTTCTCGTGGAGGGGATGGACGAACAGCGTCCAGCCATATTGCAGGTTGGCGACCGCCACCATGCAGAGAAGACCGGCGCACAATTGCAGCCAGCGACCTGGTGGTGGTGCCGTCACCGACGTATTGCTGCGCGACACTCTTCAAACGCTCCCTTGCCGATGGGCGGTTCCCGTCCCTAAATCGCATCGACAGAACAGGCGCCGGGGAGAACGTCGTTGGACAGTGTAATGCAAGTTCCGTTCAAGCCCATCGAATTCCTGAGTCGCGACATCAAGGTCGAGCGGCGCGACGACGGCACCGTCGTGCTGCAGTCGAACCATCCATTGAAGCCCTTTGCGTCCCACGTGCCGGCGCTGCTCGCCAAGTGGGCGGCCGAAGTGCCCGATCGCTTATGGTTGGCGCAGCGCCGCGGCCCGGAGCGCGACTGGCTGACGGTCGCGTATGGCGAGGCCAAGCAGCAGGTCGATTCGGTGACCCAGGCGTTGCTCGACCGCGGCTTCGGTCCCGACAGGCCGGTGATGATCCTGTCGTCGAACTCCATCGAGTTCGCGCTGCTGACCATGGCCGCGATGCAGGCGCGCGCGCCGGTCGCACCGGTCTCGCCGGCCTATTCGGTGATGAGCCAGGACCATGCCAAGCTGAAATACGTCTTCGACCTCATCCGGCCCGGCCTGGTCTTCGTTCAGAACGGCGAGATCTATGCACGCGCCCTGGCGGCGCTCGATCTCGAAGGCGTGCTGCTGGTCCATGTCGACAAGGCGCCGCCCGGGATGCCGTCGCTGCCGTGGACCGACCTCGTGGCGGCCGAGGCGACGGACGCGGTCGCCAGGTCGATCGAGGCCATCGGACCCAAGACGATCGGCAAGTTCCTGTTCACCTCCGGCAGCACCGGCCTGCCCAAGGCGGTGATCAACACCCAGGAAATGATGTGTGCCAACGTCGCCATGATGAGCATGGCGCGGGTGCGCAAGGCGACGGACATGGCCCCGGTCATGCTCGACTGGCTGCCGTGGAACCATACGATGGGCGGCAACGCGACCTTCCAGGGCAACCTGAACGAAGGCGGCACGACCTATATCGACGACGGCAAGCCGGTGCCCGGCCTGTTCGAGGAGACGCTGCGCAACCTGCGCGAGGTCTCGCCGACATCGTTCTCCAACGTGCCGGCGGGCTACGCCATGCTCGCCACGGCGCTGGAGAAGGACGAGGCTCTGGCCCGGCGCTTCTTCGCCAACATCAGCGTGCTCTCCTATGGCGGGGCGACCTTGCCGGGCGATCTCTACGACCGCATGGAGGCGCTGGCGGTCAAGCACACCGGCTATCGCATTCCCTTCGTCACCGGCTGGGGCTCGACGGAAACCGCACCGACCGCGACCAGCGTGCACTGGGCCTCGGAGCGCGTGGGGCTGGTGGGCCTTCCCTATCCCGGCGTGCAGCTGAAGATGGTGCCGACCGGCGCGGCGGGGCGCTACGAGCTGCGGCTGAAGAGCGTGATCGTGACGCCCGGCTACTACAAGCAACCCGAGCTCACGGCCCAGATGTTCGACGAGGAGGGCTTCTACAGGATCGGCGACGCCGGCCGATTCGTCGATCCCGAGGATGCGAGCCAGGGCATCATCTTCGACGGACGCGTGGTCGAGGATTTCAAGCTGACCAGCGGCACGTTCGTTCTCGTCGGCACGCTGCGCACGACCGCCATCGCGGCGGCCTCGCCGGTACTGCAGGATGCGGTGGTCTGCGGGCAGGACCGCGAGTATGTCGGGCTGCTGGGCTTTCCCAACGTCGCGGCCTGCCGCCAGCTCGCCGGCGACAGCGCCGCGCAGCTGCCGCTGCCTGAGCTTCTGGCCCATCCCGCCGTCGTCGGCACGCTGAAGCAAGGCCTCGCGAGGATGAATGCCGAGGGCCGCGGCTCGTCGATGCGGGTGAAGCGGGTCCTGCTGATGGCCGAGCCGCCGCAGGTCGACGGCCAGGAGATCACCGACAAGGGCTACATCAACCAGCGTGCCACGCTCGAACGCCGCAAGGCGCTGGTCGAGAAACTCTATGCCGGTGGCGAGGGCGTCGTCGAGATAGTCTAGAGCCCTGATGCGCGGGCCGTGCCCTGATCGAAGGCGGCAGTGGCAGTTTATAATTGCGAGTGATTCGCAAAATCGGTAGTTTGTGATGATCGCGGTCGCGTTTCGCCCGCGCGTGGGAATGCTGAGGCATACTTGCCGTCCGACTCCTCCGCTCTCTTCGCCCGGCACCGGGGCTCGCTTATCGATTATGCGGCCAGGATTGTCGGGTCGCGCGTTCAGGCGGAGGATGTGGTGCAGGAAGCCTGGCTCAAGCTGCGCCTGGCAGAAGAGCAACGGACCGTTCTCGAGCCTGTGGCCTATCTCTACCGGCTGGTTCGAAACCTCGCGATCGACACGCGCCGGAAGCTCTCGCGCGAGATCATGCGGGGCGCTTCCGAGCAAACCGGACTTGCTGTTCCGGACGAAGCGCCCTCCGCCGAGCGCTCGGCTGAGGCGAAGGATGAGCTCCGCCTTGTCCTCGAGGCGCTGGCGGCTCTGCCCGAACGCACTCAGATCGCCGTCCGTATGAACCGCATCGAAGGCCGGACGCTGCAGGAGGTTGCCAACCACCTCGATCTGTCGGTGACGCGTACGTTCACGCTCGTCGCCGAAGGCGTCGCCCATTGTGATCGCTGGCGCGCCCGTGGGGCTGCCGCTCGTCCCAAATGAGGATTCCGGGGAAAATCGGGCGAGCCGGATCGTCTACCTTTTATGGGGCGCCCTGGTCTGCGTGTGTCGGTGGTTTGGCAACGCTTCGCGCGACCGGCCGGCATGCGTCTGCGTCAGGAACCGGCTTCCATGGAGGCTGACCCGGAGCGGGCGAGAGGAGAGGCTGCGGGCTGGCTGATCCTGCTCGACGACGACCCCTCGGACGAGGACCGGCAGGCCGAATTCCGGGTCTGGCTGGAAGCTCCGGGCAATCGGGCGGCATGGGAGAGCGTGTCGCGGACGGGCGCACTACTCGCCGGCGTCGGGACGGAGCCGGCGGCAAGCCCCGTGGGGTTCGCCGGCACAGGGGGGCCGAACCCGGTCTGGCGGCCCTGGACGCGGCGCCCAATCATTCTCGCAACGGTTCTCGCGCTCTTTGGTGCGGTTGTTCTAACGCCCTCATTGGTCCGCAAACTGGAAGCGGATCATGCCACGGGAACCGCACAGGTCAGATCTGTGCAGCTTGGAGACGGAAGCAAAGTCCAGCTGGGGCCGGACAGCGCCATCCGGCTCAGCTTTTCAACCAGCGAGCGACGCGTGACGTTGTTGTCGGGCGAGGCGCAGTTCGACGTGACGCCGGATTCCAGCCGACCCTTCCGTGTCGTGGCGCGCCACGCGACGACGACAGTCCTCGGCACACGTTTCGGTGTCGTGATGCTCGAGGGAGGGACCTCCATCAGCGTCGCGCGCGGGCATGTCGAGGTCGATGCGACGATGCGCGGGTCGACTTACGAACTCTTTGCCGGCGACTGGGTCCGAGTTGACCGCGATGGCTCGGTACGGCAAGGGGCCGACTTGCCGGACTTTCTCCTGGCCGGGCCGGGCTCCCGGCTCGCCGTCCGCAATCGTCCCGTCGCCGAAGTCGTCGAGCGACTGCGCCCGTGGTTCTCGGGTCGGATCGTGATCGCCAGTGGCAGCATCGGTGACCAGCCGGTGACCGGGGTGTTCGACGCGACGGATCCCGCGGACGCGCTCGACGCGATCGTCGGGCCTCAAGGCGGACGTGTGCTGCGTGTAACCCCTTGGCTTCTCATCGTGTTGGCGGGCTAGCGGGAGGTTCTCCGAGGTGGCCCTCGATGAAAATGCCGGAGATCGGCAGCTTTCGAGGGAAAATGACCACCCCCCATATCGTCAAACCCTTAGGGGTAGATACGAACGAGACGCATTCGCGTCATCGCCCCTGAATGAGCTTTTGCCATGGGGAGAGTTCGGTGAATCTTGGGGCGAGGACGAAGGCGCGGAACACGCGCCGCCGGACGGGAGTGTTTGCAGCGCTGCTGGCGTCGGTGGCGCTGGAGGGGATCGCCTTCTCGGGAGCGGCATGGGCTCAACCCGCCGGCACCCAGGGCACCCGTCAGTTCAACATTCCTGCCCAGGCGTTGACGGATGCGCTGGTTCAGTTCGGATATCAGTCCGGACTTCAGGTCGCGGCGGACGGCAATGTTGCGGCGTCGGTCACAAGCAGTGCTGTCAGCGGATCGCACACGCCCTCAGAGGCGCTGGCTCGAATGCTCGCCGGGACCGGGCTCACGTTTCACTTCACGAGCGCGAACACCGTCCAGGTTCAGAAGTTGGCGAACGCGCCGGCCGGTGTCATGCAGCTCGATCCGGTGAAGGTGCAGGGCCAGGACGTGCCGTCGCAGGCGATGATCGACAATCTGCCGCCGGCCTATGCCGGTGGCTCGGTCGCGCGCGGCGGCCAGGTCGGTCTGCTGGGCAACCGCGACTTCATGGATACGCCCTTCGACATGACGACGTACACGTCGCAGAAGATCGAAAACCAGCAGGCGGCGACGGTGGCGGATGTGGTGAACACCGATCCGACCGTGCGCGTCACCAGCCCGGCGAACGGCATGCTCGATGCGTACTATATTCGTGGCTTTCCCATCGCCGAGGGCAATTTCGGCGAGATCGCCTTCGACGGCGTCTACGGTGTCGCGCCGAACTACCGGGTGTTCACCGACTATGTCGAGCGCATCGATGTCATCGCCGGTCCCACCGCGATGCTGTTCGGCATGGCGCCCAACAGCAGTGTCGGCGGTTCGATCAACATCGTGCCGAAGCGTGCCGCAACGGACCTGACGCGGGTCGCCGCCGAGTATACCGGCCTGTCGCAGCTCGGCGCCCGCATCGACGTTGCCCGCCGCTTTGGCGAAAACCGCGAGTACGGCGTGCGCTTCAACGGTGGCGCCTACAGCGGCAATACCCAGATCAACAATCAGTCGCGCGATGCGCTGGTCGGCGCGTTCGCTTTCGATTTCCGCGGCGAGCGATTTCGTGCGACGGTCGATGTCGTCAGTCAGTACGAGAGCTTCACGGCGCCGTCGCGGCCCTTCCTCGTTGCCGCAGGCGTGGCGATGCCGGCGGCGCCCAGCGGAAGCAGCAACGTCACCCAGACGTGGGAATGGTCGCAGGCCGCAGACCAATCCGCGCTGCTGCGCGCCGAGTACGACATCCTCCCCGACTTGACGTTCTTCGCAGATTTCGGTGGCGGGCTTACCCAGGTCGATCGCCTGTTCGGTACGCCAACCATCACGAATGCGGCGGGCAACACGACGAGCACGCCCGGCTACTACAAGTTCAACGTCAATCGTCTGACCTACGATGCCGGGCTGCGTGGCACTTTCCATACCGGCGAGGTTCGGCATGCCGTCGCCTTGCAGGCCAGCCGCTATCAGGACTGGATCTATCGCGGAATCGTCAATGCCTCGTCGGCGGTTCTGTCGAACATCTATTCGCCGGTCGCCCAGCCGTCCCAGTACGTTCCCGCTCCAACCCAGGTGCCCAAGATATCCCAGAGCACTCTGGGCGGCGTCGCGCTCGCCGATACCCTGTCGGCCTTCGGCGAGCGGGTCCAGCTCACTCTCGGGCTTCGGTGGCAGCAGATCGCGTCGGACAATTTCTCGACGACCGGGGCGATCACATCGGCCTACAACACGAGTGCCGTCACGCCGATGGCCGGCCTCGTCGTGAAGCCATGGGACAACGTTGCCTTGTACGCCAACTACATCCAGGGCCTGAGCAAGGGAGATGTCGCTCCGGCCGCGGCGAGCAATGCCGGCGAGGTCCTGGCGCCGTATATCGCGCAGCAGTTCGAAGTCGGAGCCAAGGTCGACTTCGGAAAAATCGCCACGACCTTGAGCCTGTTCCAGATCCAGAAGCCGTTCGCCCAACTGGTCAATACCGTCTACACGGCCAGCGGTCAGCAGACCAACCGTGGCCTCGAGATCAAGGTGTTCGGCGAAATCGTGCCGACGGTCCGTGTCCTGGGCGGCGTGGCGCTGCTCGATGCAAGGCTCAGCTCGACCAGCAATCCCGCCACCAACGGCAATGTCGCGATCGGCGCCCCGGTGTTCAAGGGCACGCTTAACCTGGAATGGGATACCCCGTTTGCCAGCGGCCTGACGCTGGGGGCGGGCGTCATCACCACTTCCAGCCAGTATGTAAACGCGACCAACACGCAGAGCATTCCGACCTGGACCACGCTGGCGCTCGACGCGCGCTACCGCACGGTTCTCGGCAAGACACCGGTGGTATTCCGCGGCGCCGTCCAGAACGTCTTCGACAACAACTACTGGTCCGGCGTGGCGAGCTACGGTGCGGTCGCCCAGGGCCTGCCGCGGACGTTTCTGTTCTCGGCAGCAGTAGACTTCTGAAGTGCGGCGAGCGGCGGTCACGAATATGCTTTCTGGACGAATCCCCTAATTGAGGACCGGCCCCGGGCCGTGCATCTGGTAGCAGGACAGGGGTGAAGGGAGCAGTCCATGGACCAGATCGAAACGCCCAGCCGGGAAGCGGCCAAGAAGGACGTGCCGCTGCGCTACGACACACGGCTTCTCGGGCGCATCCTCGGCGAGACGGTGCGCGACCAGGAAGGCGACGCCGTGTTCGACTTGGTCGAGCACATTCGCCGCACCGGGGTGCTGTTCCATCGGGAGGCCGACGAGGCGGCGCGGCAGGAACTGCAGGCCACCATGACGAGCCTGCCCATGGATCGAGCGCTGCGCATCATCCGCGCCTTCGGGCATTTCTCGCATCTGGCCAACATCGCCGAGGATCAGCACCACATCCGCCGCACCCGTGCCCTCGCCATTGCCAAGGCGCCGCCGCAGCCCGGCACGATGGCCTATGCGCTCGGTCGCGCGGTGAAGGGCGGAATCCCCCGCGAGCGGTTGCAGGCCTTTTTCGCCCACGCGCTGTGCAGCGCCGTCCTGACGGCCCACCCGACCGAGATCCGGCGCAAGAGTTCGATCGACCGCGAGATGGAGATCGCGCGGCTGCTGGACGAGCGCGACCGGGTCGAGTTCACGCCGGAGGAGCTGCGGGCCAACCGGCAGGCGCTGCGCCGCGCCGTGCTCACTCTGTGGCAGACCAGCATCCTGCGCGACACGCGGCTGCGGGTGATCGACGAGGTCGCCAACGGGCTCGCCTATTACGATCATACGTTCCTGCGCGCGCTGCCGATCTTCTATGCCGATCTCGAGGACCGGCTGGGCGGCATCGAAGCGGCCTGGCAGGACATCGAGGTGCCGTCCTTCCTGCGCATGGGCAGCTGGATCGGCGGCGACCGTGACGGCAATCCCTACGTCACCGCGGATGTCACGCGCCAGACGCTCACGCTGCAGAGCCAGCGGGCGTTGCGCTTCCATCTCGAGGAACTGCACCGGCTGGGTAGCGAACTGTCGCTCGACGGCCGCATCGTGCACGTGTCGGAGGGATTGCGCCGGCTCGTCGAAAGCTCGGCCGACCGCGCGCCGGAGCGCAAGGACGAGCCCTACCGGCGGGCCATCGTCGGCATCTACGCGCGGCTGGCCTCAACCGCGTGGTCGCTCGACAGGCTGGAGCCGCCGCAGCCGCCGGTCGGTCCGGCACCGGCCTATGAGACGGTGGAGGATCTGAAAGCAGACCTCGACACGCTCTACCGCTCGCTGGCGGAGAATGGCTCGGCGGATCTTGCGCGCGGGCGCCTGCGCTCGCTGCGGCGCGCCGTCGATGTCTTCGGCTTCCATCTGGCGTCGCTCGACCTTCGCCAGAATTCCGACGTGCATGCGCGCGTCATGGCCGAACTCGTGGCGGCAACCGGAACCGGCATCGACTATGCCGGGCTCGACGAGGAAGCGCGCGTCGATTTTCTGGTCGCCGAACTCGGCAACATGCGGCCGCTCGCCTCGCCCTATCTTTCCTATGGCGACGAAACGGCGGCGGAACTGGACCTGGTGCGCGTGGCGGCCGATGCGCATCGCCGCTACGGCCGTGCCGCCCTGCCCAACTACGTGATCTCGAAGGCCGACAGCGTCTCCGACATCCTCGAAGTGGCCGTGCTGCTCAAGGAGGGCGGATTGCTCGATCCGCGCGAGGGGCGTCTCGACGTCGACATCGTGCCGTTGTTCGAGACCATCGGCGATCTGCAGCGCTGCGGACGGATCATGGACGAGCTGCTCGCCCTGCCGGCCTATCGCCGCCTGCTGGCGTCGCGCGGCGGCACGCAGGAAGTCATGCTGGGCTACTCCGACAGCAACAAGGACGGCGGCTATCTCACCTCGACCTGGGAGCTCTACAAGGCCGAGCTCGCCCTGATCGAAACCTTCAAGCGCCACCAGATCGGGCTGCGCCTGTTCCATGGTCGCGGCGGCTCGGTGGGCCGCGGCGGCGGGCCGAGCTACGACGCCATCCTGGCGCAGCCGCCCGGTGCCGTGCAGGGCGCCATCCGCATCACCGAACAGGGCGAGGTCATCGCCGGCAAGTATTCAAACGCCGAGGTCGGGCGGCGCAATCTCGAAACCCTGGCCGCCGCCACCCTGGAAGCCTCGCTCCTCGACGCCGACCGGCCGCCGCCGCCCGCCGACTATCTCGCCGTCATGGAGGAGCTGTCGGCGCACGCCTTCCGCGCCTATCGCGACCTCGTCTACGAGACCGATGGCTTCGACCGGTACTTCCGCGAATCGACCGTGCTGGAGGAGATCGCCTCGCTCAACATCGGTAGCCGCCCGGCCTCGCGCTCGAAGAAGCAGGGCATCGAGGACCTCCGCGCCATCCCCTGGGTGTTCAGCTGGGCGCAATGCCGCCTCATGCTGCCCGGCTGGTACGGCTTCGGCGCCGCGATCGAGGCGTGGAGCGCCGCGCGGCCGGCCGACGGCCTGGCGATGCTGCAGGAGATGCACGACAACTGGCCGTTCTTCCGCACCATCCTGTCGAACATGGACATGGTGCTGGCCAAGAGCGACATCGCCATCGCCTCGCGCTATTCCGAGCTGGTGACCGACACGGCGCTGCGCGAGCAGGTTTTCGCCCGCGTGAAGCGGGAGTGGAAGTCGTCGATCGACGCAGTCTGCGCCATCACGCGGCAGAAGACGCTGCTGGAACTCAACCCACTGCTGGCGCGCTCGATCCGCAACCGCTTCCCCTATATCGACCCGCTGAACCACGTGCAGATCGAACTGCTGCGACGCCACCGCGCCGGCGATCCCGATCCCGCCGTCGTGCAGGGCATCCACCTCAGCATCAACGGCATCGCCGCCGGCCTGCGCAACAGCGGTTAGGCCCAGGGCCCATCCTCCGCTCAGAAGTGCAGACAGCTTGTGGTTGCAGGCATGCCTCTTGCACGTCGTCAGAGGCCGCATGAGGGGCGGCCGTTTGGAGGCACCATGCACACACTCACCACTCTCGGTTCCGTCCAGGCCGCACGCACGGCCGCTTTTCCGGCAAAGTTTGCGGACAATCCGTTGCGTGCCATCACGCTCGATTCGCTGCAGCGCCGCAACGCCATCCTCGACGCCGTTTTCTATGACATCGGCGTCATAACGCCTGAGGAGACGAAGGGACTGGCCTTCTGGCTGGCGCGCGAAGGTGCGATCCTGTTTGTCACCCCGTCCGGCCAGGAGCCGCTGCAACTCTTCCTGACGACCGATGAGTTTTTCAGCAAGAACGACAAAGCGGCCGCGGCGCTGGTCGTCGCCGGCGTTGGCAGCTCCGCCTTGGGCGCGGCCGCCTTCGCCCGCAACGTCGCTGACGCCCTTGGTGAGCCCGTCGTCGCAGTGGTCTCCGGCTACGGTCTCGCCGATGTGCTGACCGAGGCGATGGGCGGCTTCTTTCTGTTCGGCGGGCTCAACAGTCTGCGCCACCTGTTCGAGCCGCTCGATATGTTGTCGAAGACGTTCACGTGGACCGAGCGATGGTCGGAACTGGACAAGGGGGCCCGTTGGGCGCGCAGCAGCAAGGACACGGAGACGGTCATCGCGCTGCTGAAGGACCAGCGATTCGGCGCGCCGTTGCTGGTCGGCCATTCCAAGGGCAATCTCGTCCTCTCGGAGGCGCTCTACGCGATCGCCGGGGAGGACGAAGCCTTGGCCGGGGCAATGGGTAAGAAGCTCCGGATCGTCACCATCAGCGCCAAGATCGGCATGCCCCCACACTTCCCGAACGTGCTCGACGTGATGGGGGCCTGGGACTGGTTCGGCGCGCTCAACTCGCGTCCCGACATCCCGGCCGAGTACACCGTGCCGCGTGCCTGGCATAGCACCAATCGAGACTTCCCGATGGGCATGGCGATCGATGTCAAGGATGCGCTGCTCAAGGTCCTGCCGATGTTCGGGAACCAGCGGCAGGCTCGCCCCTCGACGGAGGTCGCAGCGATTTTCGATGCGCCGCAGCGGATGGCCGCAGCACTGCGCAGCCCTGTTGCCTGACAGACGCGCGTAGCGGCAAAACGTCAGGCTTGCCTCGCGATGCCGGCGACACCACCATGGCATCGGAGGGTCAAATCGGCATGAATCGACTGGCGGGCAAGGTGGCCATCGTTACGGGAGGCGCGAGCGGGATGGGCCGCGCGACCGTGATGCGCTTTCTGGCCGAGGGCGCCAAGGTGCTGGTGGCCGACCTCAACGAGGCCAATGGCGCCGAGACGCTTACGGTCGCCAGGGCGCAGGGCTTTGGCGACAGTGTCGGCTTCGTGCGCTGCGACGTTGCGAAGGAGACGGATGTCGCCGCCATGGTCGCCGAGGCCAAGGGCCATTTCGGGCGGCTCGACATCGCCTATCTCAATGCCGGCGTCGGCGGCGCCTTCGGGCCGATCGCCGAAACGAGTGTCGAGGATTGGGACTATACGTTCGCGGTGCTGACGCGTTCGGTGTTTCTCGGCATGAAGCATGCCTCGCAGGCGATGAAGGAACACGGGGGCGGCGGCGTGATCCTCGTCACCGCCTCGATCGCCGGCATGGTCGGCGGCGGCGGCAGCCACGCCTATTCGGCGGCGAAGGCGGCCTGCATCAGCCTGATCGAGAACGTGGCGGCCGAGCTGGGCCCCGATCGCATCCGCGTGGTCGGCATCGCGCCGGGCGTCATCTCGACGCCCCTGGTCCATCGCGGCCGGCCCGACAAATACGAGAAACAGTTCGGCCAGCAGCCCTGGCCCGACCGTGGCGAGCCCGAACATATCGCCGACGTCGCGACCTTCCTCGCCTCCGACGAGGCGCGTTTCATCACCGGCGAGACGGTGAAGGTGGACGGCGGCCTGCTGGCCCAGGGCGTCGCGCTCTGGGGCACCGGAGCCGACAACACCTTCATGAAGAGCGCCGGCGTCAACCGCGGTACGACCGGCGAAGCCATGGTCGTGCGCACATTGCAAACCGAAGGACAGAAGAAATGACAAGCGAAGCCGAGCACCTGCACGGACATCTCATCGGACAGCAGGGCTCACGGCGCTCCTTGAACTCGCCGGCTCTCGTACTCGATCTCGATATGCTCGATCGCAACATCGCGGAGATGGCGAACTTCGCCAAGGCGCATAACGTGAAACTGCGGCCGCATTCCAAGACCCACAAGTCGGCCGACATCGCGCGCCGTCAGATGGAAGCGGGGGCGCTCGGCGTCTGCTGCGCCAAGCTCGGAGAGGCCGAGGCGCTGGGCGAGGCCGGGATCCAGAGCCTGCACATCACCTCGCCGGTGGTGACGCCGCAGGCGATACAGCGGCTCGTCGAGCTCAATGCCAAGGTCTCCGACCTGATGCTGGTGGTCGACCATCCCGCCAATGCCGAGGCGCTGGCCGCCGCGGCCGCAAAGGCCGGCAAGCCGCTCACCGTGATCGTCGACATCGATCCCGGCATCCACCGCACCGGCACGGCCTCGCCCGAGGCCACGGTCGAGCTGGTGCAGAAGATCGCCAATTTCCGGTCGCTCGCCTATGCCGGTGTCCAGTTCTACTGCGGAAGCCACCAGCACATCGTCGACTTCAAGGAGCGCACCGCCCAGATCAAGGAGCGCACGGAATACCTCCAGGGTATCCTGGCGAAGCTGGAAGAGGCGGGGCTGAAGCCCGGCATCGTCACCGGCTCGGGCACCGGCACGCATTACATCGACGCCAAGCTCGGCGTCTTCACCGAACTCCAGGTCGGATCCTACGTGTTCATGGACCACGACTACAATGTCTGCGACCTGCGCGGCCTCGACAAGCCGACCTTCGAGCAGGCGCTGCAGATCGATTCGCGCGTGGTCAGCGCCAACACGCCGGGCATGGTGACGGTCGATGCCGGGCTGAAGGCGATGGCCACCGAGAAGGGCCCGCCGGTGATCCTGAAAGGCGCCGTCGAAGGCGCCACCACGCGCTTCATGGGCGACGAGCATCTCGCGGTGATCGCGCCGAAGGGCCAGGAGGCACCCAAGCTCGGCGAGCTGGTCGTCCTGACGCCGCCGCATTGCGACCCGACCGTGAATCTCTACGAGAGCTTCCACGTGGTGAAGGGCGACACGCTGGTCGAGATCTGGCCGGTCACGGCGCGCGGCCGGTCGCGGTAGGTAAAACTGTCGTCCTGAGCACAGCGAGGGACCTTGCAGAGCGACCAGAGGACTCCCTGGCGAGCGTGAGATCCTTCGCTGCGCTCCAGGGCGGGGGTTACCCCGCCCGCGATGACAGAGGTGGCGGCTTCGTTTGCCCCACCAGCAGCCCGCCCTTCCACGTCCGCGCGAGCAGCAGCAGCGCGCACATTCCGAGGGCGCTGACGACGGTCATGCCGAGAAACGCGCGCTGGCCGTAGTCCGAATAGAGAATGCCGGAGAACTGGTAGACGACGGCCTGCGTGGCGCCGGTGCCCAGCGCGTAATAGAGGCTCTGGCCGATCGCTGCGCCGTGGGTCGGCAGGGCGCGCTGCAGGAAGGCCATGGCGCCGAGATGGCAGGCGGCGAAGGTGCAGGAATGCAGCGCCTGCAGCAGGACCAGCGCCCACAGCTCGGTCGTAAAGGCCATCCCCGTCCAACGCACCAGGCCGGCGGCGAGGCCGAGGCCGATCAAGCCGCAGACACCGAGCTTCGCCAGCAGCCAGCCGCCGAACAGCATCAGCACGATCTCGATGGCGACGCTCTCGGCCCACAGCGCGCTGATGGTGACGTCGGGGATACCGGCGCCGCGCCAGGTCAGGGTGCCGAAACTGTAGAGCACCGAATGGCTGGCCTGGCAGAGGCCGCAGGCCAGCAGGAACAGCAGGAACGGCGGCTGGCGCAGCAGCTCGGACACGCGGAACGGCGCATGGTCGTGGCCGGTCGCGGCGGCGCGCGGCAGCGTTGCCGGCAGCAGCAGTGCGAACGGCGCCAGCAGCACGATGCTCGCCATGCCGACATAGAGCACCCAGGGCGGGCCGTAGCGGTCGACGGCGATGCCGGCGAGGAAAGTCCCGAAGATGAAGGCGACCGAGCTCCACATGCGCACGCGCGCGTAATCGAGCCCGTGCTTCTTGGTCTCCGTCACCAGCACGCCATCATAGAGCGGCATGGGCGGCGACCACAGGAATCCCCAGATCATCGTCACGATGAAGATGGCCAGGAAGGAATAGGAGAACTGGTAGGCGACCATCATCACGATGGCGCCGATCCCCAGCGCCACGATGACGCCGCGCGGGCCGGCCAGGCGGTGGACGATCCAGCCCACCGAGAGCGTGGCGATCACGGTGACGATCTGGCGCGACATGAACAGCGTGCCGATTTCGGTGTCGCTGACCCCGCGGTCGCGCAGCCAGACCGGCCAGTAGCTCATGAAGGCGCCGGCGGCGAAGAAGTAGGCGGCGCCATAGGCCGCGAGCCTTGCTCCCCGGAGCAGGCGGCCCGTCGGCCGGTCGGACATCAGGCGGCGAACTCCTTGCGGATCGCCTCGCTGTGCTGGCCGAGCGTCGGCACGTCGCCCAGCCGCTCGGGCTCGCCGGTATAGGAGGCGGCCAGCGCCGGGATCGAGACGTCCTCGCCGCCGATCGAGTTGAAGCCGGTGCGGCGCAGCTGCGGATGCGTCGTCAGGTCCTTCACGCTGCTGACCCGCGCCCAGGCGATCTGTGCCGCTTCGAGGCGGGCCGAGAGATCGGCGAAGGCCTGCGACGCGAAGCTCTTGGCCACGATGGCGTTGGTCTCGTCGCGCCGCGCATTGCGCGCCTTGCCGGTCGCGTAGTCGGGATCCTTCTCGAGGCCGGGCCGGTCGATGACGCCGTGGCACAGGCGCTCGAACTCGCGATCGTTCTGGATCGAGATCAGCACCGGCACCTTATCCGAGGTCGGGTAGACGCCGTAGGGCGCGATGAACGGGTGCGTGAGCCCGAGTCGCGGCCATTCGTAGTTGGAATATTCCATGCCGAGCAGCGGCACGGTCATCCACTCGGCCATCGAGGAGAAGAGCGACACCGAGATGGCGCGGCCCTCGCCGGTCCGGCCGCGCGCGATCAGTGCCTCCAGCACGGCGGCATGGGCATACATGCCGGTGCCGATGTCGGTCGCGGAGATGCCGACCCGGCCCGGCGCATGCTCGGTACCGGTGATCGAGGCCAGCCCGCTCTCGGCCTGGACCAGCAGGTCGTAGGCACGGCGGTTCTTGTACGGCCCGTGGTCGCCATAGCCCGAGATGTCGACGGTGATCAGCTTCTTGTGGGCCGCCCGCATGGCGGCGGAGCCGAAACCCGCCCGCTCGGCCGCGCCCGGCGCCAGGTTCTGGATCAGCACGTCGGCCTTGCCGACCAGCCGGTGCAGGAGCGCGAGGTCGTCCTTCGCCTTGAAGTCGAGGGTGAGGGACTGCTTGCCGCGGTTCAGCCAGACGAAGTAGCTCGACTGCCCGTGCACGTAGCCATCGTAGCCGCGGGCGAAATCGCCCTCCGGCCGCTCGATCTTGATGACCCGGGCGCCGGCATCCGCCAGCCGGGCGGCGCAATAGGGAGCGGCCACCGCCTGCTCGACACTCACCACCAGCAGACCGTCCAGCGCTCCAGCCATCACATGACCCCAAATTCCAGAAATGCCCCGCGCATCGCACCGCGAAGCGGCTCGGGACGAGGTGTTACCGTAGGACTACCATTTCGCAAGGGGCGATGGCACGGTTCCGACAAGATCAAAACGTCATAGCGGGGACGAGGAAATGCCGGGACCATTGCAGGGCGTGCGTGTGATCGATCTGACGGCCGTTCTGCTGGGGCCGTTCGCCACGCAGCATCTGGCCGACATGGGCGCAGACGTGATCAAGGTCGAGCCGCCGGAGGGCGATCTGCTGCGCGCTTCGGGCGGCAGCCTCGGCAACGCTCCGGCCATGGGCCCGATCTACATGGCGGCCAATCGCAACAAGCGCTCGATCTGCCTCGACCTCAAGAAGCCGGCTGCCTGCGCCGTCCTGAAGGACATGATCAAGGACGCCGATCTCTTCATCCACAACAGCCGGCCGCAGGCGATCGAACGGCTGGGCCTGGGCTACGAGGAGCTGAAGAAGATCAACCCCTCGATCATCTATGCCTATTCGCTGGGTTATGCGCGCAAGGGGCCGTACGGCCACAAGCCGGCCTTCGACGACCTGGTGCAGGGCGTGTCGGGCGCGGCCTCGCTGCAGAGCCGGGTCGACGGCCTGCCGCCGCGCTTCATGCCGAGCCTGATCGCCGACAAGACGACCGGGCTTCATCTCTGCATCGCCGTGCTGGGCGCGCTCTACCATCGCAAGTGCACGGGCGAGGGGCAGATGATCGAGGTGCCCATGCTCGAGACCCTGGCCTCGTTCTGGCTGACCGAGCACCTGTTCGGCGCCACCTGGAACCCTGAGCGCGCGCCGATGGGATACGACCGTATCATCAACAAGTTCCGCCATCCCTTCCCGACCAAGGACGGCTACATCTGCGCGCTGCCCTATACCGACGCGCACTGGATCAAGTTCTTCGAGCTGGCGGAGCGGCCCGACCTCGCCAAGGAGAAGAGGTTCGTCGACCGCATGGAGCGCGCCAAGCATTTCAGCGAGCTCTACCAGGTGCTGGCCGAGTTGCTGAAGCATCGCCCGACGCAGGAATGGCTCGACCTGTTCGACGAGGCCGACATCCCCGCCATGCCGGTGCGCACCCTCGAGGAGCTGAAGGACGACCCGCACCTCAAGGCCACCGGTTTCTTCACCGAACGCGAGCACCCGACCGAGGGCCCGATCACCACTTTCGCCAGCCCGCTCGACTTCGAGAAGACCAAGGTCGAGTTCCGCCGCCACGCCCCGCAGATCGGCGGCGACGGCGTCGAAGTCCTGCGCGAGGCGGGCCTCAGCGACGAGACGATCGAGAAGCTGAAGGCCGACAAGGTCTTGATCGTGCCGCCGGAACGCTAGAGTCTTCCCGTCTCAAGTTAACCAAGCCACCCCACCCTAAAGAGCCGCGCGCAGCGCGGCGTCTCGAAGCATGGGGTTGGTGTTGGTGATCCGATCAAGCTCGGAAAGAGTCTAGACGCGGCGGCGAAGACGTCGCAGCGCGTCGGTCACGACCAGAATGTGGAAGGGCAGGATCGCCGCGAGATAGAGGCGGCCCAGCAGGTTGTGGCAGCGCACGACCGTCGTGGCGACGAGCGTGTTGTCGGTGCGACGGAGGAGCACCGAAGCGCGGAAATCGAGATGGCGGTCGTCGGCGCCCAGGACGATCTCGTCGGTCGAGCGCGACAGGACGGGGAAGAAGGCGATGTGCTCACCGGCCTCCAGGGCGTGCGAGGCTTTGACGCCGAACAGCGTCATCACCCGATCGCGGATCGCCAGCAGGATCGCGAACCACACGGGCGGATCGGCGAAGAGCAGGGTGGCGAGGGTGTCGACGTCGGTCGGCGCACCCGGCGGCAGGGTGACGGCAAAACTGTCGGTCAGGCTGGCACCGGGATACCAGTCACGGAGGCGGCTCTCGGCGGGCGGGGCGATACGGCTCATGGGATGGAACATGGGAACGGGTCCCGGAGAGAACCCCGGGACCCGCTGTCGCGGGACGATCCGTCCTGCGCGAAACCGGCCTGAGCGACGCCGAAATCGATCGAGCCTTCAGGCGGTAGACCTAGAACCTGTAGGTCACGCCGGCGCCTATGATCCACGGATCGATGACCGCCGTCCCGCTCACCGGGATGGTGCCGTTGACCGTGGCATTGTAGGTCGGGCGCAGGATGTACTTCTTGACGTCGAAATTCACGCCCCAGTGCTTGTCGAACATGTAGTCGAAGCCGACCTGGATGGCGCCGCCGACGGTATTGTTGAGGCTGAGGTTCGTCACCCCGAGCCCGTTGGTGGGCGTATAGCCGGCGCTCTGACCGAAGAAGATCGTGTAGTTCAAACCAATGCCGATATAGGGCTTGAAGGGCCCGAAATCGGTGAAGTGATATTGGGCGAGCAGGGTCGGCGGCAGGAGCCACGCCCTTCCGATATTGAGATTCGCAAGGGCGCCGCTGCCGGTGATGTTGTGCGGCGTGACGCCCAGGATGAGTTCGGCCGCGACGTTGCGCGTGACGAAGTAGCTGATGTCGAGTTCGGGGACGATCGAGTTGCCGATGGACAGGCCGGAATTCGGCGTCGAAAGCGCCGGGACGCCCTGCACGTTTACCGTGCTCCCCGACGAGGCCGGAAGCACGCCCAGCGCGCGGACGCGGACCTGCCAGGGGCTCTGAACCTCGGTATCGTCGGCTTTGGCGGCCTGCCCAAATGAGCAAGCCATGAGGGCTGCCGCAACCATCGCCCCAGCACCCGAAATTTTCCGCATCTGTACTCTCCCGCTTTACGCTGGAAGAATTGAACGCCATTACGGGGAGTAGGGATTTGACCTGAATCAATGGTTGCAAGACTGGCGGCGGTGACGTGGGATTTTCTTACGGAAAGCCGTTCCGCATCTCGGCGCGGACACTCGCCAGTCGATTTATCGGCGCTTGTCCCCGTCGGCCTCGTGGCTAAACTCCGGCCAAATCGAAAATGCCTCCTTGGGAGGGGAACATGGACCTCGCTTTCACGCCTGAAGAACAGAAATTTGCCGACGAGGTGCGGGCCTTCGTGCGCGCCAACCTGCCGGCCGACGTGCGCGACAAGGTGAAGAACGGCAAGCACCTGATCCGCGACGACTACATGCGCTGGCAGCAGGCGCTCGGGAAGAAGGGCTGGCTGGTCTACACCTGGCCGAAGAAGCATGGCGGCCCGGGCTTCACGCCGGCCCAGCGCTACATCTTCGAGAACATCTGCGCCGAGGAGTACGCGCCGGGCATCATCCCGTTCGGCACCAAGATGGTCGGGCCGGTGATCTACACGTTCGGCACCGAGGCGCAGAAGGAGAAGTACCTCCCCGCGATCCGCGAGAGCACCGTGTGGTGGTGCCAGGGCTATTCCGAGCCGGGCTCGGGCTCCGACCTCGCGAGCCTGCGCACCAAGGCGGAGAAGGACGGCGACCATTACATCGTTAACGGGTCGAAGACCTGGAACACGATGGGCCACTGGGCCGACTGGATTTTTTGTCTGGTGCGGACCGATTCCAAGTCGAAGCCGCAGGAGGGCATCTCCTTCCTGCTGATCGACATGAAGACGCCGGGCATCACGGTGAAGCCGATCATCATGGCCGATGGCGGCCACGAGGTGAACGAGGTCTTCTTCGACAACGTCAGGGTCCCGGTCGAGAACCTGGTCGGCAAGGAGAACGAGGGCTGGACCTGCGCCAAGTTCCTGCTGGCCAACGAGCGGCTGGGCATCGCGGCGGTGCCGCAGTCCAAGCGCGGCGTCGAGGCGCTGAAGGACATCGCGCGCGTCGAGCAGGACAATGGTCGCCCGCTGATCGAGAACCAGAGCTTCGCCGAGAAGATCGCCGATCTCGAGATCCAGGTGACCGCGCTCGAGTTCACCGAGTTGCGCGTGCTGTCGCAGATGGCGCAGGGCGGCCAGCCCGGTGCGGAAGTCTCGGGGCTCAAGATCCGCGGCTCGGAGATCCAGCAGCGCATCACCGAACTCACGATGGAAGCGGTCGGCGAATATTCCGCGCCATACCTGCCGGGCCTGCTGTGGCAGGGCACGAACGAGGAGCCGGTCGGTCCCGACTACGCCCACCTCGCCGCGCCGCGCTACTTCAACACGCGCAAGACCACGATCTACGGCGGCAGCAACGAGATCCAGAAAGGGATCATCAGCAAGATGGTGTTGGGGCTCTAGATGGATCTGTCGCTCAAGCCGGAACACAAGGCGTTCGCCGACGAAGTGCGGGCGTTCGCGCGCGAGAACCTGTCGCCCGCGACCCGCGAGAAGACCTTCTCCGGCAAGCATTACGATCGCGACGACCACATCGTGTGGCAGAAGGCGCTCGGGAAGAAGGGCTGGCTCGCCTACACCTGGCCCAAGAAGTACGGCGGCCCGGGCTGGGACGTGACGCAGCGCTTCCTGTTCGAGAACGTGCTGGCGGAGGAGGGTGCGCCGCGCATCCTGCCGTTCGGCCCCAAGATGGTCGGGCCGGTGATCTACACGTTCGGCACCGAAGAGCAGAAGGAGCGCTTCCTGCCGGGCATCCGCAGCTCCGAGGTCTCGTGGTGCCAGGGCTATTCCGAGCCGGGCGCCGGCTCCGACCTCGCCAACCTGCGCACGCGCGCGGTGAGGGAAGGCGACCATTACATCGTGAACGGCCAGAAGACCTGGACCTCGTTCGCGCATTGGGGCGACTGGATCTTCTGCCTGGTGCGGACCAACCCGGACGGCAAGCCGCAGGAGGGCATCTCCTTCCTGCTGATCGACATGAAGACGCCGGGCGTCACCGTGCGGCCGATCATCATGACCGATGGCGCCCATCACGTGAACGACGTGTTCCTCGACAACGTGAAGGTCCCGGTCGAAAACCTGATCGGCAAGGAGAACGAGGGCTGGACCTGCGCCAAGTTCCTGCTGGCCAACGAGCGGCTGGGCATCGCCGAGGTCCCGTCCTCCAAGCGTGGCGTCTCGATGCTGCGCCAGATCGCCCGCATCGAACCGCAGGATGGCGGCACGCTCGCGGACGATCCCGCTTTCACGGCGCAGATCGCCGACATCGACCTGCAGGTCCAGGCGCTGGAGATGAGCGAGCTGCGCGTGCTCTCGGCGATGGCCCAGGGCGGCGCGCCCGGTCCCGAGGTCTCGACGCTCAAGGTACGCGGCTCTGAGATCCAGCAACGCATCGCCGAGCTCGCCATGGAGGCGGTGGGCGAGTACGCCCAGCCGTACCAGCCCGGCATGCTGTTCCACGACACCAACGAAACGCCGATCGGGCCCGACCACGCCCCGCCGGCGGCACCGCGCTATTTCAACATGCGCAAGACCAGCATCTACGGCGGCAGCACCGAGATTCAGAAGAACATCGTCTCGAAGATGGTGCTGGGCCTCTGACGGGGGCTATAACCGCGATCAAGAATTCCGGAGGAGAAACATGGATCTGTCCCTTTCCGACGAACAGAAGCAGCTGCAGGAATCGGCCGAGCGCTTCGCACGAGAGAAGTACACGTTCGAGAATCGCCGCAAGATCGTGGCGACCGAGCGCGGCTGGCTGCCCGAAAACTGGGCGCAGTTCGCCGAGCTGGGCTGGCTCGGCATGGCCTTCTCGGAGGAGGATGGCGGCTACGGCGGCGGCCCGATCGAGACGATGATCGTCATGGAACAGTTCGGTAAGGGCCTGGTGCTCGAGCCGTTCCTGCCGACGGTGGTGCTGGGCGGCGGCATGATCGCCCGCGCGGGTTCGGCCGACCAGAAGGCCGCCCTGCTGGCGCCGATGATCGAGGGCAAGAAGCAGTTCGCCTTCGCTTGGCTGGAGCGCCAGAGCCGCTACAACCTGGCCGACGTGTCGCTCAAGGCGACCAAGGAAGGCAACGGCTGGTCGCTCTCTGGCCACAAGGGCGTGGTCTACAATGCAGCCTCCGCCGACGAGATCATCGTGCTGGCCCGCACCGCCGGCTCGGCCCGCGAGCCCAAGGGCCTGACGCTGTTCGTGGTCGATGCCAAGGCCAAGGGCCTGTCGCGTCGCGACTACCCGACCCAGGATGCGCTGCGCGCGTCCGAATTGACCTTCGACAAGGTCTCGGTCGGCGCCGACGCGGTGCTGGGCAAGGTCGATGATGCCTTCCCGGTCGTCGAGGAGGCGGTCGATCGCGCCATCGTCGCGCTCTGCGCCGAGGCCACCGGCTGCATGGACGCGATCAACGCCGCGACGCTCGAGTACATCAAGACCCGCAAGCAGTTCGGCGTGGCGATCGGCAAGTTCCAGGTGCTGCAGCACCGCATGGTCGACTGCTTCACCAACGCGCAGGAAGCGCGCTCGATGACCCTGATGGCCTCGCTCAAGATCGACGACAAGGACCCGACGGTGCGCGCCAAGGCCGCCTCGGGCGCCAAGGTCCAGATTGGCAAGTCGGGCAAGTTCTGCGGCCAGAGCGCGGTGCAGATGCACGGCGGCATGGGCGTCACGGACGAGATGGCGGTCAGCCACTATTTCAAGCGGCTGACGATGATCGACCTGATGTTCGGCAACCAGCAGCATCACCTGACGCGCTACAGCAACCTCGCGATGGCGGCTTAAGCGCATTCACATGCGCAGGCGGGCGGCAGCGCCTTCCCGCGTTTCCGCCGGCTTCGGTGAAAACGCTGTGGTGCGAGAGCCCGCGCCGTGCAGAAAAGATGAGAACGCGCCACGGGAGTGGCGCGTTCATAGTTTATGAACGCGATCGTCGACATCATCGTGCCGGTGTTCGGCATGGTGCTGGTCGGCTGGGTGATCGGCCGCAGCAAGCTCCTCAGTCCGGAGGGCTTGCGCGGCTTCACCGCCGTCACCTTCTACGCGCTGTTCCCCGCACTACTCTTCCGCTCCATGGCCAAGGTGCGGCTGGAGACGCTCGAGCCGCAGGTGCTGCTCGCCTTCTTCAGCGGCGTGATGGTCCTCTACGGCATGCTGATGGTGCTGGGCCGGATGCAGGGGTTGCGGCTGGGCGACCGCGCCATGTTTGCGCTGAGCGGCTCCTTTTCCAACGGCGTGGGCATCGGCATTCCGTTCATCAGCTACGGGTTCGGCGAGCAGGGGCTGGTGCCGCTGCTGATGATCATCAGCGTGCATTCGCTGATTCTGCTCACCTTCACCTGCTTCCTGATGGAGATCGACGGGGCAGGCGGGCGGCGCAGCAACCTGCTGAAGCGCCTGGGCGGTGCGGCGCTCTCCATGCTGAAGCACCCCGTCATCCCGGCGATCTTCGCAGGCCTGCTGTGGGGCGAGATCACCACCCACATTCCCGGAATCGCGATGCCGGCGGTGATCGACCGCATCCTCCAGGCCCTTGCCGCGGCGGCGCCGCCGTGCGGCCTGATCATGGTCGGCGCCTCGCTCGCCCATGTCGGGCTGAAGGGGCACTGGCAGTCGGCGGCCGTGGCGTCGGTCTTCAAGCTCGCGCTGCTGCCGGTGCTGGTCTGGACGATCGGTCGCTACGTCTTCCCGCTCGATCCGCTATGGCTCACCGTTGCCACTTTGAATGCCGCCCTTCCGGCCGGCGCCAACGTCTACCTGATCGCCCAGATGTACGGAGTCGGGGTCGCCCGCGCGACCAACGCGGTGGTGATCTCGACCGCCGCCAGCGTCTTCACGCTGTCCGTGGCGCTGTTGTTGCTCGGGGTGCAGCCGCGGTAGGCTCGAAAATCGGAGGTTGGCCATGACGTATGAGACGGTTCAGGTGCGCGAGCTCGAGGGCGGGTGCGGTGCCGAGGTGCTGGGGCTCGATCTCAAGGCGATGAGCAATCGCCAGTGGGACGAGGTGCAACGCGCCTTCGTCCAGCATGGCGTGATCTTCTTCCGCGACCAGAACCTTACGCCCGAGCAGCACATCGAATTCGCGCAGCGTTGGGGCCAGATCGACATCAACCGCTACTTCACGCCCGTCGCCGGCTACCCGCAGATCGCCGAAGTGCGCAAGGAGCCGCAGCAGCAGAAGAACATCGGTGAGCGCTGGCACACCGATCACACCTACGACCAGATCCCCGCCATGGGCTCGATCCTGGTGGCGCGCGAGCTGCCGTCGAAGGGCGGCGACACGCTGTTCTCCAACGTCTACCGCGCCTTCGAAACCTTGTCGGAAGGCCTCAAGCACACGCTGCGCGGGCTGAACGCGGTGCATTCTTCGGCGCACCGATTCGGCGCTGCGGCGCGCAAGGCCAGCGGCAGCGATCACGTGTTCCACAATGCCGACCAGGTGGGCGACGTGCTGCACCCGGTGGTGATCCGCCATCCGTTGAGCGGCCGCGAGGCGCTCTACGTCAATCCGGACTTCACGCTGCATTTCGAGGGCTGGAGCGTAGAGGACAGCAACCCGCTGCTCGAGTATCTCTACGCGCACGTGACGCGGGGCGACTTCACCAGCCGCTTCCAGTGGCGCCGCGGCTCGATCGCCTTCTGGGACAACCGCGCCACCTGGCACAGCGCCCAGAACGACTATCAGGGCGAGCGGCGCCTGATGCACCGCATCACCGTCGCCGGCTGCGCGCTGCAGGCGGCGACGGCTTAGCCGTTCTGGAAGTCTACGGCTTCAGGCGGATCGTCATGGCGGCGACGCCGGTCGCCAGATTGTAGCCGGCATCCTTCACGACGCCCGAGGCCAGCATGCCGACCTCGGCGTTCGGGCCGCCATAGATCCAGTTGCCGCCGGCCTGGTTGCCGGCCGCGACCGTGCCCTGCTCGCCGACATAGGTGCCGCTCAGCTGGGTGGGGCCGCGGTCCGAACCCAGCGAATAGACACGCCAGATCGTGTGCACGGCCTTGGTGTAGCCGATGTCGATGCCGACCTTGTCGATCGTGCCGGTGTACTGCGCCGTCGACACGCCGTCCTTGCCGAGGAACACGCAGTCCAGCGGCTTGGCCGAACCCAGGATATAGCCGGTGCTGCCGCCGACATTGCAGGTCAGCGAGCCGATATAGATGCGCGAATTCGCATTGGTCGTGTTGAGCTGCTGCGCGCTCGACTGCTGCAGGCTGCAGGCGCCGGTCGACAGGGCGAGAGCGGCCAGGGCGGCCGTCATGACGACGTTCTTCATAAACACTCCTTCAGGGGGAGGGCCGCCCACAGGGGGCCCGTCCGGGAGACAGCCACTACCACGACTCAAGGCCCGGCGCCCGTCATCACCGCTTCCTGATCCTCTGGCGCGTAGAAGAAGTCGCCGGGCCTGAAATCGTGGCCGAGGTCGCCCAGCAGGCGGCGCTGGCGCGGCGTGCAGCGGTCGAGAATCGCCGTGTAGGGGCCGCTGAAATCGTAGGCGCGCATGAACATCTGACAGTAGTTGTAGAGCAGCGTCTTGCGTGCCTTGCCGGAATGGTTGGGGGAGGGCCCGTGCCACAGCGCGTGCGGAAAGACGTAGGCGTCGCCCGCCTTGCCGAGCAGCGGTACGGCGCCCGGCATGCCGGGATGGGGCACACGCTCGGCGCGCTCCGGGAAGCTGCGCAGATGACTGCCGGGGAAAACCGTGAAGTTGCCGCTGTCCGGGCCGGTCACGTCGGTCAGCAGATACATGACCTTCACGGCGAGCGGCCGGCTGGTCTCGCTGACGCGGATCGCCTTCTGCGCCTGCCCGCCGTCGGTGTGGGTGTAGCCCGGGAAGGTGTCGGTTGAGGCACGCACGATCGCCTGGCTCATCGAGAACTGGATGTAGGGGCCCATCAGGTCGAGGATCAGGTCGAAGATCGCCGGCCGGTCGATCAGGTCGATGAAGGCCTGGTGATAGGGCAGCAGGTCGCGCCGGTCCATGAACGCGTCGTTGTTCTGGTCGGGCAGCTTCCACGCATAGTGGCCGCGCGGCAGCGCACCCGGCGCGGGCTCATAGCCCGGCTCGGGGCGAACTTTGTCGTCGAGCAAATTCGAAAAGAAATCCACTTCGGCCGGGGACAGCGCGCCTTCGATTTGCAGGTAGCCGTCGACGGCCCACTGCTCGCGCTGTGCCTCGGTGAGTGTGCGCGTGGTGTTGGCCAGCATGCGTTCCTCCCTGGAAGCCTGCTGCCAGCCTAGCGCGGTCCGCCGCCCGTGTCGGCGGCGGCCTCTCGCCTGGCGGCCGGGCGAAGTCGTGCCCGGCAGGGGCCTTTAGCGCGCGTCGCGCTTCGCCTGGGTACGCGCGCCCTGCTTGCGGACGCTGCCGCGCACCGATCCCGGCACGTGGTTCTCGACGGCGACACGCGCCTTGCCGCGAACGACCTTGGCGGGGCCCTTGGCCTTCGCCGGGGTCTTGGCCGTCTTGGCCTTCTGCTTCAGCGCCAGCGCCTTCTTTGCGCTGGCGACCAGGTCGGCCTTCGCCTTGATCTCGCCGCGGCGCGCCGTCTCCGTCTCGATGCGAGCCAGCGCTGCCGACAGGACCTCGAGCTTCACAATGGATCCCTCGTCGGCCTTCGGCGGCGTCGCGCCGCGCGGGCGCGCCTTGCCGCGCATCTCGCGGCGCTGCCGGTCGGCCACTGTGCGCGCGCGGTCGCGGCGCGTGCGCAGGCGCTTCACCAGCCGGTTGAGTTCGGTGTCGGTCAGAGCGCGCGCGGCGCGCACGGCCGACATGCCCACCAGTTCGCGCTCGCTCTCGGTGAGGGCCCGCAGTTCCTGCTTCGTCGTAATTGCCATCGTCGGTCTCCTTGAAGGGGAGTGCCTCCTTGCCAATCAAATTCGCGCGCGTCTACCGCAGCGCCTGCCAAAGAAGCGCGATACCCGACACGGCCATCACGATGTCGAGCATGTACTGGAAGGCGGCGACGCTCAGGCGTTCGACGATCAGCCGCGCGAGATAGGTGCCGGCCATCACCGAGGAGCCGGTGATCAATCCCTTCGCCATGATGTCGGTGGGCAGCGCGCCGAAGGCCTGGAAGGTGATCGCCTTGCTGATGTAGAGCGCGAGCGAGCCCGCGGCTTCGGTGGCGATGAACGCGCCCTTGACGAGTCCGTGCGCGGCGAAGGCGGGCACGCTGAGCGGTCCGGTCGAAACCACGATGCCGGTCAGGAAGCCGATCACGATCCCGGCCGCGAACATGCCGCCATAGCCCAGCGCGATGTTGCGCCGGGCGAGCCAGCGTCGGCCCGGGATCATGGCGAGGAAGAAGAGTCCGAGTGCGGTCTCGACGGTGTTCTCGGGCAGGGCGAGCAGGGTGCGGGCGCCCAGTGCGGCGGCGGGAATGCCGCCGGCTGCGTAGGCCGCGGCGGCGTGCCAGTCGATGTGGCGCCACCAGGCCGTGATCTTGGCGAAGTTCGACATCAGCGCGACGACCGCCATGATCGGCACGGCTTCGCGCGGCCCGAAGACCATGACCAGCACCGGCAGCAGGATGACGGTCGCGCCAGTGCCCACGATGCCGCTCACCGTCCCGGCGATGAATCCGACGAACAGGACGAGGGCGTAGCTCAGCATCGCGTCTCCCAACCTCGTCCGCACGAGGGGAAGAGGTGCGCGCTCTTAGCGGGATTCTCCGCGGCACGCGATGTCTCTTGCCGCGCGTGTCCAGCGGGGCCTATAACGCGATTTGCGAATAATTCGCAACTGGAGTGCGCAGCTTGGGTGGCGAGCCGACGGCCTTGGCATTGTACGCGGCGCATCGACATGCGCTGACGAGCTATGCGAGCGGCATCGTCGGCGATCATGCGCGTGCCGAGGACGTCGTCCAGGAGGCGTGGCTGCGGTTCGTCTCGGCGATGGCCAAGGGCCCGCTGGAGGAGCCGGTCGGCTATCTCTATCGCATCGTGCGCAACCTCTCGGTCGATTGCCGCCGCCGCATGGCGCGGGAGCGCGTGGTTGGCAGCGAGAGCCTGTCCGAAGCGGAATCGCTGGCCGACGGCCTGGCATCGCCCGAGGTACAGGCTTCGGCGCGCCAGGATATCCGCCGGCTGATCGAGGCGATGGAGGAACTGCCCGAGCGGACCCGCATCGCCCTCGAGATGCGGCGGATCGAGGGCTGCAAGCTCAAGGAAATAGCGGCCCGCCTGGGCGTGTCGGTCCCGGTTGCCTACCAGATCGTGGCCGAAGGGCTGGCGCATTGTCACCGCCGGATGAGCGCAGACCGGTAGCCCAAGATCTTTCCAAAATTTTTCGACCGCCGCGGCGTCTAGTGTGACGTGGGCGTGCGGATGCCCTGAAATCGGTGGCCCCTCTGGCCAAGGACGGACATGTCGATCGACAAGGACCAGCAGGATGCCTCGGTCGCGGCGGCCCACTGGCTGCTCGCGTTGGAGGAAGAGCCGGACAATGTCGACCTGCGCCGGCGCTTCGAGACGTGGCTCGCCGAGAGTCCCGAGAATGCGGTCGCCTGGTCTGGCGTGTCCGACGTCTACGACGCGCTCGGGGCGCCGGCCTATGTCGCCCATCGCGCTGCCCGTGAGTCCCGGCCGCCTACCGTTGCGTCCGTCACGCGGCTGGACGGCGCCCGTGCGCGACGTCGGCGCTTCCTGCTCCCGGTCGCGGCGCTGGCGCTCGCGGCCTGCCTCGCTCTGGTGATCCTGCCCGGTCTCCTCCTGCAGTGGCAGGCCGACCACGTGACCTCCGTTGCCGAAAGCCGGTCGGTCATGCTCGACGACGGGTCTTCGGTCCGGCTGGCGCCCAGCAGTGCCATTGAGGTGCTGGGCGCTGGCAGCCGCGGCGTGCGGCTCTTGCGCGGAGAAGCGCTGTTCGAGGTCGTACCCGACAGCGCGCACCCGTTTCGTGTCGAGGCCGGCGGCGTCGAGACGACCGTGCTCGGCACGGTGTTTGATGTACGGCTGCTGGCAGACGGGGCGTTCGTCGCGGTGCGCCAGGGCGAGGTGCGTGTCGATCGAGCGGCTGCACCCGCTGTCTCCGAGCGCTTGAAGGCCGGCGATTGGGCGAGGGTCGAGCGGGGCGCCGACGTCGCGCGCGGGACCGTGCCGCCCACCGAAGTCGCGGCGTGGCAGAGAGGGCAAATCGTCGCCCGCGATCGTGCGATCGCGGACATCGTCGACGAAGTGGGCCGTTCGTTCCAAGGCGTCGTGCTCGTCACCGACGGCGCGCTGGCCCGACAGCGCGTCACCGGCGTCTACAATCTCGACGATCCGGTTGCAGCCCTGCGTGCGGCCGCCGGTGTGCATGGCGGCGTCGTCCGCCAAGTGTCTCCCTGGCTGATCGTCGTCTCCACGAATTGAGCGCGCGAACTTTTTT
Source organism: Reyranella sp. (assembly GCF_965228225.1). Taxonomy (GTDB): domain Bacteria; phylum Pseudomonadota; class Alphaproteobacteria; order Reyranellales; family Reyranellaceae; genus Reyranella. Next base: position 3,862,405 of record NZ_OZ245801.1, on the reverse strand, counting down.
CAAAAACTACGCCGGCGCCGGACGTTGATTGACCACGCGCCGATCTGAGACGCCGCCGCAGACCCGGTCGCCGCGCCATATCGTTGGGAGAGAGTACGATGGCGGTTGTCGGGGGACGGGCCAGGCAGGCCCTGCAGGGCGTTGCATTGGCACTGGCGACGGTGACGGTTGTGGGCAGTGAGGCGTCTGCTCAATCCGAACCCGGTATCGGCATCGTCCAGGCGCAACAACGCAGCTTCGACATTCCGCCGCAGCCCCTTGCCGGCGCCCTCGCCGCTTTCGGCCAGCAGTCGGGCATGCAGGTCTCGATCAGCGCCGGCATGGCCCAGGGCGTCTCCTCGCCGGGCGCGAGCGGCGCCATGACGCCGGCGCAGGCGCTCGACCGGCTGCTGGCCGGAACCGGCATCGTCTATCGCATCACCGGCAACACCGCGATGCTGCAGCGCCTCTCCGACAGCGGTGCGGTGCAGCTCGACCCGGTGCAGGTGCAGGGCTTCAGTGTTCCGCAGCAGGCGATGATCGACAACCTGCCGCCGCCTTATGCGGGCGGGCAGGTCGCGACCGGGGGCCAGCTCGGCCTGCTGGGTAACCGCTCCGTCATGGACACGCCGTTCAACCAGACGAGCTACACCGCGAAGAAGGCGCAGGATCAGCAGGCCAAGACGATCGTCGACGTTCTGGCCGATGATCCGTCCGTGCGAAGTTCGCGCGGCAATTTCAACGTCGGTACGGAGGGGCTGCGCATCAGGGGATTTGCCGTCGATCCCCTGGGCTGGTCCTATGGTGGACTGTACGGCGTGCTGCCGGGCTTTTCGCCGATGGCCGAGTTGGCGGAGCATGTCGAGGTCCTGAAAGGCCCGAGCGTCATGCTGAACGGCGTGCCGCCAACCGGCGATATCGGCGGTACGGTCAACGTGGTTCCCAAGCGCGCGCCCGAGGCCCCGCTCACGGAGGCGACGGCGAACTACATCTCGGCCGGCCAGCTCGGCGGACATGTCGACTTCGCCCGCCGCTTCGGCGAGGACAAACAGTTCGGCGTCCGCGCCAACGGGGTGTTCCGGGCAGGCCAGACGGAGCTTCAGTACAATTCCGAGCAGAGGGGCCTCGCGACGCTCGGCGTCGACTATCGCGGCGAGCGCGTCCGGCTTTCGGGCGACTTCGGATTCCAGTCGCAATACATGGCCGGAGCTTCTCCCTATCTCGGCCTCGCCGACGGCGTGGCCCTGCCGGGGGCGCCGAGTGCGCGCACCAATCCGACGGCGCAGCCTTGGGGATATGTCGAGCGCAAGGACGTGTTCGGGGCGGCCCGCGCGGAAGCCGATCTCCTTGATAACGTCACGGCCTATGTCGCGGCCGGCGCCCGCGACACCCGCTTCAGGGGCATGTATTCCGTCCTGACGACGATCACGAATTTCGACGGAGACGCCACCGCCGCCGCGCCGTTCAACTTCACCGCCTATAAGTCGACCTTCACGGCGACCGCGGGGGTCCGCGCGATCGTCGATACCGGCCCCATCAACCATCAGTTCGCCGTCACCGCGACGACCTTCGCGCAGGAGGAAGGCCAGGACACGATCGTTCAGGGGGCAGGCTTCGCCACCAACATCTACAATCCCACGACGATCGCCCGACCGGATATCGCGACACCGGCGCCGCACAAGACCTCGACATCCCGTCTCACCAGCATCGGCATCGCCGATACGCTTTCCGGCGCCAACGGCCGCGTCCAGCTCACCGTCGGTGGCCGTTTCCAGCGGGTCGAAGCGGCGAACTTCAATGTCGTGAGCGGCGCGCAGACGTCGAGCTACGATCAGAGCGCGTTCAGCCCTTCGGTGGCGCTGGTCGTCAAGCCGTTCTGGGACAACGTCTCCTTCTACGCCAACTTCATCCAGGGCCTGCAGCAGGGCGCCGTCGTTCCGCAGCCATTCGTGAATGCCGGCGAGATCTTCCCACCCTACCAGTCCACGCAATACGAAGCCGGCATCAAGGTCGACTGGGGCAAGTTCACCACGACCGCCAGCTTCTTTCAGATCTCGCAGCCGAGCATTCTCACCAACGTCGCGGCCAACACGCAGTATCTGGGTGGCGAGCAGGTCAACCAGGGCTTCGAGCTGAACTTCTTCGGCGAAGTGACCGACGGCTTCCGCGTGCTCGGCGGCGCCATGCTGCTCAACGCCGTGCTGACGAAGACGCAGGGCGGGCTGACCGACGGCTGGATCGCGCCGTTCTCGCCGGGTGCGCAGTTCAACATCGGCGGCGAATGGGATCTGCCCCATGTGAGGGGACTGACGTTGACGGGGCGCGCGACCTACACCGGCTCGCAGTTCATCGATACGCTGTCGCCGCGCCGCAGCCTTCCGGAGTGGACCCGCTTCGATCTCGGCGCTCGCTACGCGTTCGAGAATCCGGGAGCCAAGGGCAAGCTGCTAGTCGCCCGGTTCAATGTCGAGAACGTGCTCGATTCCAATTATTGGGCAGGCGGCACGAACTCTTCCCTGATGTATCTCGGCGCGCCCCGGACCTTCAGGCTCGCGATGACGGCGGATTTCTGAGGCCCCGCTGGCGGCCGCCTCGCGGTTGGCAGATCGCGCCCATGTCCTGCGCGCCCTCGAACTGAACGCGCGGCGCGTTTCTATTTGCGAGCCATTCGCATCTGCGGTACGGGAGAGAACCGGGAGATGGCGCGCCTTTGTCTACAAACGCAAACTTGCTGTTCGTCGAGCATCGGCAGGAGCTGGTCGATTATGCGGCCGGCATCGTCGGATCGAGGACTCAGGCAGAGGACCTGGTGCAGGAGGCGTGGCTACGCTTCGACGAGGTCGCACGGCAACGGCTGCTAGCCGAGCCGCTGGGCTATCTCTATCGGATCGTCCGCAATCTGGCGCTCGACGGTCAGCGGCGCGGCGCGCGGGAGCAGAGGATATTCGCCCCGGTCGAGCTCGACGTGGCGGCCGCCGCTTCCCCGGACAAACCCGCGACACCCGAGGCCGAGGCGCTCTATCGCGACCAGCTTCGGATGTTGAGTGTCGCTCTCGACGAGTTGCCGGAACGCACGCGTATCGCCTTCGAAATGCACCGCTTCGGCGGCAGCAAGCTGCGGGAGATCGCCGAGTTCCTGCAAATCTCCCTGCCTCTCGCCGGGGTGTTGGTGGCCGACGCCGTCCAGCACTGCAAGGAACGGCTGGGCTGGTCGTGATTTATTTCTAGAATCCGCTTCCGCTGTTTCGTTGACGGGATAGGACCATGCTCGCAGCCGATCGCGAGGGCTGGCCGGCTTGGGAGAAGGGATGGAGACGAAGACGGACCCGGCACGCCAACGTGCCTCGCGCGAGGCCACGGAGTGGTTGATCGTCTTGCGCGAAGAGCCGGAGGATCGCGCCCTTCGCCAACGGTTCGATGCATGGCGCGACGCGAGCCCGCTGAACGGTTCGGCGTGGGAGGCGACGGCACGGGTGACAGACATGGCGGGTGCGGTTGCGCCCGTGCATGCCGACAAATGGCAACCCTTCGTGGCACAGCGGCGCCGCGAAGCCCATCCGCAACCCCGACGCGCAGGCGGTGGTCTGTTCGACTGGGTGAAGCGCCGCTGGGCGCTGGCTGCCCTGGGCGGCGTTGCCGCAGCGGCGGTCGCAATCGCCGTGATGCCGGCGGCGTTGCTGCGCCTGCAGGCCGACCATCTCACCTCCACGGCCGAGCTGCGCAGCTTCTATCTTGAAGACGGCAGCACGGTGACGCTGGCGGCGGCCAGTGCGATCGCGGTCACGTTCAATGGCGGCGAGCGACAGGTACGGCTGATCGCGGGTGAGGCCTTCTTCCAGGTGAAGCCCGATCCGGCGCGACCGTTCGTTGTCGAGGCCGACTCCGTCCGCACCACGGTGCTGGGCACGAGCTTCGACGTCCGTCGCGACAGTGACGGCGTTACCGTCGCCGTTCAGGAAGGCGTCGTGCAGGTCGCCTTGGCCCTGTCGGACACGGCGGAGCGCCTGACGGCTGGCGATGTCATCCGCGTGGGCTGGAACGGATATTCGCAGCGGGCCAAGGAGGCGCCGCAGCTCGTCGCCGGCTGGCGCAACGGCCAGCTCCTCGCGGAGGACCGGAGCCTGCAGGACGCGGTCGACCAGCTCCGCCGCTACTACGACGGATCCATCATCCTGACGGATGCGTCGCTGGCCACGCGCCGCATCACCGGCGTCTACAACCTCGCCGATCCCGAGGAAGCGCTGCGCGGGATCGCCCGAGCGCACGGGGCGAAGGTTCGCCGCGTCACGCCGTGGCTCCTAGTTGTCTCTGCCGACTGATCTACGTCAGCCACTATTTTTAGAATCCGCTCCCGCCGCGTCGTTGCATTGGTAGGGGAGCAGGCTGCGACGTCCAGACGGACGAGCCGCCGCCATCGCGCCGGTTCCCGCGTGGGAGATGGAGTTCGGCGTGAAGAAGAGCGTGACGGGGACGATGTCCCTCTTGGCGGCGATGACATTGAATGGCGAGATGGTCCGGGCGCAGGTCGTCGTCCCAACCGTGGAGACCGCGCAATCGAGCGGGCAGCGCGTCTACAGCATCGCACAACAAAATCTCGCCAGTGCGCTCGTCCTATTCGGGCAGCAATCGGGCCGCCAGATCACCGTCGATGCCGCCCTTGTGCGCGGCCTCTCCACGCCCGGTATCCAGGGAACGTTCGGCTTCGAAGAGGCGCTGCGGCAGCTGCTTGCCGGCACAGGCCTGATCTTCACGACGTCGGGCGCGACGATCGCGCTTCAGCGCTCGGGACAAAGCACCGATGCGCTGCAACTCGACCCGGTCCAGGTGCAGGGCGTGGCGGTGCCGCCGCAGGCCATCATCGACAATGTCCCGCCGCCGTTTGCCGGCGGCCAGGTCGCAACCGGCGCACAGCTTGGCCTCTTCGGAAACAAGGGCGTCATGAACACGCCGTTCAGCCAGACCAGCTATACCGCCGAGACCGTCGAGAACCAGCAGGCCCGGACGGTCACCGAGGTGCTGGCGAACAATCCCTCGGTACGAATGGCGACGTCGGAAACATCGTTCGTGCCGAGCACCTACATACGCGGCTTCTTCGTCGCGCCCTGGGACGTCTCGTTCAACGGCCTCTATGGCGTTCTGCCGGGACAGACGATCAGCGCCGATTTCGTCGAGCGTGTCGAGTTGCTGCTTGGTCCCAGCGCACTGGTGAGCGGCATGCCGCCGCAAGGCAGCATCGGCGGCATGCTGAACATTGTCCCGAAGCGCGCGGTGGAGACGCCGATCACGCGGGCCACCGCAACCTACGCCATGAACAGCCAGTTCGGCGGTCATGTCGATGTCGGCCGCCGCTTCGGCGACAACAAGGAGTGGGGCGTCCGCTTCAACGGCAGTTATCGCGGCGGCAACACGGCGGTGCAGAATCAGTCGCAGGAGATGGGCCTTCTGGCGCTCGCGCTCGACTATCGCGGCGAACGGGCGCGGCTGGCGGTCGACCTCGGATACCAGCGGCAGTATGCGACGGCGGCCTTCCGCAATTTCGGCATCAATCCAGGCATCGCTATTCCGGCGGCGCCGAGCGCCACCTCCAACGTGGCGCAGCCCTGGAGCTATTCGGACATCGAGGACAGGTTCGGCAGCTTGCGCGGCGAGTTCGATATCTCCGAAGAGTGGACGGTCTATGGTGTGCTGGGGGGCCGCACGACCCGCTCGAACACCATCGGTGGGCGGCCGACGATCACCAATGCGATGGGCAATCTCGCGAACCCGATCCAGTACATTCCGTTTCTCAACCAGACCGATAGCGAAGAGGTCGGGATACGCGGTCGCTTCGACACCGGGCCGATCCATCATCAGGTATCGCTGGTCGCCAACCGGCAGTTCACTGTCACGTCGAACCAGTATCCCACGCTGACGACCGTCACCTCCAACATCTACAATCCGACTTTCGTCGCGGCGCCCAACGTCCCGTTCCTCAACCCCAATCGCGCCAGCGATTCCCTCGCCTACAGCTATGGTTTCGGCCACACGATGTCGGGAGCCGACGACCGCGTGCAGTTGATCTGGGGCCTGCGCCAGCAGCAGATCGAGAGCAACAACTACAACAACGCCTCCGGTGTGCTGACCGGCAGCTACTCCAGCGGCGCGCTGACGCCAGCTGTCGGCGTCGTCTTCAAGCCGTGGGAGAACGTCTCCTTCTACGGCAGTTACATGCAGGGCCTTCAGCCGGGCAGCATCGTTCCCGCGAACTTCGCCAATGCCGGCCAGGTCCTGCCGCCCTTCGTATCGAGCCAGTTCGAGATAGGCGCCAAGGTCGACTGGGGACGCCTGATCACCACGCTGGCGCTTTTCCAGATCACCCAGCCCAGCGGCATCGCCAATGCGTCGAACAACACGTTCTCGGCCGACGGCGAGCAGCGCAACCGCGGTATCGAGCTGAATGCGATGGGGTTGCTGACCGACCAGGTGCGCGTGCTGGGCGGCGTGACCTTCCTGCAGGGTCGCCTGCAGAAGACCGGCAATGCTCTCACCGACGGCAAGGTCGCCACGGGCGTGCCGGACGTGCAGCTGAACGTCGGGCTGGAATGGGACACGCCCTGGATTCGCGGTCTCACCCTGACGGGGCGCGCGATCTACACCAGCGCGCAGTACTACGACAACGCCAATACCCAGCAGATCCCGAGCTGGGTCCGCTTCGATGTCGGTGCGCGCTACGGCTTCGAAGTGCAGGGCCGGCCGCTCAGCGCCAAGCTCAACGTCCTGAACGTCGGCAACAACAACTACTGGGAATCGGCGAATTCCCTGTTCGGCCTGGCCATGGGCGCGCCGCGTACCGTCCTCGTCTCGCTATCCGCCGACTTCTGAGATGGGACTGACCCTGACGGGGCGGAGAGTGGATCGCCGCGCCCTCGAAAAATTGGGCGTCCCGGCGGGAAAAACGTCCGTCCCAGTCGTCTTATGTAGGGTGGTACCGGGAGCAGTCATTGCGGGCGCGTGCAAATTTGACGGAAAACTGACGTGGAGCCGACATTTCGCGCGTCCATGAACTGGCTGCATACTTGGGCGGGCGTCGTCCTGGGCGGGGTCCTGTTTGCCATCTTCTGGATGGGGACCCTCTCGGTCTTCGATCGGGAGATCGACCTCTGGATGAAGCCGAGCACGCGGGTCGAGGCGGTGCAGCCCCTCTCGGTCGATGCGGTTGCCGGTGAGCTGAAGCCCCTCGTTGGCGACACGGTCCAGTGGTTCATGCGTTTCCCGACGGAGCGGGAGCCGGCCGTGCGCATCGGGTACCGCGGGACGAGCGGACCCTTCATTCAGCGCAGCATCGATCCTGCGACCCTGAAGTTGATGCCTGAGGAGGGCACGCTGGCTGGGACGGGGTTCATCTTCCCCTTCCACTACAGCCTGAACATCCGCGCCTGGTCGCTGGGGTACTGGATCGTCGGCCTGGCCGCCATGGCGATGCTGGCGCTCTGCGTGTCGGGCGTCGTCATCCATCGCAAGATCTTCACGGAGTTCTTCACCTTCCGGGCCGACAAGCAGCCGAGGCGCCTGGTGCTCGATCTGCACAATGTCACGGGCGTCCTCGGCCTGCCGTTTCACTTCATCATTTCGCTGTCGGGCCTGATCATCTTTTTCTCGATCTACTTCCCGTCGACCACGGAACTCGCCTATGGCGGCGACCGCCGGAGCTTCAACCAGGAAGCGTTCGGAAACTACACTCGTCCCAAGGCCGGCGCGCCGGCCACAAGCGCGGTCTCGCTCGACAGCCTGGTTCTAGAAGCTTCGCGCCTGTGGGGGGGCGGAAAGCCCTTCTTCGTCCGTGTATGGCACCCCGGTGACGCCAATTCGTATGTCGAGATCCGCCGCTCATACGATGATGCCGTGACGATGAATCTCGATCTCGTTCATTTCGACGCGGCCACCGGAGCGGTGCTGTACACGTACACGGCGGCGCCGGTCTTGAACGCGCAGCGATTCATTTCAGGCCTGCACTTCATCCAGTTCCGGCACTGGACACTGCGCTGGGTGTATTTCGCCCTTGGCCTGACGGGATGCCTGCTGATTGCGACCGGCTATCTGTTCTGGCTCGAATCGCGGCGGACGACGCACGAACGGCTCGGGTTGCGCGGCGCTCGCGTGGTCGAGGGAATCGCCGTCGGCTCCGTGACCGGCATCGTCGTTGCCACGCTGGCCTTCTTCGTCGTCAACCGGCTGTTGCCGCTCGGTGCGACGTTCCTGGGTGAGGACCGTGCCGCGCTGGAGGTCTGGACCTTCTACATCGTCTGGGTCGCGACGTTCTCCCATGCCTGGCTACGGCCGGGTAAGGCATGGCTCGAACAGAGCGGGACGATCGCAGGCCTGGCCGTGGCTGCCGTCATCCTCAACTGGATCACGACCGGCCATCATCTCGGCACGAGCCTCGCTACGGCCCATCTCAGGGCCATCGCCGGCATGGACCTGCTGCTCCTGGCCGGTGCCGCGATCGCCGGACACGCGGCGCTGCGACTTGCCAGGAAAGCGAGACGGCGAGCCGCAACGACGCCGGGACGGCTATCCGCCCTCTAGTAGCCGATGTTCGGCCGCAGCCAGCGCTCGGCCTGTTCGATCGAAACGCCGCGGCGCTTGGCATAGTCCTCGACCTGGTCCTTGCCGATGCGGGCGACGCCGAAATACTGCGCCTCGGGATGGGCGAAGTAGTAGCCCGAGACCGCCGAGGTCGGGATCATCGCGAAGCTCTCGGTGAGCTGGATGCCGGCGTTCTGGCCGGCGTTCAGCAGCCGGAACAGTTCGGGCTTCTGGCTGTGGTCGGGGCAGGCGGGATAGCCCGGCGCCGGGCGGATGCCGCGATACTTCTCGCGCGTCAGCTCGTCGTTGGTGAGCGCCTCGTCGGGCGCGTAGCCCCACAGGGTCTTGCGCACACGCTCGTGCAGGCGCTCGGCGAAGGCTTCGGCCAGACGGTCGGCCAGCGCCTTCAGCAGGATGTCCGAATAGTCGTCGTGGTCGGCCTTGAAGCGCGCGAGATGCTCCTCGATGCCGTGGCCGGCGGTGACGGCGAAGCCGCCGATCCAATCGGCCTCGGGCGAGATGAAGTCGGCCAGGCACATGTTGGCGCGCGGCGCTCGCTTCTCGATCTGCTGGCGCAGGAAGTAGAGCCGCGAGATCTCCTTGGTGCGCGTGTCGTCGCTGTAGAGCACCACGTCGTCGCCCTCACGGCGGCACGGCCAGAAGGCGACCACGCCCTTGGCCGTCAGCCACTTCTCGCGCACGATCAGGTCGAGCATCTTGCGCGCGTCGGCGTAGAGCTTCCTGGCGCTGTCGCCGACCACGGGATCCTCGAGGATCGCCGGATAGTTGCCCGCCAGCTCCCAGGCGCGGAAGAACGGCGTCCAGTCGATGCGTTCGACCAGCTCGTGCAGCGGATACTCGGCGAAGACGCGCGTGCCGGTCACCGCCGGCTTGGGCGGCGTATAGGCGGACCAGTCGATCTTGAAGTCGTTGGCGCGTGCCGCCTCGAGCGCGATCACCTTCTCCTTGGTGCCGCCCGCGCGTTCCACGCGAATCGCCTCGTACTCGGCCGCGACCTTGATCGCGAAATCCTCGGCCTGCGAGCCCGACTCCGAGACGAGCGCCGAGCAGACGCCGACGGCGCGCGAGGCGTCGAGCACGTGCACGGTGGTGCCGTTGTAGCGCGGCGCGATGCGAAGGGCCGTGTGGACCTTCGAGGTCGTGGCGCCGCCGATCAGCAGCGGCAGGTTCATGCCCTGGCGCGTCATCTCCTCGGCCACCGTCACCATCTCGTCGAGCGACGGCGTGATCAGGCCGGAAAGGCCGATGATGTCGGCCTTGTTGTCGTTGGCACTTTTCAGGATATCCTGGAACGGCACCATGACGCCGAGGTCGATGACCTCGAAGTTGTTGCACTGCAGGACCACGCCGACGATGTTCTTGCCGATGTCGTGGACGTCGCCCTTGACCGTCGCCATGACGATCTTGCCCTTGGGCCGCGAGCCCGCCGTCTTCTGCGCCTCGATGTAGGGCAGCAGGTGCGCCACCGCCTTCTTCATGACGCGGGCGCTCTTCACCACCTGCGGCAGGAACATCTTGCCGGCGCCGAACAGGTCGCCGACCACGTTCATGCCGGCCATCAGCGGGCCCTCGATCACCTCGATCGGCCGCGCGATCTGCAGCCGCGCCTCCTCGGTGTCGGCGACCACGAACTGGTCCATGCCCTTGACCAGCGCATGCTCCAGCCGCTTCTCGACCGGCCAGCTGCGCCACTCGGCGTCCTGCGTCTCGGCGACCTCGCCGGTGCCCTTGTACTTGGGCGCCAGCTCGAGCAGCCGCTCGGTGGCGTTGGGATTGCGGTTGAGGATCACGTCCTCGCAGGCATCGCGGAGTTCCTGCGGGATCTGGTCGTAGACCTCGAGCTGGCCGGCATTGACGATGCCCATGTCCATGCCCGCCTGGATGGCATAATAGAGGAACACCGAATGCATCGCCTTGCGCACCGGCTCGTTGCCGCGGAAGGCGAAGGACAGGTTGGAGACGCCGCCGGAAATCTTGGCGGCGGGGCAGCGCTTCTTGATCTCGCGCGTCGCCTCGATGAAGTCGACGCCGTAGTTGTTGTGCTCCTCGATGCCCGTCGCCACCGCGAAGACGTTGGGATCGAAGATGATGTCCTCGGCGGGGAAGCCCACCTGGTTCACCAGGATCTCGTAGGCACGGGCGCAGATCTCGACCTTGCGCTCCTTGGTGTCGGCCTGGCCCTTCTCGTCGAAGGCCATGACCACGACCGCGGCGCCGTAGCGGCGGACCTTGCGGGCATGGGCGATGAACGGCTCGATGCCTTCCTTCATGGAGATCGAGTTCACGATCGGCTTGCCGGCGACGCACTTGAGGCCGGCCTCGATCACGCTCCACTTGGAGCTGTCGATCATGATCGGCACGCGGGCGATGTCGGGCTCGGCGGCGATCAGCTTCAGGAACGTGTCCATCGCCAGCTCGGCATCGAGCAGTCCCTCGTCCATGTTGATGTCGATGATCTGCGCGCCGCTCTCGACCTGCTGGCGCGCGACCTCGATGGCGGCCGTGTAGTCGCCCTCGAGGATCAGCTTCTTAAAGCGGGCCGAGCCCGTGACGTTGGTGCGCTCGCCGATGTTGATGAACATCGCCCGCGGCGCCGGCTTGCTGTCGATATCGATATCCTGAGCCATTAGAAGAAACTCGCCGGTTCCATGCCACTGAGACGCAGCGCGGGCGGCAGGACATGCCAGGTGCGCGGCGTGATGCCTTTGACCGCCTCGGCGATCGCCTTGATGTGGGCGGGCGTCGTGCCGCAGCAGCCGCCGACCACGTTGATCCAGCCGTTTTCCGCCCAGCCCTTGACCAGCTTGCCGGTCATTTCCGGCGGCTCGTCGTAGGCGCCGAGCTCGTTGGGCAGCCCGGCATTGGGATAGATGCAGAGCATGCTGTCGACCTGCGGGTTCAGTGCCTGCACGTAGGGATGGAGCTCGGTGGCGCCGAAGCTGCAGTTCAGGCCCATGGTGATGGGCTTGGCATGCCGCACCGAATGCCAGAAGGCCTCGACCGTCTGGCCCGAGAGGTTGCGGCCGGCAAGGTCGGTGAGCGTCATCGACACCATCACCGGGAGGACCTCACCGCGTGCCTCGCCCGCCTCGTCGACGGCGACGAGGGCGGCCTTGGCGTTCAAGGTATCGAACACCGTCTCGACCAGGATGAAGTCGACGCCGCCGTCGAGCAGCCCGTCGATCTGCTCGCGATACATGTCCTTCACCTCGTCGAAGGTGACGGCGCGGAAGCCGGGATCGCTGACCTTGGGCGACACCGATAGCGTCTTGTTGGTCGGCCCGAGCGCGCCGGCCACGAAGCGCGGCTTGGACGGATCGCGCGCCGTGGCGGCATCGGCGCAGGCGCGGGTCAGCTTCGCCGCGGCGACGTTGATCTCTCGCGCCATGCCGGTGATGCCGTAGTCGGACAGGCTGATCGAGTTCGAGTTGAACGTGTTGGTCGCCACGATGTCGGCGCCGGCGTCGAGATAGGCGTTGCAGATCTCGCCCACCACGTCGGGCCGCGTCAGGTTCAGCAGGTCGTTGTTGCCCTTCTGGTCGTGGTTGAAGGTGCGGCCGCCCCGGAAGCCTTCCTCGTCGAGCTTGTAGCTCTGGATCATCGAGCCATAGGGCCCGTCCTTGATCAGGATGCGCTCGGCGCCGATGGCGCGCAGCTGCTCGGCTCTCTCCTCGCGGGTCATCGCTCGGTTGGTCACTTGGGGCGCACTCCCAGCAGGTGGCAGATCGCAAAGGTGAGATCGGCCCGGTTCAGGGTGTAGAAATGGAACTGCTCGACGCCTTCGTCGCGCAGGCGGCGGCAGAGGTCGCCCGCCACGGTGGCGGCGATCATGCGGCGCGTTTCGAGATCGTCGTCGAGCCCGTCGAACATGTTGCAGAACCACGGCGGCACCTTCGAGCCGCAGAGGCCGGCGATGCGGTTCACGGCCTGGAAGTTCGATACCGGCATGATGCCGGGCACGATCGGCACGTCGATGCCCGCTGCCGCCGCGCGGTCGCGGAAGCGCAGGAAATCCTCGGCCTCGAAGAAGAACTGGGTGATGCAGCGGTCGGCACCGGCGTCGACCTTGGCCTTCAGGTTCTCGAGATCCGCCTTCTCGTCGGCCGAGGCGGGATGCTTCTCGGGATAGCCCGCGACGCTGATCTGGAAATTGCCGATCTTCTTCAGGCCCGCGACCAGCGCCGCGGCATTGGCATAGCCGCCCGGATGCGGCGTGTACTGGCCGCCCATGCCGCCCGGCGGATCGCCGCGCAGCGCCACGATGTGACGGATGCCGGCATCCCAATAGGCGCGTGCGATGTCGTCGATCTCGCCCTGGGTCGCTGCCACACAGGTGAGGTGAGCGGCGGCATCGATTCCGGTTTCGCTCTTGAGGCGCGCCACCGTGTCATGCGTGCGCTGGCGCGTCGATCCGCCGGCACCGTAGGTCACCGAGAAGAACGACGGATGCAGCGGCGTCAGGCGCTTCACCGTCTCCCAGAGCGTCTGCTCGGCGGCGTCGGTGCGCGGCGGCGAGAACTCGAAGGATACGGCGAGCCGCTGCGGCGCGCGGGCGGGAAAGTCGGTCGCGCTCCCGGTGGAGCTGAGGGGATTGCCGATCGGACCGGTATCGGGGCTCATCGTGATTCTCCATGGGCGGAAACGGCGGCAGGCCGCGGGGTGGAGCGGGCCGGCAGCTCGCGCTCGCCGCGCCAGATGCCCGTCATCAGGCGGCGGCCGGGAAAGTGGATCGGTTCGAGCGGCGTGAGGCCGGCACTGCGCAGCCAGCCCTGCACCTGATTGTCGGCGAAGCCCAGATGGACGTGGGCATGCTCGCGCTTCAGTTCGACCAGGTCGTGCGGCGAGAAGTCGACGACGAGGACCGAGCCGCCCGGCTTCACGACGCGCGCGGCCTCGGCGAGCGCCGCGGCGGGGTCGTCGGCATAGTGCAGCACGTGGTGGATCGTGACGACGTCGAAACTGTCGGACTCGAAGGGCAGCGCGTACATGTCGCCCTGGCGGATGTCGGCATTGTCGATGCCGGCGCGTGCCAGGTTGGCGCGGGCCAGCGCCAGCATCTCGCGGCTCTGGTCGACGCCGATCGCCTGCTCGACCTTGGGCGCCAGCACCTCGAGCAGCCGGCCGGTGCCGGTGCCGACGTCGAGCAGCCGGCGGGCGCCGACCGGCAGGTGATGGCTGAGCGCGCGCTCGATCTCGCGGTCGGCGACGTGCAGCGCACGCAGCTCGTCCCAGCGCTGGGCATTGTCGCGGAAGAAGCGGGCGGCCGCGGTCTGGCGGCGCTGCTGGACGGCATCCAGCCGGGCCCGGTCGGTCGCGATCCGCGGGTGCTTGGGGTCGAGCCGGCGCACGAATTCGCGCACCAAAGCGGCATCCTCGCCGCCGCTGGTCAGGCGAAATCGCGTGAACTGGGCCTCACGGAAGCGTTCGAGCAGACCCGCCTCGACCAGCAGCTTCAGGTGCCGGGAGACGCGTGGCTGGCTCTGCCCCAGCACGTTCACATAGTCGCTGACGGTGAGGTCCTCGCGTGCCGCCAGCGCCAGGATGCGCAGCCGTGTGTCCTCGGCGGCGGCCCGCAGCAGGGTGAGGAGGTGTTCCATGGAAAGAATGATATAAGCATATCTTTATGTCTGCAATGATTATTGCCGGCGCGATCTGTGGCGCCTGAAACACAAGAAACAATGGAAAAGCACCGCAGCCGGGAATGGGCCCGGAATTGCTTCAAACCACAGCGTCCGTGTGCAACACTCCGGGCGGTGCGACGAATGACCGTCGCGTCACGCTTTTTATGGCCCGGCGTCCCGGGCCAGCGGAACCATCCGGGGTTGGCGTTGATGATCGGTGTGACGAGAGCCATTGCTGCCAGCTTCCGCCGCTCTGTTGTCGCGGTCGCCCTCGCCGGAACCGTGGTCGGAGGCTGCGCCTCCGGTGATACCGGCGCCGCCGAGGTCTGGGATCCGCTGGAGACCCCGAACCGCTTCATTTTCTCGATCAACCGGGCGGTCGACATCATCGCGTTCCGGCCGCTGGCGGTGATGTACCGCGATCTGGTGCCCGACCGGGCGCAGACCGGCGTGCGCAACCTGCTCGACAATCTCGGCGAGCCGGTCACGGCCATCAACGAGGTCTTCCAGGGCGATCCGAATCGCGCCGCCACCACCATGGCGCGCTTTCTCGTGAATTCGACCATCGGCGTCGCCGGCATCTTCGACGTGGCCTCGAGCTTCGGCCTCGAGCGCACCAAGGAGGATTTCGGCAAGACGATCGGCCTTTGGGCGGGTGTCGAGCCCGAGAATGGCGGCTTCTACCTGATGCTGCCGGCCTACGGTCCGTCCAATGCGCGCGACGCCACCGGCCTGATGATGGATTACCTGGTCGATCCGTTCCGGATCCTGACCTTCAACCTCGCCATCGACTGGGACGTCTGGCAGATCGGCCGTTACGGCCTGAACGCCGTCGACTACCGCTCCCGCACCATCTTCGCGCTCGACGATCTCGAAAAGAACAGCGTCGACTATTATGCGGCGCTGCGTTCGGCCTACACCCAGAACCGGGCGGACCAGATTCGCGAGAAGCGCGAGAAGACCAATGCCCGCGCGGAGCTGGAGCGTCGCGACAACCTGGCACTGGTTCGCTAGCGCAACGCGCCCGGCGAAGGGTGCGTTGACCGGGCGTCCGCGCTAAAACGCTTCCCCCAATTCGTCATAGGAGTGCACGGTGCCGAAGCTCGCCTCTCGTCGTGTCGTCTTGCAGCTTGCCGCGACCGCCGCGATCTTGTCTGCCCTGCCCGTCGCCGGGCCGGCCATTGCCGCCGATCCCGCACAGATCGTGCAGAGCACCGCCCAGCAGGTCATCGAGATCGTGAAGACCAAGACCGGCGCCGACCGCCAGGCTGCGATCCTGGGCGTTCTCCAGGCGAATTTCGATATGCCGGCGATGGGCCGGTCGGCCTTGGGCACGCACTGGAACCAGGCGACCGAGAGCGAGCGTACGCGCTTCCTCAAGGCCGTCGCCACCGCCGAGGCCAAGGCCTACAGCGAGCGCTTCGGCCAGTATGGCGGGCAGACTCTGACCATCGGCAAGGTGACCCCGCGCGCCAACGGCGTGACGATCGTCGACAGCCGACTGAACCAGACGACCGGCCAGCCGATCAAGCTCGAATGGGAAGTTCGCAACGACCGCATCGCCGACGTGAAGGTCGAGGGCGTCAGCATGGTCATGACTAGACGTTCGGATTTCAATTCCTACATCCAGAACAACGGCGGGAAGGTCGAGCCGCTGGTGCTGGAACTAGAAGCCCGCGCGGCTCGATAGCCCGGATTGCACGCTTGAGGCGCCCGGCGTAGTCTTCCCAACGGGAGGCGTGCGAGCGCTCCGTGAGCGTCGCAGGGGCGAAAGCGGAGCGGAGGAGAGCGCCATGGATAGCGCGATTGCCAAGAACCCGGCCGAGCTGCGTTCGGTCGACCCGGTCTGGGACCGTATTCGCGAAGCCGCCCATTCGGCGGCGGCCGCCGAGCCGGTCCTCGCCGGGACCCTCCACGCCACGATCCTGAGCCAGCCGCGCTTCGAGAATGCGCTGAGCTACCATCTGGCGCGGCTCGTCGGCACGACCGAGGTGCCGGCTGCCTTGATCCGCCAGACCTTCGACGAGGCGCTGGCGTCTGACCCCGGCATCGGCCTCGCGGCGCGCGCCGACATCGTGGCGGTCGCCGATCGCGATCCGGCCTGCACGTCGCATCTCGACCCGCTGCTGTGGTTCAAGGGCTATCACGCGCTGCAGACCTACCGCGCCTCTCACTGGCTGTGGACGGAGGGGCGGCGCACGCTCGCGCACTTCCTGCAGAGCCGGTCGAGCTCGCTGTTCGGCCTCGACATCCATCCCGGCGCGGTGATCGGCAAGAGCATCTTCATCGACCACGGCACGGGTGTCGTGATCGGCGAGACCGCCGTCGTCGAGGACGGCGTGTCCATGCTGCACGGCGTCACCCTCGGCGGTACCGGCAAGGAGCGGGGCGACCGCCATCCCAAGGTGCGCCGCGGCGTGCTGCTGGGGGCCGGCGCGAAGGTGCTGGGCAACATCGAGATCGGCGCCTGTGCGAAGATCGCGGCCGGCAGCGTCGTGCTCGACCCCGTCCCGGCCGGCTGCACCGCCGCCGGCGTCCCCGCCCGCATCATCGGCTGCGTCGACGTGCCGGAACCGGCCCTCGACATGGATCACCGCATCTAATCACAGCCGCTTGAGCCTCTGTCTCCACCGTCCATAATCGGGCCGGGGGATCAGATCATGCATCACGAGTTCCGCGGCCTCGCGCTCCATCTCTGGACGGTCGACACGACGCCGTTCGAGGAGGCGCTGGCCGCCGCGAAAACCGGCGGCTTTGGAGCGGTCGAGTTGCGCCGTGTCGATTTCGAGCGGGCCGGGAAGAGCGGACTGTCGAACACCGAACTCCTGGGGCGCGTGCGCATGAGCGGGCTGCGCGTCAGTGCCGTCGGCTGCGAATATGGCTGGACCTTCGCGGCCGAGGCGGATCGCGAGCGGCTGTTCGCTTCGCTGGAAGAGGCCTGCGAGCGGGCGGTCATGCTCGATTGCCCGACGGTGATGAGCGGCATCGGGCCCGGTTCGGCGTCGCTGGAGGAAGGCGTCGCCAGCATCCGCCGGGCTGGCGAGATCGTGGCGCGCCACGGGCTCAGGCTTGCGCTCGAATACCAGTTCCAGCATCCCATCGTGAGCCGCCTCGATATCCTGCGCGAACTGATCGCCAAGGCGGGGCAGAAGAGTGTCGGCCTGCTGCTCGACGCCTATCACCTGCAGCGGGGTGGCCGCCCGGGCCGCGGCTTCGAGGACGTGCCGGGCACGGAGATCTTCTACGTCCAGTACAGCGACGTGCCCGATGCGCCGCCCAATGCCGTGCCGCCGGTCGACCGTCTGCCGCCGGGGCAGGGCGTAGTGCGCTGGAGCGATCTGTTCCAGCTCCTGGGTGAGAAGGGCTACGAAGGCTGGCTGAGCTACGAGGCGCCCAATCCCGCGCACTGGACCCGCCCGGCGGTCGAGGTCGCGCGCGAGGGTGCGATGGCGACGCGGCGCGCCCTGGAGGCAGCCACTTCCTGACCTGCCTGCGACCAGTGGCGGGATGGATGGCGCGGGCCGGACGCGCTAGGTCTCCGCACGATGGCGCAGAAGAAGAAGTCCCCGAGCAAGTCGCGGAAGAGTGCTTCTTCCGGCGCCAAACCGCCTTCCTCCGGCTCGAGACCCACCGCTTCCGGCCCGAAGCCCAGGGCGCGCAAGCCCGCACCCCGGACGCTTGCGCCGCGGCCGCTGCCGCCACCGACCACGACCCTGCAGCAGGAATTGCGCATGATGGCGCACAGCGGTGTGGAGTCGCTGCAGAGCCTGATCGTGTTCCTCGCGGTCGTGGTGGTGATCGTGGGTGCCGGGATCGGCGCCTGGGCGATCCGGCCGGTGCCCAGCTACGCCTCGGAAGAGCAGAAGGCCGGCTCGCCCTTCGACGCGACCTTCACGGCGGAGAATCGCAGTCCGTGGTTTGCCGTGAAGGGCCTGAAATTCGCCTGCGTGCTCGATTACGTGCGGGCGTCGGGCCGCGAGCCGACCCTGATCGAGGCGACGGACGTGCGCTTTCCTGCGGGCTCGGCCGGCGAACTGAAGCCCGGCGAGCAGGCGACCTTCAAGTGTCCGTTCCGCGCCCTGTTCGGCCTGCCGCCGCTCAACGAGGATTACGGCGTCGTGCAGCGCTCGCAGATCTACTTCCACGCCTCCTACGATCTGCCGTTCATCGGCACGATCCGCCTCAGCGACAACAGTGTGCCGTTCGTCCTCAACACGAGGCTTTTGCCGCCGCGCTGGACGAGCCGGCCGGAGGGCTAACGCAGCCCCGCGAAAGCCTTCATCCGACCCGGCGCGAAATGCCTCAGCGGGACATGGCTCGTCGAGCCATCGAGAATCAGTTCGGCCATCGCCTCGCCGGTCGCGGGCGCGTTGAGCATGCCCCAGACGCTGTGGCCGGTGGCGACCCAGGCGTTGGCGACCCCCGGCACGGCGCCGATCAGCGGCAGCCCATCCTCGGTGACGGGCCGGAAGCAGGCCTGGCGGGCGACGATGGGCGCGGCGGCCAGCGCGGGTGACACGGCGCGGCACAGCGCCTCCAGCCGTTCATGCGCGCCGGCGTCGCCTGTGATGTCGGCCGGATCGACCGGCAGCGACGCCGTGCTCGAAACCGCGCAGGCCCAGACCGTGCCGTCGGCCCGTGCGAAGATCTCCGGCGTCAGCGTCTTGCCGCCCGCCTCCTCGTATTCGAGGAACAGCGCTTCGGCCGGCACCGCATCGCCGGTGCGGAAGACGAGGCTGTGGCCCTTGAAGCCGTAAACGGCCGGCAGGGGCAGCCAGCGCGAGGCGAGGATCGACCACGGCCCCATCGCAATCACCACGCCATCGCCCTCGACGGTCTCGCCGCCTTCGAGCATGACTCCGCCGATCGCGCCGGACGCGCTTCTCATCAGTCCCGTGACGGTCCCGTGGCGCAGCTCGGCCCCGTTCGCCTCGGCCGCGCGCATCAACCCGGTCGTGAAGGCGCGCGGCTCGAGGAGGGCGGTCGTCTGCGGCGAGCCGATCTGTCCCGTTAGCGTCACGTCAGGCGACAGCCACGGCCGCCCGGCATCCCCCTGCGCGTGCCGACCCTCCGCGGCGTGGCCGGCAAAGGTCGTGAGTCTTCGGTAGCCCCACGGATTGCCCAGCTCCTCGGCGAGGCTCGCATGCAGGGCGAAGCTGCGCCGCGCCAGCCGGTCGATGGCCGTCCCACGACACCAGTCGAGCGCCAGGAAGCCGCCCGACTTGCCCGAGGCCGCCCCTCCGACCTCGTGCCGCTCGACCACGACCGGCCGGGCGCCACGGCGGCTCAGGAAATAGGCGATGGCCGCGCCGATGGCGCCGCCGCCGCAGATGACGATCCGCTTGTCGCTGCTCATGTCCGATCAACCCACGCCGGCACTGGAGGCTGCGTCGCCGGTGCAATATGTTGCGAAGAATTTCAGGGGGGAAACGTACATGAATTGGAAATCGTGGGGACTCGCCATGCTGGCCGGCCTCGCCGGCTGCCTGTCGCTTGCGGTGGGCGCCTCGGCGCAGGCGCCGGTGGGGCAGAAGCCGATCAAGGTGGCGGCGGTGGACTTCGTGCCGGCTTGGGGCGATCTCGACGGCAATATCGCGCGGCTCGTCCAGGCGGCCGAGCAGGTGGCCCGGCAGGACGTCAATTACGCGGTCTTCCCCGAGACCGCGGTCAGCGGCTACCTGTTCAGCGGGTCGAAGCAGCTCGCGCCCTTCCTCGATACCATTCCCGGCAAGACGACGGCGGCGCTGCTGCCCGTGCTCCAGCGCACCGGCCTGTACATGAGCGTGGGCATCGCCGAGCGCGATGCGGCCACGGGCCTCGCCTACAACACGGCGGTGCTGTTGGGGCCGAACGGCATCATCGGCAAGTACCGCAAGAACGGTCTGAACCCGCAGGACCAGAAGGTCTTCGCGCCGGGCACGACCGGTGTCGAGGTGTTCGAGACGCCGATCGGCCGCATCGCGCTGCTCATCTGCTACGACGACACCTACTGGCAGTATGGTCGACTCGCGGCGCTGCGCGGCGCCCAGATCATCGCCTGGCATTCGGTGTCGGACCGCGTGATGCCCGGCACGCCGCCCGCCGAGGCGACCGGCAATCATTCGACCGTGTCCAACGTCCAGTACCTCAGCGCCCAGAACGGCGTGTGGGTCGTCGGTGCCACGCGCAGCGGTATCGAGACCAACCCGATCACCGGCGGCAAGCTCTACTACAATGGCGGTTCGAGCATCTGGTCGCCGAAGGGCGAGAAGCTGGTGCAGGCACCGGTGGTGCCGCCCGAAACGCTGGCGCCCGGCCTCGCCGGCATCTTTGCGACCAGCATCGTCCCGGCCGAAGCCGATGCCGAGCGGACCGCCCAGCTCGCGCGCCGCCGGCCCGATCTCTACGTGCCGCTGCTGGCGCTGCATCGCAGCCCGACCGACGGCAACGCCACGACGTCGGTCCGCTCGCTCGCGCTGTCGGCCGCGCAATGGCCCGAGGGACCGTCGCTGCTGTCGTCGGCGCGTCCCGAAGCGGGCGAACTGCTCGTCCTGCCGGAACTCTCCGCGCTGCCGTCCGGCCTGTCCGCCGCCGACATCAAGGCCAAGGCCGAAGCCCGCGAGGGCGCTTTCGAGCAGGCCCTGTCGGCGGCGGCGAAGGCCGGCAGCGGCTTCGTGGTCGGCTCCTATCCCGAGCGCGAGGGCGACCGGGTCTATCATACGGTCGTGCTGGCCGGGCCCACGGGCGCAGTGCTCGGCCGCTATCGCGTCACGCACTTGTCCGCCACGACCGCCGCCTGGGCGATTGCGGGCGAGGAGCCGGTCGTGATCGACACGCCGCTCGGCCGCATCGGTCTCGCCACCGGCGACGAGCTGCGCGTGCCGGAACTCGGCGGTCTCTACGGTGCGCTGCGCACCGACATTCTGGCCGCGCCGGCGGGACGACCGGAGCCGCTCAAGGTGCAGATCGATGCCAAGCTCTTCGCGGTCAACGATCCGCCGACCGGCCGCGCGGATTTCTTCCCCTATGCCTCGGCCAAGCAGAACCAGCTCTGGCTGGTGAGCGGCGGCCGCCGCGTCGGCAACGCCACCGCGGCCGCCATCTATGGGCCCGAACCGGTCGTCGATACGCCGACCCTGACGGCCGCGGCCGGCGAGAGCGTCGTGCGCTATCGCACGCGCGTGCCGGCACCGGGCACCTGGATCAACCAGCAGCAGCTCATCGCCGGCCAGCAATCGCTGCTGTTCGTGCCGCTGGTGATGAAGGACGACAGCGATTGTCTGAAGCAGTGGCGGAGCCAGGGGACCGGCGCGCCGCCCTGCCGCTGAATCGTCCGCAACGGCCGGGCTTGCCGCCCGGCCTGTCCCGACGGCACCATGCCCCCGCATCGCAGCGGGGGGCATGGACCATGGACGACTATTACGATCTCGGCGCCTACAAGCGGACCGTCACCACCTCGTCGCCGCAGACGCAGCTCTGGTTCGATCGCGGGCTGAACTGGCTCTACGGCTTCAACCATGCCGAAGCGATCAAGTGCTTCGAGAAGGCACTGGAGACCGATCCCGGCTGCGCCATGGCCCATTGGGGCATCTCCTACGCCGCCGGGCCGAACTACAATCTCCCCTGGCACCGCTACGACCCCGCCGGCAAGAAGCGCGCGCTCGAAGCCTCGTATGACGCCATGCAGCGCGCGCTGGCGGCCGCGCCCAACGCCTCCCCGGTCGAGCAGGCGATGATCCGCGCGCTGCCGGCGCGCTACCCGCAGCGCGAGGCGATCGAGGACCAGACGACCTGGGACAAGCAATTCACCGTCGAGATGCGCAAGCTGTTCCATGCCCATCCGCACGATCTCGACCTGCGCTCGGTGTTCGCCGAGGCGATCATGAACGAGACGCCGTGGCAGATGTGGGACCTCAAGACCGGCCAGCCGACTCCGGGCGCCGGCACGGAGGAGGCGGTCGAGGTGCTGGAGAGCGCCTTCCGCGACATTCCCGCGAGCTGGGACCATCCCGGCCTGCTGCATCTCTATGTACATCTGATGGAGATGTCGCCGTTCCCGCAGCGCGCGCTGCGCGCCGGCGACCGGCTGCGCGACCTCGTGCCGGACTCGGGCCACCTCGTGCACATGCCGACCCATATCGACGTGCTGTGCGGCAACTATCGCGACGTCGTCGTCTACAACCAGAAGGCCGTGGTGGTCGACCGCAAGTACCTGGCGCGCGAGGGCGCCCTCAACGTCTATTCGATGTATCGCAGCCACGACCATCACTTCATCGTCTACGGCGCCATGTTCCTCGGCCAGTACACGCCGGCCATCACCGCGGCGCAGGAGCTGATCGACACCACGCCGGAAGAGCTGCTGCGCATTCCGTCGCCGCCGATGGCCGACTTCGTCGAGGGCTATCTCTCGATGAAGCAGCATGTGCTGGTGCGCTTCGGCAAGTGGCGCGAGATCATCGCGCAGGAGCTGCCGAAGGATCCCGACCTCTACTGCTCGACCACGGCGATGACGCTCTACGCCAAGGGCGTGGCGCATTCGGTGCTGGGCGAGATCGAGCAGGCCGAGCAGGCGCGCGCCGCCTTCCGTGCCGCGAAGGCGCGCGTGCCCGAGAGCCGGCGCCTGCACAACAACACGATGGTCGACCTGCTGGCCATCGCCGAGGAGATGCTGACCGGCGAGCTGGAATATCGCCGCGGCAACTTCGATCTCGCCTTCGCCCATCTGCGCCGCGCGGTCGAACTCGACGATTCGCTGCCCTACGACGAGCCCTGGGGCTGGATGCAGCCGACCCGCCACGCGCTGGGCGCGCTGCTGCTCGAGCAGGGCCATCTCGCCGAGGCGGAAGCCGTCTATCGCGCCGACCTCGGCTTCGACGGCAAGACCAACCGCGCCTGCTGGCACCCCGAGAACGTCTGGAGCCTGCACGGCCTCCACGAATGCCTGGCGCGGCGCGGCGAAACCGTCGAAGCGCCGCTGATCAAGGCTCGGCTGGATCTGGCGTCTGCTCGTACGGAGTTCCCGGTGCGCGCGTCATGCCTGTGCCGGAGAGAGGCTGCATGAAGCGAAAGGTCCCTCACTTCGTTCGGGATGACATCGTTTTTTGAGTCGGCGCACAGCGCAAATTCCAACAACATTGTCATCCCGAACGCAGTGAGGGACCCTTGCTCGGTCCGTCACCGCTTCGCCGGCGGCAGCACCCTCTGGATCATCGCGAACAGGAAGGCCGTCGTCAGGCCGAACAGCAGCATGCCGTTCACCGCCTCCAGCGCGCCCAGCATCTTCCACTGGTGGGCGAGGTGGATGGTGGTGTCGCCGTAGGTGGTCAGCGCGCCCAGCGAGTAGAGCATGGCCGAGCGGTTGTCGGGGATGGCGCCGAGATAGCGGAAGGCCAGCGCCCAGATACCGCCTTCGAAGATGTGCAGGGCCGTCACCAGGGTCACAGCCATCGCCATCACCAGGGAGAAGGTGAGGGTGACGTGGCGGCCGCGGTCCCGCATCGTGTCGAGCACCTTGTCGACCCGGGCGGTGAAGACCGCCAGGCAGAGGATGTGGATGACGCAGGTCAGCGCGATCAGCGGCACGCCCCACGCCCAATCGTGTCCCCACTGGACTTCGTTGAGCGGGTTCATGCCGAGCTGCCGTTCCCGCGCCCGCCGGCCTAGCGGACCAGCGGCTTGTACTTGATGCGGTGCGGCTGGTCGGCGTCGGTGCCGAGCCGGCGGTGCCGGTCGAGCTCGTAGTCCTGGTAGTTGCCCTCGAACCATTCGACGTGGCTGTCGCCCTCGAAGGCCAGCATGTGGGTGGCGGTGCGGTCGAGGAACCAGCGATCATGCGAGATCACGACGGCGCAGCCGGCGAACTCGACCAGCGCCTCTTCGAGCGCGCGCAGCGTGTCGACGTCGAGGTCGTTGGTCGGCTCGTCGAGCAGCAGCACGTTGGCGCCGCTCTTCAGCATCTTGGCGAGGTTGACGCGGTTGCGTTCGCCGCCCGAGAGCTGGCCGACCTTCTTCTGCTGGTCGGCGCCCTTGAAGTTGAACGAGCCGCAATAGGCGCGGCTGGACACTTCCTTGGTGCCGAGCTTGATGATGTCGAGGCCGCCCGAAAGCTCCTCCCACACGCTCTTGTTGGGATCGAGCGTCTCGCGGCTCTGGTCGACATAGCCCAGCTTCACCGTTGGGCCGACCGAGAAGGTGCCGGTGTCGGGCTTGTCGAGGCCGGTGATCATCTTGAACAGCGTGGTCTTGCCGGCGCCGTTGGGGCCGATGACGCCGACGATGCCGCCCGGCGGCAGATTGAAGGTGAGGTTGTCGATAAGCAGCCGGTCGCCGAAGCCCTTGGAGATGCCCTCGGCGCGGATGACATGGTCGCCCAGCCGCGGGCCGGCGGGGATGACGATCTGCGCACGGTCGAGCGTCTGCTGGCTGTCCTCGGCCACCATCTGCTCGTAGGCCGCGATACGCGCCTTGCTCTTGGAGCGGCGGGCCGACGGGCTGGTGCCCATCCATTCGAGCTCGCGCTGCATGGTGCGGCGGCGGGCGTCGGCGGTCTTCTCTTCCAGCTCGAGGCGCTTGTCCTTCTGCTTCAGCCAGGACGAGTAGTTGCCTTCCCACGGGATGCCGGCGCCGCGGTCAAGTTCGAGGATCCAGCCGGCGACGTTGTCGAGGAAGTAGCGATCGTGGGTGACGGCCACGACGGTGCCGGGGAACTCCGCGAGATGGCGCTCCAGCCAGGCCACCGACTCGGCGTCGAGATGGTTGGTCGGCTCGTCGAGCAGCAGCATGTCGGGCTTGGAGAGCAGCAGGCGGCACAGCGCCACGCGGCGCTTCTCACCGCCCGAGAGATTCTCGACATTGGCATCCGACGGCGGGCAGCGCAGCGCGTCCATGGCGATCTCGACGGTGCGGCCGAGGTCCCAGCCATTGCCGGCGTCGATCTTCTCCTGCAGCTCGCCCTGCTCGGCGATCAGCTTGTCCATGTCGGCGTCAGGGTCGGAGAAGGCGTTGGAGACCTCCTCGAAGCGCGCCAGCATCTTGGCCATCTCGCCGGCGCCGTCCATGACGTTGCCCAGCACATCCTTGGCGGGGTCGAGGCCCGGCTCCTGCTCCAGCAGGCCGACCTTCACGCCCTCGGCTGCCCACGCCTCGCCGGTGTAGCTGTCGTCGCGCCCGGCCATGATCTTGAGCAGGGTGGACTTGCCCGAACCGTTGAGGCCGAGCACGCCGATCTTGGCGCCGGGCAGGAACGAGAGCCAGATGTCCTTCAGGACCTGCTTGCCGCCGGGAAAGGTCTTGTTCAGACCCTTCATCACGTAGATGTACTGGTAGGATGCCATGGGGCGAGCTTTTAGCGGCCCCGTCCGGGCGGTTCAATGACGCCCGGGGCAATGCGCACGCAGGCAGAATTGTCATTCAATACGCGCTTGCGTATAATTAGTGCAAATACGCGATACCGTATATTGGCGTTCGATACGCGTTCGCGTATGCTGTTCACATGGAAATCATCGCCAGAGATCCGAGGCAGCTCGGGATCGCGATTCAGCGCCGTCGCAAGGAGCAAAATCTCACGCAAGGCGAGCTGGGCGCCCGCATGAACGCCCGTCAGGCGACCGTCTCCAAGCTGGAGAAGGGAGAGCCGGCCACGCAGCTCCAGACTCTGATGAATTCATTGGCGGCGCTGGGGCTGGAACTGGTCGTTCGACCCCGCACCACGAGCCGCGTGGAGGAGCTCGAGGAGCTGTTCTGATGGCTCGCTTCCGCGCCACGCGACCGCTCGACATCTTCCTGAACGGAAAGCGCGTCGGACAGCTGCGCCGCGAACCGGGCGGCGCCATCGACTTCAGGTATGCAGACGAGTGGCTCGGATGGACCAACGCCATTCCGGTGTCGCTGTCCCTGCCGTTGAGCGAGCGGCGTTATGCCGGTGCTCCCGTCGTCGCATTCTTCGACAATCTTCTTCCCGACGATGAGGACGTGCGCCGCCGCGTCGCCGAGCGCGCGGGGGCACAAGGGACCGATTCTTACAGCCTCCTCGGCGCCATCGGCCGTGATTGCGTTGGTGCCCTGCAGTTCCTTCCCGAAGGGGAGGCCCCGGCGTCTCCCGACCGGCTGGACGCGCGGCGCATCGGCGATGCCGAAATCGCCGAACTGCTTGGCAACCTCGCGCGCAACCCACTCGGCATCGACGAAGGGGGCGACCTGCGGATCTCGCTGGCCGGGGTGCAGGAGAAAACCGCGCTCCTGTTCTGGAAGAAGCATTGGCATGTGCCGCATGGCGCCACGCCGACAACGCACATCCTCAAGCCGCAGATCGGCGCGCTGCCGAATGGTCTCGACCTGTCGGACAGCGTCGAGAACGAGCATTTCTGCCTGCGCCTGATGGAGGCATTCGATCTTCCCGTGGCGCAATCGCAGATCGTGGATTTCGCGGGACGGCGCACCCTGGTCGTCGAGCGGTTCGATCGCCTGTGGACCCGGGACAGGCGTCTGCTGCGCGTGCCCCAGGAGGATTTCTGTCAGGCCCTGTCGGTTCCTCCCACCCTGAAGTACGAGCAGAGCGGCGGACCCGGCATGGTCGCCATCGCGCGCCTGCTGAAGGCAAGCGATACGCCGGACCTCGACCTTCGGCGCTTCTTCAAGACACAGGTCTTGTTCTGGCTGATCGCTGCAACGGACGGACATGCCAAGAACTTCAGCATCCGCCTCGCGCCCGGCGGACGCTTCGCTCTCGCCCCGGTCTATGACGTGCTCTCCGTGCAGCCGACCTTCGATGCGGGCCAGCTCCGCCGCACCCAGATGAAGCTGGCGATGGCCGTGGGAAGCAACCGCCACTATCGTCTCGACGAGATCGCGCCACGCCATTTCCTGCAGACCGCCGGGCTGTGCGACATTCCGCAGGCCACCGCGATCGCTGTCCTCGACGAGATCGCACAGACCTCCGACGTAGCCTTCGACCATGCACAGTCGGCGATGCCGAAGGGGTTCCCGGAACGGCTTGCCGCGTCGATCGTCAACGGCTCGAGAGGGCGACTGAAATTGTTCGGTCAGGGTAAATACCGCTGAGCAGGGGACCGTGCGCCGCCGCCGCTTGTTCCGGCTCCGTCGAACGGGTTCAATGCCACCGGGGAGAAACGCACACGCATGCTGGTCGAACCGGCTGTCCTGGCCCTGTCGCTGGCCTATCTGGGGCTGCTCTTCGCCGTGGCGTATTTCGGCGACCGCTATGCGCGTGACTGGTCGAAAAACTCGGTGGCGCCGGTGGTCTACGGCCTGTCGCTGGCCATCTACTGCACCTCCTGGACCTTCTACGGCGCGGTCGGGCGGGCGGCGACCTCGGGCATCGACTTCATCCTGATCTATACCGGCCCGGTCCTGGTCGTGACCCTGGGCTACCCGATGCTGCGCAAAATGGTCAGGGTGGCCAAGCAGCACAACGTCACCTCGATCGCCGACTTCCTGGCCTCGCGCTACGGCAAGAGCCGCGCCGTCGGCGTCACGGCGACGCTGTTCGCCACGGTCGGCGTGCTGCCCTACATCGCGCTGCAGCTGCAGGCCGTGTCCTCCTCGTTCCGCACCATCGCCGCGCCCGTGCCGTGGAGCGGGGACGCGCCGGGCGTCGTGCATGCCGACACGTCGCTGATCGTGGCGGCGCTGATGGCGCTGTTCACCATCCTGTTCGGGGTCCGCAACGTGCAGGCCTCCGAGCAGCATCGCGGCATGATGCTGGCCATCGCCTTCGAGTCGGTGGTGAAGCTGCTGGCGCTGCTGGCGGTCGGTCCCTTCGTCGTGTGGTTCCTGTTCGACGGGCCGGCCGACATGGTGGGGCGCCTGGCCGAGGCGCCGGCCGTTGCCGAGCGGCTGACGCGCGAGGCCTCGCCGCTCACCTGGGTGGTGATGTCGCTGCTCTCGGGCATGGCCTTCCTCTGCCTGCCGCGCCAGTTCCACGTGGCCGTCGTCGAGCACGACCATCCCGCCAGCCTGCGGACGGCGCGCTGGCTGTTCCCGGCCTATCTCGTGCTGATCAACCTGTTCGTCATCCCGATCGCGGCGGCCGGCCTGCTGCTGCTCGGGCCGAACGTCAGCCCCGACCTCTACGTGCTGCAGCTGCCGCTGGTCGGCGGCGAGAGCTGGCTGTCGGCCTTCGTGTTCATCGGCGGTCTCTCTGCCGCGACCTCGATGGTGATCGTGGCCTGCATGGCGCTGTCGGGGATGATCGGCAACGAGCTGCTGATGCCCTACCTGCTGCGCCGGCAGGCCGGCGTCGTTCGCGACATGGGCCCGCTGGTGGTGCTGGTGCGCCGCGCCGCCGTGGTGCTGATCCTGATGGCGGGCTACGCCTACGAGCGCATCATATCGGGCTACCTGCCGCTCGCCTCGATCGGCCTCATCTCGTTCTGCGCCGTCGCCAATTTTGCGCCCGGCCTCGTGCTCGGCCTGTACTGGCAGCGCGCCCACCGGTTCGGCGTCGTCGCGGGCCTGATCGGCGGCTTCGTCGTGTGGCTCTACGCGCTGCTGCTGCCGACCCTGCGCCAAGGGCTGGGGGCGGACGACTCGCCGATTGCCCCTTTCATGCCCTGGCTGCCGGAGTCCCTGGACGCCATCGATCCGGTGCTGCAGGGCTTCCTGGCCTGCCTCGCGGTCAACACGGCGCTGCTGGTCGGCGTCTCCCTGGTGGTGCGGCCGGTGGGCCGCGACCGCGAGCAGGCGGATGCCTTCGTGCTGGGCGCCGAGCCGGCGCCGCTGTCGCGGCGCACGCCGGCCGACGCCGCGCGCATCGAGGAACTGCGCCAGCTGCTGGCGCGCTTCGTCGGCGTCGAGCGCGCGGCCCGCACGCTCTCGGGTGAGCTGTCGCTGCAGACCGCGCTGGCGCGCACCGAGCGCATGCTGTCGGGCACGCTGGGCGCTGCCTCGGCGCGCGTGATCGTGGCAGCGTCGGTCCGGCGCGGCCGTCTGCTGACCCGCAGCGCGCGCGCCATCATCGACGAGGCGTCCGAGGCGATCCGCTACAATTACGAGATCCTGCGCAACACGCTCGACCATGTCGGCATGGGCATCGCCGCCTTCGATCGCGACGGCCGGCTGGAGATCTTCAACGACCGCTTCACCGCGCTGCTGGCGCTCGACGACGATGCCGTGGCGGTCGGCGCGGCGCCGCGCGAGTTCGGGGCCACGCAAGATGTCATCGACCTGCTGCGCCGGCCCGACTCGCCGCAGACGCAAAGGATCGCCACGCGCGACGGCCGCGTGATCGAACTGCGCCTCGATCCGCTGCCGGAGGACGGGTTCGTCGCGACCTGCAACGACGTGACGGCGCGCGTGCGCACCGCCGAGGCGCTGCGCGACAGCGACGGCCAGTTGCGCCGCGCCGCCGAAACGCTGGAGCAGCGCGTGGCCGAGCGCACCGCCCAACTCGAGGCCAGCCGCGCCGAGGCCGAGGCGGCCAATCTCGGCAAGACGCGCTTCATCGCGGCGGCGAGCCACGACCTGCTGCAGCCGCTGCATGCGGCGCGCCTGTTCACGGCGGCGATGATCGACCGCGATCCGCGCAACGATCTCGGCGGCAAGATCGATGCGAGCCTGGGCGCCGTCGAGTCGCTGCTCGATGCGCTGCTCGACATCTCCAAGCTCGATGCCGGGGCCTTCAAGCCCGAGAAGCGGCCGTTCGCGCTGCAGCCGCTGTTCGAGTCGCTGGCCACCGCCTTCGCGCCGACGGCCACACGCTATGGCGTCGAGCTGGTGATCGCGCCGACGTCTGCCTTCGTCGACACCGATCCGGCCTTCCTGCGGCGCATCCTGCAGAACCTTCTTTCGAACGCGCTGCGCTACGGCCGCGCCGAGGGAAGACCGGGCAGGGTATTGCTGGGCTGCCGCCGAGTGGGCGACGCCCTGCGCATCGAAGTGAGGGACAACGGGCCGGGCATTCCTTCGGACAAGCAGGCGGTGATCTTCGACGAGTTCGTGCGGCTTCAGCCCGAGGACGAGGGGCCGCGCGAGGAGCGGGGGCTGGGCCTCGGCCTTGCCATCGTCGACCGCATCGCGCGCATGCTCGATCTGCCGGTCGCCCTGGCCTCGGCGCCGGGCCGCGGCTCGACCTTCTCGGTGACCGTGCCGCGGGTCGCCGCGGTGGTGACCGCGCCCACTGCCGCGCCGGTGCCGCAGCCGATGCCGTCGATCGAGGCCGAGAGCTTCGTGCTCTGCCTCGACAACGAGGCGCGCGTGCGCGAGGCGATGGCGGCGCTGCTCGGCGGCTGGGGCTGCAAGGTGGCGACCGCGGCCACGCAGGCCGAGGCGCTCGACGCGGTCGCGCGGGCCGGGCGCCTGCCCGACCTCGTGCTGGCCGACCTCCACCTGGACGAAGGCGCCGACGGGCTCGACGCCGTGGTCGCGCTGCGCGAGTCCTGGGGCCGTGCCGTTCCGGCGGCCCTGGTGACCGCCGATCGCGACCCGACCTTGCGCCTGCGGGCGCGGGCCCGGCAGGTCGAGCTGCTGCACAAGCCGGTGAAGCCCGCCTCCCTGCGCGCGCTCTTGAGGCTGCGTAGCTCGGCGGCGGGTCGCCTTACGGCCTGATCGTCTCCGAAGGCGGTAGCGCCAGACCGCGCGACTCGATGACGGCTTGCGTTCGCGAGCGTACGCCGAGCTTGCGCAGGATCACCGTCACATGCGCCTTCACGGTGGCTTCGCCGACCCCGAGCTTGTGGGCGATCTGCTTGTTCTGGTCGCCGTGGATCATCAGAGCCAGCACGCGCCACTGCTGCGGCGTGAGCTGCGCGGCGCGCTGGGCGAAGCTGTCGCCGGGCACGGCGTCGGGCGGCGTGAAGATCTCGCCGTCGAGCACGGCGCGCACGATGGCGGCGATCTCCTCGAGCGGCGCTGACTTGTCGATATAGGCCGAGGCGCCGAATTCGTAGGCGCGGCGAATGACGGCCGCCTCGCGCGCCGCCGACACCACGACGATCGGCACGGTCGGGTGTTCGGCGCGCAGACGGGCGAGGCCTGTGAGGCCGTCCATGCCCGGCATGTCGAGATCGAGCAGCACGGCATCGGTCTCGGGTTCGCGGTCCAGCACCGCCTTCGCCTGGTCGAGCGTGCCCGCCCTGTCGAAGCGCGCGCCGGCAAACGACTGCCCCAGCGCCGACGCCAGCGCGTCGCGGACCATGGGATGGTCGTCAGCGATCAGGAAGGAGAGCGTTTCCCCGGACATCGAGTCATCTTTGTTGCGGCACGGTAGAAAATGCTGCGATGCACTCTACGCGACCTTGGACCTTGGTCGAATTGCAGCACACAGCACGTGCGATTTACACAAGAATCAAGAAGGGGTCCGTGTCAGGACACCCGCACAATGTCCAGGGGAGAAAACGCACATGGCCGTTGTAGGCTCGGTAAACGATCGCGGTCGTCCGATGACGCGCGAAGAGAGGAAGGTCATCGTGGCCTCCTCGGTCGGCACCGTCTTCGAATGGTACGACTTCTATCTCGCCGGCGCGCTCGCCATCAACATCAGCGCCAACTTCTTCTCCGGTGTGAACCCGACGGCGGGCTTCATCTTCACGCTGCTGGGCTTTGCCGCGGGCTTTGCGGTTCGTCCGTTCGGCGCGCTGTTCTTCGGCAGCCTGGGCGACCTGATCGGTCGCAAGTACACCTTCCTCGTGACGATGACCCTGATGGGTGTCGCCACCTTCGTCGTCGGTATCCTTCCCAGCTATGCCTCGATCGGCATTGCAGCGCCCATCCTGTTCATCGCCTGCCGTCTCCTCCAGGGCCTGGCGCTGGGTGGCGAGTATGGCGGTGCGGCGACCTACGTCGCCGAGCACGCGCCGCACGATCGCCGCGGCTTCTACACGTCGTGGATCCAGACGACGGCGACCGTCGGCCTCTTCCTGTCGCTGCTCGTCGTGGTGGCGCTGCGCCTCGCGCTCACGCCGGAGCAGTTCGCGGCCTGGGGCTGGCGCGTGCCGTTCCTCCTGTCGATCATCCTGCTGGGCGTCTCCATCTGGATCCGTCTGCAACTCGAGGAGTCGCCCGCCTTCAAGCGCATGAAGGCCGAGGGCAAGGGTTCCAAGACGCCGCTGCGCGAGGCCTTCGGCGTCTGGAAGAACGCCAAGATCGCCCTCATCGCCCTGTTCGGCGGCACCGCCGGCCAGGCCGCGGTCTGGTACACCGGCCAGTTCTACGCCCTGTTCTTCCTCACCCAGACGCTCAAGCTCGACGCCACGACCTCGAACATCGTGATCGCGGTGTCGCTCCTCATCGGCACGCCGTTCTTCGTCTTCTTCGGCTGGCTGTCCGACAAGATCGGCCGCAAGCCGATCATCCTGGCGGGCTGTGCGCTCGCCATGGTCACCTACTTCCCGCTGTTCCACGCGCTCACCAACGCGGTGAACCCGGCGCTCAATGCGGCGATCGAGAAGTCCCCGGTCGTCGTGATCGCCGATCCGAACGAGTGCTCGTTCCAGTTCAATCCGACGGGCACCGCGTCGTTCACCACCTCGTGCGACATCGCCAAGTCGTTCCTCGCGCGCAACTCTGTGAACTACGCCAACCAGGCGGCTCCGGCCGGCACGCCGGCGCAGATCAAGATCGGCGACAAGGTCATCACCTCCTTCGACAAGGCGAAGGCGGGGGCCGAGGGCGTTGCCAAGGAGCGCGCGTTCAACGCCGAGGCGACCGCGGGGATCCGCGCCGCCGGCTACCCGGCTACGGCCGACCCGAAGCAGATCAACATGACGATGGTCATCGTCATCCTGACCATCCTCGTCATCTACGTGACGATGGTCTACGGGCCGATCGCGGCCCTGCTGGTCGAGCTGTTCCCGACCCGTATCCGCTACTCCGGCATGTCGCTGCCGTACCACATCGGCAACGGCTGGTTCGGCGGCTTCCTGCCGCCGACCGCCTTCGCCATCGTGGCGGCGACCGGCAACATCTACTCGGGCCTCTGGTACCCCATCGTGGTGGCCGGCATGACCCTGGTGATCGGCCTGCTCTTCATGCCGGAGACCAAGGACCGGGACATCTACGCCGACGACTGACGCGTCCTCTGCGACAAAAAGGAACCGGCGGTCCGCAAGGGCCGCCGGTTTCTTTTTTGGATGTTTGCCGCGGCTCCGGTAAGTATCGCGCCATGAAACTCGAAGCCATTGCCATCGGCCACCGGCCGCCCGAAGACGTGAACGCCATCATCGAAGTGCCGATCGGCGGCGAACCGATCAAGTACGAGATGGACAAGGAAGCCGGCGCCCTCGTGGTCGACCGTTTCCTGTACACGCCCATGCGCTACCCTGGAAACTACGGGTTCGTGCCGCACACGCTGTCGGACGACGGCGACCCGATCGACGTGCTGGTCGCCAACACCCGCCCGATCATCCCCGGCGCCGTGATCAACGTGCGCCCGATCGGCGTGCTGCGCATGGAGGACGATGGCGGCGGCGACGAGAAGATCATCGCCGTTCCCTCCCCCAAGCTGACCCAGCGCTACGTCCACGTGAAGACCTACACCGACCTGCCCGAGATCACCCGCCAGCAGATCGAGCACTTCTTCATCCACTACAAGGATCTCGAACCCGGCAAGTGGGTGAAGCTGCTGGGCTGGGGCGACGTGGACGAGGCCAAGCGGCTCATCGTCGAAGCGATCGAGCGGGCCAAGAAGAAGCGCTGATCCAATCGTCCCGCCTC
Source organism: Reyranella sp. (assembly GCF_965228225.1). GTDB lineage: Bacteria > Pseudomonadota > Alphaproteobacteria > Reyranellales > Reyranellaceae > Reyranella. Next base: position 3,828,572 of record NZ_OZ245801.1, on the reverse strand, counting down.
CTCAGCGAGACATGCACGGCCATGTCAGAGCGTTGCTGACTGCACGTCTTTCCTGTCACTGACTCTACGCCGAATTTCTGTTTGTTGGCGAAGGCTGGCAGGCTACAGAGCGTTGGCATTGCCGGGATCATGTTCCAGCACGGTCAATACGGATAAGGGGCGGCCGTGGCGGCAGGCTCGCCGGTCAGTCCGGATGGGGGAAGGTCATGGTGGACACACCGGCGCGGGGCGCTGCCAGCACTTGCTTACGCATGCTCGCGGTCCCTGTGGGGGTGGCGGGCCTTTGCCTCTTTGCCGGATCGGCGCAGGCGCAGCTCGTTTTCAAGCGCTATCAATACGGCACGAGCGGGGTCACGACGGTCACCGGCATTCGCGGTGACAACATGACGGGCAACTACTCGATCCCCAACAGCGGGGGCGACACGGGCGGATTGCTGTTCGGGTTGACCAACGCCACCATCGCCCCGTTCCCCACGGCGACGGCCAACCAGTCAAATTACCCCGGGGCCATCAGCAGCACGCCCTATGGTCCGAGCTTCGGCTCCTCCACGGGCATCCTGCGCGTCGTCGGGAGCTACATCACGACGGTGTCCAGCCCCTACGACCTCGGCTACCTCTTCGATGCGGCGGCGCCGTCCGCATCGCAGCTCACGACGCTGCGCTATCCCGGCATCGCCTCGACCCTTTACACCATCGCCCACAGCAATTTTGGCAACCAGGTCGTCGGCAACTACGACACCAATCTCCCGACCGGGAATGCCTTCATCTACGACATCCCGACCGCAACGTTCACGAACAACAACAAGCCGGGCGCGCTCAGCACCACGGCCTACGGCGTCTACGGCAACAAGATCGCCGGCGGCTACGGCGAAAACTCCGGACCCGGGCCTGTGCTCATCCCGACGGAGCATGGCTACATCTACAATCAGACGACGAACGTCTTCACGCGATACGATGCTCCAGATTCCCTCTTCACGCATTTCGAGGGCATCACCAGCGGCGGCCGGGCCAATACCTATAATCTTGTTGCCGATTCCATCGGCACCGACCTCAGGCCCCATGCCTGGGCCGTCTCCGTCGATGCGGCGGGCGTTGCGACCTGGACGGAGATCATCGTGCCGGGCGCCGAGGTGACGTCGGCAAATTCGACCTATGGCGGCACCGTCATCGGCGTGTACGTCGAGGGCCGCGTGACGAAAGCCTACACCGTCAACATCCCAGGACTTTACAATCCCGTCACCAATTCAGCCAATCTCACCTCCGGTGCCGCCGGCGCGGTGGCGATCAACGGCGCGGGCGACGACGTCGTCAACAACGGGTCCATCCTGATGACGGGGGCCAATAGCATCGGCATCAGCAACGGCACCTATGGCGTCGTGACCAACTACGGCACGATCGGCGTGACGGGCGCCGGCGGCACAGCCGTGCAGATGTCGGGCGATTTCAGCACGCTGCTGAACGCGGGCACGATCAACGCCGCGCCGGGCGGATACGCCATCCAGACCGACGCCACGGCGATGGGATCGATCGTCGTCAACAACGGCATCATCAACGGCCTGGTGTCGATCGCGGCCGGATCCTATGCCCGCTTCGAGAACAGCGGCTGGCTCGGCATCAGCGCCGCCGGCGCCGGCGCGACACACCAGATCAGCGGCACCTTCGTCCAGACGGCGGCCGGCACGATGGGAATGCGCGTGTCACCGACCGCCGCCGATCGGCTCCTGGTGGACGGCACCGCGAGACTGGATGGCGGCCTGCAGGTCATTGCCCAGCCCGGCACCTTCGCGCCCCGCTCCAGCTACACGCTGGTGACGGCAACGGGCGGATTGAGCGGCGCCTTTCAGTCGGCGACCAGCACCTTGCCGTTTCTCGTCCCGACGCTGAGCTACGACGCCAACAACGCCTACCTCAACCTGCAGGTCGGCGGCTTTGCGCAGGCGGCCCTGACGCCCAACCAGGCGGCGGTCGGCGCGGTGCTCGACGCCACAGCGCCGAATGCGACCGGCGATTACGCCACCGTCGTCACGGCGCTCGCGGGCCTTTCCACCCAGCAGGGCCAGACGGTGATGAACGCCATCAGCGGCCAGAACTATTCCGGCTTCTCGAGCTCGATGGTCCAGGGCACCCAGCTCTTCCTCAGCAACTTCGCCGGACAGGCTGGCGGCGGCGGCGGTCTGGACGACTCGAACCGCGTCGCACTGGCCGAAGCCTGCGATGTCGCCTGCGACACGGCTTCTCCCGCCCTGTGGGGCGCTTGGGGCAGTGCGCTCGGTGGGCTGGGCACAATCAGCAACGGCGGCAGCAATAGCGGCGCACTGACCTACAATGTCGGCGGCTTCGCCGGCGGCCTCGATCGCCTCGTGGCGCAAGGCCTGCGGGTCGGCGCGACGGTGGGCTACCAGAACGCCAACCAGTGGGTCGGCGGGTTCAGCGGCGCCGGCAACTCCAACACCGTCCAGGCTGGCGTCTACGCCAACTACAGCGAGGGCAAGGTCTACGCCGACGCCATTGCGGGCTATGCCTACTCCGCCAACCAGATGTGGCGCAGCATCGTGATCCCGGGCCTGGCGTCGCGCACGGCCTATGGCTTCACCGGTGCCAACCAGTTCTACGGCCAGATCGAGACGGGCTATCGGTTCGATATCGGTGGCGTGGCGAATGCGTTCATCACGCCGTTCGTTCGGCTGCAGGCCTATACCGGCACCCAGAACGCCTTCACCGAGACGGGCGCGGACTCGCTCAACCTCTCGGTGGCGCAGCAGACCACGAACTCGCTACGCACGGTGCTGGGCGCGCAGCTCGGCGGTTCGATGGACCTCGGCTGGCGCGACCGCCTGGCGATGAAAGTGCGGCTGGGCTGGAGCCACGAATATGCCGACACGGCGCGTCCGGTGACGGCCTCGTTGGCCGGCGCGCCGGTGGCGCCCTTCACGACCTACGGTGTGGCGCCGCAGCGCAACGGCGTCGTGCTGGGCCTCGCGGCCACCACGGCCATCGCCGACGCGACTTCGATCTATCTCCGCTACGAGGGCGAGATCTCCGGACAGGACAATGCCCATGCCCTCACCGCCGGCTTCCGCATGACCTGGTAGAGCGCCGGACACTCTTGCCGTCTGCGCTGCCTTTCCTATATCCACCGCCGGAAAATCAACCGCGAGGAATTCAAGCGCAATGAACGTCGACGGTTCGGCAGCCCAGGGCAGCCCGGAGAAGCACCAGTTCCAGGCCGAAGTGGCCGAGCTGCTCAACCTGATGATCCACTCGGTCTATTCCGAGACGGACGTCTTCCTGCGCGAGCTGGTGTCGAACGCCTCCGACGCTTGCGACAAGGTCCGCTACGAGGCCATCGCCCGGCCCGAGCTTCTGGCCGGCGACGAGCGCCTGGCCATCCGGATCAAGCCCGATGCATCTGCCAAGACCCTGACCATCGCCGACAACGGCATCGGCATGGATCGGCAGGAGCTGATCGACAATCTCGGCACCCTGGCGCGCTCCGGCACCAAGGCCTTCCTGAAGGGGCTGAAGGACGCCAAGGACGGGCTGGGCCTGATCGGCCAGTTCGGCGTGGGCTTCTACGCTGCCTTCATGGTGGCCGACCGCATCGAGGTGACCAGCCGCCGCGCCGGTGCGGCCGAGGCCTGGACCTGGACCTCGGCGAGCGGCGCCGGCTTCGAAGTGTCGCCCGCCACGCCGGAGCAGGCGGCGCGGGTGTCGCGCGGCACCGAGATCGTGCTGCATCTGAAGGAGGACGCGGCGCGCTACCTCCAGCCCTACGAGCTGGAGCGCATCGTGCGGACCTATTCCGACCATGTGCTGTTCCCGATCGAGCTGATCGACGACAAGGGCGAGGCGAGGCAGGTCAATGCCGCGAGTGCGCTGTGGCAGCGCTCGAAGTCCGAAGTGACGCCGGAGGACTACACGCAGGCCTATCGCTCGCTCGCCATGGCGTTCGACGAGCCGGCGCTGACCCTGCACTACAAGGTCGAGGGGCGGCAGTCCTACGCGGTGCTGCTGTTCGTGCCCAGCACGCCGCCGTTCGATCTCAGCGATCCCGCGCGCAAGGGGCGGGTGAAGCTCTACGTCCGCCGGGTCTACATCACCGACGATGCCGAGCTGCTGCCGGCCTATCTGCGCTTCGTGCGCGGCGTGGTCGACAGCGAGGACCTGCCGCTCAACCTGTCGCGCGAGATGCTGCAGAACAATCCGCAGGTCCGCCAGATCCGCTCGGGCCTGGTCGGCCGCGTCCTGTCGGAACTCGAAAGCACCGCCACCAAGGATGCCGAGACCTACGGCAAGATCTGGGAGACCTTCGGCCCGATCCTCAAGGAAGGACTCTACGAGGACCAGGAGCGGCGCGCCCAGTTGCTCGGCCTGGCGCGCTTTGCCTCGACCGCCGGCGACACGCCGCGTTCGATCAAGGACTACGTGGCCGACCTGAAGCCCAACCAGACGGAGATCTATTATCTGGTGGGCGACAGCCTCGACCGGCTGAAGTCCAACCCCAAGCTCGAGGCGGCGAAGGCACGCGGGGTCGAGGTGCTGCTTCTGACCGATCCGGTCGATGCCTTCTGGACGACGATGCCGCAGGAATTCGAGGGCAAGCCGCTCAAGTCGCTGAGCCAGGGCGAGGTCGATTTCAGCCTGATCCCGCTGGTCGACGAGGAGAAGGCGAAGGACGCGGATCCCAATACCTTCGAGGACGATGCCGCCGTGCTGGAGGCCGCCAAGCAGGTGCTGGGCGACAAGGTGGCGGACGTGAAGGCCTCGACGCGCCTGACCGACAGCGCCTCCTGCCTGGTGGCGAGCGCGCAGGGCCGGGATCGCGAACTGGAGCGCCTGCTCGAACGCCAGAACCGCGGCAGCGCCACCAAGCCCATCCTCGAGCTCAACATGAAGCATGCGATGGTGCGGGCGCTGGGGACGGCCAAGAAGGAAGACCGCGCTCAGGACGTCGACGATCTCGCGAACCTGCTGCTCGACGAAGCCTGTATCCTCGACGGTGAGATCCCGTCCGATCCGGCCGCCTTCGCGCGCCGTCTGAACGCCTATGTCGTGCGGGCGTTGCGGGGTACTGCCTCGGCTTGAGGCGCTGGCGTCACGTCCCGCTCATCGTCAGCCTGGGAAGAAAGGTGACGATCCCGGGAAACAGCGTGAACAGTCCGACGCAGGCGAAGTCCATGAGCACGAACGGCCAGACGTTGCGGAAGATCGCCTGCAACGGAATGTCGGGCCGCACGCCGCTCACGACATAGCAGTTGAGGCCGACCGGCGGCGTCAGCAGGCCGACTTCGACCATCTTCACGACGATGATGCCGAACCAGATCGGGTCGAAGTCGAGTTTCATCATGACTGGAAAGATGACCGGCAGCGTGAGAAGCAGCATCCCGATGCCGTCCATGAACATGCCCAGCACCGTGTAGAGCACGATCACGAACAGCAGGACGAGGTAGGGCGAGACGCCGATGGCGACGATCCAGTCGGAGAAGGTGCTGGATACGCCGGCGAAGGCCAGGAAGCGCACGAAGATCAGGACGCCCCAGATGATCGAGAAGATCATCACCGTGAGCTTCACGGTATCGAGAAGCGAGTCGAGCAGGCCGCGCCCGGTCAGGGACCGCTTGAGCAGGGCCATGACGAAGACGATGAAGGCGCCCAGCGCGCCCACCTCGGTGGGCGTCGCCCAGCCGGTGTACATGCCGCCGATCACGGCGCCGATCACGAATACGATGGGCAGCGCGTCGGGCAGCGTGACGAAGCGCTCGCGCCATGGGATGCCGTGCACCGACAGGCCGAGCGCCGGATTGATCTTGAATCGCACGACGATGATCGAGGCGTACAGGACCGCGGAAATGACGCCGGGAATGAAGCCTGCCATCAGCAGGCCGCCGATCGAGGTTTCGGTGATGATGCCGTAGACGACCATGATCGCCGAGGGCGGGATCAGGGACGCAAGCGTCCCGCCGGCAGCGACGACCGCGGCGGCGATGCCGGGCTGGTACTTGTAGCGCAGGAGCTCGGGGATCGAGATGCGGGCAAAGACGGCGGCCGTCGCCGTGCTGGCGCCCGAGACGGCGGCGAAGCCCGCCGCGGCGAAGATCGTCGCGACCGCCAGTCCGCCCGGCATCCATCCCAGCCAGGCGCGCGCGCATCGGTAGGCGCCCTGTACGATGCCGGCATGATGGGCGAGGTGGCCGATCAGGATGAAGAGCGGCAGGACCGACAGCGCATAATTCGTGGTGTCGGAGTAGGGAATATGGCCGGCGATGCCGACCGCCTTGTCGAAGCCGCGCAGCGCCCATAGTCCGAAGAAGCCCACGAGTCCGGCCGCGACAAAGATTCGGATGCCGGCCACGATCATGACGGTGAGGGCGATCATCCCGATGATGCCGATCGTGATGGGCTCCATCAGGCGTCCTCGGGCAGATGCGTTGCGACCGGTACGGCGATCGGTTCAGCCAGTGGATCGCCGACCAGCCGAATATAGGCCCAGATTTCGAGCGCAATCCGGCACGCGAGGATGCTGAAGCCGATGACGGGAACCAGCTTCGAAGGCCAGGTCGGCCACTGGGTGTTGATCGTCGAATCGCCGATGTAATAGGCGTTCTCGAAGAAGTGCAGGACGCCCGGCAGCAGCAGGACGATCAGGGCGAACGCCGCGATCGACGCCATCAGCTCGGCGATCCACTTGCGGCGTCCCTTGAAGTGGCCAACCAGGATGTCGACCCTGATGTGGCCCGCCTTGCGATAGCAGTAGGAGATGGTGAGCAGGGTGTAGGTCGCCATGCTCTGCTCGATGAGGTCGAGCTGGCCATAGAGCGGCGCGTTGAACGCCTTGCGCATGACCATTTCGGCGACGCCGACCCACATCACGCCGAAGATCACGACGCCGCCGATCACGGCCGTCACGAATTCGACGACCTGGAGCGCGCGATCGAGACGGTCGAGCAGTGCGCCGCCCATCGCCCGACCGTAAGAAGCCATCGCGGCCACGTGCGTTGCCGCGTCAGCTCTTCTTCAGCTTTGCCTTGGCCTTCTGGGCCTCGTTCAGGATGAGATCGAGCAGCTCCTGGGCGGGCACGCCCTTGGCGGCGTTCTCCGTGACCCACGCCTTCCAGACCGGCGCGGCGCCGACTTCCTGGAAGATCTTGAGTTCCTCCGGCGAATACACGATCCCCTTGAGGCCCTTCTTCTCCCAGTCGGCCAGGTTCTTCTTGTCGGTCTCGCTATGGGCCTTGATCAGCGCTTGGTAGGCGAGGGGCCGGGCCTTGTCGAACAGCTCCTTGTACTGCGGCGGCAGCTTGCCGAAGGCATCGAGGGCGACGATGGTCGGGCAGTTGTTTGCGCCGGGCGACAGGTTCGTCGTGTACCATTTCGCGATCTCTGGAATCTTGTACGACGCGAAGGCGTAGGTGTAGGGGAACGCCGCGGCCCGGAAGACGCCGCGCTCCATCGACGTGTAGACTTCCGGAGCGGGCACCGAGGTCGGGACGGCGCCGAGGTTCTTCATGGCCGCGCCGGTGCCGCCGAGCGCGCGTACGCGCATTCCCTTGAAGTCCGCCATCTTGGTCGGTGCATCGCCGGTCCCCATGAACTCCGACTGCGGCTGCAGGACCGACATCAGCACCATGGCGTTCCAGCGCTTGAATTCGTTCACGATGTAGGGGTTCTTGTAGAAGACGTCGTGCACCATCGCGTGGACCTCGGGATCGGCCAGCGGCAGGCCGGGCAGGTCGAGGGCGTTGATGCCGAGATGCTTGCCCGGATGGTAGCCGGTGCAGATCTGCGCCATCTCGAAGGCGCCGAGCTTGATGTTGTCGAGATTGTCCGATGCCTTCGACAGCGAATCGCCGTAGTGGATCTTGATCGTGAACTTGCCGTCGGTTTCCTTGCTCACATAGCTGGCAAGGGTTTCGATTCCGGCGGTGAAGGCTCGCGGCGGTCCCCAGACGGAGAGGTTCCAGGAAACCTTGGGCCCATCCACGGCAAGGGCCGAGGTTGCACTGAGACCGAGGAGTACGCCAGCAACGCCGAGACGAATCGACAGTACGCCCATCATCTTCCTCCCTGGACTTCTCTTGTGTTTATTGAGGAAAGCATGGGCTCGGTTGCATTCCCTGTCCACGGAGAATTCGGGCGATCGGCAACGCCTCCGCGATCTTGCTGCAGTCGCGAACCGGCTGAGCAACGGCACAAGAGCAGGACGCGAGCCGGCATAAGACTTTTCGTTCCGGCGTGCAGTGGATCGGGGGCGATTGCGCTTGTCCGGCAGCGCGCCGTGTCCGAAGGCTTCCGTCACAGTCGACAAGAACTGTCTGTGACGGAGGAAACGAATGACCAAGAACGCGATCATGCGGCGTCGCATTTTCCTGGGCGCCGCGGTCGGAACACTGGCGGCGCCGGCGATCGGTCGTGCCCAGGCGTGGCCGAACAAACCCGTGCGCGTGGTCAACGCCTACAGCGCCGGCGGAACGGCTGACGTCGTCTGCCGCATCTACTGCCAGGCGCTGGGCGAAAAGCTCGGCCAGAGCTTCACCGTCGACAACAAGCCGGGTGCGGCGGGCACCATCGCCGCCCAGATCGTGGCGCGCGCGCCCAACGACGGCTACACGATTCTCTACGATGCCACGGCGCAGTCGGTGAACCCGTCGCTGTTCGCGGGCAAGCTTTCCTACGACACGCAGCGCGATCTCCTGCCGATCGCCCAGACCATGCAGACGCCGGTCACGCTGATGCGCAATGCGCAGTTCCAGGCCAAGACCGTTCCCGAGCTGATCGCGCTGGCCAAGAGCAAGCCCGGTGCGCTCGATTGCGCCTCGACCGGCATCGGCACGGTGCAGCACGTCTCGCTCGAACTGCTGAACCAGAAGGCCGGCATCAAGATCAATCACGTGCCCTACAAGGAAATGGGCTCGGTCCGGAACGACCTGTTCGCCGGCCGCGTCCCGCTGCTGTTCAGCAACGTCCCCGGCACGGTGGCGCTGCTGACCTCGAAGGATGTGAGCTGCATGGCCCATACCGGTCCCAAGCCGGTCGAGGTGCTGCCGGGCGTACCGGCCATATCGGAGGTGATTCCGGGCTTCGAGACCTGGGAATGGAACGGTCTGTTTGCGCCGGCCGGCACCGATCCCGCCCTGATCTCGCGCCTCAACGCCGAGGTCAACGGCGTGATGAAGATGGAGGCCGTGGCGAAGCGGCTGGCCGAGCTGGGTGCGCTCACGCAGGCCAACACGGTTGCCGAGTTCACGGCCTTCCGCGAAAAGCAGATCGCCTTCTTCGCCGAGATGGTGAAGAGCGCCGACATCCGCATCGAGTAGGGAGGGAGCGATGGCCGAGAACGACCCGCTGCTCGGCCATGGCCGGCAGATCGTCGTACGAGAGGACTGGTTGCGCCTGACCGAGGAGCCGATCCTCGAGCCCGGCCTGCCGATCGTCGATCCGCATCATCATCTCTGGGAGCGCGACGGCGGCCATTCCTACCTGCTGCCGCAACTTCTGGCCGATACGGCCAGCGGCCACGACGTGCGCGCGACGATCTTCGTGCAGTGCGGGGAGATGTATCGCGCCTCGGGCCCGGCCGACGAGCAGTCGCTCGGCGAGACCGAGTTCGTGACCGGCGTCGCCGCGGTCAGCGCCAGCGGCCGTCACGGCCCGACGCGCGCCTGCGCCGGCATCATCGGCATGGTCGACCTGACCCTGGGTGACCGCGTCGAACCCTTGCTCGAGAAGCATCGGGCCGCCGCGGGCGGCCGCTTCTGCGGCATCCGCAACCGAACGGCCTGGCATCCCTCGCCGGACGTCACGACGAACCTGGTGATGAAGCCGCCGGGACCGCTCGAGCATCCGTCTTTCGCCGAGGGCGCACGCCGCCTCGCGAAGCAGGGGCTGCCGCTCGACGTCTGGGCCTATCACACTCAGCTCGCGCATGTCGTGACGTTGGCCCGGACCGTGCCGGAGCTGACGATCGTCGTCGATCACGTCGGCGGCCCGCTCGGCATCGGTCCATTCCGCGGCAAGCACGCTGAAGTCTATCCCGAATGGAAGCAGCGCATGATGGAACTGGCGGCGCTGGCCAATGTGCGGGTGAAGCTGGGCGGCCTCACCATGTTCGTGAACGGCTTCGACTTCCACAAGAAGCCGAGCCCTCCGGGCTCGGAGGAGTTGGCGAAGACCTGGGCGCCCTATATCGAACCCTGCATCGAGGCGTTCGGCGCCGACCGCTGCATGTTCGAAAGCAACTTCCCCGTCGACAAGGGCCAGTGCAGTTATCCGGTCCTGTGGAATGCCTTCAAGCGCCTGACGGCGAGCGCCGGCGCGGCCGAGAAGACGGCGCTCTACAGCGGCACGGCGATGCGCACCTACGGTCTCGACCGCCTGCCGGCGGCGCTGGCGCTCGATCTCCAGGCGACGTAGCTGGGCGGTCGTCGCGACGGGGATGTGTCAGTCGCAGGGAATTCATAGTATTTGCCGGCCTCTTGCCGCATGGGGATGAACCCGGTCGGCAAAACGACAAGACCAAATGGATCGGAGGAAAGCATGAAGGTATCTCGCAGGACGCTGCTCGGGGCGTCCGCATTGGGCAGCATTGCCGTCGCGGCTCCCTGGGTCGCTCGCGCCCAGAGCGCGGAATTCACTTACAAGTACGCCAACAATCTCCCGGTCGCCCATCCGATGAACCAGCGCGCCAAGGAGATGGCGGATGCGATCAAGGCCGAGACCAACGGCCGGGTCGAGATCCAGATCTTCCCGTCGAACCAGCTCGGCTCGGATACCGACATGCTGAGCCAGCTGCGCTCAGGCGGCATCGAGTTCTTCACCCTGTCCGGCCTGATCCTGTCGACGCTTGTTCCGGCGGCTTCGATCAACGGCATCGGCTTTGCCTTCCCGGACTATCCGTCGGTGTGGAAGGCGATGGATGGCGAGCTCGGGCAGTATGTGCGCAACCAGATTGCGAAGGCCAATCTGGTGGCTATGGAAAAGATCTGGGACAACGGGTTCCGCCAGACGACGTCCTCGACCAAGCCGATCCAGGGCCCCGAGGACCTCAAGGGCTTCAAGATCCGGGTGCCGGTCTCCCCGCTCTGGACGTCGATGTACAAGGCGTTCGACTCGGCGCCGGCCAGCATCAACTTCTCCGAGGTCTATACCGCACTGCAGACCAAGGTCGTCGACGGCCAGGAGAATCCGCTCGCGATCATCGCGACGGCGAAGCTCTACGAGGTCCAGAAATACTGCTCGCTCACCAACCACATGTGGGACGGCTTCTGGTTCCTGGCGAACCGCCGGGCCTGGGAGCGGCTGCCGGAGAACCTCAGGACCGTGGTCGCCAAGCATGTGAACGCCGCCGGCGTGAAGGAGCGTGAGGACGTGGCTCAACTCAATGCGGGCCTGCAGAAGGAGCTGACCGACAAGGGCATGGTCATCAACCAGCCGAAGCCGGAGGCTTTCCGCGACAAGCTGCGGACCGCCGGCTTCTACGCCGAGTGGAAGGGCAAGTACGGCGACGAGGCCTGGTCAATCCTTGAGAAGTACACCGGCAAGCTGAGCTGAGTGCGACACACCCCGGCCTGAAAGGCCGGGGTGTCTTCTTTCTGCTGATCTGTTCGGAAAATCGTCATGAGCGCGACTGCTGAAGAACTTGCCCTGTCCGAGTCGCTGGGTAACCCGAGCCCCGGCGGTCGCTGGAAGTGGCTCGAACCCATCAATGCGATCGCGGCCATGCTCATGCTTGGCATCGTCCTGCTCCTGCTGGCGGGCGTGGCCTCGCGCTATCTGTTCAATTTTCCGGTCGTGTGGATCGACGAGGTCTGCTCGATCAGCTTCATCTGGGTGGCGATGCTCGGGGCGGCGATGGCGCTCGACCGCAATGAGCATCTTCGCCTGACCCTGTTCGTGAACCTCTTCTCCGAGCGCCGCCGAACCTTCATCGATGCGTTGGGTCTCGTCGTGGTGGCGACCGTCCTGGTCGCGCTGCTGCCGCATGCCGTCGAGTACACGATGGACGAGTGGTTCATCACGACGCCCGCGCTTGGCATCCCCAACAGCTTCCGCGTGGCGGCGATCCCCTTCGGCATCGTCCTGATGCTCGCCCTGGTGATCCGCTACGCCTTGCGGTCGCCGGCGCTTCCGCAGTTGCTCGTGGCGCTCGTGGTCGTCGGCGCGATCGCCGGCCTGCTGTGGCATTTCTCGCCGCAGCTGGTCAGGGCCGGGAACTCGAAGCTGCTGTTGTTCCTCGTCCTCTTCGTCTCGGTCAGCCTCGCCTGCGGCGTACCGATCGCCTTCTGCTTCGCCATCGGCACGATCAGCCACCTGGCCTTCGGCACCACGGCGCCCTTGTCGGTCGTGATCGGTCGCATGGATGAGGGCATGTCGAGCATCATCCTGCTGTCGGTTCCGGTGTTCCTCCTGCTCGGCTGCATCCTCGACGCCACCGGCATGGGCAAGGCCATCGTCGATTTCCTGGCGTCGTGGCTGGGTCACATCCGCGCCGGCATGTCCTATGTCCTGCTGGGGTCGCTGTTCGTGGTGTCCGGCATCTCCGGCTCCAAAGTCTCGGACATGGCGACCGTCGCGCCGGCCCTGTTTCCCGAGATGAAGCGCCGCGGCAACAAGCCCCGCGAGATGATCGCCCTGCTGGCGACCGGCGCGGCCATGGCAGATACGGTACCGCCCAGCATCGTACTGATCGTCCTGGGCTCCGTGGCGGGTGTTTCGATCGCCGCTCTGTTCACCAGCGGCTTTGCGATCGCGATGGTCCTGCTGCTGGGCCTTGCCATCCTCGCCCGCTGGAAGGCGCGCCACGAGGACATGTCGGGCGTGCAGCGGCCAAGCCTGCGCATCATCGGTCGGACCGCCCTGATCGCGGCACCGGCGCTGGTTCTGCCATTCCTGATCCGCAGCACGGTTTCAGGCGGCGTCGCGACGGCTACCGAGGTTTCGACCATCGCGGTCCTGTATGCGGCCTTTGTCGGTGTCGTTCTCTACGGCGGTATCAGCCTGAAGAAATCCTACGCCATGCTGGTGGAAACGGCGGCACTGACCGGCTCGATCCTGCTGATCCTGGGGACGGCATCGGCTATGGCATGGGCGATCACACAGGCGGGAATCGCGCGCGACGTCACACAGTTCATGGCGTCGATGCCGGGTGGCACCATCGTCTTCATGATCCTCAGCATCGTCGTGTTTCTCATTCTCGGCTGCGTCCTTGAGGGCCTGCCGGCGATCGTGCTGATGGCCCCGCTGATGTTCCCGGTCGCCAAGAGCCTCGGCGTGAACGACATCCACTACGCGATGACGATCGTGACCGCGATGAATATCGGCCTGATGACACCACCGATCGGCATCGGCTTCTACCTGGCGTGCCGGATCGGCAATGTCTCGCCGGATGAAGCCATCGGGGCGATCTGGTCGTACCTGCTGGCGTTGATGGCGGGCCTGGCGGTCATCGCCGCCGTGCCGTGGTTCTCCGTCGCCTTCCTCTAATCGGCGGTGATCTCTGCGGCCTCGACGATACGGCGGTTCGTGTCGCGGTCCTTTTTCAGGCTCGCGACGATTTCGTCGGGGGGCAGCACGAGGGCCCGCAGGCCGATCGCATTGAGTGACGCGATGGTCGGTGCATCCGACAGAAATTCGGCGAACACCTCGTTCAACCGCGCCAGAGCCGGCACCGGCCGAGCGTGGGTCGCCGTCCGGCCACATTCGAGAAGCCGACACATGCCTTGTGGCGCGTTCTCCATGGCGCCGTTTTGCGGCAGACTTCGAGTTATGAAATCTTCCTCGCACGCTCGACGGCTCAGCCTGGCCATGAAGCCCGGATCGAGTGTCTCGGCGCTTTACCAGAAAGCGCCTGATGCCTCGGCGCTGCTTGTCCTTGCACATGGCGCGGGCGCCGGCATGTTGCATCCGTTCATGACCTCCGTGGCCGACCTGCTGGCTGAACGAGGGGTGAGCACCCTCAGATTCCAGTTTCCCTATATGGAGGCAGGGTCGAAGCGGCCGGACCGGCCGGCCACGGCCCACGCGGCGATACGGGCGGCTGTCCAGAAGGCAGCGAAGATTGCGCCGGCACTCCCGCTGTTCGCGGGAGGCAAATCGTTTGGCGGTCGCATGACGTCACAGGCGCAGGCGCTGGAGCCCCTTCCGAACGTCAGGGGCCTGGTGTTCCTGGGGTTTCCGCTGCACCCGGCCGGGAAACCCTCGGTGGAGCGCGCGGCGCACCTGCGCGACATCGACATTCCCCAGCTGTTCCTCCAGGGGACGCGCGATGCGCTTGCTGAGCCTGCGCTGCTGCGCAAGGTCATGAAGCGCCTGGGCAAGCGTGCGACTTACAGGCCGGTGGTGCAGGCCGACCATTCCTTTGCTGTCCTGGTCCGGTCGGGCCGAACCAACCAGGAGGTTCTCGCCGAACTAGCGGACGTCTCGAGCGACTGGATGCGCGCCGTGAACTCAGCCTGAGTCCACGCGCGCGTCGAGCGTGAAGGTCACACCACCTTCGGCGTGACCTTCGCGACCTTGAACGGCCGCTGGACACCGTCATGCTCGGTGACGGACACGTATTCGCCGGCCACGAACCTGTGGGTGTCGAAGCGGAAGATCGGTTCGTCGTCGTCGTCTCCCGGCTGGTAGGAGAAGGCCCATTTGCCGTCGCGGCGATGGATCAGATGGCCGGTCTCGTCGTCGGCACCGTCCCAGAAGCGGCGCACGGTGCAGGCGGCCTTGTGCTTGGCCCAACCCTCGGCCTGAAGGTGACCCTGCGCATCGAGCGGCGCGACGAACTCGTAGCCATGGTTCGAGCTGCCGTTGGGAAACTCGGGCGTCCGGGCCAGTTCGAGGACGATCTTCTTGAGCGGCATGACTTTCTCCTTTGGCGATGGCGCACTATGCCCGCCAGGACTCATCCGCCCATGATCCAGATCAACCGCGGCTAGTTGCCTTCGGCGGCGTTCCGTTCGGCTTCGTCGAAGCTGGTCTTGATCATGAACCAGCAGAACAGCACGCCGAAGAGCGAGAGGCCGAGTCCGAAGGCCAGGATGCCGGAGTCCTTCGCCGCGCCCGCCATCAAGAGGCCGAGCAGGCCCATCAGGGCGGCCATCGTTCCCATGATCCAGTAGGACATCATTTGCTCCTTGTGTCGTCGTCATCGAAAAGAATGCGGCCGGCAGCGCCGTCGGGATCGTCGTACTGGCCGTTGCGCAGGGCCCAGAGAAAGGCCGCGAGGGCGAGCAGGCCCAGGATCAGCGCCGCCGGCACCAGAACGAGCAGGCTGTCCATCAGGGCCTCCGTCCCTTGGCTCCGCCGATGCCGAGACGCAGGGCATTGCCGATCACCAGCAGGGAGGACGAAGACATGGCCACCGCGGCGATCAGCGGCGTCACGTGACCCAGGATCGCCAGCGGCACGGCGCCCAGATTGTAGAGGAGTGCGAGGGCGAGGTTCTGGCGGACCAGACGGTCGGCCCGGCGCGCCACGTCCAGGATCTCCGCGACCGGTCCCAGCGCGTCGCCCTGGAAGACGGCGTCGGCGGCGGACTGCGTGGCCTCGGCCGCGGTGGTCGGCGAGAGAGAGGCGTGGGCTGCCGCGAGCGCCGGCGCATCGTTCAACCCGTCGCCCACCATCAGGACGCGTTTGCCTTCGGCAGCAAGTGCGGCAAGGCGCTGGGCCTTCTCTGCCGGTGTGACGCCGGAGCGCCACGCGGCGATGCCGGCAGCCGTTGCAGCATCGGCAACCGCGGCCTGCCGGTCGCCCGACAGGACTTCGACGGCAAGGCCTCTTCGGCGCAGGACGGCGACGGTCGCGGCGGCGTCCGGCCGCAGACGGTCGGCGAAGGCAAAGCGCGCGGGCGCATGGTCCGGCCGCGACAGCCACAGTTCCGACCGTCCGTCGTCCAGCGGATCGGTGATGCCGCAGAAGGAGGCCGACCCAAGTCGCACGCCGCCCTCGCCCTCAAGTCCCGCACCGGGATGTTCGACGACACCGGCGGCCGGTATCGCCTCGGGGACGGCGCGCACGAGGGCGCGGGCCAGCGGATGGCGGGAGTTGAGGGCGAGCGAGGCGGCCAGCCGCCCCAGCTCGGGATCGTCCGGCGCCGCCACCAGCTCGGGCCGGCCGAGGGTGAGCGTGCCGGTCTTGTCGAAGACCACGTGGTCGACCTGCGCCAGGCGCTCCAGCGCCGTCGGCGACAGGAGCAGAATGCCCGACCGGAGCAGGCGTGTGCTGGCCACCACCTGGACGACCGGCACCGCCAGCGCCAGCGCGCAGGGGCAGGTGATGATCAGCACGGCCGTCGAGATCAGCAGCGCGCGGTCCCAGGCGAGGCCGGCCAGCAAGGTCCAGCCCAGGAAGGTCAGCAGGGCCGTCAGGTGGACCACGGGCGCATAGGCGCGTGCGACCCGGTCGGCGAGGGCCACGAAACGCGAGCGCCCGCGTTCGGCGGCTTCGACCAGGCGCACGATCTCCGAGAGCAGCGTGTTGTCGCCCGCAGCCGTCACCTTCACGCGCAGGGCCGCGCCGAGATTGATCGTGCCGGCGAAGGCCTTGACGCCGGGAAAGGCGGGCTGCGGCAGGCTCTCTCCCGTCACCAGGGACGCATCCAGAGAGGAGACGCCCTCGCTCACGATGCCGTCGGCGCCCAGCCGCTCGCCGGCGGCGACCAGCAGCACGTCACCGGGCACGAGGGCGTCGACGCGGCGCGACTGCGTACTGCCGTCGGTGCCGACGACCGTCGCGCTGCGGCTGGACAGCGCCAGCAGCGCATGCACGGCCTGCCGGGCACGTCCGCGCGCGCGGCGGTCGAGATAGCGTCCGATCAGCAGGAAGAAGAGCAGGGTGATGGCCGAATCGAAATAGGCGTGCTGCTCGCCGGCCCAGGCCTCGTGCAGACTGACGATGCAGGCGAGCGTGACGCCGATCGAGATCGGCACGTCCATGTTTGTGCGCCCGCCGCGAAGCGCGTTCAGGGCGGAGCGGAAGAAGGGCCGGCCGGCATAGGCGACGGCCGGCAGGGCGATGGCCGCCGACAGCCAGTGGAAGAGGGTGCGGGTGGCCTCGCCCATCGATCCGTCATGACCGGCCCAGACGGCGACCGAGAGCAGCATCACGTTGGCTGCCGCGAAGCCCGCGACCGCCAGGGCGCGCAGCAACTCGCGCGTCTCGCGATCGTCGCCGGCCGCCGCGGCGATGGTGTCGTAGGGGGCCAGCCGGAAGCCGAGGGCGGCGACCAGGCCGGCATGTCCGTTGGCGTCGTCGATCGATCCCTGCCACGCCAGCGACAGGCGCCGGGTCGAGAGATGGACGCGCGCGCGCGTGACCGTGGGATTGCGCGCCAGCAGGCTCTCGATCAGCCAGACGCAGGCGGCGCAGTCGAGCCCGTCGACCAGAAGCTCCAGCGAGGCGCCCCCGTGTCCGTCGGGCTTGGCATAGGCGGCGAAGTCGATGTCGAGCGGCTCAGGCCGGTGGGCACGCGTCTGTTCGAGGCGGCGGTAGAAGGCGCCGAGCCCGGCGGCGCCGATGATGGCGTGCGCACTGGCGCAGCCCGGGCAACAGAACAGCGCGTCCGACGCGCCCCGCAATGTCTCGCCGCAATGCGCGCAGGTTCGTGCGACCGCGGGAGCGGAGACGGAGGGGGCATAGAGGACCGCGTCGGTCACCTGAGGAACATCCGCCGCGTCTGCGCAAAGCGCTGGCCGCCCTGCTCGACGGAGATGTCGACGTCCCAGTTGCCGCGTGCCGGCAGGGCGACGTGGCCGGCATGACGGCCGATATCGACGGCCTCCATCGCAACGCCGACCACCGCGCCCTTCTCGGCCGGCCGCACCAGCGCCACGGCGACCTGAGCGCCGGCGAGCGGCCGGCCGGCACGATCGAACACGGCGATTTCGAGATCGTCGCTGCCGGGGCGCCAGGTCGGCTCGACCCGCCAGCCGAGCGCATCGCGCGCCTGTTGGGCGGCGATGACCTCGTTGTAGTGCAGGCCGCGGTCGCGCGGTTTTGGCGTGTAGAGGCCGGAGAAGGATCCGACCGCCATGCCGATCATCGTCCCGTTGACGGCAAAAACGATCGCGAACCCCGCGACGAAGAGCCAGGGGATGTATCGGCTGCGTGTGACATCGGCGGTGTTCATGGTCCTGTCCTCAGCGGCCCGGGCCGACGAAGACGGCGTCGTGCGAGGCACGCCCGCCGCTGGCTTCGTCGCGCACGGTGAAGGTGATGGGCTTTGCGCCGGCTGGCGCCGCGGTTGCCGGCACCGTGACGAAGACGCGGAAGGTGCCCACGGTGTCGGGCTGCACCGACAGTGTCGCGGTCGTACCGCTGCCTTCGACATCGGCGCCGACGAAGCCCAGCTGCGCCGACGGCAGCCCGTCGATCTCGAGGTGGACTTGCTGGGGCGTGCGGCGCTTGTTCAGCACCTTGACCGCGTAGGAGTTGCGGATGTCGCCGTTGGACAGGCGCACGAAGTTCGGGTTGCGGTCGCGCTGGACGGTGAGTTCGGTGTCGGCGCGCAGCGCGAAGACCACCAGCATGACCGCGGCGACGACGCTCAGCAGGCCGGCATAGAGCAGGGTGCGCGGCCGGACGGGCCGCCACGGCACGGCGGCGGCACCGGTCTCCTTCGCCTGCTGCGCGGCGAGCGTGTCCCAGCGGATGAGCCCCGTCGGACGTCCGACTTTTTCCATCGTCTGCGTGCAGGCGTCGATGCAGAGCCCACAGCCGATGCATTCGATCTGCTGGCCGTCGCGGATGTCGATGCCCGTCGGGCAGACGGCGACGCAGAGATTGCAGTCGATGCAGTCGCCGCGGCCGGCCCAGCTGTCGCCGGCCTTGTGCTTGCCCCGCTTTTCGCCGCGCCACTTCTGATAGGTGACGATCAGGCTCTGCTCGTCGAGCATCGCGGCCTGGAAGCGCGGCCACGGGCACATGTAGGTGCAGACCTGCTCGCGCGCCCAGCCGGCCAGGACATAGGTCGTGGCGGTGAACAGGCCGATGAAGGTGTAGACTTCCATCGACGCCTCGCCGCGGAAGATCTTCACCAGCGTGGTCGGCGCGTCGACATAGTAGAAGACCCAGGCGCCGCCGGTGGCCGCGGCGATGGCCAGCCACGCGCTGTGCTTCAGAGTCTTGCGCAGGGCCTTCGCGGTCGACATCGGCTGGCGGTCGAGCCGCATGCGCTCGTTGCGGTCGCCCTCGATCAGCCGTTCGACCCACATGAAGAGGTCCGTCCACACGGTCTGTGGGCAGGTGAAGCCGCACCAGACGCGGCCGAACAGCGACGAGGCGAAGAACAGGCCGAAGGCGCCCAGGATCAGGAAGCCCGTGACGAAATAGATTTCCTGCGGCCAGATGACGACGTCGAAGAACCAGCCGCGACGATGGTCGAGATCGATCAGGATCGCCTGCGAGGGCGCGCCGGGGCCGCGATCCCAGCGCAGCCACGGCACCACGTAGTAGAGGCCGAGCAGAACGACCAGCGTGGCCCACTTGATCTGACGCCACTTCCCGGAGACCGCGCGCGGGTAGACCCTGGCGCGCGGCGCGTAGAGCGGTGGTGGCTCCGGCGTCGGAGGCCTTGGCGGGGCCGTGTCGGTCTGGCGGGCGGGGAAGGCCATCGTTCGACCTGCATCAGCCCTAGCGGTCGCCGCCCAGCGCGTGGACGTAGACCGCCAGCATCTTCATGGTCGCCTCGTCGAGGCGGCCGCTCCACGCCGGCATGCTGCCGTTGCGGGCGTAGAAGATGGAGCGGTAGATCGCGTCGCGGCTGCCGCCATAGAGCCAGATCCCGTCGGAGAGGTTGGGCGCGCCCAGTTCCTGGTCGCCCTTGCCGCCGGCCTTGTGACAGGCGACGCACTGCTCCTCGAAGATCTTCGCGCCTTCGGGCGTGGCCTTCGCCTTGCCGGACAGGCTGAGCACGTAGTCGGTCACGGCCGCCACCTGCGCGCCGGTCAGCAGCCCGTCGGCGCCGAAGCGCGGCATCATCGACTGGCGGGACTTGTCGTCGGTGTTGCGAATCCCGTGCTCGATGGTGGCGTAGATCTGGTCGATGCTGCCGCCCCAGATCCAGTCGTCGTCCACCAGGTTGGGGAAGCCCGTGCTGCCGCCGCCGCCGGCGCCATGGCACTGCATGCAGTTGGTCTGGAAGGCCGAACGGCCGCCCGCCATGGCGAAGTTGAACAGCTCCGGGTCCTTGCGGATGTCGGCCAGCGACGCGGTGCGGATGCGGTCGACGAAGGCTGAGCGTTCCTTCGCCTGGGCACTGAGTTCCTGCCGCAGCTCCGCCCGGCTCGAATAGCCGAGCAGCCCCTGCGTGTGACCGGTGAGCCACGGCCAGGACGGATACAGGGCGCAGTAGACGACGGCAAAGGCAATGCACGCGTAGAAGGTATAGACCCACCATGTCGGCAGCGGCGTGTTCAGTTCCTTGACGCCGTCCCACTCGTGGCCGGTGGTGTTCTGGCCGGACAGTGTGTCTTTCTCGATCTTGGTTGGCATGGCCGGTCCTTCAGCGGTCGTCGTCGAGGGGGATGCGGGCGTCTTTCTCGAAACGCTTCCGGTTGCGCGGTCGCAGCGCCCAGAAGACGATCAGGAGAAAGATGATGACGGCCCAGACCGTCCAGAAGGAGGCGAGGAGTTCGTGCAGACTCTCGAGGGTCATGGCGGGCTCCTCTCTATTGCTTCAGCCGGTCCGGCGGGATGTCGCCGAACTGCACCAGCGTGCCCAGCATCTGCAGATAGGCGACGAGTGCATCCATCTCGGTGATCGTGCTCGTCTCGCCGTTGAACTTGGCGACCGGCGCGCGGGGATAGCGCTTCTGCATGGCCGTCGGATCGCGGTCCGGATCGACCTGCGCCTCGAGGTCGGCGCGCGCGTTGGCGATCATCTCGTCGGTGTAGGGGGTGCCGACGCTGCGCAGCGTGCGGAGATGCTGGCCGATGTCGGCATAGTTGAGCGGGCTGTTCGCCAGGAAGGGATAGGCCGGCATTACACTCTCCGGCACGACGGCGCGCGGCGAGGCGAGATGGGCGACGTGCCAGTCGTTCGAGTAGCGGCCGCCGACGCGCGCGAGATCCGGTCCCGTGCGCTTGGAGCCCCACTGGAAGGGCTTGTCGTACATGCTCTCGGCCGCGAGGCTGTAATGGCCGTAGCGCTCGACCTCGTCCTTGAAGGGGCGGATCTGCTGGCTGTGGCAGAGATAGCAGCCTTCGCGGATGTAGATGTTGCGGCCCATCAGCTCGAGCGGTGTGTACGGGCGCATGCCGTCGATGCGCTCGATCGTCGTTTCGACGGTGAACAGCGGGATGATCTGCACCAGGCCGCCGATCGATACGGTGATCAGCGTCAGGACGAGCATCAGGATGACGTTCTTTTCGATCGTCTCGTGGCGGATAAACATGGGACGCTCCTTACGCCGCGAGTGCCGGTTGGGTGGTTTGGGTGGCGAGCGTCTCCGTTTCGGTGCGGATGGTTCGCCACATGTTGTAGGCCATGATCAGCCCGCCGCTCAGGAAGCAGACGCCACCCAAGAGACGGATCAGGTAGAAGGGATGCATGGCAGCGACGGTTTCGACGAACGAGTACTGGAGGAACCCGAGCTCGTCGTAGGCGCGCCACATCAGGCCCTGCATGATGCCGCTCACCCACATCGCCGTGATGTAGAGGACGATGCCGATGGTCGCGATCCAGTAGTGCCAGCTGATGAGGCGCGTGGACCACATGGCCGGGCGGTTCCACATCTTCGGCACCAGGTAGTAGAGCGTGCCGAACACGATGAAGGCGACCCAGCCCAGTGCGCCGGAATGCACGTGTCCGATCGTCCAGTCGGTATAGTGGCTGAGCGAGTTGACGGCCTTGATCGACATGACCGGCCCCTCGAAGGTCGCCATGCCGTAGAAGCCGACGGCGGTCACGGAGAAGCGCAGGCCCGGATCGGTGCGGAGCTTGTCCCACGCGCCCGACAGCGTCATCAGGCCGTTGATCATGCCGCCCCAGCTCGGCATCCAGAGCATCACCGAGAAGGCCATTCCCAGGGTCTGGGCCCAGTCGGGCAGGGAGGTGTAGTGCAGGTGATGCGGACCGGCCCAGATGTACAGGAACACCAGGGACCAGAAATGGATGATCGAAAGCCGGTAGGAGTAGACCGGCCGGTTCGCCGCCTTCGGGATGTAATAGTACATCATGCCGAGGAAGGCCGCGGTCAGGAAGAAGCCGACGGCGTTGTGGCCGTACCACCACTGGATCATCGCATCCTGCACACCCGACCAGGCGCCGTAGCTCTTGGTCCCGGTGATCGAGACCGGCAGGGCGAGGTTGTTTACGATGTGGAGCATCGCGATGGTGATGATGAAGGCGAGATAGAACCAGTTGGCCACGTAGATGTGCGGCTCCTCGCGCTTCATCACCGTGCCGAGATAGGCGATCAGGTAGGCCACCCAAACGATGGTGAGCCAGAGGTCCACGAACCATTCGGGCTCGGCGTACTCCTTGCTCTGCGTGATGCCGAACAGGTAGCCCAGCGCCGCGGTGACGATGAAGAACTGGTAGCCCAGCAGCACGAACCAGCCGAGCGGCTCGCCGCCGAACAGCCGGGCGCGGCAGGTCCTCTGCACCACGTGAAAGGCCGTGCCGATCAGCGCGGTGCCGCCGAAGGCGAAGATGGCGGCGGACGTATGGAGCGGCCGCAGGCGGCCGAACGTCAGGTAGGGGCTGTCGAAGCTGAGCTGTGGCCAGACGAGCTGGGCCGCGATGACGACGCCGACCAGGAAGGCTGCAATGCCCCAGAACATCGTCAATATGACGGCCGCGCGTATCACGTCCTCGACGTAACGCGGCGCCGGACGCTGGTCGGCTGTCAATACGGCTTGGCTCGGCATGCTCACTCCCCGAATGGTCGCGGGGACACTAGGAGGTGGTGCCGGTCGCTCCCTTGATTTGGGTCAAGGCCATCGCGCCGGACGGCGGATCACAATGCCGCATGCAATCTGAATGCGAGGCGCCATGAGCGAGACCATTGCGGTGTTCCCGACGCCCCGGCCCTTCATCCGGCGCGTTCCGGTCGATCGCCCCTGGGCATGGCTCGCCGCCGGCTGGCGCGACATCGTGGCCGCCCCCGGCGCCAGCCTGTCCTATGGGCTCGTGCCGGTGGCCGCCGGCTGGCTCGCCATTGTGTTGATGCTGCGCTTCGATCTGCCCTATCTCGTGCTGCCGCTCAGCGCCGGCTTCTTCTATGTCGGCCCCTTCATCGCCACCGGCCTGTACGAGATCAGCCGCCGCCTCGAGGCCGGGCAGCCGGTGGACGGCAAATCCACCTTGATGGCGTGGCGGAGAAATCCCGAGCAGATCGCGCTCATGGGCGTGCTTCTCCTCCTGTTCCATCTGGCCTGGATGAGAATGGCGCAGCTCCTGTTCGCCCTCTTCGAGTTTCGCACCGTCCCGTCGTGGGACCGCTTTCTCGACCTCGTCTGGACGACCTCGAAGAGCCTGCCGTTCCTGGCGCTGGGCGTCGGGCTCGGCGCCTTTCTGGCGGCCATCGCCTTCGCGATCGGCGCTTTCTCGATTCCCTATCTCCTGGACCGGCGGAACTCGAACATGTTCGAGGCGATCGCGACCTCGGTGGCCGCGACCCGCCTGAATTTCCGGCCGATGCTCCTGTGGGCCGCCGTGATCGTGTTCCTCACCGGCCTCGGCATGATTGTGGGACTGCTGGGGCTGGTCGTGACCCTGCCGCTGGTCGCGCACGCCACCTGGCATGCCTATCGCGACGTCATCAGCTTCGAGCCGGAGCCCGCCGAGGGGACGTCCCTGACACAGCCGACCCTCCGTAATATTCCGTAGGTCAATCCCCGAATGGGCGGCCGGCGGGCGAACTTGTAAGGACAAGTGCGATGGCGCGTGCCGGTCGGCGCGATGGCAGATCGTTCAGGGGGAGAGGGTCATGCTGAAGCAACGGAAGCCGATGACTCCCGAAGAGTTCGTCCACGATGTCGGCGGTATCGCCCTTTGGCTGTTCGCAGCCATTCTGGTCGTGCTCGGTCTGGCCACGCTCCTGGAGACGCTCGCGACCTTATGAGGGCGTGGGCGACGTCACGCCTCCAGGCCGTTGAAAAGGCCGGAATCCCGGCGATAAACGAAACAAACGAAATAAACGAAACAATCGAAGCGGGAGTCGCACCCCCCCCGAATCAGGTGCCGTCGTGGGCGTCGACGGGTCGATATTGCCCGCCGGCAGGTCTGAAAGCCTGTTTCAACGGCTGCTAGAGCCGCTGGCTGGCCAATGCGAGCATGACCAGGGCGTTGCCTGCGAGGAGAGGCGGGCTTACCCACCTCGCCACCGTGCGCAGCTGGCGGCGCATGAGCAGGCCGCCCCAGCCGACGGCGACGAGCGCCGGGACGGTGCCGAGGGCGAAGCACGCCATCGCGATGGCCCCCGACAGGACGGACCCGGTGCCGGCCGCCGCCGCCAGGGCCCCGTAGAGCAGCCCACAGGGCAGGAAGCCCAGGACCACACCCAACCCGTACCGCGCGACAGGCGTGCGCGAAGCCGAGAGGGGACCGGCGAGGCGCGCCACCAGGTTCGTCGCGGGCGAGGCGGCGTTGATGGCCATGCCGAGAGCCTGGGCCGCCAGCAGGCCGGCGGCCGCGATCAGGAGGGCCGCGGACAGCCAGCCGAATACTTCCAGCGACGCAAACACGGCCGTGATGCCTCCGGCCACGGCGCCCAGCGCCGTATAGGTGGTGAAGCGGCCCAGATGATAGGGCGCGAGCAGGGCGCCGGTCAGCCGGTGCCACTCGCCATAGGGTCGATCGCCCGGCTGTTCGGCCGAGGCCATCACCTGGCCCAGCACGAACGGGCCGCACATGCCGACGCAATGCACGAGGCTGCCGGCCAGCCCGGCCAGGAACAGCGCGGCCGGCAGGCCGAGCGGCATCGATGCGGCCGCCATGAGGCCGTCGCCGCACATCGCGAAGAAGCGGGAGATGATGTCCATCGACGGCAATGGACCACGAATTTTCCCTGTGGCGATTGACCTGCGTCAAGGTCGCGCCCGTCGCGGCCGATGAGGATCGACGAACTTCCAGGAGGATGCCCATGGCCTACAAGACGATTCTCGTTCACTGCGATGCGAGCCCGAAGGTGGGCCAGAGGCTGACCGTGGCGGCGGAGCTGGCGGAGCGCTATGGCGCCCATCTGGTCGGCCTGCACGCCCGTCCGCCGCTCGAAGCGCCGATCTTCTTCGAGGGCGGCGTGGCCATGGATTCGCTGTTCGCCAGCTACGAAGCCAGCGCCGATGCCGACCAGGCCGTCGCGCTCGCGGCCTTCCAGAAGGCCGTCAAGGAACGCCGCGTCCCATCGCACGAGTGGCGCGTGACCGACGGCTTCATCGATTCCGAACTCGTCCTCCAGGCACGTTACACCGATCTCCTCGTCCTCGGTCAGACGGATCCCGATGCCCAGACGCCCACGCCCTCGGACCTGCCCGAAGCCGTCGTCCTGGCGAGCGGCCGGCCCACCCTGGTCGTGCCGCATATCGGCGTGCGCGCACCGGTGGGCGAATCCGTGCTGCTCTGCTGGAACGCCAGCCGCGAGAGCGCGCGCGCGGCGGCCGACGCGCTGCCGTTCCTGCGCATGGCCAAGAAGGTCGTCATCCTCGTGGTCGACCCAAGGACGTCTCCGGACGGCCACGGCGCGGAACCGGGCGCCGACGTGGCGCTCTGGCTCACGCGACACGGGGTGAAGGTGACGGTGCAGCGCGACGTCGCCGCCGACAGCGATGTGGGTGCCGTCATCCTGTCGCGGGCCGCCGATATCGGCAGCGATCTCATCGTCATGGGCGTCTACGGCCATTCGCGGGTGCGCGAGATGGTTCTGGGCGGCGTCAGCCGCACCCTGCTGTCCAGCATGACCATCCCCGTGCTGATCTCGCACTGATGGACGCCACCAAGATCGCGGCCTACGACCGCTCGGTTCCTCGCTATACGAGCTATCCGACGGCCGCCCAGTTTCACGGCGCCGTCGGCGCCGTGCAGCACAAGGCATGGCTCGGCGACCTGAGCCACGACTGCTCGACGGTCTATCTCCACGTGCCCTTCTGCGCACGCCTGTGCTGGTACTGTGCCTGCCACACGGCGGCGATGAACCGTTCGGACTCGCTCGCCGCCTATGGCCGTGCGCTGGCCAAGGAGATCGATCTCGTGGCCGAAGCCGTACCGGGGATGATGGTCGGCCAGATCCAGTGGGGCGGCGGGACGCCGTCCCAGCTGGGCGCGGTGAACCTCCTCGCCGTGGCGAAGCGGCTGGCCGCGCGCTTCGACCGGCGCAGCGGCTCTGAAACCTCGATGGAGGTGGATCCGCGATTCTGTGACGAGGAATTCGTCGCGACGATGCGTGAGATCGGCGTCGATCGCGTGAGCTTCGGCGTCCAGGATTTCGACCTCGAGGTGCAGAAGGCGATCAACCGGTTGCAGTCGATCGAGGATACGGCTTCTGCCATGTCCAGAATCCGTGCCGCCGGCATCGCCCGCATCAACATCGACCTCGTCTACGGCCTGCCGAAGCAGACGCCGGAGACGCTGGCCCGCACGCTCGACGCCGCGCTCGAACTGGCGCCGGACCGCTTCGCCGTCTTCGCGTACGCGCATGTCCCGTGGATGAAGGCGCGCCAGCGCCTGATTGAGACCGAAAGTCTCCCGGGCGCGGAAGCGCGCGCAGCGATGGCCAATCTCGTGGCGGAACGCCTGGTCGAGGGCGGCTACAAGCGGATCGGCCTCGATCACTATGCGCGGCCGAACGATGCGCTTTCGACCGCGGCCGAGCGAGGCGGGCTGCGGCGCAGCTTCCAGGGATACGTCGTGGTCGACCAGCCGTCCGTCGTCGGCCTGGGCGCGTCGGCAATCTCGAGCCTGCCGCGCGGTTATACGCAGAACATCGCCGATCCCGGACGCTACCAGTCACTGATCGAGGCCGGATGCTTCGCCTCGGCCCGGGGTCTGGAGCTGACGGCCGCCGATCGGCTGCGGGGTGAGATCATCGAGAGACTGATGTGCAGTTTCTCGGTCGATCTCGACGATGTCTGCCGCCGGCATGGCGCGTCGGCCCCGTCGTTCATTTCGGAGGTGGCTGAACTTCCCAAGCTGGTGAGCGACGGGCTCGTCGAGCGCGACGGCCAGTCGCTGCACGTCACAGAGCGTGGGCGCCCCCTGGTGCGTTTCGTCTGTGCGGCATTCGACGCCCATCTCGCCCATGCCGACGGCCGGCACTCACGCGGAATCTGAAAAAGGAAATCGTCATGAGCACTTATCAAATGGTATCTCGCCACGTGGAAGCGGCACTGGCGGAAGGGGCAGGGCAGGGCATCGCCGGCGACGTGGTCGCCCGCTGCCTGCTCTCCGAAGCGATCCGCATCTTCAGGCTCGGACGCACCAACGACGACATCGCGGCGGAGCTGACGGCGGCGATCGACAATCTCGACGAGGATGCGCCGCTCTCCTTCATAAGACCCTGATTGAGGTGACCCCGGCACGGCGGTGCATGCTATACGTCACCCGTCATGGTGATGCGCCGATGAGCCGGATGCCCCGATGAGCGACACCTCGATCGCGCTTGCGCTCGAGGCGGCGGAAGCGCGCCTGCGGTCCATCCTGCAGACCGTCCCCGACGCCATGATCATCATCGACGAGCGTGGCCGCATCGAATCGCTCAGCACGACCGCGGAGCGCCTGTTCGGCTACGACGCCGACGAAGCCTGTGGCAGCAACATCAGCCTCCTGATGCCCTCGCCCTATCGCGAGCAGCACGACGCCTATATCGAGCGCTACCTCAAGACCGGGGAGCGCCGGATCATCGGCATCGGCCGTATCGTGGTGGGCCAGCGCAAGGACGGAACGACGTTCCCCATGCATCTCACCGTGGGAGAACTTCGCACCGGCGAGCGCCATCACTTCACCGGCTTCATCCGCGACCTGACCGATCAGCAGCTCACCGAGGACCGGTTGAAGGAGCTGCAGTCGGAAGTGACGCACATGTCGCGGTTCACGGCGCTGGGCGAGATGGCTTCGACGCTCGCGCACGAGATCAACCAGCCGCTGACCGCCATCAGCAACTATCTCAGAGGGTCGCGCCGACTGCTCGAACGCATGGAGGGCGAGAACGTCGAGATGCTGCGGGACGCCGTCTCGAAGGCCGCCGACCAGGCCCTGCGCGCCGGGCAGATCATTCGTCGCCTGCGCGAGTTCGTGGCCCGCGGCGAAAGCGAGCGGCGGATCGAGAGTCTCCCCAAGCTGATCGAGGATGCGAGCACCCTGGCGCTGGTCGGTGCGCGGGAGCACGGCATTGCGGTGACGTTCAGGCTCGATCCCGCGGCCGATCTCGTGCTGGCCGACCGCATCCAGATCCAGCAGGTGCTCGTCAACCTGATGCGCAACGCCATCGACGTCATGAGCGAGGGCGGCGCCGTCCGCCGGCTCGACATCGCCACGGCCACCGGACCTGAGGACCAGGTCGAGGTCACCGTGGCCGACACCGGGTCTGGCCTCGCGCCGGAAGTGGCCAGGCAGCTCTTCCAGCCCTTCGTCACGACCAAGCGCAAGGGCATGGGGCTCGGGCTCTCGATCTGCCGCACGATCGTCGAGGCGCATGGCGGCAAGATCTGGGTGAACTCGCCTCCGGAGGGCGGGACGATCTTCCACTTCACCCTGCGCGCGGCCGCACACGATCGGGAGAACGAGGATGCCTAGCCAGGTCGTTCACGTGATCGACGACGATGTCGACGTCCGGCAGTCGCTCGCCTTCCTGCTCAGCACGGCCGGCCTCGCCGTGCGCGTGCACGAGTCCGCGGTCGCGTTCCTGAAGGCCCTGCCGGACGCTCAGCCGGGTTGCGTGGTCACTGATATCCGCATGCCCGAGATGGACGGGCTGGAGTTGCAGCGCCGTCTGGTCGAGGTGAAGGCCGGTTTTCCCGTGATCGTCATGACGGGCCATGGCGACGTACCCATGGCGGTGGAGGCCATGAAGGCGGGCGCCGTCGACTTCATCGAAAAGCCGTTCGACGACGAAACCCTTCTCTCCGCGATCAGGTCTGCCCTCGACAGCCATTCCCGCAACCGCGAGCGCGAGGACCGCATCCTGGCGATCCGCAAGCGCCTCGACGCGCTGTCCGGGCGGGAGCGCGACGTGCTGCGGGGGCTCGCGGCCGGCAAGGCGAACAAGGTGATCGCCTACGACCTCGGCATCAGCGCCCGCACCGTGGAAGTCTATCGCGCCAACGTGATGACCAAGATGCAGGCCGACAGCCTCTCCGAACTGGTGCGCATGGTTCTCATGGCCGAGGGAGAGTCCTAGGATTTGCGCTGGATCAACGCGGCCCCGCTTGCGGTAGGTGACGGTGGTGCATGTCGAAGGCTTCCGATGCCATCCTGCTCGTCGATGACGATGCCGCCGTGCGCCACGCGCTCAAGTTCTCGCTCGAGATGGAGGGCTTCGATGTGCGGCTCTATCCGACTCCGGACGCGCTGCTGGCGGAGAACGACCTGCCGGCCGAGGGATGTCTCGTCATCGACTACCGGATGCCCGAAATCGACGGGCTCGAACTCGTCGAGCGGCTGCGGAGCCGCGGCGTCACCCTGCCGGTCTTCCTCATCAGCGGCCGGGTGACGCGCTCGCTGCGCGCCCGGGCATCGAGCCTCGGGATCGAGGACGTTCTGGAGAAGCCGCTGTCGGATCTGGCCGCCAGTATCAGGCCTGTGCTCGATGCCCGGCCGTGACGGTCATGCATCCATGCCGGCGACGATCCTCGGTTTCGTGCTCCATTCGTCGGGGCGCCATCAGGCGGCGCTCGCCGTCCTGTCGGTCCTGGTCTTCCTGCTGAGTGCCGCGCCGCTGGAACTGCAGCGGCGGGTGATCAACGTGCTGGTGGATCGCGGGGCTTTCGAGACCGTGTTGTGGCTGGCCGCCGCCTATGTCGGCGTGGTGCTCTCCGAACAGAGCCTGAAACTCTGTCTGAACGTCTATCGCGGCTGGGTCGCCGAGGATTCGGTTCGCCGCCTGCGCAGCCTGGTCGGCGAGTATGCCGATCGCGCCACCCGGGACGTGAGCGGCGAGGAAGCCGGCGTAGAAATCTCGATGGTGCTCGAGGAGGCCGAACCGATCGGCGGCTTCACCGGCGTCAGCCTCTCCGAGCCCCTGCTGCAGGGAGGCGTGCTGGCGAGCGTGATCGTCTACATGCTCTATCTCGACTGGCGTATGGCGCTTCTCGGCCTCGCGTTCTTCCTGCCGCAGGTCGTCTTCGTGCCCCTGCTGCAGCGGGCCATCAACCGCCGGGCCCAGTCGCGCATATTGGTCAAGCGCGGCATCAGCGGCGGGCTGGTGAGCCGCATCTCCGCCGGTCGGGGGGCATCGGATGGCCGCATCGGCTGGGGCTGGACGCAGGATCCGATCGAGCGGGTGTTCACGCTGAACATGGGCATCTACAGGATCAAGTTCACGATGAACCTGCTGATGAACATGATGCATCACCTGGCCGTCGGCTCTGCCCTCTGCTTCGGTGGCTGGCAGGTGCTGCAGGGAAAGATCGAGGTCGGAACCGTCGTGGCGGTGGTGGCGGGGCTCGGCAAGCTCAACGACCCCTGGGGAGACATCGTGAACTGGGCGCGCGAGCTCGCCGTCGTCGGGGTCAAGTACCGGCTGTTCGCGGGGGTCCTGGAAGGCCTTGTGACTCCGGCCGACGCCCGGCCGCCTACGTAGAATCCCTTAGTTCAAGACCCAAATGGTCGGCCGCCCGCCCGGGCCCTATCCCTGTGTCCGTCAAACACACCCAGCCGGGAGCCAGCCATGCATACGAACTCAGTAATTTCTGCCCGTATTCCTGCTGCCGTCGCCCTGCGTGGAGCTGCCAATATGCAGCCTGCGGGTACCCCGGTCTGCGGTCAGCCGCGGATGCTGGCAAAGGGTGAGGAGCTGTTCGCCGAAGGCGACCCGGCCGACTATTTCTACAAGGTGGTTTCGGGGTCCATCCGGACCTGCAAGCTGCTGAGCGACGGCCGCCGGCAGATCGATGCGTTTCATCTTGCCGGCGACATCTTCGGGCTGGAAGCCGGCCCCGAGTACCGCTTCACCGCCGAAGCGCTGTGCGATGCCACCCTCGTGGCCTTCCGCCGCTCGCGCCTCGCGGAGTTGACGGCAGCCGATCCCGCCTTTGCCAACCAGGTGCTCGCATCGATGATGAAGTGCCTCGGCCGTGCTCAGGACCACATGCTTCTGCTCGGTCGCAAGACCGCCCAGGAGAAGATCGCGACCTTCCTGCTCGACATGGCCAAGCGCGTCTCCAGCGACGACGAGCATGTCGAGCTGCCGATGCAGCGCTCCGACATTGCCGATCATCTCGGCCTCACGATCGAGACGGTCTCGCGCACCCTGACCCAGTTTGCGCGCCAGGGCCTGATCCGGCTTCAGGCCGGCAGCCGGTCGGTCGATCTCTGCAATCTCGCCGCCCTGCGCAAGCTCGACGCCTGATCCGGCACGCTCGGGAATCGCGGTGCTACCATCGCCCGCGATTCCCTGGATACTCCAAGTCATTTCCTGCCTGCGACCCGCAGATGCGCGGTCAGCGATGGGCAGGCTGCTTTACGATTGCCACGGCCTGGGCCTGTTGCGACCGCAGGTATTGCGCGGTCGCCGAGGCCACTGAAATGCCCAGCAGCATGAACGAGGCACAGGCGAGCAGCAGGAAATAGATCGGGATATCGGTCATCGAACTTTCCTCGCTTGCACGATGCTCAGTGGGAAACGGCGCCGATCGGGGCGTTAGGCCGCAGGCGATCGATCGCCTTGAACGACCGCCGGGCATGGGCGAGCAGCTCGCCATCGGTCGGATGGTCCATCGCCTCGACGCCCACCAGCGTCTTCTTGACGTGCGGCAGATGCTTGTCGAGATGGTGGATCAGTTCCTGCTTGGCTTGTGCGGGCCCGACCAGAAGCCATTCCTGGGCGCCGCGGATGGCGTCGACGATGTGATCGAGGAAACTCACGTCGAGAGCCGCATGGCCTGCACCGATGACACCCGCCTTGTGGTGCACCTTGCGGAACGGGGTGTGGGCCTTGATGTTCTCGCGCTCCACATCGTCGGCGTTGAACCGGAACACGTGGGCTTCCTTGCTGTCCATCCAGACGATGGCGTGACTGTGGGTCATGGTTTCTCCCGATGGCAATGGAGTTAGTGTGGATCGGCGGGCCCGGCGCCGCGTTGATTCAGGTCAATCGTCGGACGATGTCGGATCGGACGACTGCCGGCGCGCGGCGACGGCGCGCAATTCGCTCATTCCTTTTCCGGTCCGCGGATCCACCACGTGCAGCCCGTTGCAGGCGAGGCAGTGCTGTCCGACGAACGCGGGCAGCGGGCCGTTGCCTCCTTCGTAGCGGCCCTGGACATTGTAGCCCGTGGTCGGGCAGCGGAAGACGAACGTGCGCACGGTGGCACTTTGTCTCCGCACCCCTGATGCGGCTTTGATTCAGGTCAAAGCGGACCCTGCCTCCGCCGACGATCTTTCCCCGAGAGGGGACTTCTCATGACCAGGTGCGCTTCCAAGGACAGGTTCGGCTATCTCGGGACGGAGGCGGCTGCCCTGCGCGAACATCTCGATCAGGCGTCGGCAGCCATCGCCCGTGCCGCCCAGAGCGAGGGTACCGAGGCCGCCACGGCGGCGGCCGAAGCGGCGCGGGAACTGCTGGCGCGTGCGGCCCTGCTGGCCGACGAATGGGTCGACAAGGCCAAGGGGGCGGCTAAGGCGGTCGACGAGGGCCAGGAGGGACTTGCCGACATCGTCCGGCGCAAGCCGCTGGCTGCGCTGGGTCTCGCGACGGCCGCCGGCTTCGTGCTGGCGCTCCTCGTGCGGCGCAAATGAGCGTTGCCTCGGAGACCGGCTCCTTGCTGGTGGCACTGGCCCGGTCGCTCGCGACGGTGGGGGCCGGCGTCCTCGTTGCGTCCGGGCGACGCCTCGCGGCCACGGTGGCCGCCTGTCTCGTCGTCGGTCTTTTGCTGACCGTCAGCCTCGCCTTCCTGACCCTGTCGGCCTATCGCGCGATCGTCGCGTCGGTCGGCGACGTCTACGGCCCGCTGATCGTCGGCTGCTTCTATCTCGTGGCGGGACTCACGGCAGCGCTCATCGTCCTCATGCGCCGCCGCTAGCCTGCATGCTCAAGGTCCGAAGGCTCGGAATCGACGCCTGTCAGGAGACCGTCGCTTACCTCGCCCGTCGCTGCGAGCATTATCGCGCACAGGAATTCGTGGCGCTCGCCCGGATCGAGATCTGGGGCGGGGGGCGCCGCATCGTCGCCACGTTGAACATCGTCGACGACGAGTCGATCATGGCGACCGACGAGCTCGGCCTGTCTGAACTCGCCTATCGCCAGCTCGGGCTTCCGGCGGGAGCGCCGGTGGAAATCGCCCAGGCGGGACCGCCGCCCAGCCTCGACCATGTCCGTGCCAAGATCGACGGTGCCGAACTGGATCCGGTCGCCTACCAGGAAATCGCGCGCGATCTCGCCGCGCATCGCTATTCCAAGATGGAGATCGCGGCTTTCCTGATCGCCGGCGCGCGCTTCACGACCGCGGCCGAGGTGCTTTCGATGACCCGGGCGATGGCGGCCGTGGGAGGTCGCCTGTCCTGGGCCAGCGAGATGGTCGTCGACAAGCATTGCATCGGCGGCATTCCGGGCAACCGGACCTCGATGATCGTCGTCCCGATCGTGGCCGCCCACGGGCTGACCATCCCCAAGACGTCGTCGCGCGCGATCACCTCGCCCGCCGGTACCGCCGACACGATGGAAGTGCTGGCGAGGGTCGATGTCGGCTCGGACGAAATGCATGAGATCGTCGCGGCCGAGAGCGGCTGCCTGGTGTGGGGTGGGCATGCCAACCTCTCTCCGGCGGACGATGTCCTGATCTCGGTCGAACGGCCGCTGGCGATCGACACGCCCGAGCAGATGGTCGCCTCCATCCTGTCGAAGAAGCTGGCGGCCGGCTCCACGCACCTCGTCCTCGATCTGCCGGTTGGGCCTACGGCGAAGCTGCGCGATCGCGAGCGCTTCGTGCGGCTGCGCAAGCTCTTCGAATACGTCTCCGACCAGGTCGGCATCAGCACGACGGTGCTGGCGACCGACGGCAGCCAGCCCATCGGCCGCGGGATCGGTCCGTGGCTGGAAGCCCGCGACGTGATGCAGGTCCTCGAACGACATCCCGAGGCGCCGCGCGACCTGGAGGAGAGGGCCGTCCTGCTGGCCGGCCATGTGCTCGAGTTCGATCCCGCGCTGCGCGGCGGCCAGGGGATCGTGCGGGCCCGCGAGCTGCTGCACAGCGGCGCGGCGCTCGCGAAGATGCAGCGGCTGATCGCGGCGCAGGGGGCTCCCCCGCAGGCGACCAGCCTGGGCACCCTCACGCATGAGGTGCCGGCCACCCGGGACGGGGTCGTGACGGCCATCGACTGCCTGCGCCTGGCGCGGATTGCCCGCCTTGCCGGCGCGCCCATGGACAAGGGCGCGGGTGTCGATCTGTTCAAGCGGATCGGCGATCCCGTGGAACGGGGCGAGCCGCTCTACCGGATCCACGCCGCCTTTGAGGCCGACTTCCGCTTCGCCACCCGGCTGGCCGGCGCCGGGGACGGCGTGACCATCGGGCGACGCGCATGACCCTCTCGCTCCATGTCCATGGTGCCGCCGGCACGGTCACGGGATCGTGCCACCGGCTGGTGACGCCGTACGGGACGTTGCTCGTCGATTGCGGTCTGTTCCAGGGGCCGAAGTCGCTGCGCGCCCTGAACTATCGAGATTTCCCCTTCGCGCCGGCAGAGATCGCCGCAGTGCTGTTCACGCATGCCCACATCGATCACAGCGGGCTCTTTCCCAAACTGACGCTCGCCGGATTTCAGGGCCGCGCCTTCGCCACCGAGGCCACGCGCGACCTGCTGCGCTGGCTGCTACCCGACGCCGGCGCCATCCAGGAGTACGACGTCGAACGCCTGAACCGCCGCAACGCTCGGCGCGGCGAGTCGGTGGTGGCGCCGATCTATACGCGCGCCGATGCCGAGGCCTCGCTCTCCTTCATCGAGTCTCAGCCTTACGATCGCTGGTTCGAGCCGCTGCCCGGCGTCCGGGTGCGCCTGCGCAATGCCGGTCACATTCTCGGCAGTGCCTTCATCGAAATCGAGGTCGACGCCGCACCGCGGCCGCTGCGGCTCGTCTTCTCCGGCGATCTCGGGCCGCTCGGCAAGGCCCTGCAGCCCGATCCCGCGCAGCCCGGGCGCGCCGATGTCGCGCTGGTCGAGTCCACCTACGGCAGCCGCTCGCGCGAGCCGATGTCGGAAGCGGATCGCAGGGCCGTCCTCGGCCGCGAACTCGAGGTCGGCCTGGCCGCCGGCGGCAATGTCGTCGTGCCGGTCTTCGCGGTCGAGCGTACGCAGGAAATCCTGGAGGACATCGCGGAGCTCAAACGGAGCGGCAAACTCAGCGGCGCGCAGGTCTTTCTCGATTCACCCCTGGCGGGCCGGACGACCGAGGTCTTCCGGGCCCATCGCGCCTCCCTCAGCCGTTCCGAAGGCGGACATGCGTTCAGCGGCGGCGAGTTCCGGCTGAGCGAGACGGTGGATCAGAGCCGGGCGATCGGGCGTATCCATGCCGGTGCGATCATCCTCGCCGGGTCCGGCATGTGCGACGCCGGCCGGGTGAAGCATCATCTCAAGGACAATCTGTGGCGCACGGAGTCGACGATCCTCTTCGTCGGCTACCAGGCGCCGGGTACCCTGGGGGCGCTGATCCGCGGCGGCGCCGCTCAGGTGCGCATCCACGGCGAGGAGATCGGCGTCCGGGCGCGTATCCGGTCGATCGACTCCTATACGGGGCATGCCGATCGCGAGGAGCTGGTCGGCTGGTGCCGGCCGATGCTGGACGGGCTTGGCTCTCTCCTGCTCGTCCATGGGGAGCCGGACGGAATAGACGGCCTCTCCGCCGCGTTGGCCGCGGCCGGGGTCGATCGAGCCCGCATCGTCGCGCCTGTCCTCGACGAGAAGTTTGTCTTCGTCCATCGCGACGGCCGGTGGAGGGCGATCCCCGAGGCGGATGGAGTGCCTCGTCTCACGCCCGAGGCCGCGAATGCGCGGCGGGACTGGCACAACGACTATGCGCAGATGCTGCTCGATATCCGGGGAGCCCTGCAGGCCGCTCCCGACGACGCGGCGCGGCACCGGCTCCTGCAGGAACTGCGCCGCGTGCTGGGCAACAGCAGCCGATAGGTGCCACATAAAAAGGATGCGCCCCGACGCCGGGGCGCATCCTGCACTGAACGCGCCGTATGGCTACTTGGCCGCCTTGAGCGTGACCTCGGCGAGCCCGGCTGCGACGTTCAGGCCCACATTGCCCTCGACGCTGACCGGCTGCAGGCTGACCTGCTTGTTGCCGCCACCGATCAGGACGTTGGCGCCTGCGCCCACCCCGGCCGAGGCACTGGCGGTCGGGCCGACATAGTCGCCGGCAAGCGCGCCCTTGGCGACCTGGCCCGGTGCGAAGACCAGCCACACGACATGCCCCTGCTTGGTGAAGCCGAGATCGACACCGTACTTCTTGATGGTGCCCGTGTAGTGGTCGGCCGTGCCGTCGGTCTTGGCGAGGATGCAGTCGAGTTCCTTGGAGGAGCCGAAGACGAATCCGACACCACCGGCGACTGTGCAGGTGAGCGAGCCGACATTCACACCCTTGGGCGGCGTCTGCGCCTGCGCCGCGAGACCGAAGGGAAGAAGGGACAGCGCGGCCGTGAGGGCTGCAGCATACATTTTCATCGCTTGTCTCCTGGGGACGCGGAGAGGGTTTCCCCGCGTGATCGAGGCTACGGCGCGGACACCGGAGAAGCGTTGATCTGCATCAAGCTCGCGCCAGGTTGATGCAGATCAACGGCCTGTGCTCCATGCATGCTTAAAGTCGGTGCCGGAAGCGGAGGGTGAGATGAACGACATGCATACGGACAAGCTGCCGAGCGTGGAGTCACTGCCGGCGAGCAACATGGCGAATGCGGCACTTTCGACATACGCCGATTGTTTCGAGGAATGGGCCGCCATCGGCGCGGCCTGGCAGAGCGAACTATCGCAATTCGCCGAACGCCGGATCAAGGACAATGTCTCGACATACCTGACGCTGCTGTCGGCGCGCGACGCCGCAAGTGTCTGGCAGGCTCACGGCGCCTGGGGCGTTCGCGCGCTCGAAGACTATTCCGAACAAGCCAACCGCGTCGCGCGGCTCATCACCAGCGTGACCGTGTGCGGCGCGACGCCCGAGGCCCAGCAGACGACCCAGCTTCTCGGCTAGCGAAGGCTCAGTATGTAGTCGACCAGCGCCTGGCGTTCGCGATTGCTGAGGGAGAAGTCGGGCATGCGCGTGTGCCCGGTCGAAAGGTAGGCCTTGAGCTGCTCGGCGTTGGTCGTCGGCTTGGCTGCGATGGCGGAGAAACTCGGGATACCGTTGGCGCTGGCGGTCCTGGGCGCGGGCTCGACGATGTGACACGCCATGCACCAGCGTTCGGCCAGAGCGGCCCCGTAGCCGGGGCTCTGCGCCAATGCGGGAAGCGGCAGAAGCATCAGCAACGCGATCAGTTTTTTCATCGGGTTCTCCATGATCTGGCTAGGAGCGGCGCAGCGCCCGGAAAAGGGCAATGCCGACGATGAGGATCAACACCGAGGGTACCAATCCCATCAGGGCGAGTTCGAACGGGTCCCGCGCCGTGCCGCGCAGGAAGGGAAGCCACGCATCGTCCGACTGGCACCACAGCCGGCCATCGGCCTGGCGGATGCACGACTGGTTGAGCAGCAGCATCCAGCCGACCCACGCAATTGCACTGCCAACGACCCAGAGGGTTATCAATGCGCGTCCCGAGCCCATCCTGTCGTCCTTCTTCCGGGTGTGCCGTTCAGGCCGCGAAGTTGATCTCGTCCGAGATCACGCCGGGCGTG
This sequence comes from Reyranella sp., assembly GCF_965228225.1. Lineage (GTDB taxonomy): Bacteria > Pseudomonadota > Alphaproteobacteria > Reyranellales > Reyranellaceae > Reyranella. The sequence goes on along the minus strand of NZ_OZ245801.1, from coordinate 3,790,606 downwards.
TGCTCCACGCGCCTGACGCCTGGGACGTTCTCGGCGGCCACGCGCATGGCATCCCGGATCGCGGCGGACCGCACGTACCCCCAGAGATTCACCACGCCCTTGTCGACGACGACATTCATCGTTGGACCGACGATCGCACCGATGCGGCCGATCTCCTCTTCCACCTTCTCCTTGATTTCCTCGTCGCTGGCCGTCTCGTCGCCGAGCGGCTGACGCGACAGGAGCCCCAGCAGCAGGTTGGAGCGGCTCACGAGGCCGACGAGCTTGCCGTCGCGAAGGATGGGGACGCGCTTGATGTTGTGCTGCTTCATCAGCTTGGCGACCTCTGCAACTTCAGTATGCTCACCGGCCGTCACGACTTCCTTCGTCATGACGTCCGTCACGTGGCGAGAATGCGAGCGAACGTAGTCGCGGGCGATCACCGCATCGTCGGCAAGCAGGCGTTGAAACCAAGAGCGAGATGGCATGGTGCCGGTCTCGGCACGGAACATCAGATCGGCTTCGCTGACGATTCCGATCATCCGGCCTTCCGTGTCGACGACGGGCGCGGCACTGATCCCCGACGTGAGCAGTTTCTCGGCGGCCTCGAAGACGGAGGCGCTGGCCTCGACCGTGATGACGGGTTTGCTCATGATCTGCTGGACATGCATGGCGACCTCGGGGTTCTGCAGGAAGTCCGGAGGAAAGTTCACCCGAAGGAGCGTCCTTCCGCCTTGTCCCAGATCAAGCGGCCGCCGATGACCCGGGCTTGATCTGGATCACGGCGTGGCGAGACTTCCTGCCTCTTAGCTGGCACCATGACCGGAATGGGAATCCGACAGGTGGGTCTGTGAGGGACGGCGAGATCGAAACCGGAGAGCCGGTGCTTGCGGCAGTTGCCGATCACCGCTCGCTGCTCTTGCTGCGCGGCGGGGCGGCGCTGCTCTTTGCCTTCCTCGTATTCTTCTGGCCGAGGCTCACGGTGACGGGGCTGGCGGTCCTTTGGGGTGGCTATTCCCTCGCGGACGGTACGCTGGCCCTGACCGCCGCGAGCTTCGCGCGCCGCGGCGCGCCACGGATCTGGCTGGGAGTGATCGGACTGGCGGGCCTGGCCTGTGCCGCCAGCGCCCTGTTCGCGCTCGACCTGCTTGTCGGGCACCTGGTCGGGATCATCTCTATATGGGCGATCTCGACCGGAATGATGCAGCTCTGGGCCGCGCTCGAATTGCGCAAGACGGTCGACGGTGACTGGGTGCTGGCCGTGGACGGGCTGGGCGCGCTGCTGTTCGGATTGGCACTCGCTCTTTGGCCGGGGCCGGAGGAGCAAGTGCTGGTCTGGGTGACGGGATGGTTTGCTCTCGCCCTGGGGAGTTTGTTCACGAGCATCGGAGTCTGGCTCGGTCGACCGACCTGAGCCGCTTGACGCAGGTCAAGGACGGCTCGCCCTGTTGCTCTAGAGTGCCTCGCATCCTCCGACGGCAGGAGCGGGCAATGCTGGCAAGAGACATCATGACCGAGAAGGTCGTCCGCGCCCGGCCGACGGACTCCCTGTTCGGCGCCGCCGAACTCATGCTGGGCGCCCGCGGCAGCGCGCTCCTCGTCATGGACGACAAGCACGAAATCCTCGGGATCATCAGCGAGGCGGATCTGTTTCGTCGTGCCGAGACCGACACGGCCCCGGCGAAGAGCTGGCTCTTCCGGGCCGTCTTGTCGCGTGAGCCGCAGTGTGGCCCCGGTGCCGATGAGACCGCCCTGGGCCGAGCGGGCGACGGCGCATGACGGACAGGTCACCCCGTGTCCGGTGGTTCCGCGACATTCGCGCGACCGATCTCGCATCGGTCGGCGGCAAGAATTCTTCGCTTGGTGAGATGGTCTCGGCTCTGTCCGGGCAGGGCGTGAAGGTACCGGACGGCTTTGCCCTGACGGTGGACGTCTACCGCGAGGCGCTCTCCGCAAACGGCGCCTGGCCGAAACTGGCGGCTCTGCTCGATGGCGTCGGCGCGAACGATGTTGGTCGGTTGGCGAGGGCGGCCGCCGAGGCAAGGGCGCTTGTCTATGCCGCCACGGGCACGGACCAGATCCGGACGATGCTGGTGGAGCATTACCGAAAGCTCGAGGCGATGTATGGCGCGCGGGTTGCGGTCGCCGTCCGCAGTTCCGCCACGGCCGAGGACCTGCCCACGGCGAGCTTCGCCGGCCAGCACGACAGCTTTCTCAACGTCCAGGGCATCACCCAGCTCGAGGAAGCCTGCCGGAAGTGCTTTGCCTCCGCCTTCACCGACCGGGCGATCGTCTATCGCAATGCCAATGGCTTCGACCATCTGAAGGTCGGCCTCTCTGTCGGCATCATGAAGATGGTGCGCTCGGATCTGGCGGCCAGCGGCGTGACCTTCACACTCGATACCGAAAGCGGCTTTCGCGACGTCGTGCTGGTGACCGGAGTCTGGGGACTGGGCGAGAGCATCGTGCAGGGGAAGGTCGATCCCGACGAGTTTCACGTCCACAAGCCCACGTTTCGCGCCGGCAAGCGCTGCGTCCTGCGGCGATCGCTGGGGCGCAAGCAGCAGGAGCTGATCTACGGGAGAGAGAATGCCGCCGGCACGACCGTCTATGTCGAGACGCCGGCCGACCAGCGCGACCGCTTCTGCATCAGCGATGCCGAAGTGCTCGAGTTGACCGACTGTGCCCTGCGGATCGAGGCGCATTATTCGCAACTGGCCGGCGAGCCGCGGGCGATGGACATCGAATGGGCGAAGGACGGTCCCGATGGCGACCTCTTCATCGTGCAGGCCCGCCCCGAGACGGTGGTGTCGCGGCGCGCCGCCTCCGTCATCGAGACCTACAGGGTGCGCAGCAAGGCCGCGCCGCTGGTCGAGGGGCGCGCGGTGGGCGAACGAGCGGCCAGCGGTGCCGTGTATCCGGTGTCGAGTGCCGCCGACCTGCCGGGCTTTCCGCCGGGCGCCGTGCTGGTCGCGAGCTCGACCAGCCCCGACTGGGAACCGGCGATGAAGCGGGCGTCGGCCATCGTGACGGATCGCGGCGGCAGGACCTGCCATGCGGCCATCGTGGCGCGCGAGCACGGCATTCCTGCCATCGTCGGCGCCGGAGATGCCATGGCGGTCCTCAGGAAAGGCACGCGGGTGACGGTATCGTGCGCCGAGGGCGAGACCGGCCGCGTCTATCCGGGCGACCAGCCGATCGAGATCGTCACGAAGGACATTTCGGACCTGGCGCGGCCGCGCACGCCCATCATGGTGAATCTGGGCAATCCCGACCTCGCCTTCCGGACCGCCATGCGACCGAACGCGGGTGTCGGGCTCGCCCGCATGGAATTCATCGTCAACCAGCATATCGGCGTTCATCCGATGGCGCTGGCCCATCCGGAGAAGGTGACCGACCCCGCCGATCGCGAGCAGATCGCGCGGCTGACACGGCACTTCGACGATCCGAAGGACTTCTTCATCGAGCGCCTGTCGGAAGGGATCGGCACGATCGCCGCGGCCTTCCATCCCAAGCCGGTCATCGTGCGGCTGTCGGACTTCAAGACGAACGAATACGCCAAGCTGCTGGGCGGTCACGGCTTCGAGCCGCGCGAGGAAAACCCGATGCTCGGGTTTCGCGGCGCCAGCCGGTACACGCACCCGGCTTACGCGGACGGCTTTGCGCTCGAATGCGCCGCGCTGCGTCGTGTTCGCGAGGACATGGGCCTGGAGAACGTGCGGATCATGGTGCCGTTCTGCCGCCGTGTGGAGGAGGGCGCGCAGGTCATTGCAGCACTCGCGACGCACGGGCTGACGCGCGGCGAGAACGGGCTCGAAGTCTACGTGATGTGCGAGATTCCCAACAACGTCATCCAGATCGATGCCTTCGCCCGGCTGTTCGACGGGTTCTCGATCGGCTCGAACGATCTCACGCAGCTCGTCCTGGGTGTCGACCGCGATTCCGACATGGTCTCGTTCGAGTTCGATGAGCGCGATCCCGGCGTGCTCGAAATGCTGCGGCTGGCGATCGAAGGCGCCCACCGCAACGGACGTCATGTCGGTATCTGCGGCGAAGCACCGGCCACCTATCCGGAGGTCGCCCGTTTCCTCACCAAGCTCGGCATCGACTCGATCAGCGTCAATCCCGAGAGCGTCGCGCAGACGATGGAGGTCGTGTTTCGCGCGGAGGCTTGAGGCATATCAATTCCCCGGCGTTCCTGCCCGCCTAGCGTGGTGGTCAACAACGGAGGAACCCATGCCAAAGATGATGGCGGCAGTCTTTGCCGAGCCAGGCCGGATCGTCCTCGAGTCGCGACCGGTGCCCGATGTCGGCCCGCTGGATGCGCTGGTGCGGATCAGCACGACGACGATCTGCGGCACCGACGTGCACATTCTGCGCGGAGAGTATCCCGTCGCCAAGGGGTTGATCGTCGGCCACGAGCCGGTCGGCATCATCGAGAAGCTCGGCTCGGAGGTCAAAGGCTACAAGGAAGGCCAGCGCGTGATCGCGGGCGCCATCACGCCGAGCGGTCACAGCTATGCCTGCCTCTGCGGCGCGCATTCCCAGGATGGACCCGGAACGCGGCACGGCTTCAAGCCGGCGGGCGGCTGGCGCTTCGGCAATACGATCGACGGCTGCCAGGCCGAGTTCGTGCTGGTGCCGGATGCGATGACGAACCTCGCCCCGGTGCCGTCGAACCTGACCGACGAGCAGGTGCTGATGTGCCCCGACATCATGTCGACCGGGTTCGCAGGTGCCGAAGGGGGCAGCGTCCGCATCGGCGACATTGTCGCGGTCTTCGCCTTGGGCCCGATCGGTCTCTGCGCCGCGCTCGGTGCGCGGCTGATGGGTGCCACCACGGTGATCGGCGTCGACACGGTCCCGGCTCGGATGGAAGTGGCCCGGAAGCTCGGCGTCGACCATGTCGTCGATTTCAGGAAGACCGATCCGGTGGCCGCGATCCGCGAACTCACGGAGGGGCGCGGTGTCGACGTTGCGATCGAGGCGCTGGGCACGCAGCAGACGTTCGAGAGCGCGCTGCGCGTGCTGCGGCCGGGCGGCACGCTCTCCAGTCTGGGCGTCTATTCGACGGACCTGCGCATCCCGCTCGATGCTTTCACGGCGGGCCTCGGCGACAACAAGATCGTCACGTCGCTCTGCCCGGGCGGCAAGGAGCGCATGCGGCGGCTGATGGACGTCATCGCCGCGGGACGAGCCGATCTGGGCGCCCTGGTGACCCACCGCTTCAAGCTCGCCGACATCGAGCAGGCCTATGACCTCTTCTCGCATCAGCGGGACGGGGTTCTCAAGATCGCCCTCACACCCTGATGGGGAGCCGCCCAAATGGTCAGTCCATCTGCCGGATTCGATGGCCGGGCCGTGCCTGTGTCGCCGGGCCGGCGCCTCTTGCGGCCCGACTTCGTATGGGGTGTCTCCACCTCGTCCTATCAGATTGAGGGCGCGGCCCGGGAGGAAGGGCGCGGTCCCAGCATCTGGGACGGCTTTTCCCACCAGCCCGGGCGGATCGCCCATGGCGATACCGGCGACGTCGCGTGCGATCACTACCATCGATTTGCCGAAGACATCGCCCTCATGCGCGAGATGGGCGTGGGCGCCTATCGCTTCTCGGTCGCCTGGCCGCGCGTACTGCCGGAAGGGCGGGGGACCGCGAACGAGCGCGGGATCGCGTTCTACGACCGGCTGGTCGACGGGTTGCTCGCCGCGGGCATCGAGCCCTGGGTTTGCCTGTACCATTGGGACCTGCCGCAGGCGCTGCAGGATCGCGGCGGCTGGGCCGCACGCGACAGCGCGAACTGGTTCGCCGACTATGCCCGACTGGTGGCGAGCCGGCTGGGCGACCGCGTGAAGCGGTTCGCGACCTTCAACGAGCCAGGCGTGTTCACGCTGTTCGGCTATGCGTTCGGCTGGCATCCGCCGGCGGTCGACGATGCGGCCCAGCATCATGCCGCGATCCATCACGTGAACCTGGCGCATGGCGCGGCGATCGACGTGCTTCGAGCCTACCTTCCCGGCGTATCGCTTGGGACCATCTGCAACATGCAACCGGTGCGGCCGGTCGATCCGACGCCCGCCGACCGTGCGGCGGCCGCCCTGCTGGACGACTACTGGAACCGCGCCTTCGCCGATCCGCAGATTCTCGGCGCCTATCCCACCGTGCTGGCCGAGCGCATCGCGCCTTTCGTACAGGATGGTGACATGGAACGGATCCGGCGCCCCATCGACTGGCTGGGCATCAATCACTATTCGCCGATCTACGCGCGCGCCGACGCGGGGTCGCGGCTGGGCTTTGCCTGGAGCGATGCGCCGGCCGACGTGCCGCGTTCCCCGATCGGGTGGCAGATCGATCCCGAGGCCTTCAGGAACACGCTGCTCGACGCCTGCGACCGCTATCGGCTGCCGATCTACGTGACGGAGAACGGCGCCGGCGCGGAGGAGAGCGGCGATGCCGCGGGGGCCGTGAACGACGTCGAGCGCATCGACTATCTCTCGCGCTACCTCGATGCGCTCGAAGAGGCGGTCCTGCTAGGGGCCGACGTGCGCGGCTATTTCGTCTGGTCGCTGCTCGACAATTTCGAGTGGGGTGCGGGCTACGCCAATCGCTTCGGCCTCGTGCGCGTCGACTACCCCACGCAGCGCCGCGTCCCCAAGGCCTCGGCCCGCTGGTACAAGGCGACCATCGCCGCCCAGGCCCGCGGAAGCGTGCCATGAGCTGCCTCCTCGCCGATGTCGGAGGCACACGCACCCGCTTCGCCCTGCTGACGGACGGCCAGGTGGGACCGATCGAATCGGTGCGTACCGGCGCCTACGCCAGCATGCACGATGCCGTGCATCACTTCCTCAATGGCCAGGCCGGGAGCATGGCCGTGGACCGCGCGGTGATTGCAGCGGCCGGACCCGTCTCGGGCGGCCGCTGCAAGCTCACCAATGCCCGCTGGATCCTCGATGCCGAGAGTCTGCGGCAGGCGCTGCATCTTCGGTCCGTGCGCCTCGTCAACGACCTCGCGGCCCTGGCCTGGGCCGTGCCCCATCTCGGCGCCGACGACCTGGTCGCGGTCGGCGACGGCAGCGCTGTCCAGGGGGAGCCCGTGGCGGTCATCGCGCCGGGCACCGGGCTCGGCCTGTCGTGTTACCTGCCCGGCGCGCCGCCGCGGGTCGTGGCCAGCGAGGCGGGGCACGCGACGCTGGCGGCGACCGATGCGGGCGACGCCGCGATCCTCGCAGGGCTGCGCCAGCGCTTCGGCCATGTCTCTGCCGAGCGTGTGCTGTCGGGCGCCGGGCTGGTGAACCTGCAGGCGGCGCTGGCGATGGAAGAGGGCGGTGAGTCCGGAACGGTCACGCCGGAGGAGATCGTCCGAGCGGCTGTCTATGGTTCGCCCAGGCACAGCGCCGCGCTGGAACTGTTCTGCGATTTCCTGGGGTCCTTCGCGGGCGACATTGCGCTCACCTTCGGCGCCCGCGGCGGGGTGTTGTTCGCGGGCGGGATCGCGCCCCATATCCTCCCGGTTCTGCTGGATTCGTCGTTCCGCGCGCGCTTCACCGCCAAGGGCCGCTTCGCCGACTATGTCGGGCAGATCCCCACCGCCGTCATCGTTCGGCCAGAGCCTGCCTTCCTCGGCCTGGCGGCGCTGGCGGCCCGGGGCGACGGATGAGAACCGAGGACGGCGTCTCTGCCGTCGGCCCGGGTCCGCTCCGGCGCTTCTGGCATAGCGCCCTTGGATTCGGCCGCGGCAAGGGGGCGTGGTTGCCGTGGACCCTCATCGGCCTGCTGATCCTGTGCGTCGTGGCGCAGCTTCTGGTGCAGTACCGGCTGAACGTCTGGAATCGCGACTTCTTCGATGCGCTGGAAAAGCGCAACGGCGCCGGGATCCGCCACCAGACCTATCTTCTACCCGGCCTCGCCGCCTGCAGCATCTTCCTCGCCGCCTTCGCCGTCTGGGCGCGTATGACCTTCCAGCGCAGGTGGCGCGGCTGGCTCACCGCACACCTGGTCGGGCTGTGGCTGGAGGACGGCAACTACCGGCGCCTCGAGACCGGGAGCGGCGAACCCCAGCTCGCTGAATACCGGATCGCCGAAGATGCGCGCATCGCCACCGATGCCCCGATAGATCTCGTGACCGGCCTGCTTTCCTCGCTGCTCACGGCTGCGACCTTCGTTGTTGTGCTGTGGACGGTCGGCGGCGCTATCGCAATCGGACCCGCGCGCCTCGACTTGGAGTTGCCGGGTTACCTCGTGTTCGCCAGCATCGCCTACGCCATGCTGACGACCGGGGCCATGCTGCTGGTCGGGCGTCGCATGGCGCATGTCATCGAGCGGAAGAACCAGGCCGAGTCGGAGCTCAAGTTCGCAGTTGCCCGGCTGCGTACGGCGCCGGTCGGTCCGGTGGGCGCGGGAGTGCCGGCGGGGGCGGTGAGCTTCGCGCTGGACGAGGTGCTGCGGACCTGGCGGCTGTTGTGCGGCCAGCACGTGAGGACCACACTCGTATCCTCCGGCAACACGCTGCTGGCGCCCATCATCGGTCTGATCCTGTCCGTGCCCAAATATATCGACGGCTCCCTGTCGCTCGGCGAGGTGACCCAGGCCGCCGCGGCCTTTGCGGCAGTCCAGATCGCCTTCAACTGGCTGGTCGACAATTACCCGCGTCTTGCGGAGTGGGCCTCGTCCGCGAGCCGTGTGGGCGTCCTGCTGCTGGCGATCGACCAGCTGGGCAAGCCCCGCCAGCCCGCGGTGGCAGAGAACGCGTCCGGGAACTGATTCGTGCCGCACTCCGGATCCGAGACGACGGGAGCGTCGTGGCGGTCGGGCCTCTCGCAGGCGGACGCGCAAGCGCGTCTGCAGGCCGAGGGCTTCAACGAGCTTCCTGCGGGCGATGGCCGGGGCATCCTGCGCATCGTGGCCGACGTGCTGCGGGAGCCGATGTTCTCGCTGCTGCTGGCCGCGGGCGCGATCTACCTGGTGCTCGGCGACCTCGGCGAGGCGATCGTCCTCCTCGCATTCGCGACGCTGTCTGTCCTGATCACGGTCGTACAGGAGACCCGCAGCGAGCGGGTGCTTGCGGCCTTGCGCGATCAGGCGAGCCCCCGCGCGCTGGTGATCCGCGACGGGGAACGGCGGCGCATCCCGGGCCGTGAGGTCGTGCGGGGCGACACGATCGTCGTGCTCGAAGGCGACCGCGTTCCCGCCGACGCGGTCCTCGTGTCGGCCAGCAGCCTCGTCGTCGACGAATCACTGCTCACCGGTGAATCGGTTCCCGTCAGCAAGCGCGCCGGCGAAAGCGATGACGCCATGGCGCGCCCCGGCGGCGAGAACACGCCGTACCTCTATTCGGGAACGCTGGCGGTCCATGGCGAGGGCATAGCCGTGGTGCGCGCGACCGGACCCGGCAGTGAGCTTGGGCGCATCGGCCAGTCGCTGAAGGCGATCTCCCCGGAGCCGCCGCGGCTGCAGGCGGAAACCCGCCGGCTCGTGCGGATCTTCGCGGCGGTCGGAGCCGTCGCCACCGTGGCCGTCGTCCTCCTGATCGGTCTGACCCAGGATGACTGGTTGAAAGCCATACTGGGCGGCATCGCGCTCGGCATGTCGCTCCTGCCGGAGGAATTTCCGCTGGTGCTCACGGCCTTCATGGTCATGGGCGCCTGGCGCCTGTCGCGCGTGCGGGTGCTGACGCGCCGCGCCTCGGCCATCGAGATGCTGGGGGCCGCGACGGTCCTGTGCTCGGACAAGACGGGCACGATGACCCAGAACCGCATGACGCTGGCAGAAGTGCGTACGCCCGCGACGATATGGCGGACCGGACAGGGTAAGCCCGATCCCGAGGCGACGAGTCTGATCGAGAGCGCCCGCCGTGCCAGTTCGCCCGAGCCCTCCGACCCGATGGAGAAGGCCATCGCCGCCCAGGCCGGCCCGACGATGGCGGGTGACCTTCTGCGTCGCTACGGTCTCCAGCCGACATTGCTGGCCATGAGCCATGTCTGGCAGGACGCGGCGGGTAGCCGGTGCGTGGCGACGAAGGGCGCACCCGAGGCGGTCGGCGCGCTCTGCCGACTCGATCCGGCCGGTCAGGCCTGGCTGCACCGGGCGGTCGAGGAAATGGCTGGCGAAGGCATGCGGGTGCTGGGTGTCGCACGGGGACGACTGTCGAACGGTCCTTTGCCGGACGAACAGATGGGCTTCGATCTCGAGTTCCTCGGCCTGCTGGGATTCGCCGATCCGTTGCGCGAGAACGTGCCGGCGGCGATCGACGAGTGCAACTCGGCCGGGATCAGGGTCGTCATGATCACCGGAGATTATCCGGCCACCGCGCAGGTGATCGCCGCGCGCGCCGGGCTCGATGTCGGTCAGACGCTCGACGGACCTTCGCTCGAGAGGCTGGACGATGTGTCCATGCAGGAGTCCATCCGCACGACCAACGTGTTCGCCCGCATCATGCCGGAGCAGAAGCTGCGGCTCGTGCAGGCCCTGAAGGCCGATGGCGAGGTCGTGGCGATGACGGGCGACGGAGTCAACGATGCACCGGCGCTTCGGGCCGCGCATATCGGCATCGCGATGGGCGGCCGCGGCACCGACGTCGCGCGGGAAGCGTCCGCCATCGTTCTCCTGGACGACGATTTCGGTTCGATCGTGCGCACCATCCGCCTGGGACGGCGCATCTACGACAATCTCCGCAAGGCGAGCGCGTACATCGTGGCGGTGCACATACCGATCGCGGGCCTCGCATTGCTGCCGTTGCTTTTCGGACTGCCGTTCATGCTCAGTCCCGTACACATCGCATTCCTGGAAATGGTCATCGATCCGGTCTGCTCGATCGCCTTCGAGGCCGAGACGGAGGAGAGAGATCTGATGCAGCGGCCGCCGCGGGCCGCGGACAGCCGCCTGCTGTCGGGACCGACGATGGTCTTCAGCCTCCTGCAGGGAGTGCTGGCGCTGGTGGCCCTGGCCATCGTCCTTTTCGTGGGGATCGGACGGGACATGCCGACCGACGAGCTTCGCGCCCTCATGTTCACCTCGCTCGTGCTGATCAATGTCGGGCTGATCGTCGTGAACCGTTCCTTCTCATCGTCGCTGTCGGTCACCTTGCGGCGCCCGAACGCTTTCCTGTGGTTTCTCCTGTCCGTGGTCGCGGCGGTATTGACGCTTGCGCTCACCTGGCCGCCGGCGATGGACCTCTTCCAGTTCGGCCCGCTGCATGCCGACGATCTCGGCGTGTCGCTGATCGTGACCGTCGGCCTCATCGTCTGTCTGGAAGCCGTGAAGCCGTGGTGGCGGCACAGTCTGCACCGCTGACGCTCGACGTTGAGATAGGTCAAGGCGATCCCGTGCCGGTGCCGGCATGGTCGCGTCGCTGCCTTCAAACGGTCGAGACCGTCATGCTCTACCTCACCAACGCCAACCTGCCGATCGCGGTCAGGCAACAGCTCCCCCTGCGGGCCCAGGACCTCTATCGCGAAGCCTTCAACGAAACCTGGGCCCTGCACGCGGGCGATGCCGGTCGCGAGGAACATGCCAGCCGTGTTGCCTGGGCGGCCGTGAGGCAGCGCTATCACGCCCTGCCGGGCGGCCAGTGGCAGGCGAACGTGCCCCCCGATCTGCCGGGGCGGGAGGAGGGCAGGCGATGACGTACCGGGTCGTGATGGCGGCGCTGTCACCGGGTCGGGATTGCCAGGGCGTGGCGGGCGCGGCGATTGCGCTCGCCCGGCAGTCGGAGGCCATGCTGGTGGCGCGTGCCTACTGCCGTCCGATCCACAGCATCTGCGGCGACTACTCGGTCCCCGCAGCGCTGTTCCAGGAGGACCGCCGTCAGATCGAGCGTCACCTCAAGGCGTCGGAAGCGGACTTCCGGGCGATCGCCGCCAAGCACGACCACGCCGCAGACTGGCAGGGCGAGAGCAGCATTGAGCCGCTTTCCGAGCGCTTGTCGCGCGAGTCCGCTGCAGCCGACATCGTCGTCGCCGGCGTCCCGAAAGCCGGAGAGCTGCCGGATGCGACGCGGCAGCCCGACCTGTGCGATCTGGTGATGCAGGCGGGGCGTCCGGTGATGCTGGTGCCGGAGTCCTCCCGGACCGCGAAATTCGACCGGATCCTCGTCGCGTGGAAGGATACGCGCGAGGCGCGGCGGGCGGTGTGCGATGCGCTGCCGTTGCTCGCCCAGGCCAGAAACGTCGTCGTCGTCGAAATTCACGGGGCTGACGAACATGCCGCTGCCTGGCGGAGCGTGGCGCGGGTGTCCGGCTGGCTCGCCCGCCACGGCATCGCTGCGGAAGAGAAGGTGGTTCCGGCCGAACTGGCCAACGCCGCTCAGCTGTCGGGTCTCGCGCGAACCTATGAGGCCGACGTGATCGTGGCAGGCGCCTATGGGCACAATCGTCAGGGCCGCTGGACGCTCGGCGGAATCACCAGCGAACTCCTCTCGGGCGGCCGATGCGTGCTTCTCTCGCACTAACGAGATTCGTCGCCGTTCTCGCTTTGTCGCTGATCGCAGGCTGCGCCGGCGATCCGGCACCGTCTCCCGTCACGCCGCCCCCGCCCATGCCGCCGGTCTCCGAATTGTCGGCGGCGCTGCAGGGGATCGGGATCGCCGTGCCGCCGCGCGGCAAGCTGGTGGTCGTCAACATCCCGTCGTTCGAACTCGTCGCGCTCGAAGACGGAAAGCCGGTCCTGCGCAGCCGAGTCGTGGTCGGCCGACCGTCGACTCCCACGCCCGAACTCTCGACGGCGATCTGGGCGGTGACCTTCAACCCCTCCTGGACACCGACGCCCGCCATGGTGCGCTGGGAAGGCGCGCGGCACATGCCGCCCGGACCCCAGAATCCGCTCGGTCGGATCCTGTTCGAACTCGACAACGACCAGCTGATCTTCCTGCACGACACCAACGACCGGAGATACTTCGAGCGCGCGGTGCGAGCGTTCAGCCACGGATGCGTGCGCGTGGAAAAGGCCCGCGCCATGGCCGCCTGGGCGCTCGGCGTCACGGAGGCCGAGATCGACCGGTCGATCGCACGCGGCGGGACCCATCGCGAGCCGCTCGCGGAGATCATTCCGGTGATGCTGGTCTACCGCACGCGCTTTCCCAATGATGACGGGGGCCTCGTGGATTATCCCGATGTCTACAGGCAGCAATCCGCCGCGGCTGGCGCGGCCATCGAGCGTACCTCTGGCGAATGCCTGGGCCCGCTCTAGCCTGACGCTTGCGCAAGCAGGGTGCGCGGTGTTGGTCGAACGCTGCCGGCCGCAGCGCTGGAGGAAGCCATGCCCGATTCAGGGATCATCGACATCCGGATCAGCGATATCCGGCAGCTCTTCAATTCCCTCGACCCGTCTCCCTTTCACGAAAGGGATCTCGACCGCGAAGCCGAAGAGTTCATCGTGGGCTGGGCGGACGAGTATCCGCTCGCGAGCCCCCTCGAACTCGTGATTCGTGTGCCGCGCGAGCAGCTCGACCATGCGCGCGAATCGAACATTCCGGAGGCGATCCACAACTATTTCTCCTACCGCGCGGTGGCGAGCACGAGGCGTATTCGGTTCCAGCTGCGAGAGGGTCGCTTCGCCCTCGCGATGGGTCTGGCCTTTCTCGCGGCGTGCATCCTGCTTCGCCAGCTCGCTGGTTCGATCACGTCCGCTCCCCTCCAGCAGGTCTTCCAGGAGGGGCTGCTGATCCTGGGGTGGGTAGCGATGTGGCGGCCGCTGCAGCTTTTCCTCTACGACTGGTGGCCGGTGCGCCACCATGGAAGGCTCTACCAGAAGCTCGCCACGATGAAGGTGAACGTGCTCGCGGCCTAGACGACGGTACCGGCTCGCGTTTGATCTCCGTCAAGTCGCGATAGTCACAAGTCCCCTATCAAGGCCTGCACCCCAAGCGATCCGAGCCAGCTCAAGAAGGCGACACTCGATCCGAAGGAGAAGGGATCCTTCCTTGAAGGCCATGGTTCTCTCTTCCCCCGGCGGGTCGCTCCACCTCGAGCAGCGGCCCGACCCCAGGCCAGGTCCCGGTGACATGCTGATCAGGGTCGAGGCCTGCGGTGTATGCCGCACCGACGTCCACATCCTCGACGGCGATCTGCCCGGAATCCGGCATCCGATCGTGCCCGGGCATGAGATCGTCGGCATCGTCGAGGCCGTCGGCACGGGCGTGCCGGCCGGGCGCCTGGGTACACGCGTTGGCGTGCCTTGGCTCGGCGGAACATGCGGTCATTGCCCCTACTGTGCGTCGGACAAGGAGAATCTGTGCGATCGTCCGGTCTTCACCGGCCTGACGCGAGATGGCGGCTTTGCGACCCACGTCGTGGCCAGTGCCGACTTCTCGTTCCCGCTGAAGGGCTTCGATGACCCCGTGGCCGCGGCACCGTTGCTGTGCGCCGGGTTGATCGGCTGGCGGTCGCTCAAGCTCTGCGGCGACGCGCATCGGATCGGCCTGTACGGCTTTGGGGCGGCCGCCCACATCCTCGCCCAGGTGTGCAGATGGCAGGGGCGGGAAGTCTATGCCTTCACCAGCCCCGGAGATCTTGCGGCGCAGGCTCACGCCCGTTCACTCGGGGCAATCTGGACCGGTGGCTCCGATGAGCTTCCGCCACGTTCCCTCGACGCGGCCATCCTGTTTGCGCCGGTCGGAGATCTCGTGCCGGCCGCGCTGAAGGTCGTTCGCAAGGGCGGGCGCGTGGTCTGCGGCGGCATCCACATGAGCGACATACCGTCCTTTCCCTACAAGCTCCTTTGGGAGGAGCGACAGATTCTCTCGGTCGCCAACCTCACGCGCGAAGACGCCCGGGAGTTTCTGGCGCTGGCGCCGATGGTGCCGGTGAAGACGACGACGACGGTCTATCCGCTGGCGGCTGCCAACGAAGCCATCGCCGATCTGCGTGCGGGAGCCTTCCAGGGCGCGGCTGTCCTGGTGCCCTGACCGGACAGTGCCGGCGCAGAGACTTTGACATGGCGCAATGCGGTCGGTGGCGCCCTGGACGACCGTGCATCACCAGATTGAGCGAAGGGAACGGGAAATGCGCGCCAAGGACATCATGACCGAGAGCATCGTCTGCGTGAACGTGAAGGAGACGGTGTTCGATGCCGCCGAACTGCTGCTGGGCGCCGGTGTGAGCGCCGCGCCGGTTGTCAACGACAAGGGCAATGTCGTCGGGATCGTGAGCGAGGCCGATCTCATCCATCGCGCCGAGATCGAAACCGCGCCGCGCAAGTCCTGGCTGCTGCGCCTGCTGGACACCGAGGCGACGGCCGCCCGCGACTACGTCACCTCTCATGCCCGCAAGGTCGCGGACGTCATGACCCGCGAGGTCGTCACGGCCAGCGATGAAGCCACCCTCGGCGAGCTGGTCGAGCTGATCGAGAAGCATCGCGTCAAACGCATCCCGATCGTGCGGGACGAGAAGATCGTCGGCATCGTCAGCCGGGCCAACCTGCTCGGGGCTCTGCTGTCGCGCGAGCCGGATGGCGCCGTCGGACTGCCCGACGACAAGAAGCTTCGCCACGCCGTGGTGGAAGCTTTCGACAAGCAGGCCTGGAAGTCGCGGTGGCCCGTGAATGTCGTCGTCAGCGACGGCGTGGTCCATCTCTGGGGCTTCGTCGGGGGCGAGGAAGTCCGGAAGGCCTACCGCGTGGCCGCCGAGAACGTGCCCGGTGTGAAAAAGGTCAAGAGCCACCTGCGTTCGATACCCGCCACCGTCGGCATGGGCGTCTAGGCCAGGGCGCGGGAATCCTTCAGTTCGGCTTATCAAGTGTGAGGACGACCGGGCCGAGCATTTCCCGGTCGGTCAGGAGGCGAGGACCCGGCAGTCGGTACTGGACCTGACGGGCAGCCACCCGCCGTGCCGTGAGGGCCAGCTTTCGGCCCTCGGCCGAGAAGCTTGCCGGCAGGCGAAGGGCAAAGGGAATCGGTACCTGCCAACCGCTGCGCACCACCTGCTCGGCGAGCAGCTCGCCCTCCGCCGAACGGGCGAGGTCGAACAGCTGGATCTGGAGCTCGACGCCGCGCGGCAGGGCGGTCTTCTCGGCCAGTGTGGCCGTGCCGGAGATGACCGTCGCCGGTGGCAGGGTATCGCCCAGCTTCGGCATCAGAAGGCTGGCGTGAAACATCAGGGCCTGTCCGTTGGCATCCAGCACGCAGGTGAAGCGGAACGGAACCGAGGTGCCGTTTCGGCGGTGCCGCGATCCCGTTCCCGTGACGGTTGTCATGATCGGCTGGATTCCGACCGCTTCCTCCGTACGTTCGATGGAGAGCCAGGGAGCGCCGTCGAGCGTAAGCAGCCCGAAGGCTGCATCCGACTGTCGCGTCTCGAGGCCGGCCTTGCCGGCGCAGCGCGAGAGCATCGGGGTGGAGACGCCGCCATCCGGGCCCGCCAGTACGGGGGCGGCGATGCAGGCAGCCAGCAGGGCCGGCACAAGTCGATGGATCGTGGTCATGGGGGCGCCCCTTCGCAGGCGAATGCCGACGTTCGACGGCTCAGCCTGCCCGGATTTGCCGCCGCCTCATTGACCTGCATCAACGGGGGCTGGCCCGGCGCCGGCCCGCCACCGGTTTGATCTGGATCAGCCCCGGTCGCTTCGTTCCCGGCTACCGTGAGGTCGAACGCGGGAAGGACCTTCCATCATGCAGGCTCTGTGGCGGATTGTGCGAACGGCTCTGGTGGCCGGCATTGCCATCGGACTGTGCTTCGCCCCTGTCCTCGCAGGCGACCTCGACGCCCATGCCGGTTGGACGCTGGAGCAGGGTGTCGACCTGCCCAGCTACGCGCTGATCGAGCCACGCAGCCGCAATTTGAACCTGGATGTCGTGGTGCTTGCCTGCGAACCGGCGAACGACCGTCGCATCCTGCAGCTCCAGCTCTATCTGACGAACGATGGGCCCCTGATGCCCGACGGCGTGGCGGCGGGCCGGGCCAAGCATGACCCGCGCGCCGAGATCCTCATCGACGATCATGTGTTTCCCGTCGGCCTTCTGTTCGCCGAAGACCATGTCGTGCTGAGCGACGAGACCCGGGAGATGTTTCCGCGCCTTTCGGACCGCCTGCTCGATGCGATCGAGCAGGGCGAGACGATGCGGCTGCGCTTCGACCTCGTCGCCGAACCGACGGGCCAGCCCGCTGCCTTCGATGGGGAGGCGGTGGTGGACCTGCAGGCCGGCCCTGCGGAAATGCGCGGCAAGGCCGTCGCCGCGGTACGCGGCTGCGCCACGGGCGGGGCACCGCAGAGCGTGGCACTGGCCACGCCGCGCTGATGAGGCGACATCCGTCGCGGACGATCGGCGACGGTGAAGCGTCGCCAGCCTGGTTCCCAAGCTAGGCAGCCAGGTGACAGGCCACCTCGCGACCGGCAACTGGACGCAGGACGGGCATGTCCGTCCGACACCGATCCGTCGCCAGCGGGCAGCGCGGATGGAAGGTGCAACCCGTGGGCGGGTTCATCGGGCTCGGGATCTCGCCTTGCACCGCGGCGCGACGGCGGGGACGGCCGGGGCGAGGAACCGGCACGGCGGCGAGAAGGGCCTCGGTATAGGGATGCAGCGGACGACGGTAGATCGTTTCCTTGCCGCCGATTTCCACGATGCGGCCGAGATACATGACGGCGACGCGATCGGCGATGTGCCGCACGATACGGAGGTCGTGGGAGACGAAGACGTAGCTCAGGCCGCGCTCGGCTTGCAGGTCGCGCAACAGGTTGACGACCTGGCCCTGTACGGAGACGTCGAGCGCCGAGACGGGCTCGTCGCAGACGATCAGCGCCGGATCGAGGGCGAGAGCGCGGGCGATGCCGATGCGTTGGCGCTGCCCGCCGGAGAACTGGTGCGCGTAGCGCGCGCCATGCTCGGGGGCGAGCCCGACCAGGGAGAGGAGCGCCGGTGCACGCTCGCGGCAGTCCTTGCGCGACATGCCGGCCAGGCGCAGCGGTTCGCTGACGATCTCGTGGACCTGCATGCGCGGGTTGAGCGATCCGTAGGGATCCTGGAAGATCATCTGGAAGCGGCGGCGCAGCGCCTGCAGCGCGGCACCCTCCGCCGCAGCGATGTCGTGGCCGTCGAAGGTCACGGATCCGGCCGTCGGGTCGAGCAGGCGGATCAGGAGGCGGCCCAAGGTCGACTTGCCGCAGCCGCTTTCACCCACCAGACCCAGCACCTCGCCGCGCGCAATCGAGAGGTCGACGTTCTCGACCGCGCGCACCGTGCCGACCCGGGCGATGCCCAGCGGTCCGCCCAGAACGGGAAAATGCTTGGTGAGGCCACGCGCGGCCAGAAGTTCGGTCATCGTGCGGTCACCAGCGGCTTGAGGCAGGCGGCGGCATGGTCGGCGGCCAGCGCGAGCAGCGGGGGCTCCTCGGTGCGGCAGGCGGCAATGGCCTGAGGACAGCGCGGCTCGAAGCGGCATCCGGCGGGCAGAGCCGCCGGCATGGGCACGGTGCCCTCGATGACGGCCAGCCGCTCGTCCGCGCTCTCGTCGTCGCCCGGCATGCAGCGCAGCAGGGCGGCGGAGTAGGGGTGCGCCGCCGAATCGAACAGCGTGGCGGTTGCAGCGCGCTCAACCACTTTGCCTGCATACATGACGACGACCCGATGGGCCTGCTCGGCGACGACGCCGAGATCGTGGGTGATGAACAGCACGCCCATGCCGAACTCGGCCTGCAGATCCGCCAGGAGGTCCGTGATCTGGGCCTGGATGGTGACGTCGAGCGCGGTCGTCGGTTCGTCGGCGATCAGCAGTGCGGGATCGCAGGCGAGGGCCGCCGCGATCATCACACGTTGGCGCATGCCGCCAGACATGCGGTGCGGGTAGTCGTCGTATCGCTGCGCCGCCGAGGGGATGCCGACGCGGTCGAGCAGGGCGATTGCGCGCGCCCGCGCGTCGCGCTTCGAGAGTCCACGGTGGAGGCGTAGCGGTTCGGCGACATGTGCGCCGATCGACAGCAGCGGATTGAGCGAGGACATCGGCTCCTGGAAGATCATGGCGATGCGATCGCCGCGGATTGCCGCCATTTCGCGCTCGCCGAGACGCGCAAGGTCGCGGCCCTCGAAGCGGATGGCGCCGCGTGTCATCCGGCCCGGATCCTGCAGGAGGCGCATGATCGTCAATGCAGTGACGCTCTTGCCGCTGCCGCTCTCCCCTACCAAGGCGACGGTCTCATGCCTGTCGACGGTGAAGTCCACGCCGTCGACGACGGTGGTCGCGTTCTCCGCAGGCCCGAACGCGACGGACAGATCTTCGATTTCCAGCAGCGCCATGAGGGAGAAGGCTCCTTGCGCGGTTCTACAACTCAGAATGCTATAATGACCGGACAATTATACATTGAAGCGTACAATAGGGACCTTTATGGTTCGCGCAAGACACGAGCAGGAGAAAGCAATGTTGGGACCATTGGGTGAGGAGTTCTCGACCTTCGCGATTTCGGCTCGTTGCGCGGAGACCGGCAAGTTCGGCGTGGCGATCTCGACGCGACCCATGGCTGTCGGCACGCGCTGTCCCTTCGTGAAGCCGGGCCTCGGCGTCGTGGTGACCATGGCTGTTACCGATCCGCGCCTGGGTCCGCTCGGCCTGCGCCTGCTCGGCCTTGGTTACTCGGCTGCGAAGACCCTCGAGGAGATCGCGGTCAGCGATCCCCATATCGAGCATCGCCAGATCTCCGTGATCGATCGCGACGGCAATGCCGTGGCGCGGACCGGCGTGAGCAATCACGATTGGTCCGGCCATTTCTGCGAGCCTGGCATGGTGGCCATGGGGAATGGCCTGATTTCCGAGCGCACGGCATCGGCGATGGCCGGAACCTTCAAGGCGATGAAGGGCGATGATCTCGAAGCGCGGCTGATGGCGGCACTGGAGGCCGGTCGCGATGCCGGCGGCCAGCATGGCGGCCAGCATTCGGCGGCCCTGATCGTCTATCGCGCCCAGGAATATCCGCTGGTCGACCTGCGGGTCGACGAGCATGTCGAGCCGATCGGAGAGCTGCGCCGCCTCTTCGACCTGTATCGCCCGCAGATCGAGTACTACGAGACGCGGCCCTGGCAGCCGACGGCGTTGGGTGTCGTGGAAGACTGGGTCGAGGCGCGCGCGAAGGCCATGGCGGCAGGCGCGAAGCCATGACCTTCACCGTCGTAGGCCGTTGTCCGCGGACGAAGATGCTGGGTGTTGCCATGGCGACGCATGCGCCGGCCGTGGGCAATCGTTGCCCGGTCGTGATCCCGCGCATGGCGGCCGCCTCGGTACAGGCGATCGCCGATCCCCGGCTCACGCTGCTCTGCACCAAGCTGATGGCGCTCGGATATCACGCCGGCAAGATCATCCACGAGCTCGAAAGCAGCGATCCCAACGCGCCGCTGCGCCAGATCGGTGTCGTCGATGCCTGGGGCAATGCCGCCGCCATGACCGGCACCGGGAACGGCGCCTACGCCGGCCACGTCATCGGCAAGGGTTGGCTGGTGATGGGCAACGGCATCGTCGGCCCGCAGGTCACCGAGGCGATGGGCCGGTCGATGGAAACCACGGGCGAGGAGCTGCTGGAAGAACGGCTGGTGCGGGCGGTGGAAGCCGGCGGGCGCGCGGGTGGCCAGGCCGACGGGCACTTCTCGTCGTCGCTCCTGGTCTTCGGCGACGAGCCCTTCGCCTACATCGACCTGCGCGTCGACGTGCATGAGGAGCCGATCGGCGAGCTGCGCCGCATCTTCGAATGGTTCCGTCCCTTGCTGCCCTATTACAGCGAGCGACCCTATAACCCGCGCCTGCCGCGGGACGATCGCTGGCGCGATCAGCAGAAGAAATAACCGGGGGAAATCAAACAGGAGTGTCATCGGCGAGGGGGTGTCTATGCGTGCGATCCTGAGAACGACTCTGGCGGCGGCATTGGCCGTCGTGGTCGGCGCGTCGTCCGCGCAGGCACAGAAGGACAGGGATATGCTGGTGGTGGGCGCCTCGCTCTTCACCGATTCCATTGCCCCCACGGGCGGCGCCTACATCACGTTGAGTCTCTGCTACCAGACCTGGGAGCCGCTGGTCGCCCGCGACAGCAACGACAAGCTGGTGTCGGCGCTGGCCGAAAAGTGGGAGGCGATCAGCCCTACGCACTGGCGCTTCTACCTGCGCAAGGGCGTGAAGTGGCACGACGGCACGTCGTTCACAGCAGCCGACGTCAAGTTCACGATCGACTACGTCATCGATCCCAAGCAGGTCTATGCGCGAAAGACGCGCATCGCCGGCGTCATCGGGACCGAAGTCGTGGACGACTACACCGTCGACATCAAGACCGCTTCGCCGGCGCCGCTGCTGCTGCGTGGCCTGGCAGACATTCCGATCGAGTCCAAGGCACACACCGAAAAGGTCGGACAGGCCGAAGCGCACAAGAAACCCATGGGCACCGGTCCCTGGAAATACGTCAGCTGGGTGGCGGGCGACCGCTACGATCTGGCCGCCAACCCGGACTACTGGGGCGGTGCGCCGGCGATGAAGAAGTTGCGCATCCGCGCCATTCCCGAGGGGGCGACGCGTGTGGCCTCGCTGGTGGCGGGCGAGACCGACATCATCGAGGAGATTCCCGTCGACCTGCTGCCTTCGGTCGAGAAGCGCAAGAATCTGAAGATCGACGCCGTCGAATCCTCGGTGAGCCTCGTGCACACGTTCGACACGCGCAAGCCGCCGTTCAACGACGTGCGCGTGCGGCTGGCGCTCGACTATGCCATCGACAAGGAAATGCTGCTGAAGCAGATGTTGGGCGGCTATGGCTCGGTGCTGGACGGCCAGCTCGTGACCAAGGCCACCTTCGGCTACAATCCCAACCTCAAGTCGCGGCCCTACGATCCTGTCAAGGCCAAGGCGCTGCTGGCGGAGGCCGGCTTTCCCAAGGGCTTCGAGAACAAGATCAACACGCTGTCGGGACGCTATCTTTCCGACGTCGATATCGCCAACGCCGTTGCCGGCATGATGTCGGCGGTCGGCGTGAAGACCAGCGTCAACGTCGTCGAGGGCGGCGTGTGGTCCCAGCTCGACCGCTCGCGCGAGCAGGGACCGATGTACCAGGTCGGCTGGTTCAGCGTCGGCGACGCCGATTTCAATACCGTCTGGTACACCGAGGCCAGCAAGCGGAACTACTGGACGAACACGGAGTTCGACAGGCTTTGGCTGGAGGCGCGCTCGACCATGGACGAGGCCGCCCGGCTGAAAGCCTACAACCGCATGATGGAAATCATGCACGAGGAGGTGCCGTCGATCTTCCTCCTCGGCCTGCCGCGCATTTCCGGCCGCAACGAGAAGGTCTCCGGTTGGCAGCCTTCCCGCGATTCGCTGCTGCGTCTTCACAAGGTCAGCGTGAAGCCGTGACGTCGGCAGGAAACTGACATGCGCTACCTCCTGCGACGCCTCCTGCTGGTGCCGGTCCCGCTGGTTTTCGTCATCGCCTTCGTGTTCGTCGTCCTGAGACTGACCGGCGATCCGGTGGCGATCTATCTGGGCCTCGATGCGACGCCCGAGCAGGAGGCGGTGCTGCGGGCCGAGCTGCATCTCGACAAGTCCTTGCCGGTGCAGTTCGGTTACTTCCTGGTCGATCTGCTGCAGGGAGACTTCGGCACGTCGATCCAGTTCAAGCGGCCGGCCATGGAGATCGTGCTCGAGCGGCTGGGCTCGACGCTGCAGCTGCTTTCCCTCAGTCTGTTGTTGGCCATCGGGCTGGGCGTGCTGGGTGGTGTTGCCTGCGCGGTGTGGAAGGACAAGGTTCCCGACTTCGTCATCTCGGTGCTGGCGGTCGTGGGACAGTCGATGCCGAGTTTCTGGCTGGGCATTCTGCTGATCCAGCTGTTCGCGCTCGACCTGCAGTGGCTGCCGACTTCAGGGCAGGGCGGTTGGGAGCACATGGTGCTGCCGGTGGTGACGCTGGCCACTTTCCTGGTGCCGAACTTCATCCTGGTGACGCGGGTGAGCGTGCTCGAAACGGCGCGCGAACAGTTCGTCGTCACCGCGCGCGCCCGTGGCGCACGTCCCGCTCGGGTGCTCTGGCTGCACGTGCTGCCCAATGCCCTGAACCCGGTGGTGAGCCTGGTTGGACTGCAGCTCGGCCGCCTGATGGGCGGCGCCGTGGTGACCGAATCGATCTTCGCCTGGCCGGGCGTCGGCCGGCTGATGGTGAGCGCGATCTTCCAGCGCGACGTGCCGATCGTGATTGCCGCCGTGTTCATCGTCGCCGTCACCATCGTGACCGCCAACCTGCTGGTCGATCTGGTGCAGGCCGCCATCGATCCGCGCATCCGGCTGCGGTGATGAAATGAAATGGTTCGGCCCGCGACTGAAGATCCAGATCGGCATCGTGCTCGTGCTGGGCATGTGCGTGCTGGCGCTCTTCGCGCCCTTGCTCGCGCCGCACGATCCCTATGCGCAGAACCTGATGCTGCGGCTGCGCCCGCCGGTCTGGGAAGCAAAGGGAAGCTGGACCTACCCACTGGGCACCGACAATTTCGGCCGCGATCTGCTGTCGCGCCTGATCTACGGCTCGCGGCTCTCCATCGCCGTTGGCCTGATGGCGATGCTGGTGGCACTCACCTTCGGCACGACGCTGGGACTGGTCGCGGGCTATGTCGGTGGGCGCACCGAGCAGGTCATCATGCGCTTTGCCGATGGTTACCAGGCGATCCCGGAGATCCTGCTGGCCATCGTCGTGGTCGCGGTGTTCGGCGGCGGTGTGGTCGTGCTGGTCCTGGTGCTGGGGTTCGCCGGCTGGGAGAGCTACACGCGCGTCGCCTTCAACCTGACGCGCTCGCTGCGCGAACGGCCGTTCGTCGAGGCGGCGGTCGCGTCGGGAGCGGGGAGCCGCTACGTCATGTGGCGCCACATCCTGCCGCAGATGTCGCCGGTGCTGACGGTGATCGCCACCCTGCAGGTGGGCCAGCTCATCCTGCAGGAGACGGCGCTGAGCTTCCTTGGTCTCGGCGTGCCCCCACCGACGGCGACCTGGGGCAATATCCTGGCCGAGGGTCGCGACCGGCTGCTGGTCGCGCCCTGGATCGCCAACCTCGCCGGCATTGCCATCGTGCTGCTGGTGCTGGGAGTGAACCTGCTGGGCAACGGGCTGCGCGAGACGCTGGATCCGCGGCGCGCGGACCGGCGATAAAAAAAGAAAAGAAGGAGAGGAAATGCGTCGAGATCCGGTTCCGGCCTACTACAGGATCTATCAGGTACTGAGCGAGAGAATCGCCACGCGCGTCTACCGGCTGGGCTCCCAGCTCCCGACCGACGCCGAGCTGATGGCCGAGTTCGGCGTCAGCCGTCACACCGCCCGCTCGGCGGTGGAGGAGCTGGTGTCGCGCAAGCTGGCGCGGCGCTTCCCGGGTCGGGGCACCTTCGTGTTGGAAAGCGATCCCGAGAGCCGCGACTGGAGCGCGCGTGCCTTGGAGGATCTCAGGATCCACGATCCCGACGCGCGCTTCGACCTGCACGGCATCGACCGCCTGCCCGAGCATGGCGACGACCGGGTCGCGGCGCTTCTGGAGGCGCCGTCGAGCCAGGGCATCCTGCGCATCTCGTGGAGCCGCGTGCGGCCGACCGGCCCGATCGCGTTCTGCCGGGCGTACCTGCCGCAAGGGCTGGCGGAGCGGCTGCCGGCCGACATTGCCGAGCAGATGCGGTCGGCGCAGGTCATCCCGCTGATCGAGAAATACTGTGGGGTTCAGGCCTTTCGCGTGCAGCAGGCCTCCTCGGCGATCTCGGCCGACGCCGAGCTCGCCAAGCGCCTCGATGTGGAGCCGGGTGCCGCCCTCCTGCTGCTCCAGCGCACCTACTTCGATATCGAGGGCGTGGCGATCTACTACTCGGACCTCTACGTCCGCTCCGATCGCTTCGTGCCAAAGATCGAGCTCTTTCGCCATCGCCAGCAGGCCGATCTGGCGCGCCCGATGCCGGCCGGTCCGGAGGCGGCGAACCCCAATCATCGTAGCGTGAGGTCTCAGTCATGAAGAAGCCGTTCCACCTGGCGTGGTTCCTGTCGCAGGGCTATGGCCCGAAGAGTTGGCGTAGCGACTTTCCCGGCAGCGACATCAATCGCTGGATGATGCCGGATATCTTCGTCGATCTGGCGAAGGGCATGGACCGGGCCTGCTTCGACTACATGATCATCGAGGACAGCTCGAACGTTCCCTACACCTATCAGGGCTCGCACAATTCGTACCTGCAGTACGCGGCGAGCGCGCCCAAGCTCGATCCGGCGGTGCTGGTGCCCTATCTCGCCATGGCGACCAAGACGGTCGGCATCGTGCCGACGCTGTCGGTGTCGGAGTATCCGCCCTACCTGCTGGCGCGACTGGTCAACTCGCTCGACCATACGACCGAGGGCCGCATCGGCTGGAACTGCGTGACCGGCAGCAACGACGGCGCGGCGCAGAACTATGGCCACGAGAAGCACCGGCCGCATGACGAGCGCTACGACGTGGCCGACGAGTTCGCCGACGTCGTGACGAAGCTGTGGGAGGCGTGGGAGCCCGACGCGGTCGTGCTGGATCGCGAGAAGCCGATGTTCGCCGACGGCTCGAAGGTCCATGCCATCAATCACGAGGGTAAGTATTTCAAGGTGCGCGGGCCGATCAACGCGCCGCGCTCGCCTCAGGGACGCGTCCCGATCTGCCAGGCCGGCGGTTCGCCGCGGGGCCAGCAGTTCGCGTCGCGCTGGGCCGACACCATCATCACCGAGGGCGGCGGCAGCATCGAAAGCATGAAGGCCTATCGCGACAAGGTCCGAAAGCAGGCGGTCGAACACGGTCGCAATCCCGATGACATCAAGGTGCTGTTCCTGGCCCATCCGATCATCGACGTCAGCATGGAGGCGGCACGGGACCGCGCACGAATGGAAGCCGCCGAGGCCGAGAAGCATCTCGACCTGCATCTGTCGGGCATGTCGCGTCTGACCGGCATCGATTTCTCGAAGTTCGACCTCGATGAGCCGCTGCCGCCGCATCTCACGACCAACGGCCATCAGTCGTCGCTCGCCAAATGGATCGGCAAGACGCCGCGCTCGATCCTGCAGAGCTACTCGCGCAAGGGCGGCATCGACTTCACCGGCACGCCCGACTATGTCGCCGGCCTGATGGCGGAGATCATGCAGGAGGTGGGCGGCGACGGATTCCTGATCTTCAACAGCTATTTCGATCGCCGCTACATCATGGAAGTCTGCGACGGCCTGGTGCCGGAACTGCAGCGCCGCGGCGTGACGCGCAAGCAGTACGCCCACAAGCACCTGCGGGATAATCTGCTCGAATTCTGACGACCTTCTGGGATCGAAGTCGCCGGTCATCGCGACATCGTCCTTGAGGCAGGAGGGGATCCCTCCTGCCGCTTCGTTTTAGATGGCAGGAAGCGCGAGAGCTAGAATTCCAGCAGGTTGTCGCGCAGGTGCTTGTGGGCATAGGCCTTGCGGGTCAGGCCCTGGCGCTGCAGCTCCGGCACCAGCCCGTCGCAGACCTCCATCACGCCGCGTCGGTCGATGGGCGTATCGGAGATCAGGAAGCCGTCGCCGCCCACTTCCTCCATGACCTCGCGCATCACGCCCGCCACATGCTCGGGCGTGCCGGTGTAATCGAGGCTGCCCTTGGCGGCGTAACCGCGCACGATCTCGCGCAGGGGCTTGCCGAGCCAGCGGGCCAGCGACGACTGGTGGCCGTTGGTCTTCAGGTCCATCGGCAGGTTCTCGTCGAGATCGAACTTGGAGAAGTCGATGCCGGTCAGCCGAGACATGCCAGCAAGCTGCATGTCGACATATTTCAGTGAGTCTTCCTGCTGAAGCCGGCGCCGCTCGCGCGCCGCTTCCATCGTCGTGTCGACGATCGGCGAGCACAGGAACAGGAGCTTGATGTCGTCGGGATTGCGCCCAATGGCAGCGGCGTTGGCGCGCACTTCCTCTCGATAGGCCTTCATCTTCTGGATGTTGGCGCCTTCGGTGATGATGGTGTCGGCCCATTTCGAGGCGAACTTCTTGCCCGCCGCCGAGCCGCCGGCCTGCACGATCGGCACGCGCCCCTGGGGTGAGCGTGGCGCGTTGATCGGCCCGCGCACCTTGAAATACTTGCCCTCATGGTGGATCGGGCGGACCTTCTTGCCGTCGGCGAACATCGGCGTCTCGCGATCGAGCACGACCGCGTCCTCGTCCCACGCTTCCCACAGTTTGGTGACGACATCGGCGAATTCGTCGGCCACTTCGTAGCGCTCGTCATGCGGCCGGTGCTTTTCGTGGCCGTAATTCTGGGCGGTGCCGTCGTTGCTGCCCGTCACGCAGTTCCAGCCGATGCGGCCCTCGGTGACATGGTCGAGCGAATTGATGAGACGCGCCGCCAGATAGGGCGGGTATTCCGAGATCGAGAGCGTCGGCACGATGCCGAGATGCGTGGTGGCCTGCGCCAGGTACGGTACCAGGACCGGCGGGTCGAGCTTGGGAGACCCTTGGGCGTACTGCAGGTAGGTATCGTGGTTGCCCTTGTAGGTATAGGGCACGTTCGAGGAGTCCTCGATGATCATGTAGTCGAAGCAAGCGCGCTCCATCCCCTTGGCCAGGTCGATGAAGAGGTCGGGCATCATCCATCGCTGGACGTCGGAGGCACTGCCGGCCCACATCGAGCGCCAGTTCTTGGACGCGAAGCTCTGGCCCAGGAACCAGGCGAGATGAAACGGCTTAGGCATGCGGGTTTACTCCATTGAGACGGATGCATTTGGCCCAGTGACCGTCGCCCAGCGGATACTGCGGCGGGTCTACGGCGGCACATTCTTCGATGGCGATCGGGCAGCGCGTGCGGAAGCGGCAACCTGACGGCGGGTTGGCCGGATTGGGCAGGTCGCCCTTCAGGATGATGCGCTGGCGCTGCGTTTCGATGTCGGGATCGGGCACCGGCACCGCCGACATCAGCGACTTGGTGTAGGGATGGGCGGGCGCGGTGTAGATCTGTTCCTTGCCCGCCATCTCCACGATCTTGCCCAGATACATCACGGCCACCTGGTCGCTGATGTGCCGGACGACGCTGAGATCGTGACTGATGAAGATGTAGGTCAGGCCCAGGCGCTCCTGCAGGTCCTGCAGCAGGTTCACGATCTGCGCCTGGATCGACACGTCGAGCGCCGACACCGGCTCGTCGCAGATGATCAGGTCCGGCTCGACGGCGAGCGCACGGCAGATCGCGACGCGCTGCGCCTGTCCGCCGCTCAGCTCGTGCGGGTAGCGTTCGAAAAGCGAGCCCGAGAGGCCCACCATGTCGAGCAGTTCGCGAATGCGGCGGGCGCGCGCGGCACCGCGGGACAGGCCGTGGATGTCGAGCGCCTCGCCCACGAGATCGCCGATCGGCATGCGTGGGTTGAGCGAGGCGTGCGCGTCCTGGAAGATGATCTGGAGCTTGCGCCGCATCCGGCGCAGGTCGCGCCTGCCGAGCTGGCGAAGATCCGTGCCGTCGAACATCACCCGGCCCGAAGTCGCGCGCACGAGCTGCAGAATCGCATAGCCGGTCGTCGACTTGCCGCAGCCCGACTCGCCCACGAGGCCCAGGGTTCGGCCTTTCTCGACTTTGAAGGAGACACCGTCGACGGCCTTCACCGTGCCCGGCGCGTCGGGCCGGCCGAAATGGACATCGAGGTCCTCGACTTCGAGCAGCGTACTCATGGCGCCCGATCTCCCGGTTTCAGATCCGCGAGGCAGCGGGCCCAGTGATCACTGCCGAAATCGCGGCGCTCCGGCGGCACCGTCTGGCAGGCTGGAACGGAGACCCGGCAGCGCGGCAGGAACGGACAGAGCGGGATCGGTTCGATCAGGCTGGGCGGCATGCCTTCGATGGGGGTCAGGCGGCGCACGCCCGTGCCGTCGACCCGCGGCGTCGAGCCCATCAGGCCCAGCGTGTAGCCGTGGCTGGGGCGGTGGAACAGCTCGCGGATCGGGCCGGACTCGACCACGTTGCCCGCGTACATGACGTTGACCTTGTCGCAGAGGCCGGCGACGACCCCGAGATCGTGGCTGATCCAGATCACCGACGTGCCGCGCTCGCGCGTGAGACGCTTCACCAGCTCGACGATCTGCGCCTGTATGGTGACGTCGAGCGCCGTCGTCGCCTCGTCGGCGATGAGCAGGCGCGGATTGCAGGACAGCGCGATGGCGATCATGACGCGCTGGCGCATGCCGCCGGAGAACTGGTGCGGATAGGCGCCGAGGCGCTTTTCCGCCGAGGGAATGCCCACGGTCTCGAGCAGCTCGATCGCGCGGCGTTTCGCGGCCGCACCGTCGAGCTTCTGGTGCCGGCGCAGCACTTCGGTGATCTGCCGGCCGATGGTGAGCACAGGATTGAGCGAGCGCATGGGATCCTGGAAGATCATCGCCATGCTCGAGCCGCGCTCCTCGCGCATCTCGGCCTCGCTGAGAGCCAGCAGCTCGCGCCCGTCGAAAGCCAGGCTGTCGGCGGAGATGCGTCCCGGCGGCTCCGGCACGAGGCGCATGATCGAGAGCGCCGTCACGCTCTTGCCGCTGCCGCTTTCGCCCACCAGCCCGAGAATCTCGCCCTCTTCCAGATCGAACGAGACGCCATTGACCGCGCGCACGTCGCCGCGATCGGTGGCGAAGCGGGTGTGGAGGTTGCGCACGCGCAGCAGGCTCATGCGTTGGCCGCCACGCTGCGGCGCGTGCGCCAGGCACGCGGGTCGAGCGCATCGCGCAGACCGTCGCCCATGAAGTTGATGCTGAGGACGCAGACCGCAATGATCGAGGTCGGCGCCAGAAACATCCAAGGCGCGTCACCCAGGAAGCGGCGGGCCTCGCTCATGTCACGGCCCCAGCTGGGCGCCGGCGGCTGTGTCCCGAAGCCCAGGAAGCTCAGCGATGCCTCGGAGACGACGGCGGCCGCGAAGACGACGGTGAGCTGGACGACGATCGGCGACACCATGTTGCGCAACAGGTGCGAGAGCACGATGCGGAGCGGACTGGCGCCCAGCGCGCGGGCGGCGGTCACATAGACATCCTCGCGCACGGCGAGGGTGCTGCCGCGGACCATACGTGCCAGGATCGGCGCCTGCACCAGCCCGAGCGCCAGCATCACGTTCTTGATGTCGGGGCCCAGCAGACCGACCAGTGCGACCGCCAGCAGCAGCGGTGGGAAGGTGAGGAAGGCATCGACCAGCCGCATCAGGGCATTGTCGACCTTGCCGCCGAAATAGCCCGACGCGAGGCCGAGCGGCACGCCCAGGACGAAGGCAAAGCCCACGACCAGCAGGCCGACCGAGAGCGAGGTCCGTCCGCCCCAGAGCATGCGCGAGAAGACGTCGCGGCCGAAATGGTCCGTGCCCATCAGATGCTCGAACGATGGCGGCTTCAGCTTCATCGACAGTTTGATCTGGATCGGGTCGTAAGGCGCGACCCAGGGAGCGAAGGCGGCGGCGAAGCAGATCGCGAACAGGATGACCAGCCCGACGGTTGCGGCGCGGTTGCGCGGAAACTGCTGCACGGCCAGCGCCAGGGAGCCGCGGAATTGCAGGGGAAGGGCGCGCGCGTCGGCCATCTCAGTACCGGATGCGCGGATCGAGCAGCGCGTACATCATGTCCGCGAGGATGTTCATCAGCAGGAAGAAGACCGCGATCACCAGCGTGAAGCCCTGGATCACCGGGAAGTCGCGGTTGACGACGGCGTTCAGCACCGCCGAGCCCATGCCGGGCACCGCGAAGATGTACTCGATCGTCACCTGGACGCCAATCATGTAGCCGAACTGGACGGCGGCCATGGTGACGAAGGGGATCATCGCGTTCTTGAGCGCATGAATGATCACGATGGTCGCCGGCAGCAGACCCTTGGCGCGTGCGGTGCGCATGTAGTCCTGCGACAGCACGTCGATCATGCTGGAGCGCAGCAGGCGGGTCAGCATCGCCGTCTGCAGGGCGCCCAGCGCAACGGCGGGAAGGATGAAGGGGCTGTAGCGCTTCCACAAACCGCCTGCCTCGGCCTCGGACGAGCCGATGCCGGTGATCGGCAGCCAGTCGAGCTGGATCGAGAAGACGTAGATCAGGATCAGTGCCAGGCCGAAGTTCGGCACGGCAAAGCCCATTACCGTGTAGCCGGTGCAGAGATAATCGATCCAGCTGTTGCGCCGCAGCGCGGCGATCACACCCAGGGGGATCGAGACCGCGAGCGCAAACAGCATGCCGGCACAGGCCAGCTGCAGGCTGATCGGCAGCCGCTCGGCGATCAGGGTCGTGACGCGATCGTTCAGGCGCATCGACCGGCCGAGATCGCCGGTCGCAACCTTGGCGATCCACAGCCCGTACTGCTCGGGCAGAGAGCGGTCCAGATTGAACTCAGCGCGCATCGCCGTCACCGCCGCGGGCGACGTCTGCATGCCCAGCATGATCGTCGCCGGATCGCCCGGCGTCGCGCGCGTGATGGCGAACGTCATCAGCGACACGACGAGCAGGACCAGCGGCACCTGAATCAGGCGACGGCCGAGATAGGACCACATGGCCAGACTATCCCTTGTGCGGCGTCAGGAGCGTTTGCAGCGTCAGGACCACGAGACCGCGTCGAGTTTCTCGGTGTATTCCTGCGGCGCCGGTTCGAAGCCCACCAGCTTCTTGTTGTAGATCTGGATGTTGTTCGTGTTGCAGTGATAGATGATCGGGCATTCCTCGAGCGTCGTGTCGACGATCTTGTGGTACATGGCCTCGCGCTTGGCCGGGTCGAGTTCGCTGCGCGCGCCGTCCAGCATCGCGTCCATCGACGGCACGCTGTAGCCCGAGGCGTTTCCCTTGCTGTTCAGGAACCACCACGACGTTGCGTCGGGGTCGGGCGCGACCAGGGTGATGTCCTCGAGGTGCTGGTCGAACTTCTTGTTGAGCCACAGGCTGTTGAAGCCGCCCATGTCCATGCTCTTGATCTTGTAGGTGATGCCGATCTGGCTGACCATTGCGGCGACCAGCTCGAGCTCCTTGCGCAGCCAGTCCTTGTCCGATGTGATGACATCGACCTCGTAGCCCTTCACGCCGGCCTGGGCCATCAGTTCCTTGGCCTTCTTGAGGTCGCCGTTCTTCGGGTACTTCAGCATCGACTGCCGATGGCCCATGTAACCGGCGGGGATTTGGTTGTCGGTGGGGATCGCCTCGCCGTAGTAGATCTCGTTCACGATCGCCTCGCGGTCGATCGCATAGGAGATCGCCTGGCGCACCAGCTTGTTCTGGTAGGGGGCGTCCGGCTTGGCCTTGAGGTTGAACTGCTGGTAGTCCCACGACCAGCCCGGCGTCGAATTGATCGTGTACTTCGCGTCCTTGCGCAGGGCCTTCATGTCCTTGGGGTCGGGATGCGTCACGAAGTCGAGTTCACCCTTCTGCAGCGCCTGCAGGCGGGTGGTCGAGTCGGGGATGGCGCGATAGACGACGCGGTCGAGCTTGGGGAAGCCCGGCCGCCAGTAGTCGGGATGCCTGGCCAGCACGATCTCCGTGCCCTTCTTGCTCTCGATCTGGAACGGGCCGTTGCCGACGGGAGTCGCGCTGTAGGCGTCGTTGCCCATCTCCTTGTGCGCCTTCGCCGAGATGATGGTGCCGCCGTAACCCATGGTGACGCCGGGGAAGGCACCGAACGGCTGCTTGGTCTTCATTTCGACCACGTACTTGCCGTCGCTCTTCACCGTGTCGATCGGGAACAGCGCGGTTCCCATCTGGAAGCTCTTCGAGGACATGTGGAACTCGAAGGTATAGACGACGTCCTCGGCCGTGAATTCGCCGAAGCCCTTCTGCCACTTCACGCCTTCGCGGATCTTGATGCGCCAGGTCAGCGGATCGGGGTTGCTCCACTCCAGCGCCATGTTCGGCACGATGGCGCGGTCCTTGTAGTTGATGCTCACCAACCCGTCGAACACGTTGTACATCACCAGGCTGCCCTGGATGTCCGAGCGGATCACCGGGCTGAGATTGCCGAACTCGCCGCCCCAGGTGCCGACGCGCAGGTCGCGCCTGCCTTGGGCGAGGGCGGGTGCGCGGCCCGTGCCCAATATAAGTCCTGTGCCGAGAGCGCCCGCACCAAAGCCGCGCCGCGTAATGCCCCGATTGCTTCCCTGGCCGCTCGTCATCCGCAACTCTTTGGTCATGGCTGCCCCCAAGTATGAGATTTCAGAACCCTCGGTCGTATTCCTTCAGCCCGTTCTCGACGATCTGATGAAGCATCGTGATCAACGCGGCCTGCATCTTGTCCGACGTGCCGTCGACGTAGGGGATGAGGCGGGAATAGGCCCCGTCCATCGCCCCGCCATCGACGCTCGCCTGCACGATCCGGAGTTCCGTCGCTTCGTCGTGCAGGATCTCGCGGTCTCCCAAGTGGCCGGCCAGTGCCGCCGCGATGCCGTAGGCACCCCAGTTCGACACGGCAGCGAAGACCAGCACATCACATTCAGTAACCGTGCCAACGCCGCCGTGGCAGGGACAGCCGCAGTCCTTGCCGAACGGCTGGATCGCCGCCACCGCCTCCTTGATGACGCCGCATCCGATCTCGTTGCCGCCATCGCCGATGCCGATCGTGGGAATGCGGGCCGTCTTGGCCTGGTCCGCGAGATGGTAGGCGCTGGCGATCTTATCCGGCGTGCGGGGCGTGCCCATGATCGAATGGTAGACGCCCTTGATGTTGGGCCCGACCTTCTCGATGAACACCATCGCGGCCGGCTTGTATTTCTTGATCAGTGCGGCCGCGGCCTTCTTTCCGGCAGCATCCCCAAGCGGGAAGTTGATCGCCATGGCGCAGGAGCGGCGCTGCTTGAACAGCGCCTCGTCGTAGACGGCGAGGCCGGCCGCCTCGGTCGACTTGATGACCGCCGGCATGTTGCGCTCTTCGCTGATCAGGATCGGCTTGCCGCCCAGGCCGAACTCGATCGCCCGTGCGATCGCCGCCGCACCCGGCGGGCCGTCGGTCTCGCCGGCAGGCAGGCCGGGCGGCGTTCCCGCGCCGGTGATGACGAACACGTTGTCGCCGGGCTTGATCGAGTCCTTCAGCAGCTTGGCCGCCAGCCAGGCGAGCGGCTTCTTCTGCTTCGTGCGCGCCGCCTCGTAGAGTGGATAGGTGACGCCGCGCGGCAGTCCCACGCGGAAGCGCATCTCGATGTTGATGGCGCGGTCGATTGAATCGCCGACGATCTCGTCGATAGCCATGATTTGCCTCTACAAAGTCAGTTTGAAGTTTTCGATCAATGCGTGAGGCCCGCGTCGGGCGGCTCGAGATTCTTGCGCACGATGTTGGACAGGAACTGCATGCAGGCCATCGACGTCTCGCCATCGAGGCCGTCGACCAGGAACTCTGTCGTGCAGTACATCGCCTCGAGGCCGCCGGCGTCGAGGCAGGCCTGCACGATGCGCTTTTCCATGTCCGGCGAGTGGATGAGCTGCGGCTTCTTCAAGAGGTAGGCGAGGCACGCCTCGACGCCGTAGCAGCCCCAGTTCGACATCATCGCCGGGATCACGACGTCGGTCTTCACCACGGTGGCGAGCGCCTTGCCCTTGGGCATGGTCTCCACCACCGTGTCGTAGATCGTGCCGAAGCCCAGCTCGTTGCCGTGATCGCCGATGCCGACCGAGAAGATGTTGCGCTTGTTGGCCTCGGTGACGACGCCGCCGATGTCGATGCAGCCCTGGAATCGGGACTCCGGGCCAGTGAGCGGCAAGCCGGTCGCGGTATGGACGTTGCCGTCGGCGCCGGCGCCGAGGCGCTCCGCGGCAACGACAGCCCTGGGCTTATACTTCGCATAGATATCGCCGATCCACGCCTCGATCTTCGACTGGTCTTCCGGTGCGTTTTCGATGGCGGCACCCAGATGACGATCGCGCGCCTGCTCGAAGGGCTTCACCATCAGGCCGGCGGCCTCGCTGGACGCGACGATCGGATCTGCGTGACACGCCTCGTTCACGAAGACCGGGACGGCGCCGAGGCCACGATAGAGAATGCGGGCGAGCGAGGCGGCACCTGGCGGCCCGTCGCTCTCGCCCTTGGGCATGGTGGGCTCGTATCCCGCGCCGGTCATGATGAAGACGACGTCGCCCTTGCCGAGCGCCTGTTGCAGGCCCTTGGCGGCCGCCATCGTGACCGGCTTGTCGCCCACCACCTTGCGCGCCGCGAGGTACATCGGCAGCAGGATGCCGTGCGGCATGCCGTGGTTCTTGGCTTCGATCGTGATCAGCCGGTCGACGGCTTCCCCAACCATATCGAGCATAGCGGTGTCTTCCTCGTTGACGTCGATCAGATGCCAGAGACGAATTGAGGGTGCGGCGGGTGATCGGACAAGCGCCATTTCGGCGTTGAAGCGATGCCGGTTCGGCATCAGTCTCAAGGCAGGAGAGACCAAGAAATGATCAATCAGTCCCTGCGCTATTTCTCAGCCATTGCAAGGCTCGGATCGATACGGGAGGCGGCGGAGGAACTGCACATTGCCCAGTCCGCGCTCAGTCGACAGATCCAGAAGCTCGAGGAAGAATTCGGCGTTCCGCTGTTCGAGCGCCACGCGCGCGGCGTGAAGCTCACCTCGGCGGGCGAGATCCTGCTGCGTCATGCCCAGACCAACCTGCGCCAGATCGAGCGCGTGCGCTCGGAGATCGACGCGCTG
Organism: Reyranella sp.; assembly: GCF_965228225.1. Taxonomy (GTDB): domain Bacteria; phylum Pseudomonadota; class Alphaproteobacteria; order Reyranellales; family Reyranellaceae; genus Reyranella. The sequence goes on along the minus strand of NZ_OZ245801.1, from coordinate 3,755,083 downwards.
AAGGGGTTGCGCCGCGGTACCGTCAGCATCCGCTCGATCGAGACCCTGGTGCCGCACCTGCTGCCGCGCGCCGTGACCCGATTCAGCCGGCGATATCCCGGCATCCAGTTCGAGATCACGATCGACGGCTCCGATCAGGTGGTGGCGGCCGTTCGAGAGGGCCGCACCGACATCGGACTCGCCTTCTATCCCCCCGCCGAGGCCGAGCTGGAGACGGTGTTCAAGATGCGCGAACCCCTGGTCGCGGTGATGTCCGCGCATCATCCGCTCGCCGGGCGGCCTAAAGTCTCGCTGGCCGATTGTGCCGCCTATCCGATCGCGTCACCGATGAAACACACCGGCAGTCATAGCCTGATAGAGGTCGCCTGCACCGCCGCGGGCATTCACATCTCACCGACCCTCGAGACCAACGCGATTCAGCTGCGCGTCGAATTCGTGAAGGTGAATCACGGCATCACCTTTCTCCCGCGCCTGTCGGCCCCGGACAGTCTGCGCTCGGGCGAACTGGTCGCCGTTCCGATTCGCGACCGGCTGATGAACAACGCAACGATCGATGCGATCACGCATTCTGCGCGGCAGCTGCCGGTCGCGGCAGAGGAATTCCTTCGTGTTCTTCAAGGCGAGTTCCAGGATCTGCACGAGTTGGCCTATGCGCCGCCGAGGCGCGAGGCCGCGGCGGCCGGTTCGGCACGTTCCGTGCGTGCGGTGGCGAAGGCACCGACGGGAGACAGACGCTCATGACCTTCACTCTGCTGGCGCGCTGTCCGACGACCGGCCAGGTCGGCATCGGCATCGCGACCTACTCGATCACCGTGGGCCTCTATTGCACCGGCCTGCGCGGCAATACCGGCGCGACCATGACCCAGGCCTTCGTCAACCAGGGCAACAATCCGCTGGCGCTCCGGCTGCTGGCCCAGGGTTTCGCGCCCGACCACGTGCTGGCCGAGCTGAAAGCCAACGATGCCAACCACGAATTCCGTCAGATCGCCGCAATCGACCGCCTGGGCCGGGTAGGGGCCTATAGCGGTCCGAAGAACCGCGGCTGGGCGGGGCACGTCACGGGCGACGGCTATGTGGCCATGGGCAACGTGCTGGCGGGCGAACCGGTCGTCGACGCCATGGCCAAGGCCTATGAAGGCGCGGCCGGGATCTCTTTCGAGCGCCGTCTCCTCGCGGCGATCGAAGCGGGCCGCGATGCCGGTGGGCAGGTCGGCAACGACGGCCCTCTTCCCGAACGTTCGGCCGCCGTGATGGTCTACGGCGACTACGATCACGCCGAACTCGATCTGCGCGTCGACCTGCACGACAAGGCAATCGAGGAACTCCGACGCGCCTTCGAGCAGTACGAGCTCTATCGCGGCTACTACAAGGAGCGAGCGAAGAACCCGAAGGATGCGATTGCGCAGTATGCCTTCGCCCAGACGCTCGCTCAGGCGCAGGAGGCGGCGCGATGACTTACTCCGTGATCGGGCGTTGCCGGCGCACGGGCCGTCTCGGCCTCGGCATCGCCACCTATTCGCTGGCGGTGGGCGGACGGTGCGAAGGCGTCGCGGCCAATGTCGGAGTCTGCAAGACGCAGGCGTTTCCCAACCGCACCAACGATCCGGTCGGCATCAAGCTCCTGGCGCAGGGCTATGGGCCCGCGCGCGTGATGGCGATCTTCGCCGGCAACGACACCGAGCACGGCTTCCGCCAGATCGCGATCATGGACCGCGATGGCAGGGTCGCTGCCCATACCGGCCCCGGCTGCCGCGGCTGGGCAGGCCACAAGGAGGCGGCCGATTGCGTCGTGTTCGGCAACGGTCTCCTCGGTCCGCAGGTGCTCGACGCGATGGTCACGGGCTTCCTCATGAAGTGCGACGATGCGCTGGAATATCGGCTGCTGCGCGCCATCGAAGGTGGCCGCGATGCCGGCGGCCAGGGCCCGGCTGACGCCCACCGCACCGAGCGCTCGGCCGCGATCAAGGTCGTGGACCGGCGCGATTTCCCCGATGTCGACGTCCGCGTCGACGTGCACGAGACGGCGGTCGACGAGCTGCGGCGCGTGCTGGAGGAGTTCAAACTCTATGAGGAGTTCTATCGCGGACGGGATACCGACCCGTCGAAAGCCATCCCGCAGGACGTCTTCGCGAAGCAACTCGACGCCAGACGCGTCAAGGAGCGGGCATGACCTACACCATCCTCGGCCGCTGCGCGAAGACCGGTCGCCTCGGCATCGGCATCGCCACCTATTCGGTCACGGTCGGCCGCTACGCCCACTCGACCCGATCGAAGGCCGGGGTCACGGTGAGCCAGGCCAATGCCAACGAGAACAACAACGCGATCGCGCTGCGACTTCTCGCACAGGGCCTCGGCGCCCAGGCGGTCCTCGAGCAGCTCAAGGCCAACGACGCCTACCACAGCTATCGCCAGATCGGCGTGATCGACCGCGGCGGCGCGGTGGCAGCCTATACCGGTGCGAACGTGCGCGGCTGGGCGGGCGAGGTGACGGGCGATAACTACATCTCCACCGGCAACGGCCTGCGCGGCCGGCACGTGGCCGAGGCGATCGCCGAGGGCTTCCTCGCGGAGCCCGAGGCCGACCTCGAACATCGCCTGCTGATGGCCCTCGAATATGGCCGCGACGCGGGCGGGCAGGGCAATGCGACGGCCCATCGGACCGAGCGCTCGGCGGCTCTCCAGGTCTCCTCGCGCCATATCCATCCCGATATCGACCTGCGCGTCGACCTGCACGACAAGGCGGTCGACGAGCTGCGGCGTGTCTGGACGGTCTACAAGCAGTACGAGGGCTACTATGCCGACCGTGGACGCAATCCGCGCGGCGCGATCGGGCAGGAGGCGTTCATGGCCTCGATGAAGGAGCCCGGGCCATGACCTTCTCGATCATTGCACGCTGTCCCCAGACCGGCCGCCTCGGCCTCGGCGTCACGACCTTCTCGATCGCGGCCGGCGGCCGATGCGAGGGCATCCGCTTCGGTGCGGGCGTCTCCAAGACGCAGGCCTATGTGAAGCGGGACAACGACCTGATCGCGCTCGAACTGCTGGAGCAGGGCAGGGCGCCAGCCGGTGTGATGGCCGCGCTCAAGGCCTGCGATCCCGACCATGACTGGCGACAGATCGGCATCATCGACCGCGAGGGCACGACTTGCGCCCATACCGGCCCGGGCTGCCGGCCCTGGGCAGGACACCACGAGGGCGCCGGCTTCGTGGCGTTCGGCAACGTGCTGGCCGGCCCGGAAGTGATCGACGGCATCGTCGCGGGCTACCTCCGGGAGCCCGGCGCCGGCCTCGAGTTCCGGCTGTTGGCCGCGCTCGAGGGCGGACGTGATGCTGGCGGGCAAGTCGGCGCGGAGGGCCATCTCACCGAAAGGTCGGCCGCGATCTTCGTGTCCTCCGAGCCCGATCACTTCGACATCGACGTGCGCGTCGACCTGCATGACGATGCCGTCACCGAACTCCGGCGCGTGCTCGAGGAATTCAAGATCTACGAGAAGTTCTATCGTGACCGTGGTTTTCGCCCCGACCTGGCGATGAGCCAGGCCGAATTCGTCGCGAGCCTGCCGAAGAAGGCGGTCGCCTGAACATGGCAAAGGATCATTTCCATCTCGCCTGGTTCCTGTCGCAGGGCTATGGCCCGAAGGCGTGGCGCTCGATGTGGCCCGGCACCGAATACGACAAGCATCGCTGGATGATGCCGGACATCTTCGTCGACCTGGCCAAGGGACTGGAGCGCGGCTGCTTCGACTACATGATCATCGAGGACTCTTCGATGGTGCCCTACACTTACCAGGGCAGCCACGACACCTACCTCAAGTACGGCGCCAGCTCGCCCAAGCTGGATCCCGCCGTGCTGGTCCCATGGCTGGCGATGGCGACCAAACATCTCGGCCTCGTGCCGACGCTCTCGACTTCGGAGTATCCGCCCTACCTGCTGGCGCGCCTCGTCAACTCGCTCGATCATGTCACCGAGGGCCGCATCGGCTGGAACTGCGTGACCGGCAGCAATGACGGCGCCGCCGAGAATTACGGCCATGTCGGCCAGCGTCCGCACGACGAGCGATACGACGTCGCCGACGAATTCGCCGACGTCGTCACGCGGCTGTGGGAGGCCTGGGACGAGGATGCAGTCGTGCTCGACCGCGACATTCCGATGTTCGCCGACGGCAAGAAGGTCCGGCCGATCAACCATGAGGGCAAGTATTTCAAGGTGCGCGGGCCGATCAACGCGCCGCGTTCGCCCCAGGGAAGGGTGCCGATCTGCCAGGCCGGGGGCTCGCCGCGCGGCCAGGCCTTCGCCTCCCGGTGGGCCGACACGATCATCACCAACGCCGTCTCCGTCGAGGGCATGAAGAGCTTCCGCGAGGACATCCGCCGCCAGGCCGTGGGCTGGGGGCGAAATCCGGACGATGTCAAAATCCTGTTTCTCGCCTATCCGATCGTCGACACGACGATGGAGGCCGCCCGCGAACGCCGGCGGCTCGAGCAGGAGGATTTCGGCAGGCATCTCGACCTGCAGCTCTCGGGCATGTCGCGCCTCACCAACATCGACTTCGCCCAGTTCGATCCCGACGAGCCGTTGCCGGAGCACCTGCGGACCAACGGGCACCAGTCCTCGCTTGCCAAATGGATCGGCAAGACGCCGCGCTCGCTGGCGAGCGGGCTCAACAGCCGGCAGGGTATCGACCTGGTGGGCACACCGGACCATGTCGCGGGCCTGATGCAGGAAATCATGCAGGAGGTGGGCGGCGACGGCTTCCTGCTGTTCAACGCCCACTTCGACCGACGCTACATCATGGAAATATGCGACGGGCTGGTGCCCGAGTTGCAGCGTCGAGGCGTGACGCGCAAGGCGTATGCCCACAAACACTTCCGCGACAATCTGAGAGAGTTCTAGACCGACGTTTTCGCGGTTCATGAGCCGTAGCGAAGCTGGACCCTCAGGGGCCTCTCGGCAGAGGCGCCCGCCGCCGGTGTTAGCGCTCCGAGTGGTTGGTAGGCCCGGCAGGATTCGAACCTGCGACATAACCGTTATGAGCGGCTCGTTCTAACCGCTGAACTACGGGCCCCCGCAACCGACGGGCTGCGCCCCGGACGCGCCGGGGCCGGCTCTTATAGCCCGGCTATTCGGCGGGCGGCACGAACATATACCCGACACCGCGCACGGTGCGGATCACCGTCGGCTTGTCCGCCGCCGGCTCGATCTTGCGCCGGATCCGCGTGATCCGCAGGTCGATCGACCGGTCGAACGGGTCGCGGGCGCGATGGCTGGTCGTCTCCAGCAGCCAGTCGCGCGACAGGGGGCGATTGGGATTTTCCGCGAAGATCTTGAGGACGTCGAACTCGCCCGATGTCAGTGGAACATCGATGTTGTCGGCGTCAAGAAGCTGGCGCTTGGTGAGATCGAGCACGTGGCCGCCCATCCGCACCCGCTCGAGCCGGGACGGCGTCGCCTTGGCGACCGACCGGCGCAGCACGCTCTTGCAGCGGGCCAGCAGCTCGCGCGGCTCGTAGGGCTTGGAGACATAGTCGTCGGCGCCGCTTTCGAGGCCCAGCACCTTGTCGACCGGATCGGTCGCCGCGGTGAGCATGATGATGCCGACGCGGGTGTTGCTCTCGCGTAGCCAGCGGGCGAGTGCGAAACCGTCGTCCGCCCCTGGAAGCTGGACATCGAGCAGGACGAGGTCGGGCATCGACCGGGAGAGCTGGCGGCGCATCTGGGCGCCATTCTCGACGGCCGTGACCTTGAGCTCGTGACTGGACAGATAGGTCTCGGCGGCCTTGCGCTGAAATGCGTCGTCTTCGACCAACAACACGGACGGAAGCTGCATGTTCTAACCTAATAAATGACGTTTAATGCCTTCAAATTAACACTATTTCTCAACGAATTATATCGTTTTCTTGATATCTTTGATACGATTGGCGGTGTGGGAAATCCGCAAGCTGTAGCTGCCCAATGGGGCGGCGGCTCAAACCCTGGTCTTGGGATGGTTGATGTCGCTCGCCGCCGCTGATCCGGCCGCCCCTCAGGTCAACGGGGCGGAGGCCGCCCACCAGGACCGGTTCGTCCGGGCCGAGCTGGTGCGCCGCCTGTTCCAGGGATCGGCCCCGTCCCGCTATTTTTCGTTCGTTCTGTGGCCGGTCATCGCCGCGATCTACTGGCGGCAGATCGACCTGATCGAGCTGGCCGGCCCCTTCGGGGCCTACCTCATCGTGACTCTGGGCTTCGACCTTCTCCGGCATCGCTTCGCGCAGGACCGCCCTGACGACGAGCAGACGCTCCGTTGGGGGTGGTGGTTCGCGGGCTTCACCTTCCTGGGCGGCGCCTGCTGGGGCTGGGCAGGCTATCTGCTGGCCTCCAGGGATTTCGAGCTGCAGCGCATGCTGCTGGGGCTCGTGCTCCTGGCCACGGTCACGACGGCGGTGCCGATCCGCTCGGCCCATCCTCCGACCTTCTACGCCTTCGCCGTCGCCACGGCGGCGCCGCTCCTGCTGGTCCTCGTCGCCTCGGGCGACCCGTTCTACCAGCTCGTGGGCATCGCAGGCGCCGCCTATGTCGGCCACCTGATGGCCTATGTGCGCGACGTGCATCGCTGGCAGTACGACAATATCGCCCTGGCCTACGAGAAGGAGGACTTGGCGCGCCGGCTGCAGGTTGCCTATGACGAAGCCCGCCAGGCCCGCGACGCGGCCCTGGCGGCCCAGCGCGACGCCGAGAAGGCCAACCAGGCCAAGTCGACCTTCCTCGCCACCATGAGCCACGAGATCCGCACGCCGATGAACGGCGTGCTGGGCATGATCGACGTCCTGGAGCGCACCGAACTCTCGCCCGACCAGCGCGGCCAGTTGGGAACGGTGCGCTATTCGGCGGCGTCGCTGCTGAGGATCATCGACGACATCCTGGATTTCTCCAAGATCGAGGCCGGGCGCCTCGATCTCGAGCGGGTCGAGTTCTCCACCGTCGAGCTGATCGAAGGCGCGGCCGAGGCGCTGGCCGCCCGGGCCGCCGAGAAGGGGCTGATCCTGTCGGCCTATGTGGCGTCCGACGTGCCGGCTCGCGCCATCGGCGATCCGCTGCGTCTGCAGCAGATCCTGTTCAACCTGCTGGGCAACGCCATCAAGTTCACGGAGAAGGGCAGCGTCCGCCTTTTCCTCGAAGGAGAGGGCGGGGAGCCGGACGGCTCGCTCGTGCTCCGCATCAGGGTGGTCGACACGGGGATCGGTCTCACGGCCGCCCAGCGCGATCGTCTGTTCAACCCGTTCGTCCAGGCCGACAGTTCGACGACGCGCCGCTTCGGGGGCACCGGGCTTGGCCTGTCCATCGTGCGGCGACTCGCCGAGGCGATGGACGGCCGCGTCGAGGTGCACAGCGCGCCGGGTGTGGGATCGACCTTCGTCGTCACGGTGACGCTCCAGCCGGCGCCGCCGGCACAGGCCGCCGCCGGGCTTCCCCTCCAGGATCTTTCCCTGGTCCTTTCCCTGCCCGACCCGCAGGAGAGCGCCGCCATCGCGCGCTATCTGCGCGACGCGGGCGCCGAGGTCGACGTCGTGGTGTCGTCACAGACTGCGGTGACCGTCGAAGGCTCGAACGACCAGCTGTGCCTCGCCGACTTGAAACGCCCGTGGCGGCGCGACGTGCTGGTCAGGGCGATCGCGCAGGCGGCCGGGCGGACGAGCTGTGTCCCACCGGTTACGGCCGCACCGGCTGCGGCCGTGCGGCTGGGCGGCCGCGTCCTGGTCGTCGACGACAATTCGGTCAACCGCAAGATCCTGGCGCGCCAGCTCGAACTGGCCGGGACCTCTGCCGACATGGCGGCAGGCGGCGAGGAGGCGCTCGCGATGTGGCGCTCGCGTTCCTACGACCTGATGCTCGCCGACCTGCAGATGCCCGATATGGACGGCTTCGAGCTGGCGCGGTGCATCCGCCAGCGCGAGGCATCGACCGGCAGCGAACGCCTTCCGATCCTCGCCGTGACCGCCAGCACGCTGGAGTCGGAGGAAGAGCGCAGCCGGGCGGCCGGGATGGACGGCTTCATCACCAAGCCGGTCGGCATCGAGCAGCTGAAGGCGACCCTCGAAGTCTGGCTGAAGGATACATGTCGGCAGAACGCGTCATGAGCCCGGCCTATGATCGCGACCGGCTCATCGAGCTGTTCGGCGGCGACCCGGCGGCGCTCGCCGAGATCGAGCGCGAGTTCCTCGACACGGCACGGGGTGCCCATCGGGAGATTCGCGAGGCTGAGGATCTCGATACGATCGCACGGGCGGCGCACCGGCTGAAAGGGACTGCCGGCATGATCGGCGCAGTGACCCTCGGCCGGATCGCCGACGCCGTGGAGCGAGCGGCCAAGGGCGGGGATCTGAAGGGGGTGCGCGGCCTCGACGTTGCCTTGGCGCAGGAAGTGGCGCGGGTCGCCGCCCAGGCCGGCGCCGATCAGGCCCGCGGCCGGAGCATCACCGTCGCGGAGTAGGAGAGCAGGGCCTTGCCGTTCTGTTCCAGCAGGCCGCGCAGGAAGGCGATCGACCGTCCGCGCTTGGGCACCTCCACCCGCGTGACCAGCGGCGCGGAGATGTCGCCCGCGGCCAGGAACTCGGCGGCGAAGGAGACGGTGGTCGGCGCGAGATCGGTCGTCATCGCCGCGGCGCGCGTGATGGCGGTGTCGGCGAAGCTCATCATGTAGCCGCCATGCAGCGCGCCGCCGGAGTTGCACATGCGCGCCAGCGTCGGCTGTACCAGCGAGGCGCCATCGGTCTCCTTGCGCACGAAGGCCGGGCCGATATGCGTGGAATAGGCGCTGGCCTTGAACGGCTCGAATCCCTCGGGAGCGACCTGCGGCGGCAGGTCGTTCCTCGACGGCGCCTGCTCGTCCTTGCGGGCCATGGCCTTGGCGCGCGCAACGTGGCGGCACACGCCCGACCACAGCGCGATCGTGCGGCCTTCCTGGGTGATCGAGCCGCGCGCGAAAGCGAGCCGGCCCGTGACCTGCAGCGGCTCGCCGCGCGCTTCGAGCGGCGGCCCGATGACCGCGCCGTTCACGAACTCCACCGCAATGCTCACCGTCATGGCGAAGGAGGAATTGGTACCGCCGTCGGCGGCGCGGCCGGCCACCAGGCAGAGCGCGTAGTCGGCGAAGGTCAGGATGCCGCCGCCATGCACTCCGCCCATATAGTTGCCGTGACGCGCGAGCGTCGGCAGCACGCAGTGAACCGTGCCGGCGGCGCGCGCGTCGCCCTGGAGGTCGAAATAGAACGGCCCGACATGGTCCTCGAACGGATCCGGCGGTACGAACACGGTGTAGCGGGAAAGGTCGATGCCCCAGGAGGCAAGGTCGGGAAAGGTGTCGGGCATTGGCTCTTGTGAAGCGTCGTTGGCGGGTTCTAATAGGGTAGAATCAGCCAATCACAAAGACCCACGGAGCGAAACGTCATGGCGGAAGCCGCGCACAAGATCGAGGTCCGGCGCGACAAGCGCGATGCCGGCACGGTGGCACATTTCGTATTCGACAATGCGCGGCGCCTCAACGTCCTGAACCCGGCGGCCTTGCACGATCTCACCGCAACCTTCCACGCGCTGTCGACCGAGGAGGATCTGCGGGTGGTCGTGTTCTCGGGGGCTGGCGGCCGGGCCTTCATCGGCGGCGCCGACATCAACCACATGGCGGGCATGCGCACCTCCGAGGATGGTCGCGCGTTCATCACCATGGTCCACCAGCTCTGCCAGTCGATTCGTGACTGCCCTGTGCCGGTGATCTGCCGCATGGAAGGCTACACGCTGGGCGCCGGCCTCGAAGTGGCGGCCGCCTGCGACCTGCGCATCGCCACCGACACCGCGCATTTCGGCATGCCCGAGGTCAAGGTCGGCATTCCCTCCGTCGTCGAGGCGGCGCTGCTGCCCCGCCTGATCGGCTGGGGCCGCACCTCCTGGATGCTGCTGACCGGTGAGAACATCGATTCCCGCAAGGCCGAGGCCTGGGGCATGGTCGAGGAGGTCGTCGAGACGGCGAAGATCGACGCGGCCATCGAGCGCTGTGTGCATTCGATCGTCGAGGCGACGCCGCTTGCGGTGCGGGCGCAGAAGCGCCTGATGCGCCGCTGGGAGCGGCTGCCGCTCGACGAGGCGGTGCAGGCCGGCATCGATTCCTTCGCCCAGTCGGTGGCCGAGGGTGAGCACGTCGAACGCATGGGCGCGTTCGTCAATCGCAAGAAGAAATAGGGCGACGAGAGGGGCTGCAGGATGAGCAAGGAAACGGTCCGCATCGGCTGCCATTCGGGCTTCTGGGGCGATACCGAGACCGCCGCCGCGCAGCTCGTGCGGCACGGCAACGTCGACTATCTGGTGAGCGACTATCTCGCCGAGGTCACCATGTCGATCATGGCGGCCCAGAAGCTCCGCAATCCCCAGGCGGGCTACGCCGTCGACTTCGTCTCGGTCGTCATGGCGCCGCTGGCGCGCGAGATCGCCGAGAAGAAGATCAAGGTCGTGACCAACGCCGGCGGCGTCAATCCGCTGGCCTGCCGCGACGCGGTCCTGAAGGCCTGCGAGGCGGCGGGCGTGACGCTCAAGGTCGCGGTCGTGCTGGGCGACGACATCCTGCCGCGCGTCGACGAATTCCGCGCCGCCGGAATCCGCGAGATGGATACGGGGGCGGAGCTGCCGTCGAAGATCGCCAGCATGAACGCCTATCTCGGCGGCTTTCCGATCGCGCGGGCGTTGGCCGAGGGGGCCGACGTGGTCATCACCGGCCGCTGCGTCGATTCGGCCGTGACGCTGGGCGCATTGATCCACGCCTTCTCATGGACACCCGAGGAATTCGATCGCCTCGCCGCAGGGACGCTGTGCGGCCACATCATCGAATGCGGCGCGCAGTGCAACGGCGGCAACTTCACCGATTGGCGGCTGGTGCCCGACTACGACAATATGGGCTTTCCGATTGCCGAAGTGTCGAGCGACGGCAGTTTCGTGCTGTCCAAGCCCGACGACACCGGCGGGCTGATCACGACGGCGACGGTCGCCGAGCAGATGCTCTACGAGATCGGGGATCCGCGCGCCTACATGGTGCCCGACGTGGTGTGCGACTTCACGCAGGCGACCTATGAGCAGGTGGCCAAGGACCGCGTGCGGGTGAGTGGTGCCCGAGGCCGGCCGCCGACCGACACCTACAAGGTCTCGACGACCTGGCCCGACGGCTACAAATTCAGCTCGATCTTCATGATGGGCGGCCGCGAGGCGGTTGCGAAGGGACGCCACAGCGCCGAATCGATCATCAAGAAGACGCGCCGCATGTTCGCCGAGAAGGGGATGGCGGATTATCGCGACGTCAGCATCGAGGTGATCGGCAGCGAGGCAACGTACGGGCCGCACGGCCGCGTGCCCGACGCCCGCGAGGTCGTCGTGAAGATCGCCGCCAAACACGACCAGAAGGAAGCGCTGGCGCTGCTCGGCCGCGAAATCTCGCCGATGTCGACGGGCGGCGTGGTCGGCATGACCGGCAGCTTCGGCGCCGGCCGGGTCGCGCCGTCGCCGGTCATCCGCATGTTCTCCTGCCTCCTGCCGAAGTCGATGGTGCCGGTCACAGTCGATGTCGATCGCCATCGCATCGCGATGCAGGAAGGCGCCCTGAGTGGCGGCTTCACGACGGCGCAGCTTCCGGTCGAAGCGCCGGCTGCGCCGCCGCTGTCGGCTGGCGACACCGCCACCGTGCCGCTGATCGCGCTGGCTTACGGCCGGTCCGGCGACAAGGGCGACAACGCCAATATCGGCATCTTCGCGCGCCAGCCGGAGTACGAGCCGATTCTGGATGCGGAGGTGACGGAAGAGGCAGTGGCGAAGTATTTCGCCCACCGTATCGAGGGAACGGTCACGCGCTGGCGCCTGCCGGGCATCCAGGGTTTCAACTTCCTGCTGCGCAAGGCGTTGGGCGGCGGCGGCATGGCTTCGCTAAAGGCCGATCCGCTCGCCAAGGCCTTCGCCCAGATGCTGCTCGACATGCCGGTCCGCGTGCCGAAGTCGATGGCTGCCAAGCTGTAGCCTTAACGGCCGACGCCGGGGCGCAAGTAAGACGAGCGAGACCGCGCTTCCCCGACCAGGGACCTGGATCGCATCGAGCCGGATGGCGAGCCTCGCGCTCGCCATCTAGGCTTTCTGGCGCTCGCGGCACGATCGGCATGGTGCTCGATGCCCGCCACTGCGGTCGTCAAGTGCCGCACGCCACCCCCTTCGATGCTCGTCTTCACCGGCCCTGAATTCGCGCCGCCTGCGAAAATATATATCGATTGACATAGTTTATCGACTGATAGTAATCAGCCTGGGTCTGCACTGCTCAGGGTAGCGATGATCAATATTCCAACCACTGGACGTGGCCGCCAAGGCACCCAGGCGAGAGGCGAGGATACGCGCCGCCGAATCCTGGAAGCCGCGCTCGATCTTTTTGCTGCCCATGGATACGAGGGCGCCAGCACCCGGCAGATCGCCGAAGGTGCGGGCGTGAACCTTCCGGCCATCCAGTATTATTTCGGCAACAAGGAAGGTCTTTACCGCGCCATCGTCGAGGACATCGTCGCCGACACGGAGCGGCACATGTCAGCAGTGCTGCCCCGCGTTCGCTCAGCGCTCGATGATCAGACCACCACGCCGGCCGAGCTGACCGAACTTCTGTGCCAGACGCTCGAAGCCTTCGTCACGGTGGTGACGAGCGGCCCGCAGGTCGACAGCCGACGCCTCATCTTCGCGCGCGCCGAGGTCGAAGAAACGCCCGGGCTCGAGCGGATGCACGAGAATGGCATGCAGCAGATCTTCAATCCCTGCCTGGCCCTGTTCGCCCGCATTCACGGCAAGTCTGAAGCCGATCCGGAGATGACGATGCGAACGATGGCGCTGATCGGCCAGGTCGTCATCTTCTGCAACAACCACAAACGACCCATACTCAAAGCGGTCGGTCTCGAGGGTGAAAACGTCCAGTTGATGAAGCAGATCGTGCGCGAGCAGACGCTTGCCATCTGCCGCGCGGCCACGCCCGACAAATAGATCCGCGAGTACGAACATGAACAGGCGCTCGCCCTTTCTCGTGGCCCTCACGGCCTTTCTCCTCGCCAGCTGCACGGCCGGTCCGGATTTCGTGAAGCCCAACAAGCCGACATCGACCGGATACACGCCCGAGCCGCTGGCCCTGCAGACCAGCTCCGCGGCCAGTCCCGGCGGCGCCGCGCAGACCTTCGTGCCCGAGCAGGACATTCCCGGCGAGTGGTGGGTGCTGTTTCAGTCGCCGCAGCTCGACGCTCTGGTCCGCGAATCGCTGCAGGCCAATCCGGATGTGGACGCTGCCCAGGCGGCGCTGCGGCAGGCTCGCGAACTCTACTTCGCCCAGCAGGGCAGCCTGTTCCCGACCTTGAGCGCCAATGGATCGGGCCAGCAGCAACTTTCCTCTCCAGCCTCGCAGGGGCAGACCGGCTCCGGGGTCATGTTCGGCGTCACCTCGGCATCGCTCAACATCTCCTATTCGCCGGACGTTTTCGGCGGTGTGCGCCGCCAGGTCGAGTCCCGGGAAGCCGCGGCGGAGTACCAGCGCTTCCAGCTCGAGGCGACCTATCTGACGCTCTCTTCCAACGTCGTCGTCGCGGCGATCAACGTGGCCTCGCTGGAGGCCCAGATCAAAGCGACTCAGGACATCATCAACATCCTCAGCAATTCTCTGACGGTGGTGCGCCGCCAGTTCGACCTGGGCGGTGCCTCGCGCGCCGACGTACTGGCCCAGGAGGCGGCCCTCACGCAGACCCAGGCGACCTTGCCGCCGCTGCAGAAGCAGCTGGCGCAGCAGCGCAATCAGCTGATGAGGCTGGTCGGCCGCTCGCCGGACCAGGATCGCGGCGAGAGCTTCGACTTGGCCAAGCTGAAGCTGCCGCAGGAGCTGCCACTCAGCCTGCCTTCGTCTCTGGTCGAACAGCGCCCAGACGTGCGCGCCGCCGAGGAGCAGCTCCGCGGCGCCAGCGCCGATATCGGCGTCGCGGTCGCCAACCAGATGCCACAGTTCACCATCACCGGCCTGCTGGGGTTCACCTCGGGCGGGATCAGCTCCCTGATCGTGCCGGGTTCGGGGGTCTGGAGCATCGGCCTCGGAATCGCCCAGACCGTGTTCGACGGCGGCCGGCTTGACAGCCAGCGCAAGGCTGCGATCGCCGCCTATGAGCGCGCGGCCGCGCAGTATCGCGGCGTCGTGCTGTCGGCATTCCAGGATGTCGCCAATGCCCTGCGTGCCGTGCAGTACGATGCCGACACGCTGCGCGCCCAGGTCGCTGCCGAGCAGACAGCGGCGGCGAGCCTCAGGCTTTCCGAACAGCAGTACCAGCTAGGCGCAGTGAATTATCTCACTCTGCTCAATGCACAACAGACGTACCAGACCGCGGTCATCAACCGGCTGAAGGCGCAGGCAGCGCGCTACTCCGACACGGCGGGGCTGTTCCAGGCGCTGGGTGGCGGCTGGTGGAACCGCACCGACGTCGATCCGAAATCGATGGGCAAGCCGACGCGCTTTGCGCTGCCACCCGTCCAGGACATCAAGCTTCCGCGCGCGGGTCACTGACCCGCCGCTCCCTCGAATTTACATCAAGTCATCCTGATCAGCTCAAGAGGCATACGATGATCAAGCGAATGCTCATCATGCTCATTCTCGTCGGCGTGGTGCTCGGCGGGTTGTTCGGCTTCAAGACCTTCGTCAACGGAAAGATCAAGGAAGCCATGGCGGGGATGGCCAATACGCCCCAGACCGTCTCCGCCACCAAGGCGGAGACGAGCGACTGGCAACCGAAGATCGATGCGGTCGGCACGTTACGCGCCGTGCGCGGGGCCGAGCTGTCGCTTGAAGTGGCTGGCGTCGTCGAGACCATCACCTTCCAGTCGGGCGACGAGGTGAAGGCCGGGCAGGTGCTCCTGACTCTTCGCAAGGAAGACGAGGAAGCCCGGCTTCAGTCGCTCGAGGCGACGGCGTCCCTCTCGCAGATCACCTACGACCGCGACCTGAAGCAACTCAAGGCACAGGCGATCAGCCAGGCAGTCGTCGACAGCGACGAAGCCAATCTGCGCAACGCCCGCGCGCAGGTCGCCGTCCAGAAGGCGATCCTCGACAAGAAGACGCTGCGGGCGCCGTTCGACGGCAAGCTCGGCCTGCGCCAGGTCGATCTCGGCCAGTTCCTGGCCGCCGGCACCATGATCGCCACCCTGCAGTCGATGGATCCCATTTTCGTCGACTTCCTGCTGCCACAGCAGGCCGTGGCGCAGATCGCGGTCGGCGACAAGGTGAGGGCGAAGATCGACGCCTTCCCCGGCCGCACCTTCGAAGGCAAGATCACCGCCATCAATCCTAAGATCGAGACGGGCAGCCGCAACGTTCAGGTGCGCGCCACCCTGCCGAACGCGGACCAGAAGTTGATGCCCGGCATGTTCGCCGCGGTCGAGCTGGACACCGGCGCGGCGCAGCGCCTGGTGACGCTGCCGCAGACCGCGGTGAGCTACAATCCCTACGGCTCGCTGGTCTACATCGTCGACGACAAGGGCAAGGGCACCGATGCCAAGCCGGAGCTCACCGCCCGCCAGGTCTTCGTTACGACAGGCGCTACGCGTGGCGACCAGGTGGCGATCCTGAAGGGCGTTTCCGAGGGCGACACGGTCGTCACCTCCGGCCAGATCAAGCTGCGCAACGGCGTGCCGGTGGTGGTCGACAACCGCGCCGTACCCACGAACGACGCCGCGCCGAAGATCGTCGATAAATAGTCAGCCTGCAGGACATCGTCCCATGAAGTTCACCGATATCTTCATCCGCCGCCCTGTACTGGCGAGCGTGGTCAGCCTGCTGATCCTGGTCGTCGGCCTGCGCGCCATCAGCGCCCTGCCGGTGCTGCAGTATCCGCGCACCGAGAACGCCGTCGTCACGATCACGACGACCTACTACGGCGCCGATCCCGACGTGATCGCGGGCTTCATCACGACGCCGCTCGAGCAGGCAATCGCCCAGGCCAACGGCATCGACTACATGACCTCGACCAGCCAGAGCGGCGTCAGCACCATCACGGTCTACCTGCGGCTCAACTACGATTCGAGCAAGGCGCTGACGGAGATCAACACCAAGGTGAGCTCGGTGCTGAACCGACTGCCCACCGGGACGCAGCAGCCGGTGCTGACGGTGAAGGTCGGCCAGACGATCGACGCGATGTATATCGGCTTCAACAGCAAGGAGCTGGCGCCGAACCAGATCACCGATTACCTGGTGCGCGTCGTGCAGCCCAGGCTGCAGGCGGTCGAGGGCGTGCAGACGGCTGAATTGCTGGGCGCCAAGAACTTCGCGTTGCGCGCCTGGCTCGACCCGCAGAAGCTCGCCGCCTACGGCCTGACCGCGGCCGACGTCGGGCTGGCATTGACGGCGAACGACTATATCGCGGGCCTCGGCACGACCAAGGGGCAGATGGTGCAGGTCACCCTCAAGGCTTCGACCGCGCTGACCTCGCTCAATGAGTTCCGCAACCTGGTGCTGAAACAGGACAAGGGGGCAATCGTCCGCCTCAGCGACGTCGCCAACGTGACGCTGGGGTCCGACGACTACGAATCGGAAGTGAGCTTCGACGGCCAGAAGGCGGTCTATATCGGCATCCAGGTCGCGCCGGCCGCCAACCTGCTCGACGTGATCAAGGGCGTGAAGGATGTCTTTCCGTCGATCCAGGCGCAGCTCCCGCAGGGGCTGAACGGGCAGATCATCTACGACTCGACGGAGTTCGTTAACAGCTCGATCGAGGAGGTGATCCACACCCTGCTCGAGGCGCTGGTGATCGTGACCCTCGTGGTCTTCGCCTTTCTGGGATCGGTGCGGTCGGTGATCATTCCGGTGATCGCCATCCCGCTGTCGCTGATCGGCACCTTTGCCATGATGGCGGCCTTCGGCTTCTCCATCAATCTGCTGACCCTGCTCGCGCTGGTGCTGGCGATCGGCCTGGTGGTCGACGACGCCATCATCGTGGTCGAGAATGTGAACCGCCATCTCGAGGAAGGGCAGAAGCCCGTCCCGGCCGCCATCCAGGCGGCGCGTGAGCTGGGCGGGCCGATCATCGCCATGACCGTGGTGCTGATCGCCGTCTATGTCCCGATCGGGTTCCAGAGCGGCCTGACGGGCGCGCTGTTCACCGAGTTCGCCTTCACCCTGGTGGGGGCCGTCACCATCTCGGCGGTGGTGGCGCTGACCCTCTCGCCCATGATGTGTTCGCGGATGCTGAGGCCGCACGGTCACGACGACCGCAGCCTGGAAGCCCGCATGATCCGCGGCATCGACAACGTGTTCGACCGGCTGCGGCGCGGCTACGCCCGCTGGCTGACGGGCAGCCTGAACTACCTGCCGGTGACGGCGACCTTCGCCGTGCTGGTGCTTGGCAGCATCTACTTCCTCTATTCGGCCACCAGCAGCGAGCTGGCGCCGCAAGAGGACCAGGGCATCATCATCGGCTTCGCGACCTCGGCGCCCAATTCGACCATCGACCAGCGCCAGATCTATTCGCGCGAGGTCTACAAGATCGGTGCCAGCCATCCGGAAACGGATCACGTCTTCCAACTCGACGTGCCCGGCCAGTCGATCGCTGGCTACGTGCTGAAGCCGTGGGACAAGCGCACGATGACCTCCAACCAGCTCCAGCCGATCGTGCAGCAAGAGCTGGCGGGCATCGCCGGCGCGCAGGTCGTGGCCTTCCAGCCGCCGCCGCTGCCCGGCTCGACCGGCCTGCCGATCCAGTTCGTGATCAACACGACGGGCGGCTTCGAGGCGCTGAACGACGTGGCGCAGAAGTTCCTGCAGGAAGCGCTCGCCACCGGCCGGTTCATCTTCCTCAACACCGACCTCAAGATCGATGCGCCCCAGGCCACGGTCGTGATCGATCGCGACAAGGCCTCTGCGCTCGGCCTGCAGATGAGCGACATCGGCGGCGCCCTGGGCTCGATGCTGGGCGGCGGTTACGTCAACTACTTCGCGCTCGACGGCCGCTCCTACAAGGTGATCCCGCAGGTCCAGCAGTCCTCGCGGCAGAACATCGACCAGATCCTCGACTACCACATCAAGGCCGGCGACGGCACGACGGTGCCGCTGTCGACCGTGGCGTCGATTACCACCAAGGCGATCCCGCAGTCGCTCAACCACTTCCAGCAGCTCAACAGCGCCACCATTCAGGGCGTCGCCTTCCCGGGCGTGTCGCAGGCCGAGGCGCTGCAGACGTTGAAGGAGTTGGCACAGCGTACGCTGCCCCAGGGCTATTCGATCGACTATGGCGGCGCGTCGCGCCAGTACGTGCAGGAGAGCGGCGGCTTCATCGTCACCTTCGGCTTCGCGCTGATCATCATCTACCTGTCGCTCGCGGCGCTGTTCGAGAGCTTCCGCGATCCGCTGATCATCCTGTTCTCGGTCCCGATGTCGATCGCGGGCGCGCTCATCTTCCTGATGGCGCTGAGCACGGTGGGCATGCCGGGGGCGACTCTGAACATCTACACCCAGGTCGGCCTCGTCACCCTGATGGGCCTGATCAGCAAGCACGGCATCCTGATCGTCGAGGTCGCCAACGAGCTGCAGGAAGCCGGCAAGTCGCGGCGCGAGGCCATCCAGGAGGCCGCCGCCATCCGTCTGCGGCCGATCCTGATGACCACGGCGGCGATGGTGCTGGGTGTCGTGCCGCTGATCGTGGCCACCGGCGCCGGCGCCCTGTCGCGCTTCTCGATGGGCCTGGTGATCGCCAGCGGCCTGACGGTGGGCACGTTGTTCACCCTGTTCGTGGTGCCGGCCGTCTACGTGATGTTGGCGGCGGACCACTCGAAGAAGCGCGGTGCGGGCGAGCCTGTCGAGGCCCCGGCGGCGGGCGACTGATCGCCGGATCGGACGGTGCCGGGGGCGGCACACGGGACTGCCCCGGCCGCCCCGCAATGGTGTATCCTTCCCCGGATGACCGCCCCCTCGAAGCAGGTCCCGGAGAAGGACGAACGCGCAGACCGGCTCGCCGCCGCGCTGCGCGAGAACCTGAAGCGGCGCAAGGCGCAGGCGCGCGCCAAGGGGGAGGTCCCGAAACCGACGGGTCCGGGACAGGGCATTGATCCGGCCGCAGGCAAGACCGGCGGTTGAGCCGCCCCCCTCCCTCGTTTAGAAGCGCCCCAATGAGCATTCTCTCGGACCGCTGGATTCGCCGCATGGCGCAGGAGAAGGGCATGATCGAGCCTTTCGTCGACGCCCAGAAGCGCGAAGGCGTCATCTCCTACGGCCTGTCGTCCTACGGCTACGACGCCCGTGTCGGTACCGACTTCAAGATCTTCACCAACGTCAATTCGTCGGTGGTCGACCCCAAGAACTTCGACCAGCAGAGCTTCGTCGACCGCAATACCGAAGTCTGCATCATCCCGCCCAATTCGTTCGCGCTGGCCCGGACGGTCGAGTATTTCCGCATTCCCCGTGACGTTCTGGTGATCTGCGTCGGCAAGTCGACCTATGCGCGGTGCGGCATCATCGTCAACGTGACGCCGCTCGAGCCGGAGTGGGAGGGGCATGTGACGCTGGAATTCTCCAACACCACGCCGCTGCCCGCGAAGATCTACGCCAACGAGGGTGCCTGCCAGTTCCTCTTCCTTCAGGGCAACGAGCCCTGCGAGGTTTCCTATCGCGACAAGGCCGGCAAGTATCAGGGGCAGCGCGGCGTCACCCTGCCGAAAATCTGAGCGGAGGCGACCATGGACAGAATTCGCATCAGGGGCGGCCGCCAGCTCAAGGGCCAGATCCGCATTTCCGGCGCCAAGAACGCGGCCCTGCCGCTGATGGTGGCATCGATGCTGAGCGACCAGCCGCTCACTCTCCACAACGTGCCGCGCCTGGCCGACATCACCACCATGATGCAGCTGCTGCGCCAGCACGGGGTGGAGATCGATGCCACCGCCGGCGAGAACGGCCACAGCCACGGCACGACGATGGTGCTGAAGGCGTCGAAAATCATCTCGACCACGGCGCCCTACGACATCGTGCGCAAGATGCGCGCCTCCATGCTGGTTCTGGGCGTGCTGCTGGCGCGCGAGGGACAGGCCAGGGTCTCGCTGCCGGGCGGCTGCGCCATCGGCGCCCGTCCCGTGGACCTGCATATCGCCGGCCTGCGGGCGATGGGCGCCGACATCGACATCGACGGCGGCTACATGGTCGCGCGGGCGCCCAAGGGCCTGAGGGGCGCGCGCTACACCTTCCCGAAAGTGTCGGTCGGCGCCACGGAAAACCTGATGATCGCGGCGGCCCTCGCCAAGGGCACCACCGTGCTCGACAATGCCGCACGCGAGCCGGAGATCGCCAATTTGGCCGAATGCCTGTCGGCCATGGGCGTGCCGGTGGGCGGCATCGGCACGGAGACGCTCACCATCGAGGGTGTGACGTCGTTCAAGCCGATCCAACATGCCGTCATCCCCGATCGCATCGAAACCGGCACCTATGCGATGGCCGTCGCGATGACGGCAGGCGACGTCGAGCTGATCGGCGGCCGGGTCGACCTGATCGACACCGTGGCGGCCAGCCTGCGTGCGGCCGGCGTCACCCTCGAGGACACCGAGAACGGCATGCGCGTGCACCGGACCAACGGAGCCCTGCACGGCGTCGACGTGATGACCGAGCCGTTCCCGGGCTTCCCGACCGATCTCCAGGCCCAGATGATGGCGCTGATGACGCGGGCCGAGGGCGCCTCGATGATCACGGAGACGATCTTCGAGAGCCGCTTCATGCACGTGCCGGAGCTGGCGCGGATGGGCGCCAACGTCACCATCCACCATCAATCTGCCCTGGTGCGGGGCGTGCCGAAGCTGCGGGGCGCCGAGGTCATGGCCACCGACCTGCGGGCCTCGGTGTCGCTGGCGATCGCGGCCCTGTCGGCCGAGGGCGACACGATGCTGCATCGCGTCTACCATCTCGACCGCGGTTTCGAGCGGCTGGAAGAGAAGCTCAGCGCCTGCGGTGCCGACATCGAGCGGCTGAAGGGCTAGGCGCATGACGGCCAAGCTGAGACTGTCCGCGCTCGACGCCGACGACCTGGCGATCGTTTCCGCCGCCGTTCAGGACGCGCTGGTGGCGGTCCGCGACTGTGCCTATCTGAAAGAGGAGGGCCGGTTCGTCCTGCTGCTGAACCGGTTCCGGTGGGAGGCCGATCCGGGTCAGGAGATTGGCCACACCCGGACCCATTCCGCCCTCGTTTTCAACGAGGTCACGGCCGTGCGGCACCATGACATTCCCACGGCCGAGCCCGACCGGATGCTGGAATTGCTCGCAGTGGTGCTGGAGAACGACCATTCAGTCCTGCTGCGCTTTTCGGCCGGACGGGCCATACGGCTGGAAATCGGCCGGCTCGCATGCCATTTGGGGGATGTCGGTGAGCCTTGGCCCACCCCCTGGAAGCCCGCCCACCCGGTCGAATAGCCTTTCCGGCTCCGATCAGGGGCGGGCATTCGTTACTGGAGACAGGTCGTGTCGAGCGACGCTAACGAGAAACTCATCCTGGCGCTGCCCAAGGGTCGCATCCTCAAGGAGGCCGGCCCCGTCTTTGCGGCTGCCGGTATCGTGCCGGAGGCGGCCTTCGCCGATCCCGATGCCCGCCAGCTCCGCTTCGCGACCAACCACCCCGACCTCGACATCATCCGGGTTCGGTCTTTCGACGTGGCGACCTTCGTGGCCTTCGGCGCCGCCCATCTCGGGATCGCCGGGGCCGACGTGCTGATGGAGTTCGACTATCCGGAGATCTATGCCCCGATCGATCTCGGCATCGGCAAGTGCCGCCTGGCCGTCGCCGAGCCGGTCGAGATGGCGGGCAAGGACGATCCGCGGCGCTGGAGCCACGTCCGCATCGCCACCAAGTATCCCGAGGTGACGCGCAAGCACTTTGCGGCGCGTGGCGTGCAGGCTGAGTGCGTCAAGCTCTCGGGCGCGATGGAACTCGCGCCGTCGCTCGGCCTCAGCCACCGGATCGTCGATCTCGTCGATTCCGGCCGCACGCTCAAGGAGAACGGGCTGGTCGAAATCGAGCACATCGCCGACATCACCTCGCGCTTCATCGTCAATCGCGCCGCGCTCAAGACGCGGCCCCAGCGGGTCGGCCACTGGATCGACCGCTTCCGCGAAGTCGCGCTCGGTGTGCCCCGTGCCGCTTAGGCTCGACGCTTCGGCGCCGGGTTTCGAAAAGGAATTTTCGGCCTTCCTTGGGCGCAATCGGGATACCGACGAGAATGTCGACCGCGTGGTCGCCGGCATCGTGGCCGACGTGCGTGCCCGCGGCGACGCGGCCGTCGTCGACTATACCGCGAAATTCGACTGGGCCGGCATCACGGCGGCCAACATGCGTATCTCCGAGGCCGAGCGCGACGCGGCGGCGGCTCAGGTGCCGGCGGTGCAGCGCGAGGCACTCGCCTTCGCCGCCCGGCGCATTGAGGTCTTCCACCGGGAACTCATGCCGAAGGATGTCGACTTCACCGACGCGACAGGGACGCGTCTGGGCGCGCGCTATCGCCCGGTCGATGCGGCGGGCGTCTACGTTCCGGGCGGCACGGCGGCCTACCCGTCCTCGGTGCTGATGAACATCGTGCCGGCAAAGGTCGCGGGCGTGGGCCGCATCGTGATGGTGGTGCCGACGCCGGGCGGCACGCTCAATCCTCTGGTCATGCTGGCGGCCGAAATCGCCGGCGCCGACGAGATCTGGCGCATCGGTGGCGCGCAGGCCGTGGCGGCCCTGGCCTACGGCACGGAATCGATCAGGCCGGTCGACAAGATCACCGGGCCGGGCAACGCCTATGTCGCGGCCGCCAAGCGCCGCGTGTTCGGCCAGGTCGGCATCGACCTCATCGCCGGCCCCTCCGAGATCCTCGTGGTCGCCGACCGGCACAACGACCCGCGGTGGATCGCGGCCGACCTCCTGTCGCAGGCCGAACACGACCCGTCGTCGCAGTCAGTGCTGATCGCCGACGATGCGGCCTTTGCCGACGCCGTCATGCGCGCCGTCGAGGCCGAGTTGAAGACGCTTGCCCGTGCCGATATCGCCGCGGCGAGCTGGCGCGACAATGGCGCCGTGATCCTGGTGCCGGACTTCTCGGCCGCGCCGCCCATCGTCGACGCGATCGCCGCCGAGCATGTCGAACTGGCGATGGAGATGGCGGAGGCTGAGGCGCTGTCGCAGAAGATCCGTCATGCCGGCGCGATCTTCCTCGGCCGCCACACGCCCGAGGCGATCGGCGACTATGTCGCCGGCACCAACCATGTGCTGCCGACCTCGCGCGCCGCGCGTTTCTCCGGCGGGCTGGGCGTTTCCGATTTCCTGAAGCGGACGTCGCTGGTCGCCTGTACGCCGCAGTCGCTGGCGGCCCTCGGCCCGTCCGCGGTGGCGCTCGCCGACGCCGAGGGGCTCGGCGCTCACGGCCGTTCGGTTTCGCTCCGACTGGGCCGCTAACCATGCCGGCCGGGACGACTGACAGGACGCGGCGCATCGTCGATGTGGTGCTGGACGAGGAATCGGTCGCCCGCCGCACGCCGGAAGTCGAGCACGAACGGGCCGTGGCGCTGTTCGACCTGATCGAGGAGAACGACTTCCATCTGGTCGGCAGCCAGCCCGGCCCCTACCGGTTGCGCATCGGCATTTTCGAGCAGCGGCTGGTATTCGACGTACGCAACGAGGCCGACGAGAAGCTGCGCGACATCGTTTTGTCGCTGACCCCGTTCCGCAAGGTCGTGAAGGACTACTTCCTCGTCTGCGAGAGCTACTACGCCGCCATCAAGAAGCTCGGTCCGGCGCAGATCGAGGCGCTCGACATGGGCCGGCGGGGCTTGCACGACGAGGGGTCGGACCTGCTGCGCGAGCGGCTCGACGGCAAGATCGAGGTCGACCATGACACGGCCCGGCGTCTTTTCACGCTGATCTGCGCCCTGCACATCAAATCGTGAGCAGGCAGGGGCGATGATCGGACTGCCGTCCAGCCTGCTCTTCGCCTGCAGCGAGAATTCCGTCCGGTCGCCGATGGCCGAGGCGCTGGCCAAGCGGCTCTACGGCCAAAGGGTCTATATCGATTCGGTGGGCGTGCGCGCGAGCGAGGTCGACGGGTTCGCGGTCGCCGCGCTCGACGAGATCGACATCGACGTCCACCGCCACCACGCCAAGACCTTCGATGACGTGGATGCCGCGTCGTTCGAGTTGATCGTCACGCTGTCGCCGGAAGCGCATCACAGCGCGCTGGAGTTCACGCGGGGGACGGCGACGGAGGTCGAGTATTGGCCGATGCCCGATCCCAGCGCGGTCGAGGGATCGCGGGAGATGCGGCTCGATGCCTACCGTCATACCCGCGATCAGGTTCTGGCCAGACTGAAGGCGCGCTTCGGGATACCGATCACGCCCTCGGTCTGACCGTCCCGGCCTAACGCTGGGTGACGTGGCCCGCCGGGTCGAGCGTGATCAGGTAGTAGGTATCGCCCTTGAGGGCTTGGCCCTCCCAGCTGCCATCCTTGTTGCGCAGCAGCATGGTGACGCCGTTATAGCCCGCATCGTGGATCTGCTGCCGCGCGATGGCGCCTTCGGCGGTCGGCGTCCAGTTAGGCGCCGTCGTGGGCGTGAAGATCCTGTTGGGTTCCGTACCGGGTTCGCGACCGGTGGGCATGCCTTGCGCCTGGACTGCATTCGTCGCAAGGACCGCGGCGCCGACCAGTGAAAATGCAAGCAATGTCCGGTTCATGATGTCTCTCCTCAGGTGCGAAGCGCTGCCACACTGGAGCGCCTTCGCCCGGGATCATTTCCGAACCGGATTGTGGATCGATTGTGGCGGGGGCGCGCACGCGCCTGCAGGCGAGCTTCCTGCCGTGCATGAGCGCTTGTAAGGACGGTGTCAGCGCGTGCTTTCGGAACCCGCGTACCAGGCCGCGCGATGCGAACTGTGACGCGGCACCGGCAGTTTGATCAGGTCCATGAAGACCGAGGCGCCGCCGTCGGCACCCGCGAGGTCGCCCTCGAGCACATCGACCTCGAAGGTCAGCTTGTCGCCTTCGAGCTTCGGCGACTTCAGCGTGACGACGGCATCCACGACGCTGCCCTTCGCCTTGTTCAACACCGAGACCGTGGCATTGGGCGGATCCTTGGCGAAGGAGTTCGGCGCCTTCGCCGTCCATTCCTCGAGCACATGCGCGAGCATCGCATGTCCCGCCGAGCGCACCGGGCGGTCGGCGAACACGATGACGCTGGGCGCGATGCCGTCGAGGATCAGTCTGTTGTCCTGCAGCTTGGCGCCGCGGGCGTTCAGCACGAACATCGAGGGGATGAGGCGCGGATGGCGCGCCGCACCGACCACCTTCGGCAGGCCCTGGACCGAGGAATTGGCCGGCGTGGCCGGCTGGGTCTGCGCAGCGGCGCCGAAGGCGAGGCCGAGCGTGGCGGCGGCGGTCGCGAAAGCGACGGAGAGTCGGAGGGAGTGCATGATGGTCACCGTGCGGCTCAGTAGCAGGGCAGGAGGGGCGGCTTGCCGCAGGACGGCGCGTTGTAGCGCTGCTGGTAGCGCGGATCGATGTCGGGCGGCGGAGGAGCGCCGGCGCCGCCATTGGTCCCACTGCCGCCGTTCCACTGCCGGTTGACGGGCTCCGTCGGAGAGGGGTTCGACCAGCCGCTGAAGGTGCTGGTGCCGTCCGGATCGCCGATCGCCGGCGTCTCGCCGCCGGTCGTCTGGCTCTGGCCGTAATACTGGGCACCATGCGAGCCGATGCCGAACCAGACCGTGTCGATGAATACCGAGGCGGGGCCATCGGCGGCGCCCAGGCTGCCCTCCAGCACATCGACGTCGAAAGTGAGCTTCTCGCCCTCGAGCTTGGCGGTCTTCAGGGTCACCACGAGGTCCGACACGTTGCCGCCATCCTTGTGGAAGACGGAGACCGTGGCGTTCGGCGGATCCTTGGCGAAGCTGCCGGTGCGCCAGATGTCGGCCATGTCGGGCGTCACCATGTGACCGACCGAGCGCTTCGGCCGGCTGGTGAACAGGGTCGCCGTGGGCAATACGCCATCGAGGACCAGCTTTTGCCCGTCGAGTTTCGCGCCCCGGGCATTGATCACGATCAGCGCCGTCGAATACTGGCGCGCGGCAGGCTTGCCGATCGTCTTCTGGGCCGGATGGGTGATGGCGTTCGGTGGTGCGGCGGGAGCCGGCGACGCCTGGGCGAATGCGAGCGCCGGCGTCAGGAGCAGGGCGGCCACGAGGCCCGACATGCACGTTGAGTTCATCTTTTGCTGGTCCTTCTTCCCCGGGCGTCCGCAGCCGCGCCCTGTATAAGGGACCCAGGCTTCGGTGAGAAGGCCGGCCATCCCGGCTGCTGCCCGCGCCGCCATTGACTTACCCCCTCCTGCGGCCCATTTTCCGGCCGCTTTCCCAGAAATTCACCCCAGCCGGAGGCCGGATGGCCAAAGAAGACTTGATCGAATTTACGGGCGTCGTGGCCGAGTTGCTGCCCAATGCGATGTTTCGGGTGAAGCTCGACAACGACCACGTCATTCTCGCCCACACGTCGGGCAAGATGCGCAAGAACCGCATCCGCGTTCTGGCAGGCGACCGCGTCACCGTCGAGATGACGCCCTATGACCTGTCCAAGGGCCGCATCACCTTCCGCTTCAAGTAGGCGTTGCGCGCCTCGACGATCCCCCCGCTCGTACTGGCCTCCGCGTCTCCGCGACGGCTCGACCTGCTGCGACAGGTCGGATACGAGCCCGCAAAGATCGACCCTGCCGACATCGACGAGACGCCCCGGACGGGCGAGTTGCCGCGCGCCTATGCCTTGCGCATGGCGGAAGCGAAACTCGCGGTCGTGCAGCAGCGCCATGCCGGCGCCCTCGTGCTGGCGGCCGACAGTGTCGTGGTCTGCGGTCGCCGCATCCTGCCCAAGGCGGAACGCGAAGCCGAGGCGCGACTGTGCCTCTCCAAACTCTCCGGCCGCCGCCATCGCGTGCTGGGCGGCGTCGCCGTGGCCGGTGCCGATGGCCGGGTACGGACGCGCCTGGTCGAGACCATCGTGCGCTTCAAGCGCCTCGAGGCGGCCGAGATCGATGACTATCTGGCGAGCGGGGAATGGCAAGGCAAGGCGGGCGGCTACGCCATCCAGGGCCGGGCCGCCGCCTTCGTCGCGTCCCTGTCGGGCTCCTACAGCAACGTCGTCGGGCTGCCGCTCTTCGAAACCGTGGCGCTCCTGAAGGCCTCCCTGCCATGAGTCGTGTCGATCGGCTCGTCTGCCATGTGCTTCCTCAGGCGTTCCTGATGGCGCTGGTGACGGAGGGCCGCCTGTTGGAGCTTCAGGTGGTCCGCCGCGACAAGCCTTCGAGGGTCGAGAGTATCTTCCTCGGCCGTCTGGAAAGGGTGATGCCCGATCTCGATGCCGCCTTCGTCGATATCGGCATCGACCGCGCCGGCTTCCTGCGGGCGGAGGACCTGTCGGGTGTCGATGGCTGGCCGCCGCTCGGCGCACCGGTCCTCGTGCAGGTGCGCAACGACGGCGAGGGCGACAAGGGGCCGCGCCTGTCGATGAACATCGCCATCAGCGGCCGCTATCTCGTCTATCACCCCAACGGCGCCGGCGTGACCTTCTCCCGCCGCATCGAGGGGGAGTCCGAGCGCGATCGGCTGCGCGCGCATGTCGAGGGCCTGCTCGAGGGTGGAATCGTGCTGCGCACCGCCGCCGGGGGCGCCATGGCCGATGTCCTGCAGGCCGACGCCACGCGCGTGCTCGAACGCTGGGAGAAGATCCGGCGCCTGGCTCTCGACGTCGAGCCGCCGGCCGACCTGTCGGCGCGCATCCCGGGCGAGCGCGATCCGGTCGCCCGGGCGTTGCGCGATCACGGCGCGGACCTCGAGGAGGTGATCCTCGACGACCGGGCGATGGCGCGCACGCTGCAGGACAAGATGGACCGGCTGGGCGAGAAGATCCGCGTCCGCTGGCACAACGGCACGATGCCGGCCTTCGACATCGACGACGTGGCGGGCCAGATCGACACCGCGCTGGCGCCGCGGATCGCCCTGCAGAGCGGGGTCGAGGTGTTGTTCGAACCAGGCGAGACGTTGTGCGCCGTGGACGTCGACAGTGCCGGCGCGGGTGGCCGCCAGGGCCGCGCGCCGCGCCGGCCCGTCGACGTCAACCTGGAGGCGGCGCCGGCGATCGCCCAGCAGCTCAGGCTGCGCAACCTCGCGGGGGCCGTGGTGATCGATTTCGTCAACATGCGCAGCGCCTACGACCGCGACAAGGTCCAGGCGCTGCTGGCCGAACACCTGGCAAGCGACCCGGTGCCCACCCAGATCTACGGCTTCACCCGGCTCGGCCTGTTCGAGTTGACCCGCGCCCGGCGCGGTCCGACCCTGGCGGCCCAGCTCGAAGCGCTGGAAAAGATCGATGACTGACCGATCCCCGCCGCTGCGCGCCGTGCGCATCGAACCGAAATGCCCGACCTGCGGAAAACCCGCGGACCCCAAATACAAGCCGTTCTGCCGCAAGCGCTGTGCCGACATCGATCTCGGCCGCTGGCTGAAGGAAGGCTATCGCGTGCCGACCGACGAGGCGCCCGGCGAGGAAGACCTCGACGAGAGGACCGGCGGTGCATCTGGACAGCGGGGCTAGCCCGTCCTATAAGCCCGGCCGCCAACGAAGGACGTGCCCAGGTAGCTCAGTTGGTAGAGCATGCGACTGAAAATCGCAGTGTCGGTGGTTCGACTCCGCCCCTGGGCACCATTCTCCCCCCATCTCGACGGACCGGCGGCCCGCAACAAGCGCCGTGAATGAGCTCCGTGAGCGGCCGGAACGTATGGCCGGCGGCCCGCGTCTGGCCCTTCATCTCTGCGTCATCAAGGCAGGCGATGACGCGGGATGCAGTTTATCAAGACCGGCTTTTTCGTGCTGCTCTCGGTGGATGTGGGACTCTACCTGCGCTTCGGCACGGCAAACGAGGCGCTCGAACAGGTCGCCTGGCTTATCCTGCTCGCGACTTTCTTCTATGACTCCCTGGACCTCGATCTGGCCTATGCGTCGCGCTTCGAGCAGTTCGGGATTCACGCCGCCCAGACCGTTGGCTACGGCCTCGCGGTGTATACGTGCTGGGGCTACTGGACGGAAGGCGACACGTCGAGCTTCGTCAATTCGGCCGCCTGGCTGGCGATCTGTGCGCTGCTCGCCTACGACGTCTATGCGCCGGGCGAGTATGGCGGCCTCGAATGGCGGGCGCGCAATGTGGCGAAGGCGGTGCTGTATGCCGTCGTGGTCGGCCTGGTCGGGCTGTGGGGCTGGCAAGGCGTTACCCAGGATGACGCCGACAGCCTGGTCAGTGCTTACGACGCCGCGCTCTGGATCGGCTGCTTCGCGATCGTCGAACTCCGCGTCTTCGATTTTGAGATGAGGGAAGAGACGGAGCTGCTGCAGCACACG
This sequence comes from Reyranella sp., assembly GCF_965228225.1. Classification (GTDB taxonomy): domain Bacteria; phylum Pseudomonadota; class Alphaproteobacteria; order Reyranellales; family Reyranellaceae; genus Reyranella. The sequence goes on along the minus strand of NZ_OZ245801.1, from coordinate 3,725,645 downwards.
ACCGAGTCCTGATCGCTTCGGCCGTGTCGCTCCGCTGGTTGCCGATGCGGCGAACGGACGTTGATCCTCGCGGCCTCGCCGCTGCTGCAGCGCTCTTGCTCCCGCTCCGCCTGGCATTGGCGGTGGAACGCGAATGCACTACCAATTCGCCTGGGCCTTCCAGCGATGCCCCTTCAGGAGGCGAATGAGATGACGCGGCCGCTCGACAAGGACCTCCTGGTTCTCCTGTGCCGCATCCTCATGTCGGCCTGCATGATCCGGTACGGTGCCGCCAAGCTTATCGATATCGATCTTTTCGTGAATCATGTGACCACCCGGCGGTTCATGGAACTGGTGGCCGGCGGCGCGCCCGCTCCTCTGTGGTTCGCCTACGCCAACGCCATCTTCCAGACGGCGGCGGGGATGTGCGTTCTGATCGGCTTCCAGGTTCGAGTGGCTGCGGGACTGCTTGTCGTCTGGCTGGCCGTACTCACCCTTGTGGGGCATCCGTTTTGGAGGCTTTCGGGCGGCGACGCCCTTCTGAACGAGTCGCTGTTCTATCGGAACCTGGGCCTGATGGCGGCCTTTCTGCTGATCGTTGCGCACGGGGCCGGCCGTTGGGCCGTCGACGCGATCGACCGCAAATAGCAATGCGCATCTGGCATTCCGAGGGACCCCTGAATCCACCGATTACCGATAGAAGCGCAGCACCTCTATAATCGCGGGGTTGGTGCCCGCATGCCCTCCGGGCTTGAGCCGGAAGCGTCCACGCAGCGTTCGTCCTGACCGATCGAGAGGCCTCAGTTTGTCTACAGCAGTAAAACAGCGGCGCAGGAGCTCGGCGAAGGCGGAGCAGCGCGCCGAGACGATCGACCAGATCCTCGACACCGCGGAGTATCTCTTCTCGAAGCACGGATTCTACGGCGTTACGCTCAAGGACGTCGCCAACAGCGTCGGCGTCCACCACACGCTGATCAACTACTACTTCGAGGACAAGAAGAAGCTGTTCGAGGACGTGTTCTCGCGACGGGCCGTGGTGACGAGCGAGCGGCGCATGAAGGCGCTCGACGACTATGAGAAAAAGGTCGGTGATTCGCCGACGGTGGAAGGTGCGTTGCGGGCCTTCCTGGACACCGACCTCGATCTCTACACCGGGGGCGGCGAAGGCTGGCGCAACTACGGCGCGTTGGGCGCCCAGGTGGCGAGCACGCCGGAATGGGGCGCCCGCATGATGGACGAGCACTTCGACCCAGTGGTGCTGCGTCTGATCGGCCTGCTCAAGAAGGCGCTGCCGGAGTGCGCGGAGGCGGACATCTTCTGGGGCTACCACTTCGTGACCGGCGCGCTGATGCTCACGCTCGCCAAGACCGGCCGCATCGACAAACTGTCGGGTGGGCTTTGCCGGTCGGACGACTACGCCGCCGTGAAGGAGCGCATGGCGACCTTCATGGCTGCCGGTTTCCTGTCGGTCTGTTCACGTCGAAAAGGCTAGCCGAGCGACGAGGGGAGCAGGTCGCACTTGCGTCGCGTTCGTTAATTCACTAGTGAGTGAATGAATAAATAGAACAAAAAACAACCACTAGGGAAGGAACGAGACCATGCGTGTACGCAACGGGATTTCCATTCTTCTTGGCTTGGTGCTGGCAGTGGCCGGCATGGGCGCGGCCTCGGCGCAGCAGACGATCAAGGTCGCCTATACCGATCCGCTCTCAGGTCCTTTCGCCCAGGTGGGCGACGCCAACCTGAAGCAGATGCAGTACATCATCGATTTCATCAACGCGAAGGGCGGCGCGCTCGGCAAGAAGTTCGAGCTCGTCCCGTTCGACAACAAGTCGCAGCCGTCGGATGCACTGATCGCGCTGAAGAGCGCGACCGACCAGAACATGCCGTTCATCATGCAGTGCAGCGGGTCGAACATCGCCGCCGCCCTGATCGACGGCGTGAACAAGCACAACGATCGCAATCCCGATAACCGCATCATCTACCTGAACTGCGGTGCGGTGGCGCCCGAGCTGACCAACGAGCAGTGCAGCTTCTGGCACTTCCGCTTCGACCTGCATGCCGCGATGAAGGCGGAGGTGATGGTCCGCGCCCTGCCCAAGGACACGACCAAGGTCTATCTCATCAACCAGGACTACCTGTTCGGCCAGTCCGTGCAGCGCGAGCTCAAGACCTATCTCGCCAAGCTCCGGCCGGACGTGCAGATCGTCGGTGACGAGCTGATCCCGCTCGGCAAGATCAAGGACTTCTCGCCCTACATCACCAAGATCAAGGCGTCCGGCGCCCAGGCGCTGATGACGGGCAACTGGGGGCCCGACATGAACCTGCTGATCAAGGCCGGTATCGATGCCGGTGCCGACCTGCGCTACTACACGTTCTATGCCCATCTGGCCGGTGGTCCGACGGCGATCGGCGCCGGCGGAGAGAACCGGGTCCTGTCGGTGATGCCGTTCAGCGAAAACGTCTCGGTCGAGACCGGCAACAAGGACGCCGAGGCCTTCACCAAGGGCTTCCGCGACAAGCACAAGTTCGACTTCACGTCGGCCGGCTTCCGCACGATCTTCGAGTATCTCCAGGCGGCCGTGAACAAGGCGGGGGCGCTGGATGCAACCAAGATCGCCTATGCGCTGGAAGGCATGTCGATCCGCGACTTCCTCGGCTTCGAGACCACGATGCGCAAGGCCGACCATCAGCTCATCGGCGAGTACTTCGTGGGCACCTTCAAGAAGGGCGTGAAGTACGATGCCGAGGGCACCGGCCTCGGCTGGGCGACCGAGGCGACGATCCTCGCCAAGGACATCGACCAGCCCAACAGCTGCAAGATGAAGCGTCCCTAGTCTCTGAACCCGGATGCCCGCTTTCCGATGGGAGAGCGGGCATCGCCCTTCGCGGCGGACAGGTTCGATGGAAGTTTTCGTCGTCTCCCTCCTCAACGGCCTCGTCTACGGCATGCTGTTGTTCATGCTGGCGAGCGGGCTCACGCTCATCTTCAGCATGATGGGCGTGCTCAACTTCGCCCATGCCAGCGTCTACATGCTGGGGGCCTATTTCGCCTACACGATCAGCCTCTATGCAGGCTTCTGGCCGGCCCTCATCCTGGCGCCGCTTCTGTGCGGCCTGATCGGCGCCGCCATCGAGATGTGGGGGCTGCGGCGGGTCCATCGCCACGGCCATGTCGCCGAGCTGCTGCTGACCTTCGGCCTCGCCCTGATCATCGAAAAGGTCGTGCAGATGACCTGGGGCCTGCTGCCGGTCCCCTACCGGATTCCCGAGCTGCTCGATTTCCCGCTGTTCCGCATCTACGGCACGCAGTTTCCGGCGTACCGTGCCTTCATGCTGCTGATCTCGGCGCTGATGTTCGGCGCGATCTGGCTCGGCCTCAGGCGCACGCGCGTGGGCCTCGTGATCCAGGCGGCTCTGACGCATCCGGAGATGGCGTCGGCCCTGGGCCACAACGTGCCGCGCATCTTCACCCTCGTCTTCGCCGCCGGCACGGCGCTGGCGGGGCTGGCCGGCGTCATCGGCGGCAACTATCAGGTCACCGAGCCGGCGATGGCCTTCACCATGGGGCCGATCGTCTTCGTCGTCGTGGTCTTCGGCGGCCTCGGTTCACTGACCGGCTGCTTCATCGCCTCGATTTTCATGGGGCTCATCCAGACCTTTGCCGTGGTCTTCGACGTGTCGCTGGCCGATCTGCTGGCGAAGTTCGGCATCGCCGTCACCGCCAGTACGCCGTTCGCGGAAGTGCTCAACGTGACGCTGCCGCGGATCGGGGCGCTGCTGCCCTTCCTGCTGATGGTGCTGATCCTCGTGTTTCGCCCGCGCGGCCTGATGGGGACGCGCGACACATGACCCTGCTTCGCCGCAACTGGCCCTGGCTCGTGGCCCTTGCCGTCCTGCTGGCGTTTCCCTTCCTCTTCTATGACTGGACGAGGGGGCGCCATTCCGGATTCGCGCTGACCTTGATGAGCGAGATCGGCGTGATGGCGATCTTCGCGCTGTCCTACAACATGCTGCTGGGACAGGCCGGGCTTCTCTCGTTCGGCCATGCCGTGCTGTTCGGCCTGGGCGCCTATTGCGCGGCTCACACCGTGAATCTGGTCAAGGCGGGGACGATCTGGTTGCCGACCGAGCTGGTGCCCCTGGCGGGTGGACTGGGTGGGCTGTTCTTCGGCTTCGTCCTGGGCTGGCTCGTGACCAAGCAGCGCGCCACCGCCTTCGCCATGATCACCCTGGGTCTGGGCGAGCTCGTTTCCGCGGCCGCCCTGATGTTCATGGGCTTCTTCGGCGGGGAGGGCGGCATCACGATCGATCGTGTGATGGACACCAGTCTGCTGGGCGTGCGCTACACGTCGCCCTGGCAGGTCTACTGCCTCGTCCTCGGCTGGGCCTTCGTGGCTGCCGTCCTGATGAGGCTGCAAATGCAGACGCCGCTCGGCCGGATGGCGAACGCCACGCGCGACAATTTCGAGCGCGCGCAGTTCGTCGGCTACGACCCGCGGCGGGTGCGATGGATGCAGTTCACCTTGGCGGGCTTCTTCGCCGGGATCGGCGGCGGCCTCTACGTGCTGATCTACGAAATCGTCACCTTCGACACCGTTTCGGCGGTCAAGTCGGCCAATGCCCTGCTGGCGGTCTATATCGGCGGTGCAGGGGCCTTCTTCGGCCCCGTGCTCGGCACCATCGTGGTGGTGCTGCTGCAGAGCGGCGTCAGCCTGCTCAGCAACGCCTGGCTGCTCTATGTCGGCGTCCTGTTCATCGTCATGGTCATGTACGCCCCGGTCGGGCTCGCCGGGCTGATCGGCATGCATGCACCGCTCTGGCGGACGGGTCGGCTGCGTGAGCTGACGTTGCCCTATCTGCGCGCCCTGCCGCCGGCCTTGATGCTCTTCCTGGGATTCGTGCTGCTGGTCGAACTCACCTCCTTCACCACGATTGGCGCCGCGCAGGGCAAGCGGTTCGCGATCGGCGGCCAGACAATCGACACCACGTCACCGCTGCCCTGGGGCATTGCAGTCGTGGCCCTGGGAGTGGGCGCGTTCTGGCTGCGCAGAGAGGCGCACGCCTTCCGCCTTCGGTGGGATGCCTTGATGGAAGACGCCAAGCGGCAGGCAGGGGCCCCGTGAGCGGTCCGGCCATCGAATTGCGGGACGTCCGCAAGAGTTTCGGCGCCGCAGAGATCATCCGCGGCGTCAATCTCAGCATCGCCCGGGGCGAGCGGCACGCCATCATCGGCCCGAACGGCGCCGGCAAGACGACGCTCTTCAACCTCATCTCCGGACGTTTCCCGATCAGTTCAGGCAGCATTACCGTCAACGGCAAGTCAACCAAGGGCCTTGCTCCGCAGGAGATCAACCGGCTCGGCCTGTCGCGGAGTTTCCAGATCACCTCGATCTTCCCGCGCATGACGGTGTTCGAGAACATTCGCTGCGGCCTGCTGTGGTCGCGTGGCTATCGCTACTCCTTCTGGCACCTGCTGGGCGGCCAGAAGGCGCTGAACGCCGAGGCGGACCGGCTGCTCGACCGGCTGAACCTTGGCGACCGGCGCAACGAGCAGGCGGGCCTGCTCTCGTATGCCGAGCAAAGGGCGCTGGAGATCGGCATCACCATCGCGGGCGGCGCCGACATCATCCTGCTCGACGAGCCCACCGCCGGCATGAGTCATAGCGAGACCGACGCCGCCGTTGCCCTGATCCGCGGCGTGTCGGAGGGCAAGACCCTGCTCATGGTCGAGCACGACATGAGCGTGGTGTTCGGCCTGGCCGACCGCATCACCGTGCTGGTCTATGGCGAGGTCATCGCCTCGGACACGCCGGCCGCCATCCGCGGCAACGCCGCCGTGCAGGAGGCCTACCTTGGGACGATCGCGGCATGAGAGCACCGGCATGATGCTCGAGGTGCGTGACCTTCATGCCCTGTACGGCAAGAGCCACATCCTGCAGGGCGTCGACCTCGCGGTCGACGAAGGCGAGATCGTGAGCCTGCTGGGCCGCAACGGCGTCGGCCGTTCGACGACCTGCAAGGCGATCATGGGGCTGGTGCCGCCGGTCGGGCAGATCAGCTTCAAGGGCCGGCCGATCGCTGGTCTTCGGCCCGACCAGATCGCTCATGCCGGTGTGGGCTACGTCCCCGAGGACCGGCAGGTGTTTCCCGGGCTCACGGTGAAGCAGAACCTCGAACTCGGCCTGAAGCGCGCCGGTGTCTTCGGACGCTGGACTTTCGATGATGTCTTCTCGCTGTTCCCCAATCTCGGCAACCGACAGGACAATCCGGCCGGCGTGCTGTCGGGCGGCGAGCAGCAGATGCTCACCATGTGCCGCACCCTGATGGGCGATCCCGATCTCGTGATCATCGACGAGCCGACCGAAGGGTTGGCGCCCAAGCTGGTCGAACAGGTCGGCCAACTGCTCGATGAGATCGCGCGACGCGGTACGGCGATCCTCCTGGTCGAACAAAAGCTCACCATCGCGCTCAAGATCTCCCATCGCCTTTACGTGATGGGTCACGGCCGGATCGTCTTCAACGGCTCTCCCGCCGAACTTCAGGCCAATACGGCGATCCGGAAGGAGTGGCTGGAGGTTTGAAGGTTCTCGCCAGCTCCTTTCGCATGGCGAAGACGCCAGGATTGGGCTATTCTTGGTTGAGATGATAATGTGTATTGCGCCGTACAGCTGAGCTGGCATTGGCAGACTGTTTGGAGTGAGCGTTCGTTCGATGACGCGACCGACCCTTTTGACTGTCCTTTTTGTCTGTCTTGCTTGCAGTGTCGCAGCACAAACTGACGACGCCGCCTATTGCAGGAAGCTGAGTGAATACGCGACCCGATATATGGGTGACGCAGCCTTCAATGGTGGAACGCGGCCCGATTTCGACATTATGGAAGGCACCGCCAAGTGCAACAAGGGCGACACCGCTGGCGGTATTGCGATCCTTGAGAAGAAGATTCGCAGCAAGGGGTTCACGCCGCCGCCGCGGTGACATCGGATCGCAGCGCAACATTACGCTGCATCGCATGAGGCCACTCCGGGAACACAAAAAGGCACTTTCAAGGCAACTCTCGATTGTCCTGCTGTTGCCGTGGACAGGCGATGGCCAGACAGGGTGAAATATTGCTATCGTAACGACGGCACAGATTTCGCGCCGGAAATTAAGGATACTTACCAAATGGCTTCAGGTACCGTTAAGTGGTTCAACGCCACCAAAGGATTCGGATTTATCCAGCCCGATTCGGGCGGCAAGGATGTCTTCGTCCATATCAGCGCGGTCGAGCGTGCCGGGCTCAACGGCCTGAACGAAGGTCAGAAGATCAGCTACGAGGTTCAGGTCGAGCGCGGCAAGGAAGCCGCGGTGAACCTCAAGGCCTAAGCACGATTCTCGTGGGCGCGGGTGGCTCCTTGAACGCTTGCATCACCGGCACCTGAGAAACGAAAGAAACCATTGCGCGCTCGTTGATCGAGGAGCGCGATGCTAACGGATAAGGCTCCACTCGCCGGCATTGCGGTGAGTGGAGCCTTTTCTCGTTGGGCTCGGTGGAATCGTGCAAGCGTTGGCCCGTGTTGCGAGTGGAGACTGGACTGTCGGCAGGCTGCCGACATGGTTTGCCACGCAGCGTGCCCGGCGTGGGGCGCAAGAAGCTGCGCGCAAGACGATCACGCGCGCCCTGCTGGCCCTTCTTGTACTGACGCTCCTCTGCATCGCACCGGTTCCCGGGACGGGGGAGTCGCGGGCGGCGACGATCGTGTCGATGGCGGCCTCCGCCCCGGCGACCCTGTTCTCCAGAACCAGCGCGGTCGAGAGTCCGAGGTTGCGTCTGACGGGCATGATCGAGCCCGGCGACGCGGAGAGGCTGCGCGACCTGCTGGACAAGCTCAAGGAGGCGGTGCCGCCGGGGCCCGGAATGCCGCTGGCGACGATCGAGTTGAGCAGCCTGGGCGGCGATCTGTCCGAGGGGGTCCGGATCGGTGAGCTGCTGAGGAGTTACAGGGTCGTCGCTGTCGTCCGCAAGCAGGACCTCTGCCTTTCGGCCTGCGCCCTCGCTCTTCTGGGCGGAAACACCGTCCGCACCGGCGCGGCCTATCCCTTCGATTGCAACGTCGAGGTCGGTGGCAAGGTCGCCTTCCATAACTTCTTCCTGGATCGCAGCCATCTTCGACGTCTGACGTCCGACGATCCGATCGCGAGCCGTCTTCAGGGTTTCGCCGATGGGCGTAGCGGCGCCGCCATGCTGATCAAATATGCCGCCGACTTGGGGCTGCCGCCGGCCTTCGCCGCGAACCTGATGGCAAGGCCGGTCGAGGAGTTTCAGTATGTCGAGACGATCGGCGAGTTCCTGGCGCTCAATCTCTGCCCGATCGGCCTAGAGCGGCCGCGGCTGCCGCTGTCGCATCAGGCCGCAAACGTCTGCAACAACTCCCTGGCGCACCCGGTAGCGTTGTCCGCCATCATCGTGGGCCAGATCGAGCCGCCTCGAGTCGGGCGGTACATGCTGGAGCGCGTGCAGGAGGGGCTGAATGCCGCTCGGGCACGCGGCAAGCTCGCCGACCAACTCGCAACCTGGTCGGTCATGAGATCCCGGGACGAGATCGAAAAACTCTACGACGATCTCCGGGCGGCGGGCGTTGCGCTGCCAGAGATCGTGGGACCGACCTTCGAGGTCGCCGTCAACGAAGCAGGACGTATCCGCGCCGCCTGCTACGTCAGCCTGTCTTCGGCCGATCCGGATCGATACGAGGTCGTCCTGCAGGGGCCGCGCGGGCTTGCCGAGGCGGTCCGCAAGCCGCCCGCCAATGCGCGTCGCCTGTTTCTCTACGATCGTCAGGCCGTAGCCAATCGCCGCCCGCCATCGGATAGTCGGGAACGCGTCGCGGTCGACATCGAGGATCGGCAAACCTCACCGCTTGGCTCCCATCAGCTGCCCACACGCGACGCATTGCAGCGGTAGGCCGGCCGGGGCAAGGCGTGACTTTGTCAGCGGCCGCCGACGACCCAGCCCGTTTCCGTCGCAAAGGCCTCGAAGAACTCCGTCTCGTAGGCCCGTTCCGGCGTCTCACGCACGAGGCTGTCGATGCGCTCGGCATCGATCCCCACCAGGATGCGCCAGCGTTCGTTGCGCACACCATCCAGGATGATCGTCGCCGCTTCGGCCGCCGTCGTCGGCGCTTCCTCGAGGAAGCGCCGTGCGCGCTCCGCGATCATCCGCCGGACGTCGTCGTCCGAGAGTGTGGTGGCATCGATGCCCATCGAAGCGATGCGGGCCCGTGCGAGCCCTACCTCGTGCGCCGTGATCTCGTCGGTCTGATTGCCGCTCTGCAGCTTCCGCGAGTTGGCGACGATCGAGGTACCGATATGGCCGGGCATCACCACCGAGCACTTGATGTGCGGGGCATTGAGGCGCAGGTCGGTGATCAGCGCCTCGGTGAAGCCCTTCACGGCGAACTTGGCGGCGGCATAGGCGGTCTGCGGGATGTTCGGGGCGATATAGGCCCAAAAGCCGTTGACGCTCGACGTATTGACGATATGGCCGGCGTCGGCGCGCAGCAGCATGGGCATGAACGCCCGCGTACACAGATAGACGCCGCCCCAGCAGATGTTGAACGTGCGCTCCCATTCGTCGCGGGCGTTGACGAGGAAGCTGCCACCGCCACCGATGCCGGCATTGTTGAACAGGAGGTGGATGCGATCGGTCTCGTGCTGCTCGGCCAGTTCGTCGCGGAAGCGCACCACCTGCGGCTCGTCGGCCACGTCTGCGACATGCGTGGTGATGCGCTGGCCCTGGCTGAGCCCGGCCGCCTCGCAGAGCCGCCTGGTCTCGGCCATCGCGCCGGCGGACACGTCACCCAGCGCGATGCTGCAGCCCTCGGCCGCGAGTTGCCGCGCCAGCTCGCGACCCATGCCGGTGCCGCCGCCGGTAATGACGGCGATCCTGCCTGCGAAATCCTTCATGTCGTTTCCTCCATTCATTAGGCTGGACGAAAGCGCCTCAGGAGCTGGAAGCCCAGAAGGATGAAACCCAGCAGGACGATGCCCTGCACCACCGCGAAGGGGGGCTCGGCACCGGTCGGCGCGAACCTGTTCAGGAAGCCGATCTTCTGGAAGGACTGCACGACCAGGACGAACACGTTGAGATAGAAGGCAAACAGGGCGGTCGCGACATAGAGCCACCGCCAGGCGCCGGCGAGGCGGCCGACATAGAGTGCGAGCAGCGCAATCGCCAGCGCAACCGCCGACACGATGCCGACGCCGAGCGCCGGCGTGAACACGGTGATTGGAAAGAGGAAGCCGGTCACCGTCGTCAGCACGGTGAAGAGCAGGAACACGGAGTTCCATGTATCCAGCCGGCGCCCCTCGAGCATGCGCGCGCATGCAACCGCGCCTGCCGCGATGGCGACCAGACTTATGACGACGTGCGCGATCGTAAAGGTCGCGATGGACATGCCGAGAACCATATTCAGTCTCCTGGGCGTTGCGGCGGCTTGCGCGGATAAATGATTCTCTGACGATGAATACGGTCACCAGTTTAACGCAACCGTGGCGAAGCGACAGGCCGGTTCCTGCCATAGTTGTCCCTTAGGCACACGGGCTTTCAGGAGGAGCAATCCATGCCCGTTTCGGTCCTCCGCCGCGCGTTCTTGGCTTCGCCGCTGCTGCTGTCCCTGCCGACCTTCGCCGACGATGCGGAGTCGTCGCTTCGCGAGCTCGAGCGGCGCAATGGCGGCCGCCTCGGCGTGGCCTTGCTCGACAGCGCGAGCGGCCGTCGCGTTGCCTATCGTGGCGATGAGCGCTTCCCGATGTGCAGCACCTTCAAGTTCCTGGCGGCGGCCCTGATGCTGGCCCGCGTCGATCGCGGCGAGGATAAGCTCGATCGCCGCATCGTCTTCGCCGAAAGCGATCTCGTGCCGTACTCGCCCGCGACCAAGATGCATGTCGGTGCAGACGGCATGACGGTCGATGCGATCTGCGCGGCAGCGGTAACCCTCAGCGACAACACCGCGGGAAACCTGATGCTCGCGAGCTTCGGCGGTCCTGCGGGATTGACGGCCTTCGCCCGTGCCCTGGGCGATACGGTGACCCGCCTCGACCGCATCGAGACCGCGCTGAACGAGGGCACGCCCGGCGATCCGCGCGACACGACCTCGCCGCTGGCCATGCTCGCCACGATGCAGAAGCTCGTTGCCGGCGACGTCCTGTCAGCCGCTTCGCGCGAACGCCTGATCGGCTGGTTGGTCGCGAACGAGACGGGCGACAAGCGGCTGAGGGCCGGACTACCGGCGGCGTGGCGCATCGGCGACAAGACGGGCACGGGCGGCAACGGCAGCGCCAACGACATCGCCGTCGCCTGGCCACCCGGCCGCGCCCCGGTCTTCGTCACCGCCTACTACACAGGCTCCACGATCTCCGACGAGCGGCGCAGCGCGGTGATCGCCGAGGCCGGCCGGATTGCGACGGCCGTGCTTGCCTGACTATCGGCCTGATCAGGCCGGCAGCTTGGGCGTGCTCGGGTGCTTCGGCAGGAAAGCGGTGAGCAGGCCCAGCAGCAGCAGGAACGGCGTCACCTTGTAGACGGCTTCGATGCCCGCGTGATCGGCGATCTCGCCCAGCGCCGCGGCGCCGAGGCCGCCCAGGCCGAACGAGACACCGAAGAACATGCCGGCCACCAGTCCGACCCGGCCGGGCAGCAGGTCCTGCGCATAGACCAGGATGGCGGAGAAGGCCGACGCCATGATGATCGCCACCGTGACCGCCAGGATGCCGGTCCAGAACAGGTTGGCGTAGGGCAGCATCAGCGCGAAGGGCAGGGCGCCCAGGATCGAGAACCACATGACCGGGATACGGCCGACCCTGTCGCCCACGACGCCGCCCAGGATCGTACCGACGACGATGCCGACCAGGAAGGCGAACAGGAAGAGCTGCGCGGTCTGCACTTCCACGCCGAACTTCTGGATCAGGTAGAAGGTGAAGTAGGAGCCGAGGCTGGCGCTGTAGACGTTCTTGGAGAAGAGCAGCGCCACCAGGATCGCCACGGCGACCCCGACCTTGGCCTTCGACAGGGTCACGTGACCGGCGGCCGCGGCGGTCTTTCGCGTCGCCGGCTTCTGGCTGGTCCGGTTGGCCTTGTACCAGTGACCAATCTGGAAGAGCACGATCATGGCGACGAGCGCCGCCGCCGAGAACCACACGATGCTGCGCTGGCCCGCCGGCACGACGATGAAGGCCGCCAGCAGCGGTCCTGCCGCGGAGCCCATGTTGCCGCCGACCTGGAACAGCGACTGGGCGAGACCATAGCGCCCACCGGCAGCCATGCGCGCGACCCGCGAGGCCTCGGGATGGAAGACCGAGGATCCCATGCCGATCAATGCGGCCGCGAACAGGATCAGCGGATATGAATTCGCCTGCGACATCAGGAGGAGGCCGACCAGGGTGAAACCCATGCCGACCATCAGGGAATAAGGCTGAGGCTTCCTGTCGGTGTACATGCCGACGACCGGCTGCAGCATCGACGCCGTGCACTGGAAGGCCAGCGTGATGAAGCCGATCTGACCGAACGACAGTGCGTATGAATCCTTGAGGATCGGATAGAGCGCCGGTACCAGCGACTGCATCATGTCGTTGAGCAGGTGGCAGAAGCTGAGCGACAGGATGACGGCGAAGGTCGTGTTGTTGGCGGAGGCGGCGCCGGAAAGGGCCGGGGCCGCGGGGGCAGAGACGGGCGCTGCGCCGGCTGCCATCGTATTGTCGGTCATTCTCGAACTCTAGGCGTCACGAGCCCCCGTCGCCAGCGCCGCCCCGGCAGACCAGCCTTGCGGCGGTGGTGGTGCCCGACCGGTTTGAACTTTCGCGGCACCGATGCGTTGCATCGCCTGTGCGCACCGATGTTCCCGCCCGTCTCGACCGACTGCCCTGGAGCCGCTTCCATCGGCTGGTGGTGGTCGCGCTCGGCATCACCTGGATTCTCGACGGACTGGAAGTCACCTTGGCGGGGTCCGTGGCAGCGGCCTTGCAGACCAGCCCGCGCCTGCAACTGACGGCAGAACAGGTCGGTCTGACGGGCAGTGCCTATCTCGCGGGTGCGGTACTGGGTTCCCTCTTCTTCGGCCATCTCACCGACCGGCTTGGCCGCAAGAAGCTGTTCAACATCACCTTGGGCGTCTACCTGGTCGCCACGGCGGCGACGGCCTTCTCCTGGGACTTCTACAGTTTCCTGCTGTTCCGCTTCCTGACAGGCGCGGGAATCGGCGGCGAGTATTCGGCGATCAATTCGGCGATCCAGGAACTGATTCCGGCACGCCTGCGCGGCCGGATCGATCTCGCCATCAACGGCAGCTTCTGGCTCGGCGCGGCCGGCGGTGCGCTGCTATCGGTCTGGCTGCTCGATCCCAACGTTCTCGACCCCGACATGGGCTGGCGGGTCGCCTTCGGCAGCGGCGCCGTGCTGGGCCTGGTCATTCTCTACCTGCGTCGCTTCCTGCCGGAGAGCCCGCGCTGGCTGATGATCCATGGCAAACCGCGCGAGGCGGAAGGGGTCGTCGAGGAGATCGAGGCGCGGGTGGAGGCCGACACGGGCCGCAAGCTGGAGCCGGTGACGCGGTGGCTGACGCTCGGCGATCCGCACAAGACGACGATGGTCTCCGTGGCGCGAACCCTGCTCAGGCATTATCGCAGCCGTACGATCCTCGGCCTGGTGCTGATGGCCTCGCAGGCCTTCGTCTACAACGCGATCTTCTTCACCTACGCGCTGATCCTAACCAATTTCTACAATGTGCCGGGCGACAAGGTCGGCCTCTACATCCTGCCCTTCGCCATCGGCAACTTCCTGGGGCCGCTGCTGCTGGGGTCGCTCTTCGACACGCTCGGCCGCCGGCAGATGATCACGGCCACCTACGCTATCTCGGGCGTGCTGCTGGCTGTCACGGGCTGGATGTTCGATGCCGGCCATCTCGACGCCACGACCCAGACGGCGATGTGGAGCGTCGTCTTCTTTTTCGCCTCGGCGGCAGCGAGTGCGGCCTATCTCACGGTCGGCGAGTGTTTCCCGCTCGAGATCCGGGCGCTCACCATCGCCTTGTTCTATGCTTTCGGTACTTTGATCGGCGGAGTCGGAGGTCCGTGGCTGTTCGGCGTGCTGATCGCCGGCGGCAGCTCGACCGAGATCATGTGGGGCTATTTTCTGGGCGCCGCGCTGATGATCGCAGCCTCCCTCGTGACCCTGAAGCTCGGCATCGCGGCAGAGGGCAAGTCGCTGGAGGAGGTGGCGCCGCCTCTCTCCAGCGAGCAGCGCCTGTAGTCAGGCGGCGGGTACCGGCCGGGCACGCTGATTGTAGAGCAGCTTGCGCAGACGTTCCTGCTCTTCGGGCGGCAGCTTCTCGCGATCGACCGAAAGATCGGCGCCGACCGCCATCCCCTTTTGCACGGCGGGCCGTGCCCCCAGCTCTTCGAACCAGCGCTTGAAGTGCGGAAATTCCTCGATGTCCTGACCCTGGAACTTCCAGTTCACGGTCCACGGATAGCAGATCATGTCGGCGATCGTGTACTGGTCGCCCGCGAGGTACCGGTGCTTGTAGAGGCGGTTGTTCAGCACGCCGTACAGACGGTTCACCTCGTCGGTGAAGCGTGTGATGGCGTAGGTCTGGTCGCCTTCCTTGGCCTGGTCGAGCCTGCGGAAATGGCCGCACTCGCCACTCTTCGGTCCCTGGTTGGCCATCTGCCAAATCAGCCATTCGTTCACTTCGTGCTTGGTTCGGAGGTCCTGCGGATAGAATTTCCCGGCCTTCTCGGCGATGTAGATCATGATCGCGCCGGACTCGAAGACGACCAGGGGCTTGCCTCCGTCCGCGGGAGCGTTGTCGACCATCACCGGCATGCGGTGATTGGGATTCATCTCCAGGAAGGCATCGGTGAACTGGTCGCCCTGTCCGATGTTCACCGGCACGATCCTGTAGGGCAGGCCACACTCCTCGAGCAGGATGGTGACCTTCTTGCCATTGGGCGTCGGCCAGTAGTGAAGATCGATCATGGGCTTCCTCCAAAGAGCGGTGTTTGGGTGTGAGGGCGGCAGCCTCCGCCCGTCGTTGCGGCCCGTCAATGGTGTATGGTCGTTGCAAGCGAACGGTTCGGGAGAGACCACGTGGCGGATGGAAGCCAGGACACGAGATCGATACGGCGCCTCGAGGACGCACGGTTCCTCACCGGTCGCGGCCGGTATGTCGACGACATTGCCGAGCCTGCAGCGCTGCATGGCTACGTTCTGCGCTCGCCGCATGCACACGCCCTGATCGCTGCTCTCGACGTTTCGCCAGCGGTCTCGATGGCGGGCGTGCATCTCGTTGCGACGGGGGACGACCTGGCGGCGGACGGGTTGGGCCACATGCCCTGCCTCGCCGCCGTGACGCCGCTGATCGTGCCGCCGCGCCCTGCGCTGGCGGTGGGCCGCGTCCGACACGTCGGCGATCCGGTCTGCTTCGTGGTGGCCGACAGTGCGGAGCTTGCGCGCGAAGCGGCGGAGCGGATCGAGATCGCCTACGAACCGTTGCCGTCGGTCGTCGATGGCCGTGCGGCGCTGGTTGAGGGCGCGACTTCCCTATGGGACGAGGCGCCCGGCAACCTCGTCTTTCATGTGCAGCGCGGCGATCACGCCGCCGTCGCCGCGGCGATGAAGGACGCCGCGCACATCGTCGAGGTCGACGTGACGAACAATCGGGTCATCGTCGTGCCGCTGGAGCCTCGCGCGGGGATCGCGCGCTACGACGCGGCGACCGACACGATGGACCTCGAATTGACCGGGCAGGGGCTCCACGGCATCCGCCGCCAGCTCGCGGAGTTCATCTTCAAGGTGGCGCCCGAGCGCATCCAGCTCCACGCGCCCGACGTCGGCGGCGGCTTCGGGATGAAGAACTTCCTCTATCCCGAATGGATCCTGCTGCTGTGGGCGGCGCGCCGCCTGAAGTGTCCGGTGCGCTGGCTGGCCGATCGTGCCGAGGATTTCGTCACGGGCGCACAGGGTCGCGACATCGACGCGACGGCGCGGATCGCGCTCGATGCGACGGGCCGTATCCTGGCGCTCGACGTGGCGATGGTCGCCAATCTCGGCGCCTATCTCTCGGGCAACGGGCCCGGTGCCTCCGTCGTCGCAGCCTCCACGGCGCAGGGCGGGGTCTACGATATCCCGGCGATCGCCGTCGACGTGCGTGGCGCTCTCACCAACACTGTGCCGGTCGACGCCTATCGCGGTGCCGGCAAGCCCGAAGCCAACTATATCGTCGAGCGCGCCATCGAGGCGGCGGCGCGGGTGCTCGAGCGGGATCCGGCGGACCTGCGGCGGCAGAACCTGATTGCGTCGTTCCCGCACAAGACCGCGATGGGCTTGACGATCGACTCGGGCGACTTCGTGGCCAACCTCGATGCCGCGGTGGCGCGCGCACCGGGCTTCGAGACGCGGCGCGCCGAGTCGCGCGCGCGAGGGCGGCTGCGCGGCCTCGGCGTCGCCTGCTTCCTCGAAACGTCGCGCGGCGCGCCGAACGAGGGCGCCGAAGTGCGTTTCGAGCCGGATGGCAGGGTGACCATCGCCGTCGGCACCGAATCGAACGGGCAGGGGCACGAGACGTCCTTCGCCCAGATTGCCTCGCGGCATCTCGGCCTGCCCATCGACGTATTTCGTTACGTCCAGGCCGACACGCGCGCCGTGAGAAGCGGTGCCGGCCATGGCGGCGCGCGCTCGATGCACATGGGCGGGGCGGCGCTGGTCAAGGCCATGGAGGCAGCTCTCGCGAAAGCGCGCCGGCTGGCGGCCCATCTCTTGCAAGCCAGCGAGCATGAGCTCGACTACGACCAGGGGCGCTTCACGGTGCGCAACAGCGATCGTGCCATCGATCTCGCGACGCTGGCCGGGAGCGCGGAGGAGGCGGCGAACCTGCCCGAGGGCATGTCGCCCGGTCTCGGCGAGCACGTCTTGAACATCACCGACGTCTTCACCTTCCCCAGTGGCTGCCACGTCGCCGAGGTCGAGATCGATCCGGAAACGGGGGCCATCGACCTGGTGAGCTACGCCGCGGTCGACGATTACGGCCGCCTGATCAATCCCATGCTCACCGAAGGGCAGGTGCAGGGTGGCCTCGCGCAGGGGATCGGCCAGGCCCTCGTGGAGCACACGGTCTACGATCCGCACTCCGGTCAGCTCCTCAGCGGCTCGCTGATGGATTACGCACTGCCGCGTGCGACCGATCTGCCGTACTTCGATATCCAGCTGATCGAGCGGTCGACCGAAGCCAACCCGCTCGGGGTGAAGGGATCCGGGCAGGCCGGATGTATCGGCGCGCCACAGACCGTGATGGCGGCCGTCCTCGACGCGCTGCGGCTCGCCGGCGTCGAGCGCCTCGAAATGCCCGCCACGCCGTCGCGCGTCTGGGAGGCGCTGCAGGGAGCGAAGCGGGGGCATTGAAGCAACCGGCGCCCCAGCCAGCGCGCGCCGGTCAGCGTATCCTGGCCGGCATCCTCTTCATGTGCGGCGCCGGCCTGCTGTTTCCCGTCATGAGCGGCTTCGCGAAGTTTCTCGGCGCCGACTACAACACGCTGCAGATCTCGTGGGCGCGCGCGTTCGGGCATATCGTGTTCATGCTGATCTTCTTCGTGCCCCGTTTCGGGCTCGGCATGCTGCGCACCCGCCGGATCGGCACGCAGCTCGCGCGCTCGCTGATGTTGTTCACCTCGAATGTCGCGAGCTTCCTCGCCATCGTCTACATCCCGCTGGGCAAGGCGGCGGCGATCACCATGATGGCGCCGCTGCTGGTGCTGCCGCTGGCCTGGCTCGTGTTGGGCGAGCGGGCCGCGCGCAGCCATATCGGGGCGCTCCTGGTGGGCTTCGTGGGCATGCTGATCCTGATCCAGCCGGGCAGCGCGGTCTTCCAGTGGGCGGCATTGCTCTCGCTGCTGAGCGCGTGTTGCTACGCGGTCTACCAGGTGCTGACTCGCCTCATCTCCGCCATCGACACGCCCGAGACCTCGGCCATCTACAGCTCGATCGTCGGCAGCTTCGGCATGCTGCTGGTCCTGCCGTTCGTGTGGAAGACGCCGCACGGCGCTCGCGACATCTTCTTTTTCTGCAGCCTCGGCGTGCTCGGTGCCATGGGCCACTATTTCGTCGCCCGGGCGCTGGCCTATGCGCCGGCCAACATCGTGGCGCCGTTCCAGTACATGCAGCTGACCGGCTCGGTGGTCGTGGGCTATCTCTTCTTCGGCGATTTCCCCGATTTCCTGGGCTGGGTCGGCGCCGCCATCATCGTCGGCGCCGGCCTCTATATCGGCTGGACGCAGCGAAAGCGGGGTTAGCCGACCGTCTAGCCAACGGTTACGGGCGAGAAGTCGACGTACCAGCTCTTGGGATGGACGTAGCCCTTCACCTTGGACGAGATCGCGTTCGGCCAGACATCGTGGACGAACCAGACGAACACGGCTTCGTCGACCATGCGCGTGTTGATCTTCGCCAGCACCTTGTCGAGTTCCGCGGGGTCGGACGTGCTG
Source organism: Reyranella sp. (assembly GCF_965228225.1). GTDB lineage: Bacteria > Pseudomonadota > Alphaproteobacteria > Reyranellales > Reyranellaceae > Reyranella. The sequence goes on along the minus strand of NZ_OZ245801.1, from coordinate 3,707,156 downwards.
CGCGCCTCGGCGGCCAGCTTGTCGAACTCCGGATCGTTGATGTAGCCCCAGTTCGAGCCCTTGGGCGGGACCTGCTGGCTGTCGACGAAGCGCATGAAGGCGTTGTGCGGGTCCATCGTATTCCAGCTCACGTTGATGGCGCTGAACGAAGCAGCCTCCGGCGCCTTGGCGCCCTGGCGCATGAAGTTCAGCAGGGCGTTCCAGTCCATCACCTGGAACTCGAGTTCGACGCCCACTTCGGCGAACTGCTGCTGGATGAACTCGTTCATGATCAGCGGATACATCTGGCCCGAGCCGGAGGTCGAAATCGCGACCTTCATCTTGAGCTTCTTCTGCGGACCGTAGCCCGCCTCGGCGAGCAGCTTCTTCGCTTCCGTCGGGTCGTAGCGGATCTTGAAGGTTGGATTGCCGAACCAGGGATGGTCGGCCGGCACGCAGCCGACGGCGGGGGCGGCGAGGCCGTTCAGCAGTTTCACCATCGCGTCGCGATCGACGGCAAGGTTCAGCGCCTTGCGCACGCGGATGTCGGCGGTCGGTGCGCCGGGCAGCATGCTCAGCGTATAGGGCCACATGTGCGGGATCGCGTTCGTCTCGATCTTGCAGCCGCCGGCGCGCAGCTTGTCGAGCGAGTCGGGCGCGGGTGCCTCGATCCAGTCGACCCGCCCCGACAGAAGCGCGGCGGTGCGGGTGGAGACGTCGGGGATCGGCAGCAGCACCATGCGCTCGCTCTTCGGGAGTCGTGCCTTGTCCCAGTAGTCGTTGTTGCGCTCCAGCTCGGCGCGCTCGCGCGGGGTCCAAGACTTCATCTTCCAGGGGCCGGTGCCTGACGGTGACTTGCGATAGGCCTGCCAGTCCCGGCCGACCTTCTCGAAATTCGCCGGACTGGAAATCGGAAAGCGGTTGAGCAACGACGGCATGATCGTGTCGACGCCCTTGGTCTGAAGCTCGACCTTGTAGTCGTCGATCTTGCGGTAGCCGACCAGCGGCCACAGGGCCGCCAGCAGCACGCTGCGCCCGACTCGGTCGAAGACCGGCGACTTGTCGTTGAGCGCGCGGTCGATGCTGAAGATCACCGCGTCGGCGTTGAAGTCCGATCCGTCGTGGAACTTCACGCCCTGGCGCAGCTCGAAGATCCATTTCGTGGGATCGGCCGGGTCCTGGTACCACTTGGTCGCCAGCCCGGGCACCAGCTTCGCCGGCGCCGTCGCCGATGACAGGTCCCAGGCGACCAGCGGGTCGTACATCGTGTAGCCCATGAAGCGGATGCCTTCGGTGCCCTGGTCGGGCGCACCGTCGGTCGCCGGGATGTCGGCGAGCGTCATGGCGATGCGCAGAGTCGAGGGCTGCTGAGCCTGGGCCGCACTCGAGGCGATGAAGGGAAGGGCGGTGCCGGCGAGAAGCGCGGCGCGACGGGTGAGCATGCAAGACCTCCGTGGTTCCGTTGCGCGAAGCACGAAGCGAGCCACGGCGCGCCCCGCTGGACGCGGCATGCTTCTTGCTGTTTTGCTGGCGATCATGGCCGCGCTGAACACGCTCACCGCCACCGAACTCGCGCAACGACTGGACGCCGGAGCGGCCACCGCCGAGGCGATCGTGCGCGATCACCTCGACCGCATCGACCAGCGCGACGCCGACGTGTTCGCCTGGTCGCATCTGGCGCGCGAGGCTGCCCTGCAAACCGCCAAGGTGCTCGATCGAGGACCACGCAGGGGGCTGCTGCACGGCATCCCGATGGGGGTGAAGGACATCATCGATTCCTTCGATCAGCCCACGACCTACGGCTCGCCGATCTATCGCACCCACCAGCCGCTCGCCGATGCCGCGACCGTGGCGCTGGCGCGCGATGCCGGCGCCATCCTGCTCGGCAAGACAGTGACCACCGAGTTCGCCAATCGTCATCCCGGCCCGACGAAGAACCCGCATAATCCCGCACATACGCCGGGCGGCTCCTCCTCGGGGTCGGCCGCGGCGGTCGCAGACTTCCAGTGCGTGCTCGGCACCGGTACCCAGACCGGCGGCTCGGTGATCCGGCCCGCCGCTTTCTGCGGCATCGTGGGCTACAAGCCGAGCTACGGCCACTTTGCGCCGGCCGGCATGAAGGCCAACACCGAATGGCTCGACACGATCGGCGCCTATGCGCGCAGCGTCGAGGACATCGCCCTGTTTCGCGCGGCCCTGATGGCGATCCCCTTCGTGCCGATCGCCAGGCTCGGCCGGCCGCCGAGGATCGCGGTCGCCTTTACCCATCATCGCGACGAACTTTCGCCCGAAGGCAGCCAGGCCGTGCACGACGCGGCTGCGGCCTTTGCCAAGGCGGGGGCCGAGGTGACGGAAATCGAACTGCCGGCACCGGTGCGCGACATGACCCAGGGTCAGAAGACCCTGTCGGCCTTCGACGGGCCGCGTGCCCATGCCGACGAGGCCCGGCGCTTTCCCGGGCTGCTGAGCGAGAGCCTGAAGAAGGACAAGCTCGAGGCCGGCTCGAAGATCGACTATGCGAGCTGGGTCGCTGCCCGCAAGCTGGGCGAGACGGGCCGCGCCGCCGTCGATGCGCTGTTCGATGAGATCGACGTCATCCTGACCGCGCCGGCCAAGGGCGAAGCGCCTCTCGGTCTCGAGCGCACAGGCGATGCCACCTTCAACCTGCTCTGGACCTATCTCTGGATGCCGTGCGTGACCCTGCCGTTCACCAAGGGGCCGACGGACCTGCCGGTCGGCGTGCAGCTGGTCGGCCGCCAGCATGAGGATCAGGGCTTGCTCGATATCGCCGCCTGGGCGCGGAGCGTCCTGTCATGAAGGAGATCACCGCCGTCGAAGCCGCGGCCGCGATCGAGGCCGGCACGCTGACTTCTGAGAAACTGGTGCGCGGCTATCTCAACCGCATCGCCCAGCGCGACGACATCGTGAAGGCCTGGGCCCATCTCGATCCCGACCAGGCGATCGCCCAGGCAAAGGCCGCCGATGCGGCGAGCGGCGGGCTGCTGCGCGGCATCCCGGTCGGCGTGAAGGACATCATCGATACCTACGACATGCCGACCGGCCACAACTCGCCGATCTTCGAAGGCAAGGTGCCGTTTGGTGACGCGGCCTGCGTGGCGCTCTGCCGGACAGCGAATGCCGTCATCCTGGGCAAGACGGTGACGACCGAGTTCGCCAATCGTCATGCCGGCGCCACCACGAACCCGCACGATCCCAGGCATACGCCCGGCGGTTCGTCGTCCGGGTCCGCTGCGGCGGTGGCCGACGGCCACGTGCCGCTGGCCTTCGGCACGCAGACCGGCGGGTCTGTGATCCGGCCGGCCGCCTATTGCGGCGTGGTGGGGTACAAGCCGACCTTCGGCGACTTCAGCCGCGTCGGCATCAAGATGCAGTGCCACTCGGTCGATACGCTGGGCCTGATGGCGCGCACGCTCGACGACATCGCGCTGTTCCGCGCGGCCGTGCTGAAGCTGCCGCCGGTCCGCATCGAACGGGAGATCGGCCGCCCGCGCATCGGCATCTGCCGTTCTCCGGTCTGGGAGAAGGCCGAACCCGAGACCAAGGCGCTGATCGAGGAGACGGCGACCCGGCTCTCCGACAAGGGGGCGTCGGTGATCGACGTGGCCTTTGCCGCTGCCTTCGCCGATATCATCGACGACCATGCCGCGATCACCGGCTTCGAGAGCGTGCGCAACTATGCCGACGAGCGGCTGCGCAATCCCGACAAGGTGAGCGACGAGCTGATGAACGGCCCGATGAAGCGCGGTCTCGCCGTCTCCTTCGAGCGCTACGTCGCCGCCCAACGCAAGGCCGCGGCCTTCAAGGCGCATGTCGATTCGCTGTTCGACAAGGTCGACCTGCTGCTGACGCCCAGTGCCCCCGGCGAGGCGCCGCAGGGCATCGGCTTCACCGGCGATCCGGTCTTCAACTCGATCTGGACGCTGGCGGGCACGCCCTGCGTGACTTTGCCGGCCGGCACCGGCCCGCGGGGCCTGCCGCTCGGCGTCCAGCTCGTCGGCCTGCGCCATTCCGACGACCAGCTGCTTTCCCTTGCCGCCTGGGTCGCGGCGCATTTGAACTGATGTTCAGGACAGTAAATCCTCATCCTGAGGAGCATCGCGTAGCGATGCGTCTCGAAGGATGGGCAACGGACTCGGTGCGGATTCCCATCCTTCGAGACGCGGCCCGGGGGGCCGCTCCTCAGGATGAGGTGGAGGAGAACTGATATGCCCACGATCAACGGTGAACGACTGCTCGGCGATCTGCGGCGCATCGCCGATTTCGGCCGCTACCAGACCGGCGTGCATCGCCCGCACCTCTCGCCGCAGGACGTCGAGAGCCGGCACTGGCTCGTGGCGCGCATGAAGGAAGCGGGCCTGGAGCCGGTCATCGACGGCATCGGAACGGTGATCGGCAAGAGTCCCAAGACCGGTCCGCGCATCCTGATCGGCTCTCACTCCGACACCCAGCCGCGCGGCGGCTGGCTCGACGGCGTCATGGGCGTGATCTACGGGCTCGAAGTGGCGCGGGCGCTGGCGGAGGACCCCGAGACGGCACACCTCGCCGTCGACGTCGCTTCGTGGGCCGACGAGGAGGGCCATTGGGGCCAGATGACCGGCAGCCGGTCCTTCATCGGAATCTTCTCCGAGGCCGACATCGACAAGGCCAAGCACCGCGACGAGGGCACGCCGATGCGCGAGGCGCTGAAGGCAGCCGGTCTCGAGGGCGTGCCGCGCGAGCATCTGGAAGAGGGTCGGTATCGCGGCTATCTCGAAGCCCATATCGAGCAGGGCGGCCTGCTGGAAGCGGGCGAGAAGCACATCGGAATCGTGACGGCGATTGTCGGCATCATGCAGTTCCGCCTGACCTTCAGCGGTATCCAGAACCATGCCGGCACCACCCCCATGCCGATCCGCAAGGATGCCGGCGTCGCCATGATGCGGCTCTACAACGACGTGATGGACAAGTTCCCCGCCGTTGCCGGACCGCGCAGCGTGTGGACGGTGGGCAAGATGGTGCTGGAGCCGGGTGCACCGGCGATCGTGCCCGGCCGGGCCGAGATGATCCTGCAGTTCCGCGACGCCGACCAGAAGATCCTGCAGGCCTTCGAGGCGAAGCTGATGGAGATCGTGGCCGATCACCAGAAGAACAGCCCCTGCACCGTCGACTGCGTGAACCTCTCGCGCACCCAGCCGCTGCTGATGGACGAGCGCTTCCTCGAGGCGATCGAAGAGTCCGCGTCCGTCCATGCACCGGACAAGCACGTGCGCATGCCGTCGGGCGCCGGCCACGATGCCCAGGTGATCGGGCTCAAGATGCCGGCGGCGATGATGTTCGTGCCCTCGATCGGGGGCATCTCGCATCACTTCACCGAAAACACCCATGACGCCGACATCGTGCTGGGCTGCCAGGTTTTCGCCGATGCCACGGCGAAAATTCTGAAGGGAAACTGAGGGAGGACGGCGCTATCCTGTTCCTCGTCGAGTGAGGAGCAGGGATGTCGAAGGTCACGCGCGCCACCAAGGCGCTGGAGCAGGGGAAGGTCGCCTTCACCGTCCATACCTACGACTACGACCCTGACGCCGACAAGGTCGGGCTGCAGGCAGCGGAAGCGCTGGGCGAGCCGCCAATGCGGGTGCTCAAGACGCTCATGACCCTGGTCGACGGCAAGCCCGCCTGCGTGATCGTGCCCTCCGATCGCGAGGTCTCGATGAAGAGACTGGCGGCCACCTTCAAGGGCAAGTCGGCCGAGATGATGAAGCCCGCCGATGCCGAGCGGATGACCGGCTACAAGGTGGGCGGCATCAGCCCGTTCGGCCAGATGCGCGCGGTGCGGACGGCGATCGAGGCCGAGGCCATGGCGCACGAACTGGTCTATCTCAACGGCGGCCAGCGCGGCCTTCAGGTCCGCCTGTCGCCGCAGGACGCCGTGGCGCTGCTGAACGCGGTCGTCGCCCCCGTGGTGGCTTAGCGGTTTTTCTACTGCGCCGCCGCGAGATAGCGGGCGAGGCCGCCTGCCCGGTCGGCGGGCAGTTTTGAGGGGGTACCGTTCAGGCGAATGCCGAGTTCGCACGCTTGCTCGGGCGAGAGCTTCGCGAGGTTCTGCAGCTGCTCGAAATCGGTCGGTGTCAGGCCCGCCTCGACGAGCAGTGCCTGCGCCTCGGTATCGTTTGGCACCGCCGGCGGCGCGGCGCCCGAATTCATCGCGGTGCGTCCCGACCGATAGGCTTTTTCCATTGCCGTCAGCATGTTGCGCATCAATTGCTGGCCCTGGGGGTCGAGCCGGTCGGCGTGCTGGATCCCGACCAGCGCCAGTTCGCGGCAGGCCGCGACGTTGGTGCCGAGCAGATGCCGCATCAGGGCAATGCGTGCGGCCAGCACGCCTTCGGCATCGGAGGCGTCGGCCGCGCGCAGAGCCGGCACGATGTACTTGGCGCGCAGTTCGCTCATCAGCACGAGCGGCCGCGGCGCTCCCTGGGTCGTCGGGCTGCGCATCTCTTCCTTCAGCGAGGCGCGCAGTCGTGCCTCGGAATCGGGCACGTCGGTCAGCACCAGCCCGACGAGCGGCAATGTGCGCGCTTCGGTCATCGCATTGTCCACCATCTGGGTATCGTCGCCGGTCAGGGCCTCGAGCCCGTAGACCGCGCCGGCGGCGGCAAGGGCGCCGGCTAGCGTGGCCGCTGCCGAACGCACCAACCGTTGCCGCGACGAGACATTCCGGGCGAACAGGTAGAGGGCGGCACCGGCCACCAGGGCCACGACGACGATGACGGCGATCTTCTCCACCACTTAACTCCTGTTTTCACGACCGACCCGGCGTGTTAAGCGCGCTATCCTGCCGCACCGATGCGGTGGAATGTGGGCAGCCGGGACCGTAATCGATGCCGATCCATGTCGATGTGTTCCATCCCAACAGGCTGGTGATCGCCGTCGTCCGCGGCACGTTCACCGCAGACGACGTTCGTGCCGCGGTCATCCAGTTCCTGGCCAGCGATGTCCTTCACTACCGCAAGCTGATCGACATTGCGTCGCCCACCACCCCGATGGACAAGGCAGGAGCCCAGGCGATGGCCAATCTCGTCCTGGCGCAAAGCGACGACAGACCGCGCGGCCCCTTGGCGTTTGTCGTCAGTCCCGGCCAGGCGGCCGAGAACGCCGAGGTCTTCGCGAAACTGACCGACGGCAAGCGCATCGTGAAGGTCTTCCAGAATCTCCACGAGGCGCGAAAATGGCTCGACGAGCAGTCCGGACCGGTCGGGCTGCGCTGATCTCCCTGGGATCGGACGGTCCCGTCGTCTCGTCTATTCGAAGCAGCGGGCGCTGCGGATGGTGCAGGAATTGCTGGGCACCCGCGCATTGCACTCGTTCCAGGCGGACTGTTCGGCTTCCTGTTTCGAGGGAGCTGCGCCGTAGCCCGATGCCTGTCCATTGTCGCTGTGCGCGTAGGCGACGCAGCGTTGCGGGGCGGCCATCCGGATCCTGCACTCGAGCGGTCCGCATTCGGCCAGTGCCGAGGTCTCGGCCGCTTCGCGGGTCGCCATGCCGACCGCGACGCCGAACAGCCGTTCGTTGTCGGTCGCAACCGCGCCCCAGACTTCCTGGGCCTCTGCTGTCGCGGTCGTCGCAAGCAGGGTCGCGAAAAGGATCGTGAATTTCCTGATCATCGTGTGTTCTTTTCCAGAAACGTGCGGACGCGGTCAATCGACTCCTGCAGGAACTGCGGTCCCCGCCAGTCCTTCTGGACGTCGATGTTGGGTGCGAGCGCCGCGATCTCGTCGCTGGTCGGGGCGGGATGTGGCTTGTCGGTGCCTGGCTGAAGCAGCAGCGGCGTCCGGCAGTTCCTGACGAAGTCACGCGTGACGGAGAAAACGAAATCGCCACCGAACATGTTCTGGCCGAAGCTGCGGATTGTTTCTTCCGTTACAGACGGATCGCGCGCGCGCACCGTCGTGCCGTAGCCCTTCACGGCCTCGTCCCAGGTGTCGCGGTTTTCCCACAGGCCGATCGGGTTCTGCAGGACCGCAGCGGCGACACGGTCCGGCGCCTGTTCGATCGCTTCGAAACAGTAGCTGCCGCCGATGCAGCCGCCCATCACGGCGAAGCGCCCGAAGCCGAGATGGTCGATCAGGGCCAGATGGTCGGCGGCAAAGGTGTGCCAGCCATGGTCGGGTTTCACGTCGGCCACCGACTTGCCGGCGTTGCGCTGGTCCATCGAGATGACGGTGAATTTGTCGGCGAGGGCAATCCGCGGATCCATCCAGGCGCGCGGCGCGCCGTCGGCGCCGGGCCCCCAGAACTCGATCGACGAGCGCAGTCCGCCGGGCGCGTAGAGCAGCAGCGGAAATCCTCTGCCGTGGACCTCGTAGTGGATCTCGGCATCTGGCCTCTTGAGGATCGGCATGCACTCGTCTCCGTTGGATCAACCCTGCGGCTTATAGCCGATCGAATCGATGATCGTCTTCCAGCGGGCGAGGTCGGCCGACATGCGCTCGGTGAACTGGGCCGGTGTCGAGGTCTCGACGTCGAGTCCCAGTTCGACCAGCTTCTTCTCGATCTCGGGGATCGCCAGAACCGCCTTCAACTCCTTACCCCAGGCGTCGATCAGCGGGGCCGGGGTCCTGGGCGGCGCGAAGAAGACGTACCAGCCGAGGATCGAGAGCTGCGGATAGCCGAGCTGGCTGATGGTCGGGATGTCGGGAGCCGATGTGGTGGGCTTCACCCCGGACGTGAAGATGACCTTCACCTTGCCGGCGCGATGATGCTCCAGGAAGTCCGTGATGCCGCCGCAACCGGCCGCGATATGGCCGCCCTGCAGGTCGGCGACCAGGGGCGCGGCGCCGCGATAGGGCACCGGCTCCAGCGGGATGCCGACGGCCTTGCCGGCCATGACGCCGAAGAAATGCGTGAAGGAACCCAGCGCCGTCGTGCCGAAGGAGGCGCGGGTCGGGTTCTTCTTCAGCCACTCGATGTATTCCTTGAGATTGCTGACGCCGATGGTCGGCGACACGCAGAAGGCGGTCTGGACCGTCCCGGCCAGCGTGATCGGCGCGATGTCGGTCATCGGGTCGAACGGCACGCCGGGCATGGTGAGCTTCTGCACGATGGTCGCCGAGGGGACGTAGGCGATGGTCGTGCCGTCGGTCGGGGCGTTCTTCAGGTCGCCCACGGCGATGGTGCCGGAGGCGCCGGCCTTGTTGTCGATGATGACGTTGCGGCCGGTACGCTGCTTCAGCGGCTCGGCGATGAGGCGGGCCATCACGTCGGTGCCGCCGCCGGCCGGGAAGCCGACGAGGATCTTCAGTGGCTTGTCGGGCAAGCCGGTCTGCTGCGCACGCACGCTGGCGGCGAGCGGCGTCGCCAGGGCCGCCCCTGTCATGAGAATCGAAGTGCGCCGGCCGATTTTCTTGATTGTCATTCTTGTTTCCTCCGAACTTCTTCTTGTTACGAAACGAGACTCCATGCGAGTTCGGCCCGTTCTCGTGCGGACTTGCTCATCTTGATCGATTCGGGATTGGACGAATTGCCTTGCAGGCCGCGGCGGTAGACGCCCTGGGCGATGGCGGCGAGCCGGAACAGGGAGAAGGCGAGGTAGTAGTTCCAGTCGGGGATCGACGCGCGGCCCGTACGCCGGCAGTAGGCGGCGACATAGTCCTGCTCGGTCGGAAGCCCCAGCGCCGCGAAGTCGACCTTGGCGAAGCCGTGCGGCGGCTCCTCGAGGTGATAGCCGAGGCAGTTGTAGGCGACGTCGCACAGAGGATGTCCGAGCGTCGACAGCTCCCAGTCGAGCACCGCCACAACGCGCGGCTCGGTCGGATGGACGATCAGGTTGCCGAGCCGGTAGTCGCCGTGGACGATGGTGGTTGGATCGCCGTCGTCGGGAATGTTCGCCGGCAGCCACGCAGAGAGCTTGTCCATGGCCGGAATGTCTTCGGTCTTGAGCTCGGCATATTGCCGGCTCCAGCGCGAGATCTGCCGGGCGATGTACTGGCCGCTGCGGCCATAGGCCCCGAGCCCGACCTTCACGGGGTCGACCTTGTGCAGACGGGCCAACACCTCGTTCATTGACTCGAAGATGGCGGTGCGCTCGGCCGGAGTCTGGTCGGGCATCGCCGGGTTCACCAGAATGCGGCCGGGCACGGCTTCCATGACGTAGAACATCTGGCCGATGACGGCGTCGTCGTCGCACAGCAGTCGTGCCGGCGCGACCGGCACGTCGGTCGCGGCGAGGGCGGAGATCACGCGGAACTCGCGGTCGACCTGATGCGCCGAGGCGACCAGCTGACCGGGCGGCTTCTTGCGCAGGACGAAGTCGCGGCGGCCATGCGCCATGTCGGCGGCCACGAAGAAGGTCGGGTTGGAGTGGCCGGAGTCGAACTGCCTGACTTCGAGTCCGCCGCGATAGCCCTCGAGCTTCTCGCGGAAGTAGCGGTCGAGGGAAGCCACATCGAAACGGTGGCGCTCCATCACGGGGACGGTGTCAGCGTATGTCGGCATGCGGCGTCGAGCCTAATGGTCGCATGCGACCTTGCGCAAACACGGCATCCCGCAGGGAGGAACATCCGGGAACTCGCCCTGCAAGCGGGCGTTACTGCGCATCAGCGAGGTTCCGTGTCCCAGAATTCAGCCCTAAGGGTTCCGACTGTCCATTTGCGCGGCGGGTCGGCGATACGGCGTCCGCTCATCGTTCTGGCGGTCTGCGCCGTCGGCGTCGTGGCTTATCTGGCGCGTGACTTTCTCATTCCCACCGCGGCAGCCATCGTCCTCGCATTGATCCTGACGCCGGTTGCGAAAAAGTTCGAACGTCTGCGGCTGCCACCCACGGCCGCGGCCGGCGCGTCGGTCTCGTTGCTGGCCTTGGTGGTCGCGGGTCTGCTGGTGATTTCCGCGCCGGCTGTGTCCAGCTGGGCCGAGCAGGCGCCTTACCTGACCTACACGCTCGAACGGAAGCTCCAGGGGTTGCGGGAATCGCTGGCCTTCGTGAAGCAGCTCACCGATCGCGTCGAGCAGGCGACCCAGGCATCGCAACCGCAGAGAACCGCAAAGGAGGAGCCGCCGGCACAGGTCGTGGTTCGGGACAAATCACTCATTTCGGAACTGATGAGCACGACGCCAGCCGTGCTTCTGCAGATCGGCTACGCGGCGGTCCTGTCGTTCATGATCCTCGCGCACCGCAATGATCACAAGAGGCAGATACTGCGGGTGCCGATCAACTTCACCACGCGGGTGAGGATCGCGCGCGTCATGCGGGACATCAACGACCGCGTCGGCACCTACCTGTTCGCCCTCGTGGTCATCTACTCGCTGGTTGCGGTGATCTCGACCGTCGTGCTTGCGCTGCTGGGCTTCCCCAATCCCATCCTGTGGGGCGTCCTCGTCGGACTCGCGTCGTTTGTCCCCTTCATCGGACCGCCGGTTGCCATTGGCCTGGTGGCGTTCGTGGCGCTCCTGACCTACGACGACTTGATGCACATGCTGGCGGCGCCGGCGATCCTGGCGGCCATCCATTTCATCGAGTCGCAGCTTATCACGCCGGCCTTCGTCAGTCGCCGCTGTGCGCTCAACACGGTCGCCGTCTTTGCCGGAGTCGCGTTTCTCGGGTGGATGTGGGGAGCCGTGGGCGCGATCGTGGCGGTGCCGCTGCTGATCCTGATCAGCACGGTCGCGGCACATCTGCCGTCCTTGCGCTGGCTGGAGGTTCTTCTGTCGGAGGATCGGCCGGTCAGCGAGCGACTGGCGGTGAAGCCACCGCTGGCCTCGGTGCCGCCGGTTCAGGTGCGGCGGCGCCGCGTGGCGGCGAAATAGCTGCCGCCCGCCATCAGCCAAAACAGCCCCACGATCGCCGAGGCTCCCGCGGGATCGAGCCGGCTCTCCAAAAAAACATAAGCGGAGAACGACAGAAAAATCGAGCCCATCCCGATCGCGAGCGCGGCGCCCAAGGTGAGAAGAGCAGTGGTCGTCGCATCCTGCGCTGCCGTGCGCAGCGAACGGGCCGCGACCGAACTGGCCGCGACCCGGAGCAGAGGGCCGATCATCGACGGATTCGTCGCCGGAGCTGGCCGAGACGTACGGGTTGTCGGCCGGCTACTGCCGACGACAAAGCCAGCCTGCGAGAAAGCCGATGCCGGCGATGGCCGCCAAGGTCGTCAGCGGGCGCGCTTCAGTCTGTTCCACGAGCGTGTCGGTCGCCTTGTTCTTGAGGGCCACCGTGTCGTCGGCAATTGCCTTGGCGGTATCGCCATACTTGGCGATCAGCTCGCGGGCCGCCTTCAGCGTCTCCTCGACGGCCTCCTCGCCGCGTGCAACCAGAGTCTGGCCGGTTCCATTCATCGATCCGGCGAGATCCTCGAGCTGCGCCTTGAGGGCCGCGATTTCCTTGGCGAGATCCTTGCCGTTGGCGTGGCTGGTGACGCGCATGGTTGTCCTCCGGTTGGTCAGGGAATGTCCGGCAGATAACGCTCCCAGCCCGGCGAGGTTGCTCAGCCGTCCCAGACGTTCCGAGGCATCGGCAATCGCGCGAAGTCCGTCTCCCCGAGCGGCCACTCATGGGAAACGCCCTCGCGCTCCAAGAGCATCATCCACTGCCGCACATGCTGGCCCGAATGCCAGGTCGTGCGCTCCAGCAATTCGTGCAGGCTCTGCGGACCGTAGTAGGTGGGAAGGATCCGTTCCGCGCCGGTGTCGCCCTCGGCCCACCAGGTCCGGAACCTGTTCTGCACCGAGCTGCCGTAGGCCGCCACCGACGCCATGTCGGCGTCCGGGGCCGGTTCCTCGCGGAACGCCGCCTGTTCGAGGGGCATGCCCCGCTCGGCGTCGAGAAAGGCAGAGACTACCCGAAAGAGATGGAAGGCCAGGGCCCGATAGCTGCGCGGTCGGCCCGGCACGTGGATGTGCAGCTTCGCGTAGGGCATGAGCGGCAGCAGGCCGATCGCCGCGGTCATGAACCTGTCGAGACGCCCCTGGAGCTCCGCGGGTGAAAGTTCCGGCCCCGATTTCTCCTGCAGGCCGAGGAAGGTCACGATCTCCCGCGTGCTCTGGCCAAAGATGAACTTCGGGCCGCGCGACAGGACCGGCACCGAGCGCGCGCCCAGCGACTGCAACTCGGCCAGACCGGCCGGATCCTCAAGGACATTCACGGAGACGAAGTCGATCCCACGGACCGATAGAAACTCTTTGAGTCTCAGACAGCTCGTTCAACCGGGCTGCCAGAAGACCTTCAGGGGCTCTGTCACGGCATTCTCCCTAAAGAGTCAATTGGCGACCCGGATCCCGAGCATGTCAAGCAGGCTCCGCCAGCGGATGAGATCTGTCGCAAGACGTACCGAACATTCATCGGGCTTCGTTACGCCGACGATCACGCCATATTGCGTCAGCTGGTCCCGCACATCGGATCGTTCGACGGCGACCGTCAGTTGGCGGTTCCAGGCGGCAACGAGCGGCGATGGCAGGGTTGAGGGTGAAAAGAAAGCATACCAGTCGATAAGCTGGAGATGGGGGAAGCCCAGTTCGACCACGGTCGGCACGTCCGGCAGGACGGGATTTCGCACCGGTCCGGAGGTGGCAAGAATCCTCAGCCTGGCGCCGCGATGCTGGTGGACGAACGACGCAAGCCCGCCGCAGCCGGCAGGAATTCGCCCCGCGCCGAGATCGGCGGAAAGCGGGCCGGTGCCGCGGAAGGGCACGGGCTCGAGAGCAATGTCGTATTGCCGTCCCAGCAGCTGGGCAAAATATTGCGAGAAGGTCTCCGGGGCGGCCGTGCCGAAACGACGACGCTCGGGCGGACCGTCCTTCGCCCATTGCACATATTCCGCCATCGTTCGAACGCCGATCGAAGGCGACACGCAGAACGCCGTCTCGAACGTACCGATTATGCCGAGTGGCGCGAGGTCGAGCATGGGATCGATCGGGATGGCCGCAGGCGACGTAAGCCGACGGATCATGACGGTGCTCGGAAGCATTCCGATGATCGAGCCATCAGATGCCGCATTCTTCAGGCTCTCGACCATGGTGAGGCCGCCAGCACCTGGACGATTCTCGACGGAGACGATGCGGCCGGTGCGCTGCTGGAGGGCGGGCGCAATGGTGCGGGCTACGATGTCGGCGCCGCCGCCCGCGGCATACCCCACCATGATGCGCAACGCGCGCTCAGGCAGCGCGGACTGTGCGAGCGCCGGAAGCGGCAGGAAAGCCGCTCCGGCGGAGGTCAGGAGTGAGCGGCGTTTCGGGGGAGGCATCACCCTAGGCCGTCTGCGAACTCTGGATCGGCTCGCTCTGCCTGGTGGTCGCCGCCATCGGCCTTGGCAGGCCGAAATGATCGCGCAACGTCGTGCCTTCATAGGCGGTGCGGAACAGCCCGCGCGTCTGCAGGAGCGGCACGACTTCGGCCACGAACACGTCGAGCATCGACGGGAGCAGGGGCGGCATGAGGTTGAAGCCGTCGGCGGCGCCGTCGTTGAACCAGTCTTCGATCAGGTCGGCGATCTGTTCGGGCGTGCCGGCGGTGGTGAAATGGCCGCGCGCACCGGCGAGATAGGCGAGCAGCTGGCGCAGCGTGAACTTCTCGCGCCGGACCAGCCCGACGATCACCTCGGTGCGGCTTCGCGCCGCCTGGACGGTGCCGGGGTCTGGGAAGTCCTCGGCCGTCAGCGGGCGGTCGAGCGGCAGGTGCGAGAAATCGTGGCCGCCGAACCGGCCGCTCAGCCGCTTGCGCCCGACTTCGGGATCGGTGAGTTCGTTCAGCTCCTTCGCAAGCCGCTTCGCCTCGGCTTCGGTCGAGGCGATCACGGGGCTGAGGCCGGGCAGGATCAGCACATGCTCTGACGGACGACCTTCGGCCGCCGCGAGCTTCTTGAGGTCGGCATAGAATTCCTGCGCGGTGGTCTTTTCCATCTGTGCGGTGAAGACCGCCTCGGCATGGCGCGCGGCGAAGCGGCGGCCGGTGTCGGACGAACCGGCCTGCACGAAGACCGGTCGCCCCTGCGGCCCGCGCGGCATGTTGAGCGGGCCGGCGACGCGATAATATTTGCCCTCGTGATTGATCGGGCGGATGCGATCGGCGCGCGCATAGTGGCCGCTCGCACGGTCGTCGAGCACGGCGTCGTCGGCCCAGCTGTCCCACAGGGCCTTGGCAACCTGCACGAACTCCTCGCCGCGCTCGTAGCGCTCGTCGTGGCTCACGAGACCGGTGCCGCCGAAGTTGCGCGCAGCCGGGGCGAGCCACGAGGTGACGATATTCCAGCCGACACGGCCGCCGCTGATATGGTCGAGGGAGCCGAACTGTCGGGCGAGATTGAACGGCTCGGAGTAGGTGGTCGAGGCCGTGGCGATGAGGCCGATGCGCTGCGTCGAGCCGGCGATGGCGGCAAGTGCCGTGATCGGCTCGAGCCAGGTGCTGGCGGCATGCGCCACCGTGTCGGCCAGCGCCAGCTGGTCGGCCAGGAAGATCGAATCGAAGAGGCCCGCCTCGGCCCGCTGCGCGAGATCGCGAAAATACTCGATGTCGGTCAGCGCCAGCGTCGAGGAGGCGGGGTGCCGCCACGAGGCTTCGTGATGGCCCCGGCTCTGGATGAAGAGGTTGAGGTGGAGCTGTCGCTTCATCCCCTCACTGTGCAGCCGGTGCGTAGACCGACGCAAGCTGGCGCGACACGAGTCGCGCATAGAGACCGCCGCGCGAAACCAGCGAGGCGTGCGTGCCGCTTTCCGCCACGCGGCCCTCGTCCAGCACCACGATCAGATCGGCATCGCGTACCGTCGACAGACGATGCGCGATCACGATGGTCGTGCGATCGGCCTTCAGCACGTCGAGTGCGCGGCGCACCGCCTGCTCGTTCACCGCATCGAGATGCGAGGTCGCCTCGTCGAGGATCAGGATCGGGGCGTCCTTCAGGAAGGCGCGCGCGATGGCCACCCTCTGGCGCTGGCCGCCGCTCAGGCTGGTGCCGCGCTCGCCGACCGGCGAATCGAGGCCCTGCGGCAGGGCCGCGACCAGTTCACCCAGTGACGCATGCTCGATCGCAGCCAGCAGCTCGGCCTCCGTCGCCTCGGGCCGTGCGATCAGGATGTTGGCGCGCAGCGTGTCGTTGAAGAGATAGGTGTCCTGCGCCACCAGCGCGACGAGGCCACGCAGCTCGTCGAGTTTGTAGTCTCGGAGATCCGTGCCGTTCAGCGTGATGCGGCCGGTGTCGGGATCCCAGAAGCGCATCAGGAGCTGCGCCGTCGTGGTCTTGCCGGCGCCCGAGGTGCCGACCAGCGCCACCGTCTTGCCGGCGGGAATGGCGAAGCTGACATCGGACAAGGCCCGCCGCGTCTGCCCGGGATAGGTGAAGTTCACCTGTTCCAGGGCCAGCGCCGCTGCCCCGCGCGCGGCGGGCACGCCCCGGCCGTCGCGCACCGGGATCGGCTCGTTGGCCAGCGCATAGACCCGCCGCGTGGCGCCCAGCGTGTCGGCGAGCTGGCGGCCGATCTGTGCGATCTCGGAGACCGGCAGGAAGGCCGACATTGCGAGGATGGTCATCAGCGGCAGCAGGCCGGGATCGAGCGTGCCGCGCGAGGCGAGGACGGCGCCGACCACGACGATGGCGAGGCCGCCCAGACCCGTCAGCACTTCCAGGATGGCGTGCTGCATCGTGAGCTCGCTGAAGAAGGGCAGGCGCAGCGATATGTGGCGGTCCGACAGCTCGTCGAGCTTGTCGCCGCGCGCGCGCTCCTGCTGGTTGGCGACGATCTCGCCCAGCCCCTGCACCGAATCGACGGCGAAGGCGCCGAGTTCGCCGGCCGCTTCGCGCGCCTGGCTGCCCAGCCGATCGACCCGCTTGCGCATCAGGAAGGGGCTCAGGCCCACGGCCAGCAGAAACGGCACCAGCGTGATCGCCAGCCAGCCACTCGTCGTGGCCAGCGCGATCACCACGGCGGCGGGGATCAGGATCGCCACGAAGGCCGGCGCCACCGTGTGGGCGAAGAAATACTCGACCAGCTCGATGTCGTTGGTGGCCAGCGCCATCAGGTCGCCGGTACGACGGCGCGTGAGATAGGCGGGCGCCAGCGCGTCGAGCTTGCGGAAGGCGTCGATGCGCATCTCGGCCAGCAGCCGGAAGGCCATGTCGTGCGCCAGCCAGGATTCGAACCAGTGCAGGATGCCTGAGACGGGCGCCAGGATGGCCAGCGCGATGGCGAGGCCGCCATAGGGCTCGTGGTTCTTGAGCGCCAGCACGATCAGCGCCGAGAGCACGCCGATGCCGATGAAGGAAACGACGCGTGCCACGCCCAGGATGAAGGTGGCGGTGAGCTTGCCCTTCCACGGCATGATGACTTTCATCAGTGCCGCGACGACCTGATACCAGGTCAGGCCCTCGGCCTTGATGATGCCTTCGGTAATGGGCTTCATCGCGCCGCCCGAGGTGCTGGCGATCGTCTCGGCGCGCTGGGGTGCCGCGAGCGCATCGAGCGTGACGTCGGCCTGCTGCTCGCGCGCCTGTTCGGCCATGAGCTGCGCATAGACGCCGCCCTGGCTCATCAGCTTGGCATGCTTGCCTTCCTCGGCGACATGGCCGCGGTCGAGGACGAGGATGCGGTCGCAGTCGATGACGCTCGACAGGCGATGCGCCAGGATGAGCGTCGTGCGGCCCTGCATCAGCCGGTCGAGCGCTTCCTGGATCACCGCCTCGTTCTCGGCATCGACGGCGGAAAGCGCCTCGTCGAGCACCAGGATCGGCGTGTCGCGCAGCAGCGCGCGGGCGATGGCGACCCGCTGGCGCTGGCCGCCGGAGAGCTTGATGCCCTTCTCGCCGATGATCGTCGCGTAGCCCTGCGGCAGGCTCTCGATGAAGTCATGGATGTTGGCGGCGCGTGCCGCGTCCTCCATCTCCTCGCGCGAGGCACCGGGCCGGCCAAGGCGGATATTCTCCTCGACGGTGCCGTGGAACAGGAACGTGTCCTGGTTCACCACCGAGATCAGCGAGCGGATCTGCGCGAAGGACAGCGTGCGCAGATCGTGGCCGCCCAGCAGGATGCGGCCCTGGTCGGGATCGTAGAAGCGCAGCAGCAGGCGCACGATCGACGACTTGCCGCCGCCCGAGGAGCCGACGAGGCCCAGCCGCTCGCCGGCGGCCGCCGTGAAGTTCAGCCGCTCGTGCACCGTGCGACGCGTGCCCGGATAGGAGAAGCGCACATCCTCGAAGGCGATGGTCGGGGCCAGCAGCCCATCAAGGCGCGCCGGCACTGGGTCGATCACCGACGGCGTGTCGTCGAGGATGCGGTAGATGCCCTGCGCGGCGGAGAGGCCGACCATGCCCTGGTGCAGCACCGAGCGCAGCTCGCGCATCGGCCGGAAGATCTCGATGCCCAGCATCAGGATGACCAGCAGCGAGGTGAGCGTCATGGCGCCGGCCTCGACCCTCGAAGCGCCATAGATCAACGCCGCGGCCGCGCCGCCCGCGATCGAGGTGTCGGTGATGCCGCGCGCCAGCGAGTTGGTGCCCAACACCCACATAGTGCGGCGGAAGAGATCGCGCGCCTCGACCTCGAGCTTGTCGGCGCGCGCCTTGCCTTGGCCGAACGCCTTCAGGGTCGCCAGGCCCTGGATCGAATCGAGGAACTCGGCGGCGAACGACTTGTAGGCCGTCATGCGCGCGATCGAGGCGCGGACGTCCCACTTGTGCCAGAGCGCGGGAGCGAACAGCGCGACCAGCGCGAAGCCCAGCATGACCAGCGCCACCGGCAGGTCGATGAAGGAGATGACGACGAAGATCAGCAGCGGCGTCAGCAACGCGATCAGGAACTGCGGCAGGAACTGCCCGAAATAGGTTTCGAGCTGCTCGACGCCGTCGATCATGGACAGCGTGAGACCGCCGGAGCGCTGCCGGCCGACCGTCGCCGGGCCGAGCGAGGCGACCTTGTCGTAAAGGGTTCGGCGCAGCGCCTTCTGGACCCGCGCGGCCGTCTCGTGCGCCAGCACGGCGCGCCAGTGCTCGGCCACGCCGCGCAGCACCATCACCCCGGCGATCAGAAGGATCGGCAGCACCAGCTCCTGCAGCGGCCGCCCGACGAAGATCTGGCCGATCAGCCATCCGAGAAGACCGAGCCGCGCGATGCCGCAGCCCACGCCCAGGAGGCCGACGGCGACGGTGGCGGCGATGCGGGCACGCACGCCCTTGGTGAAGACGAGGAGGCGGGGTTCGATGTGCATGATGCGATGCTAGGGCGAACACCCGTATTCGTCAGTCCACAATTCGGAAAGCCCGCTGTACATTTCTGAACATGGACAAGAACTGGGACGATCTCCGTATTTTCCTGGCCCTGGCGCGCGGCGGCACCCTGACCACGGCGGCGAAGGCGCTGGGGGTCAGTCATCCCACGGTCTCGCGCCGCATTCAGGCGCTGGAAAAGCAGATCGGCGCTCGGCTGTTCGACCGGCTGCCCGACCGCTTCGTGCCGACCGGCGCCGGCGAGGAGCTTCTGGCCGACACCGAGGCGATGGAGAAGGCGGCGCAGTCGATCCACCGCCGCAGCGCCGGTCTCAGCGACACGGTGAGCGGCACCGTGCGGCTCTCGGCGGAGGAGGCGACCGCCGCGCTGATCGCCCGCTACTCCGCCGAGCTCAGGCGCAAGCTCAGTCAGATCGAATTCGAGGTCGTTTCGAGCCATACCTTGGCCAACCTGTCGCGCCGTGAGGCCGACCTCCTGATCCGCGAGCAGGTGCCGGATCTCGGCGGCATCGTGGCCCGCAAGCTGGGACGGCTGGCCTATGCGGTCTATGCCGCGCGCGATTTTTCGGTGAAGCGCGCCACCCCGGCGGCGCTGGCCGCGCTGCCCTGGGTCGGCTTCGACGACGACCATCTTCGCATGCAGGGCCAGAGCTGGCTGCTGGCGTTGCGCGGCGGACGCCGTCCCGAGATCCGCGGCAACAACTGGCTGGTGCTGCACGAGGCGGCCCGCACCGGCGCCGGCCTCGCCGTGCTGCCCTGCCATCTCGGCGACCCCGATCCTTTGCTTCGCCGGATCGGCGGCATCATCCCCGACGTCTTTGCCGACCAATGGCTGCTGGTCCATCGCGACCTGCGCGCGCTGCCGCGCGTGCGCGCCGTGATGGATGCCGTCATCGACCTCTTCCAACGCGAGCGGCCATTGCTCGAGGGAAAGTCATGAGAAGCTGATCGCTGGGGGCGCGCCCCTGGAGAGGCGCGCCCCCAGCAGTATGTAAATTGCGCGCGCGATCAATTCCGCACGGTGGTGCAAACCGCGCTCATGGATTAGAAGGACCTCCTCCAGGGAGGGAGATACTTGATGATCCGTCGTTCGTTTCTGGCGCTGACCGGCCTGCTTCTGGCCGGTCCGGCGGTCGCCCAGCAGCCGCCGCTCAAGGTGGCGCTGATCTACAGCAAGACCGGTCCGCTCGAAGCCTATGCGCGGCAGACCGAGGCCGGCTTCATGCTGGGCCTGGAATACGCGACCAAGGGCACGATGGAAGTCGATGGCCGCAAGATCCAGGTCATCCTGAAGGACGACCAGTTCAAGCCGGACCTCGCCAAGGCCGCGCTCGAACAGGCCTATGGCGACGACAAGGTCGACATCGCCGTCGGCACCACCGGTTCGGCGGGCGCGCTCGCCATGCTGCCGATCGCCGAGGAGTACAAGAAGCTGCTGATCGTCGAGCCGGCCGTGGCCGACCAGATCACTGGCGAGAAGTGGAACCGCTACATCTTCCGGACCGGGCGCAACTCCACCCAGGACGCGCTGGCCTCCGCCGCGACCCTGAAGGACGAGAACATCAGCATCGCCACGCTCGCCCAGGACTATGCCTTCGGCAAGGACGGCGTCGCCGCGGTGAAGGCCGCGCTGGCCGCGGTCGGCTCCAAGGCCAAGATCGTGCACGAGGAATATGCACCGCAGGCCACGACCGACTTCACGGCGTCGGCGCAGCGCATTTTCGACGCGCTGAAGGACAAGCCCGGCCGCAAGGTCGTGGTCGTGGTGTGGGCCGGCGCCCATCCGCTGCCGAAGCTGATGGACCTCAAGCCCGAGCGCTTCGGCATCGAGATGGCGCCCGGTGGCAACCTGCTGCCGGTGATGGCCGGCTGGAAGCAGTTCCCCGGCCTCGAAGGCGCGATCTACTACTATTGGGGCTTCCCCAAGAACCCGGTGAACGACTGGCTGGTCACCGAGTACAAGAAGAAGAACAACGGCGTGCCGCCGGACTTCTTCGTGGCGGGCGGCATGAGCGCCGCCATCGCCCTGGTCGAGGCCGTGAAGAAGGCCAAGTCGACGGACAGCGAGAAGCTGATCGCGGCGATGGAGGGCATGAGCTTCGAGACGCCCAAGGGCACGATGACCTTCCGCAAGGAAGACCATCAGGCCCTGCAGGAGATGTATCACTGGCGCATGAAGAAGGACGCGCCGGATAACGTCGACCTGCTCGAACTGGTGCGCGTGATCCCGGCGAGCGAGATGACGCTGCCGATCAAGAACAAGCGCTAAGAGTTATTGGAGCGCGCCACTCCAGTGGCGCTCATGATCATGATGCGCCACTGGAGTGGCGCGCTCCTATAAAACCGATGCTCGAGACCAAAGACCTCACCATCCGCTTCGGCGGACACGCGGCCGTCGACGGGGTGTCGTGCGCCTTCGAGAAGGGCACGCTCACCTCGATCGTCGGGCCGAACGGTGCGGGCAAGACGACCTATTTCAACCTGATCTCCGGGCAGCTCCCGGCCACCTCCGGCCGCGTCATGCTGAACGGCCAGGACATCACGACCCTCGCGGCGCCGCGCCGGACACGGCTCGGGCTGGGGCGGGCCTTCCAGCTCACCAACCTCTTTCCCAACCTCAGCACGCTCGAGAACGTGCGGCTGGCGGTGCAGGTGAAGAGCGGCAAGGGCTACGACCTGTTCAGCCGCACGCTCACGCATCGCGAGCTGATCGACCGGGCGATGGTGCATCTCGCCGCCGTGTCGCTGGCCGACCGCGCCCAGGCGATCGCCGCGACCCTGCCGCACGGCGACCAGCGCAAGCTCGAGGTCGCGATCCTGCTGGCGCTCGAACCCGACGTGTTCATGTTCGACGAGCCGACCGCCGGCATGAGCATCGACGAGGTGCCGACGATCCTCGACATCATCGCCGCCATCAAGCAGCGCGGCGACAAGACGATCCTGCTGGTCGAGCACAAGATGGACGTCGTGCGCTCGCTGTCCGACCGCATCGTCGTGTTGCACCAGGGCAAGCTGGTGGCCGACGGCAAGCCCGCCGAGGTCATCAATTCCGACATCGTGCGCGAAGCGTATCTTGGAGGCGCGGTCGATGCGTGAGCGTGCTTCAAGCTTTCCTCCCCATTCAGATGGGGAGGTGGCCCGAAGGGCCGGAGGGGGCATCCTCTTCGGCGCCGCGCTTCTGACCCCTCCGTCGGCGTCTGACGCCGCCACCTCCCCATTTGAATGGGGAGGAAAGCCTTGAGCGCGTTGCTCAGTCTCAAGGGCGTGCAGACGCATATTGGCCGCTACCACATCCTGCACGGTGTCGAGTTCGACGTGGCCGAGGGCGGGCTCACGATGCTGCTGGGCCGCAACGGGGCGGGGAAGACCACGACCCTGCGCACCATCATGGGTATGTGGCGCGCGGCGGCGGGAGAAATCCGTTTCGATGGGCGCGACATCACCCATCTGCCGACGCCCGACATCGCCCGGCTGGGCATCGCCTACGTGCCGGAGAGCATGGCGATCTTTGCCGACCTTACGGTGCAGGAGAATATCGTGCTGGCCGCGCGGTCGGGGCCGCCCAACCAGAAGCGTCTCGACTGGATCTTCGCGCGCTTCGAGGCGCTGAAACGGTTCTGGACCCTGCCGGCAGGCCTCCTGTCGGGCGGACAGAAGCAGATGCTGGCGGTGGCGCGCGCCATCATCGAGCCGCGCCGCCTGCTGCTGATCGACGAGCCGACCAAGGGCCTGGCGCCGGCCATCATCGCCAATATGATCGACGCCTTCCGCGAGCTGAAGGACGGCGAGTCGACCCTGCTGGTGGTCGAGCAGAACTTCGCCTTCGCCCGCCAGCTGGGCGACTCCGTCGCGGTGATGGACGACGGCAGGGTGGCGCACCAGGGCGGCATGGCGGCCTTCGCCGCCGACTCCGCCTTGCAGCAGCATCTGCTTGGCCTCGGCATGGATACGCATCAATGAAACGAGACTGGCTTCCGCTGCTGCTGATCCCGGCCCTCATGATCGGCGCCCTGCCGCTGATCGGCTCGCCGGCGAGCTGGGTGACGCTCACCGTCGCAGGGCTCGCGATGGGCCTGATGATCTTCATCATGGCCTCGGGCCTCACGCTGACCTTCGGTCTGATGGACGTGCTGAACTTCGGACATGGCGCCTTCATCGCCGTGGGCGCCTTCGTGGCGGCCAGCGTCATGCTGGCGCTGGCCCCCTGGATGACCGCCGATTCGATCTGGCTGAACCTCGCGGCCATCGGCCCCGCCGTGCTGGCGGCCATGGTGGTGAGCGGCGTGCTGGGCCTCGGCTTCGAACGCGTCATCGTGCGGCCGGTCTACGGCCAGCACCTGAAGCAGATCCTGGTGACCACCGGCGGGCTGATCGTTGCCGAGCAGCTCCTCAAGGTGATCTGGGGACCGGATCAGATCACGCTCAGCCGGCCGACGGCGCTGCGCGGCGCTTTTCTGTTCGGCGACGTGGCGATCGAGAAGTATCGCGTACTCGCCGTCGGGGTCGGGCTGGTCGTGTTCGCGGCCCTGGCGCTGACGCTGAACCGCACCCGGATCGGCCTGCTGATCCGGGCCGGCGTCGAGAACGGCGAGATGGTCGAGGCGCTGGGCTATCGCATCCGCCGCCTGTTCGTCGGCGTGTTCGTGGTCGGCTCGGCGCTGGCGGGCCTCGGCGGCGCCATGTGGGGCCTCTACCAGGAGACGGTGACGGCGGCGATCGGCGCGCAGGTCGCCGTGCTGGTATTCATCGTCATCATCATCGGCGGGCTGGGCTCGGTGGGCGGCTGCTTCGTGGGCGCACTGCTGGTGGGTCTGACGGCCAACTATATCGGCTTCCTGGCGCCCAAGGTGGCGCTGGGCTCCAACATCCTGCTGATGGCGCTGGTGCTGCTGTGGCGACCGCAGGGGCTCTATCCCGTGGCGAAGAGGTAGCGGCGATGCTGCGCTCGATCCTGTCCGACGACCTGCCGCGCAGCCGCTGGCTGGCGCTTGCGCTGGTCGCCATCCTGGTCGGCCTCGCGGTGGCGCCGTTCCTGTTCCCGGGCGCCAAATCGCTGAATGTGGCCGCCAAGATCTGCGTCTTCATCGTGCTGGCGGCGTCGTTCGACCTGCTGCTGGGCTATACCGGCATCGTCTCCTTCGCCCACACGATGTTCTTCGGCATCGGCGCCTACGGCGTCGCCATCTCGCTCACGCGCATGGGGGCGGGGTGGGACGCGGTCGCCGTCGGCACCGTGGCGGGGCTCGTCGTCGCCATCGTGCTGGCCACCGTGATCGGCCTGTTCAGTCTGCGCGTGCGAACGATCTTCTTCGCCATGATCACCCTGGCGGTTGCCAGCGCCTTCGCGATCCTGGCCTCCCAGCTCTCCGATCTCACTGGCGGTGAGGACGGGCTGAACTACCGGCTGCCGGCGGTGCTGCGCAGCTCCTTCTCGTTCGGAGACACATTGTTCGGCGTGCGGCTGAACGGCCGGCTGCTCGACTACTATCTCGTCTATGGCGCGTCACTGGTCCTGATCCTGGTGCTGCTGCGCATCGTGAACTCGCCGTTCGGCAGCGTGCTGATGGCGATCCGCGAGAATCCGTTCCGCGCCGAGGCGATCGGCTACCGCACCGTGGTCTACCGCACCATCGCGAGCTGTATCGCTGCTGCGACCGCGGCATTGGCAGGGGCCCTGCTGGCCCTGTGGTCGAGCCAGACCAATCCCGACACGACCCTCAGCTTCGACATCATGGTCGACATCCTGCTGATGGTGGTGATCGGCGGCATGGGCACGATGTACGGCGCCGTGATCGGCGCGGTGCTGCTGGTGTTCGCCCAGAACTACCTGCAGGACCTGCTGGCGATCGCCAACAAGGCGCTGGTCGGCGTGCCGCTGCTGGCCAACCTGTTCCATCCCGACCGCTGGCTGCTGTGGCTGGGCGTGGCCTTCATCCTCTGCGTCTACTTCTTCCCCGCCGGCATCGTCGGCCGCCTGCGCCAGAAGCGCTAAGGGGCGGCGGCCGGGAACGGCTCGACATAGGTCTCGCCGCTGCGGCTGTAATAGACGGCGCGCTGGCCCTGCATCGAGACGAGGTAGCCGACACAGCCCGCTTCCATGATCTGGCGGCAGAAGGCCAGGTACTTCGTCTTGCCGGCCTGGATCGCGCGGACCGCGGCCAGGACGCCATCGGCCGAAAAGGCGTCGGCGGGCAGTGTGTCCATGGTCTTGTTCGTGACGCGGTGGGACTGGCCATCGGGCATGAAATAGGTCGTCTCTCCGCGCACCAGGTCGGCGTGATAGCGCTCGACGCCCGCGCCGATGAGGCGGCCGACGACTTCGCCGAAGGTGATGCGCTCCTCGTGGGAAGCCGTGTTGCATTCTTCCATGACGGCGATGTCCATGGTTCTGTCCTACTCGGTGGGGATGGTCTTGAGATCGTGGCGGCGCACGATCTCCTTCAGCGTTTTCTCAAGCGCCGTGCGTTCGGCCGGTTCCAGATGGCCGAAGAACTCGGCATCGTTGCGGTCGGCCAGTTCTGCCAGCGTCGGCACCAAGGTGCGTCCGGCATCGGTCAACGACAGCGTCTGCTGGCGCCGGTCCTCGGTCGAAGCGGTGCGCGCGATCAGTTCCTTGGCAATCAGCCGGTCGGCCAGCTTGGAGATCGCCCCGCGGGTCATGCCCAGCCGGTCGGCCAACGTGCTGGGCTGGATATCGGCGAGGTCGAACAGCTCGCGCAGCACGACCCATTCGGCAACGGTAACGTCTCTGGCCTGCAGCTTGAGGCTGAAGGCGTGCGAGACGTGGTTGGACACGAAGCGCAGCCAGTAGCCCAGGTGGGTTTCAAGATCGGATGTCATGTGTTGACTAGGAAACTATATGCGGGTGATTGCCTAGTCAACTACTTTGGGTGCGCATTAAGCTGCGCCCCTGCGATACCGTCAACCGGCGCAACCGAAATAAGCGAAATAAACGAAACAGTCGAAACGAAGGGAGGATTCCGGATATGTGGTAGCTGGATACCGCCAGAACCTGAGGTCAGACCGCTCATGACGCGCCACTTCAGCGCGGGGGTTACCCCGCGCGCAGTGGCGCGCCCCCGCAAAAGGCTCTTCGTTGGGACTTAGAGTTCGACCTGGCGGATGCCGCCGCGGGGACGGCCGGCCTCGATCTCCTGCCACAGAACCTCGTGACCCTGGGGCAGGGGGCGGTTGTTGCGCATGGTGAGCCAGAGGCGCAGCAGCATCCGGTCGTGGCCGCTCGAAGCGTCGTCCTCGAACGGCGTGCGCCCATGATAGGTGACGTGGCTGTTGATGAGCTGCAGGTCGCCGGGTTCGAGGGTCATCTCGAAGCAGAGTTCCTCGGCGGTCTTCATCAGCATGTCGATCGCCTCGCGCTGGGCGTCGGTGAGCTTCGGCACGCCGGGCGCCATCTGCGCCGCCTCGATGAAGGTCAGCGAATAGTGCGACGTGAACTTGCCGTCGCGCAGGCCGAAGATCGGCAGCGGATAGGCGGTCTCGCGCGTCGTCGCTTCGCCGTCCTTCTGGGTGCCCTCCTCGCCGAAGCGGCTGCGCCAGTAATCCTGGAACAGCAGTTCGAGCAGGTCGGGCCGGCGCTCCAGCATCGCGTTGTGGATGGCGGGCGTCGAGGCGAGCTTGCTGACGCCGCCGGCGCGCGCCTGGCGCACGCAAAGCAGGGTCACGACGTCGGTGCGGTCGGTATGGAAGCGCAGCGCGCCGTTGGTCAGCGTGCGGGCGTAGGAGGAGAGGAAGGTCGAACCCTTCTCATCCTTGGTCTCGCCGTAGGTGCGTCCGACATGGGCGCCCTCGTCGCGGATGGCGCGCATCAGCTCGCCGTTGCGGTTCTGGAACACCGGTGTGCCGACATGCGTGCCGATGGCGAAGTAGAGGCGCCTCAGGTCGTCCTCGCTGTAGCGATCGACCGGGATGCCGCGCAGCTTCACGATGCCGCTGCCATTCTCGAGCTCGTCGGCGATGTCGTCGAACAGCTCGTCGAGGGTCGGCAGGTGGAAATCTTCCCGCGAAATCTCCGACCACTCCATGCCACGCAGGCCCTTGAGGGCGGCGTCGAGTTCGTCGATGCCATCTTGCGTCAGGGTGCGAATCCAGCGCGTGGAATTCTTGATGTCCTGGCCATGCCAGACGGAAGGACCGGTGAGGGGTGTGCGGCTGCTCATACCCTTCAGACTAGCAGACCGTGCCCCCGGGTGCTCCCCTGTCAATCGGTCGCGCGGTTGGGGGCGAGGGGGAAATACCGACGGCCGATCAGGGGAGCGGCTTGCGCATGTTGATCGAGGTCGGATGGTTGAAGCCCGGATGGGCCTCCCGCGACGTCTCGCGGTAGCCGAGCGCCTGGAACAGGCGCTGGTTGTCCGTGAGCACGATGCGCACCCCGAGGCGGACGCCGGAAAGGCCGCGACGGCGTGCCTCGGCCTCGACGGCAGCGATCAGTTGTTTCGAAAGGCCCTGGCCGCGCGCCGCGGGCACGACGGAGAGGCGGCCGAAATAGAGATCGCCCTCCATCTCCTCGACGAGCACGCACCCGAGCATCTGGCCGTTCCGCTCCGCGACGATCGTGCCGACGCCCCGTCCAAGTTCGGTGGCGATGTTCTCGGGCGTTTCGCGGAAGGCGCCGGATTCCGGCACGAGCCTGCCGCGATACTGTTCGAAGGAGGCCGCGATCACGGTGGCGATCGCGGCGGCATCGCCGGTGGTCCCGGCACGCAGGACGAGGGTGTCGCTCATGCGCACTTTCTCGCGTAGGCTCCGCGCAAAATCGAGAGGAATTGACGGATGGCCTTGATCACCTACCTGACCCGCATCCAGTTCGACTTCGGCGCGCTGAAGCTCCTGGAGGCTGAATTGCAGCTCATGGGCATGCGCCGCCCGCTGATCGTCACCGACAAGGGCGTCATCGCGGCCGGCCTGTGGGCCAAGGTCAAGGAACAGCTGCCCGGCAACATGCCGATCACGATCTACGACGGGACCCCGGAGAACCCGACCGAAGCCGCCATGCGCGACGCGCTCAGGATCTACAAAGAAGAGGGCTGCGACGGCATCATCGCCATCGGCGGCGGCTCGCCCATGGATCTGGCCAAGGCCGTCGCGCTGATGGCGACGCATCCCGGCCCGTCGCTGCAGGCCTATTCGTTCGTCGAGGGCGGGGCGGGCAAGATCACCGCGGCGGTGGCGCCCATGGTCGCGATCCCGACGACGTCGGGCACCGGCAGCGAAGTGAGCCGCGGCGGCGTCATCATCATGGATTCGGGCCGCAAGCTCGCGATCGGCAGTCCCTACCTGATCCCGCGGCTGGCGCTGATCGATCCGGAACTGACGATGAGCCTGCCGCCGCATCTCACGGCCGGCACCGGCATGGATGCGCTCACGCACAATATCGAATGCTACCTCGCCAACGTCTTCAATCCGCCGGCCGATTCGATCGCGCTCGACGGGCTGGAGAAGGCGTGGAAATACGTCGAACGCGCGACCAGGGACGGGCAGGATCGCGAGGCGCGCTACAACATGGCGGTGGCCGCCATGGAGGGCGCCATGGTGTTCCAGAAGGGGCTGGGCGCCGTTCATGCGCTCTCGCATCCGACCGGTGGCCTCAAGGGTTATCGCCTGCACCACGGCACGCTGAACGCCATCTACCTGCCGGCGGTGCTGCGCTTCAACGAGCCGGCGGTCGGCGACAAGTTCAAGCGCGTGGCGCTGGTGATGGGCCTGTCCGAAAGCGAAGCCAACGCCGACGGCGTGGCCAATGCAGTGTCGGCGCTCAACGAACGGCTGGGCATCCCGAAGGGCCTCGGTGCAGCGGGCCTGGCGCAGGACACGATCGAGAAGATCGCCGATGGCGCGATGGGCGACCATTGCCACCTCTCGACACCGCGCCAGCCGACCAAGGCGCAGTACATCGACCTGATCGAGCAATCGTGGGGCTGACATGAAGGTCAAGGGAAAGGTCTGCGTCGTCACCGGGGCGGCGGGCGGCATCGGCGAGGCGATCGCGCTGCGCTTTGCGAAGGAAGGGGCCAGGGGGCTGGTCGTGGCCGACCGGGATGCCGAGCGGCTCGAGAAGGTCGCGAAGGACATCGGCGCCCTCGCGGTGGCGGGCGACATCGGCCAGGAAGCCGAGGTGAAGCGCCTGATCGCCGAGACGGAGAAGAAGTACGGCGAGATCGACATCTTCTTCTCCAACGCCGGCATCGGCCGCGGCGGCCACGAGGATGCGACCGACAAGGACTGGGCCGATTCGTGGGCGATCCACGTCATGGCGCATGTCTATGCCGCGCGGGCGCTGGTGCCGCAGATGCTGAAGCGCGGCGAGGGCTATCTGCTCAACACCGCGAGCGCGGCCGGCCTGCTGGCCTCGATGGGCTCGGCGCCCTACGGCGTCACCAAGCACGCGGGCGTGGCGCTGGCCGAGCATCTCTCCATCCAGTACGGCGACCGCGGCATCCGCGTCTCGGTGCTGTGTCCGCAGGCCGTCGACACCAACATGCTGCGCATGGCCGGTGCGACCGCGGCCTCGGTCGACGGCGTGATCAACACCGACGCGGTGGCCCAGACGGTGATCGAGGCGATGGACGAGGAGCGCTTCCTGATCCTGCCGCATCCCGAAGTGAAGGAATACATGGTGCGCAAGCTCGACCGCGACCGCTGGCTGCGCGGCATGCGCCGCCTGCGCGACAAGACGGGCGAGGGGCAGGAGAAGCGCTGAGCGACACCTACTTTTCCTCCCCGCCAAACGCTGGGCTATCGCATATGAGGTAAAGGTCCCTCACTGCGTTCGGGATGACAATTTGTCTAGATTTGCGCAGTGCGCTGATCAAACAAATGGTGTCATCCCGAACGCGGTGAGGGACCTTTCGCTTTCTTGAAAAGTGAACTGCAACGGCGCTTCAGCTCACGTGCGTTCGCCCTGCCGTCAAACGGTGGAGGAGACGGGTGAGGCGCAATGTTGACGGTTCTGTCGCCTTCGTCGACACTCCGGCCATCATGACGCGACTTAAGACGCTTCGAGTTATTGGCTGATCCGCCGCCCAACGAGGGCCGCGGATCATCTTCGTCGAACGTCTTCTTTTTTCTTGAGTCCGTCCCCGCATGATCCCCTACATCCAATCCCTGTTCGCCGAGACCGGCCTTTGGACGGCGCTGGGCGTGACGCTGATCGCCGGCCTGATGCGCGGGTTTGCGGGCTTCGGCTCGGCGATGTTGATGGCGCCGATCTTCGCCATCCTGTTCGGCTCGGCCGAGATGGTGGTGACGGTGGTCGCCATTGAGCTCGTCGTGTCGCTGCAGCTCTTCCCGCAGGTCCGCCGGCACGCCGACTGGAAACTGCTGACGCCGATGAGCCTCGCGGCGTGCCTGGCCATGCCGGCGGGTGTCTGGCTGCTGGCCAGCGTCGACAAGAACACGATCGTGACGGCGGTGTCGGCCGTCATCGTGGCCTTCGTTCTCCTGATGTGGACCGGCTGGAAATACACCGGCCGGCGATCGACGGTGGCGACGGTGATCGTCGGTGCCGTCTCGGGCGCGATGATGGCCACGACCAGCGTCGGCGGGCCACCGGTGCTGCTCTATCTCCTGTCGGGCAACGATCCGCCGCAGGTCAACCGCGCGAACATCGTCACCTATTACTTCCTAACGCAGTTCCTGCTGATCGTGATCGTGCTGGCGACGGGCGTGGCGGGCGTCGACGCGCTGGTCCGCGCCGTCGTGCTGTTCCCGGTCATGGTGCTGGGCGCCTGGGCCGGCGGGCGGATGTTCCACGGCCTCGCCAGCGAGCGGCTCTACCGCAACGTCGCCCTCACGATCCTTTTCCTGACCGGCCTGTTCGGTCTCTTGAGGAACTGGCTGGTTGGCTGAGAGACGGTGTATGATGTGCTATCCATGGAGACTCGCATGCGTATCATCGCCGCCGGATTTGCCGCTCTCGTTCTGACCCTGGGATTTTCGTCCGCCTCTCGGGCCGACGACCTCATGACGGAGTGCATGGTCACGGCCTCGGAGAAGATGTGCCAGTGCATCATCGCGCGCATCCCGGCCGACCAGCGCGCCAACGCGATCCTCGGGCTGCGCAAGTCGAACCAGTCGGTGAGTGTGAGCGGCAACCTGCTCAACCCGTCGAACCTGTCGCCGCAGGAAATGCAGGGCCTGAACGCGGTCGTCGCGGCCCAGGCGTACTGCATGTAGCCTGCGAAACTTCAGGCGCTCCGCAATCCTCTAGGATTGCGTTGAACGTCGCGTTATCCTGCCTCCCATAGAGTTGATGCCGGTTAACGGCGCGATCCATGGGAGGGCCTGAATGGCACTGTTTTCACGCAGATTTGGTCTGGTGGCGGCGCTTGCCGTCGGTCTGGCGGCTCCGGCCTTCGCTCAGGCGCCGGCCGCGACACCGGTGCGCGGCGGCGCCCTGACGATCGGCGTCGAGAGCGACTTCGAAGGCTTCGATCCGATCCGGGCCGGCGTCTATTCCAATTCGACGGTGACCGCGGCGTCGCTCTTCTACGAGACGCTGATGCGACTCGACGACAAGGGCAACCTGCTGCCGGCGCTCGCTTTGTCGATGACGCCCAACGAAGATGGCAGCGTCTGGACGGCCAAGATCAGGCCGAACGTGAAATGGCACGACGGCACGCCGTTCACCGCCCAGGCCGTGGCCGACCATTTCAACCGCCTGCTCGATCCGGCCAACCGCTTCGCCGGCCGCGCGTATCTCGCCATCGACAAGGTCGAGGCGCCGGACGATCTGACCGCGGTGTTCAAGATGCGCGGGCCCAATGCCGCCCTGCCGCGGACACTGGCGCAGCCCACGGTCACGACGCTGATCATCTCGGTGAAGGCTGCCCAGGAGAAGGGCGCCGACTACAACCGCAATCCCGTCGGCACCGGCCCGTTCGTCTTCAAGGAATGGCGCGCCGCCGACCGGCTGGTTGCCGAGCGCAATCCCGACTACTGGGACAAGGACAAGCCCTATCTCGACCGCGTGACCGTGCGGCCATTGCCGGATTCCGACGCGCGCTACGCCAGCCTGGTGAAAGGCGACGTCCAGGTGATCTGGGAGGATCGCGCCGAGAACATCGTCAAGGCCAAGAAGGACAAGAACCTGCGGGTGCTGACCTGGGTGGGCAGCGGCGCGCTCGTCATTCCGCTCAACACCCAGCGCGAGCCGCTGAACGACAAGCGCGTGCGCCAGGCCGTCTCGATGTCCCTGAACCGCAAGGCCAACGCCGCCGTGCTGACCCAGGGTCTTCGTCCCGTGTACGACGATCCGTATGGGCCGAGCTCGGGGATCGAGTGCAAGGATAGCGGGGCGCTGAAGTACGATCCGGCAGCCGCGCGCAAGCTGATCGCCGACTACGGCAAGCCCGTGAAGCTGACCATGACGGTCACCGCCTCACCGCGCGGCCGCGAGGGGGCACAGGTCTTCCAGGCCGACATGAAGAAGGCCGGCATCGACGTCGAGATCAAGCCGGTCGACCAGACGCAGCTGGTGAAGGAAGCGCTCACACGCGACTTCCAGGTCACCGGCTGGCGCATCATCGACCTGGCCGACGTCGATCCGCAGATGTTCGCCAATTTCCACTCCAAGAGCCCGATCAACTTCTCCGGCTACAACAACGCCGAAGTCGACCGTCTGCTGCTGGTGGGACGCACCAGCCTCGACGAGAACAAGCGCAAGGCAGCCTACTGCGACCTCATCAAGATCCTGAACGACGATGCGGTCTGGCTGTGGTCCGGCAGCAACATCGACTTCGCCATCACCCGCGCCAATGTGCACGGCATTCCTGGCCTGCGCGGTGGCGCGGTGCAGGTCGAGGGCGCGTGGCTCACCAAGTAGGGACGGTGTCGAGTAAGGTAGCGTAGGGCGTTCCGATGCCGTGGCTTGCGCGCCAGATGGTGCGGCTGGTGGTGGTGCTGTTCTGCGTCACCCTGCTCACCTACATGATCGTGAACATCCTGCCGGGGGATGTGGCGATCGTGATCCTGGGCAGCCTTGCGACGCCCGAGGACATTGCCGGCCTGCGTGCCGATCTCGGCCTCGATCGGCCGATGCTGGTGCGTTACTTCGACTGGCTCGGCTCGGCGCTGTCGGGCGACCTCGGCCGCTCCTACCGCAGCGGCGAGCCCGTGGTGCAGGCGATCCTCGATCGTCTGCCGGTGTCGCTGCAGCTCATGGTGATGGCGCAGGTCATCGCGCTGGGGATCGCGATCCCGGTGGCGCTTCTCTCGGTGCGGCGGCCCGGCGGAATCTTCGATCGCATCTCGGCCTCGGCCGCCTTCGGTTTTCTCGCGATGCCCAACTTCATGCTGGGCATCGTCTTGATCTACCTCTTCTCCGTGACCTTCGACCTCCTGCCGGCGACCGGCTTCACGCCGATGTCCGAAGGCCTGTGGGACAATCTCGAATCGATGATCCTGCCGTCGCTGACCCTGGGCCTGATCGAGTGGACGGTGCTGATGCGCGTCCTGCGTTCGGACCTGCTGACCACGCTCAAGGAGGACTTCATCCTGCTGGCGCGGGCCAAGGGCCTGCCGCAATGGCGCGTCCTGCTGCAGCATGCGCTGCGCCCCTCGTCCTTCACGCTGATCACCATTCTCGGTCTCAACATCGGCGGGCTGATCGGCGGCGCGGTGATCGTGGAGCAGATATTCGCCCTGCCCGGCGTCGGCCGGCTGCTGCTGGGCGCCATCTTCAACCGCGACCTGATCCTCGTGCAGGGCACCGTGGCCTTCATCGCGGTGGGCTTCGTGGTCATCAACTTCCTGGTCGACATGCTCTACGCCGTGCTCGACCCGAGGGTGCGTCATGTCCGCTTCCGCAGCTAAGGGCGCCGTCGTCGCCGCGACCCGGCCGCGGCGCCGCTGGCACTGGGCGCTCGCCCTGCCGCTCGGCTGGCTGCTGCTCGTGGTCTTCCTGGCGATCACCGCCGACTGGATCGGGCTGCCCGATCCCTCGGCGCAGGAACTGATCCTGCGCCGCAAGCCGCCGTCGGCCGAATTCCTGCTGGGCACCGACAATCTCGGCCGCGACATGCTCTCGCGCGTGATCTACGGCGCCCGCACCTCGCTGATCGTTGGCATCTGCGCGCCGATCCTGGGTTTCCTGATCGGTGGCGCGATCGGCATGAGCGCCGGCTACTTCCGCGGCAAGGTCGACATGCTGGCGGTCGGCTTCATCGACATCCTGCTGGCCTTCCCGTCGCTGGTGCTGGCGCTCACCTTCACCGCCTATCTCGGACAGAGCCTGTTCAACGTCACCCTGGCGCTGGGCATCCTGTCGATCCCGGCGGCGGCGCGCGTGGCGCGGGCCAACACGCTGGCCTGGGCGAACCGCGACTTCGTGCTGGCCGCCCGCACCGTCGGCGCCAGCGACTGGCGCATCCTGACACGCGAGATCCTGCCTAACCTCCTGCCGCCCATGTTCGCGTTCTGGCTGGTGGCGATCAGCGTGATCATCGTGGCCGAGGGCGCGCTCTCGTTCCTGGGGCTCGGCATCCCGGCCCCGCAGCCGAGCTGGGGCGGCATGATCGCCGACGGGCGCGAGGCGCTCGACGTGGCGCCCTATACCGCGCTGATCCCGGCGGCGGTGATGTTCGCCACCGTCCTGTCGCTCAACTTCGTGGGCGACATCGTGCGCAACATGGTCGATCCGCGGAGGTCGGCGCTGTGAGCGGCCCGTCGAAGAGCGAGGCGCCGCTCCTGTCGGTGCGCAATGCCCAGGTGAGCTTCTCCACGGCGCGCGGTCCCCTACGCGCCGTCGACGGCGTCTCCTTCGACCTGCACGCGGGACGGACGCTGGGAATCGTGGGCGAATCGGGGTCGGGCAAGTCGGTGCTGGTGCGCTCGCTGATCGGCCTGGTCGGCGCGGGCTCGGGCGCCGGCGTGGCCGGCCAGGTCCTGTTCGAGGGGCGGGATCTTCGCGGCCTCTCCGCCCGGGAGTTCCGCAGCGTCCTGGGCACCGAGATCGGCATCGTGTTCCAGGATCCGATGACCTCGCTCAACCCGGTCATGAAGATCGGCCGCCAGATCGGCGAGGGGTTACGCCTCAATCGCGGGCTGGATTCGAAGGCTGCCGCGCGCCGCGCCGTCGAGCTGCTCAACGAGGTCGGCATCCCGGAACCGGAACGCCGCGCGCAGCAATATCCGCACGAAATGTCGGGCGGCATGCGCCAGCGCGTGGCCATCGCCATCGCGATCGCCTGCGCGCCCAAGCTGCTGATCGCCGACGAGCCGACGACGGCGCTCGACGTGACCGTTCAGCGCCAGATCCTCGACCTGCTGCAGGGTGAGCAGCGCCAGCGAGGGATGGCGATGATCCTGATCACCCACGATCTCGGCGTGGCCGCGGGCCGCAGCGACGACATCATGGTCATGTATGCCGGCCGCGCGGTGGAAACCGCGGCGACCCGCGAAATCTTCCGTTCGCCGCGTATGCCCTATACCGAGGCGCTGCTGCGCTCGCTGCCGCGGCTCACCGATCCCACCCACACGCGGCTCAGTGCCATTCCCGGTCGCCCGCCGGACCTGGCGCGGCGCAGCGGCGGCTGTGCCTTCGGACCGCGCTGCCTCTATCGCACCGAGCGGTGCGACGCGGAGCAGCCGGCGCTGACGATGGATGGCGGGCGCGGCTACGCCTGTTTCCATCCGAGGGGCATGGAGCCGGGAGCGGCGGCATGAGCGATCTCCTCTCCATCCGGAACCTCGTGGTCGAATACCCGGTGGGCGGCGGCCGCCATGTTCACGCGGTCAGCGACGTTACGCTCTCGGTGAAGCAGGGCGAGACGCTGGGGCTCGTGGGCGAATCGGGCTCGGGCAAGTCCTCTCTGGCGCGCGCGCTGCTGCAATTGCCGCCGCCCAAGGCCGGCGCCGTCGTGTTCGACGGCAAGGACCTGACGCAGTTGCGCGGCCAGGCGCTGCGGGCCATGCGGCCGCGCCTGCAGATGATCTTCCAGGACCCGATCGCTTCGCTCAATCCGCGCCGCAGGGTCGCCGAGATCATCGCCGAGCCGCTGATCGTGTCGGGTGTCTCCGATGCCGCCGAGCGCACCCGCCGTGTCCGCGCCGTGATGGAGGCGGTCGGCCTCGATCCCGATCTCGTCTGGAACAGGAGGCCGCACGAATTCTCCGGCGGCCAGTGCCAGCGCATCGCCATCGCGCGCGCCCTTGTCCTCGAGCCCGGCCTGATCGTGTGCGACGAGCCGGTGTCGGCGCTCGACGTTTCGATCCGGGCGCAGATCGTCAACCTCCTGGAGGACATGAAGGCGCGGTTCGGCCTCACGCTGCTCTTCATCGCCCACGATCTCGCGGTGGTGAAGTCGGTGTCGGACCGGGTTGCGGTCATGTATCTCGGCCGGCTCTGCGAGGTGGCAGATTCCGATTCGCTGTTTGCCACGCCGGCGCATCCCTACACGGCGGCGCTGATGGCGGCGATCCCAGTCCCCGATCCGGACGTGCCCCTGGGCGACACCAAGCTGAAGCCCGGCGACCCACCGTCGCCACTCGATCCGCCCTCGGGCTGCC
Organism: Reyranella sp.; assembly: GCF_965228225.1. Lineage (GTDB taxonomy): Bacteria > Pseudomonadota > Alphaproteobacteria > Reyranellales > Reyranellaceae > Reyranella. The sequence continues at coordinate 3,670,452 of NZ_OZ245801.1, read as the reverse complement.
GTTTCCGCACGCGCTGCCCGCATGCGCAGCAGCGTTGTACGGACGAGGTGCCGCCGCTGCGCCAGATCGCGCCCGGCCGCGAGGTCGCCTGTCATTTCCCGCTGGTCGGCTGAGCCTGACTATAGCGTGCGCGCGGTCGTGCCCTTGTAGAGGATCGGGCCAGTCGGACGACCGGTCGGCGAACCACCGGACGGTTCCAGCGTGATCTCGAAGAGCTGGTCGGCCGCTGTGCTCGGCAGCCGCTCGAGATCGAGCGACGTCGCCCGGGCGCGCTCGAGCAGACCGACCGATCGCGGGCCGACCTCACGATTCCAGAGCGTCCAGACCTGCAGAGAGCGTCCCGCCGGTACCGTCATGTCGACGAGCGGGATCATCTCGACCCTGCCGTCGGCGAAGGCGTTCACGATGGCGCCGGCCTGGCGCGTCGCATCGTCGACCAGGATGGCGACATAGACCGGCTTGCGGGCCGCCACCTCCTGCGCGTGCCGCACGGTCACGGTGGTGACCACCGCGAGGGCCAGGGCGGCCGTAACCCCTGACAGCGCCGCGATCCGCAGTGCGCCCAGGCTGTTCCAGAACCGAGGCAGAAGACCGGTCGGGGCCACCGGGGGCGCGGCAGCCGCTGTGCCCATGCCAGCCTCGATGCGGCGCCACAGTTCGTCGGCCGGCACGACCGGATCTGCCGTGTCGTCGAAAGCCGTGAAGTGCTTCTGCCAGGCAGCCACCTCGCGCGCGAAAGCGGGATCGGAGGAGAGGCGGCGCTCCGCCGCGGCGTGCGCTTCGGGCTCCAGCAGGCCCAGGACGAATTCGGCGGCGTGGATTTGGTCGTCGCGGTCGGGCATCATCCCAGGCACTCCTGCAGGGAGACGAGGCCGCGGCGTATCCAGCTCTTGATGGTGCCCAGCGGCACGCCGAGGCGCCCCGCCAGCTCGCCATGACTGAAGCCGTGCACGTAGGCCAGGACGATGGCGTTGCGGCGGCCGGTATCGAGCTGTTCGAGGCAGTGGCGCAGGGCGCTGGACTCCGGCAGGCGCGCCAGCGCCGAATTTGGCTCCGGCATCTCATTGTCCGTCGGCTCGTCTGGCCCGAAGCGCCGTTCGTCGCGCAGGATCGTCAAAGCCTGGTTCCGCACGATCGTGTAGATCCAGGCGCGCCCGGCGCCGCGGGAGGGATCGAAGCTGCGCGCGCTACGCCAGATGCGCATGAAGGCGTCGTGTGTCGCCTCCTCGGCGAGATCGCGGCGGCGCAGGATGCGCATCGCCACACCCACCATGCGCGCCGCTTCGAGATCGTAGATGACGCGCAGCGCCGGCTGCTCGCCGGCGGCACAGCGCACGATCGCGGCCGAGATTTCCGCTTCCAGCGCAGAGTGATCGGAGGGCCGTCCCGCCGTCATCGCTTCCCGCCCTGCCTCCCTGAGGTTGTCGCGCCGGTCGACACCGATGCGCTTTCTCCGAGGATACCCCGGAAAACGGCAATTGGATGCATTCGGCAACCGATCCCGATTCTTTTTTCCGGCGCTGCATCCAAACGAGCCGGTCGGCCGGTATCCGCTGTACGACCCGCTCATGGGTCTGCAACGGACGGAGAGATCCTATGACGGTGAAGGCAATCCTCGCGGCCTCGACGGCCCTGGTGACCTTGGCGGGTACGGCGCAGGCGGCGGACGTCGCCGCGCTGATCGGAAACGACACCATCGCCATCGTCGACACTTCGGCCAAGAAGGCGACGAAGAAGATGAAGGTCGAGGGCGTCACCGGTCCGCTGGTCGGCATCGACGTGCGGCCGGCCGACGGCATGCTCTACGCGCTGGCCGCGGACGGCACGCTCTACACCATTGCGATGGACGGCAAGGCCACGAAGAAGTCGAAGCTCGAGACGATGCTGCCGGCCGGCGCCTCCGCCACGGTCGACTTCAACCCGGTCGCCGACCGGCTGCGCGTCATCGGCAGCGACGGCACGAGCCTTCGCGTCAATGTCGACGACGGCAAGGTCATCAAGGACGGCAGCCTGAAATACGCCGACGCCGATGCCAACAAGGGCAAGGCGCCCAAGGTCATGGCCGGCGCCTACACCAACTCCGTGAAGGGCACGAAGGAAACGACGCTCCTCAACGTCGACACCACGACCGGCGCGCTGGTCAAGCAGGCGCCGCCGAACGACGGCGTCCTCAATACGGTCGGCGCGCTCGGCCCGAAGGTCGACGCCGTCGCCTTCGACATCTGGTCGGACGGCACGAAGAACGAAGGGTGGGCGATGACCGGCGACCAGCTCTGGTCGATCGACCTGGCGAGCGGCAAGGCCACGCAAGTGGCCAGGATCGAGGGCCTGGGCGGCGCCGTCACCGACATCGCCATCCTGCCGAAGATGTAGCGGCGCGCTGAAACGAAAACGGCGGACCCTTGGGGGTCCGCCGTTCTCTCGTAACCGATGCCCTTGGCATCGGCCTCGCCGATTGGTCGGAGCGAGAGGATTCGAACCTCCGGCCCCTAGCTCCCGAAGCTAGTGCTCTACCAGGCTGAGCTACGCTCCGTCAGGATTTGCGGACTCCGGCCCGCGGCGAGGCCGGGGTTATAGCCGCCACCCCGGTGGGTCGCAAGGGCCCAGCCAGCCCGCTATAGTCGCAACGTGATTTGGGTCCAGGGGGATAGATGGCGAAGGAAAAGCGGCTGAAAATCGCACTGATCGGCTACGGCGCCATCAGCCAGATGCTGTTTGACGTGTTTCGCGAGAAGAAGCCGCCCATCGATATCGTCGGCGTTCTGGTGCGCAAGGGCAGAGTCGCGGCCACCCAGAAGAAGCTCGGCAAAAAGGTCGCGGTGGTCGATGACCTCAAAGCACTGCTGAAGCTCAAGCCCGATGTCGTGGTCGAGGCGGCGAGCCAGCAGGCGGTGCGCGACTGGGGCGAGACCATCCTGAAGAAGGGCATCGATTTCATGGTCATTGCCACCGGCGCCTATGGCGACCCGGTGCTGTGGAAGAAACACCTGAAGGCGGCGGAAAAGGGCGGCGCGCGCCTGCGCCTGCCGGCCGGCGCCATTGCCGGCCTCGACGGGCTGCTCGCCATGCGGCTCGGCAAGCTGGAGAAGGTGAAATACATCTCGATCAAGCCGCCACATGCCTGGACCGGCACGCCGGCCGAGACCGAATTCGACTTGCCGTCGATCAAGGAACCGACTGTGATCTTCCGCGGTTCCCCCGCCGATGCGGGGCGGCTCTACCCCAAGAATGCCAATCTGGCGGTGACGGTAGCGCTGTGCGGCGCCGGTCTCGACAAGACGGAAATCGAGCTGGTGGCCGATCCAACCCTGCCGCCGGGCACCAACGCCAGCAAGCTGGAGGTCGTCTCCGATTCAGGCGAGCTGAAGCTCGAGCGGCTGGGCCGGGCCATGCCGGACAATCCCAAGACCGGCGTCCTCACCGCCCTCACCATGGCGGACGACCTGATGAAGATCGTCCGCCACAGCGACTGGTAGGGTTCTAGCGCGGACCGGGGCGGCCCATGCCCATGTGCCCGTGATGGCCGAAGCCGGCGCGCGGACGGTCGAGGAGCGCCTTCTGCTCCGGCGTCAGGACGGCGACCAGCGCGGTTAGCGAGGGCTTCACCGCCTCTATTGTGGCGATGCGGGCCTTCATGACGTCCTCTTCCATGGTGAGACGCTCGAGGTAAGTCGGGCGCTCCTTCATCTCCGTCGGCAGGGTCTGGCAGCGCGCCATCGACTTGGCGCTGGCCTCGTCGGCCGCCTTTTCGAAGCTGTTCCAGGCGGCCATCTGGTCGGGCTTCAGCTCCAGTCGGGCCTTGAGGTAGGCGCGATCGCCGATGCGGCGGGCGGCCATGTCGAGGCACATCGACTTGGGCGAGAGGCTGCGCGCGGCCCGTTCGCCGCGTTCGGCCCCATGCGCCCGTTCGCCGCGAGGGGCGGCCTGCGGCGGCGGCGCGGGCGGGGTGGCCTGTGCGAGTTCGACCGCCTCGTCGCCCTCGAAGAGGTCGAAGGCGGAGGCAGGTGTGGTGAAGGCAAAGCCCGCCGCAAGGACGAGAGCGGTGGGCAGGACCAGGGAACGGAACGACATCGGCAACCTCGCCATGGAAGGAGTGGTTCCCGAGGTACGGACCGAAGGCGCCGAGCGTGCCCAGGTCGAAGGTTAAGTTATGTAAAGTTGAGCCGTTGCTCGGCCAGCCAGCGCGCGAATGCCTCGCGTTCTTCCGCCGTCATATGCAGGCCTTCCTTGGTCCGCCGCCAGAGCACATCCTCGGCGTCGACGGCCCATTCATCGCGCACCAGATGGCGCACCTCGACTTCGTAGAGCGAGCCGCCAAAATGGCGCCCGAGATCGGCGACGGTCTTCACGTTCTCGAGCAGGTCGTCGAGGCCCGAACCATGGCGCCGGGCGAGGATTCGCACCAGCTCCTTCGGCAGGCCGGGCTTGATGGCGGCAGCACCGTCAACGAACCGGTCGAAGGCCTCCTCGAAGGTCGGAGCGTCAGCCAGCTCGCCGTCATAGACGGCGCGTCCGTCAGTCCAGGGACCGCCCATGCGCGGGAAATAGGGCTGGAGGTCCCGCAGCGCATGCTCCGCCAAACGGCGGTACGTCGTGATCTTGCCCCCGAACACCGAGAGGATGGGCGCCTTGCCCTGCGGGGAGCCGTCGACTTCCAGATGGTAGTCGCGCGTCACCTTTGAGGGATTGTCGTCGCCGTCGTCGAACAGCGGGCGGACGCCGGAATAGGTCCAGACCACGTCCTGCGGCCGCACGGGCTTGGCCATGTAGCGGCTGGCCAGCTCGCAGAGATAGACGATCTCCTCGGGCGAGCAGACCGGGTGCGCGCCTTCCTGGACCGCGATGTCGGTCGTGCCGATCAGCGAGAACTCACGCTCGTAGGGAATGACGAACACGATGCGGTTGTCGCTGTTCTGCAGGATGAAGGCGTGGTCGCCATCGTAGAGCTTGGGCACGATGATGTGGCTGCCCTTCACGAGGCGCACCCGCTTGGGCGTCTTGATCTCGGTCTGCTCGTCGAGGAAGTGCTTCACCCAGGGGCCGGCGGCGTTCACGAGGGCGCGCGCCTTGAGATGCACGGGCGCACCACCCGGGCCTTGGAGTTCGATGTGCCAGAGCTTGCCATCGTCGCCGCGACGGGCCGAGACGCAGCGATGCCGGGCATAGATCGCGGCCCCCATCTCGCGTGCCGACTTCAGGTTCGAGATTACGAGGCGCGCGTCGTCGACCCAGGCGTCGGAATAGACGAACCCCTTCTGGAAGTTGGGCTTGAGGCCGGCCCCGAATTTCGACCGGGGCAGGTCGACCTGGATCGACTTGGGCAGGGTCATGTGCCAGTCGAGGTGGTCGTAGAGCCAGAGGCCGAGCCGCAGCATCCATCGCGGTCGCAAATGCGGCTCGTAGGGCAGCACGAAGCGCAGGGGCCAGGAGAGATGCGGCGCCTTGGCCAGCAGCACCTCGCGCTCCTGCAGCGCCTCGCGGACCAGGCGGAATTCGTAGGTTTCCAGGTAGCGCAGGCCGCCATGGATGAGCTTGGTCGCCTTCGAGGACGTCGCGCTGGCGAAATCGTTCATTTCGCAGAGCCCGACCGTCAGCGCCCGCCCGGCCGCGTCGCAGGCGATGCCTGCCCCATTGATGCCGCCGCCGACCACGAACAGGTCGAGCGGCCGATCCTCCGTCACACTCATCGCCTACCTATAGCCCGCTTGACCGGGTTCTGCAGGAACCGCAAAAGGCCGCATGGGTTTCCTGCTCAAGATTGCGCTGTTCGGCCTTGCCCTGTACGGCGTGTACAGGACTTTCCGGCATTGGAAGGGTCTTTTCGACCGTTTCACCGGCAACGACCTGCCGAAGCGTCCACCGCCGCCTCCACCGGCTCCCGTGCCCCCCGAGGCGTCGCCGGCGCCCCCGCGCAAGCCTGTGGTGATCGAGGATACCGTCCAGTGCGCCGGCTGCGGTGCCTACATTCCGGCCACTGCTGAAAAATGTGGCCAATGCGGTCGTCCACGGCCATAAGGCCGCAGCGCACCACCAGCCTTGACCGGCTAGGGGGTGGAACCTATTTTGCCGCACCGCAAAAACGGCCATAAGTTGCGGAAATACAAGGCCTTTAGAGCTTCGGGGAATACCGGTGTCGAACCCCTCTGCAGTGCGCGGGAAACCGACGTGCTTTCAGGAACTGATTTTGACCCTGCAGGACTATTGGGCGGCGCAGGGCTGTCTGATCCTCCAGCCCTTCGACATGGAAATGGGCGCCGGTACCTTCCATACCGCGACGACCCTGCGGGCGCTGGGCCCCAAGCCCTGGTATGCGGCCTATGTGCAGCCGTCGCGCCGCCCCGGTGATGGTCGCTACGGCGAAAACCCCATGCGGCTGCAGCACTATTATCAGTTCCAGGCCATCCTGAAGCCGTCGCCGCCCGACATCCTCGAACGCTACCTGGGGTCGCTCCAGGCCATCGGCATCGACACGACGCTGCACGACATCCGCTTCGTCGAGGACGACTGGGAGAGCCCGACCCTGGGGGCCTGGGGGCTGGGCTGGGAAGTCTGGTGCGACGGCATGGAGATCACGCAGTTCACCTACTTCCAGCAGGTGGGCGGCATCGAGGTCGACCTGGTGGCGGGCGAGATCACCTACGGCCTCGAACGCCTGGCCATGTACCTGTTCGACAAGAAGTCGGTCTACGAGCTTCCGTACAATCGCGCCGATTCCGACGTGCCGCTGACCTATGGCGACGTGTTCCTGCAGAACGAACGGGAGCAGTCGGCCTACAATTTCGAGCATGCCGACACCGAGATGCTGTTCCGTCACTTCGCCGACGCCGAAAAGGAAAGCGGCCGGCTGGTCGAGAAGAAGCTGCCGCTGCCGGCCTATGAGCAGTGCATCAAGGCATCGCACGCTTTCAACCTGCTCGATGCCCGCGGCGTGATCAGCGTGGCGGAGCGCCAGAGCTACATCCTGCGCGTGCGAGAACTCGCCAAGGCCTGCTGCGAATCGTGGCTGGCGACGCAAACGAAGCCTGCCCTGAGCGTCGTCGAAGGGGCTGCCTGAGATGGCCGAGTTGCTTCTTGAACTGCTCTCCGAGGAAATTCCTGCGCGCATGCAGGCGCGGGCGGCTGAAGATCTGAAGCGATTGATCTGTGACGGGCTGAAGGGCGCCGGCATCGGCTTCGAGAAGGCCCGGGCCTTCGCGACGCCGCGGCGTCTCGCGCTGGTGGTCGAAGGCATCCCGGCCGTCCGGGACGATGTCAGCGAAGAAAAGCGCGGACCGCGCGTTGGCGCGCCCGACCAGGCCGTGCAGGGCTTCCTGAAAGGGGCGGGCCTCGCTTCGCTCGACCAGGCCGAGAAGCGTGACACCGGCAAGGGCGAGTTCTGGTTCGCCGTGATCACGAAGAAGGGCGGGCCGACGGCCGATGCGCTCGGGGGAGTGATCGATGCCGCCCTGAAGGCGTTGCCGTGGCCCAAGTCGATGAAGTGGGGCAGCAGCACCATGCACTGGGTGCGCCCGCTTCAGTCCATCGTCGCGCTGTTCGACGGCAAGGTGCTGAAAGGCGAGGTTGCACCGGGCGGCCAGATGGCGCCGATCGCCTTTGGCGCCACGACGCGCGGCCATCGCTTCCTGTCCAAGGGCACGATCGAGGTTGCGGGCTTCGCCGACTACGCGGCCAAGCTGCGAGAGGCGCATGTCATCCTGGACGCCGCCGAACGCAAGGCGATCATCCTCGAGGGCGCGCGCAAGCTCTGCATCGAGGCACAGGTCAGGCTGAACGAGGACGAAGGCCTGCTCGAGGAAGTGGCCGGGCTGACCGAATGGCCGGTGCCGATGCTGGGCGCGATCGACGCCCAGTTTATGGACGTGCCGCCGGAAGTGCTGATCGTCTCGATGAAGGTGCATCTGCGCTTCTTCACGACGGCCAAGGCCGATGGCGCGCTGGCCAACCGCTTCGTCGTGGTGGCGAACAACGTGGCGCGCGACGGCGGCAAGACGATCGTCGCCGGCAACGAGCGGGTGCTGCGCGGCCGTCTCGCCGACGCCAAGTTCTTCTGGGATCAGGATCGCAAGACAACCCTGGGAAGCCGCCTGCCGTCGCTGAAGCAGGTCGTGTTCCATGCCAAGCTCGGCACCCAGGCCGAGCGGGTCGAACGCATCGTCGCGCTGGCCGGCGAGATCGCAAAGTCCATTCCCGGTGCAGATGCAGCGGCTGTCGAGCAGGCCGCGCGGCTCTGCAAGACCGATCTGGTGAGCGGCATGGTGGGCGAGTTCCCCGAGCTGCAGGGTGTGATGGGCCGCTACTACGCGCTGGGCGAAAAGCTGCCGGCGCCCGTCGCCGACGCCATCGGCGACCACTACGCGCCGGCCGGGCCCAACGACCGTTGCCCCACGGCGCCGGTATCGATCGCCGTCGCGCTGGCCGACAAGCTCGATGCGCTGACCTCCTTCTGGTCGATCGGCGAGAAGCCCACCGGCTCGCGCGATCCCTTTGCCCTGCGCCGTGCAGCGCTCGGCGTCATCAGGATCGTGGTCGAGAACAAGCTGCGTCTGCCGCTTCGGCCGTTTCTCAAGGCCGACGATCTGCTCGCCTTCTTCGCCGAGCGGCTCAAGGTGCAGATGCGTGAAAAAGGCGTGCGCCACGACGTGGTCGACGCCGTCGTCTCGCTGGGCGGCGAGGACGATCTCGTCCGGCTGCTCGCGCGAGTCGAGGCGCTGCAGGCCTTCCTCGGCACCGAGGCGGGGCGCAACCTGCTCACCGCCTACGGCCGTGCGGCCAACATCGTTCGCGCCGAAGAGAAGAAGGACAAGGGGCTCTCGGCGAAGATCGCTGGCACACCCGATGCCGCGCTGTTGGAACAAGCGGAGGAAGAAAACGTTGCTTCCGCCTTGGACCAGGTGGCGCGCGCGGTGAAGCCGGCGCTCGCTGCCGAGGATTTCGCGGGTGCCATGGCGGCCCTCGCGGGCCTGCGCGGGCCGATCGATGCTCTGTTCGACAAGGTCACGGTCAACGTGACAGACAGGCCGGAGGTTCGCTTGAACAGGCTGAAACTGCTCAACCAGATTCGTGCCACCATGGATGCGGTGGCCGATTTTTCGAAGATCGAGGGCTAAGAATGGCCAAGTGGGTCTACAGTTTCGGGGATGGCAAGGCCGAGGGCCGCGCCGACATGCGCAACCTGCTGGGCGGCAAGGGTGCCAACCTGGCCGAGATGTCGAGCCTCGGCCTGCCGGTGCCGCCGGGCTTCACCATCACCACCGAGCTCTGCACCCACTTCTACGACAACAAGAAGACCTACCCGCCCGAACTGAAGGATGAGGTGGAGAAGGCACTGGCCCAGGTCGAGAAGATCGTCGGCACCCAGTTCGGCGATGCCGCCAACCCGCTGCTGGTGTCGGTCCGCTCGGGCGCGCGCGCCTCTATGCCGGGCATGATGGATACGGTGCTGAACCTCGGCCTCAACGACAAGACGGTGCTTGGCCTCGCCAAGTCGTCGGGCGACGAGCGCTTCGCCTGGGACAGCTACCGCCGCTTCATCCAGATGTATTCCAACGTCGTGCTCGACGTCGGCCATCACTATTTCGAGGAGGCGCTCGAGATCAAGAAAGAGGATCTCGGCGTCTCCATGGACACCGACCTCAAGGCCGAAGACTGGCGCGCGGTCGTGACCGAATACAAGAAACTGGTCGAGAAGCGCACCGGCAAGCCGTTCCCGCAGGAGCCGCGCGAGCAGCTCTGGGGCGCCGTCGGCGCGGTGTTCGATTCGTGGATGAACCAGCGGGCAATCACCTATCGCCGCCTGCATGCGATCCCCGAAAGCTGGGGCACCGCGGTCAACGTCCAGGCCATGGTCTTCGGCAACATGGGCGAGGATTGCGCCACCGGCGTCGCCTTCACACGCGATCCCTCGACCGGCATCAACCTTTTCTATGGCGAGTATCTCGTGAACGCGCAGGGCGAGGACGTGGTCGCTGGCATCCGCACGCCGCAGCACCTCACCGTGCAGGGAAAACTCGCGCAGAAGTCCGATGCGCCGGCCATGGAAGAGGTCATGCCGGAAGTGTTCAAGCAGCTCGACAGCGTGCGCCAGCGGCTTGAGCAGCACTATCACGACATGCAGGACATCGAGTTCACCGTCCAGCGCGGCAAGCTCTATATGCTGCAGACGCGTAACGGCAAGCGCACCGCCAAGGCCGCCCTCAAGATCGCCGTCGACATGGTGCACGAGGGATTGATCGACAAGAAGGAGGCGGTGTCGCGCATCGTGCCGGCGTCGCTCGACCAGCTCCTGCATCCGACGCTCGATCCCAAGGCGCCCCGCAAGGTGATCGCCAAGGGCCTGCCGGCGTCCCCGGGAGCGGCCTCGGGCAAGGTCGTATTCACCGCCGACGATGCCGAGAAGCAGGCGCGCGCGGGCGAGAAGGTGATCCTGGTGCGTCGCGAGACCAGCCCGGAAGACATCCATGGCATGCACGCCGCGGAGGGCATCCTGACCTCGACCGGCGGCATGACCAGCCACGCCGCCGTGGTCGCGCGCGGCATGGGCAAGCCCTGCGTCGCGGGCGCCGGCGACGTGCGCATCGACGGCAAGGCCGGCACGCTCAGCGTGCGGGGCACGGTGGTGACGACCGGCGACACCATCACGCTCGACGGCAGTACCGGCGAGATCATTCTCGGCGTCGTGCCGACCGTGCAGCCCGAGCTCAGCGGCGACTTCTCCCAGCTCATGGAATGGGCCGACGAGTTCCGCAAGCTTGGCATCCGCACCAATGCCGAGACTCCGACCGACGCGGCCCAGGCGCGCAAGTTCGGCGCCGAGGGCATCGGTCTCTGCCGCACCGAGCACATGTTCTTCGAAGGCGATCGCATCGTGGCGGTACGCCAGATGATCCTGGCAGACGACGAGACGAGCCGGCGCGCGGCGCTCGCGAAGATCCAGCCGATGCAGCGACAGGATTTCGTCGAGCTGTTCGAGATCATGGCGGGCCTGCCGGTCACGATCCGCCTGCTCGACCCGCCGCTGCACGAATTCCTGCCGAAGACGGCAGCGGAGATGGAGGTCGTGGCCAAGGACCTCGGGGTGGACGTGAAGGAGATCGAGGAGCGCGCCAACAAGCTGCACGAGTTCAATCCGATGCTCGGGCATCGCGGCGTGCGTCTCGGCATCTCCTATCCCGAGATCTACGAAATGCAGGCCCGCGCCATCTTCGAGGCCGTAGCCGAGGTCCAAAAGAAGGCGGGCAAGACCGTCATCCCGGAAATCATGATCCCGCTGGTCGCGACCAAGAAGGAGCTCGACCTGATGAAGGTCGTGATCGACCAGGTCGCCGAGGAAGTGAGCAGCTCGTCGGGCCAGAAGCTCGAATACCTCGTCGGCACCATGATCGAACTTCCACGCGCCGCGCTGCGCGCCGGCGACATCGCGGAGTCGGCGGAGTTCTTCTCCTTCGGCACCAACGACCTGACGCAGACCACTTTCGGCCTGAGCCGGGACGACTCCGCTTCGTTCCTGGAGAAGTACCAGCAACGCGGGATCTTCGAGCACGACCCGTTCGCCTCCCTCGACATCGAGGGTGTGGGCGAGCTGATCGAGATCGCGACGGAGCGAGGCCGCAAGGTCCGCAACAGCCTGAAGCTCGGCATCTGTGGCGAGCATGGCGGCGATCCGGCCTCGGTCTTCTTCTGCCACAAGGCCGGCCTCGATTATGTCTCCTGTTCGCCCTACCGCGTGCCGATCGCACGGCTGGCGGCGGCGCAGGCGGCCTTGGGCGGCCCGCTCAAGACCGAATGACGCTGGCGGCGCTCCGCACGAACGGCAAGCGGGCGCTGGCCGCCGCCCTTGCCGGGCTGGAGCGCGATCCGGAAAGCGAGACCTCGCAGGCGTTGCTCGACGCCGCCTGGCGCGAGCCTCGCGCCCATGTCGTGGGCGTCACCGGCCCGCCGGGCGTCGGCAAATCCTCACTTTGCGCGGCCGTGGTTGCGGCGTGGCGGCGGTCGGGCAAGACCGTCGGCGTGATCGCCGTCGACCCCTCGTCGCGCACGAGCGGCGGGGCTCTGCTCGGTGACCGGGTCCGCATCGCCCATGACGGCTCTGACGAGGGCAGCTTCGTGCGCTCGATGGCGGCCCGCGACCGCCTGGGCGGGCTCGCGGACCAGACGGTGGCGGCCATGGTCGTCATGCGGGCGCTGTTCGATCGCGTGTTGATCGAGACGGTCGGCGTGGGCCAGTCGGAGACCGACGTGGCGGGGGTGGCCGACACGGTGCTGTTCTGCGTCCAGCCGGGGTCGGGCGATTCACTGCAGTTCATGAAGGCCGGAATCGTCGAAATCCCGCATCTGGTCGTCGTCACAAAGGCGGACATGGGGGCCGCGGCCGAGCGCGCGCGCGCCGACGTGGCGGGCGCGCTGTCGCTTGCCACAGCCGGCGGCAGCGATTGGCCGGTGAAGGTGCTGGCTGCATCCTCGCGCAGCGGCGCGGGGATGGAGCGGCTGATGGAAGCGCTGAAGGCGCACCGGGAGTTCCTGTCGGCGGAGGGGCGGTTGGCGGTGGCGCGTCATCATCAGAGCGAAGGCTGGATCGCCCAGTCGCTGCGCGACCGGTTCGGCCGGGACGGCCTTGCCAGGCTCGACCGTCTGGGTCTTGATCTGGCGCTGGCGCCGGGCCTGCAGCCCTTCCAGCGACTGCGCGAGCTGGGTGTTGCCTTGGAGAGACCGTGATGAGCCTGCCGATCGACGAGAGCTGCATCTTCTGCAAGATCGTGGCGGGACGGCTGCCTTGCTTCAAGTTGCTCGAGGAAGAGGCGACGATCGCTTTCATGGACATCAACCCCGTCAATCCCGGCCACGCCTTGGCCGTTGCCAAAGGCCACTGGCCGACGATCGACGTCATTCCGCCTGAGGTCCTGGCCGCAGTTGCCAGGACGGCGCAACGCGTGGCGAAGGCGGCGATGGCCACGCTCGAACCAAGCGGGGTGAACCTTCTGCAGTCCAATGGTGCGGGGGCAGGGCAGAGCGTGCCCCATCTCCACGTGCACATCCTGCCGCGCTTTCCGGGGGACGAGGTCAGGTTGAACTGGACCTATAAGCCGGGCGACAAGGCTGAGATCGAAGCCATCTGCAAGAAGTTGAAGGCTGCCCTCTAGGCGGCCGCCATCGACCTGCTGCGCGGCGTGGTGGAGAACCACTCGCGTTCGTCCTGGCGGAACTGCTCGCGCACATAATCGATCACGGTGCGGATGCGCGCCCCCTTGTTGGTCTCTTCATGGCTGACCAGCCAGATGTCGCGGACGATCCTGAGATCGATCGGCGCGGCGACCAGGTTCGACGACTTGGCGATATAGTCCGGAAATACCGAAATCCCGTATCCCGTCTGCACGGCTTCCATGGCGGCGTAGGAGGAGTTGGTGCGCAGGACCACCGACGTGCTGCGCTCGACCACTTCGCTCCATAGCTTCATGGCCGGGAGGCTGTGCAGAGTCGTGTGGTCGACGATGTGGTGATCGCGCATGTCGTCCAACGTTTGCGGCAGCCCATACTGCTCGATGTAGGAGGGCGCGGCGAAGATCGACATGTTGACCTGGCCGACGCGCGCCGCGACCAGCTGGTTCGATGTCGGGCGGAAGAAACGAATCGCTAGGTCTGCCTGACGGGTAGCCAGGTCCAGTACTTGGTCGCCGGCGATCACCTGCACGATGATGTCGGGATGGGTGCGGCGCAACAGCCCCAGGCGCGGGACCAGCCAGTGGGCAGCGATACCCTCGGTTGCCGCGATACGGACGATCCCGGCCATTTCCCGGTCAAGGCCGGCGAGATGCCGTTCGATGGCCGTGGCGTTGGACATCATCGAGTCGGCTTGGGAGAGCACGCCCCGAGCGGCCGGCGTGACTTCCATTCCGTGGCGGTGCCGGTCGAACAGTTTGGCGCCCAGGCGACGTTCGAGTGCTTGGATGCGGCGCCCCACGGTCGTCTGCTTGGTATTCAGCTGCGTTGCCGCGGCACTGAAACTGCCGGTTTTTGCAACAGCTAGGAAAAAACGGACGTCGTCCCAGTCGCCGAGAATGTTCGGCACCTTGTTCTTGCGCGGAGGGAGGGGGACCATGGCGACAATCGATACAAAAGATGGACGGCTAACGCTTAGCTGACGGGAACCTCGTCAATTACCCTACACCATTCCCGGTGAAATGTCGTTTCTGTCTGTTTTCAGGGCGTGAGGAGGTTCTAGACCCCGCAGCAGGCCCGCCACACCCTTCGAAGCCAGCCATTCACCAGCCGCCCGATGGTCGTTTGCACTGGTCGTTACTCGCAAGCAGAGAGGAGTGCTACCCGTGACTGCCAACGGCGGAGAAGGAAAACCAACACACGCGGCAGTTTGGACCGCCAAATTAAACCGCTATCTGCGCAGTCCATCGACGCGCATGGCCGCCTTTGGCGGACTTTTAACATACTTGAGCTATGCGTACGCGCACGGCAGTTGGGCTAACCCCGTGCTGATCGGCGTGTCAATCTTCATTGGGGCGTTCCTGCCGAGTTACGCCAAGCTCAGTAACAAGGCCGAACTGTGGGCCAACAACCGGTTCGGCTTCGTCACGGTCGGCCGGCTTGGGCGGTTCACCCCGCAGTTGGCGTTCAACCTGGTGATTTTCTGGCTGATGTTATGGGGGGATGCGCTCAACCGGCTTGGGATGGCGTCCGTGGGCGGCATTGCCGGCGCGGCGGTCGTCACGACCCTGGCGTCACAGGGGACGCAGTATCTCGGCGGCTATCTGGTCGCGCGGGGCGTGGGCGACGCAAACCGCAACACACTGGTCGGAATTCTGGTCAATGTCGTGCTGGCCGGGCTGGGCACGGCGGGCGTACCTGGTGCGCGCGAAGCCTTCCTGCTGACGGGGTTCGGCTTGGGGGGGGCCCTGTTCGCGGTCGGGCTCTTGTCCGACCTGCGCTCGGGCATGGCGCCAAAGGGCGGCATTGGCCTGTTCTTCGGAACCTTCAATCCTTTCCACAACAGCCATCTTGGCCTGCTGCGTCTGGCCATCGAGCAGCGGGGATTGGACAAGGTCATCATCCATCCGGTCCTCATCCCCAAGCTGCACGTCGATGCGTTTCGCAAGGGCGAGATCCGGGTTGGCCGTCTGCAGGATGGCTTCCAGATCTACGAGAAGACCGACATGGCCGATTCCAACGTCGACTACTTCCCGACGGGCAACGTCTTCCTGCCGCCGGAGACGCGCGTGGCGCTCATCGACCTGGCGCTTGCCGAGGCCGGCATGGCCGACAAGGTCGAGGTCGCGGTCTATCCCGACATCTACTACGGCAAGGGCTTCCAGGGCGTGATCGCCGAGATCAAACGGCGCCACCCCGGTGTCCGGTTGCACATCATCCATGGCACCGATTTCGGGGGCATGCTGGTGCGCCAGATCGCCGACGAATGCGGCTGGATCTACCCTTGGTGCATCCTGCGCCGGGACCAGGTCTCGGCAACCGCCATCCGTCGCGGTGCGAAGGGCATGACGCCGCCCATCGTGACCGATGTTCTTGACCAGATTTCACAGGATCTACCGACAGTTTCGGCCGGCGGCCGACGCTTCCGCAACGACAATGGTGTCTTGACCGAGAGGAACTGAAATGACTGAACAGCCGGCAACGGATCTGGGGAATCGGCCCGAGATCACGATCAAGCTCGCATCGACGTCCGACGAGATGATGCAGTGCTTCATGCTGCGCGCCGCCGTGTTCATGGGCGAGCAGCAGTGCCCCTACTGGGAAGAGTATGACGGCAACGACTACACGGCCAGCCACCTCATCCTGTATGTCGACGGCGAGCCCGCGGCGTCCATTAGGGTGCGTTGGTTTGCGGGCTTCGCCAAGCTGGAGAGGGCTATCATCCTGAAGCGCTACAGGTCGTACGGCCTGTTCCTGCCCTTCGTCCACTGGGCCAAGGAGTTCTGCCGCAAGAAGGGTTACCCCAAGGCCTACCTGCATGGCCAGCGGCGCCTCTGGCCGATCTTCGAGAAAGACGGTTTCCGCAAAGTCGACGACAAGATCTTCCATTTCTCCGATCACGAGTACGGCGCGTTCGCCTGCGATCTCGATGTCGGCGAGGATGCTCCGACCGTGTCGACCGATCCGATGGTGCTGAACCGGCCGGAAGACCAGCTCGACAGGCCCGGCGTCCTGGAGGGATCGATGGATCGGGGAGCGTCGAATCCCCATGCGGGTTGGACCGAGCGGCGCACGAGCTGAAGGAGTGAGACGCATGAACGGCAAGATGATTTCGATCGGCGGCCAGCCCGTCACGGTCAAGCTCGCGATGAAGATGGAGGATTCGCTGCAGGCCTTCGCCGTACGAGCCGCCTGTTTCATCGGCGAGCAGGACATCCCCTATTCGGAGGAGTTCGACGGCCACGACTTCGGCGCCACCCATATCCTCGCCTGTCTCGGCGAAGAGCCGGTGGGCACCGTCCGGCTGCGCTGGTTCAAGTCTTTCGCCATGCCGGAGCGGCTGGCGGTGATGCAGCGCTTCCGGGGCCATGGCATCGGCGAACTGCTGATCGAGCGCTGCCGCCAGCTTGCGGAAAGCCGCGGCGCGGGCACACTCTACACCCAGTCGCTGCCGCAGGACGTGAAGTATTGGGAAAAGCACGGCTGGAGCCGCCTTGACGCCGAAGACACCACCAAGGGGCCGAAGCGCCTCGTCGCGATGGTTCGGTCCGTCGATCCCAGCAAGCCGCTGCCGCGAGCCGACGCGCCCGAGCAGGTCGCCCTGCGCAATGAACCGCAGATCGATACGTCGGGCCTGCCGGTCGGCGGCGATCGCCGCTGAGCCCCCCGAAGGTCGAGTGGGCATCGCGCCGGATCGCTCTCGCCAGCCCTTTTTTTTCGGGTACGCTGGAGCGGCCCGCGATATGCTGGAGGCAGGGGAGCGACGTCCCGAACTTGGGACACAGGGTGGTAAACATGACGGATGTGTTCGAGATCATCGTCGAACCGAGTAGTCGGCGGCGGCGTAGTCGTGCGCCGCTTTCGGACAAGCAACGGGCGGCGGCGCTGTTTCGAGTGTGGCATGGGGTACGCGACATGATCGAAGAGGCCGAGCGCCTGGGCGACAGCGAACTGGTGCATTTCCTCGCCATCTCGCAGTTGCTCGTCGAGGAAAGGATCACGACCCTCACCTGTGGGGTGCCGGCCTTCGCCATCGTCGATACGTCGTTGCCGAACTAGGCGGACGCGGGGCGGCCGGGAACGCTAAGGGCGCCGGTCGTGACCCGGCGGGACCTCGCTCACTTCGACAGTCACAGTGAGCCCGGCGACGAGGCGGACTCCTTCCGGTACGTGGGAGATGCGAACGCGTACCGGCACCCGCTGGGCGAGCCGCACCCAGGTGAAGATCGGGTTGACGATTGCGAGGCCGAGTTGATCAGGCCTCGCATTCGCGACGTTGATCCCTCGTGCGACGCTCTCGACTTCGCCGAGCATGAGCTCGTCGTAGCCCATCAGCTTCATGCGAACCGGGGCGCCCTCTTGAATGCGGGAAAGCTGCGGCTCCTCGAAGTAGGCGTCGACCCAGAAGGAATTCGAATCGACGACGGACAGGACGTTGACGCCGGTGTTGGCATAGTCGCCGAGTTGAACGAGGAGGTTGGTGACCCAACCGTCCACGGGTGACCGGATCTGGGTCCGCTCCAGATTGACCTTCGCCTGCTGACGATTGGCGACGGCTTGCTGGTACTGGGCCTGGTTCGCGAGGGCACGGGTCGCGAAGGTCTGCTGCTCCTCCTTCGAAACGGCTTCCGCGCTCAGCCGTGCCCGCCGGTCCGACTGGACGTTCGCATTCTGGGCGTTAACCTCCGCCTGCTTCACCGCAGCTTCAGCCAGTTCGACCGCGATTCGATAGTTCGTCGGATCGATGGTGACGAGCACGTCTCCCCTGTGCACGAACTGGTTGTCGCGGGCTGACACGCTGACAATCTGTCCGGCGACCTGAGGGGCCATCGTCACGACGTAGCTGCGAACCACGCCGTCGCGCGTCCAGGGCGTGCCCATGTACTCCCGCCACATCGCCCAGGACAGTGCGACCGCGACGGCCACGACCACCAGCGTCGCGGCGATTCGTACGAGCTGTGTGAACCGTGCCGGCATCATGCTCCCCGCAGTAGAGGAGCGCTCAGGACCATGAGCGACAGGACGACGAGAAAGAGCGCGAAGGCGAAGAGCGAAGGATGCCAGACGTGGCGCAGGAGGCCAGCCAGCATCAACAACCAGCGCAATAGAAGCGTCGCGAGCCATGCCACGAGCATCATCACCGCTATGGGCGCAACGTAGACCCCGAAGATGTTCACTTCGCTGAATGTCATTGAAGAGATCCTCCGCTGAAATAGGCGGCCTGCTGCGCCAGACCGTCGTCCATCACCTTCAGCAATCCGCGGGTGCGATCGGCGGTCGCGCGCCCGAGCGCCGAAGCGCGTCGCGCGAGCGCCATGTCGACGCGGTGAAGGCCATCGCGCGCAACGGCGACGTCCCCATGAGCAAGCGAAGCCAAAGCGGCGTCCAGTTCGGAGTTCGGCGGGAAGGACCGAAGCGCGCGCCGCAGCCGTATGAGGGTGAGGCCGAGCGAGAGGGCGGCCAGAATCTCTGAGCGTTGCTGCGGCGTCGCCGAATCCGGAATGGCGGCCAGCCTGCCGTACATCAGCGTTTCCCAATCGTCGCGCGCCGCGTTGGCACCGCGGCGGCACAGCGAACGAAAGTCCCGGAGAGTCATCCGGAGAAGCCTGCGCGTCCGTGTGGCCGGCGAAACAGGAGGAAGGATGAGGTAGGATATCGCGCCGATGCAGCAACCGGCCACGACCGCCATCGACGCGTTGTAGAATTGCAGCATGTCGTACGACATCTGGTTTTCGGGGTTCAGCAAAGGCACGAAAAGAGTCGCCATGGCACCGAACACGGGCGGTTTCAGCGGCAGGTAACTGAGCGCGCCTGCCGGGACCAGATAAAGTCCGAGGACGAGGCTCAATCCGACGAAGCTCTGGACGTTCGGCAGAACGGCGAACGCCGTCACCGCGGCGCAACCGGCGGCCATTCCCGTTCCGAGCGCCCAGGCCGACACGCGTGCGAAGGACTCGTCGCCGGCTGCCGCGAAGATGACTGTTGCCAGCGCCGCCCAGACGATCGCCGTGGATCCGTTCGGCCAGGCCGTGGCAATCCACAGCGCCGCCGCGATCAGGACCACGGAGAAGGAGCGGAGGGCCGCAACCAGCGCCGGCAGCAGGTCCGACGGAGCGCGTCGACGCTTTCGTGTCGAGGTTAGCGGTACCCGTCCGTCCCGCAGCAGGGCGAGACCATCGAGCATACGGCAGAAGCCTGCCATTATCCTGGCTGTTTCGTCCGCGAGAAGCCGCATGGAAGGGCTGGCCGCCGGCTCGCGAAGCAGCGCGCGCGCTGTCGCGGCATACGAGCCTCGATCTGGGCTCGCGGTTGCGGCTGCCGCGGGCTGCGGCTGAGCGTCCGCCAGTGCGAACTGCGGCGCCAGCTGGAGAATCCGCCCCGCCTGCTGGGCTGCGACCTCGCTCGGTAGGGCGGAGAGGCGCAGCGAAAGGATGCGCCAGCTCATGAGGGCCTGAAGCAGACCCTCCAGCGCTCTCTGCAGGAGGGACGCATTGTAGCGGACCTGCCACGACTCGCCGATGGCCTCGTCGATCTGCGCGTTCAGGCCTATGACCCTGCGGGCAAGATCGCGCCGCACCATCTGCGAATCGGGAAGCGTACGGGCATTTGCCAGCATGTCCGACACGTGAGACCGGATCTCTTCGGCGATGCCGGAGATCTGCTCCTGCAGTCGATGCGATGCGACGCCGACATGAGTCGAAGCCAGCACGATGCCGGCGGCGACGACACCGATGCAGATCTCGGTCGCCCTGCCGACGGCCAGCATGAAGGCCTGGCCATTTGGCCCGCCGACGGCGCCAAGTTCGGCGCCCGCGACGATGGCGGCCGTTGCTCCGACCAGGGACGCCGAAAGCGCCGACGCATTGCCGAGCTGCGCGGCCACGAAGCCAGATGCGCCGCACAGGAGCGCCAGCGCGATCAGGAAGGCGGCGCGGTCCTGCGGGAAGGCGGCCGAGAGCAGGACGATGGCCGCGGCGCCGACCACTGTGCCGACCACGCGGAACCAGCCGTTCCGCATGGAGGCGCCCAGCCGTGGTTGGCAGACCAGGGCGGCCGTCGTCCCGGCCCAGGACGCGTTGTCGAGCTCCAGCCAGAAGGCGACGAACAGCGCGAGGCAGACGGCAGCCCAGAGGCGCACGCCGAAGAGAATGGGTGCACCTGAAGCGCGAAGAGCTTGTGAGAGGAGCGTGGGCATTCTCGAACCAGCGAAGCCGGGGCCTGTGTCTTGGGTGCCTCCAACATCGCCGATGCGGCATCAGGCGGCCAAGACTACGAAGGTTGTCCCGCGGTGCCTCTTCGTCTGGTGTCGATATACTTTCGTATAGGCATGCGTCGTCCCGAAGGGCGGCGCCGGCGCCCCGCTATTTGTGCCGAGGGTCGAGCGCGTCGCGCAGGCCGTCGCCCAGCAGGTTGAACGACAGGACCGCGAAGAAGATCGCGAAGCCCGGCCAGAAGGCCATCCAGGGCGCCTGGGCGATGAATCGCTGGGCGGAGTTCAGCATGCTGCCCCACGAGGGCGAGGGCGGCTGCTGGCCGAGGCCGAGGAACGAGAGCGCCGCCTCGGCGATGATCGCGCCGGCGATGGCGAGCGAGGCCTGCACCAGCAGGGGCGGCACGATGTTGGGCAGCACGTGGCGCAGCGCGATGCGCCAATGCGGATTGCCGACCGCGCGCGCCGCCTCGACGTAATCCTCGACCTTGGCGGCGATGGTCTGGCCGCGGGTCAGCCGAATGAAGACGGGCGTGGCGGTGACGCCGATGGCGATCATCGCATTGCTGAGGCTCGGTCCGAGGAAGGCGGCCAGCGCGATCGCCAGGATCAGGAACGGAATGGCCAGCATCGCGTCGACGATGCGCGACAGCACCGCGTCGATCCAGCCGCCCGCATAGCCTGCCAGCAGGCCGAGCGGCACGCCGATGCCGAGGGCGATGCCGACCGACACGAGACCTGCACTGAGCGAAGCGCGGGCGCCCCAGATGATGCGGGCCAGCACGTCGCGGCCGACTTCGTCGGTGCCCAGCCAGTGCGCCCAAGAGGGCGGTTTGCGCACCTGGGTGAAGCTCGTGGCGATCGGATCGTAGGGCGAGATCAGCGGCGCCAGGATCGCAACCAGGACGAACAGCACCACGACCACCAGCCCGAACATGGCGCCCTTGCGCCGCTTGAGCCGGCGCCAGGCGCGGGCCCACGGGTTCTCCTCGCGGGCGTCGGCGGTCGGAACGGGGGGAGCGACGGCGGCGACGGTCATCGCATCAGCCCCGCAGCCTTGGATTAACCAGCACGTAGGCCACGTCGGCCAGCAGGTTCAGAACGATGTAGGTCGTGGCCGTCACCAGCACGACGCCCTGCACCACCGCGTAGTCGCGGTTGAACACCGAATCGACGATCAGCTTGCCGAAACCCGGGATCGTGAAGATCTGCTCGGTCAGCACGGCACCCGACAGGAGCGTACCGAACTCCAATGCGCCCAGGGTGATCACCGGGGTCATGGCATTGCGCAGCGCGTGCTTCAGCACGACGCGCCTTTCGTAGAGGCCCTTGGCGCGGGCCGTCCGGACGTAATCCGCACCCATCGCCTGCAGCATGGCGCTGCGCGTATGCCGCATCAGCACGGCGGCGATGGCGTTGCCCAGCACGAAGGCGGGCATCACGGTGGTGGCAAGGCTGGCGCGCCAATCCTCGCCCAGCCGGACATAGCCCGAGGCCGGCAGCCAGCCGAGCGTCACCGAAAACAGGAAGATCATCAGGATGCCCAGCCAGAAGTTGGGCGTGCTGAGGCCCCACAGCGCGAAGACATTGGCGCCATAGTCCCAGGCGGTGTCCTTCTTCACCGCCGAGATGATGCCGGCCGGGATGCCGATGCCGAACGCCACGATCAGCGCCATGGCGGCGAGTTGCAGCGTCACCGGCAGCTTCTCGGCGACCAGCGAGGAGACCGAGCTCTTGAGCCGCATCGACTCGCCCAGGTTCCCCGAGAGCACGCCCTTGATCCAGTAGAAGTACTGGACCGGGATCGGCTCGTTCAGCCGGTACTGCTCGCGGATCTCCTCGAGCACCTTCGGGTCGCGCTCCTCTCCCGCCATGATCAGCGCCGGGTCGCCCGGCAGCAGCTGCTGCAGGCCAAAGATCAGCATCGACACCAGGATCAGCGTCGGGATGATCTGCAGCAGTCGCTGGGAGAGGAAGGTCAGCAAGGTCTTACTTCAGCTTGACGCCGACGACGCGGATCAGCCCGTCGGGCATCTGCTTGTAACCGTCGACCTTGTCGGAAAGCGCGACCAGGACACGGCGATGGTAAAGGTACTTGATCGAGCCTTCGGGCAGGTACTTGGCGGTGACCTTCTCGTAGATCTTCTTGCGCTCGGCCGGATCGCTCTTGATGCGCGCCTCGTTGTGCCAGGCGTCGACCTCCTTGTCGCAATAGCCGGAATTGTTCTGCGGCTGGCCGCAGACGTGGAAGATGTACGAGTTGCCGTCGGGGTCGCTGCGGCCCGACCAGCCGATGAGATAGAGCTGATAGTCCCCGGTCTCGGACTGCTTCAGCGAAGTTGCGAACTCGGTGACCCGGATCTTGAGGTCGAATCCGGTCTCCGCGACCATCGACTGCAGCACTTCGGCCACCTGCCTTGTCTCGGGATTGTTCGGCACCATGAGGTCGAGCGACATGCGGCCGCTGACGCCCGCCTCCTTGAGTAGCGCCTTGGCCTTGGCGACGTCGCGCTTCGGCACCGGGAAGGCCTGCTGATAGTAGGGGTTGGTCGGATTGATCCACTGGTTGCCGACCACGAACTCGCCGTTGAATACGACCTGGTTCAGCGCCTCTCGATCGATCGACAGGTCGAAGGCCTGGCGGACGCGGGCGTCCTTGGCCAGCGGCGTGTCGGCTTTCGGACCATTCGAGAGGTTGATGGTGAGACCTTGGTAGCCGAGCTCGACGGCCGTCACGAGCTTGAGTTTCGGATTATCGCGCACCGTCTTGATGTCGGTCGCCAGCACGCGCTCGATCATGTCGAGGCTGCCGGAGCGCAGGTTCGCCAGCCGCACGGTCGAGTCGGTGATCGGCAGGTAGGTGATCTTGTCGATGAAGACCTGGTCCTTGTTCCAGTAGTCGGCGAACTTTTCGACCACGATGCGGTCCTGCTGGACCCGCTCGACGAACTTGTAGGGCCCGGCGCACACAGGCTTGAGGCCGAACTTGTCGCCCGCCGCCTCCGCGGCCTTGGGCGAGACCATCATGCCGGCCCGATCGGTGAGCTGGGCCAGCAGCGGCGAGAACGGCTCCTTGAGGTTCAGTTTGACGGTCGTCGGATCGACGACGTCGATGGAAACGACGGAGGCGAGCTCGGGCCGGCGGAACGAGCCCTTCATGTTGAGGTGGCGCTCGAGGCTGTACTTCGCGGCGGCGGCGTCGAACGGCTCGCCGTCATGGAACTTTACGCCGGGGCGCAGCTTGATGATGACGGTCTTGCCGTCGGCGGAAGTCTCGTGGCCGAGCGCCAGCTGCGGCACGATCGCGAGCTTCTCGTCGATGTCGAACAGCTTGTCGCAGATCGAGGAGAAGACGATGCGGCCGACATAGGTACGGGCCAAGGTCGGATCGAGCACGTCGGGGTCCTCGGCGAGGCCGACGCGCAGGTTGCTCTGGGCGGCCGCGCCGGACAAAGCGAGGCCGATGAACGTGGCGGCCAGCGCTGCGCGATGAAACGTCTTCTTCATGTTGCCTCCGTTTGAGTGGTGACGAACGCCGCCTGCAGGCGGGCCAGTCGCATGCGATCTTGATCATTGCCCGTTCCCCGGGCGAGCGGGGGCGCGGGCGGAAGGTCGGGCCACCACGGACAAGCGGTGGCGTGATCTGTAGCGTCATCGGACAATTCCGGCACATCGATCCTGCACGATTCGCGGGCGTAGACGCACCGCGTATGAAAGCGGCAGCCCGGCGGCGGATTCATCGCGCTCGGAATATCGCCTTCCAGAAGGGCGCGCTCGCGGACCACGGTCGGATCCGGCTGAGGCACGGCCGACAGCAGCGCGCGCGTATAGGGGTGGCGCGGGTGGCGGAAGAGCTCGTCGGTTGTCGCCGTTTCCACGATCTTGCCGAGATACATCACGGCGATGCGGTCGGCGATATGCTTCACGACCGCGAGGTCGTGGCTGATGAAGACATAGGCGAGTCCGAAGCGTGCCTGGAGCGACCGCATCAGGTTGATGACCTGCGCCTGGATGGAGACGTCGAGGGCCGAAACCGGCTCGTCGGCCACGATGAGCTTGGGCTCGACTGCCAAGGCTCGCGCGATCGCCAGCCGCTGACGCTGGCCGCCGGAGAATTCGTGCGGGTAGCGACGCGCATGCTCGGGCCGCAGGCCGACCAGCTCCAGCAGCTCGCCGACGCGCGCGCGTCGCGCCGACTCAGAAACGGCGAGCCCGTGCAGCATCAGGGGCTCGCCCAGCATGGCGCCCACGGTCATGCGCGGATTGAGCGAGGCGTAGGGGTCCTGGAAGATCACCTGCATGTGCCGGCGCTGGGCGCGCATCCGCGACTCCGGGAGGCCGAGAAGATCCAGGCCCTCGAAGCGGACGCTGCCGCCCGTCGGTTCCAGCAGGCGCAGGGCCAGACGGCCGACCGTCGACTTGCCGCAGCCCGACTCGCCAACAATCGCCAGCGTTTCGCCGGCGTCGACATGGAAGTCGACGCCATCCACCGCGCGGACATGGCCGGAGACGAGGCCGAAGGCACCGCTCTTCACTGGGAAGTACTTCTGAAGCCCCCGAACCTCGAGCAGGGCGCCGCTCATGCGACCACCTGAGACAGCGGGGCGCGACGGCAGCGCGAAAGGTGGCCGGGGGCGACTTCCACGAGGGCCGGCGGTGCGGCGACGCATGCTGGCTCTACGAAGGGGCAGCGGGCGGCGAAGCGGCAACCCGGTGGCGGGCGGGTCATGTCGGGCACACGGCCCTCGATCGAGGGCAGCCGCTCGCGCTTCTCGTCGAGCCGCGGGATCGAGCCCAGCAGCCCGACGGTGTAGGGGTGCTCCGGGCGGGCGAAGAGATCGCGAACGGCCGCGCGCTCGACGATCTGGCCCGCATACATCACGGCCACGTCGTCGGCCATTTCCGCCACCACGCCGAGATCGTGGGTGATCAGGATGATGGCGGTCCCGGTGTCGCGGCGCAGGCCGCGCATCAGGTCGAGGATCTGGGCCTGGATGGTGACGTCGAGTGCCGTCGTCGGCTCGTCGGCAATCAGGAGCTGGGGACCGCAGGCCAGCGCCATGGCGATCATGGCGCGCTGGCGCATGCCGCCGGAAAGCTTGTGCGGATAGTCGTCGATCCGCTTCTCGGGAGAGGGAATGCGCACCAGCTTCAGCACCTCGATGGCGTGCGCCCGCGCTGCCGCCTTGTCGAGACGCTGGTGGCGCTGGATCGCCTCGATGATCTGGTCGCCGATCGTGTAGGAGGGATTGAGCGAGGTCATCGGCTCCTGGAAGATCATCGCGAGCCGCGCGCCGCGCAGATCGCGCATGAGATGCGCATCGAGCGTCAACAGATCGCGCCCCTCGAACACGACCTGGCCGCCGACCTTCGAGTTCTCCGGCGGCAGCAGACCCATGATGGCGAGCGACGTGACGCTCTTGCCGCAGCCCGACTCGCCAACCAGACCGAGAGTCCGGCCCCTGCCCAGCGCCAGATCGATGCCGTCGACGGCATGGACGACGCCATCGTCGGTGGCGAAGTCGACCGTCAGTCCACGCAGTTCCAGTAGCGATTCACTCATCGACGAGCGGGCGCCAGCTTCGTGGAAGCACTCATCGGCCCGCTGCGTAGCCCTGCATGCCGCGTGGATTGGCCGCCGCCTTGCGCCACGGATCGTCGCGCGTCGCGGCGGTGAGACGGCCTTCGGACCACTCGTCGTTCACCTCGACCTCATGGCCGCGCTTCTTCAACTCGGCCACCGTGTCCTTCGGGATACGGCCTTCGACCACCAGCACACCCGGGCGCGCGGTGCGCGGCCAGAAAGAGGAGGGGAAGTGCTCGCTGTGCCAGGCCGGCGCATCGATCGCCTCCTGCAGGTTCATGTCGCAATGAACGTGGCGCAGGAAATGCTGCGTGACCCACTGGTCCTGCTGGTCGCCGCCCGGCGAGCCCCAGACCATGTACGGCTTGCCGTCGCGATGGGCCAAAGTGGGCGTGAGCGTGCTGCGCGGCCGCTTGCCCGGCGCCAGCGAGCCCGGGAGGCCTTCCTCCAGCCAGAACATCTGGCCGCGCGTGCCCAGCGGGAAGCCCAGTTCAGGAATGACCGGCGAACTCTGCAGCCAGCCCCCCGAGGGCGTGGCCGAGATCATGTTGCCGTCCTTGTCGATGATGTCGAAATGGACCGTGTCGCCGTTGGTCTGGCCGACGCGGCCGACCGTGGGTTCGCCTGCGCCGCTCGACGCAACGCCCAGTCGCACGCCGTCGGCACGGCGCAGCTTCACCACGCCGCCGAAACCATCGACCTTGCCGGGCCGCTGCTCCATCGAGGCATAGGCCGGATCGACCAATTCGCGGCGCTCGGCGTTGTAGGCATCCGACAGCAACGTCTGCATCGGCACGTCGACGAAGGCGGGATCTCCGTAGAAGGCCTCGCGATCGGCATAGGCAAGCTTCAGGCATTCGACCTGCAGGTGGATGAAGTCGGGGCTGGTTGGATCCATGCCGTCGAGGTCGAAGCCCTTCAGCAGGGCGAGCTGCTGCAGAACCACCGGGCCCTGCGTCCAGGTATGCGCCTTGCAAACCGTGTACCGACCGTAATCGTAGGTGAGGGGCGCTTCGATCGTGGCCTGCCACTTCGCCATGTCCTGGCCGGTCAGCACGCCCTTGTTGGCCTTGCCCGAGACGTCCATCACGTCCTGGGTGCGGCAGAACTCGTCGATCGCCTCCGCGACGAAGCCTTGGTTCCAGGCCTTCCGCGCGCGCTCGATCTCCATTTCGCGACCGCCGCCGCCGGCCTCGGCCTCCTTGAGGATGCGGGCATAGGTATTGCCCAAGGTGACATTGCGGAAGAGGGACATGGGCTTCGGGACATCACCGCCCTGCAGGAATACCGCGGCGGACGTCTTCCAGTGGGTTCGGAACTGCTCGGCGACTGTGGCGATGGTCGCGGTTGCACGCTCGACGATCGCATGGCCATTCAACCAGTAGCCGATGGCCGGCGACAGCACGTCGGCCAGTCGCATCGTGCCGTAATCGCGCAGAACCAGCATGTAGGCGTCGAATGTGCCCGGGATGCAGGCAGGCAGAAGGCCGGTTCCGGGAATCAGGTCGAGCCCGAGGCCCCTGTAGTGGGCGATGGTCGCGCCGGCCGGCATCGGGCCCTGACCGCAGACGACCTCGGTCTTGCCGCGGCGCACGTCGTGCAGGATCAGCGGTGCGTCGCCGCCGGGACCGCAGAGATGTGGTTCGACGACCTGCAGGGTGAAGGCGGTGGCCACGGCCGCATCGAAGGCGTTACCGCCCCGTTCGAGGATACCCATGCCCACTGCCGTCGCGATCCAGTGCGTGGAGGTGACGACGCCGAACGTGCCGACGATTTCCGGCCGTGTGGTGAAGGGATTGGGATTGATGAGCTTCACGGTCTTCTCCTCGCGCAGGCGGCGCGGAGGGACCTTAAAGCCGGTGGCCTCTAGCCGCCAGAGGCGGCCGGATCCGGAAGGCGCATCCAGGGCGGCATTTCCGGCACGATGCGAGCGTCACCGGCCGTGAGGACGGCCCCATCGGCCCGAATGGCGTCGAGCCGCAGCATGGCGAGCGCGCGATCACCCACGCCGGACCGCAGTTCGCCGACCTCCTCGCTATCGCGACGGACCGGCGTGCCGGGCTCGGGCAGCGTGCCCTCAACCCGCACGGGAAAGAGCCTCTTTTTGATCAGGGCGCGGTACTTGGTGCGGGCCGTCAGTTCCTGGCCCATGTAGCAGCCCTTCTTCCAGTCGACGCCGTGCAGTTCGTCAAAGCCGTTTTCCAGCAGCAGCGCTTTCTCGACCTGTAGGTCCCGGCTTCCGTCGGGTACGCCGAGCGGAAGGCGCAGCGCGTCATAGGCCGCGAGCGGCGCTTCTTCGAAGCCACGGGTTGATAGAAGTGCGGACCCCTGCCCGGTCGGAGCGATCACGCGCACACCGAGTTTCTCGAGGCGCGGATCGGTGAACGAGGCGGCCCCCACACCGAGCGCCCTGGACGCCTCGTCTCCGAAAGCCGCCGCGACTTCCAGCGATGCCCCGAGATCCTCGACGGTCACCTTGGAGCGGAGGGTGTACATTTTGAGCTTCTTCGCGAGCGCCGGCGCGCGCTCGCGCTCCGTCTCCAGAAAGAACGTGTCGTCGCCGGCGTCGACGACGAACATGTCGTTGAGGAAGCGCCCCTGCGGCGTCAGGAGCGCCGCCCAAATGGCCGAAGCCGGTGCCACCTTTCGGGTATCGTTGGAGATCAGGCCTTGCAGGAAGTCGACACGGTCGGCGCCGGCGACGGAAATGACGCTGCGATGAGGCAGCAGGCTGAAATGGGACGGCATGACGAGCAGAGTTGGGGGTGACCCCTCGGCTTGGCAAGCGCCCCATGGGCACATATTAATTGTGGTTTTTATCGGCGTGAGGATAAACCGGAGGCTTGCCGGATCTGCCGAGCGTTGTTCGGAAGAGCGAGCCGCAGCGCCGCAGAACGCTGGACGGGCCACGCAAAAAGGCTGCAATCGACGCCCATTTCGCCCAATCGTGCGATCGCCTCGTCGCGAATGGACGGATCGGTCAGACGATCCCGCTCGGCATCCTCGGATGCGCGCATGTGACTGCTCTGGCCATCGCGCGTTCCGTCGAGAGAGGCGCCGAGCTTGGTCTCGATCGCGCGCATATGCTCTTTACGGACCAGCGAGACGGCCGCACGAAGCATCGACCACTCGCGCCGGGTCCCGGAGAAATGGTCCAGCAGGTAGGTTGCGGTTTCGACCGGCCGATCGATCAGGTTCTCGTACGGAATCATCTTCACGAGGTCGGGATGGCGGGCGGCCTGAAGCTGATAGGTGATGAACTGGCGCGCGTAGGAGATCAGTGCCGCTCCGAAAAGATACTCCCGGAAGGACATGTTGGCGACGGGGCGACCACGAAATAGGTGATACGCCGGGTTCACATGCGCCTGACAGTAGCGGAAGTAGGAATATGCCTGGTCGATCGGGTTGCGATACACGAGCGCGATCGGTCCTCCGCGGCCCTTTCGCGCCGCGCGCTCCATCGCGGGCACCTTGATGGATGCATAGTCGTAGATCGCGAGGTCTACGGGCGTGTGCCGGTAGCTCGTTTCTTCACGGAGGCAATCGTAGCCCGGTACGTGGAAGGAGGTCTGCTGCCACCAATGGCGGGCGGGTAGCAGGTCCTGGAAGCCCGGACAGACCGTATGCCCGATGAACATGTGCTCGGTGGGCAGAGTACCGGCCACGCGAAACAGAGGCCCGCCCCTGAATCGGCCGAAGTCGAAGGCCGGACCCTTGGGATTGCCGACGACATCGCCGGTCAACAGATCGTCCAGTCGGCCGCCCCGTTCGAGGTGGCAGACAAAGGAGAAGAGGTAACGAAGGAACCAGGTGCCCGAACGCGGCACAGTCGACAGGACAGGGAGGCGATAAGTTCCGAACATGCAACCCGGTACGCAATGAGCGTCCCTTGTCTCCCCGTAATCAGATTCTCAATTTACCTTAACAGGCCCGACGCAGTCGCGGCGCCTCTTTTTTGCATTGTCGCAGTAGTAGCGGTGCAGATCACCATACACGTTCTGAATGTGCTTCATTCTTGGGCAGGCAGCCGCATTATGAGGCGAGGGATGTAACCAAAGCGGCTCACTGGATCAGATCTGTCGTCGAATGCGCTCCATCGGATCCGTTGACTGCTGGATCTTTGATCCCTCTTCAGTGTGACTGCGCGATGCTCGCGTTTGCTCCCTCCGCGGACCGGCCCGCCGGTACGACCGGCGAAACGGGACCATCTCGGAGGCTGTCTAAGCGTCGGCGGCCTTGCTAGAGAGCACGACCCAATTGTTGAGGAGCTCCCATGACCTTCCGCGCACTTCTCCTGACCCAGGGTGCAGACCGCAAGGTCAGCGGCGCCATCGAAACCCTGCCCGAGGACAGGCTGCCGGTGGGAGATGTCGTCGTTGCGGTTGACTATTCGACCCTGAACTACAAGGACGGCCTCGTGCTGACGACCGGGGGGGGGCTGGTCAAGACCTGGCCCCATGTCGGCGGCATCGATTTCGCGGGCACCGTGGAGAGCTCCGAAAATGCGGCCTTCAAGGCCGGCGACAAGGTCGTCCTGAACGGTTATCGCGTCGGCGAACTCCACTGGGGCGGCTATGCCACGAAGGCTCGGCTCAAGGGCGACTGGCTCGTCAAGCTGCCAGCCGGCCTTTCGACCCGGCATGCGATGGCGATCGGGACCGCTGGCTACACCTCCATGCTCTGCGTCATGGCCCTGGAGAGGCACGGCATCGCTCCCGCCCAGGGCGAGATTCTCGTCACGGGAGCGGCCGGCGGCGTCGGCTCTGTCGCCGTCGCGATCCTGGCCAATCTGGGCTACAACGTGGTCGCTGCGACCGGCCGGCCCCACGAGGGCGAGTACCTGAAGTCGCTCGGTGCCACGACGATCATGGACCGAAAGGAACTGACGGAGGCGCCGGATCGCCCGCTGCTCTCGGAGCGCTTTGCGGGCGTCGTCGACACGGTTTCCGGTGTGATGTTTGCCAAGGCCCTGGCGCAGGTGAAGTACGGCGGTGCGGCGGCGGTCTGCGGTCTCGCGGCAGGTCCTGCATTTCCGGGCTCGATCCTGCCCTTCATCCTGCGGGGCGTTTCCGTCTATGGCATCGACTCGGTGATGCTGCCGAAGGCGCCGCGTGAGGAAGCGTGGCGTCGTCTCGGTACCGACCTGCCGCTCGACAAGCTCGACAGCGCCGTGAGTGAGGCGGGGCTGGGCGATCTCATGGCGCTGGCCCCAAAAATCCTCAAAGGAGAGATACGCGGCCGCGTGGTCGTCGACGTGAACAAGTGATAGCGTAACCCAGAGTTCATCTTACCCGAAGGTCTGCCGATGACGCCGCCGAACACTGCGCCTGCCGCCAACAATCTCGAAGCGTTCTTCATGCCGTTCACCGCGAACCGGCAGTTCAAGAAGAATCCGCGCATGCTGGCCAGGGCGAAGGGTGTTCACTACTGGACGCCGGAGGGCCGCAAGATCATCGACGGTACGGCCGGTCTGTGGTGTGTCAACGCCGGCCACGGCCGCGAGGAGATCAAGGCGGCGATCGCGAAGCAGCTGGATGAGATGGACTATGCGCCGTCGTTCCAGATGGGCCATCCCAGGGCCTTCGAACTGGCGGCGCGCCACGCCGCTCTCCTGCCGGGCGACCTCAACCACGCCTTCTACTGCAACTCCGGTTCCGAGGCGGTCGACAGCGCGCTCAAGATCGCGCTGGCCTATCATCGTGCCAATGGCCAGGGCACCCGCACGCGTTTCGTCGGCCGCGAGCGCGGCTATCACGGTGTCGGCTTCGGCGGCATTTCCGTAGGCGGCATGGTCAACAATCGCAAATGGTTCGGCGCGATGCTGCCGGGTGTGGACCATCTCCCGCACACCCATCTGCCGGAGAACGCCTTCTCGAAGGGCGAGCCGGAGAATGGCGCCCATCTCGCGGATGCGCTGGAAGGCATCGTTGGCCTGCACGACGCTTCCAACATCGCTGCCGTCATCGTCGAGCCCTGCGCCGGCTCGACCGGCTTCCTGCCGCCGCCCAAGGGCTACCTGAAGCGCCTGCGCGAGATTTGCGACAAGCACGGCATCCTGCTGATCTTCGACGAGGTCATCACCGGCTTCGGCCGTCTCGGCGCCTCCTTCGCGGCCGACAAGTTCGGGGTGATTCCCGACCTGATGACGGTCGCCAAGGGCATCTCCAATGCCACCGTGCCGATGGGCGGCGTGTTCGTGCGCAAGCACGTGTTCGACGGGCTGATGAACGGGCCGGAGAACGCCATCGACCTGTTCCACGGCTACACCTACTCGGCCCATCCGCTGGCCTGTGCGGCGGCGTCGGCCGTGCTCGACATCTACCGCGACGAGGAGTTGTTCGCCCGGGCGGCAGAGCTGTCGCCCTACTGGGAAGAGGGCATCCACTCGCTGAAGGGGCTGCCGAACGTCACCGACATCCGCAATCTGGGTATGGCCTGCGGTATCGACCTGGCGCCGGAGGGTGCGGTCGGCACGCGCGGCTACAAGGCCTTCGTCAAGGCCTTCGACCTGGGCCTGATGGTCCGCCAGTCGGGCGACGCCATCGCCATGTCGCCGCCGCTGGTGATCGAGAAGGCCCAGATCGACGAAATCGTCGAGATCACCGCGAAGACCATCAAGGCGGTGGCCTGACGCCTGCGCAGCTGCGCATGGCGTTCTATACGGGGCGTCGCTAGAACCTGTTCTGGACCAGCCGCGGGCGGGGAACAGGCAACGTGACACTCGATGACAATCTGGCGGCAGTGGTCGGTGCGACCGCTGCCGTGGCGCATGTCGCCCTTGCCGTCGCCGTCACGGTCCATGTGCTGCTCTACAAGCGCAGCGTCGGGGCCGCGGTGTCCTGGATCGGCATCGCCTGGCTCTCGCCGTTCCTGGGCGGGCTGCTCTACGCCATCATCGGCATCAACCGCGTGAAGCGGCGGGCCCAGCGGCTGAGACGTCAGCACCTGCCGCCTGCCGCGGACGATCCCGCCGCAACGGTGACGCGGGATTCGCTGACGCCGCTGGAGTATGCGGTCGGTCGGGTGACGGGCCTGCCGTCGAAGCCCGGCAACATCGTCGAGATGATGCACAGCGGGGATGAGGCCTACCCGCGCATGCTCGAGGAGATCGGCAGGGCGAAGACGAGCATCGGGCTCTGCAGCTACATCTTCCGCGCCGATTCCGTGGGCGAGAAATTCCACGAGGCCTTGATCGAAGCGCAGCAACGCGGCGTGAAGGTGCGCGTCCTGATCGACGGTGTCGGCGGCGGCTACTTCTGGTCGGGTACCTATAACCGGCTGCGCAAGGCCGGCGTCCCGATCGCGCGCTTCCTGCATTCCTATTTTCCCTGGCGCACGCCGTTCGTGAACCTGCGCAATCATCGCAAGCTGCTGGTCATCGACGGTCGCGTGGCCTTCACCGGCGGGCTCAACATCGGCGCGGAGAACGTCATCGCCGAGAACCCGCCCCATCCCGTCCGCGACACGCATTTCCGCATCGAAGGTCCCGTGGTCGAGCAGCTCACCGACGCCTTCGCCGACGACTGGCAGTTCACGACGGGCGAGCAGCTGGACGACGACTGGTTCCCGACGCTCGAGCCGCTCGGGACGGTCCTGGCGCGCGTCGTGCCCTCCGGTCCTGACGAGGACATGGAGCAGATCGAATTCGTGACCCTGCATGCCATCTCCTGCGCGCGCGAGTCGATCCGGGTGGTGACGCCTTATTTCCTGCCGGGCGAGCCGCTCACCATGGCGCTGGGCCTCGCGGCGATGCGCGGCATCAAGGTCGACATCCTGCTGCCGGAGAACTCCAATCACGCGATTCTCGATTGGGCGCGGCGGGTGCCCCTCAGGCCGCTGATCGAGGCCGGGTGTCGTATCTGGCTGATGCCGGCGCCGTTCGATCACTCCAAGCTGATGACGATCGACGACTCCTGGTCGTTCATCGGCAGTGCCAACTGGGACACGCGCAGCTTCCGCCTGAATTTCGAGCTGAACGTCGAACTGCACGACGCCGCCTTCGCGCGGCAGATCGTGGAATCGAAGAAACCGCAGCGCTGCCTGACCCTCGCCGAGATCGACGGCGATCCGTTGCCGATCCGCCTGCGCAACAGCGCGGCCCGGCTGCTGCAGCCCTATCTGTAGAAGCGCTTCAGCCTGTCCTTGCGGACCCGCGGGGGCTTCTCCGCGGCCTCGGCGCTTTCGGCGAGGCGGAGTTCGAGCCGGATCGGCCGGTGGTCGGAGGGACCGAAATCCAGCGCATCCGCCGTGGTGCAGACCAGCCTGTGGGCGAGACAGCGATCGAGGCGGACCGGCATGACGTTGCCCGAGAGGTGCGTGGGCTCGCGCGGGCCGACATCGACGAAGCCGGGAAGGAAGACAGGCCCGACCGCATTGTAATCGCCAATGATGGCCGACGGCTTGCCCTGCAACGCCGCGGCGATGCGCGCGAGCTGGCGGCGGTTCAACAGCTGGCCGTGCGAGAGGTGGACGTTGGCGAAGGTGATCTCGCCCATCTGGATGATCTGGGCGCGCCGGCGCGGCAGTCTTCCGGGAAGTCGCGAGGCCGGCAGCGACAGGGCCACGGGGCGGGGAAAATGGGTCGGACTCCAGACGGCCAGACCGTGGATGCGCCCCAGCCACGACAGCCGGTAGAAATGGCCGCCGACCAAGCTCGGCAGCGCCTCGATCTGCTGTGTCGCCTCCTGCATGAGCAGTATGTCGGGTTTCTGGACGTTGATCAGAGTTGCCACGTCCTCGACGGCCGCGCCGATGAGGCGCAGCAGGTTCCAGCTCACGACCTTCACGGCTTGCCCACCTTGTCGCGACGGGCGCGGCGGATCTGCTCGGTCATCGATGCCGTCCCGCCGGCGGCAGCCTGGAGTTCATTTCTCACCTGCTCGCGTCTTTCGTGGATCGAGGCAATGACCAGCCCCATCGGGACACCGAGGCCCACCAGCGCCGATTCGGCCAGTTGGAGGCTCGCCTCGATCGTCTCGGGCACGGCATCGGTGACGGCCAGCGTGTAGAGATGACGGGCATGCTCGGCATCGTGGGCGCGGGCGACGATCATCACGTCGGTCCGCCGGGCGCGCACGGCACGTACGACATCGTCGACCGCGGCCGTGTCCAGCGTGACGATCACGCCCGTCGCCTCGTCGATGCCGCAACGCTGCAGGAACAGCGCGTTGGACGCGTCGCCGAAATAGACCGGCCGGCCGAGCTTCCGCCAGCGCTCGACGCGGGCCGCGTCACGGTCGGCCGCGATGTACGAGATTCCGTGTTTCTCGAGCTGGTCGCAGACGAGCTGCCCCACCCGTCCGTGGCCGACGACGATCACCCGCCTGGCGTGATCCGAGGGCGGTAGTTGCGTTGCCGGGGCGTCGCCCGTCACCTGCTGGGCCACGCGCTGGGCGGCGCGGCGCGCGAACAGCGACACGAACGGCAAGGTACCCATGGTCAGCGACACGACCGCCAGGACGCCGGCCGCGACCCCCGGGTCGACCAGGCCCAACTGGGCGGCGAGGCCGATGCCGATGAAGGCGAACTCGCCGCCCGGGGCCAGCAGCAGGCCGGTTTCGACGCTGGCGGCCCACGATATGCCGAACAGGCGGCACAGCGGGACGAGCAGGGTCGTCTTGAGAACCATCATCGCTGCGAACCCGCCGAGCACGAGGACGGGTTCACGCCAGATGAAGCTCAGGTCGATATGCATCCCGACCGAAAAGAAGAAGACGCCGAGCAGAAGCCCCCGGAAGGGATCGATCATCGCCTCGACGGCACGCCGGTATTCCGTTTCGGCCAGAAGCAGTCCGGCGATGAAGGCGCCGAGCGCCATGGACAGGCCGGCAAAGGCGGCGATCACGCCAGATCCGACGGCGATCAGCAGCGTCGCCGCCATGAAGAATTCCGGGTTGTCGGTGCTGGCGGCCAGCCGGAACAGGGGCTTCAGGATCACCCTGCCGACGAGGGCGATCACCGCTATGGCGAGCGACGCCTCGACGACCGCGACCAGCACGCCCTGGACGATCGAACCCTCGGAATGTCCCCCGAGAGCGCTGACGAGGAACAGGAGCGGCACAACGGCCAGATCCTGAGCGAGCAGGATGGCGAAGCTGGTCCGGCCGGTGGTCGACATCATGCGGCGCTGGCCGGACAGCAGCTCCATGACGATGGCGGTCGAGGACAGGGCAAGGCAGGTGCCGATGATGAGCGCGGCGGCGGCGGGCTGTCCGAGCCAAAACGCCGCCAGGCTGATCGCAAGCGCCGACAGCACCACCTGCAGGCCGCCCAGTCCGAAGACCAGGCGGCGCATGGTGATCATACGCCGCATCGAGAGTTCGAGTCCGATGAAGAACAGCAGGAAGACGATGCCGAGATCGGCGATGAAGGCGATCTGTCTTTCACCCGTGACCGTGAGCCAGTCGATCGCACGGGAATAGTCGGCCAGGCGGCCGAGCCCGTGAGGCCCCAGCGCAGCGCCGACGACCAGGAAGCCAAGCACCGGGCTGATCTTGAGCCGAGTCACCACGGGGGCCACTACGGCGGCCGTTCCCAGAACGATGAGAGCGTCCTTGAACGCGTAGATGTCGGCGGGTCCGGCCATGCCGCGCAAACATAGACTGCAGGCGGCGATCTGTGCACACTTTCGTCCGCACACAACGAAATCGGACGGAAACGACATGAAGGTGGTCATCACCGGCGGGGCGGGCTTTCTGGGCAAGAAACTCGCACGGCGCATACTGCAGCAGGGCGAGATCGCGGCGGCCTCCGGCCAGCCGCAGAAAGTCAACGAACTGCTTCTGTTCGATGTCGGCAAGGCCGAGGGGCCGGGCCTGGACGATCCGCGGGTCAAGACGATCGCGGGCGACATCTCGAATTTCGCGACCGTGCAGTCCATCGTCCAGGGCGCGTCGACCGTGTTCCATTTCGCCGCCGTCGTCAGCGCCGGCGCCGAGGCCGACTTCGACCTGGGGTACCGGGTCAATCTCGACGGTACCCGCAATGTCCTGGAGGCCTGCCGGGCCCTCGGCACCAATCCGCGCGTGGTATTCACCAGTTCGCTGGCCGCCTTCGGTGGTGACCTTCCCCCGGCCGTCACCGACGACACCCCGCTGACACCCCAGACCTCCTATGGCGCGCAGAAGTCGATCGGTGAATTCCTGGTGCGCGACTACACGCGCAAGGGGTTTCTGCGCGGCACCTCGGTGAGATTGCCGACGATCTGCGTGCGCACGGGCCTGCCCAACAAGGCGGCGTCGACTTGGGCGAGTTCGGTGCTGCGCGAGCCGCTGACCGGCGTCGACGTCGTGTGTCCCGTGACGCCCGAGACGGTCATGGTGGTCCTCAGCCCGCGCAAGACCGTCGACGCGTTCATGCGCCTGCACGATCTGCCTCCGGAGGCCTTCGGTCCGGGACGCACGCTGCTGCTGAACGGCATCAACGTGACGGCCAGGGAGCTGGAACTGGCGGTCGGCCGCCATGCCGGCAATCGTAAGGTCGGCAAGGTCGTGTGGCAGCACGATCCTGCTATCCAGAAGATCTGCGACGGCTGGCCCCAGGGCATCGATTCGGCGCGCGCCCGTCGCCTGGGCTTCGAGACCGACGAGGATCTCGACGAGGTCGTGCGCCACTTCATCGCCGACGATCTCGACGACCAGATGAAGATCGCGAAACCTGCGGCCTGACCGCCGCAGGAGCCGGCCGGCGCTCTAGCGGCCGCGCAGCATCCGCCAGCCGTTCTGGAGATGGCGCATCGGCCCCCAGACATGACGGGTCCGCATCATGTGCCAGCGCTGCGGCTCGTTGTCGGGACCCGCGACGGACCCGGCATCCTCGACGTAGTCGGTGATGCCGACGGCGTCGGTATCCCAGGGACCGGTCGTCTTGAAGATCGTGGTCTTGGCGCCGTAGCCCTGCAGCGCCCGCGACATGCCGGACGCCATGAAATCCATGTAGCGCGGCAGGCTCTCGGGCCGGCAGAGGTAGCCCTTGTTGAACCCGACGGCGAGCAGGCGGAAATGGAACGGGTTCTTCTCGATATAGCGGATGACTTCGGTCGTGTTGGCCGGGTAGCGCGGCGAGAAGAAATCGTCGATCACGACGATCCCATCGGTGTTGACGATCCGGTTGGCGAACTCCAGCTCGCGATAGACCGCCGTCCCGGTATGCTCCCCGTCGATGTGGAACCACCGGACCGACTGATGCATCGCCTGCAGGTCGAGCTTGGCCGGCAGGTCGGCGGACGGGCCGGACAAGGGCACGAGGTTAGTGGCCTTCGCGCCGACCGATTCGATCGAGCGCTGGACCGCAGCCTCATCGAGCCGCAGATCGCACAGGTAGAGCTTCTCGTTGCCCTTCCGGTAGGAGGCGAGGACGGAGGCCGACCGGCCCCGCCAGACGCCGATCTCGAACAGGTCGCCGGAAATCCCGGCCTGCTGGTCGAGCAAGGCGCGCCAGACGCAATAGGACTGGAACATGAACCAGCCCGGAATCGCGTCGATTTTCTCCCAACTGAGCATCCACCATCCTCGTTTGCCGCGCCTTGCTAACAGCGCCCCTTCGACGCTGCAAGCCGTCACCGCTTGCACCTGCGGCACGGGTCCTGTAGGCCCCCTCGCGGAGAAATGCCAACAACTACAATCGCCTACAGGGCCACGGTCGGCCTGCTCTGGACCCTGGTGCTCTGGCACAGCTGGGAGTGCCGGGGGCTTTTCGTCGACGGGTCTGCCTTTCTCGTGCAGATCGCCCGACGCGAATGGTTCTTCGACTTCTACAATCCACGGCTCTACGCGATGATCGTGGGACAGGTCCCGATCATCACCGCGGTCTTCCTGGGGGTCACCGACCTCCATCTCCTGGCACAGCTATTGTCGCTGGGCCTCTTCGCGGTCCCGACGGCGCTCTATCATCTCGCCCTCTTGAGGGTTAAGGACGATCCCGTCCTGCTGGCCGCACTGCTGGCCGTCATCGGGGTGGTCTTCATGACGACCTCGTTCTTCATCGTGGGCGAGTACAATACGGCCTACGCCATAGGTATCGCCGTGGCCGTCCGTCTGGTGACGGCGCGGGAATTGACGGTGGCCGACGGGGCTTTCCTGGTCGCAGTGGGATTGCTCGGGATCAGGGCCTACGAGGTGATGCTCTATCTCGGCCCCTTGCTGGCTGCGATGATCCTCTGGACCGTCTACCGGATTCCCGTCCGGCCGATCGTCGCCACGATCCTCTATATGATCGCCAGCCTGGCAT
This sequence comes from Reyranella sp., assembly GCF_965228225.1. Lineage (GTDB taxonomy): Bacteria > Pseudomonadota > Alphaproteobacteria > Reyranellales > Reyranellaceae > Reyranella. The sequence continues at coordinate 3,631,279 of NZ_OZ245801.1, read as the reverse complement.
TTCTGGGTGGTCTGTGGGTGGCGGCCGATTCGCTGATCCATCCGTTTTCGCAGGATCACCTGAGCCGGACGGCGGCGACGGCTCTCGACGCCTGGCAGAACGTCCAGTTCGACCTGGCGATGGGCGCCGCCCTGGTCATCTCCGGCTGGGCTGTGTTGCGACCTCAGGATCTCTCCGGGCGCAGGCCCTACGTCTTCGCCGGCATCTTCCTTCTGCTGCTGGCTTTGTCGCCTTTGCTCGTGCTGACGGACTCGCTGGTTCGCCCGCACGCCAAGTCGCAGTACACGGCGCGCAGCATCGCCGGTCTCGTGATCGCCACCGTCATCATCCTGATGTGGCTCTACACCTCGTCCTTCGGCACCCGGTTCGCCGCACTGGCTGCCTTGCGGCGTCCCGATGTCTCGCGCCGGATGCTCGCCTTCGGCTGCCTCATGGTGATCGCGGTGATGCCGTCCAACATCTACCTGACGCTCGAGTGGCGCAGCTATCTGGAGACCGTGCGGTCGATCGTGCGGAACAACAGTGGCGTGGTTCCCTTCGAATCCACACCGCTCGCCCGGCGGCCCCTCGAGACGCTGGTCGAGTCGTGGATCCTGCCCAGCCAGAGCCTGGCCCTGCGGTCGAAGCGGACCGACGGCATCATCGCTCCGCCGCGAAACTTCAATTCTTGGCAGCCGTTTCCGCCGGCCGAACCCTATCCTCTCGGCCACTACATGTGGCGCGACTGAAGGTGCCGGGCATGTCACCGGTGGCGGTCGCCCGGGGCGTCGCCGTCATCCTCTGGGCGCTGGCTCTGCACAATACGCTGGCCTGCCGCGGGCTGTTCTGGGACGGATCCTCGTTCCTGGTGAATTTGCTCGACCATGGAAATTTCCACGATTTCTACGCGGCCCGTGCGCATGTCGACTGGGTGACGCAGGCCCCCGTCCTCCTGCTGGCGCGGTTGGGCGTTCGCGATACGGAGCTGCTCGCCATGGCGCAATCGGCGGCTCTGTTTGCACTGCCGACGGCTTTCTACCACCTCGCCCTCGCACGCGTGCGCCGCGATCCGGTGCTGCTGGCGGCGGTGCTCGCGATCATCGCCGTCGTGTTCCTTCCGACCTCGTTCTTCATCATTGGCGAATACAATGTCGCCTTCGCCTGCATCACGGCTGCCATGGCGGTCGCCCTCACGATCGGCGCGAGCAGCCGGCGGGATGCCGCCCTGCTGCTGGCCTTCGGCCTGCTCTGTCTGAGGTCCTACGAGGCCATGATCTATCTCGGGCCGCTGGTGGCGAGCGCGATCCTGTGGTCGACGCGGCGCAGCGGCGACCGGCTGACGAGGCTGCTCGGCGCGCTGGCGGCGCTCGCCTTCATCGGCGCGGCGGTCGTATCGGCCGTCACCATCGTCGACTACTGGGACCATCCGCATTTCATGAAGGTGCGTTCCACCAGTGTCGATTTCTGGCAGAACATGCAGTTCTCCATTCCGTTGGCAGGCTTTCTCATCTGCGCCATAGCGGGCCTGCGAAGGCCGGCCTGGCTGGAGGGCAGGGGGCCATTGGTGGTCATGGGCGTCATCGCGCTGCTGCTGGCCCTGTCGCCGTGGTGGCGGCTCGTGCATGGGCCGTCGATTCTCTATCCACCTTCGCACTACGTGGCCAGACAGGCGGCCGGTGTATTGCTGGCGGCCTTCCTCGTCGGCATGTGGCTGCAGGTGGCGCGGCGCGATCCGCCGCGTGTCTTCGCCGTCGTACGCCGACCGGAGGTGGCTCGGCGCATGCTGCTGCTGCTGGGGGCGCTGACGGTCGCGGGGGCGATACCCGACATCGTGCTCACGCGCCTGTGGACCGGATACGTGGAGCGCCTGCGCGTCGTCGTCGACGGCAGCAAGGGCATGGTGCGGGCCGAGACGCTGCCGCTGCATGACTGGCCGAACAAGCTCTTCTTCCAGGACTGGTCCTATCCGGCGTTGAGCGCGGTCGTCAGCCGCTCGCCCGGCCAGTCCTATGTCGTGTCCGACCAGAACTATCTCAGCAATCCGCCCTTCGAGCCCTCGTGCGGCCTGCTGCCGAAGCTCAAGGGGTACGGCTGGCGCAGCTAGCAGGCCGTTGGAATAGGCCGTTGAGAAGCGCCGAAGAGCAACATTGTTGCGTCAACCGGCACCCCGACACGGGATACAGGGGGTGCGACGTTCGCTTCATTTATTTCGTTTATTTCGTTTATTTCGTTTACGCGCCATGACTCGGCTTTTCAGCGGCCTGCTGGCGCGCGGCTAGGGCCGCATCCACAGGCTCGCCGGGCCGCTGCCGCGCACCGGCGCGGCCAGTTCGACGAATTCGCAGAGGATCTTGCGCGTATCGCGCGGATCGATGATCTCCTCGATCCAGAAACTCTCGGCACTGCGGAACGGCGAGCGCAGCTTGTTCAGACGATCCTCGATCTCGGCCATCTTGGCCTTGGGATCCTCTGCCCCGGCGATGTCGGCGCGATAGGCCGCCTCGATGCCGCCTTCCAGCGGCAGCGATCCCCAGCGGCCCGACGGCCAAGCATAGCGCCAGTTCATCCGTGAGCCGTTCTGGTGCGCGGCGCCCGCCACGCCAAAGGCGTTGCGAATGATGAAGGTGCACCACGGCACGGTGGTCTGGAACATCGACGACATCGCGCGCACGCCCTGGCGGATGACGCCGCTCTTCTCGGCCTCGAGGCCGATCAGGAAGCCGGGACAGTCGCAGAAATACACGACGGGCAGGTGGAAGGTCTCGGCCAGGTCGAGGAAGCGCGTCACCTTCTGGCAGGTATCGGACGTCCAGCCGCCGCCATAGAACATCGGGTCGCTCGCCATCACCGCCACCGGCCAGCCGTCGACTCGTGCGAAGCCGGTCACGACCGAACGGCCATAGAGCCGGCCCATCTCGAAGAAGCTTCCCTGGTCGACGACCTTCTCGACGATCGGCCGGATGCGATAGACCTTGCGGGTGTCGCGCGGGATGACCTCGAACAGCGATTCCTCGCGCCGCGCCGGATCGTCGGTCACGGGGCCACGCGGCGGTGCGTCGTAGACCGAGGAGGGCAGGTAGGAGAGGAAGCGGCGCGCCGCGGCAAAGGCTTCGTCCTCGCTGTCGACCGCCTCGTCGATCGCGCCGGCCCGCAGCTGAATCTCCCAGCCGCCCAGCTCCTGCTTGTCGTACTGCTTGGGGCTGAGGCGATTCACCACCGGCGGCCCGGCGACGAACATCGCCGATATCTCCTTCACCATCACCGAATAGTGGGTGGCGGCGAGCCGCGCGGCACCGAGGCCCGCGACCGAGCCGAGCCCCAGGCCCACGGTGGGCACGACGCCCATGTTGCGCACGGCCCATTCCCAGCCGGCGACCCCGGGCACATTGGCGCGGCCGGTCGTCTCGATCGTCTTCACCGATCCGCCGCCGCCCGAGCCTTCGATCATGCGAATGACCGGGATACGGTACTGGTTGGCGTAGCGTTCGACGTAGTTGGACTTCTCCTTGATCGTGGCGTCGGCCGAGCCGCCGCGCACCGTGAAGTCGTCCCCCGTGACGGCGACATGCCGTCCGTCGATCTTGCCACGGCCCATGACGACGTTGGCGGGCGTCAGATCGACCAGGTCGTTGCGACCATCATACTCTGCCTTGCCGGCGACGCTGCCGATCTCGCGAAACGAATCCTTGTCGAGCAACCGGTCGATGCGCTCGCGGACCGTGAGCCGCCCGCCATCGTGCTGGCGCTTCACCTTGTCGGCCCCGCCCATGCGCTTCGTCATTTCCTGACGGCGGCGCAACTCGTCCATTTCCGGTTGCCAGCTCATCTCGACGCATCCCCCGATCGTTTGTCGGAACGTTTCCAGCCCTGGCGGTTCGTACCAACGAAGACCCGGACCGGCTAGAGTAAAGCGGTCTTCGCGGAGGAGCCGACCGATGGACGAAACGGCAGGGCGGGCTGGGGCAATGCTCCACATGATCTGCGGCAAGATCGCCGCCGGAAAGTCGACGCTCGCCGCCAAACTCACGGCGCGTCCGGCCACGATACGGATCAGCGAAGATGCGTGGCTCGCCAGTCTCTACGGGGACGAGCAGAAGACGCTCGAGGACTATGTCCGCAACTCCCGCCGCCTGCGCGAGGTGATGGGCGACCACATCGTCGCGCTGCTGGAGGCCGGCCTGTCCGTCGTGCTCGACTTTCCCGCCAACACACCGACCAGTCGTCAGTGGATGCGCAGCCTCTTCGAACGCGCCGGTGCGGATCACCGGCTGCATTTTCTCGACGCGCCGGACGACGTCTGCAAGGCCCGGCTGCGCGCCCGCAACGCCGCCGGTACGCACGCCTTCAACACAAGCGACGCGGAATTCGACCTCTTTACCGGCTACTTCGTGCCGCCCTCGGCCGATGAAGGTTTCGAGGTCGTGTTCCACGGCGAGTCGAAAACGACGCCGTCGATCAGGTTCTCTTCGTAGAGCCGTGCCAGGTCGATGCCGCCTGGCGGGCGCGCCACCACGAAGCCGGCGATGGCGCGCAGGAGCCGTGCTTCCTGGTCGCGGCGCAGCGCTTCGGCTTCCGCGACGGTGATTGCTGTGAAGCGCACGGTCTGGCCGGGCAGCAGGCGGCCGAGGCGCGGCAGGTCGACGGAGGCGACGGTGGCGATCTTGGGATAACCGCCGACCGTCTGCCGGTCGGCCATCAGCACGATCGGCAGGCCGGCCCCGGGAACCTGGATGGCGCCGGGCGCGATGCCGTCGGAAATGATGTCGGCGCCGCCCTGGTCGACGCTTCTGGCGTGGGCGATCGTTGGTCCCTCGAAGCGGATGCCCATGCGATCGGCTTCCTTGGAAACGCGATATTCGGACTCCACGAAGGTCCGGCGACCCTCGTCGCTGAAATAGTCCTCCTGCGGCCCCCAGACCACGCGCAGCGGGCCGCTGCCATAGTCGAAGGGCTGGGCGAGCCTGCGCTCGTCGCCCGCGGGGGCACCGGCCTTCGCGAGCGGCAGCAGGTCGCCCGCGGCGAGCTTGCGGCCGTCGAAGCCGCCGATGCCGGCCCGCGAATAGGTCGAGAGGCTGCCCATGAAGGCCGGCAGGTCGAAGCCGCCGGCGACGGCCAAGTAGGCCGTGCTCGCTCCCTCGATCATGCCGACGCGCAGGATCTGCCCGCGCTTCAGGAGATGGCTCCGGTCGGAGTCCAGCGGCTTGGGGGCGGCATCCGGTCCGTCGATCAGCGCGGCCGACAGGGGACCCACCAGCGCGATCCGCACGCTGTCGGCCTCGACCAGCAGGTCGGGCCCCATGACGCCGATCTCGAGCCCGGCGGTATTGGCGGGATTGCCGGCCAGCGCATTGGCGAGACCGAGGCCGATCCGGTCCATCGCGCCGGCGGTCGGCATGCCCAGCGCCATGAAGCCGGTGCGGCCGAGATCCTGGAGCGTGTCGAACAGGCCGGCGCGAACGACCTTCAATCCGGCGCTCATTTGTTCTTCACCAGGCTCGACCAGTCGAACGTGCCGGCCTCGACCTCGCCGGCGATGTGGTCGAAGCTCTTGCGGTCGATGCGCTCGAAGGAAAGAGAATCGCCCGGCGATAGGAACACCGGCTGCTCGCGGCGCTTGTCGAACATCCAGAGCGGCGTGCGGCCGATCAGGTGCCAGCCGCCGGGACTTTCGAACGGGTAGATCGTCGTCATGTCCATGGCGATGGCGACCGAGGAGCGCGGCACCCGCACGCGCGGCTGGCTGCGGCGCGGCAGGAAGAGCGCCTGGTCGAGCCCCGCCACGTAGGCGAGGCCCGGCATGAAGCCCAGCACATAGACCTTGAACGGCGAGGCGAGGTGGGCCGCGATCACCTCTTCCGGCGTCTTGTTCGTGCGCTCGGCGACCTCGGCGAGGTCGGGCGCAAATTCCGGATCGTCGTAGCAGCAGGGAACGGTGACCTGGCGGCTCGTGGCGTCGGCTGGCAGACCGCGGGCGATCAGGGCATCGACTTTGGGCTGCAGGTCGGCCCGCGAGGTCGAAAGCGGATCGTAGGTGACCATCAGGGATCGCATGGTGGGAACGGTCTCGACCACGCCCGAAATCTCGCCAACCTCGCGGGCCAGGCCGATGGCGGCGTGGAGTGCCATGACCCGGCCGTTGATCTCGGGGGAAATCTCGTTGCCGAACTCGACGGTGAAGGCGGTGTCGCCGCAGGATAGGTATCGAACGCTCACATCTGTTAGGATAGCGCCTCAGATTGAGGGAGTCTCCCATGGCCGCCGCGACCAATGCAGGACACGTCAACATCAACTCGGACCTGGGCGAGAGCTTCGGACCCTGGGTGATGGGCAACGACACCGAGGTCCTGAAGATCGTCGCCTCGGCCAACGTCGCGTGCGGCTTCCATGCCAGCGATCCGGTCGTGATGATGGATACGGTGAAGCTCTGCGCTCAGAACGGCGTTTCGATTGGCGCCCACCCCGGCTTCGCCGACCTGCAGGGGTTCGGCCGCCGCGTCATCAACCTCACGATCAAGGAGCTGGAGGCCAATATCGCCTACCAGATCGGCGCGTTGCAGGCGATCGCGGCCCTCCATGGCGCCAAGGTCACCCACATGAAGCCGCACGGCATGATGGCCAACATGTCGGCCGAAAGCCCGGAAATGTCCGAGGCGATCGCCCGGGCGACCAGGGCCGTCGATCGCGACCTGATCTTCCTGGCCCAGGCGAATACCGAGCAGGGCAAGGCCGCCCGCAAGCACGGGCTGCGGGTCGCCGAGGAGGTGTTTGCCGACCGGACCTACACCGATGCCGGCCTGCTGACGCCGCGCAAGGAAGCCAATTCCATGATCAAGGACCCGGCCAAGGCGGTCGAGCATGTCCGGCGCATGGTCGACGAGCAGGCGATCTACTCGACTTCGGGCAAGCGCATTGGCTGTCAGGTCGATTCCATTTGCGTGCACGGCGACGGTCCGACGGCCGTGAGCGTCGCCAGGGCGGTCCGCGAGGGCCTCGAAGCGGCGGGAATCCGCATCGTGCCGCTGCCCGAGATGCCCAGCCTGCGTTCCTGATCCACCGGGCGATCCGTCGCGCTGACTTGTGGGACGCCGCTTCGCCGCTATAGTCCGGCCGATCCGGATGGGATTTCGCGGCGGGAGTGGCGTATGGCGGTTTTTGGCAAGGCTCAGTACATCAAGCGTGTCGAGGACGACCGTCTGCTGACGGGAACGGGCGGTTTCACCGATAACCTGTCGCGGCCGAACCAGGCCCATGTGGTTCTTGTCCGGTCTCCGCATGCCCATGCAAAAATCCTGAAGATCGACACTGCGGCGGCCAAGACGGCGCCGGGGGTGGTCGCGGTCTACACCTGGGCCGACATGGAAAAGGAAGGCGTCGGCAATTTCGCCTTCCCGACGATGTTTCCCGCCGCCGACGGCAGCAAGCCCGAGATGACGCCGCGCCGGTCGCTGGCCCACGAGGTCGTGCGTTATGTCGGTGAGGCCGTCGTGGCGATCGTGGCGGACACGCGCGAGCAGGCGCAGGATGCCGTCGAACTGGTCGACATCGAGTACGAGCAGCTTCCGTCGGTTACCGAGATCGAGGATGCGCTGAAGCCCGACGCGCCGCAGGTCTGGGGCGGTGCCCCGGGCAATATTGCCGGCTACAACAAGTTCGGCGATCACGCCAAGGCCGAGGAGGCCTTCAAGAGCGCCGCCCACGTCGTGTCGCTCGACATCGTGCACCAGCGGCTGATCGTGAATGCCATGGAGCCGCGCGCGGTGATGGCGGAGTGGGAGAACGACCGGCTGATCGTCCATATCGGCAGCCAGAACCCGTCCGTCACGCGCGACACGCTGTGCGACGTCATCCTGAAGATGCCCAAGGACAAGGTGCGCGTCGTCGTGCGCGACATCGGCGGCGGCTTCGGCATGAAGGTCGGCATCCAGCCCGACGAGGCCGTGGCCGTGTGGGCCGCCAAGGTGCTGAAGCGTCCGGTGCGCTGGCGCGCCGAGCGCAGCGAGGAATTCGCCGCGACGACCGCCGGCCGCGACCAGTTCCACAAGGCATCGATGGCCTTCGACAAGGACGGCCGGATCCTGGCGCTGCGCATGGAAGCGTTCGCCAATATCGGCGCCTACCCGTCGCGCGGCGGCGTGGTCATCCCGCTGTTCGTCGGCCCGAAGGTGACGACCGGCACCTACGACATCCCGATGATCGATCTCCGGATCACCTGCGTCATCACCAACACCGCCACGATCGGCGCCTATCGCGGCGCCGGCCGGCCCGAGTGCATCCTCAATCTCGAGCGGCTGATGGATACGGCGGCGCGCCAGATCGGCATGGATCCGGCCGAGCTGCGCCGGCGCAATTTCGTGAAGCCCTCGCAGATGCCCTACACCACCGCGATGGGCGAGAAGTACGATTCGGGCGACTTCAACCTCTTCCTCACCAAGACGCTCGAAGCGGCCGACTGGGACGGCTTTGCGGCGCGCAAGGCGGAAGCCGAGACGCGCGGCAAGCTCTACGGCCGCGGCCTCGCTTCCTACGTCGAATGGACCTCGGCCAACGTCATGAACGAGATGGCGCACTACGAGGTGAAGGAAGACGGCAAGGTCGTCATCTGGATGGGCACGCAGGGCATGGGGCAGGGGCTGCAGACCAGCTTCACCCAGCTCGCCTCGGAACTCCTCGGCATCGACCCGTCCAAGATCGAGATCGCCATGGGCGATTCCGATCGCGTCGGCGGCGTCGGCTCGATGGGCTCGCGCTCGGCCTATATCGGCGGTTCGGCGGTGCTGAGCGGCAGCGAGAAGCTGGTCGACAAGGGCAAGGAACTGGCCGCAGACGCGCTTGAAGCGGCCACTGCCGACATCGTCTATTCGGCCGGCCGTTTCACCATCACCGGCACCGACCGCGGCATCGGCCTCGGCGAGCTGGCGGCCAAGCAGCCCGACAAGCGTATCTTCATCGAGAACGTGAACACAGTCGACGGTATCGCCTGGCCCAACGGCGCGCATGTCGGCGAGGTCGAGATCGATCCCGACACCGGCATGGTCGAGCTCAAGCGCTACACGACGGTCGACGATGTCGGCAAGCCGCTGCACCGCCCGATCGTGTTCGGCCAGATCCAAGGCGGCTGCGCCCAGGGCATCGGCCAGGCGCTGCTGGAGGAGAATGTCTACGATCGCGAGAGCGGTCAGCTCGTCACCGGCTCGTTCATGGACTATGCGATGCCGCGGGCGGAGACCTTCCCGAACTTCAACAACCAGCTCGACGACACGGTGCCGGCCAAGAGCAACCCGATCGGCGCCAAGGGAGTAGGCGAGTCCGGCACGGTCGGCTCGACGCCGACCGTCATGAACGCGATCATGGATGCGCTGTGGCCGCTCGGCGTACGCAACATCCAGATGCCGGCGACGCCGCAGCGCGTCTGGCAGGCCATCCAGGAAACGAGGAAGTAACGGGCGGGAGATGAAACAGCGTATCTTCGGCTGGATCTCCATCCTCTTCGGAGTTGTCCTTTCGCTCGCCGCACTCGAAGTCACGGCGATCGCCTGGATGTATCTCGAAGACGGCCGCTATACGCCGGCTGAGGAGCTGTTCGAGCGCACCCAGAACACCTATGTGCGCGACGCGACCAAGGGGACCGCCTGCCGGTACGTCGATACGCTGTTCCCGCACCCCTATGTGGCGTTCGTCCATCATGCGAACCCGCCCTGCGGCATGCCATGGGTCAACAATGTCGGCCTGTTCGGACCGGACTATCCGGTTCTCAAGCCGACCGATCGCTACGTCGTGATGCTGACGGGCGGTTCCGTGGCCTCGCAGCTCGGACAGAATGCAAGGCCGCCCGCCCCGCGCTATCTCGAGGAGGAACTCAACAACAAGTATATCAGCCCGAACGGCAAGCCGTTCCTGGTGCTGAACGGCGGCGACGGCGCGTGGAAGGAGCCACAGCCGTTCATCCTGTTTTCGCTCTACGCGTCCTCGGTCGATGCGGTCGCCGTCCTCGGCGGATTCAACGAGCACTATTTCTTCTGGCCGGGCTTCAGCGAGCGGCTGGAGCGGCCACTCAGCAACTTCCTCGACGTCAATCCCTTCGTGGCCGACGAGAATTTCGGCGACGCGGCGATCGGTTGGGTCATGGGCCGGATCGCGGGAACGCTCGCGCTCAATCCGATCCTCGGTCATTCGCACGCCGCCTATATGGTGATCCGGGGCATCGAGCAGGCCGCCAAGGGCAAGGACATCTTCAAGTCGAGCAAGAAGACGACGCTGAACAGCATCTTTCATCTGCCGGAGGACATTCAGCGCAACTACAAGCTCGCCTTCGACGTGCAGATGGAACTCTACAAGAAATACGTGCGGGCGACGTTTGCGGTGGCGCGCGACAACAACGTGCAGTCCGCCTACTTCATCCAGCCGGCGCCGGCGATCGGCAAGGAACTCACCGAGGAAGAGAAGCGGGTCGTCGGCGACCTTGCCTATCGCGACATCTACAAGAACATCGTCGCCGGACTCATGTCCCTGCGCGACGGCGGGGCGCCCGTTTACGACCTGACGCAGATCTTCGCCGGCGAAAAAGAAACGATCTACGCGGACCACATCCACTATGCGCGGGACGCGGACAATGAGAGTCTCGGCAACCGGATCATCGCCGCCCGCATGGGTGAAATCCTGGCGGAATCGTGGGGATTCAAGCGGAAACCCTGAAGGAGGGGGCCGCGAGGATCACCGGCACTGCACGCCAGGGTAGGCCCTCAACTTGTAGTTATTCTCGAAATACCTATTGATTCACGGCCTGTGCCGAGTTTCACTGTCCGAGACGCAGCGAGACAAAAGAGGCGGTCAACCGCCTCATGCGCGTCGCTAGGGATGGAGTGAAACATGGCCGTTTCTCGTCGGCAATTCATGAAGGTGAGCGCCGCCGGCCTCGCCGCCTCTTCCGTCGGTGCGTTGGGCTTTCTGGGGGCGGGCGAAGGGCTCGCCGCCGGTGTGCGGCCCTTCCGGCTCGAGAAGGCCACTGAGACCCGCAATACCTGCCCCTACTGTGCAGTGGGGTGCGGTGTCCTGGTCTATTCGTCGGCCGATGGCGCGAAAGACTCCAAGGCGCGGGTCGTCCACATCGAGGGCGATTCGGATAACCCGATCAATCGCGGCACACTCTGCGCGCGCGGCGCTGCGTCGCTGGGCTTCGCCAACAGCGTCAACCGCCTCCAGTATCCGATGCACCGTAAGCCGGGCTCCGACAAGTTCGAGCGCGTGAGCTGGGAGTTTGCGATGGAGCGCATCGCCAAGCTCGCCAAGGAAGACCGCGACAAGAACTTCATCGCGAAGAATCGCGACGGCGTCACGGTCAACCGCTGGGTGAGCACCGGTTTCCTCGCCGGCTCCGCCTGCAGCAACGAGGCGGGTTACCTCACCTACAAGGCCATCCGGTCGACCGGTATACTGGCCCTGGAGAACCAAGCACGAATATGACACGGACCGACGGTGGCCAGTCTGGCCCCAACCTTCGGCCGCGGTGCGATGACGAACTCGTGGAACGACATCAAGAATGCCGATGTCGTCCTGATCATGGGCGGCAACGCCGCCGAAGCCCATCCGTGCGGCTTCAAGTGGGTGACGGAGGCGAAGGCCAACAACGCGGCCAAGCTGATCGTGGTCGATCCGCGATTCACGCGGTCGGCCGCGGTGTCGGACCTCTACGCGCCGATCCGGCCGGGAACCGACATCGCCTTCCTGTCCGGCGTGATGCGTTACCTGCTGGGCGATGGCAAGATTCATCAGGAATACGTCAAGGCGTTCACCAACGCCTCGTACATCGTCAAGGAAGGCTTCACGTTCGAGGACGGGCTGTTCGCGGGCTATGACGCGGCGCGAAAGAATTACGTCGACCGTTCTACCTGGGACTACGAGTTCGACGACCAGGGCATGGCGAAGGTCGACGAGACCCTGCAGAACCCGCGCTGTGCCATCAACCTGCTGAAGGCCCATGTCGAGCGCTATACGCCCGAGATGGTGGAGCGGATCTGCGGCACGCCGAAGGACAAGTTCCTGAAGGTCTGCGAGCTGATCGCGACGACGGCCAACGGCGAGCGCTCGATGACCTCGCTCTATGCGCTCGGCTGGACCCAGCACACGACCGGCGCGCAGAACATCCGCAGCATGGCCATGATCCAGCTCCTGCTGGGCAACATGGGCATCCCGGGCGGCGGTGTGAACGCGCTACGCGGCCACTCCAACGTGCAGGGCATCACCGACTTCGGGCTGCTGACCACCTCGACGCCGGGTTACCTTGTCCTGCCCAACGAGCGGGAGGCGACCTACGCCGACTACATGAAGGCGCGGGCGTTCAAGCCCATCCGCCCCGGCCAGACCAGCTTCTGGCAGAACTACGGGAAGTTCTTCGTCAGCCAGCAGAAGAGCCTGTTCGGCAAGGCGGCCACCCGGGAAAACGACTGGGCTTACGATTACCTGCCCAAGTTCGACACCGCCTACGACGTTCTCAAGATCGTCGACATGATGGCCGGCGGCCAGATGAACGGCCTGTTCTGCCAGGGGCTCAACGTCATGATGGCGGCGCCCAACAAGGCCAAGGTTCAGGCCGGGCTGTCGAAGCTCAAGTGGCTCGTCATCATGGATCCGCTCGAAACCGAGACGGGGCGCTTCTGGGAAAACCACGGCGAGTTCAACAACGTCGATCCAAAGGCGATCCAGACCGAGGTCTTCCAGCTTCCGACCACGGCCTATGCCGAGGATGAGGGGACATTCACCAACTCCAGCCGGGTGATCCAGTGGCACTGGAAGTCCGTGGAGGGACCGGGCGAATCGCGTGGCGACATCCAGATCATCGCCGATCTGCACAGCCGCCTGCGCGCGCTCTACTCGAAGGAAGGCGGCGCCTTTCCCGATCCGATCGTCAATACGACGTGGAACTACGCCAAGCCCGCGCATCCCGAGCCGGTCGAACTCCTGAAGGAGATCAACGGCTACGCGCTGGAGGACCTGCCCGATCCGGCCGAACCCACCAAGGTGATGCTGAAGGCGGGCCAGTTGCTGCCGGGCTTCGCCGCGATGCGCGACGACGGCAAGACCTCGGGCGGCTGCTGGATCTATACCGGCGTCTATACCGAGGCCGGCAACATGTCGATGCGGCGCGACGCCAGCGACCCGAGCGGTCTCGGCGTCCATCCAAACTGGGGCTACGCCTGGCCGGCAAACCGGCGCATCCTCTATAACCGCGCCTCGGCCGATCCGGCCGGCAAGGCGTGGAGCGAGCGCAAGAAGTACATCACCTGGAACGGTTCGCGCTGGGTCGGTGCGGATGTGCCGGACTATGCGCCCACCGTCGCGCCCGACAAGTCGGTCGGACCGTTCATCATGAACCAGGAAGGCACGGCGAGGCTGTTCAGCCGCACCGCCATGCCGGACGGGCCGTTCCCGGAGCATTACGAGCCGATGGACGCCTACATCGCCAATCCGCTGCATCCCAAGGTCACCACAAATCCAGTGGCCCGGGTGTTCGCGGCCGATGCCAAGTCGTTCGGCACGCCGGACAAGTTCCCCATCGTGGCCACCTCGTATCGCCTCGCCGAGCACTTCCACTACTGGACCAAGAACGTGCACGACAATGCCGTGGTCCAGCCGGAGATGTTCGTCGAGATGGGCGAGCGGCTGGCCAAGGCCAAGGGCATCAAGAACGGTGACTGGGTCGAGGTGTCGAGCCAGCGCGGCATGATCAAGGCCAAGGCCTCGGTCTCCAAGCGCTTCCGGCCGATGATGGTCGACGGCAAGCCCTGTGACGTGATCGGCCTGCCCATCCATTTCGGCTTCGTCGGTCTCGCGCGGAAATCCTATCCACTGAACACGCTGACGCCGCCGGTCGGCGACGCCAGCACCAATACGCCGGAGTACAAGGCGTTCCTGGTCGATGTGAAGAAGACCACCCCGCCGGCTTCTCAGCCGGCCGTGGCCTGATCGGGGAGGGTGAGATGTCCGTGATGCAAGCCCTCGATCTCCGCCGTCGGTCCGCCTCCAGCGTGCCGCCGCCCCCTGCCGGTGCGAAAGCCGCCGTCCCGGTGGCCAAGCTGATCGACGTCAGCAAGTGCATCGGCTGCAAGGCCTGCCAGACCGCCTGTCTGGAATGGAACCAGCTCGACCAGCCGATCGGCTACACCGACGGCACCTACAATAATCCGACCGATCTCACGACGGCCTCGTGGACCGTGATGCGCTACACGGAGTACGAGCACGGCGACGATCTCGAATGGCTGATCCGCAAGGACGGCTGCATGCATTGCGACGATCCGGGCTGCCTCAAGGCCTGCCCGGCGCCCGGCGCCATCGTGCAGTACACCAACGGCATCGTCGACTTCATCTCGGACAATTGCATCGGCTGCGGCTATTGCGTGAAAGGCTGCCCCTTCAACATCCCGCGCATCTCGCAGGCCACCAGCAAGGCCTACAAGTGCACGCTCTGCTCGGACCGGGTGGTGGTCGGCCAGGCGCCGGCCTGCGCCAAGGCCTGTCCGACCCAGGCGATCTACTTCGGCACCAAGGACGACATGATCGCCCATGCCGGCAAGCGCATCACCGACCTCAAGTCGCGCGGCTACCAGAATGCCGGGCTCTACAATCCGCCGGGCGTGAACGGCACGCACGTGATGTACGTGCTGCAGCATGCCGACAAGCCGTCGCTCTATGCCGGCCTGCCCGACAATCCGCACATCAGCCCGCTGGTCGGCATCTGGAAGGGCGTGATGAAGCCGCTCTCGCTGGCCGCGATCGCCTTCGCCGGCGCCTTCGGCCTCATGCACTACGTCACCAAGGGACCCAACAGGGTCACCGAGCATGACGAAGAGAAGGCGGCCGAAGTGGCGGGGAGCGACCGGGCATGATCGAGCACGCCAAGCCGGTGAGCCGCTACACCACGGCGGCCCGCATCAACCACTGGGTCACCGCGGTGTCGCTGATTCTGCTGGCGCTGAGCGGGATGGCGCTGTTCCATCCCTCGCTCTACTTCCTCACCTACCTGTTCGGCGGCGGGCAGATCACGCGGGCCATCCATCCGTGGATCGGCGTCGTCCTGGGCATCAGCTTCCTCGGCCTGTTCCTCCGCTTCTTCATGCTCAACCTGTGGAACCGTGACGACACGGTCTGGATGAAGAAGCTGGGATCGGTGATCAACAACAAGGAGGAGGGGCTGCCGGAGCTCGGCAAGTACAATGCCGGTCAGAAGCTCGTCTTCTGGGGCCAGTCGATCTTGATCCTCCTGCTGCTGGGCAGCGGCTTCGTGCTGTGGGACACCTACTTCTTCTCCTACACGACGATCGACCAGAAGCGTCTCTCGGCGGTGGTCCACGCGCTGTGCGCCATCGGCGCCATCCTGATCTGGATCGTGCATGTCTATGCCGCCATCTGGGTCAAGGGCACGATGAGCGCGATGACCCGCGGCTCGGTCAGCGGCGGCTGGGCCTGGAAGCATCATCGCAAGTGGTTCCGCCAGGAAGTCGGCAAGCCCTGACTTCCGGTCCCGAAAACCCCGCGTCCGCGTTCGGCGAAAACATCCTCGGTGCGGCGGCCGAGGGTGAGCGTATCCGCCTGCCCGACCTGTCGACTGTGTTTCAACGGCGCGCTGCCCGTCTCGAGGCGCTGGCGCCGGGCCACGATCTCGAAGGGTTCCTCCACCTGATCGCGGCGTTGGTGACCGCGCAGCACCAGGCGTTGTCCGGGCTGCCGCCGGGTTCAATGCCTGGAGCCTCGGAGATCGGCAAGGCGCGGCTGGTGCAGCGCGCGCCGCTCGATCCCGCGATCTGGTCGCGTGACGAAAGCTGGCGGGTGGCGCTGTCGCGCATCCTGGAAACGATCGAACTCGAGGTTCTGCCCGACTCGGCTCGGGCGGCCCGCGAGGCGCTCATGCAAGCGGACAAGGCTTCGCTCGAATCGCTCGCGGACCGCTTTCTCGGCGGGGACGTCGCGACCGGGGAAGCCGCTCAGGCCGTCTTCGTGGCGGCCGCGCTGCAGGTCGCGTGGACGCGGATGGCGGCGTTGCTCGATGCCGGCGATCTGGCCGGTGAGACCGAAGGCGGCGACTGTCCGGCCTGCGGATCGCCGCCTGTAGCCGGGCTGATCTCGCCCGGCGGTACGAAGTTCGGCCACCGGCATCTTCATTGTTCGCTGTGCGCCACGTCGTGGCGCTACACGCGGGTGCGCTGCGTGCATTGCGGCAGCACCGACAGGATCTCGTTTCGCAATCTGGCCGGCACGTCCTATCTCCGCGCGGAATGCTGCGAGGTGTGCCAGGGCTATTCCAAGGTTTTCTATCTGGAGAAGGTGCGCACCCTGGAGCCGCTGGCCGACGACCTGGCCTCGCTCGGGCTCGACGTGCTGGTGGGCGAGGCGGGCTTCGCGCGCGTGCCCAATCCGTTCGTGCTGGGCATGATGGAGCAACCGGAGAAGTGATTGATCGGCCGTTGGGCCTGAGCCATGGTGACTGCCGGCGGACCGGACGTCCGGCCTTTCTCTGGTAGGAAAAAACCCGTGTCGCGTGTCGACCGCGCCGATGGCGCTCCCGAAACCCGTCCCCTGTCGATCGATCGCATGGCCTCCTGGCCGACCGTCGCGCCGCTGATCGCGCGCGCCGGCCGTGCGCTCGTCGTCGAAGCGCTTCGGGCCTGGGTCGACGAGCGACGGGGAACGGTTGAGGTCGCGGACGAAGCCGCCTGCGTCCAATGGTGCACAACGCGTCTTGCTGTGTTCCTGCAGCCCTCGCAGCGCCGCGTGTTCAACCTCACGGGCACCGTGCTGCACACCAATCTCGGACGTGCCGTGCTTGCCGAGGAGGCCATCGCAGCTGCCGTCGAGGCGATGCGCTCGCCGACCACGCTCGAATACGATCTCGAGGGCGGTGCGCGCGGCGAGCGCGACGATCACATCGCACCCTGGCTCTGCCGCCTGACCGGCGCTGAGGCGGCGACGGCGGTCAACAACAATGCCGCCGCGGTACTCCTCGTGCTGAGCGAGCTCGCCGCCGGCCGCGAAGTCATCGTTTCGCGCGGCGAACTGATCGAGATTGGCGGCGCGTTCCGCATTCCCGACATCATGGCGCGTGCCGGCTGCCGGCTCGTCGAGGTCGGCACGACCAACCGCACCCATCTGAAGGATTACGCGGCGGCGATCGGGCCCGACACGGCCGCGATCATGAAGGTTCATCCCTCGAACTACGCGATCCAGGGATTCACAAAGTCGGTTGCGGCGGCCGAGCTCGTGTCGCTGGCGCGCGACAAAGGGGTGGTGCTGATCGAGGATCTCGGCAGCGGCACCCTTGCCGATCTCGAAACCTGGGGCCTGCCGCACGAGCCGACGGCGCGGGAAGCCATTGCTGCGGGCGTCGATGTCGTCACCTTTTCCGGCGACAAGCTGCTGGGCGGCCCGCAGGCCGGCCTGCTGGTCGGACGCAAGCCGTTGATCCAGCGCATCGCCCGCAACCCGATGAAGCGGGCGCTGCGCCTCGACAAGGTGCGCCTGGCCGCCCTTGAAGCGACGTTGCGGCTCTATGCCGATCCGGGGAGGTTGGCCGAGCGCCTTCCGACCATACGCTCTCTCGCGCGGCCGGCCGCCGAGATCCGCGCCGTGGCGGAACGGCTCCTGCCGGCGGTGAAGGCGGCGCTTGGGAACGATGCGACAGCGAGCGTCGCTGAGGTGCGGGGACAGATCGGTTCGGGCGCTCTGCCGGTCGACCTGCTGCCGTCGTTTGCGATCGCCATCAAAGCGAAGGGCCTCGACCGGATTTCCGATCGTTTCCGCCGCCTGCCCATTCCCGTGATCGGCCGGATCAGCGACGGCACGCTCTACTTCGATCTTCGCACGCTCGACGACGAGCCGGCCTTCGCAGCCCAATTGGACAAGCTCCATGTCGTGGCTGGCTAGGCTTCTCGATCGCACGCCGCCGCCGGAGCAGCGGATGGCAGAGGCGCTGACAGCGTGGAGGTCCGGCAACTATGGCGTTGCGCTCGACCTGTGGGCGCCGCTCGCCCATGAGGGCCATGCACGGGCGCAGAGCAACATGGGGGCTGCGTTCCTCGAGGGGCGCGGGGTCGAGCAGGATCACGGCAAGGCGATCCTCTGGCTTCGACGCGCCGCCGGGCAGGGCGATGCCGGCGGCCAGCGCAATCTCGCTTTGTGCCACTACGAAGGATGGGGCGTGCCGCAGGACCATGCCGAGGCCGCGCGGCTTTATGAGGCGGCGGCGCGGCAGGGCGATGTCGAGGCTCAGGACATGCTGTCGTGGATGAAGCTCGTTGGCGGCGGCTGCCCGCAGGACTACGACGGGGCCCGTTTCTGGGCCGAGAAGGCGGCGGCCCATGGCAGCGCGGCCGCCATGGCCCGGCTGGGCGACATCCATCACAACGCGCTGGGCGTCGAACGCGATGCGGCGGTGGCTGCCGACTGGTGGGGACGCGCCGCACATCGGGGACATGCCGAGGCACAGGCGATGCTGGGGGCGGCCTATCTCGCCGGCAAGGGCGTCGATCGCGACCTGGTCGAGGCGCTGCACTGGTTGCGGCGAGCCGAGATGGGCGGTGCGGGCGAACTGGCCGCCGGCTTCTTCAGGGAGGCGCGGGCCCATGCCAAGCCCTCGCAGCGGGCCGAAGCGGAGCGCCGGGCCGAGGAGCCTTTGTCATGATCGTCGGAACCGCGGGCCATATCGATCACGGCAAGACCGCTTTGGTGAAGGCGCTGACCGGTGTCGACGCCGATCGCCTCAAGGAGGAGAAGGCGCGCGGCATAACCATCGACCTCGGTTATGCCTACAGCGATCTCGGCGACGGCCGCCAGCTCGGCTTCGTCGACGTACCCGGTCACGAGCGGTTCGTGCACAACATGCTGGCCGGCGCCACCGGCATCGATGCGGCCCTGCTGGTCGTGTCGGCGGCCGAAGGCATCAAGCCGCAGACGGTCGAGCATCTGCAGATCCTCGACCTGCTGGGCCTCGATCGCGGCATCGTGGCCCTCACCAAGGCCGACCTCGCCAACGACGACCAGCAGCTCGAGCGGATGGCCGAGATCGAGACCCTGCTCGCCACGACCTCGCTGCGGGGCGCGGA
This sequence comes from Reyranella sp., assembly GCF_965228225.1. Classification (GTDB taxonomy): domain Bacteria; phylum Pseudomonadota; class Alphaproteobacteria; order Reyranellales; family Reyranellaceae; genus Reyranella. Next base: position 3,612,212 of record NZ_OZ245801.1, on the reverse strand, counting down.
AATCGTGCCCGTCTCGGCGGTGACGGGGCAGGGCATCGACGAACTGAAGGAAAAGCTCCTGGTATTGGGCGAAAGCGGTAAGGGCGCTGCGGGCTTCGCACGCCTTGCAGTGGATCGCTGCTTCGTCCTGTCCGGAGCGGGCGTCGTCGTCACCGGCACTGTCCATGCCGGCGAGATCAGGGTCGACGACCGGCTGCTGCTGACCCCGTCCGGCATCGAGGCCAGGGTGCGCTCGCTGCATGCCCAGAACCGGGCCGCCGCGGTGGGACGCGCCGGCGAACGCTGTGCGCTCAATCTCGCCGGCCCCAGGCTCTCCAAGGAAGCGATCAAGCGGGGCGATTGGGTGGTGAGTCCGGAGCTCCACGCGCCGACGGACCGAATCGATGTCCGGCTGAGCCTGCTCGCCTCCGAAGCGCAGCCCCTCAAGCACTGGTCGCCGGTCCATGTTCATCTGGGATCGGCGCATGTCATGGGACGCGTGGCGCTGCTCGAAGGCGAGAAGCTGGCGCCGGGCGACACGGCGCTCGCGCAGATCGTGCTGGACGAAAAGGTCGGTGCGCTTTCGGGCGATCGGGTCATCCTCCGCGATCCTTCGGCGACGCGTACGATGGCCGGGGCGGCGGTGATCGATCCGTTCGGGCCGCCGCGCAACCGCCGCGCCGAGCGGCGTCTGGCGGAGCTGGGGGCTCTTGCCGTGCAGGATGGCGAGGTCCTGCAGCGGCTGCTGCGTCTGGAGAGCGGCTACGTCGATGTCGGCCGCTTCGGTCTGGCCCGCAATCTCCGTCCCGCCGAGGTCGAGACGCTCGTCGGGACGGCGGGCGGGCAGACACTGGAGAGCTTTGGCTTTCTCACGGAGACGCTCGAGGCTGCCCGCACCGACATCGTCGAAACGCTCAAGACGTTTCACGAAACCAAGGCCGATGCGCCCGGCCTCCAGGCCGAGCGGCTGCGGGTCACGCTGAAGCGCCGCTGGCCCGCCTCCGTGTTCAAGGTGCTGCTCGACCGCGAGATTCGCGCGAAGACCGTGGTCGTCGACGGCGCGTTCCTGCGCCTGCCCGGTCATTCGCTGAAGCTCGGCTCGCGTGACGAGGCACTGTGGAACAAGATCGCGGCCGACATGACACGCGATCGCTTCAAGCCGCCGAGGGTCCGCGACTTCGCGCAGGCCTACGGCGCCACGGAGGTCGACACGCGCCGGCTGCTGCAGCGGCTCTCGAAGCTCGGGAGGGTCGTCGAGGTGGCGCCGGACCATTTTTTCCTGCGGCCCGTCTTGGCCGAGATGGTCGCCATCGTGAACGGCTTCGATCACGAATTCAGTGCAGCCGAGTTCCGCGACAAGCTCGACAATGGGCGCAAGCTGGCGATCCAGATCCTCGAATTCTTCGACCGGCACGGCATCACGATCCGCCGCGGCGACCTGCGCCGGGCGGTCCCGCAAAAGGCGGGTCAGTACGGTCCGCCGCCTACCGCTTAGCGACCGGACCGCTCAGGCTGACCGGCGCGCCGTCGGGGCCGGTGAAGCGCGATAGCAGGAAACCGTGCTCCTCGTGCGGCGCGCGGCCGACATTCACGCCGCGTGCGGTGAGTTCGGCCCGTTTGGCGTCCAGGTCGGGGACGCGCAGCCCCGGCTGCCATGTCCCTGCCGGATTCTCCGCGGATGCTGGCTGAAGCGCCAGCCGGGTCGGACCGGTCTCGAATTCGGCCCATTCCGGGGTTTCGAACTTGAGCTTCAGGCCGACGGTGTCACGCCAGAAGGCAACGGCTGCAGCGAGGTCGGAGACGTTCGCGATGATGTATTTGAGCTCGACGGTCATGATCTTGAATTCCTTGGGGATTTCACCCTAGCACGACAGGTGACAGGGACGCGGTTCTGGTGAATCATCCGTCCCGGAGGGGAAGCGCTCCCGGTGGGGCGGCTGGCCTTCAAAGCCAGAGAGGGCCGTTAGCCGGTTCTTAGTGGGTTCGACTCCCACTCTCTTCCGCCAACTCTTTGGATCTTCGGAGTCCAGACGACCGATGCGTACCTTGATCTTCGTCGCCCTGCTGTCGCTGGCGGCGTGCTCGATAAATTCCCAGTACTCCGAGCCTTGGACGGTGCGAACGGTCAAGCATTCGTACGATGCGCGGGACGCTTGCCTCGTGAAGTACGCCGCCTCGTATGCCGTCGATGGTTCCGATGCGTCCAGCGTGGGTCGTACCGTCAGTTCCAATTGTGAGGCCGAGACGAACGCGCTGATCGCGAGCAGCAACCCGCACAACGACCCGACCGTGACGGCGGCCATCCGGCAGGATTCCGAATTCAGGGCAACGGGCTTCGTGCTCAAGGCCCGTGGGCAGTACAACTAGGATGTCGACCGAGGGAGACGTGAAGAACGAGGACGCAAAGATCGCGCTGGCCAATCTCATGATCCGGAAGGCCGGCCTGATCCGGACCGTCCGGCACGAGATGCACAAGCAGGGAGTGGTCTACTCCGTTGGCCTCACCGAGATTCTCGAGGCCATCGAGCGAGCGAAGAAGGAAGACTGACCGCTACAACCGGAAAGGATGCCGACATGCTTCGATCCACACTGACGATGACCGCGGCCGCGACGCTGATGTTCACGATGGGCAACGGCGCCCAGGCGCAGACTGCGGCCGCGCCGGGAACGCCTCAGGCGACCGGAAAATCCGGCGCGAACGTGGGCTCACTCACCTGCAAGGTGGCAGGCGGCATGGGCTTCGTCTTCGGCTCGTCGAAGGATCTCGACTGCATCTTCGCCCGCACCGACGGGGTCGGCGAGAAGTACACGGGCGCCATCAAGCGCTACGGCGTCGATATCGGATTCACCAAGGAATCGCAGATCGTCTGGCTGGTCTTCGCGCCGGGCAGTATCGCACCGGGTGCCCTGGCGGGCGCCTACGCGGGCGCGACGGCTCAGGCCACGGTGGGCGGCGGTGTCGGTGCCAACGTGCTGCTGGGTGGCGGGAGCGGCCAGGTCACCTTGCAGCCCGTCAGCGTCGAGGGCAGCGTCGGACTGAACGTCGCCGCCGGCGTCGCCGAGGTCGAACTCAAGTACACCAAGTAAAGCGGCGAGCGGAGAGGCTTGCGGCGGCCCCGCGGGTCGGGTCAACTGCCGGCATGCCTTCCGCCGTAGACTCCCTGATCGCCCGCCTCCAGGCGGATTGCACTGCGGCCGAGGCGGCCGAGCGCCAGGTGCGGGCTTCGGTCGAGGCCCAGATCAGGCACGCCGAGCGCGCGCGTACCTTCGCGTGGCGGCGTCTCAGCGCACTCTCGGACATGGCGAGGGTCGCCGCGCTGGAGCCCGATCGCGACCGCGCGGTGGAGCGCCAGCTGGAAGCGCTGTTCCGCGACATTGGCTGGATCGAAAATGGCCTCGCCGAACTGGGCGAGGGAGCGCGGCCGTTGCTCGACTGGCTGCGGCCGATCGCCGAGGCGCTGCATGCGGAGGCGCATCCGCAGCAGCCTGAGGACGGGCGGCCAGCCGAGCCGCCGGTGATTGCCGATCCGATCGCAGCCTTTCGTGCCTTCGAGGCGTGGTACGAGGCCGAGCGCGGCGAGCCCTTCCTGCAGGTGTTCGACCGCTATGTACCGCCGACCCCCGTGGTCGAATTCTAGGGGCGCGATGAGAACCGACTTCGAGCATTGGCTGACCGCTCAGTTTGCCGACACGGGCCCGTTCACGATCTTCATCCTGCTGGTGCGCATCACGTCCTCGAGCGCCATGCCCGTTCGGTCGAGCTACGCCCATCTGATCGGTGCCGAGATGACGTGGCGGGAGATGCGGGCGCTGCTCGAGAGCGCGGGGGCGCCATGGGACGGAGTCGCCTTCTTCGTCGGTCTCGGCCACGAAGGCGGCCCGCTGCCAGACCCGGTGGCTGCGCGCAAGCTGAAGGAGGTGGAGGCCGATGTGAAGGCCGATCCTCTGGTCCTGAACCGCGGCCTGTTCTTCGATCGCGAGGGGCGGCACCTGCGCATCGACGAGACCTCGGTATGAGCCGCGAGGGCTCGGTCCGCCGTCCGGCGCGCCGTCTCACTGCGGGCACCAGTGAGACGCTCGAGGAGACGGTCGCCGAGGAAGTTGCCATTGCGCTGGTCTACAACGGCATCAGCCATGCGGTGATGATGGCGACACCGTGCGACCTCGAGGACTTCGCCCGCGGGTTTTCCCTCACCGAGCGGATCGTCGAGCGGCCGTCGGAAATCTATGACATGGAGGTCGAGCCGGTCGGGCGCGGTATCGAGGTCAGACTCGAGATTGCGGCGCAACGGATGGCGGGTCTCCAGCAGCGGCGCCGCAGTCTGACCGGTCGTACCGGATGCGGCCTGTGTGGCGTCGACAGTCTGGAGGCGGCGCTGCGCGCGGTGCCCGCGATCGCGAATCCACATCGGGTGGCAAGGCTCGCGATCGAACGGGCGATGGCAGGGCTGCCGGAGCATCAGAAGATCAACCGCACCAACGGTGCCACCCACGCCGCGGGCTGGGCATCGCCGGATGGCACGCTCGTGGCCGTGCGGGAGGATGTCGGCCGCCACAATGCTCTCGACAAGCTGGCCGGCGCACTGGCCAGGAACGGCGATGCCGAGCCCGGCGGCTTCGTGGTCGTGACCAGCCGCTGCTCCTACGAGATGGTGCAGAAGGCGGCGGCGATCGGAGCGTCGGCAATCGCGGCGGTTTCCGCCCCGACCTCGCTCGCCATCGAGACGGCCGAGCAGGCGGGCGTCGCGCTGGTGGCCTTCGTGCGCGAGGGACGCCTGACCGTCTATGCCCATGCGGACCGGATCGTCGCTTGAGTTCGCGACGAATCTTCGGGGTCACCGGCTGGAAGAACGCCGGCAAGACGACGCTGACGGAGCGTCTCGTTGAGGAGTTCGTGAGACGCGGCTGGCGGGTGTCCACCATCAAGCATGCCCATCACGACATCGACATCGACCGGCCGGGCACCGACTCTTATCGCCATCGCGCTGCCGGTGCCGGCGAGGTCGCCCTCGTCGGTGGCCGGCGCTACGCCATCATGCGCGAGACGCCGGAGCCGTCGATCTCGGAGGTTCTGGGGAGACTGTCGCCCGCCGATCTTGTCCTGATCGAAGGCTACAAGCGCGAAGCGCACCTCAAGATCGAAGTCCGCGCCTCGCCTGAGGCCGAGCCGCTGGCGCCGGGCGATCCCGCCATCGTGGCGATCGCCGCCGATTTTCAGCCGACCGGTGATGACTTACCGTGGTTCCGGCGCGACGACATCGCAGCCATCGCCGACTTCATTGCCAGCAGGACGGGTTAGGGTGCCTTCTGCCCGAGGAAGCCGCCCGCAGCCTGGTATCTGGGCCCGGTGACCGTGAACACGCCTGCCTGGGTAGACGGATAGCCCTGTCCTGCGAAGGCGCCGTTCATGGTCATCGTGCGGCCCGGCGTATTGGGATTCGTCGTGGGCATGTTTGCCTGGAATCCATAATTGCCGTTGCGGGTCGTGGTCCCGCTGTAGCTGCTGTTGTTGAAATTTGCGGTTGTCGTGCCGCTGTTCGTTCCCATCGACCAGACCTGCGTATAGCTGCCCGTGCCGTAGGAAAAACTGCCGTTGTTTCGTACGAGACCGCCCATCACACCGTTGTAGGTGATCGTCTGCGTCATCTGACCCGAGTTGCTGACGACTTTCGACGGCAGGGTCGGCGCATTCGACGGAGCGGTCTCGAACGCGTTGGTGATGGCGTTGGTCACGATATTGCTGGGATTGGCATTGCGCGGGCCCGGACCGCTGCCGAAGCGGTTGCCCAGCGTGTTGCCCGAGCCCTGGCCGGAATTGGCGCTCGAGAAACCAGAGTTCTGGGCCGCCTGATCGGCGCCGCCGGATTGTCCGCCCCCTTTGCTGCCTTCGAGTTGGGCGAGAAAGCCGCTCAATGCGCCCGGCGGCACCGCACTCGCGAGACCCGGCAAGGCGCCGAACAGGGTCGTCACCTGAAAGCCGGGGCGCGTGACGATTTCCATTTTGCCGCGGGCACCGACCGTCATGCTGATGCCGAAGACGAAGATCGACGTCGTCTCCTTCTGGTCGACATTGAAGATACTGATACCGCCGCGGATACCGATCGTGCTCGACGGGGTCGTGACGCTGATGGCGTTGGTCTTGCTGATCTTGCCGCCGACCAGTCGGAACACGCCCTTGCTGGCGTTGATGGCGAGATCGCCGGTCTTGGTCGCGGGATCGTAGACGAACTTGTCGATCGTGAGCTGGGCGTTGGGGCCGACCGACAACGACGTGCCGTCGAGGAACATCAGGTGCGCCCGATCGGTCGCCGACGTCGTGATCAACTCGTTGGCCTGGACGTCGACACCGACGCGCAGCACGCGTTCGGCCTCGCTCGGGGGCTTGCCGCGCGGATCGCCGTCGGCCGCCGAAGTGACGCCGACCTTGGCCATCGCCGAGACTGGGAGGAGGGAAGCGCCCGCGGCGAGAAGCGCAGCGGTCAACAGGGACAGGTTCGCGCCGGCAAGTCTGGTGGACACTGTGATCTCCTGAGCAGCGCTAGAAGCGCCAGGTTACTCCGATGAGCGCACTATTGTTGGTGAACGCGTAGTTGGGAATGTCCGACGATCTCACGAACCTTCCGCCCGACACCGTGAACATCGTCCGCTGATCGAAGGGAACGGTCAGGGTTATATTCACGATCGTGTCCGTCTGTTGTCTGGTGACGGACGGATCTACGACCGCATCGGGCTGGTCATAGTACCACCACTGCATGTTCGCGAACAGGCTGATGCTCCAAGGCAATTCGCTCTTGAAGACCGGGTCGGTGAAAGAGAACGACATACCGCCGCCGGCCCCGTAGAGCGTGTAGTTCTGCCAGGGCGTGCTGTCGGTCTGGTAGCGCTGCAGGTTGCCGTTTGCATAGAGCATCAGCGCTTCGTTCACGAGGTACTGGAACGTCGTATTGCCCGAGTACTCGGCGCCGGTGAACTGGTTGTTGGTCGGGAGATACCAGCTGTTCTGGTACATCTGGCGCCGCCAGGTGAAGTTCGTGGTGTTGCGCAGCTTGTCCGACAGAAGCACGCCCACTTCGAGGCCGGAACCGAAGCTGCCGTAGTAGGGAACGTCGTTCACCCAGATATATCCCAACGTGCCGAACGGCTTCAGGCTGACATCCTGAAAAATGCCCTGGAAAGCCTGGAAACGCGGGCCGGACGTCAGGTCGAGGATGGAGACGTTGGCGGCCTGGATCTGGAACTGCCGGTTGAGATAGCCCGAGAGCTGCGTCTCGAGCTGGCCGCGGTTGTTCTGACCGAGGTCGTATGTGTGACGGACGAAGCCGGAGGTGACGAGACCCCAATCCGCCGTGCCCAGGCCGGCCTGGTTGAGATTGGCGGTCTGCCCGAACAGGCGGACGCTGGAGGTTGGTGGACCAAGGTTTGCGTTCGATTGATAACGCACTCCGGCAAACACCTCGCCACTGAACCGCGACTTGGCCAGGCGCTTCTCCGACTCCGCGAGGAACTGCTCGGCGCGAGCCTTGACGTCGGGCGGGAGCGACGCCGATTTGAGCGTCATCTCGAAATAGGTCCGTGCCACTTCGAAAGAGCCCAGCCGATAGTAGAGCACCCCGAGTTCGAGGCGGACGCGCGGCAGATCCGGATCCACCACCAGCATCCGTTCGAGCGCCGAAATGGCACCCTCGAGATCGCCGGTCTTCGCCGCGATCATTGCAAACTTGAACAAGACGTCGAGATCGGACGGCTTGCGCAGCATCTCCTGAAAAGCCGCGTCATATTCGGCTTCGTCCGTTGCCGAAACGGTCGATGTCTGGGCCAGAGCAGGATTCGCGTCGATGACGACAGAACCAACGCTGCCGGCGAGCAGCACAGCGACGAGGCTCGCGCATCGTCCTAATCTGTTCACGATGAATTCTCCCCGCGCCCCGCGTGTCCGGGGTCGACTGCTCGCGAAGAATGAAGCAGGACTCCTGCTAGATCAACCAACTCCGGATGGTGAGCGCCCAGCCGACGACGAGGTTGGCGCGGGCGGCTCGCATTCGCAGCACCATGCGGCGGTACTGGCGATCCCCCAGCGCCGTGACGAGACGCTCCTGGTCGCGAGTCATTGCAGCGAGCATGCGGTCTAACATGGTCGAGTAGGTGTTTCCCCAGTTGCGGCTCGACAGATGGAGCCTTCCGCCCAGCACGGGGTTGTCGGCGGCGCCATTGCGACCGTGAAGACGATAAGAATAGAGGGCGTCGTCGATCAGCAGCGAACCGGCGACCATCTGCGCCATCACGACCACATAGAAGTCCATGTGCAGGCGGAACGCCTCATCGTCCTCAGGAAAGACGAGGTTGATCAGCGAACGCCGGAACATCATCGAGGAGGTGCTGACCCAGACCCAGTGCACCACGCGCTTGGTGTAGAGGTGGTAGGGAGTATGGCTTTCCCAACCGGCGGTCCCGCGCGCCACATCGAGCTTGGGGACACGGCTTGCGTCGAGGGCCACGAAAGCCTGATCGCGATCGGCGCGGGCGCGGTCCTTGCCGAACCAGTACATGCCGCCGGCGATCAGCTCGTCCTGTCCGTTGATCAGGCGCGCATTGCAGGCGGTGAAGCCCACCGCGTAACTCGAGTTGAGATGTGCGGCGAGATGGCGTTCGAGGAAGTCTGGATTCCACAGATCGTCGGAATCGAGGAAGCAGACGAACATCGCGTTCGTTTCAGCGAGCCCCCGGCGCGTGGCGCCCGTCTGTCCGACATTCCTCTCGAGACGTACGTGCCGGAAGCGGAAGTCTGCGAGCTCTGCAAGAGTCTGCTCTACGACCGCGACCGAATCGTCGGTCGAGGCGTCGTCGACGATGACACACTCGAAGTCCCGCAGCGTCTGTTGCGCGACCGAACGGATGGCGGCGGCAATGTAGTCACGGCAATTGTAGCACGTGACGACGACCGAGATGCGGGGGAGCCTGATCTCGGTCACTTCGCCGGTCCAAGGAAATCGAAGTCGACACCTTCGTCGGCCTGCAGGACGGTCTTGAAGAAGAGACCGGTGTACCCGCGGTCGCTGCCGGGATGGGCCGGTGGGGCCTTCCAGTCCTTGCGACGCGCCGCCAGCGTCTTGGCATCGACATGGAGTTCGAGCCGACGCTTCGGAACGTCGAGCGTGATCTGGTCGCCTGTCTTGACGAGGGCGAGCGGGCCGCCGACCGCGGCCTCGGGTGCGACATGCAGGACGATGGTGCCGAACGCTGTGCCGCTCATGCGCGCATCGGAGATTCGGATCATGTCCTTCACGCCCGCACGTGCGAGCTTCATCGGGATGGGAAAGGAACCTGCCTCTGGCATGCCGGGCGCGCCCTTGGGACCGGCGTTGCGCAGCACGAGGATGTCCTCGGCGTTCACATCGAGATTGGGATCGTCGCCGCGCGCCGCGAGATCCTCCAGGGAATCGAACACCACGGCACGGCCGGTATGGGTCATCAGCGCGGGCGATGCGGCGGCATGCTTGATGACGGCGCCGCGTGGCGCGAGATTGCCGCGCAGCACGGCCATGCCGCCGGTCGGCTTGATCGGATCCTTCGACGTGCGGATCACCGTCTGACCCGGAACCATCTCCGCAGCATCGATCACCTGCTTCAATGTCTTGCCGGCGACCGTCCGGCACTTCTCGTCGAGAGTCTTCCGGATCTCCTTCATCAGGCGCGAATTGCCGCCCGCCCAATGGAAGTGCTCCATGTAATGATCGCCGGACGGCTTCAGGTCGACCAGCACCGGCACGTTGCGACCGATCTCGTCGAATTCCTCCAGCTCGATCTCGATGCCCAGGCGGCGCGCCACCGCGGTGAGATGGACCAGCGCATTGGTGGAACCGCCAATCGCCTGCAGCACGGTGAGGGCGTTGCGGAAGGCGGCCTTGGTCATGATCTCGCTGGGCTTGGGGCCCTGCTTCACGGCCATCTCGGCCGCCAGCCGGCCGGTCTGCTCGGCGATGCGCAGGCGGTCGGAATGCGTGGCGGGGATGGAGCCGCTGCTCGGCAGGCCCATGCCCAGCGCCTCGACGATGCACCCCATCGTGCTGGCGGTGCCCATCACCATGCAGGTGCCCTTGGTCGGGGCGAGGCGCTCGCTCACCTTCTCGATGTCTGACTCCGAGAAGGTGCCGGCGCGATACTGGCCCCACAGGCGGCGGCAGTCGGTGCAGGCGCCCAGCACCTCGCCCTTGAAATGGCCGACCAGCATCGGTCCCACCGGCAGCACGACGGCCGGACGGTCGGCGCTTGCCGCGGCCATGAGCTGGGCCGGCAGGGTCTTGTCGCAGCCGCCGATCAGCACGACGGAATCCATCGGCTGGGCGCGGATCATCTCCTCGGTGTCCATCGACATGAGGTTGCGCAGGAACATGCTGGTGGGATGGGAGAAACTTTCGTGGATCGAGATGGTCGGGAAGACCATCGGCAACGCGCCGGCCAGCATGACCCCGCGCTTCACGGCCTCGATCAGGTCTGGCACGTTGCCGTGGCACGGATTGTAGTCTGAGAAGGTGTTTGTGATGCCCACGATGGGCCGGTCGAGTGCATCGTCGGAGTAACCGCCGGCTTTGATGAAGGCCTTGCGCAGGAACAGCGAGAATCCCGCATCCCCGTAGGTGGCGAGACCCTGGCGCAATCCGGTTTCCTTCTTCGGTCCGGCCTTCGACGTACGGCGCTTGGCAGTTGCCATCTCGATTTTACTCCCTGAATTCTTGCATTTTGTCAGGCCGGCCCGTCGCCGACCAGACCGGCCGCCCAGCGTGCATGTGCCGCGGCGTCGCGACCCTCGGCAATGGTCCGCGCGAGTTCGAGACCCATCAGGGCGCCGAACTTGAAGCCGTGGCCCGAACAGGGGGACATCGCCCATCCCCTGGCGCCCGCCCTCTCGACGATGAAGCGCTCATCGTCGGTGACGCTGTAGAAGCAGACCTTGAGATTACGGACGGTCCAGCGGTCGAACCCCTTGAGCAGGCTGCGGCAGCGGTCGAGCAGGGCGCTCATTTCGCTTTCCCGTGCATCGCGGCCCGCGATGGGGTCGCCGGTGCGGCTGAATTCGTGGTCACCGACCTTCATACCGCGCCCCCGGACCGGCGGCACCAGATAGAGGCCGACGTCCCCCGTCTTCTCGATGATCATCGGCCCCTTCGCCCAGGCCGCACGCTGGTCGGCCGGCATGTCGAAGTAGAGCACCACCTGACGTGACGGCACGACACTCGAAGCGAGCGCGGGAAGAAGGCGGGGGGCCCAGGCGCCCGCCGCTACCACCACGACATCGCTGCCGTGGACCTCGCCGGCCTGCGTGAGGATGCGTGCCTGTTCGAGATCGACCGAGCGCACCGGCGTGTCGGCGTGGAGCCGCACCCCCGCTCTCGTGCCGAGATGGCGTACCAGCGCAGTCACGATGTCCTGTGCCAACAGTACGCCGCCCGTGTCGATCCAGAAGGCGCGCTCGAGCCCCTTCGTGTCGAGCAGCGGGAAGTGGCGTGGCAGTTCGGCCATCGACAGTTCGGTCATCGGCCGGCCGATCGACGCGAGGGCGGCGGCAGAGTGCTCCGCCCAGTGCGCGCCATTGCCGGTCAGAGCGAGGGTCCCTGTCGGCTCGTAAAGGGTTTCTTCCAAGTCGGCCCACAGCAGATCCCAGGCCGCATAGGCATCGTCGATCATCCGCGCGTAGCCCACATGGGTGCCGTAGGGATGGCGGATCAGGCGATGCTCATCCATCGAGGAGGCCAGCGGATTGGGAAGAGGGCCCTGTTCGAAGAGCTCGACCTGGTGGCCGAGGCGCGCCAATCCCCAGGCCGTCGAAAGCCCCATGATGCCGCCGCCGATGATGATCGCTCTCACGGTACCCTCTTGTCGCTAGATGCGTCGCTCGCAAACGATGGACCGGTTCTACATGCTTCGAGGGGCATTGAGACCCCCTCCCGAAGGTGTTGCATATACGCGAGCCCTGGGCGTTGATGGCGACGAGGCTTACACAACCGATAAAGACCAAAGGCATGAACATGGCGATGACCATGCTGCAGATGGCCGGGGCGCCGCCCGCGGTGGATGCGCTGGCCGTGCTGCTCGGGAAGGCTGGTGCGGCCGGCACGCCGATCGTCCACGTGCGTCACCGGTCCAAGGGCATGGCCTTCAACGCGAGCTCCGCGGGCTATGAGATCGTGAAGGCGCTGACGCCGCGTGACGGCGAGACGATCATCGACAAGGGCATGCCGAGCTCCTTCGCCGGAACCGACCTCGCGTCGCAGCTCGCAGCGATTGGCCCGATGCGACGGGCGGCGACACGATTGTCGCCGATGTGATCAACAGAATCACGCTGGCGGCGGTGTCCGACCGGTTCACGTGGATCGTCGCGTCGGCCCGGCAGATCGCCTGAAGCAGGCTCGGCACGCATGCGTGCCGACGTGGTTGCCGGCGGCTAGAGGTTGCCCTGGCCGCTGACGGTGCTGATGGCCGTGATCGCCGCGACGGCGATCAGGGAGGCGATCAGCGTATATTCGATCGCGGTGGCGGCCTTGTCATCCGCCATCAGACGGCGAAAAAAGGACAGCATCGATATCTCCGGAAATGAGGAAATGCTGGAGGCTGACTTGGAGCCCGTGTCGATCAATAAGTTGAAAAATCGCCCCTAACGTATTGGACCGACACACCGATACAATGTGAGAATTGTATCAAGTTCATCGTGGCGCGCGCTGCGGCGAACGCCATGTTATCGTTGGTCGAGCAAGAAGGGGGCGATTCATGAAGTCCATTCTGACAATGGCCTGGACGTCGGAAGATCCGTCCGCATTCGATCTGGCAGCCAAGATCGCGCATAAGTTCGGGGCGCGCCTGATCGGCCTCGAACCGCCATCCTATGGCGTCATGAGCATGGCCTGGGCTGATGCCGGCATGGGCGCTCCGATCGGGGGCGGCCTGGCCGAGGACGCCGAGGAGCGCCAGCGGGTATCCGCGGTCAAGCAGGCTTTCGACCAGCGCGCTGCCGGCCTCGCCGCCGAATGGCGCTCGGCGGACGATAGTGGCCCGACCGCGATCGGCACGATCGGCCGGGCCTACGACCTGATCGTGCTGCCGCAGCCCGGCGCGCTGCCCAAGATGCCGGAAAGCGTCTTCGAGACGGCCCTGTTCGATTCGGGACGCCCCGTCCTCGTCGTGCCGCCTGGATACGGGGGCATGGTCGGCAAGCGCATTCTCTTTGCGTGGAACGGCTCGACCGAGAGTGCCCGTGCGATTTCTCTCGCGATGCCCGTCTTGAGCGGCGCCGAGGCCATCGAGGTGCTGAGCGTCGAAGGCGCGATGGTTCCGGGGCCGACGGCCATGGAGATCGCCGAGTCGCTGAAGAGCCACGGCCTCAATGTGACGGGCCAGCACGTGAAGCCGGGCGCCAAGACGGCGGGCCAGACCATCGTCGACCGGGCGCAGGCGCTGGGCGCAGACCTGATCGTGAAGGGCGCGTATACCCAGAGCCGGCTGCGCCAGATGATCTTCGGCGGGGTTACGCGAGATCTGATCCTGGCGTCGCCGCTGCCCGTCCTCTTCTCCTACTGAGGCAGACAATCCGCCGCCGGTGACAGGCCGGCGGCCGTGCTAGAAACCGCCGCATGACGGCTGGCTCGCCCACATCCGAATCGCCCTGGGGCCGCACACTGGTGCTGCTGCTGCTCGTGCTCGTTCTGATCACGGGCGCCGCGCTGGCGTATGCGCAGTTGATCGAGGACCGAAGCGTCGCGCCCCCGCCCACGATCGCGGAGAAGCTCGTCATCCTGCAGGCGGAGCGCGCCGAACTGCAGGCGCGCTCCGACAGCCTGGCGCGCCTGCAGATGCTCTCGTCATTCCGGGCGGCGAGCCTGCTGTTCGATGCGCTGGCCTCGCGATATGAGCCCGAGCGCGAGCAGCCGTTCGACCGGTTGCCGGCCGCACGGCGCGAAATGTTCGGCAGGCTCGAGGCGGTGAATGCCGCACTGCGCGCCGCGATCGATCGCCCCGGCACGCCCGAGGGGGCCGCCGCGGTCGAGCAGGCGGCCGCCGGCATTCCCGCGGACCTCGAGTGGATGGCGTCCTTCGATTCCACGCCCGTCATCCTCTCCTACACGCCGATGTTCCTCGCGCCCAAGCGGGGGGTTGCGAACGACGCGCCAGGTCCGGCCGGCGAGGATCCCGCGATCGAGATCGAGATTCTGGGCTTGCGTCTGACGAGAGACCGAACGCTGCCGGTACTGACGATCGGCTCATGGCGCGGCGAGGCCGTCGTGATACCGGAGCGCCTGAAGTTTGTCGTGCCGCGCAGCGTGTTTCCGACGGACGCCAGGCATGCGAGGCTTGTCTCCGGATCGCTTTTCCTGCGCCATGGCTCGCGCATCGTGGCGTTCCAGCTGCTCTTCACCTCGATACCCGAAAAGGCGGGCGCGTTCGTGTTCGACCAGAAGGTGCGGTCCGCCGCACCGGAGTCCAACACGCTTGTATCACCCGAGATATTGGCGCGTGCGCCGGCCGGCGAATCGCGGACCGTGCGGCGTTGCTTCGATCCTCCACCGGGATGGCGCTTCGACAAGAGCAAGAGGCGGGTCGTCATCGTCGAACGGCTGGGCTGGATCGACGACACCCCTGACGAGACGATGAACAGCGGATCGGTCGCCTTTGTGCGCGAAGACCGTCCCAGCCAGATCTGCGTCGCGGTCGTCGCCAAAGCGGCGACAAAGGCAGCACGCACCGCCACGATCGGCCGCTTCGAGGCCACGCTGGTTCGCGACACCACGGTGGATCGAACGGTGCAGAGCGGGCTCCGCCCTCTGGAGTGGAACGCGCCGGCCAGCGTGCCGGTCGAAGCGGGCATGGCCGAGTGGAAGCTGTACGTCCGCCTGTTCGACGAGATCGACCGGGAATATGAAGGCACCGCTGGCGGCGGTGCCATTGCCAGCGGCCTTCCCTTCCTGAACGTTGCAATCGACCGCGACAACAAGCTGACGGTCGAGGCCGACCTCGCGGGCTTTCGCTAGCGGCCGCGTGCCTCGAGGCGCATGCGCCTCTTGCCGGTCTCGTCGTTGAGATCGAGCGTGGTGCCGGAAATCTGCGCGGTCCTGATCGCGCTCAGGGCGGCGACAAAACGCTTCTCTATCGCAGCCTCGGCCGGCGGGCAGGCCATCAGGGTCATCGGCCCGGGCGTGAAGCGGAGGCCAGCCGGATCGAGGACATACTCGCCGGACAATGTGTTGCAGCCGGTCGAGGCTGTGAACCTGTCGAGATCCTCAAGGCGCATCAGCGGCCGCCTGCGCCAGTCGTCGAAGGTGGGACGCTCGCCGTCGAGTTCGACCAGGCGCCATTCGGTGTCCCGCAGCGCCGAGCCGCGCGCCGCCAGCGCAGGACAGGCGCCGTTGCGCTTCAGGTCGATGAAGCGGTCCACCTTGACCGAATTGTTGCCGTCGAAGCTGCCGATGATCTCGACATAGAGGAACGATTCGCGGGAGGGTGTGGCGTCCACCCACGCTTTTTCCAGATCCGGCTCGCCACCGCCCGGGGCGACGCCATAGAGGCGTCCCACCAGGCAGGGCGCGAAAAGACCGCCATCCTGCGCGTCGCGATACATTCCGGCGAGCTTGAATCGTCCGTCGATCGGGTCCGTGGTTGCGGACTGCGTCAGCTCCGTACCGTCCTCGGCAACCAGCTTGTCGGCACCGGCCTCGCGGAACGACCGACGGCTGCCGGCCCCGCCGCGCAGGACCATCCGCACGCCGCCCTCGACTTCCTGCGCCCACTCACCCAGCTCGAGAACGGGTTCCGCAGAACCATCGCGCTTCTCCCGGAGCCGGAACGTGCCGTCGGGGAACAGGGTGACGGTCAGGGCGCCCCCCTGATAGGTCCGTGGCGGCTCACCCGGCCTGCCGGCGGCATGGCAACGCATCGAGCGACCTGCAGCGGTGAGCGTGACTTCCCGGCCGCGTCCGCGGAGTTCGTAGTAGGAATCCGAATAGGCGAAGCCAGAGCCTGCTGCGATCCGCGACAGTTCGATCTCGGGTTGGCCCGGCATGCGCAGCGTCGCGAAGTCGCCATCGGCCGAGTAGGAGGACGCGAAGTCCATCCCCCCTGGGCAGGAATACATCACCTCGCCTTGCGGTACCGGCAGGGGCGCGGGCCTCGGCGACTGACCGGGCGGAGGGGTTTGTGCGGCAGCCGGTGTTACGGCAAGCAGGACGAGCAGCAGGGACAGACGGTTCATGTCGTCGACTCCGGGATGCGACCGTCGGCGGAAAGCAACACGGCGACCGGCCGGGTCGTCTCGAACTGCGCGAGCACGATCAGCGCGACCACCATGATCGGCACGCAGAGGAACATACCCACGACGCCCCAGATCGTGCCCCAGACGATGAGGGAGACGATGACCACCAGCGGCGAGAGATTGAGGGAGCGCCCCATGATCGCCGGCTCGATCAGATTGGCCGTCACCACCTGGATGGATCCGAAGACGAGCAGCACGATGAGGAAGGGCGTGAGGTTGTCGAACTGGATCAGCGTGAGAAGGGCCGGTGCGATGATCGCCAGGATCGAGCCGACGGTAGGGATATAGTAGAAGAAGAACACCATCACCGCCCAGAAACCCGCGAAGTCGACGCCGACCGAAGCCATGACGAGATAGGCCAATGCGGAAGTGGCAGTGGCGAGCGTGGTCTTGATGCGGATGTAGATGCGGATCTCGCGGTCGATGCGATCGAGAATAGCAAGCACGCGCGCCTCCTGTCCGTCGCCATGAAAAATGGCGGCGAGCTTGCTCTTGAAGTGAGCCTGCTCGACGAACAGGAACAGGGTGTAGATCAGGATGAGCCCCGCCACGCTCACCACGGAGGCCGCGGCCGCGGCGACGCTGCCCAATGTGTCGGCAAGGCTGATGCGGGACACGAGCTCCGAGAGGGTGGGTGCCTGCTCGATGCCGATCATCGGTGCGACCTGCTCGATGAGGTTCGTCAGCCGGTTTTCGTAGGAGGGCACGGCGGCCACGACCGCCTGGACGTTGAGACCGATCGTGCGCCCGACCACCCAGAAGAGTCCGCCGATCAGCAGGACCGCGATGGCCAGTGCGATCGGCTGGGGCAGGCGCAATCCGCCGAGCCGGGGCTGGCTGAATGTATCGGCCAGTGAATCGATCATGTACCAGAGGACGATGCCGAGGACGAACGGCAGCAGGAGCCCGCGGCCGGCGACGAGCAGTGAAATCGTCGCGGCGATCACGATGGCCCACAGGGCGGCGCGTTGTAGCGTCATGGCGCTACTATACGGCCAGTCGTTTGCACTTGGGAGGCGGCCCGTTCCTATTCGGCCCGGCCGCGATCCAGCATCGCACGACCGCGCTCCGTCAGTTCGACCCTGCGCTCGCCGATCTCGCCGCCGCATTGGCGCACCAGCCCTTCCGCACGGGCATCCTCCCACACCGGGAAACGCGGACAGGAACTCGGCCAGGCGTCCAGCACATCCTCGCGTCGACGCGGCCGGGCAGCCACCCATTCGAGGAACTGTATCATGATCAGGTTCGGGCTGGCCGACATGACACCCTACTGGAAGCCACAGGACTGTGCCGTGGCGCCGACCGTCGCCCAGCGCTGGCCGTCGCGGAAGCAGCCGTTGTTCCATTGGCCGGTGAAGACCTGACCATCAAGACCGCCCGACTTGGTGCCCCAGCCATTGGCCTGATCGTTCGACCAGTCGCCCTCGTAGCGCGACCCGTTCGCCCATACCCGCACGCCTCGGCCCTGCATCTTGCCGTTCACGAATTCACCTTCGTAGCGGCCACCGTCGGCATAAAAGAGGGTGCCTCGGCCCGTCCGCTGATTGTCGCGAAAATCGCCGATGTAACGGTTGCCGTTGACCCAGACGTACATGCCATGACCCTGCGGGCGGCCCTCGCGGAAGTCAGCGATCAGGCGGGCACCGCTGGGAAAGACATAGGTTCCCTTGCCGTCGCGCTCGCCGGCCTTGAACGAGCCCTCGTACCGGGCCTTGTCTGCGTAGGTGAGCTTTCCCTCGCCCTCGTACAGGCCATCCTTCATCTCGCCCTCGTAGCGATCCGTGGGAACGCCCTTGCGGTACCATTGCAGCACACCCTTGCCTTGCGCCAGATCGTATTCGCAGGCGCCGGACCAGCTGATGCCGACATCGGGTTCGGCATTCATCGACACGACGCCACAGCCCGTCTTGGGATCCTTCACCTCGTCGCTGGCCACCGGCGGCTGACCGGGTGTGGGCGCGGGCGGGAGAGGGCGGTTTGCTCCGGCGCCCATTTCCGGGACCGGCCGTGACGTCTGCGCCGCGGCGGGCCAAACGAACGTACCGACGACCAGGCCTACGAGAGAAAGGGTGCGCCTCATGGGGCCGTCAGATTAGCACTCCGGGGCGGTGTCGTCTTTCCCGCCGCCCTTTTCGGCGCCTCCGGAATCGGGCGCGACTTCTTTCTTCTTCTTGTTTGCGACCAGACCCAGCTTCCGCTCGAACGTGTGGAGGAGACTCATGACGACCAGGATGAGGAACGTGCCAAGTCCGGCGATTTGCCAGAGGCCGAAACCCGAGGAGAGGCCTACCGCACCCGCCATCCACATGCCGGCACCGGTCGTCAAGCCTTGAACTTCACCTCGTGTGAAAAGAATGGAGCCGGCGACGAGGAACGCTACGCCGGCCGTGACGGCCTCCACGGCGCGGAGGGGGTCGCTCGCCGTCTGCCGGCCGGCGAAGGCGGTGGAATGGGCGATTTCGACAGTGAGGATGCCGAACGTCGCGGCGGCCACACAGATCAGGATGTGGGTGCGAAGGCCGGCCGGTCTGGCCTGCCACTCGCGCTCGAATCCGATGACAGCACCGAGCAGCGCGGCGAACAGGAGCCGCGCTGCAATGACCGGAAAGGGCAGAAACGTCGGGTGCGCGATCTCTTCTGCGAGCGCGCCCATCGTCAGGAAGCGTACTTGAACTCGGGCAGCGCCTTGAGGGAGTCCTTTGTGGCGCCCGGCAGAACGATCTTCTTGCCGTCGGTCCTCATCTGCTCATACGGCAGCGCGATCAGCTTGTCGCCGAGGCCGAGAAAGCCGCCGACGGAAAGCACGACGAACGGCGCCTTGCCATCGGGCCCGACGATGATCTCATCGACCTTGCCCACGGTATCGCCGGCGTCGTTGACGACCGAAGACCCGATCACCTTGCTGGCGCGATAGCCGGTCGACACTTTGACGACGTCAACCTTCGTGAGTTGAATGGTCTGCGGAGCGCCTTGAGCGCTCACGAGACCGGGCACAGAGAGGGCGAAAGCGGCGACGATGGCTGCAGTGACGAGGGGAAGACGCATTTTGGGACTCCATGATGGGGCGGACGGTGCCAACGGGCAGTGCTCGATTTCGTTCCGCACCCTGGCGTCGCGTGTCGAGCGAGGGACAGGCACTGCTGGTATTCGGCTCCGCGCGTCTCCGGACGGGTCCGAGGCCGCTGAAGACCGACGATCGCGGGGGGCGCTCGCGCGCGACGGGAGTCTCCTCTAACCCATTGAAAACAAATATCTAAATTGCCAGATCGCCGAAATACAGATCCGGCGTGGCTCGCGACTGTGGCTGACGCGCCACAGTCGCGGCAACAATGAGTCTCCGATGCCTTCCTTTGTGGCGTTCGCCGGGGAAGGTCGGGTACATTACTTCCGCTGACGTGATGAATTTCTAGCCCCACCCCGTTCGGTGGCGGGGCTGTGCAAGTAAGGGAGATATCTGATGAAGAAGGCTCTTCTGGCGGCCGCCGCCATTGTAGCGCTGCCGGTGGCTGCGCAGGCGCAGGCCCCGCAGCCGGGTCTGTACATTGGTGCCGAGGGCGGCATCAACTGGCTGACGAACTTCACGGCGAACACGAACATTCCGGCGTTCCCGACGGTGAACGTGACCCCGCAGCTGGGCTGGATGGCCGGTGGCGTGATCGGTTACGACTTCGTTGGTCCGCGCGTTGAGTTGGAAGGCATCTATCGCTGGAACCCGACGAATGTCGGCGTGCCGAACACGGCCGTCAACAACCAGGTCGGCCAGCTGGGCATCATGGCGAACCTGCTGTACGACTTCATGCCGGGTTCGGTGATCACGCCGTATATCGGCGCTGGCGCCGGTCTGGGCCTCGTCGACGGCAACTCGTCGCTGTCGAGCACGGTTTTCGCCTATCAGGGCATCATCGGTCTCGGCTGGAACGCCGACACGAACTTCCGCGTGAACCTGGACGGCCGTTACTACGGCACGACGAACCCGCAGGTTAACGGCGTGGGTTGGACGAACAACAACTTCAGCATCATGCTGGGCCTGCAGCTGAAGTTCGGTTCGACGCCGGCCGCTCCGCCGCCGCCGCCGCCGGTCGTTGCGCCGCCGTCGTTCATGGTGTTCTTCGACTGGGATCGCGCGAACCTGTCGGCTCAGGCGCTGAACACGATCAAGCAGGCTGCCGGCGCCTACAAGACCAAGGGCAACGCCCGCATCACGGCGACGGGTCACACCGATACGTCGGGCGCGCCGGCCTACAACATGGCGCTGTCGCTGCGTCGCGCCAACGCCGTCAAGGATGCCCTGGTGCGCGAAGGCGTGCCGGCGACCGCGATCGCGGTGGTTGGCCGTGGCGAGCAGGGCCTGCTGGTGCAGACCGGCCCGAACGTCCGCGAGCCGCAGAACCGCCGCGTCGAAATCGTCATCCAGTAAGCTGGACGACCCTAAACGAGGAAAAGGCGGCCCGATGGGCCGCCTTTTTCTTTGTCACCCCCTCTACGGCAACGGAGAACGGTTTCAGCAGTGGCGGCAGGGCGCCGCCCACTGTAGTGGCTAGGCTGGAACGCCAGAAGTATTGGCCTTCGGTATGCGATAATAACCAATGATCAGGTAGACCGACCGACCGTCATGGCCTCGACGCTCGCTAGCTCCCTTCGCACTGCACCGCGTCTCGACTATTCGATGCTGCGGCGGGCTGCGTTCGGCTTCGGCCTTCTCTTCCTGCTGGTATGCCCTGCCTCGCCAGATCCCTTAGCCCTCGGCGCCGGCGCCTTCACGCCCTGGGTCATACTTCGCCTGATAAGCACACCGACGATGCCGCTGGCCATCGTCTACTACCTGCTCTCTCAATGGCTGCAGGTGTTCGCTCGCGCCTTCCTCTCGCTCGTCGACGGCGAGCCGATGGCACAGAGCATATCCGGCCCCTGGGTCGTGGATGCCTACTGGTACATGCTGGCGTCCACGGTGACGCTGGCTGTTGCCTGCAGGATCGTCTTGGGAAGGATCGCGCCTCCCACCTCTCAGAACTTCTCGGCGCATCTGTCCTGGCGCCCGATCGACGTATTCCTGGTCTATCTCGGGGCGAATGTGGTCGCCCAGTTAGCCGGCCTCACTCTTGGCGGGGGGCTGTTCCAGTTCTTCGAATCCATCGCGCGGTTCAAGATCGTTGCGGCCTTCCTGCTCTTCACCTCCGTCCTGCAGACGGGACGCGGGTGGGGCTTCCTGTTCGCGATCCTGGTCGTTGAAATCGGCTCGGGAATGACAGGTTTGCTCGGCGACTTCCGGGGCGTTTTCGTCTTCCTCGGTACGGCAGCGCTTGCTGCGCAGATGCGGTGGACGCTGCGGACGAGCGCCTGTGCGCTTCTCGCAGGTTCTGCGCTGGTGGTGCTCGCTTTGTTCTGGACATCGGTCAAGACGGAGTATCGCGAATACGCCACCGGCGGTTCGGAATCGCAGGCCCTCCAACTCTCCTTGTCCGATCGGGCCGAATACATGCTCGGGCGGGTTGCCAGCATCGGCGAGATCGACTGGGGCTTGACCTCCAAAGCGCTCTTGGAGCGGCTGGCTTATGTCGACATCACGGGCCTGGTCATCAACGTCGACCAGGCGGGCTCCGAGCGGTCGTCCATGCGGCAGTGGAGTGATGCCTTCAGTCACGTCCTGCGCCCTCGCTTCCTGTTTCCCGACAAGGAAGCCCTGTCGGACACCGAGGTCTATATCCGTCTGACAAAAGCCGATCTTCTCGAGAACATGCGCGGCGGCACGTCGATCAGTGTCGGCTACATGGCGGAGAATTATGTCGACCTGGGATTTCCGGGAATGCTGGTCGGGGTCTTCGCGGTCGGCCTGCTGGTTTCCGGCGTCATCCGGTTCTTCTTTTCATTCGACGTTCCCTGGATGGTGCGGCAGGGTGCGGCCCTCGCATATGTCTATGCGATCTGCGCGAGCGGTCTCGAAGTTTCGCTCCCGAAGATTCTCGGCAGCACCGTCACTTTTGCGGTGGCTTACGGGTTTATCCTGAAATTCGCCTTTCCCATCGGGCAGAGATGGCTCGATCGTCGCGCCCGTCATGCCCTGGTGGCAGCCCATCGGCGGCCCCCCCGTTTCTCCCGACGCGGCGGCGGCAGCCCCGACTAGAGTCTTTCCGTTTTACATTCACCCACCACCTCATCCTGAGGAGCCGTGCACAGCACGGCGTCTCGAAGGATGGGCAACCGATGGGGTGCGCGTGCCCACCCTTCGAGACGCTCACTGCGTTCGCTCCTCAGGGTGAGGTCAGTGTTGAGATGCTCGGCTCGATTCTATCTCGTCCGGAAACGCTCTAGCTCCCAGCTGCGGACGTTCGCGGGACGTCAGCGATGCCGGGCGACGACCCGGACGAGGGCTTGCGCCGTTCCCTTAAGGCCACGGCCGAGGCCGGTCGGCAGTCCGCCCTTTTCGAATGCCGCGATGACAGACTCGTGGACGTAGCTCTTGCGGCAGACGGTGGGGGTGTTGGCAAGCTGTTCTGCCGCCGCTGCAATGGCGTCGCGCACCAGCGCGCGGCGGGCGCGCTCGGTTTCGGCCGGAGGTGCGGCGGCGAGGGCCCGCATGACGCCGGCCGAGGCCACGAGGGTGCGGAAATCCTTGAGGGATATACGCACGCCGGAGACTTCCCGAAGAAAGGAATTCACCTCGGAAGCTCTCACGAGATGCAGCGCGCCGTCCGTACCTCGATATTGGAAGAGGCGCCGGCCGGGCAGGGCGAACAGGCGCCGGCAGGTGGTCGCGAGAATCCGGTCGCGGACCTCGCGCGTGACCATCTTGGCGCCCTTTCCGCGAAAGTGCAGGCGCACGAACTCGCCATCGATCTGCACGTTCGACTTCAGGAGAGTGGTCGCACCCCGTGTCCCGCGCTCACGGGCATACGCATCGCTGCCGGCCCGCAGCGCGGTTTTCGACACAAGATAAACGATGGCCGCGGAGACATGGCGGGGGTCGGCGTTGTCCGAGCGCAGCCAGTGCCGAACGGCGCGGCTGATGACGGGAAGGGATTTGCCGAGGTTTGCCAGCTTTCGCGCCTTGAGACTCTCGCGCACCTGCAGCCAGTCGGAATGATACCGATACTGCAGACGACCGGCTGCGTCTTCGCCGACTGCCTGGAGGTGCATGGACGGGTCCGCCGCATAGCGCACGTTCGCGTAAGCGGGAGGCATCGCGAGCGATTTGAGGCGAGCGACGGTCGCGGCGTCCGTGATCGTTCCGCCGTCGACGCCGACGAAGCGAAATCCCCTCCCGCAGCGCTGGCGACGCAGCAGAAGCATCTCGGGGCTCCCCCGGGTCAGGCCGTACTCGCGCATCAGGCGTGCCGTCGACGAATATTGTGGCATGGGCGGCAAACGGATCGATCCGCCGATCGTTGCAGCAACCGCATCCGGGTCGTTTACGTTTCATCCTGACTGCATTGGCAGTTCACGGGGCAGAGGTGACACAGGTGGGCGTTAGTGGTGTACCCGACGTGCCGAACGGCGCGATCGACGAAGACTCCCATGTTCCCGCCTCTGCGAACGGGCATGGTCTGAGGGTCCTCTCTCGCGTTATCGTTGATACGTACAACGAGGAGCTTCGCGACGAAGAAGGATTTGTCGGCGACCGCGCCTCCGGCCGTGCCTTCAGTGCAATCCTCGACGACTGGCGTGACCGGGTAGCATCGACCTTGGATGAGGACCCGTTCGGCGACACGCCAACGGGCAGCATTTCAAAGAGCACCCTCGACAAGCTCTTGACCGGCAACGACACGGTCGCCGCAGGCCTTGTTCATACCGCCGTCGAGGAGTTTGCCCATGAACTGGCCACTGTTGTTCGGCGCTTCCTTCGGCTCGAAGGCTGGCGCGGTACCCAGCGGATCGTCATCGGAGGAGGACTGAGTTCGAGCCAGATCGGACAGTTGGCGATGGGACGCGCCCAGATTTTGCTGGCGGGCGAGGGTACGGCACTGGAACTGTTCCCGATCAGCAGTCATCCCGACGAAGCCGGGCTGATCGGCGCGGCGGAACTCGCCCCCGATTCGATGCTTGCGGAGCACGACACGATCGTGGCCGCCGACATCGGCGGCACGAACCTCAGGGTAGGCATCGTCCGAATTGGGAGACGCGGTGGTGGTGCAAAAGGTGCCGTTTGGAAGATGGAGCACTGGTGTCATCGCGACGACGACCCCACGCGGGATCAGGCCGTGCGCCGCCTCGTCGAAATGACGACCAAGCTGGTGGAACGAGCCGTCGCCGCGAACCTCGACCTCGCGCCCTTCATGGGGATCGGCTGTCCCGGGCTGATCGATGAGCAGGGCGCGATCCTCAATGGTGGACAGAACCTGCCGGGCAACTGGCAGGAGGACGGCTTCAACCTGGTTGCCGCGCTATCTCGCTCCCTGCCGCCCATCGGCGGCCGGAAGCCGCTCGTCGCTGTGCACAACGACGCGGTCGTCCAGGGATTGAGCGAGCTTTCAGGAATGACGGACGTCGAGCGGTGGGGCGTGCTCACGATCGGAACAGGGCTCGGCAACGCGCGCTTCACGAACCGATCGGCGGAGTGAGCGGCGTCACTGGACCTCGCCGATGATGCGAAGGGTCTTTTCCCGCAGTGCGCCGACACACTCGCAGGCGCCCCGCTCGAGCCCGGCGCGATCGAGGATCGTGATCTTGCCTCGCTGGTACTTGATCAGGCCAGCTTGCTGGAGGCCATAGGCGATAAGGCTCACGGTGGGGCGCCGGACCGCGAGCATCTGTGCGAGAAAATCATGTGTGAGGCGAATCACGTCATCGTCGATGCGATCCCGCACCTGCACGATCCAGCGACACAACCGGCGGTCGGCCGTATGAAGGGCGTTGCAGGCCGCCGTCTGCTGCATCTGCGCCAGCATGAGTTCGCTGCTCAACAACGCCATCTTGCGCAGGACAGGGCTCTGGCCGATGGCCGTCCGGAAGTCCGCCACCGTCATACGCCACGCCGCCGCATCGATCTGCACGATCGCCCGGGTACCCGCGGTGTGGTTCCCGAGCGCCGATAGCGATCCGAGAATGGCCTCCCGTCCCAGCGTGGCAGTCTCGATCTCGGCGCCGTCCTGCATCATCGCGACCAGCGAGATCATACCGCTTTCGATGAAGTAGACGTGCTCGATGCGTTGCTCGGGTTCTTGAAGGATCGTGCCCTGCGGCATGCGATGGTAGGCCAGAGAGGGCCTGAGCCGGTTCTGCTCGGCAGCGGGAAGGGCAGACAGGAAAAGGTTCTTCGGCTCGAATACAGACGCCACTTCAGTTTCCTCGTTCGCCGGGACACCGCGGTGACTCTCACGAGCAGCCTTTTGGTCGGGCTTTGGAAGTTCCCGACTGTATGCACGGGCCTCTTCGCCGGTCTGTTCCGTAACGAACGAAGAAGCGGAAGCAGGTCGTGTGGACATTGAATTACCTGTTCAAAAAGGGAGCGCCCGACCATGCGGCATCCGGCGCCCGAGCCGATCGCGCTTCACAGCTGGCTCGTTGGCGGACCGGCCGTGGGGTTCGTCCTCGGTAACGGCAGCTTCCGCATGTCGCCTTCCCAGGGGGGTGAGGCGCGGCCCATTGGGCCCGTCGTGGAGGAGGCCCAGGAGTTCCAGCCGAAGGCGGTGGGAGGACGGAAGCTTTACGGTTTGGCCGACGGACAACGCCCTGAGAAGACGCTGCTCCTCTGCGCTGATCCGCATTTGCGCGGTCGGCATGACTCACGGCTCCTTGATCCGGGTTGGAGGGGAGCCGGCCCTTCAGGCACCGGCTGCACATGCAACGGGTGCCCCCGGAGGGGGTTCCGCCCGGGACGTGTCCGCGGGCGGCGTCCGCGGAAGGTCAGTCCCGGTGGATTTCGGCTGCCTTTATCTGAAGCGCGAGATACTTGGAGTAGATGCGGCACTGGGCGAAGGAGCCGCCCTGGAACCACAGGCCCGGCTGTGCCGTGGGGATCCACATGTTGCGCAACTCCTGGGTGCGTTCGTCGAAACCCCAGATGGCGCCGACCTTACCCGCGATTTCCGTCCCAAAGAGCTGCTCGACCAGGTGATCCTGGCCCTTGTAACCGGTGGCGAGCACGATCAGATCGGCAGCGCGATCGCTGCCGTCCTTCATCGTGAACCCGGTTGCGGTGAAGCCGGCGATGTCGTCGTACTGGATCAATCCGATCTCGCCCTTCGCCACCAGGTCGGAGGCGCCGACGTTGAAATAGTAGCCGCCGCCGCGGCTGCGGTACTTGAGCGGCCAGCCGGTACCGCCTTCGCCGAACTCGAGCCGGAAGCCGACGCGCTCCAGCGCGTCGAGCAGGGGCGCATCGTGGGCTCGCGCCTGGTCGGTAAGGATGCGGTGGGCCTGCTTCATCACCCGCAGGGGCACTGACGCATTGACGAGGTCGCGGTCTTCGAGCGTCGCGCCCTTGCCGTAATAGATGCCGTCATAGAGCTGGGCGCCGGGTTCGACGTTCACGATCAGTGTCGGGCTGCGCTGGACTAGGGTGACATGAGCGCCGTTGCCATGCAGGTCCTGGGCGATGTCATGTGCGCTGGTGCCGGTGCCGAAAACATGGACCGGGCGACCCTTCCAGTCCGCACCGCTGGCGAACTTGCTCGAATGGACGACCGTGCCCTCGAAGCGCCCGAGGGTCGGGATCTCGGGGATGTTCGGCGTCCCGCTCACGCTGGTCGCCATCACGATGTGCCGCGGATGCAGCGTGCGGTGAACGCCGCCCGCAACATCCATGTCGAGCTCGGCCGTCCAGCGCCTTTCGCCGGCGTCCCAAGTCGCGCCAGTGAAGCTCGTACCTGTCCAGAAGTCGATTTCCATCGTCTCGACATAGGATTCGAGCCAGTTGGCGATCTTGTCCTTGGGAATGTACTTCGGCCACGTCTGGGGGAAAGGGAGGTAGGGGAAGTGGTTGGAATGCTTCTGGTTGTGAAGCTTCAGCCCGTGGTAGCGCTTGCGCCAGTTGTCCCCGATGCGGGCCATCCGGTCGACGATCAGGGCCTCGACGCCCAGCGCCTTGAGGCGTGCGGCGGCCGTGATGCCGGCATGGCCCCCGCCCACGATCAGCACGGTCGGATCGCGATCGGCGTAGCGTGAGGATTCCTGCCGGCGGTCGAGCCAGTTGGGCCCATGGAAGTCTCGATCGAACGCCGGCTCCTCGGCTTGGGCCAGGACCGTCTCTTCGTCGTGGCCGTGCAGCGACTCGAGCGACGTCAACAGCGTCCAAGCCATCGCCTCGCCGGCGCGACAGTCGGCGCGCTTCAGCCGCACGACGCCTGCACCGGTGCCGAGTGCGGTCGTGAACGTGAGGATAGACTCGACGCACGCTTCCCCGGCGCGCTCGACGTCGCGCGGCGGGCTGCGATCCGTGTCTATGGCGAAGTTTCGGGCGCCTGCGGCAGCAACGGCCTCGACCAGTCGTCCGGTGATGGCGGCACGATCACTGACGGTTTCGATCGAGCCCGTCAGCGCGACGATGTCACGCCAGTCTGCATCCGGTCGGAACAGGGCCGCCAATCGAATCGCGTCGCGCGCTTCGAGGGCTGCGTTCAGGTCGGCAAGCCAGTCCTGGACGAGGGGCTTTGGGTCACGCTGCAGTTCGATATCCATGTGCCGAGCTTGTCGAAGGAATGGCAATTGCACAACGGCCACGGGCAGTTTCGCTGGAACGGGTCCAGGACGTGCGGCGTTGTCAGTCCGATGATGGCCTTCAGCCTTTGGGCCATCCTTCTCCCCCAAGGACCTGATGCCCCGTTTCCGCAAGGAAGCGGGGCTTTTTTGCGCATTCCAATCGATCGTGTGACACTCTTGCCAGGCTCTGGGGAGAGCGGGGGAAGAATGTGGCTATGGGCGGTCGTGCGAGGCATCTGCCTCGCGCTCGCGGGTTGGGTGATCGTCGCGGGCAGCGCACCCTCGGCCCGAGCACAGCAATGGACCTGGATTACGGAAGGTGGTTTCCGGGTCGAAATGCCCGGACCGCCCGAGCGCTCCGTGCAAGAACTGACGGTCAACGGAACCGGCGAGGTGGTCGAGCAGAACGAGCTGACGGTCACCCTGGGCGCAACGGAGTATTTCTGCTCCCGCACGGCTTTCCGAAGGATGCCGCCCAACCTCACGCCGGCCCAGATGCTGCTCAACGGGCGTGATGGCCGGCCAGGGCACCTGCTTTCCGATCGGACGCTCAACGTTTCGGGGGCTGCGGCTCGGGAGTATGTCCATGAGGAGGACGGCTGGATCCTCGCGACCCGCGCCGTCTATGCCGGCAATACGCTGTACCAGCTCATCGTCGTCGGCCGGACCGGCGTGCAGACCGCCCCGGCCACGCGACGCTTCTTCGAGTCTTTCAGCCTGACTCCCCAGCCACCTGCCTGAGCGCCGGTTCCCTCAGGCGCTCACTCGGTCGCCACGATACAGACGAAGGGTCAGCAGAAGCGCGCGGCCGAGCATGGCGCCGCCGCAGAGCATGGCGACGAGGGCCGCTCCCAGACGAGGCGTCTCCAGATCCGCACTGCCAAAGAATGCCCCAACGCATTCCACGGCGACGGCGACGCCGACGACGATCGCCACCCAGACCAGCATGAGCTTCGACTTGTGCGTCAGGTTGACCTGCGGCCGGTACATGTCGTGCCGGATGCCGATCGTCATGCCGCGCACGGTCCCGAGCGCGAACCCGCCACCGAGCGCCGCTGCGAACAACCAGGGAGCCGGCGGTCGGCTTTCGCCGAGCTGAAGCAGGGAGAGGACGGCCCCCACGAAAAGCGCGAACATCGCCGGCGCGAACAGGCGCCAGATCGAAATGTAGCGTCGCCGTACCTCGCGAACCGAGAGGTGAATACAGGCACCCGCCGCAGCGACAAGAAGCAGATGGACCGAGTTCAGATTATGAATCACACGCCAAGCCTACACGAAGAGTGTGTCAGTCACGCTGCCGGTGCGTGAACTTCCACTGCACCAACTTAGCCCCGGATATGGGCCTTATGTGGGCGAACCCGTCAACGGGCAGATGAGGCCTTCGGTGGCCTCCGACTATCCCGAAAACCACAGAATTGCCGGGTGGTATTTTCCGGAAAGATGGACAACCCGGTCAACGATCTGTTCCATCCCGCGAAGCCGCGTTCCGAAAGCGCGCTGGATTGCGCGTGTTGCCTGACACCGGAAGTCGTGGTTTGTTCCGCGCGAGTTCGGGGAGTGGAAACGAACCAATAGGGAGCTTCATCATGAAACGTCGTCAATTCATTGCCGCCGGCTCGGCCGCCGGCGCTTTCGGAATGGCCGGCCTGTCTCTGCCGGCCTTCGCGCAAACCCAGTTCTCGATCGCCACCGGCACCACGGGAGCGGTCTACTATCCGCTTGGCGGCGCAATGGCGAACATCCTGAGCAAGAAGGTCCCGGGCTGGGCGGTCACCGCCGAGGCGACGGCGGGCTCGGTCGCCAATATGCATATGATCCGCGACGGCAAGGCGCAGATGGCGCTGACCCAGTGCGACACCGCCTATGACGCCATCAAGGGTCTCGACAAGTTCAAGGACAAGCCCGTCGAATCGCGTACGCTGGCGGTCGTCTATCCCAATCTGGTGCATTTCGTGACGATGGAAGGCACCGGGATCAACAAGCTGTCGGACATCAAGGGCAAGCGCATCTCGACCAGTGCGCCGGTGAGCGGATCGGAGGTGATGGCACTGCGCATCATCGACGAGCTCGGCCTGAAGCTGAGCGACATCAAGCGCGAGCGCCTGTCGCCGGCCGAGAGCACGAACGCCATGAAGGACGGCAAGCTCGACGGCTACTTCTTCAACGGCGGTCCGCCGGTCGCGGCAATCACCGATCTGGCGGCGACCCAGGGCGTCAAGATCAAGCTGATCTCGACGGCCGAGCTGGTGCCGGCGCTGAACAAGAAATACGGTCCCGTCTTCGCCGCCAGCCAGATTCCGGCCAAGGCCTATCCGAACCAGGATGCGGCGGTGCCGGTGATCGCGATCTGGAACATCCTGGTCGTGCCGGCGTCGATGAGCGACGATCAGGCCTACACCATCACCAAGACGCTGTGGGAAAACCACGGCGACCTCGTCGCGACCCACAAGGCGTCGACCGACATGACGGCCGAGAACCAGAAGACTGCGAATTCGTCGGTGCCTTTCCATCCGGGCGCGCTGAAGTTCTTCGCCGAGAAGGGCATCAAGCTGTCCTAAGGACAGCGCCACTGGCGGGGCCCTCCAGCAAGAGAGGGCCCCGTTTCCATTTTTGGGGATGGGAAGAACGATGACGGTCCAGGCCGAACTGCTGAGCGACGAGGAAAAGCGCAAGATCGAGGAGCTCGTCGAGCAGGAAGAAGGCGGCATCCACAAGTTCGTGGGCTGGTGGGGCAAGGTCCTCACCTTCATCGCCTTCACCATGACCATCTTCCATCTCTATGCCGCGGCGTCGACGGTCGACACACAGTCGTTGCGCGAGATCCACGTCGCCTACGCGCTCTCCCTGGTTTTCCTGCTGTTTCCGGCGGTGAAGAGCTGGCGCAACCGGGTCGCGCCATGGGACATCGTGGCGGCCGGCCTCGTGATCGTCTGCATCTGGTACATGATGACGGGCGGCAGCTGGACGAGCTTCGCCGATTCCGATGACTTCCTCGATCGCTATGTCTCGCCAACCCAGACCGATCTGGTGATCGGCGGGATACTGATCCTGCTGGTGCTGGAATCGACCCGCCGGGCAACCGGGTGGATCATGCCGATCCTGTCGGCGACGTTCCTGGCCTACGCGATGTGGGGCAACTACCTGCCGGCGCCGTGGACGCACAAGGGCTATCCGCTGTCGGACCTGATCGCCGAAGAATACATGACCCTGAACGGCATCTTCGGGTCGGCCATCGACGTCTCCGCCACCCTGATCATCCTGTTCACGATCTTCGGCGCCATCCTGCAGGCCTCCGGCGCGGGACGGTTCTTCATCGACTTCTCGCTGCGCGCCATGAAGGGCCAGCCGAATGCGGCCGGTCGCGCGGTCGTGCTGTCGTCGTTCCTGCTGGGCGGCCCGTCGGGTTCGGGCGTCGCCACCACCGTGACGATCGGCACCGTCGCCTGGCCGATCATGAAGGAGGCGGGCTACGGCAAGTCGGCGGCCGGCGGCCTGCTGGCCGCGGGCGGCCTCGGCGCCATCCTGTCGCCGCCGGTGCTGGGGGCCGCGGCCTTCCTGATCGCCGAGTATCTGAAGATGTCCTACCTGGACATCGTGCGGATGGCCCTCATCCCGACCTGCCTCTACTATTTCGGCCTGCTGATGATGACCGAGATCGATTCGCGCAAGTATGGCCTGCGCGCCGTCGATCCGTCGGTCGATCTCACGATGAAGCAGCTGATGACGCGGTACGGCTTCCACTTCACGTCGCTGATCTCTGTCGTCGTGCTGATGGTGTGGGGCTTCTCGGCGACCTATGCCGTGTTCTGGTCGATCCTGCTGGCCATCATGGTGAGCTACTTGCGCGCCGACACGGCGCTCTGGCCGGACAGGCTCTTCCGGGCTCTGGCGGACGGCTCGATCCAAGCGTTGGGCGTTGCCGCGACCTGCGCCTGCGCCGGCCTCATCGTCGGCGTCATCACCAAGACCGGCCTGGCGCTGAAGTTCTCGTCGATCGTCATCGACCTGGCGGGCGGCTCGGTCTTCTGGACGGCGATGTACACGGCGCTGATCGTCTGGGTGGTCGGCCTCGCCGTGCCCGTGACGGCGTCCTACATCATGTGCGCGGTAATCGCGGCGCCTGCTCTGATCAAGCTCGGCATCCCGGACTACGCCGCGCACATGTTCATCTTTTACTACGCCGTGCTCTCCGAAGTGTCGCCGCCGACCGCGCTTGCGCCCTTCGCTGCTGCCACGATCACGCGGGCCGATCCCTATGTGACCACGCTGCAGAGCTGGAAATATGCCCTGCCGGCCTTCCTCGTGCCCTTCATCTTCGTGCTCGACCCGATCGGAACCGGCCTGCTGCTGGAGACACCCAAGAACATGAGCTGGCTGTGGATTCCCTGGGTCACGCTGGGTGCTGCGGGCGGCATCGTCGCGTTGGCTGTCGCAGCGCAGGGCCATCTGTGGCGGCCCCTCGGTATCGCGACGCGCGTCGTCTGCGGTGTGGCCGGAATCGCGCTCACTTTCCCAGGCATCATTGATGATTGGGTGGGGGGCATGGTTGCCGCGCGGGTCATCGGCCTGGCCATTCTCGTGGCCGTGCTGCTCTATGAGTACAGGAGCCCGCGGCCTCAGGCCGCCTGACGGCCGCCCGGCCTACTGGAAGACCACCCGGGCTTCCCGGCCCAGCATCTGCGGAATGCTCTGCGGATCGTCGGGCCGGATCTCGACCTCGAGGAGGCGGGCGTTGGATTCGCCGAGGTCGGCCTCCGACCTCTTGGTGCGCTTCACCGTCAGCGGCGTCCGGATGATGGTGCCCATGTGCACGGTCCGGCTGCCCTGGAGGGTGAACTCGACCTTGCCGCCGGGCTTCAGGGTCGGGAGATGAATCTCGTCGACATCGGCAAAGATGCGGATCTGGCTGAGGTCGACGATCTTGGCGATGCCCCGGAACGAGATGCGCTCACCCTGCCGCGTGTAGATGTCCACGACGACCCCGTCGAGCGGCGAACGGACCATTGCGAGCTCGCGCTCGATCTTGGCTCCGTCGAGCTTCGCTTCGTAGATGGCGATGTCGGCTTCGATCTGGCCGAGATCCGCCTTCAGGACTTCCTTCTGAAACCTGAGCTTGGCCTCCTCGCGCTCCAGCATCTGCTGCGAGAGGGTGGACTGGAGCTGCTTCTGGTCGGGCGGCGCGCTCGAGCGAGACAATTCGAGGTCCTTGAGCCGGCTCTCGTCCGACGCCGACTTCACCGATACTTCCTGAAGCGCGATCTCGGCCGTCCTGTAGCCTGAGATCATCGTCTCGCGTTTGCGGCGCGCCTTGGCGATCTCAGCCTCGATCCGGCGCACCTCGACGTCCGCCGTGGCGTAGTTGTTCAGGACCGCGATGACCTCGCCGCGCTTGACGGCCTGGCCGTTCTTGATGCGCAGTTCGGTCAGCACCGAACCGCCGACCGGGTCGCCCGCGATCACGGCCGTGCCCACGGGCGCGTCGGTGTAACCCCGCGAGATCAAGGGGCCGTTCACTTCCGACCTGTTCTGCGCGCTGCCCACCTGCAGTTCGGGCAGGCCAAAAACCCCGGCCGCGGCGATCAAGACGATCGCCACCGTGCCGAGTAGGACTCCGACCCATGCAAATTTACCGCTTTGCGCCATCGCGGACCGCTTTCACCATCCACCCGAGATGGGCCTCTCACTCCCTGTACGTCAAGGAGGAAGCGCTGGTGCTGCCGCACAGGATTGAACTGTGGACCTCCCCCTTACCAAGGGGGTGCTCTACCACTGAGCTACGGCAGCGCGCGGCGCGGGTATGCCACACGCCTTGAAGCGGTTCAACCGCTGCCGTCGGCCGGAACCGCCCCCGTTCCGCGACTTGCCGACTCTTTCCACCTCTGGCTAGGCTGGCGCAAAGAAAACGGAGGAACGAATGGACTGGCGCCCGATTTCTGCAGATTCCCACATCACCGAGCCACCCGGCTGCTACCGCGACCATATCGATCCGGCTTTCCGCGAACGGGCGCCGCACGTCGTGCGCCACGACAGCATGGGCGACATCTATCTCGTCGATGGCATGAAGACGCCGGTTCCGATGGGCCTGATCGCCGCGGCCGGTGTCGCCCCGGAGAACATCCGGATCGGCGGCGCCCGGTTCGAGGACCTGCACCGCGGCGGATGGGATCCGTCAAGCCGTCTCCAGGATCAGGACAAGGACGGCGTGGCGGCAGAAATCATCTATCCGACCGTCGGCATGCTGATCTGCAACCATCCCGATTTCGATTTCAAGAAAGCCTGCTTCGACGCCTACAACCGCTGGCTCCAGACCTATTGCTCACACGCACCGGATCGCCTGGTCGGCATGGGGCAGACGGCCATGCGCTCGGTAAAGGAGGGGATCGAGGATCTCCTGCGGATCAAGGAGATGGGGTTCCGCGGCGTGATGATGCCGGGCAATCCGGCTGAAAAGGATTACGACGATCCGGTCTACGATCCCTTCTGGGAAGCAGCGGTCGCACTCGAAATGCCGTTGTCCTGGCATATCCTCACGACTTCTGGGGATAACTCCCTCTCAAAACCCCGAGGCCCGAAGATCAACGGCTTCCTGTCGATCATCCGGGGCTGTCAGGACATCATGGGCATGCTGGTGTTCGGCGGAGTGTTCCAGAGGCATCCGAAGTTGCGTGTCGTCTGCGTGGAGGCAGATGCCGGCTGGGCGCCGCACTTCATGTACCGGATGGATCATGCCTACAAACGCCACCGCTACTGGATGAAGGGACAGGAGCTCGAGCGTCTCCCGTCCGAGTATTTCCGCGATCACATAACGCTGACCTTTCAGGATGACTGGACGGCCTTCCAGTTCGCCGACCGGCTCGGCCCGAAGCAGCTGATGTGGGCGAACGACTTCCCTCACAGCGATTCGACCTGGCCGTGGAGCCAGGAGGTCATCGACCAGCAAACCGGGCATCTGGAGCTTGGCCTGCGCAAACGCATCCTGCGGGACAATGTGGCCGAGCTGTACGGGCTCGCGGCCTAGCGAGTCGTATAGACCGTCGTCTGTGCGGGAACGGGTTTCTCAACCACCCGCTCGCTCCGGATGGAGCAGCCGGCCGCCAGGAGACAGGCGGCCGCCAGAAGAGTGAGTTTGATCACGGCGAAGCGCCTATCGCGTGGTGTAGACGGTCGTGGTCTGCGCCGGGGCCGGCGTCGTGTCGTAGACGACGGTCCGTTCCGACGTGCGCGCTGGCACCGGCTTCTCGACCACACGCTCAGTGTACGACGCACAGCCTGCGACGAACGAACAGGCGGCGAGGGTGACGATCGCGACTTGCTTCACGGGGTGCTCCTTGTTGGCATCGTGCGCGAATAACGGCACCAAACCCCGGTGGTTGCGGGACGCGTGCACCATCACAGGTGGTCTCACTGAAATCGTTTGAAACGGCACTCGGTGTGCAATTTTTGGGATTGCCCGCACGAGGGGTGATCGAGCATTATGGCCTTGGCTAAAATGGCC
The DNA here is from genome assembly GCF_965228225.1 of Reyranella sp. Classification (GTDB taxonomy): domain Bacteria; phylum Pseudomonadota; class Alphaproteobacteria; order Reyranellales; family Reyranellaceae; genus Reyranella. The sequence goes on along the minus strand of NZ_OZ245801.1, from coordinate 3,576,810 downwards.
ATAGGGGAGAGGGGCTTATGCTCAAGAAGTTGTTTGTTCTGCTAGCCGCCACGTTCATGATCGCCGCCTGCGACCAACCGGCGCCGGCCACTGCGCCGCCGCCGCCGCCGCCGCCGGCGCCTCAGAGCTTCATGGTCTTTTTCGATTGGGACAGCGCCAAGCTGAACCCGCAGGCCACGAGCGTCGTCGGTCAGGCTGCCGCTGCCTATAAGACGAAGGGTAGCGCGCGCATCACGGCGACCGGTCATACCGATACGTCGGGCACCGAGGCCTACAACATGGCGCTGTCGCTGCGCCGCGCCAACGCGGTCAAGGACGCGCTCGTCCAGCAGGGCGTACCCGCCACGGCGATCGCCGTCGTCGGTCGCGGCATGCAAGGCCTGCTCGTCGCCACCGGCCCGAACGTTCGCGAGCCGCAGAACCGCCGCGTCGAGATCGTCATCGCGCAGACGATGGCCGCGGCTCCGATGGATGACGCCGCCTACTGCAAGGCGTTGGCCGCGAAGTGGCGCGACACCGTGCGTCGCGACTCGGTGGCCAGCGAGGCTCCGGCGGCGATCGCCAAGTGCGATGCCGGCGACTACAAGGCGGGCATTCCCGCCCTCGTGAAGTTGCTCACGGACGCGAAGGTTCCGCTGCCGCCGCGCAGCTGATACCCGACACCGACAACGGAAAAGGCGGCCCTCGGGGCCGCCTTTTTTGTTTCTACTTTCTTGTGGACGGCCGTGCGGGCAAGCGCGCCCACTGGCGGGGCTGGAGTTCGTGATACTCGATCCACGGCCCGGTCTCGGCAAAGCCGGGGTCCAGCGCTCCAACATCGCTCACCCAATAGCCCAGGGAGCGCCGGTTCGGATCGAAATTCCAGGCACCGACGACGATCTCGTCGGCGACATGCCCTTCGAGGCCCGGGCAGAAGAGCAGGAGGGGGCCTTCGTCCTTCGGCGCCGTCTCGATCGGCCCCCAAGTCGCCGGCCGCAGGGACTCGATCTCCGCTGCCGCCCGCCAGCGCACGTCGCGGGCAAGGACACCCGTGTCGTCTCCGGTCGGCCCGTGTTGCTCCCGGCACTCGGCGCGCAATTCATCGACGATGTCTTTCATCTCATTCCCCCGCTCGCAGTCGCATCATATTTTAGCGCACCCCGAGCTTCCTTGATGTGACCTCCAATATAATGGATGATTTATCCATTGTAGGAAGGATGTAATGGAGACGGGCATCAACGAACGGATCGCCGCCCGTGTGCGTGACCTGAGGGACAAGCATGGCCTGTCTCTCGAGGCGCTGGCGGAGGCGAGCGGGGTCAGCCGCTCCATGATCTCCCTGATCGAGCGTGCTGAAAGCAATCCGACTGCGGTGCTTCTCGAAAAGCTGGCGACCGGCCTCGGCGTCTCCCTGGCAACGCTCTTCGAAATGCCAGCCGCGCCGCCGGCTCCAGTGTCCCGCCGGGCGGATCAGATCGAATGGCGAGACCCCGGATCTGGGTACCTGCGTCGCAACGTCTCGCCGGACGGCTTCCCGTCTCCCATCCAGATCGTCGAGGTGATTTTTCCGGCGGGCGCGCGCGTGGCCTATGAGACGGCGGCCCGGCCGGGCGTGACCCATCAGCAGGTCTGGGTCCTCGAGGGCACGATCCAGATGACGCTGGGGGAGGAGCGCTTCGAGTTGTGCGCCGGCGATTGCCTGGCGATGGTGCTCGACCGGCCGATCACCTACCACAACTCAACGCAGAGCCCGGCACGCTACTGCGTGGTCATCGTCGCGCCGCGGCCCGCCTGACCGATGGATCTCACAGACGTTTCGCTCGCCCTGCTGAGCGCCATCCTCCATGCGGGCTGGAATGCCGCCGTGAAGGCGAGCCGCAATCCGGCACAGGTGATGACGGCCCAAATGGTACTGGGCGCACTGCTCGTCGTTCCGGCGCTCTTCTTCTCCGGCCTTCCCAATCTCGCTTCCTTCGGCTGGATCGCAGCCTCCACCGTGATGAACGTCCTCACCGTGTCGGCCCTCCTGCGGGCCTATGAACTCGGGGGATTCGGCCTCGTCTACCCCGTCGTCCGCTCCCTCGCGGTGTTGATGGTGGTGCCGCTGGCGGCCTTGGTGACAGGCGAACGACTGGCGATGGCGGGGCTGCTCGGCATCCTGATCATCTCGCTCGCGCTGGTCGTCCTCGCTTGGGATGCCGCGCGCGGGAAGGGGATCACGAGAGCGGCGCTGGGTTGGACCGCGGCGGCGGGCGTCGGCACGGCGGCCTACATCCTGTGCGACGCGCAGGGCGTACGGCTCTCGGGATCGCCCTGGGCCTACGGGTTCGTCGTGTCGATCACCAATGCCGCGGCCATGGCGTGGCGGCAGCGCCGCTCGGGGCCGCCCTGGACGCAGGTGACAGCCCATTGGATTCTCGCCCTGCCGATCGCGGTCGCCGCCATGGGATCGTATCTGATGATCCTCTGGGTCTGGAGCCATGCGCCGATCGCTCCGGCAGCGGCGCTGCGCGACACCAGCGCAATCTTTGCCGTCCTTATCGCCGTATTCTGGCTGAAGGAGCCCTTCACGCGCATGCGCATCGCCGCCGTCCTGCTGGCGGCGGCCGCGATACCCCTGCTGCGGTTCGGCTGATCTTCCGGGAGGAGGCCGCAGGCTTGTGCGCCGCGGCCTCCGGTGACAGCATCGATCCCGATCACAGCGTTCCCGTTGTCGGCCGAGGAGACTCCCATGGAAGTCGATGGTCTTGTCACGGCGTTGGAGCGGATCGAACATGCGACCCGCGATTTCGTGCGTCCCGGTCACGCGGCGGAATCGCCGGCGGCACTGCTGGGTGTGCTCGCGGAATGCGGACGCGCCCTCGGGCATCCCTATGCGATCGATCCGGGGCTCGACGACGCCCGCAACGAGGCGTCGCGTCACTGCGCGGTCGTTCAGGAGAATCTCTCGGCGGTGATGGAAGAGGTTCGCCGGCTCAACGTGACGGTGAGCGGCCTGTTGCCGTCTCTGGTGCGGATCGCCGATCGCGAATGACATGAAAAAGCCGGGGACGCGCCCCGGCTTTCAATCTCGGATCTCGGTCTTTCTCAGCCCTCGTCGAGGAAGCTGCGCAGCATGCGCGAGCGGCTCGGGTGCTTGAGCTTGCGCAGCGCCTTGGCCTCGATCTGGCGAATACGTTCGCGGGTGACGGAGAACTGCTGGCCGACCTCCTCGAGCGTATGGTCGGTGTTCATGCCGATGCCGAAGCGCATGCGCAGCACGCGCTCCTCGCGCGGCGTGAGCGTCGCCAGGACCCGCGTCGTGCTCTCGCGCAGATTGCCCTGGATCGCCGCCTCGAGCGGGATGACGGCGTTCTTGTCCTCGATGAAGTCTCCGAGGTGGCTGTCCTCCTCGTCGCCGATCGGGGTCTCGAGGCTGATCGGCTCCTTGGCGATCTTGAGGACCTTGCGCACCTTCTCGAGCGGCATGCCGAGCTTCTCGGCCAGCTCCTCGGGCTGCGGCTCGCGGCCGATCTCGTGCAGCATCTGCCGGCTGGTACGCACCAGCTTGTTGATGGTCTCGATCATGTGCACCGGGATACGGATGGTGCGCGCCTGGTCGGCGATCGAGCGCGTGATGGCCTGGCGGATCCACCAGGTGGCGTAGGTCGAGAACTTGTAGCCACGGCGGTACTCGAACTTGTCGACCGCCTTCATCAGGCCGATGTTGCCTTCCTGGATGAGGTCCAGGAACTGCAGGCCGCGGTTCGTGTACTTCTTGGCGATCGAGATCACGAGACGGAGGTTGGCCTCGATCATCTCCTTCTTCGCCCGCATCATCTCGCGCTCGCCGTCCTGGACGGTCTTGCACATGCGGCGGAACTCGAAGATCGGCGCGCCGCAGTGATCGGAGATGTCCTTGATCTCCGCCCGGATCTTCTCGATCTCGGGACCGCGCTTCTTGGCGAAATCCTTCCAGCCCCGGCCCGACAGCTTGCCGACCTTCTCGAGCCAGTTGGGATCGATTTCGTGCGTGAAGTAATTGTCGAGGAAGTCCTGCCGCGAGATGCGGAAGCTTTCCGCCGTGCGCAGCAGCTTGCCCTCGAGGGTCATCAGCTTGCGGTTTAGGTCGTAGAGCGAGAGCTTGAGCTGCTCGATGCGGGCGGCATTGATGTGCACCGTCCGCACCAGCTCGACGATCTTCTTGCGGTGCTTCTCGTAGCTCTTCTCGAATTCGGCACTGGGCTTCTGGCCGCGGGCGAGAGTCGACAGGCGCCGGTTCTGCACCTTCGACATCTCGATATAGACTTTGTAGATCTTGGTGAGGGTGCGCAGAACCTCAGGCTTGAGCTTCTCCTCGAGCGCCGACAGGGAGAGCGCGTTCTCGTCGTCCTCCTCAGCCCCTTCCGCTGCAGGCGCTTCGCCGCCCGCTTCACCGTTCACCGCAGGCCCGGCCGGCCGCACCAGTTTCGGCAGAGACGCCGGACGCGGCATCGGCGGCGCGGCGGGAACGGGAGGGGCGGCGTTCACGCCCTTGCCCTCGCCGGGGGCGCCGCCGCCCTGGGTCGCCTCGAGGTCGATCACGTCGCGCAGCAGAATGCGGCCTTCGTTGATCGCATCGCGCCAATGCAGCAGCGCCGTGATCGTCATCGGGCTTTCGCAGATGCCGCCGATCATCTTGTCCTGACCGGCCTCGATGCGCTTGGCGATCTCGATCTCGCCCTCGCGGCTCAGCAGCTCGACGCTGCCCATCTCGCGCAGGTACATGCGGACCGGATCGTCCGTACGACCCAGCTCCTCGTCCTCGCCGGTGGCCTCGGCCGCAACCACCGCCGTCTTGGCGGGTTCGGCCGCGGTGGCGGAGGCCGTATCCTCCGGCTCCTCGGCCTCGACGACATTCACCCCGGCCTCCGACAGCATCGCCATCGTGTCCTCGATCTGCTCGGAGGACACTTCGTCGGGCGGCAGGGCGGCGTTCAACTCGTCATAGGTGACGTAGCCGCGTTCCTTGCCCTTCTGGACGAGCTTCTTGAGCTCTGCGCCGAGCGAGTCGAGCAGGGGGGCGTCAGGACCCTCCTCCCGGGCATCGGCGGCTTCGGGTTGCGCTACGGTCGCGGTTTTGGTCGCCATTTACTCAAATCCTTGGGTGCGACAAACAGGTAGAACGGCCAAAGGGCCGTTATTTGGCTGCAAGAAGGGGAGGCGGGAGGGCGGCCCCGCAAAAACTACCCTTCTACTATATGGGGCTTCAGTGCAAGCAGCGATAGGGGGAGGCCCCTGAATCTGCGCGGCCCGGCTACAGCGCATTGGATTCCAGGCTTTCCCGCCGCATGCGGTCGAGGACGGCATGAAGTCGCCGCAAATTCTCCTCCGACATATCCTCTGCGAGAGCATCTTCGGCCCGTTTCAGCTCCTCGGGGTCGGACCGAAGATGGCTGACATGACGGGCGGCCCGGCGCCACTGGCCAACCCAGCCATCCGCATCGGTCGGGTCGTCGCGGAAGGCCTCGCGAGCCTTCGCCTGCGCCGAGGCTGCGAGCTGCGCCAGCCCCATCCTCTGGAGATGCTGGCCGATCAATTCGGCCTCCAGAGACGGGTCGCCCGCCGCCTCATCTGCGGCCGGATCCACCCCCGACGGCACGAGGGAGAGGGCATCCAGCAGTCCGCTGCGCAGCCGGCCCAGGTCGGGGCTGGTGATCGGCAGGGCTGCCAGATCTTCGGCCAGGATGTGGAGCAGGGCCGGCCGTTCGATCAGGGCGCCCAGCAGGCCCCATTCCTGGCGCGAGGCGTCGAGATCCTGGCCCGAGCGGCGGGCCGCCGAGCCGGCCGCGAAAGGCGCGGGTTCGGGATCTCCGGGGCGTCTGAAGGGCTTGCGGAACTTTCCAGGCTGCCAGGCCGGCGCCTCGGGGCGGCGCAGCCGGTTCAGCCGGTTGCGCATCTCTGTGCGGTAATAGTCGCGCACGACCGGATCGGCGATCTCCGCCACCCGCTGCTCGATGCCGCGCTGGAGGCTCGCCCGGCGTTCCGGCGTATCGGCCGGTTTGCCCTCGATTTCCAGTTCCCACACGATGTCTGACAGCGGACGGGCGAGGTCGAGGACGCGGCGGACCGCATCAGGGCCCTTGGTCCGGATCAGGCTGTCGGGGTCCTCGCCAGCCGGCAGGGTGAGAAAACGCAGGCTCTTGCCGGGACGCAGGAGGGGAAGCGCCCGCTCGGCGGCCCGGGACATGGCGCGCCGTCCCGCATTGTCGCCGTCGAAGCAGAGAAAGGGCTCGTCGGCGAGCTTCCAGAGTTCTCCCAGTTGCCCCTCGGTCAGGGCAGTGCCGAGCGGTGCCACGGCGCCGGTGAAGCCCGCCCCGTGCAGCGCGATCACGTCCATGTAGCCTTCGGCCACGATCACCGGCTGGTCCTTGGTCGCGGCCTGCCGGGCCCGGTCGAGGCAGTAGAGATTGGCGCCCTTGTGGAAGAGCGGCGTCTCGGGCGAGTTCAGATATTTGGGCTCGCCGGTGCCCATGACGCGCCCGCCGAAGGCGATGGCGCGGCCCCGGCGGTCGTTGATGACGAACATCACGCGGCCCCTGAACCGGTCGTAGGGGTCGCGCCCGTCCTCGGGCCGGATGGCAAGCCCAGCCTCGACGATCTTGTCGAGGGGGACGTTCTCGCGCTTCAGGGCGGCGAGGAGGCCGTCGCGCGAATCGGGCGCAAATCCCAGGCGGAAGTCGTCGATGGTGGCGTCGGAGAGGCCGCGCCCGCGCAGATAGTCCAGGCCGTGGCGGCCGACCGGCAGGCGAAGCTGCTTCTGGAACCAGACAGCGGCCATTTCCACGACCTGCTGGAGAGTGGAAGCCCGGTCGGCCCGCTCGCGCTCGGCCGGCGTGGCGACAGGCACCGGCAGGTTGACCTCGCGGGCGAGTTTTTCGACCGTCTCGGGAAAGGAGAGACCTTCCGTCTTCATGACGAAGTCGATGGCGCTGCCCTTCTCGTGGCAGCCGAAGCAGTAGAAGAAGCCCTTCTTGTCGTTGACCGTGAAGGACGGTGTCTTCTCGTTGTGGAAGGGGCAGAGGCCTGCGTACTCGGCACCCGAGCGGCGCTTCAGCGACACCTTCCGGCCGACGATGTCGGACAGGCTGAGGCGCGCGCGCAATTCGTCGAGGAAGCCGGGAGGGAACGCCATCCCCTAAGATGGCCCCCGGACCGATGCCACGCCATAGGGGATAGCGGGGATCGTTACCGGCCGCCCGCCGGCGTCTAACCCGGGGCGCAACATTGTTGCGTCAACGGTCAACGCGACACAGGATCAGGGGCCTGCGACATCCGCTTCAGTTATTTCGTTTATTTCGGTTATTTCGTTTGCTCGACATGACTCGGGCTTTTCAGCAGCCGGCTAGCCGGCGAGAGCCTTCTTCACGGCGGCTGACGCCTTGGCGAAGTCCATCTGGCCGGCATACTTGCCCTTCAGGGTCGCCATGACGCCGCCCATGTCCTTGACCGAGGTGGCGCCGGCAGCGGCAATGGCCTCGCGCACGGCGGCCTCGACCGCGGCTTCGTCCATCTGCTGCGGCAGGAAACGCTCGATCACGGCGATCTCGGCCTTCTCCTTGTCGGCCAAGTCGGAGCGGCCGCCCTTTTCGTAGAGGGCGATCGATTCGTTGCGCTGCTTGATCATGCCCTGCATCAGCGACAGGATCCTGTCGTCCGCCACGCCGTCGCGGCTGGCCTCGGTGCGGGCGGCAATATCGGCGTCCTTGAGCTTGGCCAGGATGAGCCGAATCGTGCCCAGCGCGGCCTGATCCTTGGCGCGCATCGCGTCTTTCATCGCTTCGGTCAGTTTTTCGCGCAGCATCGCTTGGGTCCCGTTGGTATGCCCGAAGGCTAAGGGGCGGAAACTAATCGCCCCCGTCGCTGTTGGCAAAGCAAATAAGCTATTGAAATAGCTTAGAAAATGGCTGCCTTCCGCGCCTTGACCCTCTGCGGCGGCTTGGTTACAACCCGCCCGGCTTGCCGATCGCCTCGCCCATGCCGGGTCCGGGGCGAGGCCGCGCGAGCCGCACGAACGGGCAAACATCATGACTTCACCTAAGACCGCCGGTGCGAATGACGCCGCGCCGCGTTGGGCCACGGCCGCGCTGGTGCTGGCCGACGGCACGGTCTTCTGGGGCAAGGGAGTGGGCGCCGCCGGCCATGCCGTGGGCGAGGTCTGCTTCAACACCTCGATGACCGGATACCAGGAGATCATCACCGATCCGTCCTATGCCGGCCAGATCATCACCTTCACCTTCCCGCACATCGGCAATGTCGGCACCAATCTCGAGGACATCGAGACGATCACCCCGGCCGCGCGCGCCGTCGTGCTGCGCGGCGACATCACCGAGCCGGCCAACTGGCGCTCCGTAAAGCCGCTCAACGACTGGCTGAAGAGCCACAATCTGCCGGGCATCTGCGACGTCGACACGCGCGCCATCACGCGGCGCATCCGCGACGGCGGCCCGCCCAACGGCGTCGTCGTCCATGCGCCGGACGGCAAGTTCGACATCCCGAAGATGCGCCAGATCGCGCTCGACTGGCCGGGACTCGACGGCATGGATCTGGCCCTCGAGGTCACGACCAAGCAGACCTACACCTGGGACGAGACCAAGTGGGCCCTGGGCAAGGGCTACGGCAAGCTCACCAATCCCAAGTACCACGTCGTCGCCGTGGACTACGGCGCCAAGCGCAACATCCTGCGCTGCCTCGCCAACACCGGCTGCAGGGTCACCGTCGTGCCGGCCACGGCCACGGCCGAGGACATCCTGCGGCACAATCCCGATGGCGTGTTCCTGTCCAACGGCCCCGGCGATCCGGCGGCGACCGCGGTTTATGCCTCGTCCGCCATCCAGGCCGTGCTCGACAGGAAGGTGCCGCTGTTCGGCATCTGCCTCGGGCACCAGATGCTGGCCCTGACGCTCGGTGGCAAGACGCGCAAGATGGAGCGCGGCCACCGTGGCGCCAACCAGCCGGTCAAGGACCTGACCACCGGCAAGGTCGAGATCACGTCGCAGAACCACGGCTTCTGCGTCATCCCCGAATCGTTGCCGGAAAACACGGAAGTGACGCACGTCTCCCTGTTCGACGGCATCAACGAAGGCCTGCGCTGCACCGACAAGCCGGCCTTCTCGGTCCAGTATCACCCCGAAGCCTCGCCCGGCCCGACCGACAGTCACTATCTCTTCGACCGCTTCGTCGAGATGATCGACAAGAGCAAGGGCAAGTAGAGAAATCATGCCCAAGCGCACCGACATCAAGAGCATCCTCGTCATCGGCGCCGGCCCGATCGTCATCGGTCAGGCCTGCGAGTTCGACTATTCCGGCGTTCAGGCTTGCAAGGCGCTGAAGGACGAGGGGTATCGGGTCATCCTGATCAACTCCAACCCGGCCACGATCATGACCGATCCGGGGCTGGTCGATGCGACCTATATCGAGCCGATCACGCCCGACTTCGTGGCGCGCATCATCGAGAAGGAAAAGCCCGACGCGATCCTGCCGACCATGGGCGGCCAGACGGCGCTCAACACCGCCATGTCGCTGCATCGCGATGGGCGGCTCGAGAAGTATGGCGTCGAGCTGATCGGCGCCAATGCCGAGGCCATCGACAAGGCCGAGGACCGGCTGCTGTTCCGCGACGCCATGACCAAGATCGGGCTGGAATGCCCGAAGAGCGAGGTCGTGCACAATCGCGAAGAGGCGGCGACCGCGCTCGAGCGGGTCGGCCTGCCGGCGATCATCCGCCCGTCCTTCACGCTGGGCGGCACCGGCGGCGGCATTGCCTACAATCGCGACGAATATTTCGAGATCGTGGCCGGCGGCGTCGATGCCTCGCCGGTCGGCGAGGTCCTGGTCGAGGAATCCGTGCTCGGCTGGAAAGAGTACGAGATGGAGGTCGTGCGCGACCGCAACGACAACTGCATCATCATCTGCTCGATCGAGAACGTCGATCCGATGGGCGTGCATACCGGCGACTCCGTCACGGTCGCTCCGGCCCTGACGCTCACCGACAAGGAATACCAGATCATGCGCGACGCCTCGATCGCGTGCCTGCGCGAGATCGGCGTCGATACCGGCGGTTCGAACGTGCAGTTCGCGGTCGATCCGGCGACCGGCCGCATGGTGGTGATCGAGATGAATCCGCGCGTGTCGCGGTCCTCGGCGCTGGCTTCCAAGGCCACGGGCTTCCCGATCGCCAAGGTCGCCGCCCGGCTGGCCGTGGGTTACACGCTCGACGAACTCCTGAACGACATCACCGGCGAGACGCCGGCCTCGTTCGAGCCGACGATCGACTACGTCGTCACCAAGATGCCGCGCTTCGCCTTCGAGAAGTTCCCGGGCGCGGAGCCGCTGCTCAATACCTCGATGAAGAGCGTCGGCGAGGCCATGTCGATCGGCCGCACCTTCCAGGAATCGCTGCAGAAGGCGCTGCGCTCGATGGAGACCGGCCTGACCGGCCTGAACGAGATCGAGATCAAGGGCGCGCCAGACAAGTCCGCCATCGTGGGCGCCCTGGCACGGCCGACGCCCGACCGCATCCTGGTGATCGCCCAGGCGTTCCGTTACGGCCTGAACGTCGAAGAGATCGCCCAGGCGTCGAAGTACGAGCCGTGGTTCCTGCGCCAGATCGAGCAGCTCGTCGCCATCGAGGCGAGCGTGCGCAAGGATGGCCTGCCGACGGACGCCAAGGCGTTCTTCGACCTCAAGAAGAAGGGCTTCTCCGACGAGCGGCTGGGCGAACTGACGAAGCAGGGCGCCGGCGACGTGGCGAAGAAGCGCCGGGCTCTCGGCGTGCGGCCGGTCTTCAAGCGCATCGATACCTGTGCCGCCGAATTCGAGTCGCGCACGCCCTATCTCTACTCTTGCTACGAGGGTGACGGGGTGCGTCCGGCCGAATGCGAGGCGCAGCCGACCGACCGGCGCAAGGTCATCATCCTGGGGGGCGGTCCCAACCGCATCGGCCAGGGCATCGAGTTCGACTATTGCTGCGTCCATGCCGTCTACGCGCTGCGCGAGGCGGGCTACGAGACCATCATGGTCAACTGCAATCCCGAGACCGTGTCGACCGACTACGACACGGCCGACCGGCTCTACTTCGAGCCGCTGACCGCGGAGGACGTGATCGAGCTGGTCGAGGTCGAGCGCCGCAGCGGCGAGCTGATGGGCCTGATCGTGCAGTTCGGCGGCCAGACGCCGCTCAAACTCGCCAAGCCGCTCGAGGCCGCGGGCATACCGATCCTGGGCACCTCGCCCGACGCCATCGATCTCGCCGAGGACCGTGAGCGCTTCCAGAAGCTGATCCACGAGCTCAAGCTGCGCCAGCCCGACAACGGCACGGCGACATCGCAGGAGAAGGCGATCGAGATTGCCGAGAGGATCGGCTATCCGGTGGTCATCCGCCCATCCTACGTGCTGGGCGGACGCGCGATGCAGATCGTCTACGACCGCGCCGCCATCGAGCGCTACATGCGCGATGCCGTGAAGGTCTCGGGCAGCAATCCGGTGCTGATCGACTCCTATCTGCGCGATGCCATCGAGGTCGACGTCGACGCCCTGGCCGACAAGGACCAGAACGTGTTCGTCGCGGGCATCATGGAGCATATCGAGGAGGCGGGAATCCATTCCGGCGACTCGGCCTGCTCGCTGCCGCCTTACTCGCTGTCGGCCAAGATCCTGGCCGAGATCGAGCGCCAGACCGAGGCGATGGCCAAGGCGCTGCATGTCGTTGGCCTGATGAATGTGCAGTTCGCCGTCAAGGATGGCGAGGTCTACGTCCTTGAAGTCAATCCGCGTGCCAGCCGCACCGTGCCGTTCGTCGCCAAGGCGACCGGGCAGCCGATCGCCAAGTTCGCGGCCCGCCTGATGGCCGGCGAAGCGCTGAAGTCCCTTGGCATCAAGAAGGCCAAGGGCAAGCATATCGCGGTCAAGGAGGCGGTGTTCCCCTTCGCGCGCTTCCCCGGCGTCGACATCATCCTCGGCCCGGAAATGCGCTCGACCGGCGAGGTCATGGGCCTCGACATGGATTTCGGGCGCGCCTTTGCCAAGTCGCAGCTCGGCGCCGGCAGCAAGGTGCCGGTCGAGGGCGCGGTGTTCGTCTCGGTCAAGGACCAGGACAAGCAGGCGATGGTGAAACCCCTGAAGCGCCTGATCGAACTGGGCTTCAAGGTCGTCGCGACCCGCGGCACGGCGGAGTTCCTGCGCAAGCATTCGATCGAGGCGCAGCAGGTCAACAAGGTGCTGGAAGGCCGGCCGCATATCGTCGACCTGATGAAGGACGGCAAGGTGCAGCTCGTCTTCAATACGGTCGAGGGCGCGAGCGCGCTGACCGACAGCTTCACGCTTCGGCGTACCGCCCTGATGCACAAGATCGCCTACTATACGACGGTCGCCGGTGCCAAGGCGGCGGTCGAGGGTATTGCCGCGGTCAAGCAGGGCGGGCTCGACGTGGCGCCGCTGCAATCCTACTTCAAGACTGCCTTCTAAACGGGCGGTCTTTCCTGCAACTTGCCGAACGGCACCTCGTTTGGGGGTGCGTTCGGCGTTGACGCCGTACGACTGATCAAGGACGATTTGGCGATGGAACGTATTCCCATGACGGCCGAGGGGCTCCAGCGCCTCGAAGGCGAACTGAAAGTGCTGAAGAGCGTCGAGCGCCCGGCGATCATCAAAGCCATCGCGACGGCGCGCGAGCACGGCGATCTCTCGGAGAACGCCGAGTACACGTCTGCGCGCGAAAAGCAGAGTTTCATCGAGGGACGCATCGCCGAACTCGAGGACATCATCTCGCGGACCGAGGTGATCGACTTCTCGAAGCTCAGCGGCAAGATCGTCAAATTCGGCGCCGTCGTGCGCCTGGCCGACGAGGATACGGACGAGACGGTGAAATACCAGATCGTCGGTCCCTACGAGGCCGATCTCGCCAAGGGGCGGATCTCCGTGACTTCGCCGATCGGGCGGGCGCTGATCGGCAAGACGGTCGGCGACCGGGTCGAGGTCCAGACGCCGCGCGGCGGCAAGTCCTACGAAGTGGTGGGCGTGCAGTTCAGCTAGCCGCCATCATGGCGCGCGCCCGGCGGATGCCGGTCGACTTCATGATGGCATACTGGATGCCGAACAGGCCGACCTTGCTGCCGATCGCCCAGACCGACTTCACGGCCGCCCAGCTCGTGACGTCGAGCGTCAGGGCGAGCACGATGTTGAGCCCGGCCGAGAAGAACATCAGGCCCGCCCAGACATAGCCGAAAGTGAGGGCGAGGTCGGGAACGGTCGCGCGTGCGATCGGCGGCAGGTAGCGGGTCATCCAGCCGCGCTTCAGCATCACCAGGCCGACGATCCCGTAGATGATGCTGGGCTTCATCATGATGAAGAGCGGATCGTCGGTCAGGAACGTCGCCGTACCCGACGCGAAGATGATGACGAGGCTGAGCCACTGCAGCGCCTCGACGGGCTGCTTGCGGGCGAGCTGCCAACCGATCTGGACGATGCCCAGCGCCATGCCGAGTCCGACGGCGAGGAAGAGATTGCCGGTGATCGCATAGACGGCAAGGAACAGCAGCGTCGACGCCAGGTCGAGTAGCAGGATCTTCGATGCCTGGAAAAGAGCCCTCATGGCTTGCGCCCCCGGTCTTGGTGACAACGCTGTGTATTTTAGGAGGGTATCAATACACGCTGTTTCCCGCAAGACCTCGCGGTCAGACCACGACTTTGATGTAGGTGTCCTTCATCACGATGAGGCCGCGCCGGAAGGTGTAGAGGTCGCAGCCCAGCCACTCCTGGCGCTCGCCGGACTTCAGCGTGGCGGTCCGGTGCCATTCGGTCACGGCCCGGTCGCCGCAGATGAACTCGTTCGTGTGAACCCACTTCACATCGCCGGTATTGGCGAACAGCGGCTCGAAATAGCTGCGGATGGCCGCCTTGCCCTTGAAGCTCTGGCCCCAATAGTCGGGCCCCTTGGCGTTGCGGAATTCGCCGTCCTCGGCGAAGGAATTGACGATGCCGTCGACGTCGCGTCGGGCAAAGGCGTCCGCAACGCGGTGCAGGATTTCGAAGGTGACGTCGGTCAATTCTTGCTCCGTTGCTTCTGCGCGGGGTGCCTCCACCCGCCCGAAGGAAGCTACGCTTCCGTCGAGATCGGCACGCCGGGGACTTCCTTCGCCGTCCGGAACACCATCATGGATTTCACATGGCTGACGTTGGGGGCCGAGGTGAGGCGGGTGGTCAGGAATTTCTGGTAGTCGTCCCAGGTCTCGGCCACGATCTTGAGTAGGAAATCGGCCTCGCCAGCCAGCATGTGGCACTCGCGGACCTCGTCCCAGTTGGCGATCAGCGCCTCGAAGGCCTTGAGATCGGCCTCGGCCTGGCTGTTCAGTCCGACCAGCGCGAACACGGACACGCTGTAGCCCAATGCCTCGGCGCTCAGTTCGGCATGGTAGCCCTTGATGATCCCGGCGCGCTCCAGAGCGCGCACGCGGCGCAGACAGGGGGGCGCCGAAATGCCGGCCCGTTCGGCCAACTCCACGTTGGTCATGCGTCCATTGGATTGCAGGTCGCTTAGAATTCGCCGGTCAATTCGATCGAGCTTGGCCCGAGCCATCAGTATTCCTCCGTTGGGCGCGGTCTATGCCAGAACCGTGCCGGGCGAGCAATAAAGTTGCGAGAATTCGGTGATTGCCTGTGAACAATTGCGTGTGAAATCGACTTCTAGCCGTGCAACTCGGCGGAGGTTTGCATATATGTCGAAGATATGCGGTTGGCGGGATGCGGAGCGGACATGGCAGAAACTCACCGAAGCAAGGTAATGATCTTGGGCTCTGGCCCGGCCGGCTACACGGCGGCCATCTATGCGGCCCGCGCAAGCCTGAAGCCCATGTTGGTGCAGGGCATCCAGCCGGGCGGCCAGCTCACGATCACGACCGACGTCGAGAACTATCCGGGCTTTGCGGATGTCATCCAGGGGCCGTGGCTCATGGAGCAGATGCAGAAGCAGGCCGAGCATGTCGGCACGCAGATGTTCTTCGATACGATCGTCGACGTCGACCTCTCGGTGCGGCCGTTCGTCTGCCTGGGCGATTCCGGCGACCGATATGAGGCGGACTCGCTGATCATCGCGACGGGCGCCACGGCGAAGTGGCTCGGCCTGCCCAGCGAGGAGACCTTCCGCGGCGGCGGTGTATCGGCCTGCGCGACCTGCGATGGCTTCTTCTTCCGCAACAAGGAAGTGATCGTGGTCGGCGGCGGCAATACCGCTGTCGAGGAGGCGCTCTATCTCACCCATCACGCCTCCAAGGTGACATTGGTGCACCGTCGCGACAGCTTCCGCGCGGAGA
The DNA here is from genome assembly GCF_965228225.1 of Reyranella sp. Classification (GTDB taxonomy): domain Bacteria; phylum Pseudomonadota; class Alphaproteobacteria; order Reyranellales; family Reyranellaceae; genus Reyranella. Next base: position 3,561,505 of record NZ_OZ245801.1, on the reverse strand, counting down.
GGATCCTCCAGGACCGCCTGTTCAAGAATCCCAAGGTCAGCGTCGTCTGGGACAACGTCGTCGACGAGGTTCTCGGTGAAAAGACCCCGGCGCCGGTCGTCACGGGGGCGCGCCTGCGCAACGTGAAGACGGGCGCGGTGCAGGACCTCAAGGCCGACGGATTCTTCGTTGCGATCGGCCATTCGCCCAATACCGAGCTGTTCAAGGGCAAGCTCGAGATGGATGGCGAGGGCTATCTGATCACCCGGCCGGATTCGACGGCGACCAACATCGCGGGCGTCTTCGCGGCGGGCGACGTGCAGGACAAGGTGTTCCGGCAGGCCGTGACGGCGGCGGGAACGGGCTGCATGGCCGCGCTCGAAGCCGAAAAGTGGCTGGCAGGTCAGGAGACGCGCCACGCAGAGGCCGCCGAGTAAGCAGCAGGCGTGGACAGGGAGGCAATGAAATGGACTGGGACAAGCTGCGGATATTCCAGGCCGTGGCGGATGCCGGCAGCTTCACGCATGCGGGCGAGTCGCTGAAGCTCAGCCAGTCGGCGATCTCGCGCCAGATCGGCGCGCTCGAGGAACAGCTTGGCGTCATGCTGTTCCACCGCCATGCGCGCGGCCTCATCCTCACGGAGCAGGGCGAGCTGCTCTACCGGACGGCCCGCGACATGGCCGCCAAGGTCAACACGGCAGAGGCGCTGCTGCGGGCCAATCAGGACAAGCCGGCCGGCCGGCTCAAGATCCATGCGACGGTGGGCTTCGGCTCGACCTGGCTCACGGCCCAGATGCACGAGTTCATCGCGCTCTATCCCGAGATCGATGTGAGCTTGGTTCTGTCCGACAACGAGCTCGATCTCGGCATGCGCGAGGCCGACGTGGCCATCCGCATGGTCATGCCCCGCCAGCCCGGACTGGTGCAGCGCCATCTGCTGACCGTCCGCAGTCACGTCTATGCCTCGCACGACTACGTGCAGAAGTACGGCAAACCCAACACGATCGACGATCTCGACCAGCATCGTCTCATCATCTTCGGCGAGGATGCGCGCGCCCCCGTCCAGGACGTCAACTGGCTGCTTCGCGAGGGCAATCCCGACCAGAACCCGCGGCTCGTGGTTCTGCGGGTGAACAACACCTACGGGATTTTCCGCGCCGTCGAGTCCGGCCTCGGCATTGCTTCGCTACCCGACTATCTCGCACGCGAATCGACCAAGCTGGAAATGTTGTTGCCCGACCTGAACGTCCGGACGACCGACGTCTATTTCACCTATCCGGAAGAGCTGCGGCACTCCAAGCGCATCGCAGTCTTCCGGGATTTCTTGCTGCGGAAGGTCGCGGAGACCCGTTTCTGAGGGCGCGACCTGCAGGATTGCATAGTCGGTGAAGGCATGCGCACGCCGCATGCCAGTGTCCAAAACTTCACCACTACCAATCTTCTGGATGAGGCATAGGTTGGATGCAGGTTTTCGACACGACCGCTTTTGGCTGATCGGTTCGAAACTCGGGATCCTCATGATCCCACGTCTCCCAGACGTGAAGCCTCCCTGTTTGACTCGCCGGGCCCTTGGGCCCGGCGTTTTTTTTGTGCGCTCCGGGCTTTTTTGCGGTCTTCTTGATGTGGGGCGATCTGCCGCTGAGAGGCCACCCAGATGACTTAACCTATCGATTGATATGGTGTCGGCGATGCCCATATATAGTGAGGAGAGTACAGCGCCCTATGTTTTCAGAGATCAGACAAGGAATCCTTCCGCTCGCCCTGCGCAACATCAAGCGCCTGGGCGATCTGGAGCGTGCCGGACTTCTGATCGAATCGCTGGCCAAGCACTGGCGGGACAGCAAGCCGTTCGAGCTCCTGATCATCGCCCCTGACCGCGACGCCGACCTGTTGCGCTCCAATCTGCCGCGCTTCCCCAATATCGAAGTGACCGTGCGCCGGGAGGGCGACTTCTTCCGGGCCTTCAGCTCCTTCTACTGGATGACCGGCTGGTACCGGCAACAGATCGTAAAATTGCACGTTCCCGCGGTGCTGGGCTTCGGCGGCTTCTTCACGCTCGATTCGGATGTCTGCTGTGTTGGGGACTTCGATTCGCGAACTTTCGTGCAATACGACCGGGCCCTGTCGCGATGGGAGCCCAAGCAGCATCACGACTGGTGGCAGAGCGCCGCGGAGGTGGTCGGCATTCCCTACGATACGCGATCGCATGGCCTCTCGGTGACGCCGAACATCCTGCACGGCGACCTGGCGCGGCAGACCCTGGAACGGCTGCGCGGTCCGCGGATGAGCGCGATGACGTCCCTGCTGCTGTGGAAGGCCCGTAAGCCGCTGCAGGTGCCGTGGACCGAGTATTCGCTGTACACCAGCACGGCTGAGATCAACGGGACGCTCTACGACTATCACGCCGAGTGGGACACCTGTTACACGTCCGACGTCCAGCTCTTCTCCGAACGGTCCTGCGTCTGGGGTGCCGACGATTTCGAGCGGCTGGTTCGGCTGCCCAACGGCACCGACCCCGGCGGCAAGTTCATCATCGTGCAGAGCCACGCGCGCATCCCGCTGCAGCAGGTGCGCGACTACTGCTTGAGCTTCGTCGGCTAGATCTTCCCGTTGTGCTCGCCGATTTTCGGCGCGGTTTCCATGCCGCCGGCCCGCTTGCCGTCCAGGCTCAGCGGAAGGCCATGGAACAGGGCATTCGATCCGGCGTAAGGCTGCATGAACATCGCCAGCGCCGCGACCTGCGCCAGCTCCATTACCTGCGGCACCGTGTTCAGCGGTCCGTTGGGCACGCCCAGCGCATCGAGCTTCGCGGCCCAATGGGCGCGGGGATGCTCCTTCATGATGTCGGCGATCATGCCCAGCAGCAGTTCGCGCCGCTCCGCGCGCTGCACGTTGGTCCTGAAACGCTCCTCGTCCGGCCACTCGGGATGGCCCAGCGCCTCGGCGAACTTGCGCCACAGACGGTCGTTGCCGGGGCAGATCATCAGCGGCCCGTCGCTGCATTCGAAGGCCTGGTAGGGCGTCAGCGACGGATGGCCCGTTCCCTGGCGCGGCGGCATCCTGCCGGTCACCGACCAGCCGGCGACATGGTTGGAGGCCCACATCAGCCCGCTTTCGAACAATGACGTGTTCACCAGGCTGCCTTCGCCCGTTGCCGTGCGCCTGGCCAGTGCCGCCAGCACGCCGATCGCGGTCCACATGCCGGTCGACAGGTCGATGATCGAGACGCCGATGCGCGCCTCGGGGCCGGTCGGGTCGCCGTTGAGCGAGATCAGCCCGGCGACGGCCTGGATGATCGGCTCGTAGCCGGGCCGGTCCTTCCAGGGGCCGGCATGGCCGAAGGCGCCGAGGTCGGCATAGATCAGGCGGGGGAATCGTTTGGTGAGCGTGGCGCCGTCGAAGCCGAACTTGGCCGGGACGTCGGCGCGGAGGTTGTGCACGAAGATGTCGGCCGCGCCGATGCGTTCGATCAGCGCCGCGCGCTGCGCCGGATCGCCGAGGTCGCAGGTGATCGACTTCTTGCCGCGGTTCAGGGCGATGAAGCCCGTCGCATCGCCTTCGACGAAGGGAGGCCCCCACTTGCGCGCGTCGTCGCCCTCGGGCCGCTCGACCTTGACCACCTCGGCGCCGAGGAAAGCCAGGATCTGGCCGCAATAGGGGCCGGCCAGGTTCTGGCCGAACTCGACGACCTTGAGGCCCGCGAGCGGGCCCGACGCTGTACTCATCGCAGATTGCTCCCCAGGATCTCGCGCGCGATCACCATGCGCTGCACCTCGCTCGGGCCCTCGCCGACCCGGCGGATTCGCATCTCGCGGTACCAGCGCTCCAGCGGCAGGTCCTTGGTCATGCCCATGCCGCCATGGATCTGCATCGAGCGGTCGACCACGCGGCCGCCGCCTTCCGACGCGGTGAGCTTGGCGATCGAGGCTTCGATCTTGAAGGGCAGGCCGCGGTGCGCCTTCTCCGCCGCCTCCAGGGTGAAGTGCCTCGCCGTGCGGATGTCGATCTCGTTGTCTACCAGCATCCACTGAACGGCCTGGCGGTTGGCGAGCTTCTCGCCGAAGGTCGAGCGCATCTTGGCCCATTCGATCGCCATTTCGTGCGCGGCGATCGCGACGCCGATGCAGCCCGCGGCATAGGGGATGCGCTGGCGCGTCAGCCGATCGTTGGCGACGGCGAAGCCCTTGTTCACCTCGCCCAGCACCTGGTGGTCGCTGACCCAGCAATCCTTGAACTCGAGCTCGGTCGCATAATGCGAGGAGCGCAGCGTGTGCACGACCCTGCGCACGTGGAAGCCCGGCGTGTCGCTGTCGATGATGAAGCAGGTGATGCCGGCGCGCCCCCGGGAGGCATCGGTCCGGGCGAAGACGATGCCGTACTGCGCGCGATCGGCGTTGGAAATGAAGATCTTGGCGCCGTTCAGGACCCAGCCATTGTCCTTGCGTTCGGCTTTCGTCTGGATCGCGCGCGCCGGATCGCTGCCGCCGGACGGCTCGGTGAGGCCGAAGAACGCCTTCTTCTCGCCGCGCAGCGTCGGATAGAGATAGCGCTCCTTCTGGTCGTCGTTGGCCTCGAAGATCTGCGCCAGGCCGGCGCCGCCGAAGGTGCCGTAGCAGGGCACGTAGAGGCCGGCGCGATGCTGGGCCATCTCGATGGCCAGCAGGACGCGGGTCACGATGTCGATGTCGGGACCGCCATATTCCTTGGGAATGTCGATGCCGAACAGGCCCATCGCCTTGGTCTTCTCGACCAGCCGCGCATGATCGGCGGGATCGAGTTCGGAGGCGTCGGGATCGAGCTTGGCTTCGAGCGGGATGATCTCCTCGCGCACGAAGCGGCGGACCTGGTCGATCAGCATCTGCTGTTCTGCGGAGGGCTCGAAATCCATCACAATCCTTTCTCCTCCCCATTCAGATGGGGAGGTGCCCCGAAGGGGCGGAGGGGTCAGGAAGCGGCGGCGTTGACCTATGACCCCTCCGGCCTTCGGCCACCTCCCCATTTGAATGGGGAGGGATGCTAATTCGGGCTCAACCGTCCCAGCTGGGGCGGGTTCTTGGCGTTGTCGGGCGGCAGGCGGCCATGGTCGGCCTGGTGCACCATCAGCAGCTCGAACCAGCGCGTGCGATACTGCTGGTTCACCTCGATGCGGAACTGGTGGCCCGGGCCCCGTTCGGCGAGCTCGCGCTGCAGCTCGCTGCGCATCCCGAACGGCGCGCGCGCACCGGCCTGGCCGATGAAGAGGAGGACGCCGGCGGCGTCGGCGACCTGATAGACGCCGAGCTGGCCCGGCAGGCGGGCGATCTCTTCGGCCGTCAGGGGCCGCCACGGCTTGTCGAGGCGGAGCCTGATCGACATGGCTAGCGCCCCTGGAACTTCGCGGTGCGTTTCTCCAGCCGCGCCTTCATGCCTTCCTGCGCGTCCTGGCTCTTCATCGCGGCCTGCACGAGCGCGTCGACGTCGCCGTGCTCGATGCCGTCGCGGAACTCGAGCTGCCTCACCGTGAGCGCCTTCATGGCCTTGAGCGAGAGCGGCGCGTTGGCGGCCAGCCGGTCGACGACCCGGGACGCCTCGGCTTCGAGTTCGTCCGGCGGCACGCAGCGGGCGATCAGGCCCAGCGCATGCAGCTTGGTGGAGGGCAGCGGGTCGCCCAGCAGCAGCATCTCGCGCGTCGTGACCGGACCCAGCACTTCCATCAGCTTCTTGGCCAGGAACCAGTTGGGGGCGAGGCCGACCTGGGCCAGCGACATGCCGAACCGCGCCTTCTGGCTCGCCACGACGATATCGCAATGGAGCGCCAGCTCGTTGCCGCCGGCAATGGCGTCGCCGTGGACGACGGCGACGACCGGCAGCGGGCAGAGTTCGACCGCGCGCAGCATCACCTCGATGCCGCTCGCACTGCCGCCACCGATGGTCTCGCGCCGCTCCGCCATGTCGAGGCCGGCGCAAAACACGTCGCCCTTGCCACGGATGACGACGACACGGTCGTCGGCGGCGACGGGCGCCTGGAGCGCTTCGATCATCTCGCGCATCAGCTCGCTGTCGAGCGCGTTGCGCTTCTCCGGCCGGTTCATCCAGATGGTTTTGACCGGGCCGCTCTTCTCGATGATGACCTTGGTCATGGCGCTCACTCCGGCTCGATGCCGGCCGCCTTGATTTCCGTGGTCCACCAGGCCGTCTCGCTCTTCACGTAGGCGGCGAACGCGTCGAGGGCGAGCGGGGCGATCTCCATGCGGCCCTGCGTCATCGCCTTGGCGGTGGCCGGGTCCTTCAGCGCCTCGGCGATCGCGTCTGCCAGGACCTTCTGGACATCCTTGGGCGTGGCGGCCGGCGCAAATACGGCCAGCCAGTAGACCAGCGAGTAGCCCGGCACGGCTTCGGCGATCGCCGGCAGGTTGGGCGTGACCGTGGTGCGCTTGGGTCCCGTGGTCGCGAGCCCGCGCACGCGGCCGGCCTCGATCTGGGTCAGCGCCTGCGGCAGGTCGGGGAACATCACCTGGACCTGGCCGGAGGCGACGTCGCCCAGCGCCTGCGGGCTGGCCTTGTAGGGCACCCGCTCCATCTTGACGCCGGCCAGCTTGTTGAACATCTCGCCCGACAGGCGCTGCGAGGCGCTGGCTTCGGCGTAGTTGAGCTTGCCGGGATTCTTCTTGGCGTACTCCACCAGCTCGGCGGTGCTCTTCACCGGCAGATCGTTGTTCACGACCAGCGCGTTGACGCCCATCACGCAGCGCATGATCGGCGCGAAGTCCTTCTCGATGTCGTAGCTCAGCTTCTTGAACAGGGCGCCGTTGGCGGCGTTCGTCGTGTTCGTGCCCATCATCAGCGTGTAGCCGTCGGCCGGGGCGGTCGCGACGGCGGAGGCGCCCAGCTGCCCGCTGGCGCCCGGCTTGTTCTCGATGACGACCGGCTGCTTCAGGATCTCCTGCAGCTTGGCGCCCAGCCCGCGCGCCGTCAGGTCGGTGGCGCTGCCGGCGGCGAAGGGCACGACGATCTTGATCGGCTTGTTGGGATAGGCCTGGGCGAAGGCGGCCTTGGACAGCGAACCCGCGGCCAGCGCGGCGGCGCCCGCCAGGGTCGTACGACGGTTGAGCTTCACGTTTCCTCCCGAGGCCTCGTTCGGCCGGGCACCGTTTTAGCGGCCCGGCGCGGCGAGGCAAAGGCGGGCGGCCTACATGAAGAGCTTTTCCGCCTTGCGGTCGGCGTACAGGCCGGCCACGAACTCGGCGTAGCCGTTGTAGAGCAGGGTCGGGATGCGCTGCTCGCTGCCCAGCGGCTTCTCGGTGGCCTGGCTCCAGCGGGGATGGGCGACCTCGGGATTCACGTTGGCCCAGAATCCGTACTCGCTCGATTGCAGCCCTTCCCAGAACGTCTTGGGCTTCTTGTCGGTGAACTCGACGCTGACGATCGATTTCACGTTCTTGAAGCCATACTTCCAGGGTGCCACGAGACGCAGCGGCGCACCGTTCTGCTTGGGCATCGGCTTGCCGTAGAGGCCGGTCGCGATGAAGGCGAGGTCGTTCATCGCCTCGTCCATCGCCAGCCCTTCGGTGTAGGGCCACGGGTAGAGCGGGTCGCGCTGTTCGCGCATCACCGACGGCTTGGACAGGGTCTTCATGACGATGAACTTGGCGCTGCCCAGCGGCTTGCAGACCTCGACCAGCGAGCGCACCGGGAAGCCGGTCCAGGGCACGATCATCGACCAGGTCTCGACGCAGCGGTGGCGATAGACGCGCTCCTCGAGCTGCACCTTCGCCAGCAGGTCGTCGATGCCGATTTCGAAGGGCTTCTCGACCATGCCGCCGACCTTGATGGTCCACGGACGCACCTCGAGCTTCTGGGCGTCGCGCCAGATGCTCTTGTCGGTGCCGAATTCGTAGAAGTTGTTGTAGGTCGTCGCCAGCCGCTCCGCCGTCATGGGGGTGGGGACACCGTATCTGTCGTTGCGCCGCGCCGGATAGAGACGGGCGGACGGATCGGCCGACTTGTCCTGCGCCATGAGCTGCCCGGGCAGGGCGAGCGACGCCGCCCCGAAGCCCATGGCGCGCACCATCGACCGCCGGTCGAGGTAGTGGCTTTCCGATGTCGCCTTCGACTCCGGAATCTCCCAGCCTTTCGTGCGCTTGATCAGCATCGCTTGAACTCCTCTTTACGCCGTCCGCCTAGATGAGCCCGGCGCGGGGCGGCCGCAAATCAACCCTGCTCACTCGGCCGTGACGCCGCCCTAGGGCTGCGCGTTGGTCACGTCGAGCAGGGTCGGCCACATGACATCCCGCCACGCACTGTTGCCCACGGCGGTGAAGGTGATCTGTCCTCCCTGAATGAGGAAGAAACGAGGCGTCTCGGCGCCCTGTTCGATCCCGACCTGGCTCATCAGGAAGGCGTCGAGCACCCAGCGCAGGTCGGTGGGCCAGCTCGCGGGCTTCAGGAGAAGCGCCGGTGTCTTCGTGAAGACCACCCGATAGTCGAGCTTCTGGAAGACCGGGGCCTGCTTGAACAGTGGCTCCCACTGGGCGCGCCAGATCTTGCAGGCCTCCGAAGTCTCGTCGCCGGCAAAGACCAGGATCGGCCTGGCGGTGCCCTGGGCGGCCGCGGCTCGCGCCAATATCGGCGCACCAGCCAGCGTCAGGCCGGCCGCCAGCACGCTACGTCTCTTGACCATCAGCCTACGTCTCCCCCTCGTGGAGCGGTCCCACGAGGACAATATGCTGTATCGCCGGCCGGCCGGGAACTACGCCTTGGTGGCGGTCACGTCCTGGATCATCGGCCACATCCTGTCCTTCCAGCCGCCGTTGCCGGTGACGGTGAGCAGGATCTTGCCATCCTGGAACAGGATGAAGCGCGGCGTCGCGTTGGGGCTCTTCTTGCCTTCGTCGCTGGCGAGGAAGGCAGCCCGGATGGGTCTCGCCGGCGCCGGCCAGCTCGCTTCCACCATCACGAGGTCGGCATTGGCCGGATGGACGACCTGATAGTCCATCTTCTTGAAAGCGGCCGACTTGAGGAAATCAGGCTCGGACTGGGCACGCCAGATCTTGCAGCCGCCTCAAAGTTCGTGGCCGACGAACACCAGCGTCGGGCGCCCAGACTGGGCATTCGCGACGCGGGTCAGTGACGATGCGGCGGCCGTCGCCAGGCCACCCATCATCAGAGACCTTCTGTTGAACATGAACATTGCTCCCGTGGAACCATTCCACGGAGCGAATATGAGAGGCCGGGCCGCGGGGGAGAAGCGCCGTCGGTCCGGCCTCACCGCCTTGTGACAGGAGCGGAGGCCCTGCTCAGGCGGCCTGGCGCCTTCGCGTCTCCTCGACGATGCGTTCGGCGGTGCGGCCGCCCAGCCCCTGCAGATGGTCGAACTCCGCCCGGAAGGTGCCGATGCCCTGGGTGACGGATCGGATCTCTACGATCATGTCGGCGATCTCCGCTTCGGGCACGAGCGCCGAGACCTCGTCCCACCCGGGCCAGTCCGGTCGGGCGTCGTAGCCGAGGAGCTGCCCGCGTCGGCCCGATATCAGCCGCTGCAGCCGCGGGGTCGACTCGGCCGGTCCGGCCACCGTGACCCGGAGAATGGGCTCGAGCAGGACCGGCCTGCACTTGGGCAAGGCCTCGCTCATGGCGATGCGCGCGGCCATCTTGAACGACATCTCGGAGCTGTCGACGGCATGGTACTGGCCGTCGAACAGCGTCGCCTCGAGATCGACGACCGGCTGCCCGAGCGGTCCGTCCTTCAGGGACTCGCGCAATCCTTCCTCTACCGCCGGGATGAAATTGCGCGGCACCACGCCGCCCACGATCCGGTCGACGAAGCGAAAGCCCGACCCGTGCGGCAATGGCTTGATCTCGACCTTGATGTCGGCGAACTGGCCATGGCCACCGGTCTGGCGCTTGTAGCGGGCATGCTGCTGCGTGCCGGCCTCGATGGTCTCGCGATAGGCGACCCGCGGCGTCGTCGTCTCGACGGCGACGTTGTAGCGGCCGGCGAGCTTGTCGACGGCGACCTTGAGATGCATCTCGCCCTGGCCGCGCAGCAGCAGTTCGTGCGTCTCGCCGCGCTGCTCGAAGGAGAGCGACGGATCTTCCTCGACGATCTTATGGAGAGCGCCCGAGAGTTTCACCTCGTCGTTGCGGTTGCGGGCCGAGAGGGCCAGGCCGAATACGGAAGCGTCCGCGGTCGGGAAATCCGTTGAGGCGGCGATGGCCGCGGGACCGAGGACCTGGCCCGACGACAGGGCCTCGACCTTGGCCAGGGCCACGATCTCGCCGGCGCGGGCCTCGGCGATCTTGTCGAGCCTCTGCCCGAACGGTCGCAGGATCGAGCCGATCCGCTGTCCGCCGACCGACTGGCCTTCGGCCAGCGTGCCGGCCCAGATGCGACAGAGCGAGAGCTTTCCGGCGTGGCTCTGGTGCAGGACCTTGAAACATTCCGCCACGGGAGCGCCGTCTGACGGCAGTGCCCGGCGCCGCGCCGTCTCCGCGACGAAGGGGGTGTCGTGGCGCAGCGCCTTCAGCAGGCGCCGCACGCCGTTCTCCCGGTCGCCGGCGCCGAGCAGCACCGGCACGATCTTGTCGGTGCAGAACTCGTCGTGCAGGTCGCGGTAGATGAGCGACTTCTCCGGCGCGATGTCCTCGATGAGCTGTTCCAGCAGTGCGTCGTCGAACTCCGAGAGCGTCTCGAGCATGTCTCGCCGCGCCTCGGCCTCGCGCGGCAACACCTCGGCCGGCATTTCGATCAGGTCGGACGCGCCGCTGCTGCGGTAGCGGTAGGCCCGCTCGCTCACGAGATCGACATAGCCCACCGTCTCCTCGCTGCCGTCGGCGGCGGCGCGGCGGATCGGCACCTGCCGCAGCACGAGCCTGCGCCGGGACACCGACTGCAGGGCCGACAGAAGGTCTCGGACGCGGACCTCGGCCGAATCGATCTTGTTGACGAAGATGACATGCGGAATGTGCCGGTCCTCGATGAACTTGAGGAGCGGCGTCAGCGCCATCACCCGTTCGACGGACGGCTCGCAGACCAGCACCGCGGCATCGCACACCGCGAGGCCCGCAAAGGCGTCGTGCTGGAATTCGATCGAGCCCGGCACATCGAGGAAGGTCCACTGGTCGCCGAGATAGTCGACGGAGGCCACGTTGATTTCCGTGCCCATGTTGCGCTTGCGCGCTTCGGCGGCCCCATCGCCGATCGATGTACCGGCGCGTGTCGAGCCGCGCCGGCCGATGGCGCCGGTCGCGTAGAGAATGCTTTCGAGCAGGCTGGTCTTGCCCGACAGGTACGGCCCGCACAGCGCCACCACGCGATGCGCGCCGCTGCCTGGTCTGCCGCCGGTGATGGTCTCCGTCTTGAATTCGGCCATGACAACGTCCTCCTTCTTCGCAGAAAGCGCAGAAGCTCCGGACGGAGGTCTCGGAATAGACGTTACGCTTCCGAACGATCAGCCGGAGCGAAGCCCACTTGTCATGAAAATCGTTTCATCCCCGCCCGGACGAGTCAAACACCGGGCGGGGATGAATTAGGTCAGCAGTCCTTACGAAAGCGCGGCGCAGGCCCGCTGGATGCGGCGGCCGGCTTCCTCGAGCAGCTCCGTCGCCGTGGCGTAGGAGATGCGGAAGGCGGGGCCCTGGCCGAAGGCCGAGCCCTGAACCACGGAAAGACCCTCGGCTTCGAGCAGGTAGTTCACGAAGTCGGTATCGTCCTTGATCACCTTGCCGTCGGGCGTCTTCTTGCCGATCAGGCCGGCGCAGGACGGGTAGACGTAGAAGGCGCCCTCGGGACGCGGGCACTTGATGCCGTTGCTCTGGTTCAGCATCGACACGATCAGGTCGCGGCGCTGCTTGAAGATCGCGACGTTCTTCGGAATGAAGTCGGTCGGACCGTTGAGCGCGGCCACGGCGGCGGCCTGGCTGATCGAGCTGGCGTTCGAGGTGCTCTGCGACTGCACGGTGATCATGGCGTTGATCAGGTCCTGCGGCCCGGCCGCGTAGCCGATGCGCCAGCCGGTCATGCTGTAGGCCTTCGACACGCCATTCATCGTCAACGTGCGGTCGTAGAGGCGCGGCTCGACCTCCGCCGGCGTCGAGAACACGAAGTCGTCGTAGACGAGCTTCTCGTACATGTCGTCGGTGAGGATGTAGACGTGCGGATGCTTCAGCAGGACGTCGCACAGGGCGCGGAGATCGGCCTTGGTGTAGGCGGCACCCGTCGGGTTGCTGGGCGAGTTCAGGATGATCCACTTGGTCTTGGGCGTGATGGCGCGGTCGAGATCTTCCGGCGTCAGCTTGAAGCCGTTCTCCTCCCTGCACTGCACGATCACGGGCGTGCCGTCGCCGAACATCACCATCTCCGGATACGAGACCCAGTACGGCGCCGGCACGATGACCTCGTCGCCCGGGTTCAGCGTCGCCAGCATGGCGTTGAAGATGATCTGCTTGCCGCCCGAGGTGACGACGGTCTGGCTCGGCTTGTAGTCGAGGCCATGGTCGCGCTTCATCTTGGCGACGATCGCCTGGCGCAGCGCCGGCGTACCGGGCACCGCGGTGTACTTTGTGTCGTTGTTGCGGATCGCCTGGATCGCCGCTTCCTTGATGTGGTCCGGCGTCGGCATGTCCGGCTCGCCGGCGGCCAGGCCGATCACGTCTTTGCCCGCCGCTTTCATCTCCAGGAACTTGCCCTGCGCGGCATTGGTCGGAGACGGCTTGATGCGGCTGAGACGATCGGCGATGAAAGCCATGACGAATATGCCTCCTTTAGGCATTTTTATGAGCGGCGCGAAGCTAGTCGCGACGCCGGGTTTCCGCAAGGAGACGACCCGTATTTATCGTCGGGCGGGCCGTACCCGCGCTAGGGCAATGAGGGGTAACGGTCGAGATGAAGTTCCTGTTCGTGCCGTTGCGGTTCCTCATCTCTCCGGTCTTCATCGCGGCGGTCGACGTGATGATCCTGTTCCCGATGGTGCTGTCGATCATCGACATCGTGCAGAGCGTGAACCGGCACAGCGATACCCATGAGCCCGTCACCATCGCCTCCACCATCGCCCTGATCATGATCGGCTGGGGGGTGGCGCTGGAGGAGCGGGCGGTCATCCGCAGGCGGTTCGGCGTGTCCGGCGGCCCCGACGAGGAGCGACAGGTTCGGATCGACGAGATGTGCCACGAGTACGGGGTCGCCCAACTCGTCCTCGGCCTGTTCGCCGAAATCGCGGTGGCGATGATCAGCCTGCCGGACCGCATCGTGAACACGGTCGGCTACGAACACGCGCTCCTGACGGTTTCGGTCATTCTCATCTCCATCGGTGCGGCCATCCAGCTACGACATGTCTTCGTGCTGATCGCCACGCTCTGGCGCCGCAAGACCGACCGGGAAGAGATCGTCTAGTCGATCAGGCGGACGGAGCAGTCCACGACCATCTTCGCGTCGCCGAAGCCAACACGGCGTCCGCTGACCGGCGCCGCGTCGCGGTAGTCGAGGCCCACGGCGACCCGCAGGCTGTCACCCCGCGGGCTGATGCCGTTGGCCGGATCGAAGCCGACCCATTCCAGTCCCGGAACCCAGGCTTCCGCCCAGGAATGGCTGGTGCGGCCGACATGAAGTTCGGGATCGTCGTTGCGGAGATAGCCGCTGACATAGCGTGCGGGCACGCCCAGTCGGCGGCAGCAGGCGATGAAGATGTGGGCCTCGTCCTGCGCCACACCCGCGCCTCGGGTCAGCGCCTCGACGGCGGTGGTGTCGACGGTCGAGACGCCGGTCTTGTAGGCCACGCGCGAAGAAATCCGCTCCATCAGCTCATGCAGGACGGCGACCCGCTGCGTGGGATCGGCGACGCGGTCCGCCAGCCCTTCGATCACCGGATCGAAACTCGCATCGTGTCGCGCGAGGCCCGTGTTGCGCAGCCAGAAGGGCGCCGGCAGGGTCGGCTCCTCGACATAGCGCAGCCACTGGTCGGTGCCGCTGTATTCGTACACCCCCTGCACGACGATCTCGACGCTGTCGTGCTGCTGGGCGACCGAGAAGGTCGTGACCTGGTTGCCGTGGCCGTCCTTCCATTCCGACTTCTTGCCGGGGCCGTCGATGTGCCACGACACGATACGTTGCGCCGCCGCGGGCTTGGGCGTGAGGCGCACGTCGTGGATCGAATGTCCGGACGGTTGGTCGAACTGAAAGCGGGTGGCGTGGTGGACGGAGAAGCGCATGGGTCAGCTCAATCCAGGAGGAACTGTCGGCCGATTTCGTCCGACAAGGTGCCGATGTCGCCGCGCAGCTCGCCCAGGAAGCGGGCAAGGCCGATCTCGAAGACCTTGTCGATCCGGGCGTAGCGCAACCTCGCATGCAGCTCGCCGGCCAGCCGGTCCGCCTCGCCGCGCGTGCCATAGGCATCCGCCAGCTCGCGCATGTTGAGGTCGACCATCCAGAGGCAGTGGTGCACCGAGCGCGGCACGTCGCGCCGCAGCATCATCAGCTCCGCCACCTTCATGGGGTTGAGCGAGCTGCGGTAGATGCGCCGGTAGGTGCGCACGGCACCGACGCAGGCCAGGAGTTCCGACCAGGCGAAGTAGTCGAGCCCCTCGGCACTGGGATTGCCGTCGGGCCGCAGCAGGTGGAACTTCACGTCGAGGATGCGGCCGGTATTGTCGGCGCGCTCGATGAAGGCACCGAGCTGCAGGAAGTTGTTGGCCTCGTCGCGCAGCAGCGTCACTTGCGCCGCGCCGAAGATCATCACCGCCTGCTTCTTCACCGACTCGATCAGCGCCCCGCGATCGAGCGCGGCCCGGTCGCCGCGCAGGCGGCCGCTGAGTTCCAGCCACAGCGCGTTCAGGCTCTCCCAGACGTCGACCGTGATGTTGTTGCGTTCCTCGCGGGCGTTGCGCCGCGCCGCGCCGATCGTATTGACGATGGAGGAGGGGTTGTTCTCGTCGATCACCAGGAAGTCGATCAGGCTGGCGAGACGTTCGCCCTGGGCCTGGCTCTGGCGGAATTCGTCCTCCATGCCGAAGATCGCAGCCACGCCGGCGGCTTCCTCGCCGCGCGACTGAAGGGCCATGCGCTGGGTCGCCTCGATCAGCCGCGCCGTCGACTTGGCGCGCTGCAGGTAACGACCCATCCAGTAGAGATTCTTGGCGGTACTGCTCAGCATCGTGGGGGCCTACCTGTCGTCCGCCTGGTCGGGCGCCAGGACCCAGGTGTCCTTGGTCCCGCCGCCCTGGCTCGAATTGACGACCAGGGAGCCTTCCTTGAGCGCGACGCGCGTCAGGCCGCCGGGCACGATCGTGATCTTCTTGCCCGAGAGCACGAAGGGGCGCAGGTCGACGTGCCGCGGCGCCACGCCCCGGCTCACGAAGGTGGGGCAGGTCGAGAGCGCCAGCGTCGGCTGGGCGATGTAGTTGTCGGGACGTGCCTTCAGGAGCGCCGCGAATTCCTCGATTTCGGCCTTGCTCGAGGTCGGACCGACCAGCATGCCCTTGCCTCCCGAGCCGTGCACTTCCTTCACCACGATCTCGGAGAGATGCTCGAGCACGTACTTGTAGTCGTCGGCGCGGTCGCAGCGCCAGGTCGGCACGTTCTGCAGGATCGGCTCCTCGCCGAGATAGAAGCGCACCATTTCGGGCACGTAGGTGTAGGTCGACTTGTCGTCGGCGACGCCGTTGCCCAGCGCGTTGACGATGTTCACGCGCCCGGCACGCAGGGCGCCGAGCAGGCCGGCCACCCCGAGGAAGGAATCCGGACGCATCGCCAGCGGGTCGAGATAGGCATCGTCGACCCGGCGGTAGATGACGTCGACCCGCTGCGGTCCACGCGGCGTGCGCATGTAGACCCGGCTTTCGTCGACGAACAGGTCGGAGCCCTTGACCAGCTCGATGCCCATTTCGTCGGCGAGGAAGGCGTGCTCGAAATAGGCGCTGTTGTAGTGACCGGGGGTGAGCAGCACAACGTTTGGCTCGTGCCCGTCGCTGAACGACACGGACCGCAGCGTCGCCAACAGTTCCTCGGAATAGTCGGCGACCGGCAGGACGCTCATCGCGGCGAACAGTTCGGGCGCCAGCCGCATCATCACTTCGCGATTCTCGAGGACGTAGGACACGCCGGACGGCGTGCGGACATTGTCCTCGAGGACGTAGAAGTCCTTCTCGCCGACACGAACGAGGTCGATGCCGGCAATATGGGCATGCACGCCGCCGGGAAGTTGCAGCCCCTGGGCCATGGCGACGAACTCGCCGTTCATCAGGATCTGCTCTTCGGGGATGATGCCGGCGCGGCATATTTCGCGCTGGCCATAGGCGTCGCTCAGGAAGGCGTTGAGGGCGCGCACGCGCTGCGTCAGGCCCTTGTGCAGGAACTGCCACTCGTCGTACGCGATGACCCGCGGGATGATGTCGAACGGGATCGTCGTCTCGGACCCTTCGGCCGCGCCGTAGGCGCCAAAGGTGATGCCGTGCCGCCGGTAGAAGAGGTCGACCTCTCTTCGTGTCGCCTCCAACCGTTCGGGTGAAGTCCGGGCCAGCCAGTCGGCGACGCCGCGATAGGGCACGCGGACCGAGCCGTCGGTGCCCGAATTCATCTCATCGAATACCTTGGCGGCCATCCGGCATTTCACCCCCTGTCAAAGCACCATATAAGCAATCGACGGGCCAACAAAGTGCCTGTGACGAGCGGAGGAGGCGCGGCATGAAGCAGGTGCTGATCGATCGGTACGGGACTCCGTGGGACGTGGCGCGCTGCGCCGAAGTCCCCGACGTGGGCGAGCCGGCGGCCGACGAGGTCGTCTTCGACGTGCTGGCCTTCCCGATCAATCCCGCCGACATGTGGTTCTGCAAGGGAAGCTACCGGCTGAAGCCGCCGCTGCCCGCCACGCCCGGCGCCGAATGCGTCGGTCGCGTCTCGGCGGTCGGATCGGCCGTGAAGCACGTCAAGGCGGGGGACCTCGTGATCAACCTGCAGCGCGAGAACTGGACGCAGAAGCGCCGGGTGAAGGGCGACGACGCGATCCCGCTGCCGGCCGGTATCGATCTGCGGCAGGCGGCGATGGTGCGAATCAACCCGCCGACGGCGCGGCTCATGCTGTCGGACTTCGTCGATCTGGCGGCCGGCGAGTGGGTGATCCAGAACGTGGCCAATTCGGCGGTCGGGCGGCTGCTGATCGTGCAGGCGCATCAGCGCGGGCTGCGCACGGTCAACGTCGTGCGCCGGGCAGAGCTCGCAGACGAGCTGAGGGCGCTGGGCGCCGACGTCGTGCTGCTCGATGGCGACGATCTCGCGGAGCGCGTCGGCGGAGCGACTGGCCATGCCGCGATCCGGCTGGGCATCGAGGCGATCGGCGGCGCGGCCACGGGGCGCATCGTCGACTGCGTCGCGACCGAGGGCACCGTCGTGCATTACGGCTCGATGAGCGGCGAGGATCCCAGGGTGGGGCGCAGCAATCTGATCTACCGCGGAATCAAGCTGACGGGGTTCATGCTGGGCCGTGGCCTCGCCCGGCGCGACGCGGCGAAGATCCGGGAAATCTATGCGGAACTGGCGGCGCAAGTGGTGGCCGGTACGCTTTACGCCCCTGTGGACAGCGTCTATCCGATCGAGAAGATCAAGGAAGCGCTGGCGCATGCCGACAGAGGCGGGCGCAACGGCAAGATCCTGGTGGCGCCCAACGGCGCGATTTGAAAGAGGGAGAAGCGAGATGAGTTCCGACGTCGCGGCGATCGAGAAGGTGCTTCAGGTCTATTTCGACGGCCTGTACGAGGGCGACACGAAGAAGCTGGGCGAGGCCTTCCATCCCGCTTCGCACCTGTACAGTGCAGGGCCCGACGGCAACGCCGCGGACATGCCGCGCGCCGACTGGTTCAAGATGGTCGAGAGCCGCAAGTCGGCCAGGGACAGCGGCAGCGAGCGGCGCGACCGCATCGTGTCGATCGACTTCTCCGGCCCGGCGACGGCCTTCGCCAAGGTCGAGTGCCAGATCCCGCCGCGCTACTTCACGGACTATCTGACGCTTCTAAAAGTAGAAGGCCGTTGGCAGGTCATTGCCAAGGCCTTCCACACCGTTACCAAGTAGACGAATGAGCGGGGCGCGAGGAGCCTAGCTCTTCGCGTCCGCCGCGACCTGGACCTTGATCATCTTGTCCGCCGGGGCGGACACGGCGCCCGAGCCCGGCGCGCCCTTCTTGATCTTGTCCACGAACTCCATGCCGGACGTGACCTTGCCCCAGACGGTGTATTGGCCGTCGAGGAAGTTCGAGTCCTTGAAGACGATGAAGAACTGGCTGCGGGCGCTGTTCGGATCGTTGGTACGGGCCATCGAGACCGAGCCGCGGCTGTGCGGCTCCTTCGAAAACTCGGCCTTGAGCGTCTCGCCCATGCCGCCGGTGCCGGTGCCCGTCGGGTCGCCGGTCTGGGCCATGAAGCCGTCGATCACGCGGTGGAAGACGACGCCGTCGTACTTGCCCTCGCGCGCCAGCTTCTTGATCTGGGCGACGTGGGTGGGGGCGAGGTCGGGGCGCATCTCGATGACGACGCGACCATCCTTGAGGTCGATGTAGAGGGTATTTTCCTTATCCATGGCGGAGGCTGCTCCTGCGAACATGAGAATGACGGCAAGGACGGGCGTCAGAAAGGCGAGCCGCATGACGATTTCCTTAGGCGATTCCGCGGTCCTGCCGCGGCCGGCGGGACCTTAATGACCGGTCTCCGAAAGACAAGCGGCAACTTCGGGGCGGGTGCCGCGCATGGCAGGGGCGGGCCGGCGCCGCCCGGACGGCTCTTTTTCCCGGCCAGCGCCGCGGCTGCGACTGGCCGCCACATACCGACCAGGGGTGAAAACCCGTTACCACCCACGGCTATATCTGGTACTAACCCGTTTGAAATGCGGGGGATTTTGCGGGTCGGAAAACCTGCCGGATCTTAACCGCCGAGGGGACGGATGCATGGTCGTTAAGCGTGTATTGGGCGTCGTTGGGATGTTGGCGGCAATGGCCGGATTCGGTATTGCCGCGCCGGCCCAGGCGCAAAAAGTTATCGGCGTGCCGCATGATTGGCAGCTGAACTTCCCGCCACCCTACACACCGATCATGGAACGGGTCGAATCGCTGCACGACCTGCTGCTGGTCATCATCACCCTGATCTGTGTCTTCGTGCTGTTGCTGCTGGTGTACGCCGTGTGGCGTTTCCACGCCGGTCGCAACCCGACGCCGACGACCGTGACGCACAACACGCTGCTCGAGATCGCCTGGACGATCATTCCGATCCTGGTCCTCGTGGTGATCGCCATTCCGTCCTTCCGCCTGCTCTATTACAGCGACAAGGCGACCGAGGCCGGGCTGACGATCAAGGTCACCGGTCACCAGTGGTACTGGTCGTACAATTACCCCGATCAGGGCGATTTCACGGTCGAGAGCCGCATGCTGAGCGAGGCCGATCGCGCCAAGTCCAAGCCGCAGGTGCCGCGCCTGCTCGCGGTCGACGAGGAGATGGTGATCCCGGTCAATACGGTGGTCCGCATCGTCGGCACCGCCGAGGGCGGCAGCATGCACGGCTGGACCGTTCCCGGCTTCGGCATCAAGAAGACGGTGATTCCGGGCCGCATCAACGAGGGCTGGATCAGCGTCAAGGAAGAGGGCCTGTATTTCGGTCAGTGCTCGCAGATCTGCGGTCAGAACCACAGCTTCATGCCGATCGGCGTCCGCGTGGTTTCGCAGGCCGATTTCGACAAATGGGTTGCCGACAAGAAGAAGGCCGCCGGGCTTGCGCCCGCGACCGACGTCGCGTCTGCCGCCCCCACTCCCGCCACCCGCTAAGCGCTCTCCGCAGGAGATCAAGAATGGCCACCGCGCACGGCGCCGCCCACGACCATAACGCCCACGGGCATGACGACCACACTCCCACCGGCATCAAGCGGTGGCTGTACAGCACCAACCACAAGGACATCGGCACGATGTACCTTGTGTTCTCGATCTTCGCGGCGCTGATCGGGGCGGGCTTCTCGGTCTACATGCGCCTCGAGCTGATGCAGCCGGGCGTCCAGTACTTCAACGGCGCGGACGGCACGCCGGACGGCCACTTCTGGAACACGATCGTGACGGCGCACGGCCTGATCATGGTGTTCTTCGTGGTCATGCCGGGCCTGATCGGCGGCTTCGGCAACTGGTTCGTGCCCCTCATGATCGGCGCGCCGGACATGGCGTTCCCGCGCATGAACAACATCAGCTTCTGGCTGCTGCCGCCGGCCTTCATCCTGCTGCTGATGTCGGCCCTGATCGGTGGTGGCGTGGGCACCGGCTGGACGATCTATCCGCCGCTCACGATCAACCAGGGCGCCGGCATGGATCTGGCGATCTTCTCGCTGCACATCGCGGGTGCCTCGTCGATCCTGGGTGCGATCAACTTCATCACGACCATCCTGAACATGCGCGCGCCGGGCATGACCCTGCATCGCATGCCGCTGTTCGCCTGGTCGGTGCTGGTCACGGCGTTCCTGCTGCTGCTGGCGCTGCCGGTCCTCGCCGGCGCCATCACGATGCTGCTGACCGACCGCAACTTCGGCACCTCGTTCTTCAAGCCGGAGGGCGGCGGTGACCCGACGCTGTTCCTGAACCTGTTCTGGTTCTTCGGTCACCCCGAAGTCTACATCATGATCCTGCCGGCCTTCGGCATCATCAGCCACATCATCTCGACCTTCGCCAAGAAGCCGATCTTCGGCTACCTCGGAATGGCCTACGCCATGGTCGCGATCGGCGTCGTCGGCTTCGTCGTGTGGGCGCATCACATGTACACCGTCGGCCTGGACGTCGACACGCGTGCCTACTTCGTGGCCGCGACCATGGTGATCGCCGTGCCGACGGGCGTGAAGATCTTCTCCTGGATCGCCACCATGTGGGGCGGATCGATCCGGCTGACGATCCCGATGCTGTGGGCGATCGGCTTCATCTTCCTGTTCACCGTCGGCGGCGTGACCGGCGTCGTCCTGGCCAATGCCGGCGTCGACTACTCGCTGCACAACACCTATTACGTGATCGCGCACTTCCACTACGTGCTGTCGCTCGGTGCGGTGTTCGGCATGTTCGCCGGCTTCTACTACTGGATCGGCAAGATGTCGGGCCGGCAGTATCCGGAATGGGCGGCGCAGATCCACTTCTGGGTCACCTTCGTTGCCGTCAACCTGACCTTCTTCCCGATGCACTTCTCGGGTCTGGCCGGCATGCCGCGCCACTACGTCGACTATCCCGACGCGATGTCGCACTGGAACTACCTGTCCTCGATCGGCGCGTTCATGTCGTTCGGCGCGACCCTGTTCTGGCTGGTCTTCGTGGTCTTCGGCACGCTGATGTTCGGCCGCAAGGTCGGTGCGAACTACTGGGGCGAGGGCGCCACGACGCTGGAGTGGACGGTGTCTTCGCCGCCGCCGTTCCACACGTTCGAGGATCTGCCGCACATCTCCCCCACGGCGAACCACTAGGAACGGAGCGGAGGCGCCCCAAGAAGGCGCCTTCGCCTTGAAAGGCCTATGAGCGACACCGCGCACACATTCACGGGAAGCATCGAGGGAGCCGCGACGCCTGCGCGCGTGCGCGACTACATCGATCTGCTGAAGCCGCGCGTGATGTCGCTGGTGGTCTTCACCGGCTGGATCGGCGTGGTGATCGCACCGGTCCACATCCACCCGTTCAAGGCGGCGCTGGCGGTTCTGGCGATTGCCCTGGGCTCGGGCGCGGCCGGTGCCATCAACATGTGGTACGAGCGCGACCTCGATGCCCTGATGGTGCGCACGCGCAACCGCCCGCTGCCGGCCGGTCGCGTCGCGCCGGACGATGCGCTGGGGCTCGGCGTGCTGCTGTCGATCTTCTCGGTGCTGCTGATGGCGGTATCGACGAACCTCGTGGCGGCGGCGCTGCTCACGGCGGCGATCCTGTTCTACGTCTTCATCTACACGATCTGGCTGAAGCGCCGGACGCCGCAGAACATCGTGATCGGCGGCGCGGCCGGCGCCTTCCCGCCGATGATCGGCTGGGCCGCGGCGACCGGCGACGTGTCCGCCGTCGGGATCGCGCTCTTCCTGCTGGTCTTTCTCTGGACCCCGCCGCATTTCTGGGCGCTCGCCCTCTATCGCAGCGAAGACTATCGCCGGGCCGGCGTGCCGATGCTGCCGGTGGTGGCCGGGCCGCGCGAGACCAAGCGCCAGATGGTGATCTACACGCTGCTGCTGCTGCCCGTCGCGCTTGCGCCGACGCTGCTGGGTGCCGTGGGCTGGGTCTACGGCTCGGTCGCCCTGGCGCTCAGCCTCGGTTTCATCGGCCACGCGGTTGCGGTCTGGCGGACGGCGGACGACGAAACCGCCTTCGGCGCCGCGCGCAAGATGTTCCGCTATTCGCTGATCTATCTCGCCGTCCTGTTCGCGGCCCTGCCGGTCGATCTGGTCGTGAGCCGGATCGCGGGATGAGCGCGGCCATGGCACAGGACCGTCGACCGGGCGATACCGACATGCACCGCCGCCAGCGCGGCAAAAACCTGTTCATCGCGGGTTTCCTCGTGTTGCTCGCTGTCCTGTTCTTCACCCTGACCATCGTGCGCATGGGAGGCTACGGATGACGGACGACACGCCCGACACCGCCGCCAAGAACAAGCGGCTGGCGCGACGACTGTTCCTCGTGACGGCCGGCATGGGCGGCTTCGCCTATGCCTCGGCGCCGCTCTACGACCTGTTCTGCCGTACCACCGGCTTCGGCGGCACGCCCGTCGTGGCGCAGTCCGGTGACCGCCCGATTCTCGACCGCACGGTCAAGGTGCGCTTCGATTCCAACGTCGACACGTCGCTGCCCTGGAAATTCCAGCCGCTGCAGCGCGAGGTCACGGTCCGGCTGGGCGAGGAATATCTCGCCCATTACCGCGTGACCAACCTCTCGCAGCGCCCGGCCGTCGGCACCTCGACCTACAATGTCACGCCTGAGACGGCGGGCGGCTGGTTCAACAAGCTCCAGTGCTTCTGCTTCACCGAGCAGTTGCTGCTGCCCGGGCAGTCGGTGGACATGCCCGTGATCTTCTTCGTCGATCCCGACATGGACAAGGATCGGCGCTACGACAACATCCGGACCATCACGCTCTCGTACACATTCTTCGAGGCGAAGACGGAACGGGCCAGGACATTGCTGGGCGGCTTGCCCGGCAACGATATCGGAAAGGGTGGATGAACATGGCCGGCGGTACTCCGAAGCATCCCTATCATCTGGTCGACCCCAGCCCGTGGCCGGCCTTGGGCTCGTTCGCGGCCCTGGTGCTGGCGCTCGGCTTCGGCTTCGCGCTGCATCCGGACATGCTGGGACCGGGCGTCGGCACCTTCATGAAGGCCGTGCACTGGTGGGGGCTGGCCCCCGGCCTGCTTCTGGTGCTGGGCGTCATGTACTGGTGGTGGTCCGACGTCATCGCCGAGTCGCGCGTCTATCATACGGCTGTGGTCCAGCTGGGCCTGCGCTACGGCATGATCCTGTTCATCGCCTCGGAAGTGCTGTTCTTCGCGGCCTTCTTCTGGGCCTTCTTCGACGCGGCCCTCTATCCCGGCGCACCGAACATGCCGGTCCGCGCCGAGGCGACCGGCGGCATCTGGCCGCCGAAGGGCATCAGCATCATCGCGCCGTTCGACCTGCCGCTGATGAACACGTTGATCCTGCTGCTGTCCGGCACCACCGCGACCTGGGCGCATCACTCCATCATCGAGGGCAACCAGAAGGACGCCGTCCGCGGCCTGCTGTGCACCGTTCTCCTCGGCATGATCTTCACGGGCGTCCAGGCCTACGAATACCTTCACGCGCCGTTCACGTTCAGCCAGGACATCTATACGTCGACCTTCTTCATGGCGACGGGCTTCCATGGCTTCCACGTGCTGGTCGGCACCATCTTCCTGATCGTCTGCCTGATCCGCGCCGCAAAGGGCCAGTTCAAGCCCAAGCAGCATTTCGGCTTCGAGGCGGCTGCCTGGTACTGGCACTTCGTCGACGTGGTCTGGCTGTTCCTGTTCTTCTGCATCTACTGGTGGGGCGCGGGCAAGGCGCCGATCGCCCTGCACTGAGGCAGCCATACCGTCTATCTTGGAACCGCCGGGTGCTCCCCGGCGGTTCGTCTTTGGGAGACACCCTTGTCCGACTGGCCACGGCAATCGCCCTTCGACGTCGCCCTGCGCGGCGCCTGCCCCCGCTGCGGCAAGGGGCGGCTGTTCGCCGGCCTGCTGAACGTCGTGGATCGCTGTGAGACATGCGGCCTCGACCTGCGCGGCAACGATGCGGGCGATGGGCCGGCGGTGTTCGTCATCCTGGGACTCGGCGCCATCATCATGATTCTCGTTTTCTGGGTGGAGTTCCGCTACGAGCCACCGTGGTGGCTGCACGTCGTCATCTGGCTGCCGCTCACCTTCGGGCTGGCGGTCGGGATGCTGCGCTTCCTCAAGGCGCTGCTGGTCGCCCAGCAGTTCGCCCATCGCACGACCGAACTCGACGAGTAGAGGAGACACCATGATCCGGCTGAGGCCCGCTCTCTGGCCCACGCTCGTCTCGCTGCCCATTCTGGTCCTCTCGCTGAGCCTCGGCTTCTGGCAGATGGAGCGTCGCGAGTGGAAACGCGACATCATCGATCGCATCGCCGCCAACCAGGCGGCGCCGCCGATGACGCTCGACCAGCTGCTGAGCGGCATTCCGCTGCGCCACGAATACGGGCGCGTGAAGGTCAGCGGCACTTTCGAGCATGGCCACGAGTTCTTCCTGGCCGCACGCAGCCTGAAGAACAAGGTCGGCCTGCAGGTCATCGTCCCGCTGAAGACCGATGATGGCCGGATCGTCCTGTTCGATCGCGGCTGGGTCCCCGACCGCGCCGCCGCGACACAGGCCGCGGCCCAGCCGTCAGGCCGCGTCGAACTCACAGGTCTGGTGCGCCGATCGCAGATCCGGGCGCGCTTCGCGCCCGAGAACGTGCCGGAGAAGAACGTCTGGTTTCAGGCCGACGTGCCGCTGATGCGCAAAATGGCGGGCGCTCCGCCGGATCCCAAGCTGGACACGTTCTTCCTCGAGTCCGACTCCACGCCCAATCCGGGGGGCGTGCCGGTGGGCGGCCAGACGCGGCTCGAGATTCCCAACGACCATCTGCAGTACGCCATCACCTGGTTCCTGATCGCTCTGGCGCTGGCCGGCGTCTATCTCGCCTATCATTGGGAGAACGGCCGGCTGGAGATCAACGGGCGCAAGAAGAGCACATGATCGCCAACGATCCCTATGCCGAGCTGGAGCGCCGCTTCGCGCGGCTGAGCGCCCTCGGCCGCGCCTCGGCGATCCTGAACTGGGACCGTTCGACGATGATGCCGGACGGGGCCACCGAGGACCGCGCCGACCAGCTCGCGACCCTGGGCGTCATCGCCCACGAGATCATTTCGGCGCCCGAGATGCCCGATCTCCTGGCGCGCGCCGAGCAGGGCCGCGGGGCGCTCGATCCCTGGCAGGCCGCCAACCTGCGCGAGATGCGGCGGTCCTGGGTGCACGAGAGCGCGCTGCCCTCCGACCTGGTGGAGGCCCGCACGCGGGCCTGTTCGGCCTGCGAGCACGCCTGGCGCTCCGCGAGAAAGAATGCCGACTTCAAGTCGCTGCTGCCGACCCTCACCGAGGTGCTGAACATCATGCGGCGCGTCGGCGAGGCCAAGGCCGCCGCGCTGGGCACCTCGCCGTACGACGCGCTGCTCGACGAGTTCGAACCCGGTGGCCGCTCGGCGCGCATCGACGCGCTGTTCGACGAGTTGCGCGGGTTTCTGCCCGGCCTCCTGGGCCGTGTGCTCGAGCGCCAGAGGAGCCGGCCCGAGCCCCTGCCGCTCGAGGGGCCGTTTCCCGTCGAGGCGCAGCGCCGGCTGGGCGAGGAGCTGATCCGCCGGATCGGCTTCGACTTCCATCACGGCAGGCTCGACGTATCGGCGCATCCCTTCACCGGCGGGACCTCTGACGATGTGCGCATCACCACGCGCTACGACGAGGCGGACTTCGCCCGTTCCCTGATGGGGGTGCTGCACGAAACCGGTCACGGTCTCTATGAGGCGGGCCTGCCCAGGGCCTGGCGCCGCCAGCCGGTCGGCCACGCGCGCGGCATGACCCTGCACGAGAGCCAGTCGCTGCTGATGGAGATGCAGGCCTGCCGCAGCGACGCGTTTCTCGCCTTCGCGGCGCCGCGCATGCGCGCCGCCTTCGGCAAGGACGGGCCGGCCTGGACCGAAGCGAACGTCCATCGGCTCTACACGCGCGTGGCTCCGGGCTTCATCCGCGTCGATGCCGACGAGGTCACCTATCCGCTGCACATCATGCTGCGCTACCGGCTGGAGCGGGCGATGCTGGCGGGCGACCTCGCGCTGGCCGATCTGCCGGGCGCGTGGAACGATGGCATGCGGGAACTGCTCGGCATCGTGCCGCCGGACGATTCGATGGGTTGCCTGCAGGACATCCATTGGCCGGACGGGGGGTGGGGCTATTTCCCGACCTATACGCTGGGGGCGCTGGCCGCGGCCCAGCTCTTTGCCGCCGCCCGCCGCGCCCATCCCGGCCTCATGGACGCCATCGGGCAGGGCGATTTCGCCCCGCTGCTGGGCTGGCTGCGCACCAATGTACACGGCAAGGGCTCGATCGCGACGACTGACGAGATCCTGACGGAAGCGACCGGAGCGCCTCTGGGCGCCGCGGCGTTCAAAGCCCATCTGGAAAGCCGCTACCTGCAGGCGTAAGAGGGACCCATGCTCGACCTTCGTCCGAACTGCGAATGCTGCGACAAGGACCTGCCCAACGGCGCGTCCGACGCCCTGATCTGCACCTTCGAGTGCACATTCTGCGCCGACTGCGCGCAAACCCGCCTGGGCGGCCATTGCCCGAACTGCGGCGGCGATCTGGTCAAGCGCCCGACCCGCCCCGAGAGGGCACTGGCCAAGTTCCCGGCCTCCACCAAGCGGGTCCGCAAGGACCACGAGGCCTGTCGGCAGGTCGCCTAGCCGGAGGAATCCTTTGCGTTACATCAGCACCCGCCACGGCTCGCAGGGCATGCCTGCGCCGCTCGGCTTCGAAGACATCATGCTCGCGGGCCTGGCCCGTGACGGCGGCCTCTACCTGCCCGCCGAATGGCCGCAGTTCAGCAAGGCCGAGATCGCGGCTCTGAAGGGGCTGAGCTATACCGAGCTCGCCTTCCGCATCATGAAGCCGTTCGTCGGCGACACTTTCGACGACACGACCTTCCGTCGCCTGATCGGCGAGGCCTATGCCTCGTTCGAGACGCCGGAAGTCGCGCCGCTGAAGCCGCTGGGCGATTCGGGCCTGCATCTGCTCGAACTGTTCCACGGCCCGACGCTGGCCTTCAAGGACGTGGCGCTGCAGCTCCTCGGCCGCATGCTCGACCAGACCCTGACGACCCGCGGCCAGCACGCCACCATCGTCGGTGCCACGTCGGGCGATACGGGCTCGGCCGCCATCGAGGCGGTGCGCGACCGCAAGACCATCGACATCTTCATGCTGTTTCCGCACGGCCGCGTGAGCGAGGTCCAGCGTCGGCAGATGACGACGGTGCTGGCGCCCAACGTTCACAACATCGCGGTGCAGGGTACGTTCGACGACTGCCAGGACCTCGCCAAGGCCTGCTTCAACGACCTGGCGTTCCGCGACAGGCATGCGCTGACGGCGGTCAACTCGATCAACTTCGCCCGCGTCATGGCGCAGATCGTCTACTACTTCTGGGCGGCGCTGAAGCTCGGCGCGCCGGAGCGGCCCGTGGCGTTCAGCGTGCCCAGCGGCAATTTCGGCAACGTCTATGCGGGCTATGCCGCCAAGCAGATGGGCCTGCCGATCTCGCACTTCGTGGTCGGCGCCAACAGCAACGACATCCTGGCTCGCTTCTTCGAGAGCGGCACGATGACGACCTCCGGGGTCGTGCCGACGCTGAGCCCCAGCATGGATATCCAGATATCGAGCAACTTCGAGCGCCTGCTGTTCGATCTCTACGAACGCGACGGCGTCGCCCTGGCCGACGCCATGACGGCGTTCCGCAGCACCGGCACGCTGAAGGTCGGCGGCAACGTGCTGGCCGGCGTCCGCGAGCTCTTCGACGCAGGCCGGCTGGACGATGCCGGCACGCTCGCCGCAATGAAGGACTGCCTGACGCGTTTCGGCGAGACGATCGATCCGCACACCGCGGTGGGCTATGCGCTGGCCCAGCAGCATCGACGCGATCCCGCCATTCCCATGGTCGTGCTGGCGACGGCGCATCCCGCCAAGTTCCCCGACGCCGTCGAGAAGGCGACCGGCCGGCGGCCGCGCCTGCCGGAGCGGCTCGGCGACCTGCTGGACCGCGCCGAGCGCGCCGATGGAATGCCGAACGACGTCGAGGCCCTCAAATCCATGATCGACGAACGACGGGAAATGGCCGCCGCGCCCGCAGCCAGAAACAAGGTGCGCACGTGAGCAATGTGAAGGTTACGACGCTGGGCAACGGCCTGCGGATCGCCGTCGACCCGATGCCCGAGGTGGAATCGGCGTCGCTCGGCATCTGGGTCGGCTGCGGCACCCGCCACGAGACGGCGGAGCTGAACGGCATGGCCCACATGCTGGAGCACATGGCGTTCAAGGGCACCCGCACCCGCAGCGCGCGCGCCATCGCCGAGGAGATCGAGAATGTCGGCGGCAGCCTGAATGCCTATACCGGCCGCGAGATCACCGCCTATCACGCCTCGGTTCTCAAGGAAGACGTCGCGCTGGGCATCGAGATGGTGTCGGACATCCTGCGCAACTCGGTGTTCGATCCCGACGAGCTGCAGCGCGAGCGCGGCGTCATCCTGCAGGAGATCGGCCAGGCCCTCGACACGCCCGACGACCTGATCTTCGACCAGTTCCAGGAGACCGCGCTGCCGGGCCAGCCGCTCGGCCGGCCGGTGCTGGGCACCGCCACGTCGGTCGAGGCGATCGGCCGCGACGATCTCTTCGCCTATCTCGCGCGCCACTACACGGCCGGAAACATGGTCCTGTCGGCGGCGGGCCGGGTCGAGCACGACCAGATCGTCGATCTCGCCGAGAAGCATTTCGGCTCGGTGCCGCGCACGCCCGCCAACGCCGAGCGGCCGGTCCCGCTGGCCTATGTCGGTGGCGACGGCCGCGAACAGCGCGTGCTCGAACAGGCGCATCTCGTGCTGGGGTGCGAGGGCATCGGCTATCGCGACCCGGACTACTTTGCGCTGGCGATCTACTCGACGCTGTTCGGTGGCGGCATGTCCTCGCGCCTGTTCCAGCGCATCCGCGAGGAGCGGGGGCTGGTCTACGGCATCCACTGCTTCAACACAGCCTATGCCGATGGCGGCCTGTTCGGCATCTATGCCGGCACCGGCGAGGACGATCTCGCGGAACTGGTACCCGCGGTGTGCGAGGAATTCGTCACCGTGGCCGATACGCTGAACGAGCAGGAACTCGTGCGCGCCCGCAACCAGATCAAGGCCGGCACGCTGATGGCCCTCGAATCGAGCGGCGCGCGCTGCGAGCAGGCGGCGCGCCACCTGATCGTCCACGGCCGCACCATCCCCTACGCCGAGATCGTCTCGCGCATCGAGGCGGTCGACCAGGACGCCGTGCGCCGCGTCGCTCGCCGTCTGCTGAAGGGCGAACTCACCCTCGCCGCCCTGGGCCCGATCGACGGCCTGGAATCGCTCGACAAGATCGCCGGCCGCCTCGCGGCGTAAGAGAGCGCGCGCTACCAATAGTCCTCATCCTGAGGAGCGCGCCGCAGGCGCCCGTCTCGAAGGATGGGCTGCCAATCCACCTGGAACCCACCCTTCGAGACGGCTGCTGCGCAGCCTCCTCAGGGTGAGGTGATGTTTTGCTCAGGCCGCTTTCGGCAGTTCGGCCTGCGCCGTGCGCGGAGGGACGCCGATCGCGGCGCGTTCGATGGCGGTCTTGATCTCGGCGCTGCGGCGGACGAGATTGTAGCGCAGGCCTGTGTAGAGATTCATCGGGAACGGCATCGGCGCGTTGAAGTCGATGATCAGCACGACCCGCGTCTCGTCGGTCTGGTTCTTCACCCAGTGCTCGCGGGTGTCGTCGAACACCAGCGGCTCGCCTTCCTTCCAGAAGAAATGATGGCCGCCGATCTCGATCCAGCACTTCTCGGGCTCCTTCGGCACGATCAGCGGATAGTGGAAGCGGATGATGCCGGCGGCAGATCCCCGGTGCGGCTCGATCTCGGCGCGGCCGGCGAGGATGCTGAACAGCGCCGTGTGGACGCCGGGGATGCGCGCGATCGCAGCCATCGTGTCCGGCACCGCTGCGGCATTCTCCGGAACGTCATGGCCCCACAGCTTCAGCAGGAAGGTGCGCCAGGCGCGGCCCGGGACGTAGAGGTCGCGCGGATGGACCTCGTGGAGGGCCGGGATCTCCTCATGATGGCTCAGGAGGTACTCGAGGTCGGCCTTGATCTTGGCGTGGCTCTTCTTGAGCTCACCCAGGACCGGGAAGACCTTCATCGCGTCCTCGCCGCCCAGCGGCAGCTTCGGCATGTTCCGCAGGATCATGTCCGAAAGCTTGAGGTTGAAATCCTCCAGCGGCTGCTGGGGAAGCCAGATGTGCTTGGTCAGATAGAATCTGCCCTTTTCGCCGACACTGGGTTTGCTAGCCGTTTCCATGGCCGATGTGCCTCGAAGACTTGCGATAGATGGATGTAATACGCCCGTTTGGCCGAATGGCGGCAGCTCTTCCGGCGCCCCGGTGCGTGACGGACCGTCTCAATTTCCTACGTCGAACCCCGGAAAACATGCAAGAATTCCGAAGAACCGCGAGTATAGCCCAAGATGTTCCGCTTTGCCGACGTCCCGTTGTCGCTGTCAGGGATGACCCGGATTACCGGGAAGCGCGTGTTTCTGCGCGCGCCGAGCCTGGACGACTGGCCTGAATGGGCCGAACTGCGGGCCCGCAGCCGCGCCTTTCTCACCCCCTGGGAGCCCACCTGGCCCGAGGATTCGCTGGCCCGCGACCATTTCCGGCGCCGGCTGCGGCAGCAGATCAAGGAATGGCGGGCAGGCGAGGCCTACGGCCTGTTCGTCTTCACCAATGAAGGCCGCCGGCTGGTCGGCGGAATCAACCTCAGCAACGTCCGCCGCGGCGTCGCCCAGGCCGCGTCCGTCGGCTACTGGATGGGCCAGCCCTATGCCGGCCAGGGCCTGATGACCGACGGTCTGCGCGCCACCCTGCCGTTCGTGTTCGACGACCTGCGGCTGCACCGCCTGGAGGCCGCCTGCCTGCCGCACAACGAACCTTCCAAGGCCGTGCTGACCAAGGTCGGCTTTCACGAAGAGGGGCTGGCCCGGCAGTATCTGCGCATCAACGGCCAGTGGGCCGACCATCTGCTGTTTGCGCTGCTGCGGGCGGACTACGACGCGCTTCTGCGGGCGCCGCGGTAACGGGCCGAGGCCCCACCCCAGGGAGGCGTCCGTGCGCAATCTCACCCCGACCTCGATCACCCAGGCCTTCGCCGACTATGCGCGTGAGGCCCCGTCCGAACGCGCGCGGACACTGCTGGTCTCGCTGGCCGGCCATCTGCACAGCTTCGTGCGCGAGAACAAGGTCACGCAGGCCGAGTGGGGCGCCGCCATCGACGCCCTCACGCGCGCCACCCGGTTCACCGACGACAAGCGCAACGAATACATCCTGTTCTCCGACTTGCTCGGCGTGTCGTCTCTGGTGGACATGGTGAACGCCGCCGGCAGCGGAACGCCGTCGTCCGTGCTCGGCCCGTTCCACATCGAGGGAGCGCCCGAACTGTCCAATGGCGGCGATCTGTGGCGCGGCCAGGTGGGCGAGCCCCTGGTCGTGAGCGGCCGCATCGTCGATGGAAAGGGCGCGCCAGCGAAAGGGACCGTGCTGGCGATCTGGCAGAATGCCGGCAACGGCCTCTATGCCCAGCAGGACGCCGGGCAATCGCCGACCAACTATCACGCGCGCCTCACCGTGGCGGACGACGGCACCTTCGCCTTCACCACCGTGCGGCCGGTCTCCTACAAGGTGCCGGACGACGGTCCGGCCGGCGACATGCTGCGCATCCTGGGGCGCGACGCCTGGCGGCCCGCCCATCTGCACATGATCATCCAGGCGCCCGGCCATCCGCCGCTGATCACCGAGTTCTTCCCCGAGGATGACGAGCATCTCGACCGCGATGCGGTGTTCGGCGTGCGCGCCGGCCTCGTCCTGCCTTTTGCCAAGGTGACCGACCGCGCCGCCCTGCCGGCCAGCCTCGCGGCGCGCGACACGCTGCCCTTGCCGGTCTGGGCCACGCGCCTCGACCTGACCTTGCCCGCGGGCTGATGCCGCTCGTTCGCGTCTGCGCTGTCTCCAGAGTTTTCGCGAACGGCGTCCAGGCGCTGGGCGACGCTTCGCTCGACATCGAGGCCGGCCAGTTCCTGAGCGTGCTCGGTCCCTCGGGCTGCGGAAAATCGACCCTGCTGCGGCTGATCGCCGGCCTCGCCGAGCCGACGGCCGGCACGATCGAGTGGCCGCAGGGCAGGCCCGACCTGGGCTTCGTCTTCCAGGAACCGACCCTGATGCCGTGGACGACGGCGCTGGCCAACGTGGCCCTGCCGCTCAAGCTGCGCGGGCTGGGGCGCTCGGAACGCGAGGCGCGCGCCGCCGAAGCGCTCGCGGGCGTGGGGCTCAAGGGCTTCGAGAAGAGCTATCCGCGCGAACTGTCGGGCGGCATGAAGATGCGTGTCTCGATCGCGCGCGCGCTGGTCACGGGTCCGAGACTGCTGCTGATGGACGAGCCCTTCGCAGCCCTCGACGAGATCACGCGGCGCAGGCTGAACACCGACCTGCTGGAACTGTGGCAGCGCACGCATTTCACCGCCGTGTTCGTGACCCACTCGGTGTTCGAATCGGTATTCCTGTCGCAGCGCATCGTGGTGATGAGCGCGCGCCCCGGCCGCGTGCGCTCCGAGCTCGCCATCCCGGCGCCCTATCCACGCAGCGAGGCCTTCGGCACCTCCGCCGACTATGCCGCCCTCTGCCGCCTCACCTCGACGCAGCTTTCGGAAGCGATGGCGGCATGAGCGCCTGTTTTCTAGAGCACGACCTCATGCTGAGGAGCCGGGCGCAGCCCGGCGTCTCGAAGCATGGGCTACGAACGCTTCGCCTGATCCCGTCCTTCGAGACGCGACGCTGCGCGTCGCTCCTCAGGATGAGGCTGGGGATGATCGCATGAGCGCCCGCATCGTCGCTCCGGTCCTGATGGGGATCTTCATGCTGGCCCTGTGGGAGGGCCTCGTGCGGGCGATGGCGATTCCGCCCTACATCCTGCCGGGGCCGATCCTGGTGGCGCAGACGCTGGTGGCGGACTGGGGAACGCTCTGGCCGGCGCTGGTGGTCACGCTCACGATCACCCTGCAGGCGTTGCTGGCCGCGGTGGTGGTCGGCGTCCTGCTGGCGCTGCTGTTCTCGCTGTCGCGCTGGATCGAGCTGTCGCTCTTTCCCTACGCCATCATCCTGCAGGTGACGCCGATCGTGGCCATCGCGCCGCTGATCATCGCCTGGGTCGACGACGTCAATGTCTCGCTGCTGATCTGCGCCTGGCTGGTGGCCTTCTTCCCCATCCTGTCCAACACGGTGCTGGGCCTGCGCTCGGTCGACCGCAACCTGCTCGACCTGTTCCAGCTCTACGGTTCGAGCCGCTGGCGCACGCTGATCGACCTGCGCCTGCCGGCGGCGCTGCCCTACTTCCTGGGGGGCCTGCGCATCTCGGGTGGGCTGGCGCTGATCGGCGCCGTGGTGGCCGAGTTCGTGGCGGGCTCGGGGGGCCGCGAATCGGGCCTCGCCTACCGTATCCTCGAATCGGGCTACCAGCTCAAGATCCCGCGGATGTTCGCGGCCCTGGTCCTGATCTCCGCGGCCGGCATCGCGATCTACCTGTTGCTGTCGCTTGTTTCGCACCTGCTACTGCGCCGCTGGCACGAAAGCGCGCTGAAGCAGGAGTAAGTCAGGAACGGCGCAGCGCTGCCCTGCCGAGGAAGAACGAGGCCGTCGCCACGCCGGCCGCCAGCAGGAGATAGCCCGCTTCGTAGACGCCGGTGATGGCCAGCACGGTGCGGAAGAGGAGCGGCGACAGGAGGGCGCCGCAGAACACGAAGAGCTGCGTCGCGCCCGTGAATTCCGCGGCCCGTCCCGGCGGCGCCCGCGAGGCGCTCTCGGCGATGAACACGCCGTTCCAGCCGACGGCAGTGCCGCCCAGGATCGTGCAGACGATGTAGACTGCGGTGGTGGGCCAGGCGGGCGTCGAGAAGGACATCACCGTGGCAGCCATTGCGATGATGGCACCGATGCCCGCCAGCACCGCCGACGGCCGGCGCAGCAGGTCGGCGAGCGCGCCCCAGAAGACGCGGCCGAAGGCGCCGGCAAGGGTTGCCGCCGACAGCAGCGCGCCAGCCAGCACGTAGGACATCTGCAGTCCATCGACGGCATAGACGACGGTGAAGTTCACCACGATTGCTTGCGTGGCCGAGAACAGCATGCCGATGAAGCACATCGGCCGCAGGATCGGATCGCGCCAGGCGAGCTGCAACGGCTCGAAGATCTCCGCCAGCGTCGGCAGGCGCGCAGAACCGCCGCTGCGCTCGTCGTCGTACAGAGCGCGCAGCGGCTGGATGGCGATGGCCGCGGCGATCGAGAGAAGACCGACCGAAGCCGCGGCCCAGCGCCAGCCGAAATCGAGGGCGAGAGTCGGCAGCACGGCGCCGCAGATCGCGAAGCCGACCGGCACGCCGCTCTGCTTCAGCGAGAAGGTGACATTGGCCAGCCGCGGCGGCGACACGCGGGCCAGGATGTGCGAGCTGGCGATGGTGAGCGGGCCCGAGCCGAGGCCGACGATGAAGGCCGAAAGCGCGGCCATCGCCAAGCCGCCCGTCGCGAAGACGAAGGAGCCCAGCGCCGCGATCGTGAGTCCGGTCTGGATGAAACGGATCGGTCCCAGCCTCCGCGTGATCGTTCCGCCGCCCACGGTCGAGATCATCGCCGCGAGATAGACGATCGACACGTAGTAGGCGACATCCGCGGCCGCGACGCCGAATTCGGCGGCGGCGGCGGGCGCCAGCACCGACGCCTGGTTGAAGACCATCGTCGAGATGACCTGGATCAGGGTCAGCGAGGCGAGGGCTGCGAGATAGCGGCGAAGATCTGTCGGCGCGGCGGACATGCGCCGGGACTATAACGACCGGATTCAGGCCGGCGAGAAAACTCTCAACCGGCACTCGTCATAGCGAAACGCTGCGCACTCATTCTCGGTTTGTCGTCAGCAATGCCCGCCCGTTCTTCCAGGCTTCAAGTCTTTCCCGTGCAGCAGGCGACCAATCCTGCGAAGGCGGCCAGACCGTCAGCGCGGCGGAATCGTCATGCCGGGCGTCTGTTCGATGGTCGTCGGTCGCAAAATAAAAGGCGCGCCGTTGGCGATCCCAGACGGCAAGCGCGTCGCTGTCTTTGCAATGGACCCGGGCGCCGACCATGTACTGGCCGCAACCCGCATAGGCGACTGTTCTGTCGTCCATTGCCACGCCATAGGGACTTCGCGTCGCCCAGCCGCAGCAATCTTTGGTGACCAACCACAAAGCACTCAAGATCCGATCGCGCTGAAGTACGGGTAAGCGCTTTACTGCCGTGAAGAATTCTTCGTTCTCGAGTGGTTCTGCGCCTTCAGGGTGATCCATGGTGACCAGCTTTTCCATGGTCGAATGCGGTTCAGGATGAAACTCGACCTTGCTCGTCGTCACTCTGCCGGTGCGTGCGTGCCATTGTCTGGCTGACGTTCCTTCCATCGGGCTTGAAGGATGGGAAAAGAGAAAGCCTTCGGCGTTCCGCTCGACCTTGGGCATGTCGAAGGCGACGCAGATCATTCCAAGTTCGTGTACAGCGAGGAGATCGGATTGCCGGCTTTCCACGACATGGATGACCGAGCAATCTCTGGTCGCCGCCGCACCCGCCTGGAGGAGGACGGCGCTGGTGTCCGGGGTGGTCCAGGTGTCGAGGACGGTAAACGTCGGCTTCGCATAACTGTTGGTCGAGCGAACGACCGGTTGGCCCTTGTGCATGAGCGTTGGAATGCTGACGTTGCTGCCCCATTCGAGCAGTTCGGAGCCGACGCGAAGACCTTCGGCTGGCACCTCGGGTCCCATCCAGTCGATGGCTGCGCTCGCAGGTGCTGCGAAGGACAGGGTCACGATCGTGGCCGTGGCAGACCATATGGAAGGCCGCTTGTTTTTGCTGATCTTCTGCCCACGCATCGATGTAGCCTTGGACTAGCGACCTATTTCAGGCCGGCGAGAAGACTCTCGATCAGGGGGCCCCAGACGGAATTGCCGTTGCTCGATCCCGCGAGGCTGTGGCCGTCTCGCCCGAACGCCCCGACCGGCCGGTACGTCGCCTTGCCGCCCGCGCCGCTGTAGGCTTCGGCCATTCGCTTGGCGAGAGACGGCTCGAAGAAGCTGTCGTTCTCGGTATAGATCCAGAGCATCGGCACGCGTGCCGTCGTGCCGTATTTCGCCGCAGCCTCGACGAGCGATCTGGGCGCGCAGTTGCCGATGGCGCCGCCCGCCAGCTTCTGATGTCCGCCGCGCCCGCCGGCGAAGTTGATGATGCCCGCGACGCCCGGCGGGTTGCGGCTCGACAGCGCGATCGTCGCCCAGCCGCCGGCGGACTGGCCGACCACGATCGTCCGGTCGGGCGCGACGTAGGGCTGTGCACGCATGAAGTCGATGGTGGCCTGGATGTCGGCGGCACCCTGAAGGCCGGCATTGAAATAATCCGGTACTTCGCACGAACCGAAGCCCTCGGCCCACGAGCCTCCCGTTTCGCCATAGCCGCGGCGAAGCGGCAGCGCGACGACATAGCCGCGCGACAGGAAGAACGACGACAGCGCCGTATAGCGTGGGCGCTCCATCTTGGCGCGCTGCGAACCGTCCGCGGGCGAGCCGTGATTGATGACGACCAGTGGGCTTCTCGCCTCGCCCGGCGGGCGCATCACCGTCGCGACCAGCGTGGATCCACCCGGACCAGGGACGCGGACCACCTGCTGGCGATCCTGTGCGGCCAGTGGCCCGATGCAGATGAAGAAGAGAAGAACTGCAATTGGACCAAAGCGCATGGAATATCTCCTATCGGCCGCTACGCCGTGCTGGCTTGCCGCGTCCGCCCGAACCCGTGCGCACGCCACGGAAGACCCGCGAATGCTGCATCTTGCCGAGGTGGACGCCGACATTGGCGCTGGCGGCCTGACCCGGCAGCTCGAGCTCGTGCGCTTCGAGGCGGCGGATCTCGTCGCGCAGGCGACCGGCCTCCTCGAATTCGAGGTCGGCGGCGGCGGCGCGCATCCGCTTCTCGAGTTCGACGATGTGGGTGCGCAGATTGTGCCCGACCAGATGCACGTCGCCCGACACGCCGGTGTCGACCGTGTAGTGGTCGCGCTCGGCGGTCGACTGCAGGATCTCCGCGATGTTGCGCTTCACCGAGGCGGGCGTGATGCCGTGCTTCTCGTTGTAGGCGGTCTGCTTGGCGCGACGGCGGTCGGTCTCCGAAATGGCGTACTTGATCGAGTCCGTCATCTTGTCGGCGTAGAGGATGACGCGGCCCTCGACGTTGCGCGCGGCGCGGCCGATCGTCTGCACCAGCGAGGTCGGCGAGCGCAGGAAGCCTTCCTTGTCGGCGTCGAGGATGGCGACCAGCGCGCATTCGGGAATGTCGAGGCCCTCGCGCAGCAGGTTGATGCCGACCAGCACGTCGAAAGCGCCGAGTCGCAGGTCGCGGATGATCTCGATGCGCTCCAGCGTGTCGATGTCGGAGTGCAGGTAGCGGCAGCGGATGCCGGCCTCGTGCATGTACTCGACCAGATCCTCGGCCATGCGCTTGGTGAGCACGGTGACCAACACGCGCTGGCCCTTCTTCGCGCAGTCCTTGCACTCGGCGATCAGGTCGTCGACCTGCTTCTCGACCGGCCGGATCAGGACGGTCGGATCGATCAGGCCGGTCGGACGGATGACCTGCTCGATGAAGGTGCCCTGGGTGCGCTCCATCTCCCAGTCGCCCGGGGTGGCGCTGACATAGGTCGTCTGCGGCCGCAGCGCGTCCCATTCCTCGAACTTGAGCGGCCGGTTGTCGATCGCCGAGGGCAGGCGGAAGCCGAACTCGGCCAGCACGCTCTTGCGGTTGAAGTCGCCGCGGAACATGCCGCCGATCTGCGGCACCGTGACGTGGCTCTCGTCGCAGATCAGCAGCGAATTCTCGGGGAAGTACTCGAACAGGGTAGGCGGCGGATCGCCGGCCTTGCGGCCGGTGAGATAGCGCGAATAGTTCTCGATGCCGGCGCAGGCGCCGGTCGTCTCCATCATCTCGATGTCGAAAAGCGTGCGCTGCTCCAGCCGCTGCGCCTCGAGCAGCCGGCCGGCGCGGTTGAACTCCTCCAGGCGCTGCTTGAGGTCGGCCTTTATTTGCTCGATCGCCTTCTGCAGCGTGGGCTTGGGCGTCACGTAGTGGCTGTTGGCGTAGACGATGATGTCGTTCAGCGACAGGGTCTTGTCGCCGGTCAGCGGATCGAATTCGGTGATCGACTCGATCTCGTCGCCGAACATCTCGAAGCGCCACGCGCGATCCTCGTAGTGGGCCGGGAACAGGTCGATCGTATCGCCGCGCACACGGAAACTGCCGCGCTGGAACGCGTTGTCGTTGCGCTTGTACTGCTGCTCGACGAAGCGACGCAGCAGGGTGGTGCGGTCGATCTTCTGCCCCTTGTGCAGGCGGAAGGTCATCTTCTGGTAGTTCTCCAGCGGACCGATGCCGTAGATGCACGAGACCGAGGCGACGATGATGACGTCGTCGCGCTCCATCAGTGCGCGCGTCGCGGAGTG
The DNA here is from genome assembly GCF_965228225.1 of Reyranella sp. Lineage (GTDB taxonomy): Bacteria > Pseudomonadota > Alphaproteobacteria > Reyranellales > Reyranellaceae > Reyranella. Next base: position 3,522,644 of record NZ_OZ245801.1, on the reverse strand, counting down.
GCGCATCCGGTCGATCTGCTCGTTGATCGACGAATCCTTCTCGATGAAGGTGTCGGTGCGCGGGACGTAGGCTTCGGGCTGGTAGTAGTCGTAGTACGAGACGAAATACTCGACGGCGTTTTCGGGGAAGAACCCCTTCATCTCGGCATAGAGCTGCGCCGCGAGCGTCTTGTTGGGCGCCATCACCAGGGCCGGCCGTCCCTGGCTCGCGATCACGTTGGCCATGGTGAAGGTCTTGCCCGAGCCGGTGACGCCCAGCAGGACCTGGTCGCGTTCGCCGCCTTCGACGCCGGCGATGAGCTGCTTGATCGCCTCGGGCTGGTCGCCGGCGGGCGTATAGTCGGAGACGAGCTTGAAGGGCTTGGGCGTTATGCCTTCGAGCTCCGGCCGCCGCTGGATGTACGGCATCAGGAGGGGGGTAGCCGGAACCGCAAGATTCTTTGAGGCCATGACCTCCATTATATGATGCGCGCACGGGGCTCCGGCAATGCTAGCGTCCGGCCCGCGATGCCCGACCTGTTGAGCGCTCCTTTCCTGATTTCTGCCCTCGTTGCCTGCATTGCAGGCATGGTGCGAGGCTTCGCCGGATTTGGCGCCGCGATGATGATGACGCCGATCTTCTCGGCGCTGTACGGGCCGGCGGTCGGTGTCGCGCTGTGCCTGCTGCTGGAGATCGCCGTCGCGCTGCCCCTGGTGCCCCGCGTCCTGCCCCTGGTCGACTGGCGGCGCATCGGCCTGCTGCTGGTGGCGGCCGCCATCGGCGTGCCGTTCGGCAACCTCGTGCTCACGGCCGTCGAACCCGAGCCGATGCGGTGGGCGATCTCGGCCATCATCCTGAGCGCCGTCGTCATGCTCGCCAGCGGCTGGCGATTCTCCGGACGGCCGAACGCCGCCACGACGCTCGCTGCCGGCGCCACCAGCGGGTTCCTGAACGGGCTTTCGGGTATGGCGGGCCCACCGATTGCTTTCTATTACCTCGCGGGCGCCAATTCTGCAGCGCATGTGCGCGCCAATCTCACGACCTATTTCGTGTTCGTCGATCTGCTCGCCCTGATCGCGTTCACCTCGCGCGACCTGATCGGCTGGAGCACCGGGGTGCAGGGCCTGTTCCTGGCGCCGGCCGTCATGCTGGGCGGCGTGGTGGGCGAGCGCCTGTTCCCGCTGGCCAGCGAGACATTCTATCGCCGTCTGGCGCTCGGCCTTCTGGTCTGCGTCGCAATCGGCTCCCTCCTGCTATAAGGACAGGGCATGAGGATCTGGGACAAAATCGTGGAGGGCATGAACGGCCTCGGCATCGCCGAGCTGCTGGGCCTGTCCTCGCCGCCGGCCGACGATGGCGGGCACCCCGGCCTGCGGCAGATCGGCTTCACCATCGGCGTCATTGCGCTGGGGGCCAAGATGGCGCGCGTCGATGGCCAGGTCTCGGAGGTCGAGAGGGCGGCGTTCCGCGACTTCTTCGAGGTGCCTCCGGGCGAGGAAGCGAACGTCGAGCGCTTCTTCGACCTGGCCAAGCGCGATGCCGGCGGCTTCGAGACCTATGCCCGCCAGGTGGCCGCGCTGTTTCCCGATGCGCCCGAGATCCTCGAGAACGTGATCGAGGGCCTGTTCAGCATCGCGCAGGCCGACGGCAAGATCGATGTCGCGGAAGCCGACTATCTGGCGAAGGTCGCCAGCATCTTCGGCCTGCCCAGCTCGCGGTTCGAGCGCGCCAAGGCCGCCGCGCTGGGTGCGGTCGAATGTGAACCCTGCGTGGTGCTGGGCATCGACCCGCTGGCCACCGACGAGCAGATCCGCGAAGCCTGGTTGCGACAGGTCCGCGCGAACCATCCAGACCGGTTGATGGCGCAGGGGCTGCCGGAAGAGGCGATCGCGGTCGCAAACCGCAAGCTCGCGCTGATCAACGACGCCTATGACCGGCTGCGCAGGCAGCGCGGTCTCGTGCCGGCCTGACCGTGAAGCTCATCGACCTGCCGTCGCCCAACCACGCGCCCAGACCGGACGACGCCGTCGTCGATATCCTCGTGCTGCACTACACGGAGCTTCCGCTGCAGGAGTCGCTCGACATCCTGCGCGACGCGACGCGCGAGCACAGGGTGAGTTCGCACTACGTGCTCGATCTCGACGGCACGGCTTATCGCCTCGTGCCCGAGGATCGCACCGCCTGGCATGCCGGGAAATCCTGGTGGCGCGGCCGCGAGGCGCTGAACGCGACCTCGATCGGCATCGAGATCGTGAACCTGCACGGCGATCGGCATGACTATCCCGCCCAGCAGATCGAGGCGCTGGTCGAACTCTGCCGGGGGATCCTGGCACGCCATCCGGCCATCGAGCCGCGCAACGTCGTCGGCCATTCCGACGTCGCACCCCAGCGCAAGATCGATCCGGGGCGGCGCTTTCCCTGGAAGCGACTGGCGGAGCAGGGGATCGGGCTGTGGCCCAAGGCCGGCACACGGCCGCTGGACGGCGATTTCCACAAGGCGCTTCAGCGATTTGGCTACGCAGCCCCGCTCGCGGTGCCGCCGCGAGAGATCGTGAAGGCCTTCCAGCGCCATTACCGGCCGGCCCAGGTCGATGGCATGATCGATCCCGAGACGCGCTCGCAGTTGGCAGGCCTGCTTGACCCGATGGGGCGAGCGGCCTAGTCAGGCGGCGGGTCAGACGGCTGGATGGCTGCACTCGGGCGGGCAACCGAACGGGTGAGGAAAGTCCGGGCTCCACGGAGACACGGTGCCGGATAACGTCCGGCGGGGGCGACCCCAGGGAAAGTGCCACAGAAAACAAACCGCCAGCCTGGCTCGCCAGGACGGCAAGGGTGAAACGGTGGGGTAAGAGCCCACCGCGCGACCGGCAACGGAAGCGGCATGGCAAACCCCACCGGGAGCAAGACCAAATAGGGGTGACACGCCGGGCAACCGGCAGCGGTGTTTCCGCGTCGTCGCCCGGGTCGGTCGCGCGAGGCGTTCGGTAACGGGCGTCCCAGAGGAATGGCCATCCATCGCTTTCGGGCGAGGACAGAACCCGGCTTACAGGCCGTCTGACCCTTTTCGTTCCTCCATCAGCACTCGAATCTACAAGCCCTTGTGCTTTTCTGTGCGGAGAGCGCAATAGAGGACGTGTCTAAGTCGTTCAGATTCCTTGTGGATTCTTGGTCGATATAATTGCATCCCGGTCTTTCCCATGATATCCCAATGTATCCCGTGTAACAGGCAACGTAGGGGCGTGGGGCACCTGCGGCGGGGCTAGGGGGAGATGGGCCGTGGCATTCCGGTCCGAGATCCTGATCAAGCTGGACAAGAAGGGCCGGGTCCTGTTGCCCGCGGCTTTTCGCGACGAGCTGCCTGCGGATGATCGTGGCGCCTTCGTGCTCTATCATTCCCCCACCATCGCCGGTCTCGTGAACGGCAACTCCCGCGCCGGCTTCGACGCCATGCTGGACCGCCTGCGCGCCGAAGCGCTGGGTCCGAAGGGGTCGCTGAAGGTCGCCCTGGACGACGACGCCTTCGATCCGGCCGGGTTTCTGTCCGCCGGCGCGCGCACCATTTCGCTCGAGCCCGACGGCCGTTTCACGATGCCGGCCGAGTTCGTCCAGACGCTCGATGCGACCGACGGCGTCATGCTGGTGGGCAAGGTCGACAAGTTTCAGCTCTGGAATCCCGGGCGCTGGCAGGCGCGCCGCGAGGCCGAGCGCGAGAAGATGGCGGCGTTCGTGCGCAATCTCGGCGGAGGCGACGCATGAGCGGCGTTCGCCATATTCCGGTGATGGCGCGCGAAGTCGTCGATGCGCTGCAGCCGCGCGATGGCGGCCGCTATCTCGACGGCACGTTCGGTGCCGGCGGTTACACGGCGGCGATGCTCGATCGCGCCGATTGCCAGGTCATCGCCATCGACCGCGATCCCGACGCGATTGCCGCGGGCCAGGCGCTCGCCGAACGCTATGCGCCGCGCCTGCGCCTGATCGAAGGCCGCTTCGGCGACATGGCGGACCTCTTGGCGGCCGAGGGTGTCGAGGACGTCGATGGTGTGGCGCTCGATCTCGGCGTCTCGTCGATGCAGTTCGACCAGGCCGATCGCGGCTTCTCCTTCCGCGCCTCGGGCCCGCTCGACATGCGCATGGAGAAGAACGGTCCGTCGGCGGCGGATCTCGTAAACGAAACAAACGAAACGGAGCTCGCCGACATCATCTGGCGCTACGGCGAAGAGCGGCGAAGCCGCCGTGTCGCGCGCAGCATCGTCGAGGCGCGGCGTGCCAAGCGGATCGAGACCACGGGCGAGCTGGCCGAGATCGTGCGCCGCGCGGTCGGTCCGCAGGGCCGGGACGAGAGCGATCCGGCGACGCGGACCTTCCAGGCCCTGCGCATCGCCGTGAACGACGAGCTGGGCGAACTCGAGCGCGGCCTCGCCGCGGCCGAGCAGGTGCTCGCGCCGGGCGGCCGTTTCGCGATCGTGTCCTTCCACTCTCTGGAAGACCGGGCCGTAAAGGAATTCGTCCGCGCCCGCGCCGGTCGCACGCCCGGCCCGTCGCGCCACGCGCCGCCGGGCGCCGGTGGGCGGCCCGCGACGCTGCGCGACCTCACGCGCAAGCCCACGCTGCCGTCGCCCGAAGAGGTCGCCGCCAATCCGCGGGCCCGCTCGGCGCGTCTGCGGGTCGCCGAGAAGCTCGGCGCCGGCGGTGCCGCATGATCCATCGCGGGCTCCTGTTCTGGTCGGTCGTCGCCGTCGCCACGGCCGTGGGCCTGTTCACCGTGAAGTACAAGGTGCAGGACCTCGAGGAGCGCATCGACCGCACCAACCAGAAGATCATCGAGAGCCAGCAGGCCACGCACATCCTGCGGGTCGAATGGGCTCACCTGAACGAATCCGAGCGCATCGAAGCGCTCGCGCAGAAGCATCTCAAGCTCGAGTCGGCCTCGATCAAGCAGGTCGTCCGACTCGATCAGCTCAAACCCGAATCTGTCCCCCCGCGGCGCGATCCACCACCTCCTTCCCCCCCACGAACGGGCAACGACGTCCCCTCGTCGAACTTGCCCGGTGGTGGTGGCCGCGTCGCAGCGGAGGCCGGCAGCCCCTCGCCGGCCTCCGCACCCCTTTCCCAGCGTTCCTCCGGACCCACGACGCCCCCTCGACCGGCCCAAATCCAAGAGCCGGCAACATCGGGTCCGGGAGGCGACGGCAAGAGCGTCGCAACCTCCATCGATGATATCCTCTCGCGAAATGAAGGGGGTTCCCGGTGAAGCTGTGGCGAAAGTCTGCCTCGCCCGAACCGGCCGCCGCGGTAAACGCGGCGGCCGGCGCGCGTTACACCTCGCCCAAGGAGCGCCTGAAGGGCGACGTCCAGGAGACCGCGCGCCAGCGTCTGGTGATCGCTTCGGTGATCTTCGGCCTGGCCTTCACCGCGGTCGGCCTGCGCATGGGCTACGTCTCGCTGCTGCGCGACGGCGCCGAGCCGACGCAGCGCGTTGCCGCCCGCGGCGGTTCGATCCAGTCCGAGCGCGCCGACATCGTGGACCGCAATGGCGCCGTGCTGGCGACATCCGTCCCGGTCATGTCGGCCTTCGTCAATCCGCACCTGCTGCTCGACCCGCAGGAGGCCGCGCGCAAGATCGTCACGGCGCTGCCCGACCTCAAGTACGACGACGTCCGCGAGAAGCTGGAAGGCGACAGGACCTTCGTCTGGATCAAGCGCGGCCTGAGCCCGCGCGAGCACGACCGCGTCAACCGCCTCGGCATTCCCGGCCTCGATTTCCAGGCCGAGGAGCGACGGATCTATCCGCAGGGCACGGCCGCCGCGCACATCCTCGGCTATGCCAGCGTCGACAATACCGGCCTGGCGGGCGTCGAGCGCTACTTCGACCAGCAGCTGCAGAGCGGCGAAACCCTGCAGCTCTCGATCGACCTCCGCCTGCAGCGCATCGTCGAGCGCGAGCTCGCCCGCGTGGTCCAGAAATTCTCCGCGATCGGCGCCACCGGCATCGTCATGGACGCGACCAACGGCGAAGTCCTCGCGATGGCGTCGCTCCCGACCTACAATCCCAACAGCACGCGCACCCTCACGAACGAGGCACTGTTCAATCGCGCCACGCTCGGTGTCTACGAGCAGGGCTCGACCTTCAAGATCTTCAATACCGCGATGGCGCTCGATAGCGGCAAGATCACGCTGAACAGCGTGTTCGACGCGACGTCGCCGATCCGCATCGACCGCTTCACGATCAACGACGACCACGCCCAGCGCCGTCCTCTGAACGTCGCCGAGACGTTCAAGTTTTCGTCGAACATCGCGTCGGCCAAGATGGCGGTCGAGGTCATGGGACCGGAAGGGCAGCGCGCCTTCTTCGACAAGATCGGCTTCCTGAAGCCGGTATCGACGCAGCTGCCGGAAGTCGCGGGGCCGCTGTGGCCGCGCCACTGGATGAAGATCAACACCATGACCATCGCCTTCGGTCACGGCATCTCGGTGACACCGTTGCATCTTGCGATGGGCTCGTCGGCGATGATCAACGGCGGTATTCTCTACCAGCCCTCGCTCGTGAAGCGCACTGCCGCCAGCGACAAGGGGCGGCGCGTGATCCAGCAGAAGACCTCGGTCAGCATGCGCCAGCTCCTGCGCCTCAACGCCGTCGAGGGCACGGGCAAGAACGCCAACGTTCCGGGCTACGAGGTCGGCGGCAAGACAGGCACGGCCGAGAAGCCGGGCCGCGGCGGCTATCGTCAGAAGGCCCTGATCAGCTCCTTCGTCGGTGCGTTCCCGATGAACGATCCGAAGTTCGTCGTGATCGTCTCGCTCGACGAGCCGAAAGGCCTGCCGGAGACCGGCGGCTACGCGACGGCCGGCTGGGTGGCGGCTCCGTCGGTCAAGCTCATCATCGAGCAGATGGTGTCGCTCTACGGCATCCTGCCGGGCGACCTGAAGGACGGCCTGCCCCCGATCGAAATCGCCTCGACGCCCGTGCCGCCTCCCGTCGCGCCGCCGCAACTCGTGCCGGCCAGCGTGCGGCGTTCGCCCGGCGACCATCGTCGAGCCCTGCCGGTCCGTCCGGCTCCCGGACAGACGGCGGTGGCTCCCGGCCAGACGGCGGCAGCCCCCGGTCCGGCGGTGCGTCGTGTTGCGTCTGAGTGAGCTCATGCGCCGGAGCGCCGACGCAAACGCGACCTCTTCCGCGCTGCCGCGCGATCCCATTCTCGCCGGACTGACGCTCGATTCGCGCAAGGTCCAGCCGGGCTATCTCTTCGCCGCCCTCGCGGGCACCCGGGAGGACGGCGCGGCCTTCGTGGCCGATGCGGTCAAGCGCGGCGCGGTCGCCATCCTGGCCTCGCCGGACGCGGTGTTGCCGCCGCTCGATCCTGGCATCGTCGTCGTCCGAGACGCCAATCCGCGCCGTCGCGTGGCGCTCATGGCCTCGGCCTTCGCCGGCGCCCAGCCCGAGACCATCGCGGCCGTCACGGGCACCAACGGCAAGTCCTCGACGGTGCATTTCGTCCGCCAGATCTGGGAACGGATGGGCCTCCGGGCGGCAAGCGTCGGCACGCTGGGCATCGTCTCGCCGACCCTGGTGCGCGACGGCGGTCTCACGACACCGGACCCGGTGCAGCTTCACGAGGATCTCGCCGCCCTGGCCCGGCAGGGCGTTTCGCACCTCGCCATCGAGGCGTCGAGCCACGGCATCGACCAGCACCGGCTCGACGGGCTGCGCCTGGCGGCGGCGGCCTTCACCAATCTCACCCACGAGCATCTCGACTACCATCGGTCGATGGACGCCTACTTCGAGGCCAAGGCGCGCCTGTTCGAGGTGCTGCTGCCGCCGGGCGGCACGGCGGTCGTCAACGCCGACAGCGAGCGGGCCGAAACACTGCGCACGATCTGCGCGCGGCGCGGCATCCGCTTCTGGACCTACGGTGCGAAGGGCGATGAATTCCGCCTGATCGCCGACCCGCCGACCCCGGCCGGACAGCACCTCGTGCTCGACGTGATGGGCACGCGTCGCGAGATCGATCTGCCGCTGGTCGGCGGCTTCCAGGCCTCCAATGCGCTGGCCGCTCTCGGCCTCGTGGTCGCGACGGGCGGCGACGCCGCGGCCGCCGTCGAGGCCCTGGCCCATCTGACCGGCGCCCCTGGACGGCTTCAACTCGTGGCCCGCCATCGCTCCGGCGCGGCGGTCTATGTCGACTATGCCCACAAGCCGGAGGCGCTGGAGACGGTGCTGCGGACGTTGAGGCCCTTCGCGCGCGGCAAGCTGGTCGTCGTATTCGGCTGCGGTGGCGATCGCGACCGCGGCAAGCGCCCGGTGATGGGCGAGATCGCCACGCGTCTCGCCGACCTGGCGATCGTGACCGACGACAATCCCCGCAGCGAGGAGCCGGTGGAAATTCGTGCCGAGATCCGGCGCGGTATCGCCGAGGATCGCCGCAACTGGATCGAGATCGCCGAGGGCCGGCACGCCGCCATCGCCGCCGGCATGGCCGCGCTGTCGAGCGCGGACGACCTGCTGCTGATCGCCGGCAAGGGTCACGAGACCGGCCAGACGATCAAGGGCGTTACCCATCATTTCGACGACGCCGAGGAGGCGCGCGGGCTTGCCGGAGGCGGTGCGTGAGCGCGCTGTGGACCTCGGACGAAGTACGGGCGGCCCTGACCGCATCCTCGATCACGGCGCCGTTCGAAGCCCAGGGCGTGACGTTCGACAGCCGTGCGGTGGGAAAAGGGGATCTGTTCTTCGCGCTGAGCGGCGAGACGACCGACGGTCACGGCTTCGTCGCCGACGCCCTCTCGCGCGGGGCCGCGGCGGCCGTCGTGTCACGCGAGGTGTCGGGGGCGCAGGGTGCGCTGGTCCGCGTTCTGGACACGATGAAGGCGTTGGTCGAGCTGGGTCTTGCCGCACGCCGTCGCAGCCACGCGCGCATTGCCAGCGTCACCGGCTCGGTCGGCAAGACCAGCACCAAGGATGCCCTGCGCGCGATGTTGTCGGCGCAGGCGCCGACCTCGGCAAGCGTGGCGAGCTACAACAATCACGTCGGCGTGCCGGTCAGCCTCGCGCGCCTGCCGCGCGATGTGCGTTACGGCGTGTTCGAGATCGGCATGAACCATCCCGGCGAAATCGAGCCGCTCGCCCGCCAGGTCGCGGCGCATGTCGGCATCGTGACCAATGTCGGGCCGGTCCATATCGGCCACATGGGCAGCGAGGAAGCGGTCGCCGACGAGAAGGGCTGCCTGTTTGCGGGCATGTCCGAAGGCGCAGTCGCCGTGCTCAATCGCGACAGCCGCCACTTCGAGCGGCTGGTCCGAAAAGCCCGTGATTTCGGCGTTTCCCGCATCGTCGGCTTCGGCCGCAGCGAGGCTGCCGAGGCCCGCCTTGTCTCCTGCGACCTGCAGGATTCGGGCAGTGATGTTGCAGCCTTGATACACGGTCGCCGGATCGAGTATCGGCTGGGCGCGGCAGGGGAGCATTGGGTCTTGAACAGCATCGGCGCGCTGGCCGTCATCGAGGCCCTGGGCGCGGATGTCGCCAGGGCGGCGGCGACACTGGCCGAAGTGAAGGCCTCTCCGGGGCGCGGCGCGCGGCGCATGCTGGCGTTCGGCGGCGGCGCGATCGAGCTGCTCGACGAGAGCTACAACGCCAATCCGGTTTCGGTGCGGGCGATGCTCTCGGTCCTGGCGCGGATGGAGCCGCAGCCGGGCGGACGCCGGATCCTGGCGCTGGGCGACATGCGGGAGCTGGGTGAGGGCGCCGATGCCTACCACTCGGGTCTCGCCGATGCGGTGGCGGCGAGCGGTGCGACGCAGGTCTTCCTGTGCGGGCCGCACATGCAGGCGCTGTGGCAGCTTCTGCCGCCGGCGCAGCGCGGCGTGCATCGGCCGGATTCGGCGGTGCTGGCAGGCGATGTGGCTGGCGCGCTGAGGGCAGGGGACGTGGTCGCGGTGAAGGGTTCGCTGGGCTCCAAAATGAAGATCGTCGTGGACGCCATCGTGGCGGCCAGCGGCGGCGAGGCGGGACGCTAGGATGTTCTACAATCTTCTCTATCCCCTGGCGGACCAGTTCACGCCCTTCAACCTGTTCCGGTATCTGACGTTCCGGTCGATCGCCGCCTTCCTGACGGCGTTGGTGCTCAGCTTCCTGATCGGCGGCGCGCTCATCCGCTGGCTGCGCAGCAAGCAGAAGCAGGGCCAGCCGATCCGCGACGACGGACCGGCCAGCCACCTGATGACCAAGAAGGGCACGCCGACCATGGGCGGCCTGCTGATCCTGATCACCCTGTCGGTCGCCACGCTCCTGTGGGCCGACCTGACCAACCGCTATGTCTGGATCGTGCTCGGCGTCACGCTCGCCTTCGGCGCCGTGGGGTTTATGGACGACTATCTCAAGGTCACCAAGCGCAACCCCAAGGGCGTTGCGGGCAAGCTCAAGCTCGCTCTTGCGGTCGTGGCTTCCGGCATCGCCGTCTATCTGATCGCCCAGTCCTCGCCGCCGCCGCTGCGCTATGCGCTGGCGGTGCCCTTCCTCAAGGACGTGCTGATCCCGCTCGGCGCGGTGGGCTTCGTGGCCTTCGGCGTGCTGGTGATCGCCGGCACCTCCAATGCCGTCAACCTGACGGACGGGCTCGACGGGCTCGCGATCGGGCCGGTCATCATGGCCTCCGCCGTGTTCGGCCTCATCGCCTATGTCGTGGGCAACTCGATCCTCACCAACTACCTCTATCTGCATCACGTGCCGCGGTCCGGTGAACTCGCGGTACTGCTGGCGGCCCTGGTCGGCGCCGGCCTCGGCTTCCTGTGGTTCAACGCGCCCCCCGCCATGGTGTTCATGGGCGACACCGGTTCGCTGGCCATCGGCGGCGCGCTGGGCGCGGTCGCGGTCGTGACCAAGCACGAGATCGTGCTCTCGATCGTGGGCGGCCTGTTCGTGCTGGAGACCGTGTCGGTGATCGTGCAGGTCCTGTCCTTCAAATGGACCGGCAAGCGGGTCTTCCGCATGGCGCCGCTGCACCATCACTTCGAACAGAAGGGCTGGGCCGAGCCCACCATCGTCTTCCGCTTCTGGATCATCGCCGCCATCCTGGCGATGGCCGGCCTCGCGACCCTGAAGCTGAGGTAACGATGATCGACCTCGCCATCCTCAAGGGTTCGTCGTTCGTCGTGCTGGGGCTCGCGCGCTCCGGCCTTGCGACCGTTCGCGCCCTCCGGGCGGCCGGGATCGACTGCATCGCCTGGGACGACAGCGCTTCCTCCCGCGAGGCGGCGGCAGAGGCGGGCGCCCGGATCGCCGATCCGGTGACGATCGACTGGTCGGGCATCGACGCGCTGGTGATCAGCCCCGGCATTCCCAGCACGCTGCCGGTGCCGCATCCGGTCGCCGTGGCCGCGCGCGCTGCCGGCAAGCGGATCATCTGCGACGTCGAACTGCTGGCCCGGGCGCAGCCAGAAGCGCGGTTCGTCGCCATCACCGGTACCAACGGCAAGTCGACGACGACGGCGTTGATCGGCCACATCCTCCAGCAGGCCGGCGCCCGCTGCGAAGTGGGCGGCAACATCGGTCGCGGCGCGCTCGACCTCGAGCCGCTCGGGAAGGACGGCCTCTACGTTCTGGAGCTGTCATCCTACCAGCTCGAGCTCCTGCAGACCTTCCATGCCGATGTCGCGGTGTGGCTGAACATCACGCCCGACCATATCGACCGCCATGGCGATCTCGCAGGATACGTCGCGGCGAAAAAGAACATCTTCGCCCGCCAGCGCACCGGCGACTGCGTCGTGATCGGCACCGAGGACGAGCCGTCGCGCCAGGTCGAGCGCGAGATGGCGGCCCGTCCCGGTATCGCCTGCGTGCCGGTGGCGCTCGATCGTCCCGTGGCCAGCGGCATCTCCTATCGCGCCGGCATGCTGGTCGACGCCGACGGCTACACGGTCGACTTCTCGGACGTGCTCACCCTGCCGGGCGACCACAATGCACAGAATGCGGCCTGCGCCTGGGCGGTGTGCCGCTGGCTGGACGTGCCGCGTGAGACGATCGTCGCCGGACTGCGGACTTATCCCGGCCTGCCGCATCGCCAGGAGCGCGTCGCCGCCGTCGGGAACGTCGTCTACGTCAACGACAGCAAGGCCACGAACGCCGACGCGACCGCGCGGGCGCTGTCGAGCTACGACGACATCTACTGGATTCTGGGCGGCCAGGCGAAGGAAGGCGGCGTCGCGCCGCTCGTCGCCTACTTCGATCGCATCCGCCATGCCTTCCTGATCGGCGAGGCCACCGACCTGTTCGCCGGACAGCTCGAAGGCAAGCTGCCCTACAGCCGCTGTGGCGACCTTCAATCGGCGCTCGTGGCCGCGCATGCGCTGGCGCAGCGCGAGGCCGCGGGACATGCCGTCGTTCTTCTGTCGCCGGCCTGCGCGTCGTGGGACCAGTGGAACAGTTACGAACATCGCGGCGATGCCTTTCGCGCGATGGCGCGGGCCCTGCCGGGGGCCGAGAGTTTGGGGAGGGCGGCTTGATCCAGGTTCCGCGCGACGATCGCAGTGTGATCGGCCAGTGGTGGTGGACCGTCGACCGCTGGTCGCTCGGGGCAATCCTCGCCATCATGGCGTTCGGCGTGATGCTGACCCTCGCCGCCTCGCCGCCGGCGGCCGAGCGCATTGGCGCCGACTCCTTCCTCTTCGCCAAGCGCCAGTTCCTGTTCCTGCCGCTGGCGCTCCTCGTCATGCTCTCGATCTCGCTCGCCTCGCCGCGGCACGTGCGGCGCCTGGCGCTGCTCGTCTTCTGCGGCAGCATCGTGCTGCTGGCCGCGACCTTCGTGATCGGCGTCGAGATCAAGGGCGCACGCCGCTGGATCTCCGTACCCGGCCTGTCGAGCGTGCAGCCGTCGGAATTCGTGAAGCCGAGCCTCGCCGTGATCTCGGCGTGGCTGCTGGCGCAGAGCCGCACTGAGCGGCGCGCGCCGGGCTATCTCCTGTCGACCCTGCTGGTCGGCGGCGTGCTGGCCCTGCTGGTGCTCCAGCCCGACCTCGGCATGAGTGTCGTCGTGGCAGCCGTCTGGGCCGTCCAGCTGTTCGTCGTCGGCCTGCCGATGTGGGTCGCGGGCTTCGGCGCGGTGGCCGGCGCGGCGGGCATGGTCGGCGCCTACTTCCTGTTCAGTCACGTGCGCAGCCGCTTCGATCGCTTCCTCGATCCCTCCTCGGGCGACAACTACCAGGTCAACACCTCGCTCGAGGCCTTCATGAACGGCTCGCTGTTCGGCCGCGGCCCGGGCGAGGGCACCGTGAAGGCGCAGCTTCCCGACGCCCATACCGACTTCGTGATGGCGGTCGCCGGCGAGGAATTCGGACTCGTCGTCTGCCTGATGATCCTCTGCCTGTTTGCCTTCGTGACCTTGCGCTCGATGTCGCGCGCCTCGAAGGAGACCAGCCTGTTCATCACCCTCGCGGCCACCGGCCTCGCCGTCCAGTTCGGCCTGCAGGCGGCCATCAACATGGCCTCGACCATCCAGCTCATCCCCGCCAAGGGCATGACCCTGCCGTTCATCTCCTATGGCGGCTCCTCGGCGCTCGCGATGGCGATCTGCGTTGGCATGATGCTGTCGCTCACGCGCGAACATGCCGGCCTGAGGGAGGCCGTATGACACAGGCCGCGCGTCCCGTGGTCCTGGCGACCGGCGGCACCGGCGGGCACGTGTTCCCCGCCGAGGCGCTGGCCGGCGAGCTCGAGGCGCGGGGCGTGGCGTTCACCCTGGTCACCGATTCGCGCGGGCGCCAGTGGCAGGGCGCGTTGTCGCGGCGCCCGATCCACTACATCCGTTCCGCGAGCCCGACCGGGTCGCCGGTTAAGAAAGTGCTGGCGCTGTTCTCGCTGGCCCTCGGCCTGTTCGACGCCTGGCGGGCGCTGGGCCGCATCGGTCCATCCGTCGTCGTGGGCTTCGGCGGCTATGCCTCGGTGCCGACCATGGTCGCCGCCCGCCTGCGCCGCCTGCCGGCGATGCTCCACGAGCAGAATGCCGTGCTGGGCCGCGCCAACCGTCTCGTGCTGGGCGGGGCCGGGCGCGTCGCGACATCGTTCGCCCGCACCCGCTATCTCGACGGCGATGCACGGGCGCAACTCGTGGGCAATCCCGTGCGCGAGCCCGTGCGCGTGCTGCGCGATTCACCCTACCGTCCGCCGGGCGAGGGGCGGGTGATCGATCTTCTGGTGTTTGGCGGCAGCCAGGGTGCGGCTTCGTTCGGCGAGGTCGTGCCGCAGGCCGTTCTTTCCCTGCCCCAGGCGCTGCGGTCGCGCCTGCGCATCGTGCAGCAGTGCCGTCCCGAGAGCATCGACCGGGTGCGCACGAGCTACGTCCGGGCGGGCGTGGTCGCCGAGATCGCGCCGTTCTTCACCGATCTGCCGCAGCGCATGGCCGCCGCGCATCTCGTGATCGGCCGCTCCGGCGCCTCGACGGTGGCCGAGCTGGCGGCGATCGGCCGCCCGTCCATCCTGGTGCCCTATCCCTACGCGGCCGACGATCACCAGACCGCCAATGCACGGGCCTTCGAGGCGACGGGCGCCTGCATCGTGCTGCCGCACGCCTCCTTCACCGCCGCCGCCCTGGCGGGCCATCTCGTGTCCCTGACCGAAGAGCCGGAGCGGCTTGCGGCGATGGCGGGAGCGGCCCATGCCGCAGGCCGTCCCGACGCTGCTGCGCGCCTCGCGGACGTCGTCGGCGAGTTCGTCTCGCTTCCCCTTTCGCCTTCAGCCACGGGAGTCGCCGCATGAGGGCGTTGCCGCTCGATCTCGGTCTCATCCACTTCGTCGGCATCGGCGGTATCGGCATGTCCGGCATCGCCGAGGTGCTGCACAACCTCGGCTACAAGGTGCAGGGCAGCGACGTCGCCGAGAGTGCCAACACACGCCGCATCGCCGACCTGGGCATGAAGGTGATGATCGGCCACCGCGCCGAGAATGTCGGCAACGCCCAGGTCATGGTCGTGTCGAGCGCGGTCAAGAAGGACAATCCCGAGGTCCTGGCCGCGCGCACGCGTCATGTGCCGGTCGTGCGGCGCGCCGAGATGCTGGGCGAGCTGATGCGGCTGAAATGGTCGATCGCGGTTGGCGGTACGCACGGCAAGACGACGACCACCTCTCTGGTCGCGGCCATGCTCGATGCCGGCGGCCTCGATCCGACGGTGATCAACGGCGGCATTATCAACGCCTATGGCACCAACGCTCGGCTCGGCGAAGGCGACTGGATGGTCGTGGAGTCCGACGAGTCCGATGGCTCCTTCCTGCGTCTCCCGGCCACCATCGCGGTGGTGACCAACGTCGATCCCGAGCATCTCGACCACTACGGCACCTTCGACGCGCTGCGCGATGCCTTCGTACGCTTCGTCGAGAACATTCCCTTCTACGGCTTCGCAGTCCTCTGTTCGGACCATCCCGAGGTCCAGGCGCTGATCCCGAGGGTCGCCGACCGCCGCATCATCACCTACGGTATCGGCGCCAATGCCGACGTTCGCGCCATCAACCTGAAGCTCGATCGCGGCGGCGCCGATTTCGACGTCATGGTCGAGAATCGTGCCACCAACGAATCGCGCACTATCACCGGCATGCGCCTGCCGATGTTCGGCCAGCACAACGTCCAGAACGCGCTGGCGGCCATCGCCGTCGCCCAGGAGATGGGCTTGCCGGACGACACGATCCGTCGCGCGCTCGGCTCGTTCGCGGGCGTCAAGCGGCGCTTCACCAAGACCGGCGAAGCCCATGGCATCACGGTGATCGACGATTACGGCCACCATCCGGTGGAAATCGCAGCCGTGCTGCGTGCCGCACGACAGGCCTATGGCGGCTCGGGCCGGGTCATCGCCGTCATGCAGCCGCACCGCTACTCGCGTCTCGGCGCGCTGCGTGCCGAGTTCGCCAGCTGCTTCTCCGATGCCGACGCCGTGATCATCGCCGACGTCTACGCCGCGGGCGAGGCCCCGATCGAAGGGGTCAATCGCGACATGCTGGTGGGCCTCGTCCAGCGGGCCGGCCATCGCGACGTGATGCCGCTCGCCGGTCCCGGCGAGCTCCCGGAAATGATCTGGCAGATCGCGCGTCCGGGCGACGTCGTGGTCTGCCTGGGTGCCGGCAATATCACCGCCTGGGCGCATGCGCTGCCCGGTCAGATCCTGCAGCTTGCGGCGGAGAAGGCCGGGCCGCGCGCCATCGCCAACGATGCGAGCCCCCACGGCGGATCGGCGGCATGATGGCTCTCGCCACCTCGACGCCCCACCTGATCGACCGGCTGCCCCGGCCGCGCGGACGCCTGACGGCCGACGCAGCGCTGGGACCGCAGACCTGGTTTCGCGCGGGTGGTTCGGCCGAAGTCCTGTTCAGGCCGGCCGATGTCGAGGATCTGGCGACGTTCATGGCTGCCTTGCCGTCCGACGTGCCGGTCACGGTCCTAGGCGTCGGCTCCAATATCCTGGTTCGCGACGGCGGCGTGACGGGCGTGGTGATCCGCCTGCTGCGCGGCTTCACCGGCATTTCGGTCGAGGGCGGGGAGATCGTGGCAGGCGCCGGCGCGCTCGACCTCAACGTCGCGCTGACGGCGCGCGATCATGCGTTGGCCGGCCTCGAGTTCCTGAGCGGCATTCCCGGCACGATCGGCGGGGCGTTGCGCATGAACGCCGGCGCCTATGAGGGCGACCTGTCCCAGGTTCTCGTATCGGCCGAAGCGGTCGATCGTGCGGGCAAAGTCCATGTGGTTCCGGCGTCCGCGCTGGGCTTCAGCTATCGTCACAGCGAAGCGCCGGCGGACTGGATCTTCACGGCGGCGCGCCTGCGCGCGACGGCCGGCGACCAGCTGGCCATCGCCCGCCGCATCGGCGAAATCGATGCCGCCCGCACGGATTCCCAGCCGCGCAGTCGTACCGGCGGCTCCACCTTCGTCAATCCATCCGGCCATAAGGCGTGGCAGCTGATCGACCAGGCCGGCTGCCGTGGACTGCAGGTCGGCGCGGCGCAGGTTTCCGAGAAGCACTGCAACTTCCTGATCAATCTCGGCGAAGCGACGGCCAGCGACATCGAGGGGCTGGGCGAGGAAGTGCGCCGGCGCGTGCTGGAAAAGACCGGCGTGCAGCTCGAATGGGAAATCCGGCGTATCGGCGAACCGGCGGGGAGAGCGGGGCAATGACGCGCGTTGCGGTTCTGATGGGCGGCTGGTCGCCCGAGCGTGAAGTCTCGCTGGTGAGTGGCAAGGCCTGTGCCGAGGGCCTGCGCGAAGGCGGGCATCAGGTCATCGAATACGACGTGCAGCGCGACCTGCGCGCCCTGGTCGATTTCCTGCGTCCCGCCGGCGGCGGCGGGCCGGACGTGGTCTTCAATGCCCTGCACGGCCGCTATGGCGAGGATGGCTGCATCCAGGGCGTGCTGGAGATCATGCGCGTGCCCTACACGCATTCGGGCGTGCTCGCCTCCGCCATAGCGATGGACAAGCCGCTGGCGCGGCACATCTTCGCGTCGCTTGGCCTGCGCGTGGCCGAAGGCAGGGTGATCGAGCGTCGCTCGCTCGCCTCCGGCGATCCCATGCCGCGACCCTATGTCGTGAAGCCGATCGACCAGGGCTCGAGCATCGGCGTCCATATCGTACGCGACGGAGACAATCTGGCGGCGGTCGAGGCAGCGGAGGCCGCATTCGGCGAGCGCGTGCTGATCGAGAAATTCGTGCCGGGCCGCGAACTCACGGTCGCGGTGATGGGCGACAAGCCGGTCGCCGTGACGGAGCTGCGGCCGCGCACCCGCTTCTACGACTACGAGGCCAAATATACCGACGGCATCACCGAGCACCTCGTGCCGGCCCCGGTTCCCGAGGATGTCTACGAGGCCGCCAAGCAGTGGGCGTTCGCGGCCTACCAGGAGCTCGGCTGCAATGGGCTCGCCCGCGCCGACTTCCGCTGGGACGATTCGAAGCCCGGCACCTCGGGACTCGTGATCCTGGAGCTGAACACCCAGCCCGGCATGACGCCGCTGTCGCTCGCGCCGGAACAGGCCAAATGGGCCGGGATCTCCTGGTCCCAGCTCATGACCTGGATGGTCGAGCATGCGAGGCATCCTTCGTGAGCGCGGCCAAGAAGACAGCCACGCCGAAGGCCGGCGCCGCGCCGCGCCGCGACTACGACCGGCGCAAGAAGCGCGGGCCGATCCGCAAGACAAGTCGTCCGTTCTGGAAACAGCCGGTGCTGCTCGGCGCCATCGTCCTGCTGCTGGGGTGCGGCGGCGGCGGCGGCTGGTGGGCCTGGCGCGAGGGCTGGCTCGTCGAGGCCCAGAACCAGCTCGATGCGATTTCGCGCAGTGTCGTCGGCGCCATCACGCCGTTCAAGCTGGCGGACGTCACGGTCGAGGGTCGCGACTATGTCGAACGCAGCGACATCCTCGCTGCGCTGAACGTGAGCCGGGGCGATTCGCTTCTCGGCATCGACCTCCAGGCCTCGCGCAAGCGCCTCGAGGCGATCGACTGGGTCGAATGGGCGACCGTCGAGCGCCGCCTGCCGGATACGCTCTATGTCACCATGAAGGAGCGCCGCGCCGTCGCGATCTGGCAAAACGGCAGCCAATACACGCTGATCGATGCCAACGGGCGGACGGTGCGCGCCAGCCGCATGCCGCCGGGCGCCGAGACGCTGCTGCTGCTGGGCGGTCCCGGCGCGCCGGACCATGTCGGCGACCTGCTGCTGCTGCTCACCTACGAACCGACCGTCGCGCGGCAGCTCCGCTCCGCCGTCTGGGTCGGGCAACGGCGCTGGAACCTGATCCTGAACAACGGCGTCGAGATCTGGCTGCCCGAGGAGGACGCCGTCGCGGCGCTCCAGCATCTTGCGAAGCTCGACGGGCAGCACAAATTGCTGTCGCGCGAATTCGGTGTGGTCGATCTGAGACTGCCCGACAAACTTTATCTCAGAAAGCGCAATCCGGGCGACGCGACGCCCGGGCCAGCGTAGAATCAAAAGCGGCGAGAGTACGCGTAAGACGGGGGACATCGTGGCGAAGACGAGAAATGGCGTCATTGCAGCGCTCGACATCGGAACGAACAAGGTCGTTTGCTTTGTTGCCCGTGTCGACGGGCAGGGGCTGCGCGTGGTCGGGATCGGCCACCAGCCCGCGCTCGGCATGCGCTCGGGCAACATCGTCGATATGGAAGCGGCGACTCGTGCGATTTCCTCGGCGGTGTCGACCGCGGAGGAAATGTGCGGCGAGCAGGTTCGCGACGTCATCGTCGGCGTGAGCGGCGGGTCGGCCGCCTCGCACAATCAGAGCCTCGAAGTCGCCATCGGTCATCACGAGATCGGCGAGCGCGACGTTCGCCGCGTCCAGCAGCACATCCAGCTTCCCGCCGAGACCGCCGACCGCGACATCATCCATTCCGCCGCCATCGGCTACACGGTCGACGGCACGCCGGTCCGCGACGCTCGCGGCATGTTCGGCGAGCGGCTGGGTGTCGATGTCCATCTGGTGACCGCGGCAAGCGGCGCGATGCGCAATCTGCAGGTCTGTGTCCGTCGTGCCCATCTCGAGATCGCCGACCGCGTGGTCGCCGCGCACGCCGCCGGTCTCAGCTCGCTTGTTTCCGACGAACGCGATCTCGGCGTCACCCTGATCGACATGGGGGCCGGCACGACCTCGATCGCGGTGTTCTACGAGGGCCATCTCGTCCACGTCGATTCGATCCCGGTGGGTGGCGAGCATGTCACGCGCGACATCGCGCGCGGCCTGTCGACGCCGGTTGCGCATGCCGAGCGGATGAAAACGCAGATCGGCCGCGCCGTCATCAAGCCCAACGACGAGTACGACATCATCGACGTGCCGCTGATCGGCGAAGAGGATCGTACGCGGCCCAACCACATCCCGCGCTCGATCCTGGTGGGCATCATTCGCCCCCGGGTTGAGGAGACGTTCGAACTCGTGCGCAGCCGTCTCGAAGCGAGCGGTGTGGATAAGTTGGCGGGCGGACGCGCTGTCCTGGTCGGCGGCGGGTGCCAGCTCGACGGCGTCCCCGAAGTCGCTGCCGCGATTCTGAACAAGAAGGTCCGGACCGGTGCGCCGCTCAGGCTGGCAGGCCTTGCGGATTCGACGGGCGGGCCGGCCTTTTCGGCCGCCGCCGGACTCCTGAGCTTCGCGCTCCACAATCACGCGGTCGTGCAGAACCAGCCGGCGTCGAACGAAGCTCCGGCGAGTCGCATCGGCCGGATTGGCAGTTGGATTAGGGATAACTTTTAGGCAATATGTTGTGCGGGATAAGGCAAATCCCACAGGCTATAGACAAAAAGACAAGAAGAAACCGGTGTCGGTGAAGGGTCTCTAGCGTAACAGGAGGCTCACGCTGTCGCTCCGGGCAGATTACCCCTCGTTTGCGTGGAGAAAACCGAATGACAATCAACCTCAGTCTCCCTCAGACGGAGTCCGAGATTAAGCCGCGCATTACCGTCATCGGCGTCGGTGGCGCGGGCGGAAACGCCGTCAACAATATGATCAGTGCCGCGCTCGAAGGCGTGGAATTCATCGTTGCCAACACCGATTCGCAGGCGCTCACCCAGTCGCTCGCCGACCGGCGCGTCCAGCTCGGCATCACCATCACCCAGGGATTGGGCGCCGGCGCACGGCCCGAGGTCGGCCGTCAGGCCGCCGAGGAAGCGCTGCCCGAGATCCTGCAGCTCCTCGACGGCGCCAACATGGTGTTCGTCACCGCCGGCATGGGCGGCGGCACCGGCACCGGTGCGGCGCCCGTCATCGCCGCCGCGGCGCGCGAGCAGGGTATCCTCACCATCGGCGTCGTGACCAAGCCCTTCCACTTCGAAGGCCGCCGCCGCATGCAGTCGGCCGAGCAGGGCATCACCGAGCTGGAGAAGGTTGTCGACACGCTGATCGTCATCCCCAACCAGAACCTGTTCAAGATCGCCAACGAGAAGACGACCTTCGCCGACGCCTTCAAGATGGCCGACGACGTGCTGCACATGGGCGTGCGCGGCGTCACCGATCTGATGGTCATGCCGGGCCTCATCAACCTCGACTTCGCCGACATCCGCACCGTCATGGGCGAGATGGGCAAGGCGATGATGGGTACGGGCGAGGCGGAAGGTCCGGACCGCAGCCGCGTCGCGGCCGAGTCCGCCATCTCCAACCCGCTGCTGGAGGATCACTCGATGAAGGGCGCCAAGGGCGTTCTCATCAACATCACCGGTGGCCTCGACATGACGCTGCACGAAGTCGACGAGGCGGCCAACCGCATCCGCGAAGAAGTGGACGGCGACGCCAACATCATCTTCGGTTCGACCTTCGATGCGACGATGGATGGCCGCATGCGCGTTTCGGTGGTCGCCACCGGCATCGCGGCGATGGCTGCCCAGCAGCCCGCGCCGAACTACCTGTCGCTCGACATGAACCGTCCGATCCAGACCGGTCAGCCGGCGCTCAGCCGTCCGGTCGCGCCGCCGGTCGGCCGGGTCGCCATGCCGACCGCTGCCACCGCGGCGCCGGCTCCCGCGATGCCGGCCGCGCCCGTCGCGCCGCCGGTCGCCGTCGCGCCGCCAGCTCCGCCGGTCGCCGCCGCGCCGGTCACGCCGATCGTGGCGTCGATGCCGACGCCGGCTCCGGCCTATGAGGCGCCGGTCGAGGCTCCCGTCATGGTGGCTCCGCCGGTCGAGGTCGCCCCGGCGCCTGCTCCCGCTCCGGCGCCCGTCGCCGTCGCGCCGGCTCCCGTCCAGCCGCCTGCACCGCCTGCGCCGGCTGCGCCGCAGCGTCCGCTGGTCGACGAGAACGACTGGCGTATCAGCCGTCCCTCGACGACCAAGACCGCGGTGCGGGCCGAACATGTCACGCGACCGATGGCCGCCCGTCCGGCGACCGACAATCGTGCGCCGAACCTGTTCCAGCGCATCACAGGCGCTTTCTCGGCGCCCAAGCCCGCCCCGGCCACCGGAGCGGCACCGGCCGAGCCGGTTGCCACTACCCGCCCGGCGGCTCCGGAGAATGTCGTCGCCGTGGCGCCGAAAGCCCCGGTTGCGCGTCCGGCGCCGGTTCAGACCTCGATCAGCCTCGACGTCACGGAGCGTGCGAAGCCCGCCCGCGATGACGACGATCTGCAAATTCCGGCTTTCCTGCGGCGGCAAGCCAACTGACGCAGGAAATTTCTGTTCTCCACGCATCTTCGGAGGGGCCCTGCGGCCCCTCTTTTTTTCGATGGCGCGTGATATAAACCGCCGGCACCGAAGTTTATCGCGGATGGGACATGTCGAAGTTGGTTGTGAGTAAGGGTCGGCGCATCGTGGCGGGACTGGCGCTGGCGCTGGCGGCGTTCGGCCTCGTCGCCTGCGGCGGGTCGGACGACGACAATTACGTCGAGCAGCCCGTCGAGCGTTTGTACAATCGGGGCCTCGATGCCCTGGGGCAGCAGGAATACAAGACCGCGGCCAAGAGCTTCGAAGAAGTCGACCGCCAGCATCCGTACTCGGTCTGGGCGACCAAGGCGCAGATCATGGCGGCCTTCGCCTACTACCAGTCCAACAAGTACGACGAGGCCATCATCGCGCTGGATCGCTTCATCCAGCTCCATCCCGGCCACCGCGACCTTCCCTATGCCTATTACCTGAAGGCGCTGTGCTACTACGAGCAGATCTCCGACGTCGGACGCGATCAGCGCACCACCCAGCAGGCTCTCGACGCGCTGGCCGAGGTCGTGAAGCGCTTTCCGGAGTCGCCCTACGCCCGCGACTCGCGCCTCAAGGTCGAGCTCTGCATCGACCACTTGGCGGGCAAGGAAATGGCGGTCGGACGCTATTACCAGACGAACCAGCAGTATGTCGGCGCGATCAACCGCTACCGCGTGGTGATTGAACGCTATCAGACCACGACCCACGTGCCCGAGGCGTTGCATCGTCTTGTCGAGAGCTATCTCTCGCTCGGCGTGAAGAGCGAGGCCCAGGAGGCCGCGGCCGTGCTCGGCTACAATTTCCCCGGCAGCGAGTGGTATCAGGACAGCTACTTCCTGATGACCGGCGAGGGGACGAGGCCGCCCGACGAGAAGCGCGGCTGGTTCTCCAGCATCTTCTGACGCCGGCATGCTCGCCACGCTTTCGATCCGCGATTTCGTGCTGATCGAGAAGCTCGACCTCGAATTCGCCCATACCGGTGGCCTCGGCGCGCTCACCGGCGAGACCGGTGCAGGCAAGTCGATCCTGATCGACGCGCTGGGCCTGGTGCTTGGCGCACGCGCCGAATCGGGGGTGGTTCGGCGCGGTGCACCGCAGGCCTCGATCGCCGCGTCCTTCGACCTGCCGCGCGATCATCCCGCACGGTCGATCCTCGCAGAGCAGGGCTTCGACGGCGAGGACCTGCTGACCCTGCGCCGAACGATCGTCGCCGACGGTCGCGGGCGCGCCTTCGTCAACGACCAGCCGGCCTCGGTCGCGCTGCTGCGCCGGCTGGGCGACACGCTGGTCGAGATCCAGGGCCAGATGGATCAGCACGGGCTGCTCGACATGGGCACTCACCGCGCCTCGCTCGATGCCTTTGCCGGTCTCGATAAGCAGGCGGCCACGGTGGCTTCGGCATGGACGGCGTGGCGATCGGCGGAGCAGGCGCATGCCGATGCGTTGGCCACGGCCGAAGCCGCGCGGCGCGACGAGGATTTCCTGCGCCACGCGGTCAAGGAACTGAAGGCTCTGGCCCCCAAGGCCGATGACGAGGAAACGCTTGCGGGCGAACGGGCGCTCATGCGGGCGGGCAGTGCGCAGGGCGAGGCCGTCACCCAGGCGCTGTCCGAGCTGGAGCAGGGGCGCGGCGCCGTCACGAGCCTGCGCACGGCCCACCGCCTGATCGAGCGGCATGCCGACAAGGCGGATGGCCGGCTCGATGCACCGCTGGCGGCTCTCGATCGCGCGTTGAGCGAGGCCACGGAAGCGCAGGCCCAGCTCGAGATCGCGCGCGATGCGCTCGAGTTCGATCCGGCCCGGCTGGAGAAGATCGAGGAGCGGCTGTTTGCGCTCCGGGCAATGGCGCGCAAGCACAATGTCGCCGTGGCGGGACTGTCCGACCTCGCCGAGAAGTTCTCGGCCCAGCTGGCGGCTCTGGACGATGGTGAGGCGGGACTGAAGAAGCTCGCGGCCGAGGCCAAGGCGGCCCGCGTCACCTACGTGACGGCGGCCGAAGCGCAGGCTGCCGCCCGACGCAGGGGCGCCGCGAGACTCGACAAGGCGGTGGCCGCGGAACTGGCGCCGCTCAAGCTCGAACGCGCAAAATTCGTGACCGACGTCGCCGCCCTGACGGAGGCGGAATGGTCGGCCGCCGGTACCGACAGGGTGCAGTTCACCGTGTCGACCAATCCCGGCGCGCCGCCGGCGCCGATTGCCAGGATCGCCTCCGGCGGCGAACTCTCGCGCTTCCTGCTGGCGCTCAAGGTCTGCCTAGCCAAGGCGGGGGATGCACCGACCATCGTATTCGACGAAGTGGATTCGGGCATCGGCGGCGCCACAGCGGCCGCCGTCGGCGAACGGCTGAAGCGGTTGGCCAAGGACGTTCAGGTGCTCGTCGTCACCCATTCGCCGCAGGTCGCCGCGGTCGCCGACCGGCACTGGCTGATCCGCAAGACCACGACCCGGACGGCCGCCAGTACGGACGTCCTGGCGCTGGATGCGCAGGGCCGCCGCGAGGAGATCGCGCGCATGCTGTCGGGCGCGGAGGTGACCGTCGAGGCCCGGGCCGCGGCCGACCGGCTGCTGGCGACGGCAGTTTAGGAGGACGACGATGTCCCGTGCGGCCAAGGTCGTGGCGGCGCTCGCCGTCGACAAGCTGACCGAGCGGCAGGCCCGCTCCGAGCACAAGCGGCTCGCCGAGGAGATCGTCCACCACGACAGGCTCTATCACGAGAAGGACGCGCCGGAGATCTCGGACGCGGACTACGACAGGCTGCGCCAGCGGCTGAAGGCGATCGAGGCGCGCTTCCCCCAGATCGTCGACATGCTCAGCCCGACGCAGCTTGTGGCGCCGACGCCGACCACCGCCTTCGCCAAGGTGAAGCACACGCGGCCGATGCTGTCGCTCGACAATTGCTTCACCGACGAAGAGTTGCAGGAGTTCCTGGACCGCGTGCGCCGCGGTCTGGAGAAGGAAACCAATATCGGGCCCGAGGACGAAATCGCCTTCAGCTGCGAGGCCAAGATCGACGGCCTCTCGATCAGCCTGCGCTACGAGGACGGCGAATTCGTGCAGGGCGCCACGCGTGGCGACGGCACGACGGGCGAGGATGTCACGGCCAACCTGCTCACCGTGAAGGACATCCCGAGAACGCTGAAGGCGCACGGCAAGGATGGATTCCCGAGGTCGATCGACGTGCGCGGCGAGGTCTACATGGAGCGCAAGGCGTTCCAGGAGATGAACCGGCGCCAGGAGGAGGCGGGCGAGAAGACCTTCGCCAACCCGCGCAACGCCGCCGCGGGCTCGCTGCGCCAGCTCGATCCCGCCATCACCGCCAGGCGTCCCCTGCGCTTCTTCGCCTATGCCTGGGGGGAGGCGGAGCCGCGCAGCTGGAAGACGCACAGTGAATACCTGAAGTTGCTCGGTAAGTGGGGCTTCGAGACCAACCCCCTGACGAAGCTCTGCCGCACACCCGACGAGGTCCGGGCCTTCTACGAGAAGATCGGCGTCGAGCGCCCGTCGCTGCCCTATGACATCGATGGCGTCGTCTACAAGGTCGATCGCATCGACTGGCAGGAGCGGCTGGGCTTCGTGAGCCGCGCGCCGCGCTGGGCGACGGCCCACAAGTTCCCGGCCGAACAGGCCCGCACCCGCCTCAACGCGATCAACATCCAGGTCGGCCGCACGGGGGCGCTGACGCCAGTGGCGGAACTGGAGCCGGTGAATGTCGGCGGCGTGATGGTCGCCCGCGCCACGCTGCACAATGCCGACGAGATCGAGCGCCTCGATGTGCGTGTGGGCGACATGGTCACGATCCAGCGTGCTGGCGACGTGATCCCGCAGGTGCTGGGCTTCATCGCCGACGATCGACCGAAGAATGCGCGCAAGTACCAGTTCCCCACGCACTGTCCCTGTCCGCTCGAGACCGAGGTGAAGGCCGAGGAGGGCGGCGTGGTGCGGCGCTGTTCCGGCGGGCTCGAATGTCCGTTCCAGCAGGTCGAGCGCCTGCGCTACTTCGTGTCGCGCAACTGCTTCGACATCGAGGGGCTGGGCGGCACCCACATCGAGAACTTCTTCAACGACGGGCTGCTCAAGGTTCCGGGGGACATCTTCCGCCTGCGCGAGCACGAAGCCGACATCAAGAAGCGCGAGGGCTGGGGCGATCTTTCCGTGCGCAACCTGTTGGCCGCCATCGAGGTGCGCCGCACCATCACGCTCGACCGTTTCATCAACGCGATCGGCATTCCCCTGATCGGCGAGGCCACGGCGAAGATCCTGGCGCAGGAATATGGCGATGCCGACAGCTGGCTGGCCGGCATGCTGGCCGCCGTCAAGGAACGCGAAGCGCATCCCGATCCCGCGAAGAAGGAGAAGGCCGCCGAGACCGTCGGGGCGAGCTACGGACGACTGTGCAACATCGAGCAGATCGGCGTCACGACGGCGGATGCGATGTGCGCCTTCTTCGGCGAAGGGCACAATGTCGAAATCATCCGGGACCTGCTGAAGCAGCTCTCGGTCCAGCCGGTCGAGCGCCGCGTCATCGCCGCCGATGCCAAGCTCAAGGACAAGACCGTCGTCTTCACCGGCGAGCTGTCCACGATGACCCGCGACGCCGCCAAGGCCCGCGCCGAGGAACTGGGCGCCAAGGTCACGGACTCGGTTTCGAAGAAGACCAGCCTCGTCGTGGTCGGCGAAAATGCCGGCTCGAAGGCCCGCAAGGCTGCCGAGCTGGGCATCCAGACCATGACTGAAGAAGAATGGGCAGAGCTCTCGGCCTGAGGGCGGTCATACCAACGCCAATGTCTTCACTGTTGCGGATGACATGCCGGTGGACGGACATCGCCCTTTCCGAGGTCGCATCCACGGTCTTTATCGACGGATGCGGGCGCTCGTCGGGTCGTACAGGGGCTTCACGCTCGCAAGCGCCGGAATCCGCTCTCCCGCGACCTCGATCTCATAGCGCGAGGCGACAAGATCGGCGTCTGCCACGCCGGGCTCGCAGGGAACGTATCCGAGCCCGATGGCCGCGCCGAGATGGTGGCCGTAGCCGCCGGACGCCAGGTATCCCGCGAGTGCGCCGTCCTTCAGGATCGGTTCGGCGTGATAGAGCAGGGGCTGCGGGTCGAGGAGCTGGAACTGCAGCAGCCGGCGGCTGAGTCCGGCCTGCTTCTTCTGCATGACCGAGGCGCGGCCGAGGAAGTCGCCAAACCTGCCGGCCCGCTTGTCGACCTTCACCGCGAACCCCAGCCCGGCCTCCAGCACGTGGTCCTCGTCGCTGATATCGTGGCCGAAGTCGCGATAGGCCTTCTCGAGCCGCAGCGAATTCATGGCATGCACGCCGGCCAGGCGAAGGCCGTGCGTTTCGCCGGCATCGACCAGCAGGTCGAAGATCTGTCGCGCGAATTCCGTCGGCATGTAGAGTTCCCAGCCCAGCTCGCCGACATAGGTGATGCGGTGGGCGCGCACCAGCGCCATGCCGAGTTCGATCGTGCGGGCCGTGCCGAAGGGAAAGGCCGCGTTCGACAGGTCGGCCGTCGTCAGGGCCTGCAGGAACTCGCGCGACCGTGGGCCCATGACGGCGAGGCAGGCTTCGCCGCTCGTGACGTCGAGGGCCGTGCAGTGCGCCTCCGGCGGGATGTGCCGCCTGAGCCAGGCGAGGTCGCGCGTGACCGCCGCGGCGGCGGTGATGACCAGGAACGAGTGTTCGCCCAGGCGCGTGACGGTGAGATCGGCCTCGATCCCGCCGCGCTCGTTCAGCCACTGCGTGTAGACGATGCGCCCCGGCTCGACGGCGACGTCGTTGGCCGAGATGCGCTGCAGTACGGCCTCGGCGTCGCGACCCTCGACGCGAAACTTGCCGAAGGCGCTCATGTCCAGCATGCCGAGGCCGGTGCGGACGGCGCGATGTTCCTCGGCCGAATAGTCGAACCAGTTCTGCCGCTGCCACGAATAGCGATAGGCCGGCGGTACGCCGGCCTCGCGCCGGTCGGCGGGCTGGAACCAGTGAGCGCGCTCCCAGCCCGCCGTCTCGCCGAAGCAGGCGCCGCGTTCCTTCAGCCGCTCGTAGAAGGGGGTGTGGCGCACGCCGCGCGCCGTGGTGAATTGCCGGTACGGGAAATGGTCGGCATAGAGCAGCCCCAGCGTCTCCGTCACCCGGGCCTCGATGAAGGACTTGGTCGACTGATACGGAAAGGTTCGCCGCACGTCGACGTCCCACAGGTCGAAGGGCGGGGCGCCGCCCACGATCCACTCGGCCAGCGCCTTGCCGGCGCCGCCCGCCGACTGGATCCCGACGGAATTGAAGCCGCAGGCGACGAAGAAATTCCTGACGTCCGGGGATTCGCCCAGCAGGTAGCGGTCGTCGTGGGTGAAGCTCTCGGGTCCGTTGAAGAAAGTATGGATTCCGGTCTTCTCCAGGATGGGCAGGCGCCGCGTCGCCATCTCCAGGATCGGTGCGAAATGGTCGAAGTCCTCCGGCAGCTGGTCGAAGCAGAAGTCTTCGGGAATGCCGTCGGTCGCCCAGGGTTTCGCGACCGGTTCGAAGGCGCCCAGCAGGATCTTGCCGGCATCCTCCTTGTAGTAGGCGCACTCGTCGGGCACGCGCAGCACCGGCAGGGTGCGCGACAGGCCGGGAACCTGCTCCGTGACGATGTAGAAGTGCTCGCAGGCCTGCAGCGGAAGGGCGACTCCCGCCATCCTGCCAACCGCGCTGCCCCACATGCCGGCGCAATTGACGACGAACTCCGCCTCGATCGCGCCCTTGTCGGTGGCGACGCCGGTCACGCGGCCGCGCTCCTTCGAAATTCCAGTCACCCTGGTGTGCTCGAAGATCCGGGCGCCGAGCTGGCGTGCGCCCTTGGCGAGCGCGAGCGCGATGTTGGTCGGGTCGCCCTGGCCGTCCTTCGGCAGCGCCACCGCACCGACCACGCCCTCGATCTCGAGCAGGGGATGGAGCGCCGCGGCCTCGGCGGGCGAGATCGTCTCGATCTCGACGCCGAAGGACCGCGCCATGGACGCGCCGCGCTTCAGCTCTTCCAGGCGCTCCCCGGTAAGCGCGACGGTCAGCGAGCCGTTGCGCTTGAAGCCGGTCGCCAGGCCAGTTTCCTCTTCGAGCCGGCCGTAGAGTTCCTGGCTGTACTTGGCGAGCCGGGTCATGTTGGCGGTCGCGCGAAGCTGCGCGATCAGTCCCGCCGCGTGCCAGGTCGTGCCCGAGGTGAGCTGCTTGCGCTCCAGCAGGACGATGTCGGTCCAGCCGAGCTTGGCGAGATGATAGGCGACCGAACAGCCGATGACGCCGCCACCGACGATGACGACGCGGGCATGCTTTGGCAGTGGGTTCACGAGTCCGTCCTGGTTTGGAGGAGACAGGCACCGAAGGCGCTGTCGAGTTGGGTGGCGTCGAGGCTGCCGGCCCGTCCGATCACGACGATCTCGGCGCCCCTCGTGGCCGGCGCGCCGTCGAGCGGATCGACGCTGACGATCGCGCCGGCACGGTGCAGCGCGACCCGGCCGCCGGCCGCCGTGGCCAGGATGCCCTTAACGCGCACGATCCCGTCCGGCAGGCCCGCGACGACGGTGCGCAGGGCCTCGATGTCGAGCGGTGCGTCGCTGCTCCAGTGATGGCTCTCGAAGAGGGCGGAGGCGGCGTCGGACCCGGCCGACGTGCAGGCGGGCAGGCGCCCGCGCCGAGGCGTGTCCTGGGAGAAAAGATCCCGGGCGTCCACGCGCCCTTTCACGACTTCGATCATGCGCGCGCCCGGCGCCTGTGCCGTGGCGAAGGCGCGGGCGTCCTTCAGGTCCGTCGGATTGGCGAGGTCGATCTTGGTCAGGACGAGGATGTCGGCCGCGGCGAGCTGCCGGCGCACCAGGCTGCCCACGAACTTGTCGTGGGCGCGGGCACGCACCGTGGCGGCATCGGCCACCACCACCGTGGCGCCCCGGGACAGGCCGGGCGATCCCGCCAGCGCCGCGATGCGGGCCGGATCGGCGACGCCGCTCGCCTCGATCACGATCTGCTCGTAGCGGTCGGTGCGACCTGCGAAGCGGTCCAGCGCCATCGCGAGGTCGCCGGTGACCGAGCAGCAGGCGCAGCCGTTCGCCAGGGTGACGATATCGTCGTCGCGCGACGCGATCAGCTTCTCGTCGATCGAGATTGCGCCGAAATCGTTGACCAGCACGCCGATCCTGAGCCCATGGTCGCCCGCCAGCAGGCCGTTGAGCAGCGTCGTCTTGCCGGCGCCGAGATAGCCGCCGATCGTGGTGACCGGGATGGGGGTCATCTCTTGCCCAGCGGATAGGGCTGGCCTTCGAACACCGTGCCCCAGATGGGAATGTCGCGCAGTTCCAGTGGTGCCACTTCGCAGGGATCGGCCTCGAGCACGGTGAAGTCGGCCTTCTTGCCGCTGCAGATGCTGCCGATCTCGTGTTCGAGGCCCATCACATAGGCGGCGTTGATCGTGATCGCCCGCAGCGCCTCGTCCAGCGAGACCCTTTCCTCCGGGCAAAGCACCTCACCTGCTGCGTTGATGCGGTTGAGCGCGATCCAGGCATTCTGCAGCGGCCGGGCGGGCGCCATGGTGAAATCGGAGTGAAGCGCGAAGGGCACGCGGTTGCGCGAGAGCGAGCCCAGCCGGACCATCTGGCTGGCCCGCTCATGACCGACGCCCCGGCGGGAATAGATGTCGCTCAGCTCGTACACATAATAGGGATTGGCCGAGACGAGGGCGCCGAGATCGGCGATGCGCCGCGCCTGGGCGGATGTCGAAATGCCGAAATGCTCGATCGTGAAGCGATGGTTGATGCGCGGGCGCTCCCACTGCAGTTTCTCCAGCACGTCGAGCGCCAGTTCGACGCCGAGATCGCCGGTGCAATGGACGTGGATGACGTAGCCGTCGTTCCACAGCGCGCGGGCCGCCATTTCGAAGGCCTCCGGCGCCATCAGCCATTCGCCGTCATGGCCGTCGATATAGCCGGGACCGCGGAGCTGCATGAGCTGGGAGAAGAACGCGCCGTCGGTGAACAGCTTGACGTGCTTGCCGAAGCGCAGCCGGCGCCTGTTGCGCTCGGGAAGCGCGGCGAGCTGCTCCAGGCGCAGGCCGGTGCCTGCGAAGGCCACGTGCGGCACGAACTCGACCCGGAAGGGCGTTTCGTCATTGTCGAAGGCCGCGACCGAGCCGGCCCACTCGGCCTCGTGATCGAAGATGCCGAAGGCCATGTCGCCGACCGTCGTATGGCCGCCCAGATGGATGACCTCGGCGGTGCGCTTCATCGCCGGCCCCCGGCGCTGCTGCGACAGGAGGTAGGCGGAGAGCTTCGCACGCACGAAGCGGTTACCGGCCTCGTAGAAATGGCCGCGGTCGATATCGACCTGGTGGGCGCCTCGCAGCTTCTGTCGGTCGAGCTCGAAATAGTCGAGGGCGGCGTCGTTCACGATCGTCTCGTGAAATGACCGGTGGACGAGGATCAGGGGACGCGTCCTCGAGATGGCGTCGAGGTCCTGGAGCCAGATCTCGCCGTGCCAGTCGCGATGGTAGCCCCAGGTGAAGAGCGGTTCCCGGGGATCGGGATTGGCCTCGTGCAGCTCCTTCAGGCGCGCCAGGAAGGCGTCGCGCGTCCGCACCGGGGCGACCGTGCGGTCGGGCAGCTGCCATTCCATGGCGGTGATGAACTCGCACTGGAGCAGATAGGCAGCCATCGAGGGATGGAGGTGCGGATCGATGAAGCCCGGCATCAGCACATGCTTCTCGAAGGTCCGGTCGATCGTGTGGGGATGGGCTTCGAGCCACGGCCGCAGCGTTTCGAGGGTGCCGACCTCGACGATCGAACCGTCGCGGACGGCGACGGCCGTCGCTTCGGGCAGCGACGGCTCCATGGTCCGGATCTTGCGGGCGACGAAGACGGTTATTCTCGACATGACCTGCACCCCCGCCGGAGGGCCGGGCGGGCCTTCCGCACGGATAGTCTAGGGCAGGGTCGAGACCTCTATGTATACTTTTGGGCCAAGTCTGTGTCCGATTTGGCCGGAGCCTTCTCGATGCCGTCCCCCTCTCCCAAGCGTGCCACCACACAAGCCGCCGAGCTGCTGCCGAGCCCGATCGCGGTTCTGCTGATCCCGCAATTCACGTCGATCGCCCTGTCGTCGATCATCGAGCCGCTGCGCATCGCCAATCGCTATATCTCGAAACCGTATCGCTGGGTGCTGGTATCGGCCGACGGCGAGCCGGTGCCCGATCGCAACGGGGTGAAGGTGGCGGTCGACAGCGCCCTGGGTGACGTCGGCAGTATCGGCACCCTGCTGGTGGTCGCCGATGCCCAGCCGACGCGCCGCCTGGAGCGGGCGATCCTGCCGACGTTGCGCCGGCTGGCCCGCGCCGGCGCGACCATCGGCGGCGTCGATACCGGCCCTCTTGTCCTGGCGCGCGGCGGCTTGCTCGACGGTCTCTCGGCGACCGCCCATTGGGAGGTCCTGCAGACCTTTCGCGAGCAGTTTCCCAAGGTGAATGTCACCGAGCGCCTGTTCGAGGTCGGCAACAGGCGCTGCACCTGCGCCGGCGGCTCGGCGGCGCTCGATCTCGTCCTCAAGGACATCGAACTGCGGTTCGGCAGTCAACTCGCCCTGAGAGTGTCGGAGCATTGCATGCATGGGCTGCCGCGCCCGGCCGGGGCGGCGCAACGGGATTTGCCCGGAGGGGTCGGGGCGCGCCACGGACGCAAGCTGGCGCGCGCCATGCAGATGCTGGAAGAAGAAGACACCCGGCTCACGCGCATGGACACGGTGGCGCAGACGATCGGCGTGTCGCGGCGCCAGCTCCAGCGAATCTTCGCCGACAAGCTCGCCACCAGCCCGGCGCGGTTCCGCCGCAAGGTCCGACTCGACCGGGCACACCAGATGCTCGCCAACGCCGAGGCCTCGGTGACCGAAGTCGCGATGGCAACCGGCTTCAAGTCACGCTCCTATTTCTGGCGCTGCTATCGAAAGGAATTCGGCCGCTCGCCGAGCAGCGACAAGCGCTGACGAAGTTTTGGCGCAAAAGGAGACGTTCCCTGCCAAAACGTGCACGTTTGCGGGACGTGTGAAGCTATCGTTTCAGCCTGGGCACAGGTTGGGGGCAGGCCATGCGGCAAGCGATAGCGGCTTTCATCACAACTCTTGCCGTTGCAGTCGCGGTCACCGCGCCGGCCTCGGCGCAGGAACCCCGACGCGGCGGCACGCTGGTCATGGGGCAGTCGACCGGCACCACCAGCTTCAACAACGCCGTCGGGTCAGGAACCGGCATCATGGTGCCGGGCGCGCAGATCTTCGCCAGCCCGGTCATGCACGACGACAAGTGGAATCCCAAGCCGTACCTGGCGGAGTCGTGGGAACTGTCGCCTGACTCTCTCTCGATGACTCTCCATCTGCGCAAGGACGCGTTGTTCCATGACGGCACGCCGGTGACGTCGGCGGACGTCGCGTTCTCCATCCTGACGATCCGCGACAACCATCCCTTCAACACGATGCTGGCGCCGGTCGACCGCGTCGACACGCCCGATGCCGCCACCGCCATCATCCGCCTCAAGCATCCGCACCCCGCGCTGCTCTACGCGATGGGTCCGCCGCTGATGCCGATCCTGCCCAAGCACATCTATGGCGACGGCCGGCCGATCAAGACCCACCCCAACAACAGCAAGGATGTCGTGGGTTCAGGCCCGTTCAGGCTGGTGGAGTTCAAGCCGGGCGACCAGATCGTTCTCGAGCGGTTCGACAGGTTCTTCATCAAGGACCGGCCCTATCTCGACCGCATCATCCTGAAGACCTATCCCGACTCGCAGACCTCGATCCTCGAGCTCGAGGCGGGGCGGCTCCTGCTGCAACCCTTCTTCAACCGCGTGCTCGAACTCGACCGCGCCAAGGCCAATCCGCAGCTGGTCATCACCAACGAGGGCTATGCTGCGGTGGGCGGCATCAACTGGCTGCTCTTCAACAACAAGCGCAAGCCGTTCGACGACGTGCGGGTGCGCCAGGCCTTCGCCTATGCCATCGACCGCGACTTCATCGTCAAGGCGCTGCACAAGGGCCTGTCGAAGGTGGCGACCGGTCCGATCCACAGCGGCTTCCCGCAGTATTCGCCGGATGTCACCAAGTACAGCCTCAATCTCAAGAAGGCCGAGGAGCTGCTGGACGCCGCCGGCCTCAAGAAGGGGCCGGACGGGATCCGGCTCAAGGTGACGTGCGACTACTATCCGGGCGACGAGGACGGCCAGAAGCGACTCGCCGAATACATGAAGCCGGCGCTGAAGAAGATCGGCATCGAGGTCGAGGTGCGCGCGCCCGCCGACTTCGCGGCCTGGGCCAAGCGCATGGCGACCAAGGACTTCGACATCAGCATGGATGCGGCCTTCGCCTGGGGCGACCCGGTGATCGGCGTCAACCGCACCTATCTCTCGACCAACATCCGGCCGCTGGTCTTCACCAACAACGCGCAGTACGAGAACCCCAAGGTCGACGAACTTCTGGATGCCGCCGGCCGCGAGCCCGACGCCGCCAAGCGCAAGGCGCTCTATGGCGAGTTCCAGAAGATCGTCACGGCGGACCTGCCGCTGTTCTGGCTGACTGAGCTGCCGTACCACACGATCTACAACAAGCGGGTCCACAATCCCCCAACCACGATCTGGGGGACGGCCTCGCCAATGCTGGACGTCTGGCTCTCCGAGAAATAGGCGCGGCGTGGCGCTGTTTCTCTACATGGCTCGTCGCCTGTTCTATGCCGCGATCCTCGTGATCGGGGTGCTGGTGCTGAGTTTCCTGCTCATCCGGCTGGCGCCGGGCGATCCCGTCGACACGCTGGCGGGCCAGATGGGCGGGATGACGGAAGAGATCCGGGCCGGCCTGCGCAGCGAATACGGCCTCGACCAGCCCACCCTGACCCAGCTCGGCATCTATCTCGAGCGTTTCGCCTCGGGCAATCTCGGCTACTCCTATTTCTTCAACCTGCCGGTCCTGTCGCTGATCCTTCAGCGGCTGCCCGCGACCCTGCTGCTGGTGCTGACGGCACTGGTGGCGGCGGTGCTCAGCGGCACGACCCTGGGCGTGCTGGCCTCGCGGCGGCCCAACGGCCTGCTCTCGCAGGCCATCACGGTCGTCTCGGTGATCGGTTATTCCGCGCCGGTGTTCTGGACCGGCATGCTGCTGATCATCCTGTTCGCGTCAGTCCTCCCCATCCTGCCGGTTTCGGGCATGACCGCGGCGGCGGTGAGCGGCGGCTGGCTGCTCGATTCGCTCGACGTCGCGCACCATCTCGTCCTGCCCGCCGTGTCGCTGGCGGTGGTCTATCTCGCCCAGTACAGCCGGCTCACGCGGGCAAGCATGCTCGACGTGCTGGGCTCGGACTATGTCCGGACGGCGCGGGCCAAGGGCCTGGAGGAGCGGAAGGTCTTCTTCAAGCATGCTTTCCGGAACGCCGTGCTGCCGATCATCACCATCGTGGGGCTGCAGTTCGGCAACCTGCTGGCCGGCGCCATCGTGGTCGAGACCGTGTTCAACTGGCCGGGGCTGGGGCGTCTCGCATTCGATTCGGTGCTGCGCCGCGACTACCCCACGCTGCTCGGCCTGCTGTTCTTTTCCTCGCTTCTGGTGATCGTGGCCAACCAGCTCGTCGACGTCTGCTACCGCCTGGCCGACCCGCGGATCAAGGCGTCATGAGCGTTGCCGGGGTTCCTAGGACGGAGCATCCCACGCTGGAGGCCATGCGCATGTTCGCCCGCAGCCCGGTGGCGGTGGGCGGCCTGGTGCTGCTGGTAGCGATCCTGCTGGTGAGCCTGGTCGGTCCGCTGGTCTACGTCGCCGATCCCTTCGACATCGTGGCCGCGCCGCTGTCGCCGCCGTTCAGCGAAGGCGCGCTGCTGGGCTCAGACCAGCAGGGCAGGGACGTGCTGACGGGGCTGATCTATGGCGGCCGGGCGACCCTGACGGTCGGAGCCGCCGCGGCGCTGATTTCGGTCGTGATCGGCATCACCATCGGCGCGGTCGCGGGCTATTTCGGCGGCACGGTCGACGAGGTGCTGATGCGCTTCACCGAGTTCTTCCAGGTCCTGCCATCTCTGCTCTTCGCCATGGTTCTGGTGACGCTGTTTTCGCCAACCCTGGCCACCGTCGTGCTGGCCATCGGCGTGGTGAGCTGGCCCGGCACGGCGCGCCTCACGCGCGCTGAGTTCCTCAAGATCAAGCAGTACGATTTCGTCGCCGCCGAGCTGGCAATCGGCGCGCGACGGGGACGCATCATGTGGAAGGTGATCCTGCCCAACGCCCTGCCGCCGCTGGTCGTGTCCGCCACCCTGGCGGTCGGCGCGGCCATCCTGTTCGAAGCCAGCCTGTCGTTCCTGGGGCTGGGCGACCCCAATCGGATGAGCTGGGGCCTGATGATCGGGTCCAGCCGGTCCTACATGCTGTCGAGCTGGTGGGCCGTGACCTTTCCCGGCCTGATGATCTTCCTCACCGTGCTGGCCGTCAGCCTGATCGGCGACGGGCTGAACGACGCGCTCAATCCGAAGCTGCGGGAACGCCGCTGATGACCGGGGCCGGCGCGCCGCTGCTCGAGATTTCGGGGCTTTCCGTGGAATTCACGGGCGGCGGTCGCACCGCCCGCGTCCTGAACGAAGTGGCGCTCACGGTCGCGGCCAACGAGACCCTGGGCATCGTGGGCGAATCGGGTTGCGGCAAGAGCATGACCGCGCTCGCCATCCTGCGGCTCGTGCCGTCGCCGCCGGGCCGCATTACCGGCGGCCGGATCGTGTTCGAGGGCGAGGATCTGCTGCAGGCGCCGGAGCAGCGCCTGCGCGACGTGCGCGGCCATCGCATCGGCATGATCTTTCAGGAGCCGATGACCTCGCTCAATCCGGTGCTGACGATCGGCGACCAGCTTTCCGAGACCGTGATCAAGCACCTGAAGCTCGATGCCCGCGCGGCGCGCGCCCGGTCGATCGAGCTTCTGAAGGCGGTCGGCATTCCCGCGCCCGAGCGCCGGGTCGACGAGTATCCGCACCAGCTCTCGGGCGGCATGCGCCAGCGGGTCATGATCGCGATGGCGATCGGTTGCGAGCCACGACTGCTGATCGCCGACGAGCCGACCACGGCGCTCGACGTCACGGTTCAGGCGCAGATCTTCGAGCTGCTGCGCGAGTTGCGCGCCCGCAGCGGCATGGGCCTGATCCTCATCACCCACGACATGGGCGTGATCGCCGAGATGACCGATCGTGTGGCCGTCATGTATGGCGGCCGGGTCGTCGAGGAGGCGCCGACCGCGGACATTCTGTCGGCCCCGGCCCATCCCTACACGCGCGGCCTGATCGCCTGCGTTCCCGATCTCGACGCCGAAGAGGTCTTGGACGCCGACCTGCTGGAGATCGCCGGCATGGTGCCGTCGGTCTGGGATCTGCCGAAAGGCTGTCCCTTCGCCGACCGCTGCGCCGAGGCGATGCCGCGCTGCGTGGCCGAGATGCCGCCCACGACTGTTGTGGCCGCCGGTCACCGGGTGGCCTGCTGGCTTAACGAGGCAGCCAGCTCATGAGCGCGCCGCTTGTGTCGGTGCGCGACCTCGCGGTCCATTTTGCGCGGCCGCACTTCAATCCCCTGAAGCCGCGCGAGACGGTACGCGCCGTCGACGGGGTCTCCTTCGACGTCGCCAAGGGCGCGACTTTGGGCATCGTCGGCGAATCAGGCTCGGGCAAGACGACGGTGGCGCGCGGCCTGCTGCGGCTGGTGCCCGTCACCTCGGGCCGTATCGTCCTCGGCGGAACGGACATCACGGCGTTGCGCGGCGAGGAGATGCGCCGGATGCGCCGTCACATGCAGTACGTCTTCCAGGATCCGTACTCCTCGCTCAATCCGCGGGTGCGCGCCGGAGCCATCGTGCGCTCGCCGCTCGACGTGTTGGGAATCGGGACGCCGGCCGAGCGAGACGCGCGGGTGGCGGAGCTGTTCGCGGCGGTGGGGCTGCGGCCCGAGAGCCAGAATCTCTTCCCGCATCAGTTCTCCGGTGGCCAGCGCCAGCGCATCAACATCGCCCGCGCGCTCGCGCCGGCGCCCGACCTGCTGGTGTGCGACGAGCCGGTGTCGGCCCTCGACGTGGCGATTCGCGCCCAGATCCTGAACCTGCTGCAGCAGCTCAAGCGCCGCCTCGGCATCACCTATCTCTTCATTTCGCACGACATGGCGGTGGTGAAGCATGTCGCCGACGAGGTGGCGGTCATGTATCTCGGCCAGATCGTCGAACGTGCACCGCGCTCGGCCTTCTTCGCGCGACCGCTCCATCCCTACAGCGTGGCGTTGATGTCGGCGGTGCCGACCGTGCGCGGGGGCCGTGAGCGCGCGGCCCGGCGCATTCGCCTGACCGGCGATCCGCCCAGCCCCATCGATCCGCCACCCGGCTGTCGCTTCGCGGCGCGCTGCCCGGTGGCGGAGCCGGCCTGCCGGCAGACCATGCCCGAGTTGCGCGAGATGGCGTCGGGCCAGTGGGTGCGGTGTCACAGGGTCGAAGCCGTCGGTGGCACGATCCGGCGGCCACTCGATTGACCGCCTCGCGAGCGGAGCGTCGATGAGCCGCGTGATGTTGAGGATTGGCCGCTTTCTTGCAGAAGGCAGGCCGGCCGGAGGACTTCTCTTCGCCCGTCCTGCATGCCAAGGACGGACCGTAGGGTTTCCCGACAGAGTTTGAACCGAGAGGATGATCATGGACGGACTGCACGCCAACTCGCCGCACGCGCGCGACCAGCGCTATCTGGTGCACCAGCAGACGGAGCTGAAGACCTACCGCGAGCAGGGCGGCACGCTCATGGCACGCGGCAACGGCATCCACGTGATCGACGAGTCGGGCAAGGAATACATCGAGGCGATGGCGGGCTTGTGGTGCGCCTCGCTTGGCTTCTCGGAGAAGCGGCTGGCCGAGGCCGGCTACAAGCAGCTGCTCGATCTGCCCTACTATCATACGTTCTTCGACAAGGGGCACCTGGCCAGTGTCGACCTCGCCGAGAAGCTGCTGTCGATGGCTCCCAAGCCGATGAGTCGCGTGCTGTTCCAGTGCTCGGGCTCGGAAGCCAACGACGCCGCCATCAAGCTCGTCTGGTATTATCACAACGCCATCGGCAAGCCGGAGAAGAAGAAGATCATCGGCCGCGAGCGCGGCTATCACGGCAACACCGTCGCCTCGGTCAGCGTCTCGGGCCAGCCGCACATGCGCGCGGGCTTTGACATCCCGCTGCCGATGTTCAAGCATACCGACAATCCGCACTATTACCGCTTCCACAATGAGGGCGAGACCGAGGAGCAGTTCTCCGATCGCATGGCCGCCAATCTCGAGGCGTTGATCCTTGCCGAGGGACCCGACACGGTCGGCGCCTTCTTCGGCGAGCCGGTACAGGGCGGCGGCGGCGCCATCACCCCGCCGCGCACCTATTGGGAGAAGATCCAGAAGGTGCTCCGGAAGTACGAGGTGCTGCTGGTCGCCGACGAGGTGATCGCGGGCTTCGGCCGCACTGGCAACATGTGGGGCAGCGAGACCTACGGCATCCAGCCCGACATGATCTCGTGCGCCAAGGCGCTGTCGGCGGCCTACCAGCCGATCTCGGCGCTGATGATCTCCGACAAGGTCTATGACGCGGTCGAGAGCCTGAGCGCCACGAACGGGACGTTCGGCCACGGCTTCACCTACGGCGCCCATCCGGTGGCCTGCGCCGTCGCGCTGGAGACGCTGAAGATCTACGAAGAGCGCGACATCGTGGGCCAGGTGCGCAAGGTCGGACCGGCGATGCTGGCGGGGCTGGAGAAGTTCCGCGACCATCCGCTGGTCGGCGACGTCCGCGGCATCGGCCTGTTTGCCGGCGTCGAGCTGATGAAGGATGCCAAGGCGCGTACGCCGTGGGCGCCGGAACAGAAGGTCGGCACGATGGTGCAGGACCATGCGTTGCGCCACGGGCTGATCGTCCGCGCCATCGGCGACCGCATTGCCTTCACGCCGCCGCTCATCATCACCGAGGAGCAGATCGGCGAAATGTGCAGGCGCTTCAAGTTGGCGCTGGACGACGCGCGCACGGACCTGAAGCTGTAGGGGCGTCACGCCACGGCCGGTCGCCCGGCGCGGCGGATGTAACGTTCTCGGTCATCCGCACGAACACAAGGGAGAGGGACGGTAACGCCGGCCTCTCGATATCTTGGGTTGGATATGGAGACGGCCCGGCCCACATGCCGGCAGACCCTCACGCTCCGTTGAGAGGAGGCCCGTCATGTCCAAGTCCGTCCGGCCTAACAGAAGGAACGTCCTGCAGCTGGGAGCCGGCGTCGGAATCGCCGGCGCGGCACTGCTTGCGGCCCTGCCCTGGCGCGCGCGGCCGGCCGCTGCCGAAGCGGCTTTCAAGGTCACCCGCACGGATGGTGAATGGAAGAAGCTCCTGGCGCCGCCGCAATATGCGGTACTGAGGGGCAACGGCACCGAGCGGCCCTATTCGAGCCCGCTCAACGACGAGCACCGCAAGGGCACCTTTTCCTGCGCCGGCTGCCAGCTCGCTCTGTTTTCGTCGGCCACCAAGTTCGACAGCCGGACCGGCTGGCCGAGTTTCTGGGCGCCGCTCGACAAGGCGGTCGGCACCGAGACCGACACCACGTTCTTCATGAAGCGCACTTCGGTGCATTGCGCCCAGTGCGGCGGCCATCTCGGGCATGTCTTCGACGACGGGCCGAAGCCGACCGGCCTGCGCTACTGCATGAACGGCGTGGCCATGACCTTCGCCGTCGCGGCCGCCTGAGATTCACGTCAGCATCAGGAGGAGGGACCGATGACCGGGATCCGCTTTGATCGAGGCCGCCGCGCGGCGCTGCGCCTTTCGGGATTGGCGCTGGTGGGCGCCACGCTGTACAGCATTTTGCCGGCCGGAGCGCAGGAGGCGATGGTCGTGGTGCCCGCGCCGGCGCTCGACGAGCGCAGGTCCGACGCTACGACGGAGACCGCGGTCCTGGCCGGCGGCTGTTTCTGGGGCGTGCAGGCCGTGTACCAGCATGTGAAGGGGGTAAGCCGTGCCGTTTCGGGATACGCCGGCGGTCCCCGGGACAAGGCATCCTACGATATGGTGACGTCGGGCCGCACCGGCCATGCCGAGGCAGTGGAAGTGACGTTCGATCCAGGGATCGTCAGCTACGGCCAGATTCTGCAGATCTTCTTCTCGGTGGCTCACAATCCCACGCAGCTCAATCGCCAGGGGCCCGATGTCGGCACGCAATACCGCTCGGCCCTGTTCTTCGCCGATCCGGCGCAGCGCCGGATCGCGGAGGCCTATATCGCCCAGCTCGATCAGGCCCGCGTCTTCCCGAAGAAGATCGTGACGCAGCTCAACGACGCCATGCCCTTCTTTGCGGCGGAAGGCTACCACCAGGACTACGCGACGCTGAATCCGAACAGTCCCTACATCCTTCGCCACGACCTGCCCAAGATCGAAGGGCTGAAGCGCCTGTTTCCGGCGGCATGGCGCGCCGATCCCGTGTTGCTGCGCGTGTCGGGCGGCAAGGTGAGCCAATGACTCTGGCCTGCGAACGCGCGGCGGTGAAAGCCGCCGCGCGGTGAGGCATAGTGCGTCGAAATCTCGGGGAGACGACGCATGGTCAAGCCGGTTCGCCGGATCGTGACGGGCCACGACAACGAGGGACGCTCGGTGTTTCTCGAGGATGGGCCGGCGCCGCATCCATTCTCGCCGTCCCACTCGCCCAATGTCGGATTGACCAATCTCTGGCTGCTCGACGCGATCCCCGCGTCGAACGCTGAGGGGGAGGGCGACCCGACGGCAGGCCCCTTCAAGCTGGAGCCGCCCGCAGCCGGCAATGTCGTGCGCATTGTCGAGTTTCCGCCCGACCGGGAGCGCAACTACGGCAACCAGGCCGAGGTCTTCCGCCAGTACGGCGCGGCGCAGGCGCACGACGAGGCCGCCCGCCATCCCGGCTTCCACAAGACCCACAGCGTCGACTATGCCATCGTCATCGAGGGCGAGATCTGGGCGCTGATGGATGTCGG
This sequence comes from Reyranella sp., assembly GCF_965228225.1. Lineage (GTDB taxonomy): Bacteria > Pseudomonadota > Alphaproteobacteria > Reyranellales > Reyranellaceae > Reyranella. The sequence continues at coordinate 3,480,499 of NZ_OZ245801.1, read as the reverse complement.
CGAAACCCTGATGAAGGTGGGCGACGTGCTGATCCAGCGCGGTACCAACCATGCGTGGGCCAACCGCACCGACCGCATCGCCCGGGTCCTGTTCGTGCTGAACGGCGCGGCGCCGGTCTGAGGCTCGCGCTGCCCGTGACCGCCTAGGAAATGGCCTCTTTCGAACACGCTTTCCTCGCGGCCGCCGCGATGGTCCTCGTGTGGACCTGGATCGGCGTGCCGGTTGCGGTGCGGCTGTTCGCAGGGGCGGGCGCGCTGCTGCTGGCGCCGGCATTGGGCTTCGCCATTCATGTCGTCGTGGCTCTGCCGGCGTTCCGCCTGATCGGGATGGGGAGGGGCGCGGTCGTTGCCGTGACGGCGGCGTGCGTGGTCGGGGCAGTTCTCGCGATGCGGGGACAGAAGGGGGCGGTGCGCTGGCCGCCGGTGTCGTTGGCCGTGGCCGTCGTGCTGGCGGCGCTGCTGGCATGCGTGCCGGCGGCCTCGGTGCTGCCCAAGGCGACGAGCGAGGGCGTGACCCTGTCGGCCTCGATCTTCGACCATTCCAAGATTGCGATGATCGACGGGATGGCGCGCAGCGGTGTGCCGCCCCTCAACCCGTTCGTCCACGAGGCCGGTACGCCCGACCGGCTGGCCTACTACTATCTCTGGCATTTCGGCGCCGCGGTGTTCGCGGTGCTGACCGGCGCCAGCGGCTGGGAAGCCGACGCCGCGCTCACCTGGTTCACCGGCTTCGCCTCGCTGCTGTTGATGATCGGCCTGGCGCTGCGCCTGGGCGCCGGCCGGGCCGCGCCGTTCCTCGTCCTCGTGCTGGCGGCCAGCGCCTCGGTCCGCTCCCTGCTCGACGCCCTGCCGTTCGCCTCAGTGCTCAAGGCGGCCTCGGGACTGGGCGGCTGGCTGTTCCAGACGGCGTGGGCGCCGCAGCACCTGGCCTCGGCGAGCTGTGTCGTACTGGCCTGCCTTGCGTTGGTGCGGCTGGCTGAAGGCGGCGGCTGGCTCGCGGCGCTGCTGTTCGGCCTGCTCGCCGCGGCGGGCTACCAGACCTCGATCTGGGTGGGGGGTGTCACCTTCGCGGTGGCTGCCTTCGCGATCGCGCTGTTTCTCCTGCTGAGCCTCGAGCCGCAGCGCCGCGCCGGCTTCGCGGTGACGGTCGGGGCGGCGGGCGCGCTGGCCCTCTTGCTCAGCCTGCCGTTCCTGCTCGACCAGGCATCGGTCGCGGCGGCGCGCGGCGGCGGTTTTCCGCTTGCGCTCTCGGCCGTCGAAGTGCTCGGCGCCCCGGTGACGGCGACGCTGCGCGCGTGGCTCGACGTGCCGGCCTACTGGCTGGTCTACCTGCCGGTCGAGTTCGCGTCCTTCTATGTCGCCGGCTCGATCGGCCTGTGGATGTTCGTGAAAGAGCGCCGCGCCGCGGCGATGCCGCTGGCGCTGCTGGTCGCCGCGAGTCTCGCCGTCGCGGGCTTGCTGCGCAGCACCGTCGCCTGGAACAACGACCTTGGCTGGCGCGCGGTGCTGCCGGCGCTGCTGCTGCTGGTCCCCATTGCCGCCGCCGCGATCTCGCGCGGGTCAACGGTTTCGTCGCGTATCGCGGGAGTGTTCGCCGCCGCCGGCGTGATCCTGGCGCTGCCCTATACGTTGGAGCTGGCGCGCGAGGACCTGTTTGCCTCCCCGACGCCGTCGGAGCGCGCCTTCGCCGACGCCCCCGCCCTGTGGCAGGCGGTGCAGCGCCACGCCTCGATGGACGAGCGCGTGGCCAACAATCCCGCGTTCCTTGCAGACGCGACGCCGTGGCCAGTCAACATCTCCTGGGCGCTGCTGGGCAACCGGCTCTCCTGCTATGGCGGCGACGATCTCGCCATCGCTTTCGCCGCGGCGCCAGCGCCGTCGCGCGCCGCGACCAGGGATCTGTTCGACCGCGTCTTCGCCGGAATGGCAAAGCCCGGCGACGTGCGAGCGCTGGCGGAGCGCTACGGCTGCGATGTGATCGTGCTGGTGCCGCAGGACGGCGCGTGGGCCCGGGATCCGTTCACGTCGGGCGACGTCTACCGGCCCGTGGAAGCGCAGGACGGATGGCGGATCTACCGCCGGGTTCAGAGGCCCGCGAACCAGTTGAAGCCGCGATCCTCCCAATAGCCGCCGGGATAGGTGTTGGTCACCTCGATGGCGGTGATCCACTTGGGGTTCTTGAAGCCGAGCTTGGTCGCGGTCCGCAGCCGCAGCGGAAACCCATAGGGATCGGTGATCGGCTGGCGGGCATATTTCGTCGCCAGGATGGTTTGCGCATGCAGCGCCGTCGCCATGTCGATGCTGCCACTGTAGTCGTCGGCGCACTTGAAGGCGACGTACTTCGCCTTGAGGTCGGCGCCGACCGTCTCGAGGAAGGTACGCAGGTTCACGCCGGACCACTGCCCGATATAATCCCAGCCCTCGACGCAGATATGGCGGATGATCCATTCCTGCTCGGGCAGTTGCATGAAGCGCTGCACGGTCCAGGGTGTCTTGTCGGCGATGCGCCCGGCCAGCTCGAGCTTCCAGGTTGCGCCGTCGACCGGCGCCACGTCATTGACGTCGTAATAGGCGTTGAAGCGCGGCGGCTTCACCACCTCGGCCTCGCTGTAGGTCGGCGCCAGGTGATTCGGCCTGAACATGAACTCCTGGAAGCGGTCATTGAACGAAGACACGCGGCGCAGCACCGACTGCACCGCGCTGTCGCTGGTGACGTCGCAGCCGGTCAGCATGGCGAGCGCACCGAGGCTCAGCGATCCGCGCAGGATGTTGCGCCGGCCTATATCGGCCAGCAGTTCCCGGTTGTTCTCCAGCACGCTCTGGTCGACGCCGGTCTTGGGACGGAAGGAGGAGGGCGAGGGGCTGCGGATGGGCATGGGACGCTCCGGCTCAGGGGGCTGTTGACGAGTTGGCGACGACCGGCGCTTGTCCGTCGGGGTCGACCGGAGGATCGACCTTTGGACCGCCGGTGATCATGGCGCCGATGGTCTTGGGCACGATCAGCGCCAGCGCGACATGCACGACGAGAAATCCGACGATGGCGGCCATGCCGAGGAAGTGAACCAGCCGTCCTCCCTGAAAGCCGCCGAACAACGTCACCAGTTCCGAAAGCTGCACCGGCTTCCAGATTGCCCAGCCCGAGAGGACCTGCACCACGATCACGAGGATGATCCCGGTATAGAGCAGCTTCTGCACGGCGTTGTAGTGGGTGATGTCGGCGTGCGAGAGCCGCAGCGCCAGTGCGTTGCGAAGGTCGGCGACGAATTCGGTGACGCGGATCGGCAGGAACTTGCGGCGGAAGCGGCCGGTCGCAAACCCGTAGGCGAGATAGGCGAGACCGTTCAGCATCAGCACCCACATGGCGAAGAAGTGCCATTGCAGCGCGCCCTGCGCCTCCCCACCGATCGTGATCCAGTCGGGAAAATGCAGCCAGCCGAACAGGACCTCGTCGTTATAGATTTTCCAGCCGCTGCCGATCATCAACAGCATCGCGAGTGCATTGATCCAGTGCATGACTCGCAATGGCCAGGGATGCAGCGGCTTCGATCTCTTGCGCATGGGGACGGGCTCTTCGGATGATGGTTCTCGAGTGGTCTTTCGCGCGAAGCGGGCAAGACCTTACGGCCGCTCACGGACTCGTGACCCCCCGCTTTTCGTTCGGCCGTATTATTTGAACCGCGCTGTAACGAAGCGCGCGCCGTCACGAATACATCTTCAAACGCAGGGTTTGAGGAGAGATCGATGCCGTGGGCAATCGCTGCAGTGCTTCTGCTATTCCAAAGCCTGTGGCTGCCGGCGATGGCACAGGCCGACTTTGCCTCGCTGCCGCAGGACGAGAAGATGGCGCGGCGCTTTCCGCAGCCCGTAAGGGTCGGCGACCTGATCGGCTTGCCGGTGCTCGACGATCAGGATTCGACCATCGGTTACACCAGCGATGTCGTTCGCACGCCCGATGGAAGGGTGAGGCTCATCGTGCCTTACCGCCGCTGGTTCGGGGGCGAAAGCAGGCTCGTTGCGGTGCCGATCGAGACGGTCGTGATCCTCGGCCGCCACCTCAATGCGCTCGAGTTTCCGCCCGCGTCGTTCGACAAGGCGCCGACCTTTGTGGCCACGCAGGCAACGCCAATCGGCCGTGACGAGATCATCAGGATCGCGATCGGCCGGCGATGATCCACATCGCGATGACCCCACGGCACGCAACCAATCGCGCGGGCGGGCATTGTCTGCCTGGGAGGGAGCGTTCCCGTGGATCATGAATCACGCACGCCGCTCAAGACGCGGACGCTCGTGGCCCAGGGCTTTGGCGCGGTCGAGCCGGTGACGCGCGGGCTGGTTTCGCCGATTCACATGTCGACCACCTATCTCCGCGATGCCGACAACGGCTACAGCAGTGGCCGGATTTATGGCGGCTCCGACAATCCTTCAGTGCAACAGGCAGGCGCAGTCATTGCGGCGCTCGAAGGGGCCCAGGATGCGCTGATGTTCGGCTCCGGCATGGCGGCGGCCAGTGCCGTCTTCCAGGCGCTCGACCGGCCGGCGCATCTGCTCGCCTCCCAGGGCATCTATTACGGGCTGCGGTCCTGGCTCGGGGAAATCGCCAAGCGCTCGGGTCATACCGTCACCTTCGTCGACACGTCGAACCTCGACCTCGTGCGCGCCGCGGTGCGGCCGGGCGAAACCGGCCTGGTCTGGATCGAGACGCCCAGCAATCCGCTGTGGAGCATCACCGATATTGCTGCCGTCGCCGACATCGCGCACGCGGCGGGCGCGCTGCTGTGCGTCGACTCGACCGTCTCGACGCCGATCTTCACCCGGCCGCTGGCGCTGGGCGCCGACCTCGTCGTCCACTCCGCCACCAAATATCTCAACGGCCATTCCGACGTGGTCGCCGGCGCTTTGGCGACGACGGAGCGCAGCGCGATGTGGGAGCGCATCGGCCGGGTACGAGCGCAGGTCGGTGCCACCCTGGGACCGTTCGACGCCTGGCTGCTGATGCGCGGCATGCGCACCCTGCATGTACGCGTGACGGCGCAGGCGCGCACCGCCGCCAAGCTCGCAAATCGGCTGGTCGGCCATCCCGCGCTCAGCGCCGTCCTCTATCCCGGCCTGCGCGATCATCCCGGCCACGAAATTGCGGTGCGCCAGATGGTCGGCGGCTTCGGCGGCATGCTGTCGATCCGGGTCAAGGGCGGCGAGCCTGCGGCGGTCGCCGTCGCGGCCCAGGTCGAACTCTGGAAGCGCGCCACCTCGCTGGGCGGCGTCGAGAGCCTCATCGAGCACCGGGCGTCGATCGAGGGCGCGGGTACGCCCTGTCCGCCGGACCTCCTGCGCCTTTCGGTCGGGCTGGAAGATGTCGACGACCTCTTCATGGACCTGGTGCAGGCGCTTGGCGCTACCACCGGCTCGTTCAGCCGGCTTTAGGGGAGAAGCGAATGGGCAAAGTTGCCGTCGGGATCATGTGCAAGACCCCCGCGCCAGGGAGATCGAAGACGCGCCTGTCGCCGCCGCTCCGGCCCGAGGATTGCGCGCGCATCTCGGCCTGCTTCATCCGCGACCTGTCGCACACCATCGGGCAACTCGCGACGGCGAGCGATGATGGGGGCGAAGTCGTCGGCTGCGCGGTCTACACGCCCATCGGCTCGGAGACCGCGCTGCTGTCGCTGTTGCCCGACGGCTTCGTGCTGCTGCCGCAGGTCGAGGGCGGCTTCGGCGAGCGCCTGTTCCACGGTGTCGATGCGTTGCTGCGAACCCATGACGGCGTCTTGCTGGTGAATTCGGACAGCCCGACCCTGCCGCCCGAAATCCTGCGCGCCGCGGTCAAGGCCGTGCAGGCCGGCGACAACGTCGTGCTGAGTCCCGCGATTGATGGCGGCTATACGCTGATCGGCCTGTCGCGACCGCACCGTCGCCTGTTCGAGGAAATCGAGTGGAGCACCGCGACGGTCTTCCAGCGCACGCTCGACCGCGCCGCCGAGATCGGCCTGCCGGTTGTCACCGTGCCGGGCTGGTACGATGTCGATGAAGCCGCCGACCTCCGAATGCTCGAGGCCGAGCTTCTAGGCGCCGCGCCGGCATCGCTGCCCCTGAAAGGCGCCGACGCGCCCGCGACACGCGAGTTCCTCCTCGAACGCAATCGCGCTTCTGTGCGGGATGCGGGCCGCGCGCCGACCGGCACCGTTGCCGCCGCCGCAAGCTGACCGGAGGTCACGTTCATGCTGCTGGCTGCCGGTATCCGACGGGTCGTCGTCGTCATCCCCTGTCTCAATGAAGGCAAGCCGATTGCCGCCGTCGTCCGCGAGATCGTCGCGGCCGGCGCCGACGAGATCATCGTCGTCGACAATGGCTCGACCGACGACACCGCCGCGCAGGCCATTGCAGCGGGTGCGCGTGTCGTCAGCGAGTCGCGCCGCGGCTATGGCCAGGCCTGCGCCGCCGGTGTGGCGGCCGTGTCGCCCGACACCGACATCGTCTGCTTCATGGACGGCGACGGCAGCGACGTGCCGTCTTACCTGTCGTCGGTCGTGACGCCCCTGGCCTCCGGCGAGGCGGACTTTGTGATGGGCTCGCGTCTGCGTGGGGTGCGGGAGTCCGGCAGCATGACGCCGCAGCAGATCGTGGCGGGGAAGGTGGCCGAACTCCTGCTGCGCCTGACCTATGGCGTGCGGTTCACCGACATGTCGCCGTTCCGTGCGATGCGACTGGATGATTTGCGCACACTGGGCATGAGTGAGCGGACCTTTGGCTGGAATCTCGAGATGCAGATGCGCGTCGCCGCTTCGGGCATGCGGATTGTCGAGGTACCGGTCGACCATCGCTGCCGTCGCGGCGGCGTGTCCAAGGTGTCGGGCGATCTCGTCGCCGGCCTCAAGGCCGCCTGGGTGATCGCCCGCACCTTCCTGCGGCTGGCTGCGACGCTACGCGCCCAACGCCCTGCCGAAGTCGAAGAGGGAGCGAGATGAGGACGTTGCTGACCGGGGGGGCGGGCTTCATTGGCCAGCATGTGCTGCGCGAACTTCTGGCGCGCGGCCATGACGTGTGCGTGCTCGATTCGCTGCGCGAGGATGTCCACGGCGGCCGGCCCTGGACACCGCCGCCGGGCGTCGTGTTCGTGCACGGCGACGTGCGCGACGCCGCCGCCGTAGATCGTGCGCTGCAGGGCAGGGAGTCGGTGCTGCATCTCGCGGCCAAGGTCGGGCTCGGCGTCGATGTCGGAGATCTGCCCGATTACGCGTCGAGCAACGATGTCGGCACGGCGGTGCTGCTGGCCGGCATGGCGCGGGCGAAGGTCAATCGCCTGACGCTGGCGAGTTCTATGGTCGTCTATGGAGAGGGCGTCGGCGTCTGCGCCGCGCATGGCCCGGTCTCGCCCGCGCCGCGCCGCGAGGAGGCACTGGCAGCCGGGCAGTTCGAGCCGCCATGCCCGGTTTGCGGTACGCCGCTAGCGACCGGCTTGGTGAGTGAGGGCGCCCCGCTCGATCCACGCAACGCCTACGCCAGCAGCAAGGTCGCGCAGGAATACTATTCAGCCAACTGGGCACGTACGACCGGCGGCACCGTCGCGGCCATGCGCTATCACAACGTCTACGGGCCCGGCATGCCACGCAACACACCCTATGCCGGGGTCGCCGCGATCTTCACGTCGGCACTGCGCCAAGGGAAGGCGCCGCAGGTCTTCGAGGACGGCGGCCAGCGCCGCGACTTCGTGCACGTTCGCGACGTCGCCGCAGCCACGGTCGCCGCCTGCGAGAGGCACGAAATGGGCGTGCGGGCGTTCAATGTCGGCTCCGGCACGCCGCGCACCGTTGGCGAGATGGCCGGAGCGCTGGCCAGCGCGATGCAGGGCCCGACGCCGCAGCTCACCGGCCACTATCGTCTGGGTGATGTCCGGCACATCACCGCCGATTCTTCGCGCCTGCGCGCCGAGCTCGACTGGCGACCCCAGGTCGAGTTCGCGGCCGGCATGCAGGAGTTGGCAGCAAACGCATAGCACGGGCCTCCTGCTTTCGAGGCGATGACCAGACGTCAGGCGGCCTTGCGTCCTCGCGCCGACGGCTTCTTCTTGTTGGCGCCAGCGGCGGCGGCATAGCGTTCGGCGCGCTTGCGCTCGGGACCGTCGCCCTGGAGGCTTTTTCTCAGGGCTGCCATCAGGTCGACGACGCCGGAATCGGCTTCCTCGCGCACCGGCTTGCTCTTCACCGGCTTGCCCTTCTTCTTCTGCTCGATGAGGGCGCGTAGCGCGTCCTCGTAGCGATCGGTGAAATCGGCCGGGTCGAACTCGCCCGACTGCTGTGCCACGATCTTCTCGGCGATCTCCAGCATCTGCGCGTTGGGCTTGGGCAGGTCGGGATGGCCGATCTCGTCGAGCTGGCGCACTTCCTCGGCGGTACGCAAGGTGGTCAGCACCAGGCCGTCCTCCTCGATCTCGATGGCACAGACTCGCTCGCGCGTGCTCATGACGAGGCGGCCGATCGCCACCATGCCCTTGCGCTTCATCGCCTCGCGGATCACCGCGAAGGCCTCGATGCCGGTTTTACCCGACGGGACGAGATGGTACGGGGTGTCCCAGTAAAGCCGGTCAATCGTCTGGCGGGCGACGAACTTCTCGATGTCGATGATGCGAGTCGATTCAAGCTTCACGCTTTCGAAGTCTTCCTTGTCGAGCAGGACATATTCGTCCTTGGCGATCGCGAATCCTTTCACCAGGTCCGCGCGCGAGAGTTCCTCGCCTGTGCCGGCGTCGACCGTCTTCATCCTGATGCGGTTGTTGGTCTTCGGATTGATCAGGTTGAAGCGCACTGTCTCTGCCTCGGTCGTTGCCGACCACAGAGAGACAGGACAAGTCACCAGTGAAAGGCGGAGATGCCCTTCCCAGCTCGGTCGTGCAGCCATTTTGGTTCCCCTCACGTAGACCGATTCAACTGTGGGCGGCCTCTATTGTTGCGGCGCGCCATCGCCCGTCGGCGGATTTCGATCTGTGGTGGGCGTTCTGATTTTGATCTCACCACGGGTTGGGGGCCACGCCTTACCCGGCAAGGAATTCCACCGCGCTCACCTCTATCGCAGCGGTCGTTTCCCGCCCCGGTCGAACTTTGGAAATCCCGATCATTGTCTGCGCGTGTGTTCGGGCGCATTTCTGAAGCGTCGAAAGACCGCGGGATTTGAGGAGCAGCTTGCGCCGCGACACCAAGTGCTAAAGCGTCACGACGCGATCGTGGGCTCCGCTACAGGGATGATAGAGCGATGACCCAGGCCCCTGATTCGATTCGCCGCCAGCCTTGTCGACGCGGCATGTGCCGCTGAGCAGTCGGCTCGCCTGAGCCACCGACACCCACGCCAATTTCCCTTGAGACCAGCCGGCCAATCAAGGCCGGAAGAGCGGAGCCATGTCCGACCCCTTCATCGTCGAAATCTGGGGCGAGCCTGCCGGCATCGTCCTGCGCGAAGGCAACGCCTTTCGCTTCCATGCAACGGCTCGTCCGTTCTTCGAACTCGACGGCATCCAGTTCAGCACGCCTGGCCAAGCCCGGCTCGCGGCCGCCCGACTGTCGCGGCGGTCCGGTCGCGGCCCCATCCACCATTGATCGACGAGGCATAACCGTCATGACAACTCGACAGAGTTTCCTGCTGGCCTTCGCCATCGCGGCAGCCCTCATGTCCATCATCGTTGCCGTGCGTGCCCAGACACCTGCGGACGTCGTGCTGACCGACGTGTCCTACGATCCGACGCGTGAGCTCCCCAAGGGGCTCGACGCGGCTTTAGGCAAGACGGTCGCGCGATGAACGTCCCGGCGATCAGAACCAGAGCCAGATCGTCGAACAGGGGAGGCGGTCTCATGAGACTATTGCCGCTCCTGACGGCATTTCCGGGCACGCACCTGCCTCTGCTGGCGGAATGGGCAAGGCAATTCTCCAGCGCGTCAGATCCACTGGATCGCCTCGATGCGTTGCGACGCGCCCAGCGCCGCGCCGAAGCCGACATTCGCGCTGCCTTGAGCCGGCTTGCCGCGGAGTTCGAGGTACCCGGCAGCGACGTTGCCTGCGCGATGGCCAGTGTCCGCGACGCGCTGGACGAGCTCACAAGCGAGGTCGAGCGCGACCTGGCCTACGAGCTCGAGCAGCCTGACCAGTACTAGGTGCAATGTGAAGACTTCCAAGGAGGACGATGTCGGCAGGGTCCGGCCGACATCCGCCGAGTCTGTCGCCGCGCTGAGTCGCCGCCTGGGCGCGGCCGAGCCGCCCTCCATCCTGCGGACCATCATCGGCGAGGTCTTTGCGGGCCGTGTCGCCGTCGTCTCTTCCTTCGGCGCGGACTCCGCCGTCCTGCTGCAGTTGGTGGCCGAAGTCGATTCCGCGACCCCGGTGATTTTCGTCGACACAGGCCGGCATTTCCCGGAGACGATCGCGCATCGTGACCATCTCGTGCGCCACTTTGGGCTGCGCGACCTGCGCAGTGTCGGACCCTCGCCAGAGGAAGCCGCGCGTCTCGATGCAGATCTGAGCCGGGCAACCTGGGATCCGGACGGCTGCTGTGCCTTCCGCAAGGTTGCGCCCCTCGAGCGGGCTCTCGGGGGATTCGACGCCTGGATCACCGGTCGCAAGCGATTCCAGGCCGCGACGCGTCAGGCGATGCCGGTGTTCGAGATGGACGGGAGACACGTCAAGATCAACCCGCTGGCCGGGTGGAGCCAGACGGAAATCGACACCCATGCGAGCCGTCACCAGCTGCCGCCGCATCCCTTGGCCGGCCGCGGTTACCCGTCGATCGGCTGTGCGCCCTGCACGTCGCCGGTCCGCCTTGGCGAGGACCTGCGGGCCGGGCGGTGGCGCGGACTGGCGAAGACCGAATGCGGCATTCATCGATCCGCGGACGGCCTCGCGCGCTTGCCGTCGAGCTGAAGATCGCCCGGATACGCACGTGGGGCGGAACAATGACCCTCGAAAAGCATTGCATCGTTTCTGCAATGCAACCGAGGAGTCCACAATGCGCTCGCTGTTCACCGTTCCCGCCGTGTTACTCGTCTCGGCCGGGCTCGTTCTCCCGGCGATGGCCAAGGACCGGCCCGTGACGGATCAGGAGCGGACGAAGCTCGAGGAGGCGGTGAAGGCGGCGGGCTGCACGGGCGGCGAGATGGAGTTCGACGACGACAAGGCGACGGCGCACCCCGCCGGCAAGTTCGAGGTCGACGACGCAATGTGCGGCAACCAGAAGCACGACCTCGTGTTCGATACGGACTTCAAGATGCTCACGAAGAAGCCCGACTGACTGACCGAGCCTCAGCCTGGCAGGTCGTGCGGCAGCCAGGCCGAGGCAGCCTCCCGGGCGATGCGGGTGAAGTTGCGCACCAGGACGGACGCATTCCCGGTCCGCCATACGGCGACCACCGGCAAAGCCGGTGGTTTCTCCGAGATCGCCAGGCAGCGCAGGCCCGGCATGTTGAAACTTGTCACCGTCGAGGGGGAGAGCGCCACTCCCAGGCCGGCGTCGACGAAGCCGGCGACGGTATGGATCTGGTCGGCATACTGCGCGATGCGAGGTTCGAAGCCCACGCGTCGACACATTTCCATGACGCGAGCGTGGATCAGCGGCGAGCCCGAGCGGGAATACATGACAAAGGGTTCGGTCACGAGTTGCCGAATGCTGATCGTCTGGCGTTCGGCCAGCGGGTGAGCCGCGGGAACCAAAGCGAGAAATGGCTCGCGGATCAATGTCACCATCTGCAGCGCGCGACTGCTGATTGGCGGCCGCAGCAGGCCGACATCGATGATGCCATTCTCAAGGCACTTGACCTGGTCCGGATTGCGCATCTCACGCAATTCGAGTTCCACGTCCGGATAGGCGGCGCGAAAGCGGACCACGATCTCGGGGAGAATTGTGAAGGGGGTGGAGCGCACGAAACCGATGACGAGTCGCCCGGTTTCGCCCGTCCCCAGGCGCCGGACGTCGGCCTCGGCCTGTTCTGCCCCGTCCAGAAGGCGCCGAGCGCGCTCATAGAGCAACAGGCCTGCTTGGGTGACTTCGAATTTCTTCTGGCTTCTGTTGAGCAGGACGACCCCGAGTTCGCGCTCCAGCTTTTGGATCTGACGGGTGAGGGGCGGCTGTGCGATACCCAGCGAGGCGGCGGCGCGCCCGAAGTGCCCTTCGCGGACGACGGCGCTGAAGTAGCGGAGCGTTTTGAGGTCCATGATCGATACTCTAGCGGTATCAATAAAGACCTCCAACGATATTGGACGCATTGTCCGAATGGGGGCAACGTCGGGTTGCAGGTCGGAGACTGGGCCGAATGCAGTCCGCCGCTTGTTCGAACGCCGCGGGGGCCAGCCGGACAAATGTTCCTGATGTGGTCCGGCAAGTGTTGCCAAGCGTATTGAGGAACTGGGATGGAGCCGGCCGGTTGCATTGCTGGTGAGGCTCACGGTCCCGTGAACATTGTGGAAGAGAAGTCAGATGGCAAAGTCACATCCCGTCGATGCGCATGTCGGTGTCCGCATGCGCCAGCGGCGCACCCTGCTCGGCATGAGCCAGACCAAGCTGGGAGATGCGGTCGGTCTTACGTTCCAGCAGGTCCAGAAGTATGAACGCGGCTCCAATCGCGTGGGTTCGAGCCGCCTTTTCGAGTTCTCCAAAGCGCTGGACGTGCCGGTCTCGTACTTCTTCGACGAGATGCCGGGAAATGTCCTGTCTGGACGCCCGATGGCGGGCAAGGTCAAGAAGGGCAGCGGTTTCGGTGAGGCCGGGACGCCATTTGCGACCGAGAAGGACCCGCTGATCAAGCGCGAGACGCTGGAGCTGGTGCGCGCCTACTACAAGATTCGCGACGAGCCGTTGCGCCGCCGCATCTACGAGCTGGTCAAGAGCATGGGCGAGGCCAGCCATGCCGGCCGTGCGGTAAAGAAGAAGTAGTCACTGCCGATCATTCCTCTCCTCCGGGCGGAGGAGAGGAACTGCGTTCGATCTCATGCCGCCAGAAGGTGCTCCGCGATCTGCACGGCATTGAGCGCGGCGCCCTTCAGGAGCTGATCTCCCGCGACGAACAGCGAGATCGAGTGGCCGGTGGGATCGCCGAGATCCTGGCGGATACGCCCGACGAGGATATCGTCCTGCTGGCTGGCGTCGCGTGGCGTCGGAAACACGTTGCGCTCGCGATCGTCGACGATGCGCACGCCGGGCGCATTGGCGAGCAGCGCCCGCACCCGGACCTCGTCGATGGGACGCTCGCACTCGAAGGTGACAGCGGCGGCATGGGCCCGCAGCACCGGCACGCGTACGCAGGTCGCCGATAGCCGCAGCTCCTCGTCGCCGTAGATCTTGCGGGTTTCGCGCATCACCTTGGTCTCTTCGTCATTGTAGCCGGTCGCGGGATCGATCGCGGTATTGTGGCTGAAGAGATTGAAGGCGTAGGGATGCGGCAGCACCTTCGGCTTGAAGCCGCGACCGTCGAGATAGGCGCGCGTGGAGTCCGCCAGCTCGTCCATCGCTGCCGCGCCGGCGCCCGAGGCGGCCTGGTAGGTGGCGATGTTCATGCGCCGGATGCGATTGTGCTGGTGGATCGGCCAGAGCGGCGTGATGGCGATGATCGCCGCGCAGTTGGGATTGGCCACGATGCCCTTGTGATTGGCGATGGCGCCGGCATTGATCTCGGGAATCACCAGCGGCACCTCGGGATCCATCCGGAAGGCCGAGGAATTGTCGACCACGATGGCGCCGGCTGCGACGGCGATGGGGGCGTACCGCTTCGAGATACCTCCGCCGGCGGAAAACAGGGCGATGTCGACGCCGTCGAAGCTCTTGTCTGTCAGTTCCTGGACAACCAGGGCCTTGCCGTCGAACGACAGCTCGCGGCCCGCCGAGCGGGCGGAGGCGAGCAGGCGCAACTCCTTCACCGGAAAGCGGCGCTCGGCAAGACAGCGCAGGAATTCGATGCCGACGGCGCCGGTCGCGCCGACGATCGCGATTGTGAGGGGGGCTCCGGCAAGAGGTCTCGATGGCATGTCTGTCTCCTTCGTTGAAGCCGGGAGACGGACGCCAGGAAAGACAAAGGCCCCGTCCGAACCGGCGGGGCCTGTGAGGTCATCCTATGTCACGTTCGACTCTACGCGCACGTCCTCGCCGGCCCACCGAAGGTGGTCGTTTTGGTGGTCGTGGTCGTTTTGGTCGCGAAACGCAGCATGGGGACGATATAGGGCGAAGGCCGGGCGGCTGTAAAGGCCGCGCCGGTCACGCGTCAGTTCGGGCGCAGGAACGGCTTGTCGCCGCAGACCGTGACCCTGTGGCCGTACCGGCGATGCGGGAAGTAATCGAACATCGCATGGTGCTGGACGCAGCGATTGTCCCAGAAGGCCACGGAGTTGGGCTGCCATTTGAAGCGGCACTGGAACTCCGGCGTCTCGATGTGGCGGTAGAGCATATCGAGCAGCGCGTCGCTCTCGTGGCGCTTTAGCTGCGGGATGCGCAGGGTGAAGCCGCGATTGACGTAGAGGCTCTGCCGGCCGGTCACCGGATGGGTGCGCACGACCGGATGCTCGGCGTTGGGAAACTTGATGTCGTCGCGATCCGTAGCCTTGACGCGATAGTAGTGGGCCTTGGAACTGTCGTGCAGCGCGGTCAGCCCGTGCAGCAACTGCTTGATCGGCTCGGAGAGCGTGTCGTAGGCGCGGTACATGTTGGCGAACAGCGTGTCGCCACCGCCCTCGGGTGGGACCTCGGTGAGATGGAGGATCGAGCCCATCGGCGGCTCGAGGTCGCACGATACATCGCTGTGCCATTCCTCGCCCGCGACATGCTTCGAGTTCTCGTCGGCCTTGATCACCAGGATCTCGGGATGCTCGGCGAAGGCGATGGGCGCGTTGGGGTGCACGTGCAGCGGTCCGAAGCGCCGGCCGAACTCCTTATGCTGCTCGATCGACATCTTCTGGTCGCGGAAGAAGATCACCAGGTTGTCCATCAAGGCGTCATGCACCTCCTGGAACTGCTGGTTGCCGAGCGGCTTGCCGAGATCGACGCCGAAAATCTCAGCCCCGATGGATGGGGTCAGCTTGCGGACTTCGATCGACTGATAGGCCATTTGGGTTTCCTCCGTTATCTGGCTTCGTTGAGAAGCAGGATACGCCTGACTAGACTGCGGACGCGATGAGGATCGATGTCGATCACTATCTGGTGCTGGGCGTGCCGTGGACCGCGGACGCGGCGACGGTCCGTGCCGCCTATGTGGCATTGGCCAAGCGCTATCATCCCGACGTCGCGACGGGGAATCCAGAGCTTGCCGCCATCAATTTTCGCCAGATCGCCGATGCCTATCGGACGCTTTCCGAGCCGGAAAGCCGCGCGCGCTACGATGCCAAGGTGCGTGCGGCTCTCGACGCCGCCCGGGCCGCCCGGTCGCGTGTCCCGCGACGGGCGGGGCCGATGCCTGCTTCCCTGCCGCATGCGCACGCGGCGGCCCGGCGTCGATCGCTGACGGTCGTTGCCGTGGTAGTGCTGGCCTTCCTTGGTCTCGGCGGCTATCTCGCCACGCGCGCGAGGTGGGATGGGACGTCGGACGCGATGTTGGCACGGTCGGCGCTGCCTTCCGAATCACAAGTGCCGTCCAAGCTGAAGCCCAGGCCG
The DNA here is from genome assembly GCF_965228225.1 of Reyranella sp. Taxonomy (GTDB): domain Bacteria; phylum Pseudomonadota; class Alphaproteobacteria; order Reyranellales; family Reyranellaceae; genus Reyranella. The sequence continues at coordinate 3,464,895 of NZ_OZ245801.1, read as the reverse complement.
CTCCCGCCGGTCGACCAGCCGAGTCAGTTCGGCCGGGCGTCCTTTCCGGGGTTGGTGCCCATCGGCGGCGTGGCGGGGGGTCGCTCCTCCGTTCCGCAGCCCGCGCCGGCCGAAGTCGCGGACGGCCAGTCGGCCTGTGTGGCCGACGATGGCGTCAGATTCGCCCTCATCAACCGCGGCGGCGAGCCCACGGTGATCTACAACGGCGTGCAGCCGGTGCGCGCTTCCGTTCAGTTTGCCGACCGCAATCTGGTGGTGCTGACCGGCATCGTGCCGGGCGACACGGTCACGATCGTGGTTCGGCGTGGCCAGCAGCACGGCACGCAAGTCTATTACGCCAACCCAGCGGGCGCGATCGTCCAGAGGCTGGGCGCGCGGTGCGAGGGACAGGCGTACTGACCGAGGACGGTCGGTCGCTCTACTTCTTCTGCAGACTCTCGAGCGTCGGGAGGCGGTAGCGGTCCTCCGGATCGTTCCAGCCCTTGAAGTTGGGCCTGCGCTTCTCGGCGAAGGCGGCGCGCGATTCCATCAGGTCGCTCTTGGCGCCATGTTCGTGCAGGACCTCGGCGAGGCGCTGCATATCGGGACCCGGCGCCGGGCGCATCTGCCGCATCATGTGAACCGTGTTCACACGCGAGGCTGGCGGCAGCGTCAGCAGGTGCTCGGCCATCGACATCGCCGTCGGCATGAGTTCGGCCGCCTCGACCAGCCGGTTGACGAAGCCGATCTCGTAGAAGCGCTGTGCGGTGAAGCGGAAGCCCAACGCCATCTCCATCGCCACCGGATAGGGAAGGTTGGCGATATGGCCGTGATTGTAGCCGCCGAGGAGCCAGCGCTTGGCCTCGGAGACCTCGAAGACAGCCTCGCGCACGGCGACGCGCAGGTCGGTGCGCTCGACCAGCATGAAGCCGCCGCCCATGGCGAAGCCATTGATCGCGGCGATGACCGGCTTCTCGAGCTTGCCCGACATGAACGGGTCCTCGATCTCGGGACGGCGGCCGCCCGGCGCACCATCCTTCAGCGACTCCTTCATGTCCTCGCCGGCGCAGAAGCCACGGCCGGCGCCGGTGAAGATCGCGACTTCCAGCTCCCGGCTGGCGCGGAATTCGTTCCACGCCACGGACAGTTCCGTCCGCATCTCGTGATTGAGCGCATTCAGCCGATCGGGCCGGTTCATCCGCACGACGAAGATCTGCCCGTGCTTCTCGGTTTCGACGACAGCCATGTATGCTCCTATCCGTACAGTGAGGCGGTTGGCTCAGCGGCGTTCGAAGTCGATGCGCTCGTCGAACGGCAGGCCGAGCAGGTGACGGCGCAGGCAGTCGAGCGCCAGCTCGGTCGCGCCGATACGCACCCAGTCGCGGCCACCGACGAGACGGGCCTGGCGCGTCACCGCGCCGGCGGCGTCGGCGAGACCGATGCAGATCGTGCCGCCCATGTCGGGACGGTCGGCGCCTTCGTCGGTTTCCAGCAGCACGACCAGCGCGTGGCTGGCGCCACTCGAAGCGCGCAGCGCCTTTGCGACGACGGCTGCCTGGTCGGGCGAGACCGCGGTGGCACCCAGTTCAACAAGATCGCGCGCAATGGTGGCGCGGCGGAACGCCCGCTCGGCCCCGGGGAGAGGCGCAATGCGGGCGGCGAGATGGCCGCCGGTCAAGGTCTCGGCAATCGCGAGGGTCGATCCGGTCGCGAGCAGCCTGCCCAGGATCACGCCTTCGATGGTCTGGTCGTCCTCGGCGACGATGAAATTGCCGAGCCGCCGGCGCACCTCGGCCTCAGCCGGGGCAAGCAGGGCGGACAATGCCGTCTCGTCGTCGGCGCGCAGGGCGAGCTTGGTTTCGAGTTGAGGATAGTGCGCCTGGAAGCCGAGCTTGATGCCGCCGTCGGCCTTGAACACGTCCATGTCGCCCAGCATCTGGTCGGCGCGCGACTCGCCGATCCCGAACGTATGGAAGCGCTTCAGCCGCGTGACGCCCATGAGGCCGCTCATCGCCAGCAGGCGCGGCAGCACCTGCTCGTCGAGCATGCGTCGCATCTCGCGCGGCACACCGGGGGTGAAGAAGAAGCGTGCCTTGCCGATGGTGACGGCGAAGCCGCAGGCGGTGCCGATCGGATTGTCGATCAGCTCGGCATTGGCCGGCAGCATCGCCTGCTTCCTGTTGTTGGGCGGCATGACCCGTCCGCGCCGCGCATAGGATTCCTCCATGCGCGTCATCCAGTGGTCGCTCAGAACCAGCTCGACGCCGCAGGCCTGGGCGGCGACCTCCTGCGAGAGATCGTCGACCGTGGGCCCCAGCCCGCCGTTGACGATCACCGCATCGGCCCGCGTGCCGGCCTCGTGGAAGGCCTTCAGCAGGCTCTCGCGGTCATCGCCGACCGTGGTGCCCCAGTGCACGCCCAGCCCGACCTCGACGAGGCGGCGGGCGATGTGGCTGTAATTGGTGTTGATGGTCTTGCCGGTGAGGATCTCGTCGCCGGTACAGAGGATTTCGACTCGCATTCGCGGGAGTATCGGCGAAGGCCGCCTCTCACGCCAGCGACGTTCTGATCTCCAGGCCGTTCTTCAGGGTGAGCGTCACCGGCGTCCGTTCGGCGATGTCGGCCATGCGCTTCTTCTGCTCGTCGTCGACCGTGCCCTCGATCGTAAGCACCCGGTCGATGCGCTGCTTGTCGCCATCGCGGCTGAAATGGATGTCGGCATGAACCGCCGTCACCGGCCACTGCTTGCGCTCGGCATACATGCGGAGCGTGATGACGGTGCAGGCGCCCAGCGCCGAAGTGAGGAGATCGTAGGGGGCGGGGCCGGCATCCGTGCCGCCGAGTTCAGGGCCTTCGTCGGCCGTCAGCTTATGATGGCCGCCATGGCCGGTCGTGATGGTGGTCGCGTAGTTCGTCGTACCGATGCTTGCTTTCGCGTGTGCCATGTCGCCGTCCCCTGCCGATGCTGGAGGGCCCGTTGCCGGGCCCTCGCATCAGTCTAGCGACGCTTGCGGCTGGACGCTGCCTTCTTGGCGGCCTTCTTCACAACCTTCTTGGCGGCAGTCTTGGTCTTCGCCTTCGCAACGACCTTCTTCACCGCCTTCTTCTTCGCAACCTTCTTCTTCGCAGCCATCTATATCTCCCTGTTCAGGTCACGGAGCGGCGCACGACGCACCGCTCCTGAGTTGCATCTAGATCACGATTCTTATCCCTGTCACGCATTCTTCGCGTGATTTTATCGTCCCGATGTGAGTCATGTGGTCGCTGAGCGACGCTTCGGCGGGCAATGCCGCGAGCAAACCGCCTGCGGTTTGCGGATCGAACAGCAGCGGAATCTTCGCATGACCGGACACGCGGTCGAGCCCTTCGATGAGATGGCGCGCGCGCAAATTCGCGGGCTGTAGCGAACTCATGAAGCCTTTCGCGAACAGTTCGATGGCGCCCGGAAGCACCGGCAGGGAATCGAGATGCAGCTCGACGCTGACGTCGCCGCTGGCGCGCAGCATCTCGGCGAGATGACCGGCGAGGCCGAAGCCCGTCACGTCGGTGCAGGCATGCGCACCTGCTGCCACCAACGCACGTGCAGCATCGCCCGATGGCATGCGCATCGACGCGAGTGCGCTCTCGATCCAGCGCGCCTTCGCCATGCCGCGCATCGCGGCCGCGAAGATCACGCCGGTGCCAAGCGGTTTCGTCAGTACAAGTTTGTCGCCCGGCTGCAGCCCGCCCTTGCGAAGCGCTTGCGACGTGACGACGAGTCCATTCACCGAGAAGCCCAGTGCCGCCTCGGGCCCTTCGCCCGAATGGCCGCCGATCAGCGCGCAGCCCGCGCCGTCGAGGATGCGCCGCGCGCCGGACAGCATCTGAAAGAGGTCTTCCTCCATCAGCCGTTCGGCCGCCGCCGGCACGACCGCCAGGGCGAGCGCGCTGTGCGGCCTGGCACCCATCGCCCAGACGTCGCCCAGGGCGTGCACGGCGGCGACTTCGCCGAAGATGAAGGGATCGTCGATGAAGGTGCGGAAGAAATCGACCGATTGCACCAGCGCCTGGCCCGCCGGCACCTCGATCATCGCGGCATCGTCGGGAACGTCGAGGCCGATCGAGACATTGGCGCCAGGAGACGGACCGAGCCGCGCCAGCACGCGATCGAGCACGCCGGCGCCCACCTTGGCGCCGCAACCGCCACAGCGCATGCCGATATCGGCCAGCAGGCGCTTGCCCTCGGCATCGGCCAGAGCCGGATCGGGCGGCGCAGTGTGTGCGGCCGAGGTCATCGGCGTCGCCGGCGGCTCGCGATACATGCGCATCCATTTGCGGTCGATATGGTCCTTCCACCGCCACACCCACGAGCCCTCGAAGGCCCAGGGGCCCCGCGTCGCCACGGCGTTGCCGTCGCCGGTGCCGAGGATCGAGAGGTAGCGGCGCTGCGGCGTGAAGGGTTCTAACGTCTGCCCCAGCAGCGCACGGCGCAGGTTGGTGGCAAGCGGCGGCCCGTGGCGCACGGCAAAGACACCGGCCTTGGGACGCGGATGGGCGGTCACGCTGGCGCAGTCGCCCGCGGCGAACACCAGAGGATCGCGGCTCGAGGCCAGGGTCGGTTCGACCGCGAAGAAGCCGCGTTCATCGAGGGGCAGGCCTGTGCCGGCGAACCAGGCCGCGGCGCTGGCCTGCGTCACCACGAACACCTCGTCGACCGGCAGACGTTCGCCGGTTTCGAGATGAACCGCGTCGGCATCGATGCGCGTCGTGGCGGCATTCTCGATCAACCGCACGCCGCGGCGTGCGAAGATGGCGCGCATGCGTCGCCGCGCTGCCACCGCCTGGCCGGACAGGATCTCGCCCTTGGTGGCAAGCATGACGGAGACCTCGGCGTTGCGTGCGACCTGGCGCAGCCGATGGTCGATGGCCAGCGCCAGCTCGACGCCGCCGGCGCCGCCGCCGATCACGGCGATGCGCAGCGCGCCCTGCCAGTCCTTGACCCGTTCGAGGAATCCCAGCCAGCGTTGCCCTAGTTCGGCGATCGGCTTCACCGGCGTCGCATGCTCGGCTGCGCCGGCAATCGCACCCATGCTGGGCGAGGAGCCGACGTCGAGCGACACGAGATCGTAGGAGACCGGCGGACGATCCTTCAGCAGCACCTGCCGGTTGGCGCGATCGAGCCCGATCGCCTCGGCATGGATGAGGCGTGCGCCGGTCCAGGCGCACAGGCGCGCGAGATCGATGTGGCACTCGTCGAACGAATAGGCGCCGGCCACGAAGCCCGGGATCATGCCGGAATAGGGCGTCTCGATGTCCCGGCCGATCAGGGTGAGCCGCACGCCCGGCATCGGCTTCATGCCGAAGCTCTTCACGACATGGACATGCGAATGACCGCCGCCCACGAGCACGAGATCCTTGAGGAGGGGCGCGGGTTGCATCGTCTTTCCTTTAGCGCATTGGCCGGAGGCACGATCCCGCCGTCGCTCGCGCACTGCAATCTATTAGTAGTGTTCGAAAAAATTGTAATGTATATCAATTGATTAGGGGCGCTTGTTCCCCTGATTTCGGAGCCGCACCTGCATGGCCGTCTCTTCCGGCCTCACCGTTTCCCCTGATTTTCCCGAGGACGGTTACGCGCACGTCGCGCAACCGCGCTCGGCATGGTCGCTGTCCTGGCCGCTGGTGCTGGGGCTGCTCCTCTTCATCTGTCTCGCCAATGGCAGCGGCCTGCCGTTGCTCGCCGATCCCGACACCCATTGGCACATCGCGGTCGGCAACTGGATGCTGGCCAAGGGCGCGGTGCCGACGGTCGATCCATTTTCCTTCTCCTTCGCGGGCCAGCCGTGGATCGCCAAGGAGTGGCTGTCGCAGCTCCTGATGTCGGTCGCGTTCAAATTCGGCGGCTGGGGTGGCGTCACCGTGCTGGCCGCGGGCGCGCTCGCCGTGTCATTCGCGCTGATGCTGCGGCTCCTGCTGCGCGATTTGCGACCCTTGCCGGCAGCGGTGTTCGTGCTGGCCGCCATCGCGATGACCCTGCCGCACTTCCTCGCGCGGCCGGCCGTGCTTGCCTTTCCGTTCATGCTGGTCTGGATGGCGGGCCTCGTGCGCGCCGTCGAGGAGCGCCGTGCGCCCGCGCCGCTGCTGCTGCTCGTCATGCTGCTGTGGGCCAACCTGCACGGCAGTTTCATCATGGGGCTGCTGCTGGGCGTCGCCTTCGCGGTCGAGGCCGTGGTCGGCGCGCGCGATGCCGCCGAGCGCAAGGTATTGCTCTCCGGCTGGGCCAAGTTCGGCGTCGCCTCGTTCCTCGCAGCCTGCATCACGCCCTACGGCCCCGAATCGATCTGGGTGACGCTGCGAATTTTCGCCCTCGACGACACGCTGGCCTTCATCGCGGAATGGAAGTCGCCCGACTTCCAGAAGGCGCCGCTGCAGGAACTGGTGCTTCTGATCGCCCTCTATGCCGCCCTGTCGCGCGGCCTGAAGCTGCCGCTGCTGCGGCTCCTGATCGTGCTCGGCCTGCTGCACCTCTATCTGCGCTACGCCTTCAATGCCGAGCTGCTGGCCATGCTCGCGCCGTTGGCGCTGGCACCGCTGCTGGCGCGTCAGTGGCCGGCGCTGCGGCCCGACCCCGCCGCGGGTCGCGACGGTTCGCTCCCCGGCCAGGCCGCCGCGCTGGCACTGCCGGCCGGGCGCGCCGCTGCCGTCATGGGGGTCGGATGCTGCGCGCTGATCGGGCTCGGCCTCGTACGCTATGGCGGCATCGTGCCGCCGCTCTCGACCATGCCCTCGACCGCGATGGCCTATGTGAAGCAGGCGGGCCTCGGCGGCCGCGTGCTCAACCACTATGTGTTCGGCGGCTATCTCATCCATGCCGGCGTGCCGACCTTCATCGACGGCCGCGGCGAACTCTATGGTCGCGATTTCATCCGGCGCTATGCCGACACGATCGGCCTGCGCGGCGGCGAGCCGCTGGAGCAGCTGCTCGAACGCAACCGCATCGACTGGACCTTCATGCCGCCCGACCAGCCGGCGAACCGCCTGCTGGCCCGCCTGCCGGGCTGGCGCCAGGCCTATGCCGACGAAGCGGCGGTGATCTTCGTGCGCGAGCACTGACCGCGTCAGCGCCAGTCGATCGGATTTAGATCGAGATAGACCAGAAACCCGTAGACGAGGATCGCCGGCAAGGCCGTGACGCCGGACAGGGCGATCGCGATCCTCTTCCTGCCACGACGCTCAAGTGCGAGGGCGCCGGCGGTAGTTCCGGCCAGGAGCGCCATCGCAACGACACAGCTCAGAATCTCCAGGACCATCACGCCGTCATGGATGAGCATCTCGAGCACGAGCCATCCGAGGCCGAGGATGCCCGCGATGTTCACTGCAGCAAGCCCGGCAACGAAGATGTCGGGCGTATCCCGTTCCAGGCCCGGCCCGAACTTCAGCAGGAGAGCGAATGCCGTGATGCCGGCGGCGAGGACGATGAGGAGAGGTGACATTCTCCGACGCTACCCTCCGCGCCTGATCCAGGTAAGCCGCATCGCCGGACGCAAGCGCGCGCGCTGCCGCTTGTGCGGGGATCGGGCGACGCTTATAGAGTCGGCTAATGCGAACCATTCGCAAAATGCGCTTCGATGCCACCCGCTGACTCCGCGCTGGCGATCTATATCGAGCACCGCAGCGATCTGCTGAACTATGCCAGCGGGATCGTGCGCGACCGTGCGAGTGCCGAGGACGTGGTCCAGGAAGCGTGGCTGCGCTTTGCCGCGCGGGCGCGCGACGGCGAACATATCGCCCAGCCGACCAACTATCTCTACGCGATCGTCCGCAATCTGGCGCTCGACTGGCTGAGCCGCGCCTCGCGCAACGCCCCGCAGGCGGTCTCGGAGAGCATCCTCGAGAGTGTGGCCTCCGACGCGCCCTCCGCAGAAAGCGTACTTTACTATCGCGACGAGCTGCGCGTGCTGGAAGGGCTGGTCTCCGAGCTTCCCGAGCGCACCCAGATCGCCTTCAGGATGTACCGGGTGGAGCGGCGCCCCCTGAAGGAAGTCGCCGAACGGCTGGGGGTTTCGATCCCCCGCGCCCACAAGATGGTGCAGGACGCGGTCCTCCACTGCACGCTCCGGATCAATGGGCCGGAAGAGTGAATGGGCATTTCAATGGCGGCGCATTAAAACTCCGCGATGCCAGCCGTCTAGTGAGGGAGCCACGCGTCCGTCGCGTGTCGCCATCGAGGAGCCACGGGTCTTGAACTCAGCGCCAGGCAAGAGCCAGCCTCTACGGGCCGAGGTCGTGGAGTGGCTGATGCGGCTCGACGCGGCGCCGCAGGATGCGACCCTGCGCGCGCAGTTCGAGGCATGGCTCGCAGAGAGCGACAGGCACCGCGCGGCCTATGCCATCGTGGAGCCGGTCTGGCGTCTGTCGTCGGACATTGCCCCCGCGGCCGCGCCTGATACCGTCGTATCCATCGCGGACGTCCGGCGCCCGAGGCGTCCATGGCGTCGGGCCGTCGGCGTCACAATGGGAGCGATCGCGGCAGGCGTTGCATTGGTCTTTCTGCCGGCAATCCAGCTTCACCTGCGTGCCGACCATCTGACCGGCGTCGCCGAGCAACGCGATGTCACCCTCGATGATGGCAGCAGGGTTGCCCTCGATGCCGGCAGTGCCATTGCCGTGCGCTACGTCGCGTCCCGGCGCGAGGTCGAGCTGCTCTCCGGCCAGGCCTTCTTCGAGGTCACGCCGAACCGGGAGCGTCCCTTCGTGGTGACCGCCGACGGGGTCACCGTGACGGTCACGGGTACCGCCTTCAGCGTCGCCACGGCCGCAAGCGGAGTCACCGTCGCCGTCCAGGCGGGCAGCGTCGACGTGGCGGAGGGCGCCGGCGTGGCCAGTGGCCTGAGCCGTGGCGATCGGCTCCAGATCAGCCGCGGAGGCAAGATCGCAAGAGGGCAGGTGGCGGCCGAAGATGTCGCCTCATGGCGTGATCGTCGCCTCGTCGTCTACGACATGCCCGTCCGCGAAGTCGTCGAGCAACTCGGGCGCTATCGCCACGGCGCCATCGTGTTCCGCGACGCCGCCATCGCCGATCGTCTCGTCACCGGCATGATCGACTTGCGCCGCCCCAACGAGGCCCTGCAGGCGCTGGTCGACCTGCAGCAAGGGTCGATGATCGAGATCACGCCGTATCTGTCGGTCATCTCTTCGCGTTGATCTGCATCTCCGGTCGCGCCGGTGTCCGCGAATATTTTGGGCGCGCTCGTTAATTCGGACGGAGCCGCGCCGTCGTTCCCCCGAGGGTCGGCTGTGTCGGTCCTCCAGTGTCACCCGTGGTCCCGCCGGCACGGTCTTCGGGGGAGTGTGCCTTGGCTTCGTTTTCAGGCGTGCCGTGCGTTGCGGCCTTGTCGTTCGCAACCATGCTCTCGTTTGCCGCGGTGGGAAGCGGCCCGGCGATCGCTCAGACCGAGCCTTTGCCACCGAGCCCGCTGCTCGCGCAGAACGCCGCGATCGACTTCAACATTCCCGCCCAGCCGCTGGGAACGGCGCTGACCGCCTTCGGCCGCCAGACCGGAATCCAGGTCCTGGTCGATTCCGCTTCGGTGTCGGGCAAGACGAGCACGGCTGTCTCGGGTGCGATGACAGCTCCCCAAGCCCTGCAGCAATTACTCGGCGGTACGGGCGTCCCCCATCGCTTCAGCTCGCCGACCGCCGTCACGGTGGGAAGCGGAGGGCCGGCAGGGTCCGGTGCCCTGCAGCTCGATCCTGTGCAGGTGCAGGGTGTTTTCCCCGTGCCGTCGCAGGCGATGATCGACAATCTTCCGCCGGCCTATGCGGGCGGGCAGGTCGCCACGGGCGGCCAGCTTGGTTTGCTCGGCAATCGCGACGTCATGAGCACGCCGTTCAATCAGACCAGCTACACGGCCAAGAAGGTCCAGGACCAGCAGGCCAAGACCGTGCGCGAGGCGCTGATCGACGACCCGTCGGTGCGTGCCTCGACGCCCAGCGGCAGCCTGGCATTCGAGAACGTGTACATCCGCGGCTTTACCTCGGGCAGCGATCAGGTCACCTATGGCGGCCTGTACGGCATGGCGCCGACCTTTTCCGCCATGCCCGAATTCGCCGAGCGGGTTGAGGTGCTGAAGGGCCCGAGCGCCATGCTGAACGGTATGCCGTCCTCGATGGGCGGCACGATCAACCTCGTGCCCAAGCGTGCGCCCGACGCCGGCCTGACGCAGCTCACGGCGAGCTACCTCTCGTCGGCACAGTTCGGCGCCCATGCCGACGTCGCACGGCGATTCGGCGAAGACAAGCAGTTCGGCGTGCGCTTCAACGGCGTGTTCAGGGCCGGCCAGACGGACGTTCAATGGAACAGCGACCAGCGCGCGCTGGCTTCGCTGGGGCTCGATTATCGCGGCGAACGCGTGCGGCTGTCGGCCGATTTCGGCTACCAGTACCAATATGTCGGCGGGCTGACGCCCTACCTTGGGGTCGCCAACGGCATCCCAATCCCGTGGGCGCCCAATGTGCGCAACAACCCCGGCGCCCAGCCCTGGAACTTCAAGGAGATCGCCGACACGTTCGGCGTCGTGCGTGGCGAGGTCGACATCACAGAGCAGGTCACCGCCTATGCCGCCTTCGGCATGCACGACGTCCGCTATCGCGACATGCTCGGAACGTCGTCGCTGATCGTCAACAACATCAACGGCAACGCCAATGCCGGCTCCTATGCGTCGCGCACCTACAACACTTACCTGACGGCGGAAGCCGGCCTACGCGCGCTCGTCGACACCGGTCCGGTCAATCATGCGATGGCCTTCACGGCGACGACCTATGCAACCGAGAACGGCTACGGGGATGCCGGCGGGCCGGCCTATGCGACCAACCTCTACAATCCCAACATCATTGCGCGGCCCAACATCATCAGCCAGTGGCCGAACAAGGCGAGCTCGGCCGGCTACCAGAGCCTGGGATTCGCCGACACCCTGTCGGGTGCCGACAAGCGCATCCAGCTCACCGTCGGCGCGCGCCTGCAGCAGGTGACCTCGGCCAATTACAATCTGGTCAGCGGTGTGAAGACGTCGGAATACAATCAGAGTGCGCTGAGCCCGTCGGTGGCGCTGGTGCTCAAGCCGCTGCACAACGTGTCGGTCTACGGCAACTGGATCCAGGGGCTGCGTCAGGGCACCATCGTCGGCACCAACTATACCAACGCTGGCGAGATCCTGCCGCCCTTCAAGACCAACCAGTACGAGGCCGGCATCAAGGTCGACTGGGGCCGCTTCACGACCACGGCCAGCCTGTTCCAGATCACGCAGCCCAGCCTTATCACCAACGTCGCCGCCAACACGCTCACCCTTGCCGGCGAGCAGCGCAACCAGGGACTCGAACTCAACTTCTTCGGCGAGGTCACAGAGGGCGTGCGCGTCCTGGGCGGCGTGATGTTTCTCAACGCCGTGCTGGCCAAGACCCAGGGTGGATTGACGAACGGCTGGACCGCGCCGTTCTCGCCGTCGACCCAGATCAATGTCTCGGGCGAGTGGGACCTTCCGTGGCTGCCGGGCTTCACTCTGAACGGCCGCATGGTCTACACGAGCGCGCAATACATCGATACGACGACCCCGCGCCGCATGCTGGCGGACTGGGTACGGTTCGATCTCGGCGCACGCTACGCCTTCGACAATCCCGCCGCGACGGGCAAGCGGCTGGTCGCCCGCTTCAATGTCGAGAACGTGGCGGACGCCAACTATTGGGCCGGCGGCGGAGGCGCCACCACGCTCTTCCTCGGCGCGCCCCGGACCTTCCGCCTGGCGCTGACGGCCGACTTCTAGGGGGATGGGTTGAGAGCCGCGCTCACGCTCTTCCACCGGTGGACAGGGCTCCTCATCGCAGGCTTCCTGTTCGTATCGGGCGTGACCGGCGCAATCATTTCGTGGGATCACGAACTCGACGACCTGCTCAATCCGCATCTCATGGAAGCACGGGCGCGCGGGCCCGCCCTCTCTTCGTTCGATCTGGTCGACCTGCTGGAGAACAACGACCGTCGCGTCGAGGCGGCGTCGTTCCCGACCGAGGTGGAACCGGGTGAGTCGTTCGCGGTGTTCGTGCTGCCGCGCCGCGATCCCGCGACCGGACGACTCCACCAGGTCGACTACAATCAGGTTTTCCTCGACCCCGCGACCGGCCAGGAACTCGGCAGGCGTGAACATGGTGCCGCCTGGCCCGTCACGCGCGAGAACTTCGCGTCGTTCCTCTACAGGCTCCACTACTCGCTGCATCTTCCGGAGTTCTGGGGAATCGATCGCTGGGGCCAGTGGCTCCTCGGCGGCATTGCGTTCCTCTGGATGATCGACTGCTTCGCGGGCTTCTATCTCACGACGCCCGCGCGCCACGCGCCCAAGGCCGGCAGGCCGGCCGAGGTCGAACGCAGGCTGCGCCGCGGCTGGTGGGCCCGCTGGAAGCCGGCGTGGCGGATCAAGACGACGACCAGCCCCTATCGCCTGCATTTCGATGTCCATCGCGCCTTCGGTCTATGGACCTGGGGCCTGCTGTTCGTCCTGGCCTTCACCGCCTTCTCGTTGAATCTCTATGGCGAGATTTTCCGTCCGCTGATGTCCAGCGTCTCGCAGGTGACGCCCGGACCGTTCGACATGCGTACGCCGACGGGCCTGAACGATCCCGTCGTGCCGGTGCTGGGGTTTCGCGAAATCTTCGATCTCGGCAAGGCGGAAGGCGCACGCCGCGGCTGGTCCGAACCGGTCGGACAGCTCTTCTATGCGCGACGCTGGGGAATCTACGGCGTCAGCTACTTCGAGCCGGGTGAAGATCACGCAGGCGGGGGCGTCGGGCCTCGTCTGCTCTATTTCGACGGCAACGATGGTCGCACTCTCGGCGAGCGCCTGCCGTGGAAGGGCACGGTCGCCGACATCTTCCTGCAGGCCCAGTTCCCGCTCCACTCCGGACGCATCCTCGGATTGCCCGGACGGATTCTGATCTCGCTGATGGGTCTGGTCGTCGCGACCGTTTCCGTGACCGGCGTCGTCATCTGGCATCGCAAGCGGCGCGCACGGCTTGCTAAAAGGGGTGTGTTCTCGACAAGAGGCGAGACCGTGAGACGCGCTTCTATTCCTTGAGCACGATCCACGTGCAATGCGCGAGCGCGCACAGGCGGCCGGACTCGGTGTAGAGCGCCGTGCCGGAATAGAGTTTCCGGCCCTCGGCGCCGATGCGCCAGCCGACGACGGCGCAGCGTTCACCGAGCTTCGGGCGGTCGAACACCTTGGCGGTCATGCGGCCGGTGAGGGCGGGGCGGATGTCGTCGGGATCCTGGGCGGCCCAGGCGCCGGGGCAGTCGAGCGTGCCCCACAGGAATTCCGGCCGGATGCGGCGGTCGCTGTCGGCGTGGTTGGCGTGCGGCACGTAGCAGGAGAGGGATGTGCCGCTGCCTGAATGGCTGCCGAATACACGCAGCCCGTCACCGAGGGTACGGCTGCGACCGCAGACGAGGCACCATTGGAAGTCGCTGCCCTCGCCGCAGCCGCCGACCGCGTCCTGCCGCATCACCTCGTTCCAGTCCGACGGCGGCTTCGGCGGATCGAGATGGTCGACCTTTCCGGCGCGCGCCTCGCAGATCAGCGTGTCGCCGTCGCGCATCATCAGGGCCGCGTCCTCGCGCACGAGGTTCATCGAGGTCTCGATGGGGATCGGCGCGCGCAGGGTGATCTCGACGGCGCCGTCGCCGCCGAACGCGCTGGTGTAACGCTCGGCCAGCAGGCCCGCGACATAGCCGCCATTGCCCGAGAGGCGCGGGCCGTTGAAGCCGGCCGGGATGATGAGAGTGTCGTCCACCGTGGCCCTCGCAGCGTGGAAATCGGCCTCCGAAGCTGCCGCGCGCATGCGGAGAATGCAAGCCTGCCGGGCCGCCAACCGGCTTGCATCGCCGCTCGTGCTCGCCGAGGGTGGAAGCGATGGGATCGGCATTGCCGTGGGCGCTCGTGGCGCTGTGTTTTGCGCTCGGCGTGGCCAGTCGCTCGATCAGCGACACCTTCCTCGTCTTCGTGCCGGCGCTGCAGCACGCCTTCGACGCCAATCGCGGCTCGGTCACGCTGATCTACAGTTTCGCGCTGCTGGTCGGCGGCACCGCCGCGCCGATCACCGGCTGGATCCTCGACCGTTTCGGCCTGCGCACCCTCACCGTGGTCGGCGTGATCGCGGCGGCGGCCAGCACAGCCGTCGCCTCGCAGGCGACCCATCTGTGGCACCTCTATTTATCGCTCGGGCTGATGATGGGGTTCGGCGCGGCGTCGCTCTCCGGGATCCTGTCCTCGTCGCTGATCGCCCGCTGGTTCCCGGCCAATCGCCTCGGCGTGCCGCTCGCCGTTTCCTGGTCGGCCTCCGGCGTCGGCGCGATGGCGACCTTTCCGGCGGCGCAATATCTCATCGAGACCGACGGCTGGCGGCACGCCTATCTCGTCTTCTCCGGCGTGAGCGCCGTTTTCATTCCGCTGCTGCTCGTGCTGCCGTGGAAGACGATCGAGCGCGGCGCGCCGGGCCTCGCCAAGCTGCGCGAGACGGCCGCGCCCGGCCTTACGGTGCGCCAAGCGTTGCGCGACTGGCCGTTCTGGGCGCTCACCTCGTCGTTCGCCCTGACCTCGATCGGCATCTTCGCGCTGATGCCGCAGACCATGGTCTATCTGCTCGAGCGCGGCATGGACGGCTCGTACGCGGCGCGTGCGATGGCGGTCGCGGGCTTCCTGACGCCGCTCGGCATGATCGGCTTCTCGTGGCTGGCCGATCGGGGCGGCCGCCGGCTGGCGGCCATCCTGGCCTATGCCTGCTCGATCGCCGGGGTCGGGGCGCTGGCGATGGTGCGCGGGCCGGGCGACGATTTCTGGCTGTGGACCTTCGTGCTGCTATTCGGCGGCAGCATGGGCTCGCGCGGGCCCATGATCTCGACGCTGGCCACCTTGCGCTATCGCGGCGCGCATTTTGGCCGCATCTACGGGCTGATCGCCATCGGCATGGGTTTGGGTGGCTTTCTGGGGGCCTGGATCGGCGGCGTGCTGCACGATCTCACCGGCGGATATGCCGCCGTCATGGTGCTCTCGGTGGTGGCGTTGGCGACCGCCGCCACCACCCTGGGGTCAGAGGCCGGGGCCCGGGAGCGTCTCAGCCGGTAGGCCCGGACACCCATGACATGTCGGTGACGGTCGCTCCCGGATATTGTGTTTCGCCGGGAGTCGGGCCACTATGCCCAGCATGTTGGACCGGATCGACTTTCCGAGTAGTCCCACTCTGCGGCGGCGGGCCTAGCCGTGACGCCCGGCCTTGAGTCCTGCCACGCGCTGGTGCTCAACGCCGATTTTCGGCCGCTGTCGTATTTTCCGCTTTCCGTCTGGTCCTGGCAGGACGCCGTGAAGGCGGTCTTCCTCGACCGGGTCAGCGTCGTTTCCCAGTACGACCGTACGATCCACAGTCCGACCTTCGAGATGCGGCTGCCCAGCGTCATCGCGCTCAAGGAATATGTGCCGGCGGCCCGGCGGCCGGCCTTCACGCGCTTCAATGTCTTCCTGCGCGACCGCTTCACCTGCCAGTATTGCAACGGTGACTTCGCGACCAACGAGCTCACCTTCGATCACGTGATCCCGAAGTCGCGCGGCGGTCGTACGAGCTGGCAGAACGTCGTCACCGCCTGTAGCCCCTGCAATCTGCAGAAGGGCAACATGCTGCTCCGGGAGAGCGGGCTGGTCCTGCGCTGTGCGCCGGCCGAGCCCTCGACGCAGTTGCTGCAGGAACATGGACGGGCGTTTCCGCCAGGCTACCTGCACGAGAGCTGGCGCGATTTCCTGTACTGGGATTCCGAGCTCGACCAGAACTGAACCCGGTCCGGCCTACAGTCGAGTTGGTGACGACTCTCGTGTGAGGCATTGCTCACCCCGCCGCATTTCGCTCGCCCTCACACTTCATGCTGGATCGAGGCATCCGGCACGGGCCGCTCCATCGAAGGCAACCACGGCTGCGCAAGCACGTTCCCGGCGACCGATTACCTCCTCGCTGGACATGGAGAAGCGCAATGAGAATCGAGCTTGGCATCGCCGCAGCCGGCCTCCTTCTGATGATGGCCTCGCTGCCTGCCCAGTCACAGACGACGGGGGGGCAGGGTACCAACCAGTCAAACCCGATGCAGCAGGCGCCCGCGGGAACCCCGGCCGGCGTCAATGCCGCGTCCCTTTCCGACCAGGATTTTGTCGCCGCTGCAGCGGTCGCCAACCGCTTCGAGATCCAGGCAGCCGAACTGGCGCTCGCCCAGGCAGGCGACGCCAAACTCAAGCAGTTCGCGCGCATGATGCTGACGGACCACAAGGCGGCTCTTCAGGAGCTCGAGGCTGCCGCGAAGGAGGCTGCTGTCGCGATGCCGACCGAGCCCGGGCTCGACCAGAGCCACGCGACCAAGATCTCCGCGCTCGAAAGTCGGAAGGACCCCGCGGAATTCGATCGGGCCTATCGGGCCGACCAGATGCAGGCTCATCAGCAGGCGGTGACTCTGCTGGAAACGTATCAGCGCACCGGTGCCAAGAACTCGCTTCGGGTGTGGGCTACCAAGACGCTGCCCGTCGTGAAGAAGCATCTCGACATGCTCAACTCGATGAAGTGACTCCGATGCGGGTTCTCGTCGTCGGCGCGACCGCGAGGCAGCGCACCACAGATGACTGGCGCCCCGACCTGGGTTGATGCGGTCGTCTATTGTGCCGGCGCCTTGCAGGAGGCCCCGGGGACTCTCTCGAAGCCGTGCATGAGGGGCCGCTGCCGCGCTCTTCGCGGACGGTCAGCAGCGGTACGCCCACTTCACTCTGCTGCGCGATTTGAAGCAGCAATTCCTTCGTACCGCTGGTGGGCTATCTGGCAGATGCGCGTTGAAGGCCCAATCTGCCAGGCCCGCCGCACATCCAAGTCGGGATGACGAAATACAGAAGGCAGTTCTGGTGCAGGAACCCCAACGTGCATCGGCGAAATCCGCGAAGGGGAAGTGGAGCATGGCTACCCGAAGCCTCGTCGTCAGCCGCGCAACGATCCTCTGTCACGTCCGTTCCCGCGGAATTCGTGAAGGGAGCCATACAATGCCCGTCAGCCAGAATGCAGCCGCCGAGCGCACCGAGTCACTGTGGCTCAAGGATGCCAGGGAGGCGCGCCGCTGGCCGATCTCCGCACCGCCGCTCGAAGACGACCAGCGCTGCGATGTGGTGGTGATCGGCGGCGGTATTGCCGGCCTGTCCATAGCCTTCGAACTGGCGGAGGCCGGCCGGTCGATCGTCCTGGTCGATCGGGGGCCTCTGGGCGCGGCATGACAGGACGGACGAAGGCTTCATCGGCCTGAACCCCGGCGACAAGCATATCTGGATCACCACGGGCGATTCGGGTCAGGGCATGACGCAGGGCGCACTCGCCGGCCTCCTGTTGCGCAAGCTGATCCTCGGCGAAGAGACTCCGTGGGCAGAGGTCTACGATCCGGGTCGTATACCCGTCGCCGGCGCTGCCAATTACCTCAAAGAAAACATGATCGCGGTGAAGAATTTCGCGGAGTATCTCACCGGCGGCGAGCTCGACTCGGCAGAGGATCTGAAACCCGGAGAAGGCGGCATCCTGCGCTCGGGCCTGAAGAAGATTGCCGTGGCGCGCGACCGGGAGGGGACGCTGCACCGGGTTTCGGCGAGCTGCACGCATCTGGGATGCATCGTGCACTGGAACGGAACGGAGCAATGCTGGGACTGCCCCTGCCACGGCTCGCACTTCGCGCCGGACGGATCGGTGCTGAACGGGCCGGCGATCAAGCCTCTGACGACCGTCACCGACGACGGTCGATGACGGGAGCGGCCCGGTGGATGCGCTCTTCCGCTAGATCCGCGTCGACAGCCAGATCGCGAGTCGGGAGCCGGTCTTGATCACCGCCGACAGCGCCTCGTAGGCGGGCGCCTGTTCGGCGCCGGCGGCCAGCGCCGTGTCGCGATGCTCGATCTCCTCGGCGCGGAACTTCTCGACCGTCGTGCGCAGATCCGCCTCGTCGTCGCCGAGTCTGGCGGCCTGGTGGGCGTAGTGCTCCTCGATCGTCTCCTCGACGGCGACGGTGCAGGCCATCGCCGCCTTGTCGCCCATCAGGGCGGTGGCGGCGCCCAGGGCGAAGCCCGCGACGTTCCACAGAGGCGACAGCACGGTTGGCCGCACGCGGCGCTGGACCAGCAGCCGATCGAACACCTTGTTGTGTTCGCGTTCCTGGGCCGCCATGTGCTGGATGCGGCGGCCGGTCTCGCTGTTGGAACGGCCGGTCCAGCGCAGCGCCGCCAGTTGGCCTTCATAGATGCGCACGGCGCCGAACTCGCCGGCCTGATCGACGCGGATCGTGCGTTCGACCACCTCGCGGGGCTCGGGATCGCCGGGGTTGCGGTTGTCGCCGGTCTTCATCATGGGAACCTCAGCGTGTCCTCGTCGTGCGCGACAGGCCGGAGGCCAGGCCGACGGCCAGGATGGCGGACAGAATGGCATTCCAGCCGGCCATCGAGATACCGAACAGCGACCACACGATCGCGTCGCAGCGAACCATCTTGGCACCGAACAGGTGCTTCTTCAGCTCTTCCGGCGACAGGCCGGTCGGTATGGTGCCGGTGCAGGATTGCGGGCCTGCCCACCAGCGGTATTCGACGCCGGCATGGAAGATCCCGATCGCCGACGTCACCGCGATGGCAGCGATGGCGATTACCATGAACCAGGTGGCGAGGCGCGGCTGGCCCGACGAGGCGAAGGCCGCGAGGCCAGCCACCATGGCGACGATATGCGGCCAGCGCTGCCAATGGCACATCTCGCACGGCGGGAAGCCCATCACGTACTGGAAGAAGAGGGCGGCCCCCAGCATCAGGCCGCTGCCGAGGAGGGCGACGAGGCCGAGCTGGCTGGGGAGGGGAAGGCGCTGCACGGCAGCCATGGAGAAGTCCTAGAAGAGAAAACGAACGGCGACGAAGCCGCCGATCAGGGCGAACAGGAAAATCCAGGTGAGCAAAGTCAGGCGCTTCTCGATGAAGGCCCGGATCGGCTCCCCGAACTTCCAGAGCAAGGCTGCCACGAGGAAGAAGCGCAGGCCACGCGTCACGATGGACGCCCACACGAACGTGAACAGGTCGAAATGCGCCGCGCCGGAGGCGATGGTCACCAGCTTGTAGGGGATCGGCGTCAGGCCCTTGATGAGGATGATCCAGGTCCCGTATTGCTCGAACCCTGCACGAAAAGTCGCGAGGCCCGCCTGTAGCCCGTATGTCTTCACTACCCAGGCGCCTAGGGTTTCGAAGAAGAAGTAGCCGATCGCATAGCCGAACAGTCCGCCCAGCACAGAGCAGACCGTGCAGACCAAGGCGATCCGGAACGCCTTTTCCCGGTTGGCCAGGATCATCGGTACCAGCATGACGTCCGGCGGGATGGGGAAGAACGAACTCTCCATGAAGGAGACCACTCCCATCGCCGGGATGGCGTTCTTGTGCTGGGCGAGGCGGATCACCCAATCGTACAGGCGGCGGATCATGCGACCGCTCTTAGCGTGTCGCTACGGGCGAAGCGAGGGACCTTTCCCGTGGCTGTCTGCGGCCATGGCCGGCGCCACCTCCAGTGCCTCGAGACGTTCCGTCCCGGTCTGGTTCCTGGACCTGGCATGCTCGGAGGCGATGCCGCTTCTGGAGTCATCCTGATCATCGTCATGGTGCTGACTGATCATCGTCATGGTGCTCACGTTGACGGGAAGTCTGTGAGCAGTGGACAGTCCGGCGCATGACCAGACTGCGCCTGCACCGGGAGAACCATCTCGTTCAACGAATCGGCTGGCTGCGCGCCGCCGTGCTGGGTGCCAATGACGGCATCGTTTCCACGGCGAGCCTGATCGTGGGCGTGGCGGCGGCCGCCGCCGCGCCGGGCGACGTGCTGATCGCCGGCGTGGCGGCTCTGGTCGCCGGCGCCATGTCGATGGCCGCCGGCGAATATGTCTCGGTGAGCTCGCAGGCCGACACCGAGCACGCCGACCTGGCGCGTGAGAGCGCGGAGCTTGCCGCCAATCCCGGCTCTGAACGCGACGAGCTGACCGACATCTACGTCCGGCGCGGGGTCGAACCGGTCCTGGCACGGCAGGTGGCCGAGCAGTTGATGGCAAAAGGCGCCCTTGCCGCCCACGCCCAAGACGAACTCGGGATTTCCGCCGCCACCACGGCCCGCCCGCTCCAGGCTGCCTTCACCTCGGCCGCGACGTTTTCCGTGGGCGCGGCCATGCCGCTGCTCATGGTCGTGGTGGCGCCCGCGGCGTGGCTGGTGGTCGCGGTGAGCGCAGCCTCGCTGGTCTTCCTCGCCCTTCTCGGCGCCATCGGCGCGCGCGCGGGCGGCGCCGACGTCTGGCGCGCCACGGTTCGTGTCACCTTCTGGGGTGCGCTCGCCATGGCGCTCACCGCCGGCATCGGCCGCCTGTTCGGGACGGTCGTCTGAGCGCTGGCAAGTGCGTGGCGGGACTCGATTGTTTCGAGGTGGTGTCCGCTAATGGAGCGCGCGCTGGCTTGTTTCCAGCGCTTCCCGGAGATCCTCGACTTCCGCCACCAGCCACTCGTGCTGCCGCGCCTGCGCGACGGATACGATGGAGAGGTGCATTACCGTCGCTTGAAGATAGTCGATCACCGCGGACTGGTAGGCTGCGGACTGGGGCGGCAGCTCTACGACCCGGGCACGGGCTTCCAGGGCCTGCCGGGCGGCGATCTCGAGTTCATGGCTCAGCTGGGCGTCGTTCATCGATGTTGCTCCCTTCAGGTGCTTGCTCCCCGTGGCCCTTTGGGCGGCTTCCCTTTGACGTCCTCGTTCTGGCTGCCCGGGATAGCCGCGCCACCGTCGTCGCGCGTCGTGTGGGGATTTTGTTTCACACCGCGCTCTTGTTGTTGGCCGGGCGGTCCGCCGGCGCCCGGGTTCAGGCGTTCGTAGTCGCGCTCGGGCGACAGGTTGGACGCGGGTGGCGGGGAAGGAGGGGATGCCGAAGGCGGCTTGGGTTTGTCGACCATGGCGAGACAACTGCCCCGGGGCCCGCTTCGTTGCCGGCGCGAGGGAGATCGAGGACGATTTCCAGGGGCGGTGTGCCTCGAGATCGCAGACTCACCATCCGTGGGTGGGCGGGCCGCAGGTCCGCTGTCCGGGCAGCCGCCTTCCCGGAACCGTGTTGTGCAGCGGCTTCACATTTCTTGCAGCAAACCGCATTATCCCGC
This sequence comes from Reyranella sp., assembly GCF_965228225.1. GTDB lineage: Bacteria > Pseudomonadota > Alphaproteobacteria > Reyranellales > Reyranellaceae > Reyranella. The sequence continues at coordinate 3,443,680 of NZ_OZ245801.1, read as the reverse complement.
CGCTCTCGCACCCCCGCATTCAGCACACCGAAGGCCCATGCCGGATATCGACGATCGCCTGACGACATCCGACGATTCCTCCCTGCTCTTTCTTGCCGGTGGCGGAGAGTTGGGGGCCCTGATCCGGGAGTATGACTGGCGAAAAAATCCCTTGGGACCGCCGGCCGCTTGGCCGCAGAGTCTCAAGACGGCCGTCCGAATCATGCTGACGTCACGGCAGCCCATCTGGATCGGCTGGGGACCCGAGCTGATCTATCTCTACAACGACGCCTACAAGTCGATCATCGGCGGCAAGCATCCCGAAGCCGTGGGCAAGCCGACGAAGGAGGTCTGGAGCGAAATCTGGACCGACATCGGTCCGCTGCTCGACACCGCGATGGGCGGCATCGAGGGCATCTATGTCGAGGAGCAGCTCCTGCTGATGGAGCGCAACGGCTATCCGGAAGAGACCTACTACACCTTTTCCTACAGTCCGATTCCTGACGATGACGGCAAGCCCGGCGGCATCATCTGCGCCAACACCGCCGATACCGCTCGGGTGATCGGCGACCGGCAGGTGGCCACGCTTCGGGAACTCGCCGCACGGACCGTCGATGCACGGACCTGGGAGGATGCCAGCCGCCAGAGCGTCGCGGCGCTCTCGATCAATCCGCGCGACGTCACCTTCGCGCTTCTCTATGTCGTGCAGCCCGGCAGCGAGGAGGCCGTGCTGGCCGCGCGCCACGGTCTGCCGCCCGGCCATCCCGCTGCCCCCGAAACCCTGCATCCCGCGAACGGGTCTTCGTCGTGGCCGATCGAGGGACTGACGAAGGAGGAGCCGCCGCGCCTGGTCGATCTGGCTCGGACATTCGGCGCCACCGTGCCGGGCAGGGCCTGGGACCGGCCGACCCAGTGGGCGGCGGTGGTGGCCGTACCGGCGTCCCGCGAGACCGGGCGTGCCGGCGTTCTCGTGGTCGGCCTCAGCCCGTACCGGCTGTTCGATGACGTCTACGCGGAATTCGTGACCTTGATCGCGGGACAGATCGCAACGGGCATCGCCAGCGCCGACGCCTACCAGGAGGAGCGTCGAAGGGTCGAGGCGCTGGCCGAACTCGACCGTGCCAAGACCACCTTCTTCTCCAACGTGAGCCACGAATTCCGCACCCCGCTCACGCTGATGCTGGGGCCGCTCGAGGAAGTGCTGGCCGGCGGGCTTTCCGCCGAGGAGGCGAGCCGGCATGTGGCGCTGGCCCATCGCAACGGCAACAGGTTGCTGCGCCTCGTCAACTCGCTGCTCGACTTCTCGCGCATCGAAGCGGGCCGCATGCAGGCCGCCTACAGACCGACCGACCTCGCCCGCTTCACCACCGGCATCGCCTCTAGCTTCCGCCCGACGATCGAGAAGGCCGACCTCAGGCTGGTCATCGAGTGCGAGACGCTTCCACAGCCCGTCTATGTCGATCGCGAGATGTGGGAAAAGGTCCTGCTGAACCTTCTTTCCAACGCCTTCAAGTTCACCTTCGCGGGCGAGATCCGGGTATCGGTCGCCGCGAGTGCCGACGGCAGGGGCGCGACCATCGAGGTTCGCGACTCCGGCATCGGCATTGCCCAAGCCGAGTTGCCGCGCCTGTTCGAACGCTTCCATCGCGTGCAGGGCGCGAAGAGCCGCAGCTTCGAGGGCAGCGGCATCGGTTTGGCGCTGGTGCAGGAGCTGATCCGGCTGCATGGCGGAGAGATCCGCGTCGACAGCGCCGTCGGCCAAGGCACGGCCTTCGCGATCACTTTGCCGTTCGGCCATGCGCATCTTCCGGCCTCGCAGGTCGTCGACGAAGTCGACCTGTCGACCGACGTGGTGCGTGCCCAGGAATATGTCGAGGAGGCGATGGGCTGGCTGCCGGATGCGCGCCAGTCGGACGCCACGGGCGATCTTTCCTCCTCGATGTCGGGCATCGTTCCGGTCGGCACGGGCAAACGCATCGTGCTTGCCGACGACAATGCCGACATGCGCTCCTATGTCAGCCGGCTGCTGATCGCCCAGGGCTATCAGGTCGAGCCGGTGGCCGATGGAGAGGCCGCCGTGGCAGCGGTGCGGCGCGAAGCGCCCGACCTCGTCCTGACCGATGTGATGATGCCCGGTCTCGATGGCTTCGGCGTCCTGCGCGCGCTTCGCGTGGACCCGGCGACGGCCAGCATCCCGATCGTGCTTCTATCGGCGCGGGCCGGCGAGGAAGCGAAGGTCGAGGGTCTCGAAGCCGGCGCCGACGACTATCTGGTGAAGCCGTTCGCCGCGCGCGAGCTGCTGGCGCGGGTCAACGCCAACATCCAGATGGCGGAGCTTCGCCGCGAGGCGAGCCGTGCGATCTTCGAGAGCGAGCAGCGCTTCCTGATGACGAAGGATCGCCTCGCGCTGGCCTTGTCGACAGGACGCGTAGCCGTCTTCGAGTGGACGGTCGACAGCGACAAGCTGGCGATCTCGGGGCCGCTCGCGGAGGTTTTCGGCATCGCCCAGAAGGACGCCGAGAAGGGGTTGCCCCTCGGCGACTTCATCGCCGGCATCGCACCGGAGGATCGCGATCGGGTGACGAAGGCCATCGCCCGTTCGATCGCGACGAGCGAAGCCTACCAGGAGGAGTATCGCGTCGTCGGCTCGGGCACCGCCCACGTCGTGGTGGCCCGTGGGCGCATCGAGATGGGGAGCGATGGCGCAAAGCGTATGGTGGGCGTTGTCATCGATATCACCGAGGCCAAGGCGGCGGAGAACGAGATCCGCGAGAGTCGGGCCGCCCTGGAAGTGATCAGCCGGGCCTCGGCCGCCGTCTCGGGCGATCTCGATCACGAACGCCTCGTCCAGACGATCATGGACGCCTGCGTGGCCGTGACGGGCGCGCAGTTCGGTGCGTTCTTCTACAACGTCGTCGACGATGCGGGTGAGAGCTATATGCTCTATTCGCTGTCCGGCGCGTCGCGCGAGGCCTTCGCAAAGTTCCCGATGCCGCGCAACACCGCGATCTTCGAGCCGACCTTCAGCGGCACCGGGATCGTGCTCTCGGACGACATCACCCAGGATCCGCGCTTCGGCCGCTCGGCGCCCTATCTCGGGATGCCGCCGGGACACCTGCCGGTACGCAGCTACCTCGCGGTGCCGGTACGGCTGCGCACCGGGGAGGTGCTGGGCGGGCTGCTTCTCGGCCATTCCAGTGCCGCTGTGTTCGGTGAACTGGCGAAGGACCGCGTGGTGGGCCTCGCCAGTCAGGCCGCCGTCGCCATGGACAATGCCAGGCTGTTCCAGGAGAACGCGCGCGAGCTGGAGCAGCGGCGCAGGACGGAGGCCCTGCTCAAGACGCTGAACGAGACGCTCGAGCAGCGTGTCGCCAGCGAGGTCGAGGAACGCAGCAAGGCCGAGGCGGCGCTGCGCCAGGCGCAGAAGATGGAAGCCGTCGGCCAGCTCACCGGCGGCGTCGCGCACGACTTCAACAATCTGCTGACCGTGATCATCGGCGGCCTCGAGACGGTGCGGCGCGCCAAGCCGGCCGACACGGCGCGTATCCAGCGCGCGGTCGACATCGCCCTGCAGGGAGCCCAGCGCGCGGCCAGCCTGACGGCGCGGCTGCTGGCCTTCTCGCGCCGGCAACCCCTGGCGCCCAAGCCGGTCGACCTCAACGTGCTGGTCCGCGACATGACCGAGCTGCTGCACCGGACGCTGGGTGAGCAGATCGAGCTCGAAGGGGTGCTGGCGCCGCGCCTGTGGCCGATCGAGGTCGACCAGAACCAGCTCGAAAGTGCGCTGCTCAATCTTGCGGTGAATGCCCGAGACGCCATGCCCACGGGCGGCAAGCTCACCATCGAGACGGTGAACACCGCGCTCGACGAATCCTATGCAGCCGTCGATTCGGAAGTGAAGCCCGGCCAGTACGTCGCCATCTGCGTCAGCGATTCAGGCCACGGCATGTCGCCGGAAACGCTGATGCGCGTCTTCGAACCGTTCTTCACCACCAAGGAAGTAGGCCGCGGAACGGGCCTCGGCCTCAGCATGGTGTACGGCTTCGTGAAGCAGTCGGGCGGACACGTCACGATCTACAGCGAGGAAGGGCAGGGCACGACGGTCAAGATGTACTTCCCGAGATTCTTCGGGGCGACGGCGCAGGCCGACGAAGGCAATGCTCTGGCCGTGCCGACGAGCAGTGACGGCGAAGTCGTTCTGGTCGTCGAGGACAACGAGGATGTGCGCACCTACAGTTCGATGGTGCTGAAGGAGCTCGGCTATCACGTCCTCGAATCCTCCGAAGCGGAATCGGCCCTCGCGATCCTGCGTGGTCCGACTCGCATCGACCTGCTGTTCACCGACGTGGTGCTCCCGGGCAAGAGCGGTCGTGTCCTGGCCGACATGGCCTCCGAACTGCGGCCGGGTCTGAAGATCCTGTTCACGACCGGCTATTCGCGCAACGCCATCGTGCACCAGGGTCGCCTCGACGCCGGCGTCCAGCTCATCACCAAGCCCTTCACCTTCGAGCAGCTCGCCGCCCGCATCCGAGACGTCCTCGACATGAACTGACGCCTTCCGCGTCAGCGGGCCGTCAGACAGCGTTGATGGAAGCATCAGCGAGCAACATTGTTGCGTCCTCGCCTGCTTTCGGGGGTGCGACTCCCGCTTCGGTTGTTTCGTTTATCCGCCGGGACCCCGCCGTCGATGGCGGTTAGTGCCTGGAGCGGCCCGTCCTCGGCGTGGGCTTGGCGGCCGGGGCTTTCTCCAGCCGCTCGATGCGTTGCTCGAAGCTCGTCTGCATCCTCGTGAGCTGCTGCTCGAGCTGGCGGTCCTGGACCTTGAGCTGCTCGACCTGGCTCGCGATCGAGGAGATCGAGCGCTGCAGGTCGTTCAGGCGGCCGTCGATGCCGGACTGCGCCGCGGCGGCGCCGGGCGCGGCGAGCAGCGCCAGGAGGGCGAAGCGGAAGAGGCGCGCGCTCATCCGGGCGCCGGCCGGCCTACTCGGCGGCCTGCTGAAGGCGCGTCGGCACCGTCTCGCCGGCGAACAGCGCCGCACGCGCGGCGTCGTACTCGGCCTTGAGGCGGGCCACGATCTCGGCGGCCGGCGGGGCGTCGTGGATCTGGCCGACGCCCTGTCCGGCGCCCCAGATGTCGCGCCACGCCTTGACCTTCATGTTGCCGCCCGAACCGAAGTTCATCTTGCTCTTGTCGGCTTCCGGCAGCGCGTCGGGATCGAGGCCGGCGGCCGCGATGCTGCGCTTCATGTAGTTGCCGTGCACGCCGGTGAAGAGGTTGGTGTAGACGATCTCCTCGCCGGTCGACTCGATGATGCACTGCTTGTTGGCGTCGGTGGCGTTGCCTTCCTTGCTCGCGGTGAAGCGCGTGCCGAGATAGGCGAGGTCGGCGCCCAGCGCCTGCGCGGCCAGCACCGAGGCGCCGTTGGAGATCGAGCCCGAGAGCAGGATCGTGCCGTCGTAGAACTGGCGGACTTCCGGCACCAGCGCAAAGGGCGAGAGGCGGCCGGCATGGCCGCCGGCGCCGGCGCAGACCAGGATGAGTCCGTCGACGCCGGCCTTCAGCGCGCGCTTGGCATGGGTCACGTTGGTCACGTCATGGAACACCAGGCAGCCGTAGCGGTGCGCCGAGACGACCACGTCGTCGGGCGCGCGCAGCGAGGTGATCTGGATCGGAACCTTGTACTTCTCGCACATGTCGATGTCGTGCTGCAGGCGGTCGTTCGACGCGTGCACGATCTGGTTGACCGCGAAGGGCGCGACTTTCTTATCGGGATGCTTGGCCTTGTATTCAGCCAGCTCGCCGGTGATGCGCTTCAGCCACTCCTCGAGCATCTCCTTCGGCCGTGCGTTCAGGGCGGGGAAGGAGCCGACCACGCCGGCCTTGCACTGCTCGATGACGAGGTCGGGGTTGGACACGATGAACAGCGGTGCGCCGACCACCGGGATCGAGAGGTTGTCGCGCAGCAGGGCGGGAAGGGCCATCGTTTCGCTCCTTGGATTCGTCTTTTCGTCGTGTCGGTTATGGGCCTAGCACGGCCATGGTCTTTTTCGCTACTTCGCCAGCTCGTAGGCGCCGCCTTTTTCCAGCGCCCGCTTGTAGGCGGGGCGGGCATGGATCCGGTCGAGGAAGCCCTTGAGCTTGGGCATCTTGTTGATCATCGGCGAGCGCGCCGTGGCGGCCTCCAGCGGGAAGCTCATCTGGATGTCGGCCGCGGTGAAGTCCGGGCCGGCGAACCACTCGCGGCGCATCAGCTCGCCTTCGAGAAACATGAAGTGATTGCCGATCTGCGGCATCAGCAGCGTCTTGTCGGCGCCGCCCGCAATCGCGCGCGCCACCGGCCGCATCAGGAAGGGCACGCGCGCGGGCAGCATCCCGAACACCAGCTTCATGAACAGCAGCGGCATCAGCGAGCCCTCCGCGTAGTGCATGAAATAGGTGTAGTTCAGCCGCTCCGGCGTGCCGGGGGCCGGCGTGAACCGGCCGCCGCCATAGGCCTCCGACAGGTATTCGAGGATGGCCCCCGACTCGGCCAATACCTTGTCGCCGTCGGTGATCACCGGCGACTTGCCCAACGGATGCACGTTGCGCAGCTCGTCGGGCGCCTGCATCGAGGGTTTGCGCTTGTAGCGCTTCACCTCGTAGGGCAGGCCGAGCTCCTCGAGCATCCAGAGGATGCGCTGCGAGCGGGAATTGTTCAGGTGATGGACGGTGATCATCGTCACAGCGTACCGGGGCGCCAGTTGCCGTGGAAGCCCGCCGGCACCCGGCTGCTGAGATGGGCGAGCGCCACCGGGCCTTTGGCAATGTCGGTCGCCTCGAAGACCGCGAGGTCGCTGCGGCCTTCCCCGGAGCGGTAGATCACCGACAGCACCCAGCCGTCGCCTTCCGGGGCCTTGTCATGGCGCGGCACGAACACCGGCTCACCGAACCGGTCGTCCTCGCCGGCCGTCCAGGTGGCGTTGCTGCCCTTCTTCAGGTCGTAGTGGGTGATGCCCTCGCCGCGGCGGACGCCGGCATGGGCGATGTTGCCCGACACGATCCAGCCATGGCGGTAGTCGCTCATGCAGAAGCGCTCGTCGAAGCGCGGGAACTCGCCGGCGCGGTCGTCGAGCTGCTCCTCGCGGAAGGTGTTGCCCTGGCCGTCGAGGTCGAAGGTCCAGCGGAACAGGCGCGCCGCCGGCGGCTCCTTGGTCGAGGGCGAGCCGTCGGGCAGCGGGAAGAGCGGCGCCACGTCGTACTTCATGACGTCGATCACGACCTTTCCGTCCGCCGTCTCGAAATGGTTCATCGGATGGAACACATAGGACGGCGGCGCCGTCACCCACTTCACGTCGGCCACCGTGCCCTTGCGCGGGATGAAGGCGATGTGCGTGCCCTTGTCCGGCTCCCAGGCGAACGGCGGCAGCCCGCCCAGGGCGCGTTCCATCGAAGACGTGAGCGGGAAGATCGGTACGACGATCCAGTTCTTCGTCACCGCGAAGTCGTGGATCATCGACGGGAAGGGCCCCTCGAGGATTTCCGCCCGCGTGACGGTGCCGTCCGCGGTCACGGTCTGGAGGCTGACTTCCTTGGTGAAGCGGCCGGTGGCCGAATAGCCGAAGAAGATCATCTCGCCGGTCTCGGGATCGAACTTGGGATGCGCGGTGAACGGCCCAACGAGCTTGTCGCCGAAGGTCTCGTAGCCGCCGTCCTTGGGGCCGACCGGCATCAGGCTCGCCGGATCGAGCGAGAAGGGCGCGTGCGCCTCTTCCAGCGCTAAAAGCTTGCCGCCGTGCCAGACGATGTTGGTGTTTGCGATGGTCGAGTTCAGCGCGAAGACGCGCGGGTCGGTGTAGCGCGGATTGCCGAATGTGCCGGAGAGGCCCTCGCCCTCCTCGTTCTCGATCTTCCACTTGGGCGTGCGCACCCAGCGGTTCTTGTAGGAGACGTTGCCGTTCTCGATATGGAAGGCGTGGATCATGCCGTCGCCGCCGAACCAGTGATAGGGCCCGCGCGGCGCGAACTGCGGGTTCGGCCCGTTGCGATAGAGCGTGCCGCAGAGTTCCTTCGGCATCTCGCCGCTGATGTGGAGATGCCCGGCATCGGCCTCGGTGTTGACCGGCGCGTAGTAGCCGCGAAGGAACGGATTGTCGGTCGGGAATGCCTTGGCCACGGGAAGTCTCCTTCTGGGTAACGCCGTGTATCTAAGGGAACGTTATCGATACACGGTGTTGTCCGCAAGGGAGATTTGGCGTGATCTTTTGGGCGGTCTGCCGCAGAGTTAACGAGTGAAAGCGATCTTTCTGGGAGCCGCGCTGGTTGTTTGCGCTGCCTTGCTGGCCTGGTACCAATTCAGGCCCAAACAGCCAGGCGCGCCCGGCCTCGGGCCGCTCGATCTTCTGGCCGTCACCGATCCCCAGATGTATCGCCCCGAGAATCTGAGGCGCTTCAAGTTGAACGATACGGACTATTGCGCGCCGAGAATCGAGTCGCTGGAAGTATTCATCCCGAAAACGACTGACATTCCACTGGGCGCTAGCGTCACGCTCAATCCCGACACGCTCACGAATTTCAACCAGCGCCCTTATCGGGATGGGAAACCGAATCCCGATTGGCGTGACTCAATGTCGATCGCAGTATCTCCAGTAAGCAAAGGGTGGGAATATGGAACTCTCGTGGAGAGGGCCATCGGCAAATCCCTCGAAGAAGTAACCGACGCCGACCTCTCAAGTCTCGTAGATATTGCTAAAGACGTCGCTCTCGCACGTGACAATTTTCGGACCGATCGGCGTACGAGACTCGCGCTCGTCAAGCTTAACGGCTTGGTTGTTCGCCTGGAGTGGAGCCCAGCCGGGATCATTAATGTCCTGTATCCCATCTCGGATCAGGCGAAAGGACGTCTCACCATAGACATTAACTATGTTGAACGAATCGACTCCTTGTTCGAGATTGCCCGTAATTTTTTCCGCCCGTGCGATTCAATTCTTCCTGCGCCAAACTGATACCAAGGATGAGACATCGATCTGCCTGCAAGAAGTATTGTTAAGCAATCGGGCAAAGATCGACTATTCAAGCATTCATGAGCCCAGCCAATCTCGTCCTGCTGCCCGGATATTCCGCTGTTCCGCCGCGGCACGTCGCTGCCGTTGTGACCAGCCTCGAGATGTTGAGCCGTCCGCCCGAGCGGCCGGCGCAGCCGTTTCCGGCAGGTGTCACGCTCGAGCCGCTGGAGCGCACGATCGAGGCCTATCGCAGGCTCTATCGCGCGGTGGGGACGGAGTGGCTGTGGTTTTCGCGCCTGGTGATGGCGGACGAGACGCTGCAGGCGATCCTCGACAATCCGCAGGTGGAGTTCTTCGCGCTGCGCCGGGACGGGCAGGATGCCGGGATCCTCGAACTGGATTTCAGCCAGCCGGGAGAATGCGAGCTGGCCTTCTTCGGCGTGGCGCCGGGTTTGGTGGGCACCGGGGTGGGCCGCGCGCTGATGAACGAGGCGATCGTGCGGGCCTGGTCGCGGCCCATCAGGCGGTTCTGGGTGCATACCTGCACGCTCGACCATCCCGCGGCGCTGGCTTTCTACCGGCGCTCCGGCTTCGTGCCGTTTGCCTTCCAGGTCGAGGTGTTCCCCGACCCGCGTCTCACCGGCGCCCTGCCGCGCGACTGCTCACGGCACGTACCGTTGCTCGACTGACGTCGCGGCGCCCGCGGCCTCGCGGTCCTCGACCTTGCGGTAGTGGAACCAGCCGGCGGTGCCGAGGGCCAGCAGGAGCAGGCCGAGATAGAACTCGGTGTGGGTCGGGCCGATGAGGTCGAACAGCGGCGTCGCCGCGAGATTGAACAGCAGCATCGAGCCCGCCATGACGGCCAGCCGCAGCCGGAAGACGCGGGCGATCTCGGCGCCGCGAAACACGGTCTGCATGCGGGTGATCATCGGGATGAAGAAGAAGGGCCCGCCGAAGCCCGCGACCATCCCCGCCAGCATCATCGCCGGCAGCTTGTAGGGGTTGTCGATGCCCCAGGCGGCCAGTGCGATCAGGGCGAAGCCGGTGCCCATCGCCACGTAGCCCAGGAACATGGTCGAGAGCACGCGGCGGAAGCGAACGCTGCCCGCCACCAGATTGCCGACCACGTCGCCGACACCGCAGGCGCCGACGATCATGCCGAGCGAGGCGAGACCGTGCAGGCCAAACAGGTGCGGATCGTGCTCGACCACCATCAGCGCGATGCAGAGCTGCAGCGCCACGCTCCACGGGCCGTTGGCGGTGGCGTTGATCAGCAGCAGCGCGCCCATCGTGCGTTGGCGCAGCATCAGTCGCGCGCCGTCGAGCAGGGCGTCCCAGGCGCCGCGCAGGCCGCCGCGGCCGGGGCGCGGCTTGTAGGCCGCGTCGTACAGCCGGTCGCGTACCGCCCAGACCGCCAGCGCCGACAGCACGAAGCCCACGGCCGTGATCGACAGGAAGTGGATCACTGGCAGCAGCGTGTTCAGGACCGCCGCCATCATCGGCCCGATCAGCCGGGCGAGCCGCCACGTCGCGTCGAACAGGCCGTTGATCGCCTGCATGGCGTCGCGGTCGGTGACCAGCACCGGCACCGCCGACTGCAGCGCCGGCGTGAACACCATGCGCATGGCCGCGAGGCCCATGACGGAGAGGATGAGGAGCGGGATCGAGATGCCCCAGATGTAGAAGCCGATCACCGGCAGTATGGCCAGCACCGCGCTCGCATACTTGGCGCCGATCATGGCGCGGTCGGCCCGCCAGCGGTCGAACGCCGAGGCGCCCAGCAGGCCGACCACCAGCATGGCGGCGTACTGCGTGGCGTTCACGTAGCCCGCGGCATTGCCGATCTGCTCGGCCGCGATCCACACGACGGCCACGCGGAACAGATCCTCGCCGATGGTCGAGGCGGCGAGGCCGGACCAGATCGTGGCGACGGCCGGATCCTTGAGCGGACGGAAGACGGGGATCATGCCGAGCGACGAATCCCGACCATCCTCATCCTGAGGAGGCGCGAAGCGCCGTCTCGAAGGATGGGCAACGGACGTGGTGCGGGTTCCCACCCTTCGAGACGCGGCCTGCGGCCGCTCCTCAGGGTGAGGCGATTGGCTGGAGTCGTGGACGTCACTTCACCCAAACGCCGCCGTCCTTGTTCTTATATCCGAGCGACAGATACGCCGCGTCGACCAGGGCCTGGCCGCGCTCGTTCATCAGCAGGCCCGGGCCCATGCGGTTCATCGTGTAGCCGAACGACAGGCCCGCGACCGGATCGGCGAAGCCCAGCGAGCCGCCGGCGCCGACATGGCCGAAGGCGGCGCTGCTCAGGATCACGCTGTCGCAATCCTCGCCCCACAGTTTGGCGGCGAGGCTGCGCCTGCGGTTATCCATCGATTTCATGAAGCCCAGCGCGAAGCGAGTCGGGATGCGCAGGGTGGCGTCGTCGTGCGTCGCCATCGAGACCTCCCCCATGCGGGCGAGCGTCGTGGCATCGACCAGGTCGCCGCCGCCATTGGCCAGAGGGGCATACATGCCGGCCAGGCCGCGCGCGTTGGTGATGCCGTTGGCCGCCCCGATCTCGGCGGCGTGGCCGGCGCGCGTGTTGGCGCCGCCCGAGCGCCAGGCGCCGTTGTTGAAGTAGAACAGCGCCGCCACCGATTCCTTGTTGGTCGCGAGGTCGCGCATGAACGGCGTTACCGCGTCGGCGGCCTTGTAGACATGGGCCACGATCGGCGCGACCCGCGGCTCGATCTCTTCCGGCAGGCCGATCCAGAAATCGAGGCCCAGCGGCCCGGCGATCTCCTCGCGGAAGAAGGTGCCCAGCGACTTGCCCGAGGCGCGCCGCACCATCTCGCCCACGGTCCAGCCGAAGGTGAAGCCGTGATAGCCATTGCGCGTGCCGGGCTCCCAGAACGGGACCTCGGCCGCCAGCCGGTCGGTCATGTAGGCCCAGTCGTAGGGCCCGTCGTCCTTCACCTTGGCGCGCACCGCCGGCACGGCCGAGGAATGGTCGAGCATCATGCGCGTCGTCACGCGCTCCTTGCCGTGTTGCGCAAACTCCGGCCACAGCTCGGCGACCGGCGCGTCGAGGTCGAGCGCACCGCGGCTCGCCAGCACATGCGCGCACAGCGCCGTCGCGCCCTTGGTGCAGGAGAAGACGATGCTCACCGTGTCGCGCGTCCACGGCGCGCTTGTCTTGGCATCGGCGACGCCGCCCCACAGGTCGACGACCGTCTCGCCGCCCACCGTCAGGCAGACCGAGGCGCCGATCTCGCCTTTCTCCTTGAGGTTCTTTTCGAAGGCCTCGGCGACCCGCTCGAAGCCGGGTCGGCAGGTCCCCTGGGTCATGGACGCGCTCATTGCTTCGGCACCGCGATCTTGAAGGCGTCGAGCACGAAGCGCGCGCAGTGGGAGAGGCCGGTCTGGTCGATCCCGTGGCCGACGCCCTTGGCGATGTGCACGCCGACCTCGACGCCGTTCTCCTGCAGCGTCTGCGCGGCGCGCTGGGTCAGCACGGCCGGCAGCATCTCGTCGCTGTCGCCATGGACCAGCAGGACCGGCGGCTTCGACTTGATCTCGGCCTTGAGCGCCTCGGGCGCCGCCAGCATGCCGGAGAAGCCGACGATGCCGGCCAGCGGCTTGGCGCGGCGCAGGCCGACATGCAGCGCCATCATGGTGCCCTGGCTGAAGCCGATCAGGACGGTCTTCGATTCGTCCAGCCCGTACTTGGCCATCGTGTCGTCGAGGAACTGCTCGGCGAAGGGCGCGGCCGAGCGCACGCCCGCCGCCGCGACCTCGGGATCGAGGCGCGAGATGCCGAACCACTGGAAGCCCATCGGATTGCCCTCGCACGGATAGGGCGCGTTGGGCGCGTGGAACACCGCGTCGGGCATCAGCGGCGCCAGCACGGGCGCGAGGCCGATCAGGTCGTTGCCGTCAGCGCCGTAGCCGTGCAGCAGGATCACGAGATGGCCGGGCTTGCCGCCGGCATGAGGGCCGTGGCTGGGGCCGTCGATCTTCTTTGTCATGTCGCCTTTTTCTCCTTTGCGCCCCAATCCGGCATGTTGCGGCGATAGTGCCAGAGCACGAGCGCGGCCGCGCTGCGCCAGGGCCGCCAGGCGTCGGCGATTTTGAGAAGCCGCTTTGCGTCGGGGCGGGTGCGCAGCTTCTTGAGGTGCTGGGCCGCCACGACGAGGCCGAGATCGAGCCCCGGCATGATGTCGGGCCGGCCATGCGCGAACATCAGGTAGATCTCCGCCGTCCACGGGCCGATGCCCTTGGCCTGGGTGAGCATGGCGATGGCGGCGGCATCGTCCAGCTCGTGCAAGGCATCGAACGAAATCCGGCTCTCGACGATGTCGGTGGCGAGGCTGCGGCCGTACTTCATCTTGGCGCCCGAGAGGCCGACGGCGCGCAGCTGCTCGTCGCTCATCGCCAGGAAATCCGCCGGCTCCATTGAAGGAACGGCTGCCTCCAGACGCAGCCAGATGCTGCGGGCAGCGTGAACCGAGACCTGCTGCCCCACGATCGAGCGCATCAGCCCGCCAAAGCCCGTCGGCATGTCGCGCAGCTCGGGATGGCCCGCCTCGGCAAGCGCGCGGGCGATGTCGGGATCGGCGGCCGCCAGCTCGGCCAGCGCCTGCTTCAGCGTCGTCTTGTCGAGGATGACGCCGGAGGCCGGAGAGGGTGCCGTCTTGGGTTTTGTCTTGGGTGCCGTTTTGGCCATTGTGCTCTCGCCATAGCACGCGGCGAGGGGGCGCTGTAACGTCGGATCATGACCGTCGTCACGCGTTTCGCTCCCAGTCCGACGGGCGAACTTCATCTCGGCAGTGCCTATTCGGCCCGCATCGCCTGGCGGCGCGCCCGCGACGCGGGCGGCAGGTTCCTGGTGCGCATCGAGGATATCGACATCCGCCGCTGCCGCCGCGAATACGAGACCGCCATGCTGGCGGACCTGCAGTGGCTGGGCCTTGCCTGGGACGGCGAGGTGCGCCGCCAGTCCGACCATTTCGCGGATTACGGCCGGGTGATGGACCAGCTCGACGCACGCGGCCTGGTCTATCCCTGCTTCTGCACCCGCGCCGATATCGCCGCTTCCACCAGTGCGCCGCATCCGACGGCGATGGGGCCCGACGGGCCGCTCTATCCCGGCACCTGCCGGCACCTGTCGAACGAGGAGCGCCACCGCCGTATCGCCGCCGGCGTGGAACACTGCATGCGCTTCGATTGCGCCCGCGCAGAGGAGCAGGCGGGGCCCTATTCCTTCTTCGACGAGACGCTGGGCCGGATCGACGGCCAGCCGCGGCTGATGGGCGACTTCGTGATCGCGCGCAAGGACACGCCGACCAGCTACCATCTGTCGGTCACGGTCGACGACCATCTGCAGGGCGTCACCCTGGTGACGCGCGGCATCGACCTGCTGCCGTCGACCCATGTCCATGCCCTGCTGCAGAAGCTGCTGGGATATGCTGCGCCGCAATATGCGCATCATCCGCTGCTGACCGATGCCACCGGCCGCCGCTTCGCCAAGCGCGACCGCGACCTCACGATCCGCAGGTTGCGCGAGAGCGGGAAGCGTGCGGCGGAGGTGTTCGAGATGATCGACGGTTGGAGTTGCGCGACCCCCGCGAAGGGCTGACACTTCCGGCATGGACCGGAAAGAACAACTGGCCGTCGGGAGGCGGCTGCTCGGCCATATCGACGGCCGCACCACCGATCTCGCCGACGCGCTGTTCCGCAACCGTGTCGACGCCTATTCCTGCCGCGAGCGCGCCGCCCGCGAGCGTGACGCCTTGTTCCGTAGCCAGCCGCTGTTCATGGGCCTGTCGTCGCGCCTCTCCAAGCCCGGCGACTACATCACCGAGGACGTGGCCGGCATGCCGGTCCTGCTGGTGCGCGGGCCCGACGGCGAGGTGCGTGCCTTCGCCAACATCTGCCGCCATCGCGGCGCGCCGGTGGCCGAGGGCTGCGGCAATGCCCGCGCCTTCGTCTGCCCCTATCACGCCTGGACCTACGACACGCACGGCAAGCTGCTGGGCGTCACCGACAAAGCCGGTTTCGCCGGCCTCGATCTCGGCGCGCATGGGCTGGTGCGGCTCCCGGCCGGGGAGAAGCACGGCATGATCTTTGTCCGCGCCACGCCGGTGGGTGAGGGCGAGCGTGCGGAGATCGACGTCGATGCCGTGCTGGGCTCCTTCGCGCCGGACTTCGCGGCGCTGCGGCCCGAGGCCTATCCGCTCTATTCGGTCGACCGCATCACGCCGCGCATCAACTGGAAGTTCGCCGTCGATACGTTTCTCGAGGGCTATCACATCCCGCATCTGCACCGGAAAACCATCGCGCCGTATTTCATCGGCAACTGCGGCACCTTCGACGGCGCGGGCCGCCACGGCCGCATGTGCGTGCCGCGCACCTCGATCGAGGCGCTGCGTGCGCAGCCCGACGACGAACGCAACCTGAGCCCGCACATCATCGCGATCTACCAGCTCTTCCCCAACACCATCGTCATCTGGCAGGTCGATCATATCGAGGTCTGGCGCGCCTTCCCCGATCGCAACGACCCCGGACGCTGCTCCGTCGAATTCTCGCTCTACCGTCCCGCCGCCAGCGATCGCCCGGAGAAGCACTGGGCCAAGAACCGCGACATCGCCATCCGCACCGTGCTCGACGAGGATTTCCCGCTGGGCGAACGCATGCAGATCGGCTTCGAGTCGGGCGCGACGGAAGAGGTGATCTACGGCCGCAACGAACCCTCGCTCGTCCACTTCCACCGCTCGATCCGCAGCGCGCTGGGTGTCGCGGCTTGATCCTCTCCGCTCAGGGCGACAGGACTTTCTAGATGACCACCAGCCGCACGACCCGCGTCGCGCTGGTGCTCAGCGTCATCCTGTTCGCGGAGAGTCTGATGCACGACGCCTTCTGCGTGTCCGGCATCTGCTCGGACTGGACGGGCTGGAGCATCCTCCTCTACGGCGCGCTGGGTCATGCGAGCTGGTTCGCCAATCCGCTGCTGCTGGCCTCCTGGATCGCCGCGCTTCTCGCTCGTCGTATCCCGGCGCTGATTCTGTCACTCGCCGCGCTGGGCCTCGCGGCCTCGTTCATGTTCGAGACCAGCGTGATCACCAACGAGGCCGGCATGGCCAACCCGGTGACAGGTCTGCGCGAGGGCTACTGGCTGTGGCTTGCGAGCACGGGATTTGCCGTACTCGCCGCGTTCTTTGCCCGTAAAGTGGCGGTGAAACTGTAGAGGAAGAGGAAGGTCCTTCGCTGCGCTCAGGATGACAACAGTTTCTGCATCGACGCACTGCGCCAATCACAACAACATTGTCATCCTGAGCGCAGCGAAGGACCTTTGGTTAATACCGCCCCCTCGATCTGCCTGTTGATCCAGAGCTACACGGTGTTCGATTCCAAGAAGAAGCGATGTAGAGGCGCGTCTGGTGGCTGAGAGCCATCAGACGCGCCCGCGCCATCAGATCTGGTGCGCCATCGGCGGCGCCGGGATCGGGCGGACACTTTCGTAGGCGGCGGCGGCGCGCAGGACGAGGGCGTCCTTGGCGTGGCCGCTCACGATCTGCAGGCCGATCGGCATGCCCTCGCGGTCGAGGCCGCAGGGGATGGTGGCGGCCGGCTGGCGTGTCAGGTTGAAGGTCAGCGTGAAGGGCGTCCAGCCGATGTCGACGCCGTCGCCGCCCCAGGCCGCGTTCTCGTTCACCGCGAAGGCGGTCATCGGCATGGTGGGCGTCAGCAGCAGGTCGTACTTGGCCATGAACTGGTTCATGATCGCCGAGATCGTCTGGCGCTGGTGGATCGCGGTAACCACCGCTTCCTGACCGAGATTGGCGCCATACTCGGCGGCCTTCACCAGGCCGGGATCCATCAGCTCGCGCTTCTCCGGGCTGAAATTGTTGAGCAGCACGGCGACGTTCGACTGCCAGTGGGCGTTCAGCACCTTGCGCGGATCCATGCCCATGAAGTCGGGCGAATCCTCGACGATCTTGGCGCCCAGGGTCTTGAACACCTTGACCGCCTGCTCGACCGCCACCGCCACGTCGCGGTCGATCTTCTCGCGCTCGATGAAGCCCAGGTGAGGCGAATAGGCGATGCGCAGGCCCTTCACGCCCTTGTCCAGGCCCTTGAGATAGTCCTCGGCATCGTCGGGGCGGCCGTAGGGATCGCGCGGATCGGGGCGGGCGATGACGTTCATCATCATCGCCGCGTCGCGCACCGTGCGCGTCATCGGGCCGATATGCGAGAGCGTGCCCTGCGCCGAGACCGGCCACAGCGGCACGCGCGCCTGGGTGGGCTTGAGGCCAAACAGGCCGCAGAAGGAGCAGGGGATGCGGACCGAGCCGGCGCCGTCGGTGCCGATCGCGAGGTTGCCCATGCCGACCGCCTCGGCCGCCGTGCCGCCACCCGACGAGCCGCCCGAGGTGCGGCCGATCTTCCAGGGATTGTGGGTGGCGCCGAACAGCTTGGAATCGGTCACGCCCTTCCAGCCATATTCCGGCGAGGTCGTCTTGCCGAGCAGCACGGTGCCGGCCTCGCGCAGGCGCTGGGCCACCGGCGCGTCGACGTTGAAGGGGCCGTCGGGATCGGTCGCGAGGCTGCCCATGCGCGTGGGCATGCCCTTGGTCAACACCATGTCCTTGATCGTGATCGGCACGCCGTCGATGTCCGAGAGGCGCTTGCCGCCCTTCTTCCAGCGCTTCTCCGAGGCGCGCGCCTGGCGCATCGCCGTATCGGGATCGAGATGCTGGAAGGCGTTGAGCTGACCGTTGAAGGCGTCGATGCGGGCGAGCGCCGACTTGGTCGCCTCGACCGGCGAGGCCTTGCGGCTCTTGAAGAGTTTCACCAGTTCGTGGGCCGGCATCATCGCAAGGTCGGCAGTCATCTACTTGGTCTCCGGAAGGACAGGGAACGAGAGGGGATGGGCGTCGGCATAGGCCGCCGCGGCGCGCAGGACCAGCGCGTCGTTGTAGTGGGCGGACACGATCTGCAGGCCGACCGGCAATCCGAGCCGCGACAGGCCGCACGGTACCGTCGCCGCGGGATGCCGCGTCAGGTTGAACTGCGGCGTATAGGGCGACCACAGGACGTTGGGCTTGCCGTCGGGGCCGGGCGGCAGGTTGGTCCCGGCCTCGAACGGCTGCACGCCGACGGTGGGCGTGAGCAGCAGGTCGTATTTCGCAAAGAACAGGTTCCAGGCGAGGGTGAGGTCGCGCCGCGTCACCTGCGCGTTCACGACGTCCTGCAGGCTGTAGCGCAGGCCGGCCTTGGCGCCGGCCAGAAGGTTGGGGTCGAACTCGCCGTGGCGTTCTTCGGGAAAGACCTGAAGCAGGCGCTGCAGCGCCGAAAGCCAGTGGATCACGAAGGCACGGTTCGCCTCGCCGAACGAGAAGGGTGCTTCGACCTCCTCGACCGTGCAGCCCAGCGCCTCGAAGTCGCGGGCGGCCTTGGTCACCATTGCGGCGACCTCGATGTCCAGCGGGTGGTCGCCGAAACGCAGCGCGAAGCCGATCTTCAGCTTCTTCGGCAAGGTTGCGAGCTTCTTCGTGTAGTCGGTGTCGTCCGGCGGCAGCGCGTAGCCGTCGCGCGGATCGGGCCGGGCGAGGACGTTCATCATCAGCGCAGCATCGAGCGCGGTGCGGGCCATCGGGCCCGTGTTCGAAAGGTCGCCGGTCATCGACGGCGGCCAGGCCGGCACGCGGCCGAAGGTGGCCTTGAGACCGATCAGGCCGCTGAAGCTCGCGGGGATACGGACCGAGCCGCCGCCGTCGGTGCCGATGGCGATCGGCCCGAGTCCAGCCGCGACCGCGGCACCGGCGCCGCCCGAGGAGCCGCCCGGCGTCATGGCGGTGTTCCAGGGATTGCGCGTGATGCCGTGCAGGGGCGAATCGGTCACGCCCTTGTGGCCGTATTCCGAACTGGTGCTCTGCGCGAAGACGATCGCGCCGGCCTCGCGCAGCCGCGCCACGGCCGGCGCGTCGGCATCGACGGGACTCTTGTCGGTGAGCTTGCTGCCCATCGAGGCGGGCCAGCCCTTGACCCTCACCAGCTCCTTGATCGAGACCGGCACGCCGTCGAGCGGAGACAGCGGCTCGCCGTTCTTCCAGCGCTTCTCCGAGGCGCGCGCCGCGGCCAGGGCCGCCTTCTCGTCGACATGGCAGAGCGCATTGATCGTCGTCGCGAGGCGGTCGGCGCGGGCCAGCACGGCCTTCATCGTCTCGACCGGGGAGGCCTTGCCCTTGCGGTAGAGCCTGCCGAGCTGGGCGGCGCTTGCCTGTGTGAGATCCGTGGTCATGCCGCTTCTCCCGTCCTTGTCGCCTCGGCCCGATACTGGCGGGCGAGCTGCTCGGCCTGGTACTCGGCGGCGAGCGCCTGCTCGGTGCGGCCAACCTTGCGATAGAGCCCGGCCAGCGCGCGCTTGGTCGCGGCGACACCGGGCCGTTCGCGTTCGTCGGCCTGCAGGATCGCCAGCGCCGCGTCGTTCCACCCAGCGCGACTCAGCGCATCGAGATGGATGGCGCCGAACAGAGCGCGCTGCGCGATCGATCCGCCCAGGCAGCGCAGGTGCGGCATCGCCTGGCCCATCAGGCGCGCCGCCGCCGGCATGTCGCCCGCGGCGTGGGCGGCCAGGCCGTGCGCCAGCGGCACGGTGCAATCGGCCCAAAGCTCGCGCTCGAACGGCTTGGCGCGCGCGGCGCGATCCTCGAGGCTGGCCAGCATCTCGGTGACGGCGCTGCGCTCGCCGGCGCGCGCCAGCCCGTAGAGATAGTGGACATCGTGGAAGGCGGAGAGGTGCTCGTGCAGGCGTGGCTTGAGATAGAGGGCGAGATCGGTCCATCGCCCGCCGACATCGACGCCGCGCAGTTCGAGCCGCGCCAGCAGCGAGACGGCATTGGCCTGGTCCTCGCAGAATTCCTTCCAGACGCCCCACACCCGCTCGTCATGCAGCGCCAGCGCCTCGTCGGTGCGGTCGAGGTCGATCAGGAACAGAGCGAGGTGCCACCAGTTGTGCGTCTGCATGAACGAATTGCAGTCGCTCCAGGTATCGGACACGGAATTCAGGAAGGCGACGCCCTCCAGCATGTGGCCGCGCGCTTCGAGGCAATGGGCGATGGCGTGGTGCGCCCACGGGTCGTTGCGGTCGAGCGCCAGTCCCTTACGGGCGGCGTCCTCGGCCTCCTCGAGGCGATTGCACTCTTCCAGCCCGAACGCATACATGCCCCAGACGAAGCGGTTGTCCGGGTTGGCGGCAAGGAGCTTCTCGCCGACGTCGAGCAGCGTCTCGGCCTCGCCGCGGTTAAAAGCCAGCAGCTGCGCCAGCTTGCCGGCCAGCAGGTCGCGCGGCCATTCGTCTACGATCCTGCGGAATTGTTGCAGGCTGCGGTCGGTGTCGCCTTCCACCCAGAATTCGATGGCGCCGAGCCACGCGAATTCGCGAGAGGTCGCGCCCGCCGTCATCTTCTGCGCGCGGGCGAGGTGGCGCATGGCGGCGGCACGACCGTCCGGCGAATACATCGAGAGGTAGAGGCTCGCCGCGACCAGCGGCAGCATCGGGCACTTTTCTTCCGCGTCGGCGGCGGCGATGAAGTCGGCGAACCGCTTGCCGAAGCCCAGCCATTCCTGCCTGACGAATTCGAGTGCGGCGACCGCGCCTTCGTCGGCTTTGCCCAGCTCCAGCCCTTGCCTGTCCTTCGCCACCCGGTCCTCGCGAATTTGCACGGGACAAGCTTCGCATGGCGCACTGCGACTGGTCGAGGGGCTAGCTCTTCTTAAGTCTGTCACCGATACTCCGCGGCCAAGAACGACAAAGAGACATCCAGGGAGGAATAAAATGAAGCGCCGCCATCTGCTGGGCTCTGCCGCAGCCCTTACGCTCACCTCGGGGCTCATGCCGGCCGTCGCCCGGGCCCAGACATTTCCCGACAGGCCGATCCGCTTCGTGGTGCCCTACGCGCCGGGCGGCGCGACCGATACGTCCGCGCGCATCGCGGCAGAGTATCTGACGAACAAGTTCGGTCAGCAGGTGCTTGTCGAAAACAAGCCGGGCGGCGGCACGATCATCGCCACCGAGATCGTCGCCAAGGCCAAGCCCGACGGCTACACCATCCTCATGGCGGCGGCTCCCGTTGCCACCAATACGTCGTTCGGCCTGAAGCTGCCCTACGATCCGGTCAAGGAGCTGGCCCCGGTCTGCAGCTATGTCGACATGCCGCTGCTGCTCGCCTGCAATCCCAACGCGCCCTACAAGACGATGGCCGAGTTCATCGCCTGGGCGAAGACGCAGACCTCGCCGATACCGTACGCCTCGGCCGGCAATGCCAGCATGCCGCATCTGTGGGGCGAGCAGCTCAGGATGGAGCTCGGCATCAAGCTCGAACATGTCGGCTACAAGGGCAGCGCCGACGCGCTGAAGGACGTTCTGGGCGGCCACGTCATGCTGTTCTCGGATACGCTGCTGCCGGGCGGGCTGGCGGTGAAGGACGGAAGGCTGCGCGGTCTGGTCGTCGCGGCGGCCAAGCGCGTGCCGATGCTCCCCGACGTGCCGACGGTGGCGGAGGTCGGGCTACCCGCCGATCTCACGGGCGCGGTGTTCTTCGGTGTGATGGCGCCGGGCGGCACGCCCGAGCCGATCATCGCGAAGCTCAACGCCGCCTTCAACGAAGTGCTGGCCGACCCCGCGACAGCGAAGAAGCTCATCGACCTCGGCTTCGTGCTGATGGGCGGCAGCGCCGCCGACTACGGCAAGCGCCTCGCCGCCGAGACGGTGAAGTGGCGCAAGGTCATCCAGGAGGCGAAGATAACGCCGCCGGCGTGAGCGCGTGTCAGACGTCGCCGTCCTTGCGGGGGACGGACAGCCTCCGCAGGCCGGCGACGATGGGGATGAAGTCCGGGTCGTCGGCCGACAGCATGCCGTGGCGGACGAAGAAGTCGATCAGCACCAGATTGCAGTTGTACTTGAAGTCGATCGTGTCGCGCACCGTCTCGAACACGCGCCGCACCGGCCACAGTTCGAACGAATGGACCTCGCCATCGTTCGCGCGTGGCGTGAAGTCGTCCGGCAGCTCCAGATCGAAGCACGTCATCACGTCGGGCTTCAGCTGCCGGTCCGACTGGTTCCAGTAGCCGACGACGCTCACCGCCTTCGCCTGCCGCGCAAGCTCGGGCGGGATCGAGGCTTCCTCGCCGCATTCCTTGATCAGGTTCTCGTGCAGGCCGAGTCCGGCCGGTTGGCCGCCGGCCACCGTATTGTCGAGCTGGCCGGGGAAGGTCGGCTTGTCGTAGGAGCGGCGCGGCACCCAGATGTGCAGCCCATCAGGTCGGCGCACATAGCCCGTCATGTGCGGACCGCCGGCGCGCACGCCGAACCACGGTACGGCCGAGCGTTCCATCGCCATCAGGACGGGAGAGCCCTCCTGCGGCGCCACGGCGTATTTTTCCTCGCGCCACAGACCCTTGAAATGGCCACCCGCGCGCAGGGCCAGCAGGAACGTGTGCACCGCCTCGGTGCGCTTTTCCGGCGTGTCCAGGCGAGGATCGAGATGCCAGGCTCCGTCGCGGCGCTCGAACAGGCCGGAGCCCTGCACGGCATCGGCCGCGAAGTCGCGATGTACGAAGCCCGCCCGGTGCTCGCCCACGAACCACGGCTCGAACGGGGTGAGGTCGGCGTTGTTGCAGCGGCGGATGTGATCGAGGAAGGACATGGAGGCGGGAGATAGCATAGGGTGGCGGCGATGACCGAAGAGGAACTTCAGGCGCGGCTCGAGGCCGCGCTGCCCCCCGCCGACCTGCACGAGGTGTTCGTCGAGGAATGCCAGGATCAGGACGTGCGGCTGCGCTTTTCACCGCCCGCGGGCGGCCGCTGGACCACAGCGGCCCTGCTGTCGCTGGTCGACACCTCGCTGCGCGCCGCCGCGGGCCTGGAAACGGGCGTCTCCCATCTGAATGTGACCGTGCTGCGCCCCGCCCAGGCCGCCGACGTGATCTCCCTGTCGCGGGCGATCCGCCGCGAGGGCGACCAGGTCCACGCCGAAACCTGGCTGTTCAGCCACGCTGTCGTCGAGCCGATGCTGCACGCGACGGCGACGCTGGTCAGAACGCCTTGGCCATCGTGAAGCGCACGGCCAGCGGCTCGACCGGGTGGAAGTGGCGATCGGCCACGCCGTCCGGGCCTTCGTTGGGCAGGCGCGACGTATAGTAGTAGTCGATCTGGCTGGCCTGCGTGTTGAGCAGGTTGAAGGCATCGACCTGCAGCTTGAGCCCACTGTCGAACACGTAGCCCAGACGCGCATTGATGATCGAGGTCGGGCTCGACGTGACGCTCGCATCCTCGACCAGCGGGCGCGTTCCGAAGTAGCGCCAGCGCACCGCGCCGAACCAGCCGGTATCGGCGCCGAGCGTGATGCCGGCCGAGGCGATGAAGGAGGGCGCGCCCGGGATGAAGTCGCCCGCCGGATCGGGGTTGGTGAAGCGCGCCTGGGTGTAGGCGAGATCGAGGTCGAGCAGCGCCCACGGCACCGGCCGGTACTGGTTGGTCCATTCGACGCCGATGCGGCGGCTCGGGCGGCTGGCCTCGGTCGTGCCGGCATCGCCCACGAACAGCAGCTCGGAATCGAAGTCGAGCACGAACACGGCAAGCGCCGAATCGAGGCCCTTGATCGCTTGCGTCCGCACGCCGACCTCGGCGCCGCGCGAGCGCACCAGCAGCGGCACCGAGGCGACCGGCGTGGTCTTGTCGCCGGGATCGACGGTGATGGTGGCGCCGCGCAGGTCGTTGCTGTGATAGCCGAGGCCGGCATTCACGAAGAACTCGGTCTTGTCGAACGGACCGAAGATGAGGCTGGCCTTGGGACTGGCGAGGAAGGCCGAGACGTTGCCTGAGTTCGCCGCCGTGTCGGAGGCGACCGAGCCCGTGAACCAGTCGCCGCGGACGCCGAGGATCGAGCGCAGCCAGTCGGTCCATTGCAGCGTGTTGCGGGCGTAGATCGCGGCGCTGGTCTCGGTCACCTGATCGTAGCGCACTGTGTTGAACGGCGTCCGCCGCTGGGTGTTGAACAGGCCCACGCCGATATTGTCGAAGCGGATCTGCGTGCCGACCGTGGTCTCCGAGGCGAAGCCCGCCAGCGAATGGCGCATCAGATGGCTGGCGTTGAGTCCCAGGATCATGCGCTTGTCGGTCTGCTGGAACTGGTCGCCGTTCAGCGGGTCGTCGAGGAAATAGGTGAAGTTGTTGTAGAGGTTCATCGTCGAGTAGATGCCGTAGGCCTCGACCTTCGACGCGGTGCGCTCGTCGCTGCGGCTCCAGCGCATCGACAGCGAATAGCGCTGGGCGTCGCCGCCGTCGGTCTGGTCGACGGCGCCATAACGTCCGAGGCTGCCGTCGGCCACCGCCCGCGCCGGGATCTGGTCGGTCGAGTGCCAGGAGTTGGTGTAGGCGAGGGCGGTGATGGCCAGTCCGTTGGCGGTGTCGCCCTCGGCGTAGCGCAGGAAGCCGTTGAACTTCTTGAGGTCGTCGCCGACCTGCCAGGGGCCGTTGTAGGTCACGATTTCGCCGGCCGCGGTCAAGGTGCCGTAGCCGGCCGCCATCGAGCCCGCGGCCAGTGCGCGCCAGTAGCCGAAGCTGCCGCCGGTCGACAGGACCACGGCATTCTCCAGCCGGTTGGCGTAGGAGAGGCGCAGCGAGCCTGCCGAGGCGAAATCGCTTTCCTCGGCATAGTAGGGGCCCTTCTTGATGATCATCTGATCGACCAGTTCGGGGATCAGGAAGTTCAGGTCGGCATAGCCTTGCCCATGCCCGTGCGTACGCATGTTGATCGGCATGCCGTCCAGCCAGATGGCGAGATCGGTGCCGTGGTCGAGGTTCATGCCGCGCAGGAAGTACTGGTTGGCTTTGCCCTCGCCGCTGTGCTGGGAGACGATCAGGCCAGGCACCGCTTCCAGCATCTCGCCGGGCCGCGAGATCGGCCGCGTGTTCAGCGTCTCGCCCGAGACGCGGCGCTCGCTGGCCGAATCGGTCGGCTCGGCCTCCAGCGCGCGGGGCGCCGTGACGGTGATGGCGGGGAGTGCCGTCGAGGCGCCGGTGTAGCCCTGCGCCGTGGGATTTGGCGCCGCCGCACCGGAGGGTCCCTGTCCGGGCGCCAGCGGCGGGGCCGTCGTCTGTGCGGCCCCGAGGGCCGGCCAGAGCAGGAGCACGCAACACAGCGCGGAGGATTTCGTATGCATTATTTTGATATTCTGCATACTTCGTGCCAGAGCCGCAATGCAGGCGATCGAGTGCAGCCTTCGGCTCGGGGCCTTGAGTTCGTTCAGGGACCTGCCTAAAGTTTGCCATGATTGCAAAACAGCCGGTTTCACGTTTGCGCTCGATGGCGCTGACGGTGGCGCTGTTTGCGATCACCCTCGCAATCTTCCAGCCCCTTTCCCACGCGGTCATGCTGCGGATGGGGGGCCTGGAGGCGGCCACCGCCCTGTGGGGTGCCCTCTGCCAGCCCAATGCCGACAACGGCGAGGGCGAGTCGGAGGGACCGGCGAATGCCAAGGTCCACGATTGCTGCTTCGGACTGGCCCATGCACCGGCTCAGGCGCTGCCGTCCGGCGCCTCGATCGAAGTCGAGGTCACTGAGGCGGCCCCGCGCGTCCACCCCGCGCACCAGCATCCCTCGACTGGCGCCATTCGCGACGGGCCCAATCAGCCTCGAGCTCCACCACCTCTGAAAGACTGACTCAATTCGTGCACCGCGCGCGCCTGCTGGCGCGCGCGGTGTGTCGCGTCAGCCATTCGGGAGAGTGCCCCTGCCGGCGATCCTCTGGACGATCGATGATCGTCCCGCTGAGGCCTGTCGTCTGTGCGGCGGTCACCCTCCCAGCCACTCCGATCAAGTTCGCGAGCCGCAGGCGCAAGCCCGCGCGGGCTCATCCATCCAATCGATTCAAGGTGAACTCCCATGCCCCGCAGCGCGATGCGCCGCTCTCTGAGCCACCACCTCCTCTCGGCCCGTCCTTTTCTTGCGCCCGGCCTGATGATCCTCTCGCTGCCCGCGCTTGCGCAGACAGGCGACAGTCCCCCGGCGGCTCCCGTCGAGTTTCCGCCGGTGCTCGTGCAGGGAACCGGCGTTCCGGTGGAGAATACGACAGCCGGCCCGGTCCAGGGATTTCGCGCCCTGACGGCCAAATCCTCCACCAGGACGTCGACTCCCATCGAGCAGCTGCCCCAGAACATCAACGTCATTACGCGTTCCCTGATCGACAGCCAGCTCTCGCTCACGCTGAGCGACGCGGTCAGGAACGCCAGCAACGTTCAGCCCGTCGACACACGGATGATCGGCAATGTCGAGCAGACCCCGGTGAAGATCAGGGGGTTCGGCGCAGAACTCTGGACCGACGGCTTTGCCGGCAACCTGTTCAGCGCGGGTGACCGCGACGGGCTGGTGAACGTGGAGCGCGTCGAGGTCCTGAAGGGCCCCAGCGCGGTCGTCTATGGCGGCGGCGCCGGCGCGCCGGTCGGCGGCGTGCTCAACGTCGTCTCGAAAATGCCGACCGACACGGCGAAGTATCAGTTCGGCACGACGTTCGGCAGCTACTGGTACGCCAACCCCTACATCGACGTGAACCAGCCTCTGAACGACGAGAAGACGGTGCTGTTTCGCCTGACCTCCGAGTATACCGGGAGCAGCAGCTACATCGACGTTCTGAATTCCCGCCGCTTCAGCGTCAATCCGACGCTTACGCTGACCAACAAGACGGACACGACCCTGACGCTCCAGGGCTTCGTGTCGCAGGCCTACCAGCAGGCTTATCCCGGCCTGCCGGTCAGCGGCACGGTCACTGGAGACTACACCGTCAACCGCAACCTGTACTTCGGCAATCCCAACATCATGCCGAGCTACTCGAAATTGTATGGCGTGACCGGAACATTGGATCATCGCATCGACGATGTCTGGTCGGTCAACGTCAAGGCGCGATGGAGCGCCTCGGAGATGCAGCAGAACTCCCAAAGCGCCTTCCTCGACGCCACGGGAACCGGAGGCACGCCGTTGTTTCCGCCGTCGACATTCGATGTCAACAACATCGAGGTGTACGACCAGCAGCAGGAGATCAGCATCAACCCGACGGTTCAGGCGAAGTTCTCGACGGAGTCGACGAAGAACACGCTGCTGATCGGTGGCGACTTCAGCCGCGTCCGCGACTGGGGGTACATGAACGTCGACACGAATGGCAACGTCTGCTTTCTCATCGGGTTCGGCTGCACGCCTTCTCTCGTGAACCTGCAGAATCCGTCGTTCACGACGCCCTATACCTTCCCTGTGCCGGGAAAGGGAGAAGGTGCTTCGTTCTTCAACTTCAACAACACCTACTTGACGACGGGCTTCTACGCGCAGCTGCAGTCAACGATCAACGAGCGCTTTCATGTTCTGGCCGGGGCCCGCCTGGCGTCGATCGACATGACCTATAACGAGTTTGCGAGCGGCGCCATGGTGACGCGCGTGACCCAGGCGACCCGGCTGCTTCCCCGCGCCGGCATCGTCGTCGATCTGGTCAAGGGGCTATCGCTGTACGGCAGCTATTCCCAGGGTATGAAGTGGGTGCCGTTCTCGCAGACATTCGCCCAGCCGGCGCCCGAGTTCTCCACCCAGTACGAGGCTGGCGTGAAGCTCAACATCAACGATACCCTCACCGGCACGGTGGCGCTCTTCCAGATCGAGCGCACGAACGTCCCGGTCCGGCTGACCGCCGTTTCCGCCGCCCTCACCCAGCAGACATCGCGCGGCTTCGAAGCCGACTTCCTCTACCAGCCCAATCGCAACTGGAGTGTGCTGGCGAGCTACGGTTACACGAACGCCTTCTTCGCCGACCCCGCCGGCGCCGGCATTCCGGCGGGCTATCGGCTGCCCTTCGTCCCGGAACATTCGGGTCGCTTCTGGCTGAACTACCAGTTCGACGAGAGCGTCGCGCCGGGGCTCAGCCTGGGCGCCGGCGTCTATGCGGCCTCGAACCAGTACGTGGATGCGACCAATCTTTGGCAGACGGCGGGCTACTATATGGTCGATGCGAAGATCGGGTACGAGAACGAGAAGTTCCGTGCCGTTCTTTCGGCCAAGAACCTGACGAACAACCAGTACTTCGTTCCGTACAGCTGGCTCGGCGGCCAGGTCGCACCGGGAGCGCCGCTCTCGGTCTATGGCCAACTGGCCTTCAAGTTCTGACGGGAGGCTCGCCATGTCTTTGACACGCCGTCAATTCTCCGCCGCGGCCGCCGTTGCCGCGGCGGTCGCCCATTCACCCGGCGATCTCCTGGCGCAACAGACAGGCGGCGGTGAGCCGTCGCCCGGAGCCGCAAACGGGTCGCCGCACGACATGTCCTCCATGCCCGCCCATTGGATGGGATCGGAGGAGATCGCCTTCCTGATCTATCCGCAATTCACCGCACTCGACATGGTCGGTCCGCATCACATGCTGACGAGCCTGATGGGCGCGAAGGTCCATCTCGTCGCCAAGACACGCGATCCGGTGCAATGCGACACCGGTCTTTCCGTGATGCCTTCCATGACCTTCGACGAATGTCCGACCGACCTCGACATCATCTGCGTGCCGGGTGGTTCCAGCGGTACGCTCGCGGCGATGGCGGACGAGGCGACGATGCTCTTTCTGAAGGACCGCGGCAGCCGGGCGAAGTACGTCACGTCGGTCTGCACCGGTTCGCTGCTCCTGGGGGCGGCCGGGCTGCTCGCCGGATACAGGGCGACGTCGCACTGGGCAACCAGGGGGATTCTGCCGATCTTCGGCGCCAGCCTCGCAGGTGAAAGGGTCGTGGTCGACCGCAACAGGATCACGGGCGGGGGCGTGACGGCGGGCATCGATTTCGGCCTGACCCTCGTGGGGCGTCTGCGGGATCGACAGTATGCCGAGGGCGTCCAGCTCATGGCGGAGTACGATCCCAAACCTCCCTATTCGGCAGGCACGCCCGAAAGCGCCCCTGCAGAAGTCACGGCGATGATCGAAGGCATGTTCATCGATTTCGTCGCCGAAGCCGAGAAGGCGGGTCGTACCGCCTTCGCCAGGTTCGGGAGGCTGTGATGACGCAGGCACTTGTCGGGCAAGCAGCTTGAGCGACACCGGACAACCCGGCTAAACT
Organism: Reyranella sp.; assembly: GCF_965228225.1. Taxonomy (GTDB): domain Bacteria; phylum Pseudomonadota; class Alphaproteobacteria; order Reyranellales; family Reyranellaceae; genus Reyranella. The sequence goes on along the minus strand of NZ_OZ245801.1, from coordinate 3,414,591 downwards.
GCAGCATGACCGCAATGCAGCCGATATCACGTTTGCGCTCGATGGCGCTGACGTTGGCGCTGTTCGCGGTCACGCTCGCCATCTTCCAGCCTCTGTCCCACGCGGTCATGCTGCGCATGGGCGGCCTCGAGGCCGCCACCGCGATGTGGGGAGCCCTGTGCCAGCCCAATGCCGACACGGGCGAGGGCGAGTCGCAGGGACCGGCGAACGCCAGGGTCCACGATTGCTGTTTCGGCCTCGCGCACGCACCGGCGCAGGCCCTGCCATCGGGCGCATCGATCGAGATCGAGGTCACCGAAGCGCCGCCGCACGTCCAAACGGCGCACCATCATCCCTCGACCGGCGCCATTCGCGACGGGCCCAACCAGCCCCGAGCTCCTCCGCTTCCGAACGTCTGACCTTCCGTCCTGCACTGCGCACGCCCGTGGCGTGCGCGCTGTTTCACGTCAGTCATTCAAGGAAGCATCATGTCTTCGACTCTTCGGGCGACCGTCGTCGCCTCCATAGGGCTCGCCTTCGTGCCTTCGATCCTTCGCGCCGAAGAACTGGCACAGAGCCAGGCGCCCACCATGCCGGCCATTACCGTCACCGCGCCCACTGCGTCGCTCACCGTGCCGTCCGTTAAACAGGCGGAGGAGCAGATCAACAAGACGCCCGGCGGCGTCGAGGTCGTGCCGGCGACGCGGTATCTCGACGGTCGCGCCACGACGATGAAGGACATGCTCGAATATACGCCCGGCGTCTGGGTGCAGAGCAAGTACGGTCAGGAGGATTCAAAGCTGGTCATCCGCGGGTCCGGCCTGTCGCGCAACTTCCACCTGCGCGGCATCCGTCTCCTGCAGGACGGGTCGCCCATCAACCAGGCCGACGGCAGCGGCGATTTCCATGAGATCGATCCGCTCGCCCAGCAGTATATCGAGGTCTACAAGGGCGCCAATGCGCTGCGCTACGGCGCCGCGACCCTGGGCGGTGCGATCAACTTCGTTTCGCCCACCGGCCGTAGCAACCCGGGCTACGCCGCGCGCTTCTACGGCGGCAGTTACCAGACCTTCGGCGAGCAGGCGGCGGCCGGCTTCAACGACGGTCCGTGGGACGCCTGGCTGTCCTTCACCAACCTGAGCGGCAACGGCTTTCGCCAGCACACCAACCAGAGCCTGCAGAGGGTGAACGGCAATGTCGGCGCGCAGATCGGATCCAACGCGGAAACGCGCTTCTTCCTGTCGGGCAACCAGGTCCGCAACCAGATTCCCGGCTCGCTGACCCAGCAGCAATATCTCACCGATCCGCAGCAGGGCCCACTCGCCAACGTGCTGCAGAATGCCCGGCGGGACGTCGATTCGTTCCGCTTCGCCAACACCACCGTCATCGACATCGGCGAGGACGCGCTCACCCTGCAGGGCTTCGTGAAGTCGAAGTACCTGTTCCATCCGCTCACCTTCGCGGTGATCGACAACAACCTTCTCGATTGGGGGCTGACAGGCCAGTACAAGGGCAGCCGCTCGGTCGCGGGGCACCGCAACGACTTCGTCCTCGGCGTGAACTACTTCGCCGGGACCAACCGCAACAAGCAGTTCGCCAACAACTTCGGCGTGCCCGGCGCGTTGACAAACGACAATACGGAGAACTCGACCAGCATCGAGGTGTACGGCGAAAACTGGTTCTATGTTACGCCCGAAGTCTCGATCGTCACCGGCCTGCAGCTGAATTGGCAGACCCGCGTGCTGACCGACAACTATCTGGTCAACGGCAACGATTCCGGATCGGCGGCCTATTTCGAAGTAAACCCGAAGATCGGCGCCCTCTGGGAGCCGCGCCCGGGTCTCCAGTTCTTTGCCAACGTCTCGCGGGCCTCGGAGCCGCCGACCTGGTCTGAATTGAACCCGAGCGTCGCGCCCGGCTTCGCACCGCTCGCACCGCAGACCTCCTGGACCGCCGAAATCGGCACGCGCGGCACGATCGGTGGCCAGTTCGGCTGGGATCTTTCCATCTACCGGTCCTGGGTGAAAAACGAGCTGCAGCTGCTCGTCGTGCCGGGCTTCGGCGGTTCGGCCATCGCCATCAACATCCCGAACGCGATCCATCAGGGCATCGAACTCGGGTTGAACGGCACGGCGTGGCAGGGCGAAAAGGGTGATCGGCTGACCGGCCGCATGGCGCTGACCGTCGGCGACTACCGCTTCGACAACAATCCGACCTACGGCAACAACCAGCTGCCGGGAGCGCCGCCCTATTACATCCAGGCGGAGGCGCGCTACGCCACGCCGGGCGGCTTCTATGTCAGTCCCAACGTTGAGTGGGTGCCGCAGGGCTACTACGTCGACAACGTCAACAATCCCGCCTTCATGACGTCGCCTTATGCGTTGCTCGGCGTAAAGGCCGGATACACGGGCTACAAGGGGCTCGAATTCTTCGTCGATGCCCGCAACCTCACGAACCAGATGTACGTGTCGAATGTCGGTGTGACCAACACCGCCAGCGCGGCCAGCCAGCTCTACAACCCGGGCAGCGGAGCGTCGGTCTACGCCGGAATCCAGGCGCGATTCTGAGTCGGCCGACGACCTGAACGAAGGCCCCGACACGGATCTTCTTGTGGCGGCGGGAGAGCGATCCGCCGCCGCTTCGTACACAAACTCATCAAAGGGAGAATTCACATGATTGGACGTCGACTTGCGATCTGCACACTGCTGGTTCTGCCCTGGGCAGCTCCGGCATCGGCTCAGGACTACAAGCTGGGTTCGCTGGAGATCGCGACGCCCTGGACCCGCGCCACTGCGGCCACCGCCAAGAGCGGCGGCGGCTTCGTGACGATCACCAACAAGGGCACGACGGCCGACCGCCTCATTGCCGCCCGCAGCCCGGCATCTCTCAAGGTCGAGATTCACGAGATGAAGATGGACGGGCAGGTCATGCGCATGCGCGAGCTCGCAAATGGCCTCGAGATCCCGCCGGGGGCGACGGTGACGCTGAAGCCCGGTGGCTATCACATCATGTTCATGGAGCTGAAGGCTCCGCTCGCGAAGGACGCCAAGGTTCCCGTGACGCTCGTCTTCGAGAAGGCGGGAAGCATCGACGTGGACTTCAAGGTCGAGGCCGTGGGCGCTGCCGGCACCGGACACCAGATGCGATAGGGGGCCGTGGTGCGGCTCGACTCTTCAGCAGCACCCGGACCATCGCGCGAGCCGCTCTCGACCGCGGCCCGCCGGGGCATCCTCGCGCTGGTGATCTTCTTCCATGTGGGAGGAGGCTGGGCGCTGACGCAGGTCGAGCCGGTGAAGCTGGTGGTGGGCGACATCGCGCCGATGGAGGTGCGGATGGTGACGGCGGAGGAGCCGGCCCAGCCCGAGATCGAGGATTCGGAGCCGCCGCCGCCGGTCGAGCTGAAGCCGCCGCCGCCGGAGCTGGCGACGATCGTCGAGCCGCCGCCGCCCGACCTGCCGCCGCCGGAGTTCCCGCTGGCCAAGGTCGAGCTGCCGCCGCCCGACGAGCCGCCGCCGCCGGAGTTTCCGCCGCCGGAGAAGAAGGTCGAGCCCAAGCCCAAGCCGCCCGAGCCGAAGCCGGTGCAGCGCAAGCCGCAGCCGGCGCGCCCCGCCGCGCCGGTCGAGGCGGGGCCGCAGCAGGCCGCGCCGGCGGCGCCGGCCGGCCCGCGCACGGTGCAGGCCTCGCAGCTCGGCTGGCTGGTGCAGCCCAATCCGGCCTATCCGGCGCGGGCGCGGCGGGCGGGCGAGCAGGGGACGGCCACGATCCGCGTGCTGGTCGACGTGACCGGCCGGCCGGCCCAGGTCTCGCTGGCGGCGTCGTCGGGCCATGCCGATCTCGACCAGGCGGCGTTGAGCGCGGTGCGCGCGGCGCAGTTCCGGCCCTATGTGGAAGGCGGCCTGGCGCAGGCGGTCTGGGTCCACGTTCCGATCAAATTCGTGTTGCAGTAGGAGAGTATCGCATGGGCGACGCATCGGCCCTGGGCTTCGGCCATTTCATCGCGCAGGCGGACATCGTCGCCAAGATCCTTCTGGGCGTGCTGGCGGTGATGTCGGCGATCTCCTGGTACCTGATCGTCTACAAGGGAATCGGGCAGATCATCCGCCAAGGGCGCAGCCGCCGGTTCCTGAACTTCTTCTGGAGCGCCACGTCGCTCGAGCAGGTGCAGAACGAACTCAACATCCACGGGGTGAACGAGCCGTTCGGCCATCTGACGGCGCATTCGCTGCATGCCCAGGCGCATCATGCGAAGTTCGGCGCGGCCAAGCTCGAGGAGGCGGGCAGCGAGACCGAGTTCCTGACGCGCACCATCAAGAAGGTGCTCGACGAGGAGACGACGTCGCTGGAGAACGGGCTCACCATGCTGGCGACGATCGGCGCCACGGCACCGTTCGTGGGCCTGTTCGGCACGGTGTGGGGCGTCTATCACGCGCTGGTGGCGATCGGCATGTCGGGCTCGGGCATGCTCGACAAGGTGGCGGGCCCGGTGGGCGAGGCGCTGATCATGACCGGCATCGGGCTGGCCGTCGCCCTGCCGGCGGTCATGGGCTACAACTGGCTGACCCGCTCCAACCGTGTGCTGACGGCCAAGCTCGACGCCTTCGCCTTCGAGCTGCTGACCTTCCTGTCGATGGGCCGCGCCCTGCAGGCCGGCCGCAAGCCGGGCAGCGTGCCGCTCGCGGCCGTGACCTGAGGGAGGCGGGCAATGGCATTCGGAAGCTTCGAACGCAAGACCTCGTCCCAGCCGATGGCCGAGATCAACATGGTGCCGCTGATCGACGTGGTGCTGGTGCTGCTGGTCATCTTCATCGTGACGGCGCCGCTGCTCACCAACGTGGTGAAGCTCGACCTGCCCAAGGCGACGGCCAACGCCGACCTGCAGAAGCCCGAGAAGATCGAGTTCGCGATCGACGCCCAGGGCTCGCTGTTCTGGGGTGGCGAGCGGGTGACGCGCGAGGAGGCGATGGAGAAGTTCGTCGAGGCCGGCCGCAAGCGGCCGCAGCCGGAAGTCTATCTCCGCGCCGACGCCACCGTGCCCTATCGCTACGTCTCGGAGACCCTGGCCGACGCCTCCAAGGGCGGCCTCTCCAAGATCGCCTTCGTCAGCGAACCGGCGCGCTGAGCCCGGCCGTCACATCTCGTATTCCCGTGTGAGGAACCATGTCCGACTATGTTGCGGGTACAACGAAGCACGTCGCTTCCGCCGGTCCCTCGGCGGAGCAGCCCGCCGGCCGCCTGTACGCGCGGCTCTGGCGCTGGCACCTGCTGGCGGCGCTCCTCGTGATCCCGTTCGTGCTCTGGCAAAGCACGACAGGTACGATCTATCTCTGGGCCGAATGGGGGATGGATCAGGCTCATCCCGAACTGCGCTTCGTCCAACCGGGCGCGACGCAGGTGCCGCCCAGTGTACAGCTTGCCGCAGCGCTCGAGGCGGCGCCGAAGGAATTCTCGGCCAAGGTGACCGGCGGCCATGGCCACGGCGGTGGCGCTCACGACCATGGCGCGATGACGGAGCAGGGCGGCCCGCCGGTGCAGGAGATCATCCTGTCCGACGATCCGCGCCGCAGCACCCAGGTGATGATGCTGAACGAGAGCGGACTGCCGTATCCGATCTTCGTCGACCCCTATAGCGGGCGGGTGCTGGGCTCGTTGACGGGAAGCCAGTGGCTGCCGGGCCTCACCAAAGCCCTGCATGGCGGCTGGCCGCTGGGCAAGCCGGGCAGCTGGCTGCTCGAACTGGCCGACGGCTGGGCGATCTTCATGATCCTCTCGGGCCTCTATCTCTGGTGGCCGCGACAGCGCGGCTTCTTCGCTGCCCTGCGGCCGCGCTTCGACCGGGGCGCTCGCATGGCGGTGCGCGACCTGCATGCGATCGTCGCCGTCCTCTTCTCCGCGGTGTTCCTCTTCTTTCTGATCAGCGCCCTGCCCTGGACCGCCTTCTGGGGCGGCGAGGTCCTGTCGAGAGTCCAGACGGCGCTCAATCAGAAGGGCACCGCCGGCTTCTCGCCGGGCGGCGCGTCGGCGCAACAGATGGCGGCCGCGCAGAAGCCGATCGACGATCTCGTCGCCGAGGCGCGCGCCCGCGGCATCAGTCAGGCGCTCAGCGTGCGTTTGGCGCCGTGGCCGGGCGCGCCCCTCTACATCAGCAACCGCAACGGTCCGCCGTCCGCCGACCGCGTGATCCTCGGCAACCCGAAGACGGGCGAGCTCACCCGCGATGCGCTGCGCGCCGACCAGCCGGTGATCCCGCGGATGGTCGGCTTCGGCATCCACGTCCATCAGGGCGACTTCGGCCTGTGGAATCTCTGGATGAACACGGCCTTCGCGCTGTCGCTCGTCTGGCTCACCGTCACCGGCGTCGCCTCGTGGTGGATGCGCCGGCCGCGGGGCAGCTTGGGCGTTCCGCGCAAGATGGAGCTGCGCTGGCCGCGGGCGCTGATCGCCACCGCGGCCGCGATGTGCCTCCTGCTGCCGATCTTCGGCGCCTCGGTCCTGCTGCTGCTCGGTCTCGAGCGATTGCTGGTACGTCGCGGGAAGCCCGCCTGATATCATGACCTCCGGTGCGATACGTCGTGAAGCGGAGGTGTTTGAGATGCAACGGGTCACCCTGTCGGTCGACGACGAACTCCTGGCGACGCTCGACCGCCACATGAAGAAGCACCGCTATGCCAGCCGTTCCGAGGCGTTGCGCGACATCCTGCGCGACGCGGCGGCGCGCGAGGCGCTCGATGCCGGTCCCGCGGGCAAGGAGGAGGGCTTCTGCATCGCCACGCTCGCCTATGTCTACGACCACGAGACGCGCGACCTCGGCCGGAGGCTCACCCAGGCCCAGCACAAGCATCACGATCTGCAGGTGGCCACCCTGCATGTCCATCTCGACCACGATTCCTGCCTGGAAGTGTCGGTGCTGCGAGGCCCGGTCAAGGCGGTGCGGGCGATGGCCGACGAGACGGTGAGCCAGCGCGGCGTGCGCCATGGCCAGCTTCATCTCGTCCCGGCGGAACTCGACAACAAGCGCCACAGCCACGGCGGCCGCGGCGGTGGCGGCCACGACCACATTCACGCTTAGGGTCTATCCTACGTCGTCGGGTAGGGCGCGAAGCGGCTGCGGTTCTCGTCGATGGTGAGGGGGCGGCCGATCGGCGGAAAGGCGCGTTGTGGGCAGGACGGCCGCTCGCACACGCGGCAGCCGGCACCGATCGGCGTGGCACTGGCGGCATCGCCGAGATCGAGCCCCTTCGAATAGACGAGTCGCGCGGCATGCCGCAGATCGCAGCCCAGGCCGATCGAGAAGCTCTTGCCGGGCGCGCCGTACTCGCCATGGCCGCGCTGCACCGTGCGGGCGATCCACAAATAGGTGCGACCGTCGGGCATCTGTGCGAGCTGCGTCAGGATGCGGCCGGGATGGGCGAAGGCCTCGTGCACGTTCCACAGCGGGCATGAGCCGCCGACGCGCGAAAAGTGGAAGTCGGTCGCCGACTGGCGCTTGGAGATGTTGCCGGCCCGGTCGACCCGCACGAAGAAGAACGGCACGCCGCGCGCCGACGGACGCTGCAAGGTGCTGAGCCGGTGGCAGATCGTCTCGTAGCCGACGCCGAACCAGCGGCCGAGCCGCTCGATGTCGTAGCGCACCGTCTCGGCGGCCTGCAGGAACGGGCCGTAGGGCAGCAGCAGCGCACCGGCGAAGTAGTTCGCAAGGCCGATGCGGGCGAGGGCGCGCGCCTCGTTCCCCTCGAAGGCGGCCTCGTCGACCAGACGGCGCAGCAGCTCGTCGACTTCGAGGAAGGCGAGCTGGGTCGCCATCTGGAAGGCGTGCTGGCCCGGTCGGAGATGGGGCGAGAGATGCAGCACGCGCGCTGCCTTGTCGTAGCGGCGCTGCACGCCCGACGGCTCGTCGCCCGAGTCACGGGCAACACGCACCCCGTGGCGGTGTGACATGTAGTCGATCAGTCCGGTGTTGAGATTGCCGACGGAGAGGCCGGCCGTTTCGTAAAGACGCTCGGCCGCGTCATCGAGTTCGGCGACGTGATTGTGTCGCGCATAGAAGAAGTCGCGCACCTGCTCGAAAGGCATCGGCGTCGACTGTGATTCCGGCCGCTCGTCGCCGAGGCGGGTGGCCATCGCGTCGGCGCGTTCGGCTTCGCTGCGGTAGCGGCGGTGGAGATTGACCAGCGCCTGTCCGATCGCGGGCATGCCGGCTGCCAGCTCGCGGATCTCCGCCAATGGCACGGCTTCTCCGGGCTGCGCCTCGGACAGCGCGTCGCGCAGATCCGAGATCAGCCGTGCCTCGTCATTGTCCGAGAAGAGCTGCACGTCGATGCCGAACACCGAATTGATCTTAAGCAGCACCGGCACGGTGAGCGGGCGCTGATTCTTCTCGAGCTGGCTGAGATAGCTGGTCGACAGGCCAAGCGCGTCGGCAAGGGCCGCCTGCGTCATGCGTCGCTCCTCGCGCAGCGCCCGCAGTCGTACGCCCATGAAGGTCTTACGCATCGTCGCCGTCCTGTTTGCAAACTTCGCAATTGGGGTGAGTACCATCCGCAAAACATTGCCAATTCAGCAATACCCGTGGCGCCCTGTGTTGCAGATATTGCGGATGCCACACTGGATTGCAACCGCCGGAGCCTGCCCATGGAGGGCGCCATCTCGAACCAGCCGCCTGAAGAGACTCGCTTTCTGGAAATGGTCTTCCCCGAGCAGTCCAACCATTACGGCACGCTGTTCGGCGGTACGGCCCTCAGTCTCATGGGCAAGGCGGCCTTCGTCGCCGCCAGCCGCCGCGCCCGCCGCGCCGTCGTCATGGCCTCGTCCGAGAAGATCGATTTCCACCTGCCGGTGCAGGTCGGCCAGGTCGTCGAGCTCTATGCGCAGGTGGTGCGCATGGGCCGCTCCTCGATGACCGTGGTCGTGGAGATGGTTGCCGAGACCCTGTTGAGCGGACAGCGGACGCTGGCCATGCGCGGCAGCTTCGAGATGGTGGCCCTCGATGCCGCCGGACGGCCCACCGATGTCGCCGCCGCCGCGACGATCCCTTCGAGAGAGGAAACCGCATCGTGAAGCTCCACAGCGTCCGCACCTACAAGTCCGCCGAACGGCTGCCGCGCGAGCAGCAGCTTGCCTGGAAGATCGCCGAGGTCGCGGTCGATCCGGTGCCGATCGCGGATGAGGTGGTCGAAATGATCGGCAGCCGCATCATCGACAATGCCGCCGTCGCGGCGGCCTCGCTCAATCGTGCGCCCATCGTCACCGCGCGGGCGCAGGCCAGAGCGCATTCCGGCAAGCCGGGGGCGGCCCTGTTCGGCCTGTCGAGCTTTCCGTCGCGCCGCGTTTCGCCGGAGTGGGCGGCCTGGGCCAACGGTGTCGCGGTGCGCGAACTCGACTATCACGACACGTTCCTGGCCGCGGACTATTCCCATCCCGGCGACAACATCCCACCCGTGCTCGCCGTGGCGCAGCATTGCGGCCTGAACGGCGGCGCCCTCGTGCGCGGCCTGGCCGCTGCCTACGAAATCCAGGTCGATCTCGTGAAGGGTATCTGCCTGCACGAGCACAAGATCGATCACATCGCCCATCTTGGCCCCTCGGCCGCTGCCGGCATCGGCGCGGCGCTCGGCCTGCCGGCGGAGATCGTCTATCAGGCGGTGCAGCAGGCGCTGCATGTCACGACCACGACGCGCCAGTCGCGCAAGGGCGAGATTTCGAGCTGGAAGGCCTATGCGCCGGCCTTCGCGGGCAAGATGGCGGTCGAGGCCGTCGACCGGGCGATGCGCGGGGAGGGTGCGCCGTCGCCCGCCTACGAGGGCGAGGACGGCTTCATCGCCTGGCTGCTCGGCGGTCCGAAGGCGGAGTATGTCGTGCCGTTGCCCGAGAGGGGCGAGGCCAAGCGCGCGATCCTCGACACCTACACCAAGGAGCATTCGGCCGAGTACCAGAGCCAGGCGCTCATCGATCTGGCGCGGCGCATGGGGCCGAAGATCGGCGATCTCTCGAAGATCCGCAGCATCGTCATCCGCACCAGCCATCACACGCACCACGTGATCGGCACCGGCGCCAACGATCCGCAGAAGATGGATCCGACGGCCAGCCGCGAAACCCTCGACCATTCGATCATGTACATCTTCGCCGTCGCCCTGCAGGACGGCGGCTGGCATCACGAGCGCTCCTACGCGCCCGAGCGCGCGGCGCGGCCCGACACGGTGGCGCTGTGGCGCAAGATCAGCACGATCGAAGGCCCCGAGTGGACAGAGCGCTATCACTCGGCCGATCCGGCGCGGAAGGCGTTCGGCGGCCATGTGACGGTGACGCTCGACGATGGCCGCGTGATCTCCGACGAGATCGCGGTCGCCGACGCCCATCCACTGGGGGCCCGTCCGTGGCGCCGGCCCGACTATGTCGCGAAGTTCCGCACCCTGGCCGACGGGATCGTGGCCGAGGCCGAGCAGAAGCGCTTCCTCGAAACGGTGGAGCGCCTGCCGGGGCTCAGGGCCGATGAGCTGTGCCAGCTCAACTTCGTCGTCAACCCCGACCAGCTCCAGGCCCCCGCTGCGCGCGGGATCTTCGACGCCGCTGAATAGAGGAGGAGCACCATGTCCAGTTCGATCCCGGTCAAACCTGCGCCCAAGAAATCCGTCGCCCTGTCCGGCGTCGAAGCCGGCTCGACCGCGCTCTGCACCGTCGGCCGCAGCGGCAACGACCTGCATTATCGCGGTTACGACATTCTCGACATCGCCGAGCGCTGCACCTTCGAGGAGATTGCGCATTTGCTCGTGCACGGCACCCTGCCGACCGAGGTTCAGCTCGCATCCTACAAGGCCAAGCTGCGCTCGCTGCGCGGCCTGCCGGCAGCGGTGAAGCGCACGCTCGAAGCGATTCCCGCCGCGGCGCATCCGATGGACGTGATGCGCTCGGGCGTGTCGGCGCTGGGCTGCGTGCTGCCCGAGGCGGCCGATCACAATCATCCCGGCGCCCGCGACATTGCCGACCGGCTGATGGCCTCGCTGGGCTCGATGCTGCTCTACTGGCATCACTATGCCCACAACGGCCGCAGCGTGGATGTCGAGACCGACGATGACGGCATCGCCGCGCACTTCCTGCACCTGCTTCACGGTCAGGCGCCGAGTGCGAGCCATGTCCGGGCCATGGACACGTCGCTGATCCTCTATGCCGAGCACGAGTTCAACGCCTCGACCTTCACCGCGCGCTCGATCGCCGGCACCGGCGCCGACATCTATTCCGCGGTGACCGGTGCGATCGGTGCGCTGCGGGGTCCCAAGCATGGCGGCGCCAACGAGGTCGCCTTCGAGATCCAGCAGCGCTACGAGGATCCCGACGCGGCCGAGGCCGATATCCGGCGGCGTGTGGCGGCGCGGGAGGTTGTGATCGGCTTCGGCCATCCGGTCTACACGATCGCCGACCCGCGCAACGAAGTGATCAAGCGGGTCGCCCGGCAGCTCGGCGACGAAGCCGGCAGCAGCCGCATGTTCGACATCGCAGATCGCATCGAGGCGGTGATGGGCGAGACCAAGAAGATGTTCGCCAACCTCGACTGGTTCAGCGCCGTCTCCTACCACCTGATGGGCGTGCCCACGGCGATGTTCACGCCGCTGTTCGTGATCGCGCGGACCTCGGGCTGGTGCGCGCACATCATCGAGCAGCGCATCGACAACAAGATCATTCGTCCGGCGGCGCACTATACGGGACCGGAGAACCGTGCCTTCGTGCCGCTCGTCCAGCGCGGCAAGCAAGCGCCCGCGCGCGCGGCCTGAACGCCATGCCTTATCTCCTCGCCAGGGATCTGCCGTCCGATCCGGCGGGCCCTCGCTTTCGCGCTCTGCTCGACCGGCCAGCGATCCTCCGGATGCCCGGCGCCCATAACGGCATGGCCGCGCTGCAGGCGAAAGCCGCCGGATTCGAGGCGCTCTATCTCTCGGGTGCGGCCATGACCGCGTCGATGGGCCTGCCGGATCTCGGCATCATCACCGTGGAGGACGTCTGCTTCTTCATTCGCCAGGTTGCGCGGGCCAGCGGCCTGCCGGTGCTGGTCGACGGCGACACCGGCTACGGCGAGGCACTGAACGTCATGCACATGGTGCGGGCGTTCGAAGAGGCGGGCGCAGCGGCGGTTCACATCGAGGACCAGTTGCTGCCCAAGAAGTGTGGGCATCTCAACGACAAGAAGCTCGCCGGCCCGTACGACATGGCGGCCAAGGTCGCGGCAGCGGCAAAGGCCCGGCGGCATCTCCAGGTGATCGCGCGCACCGACGCCTATGCCAGCGAAGGGATGGAGGGCGCCGTCGCCCGCGCCAGGCTCTACATCGAGGCCGGCGCCGACGCGATTTTCCCCGAGGCGCTGACCACGGCCGACATGTTCCGCGATTTCGCCAGGGCGCTGCCGGGCGTGAAGCTGCTGGCGAACATGACGGAGTTCGGTCGCACGCCGTTCTTCACCGCCGCCGAATTCGAGGCGATGGGCTACGCGATGGTCATATGGCCGGTGTCCTCGCTGCGCGTCGCCAACAAGGCGCAGGAGCGGCTGTACGCCACTATCCGCCGCGACGGCGGCACAGAGGCGTCCCTGGGCGACATGCAGACCCGCGCCGAACTCTACGCCGCCATCGACCTCGCGGCTTACGAGGCGCTGGACGCCTCGATCGTCCAGACCGTCCTGCCTTCCGCGCACGGCCGCAACGCGCTCGATCCGAACGGTTGAACGCGCCTGATCCCCCAAAGGAGTACTCGAATGTCCGTTCTCGTCAGCACGCTTGGATTTCCCCGCATCGGCCCCCGCCGTGAACTGAAGCGGGCACTGGAAAGCCATTGGTCGGGCAAGACGACGGAGGCGGCGTTGCTGGACAGCGCCGCGTCGCTGCGGGCCGCGGCCTGGAAGCGGCAGAAGGCGGCTTGCGTCGATCACATCCCGAGCAACGACTTTTCCCTCTACGACCACGTGCTCGACACCAGCGTGATGGTCGGCGCCATTCCGGAAATCTATGGCTGGAAGGGTGGCCCCGTGCCGCTCCAGACCTATTTCGCGATGGCGCGGGGCAGCCGGGGCGCGATCGACGGTGCCTGCGCGGCCCACGGTCATCGGTCGGCGGTGCACGGCCTGCCCGCGATGGAAATGACCAAGTGGTTCGACACGAACTATCACTACATGGTGCCCGAGTTCGGGCGCGGCCAGACGTTCAGCCTGGGATCGACCAAGCCGGTCGACGAGTTCCTCGAAGCCAGGCAGCTCGGCATCCATACACGTCCGGTGCTGATCGGGCCCGTCACCTACCTGCTGCTGGGCAAGAGCAAGGACCCGTCGCTCCATCCGCTGGCGCTGCTGCGCAACCTCCTGCCGGTCTATGTCGAAGTGCTGCGCCGGCTCTGGAGCGCCGGCGCCGATTGGGTCCAGATGGATGAACCGGCGCTGGTCCTCGACATCGACGACGCGACGCGGGCGGCCTTCGAAACGACCTACGCAACCCTGGCCTCCGAGGTGCCCGGCCTGAAGCTGATGCTCGCGACCTATTTCGGCGCGCTGGGCGACAATCTGGCCGTGGCCCTGAAGCTGCCGGTCGCGGGGCTGCATGTCGATCTGGTGCGGGCGCCGGAGCAGCTCGCGCCCGTGCTCGACGGCGCTCCGAAGGACCTCGTCCTGTCGCTCGGCCTGATCGACGGGCGCAACGTCTGGCGTGCCGATCTAGAACCGCTGCTGGCCCGGAGCGAAGCGGCGATCAGGCGGCGGGGCACCGACGGGATCGTTCTCGCACCCTCCTGTTCGCTGCTGCACGTGCCCGTCGACCTCGCGCAGGAAGACGGTCTGGACGAGGATCTCAGGAGCTGGCTGGCCTTCGCCGCCCAGAAGGTCGACGAACTCTCGATCCTGGGGCGCGCGCTCAACGAGGGCCGCGATGCCGTCCAGGATGCGCTGGTCGCGTCGAGCTGGGCCGCCGGGGCGCGCCGGGTCTCCACGAAGATCCACGATCCGGCCGTGCGGATGCGCCTGGCCGCGGTCACGCCAACAATGTCGCATCGGCAGGGGGCGTTCGAGGCACGTCGCGCGCTGCAGCGCCAGCAACTCGACCTGCCGGCCTTCCCGACGACGACCATCGGTTCCTTTCCGCAGACGGAGGCCGTGCGCAAGGCGCGCTCGGCCCATGCCAAGGGCGCGCTCAGTGACGGTGAGTACCAGGCGTTCCTACGCCGCGAGACCGAGACCGCCGTGCGCTGGCAGGAAGAGATCGGCATCGACGTGCTGGTCCATGGCGAGTTCGAGCGCAACGACATGGTGCAGTATTTCGGCGAACAGCTCGCCGGATACGCCTTCACCAAACATGGCTGGGTGCAGAGCTACGGCTCGCGCTATGTCCGGCCGCCGATCATCTTCGGTGACGTTTCCCGCCCGGAGCCAATGACGGTCGGGTGGTCGAGCTATGCCCAGTCCCTGACGCAGAAGCCGATGAAAGGCATGCTCACCGGCCCGGTGACGATGCTGCAATGGTCGTTCGTGCGCGACGACATCCCGCGCTTGGAGACCTGTCGGCAGATCGCGCTGGCCCTGCGCGATGAAGTCGTCGATCTCGAAGCCGCCGGCATCCGTGTGATCCAGATCGACGAGCCGGCCATCCGCGAGGGCCTGCCGCTGTGCAAGGCCGAGTGGAAAGCCTACCTCGACTGGGCGGTCGAGTGCTTCCGCCTCTCCGCGTCGGGCGTTGCCGACGGGACGCAGATCCACACCCACATGTGCTACTCCGAGTTCAACGACATCATCGCTTCGATCGGCGCCATGGATGCCGACGTCATCTCGATCGAGACGGCGCGCTCGAAGATGGAGCTGCTCGAGGCCTTCACGAGCTACCGCTATCCCAACGAGATCGGACCGGGCGTGTACGACATCCACGCGCCGCGCCTGCCGCCGGTCGAGGAGATGGCGGAGCTCCTCGTAAAGGCAAAGGAACGGCTGTCGGCGGACCAGATCTGGGTCAATCCCGACTGCGGCCTGAAGACCCGCCGCTGGGAAGAGGTGAAGCCTGCGTTGGTCAACATGGTCGAGGCCGCGAAGAGACTGCGCGCGACGGCCTGAGTCTCATGTCGCACGCCGGCGACTGCATCTTCCTCCGGGGCATCGAAGTCAGCGCGTGCCACGGCGTGCTTGCGGAGGAGAGGACACGGCCGCAGCGCTTCGTGATCGACGCCGAGGTCTGGCTGGAGACCGATGACTACGGCCGCAGCGACGACTACCGGCGGGCCGTCTGCTACGGCGCGATCCTCGACACGATCGTCGAGGTCGCCGGCGGTCCGCACAAGAGCCTGGTCGAGGCGCTGGCGCTTGCCATCGTGGACGCGCTGCTGCGGCGCTTCCAGCCGATCGACGCGGTCCGCATCACGATCCACAAGCCCGAGGCGCCGTTGCGCGGCAAGTTCGCCGATGTCGGCGTTTCGCTGATGCGGCGGCGCTCGGTCCGCCGCTAGGAAATCCGTCGCCCTGAACGAAGCCCCGCCTGCGGCACTCCGCTACGGGCGACGCGCTGTTTTCAAGCCGCTTCCTTCCACGCGTTATCAACCACAGCCACCACGTCGCGCATGATCTGCGTAAGGTCGAAGTCCTTCGGCGTATAGACGCGGGCCACGCCCGCCGCGATCAGGGCTTCGGCATCGGCGGGCGGGATGATGCCGCCGACGACGACCGGCACGTCGCCGATGCCGGCCTCGCGCAGGCCCTTCAGCACATCGCCGACCAGCGAGACATGGCCGCCCGACAGAATCGACAGACCCACGACGTGCACGCTCTCTTCCAGCGCGGCGTTGACGATGCGCTCGGGGGTGAGGCGGATGCCCTCGTAGACGACTTCCATGCCGCAGTCGCGGGCACGCACGGCGATCTGCTCGGCGCCGTTGGAATGGCCGTCGAGACCGGGCTTGCCGACCAGCATCTTGATGCGGCGACCGAGGCGGCGCGAGACCGCATCGACCTCGCGGCGCGTCACTTCGAGGCGGCCGTCGGTGACGCCCGCGGCGCGCGCCACGCCGGTGGGAGCGCGATATTCGCCGAACACGCCGCGCAGCGCCTCGGTCCATTCGCCGGTGGTGACGCCGGCCTTGGCGCAGTCGATCGACGCCGGCATGACGTTGCGGTCTTCCTTGGTCGCGGCGACCAGCTCGGCGAGCGCGGCCTTCACCGCCGCGCCGTCGCGCGTCGCCCGCCAGGCGTTCAGCCGCTCGATCTGGCCGCGCTCGACCGAATCGTCGACCGTCATGATCGATTCCTGGCCGCCGCCGAGCGGCGACGGCGCGCCCTCGGTGTAGGCGTTGACGCCGACCACGGTCTGCTCGCCTGATTCGATGGCGGCGAGCCGCTTCAGGTTGGATTCGACCAGGCGCTGCTTCATGTAGGCCGCCTCGATGGCCGCCACGGCGCCACCCATGTCGGCGATGCGGCCCATCTCGGCCAGCGCCTCCTGCTTCAGCGCCTCGACCCGGGCCGCGATCTCCTTGCTGCCGTCGAAGATGTCGCCGTATTCGAGCAGGTCGGTCTCGAAGGCCACGATCTGCTGCAGGCGCAGCGACCATTGCTGGTCCCACGGCCGCGGCAGGCCGAGCGCCTCGTTCCAGGCGGGGAGCTGCACCGAACGCGCGCGCGCGTTCTTGCTCATCACCACGGCCAACATCTCGAGCAGGATGCGATAGACGTTGTTCTCGGGCTGCTGCTCGGTGAGGCCCAGCGAGTTCACCTGGACGCCGTAACGGAACAGGCGCTGCTTGGGATCGGCGATGCCGTAGCGATTCAGCGTGATGTCTTCCCACATCTCCGCGAACGCCCGCATCTTGCACATCTCGGTGATGAAACGGATGCCGGCATTCACGAAGAAGGAGATGCGGCCCACCACCTTGGGGAAGTCGGCGTCGGGCACCTGGCCGCGCGCCTTCACCGCGTCGAGCACGGCGATGGCGTTGACCAGCGCGAAGGCCAGCTCCTGCACCGGCGTCGCGCCGGCCTCCTGCAGGTGATAGCTGCAGACGTTCATCGGGTTCCACTTGGGAACCTCGCGATAGGTGAAGCCGATCGTGTCGGCCGTCAGGCGCAGCGACGGCTCGGGCGGGAAGATGTAGGTCCCGCGCGAGAGATATTCCTTGATGATGTCGTTCTGTGTCGTGCCCTGCAGCTTCGAGCGCTCCACGCCCTGTGCCTCGGCGGTCGCGATGTACAGCGAGAGCAGCCAGGCCGCCGGCGCGTTGATGGTCATCGACGTGTTCATGCGGTCGAGCGGAATACCGTCGAACAGGGTGCGCATGTCGCCGAGATGAGAAATCGGCACGCCCACCTTGCCGACCTCGCCCTTGGCCAGCACATGGTCGCTGTCGTAGCCGGTCTGCGTCGGCAGATCGAAGGCGACGCTGAGGCCGGTCTGGCCGCGTGCGAGGTTGGTGCGGTAAAGCTCGTTCGACTTCTCGGCCGTGGAGTGGCCGGCATAGGTGCGAATGAGCCAGGGCTTGTCGCGGTTCGGGATTGTCATTTGTGGCGGTTCGCAGTGCTGTTGACGTAAACTTGGGTACACCAGATCATGCTGCGTCGCAGCATCCAAGATTTTGCATTGCGGCGGAAGGGGAAAGAGGGGACTTGAGCGACGCTTCTTCCCCCTGGAGTCAGGCGGCCGGCCCGGCGCCGGCGGCAAGTTCGAGTTCGACCGCTGCCCCTGGCACGCCGTGGAGCCCCGACCTGACGCCGAGCCAGCCGGTCTATGACGGCAAGCTGGGCGAACTCTACGCCATCTACCTGCGCCATCTCGCGATGATGCTGGTGACCCTGGGCTGGTCGCGCTTCTGGGGCCGCACCCGCATCCGGCGCTATGTCTGGAACCATCTCTCGGTGCTGGGCGACCGGTTCGAGTATCGCGGCCGCGGTCGCGAGCTGCTGATCGGCTTCCTGCTGGCGCTGCTGGTGGTCGCCGCCTGGTCAGGCCTCATGTACCTGGTGTGGCTGTACGTCTTCCACGAGAAGCCGTTCGCCACCTTCGGCCTGTTCGATCTGTTCTCGCTGTCGGTCGTGCTGATCGGCTTTCCACTGGCCTATGTCGGCCACTATGCCGGCCTGCGCTACAAGCTCTCGCGCACGCGCTGGCGCGGCATCCGCTGCGGCATGGCGGGCTCAGCCTGGGCCTACGGCGCCACCGCGACCTTCCTGCAGTTCGCCAACGCCATGACCGGCTACCTGCTGACGCCGGTCGTGTCGGTGAACCTGGCACGCCCGCGCATCGTCAACACGCGGGTCGGCACCCAGGGATTCACCTTTGCGGGACGCGCGGGCGACATCTACGGCCGCTATCTCGGCTACTACTTCCTGAACATCGTGGCCTGGGTCGTCGCGGGCATCGCGACCTTCATGGCCATCGGCGGCACGTTGCAGAGTCTGGGCGTCTCCTCCGAAGACTTCCTGAAGCTGTTCGCCCATCCCAGCCTGCACACCGTCGTCGTCCTGCTCCTCGTCGCCTTCGCCGCCTACCTCCTGTTCGGCCTGCTCATCCTGCCGCTGCGCTGCTGGTGGCAAGCCTACCTGCTGCGCTACCTCGTGACCCACAGCCGTGCCGACAACGTGCTGTTCGCCACCGCCATCTCGACCTGGCAGATGTGGGGGTTCCTGGTACTGAACTACCTGATCGTGCTGCTGACCCTGGGTCTCGGCTGGCCGTGGGTGATGCATCGCACGATGAAGCTGATCGCGGGCCAGCTCTGGATCTACGGCGCGCCCCAGGGCAGCCAGATTCGGCAGCCGGCCGATCGCGGCCCGGGCTATGGCGAGGGCCTGCTCGACATGTTCGACGTGAGCGGGGTCTGACGATGGCCGCCCGCTATTACGACGGCGTCACCGCCGACGTGCAGGACGTGACCTTGAAGGTCACCAGCCACGAGCTGCTCATCAATCGTTCGGAGGGCTCCGGCGTCGTGGCGCGCTGGCCGATCTCCGATATGGTCGTGCTGGGCGATTCGCACCATGAGGCCGTGCCGCCGCTCGCTCTGCCCGGCAGCGAGGCGCGGCTGGTGGTCGAGGATCCGGCCTGGCGGGCGCAGCTCGTCTCGCTGGTGCCGGCGCTGAAGCCGCTGGCGCTCGAACCGGTGAAGGTTGCGCCGCGCCTCGGCGCCTATTCGCTGGCGATCGTCGCGCTGGTCGGCCTGTTCTGGAGCGCGATAGAATACGGCACCGAATATGCCGTGCCGCTGCTGCCCTACACGCTGCAGGCCAAACTGGGCGAGACGGTGCTGGACGAGCTGCTGGCGGACAAGGACACCTGCCAGGGCCGCGCGGGCCTCACGGCGATCAACCGGCTAGCCAACGATCTCGCCCGGGAGGCCGGCTACAGCCACGAGGTCACGGTCCACATCGTCGAGGGCGGGCCGGTCAATGCCTTCACCCTGCCGGGCTCGATCCTCGTCTTCTATTCGGACCTGATCACCCAGGCCAAAGACAGCTCGCAGGTCGCCGGCGTGCTGGCGCACGAAATCGGCCATGTCGTGCACGACCATCCGATCAAGGGCGTGGCGCGCGCCTACGGAATCGACCTTCTGTTCAAGGTCTTGACCGGCGGCTATTCCGACATACTGAGCACGTTCGGCACCGGCGGCGGCGCGCTGCTGGCGATGCGCAACGGCCGGGCCTTCGAGCGCGAGGCCGACGCCACCGGCGTGCGCCTGCTCGAACAGCGCGGCCTGCGGGCCGACGGGGTCTCGACCTTCTTCGAACAGATGCTCGAGAAGGAGCCGTCGGATGCCGCCAGTGCCGCGGGCATCTGGTCGAGCCACCCGCCTACGCGGGAGCGCATCGAGGCGACCAAGCGTCCGCCGACCGGGCGCCCGGCCTTCAGCGCCGGCGAATGGCAGGCGCTCCGAAACGTCTGCAAGTAGCAGGTCGTTCGCGCTCAGCCGGTTCGGGTCAGCCGAATTTCCACTTCGCGCTCCACGTACTTCCATTCCTCGCTCGCACGCAATTCGATCAGGAGGGCGTCGAACGCCGCCTCGTGCTCGGGCGCGAACTCGAACCAGGTGAGGAAGTCGAAGGGCTCGCCGAGATCGCGTGCGTGGTGGAGGCGGCGTGCCACCGCCGGCAGGTATTTCATCGACAGGGCGATGTGGCGCGACCTGTCCTCGAAGATCGCACGGCGTTCGTCCTGGGCCATCGACCACCAGGCTTCGGACTTGCGGATCGGAATCAGCGCCGCGCACATGGCCTCGCTGCGGCCGAGCCCGGCCTGTATGCCGGCCAGCACCTTCAGTTCGGCCGCCGTCGAATAGCGCGGATGGCTGACGACACCGCGCAGCCGCCACGCGGCGCCGGGACTGTCGGTCATCGCGAGATGCGTTGCAGCGGCAAGGCCGGGACCTGAAACGGCGGACAGACGCTCGATGCGCCAGGGACCGGCGTCGCCGGCGGAAAAGGTGACGGTGAAGGGCGGCGGCATGGGGCCATCCTAGCAAGACGCACGCCGGGTTGTTGGCTATGAAACGGCATGAGCCCGCACATCGTTCTCGCCACCGCCGCCGACGACCCGGCCATCACCCCATCCGACCGGCTTTACGCCGAGGCGCTGGAGCGGCGCGGATGTCGTGTCACCGGCGCGCCGTGGGACGGGCCGCGCGAGGCATTCGCCGGCGCCGATGCCGTCGTGCTGCGCTCGACCTGGGGCTACTACCGCGCGCTCGATGATTTCAAGGCATGGACCGAGGCGATGGCGGCTTCTACGCGGTTGTTCAATTCCATCGATCTGGTGCGCTGGAACCTGCGCAAGGACTACGTGGAAAAGCTCGCGGCGGCGGGCGTGCGCGTGCCGCGAAGCTTCGTCGTCCCCTGCGAGGTGTCGGCGATCGGCCGGGTCTTCGAGGAAACCGGCTGGTTGCAGGCCGTCGTGAAGCCGGCCAGCGGCGCGTCGGGCCATTCGGTCGAGCTGCTGCAGCGCGAGACCCTGGCCGGGCAGATCGCGGGCCTCGCCGAGGAGGCGCGCCAGGCGGGCGTCGTGGTGCAGGAGTTCCTGCCGGAGATTGCAGAGGGCGAACTGTCGCTGGTCTATTTCGACGGCGTCTTCAGCCACGCCATCCGCAAGCGGCCGCCGCCCGGCGAGTTCCGGACCAACTCGCGCTACAAGCCGACCCGCACCGCCGAAGCGCCGCCGCCCGACGTTACGCATCAGGGTGCGGCCTGCCTCGCGACCCTGCCCGAGATGCCGCTCTATGCCCGGGTCGACGGTGTCGTGCGCGACGGCGTCCTGATCGTGATCGAGGTCGAGGTGCTGGAGCCGGCACTCGCACTGGACGTCGACCCGCCCTCGGCCGAGCGTTTCGCGGAGGCGACGCTCAGACGTCTCGCCTAGCTTTCCCTGAACAGCGACGTGACCTCGGCCGCGTCGGGCGCGACCTTCCAGCGCGCGCCGGCGGCTTCCACCAGCTGCCGCCAGCCTTCGAGCCGGCGGGCGTAGCGGGCGGGTTCGCGATTGTCCTCAGGCAGGCGGGTCACGTTGGTGGCGATGACCTCCATGCCGCGCAGGGTCGCGGGCAGCGCGGTATCGCGGCGGCAATTGGGCGGCAGCTCCTCTTCGAGGTCCGAGAACAGCACGATGGTGCGCGTGGCAGCCTGTCGCGCCGCGAGAGTCTGCGCCGCCTGCAGCAGGGCGCCCCTGATGTCGGTGAAATTCGCCGGCTTCGCGCGGCTGCCATAGTCGGCCAGTTTCTGGCCATACGCGGCGACGAGGCGCTGGCGCTCGGTCGGCCGGTCGGGCGCGGTGAAGCTCAGCAGGACCGCGTCGTCGGTGAAGCTGCAGGCACCGATTTCCGCCACTGCGAAACTGTCGTGCGCCCGCATGAAGCCCATCGTGACGCGCAGCGTGCGCAGCGCCTTGTCGACTTCGCGGAAGTAGCTCTTCGACACGTCGAGCAGGCCATAGACGGCCGAGGCAGTGGCGCTGCGCTCCTCGCACGCGCCGAGCGCCAGGGCGGGGCCGGCCGTGGCCATCGCCAGGAGGCCGGTGTTGAAGAAGCGGCGGCCGAATTCGGTCATGAGGAACGCACCGCGCGGGAGGAGAGCAGGGCCCGCACCAGGCGCTCGACGATCAGCGGCAGGAAGATCACGAGGTCATAGGCGGCAAGTGCCACCGCGAGCAGCCCCTCGACGAGAAAGCGCAGCAGGCGGATCGCGAAGGACAGGGATTCCAGGATGAAGCCCAGAAGAAGCTGGAGCACGACACGCCCGTTGCGGATCAGCGCCTCGATGGCGAATCCCAGGAAGGCGAGGGCAAAGGGAATGATCAGGCCGAACGCCGCCTGCGCGTAGCGTGCCATGGCGCCGGCGGCCTCGCCGGCTTCGGAGGGCGGCGTGCCGGCCAGGGTCCCCAGCAGCTCGCGTTCGAGCCGGGAGATCTCGTCGCGGGTGAGGGCGAGCGCCGCCTCGATCAACGCCAGCACGACCAGCGCCGTCGTCATGACGATGATGATGGCGAGGCGTTGGCCCTTTTTCTGTTCCAGCCGTTCGAATTGCGGGAACATGGTCGTGACGCCCAGCGCTTCCAGCAGGACGATGCCGACGGCGACCTCGAGCACGATGATGGCGAGCGCGGCCAGTCGGTAGATCGGCACGCCCATGATGCGATAAGAATCCCCCACCACTTCGGCCATCGGCCGTTCGAGCAGGGCGAAGTTCAGCCAGCCGGCGATGCCCACGGCGAGGATCAGAACGATGGCGAAGGCGAGCCCGATGCCGGTCGAGTGCCCGAGCTTCACGTCGCGGGCGGGGACAGGCGATGCCTGGATGGCCTGGAGCTGGACGCCATAGGACTGGATCACCTGTCGATGTTCGGCGACATGCGCTTCGAGCCGCTCGAGCGCCGCTTGTGCCTTGGGATCGTCCGGACCATGGCGCTCGACGAGGCGATGGACGTCCCGCATTTCGTCGGGAAGCCGCGGCTGCAGTTCGGCTTCCTTCATGCCCGCCGTCAACCGTTGATATCGCGCCTTCGCGGCGGCGGCGCCGAAGCCGATCCAGCGCTCGACGAGCCGAAGCATGTGCGCGGCCAGCAGGAATGCCGCACGCAGCAGGCGGTGTGCCGCGTCGCGTGCGAGATAGAGCAGGACGATGACGCCCGCCAGAAAGGCGAGATGCTTGCCGTCGGAAAGCCACGCCTGCAACGCTTCCACCATGCGGCGACAGATGAGGTGCGATATCGCCAAAACGATGGCGCGGCTTCACGCATGTCAGCATTCGGTCGTTGCGTCAGGTATCGCACCGCGCCGCGTCGCGACGACGCGGAACCACATTGCTGCCAACTTTCCGTCTAATTCTCTGGCGCGCCGACGCAGGCTCGGCGTTGCGCTCCTCCCAACCCCTGTCTCTCGAGGACTCCCCAGGAATGCCCCAGCCCCCGGCTTTCATGGCACGGCCCCCCTTTGAACAGATTCGTCCCGCGGTTTCGGCGGGGCGCCACTGGAAGAACGTCGGAATGTGCTTCGGCAGTCTGGTGGTCCTGGCGATGGTCAGCCTGATGGCGCTTCCGGCGAAGAAGGAGGCTCGATCCGCTGCCGGCGAACTCGACCTTCATCCCGAATCGGGAACGCCCGTGGCGCTGATGGCGATGCCGGAAGCGCCCGAGATGCCGGTGACCGACATCGCGACGGTCCTCCCGGATCCCGACAGGACGGACCCGTCGCCGCCGGACTTCGGGCCGCCGCATGTCGAAGCGGCGATCGAACTGCAGAAGGGCGATACGGTCGCGCGCGTCCTTGGCCGGCTCGGCATCGAAGCCAGCGACGTTGCCGATATTGTTGCGGTCCTGACCGAACGCGTGCGCCTCGATCGCCTGCCGATCGGCCAGGCCCTGATCGTCAAGCTGCAGCGCCTGAACGAGGAAGAGAAGCCGACGGTCCTGGTCGGCCTGTCGATCCGCCCCGAGCCGCAGCGTGCGTTCAACGTCGAGCGCGACGATGACGGCGGGTACAGCCTGGAGGAGGAGGTCTTCGAGGTCGTGCCGAAGGTGATGCGCGCCTCGGGCGAGGTCGACGGATCGGTGATCGGCAGTGCCGAGGCGGCCGGCGTGCCGCACGGGCCCCTGGCCGAGATGCTGCGTGCCTTCTCGTGGGACGTGAACTTCCAGCACGATATTAAGCCCGGCGACCGGTTCGACGTGCTGGTCGAACGCTCATGGACCAGCGATGGCAGGCCGGCCGACGATGGACGCGTGTTGTGGGCCGAGATCACCACGGGCGGCGGTGCCGAAACCTACAGCATCTACCGGTTCAAGCCGCGCGACGGGGAGGAGTTCTTCTACAGTCCCGAGGGCGAGAGCGTGGTCAAGTCATTGCTGCGCACACCGCTGAACATGAGCCGTATCTCCTCCCGTTTCGGCCTTCGCCAGCATCCGGTCCTGCGGTTCACGCGGCTGCATGCGGGCATCGACTTCGCGGCCCCGCCGGGCACGCCGATCCTCGCCGCCGGCGCGGGCCACGTGATCGAGGCCGGGCGGTTCGGCGGCTACGGCAACTGGGTGAAGATTGCCCACGACGGAAATCTCGCGACCGGATACGCGCACCTTTCGCGCATCGCGCCGGGCGTGAAGCGCAGCGCCCGTGTGCGGCAGGGCCAGGTGATCGGCTATGTCGGCAGCACCGGACTCTCGACCGGGCCGCACCTGCATTTCGAACTGCATCGCGGGGGACGGCCGATCGATCCGCTCACCATGGCGCGCACGGCGCAACGCACGCGGCTCGCCGGCAAGGATCTCGAGCTCTTCAAGGCCCAGATCGCCGAAACCGATCGTGTCCGCGAGACCGCGGTCCCTCTTCGCGGCGAAGAGACCAACTGAAGACGGCGCATGGCCAGGACCGCCGCCCTTTGCCTTCTCCTGCTCGCCGCGTCCGCGGCGATGCAGGAAGGCGGAGCGGCGCGGGCGTCGGATTGCGAGACCGGCGTCCTCGACGGCGGCGAGGGTGGCATGAACGTGCTGGTGTACCAGCTCTGCGCCGACCGGCTCACCGTGGGATTCCGCGACAGCGAGGTGATCGAGGAGATGACCTGCGGGCCGGCCGGAAGCGTGCATCTCTGGATGTCGACCGATCACGAGATCTGCGGCTCGCCACCCGCCCCCGACGCGCCCAAGATCTACGACCTCCTGGAGCCCCTGCGCGGTGTCGGCGGGACGTCGTCGGCACCGGTCGCCAAGCGCGTGACCTGCGGCGGCACCTCGGGCCGCGCCACCGCCGTCGTGTCCGATGCCCGGGCCGCCTTGCTGGCGACGCGAACCGGCGACACGCTTTATGAGCAGGTGAGCCGGCGGTTCATAAGGCAGTGCATCGGGCCGTCGGCATAGGAGCGCCCTTCCGCGGTCCTACCCGTTCGTCATCTGGCGTGGCAGGACCGTGACGATGTCTGGAAACAGGGTGATCAGGACCACGCCGAGACAGAGCAGCAGGAAGAACGGGGCAGAGGCCTTCGTCACCGTCCAGATGTCGCGGCCAGTCAGGCTCTGAAGCACATAGAGGTTGAAGCCGACGGGCGGCGTGATCTGCGCCATCTCGACGACCAGCACGATGTAGATGCCGAACCAGAGCGGGTCGATCTGCTGCGCGGTGACCATCGGCAGCACCACGGGCGCGGTGAGCACGATCATCGAAACGCCGTCGAGGAAGCAGCCCAGCACGATGTAGAGCACGGTGAGCAGCAGGATCAGGCCGTAGGGCGTGAGGCCAAGTGCATTTACCCAGTTCGCCATCGTTGCCGGCAGGCCGGTGAAGGCCATCGCCATGGTGACGAAGGCGGCGCCGACCAGGATCAGCCCGATCATGCAGCTCGTCCGCACCGCGCCCAGCAGGCTCTCCTGGAACGTCGTCCAGGAGAGGGACCCGGTGACCGCCGCGAGGATCAGGGCGCCGATCACACCCATGACGGCCGCCTCCGTGGGCGTCGCGACCCCGCCATAGATCGAGCCCAGCACGGCGACGATCAGCAGGATGACCGGGATCAGGCGGCGCGCGTTCCAGATCTTCTCGCCGAAGGTCATCTGTGGGTCTGCAGGCGGCACCTTGGTCGGATTGAGGATCGACCAGCCCGCCGTGTAGGCCATGAATAGGCCGATCATCATGAAGCCGGGCAGGAAACCGGCGATGAACAGGCGGCCGATCGAGACCTGCGCGGTGATCCCGTACACGATCATCATGATCGAGGGCGGAATCAGAAGCCCCAGAGTTCCAGACCCTGCGAGCGTTCCGATCGCCATGCCCTCATGGTAGCCGCGCTTGCGCAGTTCCGGCATGCTCATGCGGCCGATCGTGGCGCAGGTCACCGCCGACGAGCCGGAGACCGCGGCCATGACACCGCAGCCCAGGATGTTGACGTGCAGCAGCCGGCCCGGAAGCCAGCCGAGCCAGGGGGCCAGCCCCTTGAACATGTCCTCCGAGAGCCGCGACCGAAACAGGATCTCGCCCATCCAGATGAAGAGCGGCAGGGCGGTGAGCGCCCATCCCCAGCTCGAGTCCCAGATCGTGCTGGCGAGCAGCGATCCTGCGGGCGCCGGCGTGAAGAAGAACAGGGCGACGAACCCGACGACGACGAGACTGATGCCGATCCACACACCGCTGGCGAGCAGCAGGAAGAGAGAGCCCAGAACCGTCAGGGCGAGAATGGCTTCACCGCTCATCGGTTGGTCGCCTTTGCTGCGCCGACCACTTCACCGGCCATGTCTACAGAAGCCGCTTCGAGCTCGTCGCCGATGGCCTGTGCCTCGGCGTCGGCAAAATCCGGGATCCTGCCGCCCAGGGCCAGAACCAATTCGTCGACCAGCCCGATCGTCATGATCGAAGCGCCGAGGGCCATGCCGAGTTGGGGAATCCAGAACGGCACGGCCATGAGCCCGGGGCTGGTATCGCCGAACAGGAAGGAATCGTACGCCATCAGCCAGGCATTGACAGAGACATAGGCGAAGGCGGCCGCTCCGAGGGTGCAGCACCAGATCTCCACACCCCGTCGATTCGGCGCCGAGAGCTTTCCTACCAGGAGATTGACCCGGATATGCGCGCCGGCTTTCAACGTGTAGGCCAGGCCGAAGAACGTCGACGCCGCCATGCAGAAGCCGGAGACCTCCGTGGCGTCGAAGGCGAAATTCAGAAAGCGGCCGGCAATCTGCAGCAGGATCGTGACGCCGATCATCATCAGGAAGAAAGCAGAGAGCAGACCGCTCGAGCTGTAGAGAATATCCAACGCACGCCGCATCACATCACCATCAGCGAGAAGAACGCCGGGCCGTCTCAGGCAGCCCGGCGCCTCAGGACGTCAGTTGGTCTTCTGACCGGACATGTAGGCGGTGAGAACCGCAACGGCGGCGGGGCTTGCCGTCGCCTTCCACTCGTCGGCCATCTGGACGCCGACCTTCTTCATGGCGGCGAGCACGGCCGGCGGACCGCCGGTGACGGTCATGCCGTTCTTCTTGAGGACGGCCGCCTTCTCGTCGCCGGCCGCCTTGCTCATCTCCCAGGATCGCTTGGTGTAGGCCGCCGCCGCGTCCATCACGACCTTCTGGTCGGCGGGCGACAAGGCGGAGAAGGCCCGCTTGCTGAAGATCAGGGCGTTCTTCGAGAGGATCGCCCCGACGTCGGTGAAGTACTTGGTATTGTCCCAGGCCTGGATGTCGACCCCGGTCTGGGCGCTGGTGAAGAGGGCTTCGATCAGGCCGGTGGAAAAGGCCTGCGGGATTTCGGCGAAGGGCAGGATCGTCGCATTGAAGCCCAGCAGGGTCGCCATCTTCTGGGTCGCCGTCGAATAGATGCGGATCTTCTTGCCCTTGAAGTCCTCGACCGAGTTGACCGGTGTCTTGGTGTAGAAGCCCTGGCTCGGCCACACCTGGTAACCCGCGATCACCATGCCGGCCTTGTCGAACAGGCCCTTGAAGTACGGGTCCTGCAGCTCCATCAACTTCCACGCTTCCTCGTAGGTCGAGGCGACGAAGGGCACGCCGTCGAGGATGAACATCGGATCCTCGTTGCCGTAGACACCGAGGCGGATCTCGCCAGCCTGCACCTGTCCGCGCTGGACCGCCGACTTGATGCTGTCGAGCTTGATCAGGCTGTCGTTGGTGTGGAGCGTGATCTTGAGCTTGCCCGCGGTGCCTTTCTCCACGTCCTCGACCCATTTGCGCAGATTCTGGGTCAGGAAATTGTTCTCGGGATAGCCGCTGGCCATCATCCACTGCGTCTGAGCGCTGGCCGGACCCGCCAGCGCGAGGCTTGCGCCCACGGCGGCAGCCGCCAGCTTCAATGCCGAAATCCTCGATATCAAGCTCATCCCTGTCCCCTGTTCCCTGTTCCCGGGTGATAGCTGCCGCATGGGCAGCAACATCCATGCCATCGGGTGTGAGGGGTCAGTGTCGTCAGGTTTCTCTCTGGACCGGCAACGCGAGGCGACGGGTGATCCCGATCGCGGCGAGGAACGGCTCGTCATGGCTCACCACCAGCAACGCGCCGTCATAGGCACGCAGGCCGGCCTCGACCGCTTCGATCGACTCGATGTCGAGATGGTTGGTCGGTTCGTCGAGGATGAGGAGCGGTGGCGGCCTTGTGCCGCCCAGCACGCAGGCGAGGCCGGCGCGCAGCGTCTGTCCGCCGCTCAAGGTCGACACGATCTGCAACGCCGCATCGGCGCGGAACAGGAAGCGGGCGAGGGCGGCGCGGCAGGCATTCTCGTCGGCGCCTGGATTGAGGCTGAGGAAGTTGTCGCGGATCGACAGCGACGGATCGAGCAGGCTGACCTCCTGGTCCAGAACGGCGAAGCCTGTGTTGACGCGCACGCTGCCCGAATGGGCTGAGAGCTTGCCGGCGATGAGCGCGAGCAGCGTGGTCTTGCCCGAGCCGTTCGGTCCGGTGATCGCCACGCGCTCAGGGCCCGTGAGGGTGAGGGACAGCCCGTCGATGATCGCACGGCCCGTTCGGTAGCCCGCGCTCACGGCGTCGAGGTGCAGCACGGTCCGGCCGGCCGGCAGGCCGGTCGACGGCAGGGCCATCGACAGCGGCTGCAGGATCTCGATGCGCTGCCGCGCGGCCGCGGCGTCCTCGACGGCCTGCGCGCGCCGTCGTTCCGAGAGGCGTGCATGGTCGCCCGACGTGGCCTCGGCGCGGCTCTGCCGTGCGCCGGCCTGGATGCGCGGCATGTCGCCCCTCGCGCGCTTGCGCTGACCGGCACCGTCCCTGCGCGCCTTGCGCTCGACCGTTGCCTGAGCGGTTCGCGAAACCTCGGCCACCCGGCGTTCGGCGTCGTCGAGGTCGTGCCGCGCGGCAGCGAGCTCCAGTGCCTTGCGCTCGCGATAGTGACTCCAGTTGCCGCCATAGCGCGTGACGCCCAGCGACGTCATCTCGACGATGGTATCCATCGTCTCCAGCAGTTCGCGGTCATGGCTGACGACGATCGCGCCGGCCCGCCATGTCGCCAGCAGCCCGATCACGGACGCGCGCCCCTCGCGATCGAGATTGTTGGTGGGCTCGTCCAGCAGGATGAAGTCCGGTTCGGCCAGGACCAGCGCGCACAGGGCGGCGCGCGTGCGCTGCCCGCCCGAAAGCGCCGACAACAACGTAGACGGCTCGGCGTCGAGCCCGACACGGCCGAGCGCCGAAGTGATGCGGGTTTCGAGAGTCCAGTCGGCCGTACCCAGCTCGTCGGCGGTGGCCCGGCCTTCCTCGGCACGGCGCAGCACGGCGAGCGCGCTCGTGACGTCCATCAGGTCGGCCACCGTCGCGCCGGGAGCGACCTGCACGGTCTGCCTCAGGACACCGAGCGTGCCGGCGATCGACACCGTTCCCGCCAGCGGCGGCAGCCTGCCGGCGATGATCTCGAACAGCGTCGTCTTGCCGACGCCATTGCGGCCGACCAGGCCGGTGCGGCCGCCGTCGAAACTCAGGTCCAGATTCGAGAAGAGCGCGCGGCCGTCAGGCGTGGTCGCGGAGAGGCCGGAAAGCGTGAGGGAAGGCATGGAAATGGAGTCCCCTGATGGCAAGGCGGGCGGGCATTGCAGTCAGGTGGAAATCCATTGCGAGTGCATCCGTTTGAGCTATCGGGACACCCAAATAGGCGCTGTGTTTGTCCCGATCAAGGCGACGGACGACGCCCTTCGGCACCGGCTTCTGTTTTGCTTCTTCCGAGGTGGACCTACTTCGTGGTGGCGTCCCAGCGGCAGCCGCGATTCTTTTCGGTGATGATCAGTGTCCTCGGCGATTTGGAGGCGTCGGCAACGACGTCGAGGCGCACACCCGAGAGGGTGAAGACGCTGGTGTAGATGCCGGGGCTCGTCTGTTTAAGCGTATCGCTGACGCCGCCTGCCAGCTTGAGCTGGGCCTTGTCGCCCTGGAGAGTGACCGAGTGAACGCGCGAAAGCTGGGCGTCGAGACTGCGGCAGCCCGCCAGATTCGCGTCGGAGGCGGCCATGCGGAATTCGATGGGTGCACCCTGGGCGTAGACGGCCGACGCGGTCGTGCCGAAGAGCACCGCCGCAATGACAACTGATTTCATGGTGACTCCGAACGTCCGGACTGAGGGGGCGTGAACGTTTCGTGGGACAGCAGTGATCGGGCAATAATCGATGCGCAACAACGGTTCGGACGATGCGCCATTTGCATTGATACCGACTTGCCTATGGCAGGACGCTGCACTCTTTCCGTCATCGTCATTTCGGCCGGCGGCGCCGCAGGCGCGAGCGCCCACGTCGCCTGCAGCGTCCCTTCATTGGCCTGATCCGCCAAGCGTGCCCGTCTCGGAGCCGGACCCTGCTTATCCCTTCAGGCGCTGACCGCCGATGCGATGGTCTGTCAGGACCTCCGGGCGGAACGCCAGCCCGTGACCGGGCCGCTCCGGCGGCGACATGGTGCCGTCCTGCCCGGGCAGGACCGGCTCGATCCAGAGATCGTCGTTCCAGTCCATGTATTCGAGGTAGCTGGCGTTGGGGACCGAGGCGAGCACGTGGACCATCTGCTCGTGGAACAGGTGCGGCGCCAGGCGGATGCCGTAGGGCTCGGCCATCGACGCGATCTTGCGCAGCTCCGAGTAGCCGCCGCGCATCGGGTCGGGCTGCAGGATCGGCGTGCCGGCATGCTCGAAGAAGGGCCGGAGGTCGTTCCGCATGAAGTGGCTCTCGCCGCCGACCACGCGGGTCTTCAGCGCCGCGGCGATGCGGCGATAGCCTGCGAAGTCTTCCGCGACGACCGGCTCCTCCAGCCAGTAGGGATCGAACTCGTCGATGCGGTGGCCGGCCTGGATGGCGGTGTCGGCATCCCAGCCCATGTTGACGTCGATCATGATCTCGATGCCGTCGCCCATCGCTTCACGCATCGCCTTCACGTTCGCGACGTCCTCGCGCCATGGCCGGATGTGGGCCACCTGCATCTTGATGGCCGTGAGCCCCTGGGCAGTGAACTCCTTCGCCCGGCTGATCATGCCGTCTCGGCCGAGGCCGCGGAAACAGCCCGACCCGTAGGCCGGAATCTTCGTGCGCGCGGCGCCCCACAGGCGGAACAGCGGCAGGCTGGCGCGCTTGCCCACGATGTCCCACAGCGCCATGTCGACGGCGCTCTGGGCGGCCAGGGTTATACCCATGCGGCCCAGCCAGAAATTGTTCTTGTAGAGGGTCTGCCAGATGCCTTCGATCTCGGTGGCGTCGCGGCCGATCACGTAGGGCGCGACCAGTTCCTTCATGCAGGCGTCCAGCGTGTGCAGCCCGCCATGCAGCGGCATCAGGTAACTCATGCCGATCAACCCGCCCTGCGTCTCGATCTCCAGCACGAAGATCTCGCGCGGCCCCGGCGCCAGGATGCCGGCCGCCGGCGGCGACGACCGCCACGGCACCTGCAGGAGCGTCGTGCGCAGTTCGGTGATGGTGGTGGCGGTGGTCATGGCGATTCTTCCCCTGATCGTTCTCTAAGGATTAGGCTTACCGTCGAATGTCCGACGAACCTGGTGCCCACGTCTACATGCTCAAGCGCACCGATGGCCGTTACGAGATCGGTAGCACTGACCCGGAGATTGCGGTGCGATACAGGTGCTGGCGAAGAGGCGCACCTGAACCGATGCCGTTGCCCATCCTTCGAGACGGCGCTTCGCGCCTCCTCAGGATGAGGTCGTTTATCGTAGCTGCACGTCTAAAACTCACCTCACCCTGAGGAGCGGCCGCAGGCCGCGTCTCGAAGGGTGAGAACCCGCACGGCGTCTGCTGCGGGGGCTGCGGAGACCACAGAACGGTGAGTCCCCAAATAGGGATATGCCATCAACCCTATTTAAGGGCGCTCTTGACGCGCTCCTGCATAGGTTTATTCCCCCCGAACACTTCGACCTTATGATGCGCGCCTCAACGAGCAAGCCGACATGACCGACAACCGAGTCTATCTCTTCGATACCACCCTGCGGGACGGGGCCCAGACGCAAGGCGTCGATTTCACCGTGGCCGACAAGGCCGCGATCGCGCGTGAGCTCGACCGGTTGGGCATCGACTATATTGAAGGCGGTTGGCCGGGCGCCAATCCGACCGACGACCGCTTCTTCGCCGATCCGCCGGAATTCCAGAACGCCAAGTTCGTGGCCTTCGGCATGACCCGCCGGGCCGGCCGCAGCGCCGCCAACGATCCGGGCCTCGCCGCGATCCTGCAGACCAAGGCGCGCAACGTCTGCATGGTCGGCAAGACCTGGGACTTCCATGTCGACGTGGCGCTCGAGGTCGACCGGACCGAGTATCTCGAGATGATCTCCGACTCGCTCGCCTATGCGAAGACCCGCATGGACGAGACGATGTTCGACGCCGAGCACTTCTTCGACGGCTACAAGGCCAATCCCGACTATGCCATGGCCTGCCTGGCCGCAGCCGAGAAGGCGGGCGCGCGCTGGATGGTGCTCTGCGACACCAATGGCGGAACCCTGCCGTATGAGATCGAGCGCATCGTGGGCGAGGTCGTGAAGAAGATCCCCGGCGACAGGCTCGGCATCCACACGCACAACGACACCGAGAATGCCGTGGCCAATTCGCTGGCCGCGGTGCGCGCCGGCGTGCGCCAGGTCCAGGGAACGATCAACGGGCTGGGCGAACGCTGCGGCAACGCCAACATGATCGCGCTGATCCCCAACCTGGTGCTGAAGATGGGCTTCGACACCGGGTTGAAGGAGGGGGCGCTGCAGCGGCTCACGCACCTGTCGCGCCTGCTCGACGACCGGCTGAACATGCCGGCCAACCGCAGCGCGGCCTATGTCGGCACGCGCGCCTTCGCCCACAAAGGCGGGCTGCATGTATCGGCCGTCGAGAAGGACCCCAAGACCTACGAGCATGTCGACCCGGAAGTCGTCGGCAACCAGCGCATCATCGTCGTCAGCGACCAGGCCGGCCGCTCCAACATCATGGCCCGCTTCCGCCAGATCGGCCTCGAGGTCGATCCCAAGCATCCCGGCGTCGCCCGTCTGCTCGAGATCGTGAAGGACCGCGAATCCGAGGGCTATGCCTATGACGGCGCGGATGCGAGCTTCGAGCTGCTGGCGCGGCATGAACTGCACACGCTGCCCGACTATTTCGCGCTGCACAGCTTCCGTGTGCTGGTCGAGCGTCGCGTCAATGCGCGCGGCCAGACGGTGGCCATGTCGGAGGCCACGGTGAAGCTCGACGTCGCCGGCCGCCGCGCGATGGAAGTGGGCGAGGGCAACGGCCCCGTGAACGCGCTCGATGCTGCGCTGCGAAAGGCGCTCGTGCCCGTCTATCCCGAACTGGAGGACATGCGGCTGGTCGACTTCAAGGTCCGCATCCTCGATTCGGCAGGCGGTACGGCGGCGACGACGCGCGTCATGATCGAGAGCGCAGATGCGAAGGGACGGCGCTGGAGCACGATCGGAGTCTCGCCCAACATCGTCGACGCCTCCTACAACGCGCTCTACGACGCCCTCACCTACAAGCTCTTCCGCGACGGCGCCCGCCCGGCTCAACCTGCCTAGCTGCCATGCCACACCTGCCGGTTGACCTCCGGTAGGGCGGGGCAGACCATGTGAGCGTGCGAGACGGAGAGCATCTGGACACCCAGACACCGCCCATCGCGGCGGCCGCCCTGCGCCGTCCGCGACTGGGCGTTCGCGCGCTCGCGCGGGCCTTCATGTGGTCGCTGCCCGCAATCGTGCTGGCGGCCACGCTGCTGATCTGGCTCTCCTCGGGCGGCACCGTCACCACCGACAATGCCTATGTAAAGGGCGACCGCGCCCAGATCGCGACCCAGCTTTCGGGTCTCATCGTCGACGTTCCGGTGCACGAGAACGAGAAGGTCTCGCGCGGCCAGCTCCTGTTCCGGCTCGACGACCAGTCCTATCGGCATGCGCTCACGCGCATCGAAGCCGAGACCGAGACGGTGCGTGCCGAAATCCGCGGTCTGCGCGCCCAGTGGCGGACCAAGCGCGAGGAGATCAAGGCGGCGCTCAGCCAGCAGACCTTCGCCCAGGCCGAATTCGACCGGCAGGCGGAACTCGCCGAGAAGAAGGTCGCTTCCACCGCCAAGCTCGAGGAGGCCCGCATGGGCCTCGAGATCGCGCGCCAGCGCATCTCGGCGGCGCAGGAAGATCTGCAGAGGATCGAAGCGGCGCTGGCCGGCGATCCCAAGATTCGCGCCGACGACCATCCGCGCGTGCGCCAGATGATGGCGACGCGCGAGGAAGCGCTGCTGCAGCTGCGCCGCACCACGATCGAATCGCCGATCGACGGCATCGTCAGCAAGCGCCCGGTGCCGGGCAGCTTCGCCACCGCCGGCGTGCCGGTGATGGTGGTGGTGGCCGACAGCGATCTGTGGATCGAGGCCAACTTCAAGGAGACCGAGCTCACGCGCGTGCGGGCGGGCCAGAAGGTGCTGATCCATGTCGACACCTATCCGGAGTCCGAATGCTGGGGCACGGTGTCGAGCATCTCGCAGTCGACCGGCGCGGAGTTCGCCGTGCTGCCGCCACAGAACGCCACCGGCAACTGGGTGAAGGTGGTCCAGCGCATTCCCGTGCGTCTGTCCGTCGCCTGCCGCGAGGGCGATCCGCCGCTCCGGGTCGGCATGAGCACGACGGTCGCGGTCGAGACCGGCCACACGCGCTCGCTCGCCAGCCTGTGGGCCGGCTGGGCTAGGTCGCTCGGTCTCTCGAGCGCGTCCGCTTCGCCGAAGCCCTAGCCGATGGCGCCGGCCGTCGACCCGGCGGTCCTGCGCCGCCGCCGCCTCATCACCTTCACGGTGATGGCGGCCACGATCATGCATGCGCTCGACGGCACGATCGCCAACGTGGCGCTGCCGTCGATCCAGGGTTCGCTGTCGGCAACGCAGGAGCAGGTCTCCTGGGTCGTCACCTCCTATATCGTGGCCTCCGCCATCCTGACGCCGCTGGCCGGCTTCTGCGCCATGCGCTTCGGCCTGCGCCGGACGCTGGCGACCTGCGTGATCGGCTTCACCATCGTGTCGATGATGTGCGGTGCCGCGCAGACGCTCGACCAGCTCGTCCTGTTCCGGGCCCTGCAGGGCGGGTTCGGCGCGGCGCTGGTGCCGGTTTCGCAGGCCATCATGATGGATACCTACCCGCGCGAGGAGCAGGGCAAGGCGATGGCCATGTGGGGCGTCGGCACGATGCTCGGCCCCATCGCCGGACCCTCGCTGGGCGGCTGGCTGACCGACGAGTTCTCGTGGCGCTGGGTGTTCTACGTCAACCTGCCGGTCGGCATCCTGTGCGCGGTCGGCATCCTGGCTTTGGTGCGCGACAACGTGCACGGCGCGCCGCGGCGCTTCGACCTGATGGGCTTCACCCTGCTGGCGGTCGCGATCGGCTCGTTCCAGCTCATGCTCGATCGCGGCCACATGCTCGACTGGTTCGACTCGGTCGAGATCATCGGCGAGACGCTGGTGGCGGCCGTGGCCTTCGCCATGTTCCTGATCCACATGCTGACCGACCGCCAGCCGTTCCTGTCGCGCGACCTGTTCCGCGACCGCAACCTCACGGTCGGGCTCTGCTTCACGGCGCTTGCGGGCCTCGTGCTGATCGTGACGGCGACCCTGATGCCGCCCTTCCTGCAGCAACTCATGGGCTATCCGGTGTTCACGACCGGTGTCGTGCTGGCGCCGCGCGGTGCCGGGATGATGGTGGCGATGATGCTGGTCTCGCGCCTGATCGGCCGCATGGATGCGCGCCTCCTGATCGGGCTTGGCTTCGCGCTGGCGGCGCTCTCTCTCTACGACATGACGCTGTTCAATCTCAACGTGAGCGAGGGCCGCATCATCTGGAACGGCATCCTGCTGGGCTTCGGTCTCGGCCTCGTTTTCCCGCCGCTCACCGTTCTCACCTTCGCCACCCTGCCGCAGCGGCTGCGCACCGAGGGGGCGGCGGTGAACGCGCTGCTGCGCAACCTGGGCGCCAGCATCGGCATCGCCGTTCTGGTCTCGATGCTGGCCAGCAACACCCAGCAGAACCGCGCCGACATGGTCGAGAAATTCACGCCCTATCATCCCGGCTGGCCGATGAATCCCACCGGGGTGAGCCTCGATCCGACGCAGCTTGCGATCTGGGACGGCGAGATCACCCGCCAGGCCGCGCTGATCGGCTACCTCAACGACTTCCGAGTCATGATGATCTGCTCGCTGGTGCTGATCCCGCTCCTCTTCTTCATGCGTCGCCCGCCCCTTATCGCCGGGCGCTGACCACGCTATTAGGGCGGCATGGGACGCGCATCGAAGGGCCGCGACGTCGCCGCCGTCACACCGGCGGTCATCCTCGTGCGCCCGCAACTCGGCGAGAATATCGGCATGGCCGCGCGCGCCATGCTGAATTGCGGCCTGTCGACGCTCAGGCTGGTCGCGCCGCGCGACGGCTGGCCCAACGAACGGGCGCAACGCGCCGCCTCGGGCGCCGACATCGTGCTGGAGAAGGCGGAGGTGTTCGACAGCGTGGGCGAGGCAGTCGCCGACCTCGAGCATGTGGTCGCCACCACGGCGCGCAACCGCGAGCTGGTGCAGCGCATCCTGACGCCGCGCCAGGCCGCGTCCGAGATGCGCGGATGGATCGGGCAGGGCGACGGCGTCGGCATCATGTTCGGTCCCGAGCGGACCGGCCTCGAGAACGACGACATGGTGCATGCCGACACCGCCCTCTCGATCCCGCTCAATCCGCAGTTCTCCTCGCTGAACATGGCGCAGGCCGTGCTGCTGGTGGCCTACGAATGGACCGCCGCCGCGGATGCGACGCCGCCGGTGAGGATGGCCGACCATGCCGCCAGGCCGGCGACCAAGGAGGAGCTGCAAAGCCTGTTCGACCATCTCGAGCGCGCGCTCGACCAGTCGGGGTTCCTGCGGAACAAGGAGATGCGGCCTTCCATGGTGCTCAATCTGCGGGCGCTGCTGCAGCGCGCCGAGATGACGGAGCAGGAGGCGCGTACCTTCCACGGCGTCATCAAGTTCCTGTCCAAGAAACAGCACGAGGAATAGCCATGTCCACCACCGCCAAGATCACCTGGGTCGACGGTGCGCTGCTGGTCGCCGAAGGCGGCAGCGGCCACACCATCACCATGGATGGCGCCCCCGACATCGGCGGCCGCAACCTGGCCTCCCGGCCGATGGAAGTCCTGCTGATGGGGATGGGCGGCTGCACCGCGATCGACGTGGTCTCGATGCTGAAGAAGCAGCGCCAGGACATCGAGGGCGTCGAGGTCTCGCTGGTCGCCGAGCGGGCCGAGGACCATCCCAAGGTCTATACCTCGGTGAAGCTGGTCTACACGGTGCGCGGCCGGAAGCTGAACAAGGCGCTGGTCGAGCGCGCGGTCAGCCTGTCGGACGAAAAGTACTGTTCCGCCACCGCCATGGTGAAGAAATCGGCGGCCGTGACCCACGAAGTGGTGCTGGTCGAGATCTAAGTATTTGATATTGCAGGGTTAACGCCTGCTTGACTGGCCGGAAGCGGCCAGTATGTTCCCCGCTTCTTCCGGAGAACGTGGTTGAGGGCCGTTCGGGCTCTCCTCCCGCCCCGACAGATATGTCGGATTCAGGCCTATCCGGACAACACGGCGTACCCGCGAAGCGGGGCGCACAATGACGGAGTGCAGCGTGAGCAAGCGCGCAAATTCGAAGTACAAGATCGACCGCCGCCTCAGGGTCAACCTGTGGGGCCGTCCCAAGAGCCCGCTCAACAAGCGTGAATACGGTCCCGGCCAGCACGGCCAGGGTCGCACCAAGCCGACCGACTACCGCCTCCAGCTCATGGCCAAGCAGCGCCTCAAGGGCTACTACGGCTCGGTCAGCGAGCGCCAGCTCCGCCGCTATTATGCCGAAGCCGTCCGCCGCAAGGGCGACACCGGCGAGAACCTGGTCGAGCTGCTCGAGCGCCGGCTGGATGCGGTGATCTACCGCATGAAGTTCGCCATCACCGTCTTCGCTTCGCGCCAGCTGGTCAGCCACGGCCACGTCAAGGTCAACGGCCGCCGCGTGAACATCGCCTCGTATCAGGTGAAGGACAACGACGTCATCGAGCTGACCTCCAAGGCCAGCCAGATGGAGCGGGTCCTCGAGGCGACGCAGACCGCCGAGCGCGACGTGCCGGAATACGTGACGGCCGACCACAAGGACATGAAGGGCACCTACGTGCGCGGGCCGAAGCTCGCCGACGTGCCGTACCCGGTCCAGATGGAGCCCTCGCTGGTCGTCGAATACTACAGCCGCTGAGCGGCCGACCCTGAAGTGACGAAAAACCCGCCCGATTGTGGCGGGTTTTTTGCATCTGGAATCCCGCCGGAACAGCTGTTTCCGGCTATCGCCGGGCGGTGGGGGGGCTATAATCCTGCCGGGGCTTGGGGACTGGAGTCTTGGGAATGGGATTCGTCCGTGCGGCGGTCTTCGTGTCGATCGTTGCGATCGGTGGGGCGGCCTATATCTACCGCGATGATGTGATCCGGCAGGTCGGGCCACACATCGGCATGGGAACGGCTGCCAAGACGGCCGAGGCCCAGGCAAGCCCCGCTGCCGGCGCACAGCCGCAGGGACGCCGCGGCCGCCTCAATCCGGGCGGAGCGGTGCCGGTCGTGGTCATGCCGGTGACGCGCGAGGCCATGCCCGTCGTGGTGGACGCGGTCGGCACGGTGCAGTCGATCGCCTCCGTCCAGATCAAGCCCCGCATGGACAGCCAGATCATGAAGGTGAATGTCGAGGAGGGCGCTCTCGTGAAGGAGGGCGATATCCTCTTCGAACTCGATGCGCGCAGCCTCAAGGCACAGCTTGGCCAGATCGAAGCTCAGATCCGCAAGGACCAGGCACAGGTCATGCAGGCCCGGCGAGACCTGCAGCGCAACGAGGAACTCCTGTCGAAAAATGCCGGCACCGTGGTGCAGCGCGACAATGCAGGCACCAGTCTGAAGGCCGCCGAAGCGCAGCTGGAGGCCGACGAGGCCGCCAGGGCCAGCGTCCAGACCCTGCTCACCTTCACCGAGATCCGGGCCCCGGTCTCGGGCCGCATCGGCTCGATCGCGAACAAGGCGGGGGCCGTCGTGCGCACCGGCGACAACTCCGCCACCAGCACGCTGGCCACGATCAACCAGATCGACCCGATCTATGTCACCTTCGCCATCCCGCAGATCATCCTGCCGGATCTGCGCGCCGCGATGGCCAAGGGTCCGGTCACGGTCACGGCCATCATCGACGACACCAAGAAGCAGTCCGGCGAGATGGCCTTCATCGAGAACACCGTCGACCCGAATACCGGCACGGTGACCGCCAAGGCGCGCATCGGCAACGCCAACGAGCTGTTATGGCCGGGCCAGTTCGTAAAGGTGGAGATCGTGCTCGGCATCGAGTCCAATGCGATCTCGGTTCCCGCGAGCGCGGTCCAACTCGGATCGCAGGGACCGTTCGTGTTCGTCATCAAGGACGGCGTGGCCGAGCTCCGGCAGGTCGTCCTGAAGCGCACGCAGGACGGCCGGGCGGTGATCGGCAAGGGCGTCGAAAACGGCGAGCAGGTGGTGGTCGACGGTCAGCTCCGGCTGGTCCAGGGCGCATCGGTGACGATCCGGCCGCCGACGGTGGATCCGAACCGGCCCGCAGCGCCACCCCGCGGCTAGCCGATCTAGCGGAGGCGGGACGTGAACATTTCTGAACTTTGCATCCGCCGTCCGGTGATGACCATCCTGCTGATGGCATCGTTCGTCCTCGGCGGCATATTCGCCTACAAGCAGCTTCCGGTCGCGGCGGTCCCGAGGGTCGAGTTCCCGACCATTCAGGTCACCGCGCAGTTGCCCGGCGCCAGCCCCGAAACGATGGCCGCCTCGGTGGCCTCGATCCTCGAACGTCAGTTCTCGACGATC
The DNA here is from genome assembly GCF_965228225.1 of Reyranella sp. Taxonomy (GTDB): domain Bacteria; phylum Pseudomonadota; class Alphaproteobacteria; order Reyranellales; family Reyranellaceae; genus Reyranella. Next base: position 3,374,302 of record NZ_OZ245801.1, on the reverse strand, counting down.
GCCGGCGTGACCACGATGACGTCGACGTCGTCGCTCGGGAACACCTCGATCGTGCTCCAGTTCGACCTGAACCGGAACATCGACGGCGCCGCCCTCGACGTCCAGTCGGCGATCTCGTCGGCCATGCGGCGAATGCCGCCCGAGATGACGACCCCGCCCAGCTTCCGCAAGGTCAATCCGGCCGACTGGGCGGTGATGTTCCTGGCGCTCAAGTCGAACCAGGCCCGGCTCTCGGACGTCGACGCCTTCGTCAACCGGGCGATCATGCCGCGCGTTTCGACCCTGCCGGGTGTGGCGCAGGTGCTGATCTTCGGCTCGCAGAAATTCGCCGTCCGCGTCCGCGCCGACCTCGACCAGCTTGCGGTTCGCGGGCTCACTTTGCAGGAGCTGCAGACCGCCGTCGTCAACGCCAACTCGAGCAAGCCGGTCGGGTCCATCGCGGACCAGAAGCAGAATGCGATCCTCGAAGCCACGGGGCCGATCAGCAAGGCTGCGGACTATATGCCGGTGATCGTTACCTGGCAGAACGGCGCGCCGGTTCGCATCTCCGACGTGGCGACGGCCATCGACGGCGTCGAAAACGACAAGGTCGCGAGCTGGCTCGACGGCACGCGCGCCATCGTGATGGGCGTCTATCGCCAGCCCGATGCCAACACGGTCGAGGTGGTCGATCGGGTGAAGGCGATCATCCCGCAGATCCAGGCCGAACTGCCGGCCGGAGTCGAGATCCACCTGCTGGCCGACCGGTCGAAGCCGATCCGCGAGGCCATCGACGACGTCGAGTTCACGTTGGCGCTGGCCGCACTCCTGGTCATCATCGCGATCTATTTCTTCCTGCGCAGTTTCCGCGCGACCATGATCCCGGCAATCGCGCTGCCGATTTCGGTCATCGGCACCTTCGCCGGCATGTATCTCTGCGGCCACTCGATCGACAACATATCCCTGCTGGCGCTGACCCTGGCCGTGGGCTTCGTGGTCGACGACGCGATCGTCATGCTGGAGAACATCGTCCGCCACATCGAGGCGGGCGAGAAGCCGATGGAGGCCGCGCTCAAGGGCTCCAAGGAGGTCGGCTTCACGATCGTCTCCATGACTCTGTCGCTCGTCGCGGTGTTCATCCCCGTGCTGTTCATGGGCGGCGTCGTCGGACGCATGTTCAACGAGTTCGGCCTTGTCATTGCCTTCGCCATCCTGATCTCGGGCGTCGTATCGCTGACCCTGACGCCGATGCTCTGCTCGCGCTGGCTGAAGCCGATCGACCATCACGAGAAGCACAATGCGCTCCTGCGCAGTTTCGAGTGGGGCTTCACGAAACTCACCAATGGCTACGGCTGGGCGCTGCGCCGCACGGTCGGCTATCCCCGGGTGGTGCTGGCGATCACCCTCGGCACCTTCGTTGTGACGGCAATGCTCTTCCAGGCGATCCCGAAGGGCTTCTTTCCGTCGGAGGATATCGGCCAGATCCAGGGCTCCACGATCGGGCCGGACGACGCGTCCTTCGACGCGATGGTCGCCCGCCAGTCGGCGTTGGCCGAAGTGATCCGCCGGGATCCCGACGTGGCCTCGGTCATGTCGACCGTCGGCGGCGGCAACGCTGCGGCCACCGTGAATTCCGGACGCATCTTCATCATGCTGCGCGACAAGCCCGAGCGCACGGACAGCGCCCAGCAGGTCATCGCCCGGTTGCGCCGGGCGACGGCGGCCGTGCCGGGCATCAACGTGTATTTCCAGGCCGCCCAGTCGATCAACATTTCGACGACGCAGAGCCGTGCCCAATACCAGTTCGGCATGCGTTCGAGCGATCTCAACCTGCTGCGCGAGTACGGCCCCCTGATGGAAGCGAGGATGCGCCGCATTCCCTCGATCCTCGACGTGAACTCCGACCTGCAGGTGCGCGCCCGCTCGGCCATGATCGACATCGACCGCGACACGGCCTCGCGGCTCGGCGTATCGGTCGATCAGATCCGGCTTCTCCTCTACTCGGCGTTCGGCACACGGCAGGTGTCGACCATCTATGCGTCGGACGACACCTACCAGGTGATCCTCGAAGCCGATCCGAAGTATGGCGACGCTGGCGACATCCTGCGGCGCCTGCAGGTCCGCACACCCAATGGCGGACTCGTGCCGCTGGATACTCTGGCCAAGCGCATCGACAAGCCGACGTCCCTGACGGTGAACCACATCGCCCAGCTTCCGTCCGTCATGATCTCCTTCAACCTGGCGCCGGGTGTGGCGTTGGGCGACGCCGTGCGCGACATCCAGGCGGCGGCGACGGAGGTCGGCCTTCCCGCCACCATCACGACCAGCTTCGAGGGCAGTGCCCAGGTCTTCCAGCAGGCGGTCGCCAATCAGGGCCTGCTGCTCTTTGCGGCGGTGCTGGTGATCTACATCATCCTGGGAATTCTCTACGAGAGTTTCATCCATCCGCTGACGATCCTGTCGGGGCTGCCCTCGGCCGGCATCGGCGCTCTCGCCACCCTGATGCTGTTCGGCATGGACCTGTCGGTGATCGCCCTGATCGGCGTGGTGATGCTGATCGGCATCGTGAAGAAGAACGCGATCATGATGGTCGACTTCGCGATCGAGCGGCGCGGGCAAGGGGCCGATGCCGAGACGGCGATCGTCGAGGCCGCGCTGCTGCGCTTCCGACCGATCATGATGACGACCGTTTGCGCCCTGCTCGGCGCCCTGCCGATCGCGGTGGGGCATGGCGCCGGCGCCGAACTGCGCCAGCCGCTCGGCATCACCGTGGTCGGCGGCCTGATGGTGTCGCAGCTCCTGACGCTGTTCATCACGCCCGTCGTCTACATGTGGTTCGACAGGCTCACTGGCATGAAGTTCAGCCCCGGCTGGGCGAGACGCTGGCGCACCAAGGGCCGCATGCCAGCGGCGCCGGCCGAATAGATTGTCAAAGAGAGTAGCGTTGCATGACTGACGAGATCGGCGCCTTCGTTCCCGGCCCACGCGTGCGCATCGAGGGCCGTGCCGGAGGCCCCCTGTCGGGCCTCGCCTTCGCCGCCAAGGATCTTTTCGACGTGGCGGGCGTGCCGACCGGCGGCGGCAATCACGACTGGCCCACGGGGCGGGCGATCCCCGACCGGCATTCCTGGGCGGTGCAGACGCTGCTCGATGCCGGCGCGACCCTGATCGGCAAGACCATCACCGACGAGGTCTCGCTCGGCATCCTGGGCGAGAACGCCTTCGACGGCACGCCGACGAACGTCCGCGCTCCTGGACGCGTGCCGGGCGGTTCGTCGTCGGGCTCTGCCGCCGCCGTGGCCGCGGGAATCTGCGATACGGCACTGGGCACCGACACGGGCGGCTCGGTGCGCGTCCCCTCGAGTTTCTGCGGCCTCTACGGGATCCGGCCGACCCACGGCCGCGTCGACGTGACGGGCATGCTGCCCCAGGCGCCGACCTCCGACACGACCGGCTGGTTCGCGCGCGACGCCGAGACCTTTGCGAAGGTCTGCGGCGTGATGCTGGGCGAGGAGATCCCGACGGCGTTGCCCTCGAAGCTCATCGTCGCGGTCGACGCTTTCGGCTTCGCCGATGACGATACGTCCGAGGCGCTGCAGCCGATGGTGAAGAAGCTCGCCGCCCTCATCGGTTCGAGCCGCGAGGAGATCATGGCGCCGCAGGGCCTGTCGGTATGGGCGCGCGCCCAGCGCACGCTGCAGCCCGCCGAAGCCTATGCGACGTTCAGGAGCTGGCTCGACGAGCGCAATCCGCGCTTCGCCTTTTCGGTTGCCAAGGCGCTGGTTGCCGGCTCGATGATCCCCGAGGGCGACAAGGTCTGGGCCAACCTGATGCGCCAGGAAGCGCGCAGCCGCATGAAGTACCTGCTGCCGCCGGGCACCATCCTCTGCCTGCCGACCACGCCGTTCCCGGCGCCGAAGGTCGGCCTGCCGCTGTCGGTGCTGGATCCGCTGCGCGACCGCATCACCTGCCTCTGTGCGCAGGGTGGGCTGGCGGGCTTTCCGCAGGTCAATCTGCCCGGCGCCACGACGGTTGACGGTCTGCCGGTCGGCCTGTCCATCATCGGCCCGCGCGGCAGCGACGCCACCCTTGTGGCCGTTGCCCGCGCGATGGAGAAGGCGGCGGGCTGATCGCGCCTTCGAGAAGGAGGCGTCTTGGCGAGCGAAAAGCAGAAGATGCTGGCGGGCGAACTCTACGTCGCGACCGGCGAGGAGCTGGCCGCCGACGCGCGTCGCGTCGCCGAGTGGATGGATCGGTACAACGCCTCGATCGCGGCCACGCAGAAGAACTATCCGGCGCTCTTGCGCGAGATGCTGGCCGAGGTGGGCGAGGGTGCCTACATCCGGCCGCCCTTCCATTGCGACTACGGCTACAACATCAGCCTCGGCAAGGGCGTGTTCCTCAACTTCAACTGCATCATCCTCGACGTGGTGCAGGTCACGATCGGTGACCGCACGCAGATCGGGCCCGGCGTCCAGATCCTCACCGCGGACCATCCGCGCGATCCCGCGCGGCGCCGCGCCGGCCTGGAATTCGGGCGGCCGGTGAAGATCGGCGCCGATGTCTGGATCGGCGGCGGCGCCATCGTGCTGCCGGGCGTCACCATCGGCGACGAGGTGATCGTGGGTGCCGGCGCCGTCGTCACCCGAGACGTGCCGACGGGTGCTACAGTCGTGGGAAATCCAGCAAGAGCGAGGTGAGCGTGACGGATCTGACGCCGAACATTCCCGAAGTCGTGGCCGAGGTGCGCGAGTTGTTCGAACGCTACGAGCAGGCGTTGATCGACAAGAACGTCGAGGTGCTCGACGCCACCTTCTGGGACAGCCCGCACACGATCCGTCTCGCCAACAACGAACACGGCTACGGCTTCGACCGCATCCATGCCTTTCGCGTCGCCCGTCCGCCGGGGCCCGGCAGCAAGGAGAAGCGGCTGCGCCTCGACATCGTCACCCTGGGCCGCGACATCGCGACGGTCTCGCTGGTCTATAAGGTGCGCGGCAGGGAGATGACCGGCCGGCAGACGCAGACCTGGGTGCGCCTGCCCGACGTCGGCTGGAAGGTCGTGCACGCTCACGTCTCGATGATCGCCGAAGAGCCGATCCACTAACGAACGCTTGCGAGGGAGGAAACGATGGCCCAGCCCGCCGAAAGCCTCGGCAATGTGATGAATCCCCATCCGGCGTGGGTGGCGAAGGTGAGCGAGCCCGCGCTCGAGCCCGACCTGCCGATCGTCGACCCGCATCACCATCTCTGGCAGCGCACCGGCAACGACTATCTGTTCCACGACCTGCTGGCCGACACGCGCACCGGCCATAACATCGTGGGGACGGTGTACGTCGACTGTCATTCGATGTACCGCAAGGACGGTCCGGCCGAACTGCGCTGCATCGGCGAGACCGAGTTCGCCAATGGCGTCGCGGCGATGAGCGCGTCCGGTCTCTACGGAGACTTGCGCGCCTGCGCCGGCATCGTCGGCCATGTCGACCTGCGCCTCGGCGAAAAGGCGGGCGACGTGTTCGACGCCCAGATCGCCGCCGGCAACGGCCGCTTCAAGGGCATCAGGCACCAGACCGGCTGGGATGCCGATCCAGGCATCCGCAACTCACGCAACGATCCGCCGCCCGAGCAGACCCGCGACCTGACCTGGCGGGAAGGCTTCCGCGAGCTGGCGAAGCGCGACCTGACGTTCGACGCCTGGCTCTACCATCCGCAGATCCTCGAGATCGCCGAACTGGCGGATGCCTTCCCCGGCACGACGATCGTGCTCGACCATGTCGGCGGCCCGCTGGGCTATGCCGGCTACGCCGGCCGTCACGACGAGGTGCGCGCGACCTGGAGGAAATCGATGGCCGAGCTGGCTCGCCGCCCGAACATCGTGGTGAAGCTGGGCGGCCTCGGCATGGCCATGGGCTTCTTCGATTTCTACCGTCGCCCGACACCGCCGGGCTCGGCTGAACTCACCGAGGCGTTCAGGCCCTGGGTCGAGACGACCATCGAGCTCTTCGGGGTCGATCGCTGCATGTACGAGAGCAACTTTCCCGTCGACAAGATCACCTCGGGCTACGGCGTGCTGTGGAACGCCTTCAAGCGGATCTCGTCCGGTGCATCGGCGTCCGAGAAGAAGGCCTTGTTCTCGGGAACGGCGACGCGCGTCTACAGGCTCGCGCTGTAGACACACCTGTCGTCCTTCGACGACGCCGCCCTCGCGTCGCTTCGCTCAGACCACGGGGGATGATGAAGGCGCCGCCAACAAGGCTCGTCGTCTCGACCGAAGCCTCGCGTAGCGAGGCGTAGCGGAGAGACCTTCTCTCTACGAATTGCCGGCTTTTAGTGGAGAGAAGGTCTCTCCGCTCCGCGCCTGCGGCGCTTCGGTCGAGACGACGGTTTGGCTTGCAAGAACCGTGTCAGGAAGACCGCGGCGCGTTTCGCCGGAGGAAGTTTCTTTTTCGTCCAGCAGCCCATATCGCACTGACACAGGCTGTGAACTCGCCCTAGAATTTTGGCCCTCGCGTTGTTCATTGGGGCCCATTCATGCGTCGTTTCCTATTATCCGCCGTCGCGGCACTTGCCACCGTGTCTGCCGTGCCGATGGCATCGGCCCAGACCCTGAAAGTGGTCATGCATTCCGACGTGAAGGTGCTCGATCCGATCTGGAGCGGCGCCTACATCACGCGCAATCACGGCTACATGCTCTACGACGTGCTGTTCGCCATGGACGAGAAGTTCCAGGTGAAGCCACAGATGGTCGACACCTGGACCACCAGCGACGATGGGCTTGTCTGGACCTTCAAGCTGCGCGACGGGCTGGAATGGCATGACGGCCAGCCGGTGACCGCGGAGGACTGCATCGCCTCGCTCAAGCGCTGGTCGGCGCGCGACGCGATGGGCCAGAAGATGGCGCAGGCCCTGAAGGAGTATAAGGTCCTCGATCCCAAGACCTTCCAGATCGTGCTGAAGGAGAAGTTCGGCGCGGTCATCGAATCGCTGGGCAAGCCCTCGGTGGTCGTACCCTTCATGATGCCCAAACGCATCGCCGAGACCGATCCGTTCAAGCAGATCGAGGAATACATCGGCTCCGGTCCCTTCGTGTTCAAGAAGGACGAATGGAAGCCCGGCGAGAAGCTCGTCTACACCAAGTTCGCCAAATACAAGCCGCGGTCCGAGCCGATGTCGGGTCTGTCCGGCGGCAAGATGGTCAACGTCGACAGGGTCGAGTGGCTCTCGATCTCCGACGCTGAGACCCAGGTCAATGCGCTGCTGAACGGCGAGATCGACTATCTCGAAGGCGTCTCCGCCGACCATCTGCCGCTGGTCGAGAAGGACAAGGGCATCCGCGTCATCAAGGGGCGCGTCTCCAACCAGTATGCCTTCCGGCCGAACTGGCTGCTGCCGCCGTTCAACAACGAGAAGGTTCGCCAGGCTGCCGCACTGGCCCTCAACCAGCAGGATTTCCTGCAGGCCAATATCGGCGACAAGCGCTTCTATCAGACCTGCAAGGCGATGTTCACCTGTGGCTCGCCGCTGGCGACGGATGCCGGCATGGCCGGGCTGGTCGAGGGTAATGCTGCGAAGGCCAAGGCCCTGCTGGCGGAAGCCGGCTACGACGGCACGCCGGTGACCCTGCTGGCGCCGACCGACCTCGGCGTGATCAAGCAGCTCGGGCCGGTGGCCAAGGCGCTGCTGGAGCGGGCGGGTTTCAAGGTCGATATGATTTCGATGGACTGGCAGAGCGTGATCGTGCGGCTGGCCAAGAAGGTGCCGGTCGCGGAAGGCGGGTGGAACGCCTTCTCGACGAGCTGGTCGCAGGTCGACATCCTCGATCCGCTGATGACGCCCTTCCTGATCGCCAGCTGCGACAAGGCGCGCTCCGGCTGGCCCTGCGACGAGGAACTCGAGAAGCTGCGGGACAAGTATGTGCAGGCGACGACGGAGGCCGAGAAGAAGGCCGCCGCCACCGCCGTCCAGGAACGCGCCATCAAGGTGGTGACCCACGTACCGCTCGGCGAATGGTTCGGTGTCAGCGCCGTGCGCTCGAATATCGGAACGATCAGCCCCCCGCCGCCCGTGACGGTATTCTGGGGGGTGTCGAAGAAGTAGGGGCATGCCCCGACTTTTGGGGGTGGGTTTGAGTTGAGTTGAGACTTTGGGTGAGCTCTGGGCGGATTGATCAGCTCAGAGTTCACTTTAACTGCCGGGGTTAGTGGCTCATCCGGCTCTCGCAGTTGGCGGCTCTTTCTGGCTTCTTGCATTAACGCCCTCAGGCCGTGCCTGAGTGGTGCCGGGATTGGCCTTCCAAAACAATGCCTTGCCACCATCTGTTAACGCGCCGAAAGCTGGCGGATGGCGGAGCCGTCTTTCCTCGGCGGGCGGTTTCCGCCCCACCGGATCTTCGCGGGATGGCTGGGCGAGGCACACTCGGCGCGATTGCTGGCCTATGCGCTCGCGGCCGAAGCCCGGTTCGCGCCGACCCGCCTGGCGCATGAGGGTACGGGGCGCCTCGAAGCGCTGACCCGACAATCCGCCGTCCTGAAGGATCTCGGTGCCTTTGCCGAGCCGCTGCGCCGCAAGGCGCTGGCCCTGCAGTCCGGGCTGGAGACGGATTTCGAGATGACGCACACGCCGCCCAACAGCACGCAGATGGAAGTGGTGGCGCATGGCGACGGCGCCTTCTACCGGCCGCACACCGACACGTTCACCGGCGACCAGTACACGCCCGGCGGCCGCCGGCGCCTCACCATGATCTATTACTTCCACCGCGAGCCCCGCCGCTTCACGGGCGGGCGTCTCCAGCTCTTCGACTTGGGTGGCGGCCAGACCATCGATGTCGAACCCACCCACGACAGCCTGCTCGTCTTCCCCTCGACGGCGCGTCACGAGGTCGAGCGCGTGTCCTGCCCCCAGGGCGCCTTCGGTGACGGTCGATTCGCCGTGAACATCTGGCTGTGCGGCTGACGGTTACTCCGCCGCCTGCAGCGCAGCCGCCTTTTCGGGGGACTTCTCGATCAAGCGGCCGTTGCGCTTGGCTGCATCTTCGGCTTCCCAGCGGATGGCGATCTCGGCCAGGCGGTCCATGACCTCGTCCAACTCGCCGCCGCGCTTGGTCAGCGAATAGGTGACCTTGGGCGGGATGGTCGCTTCGTAGTCGCGCTTCACCAGCGCCGCGCCTTCGAGAGTGCGCAGGCGCTCGGTCAGCATCTTGGCCGAGATGCCCGACACCCGGCGCTTCAACTCGCCGAAGCGCTGCGGCCCGTGGGTGCGCAGGTTGTAGAGGATGTAGGTCGTCCACGGGCCCATCAGCATGCGCAGGATGAAGTCCATCGGGCAGCTGACGCTTTCCTTGGCCTGGGCGGCGGTGGCAGGGGTCGACGTGCTCATGGAAAAAACCTTTAGGTTACGATTTGGTACCTACTGGAGAATATATAGCGGCCATCCCAGATGTTTCCAGTCACTTTGTGTAATCAACTGATCTCGGGAAACGATTCATTCGTTTCTCCAGTGAAATCAAGGAATTGGAAGTCGTCATGACCAATGTCGCCATCGTCTATCACTCGGGCTTCGGACATACTCAGGCGCTCGCCGAGGCTGTGGCCACCGGCGCACGAGCGGTTTCGGGCACCAGCGTTAGCCTGATCCCGGTAGCCGAGGCCGAGGCCCGCGCGGCCGAACTCGACGCCGCCGATGCCGTCGTCTTCGGCAGTCCGACCTACATGGGCGGCGTGTCGGCGGATTTTGCGAAGTTCAAGGACTGGACGTCCAGCCGCTGGATGGAGGGCAGGTGGCGCAACAAGCTCGCCGCGGGATTCACCGTCTCGGCCTCGTGGAACGGTGACAAGCACAACACGCTCTACCAGCTGCTCACGCTCGCGGTGCAGCACGGCATGGTCTGGGTCGGCCTCGGCCTGCCGCCGGGCAACAATCATTCGAAGGGATCGAGCGCCGACCTCAACCGGGTCGGCGCGTCGATCGGTGCGATGGCGCAGGCCAATGCCGATCAGGGTGTCGAGGGAATCGGCGCCAGCGACTTCAAGACCTTCGAGGCGCTCGGCCGCCGCATCGCCGAGGCCGCGCAGCGCTGGCATGAAGAGCCGCTCGCGCGGGCAGCTTGAGCGGCGCGAAGCCTCACGACCGCTCGATTGTCATCCAGAATCGCAGGCGAGGGACCTTCACCGTCAAGGCAAGGGTCCCTCGCTCCGTTCGGGATGACAGTGGTGCTGGGATCACCCGCGTGCGTTACTTCTTGGTGATGTTCCACATCACCGGCACGGGGCCGGGCAGCCAGCCGCTGATGCGGTCCTTGCGATAGGCGCCGAACGCCTTGTACTGGCCGAGCACGATGTACGTGGCCTGGTCCATCACCCGGTCGGAGACGGCCATGGCGATCTCCTTCCGCTTGGCCGGGTCGACTTCCTTGGCATAGGACGAGCGAAGCTTCTCCATCTCTGGATCGCACGGCCAGCCGAACCACGCCTTCTCGCAGCCGCCGCTGGTGAAGGAATTGTTGGCCGGGCTCTCCGTACCGACCGTGACGGTCGTGGTGTAGAAGATGTTCCAGCCGCCCTGCGCCGGCGGGTCCTTCTTGGCGCGACGCGTCACGACGGTCTGCCAGTCCATCGACTGCAGGTCGACCTTGAAGCCGACCTTCTCAAGCGCCTGCTTGCCGACCGGCGGAAGCTGGTTCGAGGAGAGCAGGTCGGTCGCATGCATCATGACGATCGGCGTGCCGTCATAGCCGCTTTCCTTCAGGAGCTGACGCGCCTTCTCGAGGTCCGGCTTGACCAGCAGGTTGCCGTAGTCCTTCTCATAGGGCGAGCCGCAGACCAGCGGCGCGTTGCAGACCCGGTAGATCTCGGGATCGCCCACCTGGGCGCGCAGGAAATCCTCCTGGGCGATCGCATACATCGCCGCCTGCCGGGCCTTAAGGTTGTTGAACGGCGGGTGGAGATGGTTGAAGCGCATGAGGATCTGGCTGCCCTGCGCGTTCCAGCCGTAGAGCTCGATGTTCTTTTCGGCCTTCAGCAGCGGGAAGAGATCGGGCACGGGAATCTCGATGAGGTCGATCTCGCCCTGGACCAGGGCATTGACCGCCGTACTCGGGTCGGCGATCGCGAGCCATTCGAGGCGATCGATCTTCACCACCTTGCCGCCGGCCAGCATCGAAGGCGGCTCGGCGCGCGGCTTGTACTTGGTGTTCTTGACATAGACGACCTTCTCGCCGGGCTTCCACTCGTCCTTCTTGAAGATGAACGGGCCCGAGCCGGTGTAGTCGTCGATCTGCTTGAACGGGTCGGTCTCGGCGACCCGCTTGGGCATCATGAAGGGCACGGTCGAGGACGGCTTGCCGAGCGCGTCGAGGACGAGGCCGAACGGCTCCTTGAAGACGATCTGGAAGGTCTTGGCATCAATGGCCTTCGTCGTGCCGACGGAGGCCATCATCTGCTGGCCGAGCGAATCGCGGGCGCCCCAGCGCTTGATCGAGGCGACGCAGTCCTCGGCGGTGACCGGCTGGCCGTCATGCCATTCCAGGCCGTCGCGCAGGGTGAAGGTCCAAGTCAGCTTGTCGGCCGAGACCTCGTATTTATCGACCATCTGCGGCTGGATGCGCGCTTCGGCATCCTGGGCGAACAGAGTGTCGTAGATCATGTAGCCGTGGTTCCGGGTGATGAAGGCGGTCGTCCAGATCGGGTCGAGGACCTTCAGATCGGAATGGGCGACCATCTTCAGCGTTTGCGCCGAGGCCGGGGCCGCGACTGCCGCCACCGCCGTCGACAGGGCCAGACAGGCTGCCGCCTGTCGCAATCTCCGCATTACGTGCATGATTTGTTCTTTCCCTTCTGAAGCACCCAAACTTCACACAAGCTGCCATGGGCCCGACGAGGAATAAAGCAGCGTCGATGCCGACGGCGTCGCGATCGGGATCATCCGGCACAAAAGGGAAGGGGACCTTCACCGTCCGGCGAAGGTCCCCTCCGTTTCCGCAAGGCTCGACGCTATGCGGTCACTTCTTGCTGATGTTCCAGAGCACCGGAACCGGGCCGGCAAGCCAGCCGCTGAGGCGGTCCTTGCGGTAGGCGCCGAAGGCCTTGTACTGGCCGACCGGGGCGTAGAAGCCCTGGTCCATCAGGCGGTCCGAAATGGCGGTGCCCAGTTCCTTGCGCTTGGCCGGGTCGCTCTCCTTGATGAAGGCGGCGCGCAGGACCTCGATTTCGGGGTCGCACGGCCAGCCGAACCACGCCTTCTCGCAGGTGCCGGCGGCGTAGCCGTTGATGCCCGGATTGTCGAGATCGAGCGTGATGTTGGTGGTGAAGAAGATGTTCCAGCCACCCTGCGCCGGCGGCTCCTTGCGGGCGCGGCGGGCCACCACGGTCTGCCAGTCCATCGCCAGAAGGTCGATCTTGAAGCCCGCCTTTTCGAGCTGCTGCTTGGCGACGGCCTGCACCTGATTCGAGGATTGCAGGTCGGTCTGCTGCAGCATGGCGACCGGCGTGCCGTCATAGCCGCTCTCCTTCAGGAGCCGGCGCGCCTTCTCGAGGTCGGGCTTGATCAGCAGGTCGCCATATTCCTTGCCGTAGGTCGTGCCGCAGACGAACGGCGCGTTGCAGACCTTGTAGATTTCGGGATCGCCGACCTGGGCCCGCAGCATGTCTTCCTGGGCGAGCGCCCACATCGCCGCCTGGCGCGCCTTCACGTTGTTGAAGGGCGGGTGAAGCGTGTTGAAGCGCATGATGATCTGGCTACCGAGCGAGTTCCAGCCGAACAGCGCGATGTTCTTGTCGGCCTTCAGCATCGGGAACAGGTCGGGCACCGGCGATTCGATGAGGTCGATCTCCCCCGCCAGCAGGGCGTTCACGGCCGTGCTGGGGTCCGTGATGGCCAGCCATTCGACCCTGTCGACCTTGGCCACCTTGCCGCCGGCCAGCATCGAGGGCGGCTCGTTGCGCGGCTTGTACTTGGTGTTCTTGACGTAGACGATCTTCTCGCCGGGCTTCCATTCCTCCTTCTTGAAGATGAAGGGGCCGGAGCCGGTATAGTCGTCGATCTGCTTGTTGGGATCCGTCTCTGCAACCCTCTTGGGCATCATGAACGGCACGTTCGAGGAGGGCTTTCCGAGCGCGTCGATGACGAGGCCGAACGGCTCCTTGAGCTCGATCGCGAAGGTCTTGGCGTCGATCGCCTTGATGTCCTTGGTGGCCCGCAGCAGCAACTGGCCGAACCCGTCGCGGGCGCCCCAGCGCTTGATCGAGGCGATGCAATCCTCGGACGTGACGGGGGTGCCGTCGCTCCATTCAAGGCCGTCACGCAAGGTGATCGTCCAGGTGAGCTTGTCGTCGGAGACGGTGTACTTTTCCGCCATCTGCGGCTGGGTCTTGAGGTCGGCGTCCTTGGCGAACAGGACATCGTAGATCATGTAGCCGTGGTTGCGGGTGATCAGCGCTGTCGTCCAGATCGGGTCGAGGATCTTGATGTCCGCATGCGACACCATCCTGAGCGTCGTCTGGGCCGCCGCTGGGACCGATACCGTCGCCATTGCGGCCGCCAATCCGAGTGATGCCGCCAAGGCGACCCGTCTACGCAAACTCAACATCAAACAACCCTTCTCATGATAAACTCGACCCGTTGCTTACACGCTGCCAGGCGGGTCCGGAGGAATAAAGATATGTCGATGCCGACCATCTTCGTGTCCCACGGAGCGCCGACGCTCATCCTGAGCGACGCGCCTGCGCGCACCTTCCTGACGGGCCTCAGCCAGCAAATTCCGCGCCCGACAGCGATTGTCGCGGTGTCGGCTCACTGGGACACGGACGTGCCTGTCGTCTCGGTGGCTCGAAAGCCCGATACGATCCACGATTTCTACGGATTTCCGGAGGCGCTCTACCAGTTGCGATATGCCGCGCCCGGCGCACCGGCGCTCGCCGAGAAAGTCGCAAAGCTTACAGGCGCCGCGCACGATCATCGCGGGCTCGACCATGGCGCCTGGGTGCCGGCGATGCTCGCCTGGCCCGAGGCCGACATCCCGATCTTCCAGCTCTCGGTGCAGCCGGCGCTCAGTCCGGCGCATCACATTGCGCTGGGACGCAAGCTCGCATCGCTTCGGGAGGAGGGCATCCTGGTCATGGGCAGCGGCAGTGCGATCCACAATCTGCGCGCCCTGGTGCGCAGCGAGGGCGCCTCGGAGCCCGAGCCGTGGGCGCAGGCCTTCGACGACTGGATGGCCGACACGCTGGAGAAGGGTGACGAGCCTGCCCTTGCCGACTATCGCGCCCGCGCCCCCTATGCCCGGGAGGCCCATCCGACCGAAGAGCACCTGTTGCCGCTGCACGTCGCCTATGGCGCTGCGGGGGAGGGCGCCCGGGGCCGGGCGCTCCACCGGAGCTTCACGTTGGGGAACCTGTCGATGGCCGCCTACGCGTTCGGGTAGGAACGCCCGACCTCACATCATGAGGTCGTAATGGTGCGCCGCATGCGCGTTTTCCAGGGCCGCAGCCCATTCCGCGACGGCGCCGGCATCCTTGGCGGCGATGTTGGCCAGGGAGAGTTCCGCGAGCGATACGTCGGTCAGCTGGTAGGTCTGGTTGTTGCCCTCGATGGTGATGACGGTCGAGCCGTTCGCTTCGGCGATGGAGAAACCGTCCTTGGCCATCCAACTGAAGTCGAGCGTGTCGAGGGCGGTGTCGAAATTGATCGCCGTGTTCGTGCCCCAGGCCCAGCTGATCGAGAACGTATCGGCCTTTCCATTGCCGACATGGCCCTGGTCCGGCTCGGGATCGTCGTTGACGATGGTGCCGATGGCGGCGCCGTCGGCAATGGTGGCGCCGCTGGCATTGGAGAGGGTGACCGTGAAGGTCTCGTTGCCTTCGAGCACGGCGTCACCGCTGATGTCGACATGCACCGTCTTCGAGGTTTCGCCCGCAGCGAAGGTGAGGCTGCCGCCCGAGGCGACATAGTCCGAGCCGGCGGTCGCCGTACCGTTGGCGGTGGCATAGGCCACCGTCACGGGCCCCGTGGCCGCCTTGTCGAGGGTCACGGTGAACATGAAGTGGGCGTGCTCGCCATTGCCCTCGGCAACCGTGAGGTCGGCGATGGACAGGGCCGGCAGGACCGGGATGGCGTCGTCGTCGATGATGGTACCGATGGCGGTGCCGTCGGCGATCGTGGCGCCGGCGGCGTCGGAGAGCTTGACCTTGACGGTCTCGTCGCCCTCGGCCAGCACGTCGCCCTTGATGTCGACATGGATCATCTTGGAGGTTTCGCCGGCGGCGAAGGTGACGGTGCCGCTGGATGCGACATAATCCTTGCTCGCCTTGGCGGTGCCATTGGCGGTGGAGTAGTTCACCGTCACCGGGCCGTCGGCGGCCCTGTCGAGCGTCACCACGAACATGAAATGGGCATGGTCCCCGTTGCCTTCCGTTACCGTGAGGTCGGCGATCGAGAGGGTCGGGGGACGGTCGTCGTCGATGATGGTGCCTGTTGCGGTGCCGTCGGCGATCGTGGCGCCTGTCGGGCTGGAAAGGTTGACCGTGACGGTCTCGTTCTTCTCGGCCAGAACGTCGCCCTTGATGTCGACATGGACCATCTTGGACGTCTCGCCGGCGGCGAAGGTGACGGTGCCGCTGGAGGCGACATAATCCTTGCCGGCCCTGGCCGTGCCGTTTGCGGTCGAGTAGGCCACCGACACGGGGCCGTCGGCGGCCTTGTCGAGCGTCACCATGAACATGAAATGGGCATGGTCGCCGTTGCCTTCCGCCACCGAGAGGTCGCCGATGGAGAGCGCGGGAGGGGCACCACCATCGTGCCCGGTCACGCCGTCGGTCGCCCCGGAGGCCCCCGCCACCGTGCCGCCGCCGGCGATGGGCAGGTTGAAATCGACGATCTGGGCGTTGGAAGCCTGCCCCATGCCGATCTTGCCGGACAGGTCGTCCTCGCGGACCTGGGTGAAGGTGAACTCGAAGTTGCCCGAGGAGAGGTCGGCCCGGGTGACGCCGAGAAGAATGAGCTTCTGGCCCGTGCTGAGATCGGCGATGACCACGCCTTCGCTGCTGTCGGTCATCGTGAGGTTTTCGCGGCTGCCGTAGAATTTGAAGCTCACCACGTCGGTGGCGGGATCGAAGGCGACCCGGTCCACCTGGCCGACTTCATGGGAGCGCATATAGACGGTGTCGGCCGCGAGTACCGGTCCGTTCTCCCAGGCCAGCGCGCCGCTCAGCGCCTCGCGCAGATGATTGTTGTCGATGTATTCGAAATTCTCCACCGAGAGGTCGGCAAGGCGGACGCCCTGCACGATCACCGTCTCGCCGCTCCACGGGCTCCTGAAGCCGAAACCCTCCGGCGTGTCGATGATGATGAAGGAATGAATGTTGGCGTTGCCGAGGTCGATCCTGTCCACCGCCGGATCGAAGCCGACGATATCGGCGCCGCTCACGGAGTTGACGAGCCAGACCGTGCCGGTTCCGGTGCCCGGATCCTGCTGCGTATCGTCGTCGGTGATCTGCCCGACCGCGGCGGCGTCGGCGATGGTCGCGCCGGTGGCGTTGGAGAGGGTAAGCGAGAAGATTTCATTCGCCTCCACCGCGGTGTCGCCGTTGACGGCCACATGCACCATCTTCGAGGTCTCGCCGGCCGCGAAGGTCAGCGTTCCGGTGAGCGCCGCATAGTCGGAGCCCGCCGTCGCGGTGCCGTTGGCGGTGGCGTAGTTCACCGTCACGGGCCCGGTGGCAGCCTTGTCGAGCGTGACGATGAACATCAGCTCGGCGGTGCCTGAATCGCCTTCGCGCATTGCCACATCGCCCACCGAGAGCGCGGGCAGTGTCGGCGCCGTATCGTCGTTGGTGAGGGTCCCGGTTGCCGAGCCGTCGGCGATGGTGGCACCGGCGGCATTGGCGAGGCGGATGGTGAAGGCCTCGTTGCCCTCCGCTGCGGTATCGCCCTTGACCGTCACCTGGATGGTCTTCGACGTTTCCCCCGCAGCGAAGGTGAGGGTGCCGTTCGCGGCAACATAGTCGCTGCCGGACGTGGCGGTGCCGTCGGCTGTCGAATAGGCGACCGTGACCGCGCCGGCGGCCGCCGCGGACAGGGTCACGGTGAAGGTCATGAGCCTGGTGCCCGAGTTGCCCTCCTGCACCGACATGTCGGCGATGGACAGGGTGGGCACCGCCGGCTCCGCCGTGTCGAAGGCCGAGTCCCATTTCTGGATCGCACTCGCGTCCTTCGCGCGGATATTGGCCATGCTCAGCTCGGCGAGCGTGACGCCGTCGAGCCTGTAGGTCTGGTTGTTCCCGATGATGGTGATGACGACCGAGCCGCCCACCTCGGCGATGGAAAAATTGTCCTGCTGGAACCAGCCGAAATCGAGAACGTCGAGGTCGGGGTCGAAGGCCAGGATGGTGTTGGTTCCCCACATCCAGCTGATGGTGGTCACGGTGGCCGCGCCGTCGCCTCCAGTCTCTCCGCCGCCACCCGTCTGTCCGCCGGTGGAGCCGCCGTCCGCCTGGGTGCCGTCCCAGCCTGCATAGTCGGAGACGGTGCCGTCATTGTTGAAATCGTCGTGCCAGAGCTCCTCGGCCATGGCGAGCGTCTTGGCCGACTCGTGGGCGGCGATCAGGGTCGTGTAGCTCGGCGTGTCGTAGGCGCCGAACTGCTGGATGTATTTGAGGATGGAGGTGCCGTATTCGTCGGCCGAGGCGCTGCCATTGTTGAGAAGGTCCAGCGTGCCCCAGGCACCGCGCAGATGGGCGGCGGCAAGGATGCCGGTGAGGGTGAGCGTGACGGTGACGCTCTGTCCGTTGGTGTCCACATAGGTGCGCTGGGTCCCGATCAGCGCGTCGAGGCTGGTGCCCTTGGCCTCGAGCCCGCTCTCGATGACGTTGAGATTGTAGCCGAAGGCATCGAGGATGATGGCTTCCTGGATGTCGGTCTTGAGCGTGGCGAAGCTGTCGACGCCGTTCTTGCCGGTGAAACGGCCGGTCCAGAGGTTGCCAGTGTTATCCAGATAGTAGCCGAGGTCGATCAGCAGCGGCTCGCCGAACTGATAGCCGACGAAGCCCAGCGAATTCACGGAGGTGTACTGCATGTCACGCCAGGAGAGATCGCCGGCCTGATAGGCATTCCAGTTGGCATCGCCCACCCAGTTCCGGATCTGGGCCTCGGTGATCTGTCCCGAAAGATAGCGGTCGTAGTCGACACCCGATTCGAACGCCCGCAGCGCGTCCAGAAACCCCGTGAAAGTTCCGTTCGACATGACAACCCCCGCCTCAAACTCAGGTACCGACGTACGCTGCCGCCGATATGCATGGACCGTGCCCTAAGATCATAACGGTTCGATGTCACACCTGTCGAAGGCCCCGCTGTCGATCGCGAATTGCCTCAAGGCGCGCTCCAATAAAAAACGGGAGCGCTTTCGCGCTCCCGTTTGGGTCGAAAACCAGGAAACTTGGCTGCTTATGCGGCTTCCGCCAGCGCCACGCCCTTTTCCTTGAAGACCTGCTCCAGTTCGCCGGTCTCGAACATCTCGCGGACGATGTCGCAGCCGCCAACGAACTCGCCCTTGACGTAGAGCTGGGGGATCGTCGGCCACTGGCTGAAGTCCTTGATGCCTTCCCGCAGTTCCGGGTCGACGAGGATGTTGATGCCGTGGAACTTCACGCCGAGCTGGCTCAGCACGTCGACCACCGCGGCCGAGAAGCCGCACTGGGGAAATACGGGCGTGCCCTTCATGAACAGCAGAACGTCGTTCTTGCCGATCTCGTCGCGGATACGCTCGAACACCTGGGGTTCGCTCATGATCGATCTCCGTGGGGCGCCACCGGGGGCGCGGGGGTGTCTGAATATAGGGCGTTCAGGGCCTTTGCGCCATGGTGGTCAGCTTCAGCGCATGGAGAACGCCCCCCATGCGCCCGCCCAGCGCGCCATAGACCATCTGGTGCTGCTGGATCTTCGATTTGCCCGCGAAAGCGGGAGAAACGACCGTGGCGGCGTAGTGATCGCCGTCTCCGGCGAGATCCTGGATCTCGACCTCGGCACCCGGGATGCCTTCCTGGATCAGGCGAACGATGTCGTCAGCTTGCATAGGCATGAGAAATCCTCAGACGGCGCTGTTCATGTAGCCGGGGAGCCAGTTCTCGTGGGCGTCGCGCAACTCCTGCAGCGGCAGGGCGAGGAGCCCGTCGACCGTGATGTCCGGCCCGCCGGAATAGCCCAGCAGCACGGCCGGCACGCCAGCCTTGCGGGCGGTCTCGACGAGGGCGGGGCCGTCGTCGGTGGCGATCAGGTAGCGGCTCTGGTCCTCGCCGTAGAGATAGGCGTGGGGCGCGACGTCGCTTGCCGGCAGCTTGATGCAGGCGCCGGTGCCGCCCGACAGGCACATTTCGGCGAGCGCCACGAGCAGGCCGCCGTCGGAGAGGTCGTGGCAGGCATGGACGCGGCGGCCGATGATCTGGCCGCGCACGAAGTCGCCGTTGCGGCGCTCGACGGCGAGATCGACCGGCGGCGGGGCGCCTTCCTCCCGGCCGTGAAGTTCCCGAAGATAGATCGACTGGCCGAGCCAGCCCGACGTCTCGCCGATCAGGACCAGCGCGAGGCCGGACTGGACGAGGCGCGAGCCAGCGGAGGTCGCGATGTCGTCGATCACGCCCACCGCGCCGATGGTCGGGGTCGGCAGGATCGGCCGGCCCTCGGTCTCGTTGTAGAGCGAGACGTTGCCCGACACGACGGGGAAGTCGAGCGCGGTGCAGGCTTCCGCCATGCCCATGATGGCGCCGGCGAACTGGCCCATGATCTCGGGCTTCTGCGGATTGCCGAAGTTCATGTTGTCGGTGACGGCGAGCGGCCGGGCGCCGACCGCGGTGATGTTGCGCCAGGCCTCGGCGACGGCCTGGCGGCCGCCGGTCTCGGGATGGGCCTGCACGTAGCGCGGCGTGCAGTCCGACGTCATGGCGAGGCCCTTGTGGCTCGCGGGCTTCGGCGCCCCCGGCACGCGCACCAGCGCCGCGTCGCCGCCCTGCGGGCGGATCGCCGTGTTGCCCATGATGAGATGGTCGTACTGGTGCCAGATCCACGCCTTGCTGGCGAGATCGGGGCAGCTCATCAGGGTGAGCAGCGAGGCCTTCCAGTCGGTCGGCGCGGGCACCTGCGAGGCGGCCAGCTCGGGCGGCAGCGGCGTCAGGGTCCACGGCCGTTCGTACATCGGCGCCTCGGTGACCAGCGGCGGGATCGGGATGTTGCCCACCACGTCGCCGTGCCAGGTCAGCACCATGCGCTCGGTGTCGGTCAGGTGACCGATCACGGCGAAGTCCAGTTCCCACTTCTCGAAGATCTTGCGCGCCTCGTCCTCGCGGCCAGGCTTGAGCACGATCAGCATGCGCTCCTGGCTCTCCGACAGCATGAGCTCGTAGGGATTCATGCCGGTCTCGCGCATCGGCACCTTGTCGAGCTCCATGACGAGGCCCAGCCCGCCCTTGGCCGCCATCTCGAACGACGAGGAGGTGAGGCCGGCCGCGCCCATGTCCTGGATGGCGATGATGGCGTCGGTCGCCATCAGCTCGAGGCAGGCTTCCAGCAGCAGCTTCTCGACGAACGGATCGCCGACCTGCACCGTCGGGCGCTTGCTCTCGCTGTCCTCGTTGAACTCGGTCGAGGACATGGTGGCGCCGTGGATGCCGTCGCGGCCGGTCTTGGAGCCGACATAGACCATCGGATTGCCGATGCCGGCGGCCGCCGCATAAAAGATCTTGTCGGTGGCGGCCACGCCCACGGTCATGGCGTTGACCAGGATGTTGCCGTTGTAGGCAGCATGGAAGTTGGTCTCGCCGCCGACGGTGGGAATGCCCATGCAGTTGCCGTAGCCCGCGATGCCGGCCACGACGCCCGACACGAGGTGGCGGGTCTTGGCATGCTTGGGGTCGCCGAAGCGCAGCGCGTTGAGGTTGGCCACCGGCCGCGCGCCCATCGTGAAGACGTCGCGCAGGATGCCGCCCACGCCCGTCGCCGCGCCCTGGTAGGGCTCGATATAGGAGGGATGGTTGTGGCTCTCCATCTTGAAGATGGCGGCCTGGCCGTCGCCGATGTCGATGACGCCGGCATTCTCGCCCGGGCCCTGGATGACCCACGGCGCCGTGGTCGGCAGCTTCTTCAGCCAGACCTTCGAGGACTTGTAGGAGCAGTGCTCGCTCCACATGGCCGAGAAGATACCCAGCTCGACCATCGTGGGCGTGCGGCCCATGATCTTCAGCAGGCGCTCGTACTCGTCCGGCGCCAGCCCGTGCTCGGCCACGACCTGGGGGGTGATCTCGGGCTCGTTCGGCAGCTTTACGGGCGGGTTCTTTTCCGGGGCGACGGTCACGACACGTCCTTCATCAAAGCGGGCTTCACGAAAGCGCCTCGACCATGCCCTCGAACAGGGCCTTGCCGTCGGTGCCGCCGAACATCGGCTCCACCGCATTCTCGGGATGGGGCATCAGGCCCAGCACCGTCTTGGTGTCGTTGAAGACACCGGCGATGTTGCTGCTGGAGCCGTTGGGATTGCCGCGTCCGTCGACGATCGAGCCGTCGGGGCCACAGTAGCGGAAGGCGATCTGGCCGCGATCCTCGAGCCGCTTCATCGTGTCGGCATCGGCGAAGTAGTTGCCCTCGGCATGGGCCACCGGCACCTTGATCACCTGCCGGCCTGGTAGCGGTTGGTGAACAGGCTCTGGCTGGTCTCGACCCGGAGGTGGACGTCGGCGCAGACGAACTTGAGGTGCGAGTTGCGCATCAGGGTGCCCGGCAGCAGGCCCGCCTCGGTCACGATCTGGAAGCCGTTGCAGATGCCCAGCACCGGCACGCCCTGCGCAGCGCGCTTCTTCACCTCGGCCATCACCGGCGACTGCGCCGCCATCGCACCGCAGCGCAGATAGTCGCCGTAGGAGAAGCCGCCTGGAACCACGATCAGGTCGACCTTCTCGAAGTCGCCGTCGCCATGCCACACCATCTGCGGCCGGCGCCCGGTAACCAGCTCGATCGCCTGCGCCACATCGCCTTCGCGATTGGAGCCGGGGAAGACCAATACAGCTGCTTTCATCTCCGTCCGTCCCTACCTGCAAGGCCCTCACCCTGAGGAGCGCGCGCAGCGCGCGTCTCGAAGGGTCGGCAACAAAGGCGGTGCGCGTTCCCATCCTTCGAGACGCGGTCCTGCGGACCGCTCCTCAGGATGAGGTTCTTCGGCTTCATCAGCCCACCAGTTCGATCGAGTAGTTCTCGATCACCGTGTTGGCGAGCAGCTTCTTGCACATCTCCTCGACGCGGGCCTTGGCCTTGGCCTTGTCGGTCTCGGCGAGCTCGAGCTCGATGAACTTGCCCTGGCGCACGTCGCCGACCTCGGGGAAGCCCAGCCGGTTCAACGAATGTCCGATGGCCTTGCCCTGGGGGTCGAGCACGCCGTTCTTGAGGGTCACGTGGACTCTGACTTTCATGTCGCCTCTTTACTGCAGCGTGGTGGGGCCGCGCACGTCGCCCGGTCCCTGGTCGATGAGGATACCGAGGCGGCGCGCCACTTCCTGGTAGGCTTCCTCGACCTTGCCGAGGTCGCGGCGGAACCGGTCCTTGTCCATCTTCTCGTTGGTCCTGAGGTCCCACAGCCGGCACGAATCCGGGCTGATCTCGTCGGCCAGCACGATGCGGACCATGTCGTCCTCGTAGAGGCGGCCGAACTCGATCTTGAAGTCGATCAGCTTGATGCCGCAGCCCAGGAACAGGCCGAACAGGAAGTCGTTCACGCGCAAGGTCAGGGCCACGATGTCATCGAGGTCCTGGGGCGTCGCCCAGCCGAAGGCGGTGATGTGCTCCTCGGTGACCATCGGGTCGCCCAGCGCATCGTTCTTGTAGAAGAACTCCATGATGGAGCGGGGGAGCTGCGTGCCCTCCTCGACGCCGAAGCGCTTGGCGAAGGAGCCGGCGGCCACGTTGCGGACCACCACCTCGAGCGGAATGATCTCGACCTGCCGGATGAGCTGCTCGCGCATGTTCAGGCGCCGGATGAAGTGGGTCGGCACGCCGATTTCCCCGAGCTTGGTCATGAGGAACTCGGAGATGCGGTTGTTGATCACCCCCTTGCCGGTGATCACCCCCTTCTTCTGGTTGTTGAACGCGGTCGCGTCGTCCTTGAAGTACTGGACGATCGTCCCGGGTTCGGGCCCCTCGAACAAGGTCTTGGCCTTGCCCTCGTAAATGCGGCGACGGCGGGACATGTCTCACTCCTGCGCGGGCGATGCGGTTCGCCCGCCTGTCGGGCGGAATATGGCGGAAACGCCATGCTCCGGTACTGGGGAAAAATCCATTGAAAAAGGTGACGGGGTCGTCATATTGACTGTGGACAAGGAGGCCTCACATGGCCCAGCAAATCACTTACGACAAGGCCTATGACACGGTCGGGCGCGAGGATTTTCCGGCCATGCTGGATGTTCCGCGCTACGGGCGGCGCACGGATGCCTTCGACGGCATCATTTCGGCCACCCACGACCATTTCTGGGACCCGTTCGACAAGGGCTATATCGACTTCGACCAGCCCTTCGACATGACCAAGACGCCCATCATGCCGCTGGACACGGTGGTCGAGCTGAAAAGCGCGGTGGCGGACCGGCTGGACGAGGGCCAGAAGATCGGGCTCGGCAACGATGTCATGCACTGGTCGATCTCCAACCTGCTGCATGGCGAGCAGGGAGCGCTGTCGCTGTCGGCCAGCCTCTGCCACATCCTGCTCGACCCCGGCGCCCAGGAATACGCCGCCAACCAGGCCCGCGAGGAGGCCCGGCATGTCGCAGGGTTCACGCGTTATATCAGCCGCCGCTGGGGGGCGCCCCTGCCGGTCGGCAAGACCATCGCCACCGTGCTCACCGATCTGGTGACGACGGAGGAGGTCTACAAGAAGATCGTCGGCATGCAGATGCTGATCGAAGGCATCGCCATGGGCTCCTTCGCGACGCTCAACGCCAAGACCAACGACCCGGTGCTGCGCCGGCTGGTCCAACTGGTGATGAGCGACGAGGCCTTCCACCATCGCTTCGGCCGCATCTGGGCCTCCCGGACCATCCGCCACCTCAACGAGGACGAGCACAGGAAGGTCGAGGACTGGGCGGCCCAGATCTTCCAGACGCTGCTGTTCAACCTCATCAACGCCGAGCAGAAGCAGGTCATCTACGCCAAGTACGGGCTCGACTGGCAGTGGGTGCGCGATGCCATGAAGGAGGTCTTCACCGACGAGGACCGCCGCGCCAACCTGAAGGAAGGCACCAACATCTTCCGCGTCCTGATCAAGACGCTCCTGCACGCCGGCATCATCACCTCGCGCACCGCGCCGCTCTACGGCGTCTGGGTCGACATGAAGGAACTCGAAGCCGAGGGCGACGGCATCCCCGGCGACATCGTCGCCGAGGAAATGATGGTGACGCTGCGCGAGATCAACGCGAAGCGTAAGCGCATCGTGTCGAAGGACGTGGTGGCGGGCTGAAATTCGCGTTACGCAGAGGTATCTCATACGTCCGTCGTCCTGAGCTGAGCGCCAAAGGCGCGCAGTCGAAGGACCTCTTTTTTCCCATGGGTCGCGTCACGGCTTCCTCGCCAGCACGAAGCAGGAGAGGCCGGCGAGGCGGTTCCAGGGGAACAGCGGCAGTTCGGCGGCGCAGATCCCCGTGAGGACGGCGTTCGTGAGGCCGCCCTGTTTCTTCAGGCTGCTGCGCGGTTCCGTCGTGTTGCGGTCGGCGAGGCGCACCGCGGCGGCCAGCGGGAAGACCAGGCCGAAATAGTAGCTGCCGCGCACGATCGCGAGCCCAGCCTCCTGCAGCACGGTCTCGATTCCTCGCAGACGGTAGCGCCTCTTGTGTTCGAGGAACACGTCGTGGCCGCTCCACAGGAAGTCGAAGGCGGGCACCGTTACCAGGAAATGTGCGCCGTCCGGCACCTTTCCGGCGTAGTGGCGGACGAGCCCGCGATCGTCGTCGACATGCTCCAGCACGTCCATCATCAGCACGAGGTCGCAGTCGGTCGGCCCGGTGTCGCTTCGGTAGTGCACCGGCTTGCCGGCGACGCTGTCGTCGCTGTCCGCCGGATAGCCGATGTCGACGCAGAGCGCGCTCTCGGCTGACGTGCGTTCGAGCAGATGGCGCGAGAAGAAGCCCGAGCCCGCGCCGACGTCGAGCAGGCGCTTCGGGGCCAACGAGGCCACGGCGCGGCGCAGCGCGGCGGCCTTGGAGCGGTAGTACCAATGATTGCCGATGCCGGCGCCCAGTATGTCTTCTTCCTTGAGATCCATCGACGGTCAGGGCTTCGGCGGCTCGGTCGTGCCGTCCTCGTAGACGCCTTCGACGATGTAGATCGGGCGACCCTTCACCTCGACGAACAGACGGCCGAGATACTCGCCGATGATCCCGAGCGACAGGAGCTGGATGGCGCCCATCAGCAGGACCGCAATCAGCAGCGAGGCGTAGCCCGGCGTGTCGACGCCGAAGATGAGCACGCGGGTAATGATGAACAGGGCGTAGAGCACCGCCACCATGGCGATCGCCAGGCCGACATAGAACCAGGCGCGTAGCGGGGCGGTCGAGAAGCTCACCACACCGTCGATGGCGAAGTTCCAGAGCCGCCAGAAATTGAACTTGCTGGTGCCGGCCGCGCGCTCGGGCCGCTCGTAGGGCACGCCGACCGAGCTGAAGCCGACCCAGGCGAACAAGCCCTTCATGAAGCGGTTGCGCTCGGGCAGCTGGCGCAGCACCTCGACGGCGCGGCGGTCGACCAGCCGGAAATCCCCGACATTGGGCGGGATGCGCACCGGCGACATGGAATTGAACACCCGGTAGAACCAGCCGGCCGAGAGGCGCTTGGCGGGCGTGTCGGTATGGCGCGCCGTGCGGATGCCGTAGACGATGTCGTAGCCTTCGCGCCAGCGCGTGACGAAGGCGGCGATCAGTTCCGGCGGATCCTGCAGGTCGATATCCATCGGGATCAGGACGTCGCCGCGGGCATGGTCGATGCCGGCGGTGAGGGCGGCTTCCTTGCCGAAGTTGCGCGACAGGTTGACGATGCGGAGGCGGCCGTCGAGGCGGCTGCGCTGGAACAGTCGCGCGAACGTGTTGTCGCGCGAGCCGTCGTTGACGAACACGATCTCGAAGCGGAGTCCGTCGCGCTCCAGCAGTGGCACCGTGGTGGCGAGGAAGACGGCGATCGACTCTTCCTCGTTGAACACCGGCACGACCAGCGACAGAAGTGGATCCACGGGGCGCCGCGTCCGCTGGACGGCAAGCTGGTGCGCCAGCGCCGTGTCCTTGTCGAGGCTGCCGTCGGAGACGAAGGGGAGGGAGTCTGGCACGACGGACGGGTCCGCGAGAGGATCAGGCCACGGTTTCGACGGTGCCGTTGAGGTCCATGATCCCCAGCTCGACGATGAGCTGCGGCTGGCGCTTGCTGGCCTGATCGCGGAAGGCGCGCAGCCCCTGGCTCAGCATCTCGGTTTCGAAGGCGCGGTCGGTCTTGATGCGATTGCCATAGGCGAGGGCGGCGGCGCCGCAGTCGCGATGGGCCATGCCGATCAGTCGCTTCACGTTGTGGAGCTGGACCGAGATGTCGAGATTGGCTTCCCAGGCGGCGCGCCATTCCTGGAAGATCGGGGCCACAGCGGCGATCGGCCCGCCGGCAATGTTGAACTGGCTGTACTCATTCTGCCAGCCGCGGGAGGACATGTACTTCCAGGTGTAGGTCGTGAAGCGCGGGTCGATGCACTTCATCAGCATCGCCTCGTAGGCATCGTCGGCCAGCGCCGGGCCGGTGGCTGCGACGGCGGCGGCGCCTAGACCGACGCGGATCAGGTTACGGCGCGAGAGGGCGGCGAGGCAGCCGCAGCCAGTGTGGTGCGTGTGGATCATCGGAAGGTCGCCTTGCCCTGTTGTGCGAGACCGCCATTGGGGTCGGCGATCCATGTCGTGATCGAGCCGTCCTGTTCGTGGCGGCCGTGTACGCCGAGTGCTGCCCCGCCGAACACCGGCGACAGGGCGCGGAACTCGAAACTGCGGACAACCTTACCCGGGTTGCAGCGGCGCGCCAGTTCGATCTGCAGCATGCCCATCAGCGGACCGTGCACGATCAGCCCGGGATAGCCTTCGACGCCGGTCACATAGGGCTGGTCGTAGTGGATGCGATGGCCGTTGAAGGTGAGAGCGGAAAAGCGGAACAGCAGCACCGGGTCGGCCAGGACGGTGCGCGTCCACGTGGCGTCGGCCGGCGCCGGACGGGGCGGCTTCGGCGCTTCGCCCGGCTTCGCCGCCTCGCGATAGACGATGTCGTGCTCCTCGACGAAGGAAATGCCACGCGGACCCGAAATCGTGTGCCGGACGGTCACGAACACCATCGATCCCGTGGAGCCCGACTTCGGCTCGACCGACTTGATCTCGGACAGCCGATGGATCGTGTCGCCGACGCGGATCGGCTCGCCCTCGAAGGAGAAGCGGCTGCCGGCCCACATGCGGCGCGGCAGCGGCACCGGCGGCAGGAAGTCGCCGCGCTCGGCATGGCCATCCGGGCCGATCTTCGACTGCGGCGCGACCTCCAGAAAGTAGAGCCAGTGCCAGAGGGGCGGCAGGGGATCGCCGTTCTTCGGGTCGGGATCGCCCTTCTCGTCGAAAGTGGCGGACAGGGCGCGGACCGGGAAGGGGGCCGCGAGATCCTCCATGGACTGCGTCCGGCCGATCCAGTCCTTGAGTTTTTCCAGCGACATCTCGGGTTTCCTCTCTGCGGGGTGACACTGCCACTGCGAACGCAGGGTGGAAAGACGGTGTCGCGGTCGCTATATACCGCCCCCAAGAGACATGCCCAACCGGAGCGGCCGATGACCACGTTCGACGATCGCGAGAAAGCCTTCGAAGCCAAGTACGAGCACGACGAGGAGCTGAAATTCAAGGTCAACTCGCGACGCAACAAGCTGCTGGGCCTGTGGGCCGCCAGCCTGATGGGCAAGACGGGCGCCGATGCCGAGGCCTATGCCAAGGATGTGGTGATGGCCGACTTCGAGAAGCCGGGCGATTCCGATGTCGTGCACAAGCTGATGACCGACCTCGCCGCGGCCGGTAAGCCGACGGACGAGCACGCGATTCGCAAGGAGTCGCATCGTCTCGCCGACGAAGCCAGGCAGCAGATCATGACCGAAGTCCGCTAAGGGACTTCTCTGCTCTCTCGTCTCCCCACCGGGGGAGACGCCAGGCGGGGGCGGTGCAGTGCCAGCCCCCTTCCTCCCGCCTCTGCGCTTCGAGCGCGGCCGGGGCTAGCCGAACACCCGCTTGAAGATCGTGTCGACGTGCTTGGTGTGATAGCCCATGTCGAACAGAGCGGTGAGTTCGTCGTCCGACATGAACTCGCCGATCTCCTTGTCTGCCCGGCAGAGCGCCAGGAGCGAGGCGTTGCCGCGCCAGGCGTCCATTGCGTTGCGCTGGACCGCGGCGTAGGAGGCCTCGCGGCTCATGCCCTTCTGCGTCAGGGCCAGCAGGATGCGCTGGGAGAAGACGAGGCCGCCCAGCGAATCGAGATTGGCCTTCATGCGGTCGGCGTAGACCACGAGCTGCTCGACCACGCCGGCCATGCGGTTCAGCGCGAAGTCGAGCGTGCCGGTCGCGTCGGGCGCGATGTAGCGCTCGGTCGAGGAGTGCGAGATGTCGCGCTCGTGCCACAGCGTCACGTTCTCCAGCGCGGGCACGACCGCCGACCGCACGACGCGGGCGAGGCCGGTGATGTTTTCGGTCAGCACCGGATTTCGCTTGTGCGGCATCGAGGACGAGCCCTTCTGGCCCGCCGAGAAGAACTCCTCGGCCTCGCGCACCTCGGTGCGCTGCAGATGGCGGAACTCGGTGGCGAGGTTCTCGAGCGACGAGGCGACGACGCCCAGGGCCGCGAAGAAGGCGGCATGGCGGTCGCGCGGGATGACCTGCGTCGACACCGGCTCGACGGCGAGGCCGAGCTTGCCGGCGACATGCGCCTCGATGCCGGGATCGACGTTGGCGAAGGTGCCGACGGGGCCCGAAATGGCGCAGGTCGCGATCTCGGCGCGCGCCGCCACCAGCCGTGCGCGGTTGCGCAGGAAGGCCGCGTAGTGGCCCGCGAGCTTGACGCCGAAGGTCGTGGGCTCGGCATGAATGCCGTGGCTGCGGCCGATGGTGAGCGTGTCCTTGTGCTCCAAGGCTCGCTTTTTCAGCGCGGCGAGCAGCCGGTCGACGTCGGCCAGGAGCAGGTCCGCCGCCTGGGTGAGCTGCACGGCGAAGCTGGTGTCGAGCACGTCGGACGAGGTCATGCCCTGGTGCACGAAGCGCGACTCGGGGCCGATGAATTCGCCCAGCCAGGTCAGGAAGGCGATGACGTCGTGCTTGGTGACGCGCTCGATGGCGTCGATCTTCTCGACGTTGCCGGCCGGGTCGGTCTTCAGCGCCTCCATCGCCTTGGCGCCGCCGTCCCAGATGGCCTTGGCGGCGGCCTTCGGAATGATGCCGGCCTCGGCCATGGCATCGCAGGCATGCGCCTCGATCTCGAACCAGATGCGGAAGCGATTCTCGGGGGCCCAGATGGCCGCCATTTGCGGCCGTGAATAGCGCGGGATCATGGCCGGGCTTTTAGCGCCGAAGGGCCTGCGGCGCCATGTTAGAAGTGCCCCCCATGCAACTACTCGAGAATTGTCCCCGCGAGACCCTGGCCGCCGTGCGCGGCGTGCTCACCGACATCGACGACACCGTCTCCAGCGACGGAACGCTGACGGCCGAGGCCTATGGCGCCCTGCAGGCGCTGAAGCGGGCCGGCCTTCTGGTCGTGCCGGTCACCGGCCGGCCAGCCGGCTGGTGCGACCATATCGCCCGGTTCTGGCCGGTCGATGCCGTGGTCGGCGAGAATGGCGCCTTCTGGATGTGGCATGACCGCCGTCAGAAGCGCCTTCGCACCCGCTTCATTCAGTCCGAAGCCGAGCGCGCGGAAGGCCGGCAGCGGCTGGAACGGGTGCGGACCGAGGTGCTGGAGGAAGTGCCCGGTGCCGGGATTGCCTCCGACCAGCCCTATCGCCTGGCCGACCTGGCGATCGATTTCTGCGAGGACGTGCCGCCGCTGCCGCCGGCCGAGGTCCGTCGCATCGTGGCCCTCTTCGAGCGCCACGGCGCCCACGCCAAGGTGAGCTCGATCCACGTCAATGGCTGGTTCGGCGACTACGACAAGCTCACGACCAGCCTGACCATGATGCAGGAACTGTTCGGTATCGACCTGGCGGCCGACAAGGCGCTCTACGTGTTTTCGGGCGACTCGCCCAACGATGCGCCGATGTTCGGCTATTTCCCCAACGCCGTGGGCGTGGCCAACGTCGTGGACTTCGCCGACCTGCTGGACCACCGACCGCGCTGGATCACGTCGGGCCGCTCGGGGGCGGGCTTCGTCGAGCTGGCAAAGGCGCTTCTGGCGGCGCGCGCCTGATCTCAGCGCGGAGCGGGCGCCGGCGGGGGTGGCGGGCCGATCAGCAGCGAGCCGTAGTGGGTGACGCTGTCGCCCTGGCTCCACACGCCCACCGGCCCGGCCTGGACCAGCGTGCGGTCGTTGACGCCGAACAGCGGCTTGCCGTCGAGCGCCACCTCGATGCGATCGTTGACGGCGATGACGCGCAGCGAGTGCCACTGGCCGAGCGCCACCGGCGCCTCCTTCATGCCGAGCTGGCTGCGCTTGCCCTTGTCCATGCGATAGAGGCGGACCGTGTTGTCCCGGGCATTGGCGCGCACGACGTAATAGTCGCTGGCGCTCTGGGCGCGGAACATGAAGCCCGCCACCTGGTCGCGCGACCCCGAGATCGGCTTGAACCGCAGGGTGGCGTCGAAATCCCGGCCGGACGCCTGCTCCGAGATGCAGAGGGGAAAGCGCTGGTCGGTCGCATCGGGCTCGCTCTCGACCAGGGCCCAGCCGTCCGGCCCGTCGGGATCGGCGACAGCCCGCCAGTCGGGAGGTCGGCCGATGCCGGTTTTTCCCTGGGTGCAGCCGACGCGGCCGTCCGGCGTCGTAAGCGGCACGACGAGCTGTGCCCAGGCGGGCAGGGCGCTGAACAGGAGAGGAAGGAGCAAAAGCAGGAATCGCATCGGCGGAGAGTAGCAAAAAACGCGGCGTGCTTGACCGAAGATGCGGGACGGACGAGTTTACCCACGGCCGTATTTCGGACGAATTCTTCAAGGGGAAAATTCATGCGTCTTTGCACCATCCTGAGCGGCGGCAAACCCGCCGTCGGCGTCAAACTGGGCGACGGCAAGATCGTCGATCTCAGCAAGCAGATGCCGCGCGGACCCAAGTCGGTCGTCGAGATCCTGGCCGGCGGCAAGAAGGTCCAGCAGGCGGTGCTCAAGGCCTGTGCCAAGCCCAAGGCCGGCGCCACCGTGTCGGAGAAGTCGGCCAAGTACCTGCCGCCGATCCCGGCGCCCGGCAAGATCCTCTGCATCGGCCTCAACTACCGCAAGCATGCCGAGGAGACCGGCAGCCCGATCCCGACCTATCCGGTTGTGTTCACGCGCTTCAACAACACGCTGGTCCCGCACAAGGGCAAGATGCTGGCGACGACTCATTCGAAGGAATTCGACTGGGAAGCCGAACTCACCATCGTGATCGGCAAGAAGTGCCGCAACGTGCCCAAGGAGAAGGCGCTTTCGGTGATCGCGGGCTACGCCTGCTTCAACGACGGCTCGATCCGCGACTGGCAGCGCAAGTCGGGCGGCCAGTTCACCCTGGGCAAGAACTTCGATGCGACCGGCGGCTTCGGTCCCGACATCGTGACGCCGGACGAGCTGCCCAAGGGCGCCGCGCCGCTGCGCATCATGACCCGCGTCAATGGCGTCACCATGCAGGACAGCAGCACCGACGACCTGATCTTCGACGTGCCGACCCTGGTGCACGAGCTCAGCAAGTGCATGACCCTCGATCCCGGCGACATCATCATCACCGGCACGCCCTCGGGCGTGGCGATGGCCCGCAAGCCGCAGCCCTGGCTGAAGCCGGGCGACGTCTGCGAGGTCGAGATCGAGGGCATCGGCATCCTCAGCAACACGATCGCCCAGGGCGCGTAAGCGCTCGGACCAGGTCCTTCAACGATCAACGGCGGCTCCGCAAGGGGCCGCCGTTTTCATTTGCGTCAGCGCCGCGGGAGCTTGTCGAGGCCGCCGAGCATCAGGTGAGTCGCGAATTCGGCGGCGGCGGCGGGGTCGACCGGGTCACGGGCAACCATGACCATCGAGATCTCGAAGGCGATGCCGGCCATCGATGCGCTGAGATAGGAGACGTCGACGTTGGGCAGGATGCCGCTCGCGATGGCGGCGCGGATGTCGTCGTTGAGCGCGATAGCCAGGGCCCTCACGTCGGGCTTGTCGAGCAGCGTGCGCACGGCGGTGAAGCTCGACCGCGCCAGCGCCAGCAGTTCGGGATCCTCGGCGAGGAAGTTGAAGTAAGCGGTATAGTGCTCGCGCACGAAGGCCTCGGCGGTTGTGGCCCGGCCGCGGCCCTCGCGATGGCGCTGCAGCAGCACGCCGGTCAGCTCGGCGACCACCGCCTCGAAGATCTCGTCCTTGTCCTTGAAGTAGTTGTAGAACGTGCCCGAAGCGAGGTCGGTGCGTCGCACGATGTCGCGCACGCTGGCGGCGCCATACCCCATTTCCGCGAACACGGCCCGCGCGGCCTTGAGCAGCGCAATGCGGTTTTCCGCCTTGTTCTGCTCACGCCGTCCCGCCCGCTCGCTGCGATGGGTGAGGGGGGCTGTTCCGTCGTTCATCTCCGGCGCTCCGTCATCGGCCGAGTTGTGCCAGCTCGTGGCGCAGGCCCGCGACCATGTCGTCCATCGCCCGTGCCGCTGCGTGCAAGGCGCCGCGCATGCCGACGAATCCGTGGATCAGGGTTTCGAACTCGCGGTGGACGACCTTGACACCTGCGGCCTGCATCTTGTCCGCATAGGCTTGGCCATCGTCGCGCAGGGGATCGAAGCCCGCGGTGAAGATCAGCGCCGGGGCCACCCCGCTTACGTCACCGGCCTTGAGTGGCGAAGCGCGCGGATCATCGATGTCCGCGTCGCCGTTGAGATAGTGGGTTCGGAACCACGTCATGTCGGCCTCCGTGAGCAGGAAGCCCTCGCCGCAGCTCCGGTGCGAAGCACTCGTACCCGCCATGTCGGTGGCGGGGTAGATCAGCCATTGCAGGCAAGGCGGATGCGGTTCGCCCCGCATCGTCTGGGCGACCACGGCGGCCAGGGTTCCGCCCGCGGAATCGCCCGCCACGACGAGGCGGTCGGGGTCGAGGCCGAGCGGGACCGCCTGGTCGGCCAGCCAGCGGTAGGCAGCGAGGGCATCGTCGACGGCGGCGGGAAACTTGTGCTCGGGCGCCAGCCGGTAGTCGACGGCGACGACGGCGCAGCCCGAGCGGGCGCAGAAATAGCGGCAGGCCAGATCGTAGCCTTCGAGGCTACCGATGACCCAGCCACCGCCGTGCAAATAGAAGATCGTCGGCAGCAGGCGGGCGACCGTGCCGGCAGGCCGGTAGATGCGGACGCGCATCGGGCCGGCAGGGCCGGGCAGGGTGCGATCAACGATCTCACTGACCGGCGCCGGCCTGCCGCCCAGCAACTGCATGAAGGCGTCGTACTCCTCGCGCGCCTCGACCACGCTCATCGTGTGGAGGGGCGGCTGTTTGCCATGGGAGAGGAGCTTCAGGAACCACTGGGCACGACCGTCGAGGGTACGGCCGTCGACCGCCACCGGCGGCCCGGCCAGGATGTTCACCCACGAAATCGGCATGCGGAGCGCCAGGTTGGCGATCTTTCCCTGAACCTCCCGCACGACGTCCTTCATCGACATGGAGTGTACCTAGCATCGCACCGGCCCGTTGTGGAGCCCGCCGGCTCTGGCTAGTTTGGCGGACGATGCCTCCCGCGGCGCCCGACTTCTTCGCAGACGCGCTCCGCCGCGAGATCATCCGCAGCGAACAGCAGCGCATGCGTGCGTTGGCGATCATCCTGGGCCTGCTGCTGGCGATCGCGCTGGTGGTGGCGAATGTCTTCAACGCCTATTCCGAGCGCATTTTCGAGCGCGACGTGCCGGGCTGGCTCCCGCTCGTCGGCATCGGACCGTTCCTGGTCTATGAATTGGTCTCGCTCACGTTCCTGCGGTACCGGGCCGCGCGCGACCGCGATTTCCCGCGGGTGGCCCGCTTCGCCAATGCCCTGATCGAGACCTCGCTGCCGGCCGTCATCATCATCACGCTGAGCCACTACATGGACCCGGTGCTGGTGTTCAGCTACTGGCCGCCGTTGCTCTACTTCATCTTCATCCTGCTCTCGACCTTGCGGCTCGATTTCTGGCTGTCGGTCTGGACCGGGACGGTCGCCAGCCTTCAGCAGATGGCGCTGGTCCTGTGGCTGGTTCCCCTCCAGCCGTGGGGCGAGATTCCGCAGGCCGCCCCGCTGTTCCATTTCAGCCGTAGCCTCATCTTTTTCGGCTGTGGCCTGGTGGCCGGCTACGTCGCGATCAGTCTGCGCAGCCAGTTCGAGAAGTCAGTCCGGGCCGTGGCGTCCCGCGACCGGGTCACCAACCTGTTCGGCCAGCATGTCTCGCCTGCCGTGGTCGACCGCCTGCTGGCGACACGCGCCGATCCTCCGAGCGAGATTCGCACCGTGTGCGTGCTGTTTCTCGATATTCGCGGCTTCACCGCCATGACGCGCCGCCGCAGCGCCGAGGAGACGGTGGCGCTGCTCAACTCGTTCTTCGCCGAGATGATCGAGGTGGTGGACCGCAACAACGGCATCATCAACAAGTTCCTGGGCGACGGGTTCATGGCCTTGTTCGGGGCGCCGCTCGAGGACCCGTCGGCGGCGCGAAACGCGCTGGCGGCGGCACGCGGCATGATCGAAACGGTCGAGCGGTGGAACGGCACGCATCCCAGCTGGGCGCTCAGGATCGGCATCGGCGTTCATCTCGGCCCGGCAGTGACGGGGACCGTCGGCTCGCCGCAGCGCAAGGAATACACCGTGATCGGCGATACGGTGAACCTCGCCGCCCGCCTCGAACAGCTCACCAAGGAGGTGGGCGCCCAACTGCTGATCTCGCAGTCGGTGCGCGATTCGACCCCGTGCGACGGTGCCGTCGATCTCGGTCCCGTCGCGATTCGCGGGTACGACGAGGGGGTGCATGTATGGCGGATGGCCTGACCTGGTACTTCGCCTACGGTTCCAACATGGACCCGGTGCGGCTGTTCGATCAGCGGCTCGCGCCGCGCGGCGTGCCGCGGGGAGAGCGCATCGCGGGCCGGCTCGACGGCTGGCGGCTCGCCTTCGACAAGCCGGCGCGACTCCTGAAGGGCGCCGCGGCTGCCAACATCGTGCCGGGGGAGGGCCGCGTGGTGCATGGCACGCTGAACGCCCTGCCCGACGAGGGCTTTGCCGTGCTCGATATCTATGAGGGGGTCGCCGACGGGCATTACCAGCGGCGGACCGTCCGTGTGGTGCGGGGCGACACCGGCGAAGACGTCGAGGCGACCGTCTATGTCGCGCTCATGCAGGGCGAAGGGCTGAAGCCGCAACGCGCCTATCTCGACTGTCTGCTGGCGGGACGCGACCTGCTGCCGCCCGATTACTGGGAGCAGCTCGCCGCCACGCCGACCTTCGAGCTCACCCACCCAGCAGGTGGCGGCGCACGTAGCCCTTGAGGTCTTCCATCGACTGCTTCGCGGCGGCATCGTTGGCGCCGCCGCTGACGCCCAGCGTCCGGCAGGCGGCCATGGCCTTGGCGATCGCGTCGGGGATCGGCTTGCCGCCGGGGCCGTAGGTCATGATGCCGCTGTCGCGCGCGATCCATGACGTGTCGGGCTGCTGCTGGTTCACGCACTTCGAATAGTTCTCGCCGCGCGGATTTGAATAGGGCGGTCCGTAGTCGAAACCGTGCATCGCGCCGGGGAAGATCTTGGTCTGGATCGTGGCGCCTGCGGTACGCAACGCTTCGCCGTAGGTCTGGCAGGGCTCGAAGCCGACATAGGTGTCGGCGCCCCCCAGTAGTTGATGGATCGGCGCGCCCGTCGTGCGCGGCTGGTAATACTGAGCGCTGCAGGACGGATAGAACGGCACATGCAGCGCATAGCGCGGTCCGCCTGCTGTTGCTCCTGCGGCGAGGACCAGCTGCTCGTGAGAGGCCATCAGAGCCGAAGTGCCGCCTTTCGAGAATCCCATGATACCGATGCGGCGGCGATCGATACGCGGGTTGGCGGCCAGCGCCTTGAGAGCGGCCAACGCATCGAGATTGAAGTCCGGGCCGGTGACGGCGGACTGGTCGAGCACGGTCGAGGTGATGCCGCGCGGCTTGAAGGAGTCGATCACCACGGTGGCCAAGCCCATCGGCACCAATTCGCGGACGTATCGGGCCTCGCGCTCCCCGACGCCGCCACTGCCGTGATGGATCACCATCGCCGGCACCGGACCGACGCCGGCATTCGCAGGCCATGTGATCTCGGCGGTGACCTGGACGGGCTTGCCCTTCTGCCGGCTCTCGAACGCGATCGTTTCGCGCTGCTGTGCCTGAGCGCCGGTGAAGACAGAGGCGCAGGCGAGCAGGGCGCAGGCGGCGACGATCGCCGCCCGGCGCATCTAGGCCGGGACCTTCTGCTTCTCGGCCGTGATCTTGTTGCTCATCGGGTCGTAGCCCTGGAGCTCCGGCACGTCTTCCTCGTGCCAGAAGTTGAGTTCGATCATCACGCCGTCGGGGTCGTGCACGAAGACCTGCTGAAGCGGACGCGCCGGCACCTTCTTGACCTCGAAGGGCAGGCCGTCCTGCTTGATCTGGTCGAGGGTGCCGCGGATGTCGGCGCAGTTGATGGCGATATGGTCGATCGCGCCGCTGCCCTGGTCGGTGCGGCCGCTCTCGGAGATGAGGTGCAGGATCGCCTTTTCACCCGCGTACATCCAGGCGCCGGGGAACGGGAAGGGCGGACGGTCGCCGTTGGTCAGGCCGACATAGCGTTCGTAGAAGCGAACGGTGGCCTCGAGGTCGGCGCAGTAGATGTTGTAATGGTCGAGCGAAAGCGCAGGCATGAATGCCTCCTTCGGTTCTGGAAGCTCCGGTCAGACCCATCCAGCTTAGGCCGAATGGCCGGACGGGGAAACCGCTTCCGGACGGCCGAGGACGGCGTTGAACACGGTGGGCGGCACGGCGATGCGCGGGTCGTCATAGGCCGTCCGTATCTCCACCAGGTGCCTGTCGGGCTCGAGCGTCAGGCGGGCCAACCCGTCGATGAAGGCGGGATCGATCTCACTGTCGACCAGGGTCATGCCGCCCCAGACGTCCCAGGGCAGCATCTCGCGGTTGTTGAGCGCCGCCACGTCGCGAATGACGTTGCTGGCGATGAACCACAGGCCGGCCATGTCCAGCACCCCGAAGTCCCGCGGATCGGCCTGGCCGTCGCGGCACAGCCGCCAGGCATCGCCCGCCACCAGGAAGCTGTTGCGCGGCACGTCCAGCGTGTCGAAGTCGATGCCGAACAAAGCGCGCTGCCGGTCGTCGATCTGGGCGTCGGCCAGCACCCAACGCCCCTG
Organism: Reyranella sp.; assembly: GCF_965228225.1. Lineage (GTDB taxonomy): Bacteria > Pseudomonadota > Alphaproteobacteria > Reyranellales > Reyranellaceae > Reyranella. The sequence continues at coordinate 3,336,756 of NZ_OZ245801.1, read as the reverse complement.
TGCCGCGTCGAAATACTCCGTTACCCAGTGGTCGACGAACCTGTCCTTCGCGAAGTAGGCGCCGAAGCCGCAGCGCGCCCGGGCCGCGACCCCCTTGCTCCTGAACATCGCGACGAGCAGCAGCGCATAGTGGCGGCAGCAACCTGCGAAACGCTCGCCGGGTGGGCGGGACTGCCACAGGGGCCGCGCGTCCTGGATCGCGATCCGTTCCAGGATGTCCCCGGCACCGCGCACATGCGGCTCGCCGCGCTGACGGTCCGAGAGGGCGATGCCGTAGTCGTCCGCCATATGCTCGTGGATGAGCAGTCCCTGCAGCACCTTCGCGAGCCCGGCGACATCGCCGGGCAACGCAGCGAACTGCAGCGCCCACAGGCCGGCGTCGCTCAGAGCGACAGGCGCGCGAAAGGGCGCGGAGTTCACGCGAACAGCTCTTCCAGCTTGTCGAGCGCCATGCTCCAGCCGCCGCGATGGCCGTCGCGCGCCTCCTCGTCGAAGAACTGCTCGTGGGTCAGGGTGAGGATCGTGCCGCCTTCGTCCGGCTTCAGGTCGATCGTGACCTGCGACTCGCGCTCCGGGGCGCTCTGCCAGGCCCAGGAGAAGACCAGTCTGGTCGGCGGCACGATCTCGCGATAGATGCCGCTCACGCTGTGATGCTCGTCGTCCGGCGTCCAGAACTGAACGCGGAAGCCGCCGCCGACCCGCAGATCGGTCTCGGCGATGGGCGTACGGTGATGGCCGGTGATGCCCCACCAGCGGATCATTTTTTCGGGCTGCGTCCAGGCTTCGTAGACTTTTTCGGGCGGGGCGTTGAGGCGGCGCTTGAGGGCGAGGCTGGGCTTGCTGGCCATTTGTCGTCTTCCTCCAGAAAGGCGGCGAGGCGGTCGAGCTGTTGCGTCCAGTAGCGCTGATAGTGGGCGAGCCAGTTCATCGCCTGCTCCATCGGCTCCGCCTTGAGCTGACAGGTGACGGTGCGGCCCGACTTGGACCGCACGATCAGGCCAGCCTCGGAGAGCACGTCGAGATGCTTCATGATCGCCGGCAGCGAGACCGGGAACGGTCGCGCCAGCTCGCTGACAGTGACGGCTTCCTCCGCATCGAGACGGGCCAGGAGCGCCCGTCGCGTCGGATCGGCGAGGGCGGCGAAGGTACGGTCGAGGGGGGCGCTTTGATTGTTAACCATAGAGTTAACAGTTAGGCGCCGACCTCCTGCGAGTCAAGCGGCGGCGGCCGTTAGCCGAGCTTCTTGATCAGCGCCTGGGCGGCCGCGGGATTGCGGACCTTGGCGCCGGAGATGAAGTAGATGAAGGCGTCACCCTTCTTCGCCCATGCCTCGGCGCGCTTGGCCCACTTGTCGATCTCGACCGGCTTGTAGCCGGTCTTCACCTTCTCGTCGGCCTGCATGAGGCGGGCGTAGGTGAAGTCGGCAGTCGGCTCGTCGATCTCGGGGAAATCCTTGTCGTGGGCGTAGACGATCGCCGCCTTGTATTTGCGCGCGAGATCGTGGAAGCGCTCGTCCTTGAAGCTGTCGTGCCGCACTTCCAGCGCGTGTCGCAGCGGCAGCTTGCCGACCTCGCGCGGCAGCAGCTTCAGGAAGGCCTCGAAGTCCTCTGGATCGAACTTCTTGGTCCCCATGAACTGCCAGTTGATCGGGCCGAGGCGATCCTTGAGTTCGACCAGTCCCTGGCTGACGAAGCGCTGCACCGATTCGCCGGCATCCGCCAGCACCTTCCGGTTGGTGCAGAAGCGCGACGCCTTCACCGCGAACACGAAGCCGTCCGGCGTCTCGTCGCGCCACTTGGCCCAGCTCGCCGGCTTGAAGCTCGAATAGTAGGTACCGTTGATCTCGATCGAGGTGAGCTGACGGCTGGCATATTCCAGCTCGCGCTTCTGCGTCAGGTCATCGGGATAGAAAACACCGCGCCAAGGCTCGAAGGTCCAGCCGCCGATGCCGACAAGAATTTTTCCAGTCATGAAGGAAGTATAGCGCGAAAGGGGCAGTGGGGGGCGAGTCGCCGGGTCGACCTTGCCCCTGGACTGGCTGCCGCTGGCCGGGTCCCGAAAGGGGCGGCGAAGGGTCCGAAGGAACCCGCAGCAGAGTAGGAAAAATTCGCCCGTTCCGATCTGCGGTTGCCGCGGATGAACCGAGAGCCGCTCCTTTGCGTATATAGACTTCGGCCGTGGGAAGCCGTGGGTCTTGGGATTGGGGTGGGTAGGATGGAATCAGGTGATGCAGGCGCGTCGGGCCTGTCGATTCTCGTTGTCGAGAGTGATCCGACAGCCCGGGTTGCCCTGCTGGACCATTTGCGACGAAACGGATTCATTATCCTCGAGTCGGAGCATGGCGGGGCGTCTATCCGGGCCGCTCACGAACGGCCCTTCGATTACGTCGTGACCGATATCGATTGGTCGGGTGTGAGCGACGGTTCGGCCCTCGCGCGTTGGGTCACGGCCAGCCGGCCGGAGGCACGGGTGATCCTGACGTCGAAGACCCTCACCCATTGGTTCCCGGCCGACAGTAAGATGGCCGGCCTCCCGGTCCTCATGAAACCCTTCCGTCAGGAAGACCTGGACCGGCTCCTGTCGCCGGTGTCGGCGCTGGTGATTCCGGGTTCGTAACGTCGGCTCTCGAGCGCACATTCGTCGGAGAATGGACGGGCCGACTCCGCGCATCCGCCAGCCTTTCACTTAACGTCGTGTTCCGTTACGACGCCGATGGTCACACGATCCTCAACGGCGTGAGTCTGAGGGCGCGGCCCGGTGAGTTCATCGCCATCGTCGGCTCCTCGGGTGCCGGAAAGTCGTCTCTGCTCCGTCTTATGCTCGGGTTCGAGAGGCCGGCCAGTGGTTCCGTCTTGTTCGAGCAACATTCGCCAAATGCCGATGGGAATGCACACGTTTGCGGGCGAGAACGCCATGTTGCTATCGGGAGGCCAGCGCCAGCGTCTGCTCATCGCGCGTGCGGTGGTGAGGCGACCGCGGCTGATCCTGTTCGATGAGGCGAGCAGCGCGCTCGACAATCGCAGCCAGCAGATCGTCAGCGAGCGCCTGGCCGGTCTCGATGCGACACGCATCGTGATTGCCCACCGCCTGTCGACGGTCGAGGCCGCCGACCGGATCTATGTGCTAGAGGCTGGTCGGGTCGTGGAGGAGGGCGCCTACGCCGACCTGGTGCAGCGGAACGGTGCCTTTGCCGCCTTGGCACGGCGGCAAACGGCATGATCTCGACTAGAGCAGCCCCAGGCTCCTGAAGCTGGCGTGGCCCTTGCGGCCGATCACCAGGTGGTCATGGATCGTGATGCCCAGAGCTTCCGACGCCGTCTTGATCTCGCGCGTCATCTCGATGTCGTCGCGGCTGGGCTTGGGATCGCCACTGGGATGATTGTGGACGAGGATCAGGGCGGCTGCATTCAATGCCAGCGCCCGCTTCACCACCTCGCGCGGGTAGACCGGCGTGTGATCGATGGTACCGCGCTGCTGCACCTCGTCGGCGATCAGCACGTTCTTGCGGTCGAGGAACAGGATGCGGAACTGCTCGGTCTTCTCGTGGGCGAGGGCCGCGTGGCAATAGTCGATGAGCTGCTGCCAGTTGGTCAGCACCGGCATGTCCTTGACCTTGCGCTCGGCCAGTCGCCGCCCGACCTCGCGCATCGCCTTGAAGTGGACCAGCGTGCGCTGGTCGATCTCGAACTCGCGCAGCTGCGCCGGCTCGGCGGCGAACACGTCGCCCAAGGTGCCGAACCGCTCCAGCAGCGCCTTGGCCATCGGCTTGGTGTCGATCCGCTCGATCGAATAGAAGAGCAGCAGCTCCAGCAGCTCGTAGTCGGCCAGCGGCTCGACGCCGGCTTTCAGCACGCGCTCGCGTACCCGGCTGCGATGGCCGTGATAGTGCGGCTTGGGCGGGGCCGGCTCGCCGCTGTTGTGGCCGGTCGTGGCCGCGGGCGCTGCCTCGAGCGCCGCGGCCAGCCGGGTCGTGGGGTCCTCGCCGGCGAAGTCCCAGCACTGGTCGAGCCGGTTCCAGGTCCCGCCGGCTTCGCGCAGCAGGATGCGGTGGGGCAGGGTGTTGCCGCTCACCCGCCACAGGCCTTCGGACGATTGCAGCCGGAGACCCTGGGCCAGCAGCGTCAACAAAGCCGCATCGTCGGGAGCCGTTGCGGGAGGGGGCGGCTCAGCGGGCTTGAGGTGTGGGCGACTCTTTGCCATGCCGCGCAACCTTGCCGGGTGAGCAAGGCAAAATCGCGGCGGTTGGTCGTTGTGATACGATGCCCCCATGTCCGACTCAGAGTACCCGGCGACCGTGCTCGCCGAGATCGACGCGGCCTCTGCCGCCTTCGCCGAACAGGAACGAATTCCGGGCCTTGCCCTGGGGATCGTACAGGAGGGGCGCCTCGTCCATGCGACGACGGTCGGCCTGGCCGACCGGGAGGCCGGACGGCGCGTTGAGGTCGGGACCGCCTTCCGCATCGCGTCGATGACCAAGAACATGACGGCGCTGGCTATCCTGTCGTTGCGCGACCGCGGATGGCTGCAGATCGACGCGCCGCTGGCCCACTACCTGCCGCAGTTCGCGGCGGTGAAACCGGCGACGCTCGACAGCGCGCCGGTCACCGTGCGCCACCTGCTCACCCACACCGCGGGCTTCGTGACCGACGATCCGTGGGGCGACCGGGTTCTGGGGATGACACCGGCGGAACTCGACACGGTGATTGCGACGGGTCACTTGTTCGCCCGCCCGCCGGGCCTTGCCTTCGAGTACAGCAACCTGGGCTACGCGCTGCTGGGGCGCGTGCTGACCAACGTGAGCGGCGAGCCCTACCAAGCCTATATGCGCCGCACCTTCCTCGAGCCGCTGGGCATGGCGCACACGACGTTCGATGCCCCCGCCGCCGCTGCGCGCGGGGACTATGCCTTCGGCTACCGGCTGGACGGCGAGACCTGGTCGCGCGAGCGCATCGAGCCGGACGGCGAGGTCGGCGCCATGGGCGGCCTCGCGACCACCGTCCCGGACTATGCGCGTTATGTATCCTTCCTGCTGGGCGCCTGGCCGGCACGCGACGAGCCCGAGTCCGGCCCGGTCCGCCGGTCGAGCGTGCGCGAGATGGTGCTGTGGCACGCGCCGCCCTTCGTGCCTGATGCCGCCCCCGGCGCCCGCGCGGGACAGCCCAGCGCCTATGGTTACGGACTCACCCATACGGCCGACGCGCTGCTCGGCATGCGCATCCATCATGCCGGCGGCCTGCCGGGCTACGGCTCGCATGTGCTGATGCTGCCGACGCGCGGCTGGGGCGTCTTCGCCTTCGGCAATCGCACCTATGCGCCGATGTCGCGCCTCACGCTCGACGTCGCCGAGAGGCTGCACGCCGCTTCGCCGCCGCGCGCCCTCGCGGACCCTTCGCCCGCGCTGCTGCGCGCGGTGAACGCGGTCGTTGCAGCCTATGCTTCGGGTCGCATCGAGGGCGGCGATCGGCCGTTCGCGGTGAATTTCCTGCTGGATACGCCGGCACCGCTGCGCGACACCGAGCTCGCGTCGCTGAAGCAGCGTCTGGGTGCGGGAAGTCTCGCGCGAATCGAGCCGATCCATGCGCTCGCGGGCCGCTTCGTCCTGGCCTGTGGGAATGGCCGTCTGAACGGCACCGTTACCTTGTCGCCCGAAGCCGATTCAGGGATCCAGAAACTGGTCCTGTCGGCCGTCGACGCCTGACGATGGAAACCGTCTGATTACGCCGGCGTCGCCTGCAGGGGCTTCGTCTCGGCCAGATCGTAGGGCGGCTTGGCCAGTTCCCGGGGCGACAGGGTGAAAAACTCGACGCCGGTCTCGGTGATGCCGACCGAGTGCTCGAACTGGGCGGAGAGCTGCTTGTCGCGGGTCACCGCGGTCCAGCCGTCGCTCAGCACCTTCACCTGCCACGTGCCGGCATTCACCATCGGCTCGACGGTGAAGAACATGCCGGGCTTCAGCACCGGGCCGGTGCCCTTTTTGCCGTAGTGCAGGATGTTCGGCGCGTCGTGGAAGATGCGGCCGAGTCCGTGGCCCGAGAAGTCGCGTACGACCGAGAAGCGCTGCGCCTCGACATAGGACTGGATGGCAAAGCCGATGTCGCCGACATGGCCGCCGGGCTTGGCCGCCGCAATGCCGCGCATCATCGCCTCGTAGGTGACGTCGCACAGCCGCTTGGCCTTCACGCCGACATCGCCCGCGTAATACATGCGGCTGGTGTCGCCGTACCAGCCGTCGAGGATCACGGTGACGTCGATATTGACGATGTCGCCGTTCTGCAGCCGCTTGTCCGACGGGATGCCGTGGCACACCACGTGGTTGATCGAGGTGCAGATCGACTTCGGGAAGCCGCGATAGTTCAGCGGGGCCGGGATCGCCTTGTGGTCCAGGATGTACTCGTGGCAGAGCCGGTCGAGCTCGTCCGTCGTGACGCCCGGCTGGACGTGGGGCGTGATGAAGTCGAGGGTCTCGGCGGCCAGCCGGCCGGCCTTGCGCATGCCGGCGAACCCTTCGGGTCCATGCAGCTTGATGGTGCGCTCGTCGCGGCGCCAATAGTCGGCACTGTCGTCGACGATTTCGCGTGAATTGGTCATCCGCCTTATTTGGCATGCGATACCGGCAGTAACAAGGGCGGGACCGCGGCTTGGCCCGCCGGCCGGGGTCCGATAGGGTCCTGAAACCAAACGATAATTACGCAGGCATTGCATGTCAGACCCGGCAAAAATCGTCACCGCCTGCATCCTCGTGATCGGCAACGAGATCCTGAGCGGCCGCACCCGCGATTCCAACATCCAGTATCTCGCCACCGAACTGGGCAAGCTCGGCGTCCGGGTCACGGAGGCCAGGGTCATTCCCGACATCGAAGCGACCGTGGTGCCGACCCTCAACGAGGTGCGCGCCAAGTTCGACTACGTCTTCACCACCGGCGGGATCGGCCCGACCCATGACGACATCACCGCGGACTGCATTGCCAAGGCGTTCGGCGTCGGCATCTCCGAGCATCCCGAGGCGGTCGCCCGCATGACCCGGCACTACGGCGATCCGGCGCTGTTCACGCCGGCGCGGCGGCGCATGGCGCGCGTCCCGCACGGTGGCGTGCTGGTCGATAACCCCGTGTCCGTGGCGCCAGGTTTCCAAATGGAGAACGTCTTCACCTTCGCCGGCATCCCCAAGGTCGCCGAGGCGATGTTCCAGTCGATGAAGCACCGGCTGGTCGGCGGCACCCCGGTGCTTTCACGTACCGTGCGAACCAACCTGGCCGAAGGCATCATCGCCGAACCGCTGGGCGCGCTGCAGAAGCGTTACGAGGATCTCGACATCGGATCCTACCCGGCCTTCCGCAACGGCAAGCCCAGCGTCTCGCTGGTCCTGCGCGGCACGGATGATGCAAGGCTCGTCGCAGCGGTGGCCGAGCTGATGTCGACCCTCCGCGACATGAACGGCGAGGCCGAGGAATTTCTGACCTGACGCAACTGACGCTCCTTCGACCGAGGAGAGCGACAAATCCCGTCGTCCTGAGCGGAGCGCCGAAGGCGCGCAGTCGAAGGACCTCTTTTCGCTTCGACGAATCGTGCGTCGGAAAAGAGGTCCTTCGACTGCGCCGCCCTGCGGGCGGCTTCGCTCAGGACGACGGGCTTTTTGTCTCTTCTCAAAGACGGCCCAGCGCATGACAGGCGTCGGCCGACACCTCACCTCATGGTCCGCGCTGATCGCTCTCACGGTTCCGGTGACGGCGTTGATGCTGTGGCTGCACGCCCCGGCGGCGCTGATGCTGGGACCGCTGCTCGCCGGTGTCGCCTTCGCCTCGTGGGGCGGCAAGGTGACCTATCCCGTGCCGGTCTTCGCGGTCGCGCAGGGCATCGTCGGCAGCATGATCGCCAAGATGGTGCCGCTCACGATCGTGGGCGACATCCTCGGGCACTGGGCGCTGTTCACGGTCGGTGTCGTATCGGTCGTCGCCGCCAGCACCTGGGTGGGCTGGCAGATGACGCGCTGGCAGATGCTGCCCGGGACGACGGCGCTGTGGGGCGTGAGCCCCGGCGCCGCCTCGGTGATGACCTACATGGCGGAGGCCTATGGCGCGGACATGCGCATGGTGGCCTTCATGCAGTATCTGCGCGTCGTCATGGTGGCGGCCGTCGCGGCCGGGGTGGCGCGTTACTTCGGCGGGGCCTCCCAGCACGCGCCGGACGCGATCGTGTGGTTCCCCGAGGTCGCCTGGGTGCCGCTGCTCGAGACCCTGGCGTTGGCCGGCGTGGGCTCATGGCTGGCGCGGCGGCTCAGTATCCCGGCCGGCGCCTTCCTGGTGCCGTTGGTCGGCGGCATCGTGCTCACGCATATGGGCTGGCTGCGGCTCGAGCTGCCGACCTGGCTGCTCGCCGGCTGCTATGCGCTGGTCGGCTGGAACGTCGGCCTGCGCTTCACGCGCGCGCTACTGGTCCATGTGCTGCGCCAGCTTCCCGGCATTCTCCTGTGCATCTTCGCCATGCTGGCGCTGTGCGGCGGCGTCGCGGCCTTCATGGTGTTCGCGGCCGGCATCGATCCGCTCACCGCCTATCTCGCCACCAGCCCCGGCGGTGCCGATTCCATCGCCATCATCGCGGCCTCGACCGACGTCGACGTGTCGTTCGTGATGGCCATGCAGACGGTCCGGCTGCTCGTCGTGCTGTTCGTGGCGCCTTACCTGACCAAGATCATCGCCGACCGGATCGGCGACCTCGGCAAGGGCTGACGGCTTCAGTTCTGCCGACTGCGTCCGATCTCGACGACCCGGCCATCCGGCATCAGAACCACCAAGCTCACGGATTCGATGCCGGGATCGACCGCGAGCATCGGCCGCTGGGCTTCGCGCAGCGCGTTCCAGGAGGTTCGGTCGAAGGGTTCGGCGACGGTTGTCGTGAAGTCGCCCTGGGTGATTTCGCGTTCGGTCAGGCCATCGGGCCATGCCGGCAGTTTCCCGGTCGTGTCCTGCGTCCTCGTCTCGATGCCGGCCAGCGCCTTCTTCATGTCCGCCCGCGTCCCGAGAGCGGAATGATAGATCTCGACGATGAAGCCCGGCGTGGCGGCGCTGTAGAGCGGACGGCCGTCCGGCGCCCGGATCACGAGCGCGGTCGCGGCATTGATGCAGTCGGTGCCATCGGAAAAAACCTCGATGACATAGCCGCGTCCCGCCGCCGTCCAGGGCAGCGTGTCCGACACGCTGCAATCGCCCTTCGTTGGCCCCGCCGCGATCAGGGCGGCCCGGTTCGTCGGCTTCCGCGGCATCGCCTGCGCCCGCAACCACGCGCCGAGCGCGGCGGGCAGAGCCTTCGTCATCGCGGCCCCATCGCCCGCATTGGCGAGCGCGGGAACATTGGCGACGGGCGTGATCTCCAGTCCAATGGGGGCATTGCCCGGTAAGGCCTTGTCCGGGGCCTCATCGAACTTCGGCTCACCTCCCGGCCGACGCGCGACGAACAACACGACCGCATCGGCGCAGCTCGGCCCGCGTACGAGGACGTCTCCCGAATAGCCCGGTCCGGCGGTTTCCCACGGGACACTCACCTTCATGCTGCAATCGCTTGCCTGGGCGGCGCCCGGAGAGAACAGCAGGCCCATCGCAAGACCAAGTGATCGAGAGATCATGGCTCCAACTCTACCGCTTGAGCAGCCTCGCGCTCCCGAGCGACCGACACGACCCCTCATGTATTCGCCGCCCGATGCACCGTCTTCGTGCGGGTCGCCAGAAGCTTGTCGATGCGGCGGCCGTCCATGTCGAGGACCTCGAAGCGCCAGCCGCCGACGACGACGGAATCGCCTTCCTTGGGCAGGCGGCGCATGGCGGCCAGCACCATGCCGGCGACGGTGTGGAAGTCGGCGGTGCGTTTGATGGGGATGCCCAGGAGTTCGATGAGCTCGTCGGCCGGCATGCTGCCCGCCACCAGCCACGACCCGTCGTCGCGTTCAGTCGCCTCGGGCTCGGCCGGACCCTCGTCGGTCTGGAAGGCCCCGACGATCGCTTCCAGGATGTCGGCGGTCGTGACGATGCCCAGAAGCTCGCCATACTCGTCCTGCACCAGGACCATGTGAGCGGGTGAGTTCTTCAGTGTGTCGAGCACATCGAACCCGTCCATCGTATCGGGGACTATGGGCGCGGGCCTGACGAGGGCACGCGGATCGGCAGTACCGTCGCGGATGAAGGCATCCAGCAGGTCGTTCTTGCGGACGACGCCGGCGGCGTGGTTCGCGGCCGGGTCCCAGGCCAGCAGGCGGGAGTGGACGCTCGACTGGACGGTCTGCAGCAGGGCCTGCGGCTCGAGCGACAGGTCGACGATGTCGAGATCGTGTCGCGGCGTCATGATGGCCCGGGCGGGCCGGTCTCCGAGCCGCATGACGGCGCTGATCATGCCGCGCTCGCGCGGCTCGATGACGCCCGAGGATTCGCCGTCGGCGATCAGCGCCTTGATCTCCTCGGCCGTCACCGCGGCGTCGGCGCTCTGCCGCCCGCCCAGCAGACGCAGGATCGCCTTGCCCGAGAAGTCGAGCAGCCACACGACCGGGGCGGAGATGCGCGCCAGCATCGTCATGCCGGGCGCCACCGTCGCGGCGACGGCTTCGGCGTTACGCAGCGCGATCTGTTTGGGCACCAGCTCGCCGACGATCAGCGACAGATAGGTGATGAGGGCGACGACGCCGCCATAGGCCAGCGGTTCGGCGAAACGCAGGGGCATGCCGGAGTCGACCAGCACCGTGGTCAGCCGGCCGCCCAGCGTGGCCCCGGAGAAGGCGCCGGCCAGGATGCCGACCAGGGTGATGCCGATCTGCACCGTCGAGAGGAAGCGACCCGGATCGTCGGCCAGGCGGAGCGCTGCCGTGGCGCCGCGCGAGCCGCCCTCGGCCATGGCCTTCAGCCGGCCCCGGCGCGCCGAGACGACGGCAAGTTCCGACATTGCCAGGACACCGTTGATGAGGATGAGGACGAGGGCGATCAGCAGCTCGATATAGACCATCGCTTCAGTCTATCTGCGATTCGCGCCGGAACGAAGGCGGCCCGGGGCGCGGGTTTTGCAAGACCGTGTGCGGGAAATCGCCCCGAAACCCCTCATTCGAAATCGTGTACGTTCGCTCCATGACCGCTTTGCATGACATGACCGCCGGCGAGTTGCTCGCCGCCTACAAATCCAAGTCGCTGTCGCCCGTCGAGGCCGTCGACGCCGTGATCGCCCGGATCGAAGCCTGGGAGCCCAGGCTGAAGGCGCTCTACGCCCCCGATTTCGAGGGCGCGCGAAAAGCCGCGAAGGCCTCCGAGGCGCGCTGGCAGAAAGGCACGCCTCAGGGCGCGCTCGACGGGGTGCCCATCACCATCAAGGAGAATATCGCCACCAAGGGCGTGCCGGTGCCGCTCGGCACGGCGGCGACCGACCTCGTGCCGGCGGTCGACGACGCGCCCGCCTCGGCGCGCGTACGCGAAGCGGGGGCGGTCATCCTCTCCAAGACCACGATGCCCGACTACGGCATGCTGTCCTCGGGCCGCAGCTCCTTCCATCCGCTGACACGCAACCCGTGGAATCTCGCCTGGAATCCCGGCGGCTCCAGCGCCGGCGCGGGGGCCGCGGCGGCGGCGGGCTACGGCCCGCTGCATCTCGGCACCGACATCGGCGGCTCGGTCCGCCTGCCGGCGAGCTGGAACGGCATCTTCACCCTGAAACCCAGCCTCGGCCGGATCGCCGTCGATCCGCCGTTCTTCGGCCGCGCCATCGGACCGATGACGCGCAGCGTGGGCGATGCGGCTCTGCTGATGGCCGAGCTGTCCAAGCCCGACGTGCGCGACCACATGAACCTGCCGCCGGCGGATATCGACTGGGCCGCCGGGCCGCTGTCGCCCAAGGGGCTGAAGATCGGGCTGCATCTCGACGCGGGCTCCGGCCTGCCGGTCGATCCCGAGGTCAAGGAGGCGATCGAGGCCGCCGCCAAGCTGTTCGCCGACGCAGGCGCCCATATCGAACCGGTCGCGCCGTTCCTGTCGCCCGAGATGCTGCATCTGCAGGATCTGTTCTGGCGGGTGCGCAGCTGGGTCGATTTCTCCGCGCTCTCTCATGCGAAGCAGGCCAAGGTGCTGGCCTTCATCGCCGACTGGTGCCGCGGCGGCGCCGACGTTTCGGGCAGCGACGTGATCCGCGGCGTGAACAACTACATGGCGATCCGCGCCGCCACCGTGCGCGCGACCCAGGCCTTCGACTTCGTCCTGTCGCCGGTCTCGCCCGTGCCGACGTACCGCGCCGAGTGGGAGACGCCGACCAACGACGTCAACCGCCCGCTGGAGCACATCTCCTTCACCATGCCCTACAACATGAGCGAACAGCCGGCCGCGTCGATCAACTGTGCCTACACCAAGGAAGGCAAGCCGATCGGCCTCCAGATCTCCGGACGCCGCTTCGACGATTCGGGCGTGATGCGCCTATCGCGTTGGTTCGAGACGGCGCGCGGCGAGCAGAAGAAGTGGCCCGAGCCGCCGGCGTCGTGATTGCCTGCAACAACAACCACCTCCCCCTGAGGAGCGGCCGTAGGCCGCGTCTCGAAGGGTGGGGATCCGCACCGCGTCTGTTGCCCATCGTTCGAGACGCATCGCTTTGCGATTCTCCTCAGGATGAGGGCGGGGGTGGTTCGCCGTGAAGCAGGCCCCCCTCGGAATCCTGATGCTCGATACGCGGTTTCCGCGGATCGTGGGGGATGTCGGGAATGCGGCGTCGTACGATTTCCCGGTGATTTTCCGGACGATGGAAGGGATTGGATCGGCCGATGCGGTGGCGGCGCATCCCGACCGGCCCCGCGTGCTGGCAGCGCTGAAGGCGAATGCCGAGGCGCTGGCGGCAGAGGGTGCGGTCGGTCTCGGCACGAGCTGCGGCTTCCTGGCGCTCTATCAGGACGATCTCGGCGCGGTGTCGCCGGTGCCGGTGGCGACCTCGGCTCTGCTCCACATCAGGGACCTGAAGGATCGCAAGGTCGGCGTGATCACCGCCTCGGCGAAGAACCTGACGCCAGGGCATTTCGAGGCGGTCGGCGCGCCCGGCGATACGCCCATGGTCGGGCTGCCCGAGGACAGTTCCTTTGCGGCCACCTTCCTGCACAACGGGCTGACGCTCGATCGCGAAGCCGTCGAGCGCGAAGTGGTGGCTGCGGGACGTGACCTCGTGGCCCGGCATCCCGAGGTCGATACGGTGGTGCTCGAGTGCACCAACCTGCCGCCTTACAAGCCGGCACTGCAGAAGGCGCTGGGCCTTCCCGTGCTCGACGTGCTCGACCTGCTGAAGGACTTCTACCGCGAGGTCAGCGCGCGGCGTTGACCATCAGGTCCGGCAGGAAGCTCACGAGGCCCGGGAAGAAGTAGAGCAACAGAAGACACAGCACCATCGTCAGGAAGAAGGGCAGCGAGACCTTGCCGATCCAGAAGATGGACTTGCCGGTCATGCCCTGCAGCACGAACAGGTTGAAGCCGACCGGTGGCGTGATCTGGGCCATCTCGACGACGATGGTGATGAAGATGCCGAACCAGATCTTGTCGATGCCGGCCTGCTCGACCATCGGCAGCACGATCGCGGCGGTCAGCACGATCATCGAGATGCCGTCGAGGAAGCAGCCCAGGATGATGTAGAGGACGGCCAGGACCAGGATCAGCATGCCGGGCGTCAGGCCCATCGCGGCAATTGTCTCGGCAAGGTGGCGCGGCAGGCCGGTGAAGCCCATCGCAAGTTTCAGGAACGAGGCGCCGGCCAGGATCAGCAGGATCATCGAGGTGAGGCGCGTGGCGCCCATCACGCTGTCCCAGAAGTTCCTGAGCGTCAGCCGGCGTTGCCAGAAGGCGATGGCGAAGGAGCCGATCACGCCGAAGGCGGCCGATTCGGTCGCGGTCGCGACGCCGGCATAGATCGAGCCCAGCACGAGCAGGATCAGCAGCACGACTGGGATCAGCGAACTCGACTCCCGCAGCTTTTCCCGCAGCGGCATCGCGGGGTCGGGCGGCGGGATCTTCGTGGGGTTCAGCAGCGACCATCCGGCGACATAGGCCATCATCAGGCCGGCCAGCAGGATGCCGGGAATGATGCCGGCCGCGAACAGCTTGGCGATCGAAACTTCGGCCTGCACGCCGTACACGATCATGATCAGCGACGGCGGGATCAACAGGCCGAGCGTGCCGGCGCCGGAGAGACTGCCGATGGCGATGGCGTCGGGATAGCCGCGGCGGCGCAGCTCCGGCACGGTCATCTTGCCGATCGTGGCGCAGGTCGCGGCCGAGGAGCCCGAGACGGCGGCGAAGATGGTGCAGCCGATGATGTTGGTATGGACCAGCCGGCCGGGCAGGCGCTGCATCCAGGGCGCGAGGCCACGGAACATCTCCTCCGAGATGGCCGTTCGGAACAGGACCTCGCCCATCCAGATGAAGAGCGGCAGCGCCGTCAGTGTCCAGGACGACAGGTCGGAGAAGACCACGGTCGCCATCGCATCGCCGGCCGGCTTGGCCGGCGCGAACATCCACATGACGGCGATCGACACGCCGATCATGCTCATGCCGATCCAGATGCCGGTGCCGAACAGGAAGAAGAGGGCGCAGATGGCGAGCAGCGCGATCTGGGCGTCGATGCTGCCCATCAGCGCTCCAGGTGGGCGGCTTCCTCGCCCGAGGGTTCTTGCATGAGGGGACCGCCCGTCGCGACCACGACGAGCTGTTCGACGACGGCGATGCACAGGACCACGGCGCCGACCGCCATGCCGACCTGCGGGATCCAGAGCGGGATGACGATCAGCCCGGTCGAGACGTCGTTGATTTCGTAGGACAGCCAGCAGAGCTTGATCGAGAACCAGGCGAGATAGCCGGTGAGCAGGCTGCCGAGCACCAGGCACCAGATTTCGGCCAGGCGCCGGGGCGTTCCCTGCAGGCGCTGGACGAACAGGGTGACCCGGATGTGCTCGCCGCGGCCGAAGGTCGAAGCGAGCGCCAGGAACGCCGAGGCGAGCATGGCGTAGCCCGCGAACTCGTCGGCCGAACGCGCCACGTAGGTGATCGGGTTGGGCAGGCCGAAGGTCTGCTCGATCCAGAGGCCGATCCCCGGCCCGACCGAATAGAGGACGAAGACCAGGAGCAGCACCATGAAGATGCCGCCCAGGATCCCCGTCACCTCGTAGAGTGTCTTCAGTGCGGACCGCACGGGCGCGGTCGGCCTAGTTCTTGTTGTAGGCGTCGACCACGGCCTTGCCGTCGGGCCCGGCCTTGTCGAGCCACTCGGCGGTCAGTTTCTTGCCGAGTTCCTTGTACTCGGCGGCCAGCTTGGGCGAGGGCGGCTGCACCTTCATGCCGTTCTTGGCGAGGGTCTCCAGGAAGCCGGTGGAGAGCTTCTCGGCTTCGGCCCAACCCAGCGCCTCAGCCTTGGCGGCTTCGGCCAACACGGCCTTCTGGGTCGCCGGATCGAGCTTGTCGAAGGCGGCCTTGTTCATCAGCACGGCGTTCTTCGGCAGCCAGGCCTGGGTGTCGTAGAAGTGCGTCAGCTGTTCCCACACCTTCGAATCGACGCCGGTGGCGCCCGACGAGATGAACGAATCGACCTTGCCGGTGGCCAGCGCCTGGCTGAGTTCGGCGGCCTGGATGGTGATGGGCTGCGCGCCGGTCAGTTCGGCGATGCGCGAGGTGCCGCGATTGTAGGCGCGGAACTTCATGCCCTTCATGTCGGCGACCGAGTTCACTTCCTTCTTGGCGTAGAGGCCCTGCGGCGGCCACGGCACCGCGAACAGGACCATCATGCCCTGGGCGGCAGCCTTCTTCTCCAGTACCGGCTTCTGCGCCGCCCACAGCTTCTTGGCCTCGGGGAAGGAACTCGCCAGGAAGGGCACGACGTCCACGCCGTAGACCGGATCCTCGTTCTCGAAGTTGGAGACCAGGATCTCGCCGATCGGGGCCTGGCCCGTCTGCACGGCGCGTTTGATCTCGGGAGCCTTGAACAGCGAGGCGCCGGGGTGGACGACGATTTCGAGCTTGCCGCCCGAGCTCGTCTTCACGGCATCGGCGAATTTCTGGAGGTTGACCGTGTGATAGTTGGTCGCCGGGTAGGCGGCCGGCAGATCCCACTTGGTCTGGGCGAAGGCGGGCGTGGCGAGCAGGGTCGCGGCGGTGGCGAGTAGAAGTCTGCGCTTCATGGTTAAGTCTCCCGATAAGGTCCCCGGCCGA
Organism: Reyranella sp.; assembly: GCF_965228225.1. Lineage (GTDB taxonomy): Bacteria > Pseudomonadota > Alphaproteobacteria > Reyranellales > Reyranellaceae > Reyranella. The sequence goes on along the minus strand of NZ_OZ245801.1, from coordinate 3,320,566 downwards.
GATCGTTACAACGGCCTCAACGGGGCAGCAAGCGGCGGTAGAGTGGCTGCAGCAGGGCCGGGATGATGTAGATCGGGAACTGCACGGCGGCGATGAACAGGAAGATGTCGGGATCGGCCGTCGCCGGCAGCACCGCCATGAGCAGCGCGTTGTGGCGCCCACCCGAACAGTAGCCGACGGTGAGGGCGCTGCGCCGATCGAGGAACGGCCAGGTCGCGACCGCCATCACGAGATTGCACAGCAGCATTCCTGCAAAGGAACCGGCGATGAAACCCGCAAGCTTCACCGGCTCCGTCATCGCGCGGGCGACGACGCCATCCATCAGCGGGATGGCGAACACCATCAGAACGACCACCGAGACTCCATCGAGGGTCGGGCCGGCCTCGGCGAGGCGGGTCCCCAGCCAGCGACGGATGACGATCGCTCCGGCCACCGCGAGCGCCACGATCATGGCCAGCCTCATGCTCAGTTCGAAGAGGCCGATCTTGAGGTCGAAGCCCAGCAGCCACAGCGCCAGCGGCGGCAGGGTGAAGGGCACCAGGAAGTTGGTGAACAGCGAAAGCAGCAGGGCGAGCGAGGAATCGAGGCGCAGGAAGGTGGCCGTCGTCGCCGCCGAGATGATGCCGGGTGCCATCGCGCTGAGGCAGAGCGCCGTGACGAGGCTCGGCCACAGGCCCAGCCCGTGCCAGACCGGCCAGACGACGAGCGGCACCGCGACCAGGTTGAGGACGGCCAGCAGAAGCGCGGGGCCGGGCCGGCGCAGCAGTGTGGAGAGGCGCCCCCAGTCCATGCGCGCCAGGGCCAGCATCAGCAGGATCACGACCAGCGGCAGCAGCAGCGGCCGGGCCGCGGCCGCGAGGTCCTGGAACAGCAGGCCCAGCAGGAGGGAGAAGGGCAGGAGGGTGGTGGCGCGACCTCCCATGCGTTGCAGGACCACGAGGAGCGGATTCATTGAAGACAGCGTAGCACGTGCTAGCCTGCGGCCGATGAACACTCTGCCCGGCGTCTGGCTCGACGATCTCACCCAACAGGAAGTCGCTTCCCGGTTCGACGGCAAGGCCGTCGTTCTCGTCCCCGTCGTTTCGGCCGGCATCCCGGCGCCTCATCTGCCACTCAAGACGGCAGGACTGATCGCCCGCGCGCTCTGCCAGAAGTTGATGGAGCGGCTCGCCGTTGCGGTGGCGCCCGTCATCGACGCGCACTCATTCTCGCACCAGCAGACGCTGGGACAGGTTCTCGGCGATCGGCTCGACACGGTGAGGGCGCTCGGCGCGCGACGGATCGCGGTGCTCGAAATCTCGGCTTCTCCGCTCGGGACACTGGAAGTCCCGGGGGAAGGGCTGGTGTTGCGCTTCGGCGATCGCATCGGCGACGGCGAGTACCTCACCTCCTGCCTGATGGCCCTCGACCCGCGGAGCGTACGCATGCCCCTGCTGCCGGCCAGTTCTCGTAGCGAGGCCTTCGCGGGCGAACGCGGAATGTCGGCCGAGGTCGATAGAATCGCTGCTGCCCTCGTTTCGATGTGGCCCGATCTTATCTGACGATCCTTGCGGTGCTCTCTGGTGCTCCGGGTTCTGGACTGGCAGAAGATCCAGCCATGCCGCTGCACTGGACCCTCGACTCCAAGGAAAGACTCGTGATCGTGACCGCCGAAGGCGACGTCACCGGCGCGGAGATCGAGGATTACATCGCGGCGATGAACGGCGCCGGTACGATGTCTTACCGCAAGTTGTACGATGGCAGTCGAGGCGATACCGATTTGACCGCGGACGAGTTGCTGGCGATCGGCGTGCAGCTCCGGGCGCGGCATGGGACAGGCGACAGGCCGGGACCTCTCGCGCTCGTCCTATCGCCGGACCAATTCGAGCAGATTTCCCGCGTGCTGGGCATCCTGGCCGCGGCCGACCGACCCATGCGGGTGTTTTCCGGAATTGCGCCGGCACGGCACTGGATCGAGAGATTTCCGAAGTAGGCGGCGCGTCGAGCCAATATGGGCTATGGTCTCGGCTCAAGCGCTATCAGGAGTCTTCATGAGGTTGTTCTTGCTGCCGGCTGCTGTTGCCGTATCGATGATTGCCGTTGCCGCCGGTGCGCAGACGGCGATCCAGGCCGGCGAATGGGAGACGACCGAGAAGACCGAGATGGAAGGCATGCAGCCGATGGCGCCCTCGTCGAAAAAGGTTTGCCTTGCCGCCGACGAGGCGCAGCTGGAGCGCCTGCTCTTCCCGACGCCGGACGAGATCAAGCAGCATGGTTGTACGTACGAGCCGGGCGCCAAGAAAGCGGGCTCGCTGATCGCGACCCTGACCTGCCCGCCGAACGACCAGAGCCCGGGTGTCACGGCGAAGGCCGAGATCACCTACACGCAGACGAGCTACCAGGGCCTCGGCCAGCTGGTCGCCGCCGACAAGTCCGGCACGAGCGTGAAGGGCAAGAGCGAGTTGAGCGGCAAGCGCCTCGGCGACTGCCCGAAGTAGCGGCGGTCCGCCTCAGGCGCGGTTGCGACCGAAGAGACGCGACAGGCGCAGCTCGAGCGTGCTGCGCACGAACGGCTTCATCAGCAGTTCCGTCCCAGGACCCAGCGGCGTTGCGTTGGCCTGGGCGTAGCCCGTCATCAGGACGATTCGCACGTCGGGACGCGCCTTGCGCATGTAGTCGGCGACCTGCCAGCCATCGGTACCGCCGGGCAGGCCGATATCGGTCATGAGCAGATCGACCGGATGGCCGGCATCGACGTGGCTGCGCGCCGCCATGGCGTCGGCCGCGGTCGCGACCTCGAAGCCGAGCTGACGCAGCGATTCGGCGACATGCTCGCGCACGCCCTGCTGATCCTCGACCACCAGCGCCTGGCGGCCCTTGCCGTCGAACAGACCTTCGTCCGGTACGGACTCGCGTACGACGGCGGTGCCTTCCGGCAGGCGCGGGAAGGAGAGGCGGACGGTCGTGCCCTTGCCTTCGGTGGAAACCAGGTCGAGCGAGCCTTCCGACTGCGCCATGAAGCCCGCCACCTGGGCGAGGCCGAGACCGGTGCCCTCGCCGTGACGCTTGGTCGTGAAGAAGGGCTCCATGGCGCGCCGCTGCGTCTCCTCCGACATGCCGATACCGGTGTCCGACACGGTGAGCAGAACGCGATCGCCGCGTGACAGGGAGCGCATGACCAGCTTGCCCCCGCCCGGCATGGCGTCGCGCGCATTCACCGCAAGGTTCAGCAGCGCATTCTCCAGCTGGTTGGAATCGATCGTGACCAGCGGCAGGTCCTCTTCGAGGTCGATCTCGAGTTCGATGCTCTCGCCGATCGTGCGGTGGAGCATGTCGATCAGGCCGCCGACCAGAACGTTCAGGCTGGCCGGCTTGGGATCGCTGGGCTGGCGGCGGGCGAACGCCAGCAGGCGGTGGGTGAGCGCCGCGGCCTGGGTGGCCGCCTGCATGACCAGGTCGGCCCGCCGATGTTGTGCCACCTCGGTCGCGGGCAGCGCCTTCTTCAGGGACTCCGTCGCGCCCAGCACGACTGTCAGCATGTTGTTGAAGTCGTGGGCGATACCGCCGGTGAGTTGACCGATCGCCTCCATCTTCTGGACCTGCCTCAGGGCCGCCTCGGCCTGCTGGCGCTCCTCGATCTCGGCGCGCAGCCGCCGGTTGGCCTCCGTCAGCGCACCGGTGCGCACCGCGACCTCGCGTTCGAGCCAGGCGTTCGTGCGTTCCATGGCATCCTGCTGCGTCTTCTCGACGGTGAGATCGCGAAGCACCAGGATGAACCCTTGGGCCAATCCCCCGCGGGCCCGCAGCGGCGCCATCACGCAGCTGGCCCAGATCGGCCGTCCGTCCTTGCGAAGATGCCACCGGTTCGAGGTCACGCTGGCTTCCGTGGCGGCCCGCTGACGTTCCGTATGCGGCATGCCGCCCGCCACGTCCTCGGGCGTGTAGATGCAGTCCGCCGATTGGCCGAGCGCCTCCACTTCCGCCCAGCCGAGCACCCGGTGGGCGCCCTCGCTCCAGCTCTGGATCAGGCCGTTCTGGTCGACCGTGATGATGGCGTGGTCGACCACGCTCTGAACGATCATGCGATAGAGCTCGTTGCTCTGTTCCGCTGCCTGCTCCGCACGCTTCAGCCGCAGCAGGGCGCGGATGGTGGCAAGCAGTTCGGAGGGCTCGACCGGCTGGCTGAGATAGGCGTCGGCGCCGCTGTCGAGTCCGACCGCGCGATCCTGGGGCGCTACGAAGGAGGCGGAGATCTGCAGGACCAGGAGGTGGATGTCCTGCTTCTTGATGAGCCGGCAGACCTCGAAGCCGTTGATGTCGGGAAGCTTGACGTCGAGCAGCACGAGGTCGGGTCGCTCTCGTCGCGCGACTTCCAGCGCCTCCATACCGGTGCGTGCCTCGATGACTTCGTAGCCGCCCTGGCGCAGCAGGCGAGTCTTTATGTATCGGCCGGATTCGTTGTCGTCGACGTTGAGGATCAGCGGCTTCACGACTCACCGCCCTTCTTCATGGCCTGGACCACGTGGCCGGCAAGGATGGCGCGCGACAGGTTCGACTTGGAGAGGATCCCCACGGCGCCGCGCAGCCGCTCATGGTGCTCCGGTCCAAGCAGCGACGAGGTGAGGATCAGCACCGGAATATGCGCGGTAGCGGGATCGCCCTTGAGGGAACGGAAGACCTCGAAGCCGGTGAGGCCGGGCAGGTGGAGGTCGAGCAGGATGAAATCCGGCATCTCGGCCTGCGCCAGGCGCAGCCCCTCCGTGCCGTCCGCCGCCTCGATCAGGGCCCACGGCCCTTCACTGCGCAGCATGTGGGTGAGCACGTAGCGAGTGCTCTCCTCGTCGTCGACGATCAGGACCTTGCCCATGCCCTCGGCCGCCATGGCGCTTTCGAGCGAGGCGCCGGGCAGGACGGCGGGAAGATCGAGGGTGAAGGTCGAGCCCTTGCCGGCCTCGCTCTCGACCGTGATGACGCCGCCCATGATGCCGGCCAGCTTGCGCGACAGCGGCAGTCCGAGGCCGGAGCCCTTTGTCCGGGTCTGGAGCGGGTTCCGGATCTGGATGAACTCGTCGAAGATCCGCTCGCGCTCCTGAACGGGAATGCCGATGCCGCTGTCTCGGACCACGAACTCGACGCGGCCCGGCACCGGCGTGGCGACGGTCACGCTGACTTCGCCGCGTTCGGTGTACTTGAGCGCGTTCGAGACGAGATTGCGCAGGATCTGCTGGAGCTTGCCTTCGTCGGTATAAAGGAGGAGGCCGCCGCTGAGGTCACGGAAGACCAGGTCGACGTCCGCGCCGGTCTGCAAGGGTTTCATGATGCCGCGCAGCGCCGAGAGAAGCTCGGCCACCTCGATCTTCACCGGATGCAGATCGATGCGCCCGGCCTCGACCTTGGCGAGGTCGAGCAGGTCGTTGACGAGGCGGGTCAGCGTGTCGGCCGACTGGCGGACATAGGAGAGCTGACGCTGCTGCTCTTCGTTCAGCGGCCCGTCGGTCTGGTCCGCCAGCATGCGGGTCAGCGCCGTGATCGAGTTGAGCGGCGTGCGCAGCTCGTGGCTGACGGCCGACAGGAACTGGCTCTTGACCTCGCTGGCGCGCTTCAGGTCATCGGCGCGTTGCTCGAGCTCGGCATAGAGCGCGAGGACGCCACGATTGGTGCTGTCGAGTTCGGCATTGAGTTCAGTGAGCTCCGCGCGCGCCGTTTCGAGGTCCGCCATGGTCGTCAGCAGGTCGCGGTTCTGCGCCAGCACCTCCTCGACCAACACCTCGGGGCCCGACCGGGCGAGGTCCGCCGCCACCCGGCCCACGGACATGTCGTTGGCGGCCGCCCCGCGCGGCAGATACTTGCCGAAGCGCACGAGGGTGCCGGACGGACCGCTGTCGATTTCGAACTGATCCATCAGGCGGCGCGTGCCCACCAGGCCGATGCCCATACCGGTCGGCGAGACATAGGTGCCGCCCAGAATGCTCTCGAGGTCGGCGATCCCCGGCCCCTGGTCGCGAAACGCCATGGTGAGCGCCTGCGCGGGCGGATCGCCGTTCAGGGCGAAGGACAGGCCGCCGCCGCCGCCGTAACTGACGGTGTTGCGCGCCACCTCCGACACCGCGGTGGCGATGGAGGTCTGTGTCTGCCGGTCGAATCCCACGAGGCGCGCGATGTGCCGGGCGCGCTGGCGGGCCCTCACGATGTCCTGCTCCGTGTCGAGGCGCATGCTGTAGAGCGTGGCCCCATTCATGTCGCCCGCCTCAGCACAAGGACCGTGGCGTCGTCGCGCCCGCGCGTCCCGTCGCGATAGAGGATCGCCGCAATCAGCGCCGGATGGCGCGCCTGCAGCCCGGGATAGCGGTCGAGCGACCAGTTCGTCCCGATCCCATCGGAGTGCAGCACGACCACCAGTCCCGGGCCGTCGCACGGATAGACGAACTCCCTGACCTGCCCCGCGGTATGGCCCGCGATGCCGTTCATCGACACGAAGCGACGAACCTGCCCGCCCGCTGCGGCGAGACCCGCAATGTTGCCGATGCCGCAGAAGGTGATCGAGGAGGCGGCGAGATCGACGTTGGCGATGCCGATGGCGGCGCCGCGCGTTGCCCGCAGCCCGGCATGGATCCTCTGCGCGGCCGTGACGGTCGAAGCGACGAGGGTCTTTTGGAACACGTCGCACGCGGCGGTGGCGGCCTGTTGGGCGGCTAGGCCGTGACCGAGCCCGTCGACCACCAGCAGGGAAACCACGCTGCCCGCTCGCACCACCGCCACGGCATCTCCGCAGACGAGCTCGTCGGGCTTCGGCACGGAGACGGAACCGACCAGATCGAGCGTCTCGGGCGGCGTCCGCCGACCCGGCCACAGTCGAACGAAGATCGCGGTGCCACGACCCGGGGCAGACCCGGTTTGCGAGTGTATGTCGAACTCGTCGGCCTGCCGGCGGATGGCGCCGAGACCCACCCCGGCCGAGCCATAGGTCGACACGCCGTCGGCCAGGCTGTGGCCCACGTCCGCCATGCCGGGGCCGCTGTCGATCGAGGTGATCTCGAGCCCCTTGCAGTCCGCCGCGGCGACCTCGCGCACCAGCAGATGGCCGCCCCCGGCGTGCCGCGCCACGTTCGTGGCCATCTCGAGCGCAACGAGCGCCGCGCGGCCGATATCCGGCTCGCTGAAGCCGCAGGACCGCGCCACGCTTTCGACCTCGCGGCGGGCCGAATTGGCGTGGCTGGTATCGGGCACGGGCAGCAGGCGGTTCATCGCTTCCACCGGGCGATGGTCACCGTCGTGCCGGCGCCGACCGCGCTCTGAATGTCGAAATCGTCGACCAGGCGCCGAGCGCCGCCCAGTCCGTGGCCGAGTCCGTTTCCGGAGGTGAAGCCGTCGGTCAGGGCCTGCTGGATGTCCGGGATGCCGGGGCCTCGATCGCGGAATACCACTCGTACACCGCGGCGTTCCGCGATGATGGTCTCGATGTCGGCATGACCGCCCTTGCCGTAGTCGAGCGTGTTGCGGGCCAGTTCGCTCGCCGCAGTGATCAGCTTCGTCTGGTCGACCAGGGACAGGCCGATCTCGGTCGCGCGAACGCGGACCTTCTGACGGACCCGTACGACGTCGTCGCTCGAGGTGATCGGCAGGGTGTCAGTCGTCGTCGGCATCGTCCGCCGCTTCGCCCGCGGCCGACACGCCGCCGATGAGGGCAAGGCCGCGCTCGGCATTGAGCGCGGTCTTCACCCCGGGCAGGCCGAGGCCGAGCTCGACCAGTGTGATCGCGACTTCCGGACGCATGCCCACGACCACCGTGTCGGCATCGAGCAGGCGGGAAACGTTGGCAATGTTCGCCAGCATCCTCCCGATGAAGCTGTCGACGATCTCGAGCGCCGAGATGTCGATCAGAACGCCGCGGGCGCGATGCTGCACGATCTTCTCGGTGAGATCGTCCTGGAGACGCGTCGCGAGCTGGTCATGCATGTCGACCTGGATCGTCACGAGGAGTGCCGACCCGATTTTCAGGATGGGAATGCTGTCCATGACGCCGGGCTCAGCCGCGCGTCTCGGCGGGCTGCTGCTGGGAGGTGGCGGAGGAGTGCGCCTTGATCTTGGTGACGACGCGACCCGTCCGCCTCAGTGCCAGGGCCAGCGCATCGGCGAGGGTGGCCTTCGAGACGACATTGAGGTCGACGCCGAGTTGGACGATCGTCTGGGCGATCTGCGGGCGAATGCCGCTGATGATGCAGTCGGCTCCCATCAGCCGGGCCGCCGAGACCGTCTTGAGCAGGTGCTGGGCAGTCAGCGTGTCGACCATGGGCACGCCCGTGATGTCGAGGATGGCGATCTCGGCACCGGTCTGGACGATGGTCTCCAGGAGGTTCTGCATGACGACCTGGGTGCGGCCGCTGTCCAGGGTGCCGATCAGCGGCAGGGCCACGATGCCTTCCCAGAGCTTCACGACGGGGGTGGAGAGTTCTTCGATCTCCTTGCCCTGACGGGCAATCAGCTCCTCGCGCGTCTTCTGATACGTCTCGACGGAGAACAGGCCGAGCCGGTCGATCAGTTCGCTGATGCTCGAGAGCAGGTCGAACGCGTGCTCGGGTTTTGTCGTCTTGCGCACCTGCTCGAACAGGGGCCGCTTCAGGGACAGCACGAAGGTGGCGGTCTCGGTCGGGGAGAAACCCTGGAGCGCGCGGGTTCGCGAGAAGCCTTGCAGCACGTCGCGCACGTCGGCGTATTCGGCGCCGCGCATGTCGCTCGAATTGCCATGCGCGACGGCCTTGGCAAGAGCGTCGAGCACGGCGCGGCCCTGACTCTCGGCTTCCTGCCGCGTCATCCGGATTTCCCCGACGTTCAGGGTAGAAACCCAGCTCGCGAGGATGTCACTCTCACGCCCGGCAAACAGGCTCGCCAGACTCTGGCTGTCGTCGGTAGTGGCCAAGTTCTCCCCCTTCACTCCATGAACCCAGCATAAAACTGGGGCCATCATCGGCTAACGCAAACGCCGGCATCGGGTTCCGGGTGCGGAGCCAATTAATCGGGGGAAACGAATTCGGTCTGTCCGGTGTCGGACAGAACATTCAGGCGGAGGGCAATTCAGCGAAAGCGGGCATCACCGTCTCCCCGAAGCGGCGCATCGATCCCAAGTTCTGCGCATGGCTCATGGCACCGAAGCCGGTCTGGCAAAGGAGATGCCGCACGCCGACATCGCGGAGTTCCGAGACCTGGTCGCGCACCCGGGCGGCGGAGCCGTAGAGACAGCCCGTGCGCAGCAGGAACGGCACCGCTTCCGAGTCCGGCACGCTGGGGTCGGTCCAGGCATTGAGGGTCGCGGGCTCGGGCTCGAAGTCTGCCGGATTGTGCGCCTCGCGCACATGCATCATGTGGGCGCGCGTCTCGACCAGCAGGCCGGCCAGCGTGTCCTCAGCCTCGGCGTCGGACTCGCCGACATAGACGTTGCGCCAGAGGGCGCTCTGGCGAAGCAATCGCGCCTTGGTCGCCACATCGTGACCGCCTTCGTCGATACCGGCGGCATAGGTTGCCCAGCGCTCCTTGATGCGTTCGACCGGAAGGCGGGCGGTCAGGATCGGCATGCCGAGCCTGCCGCATTCCCGGAAAGAGCCCGGCGAGATCACGCTGCGCCAGAGGGGCGGACCGGGCTGCTGCACGGGCTTGGGCCGGATCGCGGGCACGTGCAGCTTGTGGAAGCGCCCCTCATAGTCGAGCGGCGACTCCGTCCAGGCGCGCTGCAGGATGTCGACCGTCTCCTCCATGCGCTCGCGGCTGTCGGTGCTGCGCATGCCGTGGCCGACGAACTCGTATTCGTTATAGGCGGTGCCCTTGCCGATGCCGACGTCGATACGGCCCTTGCTGAGATTGTCGAGCAGCGCCAGCTGGACGGCGAGGCGCACCGGATGATGAAACGGTGTCTGCACCACGGCAAAGCCCAGCCGGACCCTGCTGGTCTTCATGGCGAGTGCCGCCGCGAACATCAGCGAGTCGCAGTACACGCTCTCGCCGGTGAAATAGTGCTCGGTCAGCCAGACGTCGGAAAAGCCCAACCGTTCGGCCTCGCAGGCCTGGGCCACGATTTGGTCGATGCGGGCGCAGTCCTCCTCGGGCGAGGGTGACATCGCGAGTGTAAGCCAGCCGAACTGCATTCCGCTCTCCTTGTGACGCCCGCGATCTATACCATGCGTTGGATGCCGGTCCGTCTGGCATCGCCCGGTCGGACGTACTAACAAGCATGACGTGGCGACCGTCCTGAAGAACGCTCTTTTGATCCTCCTGTCCGTCGTGCTCTGCACGGCGCTCGCGGAGGGAATGGCGCGCTGGCTCGATGCCCAGGAGCCGAGTGCCGCGCTGAAATATCTCGATGGGATCCCTTTGGCCGAGGGGGTCCAGCGGACCTGGTTCGCCGATGATCCGCCACCGCTGCCGAACCGGCGGCCGGTCTCGGCGAACGATGCCGAACTGGTGCGACGGGTCGAGACGAGCGGGGTGACCGACGGCACGCGGCGCGCCGACATGTTCAAGGTCTGGAACAGTGTCTTCGTCGGTCCCGATCCCTGCGCTCATCCCTACCTGAAGGACGCGCCGGGTCGGATCTACGTCTACGATCCACCCGATGGCAGCCCGTGGCCGCGCTTCCGCTTCCTGCCCGACACGACGACACCGATCGGGCTGGTCACCAACGCCTATGGATTCCGCGGCGGTCCCGTCCCCCTCGCGCGTCAGCCGAAGACGATCCGCATTGCCTTCCTCGGCGCGTCGACGACGGTGTCTTCTCACCACTTTCCCTATTCCTATCCCGAGCATGTCGGCTACTGGCTCAATCGATGGGCCTCCGCAAAGAAGCTCGACCTTCGCTTCGAGGTCCTGAACGCGGGGCGCGAAAGCATCGGGTCCCCCGATATCGCGGCCATCATGCGCAACGAAGTGGCGCCACTCGCGCCCGATCTGGTCGTCTACTACGAGGGAGCCAACCAGTTCTATCTGGAGCCGCTGGTACCCGATCTTCCTCCGCGCCCCGCCAGACTGCCGGTTGCGACTCCACCGGCGCCCGGCCTGGTCGCGCGCATCCTGGAGGATCTGAGCTACAGCTCCGCCTTGGCCAGCCGCCTGAAGAATCTGCTCGCGCAATATGGTTCGCCCGAGGCCCCGGCATCGCAAGCGGGCAAGCACAGCGCGCCGGGAGCCGACGGTCGCGAGTGGCCGAAGCCCGAGTACAGGCTGGTCTGGCCGGCGGGCGTCGACGAGAGGGATCCGGACCTGGCGCGAAAGGACCTCCCGGTGACCCTGTCGGAGATCCTGGCCGATCTGGGCCGCATCGATGCGACGACCGAAGCGGTGGGGGGCGAACTGGCGCTGGCCTCCTTCAAGTGGCTCGTCGCGGACGGGATGGTGCTCGATCCGGCGCGCCACCGCTTTATCCTGGAGTATCTGAATTACGGCTACGCGCCGTTCCGCTACCGCGATCTCGAGCGCCTGGCGGTGTTCCAGAACCGCGTGCTGGAAAAGTACGCGAAGCAACACCGGATCGATTTCCTCGATCTCGCGCGGATGATGCCGTCCGACCCGGACCTGTTCGTCGATGCGATCCACGGCACACCCGAAGGGATTCGGTTGCGCGCCTGGATCATGCTCCAGCTCCTCGTGCCTGTCGTCGACCGGCACCTGGCCGACGGCACCTGGCCGAAGAAGAGCTTCCCGGCCGTGCCGCCGGCGGCTCCGTTCGAGCCACGCGTGGTCACCTTCCAGTGCGAGCGCAAGGCGGGATAACCAGCCCGGCACGAAGGTTGCAGTCCCAAAGAGATAATCCTAGGTTCTGCCGTCATTCGGGGGAGCAAAATGAAACTGGGATTGATGGCCATCGGCCTGATCGCCTTGGCCTCTGCGGGCGCCAGCCCCGCGGCAGCGCAACAGACCACGCATGGCTGTGCCTGCCTGCACAACCAGACGCAGGCGCAGATCAGCTATCGCTACAAGTGGGGCGAGGGCGAGTGGAAGACCATGCAGCTCAAGCCGGGCTACAAGAACTGGATCTGCTGGCAGTACCAGAACGCCCAGAAGAGCTCGCCGAACCTGCTGTTCCAGCTCGACGTCGACATGACGAAGGGCAGCGCCTGGACGACCTACACCATCGGGCGCGTGCAGACCGTGGGCGCGAGCTGTGACGCGGTCGGGGCAGGGGGCCACTACAATGTCAGCTACCGGCCCAACACCAACAATACGTTCATCCAGGTGACGAAGCGCAACTGAGTTCTGCGGCGCGACGTGCTCGCGTTGACAGGTCGACAGCAGACCCGCACGCTTCCGGCAAAAGACCGGAGGAAACGAATGGCGCGCTATGATCGCGTAATCCGCGGCGGGATGATCGTCGACGGCAGCCGGCTGCCGCGCTTTCGCGGCGACATCGGCATCAAGGACGGACGCATCGCGGAGATCGGCCAGATCGCCGCCAGCGATGCCGACGAGGTCATCGACGCCGGCGGCCTGATCGTGGCACCGGGCTTCGTCGACCTGCACACGCACTACGACGCTCAGCTCTTCTGGGATCCCTACTGCACGCTCTCCTCGTGGCACGGCATCACGTCCGTGGTGATCGGCAATTGCGGCTTCGGCTTCGCGCCGGTGAGGCCGGCCGAGCGCGAGCGTGCCATGATGTCGATGACGCGGGTCGAGGCGATCCCCATGGCTTCGATGCAGCAGGGCATGCCGTGGAACTGGGTGACCTTCCCGGAATTCCTCGACAGCGTCGATGCCGCGCCCAAGGCGGTGAACGTCCTGCCCTATGTGCCGGTGTCGCCGCTGCTCATCTGGGTGATGGGCTTCGAGGCGGCCAAGGCCGGGAAGATGCCGACGCCGGAACAGCATGCCGAAATGAAGCGCCTGCTCGGCGAGGCGATGGATGCCGGCGCCTGCGGCTGGTCGGCCCAGCGCATGAAGCCCACCGGCCCGGCGGCCGTGCAGCGCGACTATGACGGCACGCCGATGCCGACCGACGTGATGCATGACGAGACCTGCCGGGAATTCGCCCGCGTGCTCGCGGAGCGCAACGAAGGCTTCATGCAGATGCTGCTGATCTCGGGCGACAATGCGGCCGACCGCGCCTTCTACGAGGAGCTGTCGACGCTGAGCGGCCGGCCGATGATCATGAACGTGATCCAGGCCTTCGATCACCGGCCCGAGATCCACCGCCGGGGGCTCGCCTGGCTGAAGAGCTGCCGCGAGCGCGGCATCCGGGTCGTGGGGCAGGGCCTCACGACCGATGCGGGCTTCACCTTCACGTTTGAAGATTGGAACCTGTTCGACGATTCACAGGACTGGTGCGACGCCACCACCGGCACGCGCGAGGAGCGGCTGGCCAAGCTCGCCGATCCGGCGCGCCGCGCGAAGCTGCGCGAAAACCTGCCGATCACCGCGACCGGCCCATTGCCGCAGATCGCCATCGTCGGGCCCAAGCTCGAGCGCAACAAGAAGTGGCTCGACCACACGCTGGCCCATGCCGGCGAGAAGATGGGCAAGCATCCGGTCGACGTCATGCTCGACATGGCGGTCGAGGAGAATCTCGAGACCGAGTTCTTCGCCGCCCCACCCAACGGCAGCATCGAATATCTCAAGGAGCTGGTCGACGATCCCTACATCCTGTTCGGCGTGTCCGACGGCGGCGCCCACACCAAGTTCCTGACGGCCGGCCGTTATCCCACCGAAACGATCTGCAAGGTGGTGCGCCAGCACGGCATGCTGAGCCTCGAGGATGTGCACTGGCGGCTGTCCGCGCTGCCGGCCGAGGTCGCGGGCTTCCGCGGGCGCGGCATGCTGAAGAAGGGCGCCCCAGCCGACATCGTGATCTACGACTATGACGGGCTGAAGGTCCTGCCCGACGAGATCGCGCACGACCTGCCGGGCGGCGAGTGGCGTCGCGTTCAGCGGGCCTCGGGCTACAAGTACATTCTCGTCAACGGCCAGGTGACGATGCGCGACGACCGTCCCACGAACACGCATTCCGGCCGATTGCTGCGGCACGGCGCCTGAGGGAGGCGCCGCAGGCCGGCTATTCCACCACCGTCGTCTCGAAGTCGGCCGGCATGGTGATCTCGATCAGTTCGAGATCGTCGCTGTGGTCGATCTCCTTGTGCTTCACGCCGGGCGGTTGATACACGGTCGAGCCCGCAACGAGCTTGTGCTGGCCGTAGCCCTCGTACTCGAAGATCGCCCAGCCCTTCAGCACGTAGACGAACTGGAAATCGAGCGCGTGGCTGTGGCGCGGCGCGTCGGGATGCCGGCCGGGCACGGCGCGGATCACGTGCGCGCCGACCTTGCCGCCGGTGAGCTCCTTCAGACCGAGCGCACGGTACTCGAAGAAGGGCCGCAGCCCGTCCTTCTGAAAGGAGTCGGGACCGAGATGGCTCACGATGCCGGCGCCTGCCGCCGTCTCGTCCTTGAGCTTCTCCTCCTCGGCCTCGCCGGTCGTCGGAAACAGGTCGGTCATGCCATCCTCCCTCTGTCCGGCAAGATTACGAGCCGGTCACGGACACGGTGAGCGTGTAGCTGGCCGCATCGCGGCGGCTGTAGACGATCAACAGATAAGGTCCGGTCTTGGGCAGGGCGCCGATCCAGGCAGCGGGCTCCTCGCTGGGCCCGGCATCGCGCATGGGCTTGCCGTTCAAGGCGAGCGTGCCATCGGCGTTGGTACGGACGCCGGTACCCGGCTCCCAGACCTGGAATACGACGTTATTGCCGGCCGATGCGACCGAGACGTTCATGGTCTGACCGGCCTGTCCCGGCACGTAGTAGAGGCCGCGGGCCTTGGTGTCGGCCAGGCTGCCGGTGACGTTCGTGCCGGCCGCGCCGGGCGTCACGGAGAGGGTGCGGATGTCGGGAAGCTGCTGGGCCAGGGCGGGCGCGGCAGCGAGGAGCGGCAGGGTGCCGAGGAGGTAGCGTCTGTTCATCCCGCCACCCTAGCAGACAGTTCGCCCCGTGCGGACTATCGTCGGGAAAAACGGGGGAAAGGCGACCATGCCCAGAACACTGTTCATCGATTCGACACCCGACATCGACCGCGTCTGGAAACGGGTGCACGGGTCGGCGGACATCCCGATCACGGTCGCCATGGGCCTCGTCTCCGAAGAGGAAGTGCCGGGCAGGGTCGCGGGCTACGACACGGTCATCAACGACGCGACCTATTTCAGCGAGCCGACGCTGAAGCGCTGCACCGGGCTGAAGCACATCGTGTTCCTGGGCACGGGAGCCGCCAGCTTCGTCGACCTCGCGGCGGCGGAACGGCTCGGCATCAAGGTCTCGACCATCGGCGGCTACGGCGACACCACGGTCGCCGAGCATGCGATCGGCCTCGTGTTTGCCGCGGCCCGCCACATCGCGACCATGCACGGCATCGTGCGGGGCGGCGGCTGGCGGCCGATGCAGGGCATGGAACTGCGGGGCAAGACCTTGGGCGTGGTCGGGCTGGGCGGCATCGGCCGCGAGATGGCGCGCATCGCCCAGGGCGTCGGGCTGAAGGTGATTGGCTACAACCGCTCGCCCGTCTCGGGCGGCGGCGTACCCACCGTGACCATCGACGAGCTGCTGGCGCAGTCCGACATCGTGAGCCTGCATCTGGCGCTGAACGAGAGCACGCGCGGCTTCCTGGATCGCGCGAAGCTGGAGAAGACCCGGCCGGGCGTCCTCATCGTGAACACGGCGCGGGCGGGCATCGTCGACGAGGCGGCGCTGGTCGAACTGCTGCGCGCGGGCCGGATCGGCCACTACGCGACCGATGTCTTCGGCAAGGAGCCGCCTTCGCCGGAGGAGCCGCTGCTGACGCTCGACAACGTCACCCTTACCGCCCATGCGGGCTACAACACGCCCGAAGCGGCCATGACCATGTACCGCCGCGCCATCGACCTGGCCGCTAAGGGATGGTCTACGCCGTAATCGCATTCTCGGTGTCGGGATCGAAGAAATGCAGGCGGCCGGGCTCGACACGCACGCGCACCTGGCCGCCCGCTGCGATTGCCGACTGGGGTGACACGCGCGCCGCGGTCACCCGCGTTGCCAACGCTTGTTCTGCGCCGCTTTCACAACCGATCCATCGCAGGCAACGGCTGCGGGAAATGTTGCAACGGCGTGAATGCGAGCGTTCCGATAGCGAAGCGGGAAGCGGCATCCTTCGTATGCGATGGGCGCGACAGAAAGGCGTTGGTTCCACGCAATCTGTTGTGCGTAGTGTACCGGCCAGCGTGGGTAAATGGGCGTAACGCAATGACGAGAACGACGCGGCGATCGTTTCTGGGGAAGGCCAGTGCCGGCGGCCTCATGGTGGTGTCCGGCTCGGCCTGGGGGCAGGCGACGGTCGAATTGCCGTTCGCGCCGTCCGAGCGCGCCCTGACGAAGGGCTTTCCACAGAAGGGGCCGATGATCCTGCAGCGGACACGGCCACCGCTGCTCGAGACGCCGTTCGAGGTCTTCGACCGTGGCGTCTTTACGCCCAACGATTCCTTCTATGTGCGCTGGCACTGGGCGGTGATCCCGACCGAGATCGATGTCGGGACGTTCCGGCTTTCGGTGCGCGGCCATGTCGACAAGGAGCTGTCCCTTACGTTGAAGGAGATCGTCGACGGGTTGCCGCGGGTCGAGCTGGTCGCGGTCAACCAGTGCTCGGGCAACTCGCGTGGCTTTACCGAACCACGGGTTCCCGGCGCGCAATGGGCCAATGGCGCGATGGGCAACGCGAAGTGGATGGGTGTGCGGCTGAGGGACGTGCTCGACCGGGCGGGTGTGAAGGCCGGCGCGACGGCGGTACGCCTTGCCGGGCTCGACGATCCGGTGGTGCCCGAGGCGCCGAAGTTCATGAAGTCGCTGGCGCTCGACCATGCAAGCGATGGCGAGGTCATGATCGCCTACGCCATGAACGGCGAGCAGCTTCCGTTGCTCAATGGCTTTCCGCTGCGCCTTGTCGTGCCGGGCTGGTATTCGACCTACTGGGTGAAGATGCTGGCCCATATCGAAGTGCTGGCCGCGCCCGACGAGAACTTCTGGACCAGGAACGCCTATCTGATTCCCGACACGCCTGGCGCCGACATGAAGCCCGGCCAGACCGGCCTCACCATGGTGCCGATCACCCGCATGGTGCCGCGCTCGTTCGTGACAAACCTGAAAGACGGCGCGACCCTGAAGGCCGGCACGAAGACCCTGGTGCGCGGCATCGCCTTCGGCGGCGACACCGGCGTGAAGTCGGTCGAGCTTTCGGTGGACGGCGGCATGAGCTGGCTGCCCACGGTGCTGGGCCGCGACGAGGGCAAGTACAGCTTCCGGCAATGGCAGGCCGAGGTGACGCCGTCTGCCGGCAACGTTGCGCTGATGGTCCGTTGCACCAACGACGGCGGGCTGGTGCAGCCTATGGCAAACAACTGGAACCCCAGCGGCTTCATGCACAACGGCATCGAGACCGTGCACCTGAAGGCGGCCTGAGCGATGCAGATCAACGGTGCTGCCCTGGGTCTTGCCGTCGCAGCCATTGCCGGGCTGACGCTGGCGTTCATCGGCCATCCCGCGGTGCAACTTCCACCGCCGCCGGCGCCGGCCGCCGTGGCCTCGTCCGGCGCGACGGCCTTCGTCCTGAAATCGGTGTCGGTCGATCTGCCGACCAGCACCGAGGTCTTTCCCGGGGGCGCGACCGCCGAGACGATCAACGCGAACTGCCTGTCATGCCATTCGGCCGGCATGGTGCTGACCCAGCCCAACCTGCCGAAGGCTGCCTGGCACGGCATCGTCGACAAGATGATCCATGCCTACAAGGCGCCGGTCGACGATGGCGAGATGACGGCGATCGTCGATTATCTCGCGACCACGAAGGGCCCGAAGTAGGCGGCCGCCGCCCTAGACGGTTCCCTTGTTGAAATTTGATAGTATAAGGTGTGCGTGTCACACGCATGTCGCGCAAGATCGTAATTCCATTTGGGCTCGTTCTACTGGTGCTCGCCGCCGCGATCGCCTGCGCTGCACGAGCCGCGGTCTACTATTTGAATCCCCTGGCAAAAAGCGACCAAGCCTGGGGGACCTGTATCTTTGCCGGTTTTTTCGTCGGTTCCATCGTGGCGAAGGTCATCGCAAATGCCTGGCCGAAAACGGAGGCAGAAGAAATGAAGACCGACCGAAGCGGTTTTTGGGGAGGTCTCTCGATCGAGATTTCCAGTAACGACGGTGATGGCGGCGACGGCGGTGGCGATGGGGGCGGTGATGGTGGCGGTGGCGGAAAGTAAGCTACGGTCCGGAACATCAGATAGGCGATAGCTCTCGCCGCAGCAGTCAATCTATTCGATCTTCACGTCCATGCTGAAGTTGGCGTTCCCGTGCGTGCTGCCGATTGCGATGATGTAGGTGCCCTTGCGCGTCAGGCGGCCCGTCCAGCGCGTCGCGTCCTCGCCCGGACCGCCCCAGCAGGGAATAGAGGGCCTGCTCGACGCGCTGGACATGGCCGCCCACAATCCGGCCGGCGCGGCGACCAGGACGGGGAGTAGAAAGAAGGCGGCCAGGGTTGATTTTGATCATGTCGCGTGAAAGGTCGCCCGCCCGACCGCAAGACGCAGCGTCTTCCTTTGGTCACCAGGGCGCTATACTATGCCCCGCTTTCCCGCTCCTGGAGGAACGGAAAGCACATGGCGCACATCAGACTGAATACCCATCCCAGCCAGGGCGGCCAGCCGGCCCCTCCGGTGGTCTGGGGCGCGCGCGATCCTGCCGTCCGTGGGCCGGTTGTCGGCACGGTCGGCCTCACCTCGCATCGCAACGTCATCGGGGTCCATTCCGGCAGCTACGGCATCTATCGTGCGCTGGCCATCGCCGCGAAGGAACTCAAGGCCGATCACCGGCCCGACCTCACCAACACCTCTCCCGCCGAGATCATCGGGCCGTTCGAGAGCTGGTTCGATCCGAAGAAGATCGTCTCGCTCGACCCGTGGGGGCATCTCGTCTCCGAGGTTTTTGCCGACAAGCTGGCGGCGGGCTGGGACATCCGGCCGACCATCGCCATCACCAAGGCGCATGTGAACATGCCGGAGATCATGGAGGCGCTGGCCGCCGGCCGGCTGAAGCCCGACAACGACATATTGAGCGGTTCGGGCGACGTGAAGGTCACCAAGGCAGCGATCGAGCCCGTCTGGTGGTTGCCCGGCATCGCCGAGCGCTTCGGCGTCAAGGAAGTGGACCTGCGCCGCACGCTCTTCGAGGAGACCGGCGGCATGTACACCGAACTGGTGACGCGGCCCGACCTGGAACTGTTCCTGCCGCCGATCGGGGGCGCCACGATCTATTTCTTCGGCGACGTGTCGAAGCTCGGCAAGCCGGAGACGAAGATCGCCTGCCGCCTCCATGACGAGTGCAACGGCTCCGACGTGTTCGGCTCCGACATCTGCACCTGCCGGCCCTACCTGGCGCACGGTATCGAGATCTGCATCGACATGGCCCAGAAGGGCGGCGTCGGCGTCGTCATCTACAATCGCAAGGAAGGCCGGGCGCTGGGCGAGGTGACGAAGTTCCTCGTCTACAACGCGCGCAAGCGCCAGCCCGGCGGCGATTCGGCCGCGCAGTACTTCAACCGCACCGAATGCGTGGCGGGCGTGCAGGACATGCGCTTCCAGGAGCTGATGCCCGACATCTTACATTGGCTCGGCATCAGCCGCATCGACCGCTTCGCCTCGATGAGCAACATGAAGTCCGACGCGTTGCGCGAGCAGGGCATCGAGATCGTCGAGCAGGTGCCGATCCCCGAGCATCTGATCCCCGCCGACGCGCTGGTCGAGATGGATGCCAAGAAGGCGGCGGGCTATTTCAGCCCGACCAAGCCGGGATCGAACGAGCTGGCGCGCGCCAAGGGACGTGGCCTCGATGAATGATTCGCTGGCGTATCTCCGCACGCCCGTCGCCATCCGCGAACGGGCGGCGAAGGTCCTGAAGTATGTCGAGGACGGCCAGTCGCAATGGTTCCAGCTCGATGCCAACGGGCTGGAGGCGGCCGTGCAGGCGACGCTGGCCGTCACCCGCGAACGCTTCCCCAATCCGGCGGCGATCCCGTTCCATTCGCGCTGGCGGCACTTCGAATCGGGTGGCCGTGACCGCTGGAGCGCGCTGGCCGAGCGGCTGGCGCATCTGCCCCCTGAGGAGATCGCACGGAGACGCATGGACCTCGCGGTCGTCTCCGTGCTGCTCGACGCCGGTGCCGGAGCGGCGTGGAGTTATCGCGAGCCGGGCACGGACGAAACCTACGCGCGCTCCGAGGGGCTGGGCGTGGCCAGCTTCCATATGTTCGCCAATGGCGCCTTCAGCCGCGATGCCAAGGGCGACCCGCTGCGGGTCGATGCCGAGCGCCTCGCGCAGCTGACGCCGATGGACATCGCCATGGGCTTCCAGGTGAAGGCGCACAATCCGCTGCTGGGCCTCGAGGGGCGCGCCGAGCTGCTGCGCAAGCTGGGCAACGTCGGCCTCGAACGGCCGGGGGCATTGTTCGACATCGTGGCCACTGGCGGCGAGGTGAAGGCCGAATCCATCCTGGCCGCCGTGCTCGACAAGCTCTCGCCGATCTGGCCGTCGCCGCGCGGCGACGTGTGGGAGCATCCGGTGGTCGGGCTGGTGCCGTTCCACAAGCTCTCACAATGGATGAGCTACTCGCTGGTCGAACCCATCCAAGGAGCCGGCCTCGAGGTCGTGGCGCTCGATGCGTTGACCGGCCTGCCGGAATATCGCAACGGCGGCCTGCTGGTCGATGCCGGCGCGCTCCGGCCCAAGCAGCGCGTGCTGCTGGAGAAGGCCTTCGCGCCGGGCGACGAGGCGATCGTGGAATGGCGGGCGCTCACCGTGGCGCTGCTCGACCGGATCGCCGAGCATGTCCGCCTGCACTTGGGTATGGATGCGGCGCGCCTGCCGCTGGTGAAGGTTCTGGAAGCCGGCACCTGGTTTGCGGGACGTCGACTGGCGGCGGAGCGCCGGCCCGGCGGTGGCCCGCCCATCACCGTCGAAAGCGACGGCACGGTGTTCTAGAGATTTTGGGGAGAACGAGACGATGTCATTGCCACACTCGATCCATGTCGTGACGCACCCGCTGGTCCAGCACAAGCTGACCAAGCTGCGCGACAAGGAGACGTCGAGCACCAACTTCCGCCGTCTGCTGCGCGAGATCGGGCTTCTGCTGGGCTACGACGCCACGCGCGACCTGCCGACGGTGCAGACGCGAATCGAGACGCCGATCGAGGCGATGGACGCGCCGCTGCTCGACGGCAAGAAGCTGGTGGTCGTGCCGATCCTGCGCGCCGGGCTCGGCCTCGCCGAGGGCGTCACCGACCTCGTGCCGCTGGCAAGGGTCGGCCATGTCGGTCTCTATCGCGACCCGCGCACGCTGCAGGCGGTCGAATACTACCTGAAGATCCCGCAGGACATTTCCGACCGCGACGTCATCGTCTGCGATCCGATGCTGGCGACCGCCCATTCGGCCATCGCGGCGGTCGACCGGCTGAAGGAGTCGGGCGCCCGGCGCATCAAGTTCATCTGCGTGCTGGGCTCGGAGCAGGGGGCGCGGACCTTCGCCGAGGTCCATCCCGACGTGCCGGTCTTCGCGGCAGCGATCGATGCGAAACTCAACGATCACGGGTATATTGTTCCCGGGCTCGGCGATGCGGGCGACCGTCTCTTCGGGACCAAATAACAACAACGGGAGAAACGCCGATGTCGCCGGACCTGAAGTACCTGCTCTTCTCCGTGATCCTGACCTTCGGGCAGATGCTGGTTGCCGCCGCGGGCGCCAACCGGGCCGTCGGTCTGCCGACGCTGGCGGGCAATCGCGAGGGCCTGCCCGAGATCAAGGGGTGGGCCGGGCGCGCCAAGCGGGCCCATCTCAACATGGTCGAGAACATGGTGCTGTTCGCGGCGCTGGTCTTGATCGCGGCGGTCGCCGGCAAGGCCAACGCGATGACCGCGATGGGCGCGGCGATCTTCTTCTGGGGCCGCGTGGCCTACACCGTGATCTACATCGCCGGCATCGCCTGGCTGCGCACGGCGGCCTGGTTCGTGTCGGTCATCGGCATGGTGCTGATCGCGATCGAACTGCTGAAGGCGATGTAATCCCTCTTTTCCTCCCCCGTCACACGGGGAGGAAGGCTGGCGTCTAATTCTTCCCGTGCCCCTGCGGCATGGCGCCCATCGCTTCGACGTTGAGCTGGACGTCGATGCTGCCGGCTTTCTCGAAGACCAGCGTCAGCGGCACCTTGGCATCCTTGGCGAGCGGTGCCTTCAGCTCCATGAACATGATGTGATAGCTGCCGGGCTTCAGCATCACGGTGGCGCCGGGCGGAATCTCGAGGCCCTTCGCCAGCTCGCGCATCCGCATCACGTTGCCGTCCATCTGCATCTCGTGGACCTCGACCTTGTCCGAGGCGTTGCTGCGCGCAGAGACCAGCCGGTCTGCGACGGTCCCCTTATTGGTGATGGTCATGAAGCCGCCGCCGGTGCGCGCCGACGGCGGCGTGGCACGGGTCCACGGCGTGGTGATCTCGATCGAACCGATCCTGTGATCCTGGGCCATTGCGGGCAGGGCGAGGATGGTGGCAGCAGCCGTGAGGAAGAGGCGACGGACGAGCATCGAAGGAACTCCTGGAGAATGGGCGAAGGAAGAGGTTGGGGCGTCAGCGCTTTTTCTGCGCGTCGAGCCAGGCGCGGACCTCGCCGAGATCGGCGACGCCCGTGAGGACGGTTTCCTTGCCGTCACGATCGATCAGCATCGTGCGTGGCAGCTCGCCCGGCCAGTCGGGATCGATTTCATAGCGCAGCCGCTCGTTGAAACGGTCTGCAAAGGCCCAGTTCTCGGCCTTCGCGAGATTGGCCCGCGCCAGCATGTCGGAGACCCGCGCCGGATCCTGTGGGACCGGATCGGCGGCCACCATCACGAGGCGCATGTCGGGCCGCTCGGCCTGCAGCTTGCCCCATTCCGGCATCTCGACGAGGCAGGGCGCACAGGTCAGGCCCCAGAAATGCACGACGGTCGGCTGGCCGTCATGGGCGGCGCGCAGCTTGGACCAGCTTCCCCGGCCGAAGGACTGCAGGTCGGCCGCCTGGGCGCCGGCCGAAGCGACCGCCAGCAGGAGGGCGAGGAGGACGGGACGAAACGTCATGGCTGGTCCTCGAGGGGGATCAGGCGATAGCCGTCGGCCTTGGTGAGCCACGACAGATAGGCACGGCCGGCATTGGCAACGAGCAGGGGATGGTCGGACGCGTCCTCGGTCTCGGCCACGGTGCGCGGATCGCTCCAGGTGCGGCCGCTATCGTGGCTTACCTGCCAGCGCACGGTCGACTTGGTGCCGTCGAATTCCTTCCACACGAGGTGGAGCGCGGTGCCGTTGGCCAGGAGATACGGCCGCGCCGGCTGGCGCTTGGATGTCGACAGGGCGCGCGGTGCGCTGAACGGCGTGTCGCCCGTGTCGGCGCGGGCATAGAACAGGCCCTTGCGCGCCGAGCCGGCGGTGAACCAGGCGACGTGATAGGAGCCGTCCGGCAGGATGGCGATGCTCGGCCCGTGATGCGGGCAGGCCTCGATCTTCCAGTCGTCGGCGCTGACGCGGCGAACGGGCCCCGGCGTCTTCTCGTCCTTGAAGGTGATGACGCCGTGGTCGCGGATCGAGCCGGGGAAGATGTTGCGGAACACCACGGCGGGCTTGCCGGGACCGGCGAAGGCCACGCCGAGGCGGCAGCATTCGCAGGTATTGTCGAGGGCGATGGCGGTCGGCCCGAAGCCTGCCTCGCCATCCTCCCAGGCATAGGCGAGCGCGGCGCCGGGATAGGGCTTCCCGGCGGCGCGCGCCTTGGCGACGTTGCGCTTGTCGAGCCAGACGGCGAACACCCGGCCGGTGGCGGGATCGACCGCCGCCGTCTCGAAGCGCTGGCTGGTCGTGTCGGCGGTGATCGGCTGCGGCTTGCTGAAACTCGCGCCGTTGTCGTTCGAGCGCGCGAAGAAGGCGCGGCCGTTGAAGTTGCGGTCCTGGAAGATCGCGAAGGTAACGACCAGTCCGCCCTTGGAATCGACGACGATGCGGGCCCGGGCGTCGGGCCCCCAGTCGAGGTTCATCGGCTCCGGCGTGGCCGCGACGGGCTCGGAGAAGGTCTTGCCGAGGTCGCTGGAGCGCACGACGACGATCTTGTCGGCCATGGCCCGGACCAGCCATAGCGTGCCGTCGGGACCGAAGGCCGGCGTGGCGGTGAACGCCTCTGGTGCGGCGGCGCCCGGCTTGCCGTGCTGGTGCTGGGCGGCGGCGGGGCCGGCGAACAACAGGATGGCTGCGAAGGCGAGGAGTGCACGCATCAGAATTTCACCCTCAGGCCGGCGGTGGCAGTCAGCGGCATGCCGAGCTGCGGGATGGCGGACGCGCTGTAGGTCGAGCCCTCGAACGAGGTCCGCGTATAGCCCTGCGCCAGGTACTGGACGTTGGTCAGGTTCTGGATACTGCCATAGATGTCGACGTCCTTCACGGGGGTCCAGCGCAGGCCGAGGTCGATCAGGGTGGCACCGTCATTCAACTGCGTATGGTTGGTGTCGTTCCAATATTGCGGGAACGACTTCATCGCAGCGCTGAGGACGAGGGTCTCGATCGGCCGCCATTCGACGCCGGCCGTGAACATGTAGCTTGGCACCTGCCCCAGCTGCACGCCGGTCCGCACCAGCGTCGGATTGACCGAGCTGGTGAGGTAGGCGTTCGTCTGGGTGAAGCCGCCGGTCAGCCGCAACTGCTCGAACGGCTGCCAGGTGGCGATCAGCTCGAGGCCCTGGAACGTGGCGTTGCCCACGTTCTGGTACTGGCGGACCGTCGTGAAGGCGGGACCGAGGCCGGCCGCGCTGACATAGGGCGCGGCGCAGGCCGGGCTGGTGTTGCAGACCGTGATATAGTCGATGAAGTTGTTCAGGTTGTTGTTGAAGTAGGTGCCCGACAGGGTGAAGCCCTTCCATTCGAAGTCGAAGCCGACTTCCTGGCCGAAATTGTTCATGGGCTGCAGGTTGGGATTGATCGTCGAGTAGCTCGTGCCGCTGGCGAACACCCGGTACATCTGGTTCATGCCGGGCGCCGAGAAGTTGCGGTAGATCGCGGCCCGCAGCGTCAGCTCGTCGCTGGCATAGAACTTCATGCCGATGCGCGGATCGAAGCTCGCCGCGCTGGCGTTGGGCACGACGTTGAGGTTGCTGGAGTTCGTCGTCAGCACACTGGCGTTCATGGCCTGCCAGAAGTCGCCGCGCACGCCGACCGTGACATCGACCGGAATGCCGGTGAACCGGTACGTGCCCTGCCCGAAGACGCCCTGGAAACGATGCTCGCCATTGACGATGAAGGTCGTCGGATTGGCGGACACGTTGGCATAGAGGTTGTTGTAGTCGGTCACCATCGTGCGACGCGCGTCTACCCCGACCTTGACGTCGCGCAGCGGGCCGAAATTCGCTTCGTAGAACACCGAGCCGCCGACGTCCGAACTGGGCGCGGCCTCGATCTGGCTGACATACTGGTTGGTCGCGGTGGTGTTGTTCAGCGTGTAGGCGCCGCTGCCGACGTTGATGGTGCCGAACGAGCCGCCGCTCGCCCAGCCGCTGAAATTCAGCGACTGGTTCTCGTCGAACTTGTAGCTGCCGCCGGCGAGCAGACGATAGGTCGACCAGTTGTTGTGGGCATAGGTCCAGACCAGCCCATCCTCATAGGTCTGGTTCCAGTAGCCCTTCGCGAACAGCTTCAGCTTGTCGTTGGGGGTCAGGAACACGCTGGCGGCGACGTTGTCGGCCTTGGACGCCGTCGCGACGAGATTGGCGTTGCGGTACTGGGCGGGCGTGAGGTTGTAGCCCGAGCTCTGGGCATGATTATAGCTCGCCCCGACCTTTACCTTGTCGTTGATGACGTAGCTGCCGGCCGCTTCGGCGGTCGAGCTGTTGTAGCTGCCGTAGCTCGTGTCGGCCGAGGCGCCGGTGCTCGTCGGTTCGCGGGTGATGATGTTGATCACGCCGCCCATGGCCATGTTGCCCCACAGGCTGGTGGCTCCGCCGCCGCGGATGACCTCGATGCGCTCCACCGAATTCTTCGGGATGGTGCTCCAGTTCATGGTCCGGAAGTAGGGATCGTTGACCGGAACGCCGTCGACCATGATCAGGGTGTTGATCGTCGTGCTGGTACCGAAGCCACGGATGTTCACCGGCTGGGCGGTCGGGTGGAGCTGGCCGGTCGGGATGGTCGGCAGCCAGACGCCCGGGATGCGGTTCACCAGCTGATCGACGCCGGTTTCGGGCGTTGCTTGAATCTGCTCGCGGGTCATCACGGTGGTGCTGACGTCGAGCTTCTGGAGGTCGGAACCTCGGCCGGCACTGACCGTGATCGGTGGCAGCGACACCGGCTGTTGGCTCGTTGCGGATGGATCGCCTGACGGCGGCGCAGTCTGCGCACGGGCAAGCATCGGGATCAGCCCGAGGGCTGCGAAGGCGGTGGCCGTGGCCACGCGGATGGACAACATGAAAATCTCCCCACGAATGACAAATGAACGCCAGGCGCGGCAAGGCGCGAGGCGGCTTCAGGCGTCAGGCGTGGGAAGGCGGACCGCGTGGTCGATGAGGCCCGTCGCGAATGCCAACGGGGGCGAGGGCTTCGTCGTTTGCCGCAAAGACAATCGTGTCGGCGATCGGCTCCACGCGCATGAAGGCGGCGGCGGAGGGCTCGGCCAGTACCGGCGCTTGCGCGAGGCCCAGGCAACATTCGTGAGCCTTGCCCGCTTGTTGGCCGGGCGCCGCCGAACCGTCTTCGTCGGCGCCAGGCAGACAGAAGACGCCCCAGGTCCGGGCGGCTGCCTCTGGGCCGCCGTCGCGCATCAGGACGGCGTGGGCCAATGGCTGGAAGAAGTTGAGCGTGATCGCAAACAGCGCCGCGGCGAATGCCGACGCACGCCAGCCCCGGTCGGGTCGTTTGCGAATCATGGCCGAATTACGCACGAAAACGGGAGAGGTGGAAGAGGGCACCCTGTCGCCGTATGGTCTGCAAAAAGCAGTCTCGGAGGGGGAGAATTTACATGGGCCGGAACGACATGCCGCGGGTGATCGCGGCTTTCCTGGACAGCGGGATCGGCTGGTTCCTGGCGAGGCTGGTACTGACCTTCGTCTTCTGGAGTGCGGGGCTCGGTCACCTCGCCGAGTTCGAGGGCAGTGCCGCCGAACTGGCCTCCCTCGGACTCCGGCCGGCGGGCTTGCTCAATATCGTGCTGATAGCGACGCTCCTGATCGGATCGTTGCTGATCCTGCTGGATCGCTGGCTTTGGCTGGGCTGCGGCATCCTGAGCGGCTTCCTGGTCGTCGCCATCGTGCTCGCCCATCCGTTCTGGACGATGCAGGAGCCGGCGCGCACGCCGCACTTCCGCGTCGCCATGGAGCATATCTCGCTGATCGGCGGATTCATGGTCTGCGCCGTCGCCGGCCGGTTGCGCGGGCTGAAGCGCTGATCTCCCACCCTCAGGCCAGCACCGCCGCGAGGCGCTCGTCCCTGGTCCTGCGGGCATAGGCGTCCAGCAGCCACAGGGCACCGCCCTGGAAGCCGTGGAACGTGCGCCGCCCGGCGCGAAGCTCCTTGAGGAATTGCGCCAGGGGAACCTCGTGGTTCACGATGACCTCGCTGTCTTCGAGCGCCGGTTCGGCCACCTTGCGGGCGTCGAGCGCCAGGAAGCAGTGCACGCGGTTGCTGAGCCGCGGCGCGTTGGCGAAGAAGGTCCCGAGCAAGTGCCATTCCTCGCTGGCGAAGCCGGTTTCCTCGCGTAACTCGCGCTTCATCTGGTCGACCGGGTCGCCTGGCCCCTCCTGGATGCCGCTCGGCAGTTCGATCACCGCCTGTCTCGCCCCGTGGCGATATTCCTCGACGAGGACGATCTTGCCCTCGCGCGTGATTGCCACGGCGGTGACCCAGTCCGGCTGCTCGATCACGTGGAAGGGCGTCAGCACGCGGCCGTTGGGCAACTCGACCGTGTCGGAGCGCAGCGCCAGCCAGCGGTCACGGTAGTTGTACCGGGAGTCCAGCACCTTCCAGGGTGCGACCTTGTCCTTCATGGGAATTGCGCAGCCTTCACGCGAGTTTCAGGCCGACGATGCCGGCCACGATGAGGGCGATCGAGACGATACGGATGGTCGAGGCTGCATCGCCGAAGGCCACAATGCCGACGACGAAGGCACCGACGGCACCGATGCCCGTCCAGATTGCATAGGCGGTGCCCATCGGGATGGTGCGTTGTGCCCACATAAGCAGCGCGCCGCTCACGACGATGGCAACGGCGGCGAAAAGCAGCCACCCTGGCCGGACGCCCTGGTCCGTCCAGCCGAGTTTCAGGCCCACGGGCCAGCCAATTTCGCAGAGTCCCGCGAGGAAAAGAGAAATCCAAGCCATTCAGTGTCTCCCCACAGCAAGTGCTGTCATTGACGGCAACGTTACAGCCTGTAACGATCAAGGATTGCACGCATCTTGCAGCATAGCGAGGGCGGCACCGGGAAGGGCATTGATCTTGGGAGTTATGAAATGAAGGAACGTGAACTGCGTGGCCTCATCGGCAAGGTGAAGGCCGGCAAGCTCTCGCGGCGTGGTTTCGTGCAGGCGATGATGGCGGTGGGCATCGGCGCACCGGCGGCCGGCCAGATTCTCCTGTCGTCGGGCGTCGCGATGGCGCAGCCGGCGTCGACCTACAAGCCGACCAAGCGCGGCGGCGGCGGCCCGCTCAAGCTGCTGTGGTGGCAGGGCCCGACCCTGCTCAACCCGCATTTCGCAGTGGGTACCAAGGACCAGGACGGTTCGCGCCTGTTCTACGAGCCGCTGGCGGCGTGGGATCCCGAGGGCAACCTGAAGCCGAAGCTCGCGGCCGAGATCCCGACCAAGGAGAATGGCGGCCTGTCCGCCGACGGCATGTCCGTGACCTGGAAGCTGAAGCAGGGCGTGACCTGGCATGACGGCAAGCCGTTCACCGCCGATGACGTCGTGTTCAACTGGGAATATGCGAAGGACCCGGCGACGGCCGCCTACACGATCGCGTCCTACCAGGATGTCATGGTCGAGAAGGTCGACCAGTACACCGTCAAGGTGACCTTCAAGAAGCCGACGCCGTTCTGGGCCGATGCCTTCGTGGGCACGCGCGGCATGCTGATCCCCAAGCACCTGTTCGCCGACTTCATCGGCGCCAAGTCACGCGACGCCCCCACCAACCTGAAGCCGGTCGGCACCGGCCCCTACATGTTCAAGGACTTCAAGCCGGGCGATCTGGTGACGGGCGTGGCAAACCCGAACTACCATCAGGCCAACAAGCCGT
Source organism: Reyranella sp. (assembly GCF_965228225.1). Taxonomy (GTDB): domain Bacteria; phylum Pseudomonadota; class Alphaproteobacteria; order Reyranellales; family Reyranellaceae; genus Reyranella. The sequence goes on along the minus strand of NZ_OZ245801.1, from coordinate 3,291,271 downwards.
ACTTCGACTCGGTCGAAATGAAGGGCGGCGGCGACGCCGTCTCGGCGGCCCGCGCAGTGCTCCAGACTGGCGAATTCGATTTCGCCTGGAACCTGCAGGTCGAGGACGAGATCCTCACCCGGCTGGAGAAGGGCGGCAAGGGGCGCGTCTCCGTCACGCCCGGCGGCAACATCGAATTCTTCCTCATGAATACGACCGATCCGTGGACCGAGGTCGACGGTGAGCGGTCCAGCCTGAAGACGAAGCATCCGACGCTCAGCGACCCCGAGGTCCGCAAGGCGATGGCGCTGCTGGTCGACAACAAGTCGATCCAGGATCACATCTACGGCCGCACCGGCCCGGCGACGCGCAACTTCCTGTACGGTCCGCCGCGTTTCGACTCCAAGAACAACCCGATCGAGTTCAACGTCGACAAGGCCAACGACATTCTGGAAAAGGCCGGCTGGAAGAAGGGCTCCGACGGCATTCGCGCCAAGGACGGCAAGAAGCTCAAGTTCGTCTACCAGACCTCGATCAACCAGCCGCGCCAGAAGACGCAGGCCATCATCAAGCAGGCGGCGCAGAAGGCCGGCATTGATATCGAGTTGAAGTCGGTCACGGCTTCGGTGTTCTTCTCGTCCGACGTGGCCAATCCGGACACGTACACGAAGTTCTATACCGACCTCGAGATGTACACGACGACCATGGGCCAACCCGATCCGGGAACGCACATGCTGCAGTTCGTCTCGTGGGAAGCCGCGACCAAGGCCAACAAGTGGCAGGGCCGCAACATCACGCGCTGGCAGAGCCCGGAGGCTGACAAACTCTACCGCGAGACCGAGGTGGAACTCGATCCCGTCAAACGGGCTGCCCTGTTCATCAAGATGAACGATCTCGCCGTCCAGAACCAGATCGTGATGGGTATCGTCCAGCGCCCGACAGTCTCGGCGATGACGGCGAAGCTCAACGCTCAGATCAGCGGCTGGGACAACAACACCTCGGACCTCAGCGACTGGTTCAAGGACGCCTAACGGCGCTTCGTCCTCCCCGCTTCGGGCGGGGAGGACCCTCTCTTTTCAGGTCCATCGCGTGAGCAGGCAGTACGTAATCCGGAAGCTCCTGATCATGATCCCGAGTCTGCTCGGGATCAGCGTCGTGCTCTTCAGCCTCCTGGCCCTGGCGCCGGGAGATCCCTTCGACGAACTGGCGACCAACCCGGCCGTGCCGCCGGAGGTGCGCGCCGCTCTGCGCGCCAAGTTCGGCCTCGATGACCCGGTCTGGATGCGTTACTGGCACTGGCTCACCGCCCTGCTGCAGGGCGACTGGGGCTTTTCCTTCGTCAGCCGCATGGACGTGAGCACGCTGATCATGCAGCGCCTGCCCGTGACACTGATCGTCATCGGCGCCTCGCAGATCCTGGCCATCGCCGTCGCCATTCCGGTCGGCGTGCTGGCGGCGACACGGCCCTATTCGCTGTTCGACCAGATCGCCAACACCTTTGCCTTCATCGGCTTCTCGCTGCCGACCTTCTTCACCGGCCTGGTGCTGATCCTGGTCTTCTCGATCCAGCTCGACTGGCTGCCCTTCGTCTACCGCGCGGACATCAGCGCGACGGGCTGGGAGTTCTACTGGGAGCACATCAAGCAGTCGATCATGCCGGTGACGGTGCTCGGCCTCTTCCAGGGCGCGGCACTGGTGCGCTTCGTGCGCTCCTCCGTGCTCGACGTGATCCGCCTCGACTACGTCACCACGGCGCGCTCCAAGGGCATCGGCGAGCGCAAGGTCATCACCCGGCATGTGGTGCGCAACGCTCTGATCCCGGTCGTGACGCTGGTCGCGCTGCAGATGCCCATCGTCTTCAGTGGCGCGGTCGTCACCGAGCAGATCTTCCGGGTCCCCGGCATCGGCTCGCTGCTGATCACCTCGATGCTCTCCAACGACACGCCGGTCGTCATGGGCGTCACCTTCGTCTCGGCCTGTCTGGTCGTCATCTTCAACCTCATTGCAGATATCCTTTATGGCTGGCTCGACCCCCGCATCGCTTACCGCTGACGCGCCCGCAGCCGCGGGGACCGCTGCCGCGGCCAAGCGGCAGAATTTCTCGCCCTGGCAGGAAGCCTGGCGGCGCTTTCGGCGCCACAAGATGGCGCTGTTCTCGGCCATCGCGCTCGCCGTGATCCTGTTCGCCGTGCTGTTCGGGCCGTTCATCTGGCGCGTGCCGATCAACGAGATCGACTTCGCCGCCAAGCTGCAGGGACCGTCCTGGAGCCATCCGCTGGGCACCGACGATCTGGGGCAGGACCTGCTGGCGCGCCTGATCTACGGCGGCCGTATCTCGATCGCGGTCGGCGTCGCGGCGATGGTCGTCGCCATCTTCTTCGGTCTGCTGGTCGGCTCGGTGGCCGGCATGGCGAGCGGCCGCGTCGATGCGGCGCTGATGTGGGTCACCGACCTGTTCCTGTCGCTGCCGCAGCTGCCGCTCCTCCTGCTTGTGATCTACCTGTTCCGCGAACCGGTGAAGGGCGTGCTGGGGGTCGAGGGCGGGGCCTTCGTGCTGATCGTGGCCGTCATCGGCGGTACGCGCTGGATGTCGGCGGCGCGCCTGGTGCGCGCCCAGTTCCTGTCCTTGCGCGAGAAGGAGTTCGTCGAGGCCGCCCGCGCGCTCGGGGCCTCGCGTCTGCGCCAGGTGACGCAGCACATCCTGCCCAACGCGCTGGGGCCGGTGATCGTGGTCGCGACCATCGACATCGCCGCCGCCATCATCGCGGAGTCGACGCTGTCGTTCCTCGGTCTCGGCTTCCCGTCCGATGTCCCGACCTGGGGCAGCGTGCTGCGCGACGCCAAGGACTATCTCGATATCGCGCCGCATTGGGCGCTGTTCCCCGGCTCGCTGATCTTCATCACCGTGCTGGCCATCAACTTCATCGGCGACGGACTGCGCGACGCGCTCGATCCGCGACGTGTCCTCTAGTTCTGGTGTAGCGTGGCCGAACCTCTGTTGGATATTCGCGGACTGAAAACCTGGTTCAAGACCGAGGACGGCATGGTGCGTGCCGTCGACGGAGTGGACCTGCACATCGACAGCGGCGAAACGCTGGGCGTGGTGGGCGAGTCGGGCTGCGGCAAGACCGTCACCGCGCGCTCGGTGCTGAAGCTGATCGACATGCCGCCCGGCCGCTTCGAGGCCGGCGAGATCCTGTGGAAGGGCAGGGACCTGATCCCGCTCGAAGCCTCGGAGATGAATTCGATCCGCGCCAAGGAGATCGCGATCATCTTCCAGGAGCCGATGACGTCGCTCAATCCGGTCTACACGGTGGGAGACCAGATCGCCGAGGTGATCGAGCTGCACCAGAAGCTGTCGCGCAAGCAGGCGCTGGTCGCTGCCGCCGAGATGCTGCGGCTGGTCAACATCCCCAATCCGCAGCGCCGCGTGCACGACTATCCGCACCAGTTCTCCGGCGGCATGCGCCAGCGCGTCATGATCGCCATGGCGCTCAGCTGCCAGCCCAAGCTGCTGATCGCCGACGAGCCGACGACCGCGCTCGACGTCACCATCCAGGCGCAGATCCTCGAGCTGATGCAGGAGATGAAGGATCGCTTCGGCATGGCGATCATGCTGATCACCCATGCGATGGGCGTGGTCGCCGAGACCTGCCAGAGGGTGACGGTCATGTATGCCGGCCTGGTGGTCGAGGAGGCGCCCGTCGAGGCGCTGTTCGGCAATCCACGGCATCCCTATACGCAGGGTCTGATCCGTTCGATCCCGAGGGTCGATCGCAGCGCCGCCAAGAAACAGCGGCTGGAAGCGATCGCCGGCACCGTGCCCAACATGCTCGAACCGCCGCCGGGGTGCCGCTTCGCCGCGCGCTGCAAGTTCGCGATGGATATCTGCAACCAGGGCATCCCGCCGCTCAAGGAAGTCGGAACGGGCCATTTCGTGCGGTGCGTGCTGTGAGCAATACATCCCTGACGGTTCCCGCCGCCGTGCCGGCGTCCGACGCCGCCGAGCCGCTCCTGTCGGTGCGCGAGCTGCGCAAGCATTTCGCCATTCGGGGCGGCATCCTCTCGCGCGTGATCGACAAGGTGCATGCCGTCGATGGCGTCAGCTTAGACATCGCTCCCGGCGAGACGCTGGGCCTGGTGGGCGAATCGGGCTGCGGCAAGTCCACGACCGGCCGCTGCATCCTGCGCCTGATCGAGCCGAGCTCGGGCGAGGTCTGGTTCCAGGGCGCCGATGTCACGAAGATGGGCCCGGAGAAACTGCAGGCGCTGCGGCGCGACATGCAGATCATTTTCCAGGATCCCTACGCGTCGCTGAATCCGCGCCTCACGATCGGCGCGATCATCGGCGAGGCGCTCACGATCCATAAGCTCGCGCCGTCGCGGCAGGCGCACGAGGACCGGGTCGTGCAGCTCCTCGAGACGGTGGGGCTGCGGCCCGACCACATGCGGCGCTTCCCGCACGAATTCTCCGGCGGCCAGCGCCAGCGCATCGGCATCGCCCGCGCGCTCGCGGTCGAGCCCAAGCTGCTGATCTGCGACGAACCGGTCTCGGCGCTCGACGTGTCGATCCAGGCGCAGGTCATCAACCTGCTGGAGGACCTGCAGGAGCAGTTCGGGCTCACCTACCTGTTCATCGCCCACGATCTCAGCGTGGTGGAGCACATCTCGACGCGCATTGCGGTGATGTATCTCGGCCGGGTCGTGGAGATCGCGCCGGCGGCGGAACTCTATGACACACCGCTCCATCCCTATTCGGAAGCGCTGCTGTCCGCCGTGCCAATTCCCGACCCGACGGTGAAGCGCAAGCGCATCATGCTGCAGGGCGACGTCCCCAACCCGATCCGCCCGCCGTCCGGCTGCCACTTCCACACCCGCTGCCCGATCGCGCGGCCCGACTGCAGCCAGCGTGCGCCGGTGCTTGAGGAAAAGCGCCCCGGCCATTGGGCGGCGTGTCACTATCGGGGGTAGACTAGCGTGCAGGAGCGGGAGAGCCGGCCGGCTTCAGCCGCTCTGCACGTCACATCATGATCACTCGACGCTCGGAGATGCGTGGAGACGGCGGAAGTGTCCTGAACTAGTTTTGCCGGGCGCCGCCTGTCGGCGACCGGGCCGAAGCCCGACTCCAAGGGCCTGCGGCAAGGCGCAGCATCTCGCGCGACGTCGTTTGTCTATGCTTCAGGCAGGATTGCGGGCTCTGTGAAATGTCCGACATCGAACTGTAAATTATCAAGTCCGCCGCCGTCGTCATGGCGCATTGCTTGAGGGTCGCAGGTAGAATACCAGTGCTATCAGTCGGCTGATGGGCACATGGCCACGGAGTTACATTGTCCAACTCAGAGAATCCGAAGCATCTGTCGCTGCTGGAGTCGATCCACGCCGAGGATGGTCATGAAAAGGCGAAATCTCCCAGAGAGAGGCGCAAGCGCGCTTCCATGCATGCCATCGCTGAAGACGGCGCCAAAGGGACGACGCAAGACGCGACACCGCCGCCGCAATCTTCGGTTCAGCTGATTGAGGAACGTAAGCAACCGCACCTTCGGACCGGCGAGCAAACATCACGCGATTCGAGCGAAGCTAAGTCAGAGACTGTCAGTGATGCGCTCACGATCGAGTTGCCGCGTGCCCGGAAGAGACGCAGCTTCGGCGGATATCTATCGTTCGTGATCTGCGTTCTGCTCCCTACTCTCGTTGCGGGGGTCTACTACTTTGCCTTTGCATCCGATCAGTATGTCGTTCACTTCAGATTTGCTGTTCGTGACACGAGCACCGCCGTCAGCACGTCGGCTGCCACGTCAGACCTGACGGCCTTGGTCGGTATCGCCTCGTCATCGAATCCGACCGAGAATTACATGGTGGCGGAATTCATGACGAGCCAGCAGGCGGTCGAGGAATTGCAGTCCCGGATAAACGTTCGGGAAATCTATTCGCGACCGTCCATAGATTTTGCGTCGCGCATGGATGCGTCTCAGCCAATAGAAATGTTTCTGCGCTATTGGAAGAACATGACGACGGCCCAGTTTGACCAGGTCACCGGAATTTCATGGGCCGAAGTCCGCGCATTTACGCCGGAGGACGCATATCTGGTCGCCAAGACCTTGCTTTCCCTTGGAGAAGATCTCGTCAACGAGGTGGCACAGCGACCTCAACGCGAGGCCATCAAATATGCAGAGGCCGAAGTGGCCCGGGCCGAGGATCGCCTCAGGAAGGTTCGCACCGAACTTGCGCAATACCGAGACAAGACCGGGTTGATTGAACCCACCACCAGCGTGGTTCTCGCCAATGCAACCGTGGCCTCTTCCATCCGGGGGGCGATCGCGCAGATCCAGACCGACATCTCGGCTCTCAAGAAGCAGGGAATGAAGGACAATTCAGCACAATTGCAGAGCCTGCGGACCCGTCTTAAAGCGACGGAAGAGCAGTTGAAGGCGGTCGAAAATCAGATATCCACCTCGGAATCCGGCGACACTCCGATATCGCAGGCTGTCGCGCGGTATGAGCAGCTGGATCTCGAGCGTCTATTCGCGCAAAATCTGCTGACATCGACCATGCAGTCCTTGGAGCAGGCGAGGTCCAATGCTGCGACCAAGCGGATATACGTGGTCGCGTTCGTGCAGCCGGCGTTGCCTCAGACGTCTACCTATCCAAGACGCGGGGTTGCGACGCTGACCGTTGCAATAGCTTGCCTGCTACTGTGGACGATCGCTCTCCTGTTGGGACGCTCGATCAAAGAACATCTGGCGTGATGTATGCCTTGCCGATCGGCGTGCATCTCAGCTTCAAATTTCGCGATCAAACTTCAGCATGATCGTGAGCGTCGCGACAAGGATGAATATGCCGAGGCCCGTCCAAGCCAAATGGTTGGAAAGCCATTCAAAGGCTAGATAGAAGGCGTACATACTGCCTTCTGATGGGCTTTCGCTATGGTGTCCAGAAGGGATTGTATTTTGGCGATCCGTTACGAAGCTGCGGTATCAAGCTGGTGGCGATTGGTTTGGCTCAGCATGGGCCTGCAATTGCATCGGTACGGCCGCGGCAGCCGGCTGGGCTTCATCCTTTCCGTGCTGGAGCCACTCGCCGTCATTACGGCTATGTACGTGATACGAGGCTTGTTCAGAGGCAAGGAGGCCGTGTACGGCACATCGCTGTTTCTGTTTATTGCTTCCGGCGTTCTTCCCTATTTCTTGTTTCTGCGGTTGTCGACAAGGACGCGAGGAACGGAGACCGGTCCAAGGAGTCGTCTGCCAGGCTTGTCGGCGCTCGATGTCTATATCGCGACGATCCTGGTCAACGCACTCATCTGGATTTTCATGATAGTCGCCATTTTTCTGGGCATGTGGCTCTATGGCATCGATCAAGCCCGCCCGTATTCCATTGCGACCTGTGCGCAGCCGATCGTTCTCCTAATTCTCTTTGGGATGGGCGTCGGAATGATCAACAACGTGATCACGCGCTATATCACTGCCTGGAACAGTATTTTCGCAGTCTTGACACGAGGGCTGATCTTTTTGTCCGGCGTCTTTTTTATCGTGGATATTCAGCCCATTAGATGGCGCGCGTGGTCGATCCTCAATCCGCTGTCTCATGGCGTCGAGTGGTTCCGACTCGGTGTCTACGGACGCTATCCGCACAACTCTCTGGATATATCGTACTTCGTCGAGTGGGTGTTGATTGCGCTCTTTATCGGTTTGGTCGTGGATCGTGCTGCGCTTCGAACCCTCGATCGGAATTAGGAAGCGTGTCTTCCGGGCTCTCACGTCGGATATGATCGCTCCTGAAGCGGGGACGAATTGAAGTAATTGCGGGGTCGGCCGGTGTTCGTGCTTTATGCTGATTTGCTGTATCTGGCTGCGATACTCGTCGTCCTCTCGGTCGCCGCCATCGTTGGTCTCTGGCAGCATCAAGCCAAACCCGAAGAAGACGCGGTGCGCGCGATCCTGCTTTCCGACGAGGTTCGTGCGGCCGTTGCGCGGGCTCGCAGCGAAGCCCGGGAAAAGGCCCTCGAAGAAAGGAGGGCGAGAAGGGCGAAGGCGCGCAAGGGGGGATCGGCCAGCAAGAGTGTCCAAGAGTGATCGTCGTCCTGGACATCAGGCGATTGCACGACAGGGTCGCCCCGATCCCGCAGCCACGCGTCGCGGCGAGCACGTGGGCAAATCCATGCATCGCGATGACGAATAGCTCGACCGCTCTTCAAACGGCTTGCAAAGTGATCTAAGCTTGACAGGAAATCGCTGCAATCAACACTCGATATCTATGTGCTTAATTGGCAGCAGTTCCGGCTGCTACGCTCTAACGAGCAGAGCGTGTCATAGCTCGCGCGTTGTATCATCGTAGGTCGTCTCGTTCGGTGAACTCACGATATGATCGTCTTGAATTCCGTGTCGAAGGAGGTCGGACGAGGGGCTTTCCGGCGTCTGGTGGTCGAAGGCGTCACGTGGACGATACCGTCGCGCGCACAGATCGCCATCTTCGGCCATCGGGGTGCCGGCGTTTCTCAGTTCTTGGAAATTCTTGCCGGTACGTCTCTTCCCACAACGGGATGGGTAACGCGGCGCGGGTTGACCTGCCCGCCGAGTGGATACTTGAAATTTGCCGGTTTCGGCACGTTGCGCACTCTGATTGAGCGCCTGTCGATCCTATATAACGTCGATCCCCTTGAGATCGGTGAATTCGTCGAGAGCGCCTTGCAGCGGCGGCAGCTGCTCGACGTGCCCGTGAAGCGCTTTCCGCCATTGCTGCGAAGGCAGTTGAGCTACGCCCTCATGTACGCCATCCCCTGCGACACGTATCTGTTTGATGGGGCAATATCTGGTGGTGGCGGCGCAGCATTCCGGACGTTCTGCCAAACCGCTTTCAACCTGCGTCGCAAAGAGGCCGGCATGATCGTGGGCCTCACCTCTTCTGCCGCAGGTTCCATGTTCGACGATTCGACGGCAGGAGCGGTGCTGTATCGAGGAAGGCTCACTCTGTACCGGCACTTGTCGGACGCCATGGCAGTCTTCGATGCCTTGCCTCCAGAGGAGGCGATTCCGAATCAGGTTCTTTCGGAGGAGGCGGAGCCCGAGCAAGAAGAGTTCATGTGACGGTAGCGCGTGCGCATCACCGATGTTTGATGATCCCGTGAGCCATCGTCCCCGTCGTTCTGCTCCCTCAGGTTTCACGAGAGGATTTTCTTCGCCTTCATACTGCAGTTAGAGTCTGACGGGACCGAAAACGCCAGACGCCGAACCACATGGCTTGTACCGGTGCCACAATTCAGCATAGTTGTTGAGAATCGTCGCGGACGTGCCGTTTGGCGACGGGAGGAAAAAGCCGCGTGGTCGAAGATTCAAGCAAGTCGGATGCATTGTCGCTCTCGGAAGCGGCGATGGACGGGACCGGGATTTTTGAGGTTCGAAAGGGCGTCTTTCTGGATGTTCTGGAGAAGCAGACCTATCTGGTGCACCGTCACTTTCGCGGGTCTCTGCCCGACTCCAGTGGCATCGAGGCGGGGTTCGACGCGGGTCCCGTGTACGTGGTCTATGCAAACGACAGCTACGTCGATCTTCGGGCGGGGTTGACCCTGATCGACGGCACGCCGGTCCGCGAGACCGCGGTCGTGCCGAAGCTCTTTGCCAACTACAAGGGCGCCTCCGCAGACGAATTCGCAGACGCGCCTGGCATCGATGACGGGCGCATCGTGTTGCCCCTCGCCTCCCAGCGCATGGGAAACTACTGCCGATGGTGGCTGGACAGCGTGGGCAAGCTGTTCGTGTGCAGCAAGTCCTCGCTCCTGCGCGAGAACCTCCGGGGAAGCAGTCTGGATGTCGTCGTCCCCGAACTCCCTATGTCGTACCAGCAGCAGACGGTGGATATGCTCTCCTGGCGGCCGCTCGTCTCCGCAAATCACACCGACCGCCTGTTGCGCGGCAGGACCGTCAATTCGTCCGGCCTGACATTCGGGGGCGGCCAGCGTATCGGCACGCAGGTGCGTGAAATGGCGCGGTTTCTCGATCTGCTGCTCCCGTCGCCCGTTCGCCGCGCGCGTGACCGAAGTGGCGAGCTCCTGTTCGTGACGAGAAACGAATCGTCCATGCGGCGCATCCTCAACGAGGACGAGTTGTTGCCCGAGCTCAAAGACATGGGCTTTCGCGTCATTTCACCGGCGACGCTGTCGCTGCAGGAGCAGATCGACGCTTTTCGAAATGCGCGCATCGTCCTGTCGGCCCACGGCGCGCAGCTGACCAACATCCTCTTCTGCCGCCCGAACACGACGCTGATCGAGATCTTCCCGGAAGGTGGGGTTCACGGGTCGGCGTTCTTGAGAATCGCAAGCCAACTGGGATTCAACTATTACTACGTCGTCGGCGAGAAGGTCGAAAACAAGCAATCCAGGAAGAATCCGAACAACGCCGATCTGACCGTCGACAAAGAGGCGTTCCTCCGCTTCACGCGAGAAATCGTCGACGCAGAGTTGGGCAGGCGCGAGGAGGCTTGAGGCGGGAGGGCGCCTGCTGTCTGGCAATGCATTCGGGACTGAAACCTGCGATGCCAGGACCGGACGGGGCGAGGCGGCCCCAGTGTCCTTCAAGGCGGGTAGGACATCCTTCGACGATGCCGGTCCCTATTTCTGGTCGCGTGCGGCGTCCGGGTCGGCCTGCTGTTCGCGCGCCGCGTTGGAGCGCATGAGGGCCTTCCTGGCGAGTCGGTCGACGAATGCCTTGGTGGCGTGGAGCACCTCGTTGCCATGTTCTGCCTTGGTGAAGTCGTCCTCCAGACTTTGCCCGTAACGTCGCTGCCAGCGCTCGACCATGACACGATCGAGAGCGCGCGCCTCGTCCTCCTCCATCTCGATCATTTCACGGGTGAGCAGAATCTCGAGGATGAAATCATGGGCGAGTGCCATCGACAATGCGGCCGTACTGGCGTCGATGCCCCGGATGCGCGCATCCTTTTCATCTTCGAACATGAAAGCCGTCCTCCCAAGAGAAGCCTGATCCGATCAGATCAAGTAGGCCAATCAGCCCGCGCGGGCCAGCCCAAGCAGCGCGCGCCCGCCGATGCGCAGTGGCAATGTACCGGCGGACGGGTGGACTGGCGATGTCCCTTGCCTTGGCCTGCATCCACCCAGCCGCTATACATCGTTCCGTGCGGACGTGGCGGAACTGGTAGACGCACCGGACTTAGACGCGACGTTTGAGTGCTCGCCGGGAAACCGGCGATGCAGAACTGCTCAAATTCGGGGAAACCTTGAATGGCAATCCCGAGCCAAGCCCGGTGACGGGAAGGTGTAGAGACTAGACGGGCAGCACCTAAAGCAGGCGCCAGGGTGAAGGGATAGTCCAGACCACGAACGACCGTCCGGCCGCTGCCGGGTGGATCGGCGGCAAAAGCCGAAGTGGTACGAAAATCCGTTGAGGGCAACCTCGTGAGGGTTCGATTCCCTCCGTCCGCACCATCTCCTCAGAACGGATCAGCCGGCCGCAAATCGCCCCGGCGACAGCGACTCCTCCGTGACCCCGAGATCGGCGACTTCGGCAGGGAGGGGCTTGCCCAGCGCCAGCGCGGCGGCGAGCTGGCCGGCGGCGTAGCCGGTCTGGATGCCGTAGCCGCCCTGGCCGGCCAGCCAGAAGAAGCCCTCGATCTTGGGGTCGTAGCCGGCGACCAGGTTCTTGTCGTGCACGAAGGAGCGCAGGCCGGCCCACTTGTTCTTGATGCGGCGGATCTGCAGCGTGCTCGCGGTCTCGATGCGCTCGACCGCGGTGGCGACGTCGATCTCCTCGGGTTGCGCGTCGCAGGGCGGCGAGGGCGTCTCGTCGGCGAGCGAGCCCAGGAACTGGCCGACCTCGGGCTTGAAGTAGAAGCTCTCGTCGAAGTCGATCAGCATCGGCAGCGGTCCGAGATCGAGGCCCTGCGGCGCGTCGAAGGTGAAGGCGGTGCGCCGCTTCGGCACCAGCCCGATCGGCACGCAGCCGGCGAGGCCGCCCAGCACGTCGGCCCAGGCGCCCGCCGCGTCGATGATGTTGGTCGCCCGCACGAGCTCGCCATCGCGCAAGGTCACATTCCACAGCCCGTCGATGCGGGCGAGGCCTAGGACCTCGGCATCGAGGCGCAGCACCGCGCCGGCGGCGCGCGCGCCCTTCAGGAAGCCGCCGTGGATCGCGGCCACATCCATGTCGTCGGCTTCGGGTTCGAACACGGCACCGCCGCCCGCCACCTCGGGCTTGAGGATGGGGAGGCGGCGCAGCACCTCGGCGGGCTCCAGCCAGCGGACCGAGGGCACGAGGCGTGCATAATCCGCCGCGGCCGCCTTCACGGCCGCTTCCTGTCCGGCATGCCCGGCGACCAGCGCGCCGCGCGGCGTCAGCAGGGGATGGTCGGCGAAGCCCGCCGGCGGATTGCGATAGAAACGGCCCGAGGCGACCGTGATGGCGCGGATCTGGGCGCTGCCATAGGTCTCGGAGTGCAGGGCAGCCGAGCGCCCCGTGGTGTGATAGGCGGGCACGGTCTCGCGCTCGAGGATGATCACCTTCGCATGGGGCGCGAGGTGATAGGCGACGGAGACGCCGGCGATGCCGGCGCCGACAATGGCGAAATCGAAATCCTGCATGGGCGGCACATTGCAAGGTCGATGCCACGCCTGCAATAGTCGGCGCGAGGAAACGACGCCCATGAACATCGCCCATCTGCTGCTGGGCTCCGCGCAGGAGTTCCGCGACCTGCCCGCGCTGGCCCGCGGGATGTCGCCGCACCTCAATCATCGCGAACTGTGGCGCAAGGTCTCGGTGATGAGCACGCATCTCGTCGCCCGCTTCGGCCTCGCGCGCGGCGACCGCGTGGCCTTCGCCATGGCCAACTGCGTCGAATCGATCGAGGTCATGTACGCGATCTGGCACGCAGGCCTCTGCGCCGTGCCGATGAACGCCAAGCTGCATGCGAAGGAATTCGCGTTCATCCTGGAGAATTCGAGCGCGAAGCTCTGTTTCGTGACACCCGACCTCGCCGGCACGATCGCCGAGGCCGCGCGGGAGGCGCCCGCGCTGAAGGAGATCGTCGACGTCACGACGCGCTCCTACAGCTTCATGGCGGTGGGCGACCCGAGCCAGATCGCCGATGCGGAACCTACCGACCTGGCCTGGCTGTTCTATACGTCCGGCACCACCGGCCGGCCCAAGGGCGCCATGCTGACGCACCGCAATCTGCTGGCGATGACGCTCAATTACTTCGCCGACGTCGACCGGCCGCCGCCGGGCGGCTCGATCGTGCATGCCGCACCCATCAGCCATGGCTCGGGCCTGTGGAACTTCCCGATGCTGGCGCGTGGCTCGGTGCAGGTCTTCCCCGAGAGCGGCAAGTACGAGGTGCCCGAGACGGTCGAGCTGATGAACCGCTGGCCGCAATGCTCGATCTTCCTCGCACCCACCATGGTGAAGCGGCTGATCGAGCATGGCAGCGTGTCGGAGCTGCAGCCCGAGGCGCTGAGGCTCATCACCTATGGCGGCGCGCCGATGTACGTCTCGGACCTCAAGCGCGCGCTCGAGGTGCTGGACAACAAGCTGGCGCAGCTCTACGGCCAGGGCGAGAGCCCGATGACCATCACGCATCTCAGCCGCGAGTATCATGGGGACCGCACGCATCCGCGCTGGGAGCAGCGCCTGGCCTCGGCCGGCCGCGCGGACTCCTGCATGGAGGTTCGGATCGTCGACGAGGCGGGCCGTCAGCTGCCCGTGGGCGAGGTCGGCGAGATCATCTGCAAAGGCGATCCCGTGATGGCGGGCTACTGGAACAACCCCGAGGCCACGGCGCGCTCGCTGCGCGACGGCTGGCTGTGGACCGGCGATGTCGGCGCCTTCGACGAGGAGGGGCTGCTCACGCTCAAGGACCGCTCGAAGGACATGATCATCTCGGGCGGCTCCAACATCTACCCGCGCGAGATCGAGGACGTTCTGAACCTCCATGGCGGCGTCGCCGAATGCTCGGTGGTCGGCCGCCCGCATCCGGAATGGGGCGAGGAGGTCGTGGCCTTCATTGTCGCGCGCGCCGGGCAGACCCTCTCACCCGCCGAGCTCGACAGGCTCTGCCTCGACAACATCGCCCGCTTCAAGCGCCCCAAGGATTACAAGTTCATCGAGGCGCTGCCGAAGAACAATTACGGCAAGATCCTGAAGACGGAGCTGCGGAAGCTGCTCTGACTCTCGTGTAGGCTTACCATCCACTAAGAGGACAATCACATGGGCAGTCTGATCGACTTCAAGCGTCCCGACGGATCGACCTGCAAGGGCTATCTGGCGGAAGCGGGCAAGGGCAAGCCGGGGATCGTCGTGATCCAGGAATGGTGGGGTCTCAACGACCAGATCTGCGGCGTCGCCGACCGGTTCGCGCGGCAGGGCTTCAACGCGCTGGCGCCCGACCTCTACAAGGGTCGCGTGACCCAGAAGCCGGACGAGGCCAACCACATGATGAGCGGCCTCGATTTCGTCGGCGCCGCCGACCAGGACATCGCCGGCGCCGTGAAGCATCTTGCCGAGATGGGCGGCAAGGTCGGCGTGATGGGCTTCTGCATGGGCGGCGCGCTCACCATCGCGGCCTGTGCCCGCGTGGGCGGCATCTCCTGCGGCGTGCCCTTCTACGGCATCCCGCCGGGCCAGCTCGCGGATCCGGCCAAGATCACGGTGCCGCTGCAGGGCCACTTCGCCAACCAGGACGACTGGTGCACGCCGGCCGCCGTCGATGCGCTCGAGAAGACGATGAAGGGCGCCGGCCACAGCCCGGAGATTTTCCGCTACGACGCTGCGCATGCCTTCTCCAACGAGCGCAGCGAGGCCTATGACGTGAAGTCGGCCAACGCGGCGTGGGAGAGGATGCTCGAATTCCTGAAGAAGCACCTCTGATCATTGGAGCGCGCCACTCCCGTGGCGCTCTTCTCATGATTCATGAGCGCAACTGGAGTTGCGCGCTCCCATGACGATCCGCCCCGCCTTCGGCCTCGCGATCGTCGGGCTGGGCGCCTCGCTCGCCCCGCTCGACATCGCGGTCAACGTGGCGCTGCCGGCGATCACGGCGCACTTCAGGGTGCCGCTGGGCGACGTGCAGTGGCTCGTGATCTGCTACGTGCTGGTCTACGGCTCGCTGATGCTCGTCTGCGGCAAGCTGGGCGACCTGTTCGGGCACCGGCTGATCTTCCGCGTCGGCCTCGCGATCTCCGCCGTCGGGTGCGCGGCCTGCGCGGCGGCGCCGGACTGGCCGCTGTTCCTGTGGGCGCGCGGCGCACAGGGGATCGGCACGGCCCTGGCGCTGTCCTGCACGCCCGCACTGGCCACCTCGCTGTTTCCCGAGAGCGACCGCACCAAGGCGCTGGCGGGGTTCGCCAGTACCATGGCGATCGCGGCCGCCATCGGCCCGTTCCTGGGCGGCGCACTGGTCGAACTCTGGGGCTGGCCCGCCGTCTACTGGGTGCGCGTGCCGCTCGCGCTCGCCACGCTCGCTCTGTCCGGTCTGCTGCCCTCGCCGAAGCCCGATTCGCGGCCCTTCGATGCCGTTGGGGCGGTGCTGCTGGCGGCCTGCATGAGCACGCTCCTCCTGTCGCTCACCTTCGCGCAGCGCAGGGAGATTCCGGGACCGTGGTCGCTAGCGATGGCCCTCGTCGCGCTGGGCCTGATCGTGGCCTATGTCCGCCGCGCCAACCGGGTGCCGGAGCCGATCATCCGGCCGTCTCTGTTCGCCGATCCGCGCTTCACGATCCCCAACGTGCTCAATGCGCTGGCCAATCTCGCGGGCTTCGCCATCCTGCTGCTGACGCCCTATTACCTCGTGAACGTGCTGAAGCTGACGCCGCTGGGCGTCGGCATCGTGCTGGCGATGGCCTATGGCGGCAGCCTGACGGGCGCTCCGCTCTCGGCCTTCCTGGTGAGCCGCATCGGCCAGCGGCCGACCGTCTTTGCGGGCGTCGCCTGCGTCGGCCTCGGTCTGCTGCCGCTGGGCTTCACCGGGATCGACACGCCGGTGCTCGTCGTGGCGGCGCTGCTGGTCCTCGAAGGCATGGGGCAGGGCCTGCTGACGGTCGCCTATACCGACATCGTCACGGCCACCCTGCCGGCGCGCGACCGCGGCGTCGCCGGAAGCCTGTCGCTGCTGACCCGCACCATCGGCATCGTGGCCGGCGCCTCGGTGCTGACGGCGCTGCAGGCCCACGGCGCGCAGGGTTTCATGAACATGGCCGGGTTCCTCGCCGGCTACCGCTTCGCCTTCGTGGCGGCAGGTGGCGGCCTCCTGGCCGTGCTGTTTCTGTCGCTCCTCTGGCCGGGCCTCTGGTCCGCGCAGCCGCTCAAGGCGAATAAGCATTGATCGATCTGCTTTCGTTGGGGGGCTGCTCCGCGCCGCGCCCATCAGGTGTTCCTGACGCGCAAGCGCTCAGTCAGAGCGTACGATTGCCGTAAGGGCGCTGGAAGAAGACGCGCGAGAGATCGTCTTCGATCGTCACCGAACGCAGGAACGTCACGCCTTGACGGCCGTACGCGTAGGGAAGCATGAAAAGACGCTTGCCCTTGGCGTCCTGGCCGAGCACGCGGGCGAGATATTCATATCTGGCCCGCGCCAATTGCGGAGAACGATCGCCCTCGACGGCGATGTAGACGCGCTCCCATTCGCCGGGCCTCATCACGGAGCGCATTTCCTCGACGGCAACGGCCAGGGCGGCAAGCGTGGCCGCAATCTCGGCGTCGAAGTTGCGCGTCACGGCTGGGCGCGTGCGCTGGACGAAGGCATCGACGTCGGCAGGCGAGGTCTGCGTGCCCGCCGCAATGCGGTCGAGCATGTCCAGCGACGACTGAAGGACCGTGCGCTGGTCAGGCAGTTGGGCGACCGGAATGACGGAGGTATCCAGCGCATCGAGGGCCGCTCGCACTCTGGAAGCGTAGCTCGCGGCGTTCTGCTTGTTGTCGCCCTGTGATGACGCGAGCTGGAATGCCACCAAGGGCACCTGCCTCAGTAGCGTATACTGTTCAAAGAGCTTCGCATCGAACCTGTGGTGCCACAAGCCTGAGCCGCGCAACAAGAAGAGCGTCTGGCCGTCGACCGTGGCCAGCGGGGCGACTGTTTCGCCTGGTCCGGATCTGACGCGATCAAAGGTGGCGCCAAGTGATCCATCCAGCTCTTCGAACGTCTCAGGTCCGGTCGTCGCTGCTGCTGTGCTGCCGGTTGGAGGCTGGGTGCTGCAGCTCGACAGCAGGCATCCCAGAGCGAGCAGGATTGCTACGCGGGCGGCCCCGACGCTTGTCATGGTTCGCGGCCGACGTTCACTGTGCCGAAGAAGGCGCGGGACGCCGGGCTCTGTCTGAAAACAGACGCAGACCCGCCTGGCGCGACGAAGGAGACGCGGTCTTCCTGTCCCGGACCAAGAAGCCGCTTGAAGTAGGCGTATCTCTCCTGGGCAGCATAAAGAACGCCGTCGTGGCTGCCGATGACGATCCGCAGTTGATTCCATTCACCCGCCTTGAGAACCCCGCGCATCTCGGCTGTGGCAGCGTCGAGTGACGGCTGGAGCTCAATTACCATGGCATCGAAGTTGGCGCGGACGAGCGGCCCCATGCGCCTCGCGAATGCCTCGATCTCGTCGCGGGGCACGTCCACGCCGGTTTCGATCCTTGCAAACATCTCGTCGGAAGCCTGGAGTATCTGCCTCTGGCGGGGACGGTCACTGACCGGAATGAGCGACGCGTCGATCTTGCCAAGCACTTCGGCGATTCGGCGTCGGTAGGTAACGGCCTCGCGACGCCGGAAATCGGCTGGGCAGAAGGTTAACAGATAGGCACCCATCGGCACGCCCCCGATGTTCTTGTACTGCACGGCCGCGAGCGTGACGTAGTTCCGCGTCCAGTCCGCCTGCCCTGGGCGCTTCAGCACAATGCGCGTCAGGTCGACGACGGCAACGGCGCCGACAGGGACTGGTTCGGGCCGGGTGAGCGGATCAGGGAAATGCTCAAGTTGCTGAAACACGTCCTTCGGTGGCAACGGGGGGTAAAGAGCGACCGAGGGCTGGGCGAACGTATCGGCGGCGATGCCGGTGAGAAAAAGGGCCGCTGCCGCCGACTTACCCAGCAGCACCACTTTCGGCACGATGGATCGAAGCGTGATCATGCCGTCGATTATGCACTGCGCTGCCCGCCCCGGGCGAGGAGGAGTTCCAGGCGGGGGTGGAATCAATCGCAACCACATCGTTGCCGAAGGGCCGAGGATCCGTGCCACCCCGATCCTCACGGCAGCTTGATGTCGCCCTTCTTGATGATCGCACCGAACATGGCGCTCTCGGCGCCGATCTGTGTCCTGAAATCCGAGGGGTTGAGATAGGTCACGCGCATGCCGCCATTGTGGACCTTGGTCATGATGTCGGGTGCGCGGAGCGCGTCTGCAATCGCCTGGTCGAGGCGCGCGATCGCTTCGGGCGAGGTGCCGGCAGGGGCCAGGATACCGAACCAGGAATCGCCGCCTTCCTTGCCATAGCCGGTCTCCTGAAGGGTGGGAACATCGGGGAAATCCGGGTGGCGTACTTCGGCCAGCATCGCGAGCGCGCGCAGCTTGCCAGCCTTGATGTGCGGCAGGGTGGTCTGGTCGAATTGCGCCTGGATCTC
This sequence comes from Reyranella sp., assembly GCF_965228225.1. Lineage (GTDB taxonomy): Bacteria > Pseudomonadota > Alphaproteobacteria > Reyranellales > Reyranellaceae > Reyranella. The sequence continues at coordinate 3,272,687 of NZ_OZ245801.1, read as the reverse complement.
GCCGGCCAGCAGCGCGTTGGTCGCGGGCGCACTGCCGCGATAGGGCACGTGGGTCATCCGGATGCCGGCTTCGAGGCAGAGCATCTCGCCGAACAGGTGGGTGATCGTGGCCAAGCCGGCCGACCCGTAGTTCAGCTTGCCCGGATTGGCCTTCGCATAGGCCACGAACTCCGCGACCGTGTTGGCCGGCACCGACGGATGGACGGCGAAGGCGCCCCACGAGGTCGACATGCGCGAGACCGGGACGATGTCGCGATCGGGGTCGAACGGGATTGGCTGCAGGTGCCGGGTGATGCAGACCATCGCCGTCGTCGTGGTGAGGAACGTGTGATGGTCGACCGGCTGGTTCTTCACGAACTCCGCCCCGATCATGCCCGAGGCGCCGGCCTTGTTGTCGAACAGCACGCCCTGGCCCAGCAGCTGGGCGGCACGCTCCATGACGATCCGGCTCGAAACGTCCGACGGCCCGCCGGGCGGATAGGGGATGACGAGCCGAAGCGGCTTGGCGGGCCAGGGCGCCTGTGCGATCGCGGGCGACGCGAGCGCGGTTGCAAAAGCCGAGGCGGTGAACGCACGACGACGCATGGACGCTCCTCCGATTCATTCTTGCTTGGAGAGAGCCTCCCACACGAGCGCCCGGCTCGCCAGCCCGGCCCAGCAGCTTCGCGCTAGGCTCCTCCCATGAAACGGTTTGGCGGTCCCAGGGTGGCCGCGACGTTCAAGGCCTATCCGCCCGAGGGGCGCGCCCGGCTGCCCTTGGGTGAGCTAAGGCACTGCCTGGCCCGCGCGCTCACCCATCACCGGCGCGCGAAGTAGCGGTTGCGCAGGGACAGGCACTCCTCCTCGAGGATGCCGGTCGTGAATTTGATGTCGGCGCCCACGAACTCGGCAAACGTCTCGACGGAGTAGCGGCCGAAATTGCGTCCCACCGTCTTGAAGCGAAGGCCCAACACCCAGTGGCCGACCTTGGCGTTCAACAAGGCGCCGGCGCACATGGGGCAAGGCTCTACCGTGGTGTAGAGCGTCGTGCCCGACAAGTCGTCCGTGCCAAGCGTGCGGCATGCATCGGAAATGGCGTCGGTCTCCGCATGGATCAGCGAGCTGGCCGTGTGGATGCGGTTGCGTCCGCGGCCGACGATTTCGCCCGCCCGCACGATCACCGCGCCAACGCCCATGTCGCCTTCTTTGTCCGCGACGGCGGCGAGTTCGAGTGCCTGCCGCATCATCGTCTCGTGATGGTCCGTGTCCATGGCCACGATCATGGACAGGGCGTGTCGCATCGTCACCATGATTCCAGACCGGCCGTTCGTGCTAGGCTCGATCTCAATCCTTCCCTCCCCAGAAGACGGGAGAGGAAGATGAAGCGGGAGCGGAGCGGCATGACCGGCAAGCTGAAGGACAGGGTGGCGATCGTCGTCGGAGCGGGCTCGAGCGGGCCGGGCTGGGGCAACGGCAAGTGCACGGCCATCACCTTCGCGCGCGAGGGCGCCAGGGTGTTCTGCGTCGACCTGAAGCGGGCGGCCGCCGAGGAGACGGTGGGGCTGATCGAGAAGGAGGTCGGTCCCGGCTTCGCGGTCGCGCACGAGGCCAACGCCTCGAACAACGCCGAGGTGAAGGCCATGGTCGATGCCTGCATGGTGAAGTGGGGCCGGGTCGACATCCTCGACAACAATGTCGGCATCGGCTCGCAGGGCGGGCCGGTCGAGTTGAGCGAGGACGAGTGGCACCGCGTGTTCGACGTCAACGTGAAGAGCTTCTTCCTCACCGCCAAGCACGTGCTGCCGATCATGGAGAAGCAGGGCAAGGGCGCGATCGTGAACGTGAGCTCGATCGCCTCGATCCGCAGCCCCAAGGGGATTTCCTATCTGGCCTACAATGCCAGCAAGGGGGCGGTGAACTCGCTCACCATGGCGATCGCCTCGCAGTATGCGGAGAAGGGCATCCGCTGCAACGCGATCCTGCCCGGGCTGATGCACACGCCGATGATCGACTTCCTGGCCGAACAGTATGCCAAGAGCGAGAAGGACCATAACCAGGCCTACGAGAAGATGATTGCCATCCGCGACCACGCCTCGCCGACCGGCAAGATGGGCACCGGCTGGGACACCGCCAACGCCGCCCTGTTCCTCGCGTCGGACCAGTCGGCCTACGTGAACGGCCACCTGCTGGTGGTCGACGGCGGCATCACGGTGCGGGCCTAGAGCGTCCGGGTTGCAGCGGCCCCCCCTCTGCTGAGGGGCGCCGCGGCGGTATCGCCTGAGGGAATAATCGAAATAAACGAAATATACGAAATAAATGAAACGACCTTGGGATATTCACCGGCAGGTACCTGGATACCGCGAGGAACCCGGTCAGCGGCGCGCGCGTCTCAGGATCGTGCGGAAGACGATCGGTCCGGTGATGATGATCAGGAACAGCCGGAACAGATGGTGGGTCGCGACCATGGCGATCTCGATGCCGAGCGCCAGGCCGATCAGGCTCATCTCGGCAAAGCCGCCGGGGGCGTAGCTCAGCACGGTGGCGTCGAGGTTGAGGCCGGTGAGCGCGTGGGTGATCTCGGCGAATCCCACGGCGCAGGCGATCAGGATGAAGGCGGCGCCGATCGAGGCCGCCATCTCCTTGTGCAGCCGGTCGAAGTTGGTGCCGACGAAGCGGCAGCCGATGCCGGTGCCGACCACGACCTGCGCCGCCGCGACCAGGAAGCCCGGCGGCTGCGAGCTGGTGAAACCGCCGAGATGGGCAATGGCGCTCACAATCATCGGGCCCATCATGAAGCTGGCGGGCAGACGCAGCAGGCGGCCGAGCACCGCGCCGATCACGCCGCAGGCGATGAGGATGGCATAGTCCTTCCAGTCGTTGCCGGTCGGACCGTGGACCATGGTGAGAACGCTGGTCTGCGCGCCGTTCACCAGCCGGTACCAGACTGGGATGGTAAGCACGACCGTGAGGATGCGCAGCGCGTGGGCGAGCGCGATCGCGCGCTCCTGGCCGCCCATGGCGCCGCCCATGATGGTCATGTCGTTCAGGCCGCCCGGCATGGCCGCGAAGTAGCAGGTGACCTTGTCCCAGTCGGTGACCCGCCGCAGCCAGGCGTAGCAGAGCGTGGCGCCGGTCATGGTCATGCCGGTGAGGACACAGAGGCTGACCGCCCATTCGCCCAGCCGCTGCACCAGCTCCGGCGTGAAGCCCGATCCCAGCAGCACGCCCAGGATGATGATCATGCCCTGGCGCAGCCGCACCCGCATGCCCACGCGCAGGCCGAGGAAGGCGGCCACGGTCGAGAAGACGCAGGCGCCCAGCATCCACGCGAGCGGCATGCGCAGCCAGTCGAACACGAAGCCGCCCGCCGTGCCGATGGCGAGCGCCAGCGCGAGAGGCTGCCAGCCCTCGTGGCCGATGATCCTCTTCTTCCCGGGCTTGGAGGGGGTGTCCTTGCCGCTCAAGGAGCGAACTGCTCCTTGAGGATCCGTTCCTCGAGATCGTGCTCGGGGTCGAACAACAGGGTGAGTTTCGTGTCGCTGGCCTCGGTTACGGCGACATGGGCGACGTTGGCGATCTCCACCGAGTCGGCTGCCGCTGCGACGGGACGCTTCTTGGGATCGAGGATCGTGAATTCGACCTTGGAGGTGCGCGGCAGCAGTGCGCCGCGCCAGCGCCGCGGCCGGAAGGCGTTGATCGGTGTCAGCGCCAGCAGGCCGGCGCCCAGCGGCAGGATCGGTCCATGGGCCGAGAGATTGTAGGCGGTCGAGCCGGCGGGCGTGGCCACCAGCACGCCGTCGCAATGCAGCTCGGGCAGACGCTTCTGGCCGTCGACCGCGACCTCGATCCGGGCGGTCTGGCGGCTCGAGCGCAGCAGCGACACCTCGTTGATCGCAAGCACTTCCGAGGCCTTGCCGCGGGTGTTGGTGGCCACCATGCGCAGCGGCGTCAGCGTCACCTGGCGGGCCTTCTTGAGGCGCTTCAACAGGTTGGTTTCCTTGTAGGTGTTGAGCAGGAATCCGACCGTGCCGAGGTTCATGCCGTAGATCGGCTTGAGCCGTCGCATGTTGCGGTGGAGGGTCTGCAGCATCAGCCCGTCGCCGCCGAGCGCGACGATGATGTCGGCTTCGGCAGAGGTTGCCGCGCCGTAGATCTGTTCGAGGCGTGCCTTGGCCTCGCGGGCCGTGGATGTGCTGGCGGAGACGAAGGCGAGGCGGGGAGCGGGCGGGGACTGGACGGCCATACGGGATACAGCAATGCCTCGGGTGCAGGAATCGCACTATAGCCGCCCGCTGCGCCGGTGCGATAAAATCCCGGTCACAAAAGAAACGGCGAGGAGGAACGCGATGGAACTGGTCCCACTGGGCGATGGTTTTGGCGTCGAAGTGAAGGGCGTGTCGCTGCTCGACGTTGCGACCGATGCCGAGGCCTACAAAGCCGTCCGCGAGGCTTTCGAGACCCATTCGCTGCTGGTGTTCCGGGACCAGCAGATTGCCGACGACATTCAGGTCGCCTACAGCCGTGCCTTCGGGCCGCTGGAACTCACCAAGGTCGCGTCGCTCGGTGCCAACAGCTTCTATTCGCGCCTGACCAACGTGGGCCAGCAGGGCGAGATCGTGCCGCCGGATCACCGCCAGGTGCTGATCGCCAAGGCCAATGCGCTCTGGCACACCGACTCGTCCTTCAAGAAGACGCCGGCGCTCGCCTCCGTGCTGACGGCGCGCGTGCTGCCGGGCGAGGGCGGCGAGACCGAGTACACCTCCACGCGGCTCGCCTGGGAACGGCTGCCGGCGGACGTGCAGGACAGGCTGAAGGACGCCGTGGCAACGCATTCCTATGCCAACAGCCGCGACCAGATTCATCCCGACCTCGCCAATGCCGAGGAGCGCAAGGCTCTGCCGCCGGTGCGCTGGCGGTTGAACTGGCGCAATCCGGCCAACGACCGCCGCGCCCTCTATGTCGCGAGCCATGCCTATGCGATCGACGGCATGGACGACCGCGACGCGCGCCAGCTGCTCGCGCAGCTGCTCGACGAGGCGACGCGGCCGGAATTCGTCTACAGCCACAAATGGCGCCAGGGCGACGCGGTGATGTGGGACAACCGCGCCATGCTCCACCGCGGCCGCCCGTGGGACTACACGCGCGAGCGCTCGATGGTGCGCACGACGATCTCGGCGACCGACGCGGACGGGCTCGGCGAAGTCACGCCGCCCGTCGTTCACTAGAGTTTCAAGGGAGACTGTTGGCTCGGCGGAGACTGGCGGCCCGGCGCGGAGCCCGCGCCGCCAGCTCGAGGCGGGACGCTATTCCGCGGCGGCGAGGCGCTGCTGGTTCTGCTGGGCCGCGACCTTGGCACGGGCGAGATCCTCGCCGCGGCGCTTGTTGACGGCCGCACCGCCGCCCGCCGTGTCGGCGAACAGCGACAGCTTGTCCATGTCGTCGTCCATCACGGGCTGCAGCGCGAGGTCGGTGTATTCCAGGCGCTTCGGGTCGTTCTTGACCTTGCGGCCGATGGCGATGCCCTGCAGCGTGAGGCGGGCGTAGATCTTGAGCTTGCGCCAGAAATCCGCCGCCACCTTGTAGTGGAACACGCCGATCGGCTCGATCGGCATGCCATGGCGACGGTCGAGGCGGTACTTCATGCGCACCGCGCCGCCTTCCAGCGGATGCACGCCCTCGGCCTCGAACATGATCTTGAACATGGTCATGAAGCGCGCCGGCTCGGCCGGGTCGCGACCCGGGATCGCGCCATGGCGGCGTGCCACCGTCTCGATATGCTCGGGCGTGTAGTAGGACTTCCAGGCTTCGCGATAGACCTGCTCGAACTCCGCGTCGCTCATCTTCGGGTGATGCACGCAGCGATGATGGACGTCGTACTTGTTGAGGTCGGGGTCCATCCACACACCCTGCTTCCACAGGGTCTGGTGATCCTCCGAACCGGGGAGCGGCGTCAGCATGAACAGCTCGAGGATGTCGAGCGGCAGCTCCTTCTTGATGATCTCCATGTCGCGCAGGATCGAGGCGCGTGTGTCACCGGGGAACCCGAGAATGTAGCCGGCCCAGGTCGAGGCGCCGCTGGTGTGCCACGCCTGCAGCATCTTGCGGTACTCGGTGATCTTGTTCTGGCGCTTCTTGGCGGCCAGCAGATTGTCCGGGTTGACGTTCTCGAGGCCGATGAAGACGCGATAGACGCCGGCCCAGCGCGCCTTGTTGATGAAGTTCGGAATGCGGTGGCACTGGGTGTCGACCTGGATGATCAGGGACAGCTGGATGCCCTCGTTCTCCTTGAGCTCGATGAGCCGGTCGAAGAAGTCTTCCCAGTGCTTGTTGCGGGCCATGTTGTCGTCGGTGATGAAGAACGACGTGATGCCCTGCTTGTAGTTCTCGCGGATGATCGCTTCGAGATCGTCGGCGGTGCGGAAGCGGCTCTTGCGGCCCTGCACGTTGATGATGGTGCAGAACGAGCACTGGAACGGGCAGCCGCGGCCCAGGTCGAAGCTCGACATGCCGCCCTCGTTGCGCGCCAGCGCCGATGGCGGCAGGTGCGGGGTGGGAGCGCCCTCGAGGCCCGGCAGATCGTCCATGTAATTGTAGAGCGGCTTCATGGTGCCGTTCAGCGCATCGCGCAACACGAGGTCGAAGCGGCCTTCCTCGGCTTCGCCGGCGAAGATCGAGACGCCCATGTCCATGGCTTCCTGGATCTCGGGCGGGATCACCGGCAGCATCGAAAGGCAGCCCGACACGTGGAAGCCGCCGATCGCCACGGGGAAGCGGCCCTTCAGGAACTTGCGCGCCAGGTCGACCGCGTGGGGATACTGGTTGGTCTGGACGCCGACCAGGCAGATGAGGCCCTTGCCGCCGCTGCGCTCGATCTGGGCCATGAGCCGGTCCGGCCTGACGCGGGTGTTGGTCTCGTCGATCGGGTGAATGACGATGTCGACGTCCGGCCCAAGCACCTGCCGTGCACGACAATCCTCGCCGAGCCCGTAGAGGGCGGCCAGTGTGTTGGAGGGGATATGCGACCGAAGCCAGGTGATCGGGTAGCCGTCGTCATCGTAATGAGTAGGCTTGATCAGGATGAGATGAAACTTAGTACGCTTCACGGCACCGCCCATAGCGGACTTCTCCAAGACATTACCCGCACGCGGCTCGAGCCCAATTACCGCTTGACGGCATCTGTTGTCACAATGCTCTGAGCCGGTCCCCGACGCAACGGGGCGCTACCGAAAATTCTCAGAATGAATGCGGAATAGAACCACTAGAATTAGGGTTTTGTGAGGCCAAGCCCAGCCATTAGTGCGGACGCGCCATGACGAGGCGACGATTGTCGTTTGCGACGTGAAGGCGCAACCTCAGCGTGCCCGAAGCGCTCCGAAAAATGCGCAGGGTGAGGGAACGAACAGGAATTGAGCCTCATCACCCGTGCGCCCGCCCTGGCGCCTTTCCAGATTCGCAGTTTCCGGTTCCAATGGCCGGCCGACCTCCTCGCCTCCTGGGCGTTCGAGATGGAGACCGTCATCCTCGGCTGGTTCGTGCTGGTTTCGACCGGTTCGGTCCTGGCGCTGGCGGTTTTCGGCTCGCTGCAGTTTCTCGGTACGCTGATTTCGCCGTTGTTCGGTATGGCGGGGGACCGGATCGGAAACCGCAACGTCCTGCTGCTCATGCGGACGGCCTATCTGGTCCTCGCGTCTTGTCTCGCCGTCCTGTTCCTGAGCGGTCTTGCGGCGCCGGTGCCCGTTTTCGTTCTGGCAACGACCATGGGGCTGGTTCGCCCGTCGGACATCACGATGCGCAACCTGCTGGTCGGCGAGACCATGCCGGCCGACTATCTGATGCGGGCGATGGGCGTGTCGCGGACGACCGCCGACTCCGCGCGCATCGTCGGCGCCCTTTCGGGCGCCGCGCTGGTCGCTTCCCTCGGTTCGGGGCTGGCCTATGTGGCGGTCTGCGGCGTCTACGCGGTGTGCCTCGCGCTGACCCTGGGCGTGGGCATACGTCGCGTGCGGATCCTGGGGGAAGGCGAGGGGACGCCGTCGGCGCTCGGCGCATTAAGGCAGGGCTTCGCCTATGTCTGGTCGACGCCCGTCGTGCGTGCAGTGATGCTGCTCGCGTTTCTCGTGAACTTCGCGGCCTACCCGCTCACCGGCTCGCTGCTCGCCTATGTCGCGAAGGACATATACCGGATGGATCAGACCGGCTTGGGTTGGTTGATCGCCTGCTTTGCCGGCGGCGCGCTCAGCGGCTCGATCCTCGTCTCCCTCTATGGCGCCCATATCCGGCCGGCGCGCACCATGATCGTCTGCACGCTGGTTTGGCTGTCGCTCAATCTCGTCTTTTCGTGGCTCACGACGCCCTTGCTGGGCGAGATCGTCCTGTTCGGCTCGGGACTCTTCCAGAGCTTCTGCATGATCCCGATGTCGGTGATCCTGCTTCGGGTCACCAATCCGGCGCTGCGGGGCTGCGTCATGGGCGTACGCATGCTCGCGGTCTACGGCATGCCGCTCGGGCTGCTGCTTTCGGGCCCGCTGGTCGAATGGACCGGTTTTGCGACCACGGGGACGTTCTACAGCGTGCTCGGTATCGTATTCACCTTGGCGATCGCGGTGTGGTGGCGGGCCGATCTGTGGCACCGCGCAGCCCCCGTGAACGTTCGCTAGGCGCAACCTACCGAACGGCGTTGCGTTCGAGCGGGCATGCAACGCCCCTTCGCCATGACCGTCGCTCTGGCGATGGCAGTTCTTTTTGCCGCTTCCCTTCCGGCCGGCGCCCAGTCCTCCGACGAGGAGAAGCCCGCGCCGCGGACCTCGGCCACCGAGGACGAGCAGCGCAGCATCTACACGTTCCAGGTCGAGAACGACGTGTTCAACCGGTTCGGGCGGTCGGACCGCGACTATACGAGCGGGCTCAGGATCGGCTGGCTTTCGCCCGCCATCACCGAGATGCCGCACGGCCTCGTGGCAATGACGACGGTCCCGACCTTCCTGGGCGAAGCACCGGCGGATTCCGTCATTCGTCGGGTCGCTGTGTCGGTTGGCCAGAATATCTACACTCCGGAAGACACCTACGTGTCTTATCCGATCTACGACGACCGGCCGTATGCGGCGTGGCTCTATGCGAGCTTCGCGTTGCAGTACACCTACAAGCGTCATGACCCGGCGACGGGACGCGATGAGCCGACCCGTCTCGACACGCTGCAGCTCGATCTCGGCGTCATCGGCCCGGCCGCGGGCGGCGAGTTCGTTCAGAACAACTTCCACAAGCTGATTGGCGTGGAGCCCGCCTATGGCTGGGGCAACCAGCTCCACAACGAACCCACGGTCGGCCTCTCTTTCGAGCGGCGCTGGCGCACGGGGCGCGCCGTTCTGATCGACAATCCCAAGCTGGAGGTGGACTTCATCCCGCGCGCTGCGGTGGCGATCGGCAACGTCGCGACCTATGGCAGCGTCGGGGGCACGGCGCGTATCGGCAAGAACCTGCGCGACGACTTCGGCCCGACCCGCGCCCGTCCTGCTTTGCCGGGATCGGACGCCTTCATCGGCGATGGCAGCTTCGGCTGGTATCTGTTTGCGGGGATCGACGGGCAGGCGGTCGCCCGCAACATCTTCCTGGATGGCAATACCGACGGGTTCAGTCAGCGCGTGTCGCACCGGCCCTTCGTCGGCGAGGTGCAGGCCGGACTGGCGGTGCTTTGGGGCGGTGTGCGAATCTCCTATACCCAGATCCTGCGCACGCCGGAATTCTTCGAGCGCGACCGCATCACGCAGTTTGGCTCGATCAATCTCACCTTCAGATACTGAGACCAAATAAAAGGGGCGCCCGAAGGCGCCCCCTGGACCGTGGACAGGCCGCTATATGCGTCCCATCAACAGCAGCACGATGACGATGATGAGCACCAGTCCGATACCACCGCTCGGGTAGTAACCCCAGCCGCTACTGTGCGGCCAGGTCGGCAGCGCCCCGATCAGTATGAGAATCAGGACGATGAGTAGAATGGTGCCCAACATTGATTGCTCCTTAGCCTAGGTTTGCCTCGGCGAACGACCAGTTCGCGAGCTTGTCGAGCCAGGCCTGGACGTGGTCCGGCCGGCGGTTCTGGAAGTCGAGGTAGTAGGCGTGCTCCCAGACGTCGGCGACGAGGAGCGGGGTGCCGCCATGAGCGATCGGCGTGTCGGCGTTGGCGGTCGTCTCGATCTTCAGCTTGCCGTCGGCGCCCTTCACGAGCCACGCCCAGCCGCTGCCGAACTGACCCACGGCCGCCGCCTTGAAGGCCGCCTTGAAGGCGTCGAGGCCGCCGAAGCTGTCGTCGAGCGCGCTCTTGATCTTGCCGGTCGGCTCGCCGCCCTTGGGCGTCATGCTGTTCCAGTAGAAGGTGTGGTTCCAGATCTGGCCGGCGTTGTTGAAGACCGCCTTGCCCTTTTCGTCCTTGGCCGACTTCTTGATGATGTCCTCGAGCGAGAGGCCTTCATAGGCCGTGCCCGGGACGAGCTCGTTCAGCTTGTCGACATAGGCCTTGTGATGCTTGCCGTAGTGGAAGGAGATGGTGTTGGCCGAAATCACCGGCGCAAGCGCGTCATCGGCATAGGGCAGTTTCGGAAGAGTGAAATTGGACATAACGCTATCCTTAGCTGGCTGGCCCGGATCGTCCCGGGCGGGCGGCGTCCGACATGAACGCACCTCACCTTATGACGTTGCGCGTTGCGATGGCGCTACGTTTTTTCCTGTAAAATCACAAAGCCCTGATTCGCCGTGTGGGATCGGCAAACGCCTCCGCACTCACGTGAAAGCGCTGAAAATCCGGCAAGTCGTTCTCACTCGCTGAGCTTCTGGGCGTGTCGCACGATTTTTTCAGCGAACGTTTCTCAGTCGCTCACTCTGTGGTTGCGTGCCCCTAATCGGTGAGTATTTGTGAGAACCGACCTATTCAAAGAGGAGGTTCGCCATGAAGGGCAACCCGCAGATCATCGCCGAGCTCAACAAGCTCCTGAAGAACGAGCTGACGGCGATCAATCAGTACTTTCTCCACGCTCGCATGATGAAGCACTGGGGCTTCGATCGCCTCGGCAAGAAGATCTACGAGGAGTCGATCGGCGAGATGAAGCACGCCGACAAGCTCATCGAACGCATCCTGATGCTCGACGGCCTGCCCAACCTGCAGGACCTGGGCCGGCTCGCGATCGGTGAGAACGTGCCAGAAGCGCTCGATGCCGACCTCAAGCTCGAGACCGCTGCGCGCACCGCGCTGGTCGAGGCGGTGACCGCCTGTGAGGCGGCCAAGGACTATGTCAGTCGCGAGATCGCGGTCAGCATCCTCGAGGACGCCGAGGAGCATATCGACTTCCTCGAGACCGAGATCGGCCTGATCGAGAAGGTGGGCGTGCAGAATTACCTGCAGAGCCAGATGGGCGAAGGGAAGGGGCCGAGCTGAGGCTCGGCAGCCGGACCAGTCAGTCGGCCGCGAGGAGCGTCGGCTCTACAGAACGTTCATGGGCGATCGCGTGGGCTATGCGATCGCGCATGTCGCAGGCACAGGTCCCGCACTGGGGGCTCTTGCCACAGGCGCGGAAGACATCGGCCGGGCGCCGGGCTCCGGCCCGGACGGCCGCATCGACTTCGCGCTCGCGAATGGCTTTGCAGATACAGATGAACATGCTCTGACGGCCGTTTCTTCCCGCTGTTGCGACTTACTCGCATAAGCAGGATAGGGGCGGTCCCTGCCGCTGGTCAAGGCCCCAGAGTCGGGTCTGGGGACAGCCGCGCCGCCGGCCGGGCAGCCTACTGCGGCGCGACCATGAACGGTCCGATGGCCGTGATGGCACAGTCGGAGCCCCCGGCATCGCGGCAGGCCTGAAGCGCCATGGAAGTGGCGTCCTGCTCGCTGGGCCGGCCGCTCGCAATACCTACTTTGCCATTTGCCGCCAGCGCCACGGCGCGCCAGTCGTTGGCGATCAGATAGTCGTCGAGCGCCTTGGCTTGGGCATCATCGAGGGCCGCGCCGATATCCTGCGGCGCGAAGATGTCGGTCACCCGCATCGTCTGGGGGGTGCGCACGAGAACCTCCTTGTTCACGGCGTAGACGACGCAGGGCCGTCCCGTGAGGTGGCCACAGATCTGCAGGTTCCGGCGGATCACGTCCGTGTCGGTCTCGCTCGGCGTCCACCAGTCGAAGCGGTTGTGCCCCAGCACCAAGGCCCGGGTATGCCGGCTGGTCAGATAATGGGCCGCCAGCCGTTCCCGGGCGGACTGGCGAAGCAGGGGGGCGGTCGCCGGGTCGAAGACGATCGGCGGCACCGGCTTGGCTGAGGGGATGTAGGGCGGCGGAGGCATGGGCGGCGCTCGGAACGACCAGACCACGTCGTTTTCGACCGCGTAGAGCATGCAGCGGTCGTAGTCGCGGACGATCGGGACGTCCCGTTCGACCTTCCTGTTGCAGTCGTCCAGGGCGTCCCGGCGCGCGGTCGCCTCGTCGACCCGGTCGGTCGCTGTCGCAAAGATGCCCCGCACGTTCAAGGCGAAGGCCTTGGCGCCGGTCGCATCCGCATAGTTCTGGACGGCGCGCCAACGGAAGTCGGGGGTGAAGGGAACCTCCTTCGCCACGAATCGGCGGGGCGCGGCCGAAGGGGCGGGTGGGGGCTGCGCAGGCGGCGCGGCAGCCGGTGCTGCTGCCTGAGGAGCGACTGGGGGGACGGCTGTTTGAGCCACCGCTCGATCCGTCGCCAGGGCACCCGTGGGCTCGGCGATCTGCAGCGACGGCGGAAGCGTGGGATGACGAAGGTAGAAGGTCCCGGCGAGCGCTGCCAGCAGCAGGATGGCCGTGGAGCCCCCCAGCAGGATGAGGCGCGTCCGCGGCATCGACCGGGCGACGGTATGGGCTTGGTGGGCGGGCGCTGGTCGCGCGCCGTCGATGGTCAGGCGATAGGCGTGGATGGAGCGTGGGATGTTCTTGAGGTGCTGTTCGCCCAAGTCCTCGGTGCCCAGCATCAGCTTGCCGACGATCTGTTCGTGGACCGAGGAAGAGATGCAGACGCCGCCGACCTCCGAGATCGACTCCAGCCGCACCGCCACGTTCACGGCATCGCCCATCAGGTCGTCGCCGCTTTCGACCACGTCGCCCAGGTTGACGCCGATCCGCAGGGTCAGCTGATCGTCGGCCTGCGCCGTTGCATTGGCCGAGCGCATGGCTTCCTGGATTTCCAGGGCGGCGCGCACCGCCTCGACCGGGCTCGCGAATTCGGCCAGCAACCCGTCACCGGTCATCTTGAAGACGCGTCCGCGATGCTGGCGCACGAGGGTGCCGGCCGAATCGAGTCGGGCGGCCAGCAACGCCAGCGCATGCTCCTCGTCGCGCGCCGACATGGTGCTGAATGCCACCACATCGAGGGCGAGGATCGTCGTGAGCCGTCGAACGAGATTTGTGTCGGTCATTGCGCGCTGGTTTCCCGGCCGAATCTACCATAGCCCACGCCGGAGGACATGCTTGCGTGATCGGCCATGCTCTGCGAAGACCGAATCATGCAATCCGAAGAGCCCCGCTATTGGGAAGACTACGAAGTCGGCAAGAAATACCCGCTCGGCTCGACCAGCTTCACGGCCGAGGAAATCATCGAGTTTGCCGAGAAGTTCGATCCACAGACCTTTCACGTCGATGCCGAAGCCGCGAAATCCTCGCTCTTCGGAGGGCTTTGCGCCTCCGGCTGGCACGTCGCGGCCAAGCTGATGAGGCTCTTCGTCGACAACTACGTCGACAAGCGAACGGCGCTGGGCTCTCCGGGTATCGACGAGCTGCGCTGGTTGAAGCCCGTGCGGCCGGGCGACACGCTCACGGCCTGGGTCCAATGCGCCGACAAGGTCCCGTCGAAGAGCCGCCCGACGCTGGGCGTGATCCACGAGCACTGGACGGCGGTCAATCAGAACGGCGAGTTGGTCATGACCTCCAAGGGGGTCAACATGGTGCGTAGGAGGCCGGTATGAAGCGTGCGGTAAAGGGTCTCGACCATGTGGTGGTCATGGTCGACGGCATCGACGCGGCCGAGGCTGCCTACAGGAAGCTCGGCTTCCAGGTCCAGCCGCGGGGCTTCCACAAGAAGCTCGGCACGGCCAACCATCTGATGATCTTCGACACCGACTACTTCGAGATACTGGGGATCGTCGAGGATACCGAATTCAACGCCGAGCGCCGCGAATGGCTGAAGGGCGGCGGCGGTCTTGCCAACGTCGCCCTGGCGACCGACGGCGCGGACGTGGCCTACGAAGCCTTCAAGGCGGCCGGCCTCAATCCCGATGCGCCGCTCTTCTTCGACCGCGCGGTCGAGGTGGCGGGAAAGACGGAACTCGCCAAGTTCCGCACCGTGCGGATCCCCAAGGACAACATGCCGGTCGTCGGCTTCTTCGTGTGCGAGCACCAGACGCCTGAATTCGTCTACCGGCCGGAATGGGCGGCTCATCCCAACGGCGCGCGCGGCATCCTGGGAGTCACCGTGATCGCCGAGCAGCCGGCCAAATGGATTCCCGAACTCGAAAAGTATTTCGGACCGGACTCGGTCAAGCGCGAGGGCGAGGGGCTGGTGGTCGACACCGGTACCCAGCCGATCCGCTACATGACGCCCAAGGATTATGCCGTCCGTTATCCCGGCATCACGCCGGTACGCGCGGGCGACCATCCGGCGCTGCTCACGATTCGCGTCGAGAATCTCGCGGCCTGCGAGGACCTGCTGAAGAAGAACGGCGTCAAGTACACCAAGCCCGATTCCGGGCGGCTGGTCGTCCCGCCGTCCGAAGCCGCGCATCTCACCCTGGAATTCTCGGAGCTCTAGTCTTCATGGCGTTCGATCTTGCCGACCGCGGCATCTACGGCTTCTCGACCACCGAAAACCTGCGCTTCGCGGACGTCGACGCCAACGGGCACATCAACAACGGTGCCTTTCTCGAGCTGCTGGAGAATGTGCGAGTCGCCTACCTGCGCCAGATCGTGCGGACGGGCCTGCCGCGCTTCCGCCTGGTCGTCGGCCGCATCGAGGCCGACTTCAAGCGCCAGATGTTCTATCCCGGCACGGCCGTGGCCTGCTGCCGCCTGATCGAGGCGCACGACCGCAAGTGCGTTGTCGGCCAGGGCCTGTTCGACGGCGAGGGAAACTGCACCGCCGTTCAGAAGGTGATCATGGTCTCCCTGAACGAGGAGACGCATCGCGCCACTCCGTTCGATCCCGTGGTACGAGCGATGCTCGACCGTCTCGCAGCCTCGAAGGACGGGCTCGATCCATGACCGGCGTACCGGAGGGCTTCCGCAAGCTCGACGTCACCGACGACTTCGTGGGGCTCGTGGGGCCGCTCTGGTTCAAGGCGGAAGAGGACGGTCTCAGGATCGGCCTGCCGCTGGAGAAGCGGCACGGCAATCCGATGGGCTGGGCCCATGGCGGGCTGCTGGTCACCGTCGCCGACATGGTGATGGGCGTGGGCTCCGGCTTCTCGACCGGCCTTTTCTGGCCGCATCCCACGATCTCGCTGACCAGCGAGTTCGTGCGCGGCGCCAAACTGGGCCAGTGGCTCGAGGGTAAGGCGCGCATCGCGCGGCGCACGATCAACTTCTGCTTCGCCAGTTGCGATCTCGTCTGCGGCGGCGAGATCGTCCTGGTGGCCTCGGGCGTCTTCAAGGTGCCCGACCCCGACAGGATCCCCGAAGCCGCGCGTGCCGTCGCGCTGGCGCCGCCGTGGAAGGCCTGAGCCTCCTGTCATCCTGAGCGAAGCGAAGGATCTCACGTCCGCCAGAGGAGTACTTCAGTCGTTCCGTCAGGTCCTGCGCTTCGCTCAGGACGACTCTATTTTTTTACCTTCTTCCGCCGGTAGATCCGGTAGCGGTCGAAGTCCATCAGGTGTTCGTAGTTCTCGAAGGCGTCGGCGAACACCCGATTCTGCAGGAAGTATTCGAGGTAGTCGAATTCCTTGCCCTGGCAGCGCGGCACGCCGGCGATGCGGTCGACGATCAGCAGGTCGGGGTGCTCACGGGCGAAATCCTCGCTCAGCGTGTCGAAGACGAACTTCTCGGAATCGCCCATCGTGTCGGGCGGATTGTAGAGGGCGGGGAAGTCGTCGCAGCGCGCATAGACGCCCTGCAGCACCCACATGGTCAGGAACCGGGTGGTCATGCGGCCGCCGATATAGTTCACCATCGGCCAGAACGGATAGATGCCCGGCGACAGGACCAGGATGGTCCGGTTCGGTGCGTTCTGTTCGATGATGTGCTGCAGCCGGCCGCCGATCGAATCCTCGAACTGGCGCTGCTTGTAGAAGGGCGGCGTGTAGAGGGCGGCCTGAAAGTAGAGCAGGACCATGAAGGTGGCGCAGATCACCGCCACCGGCAGACGATGGGCGCTGCGGCTGATCGGCAGGTAGCGGTCGACGGTCTGGGAGACAGTGAGGGCTGCGAGGAGAATGGCGGCCGAGAGCGCGGGTAGCACGTGATAGGGCCAGCCCTTGGCCTGGCCGATGGCCGAGAGGGCCGCGCCCACGCCGAAAACCACGAGGACTCGCGCGGCGATGGTCTTGGTGAAGACGATGGCGAGCAGGCCGAAAATCGCAAGCGCCAGCAGGGTCGGCCCCAGCACGTTGCTGGTCAGCACCTCCCGCCACCCCGACTCTCCAATCGGCGCATAGGCCTCGACCGCCAGCGGCAGGACAAAATGCCCGAACTCGGGGAAGACCAGGTACATGATCGCCAGGTGAGCCACAGCCATCAGGCCGATTGCCCACGGGATCGGGTCGGTGAAAGTCGGGTGCACGCCGCGCCGGAACAGCAGGTAGAGCTCGACCGCAGCCGGGATGGCGAGATAGTGCGGCTTCATGGCGAGCGCGACGCCGGCCACGAGGCCTACCAGGATCGAGGCGAAGCGTGACGGGTTCACGCCCTCGGCGCGCGCCATCGAGGCGATCAGGTAGGGTGCGCAAGCCACGAACATGATGTGCTCGCGCTGACCGAAATGCTCGTTGGGGAGTACGGAAAACAGGAAAAGCAGAACCGGCGGCAGCAGCGCCTCGGTGAGCGCGTGGTCGGCCGACGGAACGAGACGGATGAGTCGCCGGCAGGCCCAGAAGGAGGCGAAGATGCCGGCCACCACCCAGGCCGTGAACCAGAAGGCCACCGTGCCGGGCAGGAGCCGGGCCGTCAGCACCGGCAGTCCGTGCACGATGAAGGTCAGGGGCAGGTTCTCGTCCAGCACCTCGACATAGAGCTTCTCGCCGCCGATCCAGCGGGTCGACACATCGAGGATGGCGGCGACATCGTGGTTGATGGGCGGGAAGAAGTATCCCGCCAGCCATAGGATCGGCAGGGCGAACAGCGGGACCAGAAGAAGCTGCTCGACGCGCGGGGGGATCGTGGGAGGTTTGGTGTGAACGGTTGGCAAGGCGGAAGGAAGATATCATAAGCGGACGGGAAGAGGAGACTTCCCCGGGAGAGGCCACTTCGTGGAACGGGCCGAATACGAGCATATGCATGCGGTCGAAGACCGCATGTGGTGGTATCGCGGCCTGCGCCGCCTGGTCGCGGACCAGCTTGCCCGGACGCTGTCGCGATCGCGGGCCGTTGGCGCAGTCCTGGATGCCGGATGCGGCACCGGAGGAATGCTGCGGGTTCTGGGCCCGGCCGTCGCCAGCCGGCCGACCATCGGTCTCGAATACGATCCCGTGGCCGCGGGCCTGGCGAAGGCCAAGGCGGATCGTCCGGTGGTCTCGGGGTCGGTCAATGAGTTGCCCCTCGGCAATGGAACCCTCGGCGCCTATGTCTCGCTCGACGTACTCTGCCACGCCAACGTCGACCCGGCGCGTGCCCTGAAAGAAGCGTATCGCTGCCTTGGACCGGGCGCGATCGCGGTCTTTAATCTGCCGGCCTATTCCTGGATGCTGTCGGCCCACGACAGGCGTGTGCACAATGCCCGGCGCTTCACGCGCGGGGAGGCCCGTGCCCTGATCGCTGCGCCGGGCTTCCGAATCCTCCGTGCCAGCTATTGGAACACCTTGCTGTTTCCCTTGATGCTCATCCACCGGCTGGCCGAGCGTGGCGACGCCGAGAGCGACGTGCGCGACTATCCGCGCTGGCTCGACGCAATCTTCTCCACTGCGCTCGCCATCGAGCGCGCCGCCCTCGGCGCCGGGCTCAGCCTGCCGTTCGGCGGTTCCCTCATGATCGTGGCGGTGCGTGATGCTTGAGAATTCCGACCAGACGCAGGCGCCTTCGCCCGCCCTGTCCATCGTCGTGCCCGTCTATAACGGCGCGGCGACCGTGGGCGAACTGGTGAAGGCGCTGCGCGCCCTCGAGATCGAGGGCGGGCTGGAAGTCGTCCTGGTGGTCGACGGCAGTCCGGACAACAGCCTCGACGTCTGCAAGCAGCTCGCGGCCGAGCCCGGGGCTCCGGTGACGGTTCTCAGCCTCAGCCGAAACTTTGGCGAGCACAATGCGGTCATGGCGGGCTTCGCGCGGGCGCGCGGGGCCTACACGATCACCATGGACGACGACCTGCAGAACCCGCCCGAGGAAGTCCGCCGCCTGTTCGAGCATGCACGCGACGGCAACTACGATGCGGTCTACACCTACTATGAAGAGAAGAAGCACGCGGCCTGGCGCAATCTCGGCAGCCGCTTCACCAACTGGTGCGCCGACAAACTCATCGACAAGCCGCCGGGCCTCTATCTCTCGAGCTTTCGCTGCGTTTCGCGCTTCCTGCGCGAGCGGGTCGTGTCGAGCTACGAAGGGCCGGCACCCTATGTCGACGGCCTGATCTTCCAGATCACCCAGAATGTGAGCCGCCTGCAGGTCAACCATCTGCCGCGGGCGGAAGGGCGCTCGAACTACACGCTGCGCCGCCTGCTGCGACTGTGGCTGGCGATGTTCCTGAACTTCTCGGTGATGCCGCTCCGCATTGCGACGATTCTCGGCCTGGTCTTCGGCGCCCTGGGCGCCCTGGCCGCGGGAATCACGATCGTCGAGGCGATCATCTCCGACAGGGCGCCGCAGGGTTGGGCGTCGCTGATGGTCGCGGTGCTGGTCCTCGCGGGCGTGCAGCTGCTGGTGATCGGCATGATCGGCGAATATCTCGGCAGCATGTTCCTGGCGGTGAACCGCAAGCCGCAATACCTCGTGCGCGAAGTGATCAGGCGTGGAACGGGAAGCGAGGGGGCGGCAGGGCTCGACATCGAGCGGCCGAAGGTCGATACGCGGGCGGCCGGCCAGCCGCATCGCGAACCTTCGCATGAGCCACCACGCGAGCCGCGCCACAGGGAGAGCTGAAGCATGACGGTCTACTACGTGGCGCTCGCGATCGGCGTTCTGGCCGGGATCGGCGGACAGATCCTGCTCAAGACCGGCGCGGACGCGCCCGACTTCGTGAGCCAGTTGCTGCGCCCCTCGACGATCGCGGGCCTGGCGCTCTACGGTTCGGCGGCCTTCCTCTACATCATCGCTCTGCGGAAGATTCCGGTTTCGGTGGCTTTTCCCAGCGTGTCGCTCTCCTATGCGATCGTTGCAGTGGCCGGCCACTTCCTTTTCGGTGAGCCGTTCGGCATCAAGCAGATCGGCGGCATCGCTCTGATCGTGGGCGGTGTCGTCCTCATCAACCAGAGCTGAGGGGCCTTCCCGTGAACTACGAGCAGATCAAGTACGAGACCAAGGACGGTATCCTCACCATCACCCTCAACCGTCCCGACAAGCTCAACGCCTTCACCGGCAAGATGCTGTCTGAGCTACTCGACGCGATGGACCGCGCCGACCGCGACGACGATGTGCGCGCGGTCGTGTTCACCGGTGCGGGCCGCGGCTTCTGCGCCGGTGCCGACCTCTCGGGCGGCGCCAACACCTTCAATGCCGAGAATCGCGGACCGGTCGATCCCGGCCTCGACGGCCATCGCGATGGCGGCGGTCTGTTCACGCTGCGCCTCTACGAATCGCTGAAGCCGACCATCGCCGCCTGCAACGGACCGGCGGTCGGCGTCGGCATCACGATGCAGCTGGCGATGGACATCCGCCTTGCCTCGGAGGCGGCGCGCTACGGCTTCGTCTTCACGCGCCGCGCCATCGTCATGGAAGCCTGCTCGAGCTGGTTCCTGCCGCGCCTCGTGGGCCCGCAACAGGCGCTGGAATGGGTGATGACCGGCCGCGTCTTCTCCGCCGAAGAGGCGCTGAACGGCCGGCTGGTGCGCTCCCTCCACAAGCCCGACGATCTCCTGCCGGCCGCCTATGCGCTGGCGCGCGAGATCGCCGACAACACCGCGCCGGTCTCGGTGGCGCTCAATCGCCAGATGATCTGGAAGATGCTGGGCGCCGACCATCCGATGGAAGCCCACAAGGTCGATTCCAAGGGTATCTATTCGCGCGGCAAGTCCGAAGACGTGAAGGAGGGCGTGACTGCCTTCCTCGAGAAGCGTCCGGCTCGCTTCCCCATGAAGGTGAGTGACGGCATGCCGTCCTACTTCCCGTGGTGGCCGGAGCGGAAGTTCAACTAGGCGGGAGCCTGCGGTGGACGAACGGCTCGAGCGCAACAAGCGGACGGTCACGGAATTCTACGACCTGATGTTCAATCGGGGCCGTCCGCGCGAGGCGGTCGAGCGCTATGTCGGCGCCGATTACATCCAGCACAATCCCGGGGTCGCCAGCGGGAAGCAGGGCTTCATCGACTATTTCGAAGAGGCCGCCCGCGAATATCCCGGCAAGCGCGTCGAGTTCAGGCGGGTGATCGCCGAAGGCGATCTCGTCGTCCTGCACTGCCGACAGGACTGGCCCGGCGATCATGTCTGGGCCGGCATCGACATCTTCCGCCTCGATAGCGAGGGCAAGATCGTCGAGCACTGGGACGTCTTGCAGATCGTGCCGGAAAAGGCCGCCAATCCGAACGGGATGTTCTGACGTCCTGCGCTGATCGGTTGCCGCGACGGTTGGCTTGCGGCAAGCTGCCGGAAAACAAGCCTGTCGCGGAGGAAACGAATGACCAAGCTGCAGATGCGGCGCCGGACCTTGCTGGCGGCCGCCCCGATGATGCTTGCGGCCCCCCATGTCGCGCGGGCGCAGGCCAAGCCCGAGAAGAGCAAGGTCATCCTGGCCGTCGGCGGAAAATCGGCACTCTATTACCTCTCGCTGACGATTGCCGAGCGCAAGGGCTTCTTCAAGGAAGCCGGCATCGACGTCGAGATCAACGACTTCCAGGGCGGCGCCAAGTCGCTGCAGGCCCTGATGGGCGGCAGCGCCGACGTGGTCGCCGGCGCCTACGAGCACACGATCCGCATGCAGCAGCGCGGCCAGGACGTGACGGGCTTCGCCCTGATCGGCCGCGGCATGCAGATCTGCATCGCGCTGCGCAACGACGTCGCCGCCAGGGTGAAGGGCCCGGCCGACATCAAGGGCATGAAGTTCGGTGTCACGGCGCCCGGCTCCTCGACCAACATGCTGCTGAACTTCTGGGCGGCCAAGGGCGGGCTGAAGGCCAGCGATGTCGTGGCCATCGGGGTCGGCGCCGGTGCGTCGGTCATCGCCGCGGTCGAGAAGGGCGAGGTCGACGGTGTCTCCCAGACCGATCCCGCGCTCACCATCCTGACCGACAAGAACCTGGTGAAGGTGGTCGTCGATACGCGCACGACCAAGGGCAATCAGGAAGTGTTCGGCGGTCCCTTTCCGGCGGCCAGCCTCTATTCGCAATCGGACTTCATCAAGAAGAACCCCGGAACGACCCAGGCGCTGGCCACCGGCATCGTGCGCGCCAACCAGTGGCTGCAGACGGCCACGCCGGCCGATGTCGCCAATGCGGTGCCTGAGGGCTACCTGCTGGGCGACCGGGCGGTCTACGAGAAGTCGTTTGCGGGCGTTCGCGAGACGATCTCGCCGGACGGCACCATGCCCACCGGTGCGATGGAGAATTGTCTCAAGTTCCTGGCGGAGAGCGATCCCGGCATCAAGGCCGGGTCGGTCAAGCTCGCCGACACCTGGAACAACGAGTTCGCCCAGCGCGCCGCCAAGCGCAGCTAGTCAGACGTGACCATGACGAAGGAAGTGCCGGCGCTCGCGCTGGCCGACATCACCTGTCGCTTCGCCGCCCGCGACGATGCGAGCAAGGCCTACACCGCTGTCGCCAACGCCACGCTGAACGTCGCGCGTGGCGAGTTCGTGTCGGTGGTCGGACCGACCGGCTGCGGCAAGTCCACCCTGCTCAACGTCGCGGCGGGGCTGCTGGAGCCGTCGTCCGGCACGGTCGAGGTGTTCGGCGAGCGGTTGATGGCGGCCAACGGGGTGAACCGGCGCGCGGGCTACATGTTCCAGGCCGATGCGCTGATGCCGTGGCGCACCGGCATCGACAATGTGATCGCCGGCCTCGAATTCCGCGGCGTGCCGCGGGCCGAGGCGATCGGGCAGGGCCAGGCGTGGCTGCGCCGTGTCGGCCTCGCGGGATTTGGCGACCGCTATCCGCATCAGATGTCGGGCGGGATGCGCAAGCGCCTGGCGTTGGCCCAGACACTGATCCTCAGCCCCGACATCCTGCTGATGGACGAGCCGTTCTCGGCGCTCGACGTGCAGACGCGCCAGCTCATGGAGAACGAACTGCTGGCGCTGTGGGCCGAGGACCGCAAGTCGGTGCTGTTCATCACCCACGATCTCGAGGAGGCCATCGCGCTCTCCGACAGGGTCGTGGTCCTGTCGGCCGGCCCGGCGACGCGGCCGATCGGCGATTTCAGGGTCGATCTGCCGCGGCCGCGCGATGTCTCGGAAATCCGCATGACGCCCGCCTTCCTCGACCTGCATCGCGAGATCTGGGCGGCGATGAAGGAAGAGGTGCTGAAGGCCTATGCGCAGCAGAAGGCGATCTGAGATGCGGCTCAGGGTCCTGCAACTGCTACTCCTCGGCCTGTTGATCGCGGCCTGGTACGTGATGACCGCGCCGGGGCTGATCCCACCCTTTTATTTCGACAAGGCCAACCGGGCCGCCTTCTTCTTCGGCGAGCCGCAGAAGGTCTTCTGGGTGATCGTCGACTGGTTCGCGAGCGGCGAGATCTTCCCCCATCTCGGCATCACCCTGCTCGAGACGGCGCTGGGCTTCACGATCGGCGCGGCGTCGGGGCTGGGCATCGGGCTGTGGCTGGCGCTGTCGCCCACCGCCTCGGCGATCACCGATCCCTACATCAAGGGTTTCAATTCGATGCCGCGCGTCGTGCTGGCGCCGATCTTCGCGGTCTGGTTCGGCCTCGGCATCTGGTCGAAGGTGGCGCTGGGTGTGACGCTCGTCTTCTTCGTGGTGTTCTTCAACGTCTACCAGGGCGTGCGCGAGGTCAGCCCCAACCTGATCGCCAATGCCCGCATGCTGGGCGCCTCGCAGCGCCAGCTCCTGCGCTCGATCTACCTGCCGAGCGCCATGAGCTGGGTGTTCGCCAGCCTGCACAATGCGGTGGGCCTGGCCTTCGTGGGTGCGGTGGTCGGCGAGTATCTCGGCTCGTCGATGGGGGTGGGCTACCTGATCCTGCAGGCCGAGGGCACGTTCGACATCAACACGGTGTTCGCCGGCATCCTTGTGCTGACCGCATGCGCCCTCGTGCTCGACAGCCTGGTCGGCGTCGTCGAGCGCCGGCTGATGACCTGGCAGCCCAAGGCGGGACAGACGGAGAAGGTCTAGCTACCTGCCGGTAAACCGCGCGGCCCGCTTCTCGAGATAGTGGGCGACGCCTTCCTTGAAGTCCGAGGTCTGGAAGGACAGCTCCATTTCGTGATTTGCCTGGACCGTGGCTTCAGCCAGGGTCTGGAACTGGGCTTCCCACAGCTGGCGCTTCATCACCGCCACCGAGCGCGGCGAGACCGTGTTGGCCAGCAGAGTCCCGTAGGCGCGGGCCTCGGCCAGCAGCTTGTCGTCGGGGATGACCCGGTTCACGAGGCCCATCGCCAGCGCCTCGGGCGCGCGGAACTTGCGGGCCGAGCAGAGCAGATCGAGCGCGGTCGGCAGGCCGACCAGTCGCGGCAGCAGCCAGCTGATCCCGTGCTCGGCGATCAGGCCGCGCTGGGCGAAGGCGGTGGTGAAGACGGCCGATTCCCCCGCGAAACGCAGGTCGGCATAGAGCGGGATCACCATGCCGAGCCCGGCAGCCGGGCCGTTGATGGCGGCGATGATGAACTTCGGGATCGCCGGGAAGTAGGAGTAGTTCATCCTGAACTCGGGCAGCGTGCTGCCGCCGGGCAGTCCCTCCTGGGCTTTGGAAGAGCGGTCGGCCGAGGCGCCCGAGCCGATCGCCTGAAGGCCGCCCATATCGGCCCCGGCGCAGAAGCCGCGGCCGGCACCGGTCAGGATGATCGCCCGAACCTCGGCATCGGCGCCGGCCTCGTGCATGGCGTCCTTGAGGTCGAGGTGCATCTGCCGGGTCCAGGCATTGAGCTTCTCGGGGCGGTTGAGCGTGATCGTGCAGACGCGATCGGCGACGTCGTAGAGGACGGTCTCGTACGCCATATGGGGGTCTCCTCCTGTGCATTCTTGTGAGTGGCATGATGGGCAAAAGGCCGCGACGATACAAACGCGGAGGAGAGTGCCGGCCACGACAGGTGCGCGCGCCCGGTAATCTTGCAGTCTGTGCGAAATTAATGAAAAAGAGGCGGTAAATGGCAAAGCGAGAGTTCGCCCATCCCAGCGAGATGCAGAAGCACGTGGGAGAGGAAATCGGCGTGAGCGACTGGGTCGAGATCACGCAGGAGCGGATCAACCTCTTTGCCGATGCGACCGGCGACCATCAATGGATCCATGTCGACGTCGAGCGCGCCAAGAAGGACATGCCGGGCGGCAAGACCATCGCCCACGGGTTCCTGACCCTGTCGCTGATCCCGATGCTCAGCCAACAGATTTCGCAAATCAACAACGTGCGCAACGGCATCAACTACGGCTGCAACAAGGTGCGCTTCACCAGCCCGGTGCCGGCCGGCTCGAAGGTGCGGGCGCGCGCCAAGCTGCTTGCGGCCGATCCGATGGACAAGGGCGGTGTCCGCCTGACCAACCAGGTCACCATCGAGATCGAGGGCCAGGAGCGTCCGGCCTGCGTCGCCGAGACCATGGCCATCGTCTACGGCACCTGAGGCACTGCGGTTGCTGACACGCGAGGACCTGACGTCGGAGCGGATCGACCAGATCGTCGCCGACGCCCGAGCCGCCGGCTACGACTTCTTCCTGTCGTCGCCGGAGCGCGAGGCCAGCCTCAACGAGGCGTTGCTCGATCATCCGCCGGGCGAGGAGACCTGGATCTTCGCCTACGGCTCGCTGATGTGGAATCCGGCTCTCGACTATGCCGAGGTCCAGCCTTGCCGGGTGGACGGCTGGCGCCGGTCCTTCTGCTTCTGGACGCCGATGGGGCGGGGCACGCCCGAACTGCCGGGCCTGATGCTGGCGCTGGCCGATGGCGGACAGTGCGAGGGCATCGCCTATCGACTGTCGCCGGGACTGGAACGGCAGGAACTGGGCCTCCTGTGGAACCGCGAGATGCTGGCGGGCGTCTACAAGCCGCTCTGGGTCCCGACCAGGCTGCGGGACGGTCGCACCGTCAGCGCCGTGACCTTCGTGGTCGAGACCGGGCATTGCCAGTATTGCGGCGACCTGCCGATCGAGCGCGCGGCCTATCACATCGCCTTCGCCGAGGGCCGTCGCGGCGCCTGCCGCGAATACCTGATGAACACGGCGGAGCATGCACGGTCGCTGGGCATCCACGATCCCTATCTCGAGGAACTGGTGGAGCGCGTCGTCCGGCTGCGGGAAGAGCAGGCACCCGATACGGCCGTCGCCTGAACCGGCCGCACCTAGCCTCTCGGAAGCCGCTGTATTGCAGAGGATGCGGGGTAGCAGGGCCTGTGACATAGTCGCGGCGTGTCCGCTCTCGTAGCCCGCTGGCTCGCGCTGCCGCCGAATTTGCGCGGGATCCTCTGGGTCGCTTTCTCGGGCGTCCTGTTCGCGCTGCTGAACGTCTTCACGCTGATACCGGCGCAGCATCTCAATCCCTATGTGATGGCGTTCCTGCGCTATTTCTTCGGCGCGCTGTTCCTCGTGCCGATCGTGATGCGGCTTGGCCTCTACCGTTCGCTGCACACGAGGCGGCTGCCGCTGCACATCTCGCGCGGCGCCATCCATACCGCGGGCATGATGCTGTGGTTCGTGGCGCTGCCGCTCACGACCCTGGCCGAGATCACGGCGCTGGGCTTCACCGGTCCGATCTTTGTCACGATCGGCGCCGCACTGTTTCTCGCCGAGAAGGTGCGCCTGCGGCGCTGGATGGCCGTCATCGTCGGCTTCATCGGCGCCATGATCATCATCCGGCCGGGCTTCGGCGACATCCATATCGGCGTCATCTGCATCCTGATCTCGACGCCGATCTTCTCGGCCTCGAACCTGATCTCCAAGGCGCTGGCCCGTACCGATTCGGCGACCACGATCGTGATCTGGCAGAACATCGTGATCGTCGCCTGCGCCCTGCCGTTCGCGCTGTGGTTCTGGCAGACGCCGCAATGGGGCGACATCATCTGGTTCCTGCTCGCAGGGGCGGCTGGTACGCTCGGCCATATCTGCCAGCAGCGCGGCTACCAGCTCGCCGACATCACGCTGCTGCAGCCGATCGGCTTCCTGTCGCTGATCTGGAACACGATGCTGGGCTATTTCCTGTTCTTCCAGAAGCCCGACGTCTGGACCTTCGTCGGCGCGGCCGTGATCTTCGCCAGCGCCCTCTACATCTCCCACCGCGAGGCGGTGCGGCGCGCGCAGATCAAGACGGCGGCTTCACAAGCCACTCCGGAGGCTTGAAGTCCTTCAGATGACCCACCACGACCTCATCCTGAGGAGCGCCCCGCAGGGGCGCGTCTCGAAGGATGGGAACCCGCACCTTGTCCGCTGCCCATCCTTCGAGACGCATCGCTGCGCAATGCTCCTCAGGATGAGGTCAGGGCTGGTCTTTGGAGAAGAAAGCCCGAAGGATCAGCCGCCGGTCACGCTCATGTGGCGGGGGACGGCGGGGCCGCTGTGGCGGCGGTCGATGATGAAATCGTGGCCCTTGGGTTTGCGCGCGATCGCCTCGGTGATGGCGCGGTCCAGCACCTCGTCGCTCTCCGACGCGCGCAGCGGGGCGCGCAGGTCGGCCGCATCCTCCTGGCCCAGGCACATATAGAGCGTGCCGGTGCAGGTGAGGCGCACGCGGTTGCAGCTTTCGCAGAAATTGTGGGTCAGCGGCGTGATGAAGCCCAGCCGTCCGCCGGTCTCCTCGACCCGGAAGTAACGCGCGGGGCCGCCGGTCCGGTAATCCGTCTCGGTGAGCGTGAAGTGGCGGGCGATCTCGGTGCGCGCCAGCGACAGCGGCAGATACTGGTCGAGCCGCGCCGCGTCGCCGATCTCGCCCATCGGCATGACCTCGATCAGCACGAGGTCCATGCCGCGGCCGTGGCTCCAGCGGATCATCTCCTCGAACTCGCCGTCGTTGACGCCGCGCAGCGCCACCGCGTTGATCTTGATGGCGAGCCCGGCGCGCTGGGCGGCGTCGAGGCCGCGCATCACCTGGTCGAGGTCGCCCCAGCGTGTGAGTTGGCGGAACTTGTCGGGATCGAGCGTGTCCATCGAGACATTGACCCGGCGCACGCCGATGTCGGCCAGCTCCTGGGCGTACTTGGCGAGCTGGCTGCCGTTGGTCGTGAGGGTCAGTTCTTCCAGCGCGCCGCTGTCGAGATGCTTTCCGAGCCCGCGGAACAGCGACATCACGTTCTTGCGCACCAGCGGTTCGCCGCCCGTCAGCCGCAGCTTCTTGACGCCGCGACGGATGAAGGCCGTGCACAGCCGCTCCAGCTCCTCGAGCGACAGGACTTCCGCCTTGGGCAGGAAGGTCATGTCCTCGGCCATGCAGTAGACGCAGCGGAAATCGCAGCGATCCGTCACGGAGACGCGGAGATACGAAATATGGCGGCCGAACGGGTCGATCATGGCTCTTCCGTTACGATGACGCCCGGATAATGGGCATGCGACATACCCCCTGCAAGGGGCGATTCCGGGGCCGAATTGGTCAGCAGCCGCAGGAGATTGTCGACCGTGTCGGCCTCGCCGGCCGGCTTGTCGGTCCGGATGCGGTTGATGCGCGGGAAACGCATGGCCACCCCCGATTTGTGCCGGGTCGAGCGGGCGATGCCGTCGAAGGCGATCTCCAGCACCAATTTCTGCTCGACCTCGCGGACCGGGCCGTAGCGGTTGGTCGTATGGTCGCGCACCCATTTGTCCAGCCAGCGCAGTTCCTCGTCGGTGAAGCCGAAATAGGCCTTGCCCACGGGGGCCAGCTCGCGTCCGTCCGATGCCGCGTCGCGCCAGCAGCCGAAGGTGAAATCGGAGTAGAACGAGCTGCGTTTGCCGTGGCCGCGCTGGGCATACATCATCACGCAGTCGGCGAGCATGGGATCGCGCTTCCATTTGAACCACGGGCCCTTGGGCCGGCCGGACAGATAGGCGCTGTCGCCGCGCTTCAGCATCAGCCCCTCGATGCCGTCGGCCCGCATCTCCTCGCGCTTGGTGGCGAGCTCCGCCCAGTCGGCGAAGGTCACCAAAGGTGAGAGGTCGAAGCGCGGCCGTTCCTTCTGCGCGATCCAGGCTTCGAGGCGGATGCGGCGCGCATCGAAGGACAGGCCGCGCAGGTCCTCGCCCTCGAGCCACAGCACGTCGTAGAGGCGGACATGCGCCGGATGCTCCTTCAGCATCTTCGGGGTCACCGTCTTGCGGTTGAGCCGCTGCTGCAGGTCGTTGAACGGCGCGACCGCCGTGTCGCGACGCACCAGCAGTTCGCCGTCGAACACGCCCTCGAAGTCGATCGCCTCGATGATGTCGGGAAAGGCCCCGGACACATCCTCGCCGGCGCGGCTGTAGAGACGCTTCAAGCCGCCGGACGCAGCGACCTGGACGCGGATTCCGTCCCATTTCCATTCGGCCCGGAAATGCGCGGGATCGAGCGCGTCGAGTTCGCTGCGGTCGATCGGATTGGCCAGCATCGCCGGCAGGAAGGCAGCCCCGGCGTTGGACTGCGGTCGCGGCGCGTCCTGCAGCAGCCAGTCGAACAGCGGCCGGTAGGGTGCTTCCAGCCCGTGCCAGACCTCCTCGACGGTATCGACCGGCTGGCTGCCGATATTGGCTACCGCCTGCTTGGCGAGGCGCGCCGAGACGCCGACCCGCAACGCGCCCGTGAGGAGTTTCAGCAAGGCCCAGCGGCCGGTCGAATCGAGCGCATCCAGCCAGCGCTGCAGGATTGCCGGCGTCTGCGTGCGCGTGGCCCGCTGCAGCGTCTCGACGACGTCGGCGAGGGTCGGGGGCGGACCGGCGGCAGGGTCGGTCTCCCAGATCAGCGCCAGCGTCTCAGCGAGGTCGCCGACATAGTCGTAGGAGAGGGCAAACAGCTCCTCGCCGATCTTCTCCTGGCCGAAGCCGCGCAGCAGCGCGGGCTTGGCCGACGGAAAATCGAGGCCGCCGGTCAGCGCCGCCAGCGCCCAGCCGCGATCGGGATCGGGCGTCTCGCGCAGGTAGGTCTCGATCAACCGCAGCTTGGCGTTACGGGCCGGTTGGAAGGAGAGGGAGTCGAGAAGGCGGGCGAAGGCCTGCACGGTTCAGGACTCCTCTTCCTCGCGGCCGGCGAGGTGCAGCGCCTCGGCGTCGATGCCGAGACCGCGTGCATAGTGGACGAGCGCCTCCTCGCGGCCGTGCGTCACCCAAACTTTCGGCGCGCCGACATCCTTCAGGGTTTGCGTGAGTTCCGGCCAGTCGGCGTGATCGGAGATCACCAGCGGCAGTTCGGCGCCGCGTTGCCGGGCGCGCGCGCGGACGTTCATCCAGCCCGAACACACCGCGGCGATCGGCTCGGCGAAGCGCCGCGACCAACGGTCGGCGAGGGCCGAGGGCGGGCAGAGCACGATGGCGCCCTTGAACGTCTCGAGGATCGCCTCGGAGACGGGCGCGACATCGCCAAGATCGACGCCATGATCCTGGTAGAGCTTGCACAGGGACAGGAGGCCACCATGCAGCCAGATGCGCTTGTCGTAGCCGGCCTCGCGCAGCAGGCGGATGACCCTCTGGCACTTGCCGAGCGCATAGACGCCCACCAGATGAGTGCGCTCGGGGAACGTGTCGACGGAGCGCAGCAGCTTGCCGATCTCGCCGGCATCGGAGGGATGATGGAAGACCGGCAGCGCGAAGGTCGCCTCGGTGATGAACACGTCGCACGGTACGGGCTCGAACGGCGGACAGGTCGGATCCGGCCGGCGCTTGTAGTCGCCCGACACGACGATGCGCTGGCCCTTGTATGCCAGCACTGCCTGCGCCGACCCGAGAATATGACCGGCCGGCGCGAAGCCGACCTCGACATCGCCGATGCGCACGCTCTCGCCGTATTTCAGGGCCTGCTGGTCGGTGTCGGGCATGTCCTGGAAGCGCGTGCGCATGATCGCCAGCGTCTCCGGCGTCGCCAGCGCCTTGCGATGGCCCGGCCGCGCATGGTCGCCATGCCCGTGCGTGATCACCGCACGCGGCACGGCAAACGCCGGATCGATATAGAAATCGCCCGGTTCGCAATACAGGCCGCGCGGCGTCGGATAGAGCCACGTACGGGGATTCAGGGTCTCGGTTGCCGTCGTGATTGCCATGGCTACTGATGCATCCTCCCCCACAGATATGGGGCTTCCCGCATGTTATGCAGGGGGTGCTGGCGAGTTTGACAACATTCCCAGGTGTTGGCATTTTTGCCAACACAATGAACGCCACGCTGATCGTTCGCTCCAAGACGGTTACCGCTGAAGGAGACATTATCGAATTCGTTGTGTGGCGTGTTCCAGTCCCTGTGCCGCCAAGCCGGCATGATTTCAAGTATCGTGCGGCTTATGTCGTCGAAGGGAAACGGGTCGTCGGCTTCGACAACGAACGTGGCAAGGGAGACCATAAGCACGTCATGGGCCACGAGACGGTTTACCGGTTCACGTCGGTCGAGCAGATGATCGAGGATTTCATCAGTGAGGTCGATGCCATTCGGAGGCAAAGATGACGAAGCGCACCTTAACCATCCGGCTAAAGCAAGATTGGAAATCCAGCCTGAGAGCCGCAGCCCGCAAGGCGGCCAGCAAGAATTACCAGGGTGAGGAACTCCATTTTGAGACGGCTGCTGTTTTCTTTTCCAAGCTCACTGAGCGGCGATGGGACCTCATCGGTGCTTTGCAAGGAAAGGGCGCGATCTCGATTAGAGAGCTGGCACGCCAATCCAAGCGCGATGTTAAGCGTGTGCATGAGGATGTGGCTACTCTGGTCGAATTGGGCATCTTTGAGCGAGAGGCCTCGGGCGTCTCATGTCCGTTCGACCTGATTCACGTCGACTTTGAGATTGCCAGAGCGGCTTGAGGTTGGTTGCGGCACAGTTGCTTCCCGACCTGTTTGCACGCTGGTTCGAAAGTCGCGGCTGGGCGCCGCGGCCGCACCAGTTGGCACTCGTCGATCTGGCGCGGCAGGGCAAGAGCGCGCTGCTGATCGCGCCGACCGGCGGCGGCAAGACGCTGGCGGGTTTCCTTCCGTCACTGATCGAACTCACCGAGCGGCGGCAGGCCGGCCAGGATCTCGCCTACAAGAAGGGGCAGGGGGAGCTGCACACGCTCTACATCTCGCCGCTCAAGGCGCTGGCGACCGACATCCGCCGCAACCTCGAACAGCCACTGGCCGAGATGCAGCTGCCGGTGCGCGCCGAGAGCCGGACCGGCGACACGCCCCAGAGCCGGCGTCTGCGCCAGCGCGAGCGGCCGCCCGACCTGCTGATGACGACGCCGGAATCGCTGGCGCTGCTGCTCTCCTATCTCGATGCGGCGAAGTTCTTCGCCAGCCTCAAATGCGTGATCATCGACGAGCTGCACGCCTTCGCCACCAGCAAGCGCGGCCATCACCTGGCGCTCTGCCTGTCGCGGCTGGCGACGCTGGCGCCACAGGCCCGCTTCGTCGGCCTGTCCGCCACAGTGGCCGATCCGCCGGAACTCGCCGGGTTCCTGAACCTGCGCGACGAGCCGGTGGAGATCGTGATGGGCGAACCCGGCGCGCCGCCGGTCGTGTCGATCATCGACGCGCACGAGCGGCTGCCGTGGGGCGGCCATATGGGGCGCCATGCGGTGCCCGAGATCTACAACATCATCCGGCAGCACAAGACCTCGATCATCTTCGTCAACACGCGCGCCCAGGCGGAGCTGGCGTTCGATGCGCTGTGGCGGATCAACGACGACAATCTGTCGATCGGCCTGCATCACGGGTCGCTGGCTGTCGAGCAGCGCCGCAAGGTCGAGGCGGCGATGGCGGCGGGCAAATTGCGCGCGGTGGTCGCGACCTCGTCGCTCGATCTCGGCATCGACTGGGGCGATGTCGACCTCGTCATCCAGATGGGCGCGCCCAAGGGCGTCAGCCGCCTGATGCAGCGCATCGGCCGCGCCAACCACCGGCTCGACGAACCCAGCCGCGCCATGATCGCGCCGGCCAATCGCTTCGAGGTGCTGGAATCGCTGGCGGCGCTCGAAGCGATCGAGGCGCGTGAACTCGACGGCGATCCGCCGCGGCCGCCCTGCCTCGACGTGCTGGCCCAGCACATCGTGGGCTCCGCCTGCGCCCAGCCGATCGACCGCGAGGCCTTCTTCGCCGAGGTGCGCCGCGCGCAGCCCTATCGCGACCTGCCGCGCCAGGATTTCGACGATACGTTCGACTTCGTGGCGACCGGCGGCTACGCGCTCGCGGCCTACGATCGCTGGCATCGGCTGAAGCAGCTTCCCGACGGGCGCTGGATGCTGGCCTCGCCGCTGGTGGCCAAGCAGTTCCGCATGAATGTCGGCACCATCGTCGAGTTGCCCCTGATGAAGGTGCGACTGCGGCGCGGCGCGGTGCTGGGCGAGGTCGAGGAGGGTTTCGTGCAGGGGCTGGTGCCGGGCGATACGTTCGTGTTCGCCGGCCGCCTGCTGCGCTTCGAGGGCGTCAAGGAACTGGCGGCGATCTGTTCGCCGGCCTTCAGCGGCGATCCCAAGGTGCCGGCCTATGGCGGCGGCCGTCTGCCGCTCTCGACCTTCCTGGCCGCGAGGGTGCGCGGGATCCTGCAGGATCCGCTGAAGCATCCCAAGCTGCCGGCCGAAGTGCAGGAGTGGCTGCGCATCCAGGTTTTCCGCTCGATGCTGCCGCCGGCCGACAAGCTGCTGGTCGAAGGCTTCCCGAGGGGCGGCAAGCAGTTCCTGGTCGCCTATTGCTTCGAGGGCCGCAATGCGCACCAGACGCTCGGCATGCTGCTGACGCGGCGCATGGAGCGCATGGGCCTGCGGCCGCTGGGCTTCGTTGCGACCGACTATGTGCTGGGCCTGTGGGGCTTGCGGCCGGCCTCGCCGAAGCAGCTCGACGAGCTGTTCGACGAGGACATGCTGGGCGACGATCTCGAAGCCTGGATGGACGAATCCAGCATGTTGCGGCGCTCGTTCCGCAACGTCGCGGTGATCGCCGGCCTGATCGAGCGACGCTTCCCCGGCGAGGAGAAATCGCGCCGCCAGGTCACGTTCAGCTCCGACCTCATCTACGACACGCTGCGCCAGCACGAACCCAACCACATCCTGCTGCGCGCCACGAGGCAGGACGCGGCCTGGCAGCTCGCCGACCTGAAACGACTGGGCGACTTGCTGAAGCGCGCCAAGGGCCGCATCGTCTATCGTCGCCTCGATCGCATCTCGCCGCTCGCCGTGCCGGTGCTGCTCGAGATCGGCAAGGAACGCGTGCTCGACGGCACCGCCGAGGACGAACTGCTGGACATCGCCGCGCAGGAGCTGATCGACGAGGCGACGCGTCTCTGACGAACGTCGGAGCAGCTTCAGTGGAAGTCCCGGCTCTGGATGCGAATCTTCGGCCGATCGAGGACGATGCGACTGCGGTCGTAGTCGGGCTTGGCGCTTGGCTTGGCGGGGACAGTCCTGCTGGAACGGTGGCGCGTGGCATTGGCCTCCGCGACCTTCACCCGGCGGTCTCCCGGATCGCTGCGGACGTCATCGCCGCGAGGATGGGTCAGGTGAAACAGGTCGAGTTCGGAGATCGAATCGAGTTCGGCCGAAAGGTCCCAGATCTCCTCGGCGACGAGGTGGATCACCTTGTACTGCTTCTCTCCCTCGCACTGGATGCGTCCTCGCACGCCAACCATGCGCGCGCCCATCACGACCCGGCGATAGGCTTCGAACACGGTGGGCCAGACCACGAGGTTGGCGATGCCGAACTCGTCTTCGAGGGTGACGAACACCACGCCGGAGGCGGTCCCCGGTCTCTGGCGGACCAGCACCAGGCCGGCCAGGGTGAGGACGTCGCCGTTCCTGGCGGATCCCAGTGCCTCGGTACTGGAAATCCCCTGCTGGGCGAAGGTCTGCCGCAGCAGCTGCATCGGATGGGAGCGCAGCGACAGGGAGAAGCTGCTGTAATCGTCCACCACCTGCTCGCCCAGGGTGAGACCGGGCAGGATGACGGCGGGTTCCAGGTCGCGCACCCGCGGTTGGGTGTCGAGCAGGGGTAGCTGCCCCTCCGCAAAGCCGCGCACCGCCCACAACACGTCGCGGCGTGTGAGGCTGAGCGACGCGAAGGCATCGGCGCGGGCCAGGGCGATGATCTGCTTTTTGCTGAGACCGCTACGCCGCCACAGGTCGGCGGGATCCCCATAGGGAGTCGCGCCACGGCGTTCGACCATCCTGTCCGCCGCCTCCTCGGAAAGGCCCGTCACCTGGCGCAGGCCGAGGCGTAGGGCGCAGCGATTGTTCTTCCCCGATTCCAGGGTGTAGTCCCGGTCGCTGGCATTGATGTCGGGCGGCAGTATCTCGACGCCATGATCGCGTGCGTCGCGCACGAGCTGGGCGGGCGCATAAAAACCCATCGGCTGCGAATTGAGCAGCGCCGCGGCGAAGACCTCGGGATAGTAGTGCTTCACGTAGGACGAGGCATAGACCAGGATCGCGAAGCTCGCGGCATGGCTTTCCGGAAAGCCGTATTCGCCGAACCCCTGGATCTGCTTGAAGCAGCGCTCGGCGAAGTCCCGGTCGTATCCGTTCTCCACCATGCCTTCGATGAAGGGCTTCTCGAACTTGTGGATGGTGCCGTTGTGGCGGAAGGTCGCCATGGCGCGGCGCAGCCTGTCGGCCTGCTCCGGCGAGAAGCCGGCGCCGACGATGGCGATCTGCATCGCCTGTTCCTGGAAGAGCGGGACGCCCAGGGTTCTTTTCAGGACCGCTTCCAGGTCGGTCTTCGGATAGACGACGGCCTCGGGATTTGCGCGATTCTTCAAATAGGGATGCACCATGCCGCCCTGGATCGGCCCCGGCCGCACGATCGCCACCTCGACGACCAGGTCGTAATACTCCCGGGGCTTGAGACGCGGCAGCATCGACATCTGTGCCCGGCTCTCGACCTGGAAGACGCCGACCGAGTCGGCGCGGCACAGCATCTCGTAGACGCTTGGATCGTCCGGACGCATGCTGAGATCCAGCTTCTTGCCAAAATGCTCCTCGATCATCGTGAAGCTCTTGCGCAAGGCCGTCAGCATGCCGAGCGCCAGCACGTCGACCTTGTAGATGCCCAGCACATCGAGATCGTCCTTGTCCCATTCGACGACGGTGCGCTTCTCCATTGCCGCGTTCTGGATCGGCACCAGCTCGTCGAGCCGGTCCTGAGTGAGAATAAACCCGCCGACATGCTGGGAGAGGTGGCGCGGGAAGCCGCACAGGGCCGACGAGAGTTCGAGCGCCAGCATGATGCGCGGATCGACCGGATCGAGGCCGGCTTCCCGCACATGCTCTATCCGCACGCCGCCCGAGCCCATGCCCCACACCGTGTCGGCCATCACCCCCACCGTATCGGGCGAGAGGCCCAGCACCTTGCCGACCTCGCGGATGGCGCTGCGGCTGCGGAACGAGATCACCGTGGCGGCCAGGGCGGCCTTGGAGCGGTGCTTCTCATCGTAGATCCACTGGATGATCTCCTCGCGACGCTCATGCTCGAAATCGACGTCGATGTCGGGCGGCTCGTCGCGGGAATTGGACAGGAAGCGCTCGAACAGAACGTCCGTCTCGGCCGGATTGACCGACGTGATGCCGAGGCAGTAGCAGACGGCCGAATTGGCGGCCGAGCCGCGGCCCTGGCACAGGATGCCGCGCCTGCGCGCCTCCGCCACGATCTCATGCACCGTCAGGAAGTAGGGGGCGATATTCTTGAGATCGATGAGCGCGAATTCCTTACGGATCGTGCCGGCCACCTCCGGGGGAACGCCGTCGGGATAGCGCCAATCCGCGCCTTCCCAGGTCAGCCGCTTCAGCTTGTCCATGGGGGTTTCGCCCCCTTCGTAAACGACCGGATACTGATAGGTGAGTTGGCGCAGCGAGAAGGTGCAGCGATCTGCGATCTCCTGCGTGGCGGCGATGGCGTGCGGATGACGGCGGAACAGGCGTGCCATCTCGGCCGGCTCCTTGAGATGGCGCTCGGCACTGGCAAAGCGGCGGAAGCCCAGCGCCTCGACGGTGCAGCCCACCCGAATCGCCGTCACCACGTCCTGCAGCGCTCGCCGCTCCGGCACGTGATAGTGCACGTCGTTGGTGGCCACGAACTTCATTCCCATCTCGCTGGCGAGATCGTCGAGCTGGGCCAGACGCCGCGCATCGTCGCCCCGGAACAGCATGGTACCGGCCAGGTAACAGCGGTCGCCGAACAACTCCGCGAGGCGTCGCAGCCGGTCGCGGAAGGCCGGGTCCTCCGGCTTGCGTGGCGGCAGAACGATCGCCAACAGGCCTTCGGCATGTTCGGCGAGATCGTCGAAGCCGATGTCGCACTGCCCCTTCTCGGTGCGCCGGTTGCCCAGCGTCAACAGCCGGCAGAGGCGCTTGTAGGCATCGAGGTCGGTCGGATAGGCGAGCAGCGAATAGCCGTCGCGTGTTTCGAGGCGGCTTCCGACCAGCAGCTTGATCCTGTCCTTCGCGGGGTCCTTCGGGTTCTCCTCGTCTCGTGACGCCGCGAAGGCGCGAACGACGCCGGCCAGGGTGTTGCGGTCGGTGATGCCGATGGCGCTATGGCCAAGCTCGATCGCCCGTTCGACCAGTTCCTGCGGATGCGAACCGCC
The DNA here is from genome assembly GCF_965228225.1 of Reyranella sp. Classification (GTDB taxonomy): domain Bacteria; phylum Pseudomonadota; class Alphaproteobacteria; order Reyranellales; family Reyranellaceae; genus Reyranella. Next base: position 3,235,580 of record NZ_OZ245801.1, on the reverse strand, counting down.
GCGCAGGAAGCTGTAGTTGGTCGTGACCTGGAGCTCGGCGTAATCCATGGCATCAGGGAGCGATGAGTTCGCCGGCCTGGGCGAGCGGCACGCCGCGCACCGGGATGCCCTTGCTCTTCAGGGCCTGCAGGAATTCTTCGTCGGCGCTGACAAGCGGTGCCTTCGCCCCCTCGGCGCAGGCCGCATAGAAGCACTCGTGCACGGGCCGGCCGCATTGCAGGGCGATGGCCAGGGCGCGATTGCGCAGCTGCGGCGATTCGACGAAGGCCGAGATGAACGACGGCAGCGCGATGTTGCGCACGATGGGCTCGGCCTGCTCGATCGTGATCTCGCCGCGTGTCGCCTTCTGCCACGCCAGCTCGGCCACGCCCGCGATCAGGATGTCGGGCGCGATCACCTCGTGGCGGTTGGCCAGCAACGAGCGCGCCTGCGGCCGCAACGGCTCCTCGACGAACCATTTGATGGCGACGCCGGGATCGACGACGACGATCACGCGTCCGCTCCCCTGTGCGCGACGCTCACCCGTGGCGTCATGGCGGCGATGCGGTCGGCTTCCTCCAGCGGATCGACCACCAGCGGTTGGCCCGATGCATAGGTCAGCAGGTCGCGCAGATCGGCCTCGAGCGAGCGGCCCCTGGCGCGCGCATGGTTCTTCAGCCGCTCGATGATCGCGACATCGAGGCCGCGGATGGTGAGCGTGGTGCCCCGTTTGGTGGGTGCTGTGGCTGTATCCATTTCCCTCTCCCCTTCAGGCGCAGAATCCGTGGAGGAACCAGCGGGCCGTCGGCTGACCAGTGGCGGCGAGCCTGTAGGGCCCGTCGCGGAACAGCCAGAAGCGGCCACCGTCATCGTCCTCGACGCGGTAGTAATCACGCACTGGCGGCAGGGTGCCGGCCGGCGGGCGGCTGCCGTCGGGTCGCGGACGCCACCATTCGTCGGCGATCCGCTCCGGCCCGTCGGCGCGCACGATGCGATGGGCATGCCGGCGCCAGCGGAAGACCGAGGGCGGATCGTCGGGCACGAAGGCGGTGACCTCGACGGGCTCGGGCCGCTGCAGCAGGCGGGTCGGCCGTGCGCCCTTGAGGCTGGCGACGCGGCGCCAGGCGCCCGCCGCGGCCGGCGTCGTTGCAACGGTGGCGGCGACCTGGACACGCTCGGGCAGATGGCTGTCGCGCGACAGAAGCCGCACGACGTTCTCCGCGCCCAGCCGCAGCGCCAGCCGGTCGGCGAGGTCGATCGTGCCGTCCATGCCCGAGGCGACGGTGGGCGAATCCTGATGGGGCAGTGCATCCTGTGTGCCGCTCCAGGTTTCGACCTCGGGGGCGGACAGGATCATCAGCTCGACGCCGAAGCCGGGATCGAGTTCGCCCAGCTTCTCCTCGAAGAGCTTCATCAGCTTCGGGTTGTCGCGGTTGGGCCGGCTGGTGCCGATCGAGGCGCGGTCGACCGAGCCGTCGACGCGGTAGAGCGCAATCTCGAGCAGGCGTGCACCGACGCCCGCCTGCTCGAACTGGCGGCAGAGGGCGGCCAGCAGGCGGCTGGTCGCGGCGGCGACGTCCTCGCTCCGGCCGATTGGTTCGGCGAAGGCGAGGCGCGTGCGGAAGGCGGGCGGCAGGCGACGCGGCTCGATCGGCTCGTCGAGCCGGCCCAGCGCCTGGTCGATGCGGCGCACCGGCTGCTCACCGAAGCGTCGGACCAGCGGTGCGCGCGGCATGGGATAGAGATCACCGATGCGGCGCAGGCCGAGCTTCAGGAAGGTTTCGAGGATCGGCGCCTCGAGACGCAGCCCCTCGACCGGCAGCGGCGCGAGCGCATCGCGCTGGCCGCGCACCGGACAGAAGAGATCGGCCTGGCGCTCGGCGAAACGCGCCAGCGCCCAGGCCGCGCCCGCCGTGTCGGCCATCGCGGCACGACAGGAAAGATCGCGCCGGGCGAGGCGCGTAACGAGATCGGCCAGCAGCGCGCGCTCGCCGCGCTCGCCCTCGCCGAAGAGATGCGTGCAGCCCGTAACGTCGAGCAGCAGGCCGGCATCGCCGCCGAAGCCGCCGGTGCTGCAGGCCCGTGCGATGTCATCGGCGACCGCCCCACCCATCGGGTCGATCGCCACCCAGGGCGTGTAGCGATCGCACCAGGCCGCGATCGCCTCGACCAGGCGGAGGTCGGCCTGCGGCTCGCCGGCGACCGTGACGAGGTCGGGCAGCAGGGCGCGGGCATCGGCCAGCCGCATGTGCGGGCGCAGGCCGGCGGCGCGGGCGTGCGGATTGACGGCGGCGAGGCGCGGGCAGCCCTCGCGCCAGACGACGGTGGCGGCTGCCCTATCCGACCAGTCTTTCTTCGAAGCGCGTGCCAGGCGATCCGTGGAGAGCTTGGGGAACCACAGCGAGACAATGCGTTTCATCGTTCCACTCCAGGAGCCAGGACGGTGTTTCCGCGGCGGACGGCGTGCCGAAGCGGTTGCGCTTGAGTTCGAGGCGCCAGCGCGGGGCGCCGACATCCTTGAGGCCCGGCGTCGAGCAGGAGGGGGCAGAGGCGATCCGCCACCGCGTCGCGCATACGCTTTGCGGCGGTGCCGGCTGGGCGCGCAGCAGCAGGGCGGGGACGCCGTTCTTCTCGGCCGCGAGCGAGAGCCGGCGGCCGGCCGTGGGATCGGCCGCCCGCGTCTCGCCCACGACGGCCGAGATACCGGGACAGCGCAGACCTTCTTCCATCGCCCAGAAGAGATCCTCGTCGCGCCGCGCCGTGACCATCAGCAGGCGCGCCGGGTCGAACCACGCCGACAGGGCCGGCGCATAGGGCGCTGCGTCGAACGTGCCGGTGGGACGGCGGCACCACAGGATCGTGCCGGGCCCGAAGCGACCGAGCAGATGGGCGGCGAAGCCGAGCGCGGCACCGTCGTGCGGCGCCACCCGCCCGGAGGGGGCAGGCCCTGCCTCGATCTCGTGCAGGGCACCCGTCAGCAGCCCGCCCTCGGGCAGCAGGGCGTCGATGGCGGAGATCCCGAGAGGAACCGAGGCGGCCCGGCCGCTGCGCCGGACACTGTTGGACCTTTCCAGCCGGCGCACCTTTTCCCGCAAGGACGCAGGCAGCGGAACGGCCATATCGTTGGCGGCCCCGGAAGCGGGAGGAGCAAAGGCACTCGGGGAAATGACCGGCATCGCCCCCTCGGTCTGGTGGATGGGCTGTGGGTTAAATGTTCGTGTTTTGTTCTAGTTGCTTCACAATCGTGAGTCAACGGGACTCAGGGCTGGCATATCGAGTGCATCCGGGGAGAAGCTGCCATCCTGACCCGGAGGCTCCATGACTCTTCGTCTGTCCCTTGCTGCCCTGTGCGCCACCGCTTTCGCCCTTCTGGCCGGCCCGGCATTGGCGCGTTGTTCCAAGAACCTGGTCGAGCTCGGTCCCACCCTGCAGGGGCGCGGCGTGCAGATGGCCTCGCTCGACGGGGCGCAGCTGGCGGCGGACACCGCGAGCCGCGCCATCGTCACCTTCCTCGGCCATGCCAGCTTCGAGATCGACACGCCGCAGGGCGTGCGCGCCATCACCGACTACAACGGGCTGAACGGTTTCGGCCGCAAGCCCGACATCGTGACGATGAACAACGCGCATTCCACGCACTACACCGACCAGCCCGAGGACGGGATCACCTACGTTCTGCGCGGCTGGCCGGACGAGGCCGGTCAGACCGAGGCGCGCCACGACGTCTCGCTCAAGGACCTCAAGGTCGCGAACCTGCCGACCAATGCGCGCGACTGGGGCGGCGGCTCGGCGCGCATCAACGGCAACTCGATCTTCACCTTCACCATCGGCGATCTCTGCATCGCCCATCTCGGCCACCTGCATCACCGGTTGACCCGGGATCATCTCGACGAACTCGGCCGCATCGACGTGCTGATGGTGCCGATCGACGGCGCCTACACGGTCGGCCTGCCGGTGATGGTCGAGGTCATCCGCCAGATCCAGCCCCGCATCGTGCTGCCGATGCACTATTGGGGGCGCGGCCAGGTCGCACGCTTCGAGGAACTGATGGCCGACCAGGACGCGGTCTTCATCTGGCCCGACCGCCGCACCATCGAGGTCGCCCACGACAAGCTGCCCGAGAAGCTCACCGTCTATGTCGTCGGCGGGAATGGCGGCGACTGACGTGAACCGCTAGGCGCCGCGTCCCTTCTCGAAGCCCGCGAGGAACTGGACCAGGTTGCGGCCGAGATCGTCGCCGAGATAACCGCCTTCCTGGACCAGCACGGTCGGAAGACCAAGCCGTGCGATCTTCTCGGCCATGGCATGGAAGCCCGCGCCAGTGACCTTGAGGCCCTGCAGCGGATCGCTCTCGCTGGCATCGAGGCCCAGCGCCACGACGAGAGCCGTCGGCTGAAAATCGCGGATGCGTGCGAGGGCCTTGTCGCCGGCCTCGAGCCAGGGCGCGTCGGGTGAGCCCAGCGGCAGCGGAAGGTTGAGGTTGAAGCCCTCGCCCTTGCCGGCACCGTGCTCGTGCGCATGGCCCCAGAAGAAGGGGTAGTAATGGTCGGGATCGGCGTGGATCGAGACGGTGAGCACGTCGTCGCGCTCGTAGAAGATGCCCTGCGTGCCGTTGCCGTGATGCACGTCGACATCGAGGATCGCCACGCGCTCGTGCTTGCCCCGCAGTCTCTGTGCGGCCACGGCGGTGTTGTTCAGGAAGCAGAAGCCGCCGGCCATGTCGGCATAGGCGTGGTGGCCCGGCGGCCGACAGAGCGCGTAGGCATGGGCCTCGCCCGCCAGCACCATGTCGGCGACCGTGGCAGCCACTTCGGTGGCGGCGAGGGCTGCGTCCCAGGTGTGCGGCCCGATCGGGCAGCCGGTGTCGACCTGATGCCAGCCGGCGCGGCCCGCCAGCGCCTTCGGATAGGAGGCATGGGCACGCGCCGGATGGACGTTGGGCACGACTTCCGGACCCGCACCCGGCAGCTTCGCCCATTCGCGCGCCGCGATCTGCAGGAAGTCGAGGTATTCCGGCGTATGCACGGTGGCCGCCGGCGCCGGACCGTATGACCCCGGCGGCACGATCGTGTGGCCGGCTTCCGTGGCGGCGGCCAGCAGGAGGGTGGCGCGTTCAGGCTGCTCGGCGCTGCGCAGCTTGGTGCCCCGCACCACGAAGTGCTGCGGATCGTGTTGGGCGTGCTTCTCGGAATAGACGATCTTCACGATGGGACCTCAACTGGTCGCGATGGCCTTCGCCGACTTCAGCGCGGCGATCTCGTCATCGCTATAGCCCACCTCGCGCATGATCTCGACCGTGTGCTCGCCGATGCCGGGCGACTTCTGCCGCGTTTCGACCGGCGCGGCCGACAGCTTGATCGGGTTGGCGGCCGACTTCACCGGGCCGATGCCGGGATAGTCGATCTCCAGCACGCTGCCGCGCGCCCTGGCATGCTCGCTCGCCATCACGTCGCTCACCTTGTAGGCGGCGGAGCAGGGCATGCCGGCGGGGATCAGCCGCTCGAGCAACTCGTCGGCCGTGTACTGCAGGAAATAGTCCTCGATCATCCCTTCGAGGAGCGCCCGATGGGCGACGCGTCCGGCATTGGTCTTGAAGCGCTCGTCGTCGAGCCAGTCCTTCCGGCCGAGCGCCGTGCAGAGCAGGCGCCAGAAGGCGTCGTTGGTGCCCGCCACAAACACCGGCTGCGTCTTGGTCGGGAAGACGCGCAGCGGGCAGAGGATCGTGTTCGACGTACCCATGCGCTCCGGATTCTCGCCGGTGAGACCGTGATTGGTGATCCAGTGGCTCATCATGTGCATGCCGACGTCGAACAGCGACAGGTCGAGGCGCTGGCCCTTGCCGGTCTTGATCCGCTGCAGCAGCGCGAAGGCGATGCCGCCGGCGCAGGCGAGACCGGTCGAATAATCGATCGGCGCCGTGCCGACGCGGCACATCTCACCCTGGTAAGGACCGGTTGCGTCCATCAGGCCGATCTCGGCCTGGATGCAGGGATCGTAGCCCGCACGCGGCGAGTAGGGGCCGGTCTGGCCGTAGCCGGAGATCGAGGCATAGATCGTTTGCGGATTGACCTTCGACACGACATCCCAGCCGAAGCCCAGCTTGTCGATCACGCCCGGTGTGAAGGCTTCCATGAACACGTCGGCCTTCTTGACCAGTCGCATCAGCACGTCCTTGCCGCCCTCGCTGCGCAGGTCGATCGCCAGCCCGCGCTTGTTGCGATTCATCGACGGCACCCAGGCGCCGCCGAAATGCGGCCGGAAGTGCTCGCCGTTCAGCGGCTCGACCTTGATCACGTCGGCGCCCATGTCGCCCAGCATCTGGCCGGCCGTGGGACCGGCGATGACCTGCGTCAGGTCGAGAACGAGCGTATCGGACAGCGGAAGCATGCGGGTACACATCCAATGTTGTGAGGTTCGAGCAATAGCGGCGCGCAACCGATCCGGCCAGCGCCGGCCTAAGCGCCCAGCAGGCGTCTGGCCAGCAAAGCACGCATATCGCGACGACCATCCGCGATGAGGAACACAACGACCTCTCGCTCATAGACGCGATAGACGATGCGGTATGGCTTGAAATGGAATTCACGGAAGCTGCGGTTGCCCATGGTCATAAGCTCCCGCGGATATGGTCCGCGGTCCGGCAAGCTGGCCAGCGACGCGAGGGCTTCCTCGATTCGATTGGCGACGTGCTCGGCTTTTTCGGGCAAGTCGTGGAGCGCGATGTAGCGGGCAATGTCGTCGAGATCGAGAAGGGCCTGCTCGGTCAGTGTCACCGTGTAGCGCTTCATTCCCCCGCTCTTGCCCGTTTGATCCGGTCGCGGAACCGTCGCATCGCCTTCGCGGCGGGAACGGTCTTGCCTTCTCTGACCTGCTGCTCGCCAAGGGCAAGAATTTTGAGGAGCGCAAGTGTCTCCTGCGTTTCCTCGTAACTGGCGATGTCCTGAATGACAGCGGTCGCTTCGCCATTCTGGGTGATGATCATCGGCTCGCCGCTTGCGGCAAGGCCGCGCACGACCTCGGCAGCGTTCGCCTTGAGGTAGCTGATGGGCTTGATCCGGGTGGAGTATTTCATGGTAGGGTCCCCCTGACCCTGGACTGAATTTAGTCTGTTAACGGCTTGCTGACAACGGAGCCCGCATGACCACCGCCGACCGCCCCAATCTCCGCGTGGATCACGACCGGCTGTGGTCGAGCCTGATGGAGCTCGGCCAGATCGGTGGAACCGAGAAGGGTGGCGTCTGCCGCATCGCGCTGACAGATCTCGACCGCCAGGGACGCGATCTGTTCGTGCGCTGGGCGAAGGAGGCGGGCTGCACCATCAAGGTCGACCAGCTGGGCAACGTCTTCGCCCGCCGCGAGGGTCGCGATCCGGCCAGGCCGCCGATCATGACCGGCTCCCATCTCGACACCCAGCCGACCGGCGCAAATTCGACGGTGCCTATGGCGTGATGGCGGGGCTCGAAGTGCTGCGCGTGCTGCACGATTCGAACTACGTCACCGACGCGCCGATCGAGGTCGCCGTGTGGACCAATGAGGAAGGCTGCCGCTTCGCGCCGGCGATGGTCGCGTCGGGTGTGTTCGGCGGCGCCTTCACGCTGGAGCATGCCCTGTCGATCAAGGATCGCGACGGCGTGACCTTCGGGGAGGCGCTGAGGCAGATCGGCTATGACGGTAAGGAACCGGTCGGCGGCCGGCCGGTCGGCGCCTTCTTCGAGGCGCATATCGAACAGGGTCCGATCCTGGAGCGCGAGAAGAAGACGATCGGCGTCGTGACGGGCGCGCAGGGTCAGCGCTGGTACGAGATCAACTGGACGGGCATGGAGAGCCATGCCGGCACGACGCCGATGGAAGGCCGTCGCGATGCGCTGGTCGGGGCCGCCGAGCTGATCGTGGAGTGCCGCCGCATCGGCAACCGCCCCAACGGACGTTCGACCATCGGCGTGATCGAGAGCCAGCCGCAGGCGCGCAACACCATCCCGGGCCGCGTCTTCATGACGGTCGACTTCCGTCATCCCGACGACGGCGAGCTGACGAAGATGGATACCGAGATGCGCGCCGCTGTGGCCGACATCGCCAAACGCCATCGGCTCGAGGTGAAGATCGAGCAGATCTGGTACTTCCCGCCGTCGCCCTTCGCGAAGGAGCTGGTCGATGCGGTGCGCCGTGGCGCCGAGCAGGCGGGCTATCCGCACATGGACATCGTGAGCGGGGCGGGCCACGACGCCTGCTATGTCAGCCGCGTCGCCCCGACCGCCATGGTGTTCGTGCCCTGCAAGGACGGCGTCAGCCACAACGAGATCGAGGACGCCAGCAAGAGCGACGTCGGTGCCGGTGCGCAGATCCTATTGCAAGCAATGGTCGAGCGCGCGAATGCTGCTTGACGTGTCATACGGCGATCGATCGACGAAGTTTGTCATCCCGAGCCGCAGGCGAGGGACCTTTGATCGCTGTCGCGAAAGGTCCCTCGCTGCGCTCGGGATGACACCAAGGTTGAACCCCGCAAGCGTGCTCCCGTGAAATCCGGTGGTCTCGTATCCGTCGCGGCCGCTGCGCTGGTCGCGACGATCGCCGGCGTGGGCGGCACCTTGCCGGTCGTGCTGGCGGCTGCGCAGGCCGTCGGCGCGACGCCCGATCAGGCAAGCTCCTGGGTTTCCGGCCTCGGCCTCGCCACGGCGGCCAGCGCCCTGCTGCTCAGCGTGCGTTATCGCATGCCGATCATCACCGCCTGGTCGACGCCGGGCGCGGCGCTGATCGCCTCGACCTCCGGCGTGCCGAGTTTCGCGGCGGCGGTCGGCGCCTTCGTCCTGGCCGCGCTTCTGATTCTGCTGACGGCCGCGGTGAAGCCGCTCGGCCGGTTGATCGGCAAGATTCCGCCCAGCATCGCCGCCGCCATGCTGGCGGGCATCCTGCTGCGCCTCGTCATGGCGATGGTCGAGCATGTGCCGTCCGCACCGCTGCTGGTGCTTCCGCTGATCGCCCTGTTCCTGGTGGCGCGCATCCGCTTCCCCGCCCTTTCTTCGCTGATCGTGCTGGTCGCCGGCGCGCTGCTCGCCTGGTCGCTCGGCCTCGTGAAGCCGTTGCCGTCGCTCGGCCTCTCGACCCTGGTCGTCACCGCGCCCGCGTGGGACGTGGCTACGCTCGTCGGTCTCGGCGTGCCGCTCTATCTGGTTACGATGGCGTCGCAGAATCTGCCGGGCTTCGCGGTGCTGCGCGGCTCGGGCTACCAGCCGCCGACGCAGCCCATCCTCGCGGTGACGGGTGCGGCATCGCTCGGAACGGCGTTCCTCGGTGCCCACACGTCGAACCTCGCCGCAATCTCGGCCGCTCTGTGCACCGGTCCCGACGCCCATCCCGATCCGGCGCAGCGCTGGAAGGCGGGGCCATTCTACGCCGTGTTCTGGATCCTGATCGCCCTGTTCGGCGCCTCGCTGGTCGGTCTGTTCGGCGCACTGCCGCCGGCCCTGCTTGCGACGGTCGCGGGCACGGCGCTGCTGGGCTCGACGGCGGGCGCCCTCGGCATCGCGCTGGTCGGCGAGCAGGACCGTCTCGCGGCGACGGGCACCTTGGCCGTCACGGTTTCGGGCGTCACCTTGATGGGCGTCGGTTCGGCCTTCTGGGGACTGTGCTTCGGTCTGCTGATCCTGGTTCTGGAGCGTCTGTTCAGGCGGTAGGGCCGGACGCCTCCGCCTTGAGACGCGCGACGGCCTCGCGCACCGGCGCCTCGAGCCCTGTGCCGCCCGCGTCCAGATGCGCCACGATGGCTGCCCGCATGCGCGGCTCCCAGAACTTGAGCAGATGATCGGCGATGGCCATGGACGGGTCGGCGCCGCGCTGCGAGGCGAAGAACTGGCCGATCTGGTTGGCCATTCGCACCAGCTTGGCGGCTTCCATCGCGTCTATTCCGCCGCCGGTGCGGCCGCGATGCGCCGGCGGGCGACCGCCTGCGCGTCGTAAGTGCGCTGCCAGTCGCTCGGGCCGTTCGACGGCGCCACCTGGACCGCGGTCACCTTGTACTCGGGGCAGTTGGTCGCCCAGTCGGAATTGTCGGTGGTGACGACGTTCGCCTGTGTGCCGGGGTGATGGAAGGTCGTGTAGACGACGCCCGGCGCCACGCGGTCGGTGACGCGGGCGCGCAGCGTCGTGCCGCCGGCGCGGCTGTCGAGCCTCACCCAGTCGCCGTCGCGCACGCCCCGGTCCTCGGCATCGTGCGGATGGATTTCCAGCACGTCCTCGTCGTGCCACACGATGTTGGCCGTGCGCCGCGTCTGGGCGCCGACATTGTACTGCGAGAGGATGCGGCCGGTCGTCAGCAGCAGCGGAAAGCGCCGACCGACCCTCTCGTCGGTCGGCACGTACTCGGTGACGATGAAGCACCCCTTGCCGCGCACGAAGCCATCGGCATGCATCACCGGCGTGCCGGTGGGAGCGCGCTCGTTGCAGGGCCACTGGACCGAGCCCTCGCGGTCGAGCAACTCGTAGGAGACGCCGGCAAAGGTGGGCGTGGTGCGCGCGATCTCGTCCATCACCTGCGAGGGATGGTCGTAGTGCATGTCGAAGCCCATCGCCTTTGCGATCGCCAGCGTGATCTCCCAGTCGGCCAGGCCGTTCTTCGGCGTCATGACCTTGCGCACGCGGTTGATGCGCCGCTCGGCATTGGTGAAGGTGCCGTCCTTTTCGAGGAAGGTCGAGCCGGGCAGGAAGACGTGGGCGTAGGCCGCCGTCTCGTTCAGGAACAGGTCCTGCACGACGACGCATTCCATGGCGGCCAGCGCCTCGGCCACGTGGTGCGTGTCGGGATCGGACTGCAGGATGTCCTCGCCCTGGACGTAGAGGCCCTTGAAGCTGCCATCGAGCGCCGCATCCAGCATGTTGCCGATGCGCAGGCCCGGCTCGGCATCGAGCGGCCGGCCCCACAGCGCCTCGAAGGTGCCGCGCACGCCGTCGTCGGAGACATGGCGGTAGCCCGAAAATTCATGCGGGAAGGAGCCCATGTCGCACGAGCCCTGGACGTTGTTCTGCCCGCGCAGGGGATTCACGCCGACGCCGGGCCGCCCGATGTTGCCGGTGGCCATCGCGAGGTTGGCGATCGCCATCACCACGGTCGAACCCTGGCTGTGCTCGGTGACGCCCAGCCCGTAGTAGATCGCTCCATTGCCGCCGGTGGCGTAGAGGCGGGCGGCCTCCCGGATCGTCTCGGAGGCAACACCGGCGACCGGCCCGACCGTCTCAGGACTGTTGCGCGAGTCGGCCACGAAGGCCGCCCAGTCCTCGAAGGTCGAGAGATCGCAGCGCTCCCGGACGAAGGCATCGTCGACCAAGCCTTCGGTGACGATGGTATGGGCGAGGGCGTTGAGGATCGCGGCATTGGTGCCGGGCCGCAGCGCCAGATGGAAGGCGGCTTCGACGTGCGGCGTGCGCACGAGATCTATGCGGCGCGGGTCGATCACGATCAGCCTGGCACCCTGCCGCAGGCGCTTCTTGAGGCGAGAGGCGAACACCGGATGGGCGTCGGTGGGATTGGCGCCGATCACCAGCACGACGTCGGTTTCTTCGACCGAATCGAAATCCTGGGTTCCGGCCGATGTGCCGAAAGTGGCCTTCAGCCCGTAGCCGGTCGGCGAGTGGCAGACCCGCGCACAGGTGTCGACATTGTTGTTGCCGAAACCGCCGCGCACCAGCTTCTGGACCAGATAGGTCTCCTCGTTGGTGCAGCGCGACGAGGTGATGCCGCCGATGGCGCGCTTGCCGTGCGCCTGCTGCAGCCGCCTGAACTCGGAGGCGACGCGAGCGATGGCCTCGTCCCAGCTCACCTCCCGCCAGGGCTGATCGATGGTCTCGCGGACCATCGGCTTCAGGATGCGCTCGCGATGATGGGCATACCCCCAGGCAAACCGGCCCTTGACGCACGAATGACCGTGATTGGCCTTGCCGTCCTTGGCCGGCACCATGCGCACCAGCTCCTCGCCGCGCATCTCCGCCTTGAAGTTGCAGCCGACGCCACAATAGGCACAGGTCGTCGTCACCGAGTGCTCCGGCTGGCCGATCTCGATCACCGACTTCTCGATCAGCGTGGCCGTCGGGCAGGCCTGCACGCAGGCACCGCACGAGACGCATTCCGAGGCGATGAAGCTCTCGGCCATGCCTGCCGAAACCTTGGACTCGAAGCCGCGCCCCTGGATGGTGAGCGCGAAGGTTCCCTGCACTTCCTCGCAGGCGCGCACGCAGCGCGAGCAGACGATGCACTTGGACGGATCGAAAGTGAAATAGGGGTTGGACTCGTCCTTCTCCTGGCCGAGATGGTTCTCGCCCTGGTCTCCGTAGCGGACCTCGCGCAGGCCGACGGCTCCCGCCATGTCCTGAAGTTCGCAATCGCCGTTGGCGGCGCAGGTCAGGCAATCGAGCGGATGATCGGAGATGTAGAGTTCCATCACGCCCTTGCGGACCTGCTTCAGCCGCTCGGTCTGGGTCGAGACCACCATGCCGGACGCGACCGGCGTCGTGCAGGAGGCGGGCGTGCCGTTGCGGCCCTCGATCTCGACCAGGCACAGCCGGCAGGAGCCGAACGCCTCGATCGAATCGGTGGCGCAGAGCTTGGGCACCTGGATGCCGGCCTCGACGGCGGCCCGCATGACCGAGGTGCCAACGCGCACCATCACCTCGTGGCCGTCGATGGTGAGCTTGACCGTCGCGGGCGCGTTGCTGGCGGGCGTGCCATGGTCGATCTCGTGAACGAACGACATGAGCCTGTCCTCTAGTCCGCTGCCGCGGCGAGGCGCGGGCGGCTGAAATCCTCGGGGAAATGTCGCAGCGCGCTCATCACCGGATAGGGCGTGAAGCTTCCGAGCGCGCAGAGCGAGCCGAATTTGAGCGTCTGGCAGAGGTCCTCGATCAGGGCGAGGTTGGCCGCGACGCGCTCGCCCCTCAGGATGCGATCCATGGTTTCGGTGCCGCGCACCGAGCCGATGCGGCAGGGCGTGCACTTGCCGCAGGATTCGAGGGCGCAGAAGTCGAGCGCGAAACGGGCCTGCCGGGCCATGTCGACGCGATCGTCGAACACCACGATGCCGCCGTGCCCGAGCAGGCCGTCGCGGGCCGCAAAGGCCTCGTAGTCGAACGGCGTGTCGAACAGCGCGCGCGGGAAGTAGGCGCCGAGCGGGCCGCCGACCTGGACCGCTCGCACCGGCCGGCCATTGGCCGTACCGGCGCCGATATCGTCGACGATCTCGCCCAGCGTGAGGCCGAAGGCCGTTTCGAACAGTCCGCCGTGCCGGACATTGCCGGCGAGCTGGATCGGCATGGTGCCGCGCGAGCGGGCTGTGCCAAGAGCAGCGTATCGCTCGGCGCCGTCGGCCAGGATCGCCGGTACGCAGGCCAGGGTGAGGAGATTGTTGATCACCGTCGGACGGCCGAACAGGCCCTTGTGGGCCGGCAGCGGCGGCTTGGCGCGGACCTGGCCGCGGCGTCCCTCGAGGCTTTCGAGAAGCGACGTCTCCTCGCCGCACACATAGGCGCCGGCGCCGACCCTGATCTCGATGTCGAAGGCGAAGCCACCGGCCGCGGCGTCCGCGCCGAGACAGCCGCTCGCACGGGCGATGTTCAGCGCCTCGCTCATCACGCGGATGGCGTCGGGGTATTCGGACCGGATGTAGACGAAGCCCTTGGCAGCGCCGGCGGCGAAGCCCGCGATCGTCATGCCTTCGATCACGCCGAACGGATCGCCTTCCAGGAGCATCCGGTCGGCATAGGTTCCCGAATCGCCCTCGTCGGCGTTGCAGACGATGTAGCGGCGGTCGGCATCGGTGTCGGCGACCGTCCGCCACTTGACGCCGGTCGGGAAGCCCGCGCCGCCGCGCCCGCGCAGGCCCGACCGGACCACTTCCTCGATCGTGGCGGCAGGCCCGAGGGAAAGGGCGCGGGCGAGGCCGCGATAGCCGCCATGGGCGCGATAGTCTGCCAGCGACAGCGGGTCGATGACACCGCAGCGCCCGAAGGTGATGCGCGTCTGGCGCTTCAGAAAGGGGATGTCGTCGGGCCGGCCGAGGCAGAGCGGGTGGGATTTCGCTGCCTGCGGGCCGAGGACGAGCAGGCCCGGCACGTCGGCCGGCGCCACGGGCCCGAAGGCAAGACGCCCCTCTCGGGTTTCCAGCTCCACCATCGGTTCGAGCCAGAACAGGCCGCGCGAGCCCGTGCGCACCAGCTCGATAGGGAGATCGAGCCGCCGCGCTTCGGTGGCGATGGCCGTCGCCACGCGATCGGCACCGACCGCGCGGGCCGCGGCGTCGCGCGGCACGAAGATCCTGAGCGTCATGCGCCGATCTCGTCCGCCAGCTCGTCCGGCGAGTCCTCGTTCAGGCGTCCGATCGGCGCCTCGTCGAGCAGGCCGGCGGGCGCGCAGGCGCACAGGCCGAGACAGTAGACTGCCTCGACGGTCAGCCGACCATCCGGCGTCGTGGCGCCCCACTCGAGGCCGAAGCGGTCGAGGATCCGGCGTGCGATGCGCTCGCCATCCATTGCCTGGCAGGCCTCCGCCCGGCAGAGCTTGAGCATCTGCCGGCCGGCCGGCGCTTCGCGGAAATCATGATAGAAGGTGACGACGCCATGCACCTCGGCGCGCGTGAGATTGAGCGCGTGGGCAACGAAGGGCACCGCGGGCGGCGGAATGCAGCGGAAGGTCGCCTGCAGATCATGCAGGATCGGCAGCAGGGCACCTTCCTGGCCGGCATGGCGCCGGACGATTTCTGCGGCTTGCGGCTCGTTCCAGGCCACTGGCATCGTTTCGCTCCCGTTCCGGCGCATGATCTGCCGTCGGGCGCGTCGCTTCAACAAAGCAGACCCATCAGGCGATAGAGAGGCTCTATCGCGTGGACCTCACGCCAGCGATTTCGCCAGCTGTTCGGCCTCGGCAACCAAGGCCGTGGCGAGGGGAGTCATGGGCTCGCGCGGCGGCACCACGAGCCCGATCCCGTGCACTGCCTCGGGCTCGACGATGGGGATCGAGCGCAGGTGCTCGGTCAGTCCCAACGTATCGGCCAGCTTCTCCGGCATCACGCTGGCCCAGCGGCCGGTGCGCACATGCGAAAAAAGCACGATCATCGAATTGGATTCGAGCGTCGGATCGGAGCGTTCGCCGACGGCGCCCAGCAGCTGGTCGATGATGCGCCGGTTCTGCATGTCGGGCGTGAGCAGGCAGAGCGGGATCCGGCCGACCTCCGCCCATGTCACGCGGGCGCGGTCGCCGAGCGGGCTGTTCTCCGACGTTAGCAGCCGGTACTGCTCCAGGTAGAGCGGTACCGCCCGCAGGCGTCCCAGCGGTTCGTTGTCGGTATAGGTCAAGCCGGCATCGACTTCGAGGTTCTCCAGCATCGAGAGGATCTGGGTCGAGGTCCGCGACAGGACGGTGAACTGCACGTTGGGGTGCTTCGCGCGAAAAGGCGTCGTCAGGGCCGACACCATGGCGAGCGCCGTCGGGATGGCGGCGATCCGCAGGCGGCCGGTCAGGCCTTTGCGCAGCGCCTTGACCTCCTGTCGCATGGCGCGCGTGTCGGCAACGATGGTGCGGGCCCATTCGAGCACACGGTCGCCTTCGGCGGTGAAGCCCAGGAACCGCGAGGAGCGCTGCACCAGCATCACGCCCAGCATTTCTTCCAGGTGCTTGATGCCGGCCGAGAAGGTCGGTTGCGTGACCCCGCAGATCTCCGCGGCCTTGCCGAAATTTCGCTCCCGCGCCAGCGCCAGAAGAAACTCCAGCTTGTCGATCATGAGGGGCGGGCGGGCGTCATGGCGTACTCAGCCTAGCAGAGGCGGTGCCGGAAAGCGCGCGCCGTAGGTTTCGAGCGGCAGGTCGAGGGCGCGGCAGAGGAAGCTGATCGTGTGGTAGTAGCCCGCCAGCGCGATCGCTTCGAGAATCTGGGCCTCGTCGAAATGGGCGGCGAGCCGGGCCCAGGTTTCGTCGCCGATCGTGCGGCGGTCGACCAGATCGTCGACGGCGGCCAGCAGGGCCTGTTCGTCGGTTGACCAGCAGGGTGCACTGGCCGACCCGTGGACCGTGGCGGCAATCGTCTCCGCATCGAAGCCGACCTTCTCCGCGAAGAAGGCGATATGGACGCCCCATTCGTATTCGGCGCCCAGCCGCGCCGTCGTGCGATCGATCACGACCTCGCGCTGTCGCAGCGAGAGGGCGCCCTTGTCGAGCAGGCCGCCGGCGAACATCTTCCCGAAGACGCGCGGGTTGCGCGCCATCGTGCGGAACAGGACCAGCGGTGCGAAGCCACGGGGCATGGTGCGCGCCAGGGCGGTCGCGATCTCTGCTGGATAGGGCTCTTCGGCAGGAGCGATGCGGGGCATGGCGGATCTCCATCGGGGTTGCTACACATTCCGTAGCAACGAGCGACGCGAGTCGCTACAGAAAATGTAGTAACGGAGTGTAATAGATGGTGAAGAGGGTGCGCGGCTCGACGACCGGTCGCCCGATCATGGCGTTGCTCGACCTGCTGGGCCGGCGCTGGACCCTGCGCATCGTCTGGGAACTGCGCGAGGAGCCGAAGCGCTTCCGCGAGCTGCAGGACCTGATCGGCGCCAGCCCGACCATCGTGAACACGCGACTGGCCGAGCTGCGCGAGGCCAAGCTGGTCGAGCTCGACGAGGCGGTGGGCTACCGGCTCACGGCGCTGGGCAACGAGCTGCTGCGGCTGTTCCTGCCGCTGCACACCTGGTCGGAGAAGTGGGCGAAGGCGACGGCCTAGCCGCCGCCCGCCTCATTTCAGGAACGGATTGTCGCTGCCTCGGCCCTTGCGGCGCGGCGGGAAACTCTCGGCGAGATAGTCGACGATCTCCGTCCGTTCCTCGGCCTTGATCGGCGGCATGCGATGCTTCTCCAGCATCAGGTCGATGGTCGAATCCCAGAGGTCGCGCGTGAGGCCCTGCGCCTTGATCAGCGCGACGCCGTGGCAGGCCGTGCACGTATAGAACGTCAGCTCGCGGTTCTTGCCCTCGGGCAGGTTCTCGACCGTGTCGTTGTGTGGCGGCGGCTTGCCCTTGTCGGGATCGACGACGGCCGGCGCCGCGGCGACCTTGGGCGCCGGCGGCGCGTAGACGTACTTGTCCCTGTGCAACTCGCCGGCGCGATCGAAGGCGAGCAGCACGAACGTCGCCGTCAGGCCGAGGACGGCGGCGTGTATCACGTTGATGCGGGTCAAGATTCGACGAGCACGCGGATGCGGTTGACCGGATTGGCCCCGTAGCCCTGCGGGTTCCAGTTGGCGGCCTGGAAGGGCTGGGTCACGCCCTTGCTGTCGGTCGCCTTGACCCAGACTTCGTAGTAGCCCGCCGTCGGCAGCTCGATCGAGGCGGTGAAGTTCTGCCAGGCATACTTGTTGGCCGGGGCGTCGACCTTCGCGGGCTTCCACGTGACGCCGTAGTCGGTCGAGATGTCGACGGTCTTGATGTCGAAGTCGCCGGCCCAGGCATGACCGCGCAGGTCGAGCTTGCGCGAGGTGAGGCGGCTGCCGTCGGCCGGGAAGGTGATGATCGAGCGGACCGGCATCGATTCCAGGATCGCCATGTCCTTGTCGTTGCCCTTGCTGCCGGGGACGATCGGCGTCTTCGGCACGCGGTAGGAAAAGCCGCCCATGCCGGGACCGTCATGTTCCTTGTCGCGGATCCAGATGCGGTTCAGCCACTTGGTCGACGCCGAGGCGGGCCAGCCCGGAATGACGAGGCGGACCGGGGCGCCATGGATCAGCGGCAGGTCCTGACCATTCAGCTTGAAGGCGATCAGCGAGTGTTCCTCCATCGCCTTGGCGATCGGCACGCCGCGCGAGATGGTCGGCTTGTTGGTTTCGCCGGCCAGGGTCGGATCGGCGCCATAGGCGCCGGTATAGACGGCGGAGGGCTTCAGGCCGGCGGCCTTCAGCACGTCGGCCAGGCGCACGCCGGTCCACATCGGGCAGCCCGCGCCGCCGTTGGTCCACTGGTTGCCACGCGCTTCCGGCGTGAAGAAGGACCGGCCGTTGCCGCCGCACTCCAGCATCAGCTGGTAGGTGACGGCCGGAAACTTGGTCATCAGGTCGCCGACGCTGATCTCCAGCGGCGTGTTGACCTCGCCGTCGATCTTGACCTTCCACACCTTGGGGTCGCCCGTGACATCGGGCACCTGTCCGTTGTTGCGGATGAAGAGCTTGTTGGTCGGCGTGACATTGTCGTCGAGCAGTTCGGCCTGCGTCTCGGCGACGAGCGGCTTGTCGCCCAGAACCGCAAGCTTCGCCTTGCCGTCCATCTCGAGCAGCTTCGGTCCCTTGGCGGCCGCCGGCGCGCCCTGCGCCCGAGCCGCGCCGCTCACCGGCAAAGAAGCCCCCAACGATGCACCGACAGTGGCCATCCCGACCCCCTTCAGCACATTACGGCGTGACGCCTTGGACGTTCCGGAATGAAGCATTTTTATTCCTCCCTTAGGAGGTCTTATTAGCTCAAGCGCGCCGCCGCGTCAGCCAGCCGGACAGGATCAATGCACAGGCTGCGACCGTGACGATGAGGGTGGCGAGCACGTTGATCTGCGGGTCGACGCCCAGACGCACGCTGGAATAGACGCGCATCGGCAGGGTCTGCGACTGCGCGCCGGCCACGAACTGTGTCAGGATCAGATCGTCCAGCGACAGAGTGAAGGCGAGCAGCCAGCCCGAGCCGACGGCCGGCGCGATCAGGGGCAGGGTGATGGTGCGGAAGGTCACCCAGGGCGTGGCGCCGAGATCCATCGCGGCCTCTTCCAGTGCGCGGTCGAAGTCGGAGAGACGGGCCTGTACCACGATGGCCACGAAGGCGATCGAGAAGGTCGTGTGGGCGATGGCGATTGTGAGGAAGCCGCGATCCGGTCCGCCAAACAGCCGCTCCGAACCGACGAACAGCAGCAGCATCGAGATGCCCATGACGACTTCCGGCATCACCATGGGGGCGACCACGAGGCTGCCGAACAAGGTACGCCCTGGGAAGCGCGGTGCGCGCACGAGCGCGTAGCCGGCGGCGAGACCGAGCAGCGCCGCGCCGGTGGCGCTCACCAGGGCGATGCGCAGCGACAGCCACGCGGCCTGCAGCATCGCCTCGTTGGCGAACAGCGCGTGCCACCATTTCAGGGAGAAGCCCGACCAGACGGTGACGAGGCGCGACTCGTTGAACGAATAGACGATCACCAGCGCGATCGGCAGATAGAGGAAGGCGTAGCCGAAGGCCAGCATGCCGAAGGCAAGGCGCGCGCGGCCCCTCATGCGCGACCTGTCATGCGAAAGCGCTCATGTGCGCCGCTCCAGGCTGCGCGCCTGGTTGCGCTGGAACAGCGCGATCGGTCCGACCAGCAGCACCAGCAGGCAGACCGCGACCGCCGAGGCCAGCGGCCAGTCGCCGTTGGTGAAGAACTCGTCCCACAGCACCTTGCCGATCATCAGCGTCTCGGTGCCGCCCAGCAGGTCCGGGATCACGAATTCGCCGACCGCCGGGATGAAGACCAGCAGGCAGCCCGCCACGATGCCGGGGAGCGACAGCGGCAGGGTGATGGTCAGGAGAGCCATGAAGGGCTTGGCGCCGAGATCGGCCGCGGCTTCGAGCAGGCTGTCGTCGAGCTTCTCCAGGGTGGCGTAGAGCGGCAGCACCATGAAGGGCAGGTAGGCGTAGACGATGCCGAGATGCACCGCCCATTCGGTACCGAGGATGGTGCCGGGATTGGCGGCGAGGCCGGTCCAGCGCAGGAACTGCTCGATCAGTCCGTTGTCGGCCAGGAGGCCCATCCAGGCGTAGATGCGGATCAGGAACGAGGTCCAGAAGGGCAGCACGACCAGCATCAGCAGCAGCGGGCGCCGGTTGGGCGCGGCGCGGGCGATGGCGTAGGCCATGGGATAGCCCAGCAGCAGGGCCACCAGGGTCGACGTCGCGGCGATGCGCAGCGATGAGAGCCAGGCCGCCAGATAGAGATCGTCGGAGAAGAGCAGCGCGAAACTCTTGAAGCTGAGGCCCAGCTCGACCGGCGGCACCGAATCGGGCGCGTAGGTTCCCAGCGAGATGGCCAGCACCAGGAGGCAGGGCAGCAGAAAGAAGATCCCGAGCCACAGGAAGGGCAGGCCGACGACGAAGCGCATCGCCTACAGTCCTTCCATTTGTATTGACCCACTTACCTCATCCTGAGGAGCGCCGCGAAGCGGCGCGTCTCGAAGGATGGGCAACAGGCAAGGTGCGCGTTCCCACCCTTCGAGACGCATCGCTGCGCGATGCTCCTCAGGGTGAGGTCGGTGTTGGAATGCTCGGCTCGATTCCATCTCGCCCATTGGCGCTCTAGGCCTCCAGCCGCTGGCCGGCCTCGTCCGACCAGCCCAGCCAGACGGGCTGGCCGCGTGCGAAGGCGTCTCCGGCGGCGCGGCTGGTGTTGGTCGTCGAAACGGTCATCGTGCCGTGGGCTTCGGTTTCGACATGATGGAGCGAGCGGTCGCCCTCATAGGCGACGTCGGCGATCCGGCCGGTGACGGTTTGCGGCAGGGCGGGCCGCTCGGCCGAGAGCGTGATCTTCTCCGGGCGCAGCGCCATCCAGCCGCCGCCGTCGAGCGTGATGATGTTGGCGATGCCGATGAAGTCGGCCACGAAGCGCGAGGCCGGATGCTCGTAGACCTCGTGCGGCGTGCCGATCTGGGCGATGCGGCCGGCATTCATCACGGCGAGCCGGGTCGCCATCGACATTGCCTCTTCCTGGTCGTGCGTCACCATCACGAAGGTGAGACCGAGCTGCTCCTGCAGGCGCACCATCTCGAAGCGCGTGCTCTCGCGCAGCTTGCGGTCGAGCGCCGCCAGCGGCTCGTCGAGCAGCAGGAGCTTGGGCCGTTTCACCAGCGCCCGCGCCAGCGCCACCCGCTGGCGCTGGCCGCCGGAGAGCTGCGACGGCTTGCGCCTCGCATGGTCCTGCAGATGCACGAGGGTCAGGATTTCCGCGACCCTCTCCGCGATCTCCGGGCCTTTGACCCCGTCGCGGCGCAGCCCGTAGCCCACGTTGGACGCCACATCCATGTGCGGGAACAGGGCATAGGACTGGAACATCATGTTCACCGGCCGCCGGTAGGGCGGCACGTCGGTCATGTCCTGGCCGTCGATGAACAGCCGGCCCTCGTCGGGCGTCTCGAACCCGGCCAGCATGCGCAACAGGGTGGTCTTGCCGCAGCCCGAGCCGCCCAGCAGCGCGAACAGCTCGCCGCGCGCGATCTCCAGATCGACGCGATCGACGGCGACGATCGGCCCGAAGCGTCTGGTCAGTCCCTCGATGCGGACGATCGGTCCTGAATCCAATTCAACGGCCCGTCTTGATGGTCGTCCACAGCCGCGTGCGTTCCCGCACCTGTTCGGCGGTGCCGGCCGTGATGGTGTAGAACTTGGCGCGCACGTCGGCCGGCGGGTAGATCAGCGGACTCTCCGAGATGTCCTTGGGCAGCAGGGCGAAAGCGGCCTTGTTGCCGTTGGCGTAGCCCGTGAGCTCGCTCGACGCGGCGGCGACCTTGGCCTCCAGCATGAAGTCCAGGAAGCGATAGGCATTGGCCTGGTTGGGCGCGTCCTTCGGAATGGCCACGACGTCGATCCAGAGCTGCGAGCCTTCCTTGGGGATCGAATACTCGATGTCGACCTTGCTGGCGGCCTTGGCGCCGCGGTCGCGCGCCTGGAAGACGTCGCCGGAATAGCCGAAGGCCAGGCAGATGTTTCCGCCGGCCAGCGCGTTGATGTACTCCGAGGAATGGAACTTGCGGACGTAGGGCCGCACGGCCTTCACCACGTCGGCGGCCTTGGCGAGATCCTCGGGCTTCTTCGAATCGGGATCGAGGCCGAGATACTTGAGCGCGGCCGGCAGCACGTCGGTGGCGCTGTCGAGCAGCATGACGCCGCAATCCTGGAACTTCGAGACGACCGCCGGATCGAAGATCATGCGCAGCGAATCGACCGGCGCGTCGGGCAGGCGCTTCTTGATCTCGGCGACGTTGTAGCCGATGCCCGTCGTGCCCCACATCCAGGGCACGCCATGGGCGTTGCCGGGATCGTACTTGGCCAGCGCCGTCATGATCTCGGGATCGAGGTTCTTCCAGTTCTTCAGCTTCGCCTTGTCGAGGGGCAGGAAGATATTGGCCTGGAGCTGCCGCACAAAGAACGGCGAGGCGGTCGGCACGACGATGTCGTAGCCCGACCGGCCGGTGCGCAGCTTGGCATCGAGGATCTCGTTGCTGTCGTAGGTCGTGTAGTTGACCTTGATGCCGCTATCCCTGGCGAAGTCCTTCACCTGGTCTTCGGCGATGTAGTCCGACCAGTTGTAGACGTTGACCGAACCCTGCGCGGCGACGGGACCGACAGCGGCGAGGATGAGCAACGAGGCAACGGCAAGCAGACGCATCGGCAACTCCGCAGGATCAGACGCCAAGATACCTGTGCTGCAGGTCCTTGTCCCCGGCCAGGTCCCGGGATGACCCGACCCAGACGACGCGGCCCTTCTCGACGATGTGGTGGCGGTCGGCGAGCGGGATCAGCGCCGACACGTTCTTGTCGATGACCAGGATCGCCTGACCCTCGTTCTTCAGCCGCCCGAGGCAGGACCAGATTTCCTGGCGGATCAGCGGCGCCAGCCCCTCGGTCGCCTCGTCGAGGATCAGCAGCTTGGGGTTGGTCATCAGCGCGCGGCCGATCGCCAGCATCTGCTGCTCGCCGCCGGAGAGCTGGTTGCCCATGTTGCGCTGGCGCTCGGCCAGGCGCGGGAAGAACTCGAAGACCCGCGCGATGGTCCACGGGCTCGGCCGCGCCGTGCGGTTGGCGCTGGCGGCCAAGAGGTTCTCGCGCACCGAGAGGTTGGGGAAGATCTGGCGTCCCTCCGGTACAAGGCCGAGGCCGAGCCGGGCGATGCGGAAGGCGGGCAGGCCCTCGACCCTGTTGCCCTCGAACTCGACCGTGCCGCGGCGCGCCGGCAGCAGCCCCATGATCGTGTGCACGGTGGTGGTCTTGCCCATGCCGTTGCGGCCCATGAGGGTCACGACCTCGCCGGCGTCGACGCGCAGTTCCATGCCGAACAGTGCCTGGCTGGGGCCGTAGAAGGCGTCGAGTTCGCGGACCTTCAGCATCAGCCCATCTCCTCGCCGAGATAGGCCTGACGCACCTCCGGGTTCGCCCGGATCTGGTCGGGCGAGCCGCTGGCGATGGCGCGGCCATAGACGAGGACGGTAATGCGGTCGGCGAGCTGGAACACGGCGTCCATGTCGTGCTCGATCAGCAGCATGGCGTGCTTCTGCTTGAGCGCCTGGAGGAAGCCGATCAGCCGCTGGCTCTCCTCGACGCCCATGCCGGCCATCGGTTCGTCGAGCAGCAGCAGGCGCGGATCGCCGGCCAGTGCCATGGCGATCTCGAGCTGGCGCTGTTCGCCATGGCTGAGCGACGCGGCCAGGGTGCCGGCACGCTCGCCCAGCCCGACCTCTTCGAGCAGGCGGCGGGCGGGGCCGCGCAGGCTTTCGTCGCGCCGCGCATCGGCCAGGAAGCGGAAGGAATGGCCGGCATGGCCCTGCACCGCGAGGGCCACGTTCTCCAGCGCCGTGAACTCGCGCAGCACCGAGGTGATCTGGAAGGAGCGGCCCAGCCCCAGCCGCACCCGCGCATGGGTCGGCAGGCGGGTGACGTCGCGGCCGGCGAAATGGATGGCGCCCGAATCCGGGGCGACGACGCCGGTGAGCTGATGGATCAGGGTGGTCTTGCCGGCGCCGTTCGGGCCGATCAGCGCGTGGATTTCGCCCGGCCGGACGTC
Source organism: Reyranella sp. (assembly GCF_965228225.1). Taxonomy (GTDB): domain Bacteria; phylum Pseudomonadota; class Alphaproteobacteria; order Reyranellales; family Reyranellaceae; genus Reyranella. The sequence continues at coordinate 3,211,816 of NZ_OZ245801.1, read as the reverse complement.
GATCGACACGTTGTCGGTCGCCAGCAGGCCGCCATAGCGCTTCACCAGCCCCTCGGTGCGCAGCAGGGGCTCAGTCATGACGGCGTCCCAACAGGGAGTCGATGCCGCCGCGCGCGTAGAGCGCGATCAGGACCAGCAGCGGGCCGAACACGATCATCCAGTATTCGCCCCAGCCCTTGTGGGCGAGGTTGAGGAGCGGCGGCAGCGCCTCCTCCAGCACGAAGAAAGCGATGGTGCCGTAGAGGGGGCCGAACAGCGTGCCCATGCCGCCCAGCACGACGATGACGATCAGGTCGCCCGACTTCATCCACGACATCATCGCGGGCGAGACATAGGCGCCCTCGTTGGCGAGCAGAATGCCGGCGAGGCCGCCGAACGCACCGGAGATCGTGAACGCCGCCAGCCGGTAGCGGAACACCGGGAAGCCGAGCGCCGTCATGCGCAGTTCGTTCGACTTGGCGCCGCGGATCACCAGGCCGAAGCGCGAGTTGGCGTAGCGGCCGCAGAACCACAGGCTGGCGCAGAGCAGGGCGAAGCACAGCCAGTAGAAGCTCGCCTTGTCGCGCAGGTCGATCAGTCCGGGGAAGCGACTGCGGCTGATATTGAGCCCGTCGTCGCCGCCATAGGCTTCGAGGCCGCTGCCCACGTAGTAGACGAGCTGAGCGAAAGCCAGGGTGATCATGATGAAGTAGAGGCCGCGCGTCCGGAGCGACAGCGCGCCGATCACGACGGCCCACGCCGTGGCCGCGAGCAGGGCGATCGGCCACTGGATCCAGCCGCTGGAAATCCCTTCCGCCGACAGGATGCCGACCGCATAGCCGCCGATCCCGAAGAACATCGCGTGGCCGAAGCTCACCAGCCCGCCATAGCCCAGGATCATGTTGAGACTGACCGCGGCGATCGACCAGATGACGATGCGGGTGCCGATCGACAGAAGATAGCGCTGGTCGAATGCCTGGGTGAGCAGCGGCAGGACCGCCAGCACCAGCAGGATCACGGCCGTTGCGATCCCGCGCGGCGTGCGGAGTGAGGAGACGAGGTCCCTCATCGGAGCGCGCCACTCCAGTGGCGCTCATGTGAAGATGCGCCACTGGAGTGGCGCGCTCCGTTGAGGCGAAGGTGCGAGGCCATCATGTGCGCTGCCCGAACAGGCCGGTCGGCCGCCACACCAGCACCACGGCCATCAGAACGTAGACCATAACCTGGGAGATGGCGGGTGCGGCACTCGAGGCGGCGCTGGAACTCATGAAGGTCTTGAGGATGTCGGGCAGGAAGGCGCGGCCCACGATGTCGATCTGGCCGACCACCATGGCGGCGATGAAGGCGCCCTTGATCGAGCCGATGCCGCCGATGACGATGATGACGAGGGCGAGGATCAGGATGTCGTCGCCCATGCCGATCCGCACCGACGCGATAGGGGCGGACATCAGGCCGGCCAGGCCCGCGAACACCGCGCCCAGACCGAAGACCAGGCTGAACAACAGCTCGATGTTGACCCCCAGCGCACCGATCATGCGGCGGTTGGAGGCGCCGGCGCGGATCAGCATGCCGAGGCGCGTGCGCGCCACCAGCCAGGCCAGCAGGATCGCGACGAGCGCGCCCACGACGATGATGGCGAAGCGGTAGGCGGGATAGGGCACGCCCGGCAGGATCTCGATGGTGCGGTTCAGGAAGGGGGGCACCGCGATGCTCTTGCCGGCGGGACCCCAGAGCGCACGCACCAGCTCGTTGAAGAACAGAATCAGGCCGAAGGTCGCCAGCACCTGGGTGAGGTGGTCGCGTGCGTAGAGCTTTCGGATCACCACGGCCTCGACGACCACGCCCAGCAGGAAAGTTGCGGGCAGCGCCAGCAGTGCGCCCAGCACGAACGAATCGGTGACGCCGATCAGGGTCCAGGCGATGTAGGCGCCCATCATGTAGAGCGAGCCGTGCGCCAGGTTGACCAGGTCCATGATGCCCAGAGTCAGGGTCAGGCCGGCGGCGAGCAGGAACATCAGCAGGCCGAGCTGCACGCCGTTCAGCACCTGGAGCAGCAGATATTCCATCTATTCCGTCACGCTCTCAAACAAAACGGGAGCGCGTTGCCGCGCTCCCACTCTTCTCCCTCCCCATTCAGATGGGGAGGAAAGCTATGTCACTTCATCGGGCACTTGGCGGCGAAGGGATCGACCGCGTCCTTCACGGCGGTGGCGATGGTCTTCACCGTCATCATGCCCTGCGGGTCCTTGACCGTTTCCTGGATGTAGAAATTCTCGATCGGGAAGTTGTTGTTGCCGAACTTGAAGTCGCCGCGAACCGACTTGAAGTTCGCCTTCTTCATCTCGGCGCGGACCTTGTCCTTGTTCGACAGGTCACCCTTCAGCGCCTCGGCGGCCGACGCCATCAGCATGATCGCGTCGTAGCTCTGCGCGCCGTAGTAGGACGGATAGGTGCCGTGCTTCTTCTTGAAGTCGGCGACGTACTTCTTGTTGGCCTCGTTCGGCAGGTCGTTGACCCATTCCTGGGCGCCCAGCGTGCCCAGCGCGAGGTCGCCCTGCTGCGGCAGGGTGATCGCGTCGATCGAAAACACCTGGTAGAGCGGCACCGTCTTGTTGAGGCCGGACTGCGCCCATTGCTTCACGAACTGCACGCCGTGCGCGCCGGGGTAGAAGATGAAGATGCCGTCCGGCTTGGCGGCAGCGATCTTGGTCATCTCGGCCGAGAAGTCGAGCTGGTCGGGCCACTTGGTGTAGTCCTCGCTGACGATCTTGCCCTTGTACGTGCGCTTGACGCCCGCGAGCATGTCCTTGCCGGCGGCGTAGTTGGGGCCGACCAGGTAGAGGCTCTTCACGCCCTTGGTGTTGAGATACTCGCCCATCGCCATCGGCGTCTGGTCGTTCTGCCAGGAGGTCGAGAAGAAGTTCTTGTTGCACAGCTCGCCCGCGATCTGCGACGGACCGGCATTGGCCGAAACCAGGATCGTGTCGCCCTCGTCGACCACGGGCTTGTAGGAGGCCAGCAGCACGTTCGACCAGATGTAGCCCCCGATGAAGTTCACCTTGTCCTGCTGGACGAGCTTCTCGGAACGCGCCTTGCCCACGTCGGGCTTGAACTGGTCGTCTTCGTAGATGATCTCGAAGGGCTTGCCGCCCATCTTGCCGCCGAGATGTTCCTTGGCGAGTTCGACGGAGCGGCGCATGTCCTCGCCGATCGCGGCCTGCGGGCCGGAGAACGTGCTGACGAAGCCGATCTTGATCGGGCTCTGGGCCATCGCGGGCAGGCCGAACGCCATCGCCGCCGCAATTGTTGCGGACCCAAACAAACTGTTCTTCATGAGCCGTCGCTCCCTGTTTTCTCTTGGCGGCTATAAAAGCGGAAAATGCAGGGCCCAACAATCGCTTAATGGACGGTCGGCGACGCCCTGAGCGTGGCGAGCGGCAGGGCGGCCGTGGCGGCGATGTCGGCCGGCGCGCCGTCGAGAATCGCCCAGGCGAAGCCCGTACCGGCCGCCTCCCGGCAGGTCGCGCTCGCCACGATCGTGACCTCGCCTTCGCGCGGTGCGCTGCGGCCGAACTGCTCGAGGCGGGAGGCCACGTTCACCGCCTCGCCGATCGCCGTGTAGTCGACCCGCCCGGCAAAGCCGATATTGCCGACCAGCACCGTCCCGGTATGCAGGCCGATGCGCATGCGGCAGGCGTGCAGGCCGCGCGCCCGCCGCTCCCGGTTGAAGGCCTCGACCTCCTTGGCGACGGCCAGCGCCCCCTGGCAGGCGATCCGGGCATGGTCGGGGATGGAGTCGGGTGCTCCCCAGAAGGCCATGAGCCCGTCGCCGATATACTTGTCGATGGTGCCGCCGCTCGCCTCGATGGCCGGTCCGATGCGCGACAGGAGCGCGTTCAGGTAGGCCGCCGTCTCGGCGGCCGGACGGTCGCGCGCGTAGCCGCTGTAACCTTCGAGATCGCTGAACAGGATGGTGACGGCGCGATCCTCGTTGACCGGCAGGCTGCCCTGCTGCGTGGTCAAACGTGCCACCAGCGCGCGCGGCAGGTAGGTCGCCGACAGTTTGAGTCCGCGGGCCATGCGTTCGAAGGCAAGGTTGGCGCGGCTGATCTCGCGCACGCGGCTGCGGGGCAGGGCGGGCACGCTGTCGAACGCGAGCCGTTCCACGGCGCTCGCCGCCCCGGCCAGCGCCAGGATGGGCTCTGCCAGGCGCCGGCCGAGATAGATGGCGGCCAGCCCGGTGAGGATCATCAGCAGGCCGCCGGCGATCAGGATGCCGCGCACGATCCAGCGCGCCCACGCCGATTCACGGCCGGCCTCGTGGTAGCCCACCACCAGTTCGGCGGGCGCATAGGCTTCCACGCTGCGCCGTATCCAGGCGAAGGATCGCTCGCCCACCCAGTTCCAGTGGCCGTCGACGCGGGCCTCCGGCCGGTCCCAGGACAGCGGATTGGGATCGGGTGCCCACATGACGGCGAGCACCGGGTCGCCGACTTCCTCCAGAGTGACCAGACGGGTCTGGGCGCGGGCATCGCCATTCAGCGTCTTTGCAAGCTTGGGATGGGCCAGCACCTCGTTTCGGCCCGCCAGGATGAACGGCGTGCGCTCGCCGGTGAGCTCGATCTCCTTGAGGAAGCGCGACAGGTCGGTCGTGCCGATCGCCGCGCCGATGACACCGCGGAACTCGCCGCGCACGCGGACCGGCACGATGATTGGCAGGATCGGCTCGCCCACGACGAACGACCAGACGGGCTCACCCCAGCCGGGACCGTCCATGGTGCGAGCCCGCGCCAGCAGCGCCTCGGCCCCGCGCACGTTCTCACGCCGCTCCGGCCGCATGGTGCGGTCGGCGCGCACGAAGCGTGTGGGCTCGCCTTCCGTCGGCAACACGACGAAGCCGACGGTCTGCGGCACCGCCGCCAGCGTGCCCAGCGCGAAGATGCGCCACTGCTCGCGGTCGTCGAAATCGATCTCGCCGCGGGCGATGGCCTCGCTGAGATAGGTGAGCTGGCTCTGCACGGGCCTGAGATGCGCCTCGAGCCGGCGCTCGATCAGGTCGATGGTCACTTCGGCGCGCTGCAGGGACGAGGCGTCGAGGTTGCTCTGCGCTGCCAGCCACGCGACGACGATCACGGGTGCGATGGAGACGAAGACCAGGCCGACCATCAACGCCGGCAGCAGCCGCGCGATCGGCCAGCCGGGCGTCTCGGACTTCTTCGGAAGATCCATGGACTCTCATGCTTCCACGAAGCCGGGACGAAATAGTGGCGCGTCAGGCGCCTAGCCTACACAATAACTTGATTGCCGGGCGGCGACTCGCATCCCATCCAGCGGGTCCGGCCTTCAATGCCGGCTTTGAGCGCGAGAGCCGAGAAGCCGTGCGCGGACCAGAAGCGGAGAGCGCCCCTGTTCATGCCGTTGACGCCAACGTGAAACGATCGTGCCTCGCGCGCGCGCGCCGCAGACAACCAGGTTCCAAGAAGCAACGAGCCCACGCCGCGGCGCTGCAATCGGGGCAGCAGGTTCATATGCAGATGCGCGGGATAGCGCGTCGCGATCTCGACCGGCGTCGGGACAGGATGGTGGATCGTCGAGGCGCGGCGCTGGTCTGCGGTTTGCCTGTCGGGAGGCACGTCGACCGGATCGGCGTAGCATCGGCGGAGTGGGGGCCACCAGTCGCGCTCCAGTCTCTCTTCCCAGGCGGCTGTGTCGACGACACCGGCGACGAAACCCGCAACGCCGTTACGATCCTCCACGATCCAGGCGAGGCCGGGTTCGAGCAATACATAGGGCGCGATGTAGATGTGCCCCATCATCTTCGGATCGCGATAGAGGTGCGAGGCGTCCGCACCGGCGTGACCCGTCGCCAAAGAGATCGCGTAGCAGGCCTCGAGATCGGCTGCCTTGAAGGGGCGAATCTGCGGAGCGTCGCTCACCAGTTCGAAATGAAGAAGCAGGGTTGTGAGTTCCTCTCTCTTGTCATCCTGAGCGCAGCGAAGGATCTCGCGCTCGCTACGGAGTCCTTCGGTCGTTCGGCAAGGTCCTTCGCTGCGCTCAGGACGAAATCATCTGACTAACCCCGCAGCTTGAAGCGCTGGATCTTGCCGGTGGCGGTCTTCGGCAGCTCGGGCACATACTCGACCCAGCGCGGATATTTGTAGGGCGCCAGGGTCTTCTTGCAGTGGGCCATAAGCGCGTCGGTCAGGGCCGCACCCGCATCGCCCGGCTGCTTGAGCACGACGATCGCCCTGGGCTTGATCAGTCCCTGCTCATCGGCATGGCCGATGACGGCTGCCTCGAGGATGGCGGGGTGCCCCACCAGGCAGTTCTCGATTTCGACCGGCGAGCACCAGATGCCGCCGACCTTCAGCATGTCGTCGCTGCGGCCCTCGTAGATGAAATAGCCGTCCTCGTCCTCGCGATAGGTGTCGCCGGTGTTCAGCCAGCCGTTGACCATCGTTTCGGCGGTCTTCTCGGGCTTGTTCCAGTAGTACTTCGCGGCCGACTCCGCCTTGATCCACAGGCGACCGCTTTCGCCCTTCGCGACCGGATCTCCGTTCTCGTCGAGGATGCGGACCTCGTAGCCCGGTACCGGCTTGCCGCTGGTGCCCGCCCGGAAATCGTCGAGCCGGTTGCCGATGAAAATGTGCAGCGCCTCGGTCGAGCCGATGCCGTCCAGGATGACCGTCCCGGTCTGTTCCTTCCAGCGGCGGAACATGTCGCCGGGCAGCGCCTCGCCCGCCGAGACGCAGGCGCGCAGGCTGGAAAGGTCCCGCGTGCCGGTTTCGAGGGCCGCAAGCTGCGCGGCATAGAGTGTCGGCACGCCGTAGAAGATCGTCGGCCTGAAGGTCTCGATGTTGGAGAAGGTCGTCTCCGGCGTCGGGCGACGGTCGTCGAGGACGGCGGTGCCGCCAACCCACAGCGGAAAAGTCATGCCGTTGCCCAGGCCATAGGCGAAGAAGAGCTTGGCGGCGGAGTAGCAGATGTCCTGTTCGGTGACGCCCAGCACGCACACGCCGTAGAGCTCGCTGGTGACCACCATGTCGCGCTGGGCGTGGACCGCGCCCTTGGGCCTTCCGGTCGAGCCCGACGAATAGAGCCAGAAGCAATCGTCGTCCGGAGCGGCGAGCCGGGCCTCGAGCGTGGGCGGGGCCGTCGCCATCTCGGCCAAAAAGGCATCGACCGTCATCGCCTTCGGCGCCCTGGCCCCGAGCTGCCTCAGCGCCGGCTCGATCTCAGCGGTGAACTCTGAAGAATAGGCGACGAGCCCACACCCGGAATCCTCGATCATGTAGGCATAATCGGGGGCCCGCAGCAGGGTGTTGGGCGGCACCGGCACGATGCCCGCTTTGATGGCTCCCCAGAAGAGATAAAAGAAGGCCGGACAGTCCTTCACCACCATCAGCAGCCGGTCGCCGGGCCTGAGGCCGAGCGCGAGCAATGCGTTGCCGGCCCGGTTCACGCGCCCCGCGAGCTCCGCATAGGTCACGGTTTCCTCGCGCGTCAGGATGGCGGCCTTCTCGCCTCGGCCTTCCGCCAGGTGACGGTCGATGAACGGCAGCGCGACGTTGAAGCGCGGCGGCAGCTGGACGGCATGCGTCGACGAAAAGGAAATGCCTGAGGGAAGCGCCATTGTCGGGACCCGGAACGATTCAGGAGCCTCTTCGATACTGATCGGCCGAGGGGATCGCAACGCCTGCGGCCGTCCGGCGTTGTCAGGCCGCAAAACCCAGAACGGATTTCCCATGAAGCAAGGCGTCGTCTTCGTTGTCGCTTCCGCGGTACTGCTGGCGGCCGTGGCCACAGCGCACGTGATGGCCCCGCTGCCGGATGGCGGGCCTCTTCAGGCATCGGCCAAGGCAGCGATGGCAACGGAAGCAGCCTCGCCTGCTCCCAGGCCGGTCGCCGAGACGACGGGATCCCGGCCTCTGATCGAGGTCCGCCACGCGCCGGTGCCGCTGCAGATGCGCGAACGGCCGCCGGTGGTGCTGCCTGCGGGGCTCGAACCCGTCTCGGTCACGACTGCCCCGACCGCCTCTCCGGAAGAGGGTGAGGGGCGGAGCTTCGCCAAGACAGCCATCGAGGCGGATGGCTACAAGACCGTGAAAAGTATCGTGGCGGGGCCGGATGGCACGTGGCGGGCAAGGGCGCTGCGGGGAACGGCTGAAGTCACGGTGACCGTCGACCGCGATGGGCGGGTTTCCGCCGACTGAATTTCTCGCAACCCCCGGCCCTCCGCGGCGTTACGGTAGGGTAGCCTTTGGCGGTCTATGGACCGTCCCTCTCCCCCGAGGGGCTGCAGAAGCCCGTCCTGGCGACCGTCAGGACGGGCTTTCCTTTGAATGCCGCATTCAGCACCTACAAAAGAAAAGCCCGCCGGGTGACCGGCGGGCTTCTTCGTTTCGGCCTGGAAACGTCAGAAGGTGAGCGTCACGCCGCGATCCGTCGTGACCGAGAGACCGTCACCCGCCGCTTTGGGCAGCGGCTGAGCGGGCACCGCCCGGATGCTGACGGCGTTGGCAGGGGCGCCCTGGCGGACCAACTCCTGCTTCACGGCATTTGCATAGTCCGCGCGCCCTTCGATCCGGATGGGAGCCTGTCTGGCCGCCTCGGCAGCTGACCGAACAGTTTCCAGAGCGGAGGCGGGAACGCGGGTCGAATCGCTTTCCATGAACACCATGTGGTTGGACCGCACGACCGGCGTCGCCGCAGGCGCTGACGCAAGGTCCTGAGCCATGGCGGACAGCGGCATCAGGGCGAGGCCACCAATGACGAGGGCTGTGCTGAGCTTTTGCATGATCGAGGCTCCTTCGTTTGTACCTGATCAACGCAAAAGCCACAGGGGAAGTTTCCTGCAAAATCAGCACAACAAAAGCGCTGCGGTCGCGTTCTATCGAGTCGGTCAGTGATTTGCTGCGTCGCTCCCCCTTCCTGCAGTATGCTCCGGCATACCCAGGTGTAAAAGGTGAGGAGATCGATCATGTCGGAAGAACGGAAGAAGGTGGTGCAACGCTTCAAGGACCGGCTTGCGCACCTGGAATCTGAAGCGGTCTCGAGCGCGTCACACTGGCATCTGTTTCATCTGCACAATGCGCTGAACGCGTTGCCCGATGATCACCTTGCCGCCGACCTTCATCTCGACGAGTTCGACCGCGCCGACTTGGCCAAGGAGTTTCCGGAAATGGAAGCGGACAGGCCTCCGAGCGCATCGGAAATCCGCAACCGGTTCGACATGCTTGCGGGCGGACTGCTGTAACCCGAAGGGGGCGTCAGGCCTGTTTGCCCATTCCTTCGTCGCGCCATTCGCGGCGCATGCGTTCGACCTCGGTTTCGCTCGGGCGGTAGGCCGGGGCGTCCGGGTCGAACGTTTTCCAGCCCTGGTCGCGCCACGTCGCGGCGCGCGCCGCGACGTCCACCGGCCGATGGATGGACAGCAGGCCTTCGACGCGTCCCACCTCGTCCTCGGGGACGCGCACGGAGACCAGCGTGCCGCCCCGGCGGACGGATTCCGATAGAACCGCCGCTTCTTCCTCGTCGATGCCTGCGCCGATCAGGGCGCCCATCAGGCCGCCGGTGGCGACGCCCGCGGCGGTGCCCACCGCCATTGCCGCCAGCCAACCCGCTGCAACGACAGGGCCGACGCCGGGGATCACCAGAAGTCCGAGTCCGGCGAGGAGGCCGACGCCTCCTCCTACGACACCGCCGATGCCGGCCCCTGCGGCCGCGTCGGAGACGGGCTCATGCTCGCCGCTCACATGTTTGTTCGCGATGATGCTCACATTCGATGAAGCGATGCCGGCCTTCTCGATCGCTTCCATGGCCGCCCGAGCTTGAGCGTAACTGTCGTATGACCGGCTAACCGTCTTCATCACGCTCTCCCTGTCGAGGTCAGATGAAACAAGCCGGGGCCCGGCGGGTTCCGTTCAATTCGGTTGTCTGACAAATCGCTTCTTGTGAAACCTTAGCCGGTCTGTACGGTTTCTGACTTAGAGCTTAGTAGACAGGCTGCATCATGCGTGTCGTCAAACTTGTCGCCATTCTCGTCCTCCTGATGTTCGGGCCACCGGCCATCGCTCGGGACATCATCTCCTCGGACATCTATCCGGCGAGCTACCCGACCGTGCGGGCCACTGCGTATATGGGCGATCTGATTCGCCAACGGAGCGGCGGGCGACTCATCCTGTCCAATCTCGGCGCCGGCGACCAGGATACCGAGAACTACACCCTGGCGCAGCTCCGCAACGGCACGCTCGACATGGCGCGGATCGATCTCAACACACTGAACAGCACGGTGCCGGATACGATCGTCCTGACGCTTCCCTATCTCTTCCGCTCGACCAAGCACGAGCGCAACATTCTCGACGGACCGATCGGCGAGGAAATTCTCGCGTCTTTGGAGAGTACCGGCGTCATCGGCCTCTGCTTCTACGATGGCGGCGCGAAATCGACTTACGGCACGAAGCCGATCCGGTCGCCAGCCGACTTGAGCGGCGTGAAGTACCGCACCCAGCCATCCTCCAGCTGGGAAGGGATGCTGCGTGCCTTCGGAGCCCAGCCGGTGCCGATGCCTCAGTCGCGGGTGGCGGCTGCCATGCGCACGGGCGTCGTCGAGGCAGCTGACGGAAGCTGGTCGTCATTCGTCGCGATGCAGCATCATCTTGTGGCGAAGAGCTTCAGTCTGACGGAGCATGCACGGCCGCCGAGCGTGCTGCTTTTCTCACGCCTGGTCTGGGAGACGCTCTCGCCGGAGGACAGGACGATCGTCCGCACCTCCGCCCGCGAGTCGGTCGCCTTCTATCGGCAGCTGTGGGACGAAAGCGAAGCTTCTGCCCGCCGCACGGCAGAAGCCGCCGGCGTGCTGACCGTGAGTGACATCGATTACGAGGGATTTGCTGCGGCCCTGGTCCCGTTTCACGCGGCCGCGGTGCCGACCGCCAGGCTCGCGGCGATGATCGAGCGGATCAAGGCCGAGGCGGTACCATAGACCGCACGTTCCGACCGGCCCCTACCTCAGGGCGTTTCGCAGCGGATCGCTGGAGAGTTGCATCAGACCGCCGAACGGCAGGCCGAGTTCGAGGATCAGGTAGAAGGCGGCCGATGCGGAAACGATGCACATCGCGATCACGACGAACAGGGTTGGATTGGGCGGCGCCGAGAGGCTGAAAATCCCGAAGATGAACATCAGCCATATGATCAGCACGATCAGGAAGGTGTTGGAGATCGAATCCATGGGCTGGGCGAAGAGCGCGAGCTGTGTCTGGGCGAGGTCGGCGCTGACCTGAAGGGCCCGGGCATGCAGCGCGCGCTGGCGATCGTTGGTCGGCCGCATTTCCTGCAGCATGAACAGCACTTCCTCTTCCGGCGCCCTGGTGTCGTCGGACTTGACGCCGCGCGCGATGGCCTGCTCGCGCCAGATCGAATCGATGATCGGCTGAATCTCGGCGCGCAAGGCGTCCCGAACAGGCTGCGCCTCCGGCCCATAGCTCCTGAGAACCCGGTCGAGTTCGGTGATATCGGCCGTCATGCGGCTGACCAGGCTGCTGCTGCGCTCGAACGACGTGCGGGTCGAGGCGAAGAGGAGGGCGAGGACGAGTGCCGACATGGTCGCGACCAGCGCGATCGAGAGCTTGATCACGTCCTTGGAATCGCCGCTCACGTGATGCTCGGGCAGGCGGCTGCGGATGAGGGCCCCGCAGATCGCACTGGCCATGATGCAGGCGAAGGCGACGGCGGCAAACTGGATGGGACTCAACGGGCGGACCTCATGATGGCTGGATCTCAGCCGGCACAAAGTGCCCGACCGAACCGTTGCGGCACAATGCGGGGAATTTACGCGCTCCGTCCGCCGGACCCCTGTGGACCTCGCCTCACCACGTCACCCTGAGACCGCCATTGAGGACGTGGTTGGTCGTGCCGCTGCCGGTCTCGCCGTCATAGCGGACATAGAGCGTCGTTCCCGGCGCGACGGCGGTGTTGGCGGCGAGGCTGAAGGTGGCGGCATCGCGCGTGGGCGCGGCGCCGAAGACGGTGAAGTTGGTGCCCGGCGCGCCGGCGAAGCTGGCCGTCACCGGGCGGGTCGTGTCGGCGTATTCATGCGCCCAGCCCAGGCGAAGCTGTACTGCCAGCTTCTCGCGGCCTTGGGGGCCGAAGGCGCCGGCGAACTCGGCGCCGAGCACGCTGCGCGCCGACCCGGTGGTTTGGGATGCGACGTTGAGATTGAGCGACCCCGCGCCGCTCTCGGTGAATCCGAACTGGCTGTTGGTCGTTCCCTGCAAGCGGGCAAAGGGGGTGATCGAGGCGGCGGTCGGCTCGTGGAGCCCGATGCGGTAGCCCGCCTCGAGCTGGCCCAGGAACTGGTTGGCGCCGGTCCGGCCCTGCGCGAGTCGCGCCGACAGATTGGGCAGCACGATCTGGCGCGTCATCTGGTTGTCATTGTAGCCGTAGCCCGCCAGCCCATCGAGATAGAAGGCGCCTTGGGTGAAGGAGGCGTAGAGACTGGCCTGGTAGCTGTTGGTGGTACCCTGGCCGCTGAAGCCGCTGGCCCACTGGTTGCCGCCGACATAGCCGACGGCGATGCCGGCCAGGAAGCGCGGATCGAAGCGATAGTCGGCGCCGGCGGCGAAGCCGCCGGCATTGTAGGTCAGGGTACCGGCATTGGCAGTGCCGGCAACGCTGCCGGTGCCGCCCAGCGCGGCGCCCCACAGGCTCCACGGGGTGACGGTGTCGCCGTCACAGGCCTCCGAGGGAGCCACGTCACAGGCCTGGGCGACGGCCACGCGGGTGCCGCTCCCGACGCCGCCGCGGGCCAGGCTCATCTGCTGGCCCATCATGTTCATGAACAGCAAGCCGCTGCCCAGATTGGCGGTGCCGAAGCCGGAATAGTTCTGGCCGCTGAGGGCATCGAGGGCGGCCTGGCCCTGGCCCTGGGTGTAGGTGGCCATGGTGCCGATGACGGTGGCGAAGTCGCCGCTCGATCCGGCGACGCTCTGGTCGAGGACGCGGCCGACGGCAGACTGGTTGGGCGTTGCGCCGCCGACACCGAAGCCGCCGGGCTTGAGGGTGAGATAGACGTTGTTGGCGTCGTAGGCGAGCGAGGGCAGGAGGAAGGGATAGAGGCTGCTGGCGCCGGCATAGCGGCCGGTGACGCCGCCGCTGGCATTGAGAATGGTGTAGGTGGTGCTGGGCGCATACACGCCCGAGGCTGCGGTCACGGCCACGGTTCCGCCGGCGATGGTGGCGGTGCCGGGGGCGCCGGTGACGTTGAGGCGGTCGGCCCGACCGGCGGCATTGGTCTCGACCTGGTAGCTGCTGCCGGCCACCTGGGTGTAGGCGCCGTTCACGGTCAGCGTGCCGATGGAGTTGCCGGGCGCGACGATGCCGCTGTTGGTCACGGTACCCACGAAGGTCCCATTGCCGCCGAGCAGCCCGGTATTGTTCACGTTGCCGGTGAAGGTGCCGTTGTTGATCAGGGCCCGGCTGTTGGCAAAGGTGCCCGCGGCCTGGATGAAGTTGCCGGTATTGTAGACGCTGCCGTTTATGGTTCCGGTGTTGGTCGTCGTGCCCGAGTTGACGAGGTCGCTGAGCAGGGTACCGCTGTTGTCGAAGGTGCCGAAGTTGACCAGGCTCGCATTGACCGATTGGAACGTGCCGGCATTGTCCAGCGTGGCACCGGGCGCAACCGAATAGCCGCCGCCGCTGACGAACGCGGCGCCGGCCCGGATCGCGAGATCGCCCACCAGCGTGCCCGAGAGCGCCACCGTTCCCTCGGCGACCGTGGTGCCTCCCGTATAGCTGTTGTTGCCGCCCAGGATGAGCAGACCCGTGCCGGCCTTGGTCAGTCCCCCGGGTCCGGAAATGTCGTTGCTCCACATGTCGACCGCGTTGAAGCCGCCCAGCGAGGAATCGAGCGTCACGCTCACATTGGAAGCGAATGCGCCATAGCCCCCGGCGGCCTTGAACAGGTTCAGGCGCACCCAGCCGCTGCCGTCATCGAACACGCCGCCGGACGGCAGCTCCGTCGACGCCAGGATAGCGGTCCGTTGGGCACTGCTCAGATAGGGAAAGCGCGACGCGATCAGCAGCTCCGCATTGGCCGGAACCACGGCGGCCAGGTCGGTCGGGCCGACCGGCTGGAAACCATAGGTCGCCTGCAACGCGAAAGCCGTGTTGGCCGCCGCGAACTGCGCGGCCGAAGGCAGGGTGCCGTCGGCGATGCAGCCGGCGACGTTGGAGGCGCACGACGCGTAGGGAACGGCCGTCACGGCGCTGCCGTAGGTTTCGTTGAGGCTCGTTGTCAGGTCGCTGGAGAGCGCGGCGATGTGCTGGGGAAGGCTCGCAGGCCCCCATACGGCCGGCACATAGTCCGGATTACCGGCCAGAATCTGCGTCATCGCGTAGTAGCTGACGATGCGCGAGCCGATGACATCCAGCGGATAGTGCACGCCGAGGATGTTGCGGCTGAGACCGGCCTGCTGCGCCGATACCATCATGCCCTGATAGGCCTGCGGCATCATCATGGCGTAGAGGAGCGCCGTCAGTTCGGCGCGTCGCGTATGTCCGCTCGGGAAGGATTCGGACTTCTGATACCGGCTGCCTTGTCCCGGCTTGCCCCAGATCGCGGCCTGGGCCTGGATGGAAGCTTCGGTTGCCTGACCCGTCGTCCAGGGAGCAGAGGCGATGACGTTACTGATCTGAAACGGACGGGGATCGGATTGGTCCGGCGGCGGATAGTAGTAGGGGGTCGTCATGCCCTGATAGGCGGTCACGTACGACGTGAAGCTGTCCTTGAGTCCTTCGCCCACAAAGCCCTGGATCGTGCCGATCGGCTTTGGCCAGTCGTCCGAACGGCCCAGCGTTTCGGTGATCTCTCGATAGACACCTTGCTGTACCGGCTTCAGCGGAGACAACGCCTCGGTGAGCGCGATCGCCAAGGGCGCGGAGGCCTGGAGCTGAGGGAACAGCCGCAGTGTCGACTGGATCTCACTCGACGGTGAAATCTGCTTCCAAAGGGTGTACTGCGCGAGCTGCGGTGCCTCGCCGCCGGCCTGGCTGTTGGCGATGGCCTGATTGCGCTGGGCGGGGGTCGCGTTCAGATAGATGCCCTGCTCGATCGCGAGATTGTTGTTCAAAATGGGATTGTTCGGCGTCGAGTAGGCGGGGGTCCCGAACAGGCTGATCACGCCGTACTGGCCCTGGTAGCGGGCACAAGCCGCACCCGTCAGATCCAGGCTCTCGCAGCTCCGCTGGGCCGAGGCGGGCGCTACGAGAAAGCAGGCCGTAAAGAGCCAAATTGCCGACACCGCAGTCAAGCGGCTCCGTGATCGTTCCAGGGTAAGGCAATGCACGGACGCCCCCGACAGATAGTCTTGCACCGCGCAGTGCGGCTCCTCCTTATAGTTGCTTGGTCAGTGAAGGATTAGCGAAAAAAGAGCATATCGAGCGAAAAAAACGCTTTCTAGTTGAAGCGGACGTACTCGAAGTCGCCCGGCTGGTTGTTGATGCCGCGGGCCGGCGGGGCGATCCAGTGGGCGAACTGGCCCGGCTGCGTGACGGCGGCACCCATCAACGAGGTGACATAGGCGCGGTCCTCCTCGGTCGGCAGCCACCTGTCCTTGTTGGCATTCCATTCGGCCTCGCTGAGCACCTTACCGTCGGGCGAGACGCGCAGGCCGGCGAAGGCGCCGATCTGCCGGTCGAAGGCGCGGTGCGGCAGGGTCATCTCAAACGGGATGCCGGCGCGCTCGATCGCCTTGTTCCAGCGCAGAACGCCCTTGGCGCAGTCGTCGATGTAATCCTGGCGCAGCCGCTCGTTCAGCGCCTGCAGGGCGGGGACCGCCTTCTTCACGATGCGGCCATCCTCGACCGTCTCGATCTCGTAGGTCGCGTTGGTGAGCAGGTGGTCGTCGTCGATGCGGGTTTCGAGGAAGCGGCCCTTCACGCCTTGCGTGTAGTAATTGGCCGCGTTGGTCGAGGCCTCCTGGCCGAACAGGTCGAGCGACACCGAGAAGTGGAAGTTGAGATACTTCTGGATGGTCGGCAGGTCGATGGCGCCCAGGCTGCGCACGTCGTCGGTCCTGTGCTCCTTCATCAGCTCGCAGGTGCGCTGGAGGATGCGGCCGACGCCGGTCTCGCCCACGAACATGTGGTGGGCTTCCTCGGTCAGCATGAAGCGGCAGGAGCGGGCCAGCGGGTCGAAGCCGGATTCGGCCAGCGAGGCGAGCTGGTACTTGCCGTCGCGGTCGGTGAAGTAGGTGAACATGAAGAAGGAGAGCCAGTCCGGCGTGGCCTCGTTGAAGGCGCCCAGGATGCGCGGCTTGTCGGGGTCACCCGAGTGGCGTTCCAGCATCGCTTCCGCTTCCTCGCGGCCGTCGCGGCCGAAATAGGCGTGCAGCAGATAGACCATCGCCCAGAGATGGCGGCCTTCCTCGACGTTGATCTGGAACAGGTTGCGCAGGTCGTAGAGCGAGGGCGCGGTCTTGCCGAGCAGGCGCTGCTGCTCGACCGAGGCCGGCTCGGTGTCGCCCTGCGTCACGATCAGGCGGCGCAGGGTCGAGCGCATTTCGCCGGGCACGTCCTGCCAGGCGGGCTTGCCCTTGTTGTCGCCGAAGGCGATCTGGCGCTCGGGATCGCGGTCGGCCAGGAAGATGCCCCAGCGATATTCGGGCATCTTCACGTAGCCGAAATTCGCCCAGCCGTTCGAGTCGGTCGAGATGGCGGTGCGCAGGTAGACGTCGAAGGCGGATGTGCCGTCGGGGCCCATGTCCTTCCACCAGTCGAGGAAGCGCGGCTGCCAGTTCTCCAGCGCGCGCTGCAGCCGGCGGTCCGAGGAGAGATCGACGTTGTTGGGAATGAGCTGGCTGTAGTCGATGGCCATGTCTGCCTCCTTCGGTTCTGCTTGCCGGAGATCACCTCACCTTGAGGAGGCGCGGAGCGCCGTCTCGAAGGGTGGGCACGAGCACCTTGTCTGTTGCCCATCCTTCGAGACGCGCTTCTGCGAAGCGCTCCTCAGGATGAGGTTGGGGTAGTTCATCCCTTAAGCCCGCTTGCGGTCGTACTTGCTCTGCTTGCCCGTGCCGTAGAGCTTCAGCGCGCCTTCCGGGCCCGTCGCGTTGGGCCGCTGGAAGATCCAGTTCTGCCAGGCCGACAGGCGCGCGAAGATCTTGGTTTCCATCGTTTCGGGGCCGGGGAAGCGCAGGTTCGCCTCCATGCCGATCAGCCCGTCGGGCGAGAAGCCGGCGCGTTCCTCGACGGCGAGGCGAACCTCGTCCTCCCAGTCGATGTCGTCGGGGGTGAAGGTGACGAGGCCGGCTTCGTCGGCGTCGGCGGCGTCCAGCGGTTCGCGGGCCTGGCCCTTCAGCGTGTCGACGTGACCGGGATCATTGAGAAAGCGCGTCGAGAGCCGCGTCAGCCCGTTGCCCATCGGGTAGGGGCCGAAATTCATGTCGGTGAGCCGGACCGTAGCGGCCGGCAGGTTCGAGCCCTCGAACACGCCGTCCAGCATGTAGGAACGGTCGGCCGCCAGCGCGACTTCGAGCAGGGTGCCGGTGAAGCAGGAGCCGGGTTCGATCAGCGCGATCAGGCTGCGCGAACTGACGTCGAGCCGCTTCAGGGTGCGCTTCCAGTAAAGCACGATCTCGCGGACCAGCCAGTCGTCGGCATTCTGCGCGAGTGCGGCATCGTAGGCCTCGACCAAAGCCGCATCGCCCTGGCTGGTGAGCACCCAGGTCCCGATCTCGGTCTCGTTGAGGCGCAGATGCATCATCGCATCGTCGAATTCGCGGGCGAGCGCCAGGGGCCAGAAGGCGGCGCCGGCCGCATGAACATCCTCGGGTGGCGCGGAGGAGGGGCCGTTGAGGCGGAACTTCGCCGAACGGCCCTCGCGGTCGATCTCGACGGTGAGGTTGGCGTAGCGCAGCGTGTCGCCCTGGATCTGCCGTTCCACCGTCGGCAGCGCGATGCCCTTGGCATCCTTCGGACGCGACGACGTCGCCGCGACCTCCTCGGCGATCTTCTGCGTCTGTTCCACCAGCTTCGACGGCGGGATCAGCTGGTCGACCAGTCGCCACTCGCGTGCCCGCTTGCCGCGCAGGCCCTCGGCGGTGGTGCAGAAGAAGTCGGCATGGTCGCGGCGCACCATGCGCTTGTCGACCAGGCGGGTCAGTCCGCCGGTGCCCGGCAGCACCGCCAGCAGCGGCAGCTCGGGGAGCGACACCGCGCTCGATCCGTCGTCGGCCAGCAGGATCTGCTCGCAGGCCAGCGCCAGCTCGTAGCCACCACCGGCGGCGATGCCGTTGATCGAGCAGATGTAGGTCTGGCCGGACTGGGTGCTGGCGTCTTCGATGGCCAGCCGTGTCTCGTTGGTGAACTTGCAGAAGTTCACTTTGTGATCGTGCGTCGACAGGCCAAGCATGTTGATGTTGGCGCCGGAGCAGAAGATGCGGTCGCGCTGTGAGCGGATGACGACGGCGCCGATCTCGGGATGCTCGAAACGCAGCCGCTGCACGGCGTCGGCCAGCTCGATGTCGACGCCGAGGTCGTAGGAATTGAGCTTGAGCTTGTAGCCGGGCTTCAGCCCGCCATCCTCGTTCACGTCCATGGTGAGATAGGCGACGCCGTTCTCGAACGCGAGCTTCCAGTGCTTGTAGCGCGAAGGGTCGGTGCGGAAGTCGATGGGCGCGGCGGCGGGGTCCATGGCGTTCCCTATTTCTGTAATTCGGTACTGAATTACCTATTTACTTTTCGCGGTGCAAGCGCATTCTATCGCTCCGAATGATTGCGATCCGCCCCGCCGAGCCGGCCGACCTGTCAGCAATAGCCGCCCTCGATGCACGCCTGACCGGGCAGGCGAAGGCGGTCTACTGGCAGGACATGCTGGCCCGCTACGCCGGCGGCCCGCCGGAGCGCCACTTCCTCGTGGCCGAGACGTCCAGGGGCGTGCTGGTCGGGTTCATCGCCGGTGAGGTACGTGCCTGGGAATTCGGACAACCGCCGGCCGGTTGGGTGTTCGCCATCCAGGTCGATCCCAGGCAGCGCCTCAAGGGGGCAGGAAGCGCGCTGTTCGACGCGCTGGCCGCGCGCTTTAAGGCCCAGGGCGTGACTCACGTGCGCACCCTCATCGATCGCAAGGACCACTTGATCCTGTCATTCTTCCGCGCCCAGGGCATGACGGCCGGCCCGTCGCTGCAGCTCGACAAAGTGCTGTGACGTGAAGCTGCAGACCGCCACACGGCTCGGCCTCTATGCGATCATGGAGTTGGCGCGCGACCCCACCCGTACGCTCTCGGCCGCCGAACTCGGCGAACGCTTCGGCGTCTCGACCCACTCGCTCGCCAAGGTCCTGGGCACTCTCTCCGCCGCCGGTTTCGTGCAAGGCGGCCGAGGCGCGTCGGGCGGCTACCGCTTCACCGGCAACCGCCGCCGCATCACGCTGATGGACATCGTCGCCCTGTTCGAACCCGCGCCGGGCAGACGCGCCAAGGAGCCGGGCGAGGACACAGAGATAGGTTCGACGCTGCAGCGTGTCCTGACGGAGATCGACGAAATCGCCGAGGCGACATTGCGTTCCATCAGTATCGAGACGATGCTTCGGTCGAGGTCCTGATTGATTCGATTTATCTTCTCTCTCGCAATGGCTGTATCCTTCGTCGGAGCTTTCATGCCCGTCTGCATGGCGTAGTCCGTCGAACTTAAGCCCATCGATCGGATCGATGCTTCGGATTTGCCCTATTCGCGTTCGCCCTATGAGGCGGGCCGCATCGCGCGATATGGGCAGAGCCATAATGTCATTCGCGACGATGACTATCTTTACATCAACGATGCTTCAGGCGGGCGTCCGTTTGCTTTCAGGAACATTTGGGGCGTCGAGCCTGCGGCGCTCTATGCCTATTTCGCCTATGACGACCTGGCCCATTTCCATATCGTTGGGGAGGGCGGACATGACATGTCTCGACTGCCGTTCATCTCCGCCAAAACCGGCTTGGTCTATCAGGGTTTTGGCGCCGGCGAGCCGATCTATTCTCCGGATCAGAAGCGCTTCCTGAGTGTGGGAATCGAGGGCATGGGGCATCCGATGGGCGTTGCCATCTACCGCTTCGATGGGAACAAGCCCGTCGCTGAAGGTGTCTACGACATAGGTCACAGCGCGCCGTGCGCCATTGAGTGGCTTAGTTCAACGGAAGCGAGGGTGTTGTGCTCCGGGCCAGGGCCGGAAGACGCCAATTCGACTACCGGCTCACCTATCTGAACGACAAGTGACATTGCTCCCGTCAATTAGTCGCCAGGTAAGGGCGTCGACCACGACGCTGCGGTCGTCTGCAGACGATGCTGAGGCATATACGAAGAAGAATTCGCACGCCCCTTGACAGTCACCTATCCGGTGCTTTTATATTAAAGCACCAATCGGGTGCTTTCGAAGTCTTCGTCTCAGACCTCCAAGTTCTGCCGCCTCAGTCTTCGCCCCGACGCATCGGCCGCGCTCGCGTTCGATCGGATCCTGGAGGCCCATACCCGGCTGCTCGATTGGCTCGATGTCTCGGTGCCGGCGGGCCATGCCGCCGACCTGGTCGCCCTGCATCGCTCGTTCTACGAAGCCGCCCGCGTCACCAGCGGGCTGCCGGCGCGGTCGGTCACGCTGGCTTTCAAAGACTGGGTGCGCCGCCGGCGGGGCGAGGCGATCGAAGGTCTGCCCCTCGACGAGAAGCTCTATTCAATCAAGGGAATTGAATCTGTTTCAATTGCGACCTTGAGTGGCTGAATGACCATTCCCTTCCAGGTAGAAGATTACGGCCAAGGCTGGACCGATCCTGCGCCCGCCAGGTTGGTGAAGCGGGCAAACGGCTTCGAACTGATCGTGTCGATCGAACTCGATACGCCTAACGTAACCGTCAAAAGTCAGGAGGAGGCAATGTTGGCCACGGAAAGCGCAGTGAAGCGAATCGGCCGCGTCATCGCCGGTATGACCAATCTGGCAGTCGATGCCGCGGAAGGCGTGAACCCTGAAGCGGTGCTCGTCCAGGCCATCCGGGAAATCGATGCCGCCGCCGACGAAGTGCGGGCCGAACTGGGCAAGGCGACTGCCGAACGCCACCGTCTGGATGTCCGCCGCCAGCAACTGCTGCGGGAGAAGGACGAATTGGTCGCCAAGGTGCGCGTCGCGATTGACGAGAAGCGCGACGACCTTGCCGAGGCGGGTATTGCGCGCCAGGTCGATATCGAAGCGCAGGTCGGCGTGCTGGATCGTGTCGTGGGCGACGCGGACGAAAAGATCGTCCAACTTGGCCAGACCATCGATGCCATTTCGGCGAGCCGCCGGGAGGCCGAACAGACCCGCAAGGACTTTCAGGCCTCGCGTGCCAGCGTCGGCAGCGAAGGCGCCGCAGCGGTCGGATCATCCGGAGACAGAGTAAGCGGGGCGATGACGAAGGTTGCGCGGGCGCAGGCGGCGACCGCCCGCGTCACTGGCGTCCCGGCAGCCGCTCCCAATAATGACGCCCGGGCGCTCGACGAGCTCGCCGAACTGCAGCGTCAGCGCGAAGTCAGATCTCGCCTGGAGAAGCTGAAGTCCGGCCGGGACGCCTGAGCAGAGGCACGTCATGTGGTCGTTTCTGATCGCGCCGGCATTTCAGCCCTTTACCATTGCCGCGCTGGTCATGCTGGGGCTGCTGACGGTCGAGATCGTCAGCAGCCTGTTTGGCGCCGCGGCGTCTTCGCTGCTGGACGGTGCCCTCGGGCTGGATGGTGCAGATCACGGCGTGACCCACGCCGCGGACGGCCCCTTCGCGACCGCCTTCGACTGGCTCAATGCCGGCCGTGTGCCGGTGCTGGTTCTGATCATCGCGGCGATCGCCTGCTTTGCCGTGACCGGCATGGTCATCCAGATCGTCGCCATGAACCTGCTGGCGCCGTTGCCGGTCGTTGTCGCCGCCGTCATCGCGGTCGCTGCAACGATCCCCGTCACGCGATGGGTCAGCCGAGTGGTCTCGTGGTTGATCCCGCGCGACGAGACTTATGTGCTCGGTGCACAGGATCTCATCGGGCGCGTCGGAGTCGTAACGCTCGGCCCGGTGGTGGAGGGGTCTGCCGCGCGGGCCAAGATCCAGGACAAGTTCGGGAACTGGCATTTCCCGCGCATCAGGCCGGGGGCGGCGGGCCTGTCGATCCCGCAAGGGGCGAGCATCCTGATCGTGGACAAGGTCGGTGACGAATATGCCGTGATCGTCGCCGAAGGTCGCCTGGTCAACAACGGCGAGCCATCGAGGCCTGCGTAATTGGTAGTCAGTTCCGGACGCAATACACGCGTATAGGCGTCCGACAATCGGGGGAATCTCTCAATGGACATGTTTTTCCAGCTCGCCATTCCCGCGGTGCTCATTCTCGTCGCGATCGTCGCGATTGGTCTGATCATCGGCCGGCTCTATCACCGAGCCGAGAAGGATCGCTCGTATGTGCGGACCGGCTTCGGCGGCCAGAAGGTCGTGCTCGACGGTGGCTCGATCGTCCTGCCGATCTTCCAGAGCATCGCCTGGGTGAACCTGCAGACGCTCCGCCTCGACGTGCGCCGCGATTCGCAGGATGCGATGATCACGAAGGACCGCATGCGCGTCGACATCGGCGTGGAGTTCTATGTGCGCGTGAAGCCGGACAGCTCGTCGATTGCGCTGGCGGCACAGACGCTCGGCAATCGCACCAATGACGTGGTGCAGTTGCGCGAACTCGTCGAAGCGAAGTTCGTCGACGCCTTGCGCTCGGTCGCGGCCACCATGCTGCTCGCGGACCTGCAGGAGAAGCGGTCCGACTTCGTCAAGGCCGTACAGGCCGCCGTCGCCACCGATCTCGAGCTCAACGGTCTCGAGCTGGAAAGTGCGTCGCTGACCAAGCTGGACCAGACCGACACGAAGTTCTTCAATCCGAACAATGCGTTCGATGCCGAAGGTCTCACCGCCCTGACGAAGATCGTGGAAGCCAGGCGTCAGGAGCGCAACCAGACCATCCGCAACGCCGAAGTCGCCATTGCGCAGCAGGATCTCGACGCGACCCAGAAGACGCTGGAAATCCTGCGCCTGAAGAAGGACGCCGAGCTGTCGCAGCAGCGCGATATCGCCAACAAGACCGCCGAGACGCGCGCCGCTGCGGCCCTCAAGGAGGCGGAGGCCAGCCGAGCGGAGGCCGAAGCCAAGATCATGGCCCAGCAGTCCATTGCCGAGCGGCAGGCGGCCGCCAAGCAGGTTCAGGAATCCGCGGCCATCGCCGCCAATCTTGCGATTCAGCAGAAGCAGATCGAGTCGGAGCGCGCGTCCGAGACGCTGCGAATCGCCAAGCAGCGCGACGTCGAGCTTGCGGACCAGGCGCGTGCCATCGCGGTGGCCAATCAAAGCCGTTCGGAATCCGAGGCGCGCGCCGAGGCGGAAGCGGCGCGAGCGCTGGCAACGTCGGCCACCGAGTCGGTTCAGACCGCACGGGATGTCGCCATCGCCGAGCGCGACAAGCAGACGGCGGTCATTGCCGCGCGCATGACGGCGGAGCAGGATGCGACGCGTATTACCGTCGCAGCGGAGGCCGAGCGGTCAGCCGCCGAGAACCGCGCCAGCGCCATTCGGACCATTGCCCAGGCGGAGGCGGACGCCGCGAAGATCAAGGCCGAGGGCCAGGCCGTTACCTACGAAGTCGACGCCGATGGCCAGCGGAAGCTGAACGAGGCCCGTAATGCCATGTCGGACAAGGTCATCGACCTCGAGGTGGCGCGGGAGCGTCTGCGGATCATCCCGATGGCACTCGCGGAGGCCGTGAAGCCCCTGCAGAATATCGGCGACGTGAAGATCGTCGACCTCGGCGGCGGCATGCCGGGCGGATCGGGTGGGGGCGGCGGCAAGAGCGGGCGGATGGACTCGCTTGTGGACAGCCTTCTGGCCTACCGTGCGAACTCGCCGGTGATCGACCAGCTTCTCAAGGAGGCCGGCTTCGCAGCGCCGGGCAATCCGGTGGAAGCCTTGATGGAAGGTACCTCGGGAGGTTCGCAACCGCTGCCTGCCACTACGGTCGACACCCCGACCTGAGCGTACGCCGGAACACGATAAGGGCAAACCAGGCCATGGCATGTTTCGCAAATCTGGTTTGCGTCTCCGTCCTTCTGCTTACGGGCCTCGCGCATGCTCAGGCTGCAGGCGAGGAGACGAAAGCCTGCACACGGGCCGGGGCGGTCGATCCAGCCTACGAGCGGGACAGCCGGACGATCGAATGGCCGCAGGAGGCGCGGCGGCTCAGGGCCGATGTGCCCAACGTCTCGCGCCAAGGCGACCGGCTGCGGCTCGCGATCGATGGCGGCACGGCGGTCGAGTTGCAGGACTGCCCCTATGGCGACGCGGGCTACCAATATCTCTACGAGCGCTATGACGATCCCGGCCGCTTCTATGTCGTGCGCACGCCGGGGCTCGACGATTTCGCCTGGACGCTGGTGATGAGGCGCACAGGCCGGTTGTTCACGGTCCATGGCGCACCGGTCTGGGCGTCGGACAAGACGCGGTTCCTGACGGTGGCCTGCTCTCTGCAGCCGGCGCGCGGCAAGCTTAGGATCTACGCGCCGTCGGACGAAGGCCTCGCCAGCGAAGCCGAATTCGAGCTGCCCTGCGACAGTGAGAGCTGCTCGGCGCGCTGGGACTTCCAGTCCTGGATCTCGGTTGCCTGCACGCCGCGCGACGACACCAGTCGCAAGGGCAAGGAGTTCGTCCTGATGCGCGGCAACGAAGGAAAATGGGACAGGTTCGGGCGGTAGCTGCTGTCGTCCTGAGCGCAGCGAAGGACCTCACATCGCGGGCAGACGACTGCGTGGCGGGCCGGAGATCCTTCGCTGCGCTCAGGATGACAAGAGGGGAGATCAGACCTTGTCCCAGCCATCGCGCGTCTGCGGCAGCTTCTTCTTCAGCAGCGCGCCCGCCACGACGTTGCGCAGCACTTCAGCCGTGCCGCCGCCGATCGTGAACATGCGGACGTCGCGGGCCATGCGCTCGAGCGGCAGTTCGCGGCTGTAGCCGCGGGCGCCGAAGAACTGCAGCGCCTCGTTCACGATCTGGATGGCGCTTTCGGAGGTGAAGACCTTGGCCTGCGCGGCCATCAGCATGTCGGGGAAGCCGCCTTCGCCCGAGCGGGCGGCGTTGTAGACCAGAGCGCGCGATGCCGAGAGCTTGATCGACATGTCCGCGAGCTTCCATTGCAGGCCCTGGAACTCGTTGATCGGCCGGCCGAACTGGTGGCGCTTCTCCGACCAGTCGAGCGCCAGCCGGTAGGCGCCGTCGGCGATGCCGAGCGCCACGGTGGCCGCGCCGACGCGCTGGCTGTTGTAGGCGGTCATCAGGTCGGCAAAGCCCTTCTTCAGGCCGCGCGGCGGGATCACGAGGGACGAGGGCGGGACGTCCATGTCCTCGAGGTCGATCACCGCCTCGGGGATGCCGCGCAGGCCCATGGTCGGCTCGCGCTTGGTGATCTTGAGGCCCTTGGTCTCGTCGCGGATGGCGAGGAAGCCGCCGATGCCCTCGAACGTGCCCTTCTCGTCGTAGACCTTGGCGAAGATCAGGTGCAGGCGGGAGACGCCGCCGCCGGTGATCCAGTGCTTGCGGCCGTTCAGGACATAGCGGTTGCCCTTCTTGTCGGCACGCGTGGTCATGCCGTTGGCGTCGGAGCCGGCATCGGGCTCGGTGATGCAGATGGCGGGCTTGTCGCCGGCCAGCACCATGTCGGCCGCCATTTTCTTCTGCTCTTCCGAGCCATAGGCCATGACCGCGCTGATCGCGCCCATGTTGGTCTCGACGGCGATGCGGCCGGTGACGGCGCAGGCCGACGACAGCGCCTCGATGGCGAGCACGGCGTCGAGCCAGCCCTTGCCCTGACCGCCATACTGCGTGGGGATCGTCATGCCGATCAGCCGGGCATCCTTCAGAAGCTCGACATTGTCCCAGGGATACTGCTCGGTGCGGTCGACCTCGGCGGCGCGTTCGGCCACGGGGCCGGCCGCCAGTTCGCGGGCGCGGGCCTGCAGTTCGAGCTGATCCGGTGACAGGGCGGACGGATTCATGGGCGACGGACCTCAGAGAGCATCGACGGTGAAGATGGCGACCGACCCGCTCCGGCCGCGTACGGTCGTGCTGCCGAGCGGCTTGAACACGAACTCGGTATCGCAGCCGGCGCGCGTCGTTTCCGCCACCAGAATGCTCGTGCCGTGATCTTTGTTCAACTTCTCCAGGCGTGCGGCGAGGTTCACCGTGTCGCCTAGCAACGTGAAGCTCAGTCGCTGTCCGGCGCCGATGGAGCCGCCGATGACCGCGCCGGTGCTGATGCCGATGCGGGTGACGAACGGCACCTTGGCTTCGCCGAAGCTGCGCCCTGCGACGGCGCGCTGGATGTCGACGGCGGCGCGGATGGCGGCCGAAGCGTGGCCCGGACAGGCGAGCGGCATGTTGAAGGAGGCGAACAGACCGTCGCCGATGAAGGTGTTCACCACGCCGCCCTGGGCGCGGATCGGACCAAGCACCGTCTCGAGATACTCGTTGAGGGCGCCGAAGAGTTGGTCCGGCGGTATTTTCTCGGCGATCGTCGTGAAACCGGAGACGTCCGTGAACAGGATCGTCGCCTCGCGGGTCTCGCCGGCCAGCACGCCGTTGCCGCCGCGCTGCAGGATGGTCGAGGCCACGCTCTCGTCGACATAACGGCCGAACGTTTCGCGGATCTGCTCGCGTTCGCGCAGCCCTTCGACCATCGTGTTGAACTGGTCGGTCAACTCGCCGACTTCGTCGTTCGACGTCACGGGAACTCTTACGGACATGTCTCCGCTGGCCACGGTCGACATGGCACGGGACAGGATACGGATGGGACGCAGCAGGGATCGCCAGATGAAGTAGACGGAGACGGCGACGCCCATCAGCGCGATGGCGACGTCTGTTGCGATCTCGTACTGCACCTTTATGCCGTCATAGCTGACGAGGTCGATGACGACGGCCGTCATCGGTGCGAGCGAGGTGACGAGCAGGGCGATGCCGAGCTTCAGGCGGTAGCGGCCGAAGAACAGCGACAGGTTGCGGCCGGTGCGCTCGAAGATGAAGCCGCAGAGGTTGCCCAGATAGTCGCTTATGACGAAGTAGATATAGGTGAAGTAGAAGAGCGGCAGCATGAGCAGGAGCGCCACCGTATCGGCCAGCGTCTGGCTGGGCAGGGCACGCACGGTTTCATCCGGCCAGAGATACGGAGCCGTCACCCGGAATCCCACCATCGCCAGCGCGAGCAGCGCTACACGCGAAGCCGTCAGGATGGGAAGTTGCGTGATCCGGCGCTCCACATCCTCGAACGGGCGCCGTCCCCACAAATACTCTTCGATGGGCACGAAAAGCCGCCAAGAGACCAGCGCGTTGACGCCCAGCAGCAGGAACAGCCCGACGGCGATCGATCGTGGCGCATAGGCCCAGGCATCCGCGAAAGCGACGAAAATGCCGGTGAAGGCGACGTCGACCCCGGCCGCCGAGACGGCTCGCAGCAAATAGCGCCGCCGCAGGCCGGCGATTTCCGCCGCCGTGGCGACGGGTTGCGCGCTTCCCGCCGGGGTCACAGGGGCTGGCCCACGCGATAGACGACGACGCCGTCGTGGTGCCCGCGTACGTCGGTCGTGCCCAGCCGTTCGCAGAAGGCCTGCGCACCCGCTGCCACCACGGTGCTCTCGGTAGCCAGGATGCGGGTCCGGAACTTCTTGTTGAGCTGCTCGATTCGGGAGGCGACGTTCACGGCGTCACCCAGCAGCGTGTAGCTCAGGCGATTGTCGGTGCCGATGGTGACGCCGATCACGGGGCCGGTATTGAGCCCGATGCGGGTCGGCAGGGTGAAGCCGCGCGTGAACCGGGCGGCCGAGAGAGCCTGCTGGATGTCGATCGCCGCCGCGATGGCGGCACGGGCATGATCCTCAAGCGGTCGCGGCAGGCCGAAGCTGACGAACAGCCCGTCGCCGATGAAGCTGTTCACGATGCCGCCGTGGCGCTGGATGACCGGGACGACGGTGTGGAGATAGGCATTCAGGAGGGCCGCGACTTCCGCGGGCGTCGTGCTCTCGGACAATCCCGTAAACCCCTCGATGTCCGTGAACATCAGGGTCGCCTCGGCCGTGGTGTCGATGCTGCGGCCGGTGTTGCCACGATTGGACAGGATCGAGGCCGCGACCGTCTCACTCACATATTTGCCGAACGTATCGCGAAGATAGGCCTTCTCGGCGAGGCCTTCGACCATCTCGTTGAAGCGGCTGGCGGCATGGCCCAGCTCGTCGTTCGACGTGACGGGCAGGCGTACCACGTAGTCGTTGTCGGCGACCCGGCGCAGGCCGCCGTCCAGTCGCGTGATCGGCCGCGTGAGTGCTCTGGAAACCCAATAATATATGAAAATGGTGGCGATCGCCGACGTGGAGATGTCTGTCGAAACTTCACGCACCAGACGCTCGCCGGAATAACTCATCATGTCGGCAATGACGAGCACGATCGTCGAGAAGGACACGAAGAGCAGGGCAAGCGACACCTTGCGGCGAAAGCGCCCTTCGAAAACAGCGATGTTCACGCCGTGCGATCGGAAAAGCTCTTCGCAAAGGTGATCGAAATAGGCGGAGACGACAAAGAAAGTGAGCACGACATTGAAGCCGGTTCCGACCGTGAGATTGGCGAGGGCATCCGGCCAGGCGGCCTGTTGCAGCATGGAGCCCAAGGTGATGTCGAGGCGACGGGAGACGATCTGCAGGCCCACCATCGGTGCGTACATCACGCCAACGACAATGGCGGAATTGCGCGGCAGCATCGAAAGCTGCCGTTCTATGTCGCTGAAGGCGGTGCGGCCGTCCATGAAGGCCCGTATGGGTCGGATCAGGAAGACGGCACCGAGCCCCACGCCGACGAGGAGGAACGATGCGGAAACGGCCAGCGACGGCAGCGCGTATTGCGGCGCTCCGTTGAGTGCGCAGTAGATCGCGAGCGTGAGGAGGTCGATCAGGAACGGCACCGACATCGCAAGAAAGTAGCGATGCACGAGTCTCGCGGGCGACAGAGGCGCTACCGCGTCGTTGAGTGCGTTCATCTGCCGGATATAGAGCGGATCGGGACGGAGCGGAATGCCCCGCCCGTCGCCCCGTCCGACGCGTCGAAACGGCTCAGGCCGTCAATTCGCGCGCCGTGATCCGATACTTGAACTTGTCGGGGTCGAGCGAATCGAGGAAGCCGGACCGGTTCTCGGCCTGCGGATACATCAGGAAGGCGACCGCCTCCTCCCGCGAGCCCGGAAGCTTCACATCGTGCGCCACATTGTAGGCGAGCCAGTTGCCCTCCCAGGAACCGAACAGGGCGCGGCGGGCCGCAAGCACCTTCGGGTCGGACAGGGCGAGATTGGCAGGCGGTTCTTCCAACACGACCTTGCGCACGTCGGCGGGATCGACCGGGGTCCAGCCCGAGCCGCTGAGCCAGACCTCGGCACGGCAATGCTGTGCCTTGGACACGACCTCCGACCCGGCGCCCAGCGCCTTGAAGCCGAATTCCGACGGCATCACGCGGATGCCGTAGACGTCGCGCGCCGGGAGTCCGGCCGAGCGGGCGAGGCCGACATAAAGCGCGTTCAGGTCGGCACACTTGCCGTTGAGGTTGCCTGTCCGGATCATCGTGGTGATGTCGCCGACCCCGCAGCCCAGCGTCTTGGGATTGCGGAAGGTGTTCTCGACGACCCAGTCGTAGATCGCGCGCGCCTTGGCGACGTCGCCCTGCTTGCCGCGCACGATCCCGTCGGCCGTTTCCTTCACGAGGCCGTCGGTCGGCAGGAAGGTGGTCGGCATCAGGTTCAGTTTCCGCTCTGCCTCGCTGAGCGGGGCGGCGCTGCCCTGACCCGGCACGACCGATCGGTTCTGCGCCTGGACCTGGGCCACGAGCTCGATGACCGGCGCCTGCTGGTCGGCCGCCCACTCGACCCGGAGCATCTCCGCGCCATACTTGGGATCGCGGACGCGTTCGGCGACGCGGGCATTGCCGGTCCAGGTGACGGCGCCGGGGCGCTGCCAGTCCGGCGACTCGAAGGTCGGCAGCGGGATCCAGGCCTTCGTGGCGCCCGCCGTCGGCTCGACCCGCGTCGTCAGCACGAAGGTGCGCCAGCCCTTCGGCACGGGTGCATAGGTGGCGGCCTGCGCCGAGGCGAGGCGCGGCAGCAGTCCGAGCGCGCCGGCGGCGACGCCGACCTTGAGCAGTTCACGACGATTCATTTGGTGTTTCTCCCCATGGGCAAGGTCTGCCGGGGAGGGCGGTCTTCCGTCGTCGGAAAGAGCCAGCGCCATCCCGGACCGATCCGCGTCGCACGCGACAGCGTCAGTACCGGAAGCGGCCAGAATTGCAGCGGCGGGCGCCTTGCGTCAACGCCTCACAGACCTCGCCCGGCCGCCAGAAAGAGCCGGGCTGGACGAATAAACGAAATAAACGAAATAAACGAAACATTCGAAGCGAGAGTCGCACCCCCGAAGCAGGTATCCTGATACCGCTGCCGGTTCGATTTCGCCCGCCGGTTTCGGATACCAGCGCCCCGCTAGAGGCCGAGATAGGCCTGCCGGACGCGGTCGTTGGTCAGCAGGTCGGCGCCCGCGCCTTCGAGTTCGATGCGGCCGTTCTCCAGCACGTAGCCGCGGTCCGCGATGCGCAGCGACGCCATCACGTTCTGCTCGACCAGGAGGATGGTGAGGCCCTCCTCGTTCAGTCGGCGCACGATGCGGAACACTTCCTGCACGATGGTGGGGGCCAGCCCGAGCGAAGGCTCGTCGAACATGATGAGGCGCGGCTGGCCCATCAGGCAGCGGCCGATCGCCACCATCTGCTGCTCGCCACCCGAAAGCGTACCGGCGGCCTGCCGCCGCCGCTCGGCGAGCCGCGGGAACATCGCGAAGACGCGCTCCAGCGTCTGCTTCTCCAGCGCCCGCGCGCGCTTGGGCGTCGCACCCATCTCGAGGTTTTCGAGCACCGACAGATTGGGGAAGACCTGGCGGCCCTCGGCGACATGGCCGACCCCGGCCTCGCACACCCGGTAGGAGGGCCAGCCGGTGATGTCGGTGCCGTCGAAGCGGACATGGCCGCGCGTCGGCTTCTCGATCCCGTGGATCGAGCGGATGAGCGAACTCTTGCCCGCGCCGTTGGCGCCGACGATGGCGACGATTTCGCCCTGGGCGATTTCGAGCGACACACCGGCCAGCGCCTGGGCGTCGCCGTAGAAGAGGTCGAGGTTCTCGACCTTCAGGAGGGGGGCCCTCATGCGGGCTCCGCCTCGCCGAGATAGACGTCGAGGACGGCCTGGTGGCGGGCGATCTCGGCCGGCGTGCCCTCGGCGATCTTCTCGCCGTAACTCACGACCACGATGTTGGACGCCAGCGCCATGACGGCCCGCATGACATGCTCGATCAGCAGGATGGTGAGGCCGGTACGCCGGTTCAGCTCCTGCAGAAACGTCACCATGACGTCGATCTCGGTTGGCCGCAGTCCCGCCATCACCTCGTCGAGCAGCAGCAGCTTCGGCTCGGTGGCGAGCGCCCGCGCGACCTCGAGGCGCTTGCGGTCGGGCAAGGTGAGGCTCTCGGCCGCCTGATGCCGGCGATCGTGCAGGCCGAGCTGCATCAGAATGTCGGCGGCATAGGCACGGGCGTCGGGAAGGGCCGGCCGGCGGTGCAGGGCGCCCACCGTGACGTTCTCCAGCACGCTCAGCCCCTTGAACGGCTTCACGATCTGGAAGGTGCGGCCGACGCCCGCGTCGCAGACGAGGTCGGGCCGCAGGCCGGAGATCTGCCGCCCGTCGAGGTGCACGCTGCCGGCGTCGGGGCGGTAGACGCCGGCGATCATGTTGAAGATCGTGGTCTTGCCCGCGCCGTTGGGCCCGATGAGCGCGTTGATGGCGCCGGCCGGGACGTCGAACGAGACATCGTGCACGGCACGAAGGCCGCGGAAGCTCTTGCCGATCCCATCGAGCTCGAGCCGGGCGCCGCTCATCGCCGCTTCTCCCCGAACCCGAGGCGGTCGGCGATCCATGGCCAGACGCCGGCCGGGCGGTACATCACGATGATGAGCAGGGCGAGACCGTAGAAGATCTGCTTCAGGCCGGAGATGTGGAAGACCTCGCTGAGGTCGGTGAAGATCTCGCCCAGGCCGGTCAGCACCACGGCGCCGACGATCGGCCCGAACAGCGTCCCCAGCCCGCCGATGATCGGCGCCAGGGTGAATTCGATGGAGCGGCCCATGGCGAAGGCCGTCTCGGGGAAGAGGTTGTTGTAGTAGAAGGCGTTCCAGACGCCGGCCAGCGCCGTCAATGCCGCCGAGATCATGATCGCGATCATCTTGCAGCGCAGGACCGGGACGCCCACCGCCTGGGCCGCTTCCGGGTCTTCGCGTATGGCGAGCCAGTAGCGGCCCAGCCGGCTTTCCAGGAGGAGGCGGCAGAGGACGAAGGTGCCGGCGGCCAGCGCCAGGATCACGTAATAGAACAGCAGCGGCCCGCCGCGCAGGTTCAGGATGTCGGAGGTGGCATCGACCTTGAGGAAGAGCCCGCCCGAACCGCCGGCCCAGCCCCAATGGTCGAAGGCGATGCGCGTGAACTCGCTGAAGGCAATGGTGAGCAGCGCGAAGTAGACGCCGGCCAGCGAGAAGCGAAAGCCGAGATAGCCGACGATCGATCCCGCGGCGACGGCCGCCGCCACCGCAACGAAGACGCCGGCCCATGGACCGATGCCGTAGTGGAAGAAGAGGCCGGCGGCGATGTAGCCGCCCACGCCCGCGTAGAGGGCGTGCCCCAGTGAAAGCTGGCCGGCGAAGCCCATCATGATGTTCCAGGCCTGGCCGACGAAGGCGAAGTAGAGGACCAGGATCAGGACGGATAGGCCGTACTTGCCGAGCAGCGCCGGCGCCGCGAGCAGGAGCACGAGCAGCAGGCCGAGGCCCCACAGGGAGCGGGCGGGGACGCCCCCGGTCAGTCGCGCGAGCAATGTCATGGGCCGCTCTTGCCGAACAGGCCCTGAGGCCGCAGCAGCAGCACGAGGATGAGGATGCCGAAGCTCACCATGCTCTTCAGCGACGGCTGCAGCAGGAGACCTGCAACGGCCTCGCTCACGCCGATCAGCAGGCCGCCGGCTAGCGCACCGGTCATGCTGCCGAGACCGCCCACGATCACGATGACGAAGGCAAGCAGCGTGTATTCGGCGGCGAGGAACGGCGTTACCGGAATGATCGTGATCATCAGCGCCCCTGCCGCGCCGACGCAGGCCGCGCCCACGCCGAAGGTGAAGGCATAGAGCCGGCGGACGTCGAGGCCAACGACCAGGGCGCCGAGATTGTTGTCGGCGGCGGCGCGGATCGACTTGCCGGTGCGGGTGCGGGTGAAGAAGAGCCAGAGCAGGCCCGCGATGACCACCGCCGTCAGGGCCGCGTGAACGCGCACGGCGTCGAAGACGAAGGGTCCGAGTTCATAGGATTCGAACTGCGAGTCCATCTGCACGCCACGCGAGTCGGGACCGGCGATCACCAGCGAAACATTGACCAGCAGGATGGCGATGGCCAGCAACAGCAGGAATTGCTGATGCTCGGGCCGCCCGATGAACGGCGAGATCACCGCGCGCTGCAGCGCATAGCCCGCGCCGAAGAAGATCACGGCGATCACCGGCAGGCTGAGCATCGGCGAGACCTGCAGGTACTCGAAGCCCATCCAGGCGAGGTACATGCCGACGACCATCATCTCGCCATGCGCGAAGTTGACGACGCGCATGACGCCGAAGATCACCGACAGGCCGAGCGCCATCAGCCCGTAGACCATGCCGGTCAACAGGCCCTTGGTGATCGCCTGGGCGAGCGAGAGGAGGAAGTCGGCGGTCAACGCGCTAGTTGGCCATCAGGTGCGGCGCTTGTCGTTCCACGACGGCATCGGGAAGACGAGCGGCGCGGCGGCGGACTCGAGCGGCAGCACGACGGTGGGCTTGCGCTTGAGGTTCTCGACGGCCGTGGCCTTGATGTTGACGTTCTGGCCCTTGGAATCGAACTGGATCGGGCCGCCCACCATGACGTGCTGGTCGATCTTGATCTTGCGCAGCGCCTCCATCAGGTCGCCGGGCTTGGTCGACTTGGCGGCGAGCCAGGCCTGGGCAGCGATCAGGATGCCCTCGAAGGTGAAGCCGCCGTTGAGGTCGAGCTGGTCGTTCGGGAACTTGGCGGCGTGGCGCTTCTCGAGCGACTGCGTCATGGCCGACTTCGGATCGAGCCACGGCACGTTCGAAATCATGTACTCGCCGTACTTGCCCATGGTCTTGAGGAAGTCCTGCTCGTAGAGGCCGGGCGCCCCGGGATTGAGGACCCCCATCGGCTCCCAGCGCTGCTTCACCATCTCCTGCACCAGCAGCTTGGCGTCGTTCAGGCGGCTGACCGGCAGCAGCAGCTCGGCCTTGGTGGCCTTGGCCTTGGCGACCTCGACCGAGAGATCCTTGGCGGCGACGTCGTAGCTGATCGTGTCGACCAGCTCGTAGGGCATGTCGAGCTTGGGGAAGAGCGCCTTGATGCCGTTGATCATCGAGGTGCCGAACGTGTCGTTGACGCTCATCAGCACGGCGGTCTTGGGCGTCTTGCCCGAGATCTTGAAGATCTCCTTGTGCAGCGACAGGGCGCCGGTGATCAGCATCGGTGCGGTCGGGAAGTTGCGCACGACGAACTTGTAGCCCTGCTCGGTGATCTGCGGGGCCGCCGCGATGTTCACGACCAGCGGCACGCCGCGCTGCTCGCAGACCTGGGCGATGGCGATGGTCTGGCCGGAATCGAAGGCGCCGACCAGGATATGGCAGCCCGCGTCGATCGCCTTTTCGGCCTGGGTACGGGCCACGTCCGGCTTGGTCTCGGTGTCGTAGTTCACGATCTCGAGCTTCACCGGCATCTTCATGTCGGCGAACACGTCGTTGGCCACGTCGGCGCCGCGCTTGCACGCCTGGCCGATCTGCGCCTGAAGGCCGGACGTCGGCAGCAGCAGGCCGACCTTGAGGTTGGCGGGCGCGCCCTGGGCAAACGCCTCGCGCAGTGGCAGGGGAGCGCCCAGCAGGGCGGCGCCGGCGAGAGCCGATTGCCCCAGGCGACGGCGGGTGAAGGTGTTGCGGCCGGTCATTGCGGCTCCTCCCAAGGGTTTTTGCTGGCCGGGACTATAGAGGCTGACTTCTGCGCGTGCTAGGTCGGCCGGCATGATCCATAGCCTCGACGACCTCAATCGAGCGACTGCTGGCGAGTTCGCGGCCGCCGTTGGTGACACCTTCGAACTGGCGCCGTGGGTCGCCGAGGCCGCGGCAGCCAAACGCCCCTTCGCAACCGTCACCGCCCTGCACGAAGCGATGATGGGCGCGGTGCGCGCGGCGCCACGCGAGCGCCAGCTTGCCTTCGTGTGTGGCCATCCCGATCTTGCCGGCAAGGCGGCGCGGGCGGGGACGATCACCGAGGATTCGCGACACGAGCAGGCGAGCGTCGGGCTCGACTCGCTCTCCGAGGAAGAATTCGCGCGCTTCCATCGCCTCAACGATGCCTACAAGGCGAAGTTCGGTTTCCCCTTCATCGTCTGCGTCCGCCGGCACACGCGCGATTCGATCCTTGCCCAGTTCGAACGCCGGCTGCGCCACGATGCAGCCACCGAATTCGCCACTGCCCTGCAGGAAATTTCGTTCATCACGCGGCTGCGCCTCGCGGCCAAGCTGACCGGCGAGGGAATGCCCCGTGTAAATGGCCGCCTCAGCACGCATGTGCTCGACACACATGCGGGGCGGCCGGCGGTCGGCATCGCCATCGAGCTCTATGAATTCGCCGGTGAGCGCGCTCATCGCATTGCCACGGCCACGACCAATGCCGACGGGCGCACCGATGCGCCCCTGATCGGCGGTCGGCCGCTGCCGATCGGCCGCTACGAGCTGCGCTTCGCCGTGGGTGACCATTTCCGCAGCAGGGGCATCGAGCAGGGCGATCCGCCTTTTCTCGACATCGTGCCTTTACGGTTTTCCATTGCCGAGCCGGAGGGGCATTATCACGTCCCGCTGCTCTGCACGCCCTGGAGCTATTCGACCTATCGCGGAAGCTAGAAGTAGGAGGAGGAAAAAATGAACTACAGCGACGTATCCCTGATGATCGACGGTGCCTGGACCAAGGGCGCCAACGGCCGGACGCTCCCGGTCATCAATCCGGCGACGGAAGAAGTGATCGGCCATGTGGCCCATGCCGAGAAGGCCGATCTCGATCGCGCGCTCGAGGCGGCCGAGAAGGGCTTCCAGCAGTGGCGCAAGGTCTCGCCGTTCGACCGTTACAAGATCATGCGCAAGGCCGCCGAGCTGATGCGCCAACGCGCCGACGAGATCGCGACCATCATGACGATGGAGCAGGGCAAGCCGGTGATGGAGGCCAAGGGCGAGACCCTGTTGGCCGCCGACATCATCGACTGGATGGCCGAGGAAGGCCGCCGCACCTATGGCCGCATCGTCCCGGCGCGCTTCGAGAACGTGTACCAGCTCGTGACGAAAGAGCCGGTCGGACCGGTCGCCGCCTTCACGCCGTGGAACTTCCCGATCAACCAGGTGGTGCGCAAGGCCTCGGCAGCGCTGGCCACGGGCTGCTCGATCATCGTCAAGGGACCGGAAGACACGCCCGGCTCCTGCGCCCAGCTCATCAAGGCCTTCGTCGATGCCGGCGTGCCGGCGGGCGTCATCCAGCTCGTCTACGGCGTGCCGTCGGAGATCAGCGAGTATCTGATCCCGCATCCGATCATCAAGAAGGTGACGTTCACCGGCTCGACGCCGGTCGGCAAGCAGCTCGCGGCCCTGGCCGGCGCACACATGAAGCGCGTCACCATGGAACTGGGCGGCCATTCGCCGGCCATCGTGTTCGAGGATGCCGACGTCGACCAGGCGGTGAACATCCTGGGCGCCAACAAGTTCCGCAATGCCGGACAGGTCTGCGTCGCGCCGACCCGCTTCCTGGTGCACGAGAAGGTCTATTCGGAGTTCGTCGAGAAGTTCACCGCCTACGCCAAGAACCTCAAGGTCGGCAACGGTCTCGACAAGGACACGCGCATGGGCCCGCTCGTCGCCGAGCGCCGCCTGCACGCGATCGACGGTTTCGTGAGCGATGCCATCGGCAAGGGCGCCAAGGTCCAGACCGGTGGCCAGCGCAAGGGCAACAAGGGTTACTTCTACGAGCCGACCGTCCTCACCGACGTGCCGCTCGATGCCCGCATCATGAACGAGGAGCCCTTCGGACCGCTGGCCCCGATCTCGTCATTCAAGGATTTCGACGGCGTGATGAAGGAGGCCAACCGCCTGCCGTGGGGCCTCGCGGCCTACGCCTACACCACGAACAGCAAGACCATGACCCAGGTCGGCGCCGCGTTCGAAAGCGGCATGGTGTCGATCAATCACCATGGTCTCGCGCTGCCGGAAGTCCCGTTCGGCGGCATGAAGGACTCGGGCTACGGCTCGGAGGGCGGCATCGAGGCGCTCGAGGCCTACCTGAACACCAAGTTCATCAGCCAACTCGGCATGTAAAATCGCCGCAGCTTGCGGGAAATGGCCCTCCTCCGATCCGTCGGAGGAGGGCTTTTTCATGGAAGCGGTCGCTCTTCGAAACGGCCCGCAATCGCGGCTCGCCTTTTGGCCGTGCCGACTTATACGGGTCCCGTCTCGTTCGAGGAGCGTATGCATGAAGCGTAGAAATGTTCTGGCCGTCCTGGGCGGCCTTCCGGTCGCCGCCGCGCTGGGTTCCGGTGCTCGGGCGCAGGAAGCCTATCCGTCCCGTCTGGTGAAGATCCTGGTGCCCTTCGGTCCGGGCGGCTCCACGGACATCATCTCGCGCCTGATCGGCAAGCAGCTCGAGACCGTGACGGGCAAGGCGTTCGTCATCGAGAACAAGCCCGGCGCCACCGGCATGATCGGAACGATGCAGGTCAAGAACGCGCCGGCCGACGGCTATACGATCCTGCTGGGCTCGACCAGCACGCTGGCCGCCAATTTCAGCCTCTACAAGTCGATGACCTACGAGCCGTCGGACTTCACGACGGTGGCCGTCAACGGCACGATCGGCAATTTCATGCTGGTGAAGCCCGACGCGCCGTACAAGACGGTCAAGGAGTTCGTGGAGTACGCCAAGAAGCAGCCGAAGCCGCTCTTTTCGGGCTACGGCAACGCCTCGTCGCGCGTGCCGGCGGCCCTGTTCGAGGTCACGACGGGCGTGAAGTTCGAGGAAGTCGCCTACCGCGACGCCGTCGCCTCGATCCAGGATCTCAATGCCGGCCGCGTCGACTGCGTGTTCCCCGACCAGGTGGTGGGCGAGAGCTACGTCCGCTCCGGCTATGTCCGCGCGCTGGCCGTGACCTCGAAGGAGCGGTCTGCGCTCTTCCCGGATATCCCGGCCGTCGCCGAGACCTATCCGGAGTATGTGATCATTTCCTATTCCTGCTTCTCGGTGCGCAAGGAGACCCCGGACGACATCAAGAAGAAACTGAACCGGCTGATCATGGATGCCCTCTACGAGCCGTCGGTGATGGAACGGGTGAAGCAGCTCGGCTTCCTGCCGCCGCCGAAGGACTGGACGATCGAGCAGTGCGATGCCTTCGTAGCCAAGGAGCGCGAGGATTGGACGAAGTACATCAAGCTCGCGAAGATCGAGCCGCAGTAACACCCGGTATTGCGCCGCCGCGGCCGGACGTTAAGCTCCCGGCCGAATGAGCGGGATTGCACGGCGGAGCTTGCTGGGGGGATTGATGGCGGCCGGCGCCGGGCCGATGGTCCCGGCGCGCGCCAGCGACTGGCCGACACGCACCGTATCCTGGATCGTGCCGTTCCCGGCCGGCGGCGGCTCCGACATGTTTTCGCGCCCCATTGCGGCGCGCGTCGCCGAAGCGATCGGCGAATCGGTCGTGATCGACAATCGCAGCGGCGCCGGTGGCACGGTCGGCACCGCCGTCGCGGCGCGGGCTGCGCCGGACGGCTATACGATGCTGGTGGGCGACACCGGCCTCGTCTATGCGCCCACAATCTATCCGCGGGCCGGCTTCGACTTCCTGCGCGACTTCGCGCCGATCGCCGCCTTCGGCCGCGTGCCCTATGCGCTGGTGATCAATCCGGCGCGCGTCGACGCCGCCAATCTCGAAGCCTTCATCGAGTTGGCGAAGAAGGCGCCGGGCAGCATCGACATCGGGTCGGCCGGCCTCGGCACCGTGACCCATCTCGCCATCGGCCTCTTCGAGGGGCGCGCCGGCATCAAGCTCACCCATGTTCCCTATCGCGGTGGCGCGCCGATGCTGCAGGACCTGCTGGCCGGCCAGGTCGGCGCCGCGTTCGTGCTGGTGAGTGCGGTCGCGGGCGCCGTCCGGTCAGGCAAATTGCGCGCCCTCGCAGTCATCAACCGGCGTCGCGATGCACTGCTGCCCGACGTGCCGACGGCACATGAGGCGGGCCTGGCCGACTTCCGAATGACGACCTGGTTCGGCCTGTTCGCGCCGATCCGCACGCCCGACATCGTCCTCGACCGCATCCATGCCGCCGTCCAGAGAGCCTTGGGCTCGGACGAGGTGAAGCGGCTTTGGGCCGAGCATGGGGCGAAGGTCGAACTCGAGAGCCGCGCCGACTTCGCGAACTTCATCGGCCGCGAGGCCGAGCGATGGAGCCGCATCGCCAAGGCCGCCAACGTCCAGCTGGAGTGACGCCGATGAAGTTTACGCGGTCTCTTTCGCGACGCGCCGCCCTGGGCGGTTTGCTGGCCGCAAGCGCGGCGGGCGCCGCCGACGCCCAGCAATGGCGTCCACCGCGGTCCATGAACTGGCTGGTCCCATTCCCGCCCGGCGGCTCGAACGACCTGTTCGCACGTCCCGTCGCGGCCCAAGTCAGCCAGCGCTTCGGCAAGCCCGTCGTGGTCGAGAACCGCAGCGGCGCCGGCGGTACGCTGGGCGGCATGGTGGTGGCGCGGGCGCGCCCCGACGGCTGCACCTTGCTGGTCGCCAACAGCGGGCAGTCCTTTGCGACGGTGGTCTATGCCGAGTCGGGCTTCGATCTGGTGCGCGACTTCGCACCGGTGAGCAACATCGCCAAGGTCCCCGTCGGGCTGGTGGTCAATCCGGCCAAGCTCGACGTCAAGGATCTCGCGGCCTTTATCGCCGCGGCACGCAAGGCGCCGGACTCGATCAACATCGGCTCATCCGGTCTCGGCACCATGCCGCATCTCGCCATCGAGCTGCTGCAGCGTCGCACCGGCATCAAGCTGACGCATGTACCCTATCGCGGCGGTGGCCCGGCGCTGCAGGACCTGCTGGCAGGCCAACTCGACGCCACCTTCCAGCCGCTCAGCACGGTCGCGTCCTACGTTCAGTCCGGCCGTCTGCGCGCCCTGGCCGTTGCGACGACGAAGCGCGAGAGCATGCTGCCCGCCGTGCCGACCTTCGCCGAGGCCGGGGTGAAGGATTTCGAGGTCAGCACCTGGTACGGCCTGTTTGCGCCCAGGGCGACGCCGGCCGTGCCGCTCGATGCGCTGCATGCCGCGGTGCAGGCGGCGCTGGCCGAACCCGAGATCAAGCGCATCTGGCAGGAGCAAGGCGCCAGCGTCGACCTCGAAAGTCGCCAGGCCTTCG
The DNA here is from genome assembly GCF_965228225.1 of Reyranella sp. Lineage (GTDB taxonomy): Bacteria > Pseudomonadota > Alphaproteobacteria > Reyranellales > Reyranellaceae > Reyranella. The sequence continues at coordinate 3,171,196 of NZ_OZ245801.1, read as the reverse complement.
GCGACTTCGTGAAGGCCGAGGTCGAGCGCTGGAGCGCCATCGCCCGCACCATCGGCCTGCCGATGGAGTAGAGTTTCCTCATGTTCCTCTCACCCGCGAGGGGGAGAGGAACATGACTCAAGAATCAGGTCTGGCCGCCGCCGTTCACCTGGATCATCTGGCAGTTCACGTAGGCGCCGCCATCGGAGACCAGCAGCCCGAGCACCGAGCCGATCTCGGCGGGCGTGCCCATGCGGCCGAGCGGCACCTTGGCCATGGTCTCGAGGCGATGATGGTTCGACTCGTCGTCGTCCTCGACATCGGCCGAGATCGGGCCGGGCGAGATGGCGTTGACGGTGATGCCCTTCGGTCCGAACTCCTTGCCCAGCGCCTTTGTGAGTCCCCAGACGCCGTGCTTGGCGACCGAGACCGGGGCGCGTCCGGCATAGCCGTGCATGGCATTCATGCCGGTAAAATTGACGATCCGACCCCAGCCCTTCTTCACCATGCCGGGCAGGCAGGCCTGCGACAGCCACACGGCGGCGTCGAGGTCGACTGAGATGACGCGGCGCCAGTCGGCTTCGCTCATTTCGAGGAAGGGCTTGGCCGGGCGCAGCGCCGCGTTGTTTACCAGCACGTCGACCGAACCGAACTTGGCCATCGCCTCCTGGACCATGCGCCGGCATTCCTCGACGCTTCCAACATCGGCCATGACGACGAGCGCCTCGACACCGAGTGCCGCGGCTTCCTTCGCCACCGATTCGCAGGCGTTGCGATCGGACGAGCCGTTGATCACGACGTCGTAGCCCATCCGGGCAAGCTCCAGCACACAGGCCCGGCCGATGTTTCGGCCTGCGCCGGTCACCAAAGCTGTTCTACGCGTCGTGGCCATTCTATATCTCCCGCTTCATATGTTCAGAGGGCGTGACGTGGAGCTGAAGACAATTTTGCTCGGACAGCGCCCGGCGCGAGTCTGGACCGGCGGCACCGGTGAGGCAATCGTGCTGCTGCATGGCGGCTGGGCGGGCGCGGAAGCCTACTGGTCGACCGTGACCGACGATCTCGAACGCACGCATCTCGTCGTAGCGCCGGAACTGCCGCCGATCCACTCGCCCGAAGGCCTGCCGAGCTTCGGCGCCTATGCCTCTTGGCTCGCCGAGCTGCTCACCGCACTCGGCATCGAGCGCGCCACCCTGGTCGGCAACTCGCTGGGCGCGACGATCGCCTGGCGCTTCGCCGGCCAGTATCCCGAGCGCTCCGCCGGCCTCGTGCTGGTGAACGGCTACCAGCCGCCGGGCTACTCGAAGATGCTGCGCTGGCTTGCGGGCGAGACGCCGATCCGTCGGTTGGCGCGCGGCAACCTGCAGCGCCTGCATTTCGGTCGTGAGGTCCTGCCGCTCGCCTTCCATGATCGTTCGAACGTGCCGGCGGAGATCGCCCGGACGCTCGACACCTTCACCGCCGCCGACGCCGATCGCGTTCTCGACGTGTTGCTGTCCGGCGAGGAAGCCGCGCCACCGCCAAAGGGATCGGTCCTGCTGATCTTCGGCGAGGCCGACCGCTCGCCGGTCCTCGACAAGCACGGCGCGCGGAAGATGCGGCTGTCGCTGGAGCAATCACGGTTGGTGACGATCCCGGAGGCAGGACACCTGCCGCAGATCGAGCGCCCGGCGGAGTTTCTCCGGGCGCTGCGCGGATACCTGAAGCGTTAGACGGCGCCGCCTGACTTGAGACCCGCGATCGCGTTCGCGTCGTACCCCAGACCGGCCAAGACCTCGTCCGTATGCTGGCCGAGGTCCGGCGTCGGCTTGAGGGACTTGGGCTGCGGGTAGTCCGAGAGGTTGATCGGCTGGCCGACCACCTTGATCTCGCCGAGGGCGGGATGGTTGACCGGGCGGGCGATGCCGAGGTGCTGGACCTGCGGTTCGGCGAAGGTCATGTCGATCGTGTTGATCGGGCCGCAGGGCACGCCCGCCTTGTTCAACGACTCGATCCAGTGGGCGCTGGTGTTGGTCTTCGTCACCTCGGCCAGCCGCTCGTTCAACGCCTTGCGGTTCTGCGAGCGCAGCGCCGGCGTGGCGTGCTCGGGATGGTCGATCAGCGCCTGGGCGCCCAGCGCCAGCGCCGCGCGCTTCCACATCTTGTCGCCGGCGGCGGCGATGTTGATGTAGCCGTCGCAGGTCGGGAAGACGCCGGTCGGGATGCTGGTCGGATGGTCGTTGCCGGCCTGCTTCGCGACCTCGCCCTTCATCAGCCAGCGCGAGGCCTGGAAGTCGAGCATGAAGATCTGCGCCTCGATCAGCGACGTGTGAACCCACTGGCCCTTGCCGGTGCGCTCGCGCGTGTAGAGCGCCAGCATGATCGCCTGGGCGAGCAGGAGACCGGAGGTCAGGTCGGCGATGGGAATGCCGACCCGCATCGGGCCGCGGCCGGGCTCGCCGGTGATCGACATCAGGCCGCCCATGCCCTGGGCGATCTGGTCGACGCCGGGGCGCGCGGCGTCGGGGCCGCTCTGGCCGAAACCCGCGATCGAGCCATAGATGATGCGCGGGTTGATCTTCGCCACCGTGTCGTAGTCGACCTTGAGGCGATGCTTCACGTCGGAACGGTAGTTCTCGACGATGACGTCGGCCTTGGCGGCGAGCTTCATGAAGATCGCATGGCCTTCGGCGCTCTTGAGGTTGAGCGTCATCGACTTCTTGTTGCGGTGCAGGTTCTGGAAGTCGAAGCCGTGACGCGCCCCGCCCATCGAATCGTTGTTCTTGCCGCCTTCGGACGGGGGCGGCGGTGGTTCGATCTTGATCACATGCGCGCCCCAGTCGGCGAGCTGGCGCACGGCGGTCGGGCCGGCGCGATGCGCCGTGAGGTCGAGAACGGTGAGGTGGGAGAGGGGCAGGGCGGTCATGGGCTTTTCCTCTCGTTGCCTAGCGGCCCTTGAAGGCCGGCTTGCGCTTTTCCATGAACGCCCGACGGCCTTCCTTGAAGTCCTCGCTGTCGAAACAGGCCTCGGCCATCCGGTCGAGCTTGGCGTGGTCCTGCTTGGATTCGGGCTTGGCGATCTCGCGTGCCGCGGCCTTGGCGAGTGCAATGGTCAGCGGAGCGTTCTGGGCGATGGCGCCGGTGATGCCGTCGACCATCGCGTCCAACTCGGCATCGGCGGCGACGCCGTGCACCAGGCCCATGTCGTAGGCTTCCTTCGAGGAATACTGCTTGGCGGTGAACAGGAACTCCATGGCACGCGGCAAGCCGACGATGCGCGAGAAGCGCTCGATTCGCAGGAAGCCGTAGCCGAGGCCGAGCTTGGCGGCCGGCACGCCGAAGCGCGCGCCCTCGTTGCAGTAGCGCAGGTCGCAGCAGGCCGCGAGGTTCATGCCGCCGCCGATGCAGTAGCCGGTGATCTTGGCGATGGTCGGCTTGGGGAAGTCGTAGAGCGCTTCGTAGCCTTCCTTGGAAATCGCGTCGTAGCGGACCTGGGCCTCGGCGTTGGCGCGTTCGCTTTCGAACTTCGAGATGTCGGCGCCGGAAACGAAGGCCTTGCCGCCCGATCCGCTGACGACCAGGCAGCGGATCTCGGGATCCTGGGCGAAGTCCTTCAGGATGCTGACGAAGCCGTCCCACATGTCGAGCGAGACCGCGTTGAGCTTGGCCGGGTTGTTGAAGACGACGTGGCCCACGGCGCCGTCGCGGCGACCGATGATTTTCTGTTCCTGCATACCGGCAATCCTTCCAATGAGGCGGCGAATATAGCCTGCGCCGGCCGATTTGAATAAGGTGCGAACCAACCGGGAGGAACCGTGGCCTCAGTCGAACTGAAGGGCCTTTCCAAGCACTACGGCGCTGCCGTCGCTGTCGACGACGTTTCGCTGCGTGTGGAACATGGCCAACTCGTCTGCCTGCTCGGGCCCTCGGGGTGTGGAAAGACCACTACCCTGCGCCTGATCGCGGGCTTCATCGAGCCTTCGGCAGGCGAAATCGAGGTCGGTGGCAAGGTCCTGTCCTCGCCTTCGCGAACCGTGCCGCCCGAAGGCCGCAAGATGTCGATGATCTTCCAGAGCTACGCGCTCTGGCCGCACATGACGGTGGCGGAGAACGTGGCCTACGGACTCAGGATCCGGAAGCTCGACCGTGCGACGATCGATGCCAAGCTGAAAGCGATCCTCTCGACCGCGCGTCTCGAGGCCCTGGCCGAGCGCTATCCCGGCGAACTGTCGGGCGGCCAGCAGCAGCGCGTGTCGCTGGCGCGCGCGCTGGTGGTGGAGCCCGAGACCTTGTTGCTCGACGAACCACTGTCCAATCTCGATGCCAACCTGCGCGAGGAGATGCGTTTCGAGATCCGCCGCCTGCATGACCAGTATCGCTACACGACTGTCTACGTCACCCACGACCAGGCCGAGGCCATGACCACGGCCGACCTGATCGCGGTGATGAACAAGGGCAGGGTCGAGCAGCTAGGGTCCCCGGAAGAGATTTACGCGAGGCCGCGTTCGGAATTCGTGGCACGTTTCATCGGCGGTTCGAACGTGCTCGCGGCGACCGCGCTCGACGAGAGCCGCGTCTCCGTGGCCGGCGCGGTCCTACGCACGACCGGACGAAAGCTGGCCGCCGGCCGGCCGGTGGCCGTGTCTGTCCGCCAGCACGAGATCGCCATCGACCTCGAGGCGCCGCCGTCGGGGGCGGAGAATCATCTGCACGGCGTGGTGACGCGGCAGGTCTTCCTGGGCGCCACGCGCGACTACACGGTCACGCTCGACGACAAGACCGAGTTGCGCGTCACCGCGCCGCCGGGGCGCAACATCGCAGTCGGCCAGGCGGTCTGGCTGCATCTGCCGGCGGAACAATGCCGGGCTTTGGCGGAGGAATGACCATGACGAGGAAGCTGACGCGACGCCATGTGCTTGCCGCCTCGACGGCGATGGCCGCGGGTTCGTTCATCACGCCGGTGCGCGCGGCGCCGCCGGAGCCGACGAAAATCACGCCGGCGCTGATCGACGCGGCAAAGAAGGAAGGTAAATTTTCCTGGTACACGTCGGTCGACCTGGCGCTCGGCGAAAAGGTCGCCAAGGCTTTCGAGGCCAAGTATCCGGGCATCACCATGAAGGTCGAGCGCTCGGGTGCGGAGCGCAACTTCCAGCGCATTGGCCAGGAGTTCCAGAACAAGATCTATAACTGCGATGTCGTGAACAGCTCCGACGCCGCGCATCTCATCGTGTGGAAGCGGGCCAGGATGCTGGCGCCCTTCGTGCCGGAGGATGTCGCGCAGTATTTCCCGGCGGCGCACAAGGACCCCGACGGCATGTTCGCCTCGTGGCGCATCACACTGTGTCCGATCGCCTACAATACAAAGCTGGTGAAGGCCGAGGACGCGCCGAAATCCTATGCCGACCTGCTCGATTCGAAGTGGATGGGCAAGATCGTCAAGGCGCATCCAGGCTACAGCGGGACCATCATGACGGCGACGCAGCAGCTCAGCCGCGACCTCGGCTGGTCGTGGTTCGAGAAGCTTTCCAAGCAGAAGGTCATGCAGGTCCAGTCGGCGACCGAGCCACCGAAGAAGATCGCGCAGGGCGAGCGGGCGGTCATGGCCGACGGCAGCGAATATGTCGCCGAGGACCTGAAGACGCGCGGCGAGCCGGTCGAGATCGTCTATGCCAGCGAGGGCACGCCGCTGGTCACCGGACCTTCCGCGGTTATGGCCAATGCGCCCAACCCCAACGCGGCGCGCCTGTTCCAGGCCTGGTCGATGACGCGCGAGGCGCAGCAGCTCAACATCGACGTCGGCGCGCTGCGTTCGGCGCATCCCCAGGCCGTGGACCGAGCCGACATGAAGAAGTTCGCCGACATCAAGAAGCTGAAGGAAGAGGCGAGCGTCGTCGCCGACCAAGCCGACGCGATCAAGGCCCAGTACGTCAAATACTTCAAGGTGTAGCCCATGCGCCGTCGTCAATTCGTCGCCGCCGCCGCGGCTTCCACCGTCCTCGCGCCGCTCGGCGCGCGGGTCCTGTCCGCAGCGCCACCAGCGACTGCCATCACGCCGGAGCTGATCGAGGCGGCGAAGAAGGAAGGCAAGGTCACCTACTATACGGCGATGGATCTCTCGGTCGCCGAGCCGATGGCCAAGGCCTTCGAGGCCAGGTATCCCGGCATCAAGGTTGCAGTCGAGCGTACCGGCGCAGAGCGGCTGTTCAACCGCATCGGCCAGGAAGTCGGCAGCAACATCCGCCGGGTCGACGTCGCCAACAGCTCCGACGCCGCGCACTTCATCGTCTGGAAGCGGCAGGGCTGGCTGGAGCCGTTCCTGACGCCCGACATGGCAGAGAACCTGCCGGCCGACCAGCGTGACGCCGATGGCACTTTCGTCAACCAGCGTACGCACCTGTCGGCCATCGCCTACAACACGAAGCTGGTGAAGCCAGAGGACGCGCCCAAGGGCTTCGTCGACCTGCTCGATCCGAAATATTCGGGCAAGCTGGTGAAAGGCCATCCGGGCTATTCCGGCACCATCATGACGGCGACCCAGCAGCTCGCGAAGGCGCTGGGCTGGGAGTATTTCGAGAAGCTCTCCAAGCAGAAGGTGCTGCAGGTCCAGTCGGCGACCGAGCCGCCCAAGCGCATCGAGGCCGGCGAGCGTGCCATCGCCGTCGACGGCAGCGACTATCTCTTCTGGATGGCCAAGGAGCGCGGCTCGCCGATCGAGGTCGTGCATGCGGTCGAGGGCACGCCACAGATCTCCAACCCGATGGCGATCTTCAAGGCATCGCCCAATCCCAATGCCGCGCGCCTGCTGGTCGGCTGGATCATGTCGCCGGAGGGCCAGGAGTTCATCGTCAACGTGAGCGGCCAGTATCCGGCGAACAAGCTGGTGAAAGCCAAGGCCGGGCGGCCGGCACTGGCGTCGATCAAGACGCTGCCGGAGGATCCGGTCGAGGTCGAGAAGCAGGCGGACGAGATCAAGTCCCGCTACCAGCGCTACTTCAAGGTATGACCCGCAGCTTCGACCTGTCGCGGCCCGTTCTGATCGCGGTCGCCGCCCTGCTGGCGGTGATGATCGTGCTGCCGGTCGGGTGGCTGCTGATCGTTAGTCTGACGGGCAAGGATGGCGGCATAACGCTCGCCAACTTCGTGGCGCTGTTCACCGATCCCACCTTCGTCGATCCGCTGATCACCACGCTCATAATCGCCAGCTCGGTGAGTACGATCTGCTGCCTGGTGGCTGCGCCGCTGGGCTGGCTCGTGGCGCGGACCGACATGCCGTTTGCGCGCACGATCCGCACGCTGGTGATGGCCTCGCTGGTGACACCGCCTTTCGTCGGCGCCATCGCCTGGGAAATGCTGGCGGCGCCCAATTCGGGGCTGCTGAACCAGCTCTGGCGCCTGCTCAGCGGCATGCCGTCCGATGAGGCCTTGTTCGACATCTACAGCCTCGGCGGGCTGATCTTCGTCATTGCCTGCTACACGTTCCCCTATGTCTTCATTCTGGTCGCCAATGCGCTCGACCGCATGCCGGGCGAGCTGGAGGACGCGTCGTCGATGCTCGGCGCCAGGACATGGCAGACCGCGCGCCTAATTACGGTGCCGCTGGCGCTGCCGACCCTGCTGGCCGGCGCGCTGGTTGCCTTCCTGCAGGCGCTGAACCTGTTCGGCTCGCCCGCCATCCTCGCCATTCCCGCCGGCTTCCACACGCTCACCACGCGCATCTGGAGCCTGTTCCAGTTCCCGCCCAAGCCGGAACTGGCCGCGGCGGCCTCGGTCCCGCTGCTGGTTCTGACCGTGCTGCTGCTGCGCGCCCAGGCGATGGCGCTCGGCCGGCGCGGCTATGCGGTGCTGGGAGGCAAGTACGGTGCGCCGCGCCCCATCCGGCTGGGCTGGCTGCGCATCCCCGCTGTGATGGTGGCGCTGTTCATCCTCGCCATGCCGCTCTTCCTGCCCTACGCGGCGCTGTTCAACTCCGCCTTTTCGCGCGTGGCTTCGCGCATCGTCGGGCCGGAAACGATCACGCTGCACAACGTGAAATTCACCTTCCTCGAGCTGAGCTCCACGATGCCGGCTTTGAAGAACACCTTCCTGCTGGCGACGGCCTCGGCCACGCTGGGCGCACTGCTGGCGCTGATGATCGCCTATATCGTGGCGCGCAAGGCGGTGCGCGGCTATCGCGTGCTGGGCTTCCTCGCCACGGCGCCGCTCGCGATTCCGGGCATCGTGCTGGGCGTCGGCCTGTTCCTCGCCTATACGCGACCGCCGCTCGCTCTCTACGGCACCTTGTGGATCCTGCTGATCGCCTTCGTGACGATCGAACTGCCGGCCGCTTACCAGCAACTCGGGTCTGCCTTCCATGCCGTGCATCCCGAACTCGAGGAGGCGGGCCGCATGCTGGGCGCCACGCGCCTGCGCACCTTGGCCGATATCACCGCGCCGCTGCTTCGCTCCGCCGTGATCGCGACCTGGTGCTTCATCTTCGTCGCCACCATCCGCGAACTCTCCGCCGCGGTGATTCTGTTCACCTCTGAAACGAAGGTCCTCTCGGTGCTGATCTTCGACCTGAAGGAGAGCGGCGATGTCGGTGCCATCGCGGTCCTCAGCCTGACGATGGTGGCGATCACCACAGTCGTGGTCGCCGGCGCCAGTCGTCTGCAGGGAAGAGCACAAACACGGCCAATGTGACGTTCAGTTTGTCAAGCGGGTGACGTGGAGCGCCAATCGGGTGACAATGGCATGACCGACGCATGCCCACCCCAGAGGTCCTGGACCGGGATGGGTGTTCCCTGAACATTTCCGGGAAGGAAAGCCCACGAATGCTCTTCGCTCGCTATTTCCTGATTGTCCTCGTCGCCGGCATCTTCGCGCTGGATATGCCGCAGGCCGTTGCCCAGCAAATGGTCAGCGTGGCGCGCGAGGAAGTGAACCTGCGTTCCGGTCCGGGAACACGCCATTCTGCCGAATGGGTGCTGGGCAGGGGCTTCCCCCTGAAGGTCGTCGGACGACGCGGCGACTGGCTGCAGGTGCAGGATTTCGAGAACGACAAAGGCTGGGTTCTCCGGACGCTGACCGGCAAGACCGCGTATCACATCGTGAAGGTCAAGACCGCCAACGTGCGCAGCCAGCCGAGCACGTCCGGCCGCATCGTCGGCAAGGTGTCCTATGGCGACACGCTGAAGACCCTCGAGCGCAGGACGGGCTGGGTCAAGGTTCAGCGCGACGGCGGAATCCGCGGCTGGATTTCCCGGCAGTTGCTCTGGGGCTGGTAGGAACTGTGTCGGTTGGCGGTCGTCCTCAATTGAAGATCGCCACCTCGTCGACCGTGACCGGTTTTGCGAGCAGGCCGAGCTGCACGAGCGTCTTGATCGTGGCTTCCCAGCCCGCGCGCGTCTGTGTGCCGGTGGGCGGGCCGGAGAGCTGCTGCGAGACCGTGGCGATGCTGCGGTCGACGTAGCGCGGCGCCAGCCGCGGGAAGATGCGGGAGAAGTGCAGCGCGGCATCGCCCGGTCGCTCCCGGACCATGTTGTAGCCTTCCTGGACCGCCTCCGCGACCTTCTGCGCGATCTCGCGCCGGGCCGGATCGGCCCAGGCGGCATCGTTGACGATGAGGTTCAGGCTGTAGGCCCTCACGCCGAAATCGGCCAGGCGGACCATCATGATGTGGCGCCCTTCGGCGATCAGTTCCGAGGGCGCCATCTCGTCATAGTCAATCAGCGCGTCGACTTTCTTCTCGACCAGGTCGTAGGCATTCCAATTGACCGTCTTTTCCTGGATCTTGCTGCGGTCGAGCCTGTTGGCCACGACCAGGGCGCGGAATTCCTCGTTGGTAATGCTGCCGGGGACGAGCCCCAGTGTCTTGCCGTAGAGGTCGCGCGGGTGGGCGATGCGGTCCTCGCCGCGTGTGTAGATCACGGTCGGTGTCTTGGCGTAGTAGACGGCAAGGCTCTTGATCGGCTGCCCCTTCGAGCAGGCGATGGCGGTGGCGATGCCGCTCGATGAACCGATCCAGTATTGCTTCCCGGAACCGATCATCTCCGCCGATGAGATCGCGCCCTGCGTCTCGGCGAAGGTCACCTCCAGGCCGCGCCGCTCGAACGCGCCCATCTCGCGGGCGAGAAAGAAGCCCGCGTAGGTCGGCAGGGCCTTCCAGTCGAGCAGGATCTCGACTTTCTGCGGGACGTCGGGCGGGGTCTGCGCGACAGAGGAAAGGGAAGGCAGGAAGGTCAGTGCGGCGGCGAGGACCAGTCGACGGCTGGCACGGGTCATGTCGGCATCCTGAATCGGCGTCGGGCGGGAGGAAACATCTCATACCTCATGTGCCGGGGTGGGAGCGAATTCCCTTCGGCTGCGTTCTCCGCCCCGTGGAAACGCTCCCTGTCGAAACCCCCTCATACTCCGGCCGCATACGGCGGCTGCTGACTGAGACCGTCGAAGGATATATCGGCGACGATGCCTTCAGCCGGGGCGCCGCGATTGCCTATTTCACATTGTTTTCCCTGGCGCCCGTGCTTCTGCTCGTCATCGCGGTTGCCGGGTTGGTGTTCGGACAGGAGGCCGCGGAGGGGGCCGTCGTCGAGCAGCTGAGCGGGCTGATGGGGCGCGAAACGGCGGAAGCGATGCAGGCGATGATCCGTAGCGCCAGCGATCGGATGACGGGCCTCGTCGCCACCGTGATCGGCCTGTTCACCATCCTGTTGGCCGCCAGTGGCGTGTTCGGCGAAGTTCAGTCGGCGCTGAATGCCATCTGGAAGGCGAAACCCAGGGACTCCACCATGTCGCGCCTGCTGCGCGCCCGGCTCGCCAGCTTCGGCCTGGTCATCACGCTGGGTTTCGTCCTGATGGTGTCGCTGACGCTGAGCGCCGCCCTGACGGCCTTGGGCAAGTTCCTGAAGTACACCTTTCCGGCTGCCGAGGTCGCGGTGCAGGCCGCCGATCTGCTGATATCGGTTCTGCTCATCTCCAGCCTGTTCGCGATCATGTACAAGGTGCTTCCGGAAACGCCCATCCGCTGGCGCGACGTCGCGGTGGGGGCTCTCGCCGCGACCGGCCTCTTCCAAGGCGGCAAGTATTTGATCGCCTTGTATATCGGACAATCCAACGTGGCCTCGAGCTTCGGCGCGGCCGGCGCGCTGATCGTCCTGCTGCTCTGGATCTTCTATTCGGCGCAGATCTTCCTGCTCGGTGCCGAGTTCACGCGTGCCTGGACGCATGTCTACGGCGCGCGCTGCAACGAAGTGCCGGCTGGTGGTGTCGAGCAGGGCGCGAAGCGGCGCTAGCTCGAGATCGCAAAGCCAACCACGAGGGCCACCGTGCCGCCCAATCCCAGGATGACGCCAAGAGTCGGCATGTGGCCCACGAAACCCAGCGCCATGCACACCAAGACCAGCACGATGTGGAGGGCCGCAAAGAGGACCAGCTTGCTGAAGCCCTGATAAGTCTGCTCATGCGCCCGCAATTCCTCTGCGGGGGCGCTGTCGGATGCGACGATCTTCAAATTGGTGCTGGCCATCGCGAAACTCCCAAGTGAAGCTCGACGCCCAACGCGGCGCGATCCAGGGCGTTGCCATGCGAACACCATCGCTTCAGGTGTCCCGCGGACTTGTCGAAGCGGAGCGGCGTGGGCATATCATGCGGCTATGAAAACGCTCCTGTCTGCGCTTCTGGTCCTCCTCGCCTCGACCTTCGCGGCTCCGTCGATGGCGCAGTCCTTCGAAGAGCAGATGCGCCAGGCGGCGGGGGCGTATGAGCGCAAGGACATGGCGACCGCGGTGCGCATCTGGAAGGTCTGGGCGGCCAAGGGAGATGCCGAAGCGCAGACGCTGCTCGGGGCGATGTACTGGAGCGGCGATGGCGTGCCGCGCAATCTGCAGGAGGCCGCGCGCCTCTATCTTGCCGCTGCCAAGCAGGGATATGCGCGTGCCCAGAACAACATCGGCTTCATGCTGGGCTTCGGCGAGGGGATCCCGCCGCGGGACGATGTCGAGGCCTACAAATGGATCAAGCTTTCGATCGACCGCTATACGGCGAAGAACCAGGACCGCCTCGACCAGGCGAGAAAGGACCTCGCGACGCTTTCTGCGCGCATGACCCCTGCGCAAATCACCGAGGCGGAAAGGCGAGTCCGGGCATGGAAACCGGTCCCGAAAATGAGGTAGGGTTCGGGACCACGCGGTGGTCACGAGCGATGCCCCGACGTCGGCCCTAAGAGAAGGACTGAATGAACCGACCCTCGGTCGCCGCGGCTTTCGCCGCCTCATTGCTTTTCGGCGGGACGTCCCAGGGCGTGGCGCGCGATCTGCCGTGGGCTGTAGCAGAGTCCGGCCTGCGGGATCATCTGTCCTTCGTGCAGCTGGCGTCGGTGAAAGGCCTGCTCGCGCGCAACCTCTCCATCGAAGTCGAACTGGAGCAGGTCCAGCCGATCATTCCGCTGGCGGATCCCGTGCCGCCGCCGGTGAACACGGGCCCCGTGACGGAAGCGGTCGTGGCTCAGGGGCGGGCCGAGGCCGATCGCCTGCTGGGCGACGGCGAGGACGATGCCCGGCGGCAGGCCTATCTCCCGTACCAGCGACGCATCGGCGTTTCCGGCGTGATCTCCGGCGGTTCGCTGGGAGCGTCCGCCGCAGCGGCGGGGGTGCCAGCGCCGGCCATGATCGAGGCCCTGGAGGCGTTCGAGACGTCGGTGGACCTCAAGAAGGAGATGCGCGACGGTGATCGGTTCTACGTCCGCTATGAGCAGACCTTCACCCAGGCGGGCGCGCCGCTGGATGTCGGCCGCATTCTCTGGATGGAGTTGCGCACGCCCAGGGGCGTGATGGCGATTCATCGTTTTCGGGGACGCGACAATAGCGAGCGCTTCTGGATGGCGAGCGGCCAGGCGGCCACGCCGCCTTCGTTCCGGTTGCCCCTCGACACCGTATCGATCTCATCGGGCTTCGGCCTGCGCGCCGATCCCTTCGACCAGCCGCCTTCCTACGGCGGCAAGCCACAGGGTGCCGGTGGTCCGAAGCTCGCGAAGCCGCTGCCGCCGGGACTGCCGACGGGAGGCGCCACCGAAATGCCGCGGGCAGGCGTCGGCGTGGGCGGCGCCTCGTCCTCCGGGCAGTCGGGTAGCTCCTCGTACGGAGGGTCTTCATATGGCGGGTTCCGGGCGCCGCCGGCCTATGCCTTGTCGGCGCGGCCGTCGTCCCGGTCGCTGTTCATGCATGAGGGCGTCGATCTGGTGGCGTCGACAGGTACGCCCGTCGTGGCGGCCGCCGATGGTATCGTCATCGGGGCGGCACCGAACGGCCGTTATGGCAATTGGATCCGCCTCGAGCATGGCGGCAAGTTGGCGACCGTCTACGGCCATCTCTCCGGCTTCGCGAGCGGCCTGCAGCCGGGCATGGTGGTGTCGCGCGGCGACGTGATCGGTTATGTCGGCAGCACCGGGCGTTCGACCGGCGCCCATCTACATTTCGAACTCCAGGTCGACGGCAAGCCGATCAATCCCATCACCCATCCCGAATTGAAGCGCGCCCAGCTGCGAGGCCCCGACTTCGAACGGTTTCGCAAGCAAGTGGCGGCGAGCCTCACCGAACGCGACCTCGAGGCGATGCCAGCCGCCGTCTCGGTCGACGACTGAGCCTTCGCCCGCTGCGTGGGCCTTCGTCGCGAAAGCCTCGTCGAGGGCAGGCAAAGCCGAGCGCGAACCACGCATCGACACCGAGCACGCCTGACACGAACATCGGGTCGGGTAATTGGTAGATCGGCGTGACGGAGGCGATGACGATGGTGCCGCCGCGTCCGCTGCCCGACTACCAGGTCATGCGGAATCCGGCGGTCAGGGCCTGGTTGGAATCCTGGCTGGAGATGTTGCCTTCGTACCGGAAGTAGAGGGAGGTGGCGTCGGCGATGGCGGTGCTGGCGGAGAGGCCCAGCACGACGCTGTCGCGTTGCGGCGCGGCGCCGTAGGTCGTGAAGCCGGAGGCGGGCGCGCCGACGAAGGAGGCGGCGACGGGCCGCGCCGTGTCGGCATATTCGTGGCCCCAGCCGAGCTTGACCGTCATCGCGAGCCTGTCGCGCCAGCCGAGATCCAGGGCGCCGCCGAGTTGGGCGCCGAGCACGCTGCGCAGCGAGTTGGTGGTCTGCGCGGCGACCGAGAGGTCGAGCGCGCCCGCGCCCGATTCGCTGAAGGCGCTCTGGGTGGCCGTGGCGCCCTGCAGGCGCGCGAACGGGGTGATGTAGGCATCCGCGCGTCCGCCGATGTCGAACCGATAGCCCGCCTCGAGCTGGCCGAAGAACAGGTTGGCGCCGGTGCGGCCGTTGGCGGTGCGCGACAGGCCGGGGATCGTGATCTGCCGCTGCATCTGGTTGTCGGAATAGGCGTAGGCCGCCAGACCGTCGACATAGATGGCGTTCTTTGCGTAGCTGGCATAGAGGCCGGCCTGGAAGGTGTCGGAGAGGCCGCGGCCGGAGAAGCCGCCGACCCACTGGCTGCCGCTGGTGAAGCCGGCGGTGACGCCGACCAGCAGCTCGTCCGTGACGCGGCGGTCGAGGCCGGCGGCGAACCCGCCGAGATTGTAGGTGAGCGTGCCGGCATTGGCCGTGCCGCCGACGACGCCGAAGCCGCCCAGCGCACCGCCCCAGGCGCCCCATCGCGCCGGCTCGCTCGAGTCGCAGGCGACGTCGCAGGCCTGGGCCAGGGCCACGCGATTGCCGCCCCCGGAGGTGCCGCCCACCGTGTTGGCGAAGTTGGTCATGAAGATCTGGGTGGTGGCGATGCCGGTCGAGGAAAAGGCGGAATAGTTCTGGCCGCTGATCGTGTTCAGGGCGGCGACGCCCTGCTGGGCGTTCATCGTCGAGAAGGCGCCCAGCACCGTGGCGAAGTCGCCGGTGGCACCGATGGCGCCGGCATCCAAGGCTGCGCCGACGGCGGCCTGGTTGGGGGTCTGGGCCTGGCGGGCGAAGCCGCCGATCTGAAGCGCGAGATAGACGTTGTTGGCGTCATAGCTGAGGCTCGGCAGCAGGAACGGCAGGTTGCTGGCGACCGAGGAATAGGTCCCGGTGACCCCGCCGCTGGCGCTCAGGATCGTGTAGGTGGTGCGGGGCGCGTAGGGGCCGGTGGCGGCCGGCGCCACCAGGACGCTTGTCCCCGCCGCGATCGTGGCCGTGCCCGGCGCGCCGCTCACCGCGATGCGGTCGCTCTGACCCTGGGCGTTGGTCTCGACCGTATAGGAGCTGCCGGCCGCCTGGGTGTAGCTGCCGTTGACCGTGAGAGTGCCGATCGAATTGCCCGGCGCGACAGTCCCGTTGTTGACGACCCTGCCGGTGAAGGTGCCTGACCCGCCCAGATACCCGCTATTGGTGATGTCACCCGTAAATGTTGCGTTGTTGACGAAGGCCGAGCCCGACCTGTTTTCGAAACTTCCGGACAATTGATGGAAGACGCCGTTGTTCGTTACGCCGCCCAGAATGTCGCCGGCATTCTCGATCGTGCCGTTGTTCACCAGGCTGGAATTGACGGATTGGAAGGTGCCGTGATTGGTCAGCATTGCTCCAACTGCGACCTTGTAGCCGCCCGAACTCACGAAGGCCGCACCTGCGCGAACATCCAGATTGCCGATCATGCTGCCGGACAGAGCCAGTGTTCCTTCTTCCACTGTCGTGCCACCGCCATAGCTGTTGGCGCCTCCCAAGATCAGCAAGCCGCTGCCGCGCTTGGTGAGACCGCCCGGTCCCGTGATGTCGTTGCTCCACATGTCCACGGCGTTGAAGCCGCCGCGGGACGCGTCGAGGGTGACGGCGACGTTGGTGTCGAAGGCACCGTAGCCACCGGCCGCCTTGAAAAGGTTGAGGCGAGCCCAGCCCGTGCCGTCGTCGAGAGGGCCGCCGGACGGCAACTCGGTGGTCTTCAGGACCTCGCGGATTTGCTCGTGAGCGAGATAGGGGAAGCGCGTCGTGAGCAGCAATTCGGCACCGGCCGGAACCACTCCTGGCATGTTCGTGGCCCCCACCGGCGGCAGGCCATAGGTCGCCTGCGCCTCATAGGCTTGGTTTGATGCGGCGAACTGCGCGGCGCTCGGAATGGCGCCGCCGCTCATGCAGCTGGCCACGTCCGCAGCACAAGCCGCATAGGGCACGGTGGCAACCGAGCCGACCTGATGCTGAAGTATCGCGGCCAGTTGCGAGACGTACGTCTGGAAGTCCGAGTAGGCAGGAACGCCGGCGAAGGTGGGAATGTCTGCCGCCGACAGGGCGTAGTTTCCCGACAGCAGCT
This sequence comes from Reyranella sp., assembly GCF_965228225.1. Classification (GTDB taxonomy): domain Bacteria; phylum Pseudomonadota; class Alphaproteobacteria; order Reyranellales; family Reyranellaceae; genus Reyranella. Next base: position 3,154,989 of record NZ_OZ245801.1, on the reverse strand, counting down.
GCGTCATCGTGTAATAGGCGAGCATCCGCCCTCCGATGATGTCCAGTGTGTGATGAACACCCAGCACGTTGCGGCTCAATCCGAACTGCTGACCCGAAACCATCAGGCTCTGGTAGGCCTGAGGAAACATGATTGCATGCAGGAGCGCCGTCGTATTTCCGTAGGTTGAGTGGCCGCTGGGGAAGGCGCCCGAGGTCTGATTTTCGACCCACTGGTCGGATTGACTGGACATATCGCTCGCAGAGGCTTGGCTCGATTGCCAAAGCGAGATCGCTGTCGACAGCTGATAGGGACGCGGGTCCGGCTGGCAGGGCGGCGCGCCGCAGGGTGGCAAGGAGTAGGACGTTGTGTTCGCCGGATCCGAGAAACGAAAGTAGGTGGCATACGCCGTGAATGCGTCCTTGAGCGGGCCAACCATCTGCACGCCGGCGATACTCCCGCCCCCGACAAAACTCGGGTCGGTACTGCCTGGAGGCACAGTGTAGTAGCCTTGGAGAAGCTGCGTGACCGCGCTGATGGTCGGAGACGTTGTTTGCTCGCTTGACCAGGCGTTGACGTCCCTCGCAAGCATGCCCGACAGCGTATCTGCAAGCGCCGACGACATCTTGAGCTGGGGAAATGAGCCCAGCGAAGAGAGAATCTGGCTGCCGGATGAAATTTGCTGCCAGACGTTGTACTGGGCCGTCGGATTGTAACTGTCGGCGTTGCCGTTCCAGGAGCTGACGACCGACTGGGAATTCTGAACGGCTTGAGCACGCTGTGCCGGTGTGGCGTTGTTATAGATGCTGACGACCGTGGCGAGGTCGGCTTTCAGTGCGTGCTGTCCCGCTTGCGTTGCCGGCAGTCCCTGAAAGTTCTGTAGAAGAGTATATTGGTCATTGGCCATGTTGCATTGGGTGACCGAGAGACCACTACAATTCACCTGTGCCTCGGCGGGCCATACCCACAGCAACGACAGCGTTCCGAGGACGAGTGCCACCGACGTCAGACGAGCGTCCGGCATCCCACGGCGCCAATGTCTCGGCATGGACTGGCCAACGGCGGAGCCCTTCGTCCACATGATGAGAGCGTGGCCCGTCAGGGTGCGAAAGATGGTCTTTGGAATCACGTGCTTGTCCCCAGGGGAGAAAAGCTAAACGGACTACCCGAGAGTCGACAAGGCAGCTGCTCACCGAAATGGGTCAGCTGGCGCTTCGCAAACCTACAAGCCGCCAGGGCTAACGCGAGTCGCCTGCACTGGGGGTGTGATTGCCCCGGCATGTGCATTGGCACGATCCAGCAGCTCCCATTGGCTGCGCAGGACGGTCACTGCCGTGAAATCGCTCCTCACCACGATCAATCGTGCCGGTCGAGGAGTCTGGCCGACTCCTCGCCGAAGGTCGTCGCCGCAGCGCGGCACACCGATCTTTTGCCTCAGTCCCAGGCGGCGTCGACGATCTGTCCGGTTTCGGAGAGGACGAGAGTGAGTCGGTTGGGCTCGTACTCGTAGCTGGGGATGCCGTCGGCCGGGCGGACGATGCGTAGCGGATAGGGCAGGTCTTCTTCCTTCACGACGTTGCCGGCGGCCTGGCCTGCGGGGGCGGCGGTACCCTTGGCCTGGAAGTACTTGCCCAGGCACTTGGCGCAGTCTTCCTTGGGCGGCGCGACCTCGGCGAAGCCCGGCAGGGTCTTCAGCGAGACGGCGTTGTAGCCCGAGCGGACGCGGATGCCCTTGTAGGGGTGTCCCTTGGCGATCGGCAGGATGGCCTCGACCTGCATGAAGGGGCCGAGGGGGGCCATGTCCGACGGTGCACTGGCCTGGAAGATGAGGTCGAGCATGCCGTCGATGCCTTCACCGCGGGTGATCGGCAGGAGGTGCGGCTCGCCCCAGGCGTTGGAGGTGACGAGGCCGCGGGCGCGCACGATGTCCATGCCGCCGGAGCGATCGGAGCGAATCAGCTCGACGCTGGTGACGAACATGACCGGGAAGGGCCGGGTGCCTTCGGGCCCCGGTGCGCCGCCGCCCGGCGTCGGCCCGGCATCCTTGGGCGTGGAGGGGGCCGCCTGGGGCGCCGGCTGCTGCGCCTGGGCGGCGAGGCCGCCCAGCATCGCGCCGGCGGCGACCAGGGAGGCGAAGGTGAAGAGTTTCTTACGGGTCATGGCATCCTCGAAGACTGTGCGGCGCTCTCGCCGCTCGGGACGGGCGGGGCGTGGACTGACGGTGGGACCGCTTGCCTCAAGCGGCACGGCTCACCAGTTGTGCCAGCCGTTTCCCCAGCCATTGTGCCAGCCGTTGCCCCAGCCGCCATTGTGCCAGCCGTTGCCCCAGCCGCCGTTGCGCCAGCCCCAGCCGCGGTGCCAGCCATTGCCCCACCAGGCGAGCGTCTGCTCGCGATCGATGGCCACGAAGGGCTCACCATCCTTGCGGTACTGCTCGATCGCGCTGGAGACGTCGGTCCGGATCGACTGCAGGCGGTCCGCGACCGAAGACGTGCTGGACTCTTCGGGAGCCGCGACGGCGGTGGCGGATGCATCGGCCGCCGCGAGGCTCACCGAAAGACCCAGCGCGCCCGACGGCAGGAGCTGCGCCAGCGTGCGAAGTGTACGTCGATCCTGTGACATCTCGTTCTCCCTCAATCGGGCTGCAGCCTGCGCAAGCCCCTGCAAATTGGCAATCGAAAGTTGGATGAAAGTTCGTCTCGAAGACTTGAAGTGCCTCAGTCCCAGGCGGCGTCGACGATCTGTCCGGCTTCGGAGAGGACGAGGGTGAGTCGGTTGGGCTCGTACTGGTAGCTGGGGATGCCGTCGGCGGGGCGGACGATGCGCAGCGGATAGGGCAGGTCTTCTTCCTTCACGACATTGCCGGCGGCCTGGCCTGCGGGGGCGGCGGCACCCTTGGCCTGGAAGTACTTGCCCAGGCACTTGGCGCAGTCTTCCTTGGGCGGCGCGACCTCGGCGAAGCCCGGCAGGGTCTTCAGCGAGACGGCATTGTAGCCCGAGCGGACGCGGATGCCCTTGTAGGGGTGTCCCTTGGCGATCGGCAGGATGGCCTCGACCTGCATGAAGGGGCCGAGGGGGGCCATGTCCGACGGTGCACTGGCCTGGAAGATGAGGTCGAGCATGCCGTCGATGCCTTCACCGCGGGTGATCGGCAGGAGGTGCGGCTCGCCCCAGGCGTTGGAGGTGACGAGGCCGCGGGCGCGCACAATGTCCATGCCGCCGGAGCGATCGGAGCGAATCAGCTCGACGCTGGTCACGAACATGACCGGGAAGGGCCGGGTGCCTTCGGGCCCCGGTGCGCCGCCGCCCGGGGTCGGCCCGGCATCCTTGGGCGTGGAGGGGGCCGCCTGGGGCGCCGGCTGCTGCGCCTGGGCGGCGAGACCGCCCAGCATCGCGCCGGCGGCGATCAGGGAGGCGAAGGTGAAGAGTTTCTTACGGGTCATGGCATCCTCGAAGACTGTGCGGCGCTCTCGCCGCTCGGGATAGGCGAAGGCGAAAGGGTGGGCCGCGGCGAGCCCCCGGTCTCGCTGCGCGCGAGGCGGTCATAGGCTTCGAGAATGACGTCCGTCGGGACCATTTGCGTCAGCGTGCAGTACGAGGTCTCGGTGCCCATGAAGCTGCCGTTCTCGAACAGCTTGTTGACCGGCGCGCCGCCGCCGCACACGGAGAAGTAATCGCAGGAATGGCGGCACGCCTCCACACCCGCGGTGATGTCGCGGTAAAGCGGCGACTCGAGGCAGGTGTCGCGGATCTCCTGGAGCGACTGGAAATTGATGTTGCCCAGGAGATAGTCGCGATAGTCCGGGTTCTTCAGGCCGAGGAGTTCGGGCGAGAAGCTCGATACGTTGCCGTGGCTGTCGACGTTCAGCATCGCCAGCGGCTCGACCTGGATGTTGCGCGCCGGCACGCCCTCGGGACGGAACATGCGCGGAAGCGCGAGATCGATCTCGCGCACGAAGCGGACGCGGCCGCTCTGGCGAGCCAGGTGCCAGAAACGCCGTAGAAACCCGGCATAGCGCTTGCGCAGTTCAGGGCCGTGGAAGAGGCTCGAAACGTGCTCGCCTTCTGACTCCTCGACGTTGAAGCAGATCTGGTCGATGCCCTCGGACAGGTAAAAGTCCAGCAGCTCGTCCGGCTGGTCGAGGCTGGTGTGCGACAGGACCGAGATCACGTGGAAGTCCACGTCGTTGTCGCGCAAGCAGCGGATGCCGCTGATCGTCCTGTCGAACGTCCCCTTGCCGCTGCGGCTCTTGCGATGGAGATCGTGCAGTTCACGCGGCCCGTCCAGACTGACACCGACGCCGACCTGCCACTCCTTGAAGAGTTCGCACCAGTCCCGGTCGATCAAGGTGCCGTTGGTCTGGAACGAGTGCTTTACCTGCACCGATGCGGGCCGCAGCCCTTCGATCGTCGCGAAGGCCTCTCGATAAAACGAGACCGGCACCACAAGCGGCTCGCCGGCGTGCCAGATCACGGTGATCTCGCCGCAGGCCCAGCCCGAGGCGAAAATCTGCTCGAAGAGCCGGGTCACGGTGGATTGCGCGATGACGTGCTTGTTGGAGCGATCGGGGAGATAACAATAGGTGCAGGCGATGTTGCAGAAGGCCGTCGGCTGCACGACCACCATCCCGATTTCAGGCGTGGCCGACATCGTCACTGCCGTTCGATCACCCGCCATCGCCACGCCACCCTCGCGCCATTTACTCGTGAGGAGCCGACGTTAGGCAGACCTGCAATCCGTTCGCAAACCAAAAGAGCAAGCGACGAGAAACTTGGCCCTGAATCCCTCTTGAACTCCGCAGACCGCACCCCATATGCAGTTCGTTCCAGCGGTCAGATTGATCGCGAACACCGCCGGGGTGAGCCACGGATGTAATGGTGACCGGTCGGCGGACGCTAGCCCCGCGCCTGAAATGGCGGCGGGGCTTTCTCTTTTGGGAGAACCACTCTCAGTGGAGCAGCGGTACGCCTGCGCCCGGCTGGTTCGAATAACGGCTGAAAGCCTGGGATTCCAGCCAGACGTGATGAAACGCCGTCGCCGAACCCAGTTGGCGTTGCGGCTTGCCGATCTCGAAGCCCAGCCCGCGCAGAAGATCGATCGTCCGGTCCTCGCGCGCGTCGATATGCTGTTCCAGGCGGGGGAACTGATCCAGCATCTCGGCGAAGACGAGACGACACAGCATCGAAAATTCCCTCGACTCAGCGTCGAAGGCGGCGACGGACATCATCCAGAGATAGCCGACTTCGGGGTTGTCGAGTCGCGGAGTCACGCCCCAAAGGGCGCTCGTCGCGCCGTCGCTGAGGCGCCGCGCCGCCCAGATCTGGGCGCTGAAGGCGCACGCCTCCACGAGGCGCCGGCTGGGCTCTTTCTCGGGCCAGTCGGCGGCGGCGGGCTCGTCCTCCAAAAGGGACGCCACGTAGGCGACATCCGCCGACGTGGCTGGCAGGACCTGATAACGCATGGACCTCTCCGTGGTCAGTCCTGAGTCAACGATGTCGCCGCGGAAGGTTGCAGATCGGATATCCAGGTTATTGGTTCGGGTCGCGCCGCGAGCGAGGGAGATGCTAGCGTCGTTCGGGTGACACCAATCTCCCTCGATCGCCGCCCCTTTATTGCCTTGCTGGGAGCAATGCTCATGGCGCCGCTGAAGTCGTCCGCTCAATCCGCAGCCTGGCAGATGCAATCCCCGCAGTCGGCGGGCTTCGCGCCGGACCTGTCATCGAGGCTCGACGCCCTGATCGCCGAGAAGCGTGTCTGGAACGTGCACAGTGTCCTGGTCGCGCGAGGCGGCCAGCTGGTGCTGGAGCGCTACTTCAATGGCACGGACTGGCGGCGCGGCCAGACGCTCGGCACCGTGAATTTCGGTCCGGAGACTCTTCACGATTTGCGCTCCGTGTCGAAGAGCATCGTGGGGTTGCTCTACGGGATCGCCCTGGACCAGCGGCAGGTGCCGCCGCCGGAGGCGCCCCTGTTCGAGGCATTCCCGGCCTATGCCGACCTCGCAGCCGAGCCCGCCCGTGCGAAATGGACGGTCCAGCATGTCCTCACCATGACCATGGGCACCGACTGGGACGAGTTGAGCGTTCCCTACACCGACCCGACCAACAGCGAGATCGAGATGGATCGCGCACCCGATCGGTATCGCTACGTACTCGGCCGGCCGGTCGTGTTCGAGCCCGGTAAACGTTGGGTTTACAGCGGCGGCGCCACGGCCCTCCTCGGCCGCATGATCGCGCAGGGAACGGGCCGCAGCCTGCATGCTTTCGCTCGGGAAACATTGTTCGATCCATTGGGCATGGGACCCAGCGAGTGGCTGACCGACGAACAGGGTAACGAGTTCGCCGCGTCGGGCCTGCGTCTGCAACCGCGCGATCTCCTGAAAGTCGGCCAACTGGTGCTGCAGCACGGCGAGATCGGTGGAAGGCGGATTGTTTCCGGCGAATGGATTCGACGCTCCATGACGCCGTACGTGAGCTGCGACGAGGTCCGGCGCTACGGGTACCAATGGTACTTGGGGGACATGGCGTCCACCGTGCCCTCCGCCCCGCGTTGGAACCGCAACCGGCTGGAGCACTACCAAGGCGCTTACGGAAATGGCGGGCAGCGGCTGTGGGTATTCCCCGGCCTGGATCTCGTCGTCGCGGTCACGGCGGGCAACTACGACACGACCGACCAGTGGGTCCCGTCCCTGCGCGTGTTGCGCGAGGCCGTCCTCTCGAGCGTGCTGTAGGACCTCAGCGGGTCCCCGCCGGTGGGGCCTGGCGGGTCGTGTCCGAGCCGACGCCGGGCTGACCGGCGCTGGGCGCGCCGGGCGTGGCGGGCGCTGGGGTGACCGGCGTGCCGGCGCTCGCCGGCGGGGGTGAGGTCGGAGGCGGCGGTACGGTCGGCGAGGTTCCGGCGGGGGCCGGCGACGTCGAGGCGCCACCGGCGCTCGAGCCAGGTCCACCCGTTTGGGCGTGGACGGTGCCGGCGATCACGCCGCACGCGGCGATGGCAGCGAGGGTCTTGCTGATCATGCGATCCTCCAGAGGTCTTGTGATTCAACCCCTGGAGAACGTTCGCGTTGCGGCCAGATCAGATCGTCGCAGCCAGCGCAGCGAGCTGGTCGGTGCAGAGGCCCCAGCCGGCGTGGAACCCCATCTTTTCGTGCGCATCGCGGTCCTCGACCGTCCAATGGCGGACGCGTGCGGTGTAGAGCGTCTTGCCGCCCTGCTCATCGAAAGTGAGGATCACGGTCATGAAGGGCTTTGCCGAGGGCTGCCACGCCTCGGTGAAGGCGTCGGTGGCAACCAGCCGCTCGTTGGGCACGACTTCGAGATAGACGCCGCGGTTCGGCATGTCCTGGCCGTCCGGGCCGCGCATGACGATCAGGCTGGAGCCGCCCGGCCGCACGTCGACCTCGACGACGGGAGTCTCGTAGGGCTCGGGGGCGAACCACTGCTTCAGCAACGCAGGTTCGGTCCAGCAGCGATAGACTTTTTCGCGCGGAGCGTCGATCAGGCGCGAGAGGACGAGCTCGCGGTCGTTGGCGGGGACGGTCTTCATTTCTCGGCTCCTGTCGAGAGGTGGTTCCGCCCCTAGGACGAAGCCGGCCGCCCCCTCCCGACAGGCGCAAAATGTCCAAGAGGACGAGCGGTGAGCAACATTGATGCGTCGCGCTCTCCGCCACCCAAGTTTCCAAGGGGTGCGACATCCGCTTCGTTTGTTTCGTTTATTGCGTTTATTTCGTTTAATAGGCCATGCCGGCGGTTCGTCGGCCGGCTAAGGCGCGGTGAAGGTCCCGGGAGTCACGCCGCCATAGTCATGGCTGACACGCCCATTCCAGCCGTAGCCGACATACCCCCCGACCGCGTCGTAGAGATAGTCGAACCCCTCCAGGAACATGCGGCCGGTGTTCACGAAGACCGTCGGGTCGCGCACGACTTCCACCCGCTCGGGATGGAGCGGGTTGCCGCGCCGTCCGACCCTGAACTCGTAGAATGCAGGCTGCGGCCGCTGGCGATCGGGCATGAAGAGCTCGATGCGCGTGCCGTCGGGCGCGTGGCGGTCGTGCTCCAGGCGCGTGCCGGCCGGCGGCGAGAGGAACATGTAGTTGATGCCGGTATCCATCAGTATCGTGCCGCGGCCTGTGATACCGTCCACCGAGACGGTCATGGGCGCGCCGTTCCAGTCCGGCACGCCAGCGGCGTGCGGCTTGGGCGTCAACTTCACGAACGCCATGTGGCGGGTGAGGTCGGGCGTCATGCCGAGATGCACACCGGTGCGCGTGATGACATAGCCAGGCCGCACCGAACTCACCGGCCGGCCGGAGGCCAGCGCCACGAGACTCACGAAAGGATTCTTTGGCGACGTGTTGCTGGCAGTGGTCTGCGCCGAACCGCGGTCGAAGCCGATGCCCATGAACGCGACGTTGCGCGGCTCGGCCTCCGGCCGGCAATCGCGCGCATGTTCGAGGCAGGTGATCCGGTCGACCCGCAGCACCTGCACGCGCGCCGTGGCGACCGGCGAATGTTCGTCGCGACGGATGACCACATTCGTCATCCAGTGCTCGCCGCTCAGCACGCGGCCGCTGCTGTTGTAGACCAGCTGCCCTGGTCCCTGCGCGACGTCGCCGGAGCCGGGGATGAAATGCTCGGCGGAGACCACGATGCCGGTGGAGCCGGTATCCATGCCGAACCAGCGCGGTCGGGCGCCGTTCAGGCTGAGCCAGACCGTCGGAACGTGATGCAGGGAGATCGGGCCATTGGCGAAGGGGATCTCGATCGCTTCGTGCCCTTCATAGGCGCGCCAGGGTTCCTGCGCCCGGGAGGAGGCCACCGAAGACAGCGAGAGCGCGAGGGCGGCAACGAGAATCTCGATGGGACGCGACATTACAACTCTCTTCAGTCGGGGAGATCGAAATCCTGGCCCTTGGCCGTGATGCCGGCCTTCGCGAACCAGTCCGGCCCGAGAAGGCCGAGCGGCTTGCCGGTGCACTTGAGGCTGGCAACGGTCTTGCCGTCGCGTTCGACGGTGACGCCGGCTTTTTCGCGCGTTTCCCCCCGCGGCCCCCAATTGCCGATACCGGTATAGACGACAAAGGCGATGTTGTTCTTCGTCGAAACGCGCAGCCACGTCCCCCCGCCGCCGGCGAGGGGGAACGATTCGCCGCTGGCTGCCTGAGGCGGTGGCACTTGGGCTGCCGGCAGGGTGAGGTCCAGCGGCTCGCTCGAATCGGGCTTGCCGGTCCGGTATTGCAGGTAGCCCCTGTTCGGGGCGGCATCCTTCGAGGCGCAGACCGACACGAGCTTGGTCGGGCTGGTGCGGCACGAAAATACGATCGTCTCGGTCGGCGTACAGAATGAGGTTTGTGCGCTCTTGGCCGGCGAGGGGGCAGCGGGCGCGGGCGCCTGAGCCGGCGCGGCGAGCGGTGCGGGCTTGGCGGAGGCGATCAGCACGACGGTCTCGCTCTTCTTGCAGTCGGGATTGCCCTGGCACGAGGCCGCCATGACGCGCGCGGTCTTGTAGGTCAGCGCCAGGCGTTTGCCCTTGAGGGATTTTTCCAGGCTACAGAGATCGAAATCCGCCAGCTCTTCGAAGGTGGCGCCGCGATCGTCCTTCAGGGTGACATAGCAGGCGGTGTCGCCATTCTGGAAAGCCGTCGGCGTTCCGAATGCCCGCTTCTTCTCGCCTCCGACCGTGACGGTGTCCTGCGCGGCGGCAGGGAGGGCTGACAGGAGCAGAACCCCAAGAAAACCTGAACGAACGAGAGAAGGCGACAAGCAGAACTCCGGGGCTGAAGCAATTGCCGAAGTCTTAGACGATGGGCAGCGGCATGTCGCGCGACCTACGCAAAAGACCCGCTCCGACAGCGCCGGGCGGGCCTAACGAACTCACCGGTACATCCGCGGCTCAGTTCGTGCTGTATCCGCAACGACGATCGGCACGATTGGTTGCCTGACCGAACGAGGCGGGGGATGGATGCAACTATTGCAGTGCACACGTCGTTGAGCCCCTATGAATGACAGCACGACTTTGGAGGACATCAGTCCCTACCTTGTCCTGGGCCAGGCGGACGATGGCGGTCAGCCGATCGTCGAAACCGCCCGGGCCCTGCATGATCTGATCGTTACCTTCCCGCCGCACGGTCACTATTCCGTCCGCACGGTGGAGGACGAATGCGGTCCTGCCATTCACTGCGCCTTCGAGCGCAAGATAGACGCCGACCGGTTGGCCGCCGCCGTGGGTGCCATCGAGGTCGCCCGCTACGAGAGCTATCGCAGCGAGCGCGCCTTCTTTTTGGACGAGAAGGTGTCCCGGATCATCCGTCGCGCTCTGGAACGGCGTCGCAACGCCGGCAACTGATCTCAGAGAATTCCGAACAGGCGCGCCACGCGCTGGACGGCGCCCCAAGCGGGGTCGAGCGTGGCGAAGGTGCGGGCCATTTCGTTGGCGTCGTTGAGCAGCGCCTTGAGCTTCACGTCGCTCGGCTCGTCCTTTTCTGCTTCGAGGCGCGCCTCTTCGAACAGCACGCGCAGTTCCCGCATCTCTTCGGTGTAATCCGCGTCGATCGCCTTCACCGAATCGGCGAGGGCGGCGGCGAGGGTGGGATCGTTCTTGTTCTCTGTCATGACTCTCTACGCTGCTTTCCTGGTGCGGTGGGCGTCTATGGCGGCCCACAGGGACGATGCCGTCACCGGCATGTCGATATGGTGCAAGCCGGTGTGCGGATGGATCGCGTCGACGATGGCGTTGATGACGGAGGGCGGCGCGCCGATGGCGCCCGCCTCGCCCGCGCCCTTCACGCCCAGAGGGTTGGTCGTGCACAGGCTGTTGTGCATGTCGAAATGCACATGCGGCACCACGTCGGCGCGGGGCAGGGCGTAGTCCATGAACGATCCGCTCATCAGCTGGCCCGAGTCGGGATCGTAGATGGTCTTCTCGGTCAGCGCCTGGCCGACACCCTGGCCGACACCCCCATGAACCTGACCCTGCAGCAGGAGCGGGTTAAGCGCCGTGCCGAAATCGTCCATGATCGTGTAGTTCAGGATCTCGACGGTGCCGGTGTCGGGATCGACTTCGAGTTCGCAGACATGACAGCCGTTCGGGAAGGTCGCGGCCTGCGGCGTGCGGGTGAAGGTGTCGTCCAGTCCGGGCTTGCCGCCCTCCGGCACGTGCTTGGGATCGCGCGCGGCGCGGGCCACGTCGAACAGGCTCATCGTGCGATCGGTGCCGACGATGCGGAAGGTCGCATCGGCATATTCGATGTCGCCGACTGCAGCCTCCATCGCCGAGGCGGCGACCAGCTTGCCCTTCTCGATGATGTTGTCGCTGACCCCCAACACGGCGGCGCCCGCCACCGGGATCGAACGGCTACCGCCGGTCATGCCCTCGGGCGTGAAGTCCGAATCGCCCTGCACGATGCGGATGCGGTCGGCATCGACACCGAGACGGGCCGACATGATCTGCGTGAAGGCGGTCTCGTGACCCTGGCCGTTGGTCTGGACACCCACGAAAACGGTAATCGTGTCGTCGTCGTTGAACTTGGCGATGGCGCTCTCCGGTGCGCCGCCCGAGCACTTCTCGACATAGGTGGCCATGCCCATGCCGCGCCACTTGCCCTTGGCGAGTGACGCCGCGCGGCGGGCCGGGAAGCCGTGCCAGTCGGCCTTCTCCATGCCCTTCAGCATGACGGTGTCGAAGTCGCCCGAATCGAAGGTGTCGCCCAAGGCGGTATTCCAGGGGATCTGGTTGGGCTTCACGAGGTTGCGCTTGCGGATCTCCGCCGGGCCGAGGCCGGTCTCACGGCCGATATGGTCGACGAAGCGTTCCAGCAAATAGGCCGCCTCGGGCCGGCCGGCACCGCGATACGCGTCCGTCGGCACGGTGTTGGTCATCACACCCTTCACGTTCACGTAGATCGCGGGTGTCTGGTAGAGGCCGGCCAGCATGCCGCTGCCGGCCATCGTCGGAATGAAGGCGCCGAAATGGCTGAGATAGGCGCCCAGCGCGGCGTGCGTCGTGACGCGCAGGCCGAGGAACTTGCAATCCTTGTCGAGCGCCATCTCGGCCAGCGAGACATGGTCGCGGCCCTGCACGTCGGACAGGAACGCTTCCTGCCGGTCGGGAATCCACTTCACCGTGCGCTTCAGTTCGCGGCTGGCCCACACGACCAGCGGATATTCGGGGTGCACGAAGATCTTCATGCCGAAGCCGCCGCCCACGTCGCCGGTGCGCACACGCAGCTTGGGCTGGCCGATCTTCAGGATCATGTCGGCGACCACGGGGCGGATGACGCTGACGCCCTGGGAGGAGACCCACAGGGTCGAACGGTCGTCCGCCGGATCGTATTCACAGATGGCGCCGCGCGGCTCCATCGAGTTCACGACCAGCCGGTTGTTCACGATCTCGAGCTTCACGACCCGGTCGGCCTTGGCAAAGGCCGCTTCGGTGCGCGCGCGGTCGCCCATCTCCCAGTCGAAGACGAGGTTGCCGGGAATGTGATCGTGCACGAGCGGGGCGCCGGGTTGGGCCGAGTCCAGGGTGCCGACCGTGTGCGGGCGGGCTTCGTAATCGACCTCGATCAGTTCGGCGGCGTCCTTGGCCTGTTCCAGCGTTTCGGCCACCACCAGCGCCACCGGATCGCCGACATGGCGGACGCGGCCCTGCGCCAGCATCGGACGCGGCGTCTCGCCGCGAGGCGTGCCGTCACGGTTGGTCACGGGCACCAGGCACGGCAGGTCGCCATAGCCGGCCTTCTTCACATCCTCGCCGGTCAGCACCAGCAGAACGCCCGGCGCTTTTGTTGCAGCCGTCGTGTGGATGCTCTTGATGTCGGCATGCGCATGCGGTGAACGCAGCACGTATGCCCGCGCCGCCGGGGTCGAGAGCTTGGTGTCGTCCGTGTAACGACCACCGCCGGTGAGGAGACGCGGATCCTCGACCCGGCGTACCGACTGACCAATGCCGAACTTCGCCATGAAATTCCTCCGTGTTGTCCGGAGGTTAACCCGCCGGGAGGGGGCTCGCTACAGGATCGTCCAGACGAAACCGGCGACCACGACCAGGATTCCGGCACCGAGACCGACCCAGGTTCCGGCGGTGGGCACGCGTATTTCGTCTTTCTCGGCCAGCGGAGGCGGGGCTTCGTCCGAAGCGTTGAAAGCCGGTGCCATTTGGAGACCTCGCTTGCGCCTCTGAGCGTCGGGCGTGTGCGGAGGAACGCCCGCGCTCCGGCGACGTTGCCATGCGGGGCAGGAGTAACATGCATATCAAGGACGATCCGGGCGAGACGCCTGGCGGACCCGTTGGCGCGCCGGCAGCGGACGCCATCGTCGACTATGTCGCGCTGGCGCCGGGGCGCGTGGTCGGCCGCTACGAGGTCCTCGAAGTGCTGGGCCAGGGCGGCTTCGGCATCACCTACCGGGTACGCGACACCCAGCTCGACCGTGAGGTGGCTCTGAAGGAGTATCTGCCGCCCGCCCTCGCCATCCGACAGGATGGTGCATCGGTCCTGCCGCGCTCTACCGCCGTGGCGGAAGATTTCTCGTGGGGACGCGAGCGCTTCGTGGCCGAAGGCCGGACGCTCGCCAGTCTCCACGACGCCCCGGCCATCGTGAAGGTATTCGACTTCGTCGAGACCAACGGCACTTCCTACATGGTGATGGAACTCGTGCGCGGCGGCACGCTCGAGGAACGGGTCAAGGCGAACGGGCCGCTGTCGCCGCAGGAAGTCGACACATTCCTCGCGCCGCTGCTCGAGGGGCTGCAGAAGGTCCACGAAACCGGCTTCCTGCATCGTGACATCAAGCCCGGCAACATCCTGCTGAGCGAGGCCGGCATCCCGACGTTGATCGATTTCGGCGCGGCGAGACTGGCCATTGCCGGCCGGTCCTCGACCATGACGGCGATCTTCACGCCCGGTTATGCGGCGCCCGAGCAGTTCACCACCGGCAAGCAGGGCCCATGGACGGACATTTACGGCCTGTCGGCGACGTTGCATCACGCCATCACCGGCAAGCCCCCGCCCAGCGCCTTCGATCGCCTGCTGGAAGATACCTACCAGCCGTTGAGGGGCCTGCAGCTCGCCGGCTTCTCGCCGGCCCTGCTTGCCGGCATCGATGCGGGCCTGGCCGTGCGCTTCGAAGAGCGCCCGCAAACGATCGCCGCGTGGCGTGCGATGCTGGGCGGGTCGATGGCCGACGCGAGTGCGACGCTGATCATGCCCCAGCCGGTGGTGCCGCCCACACCACCCACACCACCAACCCCGCCAACACCCCCGACGCCTCCCAGCGAACCGTCGGTTCTTGCCGTGGGACCAAAGCCCCGGTCGCGCACGAAGCCTGTGCTGCTCGGCGCCGCTGCCATGTTGCTGGCGCTGGCGGCCGGCGCCTATTACCTGACCCAACCACGGCAGCAACAGGCGCAGACGACCGAAAGCACGCCGGCTGCAGAGGCGGCCGTGTCCCAGAACGCGGCCGATTCTGTCGAGGCCGCGCGCGAAGGTGAGGAGGCGCTCAAACTCATCACGGCCGATCGCCAGCGCATTCAGGTGATCCTCACTGCCCTGGGCTACGACACGCGCGGCTCGGACGGCACATTCGGCCAGCGCTCGCGCGAGATGATCGCGGCGTGGCAGAAGGCCAAGGGCCAAACGGCGACGGGCTATCTCACGGCGGCTCAGGTGCCGGCGCTGCTGCGCGAGGCGCCGGCCCCGGCCGCGGCTCGCCCCTCGACGCCATCGGCGTCGTCGACCCCGACCTCCAGACAGGCCGGCGCCTACGACGGCGTCTATGGCGGCGGCATGTCGAGCAGCGGCTTCGGCCAGGCGTCCGGCGTCGTGACCGCAGACCTGAGCATCGCCGGCAGTCTTCTGATCGGGCGCATCACCCAGCCGGGATGTGGCAATTCCTCTCTCTCGCTCACGGTGTCATCGAATGGTGACATTTCCGGAAGCGGCCGCCTGTACGAGGGCCAGGACTGTTCGGTGGGTGCCTTCACCGCGACAGGCAGGGCAGCCGGTGGCGCCGTCACGCTCGAGTTGCGTGCGACGGGTGGGTCTATGCGGGGGAGCCTGGGCCGCCGAGGCGGTTGATTCTTCGGGACCACGGGATCAGTCGACACTCGTCGCGGTAGAGGCAATGGCGCATAGTACGCCGCATGGACCAGCCGCCAGATACGCCAGCGGGGGCCGACTTCGTAGCGCTCCGGACGGGCCAGACAGTCGGCCGGTACGAAGTGCTGGGTGTCCTCGGTCATGGCGGTTTCGGCATAACCTATCGCGCGCTCGACCGGCAGCTCGGGCGAGAGGTCGCTCTCAAGGAGTACCTCCCAGCGGCCCTCGCCGTCCGCCAGGATGGCACGACGGTATTGCCGCGTTCGCCGGCGGAAGCGGACGATTTCAGTTGGGGGCGAACGCGCTTCGTCGAGGAGGGGCGCACCTTGGCGCGCCTGCAGAAATCGCCGGCGATCGTGCGGGTCTTCGATTTCCTCGAGGTCAATGGCACGGCCTACATCGTCATGGAGCTGGTTCATGGCGAGACGCTGGAACATCGGTTGAATCGCGCCGGTCCTCTCTCTCCGGCCGCGACTGAGCGCCTGCTGTGGCCGCTGCTCGACGGACTGGCCCGGGTTCATGCGCATGGATTCCTGCACCGGGATATCAAGCCGGCGAACATCCTCGTCGATGAGGAGGGCGACCCCACCCTGATCGACTTCGGAGCGTCACGCGCGGCGATCGCCGACCGCAGTGCAGTGCTGACTGCGGTTTTCACCCCCGGCTACGCGGCGGCCGAGCAGGTGACCTCTGCGCGACAGGGACCATGGACCGACATCTACGCACTATCGGCCACGCTCTATCGCGCCATTGGCGGCCGACCGCCTCCCAACGTCTTCGACCGCATGGTTGCGGACCGCTACGAGCCCTTGGCGCACCTCCGGCCTCCCGGGTTCAGCCTTGCCCTGCTGCGGGGGATCGACGCCGGCCTGGCCGTGAAGGCGGGTGAACGACCGCAAACGATTGCCGCCTGGCGGACGGTTCTCGGCAAGACGGCGGCGGGCGACAACGACGTAACCGTGATCATGCGAGCCGCACGACCCTCGCCGGTCGAGCCCCCGGAGGGTCCGCCGGCCAGCCCGCCGACCCGAACGAACATCTGGAAACGCGCACGTGCAGCGGCTTTGATCGCCGCCGTGGCGGCCGGCGGATACTTCACATGGCTGGTGGGGGACGGAGACCGCCAGGCCCGGGAAACGAAAGGCTTGAGTGCCGCGTCGACGGCCGACACATCGAAAGCCCAATCGCTCACGGCCGCGCCACAGGCGGAACGGGACGAGCGCAAGGCAGCCGAATCCGTTGAAGCGAGCCTGCGTCTTGGCGTGCCGGAACGACAGAACGTCCAGAGGGCATTGACGGCCGCAGGCTTCGACACGCGCGGCAGCGACGGCACTTTCGGTCCGCGGTCGCGCGAGATGATCACGGCCTGGCAGAAGGCCCAGTCTCAACCGGCGACCGGATTTCTGACCGCCGCTCAGTTCCAGGACCTGCTGCGCAGAGGCGAGGAAGAGAGGCGGAAGGTCGAGGACGAGGCCCGCGCCCGCAGCGTCACGAATGCGCCGGCCCTTCCAACGTCCACGCCCGCGCCCGCAGCGGGGCCTTTCGACGGGACCTATGTCGGCTTCTTCTCGCCCTCGGGACCGGTGGCTCTTCGGCCAAGTGCTACCCCTTCGATCTCCCTTCGCGTCGCCAATGGCGCGGGCAGCGGGACCATGACGAGCACGAGCTGCGGCGCCGCGCCGCTGTCGGTTCGCATATCGCCGTCGGGCGCGATTACGGGCGACGCGCAGGGGGTGGATGCGTCGTGCGCGCGGTTTCCCCTGGTGATCCAGGGGCAGGCCTCGAATGGCAAATTGCACATGACCTTCGGCGGCGCGGTGGGCGGCGGCTCTGCCGACCTGAATCGTGGAACGCCGTCGCCCCCTCTACAGGCCGTTGCCCCTCGCAGCGCCGCAAGTCCCTTCGAGGGCTCCTATGTCGGCTCGCTGGCCGCCGTGGATACAGGGGGCATATCCCGCGTTCTCACGGCCGAGCTGGACGTCAGGGGCGACCGGCTGTCCGGCCGGATCTCAAGTCCAACCTGCGGCTCGGTGACGATCGCCCTCGCGATCTCCGCCGGCGGCGATGTCGGTGGCGAGGTTCGACTTCAGGCCGATCAGACCTGTTCCCCGATTGCCCTCGGCGTCCAGGGGCGCATCCTTGGCGATCGGTTGACACTCGACCTGCGCGGCGCGGGTCTGCGCATTCAGGGGACGCTTTCCCGGCGCGGCGGATGATGCCTCTGCGGACGGCGGAACCGGTCACTTGAGGCCGGTTCCGCTTTCCCAGAGATGCTACTTCTTGGGCGTGATCGCGACGACCAGCACCTGCGTGTCGATCGCCGTCAGCTTGTCGCCGGTCTTGACGCGCGGCAGCTGGGCGCGGCCTTCGGGCGCCACGACGCTGTAGGTCCTGACCTCGCCGCCATTCGGATTCACGAGCGAGATCGTGTTGGCCGTGGTGTTGACGCCTGTGACCCACCAGTTGGCGACGGTCTGGTCGGCCATGACGCCGGCGGCGCGGGTGCCCGTCGTGGCGGCGGCGGTGACGCTGACGTCGCGGCCGCCCGGGGTGGCCGTGTTCGGGCCGGACAGCACGAAGCTCAGCTTCTCCTCGAACGCCACCGAGACCTGGTCGCCGACCTTGCTGGTGTCCATCTTGACGCCGGGGCCGACGTTCGAGGTCAGCGAGCGACCGGCCGGACCGGTGAAGGTCACGGTGCGCTTGGCCGGATCGATGGCGCTGATGGTCGCGTCGATCGAGTAGGTGACGACCGTCGAGATGCCGACGATCGGCTGCCCCTGCGCATACGCGGCGCTGGCGGTCACGCCGGTGGCGGCGATCGATCCGGCGACCATGGCGGCGAGCAGGAAGCGTTTGGTGAACATGAGACTCTCTCCCTCGTTGTTGCGTGACGCTAGCATGAGGTTTGCCGGATTTTCCATGGCCGGCCTGTTACAGTGAGATTGATTATGTTCAATCTCCGATGCCGACCGAACGCGTGACCACGGCCTATCTTGCCGCCGAAGGATTCGAGAGCCAGCTGCGCGAGGAACTCGGGCGGGCCGACGTGGCGGTGCGGGCCGAACATGGCCGCCTGCTGCTGTCCGATGCGCCGGCGCACGAGGCCGCCTGGGCCGCCAACATCTGGCGCGAGTGCGTCGAGCTGCCGGTGGCGTCGATCGGCACGGCCGCCAAGGCCCTGCGCGACATCCAGCGCAACTGGGCGATGTACGCACCGGTCCATCATCGCCGTGCCGCGCTCATTCAGGAGAAGCTGCCGCACGTTTCGGCCAAGCCTGTGGTCTTTCCCGCCGCTGCGCCGGCCGCGCCGCTCGGTTCGTGGACCCTGCTCGCGCCGGACCGGATGCTGGCGGCCGCCTCGTGCAGTTCGCCTTTTGCCAACGGCGAGGTCGAGCTCGTCGAGGACAAGGTCGGGCCGCCGAGCCGCGCCTACCTGAAGCTCTGGGAAGCGCTGGTGCGGCTGCGGCGCTGGCCGCAGCCGGGCGAACGCTGTCTCGATCTCGGAGCCTGTCCGGGCGGCTGGACGTGGGTCATGGCCCGGCTCGGCGCCAGCGTCGTCGCGGTCGACAAGGCGCCGCTCGATCCCAAAGTGGCGGCGATGCCGGGCGTCGAATGGCGCGGCGAAAGCGCGTTCGGCCTCGAGCCGGACAGTGTCGGTCCCGTCGACTGGCTGTTCTCCGACGTGATCTGCTATCCGGCTCGCCTGTTGCGCCTGGTCGAGCGCTGGCGGGCGACCGGCCTGGTGCGGAACTTCGTCTGCACCATCAAGTTCCAGGGCGAGACGGATCACGAAACCGCCAGGGCCTTCGCGGCCATTCCGGGCGCAACCGTCCTCCACCTCCACAACAACAAGCACGAACTCACGTTCCTGCTGCCCTTCCGGCCGGCGAGTGTTCCGGCAGGATAGTCAGCGCCGGGGCAGTGTCCGCAGGAAGGCTGTGATGTGGGCGCGGAAGCTGTCGATGAACACGCGCGCCACGGGAGGCAGCGTGCTCTGCGCCGCGTGTAGGGCGGCGAACTCGAAATGGATGCGCGGCTCGAACGGGCGCACGACGATGCCGCGGGTCGCGTACTCGGTCGCGGTGAACGGATCGCACAGCGTGACGCCGGCGCCGGAGCCGGCGAGCGAGCAGGCGATTTCCGACAGCGGCGTCTCGATGCGCATGACCCGTCTCACGCCGTGGTCGGCGAACACGCGGTCGATTCGGAAGCGAGACAGCGAGGAGTGCCCGAGCGAAATGAAGCTCTCGCCCTCGAAGTCGGCCGGCCGCAACCGCCTCTTGCGGGCGAGGGGATGGTCCTGCGGCAGCACCGCCATGTAGGGGGCGGGCGGCATGCGTTCGAGCCGCACCGCCGCGTGCTCGATCGAGCCTTCCGCGAAGCCCAGATCGCTCTGGCCCTGAGCGACGGACGTGACGACGGCATGCGAGACAAGACCCGAAAGGACGAGATCGAGCTTGGGCCGCTCGGCCAGGTAGCTTCCCGCGAAGCGCGGCAGGAAGCCGTTGGCCAGCGCAGGCAGGGCGGCGATGCGCAGGAAGCCGGCCCGTCGCGTGCGCAGCTCGGTGGCCATCTGCGAGATGCGTTCCAGCCCGACGAAGGCCCGCTCGACCTCGGCATAGAGGGACAGCGCCTCGCTGGTGGGCACAAGTCCCGTGCCGCGGCGCTCGAACAGGGTGAGGCCGAGCTGCTGCTGCAAGTCGCGGATCATGCGGCTGACGGCGGGTTGGGTGACGTTGATCAGGTTTGCGGCCATGCCGACGCCGCCGGTCAGCACCACGGCGCGGAAAGCCTCGATCTGACGCGGGTTCAGGCTGCGCATCGGCTTTCATAACATTTCGGCATAGACCTTGACGACAAAATGGATTTGACGCCGTGTGGCCCGATATAAAACACTGACCGTGGGGAACTCACGAACGGAGGGGACAATGACCCGCTTGGCAGGCTTCGGCGCAATCGCGGCACTGGCTTTGTTGGCGGGTTCGCTCCCCGCCGGGGCGCAGCAGAAGACGCTCACGGTCGCGGCCTATGGCGGCGTCTGGGACAGCCACCTGCGCAAGGAGGTCTTCCCCGAGTTCGAGAAGAAGCACGGGGTGAAGGTCGAATACGTCGCCGGCAACTCCACCGATACGCTGGCCAAGCTGCAGGCCCAGAAGGGCAACCAGGTGATCGACGTCGCCATCATGGACGACGGCGTGATGTACCAGGCCATCCAGCTCGGCTTCTGCGCACCCATCCAGGGCCTCGACAAGAGCGAGCTCTACCCCGCCGCGCTGTTCAAGGACGACAAGGCGGTCGCCGTCGGTCAGACCGGCACCGGGTTCATGATCAACACCAAGGTCTTCAAGGAGAAGGGCTGGCCGATCCCGACCTCGTGGAACGACCTCAAGGACCCGAAGTTCAAGAAGCAGCTGGTGATCCCGCCGATCAACAACACCTACGGCCTCTATACGCTCATGATGTACGCCCGCATGAACGGCGGCGGCGAGAAGAACATCGAGCCGGGCTTCAAGGTGATGAAGGCCGACATCAATCCCAACGTGCTGGTCTACGAGCCCTCGCCGGGCAAGATGACCGAACTGTTCCAGTCGGGCCAGGCCAACATCGCCGTGTGGGGCACCGGCCGCGTCCAGGCCTTCGCCAACACCGGCTTCCCGGTCGACTTCATCTATCCCCGGGAAGGCGCACCCATCCTCCTCGCCTCGGCCTGCCCGGTGGCCAAGGCCTCGGTCAATCCGCTGGCCCAGGAGATGATCAAGCTGCTGGTGTCGGCGCCGGTCCAGACCGGCATGGCCAAGGCCATGGGCAACGGGCCGGTCAACACCAAGGTCGACGTCAACATGCCGGAACTCAAGATGGCGCCGGTCGGCGAGCGGGCGAAACTGATCATCGCGCCGGACTGGGATGCCATCAACGCCTCGCGTGACGACTGGACCAAGCGCTGGAACCGCGAGGTCGAGCGCTGAGCGGCCAAGAGACCGATCGTGCATCATCCCGTCTATGTGTTTCGCCACGGCGAGACCGTCTGGAACGCCGAGAAGCGGGCGCAGGGCTTTCTCGACTCGCCGCTGACCGAGACGGGACGGGCGCAGGCGCGCGCCATGGGGCGCGCGCTGGCGCATGAGCTGCGCCAGGCCGGTCACGCGCCTGCGGATGTCGTGGTTCGGGCGAGCCCGCTCGGCCGCGTCCGTGAGACGTTGGCCCTCGCCGCAGAAGAGGCCGGCCTCGCGCATCACGAAGGGTCGTTCGACGATCGCCTGCGCGAGATGAGCTGGGGCGAATGGGACGGGCTGACCGGCCCGGAGATCGAGGCGCGCTGGCCGGGCGCCATGGCGGCGCGGCGGCTCGATCGCTGGACCTACGAGCCGCCGGGCGGCGAGAACTACATCGCGGCGTCCGCGCGTGCCCGGGCGGCGCTGGACGATATCGCGGCGCTCGCGATGGAGCGTCCGGTCGCCGTGTTCGCCCACGGCGGCATCGGGCGGGTGCTGCGCGGCCTGTTCCTGCGCGTGCCCGAGGCCGAGATCCTCGACATGGACCAGCCGCAGGATGCCTTCTATCGGCTGCACCGCGACACGGCGGCGCGCATCGTCTCGCATGGCGCGGACTAGATGGCGTTCCTCGAACTGGAGGCGCTCACCAAGTCGTTCGGCGCGCACAACGCCGTCGACGGCCTGACCCTGGGCGTGGAGAAGGGCGAGTTCGTGGCGCTGCTCGGCCCCTCGGGCTGCGGCAAGACCACGACCTTGCAGATGATCGCCGGTTTCGTCGAGCCGACCTCCGGGGCGATCCGGCTGGCCGGCAAGGACCTGCTGGCGATCAAGCCGGCGAAGCGCGGGCTCGGCATGGTCTTCCAGAGCTACGCGCTGTTTCCCCACATGACCGTGGCGGAGAACGTGGGCTTTGGTCTGGAGATGCAGGGCGTCGCCGCGGCCGAGCGGAAGACGCGGGTGGGCGAGACGCTGGAACTGGTCGGGCTCGGCGCCTTCACGACGCGCTTTCCGCGCCAGATGTCGGGCGGCCAGCAGCAGCGCGTGGCGTTGGCGCGGGCGCTGGTGATCCGCCCGCAGATCCTGCTGCTCGACGAGCCGCTCTCCAACCTCGACGCCAAGCTGCGCGAGGGCATGCAGATCGAGCTGCGCCAGATCCAGCGCACGGTCGGGACGACGACCATCCTGGTGACCCACGACCAGGCCGAGGCGATGGCGCTGTCGGATCGCATCGTGGTGATGAACCAGGGCAGGGCCGAGCAGATCGGCCCGCCGCACGAGGCCTATGAGCGGCCGGCCACGCCCTTCGTCGCCAACTTCCTCGGCAAGACCAACCTGGTGAACGGCGCCACCGTGCGGCCCGAGCGCATCTCCTTCGCGGCCTCCGGCCTCGCCGGGACGGTGCGCACGCGCATCTTCCAGGGCAATCACTGGCTCTATCAGGTCGACACCGCCTCCGGCCTCGTCACGGTGATCCGCCAGAACACCGGCGAGGCGATGCCGGGTGAGGGCGACGCCGTGCAGCTCGCCTGGGACGGCCGCGCGTGAAGGCCGCGCCCTATCTCCTCTGCCTGCCGGCGCTGGTCCTGTTCGCCGGCGTCGTGATCGTGCCACTGGCCATGACGGTGCTGCTCTCGTTCCATGACTGGGGCCAGTACAAGGGCATCGAGCCGGTCTTCATCCTGAAGAACTGGCAGGAAGTGCTGGGCGATTCGTACTTCCACGAGATGTTCGCCCGCACCTTCCGCATCGCCTTCTTCGTGACCCTGCTGGCGGCCGTGTTCGGCGCGCCGGAGGCCTATATCCTGAACCGCATGCGCAGCCCGTGGCGCGGGATTTTCCTGCTGGTGATCCTGGGCCCGCTGCTGATCTCGGTGGTCGCGCGTACCTTGGGCTGGGCGCTGCTGTTCGGCGGCAATTCGGGGCTCGTGAACAAGGCGTTGATGGGCATGGGCCTGATCTCGGCGCCGCTGCCCTTCATGTTCACCGAAACCGGCATCGTGGTCGCGCTGGCCCACGTGCTGATGCCCTACATGGTGTTGGCCGTGTGGGCCTCGCTGCAGCGGCTCGATCCGCAGATCGAGAACGCGGCGGTGGCGCTGGGGGCGGGACCCTTCACCGTGCTGCGCCGGATCGTGCTGCCGCAGGTGATGCCGGGCATCCTGTCCGGCGCAGTGATCGTCTTCGCCCTGGCCGCCAGCGCCTTCGCCACCCCGGCCATCATCGGCGGCCGTCGCCTGAAGGTCGCCTCGACGCTGGCCTACGACGAGTTCCTGAACACGCTCAACTGGCCGCTCGGCGCCGCCGTCGCGGTGCTGCTGCTGCTGGCGCTCATCGCGATCGTGTGGAGCGCCAACCGGCTGGTCGAGCGCCGCTACGCGCAGGTCTTCGCATGAGCCGCAACGGGCCGTGGGCGCTCGCCTACCACGCGCTGTTCGTGGCCTTCATGCTGGCACCCATCCTGGTCGTCTGCTTCGTGGCCTTCACGCCCGAAGGCTACCTGTCGTTTCCCACCGACCGCTGGTCGCTGCGCTGGTTCTACGCCATCGCGCAGTATCCGGAGTTCATCTCGGCCTT
The DNA here is from genome assembly GCF_965228225.1 of Reyranella sp. Taxonomy (GTDB): domain Bacteria; phylum Pseudomonadota; class Alphaproteobacteria; order Reyranellales; family Reyranellaceae; genus Reyranella. The sequence continues at coordinate 3,131,345 of NZ_OZ245801.1, read as the reverse complement.
CTGGCGCAGCCTGTGGCTGGGCGCGATCTCCTCGGCGATCGCGGTGGGAATCTCCGTGCCCGCGGCGCTGGCCATCGCGCGCTACCGCTTTCCCGGCCGCGAAGCGGTCACGGCGCTGTTCATGTCGCCGCTGATGATCCCGCATCTCGTGCTCGGCATCGCCTTCCTGCGCTTCTTCACCCAGATCGGCCTGGGCGGCACCTTCACCGGGCTGGTCCTGTCGCACATCGTGGTGGTGATACCGTTCGCGCTGCGCCTGACGCTCGCCTCGGCAGTCGGGCTCGACCGCTCGATCGAACACGCCGCCGTATCGCTCGGCGCGACCGAGAGCGTGGTCCTGCGGCGGATCACCCTGCCGCTGGTGCTGCCGGGGCTGGTCAGCGGCTGGGCGCTGGCTTTCATCAATTCGTTCGACGAGGTGACGATGACGGTGTTCATCGCGGCGCCGGGCACGGAGACGCTGCCGGTCCGCATGTTCCTCTACATCCAGGACAATATCGATCCGCTGGTGACCTCGGTGTCGGCCTGCGTGATCGCCATCACCGTCCTGGCGCTGCTGGTGCTCGATCGCGCTTTCGGACTGGAACGCCTGCTCATTGGAAGGAGCGCCGGGAATGGCCGCTGAAGCAAGGGCCGGTGATGAATTCGACGTCGCGGTGGTGGGGGGCGGGCTGGTCGGCGTCGCCACGGCCTGGGGCCTGTCGCGCGAGGGCTGTCGCGTCGTGATCCTCGACGAGGGCGACCGCGCGGTGCGGGCGAGCCGCGGCAACTTCGCGCTGGTCTGGGTCCAGAGCAAGGGGCTCGGTCTCGCCCCCTATGCCGGCTGGACGATCCGCTCGTCCAACGCCTGGCGCGGCTTCTCCGATCTCCTGAAGCAGGAGACCGGCCTCGACGTGTCGTTTCAGCGGCCGGGCGGTTTCCATCTCTGCCTGTCGGAGAAGGAGCTGGAGGCGCGCGCCAACGTGCTGAAGCGCCTGCACAACCAGCCCGGCATCGTCGACTACAAGACCCAGATCCTCACCCACGATCAGGTGAAGGCGATGCTGCCCGACATCGGGCCCGAGGTCGTGGGCGGCAGCTTCTGCGAACTCGACGGCCATGTGAACTCGCTGCGCCTGTTCCGCACCCTGCATGCCGCCCTCAACGCGCGCGGCGTCACCTATCGGCCGAGCCACAGGGTCGAAAACATCGTTCGTGAAGGCGGTGAGTTCCGGCTCACGACGACGCAAGGCGAGGTCCGCGCCGCCAAGGTGGCGCTGGCGGCGGGAAACGCCAACATGCGCCTGGCGCCGATGGTCGGCCTCGACTGTCCGATGAAGCCGGAGCGCGGGCAGATCGTCGTCACCGAACGGCTGCGGCCCTTCCTCAACCATCCCGTCGTCACCCTGCGCCAGACCGACGAGGGCACGGTGATGATCGGCGATTCCAAGGAAGAGAGCGTCGATCCGAGCGGGCTCACGATCGGCGTCAGCGCCACCGAGGCCGAACGCGCGGTGCGCCAGTTCCCGCTGCTGGCCAACGTCAATGTCGTGCGCACCTGGAGCGCCATCCGCGTCATGACCCAGGACGGCTTCCCGATCTACGACGAGTCGAAGACCCATCCGGGCGCCTTCACCGTCTGCTGTCATTCCGGCGTGACCCTGGCCGCCAACCATGCGCTCACCATCGCGCCGATGATCGCCCGTGGTGCGCTAGACGCCTCGCTTGTCGCCCCGTTCAGTGCCCGGAGGTTCCATGTTCAAGAGGCTGGCTGAGAGCGGCCCCGCCGTCGTCCTCACCGTCGACGGCAAGAAGGTGAGCGCCCGGGCAGGCGACACCGTCGCCGCCGCGCTGCTGGCGGCCGGCATCGACCATTGCCGCACCACGCCCGTGACGGGGGCGCCGCGCGCGCCCTATTGCCTGATGGGCGTGTGCTTCGACTGCCTCGTCACGGTCGACGGCGTCGGCAGCCGCCAGGGCTGCCTGATCCCGGTGCGCGAGGGCATGAAGGTCGAAACCCAGCTCGGCCGCCGGGAGGCCGGACGATGATTGCGGCGGCGGACCTCGCATCCTCCTACGAACTCGTCGTCATCGGCGGCGGGCCGGCCGGTCTCGCGGCCGCCGCGCTGGCCGCGCGGGCGGGCGTCTCGACCGTGCTGTTCGACGAGAATCCCGGCGTCGGCGGCCAGATCTATCGTGCCATCACCTCGACGCCCGTGACCGACCGAACGATCCTGGGCGAGGATTACTGGGACGGCGCCGCGCTGGCCGAAGAGGCGAAGGCGAGCGGGGCGCTGATCGTCAGCGGCGCCACCGTGTGGAGCCTCGACCGGCAACGCCTCGTCGGCGTGTCGATCGGCGGCAAGGCGCGCGTGATCGAGGCCGGCAGAGTCATCATCGCCACGGGATCGCAGGAGCGGCCGTTCCCGATTCCCGGCTGGACCCTGCCGGGCGTCATGACCGCCGGGGCCGCCCAGACCGCGCTGAAGGCGCAAGGCCTCGTGGTCGGCGGGCGCACGGTGCTGGCTGGCGGCGGGCCGCTGCTGTGGCTGCTGGCGGCGCAGACCTTGCGGGCGGGCGGTACGATCGACGCCATCCTCGACACCACACCGCGGCGCAACTGGTTGCAGGCGGCGGTCCATCTGCCCGACTTCGCGCTCTCGCCTTACTTCGCCAAGGGGCTGGCGCTGTTGCGCGAGGTCCGGGCCAAGGTGCCGGTGCATCGCGTCGATACGATAGAGGCCGTGGGCACCGACCGGGTGCGCGAGGTCGTCTTCTCCGGGGCCGGCGGCACGCGGCGCCTGCCCGTCGACCTGCTGCTGCTGCATCAGGGCGTGGTGCCCAACGTAAATCTCGCCAATGCGGCGGGCGTGGCGCATGTCTGGAACGACCGCCAGCTCTGTTTCGTGCCGGTGCTCGACGCCGATTTCGGCAGCTCGGTGCCGGGCATCGCCGTGGCCGGCGACGGGGCGGGCATTGCAGGCGGCACCGCCGCCGCAGAACGCGGCCGCATCGCTGCCATCGCCGCGGTGCGCGCGCTGAAGCCCGAGGCCGCCGTGCCGGACACGCAGGCGATCCGCCAGCGCCTGCAGCGCGAGGAGATGGGGCGGGCCTTCCTCGACTGGCTGAACCGGCCGGCCGATGCGTTCCGGATGCCCGTGGGCGACACGATCGCCTGCCGCTGCGAGGAGGTGACCGCCCAGCAGGTGCGCGAGACGGCCCAGATGGGCTGCGAGGGTCCGAACCAGATGAAGGCCTTCCTGCGCTGCGGCATGGGCCCCTGCCAGGGCCGGCTGTGCGGTCTCACCGTCACCGAGCTGATCGCGGCCGAGCGCAAGACCAGTCCGGACGAGGTCGGCTACTACCGCCTGCGCCCGCCGGTGAAGCCGATCACCCTGGCCGAGCTCGCCTCGCTGCCGATCAGCGAGGCCGAACGCAAGGCCGTGGAGCGCTAGCATGGTCCGCACGGCCGATGTGGTGGTCATCGGCGGCGGCATCCACGGCTGCTCGACGGCGCTGCATCTGGCGCTGCGTGGCCTGAAGCCGATCCTGATCGAGAAGGACTATGCCGGCCGCCATGCCTCGGGCGTGAATGCCGGCGGCGTTCGCCAACTGGCGCGCGACCTGCACGAGATCCCGCTGTCGATCTCGTCGATGGACCTCTGGGAGCGCATCGAGGAGCTGGTCGGCGACGATTGCGGCTTCGGCGCGCACGGCACCGTGCTGGTGGCCGAGAGCGAGGCCGAACTGGCGGGCTTCCGCGAGCGGGTCGACGACCTCAACCTGCGCGGCTTCGCGCATGAAGAGCTGATCGATGCCGCCGAGCTGCGGCGCCTCGTGCCGGCCGTATCCGACCGCTGCCCCGGCGGCGTCGTCTCGCGCCGCGACGGGGCTGCCGATCCGTTCCGTACGACCCAGGCCTTTCGCCGCCGCGCCGTCGAGAAGGGGGCCGAGGTGATCGAGGGCGTGACCGTAATCGGCCTCACGCGACGCGGCGCCAACTGGCGGGTCGAGACGTCGCAAGGTGATTTCGAGGCGCCGAAGATCGTGAACGCCGCCGGGGCCTGGGCCGACCGCATCGCCGCGATGCTGGGCGAACCCGTGCCGCTGGCCGTCGTGGCGCCGATGCTGATGGTCACCAGCCGGCTGCCGGCCTTCATCAAACCCGTGGTCATACTTCGCGGTCGCAAGCTTTCCTTCAAGCAGCTCGACAACGGCACCGTGGTGATCGGCGGCGGCCATCTCTCGACGCCCTATCGCGACAGCAACGAGACGGTGCTCGATTGGGAGAAGCTCGCGATCAGCGCGCGGACGGTGTGGGAGCTGTTCCCGGCCATGCACGAGGCCACGATCGTGCGCGCCTGGGCCGGCATCGAGGCCTATATGCCGGACGGCATCCCTGTGGTCGGGAAGAGCTCGACTTCGGAAGGCGTCTTCCACCAGTTCGGCTTCTCGACCCACGGCTTCCAGCTCGGCCCGGGAACGGGCGCGGTGATGGCGGAACTGGTGGCGACTGGCTCGACAAACACGCCGATCGACGGGCTGGGCATCGACCGGTTTGGCGTCAAGTAAGAGCAAGGGTCCCTCGCTTGCGCTCGGGATGACAATAGTGCCGGTCGTCATGTTGTGCGCTGGCGCACTGCTGTCATCACACCAAAATTGTCATCCCGAGCGTCAGCGAGGGACCTTTAGTTCATCGGCCGCCAGTCGTACCCGAGCCTTGGAAAGTGCACCGCGACCTGGCCCACCTCGTCGTTCTCGTGCAGCAGCGCGATCTCGTCGGCGTCGATGAAATGCACCTCGCCCTCGATCCAGTCCCGGGCATTGTCGGCGGCCCGCACGCGGGCGCGCTGGCCGGGCAGGGGATCGCCTTCCTGCGGGTCAGAGGCGCGCGGACTCGCCGGCGTCGCGGCGCAGGCTTCCGCCAGGGCCTCGTCGGCGTCGATGTTCGTTCGGTGCCCGTGGCCGATCGCTGCCATGCGGTCGCGCCAGGCGAGCAGGCGCGGATAGGGAGCCAAGACTTCGCGGCAGTCGATGTGGCGGCCGCGGAAGAACCAGACGACGTGATAGGTGGCGAAGTCGGCGATGCAGGGCTGATCGCCCAGCAAGTAAGGCCGGCCGTCCGCCAGCATGTCGGCGATCCACTTCACCTGCGGCCGCACGAGCTGGAGATTGCGATAAGCGGCCTTGCGCACCGCCTCGATCGACGGGATCGGCAGGCCGTGCAGTTTGGCGCGATCGGCGTGCAGCCCTTCGGGCATGTGGTCGGCGTTGATGCCCGACACGTACAGCGCGGTCGGCCGCATGAACTGCTGCTCGGCCCACCAGGCGATGGCGTCGGCCGTGCCCGACGTGTTCGGCGGATAGAAGGTCGGCTGCGGCACGCGCCGCTCCAGCTCGCGGGCGATCAGCTTGGTGTCGCACCAGACGTCGGCGCCATCCTGCAGCACGGGTGTGCGGCGATAGCCGCCGGTCAGCGGCGTGAGCTTGGGCTTGGGGTCGATCGGCGGGATCTCGACGGCCCGCCAGGCCAGGCTCTTGAAACCCATCATCAGGCGGCCCTTCTCGGCGAAATTCGAGAAGTCGTACTGGTGGAGGATCAGGGATGTCGGGAGAGGACTCACGCCGCCTTCAGGACGCCGTCGTCCGCCTCGAGGGGAAGGGGATTCCAGTTGCGCGACACGACCCAGTCCGGCCGCGGGTTGTCGCCGAGCTGCGGCCTGTTGGCCACCGTGTTGCAGGAAACGTAGATGTGCCAGCGGTCCTCGGCCGAGAGATTGTGGCCGGAGGCGTGCAGCACGTTGCAATGGAACAGCACGCAGGTGCCGGCACGGCCGGTGACGGCAACCGGCTCGGGCGAGCTCTTCAGGATCTCGATCATGCGCTGCCTGGGCATCGCCCAGAACTTGTAGGAGGTCGATTCGTCATAGACGGGTTCGATGCGGCCGAGCTTGTGGCTGCCGGGGATCAGGTAGAGGGCGCCGCCCATCTCGGTCGTGTCGGTCATCATCAGGTTGAAGGTCGCCATGTCGGGCCGCCGGCATCCGTCGCGCATCCACGAACCGTAATCCTGGTGCCACTGCCAGACCGTGCCCTCGATGGCGGGCTTGGTGTTGATCTTGGTGTGATAGACGTAGACGCCATCGTCCTTCAGCACCTGTTGCACCGGCCGCAGCAGGCGCGGCGTGCGGACCAGCGCATGGAAGGGCTTCGAACGGGTCGCGCCGTCGTCCTCGTGGACACGGAAGATGGTGCGGACTCCGCCGGTGTGTTCGCGCACGACCTCCTCGCTGTCGACGCCGGACAGCCGGGCGACCTCACGGCGCAGCACCGCGACTTCGCTGCGGTCGAACAGGTCGGGGAACACGAGGAAACCGTCGCGATCGAACTGCTCGATCTGCTGGTCCGTCAACTCCATGACGCAGCCTCCCTTGTTGCTCTTCGGCGTTTGGCCGACGCTAACCCAAGGGTCCCGCGCGGAGTAGGGCTTTGTGCGCCTCAGGCGGCGGTGACGATGGGCGCCGCCGTGCGGGCGAAGCGGGCGTTGCGATAGGCGGCGACGGTCACCGGTGGATATTTCGCCGGACGGTCCGCCGTGGCGCAGCCCGGCAGGCATTCGATCATCGCATCGTAGGCCGGTGCCACGAAGTAGGCGATGGACAGGCGCCGGGCGCCGCCGCCCGAGCGCGGGTTGGCCACGCGATGCAGGGTCGACCGGAAGCGGTCGTTCGACCAGCGCATCAGCAGGTCGCCGATATTGACGATGAACCCATCCTCGACCGGCGGCGCCTCGTGCCACTTGCCGTCGAGGTCGCGCACTTCGAGGCCGCCGTCGGCGGCTTCGTTCTTGAGGATCGTCAACATGCCGAGATCGGTATGCTCGCCGGCGCGCAGCTGCCCCGGCTGGGGGAGCTGGCGCTGGGCCGGGTAGTTGAGCGCCCGCAGCATGCTGCAATGGCGAGCGAGAGCGTTGGCGAACCAGTCCTCCGGCAGGCCGAGCGACAGGGCGAAGATGCGGCTGATCGTGTCCTGCAGGCCCTCCATCGCCGACCAGTAGCTGCGCCAGGCGGCTTCGAAACCGGGAACGTCCGAGGGCCAGAGGTTGGCGGCGTAGTTCGGGTAGGCGCCGGGTGCGTCGTGGTACCAGGGATCGTCCGCGGGCACGTCGAGGGGGCCGATGGCGAACACCTCCTTGTAGTCGGGCGGGGTCTCGTTGCCGGCCAGCCGCGCCAGGGTTTCCGTGCCCTCGGCGTGATAGGCGCGGTTCTGCTCGGGCCGGGGGCGCGCGACCGCCATTTTCTGGGACGCCGACCGGTCGAAGAAGTCGCGGGAGACCGCGCGCATCGCCTCGATCGTCTCGTCCGGCACCCGGTGTCCGACGATGGCGAAGAAGCCGATCGACTCGCAGGCGATACGAACCCGATCGGCGACCGCACGGCGGCCGGACGGGCCGCCGTCGAACCAGGGCCCGAGATCGACGATGGGAAAGGCAGGGCTTGTCATGCGGGACCTCGTCCGTTTCCCCGACGGGCAGCAAGCGGCATGCCAGCGGCGACGGTTGCGGACGCGGGGCGGAATGCGGCTCTGGCCGGACCAGCGAAAGCCGGTCAAAATGTTGCAAATGAATGGCAGCTGCCGACGGATCGAGGAGTGAGACGATGGACGGCGTGGTGAACATCGATGATCTGCGCAAGCTCGCGAAGAAGCGGCTACCCAAGATCGCCTACGACTTCATCGAGGGCGGCACCGACGACGAGGTCGGCCTCGTCACCAACGAGCAGGCCTTCCGCAAGGCCCGCATCGTGCCGCGCTATCTCGTCGACGTCTCGGTGCGCGACCAGTCCACCACCCTGTTCGGCCGCACCTATTCCAGTCCCATCGGCATCGCCCCCACGGGTCTCGCCGGCCTGTTCCGCCACGGCGCCGACCTGATGCTGGCCGAGGCGGCGCGCGACGCCAACGTGCCGTTCATCATGTCGGGCTCCAGCACCGGCTCGATCGAGGATCTCGGCAGGCTGGCGCCGGACCATGGCTGGTACCAGCTCTATTCCGCCAAGGACCAGGCCGTCTCGGAGGACATGATCAAGCGCTCGGCCGATGCCGGCCTGCGCACCCTGGTCTTCACCGTCGACGTGCCCGAGGGTTCCAACCGCGAGCGCAACACGCGCAACGGCTGGTCGCGGCCGCTCAAGCTCACCTGGAAGACAAAGTTCGAGGCGCTGCTGCATCCGGCCTGGATGATGCAGTGGTTCCGCCACGGCACGCCCTATTTCGACAACTGGGCAAAGTATGCCGGGCCCGATGCGACGGCCGACAAGGTGGCCGACATGGTCGCCTACCAGAACCGCGCGCCGATGACGTGGAAGCATGTCGAGCGCTTCCGCGAACTGTGGAAGGGCAATTTCGTGCTGAAGGGGATCATGCACCCCGACGACGCGATCCGCGCCCACTCGATGGGCGTCGACGGTGTCATGGTCTCCAACCACGGTGCCCGCCAGCTCGACCTGGCGCCGTCGCCGCTTGAGGTGCTGCCGGCGATCCGCGACGCGGTCGGCGACAAGATGACGGTGATGTTCGACGGCGGCGTCCGCCGCGGCCTCGATGCCATCATCGCTCTGTGCATGGGCGCCAAGTTCGTGTTCGTGGGCCGGCCGACGCTCTACGGCGTGACGGCCGGCGGCGTGGCGGGGGCGGCCAAGGCGCTGGAGATCTTCCGGCGCGAGGTCGACATCAGCATGGCCCAGATCGGCGCCACCCGGATCGCCGATCTCGGCCCGCAGTTCATGATGTGGCAGGACGAGGAGGATCTGCGCCGCAACCGGCGCTGATCGGCCTATACTCAAGATCGGTTGCGCTTCGGCGCGAGGTCGCGCTTTCTCGCCAGACCGGGTTTCGTTCTGGTGAGGGAGTCCAGATGCTGTCTGCTTTCGCTCTATCGTCGCCGGTCCTGGCCGGTGCCCTCGCCAGCCTGTGCGCGGGCCTGGCGACCGCCCTTGGCGCGCTGCCGATCCTGTTCATCCGCAAGCTCTCCGAGCAGGCGCAGGACGTCATGCTGGGCTTCGCCGCCGGCGTGATGCTGGCGGCCTCTTTCTTCTCGCTCATCATTCCCGGCATCGACGTGGCGCAGGAGCAGGGTGCCACCAAGCTGGGCGCGGTCCTCCTGGTGATCGCCGGCATCCTGTTCGGCGCTGCCAGCCTGTGGCTGGTCCATCGCTACCTGCCGCACGAGCATTTCATCATGGGACGGCAGGGACCCGACGCGCCGCGCTTCCGGCGCATCTGGCTGTTCGTCATCGCCATCACCCTGCACAACTTCCCCGAGGGGCTGGCGGTCGGCGTGGGCTTCGGCGGCGACGATCCCGGCAAGGCCATCGCGCTGGCGATCGGCATCGGCCTGCAGAACATGCCGGAAGGGCTGGCTGTCGCCGTCGCGCTGCTCAGCCTGAACTACGGCCGGGGACAGGCCTTCTTCGTGGCACTGCTGACGGGACTGGTCGAGCCGATCGGCGGCCTGCTGGGCGCCGGCGCCGTCACCGTGGCGCAGTCGCTGCTGCCCTGGGGGCTGGCCTATGCCGGCGGCGCGATGATCTTCGTCATCAGCGACGAGATCATCCCCGAAACCCACCGCCGCGGCTTCGAGAACCACGGCACCGTGGGTCTGATGATCGGCCTGGTGGTGATGATGTTTTTAGACGTCATGCTGGGCTGAGAGTGCCGACGTCAGGCAGGAGGCCCTCGGGAATCATGTCTGGCCGATAGCGTCGTGGGAAATTGCGACGGAGGAGGGCGCGGTCTTCGGCAAGCAAGAAAAAGAAGAGCCAAGCCTCGAGCCGAAGGGAGGGCGCGGGACCGCCGAAGAAAAGCCAAGCGAGGAAACGAAAGCAACTCAAGCCGGCACGAAATCGAGTGCGGCGTCTCGTCGGCCCCAACCGGTCGTGGAGAAGCTCGACGAAAGCGCGGTATGCACCGTCCTTTGCGTTCTCGTTGGTCAGCGTGATGCGCTTGCCACCGGAGAATTTCAGTTCGCAGCAGAAGACAGTCGGGCCATCGTAAACCAGCGAGATGATGCCCTTCCCCCGATGGGCACAAAAAAGCCAGACCTCTGAGATCTGGCTGAAAGGCAGGGCGGCCGAGCGGCCGCCCTCGTTTGTGAAGCACAGTCCGTCGGCGGTGATCTCGATATCGACATCACCGCCCGGAGCGTTGCGCAGGAACGGGTAGCGCAGAGGCTACCTGCCCGTCCTTACTGCACGACCTCGAACAGGCCGGCGGCACCCATGCCGCCGCCGATGCACATGGTCACGACGACGTTCTTGGCCTTGCGGCGACGGCCCTCGATCAGGGCGTGGCCGGTGCAGCGCGCGCCGGTCATGCCGAACGGATGGCCGATCGAGATCGAGCCGCCGTTGACGTTCAGCTTCTCGTTGGGGATGCCGAGCTTGTCGCGGCAGTACAGGACCTGCACCGCGAAGGCCTCGTTCAGCTCCCAGAGGTCGATGTCGTCCATCTTGAGGCCGAAGCGCTTCAGCAGCTTCGGGATCGCGTAGACCGGGCCGATGCCCATTTCGTCCGGCTCGCAGCCGGCGACGACCAGGCCCTTGTAGATGCCGAGCGGCGTCAGGCCGCGCTTGGCGGCTTCGGCATCGCTCATGATGACCGCGGCCGAGGCGCCGTCGGAGAGCTGGCTGGCGTTGCCGGCGGTGATCCACTTGTCGGGACCGGCGACCGGCTGCAGCTTGGCCAGGCCCTCGAGCGTCGTCTCGGGGCGATTGCCCTCGTCCTTGGTGAGCTTGACCGTCTTGCGGGTGGTCTCGTTGGTGTTCTTGTCGGTGACCAGCATCGTGGTCTCCATCGGCACGATCTCATCATCGAACTTGCCGGCCTGCTGACCCGCCGCGGTGCGCAGCTGGCTCTGCAGCGAGTACTCGTCCTGGGCCTCGCGGCTGATGCCGTAGCGCGCGGCGACCGTGTCGGCCGTCGTGATCATGGCGTGGTAGATGCCCGGCACGTGCTCCTGCACCCACGGGTTCACCAAGCGGTTCTTGTTGCCGCCCGGGGGGCCCTGGACCAGCGAAACGGACTCGAGGCCGCCGGCGATCATCACCGGCACCTTGTCGACCAGCACGCGCTGGGCGGCCATCGAGATGGTCTGCAGGCCCGACGAGCAGAAGCGGTTGACGGTCACGCCCGAGACGCTGACCGGGGCGCCGGCGCGCATGGCCGAGACGCGGGCCACGTTGGAGCCCGTGGTGCCTTCCGGCGCGGCGCAGCCCAGGATCACGTCCTCGACTTCGGCCAGGTCGACCTTGGCGCGCTCGGCGGCGTGCTTGATCACGTGCGCGCCCATGTCGGCGCCGTGCGTGTCGTTGAAGATGCCGCGGAATGCCTTGCCGATCGGCGTGCGGGCGGTGGAGACGATTACTGCATCAGCCATTTGAGCTTCCTTCCAGATAGAACCTTGGTGTCGCTTTCCCCCTCCGCCCTTCGGGCACCTCCCCCGTCAGACGGGGGAGGCAGGGAGGGGGTGAGCCACAGTCGTTGAATCAGACGCTAGAGAACTTCTTGCCTTCCTGCACCAGCTTCTTGAGCAAGGGTGCCGGTTCCCAGAACGGGTCGCCGGAGAGGTCGCGATACTTCACCAGCGCGTCGTGGATGGTCTTGAGACCGACGACGTTGTCGGCCCACCACATCGGGCCGCCGCGATAGACCGGCCAGCCGTAGCCGTTGACCCAGATCACGTCGATGTCGAGCGAGCGCTGGGCCATGCCTTCCTCGAGGATCTTGGCGCCCTCGTTGACCATCGGATAGAGCGCGCGCTCCAGGATCTCCTGGTCGGAGATGGCGCGGCGCGTGATGCCGAGCTTCTTCGAGGTCTCCTCGATGATCTTCTCGACCTCGGGATCGGGGATCGGCGTGCGGTCGGGCAGATTGTACTTGTAGTAGCCCGCGCCGGTCTTCTGGCCGAAGCGGCCGAGCTCGCAGATCGCGTCGGCGACGTAGCCGGTGTAGCGCACGTTGCGCTTTTCCTTCTCCTTCTTGCCCTGGCGGATGCGCCAGCCCACGTCGTTACCGGCGAGGTCGCTCATGGCGAAGGGGCCCATCGGGAAGCCGTAGTCGTAGACAACCTTGTCGATCTGCTGGGGAAGGGCGCCTTCCTCCATCATGTAGGCCGACTGGATGCCCCTCATGCGAAGCATCCGATTTCCGACGAAGCCCTCGCAGACGCCGACCAGGACCGGGATCTTGCCGATCTTCTTGGAGAACGACATCACCGTGGCGATGACGTCCTTCTCGGTCGCCTTGCCGCGCACGTTCTCCAGCAGCTTCATGACATTGGCCGGCGAGAAGAAGTGCATACCGATCACGTCGCCGGGCCGCTTGGTGTAGGAGGCGATCTGGTTGACGTCGAGGCCGGAGGTGTTGGTGGCCAGGATGGCGCCCGGCTTGGCGACTTCGTCGAGCTTCGTGAAGACGGTCTCCTTGACCTCCATCGTCTCGAACACCGCCTCGATGATGACGTCGGCGTCCTTGAGATCGTTGTAGTCGAGCGTCGGGGTGATCAGCGCCATGCGCTTCTCGACATCCTCGGCCTTCATGCCGCCGCGCTTGGCGGTGTTCTCGTAGTTGGTGCGGATGGTCTTGAGGCCGCGATCGAGCGCTTCCTGGCTGGTCTCGAGCATCGTGACCGGAACGCCCGCGTTGGCGAAGTTCATGGCGATGCCGCCGCCCATCGTGCCGGCGCCGATGATGCCGCCGGTCTTGATCTCACGCTGCGGCGTGTCGGCCGGCACGTCCTTGACCTTGGCGGCCTCGCGCTCGGCGAAGAAGTAGTACCGCTGCGCCGCCGATTCCTGCGACGTCAGCAGTTCCGTGAACAGCTCGCGCTCGCGCTTCATGCCCTCGTCGAACGGCAGCTCGACCGCGGCCTGCACGCACTTGATGATGTTCCACGGCGCCTTGAAGCCGCGCGCCTTGCGGGCGATCGACTTCTCGGTCTCGGCGAACAGCTCCGGCGATTCCAGGGTGACGGTGAGATCGCGGACGCGGCGCAGCGGCGCCTTCTGCGCCAGCAGCATCTCGGTGTGGGCGATCGCGCCCTTCAGCAGATCGCCCTCGACGATGGCATCGACGATGCCCTTGCTCTTGGCTTCGGCGGCCGGGATGTGCCGGCCCGACAGGATGGCGTCGAGCGCGTACTTGGCGCCGGTCAGGCGCGGCAGGCGCTGGGTGCCGCCGGCGCCGGGCAGCAGGCCGAGATGCACTTCGGGCAAGCCCATGCGGGTGGTCGGCAGCGCGACGCGATAATGCGCGCCCAGCGCCGTCTCGAGGCCGCCGCCCAGCGGCGTGCCGTGCAGCGCCGCCACGATCAGCTTGGGCGAGTTCTCCATCGTCGCGATGACGTCGTTCAGGTTCGGGCCCGACGGCGGCTTACCGAATTCGCGAATGTCGGCGCCGGCGATGAAGGTGCGGCCGCCGCCGATCAGCACGATGGCATCGACGTTCGAATCACGGCCGAACGCCTCGACGCCGTCCTTGATGCCGGCGCGCACCGCCGCGGCCAGCGCATTCACCGGCGGATTGTTGATGGTGAGGATTCCGATGCGCCCCTCTGTGGAGCGTATGACAGCGTCGGACATGGACGTTCTTCCCTGAATTGAGACCCGTAACGGACGGGTGGTCTTAGCAAGCTCTGGCTGCCCCGCCCAGCGGCCTTGCGTTTCGCCGTGCGGAGATAGGTGCAATTACACAGCCTAGTTCCTGACAAAGTCAGCCGCTATGCATCGCTCCCTAAAAACGAAACTGGGAGGCTATGAAAAAATGACCAAAGCAACCACCACCCGTCGCGGCCTGCTGCGGGCCGGTGCCGGCGCCAGCCTGATCGTCGCCGCGCCGTCGATCGTGCGTGCGCAAGGTGCCGCATGGCCCAACAAGCCGATCACCATCGTCGTCAACTTTCCCGCGGGCGGCCTCACCGACGGCATCGCCCGCGCCTTCGGCCAGTCCGTCAGCCAGGCCACCGGCCAGCAGGTCATCGTCGACAACAAGCCCGGCGCCAGCGGCAACATCGGGGCCGCGCAGGTGGCCCGTGCGCCGGCGGACGGCTACACGTTCCTGCACTCGGTCTCGAGCACGCTCATCCAGAACCGGGTGATGTTCAAGACGCTGGGCTTCGATCCCGACAAGGACTTCACGATCGTGTCCGGGACGTCCTCGGGCGTGCTGCCCGTCGTCGTGCACAAGTCGCTGCCGGCCGAGGTCAAGGATCTCAAGTCGTTCATCGCATATGCCAAGACCAACAAGGTGAACTTCGGCTCGTGGGCGCTGGGCTCCTCGGCGCACATCTTCGCTCAGACGCTGAACGAGAAGTACGGGCTCACGATGGAGATCGTGACCTACAAGGGCGAGGCGCCGATGTGGCAGGACATGGGCGCGGGCCAGCTGCAGGCCGCCATGGGCAGCCCGCAGGCGATGAACGCGCTCATCGTCAAGGGCGACGTCCGTGGCATTGCCGCGCCGTCGAAGGTGCGTGCGCGCGCGCTTCCCGACGTGCCGACCTCGCAGGAGCAGGGCTTCACCGACGATGCCTTCACCGTGTCGGGCTGGCTGGCGCTGGCGGCGCCGGCCGCGACGCCGAAGGACGTCGTGAAGCGGATGTCCGACCTCTGGGTCGCGGCGGCCGATTCCGAGCCCGGCAAGAAGATGATGGACAGCTTCGCCCTCGTGGAAAAGCCGATGCCCCACGAGGAAGTCATGATCGACTATGAGCGTCTGAAGAAGACGCTCATCCCGCGCATCGTCGCGCTGGGTATCCAGCCGGTCTAGAGTCTTTCCGTTTTACATTCACCCACCACCTCATCCTGAGGAGCCGTGCACAGCACGGCGTCTCGAAGGATGGGCAACCGATGGGGTGCGCGTGCCCACCCTTCGAGACGCTCACTGCGTTCGCTCCTCAGGGTGAGGTCAGTGTTGAGATGCTCGGCTCGATTCTATCTCGTCCGGAAACGCTCTAGCGATCAGAAAGCTTTCCTCCCCCGTCAAACGCTATCGGATTCACACATCTCATAGTCCGAGGGAGGCGCCATATTTGATGGCGCGGAACTGATCGAGGCCGATGCGCATGACCTTCGGCCCTGGCTTGCCGTAGTAGCCGGTCCATCCTCCGAGCCTGGCGATGACCCAGGCTGCGAAGGCGAGGCTGGCTTTGGGGTGGGGATTGCGCTGTCGCTGGGTCTTGCCTTCGAGCCTGGCCGATACGGCTTCGAGGATAGGCTGATCCTGTGGCTCGAAGGCATCGCCAAGGCGTTGATCGGTCGTGCCGTCGCGGGCCTGCACGAGTTGCTTGATGGTGACGGCGGCGATGGCGGCGGCGGCCGTCAGGTTGATCATGGCCTGCGGCTCGCCGATATCGGCCGCCTCGATGTCGAAGCCTGCGGTCTTGAGCGTGCGGAAGAACTCCTCGATCGTCCAGCGCTGGCGATACAGATCGACGATCCTTCGCGCCTGAGGGCCGGTCGCGACAGGATGCGTCGTCAGCAATCGCCAGTGGATCGGCTGGCCGGCCGCTGGCGCCGAGGTCTCGCGCACGTCGACCAGGGTCAGGTCGAGCGTCTCGGGCAAGGTCGGATCGGCCCCATGCAGGGGCCGGCGCAAGGTCACCGGCGCGAAGCGCAGGGCAAGCTCGGTGTCACGCTCGGGCCGACCGGGCGCTGCCGGAATGGTCGCGGCGAAGCGGCCCTGCTCGGGTTGTCCGTCGATGAAGTCGAAGAGCAAGCCTTCAGCCTCTTGGGCCGATGTCTCGATGCGCCGGTTCTGGCAGGCCCGCACGATCAGCTCGACGTTCGCGGGACGGCGCGCGAACAGCTCGTAGAAGTCGCTCTCGCGGTCCGACACCGCCGTGATGCTGCGCGCCTGCGACAGCGCCGCACCGGCCTGACGAGCCCCGTCGATCCAGCGCTGCGATTCCTTGGCCTTCGTCTCGCGCTGGCGACGCGGCGCCCGCACCCCTTCAGCCCGGTTCCACACCTGCATCGACACCACGCCCAGCAAGGCCCCGCTGCCGGCTTCCACCGCCAGCACCGGGTGAAGCAGCAATCCCCGCGCTGCGCCGCCCTTGCCGACGATCCCGTAGCCGGCGGCCGCCGCACGGCGACCGCCCAGCGCCAGTTCGCTGGTATCCTGGATGGCCACAACATCCCGGCCCGCCGCCCGACCTCCCGTCAGAGTGCCGGCGTGCTGTGACATCTCCTCCACCGTCACCGACCGGTTACGCAGCAGACGCGTGAACTGCATCTCCCGCGCCCGTGTTCCGCCGAGCCGTCGGATGCACGACCCGGGCTGCAGCACCAGCGCCGCATGCAGCAAGGCCCCCCTTTTTGCAGCCGGCGGTCGCCGAAACCACCAAGACCGTACTCGATCCCCGACATCGAACTCTCCATCCGCTGTGCCTCGGACAGAGAATCCAATCGCCTCACACCGCGCAACTAAGATGTGTGAATGCGATAGCCCGTCAAACGGGGGAGGTGAAAAACGAGGGCCCTCAGACCGAGACGCGCTTCAGCGTCTCGTCGAACCAGCGCGCGAGGCCGGTCATGCGGGCGTCCTCGTGCTTCTGGCCCATGAGCTGCAGGCCGACCGGCATGCCGCCGACGCTCATCAGCGGCACCGTGACCACGGGCGCGAACAGCATCGAGCTGGGCGCATTGAACACGAAGTCGCCGGTCGGGCGCGGTGCCAGCGGCTGGCCCGGCACGTCGCCCGACCACAGTGGCGCGGGGCCGGGGCAGGCGAGCGTGATTGCCGCATCGGCGAGCGGCGCCAGGGTCGCGTGCAGGCGCTGGGCGGTCTCGCGCGCCAGAAGCGCCATGCGATAGTCGTCGAGTGACATCGCCTCGGCCTTGGCCAGCGTCGCCTTGCTGCGCTCGCTCACGCCGGCGGGATTGTTGTCGACGATGCCGCGCTGGCCCCAGCGGTTCTCCCAGCCCGTGACGCCGCCGCAGACGGCCCGGCCGTTGGCGATCGACTTCTCCAGTGCCTCGACCCAGGGATGGTCCTTGCGGAAGACCAGCTCGACGCCCGCGTCGCGCAGCTGCCTCAGCACGCCGTCGAAGGCGGCCTTGGTCGCGTCGTCCAGCTCCACCCAGCCCTCGGTCTCCAGCACGACGAGGCGGTTGGGCTTCACGGCGGCGGGCAGGGTCGAGGGGCCCATCAGGCCGACCTCGCCGCGATCGCCGCCGACGCGCCGGGCGATCTCGATCGCGACCTGCCACATGTCCTGCAGCGAATTGGCGTGCGGCCCGTGCGTGCTCTGGCTGGTGGCCTGGCGCTCGCCGCGGTTGATGCCGCCCTGCGTCGGCTTCAGCGCGAAATTCCCGCAATAGGCGGCGGGGCGGATGATCGAGCCGCCGACCTGGGTGCCGATGGCGGCCGGCACCATGTTGGCGCCCACCGCGGCGGCCGAACCGGAGGAGGAGCCGCCCGGCGTGCGCGTCGCATCGAACGGGTTGGTCGTGGCGCCGGGATGCGAGCCGCCGAGCTCGGCCGTCACCGCCTTGGCGAGGATCACGGCGCCGGCCTGTCGCAGCGCCCAGACGGCGGCATTGTCGCGCTTGGGGAAGTTGCCCTTGAAAGCCTCGCAGCCCATCTGCGTGGGCATGTCCTTCGTCTCGAGCAGGTCCTTGATGGCGAGCGGCATGCCGTCGATCGACGAGAGCGGCTTGCCGGCCTTCCAGCGCGCGGTGCTGGCGTCGGCCGCCTCGCGGGCGCCCGCTTCGTTGATGGCGGTGAAGGCCTTCACCACCGGCTCGCGGGCCGCCACCGTCTCGAGGCAGCGCTCGAGATAGGCGCGGGGCGAATCGCTGCCGTCGGCGAAGCGCTTGGTGGCGTCGTGGAAGGTAAGCGGCTTGAAACTACTGTACGCGGTCATCGTCGGTCGGTCCCTTGTTGAAGGACCAACCCTAACACGATGGATCAGCGGACCCGATAGCGCTCGATCGCGTCGGGATCGAAGGTGAAGCCGAGGCCGGGACGGTCCGGGACGGCGATATGGCCGTCCTCGACCGCGATGGGCTCGCGGTAGAGCTTCGAGGTCCAGGGCATGTATTCCAGCCAGGTCGCGTTGGCGAAAGCGCCGAGCAGGCCGATGCTCTGCTGCGTGAAGAGATGGTTGGAGATGGCGATGTCGTGCGCCGCCGCGAGATGCGCCACCTTCACGAATTCGCTGACGCCGCCGACGCGGGCGAGGTCGGCCATCCAGATGTCGGCCGCGCCATGCGCCAGCATCTCGCGGAACCCGTAGCGCGTCGCCTCGGTCTCGCCGCTGGCGATCGGCGTGTCGAGCGCCGCCGCGACCCGGGCCGAGCCGCGATGGTCGTAGGGCGCGACCGGCTCCTCGAACCAGGTGAGGTCGAACTCCTCGAGCCGGCGGCCGAGCCGGATCGCGTGATCGGCGGTGAAGCCGCGGCTGGCATCGCACATCAGCGACACGCGAGGGCCGATCGCCTTGCGCACGGCCGCGACCCTCTCGACGTCTTCTTCGACATGCGCCTTGCCGACCCGCATCTTCACGCCGCTGAACCCTTCGGCGACATAGCCGGCGGCTTCCGTCGCCAGCTCGTCGGGCGTGGCCGACAGCCAGAGGCCGGCACTGGAATAGACGGGGATACGATCGCGTGCAGCCCCCAGAATATGGGTGACCGACTGGCCCAGAACCTTGCCCTTGGCGTCCCAGAGCGCGGTGTCGACGCCGGCGAGTCCGAAGATCGTCACGCCCTTGTGGCCGAGGAAATAGAGTTCGCGCCACATCCTCTCCCAGAATCGCTCGGCGTAGCGGATGTCTTCGCCAAGCAGCGCGGGCTTCAGGCTGTCGACCATCGCGCGCAGCACTTCGATGCGCCGTCCGCCCAGGGTGAACAGGAAACTCTCGCCGGTGACGCCGATATCGGTGTCGACGAAGATCAAGACGGCGCCAATGCGGTCGTTGCTCACGCCGCTCGAGTTGCGGGTGGGGCGGTCGAGCGGCACCTCGACGAGGATTGTCCTGAGATCGGTGACGCGCATGCCTGTCTCTCTCCCGTTGGATCACCACAGTCGACATCGGTTCCGTCACGATAGTGTGTGAGGGACGCGATGAACCGGCTTTGGAATACGGGCGTACCACACAACGACAAGGCTGCAAGAGATGCCGCCCTGTCGGGCCGACGGCGAGCGCGCCGGCGTCGGCCTCACTGCTCGATGTACCCCAATCCGACTGGAGAGAAATCATGCTCAAGCGTCACACGCTTATCGCAGCCGCCGCCCTGTCCCTGGTCGCCGTCGCGCCGGCCTTTGCCCAGACGACCGCGCCGGCGGCCGCCTCGACCCCGGCAAATCCCATGGTCGGCGGCGCCCCGATGTATGCGAACAAGAACATCGTCGAGAATGCGGCGAACTCGAAGGACCATACGACCCTCGTGGCCGCGGTGAAGGCCGCCGGCCTCGTCGAGACGCTGCAGGGTACAGGCCCGTTCACCGTGTTCGCGCCGACGAACGCGGCCTTCGCGAAGCTGCCGCCGGGCACGGTCGAGATGCTCGTCAAGCCCGAGAACAAGGCCAAGCTGACGAAGATCCTGACCTGCCATGTCGTGGCGGCCAATGCGATGTCGCCGGCGATCGCCAAGATGATCGCGGACGACAAGGGCACGCATCCGGTCAAGACGGTCGGCGGCTGCGTCCTGCAGGCGAAGATGATGGGCGACAAGATCACGCTCACCGACGAGAACGGCAACGTCGCGACGGTGACGATCGCCGACGTGAAGCAGTCGAACGGCGTCATCCACGTGATCGACACGGTTCTCCTGCCGAAGGGCTGATCTCCCTTCCTTCGATGCGGAGCGGCGGGGTCTTTTCCCCGCCGCTTCCGTTTGCGCTAGGGTGGCCCGCATCCATTGGCCGGAGCGCTCGTTGTCCGGCGCATCAGGTGTTTTCAGGGGCAGTCCATGACCAGCAGCCGACCGCGCATCGAGGGGTTCGCGATCATTTCCAGCGAAGGCATGATCGCCGCGTCGGATGGGTCATTCCCCGAGAACCTCAAGATTCCGGCCGATCAGAAATTCTATCAGGACTCGGTCGACCGGGCGGCCGCGGTCGCCAACGGCCGACACTCCGCCGAAGGCGGGCCGAAGGAAGCGGCACGCCGGCGCATCGTGCTCACCCGCCGGGTCGAGCGCGTGGTGCCCGATCCCGACAATCCCAACGCGATCCTCTGGAACCCCGCCTCGGCGCCGTTCGAGGAGGCGTGGATGAAGCTCAATCTCGCGGACGGAACTTTGGCCGTGGTCGGCGGCACCGACGTGTTCGGCCTGTTTCTCAACATCGGCTACGACGTCTTCTTCCTGACCAGAACCGATGCGAGCGTACCCCGCGGTCGGCCGGTCTTTCCGGGCGTCGGCAACACCGCAACGCCGGAGGAAGTGCTGGCCAAGCACGGTATGGTCCTGCGCGACACCCGCATGCTCGACCCCGCGACCAACACGCGGCTCGAGGCGTGGGTGCCCAAGGGCTAGAACTCGACCACCAGCCCGTCATGCGCGGCTTCGAGCGCGATCTCCGAACCGCGGCCTAAAAGCTCGGCGCTCATGTGGGTGACGATGGTGCGCCGGGCGCCGATCCGGGGCAGGTGATCGACCAGGGTCTTGTAGTCGATGTGGTACTTCATCACCTTGTCGAAGAAATAGGCCTCGCAGATGAAGAGGTCGGCGTCGCGGGCGGCCGGGATCAGTTCCTCGACCCATTCGGTGTCGCCCGAATAGGCGAGCACCTTGTCCTCGGTCTCGATCCGCAGGGCGTAGGAGGGCGCGCCGCTATAGTGCTTCATGAGGTAGGGCGTGACGGCGAGGCCGTTCATCTCGATCCGCTCGTGAAGTTCGAGTTCACGGATCTCCAGTTCGAACTTGCGCTGGACCTGGGTCGAACCCGCGAACATCGTCTCCATCAGAGTCATCAGCCGGTCGCGAAAGCCGGGAGGTCCGGCCAGCAGGAGCGGGGCGGTGCGCCGGCTGACCAGCTGCGCATCGAGCAGGAAGAAGGGCAGGCCGGCGAAGTGGTCGCCGTGCAGGTGACTCACCAGCACGGTCGAGATCGCATTGGGCTCGACCTCCCACTTGCGGATGGCGACCATGGATGAGGCGCCGCAATCCACCAGCAGGTTGCCGTGCCGGGCGCGCTCGACATGGAAGCAGGTGTTGAACCGCCCGCCGCTGCCGAAGGCATCGCCGGATCCGAGGAACTGCAGACGCATCTTCTAGGGGGCCTGCTCCAGGCTGGAGACGATGTTGGTGAGTGTGGTGCGACGCATGTCGCGCACTTCGGTCGAATCGAAGCGGCGGGCGCGGTGCATCGTGGCCCGGTTGTCCCACATCACCAGATCGAACGGGCGCCAGACATGGGCATAGACGAACGGGCGCTGGGTGGCATGCTCGGTGAGGTCGCGCAGGAAGGCGCGTGCCTCGGGCATCGGCCAGCCCTCGATGCCGCCGGCATGACTGGCGAGATAGAGCGACAGGCGGCCGGAGCCCGGATGGCGGCGCACCAGGCGCTGGCGCACCGGTGCCCACTTCGCGCGCTCGGCCTCGGTGAACTCCTCGAAGCCCAGCATGCCGCGCGAATAGATCTGGCTGTGCAGGCAGATCAGGTCCTGGATCTCGCGCTTGGTCGCCTCGTCGAGCGCATCGTAGGCCGCGCGCATGTCGGCAAACTCGGTGTTGCCGCCGGCCGACGGGATGGTGCGGGCCGAGAGGAGCGAATAGAGCGCCGGCACATCCTTGAACGAGCTGTCGGAATGCCAGAGCTGGTTGCCCAGGCTGAACAGGCGGCGGCGGTCGTCGCGCGCCAGCACATTGCCGTTGCGATCGAGGTTCGAGATGTCGTTGAGGTCCATGCTCATGCGCCGTTCCTCCGGCGGCATGATGTCTCCCGTCGCCTGTTCGAGCGGACCCAGCTGGCGGCTGAAGGCGAGCTGACTCTCGTCGTCGAGCTTCTGGTCGCGAAACACCAGCACGGCGTACCGGTTCATGCCTTCGTGGATGAAAGCAACTTCCTCGTCGCTGAGGCGATGCGTGAGGTCGATGCCTGACACCTCGCCGGCGAAGAACGGGCGGTTCTGCGGATCGATCGGGCGAATGTCTTTGCTCATGGTGGGAAGAGGCTAGCGCGCTCAGGCACGGCCGGCGAGGCGCATGGACTGAATTTTGCTATCCTGGCCCGCAATGCAGCATGACCCTTCGGCTACGCCGCGCCGCAACATAAGCAAGGCGGAACTGTTCTTCGGCTTCCTCAAGATCGGCCTGCTGGGCTTCGGCGGCGTGGCGCCGTGGGCCCGCCATATCATCGTCGAGGAGCGGCGCTGGCTCAGCGATCGCGAGTTCGCCGAGATCCTGGGCATCGGCCAGGTCCTGCCGGGACCGAACACGATCAACGCCGCCGTCATCATCGGCGACCGCAACCAGGGGATCGTCGGCGTCCTGCTCTGCCTGCTGGGCCAGATGGCGATGCCCCTGGTCATCGTGACCGCGCTGGCTGTCGTTTATGATCGTGTAGCCGCGATCCCGAGGTGGGGGCCGCGTTGATCGGGGCGGCGGCGGCCTCTGCCGGCCTCGTTCTGGGCACGGCGCTCAAGATGATCCGCAACATCCGGCCGACGCCGCTCTCCTATGCCATTGGCGCGGCGGGCTTCGCGGCGATCGGCCTGTTGCGTTGGCCGCTGGTGCCCGTGGTGCTCGTGCTGGTGCCGACCGCCATCGCTGCGACCTGGTGGGAGCGCCGCAAGTGACCGGCGTACTGGCCGAGCTGGCCCGGACTTTCGCGCTGCTGTCGCTGCTCTCGATCGGCGGCGTGAACGCGCTGCTGCCCGAGATCCACCGTCAGGTCGTCGACATCCATGGCTGGATGACCGACCAGGCCTTCGCGACCGCCTTCGCCATCGCCAATGCCTCGCCCGGTCCGAACGTGATCTTCGTCAGCCTGATCGGCTGGCAGGTCGCGGGCCTGTCGGGCCTGCTGGTGGCGACGCTCGCCCTCCTGATCCCGTCCAGCGCGCTGGCCTACTTCGCCGGCCGCGTGCTCACGCGCTGGTCGCATCATCCGGCCGTCGGGCTCCTGCGCGACGCGTTGATACCCGTCGCGCTCGGCATGATGCTGGCCTCGGGCCTCTCGATGATGCGCACCGTCGACCACGACGTCGTCACCGTCCTGATCAGTCTCGCCACCGCCGTCTTCGTCTACACGACACGGCGCAATCCCCTGTGGGCGCTGGGGAGCGGCGCGATCGTCAACGTGGCGGCGCTGCATTTCTCCTAATGCGGATGGGGCTCCGGTGCTCTCTCGGCCGGCCGCGCCTTCGGCAGTTCCGACCATTCGCGGAACAGGCGGCCATTGTCCTGGTCGAAGTGCTCGTCGAGGACCGTCGAGGACTGAATGCGTTCGACGCGGAAATTGCGGTAGCCGTTGCGCAGTTCGCACCAGGCGCCGACCAGGGTGACGTCGACATAGTAGGCCATGGCGATCGGCCAGATGGTGCGGTGGGTGCGCCGGCCCTTCTCGTCGGCGTAGGCGATGTGGAGCTTGCGGCTGTCGCGGATCGCGGCGCGCACGTCGGCGAGATCGACACCGTGCGGTTCGACCGTGTCGCCGGGCGAGACATAGATCGGCGTCGCGGTGAGCTGGCGGCGTAGCGTCTCGGGGAGCACCACCGTCACCTTGGAGAAGACGCTGTCGGCCGCTTCCTGCAGCTTGGCGTCGCGCAGGCGCCGGACGAGGCGTGCGCCGATGGCAATGGCCTCGACCTCGTCGGCCGTGAACATGAGCGGCGGCAGGTCGAAGCTCTTGCGCAGCACGTAGCCAATCCCGGCCGCACCATCGATCGGCACGCGGCGCGCCTGCAGGGTCGCGATGTCGCGATAGACGGTGCGCGGTGTCACCTCGAGTTCGCCCGCCAGGGCTGCTGCCGTGACCGGGCCCGTGGCCGTCCGCAGGCGCTGGATGATGTCGAACAGGCGGTCGGAGCGGCGCATGAGGCCCATTTTATGGGCCTCTTTCTCTACTGACACAACGCTGTCAGCAAGCCCTCCCTATGGTGTCGGCATTGCCAAACACCGGAGAGACCGATGCCGAGAATTGAAATGACGATGCCGCATGTGCCGGCGCTGTCTGAGTTCGCCCAGCGCAACACCGTGCCGACCTCGCCGGTCGTGCGGGCCGGCGACTGGGTCTATGTCTCCGGCCTGCCGCCGGTCAATCCCGAGACCGGCGGCTACGACATCCTGCCGATCGACGCGCAGGCGCGGCGGGTGCTCGATCATCTGAGGTCGTGCCTGGAAGCGGCGGGCTCGGCGCTGCAGCGCGTCGTCAAGTGCAACGTCTACTGCTCGAACCCGGCCTACTTCTCGACCATCAACGCGGTCTATGCCGAGTATTTCGGAGACCACAAACCCGCGCGCGTGTTCGTGTGCACGGCAGGCTGGTTCGGTCCCTTCGATCTCGAGATCGACTGTGTCGCCCTCGCGAACTAGGCAAGCTTTCGTCGGCACGGCGCTGCTCGCGGCGTCGGCCGTCGCCTATTCGAGCGCCGGCTTCTACACGCGGCTGATCGATCTCGACGCCTGGACGATGCTCTTCTGGCGCGGCGTCTTCGGCGGGCTGTTCCTGACAGGCATGTTGCTGTGGCGGGAACAGGGGCGTGCCGGGCGAGCGGTCCGCGCCATCGGCCGTGACGGTGTCGTGATCGCGCTGAGCTCGGCGCTGGCGACCGTGTGCTTCCTGAACGCGTTGCGGCTCTCGACGGTGGCCGACGTCCTGGTGATCGATGCGACGATCCCCTTCCTGACGGCAGGCATCGCCTGGCTGGTGATCGGAGAGCGCGAGGATTGGGTCACACTGGGGGCCACGCTGGCTGCCGTCGTCGGCGTGGCGGTGATGATGGGGGCAGCGGCATCGGGTGGACGCGTGGCGGGCAACCTGCTGGCCTTCGGCATGGCGGTGCTGATGTCGCTCGTGCTGGTGCTGATCCGGCGCAAGCCGGGGATCAGCATGCTGCCGGCGGTCGGGCTCTCGGCCTTTCTCTGCGCGCTGATCGTGCTGCCGTTCGCCCGGCCGCTGTCGGTGAGCGGGCAGGAGCTGCTGCTGCTCGCGCTGTTCGGCATCAGCCAGTTCGGCCTCGGCCTGTTGCTGCTGGCCTTGGGCACACCGC
Source organism: Reyranella sp. (assembly GCF_965228225.1). GTDB lineage: Bacteria > Pseudomonadota > Alphaproteobacteria > Reyranellales > Reyranellaceae > Reyranella. Next base: position 3,106,147 of record NZ_OZ245801.1, on the reverse strand, counting down.
TGGTCTCGGCGACGCGCGGCGCCCTGATCGGCGTGCTGCAGACACCGCTCGGCACGCTCTGGGTCTGGCTGGCCTTCACCGAGACGCCCGGCTGGACGACCCTCGCCGGTGGCGCGATCGTCATCGCAGCGGTGGTTTGCGACATCTCGATCCGCCGTCCACAGGAGGCAATAACGTAACGATTTCGCGGGGTTGACGGCAGGGGAGGCGCTTCTTACATTTGAACAGTTATTCAAATGTCAAAAGCAAAGAAAACCCTCCTGTCCGACGACCACGCCGTGGCGCTGGCCGACCTGTTCCGGCTGCTGGGCGATCCGACGCGGCTGAAGATCGTGGTCTCCTGCCTGCGCACGCCACTGGCGGTGTCGGACATCGCCGAGCGGCTCGGCCTCTCGGTGTCGCTGGTCAGCCATCACCTGCGCCTGCTGAAGGGCGCGCGCCTGGTGCGCGCCGACCGTCAGGGCAAGCAGGTCTACTACGAGGCCGACGACCTCCATGTCCGCCGCATGGTCGAGGACATGGTCAATCACATCGCGGAGCACTGACATGAGCGCGAGCTGCCACTCTCATTCGCACGGTCCGGGGCACAGTCATGACCACGGCGCCGCCGCAGCGGCCTCGCCCGCCTACCGCCGCATCCTGTGGATCGCGCTGGCGGTGAACCTCGCGATGTTCGCAATCGAAATCAGTGCGGGCGTTGCGGCGCAGTCGGTCTCGCTGCTGGCCGACTCGCTCGACTTCCTGGGCGACGCGGGCAACTACGGCATCAGCCTGTTCGTACTGGGCATGGCGATCCAGTGGCGCGCCCGCGCCTCACTGGTGAAGGCCGCCAGCATGGGCGCCTTCGGCCTGTGGATCGCCATCACCACGATCAATCACGCACTGGCCGGCACCGTGCCGGCGGCACCGGTGATGGGCGTGGTCGGCGCCCTGGCGCTGGCCGCCAACTTCGGCGTGGCGTTGCTGCTCTATCGCTGGCGCGAAGGCGACAGCAACATGCGCTCGGTGTGGATCTGCACGCGCAACGACGCGATCGGCAATGTGGCCGTTCTGGCCGCCGCCGCGGGCGTGTTCGGCTCGGGCAGTGGCTGGCCGGACTATGTCGTCGCCGCGATCATGTCCGGCCTCGCCCTGGTCGGCGCCTTCCAGGTGACGCGCCATGCGATTGCAGAGCTGCGTCAGTCCCGGGAGGCCCCACCCGAGACCAAGGCTCACGCAGTCGGGAGCGTGTAGCTCTCGAACTGCTTGCGCAGCGCCGTCTTGAGGATCTTGCCGGTGGCGCCGTGCGGGATGGCGTCGATGAACTGCACGTCGTCGGGCATCCACCACTTGGCGATCTTGCCGTCGAGGAATTTCAGAACGTCGGCTTTCTCGACCGAGGCGTCGGGACGACGGACGACGATGAGCAGGGGGCGCTCGTCCCACTTGGGATGAGCGACGCCGATCACCGCGGCTTCGGCTACGCCGGGGCAGCCCATGGCGGCATTCTCGAGGTCGATCGAACTGATCCACTCGCCGCCCGACTTGATCACGTCCTTCGAGCGGTCGGTGATGACGACCGAGCCGTCACTCTCGATCTTGCAGACGTCGCCGGTGTGGAACCAGTCGTTCTCGAGGAACTGGCTCCTGCCGTCGCCCTTCATATAACCCTTCACGATCCACGGACCGCGCACGACCATGTTGCCCGAGACGCTGCCGTCCAGCGGCAGGTCGTTGCCGGCATCGTCGATGATCTTCATCTCGCAGCCGAACACCGGGCGACCCTGCTTGGCGGTGATGGCGAAGCGCTCGGCGTCGGGCAGGTCGCGCTCGCCCCTGTTGAACCGGGTGAGCGTGCCGAGCGGGCTCATCTCGGTCATGCCCCAGCCCTGGGCGACCTCGACACCATGCTCCTTCCAGAAGCGCTCGATCATGGCGTAGGGCACGGCCGAGCCGCCGATCAGGGTGCGCTTGACCGACGACATCTTCAGCTTGTTCTGCTGGCAGTAGTCGAGCAGGGCCAGCCACACGGTCGGCACGCCGGCCGACAAGGTCACCTGCTCCTTGTCGAGCAGTTCGTAGATGCTGGCGCCGTCGAGCTTGAAGCCCGGGAACACCAGTTTGGTGCCGCAGAAGGGGCCGGCATAGACGAGGCCCCAGGCATTGGCGTGGAACATCGGCACGACGGGAAGGATGGTGGTGTCGGGATCGAGCGCCAGCACGGGGCCCGAGCACATCATCATCGAGTGGATCATCGTCGAGCGGTGCGAGTAGAGCACGCCCTTCGGATTGCCCGTGGTGCCCGACGTGTAGCAAAGCGACGAGGCCGTCTTCTCGTCGAACTCCGGCCAGGTGAGCGTGCCGGGCTTGTCGGCGATCAGCTCCTCGTAGCAGAGCAGATTCGGGATCTTGGTCGAGGTCGGCATGTGGGCGCGGTCGGTCATGACCACGACATGCTTCACGGTCTTGAGCTGGTCCCACACGCCCTCGACGATCGGCATCAGGTTCAGGTCGACGAAGAGGATCTGGTCCTCGGCATGGTTGGCGATATAGGCCACATGCTCGGGCGCCAGGCGCGGGTTCAGCGTGTGCAGCACGGCGCCGATGCCGGAGATGCCGAAATAGAGCTCGAAATGCCGGTAGGTGTTCCAGGCAATGGTGCCGACCCGGTCGCCCAGCTTGATGCCGAGCCCCTGCAGCGCTTCGGCGAGCTGTTTGGCGCGCTTGTGCGCGTCCTTGTAGCCGTAGCGGTGGATCGGCCCCTCGACGGTTCGCGTCACGATCTCGACGTCGGGATAGGCGGCGGCTGCATAGTCGATGATCTGCGAGATCAGCAGCGGACGGTCTTGCATCAAACCCAGCATGGCGTTTCCTCTCTTACGCGCGCCGCTCGATATGAAGGCTTCTTAGGGTTAGGAGCGGCTTGATATCTGGTTCTAGACCGAGTCCTTGCCCGCCGGGAAGGCTGACGCTGCCGTCACGGACCGAAAAAACACCCTGCAGGACCCCTTCGCGTAGAGGATTCGGGTTGGCATCGACCTCGAGCAGGCCGGGGCCGCGCACCGCGGCCAGCAGGTGCAGCGAGTGGAGGAGGCCGATGCCGCCGCCCAGGAAATGCGGGCAGAAGGTGCGGCCGGCGGCGAGCGCGGCGCGGGCGACCGGCAGGCAGCCGGACTGGCCGCCCCACTTGGCGGCATCGGGCTGAATCACACCGAACAGGCCGCTGTCGATGGCTTCCTGGAAGGGGCCGGCGCCCCGCAGGTTCTCTCCCACGGCCAGGCGGGTCGGCGCGACTGCGGCAACCTGGGTCCATTCGGAGAGGGGGCGATCGGCCATCAGGGGCTCCTCGATCCAGCCCAGGTCGAACTCGGCGAGCTTCGGCGCCATCGCGCAGGCGGTGCGCAGGTCCCAGCCCTGGTTGGCGTCGACCATCAGCCGCTCGCCATTCTGCAACTCGGCCGCGACCGGGCGCAGCGAGCCGAGGTCGGTCTCCTCGCCGAAACCGACCTTGATCTTGAAGGCGCGATAACCGGCGGCGCGCATGCGGCCCACCGTGTCGTAGGCGGCGCGGCCGGGGTTGAGACCCGACGCATAGGCGGGGACGGGCGCGTCATTTGTGCCGCCCAGCGCGCGCCACAGCGGCAGGCCGCGCTTGCGCGCCCGCAGGTCGTGGATCGCGAGGTCGAGGCCGGCCGCCGCAGCGGAGAGCGCGCCGGCATCGCCGCTTTGGACTCTCAGCACATGCAGCGCGCGGTCGATCTCGCCCCACAGGCCGACCGGATCGTCGAGCGCTTTGCCCAGCGCCCGCGGCGCCACGATGTCGGCGAACAGCAGCGCGCGATGTTCGGCGGCGGCGTTGGGGAAGTTGCACCAGATCTCGCCCCAGCCACGGGCGCCGTCGGAATCCTCGACCCTGACAAACACCGCAGTGCGTTCGGTCATGGTGCCGAAGGAGGTGCGGACCGGCTCCGCGATCGGGGTGCGGAAGACGTGGGCTTCGACGCGGGCGAGGGTCGCCCCACTCATTGTCTCATGTTCCTCCCGAGTCCCGGCTTTTCGCCGGTGATGCGGGAAGTCTAGTCGTTCGACTCGCTGAAGGTAAGCTTGTTGGCGAACGGGTCGGTCACCGTGACGGTGCGCGCACCCCAGGGTTGGTCCTCGAGACCCGGCCGCGCATAACGATAGTTCTTTTCGTTCAGTTCGCGGTGCAGGTCGGCGATGCCCTTGGTTTGGATCATCATCGCCGAACCCGGCGCGCCATCACCGTGATGCTCGGTGAGATGGAGCACGACGCCGGCACGGGAAATCTGGGCGTAGACCGGCGCATTGTCGTCGAAGCGATGCTCCCAGTCCCAGGTGAAGCCCAGGAAGTCGACGTAGAATTCCCTGGCTTTGCCGACGTCGAAGATGCGCAGGATCGGAATGGCGGGCCCAAGCTTCATCGCATCGCTCATTCGGCGGCCTTCGCGTCGGAGTTCAGCAGGTCGTAGGTCCGCTTCTGATACTCGACCATGTAGTCGGTGTACCAGGTCGTCGGGTATTTCGGCGGTCTGTCGGGGCCGACCGTGGTCGGCACGGCAGCGATCGGCCAGTCGATGGCGTTGTCGCAGAAGAAGGCCAGCGCATAGCGCTCGCCGCCGCTGCGATTGACGGCGCAATGCGGCGTGGCGAGGCAGACATCGTTGGTCCAGCGCCGCAGCAACTGTCCGCCGTTCACGAGGTAGGCGTCGGGCAGGACGGGCGCCTCTATCCAGCGCCCGTCGCGGCCGCGGATCGACAGGCCGGACACATCGTTGGGCGCCAACAGGGTGAGGAAGCTCGTGTCGGTGTGTGGGGCAATGCCGAACTCGTCGTCGGCGAGTGCGGCCTGGTTGGGATAGTGCGTCATGCGCAGTTTGTATTGCGGCTCGGCGAACGCCGCGTCGAAGTATGTCGCGGGCAGGCCGAGGGCGCGGGCATAGAGCGGCATCAGCCTGCGGACCAGCCGCTCCAGGGTGTCGCAATAGGCGACGACGGCCTCGCGAAAGCCGGGCAGGTCGGTGGGCCACCGGTTGGCGCTGCGGAAGCGCCGGTCGGCCACGACGTCGGGGTGGTCGGCCGGCAGGTCGCGCGCGACGAAGAAGGCTTCGTTGAGATTGGGCTTGGTGACGGTCTGGACCGTGGAGGTGCGCAGCGTATCGCCCCGCATCGGCAGATAGCCGACATTGTGCCTGTCGATTCTGACGTCCATCTTGCGGTCCAGCGGCAGGGCATGAAACCGCGCCGCCTGGTGGAAAGTGTTGCGGATCAAATCCGGCGGCACGCCGTGATTGACCACGAAATAGAAACCGATTTCGGTCAGCGCCGCGCGCAGCTCCCGGGAGGCGCGCTCGATCGCGCCGGGTTCGCCCGCCAGACAGGGGCCGACGTCGATGATGGGGATGGCGTCGGCGCGCGGGCTCATTCGGCGGCCTGCTGGGCCTCCGTGTTGAGCACGTCGTAGTTCCGCTTGAGGTACCAGGTCATGTAATCGCTGTACCAGGTCGTGGGATATTTCGGCGGCTTGTCGGGACCGACGGTGGTCGGCACGGCGGCGACCGGCCAGTCGATGCCGCTGTCGCAGAAGAAGGGCAGGGCATAGCGCGCGCCGCTGGTCTTGTTGATGGCGCGGTGCGGCGTCGCCAGGAACAGGTCGTTGGTGTAGCGCTGCAGCATCTGCCCGCCGTTCACCACATAGGCATTGTCGATCGCCGGCATGTCGATCCAGCGGCCGCTCTGGCTGCGGATCGACAGTCCCTGCACCTCGTTGGGGGCCAGCAGGGTGAGGAAGCTGGTGTCGGTATGGGGCGCCAGGCCGAACTCGTCGTCCACCGGTCCGTCCTGCGGCGGATAATGCGTCATGCGCATCGAGAACATCGGCTCGGAGAAGGCCGTGTCGAAATAGTTGGCCGGAAGGTCGAGGGCGCGGGCGTAGAGGCGCACCATCTTCTGCACCAGCCGCTCCATCTCGTTGCAGTAGTCGACGACGGTGTCGCGGAAGCCCGGCAGGTCGGGCCAGCGGTTGAGGCCGCGGAAGCGCCGGCCCGACAGCACGTCGGGATGATCGGGCGCCATCTCGCGCTTCACGAAAAAGGCCTCGTTGAGATTGGCCTTGGTGCCGGTCTGGACGGTCGAGGTGCGCAGCGTGTTGCCGCGCATGGGCAGGTAACCGGTATTGTGCTGGTCGAGCTTGAGCTCCAGCTTCTTCTCGACCGGCTGGTCGTGGAAGCGCTTCACCTCGGCGAACATGGCGGCGATCTTTTCGCGCGCGATACCGTGGTTCACGATGAAGTAGAAGCCGATCTCGGTGAGTGCAAACCGCAGTTCCTTGGCGGTGCGGTCCATCGCGCCGGGCTCGCCCGCGAGGTAGGGGCCGAGATCGATGACGGGAATCGTTTCGGTGGCCACGGTCTGCTCCTCCTCGGGCTCCCTATTTCGCCCGGAAGCGACGATAATGCCGCCACGGCGCCGCGGTCCAGCGTGTGCAGAAGGAATGTCATGATCTTCGGAATTCTGGCCCTGGTGACGGCGTCGCTCTTTGCCGGCGCGGCCTTCTACGTGAGCTTCGCCGAGCATCCCGCCCGGTCCGAACTCGACGATCGCGCGCAGCTCCAGCAATGGAAGCGCTCCTATCGGCGCGGGGCGGTCATGCAAGGCACGCTGGCCGCCCTGGGTTTCGTGCTGGGCATGGCGGCGTGGTGGCAGACGCGCGACGAACTCTACATCGTCGGGGCGATCCTGATGGGAGCCAACTGGGCCTACACGGCCCTGATGATCCTGCCGGTCAACAGCGAGCTGAAGGCGATCGAGCTCGACGATGCCGGCGAGGACAGCCACACGCTGCTGCGGCGCTGGGGCAAACTGCACGTCAAGCGCACGATGCTCGGCATCGGCGCAACGCTTCTGTTCATGTGGGCATCCTTGTCATCCTGAGCGCAGCGAAGGATCTCCCGCCGCCAGGGAGTCCTCCGGTCGTTCCGGCAGGTCCTTCGCTGCGCTCAGGACGACATGCGTTACGCCGTCGGCAGCTTGTAGTCCTTGAAGTCCTCGCGCAGGCGGGTCTTCAGGATCTTGCCGGTGGCGGTGTGGGGGATGGCGTCGACGAACTGCACGTCATCGGGCAGCCACCATTTGGCGACCTTGGTCGCCAGGAACTCGACCAGCTCCTGCTTGTCGATCTCGGTGTCGGGCTTCCTGTGCACGATCAGCAGCGGGCGTTCGTCCCATTTCGGGTGGGCGACGCCGATCACCGCGGCCTCCGCAACGGCGGGATGGGCCATGGCGGCGTTCTCGAGGTCGATCGAGCTGATCCACTCGCCGCCGGACTTGATCACGTCCTTGGAACGGTCGGTGATCTGCATGTAGCCGTCGGGATCGATGGTGGCGACGTCGCCGGTGGCGAACCAGCCGCCGCCCTTGCCTTCGATGGAACGCAGGACTTCGCCGCCCTCGCCCTTGAAATAGCCCGAGGTGATCCAGGGGCCGCGCACCAGCAGGTCGCCGAACGCCTTGCCGTCGCGCGGTAGCTCGTTGCCGGCATCGTCGACGATCATCATCTCGACGCCGTAGGGTGGGCGGCCCTGCTTCAGCCGCACCTGCAGCAGGTCCTCTGGAGAGAAATCGAGATGCTTCTCCTTGGGATGGTTGACCGTGCCCAGCGGGCTCATCTCGCTCATGCCCCAGGCATGCAGCACCTCGACACCGAATTCCTTGTCGAAGGCCTCGATCATGGCCGGCGGGGCGGCCGAGCCGCCGATCACGGCGTACTTGACGGTCGAGAGCGTGAGCTTGTTGGCCTTCATGTGGTTCAGCAGGGCGAGCCACACGGTCGGCACGCCGGCCGTGAAGGTTACGCGCTCCTTCTCGAACAGCTCGTGCAGGCTGGCGCCGTCGAGAGCGACGCCGGGGAAGACGAGCTTGGCGCCCACGAGAGCGGCCGAGTAGGGCAGACCCCAGGCATTGACGTGGAACATCGGGACGACCGGCAGCACCACCGAGCGGGCCGAGAGGTTCAGCGTGTCGGGCAGCGCTGCGCCATAGGCATGCAGGATGGTCGAGCGGTGGTGATAGAGCACGCCCTTGGGATTGCCCGTCGTGCCCGACGTGTAGCAGAGCGACGAGGCCGTGCGCTCGTCGAACTCCGGCCACTCGTAGGTGCCGGGCTTGTCGGCGATCAGCTCCTCGTAGACCAGCAGGTTGGGGATATTGCAGTCCTTGGGGAGGTGGGCGCGGTCGGTCATCGCCACGACATGGCGGACGCCCTTCATCTGCGGCAGCAGCTTCTCGACGGCGGGCAGCAGGTTGAGGTCGACGAAGAGGAGCTGGTCCTCGGCGTGGTTGACGATGTAGACGATCTGCTCGGGGAAGAGGCGCGGGTTGATCGTGTGGCAGACCGCGCCCATGCCGGAGATGCCGTAATAGAGTTCGAAGTGGCGGTAGCCGTTCCAGGCCAGCGTGCCGATCCGGTCGCCAACCTTGATGCCGAGGGCGAGCAGGGCCTCGGCGACCTTCTTCGCGCGCTTGTTCGCATCGCGGTAGGTGTAGCGGTGGATCGGACCTTCGACGGTGCGGGAGACGATCTCGGTGTCGCCGTGGTTGAGGGCGGCGTGCTCGATGAGCTGCGAAATCAGTAGCGGGCGATCCTGCATGAGTCCGAGCATCGGGGCGTCTCTCCTGTGGTGTCGTCTGGCGGCTGGGCGCCAATTGTCTTAGGTTCGGAAAGACATCCTTTGGGGGAAAATTGATGAAACGGTCAAGCTGTGGCGGCGCCCTCGCGATCGGTGCACTCGCCGCCGCCTGGTCGTTTCCGGGGGCGGCCCAGACGGTGACGGGCGGCCATACCGCCGCGGCCGGCTTCCTGCTGCTGCTGACCGAGCGCTTCGAATTCACGGTCGCGCAACTTCCCGCACTCGGTGCGCATCTCCTGAGCCTGCCGCAGGCGATCGGTACCAGCACGGCGCTGCTTCTGGCCGGAATCGTCGTGGCCGGCCTCGCGGCCGAAGCCCTCGCGCGCCAGATCCTGAGCCGCGCGCGCGTCCGTGCCTTCGACGAGCTGGCCAGCAAGACGCCGCTGCGCGCCTTCTTCCGCGCGCTCCTGCTCGACGTACTCGCCCTGTTGGCGCTGGCCGTTGCAGGCCGGCTGGTGCTGGGCCAGTTCGGCCCGTCCGATGGCCTCGGCTCCAAGCTCGGCCAGATGGTGCTCCATGCACTCGTCTACTGGCGCGGCTTCAACCTGGTGTTCCGCGCCTTCCTGCGCCCGCATCTGGCCGAGGGCCGCATCGCCCCGGTGGACGACGCCACGGCGCGCCGCCTGCTGGTCGCGCTGGACCTCGTCATTCTGCTGCCGTTGCTGGGCAGTCTCGCGGCGCGTGCTCTCGATGGGACGGGGGCAAACCGCGAAATGACGAGTGCCGCGATCATTCTCTACGTACCGCTCGTCTCCGTGCTGCTGCTTGCCATCGTCTGGCGCTGGCGGTTCGATATGGCGGCCTGGCTGACGGCCATGGTGCCGCCGACCGGCTTCACCCGCCAGCTCAAGCTCGATGCGGCCCGCAACTGGTGGATGGGCGGCCTCTTCTTCTACGCAGTCCTGGGCCTCGCCTCTGTGTATGCGGCGCTGACGGAGAGCGGCACCGCCGCGCGCGGCATGACGACGATCGAATCGGTGCTGATCGCGTTGCTGCTGTTCGAGACGCTGATGCACCGCATCACACGCCACATCGTCTCCGAGCTGCCGATGGCGGGCGACGTGGTGGCCGACTGCGTGCGGTTGCTCGTGCGTCTTTATGTGGCGATCCTGATCGGCGAGGCGCTGATGGTCCAGGTACTCGCCGCGGCGACGGCCGACGAATGGGTCGCGCATGATCGCGGGGCCAAGATGGCGGCGATCACCGCGGTGGCGATCTATGCCGGCTGGCGGTTCCTGAAGTACCGCATGGACTCCTACATCGCCGCCAATCCGCTGCCGTCGGCCGACGTTTCGGGGGATTCGGAGGAGGAAGTCGAGGTCGCGGCCTCCCGGCTGCGGACCCTGATGCCGCTGCTGCGCGTCGTTGCGGGCGCCACCATTGCCATCATTGGTGGCCTGCTGGTCCTGGCGGAGTTGGGCGTCAACATCACACCGCTGATCGCCGGCGCGTCCGTGCTCGGCCTCGCCGTCTCCTTCGGCAGTCAGTCGCTGGTGCGGGACATCGTGTCGGGCGTCTTCTTCCTGGCCGAAGACTCCTTCCGCATCGGCGAATATGTCGACTGCAGCAAGGGCAAGGGTACGGTCGAGGGGTTCAGCGTCCGCTCACTGAAACTGCGGCACCAGAACGGTCAGCTCAACATCGTGCCGTTCGGGCAGATTGCGCACATCACCAACTTCAGCCGGGACTGGACGGTGGTGAAGTTCAACATCGCCTTCGCGAACGGTACGGATGTCGAGCTGCTGCGCAAGACGGTGAAGAAGATCGGCCTCCAGTTGATGGAGGAGCCGCAGTTCAAGCCCATCCTGCTGCAGCCGCTGAAGATGCAGGGCGTCGTCGACATCAAGGACAATTCGCTGATCGTGCGATTCAAATTCATGGCACGTCCGAAGAATCCCACCATGGTCCAGCGCATGGCGATCCGGCGCATGTACGAACAGTTCCCCGCGCTCGGTATCCAGTTCGCCACCGGAAACAACTATCCGTTCCCGATCCCGGCGACGCCCGCCGTGCCGCCGATGGCCGAGGCGAAGCTCGAGACGTCTGTCGCCGCGCCCCCCAAGGCCGCAGAGTAAATCCAGAGGAGTCAAAGATGCAGAAGCGCAAACTCGGCAAGTCCGACCTCGAATTCGTTCCCATCGCCTTCGGCGGCAACGTCTTCGGCTGGACCGCCGACGAGGCGACGTCGCACAAGCTGCTCGACGCCTTCGTCGATCATGGCTTCTCCTTCGTCGACACGGCCGACGTCTATTCGCGCTGGTTTCCGGGCAACAAGGGCGGCGAAAGCGAAACGGTGATCGGCAGCTGGCTGAAGCAGGATCCGACCAAGCGGGAGAAGATCGTGCTCGCGACCAAGTGCGGCATGGGCCTGCCGAGCGGCGCCCTCTCCGCCAAGAATATCAAGGAGTCGGTCGACGCCTCGCTGAAGCGGCTCAATACGGACCGCATCGACCTCTTCCAGTCGCACAAGGACGACAAGGACACGCCGCAGGAAGAGACGCTCTCGACCTATGGAGAGCTGGTGAAGGCGGGCAAGATCCGGTTCATCGGCGCCTCCAACTTCGATGCGCCGCGCCTGGCCGAGGCCGCGGCGATCGCAAAGGAGAAGGGGCTGCCGCGCTACGAGAGTCTCCAGCCGCACTACAATCTCATGGAGCGCGGCCTGTTCGAGGGCGCGCTGGAGGACGAGTGCCTGAAGCAGGGGATTGGCGTGATTCCCTACTATTCGCTGGCCAGCGGCTTCCTCACGGGCAAGTACCGGTCCGAGGCCGATGTCGGCAATGCCCAGCGCGGCGCCGGCGTGAAGAAGTACATCAATCCCAAGGGCGCGGCCGTCCTGAAGGCGCTCGACGATGCTGCCGAAAAGAATGGGGCCACGCTGGCACAGGTGGCACTCGCCTGGCTCCTGCAGCGCAAGGCGATCACCGCGCCGATCGTGAGCGCCACCAGCCTGAAGCAGCTCGACGACGTGCTCAATTCGACGACCCTTGAGCTCGATCCCGAATCGGTCGCCGCCCTCGACAAGGCCAGCGCGCCCGCCTGACAAAGGCCAGCCTGACAAAGGAGAGGCCGATGCTCGTCTTCCGCCAGCTCTTCGACCCGACCTCGTCGACCTACACCTACCTGCTGGGGTGCAGCGTCTCGAAAGAGGCACTGCTGATCGACCCGGTGTTCGAGCAGGCGCGGCGCGATGCGGCGCTGATCGGCGAACTCGGCCTCACGCTCGTCTGGACGCTCGATACCCACGTCCATGCCGACCATGTAACCGGCGCCTGGCTGCTGAAGCAGCGGCTGGGCAGCCGCATCGGGCTGGCGGCCGCGTCGGGCGCGGCGGGCGCCGACCGGCTGCTGCAGGACGGCGACCGGATCGACTTCGGACGACGCTCGCTCGAAGTCCGCGCCACGCCCGGCCACACCTCCGGCTGCGTCACCTACGTGCTGGACGACGAGAGCATGGCCTTCACCGGCGATTGCCTGCTGATCCGCGGTTCCGGCAGGACCGACTTCCAGCAGGGCGATCCGCGCGCCCTCTATCGGTCGGTCCGCTCGCGCATCTTCGCGCTGCCCGAGAACTGCCTGCTGTACCCCGCCCACGATTATCGCGGCCTCACGGTCAGCAGCGTCGCCGAGGAGAAGCGGTTCAATCCCCGGCTGGGCGGCGAGGTCGGCGAAAGCGACTATGTCGGCTACATGAAGAACCTCGACCTGCCGCACCCGAAGAAGATCGACGAGGCCGTGCCCGCCAACCTTCGGTGTGGCCAGCCCGGCAACGGGGCCGGACTGCCGGCTGAGCCCGACTGGGCACCGCTGCGCTTCACCTTCGGCGGCGTCTGGGAGGTCGAGCCGCATTGGCTCGAGGAGAACCTCGCCAAGGTGCATGTCGTCGACGTGCGCGAGCCGGCCGAGTTCTCCGGCCCGCTCGGTCATATCCGGGGCGCGACGCTGGTGCCTCTGGGCGAGCTGGCCGCACGCGCGAAGGACCTGCCGAAGGACAAGCCGGTCGTCGCCGTCTGTCGCGCCGGCAGTCGCTCGGCGCACGCGACGGCGATCCTGCACAAGGCGGGCATCGCCGACGTCGCCAACCTGCCGGGCGGCATGCTGCGCTGGCGCGCCGAGAGCCGCGCCGTCGAGGGTGGTTCGGCCTAGCTATCCAGCCCCGGCATTTGCAAGAACGGGTGAATCGCGCCGGCTCTTCGTCCAGGTTCTGCAGGTGTATTCGCGGCGTCCGAATGTCGTTGCGGGCGCATGCCGCGTCGAAGGCGCTAGCGCACCATCAGATGCCGAGACAAACGCCCGCGCAGCACAACCACCGCATTGTTCCCCTGGCTCTGCACTGCTAAAAAACGGCGTCGACCGACAAGGGGGACGGATGCCGATCGCATATGATATCGGAATGCACAATGGGGATGACACGCACTACTATCTCTCAAAAGGATACGACGTTGTATCTGTCGAGGCTAATTCTGCTCTTTGCCAAGCTGCTGCCGAGCGCTTCGCGAGCGAAGTGAGCAATAAACGCCTGACAATCCTCAATTTCGCCATTAGCGACAAAAGAGGTGAGATCGATTTCTATCACCATAAGCAAGAGTCGGAATGGGGCACGATCGTCAAGCCGGAGGACATGTCGGAATGGACAATGTCTCCCGTCAAGACAGCGCCCCTGTCGGATATTGTGCTCGCCGGCCCTGAGGCCGACTTCATAAAGATAGATATCGAAGGAGCAGACTTCTTTGCACTCGATAGCCTCCAGGCGGCCAATCGAATGCCGAAGAGCATTGTCTGCGAAGCACACTCCTTGAAGATTTTGTGCAAGCTGATCGTCATGGACTACAAGAGGTTTCGGATCGTCAATGGCAAGTCGGCGAGAAAGGCATATCGAAAGCACAAGATTACGACCCTGGCGGGAGAGCGTATGCCTTTCAGATTTTCGAGTCATAGCTCAGGGCCGGTTGGTTCGGATCTGCCCGGAGAATGGTATTCAGCGGAACAAGCCGCCCACCTGTGGGGCGCGCGCGCGTTGATGTACGGCCATGGCTGGTTTGATATCCACGCGGAGCGGTAAGAGGCGTGAACTCGTTACCGAATAGGGAATGTCGATTTCGTTTCCGGCGACTTCCTTTGTTTTTGGTGCTGGCGGCGAGGCGAGTGACGCCCTCTTCCCGTGAAGGCTGAAATAGCGCCATCGGCTGATGGGGCTCTATCAAAGCGAACAGGCAACGAAGAGCAGGTGCCGGTTTAACGCGTCGAGGTACGCGAGCCGGTCGATTCTCGGGCCCTACGGTCCTCTCTGGCATCCAGGTTGCTTTGGCTTCGCACGCCTTCGGTTCTTCTTTCCTGAGGTCGCGGGGAGGGGGCGGGCAGAGTCCATGGGGCGACTTGCCCAGCGGTACCAGGATACCTGATTCAGGGGCTGCGACTCGCAATTCGAATATTTCGTTTATTGCGTTTACGGGTCGGGACCCGGCCCTTTCAACGCGCTGCTACAAGCCGTAGAGCTTCGACGGCGTGTCGATCAGAATGGTGCGTCGCACTGCCTCGTTCGGCACCCAGTCCTCGAACGTCCTGAGCGTGAGCGGATAGGTCGTGACGCGATTGAGGTCTGTATCCGTGTGCGGCCAGTCGCTGCCCCACATCAGGCGCTCGGGGCCGAAGGCATCGAGCAGCATCGGCGCCGCCATGCGCGCGCGCTCCGGGCCGACACGGTAGGCCCCGCACAACACCACGAAGACGCGGCCTGTCCTGGCGCTCTCCAGAAGAGCCTTGAAGCCGGGATCGCGTGCGGGTCCCAGGGTGCGGTCGAACAGGCCGTAGTGGGGGATCACGACCTTGTGGCCGCCGTCCAGCAGGAACGGCAGCATCTCGGGCAGGCGCTTGCTCTCGACATAGAGGTGGATCGGCCAGTCCCGCTTGAGGGCCTCACCCAGCATCTCGTGATAGGCCGACCATTGCGGAGTCGGCAGGCCTAAGATCGGAAAGCGCAGGCCCCGCACGCCGATCCGCGCCATCTCCTCCCACTCCTCGGGGCGCGTATCGAGCGACGGCGAGATCCACGGAACGCCGCGGAAGCGCTGCGGCGCGGCTTTGAGCGCGTCGAACAGATAGGAATTGTCGTAACCCAGGAACGACGGCTGCAGCAGCACCGTGCGGCCGACACCATTGGACTCGGCCAGTGCCTGCAGGGTCTGCCACGAGGCATCGTAGTTCGGCGCATAGCGCGCATCGACGGCGAGCTTCAGCCCGCGCACGAAGGCGTGGGCGTGCGCGTCGATCCAGGAAGGGAGCGCCGCCCGGGCCGGGAGTATCGCTGCCGCCAGCGCCATCGGCGCCAGCGCGCGACGGGCGATCTTCACGGCGGCAGCGTCGCGTCGCGCGACGTCTCGCGGAAAGTGAGGAGGGTGGCGATCGAGATGGCGGCGGCGCCCATGAACAGCCAGGCCGGGCTCAGGTCCATCTCCGTGCGCGCGATCAGCCAGGCGGCGGTGAGCGGCGTCAGCCCGCCGATGACGCCGAAGGCGATGTTGTAGCCCAACGAGATGGCGGTGCAGCGGACACGACCCGCCACCGCCTCGGTCAGGAGGGAGGGGATGATGCCGAGGCCCATGCCGGCCGGCACCACCAGAGCGAGCTGCCCCAGCAGGATCAGCCTTGGGTCGGGGTGATGCATCAGCCACAGGAGCGGCAGCGCGCCGACGAAGCCCAGGACCATGGCAGCGAACATCAATGGCCGGCGGCCGACGCGATCGGAGAGCCAGCCGGACAGGAGCATCACCGGGAGCAGGAAGACCATGCTGACGGTATTGATCTCCAGGGCGCGCGCCGGGGCGATGCCATCGACGGTCTGAAGCCAGGTCACCACGTAGAGGAACATCAGGTAGAAGCCGACGGCATTGAAGACCGTGATGCCGGCTACGCGCATCACGGCGCGGCCATGATGACGCAAGGTCTCGATCAGGGGCGATCCGTGGCCCGATTTCGGCGGCGTCTCCTCGACGATGACCTGGCGGATCCACCAGCCGGCGACGCCGAGCAGCAGGCCGAGCAGGAACGGCACGCGCCAGCCCCAGGCCGCCAGCGCCTCCGGCGACAGGAGAGCGGCGAAGGCCGCACCGATTCCCGAGCCCAGGAGGAAACCGCCGGTGGCGGCCAGCGAGCAGAAGCTGCCGACCAGGCCGCGGCGACCGGGCGGGGCCTGCTCGACGAGGAAGACCATCGAGGTGGTGGCCTCGCCGCCGACCGACAGGCCCTGGATCATGCGTAGCAGCGTGAGCAGGATGGGCGCCGCGATGCCCAGCGTCTCGTAGCCCGGCAGCAGGCCTACGAGGAAGGTTGGGAGCGCCATGGCGGCAATCGAGAAGGTGAGGGCGGCACGCCTTCCGAGCCGGTCGCCGATATGGCCGACCACAATGCCGCCGAGCGGGCGCATCAGGTAGCCCAGCGCGAAGATGCCGAAGGCGGCCAGGACCTGCGCCACTGGATTCTCGGCGGGGAAGAACACGCGCCCGATGGTGGCAGCGAAATAGCCGTAGACCGCGAAATCGTACCATTCGAGCAGGTTGCCGATGGTGCCGGCCGCAACGATGCGGCGAGTGCTGGTGGGGGTCATCTCGCCGGACTATGCCATGAGATGAGCGGCTGGCATTAGCGCTTCGAAGCGTCTGCGGGCTCACCGTCGGGCATCCCGGTCCTGTCACGGAACGACGCCGTTGCGACCAGGGAAATCGCCGCCGCCCCCATGATGAGGAAGGCGGGGCTGAGGTCGTTCCCCGTTCGGTGGATCAGCCAGGTCGCCGCGAGCGGCGCGAGCCCACCCAGGATGCCTGCCGGGAGATTGAAACCCAGTGCCACCGCCGTGCAGCGGATCGGGGCGGGCGTCGCTTCCACCATGAAGGCCGGTTCGATGCCGAAGACGGTGCCGATGATCAGAACGAAGCCCAGTTCGCCGACGAGGACCAGGATGGGATCGGCGTGGTGCATGAGCCAGAACAGCGGTACTGCGCCCACCAGGGCCGCCGCCATCCCGGCGAGGAGCAGCTTCCGCCGGCCGATCCGGTCGCTCAACCAGCCTGCGCAAAGGTAGATCGGGAGACCCGCAGCCATCGCAATCGAACTGAAGCCCAGCGCGCGCACCGGCGAGACGCCATCGACCAGCTGCAGCCAGCTCACCAGGTAGAGGAAGATGATGAAAAACGTCACGGTGCCCAGCGAACCCATGCACGCCAGGCGCGCCACCAGCCAGAGATGGTGGTTGAACACCTCCCGCACGGGGGTTGCCACGATACCGGTGTCCCGGGGCGGCTCGGGCACGCCCCGGCGCAGCCAGAGGCCCATCAACCCGACCGGAAGACCGAGCAGGAACGGCAGCCTCCAGCCCCAGTGCTGCAGAACCTCCGGCGGCATCACGGCGGTGAGGAGCACGCCGGATACAGATCCGAGGAGGAGGCCGGCCGCGTTGCCGCCGGTCGCCATCGCGCCGGCCAAGCCACGCCTGCGCGCGCCCGCGTGCTCGATCATGAAGATGAAGGCGGTCGGGCACTCGCCACCGAGCGACAGGCCTTGCACCATGCGTAGAGCCGTCAGGAGCAGGGGAGCCGCCAAGCCCAGGGTCTCGTAGCCGGGCAGGATACCGACGAGGAAGGTCGAGAAGGCCATCGCCGTCATCGAGACGGTGAGCGCGGCGCGCCGGCCGTAGCGGTCGCCGATGCTGCCCGACAGAAGGCTCCCCAGCGGCCGCATAAGGCAGCCGATCGCGAAGACGCCGAAGGTGGAGAGCAACTGCGCCACCGGATCCTGGTGCGGGAAGAAGGTCTGGCCGATGGTGATCGCGAAATAGCCGTAGATCGCGAAATCGAACCACTCGAGGACGTTGCCGATGGCGCCGGCGCCGATGATGCGGGTCTTCTCGGAAAACATCGTCGGCCTCTGCTTGACGGGGCGTCAGTTGCCCTTCTTCTCGATGTTCCAGAATACCGGAATTGGACTCGTCACGACACCGCTCAGACGGTCCGAACGCGTCGCGGTCGGCAGCGTGTACTGGCCGAGCGGAACGTGGGTGCCATAGGTGATGGCGCGCGCCTGCAGCTCCGCGGCGATCTTCTTGCGGCTGTCGAGATCGGGTGCTCGCGCGAAGGCGTCGCGCAGCCGCTCCACTTCGGCGTCGCAGGGCCAGCCGAAGTTGGCCTTGTCGCACGAGGCGGTGAGCATGCTGTTGGTCAGCGGGTTCATCATGTCGACCGAGAGCCAGGCCGTCATGAATCCGTTCCAGCCGCCATCCTGCGGCGGCGTCTTGCGCAGGCGGCGCGCCACGATGGCCTGGAAGTCGAGCGGCACCATCTGGACCTTGAAGCCGCCCTTCTCCAGCAGGTCCTTGGCGATCGGACCGGCATTGGTCAGCACGGCGATGTCGGTGGTGTGCAGCATCACGATCGGCGTGCCGTCGTAGCCTGCCTCCTTGAGCAATTCCCTCGACTTGGCGAAGTTGCCGCGCACCAGCCCGTCCATGCCGGCGTTCGACTCGAGTGGCGTGCCGCAGACGAACATGGCGTCGCAGGTCTGGTAATACTTGTCGTCGCCGATCACGCCCTGGAGGAAGGCCTTCTGGTCGAAGGCGTATTCGGCGGCGCGCCGGACCTTCTCGTTGTCGAAGGGCGGGACGACGGTGTTCCAGCGGAAGACGTACTGCGCGCCGATCTTGTTGTAGACCTCCAGCCTGATGTTCCTGTCGGCCAGCAGCAGCGGCTTCAGGTCGTGCGGCGGCGCCTCGATATAGTCGATCTCGCCGGCCAGCAGCGCGTTCACCGCAGTCTGATGGTCGGGAATGGCCAGCCATTCGACTCGGTCGACCTTGGCGACCTTGCCGCCGGCCAGGCCCGACGCGGGCTCGGCGCGCGGCTTGTAGTCGGGGTTCTTCACATAGACGGTCTTGTCGCCGGGCTTCCACTCGTCGGCCTTGAAGATGAACGGCCCGGAGCCGATGAATTCGGAAATCTGCTTGGCGGGATCGGTGTCGGCGATGCGCTTGGGCATCATCAGCGGGGTCGAGCCGCCGGGCTTGGCCAGCGAATCGATCAGCAGCCCGTAGGGTTCCTTCAGCACGATCCTGAACGTCTTGTCGCTCACCGGCTCGAACGAGGAGACGAAGCCCAGCATCTTCACGCCCGTCGAATCGCGAGCGCCCCAACGCTTCAGCGAGGCGATGCAATCCTCGGGCGTGACCGGCTTGCCGTCATGCCACTTCAGCCCGTCGCGCAGCGTGAAGGTGTAGGTGAGCTTGTCGTCGCTCAGGGTCCAAGTGTCGACCATCTGGGGCTGCGCCTGCAGCTTCTCGTCCATCGCGAACAGCGTGTCCCACACCATGTAGCCGTGGTTGCGCACGATGTTGGCGGTCGTCCAGACCGGGTCGAGGACCTTGAGGTCCGAATGCATCACCGCCTTGATGGTCTTCGTCTGGGCGAAAGCGGGCGAGGTGAGGAGAAAGGCGGCGGCAGAGCCGGCCGCGAGCAGATCGCGAAGGCGCATCGGTTCAGGCCTGCCAGCGGGAGGTGGCGCGCTCGCCCGGCGCGATCTCGGCCTCGGAGGGCGCGGCCACCTTCGACATGTGGCCGTAGCGCTGGGCGGCGAACCACAGCGCATAGTCGCCGAACTTGATCGGCGGATACTTGGCCGGCGTCTCGGCCGATTGGCAGGACGGCAGGCACTCGATCATCGTGTCGTGGTCGGGATCGCAGAAGAACGGGATGGCGTAGCGCAGCTGTCCCGAGACGTTGCGCACCCGGTGCGGCGTCGACAGGAAGCGCTCGTTGCTCCAGCGATGGAGGATGTCGCCACCGTTGACGACGAAGGCGTCCTCGATGCCGGGCGCATCCATCCAGCGCCCGTCGGGCAGCAGGATCGACAGGCCCTGCACCTTGTTGGGCGGCAGCAGCGTCATGAACCCCGAGTCGGTGTGCGGCACCAGGCTCTCGACGCTCTCGTCGGTGCCGTCGATCTGCGGATAGCGCGACATGCGCAGGATCATGTGCGGCTTGGCGAAGCTCGCGTCGAAGAAGGTTTCCGGCAGGTCGAGCGCCAGCGCGTAGAGCTTCACCAGCTTCTGGCAGAGCTTCTCGAGCGTGGCGATGTATTCGAGCGCGGTCTCGCGAAAGCCGGGCAGGTCGGCCGGCCACTTGTTCGGCGCATGGAAGCGGCGGCCCGAGATCACGTCCGGGTCGTTGGAGTCGCGCTCGCGGCGCAGGAAATAGGCCTCGTTCTGGCTGGGTTTCTTGCCCTGCGCGGCCGCGTTGGGCGGCGCCTTCTGGGCGATCGGCATGTAGCCGATATTGTGCTCGTCGACCTTGACCGCGAGCTTGGCCTCCATCGGCTGGGCGTGGAAGCGGGCCGCCGCTTCGTAGGTGGCGTCGATCAGTTTCTGCGGCACGCCGTGACCCGCCAGATAGTAGAAGCCGACATTCTCGAAGGCGTAGCGCAGCTCGGCCGCGGCCTTCTCCGCCGCGCCGGGAGCGCCCGCGAGATAGGCCGAGACATCGATCAGCGGAATCTCGCCGCCGATCAGCGGCGGGGCGACGGGTTGCCCGGTCACGGGCTGGACGGTTGGCTGCATCGACGACCTCCGAATACGCTACACACAGACGCTATCACGCGGGCTGCAAGCCCTGCAAAAAGCAAGCCGTATGCATTTCGCAGGAGTGCTAGAATTCTGCAGGCCGCCCGTTCCTGCGGTCCCAGGAAAGGTCGATTTCGTGCAGCCCATCTGGATCTCGCTCGCGGCTTGCGGGGTCATGCTCCTCGGCGCGGTCATCGGTGCAGTGCTGCGCCGCTTGTTGCCGGACCATCATCTCGACGACCATGCCCGGGACATCGTTCGACTGGGGGCCGGCCTGGTGGGCACGATCGCGGCGTTGGTCCTCGGCCTCCTGATCAACTCGGCGAGCAGCAGCTACGAGGCCCAGCGCGGCGAAGTCCGCCAGATTGCCGCCAACCTCATCCTGCTCGACGCGGTGCTCGATCAATACGGCCCGGAAGCGAAGCCGATCCGCGTGATGCTGAGGGAAACCGTCGGCCAGATGATCGACCGGATCTGGGGTGACCCGGAGGCGAGGGATAGTGCCGGGCTGTATGGCAGCGGCACGCTGGCGTCGAGGCTCTATGCAGCCCTTCACGCCCTGCCCATCGGAACCCCTGCGAAATCGGCTCTCGTGGGGGAGGCCCTGCAGCTGGCGGTCTCGACGTCGCAGGCCAGGCTCGCCCTATACGAACAGTCGAGGTCCGGGTTGCCGGTGCCGACCCTCATCGTCCTGATTTTCTGGCTCACCGTGCTGTTCGCCAGCTATTGCCTGTTCTCGCCGGTCAATCCGACATCGGCCGTGGCGCTCGCGCTGGTGGCCCTTTCGGCGTCGGCGGCCCTGTTCCTGATCCTCGAGATGGTCCAGCCGTTCTCCGGCTTCATGCAAATCTCCAGCGAGTCGATCCGCGCCGCCCTGCCGCCGCTCGCGCCTTGAGGTCGGCCGCGGGGCCTCAGCGTTCCGATTGCCTCAAGGCGCGCCGGATGAGCTCGGGAGTCGACGTCGCGCCCAGTTTCAGCATCGCGCGGGCGCGATGGATCTCGACGGTGCGGTGGCTGATACCCAGCGTCCGCGCGATGGACTTGTTGGCGGCGCCTTCGAGCACCTGGACCAGGACCTCCGTCTCGCGTCGTGTAAGCGTTTCGAGGGCGGGCTGCGGGAGTCGCCGCAGCAGTTCAGCGCCGGTATAGGTCGTGGCCTGCAGATCGAGCGGCTTGCCGGCGATCTCCGACAGACGCAGGCGCGCGGTACTCCCGATGATGCGGCAGGCGGTGACGACCGGCTTGCCGCTGGTGCGCGCGACCTGCCGGGCCATCTCGCCGGTATAACCGACCGAGTTCATCACGATCAGGTCGGCGCCGGAGACTCGGTCGATGGCCTGCGTGAGGTCGGAACTCTGGCTGCTGCCGATGGTCGCCAGCGAGCTCTTCAGCATGGTGCCATAGTCGCTTTCGCTGGCGGCCGACTGCTGGCTTGCCAGCGGGAATATGATGCCGATCCGAGAGTTGCTGGCGACCAGCGCGGATATCCAGGCATCGAGCGCGTCCTGGCCGTGGATGAGCGGGGTCCGCGTCGATAGCCGCGCCCGCATGCCGGTCATCGCCAGGATGAGAAGATCGTAATCGCGACCATCGAGCGCTGCGACCAGTGTCTCGGTGCGGCTCGTCACGAAGCCGGCTTCCAGGATGACGTGCCGGCCGTCACGGAGCTGCGTCAGGTAGCTCAGCTCGTCGCCGCGCGGCGCCATGCGCGCGATCGTCGACTCCGGGTCGTCGTCGAGGGCGCCGAACTCTTCGTACTCGGCATCGCCAAGCAGGGGGGCTATCTCCTGCATCACGTCAGGCCGCGGCGCGTGGCCCATCGTGATCACGGCAATGCGCGGCGTGCGCCTGGTCCCCAACTGCGTTCTCCCCATACGTGTTCGCACGTATTGATGACTGACTGCTCGATCCATAGACATGCCTGAATACGGGGCAGGATGTCATGCGGACTGGAACCCTTGACGCGACGAGACACGCTGCGTCGATGGTCCCGATCTTGCAAGGTCTCGCTCCGGCGGACCTCGTCTGACCCGACAAGAGCGAACGCGCCCGAAGAATTGGCCCATGCCCCTGACCGACATCACTCTCGACGACATCGAATCGCTGGCCGTCGGCGCCTGGGTGCTGGGCACCGGCGGCGGCGGCAGCCCCTATCTCGGCCTGCTCAACATGCGCGCCCTCTACAAGGAGGGCCATCGCGTCCAGCTCATGCCGGCGTCGGAACTGGCCGACGACGACTGGGTCGCCGCGGTTTCCAACATGGGCGCACCGCTGGTCGGGCAGGAACGCCTCACCGACAGCCGCACCATCGCCCGCGCCGTCGACCTGATGGAGCGGCACACGCGCCATCGTTTCCGTGGGATCATGGCGCTCGAGATCGGCGGCGGCAATTCGATCCAACCCCTGATGGCGGCGGCTCACCTGAAGCGCCCGGTGATCGACGCCGACATGATGGGCCGGGCGTACCCCGAGGCGCAGATGACGTCGGTCGCGGTCGGCGATCTCGAGCCCTGTCCGCTGACGACCGTCGACGTGCGCGGCCTGGAGTCGGTCGTGGAGAAGGTGCCGACCTGGAAGTGGATGGAGCGGGTGAGCCGCAAGATCTGCGTCGAGTATGGCTCCATCGCCTCGACCTGCAAGGCGCCGCGCACTGGCGCCGAGGTGAAGAAGTGGGGCATCCAGGGCACGACGACCAAGGCGATCGCCATCGGTCATGCCGTGCGCGAAGCCCAGCGCCGGCATGAGGATCCGATCGCGGCGATCCTTTCGGTCGAGCCGGGCAAGGTTCTCTACAAGGGCAAGGTCATGGACGTGGAGCGGCGGGCCACCGAAGGCTTCCTGCGCGGCCGCACCCGCTTCGACGGCATGGACGAATGGCGCGGCTCGGCCATGGAGATCAACTTCCAGAACGAATGGATCGTGGCCTGGCTCGACGGCAAGCCCATCGCCATGTCGCCCGACCTGATCTGCGTTCTGGATTCCGTCTCCGGCGAGGCGGTCGGCACCGAGACCATCCGCTACGGCCAGCGCGTCACTGTGATCGCGCTGCCGCCGCCGCCGGTCTTCCTCAGCGCCAAGGGCCTGCAGCATGTGGGACCCAGGGCCTTCAGCTACGACATCGAGTTCAAGAGCGTCTTCGGGTGAGCCGGCGGGACATCACCGAGGACGATATCGAATCGCTCGCGGTCGGCGCCTGGATCCTGGGCACCGGCGGCGGCGGCAATCCGTACCTGTCGCTGCTCAACATGCGGGTGCTCTATCGCGAGGGGCGCCGGGTTCAGCTCATGCCGGCCTCGGACCTGGGAGACGACGACTGGGTCGGCGTCATCGCCAACATGGGCGCGCCGCTCGTCGGCATCGAGCGGCTGACCGATCACGAGACGATCGCGCGCGCGGCGCGGTTGATGGAAGAGTATACCGGACGCCGGTTCGATGCCGTGATGGGCATGGAGATCGGCGGCGGCAACGGCGTGCGGCCGCTCATGGTCGCCGCCCATCTCGGTGTGCCGGTCGTCGATTCGGACACGATGGGCCGGGCCTATCCCGAGGCGCAGATGACGTCGGTGGCCGTCGGTGGCCTCAAGCCCTGTCCGCTGACGGCGGTCGACGTGCGCGGCCTCGAATCGATCGTCGATACTGTGCCGTCGTGGAAGTGGGCGGAGCGGATCGTGCGCAAGATCTGCGTCGAATACGGCTCCACGGCGCCGACCTGCCAGCCGCCGCGCACCGGCGCCGAGGTCAAGAAGTGGGGCATTCACGGCACCACGACCAAGGCGATCGCGATCGGCCGCGCCGTTCGCGAGGCGCAGCGGAGGCACGACGATCCGGTGGCGGCCATTCTATCGGTCGAGCCGGGACGCCTTCTCTACAAGGGCAAGATCGTCGACGTGGAGCGGCGCACGACGGAGGGCTTCCTTCGCGGCGTCGCCCGCCTCGAAGGCATGGACGAGTGGCGCGGATCGGCGCTTCGCATCAATTTCCAGAACGAGTGGATCGTAGCCTCGCAGGATGGCGAGGCGCTCGCCATGACGCCGGACCTCATCTGTGTCCTGGACGCGGTGTCCGGCGAGGCGGTCGGCACGGAAACGGTGCGTTACGGCCAGCGGGTCACCGTGATCGCATTGCCCGGTCCCGACATCTTTCTCACACCCGAGGGGCTGGCGCATGTCGGTCCGCGGGCTTTTGGCTATGATCTCGACTTCAGGAGCGTGTTCGCGTCATGAGACGAATCGGTATCGATGTCGGCGGCACCAACACCGACGCCGTCCTCATTGAAGAGGGCAGGGTGTCCGGTGCGGTGAAGGCGCCGACCAGCCAGGATGTGACGACGGGCATCCTCGACTCGCTGAAGAAGCTGGCCGCGACCGGTGTGCTGAAGGGCGGCGACGGCAAGCCGAAGAAGGTCGACGGCGTGATGATCGGCACCACGCATTTCATCAATGCCGTGGTGCAGCGCCGGCATCTCACCAAGGTGGCCGCGCTGCGGCTCGGCCTGCCGTCGGGCGCCTCCCTGCCGCCGTTCTGCGATTGGCCCGAGGATCTGGGCGAACTGGTGCGCGGCGGGGTCTGGATGGTCGAGGGCGGCCACGAATATGACGGACGCCCGTTCATGCCGCTGGACGAGGCCGCCGTCCTGAAGGCGGCCCACGAGATGAAGGCGGCGGGCCTGCGCGCGGTCGGCATCTCGTCGGTCTTCTCGCCGCTCGATCCCAGCCACGAGAAGCGCGCGGCCGAGCTGGTGGCCTCCGTGATCCCGGAGGCGGCCATAACCTGTTCGTCCGACCTGGGCCGCATCGGCCTGCTCGAGCGCGAAAACGCCGGCCTGCTCAATGCCGCTCTCGCCGACCTGTCGCGCGATACGATCGCCGCCTTCGAGAAGGCGATCCGCGATTCCGGCATCGACGCGCCGCTGTTCATCACCCAGAACGACGGCACCGTGGCGGAAGCGAGCCAGGCGCGGCGCCTGCCGGTCTACAGCTTTGCCTCGGGCGCCACGAACTCGATGCGCGGCGCGGCCTATCTCTCCGGCCTCAGCGACGCGATGGTGATCGATGTCGGCGGCACCACGACCGACGTGGGCCAGCTCAAGGTCGGTTTCCCGCGCGAGGCCAATTCCGTGGTCAAGGTCGGTGGCGTGCGCACGCTGTTCCGTATGCCCGACCTGCTGTCGATCGGCCTGGGCGGCGGCAGCCACGTGGTGCTCGATCCGCTTTCCATCGGTCCGGTCTCGGTGGGCTATCGGCTGCTGACCGACGCCATCGTCTTTGGCGGCACGCAGCTCACCACCACCGACGTGGCGGTGGCGGCCGGCGTGCTCGATCTCGGGGACAGGACGAAGGTGGCGCATCTCGATGCCGCGACCTGCGCCCGGGTCTTCTCCGAGGCAGCGCGCCTCGCGGAGGAAGCGGTCGACCGCATGAAGACCGAGGCGGGCGACGTGCCCCTGATTGCCGTCGGCGGCGGGGCCTTCCTGATCCCCGAGAAGATGGCGGGCGTCTCGCAGGTCATCCATGTCGAGCATGGCGACTGTGCCAATGCCGTGGGCGCCGCCATCGCCCAGGTCTCGGGCGAATGCGACCAGATCTTCAAGGACATGACCCGGGTCGAGGCGATCGAAGCGGCGCAGCAGATCGCCAACGACCGCGCCGTCGCCGCCGGTGCCGACCGGGCGACCCTGCACACGATCGAGAGCGAGGACATGCCGCTCGCCTACCTGCCCGGCAACTCGGTGCGCGTCCGCGTCCGGGTCGTGGGCGACGTCGCCGCCACCGCGTGACCGTGACGGCATGACAACCGCCGCCCGCCCGTCGCCGATCGCCTGGCTGATCGCCCCGGCCGCGCTGCTGTTCGTCCTGTTCTTCGTGCTGCCGTTCGCGGTGATGACGGCGATGTCGTTCTATTCCGGCAATCCCGTCACCAACCCGAACGCCTTCCTGACGACGCGTCACTACGAGCGCTTCATCTTCGACACGGCCGGCATCTTCCACGAGGCCCTGTGGTCGACCCTGCGCATCGGCCTGATCACGACGATCGTCTCGCTGCTGATCGGCTATCCGCTCGCCCACTGGATGGCGCGCATGCAGTCGCGGCTGGGGCATGCGCTGGTGCTGATGGCGGTGATCGCGCCGATGCTGACCGGCATCGTCGTGCGCACCTTCGCCTGGATGACGATCCTGCAGGACAAGGGCGTCATCAACACGACCCTGATGCAGTGGGGCCTGATCGAGAAGCCGCTGCCGCTGATGTACAACGAGTTCGGCACCATCGTGGCTCTGGTCCATATCTACGTGCCGTTCATGGTCCTGACCCTGACCGGCGTGATCGGCCGCATCGACGAGCGGCTGGAGCAGGCGGCGCGCAGCCTGGGCGCCGGCCGCCTGCGCGCCTTCATCGAGGTGACCCTGCCGCTCAGCCTGCCCGGCATTCTCGCGGGGTCGCTGCTGGTCTTCGCGCTGTCGATCAGCGCCTATGTCACGCCCTCGCTGATGGGGGGCACCGACGTGCTCACCTTGCCCATGCTGATCGCCCAGCAGGTCGGCACCAGCTTCAACCCGAACTTTGCGGGCGCGCTCGGCGTGATCCTGCTGCTGGTCTCGCTGGCCATCGTCGTTGCCTACAACCGCATCCTGGCGCGGCTGGCGGGCGGACAGGGGATGGCATGAGCGCCCCTCCCAACCGCCGGCCGTTCGACCTGGGCCGCGCCGCCTATCTCACGCTCAACGCGTTTCTGCTGGCGTTCCTGCTGCTGCCCATCGCCATCGTTTTGGTGTTCGCGCTCAATCCCACGCCGTACATCTCCTTCCCGCCGGTCGGCGTCAGCCTGCGCTGGTTCGAGAAGTTCTTCGGCAGCTCGGAGTTCATGAACGCGCTCTGGCTGTCACTGTGGGTGGCGTCCGTGGTCCTGGTGCTGTCGATCGTGATCGGCGCCGCCTGCGCGCTCGCCCTGGCGCGGGGCAACCTGCCGGGTCGCGCCGTCCTGACGGCCTTCTTCATGTCGCCGCTGATGGTGCCGGCGATCCTGACGGGCCTCGCCCTTTTCCAGGCCTATCTCCTGTCGGGGATCGGCCGGCCGGTCTGGGGGCTCATCGCGGCTCATACGCTCGTTGCGGTGCCCTATGTCATCCGCACGACCTTGGCCGTCCTGCACAATTTCGACCGCCGCATCGAGGAAGCCGCCGCCGTGCTGGGCGCCAGCCCGACGCGGGTCTTCTTCGAGGTCACCCTGCCGCTGATCCGGCCGGGTGTGTTCGCCGGCGGCGTCTTCGCCTTCATCGTGTCGTTCGACCAGTTCCCGGTCTCGCTGTTCCTCGTGGTGCCCAAGGGCGAGACCCTGCCGGTGGTGCTGTTCAACTACATGAAATTCGACCTCGACGGCGCCATTGCGGCGGCCTCGATGGTCTCGATCTTGCTCGCATTGTCGGTGGTTCTGGTGCTGGAAAGGCTGATCGGCCTGAAGGCGTACGTTAAGCTGTGATGGGAACGAACAGGGGGTTGCCATGATTTCACGTCGCAAAGCGTTGCGTGCCGGTGCGGGTCTCGCGGCCCTGGCCACGGTGGGGGCGCCGTCGATCCTTCATGCCCAGACCAAGACGCTCAAGATCACGACCTGGGGCGGCAAGTGGGGCGAAGTGATGAAGGCCACGGTGTTGCCGGCCTTCGAGAAGGAATTCAAGTGCACGGTGTCGGCCGACCAGGCCTTCCCGTTCCTGCCCAAGCTGCAGGTCAGTTCGAAGAACGACCCGATCTACGACGTGCTGCACGCCAACTCGAACGAGCAGTGGAACGCCGTCGTCGAGGGGCTGGTGATGGACAAGATCACGGCCAAGGAAGTGCCCAACATCGCCGACGTCTATCCCTATGCGGTGAGCGACAAGATCGTGGGTGTCACGATCTTCACCAGCGCCATCGGGCTGGGCTATCGCACCGACAAGGGCCTCGCCAAGCCGACCTCGTGGAAGGACCTCGCCGATCCCAAGCTGGCCGGTTCGCGCGGCGGCTATCTGATCCCGGTGAACAGCCTCGGCCAGGCGCACCTGATGATGCTGGGCAAGGTCTACGGCAAGGGCCTCACCGACCTCGATGCCGCCTACAAGGCGCTCGAGGCGCTGAAGCCGATCAAGCTGGTGGATTTCACCGGCCAGATGGAAAAGATGCTGCTGTCGGGCGAGGTGTCGATGGGCGTCATCCACGATTCGGGTGTCTATCGCTACGAAGGCCCGAACATGCAGCCGGTCGATTTCGCCAGCCCCTCCGAGGGCGTGCTGGCGCTGGAGCAGGTGCTGAACGTCACGCCGGGCTCGAAGGTCAAGGAACTGGCCTTCGCCTATATCGACTACATGCTGCGCCCCGACGTGCAGAAGCTGCTGGCCGAGGCCGTCTGGTACTCGCCGGCCAACAAGAAGGTGAAGCTCGACGCCAAGTACGACGCCAAGCTCCTCACCACGCCCGAGAAGGTCGCGGCGCTGATCCAGCCCGACTGGAAATGGTACAACGCGCGCCGCGAAGACATCGACGCCCGCGTCACCAAGATCCTGAAGGGCTAATGACCTCCGCCGCCATCAAGCTCGATCAGGTAACGAAGACGTTCGACGGCCGCGTCATGGCCGTCGATTCCGTCACGCTCGATATCGCCGCCGGCGAGTTCTTCTCCCTGCTGGGGCCGTCGGGCTGCGGCAAGACGACGAGCCTGCGCATGATCGCGGGCTTCGAGCATCCCGATTCGGGACGCGTCCATGTTGGCGGCAAGGATATCACCGACCTGCCGGTGCACCGGCGCGACATGGGGATGGTATTCCAGTCCTATGCGCTGTTCCCGCACCGGACGGTGGCCGAGAACGTGGCCTTCGGCCTGCGCATGCGCGAGGTGCCGAAGCCGGAGATCGAGCGGCGGGTCGCGGCGGCGCTGGCTCAGGTCGCGCTGACCGGCTTCGAGACGCGCAAACCCGGCCAGCTCTCCGGCGGACAGCAGCAGCGGGTGGCACTGGCGCGCGCGCTGGTCGTCGAACCGCCGGTGCTGCTCTGCGACGAGCCGCTGGGCGCGCTCGATCGCAAGCTGCGCCAGCAGATGCAGTTCGAACTCAAGGAGCTGCAGAAGCGCCTGGGCGTCACCCTGGTCTTCGTGACCCACGACCAGGAGGAGGCGCTGGCCATGAGCGACCGCATCGCCGTGATGAACGGCGGCAAGGTCGAGCAGGTCGGCACGCCGACCGAAATCTACGAGCGGCCGAGGACGCGGTTCGTCGCCGACTTCATCGGCGAGATCAACATCCTGGACGAGGGCGGCCGACTCCGCGCGCTACGCCCCGAGAAGATCAGGCTCGTGGCCGCCGAGGGCGCGCGCCTCTCGGGCACGGTCGAGACCTCGAACTATCTCGGCGGATCGACCTTGCTGCGCGTCCAGCCCACCACCGGCCCATCGATGCTGGTGCGTGAGACGCATGCCGGCGAGCGGGCGTCGCGGGGGCCGGGCGATCCGGTGGGGCTCACCTGGAACGACAGCGACACCGTCGCGCTGGAGAGATGACCATGAGCACGCTGGGTATCGTCACCATCGGCCAGGCGCCGCGCGACGACATCGTCGAGCTGTTCGCCGCCCAGGCGCCGGCCGGCACGAAGGTGATCCTGCGCGGCGCCCTTGATGGCCTCAGCGACGCCGAGGTCGATGCCCTGCCGCCACTGAGCGGTCCAGACACGCTCTACACGCGGCTGCGCGGCGGCCGCGACGTGAAGATTTCCAAGCAGGCCGTGATCGCCCGTTCGCCCGGTACACTGGCGAAGCTGCGCGCCGACGGCTGTGATGCCATCGTCTATGCCTGCACGGGCGAGTTTCCGGCAATGGACGGCGATGCCGGCGTGCTGTTCCCGTCGCGGGTCCTGAGCGGCATCGCCGAAGGCCTGCTGCCGCGCGGCCGGCTGGGCCTCCTGGTCCCGTTTGCCGAGCAGGGCGAGAAACTCGCCGCCAAATGGGCGCGCAGCGGGGTGTCGGTAACGGTCGAGGCGCTCGTGCCAAGCGCCGGTCCGGAAGAGGCGGCCGCAGTCGCCGGCCGTCTGGCCGCGACCAGGCCCGATCTCGTCGCGCTCGACTGCATGAGCTACGGGCCTTCCACCAAGGCTGCGGTGAAGGCGGTGGTGAGAGTGCCGACTTTGCTCGCCATCACGGCCACCGGCCGCGTCCTGCGCGAGCTGCTCGACTGAGCTTCAGTCGCTGCCGATGGTGAAGGGAATCTCGCCGTCGAATTGCGGACTGCCGCCTACGATCCAGTGAAGGGTGTAGCGGCCCGGCTGCAGGGTGGGCGCGCGGGCGAACAGCACATCCGGCGTCGATTCCAGCCGCGGATGCAGGATCTCGATGATCTTGCCGTCCTGCTTGATGGCGAGGCGGGAATCCTGATGGTCGACGGGACGGTCGAAGCGGACATAGAAGCCGCTGCTGCGGCCGCCGATCACCGCGTTCGCCTTGGGCGCGGAGTCCAGCACGCGCAGTTCATCGGCCTGGATCGGGCCGGCGAGCCCGAACAGGCCAAGCGCGGCCCCTGCGAGAACAGCCCGACGTCGCATGATCATCTTTCGCATCCTCATTGCATCCGGCCGTGTCGTGCCCGGCTAGCGGCCCCGCAGGATATCCGAAGCAGCCGCGATCAGCTTCCCGACGTCGTCCGGCGTACCGACGGTGATGCGCACATAGGGCGCGGAGCGGGGCTTGTTGAAGTGCCGGACCAGGATCGCCCGATCGCGCAGGGCAGCGGCGAATTCCGCGCCGCCCAGCGAAGGATGCCGGGCGAAGACGAAGTTTGCGCTGGAGGGCAGGACGACGAACCCGAGGGCCGCCAGCTCGCGTGTCATCGCCTCGCGCGTCGCCACGATCCTGCTGCAGCTTTCGCGGAACCAGGCATCGTCGCGCACCGAGGCCACGGCGCCGGCCTGGGCGATGCGGCCCAATGGATAGGAATTGAACGAGTCCTTCACCCGGCGCAGCGCCTCGATCAGGCCGGCGTCGCCCAGCGCATAACCGACGCGCAGGCCGGCCAGGGCGCGCGATTTCGACATCGTCTGAACGACCAGGAGATTCGGATGGTCGGCGATCAGCGGTACGGCGCTCTCGCCGCCGAAATCCACATAGGCCTCGTCGATCAGCACGGGAACATCGGGGTTCTCCGCCAGCAACCGTGCGATTTCGGCGCGCGGCAGGGCGATGCCGGTCGGCGCATTTGGATTTGCGATCACGATCGCGCCGGCCCGGTGGCGATAGTCTTCGATGCGCACGCGCATCCCGTCGTCGAGCGGCACGGTCTCGAGGGTGATGCCGAAGAGCTGCGCCCACACCGGATAGAAGCTGTAGGTGATGTCGGGGCAAAGCAGCGGCCGCGCCTGCTTCAGCAGGCCGGCGAAGGCGTGGGCCAGCACTTCATCGGAGCCGTTCCCGACGAACACCTGCTCCGCCTTCACCGCGTGGTGCTCTGCCAGAACCTGACGCAATTCCACGGCTTCGGGGTCGGGATAGAGCCGCAGCGAGTCCGACGTCTCTGCCCGCATCGCTGCTTCAGCCCGCGGGGAGGGGCCGAACGGGCTCTCGTTGGTGTTGAGCTTCACCAGGTTGGCGATGCGCGGCTGCTCGCCCGGCGTATAGGGCGACAGTTCGCGCGCGATCTGGCTCCAGAAGGGATTCATCTTGGTGTCCGGTCGTGAATAGGCGCGGCTTATGCCATCGCGCCCCGGGCGTCGCCAGTCCGGGCGTGCCTTAGTCGCGCTCCATCACGCGCTCCAGTCGCCGCGTCAGGAACCAGGTGAGGGCGAGGAATGCCACGAGCATGGCGATGCCGAAGGCCGAGAGCGCATCGGTCATGGTCTTTTCCGATACGAAGCCGAAGCCATAGCCGATCGAGACGGCGATGCCCGCCCACAGGCCGGCGGCGATGAAGTTGAGGATCAGGAAGCGCGGCCAGCTCAAGGCGGAGGCGCCGTAGGCGAAGCCCGCGACGTTGCGGATGATGCGCGGGTAGCGATGAATCAGGATCATCCAGACATGGTGGCGGTCGGCCAGCCGTGCGGCCGTCTCGACGGCGCGCTGAAGGCGCGGGATGCGGCGCAGCCAGCTTGTCCCGAAGCGCCGGCCGACCCAGAATCGTAGGACGTCGCCCGCGAACGTGCCGGCCCAGCAGGCCGCCAGTGCCTGCTCGTAACCAAGCGCACCGGCTTGGGCAGCGTAGCCGGCGAACAGGGCCAGAAGGAGGCTGTTCGCCATCGAATAGATCGCGAGAAAGCTGTAGGCGGCATTGCCGTGCTGGCGAATGAACTCCAGAAACGAGGCGAGGTCACCGTCGAGCATTTGCACTGCCTACAACGAAAAAGGCGGCCCCGCGAGGGGCCGCCTTTCCTTCCTCAGGTCTGGACTGACTTAGGTCGGGCCGATCGGGCGGCCGGGCCAGCGGTAGCCGGGGGCCGGCAGCGGAATCTTCGCCGCGATCAGAGCGTCTTCGAGGGTCGGAATGCCGCCGGCATAGTCGCCCGCTTCACACTTCGCGATGGCGGCAGCCTCGGGCGTGCCGATCACCGACGTGCGATACTGGCGCCACTTGTCGCTCAGCGCCTTGCAGTAGGAGCGCGGGTCGGAGAACACGGTGCTGACCGTGGTCTGGCCGCCCACCGAGATCTCGACGCGGCGGTTCTGCGGCTCGCGGACATTGTCGCCGGTCTGCACGAGCAGACCTTCCTCGCCGCGGCCGTTGACGGTGATGGCGGTCGCCGGCACGCCCTCACGGACCAGCTGCTCCTTGACCGAATTGGCGCGGCGGAGAGACAGCGCCATATTGTACTGCGGCGAGCCCGACGTGTCGGTATGACCGGTCGCCACGATGTTGGCGCTGCCACGGGTTTTGTAGGCCTGGGCTGCCTGACGGACCGTGTCGACGGCCTGGCTGGTCAGGTTGGAGCGGTCCCAATCGAAGAAGACCATGAAGGTCTGCGCCTGGACCGGCGGCGGCGGCGGGGGAGGCGGCGGCGGAGGCGGCTCCGACGCGCAAGCGCCCAACAGGAAAGTCGCCGCGGCGACGACCAGGAATTTTTTCAGCATGGATTGGTTTCCCTCGATTTTCGGATCTAACCCACGGCGGGTTCGTCCGAGGGCTTAAACGCGCAACCCCTGTGGAAGTTCCGCCGGCGTGCACAAACAACTTTCCGACGTCCGGATCAGTAGTCCCATTCCGCCTTGACCCCCACGCGGCCGGTGGAGTTGGCGCCGATGTCGCCCTCGACCTTGATGTTGTCGAAGACGTCGAGCTGCACCACGCCGCGGCTGGAATTGCCTGCGGCCCCCTGCCGGGCGCCGACATAGACACCGGGCGCCACGTACCGTCCGGCTTCCAGGGAGACGCCGTTGGCGCCCGCGCCACTGGGCTCACCCGTAGTGGAAGACGAGGATCCGATGCTCAACTGGTCGAGCCCCAGCCCCTTGCGGAGGCGGCTGAGGACACCCTCGCCCGGAGACTGGCCGGCCAGCTCGGCGAGCGCCTGGGCGACCTGAACCAGTTCCGACGCGCCGAGCTGGGAGGCCGGCTTGCCGAAGATGAGGAGGGCCATCGCCTCGTCGGGCGGCATGGACGGCGTCGAGGTGATCTCGAGCTTGGGTTCGCGGGCCGTTCCCGTGATCGCCACACCGATGGTGGAGGAGCTCGCCGTGGTGGTCGCGAGGAAGTCGAGGCGCGGGTCGATCGTGTTGAGATTGTCCAGGGTCACGACGCCCTTGGAGAAGGTGAGCCGGCGGCTGCCCAGGCTGAAGGTGCCGCGCCGCATGGTGAAGCCGCCGATCACGGCGGGTGCGCTGGGGCTACCGGTGACGGTGAGCTGGCCGCTCATCTCGGCGTCGAGGCCGCGGCCGCGCACGAAGATCGCCTGCGGCGCCCGTACGTCGAGTGCCAGCTTGATCGGTGTGGCGTCGGGCGCGGGCGGGGCCTTCGGCGGCGCGCGACGCTGCGCCGCCTGTGGGGCCGCAGGCGCCCCCGGCCTGTTGATCTCTCGGACCTCCAGGGTCGGGAAGGAGGCAGTCTGACCGCCGCCGACGGAAATT
The DNA here is from genome assembly GCF_965228225.1 of Reyranella sp. Lineage (GTDB taxonomy): Bacteria > Pseudomonadota > Alphaproteobacteria > Reyranellales > Reyranellaceae > Reyranella. The sequence continues at coordinate 3,071,802 of NZ_OZ245801.1, read as the reverse complement.
TCCGCGCGGTCGATCGTGACCGGTCCGGAGACTTCGATGCCGGAAGTGGTCGCCCCCGTGATCTTCAGAGTACTCGAGACCGTTGCCATCATGTCGGGCCGGCTGACCAGGAGGGCACGCTGCGTGGTGAGGCCGAGATCGAGCACCAGACCGCGCTCGGCATCGACCCGCATCGAGCCGCTGCCGTTTACGGTACCGGTACCCGCCTGGAAGGTGAGCCGCTGCACCTGCAGCGTGTCACCCTCGAGGACGAGGCGGCCCTGGCCGCCGCTCAGCTTCAGGCCCGCTTCCGGCATGGCCAGGGCACCGCCCTCGAAGTCGATCGCGCCGCTGCCGGTGATCCGGGTGCCGTCGACCGACACCGAGAGATTGGGCCGGAGGCGGCCGGCGACGTTGCGGATATCGTTACCGAGAAGGGGCGCGAAGGGAGCGATGTCGATCGAACCGCCAATGGCGATCCTGGCGGCGACAGGCCCGCCGCCACGGGGGAGCGTCCCGCTGCCTTTCACTGTCAAGTTTGCGTTGCCGCCGGCGGTCAGCCGTGCGTCGAGAGTGGCCTGCTGGCCCACGAGGGAGCCGGTCCCCTGGAGAGACAGCGGCGGGATAAGCGCTGCATCGGGACGCCGCACACGAATACCTGCGGCACTGTAGGTTGCCTCCAGCCTCGGCGAGGCCATCGCACCGGTCACGCGGACCTTGGCCTGCACGGTGCCGTCGAGTCCCGCGCCGGGCGCGAAGGTATCGAGAAGGGCAAGGGGCAACCCGGCAATCTCGGTCTGAAGGTCGCTTGCCGCGGGATCGAGCGTTCCCCGCACGGCAATCCGGCCGGCCCCAACGCGCAGGTTCGTGGGATCGATCACGATGCGTGCACCGGCCACCGTGACCTTCGTCGGCGCATTAAGACCGAGCGGGATGTCGCGGTAGCGGCCGGTAAATCGCGACAGCGCCACCCGGATTTCAGTCGCCAGGAATTCCACTCTCCCTGCCAGATCGGCTGAGAGTTCCGGCCCCGATCCCTGCAGGGTGACGTCGATGCCGCTCGCGCGATCGCCCTTGGCCGTCGCCTTCAAGCTGGCCAGACCGCCGGCGCCCCGCAGGCGGCCGGCATCGAGGGTGAGGTCGGTGCCGGCGCGGCCAGCCGGATCGTCGATATGGCCCTTGAGTTCGAGTGTGCCGGCTCCAAAACCCTGACCGGCGAGGTCGGCGCCCTTCACGGAGACGTCGAGCCGGCCCGCCGGTGCGCCTGGATCGGCCGTGACTTCCGCGACCAGCGATCCTGCCAGGCCGAGCGCGGCCAAGGCTTCGATGTCCTTCAACTGGGCGATACTCAGGCGCGCATGGCCGGTCGTCTTGGTCTGGGCGATGACAAGATTGGTTGCTTCGAGCACGGCGGTCGACCAGCGCCCCTGGAAGCTCGGGACCGACAGGCCTGCGGCGCCGTCGTACGCGAACCGCCCGTCCAGCGACAGGGGCTGACCCGCCACGTCGCCTTCGGCCTCGAGGGTGCCGGTGAGATTGCCGGTGTTGGTCAGCGAGACGGACGTATCCAGGGCCAGTCGAGGCGAGGTGATGGTCTCGAACGCGACGTCGCGGCTCTCGACCTTCAGTTTGAGCGATGTTTCGGGGCCGCCGAACCCGATTGTTGCCTTGGCGGTCGCAGCGCCCTGGACGTCCGTCCGGAAGGCCCCCAGCCGCGGCAGGTCGAGGTCGAGATCGAGCGTGCCCGCCTGTTCGCGCCCCCGGCCGGACACGGTGAGCGTGCCACTCTCAGTGCCGAGCTTCGCGTCCCGGATCGTCCAGGATCCGTCGGGCGCCAAGGCCGCCGTGCCGGCCAGATCGACCGTGGCCACCAGATTGCGCGGAACGTCGGGGGCCCCGAAACCCTCGACGCGGCCCTGCCAGCGGGCGGAGAGGTTGCCCTTGTCGATAGAAGCCGTGACGTCGACCTGCGCCGCGCCCGACAGCGCCCGCCCCGCCATCGCGGAAAGGGGCTCGAGGCTGGGGAGATCGACGGCGGCGCGCAGTTCGCCCCTGTCCGCCGAAGGCGCGTAGTCGCCGTCGCCCTTGATGCGTACCAGCGGCATGGCGACCTCGAACGAACGGACGGCAATCTTTTCGGCGAAAAGATCTGCGACCGTAGCATCGACCGTGACGGTACCCGGTTGCGGCAGGCGAGGGTCGAGCGTCGCAAGCTTCAGATCCTCGACACTGCCGCGCACGCGAACCGCGCCTGTGAGCTTGCCGTCTGCCTGGACGTTGAGTCCCTTCCACGCCACGCCCTGGGCGGGAACGTCGATCGGGCCGGCGTCGAGTTCGGCCTGGAAACCGGTCTCGCTCCCGTCAGGCATCCACCGCAGATTGCCCTTTGCCGTCGCCGCATCACCGGCCTTGGCCGTCAGTTCGGCCGAACCTTCGCGTTCATCGCCGCCAGCCGAGAGCTTCAGTGAGATTTCCGGCAGGTCGGGTCGCTGCATGATTGCGGCGACGATGCCCCCGGATGCCTCGTCGAGCGTGATGTCGGCGGCAATCCGGCGCGGTGCGCGTTCGAGGCGGATATCTGCGGTGAGGGTGCCTTTGGGGCCTTCCAGACGATCGGCCGCGAGCTTGGCGCTGATCTCGCCGAGGTCGCGGGCCACGGCGGCTTGGCCGCCGATCTTCCAGTGAGAGTCTACTCCGCCGAGCGCGGCCGCGAGGTGGAGGTCGTCGATGCGCAGTGCCTGCAGGTCGATGTCGACGGGCAGACGGAGGCCGCCGCTGGCGGGTGTGCTCTCCTTCTTCTCCTCTTGGGGCGCGCGCAGCACCCCGATCTTCGCGGCCGACAGAAGGTCGATCCGCAGCCGGCGCTGCAGGAGCGATGCGAAGGACCAGGACAGGCGCGCGTCCTCGACCCGGAGCCACGGCCCCGCGCGGTCCGCGATTTCGATCCGCTCCACCCGGAGATCGGTCGGCACGAAGCCGTCGATTCCGCTGATCCGGATCTGCTGGTCGGGAGAGGAGGCCAGGTTGGAGGCCAGATCGGCGAGCAGCCGTTTGCCCGGCGCGGTCTGCAAGCCCGCGAAGACAAAACCGAGCACCGCCAGGACGGCAACCAGCACATAGGCCGCAATGCGAAGCGCGCGCATCAGAAGGCCTGCCCCAGGCTGACATACAGGCCGAAGGGCGGGTCGCTCGGACGGCGGTTGAGCGGGATGCCGACATCGGCCCGGATCGGCCCGAAGTCGGTGTAGTAGCGGATGCCGACGCCGGCGCCGACCCTGGGTGCCAACTGCGAGAAATTCGGCAGGTAATCAGGGTAGGCGCTGCCGGCATCGACAAAGGCCACGGCGCCGAAAGCCTTGCCGATGCGCTGGCGCAATTCGACGTTCGCCTCGACCACGCTCGCGCCGCCGAGCGGGTTGTTGTAGGCGTCGAGCGGTCCGGCGGTCTGGTAGACGAAGCCGCGAACGGAGCCGCCGCCGCCGGCATAGAAGAGCTTGTCGGCCGGAATGCCGCCGATGCTGCTCGCGGGTTCGGTGCCGAAGGACGCCCGCGTCGCCAGGACAGTGCGACCGGGTTCGGCGATGTCCCAGTAATGTCGGCCCGTCAGGCGCAGGATGGTGAAGAAGTCGCCACCGGGACCGGTGTCGATCCAGGGTTGGACATTGAACTCGATGCGGTAGCCCTTTGTCGGGTCGAGATCGCTGTTGGCGCGATTGTAGAGCACCGTCCCTTGCAAACCGAGCAGACGATAGTTTTGCGTCACGCCCTCGCGGGTGATGTCGGAGATCTCGGCCGCCAATCCGACGCGCGCCTGCCAGCGCGGGGAGTAGATGCGATCGAAGCCGGCATAGAAGGTGGCGGCCTTCCTCGTGTAAGCAGGGACCACCTCTCGGAGCGCCGCCGCTTCCAGCCTCAGATCCTGTCCCGGCAACCACCAGTCGGGCTTGCGGAACGCGGCGCGGAAAGCGAAGCCGGTGTCGAGGATCGCATAGCCCTGGCCAAGGTGATTGACCTCGCCCGACAGCCGCAGACTCTCGGCCTGGCCGAACAGGTTCCGGTGCACCCAGAATCCTTCGACCGCGAAGCCAAGCTGCGTTTCGTAGCTCACCCCGAAACCGATCGAGCGCTGCAGGCGGTCCGTCAGCTCCGCCTCGATCGGCAGTTCGCCGTTGGCGTTGAGTTCCGTCGCGGGCTTCAGGCGTACGGCGTTGAAGGTACCGAGAGAGGTGAGCTTGCCGCGCAGCTCCTCGACCTTGGCCGGCGAGTACGGGTCGCCTTCCTTGAACGGGACGCGGCGCTGCAGCCAGGCCGTATCGACCTTCTCGGTGCCGGTGAAGCGTACCGGCCCCATCTTGGCGAGCGGACCGGGCTCGGCGACGAAGGTCACCTCCGCTTCTTTCGTGGCGTGATCGACGATGACCTCGCGGTCCTTGATGGCGGCCAGCGCGTGGCCCTGCTTGCGCAGTTCGTCCAGCAGCTTGCCCTGCGCGGCGATGATGGCGGCGGCATCGGCCGGATCGCCGGGGGCGATGCCCAGTTCCGCGCGGTCGATCCCGGGCAAGGACTGCTGCGCCCCGGGCGGACGAATGGCGATCGAACCGATGCGGAAGCGCGGTCCCGTATCGACCGCGATGTCGACGGTCGCCTCGTCGGCATCGGGGCGCGCCTCCAGAGCCTCCAATGCGGAAGCATCGGCAATCGGCCTTCCTTCGATCGTTGCGTTGATCGTGGCGTCGTAGAAACCGCGCGACCGCAGCGCGGTATTGAACTGCGACGCGACCGCCTGGGCGCCCTGCAAAATGGCCAGCGCATCGCCCGTCAGCGGCTGCTGCTTCTGGAAATCCTCCGACAGATCCTTGAGGTCGCTCGACATGCGCTCATCGCCGTGGAGCGTGAGCACGAGCTTCCCCGTGCGCGCTTCGGCCAAGCGCGGAAACAGGCTTGCCATGCCGGCCGACGTCAGGGCGGCGAGGCAGCATATGCGCGCCCACCGCAGGAACTCTTGTCTGAGACGTATCATGCCACGCAAGCCATACAACGCGCGGCGGCGAAAAGGGATGCCTCCCCATACCGGCTCAAGGGGAGTGATCGGCGCTCATGGAATCCAGATCGGGTTTGCCTGCGAAAAACGCTGCTGCTGGTCGGAGAAAACGACCATGAACAGTTCCCGAAAGAGCTGTTCGATGCGCGGATCGGTCGGTCCAGTGGCCTGTGTCCATGCCGTGGTAAAGGACAGGGCCTGGGCGTTCCGGCAGTAGATCGCATAGACGTAGAAGCGACCCGGCTTGCCGGCCTGGAAGCGCGGCGGCTCGCCGGCGCAGACGGGATCGGCGTTCAGATTGTTGGCCGGGTCGAACACCAGCACCAGCCGGTAGTCCGGGCTGGGCGGGGGAATGGGCCGGTCGTAGGTGAAGGTGAGGGCGGGGCGGGGTTTCGCCCGCTGCATCGCCGGCAGGAGGTCGCGCGCCACGACGGCCGGATCGACGCCGGGGAATGCAGTGCCGGCGAGGACGACCGGGAAGTTCTTGCCATCCGTGGCGGCGAAGAACTCGCGATAATCGTATTGAGGCGCATAGTAGTTTCCGCCGATCGTGGCTGCGACCGCCAGGACGGGCAGGGCGACCAGGCTGGCGAGAACGGCGCCGATCCGTGTGGCAACGCGCATCGAAATCTCCCATGAGCTGGCCGAAACTAGGAGCGCCGCGGCGGTTCGGGCAAGTCAGGCCTTCGTGAGCGATCCGGGCCGCGGTTGCGGGGTTTTCGATTCCTTGCGTTCATGCCACAGAAGAAGGCGAAATCTTCTGGAGGACAGCTCAATGGCATCGCCGCTTTTCGACCTCACCGGCAAGGTCGCCGTCGTCACCGGCTCGAGCAAGGGCATCGGCAAGTCCATCGCCCTGCATCTCGCGCTGCAGGGCGCCAGGGTCGTGGTCTCGAGCCGCAAGGCGCCCGCCTGTGAGGAAGCGGCGGCGGAGATCAAGGCGGCCGGCGGCGAGGCCATCGTCATTCCCTGCAACATCTCCGACAAGGCGCAGTGCCAAAACCTGATCGCCGAGACCAACAAGCAGCTCGGGCCGGTCGACATCCTGGTCTGCAACGCCGCCTCGAACCCCTATTACGGGCCGAACGAGAAGCTGCCGGACGACGTGTTCATGAAAGTGATGCACAACAACATCCTGTCGAGCATGTGGCTGATCAATTTCTGCCTGCCCGACATGCGCGCCAAGAAGGACGGTTCGATCATCATCGTCTCGTCGATCGGCGGCGTGCGCGGCACCCCCGTGATCGGCGCCTATGGCATCTCGAAGGCCGCCGACATGCAGCTCGCGCGCAACCTCGCGGTCGAATACGGCAAGGACAATATCCGCGTGAACACGATCGCCCCGGGGCTGGTGAGGACCGACTTCGCCAAGGCGCTCTGGGACGATCCCAAGTATCTCGCCGTGCGCCTCAAGGGCGCGCCGCTCGGCCGTATCGGCGAGCCGGACGATATCGGCGGCATTGCGGTGATGCTGGCCGGCAAGGCCGGTGCCTTCATCACCGGCCAGACGATCATCGCCGATGCCGGCGTGACCATCGGCAGCGGCGGGTAACCGCTCCGTCCGGAATCGCGGGAGGGCTGGGGATGAGCCTCTACCAGGTCCAGAAGCTGATTTATCAGCTCAACCGCGACCCGCGCACGCGGCAGCGCTACGCCGAAGAGCGCGACGCCGTGCTCGGCGACTACGACCTCACGCCTGAGGAGGTCGGCGCGTTGGAGAAGCCCGACATCGGGCTTCTCTATGTGCTGGGCGTCAACGGCCAGCTCCTGATGCACTTCGCGGCGCTGCACCGCATCGAGTGGACCGACTATCTCGACCGCATGCGGCAGGGGCTGAAGGCGTACGGCCCGGTGCGCGAGGGCGTTTATGCCGCCACCGGTTACGAAGGCATCGATGCGCACGATGCGCGCCTCAAGGCCGAACGGGAGACGCGCTGATGCCCCTGGTCTATTGCGGCGCCTGCAGCCATGCCCCCGGAATCACCGGCCGCGCCGAGCGTGCCGACACCCAGACTCGTCAGGCGCTGGAGAGTGCGTTCCGCCGCATGGGCGACGATATCCGCGCCACCCGGCCCGACGCGCTGGTGGTGATCGCGGCCGAGCATTTCGCGAACTTCTTCATGAACAACATGCCGGCCTTCGCCATCGGCATGGCCGACAGCTACGAAGGCCCGATCGAGGACGAAGCGTTCCTGCGCATCCGGCGCACGACCGTACCCGGCAACAAGGCTCTGTCGCGCCGGCTGATCGAGAACGTCATGCAGACGGTCGACGTGGCCTATGCCGAGGAATGGAAGTTCGATCACGGTATCTCGGTGCCGCTGCACTTTCTGACGCCCGACTACGACCTGCCGATCGTGCCGGCCAACATCAACTGCCAGGGGCCGCCGCTTGCGCCATTGTCCCGGGCGTGGGCGTTCGGCGAGGCGCTAGGGCGCGCCGCCGACTCAGGTCCCGAGCGCATCGCCCTGATCGGCGCCGGCGGCCTCTCGCATTGGCCCGCCACGCCGGACTCGGGAAAGATCAATCAGGAATGGGACCGCGAGTTCCTGCGCCGCTGGTCGGCCAACGACCGCGAGGCGCTGCTCTCCTACACCGACGCCGAGACCTATCGCGAAGCGGGCCAGGGCGGATTCGAGATCAGGACGTTCATCGCGGCAGCCGCTGCGGCGAAGGGCGCAAAGGGAACGGTCGACTTCTGCGAACCGGTCCCGATCTTCGCCGTGAGCTGCACGCTCGGCAGCTTTCAGCTGCCCGTTGCCTGACCGCAACCGCTACGGCTTCTTCTTGAACGTCACCACCAGCACGTCGCGATAGGCGGGCTGGGCCGGGATTTCCGGCTCGACCGGCGTGACACCGTGATAGCAGCGGGAGTCGTCGACGAGCGCGGCGTCGAGCGGGTCGGTGAGGGTGAAGCTGCCCAGCGCGCGCTTGTCGAGATCGTGCACCGTCGTGGTGCCGCTGGCGATGTTGCGGCGATTGATCAGCAGCACCAGCACATAGTCGACGCCGTCGCGATGCATGCCCTCGGGCGTGGGCTTGCCGGCCTCGCCGGTCTTGGCCTCGATGCGGAACTGATGGACCTCGACGTGCCACTTCTTCGCGTCTGGCGCGAGGCGGCCGAACAGGGCGCGGCAATATTCGAGAATGGTGCGCATCGAGGAGCCGTTGCCGATCTCCTCGGTCACCGGCTTGAACCAGCGCTCGATGCCGCCGTTCAGATTGTTGTAGTCGAGCCCCTGATAGTGCGGCTGGTGGGCGCCGCGCACGATGGCGCCCTGGCGCTCGGCCGCGTAGACGCCGAAGCGGCGCTTCCGATAGCGACCGCCGTCTCCCATGTAGGTGTCGACGTCGAGATCGTTCCAGCTCTCCGCGAATACCGGCCAGTCGGCGAGCGAGCCGAAGCGGGCGAGGGCCGTCCGCATGTCGGAGGCTTCGACGAAGGCATAACCCGCTCGCTCGACGGCGGCGCGGATGCCCGATGCGTTCTGTAGGCCGGTACCGATTTCACTCATGTCAGTTACCTTAGCATTACGGCGCCATCATTCCGCATCTGAGGCGCATGAAGGTTTCTAGGGATTGGCCCACCGATTGCAGAGCGCGCTGCGACCCCGCTGCCCTGCCGCCTTCGCGGCTCATGGAGATTCACACATGTTGCGACGCAAGCTCCTCGCCACCGCTGCCGCTTCCTTTGCCGCCCCCGCCATCGTCTCGCGCGCGTCGCTTGGGCAGAACCTCCGCAAGGTGAAGATGGGTTCGGCCTTCACCACCACGACCAACGCCGCCTTCCTGATGCCGGCGCTGCTCAAGCCCGAAGGCATCGACCTCGAGCTGGTCATGTTTCCCTCGCTGGTGCAGCGCATGCAGGCCGTTGCCTCCGGTGACGTGGATATCGGCAATGGCGGGCTCTCCGCCACCATGCAGGTCGCGACCAAGGGCTTTCCGATGCAGGTGCTGGCCAATGGCTGCGATGGCGGCTGGATGGTGCTGGCCCAGCCGTCGATCAAGAGCTTCCAGGATCTCGTCGGCAAGAAGATCGCCGTGCAGAACGGTTCGATCGGCTTGGTGTCGCTGAACTGGAAGCTGAAGCAGGAAGGCGTGTTCGGAAAGGTCGATATGGCCTTCATGGACAACCAGGACCAGCCGATCCCGCTGATGCGCGGCGACGTCGCCGCCATCTGCGTGTTCGAACCCTACGCCGCGCTGGCCGAAGTCAACGGCTGGGGCAAGCGCCTGTGGGTGCCGTACGATTCCCCCATGGGCAAGACCAACCTGGGCTTCGTGGCTTCCTCGGCGTTCGTGAAGAAGGACCCGGATCTCACGAAGAAGATGGTGGCGGCGCATGTGAAGGCGACCAAGGAGATGGCGGCCAATCCCTCGATCGCCATCGAGACCACCATCAAGCAGTTCAAGATGACGAAGGAAGTTGCCGAACTCTCGACCAAGAACCTGTTCTTCAGCGCCGACTCCGGTCCGGCCTTCGTCAGCGGCCTCAAGTCGCTCGCCAAGATGATGATCGACGACAAGATGCTCGAGAAGGAGCCCGACTGGGACAACTTCCTGAATCTCGGTTTCGTCTGATGCCGTTTCGACGGGCGCTGGGGCTTCTGCCCCTGGCGCTGCTGTTGCTCGCCTGGGAACTGGCGGTGCAGGCCAAGGTCTATCCGCCCGTCCTGCTGCCGCCGCCCGCCAAGGTCTTGATGGTCTTCGTCGACGATTGGGACACGGTGCTCGGCAATGCGGTGGCCAGCATAAGCCGCGTGGCCGTGGGCATCTCGCTCGCCTTCCTGTTCGCGGTGCCGCTCGGGCTGATGATCGGTCGCTACCGTCTGCTCGACACGATGACGGACTGGTCGATCCAGATCTTCCGCTCGATCCCGCCGATCGCGCTCATTCCCATGGCGCTGCTGTTCCTCGGCATCGGCGACAAGCCGGCAATCGCGCTGATCTTCCTGGCGGGCACCTGGCCGCTTCTGATCAACACGATCTTCGGCGTGCGAGGCATCGAGCGGACTCTCATCAAGGTGGCGCGGGCGGCGCGCGCCAGCGAGTTCCTGGTAATGAAGGACATCATCCTGCCGGCCTCGCTGCCGGCGATCTTCACCGGCCTTCGCCTGGCGGTCGGCGGCGGCTGGCTGACCGTGGTCACGGCCGAGATGATCGCGGTGAAGTCGGGGCTGGGCTACATGATCCTGAATGCCCAGCTCACCTTCCGCTCCGACCTCATCATCGCGGGCATCATCGTGATCGGCGCGATCGGCCTCCTGGCCGACCAGGCGGTCCGCATGGTCCGCGCCCATGTCTGCCGCTGGCAGGAGGGCCTCACGGCTTCGCCCGAATGAGCAAGTTCCTGGAATGCATCGGTGTCGGGAAGATCTATCCCGGCAAGACCGAGCCGGTGGAGGCGCTGCGCGGCATCGACTTCGCCTGCGATGCCGGCGACTTCGTCTGCCTGCTGGGCCGCTCGGGCTGCGGCAAGTCCACGCTGCTGCAGATGGTGGCGGGGCTCGAGAAGCCGACCGCGGGGCAGATCGTGATCGCCAATCGCGAACTCGACGGCCCGTCTCCGCAAGCCGCCATCGTCTTCCAGGATCATGGCCTGTTCCCGTGGATGACGGTCCAGAAGAACGTCGAGTTCAACATGAAGGCGCGCGGCACGCCGGCCGCCGAGCGGCGCGCGACGGCGACGCAGTTCATCGAGATGACCAGCCTCACGGGCTTCGCGGACCGCTATCCGCATGAACTTTCGGGCGGTATGCGCCAGAGGGTCGGCATCGCGCGGGCGCTGACCACGCGACCGAAGGCGCTGCTCATGGACGAACCGTTCGGTGCGCTCGATGCCCAGACGCGCGGCAAGCTGCAGGACGAGGTGCTGCAGATCTGGGAGAAGCAGCGCACGACGGTGCTGTTCGTTACGCACTCGATCGACGAGGCCTTGCTGCTGGCCGATCGCATCCTCGTGTTCAGCCCGCGGCCGGGCCGCATAGCGGCTGACATCAAGGTGGATTTGCCACGGCCGCGTACGTCACAATTGCCGGAATTCGTTGCCCTGGCTCGCGAGTTGCGCGGGCTGGTCGGTGCCGACAGGGAGATCGACTGATGTCTTATGCGACGACTGATGATGGCGTGAAGCTCTACTTCGAGGAGACGGGAGCGGGCGCGCCCATCGTGTTCGTGCACGAGTTCGCCGCGGACCATCGCTCGTGGGAAATGCAGATGCGCCATTTCGGCCAGCGCTATCGCTGCATCACCTACGGCGCGCGCGGCTATCCGCCGTCCGACGTGCCGGAGAAGCCCGAGAGCTACAGCCAGAACCGCGCCACCGACGACATCGCGGCGGTGATGGATCATCTCGGCATCGACAAGGCGCATGTCGTGGGCCTCTCGATGGGCGGCTTCGCCAGCCTGCATTTCGGCTTCCGCCATCCGACGCGGGCGCGCTCGCTCGTCGTGGCGGGCGTCGGGTACGGCGCGGAGAAGCACGAGACGGCGAAATTCAAGGCCGAGGTCGGCATCGTGGCCAAGTCGCTCACCGAAGAGGGGATGGCGGCCTTCGCGGAGAAATATGCCTACGGCCCGACGCGTGTTCAGTTCGAGAACAAGGACCCGCGCGGATTCGCGGAATTCAAGAAGGCGCTGGCCGAGCATTCGGCGCTGGGATCGGCCAATACCCAGCTCGGCTGCCAGGGCGAGCGGCCTTCGCTCTATGATCTGGTCGACAAGATGCGCGCGATGACGGTCCCGACCCTGGTGCTGACGGGCGACGAGGACTGGCCCTGCCTCGCGCCGTCGATGCTGATGAAGCGCGAGATCCCGACGGCGGCGCTGGCCGTGATGCCGAACTGCGGCCACACGATCAATCTCGAGGATCCCGATCAGTTCAACCGCATCGTTGGCGACTTCATCGTCCAGGTGGAAGCCGGCCGCTGGCCCAAGCGCGACCCGCGCGCGGTCTCGGGCTCGATCACGGGGATGAAGTCTTGATTCATGCCTTCGTGGAGAGGTGCGGGCTCTCGCGCCTCTGAAGGCGCTGCCGCCCGCCAGCGCGTCTGAACGCGCTAAGCTGTCAGGCCACCATCGCAGACGAATTCCGAGCCGGTCGAAAAGGTCGATTCGTCCGACAGCAGGAACAGGATCATGTGCGCCACCTCGTCGGCCTGGCCGAGGCGGCCGAGCGGGTGGAGTTCCTCCAGCGCCTGGCGGCCGGTCATGTTGCCGACGTTGGAGTCGAGCCGCGGCGCGATCATCGGCGTGTCGATGTAGCCGGGATGCACGGAATTGCAGCGGATATTGTACTTCTGCTGGGCACAGTACAGCGCCACGTTCTTGGTGAGGGTGCGCACCGCGCCCTTGGAGGCACAGTAGGCCATGGCGTAGGACGCGCCCCGCAGACCCAGCACCGAGGAAATGTTCACGATCGAGCCGCCGCCGGATTCCTTCATCGCCGGGATCGCGTGCTTGCAGCCGAGGAACGTGCCCAGCGAGTTGATGTCGTTGACGCGGCGGTATTCCGCGAGCGTGCAGTCCTCGATCGAGTTGCGCACGCCGACGCCGGCCGCGTTCAGCAGACCGTGCAGAGCGCCGAACTTTTCGACCGAGGCCGTAACGGCGGCCTGCCAGCTCTCTTCCTGAACGACGTCGAGCGGCACGAAGTGCGCGGCGTCGCCCAGTTCGGCCGCCAGGGCGCGGCCCTTGGCTTCGTCGCGGTCGGCCAGCACGGCCTTGCCGCCCTCGCGCACGATCATGCGTGCGGTCGCCGCACCAATGCCCGACGCACCGCCGCTCAGCAGGACGACCTTGTTCTCAAGACGGGGCAAGGAGCGACCTCCTCTGCAGTCCGGCGGTGATGCCGCCATCGGAGGTGAACTCCGCGCCGGTGACGAAGGAGGAGCGGTCCGAGGCCAGCCACAGGACGAGCTCGCCGAGATCCTGCGGCTCCGCCATGCGGCCGATCGGATGGCGGGAGCCCAGGAACGCCTTGCCCTGGTCGCGGCCGACCGCCTGCCACAGCGGGTTGAAGATCGCGGTGTCGACGCCGCCGGGATGCACGGAGTTGCAGCGGATGCCGTATTTCTGCTCGGCGCAGTAGAGTGCCACGCTCTTGCTCAGCAGCCGCACCGCGCCCTTGCTGGCGGTATAGGCCGTGGGCCCGGCGCCGCCGACCAGGCCGGCGATCGAGGAGATGTTGACGATCGAGCCTCCGGGGGCCGTCTTGCCGGCACCGAGATGCTTCATGCCCTGGATGGCGTACTTGCAGCCGAGGAACACGCCCTCGGAATTGATCGCCTGGACCTGCTGCCAGTTCTCGACGGTCGTGGTCTCGGGATTGCCGGGACCGCCGGAGACGCCGGCATTGTTGACCATGATGTCGAGCCGCCCTTCGCGCTGGAGGATGTCTGCCAGCAGGGACTGCCAGGACTCCTCCGACGCGACGTCGTGCATGACGAAACGGCCAACCTGTGTCTCTTTAGAGCCCTCGGCCAGGTCGGCCACGATCACGGCGGCACCCGCTGCGGCGAGCAGGGCGGCCGAAGCGGCGCCGATGCCCGAACCGCCGCCGGTGACGACCGCCACTCTCCCGGAAAGTTCATCGCTCATAGCGATGGGAGCATAGCGGCTAAACGCGTGCTGCGTTAGCGTATCCTCGTGGAGGATTGCATGGCGAAGTGGACGAGTATTCTCGGATGTGTGATGGCGCCGGTCGTTCTGGCCGCCTGCACACAGACTGCGGGCGGGCCGCCGCCGGGCATGACGGCGGCGCAGGGCGCGGCCTATTGCGCGAAGCTCACGTCGGTCTACAGCGAATATGTCGCCGGCCTCGCCACGTCGATGGGCGGCGTCGGAAGAGGCGGAGGCCAATCCGATATCGACGCCCGTGTCGCGGTCGCTCAGTGCCAGGAGGGCAACACAGGAGCGGGCATTCCGGTGCTGCAGCGGGAGCTGCGCAACAACAAGGTCGAGGTGCCGCCCCCGTGAGCACCCGTTTGCACATGACCCGGTTTGCCGGACTGATCCTCTTGCCGCTGCTCGCTGCGGCCTGCACCCAGACCGCGGGCGGTCCGCCGCCCGGCATGACGGCGGCGCAAGCCGCCGCCTACTGTACCAAGCTCAGCTGGGCCTATGGCGAGTATGTCGCGAGCGGCATGGGCGACAGCGCGGGCGACAACGACGACACCGACGCCGATCTCAGTGCGCGCGTGGCGATCGCCCAATGCCACGAGGGCCAGACCGGCGCTGCCATTCCGGTGCTGCAGCAGGAGCTCCGCCGCAACAAGGTGCCGGTGCCCCCGGTCTGACCCCCAAGGGTGCCCATAGAAAAACCCGGACGGTCGCCCGTCCGGGTTTCGTATTCGTGGCAGAGCCGGCAGCTAGAAGCCCAGGCCTTCCTTGATGACGACCCAGCGGCCGTTCTTGACCTGCTGCACCTGCGTGATGGTGTTCGCGAGGTGGTTGGTCTTGGAGAACTTGCTGGGCGGCGAGCTGAAGATGTCGAGGTACGGGTCGCCCGACTCGAGGGCGTCCAGCATCTTCTGGCCCGTCAGGTCCTTGCCCGCCAGCTTGGCATAGTGGGCGAACGTCATCACGGCATTGTAGCCGATGACGGACTGCGTGTTGGCATCGGTGCCGAACATCTTCTTGTAGGCCTCGACCCAGTCCTTGACCTTGCCCTTGGCCGTGTCGGCGTAGGGGGTCTCGAAGGCGCCGGCAGCGTAGAAGCCCTCGACCACGTCCTTGCCGAGCGTGATCGTGTCGGGAATGTTGGTCGGCGTCGCGCCAAGGAAGGTGACGTCCCAGCCGAGCTTCTTGGCCTCGGCGATGGCGCCGATCGTCTCGCGCAGGATGGTGCCCAGCACGACCAGGTCGCAACCGTCGGACTTCATCTTGGCGATCTGGGCGCTGAAGTCGGAAGCGCCGCGCTTGTAGGTCGTGACCGACGCGGGCTTCAGCTTCATGGCGTCGAGCTGCTGGGTGAAGCCGTCGAGCACGTTCTTGCCGTATTCGTCGTCCTGGTACATCAGGCAGGGCTTCGTGGGCTTCTTCCACTCGACCATGTATTTCACGGCCGCGCGGGTGCTCTCGACATAGGGCAGGAGGTTGCTGAACTTCAGCCGTTCCTGGGGCTTGCCGGCGTCGAACTTGTAGGTGAATTCGGCGGCGGTCAGCGGGAAGAGCTGGAGAACGCCCGCGTCGAACAGGATGTCCTGTGCGGCGATCACGGGCGCGGAGCCCATGCCGCCGATCATGGCGAACACCTTGTCCTTCTCGATCATCTTCTGGCTGGCGAGCACGGCCTTCTTCGGGTCGTAGGCGCTGTCCTCGATGATCAGCTTCAGCTTGCGGCCGTTGATGCCGCCCGCCGCATTGATTTCCTCGACGGCGAGCTTCATGCCGTTGGCGACCGGGACGCCCCAGGTCTTGATGGGGCCGGAGAGATCCTGATGCGTGCCGATCACGATCTCGGTCGGCGTGATGCCCTGATTGGTGACCTTGGTCTGCGCGAAAGCGGGCATGATCGCCAGCGTCGTCGAGCAGGCAAGCGTCACCGCGAATGCCTTGAAATGCATCGTTCGTTTCCTCCACTGCTGCGCTCTTTTGAGTTTGCGGCGGGTGGCGCACACAACCCGGTCCGTCGTCGCTTTGCGCGACTTGTGCGGAATTAGATCAGTTTCGCAGCGATTATGCACGGCGAAACGAGAGATTCCGGACTGCAAAAGAAAAGGCCCGGGACGGGCCCGGGCCTTTTCCGTCGAGGATGACGTGCGTCAGTTCTTGAGGTCGCGCTTCAGGACGACCCAGCGCCCGTCCTTGACCTGCTGCAGCAGGTAGACGGTGGCCGACAGGTGCTCGGTCGGCGAGAACTTGACCGGCGGCGAGTTGAAGATGTCCTGGAAGACGTCGCCCGACTCCATGGCCGCCAGGAACTTGGCGCCGGTCAGGTCCTTGCCCGCCAGCTTGGCATAGTGGGCGAAGGTCATGACCTCGTTGTAGCCCAGCGCCGACTGGGTGTTCGGCTCCATGTTGTAGAGCTTGTAGTAGGCCTCGGCCCACTCCTTGGCCTTGCCGGTCGAGGTGTCGCGATAGGGGATCTCCATGCCGCCCACGGCATAGAAACCCTCGGTCACCTCCTTGCCGAGCGCCGGAACCTCGACGACGTTGGCGGCGGTGCTGCCGAAATAGACCGGCGCGAAGCCGATCTTGCGACCCTCGGCCATGACGCCGACCGTCTCGCGCACGATGGTGCCCAGCACGACGAGATCGCAGCCGTCCGACTTCATCTTCGCGACCTGCGAGGAGAAGTCCGAGGCGCCGCGCTTGTAGCTGGTGACCGAGGCGGCCGTCAGCTTGGCGTCCTTGACGGCCTGGTTGAAGCCGTCGAGCACGTTCTTGCCGAACTCGTCGTCCTGGTAGATCACGCAGGGCTTCTTGCTGCCCTTTTCCTGCATCAGGTGGCGGGCGCCGGCGCGCACGCTCTCGGTGTAGGGCGGCACGTTGTTGAACTTCAGCCGGTCCTGCGGGTTCTTCGGGTCCATCTTGTAGGTGAACTCGGCCGACGTGACCGGGAACAGCTGCGGGATGCCGGCCTCGAGCAGGATGTCCTGCGCGGCCAGCACGGTCGGCGAGCCCAGCGGCGCCAGCATGGCGAAGATCTTGTCCTTCTCGACCAGCTTCTGGGTCGCCAGAACGGCGCGCTTGGGATCGTAGCCCACGTCCTCGACGATCAGCTTCAGCTTGCGGCCGTTGATGCCGCCCGCCGCGTTGACCTCGTCGACGGCCATCTTCATGCCGTTGGTGACGGGAACGCCCCAGGACTTGATCGGGCCCGAGAGATCCTGGTGCGTGCCCAGGACGATCTCGGTGGGCGTGATGCCCTGGTTGGTGACCTTGGTCTGCTGCGCCAGCACGGGCAGGGCGGCGAGGCTGAACACGCCACCCAACAGGGCGGCCTTTACGCAAAACGTACGCATCACTTCGATTTCCTCCAGGTTGTTTACTTGTTCCCCGTTTCGTGGCCTCGCAGCGCCCCAGCTCAGGCGGCCTGGGGCCGGTACATCGCGTCGATCTGTTCCTTGTACTTGCTGTTCACGAACGAGCGCTTGAGCTTCATGGTCGGGGTCAGCTCCTCGTCCTCGGGCGTGAGCTGCTGCTCGATCAGGAAGAAGCGCTTGATCGTCTCGACCCGGGCGAAGTTGGCGTTGACCCTTTCGATCTCCGACCAGATCAGGTCCTGCACCTCCTTGGCGCGGCACAGGCTGGTATAGTTGGTGAAGGGCACGTCGATGTCCTGGGCGAACTTCTCGACCGTTTCGCGCTCGATCATGACGAGGCATGTCAGGTAGGCGCGCTTGTCGCCGATCACGACCGCGTCGCTGATATAGGGCGAGGCCTTGAGCAGGTTTTCGATCTCCGAGGGCGTGATGTTCTTGCCGCCGGCCGTGATGATGATGTCCTTCATCCGGTCGGTGATCTTGACGTAGCCTTCCTCGTCGATCAGGCCGACGTCGCCGGTGTGCAGCCAGCCGTCCTTGTCGACCGTCTCGGCGGTCTTCTCGGGCTGGTTCAGGTAGCCCATGAACACCATGTCGCCCTTGATCAGGATCTCGCCGAGCGGAGAGATCGCGACCTGGCCGTAGGGCACGGACTTGCCCACCGTGCCGAGCTTGATGGCGTTCGCCGGCATCGCCGTCGCCAGCCCGCAATTCTCCGTCTGGCCATAGACCTCGTACATGTCGAGACCGAGCGCCAGATACCAGCGGATCAGCTCGGGCGAGATCGGTGCTGCACCGGTGAACAGCCAGCGGCAGCGATCGAGGCCGATCATGCGGCGGATGTTCTTCAGCACCAGCCAGTAGGCGGCCTGGAAGCGCAGCTTCTCGAAGGCTGTGGGCTCGCGCCGTGCCAGCCGCGCATCGGCGATGGCGAGGCCGGCCGAGATCGCGCGCCGATAGGCCCATTGCTGCAGCGGCGTGGCATCCTTCAGCGCGATCGTGATGCCGGCGTAGAACTTCTCCCACACGCGCGGCACGGCGCCGAACAGGGTGGGCTGCACCTCGCGGATATTGTCGGGCACCGTCTCGGGGCTTTCGGCGAAGTTGCTGCAGACGCCGGTCGCGACCGAGTAGTAGCTGCCGGCAATGCGCTCGGCGACATGGCAGAGCGGCAGGAAGGCCAGTCGCTCGTCCCCCTCGTACCAGGAGAGCGACAGTTCGGGGTGCATGCAGTTCTGCATCGTGTAGACAACGTTGCGATGGCTGTGCATGGCGCCCTTGGGCGGTCCGGTCGTGCCCGACGTGTAGACCAGGATGGCGAGGTCGTCCGGCTTGCGCGAGGCGGCCAGTTCCTCGAACAGCGCGTCCTTGCCCTGGCCGTAGTTGCGGCCCGACGCCATGAACTCGTCCAGCGAGACCACCATCGGGTCGTCGAAGGTGCGCAGGCCCTCCATGTCGAACACCACGATCTTGCGCAGGCTGGGACAGCGCTCGCGCACGTCGAGCGCCTTGTCGAGTTGCTCGTCGTCCTCGACGAACAGAACCGAGGTCTTCGAGTCGTTGACGAGATACTCGACCTGCTTGGCGGAGTCGGTGGGGTAGATGCCGGACGAGACGCCGCCGGCGCACAGGATGCCGAAGTCGGCGTAGTTCCATTCCGGCACGGTGTTGGCCAGCACCGAGGCCACGTCGCCGGGCCGAAAACCGATCTCGTGCAGGGCGAAGGTGACGGCCTTCGAGCGTTCCAGCCACTGGGTCCAGGAGATGGCGTTCCAGATGCCGTAGAGCTTCTCGCGCATCGCCGGCCTGTCGCCGCGCGTCCGGCAGGACAGCAGGAAGCTCTTGGGCAGGGTCTCGGCAACCGTCAGCGTCGCTTTGGTGGGCATGGTTTCCTCGTTCCCGTCAGCGCCAGTTCTTCTTCTTCTTCCAGCGGCGCTCGCCGCGGGCGCTCTCTTCCTTGGCGCCGAGATAGAATTCCTGGATGTCCTTGCTGCCCATCAGCCGCTCGCACGTGTCGTCCATGACGACGCGGCCGACTTCGAGCACATAGCCGTAGTGGGCCGTCTCCAGCGCCATCTTGGCATTCTGCTCGACCAGCAGGATCGACGTGCCTTCCTCGGCATTGACCCGGCGGATGATGCTGAAGATCTCCTTCACCAGCAGCGGCGACAGGCCGAGCGAGGGCTCGTCGAGCAGCAACAGCTTCGGCCGGTTCATCAGCGCGCGGCTGATCGCCAGCATCTGCTGCTCGCCGCCGGACAGCGAGCCGGCCGGCTGGTCGATGCGCTCCTTGAGGCGCGGGAAATAGACGAAGACCTTTTCCAGGTCGCGGGCGACGCCGTCGCGGTCCTTGCGCAGGAAGGCGCCCATCGCGAGGTTCTCGCGCACCGACAGGAAGGGGAAGACCTCGCGGCCTTCCGGCACGTGGCTGAGGCCCAGCCGCACGATCTTGTCGGCATCCATGCGCTGGATCGCCTTGCCCTCGAACTCGATCGTGCCCTTGAGCGGGTCGAGCACGCCGGAAATGGTCTTGAGGATGGTGGTCTTGCCGGCGCCGTTGGCGCCCAGCACGGTGATGATCTTGCCGCGCGGCACGGCCAGGCTGACGCCGCGGATCGCCATGATCGGGCCGTAGTAGCTCTCGATGTTGGAGACCTTGAGGATCGGGTCGTCGCTCATGTCCGCTCCTCTCAGGCGCCGAGATAGGCCGCGATGACGTCGGGATGGGCCTGCACCTCGGCCGGTGTGCCGGAGGCCAGCACCTTGCCGTAGTTCAGCGCCAGCACGCGGTCCGACACGCGGTTCACCAGGGTCATGTCGTGCTCCACCATCAGCACCGTGACGCCGAGCTCGGTGCGGATGTCGCGGATCCAGAACGACATGTCGTCGGTTTCCTCGACGTTGAGGCCGGAGGAGGGCTCGTCCAGCAGGATCAGCTTGGGCTCCGAACAGAGGGCGCGGGCAACCTCGACCACCTTGCGCACCCCGTAGGGCAGGCCTGCGATCAGCTTGTCGCGATAGGCCTGGAGGTCGAGGAACTCGATCACCTCCTCGACCTTGCGGCGATGTTCCTTCTCGGCGCGGCGCACCGACGGCAGGAACAGGATTTCCTGCCAGAGCTGCGTGGTGGCGTGGCAATGCCGTCCGACCAGCAGGTTGGCGAGCATCGAGGCATTCTCGAACAGCTCGATGTTCTGGAAGGTGCGGGCGATGCCGAGCTTGGCGATCTGGTGCGACGGCACCTGGGTGATGTCGCGGCCCTCGAAGAAAAGCTTGCCCGAGGTCGGATCGTAGAGCCGCGAGATCAGGTTGAAGATCGAGGTCTTGCCGGCGCCGTTGGGGCCGATGATGGTGAAGATCTCGCCCTTCTCGACGCTGAAGCTCACGCTGTCGACCGCCTTGAGGCCGCCGAACTGCAGCGAGATGCCGTCGACCGTGAAGAAGCTCATCGGTTGCGCTCCGACTTCACGTAGGTCTTCTGTCGCTTGAAGGTGGCCTTCTTGTAGAGCGGGAAGAGCTGGAAGAAGAGCTTCACCTTGAGCCAGCGGCCATAGAGCCCGTAGGGCTCGAACAGGATGAACATCATGATGATCAGGCCGTAGATCGCGCCCTTGAGGCCGGCTGCCGAGCCGATCGCCGACATGGTGTCGCGCAGCTTGCCCGCGGCGTCGGGCGCCATGCCGAACGTGGTGGCGAGGCTGGCGCCCAGCACCGGCACGTCGTCCTTCAGCGCCGTCAGGAACGGATCGACCATGACGATGAAGATCGCGCCCAGCACCGCGCCATGCACCCCGAAGGCGCCGCCGATGATGATCACCATGATGAACTCGATCGAGAGCAGGAGGGTGAACATCTCGGGCGAGATGAAGGACATCTTGTGGGCGAACAACACGCCCGCCATGCCGGTGAGGGCGGCGCTGATGGCGAAGGACTTCACCTTGTAGCCGGCGAGGTCGATGCCCATGCTCTTGGCCGCGGTCTCGGAGTCGCGGATGGCGATGAAGGCGCGGCCGGTGGGCGAGCGCAGCAGGTTCTGCGCCAGCAGGATCGATCCCACCAGCACGAGCAGGCAGAGGAAGTAGAAGGCGTCGCCGTCCCGCGGGATCGGCTGGCCCAGCAGATCGATGGTGCGGACCCGCATGCCCTCGTTGCCGTGCGTCACCGATTCCCAGCGCGCCAGGATCTCCTCGACGATGAAGGCGAAGGCGATCGTGGCGATCACCAGATAGATGCCGCTGAGGCGCAGCGCCGGGAAACCGACCATCGCCCCGACGGCGCCGGTGATGATCGCCGCCGCCGGGAAATAGACGATGAAGGATATGCCCTGGCTCTGCAGGAAGCTGGCGGTATAGGCGCCGATCGCCAGGAAGGCGGCGTGGCCCAGCGAGGCCTGGCCGGTGAAGCCGGTCAGGATGATCAGCGCCACGCCGACGATGGCGTAGATGAACACGAAGACGATCTGGCTCTGCAGATAGCTGCCGACCAGGTAGGGGAAGGCGATCAGCACCGCCAGCAGCACGCCGTAGGACCACCAGTAGCCGCTGTGCTTCAGCAGGCGGATGTCCTGATCGTAGTCCGTCTTGAAAACAAAACGCATGGGCTCAGACCTTCTTGCGCATGCTGGGGCCGAACAACCCATGCGGCCGGACCAGCAGGACGATCAGCAGCACGACGTAGGGAGCGACGTCCTTCCACCCTTGCGGCAGGTAGAAGCCGGCCAGCGTCTCGATGACACCGATGATCAGGCCGCCGATGACCGCGCCGGGGATCGAGCCGAAGCCGCCCAGCACCGCCGCCGGGAAGGCCTTCAGGCCCAATGCAAGGCCGACATTGGAATGGATGAAGGTGATCGGCGCCAGCAGCACGCCGGCGGTTGCCGCCACGGCGGCGCTGATCGCCCAGATCAGCGAGACCACCTTCTTCACCGGAATGCCCATGTAATAGGCCGCCAGCATGTTCTCCGAGGTGGCGCGCATGGCGGTGCCCATCCGCGTGTAGTTGAAGAAGGCGTAGAGCACGGCGCACAGGATGACGGTGGCCACGATCACCGACAGCTTGTCGTGCGCGATCACCAGGTCGCCGAGCTTCAGGACGCCGGTCGAGAAGGGGGTCTCGATCTTGAGGTCGTCGGTGCCCCAGATCATGCCGGCAACCGAGCGCAGGAAGTAGCCCAACCCGATCGTCGCCATGACGATGGAAAACTGCGGGTAGCCCAGGATCGGCCGGATGAGGATGCGCTCGGTCGCCATGCCGAACACCGCCATGGCGCAGACCGCGAACAGGAAGCCCAGCCAGTAGTCGAGGCCCATCAGGCCGATGAAGGTGAAAACGAAGAAGCCGCCCAGCATCATCAGGTCGCCCTGGGCGAAGTTCACGACTTCCGTCGCCTTGTAGATGAGGACGAAGCCCAGTGCGATGAGGCCGTAGACGCAGCCGAGCGCAATACCGCTCACCAGCTGCTGGATGAAGTCGAGCATTCCCTAACCCTGTAAACCGGCCGTTTGATGGCTTCGCGTTTAGCGTGAATGATAAGACATGGCCGGCCTGCGGGGAGTCAATGGATTTTCAACCGCAGCGCTGTACTGTTGGTTGATCTCACGTCGTCACCGGAGAATTCCATGTCGCTCGTCGACCAGGCCATCCCGTCGAGCCGGCCGCCGTCGCCCTTCTACACCGAGGAGCACGAGGCATTCCGGAACACCGTCCGGCGCTTCGTCGAGCGCGAACTCATGCCCCATGTCGACCAGTGGGACGAGGCCGAGGAGTTCCC
The DNA here is from genome assembly GCF_965228225.1 of Reyranella sp. Taxonomy (GTDB): domain Bacteria; phylum Pseudomonadota; class Alphaproteobacteria; order Reyranellales; family Reyranellaceae; genus Reyranella. Next base: position 3,049,025 of record NZ_OZ245801.1, on the reverse strand, counting down.
GCGCGAGCTCTATCGCAAAGCGTCGGCCGCGGGCCTGCTGCAGCTCGGCTTTCCCGAAGAGTATGGCGGCGTCCCCACCGACCCCTTCTTCGGCATCGTCAAGGCCGAGGAGATGGCGCGCCACGGCAGCGGCGGACTCAATGCCAGCCTGAACAGCCACACGATCGGCGCCCCGCCCATCGCCGCGCTGGGACCGGAATGGATGAAGCGCAAGGTGCTGCCCGAGGTCCTGGCCGGCGAGAAGATCAGCGCGCTCGCCATCACCGAGCCCAGCGGCGGCTCCGACGTCGCCAACCTCAAGACCACGGCGCGGCGCGAGGGCGACCACTATGTGGTCAACGGCTCCAAGATGTTCATCACCTCGGGCATGCGGGCCGACTACTACACGGTCGCGGTCCGCACCGGCGGGCCGGGGGCGGGGGGCGTCTCCCTGCTGCTGATCGAGCGCGACCGCGAGGGCTTTGCCCGCACCAAACTGAAGAAGATGGGCTGGTGGGCCTCCGACACCGCCCAGCTCTTCTTCGACAATGTGAAGGTGCCGGTGGAGAACCTGATCGGCGAGGAGAATCGCGGCTTCATCGGCATCATGCTGAACTTCAACTCGGAGCGGCTGGGCATGGCGGCCGGCGCCTGCGGTTACGCCAAGGTCTGCCTCGACGAGGCGACCGCCTATGCCCGCGAGCGCCATACGTTCGGCAAGCCGCTGATCGCCAACCAGGTGGTCCGCCACCGGCTGGTCGATATGGCGATGCGCATCAACGCGGTGAAGTCGACGCTCGAGCTGCTGGCCTGGCGGGTCGGGCAGGGCGAGAAGCCGGTCGCCGAGATTTGCATGCTGAAGAACCTCGCGACGTCCACGATGGAGTATTGCGCCAACGAGGCGATGCAGATCTTCGGCGGCGCCGGCTACCTGCGCGGCGCGAAGGTCGAGCGCATCTATCGCGAGACCAAGGTCATGTCGATCGGCGGCGGCTCGACCGAGATCATGAAGGATCTCGCCGCCCGCCAGATGGGGTTTTAGATGGAAACGGACGCGCGCATCGCGCTCTTCCAGCAATGGTTCTCCGACAACATCCCGCACAACAAGGCGCTGGGCCTGAAGGTGATCGGCGCCTCGCGCGGCTTTGCCTCCATGCAGCTCGAGTGGCGTGAGGAACTGGTGGGCAATCCCGAGACCGGCGTGCTGGCGGGCGGTCCGCTCACCGCCATGCTCGACGGCTGCTGCGGCATGTCGGTGGCCACCATGCTGAAGGCGCCCGAGCCCTTCGCGACGCTCGACCTGCGCATCGACTATGTGCGGCCGGCCGAGCCCGGCAAGCCGGTGATCGCCGAGGCCGAGTGCTACCGCATCACGCGCTCGGTCGCCTTCACCCGCGCCTTTGCACATCACGGTGACGCCAAGGACCCGATCGCGGCGGCCGCCGGCACCTTCATGCTGGGCACCAAGGGCAAGCCGACCCGGCCGCCGCTGGGGGACAAGCCGTGAGCGCGTTGCTCACCCGCCTCGCCGAGGCACGCAAGGAGGGCAACGTCGCCCGTCTCGCCGAAGCCATCCCCTATGCGCGGTGGATGCAGATCGCCCCCGAGAATGGCACGGGCGAGCTGCTGACCCGAATGCGCTATCACCCGGAGCTGATCGGCAACACCTTCCTGCCGGCCATCCACGGCGGCACCCTGGGCGCCATGCTCGAGATGGCCGCGATCTTCCATCTCCTGTGGGAGACGGAGACCGAGACGGTGCCGAAGATCGTCAACATCACGGTCGACTACCTGCGCTCGGCCCGGCCGGTCGACGTGATCGCCTGCGCCAAGGTGACCAAACAGGGCCGGCGCATGGTCAATGTCTTCGCCGAAGCTTGGCAGGAGGACCGGTCGAGACCCGTCGCCACCGCCAATGCCCACTTCCTGGTCAAGTCCGACGCCGACGCCCCGCCCTCGCTTTAGCCCCGCCGGCGTTCACACCGACGCACCCCCCAGCGCCCAACTTCTATCGACGCTTCTTGCCGACTGCCCTCTGCAGATCGTATGAACGGAGCGCTGCAGCCGAGGCGCGGGGGCGTCGGGCTTTTATCTCGTGGGCGACTTGTCTGGCTCTGAGGGCGGTATGGCATTTCCGGCGAACATCGATCTGCAGAGTCTGGACGGCACGGACGGCGTTTGGATCAGTAGCCCATCCGACGGAGACCCCCCGTACGGTCCCGGGATCGGTCACGCGGTCGCATCGGCGGGAGACGTGAACGGCGATGGGATTGCTGATCTTATGATCGGCTCCCTGGACGGTTCCTACATTGTCTTCGGAAGCGCGTCGGGCTTCGGCCCGAGCTTCGACTTGTCGACATTGGACGGGACCGATGGCTTCCGGTTTCTGGCTGGTTACTTGGCGCTCGCGTCCGCCGGCGATGTGAACGGTGATGGCTTCGCCGACCTCATCGTGGGCGACCCTTACGCACCCCGGGGACTCTCCAATCAGGTTGGCGCGAGCTACGTGTTGTTCGGACAGGCCTCTGGCTTTTCCGCCGATATCGGCATGACCGCTCTCGACGGCACGGCCGGCTTTAAGATCCTTGGCGCCGCGGCAGGTGACATGACCGGCTATTCGGTCGCGTCTGCGGGCGACATAAATGGCGACGGCTACGACGATTTGATCGTTGGTGCCCCCAAGATCGATTCGCGTGGCAGCACAGAGTCCGGTGGGAGCTACGTGATCTTTGGCAAGGCGTCCGGATTCGGCGCCGAGATCGATCTCCGAAACCTCGACAGCACGGTCGGCTTCCGCCTGCTGGGCTGGGAAAGCGGCGACTTGGCCGGCTTCTCGGTCGCCTCGGCCGGGGACGTGAACGGCGATGGTTATGACGATCTGATCGTCGGCGCGCCCCGGGCGAGTTTGAACGGCTACAACTCCGGTGCGAGCTACGTCGTGTTTGGCGCAGCGTCGGGCCTTTCGTCGACTTACTTGTACCAAGCGGCATTGGGCGACCTGAACAAGGGCTTCATCTTAAGCGGTGCAGCTGGGGATCGGAGTGGCACCTCGGTCGCCTCGGCAGGAGATGTGAACGGCGATGGCTACGACGACCTGATCATCGGCGCGCCCTATGCTCGAAACGGCATCGTCAGGTCGGGCACGACCTACGTTGTGTTCGGCAAGGCGGTCGTCGACACAAACATCGACCTGTCAGCCGTGAACGGTACCAACGGCTTCAAGCTGTACGGCGAGCGTGGAAGCGAGAGCGGCTACAGAGTTTCTTCCGCGGGGGACGTGAACGGCGACGGCTTCGCGGATGTGATCGTCGGAGGCCGGAAGGGTTATTCCTACGTGGTCTTCGGCAAGGCGTCGGGCTTCGCGGCGGAATTCAAACTTGCGGACCTCGACGGCACCAACGGCTTTCGTCTCCACGATGTCGTTCCGTCGTATGAGCCAGCCGGCTATTCGGTTTCGTCCGCGGGTGACGTGAACGGCGACGGCTATGACGATTTGATCGTCGGCGGTCTGGAGGCTGACCTCGGCCCGGAATACAACTATGAATACCGTCCCGGCTCGGCTTACGTCGTTTTCGGCGGCGCGTTCGGCGAGTCGACGGCACCCGTCACGATAACCGGCTCGATGGCAGCCGAAGTACTGATGGGCGGGCGCGGCGACGATGTCCTGACGGGCGGGGGCGGGGCGGACGTGTTTCATGCCGGCACCGGCGACGATTTTCTCCGGGTGGCGGACCTGACTTTCCGGCGGGTCGATGGCGGCAACGGAATCGATACCCTGGCGCTGGCCGGGGCGGGCCTCGTTCTCGACCTGACGACCGCCGTGAGTGCCGGCAGGCTGGAGGGAATCGAGCGAATCGACCTCACCGGATCGGGTGGGAATACGCTGAAGATCGACGGTGCCGCGGTGCTGGGCGGCGTCGGCGCGGCCTCCGGCGGCGGGCATGTTCTCACGGTCGTCGGCGATTCTGGTGACAGGGTCGTCCTCGGCGAGCTGGGCTGGACCAAGGTCGGGTTCCTGAGCGAAGGCAGCATCCTGTTCGATCGCTGGGTCCGCGGGGATGCCGAACTCCATGTCCAGCAGGGCATCGGCATGGGCCTGCCGATTGTCGGTACCGCGGGCGCCACGATCGTCGGCGGCAAGAGCGCCGACTGGTTGCTCGGCGCCGCCGGCGACGAAATCCTCGACGGCCGCCAGGGCGCCGACACGATGGTGGGTGACCTGGGCGACGACACATACCGCGTCGACGATGAGGGTGACGAAGTTGTCGAGTTGGACAACGGCGGCATCGATACGGTCAACACAAACCTGTCGAGCTACGCGCTGAGCGCCCATGTCGAGAACGTGCAGTTCTTCGGGACCGGCGACTTCACCGGCCATGGCAACGAACTCGCCAACATCCTGATCGGACGCGCGGGCAACGACACGCTCGACGGCGGCGACGGTAACGACACGCTGCGTGGTGGTGGGGGCGAAGACCGCATGACCGGCGGGGCTGGCGACGACACATACCGCGTCGACGATGCAGGTGACGAAGTTGTCGAGTTGGACAACGGCGGCATCGATACGGTCAACACAAACCTGTCGAGCTACACGCTGAGCGCCCATGTCGAGAACGTGCAGTTCTTCGGGACCGGCGACTTCATTGGCCATGGCAACCAACTCGCCAACATCCTGATGGGACGCGCGGGCAACGACACGCTCGACGGCGGCGATGGAAACGATACGCTACGTGGCGGTGGGGGCGAAGACCGCATGACCGGCGGGGCTGGCGACGACACATACCGCGTCGACGATGCAGGTGACGAAGTTGTCGAGTTGGACAACGGCGGCATCGATACGGTCAACACAAACCTGTCGAGCTACACGCTGAGCGCCCATGTCGAGAACGTGCAGTTCTTCGGCACCGGCGACTTCACCGGCCATGGCAACGAACTCGCCAACATTCTGATCGGACGCGCGGACAACGACACGCTCGACGGCGGCGCCGGAAACGACACGCTGCGTGGTGGTGGGGGTGAAGACCGCATGACCGGCGGGGCTGGCGACGACACTTACGGTGTCGACAATGCGGACGACCTGGTCATCGAGATGGCCGACGACGGCACCGACACGGTGAAGACGACCCTGTCGAGCTATGCGCTGAGCGCCCATGTCGAGAACGTGCAGTTCTTCGGGACCGGCGACTTCACGGGCCATGGCAACGAACTCACCAACATCCTGATCGGACGCGCGGGCAACGACACGCTCGACGGCGGCGACGGTAACGACACGCTGCGTGGCGGTGGGGGCGAAGACCGCATGACCGGCGGGGGTGGCGACGACACATACAGCGTCGACAATGCTGGCGACGAGGTCGTCGAAATGGCCGACGGTGGCATCGACACGGTGGCGACGAACCTGGCGAGTTACACGCTGGGCGCCCATGTCGAGAACGTGCAGTTCTTTGGAACTCGGGGCATCGGGTATGGCAACGAGCTCGACAACATTCTGAGGGGTGGTGCGGGCAGCGACACGCTGTTCGGAGGTGACGGCAATGACATGCTGGTCGGCGGGATAGGGAACGACGTGCTCAACGGCGGGGCCGGCGAAGACAAGATGGACGGCGGAACTGGCGATGATACCTATCGCGTCGATGATGCGGGAGACGAGGTCGTCGAGAGACCGGGCGGGGGCAAAGACGGGATAATCACGACCCTGTCGAGCTATGCGCTGGGCGCCCATGTCGAGCACCTTCAGTTCATCGGCACCGGCGACTTTACCGGGCAGGGCAACGCTCGCGCCAACATCCTGACGGGCGGCGCGGGCAACGACAGGCTCTCCGGCGGCGACGGCGCCGACAGGCTGCTCGGTGGGATGGGCGCCGACGTGCTGATCGGGGGCCGGGATGGCGATACGCTGACGGGCGGTGGCGGCGCAGACGTCTTCGTGTTCGGCGACTCCTTCGCCGTTGGAACGCGCGATACGATCACCGACTTTAGGGTCGGCGAGGACGTTTTAGACTTTACGCAGATGTCGACCACGGGCTTTCATGCGCTGCAGATCGTGACATCGTTGCCGAGTACGATCGACGCCCATTCGCTTGTGGCCTTCGTCACTGGTGGCGGTGCGACCTTGCTTTACGTCAACGACACCGACGCCGCTGTGCGAACGTCCAGTCCAACCAGGATGTCGATCGAGCTGACGGGCGTGACCCGGCTCAGCGACGCAGACCTAGACTACTTCTTGATCTGAGTTTCCTTGTCATGAGTATCGACGAAGGGAACCCGGGCAAGGTCCGTGACGTGTCGGCTGACGGAGCCTCTGATCCAGCACCAGCGAGTTCCACCCCCACGGGAAAGGGAGCGCCGGGCTTCGTTGTCACGGCCTCCCGGCAGTTCGCGAGCTGGCTAGCCGAAAGCGGCGTCAGCCTCGCGATTTCGACCTACCAGAGCGGCAAGGTGTTCCTGATCGGCAGCAATAGGCAGGCGGGTCGACTCTCGGTGTTCGAGCGTACGCTGGAGCGGCCGATGGGTTTAGCCTTCGACAAGCAGCGTCTGGCCGTCGCGTCGATGATCCAGATCACGAGCTTCGTCGACGCGGCGCGCGGCATGCCCGGTGCCTCGGGTTACGACGCACTGTTCGTGCCGCAGTCGGCGACATTCACCGCCGATATCGACATCCACGACATCACGTTCGATGCCGAGGGCAAGCTGGTGTTCGTCAACACACTGTTCTCCTGCCTCGCGACGACCAGCGAGACCCACAGCTTCAAGGTGTTGTGGAAGCCACCCTTCATCTCACGGCTCGCCCCGGAGGATCGCTGCCACCTGAATGGCCTTGCTATGCACGACGGCAAGCCGGCCTATGTCAGCTGTATCGCTGACACCGACATCGCCGACGGTTGGCGCGAGCATCGCGTCGGGGGGGGGATCGTGGTGGACGTCGCCTCGGGTGAAATCGTCTGCCGCGGGCTTTCGATGCCCCATTCGCCGCGTCTGCATGAAGGAAGGCTCTGGGTTCTCAACTCAGGGGCTGGCGAGTTGGGCACGATAGACTTGGGGACGGGTCGCTTCGAGCCGTTGACCTTCTGTCCAGGCTATCTTCGCGGGCTGGCCTTCATCGGCCCTTATGCTCTTGTCGGCCTCTCGGAGCCGCGCGAGAATCGCACCTTCGCCGGATTGCCCCTCCAGGATCGTCTGGCCGCTGCCAGGGTCCGCCCCCGATGCGGCGTCTTCGTGATCGACACGCGGACGGGTGACATCGCACACTGGCTGCGGTTCGAGGCGGTGATCACCGAACTCTACGACGTGATCACCCTGCCGGGCCTTGCGCGGCCGATGATGATCGGCTTCAGAAACGAGGAAATTCGCCGGACCGTGTCGATCGAGTAGTCGCGATCACCCTCGCGGATTGTTCAGGTCGACGCCGTACTGCCGGGCGTTCTGGGCCATGTAGTGGTCGCGGCCGTGGACGGGCTCGCCACGGACGGCCGCGTCGACCATGTCGACGAAGGTGTGCCAGCCCATGGCGTTCAGCTTCACGAACGATTCCAGGACCGGGAGGTGCTCGAGGGTCAGTAGAGACCCCTCGACGGAGGCTGCCAACGTCAGGATGACGTACGATTCGGGGTAGGGCGAGGTCGCATCACCCGGATTGTACACGTTCCATGTATAGGCAAGCCGGCCCGGCGGCTGCCATTGCGTGACGACGCCCCGGATGTGGCCACCCATCAGCGACACGGCGCCACCCACCTTCGGCTCGATACTGCCCTCGCCATACCAGCCGGGCAGGCGGCCGGGATCCGTCAGGAAGGCCCATGCCTGCGCGGGCGGGCCGGGGAGGTGCCGCTCGAAGCGCACCATATGCGCATGGGTGAATTGCGCGCCGTCGCTCATGGACTTTCCTGCCTCTTGCCTTAAAGAAAACGCCGCACATGGATTACGAATCCCTCAAGACCCCGGCCGACGACGTCGTTCGTGACGGCGCCAGCTTCGAGGCCTATCGGCTTCCAGGCGACTTGATCGATTCACATCACCCGATAATCGTGGCCTACGCAAGGCGCGTGGCTGGGGACGGCAGTGACCGGGAGAAGGCACTGCGCCTCTATTACGCCGTGCGCGACGAGCTGCGCTACGATCCCTACAACACGCCGATGAAGCGCGACGCCTATCGCGCCAGCACCACGGTGGCGGCCGGGCACGGCTACTGCGTCAACAAGGCGGGCGTCATGGCCGCGGTCTGTCGCGCCGCCGGCATTCCGGCGCGGCTGGGCTATGCTGACGTACGCAACCACATGACGACACAGCGACTGTCCGAGCTGATGGGCAGCGACGTCTTCTACTATCACGGCTACACGGATGTCTGGCTGGACGGCCGCTGGGTCAAGGCAACGCCGGCCTTCAACCGCGAGCTCACCGACAAATTTGGGCTGAAGCCGCTGGATTGGGATGCGGTGGGCGATTCGATCTATCACCCGTTCGATCTCAGTGGCCGCCGCCATATGGAATATCTCGCCTATCGTGGAGTCTTCGCCGACATTCCGTTCGACGAGATCCGCGGCGCCTTCCGCCATTACTACCCGCGCATGACGAAGGCCCAGGAAGAGATGGCGCTGGGCGGGGATTTCGCCGCGGAGGGTGCTGCAGAAGCAACGGACGGGGCGACGCCCAAGTGAACCTGACACCGCGGTCGCCCGCCTACATCGCGCTTCTGGTGGCGCTGGGCAGTTTCGGCCCGCTCACCATGAGCATCTACACGCCCGTGATGCCGTCGGTCGGGCACGAGCTTCTGGCGACGCCGGACAACGTGAAGCTGACGCTCACCACCTACATGCTGGGCTTTGCGGTCGGGCAGCTCTTCTACGGCCCGCTCAGCGACCGCTACGGGCGCCGGCCGGTCCTCCTGGGCGGATTGCTGTTCTTTACGATCACCAGTTTCGCCTGCGCCTTTGCGCCGTCGATCGGCGGACTGATCGGCCTGCGTATCCTGCAGGGGCTGGGCGCGGCCTCCGGATCGGTGCTGGGCCGGGCGCTGACCCGCGACGCCTACACGTTCAAGGAGATGCCGCTGGTCATGAGCTGGATCTCGCTCGGCCAGAACATCGCGCCGTCCCTGGCGCCGACGATCGGCGGCTTCCTTGGGGAGTGGTCGAGCTGGCGGGCGACCTTCTGGTTCGTCGGCGGTTTCGGCGCCATCCTGTTCCTGGTGACGCTGGCGGGGCTGCGCGAGACCAACAAGTTCCGCAGCGAGAGAATCGACCTGTCGAGCCTGCTGCGCGGCTCGGGCGAAATGCTGCGCGACCGCCGCTTCCTCGGCCACATCCTGCCGCTGGGCTTCGCCTTCGCCCTGAACTTCGGGATGCTGGCGGGCGTGCCCTTCGTGCTGCAGGAGAGCATGGGCTTCAGCCCGCGCGAATTCGGCCTGATCGTCCTGCTGTCGGTCGGCGGGTTCACGCTGGGCACCTTCGTGAACAACCGTCTGGTCGGCCGCGTCGCGCCGGTCGACATCATCATGTTCTCGGGCTGGTTTCACGTGGCGGCACTGATCGGCATGGCGGCTCTTTCGCTGGCCGGCATCGTCACCTGGTGGGCCATCGTCGGCCCGCACATGTTGCTGAGCTTCGGCACGGGCATGATCGTGGCCAACGCCAATGCCGGTGCCGTGGGCCTCTATCCGCGCCTCGCCGGGACGGCCTCGTCGCTGGCCGGCCTCGCGCAGATGGGCATGGGCGCCATGGGCACGGTCGCGGTCGCTGCCCTCACCGTGGTCGGCAGCCGCTATATCGCCATGCCGATGGTCATCGGGCTCGCGCCGTTCGCGATCGCGACGGTGCTGAGCGCCCGACTGTTGCGCGGTGAGCCGCGCGCCCCGAAACTGGATCAATAGAAGAGGGAGAGAAAAGACGATGACGAACATGTTGAAGGACAAGGTCGTGCTGGTGACCGGCGCGGGCGGCGGCATCGGCCGCGAGATGGCGCTGCTGGCGGCCCGCGAGGGCGCCAAGGTCGTGGTCAACGATCTCGGCGGTGCGGTCGACGGCGAGGGCAGCGGCAGCGCGACGGCAGCCGAGAAGGTCTGCGAGGAGATCAAGGCGGCCGGCGGCCATGCCGTCCCGAACGGCGACAGCGTGTCCGATCCCGCCGGCGCGGAGCGCATGGTCAAGGCCGCGGTCGAGAATTTCGGCCGCATCGACGGCGTCATCAACAATGCCGGCATCCTGCGCGACCGCATCTTCCATCGCATGAGCCACATGGACTGGAAGATGGTCATCGACGTGCATCTCAACGGCTCGTTCAACACCAGCCGCGCGGCCGCCAACTACTTCAAGGAACAGAAGTCCGGCGCCTTCGTGCACTTCACCTCGACGTCCGGCCTCGTCGGCAACTTCGGCCAGGCCAACTATTCGGCCGCCAAGATGGGCATCATCGGCCTGTCGCGCTCGATCGCGCTCGACATGGCGGCGTTCAACGTCCGCTCCAACTGCATTTCGCCGTTCGCCTGGACGCGCATGATCGGCACGATCCCCGCCGACACCGAGGCCCAGAAGGCGCGCCTGGAGCGCTCCAAGAAGATGACGCCGGCCAAGATCGCGCCGATGGCGGTGTACCTGCTGTCGGACTCGGCCCAGGAGCAGGGCATCACCTCACAGATCTTCGGCGTGCGCATGAACGAGATCATGCTGTTCAACGCCAACCGTCCGGTACGGTCCGTGCATAACTCCGAAGGCTGGACCCTGGAGGACATCGCCGAGCACGCGGTGCCGTCGATGAAGCCCTACTTCACCGACCTGAAGCGCTCGCCCGAGTACTTCACCTGGGATCCGATCTGAGCCGGAAGGACTGAGACAATGGCTGCCGAGCAAATGAAGAACGAGCCCAGGATCGATCCCAAGGAGATCCTGGAAGGGATCGTCGAGTGGATCGAGATCGAGAGCCCGAGTCACGACGCGAAGGCAGTCAATCTCATGGTCGACAAGGTCGAGGGCCAGTGCCGCGACCTTGGTCTCGACCTCGATCGCACGCCGGGGCGTGACGGTTTCGGGGACATCCTCGAGGCCAGGACCCCGGCGGAGTGGAGCACGGGGCAGGGCAAGGGCATTCTGGTCCTTGCCCATCTCGATACGGTCCATCCGCTCGGGATGAAGGAGAAGGAGCTGAAGATCCGCCAGGAAGGCGACAGCGTCTTCGGCCCCGGCATCTACGACATGAAGGCGGGCGGCTATATCGCCTATTACGCGCTCCGGCACCTGGTCCGTCAGGGCAAGCGTACCAAGCTGCCGGTCACCTTCCTGTTCATCCCCGAGGAGGAGGTCGGCAGCCCGACCTCGCGCGCCCGCATCGAGGAGGCCGCGAAGGGACACAAATACGCGCTGGTGATGGAGCCGGGCCGCGACGGCGACAAGGTCGTGACGTCGCGCAAGGGCGTCGGCCGCTTCACGCTGACCGCCAAGGGCCGCGCTGCCCATGCCGGCGTGCGCCACGAGGACGGCCGCAGCGCCATCCTCGAGATCGCGCGTCAGATCGTGCGCATCGAGGAGAAGACCGACTATGCGCGCGGCATCACCTGCAACGTCGGGCTGATCCGCGGCGGCTCGGGCGTCAACGTGACGCCGGCCGAGTGCTCGATCGATGTCGACCTGCGCGTGCCCAGCATGCAGCTGGCCGAGGAGATGACGCACTGGTTCCTGAACCTGGAGCCGATCGGCAAGGAGGTCGAGCTTTTGGTCGAAGGCGGCATGAACCGGCCGCCCTACCAGAAGGATGCCGGCATCACCGATCTCTTCCAGAAGGCGCAGGCGATCTATCGCGAGATCGGCAAGGAGCTGAACGACGTGCCGCTGACCGGCGGCGGCAGCGACGGCAATTTCACGGCAGCCCTCGGCATCCCGACGCTCGACGGGCTGGGCGCCGACGGCAAGGGCGCCCATGCCGTCACCGAACAGATCTACTACTCGTCGCTGGAGCCGCGCACCTACCTCTGCGCCCGCCTGCTGGAGACGCTGGAGTAGGAGCTGCATGTCGTCCTGAGCGCTGCGAAGGACCTCACATAGCGGTCAGACGACCGCGCGGCGGCCGTGAGATCCTTCGCTGCGCTCAGGATGACAACATAGCTCAGTAGGCCGCCGTGAAGCGCTTGTGGAGGTGCTTGGGCTTCTCGATCTCGTTGAGGATGGCGACCGCGAAATCCTCGCGGCTGATGGCGCTCTGGCCATCCTCGTCCTCGAGCAGGTGATCCTTGCCGAGGCGGAACTTGCCGGTGCGGTCCCCAGGCTGAATGGAAGCCGGGGGCGAGATCGCGGTCCAGTCCAGGTCCTTGGCCTTGCGCACTTCTTCCAGGGCGAGCGACGCGGGCTTGGAGGTCGGGGGCTGAATGCCGCGGTCGGCCATGTGGTCGAGATGGGTGCGGCCGTCGGCCCTCAACAGGCTGCCGGCGCCGACCACGAACAGCACGCGTTTGACGCCGCTCTTGCGCACGGCTTCGAGCACGTGGTGGACGCTGGCCTCGTTCCACTTCACCGAAGCCACGATGATGTCGTGCCCCTTGAGGATGGCCGACATCGAGACGACGTCGGTCGTGCTGCCCTGCCGGATGGTCATGCCGGGGCGCGGCTTGAGCTTCGAGGCATCGCGCGTGATGGCGGTGACGCTGTGCTTGCGGGCGAGCGCCTCGTCGAGGACACGGCTGCCGATATTGCCGGTGGAGCCGATCAGGGCGATGGCGGTCATTGCGGAATTCCCTTCATGAGGTCGCGCAGGGCGGCCACGGTCTCCGCCGGCGCCTCCTGCGGGACGTTGTGGCCGATGCGTGGCAGCATCCGCCGCTCGTAACCGCCCGTGAACTTTTCGGATTGGCCGTCGCGGTCAGACGCCGGCCCGACGCCGTCTGCGGCGCCGTGGAGATTGATCGTGGGCACAGTGATGGTGGGTTGCTTCGCCAGCCGGGCCTCGAGCGGCTCGAGGGCGGGATCGCCCTTCACGTAGCCATAGCGGTGCCGGTAGGACTGGATCACCACGTCGACGAAGTCCGGATTGTCGAACGAAGCTGCCGTCGCCTCGAACGTCGTGTCGTCGAATTTCCATTCCGGCGACCACAGACTCCATAGCAGCCTGCAGACGTCGCGGCGGTTCTTGGCAAGGCCGGCGCGGCCCCGCTCGGTGTTGAAATAATACTGGTACCAGAGCCGGTGCTCGGCGGCGGCGGGGGCCGGCTCGACCGAGGCCGCGATGTTCTGGAGGTTGTAGCCGGTGCAGCTCACCAGGCAGCGCACGCGCTCGGGCCACAGCGCCGACACGATGCAGGCCGCGCGACCGCCCCAGTCGTAACCGGCGAGGGCCGCCCGCTGGATACCGAGGGCGTCCATCAGCTGCAGCAGGTCGTGACCGAGCGCCGCCTGTTCGCCCGACCGGGGCGTTTCGGGCAACAGGAACCGGGTCGGGCCGTAGCCGCGCAGATAAGGTACCAGCACCCGATGGCCATCGGCCGCCAGCACCGGCGCCACGTCGTCATAGGCGCGAGCGTCGTAGGGAAAGCCGTGGAGGAGGATCACGGGGGCGCCGTCCTCGGGCCCGTGCTCCTCGTAGGCGACGTCGAGAACGTCGGTGCGGATGGATTTGCGTTGCATATGTTGAACATATAGCGGCCTCGGGCCGCCGTTGACAGTCGCGCGTGCCGCCACCAGCCTCGAACCATGAGGCGGATCGGCGATTTCCTGACCCTGGAGCAGACGCGCAGGCTCGGCGCGAAGTCGAACCTCGTCGGCGCGCTGCTCGTCCTGCATGCCTGGGGGCTGATCGTGGGCAGCATGGCCATGTTTGTCTGGTGGCCCAATCCTTTCACCTTTCTGCTGGGCGTCATGGTGATCGGCGGACGCCAGCTCGGTCTGGCCATCCTGATGCACGATGCCGCCCACGGGCTGTTGTTCGTCGATCGCCGGCTGAATGAGGGGGTGGGAAGCTGGCTGTGCGCCTTTCCGGTGTTCACGAGCCTGGCGCTCTACCGGCCCTATCACCTGCAGCACCACCGCTTCACCCAGCAGGCAGAGGACCCCGATCTCTCCCTGTCGGCTGCGTTCCCGACCAGCCGGGCCAGCCTGCGCCGCAAGATCGTGCGCGACCTTACGGGGCGGACCGCGTTTCTCCGGCGAGGCGAACAGATCCGCGGGGCGCTGGGTTCAGCCGATGCACCGCTCGGGACGCAACTGGGTAACCTGTGGCGCAAGGAGAAGGGCCCGCTGATCGCGAACCTCGTTCTGTTCGCAGGGCTCTCGGCCGCCGGATACTGGTGGCTCTACCCGGTGATGTGGCTTCTGCCCCTCGCCACCTGGTACCAGCTCGTGAGCCGCATCCGGAACATCGCCGAGCATGCCGTCGTCCCCGACAACGACGATCCGCTGCGCAACACGCGGACCACCTACGCCAATCCGCTGATGCGGCTCCTGGTGGCGCCCTACTGGGTGAACTACCACCTCGAACATCACCTGTTCATGTTCGTACCGTGCTGGCGCCTGCCGCAGGCGCATCGCGCCTTGCTGGATGGTGGCCATCGTCTGTCCATGGAGCTGAAGCCCGGTTATCTGGCCGTGCTCAAGGCCGCGACCACCGGGGCACAAGGTGGCGGGCGTAGCTCGGGCGCACGAACCGCGCAGCACATCTAGACTTGCCGTCATTGGCATAAAGAAAAGGCGGCCCCGCAGGACCGCCTCTTGTCTCGTTCTGTCCGACCGCCTGGTTACTGAGCCGGGCAGGCGTAGATGTTCATCTCGGGGCCGAGATCATACGGCGGCGGCACCTGCGACAGCGCCGTGACCTTCGGATCCATCGCCCAGTCGAAGGCACGCTTGCCGCGCGAGCAGAATTCCTTGTCGGTCGGCGCGCGCTGCGCCGTGCGGTTGGCGACCTCGGTCACGAACACGTCCGTGTTGAAGCGCTTGCGGGCAGCGATCTGGGACAGCGAGCGGGCGTTGGTCGCGAACTCGGTGCGGAACTTGCCGACGAAATCGGCGTAGACCTGCTCGTAGGCGCGGCGTCCACCCGGACCCTGGCACTGCAGCGTCACGACCTGGAGTTCCTGCTGAACCATGCGGGAGCGCACGATCTCAAGATCCGCTGCATTGTAGCAGATCGCCCGGATCTGGCCCGCGGGAGGCGCAGGCGGCACGGGAGCCTGATAGTCGGCCGCCGGCGGCTTCACGGGCGCAGCCGCTGTCTTGGATTCGCCGAGCGTACAGGCGCCCAGGGCGAGCATACTCCCCGTAAGAATTGCCGCCTGTGTAAGCCTCTTGAACATCCGCAAACTCCCAACGCCGTTGGCCGGAAACCGCCAGCGGGTACAACAGTTAGCCGCCCGTTTCAAACGCTAATACCAATTGCGGGGCGAGATGCGCCCATTTCCCGCAATTCTCGGTGTAAAGCTTTGGTGAGGGCCCGGTCGAATACCCAACCCCAGGTGAATCCAGGCCTCCGCCACCTGAGCGGTGACGCGATCCGGAAAATCCCGACGCGGCCGCAGGTGGGGCGGGCCACCATCCGGGCGGGGCCCCAAACCGTCAGGCGGGCATGGCCTCGAGCGCGGCCTTGATGAGCGGCATGCGGTCGTTGCCGAAGAACATATCGCAGCCGACGAACATCGTCGGGCTGCCGAAGCCGCCGCGGGCGATCAACTCGTCCGTGTTAGTGCGCAGCCGCGCCTTGCACGAATCGGTCTCGATGCCTGCGAAGAAGCGCTGGCGCTCGATGCCGGCCCTGGTGGCGATGTCGGCGAGCACATCTTCCTTGGAGAGGTCGCGATCGTCGCCCCAATAGGCCTCGAAGGCGGCGGTGGCGTAGGCGGGAAGCTTGCCCTCGTCCAACGCCACGAAGGCGCCCCGCATGCACTTCACGCTGTTCACGGGGAAGACCGTCGGCGGGAACCTGATGGCGAGCCCGTAGAGGCGCGCCCAGTCCTGCATGTCCTTCTGCATGTAGGCCTGTTTGCGTGGGTTGGGCTTGGCGCGGCTCTCGTAGACGGTCTGGTTGACCGCGTTGAACACGCCTCCGACCAGGATCGGCTTCCAGACGATCTCGGCGCCGGCCTCCTGCGCCAGCGGCCGGATCGCGTGGAAGGCGAGATAGGTCCACGGGCTGGAGCAATCGAAGTAGAAATCGAGTTGTCGCGCCATTTCGTCCCCCTGAAGCCGTCCGCCTTGTCGTTGCCATACATGGCGCGTATCTTGCAAATCCATGACGGTACCGACTGGCCAGTGTAGAGAAATGGGCCCCAAAAAGATCGCCATCGTCGTGCATCAGCAGCATTCGCGTCCCGGACGGGTTGGCGCGCTGCTCGAAATGCGCGGATACGAACTCCACAGACTTTGCCCCAATCTGGGCTGCAACCTGCCTGAGGACATGTCCGACTATGCGGGGGTCGTGGTCTTCGGCGGCCCGATGTCGGCAAACGATTGCGGCACCCTGGCGGGCATCAAGTGCGAGCTCGACTGGATCCCGAAGGTGGTCGATGCCGGCGTTCCCTTCCTCGGCCTCTGCCTCGGCGCCCAGCTCCTGACACGCGCAGCCGGCGGCCGGGTCGGGCCGCATCCCGAAGGGCTGGTCGAAATCGGCTATGTCGAGGTCGAGCCCACCGAGGCCGGCCGCGAGTGGTTCAGGGCGCCGATGAAGGTCTACCAGTGGCATCGCGAGGGCATGACGATCCCGGACTGCTGCGAGCTGCTGGCCACCAACGATCGCTACCCGGTCCAGGGGTTCCGGTGCGGCCCCAACGCCTTCGGCTTCCAGTTCCATCCCGAGGTCACCCTCGAAATGAAGGGCATCTGGACGCTTTCGGCGGCCGAGCGTCTCAAAATGCCGGGCGCGCAGCAGCGCGGCGTGCATCTCTCGATGCATGCGCTGTACGATCCGCCGCTCGACCGCTGGATCAATGGCTTCCTCGACCGGTGGCTCGCCACCGACCAGCGAGCCTCTGCAGCGTCGGGGGAGTCCCGCAGTCCCGCCGTCGAGTTCGCCGCCGCCGCCGACTAGCGGCGCCATGGTTCGGCACCCGGGCATGGGCTAGTGTCTCCGCCAACAAGAGGAGACGCTGAATGATATCGGGTGCGCTGATTTTCGTGCTGGCCGTCGTCCTCGTGGCGCTCGTGCTGATCTTCGCCGGCGTCAAGACGGTGACGCAGGGCACCAACTGGACGGTCGAGCGGTTCGGCCGCTACACGCGCACGCTGGCCCCGGGCCTGCATTTCATCGTGCCCTTCATCGACACGATCGGCCGCAAGATGAACATGCAGGAGAATGTCTTCGACATTCCGGCGCAGAAGGTGATCACCAAGGACAATGCCACCGTGCAGGTCGATGCCGTGGCCTTCTACCAGGTGGTGGACGCCGCCCGCGCCGCCTACGAGGTCCAGAACCTCCATCAGGCCATCACCAACCTCGTGCTGACCAACATCCGCTCGGTCATGGGCAACATGGCGCTCGATGAGGCTCTGTCGAAGCGCAACGACATCAACAACACCCTGCTCGCGGTCATCGACCAGGCAACCGGCCCCTGGGGCGTCAAGGTGCTGCGCATCGAGGTCAAGGACATCGCCCCGCCCGAGGATATCGTGGTGGCGATGGGCCGTCAGATGAAAGCCGAGCGCGAGAAGCGGGCGACCATCCTCGAGGCCGAGGGCATTCGCGAATCCAGCATCCAGCGCGCGGAAGGCGAGAAGCAGTCGGCGATCCTGACCGCCGAGGGCCGCCGGGAAGCAGCCTTTCGCGACGCCGAGGCGCGCGAGCGCATGGCCGAGGCGGAGGCCAAGGCGACTTCGGTCGTGGCCGAGGCGATCGCCGGCAACGGCGTGCAGGCGACCAACTACTTCCTCGGCACAAAATACGTCGAGGCCCTGTCGAAGATGGGCTCCAGTCCCAACGCCAAGGTTTTCTTCCTGCCCGTCGAGGCGGCCGGCGTCATGGCTTCGATCGCCGGCATCGGCGAGCTCGCCAAGGAGGCGCAGGCACGGGGCGTCGACGCCACGCGGTCGCGCGGTTCCGTTCCCACCGCGGGCTGATCCGCGATGTTCAAGGTGGTCTTCTGGTACTGGTGGGCGGTCGCGGCCGTGCTGCTCGTCTTCGAGATGATGCTGCCGGGCGTCGTCTTCCTGTTCCTCGCCATCGGAGCGGCGGCGGCAGGCCTCTTCCTTCTGGTCGTGTCCGACCTCTCGATCGAGCTGCAGCTCCTGACCTTTGCGTTGATCTCGGTCGTTGCGGCCGTCGGGCTGCGCCGGACCCTGCGCCGGCTGCAGCATGCCGACAATCCGGCGACCTCCACGCTCAATGCCCGCGGCGATGCCCTGATCGGCAGGATCATCGTGCTCGACCAGCCCATCCTGAACGGCCGTGGCCGCGTCATTCTCGGTGATGGAAGCTGGAGCGTGACCGGTCCCGACATGGTCAAGGGCGCCAAGGTGCGCGTGAAGTCGGTGAGCGGCACGGAACTCGCGGTGGAGCCGGCCCCCTGACTGTGGGCTTGCCAAAGTTAACCATAGAGTTAACTATAGGCAGGCTCCGGGAGGGTGCGATGGGACGATCTTACGGCTGGGTGATCGTCGGCGCGGGCGCGCTGATGGGATGTGTGGCGATCGGGGCCCTGTTCTCGCTGGCGGTCTTCCTGCAGCCCATGTCCGAGGCGACGGGCTGGTCGCGCACCGGCATTTCGAGCGCCATGACGCTCGATTTCCTGGCGATGGGCGTGGCGGCCTTCGGGTGGGGCGCGCTGAGCGACCGGTTCGGGCCACGCATCGTCGTCCTGTCGGGCGCCCTCCTGCTGGGCCTTGGCCTGGCGCTCGCCAGCCGGGCCTCCAGCCTGCTCGAGTTCCAGCTCCTCTACGGCATCGTAGTGGGCATTGCCGCCGGGGCGGTGTTCGCGCCGATGATCGCCACCGTGACCGGCTGGTTCGACAGGCACCGCAGTCTCGCCGTCTCGCTGGTGTCCGCCGGAATGGGCGTGGCGCCCATGACCATCTCGCCTTTTGCGCAGTGGCTGATCTCGGCGCACGACTGGCGGACAGCCATGCTGACGATCGCAATCGGCGCCTGGGCGCTGCTGGTGCCGGCGGCCCTGCTGGTCCGCCGTGCTCCGGAGGACACGGCCTCGTCGGCTGGCATGCCCTCGGAGGGCGGGGACGGGATGACGGTCGGGCAGGCGCTGCGCTCGCCGCAATTCATCGTTCTTTCGCTCACCTTCTTCTGCTGCTGCGCCGCCCATTCCGGCCCGATCTTCCACACGGTGAGCTATGCGCTGGCCTGCGGCCTGCCGGCCATGACGGCCGTCACGATCTACAGCGTCGAGGGTCTGGCGGGCCTCGGCGGCCGCATCCTGTTCGGCCTGCTGGGCGACCGGTTCGGCGCGCGGAGAGTGGTCGTTGCGGGGTTGATGGTCCAGGCGGTGGGCGCCGGCAGCTACTATTTCACGCGCGACGCGGGGGAGTTCTATGCCGTCGCGATCCTGTTCGGGATGGCTTATGGCGGGGTCATGCCCCTCTACGCCGTTCTGGCCCGCGAGTACTTCCCCATGCGGATCATGGGGACGGTGTTCGGCGGCGCGGCCATGGTCTCCAGCCTCGGCATGGCGCTGGGCCCGGCGGTCGGCGGCTGGATCTTCGATACGTTCCACGGCTACGGCTATCTCTACATCGCGTCGTTCGGCATGGGCCTGGCGGCCGTCGCCATCGCGCTGGCCTTCCCGACGCCATCGTCGGCCCCAAGCAGGCCGCAGGCGCAGCCGGCTTAATCTGCGCAGGCGACGCAACGGCGGGGCCATCTTTCGAGTTGTTCCGGTAACAGAACCCGGAGAGTGCGATGAAAGTGGCCTTGCCTGTCCTGCTCGTCCTCGCGGTTGCCGGTGGCGCCGCTCAGGCCCAGCCCCAGCGCTTCAATTCCGACTTCAGCACGATGCAGGAGTCCGGCCCGCCGGTCGCGGGCGGGAATGGGGCCACGGTTGGGCCGAACTGGAAGAACCAGGCGATCCTGCCGATGCCCGGCTCTACTGAGATCAGCGAAGTGCCGCGCTATCCGATCACAGATGAGCCGATCGCGACGAAGCCGACGCCGCCGCCGGTTCGCCAGCCGCCGCGTCCCGCCCAATAGGGGCATCAGATAATGGCGTCGCCGTCCTTCAGGAAGGCTTCGAGGGCACGCTCGTGCGGCTCGAGGTCGAGGCCCTGCGCGGCGACCCATTCGTCGTTGTAGTAAGTATTTCCGTACCGTTCCCCACCGTCGCAGATCAGCGATACCAGAGAGCCCGTGCGGCCCTCCGCCTTCATGCGCGACGTGAGGATGCACAGGGCCACGAAGTTCGTGCCGGTCGAACCGCCCACCTTGCGGCCGAGCAGGCGTGAGAGGACGCGCATGCCGGCCAACGACTGCGCGTCCGGCACCCGCATCATGCGATCGATCATGTTGGGCAGGAACGAGGGCTCGACCCTCGGCCGACCGATCCCCTCGATTCGCGAGCCGCGCTCGCAGGTCGCCTGAAGATTGCCTTTGGCGAAGGCCTCGAAGAAGACCGAGAACTCCGGGTCGGCGACGCAGAGCCGCGTGGCGTATCTCATGTAGCGGATGTACCGGCCGAGCGTCGCCGTGGTGCCGCCGGTCCCGGCACTCATCACGATCCAGGTCGGCACCGGATGGGGCTCGCGGCTCATCTGCTCGAAGATCGATTCAGCGATGTTGTTGTTGCCGCGCCAGTCGGTGGCCCGCTCGGCATAGGTGAACTGGTCGACGTAGACGCCGCGCAACTCGATCGCCAGGGCCTCGGCGGCGGCGTAAATCCCGCGACCGTCGGCGACCAGATGGCACGTGCCGTGCTGGCGTTCGATCTCCGCGATCTTCTCCGCCGAGGTCGAAGCCGACATCACGGCATGGAAGGGCAGGCCCAGCAGGCGGGCGAAGTAGGCCTCCGAGATCGCCGTCGACCCCGACGAGGCCTCGACGATCGGCGTGTCCTGCCGGATCCGGCCATTGCAGATGCCGTAGAGGAACAGCGAGCGGGCCAGCCGGTGCTTGAGGCTGCCCGTGGGATGGGTCGATTCGTCCTTGAGATAGACGTCGATCCCCTCGAGTACCGGCAGATCGAGCCGCAGCAGGTGCGTATCGGCCGATCTTCGCTGGTCGTTGCGGATCAGGTCCAGCGCGCGGCGTGACCATTCGGCATCGTTGTGACGGGCGACCGCCTCGTCGAGAAGCTGCATGTGCGTCATGGTCGGTCGCCCGTTTCCGGCTGATGCCCTCAGCCGCCGATGATCTTCTTCTCGATCATG
Source organism: Reyranella sp. (assembly GCF_965228225.1). Lineage (GTDB taxonomy): Bacteria > Pseudomonadota > Alphaproteobacteria > Reyranellales > Reyranellaceae > Reyranella. The sequence continues at coordinate 3,027,780 of NZ_OZ245801.1, read as the reverse complement.
CAGTGGATGCCCTTGTTGCCATCCACCGTCTGCGTGACGTGCAGGTCGGCCTGCAGGCTGCAGAGCATGTAGGCGTCCTCGGGCTTGAGGCCGGTCTTGGCGGTGATCAGCCGGATCATGTCGCGCAGCGCTTCCTTGGCGGCGTCGTCGAGGTCCTGGTCGAAACCGTGGGTGATCCAGTGCGTCGCCGTCTCGGCGCGCGGGTTGTTGAGCTTCATGCCCTTGTGCAGCGTGAACTTGAAGGTGCCGCTCAGGCTGGTCTCGAGCGCCGTCAGGTTGACCTCGCCGTCGCCCTGGACGCCATGGCCGTCGCCGGTCGAGAACAGGCCACCGTCGGCGAAGACGGGGAAGTAGACCGTGGTGCCGACCCGGAAATGCTTGTTGTCGATGTTGCCGCCGAAGGCGCGCGGCTCGACCGAGCTGCACTGGCCCCATTCCGGCGGCGGGGCGACGCCCATGATGCCGAAGAACGGCTTGAGCTCGATCTCGGTGCCCCAGGGCATGGTGCAGACGCCGCGGTTGGAATCGATCGGGATGTGGGTCAGGCGGAAGAAGGGGAAGTCCTCGGGCAGGGTGCCCATCAGCGGCCGCTGCACGTTCCAGCCCCAGTTGGTGCGGAACTTGATGTCGAGCACCTCGACCGCCAGCACGTCGCCGCGCTCGGCGCCCTCGACGTGGACGGGCCCGGTCAGGATGTGCCGGCCGATATGCGGCTTCAGCTTGGAGAGGATCTCGCGATGTTCGGGCAGCACGTTGTAGGGTTCGCCCGGCAGGATCTCGGCGGCGCCCGACACGCAATGGATCGTGGCCGTATCGCCCGACTTGATGCGGAGCTGCGGCGGGAGCTGGCTGTCGAAATAGCCCCAGTGGCAGGTCTCGGGCGAAGAATGCAGCTCGTGGTTGGCCATTTCGATCCTCAAATGTAGTGTCCTGCGCCCGAAGCACATACCGTGCCCGGGGAATCATCTCAAATCGGCCGAGAATGTCACCGTGAACTACCGCCACGGCTATCACGCCGGCAACTTTGCCGACCTGCTGAAGCACACCGCGCTCTGCGAGCTGCTGCGCCTGTTGACGGCCAAGGACAAGAAGCTGTTCGTGCTCGACACCCATGCCGGCGCCGGGGGCTATGACCTCGCGGGCTCGCAGGCGCGCCGCACCGGCGAGGCGGAGGCGGGCATAGGCCGCCTGATGAGCGAGAGCCGAACCGGGATGCCGGCCGCCGTCGCGCGCTATCTCGCGGCGGTTCAGGCCTACGATCGCAAGTTCGGGCCGCCGGGCGGCGTGCTCCATCGCTATCCCGGCTCGCCGCGACTGGTCCGCGCCGCCCTGCGGCCGGGTGACCGCTTCCTCGCCTGCGAGAGACATCCAGAAGAGGCGTTGCTTCTCAAGCGTGAGTTCGCCGGCGACCGCGCCGTCGAGGTTCGGCAGGCCGATGGCTATCGCGCGATCAAGGCGACGCTGCCGCCGGTCGAGCGCCGTGCCCTGGTTCTGATCGACCCGCCCTTCGAGGCGACCGACGAGTTCGAGGTGCTGACGTGGGCGGTTCGCCACGGGCTGCGCCGCCTGGCCACCGGCTGCTTCGCGATCTGGTACCCGATCAAGGACGAGGCGGCCGTCGCATCCTTCATGGCATCGCTGGCGGAGGAGAATTACCTGCGCCTGGAACTCGACCTTGGCCCTCGGACCCCCGACGGAAAGCTCGCGGCCTGCGGGCTGGTCGTGATCAATCCCCCCTGGAAGTTCGAAGAGGCCATGCGCGAGGCCTTGCCCTGGATCGCAGCGCGTCTCGGCGACGGCGCGAGTTCGAGCGTCTTCGCTTCGCCGAGCGAGGTGCCGGCCCAGGCGTGATGCAGCGAAACGGCGGGGCTACTTCTTGCCGTCGGCGCTCTTCTCCGGCCGCCATCCCCAGGCTTCGTAGGCGGCTTCGAGGATCCGCGGGTCCAGTTCATGGTCCTCGATCTTGACGCCTTCGCCCAGACGGTCCGCGACGATCTTCAGGCCCTTGAGACGGGCATGCATCTTCTCGTCGCTGGCGACGACATGCCAGGGGGCGTGTTCGGTGTCCGTGCGTTCCAGCATGTCGTCATAGGCGTCGAGATACTGTTTGCGCTTGGCGATGTTGCGAAAATCCTCGAGGCCGATCTTGTAATGCTTGCTGGGCTTGCTCAGCCGCTCGATCATCCGCCGCTTCTGTTCCTCGGCGCTGACATGCACCAGCAGCTTCACGATGCGCACGCCATCGTCGGCGAGCTGTCGCTCGAATTCGTTGATCTCCCGGTAGGCGCGCTCCCAGGCCGACTTCTCGCAGAAGCCCTCTATGCGCTCCACCAGGACGCGACCGTACCAGGTGCGGTCGAATATGGCCCAGTTGCCGGGGGCCGGCAGGCGGTTCCAGAAGCGCCAGAGATAGTGCCGGCCCTGCTCTTCGGGCGTCGGCGCCCCGATGCGCCAGACCTGCACCGATTTCGGCTCCAGTCCCGCCACCATCCGCTCGATCATGCCGCCTTTGCCGGCGGCGTCCCAGCCGTCGAGGCAGATCAGCACCCGTCCGCCCGTCCGCAGGTCGTGAATATGGAGGTCGAGCAGCCGATCCTGCAGTTTCTTGATCTGGCGTTCGTAACTCTGCTTGTCTATCGGACCGTCGATCATCTCGATCTTGTCCAGCCGTGGCCACTTGCCCATCCGGTCCTCCCGGCCGGATCGTGACAGCGGCGTGGCGTCGAGGCAATGCACGGAGATTGACAGCGGTAACCTGCGCGACGACTAATCTTCGCCGATGGCCGAAGCGGAACCCACAATTCGTTACACCGAGCGGGCGGGCAAGCCCGTCATGGAGGTCGGCGGGACCTGGACGGTGTTCAGCGTCCGCGGCATCCGCAAGAAAGCCGAGAGCGCTCTTGCGGGCGCCGGCGTCCGCTCGAAGGATCGTCCTGCCATCGATGCGACCGGGGTCGGGCGCGTCGACACCGCCGGCGCGCTCGAGATCCTGGAAATTTCCGGGTGCGGACCCGATGCCGAGGTGCAGACCCGGACCGAGGCGCAGGCCGCTCTCTTCAAGGTCGTCCGCGAAAATATGTGCCAGGCCCAGCCGGACCGTCGGGTCAATTGGCTGGCACATTGGCTGGAGGAGGTCGGCCACGGAACGATCGACTTCTACAAACAGGTCCTCAATCTCTGCGCCTTCTTCGGCGAGATCCTCGTCGTGGTCGTCGAGGCCGTCCTGCAGCCCAAGCGTTTCCGCCCGAACGCCATCATCCGGCAGATGTACGAGGTCTGGATTCGCGCCCTCGTGATCGTGGGCGTGCTTTGCTTTCTGATCGGCGTGGTCATCGCCTACCAGGGCGTCCAGCAACTTCGGCAGTTCGGGGCCGAGACCTTCACCGTCGAGGCCGTGGGTATCGGCATGTTCCGCGAACTGGGGCCGCTGCTGACCGCGATCATCGTCGCCGGTCGCTCCGGCAGCGCGTTCACGGCCCAGATCGGCACCATGCAGGTCAACCAGGAGGTCGATGCGATGCGCACGATCGGCCTCAATCCCGTCGAATGGCTGGTCCTGCCGCGCATCAGCGCGCTCTTGATATCGATGCCGCTGCTCGCCTTCTGGGGGGACATGGCGGGCCTGCTGGGCGGCGCGGTCGCCTGCACCATCTATCTCGACTTCACCTTCGTGCAGTTCTTCGACAGGCTGCGAGACACGGTGGGCGCGTGGCACTTCTATACCGGAATGATCAAGGCGCCGGTTTTCGGCGTCGTGATCGCCACCATCGGCTGCTTCGAAGGGCTCCAGGTACGCGGCAGTGCCGAAAGCGTGGGCCAGCTCACGACCAAGTCGGTGGTGGAATCGATCTTCTGCGTGATCGTGCTGGACGCAGTGTTCTCGATCATCTTCCTGCTCGCCGGCGTCTGATGCCCGAAGGCGCGCAGCTGGAAGGGGGGCAGATCGTCGATCACAGCGATGGCAGGGAGGTCGTGCTGCGCCTGCGCGGCATCCGCACGCAGTTCGGCGATAAAGTGATCCACGACCATCTAGATTTCGACGTATTCCGCGGCGAGATTGTCGGGCTGGTCGGCGGTTCGGGTACTGGCAAGTCGGTCCTTCTTCGAACCATCATCGGCCTGAACCAGGCGCGCGAGGGCACGATCGAGATGCTCGGGGTCGATACCAGCACCCTGCAGGGCAAAGCGCAGCGCCAGATGCTGGCGCGTACCGGCGTCCAGTTCCAGGACGGCGCGCTGTTCTCCTCGCTCAGCGTCACCGAGAACATCATCGTGCCGATCCGCGAGCATGCCGAACTCGAAGAGCAGACCATGCGCGACATCGCGGCCCTCAAGGTGGCCTTGGTCGGTCTTCCGGGCGATACCGGCGAGAAGAAGCCGTCGGAACTTTCTGGTGGCATGCGTAAACGTGCCAGCCTGGCCCGGGCGCTGGCGCTCGATCCGGAACTCCTGTTCCTCGACGAGCCGACTGCCGGTCTGGATCCGATCGGCGCCGCGCATTACGACGAGTTGGTGAAGGGCCTGAGCCACAATCTCGGGCTGACCGTCCTGATGGTCACGCACGACCTCGATAGCCTCAATGCAATTTGCGACCGCATTGCAGTCCTTCTCGACAAGCGCGTCGTGGTGGGTACGATGGCGGAATTGCTGGAATACGACCATCCTTGGGTCCGGGAATACTTCCACGGACCGCGTGGGCGCGCAGCGCGGCGGGAGCAGAAGTAATATCGGATGGAAAGAAAATCGCCCTACGTGCTGATTGGCGCGGCGATGATCCTGTTCGTCGCCGCCCTGGCCGGATTCGTCATCTGGAAGCTGCGCGCGGGCGATCGCACGTCGTACGCCTACTATGACATCCTCTTTTCCGGCGACGTGCAGGGACTGACCAAGGATTCGCCCGTCTTCTATCGCGGTCTGCGCGTCGGACGCGTTGCGGACATCCAGCTCACGTCGCGGGCGGAGACCCAGCGCTCGACCGGCCGGGAACGCCTCACCGAAAAGATCGAAGTCACGGTGGCGGTCGACTGGTCCATCGACATCCGCGACCGCTCCTATGCCGTCTTCGAGAAGCCGTTCATCGCCGGCTCGCCCTTCATCCAGATCGTCGGACGCCTCGACGTCGACCAGGTCAAGCCCAAGAAGAAGCTCGGCGATAAGCCCTACCCGGAGATTCGCGAGGGCGCCTCCTTCCTCCAGGCGACGTCGACCTCGGCCCAGGAACTGCTGACCAAGGCCAGCACCACGGTGGACCGCCTGAACGACCTGCTGAGCCCGGACAATATCGGCGCCGTCACCGATACGCTGCGCAACCTGCAGACGGCGACCGACGCCTTCGCCAAGTCCGACGGCGCCATTCAGACGACCCTGGCCGAACTGCCGGGGGCGATCGCCGATTTCCGCAAGACATTCACCAAGCTGAACGAGCTTTCGGATTCGTTCACCTTGATCGCACAGGAAATCGGCCCCCAGGATGCCGCAACGCGCAAGGCGCTCGCCGGCAAGGATCCGGGCGAACTGCGCAAGACCCTGAACGAGACCCGGGCGGCGCTGGCCAACATCAACGCCGCCGCCAACCAGCTGAACAAACTGGTCGCCGACAACAGCCGCCCGATCAAGAATTTCACCGAGATCGGTCTCACCGAGTTCTCGCTGGCGCTGCGGGATCTGCGTCAGCTCACCGCCAACCTGAACGTCATCGCCACACGACTGGAGCGCGACCCGGCCAACTTCGTGTTCAGCGGCAAGCAGGGATACACGCCGAAATGATCCGTTGCCTGGCTGCCTGCGCGGCCGCCGTTGCCCTCCTGTCGGGCTGCTCGTTCGTCAGCGCCGTCGATTCGGTGGGCGATCCGACCGACCTCTACACCGTCTCGCCCAAGAGCACCTTCGACGCCGATATGCCCTCGGTCTACTGGCAGCTCGCGGTGGAGGCACCAGTGGCGGCGGCGAACCTCGACACCGGCCGCATCGCCATCGCGATGACGCCGACCTCGACGGACTATTACGCAAAGGTGGCGTGGACCGACCGGGCGCCGCTGATGGTCCAGACCCGGATCGTCGATTCCTTCGAGAACACCCGCAAGATCGTCGCGGTGTCGCGCGAGTCGATCGCGCTGCGGGCGAACTACGTGTTGCAGCCCGACCTGCGCAATTTCGAGGCCATGTATTTCTACGGCATGCCGCCGATCGTGAAGGTGCGCATCATCGCCAAGCTGGTGCGTATGCCCGACCGGCAGATCATCGGCGTCGCCTCCTTCGAACGCTGCGTTCGGGCGCGCGCCGACAAGGTGCCGAAAGTCGTCGAAGCCTTCGATCAGGCCCTCGGCAGTGTGATCAAGCAGCTGGTGTCCTGGACGCTCCGGACGCCCCCGCCGCAGCCGCCGAGCGAGTTCGCGCCCTACGACATTGCGCGCTATCGTAATCCGGCCAACGCCATCATCGACAGCGCCAATTGCCCGAAGGGCCACGACGCCTCGATGGTGCCGTACACGGACGAATAGGCGGGAGAAGCGCGCTCAGGCGCGCTTCTCGACCATCGACCAGGCGAGGTCGGCCATCGCGCGGGCGCGGTTGCCGTATTTCGTCGCCGTTTCCGACGAGGCGTTTCCGTCGAGCCCGCGCTTGTAGACGCCCTGCACGATGGCGGCGAGGCGGAACAGGGAAAAAGCGAGATAAAACTCCCAGGCCGGCACTCCCTTGCGGCCGGTCCGGCGGGCATAGGCGGCGAGATATTCCTGCTCGGTCGGAATGCCGAACGCGGTCAGGTCCTGGCCGGCATAGCCGCCGGAAGCGCCGAAACCCTCGCCGAAATGGTACATCATGCAGTTGTAGCCGAGGTCGGCCAGCGGATGGCCGAGCGTCGAGAGTTCCCAGTCCAGCACGGCGATGACGCGGGGCTCGGTCGGGTGCACGATCGTATTGCCGAGGCGATAGTCACCGTGGTTGATGCGCGTCTCGTCGCCGGGCGGGATGTTCTCCGGCAGCCACTTCTTCAGCGCTTCCATCGACGGGATTTCTTCGGTGCGGGCGAGATCGTACTGGCTCGACCAGCGGGCGACCTGGCGCTGGATGTACTGGCCCTCACGGCCATAGTCGCCGAGACCGACGGCGCGATAGTCGACATTGTGCAGGCGTGCCAGCACATCGTTCATCGAGTCGAAGATCTTGCCGCGATCGGCCGGCGAGACGCCCGGCATGCGCACGTCGGCGAAGACCCGGCCCGGCAGGAACTGCATGATGTAGAAGGCCGTGCCGATGACCGAATCATCCTGGCAGAGCGCGTAGGGCTTCGGAACGGGCACGTCCGTATGGTCGGCCAAGGCCTTGATCACGCGATATTCGCGGTCGACCTGGTGGGCCGAGGGCAGCAGCTTGCCCGGCGGCTTCTTGCGCAGGACGTACATGCTGCCGGCGCCATCGGTGACGTGGAAGGTCGGGTTGCTCTGGCCCCCCTCGAACTGAAGGATGCTGATCGGGCCGCGATAGCCCTCGACATTGGCCTTCATGTAGTCGGCGAGCCGTGCTTCGTCGAATACGTGGGCCTGGCGGACGGGCGTGAGATTGTCGGGCAGATTGGACATGGGACTCTTCTAGAACCGTGGCATCGGGAATTCGAGACGCGTTTGCGGTCGGGTCCGCAGGGCGGTCACGAGGCGGTCAATTGATGTTGCGCTGCCGGCCTTCCCAGTAGGGCTTGCGCAACTCGCGCTTCAGGATCTTGCCGGTTGGGTTGCGGGGCAGGGCGTCGATGAAGTCGACCGATTTGGGCAGCTTGTAGCCGGCGATGCGTTCCCGCGCCCAGCCGATGAGTTCGGCGGGCGTCGGGTCGGTGCCGGGCTTGCGCACCACGACGGCCTTCACCGCTTCGCCCCAGCGTTCGTCGGGAACGCCGATCACCGCCACGTCGGCGACGCCCGGATGGCCGAACAGGGCGCTCTCCACCTCCGCCGGGTAGATGTTCTCGCCGCCCGAGACGATCATGTCCTTCACGCGGTCGTGAATGAACAGGTAGCCCTTGTCGTCGAGGAAGCCCGCGTCGCCGGTGAACAGCCAGTCGCCTTGAATTGCGCGCCGGGTGGCGTCGGGCAGACGCCAGTAGCCGGCCATCACCTGCGGCGAACGGACCGCGATCTCGCCGACCTTGCCCGCCGGCACGTCGGCGCCGGCATCGTCGACGATGCGCAGCTCGACGCCCACCTGGGCATAACCGCAGGACAGGAGCTTTCTTGCGTCCGACGGGTCGTGATCCTCGGGCGGCAGCAGGGTGATGGCGCCGGTCGTCTCGGTTAGGCCGTAGACCTGCTGGAATCCGCACCCGAAGATCGACAAGGCCTGCTTCAACAGCTCTCCCGGGATCGGCGCCGCGCCGTAGACGATCAGGCGAAGGCTCGACAGGTCAGTTTCGCGGATTTGCGGTGCCTGCACCAGGAAGAGGATCATCGCCGGCACCAGCAGCATCACCTCGATGCGGTCGTGTTCGATGATCTCCAGCACCCGCGCGGGCACGAACTCCCTGACGACGTGATTGGTCGCGCCCGCGTAGAGGCCGGCGATGGCCCAGCCCGCGCCCCCGATATGGAACATCGGCAGGCAGACGATGTTCTGGGTCCCGGGTTTCAGGAGCCAGCTGCGCGTCCATTGCTCGAACATGAAGGCGAAGTTGGCGTTGGTCAGTTCGGCACCCTTCGGCAGGCCGGTGGTGCCGCTGGTGTAGAACTGCACGGCTGTGTCGCGCGGGCGCGCGGGCAGATGCGGGTCGATGTCGGGGTGCCGGTCGCGCCAGTCCGCGAAGGCCTGCCAATCGCCGTGGCGGGGGCCCAGGGACACGATCCTGCGCACGCTCTTCAGCCGGTTGCGGATCGCCTCGACGACGGGGAAGTATTCCTCGCCGACGAACAGCATCTCGGCCTCGGCATCGTTCACGATCTGCAGGACCTCGGGGGCGGCCAGGCGCCAGTTCACCGAGACCATCACGGCGCCCGCCTTGGCGACGCCGAACAGCAGCTCGAAGAAGAGGTCGCTGCTCTTGTCGAGATGGGCGACGCGGACCTGCGGCTCGATGCCTTCGGCAAGGAGGCCGCTCGCGACGCGGCTGGAGGTGCGATCGAGTTCGCCGTAGGTCGTGGGCCGGCCTTCGTAGACGATCGCCACGCTGTCCGGACGTGCCGCGCCATGGACGCGCACGATGTCGGCCACGCCGACCATCTCGATGCTCATAGGACGCTTCCCCTGCGATATTGGCCCAGTCCCCTAGCGGTCGGGCAGCGTCATCCTTCGGTGATTTTGAAGTGAATTCAAGAGCTTGATGGCCTAGTGTCGACGGCGACGTGAGAGGCGATTCCGAGGGGCATGATGGGTAAGCGGATTCTGGTCACCGGCGGAGCAGGCTTCCTCGGCTCGCATCTCTGCGAGCGCCTGCTCGAGGCCGGGCACGACGTGCTCTGCGTCGACAACTATTTCACCGGCAGCAAGGCCAACGTGGTGGCCTGCCTCGACAATCCGCGCTTCGAGCTGATGCGCCACGACGTGACCTTCCCGCTCTATGTCGAGGTCGACGAGATCTACAATCTCGCCTGCCCGGCCTCGCCGATCCACTATCAGCACGATCCGGTGCAGACGACCAAGACCAGCGTCCACGGCGCCATCAACATGCTGGGCCTGGCCAAGCGGGTGCGGGCCAAGATCTTCCAGGCGTCGACCAGTGAGGTCTACGGCGACCCGACCGTTCATCCGCAGGTCGAGAGCTACCGCGGCAACGTCAATCCGCTGGGGCCGCGCGCCTGCTACGACGAGGGCAAGCGCTGCGCGGAGACCCTGTTCTTCGATTATCACCGCCAGCACGGGCTGCGCATCAAGGTGGCACGCATCTTCAACACCTACGGCCCGCGCATGCACCCCAACGACGGGCGCGTGGTGTCGAACTTCATCGTGCAGGCGCTGAAGGGACAGGACATCACCATCTACGGCGACGGCATGCAGACCCGGGCCTTCTGTTACGTCGACGACCTGCTCGACGGCTGGCAGCGCCTGATGGACCATACGCCCGACGACTTCACCGGGCCGGTGAACATCGGCAATCCGGTCGAGATGCCGATTCGCCACCTTGCCGAGAAGATCCTCGGCAAGGTCGGCGGCAAGAGCCGCCTCGTATTCGCGCCGTTGCCGGCCGACGATCCGATGCAGCGCTGCCCTGACATCACGCTCGCCCGCGAGGCGCTCAAGTGGGAGCCGAAGGTCGCGCTCGACGACGGGCTGACGAAGACGATCGCCTTCTTCGACGAGCTGCTGCAGAGCAACAGGGGCCTGAGCGGGATCGGCCGTTAGCCCTAATGCAAAGCGCCGCGAAGTTTCCTTCGCGGCGCGTTCGTAGTCCGGCTTTCCCGGCAGGTTACTGGGCCGCGAGGGCCTGCTTCGGCAGGGCGTTGACGACCGAGGCCTTGCCCGAGGTCATCTCGTCGTAGATCCACTTGTAGGTCTTCTCCATGCCGTCCTCGAGACGGATGGACGGGGCCCAGTTCATCAGCTTCTTGATCAGCGTATTGTCGCTGTTGCGGCCACGCACGCCCTTCGGGGCATCGAGCTTGTAGCTGCGCTTGAGCTTGATGCCGGCGATCTTCTCGACGATGTCGACCAGCGTGTTGATGCTGACCAGCTCGTCGCTGCCGATGTTCAGCGGCTCGATGATGTCGCTCTCGGCGAGCTTGATCGTGCCCTCGGTGCAGTCGTCGATGTACATGAACGAACGGGTCTGCTCGCCGTCGCCCCAGATCTCGATCTCGTGCTTGCCCGAGAGCTTGGCGGCGATGACCTTGCGGCACATCGCGGCCGGCGCCTTTTCGCGGCCGCCGTCATAGGTGCCTTCCGGCCCGTAGACGTTGTGGTAGCGGGCCACGCGGGTGGCGATGCCGTAGTCCTCGCGATAGTGGCGGGCCATGCGCTCGCTGAACAGCTTCTCCCAGCCGTAGCCGTCTTCGGGCAGGGCGGGGTAGGCGTCTTCTTCCTTCAGGGCCGTGACGTTGGCGTCGGTCTGTTTGTCGCCGTTGTAGACGCACGCCGAGGACGAATAGAAGAAGCGCGGCACGCCGGCTTCCTTGGCGGCGACGAGCATGTGGGTGCTGACGAGCACCGACAGCATGCATTCGGCCTTGTGGGTCTCGATGAAGCCCATGCCGCCCATGTCGGCGGCGAGATTGTAGATCATCGCGGCGCCCTGGGCGGCCTTGCGGCAGGGCTCGAGCTGGGCGAGATCGCCCACCTGGTTCTCGACGCCCGGGATCTTCTGGTACCACTCCTCGAGCGGCTTCACGTCGACGGCCCGGATCCTCGTGTGGCCGCGCTGTTGCAGAACCTTCACGAGGTGGCCGCCGATAAAGCCGCCGGCGCCGGTCACGACGACGAGATCATTCTTGGACATGCACGAGAGCCTTTCGATCGAAGCGAGGGGTTTTATCCGACTTGTCAACGACTTGCGAGGGTTGCGACGCGCCTCGGTCGAGCACGCGATCGGGGCCCCGGGAACCGAGGGGGCCGCTCGAGGCTGTCCGTTTGATCGGAAGTGCCGGCCTCGTCAAGCCGTCGACGCGCCGCATGCGCCATGCATGGTCTGCAGACGGTGCCACCTTCGCGGCTGCAATGCCCGCGAAAAAGCTGGTCCCTCGCAAAAATTGATCTATACCAACCACATAGGCGTAGTTTCTCAAATGTCCGACCTGTTCGCATGACCTACATTCTCGGCCTCAACGCCTATCACGCCGATGCGGCCGCCTGCCTGGTGAAGGATGGCGAGCTGGTTGCGGCGGTGGAGGAGGAGCGGTTCCGCCGCATCAAGCACTGGGGCGGTTTCCCCAGTGAGTCGATCCGGTATTGCCTGGCCGAGGCCGGCATCTCGCTGGCCGAAGTCGACCATGTCGCGGTCAACAGCGACAACACCGCCAACCGCTGGCGCAAGCTCGCCTTCGCCCTGACGTCGCGGGTCAGCCTGAACTACGTGATGAGCCGGTTGCGCAATCGCGGCGAGCGCGCCGACATCGCGGGAAACCTCAAGCGCCATCTGCCGGACCAGGAGTTCCGTGGCACCGCGCACATGGTCGAACACCATCTGTGCCATCTCGCATCGGCCTTCCTCGTGTCGCCGCATGACAGGGCGGTGGCGGTCTCGGTCGACGGCTTCGGCGACTTTTCCTCCGCGGCCTGGGGCCTGGGCGAAGGAGGAAACCTCTCGGTCGACGGCCGCGTCTATTTCCCGCATTCTCTGGGCGTCTTCTACGAGGCGATGACCCAGTTCATCGGGTTCCCGCACTATGGCGACGAATACAAGGTCATGGGCCTCGCGCCCTACGGCCAGCCGGCCTTCGTCGACCAGATGAAGGAGATCGTGCGTCTCCGGAACGACGGCACTTTCGCGCTCGACCTGCGCTACTTCCGCCATGCCTCGGGTGAGGGCGCCAACTATCAGGTCAAGGACGGCATCCCCTCGGGCGGGCGCCTGTGGAGCGACGAACTCGTCACGCTGCTGGGACCGGCCCGGGACCCGGAGGCGCCGCTCGAGGACAAGCACCGCGACATCGCGCGTTCCGCACAGGTGACCTACGAGAACGCCTTCTTCAACCTGCTGAACGCCCTGCATGCCCGCTACGGGACCGACGCCGTCGTGCTGGCCGGCGGCTGCGCCTACAATTCGGTGGCCAATGGCAAGGTTCTCGAGCGCACCCCGTTTCGGAAGCTCTACGTTCAGTCGGCCGGCGGCGATGCCGGCGGCGCGATCGGGGCGGCGTTCGCGACTTGGCACAAGACCGGCGGGGCTTCGGCCAAACGCCATTTCGTGATGGACCACGCCTATTGGGGCCCGTCGGCGACGCCGGACGAGATCGCAGCGGCCATCGCCCGGCGCCGGGCCGATTTCGACGCGGCCGGCTGCCGCATCGAGCGCATTGCCGACGAGGCGACGCTCTGCCGGCACACCGCGCAGGCGATCTCCGAGGGCAAGGTGATCGGCTGGTTCCAGGGGCGGCTGGAGTGGGGGCCGCGCGCGCTCGGCAACCGCTCGATCCTGGGCGATCCGCGCCGTGCGGACATGAAGGACATCCTCAACCTCAAGATCAAGCGGCGGGAATCCTTCCGGCCCTTCGCGCCTTCGATCCTGCGCGATGCCGTGCCGGACTGGTTCGAGACCGACGACGACGTGCCGTTCATGATGCAGGTCTTTCGCATCCGGGAGGAGAAGCGCAAGGAAATCCCGGCGGTCACTCATGTCGACGGGACCGGCCGTCTCCAGACCGTCACCTGGTCGGGCAATCCGCGCTATGCACGGCTGATCACGGCCTTCCGGGAACTCACGGGCGTGCCGATCGTGCTGAACACCAGCTTCAACGAGAACGAGCCCGTGGTCTGCAAGCCGGAGGAGGCGATCGACTGCTTCCTGCGGACCAAGATGGATGTCCTCGTGCTGGGCGACACGCTTATTCAGCGCTGACCGTGCAATTGGGCTATCCTGCTCTTCAGAGCATTCGGGCGGGGGGGACGGCATAGTGCGTGTACTGGTGGCGGGGGGTGCGGGCTATATCGGCTCGCATACATGCAAGGCGCTTGCGCGCGCAGGCCACCTGCCGATCGCCTACGACAACCTGCACACGGGCCATCCCTGGGCCGTGAAGTGGGGCCCGCTGGTCCGGGGCGACATCAACGATCCGGTGGCGCTCGGAGCGGCGATCCGAGAGCACAAGCCCGATGCGGTCATCAATTTCGCGGCGCTCGCCTATGTCGGCGAGTCGATGATCGAGCCGATGCGCTACTATCGTGCCAACGTTGGCGGCATGATTGCGCTGATCGAGGTCATGCGTGCGCATGGCGTCGGCTCCCTCGTGTTCAGCAGCAGTTGCGCGACCTATGGCGTGCCCGATGTCCTGCCGGTCGTCGAAGGCACCGTGCAGCTGCCGATCAACACCTACGGCCGCACCAAGCTGATGGGGGAGCAGATCCTGCGCGATGCCTGTACCGCCCACGGCCTGGCTGCGATCGCGCTGCGCTACTTCAATGCCGGCGGCGCCGATCCTGAGGGCGAGCTGGGCGAGGAGCACGATCCGGAGACACACATCATCCCTTTGGTGCTGCAGGCTGCGCACGGCATTCGGCCCGACATAGCCATCTTCGGGACGGACTACGATACGCCGGACGGCACCTGCGTCCGCGACTATGTGCATGTGACTGACCTTGCGGCGGCGCATGTCGCCGCGCTGTCACGCTGCGAGGCCGGTCGTTTTCAGGCCTACAATCTTGGCGGCGGACAAGGTGCGAGCATCGGCGAACTGGTCGACCGCGCGCGGCGTCTCACCGGCCGCGAGATCCGGACCGTCGCGGCGCCGCGGCGGCCGGGCGATCCTCCGGTGCTGGTGGCGGATGTCTCGCGGGCGCGGCAGGCGCTGGACTGGACGCCGGCCCATTCGGCGATCGACGACATCATCGGCAGCGCCTGGATGTGGATGACGGACAGCCGCAGCCGCGCGATGCAGGCGAAGGCCCGTTAGAGACGCCACGCATGGATCGCGACAGCATCACCCCGCTGCTGATCACCTTCAACGAGATCCAGAATATCGGGCGGACGCTGGCAAAACTCGACTGGGCCCGCCGCATCGTCGTGATCGACAGCGGCAGCACCGACGGCACGCTGGACGTGCTGGCCGCAAATCCGCAGGTGGAGATCGTCCACCGCCCGTTCGACAGTTTCGCCGAACAGTGCAATTTCGGTCTGGCGCAGATCCGTACCGACTGGGTCCTGTCGCTCGATGCCGACTACGAGCTGAGCGACGCTTTCGTCTCTGAACTGGCGGAGTTGCAGCCCGGTGCGGGCGACACCGGGTACAAGGCGGCGTTCATCTACCGGATCCACGGCCACCCGCTGCGCGGCACGCTGTACCCGCCGCGTACCGTGCTCTATCGCGTCGCAGGCGCGCGATACGAGAACGAGGGGCACGGCCATCGCATCCGCCTGCAGGGCCGCGTCGCGGCCCTCGAGGGCACGATCTACCACGACGATCGCAAGCCGCTGTCGCGCTGGCTGGCCTCGCAGCTCAAGTATGCTGCGCGCGAGGCGGCCCATCTGCTCGAGAGCCCGCGAGACCGGCTGGGCCGCGTCGATCGGATACGCCTGATGGGCTGGCCTGCGCCGGTCCTGGTGCTCGGCTACGTTCTGTTCGCGAAAGGCGCGATCCTCGACGGAAAGGCCGGCTGGTTCTACGCATTTCAGCGCCTGCTTGCAGAAGTCCTGCTGGCGCTCGAACTGCTGGACAGGCGCCTGTCGGCGCTGACCCAGTCTGCATGAATCAAAGGCTGAGCGGAGAACCCTCGAGGTCCTTGTCCGTTCCGGCGATCATCACGCGAATGGGGCTATTTCCCACCGCAAGTCCTGCCGGCAAACGAAGCTCGAAGCCACCAACCCCGTGGGGCGTCATCTTCTTCAGCCACGGCAGGAACTGATCGGCGTAGCAGCGCTGAACGGCTTGCCCGCCGACCCGGACTTCGATCGTCGCCAGCTGGTTCGGATCGTGGGCCAGGGCCCAACCTCTGAGGATGCCTTGTTCAGCCCGGTACACCTTGCCTCGGGCGAGCTTGCACGCGATTGTCGAAGGGCGTCCGCGATGATTCGTGAAATGGTCGAGGTTGGCTTCGACATGACGATAGAGGCACAGATCGTCGCCATTGAGCGCAACAATTCTGGATCGGACGGTCGAGTCGATCTCAGGTCGAGACGAACGGCCGGCGCCATTGTCGTGGCGCATCCGAAGTTCCACTCCAAGGTGCCGGGACAGCGCTCTGATCATATCGGGCATGAACTCGACCAGCCCGACAAACCCCAGTTTATGCAGGTCTGTTCCCCTCAGCTGCTGGCACTGAACATTGATCTGGTCGGGTGACTCGTAGAACTCTGCGAACGAACCGCTGAAGCTTTTCTCTCTGACGTGCATTCGATAACTGGACGCGACGCGCTCGACGGGATCACGCAGGAAGGTGACGACGGATGCCGCGTGAAAGGCACCGATCCAGTGCCGGATTGGATTCTGACTGCTGACGAGAAATCCAAGCCCCCGATCCGCTTCGCTGCGTAGTGCAATGATCTTCTCAGGGGTCCGAATGTCGGACTCAAAAGCGTTGATGATGTTGCCGGGGATCGTGGCGGTGCTTGCCGTACCTCCGAAGGCATCCAGGACGGTCCGCTGCGCGGCGATCAGCGTGGCGGTGTCTGCCCCGTAGTCGAATAATTTGACGGCACCCGGCAGCGACGCAGACAGCATATGGCGCATCGACGTGCCGGCGGTTTTAGGGATGTGGACGAACACCACATCTTTGATTTTCGGTTCCAACTCGGGGCGGGACGCTCTTATCGCGTTGTCGTCTTGGGGGAACGCCGCCGAAGCAACACTCGTCGCCGAGGCTCTTGGTGCGAACCACCGAGCGGGCCAAAAACTGCGGCTCATGGCCAGGAAGGATCAGCTCGTTGAACGCGCATCAATCTGGCCATTGGCTATTTATCATTCTGGTTGACTAACAATATACGGGGCCAACCAGAATGAAAAAAAAACCAGCTCGTGCCTTGCCGGTTCTGATCTGGGTTTTGCGGCGGCTGTCCCGCAGAACCGTTCACAGCAAGGTCCAACAAAAGGCTGGTGCCGGGTGAGGGGATCGAACCCCCGACCTTCGGTTTACAAAACCGCTGCACTACCGCTGTGCTAACCCGGCCCTCAGGCTGCCTTCGGCGGATAGATAACCGAACTCCGCGAAAGTCGCATCATTTCGGTTGCTGACGTGCCCATTCGTAGGCGGCGACCGCGGCGGCGTTCGAGACGTTGAGGGCCGAGAGCGCGTCGCTGGTGGGAATCGTCACCAGCCGGTCGCACTTCTCCGTGGTCAGCCGGCGCAGCCCTTCGCCTTCGGCGCCCAGCACGATGCAGGTCCGGCCCTTGAGGTCGAGGTCGCCGATCCGCGTGTCGCCGCTTTCGGCCAGCCCGTAGGTCCAGAACCCGGCCTCCTTGAGCTGGTCGAGGGCGCGGGCGAGGTTGACGGCGCGCACCAGCGGGACGACCTCCAGGGCGCCGGAAGCGGCCTTGGCCAGGGTGCCGGTGTCCGACGGGGTGTGGCGGTCGGTCACGATCACGCCGGCGGCGCCGAACGCCGCGGCCGACCGCAGGATGGCGCCCACATTGTGCGGGTCGCTCACCTGGTCGAGGGCCAGGACGAGGGCATTGTCGCCGCAGCGCGCCAGGATATCCTCGAGGGCGGGCTCTTCCAGGGGCGCCACGAGCGCGGCGATGCCCTGGTGGACGGCGCCGTTGGGCAGGCGCTGGTTCAGGTCCTCGCGCGAGGTGATGGTCTTGTCCGTCTTGCCGATCTCGGCGGCATGGGCGTCGGCCATCTCCTTCGTCACGAACACCCGTTCGATCCGGCGGTCGGGGTTGGCGAGGGCCGCGAGCACGGCGTGACGGCCGAAAATCCAGATGGACTGGTTGCCGGTGCGGGATTGGCGATGGGGACGATTTGGGCGAGGGGGCATGGCGAGCCTTGTATGGCGCGGAGCGGGTGTGGGCAAATCCCGTGTCGCCGGGCCGTATTGGACGAACGGGCGCGACCGGCTGCCGCGCGTTTTGTTCCCATCGCAAGGAAGTGCTTGCTAGTCACGGAAAGCCACTGTATCTCCCCGCGCCTACAGGCTTTTTCCGTTTATGCCGGTTGGGACGGAGGGGTGGCCGAGCGGTCAATGGCAGCAGACTGTAAATCTGCCGACTTCGCGTCTACGAAGGTTCGAATCCTTCCCCCTCCACCAGCGGTTCATGGCGAGAGTGGTTCTGTTTGGGTGTTGCGGGTGTAGCTCAATGGTAGAGCAGAAGCCTTCCAAGCTTACGACGAGGGTTCGATTCCCTTCACCCGCTCCAGGTTTGGCTAAGTCGGCCAGTTAAGTTCGGTCTGTGTAGAAGCTGAAGCATCACGAGGGTCGCGACACCATGTCGAAGGCAAAGTTTGAGCGGAACAAGCCGCACTGCAACATCGGAACGATCGGTCACGTCGATCATGGCAAGACGTCTCTGACGGCTGCGATCACGAAGATCCTGGCGAAGACGGGCGGCGCGACGTTCACGGCCTACGACCAGATCGACAAGGCCCCGGAAGAGCGCGAGCGCGGCATCACGATCTCGACGGCGCATGTCGAGTACGAGACGGCGAACCGTCACTACGCGCACGTGGACTGCCCGGGCCATGCCGACTACGTGAAGAACATGATCACGGGCGCGGCGCAGATGGACGGGGCGATCCTGGTGGTTTCGGCGGCCGACGGCCCGATGCCGCAGACGCGCGAGCACATCCTGCTGGCGCGCCAGGTCGGCGTTCCGGCGCTGGTGGTGTTCATGAACAAGTGCGACATGGTCGACGATCCGGAGCTGCTGGACCTGGTCGAGCTGGAAGTGCGCGAGCTGCTGAAGAGCTACCAGTTCCCGGGCGACGACCTTCCGGTGGTGCGGGGCTCGGCGCTGATGGCGCTGGAGGACAAGAACCCGGAGCTCGGCGAGCAGGCGGTTCTGAAGCTGATGGAAGAGGTCGACAAGTACATTCCGCAGCCGGCGCGCGACAAGGACAAGCCGTTCCTGATGCCGATCGAGGACGTGTTCTCGATCTCGGGCCGCGGCACGGTGGTGACGGGTCGCGTCGAGCGCGGCATCGTGAAGGTCGGCGAGGAAGTCGAGATCGTGGGCCTGAAGGCCACGACGAAGACGGTGGTCACGGGCGTCGAGATGTTCCGCAAGCTGCTGGACTCGGGCGAGGCGGGCGACAATATCGGCGCGCTGCTGCGCGGCGTTGGCCGCGAGGACGTGGAGCGCGGCCAGGTTCTGTCGAAGCCGGGCGCGATCACGCCGCACACGAACTTCGAGGCGGAAGCCTACATCCTGACGAAGGAAGAGGGCGGCCGTCACACGCCGTTCTTCACGAACTACCGTCCGCAGTTCTACTTCCGGACGACGGACGTGACGGGCGTGGTGACCTTGCCGGAAGGCACGGAGATGGTGATGCCGGGCGACAACGCGCGGCTGGTGGTCGAGCTGATCCAGCCGATCGCCATGGACGAGGGCCTGCGCTTCGCCATCCGCGAGGGCGGCCGCACCGTCGGCGCCGGCGTCGTCACCAAAGTCGTAAAGTAGTGCTATAAGAGGATCGCCGCCGGCACCAATCCGGCGGCGATGGTCTGCAGGAGTGTAGCTCAGTTGGTAGAGCATCGGTCTCCAAAACCGAGGGTCGTGGGTTCGAGTCCCTCCGCTCCTGCCATTTTTTGAAGATTGGCGATCATGACGACAAAGAATCCGATCGAGTTCGCCCGAGAAGTCAGAGCCGAGGTGGCGCGCGTCACTTGGCCGACTCGGCGCGAAACCATGATCACCACCAGCATGGTGTTCATCTTTGTCGTAATCTCCTCGCTGTTCTTTTTGGTGGCCGACAAGGTCATTGGCTTCGTCGTGAAGCTTCTCCTCGGGGTTTCCTGACATGGCTCATCGCTGGTACGTCGTTCACGCCTACTCGGGCTTCGAGAACAAGGTCGCCCAGTCGATCCGTGAACAGGCCGGAAAGAAGGGTCTGGACGACGAAATCACCGAGGTCATCGTTCCGACCGAGGAAGTCGTGGAAGTCCGCCGCGGCAGCAAGGTCAATACCGAGCGCAAGTTCTTCCCGGGCTACGTCCTCGTGAAGATGGATCTGACGGACGACTCCTGGCATCTGGTCAAGAACACGGCCAAGGTCACGGGCTTCCTGGGCGGCGGTGGTCGCGGCAAGCCGGTGCCGATCTCCGAAGCCGAAGCCAGCCGCATTCTGAAGCAGGTCCAGGAAGGCGTGGAGCGTCCCAAGCCCGCCGTCAGCTTCGAGATCGGCGAGCAGGTCAAGGTGGCCGACGGTCCGTTCGCGTCGTTCAACGGCACTGTCGAGGACGTGGACGAGGAACGGGCACGCGTGAAGGTTGCCGTTTCGATCTTCGGCCGGTCGACCCCGGTCGAACTCGACTACGCACAGGTGGAAAAGATCTGATTCGTTCCCATATCGGTGGACAAGATCAGGGTTGTGGCGGGCGGTCTTATTTGGTAGATCGCGCGCCCTTGGGAGGGCTGGCCGTGCGCCGGCCTTTTCTCATGAGGTGGGTTGAGGCCGAAAATCCTTTGGGATCAAGGACTTGATCATTTTCTGGTGCGGGAGGCCTGCCATGGCCGGACCGCGCCGCCCACAGGAAAGGGGCATGCATGGCTAAAAAGATCCAAGCCTACGTCAAGCTGCAAGTGCCGGCTGGCAAGGCCAATCCGTCTCCGCCGATCGGGCCCGCGCTCGGTCAGCAGGGCGTCAACATCATGGAATTCTGCAAGCAGTTCAACGCGAAGACGCAGAAGATGGAGCCGGGGATGCCGATCCCGGTGGTCATCACCGTGTTCCAGGACCGCAGCTTCACCTTCGTCACCAAGACGCCGCCGGTGACTTATTTCCTTAAAAAGGCGGCCGGCATCGAGTCGGGCGCCAAGACGGTCGGTACGCAGATCGTCGGCAAGGTCACGACGCAGCAGGTTCGCGAGATCGCCGAGCAGAAGATGCCCGATCTCAACTGCGATACCGTCGAGTCGGCGATGGCCCAGGTGGTGGGCTCGGCCCGCTCGATGGGCCTCCAGGTGGTGGAGTAGGACCATGGCCCAGGGCAAGCGTTACAAGACGGCGTCCGCCACGGTCGACCGCGAGAAGATGTACCCGCTCGAAGAGGCGGTGAAGATCGTCAAGGCCAATGCCAAGGCGAAGTTCGACGAGACCATCGAGGTCGCGATGAACCTCGGCATCGATCCGCGTCACGCCGACCAGGCGGTGCGCGGCATGATCGAGCTGCCGAACGGCACCGGCAAGTCGGTGCGCGTCGCGGTGTTCGCGCGCGGTGCCAAGGCCGAGGAAGCCAAGGCAGCGGGTGCCGATATCGTCGGCGCCGAGGACCTGGCGGAGAAGATCAACGCCGGCGAAATGAACTTCGAGCGCTGCATCGCCACCCCCGACATGATGGGCGTGGTGGGTCGGCTGGGTAAGGTCCTGGGCCCGCGTGGCCTGATGCCGAATCCGAAGCTCGGCACGGTGACGCAGGACGTGGCCGCGGCCGTCAAGGCCGCCAAGGCCGGCTCGATCGAGTTCCGCGCCGAGAAGGCTGGCATCGTTCATGCTGGTGTGGGCAAGGCCTCGTTCAGCGAGGAGGCGATCACCGCCAACGTGAAGGCGCTGATCGCGGCGATCAACCGGGCCAAGCCCAGCGGCGCCAAGGGCACCTTCATCAAGAAGGTGTCGCTGAGCTCGACGATGGGGCCGGGCATCAAGCTCGACCTGGCGACCGCGGTCGCCTGATCGCTGTCGGGAGATTTTGAGAGATTCCGCCGCGGGCCGTGAGGCCGGCGGCGGGAGGAGCGAAGAGGCCTCCAGGCCTCCAGCTCCACCTGTCCGAGACCACCGGTACTCGACCCTCGCGGGTCGGGCTTAATGGGGAAACCCGCCAGTGCAGACGGGGGCAAGGGAATCGACGCTGCACCTTCAGGTGCGCGAACGCGCCCGAACTTCCGGGGCAGGCGAACCGGACCGCGAGGTCTCCGTTTCGCGCTAACCCGCTAACGGAGGCTGCGTAGTCTGTAACGCAGCCGGTCCGATCCGGATCCTCCGGGTTGGACCATAGTTGGAGAAAGCCGTGAATCGTTCGGAAAAGGCCGAAGCGATCGTCGAGCTGAACCAGATCTTCAAGGACGCCAATCTGATGGTGGTTACCCGCCAGTCAGGTCTGACCGTCCAGGAAGTGACGGACCTGCGTCGCAAGATCAGGGCAGCCGGCGCAAGCTACAAGGTCACGAAGAATCGGCTCACGCTGCGTGCCCTCGAGGGTACGCCCTTCACGGCGCTCGGCCCCATGTTCACGGGACCGACTGCCATCGCCTATTCCAAGGATCCGGTCGCAGCGGCGAAAGTCGTCGCGGCCTATGCCAAGGGCAACGAAAAGCTGACCATCGTCGGCGGTTCTCTGGATGGTGAGACATTGGACGTCGCTGGCGTCCAGGCTCTCGCCACCCTGCCGTCCCTCGATGCTCTGCGCGGCAAGATCATCGGTCTTCTACAGGCCCCGGCGACCAAGGTCGCT
This sequence comes from Reyranella sp., assembly GCF_965228225.1. GTDB lineage: Bacteria > Pseudomonadota > Alphaproteobacteria > Reyranellales > Reyranellaceae > Reyranella. The sequence continues at coordinate 3,005,609 of NZ_OZ245801.1, read as the reverse complement.
GGCGTGCTCGTGGCGCCCGCCGGTCAGCTGGCTCGTGTGTTCGGGGCTTATGGAGCCAAGGAAGACGGCGCGAAGGCAGCGTAAGTCTTTATCAATCGACATCACGTTTATCGAAGTTCGGGTTACAGGAGACTAAAATGGCTAATCTCGAGAAGTTGGTCGAAGAGCTGTCGGCCCTGACGGTCCTCGAGGCCGCTCAGCTCAGCAAGCTGCTGGAAGAGAAGTGGGGCGTCAGCGCCGCCGCTCCGGTCGCCGTCGCCGCCGCTGCTGGCGCGGCTGCCGCTCCGGTCGAGGTGAAGGACGAGTTCACCGTCGTTCTCGCCGCCGCCGGCGACAAGAAGATCAACGTCATCAAGGCAGTCCGCGAGATCACCGGTCTCGGCCTCAAGGAAGCCAAGGACCTGGTCGAAGCCGCGCCGAAGGCGGTCAAGGAAGGCGTGCCGAAGGCCGATGCCGAGAAGCTCAAGGCGAAGCTCGAGGCCGAAGGCGCCAAGGTCGAGCTCAAGTAAGACTTTTTACCGGCCGGGCCGGCTTCCTTCGGGAGGCCGGCCCGATCGGGCCTCTTCTCCGAACGGACTTCCCCGAGGGGTCCGTTCCGACAAGTGGCCCTCTGCAACGGATGGGGCGAACGGCTGGCGGGCCGGGAGCTCCGAGAAAGCAGCGGGTGTTTATCACCGCCCTTGAACCTTCGAGGACGCAGGATGGCCACGGCCTTCAACACGCGCAAACGGATTCGTCGTTTCTTCGGCCACATCGAATCGGTGGCGCCGATGCCAAACCTCATCGAGGTTCAGAAGAGCTCCTACGAGAGCTTCCTTCAGCGCGTCACGCCGGCGGCCAAGCGCACCCAGTCGGGTCTCCAGGAAGTCTTCCGCGGCGTGTTCCCGATCAAGGACTTCGCCGAGCGCGCCAGCCTCGAGTTCGTCAAGTACGAGTTCGAGGAGCCCAAGTACGACGTCGAGGAATGCCAGCAGCGCGGCATCACCTATGCCGCCCCGCTCAAGGTCACGCTGCAGCTCGTGGTGTGGGATATCGACGAGGAAGCCGGCTCGCGCTCGATCCGCGATATCAAGGAGCAGGACGTCTACATGGGCGACATGCCGCTCATGACGGACAACGGCACCTTCATTGTGAACGGCACGGAGCGCGTGATCGTCTCGCAGATGCACCGTTCGCCGGGCGTCTTCTTCGACCATGACAAGGGCAAGACCCACAGCTCGGGCAAGTACCTGTTCGCCGCCCGCATCATCCCCTATCGCGGTTCGTGGCTCGACTTCGAGTTCGACGCCAAGGATCTGATCCACGTCCGCATCGACCGTCGCCGCAAGATTCCGGTGACGACGCTGCTGCTGGCGCTGGACAACGACGCCACCTGGAAGAAGCGTACGTCTGCGATCGCCAAGGGTCAGACACTCGACCCGTCCGACGCCCAGGGCATGTCGCCGGAAGAGATCCTGGCGGCCTTCTACGGGCAGGTCGACTACACGCGGGGCGAGGACGGCTGGAACACGCCGTTCGATGCCGAGTCGATGCGCGGCGTTAAGCTGACGCACGATCTGGTGAACGGCAAGACCGGCAAGTCCGTCGCCGACGCCGGCACGAAGATGACGCCGCGCCTGCTCAACAAGCTCAAGGAAGCGGGCCTGACGGACATCCGCGTCATGGCCGAGGAGCTGATCGGCCGCTACGCGGCGGTCGACGTCATCAACGAGAAGACGGGCGAGATCTACGTCGAAGCCGGCCAGGAGATCACCGAGGCCGTGCTCGAGATGTTCGCCGAGAACGGCATCGACGAGCTTCCGACGCTCGCCATCGACCACGTCAACGTTGGCCCCTACATCCGCAACACTCTGGCAGCGGACAAGAACTCGAACCGCGAAGAGGCGCTGCTCGACATCTACCGCGTCATGCGCCCCGGTGAGCCGCCGACCCTCGAACAGGCCGAGACCCTGTTCCAGGGCCTGCTGTTCGACATCGATCGCTACGACCTGTCGCCGGTCGGCCGCGTGAAGATGAACATGCGCCTCGATTTCGAGAACGTGCCCGACACGCAGCGCACGCTGCGCCGCGAGGACATCCTTGCGGTCGTCAAGGTGCTGCACGGCCTCAAGGACGGCCGCGGCGAGATCGACGACATCGACCATCTCGGCAACCGCCGCGTTCGCTCGGTCGGCGAGCTGATGGAGAACCAGTACCGCGTCGGCCTGCTGCGCATGGAGCGGGCGATCCGCGAGCGCATGAGCTCGATCGACATCGACACGGTGATGCCGCACGACCTGATCAACGCCAAGCCGGCGGCGGCGGCGGTGCGCGAGTTCTTCGGCTCCTCGCAGCTCTCGCAGTTCATGGACCAGACCAACCCGCTGTCGGAAGTCACCCACAAGCGGCGCCTGTCGGCGCTTGGACCGGGCGGTCTGACGCGCGAGCGCGCCGGCTTCGAGGTGCGCGACGTGCATCCGACGCATTATGGCCGCATCTGCCCGATCGAGACGCCGGAAGGCCCGAACATCGGTCTGATCAACTCGCTGGCGACCTATGCTCGCGTGAATCAGTACGGCTTCATCGAAAGCCCGTACCGCAAGGTCGTGGCCGGCCGCGTGACCGACGAGGTCGTCTATCTGTCCGCGATGGAGGAGGGCCGATACACGGTGGCCCAGGCCAACGCCGAGATCGACGCCAAGGGCAAGTTCGTGTCCGAGCTGGTCCAGTGCCGCAAGGGCGGCGAGTACATTCTCGGCCGGCCGGAGACGATCGATTTCGTCGACGTCTCGCCTAAGCAGATCGTGTCGGTTGCCGCAGCGCTGATCCCGTTCCTCGAGAACGACGACGCCAACCGCGCGCTGATGGGCTCGAACATGCAGCGTCAGGCGGTGCCGCTCATTCAGGCCGAATCGCCGCTGGTCGGCACCGGCATGGAAGAGGTGGTGGCCCGCGACTCGGGCGTCGCCATCTCGGCGCGCCGCACCGGCATCGTCGACCAGGTGGACGCGATGCGTATCGTGGTGCGCGCGACGGACGATGTCGGCCCGAATCGCCCGGCGGTCGACATCTACAACCTGTTGAAGTTCCAGCGCTCCAACCAGAGCACCTGCATCACCCAGAAGCCGCTCGTCAGGGTTGGCGATCATGTCAAGAAGGGTGACATCGTGGCCGACGGCCCGTCGACGCAGAACGGCGAGCTCGCGCTCGGCCGCAACGTGCTCGTCGCGTTCATGCCGTGGAACGGCTACAACTTCGAGGACTCTATCCTCCTCTCCGAGCGCATCGTGCGCGATGACGTCTTCACCTCGATCCACATCGAGGAGTTCGAGGTCATGGCCCGCGACACCAAGCTCGGTCAGGAAGAAATCAGCCGCGACATCCCGAACGTCGGCGAGGAGGCCCTCAAGAACCTCGACGAGGCGGGCATCGTCTATATCGGCGCCGAGGTGAAGGCGGGCGACATCCTGGTCGGCAAGGTGACGCCCAAGGGCGAGAGCCCGATGACCCCGGAAGAGAAGCTGCTCCGTGCCATCTTCGGCGAGAAGGCCGCGGACGTGCGCGACACGTCGCTGAAGGTGCCGCCGGGCGTCGAAGGCACCGTCGTCGAGGTGCGCGTGTTCAATCGCCGTGGCGTCGACAAGGACGAGCGCGCGCTCGCCATCGAGCGCGACGAGATCGAACGTCTCGCCAAGGACCGTGACGACGAAAAGGCCATCCTCGAGCGCAGCTTCTACAGCCAGCTCCAGGAAATGCTGATGAACCAGGTGGTCGCCGGCGGGCTGAAGGGCCTGAAGCCGGGCACCAAGATCGCCGACAATGTGCTGGGCGAGTACACGCCCGGCCAGTGGCGCCAGATCGCCGTCAAGGCGGACAAGAAGCAGGCCGAGATCGAGGCTCTGAACAAGCAGTTCGACGAATCGATGAAGCGCCTGCAGGACCGGTTCGACAGCAAGGTCGACAAGCTGCAGCGCGGCGACGAGCTGCCGCCGGGCGTGATGAAGATGGTCAAGGTCTTCGTCGCGACCAAGCGCAAGCTGCAGCCGGGCGACAAGATGGCCGGCCGTCACGGCAACAAGGGCGTCATCTCGCGTATCATGCCGCTCGAGGACATGCCGTACCTGGAAGAGGGCGGTCCGGTCGACATCGTGCTCAACCCGCTCGGCGTGCCGTCGCGCATGAACGTCGGTCAGATCCTCGAGACCCATCTCGGTTGGGCCGCGTCGGGTCTCGGCAAGAAGATCGGCAAGATGCTCGAGGACGCGCGCGAGATCTCGGTGTCGCAGATCAAGAAGCAGCTGCGCGAGATCTACGGCGAGAAGAGCTTCAAGGCCGACATCGCCGACCTCAGCGACGAGCAGACGATCGAACTCGCCCGCAACCTCAGCAAGGGCGTGCCCTTCGCGTCGCCGGTGTTCGACGGCGCGCACGAGCCCGACATCGTCGAGATGCTGGAAATGGCCGGTCTCGACCGGTCCGGCCAGGTCACCCTGGTCGACGGCCGCACGGGCGAGCCGTTCGACCGCAAGGTGACCGTCGGCTACATCTACATGCTGAAGCTGCACCATCTCGTGGACGACAAGATCCACGCGCGTTCGATCGGACCGTACAGCCTGGTTACCCAGCAGCCGCTGGGCGGCAAGGCACAGTTCGGCGGACAGCGTTTCGGCGAGATGGAAGTGTGGGCGCTGGAGGCCTACGGCGCCGCCTACACGCTGCAGGAGATCCTCACCGTCAAGTCGGACGACGTGGCCGGCCGCACCAAGGTCTACGAGGCCATCGTGCGCGGCGACGACACCTTCGAGGCGGGCATCCCCGAATCCTTCAACGTGCTGGTCAAGGAGCTGCGCTCCCTCGGCCTCAACGTCGAATTGAACCAGTCGGTCACCTGAGGGTGACCGGCCTCCCGACTTCGAGAATTACGTCCACAGAACAGTAGGACAACAATGACCGACCTTATCAACGTACTGGGCCAGCCGCAGGGCACCCCGACCTTCGACGAGATCCGCATCTCGATCGCCAGCCCCGAGCGCATCCGCACCTGGAGCCACGGCGAGATCAAGAAGCCGGAGACCATCAACTACCGCACGTTCAAGCCGGAGCGTGACGGCCTGTTCTGCGCCCGCATCTTCGGGCCGATCAAGGACTACGAGTGCCTGTGCGGCAAGTACAAGCGCATGAAGTTCCGCGGCATCACCTGCGAGAAGTGCGGCGTCGAGGTGACCCTCACCAAGGTGCGCCGCGAGCGCATGGGCCATATCGAGCTGGCCTCGCCGGTGGCGCACATCTGGTTCCTGAAGTCGCTGCCGAGCCGCATCGGCCTGCTGCTCGACATGACGCTGCGCGACCTCGAGCGCATCCTGTATTTCGAGAACTACGTCGTCAGCAATCCCGGCCTGACGCCGCTCAAGTACCGTGAACTGCTGAACGAAGAGCAGTACCTCAACGCGCTCGACGAGTACGGCGAGGGCTCCTTCGAGGCCGAGATCGGCGCCGAGGCGATCCGCGGCATGCTGCAGGCGATCGACCTCAACGAGGAGCGTCCCCGGCTGCGCGAGGAACTGCGCGAGACGACGTCGGAGGCCAAGCGCAAGAAGCTCGTGAAGCGTCTCAAGCTCTGCGAGAACTTCATCGAGTCGGGCGCCCGTCCGGAATGGATGATCCTCGAGCTGGTGCCGGTGATCCCGCCCGAGTTGCGTCCGCTGGTGCCGCTCGACGGCGGCCGTTTCGCGACCTCGGACCTGAACGACCTCTATCGTCGCGTCATCAACCGCAACAACCGCCTCAAGCGGCTGATGGAGCTGCGCGCGCCCGACATCATCGTGCGCAACGAGAAGCGCATGCTGCAGGAGTCGGTCGACGCCCTGTTCGACAACGGCCGTCGCGGCCGCGTCATCACGGGCGCCAACAAGCGTCCGCTGAAGTCGCTCAGCGACATGCTGAAGGGCAAGCAGGGTCGCTTCCGCCAGAACCTGCTCGGCAAGCGCGTCGACTACTCGGGCCGTTCCGTCATCGTCGTCGGTCCGGAACTCAAGCTGCACCAGTGCGGCCTGCCGAAGAAGATGGCGCTCGAACTGTTCAAGCCGTTCATCTACTCGCGCCTGCAGAACTATGGCATGGCCAATACGATCAAGGCCGCCAAGCGCATGGTCGAGAAGGAGCGGCCGGAAGTGTGGGACATCCTCGAGGAGGTCATCCGCGAGCATCCCGTGCTGCTGAACCGCGCGCCGACGCTGCACCGCCTGGGCATCCAGGCGTTCGAGCCGGTGCTGATCGAGGGCAAGGCGATCCAGCTGCATCCGCTGGTCTGCACGGCCTTCAATGCGGACTTCGACGGTGACCAGATGGCGGTGCACGTGCCGCTGTCGCTGGAAGCCCAGCTCGAGGCGCGCGTGCTGATGATGTCGACCAACAACATTCTGTCGCCGGCGTCGGGCAAGCCGATCATCGTGCCGTCGCAGGACATCGTTCTCGGCATCTACTACATCACGCTGGAGCGCGAGGGGGAGCCGGGCGAAGGCTCGCTGTTCTCCCAGATCGGCGAGCTGGAGCACGCTCTTCACAGCCGCACGCTCTCCATGCATGCGCGCATCAAGATGCGTCTCGAGGCCTATGACGACAAGGGCGTGTTCGCGACCCGCGTCGTCGAGACCACGCCGGGGCGCATCCTGCTGGCCCAGATCCTGCCCAAGCACGAGAACCTGCCATTCTCGCTGATCAACCGCCTGCTGACCAAGAAGGACCTGCAGAACGTCATCGACTCCGTCTACCGCCACTGCGGTCAGAAGGAGACGGTGATCTTCGCCGACCGCCTGATGGGTCTCGGCTTCTATCACGCCTGCCGCGCCGGCATCTCGTTCGGCAAGGACGACCTCGTCATCCCGACGGCGAAGGTCAAGCTGGTCGCCCAGACCAACAAGGAAGTGAAGGAATACGAGCAGCAGTACCAGGACGGCCTCATCACCTCCGGCGAGAAGTACAACAAGGTCGTCGACGCCTGGTCGCGTTGCTCTGACCGGGTCGCCGAGGAAATGATGAAGGGCATCTCGACGCCGCTGCCGGGCAAGCCGGTCAACGCGGTGTGGATGATGGCCCATTCAGGAGCGCGCGGTTCGGCGACGCAGATGAAGCAGCTGGCGGGCATGCGCGGTCTGATGACCAAGCCGTCGGGCGAGATCATCGAGACGCCGATCCTGTCGAACTTCAAGGAAGGCCTGTCCGTGCTGGAGTACTTCAACTCCACCCACGGCGCCCGCAAGGGACTGGCCGACACGGCGCTCAAGACGGCGAACTCGGGCTACCTGACCCGCCGTCTGGTCGACGTGGCGCAGGACTGCATCATCATCGAGGAGGATTGCGGCACCGAACGCGGCCTCACGATGCGCGCGGTCGTCGACGGCGGCGACGTGATCGAGCCGCTCTCGGAGCGTGTTCTCGGCCGCACGGCGCTGGACGACATCATCGATCCGCTGACCGGCGTTGTGATCTGCAAGGCCGGCGAGCTCATCGACGAGGTCGGGGTCGAGCAGATCGACAAGGCCGGCATCGAGGAGCTTCGCATCCGCTCGGTGCTGACCTGCGACACCAAGGTCGGTGTTTGCGGCAAGTGCTACGGTCGCGACCTGGCCCGCGGCACGCCGGTCAACATCGGCGAGGCGGTCGGCGTCATCGCCGCCCAGTCGATCGGTGAGCCGGGAACGCAGCTCACGATGCGTACCTTCCACATCGGTGGCGCCGCGCAGCGCGGCGCGGAGCAGTCGAACATCGAAGCCAGCCACGACGGCACCATCCAGGTGCGCAACCGCAACGTCGTCATCAACAGTTCGGGTGTGCCGGTCGTCATGGGCCGCAACACCGAGCTGGTGCTGATCGACGGGGCCCAGCGCGAGCGGGCCAAGCATCGCGTGCCGTATGGCGCGCGCCTGCTGGTCGACAGCGAGACGCTGGTCACGAAGGGCCAGAAGCTCGCCGAGTGGGATCCGTACACCCTGCCAATCATCACCGAGAAGGCGGGTAAGGCGGTCTATGTCGACCTCGTCGAGGGCGTGTCGATGCGCGAGGTGATCGACGACTCGACGGGTATCTCCAACCGGGTCGTGGTCGACTGGAAGGGACAGCCGCGCGGCGGCGATCTGCGTCCGCGCATTGCCATCCACGACGCCGACGGCAAGCCGATCATGCTGGCCAACGGTCAGGAGGCCCGGTACCTGCTGTCGCTCGACTCGGTTCTGTCGATCGAGAACGGCCAGGACGTCAATGCCGGCGACATCCTCGCGCGTATCCCGCGCGAGGGCGGCAAGAACCGCGACATCACGGGCGGTCTGCCCCGCGTGGCGGAGCTGTTCGAGGCGCGCAAGCCCAAGGATTTCGCGATCATCTGCGACATCTCGGGCCGCATCGAGTTCGGCAAGGACTACAAGAGCAAGCGCCGCGTCCTGATCGTGCCGGAAGGCGAGGGTGCGGAGCCGGTCGAGTACCTGATCCCGAAGGGCAAGCGCATTGCCGTCCAGGAGGGCGACTATGTGGAGCGCGGCGACCTGCTGATCGACGGCAACCCGGTCCCGCACGACATCCTGCGCGTGCTGGGCATCGAGAAGCTGGCCGAGTATCTGGTCAACGAGATCCAGGAGGTCTATCGCCTGCAGGGTGTGAAGATCAACGACAAGCACATCGAGACGATCGCGCGTCAGATGCTGCAGAAGGTCGAGATCACCGAGGCCGGCGATACGACGTTCCTGATCGGCGAGCAGGTCGACAAGGCGGAGTTCGAGATCGAGAACGCCAAGGTCCTCTCCGAGAAGCTGAAGCCCGCCAAGGCGGACCCGGTTCTGCTTGGCATCACCAAGGCGTCGCTGCAGACCAAGTCCTTCATCTCGGCGGCCTCCTTCCAGGAGACCACCCGCGTGCTGACGGAGGCGGCGGTCGGTGGCCGTGTCGACACTCTGCAGGGTCTGAAGGAAAACGTCATCGTCGGCCGCCTGATCCCGGCGGGTACCGGCGGAGTGGTGAACCGGCTCAAGGCCATCGCCGCCCAGCGCGACCGGGCGATCCTGGCTGCGGGCGTCGAGAGCGAGGACCAGCCGGTCCCGACGCTCGAGGAGGAGCGGGCGGCCGACTGAGTTGGCCGCGCGCCTATAAGATCGGAAAGGCCGCCCTCCGGGCGGCCTTTTCAAATTGTGGCTTGGGGCGGCAGGACCCCCTAAATCTGGTTGTCAGAATCTTGCGCTTCGTACGCCCCGCGAGTCAGGAACGAGTCGGAAACGCTCGGCCGGAAAATATCCAAGGATATCAAGGCCCCAAGGAGCGGAGTCCGCTTGACGCATTGGAAACGCGGCCATATAAGCGCGCCACCTCGTCGGAGGGGCTGGTGGTTGGCGTAAGCCAAAACGCAGCCTGACGCCGAGGACCGCTACAAGTCAGGCCTGTAGGCCACAAAGCTATCTTTTCCGCGCGGGGCTGCGCTTTAGCCGCTATGCCCGCGCAATTGCTTTGTGTCTTTGCGTCGATGTTGGGCGGACCCGAGACGGCGTTAAGGAAACCGGAAATCAATGCCGACTATTAACCAATTGATCCGCAAGCAGCGCCACGGCCTGAAGGCCCACAACAAGGTGCCGGCGCTGGAAGCTTGCCCGCAGAAGCGCGGTGTCTGCACCCGCGTGTATACGACGACGCCGAAGAAGCCGAACTCGGCGCTGCGCAAGGTCGCCAAGGTGCGTCTCACCAACGCCTACGAGGTGGTGAGCTACATCCCGGGCGAGGGTCACAATCTGCAGGAGCACTCGGTGGTCATGATCCGCGGCGGTCGCGTGAAGGACCTTCCGGGCGTTCGCTACCACATCATTCGCGGCACTCTCGATACGCAGGGTGTCAAGGATCGCAAGCAACGCCGTTCGAAGTACGGCGCGAAGCGTCCGAAGTAGGACGGAGAGGAAGAAATGTCCCGTCGTCGCGCAGCTGAAAAGCGTGTCGTTCTGCCGGATGCCAAGTTCGGCGATATCGTTCTCAGCAAGTTCATGAACACGCTGATGGAGCGTGGCAAGAAGTCGGTCGCCGAGCACATCGTCTATGGTGCTCTCGACGAGGTCGAGGCCAAGCTCAAGCAGGATCCCGTTCCCGCCTTCCACGAGGCGCTCGAGAACGTGAAGCCGGCGGTCGAAGTCCGGTCGCGCCGCGTCGGCGGCGCCACCTACCAGGTTCCCGTCGAGGTCCGCCCGGAGCGCCGCCAGGCGCTGGCGATCCGCTGGATCATCCAGGCCGCGCGCGATCGTTCGGGCCACAGCATGACCGAGAAGCTCTCCGCCGAGCTGCTCGACGCCTTCAATCGTCGCGGCAACGCGGTGAAGAAGCGCGAGGACACCCACAAGATGGCCGACGCCAACAAGGCGTTCGCTCACTACCGCTGGTAAGCGACCTCCAGGCCCTTCCTAGAAAGCCCCTCTCCATGGCTCGCACGACCCCCATCGCGCACTACCGCAATATCGGCATCATGGCGCACATCGATGCCGGCAAGACCACGACGACCGAGCGCATCCTGTACTACACCGGCAAGTCGCATAAGATCGGCGAAGTCCACGACGGCGCCGCGACGATGGACTGGATGGAGCAGGAGCAGGAGCGCGGCATCACGATCACGTCCGCCGCGACGACGTGCTTCTGGACGGTAGAGTCCGGCCCGAACGCCGGCATCAACTACCGCGTCAACATCATCGACACGCCTGGCCACGTCGACTTCACGATCGAGGTCGAGCGTTCGCTGCGCGTTCTCGACGGTGCCGTTTGCGTGTTCGACTCGGTGGCCGGCGTCGAGCCGCAGTCCGAGACGGTGTGGCGCCAGGCCGACAAGTACGGCGTGCCGCGCATCTGCTTCGTCAACAAGATGGACCGCACGGGCGCGAACTTCTATCGCACCGTGGACATGATCGTTGATCGCCTCGGCGCCAAGCCGCTGGTGACGCAGCTCCCGATCGGCTCCGAGGGCGAATACAAGGGCCTGGTCGACCTGGTCGCCAACAAGGCGATCATCTGGCTGGAAGAGACGCTCGGCGCGAAGTTCGAAGTCGTCGAAATCCCGGCCGACATGAAGGAAAAGGCGGCGGAATACCGCGCCAAGCTGCTCGATATGGCCGTTGAGCAGGACGATGACGCCATGCAGAAGTTCCTCGACGGCGAGGAGCCCGACTACGACACGCTGGTCAAGTGCATCCGCAAGGGCACGATCAACTACGCGTTCGTGCCGATCCTCTGCGGCTCGGCCTTCAAGAACAAGGGCGTACAGCCCATGCTCGATGCGGTGGTGAACTATCTGCCGGCGCCGACCGACGTCGAGGACGTCAAGGGCGTGAAGATGGGCACCGACGAGCCGATCACGCTGCCGTCGAGCGACGATGCGCCGATGTCCGCGCTCGCCTTCAAGATCATGACCGATCCCTTCGTGGGTTCGCTGACCTTCGCTCGCGTCTACTCGGGTGTGCTTCAGTCGGCGACTGGCGTGCTGAACAGCACGAAGGACCGCAAGGAGCGCATCGGCCGCATGCTTTTGATGCATGCCAACGACCGCGAAGACGTGAAGGAAGCCCGCGCTGGCGACATCATCGCCCTGGCCGGCCTCAAGAGCGTTACCACGGGCGATACGCTGTGCGATCCCGAGCATGCCGTGATCCTCGAGCGCATGGACTTCCCGGATCCCGTCATCGAGCTTGCCATCGAGCCGAAGTCGAAGGCCGACCAGGAGAAGCTCGGTCAGGCGCTGGGCCGTCTGGTCCAGGAAGACCCGACGTTCCGCGTTTCGACCGACCAGGAAACCGGTCAGACCGTCATCAAGGGCATGGGCGAGCTCCATCTCGAGATCAAGGTCGACATCCTGCGCCGGACCTACAAGGTCGACGCCAATGTCGGCGCCCCGCAGGTCGCTTATCGCGAGACGCTGGGTCGCAAGGCCGAGATCGACTACACCCACAAGAAGCAGTCCGGCGGCTCGGGCCAGTTCGCCCGCGTCAAGCTCACCTTCGAGCCGGGCGAGCCCGGGTCGGGCTACTCTTTCGAAAACAAGATCGTCGGCGGCTCGATCCCCAAGGAGTTCATCCCGGGTGTCGAAAAGGGCCTCGAGGCGTCGCGTGAAACCGGCGTGCTCGCCGGCTTCCCCGTGATCGACTTCAAGGTCACGCTCACCGACGGCAACTATCATGACGTCGACTCCAGCGTGCTGGCCTTCGAAATCGCCGCCCGCGCGGCGTTCAAGGAGGGCCTCGCCAAGGCCCAGTGCAAGCTGCTCGAGCCGATCATGAAGGTCGAGGTTGTGACACCCGACGACTACATGGGCGACTGCATCGGCGACTTGAACAGCCGTCGTGGGCAGATCCAGGGCATGAGTGCCCGTGGCAACGCGCAGGTCATCGACGCCATGGTGCCGCTGGCCAACATGTTCGGCTACGTGAACACGCTGCGTTCCATGACGCAGGGTCGCGCGGCCTACAGCATGACATTCGACCACTATGCTCCCGTGCCGCAGGCTGAGGCCGACAAGGTCGTCGCCAAGCTGGCTGGCTAACAAACGATTGACGTAAGGAAGACGAACATGTCGAAGGCAAAGTTTGAGCGGAACAAGCCGCACTGCAACATCGGAACGATCGGTCACGTCGATCATGGCAAGACGTCTCTGACGGCTGCGATCACGAAGATCCTGGCGAAGACGGGCGGCGCGACGTTCACGGCCTACGACCAGATCGACAAGGCCCCGGAAGAGCGCGAGCGCGGCATCACGATCTCGACGGCGCATGTCGAGTACGAGACGGCGAACCGTCACTACGCGCACGTGGACTGCCCGGGCCATGCCGACTACGTGAAGAACATGATCACGGGCGCGGCGCAGATGGACGGGGCGATCCTGGTGGTTTCGGCGGCCGACGGCCCGATGCCGCAGACGCGCGAGCACATCCTGCTGGCGCGCCAGGTCGGCGTTCCGGCGCTGGTGGTGTTCATGAACAAGTGCGACATGGTCGACGATCCGGAGCTGCTGGACCTGGTCGAGCTGGAAGTGCGCGAGCTGCTGAAGAGCTACCAGTTCCCGGGCGACGACCTTCCGGTGGTGCGGGGCTCGGCGCTGATGGCGCTGGAGGACAAGAACCCGGAGCTCGGCGAGCAGGCGGTTCTGAAGCTGATGGAAGAGGTCGACAAGTACATTCCGCAGCCGGCGCGCGACAAGGACAAGCCGTTCCTGATGCCGATCGAGGACGTGTTCTCGATCTCGGGCCGCGGCACGGTGGTGACGGGTCGCGTCGAGCGCGGCATCGTGAAGGTCGGCGAGGAAGTCGAGATCGTGGGCCTGAAGGCCACGACGAAGACGGTGGTCACGGGCGTCGAGATGTTCCGCAAGCTGCTGGACTCGGGCGAGGCGGGCGACAATATCGGCGCGCTGCTGCGCGGCGTTGGCCGCGAGGACGTGGAGCGCGGCCAGGTTCTGTCGAAGCCGGGCGCGATCACGCCGCACACGAACTTCGAGGCGGAAGCCTACATCCTGACGAAGGAAGAGGGCGGCCGTCACACGCCGTTCTTCACGAACTACCGTCCGCAGTTCTACTTCCGGACGACGGACGTGACGGGCGTGGTGACCTTGCCGGAAGGCACGGAGATGGTGATGCCGGGCGACAACGCGCGGCTGGTGGTCGAGCTGATCCAGCCGATCGCCATGGACGAGGGCCTGCGCTTCGCCATCCGCGAGGGCGGCCGCACCGTCGGCGCCGGCGTCGTCACCAAAGTCGTAAAGTAAACGTAACGGACGCGACAAGGCGAGTATCATGGCCATGGACAACACAAACATCCGGATCCGGCTGAAGGCCTTCGATCATCGCGTGCTCGATTCGTCGACCAGCGAGATCGTGAGCACGGCCAAGCGGACGGGCGCGCAGGTGCGCGGGCCCATCCCGCTGCCGACCGGAATCGAGAAGTTCACGGTCAACCGTTCGCCGCACATCGACAAGAAGTCGCGCGAGCAGTTCGAAATCCGCACGCACAAGCGCGTGCTCGATATCGTCGACCCGACGCCGCAGACCGTGGACGCGCTGATGAAGCTCGACCTCGCCTCCGGCGTGGACGTCGAGATCAAGCTCGGCGCCTAGAGCGGACCAGGAAAGAAGGAAGAAGACCATGCGTTGCGGTCTCGTCACCCAGAAGGTCGGCATGACCCGCGTCTTTAACGACGCCGGGGAGCATGTACCCGTTACCGTTCTGAAGGTGGATCAGCTGCAGGTTGTCGCTGTCCGCTCGGAAGAGAAGGATAAGTACGTTGCCGTGCAGCTCGGCTACGGCAAGGCCAAGGTGAAGAACGTGACCCAGCCGATGCGCGGTCACTTCGCCAAGGCGAAGGTCGAGCCGAAGAAGAAGCTCGTCGAGTTCCGGGTCGCCAAGGATGCGGTCCTCGAGGTCGGCGCCGAGCTGGTGCCCAGCCACTTCGTGCCGGGCCAGTTCGTCGACGTCGTCGGCACCACGATCGGCCGCGGCTTCACCGGCTCGATGGTCCGCTGGAACTTCCACGGCCTCGAGGCCAGCCACGGCGTGTCGGTCTCGCACCGTTCGCATGGTTCGACCGGTAACCGCCAGGATCCGGGCCGTACCTTCCCGGGCAAGAAGATGGCCGGCCACTATGGCAGCGAGCGCGTGACCACGCAGAACCTTAAGGTTGTCGCCGTCGACGACGAGAAGGGTCTCCTGCTGGTGTCCGGCGCCGTTCCCGGCCCGGCCAACGGCTATATCATCGTCAAGGACGCCTCCAAGCGCGCCCGTCACAAGGATGCTCCGTACCCGGCCGGCCTGCGCAAGGCTGCTGCCGAGGCGGCGGCTCCGGCGGCTGAAGCCGCTCCGCAGGCTTAAGGATCAGATCATGAAGATCGCGGTCAAGACCATCGAGGGCGGCAGCGCCGGCGAGATCGATCTCGCCGACGCCGTGTTCGCCGTTCCCGTCCGCAAGGACATCCTGCAGCGTTGCGTCGTGTGGCAGCTGTCGCACCGTCAGCAGGGCACCCACAAGACCAAGGGTCGCTCCGAGATCACGGCGACGGCCAAGAAGATGTATGCCCAGAAGGGCACCGGTCGCGCCCGTCACGGTAACGAAGCGGCTCCGCAGTTCCGTGGCGGCGGCAAGGCGTTCGGTCCGGTCGTTCGCAGCCACGCCAGCGACCTGCCCAAGAAGGTGCGCAAGCTCGCGCTGCGCACCGCGCTGTCGGCCAAGGCGGCCGAGGGCAAGCTGATCGTGGTCGAGGCCGCCGCTCTGGCCGAGCCGAAGACCGCCCAGCTCAAGGGTCACTTCGGCGCGCTCGGCCTGACCAGCGCCCTGATCATCGGCGGCGCCGAGATCGATACGAACTTCGCCCGCGCGGCGGCCAACATCGCCCATGTCGATGTGCTGCCGCAGCAGGGCGCAAACGTCTACGACATCCTGCGCCGCGACACGCTGGTGCTCACCAAGGATGCCGTGAAGCACCTCGAGGAGCGTCTGCAATGAGCGCCAAGCGGTACATCCCCCAAACCGTCTCGCGCCTGCGGATGTACGAAGTGATTCGTGCGCCGCTGATCACCGAGAAGACGACCAACGGCTCGGAGCACAGCCAGGTGACCTTCAAGGTCGCGGCCGATGCGACCAAGCCCGAGATCAAGCAGGCCATCGAAGGTCTGTTCAAGGTCAAGGTCAAGGCGGTGAACACCGTCACGGTGAAGGGCAAGAGCAAGGTATTCCGCGGCCGTCCCGGCGTGCGGAGCGACTGGAAGAAGGCGATCGTCTCGCTGGTCGAGGGTCACAAGATCGACGTGACCACGGGCCTGTAGGACGGGAGACAGAACAATGGCCTTGAAGACATTCAAACCGATCACGCCGTCCCTGCGACAGCTGGTCATCGTCGACCGTACCGGCCTCTGGAAGGGCAAGCCGGTCAAGGAACTGACGCGCGGCAAGAGCAACACCGGTGGACGCAACAACCACGGCCGCATCACCAGCAACCACATGGGTGGTGGTCACAAGCGTCGCCTGCGCATCATCGACTTCAAGCGTCGCAAGTTCGATGTGCCTGCGACCGTGGAGCGCCTGGAGTACGACCCCAACCGGACGGCGTTCATTGCCCTGGTCAAGTATGCCGACGGCGAGCAGGCCTACATTCTCGCGCCGCAGCGCTTGAAGGCGGGCGACGAGATCGTCTCGGGCGAGCGCGTCGACATCAAGCCGGGCAATGCGATGCCGCTGGCCAACATGCCGGTGGGCACGATCGTCCACAACGTCGAACTGAAGAAGGGCCGCGGCGGCCAGCTGGCGCGCTCCGCCGGCAACTACGCCCAGCTCGTCGGCAAGGATGCGGGCTATGCCCAGATCAAGCTGAGCTCGGGCGAGCTGCGCCTGGTTCCGGGCGAATGCCTGGCGACCGTCGGCGCGGTGTCGAACCCGGACAACCAGAACATCGTCATCGGCAAGGCCGGTCGCCAGCGTTGGCTGGGCCGCCGTCCGACGGTTCGCGGCGTCGTGATGAACCCGGTCGATCATCCGCACGGCGGCGGCGAAGGCCGCACCTCGGGTGGCCGTCATCCGGTGACGCCGTGGGGCAAGCCGACCAAGGGTAAGAAGACCCGCAAGAACAAGGCGACGGACAAGATGATCATCCGCCGCCGGCATGCGACGCGCTAGGAGATAGACAGTGGCACGCTCCGTTTGGAAGGGCCCCTTCGTTGAGGGCAGCCTGATCAAGAAGGCCGAGAAGGCCCGCGGGAATGTCCGCAACGAGGTGATCAAGACTTGGTCGCGTCGTTCGACGATCCTGCCGCAGTTCGTCGGCCTGACGTTCGGTGTCTACAACGGCAAGAAGTTCATTCCCGTGAACGTCTCTGAAGAAATGGTCGGTCACAAGCTCGGCGAATTTTCGCCGACCCGCACCTTCACCGGCCATGCCGGTGACAAGAAGGTGTCGAAGGAGTAGCGCGCGATGAGCAAGCCATCCGCTCCCCGCCGTGAGGCGGACAACGAAGCAAAGGCCGTCCTGCGCGCCGTGCGCATCAGCCCGCGCAAGCTCGACCTCGTCGCCGCGACCATTCGTGGCAAGAGGGCCGCGACCGCGGTCAACGAGCTCACCTTCTCCAAGAAGCGGATCGCCCGCGACGTGAAGAAGGCGCTGAATTCGGCCATCGCCAACGCCGAGAACAACCACAACCTGGACGTCGACCGGCTGGTCGTCGCCGAGGCGTCGGTCGGCAAGGGACTGGTCATGAAGCGGTTCCAGACTCGCGGCCGCGGCCGCGCGGCCGGCATCGTCAAGCCGTTCGCACATCTCACGATCGTGGTGCGCGAGCGCGCCGAGGCGGAGGACAAGTAATGGGTCAGAAGGTCAATCCGATCGGCCTGCGGCTCGGTATCAACCGGACCTGGGACTCTCGGTGGTACGCCGAGGGCGCCGAGTATTCGAAGATGCTCCATGAGGACATCCATATCCGCAAGGTGCTGCGCGAGCGGCTGGCCCAGGCGGGTGTCGCGAAGATCATCATCGAGCGTCCGGCCAAGCGTGCGCGCGTGACGATCCACACCGCCCGTCCGGGCGTGGTGATCGGCAAGAAGGGCGCAGACATCGAGAAGCTGCGCGGCGACCTCGCGAAGATGACGAAGGGCGAGGTGGCCCTGAACATCGTCGAGATCCGCAAGCCCGAGATCGACGCGACGCTGATCGCCGAGAACATCGCCCAGCAGCTGGAGCGCCGCGTCGCGTTCCGCCGTGCCATGAAGCGCGCCGTTCAGTCGGCGATGCGCCTGGGCGCGCTCGGCATCCGGATCAACTGCTCGGGTCGCCTGGGCGGTTCGGAAATCGCCCGCATGGAATGGTACCGCGAAGGTCGCGTGCCGCTGCACACGCTGCGCGCCGACGTCGACTACGGCACCGCCACCGCCTTCACCACCTTCGGCACCTGCGGCGTCAAGGTCTGGGTGTTCAAGGGCGAGATCATGGCGCACGACCCGATGGCGCACGACAAGCGCGCCGAGGAAGCCGCGCCGCAACGTACGCCGGCGCGCACCGAGCGCACCGAGCAGAGGGACGCGTAAACCACCATGTTGCAACCCAAGCGCACCAAGTACCGCAAGGCCTTCAAAGGTCGTATCAGCGGCGCTGCCAAGGGCGGCTTCAACCTCGACTTCGGTTCGTACGGGCTGAAGGCGATGGAGCCGGATCGTCTGACGGCCCGCCAGATCGAGGCGGCCCGCCGCGCCATCACGCGTCACATGAAGCGTGCCGGCCGCGTCTGGATCCGCGTGTTCCCGGACGTGCCGGTGTCGAAGAAGCCGGCCGAAGTCCGCATGGGCTCCGGCAAGGGCGCTCCCGAATTCTGGGCGGCGCGCGTCAAGCCGGGCCGCATCCTGTTCGAGCTCGAGGGCGTGTCGGGCACGATCGCCAAGGAAGCCCTGGCGCTTGGTGCGGCCAAGCTGCCGATCAAGACCCGCTTCGTGTCCCGCGTCGGCGCCGAAGGCTGAGGGAGAAGGACATGAAGGCCACCGATCTGCGCCCCAAGACCAAGGACGAGCTGAAGAACGAGCTCGGCAACCTTCGTAAGGAAGCGTTCAACCTGCGTTTCCAGAAGGCTGGAGGCCAGCTGCAGAAGACTGCCCGCGCGCGCCAGGTGCGCCGCGACATCGCCCGCATCAAGACGGTGCTGGGCGAAAAGGCCGCCGGTTAAGGAGCACGAAATGCCGAAGCGTATCCTGGAAGGCGTCGTCGTCAGCGACAAGATGGACAAGACCATCGTCGTGAAGGTCGAACGTCGCATTCAGCATCCGATCTACAAGAAGTTCATTCGGAAGTCGAAGAAGTACCACGCGCACGACGAGGCCAATGCCTTCAAGGGCAAGATCGGTGAAATCGTGCGTATCCGCGAGTGCCGTCCGCTGTCCAAGACCAAGAGCTGGGAAGTTCTTGTCGAAGGCGCGAAGGCTTAGGCGGACCGGAGCACAGACATGATTCAGATGCGAACCAATCTCGAGGTCGCCGACAATTCGGGCGCCCGTCGGGTCCAGTGCATCAAGGTGCTGGGTGGCTCGCGCCGCAAGTATGCGAGCGTGGGCGACGTGATCGTCGTTTCGATCAAGGAAGCCATTCCGCGTGGAAAGGTGAAGAAGGGCGAGGTGCATCGCGCCGTCGTCGTCCGCACCTCCTTCGCGCTGCGCCGCCAGGATGGCAGCGCGATCCGCTTCGACCGCAACGCCGCCGTGCTTATCAGCAAGCAGGACGAGCCGATCGGCACTCGTATCTTCGGACCGGTGACGCGCGAACTGCGCGCCAAGAAGTTCATGAAGATCATCTCGCTTGCGCCTGAGGTGCTCTAGCCATGGCAACGAAACTGAAGATCAAGAAGGGCGACCGGGTGAAGGTCATCACCGGTGGCAGCAAGGGTAAGGTGGGCGATGTCCTGCGCGTTCTCCCCAAGGAGAACCGGGTGGTCGTTTCCGGCGTGAACATGATCAAGCGCCACACCAAGCCGAGCCGTGCGGAAGCCGGCGGAATCATCGAACGCGAGGCCACGATCCACGTCTCCAACGTGGCCCTGCTGGATCCCAAATCGGACAAGCCGACGAAGGTCGGGTTCCGGTTCCTTGAAGACGGCCGCAAGGTGCGCATCGCGCGTGCCTCCGGCGAGACCATCGACCGCTAGGAGAACGGGCCATGCCCGCGCGTCTGCAAGAACACTACATCAAGACCGTGCGTGAAGCGCTGACGAAGGAGTTCGCCTACCAGAACTCCTTCCAGGTGCCGAAGCTCGACAAGATCGTCATCAACATGGGCGTCGGCGAGGCGGTCAACGACCGCAAGGCCGTCGACGGCGCCGTGGCCGACCTCACGGCGATCACCGGCCAAAAGCCGGTCATCACCCGGTCGCGCAAGTCGATTGCGACCTTCAAGCTGCGCGAAGGTATGGCGATCGGCGCCAAGGTGACGCTGCGTCGTGACCGCATGTACGAGTTCATTGATCGCCTGATCACGATCGCCCTGCCGCGCGTCCGCGACTTCCGCGGGCTGAACGGCAAGTCGTTCGACGGCAATGGCAACTACGCCATGGGCCTGAAGGAGCAGATCGTGTTCCCCGAGATCGACTACGACAAGGTCGACCAGGTGCGCGGTATGGACATCATCATCTGCACGACTGCGAAGACGGACGCGGAAGCCAGGTCGCTTCTCCGCGCTTTCGACTTCCCGTTCGTGAACTGAGGCCGGAGAACCACATGGCCAAGACGAGTTCGGTCGAGAAGAACAACCGTCGCGCAAAGATGGCGAAGCAGTACGCCCCCAAGCGCGCGAAGCTGAAGGCGATGGCCGTCGACGACAAGTTGACGCCGGAAGAGCGCTTCGGGGCCCGCCTCAAGCTGGCGGAGCTGCCGCGCAATTCCTCGCCCACGCGGGTGCGGAACCGGTGCGAGCTCACGGGCCGGCCGCGCGCGGTGTATCGCAAGTTCAAGCTGTCGCGCGTTGCGCTGCGTCAGCTGGCGTCGCTGGGTATGTTGCCCGGCGTCGTGAAGTCGAGCTGGTAAACGGGGACCGTAGACCATGGCGATGACAGATCCCGTCGGCGATTTGCTGACCCGTATCCGCAACGGCCAGTCGGCGCGCCTCGAGAGCGTGACGGCCCCGGCCTCGCGGCTCCGTTCGAGCGTGCTCGACGTTCTCCAGCGCGAAGGCTATATCCGCGGCTGGTTCGAGGAAGAGCTTCGGCCCGGCGTCCGCGAACTGCGGATCGAGCTGAAGTACGACAACGGCCGTCCGGTCATCAAGGAGATCAAGCGCGTCTCCACCCCGGGTCGTCGCGTCTACTCCAAGATTCGCGAGCTGCCGCGCCACTTCAACGGGCTGGGCATCTCGATCCTGTCCACGCCGCGCGGCGTCATGTCCGACGCCGAGGCGCGTGCCGCCAATGTCGGCGGCGAAGTCATCTGCAAGGTGTTCTGAGCATGTCGCGCGTCGGCAAAAATCCGGTCGTCATCCCGGCCGGTGTCACCATCGAGCTCAAGGGCCAGCATCTCAAGGCCAAGGGCAAGCGGGGCGAGCTTCAGCTCGTCGTCCATGACGACGTGTTGGTCGCCAAGGAAGGCGAGGGGCTCGTCTTCAAGCCGCGTAACGACAGCCGCCGCGCCCGCATGCAGTGGGGTACGGCGCGCAACCTGGCGAGCAACGTCGTCCGCGGCGTTTCCGACGGGTTCACCATCAACCTCGAGATCAACGGCGTGGGCTACCGTGCCGCGGCCGATGCCAAGATGCTGAAGATGCAGCTTGGTTTCAGCCATGATGTCGAAATTCCCATTCCTGCCGGCATCGAGATCAAGGCGGTCAAGCCGACCGAGATCGCGATTACGGGCTCCGATCGTCAGCGCGTCGGCCAGATTGCGGCGGAAATCCGCAGCCTGCGTCCGCCCGAGCCCTACAAGGGCAAGGGTATCAAGTACTCGACCGAGACGATCCGGCGCAAGGAAGGCAAGAAGAAGTAGAGGCGAGAGAATCATGTCCGACCGCAATGCTCTTTTCGCCCGTCGCCAGCGGCGCACGCGCTTCGCGCTGCGCCAGGCCGGCAACGGCCGTCCGCGCCTCAGCGTCTTCCGCTCGGGCAAGCACATCTACGCCCAGGTCATCGACGACCGTAAGGGTGTCACCCTGGCTGCCGCGTCGACGCTCGACAAGGACGTCCGGGGCACGCTCAAGACCGGCGCCGACAAGGGCGCAGCGGCCGAAGTCGGCAAGCTGATCGCCGCCCGCGCTGTCGCGGCGGGGGTCAAGGAAGTCGTGTTCGACCGCGGTGGCTACACGTATCACGGCCGCGTCGCTGCGCTGGCCAATGCCGCCCGTGAGGGCGGCCTGTCGTTCTGATCGGGAGTTAGAATATGGCTCGTTCACCCGGTGGTTCCGGCCGTTCCCCGCGCGATCGCGATCGGCCCCGTGACCGCGACGAGGACAATGAACTGACCGACAAGCTGGTCACGATCAATCGCGTCGCGAAGGTCGTGAAGGGTGGTCGTCGCTTCGCCTTTGCCGCCATCGTCGTCGTCGGCGACCAGCGTGGCCGCGTCGGCCACGGCGCCGGCAAGGCGCGTGAGGTCCCCGAGGCGATCCGCAAGGCGACGGAAGCGGCCAAGCGTGGCCTGATCCGTGTGCCGCTGCGCGATGGGCGTACGCTCCATCACGACGTCAAGGGACGCTTCGGCGCCGGCAAGGTCACGCTGCGTGCGGCCCCGGCCGGTACCGGCATCATCGCCGGCGGCCCGATGCGCGCCATTTTCGAGACGTTGGGCATCAAGGACATCGTCGCCAAGTCGGTCGGCACGTCCAACCCGCACAACATGATCAAGGCGACCTTCCAGGCGCTCGACCAGCTCAATTCGCCGCGCATGGTGGCGACCCGCCGCGGCAAGAAGGTCGGCGACCTCCTTGGCCGTCGCGACGAGACCACCGCGGAAGTCGCGGCTTAAGGAATCGGACCATGGCCCAGGGCAAGACCATCAAGATCACCCAGACCGGCAGCCATATCGGCCGCACGGACGATCAGCGCGCGACGCTGATCGGCCTGGGGTTGAACAAGCGCCATCGCACCCGCGAACTCGTGGACACGCCCGAGGTTCGCGGCATGATCAACAAGGTGCGCCATCTCGTGCGCGTCGAAGAGGAAGCGCGCTAGGCCCCGGGGCCACGGCGCGGAGGTAAAAGACGATGAGACTGAACCAGATTTCCGACAATCCGGGCGCCCGCAAGGGTCGCATGCGCGTCGGCCGCGGTATCGGCTCCGGCAAGGGCAAGACCGCGGGTCGCGGCGTCAAGGGCCAGAAGTCGCGTACGGGCGTCGCCATCAAGGGCTTCGAGGGCGGCCAGATGCCGCTCCACCGCCGGATCCCGAAGCGCGGCTTCCGCCCGCCGCACCAGAAGAGCTGGCAGGTCGTCAACCTCGGCACGCTGCAGAAGGCGATCGACGACAAGAAGCTCGACGCCGGCAAGCTGATCGACGCCGAGGCGATGATCGCGGCCGGGCTGTTCAAGAATGCCGCGGACGGTGTCCGCCTTCTTGGCAAGGGCGAGCTCACGACCAAGATCGAAGTGAAGGTTGCGGGCGCCTCGGCGTCGGCGATCGCCGCGGTCGAGAAGGCCGGCGGCAAAGTCGAACTGCCGCCCAAGCCCGTCGCCGAGGCGGCCTGAACCGGACGGCGTCAACGGGGGCGTCGCTTTCCCCCTGTGTCGTTCACGCGTGAGGTTCCATGGCATCCGCCGCCGAGCAACTTGCATCTAACCTGAACTGGGGTTCGATCGGTAGGGCGACCGAGCTGAAGAAGCGGCTGTGGTTCACCGTGGCCGCGCTCGTCGTCTTCCGCGTCGGCGCCTACATTCCGGTGCCGGGCGTGGATCCGGCCGCCCTGGCCGAGATTTTCCGCCAGAATGCGGGCGGCATCGCGGGCATGCTGGACGTGTTCTCGGGCGGCTCGATCGGCCGAATGTCGGTGCTGGCGCTCAGCATCATGCCGTACATCTCGGCCTCCATCATCATGCAGATCCTGACGACGGTCGTGCCGTCGCTGGAGGCGCTGAAGAAGGAGGGCGAGGCCGGCCGCAAGAAGATCAATCAGTACACCCGCTACGGAACGGTGATTCTGGCCACCTTCCAGGCCTATGGCATCGCGGTCGGACTGGAGAGCCAGGTCGCCTCGGCGGGCCCGGTCGTGATCGATCCCGGTATTTTCTTCCGGTTCGTCACCATCGTCACCCTGGTCGGCGGCACCCTGTTCCTGATGTGGCTGGGCGAGCAGATCACGGCGCGCGGTGTCGGCAACGGCGTGTCCCTGATCATCTTTGCCGGCATCGTGGCGGCCCTGCCGGATGCTCTGGTGCAGACCCTCGAACTTGGCCGCACCGGCGCCCTGTCGGCGCTGTTCATCATCGCGCTGATCGTCGGCGTCGTGCTTGTCGTGGCGGTGGTCGTCTTCGTCGAAACCGCGCAGAGGCGCATCGTCGTCCAGTATCCAAAGCGTCAGGTCGGCAACCGCATGTATGGCGGCGAGGCCTCGCACCTGCCGCTGAAGATCAATACGGCCGGCGTCATTCCGCCGATCTTCGCTTCGTCCCTGCTGCTGTTCCCGGCGACCATCGCGTCGTTTCAGGGGACGGGCGAGCCGGGCTGGATCCAGTGGTTCTCTACCCATCTCGGCCACGGGCAGCCGGCCTATCTGCTCGCCTATATTGGCCTGATCGTATTCTTTTGCTTCTTCTACACGACCGTTGTGTTCAACCCGGTCGACACGGCTGACAATCTCAAGAAGAACGGCGGCTTCATTCCCGGCATTCGTCCCGGCAAGAACACGGCTGAGTATCTCGAGTACATCCTGAACCGTCTCACGGTGATCGGTGCGCTCTACCTGTCCGCCGTCTGTATCCTGCCGGAACTGCTGATTGCCCGCGGTGGCGTGCCCTTCTACTTTGGCGGCACCAGCCTCCTGATCGTGGTGTCCGTCACGCTCGATACGGTGACGCAGGTACAGGCGCATCTGCTCGCCCACCAATATGAGGGCCTCATCAAGAAGGCCCGGCTGCGGGGCAAGGGCCGATGAACATCATTCTTCTCGGACCGCCGGGGGCCGGAAAGGGCACCCAGGCGCAGCGGCTGCAGCAGGAGCGCGGGCTGATCCAGCTCTCCACCGGCGACATGCTGAGGGCCGCGGTCGCCTCGGGCAGCGAGCTTGGCCAGAAGGCCAAGGGCATCATGGAGCGGGGCGAACTCGTTCCTGACGAGCTGATGGTGGGCCTGATCCGCGATCGCATCGCCCAGCCCGACTGCGCCAAGGGTTTCATCCTGGATGGGTTCCCGCGCACAGAGGCGCAAGCCAAGGCTCTGGACAAGATGCTGGCCGAATCGGGCAAGGGGCTCGACCGGGTGATCGAGATGGAAGTCGACGAGAAGGCGCTGACCGAGCGCATCGTCGGCCGCTTCTCCTGCGCCAAGTGCGGGGCGGGCTACCACGACAAGTTCAAGCGGCCGAAGGTCGATGGCGTCTGCGACGTCTGCGGGTCGACGGAGTTCACGCGCCGCAAGGACGACAATGCAGAGACCATGAAGACTCGTATGGCTGCCTACAGGGCTCAGACCGAGCCC
The DNA here is from genome assembly GCF_965228225.1 of Reyranella sp. GTDB lineage: Bacteria > Pseudomonadota > Alphaproteobacteria > Reyranellales > Reyranellaceae > Reyranella. The sequence continues at coordinate 2,980,502 of NZ_OZ245801.1, read as the reverse complement.
TTGTTGCCCTACTACAGCGCCCGGGGGGTGCTGCGGAAGGTCGACGGGATGGCCGCGATGGACGAGGTTTACCGCCAGATCACGGGAGTTCTGGCGGGGACTTGACAAGGGTGAGTTCCATTGACTCGGGGGTGCGGATACATATAATCGCGCGCTTTTCCGGGGCCAGCGGAACATGTGACGGGCGCGCGCGAGCGCGCCATAAGTCTTTGAAGGAGTTGGGACTTTGGCTCGTATAGCCGGTGTGAACATTCCGACCGCCAAGCGTGTCGTGATCGGGCTTCAGTACATCCATGGGATCGGTGCGGCGAAAGCCAAGGAGATCTGTGGAAAAGTTGGGATCGACGAGTCGCGCCGCGTGAATACGCTGAGCGACGACGAGGTCATCCGCATTCGCGAGGCCATCGACCGGGACTACACGGTCGAGGGCGACCTGCGGCGCGAAGTGGCGATGAACATCAAGCGTCTGATGGACCTCGCCTGCTATCGCGGCCTGCGTCACCGTCGCGGACTGCCGGTCCATGGCCAGCGCACGCATACCAATGCGCGGACCCGCAAGGGCCCGGCCAAGCCGATCGCCGGCAAGAAAAAAGTGACGAAGTAAGAAGGGATCTCGGTCATGGCCAAAGCTGCAGCCGCCACCGGCGCCGCGCGTCCCCGTCGCAAGGAACGCAAGAACATCATCGCCGGCGTCGCCCACGTGAACGCCTCGTTCAACAATACGATCGTCACCATCACCGACGCCCAGGGCAACGCCATTGCCTGGTCGTCGTCGGGCCAGCAGGGCTTCAAGGGATCGCGCAAGTCGACCCCGTTCGCCGCGCAGATGGCCGCCGAAGGTGCCGGTCGCAAGGCGATGGAGCATGGCATGCGCACGATCGAGATCCTGGTGCGCGGTCCCGGCTCGGGGCGTGAGTCGGCGCTGCGCGCGCTTCAGGCGGTGGGCCTGGCCGTGACGTCGATTCGCGACGTGACGCCGATCCCGCACAATGGCTGCCGGCCGCCGAAGCGTCGCCGCGTCTGATTTCGAGTGGAGGCGGCGCCCATGGCGCCGCCCGCTCAAGGGGAATGTATGGCGAGTCCCAAGGGGCTCGCTCGAACCGGTCTAGAGGGGTAGCCCACGTGCTTCAGAAGAACTGGCAGGACCTGATCAAGCCGGAGAAGCTTGTCACCGAAGCCGGCGTCGATCCGGGTCGCACCGCGACCATCGTCGCCGAGCCGCTCGAGCGCGGCTTCGGTCTCACGCTCGGCAATGCGCTGCGGCGCGTCCTGTTGTCGTCTCTCCAGGGTGCGGCCGTCACGTCGATCAAGATCGACAACGTGCTGCATGAATTCTCGTCGATTCCCGGCGTCCGCGAGGATGTTGTGGACATCGTCCTGAACATCAAGGCGATGGCCGTGAAGATGCAGGGCGACCGCCCGCAGCGTCTCTATCTGCGCGCCGTCGGTCCCGGCGAGGTCACCGCCGGCATGATCGAGCTGCCGGGCGACGTTCAGATCATGGACGCCAAGCATCTGATCTGCACGCTCGACGACGGGGCCTCGATCTCGATGGAACTCATGGTCGCGACGGGCAAGGGCTATGTCCCGGCGTCGGCGAACCGTCCGGAGGACGCGCCGATCGGCCTGATCCCGATCGATTCGGTGTTCAGCCCGGTCAAGCGCGTTTCCTACAAGATCGAGAACAGCCGCGTCGGTCAGGTTACCGACTATGATCGTCTGTCGATGACGGTCGAGACCAATGGCACGACGATGCCGGCGGACGCCGTGGCGCTCGCCGCGCGCATCCTGCAGGACCAGCTGCAGCTCTTCATCAATTTCGAGGAGCCGCGCGAGGTCCGCAGGGAAGAGCAGCAGGACGACTTCCCGTTCAACCGCAACCTGCTGCGCAAGGTCGACGAGCTCGAACTGTCGGTCCGCTCCGCGAACTGCCTGAAGAACGACAACATCATCTACATCGGCGATCTGGTTCAGAAGACCGAGGCAGAGATGCTGCGTACGCCGAACTTCGGCCGCAAGTCGCTGAACGAGATCAAGGAAGTGCTGGCCGGCATGGGCCTCCATCTGGGAATGGAAATTCCCGGCTGGCCGCCGGACAACATTGAGGAAATGGCCAAGCGGCTGGAAGAGCCGTACTAGGCCGGCAGAAGGAAAGAAGTCATGCGTCACAATAATCGCGGCCGGAAGTTCCACCGCACGGCTGAGCATCGCAAGGCGATGTTCATGAATCTCGCGGGTGCTCTCATCAAGCACGAGCAGATCACGACCACGCTGCACAAGGCGAAGGACCTGCGTCCGATCGTCGAGAAGCTGGTGACCCTCGGCAAGCGCGGCGGCCTGCATGCGCGTCGTCAGGCGATCGGCTTCCTGCGCGATCCCTACATCGCCGACAAGCTCTTCACCACGCTTGGCCCGCGCTACTCCACGCGCAACGGCGGCTACCTCCGCGTGCTGAAGGCCGGCTACCGCTTCGGCGATGCCGCCGAAATGGCCGTGATCGAGTTCGTCGAGCGCGACACCTCGGCCAAGGGCCAGGATAGCGGCCCGTCGGCCGACCAGGCAGAGCAGCAGGAAGCGGCGTAAGGCCCCTTTCGTCTCACCGAATTGAGAACGCCCGCTCGAGAGAGCGGGCGTTTTTTATTGCTGGGCGCGCGCCACTCCGTGGCGCGTCAAGGTCATGGGAGAAGTAGACGCGCCACGGAGTGGCGCGCCCCCAGCGGAAGACTAAAGTCTTTCCGTTTTACATTCACCCACCCCCTCATCCTGAGGAGCCGTGCACAGCACGGCGTCTCGAAGGATGGGCAAGCGATGGGGTGCGCGTGCCCACCCTTCGAGACGCTCACTGCGTTCGCTCCTCAGGGTGAGGTCAGTGTTGAGATGCTCGGCTCGATTCTATCTCGTCCGGAAAGGCTCTAAGCTGCGGCATGAGCTTCATCTTCAGGGCCGCCCAATCAGCCGAATGCGCCGACGCCGACCGCGTCCTGCGCGCCGCGTTCACGCCGTATATGCACAGGCTCGGGCGCGAGATTCCAGCCGACTACTATAAGTGGCTCCCCGCTTCCATCGAGCGCGGCGACGTGTTTTTGGCGGAGAAGGACGGACGGATCGTCGGCGTCGCCGCCACCGAGCGGCGGAAAGCAGAACTCTTTCTCGACCGGCTGGCCGTCGATCCGGCGCAGCAGGGTACAGGCCTGGGACGCTGGCTGTTGCAAAGGCTCGACGAAGTCGCTTGCGAGCGGGGTGACCGCACCGTGTCGCTCGTCACGGCCGAGATGATGCATCACCTCGTCAAGCTCTACGGCAGCCATGGCTTCGAGATCGTCCATCGCGGGCCGCCGGACCATGGCAGGGACGCGCACACGCGCGTCCACATGGTGAAGAGGCTGTAGCGGCCTTCCCTAGAACTGCTCTTCCGACAGGACGAACACCGTCCGTCCCGCCGCCTTGAGCGGGCCGAGCTGGGCCAGGGCCGGGGGCAGGATCACCTCGGCATAAAAGCGCGCCGTGACCAGCTTGGCCTCGAGGAAGGCGGGATCGCCGTCGCGTTGCCCGAGCCGCGTCTGAGCCACGAGGGCGCTGCGGGCGAGGAGCCAGCCGCCCAGCGCCGTGCCGGCGAGGCGCAGGAAGGGCACCGATCCCGCCAGCGCGCTCACCAGCTCGGTCTTGACCGACTGCGCGACCCACCGGGTCGCGTCCTGCAGGGCATCCGCCGCGGCCTCGAGGCCGGTGCGGATCGCCTCGATATCGTCGCCGGGAGCGGCCTTCATCTCTTCGGCCGTGGCGCGCATCTCGGCGACCAGCGCCAGCATGGTCTCCCCGCCGTCCTTGGCGACCTTGCGGCCCACCAGGTCGCGCGCCTGGATGCCGTTCGTTCCTTCGTAGATCGGCAGGATGCGGGCGTCGCGCAGGTGCTGCGCTGCGCCGGTGTCCTCGATGAAGCCCATGCCGCCGTGGATCTGCACGCCCGTGGAGGCGATCTCGTTGCCGAGGTCGGTGAACCAGGCCTTCACGATCGGGATCAGCAGATCGACCCGGTCCTGGATCTTGCGGCTGGCCGCCTTGTCGGGCTGCTTCAGCGCGCCGTCGATGCCGGCGGCGGTGTAGTAGCCCAGCGCCCGCATGGCCTCGATCTGGGCGCGCATGCTCATCAGCATGCGGCGGACATCGGCATGATGGACGATCGATACGGAAGCGGGGGCGGCGCTGCCGTCGTCCTTCGACTGGACGCGGGTGCGCGCGAAGGCGGCCGCCTGCTGATAGGCGCGCTCGGCGATGGCGAGACCCTGGATGCCCACGGACAGGCGGGCATTGTTCATCATGGTGAACATGTAGGAGAGGCCGCGGCCTTCCTCGCCGACCAGGTAGCCGACCGCACCGCCGTCGTCGCCGAACGACATCACGCAGGTCGGGCTCGCATGGATGCCGAGCTTGTGCTCCAGCGACACGCAGCGCAGGTCGTTGCGCTTGCCCGGCTTGCCATCCGCGTCGGGCAGGTACTTCGGCACGATGAACAGCGAGATGCCACGGACACCCGCGGGCGCGTCGGGCGTGCGGGCCAGCACGAGGTGGACGATGTTCTCGGCCATGTCGTGCTCGCCATAGGTGATGTAGATCTTCTGGCCGCTCACGAGATAATGGTCACCGCTCTTGACCGCCCGGCTCTTGAGCTGGCCGAGGTCGGAGCCGGCCTGGGGCTCCGTGAGGTTCATGGTGCCGGTCCATTCGCCGGAGATCATCTTGGGCAGATAGGCCGCCTTCTGCTCTTCCGACCCGTGATGGTGGATGGCGTCGATCGCGCCCTGGTTCAGCAGCAGCACCAGGCCGAAGCCCATGTTGGCGGCCTGCCACATCTCCTGTACGGCGGTCGCCAGAAGCCACGGCATGCCCTGGCCGCCGAATTCCGGATCGAAGGGAAGGGAGTTCCAACCGCCTTCGACGAATTCCTTGTAGATGGCTGCGAAGCCCGGCGCGGTCCGCACCACGCCGTTCTCGAGCCTGGCGCCGACCTTGTCGCCCTCGCGGTTGAGCGGGGCGAGGCCGTTGCCGGCCAGCTTCCCGGCTTCCTCGAGCACCGCGTCGATCGTGTCGTCCGTTGCATGCTCGTAGCCGGGCAGGGCGGCGACGCCTGAAAGGCCGGCCACTTCGCGCAGGGCGAAACGCATGTCGGCGAGAGGGGCAGTGTAAGTCATGTGAATTCCTCCGGGCCGCAATATGCCGCGCTCGGTCGCTTTTGGCGACCGGCTCGGCTATTTTGGTGGCCACATGACAAACACAGTCCTGCTGTCGATCGACGGCCCCATCGCCACCATCACGCTGAACGATCCCGCCAAGCACAATCGGCTCGATCCTGCGGGGTTGAAGCTGCTGCGCGAAGCGGTCGAGACGGCCGATGCCGATTCCGCCGTCCGCGTCACGGTGATCACGGGCGCCGGCGACAAGACCTTCTGCTCCGGATACGACCTCGGCTCGATCCCGGCCGGGGAGCGCAAGGACGAGGGCGGCGACAACACCTTCGAAGTCGTCATGGATCGCATCGAGGCGATGCGCATGCCGACCCTGTGTGCGCTGAACGGCGGCGTGTATGGCGGCGCCACCGACCTGGCGCTGGCCTGCGACTTCCGCCTCGGCGTCAAGGGCATGCGCTTCTTCATGCCGGCGGCGCGTTTCGGTCTCCACTACTATCCGAGCGGGCTGCGCCGCTACACGCAGAAGGTGAGCCCGAGCTTTGCCAAGCGTGCCTTCCTGCTGTCGGAGGATTTCCACGACACCGAGCTTCTGGCGGTCGGCTATCTCGACTGGCTGGTCGAGCGCGCGGAGTTCAAGGACAAGGTCGCCGAGAAGGCCGCGCGTCTGGCCGGCCTCGCGCCGCTGTCGATGTCGGGCATGAAGCGGGCCATCGAGCAGTTCGCCCAGGCGGCGCCCGACATGCCCTCGATCCGCCAGACCCAGCGGGCCTGCGCGAACTCCGAGGATCTCAAGGAAGGGTTGACGGCACTGGGCGAGCGGCGCACTCCGACCTTCAAGGGGCGCTGAAAGCCGACGCCGGCACATGATCGCGCCGGTTGTCCCAAGATTGCCGCGATTCAATGCAGGATGCCGGCAGTATCTGGCCGTGCCGACGGTCGCCTGGCAGGGTATCTTTCCGCCGGGCGGCAGATCGCGATGAGGCCGCCGAACCGATGAGACCATGCAACGCCGCCTAGCCGCCATCGTCCATGCCGACCTCGCCGGGTTCACCCGGATGATGGAGGGCGCCGAGACGCGAACGTTCCGTCACCTCAAGTCTGCCCAGATCGAAGTCTGGCGTCCGGCCATCGATGCCGGACGCGGCCGGCTGGTCGGTACGGCGGGGGATGCCATGCTGGCGGAGTTCGGCTCGGCCGTATCGGCGGTCGCGGCCGCGATCGACATCCAGGAACGGATGGCGCACTTCAACGAAGCGCTCAGCGACGAGCAGCGCATGCTGTTCCGCGTCGGCGTCCATCTCGGCGAAGTCATCATCGACGACGAGGACCAGAACATCTTCGGCGACGGCGTGAACCTGGCGGCGCGCATCCAGACGCTCGCCGAACCTGGCGGCATCGCCGTCTCGCGCGCCGTCCGCGATCTCGTCGAGCTGCGCACCGAGTACGCCTTTCACGACGGCGGCGAGCATCAGCTGAAGAACGTCAGTCGCTCGGTGCAGGTATTCCATGTACGGCCGGCGAAGCTCATCGCTCCCGGCACGACGACGCGGATGGTGCCGCAGATCACCTTGCGTTTTGAAGGCCCGGACTCGGCCGGCCGCAAGCACTCGTTCGAAGTGTCGATGGAGAAGCTGGTCGGCCAGTCGCAAGGCATGTGCATTGGCCGCGCCGCCGACCAGTGCGAGCTCGTCGTGCCGCACCCGACCGTGTCGCGCCGGCATGCGAGGCTGAGCCTCGCTGGCGAGGCGCTGCAGGTCGAGGATCTCGGCTCGACCAATGGCACGGCGGTCAATGGCACCGTCGTCAAGGCGGGCGCGCCGACCGTCCTGCAGGCGGGATCGAAGTTGCGGCTCGGCGATGTCGAGCTGGTCGTTCATCACACCTAGCGGCGTGCTCCGCCCATGAACGAGCCCACGACCCTATCCGGCGCCACGCCGCCGCCCGAGGTCGACTATGTCTCGCTGAAGGCGGGGCAACTGATCGGCCGGTACGAGATCGTATCCGTGCTGGGGCAGGGCGGGTTTGGAATCACCTATCGCGCCCGCGACGTGCAACTCGGCCGCGAGGTCGCGATCAAGGAATATCTGCCGTCGGCGCTGGCGGTGCGTCAGGACGGGTCCACGGTGCTGCCGCGCACGACCAAGATGGCCGACGATTTTGGCTGGGGGCGCGACCGCTTCGTCACCGAGGGCCGGACGCTCGCCAGCCTCCATCGCGTGCCGGCGATCGTGCAGGTCTTCGACTTCCTCGAAGCCAACGGCACGGCTTACATCGTCATGGAGCTCCTGAGCGGCGTGACGCTCGAGGAGCGCATCAACAGCGGCGGCAGGCTGAAGCCCGAGGAAGTCGACCGCATCCTGTGGCCGCTGCTCGACGGGCTCGAGCAGGTGCATGCCGCGGGCTTCCTGCATCGCGACATCAAGCCCGCGAACATTCTGCTCGATGCGGCCGGCAATCCCACCTTGATCGATTTCGGCGCCTCGCGCGCGGCGATGGTCGGCCGGACGGCGGCAATGACGGCGATATTCACGCCGGGCTATGCCGCGGCCGAACAGATGACGTCGGCCAAGCAGGGGCCGTGGACCGACATCTACGGCCTCGCCGCCACGCTCTATCATGCCATCGCCGGCAAGGCGCCGCCCAACGCCTTCGATCGCATGCTGGACGACGCCTACGAGCCGCTCGGCAGGCTGGCGCCGGCGGGCTTTCCGTCCGGCCTGCTCGCCGGCATCGACGCCGGCCTCACGGTGGTCGCCCGCGACCGGCCGCAATCGATCGCCGGCTGGCGTCCCATTCTCGGCATGACGGCGTCGCCCGAGGCGAACGCCACGATGGTGATGGGCAAGGCCGAGGAAGTGCCGGCCGGGCGAAAGTCGGTTCTGGGACCTGCGACCACGACGGCATCGACGACTCCGGCGTCTCCTCCAGCACCGAAGTCACGCGTCGGCCTGTGGGCTGGTATCGCGGCGGTCGTGCTGCTGGCGGGCGGGGGCGGCGGCTACTATGCGATGGCCACGCGCGGTCCCGACCCGGAAATGGTGAAGGCGCGCGCTGCGGCCGAAGCGGCCGAGGAGGCGCGACGCACGGCGGCGGAGGAAGCCGACCGGCTGCGCGCCGAGAAGGCCCAACAGGAGGCGAAAGCGAAGGCCGATCAGGAGGCCAGAGCGAAGGCCGAGCAGGATGCAAAGGCGAAGGCCGATCTCGAGGCCCGGGCCGAAGCGGCCCGACGGCAGTTCGAGGACGACACGCGCCGCAAGGTCGAGGCGGAGATGGCCGACAAGAAGCGCGCCGAAGACGAAGCCCAGCGCAAGGCCGCCGAGGAAGCGGCGGCACGGCAAAAGGCGATCGAGGACGCGCGCAAGGCCATCGAGTTCGTCGCCGGCAACTTCGACCATTTCGGCAAGACGCTGATGATGATCGGCCTCAAGGACCGCACGGGCGAGATCCGGTTGCAAGGGGTCGACAGTGTCGACGATCCGGCGCTTCACAAGCTTGCCGCCGATTCGCTGGCTGCCCAGCCGCGCAATCTGCGCTGCCGGCAGACCGATCGGCTGACCGATGGCACGCCGCTGTATCGCTGCCTGATCACCAAACGAAACTCCAAGGATCCGCTCGCCGACATCCCGGACTCGGATCGCGACGATCTCGCGCTCGTCCTGGTCCGGACCGGCCTGCTGCTGGCCTCGTGCGATGCTCCGCGCTCCTATGCGGATGCGGAGGACGATGCTCGTGGCAGCAAGCAATATCTCTGGAGTAGAGTGAACGTTCCTGAATACAAAAGGAGATGCACCAGATGACTGCAGTGACTGCTGACACGGCCTTCTTCTCCGGCAGGAAGATCGTCGTCCGGATCGTAGGCGTGGTCGCAGCCCTCGGGCTCGTGGCCGCCTGCACGGACGATCGCGGTCAGCCGAACAACCAGACGACCGGTACCGTCATGGGCGCGGCGCTGGGCGGTGTCGTCGGCGGTCTGGCCTTCGGGTCCGTCGGCGGTGCAGTCGGCGGTGCGCTGGTGGGCGGACTGGCCGGCAATCTCGTCGGTCGCGCCCTCGACGATCAGGAGCGTCGCCGTCTGGCCGAGGCCACGCAGTATGCGTTCGTCGCCGAGAACAACGTGCCGACCACCTACACGGTCGAGCCGACCAAGACCTCCTCGTCGGCCGCGCCGACGGCGCCGCCGACCGTCGTGAGCGCCAAGCCGGTCGCGCCGGCGACCAGCCGCGCCGACGGCAGCACCTGCCGGCCGATCGAGCTGACGGCCACCAAGAACGGCCAGACCACGACCGAGACCACGACTTTCTGCAAGTCGGCGGGGTCGCAGGAACTCAAGCCCGTCTCCGTCTGATCCACCGACATTTTCGTGAACGGCCGACGGTTCCTGACCGCCGGCCGTTTTCGTTTGGGAAGGCTGGCCGGATCGACACAACTCGGTCATTTTCCTGAGCGAGGAGAGAGACATGGCAGGCAATCCACAGGCAGCGAAACTGCGGGAGCTTTTGGCGCGGGGCGAGTTCATCCTGGCGCCCGGCGTCTACGACGGCATTTCCGCGCGCGTCGCGGACCGCATGGGCTTTCCCGCTCTCTACATGACGGGCTATGGCGCCACGGCCTCGATGCTGGGCCTGCCCGACGCGGGCCTTGCGACCTATTCCGACATGCTCGGCCGAGTCGAGATGATCTGCTCGGTGGTCGAGACGCCGCTCATCGCCGACGCCGACACGGGCTATGGCGGGCTGCTGAACGTCCAGCGTACGATCCGGGGCTACGAGGCGGCCGGCGTCGCCGCGATCCAGATCGAAGACCAGGAAATGCCGAAAAAATGCGGCCATACGCCGGGGCGGCGCGTGGTGCCGGCCGAGGACATGGCGCTCAAGATCAGGGTCGCGGCGGACGCGCGTCGCCACGCCGAGACGCTGATCGTGGCGCGCACGGATGCGCGCACGGCGCTGGGGCTCGATGAGGCGCTGCGCCGCGCCAGCCTCTACGCGGAGGCCGGCGCCGACATCATCTTCGTCGAGTCGCCGGAGAGCGAAGCCGAGCTGGAGCGCATCGGCAAGGAAGTGAGCAAGCCGCTGCTCGCCAACATGGTCGAGTTCGGCAAGACGCCGCGCGCCGAGGTCGACCGGCTGAAGAAGTGGGGCTTCGATCTCGCGATTTATCCGGTGCTTGGTCTGAGCGTCGCCGCCGAGGCGATGAGGCGGTCGTTCGCGCATCTCAAGGACAGCGGCACCAGCGTCGGCGATCCGCTGCCGCAGTACGAGGACATCCACGGGCTGATGGGGTTTCCCGAGGTCTGGGACTTCGAGAAGCGCTGGGCGACATGAACGGCAAGCAGTTCCTCGAGCTTCTGTCGCGCCTGCCGGCCCGCGTGTGGATCCAGGCGATCCTGGGGCTGATCGGCTTCGTGGTGCTGGCGGTGCTGGGCTTCGCCGTGATCGCAGGTGTGGCGGCCGTCGGGCTGGTGCTGCTGCTGGCCTTCAAGGCGAAACGCTGGATCCTGGGTTTCTTTCGCCGGGATATCGAGCCCGCCCCGCCGGCCCGTCACCACGACGGCAAGGTGACCGACGTCCAGTACGAGATCGTCGACCGAACCAACGACCGCACGCCGCCGCCGTAGGGCGACAAAGCGCGTCCGTGTTCAATTCTTGTCATCCTGAGCGCAGCGAAGGATCTCCCGTCCGCAACGCAACCCTTTGGCCGCTGTGTGAGGTCCTTCGCTCCGCTCAGGACGACAGTGCCTAAACCCGGACGATCTTTCCCGGGTTCATCAGGTTCTGCGGATCGAGGGCGCGCTTGATCGTGCGCATCGTGTCGATCTCGATCTGGCTGCGATAATGGGCCAGCTCGTCGACCTTGAGCAGGCCGATGCCGTGCTCGGCCGAGATCGATCCGCCGTAGCTCACGACCAGATCGTAGATCGCGGCCGTCACCGCCCGGGCGCGCGGTGTGAAGCGGGCCTTGTCCCAGCCTTCCGGCGCCTGGCAGTTGAAGTGCAGGTTGCCGTCGCCGACGTGGCCGAAGGTCACCGGCCGGCCCTCGGGTAGCGCCGTCCTCATTGCCGCCAGGCCTTCGGTGACGAAGGAGGGGATGCGGCTCACCGCGACGCAAATATCGTGCTTCACGGACGGACCTTCTTTCTTGGAGGCTTCCGTGTGGTTCTCGCGCAGGCCCCACAGCGCGCGGGCCTGGGTCTCGTTCTGGGCGATGGTGGCGTCGAGGACGAGGCCCTGTTCCATGGCTTCGCCGAGATAGGCTTCCATCTTCTCGCGCAGGCCGCCCTGGTTCTCCCCGTCGCGCCGGGCGCGCGTGGAAGACCATTCGAGGAGCACGTACCAGTCGTGGCGCTCGGCCAGGGGATCGGCCGCGCCGGGAATGTGCTGCAGCACGAGGTCGATGCCCTGGCGGCCCATCAGCTCGCAGGAGGTGACATTGTCTTCCGACGCGGCATGCGCGCCGCTCAGCAGGGCGACGGCGGCCTCGGGCGAGGGGACGGCGACCCAGGCGGTGGCGACGTCCTTGGGCTTGGGCCAGAGCTTCAGCACCGCGCGCGTGATGATGCCCAGCGTGCCTTCAGAGCCGAGATAGAGATCGCGCAGATCGTAGCCGGTATTGTCCTTCTTGAGGGCGCGAAGCCCGTTCCAGATCTCCCCCTGGGGCGTCACGACCTCGAGGCCGAGCACGAGCTGGCGGGCGTTGCCGTAGTGCAGGACCTGCACCCCGCCGGCGTTGGTCGAGAGGTTGCCGCCGATCGAGCAGCTGCCTTCGGCAGCCAGCGAAAGCGGAAACAGCCGGTCGTTCGCCGCCGCCGTCTCCTGGATGGTCTTCAGGATCACGCCCGCCTCGACCGTCATCGTATAGCCGATCAGGTCGATGTCGAGGATGCGGGTCATGCGGTTGAGCGACAGCACGATCTCGCGGCCCTTCTCCTGCGGGATGCCGCCGCCCACGAGGCCGGTATTGCCCCCCTGCGGCACCACGGAGACCTTCTCCGCCGCGCAGAGCCTCACGACGTCCGCGACTTCCTGCGTGTTGGCCGGTCGCGCCACGGCCAGCGCATGGCCCACGAAGCTCTCGCGCCAGTCGGTGACGTAGGGATGCTTGCCCTGTTCGTCGGTGATCAGACCCTTGTCGCCGACGATGGCGCGCAGTTTCTCGACGAAGTCGGTCTCAGACACGCAGCACCTTACCGGGGTTCATGATGTTCTTCGGGTCGAGCGCGCGCTTGATGGTGCGCATCGTGTCGAGTTCGATCCGGCTGCGGTAGTGCGCAAGCTCGTCGAGCTTGTCGATGCCGATGCCGTGCTCGGCCGAGATCGACCCGTCGAGGCTCGTGACCAGGTCGTTCACCGCGCGGGTGATGGCGGGCGAGTACTGGCTGAGCGTCGGCCGGTCCATCCCCTTGGGTCCCATGAAGGAGAAGTGGATGTTGCCGTCGCCGATATGGCCGAGCGGGTAGGGGCGGATGCTGGGCAGGATGTCGAGGGCGGCCTTGAGACCGCGTTCGATGAACTCCGGCACCTTGGAGATCGAGACCGAGATGTCGTAGCTGAGGCCCGGTCCCTCGGCGCGCGAGGCAGGGGCGACCGATTCGCGGATCACCCACATGTTGCGCGCCTGCGCCTCGCTCTGGGCGATCACGGCGTCGAGCACCCGGCCGGCCTCCATCTGGTCGGCCAGGAACTGCTCCATCTTCTCGGACATGCCCTCGGCGCCCTCGGCCTTGGGACGTGCCGAGGTCCACTCCAGCAGCAGGAACCACTGCGTGTCGGCCTTCAGCGGATCCTGCGTGCCGGGGATGTTGCGCAGGACCATGTCGGTGCAGGTCCGGCTCATCAGCTCGCACGAGCCGACATTGTCCTCCGAGGCGCCGTGCGCCTCGGACAGGATCTCGATGGCGGCCTGCGGATCGCGGATGGCGAGCCAGGCGGTCGCCACGTCCTTGGAGGCGGGCCACAGCTTCAGCACGGCCTTGGTGATGATGCCCAGCGTGCCTTCGGCGCCCATGAACAGGTGCTTGAGGTCGTAGCCGGTATTGTCCTTCTTGAGCGCGCGCAGGCCGTTCCAGATGTCGCCGTTGGGCAGCACCACTTCGAGGCCCATGACGAGGTTGCGCGCATTGCCGTAACGCAGCACCTGCACGCCGCCGGCGTTGGTCGAGAGATTGCCGCCGATCATGCACGAGCCCTGGGCGCCCAGGAACAGCGGGAAGAAGCGGTCATGGCTGGCCGCCGTCTCCTGCAGCGTCTGCAGCACGCAGCCGGCCTCGACCGTCATCGAGTAGCCGACCGGATCGACGTTCAGCACCTTGTTCATGCGGCCGACAGACAGGACGATGCCGGTGTGCGACGGCCAGGGCGTCGCGCCGCCCATCAGGCCGGTATTGCCGGCCTGGGGCACGATGGCGATGCCGTTGTCGTGGCAGAGCTTCACGACCTTCGAGACTTCCTCGACGTTGGCCGGCCGCACCACGACGGCCGCGTTGCCCACGATGGAGCCGCGCCAGTCGGTGACGAAGGGCTGCTTCCCCTGGTCGTCGACGATCAGGCCCTTGTCGCCCACGATGGCGCGCAGGCTTTCGAGGATCGCAGGCGTGACGGGGGCCGTCGGGATAGTCGGGATGATCGCGGTATCGGGCATCGTTTCCTCTCTTTGACGGCAGACTAGCGCTGCCTGTTGGAGTCGTCATCCGCGGCGGCACGGCGGAGCCGGTCGTTGATCGCGAGGCCGAGGCCGGCATGCGGAATGGGCATCACGGCGATGCGGCCGATGCCGGGACGATCGAGCGACCGCATCATGGCGAACAGGTTGGCGGCAGCTTCGCCGACATCGCCGGACGTGCTGAGGTTCATCGTGAGCATGGCGCCGTCAGGCACGGCGCTGCCGAACGCGAGCAGGCCCTCGTCGGGCGATACCGAAGTCGCCTCCAGCCGGACCGGACGCGACGGTGCGTAGTGGCTGTGGAGCTGGCCGGGTGACTTTCGGGCGGCGTCCCCGGTCGGGATGGCGTCGCTGAGCGCGATGGGGCCGATCACGGCTTCGATCGCCTCGCGGGTCGCGCCGCCGGGACGCAGCAGGATGGGGGTCTCGCTCGAGAGATCCAGGACAGTGGATTCAACGCCGACGAGACAGGCGCCGCCATCCAGGATCATCGGCGCGCGCGCACCCAGCGACTGCGCCACATGTTCGGGGCGGGTGGGGCTGACCTCGCCGCTGCGGTTGGCGGAGGGGGCAGCGATCGGCCGGCCGGTGGCCCGCATCAGGGCCTGGGCAATCGGGTGCGAGGGCGCGCGGATGGCCACCGTGTCGAGTCCGGCGGTCGCCAGAAGCGCGATGGACGAGCCCTCGGCGCGCGGCAGGACCAGGGTGAGCGGACCCGGCCAGAACGCGGCCGCGAGTTTCTCCGCGGTGTCGTTCCAGCGCACGAACGCGCGGGCCGCCGCCGCGTCAAGGACGTGGCTGATCAGCGGATTGAACTGCGGCCGCCCCTTGGCCTCGAAGATGGCGGCCACGGCGCGCTCGTTGGTGGCGTCACCGCCCAGGCCGTAGACGGTCTCAGTCGGGAAGGCGACGAGACCGCCGTCGCGCAGCGTTGCTGCGGCCTTGGCGATGGACTGCGCCGTCGCCTCGACCAGGCTCATCGCGCCGCCAGGCTGCGGGCGATGAAGTGCGGGTTGGCGAATCGCGGCTTGCCGTAGAGCAGGGGCTTGCCGTCCACGGTGACGACTTCTCCGCCGGCGGCCTCGAGCACGCCCTGGGCCGCGGCTGTGTCCCACTCCATGGTCGGTCCGAAACGCGGATAGATGTCGGCCTTGCCTTCGGCGATCAGGCAGAACTTCAACGAGGAGCCCGCCTGCACGCGGTCGGCCACGGTGAGGTTGTTGTTGCGGAACCAGATGTCGAGGTCGTTGTAGGTGCCGTGGCTGCGGCTGGCGCAAGCGGTCAGCCCTTCGGCCGGGGGCGTGCGGGTTTGCATCGGCTTGAAGGCGCCCTTGCCCTCGCGCTTGTCGGCGCCCAGCCCCTTTGCTCCACGCCATAGCGTCTCGGTGGCAGGGGCCAGGACGATACCGAGGGTCGGGCGGCCGCCCTCGACCAGAGCGATGTTCACCGTGAACTCGCCGTTCCTCTTGATGAATTCCTTGGTGCCGTCGAGCGGGTCGACCAGCCAGAACGGCCGTCCATCGTCGAGCGACGGGATGCGGCCCGCCGCCATTTCCTCCTCAGCGATGATCACGATGCCCGGCGTGAGCTTGCGCAGGCCGGCCAGGATGACCGCTTCGGCCGCATGGTCGGCATCGGTGACGGGGCTCTTGTCGTCCTTGTCACGCACACCGTGGTCGCCGGCATAGATCCGCATGATTTCGGACGCGGCGTCCTGAGCGATGGTCGTGCAGGATTCGCGGAGGGTGTCGAGGGGAGGCAGGGCATGGGTCATGGACGGTCCTTATAGACGGCGGGGGCTTCGCCTTGACAGCAAACTTCACGCCGGCAAGAATATTGGAACAGTGTTTCATTATTTAGAACGTACGGAGGAAATCAATGCCCGTGAACGTGATCGGTATGATTGGAGTGGCTCCCCCTCAGGGCACTTCCTTGCATGTGATCGCGGGCGGCATCTCGCCCTCGTTCCTCCGTGAGTTCGCGCAGACGCACGAGAAGGCCGGATTCGATTATGTGCTGGTCGGCTACTACGCCTCGTCCGCCGAGGGTTTCACTGTTGCGACCTATGCGGCAGCCCATACGGAGAAGCTTCGCTACCTGATCGCCCACCGGCCAGGCGTCGTGTCGCCGACCCTCGCGGCCCGCGCGGCGGCAACCATGGACCAGCTTTCCGGCGGCCGCCTCGCCCTTCACATCATCGTTGGCAACAGCGACGCCGACCAGCAGCGTGAAGGCGACTTCTCGCCCAAGGAAGAGCGCTACGTGCGCGCCGCCGAGTATCTCGACGTGATGCGCAAAGTCTGGACCTCGACCAAGCCGTTCGACTACGAGGGCAGGTTCTACCGTTTCAGGGATGTGTTCTCCGAGGCGCGGCCTTTCCAGCAGCCGCATCCGGCCCTGTTCTTCGGTGGTTCATCACCGGGTGCGATGGAGATGGGAGCGCAGCACTGCGATACGTTTGCCATGTTCGGCGAACCGCTGGCGGAGACGGGCGAACGGATCGCCGAATTCCGCCGAATGACCCAGCCGTTCGGGCGGACGCCGCGCTTCAATGTCTCGTTCCGCCCCATCATCGCTGAGACCGAAGGCAAAGCGTGGGACAAGGCGAAGAAGATTCTCGACGATCTCAAGTCGAGCGGGACCATGCCGACGAAGGCGCAGGACAAGTCGGCGGAGCGCCTGGTCGAACTGGCCAGGCGCGGGGATGTGCATGACGAACGTCTGTGGATGCCGGTCGCGGGCGCAGCCGCCGGCAAGGGCAATACCTCGTGCCTCGTCGGCACGCCGGAGCAGGTCGCGGAGGCGATGCTGAAATACTACCGCCTCGGTGTGGCATCGTTCCTGATCCGCGGTTTCGACCCGCTGGGGGATGTCACGGATTTCGGCCGCGAGCTGATCCCGCGTCTCAAGGCGGGCGCCCTCGAACTCGATCGCGACCTCGCGGCAGCGGCCTAACGCACAAGACAAACGATCAACCAGGAGGAAACGTGTTCCGGAAGCAGTTTTGCGTCGCCCTCGCGGGCGCCGTGGCGCTATCGCTTGGCATCGCCGGCTCCGCGTCGGCGCAGCAATATCCCGACAAGCCGATCAAGCTGATCGTGCCCTATCCGCCGGGGGCCACGAACGACCTGCTGGCGCGTGTGCTGGCAGAGCCGCTCGCCAAGGAACTGGGGCAGCCGGTGATCGTCGACAACAAGGGCGGCGCCGCTACGGCGATCGGCGCGACGGCGACGGCCAATGCGCCGGCCGATGGCTACACCATGCTGCTGGGCACGGGGACGACGTACACGCTCAATCCGCTCTTGAAGACGGGGCTGGCCTACGACACCGACCGCGACTTCAGGATGGTCTCGATCATCGCCGAGGTGCCGGTGGTGTTCATCGTCAATCCGAAGTTTCCGGCCAGCACGCTGTCGGAGTTCGTGGCCTACGCCAAGGCCAATCCGGGGAAGGTGAACTATTCCTCATCCGGCCTGGGCTCATCGCTGCATCTCGCGGCCGAGCTGTTCGCCCAGCGGGCCGGCATCAAGATGACGCACGTGCCGTATCCCGGCAGCGCCGGCGCGATGCGGGCCCTTCTGGCCGATGAGGTGCAGATGTTCTCGGAAGTGATTTCCGGTGCCCTCCCGCACATTGCGCAGAAGTCGGTCGTGCCGCTTGCGATCACCAGCGCGAAGCGCCTGGCCGTTGCCCCGTCGATCCCGACGGTTGCGGAAAGCGGCTATCCCGGATTCGAGGCGCTGGGCTGGTACGCTCTCGCTGTCCCCAAGGCCACGCCCGCCGCCGTGGTCGCGCGAATCGAGAGCGCCATCAACAAGATCCTGGCATCGGGCGTCCTGCAGGCCCGCTTCGAGCCGCTGGCGATCGTCATTCCGGGGCCGCAGGAGCCGGGCTCGGCCGAAAAGTACCTGGCGAAGGACCGCGCGCTCTGGGCGCCGCTGGTGCGCTCGCTGAACATCTCGCTCGACTGACGGCTGGCATGGATACGACGGTCATCAAGGCATTGACGGTGCTGGAGGCCCTGGCCTCCAGCGCGACGCCGCTTGGCGTCACCGAACTCGCCACGAGGCTCGGCCTTTCGAAAAGCAATGTGCACCGTTTGCTGCAGACGCTGGCCGCCCGGGGCTACGTCATGCAGGTCGACCAGCGGTACACCGTTACGACCCGGCTGTGGGAACTGGGGGCCATGGTCGTCAGCCGGCTCGACGTCGCGACAGTCGCCATCCCCGTGATGCAGCGCCTCGTGGCCGAAGTCGACGAGACGGCCCATCTCTCGGTCCTCGACATGGCGGCCTGCGAGGTCGTGTCGATCCACAACGTCGAGAGCGCCCAGCCGGTACGTGCCTATTCCCGGATCGGCCAGCGCACGCCGGCGCACTGTGTCGCCACCGGCAAGGCGCTGCTGTCGGTGCAGACGCCCGAGGCTCTGCGGGCATTGCCCGAGGAGCTGCCGCGCTTCACCCCTCACACGCTCCATCGTCGCGACGATCTGCTGGCGGCGCTGGAGACGATCCGGCGCGACGGCTACTCGACGAATATCGGCGAGTGGCGAGAGCAGGTGGGCGGAGCGGCCGCCGTGATCTACGACCATGCCGGGCGCCCGGCGGCGGCGCTCGGGCTGACCGTGCCCGTGGAGCGGCTCCAGCCCGAAGTGATGACCCGCTATATCCCGCGGCTGACCGCGGCGGCGGACGAGATCTCCCGGCTCATGGGGGCGCCCCGCCGCCCAGGTTGAGCGCTACCCCTTCAGCGCGCGGCCCGCGACGGCATCGAGCTTGGCCACCATCTCGGCCGAACGGACCGCGGGCGAGGTGATGAGCGCGTGTTCCAGCGCGCGGTCGCAGCCGGACGGGCAGGGGGTCGGACGCGACTCCTTGAGGCGCGGCGCGATCATGGCGACCAGGGCCTTGGCTCTTTCGGCATTCTCGAGGAGCACACGGACGATGTCGGCGACCTGTACATGGTCATGGTCGGGGTGCCAGCAATCGAAGTCTGTGACCATGGCGACGGTGACGTAACAAATCTCCGCCTCGCGGGCGAGCTTGGCCTCGGGCATGTTGGTCATGCCGATCACATCGCAGCCCCAGCTCCGGTAGAGCTTCGACTCGGCCAAGCTGGAGAATTGCGGTCCTTCCATCGCGAGGTACGTGCCCCCCTTGCGGACCGGGAAGCTGGCCTTCTGGGCGCATTCGTGCGCGAGCTCCGCCAGCCGGTTGCAGGTGGGCTGCGCCATCGAGACATGGGCGACCAGCCCCTCGCCGAAGAAGCTCTTCTCGCGGGCGAAGGTACGGTCGATGAACTGGTCCACGATGACGAAGTGGCCGGGCGGCAGATCCTCGCGCAGGGAGCCACAGGCCGAGAGCGACAGGATGTCGGTGACGCCGACCCTCTTCAGCGCATCGATGTTGGCGCGGTAGTTGATCGAGCTCGGGGAATGGCGGTGCCCGCGGCCGTGGCGGGGGACGAAGACGACGTCGAGCCCGTCCAGCACGCCGAACAGGAACTCATCGGACGTCTCGCCGAACGGTGAGTCGATCCGACGCCATTCCGGGTTCATGAGACCGGCCATGTCGTAGACGCCGCTGCCGCCGAGAATTCCCAACACCGTCATATGCCTCTCCTGGTTGGCGGTGGTGTATCATGATCGGATTGATTTTCCTCCCCCGTCAAACGGGGGAGGAAACTGAAAGAGGAACATTTCCATGGCGACATCAAAAGGCGGAAAGCTCGACGGCAAGATCACGATTGTTACCGGCGCGACCAGCGGCATCGGGCGGCGCACCGTCGAACTTTTCGTGGAGGAGGGCGCGAAGGTCGTCGCCACGGGACGGCGCGAGGAACTCGGCCGCACGCTCGAGGCCGCGCTCGGCAAGGACAACTGCGTTTTCGTGACGGCGGATGCGACGCGCGAGGAGGACGTGAAGCGCGTGTTCGACGCCTGCCTTTCCAAGTGGGGCCGGGTCGACTGCCTGTTCAACAATGCCGGCGGGCCGGCCCCGGTGGGCGGCATCGAGACGGTCCCGGTCGAGGGGTTCGATGCGGCCATGGCGACACTCGTCCGGTCGGTCATGCTGGGCATGAAGCACGCCGCGCCGCTGATGATGGCGCAGGGCTCGGGCAGCATCATCAACAATGGCAGCGTCGCGGGGCGCCGGGCGGGCTATTCGACCTCGCTGATTTACGGTGCGGCAAAGGCTGCCGTAAACCACCTGACGGTCTGCGTGGCCATGCAGCTCGGCGAGAAGAACGTGCGGGTGAACTCGATTTCCCCGGGCGGCATCGCCACCGGCATCTTCGCCAAGGCGCTCGGCCTGCCGCCGGACAAGGCGGATGCCTATGCCGAAGCCATGAAGGCCAGCATGGCGAAAAACCAGCCGATCCCGCGCGCCGGTGTCGTCGACGACATTGCCAAGGCCGCCGTCTTCCTGGCCTCGGACGACTCGACCTTCATCAACGGTCACGACCTCGTGGTCGATGGCGGGCTCGTCGGCGGCCGCCTGTGGACGCCGCATCAGGAAGGCGTGAAGGCGATGCGCCAGGCCTTCGGCGTCGACGAGATCTGAACCGTGGCCTCGCTCGCCGACAAGGTCGCGCTGGTGACCGGTGCGTCGCGTGGCATCGGGCGTGCGGTGGCCCTGTCGCTCGCCCATGAGGGCGCCGCCGTCGCCGTGAACTATCGGCAGCGGGCGGCCGACGCGGACGAGGTCGTGGCGACCATCCGGAAGGCCGGCGGCAAAGCGATGGCGGTCACGGCCGACGTGTCGGACGGCGCGGCCGTCGCCGGCATGATCGCCTCGGTCGAGCGCGAGCTGGGACCGGTCGACGTGCTGGTGAACAATGCCGGGCTGGCAATCATGACCGGCATCGACGATCTCACCGAGGAGCAGTTCGACCGCACGATCGCAGTCAACCTGAAGTCGGCCTTCCTCTGCACCCAGGCCGTCCTGCCGGGCATGCGGGCCCGCAAATGGGGCCGCATCGTCAACATTTCCTCGGGTGCAGCCCGCGGGGCGGGCGGGATCGGCCCGCACTACAATGCCTCCAAGGCCGGCATGGAGGGGCTGACCCGGGGCTATGCCGCTCGCGTGGTCAAGGACGGCGTCACGGTCAATGCCGTGGCACCCTCCTTGATCGAGACCGACATGGTCCGCGGCGGCCTCGCCTCGTCGCCGGACCGCATTCCCCTCGGCCGCTTCGGCACGTCGGAGGAATGTGCCCAGGCCGTCCTGATGGTGATCGGAAATGCCTACATGACCGGCCAGACAGTGGCGCTGAGCGGCGGCCTGTCGTTCCTGTGATCTACTTCTTGGGCTCGACATGGCCCCCGAAGGCGTGGCGCATCGCCGACAGGAGCTTGTTGGCAGTCCCCTCGCGGTCGCGGGAGCGGAAGCGGGCATAGAGTGCCGCAGACAGGACGTCGGCGGGCACGGCCTCCTCGATGGCGGCATTGATGGTCCAACGGCCTTCGCCCGAATCGTCGACGAAGCCGGAATACTTCGAGAGGGCGGGGTCCTCCGCCAGGGCCGACGAGGTGAGGTCGAGCAGCCACGAGCTCACCACGCTGCCGCGCCGCCACACCTCGGCGATGTCGGCGAGGTCGAGGTCGTAACGCCGCTCCGCCGGTATCGCCTCGGAGGAGACCTTGCGCAGGATCTCGAAGCCCTCGGCATAGGCCTGCATCAGCCCGTATTCGATGCCGTTGTGCACCATCTTCACGAAGTGGCCGGCACCGCTCGGGCCGCAATGGAGATAGCCGCGTTCGACCCGGGGATCGCGCGAGTCGCGTCGCGGTGTCTTCGGGATGGTGCCTTCGCCCGGACTGAGCGCGGCGAAGATCGGATCGAGTCGTTCGACTGCTTCTTTGTCGCCGCCGATCATCAGGCAGTAGCCGCGCTCCAGGCCCCAGACGCCGCCGCTGGTGCCGCAGTCGAGATAGTGGATGCCTTTATGCTTCATCTCGCGCGCGCGTCGGACGTCGTCCTGGAAGAAGGCGTTGCCCCCGTCGATGATCGTGTCGCCGGCGTCCAGCAGCTGGCCGAGTTCGGCCACGGTCTGCTCGGTGATCTCGCCGGCCGGCAGCATGACCCAGATGTTCCGGGGCCTGACGAGCTTGGCGACCAGGTTTGCCAGGTCGGGGGCGCCGGTGATGTTCTGTCCAACAAGGCCCGCGACCGTCTGCGGGTTCTGGTCGAACACCACGCACTCGTGCCCGTGCCGCACCAGGCGGCGCACGAGGTTGGCGCCCATGCGTCCCAGGCCGATCATGCCGAGCTGCATTCTTCTCTCCCGTTCATTTCCATGTCCGGGCCATATGATAAGCTGGCCGCGAATGAAGACCATCGTCGTCGTGATGGGTGTCTCGGGATCGGGCAAGACCACCGTCGCCAGCCTTCTGGCAGAACGGCTCGGTTGTGCGTTCATGGATGGAGACGATCTTCATCCGCGCGAGAACGTCGAGAAGATGAGGAGCGGGCTGCCGTTGAACGACGGCGACCGCCTGCCCTGGCTGGAAGCCATCGCCCGTCGCATCGACGACTGGCGGGAGAGGGGCGAATCCGGCGTCATTACCTGTTCGGCGTTGAAGCGGGCCTATCGGGGCATCATCGTCGGGCAGCGGCCTGACACGAACCTGGTTTATCTCCGGGGCCTGCGGGAGGTGATCCACGGGCGCTTGATGGCGCGCACGGCGCATTTCATGCCGGCCGGCCTGCTGGACAGCCAGTTCGCGACGTTGGAAGAGCCCGCACAGGACGAGCGACCGATCCGGGTCGATATCCAAGCCTCCCCGTCGCTGATCGTGGATGAGATCGTGCGGAGGCTGGCGCTATCGCGCTGATCCGGGCTTGCCGGTCACGCGAGGGACGGCAGCGCGGACAATTCGTGAAAGAGATCGATGATGCCGTCGCGATTGGGACCACCGCGATAGCCCAGAGCCACACGCAGGAAAGGTTTTCCAGCCTTGGGATCGGGTTCGATCAGCTCATAACGGTCGCTGCGAAATCCGAAGGATCCGCCTTTGTCGAGCTTCAGCCTGCGGCGGGCGATTTCGGCCTCCACGCGGCGGAGCAGCCGGGCATGGTCTGACGCGGCCCCGCATCGAAGCCGTATGGCGCAGAAGGGAGCGACCGCCTCCGGAGAGATCAGCGAAGGATGGCATCGACTTTCGAACAGCGCGGAGTCCGTGCCGATCGCATGGGCGAGGGCGGCATTGTTGGCGAAGACTCGCCTCGTATACTGGTTGAAATAAGCGGGATCGAGGAACCAGGGTGCCGAGAGCGCGGCCATCTCGTCCAGGGTGAGGCCGCTGCCCGTAAGCGCGCGGATCTCCTTGAGTTTCTCTCCCTCGGCGACCGCGCTGGAGCCCGCCCCCTCGCGAACGAAGAGCTGGACGATGCCGGCATTGGCCAACTCCAGCCCGGCCTGGTCGAGCTTCAGGCCGGATCGAAAGACGGCGACAAACGATCCTTCCACTCTCGCGAGCCAGGCAGGAAGGTCGAGGACGGGGCCCGTGAGTGTCGTATCCAGCAGCAGGGCCCGTCTGACGCCTGGCAGGGAGGATGGATCGGACAGGCCAAACTGGCCATCGCAATGAACGGGCTCACCGACGAGCACGTCGACCTGGGGCTCTTCAGGACCGGTGAGTTCGAAAACCTGGCGGGGCCACAGCTCGAGAAGCGAATCGGTTTCGAAGTAGCGGCCCGCGTGCAGAAGCTTGAGCGGCTTCAGGGACGAGCCGTCATCTGGCAGCGCCCGCCGGGCGACGAGATGCAGGAGACAGGAAAGAGCCGCCTGACCGCTTCGGCAGAGGACGCGCACCGACTGCCAGCCGTGAGGCACCGGGTAGCACAGCGGCATGCGCTTCTCTAGCAGGTCCATGCCGAGTTCGCGCTCATAGCCGAAGGGGACTTTCGCACCGTCAGGAAGGCGAGCCACGTCACCTTCGCAAGGGCTCTTCAGCGTCGCGTCGCCTGGTCTATGGGCCTTCGCCAGCCAGCCCCGGCGTAGACTGAATATCGCTTGGTCGAGATCTTCATCTTGCGATGGCCGTCGAAACGAAGCGAGCCCCCCGCGTCGAGCGAGGGCGGCCAAGTCGTCACGATCGCTCAGGGTCTCGGAGGGCGGGCGGGGCATGCAGCGAATAAACGCCGATCGCTCCATCAGGTTGCCGGTCGTCCCACGTTGTTGCAGCGCAACCTCTTCGGAGGTGCGGGGTTTACACCGCCATGAGGGAGAGAACGACTGCGGGGGCCTCTGTCGTGCCTGCCACCGTCAAGGGGCAGGCCGTGAAGGCGTACCATGTAGATTTGCGGGCGATCGAAACCGTCGCGTCTTTCGAGCGGGTCGCGGAAGCGGCTGCGCGGACGGGATTCAATCACCTTTGTGTCGGACCGGTTTTTGATCTGGGTGACGGAGCTGACCCGCTTCTGGTCGCAGACCATTCGCGCCCGATTGCATCGCTCGTGGCTGCGGAGACGCCTTCCCGGCTGGTCAGATCCTTGCGCCAGGCCTGTGAGAAGAGCGGGCTCGCATTATTTGTCGACATCGTGCTCGATCGAGTGGCCGCAGGCGGAGAATCGGCGCGTTCCCTGCGCGGCACATACGATAGCCGGCCGGGCGTCAATCCCCTCGATCCGAGAGTCGACCGGCGAGTGGCAAGGTCGGTTTTCCTGCGCAGTGACGCACAAGACTCGGCCGCCGACTGGTGGTCCGGACAGATCGCGGAACTGGTGACCGCGGGCGCCCAAGGGTTCAGGCTCATCGGCCTGGCGGACCTCCCGCCGCTCGCTTTGGGGCGGATCCTGGAGCGTGTGCGAGGCCGAACGGCCTGCGAATTCTGGGGGTGGACTCCGGGCTTCCCCTGGTCCCGCCACATGGAACTCGCGCGTTCAGGCCTGTCTGCCGTCTTCGCGTCCACCTCGTGGTGGGACGGGCGCGCGTCCTGGTACGTCGAGGAAACCGAATTGCTGCGACGGGTTGCGCCCGTTCTTGGCGTGGCGGGCGATCCGTACGGTGCCCCATCGAACTCGCCGGTATTGGCGGGCCGGGCCCTTATGGCAGCGGCAGCGACGTCGGATGGCCTCTTCGTGCCTCACGGGGGAGCCGCCGACGAAGACGTGGCGCGTCGCGCCGTCGCCCTTTCGGACTCCCTGAGTGGAAGGGCGCACGTCGGCACGCTTCGGCCGATCACGAGCCCCGCGGGGCCCGTAACGGTTCTGCTGCGGGGCGACGCGGCGAACCCGGGCGAGGCGGGCCGCAGCTCGCTTGTCGTTCTGAACGCTGACTTGTCGAACGCCCACGCCTTGCCTGTGGATCTGGCGATCCTGCCGCCTTCAGCCGGCGCCGGGTTGGGCGTGAGGGAAGGCGCGCCGTCTGCCCCCCTTGAACCTGGAGAAGTACGCGTGCTTGAGGTGACGGCGACCAAACCCGTTCGCAACGGTAAGAAGTCCGGGAAGCGGGAGACGAGCGCCGCCGCCGCGAAGTCCCCGATTGTCATCGATCAGGTAAGCCCTTCCGTGAACGGCGGGGAGTTTGCCGCGAAAAGCGTGGTCGGAAGGCCGGTCGTGATCGAGGCCGACATCTTCGCCGATGGTCACGACCTGCTGGCCGCCGAGGTCATCTGGTGGTCCGCCGACGAAGACGAGCGCAGGACGGCCAAACTGACTCACGTCGCCAACGATCGCTGGCGCGCGACGCTCACTCCCGACCGCGTCGGCCGGCACTATTTTTCCGTGGAAGCCTGGCGCGACGAGTATGGCAGCCTGGCGCACGGCCTCGAGGTCAAGCATCGGGCCGGCGTCGACGTCTCCGTCGAACTGAAGGAAGCATCGCTCTTCCTCGAAGAGCTGGACAGGGACGAGGCGGTCGGGGCGCTGCTTGCACGGATGAAGGCCGCGGCGGAGCAGGAGTCCGTCGCGCTGCTGACGTCCGCAGAGGCGCGAGCGACCGTGTCCAAAGTGGCGGAACGTCTCTTTCGGATCGACCAAGGCCCGTTTCCCATGGAAATCGAGCGGCCTCAGGCCGAATTCGCCGCCTGGTACGAACTCTTTCCGCGCTCGATCACCGATGATCCGCGCAGGCACGGAACGTTCGACGATGTGATCGCAGCCTTGCCCCGCGTACGCGCGATGGGCTTCGACGTCCTGTATTTCCCGCCCATCCATCCGATCGGTAAGGCCAATCGCAAGGGACCCAACAACACACTGACGCCGGGTCCGGACGACGTCGGCAGCCCGTATGCGATCGGCGGACAGGATGGAGGGCACGACGCGATCCATCAGCAACTCGGCACGCCCGAGGATTTTCGCCGGCTGGTCACCGCCGCGCGGGAGCACGGGCTCGAAATCGCCCTCGACTTCGCCATCCAGTGCTCGCCCGATCATCCGTGGCTGCGCGAGCATCCCGATTGGTTCAAGCGGCGGCCGGACGGGACCATCAAGCACGCCGAGAACCCGCCGAAGAAATACGAGGACATCGTCAATGTCGACTTCTACGCCAAGGGCGCCATTCCCTCGCTCTGGCTAGCCCTGCGCGATGTGGTCCTGCACTGGGTGGAGGAGGGCGTCCGCATCTTCCGCGTCGACAACCCCCACACCAAACCCCTGCCATTCTGGCACTGGATGATCGGCGACATTCGCGGCCGTCATCCCGATGTGATGTTCCTCTCAGAGGCCTTCACGCGACCGAAGATGATGTACCGGCTGGCCAAGGTGGGCTTCTCTCAGTCCTACACGTACTTCACCTGGCGCAACGGCAAGCAGGAGATCACCGACTATCTCGTAGAGCTGTCGACAACCGAAGTGGCGAACTATTTCCGCCCGAACTTCTTCGTCAACACGCCGGACATCAATCCGTACTTCCTTCAAAGCGCAGGGCGCGCCGGATTCCTCATCCGTGCGGCCCTCGCCGCCACTCTGTCGGGGCTGTGGGGAGTCTACTCCGGCTTCGAGCTGTGCGAGGCCGCTGCTTTGCCGGGCCGAGAGGAATATCTCGATTCGGAAAAGTACGAGATCCGGCCGCGCGACTTCTCCTCACCTGGCAACATCGTTGCCGAGATCACGATGCTGAACCGCCTGCGCAGATCGCACCCGGCTCTGCAAAGCCACCTCGGCGTGACGTTCTACAACGCCGGCAACGACCAGATCCTCGTGTACGGCAAGCGCTTGCCAGGCGCGGCGGACATGGTCCTGGTCGCCGTCAGTCTCGATCCGCATCACCCGCAGGAGGCCGGGTTCGAGATTCCCCTGTGGGAGTGGAAGCTCGCCGACGACGGTGCCCTCGACGTCGAGGATCTGGTGCGCGGGGAGAAGTTCTCCTGGCACGGCAAGAACCAATACCTGCGCCTCGATCCAACGAATCTCCCCTTTGCCATCTGGCGCTTGTCGCCCCGGAGCGCCGCATGAATGCCCCCGTCGCCGATACTCCTGCCACGCTGCCGGTCGCGACCGATCCGCAATGGTATAAAGACGCGATCATCTATCAGCTTCACGTCAAGTCGTTCTTCGATTCGAACAACGACGGCATCGGCGACTTCCCCGGGCTGATCTCGCGTCTTTCGTACATCGCGGAGCTGGGGATCAACACGATCTGGCTCCTGCCGTTCTATCCGTCACCGCGTCGCGACGACGGCTACGACATCGCGGAGTACACCGCGGTCCATCCCGAATACGGTACTCTCGACGACGTGAAGCGGCTGATCGAGGAAGCGCACAAGCTCGGAATCCGCGTCATCACGGAGCTGGTGATCAACCACACGTCTGACCAGCATGCTTGGTTCCAGCGCGCGCGCCTGGCGCCACCGGGCTCGCCCGAGCGCGACTTCTATGTCTGGTCCGACAGCGACCAGAAATATGCAGACACGAGGGTGATATTCATCGACTCGCATCGTTCCAACTGGACATGGGACGCCGAGGCCAAGGCCTATTTCTGGCATCGCTTCTATTCGCACCAGCCCGACCTCAACTTCGACAATCCCGCAGTGCTCGAGGCGATCCTCGGCGTGATGCACTTCTGGCTCGACATGGGCATTGACGGGTTGCGCCTGGACGCCGTGCCCTATCTCGTCGAACGCGAGGGCACCAACAACGAGAATCTCGCCGAGACCCACGTGGTTCTGAAGCGCATCCGCGCCGAGATCGACAGGGCCTATCCCGGCCGGATGCTGCTGGCGGAGGCCAATCAGTGGCCGGAGGACACGAAGGAATATTTCGGCCAGGGCGACGAGTGCCACATGGCATTCCACTTCCCCCTGATGCCCCGAATGTACATGGCGCTGGCCCGCGAGGACCGCTTCCCCATCACCGACATCATGCGCCAGACGCCGCAGATTCCGGACAACTGCCAGTGGGCGATCTTCCTGCGCAATCACGACGAGCTGACGCTCGAGATGGTGACGGACTCCGAGCGCGACTATCTCTGGGAGACCTATGCCACCGATCGGCGGGCGCGCCTCAATCTCGGCATTCGCCGCCGGCTCGCACCCTTGCTGGAACGCGATCGCCGGCGGATCGAGCTGATGAACTGCCTGCTCCTGTCGATGCCCGGCGCGCCCGTCATCTACTATGGCGACGAGATCGGCATGGGTGACAATATCCGGCTGGGCGACCGCGACGGCGTGCGCACGCCGATGCAATGGTCGCCGGATCGCAATGGTGGATTTTCGCGGGCGGATCCGGCGGCGCTGGCGCTGCCGACCATCATGGATGCGCTCTACGGATACGAGACCGTGAACGTCGAGGCGCAGACGCGCGACGTTCATTCGCTGCTTCACTGGACCCGCAAGATGATTGCGGTGCGGCGCACACATGCGGCCTTTGGTCGAGGGACGCTGCGTTTCCTCTACCCCAAGAACCGGAAGGTGCTGGCCTATCTGCGCGAGCTCGATGGCGAGGTCATTCTGTGCGTCGCCAATGTGTCCCGCACGCCGCAAGCCGTGGAACTCGATCTCTCCGAGTTCGCCGGGAGGGTGCCGGTCGAACTCAACGGCGGCTCTCTGTTCCCGCCTGTCGGGCAGCTGACCTATCTGCTCACCTTGCCGCCCTACGGCTTCTATTGGTTCATCCTCGCCAGCGAGACGGAGGCACCCTCATGGCACACGCCTGCGCCCGAACCGTTGCCTGATTACGTGACCGTGGTCCTTCGCGGGCCGCTCAGCGATGGCGTGAAAGAGTCGGCTGCGCTCCTCGAGCGTGAGGCGCTGCCGCCCTATCTGGCCAAGCGTCGCTGGTTCGGTGCGAAGGACAAGGCGCTCCAGTCGTCGCACTTCGCCTACCTTGCTCGCCTCCCTGGGTCGGAGCGGGAGCTGCTTCTTGGCGAAATCGAGGTCGAGGCCGGTGGCGAAAAGAGCCGCTGGCTCTTGCCCCTGTCGATAAGCTGGGAAGACGAGCAGGTGGGAGCGCTTCCGTCGCAGCTTGCCCTGGCGCGGGTGCGGCGGGGACGCCGCATCGGGCTTCTGACCGATGCCTTCGCCCTGCCGGAGTTTGCTCGCGAGATGCTGGGCGCGCTGGCATCGGGCGCGAGGATCGACGGGCCCGAAGGCCAGATCGTATTCGAGCCGATGCCAGACGGAGTCGACGTGCTTCGGCGCCCGGCCGACGCTCAGGTGATGTGGCTGACCGCCGAACAGTCCAACAGCTCCCTGGTCGTCGACGATGCCGTCATGTTCAAGATCTTCCGCCGCATTCAGGCGGGCGAGCACCCCGAAGCGGAGATGAGCCGCTACCTGACCAGTCATGGCTTCGCCAATTCGCCGGCGTTGCTGGGCGAGGTGGCGCGCATCGCTGCCGACGGCGAACGGTACGCGCTCGGGATTGCGCAGGCTTTCGTGCGGAACCAGGGTGATGCCTGGACTTGGACGCTCAGCCAATTCAGTCGGGCTCTCGACAATCTCGCCAGCCGCGAGGCGACGGCGGAGTCGCGCGACGACGATATCGAGGACTACCACGCTTTCGCGGGCACGATCGGTCGGCAGCTGGGCGCGATGCACCAGGTTCTCGCGCGACCGACGGAGAACCAGGCCTTCTCGCCCCGCATGGCGGCGCCCGAGGACGTCGAGGAGTGGGCGGAGCGCGGACTTGGCTTGTTCAGCCGGGCGCTCGACGCAATCGCGGGCATCGAAAACTGGGAGACCGAGGCTGCTGCGGCCGACGCCAAGCGCCTTCTCGAGCGCCGCGACGCGCTCATGTCACTCCTCCAGCAACTCGTGCAGAATGGTTTGGGTTCGAGCGTCTCGCGCATCCATGGCGACTTCCATCTGGGCCAGGTGCTGATCGCCAGCGGCGATGCCTACATCATCGATTTCGAGGGTGAGCCTGCCAGACCGCTCGAGGAACGTCGCCGCAAGGCCAGCCCGATGCGGGATGTGGCGGGGCTGATGCGCTCGTTCGACTATGCGGCTGCGGCTACGCTCGATCCAAAAAATGTGGTGGCAAACCGCATTCCGCCGGCTCGTCGTCTCACGCTCGTCACCCGACTGAGACGGGGGGCCCAGCGTGCCTTCCTCAACGCCTACCGGGAGGCAGCCGCGGGGCTGCCGGGCATGGATCGCAGCGAACTGCTCGACTTCTTTCTCGCCGAGAAGGCCGCCTACGAGGTCTGCTACGAGGCGGCGAACCGACCGGCCTGGCTCCCCATTCCACTGTCCGGCCTGTCCCGACTGGCCGCTCGTCTCCTGAGGGAAACGCCACCACAGGAGAATGCATGAACGACGATATGCAGGCCGGGTGGCTCGATCGAGCCTCGGCGGAGGCCCTGAGCGACTGTCGTCCTGTGGATGCGTTCGCGGTTCTGGGGCCTCACCCGTCGCGGTCCGGGCGCGTGATCCGGGCGTTTCTGCCAGGCGCACTCGGCGTGGAAGTGATCGGCTGTGGCGAGAAGCAGTCGTGGGGCGAGTTGAAGCCGGGCGTCGTGGCCGGACTCTTCGAGGGAACGTTCAAGCACGACGGCACCTACTTGCTTCGGATCCGGTGGCCCGACGCCGTTCAGGAAACGGAAGATCCCTACGCATTCGGGCCGGCCCTGGGCGACCTCGACCTTCACCTCTTCAGCGAGGGCAGGCATTTCGAGCTTGCCGAGGCGCTGGGCGCCAATGTCGTGGAACTGGACGGCGTCGCAGGCGTGCGTTTTGCGGTCTGGGCTCCCAATGCCGAGCGCGTCGCCTTGATCGGTGACTTCAATTCATGGGACCGGCGCCGCCACCCGATGCGGCTGCGCGCTTCAGCCGGAGTCTGGGAGATCTTCATTCCCCGCCTGGGCGACGGGACGCGCTACAAGTTCGACATCGTTGGACCGCACGGCCAACGTCTGCCCGACAAAGCCGATCCGGTGGCTCAACAGGCAGAGCTGGCGCCGGGCACAGCGTCCGTGGTCGCCGCGCCGGCCAGCGGGCTTCGCTGGTCCGATCAGGAGTGGATGGCAGGTCGAGCGAAGCGCCAATCGGCTGAGTCTCCGATTTCCATCTATGAGGTCCATGCCGGATCGTGGATGCGCCAGAAGGCCGGTTCGGGAGCGCCGGAGCGTCCGCTATGGGACTTCCTGGCGGAGCGGCTGATCCCATACGCCAAGGAGATGGGCTTCACCCACTTGGAGATGCTCCCGGTGACGGAGCATCCGTTCGGCGGGTCCTGGGGCTACCAGCCGCTCGGCCTGTTCGCGCCGGCCGCGATCTACGGTCCGCCGGAGTCGTTTGCACGCTTCGTCGACGCGGCGCATCGCGCCGGCATCGGCGTCTTGCTCGATTGGGTGCCGGCCCATTTCCCGACCGACCCGCACGGTTTGGCGCGTTTCGATGGCACGGCCCTCTACGAGCACCTCGATCCGCGCGAGGGCTATCATCACGACTGGAACACCTACATCTACAATTTCGGGCGTCGCGAGGTTCAGGGCTTTCTGATTGCCAGCGCCTTGCATTGGCTGGAGCGCTTTCACGTCGACGGTCTGCGCGTCGATGCGGTGGCGTCCATGCTCTATCGCGACTACAGCCGCCCGGCCGACGCTTGGATTCCCAACGTCCACGGCGGGCGCGAGAACCTGGAGGCGATCGGCTTCCTGCGTCATCTCAATGCGGTCGTCGCCGAGAGGGCGCCCGGCGCGATCGTGATCGCGGAGGAATCGACGGCCTGGCCCGGCGTGACGGCGCCGCTGCCCGAGGGTCTCGGCTTCTCGTTTAAATGGAACATGGGGTGGATGCACGACACCTTGGAGTATGTCGAGCACGAGCCCGTCTATCGCGCCTATCATCACGATAAGATGACGTTCGGGCTCGTTTACGCCTTCTCCGAACGTTTCGTGTTGCCGATCTCCCACGACGAGGTCGTGCACGGTAAGGGATCACTGCTGCGCAAGATGCCCGGCGACCGCTGGCAGCGTTTCGCGAACCTGCGTGCCTATCTCGGCTTCATGTGGGCTCACCCGGGCAAGAAACTTTTGTTCATGGGCTGCGAGATCGCGCAGGACCGTGAATGGAACCATGACGGCGAGATCGATTGGCACCTGCTCGAAGATGGCGCGCATGCCGGAATCCAGCGCCTCGTTCGCGACCTCAATCATCTCTATGCGGCGGAGCCCGCGCTGCACGAGTCCGACGACGATCCCTCAGGCTTTTCCTGGATCGTGGGCGACGACCGGGCCAACTCCGTCTATGCCTTTTTCCGAACCTCGTCTTCCGCCGCGCCGCTCCTTGTCGTGTGCAACATGACGCCGGTGCCCCGTCACGGTTATCGCATCGGCGTGCCCAAAGGGGGGCGCTGGCGTGAAGTCGCCAACACGGATTCCCGGTTCTACGGCGGTACTGACCTCGGCAATGACGGTGGTGCGGTGGCAGTCGACGTGCCGTCGCACGGGCACTTCCAGTCCGTCCAGCTCACCCTGCCACCGCTCGCGACCGTGATCCTGCGCAGCGAGGACTAGGTGGCGACCTCGTCCTGGCCCGACAGGCTGCTGCCGGGTTCGCCCTATCCTCTCGGCGCCACCTGGGATGGGCTCGGTACCAACTTCGCCGTCTTTTCGGCTCATGCGACCCGTATCGAATTGTGCCTGTTCGATCCTTCGGGCCGCCGTCAGATCGCGCGCTTCGACCTGCCGGAGTGCACCGACGAGGTCTGGCATGGCTATCTCCCGAATGCCCGCGTGGGCCTTGCCTACGGCTATCGCGCGCACGGACCCTATGAACCGCAGGCCGGGCACCGCTTCAACCCGCACAAGCTGCTGCTCGACCCCTATGCGCGTCGCCTTACCGGCGAAATGCGCAATGCCGATGCCTTGTACGGCTATCGGGTGAATTCGCCGCGGGCCGACCTGTCCTTCGACCGGCGCGACAGTGCGCCCGGCGTTATGAAGGCGGTGGTGGCCGACGACAGCTTCAATTGGGCCGATGACCGGCCGCCGGCGGTGCCCTGGTCGGACACGGTGATCTACGAGACCCATGTCCGGGGCGTAAGCCTGCTGCGGCAGGACCTGCGGCCGCACGAGCGGGGGACCTTCGCGGCTCTTGGCGATCCCGTGTTCATCGACCACCTGCGCCGCCTCGGCGTGACCACGGTGGAACTGCTGCCGATCCATGCCTTCGTGCAGGATCGCTCGTTGCTCGAGAAGGGGCTTCGCAACTATTGGGGCTACAACACCCTCGGCTTTTTCGCGCCGGAGCCGCGCTACCTCTCCGACGGCACGCTCGACGAGCTACGCATTGCCGTGCGCCGGCTGCATGCAGCCGGCCTCGAGCTCATCCTCGACGTGGTCTACAATCACACGGCCGAAGGCAGCGAGTTGGGGCCGACCCTGTCGTTTCGCGGCCTCGACAATGCCAGCTACTACCGGCTGCTCGCCGACAATCCGCGTCACTGCATCAACGACACCGGCACGGGCAATACGCTCAACCTGTCGACGCCCCGCGTGCTCCAGATGGTCATGGACTCGCTTCGTTACTGGGTGACGGCCTTTCACGTCGACGGCTTCCGCTTCGACCTCGGCGTGACGCTGGGGCGCGAGGCGCACGGCTTCGATCCCTGCTCGGGCTTCTTCGATGCGATCCGACAGGACCCCGTGCTGCAGAAGGTGAAGCTGATCTCCGAACCCTGGGACATCGGTCCGGGCGGATATCAGCTGGGGAACCATCCGCCGGGATTCGCCGAGTGGAACGATCGGTTCCGCGATGGGGTCAGGCGATACTGGCGGGGCGATCCGGGCCAGCGCGCCGATTTCGCCGCCCGGCTCGCGGGCTCGAGCGACCTGTTCGATCGCCGCCATCGGCGGCCCTGGGCCTCGATCAACTATGTCGCCTCGCACGATGGTTTCACGCTGCTCGACGCCGTGAGCTACGAGGAACGTCACAACGAGGCCAATGGCGAGGACAACAAGGACGGCCACGGCGAGAACTACAGCTCGAACTGGGGCGTGGAAGGACCGAGCGCTGATCCCGCCATTCTCGACACGCGGCGCAGGCTGCAGCGTGCCATGCTCGCCACTCTCTTCCTGGCACAGGGGACGCCGATGCTGCTGGGCGGCGACGAGTTCGGCCGAACCCAGGACGGCAACAACAATGCCTATTGCCAGGACAACGAGACATCCTGGTTAGACTGGTCGTTGCTGGAAAAGCCCGATGGCCAGAAACTCAGCGCCTTCGTCTCACGTATCGTGGCGTTGCGGCACAAGCATGCGATCCTGCGTGCACCCCGCTTTCTGCACGGGCTCGAGCGTCCTGCGGAAGGTCTCGCCGACATCGCCTGGTTCGATGCTTCGGGTGAGGTCGTATCGACCGACTCCTGGAACAATGCCGAGGACCGCTGGCTTGTGTTGCGACGCGCGAGTGTCGACGGTGGCGTGGTGAGCATGCTGACGGCGTTCTTCAATGCCGGCTCGACGGAACACAAATTCGTTCTGCCGCAACCGCGGTGGCCGACGCGCATTGTGCTCGACAGCGCTGCGCCCGACGCCGCGGAGCGCGATTTGCAGGAGGATGAGCTGATGGTCGGACCTCGCAGTGTGGTGCTTGCGCTGGCCACCAGGACGCAAGGATGAAGAATAAATTCGCACACGACTTGCCTTTTGGCGCGTCGTTGCTCCCCTCGGGCGCGACGCGCTTCCGATTCTGGGCGCCGGCACAGAAGAAGGTGAGCCTGGAGATCGATGGCGCGGCGCCGGTACCGATGACGCCGGCCGACGGCGGTTGGTTCGAGGCGGAAGCCGCGTGCAGCGCCGGCACGTCCTATCGGTACCGACTCGAAAACGGTGTCTCCGTGCCGGACCCGGCCTCGCGCGCCCAGGCGGACGATGTGCATGGCCCCAGTATCGTCGTCGACCCTCGCCGCTATGACTGGCGGCATCCCGGCTGGCAGGGGCGGCCGTGGGACGAGACGGTGCTCTACGAACTGCATGCGGGCGCCTTCGGCGGCTTCGCGGGCGTGCAGGCGGCTCTGCCGATGCTGGCCGACCTCGGCGTCACGGCCGTCGAGTTGATGCCGATCAACGATTTCCCGGGGTGGCGCAACTGGGGCTATGACGGCGTGCTGCCCTTTGCACCCGATCGCAGCTATGGCACGCCGGACGAACTCAAGGCGCTCGTCGATGCGGCGCACGGCCTGGGACTGATGATGTTCCTGGACGTCGTCTACAATCACTTCGGCCCGGACGGTAACTATCTGTCTGCTTATGCGCCGGGGTTCTTCCGCGATGACATTGCGACTCCCTGGGGAGAGGCGATCGATTTTAGGCGGCCCGAAGTCCGCCGCTATTTCACCGAAAACGCCCTGTACTGGGTGCACGAGTACCGGTTCGACGGCCTGCGTTTCGATGCCGTGCATGCGATCTCGGAGGCGGACTGGCTGGACGAGATGGCAGGCGACGTTCGCCGCTCGGTCGAGCCTGGCCGGCACGTTCATCTCGTGCTCGAGCATGACGGCAACGTGGCCGATCACCTGCGCCGGGACTTCGACGCGCAATGGAACGACGATGCGCACCACGTCCTGCACACGATGCTAACCGGCGAGCGCGACGGTTACTATGCGGACTATGCCGATCAGGCGGCGCGGCGACTGGCGCGGGCGCTTTCCGAGGGCTTCGTTTACCAGGGGGATCCGTCGAGCTATCGCAAGGGCGAGGCGCGGGGGACACCGAGCAACGATCTGCCGCCGACCTCCTTTGTCCTGTTCCTCCAGAACCACGACCAGATCGGCAACCGTCCCTTTGGGGACCGGTTGACCAGCCAGGTCGACCCCGAGCGTCTCGAAGCCGCGATTGCCCTGCAACTGCTCTCCCCGCATGTCCCCATGATCTTCATGGGCGAGGAAGAGGCCGCCACGTCGCCTTTTCTGTACTTCACAGACCATACGGGCGAACTTGCCGATGCGGTCCGGGAAGGACGCCGGCGCGAATTCGCCGGGTTCGAGGGGTTTGCGCCGGGAGAGGGGACGTCGAGCATTCCCGACCCCAATGACCCCGAGACCTTCGAACGGAGTCGGCTCATTCCCGACGCGGAGCATGGCCCGGCACGGCGTCGCCTCTATCGCGATCTTCTCGAAATACGGCGCGAGGCGCTGACTCCAAGGCTTGCGGGCGCAAGATCGCTGGGCGCATCGGCGATCGAACCCTCGACGGTGGTGGCTCGCTGGCAACTGGGCGATGGCGCGATGCTGGTGCTCGCGTCGAATCTCGGACGTGAACCTGCGCAAATCGAGGGTGTCGATGGCGACGCCATCTATGAATCACGTCCGGGAGCGGCTGACGCGGTGCGCAGGGGCCGGCTTGCCGGCGCCACCACGGTGGCGCTCATGGTGCCCGCATCGTGAGCGACGATGACATTCGCGCGCTCGCGCGCGCGGCCGGCCTCGCCGAAACGTGGACGGATGCTCTCGGGATCCCGCAGCAGGTTTCGATCGCATCCCTCCACCGAATACTGGACGCCCTGGGCTTCGGGACCGGCTCGCCTGCCGATCTAGAAGACAGTCGCCGACGATTGGCACCACCGGGCGCGCTGCCGCCGCTCGTGACGATGCGGGCGGGAAGCCGCCTCACGCTTCCGGCGCGAGCGGGCGGCGCGGCTCGCGGGCAACTCACCTATGAGGATGGCGGGCTCGCGACCCTGAGATTCTCAACGCGGGGAGACAAGCTCGTCGGACCGGCGCTGGATCGGGTCGGCTATCACCGGCTCGAATTCGGCGACCGGCAGGTCACGATTGCGGTCGCGCCGCCACGGTGCGTGACCATTGAGGAGCGTGCCGAGGGCAAGCATCTCTGGGGTGTTGCGGCACAAATTTACAGCCTGCGCCGTTCGGGAGATGGCGGCATCGGCGACGCAACGGCGGTGCGGCAGCTTGCCGAAGGAGCGGCCCGGCATGGCGCGGACGCCATTGCGCTCAGCCCGGTGCATAGCCTGTTCACTGCCGATTCCGGCCGATACGGTCCCTATTCCCCGTCGAGCCGGCTTTTCTTCAACCCGTTATTCGCCGATCCCGAGATCGTCTTCGGACCGCAGCGAGTAGCCCAGCATCGCCGTGAGGGTGAGGCTTTCGAGCAGGCGCCGCTGGTCGAGTGGCGCCCGGCGGCGGAGGCGAAGCTTGCCGTGCTACGGCGCCTGTTCGACGACTTCGAGGCCCACGACTTGGCGACCGGGACGGAAGTCGCGCGGGATTTCGAAGTGTTCGTACGCGAGGGGGGAGAGCTGCTGCGAGGGCATGCGGTGTTCGAAGCGCTGCACGGCAAATGGCTGGGAGGCCAGCCTTCGCTCGGATTCTGGCGCGATTGGCCGCCGGCATTTCGACAGGGCCCCATGCAGCCTGACGATCCGCAGATGGCCGACTTTCTCTCGGCCGCGGGACCGACGGTGCGTTTCCACCAGTTCCTGCAATGGCTGGCCGCCCGATCGTTCGAAGAGGCCCAGAAGACGGCCGTCGGGGCGGGGATGAAGATCGGTCTGATCAGCGATCTCGCGATCGGTATGGACCGCGCCGGCAGTCATGCCTGGTCCCGCCAGAGCGATCTGCTTCTGGGGCTCAACATCGGGGCGCCGCCGGACGAGTTCAATCGCGCAGGACAGGATTGGGGCCTGTCCGGCTTCTCGCCGCGGGCACTCGTCTCGACGGGCTTCGAGCCCTTTCTCGCCACCGTGCGCGCAGCCATGAGGTATGCGGGCGGTGTCCGAATCGATCACATCATGGGTCTGCAGCGTCTCTGGCTGGTCCCCGAGGGCGCTTCGGCCGCCGAGGGCGCCTATCTCGAGTACCCGCTCGACGATTTCCTGCGTCTGCTCGCCATCGAATCACACCGGCACGGTGCCGTGGTCATCGGTGAAGATCTCGGCACTGTACCGCGCGGTTTTCGCCGCCGTCTCACGGAGGCGGGAATCGCGGGCATGGATGTGATGTGGTTCGAGCGCAACCGAGGCAGTTTCCGCACGCCTGCCCGTTGGCGGCGCGATGCCGTATCGATGACGACGACCCATGACCTTCCTACTGTCGCCGGCTGGTGGCGCGGAAACGATATTGAGGTGCGAGGCGCACTCGGCCTGGCGGCCGAGGGCGAGGCCGACGCGCGGCAGACCGACCGGCGCCGCCTGTGGCGCGCGTTTGCCGCTGCGGGAACCGCGGACGGGCCGGCGCCTGCGCCGGAAGATACTGGGCCCGTTGTCGATGCGGCGCTCGGGTTCGTCGCGAGTTCGCCTGCGCCGCTCATGCTGGCGCCGATGGAGGATCTTCTGGGGATGATCGATCAGCCGAATCTGCCGGGGACCATCGATCAGCATCCCAACTGGCGCCGCCGCCTGGAACCGAGGGCCGCCGAGCTTTTTGACGATCCCGTGGTTGCCAGGCGCGCCGCCGCCATCATGGCCCGCCGGCCATGATCCCCCGCGCCACCCTGCGGCTGCAGTTTCACCGTGGCTTCACCTTCGCGGATGCCGCCAGCCACGCCGACTGGTTTGCCCGGCTGGGCGTCAGCCATGTCTATGCCTCGCCGATCGCCGTTGCCCGGCCGGGCTCGATGCACGGTTACGATGTCGTCGATCCGACCGCGGTCAATCCGGAGCTGGGCGGGGAGGAGGGCCTGCTGGCGCTCGCCAAGGCGCTGCGTGCCGTGGATGTCGGTCTGATCCTCGACATCGTGCCCAACCACATGGCGGCCGATACCCGCAACGGATGGTGGCGCGACGTGCTGCGCCAGGGGCGGGCAAGCGCTCATGCCGCCTGGTTCGACATCGATTGGGAGCCGACGGAGGCGGGCCCGGCGAAAATCCTGCTGCCCGTTCTCGGTCGCCCGCTCGCCGAAGCGATCGAGGCCGGCGAATTCTCGGTCGCGCCCGACGGCGAGGGCCGCGCCGAACTTCGCTACTTCGATAACGCGTTCCCGTTGTCCGACGGCAGTGCCGAGGGTCGCGGCAGCCTGGCCAACCTGCTTGCCCGGCAGCACTATCGTCTGGAGTCCTGGCGCGTGGCCGGCGACCGGATCAACTGGCGCCGCTTCTTCGACATCAACGAACTCGTCTGTCTGCGCATGGAACGGCCGGAAGCCTTCGAGGCCGTCCACGCCCTGCCGCTTCGGCTCTACGCCGAGGGTGTGGTCGACGGGCTCAGGATCGATCATGTGGACGGGCTGACGGACCCGGCGGGCTATTGCCAGCAGTTGCGCGAGCGACTCGATGGGCTGGCGGCGCAGCATGGACGGCCGCGCGCCTGGCTGGTCGTCGAGAAGATCCTGCTGAAGGGCGAGACGTTGCCCAAGGGCTGGGGCTGCGACGGCACGACCGGCTACGACTTCATGGACGAGGTGAGTGCGCTTCAGCACGATCCGGCCGGCGAAGCCATCCTCGCGAAGGCCTGGGCGGGCCTCAGCGGTCGGCCGGAGACCTTCGCGGACGAGGAGCTGATGGCGCGGCGCGAGATCGTGGCCCGCAGCTTCTCGGCGCAACTCGAGGCCTGTGCCGCAGCCTGGCAGGCCGTCGTGGGAGAGGTGATCCCGCGGCCGACGCTGCGGCGATTGCTGGCCGAATTCCTCGCTCATGTTCCCGTCTATCGGACTTACGGAGCCGGCGATGTTCTCTCCGACAGCGACGCGGAGATCCTTCGCGAGGTAGGCGGGAAGGTCGCGCGGAGCTGTCTCGCCACAGATCGCTGGGCGGTCGAGCCACTGCTCGCAGCGATGCTCGCCCCGAAAAAAGCTCCGGTCGCATGGCCACGCGCCATGGCGCGGTTCCAGCAGCTGAGCGCCCCCATCGCGGCCAAGTCGGTCGAGGATACCGGCTTCTATCGCTACGGCCGGCTTCTGTCGCGCAACGATGTCGGGTTCGACATCGAGACCTTCTCTCTCGATGTCGACGCCTTTCACGCGCGCATGCAGCGGCGGCGCGCGGACTATCCGCACACCATGCTGGCGACGGCGACGCATGATCACAAGCGGGGGGAGGACTTGAGGGCCCGGCTGGCCGTGGTGAGCGAACTCGGCTCCGAGTGGACGGCCCTGCTTGAGCGTTGGATCGATCCGACGTCGTCGCGGGTGACGCCGGGCGACCGGGCGATGCTGCTGCAGATGATCGTCGGCGCCTGGCCTCTGGATCTCGATCGGGACGATGCTGCCGGCAGGAGCGCCTTTGCCGAGCGTCTCTGTGGCTGGCAGGAGAAGGCCCTGCGCGAGGCCAAACTCGAAAGCGACTGGGCCGCGGTCAACGAGGCCTACGAGAAGGACGCACGGTCCTTCACCATGCGCCTCGTAGCCGAAGCAGCCCTGCCCGATTTTCTCGACGACCTGCTCGCCTTCGTGCGCCGCATCGCCCCGGCCGGGGCGGTGAACGGGTTGGCGCAATGTCTTCTCAAGCTCACCGTGCCCGGTGTGCCCGATTTTTATCAGGGCACCGATCTCTGGGACTTCAGCCTGGTCGACCCTGACAATCGCCGGCCGGTCGATTTTGCTGCGCGCGAGAAAATGGCGGACGGGCCATTGCTCGGTTTGGCCCTGCACTGGCGCGATGGGGCCATCAAACAGGCTTTGATCGAGCGCATCCTGGCGCTCCGCAAGCGGGCTCCACATATTTTTGCGGAGGGGACCTATCGACCGGTAGAGGTCGAGGGTCCGCTGCGGCGGTCAGTCGTCGCCTTTGTCCGAGAAGCCGGTGACGACTGGATGCTCGTCGCCGTCCCCCGGCTCATGGCGCCGATGATCGCGGCGCACGATGATCTGGGCTTCCGGACAGGGGCATGGTCCGACACCGCCCTGAGCTTCGATGGAAGTCTCGCGAAACTGGCGCACGATGTTCTTCGCGACCGCAGCATTGAGCTCTCGCGACGAACGCCTCTCGACCTGCTCTGGGGTGACCTGCCCATCGCACTGATCTCGTCAGTTTCGCCAGGATGAGCCTCTGTTGATAACGCGTCTGGTGAGGACGCCGCGGGACGTGTAAGGGCCATGACACTCGCGGCGGCGTGGAATGCAGACACGCAGCTCAACGCACGGGAGCCGGGGAGGGCCCACCTTGAGCGGGGGCACGCCCAAAGCGGATATCCGACAGCAGCGACCATGACCTCACGGTGCGTAGGTAGCGAACATGGTCAGCCGGAGTGGCGCCCGGCCCGCGAGATTTGATCGAACGGACGAGCGTGATCGATCTGCAAATCCCGGCGGAACTCGGGCGGGAAAGTGGCGTTCCCCTCCTCAACTGAGGAGAATTGCAATGAATGGCATCATCTATCTGGTCGGACTCGTCGTCGTCGTCATGTTCGTCCTGTCCTTCCTCGGTCTGCGGTAGGACGCGATCATGGCAACCGCCACAACCACCACCATCCCCAGCGCCGCCGTTCCGGTCGAGACCGTTCCGTTCCGCTATCTCGACTGGGGGCCGGTGATCCTCGGCGCCCTGGGCGCTGCTGCCATGTCCGTCGTGCTGCTGGCTTTCGGCTCGGCACTCGGGCTCAGCGTCGTGTCGCCCTATCCCTATGCCGGCATCTCGGCGAAGGGCGCCGCCATTCTCGCCGCGGTCTATCTCGCTCTCGTGATGGTCGCGAGCTTTGCCGCGGGCGGCTACATCGCCGGCCGCATGCGTTCGCCCTGGCGCACCACCGACGAGACCGAGAGCTACTTTCGCGACGGCGCCCACGGCTTCGGCGTCTGGTCGATCGGCGTGCTGCTCGGTGCCGCGCTGGCGGCTTCCGGCGTCGGTGCCGTCGTCTCTGCCGCCGGCAAGGCCACGACCGCCATCGCGGCGGCCGGCACGGCTGGGGCGGCCTCCAATCCGGCGATGGGTCAGCTCTCGCTGAGGCCGACCGACTACGCGATCGATCGTCTGCTGGCACCGGGCCCGGCAGGTGCACCTGCTGATGCGGCAGCCACGGCCGCTCCCGCGGGCGGTGCCCAGGCGCCGGCGATGCAGGCCCGGCGTACGCGCGCCGATCGCGAGGCGCCGATCGCCCGTGCTCTCGCCGCCAGCCTGACGACGCCGCAGCTCGACGTCCGCGACCGCACCTACCTGGCGCGCGTCGTGGCCGAACAGACGGGCATGTCGCAGGCCGATGCCGAGAAGCGGGTCGACGAGACCTATGCCGACCTGAAGGCTGCGGAGCAGAAGGCTCGCGACGCCGCGGACGCCGCGCGCAAGACGGCCATCATCGCGGCCTTCCTCGCGGCCGCCACCCTCGCCATCGGCTGTGCGGCCGCCTGTGCCGGTGCCGGCGTGGGCGCTCGTCATCGCGATGAACGTACGGCCGTGAGCTTCCTGGGTTCGACGCGGTTCTGGTAGCGTCAAAGACCTGTAAACGAAGAGCGCCGGCGGGGAGTCACCTCGCCGGCGCTTTCGTTTGGCTGGATCTTCGCTGCTCGTGACGTGGAAGGTTCGGGCACGGATGGCCCTCGGTGGCGCAGAAATGGGATCGCGCGATGACGGATCAGCCTCGAGATACTGAAGAAATCAGCGCCGAGAGGCTCCGTAAGCGCCAGGAGCGCAGGGCGGAGCGGAAGAGGCGTGGCAACGCCGATCCTCAGCGGGTTCTTGCCTCTCAGATGCCGGGGCAGCAGCCTCGCCCATCCGCGGCAAGAGCGCCAAATCCCATCGGTCCCATCGCCCGGCGCATTGGCCGGATCGGCGGACGGATGTTCTTCAAACAGCTGATCAAAATACTGCTGGGTTCGGTTCTGCGGCGGTAGCAGGGGATGCCGGTATCGCTCCGGGCACACTGTGATTCACGAAACCCCGGTGTTCGCGCCTAGCGCGCCCTCCGCGAATCGTCCTTTCGTTCCTTGCTCGTCGTCGTTTCGTGGCTTCCTACGGGCGCTCGGTCCCGATCGCTGGCTCATCCGGCGGAGCGGCCACTTCAAAGATGATTCGTGAGTTCCGCCCGAATCGCCTCCGGCTTGACGTGCCGTTACCGGTGCAGGCTCCGCCGGTCCGTCCGGATTCCCAAGCTGCACCTTTGACGCATTCAACTTCCTTTATGTGGATGGTAAACCGGAGATTGTATTGGCATTATGGTTGCATCCTGGTGAGGGTGTCTAACCGAGGGTGAAATGAGCTTTGTTATTCTAATAGATGGGAGAGTCGTTGAGACGGCAGAAACGGAAGAGCAAGCGAGGCAGAAAGCCGAGTGGGTTCAGCAAAACGCAGGTCGCTATGTCCACGACGAGTTTGGTGGGGCGTTCGCGGTTGTAGGCTTTGCTCCCATGCATGATCACAAGAACATTTCACACTTGAAACCGAGATGTACCGTGCCCGAGGCTTTGGTGCCAAAAGAGTTCAAGCAGCTGAAGTAGTTTGATTCCGCTGAGGCCGCCTGGAAACCCGGCTGCCTGTGCCTGCCTGCACTTGATTCTGAATAAAGTCTCCACACCAACGACCTGGATTGGGGACGCACCGCGCCCCTCGGGCAAGATCGACCGCGCCTGTACCCATGCTGGGGACGATGTCCGCGCTTGGCACCGGCCGCGTCTCGATGTCGGACTCGGCGATCCACCGTTGCATGGCCTCGGCCTCCTCCGCCGTGGCCTTGCCCAGTGGATCAACTAGCAGCCTCCGTGATCGTGCGTGTCGGCAACAGAGTGCCAGCCCGGCGGCCTGGCGATGTGATCGGCCATTGCCCGCCACTCGGTCTTATCGGTCTGGCGGAAATGGCTCGTTGAGGCGCAAGCGGGCGAAGTGAGGCAGGCCTCTCAGGCGGAGCTGGTGGCTGTTGGGCTGCGGCCGCGCGGGCCATGGCGAACGATAGCGGAACGTGTCCCCCAATCTTCCCCCATTCTCGCGCTTTTTGGTGCCGTTTCCCGGCATCTACCCACAGGCGATTGGCCAGCCAAGAACCGCGAGAAGTCCTTTTTCAGGGGTTAAGGCTGGCGCTCCCTACGGGATTCGAACCCGTGTTTTAGCCTTGAGAGGGCTGTGTTCGCTTCAACAACGGCGCTCAATTAACAGTCTCTCCCCGTCGTCGCCCCGGCCGAGTGTCCGGGAACGCTGCATAAGGGACCTGGCCTCACCGTGTTTGCAATTCATTTCGTGCGTTCGCCACCGCAAGACGAAGTCTCTCGTTCCAGTCACGATGGAAACTTTCGAGCTGGCGACATTCAGGGACAGTCGCCGGTTTCTTGCCCGTGGAGAGGTAGTCCGAGATCTGTTGCCCCTTGTTGGTAAGGAGAGAGCTGATCTGCTGCAAACCAATCGGATCACGTGCGCGAGCATTGTATTCAGAAATGGCAATCTTCGCCTGCTGCACTGCGTTCCAGGTCGCTTGAAGGTCGGCGCGCCAAGTGTCCCATTTGCCACTGCTGCTTAAGTCGTCGCAGACATCCTTTAGTTCCGGCAATACGTACCTGTCTTTGTAGTCGCCGATTCCGGAAAGACGAGCCAGCGCCTCGGTTAACGTTCCTACTGCAGCTTCCTTGGTCGCCGCCTTTGCAGAGTTAAGAGATGTAATCCAGATGTAACCGGCGACACCCGCCAGGCCGAGCACGAAAATGCATAAGACGATTAGGCGGAGAAGTTGATAGCCTTGCCTCTGTC
Source organism: Reyranella sp. (assembly GCF_965228225.1). Classification (GTDB taxonomy): domain Bacteria; phylum Pseudomonadota; class Alphaproteobacteria; order Reyranellales; family Reyranellaceae; genus Reyranella. The sequence goes on along the minus strand of NZ_OZ245801.1, from coordinate 2,935,709 downwards.
CTAACGGCTTGAAGATGTCGCGCGCAATGATGTCTCGAAAAACGTAGACCGTGGCCGCCAAGGCGAGGCCACCTATGCCAGCAACTGCGGACCATTTTTCGAGATCCATCGGTATTTACTCCTAGCGAATCACCCTCGCGTGGCGTGTCTGGAACATTCCGTTGGCTACTTGGTCCTAGAGTGTCGCCTGCCCAGCGATGCGGTGGAAACTCCTTGGCTGCCTGTTTTGTCGGCTTGACTATCCTGCTGATCGGCCATGTCCAGGATCGTCCCGATATGCCTGCCCGGAATCGCCTCGGGTTTGACGGCCTGATAGCGGTGCAGGCTGCGCGGATCCTTCCAGACGCCCAGCTCGGCCGCCTTCTTGTCGGGAATGTCCTGGGCGGCCGTCGCCAGGGCGTGGCGGCTCAGGTGAGGGGTGTAGTGAACGCCGGCGCGCTTCTTGGCCCGGTTGAGCCAGGGGTAGACGCCCGAGCTGGTGAGCCAAGGGAACAGCCGGCCCGTTTTCTCCTCCTCCGGAAGGTTGGCGAGCATGGTGACGGTGACCGGGCTGATCGGCACCAGGGCGAGCTCGTCGCTCTTCGGGATGTCGACGCCGATGCGGCCCTCGGCCAAGCCGATCCGCTCCCATTCGATGCTGAGCGCGTGGCCGAGGCGCAGGCCGGTCTCGAACAGAATGGCCAGCAGGAGCTTCTTGTAGGGCAGGTGGACGTCGCCCAGGCCCTGCACCTTCCATTGTGGCGCGATGTGCTCGGGCGGGTCCTCGAGGTGGCGTAGCAGCAGGGCCATGGTCTGCGGCGTCGCCGGCTGTCGGTTCGACTTCCGGCTGACCTCGAACTTCTTGATGCGCTGGTCGTCGCACCACTTGTTCTCGGCCGCGTAGTGCAGCACCGCGGCGGCCGGTCCGATCACGAACCGATTCTTGGTCGCCGGCTTGCGGCCCGGCTTCAGCTGCTCCGCCGCGGCGACGAGGTGGGCATGGGTGAGGGTGCGGCAGTCGACCTCGCCGATCTCGGCCGCGACGGCCTGGACCTTGCGGATGTCCTGTTTCGAAAGGTGCGGCTTGGCGGCGATGTAGAGCCGCGCAGCCGTGGCGAAGCCTACCGCTTCGCCGGCTCCGGGAATGCGACGACTCGCGCGCCGGGGGAGGAGTACCTCCTCGACCCATTTCTCAGCGAGGCGGCGAACGCTTTGCTGCGTTGAATATTCGAACTCCCCGCTGCTATCGGTACCCCGTACATACCAGCACGGCCCGCGTTTGCCGGGTGGGATGAGCTTGTACGGCATCGCTGCTCCTTCTCCTTCAGCAGCTCGAGGTTGGCCGGGGTGATGCGCTCCAGGCGACCCGAACCGTAGGTCGGAATCCCGTGTTGCGCCAGCTTCCGCACAAAGGACTTGCGCGACCAGCCCAGCTTGGCAGCGGCCTGGGTGAGGGAAAGGTCATTCATGAGGCGCCTCCCGCCGCCGCGCCCTTTGCTTCTTCGATCAGCGTGTACAGGTGCGGATAGCGCGCCCGGACGTCCTCGAGGTCGCATGTCCGGCGTCGCCCGGAGACCGTCTCGGCCACCTCCTGGATCAAAGCGTGCAGGCGCGGGTAGCGCCGGCGAATCCGCTCGAGGTACCGGCCATTGTCTTCGCGCCAGCGGTCGACCTCGGCCGGGCATGTGGCAAAGGCAAGCGTCGCCACGGCCAGCAGGCTCCACCGAACGGCGTTCGCTTCGGCAGGCGTCATGGCGGCCTCAGTCGATGAAGTAGCGGAGGTCGTAGGCGCGCGGGCCATCCGCCCGGGCGGGCGGGTGCTCCTGCAGCTCGCGCTCGAAGGCTGAGTTGTCGGCGTCTTTGTGGACGGCGACCCGGGTCACCAGCAGCTGGCATTCGACACCGCCCTCGGTGACGCCGCGCCATACCCGGGCCGGGACCTTGCAGCCGTCGCGCGTCTCGACCGTGACGATCTGGTCGGTGTTCTCGATCGTGATCTTCATGCCTTCCTCCCTCAAACGACCCGCATCGCCATGACGATCTGCAGCTCGCCGTCCTTCGGGTCGGTCGAGCGGCGCAGCACGATCGGGCCGCCGGTGGTGAACTCGACGTCGACGTCCGGGCAGGCGAGGGCGTCGAGCGCGGCCGTCATGTAGCTGCAGTTGAAGCCGGTGAAGGACGGTTGGCCGTTCACCTGTATATCGATCTCGTCGCTGATCTCGCCTTCGCCCTCGACCTTGCGGCTGAGCTCGGCGCTGGCCTTGTGGATCTGCATCCGGACGGCGCTCGTGCCGTCGCTCGCCAGAGTGGCGCAGCGTGCCACGGCGCCGGCGAGGGCGACCCGGCCGGCGTTGAACCGGCACTCGTTGTCGCGCGGGATGACGCGGTCGTAATCGGGGAAGGTTCCGTCGACCAGCCTGGTGCTGAACTCGACGTCGGTATGGGCCACCTGCAGCCGCGTCTCCGAGATCTCGAGCGTGAGCTCGTCCTGCTTCGCCTCCGTGGCGATGCGCAGCAGCTCCGGCACCGACTGGCGCGGCAGGATGATGCCCGGCAGGTTCTCGGGCAGGGGCTTCGACGGCTCAACGATCGCCAGGCCGAGCCGGTGCCCGTCGGTCGCGACCAGGCCCAGCTTCCCGGCGCGGTCATGAATGAAGATGCCGTTGAGGTAGTAGCGCGTCTGCTCGTCCGACTGCGCATGCGCCACCTGGCCGATCGCCCGGGCCAGCGCGTCGCCGGCGACCAGGATCTCGGTCGAAACCTCCTCCGGCTTCATCGCCGGGAAGTCGGCCGCGGGCAGGGTGAGCAGGGTCGCGCGGGCCCGGCCGGCGCGCATCACCAGCTTCTCCCCGGTCAGCTCGACCTCGATCTGTGTGCCGGCGGCCGTCGCCCGCACGAAGGCCAGCATGTTGGCAGCATCGGCCGTCGTCGTGCCGGTCTTGAGGGTCGAGGCGCCGCCGATCTCGATCGTCATCCAGCGGTCCATGTTGGTGGCGGCCAGCGAGACGCGGCTCTTGTGCGCGGTGATGAGGACGTGCCCGAGGATCGGGACAGTGTTGCGCCGCTCGATGGTGCGCGTGGCCAGCGTGAGCGCGCGCAGCGCGGCGTCGCGTTCCATGGTGAACTTCATCGATCGGCTCCGGTGGGAAGGGTGATGCGCGCCTTCATGTCGGCGGCCTTGAAGGGGCGGCGATAGGTTTCGACCAGGCAGAGTGCATGTTCGAAGCGGCCGCCGGCGACGTGGTGCGACGTCTCGCGATGAACCCACGCCGTCAGTTCGTGGTCGAGGTGCGAGACGGGGAACCAGTCGTCCTCGAGGATCTCGCAGACCGTATAATCGTCAAAGTCGCGCTCGCTGGTTGCCCAGCGCTCGAGCATGCGGACTGCCTCAGCCGGATCGTGTCGGCGAAGAGCAGAGCGCAGCGCGTCCAGATCGGCGTCGTCGATTTGCAGGTGCCCCGAGAAGTCGGTCACGGTCAGCCCTCCGTCCTGGCGAACAGGAGCGGCTCGCCCGACCGAGCGGGCAGGGGGCTCTGCGCGGTCAAGGCCTCCGCTTCGGCGGCGGTGAAGCCGAGATCACTTGGTTCGATCGCAACCATGATCTGCAGCGCGCGCACGCATATCGGCGTCGACCGCGTCACCCATTCCACGGCGCGGCCGTCTCCCGTCCGGCCGGCGCGAAGGTCCACCGTCACAGCGTGCCTCCCAGCCGGTGCAGGCCGGCGAGCTTCTTCGCGGCCGTGAAGTGCTGGTCGATCTCGGCGGCATCGAAGTTGCCGAGCAGTTGCTCGCGCGTGATGCCGCCGCTCGAGGTGACGAAGCACGTGATGAGGTCGGCCATGCGCTTCACCTTTCGACGCTCGGTTTCCGGCGGCGGCGGGCCGTAGAGGATCCTGTTGAGCGAGACGACCTCGGTCTTGCCGCCGACCTTCACCGTCACCGGTGTCTCGATCTCGGGCCCGCGCTGGGCCGCCATGTACTGGTCGAGGTTCATGCCGCTTCCGCCTGGTCGGAGGTGTCGTCCTGGACTTCCTCGGGCTCAGCCGGCGGCGCCGGGATCAGGTTGGCCGGTATCTCGACAGCGAGCTCCGCGGCGATCGCGCGGCACAGTCCGTCGGCACCGGGGTGCCAACCGGTCGAAAGATGGATCGTCTCCGACATGAAGCGGCCCAGCAGCCCGTCGATCGCCGTCTCGTCCATGGCACGCAAGGCGGTCCAGAGCTTGTCCTCGGCACCGGCGGACACGTCGTAACGGTCGAGATAGTATCCATCGCCACCGACGAAGGTGTTGAGCAGCTCGGCCTGGTCGCCGAAGTGTGGCCGGGGATCAATGTCGATTTCGATGTCGGCTACGTTTTGACCGAGGAAGGCATAGACCATGAGGCGCTTGGCGAGATCCGGGCGCCCGGCCAGGCCGGCCGTGAGCGCCGTGTTGACTGTCCGCGCCTGCTTCTGCTCCTCGGTCTCCCGCGGCGCGGCCGGTTCGTCGCCGGCTTCCTGTTGGCCGGGTTTCTCCTTCTCCACCTTCGCCTGCCATACCGACCGCAGCACGACGTTCTTGGCCGTGTGGACCTTGTTGTCGGCGAGCCAGACGATCGCCGTGCAGTCCGCCGCCGCGAGCCCGCGCTTCTTCGACTTGGCCTCCGTGCGCTTCTCCCCCCAGTACACGACGACGGCCTCGCCGTTGTCGGCCCAGACATAGGCTTGGGCCTCGCTCACCGTGAGCCGCATGGCTTCGGGATAGTCCTTCTTCAGCCTCTCGACCTTGCCGTCGGCGGCTTCGATCTGCAGCCGGGTGAACTTCGCCTTGTCGGCGAACCAGCGCCTGTCGCCCTCCTCAAGGAATTCGCCGTCGTACTTCTCGACCTTGAAGGCGGCCGACGAAATCGGGATCGCCTTGCCCTGCAGCTTTTGGCGGCAGTTGTCGGCGTCCATCAGCGCCCAATGGTCGGTCACGAGCGCCTTCTGCAGCTTCTGCGGCGCTGCGGCCATGACGCGCGCCACCTCGAGCTTCAGCTCGCCCTTCGCCAGCTTCTCCTTCAAGTCGGCGTGCAGATTGCGGGCGACGGCGATGCGCTGTGCTACGAACCGGTCGGACTTGCCGATGGCGCGCCCGATGGCGGCGGCGTTCCACTTGTCCGGATCGACTGCATTCAGCAGAGAGAAGGCCTCGGCTTCCTCGAGCGGCTTGATGTCGGCCCGCTGCAGGTTCTCGATGATGCGCAGCGCCCGCGTGTTGCCGTCGTCGTCGCCCTCGCGCACGACACAGAGCGCGGCTTCGGCCTTGTTCTGGGTCAGCGCCCGGAAACGCCGCTCGCCGGCGACGATCTCGAATCGTGCGCCGACCGGGCGGACGACGATCGGCTGCAGCAGCCCCTGCTCGGCGATCGAGGCCGCCAGCTCGGCCAGGGCCTCCGGATCGAACGTCTTGCGCGGATTGTCCGGCGACGGGTCGATGTCGCCGAGCGGGATGAGACGTACGCCGACCGCGACGGCCTGGTTGTCGAGCCGAACGGCGTTCGGCGCCGGGGGCGGCACGGCGGTCGCGTTGCCGGCCAGCAGGCCTTCGACGGTCGTGCCCATCGCCTTCGCGAGGCGGCCCGCCGACTCCATGTTGAGCGAGGGCTTGGTCCCGGCGTTGATCTTGCTGAGGTCGCTCTTGTCGATCTCGGCCCGGCGGGCGAGCTCGGCAACGGTGACGTCCGGGTGAGCGGCGAGCCAGCTGACGACCGCTTTCTGCAGCGGCGCTTTGAACGTGTTGGCCATGAGGGATCCCTGTCAGTCTTCCGCAGCGGTGTGATGGGCGTGCAGGAAGCCGCGTGGCTGCGAGGCGCGCGGTTCCGGGGGCGGGGTGAGGGTGGGCGCGATCGGCGGGGCGCCCTGCAGGGGCAGGCCGGTGACGAGCCGCTTGATCTCGGCCAGGTGCCAGCCGATGCCGCGAAACTCGTGCGGCCAGCCAGTCGCGGTGAACGGCGTGTGCCTGCCGTCGCGGTCGACATAGGCGGCCAGCGCACGGCCGTCGGGCAGGCGCGCCACCAGCTCGACGTCGCCGCCAGCGAAGGTGAGGCGCGGCCGCTGGGTCACAGCGACAGCACCAGCAGGGCGAGGCCGAGGATCCCGGCGAGGGCGATCCAGGTGTGTGCGGGCCAGCCCGAACGCTGTTCACCGGCCTGGGCGATCGAGGTCGCCGCCTTCGGATTGGACCAAGGCCGGCGCTTCACCGGTTGCTCCCCAGCCTCAAAGCGATCTCGGTGGCCCGGATGCCGACGTCGCTCGAGACGGACTGCAGCGTATCGAGCGCCACATCCACCCGGTCGATCCGCAGGCACAAATCGATCTGCAGCGCCGCGCTTTGGCAGCGCCACTGCAGGTCGAGCAACTGCTGCTGTTCAGCTTCGGTCAGCGGTTCGGTGCTGAAGATCGGCAGGCCGGCCGGGCGAACGGCGTTCGGTGTTCTGACGCCGTCGGCGTCGTTCTGCAGGTGAATGCTGTCGGGCATGGCCGGCTCCTGGGATGAAAGGAACCGGCGGCGCGGTCGAAGGGGGCAGCCCGTCTCACGAACAGGGGAGGAAGAACGGGCCGGGGCGACCGCGCCGCCGATCGGCCCGACTGAGGCCGACAGGTAGACGATACAAAATGTATCGTTCTTGGTCAATACAGTCTGTATCGCCGCTATGGGTATGGTCCGGTGACGGGGGAGGGAGAACCGGAAGTGCGAATAATACCAGTGATTGCAGCGCTCTTTGGCGCGGCCCTGATGTCGACTGCAAAAGCAGATTCTGTCGATCGGATACAGAAGCTGTCGGAGCGTTGTGAACCGGCCAAGACGACGGACGAGCTCAAGTCGTGCGTGGCCGAGCTGATCGAATTCGCCAGCCAGGAAGTCATTGCCCGCGACAAGCTGCAGCAGAGTATCGAGTTCTGCGCGTCGCAAACGCTCTATGTCGTGATGAAAGCCTGTCTGATGGCGCTCGGCGCTCCGCCGGCCTCCGCGGCCGCGGCGCCTCCTTCGCCGCCACCACCGCCAACGCCGGTCGTTCGTGGTTGGGAGAAGCTCGAAAGTGCGTCACGCATGGACGGCTCGCCTTCCGTCATTCTCGTGCTGGATTCCGACGACGAAGTCCCGGCCGGATATGGAGTGATGACCCGTCCGTCGCTCCTGATCCGTTGCCGGGAGAACGTGACAAGCCTCTACATCAGCGCAAACTGGTTCCTCAGTGACAACGTGCCGGTCACCTACCGGCTGGACAAGGAGAAGCCGGTCTCACAATCCTGGCCGGGCTCAACCGACCGCAAGGCGGTAGGGCTGTGGAGCGGTGACCGTGCCATCCCGTTCATCAAATCGCTGCTAGGGCGTGAAACGCTGCTCGTGCGCGTGACGCCCTTTCGCGAAGCCCCGAAAGAAATGGCCTTCAACATTGTCGGCACCGAGACGGCAATAGAGCCGCTCCGCAAGGCCTGCAAATGGTGACGATGACGGCGAAATTTCTCGAAGTCCGGCCCGCGGGATTTACGTCGGATCCTCAGGGAGATGGACGGGTCGCGCGTCGTCACTTCCGCTGCGCCGCCCTCCAGATCCAAGCCTCGACGCAGCCATGCTTGTGGACGCCCAGCCCTTCGATCTTCGCGCGCTCTTCCTGCCTGACATAATCGCCGCTGTACCGCACGAATGCCCAGGCATATCCGTCCCGCACCATGAGGGCGCCGAGATCCTCGCGCCCTGCGCGGCACACGGCGACTGTCCTGCCGTAGCGATCAGTATCGCGGCGCTCGCAGATGACATTGCGGCCCACGATCAGTGACTGCAGGTGGGTTGCGGCCATGCGTCCCGCCGGCCAGCCGTCCGGGCAGTCCTGTTTCATCTCTGGCGCGTCGATGCCCCAAAGACGGTACGTGGTGCCGTTGAGGCGAAGGGTGTCGCCGTCGGTGATGGTCTGGGCTCGCGCCAGATTGGCAAGCACGCAAGCTGCAGCGACTAATACCGCACGGCGCAAGGTCATTTTTTTTGCTCGCACCTAGACTGCACGGCGGGCGGAAGACTCGGCCGACGCTTGATCGATGGCATTGGCTTGCGCTGGGTGGATCTTTTCGAACGGTGCATTAGCGTTACTGACCTAAGCCATATCCGCGATAAGCCGAAGGTCCTCAGCCTTCGGCCGGCTTGATCCAGCCAATGCGAGCGATGCTGTCGATGTGGCGATCCAGCATCTCGGGCGTGGTCGGGTTGACGCTGATCAGATGGAAGAGGCCCTTCTTCGAGCCCGGCAGGATTCGCTTAAGAAAGAGCGGGCCGTCGGTTACCTGGACGATGACGGCTCGCTTCGGGATGTCTTTCTTCGGCGGTTCCTCGCGCATCCGGAAGAACAGCATGTCGCCGGGTACGAAGTGCGGCATCATCGACTCTCCGCGAACGATCACCGCGCTCCCATTCTCATAACCAGGCGGGGCCGCGGCATCGCCGAGCCGCTCATCGTCGTCGAAGAGATGGACCTCGTCGCCGGCGCCTACAAAGTGCCGGATCGGGACGGTGGCGTGGTGGCCATCGTCCGGCGCGATGTCGGGTAGCACGTTGCGCGCCTGTCCAGGGCCAGGTCCTTTTTCATACAGTAGCCAGTCGGTGGTGACGCCGACGCGACGCAGCTTGCGGGCATAGAGCGCCGCCGCCTCCACCGGGATCGAGTCCCGGTTGATCTGCTGACGCAAGGTGACCGGCGACACGCCTGCGATCTCGGCAAATTCCGAGCGCTGGGCATAGCCGGCCAGCTTGATCGCGTAGGCAAGTCGTTCGCCTTGGGAGCGCATGATACACTTTGTATCGGTTACGACGATACGGTGTGTATTGACGTAAGACGATACAATTTGTATCGTCTCTGCCATGCAGACGTTCGCCGACATCATAGATGCATGGGAAAGCCCCGCCGCCCTGGCCGACGATCTCGGCGAGGAGGTTGGCACCGTCCGGCAGTGGAGGAACCGCAACCGGCTGCCTGACAGGGTGTGGAAAAAGATTGTCGAGGCTGCCCGCGCGCGCGGCATCGAAGGTGTGTCTCTCGATGTGCTGGCCGGAATTGCCGAGCGGATCGCGCACGTCGGCCGAGCCGCCAGCGAAGCGGCGTCGGCAGGGCAGGCGGGCTGATGCGGTCGCGGGACATGCAGGGCACCTTGCCTGCTGGCGATGCCAGCATCGAGCGGAACGGCGCGCCGTCTTTCCGTCCGGCCGCCGTCGCCGGGCCGGCCGCTGGATCTGAGTGTGACTGTCTCTCGCGCTTCCGTCGCGACTGGCTGAGCCGCGTCGAGGCTACCGGGCTCGCGCGGACCGAGGGCGACGATGCCGACTGGCTGGCGGCGCGGGGTGCCGCGTCGCTGCCGATGTTGCCGGACGGGATCGCAACCGGTGCCGCTCGCTGCTGCCGTCCTGCCGCATCCTCACCGGGAGCCGCATCGTGAGCCGCGGTGCTTTCGTGCCGGTCAAGCCGTGCGATCCCGAACTGCCGAAGGCGGCGGTGCGGCGCCTGGTCGACCAGGTCGGCGGCATCAAGCGCGCGGCGGTGCGGCTCGGCCGCTCGCCGTCGCAGACCCACGCCTACACCGATCCCGGCGTGAGCGACGAGCTGACCTTCGCCCAGGCGGCGTCGCTCACCTCGCACGAGGCGCCGGCGGCGGCGGAGTATCTGGCGCTGCTGGCCGGCGGCGTGTTCCTGCCGATCGCCCCCGGCACCGACGAGGTCGGCGAACTCACCGCCCATTCCATCCGCGAGCATGGCGAGGCCTGTGCCGAGCTGGTGCGTGCACTCACCGATTCCACCGTCGACGACGGTGAGCGCGCCCGCGCGCTGGCCGAACTCGACGAGGCCCTGCGCGCCCTCGTGCAGCTGCGCTGCGCCGTCGCGGCCTCGCGCAAGGCCGAACGACCGCAAGCGGACTGAACCGCGAAAGGAGCGGGGGCTCATGAGTGCAATCGACGATATCGCCGCGGAGCGGGATCGGCAGGTCAAGGTCGAGGGCTTTGGCGCAGGCCGTGACGATGGTTTCGTTCACGGACAGCTCGCCCGGGGGGCGGCAGCCTTCGCGGAATTCGCTGGCGAATCCGATGAGCGTCGGGCGACCGCTGCAGGTGCGCCTTCGATATGGCCCTGGTGGTCCCTTGGCCACTGGAAGCCGAAAGATCGGCGCGCCGATCTGGTCCGCGCCGGGGCTTTGATCGTCGCCGAGATCGAGCGGCTCGATCGCGCAAAGGGCGCCTGATGAACTCCGCCGCGGACCCTGTTTCACGGGAAGCATTGGCGCAACCGAAGCGTCGCTACGTCTCGGGCTTCCGCCGCCGCAAGGCCGAGCAGACGCGCGAGGCGCTGCTCGATGCCGCCGTGGCGCTGATCGAGGCCGGCGACTTCCGGCCAGAGGCCTCGGCGATCGCGGCGCGGGCCGGCGTTCACAAGTCGGCGGTCAACCGTCACTTCACGGCGCTCCACCTGCTGCATCGCGTCGTCGCGCGCGAGCGGGCGGGCGCGGTTCTGGACGCGCTGGGCCTGGTGGCGATGGAAGACGCCCGAACCGCGGCACTGCAAGGCGATCTGGTGTGGATCGTCATGACCGGCGCGCGGAGAGCGTCGTGACGGAGGCCAGCTTCGCGCTTTCGGCCCTGATCGGCCGGCCATTGCCGGCGCGGGGGCGCTACGAGCCGCTGATCGTCACCACGCTGCGCCGCTACTGTCGACGCGGCGCCCCCGAGAGCCTGCTCGTCCGGTTGGCGGGAGGACCGCGCGACTGGCGGCAGCTCAATGATCGGTGGAATCTCGATGGCCGCGCCGTCGGGAAGGACGCTCCCGCTACGGTCGATCTGCAGGACGCCCTGGGCTCGCACCTGTCGGCCGCCGAGCGACGCATCGCGCTCGTGCAGCTGGCCGACGAGTGCGCGGTCGCCGGCACCGTCCTTCCGACCCTCACGGTGTTGGGGCGCTATTTCGGCGTGTCGCGCCACTCGATCGTCCATGACCTCGAGATGCTGCGGGACGGCGGCCATCTCAGCTGGCGCCTGGTGAGCGACGGCGTCACCGGCGTGCGACGCGCGCCGCAGGTCCCATGAGAACCGACGTCCAGTCCGTCGCCTACGATCGCGAGGCCTGGAGCCGGCGCGCCAACGAGATCCGCGCGCGCATCCCCGTGTCGAAGGTGGTCGGCCGGGTCGTCGAGCTGAAGAAGGCTGGCCGGGAAATGACCGGCCTTTGCCCGTTCCACAATGAGCGGACGCCGAGCTTCACCGTCAACGACGGCAAGGGCTTCTATCATTGCTTCGGCTGCGGCGCGCATGGCGGCGCGATCGACTTCGTGCGCCAGCGCCAGGGCCTCGACTTCAAGGCCGCCGTCGAACTGCTCGAGAGTGAGAACGGGCTGCGGTCGCTGCAGGCCGCGCGCCCCGCACCGCCGCCGCCCAAGGCGCGGCAGCGCGAGGATGCCGACAAGGAAGAAGCGGTGCGGCGCATCTGGCGCGACACCGTCGCGCTCGAGGCCGGCGGGGTCGTCGATCGCTACCTGCGCGGTCGCTGCCTGGTGCCGCCGGCCGAGTATGGCTTCGGCGATCCTGCGGTGAATGCCGGCTGGCCGCCGTCGATCCGGTACGGCGCTGCCGTCTGGCACGGGCTGGAGAAGCGTCGCCTGCCGGCCATGGTCACCGCCCAGCGCCGGGGCGACGGCACCCTGGGCTCGGTGCATCGTACCTATCTGAAGGTCACCGGCCAGGCCGTGACCAAGGCCGGCACCCCCCGCGACAAGGCGATGCTCGGCGATCCCGCCGGCACCGTCATGCTGCTGGGCCCGATCGCCGACCGGATGATCGGAGGCGAGGGGATCGAGACCAGCCTGTCGGCGATGCAGCTCTACAAGCGCTCGGGCCTGGCCTTCGGATCGCGCGCGCTGATGGCCGCCGTCGAGCCGCCCTTCGAGTGCAGCGATTTCATCTATGCGGCCGACCGGAACAAGCCGCATCGCGACCCCGAGAAGTCGAGGGTCGGCGAGCGCGCCGCCTGGAAGGGCGCGCGCGCCTTCGGCACCGGCCGCACCGTCCAGGTGAAGCTGCCCTCGCTGCCGCCCGGCGCCGAAACGGGTGACTTCAACGATGTCCTGGTCGCGCGCGCGCGCGAACAGGGTTCCAATGAGGGAAGGCCGCCGGCATGACCACCGCCATCAGCGCCGTCTATCGACCGTCGCGTGCCCGCGACTGGGATGACGTCGAGATCGTCGCCGACCATCCGGCGAGCGGCCAGCTCGTGCTGCGCGAGGTCGGCAAGTTCTACCGCGGTGTGTTCCTGGCGCCGCGTGAGCATGTCCGCATAGCCGGGCCTGAATTCGTGCCGGGAGAGAAGTCATGACCTCCAGACTCGCGGGCGCCGCGGCTGCGGCCAAGGGCAGGGCGGAGAAGCCCTCGCCGGATCTCGGCCCGTCGCCGACCCTCGACTGGATACCGGTCGCCAAGCTGTCGGTCGATCGGCGCTATCAGCGCGAGCTCGGCGACAAGAATCGCGCCCACATCAACCGCATCGTGCGCGAGTTCAGCTGGCTCTTCTTCCAGCCGATCTGCGTCGCACCGGCGGCCACCGGGGGCGGTTACCTGGTCATCGATGGGCAGCATCGCCTGGAGGCGGCGAAGAAGCATCCGCTGATCGACAAGCTGCCCTGTTATGTCGTGGCGGCGCCCGATGTGCAGAAGCAGGCGGAGGCATTTGTTGCGCTCAATGCCCGGCGCATCGGCATCACGCGCCTGCACCGGTTCTGGGCGGCTGAGGCCTCGGGCGATGCCACGGCGCAGCGGATCTCGGCGCTGTGCACCAAGGCCGGCATCACGATCGTGCGCTCACCGCAGCGCCTGCCGCCGCGCTCGACCTATTCGACGACCACCTTCGAGAAGCTGCTGCCCTTGGGCGACGCGGCGATCTCGGCCGGGCTGAAGATCCTGGTCGAGGCGCAGGGCGAGGCCGAGGACGCCTTCAAGGGCTGCAACATCGCCGCCGTCGTGCGGCTGGTGGCAACGCTCGGCAAGGCGCTCGACCGGACGGCCCTGGTGGGCGTGCTCGAGGCGCTCGATCTCGACGACGAGATCCAGCGCGCGCGGGTGCATCGCGCGCAGCACGGCGGCACGGTCGAAGCCGCTCTCGAGAAGCTGCTCCGCCGGCGATACGACCGGCTGATCGAAAGAGCTGGACGTTGAGCGAAGTGGCGTAGCGAACGGCGTTCGGGGAGACGATGTCAGACCAAGAGCAAGACGATGATTTCGCGGTCGATTCGCTGGATCCGTCGCAGCGCACCGACGATCGCGAAGGGCCGCCCGACGACTGGGAGGCGCCCAGCTGGCGCGACTTCAAGCGGATCCAGTGGTGGTATCGCTGGCGGCCGGACCAGCCGCATCGGCTCGACCCGCCGCCGGTGCTCATGCTGGGCCATCGTGGGGGCGAGTTCTTCTTCGTCAGCGCGGCGCGCGAGCTGCGGGCTTTCACCTCGGCCCAGCTGCATGGGCGCGGCGGCCTGGCCGATCTGTTCGCCGGCGACGTGCGTTGGGCGGTGCGCCATTTCCCGGCGCGCGATCGCGACGGCGCGGCCACGGGGCGGCCCAACGTGCCGCCGCTGATGGAGGCGCTGATCGCGGGCTGCAAGGTCAAGGGCTACTATGACGGGTCGCAGCCCTTCCGCTCGATCGGCACCTGGCTCGAGGGCGGAAGGCCGCTTGTCCACACCGGCAGCTCAATCTTCCATGACGGGCGCCTTTATCAGCCCGGCGAGGAGATCGGGGTCGCGCGCTACGTGCTGGGCCCGGACCGGGCGCCGCCGGCGCACAGCCGCGATCGCTTTGGATACGAGTGGCAGCCGCTCGACCTGGCGGGCCGCAACACCATCATGGCGCATCTGGCCGAATGGCACTGGGACTCGCCCGAGGCGTGCGAGCTCGCCGCCGGCAAGATCTGGTGCGATGCCCTGGGCGATGTGCCGCGCTGGAAGACGCACGGCTTCATCCGCGCCCATGCCGGTTCTGGCAAGTCGACCCTGCTTCAGTACATGAGCGCGCTGATGGGGGCGGCGGCGCATCCCATCCAGCGCACCTATTCGAAGACCCACCTCGAGGAGATCGGCAAGCACACCGCGCTCGCCATCCTGCTCGAGGAGGCCGAGGGCGATGCCGGCGAGGACGCCCACCGGCTGCAGCAGATCCTGAAGCTGCTGTTGCTGCTGTCGGACGAGGGCGCGGTCGGCGGCCGCTTCAAGCGCGAGATCGACCTGCACGGGCCGGTGACCATGGTCGCCACCCTGACCGACGACTGGCGGTCGACGGTGAAGTCGAGGGTCATCCTGCTCGAGCTGCGCAGCCTGAAGGCGCGCGAGGGGCACCGGATGATGTCGCTCGAGGAAGTCGCCGCCATGACGGCGGTCGCGAAGGCGATCTCGGCCGGCTTCCGGGCGGCGGCGCTCGCGAACTTCGATCTGTTCAACCAGAACCTGAAGCTCGCCCGCGCGCGCATCCTGGAGCTGGGCGGCGATCCGCGCGATGCCGACACGGTCGGCCATCCGATTGCGGGCCACGCCACGATGACGCTCGGGCGCGTGATGACGCCCGACGAGGTCGGTGCGCTCGATCGCTTCAGGCCCTGGATCACGACCCTGCGCGACCAGGAGGACGGCGTCGACGACGCCATGGATCTCATCATGACGCTGTTCGGCCTGCCGGCGCAGAACTGGCGCGGTGGCGACCAGCTCACGGTCGGGCAGCTCATCGCCCGGGCGCGCGAGCCCGACAATGACGATTACCGCAAGGCGCTGCTGCCCTACGGGCTGCGGCTCGATCGGCGCCAGCTGATCGACGGGACGCAGGAGACCTGGAAACAGGCCTGGCTCGCGATCGCGCACCGGCATCCCGGCCTCGACCGGCTGTTTGGCGACTATCCGAAATTCCAGGGGCTGCGGCGCTCGCAGATCCTGGGCGAGCTGAAGTTCAATGGCGAGGTGGCGGCCAAGCCGGCCGACCGCCCGCTGCGCTTCGCCGGGCCACAGGGACGCGCCTGGCTGATCGATCCGCGGCTGCTGCCGTCCGTCGAGGACGACCGGCAATGACGATGCCCTCGATCCGGCCCCCGGGCCCCCATTTGCGGAGGAGTCCCGGCAGCGTACCGGGGGGAGTCCCGCCTCCCGTACCGCCTGAAAGTGCCGATGCCATCGGCATCGGAGGGCAAAGCGGTACACCGGTACGGCACCTACAGAGAACGCCTAATGCGTGCGCGTGCGCGTAGTGTCGGGAGTCGGTCAGAGCGTACCGGTGTACCGATTCTTCATTTAACCAAGGAAAATCAATATGTCTGAGGCGGTACAGCAGCCGGTACAGGGGCGGGACGGGGCGGTACGGGACGAAGAGCCGGTCGTCACGGTGCGCTGGGCGCCGCGCACCGACGACAAGACCGCTCTGCTGGTCAGCGAGCGGGCCACCGTGTTCGACCGCAAGGCGGCGGCGCTGCAGCCGGTCGATCCCAGCGACGCCATCAGCGATCCGATCTGGAACCACAAGGGCGGCACGGTGTGGACGCCGGACCTGGTGCATTGCCGGCTGCTGGTGGCGGGCGAGGTGGTGAAGCGCCTGCCGCCGGTGCTGCGCAAGGGCTACGTCTCGCAGCTCGGCAGACTCGCGATCTCGGAGATGTCGGTCGAGCGGCGCATCGCGCCGTCGCCCGCCGAGATCTCGCTCGCGGACTGGACGCTGACCGAGGTGATGGCGCGTCGTCATCGTCAGCAGCTGCTGCTCGCCGCACTGTTCGGCCTGTCGTTCGACAAGATCGCCGACGCGCTGAAGGCGCGCGGCCAGGAGAGCAGCAAGACGTCGGTGCAGCGCTGGTATCTGCAGGAGCGTCGCGTGCTGGCCGGCCAGTGGCAGGCGCGTCGCGACGATCCGATCGCCAAGGTCGACGAGGTCACGCTCACGTCGTGGGAGGGCCTGTTCGCACGACGCAAAAAATAGAGTGGACCGAATGGACCGATTTGGAGTAGTTTTTTTGCTATCGTCGGTGCTTAACGCGCCCACAAAGCCCGCAGGCCTCCGCCTCGCGGGCTTTTTGCTGTCCCATCACCTTCGGAGGTCACCATGGCCGCACTGTCCATCACGGCGACGCAGGTGCTGCTCGTGTCCGGATCGCACCAGGACGCCGTGTTCGGTGCGGCCGTCACCGCTGGGCAAGGCGTCTACTTCGACAGCGTCAGCGGAAGCTGGAAGCCCGGTCAATGCGATGGGACCGCCGCCGAGGCCGGAGCGGACGGATACGGCATTGCCCTGTGTTCGGCCGCGGCGGGACAGCGGGGCGGGCTCGCATTGCCCGGCGCGAAGGTCAACCTCGGCGCTGCAGCGGGCGCTGCGGCCGGCACGGTGTACGCACTCGGCGCAACGGCCGGGGCTCTCAACCCTTCAGGGGACATGAGCTCGGGGAACCGGGTCACGCCGCTCGCGCTGGGCATCGGCGGCAATCAGGTCAAGATCCTCGCGGGCGCATACGACCCGGGTGCGATCGTCCCGGCCTAGTGCTGACATTCGACATCAGGTCGACCGGCGCGCTGGTTCGGGCGGGGCTGAACGAGCTGCAGAGGAAGCATCTGCCCAAGGCGCAGATGGAAGCGGCGAAGCGCACCGGCAGCTATGTCCATGCGGCGCTGCGGTCGGAGATGGAAGAGGTCTTCGACCGTCCGACTCGCTGGGCGCTCGGCGGGTTGCGGTGGCGCAATCCGTCGGCCGCGCGCCCCGAGTTCCGGATCTGGCTCGAGGAGTTCGGTGGCAAGGGCATCCCGGCGGCGGACTTCCTGGCAGCCGAGATCGAGGGCGGTACGCGTCGGTTGAAGCGCATGGAGAAAGCGCTCCAGGCGAGGGGGCTGATGCCCAAGGGCTGGTTCGCCGTGCCGGGTCGGCAGGCGCCGCTCGATGCGCATGGCAACGTGCCGGGCTCGTTCATCGTGCGCATGTTGTCCGACCTGCAGGCCTTCGGTGAGCAGGGCTACCGGGCCAATCGGCGGGGCAGGCGGACGGGAGCGCGCAAGACCAACTACTTCTTCGTGCCGCGCAAGGGCAGCCACCTCAAGCCCGGTATATACTGGCACATGCCCAACCGCATGCTGGGCTGCGTCTTCGCCTTCGTGAGCAAGGCCAGCTACCAGAAGCGCTACGACTTCTACGGCGTCGGCCAACGCGCCTTCAACCGCGTCGCCCTCCGCTTCATGTCAGAAGCCCTCGCCAAGCTGGTCCGACGCGACAATCGCTAACGCCTCGCACGTCGCGGAACACACCGCGACCACGCACCCGCGAGGTCACCCCCTCGACCCCGTCTCGCACCCGCGAAAGATCGCGGGTCCTCCCCCGGCCGGCCCCCCAGCGGGCAATTCGAACCGTGTTGGGTCTGGGATTTTTTGGGATTTTGGGTCGGCTTGGGTTGTTGTTCGGGTTGTTGATCGAACGGCGTTCGGGTGGCGGACGGATCGAGGAGCGCATGTCGGACGAGGTCGCGCCGCTGATCGTCAACAAGGGCGAGCTGGCGCGCATGCTGCGCGTCTCGGCGCCGACGATCGACACCATGATCTCGGACGGGTGCCCGGTGGCCGCCGGCGGCAGCAACGGCGTGCCGTACGAATTCGACTTCTACCGGGTGAGGACCTGGCGGGAGGAGCGCGACGCAAGGCGCGCCGAAGAAGAGCAGACCCGGCAGCAGCGCATCAACGCGGCGCAGGCCGAGATGTTCGGCGGCCAGCAGCTCGCGCCGCAGGGCATCGGCGACATCCGCGAGACGCTCGAGGCCGAACGTCTCGCGATCATCGTGAGCAAGCAAAAGAGCGAGCTGATCGCTCGCGACGACGTGCGCAACGACTACGCGGCAATGTTCGGTGTCGTGCGCCAGCATGTACTGGGCTGGGCGACCTCGCTGGGTCGCCTCGCCGGCCTGACCCCTGACCAGCAGAAGGAGGCGGACCGCCTGGCGCGATCGATGCTCGTGGCGATGCACGGGCAGATCAAGGATCCCGCGCTGCGGCCGCCCTTGACGGACGATGCCCTTTGACCAGGACCGCTTTCGCGTCGGCCCCCTGGCGACCGCCGCCGCGTGCCGCGGCGACGTCGCGGGGATCCTGCTGCCGCCGCCCGATCTGAATGTCGCCGAGGCCGCCGAGCTCTATCGCGTGCTCGACAACCCGCAGGCCTATTCCGGCCCGTGGCGCAACGCCCTGGCGCCAAACACGGTGGGCCCGATGGTCTCGACCACGGACCCGCGCTACGAGATCACGGTCTATGTCGGCCCGGCGCAGTCGGCGAAAACGGAGATCGGCCTCAACTGTTGCGCCCATTCGATCCGGGTCGACCCGGCCGACTTCCAGATCGTGCTGCCGGAGAAACAACAGGCGGAGGACTTCTCGGAGCGCCGCCTCGGCCGCATGATCCGCGCCAGCGCCGCGCTGTCGGAGCGCCTGGTTTCGGACACCAAGTTCATGTCGGTGTTCGACCAGAACATCGTCAACCTGTCCTGGCCGACCTCGGCCAACGCGTCGTCCAAGCCGGTGCCGCGCAACTGGCTCGACGAACGCGATTCGATGGACGACGACATCGATGGCGAGGGCGACCCGGTCGCGCTCTACCACAAGCGGTCGCAGACCTTCGGGCCGCGCCGCCACACCCTGGTGACCTCGTCGCCCAAGCGGTCGAAGGTGAAGGGCGCGCCGCGGCCGAGCGGCAAGCACGAAGCGGTCACGACCACGGGCATCCTCGCCCTCTACAATGAGGGCACGCGCTGCCACATGTACTGGCCGTGCCTGCAATGCGGCGAGTACTTCGTCACCCGCGTCCAGGATCTGCAGTATCCCGAGGGCGCGCGCGCCGACGATGCCCGCATCCCCGTCGTGTTCGCCTGTCCGTCCTGCGGCATGCCGCACGACGACGAAAGCCGATCGGAACTCTTCGCCCGCAGCCAATGGGTCGCGGAAGGCGAGGAGATCGCGCCCGACGGCACCATCACCGGCGCGCGGCGCATTACCGTCATCAACTCGTTCCGCGCTTTCGGACCGCAGGCCCCGTTCATCACCCTGCAGGAGCTGGTGCGGAAGAAGCTGAAGGCCGAGGAGGTGCGGCAGAAGACCGGCTCCGACACCGAGCTGCGCACCTTCTGGAACGTCGATGCCGGCGAGGTCTACGAATCGGACGACGATGGCAATGCCCTGTCGCCGTCCGACCTGCTGGCCAACGCGGCGGACTTGAAGGCAGGCATAGTGCCCGCCTGGGCACCGCTGCTGGTGGCGTCGGTGGACGTCCAGTCCGACCGCTTCGAGATCATGTGGAAGGCGTTCGGGCCCGGCGAAGAGGGCGCGATCGTCGATCACACCAAGATCGTGGCGGTGCGGACGGACGGCTCGCCGGTCACCACGGGCCGCGGCTCGGGCGGTGCCGAATCGGCGGCCGATCTCGAGCCGTGCGATCCGGCCGGCGTCGCCCATCACTGGCGCAGCCTAGTCGAGGCGGTGTTCGATCGGCCGCTGCCGCTCGAGGGCGAACCCGGTCGCGGCCTGCGTCCGGCCATGGTGGCGATCGATACCGGCGGCAAGGCCGGTTCGACGGAGCGGGCCTATGCTTTCGGCCGCTGGCTGCGTCGGCATCGCCCCGACCTGGCGCGGCGTGTGATGTTCGTGAAAGGCGCGCGTCCCGACAATCCGCTGCGGGTGTGGCGCTCGCAGTGGGACCCGAAGACGGCGACACCGAAGCCCGGAAGCGCCCCACGCAAGGCCGCGACCCTGAGGGCCGGCATCGATCTCTGGCTGCTGGCGACCGACTTGCTGAAGGATGCGGTGGCGAACCGCCTGCGCCGGGCGATGACGGCGAAGGGCCGCCGGCTCGAGGGCGCGCTGCACGTGGCGCGGGACCTGCCGCCGGCAATCTTCGAGCAGCTCTGCGCCGAGTCGCGCGACACCGACGGACATTGGGAGAACGAGCGGCGCGTTGCGAACGAGGGGTGGGACCTCGCGGTCTACTGTCACGCGGCCTGGATCCGACTGGGCGGCGAGCGGATCGACTGGCAACGCCCGCCGACCTTCGCCGTCGCCGCGCGCGCATCGGTGCAGGTCGCGCCGTCCGAAGCCGTGCCCGCTCCGGTCGTGGCACCCGCTCCGCGTCGCCGGTCCAACCCGTTCCGCTTCGGCGGTCATCTGAGATAGCGCCTCCGAGGAAGCCATGACCTTTACGCTCGACGGACTGACGCTTGCACAGGCCCAGGCGAATCTCGACGCCTGGGTGGCCTGCTCTCTCGCGGTGGCGAAGAAGCAGTCCTACACGATCCAGGTCGAGGGCAGCTCGCGCACGATGACCAGCGCCGACGCCGTCCACATCGACAAGATGATCGACTACTGGCAGGGCAAGGTGCGCGCCATCGCGGCGGCGGAATCGAGCGGCGGCCGCCGCCGCGGTATCCGCGTGACCCGGGGTGTCGCCTCATGGTGAGCGTAAGGGTCGAACCGCGATTGCTGCCGGAGCGGGCTGCGACCGCAACGATGTCGGCGCTCGGCGGCGCCGGTGGCTACGACGGCGGAAGCCTGCGCGGCTCGCTGCGCACCTTCTTCGCCCGGGCGGGCGGGCCGCGCTCGGACACCTTGCCCTCGCTGACCAGCCTGCGCGCCCGCAGCCGCGACCTCGAGCGCAATAACCCGCTCGCGACCGGCACGCTGTCGACGGTGGCCACCAACGTGGTGGGCACCGGGATATTCCCGATGCCGCGGCTCGACCCGGTGCGCCTCGGTCTGAAGCCCGAGCGCACCGCCGAGATCGAGCTGGCGATGGGCGCCGAGTTCGACCTGTGGGCCGATACGACCCTGGCCGACGACACCAGCGAGCAGGATTTCTGGGGGCTGCAGGACCTGACCCTGCGGTCGCAGCTCCTGTCCGGCGACTGCTTCTCCGTCCCGCGCTACGATCGCCGCGGCGCCTCGCCCTACGAGTTGGCGGTGCAGGTGATCGAGGCCGATCGGTGTTGCAATCCGCCGGGCCGCGGCGATGGCAGCATCATGCCCAACGGGGCCGAGCTGGTCGGCGGCATCGAGATCGACAAGCGCGGCCGCGCCGTCGCCTACTGGTTTGCCGATCGCCATCCCGGCGAGGTGTTGCGGCGGTCGCTGCGCTACGAGCGGCTGCCGGCCTGGGGCCCGAACGGCAACCGCTCGGTGTTCCACCACTTCCGGCGGCTGCGGCCGGGTCAGACGCGCGGTGTGCCGTACTTCGCGCCGGTCATCGCCCTGTTCAAGGATCTCGGGCGTTACACCGAGGCCGAGATCATGGCGGCGGTCCTGTCGGCGTGCTTCGCGATGACGACGACGAGCGAGGGCGGTGACGGCGCCGACGTGTCCGGCGACGAGGAAGAGGCCGGTACCGGCGTCTCCGACACGCTGCGCCGCTTCGATCCCGGCCTGACGGCCAATCTGATGCCCGGCCAGCAGATCGCCTCGTTCATGCCCAACCGCCCGAACCAGGCCTTCGACCCCTTCGTGCTGGCGATGCTGCGCCAGATCGGCGTGGCGCTCGAGCTCCCCTACGAAGTGCTGGTCAAGCACTTCACCGCCTCCTATTCGGCGGCGCGGGCGGCCTTGCTCGAGGCCTGGAAGATGTTCCGCGCCCGGCGCGCCTGGCTCGCCGGCTCGTTTTGCCAGCCTTACTACGAGCGCTGGCTGATCGAGGCCTCGGCGCTCTCGCGACCGGGCATCCCCGACGTCTTCGGCGACTACGGCCGCTTCCGCGCCTGGTCGGCCTGCGAATGGATCGGCCCGTCGCCCGGCCAGATCGACGAGTTGAAGGAAGCCGAGGCCGCCAAGCTGCGGGTCGACGAGGAGTTCTCGACCCGCGAGGAGGAGACGGCCCGCCTGACCGGCGGGGACTGGCGCCAGAAGCACCGCCAGCGCGTGATCGAGGAACAGATGCGGCGGCGCGACGGGACTGCCACCGCGCCGCGGCCGGTGGGACCGGCGAACGCCGTACGCGAGGACACGCCCGACCGACCCGAACAGCAGGACGCCGCCTGATGAGCGATCGCTTTCCCGCGCGCGTCTTCGACGCCGCCTGCGCCCAGCACTGGGCGATGCAGGAGGAACCGCTGCGGGCGCTCCTGGAAGTGGCGTCGCGCGAGCCGGGTCCCGCGCTCGAGGCCCTGGCCGCCCGCAACGCCAAGCCACTCGACAATGCCCACCGCAGCACGGTGCGCGACGGCGTGGCGATCGTACCGGTGGCGGGACCGCTGTTCCGCTACGCCAACGTCTTCACCGAACTCTCGGGCGCCACCTCGGTCGAGACCATGGCGCGCGACTTCACCGCCGCGCTCGAGGATCGCTCGGTCCGGGCGATCCTGCTCAACGTCGACAGTCCGGGCGGCGAGGTGAACGGCATTGCCGAGATGGCGTCGATGATCGTGGCCGCGCGCCGCCGCAAGCCGATCGCCGCCTATATCGGCCATGCCGGCGCGTCGGGCGCCTACTGGATTGCGACCGCGGCCGATCGCGTCTTCGCTGCGCCGACGGCGCTGGTCGGCTCGGTCGGGGCGGTCATGACCATCCGCGACACGCGCCGGAGCGACGAGGCGCGGGGCGTGCGCACCATCGAGATCGTGTCGAGCCAGTCGCCCGACAAGCGCACCGATCCCGAGACCGAGCCCGGACGCGCCAAGCTGCAGGCGATCGTCGATCGGCTGGGCGAGGAGTTTGTCGCGGCCGTCGCAGGGCAGCGCGGCGTGGCCATCGAGAAGGTCCTGGCCGACTTCGGCCGGGGCGGCGTGCTGGTCGGCGCCGACGCCGTGAGGGCCGGCATGGTCGACGGCATCTCGTCGTTCGAGACGGTGCTTGCCGAATTGAGTTCGACCGCATCGCCCGCCGGCGGTGCGGTCCGCCCCTTCACCACCCGAGTCGCGGCGGCGACGGTATCGGAGCAATCGAACATGACGATCTCGACCATCGTGGCCCTGGCCGCGGCCTATCCCGACCTCGTGACCCAGATTCGCCAGGAAAGCGCGACGGCCGCCCGGGCGGAGGGCGAAGCCGCCGGTCGGACCGCCGGCTTCGCCGACGGCGAATCGACGGGCATGGCCGCCGGCCTGGAGCAGGGGCGAATCGAAGGCGCCGCCGCCGAGCGGGCGCGCATACTGGGCATCCAGGCGCACGCTCTGCCCGGCACCGAGACGCTCGTCGCCGCGATGGTCGGCGACGGCACGATCACGCCCGACCAGGCGGCCGCCCGCATCCTGGGCGAGGTGAGGGCGCAGGGCCCGCGCACCCTGGCGAATCTGAAGGGCGACGAGCCGCCCCGCGTCGGCGCCGGCGCGACGCCGACCGGCGGCGGCGAACTCTCGGCCTACGACCGCGGCCGCGTCATCGCGCTGCGCGCCAGGGGCAAGGCCCCGGACACGGCAGCCTAGCCGCCGAACGCCGTTCGCCCTCCATCGTCCACTTCGCTTCAGAGGATCTCTCACATGGAAACCGCGACTTACGACCCCAACGGCCTGCTCGCCGGCGACAAGACGCCCTTGCAGCGCGCCATCACGCTGCTCTCCGGGCAGGATCTCGAGCGCGGCGCGCTGCTGGGCCGCGTGTCCGTCGGCGCCGCCTCGTCGGCGGTCAAGGCCGGCGGCAACACCGGCGGCGGCACGCTCACCCTCGACGCCACCACGCCGGTCCTGGCCGGCGCCAAGACCGGGATCTACGCGGTGCGCTGCATCCTGGCGCCCGGCGCCAACGGCGGCACCTTCGAGGTGACCGATCCCGATGGCTTCGTCATCGCCTCCGACCTGCGGGTCGGCGCGACCTTCGCGAACGACATCAAGTTCGCGATCGCCGATGTCGGCACCGACTTCGCCCTGGGCGACGGGTTCGACGTGACGGTGGCCGCCGCCGACAAGTATGTGCTGTCGCTGGCCGCCGCGACCGACGGCTCGCAGGTGCCCTGCGCCGTGCTGGCGATCGACTGCGACGCGAGCGCCGGCGACAAGAGCACCACGGCCTTCTTCAGCGGCGAGTTCGATGCCGCGAAGATGACCTTCGGCACCGGGCATACCGCGGCCAGTGCCGAGGCGGCGTTCCGCAAGAACAACGTGCCCATCGCGGTCCGGACGCTCCCCTGACGGGTCCGTCACCCTGGCGCGCCGGCCCGCGCGCACTCGCACTCCCGTCCTTTGGACGGGAGTTTTCTTTGACCCACTGAGGACTGCCCGCCATGAATCTCTACGACACCATGACCCTGCTCGGCATGATCGACGCGCTCGATCGGCCGCGGCGATTCATCTTCGACACCTTCTTCTCGACGGCCACCATCACCTTCGAGACCGAGGAGATCCTGTTCGACAAGATCACCGCCTCGCGACGCATTGCGCCCTTCGTTTCGCCGCTGATCGCCGGCAAGGCGCAGACCGTGCGCGGGGCGACGGCGCGGTCCTTCCGTCCCGCCTATGTGAAGCCCAAGGCTGCGGTGAACCCGTCGGCCGCGTTGAAGCGTCGTCCGGGCGAGCGCATCGGCGGCGAGATGTCGGCGGCCGATCGGCTCGACCGCATCCTGCTGCAGGAGCTCGAGGATCAGGACATGCAGATCATGCGCCGCGAGGAGCTGATGGCGATCGAGATCGTGCGGACCGGCAAGCTCGTGGTCGAGTCGCCGGAGTTCCCCAAGATGGAGATCGATTTCGGGCGTCCCAACGGCCACACGGTTCCGCTCGCCGGCGCCAGCCGCTGGGGCGAGACCGACGTTTCGCCGCTGGCCGATATCCGCGCCTGGGCGCAGACCGTCCACAATGCCAGCGGCGCCCATCCCGGCAAGGTCGTCTTCGACCCGCTGGCCGCCGAGCTCTTCCTCAAGGACGAGGACCTGCGCAAGATCCTCGACAACCGCCGCCAGGTCGACGGCTCGATGCAGCTCGCCGGCGCCGTGACCGGCGGCCAGGGCGTCGAGGCTCTCTACCTTGGCACGATCGGCCAGTTCGAGTTCTGGCAGTACCAGCAGACCTATAAGGACGATGCTGGCGCCACCCAGAAGATGATGCCGGACTATACCGTCCTCATGGGCTCGATCGGCATCGAGGGCTACGCGTGTTACGGCGCCATCCAGGACGTCGCCGCGCTGCAGGCCATGGAGCGCTTTCCGAAGATGTGGGAGGAGAAGGATCCCTCGGTGGCCATGGTCATGACGCAGTCGGCGCCGCTGCCCGTGCCGGCCCGCGTCGAATCCTCCTTCTGCGCCACGGTCCGCTAGGGCTATCGGCTGCAATGGCCATCGAGACCGATGACGACCGCGTCGGGTTCTTCGACCTCGACGACTTCGGCGTGTCCGTCATCTGGCGTCACGACGGCCAGCCGAAAGGGACGTTCGACGCGATCCTCGATCGGCCCTCGGTTTCGGTCGAGGGTTCGGCGGAGGTCGCCCTCGTCGACCGCGCCGCCCGCCTCACGCTGGCCGGGGCCTGTCTGCCCGAGGGGGCGGCGGCGGGCGACACGGTCGAGATCGCGGGCGAGGCCACTGGCTTCGCCGTGTGTGCAATCCGCCCCGACGGCGCCGGCCTCTGTATCGTCGACCTCGTGCGCGCGACGCCTGGCGGCGCAGGGCCCTCCGCCGCCGGCAGCGTCGAATCCGCCACCGATCGCGCCGTCTTCTGCGATCTCGACGAATTCGGCGTGCCCGTGATCTGGGCCCGCCACGGCGAGGTGAAAGCCTCTTTCACCGCGATCTTCAATCGCCCGTCCGTGTCGGTCGTCGGTCTGGCAGACGCCGCACTGCTCGACCGCGGGCCGACCCTCTACCTGCCCGAAGCCGGCTTGCCGGAAGGTGCCGCGCCGGACGATCCGGTCCAGATCGCCGGCGAGCCCACGGGCTTCGTCTGTTCCGCCATCAGGCCCGACGGCACCGGCATGTGCCTCGTCGAGCTCAAGCGGGCGAAGCTGGACGTCGAAGGCTTTCACTATGTCGACGGCGAATCGCCGGCCGAATTGTTCGAGGCCTTTGAGTCCATCGGCGCGCTGGTGTCCGGCGGGCTTTGGGCCGGGTGAGAAATCGGATGCTGTCTTCCCACCCCTGGAATCGGCACCGCCTGCATGCCGAACGGAGTTTGGCATGCATGTGCGACGCCAGATCGTTCTTGCCGTCGTCGAGCGGCTGCGACGCGACGTGCCGGGCGTCGCCGTGAAGGCCGGGCGCGCCGCGCCCCTGCCGACCGGATCGGCGCCCTACGTCCTGGTGTACGGGCGCCGCGAGCAGGCGGGCTCGGTGACCAGCCGCGGTGACCAGGTGCGGCTGCAGCGTCGTCTCTCGCTCCTGATCGACATCGTCCACGAGGATGTCGACGACGACGATGGCGCCGCCGATGCCTTCTGCCTCCTGGTCGAGAAGGCAATGTGGGCCGAACCGTCCTTCGGTGGCTTGGCGCAGGACCTCGAAGGGCCCGACACGACCCTCGATGCGCGGACGGAAGGCGAGACACGCCTCGGCCGCGCCCGCCTGGAATATCAACTCGAGTACCACACGACGGCCCGCGGGCCGGATCAGCACCTGGAGTAGGAGAGAGCCATGGCCGTTACCAAGGGCAAGTCGGGCAAGGTCTATGTCGGCGCCAATGTCGTCGCCGAGGTCCAGTCCTTCAGCTTCACGCGCACCGCCGCGCGCGCCGACCGCTCCACCCTCGACGATGAATGGGACCGCAGCGCGCCGGTGACCAAGAGCTGGTCTGGCTCGCTGAGCGTCTGGTGGGATCCGTCGGACGCGACCGGCCAGATGGGCCTGGAGGAGGGCGATGAGGCCGCGCTCAAGCTCTACCCGGACGGCAACGCGAATGGAAAGACCTTCTACTCGGGCGACGTCATCGTGGACTCGGTCGAGCTCGGCAACGAACGCCCGAACCATGTTACCGCCACCATCCAGTTTACCGGCAATGGCGCGTGCACGAAGGCTGTCGTTGGCGCTTAGCCACTTAGCCACTGACTGCACGCGCCGGTCGGCGGCAGCGCCTTCTGACGCGCGGGAGCCCACACGTTAGCAACGAAGACAAGGATCCCTCATGTCATCCGACAAGCTCACCCTGATCCAGGCGCTGCAGGCCGACCTCAAGGGGCGGCGCCGCAAAGTCAGCGTCCTCGGCCACGACGTATGGGTCTCGCCCTTCACCGTCGAGGAAGAGAACCTGCTGTCGGAGCGCGAGCCCAAGGCGGGGGCGGCGCGCTATGTCGAGATCCTGATCATGAAGTGCACCGATGAGTCGGGCGCGCCTGTCTTCTCGCGGAACGACAAGGATCTGCTCATCAACGGCGTGCCGAGCGACCACCTGTCCCGCCTGGTAGACGCCATCACCGGCCCGGCGATCGCGGCCCAGGCAAAAAACTGAGACGCGATCGGCGGCGCTTCACGCAATACGCGCTGGCCGATCGCCTTCAGGTGCCCCTGTCCGTCGTCCTGGCCATGACGGTCGAGGAGTTCGGCGGCTGGCAGGCCTACGCCCTCGTCAAGGACGACGTCTTCAAAGACGGGTTCGACGAGGATTGAACGAGCGAAGTTCGCAACGACACCGCCTGAAAGCGTCACTGTGCGGGCTCCCGCGCCTTCGCTGCGCTGCAGGCCCTGACGCCCGCCGGGGCGAACGGAGTTCGCCCCAATGCCTTTCGACGGAACGACGCGGTATCAGATCGATATCACCGCCGCGGATCGCACGGCCCAGGCCTTCGCGACCGTCGACCGTCGCCTGAAGGCGATGGAGGTGACGCAGCGCGCCGCCTCCGCGGGGATCAGCGCCGGCTATGCTCTGATGACCCGGGCGCTGGCGCCGCTGGCTGCTGCTCTCACGGCAACGGCGGTGGTGCAGCGCGTATGGCAGGCCGGCATGGAAGCCGCCAACCTGGGCGAGCAGGCCGAGCAGATCGGCCTGACCACCGATGCCCTGCAGGCCTATCGCCTGGCGGCGGCGCAGAACGGCGTGGAGGTGGCTCAGCTCGATACGGCCTTCATGCGCCTGACGAAGTCGATGGGCGAAGCGGCCGCTGGCAGCGACGACGCGATCGTGCGCTTCGAGAGACTGGGCGTCCGGCTGCTCGACAATAACGGAAAACTGCGTCGCACCTCCGACATCCTGCCGGAGGTCGCGGCGGGCCTGCTGGAGATCGGCAATCAGAGCCAGCGCGACGCGCTGATGATGGAGATATTTGGCCGCTCAGGCGCCCGCATGGTCACCATGCTGGAGACCTTCGCCCAGGGGCAGAACGACGTCGTCGCCTCGGCCCGCGACATGAACGCAGTCATGGGCGGGTCCGTGATCGCCGCCTGGGACAAGGTCGACGACCGGCTCAAGGTCGTGAACCAGCAGATGACGGTGTTTCAGGCGACGGTCGGAGCGCCGCTCGCACTGGGCGGGCTGACGGCGCTGGAATGGACGCTGCGCCTGATCGCGTCGGCCTATCGAACGGCAACCGAGGGCGCCATCGACTTCGGCCACGCTGCGGGCAAGGCCGTTCGCGGCGTCAATGTCGGCATGATCGAATCCGACATCGCCCAGCTCGAGAGGAACATCGCCAATCCGCCGCTCTTCTTGCGCGGTGGCCTGGAGACGATGAAGCAACAACTGGTTGAGAAGAAGAAGCTCCTCGACCAGGCGCGCGCCGCGGAGGAGGACTATCGCAAGGGCGTCGTGGAGAACCGTATCGATCGCCAGGTCGGGCTGCCGCAGGAGCCGCCGCCGGTCACCTTCAGGGATTTCAACCTGCCGGGCAAACAGCCCATCGGCAAGCAGGCCTCCGCCGCCGGCGCCAGGCTCGACGAGCGCCTGAAGGATCTGCAGGTCGAGCGCGCAGCGCTGGAGAAGGCGCTGGCGGCCTTCGACGTGCGCGGACTGGAGACCGTGGCCGAGGTCGACAGGCGTCTCGATGCGCAGGTCAAGCTCGAGCAGAAGATCGCCGGCGTCTTGAAGGACGTGCCGCCGAATTCGCCGTTGGCCCAGCAGCTCATCCAGGAAGCGACCGCCGTTTCGCAGCTCAACGCTCGCCTCGACGAGCGCAAGCGACTTGTATCCGAAGGCGAGCGGGTGACGGCGCAGTTCGGCGACGGCTCGCGCGAGGCTGCGCGCGCGACCGCCGATCTCAACGCCATGCTCGCTGCCGGCGCGATCGACGCCGGGACATACGAGCGGGCACTCAAGGCCACCACCCAGGCCGCCGACGACCAGGCCCGCGCGGCGCGCGGCGCGACGGGTGGCTTCGACGGCTTCAGGGCTGGGTTCGAGCAGGGCATGGCCGACGTTTCCCGTTCCAACTCGGCCTTCGAGCTGGGCAGGCGCGGCGTCGACATGCTGAACGAATCGATCGACATGCTGGCCGGCACGTCGAATCGCACGTTCGGCCAGATGGCGGCTGACTTCGGCATGATGCTGCTGAAGTGGGAGCTGTCGGCCCAGGCCTCGAACGTGTGGAACTCCATCACCGGCAAGGGCCCGACCAATCAGGGTCTGTTCGGCAGTCTTCTCGGCGGCCTCGGCGATCTGTTCGGCGGCGGCGGCTGGGGGATCGGCGCCGTCGGCGGGAGCTACAATGGCGGCGGTTCGATGTCCTTCGGCGGCCCGCGGGCCGCCGGCGGCCCGGTCAATCCCGGCAGCTGGTACATGGTCGGCGAGAAGGGGCCGGAGCCCTTCATCCCGCATACGCCGGGCACCATCCTGCCCAACAGCGCGCTCCGCGGCGGCGGCCCGACGGTGATCGTGAACGTCCACAACAACGGCAACAGCCAGGTCCGCACCGAGGAATCTATGGGACCGGGCGGCATGCCCAGGATCGACGTCTTCGTGGATGCGATCGACGGCGCCTTCGCCAAGAAGCTCGACCGCGGTGTCGGCCCGACCTCGGATGTGCTGAAGGGGCGGTATGGTCTGCAGCCTGTGGGACGGCGTTGAGCCGGCCCACAGGCTGCAGGAGAGCGTCGGGTGGATGGCGCGTCGCCATCCACCGGGCGCGACGTCTGAAAAGCCGTTACCGGCCCGCCGCGCCCTATTCTGAACCGCGCCCGGCGGGAAGGTGTCGTCCCGAATGCCCACCTCCTTGAACTGGCCGGCAACGCTGCCTTTGCCCCGCCGGGCGGGCTACCGCCTCAAACCCCTCAGGATGCTCTCCCGCAGCGAGGCCGACCAGGGTGCGGCAAGGGTCCGGCGACGGGTCACCGCGACGCTGACCGAGATCCCGACCGTCTTCGCGGTCGATGAAACGCAGGCGGCGTCTTTCGATTCCTTCCTCGAGCGGGAGGCCCGTCACGGCGAGGTCTGGTTCAACGTGTCGTTGCTCGGGCCGACGGGCATCGCGTCGCACGAGGCGCGGATCAAGGGCGAGACCGAGCTGGCCTATCGCGGCGGCGTCCGCTGGGAAATCTCCGCGACCTTCGAGGTGCGCGATCGCCCGATCCTTTCGGCCGCGGCGCTGGACGACCTGATAGGCCCGCCGCCCGTGCCCCTGGTCTGGCCCGCCGAGCTGCCCCGGCCGAAGCGCGCCGGTTACGCGATCAAGCCGCGGCCCGACCTGCTGCGCAGCGACGGCGACTTTGGCCTGGCCAGCGCCCGCCTGCGACCGGGCCGCGAAGCCGAGGTGGCGCTGGGCTTCGCGCTGGACGCCGCTGAGGCCGCGATCTTCGAGGCGTTCCTCGAGCACCGCGCCCGCCACGGCGTCGCCTGGTTCGCCATCGACCTGCGTTCGCCTCACGGCACCCTGCCGCACATGGTGCGCTTCAAGGGCGATATCGAACTCGAATTCCTGGGACGGGATCGCTGGTCGGTCACGGCACCCGTCGACATGCGCGACCGGCCAATGGTGCCGGCGGGAGACTGACACCGTGGCCGATACGACGCTGAGCGACGCCCTGAAGGAGGCCTATGCCACGGCGCCGGCCGACGAGGTCGTGCTGCACACGCTGGAGTTCCGCCACGCCGACTTCGTCGACGCGGCGGGCCAGCCGGATTCGATCTGGGTGGTGCTGAACACCGAATCGATCGACGCCCCGGTCGAGGACGACGCGCCGGTGCGGCCGGGCGAGACGGTGACCTTCACCGCCATCCAGTTCGACATGACCCGCCCGCCGATCGAGGCGGGGGCCACGCCCGAGATCGAGATCGCCGTCGACAACGTCGACCGTCGGATCGTCGAGAACCTGGACCGGGCGAACGAGAGCCCGGCGAAGATCCTGGCCGTCTATCGCTGTTACCTGGCCAGCGGCCTCGAGGCCGGATCGCAGATCCTGCCGCCGCCCGACTTCGAATTGAGCGACGTTAAGGTCGACCTGCTGAAATGTCGTGCCCGGGCGCGCACCTCGATCGATCTGCGCGTCGCCTTTCCGCGCATGGCCTATACGGCGCGGACCCATCCGGGGCTGGTGGATCGTTAAGCGGGGGTGGCGCAGCGCTCCATTAATTGCCGCGCCGGCCGTCCGGAATTCGGCCCTGGCGATTGAACGAAAGCATTTCGCCACGTCACACGGCTGGTCGTATCCGTGATCTGCTGAACTTCGTACTCCTCGGCCACCGTGTGACTTGTTGGAATGGCGAGGATGACAGTTGCTCGCCTGTCTCGCTGATAGAACTGAGGCGTGACGGCGTGGTTCTTAGAGGCCTGTGCTGAGATGCAGTTGGCAATCTCGTCGAATTGACCGCTGTAGGTCGCGACGAGCGAAGGTGGCGTGTTGCGCACGTCCTCGACCGAATAGCAGCCGGCTGCCAGCAGCACCGTCGCAACACCAAGGGATTTCAATTGCATGGCTCCTCCGCTCGCCATTGAGCGCGACCCGTCGCGCCAAGTCCAGACCCACTGGGCGGAACGATTCCTGGGAGTCGGCTACGCCAGGGGCGGGCTGGGGCCCGATCTTTTCGACTGTTGGTCCTTCTTCCGCTGGGTCCAGCGAACGGCGTTCGGCCGTGAGGTGCCCTTCATGCCGACCCCGGCCAGCCGCGGCACGATCGCCCGGGTGATGCCGGACTGGGCCGCGGACTTCGGCTGGGTGCCGGTCGAGACGCCGGCGACCGGCGATGCCGTGTTCATGGCCAACATGCTGCATCCCACCCATGTCGGCATCTGGGTCGGCGACCTGAAGCAGGCGGCGGTGTTGCACTGTCCGGAAGGCGGCGCCGCGCTCCACCGGCGGGCCCATCTCGAGATGGCGCGCTGGCGCCTGCATGCCTTCTATCGATATGCGGGAGCGGCCTGATGGGCGTGCTGGTCCACCTCTACAATCCCTTCGACCCGCTGAAGCGCGAGGTCTACCGGCTCGACCGGTCCGTGACGGTGCGACGCTTGGTGGCGCGACGCCGCGAGCTGCGCGCCCATACGACGATCTGCACCGTCAACGGCCGGCGGGTGCGCGAGTTCAGGCGACCGACCGTTTGCCTGCTGAACGGCAGGCCGCTGATGCGGCGCGAGTGGAAGCGGGCCGTGATTGGGCCGACCGACATCGTCACCTTCTATGCCGCGCCGCTGGGCGGCGGCGGATCTAATCCGCTGCCGATTATCCTCGGCCTCGCGATCATGATCGCCGTGCCCTACCTCGCGCCCATTGCTGGTGGTCTGATCGCTGGCGCTCTCGGTATTGCCGCGAGCTCGCTCACCACTGCGATCGGCGGCGCCCTGGTCGGCCTCGCGCTGGGCGCCGTGGCCTATGGCATCATGAGCCTGTTCGCGCCGCCGGCGCCGGCGGCGCAGAACTGGCAGGCGGGCTATGGTGGCACGCCGCAGACCTCGCCGACCTACACGCTGCAGGGCGCGGGGACCCAGGCGCGGCTGGGCCAGCCGGTGCCCGAACTGTTCGGCCGCCACAAGGTCACGCCCGACTGGGTCAGCACGCCTTATTCGCGCTTCGTCGATCACGAGCAGTATCTGCATTTCTCGCTCGGCCTGTCGGTCGGCGAGGTCGAGATCGAGGAGGAGCGGATTGGCGACACGCCCATCTCCTCCTATGAGGAGATCGTGACCGAGCAGATCGGCCCGGGAGGGCTGGGCGATCCCGAGATCGCCGATCCGCGCTGGCTGGTCTGCCGCGACATCGCCGAGGTCGAGCTGAAGGGCGCGGCGGAATCGAGTCCCTGGGCTGGACCTTTCGTCACCAACGTGGCGGGGAGCCGCATCGGCACCGTCGAGATCGACCTGGTCTGTAACCGCGGACTCTACAAATACAATTCCAGCGGCGGCTTCGACACCAAGTCGGTGACGGTCGAGGTCGAGGGGCGGGCGATCGACGACGATGGCGAGCCCACGGGCGACGGCGCCTGGGTGCCGTTCGATACGGTGACGATCGGCGGCGCCACCCAGCAGGCCCGCCGCCTCACCAAGACCTACGACATTTCCGAGGGCCGCTGGGAGGTGCGCTGCCGGCGCACCGATACCGAGGATACCGCCGCGACCGCCGGCCATGCGGTCTCCTGGGTCGGCTTGCGCGGCCGCCTCACCACCGAGCGCCGCTTCGCCGGCATGACGATCGTCAACGTGCGCATGAAGGCCACCGGCGACCTCAATGGAACCTCGGCGCGGCAGTACAACTGCATCGCCACCCGCAGGCTGCCGACCTGGGATCCGATCACGGAGACCATGGGGACCGCGCTGGCGGCGACGCGCAGCCCCTGCGATGCCTATGCCTACATCGCCCGCGCCGCCAATGGCGGTCGCTTTGCCGATTCGCGCATCGATCTGGCCGGGATCTATGCGAACAGCGAGGAGTTCGCGGAGAAGGGCTGGACCTTCGACTTCGTCTTCGACCAGACCGTGACCCTGGGTGAGGCCCTCTCGCGGGTGGCGCGCGCCGTGCAGGCGCAATGCGTGGTGCAGGGCGGGCGCCTGTGCCTGGTCCGCGACCTGCCGGGCGGCTCGCCGGTCATGATGTTCGGGCCGCGCAACATCCGCCGCGGCAGCCTCGAGATCGAATATGCGATGATCACCTCGGACACCTCCGATTCGCTGGCCGTCACCTACATGGATGCGCGCAGCTGGCGCCCCGTCGATCGCATCTATGCCTTCGCCGACAGTCCGCAGGAGAACACGACTGGCATCCAGCTGCACGGCGTGACGACCCGCGCCCATGCCGCCGACCTCGCCTGGTGGTACCTGCGCCAGAATCGCTATCGCCGCCGCACCTACCGCTTCACGACCTTCCAGGAGGGGCTCTGTCTGCAGTACGGCGATCCGATCTCCTTCTCGCACGACCTGCCGCGCTACGGGCAGACGGCCGAGGTGATCGCTTGGGATGCCGAAGCGCACCTGATGACTCTCTCGTCGCCGCTCGCATGGACCGAGGGTGCGACCCACTATGTCGCCGTGCGCACCGCGACCGGCACGATGGCGGGCCCGTTCGAAGTGGCGCAGGTCGAGGATGGCGAGGGCCTCGTGTCGGCGGACCATGTCTTCGTGGTCGGCGAGTCGCTGCCCGAGGACTTTCCCGGGATCCTGACCGGCGGCGATCGCGAGCGCACCTTCGTGCAGTTCGGGCCCGGCGAGGCCTATGCCAAGCGGCTGAAGGTGATCGGCGTCACGCCCAAGGGCGAGGACGATGTCGAGATCCGGGCTGTGGTCGACGATCCGCGCATGAACGATCCGACGCCGGCGGACGACGAGGGCGACATCGGCGCGCCGCAGGTGCCGATCGAGATCCACATCACCGAGCCGGTCCTGAAACTCAACCTTCGCAGCCTCGCCAACGCCAACGGCTTCACCGGCCTCTCGACCCAGAAGGTGACGATCTTCATCGATACCGGCGCCTATGCCTGGTCGGACGATCCCGCCGTCGCCGCCATCGTGCGCGGCTCCTGGCCGATCGGCTACCGGCCGCGCCTGGTCATGGCCGGCGGCCTCGCCTACGGCGCCGGCGGCCGCGGCGGCTTCTATGGGGGCGGCTATATCGGCGGCGCATCGGTCCACGGTCAGCCCGGCGGCGCGGCGCTCGATGCGCGCAGTGGACTGCTCGACTACGCCGAGCTGGGCGATTCCCTGAAGGGCGGCGGCGGTGGTGGTGGCGCCGGCGGCAACTCCGACGCCTTCGGGGCCCCGGCCGGTGGCGGTGGCGGCGGCGGCGGGCGCGGGCCGAACAATGCGCCCGGCGGTACCGGCTATGGCCCCTTCGGTGCCGTGCCGGGCAACAACGGCGCGGCCGGCTCGTCCTCGGCACCGGGCGCCGGCGGGACGGGCGGGGTCGCCGAGGTCTCCGACGCCGAGTTCCCCGAGGTCTTCAACTATTCGGTCGGCGGCACCGGCGGCGCGGGGGGTGGCTGGGAAACCCCGGGCACGGCCGGCGGCGCGGGCACCAACGCGGCTTCGCCCGCCGGCAGCGGCGGCGCGGCTGGCGCCAAGATCCTGGGCAGCGTGACCCGCATCCGTGTCGGTACGCTGGCCTCCACCCTGGGCGCCATCACCGCGACCGCGACCGGCACCGTGAGCTAACCGGCGCCGTAAGCGACGCCTCATAACGAACGACGGAGCCCCTCATGGCCCTGAAACTCTCGACGGCGGTGCGCAACGCTCTGCTCGACGCCATCGAGGCGGCGATCGGCGCCGCCGCGGTGCTGAAGATCTTCTCGGGAAGCGCGCCTGCCAATTGCGCGGCGGCCGATAGCGGCACGCTTCTCGCCACCCTGACGCTTCCGGCCGACTGGATGGCGGCCGCCAGTGGCGGCACCAAGGCCCGGTCCGGGACCTGGGAGGACCTCAGTGCCGATGCCGGTGCGCCGACAAATGCCGGGCACTTTCGGCTCTATGCCGCCGACGGCACCTCCTGCCACCTCCAGGGCTCGATCACGGTGACGGGAGGCGGCGGCGATCTGACCCTCGACTCCATCGCCATCACCGCGGGCCAGGCGATCGCGATCACGGGTTTCACGCTGACCGCGCCGGGCGCCTGACGCCCGGTACTGCGCCGCACCGCTGCCGTGGCGCTTTCTTCGATCCATTCCGGAGTTCGACCATGACCATCGCGGAAGATCTCGCGGCGCGCGCGGCTGCGCTCGCGGCCGATTCGGGCGTCATGAATCGCATCGTCAACGGGCCGGCCAATGGCGACGGTTCGATCGTCGAGACGGAGGGCGGGCCGGTGAAGACGCTGGCGCGCGTCTCCGCCGAATACGCCACCCAGAGCGCGTGGCTGACGGTCGGCGGGGCGTACGCCGCCATGCCCGGCGAGCGATTGTACCTGGCGGCTGGCAGCGCGGTCCTGCTGCCGCCCGAACCGTACCAGGGCAGCCGGGTCGAGCTGCAGGATCGCGAGGGCACCTGGCCGTCCAATCCGCCGACGATCGCCGGCAACGGCAAGTCGATCGAGTTCTTCGGCGGCACCTACGAGAGCGTCCGGCTCGCCAGCGGGGGCGCCTTCGTCTTCGACGAAGGCGCTAGCCTGTGGCGCGTGAGCTGAGGGAACGAGCGCCATGGCACTCGCGCCGCTGGTCAACCCGAAATTCTCCGCGCAGCGGATGGACGTCACCTCGTGGGGCGTCGTGCCGGATCGCGGCGACGGCGGCGTATCCGATGAGGGTTTCCAGCAGACGCTCCTGATTGCGAGGCAGGACGGCCACCGAAAGTTCCGGGTCCCGGCAGGGACCTACTGGTTGAGCAGGGGCCTCGACTTCGACGTCGACGACTTCGAGTTCGTCTGCCCCGATGGCGTGGCGACCATCTACCAGAAGACATACGGCACCTATGTGGGCCGCCTGATGGGCAAGCGGCCCCGCGTCCGCAATCTCGATCTCCGAAACCCGGTCACGAAGACCCGGATCAACAACGGCAACATCGCCCAGCGCCATCTCGGTGAGTTTCGGCGGACGGAGGCTTCTGCCCTCGTCATTCAGGGCGACGACCCCCTGATCGAGAACGTCATCACCCGCAACTTCATCGCCGGGCTGCGCTGGATCGGCGGCAAGGAGCGCCACTACGAGGCGGCCCTGTTCGGTGCCTCGATGACGGCGTCGACCCTCCAGCTCAACGAAGCCCAGCGGCGGGAAACCGGCTACTGGGTCGGCGCGCGGTTCCTGGTGAGGGGCACTCTGGGCGGCTCCTGGATCAACCTGGTGCTGGTGACGGGTTATGACGGGCTCACGAA
Organism: Reyranella sp.; assembly: GCF_965228225.1. Classification (GTDB taxonomy): domain Bacteria; phylum Pseudomonadota; class Alphaproteobacteria; order Reyranellales; family Reyranellaceae; genus Reyranella. Next base: position 2,898,655 of record NZ_OZ245801.1, on the reverse strand, counting down.
TACCATCACCTGGACCGGGGGCGAGGGCATCCCGCTCGGCACGATCTGGCTGTATCTGGTGAAGGATCCCTCCGATGGCGGAGTGGTCTACAATCACGACAGCTATAACGAAGACTTTTCGCGAATCTTCCAGTTCCAGAAGGAGATCGAGTTCGCTGGGCGTCTCTTCGCGAGTGGCGTCGTCAACAGCCAGGGGGCTCCCGAGCATGCGCTGTATGGGTCGGGCAGCATCAGCGGCATCGACGATTCGGTGAACGTGGAGGACGATATCGCCCCCGATATGCCGTGCGCCGAAAAGGTCGTCGTCAGCGGCCAGCTGAGGACGGTCAAGTCCCCTGGCATGGTCTACAAGATACGCAATGCCGGCTCGGTCATCGTGACGAACGAGGCGGTGGCCATCGGCGCGCGGGGCTGCATGGTCGTGGAGATGTGCGACCACTTCAGCGGAGCCGCCCGGTCGCTGGAGGCCAAGACGTCCTCGGCCGGGAACCGGCCTTCGGCCCTCGAGATGTACGACGTCAGGCGCGCCTACTGGAAGGCGCACATGGAGCTGGCGTCGGACTATGTCTGGGCCGGCACGTCGGCCTCGATCCCGGCCATCGCCGTGGCCGCGCCGCTCGGTCGCGGCCGCACGCCCGAGATCTGCGACGGCGAGATATCGGGTGTGTTCCGTGGCACCGCGCAGACCAGCCAGTACGGATTCCTCGCGACCGACAACGCCCATGCGCCGATCGGCAGCATCACGATCCGCAAGATGAACATCCGGGCGGAGAACCCCGTGCCGATCACCGGCGCGCGCATCTTCAACGCGAAACGCGCCGTCATCGGCCCGGATCTCGACCTCGCCAATTTCGACCCCGTGACCCGGCTGCCGATTGCCGTGCAGTCGCGCCTGGTGCTCGAGCCCACCGTGCTCGATGGGCAGATTGGCTACTACAGCGCCCGCACGGGCGGACCGATCGCCATCGTCGACAGCAGCCTGTCGAACCTGTCGGCCCAGAGTTCGGTGCGCGACCTGTCTTTCGAGGGCAGCCGCAACCTGCTGCTGAACCCGCTGTTCGACTGGTTGGCGGATTCGTTCGTCGACATCGTGGCAGCCAACACCATCTACCCGGTCGCCACCAACTGGAAGGTCTGGCGCGGGGCCGCGGCCGCGAAGGCCTCGCAGCGCGCGGGCAGCGGCGGCACTGCGAGCTGGCTGGAGATCCAGCGCGCAGCGGGCAACGCCAGCCCGCAGTCGATCTTCCTGACGCAGGAGCTGGACGTTGCGCTGGTGCGCCAGCTGCGTGGCAAGGAAGTCACCTTCGAGTTCAACGGCCTGGTCGGCCCCGACTGGTCGGGATCGCAGCTGCGCACGCACCTGCGCACCGGTACGGGCGTCGACGAAACCCTGAGGAGCGGCGACGCCAGTGTCGGCACTTACGCGACGGGCCACGTCCAGTCGGTTAATGTCAACGTGACCCTGGGCACGACGGAACGCACGGTGCGTGTGCGCCACACGATCCCCGCGGACGCGACCAGCGCGGCCATCGTCATCCAGTACGCCCCGTCCGGCACCGCGGGCGCGGCCGATCTCTTCAGGATATCGCCGGCCATGCTGATCGCCGGCGCCTCGGCCAAGCCGTTCTCGGCATTGATGTAGGCGCGGCGGCTTCGTCGCGCCGGCGCGCGGCAGCGCCGTCAAAGGCGGAGCTCGCGCGGTGGTTATCAGGATAAGAACGGGGCAAACATCATGAACGACAGGCGCGACCTTTGGGCGATCGTCGAGTCCCTGCTGATCTTCGCGCCGTTCTCGCTGGTCGGCGCATTCTTCGGCGATGCCATTCGCAAGGACGTGCTCACGCCCCGGCAGCGTGCGGCCGCGTCCTTGTTTTCCTGGATCATGGGTCCCGTCCTGGGGCTGGTGACCGTCACCGACCTGGGGTGGTCGCTGGTCACCGGTTTCGCGGTGGCCGCCGCGGCGCCCACGGTGACCTACGACGTGATCGCCCTGGTGAAAGCCTTCCTGCGCCAGATGCAGGACGATCCGCGCAGCTGGATCGCGATCGTCCGCGACACGCTGGTGGCCGCCCTGTCTGCCCTCCTGCCCTGGAGGAAGTAACCATGGAAACGATCATCATGATCGCCGTGCTTGCCTATCTCGTGTGGCGCAGCCGCGTCCTTCTCCGCCGGACGAAGTCCGGCCGCTGAGAGCCCGCCGAACGGCGTTCGGGCATCGGGCAGGCCCAAAGCCCTTCCCGTGAGCGTCAGGACCTTGCGCAGCACGGTCCGGGAGCGACGTCTGGCAGCCGCATCACCCTGATCTGTCTGCACCGAGTGGACTCCCGGGTCGCGGGGGGGGGGCAGGCCCTTCAAGGGGCCTGTCGCCATCGGTGCCCGTTCCGGAGGAAACAGCACATGTTCGACAACGCTGATTATCAGCGCGCGGCGGCGCGCCTCGACGCTCCCTTGGCGCACGTCAAGGCGATGGCCGCCGTGGAGAGTTCCGGGGAGACCTTTTGGACCGTCGGCGGGCAGCGCCTCGTGCCCGTGCGCTTCGAGGCCCATTGGTTCGGCCAGCTGACCGGCTATCGCTTCAACGCAACTCATCCCGATCTTTCCTGTGTCGACTGGACGCCGGCGCTGGCAGCGGTGACCCGCGCCGGTGCGTGGGACCAGGTGCGGCGCGCGCGCGATCTCGACGAGGACGCCGCCAACCAGGCCACGAGCTGGGGCGCTTTCCAGGGGATGGGCTTCCACTGGCAGCGCCTCGGCTACACGTCCATCACCGAGTTCGTCTTCTCGATGAGCGTGAACGGCGACGACGGGCAGATGGACTTCTTCACGCGCTTCGTCGCGGACGACGACCAGCTGCTCGAGGCTTTGCGCACCGGCGACTGGGAGACGGTCGAGACGCGCTACAACGGCGGTGGCTATGGCGGCGCCTATGCCGAGAAGCTGCGCGCCGCCGTCGATGTCTATGCCGGGGAGGAGGGCGCCACCCTGGCGCCGCGGGTCCTCCGCCTGGGCGACCAGGGGGGCGATGTCGCGGCGATGCAGGCGGCCCTCGGGCTCGCCGCCAGCGGCGACTTCGACCAGGCGACCAGGGAAGCCGTCGAGGCGCTGCAGGAATCATTGGGTCTGCTGGTCGACGGTGTCGTCGGCATGATGACCCGCCGCGCGCTGGGACTCTGAGCCATGACTCGCCTGTCCCCGCACTTCACGCTCGAGGAGATGGTCGCCTCGCAAACGGCCGCCCGGCTCGGGCTCGACAACACGCCGCCTCGGGAAATGATGGCCACCCTGAAGCGGACCGCTCAGCTCCTCGAGGAGGTGCGGACCCTGCTCGGCGGCCGGCCGGTCCTGGTCTCGAGCGGTTACCGGTCGCCCGCGGTGAACCGGGCCGTGGGCGGTGCGCAGAACAGCGCCCACATGCTGGGCTGCGCCGCTGACTTCTCGTGCCCGTCCTTCGGCCCGCCGCTCGAGATCTGCCGCACGATCGCGCGCAGCGCGATCGCCTTCGACCAGGTCATCCACGAGTTCCGTGCCTGGGTGCATATCGCCTGGGCGCCCAGCCCGCGCCGGATGGTCCTCACGATCGACGCCGCCGGCACGCGGCTGGGACTGTCCTGACATGCTGGCCCTCCTCGCGAAGAACCCGCTGGCGAGCGGCCTCGGCATCGGCGCCGGCATCCTCGCCCTTCTGCTCGGCCTGCAGACCGTGCGTCTCGCCTGGAGCCAGGGGGAGACGGCCGCGGCCGAGAAGGCAACCGCTGCCGCCGAGCTCGCGCTCGAGCGCTTCAAGACCGGCGTCGTCACCGAAACCCTGCGCGTCGAACGCGAGGCCAAGGCGAAGTCGGACAGCAAGATCAGCGAGCTCGCCGAGGAAGTGCGCAGCGTCGGCCTCGTCGCCACCCAAGCAAAGACGGAGATCCGCCTTGTCCCAGCCTCGAACGGCGGTCCGTGCGACCGCGATCCTGCTTACCTGTCTATGCTCAACGGCGTGTCTGCAACACTCGCCGCAGGAGGTGCCGGTCGTGACAAAGGTCAAGCCGGGCCCGGAGCTGCTGCGAAAGTGCGATAGGCCGATGCAGCCGGATCCCGCGAAGGGCGTCGCCTACAACGGCGAGGTCATGATCGACATTGCCGCCAAGGGCGAGGAATGCGCGGCGCGGATGTCCGCGCTCGTGGACTGGTTCGAATGACCCGCGACTTCTCTCGAGCTCTCGTCAGCCCTAGACTTGCAACGTCCTCGGTGGTGGCACTTTGATCTCCAACTACGGTTGAGGAGGGCCAGGATGGCTCGACTGGACTTGAGCGATGCTCTGAGAACGGCTTGTCGTCAGGCCGTGGAAATCATTGAGCTTCCAGAAAACGAAAGAAGCGCCGGCTTTGTGAGGTGTTCGCAGACGCTACGAGAACTGGCGCTCATCTGGGGATTCGGTCGTGAAGATGCGACGAAATTTGCATTCGCTTTGACCGAGTGGACGAAAGCAGTTGTTGCGGGACTGGAAGGGCGGAGTAGTCGCTCATTCGAGCTGCAGCTGCCGTGCCGCGATTCCGACTGATCCGCCGATCACGAAACCTACGCTGGGTTGAGGCCCGCGCATGTGGTCACCCAGAGTGGGCTGAAAGGTACGCCTCAATTGCCCGCCGTGCTTCGCGGCACAACTCTTCCGCATTTTGGACGACCATTGGATCGCTGATCAAAGCGGTGTTGGCGCGAAGACGGTCTCGGAGAGAGCAGGCCTTGGCTTCGATTCGGCGAAGACGGAGCAATTCGGGATGCTCTTTCGGCAAGGCGCACGTGCTCTCGCTTTAAGCCGGGCCGGTGGAAAGCGGTGGGTTCACCAGCCGTTTCAAGGATTGCGAGATGGCTTCGACCAGTTCTCCTTGGAGGAATGGTTTGGCAAGGCGGAAGACGTTCGGCGGCAGGGCGGGAATCCGAGCATGGCCCGTCGCAAGAACGACTGCCGGGACGCGGTCACGCCGGAGCATCCATTCGATTAGGTCAAGGCCTGTGTGATTCGGCATGGCATAGTCTACGATGACGACGTCGACTTCGCTCTGATCTAGGACTTCCTGGGCCTGTTTGACAGACGAGGCCTGCAAAACCCGATGTCCCAAGTCTTCAAGGATGGTTGAAGTATTGAACAGGACGAGCGGATCGTCGTCTACGGTAAGAATTGTGTGTGTGGCGGGCGTCTGTACGCTAGGGGCCGTCGGTTGCGAACTCGCTGAACCGCCTCCTGCCGCCGGCAACCAGAGCGTGGCAACGGTGCCTTTGCCGATCTCGCTCTCGAGAACAAGCCGTCCGCCGGATTGTTCTGCTAGCCCGTGCACTATGGAAAGGCCCAGTCCCGTTCCTCGGCCCACGCCCTTGGTGGTGAAGAACGGATCCTTGGCGCGGGCGAGCGTCTCGGCGCTCATCCCGCAGCCGTGGTCGGCCACCGAGAGCTGCAGGCATTGCCCCTCCGGAAGGCCGAGGTCGGTCGGGGGAGCATCATGGGAATCAACAGAGATGGTGACAACACCTCCCTCGGGCATGGCGTCGCGAGCGTTGATCGCAAGGTTGAGCAGTGCCATTTCCAGCTGATTGGCATCCATGAGGACAAGCGGGAGCGCGTCCGCCAACACGACGTGCACACTGATCGAGGGGCCGATCGTGCGTTCCAGCAGTTCCTTCATATCGCGGACAAGACGACCGATATCCAGGGCCTGTGGTTTCAACTCCTGACCGCGTGCGAAAGCCAGCATTCGTTGCGTGAGCGATGCTCCGCGTGTGGCGGCTTGCATCGCATTATCGATCAACTTGCGAAGCATGTCGTCGCCAGCCCGCTTGCGAGCGAGCTCGAGGCTTCCCATGATTGCCGTCAGCAGGTTGTTGAAGTCGTGCGCAATCCCTCCGGTCAGCTGGCCTATAGCCTCCATTTTCTGAGCTTGGGCGAGGGCATCCCGGGCTTTCTCCAACGCCTCAGTCGCGCTTCTTCTTTCGGTGAGATCGCGGGTGATCTTAGCAAAGCCTAAGAGGTGCCCCTCGGACGAGCGAATCGGGTCGATGACGACATGCGCCCAGAACCGGCTCCCATCCTTCCGGACACGCCAGCCTTCAGCCTCGAAAAGTCCGGTCTCAGCCGCGGTGGCCAGGGCACGAGTAGGAACGCCGGCGGCCCTGTCTTCCTCGGTATAGAATCTGGAGAAATGCTGGCCCACGATCTCGGCCTCTGCATAACCTTTGAACCGCTCAGCGCCAGGGTTCCAACTGGATACAACCCCACGCGCGTCAAGCATGTAGATCGCGTAATCTCGAACCGCATTTACCAGCAGGCGAAAGCGGTCCTCGTCTGATAGGCGGCTGACATATTGTTCTACGTCGATGGTCATTCATACTCACCGAGAGAGCCGCTCGGAATAATCCAACAAAGTCTAACGCTCTGTTTGGTTCGGAGGTTCCATCAAATCTTCCGGGCCTCTCTGGCAAATGCGCTTCTTGCCCGTTTCGGTTAGATACACTCGGCTGCCTTTTGTTTCGGTCAGGCCGAGCTGCTGAAGCCTCTTGATCGCGCGATTGGGTAGAAAGTTGAGGATGGTCGCACCACCGGCGACCCGGCGTAAAGCACCTACTTCCGTCGGACTCAATGGTGCCAATAGTCCGCGCACGGTCATGGTCACCTCCATCTGGACACATATTTTGCGCAGCCGTGCTGCTTTTCGCAAGTCCGTGTTCTTCGTCGAGCAGAGGCAACCATTTCAAGCAACAAGCGTTAGCGCCTGCATGCCCAAGCTCAATTCAGCTAGCATGCCAGGAACCGCGGCCAACGTTCACGTGCTTGAGCTGGAACTCGGCGACGAGGCTTTCGGGGGCAAAGGTACCGATCCGCTCGACCGGGATCGGTTGCGAGAGGCAACGCATCTGATGAGGCGCGTATGCACCAAACAGGCGCGGGGATCATACTATGTGGCGCCGATCCGGGATGGCGGCCTGCGCGTTCAATGTGGTTTTGCCGACAGAGCCGATCTTGACCTTGTGGCAGATATCGTCAAAGCGAATTCAGTCACTCCCGGGTCTTGGGCCAGCGTCCGTCACTGCAGACTTGACGCAGGCATGGTTCAGGCGCTTGAGCAGGCGGGTAATCCACCCGACCGGCGCGCAGCCGGCAGACGAGCGCACCTTCGGAAGCTCGATCAGGAGGAAGGGCGCCCCCTACGCTGGTAGCTCCCTGTCACGCAACTGGAGTGCAGACGATGGAACCCCGGCACTGTCTGATGAAGGCCAAAGCACTCGTAGAGATGGCCCAGGATTCGAGCGATGACGTCAATCGAAGGGTACTCATCGAGACGGCTGGGCACTGGCGGACCCTAGCGGCTTTTCCTGGAGCTCATCACGATCGGTCAACGAGACGCGTAACATGTTCCTTGGCTTTAGACACAGCAAGTCGTGCTCGACAAAGCTTTTAAAAAGGCTCGTAAGCTAGGGCGCCAGCGTGCGCATACTGGTACCGTAGCTGCGAGCTTCTCCCCCGGTCGCGCCGATTCTGCTAGGTTTTGTGAGACAAAAGGGGGAACACACCCCTAGGTGTAGAATTCGTTCACGGCCGCGCGTGGGATGGCAACATCTGTGCGGTCCCGCCATTGAATCCGCGGCACGGGAGGGGTCCTGGTGCCGCAGAGGGGTTCAAAATGGCTGCGAGACCAAGCTGGGAAGGGCATCTGCGCCTGTCCTTGGTGACGTGTCCTGTCGCGCTCTGGCCGGCAACCAGTGAGGCGGACACAGTTCGCTTCAACCTGATCAATCCGAAGACCAGCAACCGTATCCGCATGAAGACGGTCGACGCCGGCACGGGTGAAGAGGTGTCGCGTGGGGATCTCGTGAAGGGCTTCGCCATCGCGAAGGACGAGTACGTCCTGCTCGAAAATGAAGACTTCGAGAGTGTGAAGCTCGAATCGACTCGCATCATCGACATCGAGAAGTTCGTCCCGCGGACCAGCATCGATCGGCTGTACTGGGATTCGCCGTATCACTTAGTGCCGAACGGCAAGGCCGGCATCGAGGCCTTCGCCGTCATCCGGGAGGCGATGAAGAAGAAGGGCATGGTTGCTCTCGGTCGGCTCGTGATGAGCACGCGCGAACGCGTCTGCGCCATCGAGATCGAGGAAGACGGTCTCGTGCTGACGACCCTGCGCACCGCCGAAGAGGTCCGAACGCTCGATGAGATCGCCCATCCCGAACTGCCCAAGCCAGATCCGAAGATGCTCGACATCGCCGAGAAGATCGTGGCCCAGCAGTCCGGCGACTTCGATCCCAGCGAGTTCAACGACCGCTACGAGGACGCCCTTCGCAGCCTCATCGAGGAGAAGAAGAGAGGCCGGCCGGTGAAGGTCAGCAAGAACCGCGAACCGGACGACACGAACATCATCGACCTCATGGCGGCGTTGAAGAAGAGCCTTGAGGGCGAAGGTCCCGTCGAGCGCAGAAAGGCGGCGCCGGCCCGAGCCAAGAAAGCGGCGAACACGAACCGCCGTAAAGGCAAGGCGGCATGAGCGTCCAGTTGCCTCTTCCGGCCGGATGGGCCCGGCAGTTCGCCAGCATGCCGGATCCGCGGGACAGGCTCGATGCCTTGGAGCATGCGAAGCTCACCGCCCGGACAGAGATCCGCGAAGTGCTCGCCCGGCTGATCGATGAGTTCGGCGTCCGGCCGCGTGAAATAGATCGCGCTATGGACCATGTCGACGACACTATCGGCGACCTTTTGTGGGACGTTGAGAACGGCTACCGGCACGAGATCGAAGATGCGTAGGCCGTCGGACGCCGCGACAGTCGTCACGCAATGATCGACGACGTTCGGCGCGTGACCGGCGGCCGCCACATGCGTTGGGTGATGGTCGATGAGGTGGCGCGACGGCTGAAGCTTGACGGTGCTGCAGTCGATGCCGCCGTTCACGAGGCTGAAGAGAAGGGTCTGCTGGTCGCTGAGGGGAAGCCGCCGCACTCGGTCTGTCTCAAGGCCGCGGGCGGGTTCGGGGCGTGACGCCGCGTTGGGCCGATCACACGAAAAAAATAGGCCCCGCAGTTGGCGGGGCCTAACGCGACCCGGGCTGGGGGCCACTTCCGCCGGCCCAGGACTCAGGGGAGGCGCCAGCGGCATAAAATCCTCTTCCGACGCCGGCATTGAGTCAAGGCTATGTGGCTGACGGCCGGCGGCTCAGCGAGTGGTATGCCCCGCTCTAGGTGGGATCCCCGAGGCGTTTTAGATAATGAGCGATCGCGTCTCTCGCCCGCGCACACAGGTCTTCGGCGCCCGCCAGAATGCTCGGGTCGCTCAGGAGATTGGCAGAAGCGCGCAATCGATCACGAAGGGCGCAAGCCTTCTGCTCCATCAGGCGCAAGTGCCGGAGTTCGGGATCCTCGAATGCCATGCCGGTGAAATGAGCGGCGAGGGCTGCAGTTCCCTGCGCCACTACAACAGGACCCATACGTATAGCAAAACCCCGCCAAGCACGATGATGGCGCCGAGGGTCAGAGTGAGCTTGAGAAAGATATCCATAAACGCTCCGATCGTCCCTTGGGACGAACGATAGGTCAATTCAAGGGCTCATCCTCACGCCGTTCGAGGACGGACCCGTCGGCGACCTCGGCCAGCAGCTGAGCCATGTCGCCTAGCTGGGCTGGCCCGACGTTGCTGCGTAGGACGCCCGCACCGCTGGCCGCGACCGCCAGCACGACGTGCCCGATATCGAGGCCTGCCGCCTGCAGTCGCTCACGCAGCAGGGCGTCGACCTCGGTCAGAATACTCTGGATCGCGCGGATATTGCTGTCACTCATGGTTCGGCCACGGTAGCACGGCGCGGCGGCTCCGCTGGGAAAGGTTGACCGCGGCGGCTTGGATTTTCCAATGTTCAATCTCTACGTATACGACATAACGCACGACTTCATGCAGTCGCTCCAGAGCCGTTTCGGTCTGGTCGGCGCCGGGTGTCTCGATGTGCTGCGGGCCCCAAGGGGCCTCAGAAGGTCTATCTGAACTATGAGGCGCGGAGCATGCGCGATGCCGTCGTGCGGGTGCCGGTCGCTATCGTCGTGGATCCAGCGCGGCAACGGTTTCGCCGACAGCTTCGCCCAAGCCACAGCGGGTGATCGGCCGGTCCAGCTATTCCGGAGCCTTCACGATGCGCGGAAGTGGATGAAGGAAGCCCGTGGCCCCATCGGGTCGCGCTAGAGTTCGGCTATCGGAAATCTGTCGAAATGGGATGCGGATATCCTGCTCGGAAATGGGCTCACTAGCGAGCCATCCCCTCGCCGCCGGCTCATCGGTGAAAAGTCGAAAGCGACGTGATCTACCCATGCGATGCTGCAGCAGGACCGCCATATCGACGAGCAGGGGCGGTGGGCTCTTTCCCATAAGGATTGCAACCGGCCCCGCGGTGAGGGCAGTCTGTCGCGCGCCATCCGAAATTCTCTGAAGATCCTCGGGTCCCAATACGATGTCGGACTGGTGCAGATCGAACAGCTTCCGATAGTGGCCAGAGCCCTCCGTCGCCATCGCTTGCCGATACCCGCGGATGAAGGACATGTCGAAGAGGCCAATGCCGCTCACGACAACGAGACCGTCTGTTCTGTGGATCTCCCAGCCCAAGGCGCCCATCGAACCCTCCGGTGTTGCCGTGGCGAACAGTGAACCCGCCAAGTGGGGTGCACAAGATGTGCGATGCCGATCCAATCACGATGCGAATGTAAATTCATATGCCCGCAGGCTCGCCGGTGGGAGCGCTCACGTCCTTGATCTACCCGTTGCTGCGAGGTCGCTCCCGACCATCAGGATGGCTCGTCGCCGGTGACCGAAAGCTGCGGGCCTCTATACGCGCCGGGCGCGGGCCGCGTCTCGATCCCCGACTCGGCGATCCACCCCTGCATCGCCTTTGCCTCGGCCGCGGTGGCGAAGTGGATCAGCTTGCAGCCCCAGTCGGCGTGAGTGCCGGCAACCGAGTACCAGCCCGCGGGGCCCGCGATGAGGTCGGCTGCCGCCTGCCAGTCGGCCTTGTCGGCCTGGCGGAAGAGCTCGTCGCGGTACAGGCGGGCGAAGTGGGGCAGGGCTCTGAGACGAAGTTGGTGGCTGTTCCAGCTGCGCTTCGGGCGGGCCATGCTTAGAGCGCCCAAAAACCGGGCAGCGCGCGGTAGTCGCCGCTCTCGACCACCCAGCCGTTGAACGCGCCGGCGAGCGCGACACGCGCCTGTCCCACGATGACGAACGAGCCGTCGCTGTCGTCCGTCTCCTGGCCGATCATGAGGCGATCGAGGCCGCATTGCAGGGTGGTGAAGCCGACCAGGTGCCGCCGACTGGTGTAGCGGTCATAGACCGGCGACCAGCCAGACGGGTGCCACGAGTCGAAGTCGGTGAAGTCGGCGAAAGGCGCGTCGAGCATGGGGACATCCTGTATTCTCGGGCGAGAACGATACAGGAACTCTTCCCCGGATTTGCCCCGGAATTCCGGTCCTCTCGGGGCCTTTCTGGGCCACTTGTCCACATATCCCCAGCCAGCGACTTAACCGGAAAACGCTTTGTTTTTCAGGGGTTAAGGCTGGCGCTCCCTACGGGATTCGAACCCGTGTTTTAGCCTTGAGAGGGCCACGTCCTAGGCCTCTAGACGAAGGGAGCATAGGGCCAGGAGCGGACTGATAGTCGAATGGCCGCGCGGACGCAACCCCGCTTGTTCAGCCAGGCTTGCGGCCGGCGATGCGCGACAGGACGCCCGGGACGAAGGGGTGGACGGCCACCTCGGCGAAGCCCGCCCCCTGCAGGTATCCTTTCACTTCCGATTCCGTATGGGCCAGGCCGGTGCTGTTCTGGATGGCCTCGTTCAGGCCCCAGAGCGCGGCCGAAAGTGGGCCGTTCCTGTCGTCGTGCAGGGTCTCGCCGATCAGATGCATCTCGCCGCCCGGCACGAGGGCCGCGAACGCCTTGCCGACGACCCGACGGATCAGGGCGGGCTCGTATTGCGGCAGGTTGCTGGCCATCACGACGACGTCGACCCCTTGCGGGAAAGGGGTCTCGGTGAAGTCGCCGGGCAGGGTGCGGACGCGCCCCGTGGCGCCGTTGGCGGCGATATATTCGTCGGCCACCACGGTGACCGGCGGCAGGTCGAGCACGATCGCCTCGAGGCCGGGATAGGTCTGGGTCGCCACGATGCTGTAGGCGCCGGAACCGCCGCCGAGATCGAGCATCCGCTTGCGGCCCGAGAGGTCGACGCTGCGGCTGAACAGGCGGGCCGCGCCCATGCCGATCGAGTAGGTCGCGGCGTGATAGCGCCTTGCGTCCTCGACCGTGAAATCCACATAGGCGCCCAGCCGGTTCTCCTGGCCGTCGCGCAGGCGCTCGGAGAGTTCGCCGAAGGCCTTCCAGCGCGGCTTGGTGAACAGGATCCACAGACCCGCGTAGCGCTCGCCGTCCTTCACCAGGAAGCGCTGGACGTCGGGCGCGTTGGTGAAGCGTTCGCCGTCGCGCGACAGCAGGGTCATGGCGGCCAGTACGGTCAGCAGGCGCTCGGCGTTGCGCTCCGAAATGCCGCCGGCCTCTGCGACCGCGGGAATCGTGTCGTGGCCATGGGCGATCGCGGTGAAGATTTCCAGCTCGACCGCCGCCATCAGGGCGGCGCTCTCCCAATAGGCCTGGGCGATCTTCTGCAACCGGGTCGTGTCGAGGCGTTGGGCGTTCGGCATTCGGGCGTTTCCTCTTTGGTTGCCCGACCATATCGCGCGGGCCTAAGCTTCGTCGCCGCCGCTGGAGGACCCGTCATGGACATGCCGATCGCTTCCGAACTGCCGCTCACCGGCATCGACGTGCATTCGCTGCCGCCGGCCGACGGCGAGTGGGTGTTGCGCCGCCAGCTTGCAGCCGCCTACAGGCTGGTCGACCATTTCGGCTGGACCGAGCTGATCTACGGTCACCTCACCGCGCGGGTGCCGGGCGAGGCGCCGCACTTCCTGATCAACCCCTACGGGCTGAACTACGACGAGGTCACGGCCTCGAACCTGGTCAAGATCGACCTCGACGGGAAGATCGTCGAGCCGAGCCCCCATCCCGTGAACTATGCGGGATTCGTCATCCACTCGGCCGTCCACATGGCCCATGCCGAGCGCCACAAGGTCGTGATGCACACGCATACGCGGGCCGGCATGGCGGTCTGTGCGCTGAAGGACGGGCTGCTGCCGGTGTCGATGGTGGCAACCGCCTTCCATGGCAGGCTCTCGTATCACGACTATGAGGGGCCGAGCCTCGACCTCGACGAGCGTGAGCGGCTGCTGGCGAACCTCGGCAACAACCAGGCGATGATGCTGCGCAACCACGGGCTGCTGACCACCGGTCGCTCGGTGCCCGAGGCCTTCCTGCGGCTCTACCGCCTGGAGCGCGCCTGCCAGATCCAGCTCGACGCGGCGGCGGCGGGCACGCTCAACGTCCTGGGCGACAATCTGGCGGCCCGGTCCGGCGCCGACATGGACCGGTTCTCGGAGATGGAGTCGGCGGTGGGCATCGGCGATCTCGAATTCGCCGCCTTGGTGCGCAAGCTCGACAAGGTCGATTCGACCTGGCGGCACTGATCACGGGGAACTGGAAGCCTTCTTTGCGTCGCCCGCTCCCTCGTTGCGCATTTTCCGGGGCTTCTTGAGAAGAAGCGCTTCGGACTTCTGCAGGGCCTGGCTGAGGCGCGGGATTCCGGTTTGTTCGATCTGCTCGGGGAATTCGGCTTTGACGGTGTCGAGATATTCTCGCGCCGCCGCCCGGCCGTGGAGCCTTCGGATGAGGCGCATCTTCGAGAGCGCCATGAAGAAGCGGCGGGCGGGATCCGCAGACCGTTGCATCGCAATGCTGGCCAGCCGAAGCTGCTCGGCCGGCGGCATGTCGTTCCCGAGCGCGTCGGCGACGCCCTGCGGGATATCCTTTCGGCACAGGAACACGGCGCTCGAGCCGATCTCGCCGACGAAGTCGAAATAGGCCGCCAGGGCTTCGTGATGGGTCTTTATCCAGGGCAGCTCCTCGAAGAAGTAGTCCTGATGAACGACCACGGAACGTCCGGGGACGAGTTTCGGATAGAACATTCGAAAGGCGCGAAGGCTGAGGGCAGGTGCCTTGAGAATGTCGAGGAACAGGATCTCGACCGGGCGGCCGGGATCGGTGGCGTCCATGAAATCGCCGATGCGAAGATCGACGAGGTCCTTCACGGGGTCGACGTTGCGGCGCAGTTCGGATTCGAACGACTCGCCCGGGGCGGCTGAGAAGGCGAGGCCATGCCTTCTGAAGAAGTTCGGCATGTTCGGGTTCACGATGGCTCTCTCGTACGAAACGATCGGCCGCGGCCAGCTCGTGACGATTTCTTCCCGCCGAGGATTCGAGTGGACGCCTTCGCCGAAGCAGCGTGTCGATGCTCCGAGGAAGATTCCGGCATCCACGATGATCCCCTCGCCGGCGTAGTAACGGCTCGCCAGGCCGAAGAGGAACTGTTTCTCCGGAACGGACATCATCGAGGGGGTGTCCAGACAGGATGGCGGCATCGGGCTCACCAGCGGCGCGAAAGCGGCGTTCAAGCGCACCATCTGCAAGGCCTTGGCGGGCGAGAGGATCTCAGCTTTGGCAGATGGCGCTGCCTTCCGATCGGCCCCGACCGTAGCGGCGGCCCTGGCCATTTTCCCGAGGAGCTGTTTTGCCCCATGAAGTAACGCCATGACAGCTCCCGGGCCGATGTTGGTCGAATCTGTCACCGTCCGATCGGCCGGTGCGACCTGGTCTCATACGAGGCGCAGGAACACGAAAATCATCGCCGCGTAAACCGTCGAGAGTCGAGCGACGTCCCGACGACGTGCCCGAACACCATCACGACCGGGTGGACCATCCGAGGAACGTTCACGCGAGCTTGTAGAGCGCCTTCAGGGAACCGCTGGGCGCCCTGATCTCGGCGATGCGCCAGCCCGCCGGCGTTCTCGCAAGCTCCAGCACGACCCGTTTGGCTTCTCCGAAATTCTGGAACGACACCCGGGCGGTCGCTGCGTCGTCGTTGGCTGTCACGTCGATCGAGAGCGTCGAGATCTCCCAATCCTGGGCGTCGACGAAGGGATCTCCATTCAGGCTCGGCACCTCGTTCCGCCGCCTGGCCTCGCGATTGTCGCGGTCGATGGCCTGAGCGAGGGCCGGAACGAAGAAACGGGCGGTATCGCCATAGGGCTGTCCCTGGAAGCCTTTGGCGAGATACGGGCGGTAGAGACTTTCGACGAAGGCCTGCGCTGTGGCGGCCTGCGCCAGAACATCGGTCCCTGCCAATGCGGCCACGAGCCCGCCCAGCATGACGCGGCGGCCCGGTTTCTCAAAATTCACGTCTCGCTCCAGCCGTCTAGGTGCGGAAGGTCGTGCGGTCGGTGCCGGAGTAGAGTGCCTTCGCCGACCGCTCGACGGCGTCGCGATGGGTGGCGAGCGCCGCCGCATCGAGGTCGGCCTTCGGCGCGGGCTCGGGATCGAAGTTTCCATACGGATCGCGCCCGCGGACGAGGGTCGCCGAATCGCGAACCTTGAGCTGGCGGACATGGGGCGGGATGTAGCGAAGGGCCAGTCCGATGCGGCGGTCGCCGGTGGTGTTCGGCCCCGACGCATGGGCCAGCAGCACATTGTGCAGGGACATCTCGCCGGCCATCAGGGGGACGTCGACCCCGGCGCCCTCCGGCACGTCGACGGCGATTTCCTGGCCGCGGCTGAGCAGGTTGTTTCCGTCGAACGTATCGCGATGCTCGAGCTGGTTCCCGAGATGGCTGCCCGGCCAGAACCGCATCGCGCCGCTTTTGACGGGGGCGTCGGCGAGAGCCACCCAGGCAGTGATCACCTCGTCGGTGCTGAGGCCCCAGTAGGTCGCGTCCTGATGCCACGACACGAAGGAGGGCGAGAGGGCCTCCTTGATGAAGAAGGTGCTGCTCCAGCACAGGATGTCCGGCCCGATGACGTCCTCCACCGCGTCGAGGATGGCGGGATGACGCGCCAGCGCATTGGCCCAGGTGAAGAGCAGATGCACCTTGTGCCGCATGTTGCCCGCGATGGGGCCGCCCGTCGCGCGCTCATGGTCTTCCAGCCGGTCGCGACAGGCGCGGGCCTCCGAGGGCGACAGAACGCGGATCGGGAAGTGGAAACCGTCGCGGCGATAGCGCGACACCTCGTCGGCAGTGAGACGTCCGGCCATGAGACCTCCACCGTGCTGGAAGGGCGGAGTCTGGCGGGCCTTCAGAACAGGCGCAAGAAGAGGAGCACCATGGCAGCGTAGATCGTCCCGAGAAGGGCGGCGCCCAACAGATTGATCCGCAGCGTGCGCCCGGGGGCGGGTCGCAGCCACCAGCCGAAATGGCCGGCGACCCACGGGACGAGGAAGCCCGTCAGCAGGACGCTCACGACATTGCCCAGGAACAGGGCGACGGCAAAGGGCAGATGAAGCGCCCGGTCGAGATAGGGCGTGCCGACGAAGATCCCGAACAGCATGACGATCGGATAGAGCATCAGCAGGACGAGCATGTTCATCTTCCACGCCGGCAGCGGCGCGTCGCCGCGCGTCGTGTTCCCGAACCATTGCTCGAAGCCGGAGCCTGCGATGCGGGAATGGAATTCATGGGTGAGGGACGCGGCTTCCTCGACCAGGGCCTGTCGCACGGGAGAGTCGAGCCAGGCCTGCAGATTGGCTTGCGTATCGAAGCGCAGGACGGCGACGTAATCTTCCTGCACACCGGGCATCGGCGGCTCGAACCGATATCCCTGCAGGCCGGGCGCCCTGGACTGCGCGGCAGCGATCTTGCGTTCCCAGGCCCGGTATTCCGCTTCCCTGCCGGGCTTCACGCGGGTGGAGAGGATGGCCGAAACGGGCGCCGGCTTGAGGCCACTGGCCTCGTCCGGGACGATATGGACGTCGTCGCGGCCGATCAGCATGGGCGCGGCGCCGTCGATGCGCCGCTGGCGTTCGGCGGATCCCAGCCAGCGCTGTGCGTCGGCCAGGCTGGCGAATCGCTGCAGGATCACCCAGTCGACCTGCAGCGGCGGGTTGGGCGGCAGCAGCCTCTGTTCGATGAAGCCCGGGAACGGCTGGATGTAAGCGCTCGTCTCGCCCTGCCAACGCGCGAAGTCGTCGTTGCGCTCGGGCCGTACGCAGGTCTGCGTCACGATGCTGACGCTACGCGGGACCGTTGTCTCCGTTGGAGCCATGCCGGTGGGCTACGCGGCGGGCGACGGGGCCCGCTTCGCGTCTGCGACGGTATCGAGATTCATGTTTCCGGCTTCAGCCAGCCCCTTCTGGTGGAACTGTCATGTCTTGCCGGCAGCCCGTCCAACAAAATCTGGACGGCCTCTGGGTGTCGAAGGTAGTCCCGAATCCGCAGCCGCTTCGCAAGACGGCGGCGGTTACTTCGTGAGGATCAGCTTCTCGGACGCCGTCACGCGCAGCCGGTAGGTGCTGGCTCCGTGGCGGATGAGGAGCTCGCGGCGGCCGGCCATGAGCTGGCTGCTCTCGATGCTCGCGGCGTCGCGTTCGGGCTTCGCACGGGACACGTCACCCGCGGAATGCAGCTGCATCATTTGATCCATCTTCGCCTCGCTCGGTTAGTTGCAAGTCACTCGCATTTGCAGATAAAGCGCCTGCATTGTCAATGGCGAAGCGAGGCGAGGAGGGCTGAATTAACGGCCAGTGAAGGTGGGCAGCTGGTGAGCCGTCACGGCGGGCGCGGCACCGTCGAAACGCTCGATCTCGACCAGGCAGGTCTGGGCGATGCAGCCCTGGCTGAGCTTCGACGAGCCGATGTCGAGCGTCAGGGCGTTGGGATTGCCATGCTTCTCCAGCGGCGTGTTCGAGCCGGAATCCTCCGGGTCGAACCAGGCGCCGGTCGAAAGCCGCACCACGCCGCGGCGGATGCGGTCGGTCAGTCGGGCCGATGCGAGGCACGCGCCGCGATCGTTGAAGACTCGCAGCAGGTCACCTTCGGCGATGCCGCGCGCGGCAGCATCTTCCGGATGCAGGGTGACCGGCTGGCGCCCCTTGACCTTGGTCGCCTTGGCATGCGGGCTGTGGTCGAGCTGGCTGTGCAGCTTGTCCGCCGGCTGGTCCGACAGCATGTGCAGCGGATAGCGCTCGGCCTTGCTGGACCCCAGCCATTCGATCGGCTCCATCCACGTCGCGTGGCCGGGACAGTCGTCGTAGCCGAACGAAGCGATCTTCTCGGAGAAGATCTCGATCTTGCCCGAGGGCGTCTTGAGCGGATTCGCCGCCGGGTCGTCCCGGAACTTCGCGAACATCACCGGGTCGGTGTTCTCGCCCGGGACCTTGGCGATGCCGGCGTCCCAGAATTCCTCGAAAGAGGGCAGGGCTACGCCCATTTTGGCCGACTTTTGGCGCCCCTCCTCATACATGTGGGCGAGCCACTGCATCTCGTCGCGGCCTTCGGTGTAGACGTCGTCGGCGTCGAGACGGCGGGTGATCTCAGAGAAGATCCAGTAGTCGTCACGCGCCTCGCCGATCGGCTCGCGCGCCTTCTTCATGGCGATCAGGAAGGGCTCGCGGCGCGCATAGCCGATATCGTTGCGCTCGAGGCCGGTGGTCGCGGGGAGCACGATGTCGGCCATCTTCGCCGCTGGTGTCCAGAACTGCTCGTTGAAGATGATGGTCTCGGGCTTCTGCCACGCGACCCGCAGCCGGTTGAGATCCTGATGGTGATGGAACGGGTTGCCGCCTGCCCAGTAGATCAGCTTGATATCGGGGTAGGTGATGTCGCGGCCGTTATACGGAACCTTGCCACCCGGATTGAGCAGCATGTCGGTGAAGCGCGCGACCGGAATGAAATCGGAGACCTTGTTGGTGCCCTGCGACAGGGTCGGTCCCGAAAGCAGCGGCGCGGTGCTGCCCATGCCGTTGGTGGGCCCATAGCTCGCGCCGAAGCCGCCGCCCGGCAGGCCGATCTGGCCCAGCATGCAGGCCAGCGACACCAGCGCCCAGAAGGGCTGCTCGCCGTGATGCGAGCGCTGCAGCGACCAGTTGATGTTCACGGTCGTGCGGGTCGCCGCCATCTCGCGCGCGAGCGCGCGGATACGATGGGCGGAGATACCCGTGATCTTCTCGGCCCATTCCGGAGTCTTGTCGGCCAGCGACGGCGCGAACTTGTCGAAGCCGACGGAGCAGCGGTCGAGGAATTCGCGGTCGTAGAGCTTCTCGGTGTAGAGCACATGGCAGAGCGCCAGGATCATCGCGGCGTCTGTGTTCGGCCGGATCGCCAGCCACTCGATGTCGCCGCCGGTGTCGAGGTCCTCGGCGGTCGGCGTGATGTTGATGAAGCGCACGCCCTTGGCACGCATGCCGTAGAGCCCGTCCTTGAGGCGATGGACCATCGCGCCGCCGGCGCTGATCTGCGCGTTCTTGTGGGGCGCGCCGCCGAAGGTGACGAAGAGCTTGCAGTGTTCGGCCAGCGTCTCCCACGTGGTGTGCATCGCCATCAGGTCTTCCATGCTGGCCACGATGTGCGGCATCAGCACGCGCGCCGCGCCGAGGCTGTAGGAGTCCTGGTGGCGCACATAGCCGCCGAGCGCATTGAGGAAGCGGTGAACCTGGCTCTGCGCGTGATGGAAGCGCCCCGCGCTCGACCAGCCGTACGAGCCGCCGAAGATCGCGCGGTTCGAGTGCGCGTCCTTCACGCGCTTCAGTTCGCCGGCGACCAGGTCGAGCGCCTCGTCCCACGGCAATTCGACGAAGGGTTCCTGGCCACGCTTGTCGGTCGCGGCGCCCGGGCCCTTCTCCAGCCAGCTCTTGCGGAAGGACGGCCGGCGGACGCGCATCCGCGCAACCTCGTCGGACAGCATGTGCAGACCGATCGGCGAGGGATCGGGATCCTGGGAGAAGGGATGAAGCTTCGTCGCCTGGCCCCTGTCGTCGTATTCGACTTCGTAGACGCCCCAGTGGGCGGCGGTCAGGGTACGCTGGTGGGTCATGGCACGCTCACGCTGCTTTCTTGGCAATACTCAGGAAGCGGTCGATGGTCGCCTGCTCGGTGTCGAATGCGGTGACGAGGCGGAAGGCGCGCTCGCCCGGCCGGTCCGACGGCCAGGGATGATACTGCGCTCCCGCAGCCTGCAGCGCATCATGCATGCGCGCGGGCAGGATGACGAAGATCTCATTGGCGTGGACCGGATACAGGAGTTGCGTGCCCTTGAGCGTGGTCAGGCCGGCGACGAGACGGCGCGCCATCGCGTTGGCGTGGTTGGCGTTGGCCAGCCACAGCCCGTCGGTCAGATAGGCCTCGAGCTGGGCCGACAGGAACCGCATCTTCGAGAACAGATGACCGCTGCGCTTGCGGCGGAATTCGAACTCGCGGGCGAGTTCGGGCTCGAAGAAAACCACGACTTCGGCCGCCAGCGCGCCGTTCTTGGTGGCGCCGAGGCTCAGCACGTCGACGCCCGACATCCACGACAGCTCGGCCGCCGAGCAGCCGACGAAGGCGAGGGCGTTGGCGAATCGCGCCCCGTCCATGTGCAGCTTCAGCCCGTGGCGATGGGCGGTCGTGGCGATGGCGGTCACCTCGTCCGGACCATAGACGGTGCCACACTCGGTCGCCTGGGTAATGCTGACGGCTGCCGGCTGCGGATGGTGCACGACACCATAGACCGGCTGGGCAAGGGCCTCGGCGAGCTTCTTCTGGTCGATCTTACCCGCGGTGCCCGGCAGGGGGGAAAGCTTGGCGCCGGAGGTGAAGAATTCCGGCGCATTGGCCTCGTCGACGACGATATGCGCCTCGGCGTGGCAGTAGATCGACCCCCAGGGGGGCGTGCAGCAGGACAGCGCGAGAGAGTTGGCGGCGGTGCCGGTCGCGACCGGGAAAGCCACCAGATCGGGCTTCTCGAAGATATCGCGCAGGCGGCGCTCAACCCGATGGGTCCATTCGTCGGCGCCGTACGACGGCGCGGTGCTGCCGCCGGAAAAGGCGCGCGTCACGGCCTCGAGAACGTCGGGATGGGCGCCAACCTCGTTGTCGCTTCGGAAATTCATTCCTGTCCTCGCATGAATGCGTCTTTGCTCAACGGCCGGCGCCGGGCGGGAATTCGATCGTGCCGAGAAGGGCGCCGCTGCGCGGGTCGACGACATAGGCGGACGCGGGCCCGCCCGGTATCTCGACATGCACGACGAGACGCTCGCCCACGGCATTCATCGAGACGATTCGGGCGCCCGAGGGCAGGGCGATGCGCTCGGTGAAGCCGCTGCCGTCCGATGCTGGCGAACGGCCGGCGTTGGGCGTAGAGATGCGCCGGGCGATCTCGGCGACCGCGACGACGAAGCCCACCACGATCAGCAGGCCCATTCCGATAACCAGCACCTTCAGCCAGAGTGGTGCAGAGGCCTGAGCAGGGGACGCCAAGAAAACTCCATGAGCGACGCCGGTCGCCACACCGTGACCTTCGAAGAGAGCGCCGCCGGCGAACGGCTGGACCGCGCGCTGGCTGACGCCTTGCCTTCCCTGACGCGAAGCCGCGTGAAGGCGCTGATCGAGGGCCGCTGCGTAGCGCTTGCGGGAGGGCAGACGATAGAAGAGCCGTCCCGCAAGGTCAAAACGGGCGATGTCGTCGTCGTCGACATTCCGGAGCCCGAGCCCGCCATTCCGCAGGCCCAGGACCTGGCGCTGGAGATCCTGTTCGAGGATGACGACCTGCTGGTCCTGAACAAAGCGGCCGGGATGGTCGTCCATCCCGCGCCCGGCAATCCCGACAGGACCCTGGTAAACGCCCTTCTGGCCCATTGCGGCGACAGCCTGTCCGGCATCGGCGGCGTTCGCCGGCCCGGGATCGTGCACCGGCTGGACAAGGACACGTCGGGGGTCATGGTCGTGGCCAAGAACGATGCGACCCACCATGCGCTTTCCAAGCTGTTCGCCGCGCACGACCTCGAGCGGATCTATACGGCACTGGTCTGGGGCGCGCCCAAGCCTGGGCGCGGGACGGTCGAGGAGGCGCTGGGACGGCACCCGGTCGATCGCAAGCGCATGGCGGTGCGCAAGACCGGCGGCCGGGCCGCCTTCACAGAATACTGGCTTGAGAAGCGCTTCGGGCCACCTCTGGCGCCGATCGCAAGCCTGGTGGGCGCCAAGCTCGGGACAGGCCGGACCCATCAGGTCCGTGTCCACATGGCCCATATTGGCTGCCCGGTGGTGGGAGATCCGGTCTACGGCCGCAAATCCCGCAACGGCGGTGCGCCCGAGGCGTTGAAACTGTTCCCTCGGCAGGCTCTTCACGCATCTGTGCTCGCCTTTCGACATCCAAAGACGGGGGAGAACGTAAGATTTGCCACAGAATTGCCTGAAGACTTCAGGAAGTTGGTCGGAACGCTGAACAGCGTTAAGTAAAAGCCCCAATACCCGAGGGGATTAGTAGGAATTATATTGACCCGGGGTCATTCCGACTTCTAGAGTCGGTTTTAGCAGTCGGGGGACGAGAGTGCTAAACACTCGTTCACCGGCGATCCCGCGTACGAAAGGGGGAGTAGCCATGAGTGCAGCCACCGCAAACCTTCCCGCCCTGCCGTCATCCCTGACGCCCGAGGGCAATCTCAGCCGATACCTGTCGGACATCCGGAAGTTTCCCCTCCTGGAGCCCCAGGAAGAGTTCATGCTGGCCAAGCGCTGGCGCGAGCACGGCGACTCGAAGGCCGCCCATCGCCTCGTCACCAGCCATCTTCGGCTCGTGGCCAAGATCGCGATGGGTTATCGCGGCTACGGGCTGCCGGTCGCCGAGCTCATTTCCGAGGGCAATGTCGGCATGATGCAGGCGGTGAAGCGGTTCGATCCGGACCGCGGCTTCCGCTTGGCAACCTACGCCATGTGGTGGATCCGCGCCTCGATCCAGGAATACATCCTGCACAGCTGGTCGCTCGTGAAGATGGGCACCACCGCAGCGCAGAAGAAGCTGTTCTTCAACCTGCGCAAGCTCAAGGGCCAGATGCAGGCCATCGAGGAGGGCGATCTCACGCCCGAGCAGGTGACCAAGATCGCGACCCGCCTCGGCGTCCCCGAGGAAGAGGTGGTGAACATGAATCGCCGCCTTTCCGGGCCGGACTCGTCGCTCAACGCCCCGGTGAAGGCCGAAGGCGACATGGAGTGGCAGGACTGGCTGGTCGACGATTCACCGAACCAGGAAGCGCGACTGGGCGAGAGCCAGGAGCTGGGCCAGCGCAAGGGCATGCTCGCTGCCGCCCTCAAGCAGCTGACTGACCGCGAGCGCCACATCATCGTCGAACGACGGCTGGTCGACGAGCCCAAGACGCTCGAGGACCTGTCCGCCAAGTATGGCATCAGCCGCGAGCGGGTGCGCCAGATCGAGGTCCGCGCCTTCGACAAGCTCCAAAAGGCCATGAAGAACATGGTCGTCGAGGCGGCGGCCCGGCCGACGACTCAGCCCGTGCACGGCTGAGCGACTCGCAGCATTCCGTACGATAGGCTCCCGGGATTATCCGGGAGCCTGTCATGACGACGTCGCCGATCCTCTATGAATCCCTGCCCAGCGGCGTCGCCCGCATCGTCCTGAACCGCCCGGACACGCGCAACGCGCAGGATACGGCGTTGCTTTATGCGCTCAACGAGGCCTTCGACCGTGGCGCGCACGACGACGCGGTGAAGGTGATCGTGCTGTCGGCCAACGGCCCGCACTTCTCTTCGGGCCACGACCTGCGCGAGGTCGACGGGCATGCCAACATGTCCAAGCACGACACCGTCGGCACCTGGGGCGGCTTCGGCAAGCCCGGCGCCGAGGCCCAGTATGCGCGCGAGCAGGAGATCTACCTCGGCTTCTGCGAGCGCTGGCGGAACATTCCCAAGCCGACGCTGGCGCTGGTCCACGGCAAGGTGATGATCGGCGGGCTGATGCTGATGTGGCCGTGCGACCTCATCGTCTGCTCGGAGGAGGCCGAGTTCCTCGACCATTCGGTGGCCATGGGCGTGGGCGGGGCCGAGTTCTTCGCCCATCCCTGGGAGATGGGAATCCGCAAGGCCAAGGAATTCCTGTTCACCGCCGATTGGATCAAGGCCGCCGAGGCGCATCGCCTCGGCATGGTGAACCATGTCGTGCCGCGCGCCGAACTCGACTCCTTCGGCTTGGCGATGGCCGAGCGCATCGCCCAGAAGCCGCTATTCGCCCTGAAGCTCGTGAAGCAGGCCATCAACGCGGCCCAGGACGCCCAGGGCCGGGTTGGCGCCATGCAGACCTCGTTCGCGCTCCACCATCTGGCCCATGCCCACAACATGCTGGCGCACGGCAAGCTGGTCGACCCGACCGGCCTGATGCCGGCCATCCAGAAGCATGAGAAGGCAACCTAGGGGCCGTTGATAAAGTCGGAGTCGGGGCGAATAAACGAAACAAACGAAATAAACGAAACAATCGAAGCGAACGTCGCACCCCCTGTCTCCCGTCTCGGGGTGACCGATGGCGCAACAATATTGCGCTTCAGCGCTTCTGAAACGCCTGCCTCAGCGGCCTTCCGGTCCGATTCAGGCGAGGCTCGGATCGACCACCAGAATGGTCTTGCCCGTTCCGTCACCGGACAGCGCATACTCAAGGGCTTCGCGGTGTTCGCCGAACGGGAAGGTTCTGCCGACCGGCACGTTGAGTTCGCCCTTCGCGACCCAGGCGAGCAGCTCCTCGAGTTCGCTGGCGGCGGCTTCGGCCTCGAACACGGCGCCGAACTGGCGATAGTCCACGCCGATCAGGGCTGCTCCCTTGAGGAGGGGCAAATTCACCGGCAAGGCCGGTATCTCGCCGCCCGCAAAGCCTACAATGAGGTAGCGTCCGCCCCATCCAAGGGACCGGAACGCAGGCTGCAGCAAGGGTCCACTGACAGGATCGAAGACGACGTCGACGCCGTCCGGGGAGACCGCTTTCAACCTCTCCCGCCATCCTTCGACGACACGGTCGAGGGTGACTCCCGCACCTGCCTCTTCAACGACGAGGCGCTTCTGCGCGGTCGAGGCCACACCGATGACGTTCGCGCCGAGGAGCCGACCGACCTGGACTGCCGCCAGTCCGACTCCGCCGGCCGCGCCGATCACCACCAGGGTCTCCCCAGCTTTCAATGCAGCACGATCGCGAAGGCCATGCAGGGCCGTGCCGTAGTTCACCCGAAAGCCGGCGGCTTGGTTCATGCTCATCCGGTCAGGTATGCGGCTGACGGCCCGTTCCGAGGCAATCGCGTACTCCGCAAAGCCGCCGCGCGCCTGCGCCAGGACACGCTCTCCCATTGCGAATCCCGTTACCCCTGGCCCCAGCGCATCCACCAAGCCCGCGATCTCGGCACCGGGCACGTGAGGCAAGGACGGCTTGACCTGGTAGCGGCCCAGCGCAACCAGAGCGTCGACGAACCCGACCCCGCAAGCAGCAACCTTGATACGGACTTCGCCCTCGCCTGGCTGGGGCGCGGGCAGGTCGACCAGGACATAGTTGTCGATCGAGCTGAGATCAGCAGTCTGTATGGCCTTCATTGAGACGGACCTTCGTTGTTACACACGGTAGCCGATCCGCTCGAAGAACTTCGCGATCTCCGCGGCGGCGAGATCGGGCTGCTCATAATGAACGAAGTGGCCCGCTTCCTCCGCGATACCGGCTTCCACGTCTTCGAAATAGTCGCCGACGACGTCGATCCAGGCCGACTTCAACACAGGATCGTGACGGCCCCAGAGGACGCGCGTCGGCTGCGCGATGACCGGCGGCTTCGGGGCGGTTCCCGCCATGACCGCGAGGCGGCCGGCGTTCTGCGAGATGTACCAGTTGAAGCCGCCCTGGAGGTTGCCCGGGCGCATGAAGTTGTCGACCCAGCGCTCCAGCACGGCGTCGAACGCGTCCTTGCGATGGCACCAGTGGGTCAGGAAATGCCGGAAGTAGGCTCGGCAGGAATCCCGTGAAGCGCCGACGATCGCGGGCGCGAACGGCATCTGGTGGAAGGTCTGGTACCAGATCTCGTTGATCTGTTCGGGATTGCGCCAGCGCGCGCCGACGCCGTGCGTGCCGCAATTGAAGAAGAACAGCCCGGCCACCCGGTCCGGATGCCGGATCGCCAGCCGCTGCATCACGTAGGCGCCGACATCGTGGCCGACGAAGCCCGCCTTCGCGATTCCCAGCCGGTCGAGCAGGGCCACGATATCGTCCGCCAGCACGTCGGGACCTGCCTGGTCGGAGGGCCCCGATGTGGGATTGCCGCTTTCGCCGAAGCCGCGGAAGTCGGGCGCGATCAGCCGGAAGCGATCGGGCAGCCGTTCGAACATCGGCTCCCAGGTCGCCCAGAATTCCGGCCAGCCGTGCAGAAGGAACAACGGCGCGCCTCTGCCGGCCTCGGCCACATGGGTCGGAAAACCGCGCGTCTCGACGAAAGCGTGCCTGACCTCGCGCATGATGCGTTTCCTCGTCAGCCCTTCTTCACCATGGCTTCGATCAGCGTGGGACCGTCGGTGCGGGCAAGTGCCCGGTCGAGGGCGGCGTCGAAGCCTTCCGCCGTGTCGACCCGCTCCGCCGGCAGGCCGAAGCCCTCGGCGATCTTGGCGATGTTCATCGGCGGATCGTTGAAGTCCATCCCGATCGGCGTGTCGTTGCCGTGGAACAGCTTCAGCCGGTTCTTGAGGATCTGATAGCCCTCATTGTTGGTGATCAGGAAGATCACCGGCAGCTTCTGGTTGGCGGCGCTCCAGATCGCCGAGATCGAGTACATTGCGCTGCCGTCGCCGATCACGGCCACGACCCGGCGCGTCGGTTCGGCGATCTGCACGCCGACGGCTGCTGCGATGCCCCAGCCGATGCCGCCGCTCACATTGCCGAAGAAACTGTTGCGGTCGCGGAAGGGGAAATAGCTCGGCAAGGTCGACGTACTGGTGAGTCCTTCCTCGACGATGATGGCGTCCTTCGGCAGTGTGTCGCTGAGGCGCATCATGAGCCATTCGGCGGGCAACGGTCCGCTCGTCGGCGTCGCGACCTTGGACGCTTTCTGCGCGCGCTGGGCGCTCCAGTTACGCGTTGCGATCTCGGCGAGCGATGCCTTGGCCTGCTCGGCGAGCTTCGCACCACCCAGCTTTTTCAGCAGCGGCACCAGCGCTTTGAGCGTCTCCTTCACGTCGGCGCGCAGCGCGATCTCGGCGGGGAAGTTCTTGCCCATCTCCCAGTCGCGCAGGCCGATCATCGCCACCTTGGTAGTCTCGGGCAGCGGCTCGGTCTCGCTCCACACCGACATCTTGAGCACGTCGGCGCCGACGCAGAGCATCAGGTCGTAGTCGGAGAGGACGCGTCGCACGTACTTCTGGTCGCGGTTCAGCGCGCCGAGATAGGCGGGATGCTCGGAAGGGAAGTGCGCGCCCCAGGCCACGGTCTGCTGCAGCACCGGCGCGCCCAAGGTCTCGGCAAGCTCAGTGGCTTCCGCAAAGGCGTCCGACGTGGCGATCTCGTGGCCGGCCAGGATCACCGGCTTCTTCGCAGACAGCAGGCGCCTGGCGAGCTGTTCCAGCGCCGCGTCGCTCGGGCGTACGGCCGTGTCGACGCGGGTCACCTCGCCCATGTCGATGGCGGCTTCGTTGTTCAGGATGTCGCCCGGCAGCGAGATGAACACCGGGCCGGTCGGCGCGGTCGTGGCGACCTTGGCGGCGCGGCGCAGGATGCGCGGCAGGTCCTCGATGCGGTTGACCTCGGTCGCCCATTTCACGACCGGCTGGGCGATCGGGACCAGCGGTGCGTAGAGCAGGGGCTCGGTGAGTCCGTGGCCCTGTTCCTGCTGGCCGGCGGTCACGATCATCGGCGTGCCCGACATCATCGAGGTGTAGATCGAGCCGATCGCATTGCCGAGGCCCGGCGCCACATGGACGTTGCAGGAAACCAGCTTGCCGGAGGCCCGCGCATAGCCGTCGGCCATGGCGATCACGACGGCTTCCTGGAGGGCGAGCACATAGCCCATCTCCGGGGCCGAGGAGAGCGCATGCATGATCGGCAGCTCGGTCGTGCCGGGGTTGCCGAACATCTTGGTGACGCCCTCATCCTTCAACACGCGCAGGAAGGCGTCGCGGCCGGTGATGGTGTTGGGGACGTTTGCGTCGGGCATTCATTTCCTCCTTGAGATGGCGGGGAGGGTAGCGTGGCGGGATGGCCCGTGAAATGATCGAGTGCATGACGGTTGGAAGACCACGCGCGATGCGAAAAGCCCGTGACTGACCTCGAACAGAGGATCGCGGCACTGACGTGCTGGCGCGGCGGGGTGAAGATGGCGCCGCTGCTGGGCGGCCTGACCAACCTGTCCTACGTCGTCGAGGATGCCGGCGAGAAATTCGTCGTGCGTTGCGGCGGCGACATTCCGGCCCATCACGTGTTCCGCGATCGTGAGCGTGCGGCATCGATCGCCGCCCACGAAGCGGGTCTTTCGCCCGAGGTCGTGCACGCCGAGCCGGGCATTCTCGTGATGCGTCATGTCGACGGGCGGACCTTCGCGGAAGCCGATCTGCGTGCCGACATTCCGCGCCTCGCGGCTCTCCTGCGGAAATGCCATCGTTGCGTCGGCGAGCATTTTGCCGGTCCCCCGAACTTCTTCTGGGTCTTCCACGTGATTCGCGACTACGGGCGCACGATCGCGGGATCGCAGAGTCCGTTCGCCGTCGACGTGGCGCGCTACCTGGACGCGAACAGGGCGCTCGAGGCGGCGCAGGTGCCGATGCCCATCGTCTTCGGCCATCACGACCTGCTGCCGGGCAACGTGATGGACGATGGCACGCGTCTCTGGCTCATCGATTGGGAATATGGCGGCTTCGGCACCGCCCTGTTCGACCTGGCCAACCTGTCGGCGAACGGCGCCTTCGGCGAGGCCGAGGACGAGGCCCTCCTGGATGCCTATTTCGAGGGCAAGGTCCCGCGCGATCTGCGCCGCTCCTTCCAGACCATGAAAGGCGCCAGTGCCTTGCGTGAAGCGATGTGGGCCATGGTGTCCGACATTCACCTGCAGATCCCCGGCGCCGACTACAAGGCGCATGCGCGCGACTATCTCCACCGCTTCGAGGAATTGATGGCCCGCTGATTGCATATCGCTGCTGGGGAGCTGACCTCAGGAGCAAATGCATGAGCCTTCGCCGATTCCGTCTCGCTGTGGCACTGGCCGCCGCGTCCCTGCTGCCGCTATCGGCCGCGCAGGCTCAGGAGAAGACGCTGCGCATCGCCATGACGGCGTCGGACATCCCGACCACCACCGGCATGCCGAACAACGGCTTCGAGGGCATGCGCTTCCTGGGCTTCCCGATCTTCGAGGGCCTCGTCCTGTTCGATCTGTCGAAGTCGGACCAACTCGCGACCCTCCGGCCGGGCCTGGCCGAGAGCTGGAAGCAGGCGCCCGACGACAAGAAGACCTGGATCTTCAATCTCCGTAAGGGCGTGAAGTTTCACGATGGAACCGACTTCAACGCCGACGCGGTGATCTGGAATCTCGAGCGCATCTTCAACAAGGACAGTGCGCAGTTCGAGGCGAATTCCGCCGGCATCATGCGCTCCCGCGTGCCGATTCTCGCGGGCTACAAGAAGATCGACGACAATACGGTGGCACTCACCACGACCGTCGTTGCCTCCTATTTCCCGTGGATGGTGCCCTACATCCTGACGGCCTCGCCCACGCAGTGGGAGAAGGCCGGCAAGGACTGGAACAAGGTCGGCGCCGCCGGCGGCGCCGGCACCGGGCCGTTCAAGATCACCAAGGTCGTGCCGCGCCAGTCGGTCTCGCTGGGCCGCAACGACGACTATTGGGATGCCGGAAAGAAGGCCAAGGTCGACGCGGTCCTGCTGTTGCCGATCCCCGAGGCCAATACACGCCTGGCGGCGCTGCGTTCGGGACGCGTCGACTGGATCGAGGTGCCACCCCCGGACGGTATCCCGTCGCTCAAGCAGGCGGGCTACGTGATCTCGACCAACTCCTACCCGCATGTCTGGCCGTGGTTCTACAACATGGCCGCCAAGAACAGCCCGCTGGCCGACGTCCGCGTGCGCCAGGGGCTTAACTACTGCATCGACCGCGGCGCCATCGTCTCGATGCTGAACGGGACCGCCGAGCCGTCGGTCGGCTGGCTGAAGCCCACCGACGCCGCCTTCGGCAATCCGGTGAACAAGTACACGTTCGATCCGGCCAAGGGCAAAGCGCTGCTGGCCGAGGCCGGCTTCACGCCGCAGAAGCCGCTGTCCTTCAAGGTCATGATCTCGACGTCGGGATCCGGCCAGATGCTGCCGCTGCCGATGAACGAGGCCCTGCAGGAGAACCTGAAGCAGGCCTGCGGCGTGGACGTCCAGGTCGACGCCGTCGAATGGCAGGTGCTGCTGAACGCCAGCCGCGCCACGCCCGATGCCCCGTCGCTCAACGGCGCGATGGCACTGAACGTCAGCTCTCCCTCCAGCGACGTCGGCATGATGTACCGCTATTTCGCCGCGGCGAACTTCTCGCCGATGGGGTCCAACTTCGAGCAGTGGAACGACGAGAAGTTCGAAACGGCGCTTAAGACACTGGCCGAGGCGACGGACGACGCGACGATCCTGCAGAACTTCAAGGCGGCGCACGAGCGGCTGGTCGACAACCCGCCCTGGCTCTACATCGTGCACGACCTCAACCCGCGCGCCTTCAGCAAGAACGTGCAGGGTTTCGTCCCGGCGCAGTCCTGGTTCGTCGACCTGACGAATGTCAGCCTGAAGTAGGGGCGGCCCGAGGCCGCGCCCGCTGACGCGTTCGCGTCAGCGGGCGCAGAGCTTGGGGATCTTCGACAGGATCTCGATCGAGCAGGTCTCGGTCGGGAAGAGGGCCCAGACGGCGGCCAGGATGACCGCCAGGAAGATGAAGGGCCGCAGGACGCGGAACACGACCGGTAGCAACAGCTGCAGGACCCAGTAGGCGGCCAGCAGGCCGACCACCACTGCGAGCACGCGATATTGCATGCTCCAGCTGTCCCAGGGACCGAGATTTGCCCGCGCGAGGAGCTCGTTGAGCTGTTCCACGATCAGTCGCGGAACGGATCGGTCATCAGGATCGTGTCCTCACGCTGCGGACTGGTGCTGAGCAGCGCCACCGGGCAGCCGACCAGTTCCTCGACGCGCCGCACGTACTTGATGCAGGTCGCCGGCAGCTCGGCGAAGGAGCGCGCCCCCTGTGTGCTTTCGCTCCAGCCCTCGAACTCCTCCCAGATCGGCTTCAGCTTGGCCTGTGCGCCCATGGTGAACGGGAAGCGCTCGATGCGCTTGCCGTCGAGCTCGTAGCCGACGCAGACCTTGATGACTTCCTCGCCGTCGAGCACGTCGAGCTTGGTGAGCGCGATGCCGTCGATGCCGTTCAGCTTCACCGCCTGGCGAACCATCACCGCATCGAACCAGCCGCAGCGGCGCCGGCGCCCCGTATTGGTGCCAAACTCCTTGCCGCGATCGCCCAGGCGCTGGCCGGTCTCGTCGGTCAGCTCGGTGGGGAAGGGGCCGTCGCCGACCCTGGTGGTATAGGCCTTGGCGATGCCCAGCACGTAGCCGACCGAGCCGTTGCCCATGCCGCTGCCGATCATCGCCTGCGCCGCCACCGTATTGGACGAGGTGACGTAGGGATAGGTGCCGTGATCGATGTCGAGCATGGTGGCCTGCGCGCCCTCGAACAGGATGCGCTTGCCGGCGGCGCGCAACCCGTCGAGCCGCTCCCAGACGTCTTCCGCGAAGGGCAGGATCTTCGGTGCCAACTCGAGCAGCTCGGCGGTCAGCTGGGCGGCATCGATCTGCGGCTGGCCCAGTCCCTTGCGCAGGGCATTGTGATGGGCCAGCAGCGTGTTGACCTTGAGCGGCAGCATGTCCGGCTCGCCGAGATCGCCGACGCGGATGGCGCGACGGCCGACCTTGTCCTCGTACGCGGGGCCGATGCCGCGGCGCGTCGTGCCGACGCGAATGACGCCGGGCGCATCCTCGCGCCAGCCGTCGAGGTCGCGGTGCAGCGGCAGGATCAGTACGGCATGATTGGCGATCTTCAGGCTGGCCGGGGTCACAGACAGGCCTTGCTCGGTGACCTTCTTCACTTCCTCGAGGAAATGCCAGGGGTCGATCACCACGCCGTTGCCGATGATCGAGAGCTTGCCCGGGCGAACCACGCCCGACGGCAGCAGGGCCAGCTTGTAGGTCTGGTTGCCGATGACCAGCGTATGGCCGGCATTGTGACCACCCTGAAAGCGCACCACCACCTCGGCGCGCTCGCTCAGCCAGTCGACGATCTTGCCCTTGCCTTCGTCGCCCCACTGGGCGCCGATCACTGCCACGTTGGCCATTTCATTTTCCTTCGGCCGGTTCCCTTCAGACACGAAAACGCCTCCCCGGGGCCGGTTCCGGAGAGGCGTGATGTCGGATAGCACTTCCCCTCGCCCGGAGCGAGGCGAAAGGTATCCTCAGAGGGGAACGGCCTGGCCGTCGATCAGCGCGTGGCTGCAGCGCAGGCGCTTGGCTTCCTTGCGGGGCTCGGGCGCTGCGACCACAGCGCGCACGACGGCGTACCCCTTTGCCTGCCAGAGGGCCGCGTCGTCCCACCGCGTTCCCATCCCGACATAGAGCCGCGGCCGTTCCGGCGGAGGCTCGGAGGTGGCCAGCACGGCATCCATGTAGACGGTGAAGCCGGTTGCCGGTTCGCTCACGCCATCCTCCGGATATCCCGCGGAATAGCGGCCGCCCCGGGCCAGCTCCTCGCGGCCCTTGAGGGCGAAAACCGAGAAGGAAACGCCGGTCTGGTACTCGAGACCGCGATATTCCACCGGATCGATGGTCAGCGGCAGGTCGGGCTCGGCCACGACGATGAGCTTCACCACCTCCGCGAGGCGTGCCGCCTCGGCGGCCGCCGCCTCGGGAAGGTCCAGCGCCGCCAGCTGAGCGATGCCCTTGTCGGCGGGGCCGGCGGCACGCAGCAGGCCGGCGAAGAGAGCCGCCACCTTCTCGTCGTCCGCAGCCTTGACGATACCGCCCTCGTCCTTGCGATCGAGCGCCCGGCGCAGGCGGTTCAGCACTTCTGCGGGCTGGTTCAGGCCGTTCGCCACGGCGGCTACCAGCGTCGGCAAATTGAGATCGACCGTCAGGTCGGAAACGCCGATCGCGCGCAGCGTCTCGACCGCCAGCAGGACGGCTTCGGCATCGGCCTCGGCACTGTCGACTCCGATCAATTCTGTTCCGACCTGGGCGAACTGCCGTTCCGGCTTGAGCGCGCTGCCGCGCACGCGGATGACGTTGCCGCCATACGACAGGCGCAGCGGCCGCGGCTCGTGCTTCAGCCGCGTCACGGCGATGCGCGCGACCTGGACCGTCATGTCGGGGCGCACGCCCATCATACGCTGCGAGACCGGATCCATGAGGCGGAAGGTCTGCGAGGCGAGCGCGGCGCCGGGGCCGCCCAGCAGCGATTCCTCGAATTCGACCAACGGCGGCTTCACCCGCTCGTAGCCGAAGGCGGCGAATCGCTCGATGGCGATGTCGATGGCGCGTGCTTCGCGCGCCGCGTCGGGAGGCAGCAGGTCGGCGAGGCCTGCCGGCAGCAGGCCGCGATGGTCGTTGTCGTTCGATGTCATGGTGCCGCTTGATAGCCGATTGCGCCGCGTTTGGGGAGACTGGCGAGAGGCGGGAAGGGCGGCTCGTTTTCCCGGCGCGCATGGGTTATTGCTCCCCCGCTATGAATGCCGCACCCCGCCCGGCCGTTTCCGTGGTCGCCCCCTGTTACAACGAGCAGGACGCGCTGCCCGAGTTCCTGCGCCGGGTCGGCGCCGTCCTGGACGGACTGGGGAGCGCCAGCGAGATCGTCCTGGTCGATGACGGCTCGCGCGATCGCACTTGGGATGTACTGGCTGAAGCGGCCGGCCGCGATCCCCGGGTCGTCGCCGTGCGCCTGATGCGCAATCATGGTCATCAGCTGGCGCTCACCGCCGGCCTGTCGGTGTGCCGGGGCGAGCGCATCCTGATCATCGATGCCGACCTGCAGGACCCGCCGGAGCTGCTGCCGGAGATGATGGCGCTCATGGACGGTGCTGACGGCAAGGGAGGGGCCGACGTGGTCTACGGCCAGCGGCGCCAGCGCGAGGGTGAGAGCCTGTTCAAGCGCGCCACCGCCGCCGCCTTCTATCGCCTGATCGCCCGCCTGACCGACGTGCAGATTCCGCCCGATGCCGGCGATTTCCGCCTCGTGACGCGGCGGGTGCTCGACCTGCTGCTCGCCATGCCCGAGCGTCACCGGTTCATTCGCGGCATGGTGGCCTGGATCGGCGGCCGACAGGTGCCGCTCGTGTACGATCGTCATGCGCGGGTGGCGGGCGAGAGTAAGTACCCGATCGCCAAGATGGTCCGCTTCGCCGCGGACGCGATCACCTCGTTCTCGGTCGTGCCTCTCATGGCCTCCATGACCATCGGCTGGATCATGGCAGCCCTCGGTTTCGGCTTCTTCCTCTACTCGATCGTGGGCTGGTGGAACGGCCACACGCTGCCGGGCTGGACGTCCCTGATGGCCGCGGTCGGTCTGCTGGGCGGGATGCAGTTCCTGATGCTGGGCATCATCGGCGCCTACCTCGGGCGCCTCTATGACCAGAGCAAGGGCCGGCCGCTGTTCATGATCCGTGACATCGTCGGTGGTCCGAGCGGGGGGCCGAAGTGAGCGCGTCCGATCCGCCATCCTGGTCGGGCGAACCGGCGGAATTCGACGATTACGCCGCCGAGTACGAAGGCGGCCTCGACAATCCCATCAAGCGCCTGATGGGCAGCTCGCCCGATCAGTTCATCGCGGTGAAGGCGCGCTGGCTGCTGCGCAAGGAACCGACTCTGCGGACCGGCGGGCTGTCGGTGCTGGATTATGGCTGCGGCGTCGGCAGCCTGATGCGCGTCCTGATCGGGCTGGGCGGCAAGGGCGAGTTCACCGGCTGTGACATTTCGACCGGCATGCTGCGGCAGGTCGAGCGGCGCTGGCCGCGCGTGCTGGGTGCACCGCCCGCCCTTGCCCCGCAGCAGGGCGCCCGCACGCCTTTCGCCGACGCAGCCTTCGACATCGTCATGATCAGCGCGGTCCTGCATCACGTGCCGATCGCGGAGCGGCCGGCGGTCTATGCCGAACTCGGCCGCGTGCTGAAGCCAGGCGGACGCATCTACGTCTTCGAGCACAATCCCCGCAATCCGCTGGTGCGCTACGTCACCGCCCGCACGCCGATCGACCGCAACGCCATCCTCCTCGACGCGGACGAGGTCCGGCACGGCCTGCTCGACGCCGCGCGCTATACCCTCGACACAGACTACCTGATGTTCATGCCGCCCGGGCTGGCAATCCTGCGCGGCATCGATCCCCTGCTGGCATGGCTGCCGATGGGCGCGCAATATGCCGTCACGGCCCGCAAGGCGGCTTGAGGTGCGATGGGCCGTGAAGCTGGTCGGTCGCAAGCACCGGTGACAAGGCCGACGCCCGCCTGGCAGCTCGTGCTTGCCTTCGCGCTGTCGCTGTCGACCCTGTGTCTGTTGATCGGCTGGCTGCAGAACGTCCACATCATCAGTTCGAACGGGATGTACAAGAGTATCCAGGCCGAGCCCTGGATCTCGAGCCCGTCGACCGCACGGCTCGACCCGTCGAACTATCTGTTCTTCCCGCTCTATGGGATCAGCGCCCGGTTGCTCGACACTTTAGGCATCCTGCGCGGTGTGCCCTGGAAGCAGTTCGCCTACCTCAATGCCTTCTGGGCGAGCCTCGGCACGGTCGTCATCTACGCCTTCGCGCATCGGCTCTCGGGCAGCGCGATCGTGGCGGCGCTGGCGTCGGTGTTCCATCTGGGCTGCGGCTTCGTCCTGCTGCTGTCGGTCATCAGCGAAGACATCATGCCGGGCTATGTGTTGGTCCTGGCCTCGATGGCGCTGGCAGGTCTCTGGTTCGACCGGCCGACGTGGAAACGCATCGCGTTCGTCGGGGTGCTGTTCACCCTGGGCTGGCTGATCGAATGGCGGCTGATGTTCCCGACCCTGCCAGCGCTCGCGCTGGCGCTGCTGGTCGCGCCGGAGCCGATGCGACAACGCCTCGGCCATGTGCTCGTGCTGATCGCGTCGATCCTCGCGACCTCGGGCATCGTGCAGCTCTCATGGGAAGGGCACAATGGCGCCATCGGTCTCCACGACATCCTGTGGACCGGGAAGGGGGTCGCCACGGGCTGGGCGGGCGTGAGCTGGGACAAGGCCTGGATGATGCTGTCCGGCGTCGGCAACTACCTGCTCCTGGTCGGAGGCTTCGTCGATCCGCGCTCGGCGCGCGAGGCCCTGATGCCGCTTTCGCTTTCTGTCCTCGTACAGGCCGCGGTCTTCGTTGCGAGCGTCGTGGTGTTGTGGCCGCGCCGGCACGACCCCCGCATGCGCGCCGTCGCCATCGTCTTCCTCGGCACACTGGGAGCAGGGCAGGTCCTGAACTTCTATTCTCAGCCGCAGGACCCGCAGATGCAGCTCAACGTCATGCCCTGGCTCACCGTGGCCTGGACGTTGCTGCTCGCGGCTCTGCTGCCCTCGCGTCGCGGTGTTGGCATCGTGCTGGCGGTCCTGTCGTTCGCGCCCTTCGCCTGGAACGTTTCGGCGCTGGCCAGGTGGCGCGGCGACGACACGCGCTGGCTGGCGGCGACCGCCGGCCTCGAAGAGCGCTTCCCGCCGGCCTCCAGCGTCTTCCTCTATTTCGGCTACGAGCCGATCACGACGTGGAAGTACGCGCTGTGGAGCCGGACCTGGGACTGGGACAACAAGGTCGAGATCCCGCCGGCGCCGTCCGCCGATCCGAAGTTCAAATGGATCGCCGTCAACGCCGGCGCGATCCGACATCCCGGCTGGACGGCCGCGGAACACGCTTCAGCGCTGAAGCGTGACATCGACCTGGCGCTCGACCGAGGCTACCGCGTCATCGTCTCCGACATGTGGTCATGGCCGCCCGATGTACTGGCGGCCTATCTCGGCACCGTTGCAGCATCCGGCCGCAGCGATGCGATCTACCGCATGCTGCACGACGACTTCCATGCAACGGAGGCGTTCCGGGATCCGATCGCGGGAACCTACTACGAGTTGCAGCGACGCTGAGCCGACGCGCGACAATCTCTCCTCATTGACGGCACACCCGCCGGCCCGTATATCGGCCGCGGGCCACGCTCCCCCACCGGAGTGCATTTCTTCTGTAAGGGAGAATGACAATGACGAAGCCGTCTCTGCGTCCTGCGCGTCCCGATTTTTCTTCGGGCCCCTGCGCCAAGCGTCCGGGTTGGACACCGGAAGTTCTCAATGATGCCGCCGTCGGGCGGTCCCACAGGTCGAAGCTCGGCAAGAAGAAGATCGTCGAGGCGGTCGACCGCACGCGCGCGATCCTCGGCATCCCGGCCGATCATCGCATCGCCATCGTTCCCGCGTCCGACACCGGTGCGGTCGAGATGGCGCTGTGGTCGCTACTCGGCGCCCGCCCGGTCGACATGCTGACCTGGGAAAGCTTCGGCGAGGGCTGGGTCACCGACGTGGTCAAGCAGCTCAAGCTCAAGGACGCCCGCACGCTGAAGGCGGGCTATGGTCAGATCGCCGACCTGACGGCGGTCGACTGGACGCACGACGTGGTCTTCACCTGGAACGGCACGACCTCAGGCGTGAAGGTCCCGAACGGCGACTGGATCGCCGACGACCGCGAGGGCCTCGCGATCTGCGACGCGACCTCGGCGGTCTTCGCGATGGACCTGCCGTGGGCCAAGCTCGATGTCGTCACCTGGTCCTGGCAGAAGGTCATGGGCGGCGAGGGCGCACACGGCATGCTCGTGTTGTCGCCGCGCGCCATCCAGCGGCTCGAGAGCTACACGCCGGCATGGCCGATGCCGAAGATCTTCCGCCTGACCTCGGGCGGCAAGTTCTCGGAAGCCATCTTCAAGGGCGACACGATCAACACGCCGTCGCTGCTCTGCATCGAGGACGCGATCGACGGCCTGAAGTGGGGCGAGGGTGTCGGCGGGCTCAAGGGCCTGATGGCGCGCTCAGAGGGCAATCTCGGCGTGCTCGAAAAGTTCGTCGAGCAGCGGCCCTGGGCGGCCTTCCTGGCGGCCGACAAGGCGATCCGCTCCAATACGTCGGTGTGCCTGGTGATCAAGGCGCCGTGGTTCACCGCGCTGCCGGCCGACAAGCAGGCCGCCGCGGCGAAGAAGATGGGCGACCTGCTCGAGGCCGAGAAGGCGGGCTACGACGTCGGCTCGTACCGCGACGCCCCGCCGGGCCTGCGCATCTGGTGCGGCGCCACGGTCGAGAAGGCCGATCTCGAAGCGCTGCTGCCGTGGCTCGACTGGGCCTACGGCGAGATCGAGCAAGAGTTCGGCGCCAAAGCCGCCTGATTACTCATTGGAGCGCGCCACTCCAGTGGCGCTCATGAATCATGATTGCGCCACTGGAGTGGCGCGCTCCCCTGACTTGAGGAGTATTGATAATGGCAAAGCCCAAGGTTCTCATCTCCGACGAGCTTTCTCCGCGCGCCGTCGAGATCTTCTCGGAACGCGGCTGCGACGTCGATTTCAAACCGGGCCTGAAGCCCGCCGAGCTGCGCGAGATCATCGGCAACTATGAGGGCCTGGCGATCCGGTCGGCCACCAAGGTGACGGCTGAGGTCCTGGCCGTGGCCAAGAAGCTCAAGGTCGTGGGCCGCGCCGGCATTGGCGTCGACAATGTCGACATCAAGGCCGCGACTTCGCACGGCGTCGTCGTCATGAACACGCCGTTCGGCAATGCCATCACCACGGCCGAGCACGCCATCGCGCTGATGTTCGCCGTTGCCCGCCAGGTGCCGGAGGCCAATGCCAGCACCCAGGCCGGTAAGTGGGAAAAGAACAAGTTCATGGGCACCGAGCTCAGCTTCAAGACGCTGGGTCTGATCGGCTGTGGCAACATTGGTTCGATCGTGGCCGAGCGCGCCATCGGCCTGAAGATGCGCGTCGTGGCCTACGACCCGTTCCTGAGCGACCAGCGCGCGAGCGAGCTGGGCGTCGAAAAGGCGACCTTGGAGCAGGTTCTGGCCCGCGCCGACTTCATCACGGTGCACACGCCGCTCACCGAGCAGACCAAGAATATCCTCTCCCGCGCCAACCTGATGAAGACCAAGAAGGGCGTGCGCATCGTCAACTGCGCGCGCGGCGGCCTGGTCGACGAACTGGCGGTGCGTGACCTGCTGGTCTCGGGCCACATCGCGGGCGCGGGCTTCGACGTGTTCGTCGAGGAGCCGGCCAAGTCGAACGTCCTGTTCGGTGCGCCCAACCTCGTCTGCACGCCGCATCTTGGCGCGTCGACGGTGGAAGCGCAGGAGAACGTGGCCCTGCAGGTTGCCGAGCAGATGGCCGACTATCTGCTGACCGGCGCGGTCACAAACTCGCTCAACATGCCCAATGTCTCCGCCGAGGATGCACCCAAGCTGGCTCCTTATCTCGACCTGGCCGAGAAGTTGGGGTCGTTCGCGGGCCAGCTCACCGACACCGACATCAAGGCCGTCTCGATCGAATACGAGGGCCAGGTAGCGAGGCTCAACGTCAAGCCGCTGACGCAGGTGGCGCTGATGGGCGTGCTGCGTCCGCAGCTCACGTCGGTCAACATGGTCAATGCGCCGGTCATCGCCCGCGAACGCGGCATCGAGGTGGCGGAGGTCAAGCACGAGCGCGAGACCGACTACAATTCGATGATCCGCCTCTCGGTCACGACGGAGAAGTACACGCGCTCGGTGACGGGCACGCTGTTTGGCGGCAAGCATCCGCGCATCGTCGAGATCAAGGGCATCGAGATCGATGCCGAGTTCGCGCCGCACATGCTCTACATCACCAACGACGACAAGCCGGGATTCATCGGCCGGCTGGGCACGCTGCTGGGCGAGGGCAAGGTCAACATCGCGACCTTCCATCTCGGCCGCGACAAGCCGGGCGGATCGGCCATCGCGCTGGTCCAGGTCGACCAGCCGATCTCCGATGACCTGATGGGCAAGATCGTCGGTATCGACGGCGTGGTACAGGCGAAGGCGCTGGGATTCTGATTGCTGTTTGATTACGCGAAGGTCCGCTGGGCGGACCTTCGCCGTGCTCCTGAGCGACCGCTCAGAAGGCTTCCCGGCGAACGGTCGAAGCTTCTCCCCGATACATCGACGAGTCTTTGACTCTCGCGCACCGGCCGACGGCGGAATGTGCCGTCGCCATGTATATTCGTGTGTGCGGAACATGACGCTCGGCAGCGTGCCTTTTGGATAGTTGCCAACAGATTACGATTTACAATCCTGCCGATTGCCCCTTTACTTGCGTTGAACGTCGCATGGGAATTTTGTGCCTTATATTCTCTTTATGCGGGAACTTGGAGGGGCTCGGCTAGGAGCTCTCCCGACGGCATGGCCGTCGACTGCTCGGCGCTCGGAATTCCGGAACAGAGTTCGTTCGGCCGCCTGGGGCGGCCGTTTTGGTGTGCGGCGTGATCTTCAGGAGTAGCTGGGCATGGCGAGTTTCATCGGCACTTCGGCCAACGAGACCTTTGACGGCACCGAGTTCAACGACACGGCAATCGGCAACGGGGGCAACGATACGCTGAACGGCAATGGCGGGGACGATACGCTTCACATCAACGGCCGCGGCACGAGTGCGGCGCTCGGTGGGACCGGCAGCGATACGTTGATCGCAGAAGGCGGTGGCGCGAAGTCGTTGTTCGGCGGGGAGGATGACGATTATCTCTATGTGGGCGGCAGTGCGAATGGGTATGGAATCTATGGAGGCGATGGTTTCGACACGCTCGGCCTCTACGGCACGACGACGATCGACCTGTCTTCAACTCTAGTCGCCGACGTCGAAGCCTTCGTCGGTACGGATTCAGACGATGCGATTACCCTGAGTCTGGAAGCTTTTACTGCCTTCGGCACGTTCGATGGCGATGGCGGCTCCGATGTGTTGAGCCTGAGGAGCCTTGGGAGCCAGGATGTTTCGGATGTGACGACGGGGGCGTGGTTCAGTTCTGAGAATATCGAGACATTGAGGGTCCTTGGCGGGACGGGCGACGACCAACTCCGACTGTCGGTCGAGCAGTTCGTTGGGGTCAATCGGTTCAACTTGGGGCAGGGCTTGGACGTCCTGCACTTGGAGACCGCGGGCGATGTCGATTTTACGATAAGCTTCCCCCGCCTGTTCGGCGTGGAAACCCTCATTCTAACGGGCACCGGCAGCGTCCGGATGAACGTGGCGCAGCACGCCAAATTCACTTCGGTCGCCAGCGATATCTTCGTAACGGTGGCTGACACCGGCGTCCGGCTTCAGCACTACACGCCCGCCCAGCTCGCCGACATGGCCGAGCGCGTCGACATGCTCGATGCGACGAACGACGTGCTGGCGCTCACCGTGGCGAAGCTCCAGGCGCTTGGTCCGATCGCCCTCGCGGCCGATGACGTCGTGACCCTCGCCGATACGGGGGCCAATCTCGCGGCCCTGACGGCGACGGAGCTGGCTGCCGCCGCGGCGGCGGGTATCGACAAGATCAACGCAACCGACAATGCGCTTTCCCTGACCGTGGAGCAGTATCGCGCCGTTGCCGGCACGATCGAGCTGACGGCCAAGGACACGGTGACGCTCGCGGATACGGCTGCTGCGCTCGGTGCGATGTCCGCGTCCGATATCGCAGCGCTCGCCGGCAGGGGCGTCGACCGCATCGATGTGACCGACAACGCACTCACCTGGTCTTTGTCGCAAATCCAGTCGTTGGGTGCGGTGAAACTGACAGTCGCAGACACGGTGACGGTCGCGGGCATCGGCGCCGAGATCGGGGCGCTGACGCCGGCGCAGCTCAGCAGCCTGTCGGCGAAGGGCGTCGATCGGCTCGAGGTGACCGATGGCGCACTGACACTGACCAAAGCCCAGGCTCTGGCGCTGCGCGCAATGACGCTGGGAGAGGCCGCTGTGGTCGTCGTGGCAGACAGTGGTTTGCAGCTGACGAATCTGACACCAGCCCAGATTCTCGATCTTTGGACAAAGGGCGTCGACCGCCTCGATGCGATCAGCGGTTCACTGATCCTTACGGTGGCTAAGTACGACGCCTTGCATGACCTTGCCCTGACGGCGAATGATGTCGTGAGCCTGACTGACAGCGGTGCAAATATCAGCGCGCTTACCGCCTCGGCCATCGCGGCGCTCGCGGCGAAGGGCATCGACCGGATTGATGCGGCTGATGGCGCGCTGACGCTCAGCGTGGCGCAGTATCGAGCCTTGGGGACAGTCGCCCTGACCCTCGCGGATCATGTGATCCTGGCGGACACCGCGGCAAACCTCGCGGCGCTGACGCCTGCCGAGAACGCTGCCCTGGCCAGCAAGGGCATCGACGAAGTCCTGGCCGTCCTTCCCACCACGATCGAGACGACGATGGCGAGCTATACGCTCGACTCATTCGCCAACAATCTGAGGTTCATTGGCACCGGGCCTTTCTCGGGGACCGGCAATGACCTCGACAACGTAGTTTCCGGTGGCGACTCGGGCGATACGCTGAGCGGTCTCGCCGGTAACGATACACTGGCCGGCGGCAATGGCGATGACATACTGATCGGCGGGCTCGGGAATGACATCCTGAGTGGTGGCGCGGGAAGTGGAGACTACGCCTCCTATGTCAACGCCACGACCGGGGTCACCGCATCGCTTGCCAACCCGTCGTCGAACACTGGCGAGGCAGCCGGCGACACCTATATCTCGATCGAGCGACTTGCGGGCTCCAGCTTCAATGACACGCTGGTCGGCGACGCCGGCGCCAACACGCTGCGTGGCAACGCTGGCGCCGATGTCCTGAACGGCGGTGCCGGCAGCGATTATGCGAGCTACACCACCGCCACCATGGGCCTCACGGCGTCGTTGTCCAACCCTGGCATCAACACGGGGGACGCGGCAGGCGATACCTATATCTCGATCGAATCTCTTGCGGGGTCGAATTTCGACGATATCTTGGTCGGTGACGCGTCCGACAACACGTTCCAAGGCAATCTGGGGGCCGATCAAATCGACGGCGGTGCCGGCTTTGACTACGCGTCCTACTTCAACGCGACCACGGGCGTTACTGCGTCGCTGGCCAATGCCGCGATCAATGCTGGCGAGGCTGCGGGCGACACCTACGCCCAGATAGAAGGTCTGACCGGATCGGCGTTCGCCGACATCCTCGTCGGTAATGGCGGAGACAACTGGCTGCTTGGCGGCGGTGGCGCCGATAAACTCGATGGCGGTTCAGGATTCGACACCGCGGGTTACGGAAACTCCACGATCGCTTTGACGGTATCGCTCCTCGACCCGTCGGCCAACACGGGCGAGGCGGCGGGTGATGTCTACACATCCATCGAGGGGGTGAGCGGCTCGTCGTTCAACGACATCCTGATCGGAAACGCGGGCGCCAACACGTTGTCCGGAGGCTTCGGCAACGACTCGCTTTCCGGCGGCGATGGCAACGACCAGCTCATCGGTGGTTCGGGGGACGATTTCCTCGAAGGAGGGGCGGGTGCAGATGTATTCAACGGCGGCGACGGGACCGATACGGTCTCCTACTATCAATACAGCGTCTCTGGCGGAGCCGGCGTGATCGCATCGCTGGAGAACGCTTCGATCAATACCGGCGATGCAACCGGCGATACCTATGTCTCGGTCGAGAATCTCGCGGGAACGTTCTGGAACGACACGCTGATCGGGACCAGCGGGAACAATGTCATCGACGGCGTCAACGGCACCGATGTGTTCAATGGCCGGGGAGGCATGGACACGCTGATCGGGAGCGGCGGGGGCGATACTTTCGTCTTCGACTCGGTGATCGGTGCGGGCAACCTTGCGACGATTTCCGGCTTTGTGCATGGCCAGGATCATTTCAACCTGGACAATGCGATCTTCACGCAGCTCGGGGCCGAGGGAGCGCTCGGTGCGGGGGCATTCGTCAACGGCGCCGCAGCCCTCGACGCGAACGATCGCATCATCTTCAACACCGCCACGGGCAATGTGAGCTACGATGCCGAT
Source organism: Reyranella sp. (assembly GCF_965228225.1). Lineage (GTDB taxonomy): Bacteria > Pseudomonadota > Alphaproteobacteria > Reyranellales > Reyranellaceae > Reyranella. The sequence continues at coordinate 2,854,650 of NZ_OZ245801.1, read as the reverse complement.
GGCTCCGGTGCCGGTGCGGCCGTGGTCTTCGCAACGATGCAAAACCTGGGCGTCGCGCTGGACCACACTGACTTCATGATCGTCTGACGCTAGAGACGATGGGACGAACCGGATCGCCCCGCTCGGGCGCCAGGAGGCGATGGCTGCTGCCGTCTGCGCCTGGCAAGGCGAATCGCACCGTGGCGGGCTTCGTCGTTGCGCCAATGATGCCCGCGCTTATCCTCGCGGGCGTGGTGCTCGCCGCCGGCGGCGACGCGCAGACCCTGGGTTACGCGGCGTTCGCCGGATACATCTCCTACCCGTTCGCGCTCCTGATCGGCCTGCCGTCGTACCTTGTGATGCGGCGCAGGCGCTGGGACGGGCTCCGGGCCTACCTCCTGCTGGGGCTCGCGCTGGGGGCGTTGTTCGTTGCTCTCTTCGCCGGAGTGGCGGGCTTCGAAGGCGATGCCGCCGACTCCGCTTGGCTGAACCTGCTGGCCAATCTCGCCTTCCTGTTGCCGTTCGTGCTCGTCTGCGCGGTCGCGTCCACCCTGGCCTTCTGGCTGATCGTTCGCCCCGACCTTCGCCGGCCTTAAGGCGGTTCGGTTGGCTGGTGGCGTCGGTCCAAGCCTTCGGCCAGCTTATGCCGATATTAGAAGATGTCCGTCGTGCCGCGACGAACCCGGACGCTAGTGTTTCTGCCCTGCAACGAGGAGGCGAGTGCGATGGCCCGTGTCAGCGAGATCGAGGAGGATGGCGGCGATCCGATCCTGAAGGCGGCGTTCGACCGGCAGCGCGAGATGTTCGGCGGCCTGCTGAACCCGACCAAGGTCATGGCGCACTGCCCGCCGATCCTGCGGGCGGCGGGCATGCTGGGGCAGTCGATCGAGGAATCGGGCCTTCTGCCCAGAGGCCTGCCGGCGCTTCTTTACGTGCGCGTCGCGACGATCAATGGCTGCCCGTTTTGAATCGACATCAATTCCAGCCGTGTGCTGGAAACGACGGACGGAGGGATGGAGAAGCTGGCCGAGGTCACGACTTGGCGTGACAGCACGCTCTTCAGCGAGGCCGAGCGTCTGGCGCTCGAATATGCCGAGCGCATCACCTACACCGACCGCAAGGTCGACGATGCGCTGGTCGATGACCTGAAGAAGCACTACAGCGAGGCGCAAATCGTCGAGCTGACGGCGGCGATCGCGATGGAGAACTTCCGCTCGAAGTTCAATCCCGCCCTCGGCATCGAGGCGCAAGGCTTCTGCATGGTGCCCAAACGCGGCTAGACTGGCGGCACCAGCAGAAGTCGGAGGAAACCATGACCGAGACCGTCCGCTACATGGATCGCACGAGGGACTACTATCGCGCTCTCGGCTATCCGTCCGACTATGTCTGGTCGCGCTTCGACACGGTGCCGTTCGCCCCTCTCGCCAAGCCCTTGTCCCAGGCGAGGATCGGCCTCGTGACGACGGCAAGTCCGCCCGACCTCGGCAATCGCGATGCCTCCGGCACGCGGCAGGTCTGGTCGGACGCGATCTCTGGGGCACCGGCGAGACTCTTCACCGACAACCTCGCCTGGGACAAGGAATCGACCCATACCGACGACCGGTCGAGCTTCCTGCCGATCGAGGCCGTCCAGCATTGGGCGGCAGAGGGCCTGGTCGGCGATGTGTCAGCGCGTTTCCATGGCGTGCCCACCGAGTACAGCCAGCGCAAGACCATGGAAATCGATGCGCCGCAGGTGCTGGCGCGATTGCGCGCCGACGGTGCCGACGCGGCGCTCCTCTCGCCGCTTTGACCCGTTTGCCACCAAACCGTGAGTTTGGTCGCCCGCCATCTCGAAGCCAACGGAATGCCGACGGTGATCGTCGGCTCCGCCCTCGATGTCGTCGAATATTGCGGCGTGCCGCGCTTCCTGTTCACCGATTTCCCGCTGGGCAATCCGTGCGGCCCGCCGTGGCGGCAGGACCTGCAACGCACGATCGCGGGTCAGGCGCTGGACCTCCTGCGCGATGCCGCCGCGCCGCGGACCACCCTGCGGTCGGATGTGCCCTGGCCGTCCGACGACGACTGGCGGCCGCGCTATGGGCGCGTGAAGCCTGAGGATGTCGAACGCCTCAGGGCATTGGGCGAAGAGAGGCGCCGCACGCAGGCTAAGGCACGAGCGCCGGGGTAGGGCGCCTGCGCGCGCTATTCCATCTGGACGTTGAGTTCGCGCAGTTTCTTGCCCCAGAAGGCGTGCTCTTCGCCGACGAACTTGGCGAACTGGGCGCGGGTGCGTTCGGGCGGCATCTCCAGCCCGTCGCGCGCCAGCGCCTCCTGCCACTTGGGATTCTTCATCGCTTCCTTGGTCGCCTTGTCGATCTTGTCGAGGATGTCGGGCGGGGTCTTGGCCGGGGCGAACAGGCCCTGCCAGCTGGTGACGACGACGTCGATCCCCTGTTCCTTCAGGGTCGGCACGTCGGGCATGGAACTGACGCGCTTGTTGCCCGTCACCGCCAGCGCCTTGAGGTTGCCGCCCTTCACCTGGGAAACCGCGGGCGGCAGCGACGAGAAGTTCATGGTGATCTGACCGCTGATCACGTCGGCCACCGCCGGTCCCGTGCCCTTGTAAGGCACGTGGGTGATCTTGATCCCGGCCGCTTCCGCGAACAGCGCACCGGCGAGGTGGTTGTTGCCGCCCACGCCCGACGACGAGAACGTGAGCTTCTCGGGATCCTTCTTGGCCATCGCCACCAGCTCGGCCGCATTCTTCACCGGCACCGAGTTACCCACGACGAGGACGTACTGGTAATCCGTGATCTGGCAGACCGGCGCGAGGGTGGCGAGGGTGTCGATCATGCCCTTCTGGACGTGCGGGTTGATGATCACGTTGGTACCCACGGCGACGAACAGGGTCTGGCCGTCAGGCTTGGCGTTCGCGACGGCGCGCAGGCCGATCGAACCGGCGGCCCCCCCCTTGTTGTCGATGATGATCTGCTGGCCGATGACCGGGGTCATGACGTGCGCGAGTTCGCGGGCATTGATGTCCGTGCTGCCGCCCGCGGCATAGCCGACGACGAAGGTGACCGGGCCGGTCGGCCAGTTGGCCTGGGCGCGCGCGGCGGACGGCAGAAGCAGCGACGAGCCGCCGAGGGCCAGCGCATGGCGGCGGGTGATGGGAAACATGGTCTTCCTCCTGTGCGCGCGCGGTCATCCGCGCCGCGCAACCTCTGTTTGCCGGGACCTTGCGGCCAATTCTTTCGGCCGGCAAGCGGTGCCTAGTTCTTCCCCGCGACGTAGCGGCCGGCGCCGTCGCCGGCGAGCTTGCCCAGCACGGCGCCGGAGACCAGGCCCGTGCCGCCGGGGTAGTTGTGATAGAACAGCCCGCCCACGAGCTCACCCGCGGCGAACAGGCCGGGGATGGCGTGACCGTCGGTGTTCTCGACCTCGCCCTCGTTGCTGATCTTCAGCCCGCCGAAGGTGAAGGTGAGCCCGCAGGTCACCGCATAGGCCTCGAACGGTCCCTGGTCGATCGTGTTGGCCCAGTTCGTCTTCGGCACGGCGAGGCCGCGCGTGCCGCGGCCGTCCTTGACCGCCGGGTTGAACGGCACCTCGGTCATGACGGCGGCATTCCATTCCTTGATGGTCTTCAGGAACTGCTGCTCGTCGACGCCTTCCAGCTTCTTCGCCAGTTCCTCGATCGTGTCGGCGCGGACCTTGGTCATGCGTTTGATGCGGTACTCGTCGCGCAGCTTGTCGAGCACCTTCGAGTCGAAGATCTGCCAGGCAAACTGCTGCGGCTGGGCCAGGATCACGGCGCCGTACTTGGCGTAGGTGTAGTTGCGGAAATCCGCGCCCTCGTCGACGAAGCGCAGGCCGTTGGCGTTCACCATGATGCCGAGCGGGTAGGAGTGCTTCTGGAAATTGTCGCCGACGTCGAGGTCGCCGAACTCCGGCGCGTTCATGTCCCAGCCGACGGCATGGCCGCCCGACCAGTTGCCATGCGGCTTGGCCCCGATCGCCAGCGCCATGTTGATGCCGGCGCCGGTGTTGAAGCGGGTGCCGCGCACCTTGGCGAGATCCCAGGTCGGTCCGAGATAGCGCGTGCGCATCTCGGCGTTGCTCTCGAACCCGCCGCAGGCCAGAACCACCGCCTTGGCGCCGATCTTCACCTTGCGGCCCTTGTGGCGGGCGATGACGCCGCGCACGACGCCGTCCTCCTCGATCAGCGAGACGGCCGCCGTCTCGTAGTGGATGGGGATGCCGGCCTTGACGGCCGCCTTGTGCTCGAGATCGACCAGGCCCGGCCCGCCGCCCCAGGCCTCGACCGCGAGGCCGCCCCAGAACTTGTACTTGCCGTTCACCTTGAAGGCCTGGCGGCCGTAGGAGGGCTGGAAGCGCACGCCCTTGGAGCGCATCCACTTCATGGTCTCGAAGGAGCGGCCGATCAGGATGTCGGTCAATTCGGGGTCGCAGCGATAGTTGGTCACCCGGCCCATGTCGTCGAGATACTGGTCGGCGGTATAGCTGCCGAAATCGACGTCGCGCTTCTCGTCCTCGGTGAGGTCGTAGAGCTGCACCAGGTCGTCGACGCCGTGGAAAACCACGCGCATGGCGCCGGCCGTAAAGGTGCTGTTGCCGCCGCGCTCGGCCTCGGGAGCCGCCTCCAGCATGGCGACCGACGCGCCCGTCTCACGCGCCGCCAGGGCCGCGCACGCCGCGGCATTGCCCGCACCAACCACCAACACATCGACCTGAAAATCGTCCACGCCTCGCTCCTCACCTGACCTGGACCTCACCCCGAGGAGCGGCCCGGAAGGGCCGCGTCTCGAAGGGTGGGCGACGAGCGAGGTGCTCGTTCCGTGCTTCGAGACGCTCGCTGCGCTCGCTCCTCAGCATGAGGTCATTGGCGTTCGTATAGCGCGTTTTACCTTCGCCCGAACTGCTCTAGAATAGGCGCAATGGGTGATCGTTTCGACCGTCTTGCAGTCCGGCATGCAAATGTCGAGGTGCTGCTACGCCGTCCCGGCATCGGGCACAATAACGGGCCGACCTTCGACATGTCGTGGGAGGCCTGGGTGTGGCGCCGTGCCGCCGCCAAAGCCTGGAAGACGCCCAAGCCCGAAGTGGCGATGATGCGTTTGAAGCGCGCCGAGCGGCTGGGGATCACCTATCGTGAACTCACCTCGGTGATCATGGATTCGGGCGCCCATCTCAGCGCCGCCGTGATGCCGCTGTCACTGGCTGCTCGTGTGCGCCGAGGTCCGAACCGCGAAATCATCGTCGAGCCGCGCAATTCCATCGCCGCCTTGGTGGCGAAGTTTCGGGGCCGACTGTTCGTGCTGGGCGATATCGAGGCCGTGCCGGGCCTGTCGGACGAGGAACGCGAGGGCTTCCTGGCGATCCTCAACCGGGCCTTCGACGGCAAGGTCGAAGCGGTCGGCTGGGGCCATGACGGGCCGGCCATCCGCTCGATGCTGAAGGCGAACGCGCTGCCGCACCAGGAGGCCTTCATGGTCGGCGCCGGCATGGGGCATCGGGTTCTCGCGGAGGCGGCCGGCCTGCCGCTCACCAAGGATATCGACACGTGGCTCGCGCCTGCGGGGTGAGGTATCTGAAGGGGCATGACCTCATCGTTTGAACCGCCCCTCAAGGGCGTCCGCGTCGTCGAACTCACCCACACGATCCTGGGGCCGTCCTGCGGCATGATCTTGGCCGATCTCGGGGCCGAAGTGATCAAGGTCGAGCCGGTCGATGGCGACCGTACGCGCAAGCTGCGCGGCTTCGGCGCCGGGTTCTTCGGCTACTTCAATCGCAACAAGAAGAGCCTGGCGCTCGATGCGGATTCACCCGAAGGCCGTAAGGCGCTGGTGAAGCTGCTCGAGAAAGCCGATGTGCTGATCGAGAACTTCGCGCCGGGTTCGATGGCCAAGCGCAAGCTCGCACCGGCGGATCTCGAGAAGATCAACCCGCGGCTCGTCTACTGCGCGCTCAAGGGGTTCCTGCCGGGGCCCTACGAGAAGCGCCCGGCGCTCGACGAGGTCGTGCAGATGATGGGCGGGCTTGCCTACATGACCGGCCCGAGCGGTCGGCCGCTGCGCGCCGGAACCTCGGTGATCGATATCGTCGGCGGCATGTTCGGCGCCTTCGGGACCGTCCTGGCGCTGAAGCAGCGCGACCGGACGGGGAAGGGCGGTCTGGTCGAAAGCGCGCTGTTCGAGTCGGTGGTGTTCCTGATGGGCCAGCATCTCGCGATCACGGCGATCAACGGCATCGCACCGCCGCCGATGCCGGAACGGGTGAGTTCCTGGGCGGTCTACGAGATCTTCAACACGGCCGACGATCTGCAGGTCTTCGTCGGCATCACCAGCGACGGTCAGTGGAAGCGCTTCTGCGAATTCTTCAAGCAGCCCGAGCTGGCAGCCGAGCCGAAGCTCGCCACCAACAACCTCCGCATCGAAGCGCGGCCGTGGCTGGTGCCGAAAGTCGCCGAGGTGTTCAAGGCCTATACCAAGGACGCGCTCGAGCAGATGTGCCTCGAGGCAGACATCTCCTTCGCGCCGGTCGCCCGGCCGCAGGACCTGTTCGATCATCCGCACCTGTTGGCCAACGGTTCGCTGGCGCCGACCACCCTGTCGGGCGGCGTGCAGACCCGTCTGCCGCTGCTGCCCTTCCAGATGATGGGCTGGCGGCCCCCGCTCGTCTCCAATCCGCCGGAGATCGGCGAGCACAATGACGAGGTGCTGGCGGAGGTCGGTTACGACGCGGCGGGCATCGCCGGGCTGAAGACGGCCGGGCTGCTCGGACCCAAATAGGCGCGCGACGAGGCACGCCTCGAAAACACACCGTCAGATTCGTCCGACGTCTTCCAGTGATCGCACGATGTGATCGTGCAGCCGGCGGGCCGGGGCGCTGAGGCCACGCGCGGCGAGCAGGGCGATCTCGGTGTCGTGCAGATCGGGCAGCATTGAGCGCCGTTCGACCACGGTGAGTCCGGGGGGCACCATGTCCTTGGGCAGCACGGTGACGCCCAGGCCGGCCTTCACGGCTGCGTGCTGGCCGGCCAGGGAGGCGCAGCTGTACGCGACCCGCCAACGGCGGCGCGAGCGGTTCAGACTATCCGTGGCGCGCTTGCGGTAAACGCAGGGCGGCGGCGAGACGACGAGAGGCAGGGGGCCCTCCTCGGGCAGCACCAGTTGACCGGCAGCCACCCACACCAGCGGCTCGCGCCATACGCGGACGCCCCGGTTGGAGCGTTCCGGCTCGCGCTTGACCAGCACGAGGTCGAACGCGCCCTCCCGGAAACGTGCGACCAGGGTGAGCGTGAGGTCGCATGTCACTTCGAGCTGCACGGCAGGGTAGGCCTGGGCAAAGCGCGCCAGGACCTGCGGCAGGTAGCTGGTCGCAAAATCCTCCGGCGTGCCCAGGCGCACGGTCCCGGCCAGCGCCGGCTGCGCCAGGCTGGCGACCAGCCGATCGTTCAGCTCGAGCATCTGGCGGGCGTGGGGCAGGAGCGCGTCGCCCTCGGCGGTCAGGCGGACATGCCGCGTCGCGCGGTCGAGCAGGCGTTTGCCGAGCCCGTCCTCGAGGCGCTTGATCTGGAGACTGAGGGTCGACTGCCGGCGCAGCAGTGTTTCGGCGGCGCGCGTGAAGCTGGCAAGGTCGGCAACCGTCACGAAGGCGCGCAGGAGATCGACGTCGAGGTTGTGCAGGCGCGCCATGACTTATCAATTTCCCTGAATAATTAGTCGCCAACTATCAATTTCCGGGACAAGGCGCCACCGCCTAATGGAGGGCACCGAAAACGCCGAGGCCCCCATGTCCTTCTTCGATCTAGCCGGCCAGAACATCCTCTCGCCGATGGTGCTGTTCTTCGTGCTCGGCGCCGCCCTCAGCCTTGCCCGCTCGGACCTCTCCATTCCCGGGTCGGTGGCGAAGCTGCTGTCGCTTTATCTGATGATGTCGATCGGTTTCCGGGGCGGCGGCGAGGTTGCCCATCATGGACTCTCCGCAACCCTGGCGGCGGCGCTGGCGGCGGGTGTGACGCTGTCCTTTGCTATCCCGTTCGCGGCCTTTGCGCTGCTGCGCGCCGCCACGCGGCTCTCGGTCCCGGATGCGGCATCGGTGGCTGCTCACTACGGCTCGATCTCCGCCGTCACGCTGGTCGCCGTCACCAGCGCCCTCGGGCAACTCGGGATCCCTTTCGAGGGCTACATGATCGCCGTCGCCGCGGCGATGGAGACCCCGGCGATCCTGAGCGCCCTCTTCCTCGCGCGGGGTGGACAGGCGCAGGGGCGGGGAAGCGAGCTGGTCCGCGAAATCCTGCTGAACGGCGCGGTCGTCATGCTGCTCGGCTCGTTCCTGATCGGTATCGTCACCGGCGACCGGGGACAGGTACTGCTCAAGCCTTTCCTGGTCGATGCCTTTCCCGGCTTCCTCTGCCTATTCCTGCTCGACATGGGACTGGTGGCCGGCCGGGGCCTGCGCGACGAACGGCGGTTGCTGTCCCTCCGGCTCGCGGTGTTCGCCGTCGTCATGCCGCTGATCGGCGGCACGTGTGCGGCGTTGCTGGCGCCCTGGACCGGATTGTCCACGGGAGGGATCGCGGTGTTCATCACTCTCGCGGCCTCGGCCTCGTACATCGCGGTCCCGGCGGCGATGCGGCTTGCCCTGCCGCAGGCCACGGCGGCGATTCCGCTCACGCTCTCGCTCGGCGTGACCTTCCCGTTCAACCTGCTGCTGGGGATACCCCTCTACATCTCCGTGGCGCGCGCGATCGGCGGATAGCGAGGCGTAAAGGTCGCATTTTATCCACAGGGTCAGACAAGAACATTCATCGAACTAATGTCAAGAACATTAGTTCGATCAGGGGTTTATTGTTCCGTTGCCGGCTGGAACAAAATGGGTACATTGGCGCCACCAGACATTCGAACCTGAGGCGGACTTATCCGCATTGCCGCTCCTGACAGGGGCATGGGAAGAAGGAGAAAGCCAATGTCGGCGATGCTCAAGGTGGTCGAAAAAGAAGGCATGGAAAGCAAGAACAAGGCGCTGGACGCCGCTCTCGCCCAGATCGAGCGCGCTTTCGGCAAGGGTTCCATCATGAAGCTGGGCCAGCGCGAGGCGCTGGAAATCGAATCGATCTCGACCGGCTCGCTGGGCCTCGACATCGCGCTGGGCATCGGCGGCCTGCCCAAGGGCCGCATCGTCGAGATCTACGGTCCGGAAAGTTCGGGCAAGACGACGCTTGCCCTGCACGTCATCGCGGAAGCGCAGAAGAAGAGCGGTTCCTGCGCCTTCATCGACGCCGAGCATGCGCTCGATCCGGGCTATGCCAAGAAGCTGGGCGTCGACATCGGCAACCTGCTGATCTCCCAGCCCGACGCCGGTGAGCAGGCGCTCGAGATCGCCGACACGCTGGTGCGTTCCGGCGCCATCGACGTCCTCGTGATCGACTCGGTGGCGGCCCTCGTGCCGCGCGCCGAACTCGAAGGCGAGATGGGTGACTCCCTGCCGGGCCTGCATGCCCGCCTGATGAGCCAGGCGTTGCGCAAGCTCACCGCCTCGATCTCCAAGTCGAACACGCTGGTGATCTTCATCAACCAGATCCGCATGAAGATCGGCGTCATGTTCGGCAGCCCCGAGACGACGACGGGCGGCAATGCGCTGAAGTTCTACGCCTCGGTCCGCCTCGACATCCGTCGTATCGGCGCGCTCAAGGACAAGGACGAGGTCGTCGGCAACGCCACGCGCGTCAAGGTCGTGAAGAACAAGGTGGCGCCGCCGTTCAAGGTCGTCGAGTTCGACATCATGTATGGCGAGGGCGTGTCCAAGAACGGCGAGTTGATCGATCTCGGCGAGAAGGCCGGCGTCGTCGAGAAGTCAGGCTCCTGGTACTCCTATGACGGCACCCGCATCGGCCAGGGCCGCGAGAACGCCAAGAATTATCTCCGGGAGCACCCCGAGGTCGCCAACGCGATCGAGAACAAGGTGCGCGCCAATGCCGGCATCCTGGCCAACGTCCTGATGGATGGCGGCAAGGAAGAGGATGACGACGAGGAATAGCGGACCCTGATCCCCTGTCTCCGGGTCCCTAAGGGCGGTACCGCACCCCACGCGCGGTACCGCCCATTTTCTTATGCGCGAAGCGCATGAGGATATGGGCGGGCAGGCGCAGAACAGACCCGGGTGCTGACACGCCCTCAGGACTTCCGCGACATCCCCTTCAGGTACCGCTGGATCCACTCCGGGCCCGTGCGTCGGGCGCCGGCAGTGGGCCGGCGCTTCGCCCAATCCAACAGCAGCGCCAGCGGAAACCACTCCTCTCGCTCGTCCTGCAGGCCGCGGGCCGCCAGCGAGACCTTGGGGACCGGCACCGGCGTCACGCCCTCCTGCTCGGGCCCGGCACAGAGTTCGGCCGGCGAGGTGACGAGATATTCGCGGCAGACCAGCGGCCTGTCCGGATGGATGGAGCAGCTCTCCTCCTCGAGGAACGGACAGGGGATACCGAGCGCGAAATAGGCGGTCGACAGCTCGCGGTCGGGCCGGCCCTTGCGCTCCTTTAGGTCGACCGCGGCGAGGGCGGCCTCGGCGGTGGCGAAACGTCCCTCCAGCACGGCACGCCGTTCCGCCGGCAGGGCCGCCACCGTCGACAGCAGGCGTTCAGCCTCCGTGCGCGAAATCGGCACGAGCTGGCGGCAGCAGGCGCCGCAACCCTTGCGGCAGGAGATGGCCTTGCCGGCCTCGGCGGCCGAAACCACGGCGTTCACCAGCCCCTGCAGGGCCGGGACGACGTCCGCCGCCGGCACCGGCCCGCTCGGGACGGTGATCGGATGGACGATCCGGAGGTCGCCCACCGAGAGGCGAAGAGTGGCGGTAGAATGGGCCTCGGCGGCCATTTCCCCTGGGTTCCCTGTTCTGGACTTGGCGGGCTGGCGCACGCTACAAGGCCGGCATGCAAAGCGTCAGCGAAATCCGTCGTACCTTCCTAGAGTACTTCCGCAAGAACGGCCACGAAGTCGTTGAGTCGAGCCCTCTGGTGCCGCGCAACGACCCGACGCTGATGTTCACGAACGCCGGCATGGTGCAGTTCAAGAACGTCTTCACCGGGCTGGAGACGCGTTCCTACTCGCGGGCTTCGACGTCGCAGAAGTGCGTCCGCGCCGGCGGCAAGCACAACGACCTTGAGAATGTGGGCTACACCGCCCGCCATCACACCTTCTTCGAGATGCTGGGCAACTTCTCGTTCGGCGACTACTTCAAGGAGCACGCGATCGAGCTGGCCTGGAACCTTCTGACGAAGGATTACGGCCTGCCCAAGGAGAAGCTGCTGGTCACGGTGTTCCACACCGACGACGAGGCGGCCGGTCACTGGAAGAAGATCGCGGGCCTCTCGGACGACAAGATCATCCGCATCCCGACCTCGGACAATTTCTGGGCGATGGGCGATACCGGCCCCTGCGGCCCGTGCTCGGAGATCTTCTACGATCATGGCGAAGGCATTCCCGGCGGTCCGCCGGGCAGCCCGGATCAGGACGGCGACCGGTTTATCGAGATCTGGAACCTGGTCTTCATGCAGTTCGAGCAGGTCACCAAGGAAGAGCGCGTCGCACTGCCCAAGCCGTCGATCGACACCGGCATGGGCCTGGAGCGTCTCGCGGCCGTCCTGCAGCATAAGCACAACAACTACGACATCGACCTGTTCCGCGCCCTGATCGAGGCGGTGGCGCACGAGACCGGCGTCGATCCCGACGGCAAGCAGGGCGCGTCGCACAAGGTCATCGCCGATCACCTGCGCGCGACGTCGTTCCTGATCGCCGACGGTGTGCTGCCGTCGAACGAGGGGCGCGGCTACGTGCTGCGCCGCATCATGCGTCGCGCGATGCGCCATGCCCACATCCTGGGGGCGCAGGATCCGGTGGTCTTCAAGCTGGTGCCGACGCTGGTGCGGGAGATGGGCGACGCCTATCCCGAACTGTCGCGCGCCCAGCCGCTGATCACCGAGACGCTGAAGCTCGAGGAGACTCGCTTCAAGAAGACCTTGGGCACCGGCCTGAAGCTGCTCGAGGACGAGACGAAGGAGCTGACGGCCGGCGGCACGCTGAAGGGCGAGGTCGCGTTCAAGCTCTACGACACGTTCGGCTTTCCGCTCGACCTCACGCAGGACGTGCTGCGCGCGCGCGACATCAAGGTGGATACCGACGGCTTCGAGAAGTCGATGGACGAGCAGCGCGCCAAGGCGCGGGCCGCCTGGGCGGGCTCCGGCGAAACCGCGGACCAGGCGATCTGGTTCGACGTGCGCCAGAAGGCCGGCGCCACCGAATTTCTGGGCTACGACACCGAGCGTGCCGAGGGCCAGATCAAGGCGATCCTGCTCGACGGCAAGGAAGTCCAGTCCCTGAAGGCCGGACAGACCGGCTGGATCGTGACCAACCAGACGCCGTTCTATGCGGAGTCGGGCGGCCAGCAGGGCGATGCCGGCCGTCTGGCGAGCGGCGCCAACGAGGCATCGGTCGCCGACGTCCAGAAGATGGTGGGCGACCTGCACGCCCATCACACCACGGTCGAGAAGGGCGAGTTCAAGGTCGGCGACGATCTGGTCATGACCATCGATCCGATTCGCCGTGCCCAGCTGCGCGCCCATCATTCGGCCACCCACCTGCTGCACGAGGCGCTGCGCCGCCATCTCGGCAAGCACGTCACGCAGAAGGGCTCGCTGGTGGCGCCCGACCGTCTGCGCTTCGACATCAGCCACACCAAGGCGATCTCGTCCCAGGAGCTGCGCCAGATCGAGGACGAGGTGAACGACCGCATCCGCCACAATTCCGCGGTCGAGACGCGCCTCATGACCCCGGACGAGGCGATCGCCGCCGGCGCGATGGCGCTGTTCGGCGAGAAGTACGGCGACGAGGTGCGCGTGCTCACCATGGGCGGCGATGCCGACGTCCCGGGCGGCGAGAAATACTCGGTCGAGCTGTGCGGCGGCACGCATGCACGGCGGACCGGCGATATCGGCCTGTTCAAGATCGTGGGCGAGGGCGCGGTGGCTGCCGGCGTCCGCCGCATCGAGGCGCTGGCCGGCAATGCGGCCGAGGCCTTCGTGCGCCACCAGGCCGATCTGCTGGCCGAGGCCGCGGCGACCTTGAAGGTTCGGCCCGAGGATCTGCCGGCCCGTCTCGCGGCGCTGGTCGAGGGCCAGAAGAAGATCGAGCGCGAACTGTCGGATGCGCGCAAGGCGCTGGCCCTGGCCGGCGGCGGTTCGGGCGGCGGGTCCGCGGCCGACGAGGTGCGCGACGTCGGCGGGATCAAGCTGATCGGTCGCGTGCTGAACGGCGTGCCGGGCAAGGACCTCAAGGGCATGGCCGACGAGTTCAAGAAGAAGCTGGGCTCGGGCGTCGTGGCGCTGATCGGGGTCGAGGATGGCAAGGCTTCGGCGGTGGTCGGCGTCACCGAGGATCTCGCCACGACCCACAGCGCGGTCGAACTCGTGAAGGCGGGCGTGGCGGCGCTCGGCGGCAAGGGCGGCGGCGGCCGGCCCGACATGGCGCAGGGCGGCGGTCCCGACGGGTCCAAGGCGTCCGACGCGCTGAAGGCCATCGAGGCGGCGCTGGTCGGTACCCCATGAGGCTCGCGATCGCCCTCGTTCTGGCGGCGGCGGCGGCGATGTCGGCCTGCGCGCCCCGGGACTTCAGCAAGGAAGGCGCCGACGCCGAGCAGTTCACCAAGGACCAGTCGCAGTGCCGCACCCAGGTCCGCGCCAGGACCCAGCAGGACCGCGACATCGACGACCAGCGTCGTGCGGTGTTCTCGGGCGAGCGCGAGCGCTTCGGTCAGCAGGAGCTGTACTCCGACATGGCCAACCAGGGATACAAGTACAACTACGAGCGCCTGATGGCGCAGTGCATGGAAGCCCGCGGCTGGGCCCCGAAGCAGAACGGGCCGATCCCCATGCCCAAGCTGTCCTGGTGAGATGAGCGTTCTCGACGTTTTTCTCCTCTACCTGGCCTGCGGCGCGGCGAGCTTTCCCCTCACGATCATGCTGGTGCGGGGCACCGTCTCGGTGGCGGCACCGTCGCGCGCCACGCCCACCTTCCATCGCCGGCTGGACAGCGCCATGGGCTGGTCGATCACCACCTGGATCCTGGGCGTCTTCGCCTTCTACGTGATCGCCCTGATGATCGAGCGGCAGAAGCCGTGCGAGGAACAGCGGACCAATCAACTCACCTACGAGTGCAAGAAGTTCCTCGGCGCTACCCCGTAACCTGCCGGAAGCGCGCGGCCAGCGTCCACAGCCCGCGCGCGACGAACTCGACGATCGTGCCGAACAGCACGAGGATGAAGGCGTTCACCGGCACGGCATACAGGTGGCTGGGCAAGGCCAGGATCGCCTGGGCGAGGAAGAGGCCGAGGAACGCGAGCGACAGCGCCTCGATCGGCAGACCCTGCGGAAAGCCAACGCGACGCCAGAGGCCGAACCATGTTGCCGCCAGCAGGTGCACCAGACCGATCGCCAGGATGATCCCGAAGGGTGGGCCGGGCTGCATCGTCGGCACGGCAAGCAACTGCAGCGCCTTCTCCCAGTAGATGCGCGCGACTTCAACCGGGTCCTCGACGATGCGTGCGAGGTAGAGCTTCCACATCATGCGGAAATACTCGGGCGAGCAGTAGATGATCCCGGCCCGGGTGGCCAGGTCCGCGCCATACTCGTCTTGGTAGCGGATGCCCCACTTGTTCTCGACGAATCCGAGGCCGAGATAGAGCGTATGCGACAGGCCGTGAGTCTGCAGCCGTTCGGCGGGCGCCACGGGAAAGGCCGCATCGCGCGCCATCGTCGCCCATTTGGGCGCCAGAAGCGCCCCCGTCGCGAGAACGACCATGAGCGCGAGGCGAGCCAGGAGACGCGCCGGTCGCGGCCGCTGCAGGGCGGTCGCCGCCAGGGCGCCGAGCGTGAGCGCGAAGCCCATCAGGCCGATCGATTCGCGGACCAGCGTCACCACGGCCAGGGCCGCGATCCCGCCCGCGATCCAGGCGCGGTTGCTGCGGGTCAAGATCGCCAGCGGCAGGATGCCGGCCAGGCTCACCGTGCCGATGAAGGCCCAGTGGGGAGAGGTACCCATCCAGCCCAGGAACTCGATCGGCCCCCGCACCAACAGCACGATCGAGGTGATCCAGGCCTGCAGCGAGAACAAGAGCGCCGCCAGGGTCACGAGGCCGATCGTATTGATGAGCGTGTTGAGCCGCGCGACGTCGACCAGGGTGGCAGGCTCGCCCGTCATCGCGGCCCAGGCGCTGAGCAGGAGCGCATGGCCGGGATCGTCGGCGATCGCATGTTCGGAGATCGGGCTGAGACGGCCGTCCCCGCAGATCGCCAGCCAGACGCCGCGGGATACCGTGCACTCCGTGCTGTCGAGCCAGATGTTGGTTGCAGCCCACTCGGATTGCATGATGTCCGAGGAATGCGCGTAGCGACCCACATCCTCGAATGTGCGCCCGAACTGACCCAGCACCAACCCCGCCACGCAAATCGCGAAGGCGAGCCACCTCAGCGCCGATCCCATCCGTTCTCCGCATCCCCTGCGGACTCTTCCGGTCCGCCCGCGAACAACATCTACGAGCGGGGCGTGAATGCCAAGCCGTGTCGCGCTACAATCTGGCCATGCCTATCAAGCCGCTCCTGGCGGTCCTCGCCCTCCTGACGCTGTTGCCCGGCTGCGAGACGCGGGCGGAACGCGAGGCCGCCTTCGACAACCAGCTGCGCGCCATGGCCGGGGCGCCGGAGGCCGGGCTGCTGAACAGCATGGGCCGCATTCCCGACAGCAGCTACCAGCTCGAGGACGGCAGCAAGATCCTGCAATGGAAATGGGACACGTCGTACATCGATCCCGGCATGCCGCCGATGTACCAGCGCTTCGGCGGCTGGGGATGGGGGTGGGGTGGCGGCCTCTGGATTCCCATGGGCGGCTTTCCGCCGACCCTGGTGCGCCAGGGCTGTATCGTCGAATGGACGATGGTGTCGGGTTCGGCCCAGGGCTATCGCTGGCAGGGCGCCGGCTGCCAGAAGGTCACGCCATAAAAAATGCCGGCCAGTCGCCCCGCATGAGGCATCCGGCCGGCATCGTCAGCGGCGTATCTTACCAGTAGGTCGGGACACCGTAATACTTGTCGACCTGGCGGCCGTAGTCCGGGGTCCAGCTGAAATCCTCCGCTTCGTCGAAGGTCGGCGCGCCCTCCAGGATCTTCCTGTCGAGAGCCACAACGTAGCCGCCCTGGCGCTCGTCGTACTTCAGCGTCGACCACGGCAGGGGATGGTGCTTCTCGCCGATGCCGAGGAAGCCGCCGAACGACATCACGGCATAGATGGCGCGGCCGCTCACCTTGTCGATCATGATGTCCTCGACCGTGCCGAGCTTGTCGCCCTGCAGATTGTAGACGTCCGTGCCGGTGACGCGCTCGGCGGCGATCAGGTTCTTCGGAGTCAGGGTCAGGTCGGTCATTTGCTCTCTCCTGCTTGGGGAACGGTCGCCTGATGAACGCGGGCCTTCCCGGCCAGTTGCGGAGGTCGCAAACACTTCACATTGTCGCCGCCTAGTCCGTCGTCTTGCGCAGCCTGTCGCCGACGGCGGCCAGCATCCCTTCGAGCGTGAGATCCTTGACGTCGGCGGCGCGGGGCAGAGCGCGGTAACGCTGGCGCCCGAACTCGGTGAGGCGAGGGACGCCGGCGTCGATCTCGACCAGCGACAGCGATGTCAGGCGCATGAGGTCGCGCGGGGCGAGGTCCTTCAGCGGCGAGATGCCGAGAGCGACCCGGCGCAACGTCACTTCCTCGTTTGGACTGAGTGGAGCATCCAGGCTGCGTGACATCGTCTTCCCCTCGCACAACAACTAGAGGCCCATTCCCGTCCGCAGGGCAAGATCAACTGGCCGCATCTCCGGTGCGGTTTCTCTTCTGGGCGTTAACTAGCTGACGCAAGCGGCGAGGGTATGACGTCTCCTGTGACTTTGCTGCGACCTCGGGCGGGCCGATCAGGCGCGTGCGTGGGCGTGGAAGACCTTGCTGTCGATTCGCCAGCCGTCGTCGCGCCGGACCATCACGAAGAAGTCCGTGTAGCGCGTGCCGCGCCAGTCGAGCGCCTCGAGCCGGGCCATCGCGGCGCCGCCGGCTGCCTCGATCGACACGATGCGGGTTTGCAGGCCGGGCGCCGGCCCGCCCTTGGCGACGGCCTCGCAGAACTCGCCAAGGCTCCAGGTGACGGGCTTGCCGCCATAGCTGCCGCTCACGCGCGCACCCTCGGCGAACGCCGAACGCAGCAGGACGATGTCGCCGGTCCGGGCACCGTCGACATAGCGCTGGAGCGTCTCTGCGATGGCGCCGGGGATGGCGAAGCTCTCGATTTCAGTCTGCTCGGTCATGCTGTCCTCCTTGGGGAACGAGGTCAGTTTCCATCGATCGCGGTTGGCATGTCCTTGCTTTCATGGCTCATGGAAGCCAGTGCAGTGGCACGAGATAGCGTCTGTCCACGCCAGGAGAGTCGAAGATGCCAATCGAAGAGCTGGATGCCATCGACCGGCGCATCGTGGCCGCGCTTCAGGCCGACGGACGGCTGAGCAATGTCGAGCTGGCCGAGACGGTGGGCCTGTCGCCGTCGCCGTGCCTGCGCCGGGTCAGCCGGCTGGAGCGCGAGGGCTATATCGAGGGCTACCGCGCAATGCTCGGGCGCAAGCGCATCGGACTCGGCCTCACCGTGTTCGTCGGCGTGAAGATCGAGGGCCATGCCGACGATCGCGCCACGACCTTCGAGGAAGAGGCCGTCGCCTGTCCGGAAGTCGTCGCCTGCCACATGGTGGCCGGCGACTCCGACTATCTGCTCGAAGTCACGGTGCCCGACCTCGACGCCTATCAGCGCTTCCTGGTGGGCAAGCTGCTCAACCTGCCGCTGGTCCGCGAGGTGAAGAGCACCATCGCGATCCAGACCCTGAAGGCAGGCGCGGTCCTGCCGCTGGGGCATCTGAAGCCGTAGAGTTTCCTCGCCTCGTCTCGGCCAATCCCCAGTCCACCTCACCCTGAGGAGGTCGCGAAGCGACCGTCTCGAAGGGTGGGCAACAGGCGTGGTGCTCGTTCCCATGCTTCGAGACGCGCTCGCTCAGCATGAGGTTGACGGTGGGTGTAGGGTGAGCCTTCGGCGCGTCGTTACTCTGCCGCGCGCACGCCTTGCGTCGCGCCTTGAGCGGTGGGCGCGATGCCCTTCATCGTGCCGCCGTAGCGGTCGGTGAAGGCGGTGGTGTCGATCTCCGCCAGGTCGATGTCGCGGTTGAGGACCTGCTCCTTCCACTTCAGCAGCGCAGGGTGCGCGCCCTGGAACTCGGGCATCACTTCCTGGGCGAACAGCTCCAGCGATTCGCAGATGTCCTCGTGGCGGTTCTTGCCGGCCTGGTTCAGCAGCACGACCTGGTCGATGTTCGACTCCTGGAACTTCTTCAGCTTGCGCCGGATCGTGTCGGGCGAGCCGATCAGGCCGCCGCGCAGCGAGGCCGCGTGCTGCTCCGGGTTGGCCTTCTTCCACTTCTCGTACTCTTCCCACATGTTGACCGTGCCGGCGGCCGGCCGGCGCCGGTCGGACGACTGGCCGTAGAAGCGCAGCGCGAACTGGAAGAAGGTGTCGCCGTCGGCGCGGGCGCGCGCCTCCTCGTCGGTCTTGGCGCACATGAAGAAGCTGACCAGCGCGATGTTCGGGTTGGTCTTATAGTCGGCGAGCTTCTTCTGCCGCTTCACGAAGGCGTTGTAGTAGGCATGCACCCAGGCATGCGCGGCATCGGCCGAGACGAACTGGAAGCCGAGCGCCCCCATGCCCCATTCGCCGGCCTTGGTCAGCGTCTGGAGCTGCGAGCAGGCGACCCAGAGCGGCGGGTGCGGCTTCTGCAGCGGCTTCGGCACGACCATGCGCAGCGGGATGTTCCAGACCTTGCCCGCATGCTCGCTGGGCCCGTCCTTGAACATCGGCATGATGGCGCGAACCGCTTCCTCGAAGATCTCGCGCTTGTTCTCCATGGTGACGCCGAACGGCTCGAGTTCGGTGATGGAGGCGCTCTCGCCCATGCCGAACTCGCAGCGCCCGTTCGACAGCAGGTCGAGCGTGGCCACCCGCTCGGCCACGCGCGTCGGATGGTTGGTCGTCACCTGGAAGATGCCGTGACCGAGGCGGATGTTCTTGGTCCGCTGGCTCGCCGCCGCGAGGAAGGACTCAGGGGAGGGCGAGTGGGAATACTCTTCGAGGAAGTGATGCTCGACCTGCCACGCATGGTCGTAGCCCAGCCGGTCCGCCAGCTCGATCTGGTCGAGCGCGTTCTGATAGAGACGATGCTCGTCGCCGGGCGCCCACGGGCGGGGCAGCTGCAGCTCGTAGAAGATGCCGAATTTCATGGCGTTCCCTCCTTTTGGAGAGAGCATGACGGACAATGGACCCGCCGCAAGAGGGGTGTCTTCTTATTTCGCTCCATGAAGCGACATCCGTGCGGTCCTGAACTAGAAGCGCGGCATGACCAGCAAGCGCATCACTCTCGCCGTCGCCGAGGCCGCCGACCTACCCGCCTTCAAGAGGGAGTTGCAGGAAGCGTTCGCCGCGGCCGTCATCGGGGAATTCGGCGCGCTTCCGGATGGCCCGATCCCCGCGGACGAGGACCTCGACGCCTCGATGGCCGCGCCGGGCGCCGTCACCCTGCGCATTCTCTCCGACGGCCGCAACGTCGGCGGTGCGGTCGTCACGATCGACGACGCCACGCACCGCAATGCGCTGGATCTGTTTTTCATCTCGGTCGGCGGTCATGGACGGGGCATCGGGCACGCGGCCTGGCAGGCCATCGAGGCGCGGTATCCGGAGACCCTCGTGTGGCAGACGCACACGCCGTACTTCGAGAAGCGCAACATCCACTTCTACGTGAACAAGTGCGGCTTCAGGATCGTCGAGTTCTTCAACCGGCATCACCCGGACGCGCACCGCCCGGGCCCCGATGACCTGCCCGGCGACGGTGAGGCCTTCCGCTTCGAGAAGGTGATGCGCTAGGGCGGGCGGCCCGGCGCAAGGGGCTCCAACAGGTTGGTGGAGTGGGTTTTGCATGGGGTGGCAGGAAAGATCGGCCCACGGACGGTATCAGGATACCTGTTTCAGGGGTGCGACACTCATTTCGAATGATTCGTTTATTGCGTTTATTTCGTTTATTTGCCGCCATTCCCACCTTGATCGGCCTGCCAGCGTTATTTTTGCGGGTAACGTGTGATATCATTACGCCACAGCGCCGAGGCCGAGCACCGCCTGATCCTTGAAGAGGCGCTGCGCTGCGATCGCAATGAGTTCCGCAAGCGGGCCGGGCGCCTGCGTGCCGCTACCGCCGGCAGGACACGGGCTAACGATCGTCGTCGACGCCTCGGTCGCCCTGATGTGGGTGCGGGAAGAGCCGGGGACCGACGCTGCCGAAGAGCTGCCGGAAAGGATCTGGCAACTCCCTCGCGATGGTTGCGCGACGCCGGAAACGCCCCGTGGCGGCGCGCGGTTCGCGGTGAACTCACGGTGCCGAAGCTGCCGAGCAGCTCCCCGAACTCGCCAAGTACCGTTTGCGGGCGTGCCACCGGAGCAGGACCTCCCGGAGGCGATGCGCTTGGCGCTCCAGTTCAATCAGCCGGACTACGACTGGCTCTAGGTGGGGCCGAGTGGCGGACAATTATGGAAGGCATGTCGAGCGCATCCGGGGCTTGTCGCAGATGATTCGCGACAAGGGCCCTCGTACGCAGCGAACGATCTAGGCACTCACAGTTGGTCCGGGCCAGAGCTCAGCCGCTGCCGAATACAACGCCTCTCCGCGTTGCCCAATCCCGGTTTCGTTCCATTCCTCAAGCTGCATTAGCGGTCGGTTCAATTGGAGGTTTGACTCCTTGAATAAGCCTGCCGCCTTGTCTGCAAACGCTCGGTTCTGAAGGCTACGGTTAAGGCCCAAATGAAGAAGTGTCAGATTACCAATCGTCGCTTTCTTGTCTTCACGCTGGTTGATGAGCTGATGACGTTCTGAAGTCTGTCCGGCAAATTTTGCCAGCATCGCTGCGTGAGCTTCAATGTTGTTGCAGTGGGTTCCGTCACCTAATGGCCAGTGTTCGAACCAACTCATAGGGAGGATGTGATCGATATCGAGCAACTCCAGGGTCAATGGAACTGGTTCCTCAGTCCGCGCAGAACGCAGCTTGCGCTCCAATTTTGCGAGAATCCATTTCACGCGCGGCGCATCGAGATTGCCTGGATAAACCCGAGCATCGAGCCAGGATCTCCGAAACTCTTCATCGCTCGGCCATCGAGACGCTTCACCTTCGAGAGCGGCCAACGAGTTCCTAAGAGTGGCAGGCGTCAACTGAGTTTCATTCAGCCGACGGAGTATCTGTCCAAATATTTTATTGTAGCTCTTGTTCGTCAGTCCGCATACTCCACGCCTCACAAAGTAAGAAGTAATGTCCCGAAACATTTGCTGTTGAGTATGAGCTATTTGATCGGACGTGGAAATCGCCAGCGCAAGGGCATGGGTGGTTGAAGCATCCCAAACCGCAATGTCTTTCCCGAAATCGGCGATCGGGGTGCTTCCGTCTCCCGACACTAGCTCGCGATAGTGTTGAGCAAGACTATTTAGAATTCCTAGCTGATCTTGAGCGGGAATGATTGGCGGGCCAAATGCAAACCGCCTGTACTCAGAATACACCCGGCCGGCGTCCACATCAGAACCACTCTTTGCTTGCAAAACAGTTTGCATAAACCACTCAAGCCTTGGCTTGCTGAGTCTGCCTCGTCGTTGATTCTCTGACCAAAAGTCAGTCTCGAATTGGCTCCAGTATGTCGTGTAAAGCGTGCCGGCATTTGCGTCTTCTCGATCTGCTCTCATAAACACGAAATTGCGGATGAGATCCGTGGCATGTAGTTGAGCGCCGTGGCCGTTGAGTGTTTCGAAAATCACTTGTGCATCATCATTCTCACCGAGCGAGATCGAAACTATGTTCAAATCCGTGAGCATGGCTTCAGTTAAACGGCTCATTGCTATTGCGCGGGTTTCGCCCTGAGCGGCGAGCCAAGACTGAATCTGCTCTTGGAAAAACCAGATCGCCTCTAGTGCGGGTGGGTGATCAACGTTGATCTTTCGAAGAGTATCTGACGCAGTAAAGCTAGTGGGGAAGCGCTCGCGGAGGGTCTGGAGATCGGTTGCGCTCAGTGCGGCGCAGTAGTGTTCTCTATCGCGAAAAGTCGGCCATAGCTTGAAAACTTCAACCTCCTTGTTTTCCATGGTGTCGAGATTGGGGTTGCGCAGGCATCCATCGACAAGAGAGAGCAGACCCGTTTGATTGTCAGCCCGCAGTACGAGCGCCAATGCCGCGAGAACGTATTGAAGTGTCGTGAGGCGTTGCTGGCCGTCAATAATGTGAAGTCCCTCAACTCCGAGAAGCCCTACGCGAGGCTGAGGTTCGAGTACCACTGCCCCCAAAAAATGAGGATTTGGAACGGCGCCGGCTAGGCGAGACTCCGCTTTGTCTTGAATGTCCAGCCAAAGGCGTTCCCACTGATCTTCACGATTCCAAACATAGGCACGCTGATAAAATGGAACCTTGTATTGACGCTGATCTTGAAAAATTTGTCGGACTGACACCGTCTCTGATTTCATTGAAATCCCCTTCGACATTCTTCATGCCGAAAGTAGCGACCGCAATGCAACTAAAAAGGGAGTCCTGTGGAAGGTTGAGAAACCTTGCCAATAGTCAACAACTGATATTCGGCGCGCGCTTTCGGACAGAGCCAGCAGATGCTGGAAAGCAAGTTCAAAAATCCCACATTTTGAGGAAGGCACTCAGGGTGAATGGCCTCCTACTCCGCCGCCGCCTTCATCGCCTCCGGGTTGCGCCACTGGTGGAGCAGGTCGGCTTCCTTCTTCCTGGCCTTCGCGAGGTGCGCGTCCTTCACGTGGCCGTAGCCGCGGATATCGTCGGGGATCGAGGCGAGCTTGATGGCGAGCGCGTGGTTCTGGGCTGACAGGTTCGCCAGCAATTCGGCGATCAGCGCCTCGTAGTCGGCGATCAGTTTGCGCTCGGTCTTGCGCTCCTCGGTGTAGCCGAACACGTCGAACCTGGTGCCGCGCAGGCCCTTGAGCTTCGCCAGCATCCGGAAGGCGGGCAGCATCCAGGCGCCGAACTCCTGCTTGATGAGCTGGCCGGTCTGCGGATCACGGCTGGAGAAGAGCGGCGGGGCGAGGTGGAATTTCAGCTTGTAGTCGCCGTCGAACTGCCGGCTGAGGCCGGCCTGGAAGGCGGCCTCGCTGTAGAGGCGGGCGACCTCGTACTCGTCCTTGTAGGAGAGCAGCTTCGAGTAATAGAGCGCGACGGCTTCCGCGAGACCGGTCTGGCCGATCTTCTGTTCGGTGGCGCGTACCTTGTCGACCAGCGCCTTGTAGCGCTGGGCCAGCGCCGCGTTCTGGTAGCCGGTCAGGTGCTTGGTGCGCGAGGCCACGATCTCGTCGAGCGTCTTCGGCTGCGTGCGCGTGAAGGCGACGACGTTGGCCTTCGAGGGCTTCGGCGCGACCAGCTTTTCGACCGCAGCGCGGTCGGCGGCGGCGCGGCGGCCCCAGCGGAAGGCCGCCAGGTTCATCGGCACGGCGGCGCCGTTCAGCTCGATGGCGCGCTCGATCGTTTCGTGCGCGAGCGGGATCAGGCCTTTCTGGTAGGCGTAGCCCAGCACGAACATGTTGGTGGCGATGGAATCGCCCATCAGCGCCGTGGCGATGCCGGTGGCGTCGAGGAAATCGACTCCGTCGGCGCCGGCCGCGGCCTCGACCGAGAGCTTCAGCGTGTTGGCCGGGAAGGCGAGGTCGGGATGGCGGGTGAACTCGCCGGTGATGGTCTCGTGCGTGTTGACGACGGCGTGCGAGACGCCGGGCTCCAGGGCCGCCAGCGCGTTGGGGCTGGCGCTGACGACCAGGTCGCAGCCTAAAAGCACGTTGGCGCCGCCGGCGGCCAGGCGCACGGCGTGCAGCGCTTCGGGCGTGGCGCCGATGCGGACGTGGCTGATCACGGCGCCGCCCTTCTGCGCCATGCCGAGCTGGTCGAGCACGGTCGTGCCCTTGCCCTCGATATGGGCGGCCATGCCCATGATGGCGCCGATGGTGACGACGCCGGTGCCGCCGATACCAGTGATGAGGACGCCGTAGGGCCTGGCCTCGATCGACGGCAGCGTCGGGGCGGCCGGCATCTCCGGCTCCGGCGCGGCGGCGCCGTCGGTCTTCTTCGCGGTCACCGCCTTGCCCTTCTTCAGCGTGCCGCCCTCGACGCTCACGAAGGAGGGGCAGAAGCCGTTCTGGCAGGAGAAGTCCTTGTTGCAGGAGGACTGGTCGATGGCGCGCTTGCGGCCGAACTCGGTCTCGACCGGCACGACCGAGAGGCAGTTCGACTTCACGGAACAGTCGCCGCAGCCCTCGCACACCGCCTCGTTGATGAAGAGGCGCTTGTTGGGATCGGGGAAGGTGCCGCGCTTGCGGCGGCGGCGCTTCTCGGCGGCGCAGGTCTGGTCGTAGATCAGGACCGAGACGCCCTTGACCTCGCGCAGCTCGCGCTGGACCTCGTCGAGCTGGTCGCGGTGATGGAAGGTGACGCCCGGCGCCCAGGGCGTGCCGAGCGGGTACTTGTCCGGCTCGTCGCTCACCAGGGCGATGCGGCCCACACCCTCGGCATGGACCTGCTGGCTGATCGTCCAGGGATGGACGTTGCCGTCGTGCGGCTGGCCGCCGGTCATGGCGACGGCGTCGTTGTAGAGGATCTTGTAGGTGATGGTGGTGTTGGTCGCGACCGCGTGACGGATCGCGAGATAGCCCGAATGGAAGTAGGTGCCGTCGCCCAGGTTCTGGAAGACGTGCGGCATGTCGGTGAAGTGGCTGGCGCCGACCCACGGCGCGCCCTCGGCGCCCATGTGGGTGAAGGTCTTGGTGTTGCGCTCCATGCCGATGGCCAGCGTGTGGCAGCCGATGCCGGCCATCGCCATCGAACCGTCGGGCACCTTGGTCGAGCTGTTGTGCGGGCAGCCGGAGCAGAAATAGGGGACGCGGGCGAGGCCGGCCTCGTTGCGCACCTGGCGGCCGGCGCGGCGCTTCAGCGCCGCGAAGCGCTCCTTGGTACGGCTGCTGAACGAGTCGAGGCCGAAGCGGGCGACGATGGCCGAGGCGATCTCGAAGGGCGTGAGCTCGCCGTCGGTCTTGAGCAGCATCTGGCCGCGCTCGTCGTTCTTGCCGACCACGACGGGGCGGCGGTCGGCCGGGGCGTTGAACAGCGCTTCCTTGAGCTGCTGCTCGATCAGGTTGCGCTTCTCCTCGATGACGAGGATCTCGCGCTTGCCGGCGGCGAAGGCGATGGCGCCCTCGGTCTCCAGCGGCCAGACCATGCCGACCTTGTAGATGGCGAGGCCCAGGCGCTCGGCTTCGGCGTCCTCGATCCCCAGCTCGTCGAGCGCCTGGCGCACGTCGAGATAGGACTTGCCGACGGTGACGATGCCGAAGCGGGCGTCGGGACGGCCCAGCATCAGCCGGTCGAGCTTGTTGGCGCGCCAATAGGCCAGCGCGGCGGGCTGCTTGATGGTGACGACGCGGCGCTCCTGGCCCAGCCAGTCGTCGGGCCAGCGGATGTGCACGCCGTCGGGCGGCAGGACGAAATCGGTGGGGGTGTGGATTTCGACCCGGTGCGGGTCGATGTAGACCGAGGCCGAGCTGTCGACCGTCTCGCTCAGGACCTTGAAGGCGACCCAGAGGCCCGAATAGCGCGACATCGCGAAGGCGTGCAGGCCCCAGTCGAGATATTCCTGGACGCCGGCGGGGTGGATGACCGGCATGCCGGCCGACATGAAGGCCGGCTCGCTCTGATGGGCGACGGTCGAGGATTTCGCCATGTGGTCGTCGCCCGCGAGGGCCACGACGCCGCCATGCTTGGAGGTGCCGGCATAGTTGGCGTGCTTGAAGACGTCGCCCGAGCGGTCGACGCCGGGTCCCTTGCCGTACCACATGCCGAACACGCCGTCGTAGCGCGCGCCGGGGTAGAGGTGGATCTGCTGGGTGCCCCACAGGGCGGTGGCGGCCAGGTCCTCGTTGATGCCCGGCTGGAACTCGATGTGGCTCTTCTTGATGAACTTCTTGGCCTGCCACAGCGCCTGGTCGAAGCCGCCAAGAGGCGATCCGCGATAGCCGGAAATGTAGCCCCCGGTGTTGAGGCCGGCGGCGAGGTCGCGCTGGCGCTGCATCATCGGGAGGCGCACCAGCGCCTGCGTCCCGGTGAGGTAAACGCGTCCGCGTTCGAGAACGTACTTGTCGTCTAGGGTCACCGCGAGGGGCATGGCAACCTCCCTGACATTTCAATATGGGGACGGTAGCGACGTTTGCACGCGGCAGGCAATGCGGAAGGCGACCGTGCGCGAAAAACGACGGTTTACGTCAGGCAGGGCGGGCGGCACCCCATTGGCGTTTCACGGTGTCACCCTCGTGTGAAATGTTGTAAGCGTCCGCCGCCATGACTTCAGTCCTTGTTACAGGTGTCGCCGGGTTCGTCGGCTCTTACGTCGCCCGGGCGCTTCTCGCGCGCGGCGAGAGGGTCGTGGGCATCGACAATTTCAGCGATTATTACGATCCGGTGCTGAAGTTCGCCCGATTGAAGCCGCTGCGCGAGACCGCCGGCTTCACCTTCATCGAGGGCGACATCTCGGACCGCCAGACGATGATGGGTCTGGCCGACCGCCACGAGGGTGTGGACCGGATCGTCCATCTGGCGGCCCAGCCGGGCATCCGCCATTCGCAGATCGACCCCTACATCTACGTCCAGACCAATGTGATGGGGCATCTCGTGGTGCTGGAGCTGGCGCGCCGGATGGGATCGCAGCTCAGGCATCTGGTCTATGCGTCCTCGTCGTCGGTCTATGGCGGCAACGACAAGATTCCGTTCGCGGTCGGGGACCGGGTCGACCATCCGGTCTCGCTGTACGCCGCCACCAAGCGGTCCGGCGAGCTGATGACCGAGACCTATGTGCACCAGTACGGGCTCAAGGCGACCGGCCTGCGCTATTTCACCGTTTACGGGCCGTGGGGACGGCCCGACATGTCGCCCTATATTTTTGCCCGGGCGATCCACGAAGGCCGCACGATCCCGCTCTATCACCACGGCAAGCTGAAGCGCGATTTCACCTACATCGACGACATCGCGGCCGGGACGCTGGCGGCGCTCGACCGGCCGCCCGCGACGGCCATGCACCGGCTCTACAATCTCGGCGGCTCGCGCAGCGAGGAAATCCTCGACGTCATCGCCCTGTTCGAGAAGGCGCTGGGCCGCAAGGCCGTCATCGAGCTCAAGCCCGGCGAGCCGGGTGACATGCCGGAAACCGCCGCCGACATCGACGCCACGACCCGCGACTTCGGCTGGACCCCCAAGGTGACCGTCGACCGGGGCATCCCGCTCTTCGTCAACTGGTTCAAGGAATACAATCGGCTCTGAGCCGAGCGAAGCTCGGCTCCTGAAGAAGGCGAAAGGTCCCTCGCGCGATTAGGGAAGACAGGATGAGGACGGGCAGGTTCATCCTTACCGGGGCGCCGGGGGCGGGGAAGACGGCGGTGGTGCGGCAGCTCGAGCTGGAGGGCTTTGGCGTGGTCGAGGAGGCGGCGACCGACGTCATCGCCCTCGAACAGGCCAAGGGCGTCGCCGAGCCGTGGACCGACCCGGGCTTCATCGACCGGATCGTGGCGCTGCAGCGGCAAAGGCGCCTGGCGGCGTCGGGAGAGGTCCAGTTCCACGACCGGTCCGCTTTCTGCACCGAGGCCCTGGCGACGTTCCTCGGTCATCCGCTCTCCGACCCGCTGCGTACGGAGATCGAAGAGCTGAAGCGCTCCGGCTTCTACGACCGCCGCGTCTTCTTCGTGCGGCTGATGGGCTTCATCGAGGCCACGGCGGCGCGGCGGATCGGCCTGGAGGACGCACGGCGCTTCGAGGCAGTCCATGAGCGCACCTATCGCGCGCATGGCTTCGAGCTGGTCTCCATCGACCCGGGAAGCGTGATAGACCGGGTGGCTGCGATCCGCCGGTGTGTCGAGGTGCCATTGCCCTAGGCACGCGGCGGGTCGCGCCCCATATCGGGGTGGACGCAAGGAGTGCCGAATGAACGTTGTGCTGGGCGATCTGCCGACCTGGAACCTGTCCGACCTCTATTCCAGCCCGGGCGGGACGGATCTCGGCGCCGACCTCAAGCGCGCCGCCGCCGAGGCGGACGCCTTTGCGAAGGATTACGAGGGCAGGATCGTCAGCCTGGACGGCAAGGCGCTGGGCGCTGCGATCGTCCGCCTCGAGGCGATGAGTGACCTGCTGGGCCGCATCGGCTCCTACGCCCAGCTCTATTCCGCCCAGGACCAGTCCGACCCGGAGCGCAACCGCTTCGCGCAGGACATTTCCGAGAAGCTGAACGACATCGGCTCTAAGCTCCTGTTCTTCCGGCTCGAGATCAACAAGATCGAGGATGCGGACCTGGCCGAGAAGCTGAACGCGCCGGAACTGGCCAAGTACGGGCCGTGGCTGCGCGACGCGCGCCTGTTCCGACCGCACCAGCTTTCCGACGAGCTGGAGAAGTTCCAGCACGACCAGTCGGTGGTCGGCAGCAGCGCCTGGTCGCGCCTGTTCGACGAGACGATCGCGCGGCTGCGCTATCCGTTCGGCAACGAGATGCTGAGCGAGCCGCAGATCCTCGACAAGCTGTCGAACAAGGACGAAGCGGTGCGCAAGGAGGCCGCCAAGTCGTTCGGCAAGGTGAAGGGCGACAATATCGCCGTCTTCTCGCTGATCACCAACACGCTGATCAAGGACAAGGAGATCGACGATCGCTGGCGCAAGTACGCCCGCCCGCAATCGTTCCGCAACCTGGCCAACGTGGTCGAGGACGAGGTCGTCGACGCGCTCGCGGCCTCGGTGAAGGCCGCCTATCCGAAGCTGTCGCACCGCTACTACAAGCTCAAGGCCCGGTGGTTCGGCGTCGAGACGATGCCCTACTGGGACCGCAACGCGCCGCTGCCCGAGCATGACGACCGCACGATCCCCTGGCCCGAGGCCGAGAAGATCGTGCTCGATGCCTACAACGCCTTCTCGCCCGAGCTGGCCGAGGTCGGCCGAAAGTTTTTCGGCAGCGGCTGGATCGACGCACCGGCGCGGCCCGGCAAGTCGCCGGGCGCCTTCGCCCATCCGACGGTGCCGTCGGCGCATCCCTATCTGCTGCTGAACTATCAGGGGAAGGTGCGCGACGTGATGACCCTGGCCCACGAGCTGGGCCACGGCGTGCACCAGGTGCTGGCGGCCAAGCAGGGCCCGCTGATGGCCGACACACCGTTGACGCTCGCCGAAACCGCCTCGGTGTTCGGCGAGATGCTGACCTTCCAGTCGCTGCTCAAGACCGCGCCCGACAAGGCCACGCGCAAGGCGATGCTGGCCGGCAAGGTCGAGGACATGCTGAACACCGTGGTGCGCCAGATCGCGTTCTACGATTTCGAGTGCCGCATCCACATGGCGCGCCGCGAGGGCGAACTGACGCCCGACGCGATCGGCGAGATCTGGATGGCGGTGCAGAAGGAAAGCCTCGGTCCGGCCTTCACCTTCGACGACGAGTACAGGCACTACTGGTCCTATATCGGCCACTTCATCCACTCGCCGTTCTACGTCTACGCCTACGCCTTCGGCGACTGCCTGGTGAACTCGCTCTACGCGGCCTATCAGGCCCAGCCCGATGGCTTCCAGGAGAAGTATCTCGACATGCTGCGGTCGGGCGGCGTGAAGCGTCACAAGGAACTGCTGGCGCCGTTCGGTCTCGACGCGTCCGATCCCGCCTTCTGGGACAAGGGCCTCGAGGTGATCTCGGGCTTCATCGATGAACTCGAGAAACTCTGAGGTGGCCTTAGCACCAAAAGACCTCATGCTGAGGAGGCCGCGTCGCGGCCGTCTCGAAGCATGGGAACGCGCACCCCGATCTTTGCCCACCCTTCGAGACGCGACCCTGCGGGCCGCTCCTCAGGGTGAGGTGGTTTTGTAAGAATCATGGCCTCTGACGAAAAGGACTCCCTCGGCGGGCGGCTCGGGCGCTATGCCCGGGTCGGCACCTCGGTCGGCGGGCTGGCCGTAAAGCTGGCCGGGCAGCGCTATCTCGGCTTCGGCCTCGATCGCGACAAGCATGCGGGCGAGCTGAAGGCGGCGCTGGGCGGGCTGAAGGGTCCGCTGATGAAGGCGGCGCAGTTGCTCGCCACCATCCCGGACGCGCTGCCGCCCGAATATGCCCGCGAGCTGGCGCAGTTGCAGGCCAATGCGCCGGCCATGGGCTGGGCCTTCGTGCGCCGCCGCATGGCCTCGGAACTCGGGCCCGACTGGCAGGCCAAGTTCGCCCGCTTCGACAAGGAGGCGTCGTTCGCCGCCTCGCTGGGCCAGGTCCACCGCGCGACGCTGCTGGATGGTCGCGAAGTGGCGGCCAAGCTCCAATATCCCGACATGTCCTCGGCGCTGGAAGCCGACCTCAACCAGCTCAAGCTCGTGTTCGCGATCGGCCAGCGCTTCGATCCGGCGATCCGCACCGACGAGATCCATACCGAAATCACCAACCGCCTGCGCGAGGAACTCGACTATCGCCGCGAGGCCCGTCACGCGGCGCTCTACCGGCACATGCTGCGCGACGAACCGCAGGTCCATGTGCCCGGCGTCGTCGACTCCCATTCGACCGAGCGACTGCTCACGATGGACTGGCTGCAGGGCGAGCCTCTGCTCAACTGGAAGACCCGTTCCCAGGAGGAGCGCGATGCGCTGGCCATCGCCATGTTCCGCGCCTGGTACGTGCCGTTCTATTTCTACGGCGCCATCCACGGCGATCCGCATCTCGGCAACTATTCGGTGCGGCCGGACGGTTCGGTGAACCTGATGGACTTCGGCTGCATCCGCATCTTCCCGCCGCGATTCGTGCGCGGCTCGATCGAGCTCTATCGCGCGCTGATGACCGACGACGAGGCGCGCGCCGTCGCGGCCTACGAGGATTGGGGCTTTACGGGCCTCAGCAAGGAGATGGTCGCCATCCTCAACCGCTGGGCCGCGTTCCTCTATGGCCCGCTGATGGACGACCGGCCGAGACGGCTCACCGAGGGCATGGCCGAGGGCTATGGCCGCGAGATGGCGCAGAACGTGTTCGGCGAGCTGCGCAAGATGGGCGGCGTGCGGCCGCCGCGCGAGTTCGTGTTCATGGACCGCGCCGCGATCGGCCTCGGCTCGGTGTTCATCCATCTCCGCGCCTCTATCAACTGGCACCAGCTCTTCGAAGGCATGATCGATGGCTTCGATGTCGATGCGCTGACCCATCGGCAGGACCTGGCACTTAAAGAGGCCGGACTCGAGGACGCGAGCCAGCCGTGAACGTCCTGGTGACCGGCTCCTCGGGCTGGCTCGGCCAGACCCTGGTGCCGAGGCTTGCGCGCGACGGGCACAAGGTCGTGGGGCTCGATCCCGAACCGGGTGCCACGACGGGTGTGGTGGGGTCGGTGGTCGACCGCGGGCTGGTCCGTCGCGTCATCCGCGACGAGGGCATCACCGCCATCGTGCATGCCGCGGCCCGTCACAAGCCGCATATCGAGACCCATGACAATTCCGAGTTCGTCGCCGTCAACGTGCAGGGCACGCTGAATCTGCTGGAGGAGGCGGTGGCGCCGGGCTCGCCCGTCGACCGCTTCGTCTTCACCTCGACGACCTCGCTCATGATCTCGCAGGAGATTCGTGACGGGAAGGCGGGCGGCGCCAAGGCGGCGGTGTGGATCGACGAGACGATGACGCCGCTCAAGCCGCGCAACATCTACGGCGTCACCAAGCTCGCGGCGGAGGAGCTGTGCCGCCTGTTCAATCACCTGCACAAGCTGCCGGTGCTCGTGCTGCGCACCTCGCGGTTCTTTCCCGAAGAGGACGACATGGCGCATGCCATCGCCCAGTCGGGAGAGAACACCAAGGCGAATGAATTCCTGTTTCGCCGGCTCAGCGTCGAGGACGCGGCGGAGGCGCATGTCGTCGCCCTGGCCAAGGCGAAGGTGGTCGGCTTCGACACCTTCATCGTCTCGGCGCCCTCGCCGTTCACGCGCGAGGATTGCCACGACCTGATCTCCGATGCGCCCGCGGTCGTGGCTCGCCTGTTCCCCGAGTATCGTGCGCTCTATGGCCGGCGTGGCTGGACGATGTTCGACACGATCGACCGGGTCTACGACGCCAGCAAGGCCACCCGGGTGCTGGGGTTCACCTGCCGCACGGGCTTTCGCGAGGTTCTCGCGGGGTTGCGTTAGCGGCAACTAAATCCGGCCTGCCGGCGTTTCATCGCAATGCGTACCTCCACTCCCAAGCGGCTTCTCGCGGCCGCTGTGCTTATCGCGGTCGCTACGGCTCTATCGGGTTGCGGCGTCGTTGCTTTCCCGGTCAGGGTCGCAAGCGCAACGGCCAAGGTCGTTCCGGTCGCAGGCGATGTCGTCGCCTACCCGCTGGATACGACCGCCGACGTGATCGACTAGCCGCGCACCTTCGGCATCATGATCAGGTCCCAGGGGCTGGGGACGTCGCCGTGCGGGACCCAGACGAGGGCGGGCGCATTGAGCGCGAACGCCTTGTGCAGCGCGTCCTCCAGTTGCCGGGCGTCGAGCGCCTTGAACGAGGCGATGCCGAAGGAATCGGCCAGCTTCGCGAAGTCGGGGTTCTGAAGGTCCGAGGCGATCAGGCGGTTGCCATAGCGCTCCTGCTGGATGCGCTTCACGTTGCCGAAGGCGCCGTTGTCGAACACCACGACCACCACGGCGATGTTGTGCCGAGCGGCGGTCGCCAGCTCGCCCACCTGGTACATGAAGCCGCCGTCGCCGGCGATCGCCAGGACCTTGCGGTCGGGCATCGCGGCCTTCGCCCCCAAGGCCGTGCCGAACCCCCAGCCGAGATTGTCCTGGTAGCCGGGCGACAGGAACGTGCGCGGCTTCTCGATGGGCAGCGCCACGCGCGAGGCGAAGCCCATCTGCGAGACCTCGTCGACGAAGATGCCGTCCTCGGGCAGCGCGTTGCGGATTGCCTTCAGGAAGGAGAGTTGCGGTTCGAGCGTCGACAGCCGCCCGGCGAACCAGGCGCGATGGCCGTTCAGCTCCTCGGCGCGCGAGGTGCGCTTGCGACTATGGCGGCCGAGGGCCGCGATCAGCGCCCGAAGCTGCGGCGCGGCGTCGCCGACCAGCGCGGCGTCGGGCTTGCGGAAACGCTCGGGTTCGTCGGGATCGATGTCGACCCGCACGACCTTGAGTCTGTCGTCGATTCCCCAATTGCCGTTCTGGATGAAGAAGCGCGTGCCGACCGCGAGCACGGCATCGGCGTCCTTCCACAGCCGATGGCCGATCGGCATGTCGACGGCGAGCCGATGCGAGGAGGGGACGATGCCGCGGCCGCGACGGTAGGAGCTGACCGGCGCCTCGAGCATCTCGGCCAGCCTGATGATCTCGTCGGACGCCTCCATGGCGCCGCCGCCCAGCACGATGATCGGCCGCTCGGCCTGGCCGAGAATCCGCGCGGCCGTCTCGATCGCCTCGTCGTCGATCGACTCCGGCGGCAGGGGCAGCGGCGCCTCGGGGATCACCACCTCGCTGCGTTTCGCCCAGGTATCGAGCGCGCATTCCAAAGCGACGGGACGTGGCCGGCCCGAGGTGGCCTGCCAGATCGCCTGGCTCACCAGGGTCGGCGCCTCCTGCGGACTGCGGATGCGCTCGGCCCACTTGGTGATGTGGCGCATGAGGCCGAGCTGATCGTGGATCTCGTGCAGGTGGCCGTGGCCCTTGTCGATGTCGGACTGCGGGATCTGCCCGATCAGGCCGATCACCGGCGCATTCATGCCGTAGGCCGTGAGCAGGGCCGCGCCGGCATTGAGCAGGCCGGGACCGGGCACGACCCCGAAAGCCTGCGGCTTGCCGGTCGCGAGCGCCGCGCCCAGCGCCATGTAGGCTGCCGTCTGCTCATGGCGCGGATGGATCACGCGCAGCCGGTCCGAAGCATGATAGAAAGCGTCGAACAGCGGATCCTGGTGCAGGCCGGGCAGGGCATAGACCGTGTCGAGGCCGTGCAGCAGGAGGGTTTCGACCGTGGCTTCGGCGGTGCTGAGGCGGGGCATGCGGGCTCTCTTGGATGACGACGGGTCGGTGACGGGAGTGCGATCAGGGCGATGACATGCGGTTGATGTTGTACGCGGTGCTCGCGCTGGGCGCGATGGCCCTCCTGATGTCTCTCCTGTCATGGCTGGCCGAGCGCCGGCTCGAAACGCTGGCCGCGGCCTACATCACCGACGATCCGGCAAGGCTCCCCGATGTGCCGGTGGCGCTCGTGCTGGGGGCCGCGCCGATCGGTCCGGAGGGCGGGCCCAATCGCTACTTCGTCTACCGGCTCGACGCGGCAGCCGCGCTCTACAAGTCGGGCAAGGTGAAATACCTGCTGGTGAGCGGCGACAACAGCCGGGCCGACTATGACGAGCCGACGGCGATGCGCGAGGGGCTGATCAAACGCGGTGTGCCGCCCGAGGCGATCTACCGAGATTTTGCGGGGCTTCGCACGCTGGACTCCGTGTTGCGGGCGGAATCGGTGTTCGGCCAGACGCGCATGATCATCGTCTCCCAGCGCTTCCATCTCTCGCGTGCGATCTTCCTCGCGCGCGAGCAGGGGATCGAGGCCTGGGGCTTCGAGTCCCAGGATGTGAAACGCGCCTACAGTCTCATGACCGAGCTGCGGCGTTATCCGTCGGCGTTGCGCGCCTATTTCGATGTCTGGTTCGACACGCCGCCCAAATATACGGGCGCGCGCATCGTCATCGGGAAAGATCCGCCGAATTGATGTCGTCCTGAGCGAGCGAAGCGCCCGTGCTTGACGTCCAAGCAATGACCTCACCCTGAGGAGCATCGCGCAGCGATGCGTCTCGAAGGGTGGGAGCGCGCACCTTGCCTGTTGCCCATCCTTCGAGACGGCCCTTCGGGCCTCCTCAGGATGAGGCTGTAGGGCAACGGCACCGAGAAGCGCTAGCGCGGTTTCGGCGCGTCCTTCGAGTTGGCCCAGCCGCGGAACTCGGGCACCGGTGAAACCACCGGCCTGCCGGCGAAATGGTTGTCCAGGTTGCGGCAGACGAGGTCGGTCATGCGGCGCTGGGCGTGTTGCGTGCCGCCGCCGAAATGCGGTGTCATCACCAGCTTATCGAGTTCCAGAAGTTCGGTGCCGGTGTAGGGCTCCTCGTCGAACACGTCGAGGGCCGCGCCTTCGATGACGTCGTTGCGCAGCGCGTCGGCCAGGGCCGCCTCGTCGACCGCCCAGCCGCGCGAGATATTGACCACGTGGCCGCGCGGACCCAGCGCCTTCAGCACCTCGGCGTCGATGATGTGCCGGTTGGAGGCATCCGAGCGCAGGCAGACGATCAGGTAGTCGCACCAGGTGGCGAGCGCCATCACGTCCGGGAAATACGGGAAGTCGACGTCGCTGCGCTTGCTGCGATTGCAGTAGCCGATCTCGACATCGAAGCCCTTGAGGCGCCGGGCGACCTCCAGGCCGATGGCGCCGAGGCCCAGGATGCCGACCTTGCCGCCGGTCAGACCGGCGATGGCGCCGAAGCGGTTGGGGATGCGCTGTTTCCACTCGCCGCGACGGATCATCTTGTCGGCGCGCACCAGACGCCGCGTCGAGGCGAGCAGGATGCCGACCGCGAGTTCGGCCACATCCGGTGCATTGGCGTCGGCGCCGTGCGTTATCATGATGTTGCGCCGCCGCGCCGCTTCGAGATCGACGCGCTCGTAGCCCGTGCCGTAGCAGCAGAACAGCGAGAGCCTCGGCAGGGCCGCCATCATGGCGTCCGAGAGGCCGACGCTGCCGGTGCTGACGATCGCCTGCACCGTGGCCGCGGTGCCGGGCGGGATGTCGGCGACGGTGGGCGTGGGATTGTCCATGTGCCCGATGATCTTGCAGCGCTCACTGAAAGAAGCGAGCGTCGCCTTTGTGAAATGGAAGCCGGTCAGGATGTGCGGTTGGTCAGGCATGGTCGAGCCGTAGCATGTGACACACGCGTCGGTAAGCGGGAGGCGTCCGCGCGGCGAAAAACCGGCTTGGCAAAGAACGGATCGCTGTGCAAGGTGCAGCGCACGAAGCGTCCCGCCGCGGTCAAACGGATCTGAAGCGCCCCATGAAAATCGCTATCGTCAAAGAACGCAGGCCCCACGAAACCCGTGTGGCCGCCACTCCCGAGACGGTCAAGAAGCTGAAGGCGCTGGGCGCGGAGATCACGATCGAGGCCGGCGCCGGAACGGTCGCCGCCTATACGGACCAGGCCTATGGCGAAGCCGGCGCGACGATCGTGCCGGACGCGGCCTCGGCCATCGCCGCGGGCGACATCGTCTTCAAGATCCAGCGGCCGATGACGGCCGAGGAAGGGCTCGACGAGCTCGGCCTGCTGCGCCAGGGCCAGACCCTGATCTCGCCGCTCGGGGCGCTGACCAACAAGGAGCTGGTGGAGGCGCTGGCGTCGCGCGGCGTCACCTCGTTCGCACTCGAGCTGATCCCGCGCATCACGCGTGCGCAGTCGATGGACATTCTGTCCTCGCAGGCCAATCTCGCGGGCTACAAGGCCGTGCTGGTGGCCGCGAACAATTACGGCCGCATCTTCCCGCAGATGATGACGCCGGGCGGCACGCTGTCGCCGTCGCGCAGCTTCATCATGGGTGTCGGCGTTGCGGGCCTGCAGGCGATCGCCACGGCACGCCGCCTCGGCTCCGTCGTCACCGCGACCGACGTGCGCCCGGCGACCAAGGAGCAGGTCCAGTCGCTCGGCGCCAAGTTCGTGGCGGTCGAGGACGAGGAGTTCAAGGCGGCCGAGACCGCGGGCGGCTACGCCAAGCAGATGAGCGCCGAATACCAGGCCAAGCAGGCCGCCCTCGTCGCCGACCACATCAAGCTGCAGGACATCGTGATCACCACCGCGCTGATCCCCGGCCGCAAGGCGCCGGTGCTGGTGACCGAGGAGATGGTCAGGAGCATGAAGCCCGGCTCGGTGATCGTCGACATGGCGGTCGAGCAGGGCGGCAACTGCCCGCTGTCGGAGTTTGGCAAGGTGGTCGAGAAGTACGGCGTGAAGATCGTCGGTCCGGCCAACCTTCCGGGCGAGCTGGCGACCGACGCCTCGGCGCTGTTCTCGCGCAACCTGCTGAACTTCATCACGCCCATGGTCGACAAGGAGACCAAGGCGCTCACGATCAACCTCGAGGACGAGGTCGTGAAGGGCACGCTGGTCACCCGCGACGGGCAGATCGTGCATCCCTCGCTGACCCAGGCTTAGGAGCGGCTCCATGGACGACAAGATCGCAGGCGAGGCCTCCAAGCTCGCGACCCAGGCGCAGGACGTCGCCTCGCAGCTCAAGGCCCTGGCGCAGCAGATCACCGACGCGGCGGCGGCGGCCCCGGTCGCGATCCCCGACGGGCACATGCCGTTCGTGGCGCTGCTCACCATCTTCGCGCTCTCGTGCTTCGTGGGCTACTACGTGGTCTGGCGGGTGACCCCGGCGCTGCATTCGCCGCTGATGGCCGTCACCAACGCCGTCTCGTCCGTGATCATCGTCGGCGCGCTGCTGGCGGCGGGCCTCAAGGGGCTGGGCGCCGCCCAGCTCTTCGGCTTCATCGCCGTGGCGCTGGCCGCGGTGAACATCTTCGGCGGGTTCATCGTCACGCACCGCATGCTGTCGATGTTCAAGAAGAAACCGGTCAAGAAGTAGTCGGCGGGAGCAAGGGATGTTTACCCAGGAACTGGCCGCCTACGGCTATCTGATCGCCGCCATCTGCTTCATCATGGCGTTGCGAGGCCTGTCCTCGCCCACGACCTCGCGGCAGGGCAACCTGTTCGGCATCGTCGGCATGGTGGTGGCCATCGGCGTCACCGTGCTGTCGCCGGGCGTCCTCTCGCCCTGGCTGATCCTGGCCGGCCTGGTGATCGGCGGCGCGGTTGGCACTTTCGTGGCCCTGCGAATCCAGATGACGGCCCTGCCGCAGCTCGTGGCGGCCTTCCATTCGCTCGTCGGCCTCGCGGCGGTGTTCGTCGCGGCGGCGGCGTTCCTCTCCCCGGAGGCCTTCGGGATCGGGCTGCCCGGCAAGATCAAGGCCCAGAGCCTGATCGAGATGGGACTGGGCACGGTCATAGGCGCCATCACCTTCACCGGCTCGGTCGTGGCCTTCGCCAAGCTGCAGGGCCTGGTCTCGGGCTCGCCGCTGATCTTCAAGGGCCAGCATCCGCTGAACGCGTTGCTGGGCATCGCGCTGGTCGTGCTGCTGGTCTGGTTCGCCATGCGCGGCCACACCTCGACCTTCGTCCTGCTGGTCGTGCTGTCGCTGGCGCTGGGCTTCCTGCTGATCCTGCCGATCGGCGGCGCCGACATGCCGGTCGTGGTGTCGATGCTCAATTCCTATTCGGGCTGGGCGGCGGCCGGCATCGGCTTCACCCTGGGCAACACCGCGCTGATCGTGACCGGCGCGCTGGTCGGCTCCTCGGGCGCGATCCTGAGCTACATCATGTGCAAGGGCATGAACCGCTCGATCTTCAACGTGATCCTG
Source organism: Reyranella sp. (assembly GCF_965228225.1). Lineage (GTDB taxonomy): Bacteria > Pseudomonadota > Alphaproteobacteria > Reyranellales > Reyranellaceae > Reyranella. Next base: position 2,816,024 of record NZ_OZ245801.1, on the reverse strand, counting down.
GGCGGCTTCGGCACCGACAGCGCGGCGGCCGGCGGCCCGGCGGTGAAGAACGACAAGCCGGTCAAGGCCGGCTCGGCCGAGGATGCGGCCTTCCTGATGAAGAACGCCCAGTCGGTCATCATCGTGCCCGGCTACGGCATGGCGGTGGCGCAGGCCCAGCACGCGCTGCGCGAGATGGCCGACCTCCTGAAGAAGGAAGGCGTGCAGGTGCGCTACGCCATCCATCCGGTGGCCGGCCGCATGCCCGGCCACATGAACGTGCTACTGGCCGAGGCCAACGTGCCCTACGACGAGGTCTTCGAGCTCGACGACATCAACCGCGACTTCGCCTCGACCGACGTGGCCTTCGTGATCGGCGCCAACGACGTCACCAACCCGGCCGCCAAGACCGATCCGAAGAGCGCGATCTACGGCATGCCGATCCTCGACGTCGAGAAGGCGCAGACCGTCCTGTTCGTGAAGCGCGGCATGTCGTCGGGCTATGCCGGCGTCGACAACGAACTGTTCTTCCGCGACAACACCATGATGCTCTTCGCCGACGCCAAGGTGATGTGCGAGAACATCGTGAAGTCGCTCGAGGGCTCCTCGCATTAGCGAACCGGCGCAAGCCGAGGCAACGCCGGGGGAAGGGGCCAAGCCTTCCCCGTCCGAGACAATCACCATTCATCAGAAGATGCCGTTCGGCTCGCGGTTCGTGAGCGGGACGATCGCCATCGCGATGGCCATCGGGTTCGCAGCACTTGGCTGGTGGCTGTGGCGTTCGTTCGTCCCGACGCACCCGGTGGCGGCCTATGTCTACGGCTTCATTGTCGTCGCAATAGGCGCATCAGGTCTTTATCTCACCGTCAGGAATCTGATCCGGCCGGTGCCTTTCGCGATCCAGATCTCCGACAAGGGGATCACGGCCTACCGGGGGCGCTCTCCTGATCTGATCCTGTGGTCCGATATCAAGGGCGCGCATGCCGCGATCGAGGGCAGTCAACGGGTAAGCGTGCCGATAATTGCACTGGAACTTGTCGATCCTCGGTCCGTCTACGCACGGCTGGATTCCGACAAGCCACGATGGCTGGGCCCAGACACCGGATTGCGCCCCAAATACTATCCGCTTGCGTCCACCGGCCTCGACATGAAGCCGGAGCAGATACTCCTGGCGGTCACCGGGGCCATCCGTCGATGGGGGGCAGCCGATCCCGATCCTTCGCCCGAAACGAACTACTCTCCTGTGTTCACTCGTTTGCCAGGGCGAGCGCCGTTCGCGATAGGCTTGATACTGCTCGTTGGTCTATTGACGGCACCCTTCGCCTTTCTCAGTCCTCCGCGCTGGGTCGAAGCGGCGGAAAATTGCGACGTCCGCAATCGATATGACGTCCACAGTCGATTTGATGGCAGGCAGTGGAGGGCCGCGAAAACGACGACCGCCACCTGGACCGGGCCCTGTGTCGCCGGGCGCGCACAGGGCCAAGGCGTGCTCGAGTGGTATCGCGATGGCGTATTGACGGTGCGCTATTCGGGAGAAATGGAAGGAGGCCGGATCACCGGGCGCGGGGTGTTGACCGAATCCCAAATCCGCTACGAAGGCACGTGGGAGGACGGGGGACTGCGCGAGGGCATGGCGACCTATCCCGGCGGCCGGCGATATAGCGGCAAATGGGACAGCGGAGATTGGACAAGGGGCGTACTGACGGTGCCGGGCGGCTATCGCCTGGAAGAGCGCTGGTATCGAAAACAGCTCACCGGCAAGAACATCGCCCGGGGACCGCAGGGACAGTACGAAGGCAACTGGACCGACGGCGTTCCTGAAGGCACGGGCGTCTTCGTGACCAGTGACGGTCGACGCTTCGAAGGAAAGTGGCGTGCCGGTCGGCCCGTCGATCCCGAAGTGGCTCGTCTCCAGGATCAGGAGAGATGGGATTGCTTGTGGGAGATCACTTCGAGACGATTGAGTGCCAGAACGGCGATATGCAGAAGCCGGTAATGCCCACAGGTCCAACCTATCGCGCCGTCATCTTCGACATCGGCGGCGCGGTCGATCTCGAATTCGCCTGGGAGATGGCGCTCGACGGCGCGATCGCGTCGGCCTGCGGGATGGAAGGCATCCGCGTCGATCCCGCGATGGTCGAGGAGGCGTCCGAGCAGGCGGTGGCTGCCTTCGCGCCCGATGTCACGCTTCACATGATCGAGACGCTCTGCGGCGGCGAGCCCACGACGGTGGCGCGCGTGGCGCGACGCGTGGAGGCGATGACGGGGCAACTCGATGCCTTCCAACTCCGGCCGGGCATCGAGGACCTGCTGAAACGCCTCAAGGACAAAGGTCTGGTGCTGGGCGCGCGCGAGCCACGCTGGGAGCGGCTGGAGCGTGCAGGAGTGGCGGCGCTGTTCGTCCCAAATCCCGGCGTACCGCCGACCGAGTGCATCCTGGTGGGTGACCGGATCGACGTCGACATCGCGCCCGCCAAGGAAGCCGGCATGGCGACTATCCAGTTCCGCTCCGGCCGCTGGCGCCGGCAGCGCCCGCGCTCGGCGGCCGAGACTCCCGACGCCGTCGTGACCGATGTGGCCGAGCTGGAAGCGGCGATCCTGGAACTATTGAACGGCTGACAAACAAAAACCCCCGGGGATGCCGGGGGTTGTCGTCTCGTGCGAGGAGGGGAGGACTAGTAGCCCTCGCGCTCCATGCGCTTGCGCATCAGCTTGCGGGTGCGGCGGATGGCCTCGGCGCGCTCACGGGCGCGGCGCTCGGACGGCTTCTCGTAGTTGCGGCGGAGCTTCATCTCGCGGAAGATGCCTTCGCGCTGCATCTTCTTCTTCAGGACGCGCAGCGCCTGATCGACGTTGTTTTCACGAACGAGAACCTGCACTTCGATCGCTTCCTTCCAATGCGGCTTGGCCCACGGATGTCCCGGGGCCTGAATTCCAGAGGCCGGGTAGGTATCACAGGCGGATACCCTTGGGAACCCCCCGATTGCGGCCTATATTCCACAGATGATCGAGCAAAACACCCCGAATTCACCGGAAATCGACCCGGACTCTTCCCTGCGGGACCGGCTGGCGGACGAGTTCATGGCCGAGGCCGCCTTCGACGGCTGGACACGGGCCGCCCTGGCCGCCAGCGGCCGGGCGCTCGACCTGCCGCCGGGCGAGGCCGACCGGCTGTTCCCGGGCGGGCCGCTCCAGGCGCTGACCTATGTCAGCGAGCGCGCCGACCGGCGCACCATCGAGGATATGGAGAAGGAGGGAATCACGGCCCTCAAGATCCGCGACCGCATCAAGGGCGCCGTCCGCCTCCGGCTGGAGCGCCATGCCGGTCCGCGCGAGGCGGCCCGCCGGGCGCTGTCGACCCTGTCGCTGCCGCTCAATGCCGGGCTGGCGCTGAAGCTGCTCTACAAGACGGTCGACGCCATGTGGTACGCGGCCGGCGATACCAGCACCGACTTCAATTTCTACACCAAGCGCGCCACCCTGGCCGGAGTCTATTCCTCGACCCTGCTCTACTGGCTGAACGACCGGTCGCCCGGCGCCGAGGCCACCTGGGCCTTTCTCGACCGCCGCATCGACGACGTGATGAAGTTCGAGAAGCTGAAGGGACAGCTCAGGTCGTGGACGGGCCCAAAGCGTCCGGGCGCGCGGCCGGCAGCACGTAGGTGACGTGGCCCATCTTGCGGCCGGGGCGGGCCTCCGCCTTGCCGTAGAGGTGCAGCCGCGCCGTCGGCTCGGCGAGATAGCGCTGCCAGTCGTCGGCCTCGTCGCCGATCAGGTTCTCCATGCGCGAGGGCGCCAGCACTTCGACCGAGCCCAGTGGCAGGCCGCAGATGGCGCGCACCAGCTGCTCGAACTGGCTGGTGGCGCAGGCGTCCATGGTCCAGTGACCCGAATTGTGCGGCCGTGGCGCCATCTCGTTGGCCAGCACCCGCCCGTCCTTGGTCACGAACATTTCCAGCGCGACCAGCCCCACCAGATCGAGGCCCTGGGCCAGATCGACGCCGAAGCGTTCCGCCGTCGCCAGGGTCGTCGGCGGCAGGCCGGAGGGCACGGTGGTCGTGCGCAGGATTCCGTCGCGATGGCCGTTGATGCCGATCGGGAAGCAGCGCGTGGCGCCGTCCAGTCCGCGGGCGACGATGGCGGAGACCTCGCAGTCGAAGTCGACCATCGCCTCGAGGATGCATTCGCGCCGGCCGAGCCTCGCCCAGGCGGCTGAGAGTTCGGTTCGGTCGGCGACGCGGGCCTGGCCCTTGCCGTCATATCCCTCGGTGCAGGTCTTCAGGATGCCGGGCAGGGCGGTGGCCGCCGCAATGTCGGCCTCTGAGCGGATGGGCTGATAGTCGGCCGTGCCGATGCCCAGCGTGCGCAGGAAGTCCTTCTCGCGGAGCCGGTGCTGGGCGAAGTGGATCGGCTTCACGCCCGGGCGGACCGGCTTCAGCTTTTCGCATTCGAGGACGGCGCTCTCGGGCACGTTCTCGAATTCGTAGGTGACGACGTCGACCTGGGCGGCGAAGCGGGCCAGGGCCTCGCCATCGTCATAGGCGCCACGGACATGGCCGGCGCAGACCTGGGCGGCGACCGGGTGGTCGTCGGGGGCGTAGACGATGCACGGGTAGCCGAGGCGCGCGGCCGCGAGGGCGGTCATACGGCCCAACTGGCCGCCGCCCAGGATGCCGATGGTCGATCCCGGCGGCAGAGGTCGGAAGGCCGGCATCAGCGATGGGCCGGGGCGTCGTCGGTCGGGATCTTGGCGACGGCCAGTGACTGGCGTGTCCGCCAGGCTTCCAGGGCCGCCATGATCTTGTCGTCGCCAAGACCGACGATGGAGGCCGCCAGAAGAGCAGCGTTGATCGATCCGGCGCGTCCGATCGCCAGGGTGCCGACGGGAATGCCGGCCGGCATCTGGACAATGGAAAGAAGACTGTCCTGTCCCTTGAGCGCGGCGCTTTCGACCGGAACGCCCAGGACGGGCAACGGTGTCATGGCGGCGGTCATGCCCGGCAGGTGGGCGGCCCCGCCGGCGCCGGCGATGATCACCTTCAGGCCGCGTTCCTTCGCGCCCGAGGCATAGTCCATCATGCGCTTGGGCGTCCGATGCGCGGAAATGATGCGTGCCTCGAACGGGACGCCCAAAGCCTCCAGTGTTTCGGCGGCATGCCGCATGGTCGACCAGTCGGATTGACTGCCCATGATGACGCCGACCACCGGCTTGGCGGCCGGGCGCTTGGTGGTTTTCTTGGCCATGACTTTTCTCAGGCGATGATATCGGGAATGAGCTGGCTTTCCAGCCGCAGGATCTGGTCCTTGAGACCGAGCTTGCGCTTCTTGAGGCGCTGAAGTTGCAGCTGGTCGAACGGCGGCTTCTCGACCAGGCGATCGATCACCTCGTCGAGGTCGCGATGCTCGGTCTTCAGGGCCTCAAGCTTGGCCTTGATGGTCTGGGCGTCCGGCGGATCCGACGACGTCAAGTCATTCATGCGGGGCGCACTCGTCCAGGCAGGCTAGCCACGTCGCTCCCGGCCGTGTACCCCGGAGCCCGCCCAAAGGGAAGCGCGCAAAAGCCCCCAGCAAGTCACAGGCAATCGTGTCGGATTTTCTCCCCCACCCGTTCTGGAACTTCTCCCTCGAACTCTATGCCGGAGAGGGCGTCGCCGAAGCCTGCCTCGACCTGCAGGAGCGGCGCGGCTGCGACGTCAACATCCTGCTGTTCTGCTGCTGGCTGGGAGCCTCGGGGCGGCCGACCCTGACGGCCGAGCGGCTGCGCGCCATCCTGGCCGCGAGCGACGCATGGCAGTCGGACGTCGTGAAGCCGCTGCGCGAGATGCGGCGGCGGCTCAAGGACAAGGTCTGGCCCGGCGCACTGCCCGAGACCGTCGATGCGGTCCGTCGCCGGGTTGCCGATGCCGAACTGGCGGCCGAGCACGCCGAGCAGCTCAAGCTGGCGAGCCTGCATTCACCGCCGGCCGACCGCGAGCGCCCGCTCGAGAAACGACTTCGGGCGGCGGTCGGCAATCTCGGCGTCTATGCGGTGTGCCTGGGCGTCGTGCCGGACGAGGCCGATCGCACGTCCGTGGCGGCGCTGATGCGCGCCACGTTCCCCGTGTTCGCCGCAGTAGAAGTGGCAGAGGTGGTCGGCCTCGCAGCCTGAACGAATGGTTCAATACCGCCGACGGGTTATTCACATTCTTCGCGTGACCGTTCGATTACGGGTTGATTCGACGTGACTCCACCCAATGTCAGAGTCAGACTTCCATTCGTCCCGCTAACAAACTCGGAGGTATCCGACTATGAGCACCGTGGACCACATCGAAGCTCTCAAGAACAAGCATGCGACTCTTGAGCACGCGATCCATCAAGAGACGACGCGACCGCATCCCGACGAAGATGCGCTCTGCAGCCTCAAGAAGCGAAAGCTCATGATCAAGGACCAGATCGTCCGACTGAGCGAGCCGACCTCCCACTAGCCCTCAGGTGAGGCCCGCCCAGCGGGCCAGCGCCACGGCGCCGACGGCGCCGAACAGGCCGGCGGTGAATCCTCCGACCGTTCGGGTCAGGCCGGCGCCGACCACCGCGCCGACGATGAACGCGCCGCCGCCCTGCGTCAGCGGAACGACGGCGGCGGAGACCAGCACGGCGCCGGGCGCGTGATCGAGCAGCGCGTTCACGAAGCGATGGCGGCCGAGCCAGCGCATCGCGACGAAGCCGCCCCCCTTGGCGGCCATGGCGGCGAGCGCCATCACCAGGATTGCGACGAGATTCTCAGGACTGGCGGACATGGCCGTTCCTGAGGTCTCGCAGCGCGCCGAAGAGGCCGCCGGCCAGTCCGCCGATCACGATGTACCAGTTGCCGCCGATCATCCATTTGGCCGCGAGTGCCGCCGCAATCGCGACCGCCCAGGGCGCGACATCCCGCTTGCCGCGGAACAGGATGGTGGCCACCACCACGAACACCGCCACGCCGACGAAATCGAGCCCGAGGCGTCGCGCCGTAGCGGGATCGGAGAGCAGACCGCCCGCTGCAAGGTGGCCCGCCAAAGTCGAACCCGACCAGATATAGGCCATGACAAAGCCGCCGCCCAGGAACTTGCCGAGATCGCCATGGCCGCGGCGATACTCGGCGATGTTGACCGCCCAGTTCTGATCGACCGTCACGTACCAGACGGGCGGCTGCAGCCACCAGGGCAGGTGGGGCAGATGCGGCTGCAGCGCCGCGCCCATCACGAAGTAGCGCAGGTTGGCCACGAACACCGATACGGCCAGCGCCATCAGCGGCAGCGGCTGGGCCCAGATGTCGAGCGCCACCATCTGGCTGGTCCCGGCCATCACGGTGAAGCTCATCAAGGTCGTCTCGAAGGCGCTGAGACCCTTCTGGGCGGCCGCGACTCCGAAGCCGATACCGAAGGGAAGCGAGGCGAGGCCCGGCAGGATCATGCGCAGGGCACCGGCCTGGAAACTGCGCCACGTCACGCGCGCGGAAAGGGACACGGAAGCTACCGGATGAGGAACGGGGCGGGCACTCTATGGGACCTGCCGCGGCGCCGGAACCGAGTTTAGCTCAGCCGCCCATTAGGCGGTCAGTTGAGCTTGTGCAGGTTGACCGACCAGCGCACCGGCGCGCCATAGGCATTGCGGGACTGACCGCTGCAGATCGCCACGTTGTCGGCGCCGCGCTGGCAGACGAGCTGGTCGGCGAACCAGCGCGAACCGTCGTTGCAGGTCGAGTCGGCATCGCGCAGGCGCAGGACCGCGCCCTCGAAACGCGCCTGGGCGCGCGTGCGGCAGGCGGTGCGGCCGCGCCGCCATTCGAGCTGGCCTGCGCCGCTCGCATCGAAACAATAGGACGAGATACCGGGCTGCATCTGCAGCGTCTCGTGCCGGAACGGGTCGGTACGCCAGCAGCCCTGCATGAAGGAATAGTCGTTGGTGGGCGCATTGGGCAGGCGCAGGCGATTGTCGGCCGGATTGCGCGGCTGCGGCGCCGGGGCCGGCGCCGGCTTCGGCGGCGTCACCTTCGGCGGTGCCGGGGCGGGAGCCGGCGGCGGCGGCGCGACGGCGACCTGCGGCGGCTTGGGCACTTCGGGCGGCTTGCAGTCGACGATCCGCCGCTTCAGTTCCGCTTCGGCCAGGCCAAGCTCGACTTTCAGCACGCGCTCGCGCGATTGCTCGGCCGAGAAGGCAGCCTTCAACGCCGGCAGGGTATCGGGCGGTGCTTCCGGTGCCGGCGGTGCAGGCGGCCCTTCGCGCGTCGCAAGCGAGACGTCGGGCGGGACCGGCAGCAGACCGCGCAGGGCCCACGCGCCTGCCAACAGGAGCAGGAGGAGCGGTAGCGCAGCGGCGAGCGTTCGCCACCAGGGGACTCCGGCGGCCGGGATGACGGCGGGCAGGGCGGATATCGGCGTCCTCTGCGCGGCTTCGAGCACCGGCCGCCGTTCCAAGGGCCGCGCCTCCGCCACGCGAGCATCGGGCACCCGCGGCAGGGTGAGCGGCAGCAGCGCGCTGGCCGCTTCCTTCTCGTAGCCCCAGGCGACGATGACGGGCCGGTCGCCCACCAGGAAGACGAAAGCGGGCGAGGGCGCGCGCGCCGCCAGCTTCAGCGACAGGCCGACGACCCCGGTCTCTTCCTTGGGGCCGTGGCCGGCGAGCATATCGCCCAGCCGCCGGATCTCCGCCAGCGTGCGCTCGACGCCGGCCAGCACCGCGTCCTGCTCCGCTTGCGGGAGGTCGGTAACGGCGCGGATCGGACCGGACCAGCCGGCGTACCAGTCGATGCCCTGGTCGTTCTCATGGAGTTGCGGATCGGCCAGCAGGTCGGCGGCTTCGTCGCCCAGCCGACGACGCACGACACGCCGCAATTGCGGCGCGGCGTTGTGCAACGGCTCGCCGCGCACGCCCAGGGGGCGTACGCCGCTGCGGGTCGTCACGATGAGCGTTGCTTCGCCGGGCATGGGATACGGAAACTAGCCCGGCGATTATGGCGACGCGATGGTTTGCCGTCGTTGCTGCGGGGGGCGCGTCAGTTTGGCTGGACCCCCGCCGCTCGAAGAATCTTCGTCCATCGCTCGATCTCCGCCTTCAGATAAGAACGGAGCGCCGCCGGCGTTGCCTGGCTGACGGGATAGGGTTCGGCCCCCAGAGGCTCCAGGCGCGCCTTGACCTGCGGATCCTGCAAGACTTGGGCAAGGGCCTCGGACAGCCTCGCGATGATCGGCTCCGGCGTGCCCGCCGGCGCATAGAGCCCGTACCAGGTACTGAGGTCGAAGCCCGGATAGCCGGATGCATCCAGGGTGGGAAGCTGCGGCAAGGTCGGGACCTTCTCGACCGTCGTCACGGCGTAGCCGTTGAGGCGGCCCGACTGGATGTAGGTCGAGATGATCGAGACGAGATCGCAGAGCATGTCGTACTGGCCGCTCAGCAGGTCGTTGATGGCGGGAGCGGTGCCCTTGTAGCTCACGGACTCGAAGCGCTTCACGCCGAACGTCTCGGCAAGCAGGAGATGGCAGAGCTGCGAGGCCGAGCCGTTGCCTGCATCGCCGACGATCACGGTCGACGCGTTTCGGCGGAGATAGTCGACAAGGGCCGCGATGTTCTCGAGCTTGAGGTCCTTCTTCGTGCTGATCACGTTCGGCACCACGGCAACCATCCCGATCGGCGCGAAGTCGTCGAGCGGACTGTACGGCAGCTTCGTGTAGAGAGCGACGCTGGTGGCGTGGCCGATATGGTGAAGAAGCAGCATGTAGCCGTCGGGTGCGGCGCGCGCGACCTTGGTGGTGCCGATCGTGCCGCCCGCGCCGGCCGTGTTGTCGACCAGCACGGTCTGGCCAAGCTTCTCGGCCAGAGACTGCGCGATGACACGGGTCACCGCGTCGCTCGGTCCTCCCGCGGCGAAGGGGCTCACGATGGTGATCGGCCGGTTCGGATAGCTCTGCGCCCGGGCCGGCATGGCCAACGCTAGCAGAGACGCGATCGCACCGAGTGCGACCAGCGCCTTGCCGACTGCAAAGTGCCGCATTTCTTCTTTTCCTCCCTTACGTCTTTCTTGGGGCCGCTGATGTCCTCGTTGGTTGGCGGGTGTCGAAACCGTGCTTCCGTCGGCGGCGGCTCAGGAAGTCGGCGTGCCCTTCGTCTGGGTGCGATGGAGCAGGCGCCGCTGCGACGCGTCGAAGGCGTCGCGCCGGTGCATGGCGCAGCGATTGTCCCACATGACCGTGTCGGCGGGGCGCCACGTGTGGCTCCACGTCAGGTCGGGCCGCGTGGCGTAGGACCACAGCTGATCGAGCAGCGTCTCGCTCTCCTCGACGGGAAGGCCGATGACGTAGCTGTTGAGACGGCGGCCGAGGAACAGTGCCTTGCGACCGGTCTCGGGATGGACGCGGACGAGCGGGTGATGGGCACCCGGCGTCCTGCTGACGTCGGTGATCTCCTCATAGCCCTTGCGCAGGGCGCCGGACGAGGTGTGCGTGAAGCTGTGGATCGCCTTCAGCCCCTCGATGCGCTTCTTCAGCGCCTCCGGCAGGGAGTCGTAGGCCTTGTACATGTCGGCGAACTCGGTGTTGCCGCCGGTCGGCGGCAACTCGATGCCGTGCAGGATGCTGTAGGCGGCCGGCGTGTCGATGAACGAGCTGTCTGTGTGCCAGAAGGCCTCGCCGGAACCGAGCGTGCCAATCGGTTTGCCCTGCTCGACGATGTTGGACACCACCGTGATCTCGGGCGCCACGGTGCCGAATTCGCCGAACTTTTCGGTCACCTCGGTACTGGGCGACAACTGCAGCTCGCCGAACTGGCGGCTGAAGGCAATGAGCTGCTCGTCGTTCATCGGGCAGTCGCGCACCAGCAGAACGACATGGCGATGCCAGGCGGCGCGAAACGCTTCCAACTCCCCGGACGAAAGCGGTTTGCGCATGTCGATGCCGCGGACTTCTGCGCCCAGCCCGGCATTCGTGGGCAGAACTTCGATCTGCATGTTTCCCTCCCGTCTTGCCGAACGACTAAGAGGCCAAACCAATCTTAGGGACCACTATATTGTGAATGCGAAATAATTAGGCTCTGCCTAATATGCTCCATGCCCCTGGACACCCGGCATCTCCGGTATTTCATCGCTGTCGCCGAAGAACTGCATTTCACGCGTGCCGCCGAGCGGCTGGGCATCGCGCCGCCGTCGCTGACGCAGCAGATCCAGTCGCTGGAACGCATGCTGGGCGCCGTCCTGTTCCACCGCACGAAGCGGACGGTCGAACTGTCGGATGCCGGCATGCTCTTCCTCGAGGAAGCGCGTGTCGCCTTGCGTCAGGTCGAGCGGGCGGAAACGGTCGGACGGCGCGCGGGCCGTGGCGAGATGGGCATCGTCGAGGTCGGCATCGTGACCACTGCGATCTATACGGACGTGCTCTCTTCCACCATTCTCGCCTTCCGCGCCAAGCAGCCCAACGTCGACGTGCGCGTGCGCGAAATCGAAATGAAGGTCGTCCTGCGCGAATTGGAGGAAGGACGGATCGACATCGGCTTCGTGCGGCCGCCCATCCACTATGGGCCCGGCCTCACCGACCTCACCCTGATGCGGGAGCCGATCGTGCTGGCGCTGCCATCGACCCATCCGGCCGCGCGACGAAAGACGATCAATCCGGCGGCTCTTGCCGACACGCCGTTCATCACCGCCGACCATGGAATCGGCATCAGCTACTGGCAGCACACGATCGACTTCGGGAAGCGGGGCGGCTACACGCCGCGCATCGCGACCTATGGCCGAAACCTGTTCGCGGTCGTGGGCCTCGTCGCGCTCGGCCTCGGTGTCGCGGTGGTGCCAGCATCGATGAGCAGGTGCCTGCGCCTGCCGGGACTGGTCTACCGACCGATGAGCGGGCCGCCCATCATCTCGGAGCTTTCGGCCGCCTTCCGCCGCAACGAACGCGGCGCCGCCGCGAGGGCGTTCATCCAGAATCTGCGCGCGGTGGCTGGCAAGGTGAAGGCGGCTACCTAGGCGGCCTTCGCCCACTCGCGCAGGACGTACTTCTGCACCTTGCCGGTCGAGGTCATGGGCAGGTCGCGGAACACCACATGGCGCGGGCACTTGAAGCCGGCGAGGTTGGCGCGGCAGTGGGCGATTATGTCCTCCGCCGTGGCCGTGGCGCCGGGCTTCAGCATCACGAAGGCGCAGGGCGTCTCGCCCCACTTCTCGTCGGGCTTGGCGACGACGGCGGCGTTGGCGACGGCCGGATGGGCGATGATCACGCCCTCGACCTCGATGGTGGAGATGTTCTCGCCGCCCGAGATGATGATGTCCTTGGACCGGTCGCGCAGCTCGATGTAGCCGTCCTCGTGCATCACGCCGAGATCGCCGGAATGGAACCAGCCGCCCGCGAAGGCGTCACGCGTCGCCGCCGGGTTCTTGAGATAACCCTTCATCGTGATGTTGCCGCGGAACATGACCTCACCCATGGTCGTGCCGTCGCGCGGCACCTCCTTCATGGTCGTGGGATCCATCACCGTGACGCCATCCTGGGCGGCATAGCGCACGCCCTGGCGCGCCTTCAGACGTGCGCGATCGTGCGCCGGCAGCGCATCCCATTCCTGGTGCCACGAGCAGATGGTGGCCGGGCCGTAGACCTCGGTGAGACCGTAGACGTGGGTCACCCGGAAGTTCTGTTTCTCCAGCGCCTCGAGCACGGCCGCGGGGGGCGGCGAGGCGGCGGTCATGAACTCGACCTTGCGGCCGAGCGGCCGGCGCTCGGCGTCGGTCGCGCCGATGATGAGCTGCATGATGATCGGTGCGCCGCACATGTGGCTCACGTCGTTGTCGGTCAGCGCGTCGAAGATCGGCTTGGCCGCCGGGCGGCGCAGGCAGACCGAGGTGCCGGCCACCAGCGCCAGCGTCCAGGGGAAGCACCAGCCGTTGCAGTGGAACATCGGCAGGGTCCAGAGATAGACCGGGTGCAGGCCGATCGGCCACTGCGTGGCGTTGCCGTAGGACGAGAGGGTGGCGCCGCGATGACTGTAGACGACGCCCTTGGGATTGCCGGTCGTGCCCGACGTGTAATTGAGCGTGATCGCGTTCCATTCGTCCGACGGATAGGCCCAGGCGAAGTCGGGATCGCCGTCGGCGATGAATTCCTCCCAGGTCGTGTCGCCGATCTGCGCGCGGTCCTCGCATTCGGGATCGTCTATGTCGACGACCAGCGGCTGGGTCTTGGCGATCGCCAGCGCCTCGGTGACGACGCGATGATACTCGCGGTCGACCAGCAGCACCTTGGTCTCGCTATGGTCGATGATGAAGGCGACCATCGCCGCGTCGAGGCGGGTGTTGAGCGAGTTCAGTACGCCGCCGCTCATCGGCACGCCGAAATGCGCCTCGTACATCTCGGGAATGTTGGGCGCCATGATCGCCACCGTGTCGCCGACGCCGATGCCCACCTTGACCAGCGCCGAGGCGAGGCGCCGGCAGCGTGCATAAGTCTCGGCCCAGGTCTGGCGGCGCTGGCCGTGGATCAGCGCGACGTGATCGGGATAGACGCTGGCGGTGCGCTCGATGAACTGCAGCGGGGTGAGCGCGGCATAATTCGCCGGCGTCCTGTCCAGGTCTCGCTCGTAGATGTTGTGCGCGGCGAGGGCGGTCTTGTGCGACACGGGGCGCGGCGCGGCGAGGCGGGTCACCGAGGTGCGACTCTTGACCGAGCGACGCAGGCCGGGACGCCCGAGCGGCTTGGGAGCGGCGGCCTTCCGGGCTGCCGGGGCCTTCTTCGGTGCGACGGCCTTCTTCGATGCGACAACCTTCTTGGGGGCGATGACCTTCTTTGGCGAGGGAGCCTTCTTGGGGGCGGCCTTCGCAGCCGGCCGGACGATCTTCTTCGTCTTGGCGGCGACCTTGCGCTTGGCCGGAGCCTTCGACTTGCTGCTGCCTTTTCCCGTCTTGCGCTTGGCCATGATCTTTTCCGTTCGACTCCCTGTGCGGCGGCACTCTCTCACAGGGCGGCTCGCCTATTCCAGCTTGATATCCAGGTCTTTCAGCAGCTGCGCGAAATAGATCTGGTCGTCGCGTACCTGCCGCGCGAAGTCGACGTTGGACTGATATTCGACATTCTGCGCCACGAGCAGCAGCTTCTCCTTCATCTCGGGCAGGGCGGCCGCCTGCGCCGCGGCCTCGGACAGGCGCGCGAGGATCGGGTCCGGCGTGCCCTTGGGCGCGAAGAGACCGAACCAGCTGCGGGCCCGGAAGCCCTTGAGATCGAGGCCGATCTCCGTCGCCGTCGGCGTGTCCGGCAGATCGGGCAGGCGGGCCGGCTGGTCGACCAGGGCGGCGAGCACCTTGCCGGCCTTGGCGTAGGGCACGAAGGAGGGATCGAAGACCATCTGGATACGGCCGTCGAACACGTCGCCGGTGGCATCGACGATGGTCTTGTAGGGCGAGTGCTGCATCTGGATGCCGGCGGCCCGCGTCAGCACTTCGCCGGTGAGATGGGTGATGGTGCCGAGGCCCGAGGAGCCGAACCAGTATTTCCCCGGGTTGGCTTTCGCCAGCGCCACGAACTCGGCCCAGCTCCGGACGCCCAGCGCCTTGGTGAGGGTGACGACCAGGATGGGCGTCGAGAGGCGCGCGACGGCGACGAGGTCGTTGGGATTGTACGGCACTTTGCGCGCGGCCGGCGTGATCGCCATGATCGCGGTCGGCGACAGCAGAAGCGTGTAGCCGTCGGCCGGCGCCGTCGCGACCATCTGGGCGCCGACGCCGCCCGAGGCACCGGGCTTGTCCTCCACGATGATCTGCTGGCCAAGCGTTGCGCTCATCTTCTCGGCATAGAGACGCGCCACCTGGTCGGCCGAGCCGCCGGGCCCGTAGGGCACGATCAGGCGGATCGGCTTGGTGGGCCAGTTCGTCGATTGAGCCTGCACACGCGTCGACGCCAGCGCGGCAAGCCCGCCCAGCATCACCTCACGGCGACCGACCATCGTTCCCTCCCGGGACCATTCTTGTTGCCGGGAGGATAGCGGGAAGCCGGGAGGGGCGACAGGCCCGTTGGCGCGCCGCCTATTGGACCAGCGCGAAGGAGTCGAGGAACTGGCGGGTGGCGGGCTGGGTCTCGACGCCGGCCTTGCCGTCCACCACGAGCGTGAACAGGCGACCGCGCGCCCAGTAGGTGCGGGTGACGGCGACATTGCCGTTGCCCTGGACGACCGTGTATTCGCGCCCCTCGACGCGGCCGAGCTGGAGCTTCCTCTCGTCGCGGTAGGAGCCACCGGCCGCCGCGCCGTCGCGGACCTTGCTCAGGATCACGTCGGCGGCGGCCCCCTTGGTAACGGCGGGTGGATAGTCGACATAGGAAGCGATGTAGGCGACCCGCGAGGCCACCGAGGTTGCTTCGGTCATCGGCACGGCGTTGCCGTTGCCGATCGGAACCTGCACGATGGCGATCTTCGGCAGCGCGGGCAGGTCGACGCGGAAACGTCCACCCTCGGGCTTGTACTCCATCCAGCCCTGGGCGCGGCCTTGATGCGGCAGCAAGGCCGTCGCGCCGCCGGCCATGAGCACCGCCAGGAAATGTCTACGCATCGAAATACTCCGCTTCCGCCGTTCCTCACAGGAATACGTCGACAAGGTTCGAGGGGACAGGCCATTTTATATCCGTCACGTCCTCGGCCCGGCGGTCCTCGGGAATTCGAACTTGTCTAAAGGCACTGCAACATGTCGCTGAACGAGCCGGTTCCCCAACCGCCCCTCAAGCCCATCGTCGGCAATCTCACGGAGCTGCAGGGCGGCTGCCCGGTCCAGAGCCTCATGGCGCTCGCCCGCACCTACGGGCCGTTCTTCAAGCTCACGATCATGGACCACGACGTCCATGTCGCGAGTTCGCAGGAGCTGGTGAACGAGCTGTGCGACGAGACGCGGTTCGGCAAGCGTATCCAGGGGGCGCTGAAGGAGATCCGGGCGGTTGCCGGCGACGGGCTGTTCACGGCCTATGGCCACGAGCCCAACTGGGCCAAGGCTCATCGTATTCTCGTCCCGGCCTTCGGCCCGATCGCCATCCGCGGCATGTTCGACAGGATGCTCGACATCGCCGACCAGATGTTCGTGCGCTGGGAGCGGTTCGGGCCGAGCGCCGTCATCGAGGTCGCCGACAACATGACGCGGCTCACGCTCGATACGATCGCGCTCTGTGCCTTCGATTATCGCTTCAACAGCTTCTACCAGGACGACATGCATCCCTTCGTGTCCGCCATGGTCGGAACGCTGCAGGAAGCCTCGAACCGCGCGCGCCGGCCGAAGCTGCTGAGCAGCCTCATGCTGTCCAAGGCGCGCCAGTTCCAGGTCGACAAGGAGATGATGGACAAGGTCGCGCGCGACCTCATCGCCGAGCGCCGGCGCGATCCCAGGGGCAACGAGAAGAACGACCTGCTCAATCTCATGCTCAACGGCGTCGATCCCGTAACGGGCGAAAAGCTGAGCGACGAGAATATCGGCTATCAGATGATCACCTTCCTGATCGCCGGCCACGAGACCACGAGCGGACTTCTGTCCTTCGCGACCTATCTGCTGCTCAAGAATCCCGACGTGCTGCAGAAGGCGCGGGCCCTCGTCGACGAGGTGCTGGGCGAGGAGGTGCCACGCGTCGAGCACCTGGCGCAGCTCCGCTACATCGAGCAGATCCTGATGGAGACGCTGCGCATCTGGCCGACCGCCTCGGTCTTTTCGGTCAGCCCGCACAAGGACACGGTGCTGGCCGGCAAGTACCCTCTCTCGACCAAAGACATCGTGATGGTCCTCGAGCCGATGCTCCATCGCGACCCCAAGGTCTGGGGCGACGACGTTGAAGCCTTCAGGCCGGAGCGCTTCGCGCCCGAGAATGCCAGCCAGTTGCCGCCGAATGCCTGGAAGCCCTTCGGCAACGGCGCGCGGGCCTGCATCGGCCGGCCCTTCGCCATGCAGGAAGCCCAGCTCGTGCTCATCCTGATGTTGCAGCGCTTCGATTTCGTGCTCGACGATCCGTCCTACACGCTGAAGATCCACGAGACGCTGACGCTCAAGCCCGAAGGGCTGCGCATCCGCGCGCGGGCGCGCCGCACCGGGACGTCTCTGCGGCGCAGTGCCGTGCCATCGACGCCGCAGAAGGCGCTGACGCCGCAGCCCGTGCGACGACCCGCCTCGGATGCGGCGGCCACGCCGCTGCTGATCCTCTATGGCAGCAATACCGGTTCGTCGGAGGCCTTTGCCAACCGCATCGCCGACGAGGCGCCGGCCAACGGCTTCGCGCCGACCGTGGCGGCGATGGACGACTATGCAGCCAACCTCCCGCGCGAGGGCGCGATCGTCGTGGTCACGGCGTCCTACGAAGGCCAGCCGCCCGACAATGCCCGCCTGTTCGTCTCGTCTGTCGAAGCCCTGCCGGAGGGCGCGCTGACCGGCGCTCGCTTCGCCGTGTTTGGCTGCGGCAACCGGCAATGGGCGCGCACCTATCAGGCGATTCCCAAGCGGGTCGATGCCGCTCTCGCCCGGGCCGGCGCCACGCGGCTCGCCGAGCGCGGCGAGACCGATTCCGGCGGCGACTTCTTCGGCGCCTTCGACGAATGGTGGGCGGGCTTCCTGCCGCGGCTGCGCGAGGCGCTGGGCAAGGAGGCCGCCGCCGCGCCGGCGGCGTCCGGTCTGCAGGTCGAGTACGTCAAGGACGGTCGCGAGGGCGCGCTGCGGCTGGGCGATCTGCAACGAGGCAGCGTCGTCGAGAACCGCGAACTGGTGGACATGAGCGCACCCAACGCGCGCTCGAAGCGGCACCTGGAATTCTCGCTGCCTGAAGGGATGAGCTATCGCGCGGGCGACTATCTGGCGGTCCTGGCCACGAATCCGCCGGAGCTGGTCGATCGTGTGCTGCGTCGCTTCGGTCTGGCGCGCGACACGCTCGTGGTGCTTCGGCGCGACGGCGCGGCCAGCCTGCCGATCGGCCGGCCGGTCAGCTGCGGCGAGCTGCTCTCGAACTACGTGGAACTGGCGCAGCCCGCGACTCGCGCCCAGGTGGCGGCGCTCGCGGCGGCCACGCCCTGTCCGCCCGAGCAGGCCGAGCTGGAGGCCATGGCGGGCGAGGCTTACGCCACATCGGTGCTCAAGCCGCGCTGCAGCGTCCTCGACCTGCTCGACCGCTTCCAGTCCTGCGCGCTGGGATTCGGTCCCTATCTCGACATGCTGCCGCCCATGCGGGCGCGGCAGTATTCGATCTCCTCGTCGCCGCTGTGGAAGCCCGACCATGTCACGCTGACCGTCGCCGTCGTCGACGCGCCGGCTTACTCGGGAACCGGCACCTTCCGCGGCGTGGCCTCGTCCTATCTGGCGCATCTGCAGCCGGGCGACCGCATCTCGCTGGCGGTGCGTCCGTCCAATGCGCGGTTCCATCCGCCGGCCGATCCCAGGACGCCGCTCATCCTGATCTGCGCCGGCTCCGGCATCGCGCCGTTCCGCGGCTTCCTGCAGGAGCGGGCCACGCAGAAGCAAGCCGGACAGGAGGTCGGACCGGCCTTGCTGTTCTTCGGCACCAACCATGCCGACGTCGACTATCTCTATCGCGATGAACTCGCGCGCTGGGAGGCGGCGGGCGTCGTCACGGTGCTCCCGGCCTTCTCGCTGCAGCCGCGGGGCGAGGTCTCGTTCGTGCAGCATCGGGTCTGGGAAGAGCGCGCCCGCATCGTGGAACTCTTCCAGCGGGGCGGCAGCGTCTTCGTCTGCGGCGATGGGCAGCACATGGCGCCGGGCGTCCGCGAAACGCTGGTGCGAATCTATCGCGAGGCATCGGGCGTCAGCGAGGCCGACGCCCAGAAGTGGGTCGAGGTCGTCGAGCACGAGCACGGTCGCTACGTTTCCGACGTCTTCGCCTGAGCCTCTGCGGGGCAGGGCCGTCGCACATGGCCCGGGAAAGGCCGGATCAGTTGGCGTGCCTAAGGAGGCGAAAGGTCCCTCACTACGTTCGGGATGACAATTTTGTTGGGATTTGCGCAGTGCGCTGATCAAACAAACGGTGTCATCCCGAACGTAGTGAGGGACCTTTGCCTCATCTGCGACAGCGCCTCCCGGCGGGGCGAGCCCACATAACCACATTGCGACAGGGCGGGGCCGGGGCTAAGCCAGGGGCGGAAACGCAAAGGATGCCGGTCATGGCTGTTGGCGACAAATATCGTGCGCTGCATGCGCGGTCGCTCCAGGATCCCGAGGGATTCTGGTCCGAGCAGGCTGTGGCGATCGACTGGACGAAGCCCTGGGACAAGGTGCTCGACGGGACGAAGCCGCCTTTCTATCGCTGGTTCGAGGGCGGCGAACTCAACGCCTGCCACAATGCGCTCGACCGCCATGTCGACGGCGCCAGTGGGACAAATAGGGCCGAGCAGGCGGCGCTGATCTACGATTCGCCGCTCACCAACACCAAGAAGACCTTCACCTATCGCGAGCTGCGCGACCAGGTGGCGCGCGTCGCCGGGATGATCGCGGCGCAGGGGGTGGGCAAGGGCGATCGCGTCATCCTCTACATGCCGATGATCCCCGAAGCGGTGATGGCGATGCTCGCCTGCGCACGGCTGGGCGCAATTCATTCGGTGGTGTTCGGCGGCTTCGCGGCCAAGGAACTGTCGAGCCGCATCGACGATTGCGCGCCGAAGCTGATCCTCACCGCCTCGTGCGGCATCGAGCCGTCGCGCATCGTTCACTACAAGCCGCTGGTCGACCAGGCGATCGAGCAGGCCAAGCACAAGGTGCCGCGGGTCATCCTGCTGCAGCGGCCGCAATGTGCCGCGACGATGGTGGCCGGGCGCGACCTCGACTGGAACGAGGCGCTCGCCACCGCGCAGCCCGCTCCTTGCGTGCCGGTCAAGGCCACCGATCCGCTCTACATCCTCTACACGTCGGGCACGACCGGCCAGCCCAAGGGCGTGGTGCGCGACACCGGCGGCTATTGCGTGGCGCTCGCCTGGTCGATGAAGAACCTCTACGGCGTCGAGCCGGGCGAGGTCTACTGGTGCGCCTCGGACGTGGGCTGGGTCGTGGGCCACAGCTACATCGTCTACGGGCCGCTGATCCACGGCGCGACCTCGATCCTCTACGAGGGCAAGCCGGTCGGCACGCCCGACGCCGGCGCCTTCTGGCGCGTGATCTCCGAGCACAAGGCGATGGCACTGTTCACCGCGCCGACGGCCTTCCGCGCGATCAAGCGCGAGGACCCTGAAGGCAAGCTGCTCGGGCAGTACGACCTTTCGAACTTCCGCACCTTGTTCCTGGCGGGCGAGCGCGGCGATCCGCCGACCGTCGAGTGGGCGCAGAAGCTCTTGGGCGTGCCGGTGGTCGATCACTGGTGGCAGACCGAGACCGGCTGGGCGATCTGCGGCAACTTCCAGGGTCTCGACCCGATGCCGGTGAAGCTCGGTTCGACCTCGGTGCCGTCGCCGGGCTGGCATCTCGACGTGCTCGACGAGAACGGCCATCCGATGAAGCCGGGCGAGGTGGGGGCGCTGGCCGGCAAGCTGCCCTTGCCGCCGGGAACCTTCCCGACGCTGTGGAACGCCGACGAGCGCTACAAGCAGAGCTACATGAGCGAGTTCCCCGGATACTACAAAACCGGCGATGCCGGCTTCATCGACCCGGACGGCTACGTCTCGGTGATGACGCGCGTGGACGACGTGATCAACGTCGCCGGCCATCGCCTCTCGACCGGCCAGATCGAGGAAGTGCTGGGTGCGCACAACGATGTTGCCGAGTGCGCGGTGATCGGTATCGCCGACGATCTGAAGGGGCAGGTGCCGCTGGGCTTCCTGGTGCTGAAGGCCGGCGTCAACCGGCCGCCGCAGGAGATCACCAACGAGGTCGTGCAGATGGTGCGCGACCGTATCGGTCCGGTCGCCTTCTTCAAGAGCGCGCTGGTCGTGCAGCGGCTGCCCAAGACGCGTTCGGGCAAGATCCTGCGTGGCACGATGCAGAAGATGGCCGACAGCCAGCCATGGACGCTGCCGGCCACGATCGAGGATCCGGTCGTGCTGGAAGAAATCAAGGACGGCCTGAAGACGGCCGGCTTCGCAAACAAATCATAGGAGCGCGCCACTCCAGTGGCGCTCATGCGTGAAGGGAAGATGCGCCACTGGAGTGGCGCACTCCAAAGGCAAGAAGGACAGACGAATGACTCTCGATATCAACCGCCCCGATCTCACCGTCGGCGTCGTGGGAACCGGCGCCATGGGCCGCGGCATCGCCCAGGTCACCGCGCAGGGCGGCATGAAGGCGATCATGTATGACGCGGCGCCCGGCGGTGCGGCGAAAGCCAAGGCGGCGATCCTCGACACGTTGAAGGGTCTTGTTGCCAAGGGGCGGGTCACCGAGGCCGACCTCGCGAAGGCCGACGCCAATCTCGGCATCGCCGAGAAGATCGAGGACTTAAAGGGCTGCCACGTCGTCGTCGAGGCGGTGTTCGAGAATCTCGAGGTGAAGCAGAAGCTGTTCGGCGAACTCGAGGCGGTGATCGCGCCCGACGCCATCCTGGCCTCCAACACCTCGTCGATCCGCATCGCCTCGATCGCGCGCGCGCTCAAGCATCGCGACCGCGTCTGCGGCATGCACTATTTCAATCCCGTGCCGCTGATGAAGCTGGTCGAGGTCATCCGCGCCGCCGATACCGCGCAATGGGTGGTCGATGCCATGGTGGTGCTGGGCAAGCGCCAGACCCGCGTGCCCGTGGTGGTGGGCGACACGCCGGGCTTCCTGGTCAATCTCGGCGGCACCGCGATCGGCACCGAGGGCCTGCGCATCATGCAGGAGGGCCGGGCGACGCCGTCGCAGGTCGACGCCGTGATGCGCGACACCTGTGGCTTCCGCATGGGCCCGTTCGAGCTGATGGACCTGACGGGCATCGACGTGAACTTCCCGGCCCGCAAGATCATTTACGAGGGCTTCTTCCATGACCGGCGCATGACGCCGAGCCCGTATCACGAGAGCCTCTATGCGGCGGGCAAGCTCGGCCGCAAGACCGGCGGCGGCTGGTACGGCTATGACGATAAGGGCGCCAAGATCGATGCGGGCGCCGACCATCCGACCTCGCACGTGCCGGCGTCGAGCGTCGTCATCATGGACACGCACAACACCAAGCTGATGAGCCTGGTGAGTGCCGATGGCGCCGAGATGCTGGCGGCCGACGACGGCAAGAGCCCGATCCTGGTGGCGCCGGTCGGCAAGGACTGCACCACCACCGCGATCGAGCTGGGCCTCGACCCGAAGCGCACCGTCGCGGTCGATCTGACCGGCGACGTCTCCAAGCGCATCACGATCATGATGGCGCCGGGCTTCGATCCGGCGGTTCGGGACGCCACCGTGGCGCTGCTCGCCAAGTCGGGCACCAAGGTGACGGTGATCAAGGACTCGCCGGGCTTCATCGCCCAGCGCATGTGCGCGATGATCGCCAATCTCGGCTGCGAGATGGCGATGATCGGCATCGCCTCGGCGGCCGACGTCGATACGGCAATGACGCTCGGCCTGAACTATCCGCGCGGGCCGCTGGCGCTGGCCGACTGGATGGGCGTCAAGGAGTGCCACGAGATCCTGGTGCAGATCCAGGCGATCACCGGCGACGACCGCTATCGCCCCAGCCAGTGGCTGCGCCGCCGCGCGATGCTGGGATTGAGTGCGACGACGGTCGAATAGAAATCGTCAGGGAACAGCACCGTGAAACCACCGTTTGGTCCCCTGCAGCCTTTGCAGGGGAGCCCGATGAAGAAGCGGAGCAAGTGGACGGCGGTTGGATTCGCCCTGATGGTCGCGGTGGTTGGCGGGGCGGTACACGCGCAGCAGCTCAAGAACGAGAACCTGCTCGTGGGCATGCCGCAGGGCTTCAAGCTCGGCTTCAAGGACTCGAAGAACGGCATGAACATGCAGGAGTTCATCCCGACGGGCGAGACGGTGCAGAGCTGGACCGAGATGGTCACGGTTCAGGTGTTCCTCAGCCGCAAGGATCTGCAGCCGGCGGCGTTTCTCGGCGCGATGCAGCAACAGTGGGCGGGCGCCTGCAAGGGCAGCTCTGCCACGCCGGTCGCGACCGGCAAGGTGAACGGCTACGACGCCGCCTCGGTGCTGCTGCGCTGTCCGCTGCTGGCGTCGACCGGCAAGCCGGAGACCACGATGCTGACGGCGATCAAGGGCAACGACAGTTTCTACGTCGTGCAGCGCGCCGTGCGGTCGGTCCCCACGCCCGAGCAGTTTCAGACCATGAAGCAGTACATCGAGAGCGTCAGCGTCTGCGATTCGCGTCTGCCGTCGCGGGCCTGCCCAACCGTCAAATAGCGACGGTAAAATCGCGAGCGCCGCTCAGGCCAGCGTCAGGATCAGCGGACCCCGACGGGTCGCGACCAGGGTGTGCTCGTACTGCACCGTGGCCTCGCGCAGGGGCGGGCGCAGCGTCCAGCCATCGTCCATTTCTTCGACATGGTCGGCGCCCAGCGACAGGAACGGCTCAATGGTGAAGACGAGACCTTCCGTGATCTTCCGGCGGTCGTGCTTCTCGTACCAGGTCGGGATTTCCGACGGCTCGTCGTGCAGCGAGCGTCCGACGCCGTGGCTCGCCAGATTGCGGATCAGGCTGTAGCCGTTCTTCTGCGCGAAGGTCTCGATCGACCGGCCGATCTCGTTCAGCCGGACGCCCGGCTTCACGGCCCGGATGCCGGCCCACATGGCCCGCCTTCCATCCTCGCAGAGGCGCTCGATGCGCGGGCTGGTCGGCGGGACGGCGAAGCTCGCGCCGGTATCGCCGAAATAGCCGTCCAGCTCGGCCGAGACGTCGATGTTGATCAGGTCGCCGGCCTTGATCACCGTGTCGTCCGGGATGCCGTGGGCGCAGTCCGGGCCCACCGAGATGCAGGTCGCGCCCGGAAACCCGTAGGTGACTTCGGGGGCGGAGCGTGCACCTTCCTTCTCGAGCAAGGCGCGCCCGAGATCGTCCAGTTCCCGGGTCGTCATGCCGGGCTCCAGCGCCGCGCCCATGGCGGCGAGGGTCCGGGCGACGAGCTTGCCGATGATGCGCAGCTTCTCGAGCTGCTCTTCATTTTCGATGGTCATCGTCACCCTCCTAACCGCCGTTGACGTTTACGTAAAGGTAAACTACCTACCTTGGGCTGGCGGACGAACCGTCGGCGGCCCACAGTCCCTTCAAGAAGACTGACCATCCTGATCGTTGGAGGACGATGCCTGTGACTGCCGCTCTGGCCGCGCATTACACGCCTGAACACCAGATGTTTCGTGAGACCTGCCGGCGCTTCTTCGAGAAGGAAGTGACCCCGTTCCACATGAAGTGGGAAGAGGAGGGTATCGTGCCGCGCGCGCTGTGGCGCAAGGCGGGCGAGCAGGGGCTTCTGGGCATGACCATGCCCGAGGCCTATGGCGGCGCCGGCGCGGATTTCCTCTACAGCGCCATCATGATCGAGGAGCAGGGCCGGGCGCTCGCCTCCGGGCCGGCCTTCTCGCTGCATAACGACATCGTGGTCCCCTATCTGCTCCATTACGGCACCGAGGAGCAGAAGAAGAAGTGGATCCCCAAGGCCTGCTCCGGCGAGCTGGTCACCGCCATCGCCATGACCGAGCCGGGCACCGGCTCGGACCTGCAGGCGGTGAAGACGACCGCCGTCATGGACGGCAATCACTGGGTCATCAACGGCTCCAAGACCTTCATCACCAACGGCCAGCTGGCCGACCTGGTGATCGTGGTCGCCAAGACCGATCCCACGCTCGGCGCGAAGGGCACGTCGCTCATCGCCGTCGAGACCAAGACCGAAGGGTTCAAGCGCGGCCGCAATCTCGAGAAGATCGGCATGAAGGCGCAGGACACGTCGGAACTGTTCTTCCAGGACGTGCGCGTGCCGGCGGATCATCTGCTGGGCGGGCCGGGCATGGGCTTCGTCCAGCTGATGCAGCAGCTGCCGCAGGAGCGGCTGGTCATCGCCATCCAGGCGGTGGCGGCCATCGAGGCGGCGCTGGAGCACACGCTGGCCTACGTGAAGGAGCGCAAGGCGTTCGGGAAGCAGATCATCGATTTCCAGAACACGCGCTTCAAGCTGGCCGAACTCAAGACCAAGGCCCATATCGCGCGCGTCTTCGTCGACGATTGCGTGGCCAAGCACCTCAAGGGCGAGCTCGACGTCGCGACCGCGGCGATGGCCAAGTACTGGACGACCGAGCTGCAGTGCGAGCTGATCGACGAGTGCCTGCAGTTCCACGGCGGCTACGGATACATGTGGGAATACCCGATCGCGCGCCTCTACGCCGACGCCCGCGTGCAGAAGATCTACGGCGGCACCAACGAGATCATGAAGGAACTCATTGGACGGACGCTCTAACGCAGCGCCGTCCACGACAAAAGACTGTCATCCCGAGCGTAGCGAGGGACCTTTGGGGATCAGTAAAGGTCCCTCGCTACGCTCGGGATGACAATTTTCCGCTTTCGAGATTGAGCTGAAGGAGAAGACCATGACCGACGCATACATTTACGACGCCGTCCGCACCCCGCGTGGCAAGGGCCGCAAGGACGGATCGCTCCATGAAGTGACGCCGGTGCGCCTGGCCGTCACCGCGCTGCAGGCCCTGCGCGACCGCAACACTCTCGACACGCACCTGGTCGATGACATCGTGCTGGGCTGCGTCATGCCGATCGGCGAGCAGGGCGCCGACATCGCGCGCACCGCGTCGGTGATGGCGGGCTATGCCGAGACCGTGTCGGGCGTGCAGGTCAACCGCTTCTGCGCCTCCGGCCTCGAAGCCACCAACATGGCGGCCGCGCAGGTCATGTCGGGCCAGAGCCAGGCCGCGATCGGCGGCGGCGTCGAGAGCATGAGCCGCGTGCCGATGGGCTCGGACGGCGGCGCCTGGGCGGTCGATCCGGCCGTGGCGATCCCGATGTACTTCGTGCCGCAGGGCGTTTCGGCCGACCTTATCGCCACCAAGTACGGCATGAGCCGCGACGACGTCGACAGCTATGCCGTCGAGTCGCAGAGGCGCGCCAAGGCCGCCTGGGATGCCGGCTACTTCAAGAAGTCGATCGTGCCGGTGCGCGACCAGAACGGCATCGAGCTGCTGGCCCATGACGAGTTCCTGCGTCCGACCACGACCATGCAGACGCTGGCCGCGCTGGAGCCCAGCTTCAAGATGCAGGGCGAGATGATGCCCGGCTTCAACGCGGTGGCGCAGCAGCGCTATCCCGAGGTCGAGAAGATCAATCACGTGCACCATGCCGGCAACTCGTCGGGCATCGTCGACGGTGCCGCCGCGATCCTGGTCGGTTCCAAGGAGTTCGGCGAGAAGGCGGGGCTGAAGCCGCGCGCCCGCATCCGCTCCTTCGCCTCGATCGGCTCGGAGCCGGCGATCATGCTGACCGGCCCGGCGCCGGCCTCGGAGAAGGCGCTGAAGCGCGCTGGCATGTCGGTGGGCGACATCGACCTGTTCGAGCTGAACGAGGCCTTCGCCGCCGTCGTGCTGCGCTACATGCAGATCCTCAAGATGCCGCACGACAAGATCAACGTGAACGGCGGCGCGATCGCCATGGGCCATCCGCTGGGCGCCACCGGCGCGATGATCCTGGGCACGCTGCTCGACGAGCTCGAGCGCCGCAACCTCTCGACTGGCCTCGCCACGCTGTGCGTCGGCGGCGGCATGGGCACCGCCACAATCATCGAGCGCGTCTGAGAAACCTCGACCCATTGCCCACCCTTCGAGACGGCCGCTGCGCGGCCTCCTCAGGGTGAGGCAGTGGCTCTAGAAAAATCCTCACCCTGAGGAGCGAGCAGAGCGAGCGTCTCGAAGGGTGGCCACGGGAAGAATTCGGAGACCAACCATGATCAACTACAACGTCGACAGCGACGGCATCGCGACCATCACCTGGGACATGCCGAACCGCGCGATGAATGTGCTCAACGAGGCCTCGATGACGGCCTATGCCGGCGCGCTCGAGACCGCCCTGAAGGACGAGAAGGTCAAGGGCATCATCATCACGTCGGGCAAGGACAGCTTCATCGCCGGCGCCGATCTCGAGATGATCCTGGGTCTCGACACGTCGGACGCGTCGAAGCTGATGGAGCAGTTCAGCCAGCTGCAGAAGATGTTCCGTCGCCAGGAGACCGGCGGCAAGCCGATCGTGGCGGCGATCAACGGTACGGCGCTGGGCGGCGGCTTCGAGATCTGCCTGGCCACGCACTACCGCATCGCCGCGGCCAACCCGAAGACCAAGGTCGGCCAGCCCGAGGTGAAGATCGGCCTGCTGCCGGGCGGCGGCGGCACGCAGCGCATTCCGCGCCTGATCGGCGTGCAGAACGCCGCGCCCATCCTGCTCGAAGGCAAGGATCTCACGGTCGACGCCGCCAAGGGCCTCGGCCTGATTCACGAGGTCGTGCCGGCCGGCGAGCTGCTGGCCCGGGCCAAGGCGTGGCTCGTGGCGCCGGCGACCGAGCAGGTCGTGCCGGAATATGCCGGCAAGGGCGCCAAGGCGATCGACGGCCGCGCCGTGCAGCCGTGGGACCGCAAGGGCTTCAAGGTGCCGGGCTTCCCCGGCGGCCAGGTGTGGAGCCCGCCGGGCGTCATGACCTTCATCGGCGGCAGCGCCATGGTGCGCGGCAAGACCAACGGCGTCTATCCGGCGCCGAAGGCGATCCTGAGCTGCGTCTACGAGGGCCTGCAGCTGCCGTTCGACGCCGCGCTCAGGGTCGAGACGCGCTACTTCGTGTCGCTGCTGCGCGATCCCGTGGCCAAGAGCATGATCCGCACGCTGTTCTTCGGCCTGCAGGAAGCCAACAAGCTGGTGCGCCGGCCCAAGGGCGTGCCGAAGCAGGACTACAAGAAGATCGGCGTGCTGGGCGCCGGCCTGATGGGCGCCGGCATCGCCACCGTCTCGGTGCAGGCCGGTCTCGACATCGTGCTGATCGACCGTGACCAGGCCGCGGCCGACAAGGGCAAGGCCCATATCGCCGACGAACTCGCCAAGCTGGTGAAGCGCAAGCGCCTCGACCAGGCGAAGGCCGACGCCATGCTGGCCAAGGTCACGGCGACGCCGGACTTCGGCGCGCTCGCCGATTGCGACCTCGTGATCGAGGCGGTGTTCGAGAACCGCGAAGTGAAGGCCGAGGCCACGAAGAAGGCCGAGGCCGCGCTGCCGAAGACCGCGGTGTTCGCGTCGAACACCTCGACCCTGCCGATCACCGGCCTCGCCGAAGCCTCGTCGCGGCCCGACCAGTTCATCGGCCTGCACTTCTTCTCGCCGGTCGAGAAGATGCCGCTGGTCGAGATCATCGTCGGGCATAAGACCTCTCAGGAGACGCTCGCGCGGGCTCTCGACTACGTCCAGAAGATCCGCAAGACGCCGATCGTCGTGAACGACAGCCGCGGCTTCTTCACCTCCCGCGTCTGCGGCGCCTTCATCAGCGAAGGCCATCGCATGCTGAAGGAGGGCATCCCGGCCGCCATGATCGAGAACTGCGCGCGCTACGCCGGCATGCCGGTGGGCCCGCTGTCGCTCAACGACGAGGTCGCCATCGACCTGTCGTGGAAGATCATGGACCAGACCCGGCGCGACGCCGAGGCGTCTGGCCAGAAGTTCGAGGGCGGCGGCACCGAAGACATCCTCGAGCTGATGGTCAAGAAGCTGGAGCGCTTCGGCCGCAAGAACGGCAAGGGCTTCTACGAGTATCCGGCCGACGGCAAGAAGCGCCTGTGGCCGGAGCTGGAGAAGTACTTCCCGGCCGATCCGGCGCTGCTCTACGGCGAGGGCGAGGACAAGCGCGCCAAGGAAGACGAGATCAAGAAGCGCCTGCTCTACGTGCAGGCGGTCGACACCGCGCGCTGCCTCGAGAGCAACGTGCTCACCAACCCGCAGGACGGCGACGTCGGCTCGATCATGGGCCTGGGCTTCGCGCCGCAGACCGGCGGGGCGATCAGCCTGATCGACCAGGTTGGCATCGAGACGTTCGTCGCCGAGTGCGACGCGTTCGCCAAGAAGTACGGCGCCCAGTTCGAGGTGCCGAAGCTGCTGCGCGACATGGCCGCCAAGGGCGAAAGCTTCTACGGCAAGTACCAGCCGGCGAAGGCGGCCTAACAGGGCTGCATCGCTTGCACTGACGCGGCGACACGGCAATTATCCCTCCCTCAAATCTGGAGGGAATTGCCGTGGACGCCAAGGAAATCGCCGCACTCGCCGACCGTATCGTCGAAGGCCGCTGCTCGAAGACGACGATGGACTGGCTTGCGGATGCCACGGCGAGCCTCTCCGAGGCCGATGCCTACAAGGTGCAGTTCGCGGTCCACGACAAGCTCGAGGCCGCCGGCTGGAAGCTCGCCGGCTGGAAGGTCGCGTTCGCCGTTCCGGCCCAGTACGAGCCGCTGAAGCTCTCGGGCCCGGCCTTTGCCGGCATCTACACCAGCGGCATCCGCCAGAGCGGCGCGGTGTTCGAGAAGGGCTGGCCGCTCAAGGCCGGCGTCGAATGCGAGATGGTCGCGCGCATGGCCAAGGACGTGCCGGCCGGCACGGAATACACCGCCCAGTCGATCCAGGATTTCGTCTCCAACCTCTATTGCGGCATGGAGGTGGTCGAGAACCGCTACGGCGACGCGTCCAAGCTGGGCGGCCCGGGCCGCATCGCCGACGACGTGCTGCAGGCCGCCTGCATCGTGGGCACCGAGATCAAGGACTGGCAGAAGACCGACTTCGCCAACGTGAAGGGCCGCTCCGAGTTCGAAGGCAAGGAGATCGGCGCCGGTCCCGGCAGCAACGTGATGGGCGGCGCGATGATCTCGCTCGCCTGGCTGGCCAACAAGCTGATCGCCAACGGCAAGCAGCTGAAGGCCGGCGACATGATCCTGACCGGCTCGGTGCACCCGCCGCAGTTCCTGCCGGCCGCTGGCGTCGCCAAGACCGAGTTCGTCGGGCTGGGCGGCGCAGAGATCACCGTCAAGTAAGAGCAACCCTCGAGCCGGAGGCGGGCATGGTGAAGCCGATCGTGAACCTCGACGACGTGACGTTCGACGATGTCGAGGAGGACGGCCTCTACACCTCCCGCCGCGCCCGGGTCAGCGACGCGATCGGCGCCCGGAACCTCGGCTACAACCTCACGGTCCTGCCGCCCGGCAAGGCCCAGTGCCCGTTCCACAGCCATCACGGTGAGGAGGAGATGTTCCTCATCCTGGAGGGGGAGGGCGAATTGCGGTTCGGCGCGGAGCGCTATCCGATCCGCCGTCACGACGTCATCGCGTGCCCGCCGGGCGGCGCCGACGTGGCGCACCAGATCATCAACACCGGCACGGCGCCCCTGAAGTATCTCGCGCTGTCGAACCGGGTCGCGGTCGACGCCTGCGAGTATCCGGATTCCGGCAAGGTGTCGATCGTCGCCGGAAATGGCGGCTCCACGAAGCTCTGGAAGATGTTCCGCGCGGAGAACACGGTCGACTATTACGACCGCGAGAAGAAGTAGCCTCGCCAACGGGGCGAGGTCAGGCGCCGCGGCCGCTGGCAAGCAGGCGATCGAGATGCGCCGTCTCGTCTGACCAGCCGCCCGGTGGCCAGGGCGCCGACGGGTCGATCGGCTCGCGCAGGGGCGTGGACGGCACCTCGTCACCCTCCAGCATCTCGACGTCGATCCTGAAATCCTCGTCCTGCTCGAAGCCGTGCCAGTGCTGGAACTCGCCATAGGCACGACGACCGTCGCGCAGCCGCAGCACGAACCCCGCCGTGCTGTCGTGCATGTCGCCATACGCCCAATAGCGCTCGACCCTCTCGATGTCGGCCGGCGAGAAGCCGTGGCTCTCGCCGTCGAGCACGTCGAGCGCATGGCCCAGTTCGTAGAATCCGTGAATCCGCACGGACCATCGTATCAAATGTTTCAGTGCCGGCCCGGCCCTTGCCTCCAGGAGGCAGAGAACATATCATGAACATGAAGTTGAGGAGGAAGCCGTGGCCGGATCTTTCGCGAGGACGAGTGAGATGTTGGGGGCAGGGCGGTCCCTGCTGTTCCGGCCGCAACAGGGCGTCTCGCGGCTGGGAGTCGACCGCCTCCTGAGACGTCATGCCGGCATTCGTCGTAAGGAACCGCGCGTCACCGACCGTCTGTTCTTCGCGGTCGTGCCGGATGCAGAGACGGCGGAGACGATCGCCGAGCGCGCCGCCGCCTGGCGGGCCCGGCACGGCCTGACGGGCAGGCTGCTGAAGGCCGCGCATTTCCACGTCAATCTGGCGCCGCTGCACGAGGGCATTGGCTTGCCCGATGCCGGCGAGATCGCGGACTGGGTGGCGCGCGCCCGGGAGATCCCGATGCCGTCCTTCCGTGTCGCGTTCGATCGGCTGACGAGCTTCGCCAACGGCGCCCTGGTGCTGACGGGAGAGGAGGCGACCATTGGCCTCGAGGTGCTGCAGCAGCGCCTGAGCGATGCGCTCGACGATACGCCGCGGCCGGCGCGCCGCTACACGCCGCACGTCACCCTCCTGCACGACGGTCGCCACGTCGAGGCCGAGCCGGTCGAGCCCATCGCCTGGACCGTCCGCGAAGTCGCGCTCGTCCACGGTCGAGCCGGCCAGACGACGCACCGCTGCCTGACGCGACTGCCGCTGGGCTGACCCTTCCCGGAAGGACGTTCGCGACGCGCCATGATTACGGTGAGGCCGACCGACCGGCTGTTCTTCGCCGTGCGTCCCGACGCCGAGGCGGTGGAGGCGATCTGCAGCGCCCGGCGTAAGCTATGCGAGAAGGCCGGCCTCGCGGGACCGGAAATCCCTCCGGACCAGCTTCACGTCACGTTGTGGCGTGTCGGCGACTACGTGGTGCCCCCGACGTCCGAGGACATCTACGCGATCGTGCGGCAGGCCGGCACCATCGAGATGCCGCCTTTCCGTGTTTCCTTCGGATGTGCGCAGTCGCTCAGCCGAGGGACGCTCGTGCTCTCTGCCGGCCGGGGCAGCGCCGACCTCGAAACACTCTCTACCCGGCTGCGCGATGCGCTGAATCCGGCCAGCGCGGAAAGAAAGCGCGCCTTCCGGCCTCACATGACGCTGATGAGGAGCGACAAGATCCTGCCTGAGCGCCGCATCAGGGCGACCGGCTGGACGGTGCGCGAGATCGTCCTCGTGCACAGCCTGCTGGGAAAGGCGACGCACCGTCCTGTCGGGCGCCTGCCGTTGAGGACACGGCAGTTGCCGTTGCCGGGATTCGATTTCTGAGCGTCCGCCTTCATGTACGCCGTGACCGGGGATGCGGACTACGCGCCTGCCATCATCGCCTGCTGCAAGCAGGAGACGTGTTAAGGCGAGGGTGACAGCCTTCAGCCGGGCTTCGGTGGCACGAAGACTTGGCAAGGTGAAGGCGACATCCAAGTGCCACCGCGCTAGGTACCGCCCAGGGGGCTACCCGGCGATCTTCGCGCCGAGTAAGATTCCTATGCCCGGCACAACCAGCTTCGCAAAGAGTTGTTCGGCGCACAGCGGGAGACCGACGGCGCCTGAATCCGTCGGCTCAAGACCTAGATGGAAGAGCGCAACCACTGGATCATCGAGGGCGACGCCGCCCATAAGGCCGGGGGCACAAAAGCGCGGAGGGCATGCTGACGCCGGCAATGCTCGACAAGCCAAAGTTGATGGTACCGGGCCGCGCGCCCATGGACGGCGAGATGAGCCTGCCGGTCGGCAAGGCGGCCGATCGTCTTAGCGGCCTCAATCGCACCGTGGCGCCGGGCGTGCACTCGACGACGTCGACCGGGCATCGCGAACTTTCGCAAGCTCGGCAGCATGAATGCCGTCGACAAGCGGCAGATCGCGCCTCGCAGAGAAAGTTCACGGCGCGGGGATGTGAACCATCGGTAAGCTGGAAGCGTGAGTGGGTACCCTGCGAGGCCCAATCGAGCCTTCCTACCAAAGCGTCTGAATAGGATTCGGATCATCTTTAAGTGTGCGCCAATCGAAGTCATAGATATCTGAGGCGGGCCAGTGCGTCGGAAATTTCACGCTGAAGAAGCCGCCTATGCCGGGCTCAAAGCCGGCGTACCTGGGGTCGTCGATTGAGGCACCGATTGAGAATGCTCCGGAAAAATCGTTGTCAATAAACTGTGCTGCTAACAAAGCCTGGAGAGCGCATATGGCATCTACCAAATGCTCAAATGAAGCCTCTGCAAATGCGGAGTGGCGGCTGTGCTTGGAGTTATTGTAAGCTTGATACCACGCTAGTTTCCCTGAGCTACGCCAAGATAAGAACGGCCTTCTAATAGAATGTGTGCCGCGCCAGCTGGGAAGCTTCACTTCGAAGTGTGACAGCCCATGCGTTGGCTCGAGATCGTTATAGTTTGTGATGTTCCAGTCCCGCGCCGAGGCCTTCTTGTAGTTGTTCTCTAAGAGGATAGCCCTGCAGTTCGCTTCGAACTCTACGCAGGCGCGCAGGAGCAGCGAATGGATACGGATTGAAAAGCAGGGAAGATTCGTATCGGCGGGCTCGATGAACTCGAGGAGATCTCGAAAGTCCTTCTCGATCACGAGATACGAGCGGATAAACTGATCCGGCTCGGAAGCGAAAGCAGGATGTAAAACATACTGCCAATGACCGTCAGATGTGTAACTACCAGCCCTGTGCATTCGTGCAGTTCTCTTGAAGGGCTTGGCAATCGGCATTCCGTTTCTCCAGTCCTGCATCTCGCGAGCTTGTGAGGATTACGTTCCTGGCTCAAGAGAAAGCGATTGTTGCGCGTAACCAACGAGTCCCCTTGAGAGGGTGGAAATCCGGCAAGCGCTCGTCACGGTGCGGATAGAACGGACGACACGCTGGGTAGGGCGATGCAGGGCAGGTGACCTGAGTGGCATGGCGGGCCAATCCGGGATCCGACGTTCGAGGCGGAAAAGAATGAACGCCTTAATCAGGGCGCCGGAGCCAAAATTCAATCATCGTCCGCCTTTCCTTGTATTAACCCTAGAGCATCACGGTACAGGAACGGAACCCAGAATGTAGGCTCATCGCGGGTGCCCCTTTTCTCAAAGAAGCCTACCTCGACAAGACCGGTTGCGCGCTCAATCGCTGTTCGTTCATCAGTTTTCCAGATAGCTGACAAGGCAGCTGGAGTTTGTTCAGCTTTTTCGCCTGCCAGCTTTTCCAAGTATGGCCGCTCACTTGGATATTCCGCATACAAGTACTGCTGCAGCCGGTAATTGGAGACCGTCGGAAGAGCCAGCTTGAAAACCGACCTATCGAATAACTGATCGTCAGAGGGTGCCAGGCCTCCCTGCTCAAGTCTCTTGATCTCCTCGTCTCTCACGCAGTTGAGAAGGTAGATGACTTCGCGAGGCGCCGTTTTTCCAGTGCCATCCCGGCAACGCCCAATGACCCATTTAAACGTGGTGAGCTTCCGCGCGCCTTGGTCGACCTGAGGAGGGAAGAGACGAGCAAATAGCGCATCCTGTTTGCGGCTGTCTTGCAGCACGTCAATGCGATCTATTCCGAACTCCGAGAGTAAAATCTGGTTGCTTAAAAGCCGTCGCATAATGAGGTTGAGAAGCGCTGGTTCAGTCCAGTCCAACACCACGACTTTGACAATGTGAGTTGCTTCTCTAAATCCTCCTACAGTGATGCGCTTCCAAATATCTTCACGAAGAAAGATCTTCAGCGATATATGGTCGAGAGAACGGATGTCGGCGTAAACCCGAATCAGCGCGCGAAGGGCATTTGCTTCAAGCTGATGATTTTCCGTGAAAGCAACATCCAACCGATCGAGCAGCACCCATATGCCAAAACCGGCCTCTGCTACAGCTTTGTCCAGCTCCGCTAGGAGCGTGTCCGCCGAGATAAAGCCAGCCGTGCGAAGATCACTGGTCGGTTCCTTTAATACGATTCGGCCAATCACCCCAGAAGGCATCTGGGTCGCGGGATCAAGCTCGATGCCTCCTTCTATCGCTTCCGCTTGGATGATGCGCTTCGCATAATCCTGTGCTCGACGCAGGACTCCTTTAAGCGTGAACTCACGCTCAAGGAGCTTCGCATCTTCTAGTGCTTTATAGGCGACGTTCGCATGAGCATTCTTGATACTGAATTCCCGCAGTCGTTGGGCGATGATGGTGGCTAAGTAGAGCTTCCAGAGAGCAATAAACTCCACTTCGCTAGTTGGCGGTTCGCTGCCCAAATCTCGAAAAACCGTCTGTCCTCGTGGGTTCTCTCCTGCCACCAGCAAAATGCCACGATCAAAAAACTCGTCAGCTTTTGCCATCAGCAGTGAGTAGATGGCGCTTTTGCCAGCACCCTTTTCCCCCCGAACGAAGTCTATTTTTCCTTCCGCGATTCGCTGCCATTGATCCGTCTCGACGAAGTATCCGGCCAAGTCGTTAGTTTCCTCTTCAGCGACTTGAGTGCCGAAGGTGAGAGCCTTCAATAGAGACAATCTATCCATAGTGTCCGCTCGCTCGGAGTGTTGGCGATCTAAGGAATACACGCTTCTGGAGACGCCGCCGAATTAATTCATTTGGTCCATCGCGTCTTCTTCTGGGGCTCGGGGCGCGGATTGACGTGAGAGCGGCAAACACTGGAAAGACCGGCGGCACTGTTTGGAGGGGAGATTTCCGGAACTGAGGCTACGTGAGGAGGATCGCTGCCGCTATGGTTCCCCAACATTGATGGCCGGGATCATCTCGAAGCCGGCGGCGATCGATGAGCTAAACCGGTGAAAACCATCGTAGAGGCGATGGGAGAAGCGGTCGTCGGCTTGAGGGCGGCGACTTCGATCGGCAGAACGCGGTGAAGCATTTCAAGTACGAGCCGCGCGGCAAGAAGCGGCTGCACAAGCGGCCCAATCCCGGCGAGGTGAAGCGCTATCGCTGGTGGCTGCAGCGCGAGCTGTCCTTCGTGCGGCCGAAGCTCGTGGTCGCGATGGGCGGGACGGCGCTGCTTGGTCTGACCGGCAAGCCGCTGTCGGTCCTCAGGTCACGCGGTCCGATCGCCTTCGACGGGCTGCCGGGCTATGCGACGGTGCACCCGTCCTTCCTGCTGCGCCTGCCGGACGAGGCGGCGAGGCAGGAGGCCTACAAGGCCTTCTGCGACGACCTGGTTGCGGTGCGCCGCCTGATTGTGGCGAATGGAAAATAGCTCGTTCCGCTGCGCATCCACGCTTCCACAAAGTCCTCGCCCTGAGGAGCATCGCGCAGCGATGCGTCTCGAAGGGTGGGAACGCGCACCTTGCCTGTTGGCCATCCTTCGAGACGCCGCGCCAGGCGCGGCTGCTCGGGATGAGGCAAGTGCTTGAATCGATTCAATTCATTTCCGGCCAGACTCTCAGGATGAGGTTTTGACCGGTGGCGAAGAGATTTAGTCCGCGGCCTTCTGGTCGAGGAATTCGAGCGTGCCGTCGCTGCGCTCGCCCTTCAGGTAGCGGAAGGTGCCGGCGCCGGTGGCGAGCAGCTCGTTCGCCTGGTTGTAGATCTCGGTCTCGGCGGCGAAGGTGCTCTGGCTGGTCGAAGGGCGCCAGGCGCCCAGGATCGCGAGCACGTCGCCTTCGCGGCCGGCCTTGATGAACTGGGTGGTGAAGGCCAGCGTCACGGAGAGGCGCCGTGCCGTCGCCGTCTCGTTGAAGGTGCAGGCGAAGCCGCTCGCCGAATCGAGCAGGGTCATCAGCACGCCGCCGTGCAGCAGGCCGTTGGCGTTGCAGAGCTCGGCGCGCACGTCGAGGCGCATCTCGACGAAGCCGGGGCGCCACGCCACGACCTGATGGCCGATCACGCCATTGAAGCCGCGGAACACATACGGAGCGACCGGCCGTGCGTCGGCCGGTCGTTGTATAGCCATGTCTCAAATGCCTCGAGAAGAGGGGGCGCGCCTAGCGGCGCGCCATCGCCGACATCGGCGCCCGATGACCGTTGGCCATCATCGGACGCAGGGCCGGACCGGCCGAAGCCGTGATGGCCGGCTGAGCCGCCATGCCGGTGCGGATGTCGCGCGCCACCTTGACCAGGCGAGGACCCCAATCGGCTTCGAGACGGTCACGGCTGATCTGGTAGATCGGCGCCGAGGCGTTGACGGCATAGGCCGCGGTGCCATCGGAATTGCGCAGGGGAGCGCCGACGCCGCAGAGTTCGGGCAGCCATTCGCCCCAGGTGACGCAGAAGCCGCGGTCGGTCAGTTCCTTGAACGAGCGCTCGAGGCCGGTCTTGACCTTGGTCCAGTCGTCGCGCCAGCGGCGGCGGATGGCATCGATCTGCTTGTTGCGGTCGACGTCGGGCAGCGTGAACAGGTAGGCGCGGCCCATCGCCGTGCTGGCCATCGGCACGCGCGTGCCGACATCGTGGGTGATCGCCACCACGGACGGGCCGCGGCAGGCTTCGAGGTAGATCATCGAGTGACGGTCGCGGCCGCCCAGAGCGGTCGAGGCGTTGAGGGCGTGCGCAAGCTGCTCCAGCGGCTGACGCGAGGCGCGGCGGACGTCCATGCTGGAGATCGCGGCATAGCCCAGCGCCAGGACCGAGGCGCCCAGCTCGTACTTCCGGAAACGGCGGATGTAGTTCAGGTAGCCCAGCTCGGTCAGCGTGTGGGTGAGGCGCGCGACGGTCGGCTTCGGCAGGCCGGTACGGTGGGCGATCTCCTGGTTGCCCAGCATGCCCTCGCCGGCGTGGAAGGCGCGCAGGATGTCGAGGCCGCGGGCCAGCGCCGTGACAAACTGGCGATCTTTGCTGCTCGACCCCTCGGCGAGGCCGTTCTCGATCGAGCTCTGGAAGGCCGCGGTCCGCGTTACGAGATGACTGACATTGCCCATCGGCGTCTGCTCCTTTTGGTAAATGGCCGTTTATTTCTTTGCGGAGCGGAACCTGCCATCGCCTCACCCGTACCGCAATGCATGAGAGCGGGTTTTGACCTGCGAACGTGCAAAGCGGCCATGTCACAGGTGCGTGAATTGGGTATCATCAGTTGCACTCGCGCAGTTCTGCTCTCTGATTCGGGAATTTTCGGCCTATTTCCGTGACGCGGGCGGCATCTTTCGACATGTTCGCCGCGGCCGGGTACCATCCGGACCAACCCCTTCGAGAGGCAAGAATTGGCCAAAGAACCTACACTGCCCAAGGATATTACGGCGCTTTCCTTCGAGGATGCGCTCAAGGAACTGGAGGGCATCGTCCAGCAGCTGGAACGCGGCCAGGTGAAGCTCGACGAGGCCATTTCCGCCTACGAGCGCGGCGCCCTGCTGAAGCGTCACTGCGAGCAGCGGCTCGCCGAGGCCAAGATGAAGGTCGAGAAGATCGTGTTCTCCGCCGACGGTTCGGTCGCGACCCAGCCCGCAGATCTCGGCTGATCCAAGCCCATGCCCTTGTCGTCGCATACCCGGTTCGACGCTGCACTTTCGTTCGCGGCCCAGTCCGTCGAGCGCACCATGGAGCGCCTGCTTCCGACCGGTGAAACGGGCGAGGCGCGCGTCTTCGAGGCGATGCGCTATTCGAGCCTGGGCGGCGGCAAGCGGCTGCGTGCCTTCTTCGTGCTGGCCGGGGCCACGCTGTTCAAAGTGGGCTCTCTGTCCGCCCTGAGGACGGCCAGTGCCCTCGAGTTCGTGCACGCCTATTCGCTGATCCACGACGACCTGCCGGCAATGGACGACGACGATCTCCGGCGCGGAAAGCCGTCGTGCCACCGTCAGTTCGACGAGGCGACCGCCATTCTGGCGGGCGACGCCCTGCAGGCGCTGGCTTTCGAGGTGCTGGCGCACGAGGAAACCCATGGCGATCCCGCCGTGCGTTTGACCCTGATCGCCGAACTGGCGAAGGCTGCCGGGGCGCGCGGCATGGTGGGCGGGCAGATGCTCGACCTGCTGGCCGAGCAGGAAGGCTCGGATCAGTCGATCGGGGCCATTACCCACCTGCAACGATTGAAGACCGGGGCGTTGATCTCGTTCTCGTGCGCCGCCGGCGCCGTTCTCGGCAAAGCCGGCGACCATGCGCGGTCGGCGCTTTCCATGTATGCCCACGATCTGGGCCTCGCCTTCCAGATCGTCGACGACCTGCTCGACATCGAAGGCAACGCGGCCGAACTGGGCAAGACGCCGGGCAAGGACGAGGCGGCGGGCAAGGCCACGTTCGTGTCGATCCTGGGTGTCGAGCGTGCGCGGGCGCAGGCAGGGATGCTGGCGCGACAGGCGGCCGCGCATCTCGAGCCGTTTGGCGAGGCGGCGGATTTGCTAAGGCAAGCCACAGAATTCGTCGTGGCGCGTCGCAGCTGAAGTTGGGGCGCGGCTCGCCGTGCAGGAGTATGATGTTTCGATGACCGGTCAGAGTACGACGCCGCTGCTCGATACCGTCGACGTTCCCGCGGACCTCCGCCGGCTGCGTCCGGAGCAGCTTCCCCAGCTTGCCGAGGAACTTCGGCAGGAGACGATCTCTGCCGTGTCCGTCACCGGTGGCCATCTCGGGGCGGGGCTGGGTGTCGTCGAGCTCACCGTCGCCCTTCACTACGTGTTCGACACGCCGAGGGACCGGCTGATCTGGGACGTCGGCCATCAGGCCTATCCGCACAAGATCGTCACCGGCCGTCGCAGCCGGATCCGCACCCTGCGCCAGGAGGGCGGACTTTCCGGCTTCACGCGCCGTTCCGAGAGCGAGTACGATCCGTTCGGCGCCGCCCATTCCTCGACCTCGATCTCGGCTGGCCTCGGCATGGCCGTGGCGCGCGACCTGTCGGGCGGCTCGAACAACGTGATCGCCGTCATCGGCGACGGCGCGCTCAGCGCCGGCATGGCCTACGAGGCCATGAACAATGCGGGCGCGCTGCGTTCGCGGCTGATCGTGGTGCTGAACGACAACGACATGTCGATCGCGCCGCCGGTCGGCGCCCTCTCGGGGCATCTCTCGCGGCTTCTATCCGGCCGGCCCTACGTCACCCTGCGCAATCTCGGCCGCACCTTCGCCGAGAGCCTGCCCAAGCCGCTGGAGCTCGCGGCCAAGCGGGCCGAGGAATTCGCGCGCGGCTTCGTCGCCGGCGGCACACTGTTCGACGAGCTGGGCTTCTACTATGTGGGCCCGGTCGACGGTCACAATCTCGACCATCTGCTGCCGGTCCTGAAGAACGCCCGCGACAGCCAGCTCGACAAGCCGATCCTGGTCCATGTCGTCACCAAGAAGGGCAAGGGCTACGCCCCGGCCGAGGCGAGCGCGGACAAGTACCACGGTGTCGTGAAGTTCGACGTCATCACCGGCAAGCAGTCCAAGCCGATCGCCAACGCGCCGCAATACACCGCGGTGTTCGGCAAGGCGCTGATCGCCGAAGCGGAAGCGGACAAGAAGATCGTGGCGATCACCGCGGCGATGCCCTCGGGCACCGGCCTCGAAAAGTTCGCCGAGCGCTTTCCCGAACGCACCTTCGACGTGGCGATCGCCGAGCAGCACGGCGTCACCTTCGCCGCCGGCCTGGCGACCGAGGGATTCAAACCCTTTGCGGCGATCTACTCGACCTTCCTGCAGCGCGCCTTCGACCAGGTCGTGCACGATGTCGCGATCCAGAAGCTGCCGGTGCGCTTCGCCATCGATCGTGCCGGGCTGGTCGGCGCCGACGGCGCCACCCATGCCGGTTCCTTCGACGTCGCCTATCTCGGCTGCCTGCCTGATTTCGTGATCATGGCCGCCGGTGACGAGCTCGAGCTGATGCACATGGTGGCGACGGCGGCGCAGATCGACGACCGTCCCTCGGCCTTCCGCTATCCACGCGGCGAGGGCGTCGGCGTGGAGTTGCCCGCCCGGGGCACGCCGCTCGAGATCGGCAAGGGCCGGATCGTGCGCGAGGGCACCAAGATCGCCATCCTGAATTTCGGCGCGCGTCTCCAGGAGTGTCTGGTGGCGGCGGAGGATCTCGGCGCCAAGGGTCTCAGCACCACGGTGGCCGACGCCCGCTTCGCCAAGCCGCTCGACACCGACCTGATCCGCCGTCTCGCGCGCGAGCACGAGGTGCTGATCACGATCGAGGAGGGCTCGGTCGGCGGTTTCGCGAGCTTCGTGCTGCAGTATCTCGCGACGTCGGGTCTGCTCGATCGCGGCCTCAAGGTGAGGCCGCTGGTCCTGCCCGACCGCTTCCTCGATCATGCCGCGCCGGCCCGGCAGTATGAATGGGCCGGGCTCAACGCGCCGCAGATCGTGGCCACGGCGCTGGCCGCCCTGGGACAGTCCTCGGAGCGCGCGCGGGGCTAACCGCGCGGATCGATGGGCGTGAGACGCGGGGCGTGCGCCTCGATGACCTCCGCCGCGTCGAGGCAGAGATCCTCGCGGAAGCGGGCGGCGATCACCTGAACGCCGACCGGCGTGCCATCCGCAAGGCCCGTCGGCACCGAGACCGAAGGATAGCCCAGCACGGGCGTCGCGAGCAGGCAGTGCTGCGCCGCCATCATGCGATCCACCACCGGCTGGTCCTGCAGATCGAGCCCGTCGGGGAACGGCAGGACGTGCGACACCGGCACGACCGCGACTGCATATTCAGCGAAGAACAGCGACCAGGCGCGCATCAGGGCGAGACGCTGGCCGAACGCATCGAGCAGACCGCCGGCATCGACTTCCGGCACGTAGCGCAGATGGCCCTCGACGTTGCGCCGCGCCGCCGCATCGCCCAGCGCCTGGACGGTGGCCACGAAGCCCCGCCGCTCGTCGTTGACGACCATCCGGTGCCAGAGCTCGGCCGCTTCGCCCAGCTGCGGCGGTGCGATCTCCTCGACCTCGTAGCCCGCCGCTTCGAGGGCTTTGCCGGCCGCGACGATCGCGGCGCGCACCTCGGGCACGACGTCATCGAACGGGGCGGGCGCGAGGGCGGCGCGCAGCCGACGGGACGGCGCGGGACCGACGAGCGGCGCCGGCACCCAGTTGGGATCGCGCGCATCGCCCATCGCCATGGCGGCGAAGGCGAGGCGCAGGTCCGCCACGGTGCGGGCGAGGGGGCCCTGAACGGACATGAGCTGCGCCGTGATCGGCCGTTCGGCGGTCGAAGAGGGGTTGAAGGCCGGCACGCGGCCGGGCGTCGGCCGCAGGCCCGCCACGCCGCAGGCATAGGCGGGGTAGCGGATCGAGCCGCCATAGTCGTTGCCGTGCGCAATGGCGCCCATGCCGGCGGCGAGCGCGGCGGCCGCGCCGCCGCTCGATCCGCCCGGTGTCAGGCCCTTGCCCCACGGGTTGCGCGTCGCGCCGTGCAGTTCGTTGGCGGTGAACCAGCGATGCGAAAAAGCGGGCGTGTTGGTGCGGCCGACGATGACCGCGCCGGCCCGGCGCAGGTTGGCGACGACCGGACTGTCCTCGGTTGCCACCAGGTCGCGAAAGGCCACGACTCCGTTGGTGGTGGCGCGGCCCTTGGTGTCGACGTTGACCTTCACCGTCATCGGCACGCCATGCAGCGGCCCGCAGGCGGCGCCCCTGCGGCGGGCGGTGTCGGCCTCGCGCGCGGCCTGCAGCGCCTCGTCGGCCATGACGTCGACCACGGCGTTGACCTGCGGATTGACGGCCTCGATGCGACCCAGGACGGAGCGGGTGGCGTCCTCGCTCGAAATCGCGCCCCGTGCCATCGCCTGCGCCAGGTCGACCGCCGACCAGCGCCAGAGTTCGTCCGTCATTTCACATCTCCCCGAAAGCGTAGGAGAGCGAGGATAAAGCGAGATGGTTTGGCGTTCGACGCCCAATTCTTTCACCGCCCCCGTCTTACGGGGGAGGAAAGCAATTCTTGTCAGTCCTTGGGCTGCGGCACGATGCGCAGGTAAGGCTTCGGCGCCTTCCAGCCGTTCGGGTACCTCGCCTTGGCGGCCTCGTCCGAGACGGCCGGGACGATGATCACGTCCTCGCCCTTCTTCCAGTTCACCGGCGTCGCCACCTGGTGCTTCGCGGTGAGCTGGCAGGATTCGAGCAGGCGCAGCACCTCGTCGAAGTTGCGGCCGCTGCTCATTGGGTAGACGAGCATCGCCTTGATCTTCTTGTCGGGGCCGATGATGAACACCGAACGCACCGTGGCGTTGTCGGCCGCGGTGCGGCCATCCGACGTCGTGCCCGCGCCTTCGGGCAGCATGTCGTAGGCGGTCGCGACCTTGAGCTCGGGATCGCCGATCATCGGGAAGGTGACGGCATGGCCCTGGGTCTCCTCGATGTCCTTGGCCCACTTGGAGTGGTTGGTCACCGGATCGACCGACAGGCCGATGATCTTGGTGTTGAGCTTGTCGAACTGCGGCTTGAGACCGGCCATGTAGCCGAGCTCCGTGGTGCAGACCGGCGTGAAGTCCTTCGGGTGCGAGAACAGGATCGCCCAGCTGTCGCCGATCCACTTGTGGAACTCGATCGGACCCTGGGTCGTCTCGGCCTTGAAGTCGGGCGCGGTCGAATTGATGCGAAGCGTCATGGTGAACTCCTCCGGTTTGCGGCCCGCACCTCAACCCTTCCGCCGAGCGCGGTCAAGCCTTGGCAGGAATCC
The DNA here is from genome assembly GCF_965228225.1 of Reyranella sp. Taxonomy (GTDB): domain Bacteria; phylum Pseudomonadota; class Alphaproteobacteria; order Reyranellales; family Reyranellaceae; genus Reyranella. Next base: position 2,772,662 of record NZ_OZ245801.1, on the reverse strand, counting down.
AGCTCGCCAGGCCCAATCCACCATCAACTTCTACTGTCGTACCCACCACGTAACGGCCAAATCTTTCCGAGAGAATGGCGACGGCGACCTGGGCGATGTCGTCGGGCGTGCCCGCGCGGCCGATTGGAATCTGCGAGACCAGCTCCGCGAGATTGTCCGCCACGAAGCCGCCGCCCGGAATCGCGCCCGGCGCGATCGCGTTGACCCTGATGCCGTCCGGCGCCAGCACGCGCGCCAGTTCCTTCATGACCATCGTCATGCCGGCCTTCGAGGCGCTGTAGTGCGCCAGGTTGCGCGGCGTCTCGCGGTGCTGCGAGGTGACCAGGATCATGCGGCCCTTGATCCCGTTGTCGCGCATGTGGCGACCGGCTTCGCGGGCGAGGAAGAATCCCGAACGCAGGTTGATGTCGGTCATCCGGTCCCACGTCTCCTCGCTGACCGACAGCGGCGTGTCGACCTCCAGACGGCGCGGGCTCGCGGCATGGACGAACAGCGAGATGGTTCCGAGCTTCTTGACCGCCCCGTCGAGAAGGTCCTTCCATCCGTCCTTCCTGGAAAGGTCGGCTTGCAGGAAGTCGATGCCATCCTCGGCGGGCGGGGCGGCGATGTCGCTGCCGAGCACGATCGCGCCCTCGGCCTTCAAGGCCTTCGCGATCCCGCGACCAATGCCGCCGGCGCACCCGGTGATCAGGGCGCGCTCGCCCTCCAGAAGTTTCATGCTCATGCCCGGCATGCTAGCAGGTCCTCGAAAGGGAGACAGTATTGGCTAAGACCCGATTGGACGTGGCGCTGGTCGAGCGCGGGCTCGTGGAAACGCGGGCCGCCGCGCAGCGACTGGTCATGGCCGGGCTCGTCTTCTCGAACGACCGGCGGCTGGAGAAGGCGGGTCAGCCGGTCGCCGAGGATATGCCGATCGAGGTCCGGGGCCAGCTTCATCCCTATGTCTCGCGCGGCGGGCTGAAACTCGAGAAGGCGCTGGATCATTTCGCGATCCCGGTGACCGGCCGGATTGCGCTCGATGTCGGGTCGTCGACGGGAGGCTTCACCGACTGCCTCCTGCAACGCGGCGCGGCGAAGGTCTATGCCGTGGATGTCGGCACCAACCAGCTCGCCTGGAAGCTGCGCACCGACCCGCGCGTCGTATCGATGGAGAAGACCAACATCCGCGACGTCACGCGCGCGGAAATTCCCGATCCGATCGACCTCGTCGTCTGCGACGCCTCGTTCGTCGGACTTCGGCTCGTGTTGCCGGCCGCACTCGCGCTTGCGGCACCGGGTGCGAATCTCGCGGCCCTCATCAAGCCGCAGTTCGAGGTCGGCAAGGGCCGCGTCGGCAAGGGCGGTATCGTGCGCGAGCCCGAGTTGCACGCCGAAGTCGTCGAGACGATCTCGGACTGGCTGGCCCAACAGGAGGGGTGGCAAGTGCTCGGCGTGACCGAAAGCCCGATCACCGGTGCCGAAGGTAACAAGGAGTTCTTGATAGCTGCCCAGTTGTCATCAACCAATCCAACCTCATCCTGAGGAGGTCGCGAAGCGACCGTCTCGAAGGATGGGCAACAGACGTGGTGCTCGTGCCCACCCTTCGAGACGCGCTCCTGCGGGGCGCTCCTCAGGGTGAGGTGGTTTGTGAGATGCTCGCTATGAGTCTATCGCGCCAGCAATGACTAGCGAACCGCGCAGGTTACCCTGAACTTGCTGTTGTCGGCCAACGTCTCGAACGACGCGAAGTGCGTCTTCAGCAGGGGCTCATAGGGTAGGCCGCGATTGGCGACCATGTAGAACCGGCCGCGTGGTTTGAGGGCGCGGGCGGCGGCGGCGATGAAGCCCTGGCCGAGAGCGGGTTCGGCAGCGCGGCCGGCATGGAAGGGCGGGTTGCAGACGATCGCGTCGTAGGTCGCGGGCGCTGCTTCTTTGATCAGATCGAGCCAGTGGAACGTCGCGCGCGGGTCGGGGACATTCGCACGAGCCGCCTCGACGGCGCGATGCTCGGCGTCGATGGCGTCGATCGCGGTGACGGAAGGGCATGACGCCAGGACGTGCCGCGTCAGGAAGCCCCAGCCACAGCCGAAATCGGCGACGCGGCCCTCGATGTCCGTGGGCAGGTGCGCGGCGAGCAGGGTCGAACCGTCGTCGATACGATCCCACGAGAAGACGCCGGGCTGGCTCAGCCATGAGCCGTCGCCGACCGGCCGCAGGGTGGTAAGGCTGCGCCAGTATTCCGGCGGCGTGCGCTCGGCCTTCGCGAACCAGAAGACGCGGCTGTGGAATTTCGAGAGGGAATCGACGCCGCCGAAGGCCTTGCCGACATGCTTCTCCAGGCTCGCGGCCCCGTCGTCGTTGGCGCCCGCGCAGACGAGCGTTCCGCCGGGGGCGAGCAGGTCCCAGCCGCGCGCGATATTGGCGAAGTTCTCTTCCTTATGCTTGGTGAGCAGGATGAGACCGAGCTCGTACCCGCCAGTTTCAAGTCGCGGCATCGCCATCGCGAGGCGCAGGTAGGCCGGCCGGAACGACTGCTCCGCGTCGATCTCCGCGAAGGGCGGATCCTCGGCGCGCAGAAAGAACGCCCGCCTTGCGGCGAGCGCTCCGGTGTCGAAGGCGTGGGCGAGGGCGCGTGTCGCCTGGCTCACGGGACGAGGACGGCCCGCCCCATGATCAGGCCCTTGCGCAGTTCCTGCAGCGTCGTGTCGGCCTCGTCGAGCGTGCGCTTGACGACCGGCACCGGCGTCACCTTGCCCGCCGTGACGAGGTCCATCATCTCCTTCATCTCGCCCGGGCTGCCGGTGACGGAGCCAACGATCTGGCAGCCGGTGAAGGCGAACATCGGCATGGGCAGCGAGAAGGTGCCGCCGAACAGGCCGACGACGACCAGTCGGCCGCCGCGGGCCAGCGCCTTGACGCCGAACTGCGCGGTGCTCTCGGCGCCCACGAAGTCGATCGCGGCGCCGACGCCGGTACCGCCGGTCAGTTCGAAGACCTTCTTGCGGGCATCCTTGTCGCGCGGATCGATGGCGGCGAGCGCGCCGTTGTCGAGCGCGAGCTTGCGCTTGTTCTCGTCGATGTCGGCCACGATCGGCGCATGACCCAGCACCGACTGCGCGAACCGGACACCCATCAGGCCGACGCCGCCGGCACCGATCACCAGGATGGGCTTGCCGGCATCCTCGCCGACCGCCTTCTTGACGGCGCTGAAGGCGGTGATGCCAGAGCAGGCATAGAGGCAGGCCAGCTCGGTCGGGATGTCGCCATAGGGATAGAGATACTTGGCGTCGGGGACGAGGACGTGGTCGGCGTAGCCGCCGTCCTTGTTGACGCCGAGCGCACGCGGCGCGGGGCAGAGATGCTCTCGGCCGTTGCTGCAGTACCAGCAGGTGCCGCAGCCGATCCACGGATAGACCACCGCCTTGTCGCCGACCTTGGCGCCCTTGGCGTCGGGACCCAGCGCCACGACTTCGCCCACGATCTCGTGGCCCATGGTGCGCGGCGGGTTCATCGTCTTCTGCGTCGACACCTTGTTGCCGCCGCCCATGTCGAAGAAGCCTTCCCACAGGTGCACGTCGCTGTGACAGACGCCGGCCGCCGTGACCTTGACCAGCACCTCGGCGCCCTGCGGCGCGGGATTGCTTTCCTCGACCTTCTGCAGGGGCTGGCCGAATTCGACGACCTTGTAGCTCTTCATTGGGACTCTCTCCGTTGCGGACCGGGGCGGACATTAAGACGAAAGAACGGGTCGGGCCAACCGATCCTTAGGGGCTGGCATGACCGATGAATCGCTCCGGCGGTCCGTCCCCCCATTGCGACCGGAGGCCTGCCTCGGCACTGACGAGATTGCCGCCATCGCCCGCATTCAGGCGGTCGGTGTCGGCCCAGCGCTCGTGCACGCGCCCCCAGGGATCGCTCCAGTAGTCGTAGACCTGGCTGCCCAGCAGGTGGCGTCCGATGCCCCACACATGATCGTACTTGCCCAGCCGCTCGAGATACTCGTGGTCCTGGAAGACGCAGTCGATGTCCTGCACCTCGTAGGAGACGTGGTGCAGGCCCGCTTTTGTGTTGTGGTTGCAGAAGAACACGTGATGGTCGACGTAGGCGTCGCCGCGGTCGAGCCGGTTGAACGAACCGATGATATTGTCCTTCGCGCCGGCATAGACGTCATCGGAGCGGATCATGCCCAGCGTCTCGCGGAACCAGGTGACTGTCTCCGTCACCTTCGGCGACCCGAGCACGCCATGGCCGATGCGCTGGATCGATGTCGGCGAGGTGCCGAGCCGCATCACCCGGCCAACCCGGCGTTCCGGCTCGCGCGCGGTGTTCTGCTCATCGCGAACGACCCGGACCGGTTCGACCCGCTTCTGTCCGGCCACCACTTCGATCTGATAGCCGTTGGGTTCGGTGAGGCGCACGCGTCGGCCGCCGCCGGGTTCGTCGAGGGACTCGATGTCCGAGGCGCCGGGCAGCTTGGTGAGCCGCTTCAGATCTTCCTCGTCCTCGGCGTGGTAGGCGAAGCCGATGAACTTCGTTCCTCCCTTGTGCGTGACGTGCAGATGATGGTGATCGTCGGTGCCACGCATGTAGAGCGCAGTCGTTGTGCGTTCGGCGCGGATGAGGCCGAAATGTATGAGGAACTCCTCCATCTCGTCGAGGTCGGGTGCTTCCATCCGCGGCCAGGCAAATTCCGCTGCCTTGATGACGGCCATTGCTTCCTCCGCTTTTTGGAGGAACGCTAGCCCCATCAGGCGATCCTGAAAAGGGACCGAGGGAGAGAGAGAAGTGAAGATCTGCTATTTCAACGACTACCGGCTGGGCGTCATCACGGGAGACCAGGTCGTCGACGTGACGGATGCGGTGAAGGACATCCCGCATCTCGACGCGCGCGACCTCATCATCGGGCTCATCGCCCGGTGGGATGCCTACAAGGCCAGGGTCGAGAAGGCCGCCGCCGAGGGCAAGGGCGTGCCCGTGTCGGGCGTGAAGCTGCGTCCGCCGGTCCCGAAGCCCGGCAACATCGTCTGCATGGCGGTCAACTACATGGAAGACGGCACCTTGCCGGAGAAGCCGGCGATCAACGCTTTCCACAAGGCCGCGACGGCGGTGATCGGCGACGGCGACACGATGGTGTTGCCCGATGCGCCGGCCACGATCTTCGAGGGCGAGGCGGAGATGGCGCTCATCATCGGCACGCGTGCGACGCGCGTCGCGCAGGCCGACGCCTTCAAGCACATCTTCGGCTACACCTGCTTCATCGACGGGTCGGCCCGCGGCCTGCCGCCGCCGGGCAACGTGTTCTTCCAGATGAAGTCGCGCGATACCTTCGCCCCGATCGGCCCGTGCATTGTCACCGCCGACGAGATCGCCGATCCGCAGAATCTCGACATCACGCTGACCAACAACGGCACGGTGATGCAGAAGTTCAACACGTCCGACATGGCGCACCACATCCCGCGCATCATCGAGTGGGTGAGCTCGATCCACACGCTGGAGCCGGGCGACATCGTCGCCACCGGCACCAACCATCGCGGTCTCCACTCGTTCATGGACGGGGACAAGATCGAGCTGACGGTCGAGAAGATCGGCACGCTGAAATTCGGCGTGAAGGACGAGCTGAAGCGCACCTGGGCCCGCACCACGCGCCTGCAGCACAAGGAGAAGGGCGGCGAGGGTCCGCACACACCGCAGCTCACGGGCAAGTACGCCAAGTAGGTTGGCCCGATCCCGCTACGGCCTGCCTCGAAAGTAGGGCAGGCCGTAGTGGTGGAGCGCATCGGCAGGAGCCATTGATGACGAGGTCGCTTCCGTCAGCCCCTTCGCTCTTCGACAGCCGTCCGTTCGGCTTCGCGCAAGTCGCCGTCATTACGACCCCGATGGGACGGATGGTCCATGTCTCCGGGCAGGTGGCATGGGATACCGAACGGCGCATCATCGGTCGCGGTGACGTCGGGCGTCAGTTCGAGAAGTCTTTGGAGAACTTGGCAATCGCGCTTGCGTCCGCAGGCGGATCGCTTGACGACGTCGGCGCGCTTCGCCTCTACATCCGCGAGGAATATATGGGGGAGGGGCGCAGAATCGCAGAAGTGCTGAAGAGGACGTTTGGAGAGGCGTTGCCTTGCACGACCTGGATAGGGGTCCGGTGTCTCGCCGACGAGGCATTCCTGATCGAGGTAGAGGCTGCACCCGTTCTCCTACGCTCGGCTCCGTCCACGTGACTTAAAGGTCCCTCACTGCGTTCGGGATGACATCGTTTGTTTGATCGGCGCACTGCGCAAATTCCAACAAAATTGTCATCCCGAACGCAGTGAGGGACCTTTCGCTCTTGCGCGCTCGTGTGCGGCCGATGGGCGGCGGCACACAAAGAAAGGGCGCCGCGGTTTCCCGCGACGCCCCTTCGAGACAGTAGGCTGGTACCTGCTTAATGGGTGAGAGCCGCCGGGCCGCTGCCGGCCTGGACGGGGATCGCGCGGGGCTTCTTCTCCTCCGGGATCTCACGCTGCAGCTCGATCGTGAGCAGGCCGTTGGCGAGCTTCGCACCCGTGACCTTCACATGGTCGGCGAGCTGGAAGCGGCGCTCGAAGTTGCGGCCGGCGATGCCACGATAGAGATACTGCTTCTCTTCCTGGCCGTCGGTCGGCGCGGCCTGGCCGCTGACCAGAAGCTCGTTTTCCTTCTGGGTCACGTTCAGCTCGGCTTCGGCGAAGCCCGCGACCGCCATCACGATCCGGTAGGCGTTATCGCCGGCCTTCTCGATATTGTACGGGGGGTAGCCGTTGGCGCCGGACTGGCTGGCCACCGAGTCGAGCAGGTCGAAGACCCGGTCGAAGCCGACGGTGGCGCGATAGAACGGGGAATAGTCGACGGTACGCATTTGATCATCCTCTCTTGAGCGATGTTGGACGTTCCCGCCCCGAATGGGCGCTGGGAACGAGGTTGATTTGGGTGCGGGAAGAGCCGCTTCAAGGGCGGTAAAAATTTCCTTCGGCGGGGCTTGAACGGCAGGAAATGCTTCCTTCCGGGGAACCTTCGGAAATTCAACTCATGGCTAACGTGCGAGATATCGCCAAATCAAAGGCGGTAACCGCATGTCCAAGTTCATTCCCCGTTCCGAGGCTGCCTGGTGGGTCCTGTCGATCTCGCAGGCCGCCGGCATGCTCGGCCTCAACATCCTCTTGCGCGTGGCCGTGTCGTGAAGCACCTGCCGCTCTTCTTCGATCTCGCCGGCCGCAAGGTCGCGGTGGTGGGCGATGGCCCCAAGGCGGACCTGCGGGCCAATCTCGCGCGATCCGCCGGGGCCGAAGTCCTCACGCTCCACGGGCCGGTCACGGCCCGGGAGCTGCGGGGCGCCGTGGCGGTGTTCGTGGCCACCGAGGACGAAGCCGCCGATGCCGCGGCTCACCGTCAGGCGAAGGTGGCGGGCGTCCCGGTGAACGTCGCCGACCGGCCCGCTCTCTGCGACTTCATCATGCCGGCCATCGTCGATCGCGACGGGGTGGTCGTGGCGATCTCGACCGGCGGCGCGTCGCCCACCCTGGCAACTGTATTGCGCGGCCGGATCGAGGCCATGCTGCCCGAACGGCTGGGCTCTCTGGCGCGACTCGCCACGACGTTCCGCGCGCAGGTCAATGCACGGATCGCCGATCCCGCCGGACGTCGCGCCTTCTTGCGTCGGCTCATCGAGGGTCCGGCCGCGCGTCTGGCCCTGGCGGGCGACGAGGCCGGCGCGCGCCGGGTGGCGCTCGGCGAACTCGATGCGGCGCGCCGAAAGATGACGCCGACCGGGATCGCGCACATCGTGGGCGCGGGGCCGGGCGATCCCGATCTCCTGACCCTGAAGGCGGCGCAGCTGCTCCAGGAGGCCGACGCGGTCCTGCACGACGATCTCGTCCCGCCGGCCGTTCTGGCGCGGGCGAGGCGCGACGCCGAAATCGTCTCCGTGGGCAAGCGCAAGGGCCGCCCGAGCTGGGCGCAGGCCGACATCGATGCCGAGCTGGTGCGTCGTGTGCGCTCGGGCCAGACCGTGGTGCGGCTGAAGGCGGGGGACCCATTCATCTTCGGCCGCGGCGGCGAGGAGGTCGACGCGCTACGCGGCGCGGGACTCCCCTGGACCGTCGTGCCTGGCATCACCGCCGCGCTGGGCTGCGCGGCCGCGGCCGGTATTCCCCTCACGCATCGCCGGCACGCCTCGGCCGTGACCTTCGTCACCGGGCATGGCGCCTCGGACGGCAAGCCGCCGGCCTGGGCGGCACTGGCCGCCCAGGGCCATACGCTGGCGATCTACATGGGCGCCTCCGAAGCATCGTCCGTGCGCGACCGTCTGCTGGCCGCCGGCACCGCGCCATCGACGCCTGTCGCCATCGTCGAGAGCGGAACGCGGCCGGAGCAGCGTGTCTCGACCGGCCGGCTGGGCGACCTGCCGCGGCTCGCCGCCGCCCATTCCGGAGCCGGCACGGCCGGTCCCAGCCTGATCATCCTGGGGGATGTCGCGGCCTATGCCGCTGCATCCGAAATGCCGGCGCTCGCAAAGGTGTCCTGATGGCCAAGAATCTCAGCGGCGACCTGCAGGTCGCTTCCGCCAATCGCCTGGTCGACGGCATGGTGGTCTGGCTCGACGAGGCGGGGCAGTGGACGGATCGGCTCGAGCATGCGGCGGTCGCGCGCGACACGCGTGGAGCCGAAATCTTGTTGGAACGCGCCCGCGCCGAAGCCTTCACCGTGGTGGATCCGTTCCTCGTGGCGGTGACCGAGGACCACGACGGCACGGTCGAACCGCTGTCCTTGCGTGAAAAAATCCGCGCCTCGGGCCTGACCTTCCAGGCCATCGCGGCCGATGCGGTGCGCTATGCCTGACACCCACTTCTACAAGTATGACGACTACGACCGGACTCTCGTCTCCGAGCGGGTCGACCAGTTCCGGGACCAGGTGCGGCGCCGGCTGGCCGGTGAGTTGACCGAGGAGCAGTTCAAGCCGCTGCGCCTGCACAACGGGCTCTACCTGCAGCTCCATGCCTATATGCTGCGGATCGCCATCCCCTACGGCACGCTGTCGTCGCGGCAGTTGCGCAAGCTCGCCGAGATTTCGCGCAAGTACGATCGCGGCTACGGCCATTTCACGACGCGCCAGAACCTGCAGCTAAACTGGATCAAGCTGGAGGAGGCGCCCGACGCGCTGGCGGCGCTGGCCGAAGTCGACATGCATGCGATGCAGACTTCGGGCAACTGCATCCGCAACGTGACGGCCGACCACTATGCCGGCGCGGCGATCGACGAGATCGAGGATCCGCGCATCTGGGCTGAGATCGTCCGCCAGTGGTCGACGCTCCATCCCGAGTTCACCTTCCTGCCGCGCAAGTTCAAGATCGCCATCACCGGCTCGCCGAACGACCGCGCCGCGGTGCGGGTGCACGACATCGGCTTGCGCCTGTGGCGCAACGAGCAGGGCGAGGTCGGCTTCGAGGTGATCGTGGGCGGCGGCCTCGGGCGAACGCCGATGATCGGCAAGACGCTGCGGGCCTTCCTGCCCAAGGACGAGTTGCTCGCCTATCTCGAGTCGACGTTGCGCGTCTACAATCGCTACGGCCGTCGCGACAATCTCTACAAGGCCCGCATCAAGATCCTCGTGCACGAAGTCGGCGTCGAGAAGATGCGGGAAGAGGTGGAGGCCGAGTATGCCGTGAACCGCGACGGCGCCCTCAGGCTGCCGCCCGCGACGATCGAGGCGATCGCCCGCCAGTTCGCGCCGCCGGCGCTGCCGCCGCGTCCCGTTGTATCGGGCGACGTCGAGGCGCAGCGGCTCGACGATCCCGACTTCGCGCTGTGGCTCAAGTCCAACGTCGCGCCGCATCGCGTGCCGGGTTACGCCATCGTGACGGCTTCGCTGAAGCCTGCCGGCTCACCGCCGGGCGACGCCAGCGCGGCTCAGATGGAGGGGGTCGCGGACATCGCCGAGGCTTACAGCCAGGCCGAGCTGCGGGTCAGCCACGAGCAGAACCTGATCTTCCCCCATGTCGCCGTGGCGGACCTTGCCCGGGTCTACCGCTCGCTGGCGGTGCTGGGCTTCGCCGAGGCCAATGTCGGCAAGATCACCGACATCATCGCCTGCCCGGGCCTCGACTATTGCGCCCTGGCCAACGCGCGTTCCATCCCGGTGGCGCAGCGCATCTCCAACCACTTCGCGAGCCTCGCGCGGCAGCACGATATCGGCGATCTGAAGATCAAGATTTCGGGCTGCATCAATGCCTGTGGCCACCACCATGTCGGCCATATCGGCATCCTGGGCGTCGATAAGAACGGCGTCGAACTCTACCAGATCAGCCTCGGCGGCGACGTCGATTTCGGCCGGACAGCGATCGGCTCGATCCTCGGCCCCGCCGTGACGGCCGACAAGGTGGTCGAGACCGTCGACGCGATCGTCGCGACCTATCTCGAGGCGCGTCGGGAAGGCGAACGCTTCGTCGACACCTACCGGCGCATCGGCGCCCAGCCCTTCAAGGAGAAAGTCTATGGCTCTCTATAGCGAAGCGGGCCTGCCCGCATCCTACGTTGCTCTGCCCTTCGCCCAGTGGAAGGCGCGGCCCGAGTGGCCCGCGGTGTCGCTGGCGAACACGGATCCGGTCGAGGAACTGGCGCCGCATGTCGGGCGCCTGCGCCTGGTCGTTCTCGAGTTTCCCAAGTTCAGCGACGGCCGGGCCTACAGCCAGGCCCGCCTGCTGCGCGGCCGCTTGGGATATCACGGCGAATTGCGGGCCACCGGCGGGGTCCTGCAGGACCAGATCGCCTTCATGCTGCGCTGCGGCTTCGATTCCTTCGAAAGCGAGCAGCAGGGTTTCGGGGAAGCGCTTGCGAGGGCGCGCACGCTGTTCAGCGTCGTGTACCAGCCGGCCGAGGACGACCAGGTCCCGGCCTCGCTGCGCCGGCTCGGGCAGGCGAACGCCGCCGCCTCCTGATCAAGGCTCGCCCTTGGACTCCGTGTCGAGCCAGGTCAGCGCTTCGTCGGACGTGTCGAAAATGCGGGCCTGGCCTTCGAACTTGCCGAGATTGATGTAACGCTTGGCGAGTTCCGCGCCCACCCCGGGCCTGGGGACGAGAGCCAGAGGCCCGCGCCTCGCCAGGGTGGCGTAGGCGGCGGCACGAGCTCCCAGCATCATGACGTCCTTGTCGTCGTAGGTCCCATCGCCCTGGCTTCCGTCGAACAGCTTGCGATAGGTGAGGGCCTCCTGCGCCACGACGGCATCGGTGAAATTCTCGATGTCCTTAAGGGTTATGACCCCCAGTACACGGGCGTGAACGAGGCGCTTTTCGTGGTCGATCGTATATTCGATGGGCATGCGCGGACTTTAAGCAAACTCCGCGGCGAACGTCGAGCCGCTTGGCGGTTCCGGCAACGTCGGATAAGCTTTCCCCAATAGCCGGGGACACACCGGCGGGAGGAAGCGACATGATCAAGGGAGCAACGGGCGCCGTGCTGGCGCTCGCGCTGGGCTGGTGTGCGCTTGCGATGCCGGCCTCGGCGCAGACCTTCGTGAACATCCGCTCGCAGGACGCTCCGAAGTACGATCCCCACAGCAACACGTCGAGCGGCATGGGGCATCCCATGTTCATGATGGGCGACACGCTGGTCGCCCTCGACTGGGACCTGAAGAGCGTCCATCCCTTGCTGGCCAAGTCGTGGACGATCTCGGACGACCGGCTGACCTATACATTTTCGCTGCGGGACGACGTGACCTTCTGCAGCGGCAAGAAGTTCACCGCGGCCGACGTGATCTATTCCTTCACCCGGCTGGCCGATCCCTCGGCCCGCTGGCCCTTCTATTGGCGCCTGGGCGAGATCGACAGTCTGACGGCGCCCGATCCCCACACGCTCGTCTACAAGCTCAAGCGACCGCATTCCGAACTGTTGGTCGATCTGGCCAACTTCGCCGCGACCATCATCAACAAGGACAATGTCGAAACACTCGGCGCGGACTTCGGCGTCAAGGGGTTCGACGGCACCGGGCCTCTCTGCTGGGAGAGCTGGCAGCCGCGCAAGGAACTCGTGCTGAAGCGGCACGATGCCTACAAATGGGGCCCGACCGGCGTCTATGCGAACAAGGGGCCGGTCAAGTACGAGAAGATGGTCTGGCGCATCGTGCCGGAGGAGACGACGCGCATCGCCACGATGCTGTCGGGGCAGGCCGACTTCTGTCACTGGAACCCGCTGCAGGCGATCGAGAGCTTCAAGAAGGCGCCCAATCTCGCGGTCTACGAGCCGACGGCCGACTTTGCGATGTACTACTGGGGCCTGAAGAGCACGCGCGAGAACCTGCAGGACAAGCGGGTGCGCCAGGCGCTCGCCCACCTCGTCGACCGCGAGCAGATCAACAAGGCCATCTTCTTCGGCCAGGCCGAGACGGCGCGCTCGCTGGTCCATCCCAAGGCGCTCGACTTCGAGCCCGCGACGCTCGACGTGCTGACGACGCGCGATCCGGAGAGGTCGAAGAAGCTGCTCGACGAGGCCGGCTGGACGGTGGGCGCCGACGGTTTCCGCTACAAGGACGGCAAGAAGCTCGAACTGCTGATGTATTCCTACACGGTGGGGCAGAATCCCAAACTGTCGGAGGTTCTGCAGGGGGCCGCCCGGGCGGTCGGGATCGACATCAAGATCCAGACCTGGGACCCCACGGTCTTCTTCCAGAAGATCGCCCAGCAGGACTATGACATCTGGACCCTGTCTGTGCCCTACACGTCGGCCGGCGACCAGATGTACCTCTACTACCACTCGAAGAACCGGCCGGTGCCCAATCGCATGATGTGGAACGATCCGGAGACCGACCGCATCCTCGATGCCGGGCGCACGGCGACCAACGACACCGACCGGGCGAAGTACTTCAAGGAGATCCAGCGCCGCATGCATGACGAGGCGCTGATGATTCCGGCGGCGCATTCGAGACTGTTCCTGGTCGCCAAGAAGAGCATCAAGAACGTGCGCTCGCACGGCATCTACAGTGCCGCCCTCTACAAGGGGCTGGACGTCCAGCCCTGACTTCGGGATCGTGGGGCATGACCACGATCTACGGCATCAAGAACTGCGACACGATGAAGAAGGCGCGCGCCTGGCTGGACGGCAAGGGCGTCGCCTATGAGTTTCACGACTACAAGAAAGCGGGGATCGAGCGCGACCGCCTGGAAGGCTGGGCGCGCAAGGTCGGCTGGGAGACGCTGCTGAACCGGGCCGGCACGACCTTCCGCAAGCTGCCCGACGAGGAAAAGCAGGGGCTGACAGAGACCAAGGCGGTCGAGCTGATGATTGCCCAGCCCTCCATGATCAAGCGGCCGGTACTCGAGGCCGGCGGCAAGCTGCTCGTCGGCTTCAAGCCGGAGCAGTACGAAACCCTCGTCTAGGCACTCCGCGCCGGGCGCGCCGGCTTGCACGCGAGAGCGATGCACTCGACATGACGATGGTCGGTGCCGCAACAGCCGCCGAGAACGTTGATCTGCGGGTTGGCGCGAACGATGTCGCGATACTGGTGCGCGAGTTCGACGGGATCGCCGGCGTCGAGGTCCGGCGAGTCGTTCAGCTCCCGGTGACTGCGACGCGACGCGTTCGCCCGCAGACCACGCAGGCGCTGTGTCCAGGGCTGCTCCGGGTCGATTGCGCCTTCGAAGTGGGAGGGATGGGCGCAATTGAGCATGTAGTAGGCGGGCGCGCTCGTGGTCGCCTCGTCGACGAGGGCGATGGCCTCGCTCAGGGCTTGGCCTGTGGGAAGGCGGCCGTCGGTCTCCACCGTGAAGGAAATTGCCACCGGCATTCCGGCCCGGCGCGCGGCGCGGGCGATGCCGATCGCCTCGCTCGTATTGGTCATGGTGATGGCGCTGACCATGTCGGCCCCGGCATCTGCGAAGGCGTTCACCTGTAACGAATGGTAGGCCTCCGCCGTCTCCTCCGACATGATCTCGCCCGGCACGTAGCCGTCGCCGCGCGGCCCGATACAGCCGCTGACGACCATGGGCGACGCCGGGGCTTCATGCGCCTCCCGCATTTCCTGCATCAGAGTGATCGCGTCGGTGTTGGCGGCGGAAATCTCCGCGATCGAGTAGCCGAGCCTCGCGCCCCAGTCGGCGCTTGCCCGCCAGGTCGGGCTCTCGAGCACGAATCCCAGGGCGTTCCGACGTGCGATATCGATGAAGCGTTCGTAATAGTGCGTCAGCGCTCGGCGGCCCTTGGCGTCGCGCATCAGGGGGAAGGCCGCGAAGAGGGGCAACTCCAGCCCGTCGTCGAAGATGAGGCAGGTCTCGAGACCGCCGTCGGTCAGGAAGAGGCCGCCGTTCTCCTGCGGCAGCCGGTGACGGTATGCGGCGGTCGTCTTCATCATGTCCTCTCTTCGCGGCCGCGCCGGCCGGTGCTATCGGCGCAAGATCATGATGAAAACCATTTAATCCCAAATGGTTATATCAGGTAATTGACACTTCACGAGAAATCGCGAAAGATCAGGCCATAAGGCCTTGTAAGGCCATGATAATTGATTCTCTATGGCTGCTTTCGCGGCTCCCCTCATTTTTTCGAGGTCTGAAATGAAAATCGCTGTTTCCCTTCTCGTGCTGCCACTCGCTCTGTCCGTTGCCGCCTGCGGCGATACCTGGGGCGAACGTGCGGTGACCGGTGGCGGCATCGGTGCAGGCACCGGCCTGGCGGTCGGCGCGATCGCCGGCTGGCCCCTGGTTGCGCCCGTGCTGGTTGGCACCGCGGTCGGTGCGGGCATCGGCGCGGCCACCACGCCGAAGAAGTAGAGTCAGCCGAGCAGAAGCTTCAGCTTGCGGTCGAAGACGCGCAGCACGTCTTCGAGGGTGTCCCCGTGCGCCAGCTTGCGCGGGCCGTTGTACACCATATAGCTGCCGCCACCGCCGCCCGGGACCTTGGCGATGGCGAACAGGGGCTGCTCCGCGGTGTGGCGAAAGATCGAGAAGATCGCCATGCCCGGCCGGAAGTCGATGGCATAGTCGCGCCATTCCCCAGATGCCACACGCATGCTGTACAAACCGAGGAGCCGCGACAGTTCCCGTTTGTCGAACGAGACGATTCGGCGCCGGGCCCGCTGATCGGCCAAACGGTACAGGTTGCTCATGCCGTCGCAATTTCGAACATGTCAGTTGCGTGAATTCTTGCAGAACCGCCGGTGGGGGTAAAGCGTCGCCGCCCCCTATTCGGTTGTTTGCCAAAGCCGGGGT
The DNA here is from genome assembly GCF_965228225.1 of Reyranella sp. GTDB lineage: Bacteria > Pseudomonadota > Alphaproteobacteria > Reyranellales > Reyranellaceae > Reyranella. Next base: position 2,757,476 of record NZ_OZ245801.1, on the reverse strand, counting down.
AGGGGGCTATGAACCGCCGCTGAAGCTGTTGATATTCCGCGATATTCCGGGAGCACTACGTGTCCGACTCCGCCGCGTTCCATGAAATCGACGAGGCCGTCCGCAAGGACGAGATGAGGGAGTGGTGGAGCCGTTATGGGACCTGGGTGGTCGCGGGCGCCGTGATCCTGGTCGTGGCCGTCACGGGTTTCGTGGGCTGGCGACAGTATGATCAGGCGCAGCGTGCCGCCGCCAGTGCCACCTATTCGGCGGCCCTGGCCCAGATCGCCACAGATCCCGCAGCGGCCCGGGCCGAGCTGGAAAAGCAGGCCGCCAACGCCGTTCAGCCCTACCGGTCCCTCGCTGCCCTCACCGCCGCGCAACTGCGCGCGACGCTGGAAGAGCAGGTGACGGCACTGGCCGCCGTGGCGCCCGGCCTGTCGGCGAGCGAACTCAGCGACCTCGCTCTCGTGATCGCCGCCTTCAAGAGCATCGACACACCCAAGGCCGAAGAAATGGTGGCCCGGCTCGAGCCGCTCGCGGGCCCCGATCGTCCCTTCCGGCTGAGCGTCCGCGAACTGCAGGCCATGCTCGCGGTGCGCAAGGGCCACACCAAGCGAGCGAAGGAACTGTGGAACGAGATCGCCAAGGATCCGGCCGTGCCGCAGGGCGCATCCCAGCGCGTTTCGGCGATGCTCAATCTCTACGGCGGCGCGGAGGCGAAATAGTCCGATGTTGAGCGTAGTGCGCGTGTTCGATCCCCGATTCCTTCTCGCCGCCGTCCTCCTGGTGGTCTCCCTTTCCGGTTGCGATATCTTCGACAAGAAGAAGACGGCGCTGCCGGGCGAGCGCATTTCCGTGCTGGGAGATCGCAAGGACCTCGAACCCGACAGCGAGGCCGCAAACATCCAGATCGTGCTGCCACCGCCCGTGGTCAACGAATCCTGGCCGCAGTCCGGAGGCTTCGCCAACAATGCGATGCACAATCTGGCGATCGGCGCCTCGCCCCAGATCATCTGGACGGCCGATGTCGGCGCGGGCAGCGGCACAAGCCGCATCCTGACCACGCCACCGGTCGTCGCCGAGGGCAAGGTGTTCGCCAAGGATGCGCAGGGCACGGTGTCGGCCTTCAACGCCGACACGGGCGCGCTGCTCTGGCGAGTCACGCTGGCACCGGAGAAGGCGCGCGACTCCGACGAATTCGGCGGCGGTCTCGCCTACTACGGCGGGCGCCTCTTCGTGACGACCGGCTTCGCGGCGGTCTATTCGCTCGATCCGGCGACCGGCAAGGAGGACTGGCACTCGACCGTCAGCGCGCCGGTGCGCGGGGCGCCGCTGGTGTTCGGTGACCGGGTCTTCGTCATCGCGATCGACAACAAGATGCATGCCCTGGCCGCATCGGATGGTTCCGACCTGTGGCAGTTCTCCGGCCTGCAGGAGACCTCGGGCTATGTCGGAGGCAACAGCGCGGCAGGCTCGGGCGATCTCGTCGTGGCGCCCTTCACGTCTGGCGAACTCGCTGCCCTGCGTATCGACAATGGCCGGCCGATCTGGAACGAAACGCTGATCGGTGCGCGTGCCGACGTGCGGGCCTTCGGCAATCTCGCCGACATTCGCGGCCGCCCCGTCATCGACCGCGGACTCGTGATCGCCATGGGCTCGGGCGGCCAGATCGCCGGCGTCGACCTGCGCTCCGGCCAGCGCCAGTGGGACCGCAATATCGGCGGCAGCCAGACGCCGTGGCCGGCAGGCCGCTTCCTCTTCATCGTCACGGGCAACGCCGACGTGGTGGCCATGGTCCGCGACACGGGCAAGATCCGCTGGGTCACGCCGCTCACCCAGTTCGAGGATTCCAAGAGGCACGTCCCGGTCCTGTGGGGTGGTCCGGTGCTGGCGGGCGACCGCCTGCTGTTGACCAGTTCGCTGGGCGACCTGCTCGTCGTTTCGCCTTACACGGGCGAGATCATGGGCAAGATCGACGTGCGCGACCGTGTGCGCCTCGGTCCCGTCATCGCCAACCAGACCATCTATGTCCTTACAGACTCCGGGCGACTCATTGCCCTCCGCTGATCAACTCTCTCCCCCGCAGACGCTGCGTCGGGTCGCCATCGTCGGTCGTCCCAACGTCGGCAAGTCGACGCTCTTCAATCGCCTGGCTGGCCGGCGGCGCGCCATCGTCGACGACACACCGGGTGTGACCCGCGATGTGCGCGAGCAGCCGGCCCAGCTCGGCGATCTGGCCTTCATGCTGCTCGACACGGCAGGGTGGGAAACCGCCGGTGGCGAGGCCCTCGAGGCGCGCATGCGGCGCTTCACCGAGCGAGCGATCGACGGCTCGGACGTCGTGCTGTTCCTGATCGATGCCCGCTCCGGAATCCTGCCGCTCGACCAGAGCTTCGCCAGCTGGCTGCGCAAGCGCTCGGCCAAGGTGATCCTGGTCGCCAACAAGTGCGAAGGCCGTGCCGGTGCGCAGGGGCTGGCCGAGGCGCATGGGCTGGGCCTCGGTGAACCGATCCCGGTTTCGGCCGAACACGGTGAGGGGCTGAGCGACCTGCACGAGGCGCTGAGCCGCTACATCGAGCCGATGCCGGATGAAGACGAGGCGGCCGAGGCCGACGCGAGCGACCCCGATCTCGACGACGTGCCGGAGGGGCGGCCGCTGCTGCTGGCCATCGTCGGCCGGCCGAACGTCGGCAAGTCGACGCTGCTCAACCGCCTGGTCGGCGAGGAGCGCGTCCTCACCGGACCAGAGGCTGGAATCACCCGCGATTCCATCCGGGTGGAATGGGAATGGCGGGGCCGTCCCGTGCGCCTGGTCGACACGGCCGGCATGCGCCGCCGCAGCCGCATCGACGCCAAGCTGGAGGCCGCCTCGGTGGCCGATTCGCTGGACACGATCCGGCTCGCCGATGTGGTCGTGGTCGTGCTCGATGCGGCCGACATGGCCGAGAAGCAGGACCTCAACATCGCCGGCTGGGTGATCGAGGAGGGCCGCGCGCTGGTGATCGCGGTCAACAAGACCGACCTGCTGGCCGACGACCAGTCGGCATCGTCCAAACAGTGGCGCAAGCTGCGCGACCGCCTGGAGTCCTCCTTCGCGCAGGTCAAGGACGTGCCGATCGTGGGCTTTTCGGCGCTCACCGGACGCGGTGTGGAGCGCCTCCTGCCCAAGGTCTTCGAGACCTACGAACTGTGGAACAAGCGGGTCACGACACCCAAGCTCAATCGCTGGCTGCGCGAGATGGAGACGCTGCATCCGCCGCCGCTCGCCCCCAACGGCCGCCGGATCCGCCTGCGCTTCATGACCCAGATCAAGCGTCGGCCGCCGACCTTCATCCTGTCGGTCAGCCAGCCGCAGGAGCTGGGCAACGACTATCTGCGCTTCCTGACGAATCGCCTGCGCGACGATTTCGACCTGCCGGGCGTGCCGATCCGGCTCAGCATGCGCAAGCCCAAGAACCCCTACGAAGGCCGCCGCAAGCCGCAGCGGTAGGGGGCTGGGCGGAGCCCCGCCCGGGGAGCCTCAGGACATTGCCCCCGGCAATGTCCGGGAGCGGTCGAAGAACGAGCGATCACACGCAGCCACCCGTATCCGGCCGCATTGCGGCCGATGGTGGAGAGGCGCCTTGCCCCGCACCGACCTGCTGCCCTAGGCTTCATTCCAAGAAAGTCGAAATAACGAGCTGCACCGCAGCCGCCGACGGGATGAAAGGGCAGAAGCATGGATATCCAGTACGTAGCGCCGAGAACGCTCGATGAAGCGGTTCGGGCGTTTGCCGCGGCCGCCGGCGCCGGCCGTATCCTGGCCGGCGGCACCGACCTCCTGGTGCAGATGCGCAACGGCGTCGTCGCGCCGGGCACGATCGTCGACATCAAGAAGATTGGCGAGCTGACCTCGATCGAGGAGACGAAGGAGGGCGGCTTCCGCATCGGCGCGGCGGTGTCGGGCGCCGTGCTGCGCGAGCATGCGAAGCTGAGCAAGGTCTGGCCGGGCGTCGTCGAGGCCACCAACCTGATCGGCTCCACCCAGGTCCAGGGGCGGGCCACGCCGGGCGGCAACCTATGCAACGGCTCGCCGGCGGGCGACAGCGTGCCCGCCATGGTCGCAGCCGGCGCGATCGTTACCCTCCAGGGCCCGAACGGGCGTCGTGAGATGCCGGTCGAGAAGGTGCCCAAGGGACCGGGCCGGCTCAACCTCGAACCCGGCGAGATCGTCGTTTCCTTCACCCTGCCGCCGCGCGGCAAGGGCTCGAGCGATGCCTATCTCCGCATGATCCCGCGCACCGAGATGGACATCGCCGTGGTCGGTTGTGGTGTCAGCCTCACGATGGAAGGGGGCACCTGCACCGCGGCGCGCGTCGGCCTCGGCGCCGTCGCGCCGACGGTCCTCCTGGTCGAAGAAGCGGCAAAGGCGCTGATCGGATCGAAGCTGGACGAGGCGGCGCTGGCGAAGGCTGCGGCCGCCTGCAGCGCGGCCTGCCGCCCGATCGACGACAAGCGCGGCACCATCGCCTATCGCACCAAGGTCGCCGGCGTCCTGCTGAAGCGCACCACCCTGATTGCCGCCGAACGCGCGGGAGGAAAGTAGGACCATGGCAAAGCTTCACGTCTCGACCACGATCAACGGCGAGCCGCAGGAATTCCTCTGCGATGCGGATCAGAGCATGCTCGACGTGCTGCGCGGGCCGCTCGGCCTGACCGGCGCCAAGGAAGGATGCGGCACCGGCGACTGCGGCGCCTGCACGGTCACCCTGAACGGACGCATCGTCTGCTCCTGCCTGATGCTGGCCGCCGAAGCCGAGGGGCAGAAGATCGGCACCATCGAAGGCATGGCCGGCGAGGAGCTGCACCCGCTGCAGCAGAAGTTCCTCGAGTCGGCCGCCCTCCAGTGCGGCATCTGCACGCCGGGCGTCCTGATGGCCGCCAAGGCCCTGCTCGAGAAGAACCCGGATCCGACAGAGCACGAAGTCCGCTTCTGGCTGGCCGGCAACCTGTGCCGCTGCACCGGCTACGACAAGATCATCCGCGCCGTGATGGACACCGCCGCCGACATGAGGGCCGCACGATGAGCACGAACGGAAACACCACAGACACCGCCAACGACAACAAGTGGATCGGCAAGCGCACGGTCCGTCCCGACGGTGCCGACAAGGTGACCGGTCGTGCGGCCTATGCCGCCGACACGACCATGCCGGGCATGATCTGGGGCAAGGTGCTGCGCAGCCCGCATCCGCACGCCCGCATCAAGTCGATCGACACCAGCAAGGCGGAAGCCCATCCCGGCGTGAAGGCGGTGATGACGGCCAAGGACATCGTGAACTTCCCGATCGAGAAGTCGGTGATGCTGGGTATCCAGGACATGCGCTGGATGTGCCGCAACGTCATGGCGCGCGAGAAGGCGCTGTTCGCCGGCCATCCGGTCGCGGCGGTCGCCGCGACCACGGAGAAGATCGCCGCGGAGGCCTGCAAGCTGATCGAGGTCGAGTACGAGGTGCTGCCCTTCGTGATCGACGTCGAGGAGGCGATGAAGCCCGAGGCGCCGATCCTGCACGACTTCATCACGTTCAAGGACAAGCCCTCCAACATCGCCGGCACGCTGGAGCACAGACTGGGCGATATCGGCGAGGGCTTTGCCAAGGCCGACATCGTCATCGAGCGCAGCTTCCGCACCCAGCCGGTGCACCAGGGCTATATCGAGCCGCATGCCTGTCTGGTGAGCGTCTCCGACGGCAAGGCCACGATCTGGAGCTCCAGCCAGGGCCAGTTCATGGTCCGCGCGATGTGCGCCTACCTGACCGGTCTGCCGCAGAACGACATCCGCGCCATTCCCGCCGAGATCGGCGGCGGCTTCGGCGGCAAGACGATCATCTATCTCGAGCCGCTGGCGCTGATTCTAGCGAAGAAGTCCGGCCGTCCGGTGAAGATGACCATGAGCCGCGCCGAGGTGTTCCATGCCTCGGGCCCGACCTCGGGCTCGTACAGCACGGTCAAGCTGGGCGCGACCAAGGACGGCAAGCTGGTGGCGGCACAAGGCACCTTCTGCCTGCAGGCCGGCGCGTTGCCGGGGTCGCCCATCCGCGGCGCGGCGGGCTGCGCCTTCGCGCCCTACGACATCCCGAACGTGCATTCGTTCGGCTACGACGTCGTGTCCAACCGCTCGAAGGTCGCGGCCTATCGCGCGCCCGGCGCGCCGATCGGCGCCTATGCCGTGGAGTGCGTCATGGACGAGGTGGCCGAGGCGCTGAAGATGGATCCGCTGGATTTCCGTCTGAAGAATGCCGCCAAGCAGGGGACCAAGGCCGCCCATGGTCCGGTCTATCCGCGCATTGGCTTCGTCGAGACGATCGAGGAAGCGCGGAAGCACGCGCACTACACGACGCCGCTGCCCAAGGCCGGGAAGGGCATGCTGTACGGCCGCGGCGTGGCCTCGGGCTTCTGGTTCAACGCGGGCGGCGAGTCGAGCGCCCAGGTCAACATCAACGAGGATGGCACGGTGGTGGTCATCACCGGCCATCCCGACATCGGCGGCTCGCGCGCCGCGACGGCCAACATCACCGCCGAACTGCTGGGCATCGACTACAAGAAGGTCTCGGTGCTGATCGGCGATACCAGCGTCATTGGCTTCAGCAACCTGACCGGCGGCAGCCGCGTGACCTACGCCTCGGCCATGGTCGTGACGCAGTCGACGGAGCGGGTGATTACCCAGCTGCGCGAGCGCGCCGCCAAGATCTGGAAGATCGATCCCGACGCGGTCGTCTGGGAAAACGGCGAGGCCCGGCCGGCCGGCGACAACGCCGGCAAGTTCGAGCCGCTCAGCCTCGGACAGATCGCGGCACAGGCCAGCGCCACCGGCGGACCCATCGGGGCCGGCCAGCAGCTCAACACGACGGGTGCCGAAGGCGGCTTCGCCACCCACGTCTGCGACGTCGAGGTCGACCCCGACCTCGGCATCGTGCGCGTGCTGCGCTACACGGCTGTCCAGGATGTCGGCCGCGCCATCCATCCCAGCTATGTCGAGGGTCAGATCCAGGGCGGCGCCGCCCAGGGAATCGGCTGGGCGCTGAGCGAGGAGTACATCTACAACAAGGACGGCAAGCTCGATAATCCGAGCTTCCTGGACTACCGCATGCCGGTGAGCTCCGACTTGCCGATGCTCGATTCGGTGATCCTGGAAATCCCGAATCCGAAGCATCCGCAGGGCGTTCGCGGTGTCGGTGAAGTCCCGCTGGTGCCGCCGCTCGCGGCGGTCTCCAACGCGGTCTATGACGCGCTCGGCCGCCGCTTCTACAGCCTGCCGATGTCGCCGCCGAAGATCCTGGCGACGATGGACATGGCGGCGGAATAGCGGATCTGGTGACGGCCTCGCGCCGTCACCCTTTCACGAAGATGGCGGCGCCTCAGCTGACGCTGGGGCGCTGCTCGAGGGCCGCGTCTCCCGCGACCCATTCGCCGTTCATCGTGCAGGCCGGCATCGCGAGCCGGATCAGCGATTCGCCATGCGCCTGGGGCGGGATCTGCTGGGCCTCGTCCTCGCCCGGGAAGGCTTCGCGGCGCATGAAGGTGCGCATCGGACCGGGGTTGAAGAGATTGACCTTCACCTGCGTATGCGCGACCTCGGCGGCGTAGATGCCCACCATCATGTCGAGCGCGGCCTTGCTCGTGGCATAGGCGCCCCAATAAGGGATGATGCGGCGCGAGGCTCCCGAGGTCACGAAGATGGCGCGGCCGGCGTCGGAGCGGCGCAGCAGCGGGTCCATCGAGCGGATCAGGCGCCAGTTGGCGGTCACGTTCACCGCCATCACCTGCTCGAACACCTTGGGCTCGAAATGGCCGATCGGCGAGAGCGTGCCCAGGATGGCGGCGTTGCCGAGCAGCACGTCGAGGCGGCCGAAGCGATCGAACAGCGCTTGGCCCAGCCGGTCGATCCCGGGCCCGTCGGTGACGTCCAGTGGTACGAGAGTGGCGGACCCGCCGATCGCCTTGATTCGGTCGTCGACCTCCTCGAGGCCGCCGACGGTTCGGGCGACCAGGACACAATGGGCACCCTCGGCGGCGTAGGCGAGGGCGGCCGCGGCACCCAGGCCGCGCGAGGCGCCGGTGATCAGCGCAACACGCCCGGCGAGGCGGCCGGTGGCGGCTTCGGTCATGGCTCCGACCTCAGGCCGATTCGACGAGGAGGGAGAGCTGACGATCCTCGACGCCGGTCACGTCGTCGAGCGCGATCGGATAGTCGCCGGTGAAGCAGGCATCGCAGAAGGCCGGATCGGCCGGGTCACGTCCCGGCAGGCCCATCGCGCGATAGAGACCGTCGATCGAGACGAAGGCCAGCGAATCGACTCCGATGAACTTCGCCATGCCGGCGACGTCGTAGCGCGAAGCCAGAAGCTTGTCCTTGTCCGGCGTATCGATGCCGTAGAAGCAGGGGTCGGTCGTCGGTGGCGCCGCGATGCGCATATGCACTTCCTTGGCGCCGGCGTTGCGCACCATCTCGACGATCTTCATCGAGGTCGTGCCGCGCACGATCGAGTCGTCGACCAGGATGACACGCTTGCCCTCGATATGGGCGCGGTTGGCGTTGTGCTTCAGGCGCACGCCGAGATGGCGGATATGGTCCGCCGGCTCGATGAAGGTACGGCCGACATAGTGGTTGCGGATGATGCCGAGTTCGAACGGCAGGCCCGACTCCGCGGCATAGCCGATCGCGGCGGGCACGCCGGAATCCGGCACCGGGACGACCACGTCGGCCGGGATCGGGCTTTCCTTGGCCAGCTCCCTGCCGATGCGCTTGCGCGCATCGTAGACGCCGATGCCCTCGACCCTCGAATCGGGCCGCGCGAAATAGATATGCTCGAACACGCAGAAGCGGCGCTTCTGCTTGACGAAGGGCTTGATCGACCTGAGGCCATTGCCGTCGACGATGACGATCTCGCCCGGCTCGACGTCGCGCACGAAGCGGGCGCCGATGATGTCGAGGGCGCAGCTCTCCGAGGTCAGGATCCAGGCATCGTCGAGGCGGCCGATCACGAGAGGCCGCACGCCCATCGGGTCCCGGACGCCCAGCAGCGCCTCGTTGGTGAGCAGCAGGAGGGAGTAGGCGCCCTTGACGCGACCCAGCGCGTCGATCAACCGGTCGACGACGGTCGAATAGTTGGACCGGGCGATCAGGTGGTTGATCACCTCGGTGTCGGTCGTCGACTGGAACAGGCAGCCGATGCGGACCAGCTCCTTGCGCAGGAGGTAGGCGTTGGTGAGATTGCCGTTATGCGCCAGGGCGAGGCCGCCGAAGTCGAAATCGGCGAAGATCGGCTGGATGTTGCGGTCCGAAGAGCCGCCCGTGGTGGCGTAGCGATTGTGGCCGATCGCCGAGTAGCCGACCAGCTTCTCCATGACGGCCTGGGTGCCGAAGATGTCTCCGACCAGGCCGGCGGCGCGATGATTGTGAAAGAGCCGGCCATCGTAGGTTACGATCCCGGAAGCTTCCTGCCCGCGATGCTGGAGGGCATGGAGGCCAAGCGCGGTGTGCGCGGCGGCATCCGACGTCCCGTAGATGCCGAACAGCGCACATTCCTCGTGAAACTTGTCGAGGTCGTCTTCGGAGCGTTTCAGGGGAGTATGCACGGCGGGGTTATAGCTGGGGTGTCGCCGCGACGCTATCAAGTATAGCTCACTGCGGCGGTTTGGTTTCCCCGGGTGCGGCCGGTGCCGCGGGGGCGGCGGGAGTGGCATCCGACGGGGTGACGGTCGGAGGCGCGGCGCGCGGCGCGGCCGTCGACGGCGCGGGAATGACGCCGCTTTCCATGCCCGGTCGTTGCAGGCGGTTGCGGAATCCGGTCGGCAGTTGCGGCTCCACGAAGGTCGCCATCTCACGGATCATCGGAAAGCTCGCGGAGCCTTCGACCGCGGGCGGCAGCTGGCGGGGACCCAGATAGCCGTAGAACAGGAAGGCCGTTCCCATCGCGACCCACGCGCACAGCACGCCGAATCCGGCGCCGAGGATCCTGTCGGGCCGTCCGAGCGGGCCGGTCCGGATCGACCTGGATACCACGCTGGTGAGCATGATCAGCACGATCAACGCTCCCACGAAGACGACGAGAAGGGAGATGAAATAAGACAGTTCTGCGCTGCCGACGAGCTTCAGGACCTCCGGCTCGACGACGTTCGAGAAGCGCCAGGCGACCCAGCCGGCGCCGATCCACGAGGCGATGAACAGGATGGCGTGGGCGAAGCCAGTGGACATCCCAATGAGCGCTCCGAACACGGCGATGACGATCACGGCCACGTCGAAAACGGTAATTCCCAGCTGCTCCATAGACCCCGTTCGCTCCGTCCCGTCAGTGTTGATCCCGGTCGCGCCGGCGGTCCCCCGGACCTGCGGGGGCTCCCTCGCGCCGGCCACCTTTTAGAGGCCGATCAGCCGGTTGGAAACGCGCCACAAGGTCCGATAGATGCTCAATTTCGTCAATGGCGATGCCATCCGGGGCGCGCGGAGCGGGTCCCGAGCCGCTACGAACCTGCGGGACCAGTGCACTCCGGAACCCGAGTTTCGCCGCTTCCCGCAAACGGGCCTCGCGCTGGCCCACCGGCCGGACTTCGCCGCCCAGCCCGATCTCGCCGAACACCACCATGTCGCCCGGCACCTGCTCGTCGGCCAGGGAGGAGATGACGGCTGCGGCCACGGCAAGGTCGGCCGCCGGTTCGCCGATCCTGAGGCCGCCCGCGACGTTCAGGTAGACGTCGTTGGCGCCGACCGTGACGCCGCAGCGGGCCTCCAGCACGGCCAGGACCATGGCTAGCCTGTTCGAATCCCAGCCAACCACGGCGCGCCGCGGCGTGGCGAGGGAGGACGGGCTGACCAGCGCCTGGATCTCGACCAGCAGCGGACGGGTGCCCTCGATACCGGCAAAGACGCAGGTTCCCGAGACGTGGCCCCGGCGGTCCGCAAGGAACAGGGCCGAGGGATTGGCGACGTCGGAAAGCCCGCGGTCGGACATCTCGAAGACGCCGATCTCGTCGGTCGGGCCGAAGCGGTTCTTGACCGTGCGCAGGATGCGGAACTGATGGCCGCGCTCGCCCTCGAAGTAGAGGACCGTGTCGACCATGTGTTCCAGCACCCGGGGACCCGCTATGGCGCCGTCCTTGGTGACGTGGCCGACCAGCAGCACGGCGATGCCGCGCCGCTTGGCGAGCTCGACGAGGGCCTGCGCCGAGGCACGCACCTGGGTGACGGTGCCGGGCGTCGAATCCACGGTGTCGAGCCACATCGTCTGGATCGAATCGATCACCGCCACTTTCGGCGCGTCCGGCTGCTCCAGCGAGGCCACGATGTCACGCACCGAGGTCGCGGCGACCAACTGGACGGGCGCGTCGGCCAGGCCCAGCCGTTCGGCCCGCAGGCGGACCTGGTCGACCGCCTCCTCACCGGAAATATAGGCGCAGGCGGTGTGCTGTCTGGCGAGTGCCGCCGCCATCTGCAGCAACAGGGTCGACTTGCCGATGCCCGGGTCGCCGCCGATCAGCAGCGCGGAGCCCACGACCAGGCCGCCGCCGCACACGCGATCGAATTCGTTGATGCCGCTCTTGAGGCGCGGCGGCTGCGGCGTCGAGCCGGTCAGGCCCGTGAACTCGAGCAGGCGTCCTTTTCCGCGGCGGGCCATCGCGCCGCCGGCCGGGCCCGGCGCGGGAGCGGCCTCCTCGACGATGGTGTTCCACTCGCCGCAGGATTCACAGCGCCCGCTCCACTTGGACGTGACCGCGCCGCAGGACTGGCAGGCGTAGCGCTTGAGCGGCCGTGCCATTGTCAGAGCTTCCGGACCTGCATCCGGATCGGACCCTCCGCCCGGCCGTGGATGAACTGGTCCACATAGGCGTTCCCGGAGTGGTCGATGTCCGCAACGGGGCCCTGCCAGATCAGCTTGCCCTCGTGCAACATGCCGATGCGGTGGCCGATCTTGCGGGCGCTCGCCATGTCATGGGTGATCGAGATCGCCGTGGCGCCCAGACTGCTGACGGATTTGACGATCAGATCGTTGATCACGTCGGCCATGATCGGATCGAGGCCGGTGGTCGGCTCGTCGAAGAAGATGATCTCGGGTTCGCGCGCGATGGCGCGGGCGAGCGCCACGCGCTTCTGCATGCCGCCCGACAATTCCGAGGGGAAGAGGTCGCCGATTTCCGGCCCGAGGCCGACGGCGCCCAACTTGGCGACGGCAACTTCACGGGCCTGATCGGGGGCCATGCCGTCGCTCTGGATCGGTCCGAAGGCGACGTTCTCCCAGACGCGCAGGGAATCGAACAGGGCGCCGCCCTGGAACAGCATGCCGAACTTGCGCATGACTCGTGCGCGGTCGCGATCGGACAGGCCGCTCGTCTCCTCGCCATCGACCTTGATCGAGCCCTGGTCCGGTTTCAGCAGGCCGAGGATGCATTTCAGCAGCACCGATTTGCCCGTGCCCGATCCGCCGATCACGACCATCGATTCGCCCGGCGCCACGTCCAGTTCGATTCCCTGCAGCACCTTCTTGGGCCCGAAGGCCTTGGTGACGCCGCGTAACGAGATCTTGGGGGAGGCCATGCGGAGGGGAGCCGATCAACGCGCGAAGAAGGCTTCGGTGATGAAGTAATTGAAGGTCAGGATCAGCATCGAGGCGGAGACCACCGCGCTGGTGGTCGCCTTGCCGACGCCCTGGGCGCCGCCGCGCGACCGATAGCCGTGATAGCAACCCATCAGCGTGATCAGGAAGCCGAACACCGCCGCCTTGACCAACCCCGAGAAGACGTCCTGGAACTGCAGGAAGTCGAGGGTATTGCGCAGGTAGGCGGCATCGTTGAAGTCGAGCTTGTAGACGCCGATCAGGAAGCCGCCGAGCACGCCGATGATATCGGCGACCAGCACCAGGACCGGCAGGGTGAGGACGCCCGCGATGAGGCGGGGGGCGACGAGATATTTGAACGGATCGGTGGAGAGCGTCGTGAGCGCGTCGATCTGCTCGGTGACGCGCATGGTACCGATCTCGGCCGCCATCGCGGCGCCGACGCGGCCGGCGACCATCAGGGCCGCAAGGACGGGCCCCAGTTCACGGGTCAGCGAGACCACGACGACGTTGGGGATGGCGCTTTCGGCGGAGAAGCGCGCGAAGCCGGTATAGCTCTGCAGCGCCAGCACCATGCCCGTGAAGATCGCCGTCAGCCCGACCACGGGCAGCGAGTAGTAGCCGATCTCCATGATCTGCCGGAGGATCTGCCGGCGGTAGTAGGGCGGTTGCAGACCCTGCCTGATCGCCTTGAAGGCAAAGGCGGTGACGCTGCCGATCGCCTCGAGGAAGGCGAGCGTCATGCGGCCCAGGACCGTGAACAGGGGAATCGTCACGCCGGTTCTCCCGTTTCGTCGGCCGGCGCCTCGGCGAAGCGGTCGACATAGGCGCGATGATAGCGCCGGCCCAGCGCGGTCATGACCTCATAGGCGTTCGTCCGCGCATGGTCCGCGAGAATCTCCGGCGTGAGGTGCGACCCGAGTATTTCGATGGTGGCACCGGGCTGGCAGTCGGCTTCGGGCACGTCGGTCACGTCTATGGTCACGAGGTCCATCGAGATGCGGCCGATCACGGGCACGGTGTGTCCGGCGAGATGCACGAAAGTGCGATTTCCGAGGTTGCGGAAATACCCGTCCGCATACCCCAGCGCAATCGTGGCGATCCGGCTGGGCCGGGCCGAGCGCCAGGCACCGCCATATCCCACGGTCTGGAAGGCATCGATCTGGCGCGTTTGGAGGATCCGGACCTGCAGGCTCACGACTTCCAGCATCGGGTTGGGCTGGCCGGGCAGGGGGTTGATGCCGTAGAGCGCCGCGCCGGGACGAAGCAGATCGAAATGATAGTCCGGTCCCAGGAAGATGCCCGATGAATTGGCGAGCGACGTCGGTGCCCCCGGCATCGCCCGGACGAAGGTGCGAAAGCGTGAGAGCTGCTCGCCGTTGATCGGATTGGACGGTTCTTCCGAAGAAACCAGGTGGCTCATGATCAGTGCGAGGCGCAGGCCGCGCAGTCGGCCGCGCTCGTTGATCAGGACCTGCGCGTCCTCTGCACCGAATCCCAGGCGGTGCATGCCGGTGTCGAGATGCACGACGGCGTCGAGCGCCAGATTGAAGCGCTGGGCGGCGGCCCGCCAGGCGTTGAGCTGTCCCAGGTGATTGAGCACGGGGACGAGGCGGTGCTCCACGAAATCCCCCTCGGTGCCGGGAAGTAGCCCGTTCAGCACGTAGATGGGCGGTTCCGGCAGCACCCGGCGCAGCGCGATACCCTCCTCGATATGGGCCACGAAGAACTGCCGGCAGCCCTCGGCCGCCAGCAGGGGACCGACCACGGTCGCCCCCATGCCATAGGCATCCGCCTTCAGGACGGCGGCGCAGTCGACCGGGCGGCCGGTGGCGCGTCCGGCATCGCGCAATCCCCGCCAGTTGGCGGCGATCGCGCCCAGATCGATTGAAAGGATCGCGCCGGCGCGGCGCGCCGGATCATCATCGGCAAGGATTGACACGCGGCGACCTTAGAACGCGGACACGGGCTCGTCAGCAACGCCATCGAGGTTGCCGAACTTCGTGAACTGTCCTTCGAACGACAGGCGCACGATGCCTGTGGGACCGTGTCGCTGCTTGGCCACGATGACCTCGGCCTTGCCGTAGGTCGCCTCGCAGCGCTGCTTCCAGTCGTCGTGACGCTCGTTGAACTTCTGGTCGCTTTCCTCGGCGCGTCGCGCGGGCTCGGCCCGGGTCAGGTAGTATTCCTCGCGATAGACGAACATCACGACGTCCGCGTCCTGTTCGATCGAGCCCGATTCACGAAGGTCGGAAAGCTGAGGCCGCTTGTCCTCGCGTTGCTCCACGGCGCGCGAAAGCTGCGACAGCGCGATCACCGGCACGTCGAGTTCCTTGGCGAGCGTCTTCAGGCCTCGTGTGATCTCCGAAACCTCCTGCACGCGGTTCTCCTGGCGACTCTTGCCGGACGGATTCAGGAGCTGGAGGTAGTCGACGATGATCAGGCCGAGACCGTGCGTGCGCTTCAGGCGGCGGGCGCGGGTGCGCAGTGCCGCGATCGACAGGGCGGGCGTGTCGTCGATGAAGAAGTTGAGATGCTCGAGGTCGTGGCTGACGTTGAGGACCCTGTCGAATTCGTGGCTCAGCACCTCGCCGCGGCGGATCTTCTCCGAGGAGATCTCGGCCTGCTCGGAAAGCATTCGGGTGGCGAGCTGTTCGGCCGACATTTCGAGCGAGAAGAAACCGACCACAGCGCCATCCACGGCCTTGGGGTGACCGTCGACGATCTCCTCCCGGTAGGCCTTCGCGGCGTTGAAGGCGATGTTGGTGGCCAGCGCGGTCTTTCCCATCGATGGGCGGCCGGCGAGGATCAGCAGGTCGGAGCGGTGAAGGCCGCCCAGCAGCTGGTCGAGATTGAACAGACCGGTGGCCACGCCGGTTAGCTTGCCTTCGCGCCCATAGGCGGCCTCGGCCGCCGTCACGGCCTCGGTCAGGGCCATGCGGAACGGCTTGAAGCCGCCCTCGGTCTGGCCGGTCGTCGCAAGGTCGTAGAGCTTCTTTTCGGCGACCTCGATCTGCTGCAGCGCGGTCTCGTCGACGTCGCCGGAGAAGGCGCCGTTCACGACGTTCTCGCCGAGGTCGATGAGCTGGCGGCGCAGGTAGAGATCGTGGACGGCGCGGCCGAAGGCGGCGGCATCGATCACATGCACGGAAGCTGCGGCGAGCCTGGCGAGATAGGCCGCCCCGCCGGCCTCCTTCATTGCCGGGTCCTGCTCGACATAGGTCTTGAGCGTGACGGCGCTCACGACCTGGCCGCGCTCGATCAGGCGCGACAGCGAATCGAAGAGCTTGCCGTGCAGCGGGTCGGCGAAATGTTCCGGCCGCAGGAACTCCGCGACGCGCTGGTAGGCGGCGTTGTTGATCAGGATGGCGCCCAGCAAGGCCTGCTCGGCCTCGAAATTGTGCGGCGGCTCGCGCAAGCGAGCATCTTCGGCGCCGGGCAGGCGCGTGACGTTCGAGGTGTCTTTCAGCGGCTCCATCGTATTGTCTTTGCCCAAGATGGGAGGGGGATCACAGCGCAAAGAATCAGAGCGCGAGCTTATCCAGAGCTTAGCGAGGATACTTACCTATTCTGCGGCGATCGACCCTGCGACGTTCTTTAGACGTTCTTCAGTGACCATATAGTCACGAACGAGCGGCACCGCATCCTGTCGCCGGGCGATCTGGATCTGAAACACCATCTGCTGCATGTAGCGGAAAGCCACCTCGCAGCCCGCGAGATAGAATTCCCACATACGGCAGAAGCGATCGTCGTAGCCGGCGGTCTCCTTGATGCGCTCCCGGTTGGCCAGGAAGCGATGCCGCCAGTGGCGCAGGGTCTCTGCGTAATGCAGCCGCAGCACTTCGATATCGGTCACCCACAGGCCGGCCTTCTCGATCGCGGCGAGAACCTCCGACAGGGCAGGCGTGTATCCACCCGGGAAGATGTACTTGCGGAGCCAGGTGTTGGTCCCGCCCGGAGGCTCCATGCGCCCGATCGAGTGCAGCAGCATGACCCCGTCATCGGCCAGCAGGTCCTTCACCTTCCGGAAGTATTCGAGATAATGGGCCGAGCCGACATGCTCGAACATGCCGACCGAGACGATACGGTCGTAGCGGTCCGGCTCCTCGCGGTAATCGATCAACTTGAAACGGACCCGCTCGGCGATGCCGGCATCGGCGGCGCGGCGGTTCGATACGCCATGTTGCTCGCGGGAGAGGGTGACCCCGGTCACGTCGACGTCGAACGAGCGGGCGAGGTAGAGGCCCATGCCGCCCCAGCCCGAGCCGATGTCGAGCACCTTCAGGCCGGGTTTGAGCAGCAGCTTGGCCGCGATGTGCAGCTTCTTGTCGGCCTGCGCGATCTCGAGGGACTCTTTGCCCGTCTTGAAATAGGCGCAGGAATATTGCCGGTCGGGATCGAGGAAGAAGTCATAGAGTTCACCCCGGAGATCGTAGTGATGGGCGACGTTCTTCTGGGCCTTGCCGACGGGATTGTACTGTTCCAGCACGCGCAGCCAGCGCTGGAGCGAATAGGACCAGCGCATAATCGCGGTGGAATCGACGGCGGTGATGTTGCGCCCAAGCAGGTCGAGGAGATCGTAGAGATCGCCCTGCTCGATAGTCAGCCGACCGTCCATGTAGGCCTCGCCCAGGGCGAGCCGCGGACGGAAGGCAAGGCGGAGGCCGGTCCAGTGATCATGAACACGCATGGTCACCGCGGGACCGGCTTTCGCGCCCTTGATCCGATGCGAACGACCCGTCTCATCGACGATCGTCAATTCGCCTTCGTTCACGACCCGGGCAAGCACCTGCGCCAGCAGCACGATGGATCACTCCAAGTTGTCGCTGCCAAAATTCTAGTCCCATCCGCATTTTCGACGCAAACGGATGGCTGCGCAAAATTACCTACGGGCAACTGGGAATAAATCGCATTTGAATTGCCAGTTTTCACCCCGAGTGATATCGGGGCCATTGATACTCACTCGCATCGGAGGAAGACGTGAAGAGACGTGCGCTTGTGAAGGCTGGCCTGGCGTTGGGTTCCGGTGCGTTCATCGCCCGCCGGGCCTGGGCCCAGGGCGGTACGCTCAACCTCTATTCGGCCCGCCACTACAAGACCGACGAGGCGCTGTACGGCAACTTCGCGGATCTGACGGGTGTGAAGATCAACCGCGTCGATGCCGAGCCGGATCCGCTCATCCAGCGGCTTCGCACCGAGGGCGACAAGAGCCCCTGCGACGTTTTCATTACCGTCGATGCCGGCCGCATCGAGCGCGCGCGCGAAATGGGGCTGCTGCAGGCGACCGATTCGGCCGTCCTGGCCAAGGCGATCCCCGCCCATCTGCGCGATCCCGACAACACCTGGTTCGGCTTCTCCAAGCGCGCCCGCATCATCGTGTTCAACAAGGAGAAGATGCAGGCGGCTGCCGGCCCGCAGACCTACGAGGATCTCGCCGACCCGAAGTGGAAGGGCAAGGTCCTGATCCGCTCCTCCGGAAACATCTACAACCAGTCGCTCACCGGCTCGATCCTCGCGGCCGACGGTCCGGAGAAGACGGAAGCCTGGGCCAAGGGCGTTGCCGCCAACCTGGCGCGTCCGCCACGGGGCGGTGACACCGACCAGATCAAGGCCGCCGCAGCGGGCGAGGGCGACGTCGCGGTCGTGAACACCTACTACTTCGTGAACCTGATGCGTTCGTCCAAGCCTGAGGACCGCGAGATCGTGGCCAAGCTGGGCGTGATCTTCCCCAATCAGTCCAACCGCGGCACGCACGTGAACCTGAGCGCGGGCGGCGTCGCCAAACACGCACCGAACAAGCAGGCGGCGGTCAAGTTCCTCGAGTACCTGGTCTCGCCGCCGGCCCAGAAGTACTTCGCCGACGGCAACTCGGAATACCCGGTCGTGGCCTCGGTCGAGCTCTCGCCGGAGCTCAAGGCGCTGGGCACTTTCAAGGAAGACCAGCTCAATGCCCGCGTGTTCGCCCAGAACAACGCCGAGGCGCTGAAGATCATGGACCGCGCGGGCTGGAAGTAGGACGTCCCGACGCCGCCACCGTGCGGCTGAGGAGGATCACCGGTGCAAGCGACACGGTGACGATCAGAATGGATCCGACGGCTGCCTGGGCAAGGCGCTCGTCGGATGCGAAGCGGTAGACCCCGATGGCCAGCGTGTCGAAGTTGAAGGGCCTTATCAGCAGGGTCGCCGGCAGCTCCTTCAGGACCTCGACGAAGGCTACGATGCCGGCCGTCAGGGCAGGCGCCCGCAGCATCGGTATATGGATGCGCCACAGGACATCGCGTGGCTTGGCTCCCAGGATCCGCGCGCTCGCGTCCATGGCCGGATCGATCGCGGCAAGTCCGGGCGCGACGTTGGCCATGCCGACGGCGAGGAAGCGCACGGTATAGGCGACGACCAGGGCGAAGGCGGTCCCGCTCAGCAGCAGGCCGGTCGGCACGCCGAACACCTGCCGCGAGAGCAGATCGAGGCCGTGATCGGCGAATGCCAGCGGCAGCAGGACGCCGACGGCGATGACGGCGCCGGGGATGGCATAGCCCAGCGATGCGAAGGCGATGGTGCGGTGGAGCAGTCGGCGGCGGACGAGACGCCCGGCGTAGCTCAGGAAAACCGCGAGGCTGACGATGATGACGGCCGCCACTGTCGCCAGAATCAGGCTGTTGAAGGCGTCACCGATGAAGCGCTGGTCGGTCATCTGCACCCCCGAAGACAGTGCGAGCTGCGCGAGGTGCGCCGTCGGCACCACGAAGCCGAGCAGGATCGGCAGGGCGCAGGCGGCGAGGGCGGCAAGACCCGCTGGCAGGGCGAGCTGCACCGGTTCGGCGACGTAGCGCAGGTTCGAGGCGATGGTGAAACTCGCCCGTCCGCGCGACCGGTACTCCAGGGCGACGAGCGCCACGGCGATCAGGATGAGAACCATGGAGAGCTGCGCGGCCCCCTCGCGATTGCCCATGCCATACCAGGTCCGGTAGATCGCGGTGGTGAAGGTGTGGATACCGTAATACTGGACGGTGCCGAAGTCGGCGAGCGTCTCCAGCAGCGCCAGAGCGACGCCCGCGGCGATGGCCGGGCGGGCGAGCGGCAGGCCGATCCGCAGGAACGTGCGCCACGGCCCGTTGCCGAGGATGCGGCTCGCTTCGAGCAGGGACTGCGACTGGGCAAGGAACGCCGTACGCGCGGCAAGGTAGACGTAAGGGTAGAGGACCAGCGTGAAGAGCAGCGCGACGCCCTGGGGCGAGCCGAACTGCGGGAACCAGTAGTCGCCGCGGCTCCATCCCATGGCGGCGCGCAGTCCCGATTGCAGCGGGCCAGCGAAGGTCAGCAGGTCGGCATAGGCGTAGCCGATGATGTAGGTCGGCATGACGAGGGGCAGCAGCAACGCCCATTGCAGCACACGGCTTCCGGGGAACCGGCACATCGTGACGAGCCAGGCGGTGCCGGTGCCGATCACCACCGTGCCCAGGCCGACGCCGACCAGCAGGACGATGGTGTTGTGGGCGATGTCGCGGAGCTGCGTCTCGGCCAGGTGACGCCAGAGCTCGCCCTGGGGGCTGAACAGGCTGGAGGCGATGCCGAGCAGCGGCAGCGCGACGACGGCCGCAACGGCGAGGGCGCCCAGTCGCCAGATCACGGATGCACCAAAAGAAAACGCATGCCATCGCGGAGCGATGGCATGCGTTCGAAGCGCTGCGCGGTGCCTGTCGGCACGCGGATTACTTCGGGTCGGCCGGCGTTTCCTCGGCCTCAGCCTCGGCGGTCTCGCCCTCGGCAGCCTCGGCCGACTTGGCCTCGAACAGCGCGGCAGCCTGGTCGGCCGCACGCTGCGCGGCTTCCGCCGCTTCAATCTGCGCACGCTCGGTCTCCGCGACCAGCCTGCCGCCCTTGGAGAGGAACTCGGCCTCTTCGGCGGAGCGGGCGACCAGCACGGAGATCTCGACCACCACTTCCGGATGGAGGTGGATCTTGATCTTGTGCTCGCCCAGCGCCTTGATCGGCTTGTCCAGTTCGACCTGGCTGCGCTCGATCTTGACGCCCTGGGTGGCGGCGCCGTCGGCGATGTCACGCGAGGTGACCGAACCGTAGAGCTGGAGAGCCTCGGAGGCCTGCCGGATGATGATGACCTTGAGGTCGCTCATCTTGGCGCCGACCGCTTCGGCTTCCGAGCGGCGCTCGAGGTTCTGCGCCTCGAGAACCTTACGCTGCGACTCGAAGTAGGTGATGTTGTCCTTGGTCGCGCGCAGCGCCTTCTTCTGCGGCAGGAGGTAGTTGCGGGCGAAGCCGGGCTTCACCTTCACAACGTCGCCCATCTGGCCCAGTTTCGGCACGCGCTCGAGCAGGATGACGTTCATCGGCATGATTGCGTCTCCCGACTAGGCGATGAGGTAGGGCAGGAGGGCCAGGAAGCGGGCGCGCTTGATCGCCTGGGCGAGTTCGCGCTGCTTCTTGGACGAGACTGCCGAGATACGGCTCGGTACGATCTTCCCGCGTTCGGAAATGAAACGCTGCAGAAGGCGCACGTCCTTATAGTCGATCTTCGGGGCGTTGGCGCCGGAGAACGGGCAGCTCTTGCGGCGGCGGGTAAACGGACGACGCTGTGCGCTCATGCTTCTTCTCCCGTTTCAGCGGCCACCGGGGCGGCACCGCCCTCGTCGCCGAAGCGCGAACGCTCGCGACGCGGCGGGCGATCGCCCCAGCGGTCGCCACGATCGCCACCCGGACGGTCGGACTTCTCGGCGCTGCGCACCATGATGGCCGACGGGGCTTCCTCGAGTTCATCGACGCGCACGGTCATGTAGCGGATGATGTCTTCGTTGATCGACATCGTACGCTCCAGCTCCTTCACCGCCGCCGACGGGGCGTCGATGTTGAGCAGGGTGTAGTGACCCTTGCGGTTCTTCTTGATGCGGTAGGTCAGCGAGCGCAGGCCCCAATACTCCTTCTTGGAGACGGTGCCGCCCATGCTGGTGACCAGTTCGGAGAACTGGGTGGTCAGAGCCTCCACCTGCGTCGTCGCAACGTCCTGACGCGCAATGAAGACATTCTCGTAGAGTGCCATGTAGATTCGGCTCCTTATGGCTGTTAGTGACCCGGAGTTCCAAGGAACCGCCCGGATCTAGCCGCCCCACGCGGAATGCACCGGGGCGGCAAGGAGATCGAGGCCGACTGAGGCCCCGAAGAGGCGCGGTTATACAGGCCGGCAGTCCGAAAGCAAGTATTCCCGGTGCGGCTTGACTGCGTCCCGCGCCCCGGTATGACTGCCCGCAATCGCGATGAAAATCATGGGAAAACGCGCATGAGTCGGGCTTTCGTCTTTCCGGGGCAGGGATCGCAGGCTGTCGGCATGGGGGCAGATCTCGCCGGGGCCTTTGCCACCGCCCGGGAGGTGTTCGGTGAGGTGGACGAGGCGCTGAAGCAGAATCTGTCGAAGGTGATGCGGGAGGGCCCGGAGGGCGACCTCGTCCTGACGGAGAACGCCCAGCCCGCCCTCATGGCCGTGAGCGTCGCGGTCACCCGGATCCTGGAGAAGGACGGAGGAAAGCCGCTGTCGTCACTTGCCGCCTATGTCGCGGGCCACTCGCTCGGCGAATATTCGGCGCTTGCCGCCGCCGGCGCCCTGACGCTCGCGGATGCCGCCCGCCTCCTGAAGCTGCGCGGACAGTCCATGCAGAAGGCCGTGCCGGTCGGGGTGGGCGCCATGGCGGCCCTGCTCGGCATCGAGCTGGAAGCCGCTCAGGAGGCCTGCAAGGAAGCGGCCCAGGGCGAGGTCGTCGCGGTCGCCAACGACAATGGCGGCGGGCAGATCGTCGTGAGCGGCCACAAGGAAGCGGTCGAGCGGGCCATCGAGGCCGCCAAATCCCGGGGCTGCAAGCGCGGCATGATGCTGCCGGTGAGCGCTCCCTTCCATTGCCCGCTGATGCAGCCGGCTGCCGATGCCATGAAGGTCGCGCTGGAGGAAGTGGTCCTGACGCCCCCGCGCGTGCCGCTCGTGGCCAACGTGCTGGCCTCTGAACTCTGCGACCCGGCCTCCATCAAGCAGAGGCTGGTGGAACAGGTCACCGGCCTCGTCCGTTGGCGCGAGAGCGTCCAGTATATGAAGACGAAGGGTGTCGACGCCTTGGTCGAATGCGGCACCGGCAAGGTTCTGTCCGGCCTCGTGAAGCGTATCGACAAAGACATGACCGGCATGGCGTTGAACACGCCGGCCGACATCGAAGCCTTCCTGAAGACGGCATAAGGAGAGAGTGCCATGTTCGATCTGACCGGCAAGGCAGCTCTCGTCACCGGCGCATCCGGTGGTATCGGCGGGGCGATCGCGCGGGCACTGCATAAGCAGGGCGCGACCGTCACGCTGTCGGGGACACGCGCGGAGGCCCTGGAGCAGCTCAAGGCGTCGCTCGGCGAGCGGGCTCACGTGGTCGCAGCCAGGATGGACGATCCGGCCGACATCGACCGGCTGGCCAAGGAGGCGGAAGCCGCGATGGGCGGCAAGCTCGACATCCTCGTGAACAATGCCGGCATCACGCGCGACAACATCTCGATGCGGATGAAGGACGAGGAATGGGAAAAGGTCCTGCAGGTGAACCTGACGGGGACCTTCCGCCTGATCCGCGCGTCGATGCGGGGGATGATGAAGCGGCGCTTCGGCCGGGTCGTGAACATCACCTCCATCGTTGGCGTCACCGGCAATCCGGGGCAGGCGAACTATGCGGCGGCCAAGGCCGGCCTGATCGGCATGTCGAAGTCGCTGGCGCAGGAGCTGGCGTCGCGCGGCATCACCGTGAACTGCCTGGCGCCGGGCTTCATTGCCACGCCGATGACCGACGTGCTGACGGACGACCAGAAAAAAGCCATTCTCGGGCGCGTCCCTGCCGATCGGCTCGGCACGCCCGAAGAGATTGCGGCCGGCGTGGTCTATCTCGCCAGCGACGAGGCCGCCTACGTCACGGGTCAGACGCTGCACATCAACGGCGGGATGGCGATGATCTGAGGGACAGGCCTACAAGTGCCTGATTCTGTGGGCTTTTCGGACCTAGCCAATGGCCCGGGAGCTATGTTAAGAGCCCGGCATTCGCCAACCCCCTGGCGACCGGAATTAGTTGGATAGACGGGAAGGACAAGAAATGAGCGATATTGCCGAGCGCGTTAAGAAGATCGTCGTCGAGCATCTCGGCGTCGAAGCCGCGCAGGTCAAGGAAGAGGCCAAGTTCATCGATGATCTGGGCGCGGACAGCCTCGACACGGTCGAGCTGGTGATGGCGTTCGAGGAAGAGTTCGGTATCGAAATTCCCGATGACGCGGCGGAGAAGATCCAGACCGTCGGCGATGCCATCGGCTTCATCAAAGGCACCGCGAAGTCCTGATCTTCACCGGTTCCTGAAAGAGGAAGGGCGGAAGATGAGGCGTGTTGTCGTAACCGGCATGGGGATGGTCACGCCGTTGGGTGACGGCGTGGACACGAACTGGCGCCGCCTGATGGCGGCGGAGTCCGGCATCCGGTCGATCCAGGCTTTCGACACTTCGGATCTCGCGACAAAGATCGCGGGCGAGGTGCCCCAGGGCGACAAGGCAAACGGCCACTTCAACGTGGACGACTACCTTGCGCCCAAGGAGCAGCGGAAGCTCGACAAGTTCATCATCTTCGGAATCGCGGCCGCCCAGCAGGCGGTCGAGGATTCCGGATGGATGCCGCAGGACGAGGAAGGTCTCAACCGGACCGGCGTCATGATCGGCTCTGGGATCGGTGGTCTCCAGACGATCTACGAGACGTCGCTGGTCCTTAAGGAGCGGGGACCTCGCCGCGTCAGCCCGTTCTTCATTCCCTCCGCCCTCATCAACCTCGTGTCGGGGCAGGTTTCGATCAAGTACGGCTTCAAGGGGCCGAACCACGCCGTCGTCACGGCCTGTGCAACCGGCGCGCACGCCATTGGCGATGCGGCCCGGTTGATCCAGTACGAGGATGCCGACGTCATGGTGGCCGGCGGCGCCGAAGCGGCGATCTGCCGGATCGGCATCGCGGGCTTCAATGCCTGCAAGGCGCTTTCGACCGATTTCAACGATACGCCGACGCAGGCCTCGCGCCCCTGGGACAAGCGGCGCGATGGCTTCGTAATGGGCGAGGGCGCCGGCTGCCTCGTGCTCGAGGAATACGAGCATGCCAAGAAGCGCGGCGCCAAGATTTACGCCGAAATTCTGGGCTACGGCCTGTCGGGCGACGCCTATCACATCACGGCTCCGTCCGAGGATGGCGACGGTGCGGTGCGCGCCATGAAGGCGGCGCTGAAGCGAGCCAATCTCGGTACGGACCAGATCGACTATGTGAACGCTCATGGCACGTCGACAATGGCCGACGTGATCGAACTCGGCGCCGTGAAGCGCACCTTCGGTCAGGATGTCCACGCTCTCTCGATGTCGTCGACCAAGTCGGCCACCGGCCATCTGCTGGGCGCGGCCGGCGCGATCGAGGCGATCTATGCCATCAAGTCCCTGATCGATCAGGCGGTTCCGCCGACGCTCAATCTCGACGAGCCGGACGAGGGCTGCGACATCGATCTCGTGCCGAAGCAGGCCAAGCAGCGCAAGGTTCGCCACGCGCTGAGCAACTCGTTCGGCTTCGGTGGCACCAACGCGTCCCTGATCGTCGGACCCGTCTGATTTCTTTCTGAGGAGCTGAGTCATGCTCAGCTACTTCCGCTGGGTTCTCTTCTTCATCGCGCTGTTCGTCACCCTGATGGGCGGCTCGGTCTATGTCGGCCACGTCATCCTCACGGCCCAGGGGCCGCTCGAGCAGACGAAGAACATCGTGATCCCGCGCGGCGCTGGACCGACCACCATGTCCAAGCTGCTGCAGGAAGAGGGTGTCATCGCCCATCCGCGCCTGTTCCGCGTGGCACTGATGATCGATCCCTCGCCCAAGCCCATCAAGGCGGGAGAGTACGAGGTGCCGGCCCATACCTCGATGCAGGCGCTCGTCGAGCTCCTGCAGTCGGGCAAGGTCGTGCAGCGACGCCTCACGATTCCAGAGGGCATGACGACGCCCGAAGTGCTGGAGCTGGTTCGCAAGACCGAAGCGCTTGCGGGCGACATCACGCTCGACGTGAAGGAGGGAGATCTCCTGCCGGAGACCTACTTCTATTCGCGCGACGACACCCGCGACGGGCTGCTGCTGCGCATGAAGGAGGCGATGGAGAAGACGCTGGACGAGGCGTGGCGCAAGCGCGCCGCCGGACTTCCGCTCGCCAACAAGCGCGAGGCGCTGATCCTGGCGTCGATGGTCGAGAAGGAGACGGCGGTGCCGTCCGAGCGCACCCGCGTGGCCGCGGTCTTCATCAACCGGCTGCGCCGTCGCATGAAGCTCGAGAGTGACCCGACCACCATCTACGGCCTGACCGAAGGCAAGGCGCCGCTCGGCCGCGACCTGACGCGCACCGACCTGCAGTCGAACACGCCGTTCAACACCTATGTGATCGCCGCCCTGCCGCGCGGGCCGATCTGCAATCCGGGCCGTGCATCCATCGTCGCGGCGACCAATCCGGCGCGCGACCGCTCGCTCTTCTTCGTGGCCGACGGGCAGGGCGGTCACGCATTTGCCCTCACGCTGCCGGAGCACAATCGCAACGTCGAGCGTTGGCGCCAGATCCAGCGCGAGCGGGCGGAATCCCAACCTCAAACCCAGCCGCAGACGCCGGCGCTACAGGCGCCAACGACCCGGCAGTAGCATGCCGGCAGCGCTCCTTCTGGCGCTTCTCGCATTTGCCGCCATCGCCTTGGTCGTCGCCTGGTTCCTGCGGGCAAATCCCTCCTCGCTGGCACGCGTCCTGCGTGTCTTCATGGTGGTTCTGGGGGGTATCGGCGTGGCCGGCTTGCTCATATTCGGCCTGCGCTTTCTGCCCGGCCTCTTGCCGGAATTGCTGGGCCTGGCGGGCGTCGCCATCACGGCCCTGATTGCCCGCGCGGTGCGGCAGCGGGCTTCGGGCGGCTTCAGTTCACCCGGTACGGGCCAGCGGACGGAGGTCAGAACGGCCTTCCTGCAGGCGTGGATCGACCATGGCAGCGGCGACGTCGGCGGGACGGTGCTGGCGGGGCGCTTCGCGGGGCGCGCCCTCGACGTGCTCGGGGACGGCGAGCTCCTGGAACTGCGGGAGGAATGCGCCCGCGATGCCGATTCGCTGAGAGTGCTCGAAGCCTATCTCGACCGGCGACTCGGCGCCGACTGGCGCGCCGCCCGGCAGGCCCCCCCGCAGGGCGGTCCACGGGCCGACATGACGCGCGACGAGGCGCTTGCGGTCCTCGGACTCGAACGAGGCGCCACCGCGGAAGAGATTCGCGCAGCCCATCGGCGGCTCATTCAGCGCATGCACCCGGATGTCGGAGGGACAGCGGATCTGGCGGCGCGCATCAACCGCGCCAAGGATGTCCTGCTTGCCGGTTGATCTTGCCAGGCAGAGCGTCGACATGGCATCAAGCCAGCCGTGGGCCTGCCACCATCCTGTCAAATCATTGATTCTAATATACAATCCAGACACCAAGTGAGGTCGATAAGCATGGCGCAGCGTGTTCGTAAAGCGGTCCTGCCCGTCGCCGGTCTGGGAACGCGTTTCCTGCCTGCGACCAAAGCCATGCCGAAGGAGATGCTGACGGTCGTCGACCGCCCCCTCATCCAGTATGCGGTGGAGGAGTGCCTCGCCGCCGGCATTGAGGAATTCGTCTTCGTCTCCGGGCGCAACAAGGGCGCATTGGAGGATCATTTCGATCACGCCTACGAACTCGAAGCGACCTTGGAGCAGCGCAAGAAGGCGCCCGAACTGCAGCTGACACAGGGCGCGACGATCAAACCCGGCAATGCCATCTTCACGCGTCAGCAGAAGCCGCTCGGCCTCGGACACGCGGTGTGGTGCGCCCGCCACTGGATCGGAAACGAGCCGTTCGCCGTCCTGCTGCCGGACGAACTCACGATCGACACGCCGAGCTGCATCGGCCAGCTGGTGATGGCACATGAGAATACGGGCGGCAGCGTCGTGGCCGTCATGGACGTGCCCCGGGAGCAGACCAAGAGCTACGGCATCGCGGCCGTGAAGAACGAGCAGGGCAACCTGTCGGAAATCACCGGGATGGTGGAAAAGCCCAGGCCGGAAGAGGCACCTTCGACCCTGGCCCTGATCGGCCGTTACGTGCTGCTGCCCGAAGTCTTCGAGCATCTGGACCGGCACGAGACCGGTGCCGGCGGCGAAATACAGCTCACGGACGCGATGGCGAAGATGATCGGTCATAAACCGTTCCACGCGCTGCGCTATGCTGGACAGCGCTACGACTGCGGCAATCGACTCGGCTTCCTCGAGGCGAACGTCGCCGTAGCCCTGCACCGCGCCGACACTGCCGCGGAGACGCGGGCCCTTCTTGGTCGTTTCGTGAAAGGCTGACCAAATGCGTATCGCTATGATCGGATCGGGCTATGTCGGCCTGGTTTCCGGAGCGTGTTTTGCCCACTTCGGCCACGACGTGATCTGTGTCGACAAGGATGCGGCCAAGATAGAGCGGCTGCGCAAGGGCGAGATTCCGATTTTCGAACCGGGGCTCGACAAGCTCGTCGCCGACAATGCGCGGGCGGGCCGTCTCAGCTTCAGTACCCAGCTGGGCGATGCGGTCGGGGATGCCGATGCCGTCTTCATCGCCGTCGGCACGCCGACGCGTCGCGGCGATGGTCATGCCGACCTGTCCTACGTCTATG
This sequence comes from Reyranella sp., assembly GCF_965228225.1. GTDB lineage: Bacteria > Pseudomonadota > Alphaproteobacteria > Reyranellales > Reyranellaceae > Reyranella. The sequence goes on along the minus strand of NZ_OZ245801.1, from coordinate 2,729,186 downwards.
CCGCGGCCGCGGAAATCGCCCAGGCCATCCGCGGCTACACGGTCGTGGTGAACAAGTCGACGGTGCCGGTCGGTACGGGCCGCGAGGTAGCCCGAATCATTCGCGAGTCGAATCCTGCCGCGGAGTTCGATGTCGCCTCCAATCCCGAATTCCTGCGCGAGGGCGCGGCGATCGAGGACTTCATGAAGCCCGACCGCGTCGTGATCGGCGTCGAAAGCCAGCGCGCGCAGGACGTGATGTCGATGGTCTATCGCCCGCTCAATCTCATCCAGACGCCGATGGTCTTCACCAACATCGAGACGGCCGAGGTCACCAAGTACGCGGGCAATGCCTTCCTCGCGGCGAAGATCACGTTCATCAACGAGATCGCCGATCTCTGCGAGAAGGTTGGGGCCGACGTGCATGACGTGGCGCGCGGGATCGGGCTCGATGGCCGAATCGGTCGGAAATTCCTGCATCCGGGGCCGGGCTTCGGCGGTTCGTGCTTCCCCAAGGACACGCTTGCGCTGGCCTACACCGCGCGCGAGGTCGATGCGCCCCAGACGCTCGTCGAGCAGGTCATTCAGGTGAACAACAGCCGCAAGAAGAAGATGGCGCAGAAGGTCATCGACTTCTGCGGCGGCTCGGTCGCGGGGCTCACGATCGGCGTGCTGGGGCTGACGTTCAAGGCAAACACCGACGACATGCGCGACGCGCCGTCCCTCGACATCGTGCCCGCGCTCCAGGCTGCCGGCGGCAGGATCGTGGCCTTCGATCCCGAGGGGATGATCGAAGCCGCACGTCTTATGAAAGACGTGATCTTCGCCGAGAATGCCTATGAGGCGGCCACCGGGGCCGACGTGCTGGTGGTGATCACCGAATGGCACGAGTTCCGTGGCCTCGACGCGCGGCGCATCAAGGAAGTCATGCGACAGCCCCGAATCGTCGACCTGCGCAACATCTTCGATCCCGCGGAGATGCGGTCGCTCGGCTTCGCCTATGACAGTATCGGCCGGCCCATCGCGCACGGCTGACTGTCCTTACGGTCCCTTTCCGGAGTCATATAAATGAGCCAGATGGCGCACAAGTTCGATCCGAGTATCTTGCGTGAGTACGACATCCGGGGAATCGTGGGCGACACGGTTCATGCCGCGGATGCGCGGGCGATCGGACGCACCCTGGGCACCCTCGTGCGTCGCAACGGCGGCAAGCGCGTGGCGCTGGGCTACGACGGAAGGCTGAGTTCTCCCGAACTCGCCGCCGCCTGCATCGAGGGCCTGACTGCCGCGGGGATCGATGTGGTCGATATCGGTCTCGCCGCGACGCCGATGCTCTACTTCGCGGTCTACCATCTCGAGGCCGATGGCGGGATCCAGATCACGGGATCGCACAATCCGCCGGACTACAACGGCTTCAAGATGATGATGGGCAAGAAGTCGTTCTTCGGGGCCGACATCCAGAAGCTCGGCGAGATGGCCGGGAAGGGCGACTGGGAAACGGGGGAAGGCAAGGTCGAGAAGCGTGCGATCCTGGCCGACTATGCCGCGCGGCTCCTGCGCGACGTCAAGCCCGGCAAGAAGCTCAAGGTCGCGTGGGATACCGGCAACGGGGCGGTCGGAGTTTCGATTCGGTCGGTCGTCGACAAGCTCGAAGGCGAACATTTCGTGCTGAACGAAAAGGTCGACGGGACCTTTCCGGCGCATCACCCGGATCCCACCGTGCCGAAGAACCTGGAGCAGCTCATTGCCGAGGTGAAGGCACGGGGCTGCGACCTGGGCATCGCCTTCGACGGCGACGGCGACCGCATCGGCGCCGTCGATGGCAAGGGACGCATCCTGTGGGGCGACCAGCTTCTGGTCCTGTGGGCGCGCGACGTTCTCAAGACCCATCCCGGCGCCACCATCATCGCCGACGTGAAGGCCAGCCAGGTCCTGTTCGACGAGATCGCCAAGGCCGGCGGCAAGCCGCTGATGTTCAAGACCGGCCATTCCCTGATCAAGAGCAAGATGGCCGAGATCGGCTCGCCGCTAGCCGGCGAGATGAGCGGTCACGTCTTCTTCGCCGACACTTTCTACGGCTTCGACGACGCCCTTTACTGCGGGCTGCGGCTTCTCAACATCGTGGCGAACGCCAAGGAGAGCCTCGCGGAGATGCGCGACGGGCTGCCGCAGCCGGTCAACACGCCCGAGCTGCGCTTCGATTGCCCCGACGACCAGAAGTTCGGCGTGGTCGAAAAGGTCAAGGCGCGCCTGCAGAAGGACGGCGCCGAGTTCTCCGATATCGACGGCGTGAGGGTCAGCACCAAAGACGGATGGTGGCTGCTGCGTGCGTCGAACACGCAGCCGGTGCTGGTGGCGCGCTGCGAGGCGGCCGACGATGCCGGCCTCGAGCGACTGATGGCCGACCTGAAGGCCGCCTTGGCGGCGTGCGGCGTGGATCTCCCGGACGACGCCGCGTCCGGCCATCACTGATGCGCTTCTTCTTCTACGGCACGTTGCTCGATCGCGACGTGACGGCTCTGGTTCTGGGGCGGCGGTTGCCGCCTCAGGCCTATGTGGCGGCAAGACTGCAGGGGCATGAAAGACGGCGCGTGCAGGGCGCCACCTATCCCATCGTCATCGCGGATCCATGCGGCGAGGTGCCAGGCGCGGTCGTGGGCGGCCTCAGCGACCGGGATATCGCGCATCTCGCAGCCTATGAAGGACCCGGTTACCGGATCGCGCCGCTTCGGGTGAAGCTGCAGGGCCGGATTACCGAAGTCTCGGTCTTCGAGCCCATCCAGTCGCGTCTGATGCCCAGCCCGGAATTATGGGACCTGGTGCTGTGGCAGCGCCGTCACAAGCGCTCGTTCGTCGATCGACTGAGGAAAGCGCTCAGCGTGCACCCGGCGTATTCCAGGCCGTGACCTGGAGCGCCGCGCAATAGACCTTGCGCTTCTCGAGCCGCTTGCAGCCCTCGATGGCCTGGTCCTGCGACAGGTTGATCAGCCGCGCCCGATGGAAGACGCGGTTCGCCATCTGAACCTCGTCGACGATCGCCGAAGCCGAACGCGCATCGGGAAGGGCGGCGGTCGCCCGTTCCAGGGCGGCCTGGGCCGCTTGCGGCTCGCTGAAGGATCCGACCTGGATCACCCAGCTGCCGAGCGCGGGCGTGTCCGCTGCGGCCGGCGGAGCGGCGGTGAAAGCGGCGGGGGCGGCCGGCGTCGCCGGGGCGGGCGGGACGAAGCCCGCATACTTGGGGTTGACCTGCTTCGAGGGGGTCGCCGGCGGCCGGTACGCCTCGGCGAAGCTGGCGCCGGGATCGAACTGGGCCGCCGTGTAGCGCGCCGATGCCGGCTTGCGGACCGAGGTCCAGGGCGAAAGTTGCATGGCCTGCGCCAGAGCGAAGCCGCGATCCATGAGGGCGGCCATCGTCCGGTCGCGCTGGGCGGCGCTGGTGCCGCCCATGACCACGCCGATCAGCCGGCGGTTGTCGCGCACCGCCGACATCACGAGGTTGAAGCCAGAGGCGTTGGTGTAGCCGGTCTTCAATCCGTCGGCGCCGTCGTAGTTGCCGAGCATGCGGTTATGGTTCTCGAGAGTGCGGCCGCGATAGGGGTAGCTCTGCACCGAGAAGATCGCATAGTAGTGCGGATAGTCGCGCAACAGCGCGTTGGCGAGCTTCGCCAGGTCGCGGGCGGTGGTGACCTGCTCGCTGTTGGGCAGGCCGGAGGCATTCCGGAACACCGTCGAGCTCATGCCCAGCTGGCGCGCCTTCTGCGTCATGAGCCGGGCGAAGGCTTCCTCGCTGCCGGCGAGGCCTTCGGCCAGGAGGACCGCCGCGTCGTTGGCCGAGCGGGTGACCAGCGCCATCGTGGCATCGCGCACGTTTACCGTGCCGCCGGGCGTCATCCCCATCTTCGTGGGCGGCGCGTTCAGGGCATTCACGGACACCGGCAGGCCGTCGCCGAGGGACAGCCGACCCGAATCCAGTGCCGAGAAGGTGAGGTAGATCGTCATCAGCTTGGTGACCGAGGCCGGATGACGAAGTTCATCCGCGCGATCCGAGGCCAGCTCGCGGCCGCTCGTCGCGTCGACGATCAGGTAGGAATCCTTTGCCGTCACCCCCGGATTGGCGACCCAGGAGGAGGAGGTGTTGCGTGAGGCGGCTTTGGCGCGCGCCTTGGCGGGCGGGGCGGCCCGCTTGACCGACTTCGCCTGGGTCTGGGCGTCAACAGGGGAGGGCGCGAGCGAGGCACCGAGGAAAAGAATGCTGACGGCGAGCCAAGAAAAGCCGACCGCAATTCGCCTGAGGGGAAATGTCATTGCGAATACGCCACACGCGAAATCAGATTCTTGTGCCCATTCAACCGCTTATGAGCAATTGCTAGAACTTTACTAAAGTTTGTGGGGCTATGCAACGCAAGTCATGCCGCTCTGCTGCCCCAGTTGGTTCGGATTATGCAATTCTCTCATTAGGAGGCGTGATGAAGGCATTTCTGCTGGCGCTGGGGGTCCTGACCGCGATTTCGGCGAGTCCCGCTCTTGCTCAGCGGCCGGACCGCAATGTCGAATTGCCGGTCGTGCGCAGTTTTCATTGGTTCGACTTCGTTGCGGCCAATGACATCCGCGCCGCCTGCGTGCCGGGCGGGCGAAGCCATCTCAGACTCATCTACAATGCCCTCTGGGAGGAGCAGGTCCGCGCCTATGACATCTACCTGCAGCCCGACGGCGTGGCCGGAATGAACATCGGCGTGCTGGAGGGGCAGGGCAATGTCACGACCGGCATCACCAACATGCTCATCTCCAATCCGAAGGATATCTTCGCGCCGTGGAGCATGAAGGGCGGCCAGCGCATCCTGACCTTCGAGGAGACGCGCGAACTCATGGCCTCGCTCGAGGAAAGCCGCGCCTTTGGTCCTCCCAAGGATGGAATGCGCCTGCCCGACAACGACTTCTGGTGGACCGTTGCCTCCTGCCGGAATGGCGTGTGGGGTTTCCAAGCCTATCACTATCCGACCGATGGCTTTGCAAACGTCACGTTCGCAGCCCGGCTGTTCTCGTGGGACAAGGTGCCGATCCCGGTCAATCCGCCGCGCAAGCTGGAGCCCGCCGAGCTGCGCCGCGACTGGAACGCGCCGCTCCACCGGGCCCGTGCCGATCGCTGGATGCTGGTGGTCGGAAAGGACGGTCTGCGGCCGAGGTAGCGGAATCCGTAACGCTACCTATATAATTCACGGGTGGTTTGGTTTTGGAGCGTGACGACGACGATGGATTTTCTGCGCAACGCAGGCGAATGGCGGCTCGGCGGGGCGGACGACCCTCCGCAACAGCCGCCCGGTGGGCCTCCCCAGCAGCCGCCCCGCCGGGACGACGGCGAAGGTGACGATGGCCGTACCGGCGCGTTGACGCTCACGCGGACGCGGACGAAGAAGCCGTCGATGTACAAGGTGCTGATGCTGAACGACGACTACACGCCGATGGAGTTCGTGGTCGACGTTCTGCAGAACATCTTCCAGAAGAATCGCGAAGAGGCGACCGAGGTCATGCTGCACGTCCACCAGAAGGGCGTGGGGGTCTGCGGCGTCTATACGTATGAGATCGCCGAGACCAAGGTCACGCAGACGGTGGATTACGCGCGCAAGAATCAGCACCCTCTCCAGTGCACGTTGGAGAAAGAGTAACGACGGCCGAGAGTAGTTCGTTTTTCCAGTCGAGGTGGTTCGATGTCCATGCTGTCCAAGAACCTCGAGAAGTCCCTGCATCGCGCCTTCGGGCTCGCAGGCGAGCGTCGCCATGAATATGCGACGCTGGAGCATCTGCTGTTGTCCATGACCGAGGACGAGGATGCCGTTCCCGTGCTCAAGGCGTGCGGGGTCGACATCGACCGTCTGCGGCACGATCTGGAGACGTTCGTCGACAACCGCCTCAAGGGCATCATCACGCAGAGCGCGAGCGAGCCGTTGCCCACCGCCGGTTTCCAGCGCGTGGTCCAGCGGGCAGCCGTGCACGTGCAGTCGTCGGGCCGCAACGAGGTGACGGGCGCCAACGTGCTGGTCGCGTTGTTCTCCGAGCGCGACAGCCACGCCGTCTCGTTCCTCGAGAACCAAGGCATGACCCGCCTCGATGCGGTCGACTATATCAGTCACGGCAAGGCCAAGGTGCCCGGCCGCACGCGCACGCGCCGCGTCAGCGGCTCGGAGGAAGAGGCGGGCGGCGAGGCCGCTGCCAAGCAGGGCAACGAGGCGCTCGCGACCTACTGCGTCGACCTCAACCAGAAGGCCCGGGACGGGCGCGTCGATCCGCTGATCGGCCGCGAACACGAGGTCGAGCGCACCATCCAGGTCCTGTGCCGGCGCACCAAGAACAACCCGCTCTATGTCGGCGAGCCCGGCGTGGGAAAGACGGCGATCGCCGAAGGCCTTGCGCGCAAGATCGTCGATGGCGAGGTGCCGGAAGTCCTGAAGGAAGCCGTCATCTACTCGCTCGACATGGGCGCCCTGCTGGCGGGCACCCGCTATCGCGGCGACTTCGAGGAGCGGCTGAAGGCCGTCCTGACCGAGCTCAAGAAGAAGCCGCACTCGGTCCTCTTCATCGACGAGATCCACACGATCATCGGCGCCGGCGCGACCTCGGGCGGATCGATGGACGCGTCGAACCTGCTGAAGCCCTCGCTGCAGTCGGGCGAACTGCGCTGCATCGGCTCGACGACCTACAAGGAGTACCGCAACTACTTCGAGAAGGATCGCGCTCTGGTGCGACGCTTCCAGAAGATCGACGTGCCTGAGCCCACGATCAGCGATGCCGTCGAGATCATGCGCGGCCTGAAGCCGGTCTACGAGAAGCACCATCACGTGAGTTTCACCGACGACGCCATCAAGGCGGCCGTCGAGCTGTCGGCCCGCTACATCCACGACCGCAAGCTGCCCGACAAGGCGATCGACGTGATCGACGAGGTCGGGGCCGCCCAGATGCTGCGTGCGCCAGGCGACCGCAAGACGGTGATCGAGGTGAGTGACATCGAGGACGTCGTCGCCAAGATCGCCCGCATCCCGCCGAAGTCGGTTTCCAAGGACGACACCGAGATGCTGCGCACCATCGACCGCGACCTGAAGACGGTGGTGTTCGGTCAGGACCATGCGATCGACCAGCTCGCCGCGTCGATCAAACTCGCCCGCGCCGGTCTTCGCTCGCCGGAGAAGCCGATCGGCAGCTACCTGCTGGCCGGCCCGACCGGCGTCGGCAAGACCGAGGTGACGCGTCAGCTCGCGCGCCTGCTCGGCCTGGAGGTCATCCGCTTCGACATGTCGGAGTACATGGAGCGGCACAGCGTCTCCCGGCTGATCGGTGCCCCGCCGGGCTATGTCGGCTTCGACCAGGGCGGCCTGCTCACCGACAAGGTGAACCAGCATCCCCATTGCGTCGTGCTGTTCGACGAGATCGAGAAGGCCCATCCGGACGTCTTCAACGTCCTGCTGCAGGTGATGGATTACGGCAAGCTCACCGACCATAACGGCCGGACGGTGGACTTCCGCAACGTCATCCTCTGCATGACGACCAACGCCGGCGCCGCCGACATCGCCAAGCCTGCCTTGGGCTTTGGCCGCGAGCAGCGGCACGACGAAGACAACGAGGCGATCAACCGCATGTTCGCCCCGGAGTTCCGGAACCGTCTGGACGCGATCATCAAGTTCGCCAGTCTCGGCCCGGAATCGATGGGCAAGGTGGTCGACAAGTTCGTCGCGGAGCTCGAGGTCCAGCTCGCCGACCGCAAGGTCTTCATCGAGCTGACCGATGGTGCGCGCCGCTGGCTGGCGGAGAAGGGCTACGACAGGCTGTTCGGCGCCCGTCCGCTCGGCCGGGTGATCCAGGAATATGTGAAGAAGCCGCTGGCCGAGGAGGTGCTGTTCGGCAAGCTCTCCGACGGCGGCACGGTGCGGGTCGACGTCGATGCGCCGGGCGAGGCTGGCAAGCTCGTCTTCACCTTCCTGCCGCCTGAGCGGGGGGCGTTGCCGCCCGCGAGCCAGGAACCGGTGCTCGCCGAATAGTGAGTGCGTTCAAGCCTCTCTGGATCGCCTTTCGCGCCGCGGTGCTTGCCACCGCGGTGTTCTGGGTGGTCCTGTTCATCGTCGACAAGATCGGATGGCAGGCGCCGCTCGGTCTGACCGACCAGCTCGTCTTCTTCGTCGTATTCTTCTTCGGCGTCCTGATGGCCAAGTAGGCCGTCAGGTCTCGTTCTCTTTCCGGAACGGCGAATACTGCATCAGCCCTTCGATCTCCTGCTGCACGGCGGGCCGCTCGCGCTTGAGGTAATCGTCGACGGCGCGGCGGAAGTTCGGGTCGGAGATCCAGTGGGCTGAGTAGGTCGGTACCGGCAGGTAGCCGCGCTGGATCTTGTGGTCGCCCTGCGCGCCTGCTTCGACCCGCGCCAGCCCATGGGCGATCGCATAGTCGATGGCCTGGTAGTAGCAGGCCTCGAAATGCAGGAAGGCGTGGCTCTCGAGGCAGCCCCAGTAGCGCCCGTAGAGCGTATCGTCGCCCCGGAGATTGAGCGCGCCGCCGACGGGACGGCCATCGGCCTCGGCCAGAACCAGCACCACCTTGTCGGCCATGGTGGCGCCGAGGATGTCGAAGAAGGACCGCGTCAGATAGGGCGTGCCCCATTTGCGGCCGCCGGTATCCATGTAGAAGGCGAAGAAGGCATCCCAGTGGTCGGGCCGGATGTCGGGGCCGCTCAGCGTGTGGATGACGAGGCCCTCGCGTCGCACGGCCTCGCGCTCCTTGCGGATCGCCTTGCGCTTGCGCGAGGAGAGTGCCGCCAGGAAATCGTCGAAGGTCCGGTAGCCGTCGTTGCTCCAGTGATATTGCTGCCCCAGCCGCAGCAGCCAGCCGCGTTCGCCGAAACGCTTCCACTCCTCTTCCGTGCAGAAGGTGGCGTGGACCGAGCTGATGTTGTTGTCGCCTGCGACCTTGGCCAGCATGTCGATCAGGGCGTCGCGCACGCCGTCCGCCAGCGGTCCCGGGCGGGCGAACAGGCGCGGGCCGGGAACCGGCGTGAAGGGGACGGCGACCTGGAGCTTGGGATAGTAGCGGCCGCCCGCGCGTTCGAGTGCCTGGGCCCAGCCATGGTCGAACACATACTCGCCCTGGGAATGGCTCTTCATGTAGAGAGGGGCGGCCCCCTGGAGCGTCCCGTCGTCCGATTCGGCCAGCAGGTACTGGGGCTGCCAGCCGGTGCGGCGTCCGACCGATTTCGAGTCCTCCAGCGCCTTGAGGAAGCGATAGCTCAGGAACGGGCTGCCGGCGGATCCCGGCGCGAGCGCACAGGCATCCCATTGGGCGGCGTCGACCGCTGCAAGCGTATCGACGATGCGCAGGCCGATCGTCGGGGCATCATCCGGCATGAGGGCAGCATAGCGCGAATCGTGCCAGCACGATGGCCAATCGTTGCCGCTGTTTCTACTCGGCAGGCTTGTGGTGGCGGGCCATCTCGTCCGGCGAGCGGCTGAAGCGGCGGGTCGCCCACAGGCTCAGACGGTCGATATAGATCAGCATCACCGGCACGACGACCAGGGTCAGCAGGGTCGAGCTGATCAGGCCGCCGATCACGGCGTGCGCCATCGGGGCGCGCTGCGTGGCGCCTTCGCCCAGGCCCAGCGCCAGCGGCAGCATGCCGAACACCATGGCGAGCGTGGTCATCAGGATGGGCCGCAACCGGATCGAACCGGCCTCGAGCAGGGCCTCGTTGACCGGCGTTCCGCGCTCTCGCGCCTGGTTGAAGAAGTCGACCAGCAGGATGGCGTTCTTGGTGACCAGGCCCATCAGCATGATGAAGCCGATGGCCGAGAAGATGTTGAGCGTCGTGCCGGCCACCAGCAGGCCGAGGAACACGCCGATCAGCGACATCGGCAGGGACATCATGATGGCGATCGGCTGCAGGAAGCTGCCGAACTGGGAGGCCAGGATGAGGTAGATCAGGATGACGGCCATGAGGAGCGCCTGGCCGGCATAGGCGGCACTCTCGGCCATGTCCTTGGTCGAGCCCCCGAACACGAAGCGGTAGCCGGGCGGCAGCTTGATCGCGGTCAGGACCTGCTGCAGGTCGCTCGACACCTCGCCGGCCGAGCGGGCGTGGACGTTGGCGGTAATCTGGACTTCACGGTTGAGGTCGCGGCGATTGATCTGCGAGGCGCCGACATCGGTCACGACGTCGGCGACCTGCGCGATGTGGACCATGCGCGGCAGCCCGTTGGGCTCGGTGCCGGCGGTGAACCAGACGCGGTGCAGGTCGGCGATGCCGGTGCGGTCGTCGGTCGGCAGACGGACCATGACCATGTAGTTTTCGCCATCGGGCGCCCGCCACAAGCTGGTCTCGTCGCCGGCGAAGAGGGGCCGAAGCGACTGGGCGACCGCAGCGGTGCCCAGGCCGAGGTCGGACGCCGCATCGCGGCGCAGGCGGACCGACAGGATCGGCTTGGCGGCCTTGAGGTTGCGGTCGAGATCAACCAGGCCGCGGATGCCGGCGGCGCGCTTCATCACGTCCTGCGAGATGGCGTCCAGCACGTTGGTGTCGGGGCCCTGCAGCGAGAGCTGGAGCTGCTTCTGGACGCCGCCGCCCGGTCCGCCCGGGATGTTGATGGAAACCAGGATGCCCGGGATGCTGGCGAGCCGTTCGCGAATCGGCTGGGCAAGCTGCTCGGGCGAGCGCTTGCGATCCTTCAGCGGCTTCAGCTTGAGATAGAGGCTCGCCTGGTTCTTGCCGTTGGCGTAGCCGGTATTGACCGTGCCGTAGGTGTAGTCGATCTCGGGAAACTCGCGCAGCGCGGCGTCGACCTGCCGCAGCTTGGCTTCGGTATATTCCAGCGACGAGCCGACCGGCGTCTCGATGCTGACCACCTGTTCGCCGAGGTCGGCCTGCGGCACGAACTCGAAGCCGATGTACTTCGGCAGCGCGAAGCTGCCGACGAAGGTCGCGAGCGCGATCAGCAGGGTGGTCTTGGGCCAGCGCAGCGCCCAGGCGAGCACGACGCGATAGACGCCGTTGGCCTTTTCCTGGGTGCTGTTGACGATGCGGGCGAAACGGCCGTTGCCATGGGCCTGGGGGTCGTACCAGACCGACGACAGCATGGGGTCGAGGGTGAACGACACGAAGAGAGAGATCAGCACGGCGGCCGAGACCATGACGCCGAACTGGAAGAAGAAGCGGCCGATGATGCCGCCCATGAAGGCCACGGGCAGGAACACCGCCACGATGCAGAAGGTGGTGGCGAGCACGGCGAGGCCGATCTCGTTGGTGCCGTCGATGGCGGCCTGGCGGTGCGACTTGCCGAAGCCGATATGACGCATGATGTTCTCGCGCACCACGATCGCATCGTCGATCAGGATGCCGATGGCGAGGCTGAGAGCCATCAGCGTCAGCACGTTCATGGTGAAGCCGAAGGCCGCCATCACCATGAAGGCGCCGAACACCGAAATCGGCAGGGCAAGGCCGGTGATCACCGTGCTGCGCCATGAATGCAGGAACAGGAAGACGATGGCGATGGTGAGCAGGCCACCCTCGATCATCGTCTGCTGGACGTTGTCGACCGAGTTCTGGATGCCGCGCGAGCTGTCGCGCACGATCTCGAGCTTCACGTCCGCGGGCAGGGAGGACTGCAGTTCGGCCACCGCGCGGCGTACGCCGCGGGCCACCTCGATCGTGTTGGAGCCCTGGGTCTTCACCACGTCGATGGCAAGCGCCCGTTCGCCGTTCAGGGTGGCGACGTTTTCCAGCTCCTGCTGGCCGTCGACAACGGTGGCGACCTGGCGGAGATAGACGGGGGCCTGGCCGCGGCGGGCCACGATCAGGTCGGCGAAGTCGCCCGGATCGACGACGCGGCCGGTGACTTCGATCACGCGGTCGTCGTTGCCGCGCTGGACGTTGCCGGCGGGGAAGTTCTGATTCTCGTCCTTGATGGCCCGCATGATGTCGTTCACGCCGACGCGCAGCGCGTGCATGCGACCGGGATCGAGCTCGATGTTGATCTGCCGCTTCAGGCCGCCGGCGATCGTGGCGCGGCCGACGTCGCGGACGGTCTGCAGGCGCTTGATGATGATCTGGTCGGCGAGCGTCGTGAGGTCCCGCACCGATCGGACGTCGGAGCGCACTGCAATCGACACGATGGGCTGGTCGTCGGGATTGAAGCGCTGGATCAGCGGCTCCTTGATCTCCGGCCGGAACGAGGCCCGCACCATCTGGACCTTCTCGCGGACGTCCTGCATGGCGACGGCGGAGGGGACCGACAGTTCGAACTCGGCGATGACGATCGACTTGCCCTCGAGCGAGCGGGAGGTCAGCGTCTTGAGGCCGGCGATGGCGTTGACCGATTCCTCGATCTTGCGGCTGATCTCGCTCTCGACCGTCTCCGGCGAGGCGCCGGGATAGTCGGTGGTCACCACGACGATGGGGAAGTCGACGTTGGGAAACTGGTCGATGCCGAGCTGGCGATAGGAGAACAATCCCATCACCAGCAACGCCACCATCATCATGGTGGCGAAGACCGGATTGTCGACCGCGATCTGGGTGAGCTTCACGGCCGATCTCCTAGCGCGTCTCGACGATCTTGACCTTCTGTCCGGCATGCAGGCCGGGCAGGGGGGCGGAAACCACCGTCATGCCCGATTCCAGGCCCTTCACCTCGACCAGCTCGCCGCGCGACCACGTGCGGACGGCGCCCACCGGCTTGCGGACCAGTGTGCCGTCCTCGACGATCAGCACGTACTCGCCCTGGTCGTCCTTGCGCATCGCCGAGGCCGGCACGGCGAGAGCGTGGCCCTTCTCCTGCACGGTGACCGTGCCCGTACCGAACAGGCCGCCGCGCAGCGCCTCATGGCGATCCGTGATCTCGACGTAGACGGGGATCGAGCGGGAGCCCGCCTGTGTGGTCGGGCTGATGCGGGTGATCTTGCCGTTGAAGACGCGATCGCCGAACCCTTCGAGCGTGACCTGGGCTGTCTGGCCGACCTTCATGCGGATGACGTCGGCGGCCGGCATCTGCGCCGAGATCTCGACATGGCTGGTGTCGAGAAGGGCCAGGATCTTGCCGTCGATCGGCAGCGATTCGCCCTGATTGGCGATACGCTCTCCCACGACGCCATCGAAGGGCGCCTTGACCTCGGCGTCTGCCAGGTTCTTGCGCGCCACATCGAGCTGGGCCTCGGCGACGGCCACCATGGACGCCCGATTCTCGGCCGTCGCGCGCGCCTGGTCGGCCGCCGATTGCGAGACGATGTTGCGGTTCGCCAGGGTCTCCTTGTCGGAGCGGTCGCGCGCCGTCCAGCGCGCGTCGGCGCGCGCGGCCTCGAGCGCCGATTGCCGCTCGTTCATCTTGGCTTGCAACTCCGTCGTTTCAAATCGCGCAAGCAACTGACCCGCGGTGACCCGGTCCCCTTCGCGGACCAGCACCTCGGCCAGGCGGCCGGCGACGCGACCCTTGACGATGGTCTGGTCGATCGGCTGCGTGGTGCCGGTGAAGCGGACGACATCGACCAGGCCGCGCGGTTTGATCGTGTGGACCTCGGCCGGGATCAGCTCAAGGGTACGGTCGGCGGCCTTGGACACGGCAGGCCCGGTGCCCGCCGGGGTCGGGCCCTTGCCGTTCTTCCACGCAAACGCGGCGCCTCCGAGGACGATGGCGGCGGCGGCGATGGCGAGGGTGATCTTGGCACTGGTCTTCATGGCCGAAGCCCTTTGAGAACGAAATCGAGATAGGCGGTGTAGAAGCGCTCGCCATCGACCTTGCCGGGATCGAAACGGGCCAGCGAACGCTTCCAGACCGAGAACATGGCAAGCGGCTGAAGGATGACGATGGCCGTGGCTTCGAGGTCGGGGAGGGGCCGGAATTCGCCGCTTTCGACGCCGCGCCGCAAGGTGCGAATGAAGAGGTCGCGGCCGCGCACGTCGAAGTGCGTGCAATAGAAATTGGCGACGTCCGGGAAGTTGCCGGCCTCGGCCAGGATCAGCTTCACGACGCCGCCGGCCGGTGTCTCCTCGAAGGCGCGGAACCCCGCCACCAGTGTCCGAAGCAGCTCCTCACTCGTGCCCTCGAAGCGCTCGATCCTGTCGTTCGCCTGTGCGAGCGGACCGGCGATGGCCTCGGCAATGACGGCTTTGAACAGCCCTTCCTTGCTCTCGAAGTAGAGGTAGGGAAGTCCCTTGCTGACCGACGCCTCCTTGGCGACGTCCTCGAGCTTGGTCGCGGCGAAACCCCTGGTGACGAAGAGTTCGAGCGCGGCCCGGGCGATCTCGGAGGCTCGATCCTCCGGCCGGCGAACGCGCGGTGGTGCCCCCTCAACGCTATTGACTGACCGGTCAGTATTCATATTTTGGCATGTAGTGCGAAACCCGAGCGCAATCAAGCCGGAAAGAAAAAAGTCCGGCAGACCGAAGTCGCCGGACGTTTTGGCTAGTTTCGCCTTTCCACCCCCGCGAGCGGGAGCGTCGGATCGGCTTTTCGCTCGTCTTCTGTTTAGGGGGCCTCCGGTGGGGCCCCAAGAGAGGGCTTCCACACGGAGGCCGAAAGGCGTGTTAGAGGGGTCAAAGCTGCCTTTGACCTCCGCCCTTTCCTAATTACTGCTTCTTCTTCTTAGCAGCCTTCTTCTTCGCAACCTTCTTCTTAGCAGCCATAACTGTCTCCTATGGTTAGCTATGGGGTCCCCAACCGTGAGGTCCCCGGGGTACGCCGGTACGCTACGCCACGCATGCTCAACTGCAGCCGGTGGTGCCGCCGCAGGTCGTGCATTTGAGGCACGTCCCGTTGCGGACCATGGTGAAGTTGCCGCATTCCGGACACGCATCCCCTTCGAATCCCTTGAGCCTCGCCTCGAGGGCGGGTCCCAAGGACGAAGAGGACGAGTTTCCGAGCGCGACGCTGACGACGGCCGCCTTGGCGTTGTGCGCCGAAGCGACGGCTGGTCCGTCGGTCAGTTCGGTGGGCAGGGCGGCACCGACGATCGCGCCATCAGCGATCGCGGCATTGCCGGCAGTCCTGCCTTTCAATACCTGGAGGTTGCTGCGCACGTAGCCGACACTCGCGATCCGGCTCACCGCGGCGGCAGCGGCTTCTGCGGCGCTGGTGGCGGGAGAGGGCAGCTCCCCTTGTGTCTCACCGCGTCCGACACCGTCGGGGCGGAGGTCCGCCTGCTCGACGTGGCTGAGGTCGTTGCGCCCGAGGTAGGAAATCGCGAGTTCGCGGAAGATGTAGTCCAGAACGGACGTCGACATCTTGATCGCGTCGTTGCCTTCGACGAGGCCCGAGGGTTCGAAACGCGTGAAGGTGTAGGCCTCTACGAATTCCTCGAGCGGTACGCCGTACTGCAGGCCGATCGAGATCGCGATGGCGAAATTGTTCATCAGGCTGCGGAACGCCGCGCCTTCCTTGTGCATGTCGACGAAGATCTCGCCGACGCGCCCGTCTTCGTACTCGCCGGTCCTGAGATAGACCTTGTGGCCGCCGACGATGGCCTTCTGGGTGTAGCCCTTGCGACGCTGCGGCAGGCGCTCGCGGCCGGCCCGGACTTCGCGCTCGACGATACGTTCCACGATGCGCTCGGCAATGATCGGAGCGCGTGCCGCGGGCGGCAGCTCGGCAAGATCGTCGTTTGCGGCGATGTCGTCGCCCAGCGCCATCGCAGACAGCGGCTGCGAGAGCTTGGAGCCGTCACGATAGAGGGCGTTTGCTTTCAATCCGAGCTTCCACGAGATCTCATAGGCCTTGCGGCAGTCCTCGACCGTCGCCGCGTTGGGCATGTTGATGGTCTTGGAAATGGCGCCCGATACGAAGGGTTGTGCTGCAGCCATCATGCGTATGTGACTCTCGGCAGACAAGAAGCGCGTGCCATCTCGTCCACAGGGATTCGCACAATCGAACACGGAAAGATGTCGGCGCTTGAGATCGGGTGCGCCTTCGACGCTCATCGTCCCGCAGGCATGGATGTTCGCGGCGGCGACGTCACTGCGCGAGAAACCCAAGTGCGAGAGTATGTCGAGCTTTGGATCGGCCAGCGCCTCGTCGTCGAGACCGAGTGTCTCGCGGCAGAAGTCTTCGCCCAGCGTGTAGCGCGAGAAGGCGAGGCGGATGTCGAAGGCGGTGGCGATCGCCTGGTCGAGCCGCTTCAGGGTCGCGGCATCGAATCCGCGCGCCGCCAGGCTCTGGTGATTGACGGAAGGGGCCGACGCCAGCGAACCGTGGCCCACCGCATGGCTCACGATGCGAGCGATCGCGGCTTCGTCGTAGCCGAGGGTTCGAAGCGCCAGCGGAACCGTCTGGTTGATGATCTTGAAGTAGCCGCCGCCGGCCAGCTTCTTGAACTTCACCACGGAGAAATCGGGTTCGATCCCGGTGGTGTCGCAATCCATCACCAGTCCGATCGTGCCGGTGGGGGCGATGACGGAGACTTGTGCGTTGCGAAAGCCGTGGCGTTCACCCAGTTCCAGCGCACGATCCCAGGCGCGGCGGGCCGCGGCGACGAGCCCGGCATCCCGGCAGTTGGCCGCGTCGAGAGCCTGCGGCGCGATCGAAAGGCCTTCGTAGGCCGGGTCCGCGCCTTGCGCCGCCCGACGATGGTTGCGGATGACGCGCAGCATCGGCTCGCGGTTGGCTGCGAAGCCGGGAAAGGCGCCCATCAGGCCCGCCATCTCCGCCGAGGTGGCGTAGGCGGTGCCGGTCATGATCGCGGTGAGGGCACCGGCGATGGCGCGACCCTCGGCGCTGTCGTAGCCCAGGCCCGAGGCCATCAGCAGGGCGCCGAGATTGGCGTAGCCCAGACCCAGCGTGCGGTACTGGTAGGAGAGTTCGGCGATGCGGCGCGACGGGTACTGCGCCATCATGACGGAGATTTCGAGCACGACCGTCCAGAGGCGGCTCGCATGCTCCAGCGCCTCGACATCGATCGAGCCATCGTCGCGCCGGAACCGCATCAGGTTCAGCGACGCGAGATTGCACGCCGTGTCGTCCAGGAACATGTATTCCGAGCACGGGTTGGAGGCATTGATGCGCCCCGAAGCCGGGCAGGTGTGCCAGTCGTTGATCGTGGTGTCGTACTGCACGCCCGGATCGGCCGAGTGCCAGGCGGCTTCGGCGACCTGATCCCAGAGGAGGCGCGCGCCGATCACTTTCGAGACCTTGCCGGTGGTGCGCTCGGTGAGTGCCCATTGCCGGTCTTCTTCCACCGCGCGCAGGAACGCGTCGGTGACGCGCACGGAATTATTGGCGTTCTGTCCGGAGACGGAAGAATAGGCCGCCGATTCCCAATCGGTATCGAAGGTCGGGAATTCGATGTGGCGATAACCCTGGCGGGCGAACTGGATGACGCGCTGAATGTAGTTCTCGGGCAGTTCGGCCCGACGGGCGGCCACGATCTCGCGGCGCAGCCTCGCGTTCTGTCGGGGATCGAACGCAGCCTCGCCTTCCTCGCTCTCGAGGCAGGCCCGCATGATCGCGTTGAGGTGGCGGTTGGCGAGCCGGGAGCCGGCGACGAGGGCGGCCACCTTCTGCTCCTCGAGCATCTTCCACGAAATGAAGTCCTCGATGTCGGGATGGTCGATGTCGACGGTCACCATCTTGGCCGCCCGCCGCGTGGTGCCGCCGGACTTGATGGCGCCCGCCGCGCGATCGCCGATCTTGAGGAACGACATCAGGCCGGACGACTGGCCGCCGCCGGACAGCTTCTCGCCCTGTCCGCGCAGACGCGAGAAGTTGGAGCCGGTGCCGGACCCGTACTTGAAGAGACGCGCCTCGCGCGTCCAGAGATCCATGATGCCGCCTTCGTTCACCAGATCGTCGGAGACACTCTGGATGAAGCAGGCATGCGGCTGCGGCCGCTCATAGGCGGAGCCCGACGGGTACGCTACGCCATCGGTATGGTCGACGAACCAATGGCCCTGGCCCGGGCCGTCGATGCCGTAGGCCCAGTGCAGGCCGGTATTGAACCATTGCGGCGAGTTCGGCGCGCAGATCTGCGCCGCAAGCATGTAGCAGTGCTCGTCATAAAAGGAGCGGGCGTCCTCTTCGCTGTCGAAGTAGCCGCCTTTCCAGCCCCAGTAAGTCCAGGCGCCGGCCATCCGGTGGAAGACCTGTCGGGCGCTGTACTCGCCGCCGAAACGCTCGCTCTCGGGCATCGCATGCAGGGCGGCTTCGTCGGGGATCGATCGCCACAGCCACTGGGGCATGTCCTCGTCTGGAACGCGAACCATCCGCGCCGGCACGCCCGCACGCCGGAAGTACTTCTGTGCGAGAACATCCGAGGCGACCTGGGACCACTCGGCCGGCACGTCGATGTTCTTCAGCTGGAAAACGATGGAACCGTCGGGGTTGCGGATCTCGGAATCAGTCGCGCGAAACGCCACTCCCGTGAATGGCGACGTTCCTGCCTGCGTATACCGACGCTCGAAGCGCATCGACGATCCCCCGTGCCCGATCCCGTCAATCTGCTTCCCTGTCGCGGGGGTGTTCGATCCCGATCAAACACGCACATATGGGCACGGAGTGATGGTAAGTGACAAAATCTTGTGCGCGCAACTATATTTTGTAGACCGGCCTGTTGATGGTACTAGATGATGCAAGAAGGCAACACTCTCTTGTGTCACGCGATTCACACCTCGTTGCACGATGTGAACGCCGGATCCCTTGCGTTGCGTTGCACGCGATGAAGCGCCCGCGTACAAGCGCGCATCACCTACGAAGTGGTTGGTTCATGATCATCGGCACCTGGCTCTTCACGAAGATGCGCGGCGAACTGGTCGGCACGGATGCCGAAGGCAATCGCTACTTCCAGGACAAGCGCGTCGTTCCCGGAATGCGGCGCAAGCGCTGGGTCATGTACAACGGCGTTGCCGAGGCTTCGCGCGTTCCGCCGGAGTGGCATGGGTGGCTTCATTACACACTCGCCGAGCCGCCGCCGGCCGGTGGCCTCCCGCGCCAGCCCTGGCAGAAGGAACACCTGCCCAATCTCACGGGCACCGATCACGCTTACCGGCCCCCGGGCCATTCGCTGTCCGCCGGCGATAAGCCGAAGCCCGCCTACGAGGCGTGGCGTCCGGGCTGAGGCCGCGGTCGCAGGGGAATGAGCGTGGGCCGTAATGTCGTCGAAACGATCGTGGGCGCGCTGGTGCTGGTGGTGGCTGGCGCCTTCGTGTTCTACGCCTTCTCGAAATCGGACCGGGCCGGACCCGATGGCTACGAAATCGTGGCGCGCTTCGGGCGCATCGACGGGTTGAAGCGCGGCGCCGATGTCACCCTGAGCGGGGTGAAGATCGGCAGCGTGACCGGCTTCAGCCTCGATCCCAAGACCTATCAGGCCGTGGTGCGCCTCGGCGTGGCGCCGAATGTCGACCTGCCAGTCGACACCCATGCCAAGATCGTGGGCGAATCGCTGCTGGGCGGCATGGTCGTCGTGCTGGAACCGGGCGGCGACAAGCAGATGCTGAAGAACAACGGCGAGATCGAGCACACCCAGGATGCGATCCCCCTGACGGAGCTGATCGCCAAGTTCATGTTCGGAAGCACGGGAAGCAAGTGATGGGCGCTCATTCCCCGAAGGAGCCGCCGGTCTGGCGGCAGCCCGACGGCAAGCCGGTGTCGTGCCTCGAAAAGATCAAAGTCCTGAACCAGAACATCCAGGAGATCGAATCCCTCTGCGCCGATGCGCTGGAGGACGGAGTTCTGATGGGATGCGACGCCACGCAAATAAAGCAGGCGCTTCACGAACTGATCGACGGGTTGACCACGCCCCACGCCAAGGGGTGACCATGCGTGGCTTGATGGTGCTCGCCGTGCTGGCGGCCGGTATCGGCGCCGCGTCGGCGCAAACGCCACCGCAACAACAGCAACAGCCGCCGCAGCGTCCCGGAAATGCCAATCTTCGTCCGGTGCCCGAGGGGCCGGGCGTCCGGTCGGCCGAATTGCAGGGGCTGGACAAGGTGACGGCTCGCACGCAGCGCTTCTACGCGCCGGTCGGGAAGTCGACCCGCTTCGGCACGCTGGAGATCACGGTGGGCGACTGTCTCGTGAACGTGCCGGATGCGCCGCCTGAATCGGTCGCCTATCTCACCATCATCGATCACAAGCCGGGGCAGGCGGAAGAGAAGCTGTTCGCCGGCTGGATGTTCGCCTCGACGCCGTCGCTGTCGGCGCTCGACCACGGCGTCTACGATCTGCGCGTGCTCTCCTGCACGATGGCGCAGGGATCCTCGCCGCCCAGTTCGCGCTGAAAGCTTGCCGGGCGGTCGATCGCCTGGGCCAGCAACACCTTGAAATCGTCCCTCGCGATCTCGATCGCGCCGAAGCTGCGCAGATGCTCGGTCATGAACTGGCAGTCGAGCAGGATGAACCCGCCTCTGATCAGCCGCGCCACCAGATGGACCAGCGCCACCTTCGACGCATCGCGCTCGCGGCTGAACATGCTTTCGCCGAAGAAGGCGGCACCGACGGAGACGCCGTACAGGCCGCCGACCAGCCTTCCCTCGACGCGGCATTCGACACTGTGGGCGTGGCCGCGCGCATGGAGCGCCGTATAGAGGTCGACGATCGGCTCGTTGATCCAGCTCTCGGGATGACCCGGCCGCGGCTCGGCGCAGGCGCGCATGGTCTCGGCGAAGGCGGTGTCGGCGGTGACCTCGAAGCGGTTGCTTCGGACCGTGCGCGCCAGACGATGCGTCAGGTGGAAGGCATCGAGCGGCAGCACCGCGCGCATGCGCGGATCGAGCCAGTAGAGCTTGGGATCGTCGCGGCTTTCCCCCATGGGAAAGACGCCGATGCGATAGGCCTGGAGAAGGAGGTCGGGGGTGATCTCCAGCATGCCGGCCCTATTTCTTGAGGCCGACCAGCTTCTCCAGCCAGTGGATGTCGTAATCGCCATCGATGAACGCCTGCTCGCCGATGATGCGGCGGTGCAGCGGCACCGTGGTGTCGATGCCGCCGATCACGAATTCCTCGAGCGAGCGACGCAGGCGCATCAGGCACTCGTTGCGGCTGCTGCCGTTGACGATCAGCTTGGCCACCATCGAGTCGTAATAGGGCGGGATCGAATAGCCGGCGTAGAGACCCGAATCGACGCGCACCCCGAGCCCGCCGGGCGCGTGATAGTCGGTGACCAGGCCCGGGCAGGGCACGAAGGTCTCGGGATTCTCCGCGTTGATCCGGCACTCGATCGCATGCCCTTGGATCACGATGTCCTTCTGGGTGAGCGTGAGAGGAGAACCGGCGGCGATGCGGATCTGTTCGCGCACCAGGTCGATGCCGGTCACGGCCTCGGTGATCGGATGCTCGACCTGCAGGCGCGTGTTCATCTCGATGAAGTAGAATTCGCCGTCCTGGAACAGGAACTCCATCGTGCCGGCGCCGCGATACTTGAGCTTGCGGACGGCGTCCGCCGCCAGTTCGCCGATCCTGTTGCGTTGCTCCGCATTCAGCGCGGGCGAGGGGGCTTCCTCGAGCACCTTCTGGTGGCGGCGCTGCAACGAGCAGTCGCGCTCGCCGAGATGGATGCCGGCGCCCAGCCCGTCGCCCAACACCTGGATCTCGATATGGCGCGGTCGCGGCAAGTACTTTTCGAGATAGACCGCGTCGTTGCTGAACGCCGCCTTGGCCTCGGCACGCGCCAGCGAGAAGGCCTCGGCTGCAGCCTCCGCATCGACGACGACTTTCATGCCGCGCCCGCCACCGCCCGCCACCGCCTTGATGAGGACGGGCCAGCCGATCTTCGAGCCGAGTTCAACGACCTCGTCGATCGAGTCGACGGGACCGGGCGAGCCCGGCACCAGCGGCAGGCCGAGTTCCTTGGCGGTCTGCTTGGCGACGATCTTGTCGCCCATCATGGAGATGTGCTGCGGCGTCGGGCCGATGAAGGTGAAGCCATGCGCCTCGACGGCTTCGGCGAACCGGGCGTTCTCCGACAGGAAGCCGTAGCCCGGGTGGATCGCATCGGCGCCGGCGATCGTCGCGGCCGACAGGATCGCCGGGATGTTGAGGTAGCTGTCGCGGGCGGGGGGCGGACCGATGCACACGGACTCGTCGGCCAGCCGCACATGCATCGCATCGCTGTCGGCGGTCGAATGGACCGCGACGGTCTGGATCCCCATCTCGCGGCAGGCGCGGTGGATGCGGAGCGCGATCTCGCCGCGATTGGCGATCAGGACCTTGTCGAACATCGGCACGGGCGGCCCTTACTCGACGATCATCAAGGGTTCGGCGAACTCCACCGGGTGGGCATTCTCGATCAGGATCTGCGTGACCGTGCCGCCCTTGGGTGCCTTGATCGGATTGAAGGTCTTCATCGCCTCGATGATCAGCAGGGTCTGTCCGGCGGTGACCTTGTCGCCGATGGCGACGAAGTTGGGCTTGCCGGGCTCGGGCGCCAGGTAGGCTGTGCCGACCATCGGCGACTTCACGACGCCCGGATGCTTGGAGAGGTCTCCGGCGACGGCGGCTGCGGGCGCTGCGGTCGCGGGAGCGGCGGCAGGCGCGGGGGCCATCATGACCGGCGCTGCCTGGACGACCGGTGCGGCCGGCCGGACGACACGGATGCGCCGCTCGCCGTCGGCCAACTCGATCTCGCCGAGTTTGGTCTCCTCGAGGATCGCCGCCAGTTTGCGCACGAACTCGGTATCCAGCTCGAACTTTGCCATGGAGAATCGCTCCCGATGTTGGTCAGCGTGCCAGCAGGCGCGCCAGCGCCTGGAGGGCAAGGAGGTAGCCTTGAGTGCCGAGACCCGCGATCACGCCGACCGCAGCCGGGCTGATGTACGAATGATGGCGGAAGCGCTCACGCTTGTAGATGTTGGACAGATGAACTTCGACGGTTGGCAGCTCGGCGGCGTTCAGCGCGTCGAGCAGGGCCACCGACGTGTGGGTATAGGCACCGGCATTGATGACGATGCCGGAATTGCCCTCGCGGGCGGCCTGAATGCGGTCGACCAGCACGCCCTCATGATTGCTCTGGGCGAATTCGACGTCGAGGCCGAGGCGTGCGGCTTCGGCCCGGCACGCCGCCTCGACGTCCGCCAGCGTCTCATGGCCGTAGATTTCCGGCTGACGCTTTCCCAGCATGTTGAGATTCGGCCCGTTCAGAACCAGCACCGGTTTGAAAACCGGCGGGCGTTGGGCGGCCTTAGCGGCCAATCCTGCCTCCCAGAGTGATAAGAGGCCGGCGTTATACCATGGCGCCTAGACGCCACAAGGCGGCCTCAGGGGCGGTTTCTCAACAGCTTGGCGTGGTCGAACAGGCGGTCACACAAGCCGTTGAGGGTCCGGCGCTCCTCTCCGGACAGGGCCGCATAGAGCTCGGCCTCGTACCTAAGGGCCAGGGGGACGATTTCATCATGCATCGCGCGCCCTTTGGCCGTCAGCCTGAGGGGTTCCCGCCGGCGGTCCTCCAGATCGGTCGCGCGCTCGACCAGACCGCGCTTCATCAGGCCGCCCACCGCCCGGCTGACCGCCACCTTGTCCATGACGATGCGCAGGCCCACGTCGGTGGCGGTGAGGGGCGCAAACCGCCCCAGGGCGGCCATCACCCGCCACTGGGTGACGCTCAGGCCGAACCGCCCGGCATAGAGATCGTGCAACGACTCGCTCACGAGCTGGGCGAGGACGGAGAGCCGGTAGGGGAGAAAATTCTCCAGTTCGAGGGCTTGCGCTTCGGTCGACATGATAGTTACATCTGAAACTAATTCAGCCGGGAGGTCAAACATGGCAAGTGTCAGCGAAGCCAAGATCCTGGAGATCGACGAAGTGAACCCGATGGGCACCGACGGGTTCGAGTTCGTCGAATACACGGCCCCCGATCCCGCCGCGCTCGGTGTCCTGTTCGAGAGCATGGGCTTCACCAAAGTGGCGAAGCACCGATCCAAGGACGTCTCGCTCTATCGTCAGGGCGACGTGAACTTCATCGTCAACGCCGAGAAGGAAAGCTTCGCCCAGGGCTTCGCGCGGGTGCACGGGCCCAGCGTCTGCGCCATCGCGCTGCGGGTTAAGAACGCCGGCGCCGCCTACAAGCGGGCCCTGGCGCTCGGCGCCTGGGGCGTCGAGGGTAAGGTCGGCCCGATGGAGCTCAACATCCCGGCCATCAAGGGCATTGGCGATTCGCTGCTCTATCTCGTCGATCGATATGGCGATCGCGGCTCGATCTACGACGTCGACTTCGAGTATCTGCCGGGCGTCGACCGCAATCCCGCCGGCGTCGGCCTGACCTATATCGACCACCTGACCCACAACGTGCATCGCGGCCGCATGGCCGAGTGGGCCGACTTCTACGAGCGGCTCTTCAATTTCCGCGAGATCCGCTACTTCGACATCGAGGGCAAGCTCACCGGCCTGAAGTCCAAGGCGATGACCAGCCCGTGCGGCAAGATCCGCATCCCGATCAACGAGAGCACCGACGACAAGTCGCAGATCCAGGAATACCTCTCGGCCTATCACGGCGAAGGCATCCAGCACATCGCGCTCGGTACTGGCGACATCTACGAGACGGTGGAGACCCTGAAGGCCATGGGCGTGCCGTTCCAGACCGTGCCCGACACCTATTATGAGCAGGTCGACGAGCGTCTGCCGGGCCATGCCGAAGATCTGGCTCGGCTGGCGGCCGATCGCATCCTGATCGACGGGGCTCCCACCAAGGGCGGCGGCCTGCTCCTGCAGATCTTCACGCAGACCGTGATCGGTCCGATCTTCTTCGAGATCATCCAGCGCCGCGGCAACGAAGGCTTCGGCGAGGGCAATTTCCGGGCGCTGTTCGAATCGATCGAACTCGACCAGATTCGCCGCGGCGTGTTGAAGGCTTAATCATCACCCTCCCCTGTCATCAGGGGAGGTGCCCCGCCCATAGCGGGGCGGAGGGGTCATGGGCGTCACACCCGGCGCGGATGACCCCTCCGTCGACGCAAGACGTCGACACCTCCCCATTTGAATGGGGAGGAAACAGAAGAGAAGGAGGAAACCATGGCCAAGAACTGGATTCCGCTGCGCCAGGTCGAGGGCAATGCCTCGCGCCAGGCGCATGTCCGGCTACCGGAAGGGACCTACGAGCGTGAGATCAGCAAGGAGGGCTTCTTCGGACCCTCCGCGCAGTTCCACCACCGGCACAAGCCGACGGACTGGGTCGAGTTCGACGGCCCGATCCGGCCGCGCGCGCTCGATCTCAACAAGCTGGCGACCGCCCGGAGCAATCCCTGGGAAGCCGAGCTCGTGATGGACAACAGCCACATGCAGATGCGCATCTGGCGCCTCGACGAGCCGATGCGTGAATTGGCGCGCAACAGCGACGGCGATCAGCTGCTGTTCGTCCACGAGGGCAACGGCGCGCTGTTCTGCGACTATGGGCATCTCGACTATGCCGAGGGCGACTACCTGGTCATCCCGCGCGGGACGATGTGGCGGCTTGAGCCCGTGACGCCCACCGTGTCGCTGATGATCGAGGCGACCAACGATCACTTCACCCTGCCGGAGAAGGGGCTGGTCGGCCGGCATGCCATTTTCGACCCCGCGATGCTCGACACGCCACGCATCGACGAGGCATTTCGCTCACAACAGGACGAGCGGACCTGGAAGGTCTCGGTGAAACGGCGCAACACGCTGTCGACCGTGACCTACCCGTTCAACCCGCTCGATGCGGTGGGCTGGCATGGCGATCTCAGCGTCGTGCGCATCAACTGGCGGGACCTGCGCCCGCTGATGAGCCACCGCGCGCACCTGCCGCCGTCGGCGCACACGACCTGGGCCACAGGTCGGTTCGTGGTCTGCACCTTCGTGCCGCGGCCGTTCGAGAGCGATCCGGAGGCGCTGCGCCTGCCGTTCTTCCACAACAACGACGATTTCGAGGAAGTGATCTTCTACCACAAGGGCAGCTTCTTCAGCCGCGACAACATCCATCCCGGCATGATGACCGTCCATCCGAGCGGCTTCACGCACGGGCCGCATCCCAAGGCCTTCAACGCCGCCACCAAGGGCGGCAAGACGGAGACCGACGAGGTCGCGGTGATGATCGACACGCGCGATGCGGTCGACGTGGCGGCGATGCCGGCCGGCGTCGAGTTCGAGGGATACGTGAAGTCCTGGCGGCCGCCGGACCTGAAGCAGGCTGCGGAATAGGGGCGGGCACGATGAAACTGGGATCGCTGAAAGAGGGCGGCCGCGACGGCACGCTGATCGTGGTCAACCGCGACCTGACGCGCGGCGTCCGGGCCACCACCGTGGCGCCGACGATGCAGAAGGCGCTCGACGACTGGGCAACCAACGCACCGAAACTGCGGGCGCTGGCCGAGCAGCTCGAGGACGACAAGGCGGTGGGTTCGTTCGAACTGGATCCTGTGGCGCTGGCGGCGCCGCTGCCGCGCGCCTATCAGTGGGCCGACGGCTCCGCCTACGTCGTCCATGTAGAACTGGTACGCAAGGCGCGCGGCGTGGAGATGCCGCCGTCCTTCTGGACCGATCCGCTGATGTACCAGGGGGGCTCGGATTCCTTCCTGGGGCCCAACGACGAGATCGAGATGGCCGACGAGGCCTGGGGCATCGATTTCGAGGGCGAGATCGCGGTGATCGTGGACGACGTGCCGATGGGCATTTCGCCGGAAGCGGCGCGAAAGCACATCAAGCTGGTGACGATCCTGAACGACGTGTCGCTGCGCAACGTCATCGTGGGCGAACTCGCAAAGGGCTTCGGCTTCTTCCACGGCAAGCCCGCGACGGCCTTCGCCCCCGTCGCCGTGACGCCCGACGAACTGGGCGACGACTGGAACGGGGCCCGGCTCGACCGGCCTCTGATTTCGACGCTGAACGGCAAGGAGTTCGGCCATCCGAATGCGGCGACGGACCTGACCTTCGACTTCGGCCAGCTGATCGCGCACGCCGCGCGCACGCGGCACCTCGAGTCGGGCACCGTCGTCGGCTCGGGCACGGTGGCGAACCGTGATCCGGCGGTCGGTTGCTCCTGCATCGCCGAACGGCGCGTCCGCGAAACGATCGACGGCGGCAAGCCGGTGACGCCCTTCATGAGCTTCGGCGATCAAATCCGCATCGAGATGTTCGACCGGGGCGGCAAGTCGATCTTCGGGGCGATCGACCAGAAGGTCGTGCGCTACACGCCGCCCGCCTGAGCCGTGCTACAGTGACCGCGGAGGCGGTCATGAAGCTCATCGGCTATTTTCGCTCGTCGGCGGCGTATCGCGTGCGCATCGCCCTCAACGTCAAGGGCATTGCGGTCGAGCATGCGTCGCGGCATCTGCGCAAGGGCGAGCAGTTCTCCGCGGACTACGCCGCGCTCAATCCGCAAAAGCTGGTCCCGTCGCTCGTCCTCGACGACGGGGCGGTGCTGACCCAATCGCTGGCGATCATCGAATATCTCGAGGAAGCCCATCCCGAACCGCCGCTGCTGCCCCGCGACCTGGTCGGCCGCGCCCATGTGCGGGCGTTGTCGCTGATCGTGAGTGCGGACATTCACCCGATCCAGAACCTGCGTGTCATGGCCTACCTGCGCCAGAAGTTCGGCCAGACGGAGGAGAGCGCCTTCACCTGGTCGCGGCACTGGATCGAGACCGGCTTCGACGCCTATGAGTCGATGCTGGCTCACGGCCGGGAGAGGGGGATCTACAGTCACGGCAACTCGCCCACGATGGCCGACATGTGCCTGGTGCCGCAGGTCTTCAACGCCACCCGCTTCAAGGTCGACATGAAAAGCTATCCGACGATCCAGCGCATCTACGACGCCTGCATGAAGCTTCCCGCCTTCGACGCGGCCCAACCCTCGAAGCAGCCGGACGCCGAACCGTGAGAAAATCCTTCGTCGTTCTCGCTGTCGTTCTTGGCCTGGTCGGCATCGGTGCCGCGTCCATCCCGTTTGCCGAGGAGTTCGCCGCCACGCGCCTCAAGGCTGGCCTCTCGGAGCAGGGGGTGCAGGTCGAAACGGTGCAGGTGGGGCTGCTCGACCGCAGCGTCAGCCTCGGCAATGTCGTGGGCGGACCGAATGGCGAGCTGAAGGTCGAGGCGTGGGAGGCCTCGGGGCTTGCCTGGCCGTTGGACGAGCTGCTGAAGGGACGGCTGCCATTGCGGGGGCTCGACTGGGGCGATCCGCTTCATGTGGCGCGCCTGCATCTGCGCAATTTCCGGTTGGCGACCCCTGACGCGGGCAATACCTGGACGATCGGCGAGCTCACCGGCACCGACATCGACCTGCCGCGCTACGACGCGGCCTACGATGGACCGTTCCGCAATCAGGTGATGGTGGCACGTCTGCTGGGGGCGCTGACCGTCGGGCGCCTGGAACAGCGTGATCTCACCTACGTCTCGCTCGAGCAGATGAGCCAGAGCGCGGCGAGCGTCGCCCTCTCGGACTACCGGCAGGGCCTGATCGACGTGCTGGAGATGAAGGATTTCCAGGTGAAGCCGGCGGACGCACGGATGGCCGGCCTCACGGTGGCGGACGTCGCGGCCCGCGGCGTCGACCTCCGCCGGCCGATCGCCATAGCCTCGTCGATCGACTGGGAGCCGGGCACGCCGATCGGCCGCGTTCCGATGGCCGAAGGCCGCCTGTCGGGATTCGGGGGCGATCTCATGACCCGCTACGGTCTGTCGCTGGGCAGCGTTTCCACCGAGACGGTGCGTGAGGGCGAATTCAGCCGCTCCCGCTTTCGCGTCGAGGATTTCGTGCTCGCGCCCTCCCTGCGCAGCGTCGAGGCGCTGGGGATGCTCCTGGTGCTGCAGTCGATGAACCTGAAGGAAGTGAGGCTGGGATTCGATTGCAGCACGCTCGAGGACCGCGCCCGCCACGTCCTGAAGGTCGAGGGCTGCAAGCTGAGCGGTCAGGGCCTCGCCGAGATTTCACTGACCGCTCAGGTGATCGATACCGACGACGAGTTCTGGCGGGCGATCGACGAGGCCGATCTCTTCGGCGTACTGGGCACGAAGGCTGCGCTTTCCTCGGCAAGGCTCGTGATCGCCGACAAGAGTCTCCTGCAGCGCAGCCTGCAGGCCAAGGCGCGGCTGAGCGGCCAGACTCCGGCGGCGGAGCGTACGGCGCTCGCGGCCGAGATCCGGCGCTTCCAGCCACCCGGCGTGCTGATCACTCAGGACATGTCCAAGGTGTTCGACGCGGTCGGCCGCTTCGTGGAGCAGGGCGGCACGCTCACGCTCGACGCGATGCCGCAGCCCGCTCTGGGCCTCGAGAAGATCGACTATCTCCTCAAGCCGGGCGCCGATCTGGTGAATGCGCTCGGCCTGACCGCGACGGTGTCGCGCTAGCTCTTGCGGGCGTCGGCGATCAGCGCCTTCAGCGACTCGGCATCGACCGCGCCCGGCACGAACTGCTTGCCGATGACGAAGGCCGGCGTGCCGCGCACGCCGAGGGCGGCGGCCAGCGCCATGTTGCGGTCGATGATCTGCTTCAGCTTGGGATCTTCCATGTCCTTCTCGAGCTGGGCCACGTCGATGCCGACGGAGACCGCCGTTTCGAGGATCTTCGCGCGGTCGAGCTTGCCGTTGAATTCCATCAGCGCGTTGTGCAGGGCCTGGTGCTTGCCCTGCTTCATCGAGGCGAGGGCGGCCAGCGCGGCGATGCGCGACGGCTCGCCCAGGATCGGCAGGTCCTTGTAGATGATCTTCACCTTGCCGTCGGCGCCGGTCACCGACTTCACCGCCTGGTAGGCGCGCTTGCAATAGGGGCACTGGTAGTCGTTGAACTCGACGATGGTGACGTCTCCCGCGGGATTGCCGGCGGTGGGGCTGTCAGCGTCGCGGAACAGCTCGGCCTCGTTCTGGCTGATCGCCTTGATCGCCACGGCATCGCGCTGCGTGTCCTGCTTGCGCTCGAGTTCCTGCATCGCATCGACCAGGACTTCCGGATTGGCCATGAGATAGGCCCTGATGCTCTTCCCCAGGTCGGCCGGCACGGCGGCCGCGCTGTTGGAGGGGGGAGCCGCAGACACCCTCGCGGCGTCGGGCATGCTGGTGCGGGTCGCGGCGACGGCGCCGACGATCATCAGTCCGGCCACTGAAGCCAGTAGAAGGGAACGCATCGTTAGTCTCCAGAGCCGGCTATTTGCGGGGCCGGCTGTTGATGTAGGCTTTCAGATCCTGCGCGCGCTGCCACGCAGGCGTCCCGGCGGTAAGCTGACGTGACGCCGTCTCCGCATGGGACTGGGCTTCGGCACGCTGGCCTCGGAGGGTCGCCATCTCCGCCCGGGCGAGGGAGGTCATACCCTGATTGCCCAGCTTGGAGTAGCCCGATGCCATGAGGCGCCACAGTTCGAAGTTGTCGGATTCCTGCTGCATCGCCAGGTCGAGGTTGCGCATCGCCTCGCGGTCGTTGTCGGGATTGTTCACGTCGAGCAGCGCCCGCGCGAGGTCGATCTTCAGGATCGCGGCAGAGGGAGCGAGCTGCACGGCGCGGCGATAGGAAGGAATGGACTCTGCGGCGCGCCCGTTCTCGTAGAGCATCTGGGCGCGCACTTCATGAAAGTAGGGATCGTTGGGATATTCCTTCAGCAGCCCATCGATCGTCAGCAGCGCCGAACCCAGCGCCCCCTTGCGATAGAGCGCGATGGCGCGGGCGTAACGCGCCGGAAGCGACCGATCGGCCTCGGCATAGCGCTGCAGGGCCATGTCGGGCGCCACGAAGCCATAGAGCTTCGCCACCATGCGCTGGTGCAGCATGAGGAATTGCGCTGTGTCGGGCGTGTTGACGTACGGCGAGTTCGCGGCGGCCTGCTCGAAGGCCGCGATCCGCTCGGGCGTAAGCGGATGGGTCGTCAGGTAGGGATCGCGGCGGTTGATCGCGAGTTTCTCCTCGCGCTGCAGATAGCGCAGGAACTCGATCGTCCCTTTGGGCGACTGGCCCGTGCGCTGCAGGTAGGTGATCGCCGCCTGGTCGGCGGCGCTCTCCTGGGTCTGGGTGTATTTGAGGAAGGACATCAGCGAACCCGGCGCCATCGGACGGCCGGTGCCGCCGCCGTGGCCGCCGCCGGTGCCGCCCGCACCCGCGCCGCCGGCCACGCCACCGGCCATGGCCCCGCCGGCCAGAATCGTCTCCAGAATCTGCAGGGTGGAGAGACTGCGTAGTTCCTCCTGCATGCGGGCGAGATGCCCGCCGGCGATGTGGCCGCTCTCATGCGCCATGACGCCGATCAGCTGGTTGGGCCGCTCGGTCCGCATGATCAGGCCGGTATTGATGAAGATGCGCTGGCCGCCGGCGACGAAAGCGTTGAGCGAGCCGTCCTGGACGAGCATGATCTCGACGCCATTGGGATCGAGACCGGCCGCCTTCCAGATCGGGATGGTGAAGGTGCGGATCGTGCTCTCGATCTCGGCGTCACGGATCAGATTGAGGCGTTGACCTTGCTGAGCCGTCGCGGCACGAAACGGTGCCAGCGCGATGAGCGCCAGACATACGAGGGTGGTGATGCGTTTGAACAAGGTCGGCACGGGGCTGAGGCAGGCTAGAAACGGGTGGCGGCCGCGTCAATCGTGCAACGCAGCCCTTGTGAGCGTTCTCTTGCTGTCCGGTTGTGGCTTTAGTGAGACAGACCGCGCGCGGGATCGCGCCGAGAATGCCGAAAATCCCGCCGGTCTGACGCAGAACAAACGGACCTTCTCGCCGATCACCAAGGGCAGCAGTTTCGCGGCCACCACGGCCGAGGAAAGCCGGGCGGCCGAGGTCGGGCGCGAGATTCTGGAAGCTGGCGGAAACGCCACCGACGCCGCCGTCGCCATGTATTTTGCACTCTCGGTGACCCTGCCGTCGGCGGCGTCGCTGGGTGCGTCCGGCGCCTGCGTCGTCCATAACGACAAGACGAAGAAGGCCGAAGCCTTCGTGTTTCCGCCGGTCGCCGCACCTGGCGCCGTGAAAGGCACGCCTTTCTCGGTGCCGGCGGGTGTGCGCGCCATTACCCTGATGCATGTCCGCCACGGCCAGTTGCGCTGGGAGCAAACGGTGTCGCCGGCCGAGCGCCTCGCGCGTTTCGGCTTCCAGGTGTCGCGGGCGTTGGCGCGTGATCTGCAGGCGGGCGGGGCGCTGCTCGGGGCAGACGCCGAGGCCCGCCGGATCTTCGGCAACGCCACGGAGGGCGCACTTCTCACCCAACCGGACCTCGCTGTGGTGCTGGGCAGCATCCGTCAGCGCGGCGGGGCGGAGTTCTTCCAGGGTGCCCTGGCGCGCACCTTTTCGGAACAGGTCTCGCAGGCCGGCGGCAGCCTGCCCGTCGATGCGTTGCGCGCGGCGGTGCCGATCGCGTCGGAGCCGATGTCCGTCAGCCACTATCGCAGCCGCGTCTACGTCGCGCCCGCGCCCGCGGCCGGCTCGTCGGTCCTCGCGGGCTGGAATGGGCAGCAGCCGGCCGGCGGCACGCCGGTCGATTCCGGTGGCTTCGCCGGCTTTGCCGCCGTCGACAGCAAGGGCGGTGCGGCGGCGTGCGCAGTCTCGATGGGGCAGCTCTTCGGCGCGCGGGTGGTCGTACCTGGCAGTGGCATCATGCTCGGCTCGCCCAATCCCGAGGCGGCTTCGGTCAGTCCACTGATCATCGCCAATCCCGGCAATGGCGAGTTCACCTTTGCCGGGGCAGGTGGCGGCGGGCCGACCGCCGCCCAGGCCGTCGGCTATGTGGCGCGCGAAGCCATCGAAAGCGACCGCAACCTGGCGACCGTCCTCGCAAACCGGCGGGCCCAGGGCGGTTTCGTGAATGCCATCGCCTGCCCCTCGGGCCTGCGCGGCAAACCCGAAGCCTGCCGAACCGGCGCCGATCCCGCCGGTGCCGGCCTCTCGACGATCGCTCGATAGAAGGCGACATGTCGGGCAAGCTTTCGCGGCGCTCGGGTGGCGTCGATCCCTTCATCGTCATGGACGTGATGGCCGCCGCCGCGGAGAAGGAAGCGGCGGGCGAGACGGTCATCCACCTCGAGGTCGGACAGCCGAGCACGCCCGCCCCGAAGGGGGCGCTCGCGGCAGCGCATGCCGCCCTCGATGCGGACAGGATCGGATATGTCGCGGCGCTGGGCATGCCCGCGCTGCGCGAGCGTATTGCGCGGCACTATCGCGAGACCTATGGCGCTGACGTGGCGCCGGAGCGGGTCATCGTCACGACGGGCTCCTCCGGGGGCTTTCCGCTGGCCTTCCTCGCGAGCTTCGATGCCGGCGACCGCGTGGCGCTCGCGGCGCCGGGCTATCCCGCCTATCGCAACATCCTGGCGGCGCTCAATCTCGAGACGGTCGACCTGCCGACCTCGGCGGAAGACCGGTTTCAGCCGACTGTGGCCGCCCTGGAAAACGCCGGCCGGCTCGACGGGCTGATCCTGGCGAGTCCCTCCAATCCCACCGGCACGATGGTGACGCGTGCGGAACTGAAGGGGCTGGCCGACTGGTGCAACGCCAACGGCGTGCGCCTGATCTCGGACGAGATCTACCACGGCATCGTCTACGAGGGCGAAACCCACTCGGCGGTGGAGGTGTCCGACACGGCGATCGTGGTGAACAGCTTCTCCAAATATTTCTCCATGACTGGATGGCGGGTGGGCTGGCTGGTCGTGCCGCCCGACATGGTGCGGACGATCGAGCGGCTGACGCAGAACTTCTTCATTTCCGTGCCGACGCTCAGCCAGCACGCGGCGCTCGCCGCCTTCGAGTGTCGTGACGAACTCGACGGGCACGTGAAGCGCTATCGCACCAACCGCGACCTGCTCATGGCCGGCCTGCCGGCGGCCGGCCTCGACCGCCTCACGCCCGCGCAGGGCGCCTTCTACATCTATGCCGATGTTTCGCATCTCACCAACGACAGCCGCGACTTCTGCAGCCGCATGCTGCGCGAAGCGGGCGTCGCGACGACGCCGGGCGTGGACTTCGACCGGGCACGGGGAGCCGGCACCTTGCGCATCTCCTTCGCGGGCTCGACCGCTGAGATGGAGGAGGCGGTGCGCCGCCTGAAGCAATGGAGGCGAGTGTGAGGGGCGCTGCCGTCGCAGCCCTGTTCGCGCTCGCGCCGCTCGCGGCCATGGCACAAGGCGGTCCGAGCTTCGATTGCGCGAAGGCATCGAATGGCGCGGAGCGGGCGATCTGCAAGGACGCCACCCTTGCGGTGGCGGATCGCGAGTTGTCGGGCCTCTATGCCGCTCTCCTGGCCAAGTTGAGCGGGCCGGCCAAGGAGAGTCTGGAGAAGAGCCAGGTCCGCTGGATCGTCGGCCGCAACCGTGCCTGCGTGCCGAACGACGATCCGGACGTCATCGGGCGCTGCCTGAAGACGCGCTATGCCGATCGCATCGCCGACCTGAGGGCGGCGGCCGCGGGGCCTTATCCCTTCGTCGAGGATCAGTCGATCGAGCGGAGCGGGACGGTCGGCAAGGTGACCTACACGATCGACCTGCGCTACCCGCGCTTCGCCGGCACGAGCGCCGACTTCACGGCGATCAATCGCTCCTTTGCGGAGGCGGCGGCGAAGGCTGCGCGCGAAACCACGCCGACGGCCAATGCCGGCCTCGATCGCGAGCAGGAATGGCAGGCCGAGCAGGGCTATGCGCTTTTTCGCCCGGATCCCAACGTTATCACCGTTGCGCTGACCTTCTGGGCGTTCACCGGCGGCGCCCATGGGTACGGCAGCACGAGCTGCACCCTTGTCGACCTGCGCACCGGCAAGACGGTCCCGCCCGACGGCGTGTTCGCGCCGGGCGCGCCGTGGCTGAAGGAAGTGGTCGCGATCGTCGGCGCCGATCTCAAGAAGCAGTTCGTCGACAATCCCGGCTTCGAGGACGCGCTCCAGACCACCAAATTGACCAAGACGGTCAACACCAGTGGCCATTTCTGCTGGCAAGCCGACAAGCTTCAGATTTACTTCAACCAGTACGAAGTCGGTCCATACTCGGCCGGACCCTACACGGTCGACATTCCGTACAGCCGGCTGAAGCCGCTGCTGCGCGCGGGCGGCCCGATCTCCCGCTAGTGCAGCCTGCGCCGGTCCCGCGCCGGAACCGCTGAGGCGGTTGTTGGCGTCGCGCGTTCGGTCGCGACCGGCGGCACGGGGCCGGAATGGTGGCTCGCCATGTGCCAGCCGTCGGCCAGGCGCACATAAAGGTTGCTCGCCATGAGCTGGCCATTGGGCAGGATCTCGCGGCAGATGACCAGGGCAAGCCCCGGCCGGCCGACGACCCATTCCTCCGTGCAGCGCACGCGCGGCGCCTCGGGGTGCTTCATGATGGCACGCCAGCTCGCCATGATCTCCGCCCGCTCGTGGAGGGGAGCCTGGCCGGGATGCAGGCAGATGACGGAGCCCGCAGGGGCCCAGATCTGGTCCATGGCCGCCGTGTCGCGCTCGTTGAAGGCTTTGTAGAAGGCGCGGTTTGCGGCCAGGACCGCGTCGCGTTCGTCATCGTCGAATTCCGCCAAGAGCGGCGGCAGGCGTGGTGGACGGCGGGGCATTCGACCCTCGAAACTCACGGGTTGCGCGGCACAGGATTAGCCGACAGAGATGAGGCATCCAACCGTCGAGATGATGATGTCCATTCCCAAGCTCGAGTTCCCGCCATTCCATCTCCCCGCCGAGGCCGAGGCCCTGCGCGGGGAGGTTCGCGCGTTTCTCAAGGAGACGCTGCCCAAGATCCAGTCCGAAGACCGCTTCGCCAGCTGGAATACCTCGTCACCCGAGTTCAGCCGGGCGCTGGGCGCCAAGGGCTGGCTCGGCATCACCTGGCCCAAGCAGTATGGCGGCGCCGAGCGCTCCTTCCTCGACCGCCTGGTCGTGACCGAGGAGCTTCTCGGCAACAGCGCGCCGGCCGGCTCGCACTGGGTCGCCGATCGCCAGTCGGGACCGCTTTTGCTGAAGTTCGGCACGGAACAGCAGCGCCAGGCCATCCTGCCGCGCATCGTGCGCGGCGAATGCTACTTCAGCATCGGCATGAGCGAACCCGATTCCGGCTCCGACCTGGCCTCCGTGCGCACCCGCGCCGAGCCGGTGCCGGGCGGCTTCCGCGTCAACGGCACCAAGGTCTGGACCTCGGGCGCGCATCGCAATCACTACTGCATCACGCTGGTGCGTACCTCGGGACAGCATGGCGATCGCCATAAGGGGCTGAGCCAGCTCCTGGTCGATCTCAAGACCCCCGGCGTCACCATCCGGCCGATCATCAATCTCGCCGGCCGGCACGACTGGAACGAGGTGACCTTCTCCGACGCCTTCATCCCCGAGGATTGCCTGATCGGCAACGAGGGCGACGGCTGGCTGCAGGTCACGAGCGAGCTCGCATTCGAACGCTCGGGTCCCGAACGCTTCATGCAGAACGTCTACGTGCTGCGTGAACTGGTGCGGGTGCTCGGCCGCCAGCCCTCCAAGCGCGCGAGCGCCATCCTGGGCCGCTTGATCGCGCGCCTGTGGACCTTGCGGCAGATGTCGACCGCCGTCGCCGGCATGATGCAGGGCGGCAAGTCGCCCGCCATCGAGGCGTCGCTGGTAAAGGATCTCGGCACGATCTACCAGCAGGACCTGCCGGAGATCGCGCGCACGCTGGCTGAATCCGACGCCACGACCGAGGACGATCTCGCCGACTTCCTCGACGTTGCGCAATACGCTTCGATGATGGCGCCGAGCTACACCATCCAGGGCGGCACCACCCAGGTCCTGCGCGGCATCGTCGCCCGCGGCCTCGGACTGCGCTGAAGGAGAACGATCATGGACCGCGATACCCGTGACATGCTGCTGGAGACCGCCAGCCGCTTCTTCGCCGAGCGCGCCGGCAAGGACATCGTGAACGGCGTCGAGAAGGGCGTGTGGCCCGCCGATCTCTGGAGGGAGATCGAGGAGATGGGGCTGCCGCTGATCGCTGTGCCCGAGGAACAGGAAGGGGTGGGCGGAACGCTGGCCGACCTGATGGCGCTGCTGCGCGTCGCTGGCGAGCATGCCGTGCCCGTACCGGTCGCCGAGACTGCGCTTGCCAACCTGTTGGTCGCGGCCGCGGGCGGCAAGCCTGCCGGCGGCCCGTCGACGGTCGCTTTGGGCGAGCTGTCGCTGCAGGGCAACCGCGTCTCGGGCAAGGTCGCGCGCGTTCCCTTCGCGGGCGTTGCCGAGCGCTTCGTCGCGATCGTCACGGCGGGCGGCAAGTCGACGCTCGTCGTCGTGCCGCGCGACGCAGTGGCGATCCAGGATACGCCCAGCCATGCCGGCGAGCCCTATGGCACCGTGACCTTCGACGGCGCGACGCCGGAATTCTCCGGCGCCTCGCCGGTCAGCGCCGGGCGCGCGCTCGAACTCGCCGCACTCGCCCGCGCCATGCAGATGGCGGGCGCCGCGGACAAGGTGCTGGTGACGGCCACGGAATACTGCAAGCAGCGCGTCCAGTTCGGTCGCCCCATCTCAACCTTCCAGGCCATCCAGCACATGCTGGCCGAACTGGCGAGCTACGTCGCCGCAACCATCGCCTCGGCAGAGTCTGCGTCGCGCGACGCCGACGAGGGCGGGCTGGAGAAGGGGGGCAGCTTCTCAATCGCCGCTGCCAAGACCCAGTGCTCCGACTTTGCGCACCGGATCGCGGCCATCTCGCACCAGTCGATGGGTGCCATGGGCTTCACCCATGAGCACATCCTGCATCACTACACGCGCAGGCTCTGGGTGTGGCGCCGCGACTTCGGCAGCGAGAGCTTTTGGGGCGAGAAGATCGGCGAATCCTACGCCAGGGCCGGCAAGGACGAGCTGTGGCCGGCGCTCAGCGAAAGCCGCTACGCCGCCTGAGGCACGCGCCCCGCGCAAGCAGGGCGGAATAGCCGCCGGAGGCAACCCCGGCGGCTGCGCGCCATTCCTCTTCCGAGGTCTCGAATCGGAATGGAGGTGGAAATGGCACGCCATGACCCTCGGCGCGACGCCAAGCAGGCCTATGGCCACGACCGCAATTCAGATCCCGGCGACGATCGGCGCCGGGAGTATTACGACCCTGACCCGGTCTATCGCGGCGGTGACCGCTTCAACAGCGGCTACGGCGCCAGCTGGCAGAGTCACCGGGCCTTCGACCCGGCCGCCCATGATCTCCGACGTGACGGAAACTATCGCGGCCGGGGACCCAAAGGGTACGCGCGATCGGACGGGCGTATCCGCGAGGACGTGTGCGACCTGCTGACCGACGATCCACATGTCGACGCGAGCAGCGTTGAGGTGCTGGTGAGGGACGGAGAGGTGACGTTGACCGGCACCGTCGAAAGCCGCGATGCCCGCCGCCACGTCGAAGACCTCGCCGATCGGATTCGAGGGGTAAAGCACATCGGCAACGATCTGCGGGTTGCCGGCAGGGCGGATCTGATGAAGGCGTCGACGACACCTCTGTTCAGACGCAGCGGTGCCCGAACGCGCTGAGCGGCTGCCACTTCAGATCGATCGGACCGACCGCTTCGGCGGGGCCATCTTTATATTCATTCGGCAACAACGTACGCCTCCCGCACAGATAAAATGTGAATCCGCTGGAAGATCGATATATTCAATGGGATATATCGAGCCAGTCGGGATGTGGAGGGTTTCATGCTGGGTACTCGTCGGGTATTTGCGGCGGCTCTTGCCGCGGCCTTGGTCATGGGTTCGGGCGGGTTCGCGCACGAGGCCGCTGCGCAGGGCAAGGATGTCGTCATCCTCGCCGCCGCCAGCCTCAAGAACGCGCTGGACGAGGCCTCGGCCACTTGGACCAGGCAGACCGGCAAGACCACCAGGATTTCCTATGCCGCCAGCTCGGCGCTGGCGCGGCAGATCGAGGGTGGCATTCCGGCCGACCTCTTCA
Organism: Reyranella sp.; assembly: GCF_965228225.1. GTDB lineage: Bacteria > Pseudomonadota > Alphaproteobacteria > Reyranellales > Reyranellaceae > Reyranella. The sequence continues at coordinate 2,690,479 of NZ_OZ245801.1, read as the reverse complement.
TCTCGGCCGATGTGCCGTGGATGGACTATGTCGCGGAGCGCAAGCTCATCAAGCCGGCCAGCCGCTCGGACTTCCTCGGCAACCAGATCGTGCTGATCTCCGGCAAGGACTCGAAGGTCGATCTCAAGATCGACAAGGGCTTCAATCTGCGTGGCGCGCTGGGCATTGACGGCCGCCTCGCCATGGCCAACGTCGACGCGGTGCCGGCCGGCAAGTATGGCAAGGCGGCGCTGGAATATCTGGGCGTCTGGCCGTCGGTTTCCGACCGCGTGGCCCAGGCCGAGAACGTCCGCATGGCGCTGACTCTGGTCTCGCGCGGGGAGGCACCGCTCGGCATCGTCTACAAGACCGACGCGGCCTCCGATCCGGCCGTGCGCATCGTCGGCGCTTTCCCGGCCGCTTCGCATCCGGCCATCATCTATCCGATGGCGCTGCTGGCCAGTTCGAGCAATCCGGATGCACAGGCCTTCGTCGACTTCCTGAAGACACCGGCGGCCCAGCCGTTCTTCGAGAAGCAGGGCTTCGCTGTGTTGAAATAGGCTGCCGTCGTCGGGAGTGGCTAGTTTAAGGTCGCGCGCGGCTGAGCGAGGTCGATCCCGACCAGCGAAGTGGCCAGCCCGCCGGCGTCCTCCGGTGTCAGGGCGAAGGAGACCTTGAACCCGTCGGGCGTGTTCATCGTCAGGATGGTGCTGGTGCTGCCGGCGGCGGCCTCGAGCGAGAAGCCGCCCATCGGATAGACGACCTTCAGCGTATCGTCCTTGTAGCGGGCCTTCAGCGCCTTCTCGATCACATGGGGCAGGGTCATCAGGAGCGCGCGCAGGCAATCGACCGGGAGGGTCACCGAGGCCGGCTGGCCGTCGACGCTTTCGAAACCGAGGCGGAACGAAACGCCCGTCGGGTCGACCTGACAGTCCGTCAAACCCTTGCCGACGATCTCCATGACCGACCTCTCGCTGTCGTGAATGACGCTATATCCAATAAGATATAACGAACGATAGCGCAAGCCGCCTGCCGCGCGGATGTCGCCGCTAATTCTAGTGGAGCTTGGCGTCGGGCGGGGTGAGCAGGCGGGCCAGCGAGCGGATTTCCGGCGAGGAGGCGCCGTAGGCCCGCCGCTCCATCTCGCGGTAGAGGCGGACGATGTCGTTGCCGGTCTCCGTGACCGACGTGCCGCCGCCGCCGCCGCCGCCGGTCTGGGCGGTCACCACGGGCTCGCGGAACATCTGGTTCATCTCGTCCACCAGCAGCCAGGCCTGGCGATAGGACATGGCCAGCGCACGACCCGCGGCGGAGATCGATCCGGTCTCGTTGATCAGCTCGAGCAGGCGGACCTTGCCGGGACCGATCGAGCGGTCGCCGCCGAAATCGATCCGCAGGTGCAAGGAAGTCTTGTCGGCCGGCTTGGCCGCGGCTTTGGCTGGTCGGCGTCCCATCCGGGAATTATGCGGCGGGACTGGCAGCAAGACCAGACGGCTCGCGCAGCTGTGCGACGAGCTGGTCGGCGACGTCTGCCGCCTGGATCCGGATGTCGGGGATCGCCACGATCTCGGTGTAGCGCCCGCGCGTCGGCGGTCCGAGGACGAAGATGTGCGTCGAGGGGGCGCCATCGCATGACATCAGCGCTTCGTCCTCGGCAATGTCGAGGCCCTGGTTGAGGGGATCGGGTCGCAGCAGACCGTCCTTCACCAATTGCGCGTGGAGGGGCAGGCGGACGTCAACCTCGTTGCGCGGGCCGCGGCAGTCGACGACCCGGTCGAAGCTGCGCTGCTCCCGCTCGGTCGAGCCGCGATGGATGATGGTGACGTTGACCTTGTCGTCCGTTGTGGAGCCGATCTCGATGCGCCCCGAGACGATCGAGAGCTGACCGCTTGCCCTGGCGGCATCGATCTGCTCGCCGATGTGCGGCGCGACGCGATGGCGATGGATGTCCCACCACGGACGCAGATGGCGCAGGAAGCGCCGCCGCTGATCGAGGTCGAGCCCGTGCCAGAGTTCGTTGTTGTGCGGGCGCAGGAGCTGCATGAGGCCCGGCCAGCCCAGGCCGGCCCGCAGCTTGGCGCGGAACCGGGCGGTGCGTTGCGACAGGCTCCCGGTGAAGAGATCGCGCGTGTCGGCGTCGGGCGTGGGGATCGGCGCCGGCGGATGGTGATGCGGTACCAGCCCGCGCCGGGACAGCGCGACGATGGGCCCCTTGTGGCCGTGTTCCATCAGCGAGATCAGCACGTCGATCATCGTCAGGCTGGTGCCGATCAGCAGGATGGACGCATCGGGGGCAAGGCCCGCGACGGCTTCTTCGCGCCACGGATTGCCGTGATAGGCGCCCGAATCCTTCGAGGGCGGGCGATGCCCGGTCGCCAGGACGGCCCTGCGGGCGAACAACGCAACGTCCTGCCCGTTAATATCGAGCGAGACGCCGTCGGGCCTCTCGCGCACGGCGGTGACGTCTCCGGTGACGATCTGCAGCCGGCGTGGCGCGCGCTCCAGCGACTGGGCCAGCAGGTCCTGGAGGTAACGCCCGTAGTCGGCACGGGGCACGAAATCCGTGGGGCCGAGAGCGCCGCCGTCCCGTGCCAGCCAGTTCACGAAATGATCGGGCTCATCGACGAGCGCCGTCATGTCGCTGGCGCGCACGTTCAGGAGGTGACCCCGACACCGGGTCGAATAGGCCACCCCGAGGCCGGGATGGTCGCTGCGATCGATCAGGGCGATGCGGAGAGTGCTCTTGCGGACGAGCTGGGCGGCCAGCAGCACGCCGCTGGCGCCGCCGCCGACGATTGCGATGTCGACGGACGGGGTCTGGCGGTCGGCTTGCTGCATCAGCGAAGTATGGCGGTGTCGCGTCCCGGATGCCAGCGACAGGCGGTGCGACCGCTGGGCGCTGCCGAGCGGCCGGCACGTGCACTCGCGCCGGCCGCTCGATCGAGGTCGAAGCGTCAGGCGGCCTTGTAGCCGATGACCGCCTTGGTCTCGAGGAACTCCTCGAGGCCCCACTTGCCGTACTCGCGGCCGTTGCCCGACTGCTTGTAGCCGCCGAACGGCGCCGCCGTGTCGCCCATCGGATAGTTCACGTGGACGTTGCCCGCGCGCATCTGCGCGGCGACTTTGCGGGCGTGCTCGAGATCGCTGCCCTGCACGTAGGCGGCGAGGCCGTAGATCGTGTCGTTGGCGAGACGGATGACCTCTTCCTCGTCCGTGTAGGGGAGGATGCAGATGACCGGCCCGAAGATCTCCTCGCGCGCGATCGTCATGTCGTTGGTGACGCCCGCGAACACGGTCGGCCGCACGTAGTAGCCGCGGTTCAGGTTCTCCGGACGGCCGGGGCCGCCGGTCACCAGTTCGGCGCCTTCCTCGATGCCCTTCTGGATCAGGCCCTGGATCTTGTTGAACTGGGACTCATTGACCACGGGACCGAGCCTGGTGGACGGATCCTGCGGATTGCCGACCACGAACTTCTCGGCCGCCGCCTTGGCGATCCGCTTCACCTCGTCGTGCCGGTCCTGCGGCACGAACATGCGGCTGGGCGCCGTGCAGGACTGGCCCGAGTTCACCATCATGCTGTTGATGCCCTTGGTGACCGCCATCTGGAAGTCGACGTCGGGCAGCAGGATGTTGGCCGACTTGCCGCCCAGCTCCTGGGCGACGCGCTTGACCGTGACGGCGGCGGCCTGGGCCACGCGGATGCCGGCGCGGGTCGAGCCGGTGAACGACATCATGTCGATGTCGGGATGGCTCGACATCGCCTCGCCGACCACCGAGCCGGCGCCCTGGACCATGTTGTAGACGCCCTTGGGTGTGCCGGCGGCGTGCATGATCTCGGTCCAGACGAGGGCGTCGATCGGTGCCTCTTCCGACGGCTTCAGCACCATGGTGCAGCCGGCGGCCAGCGCCGGCAGGACCTTGCAGGCGATCTGGTTGGTCGGCCAGTTCCACGGCGTGATGAGGCCGCAGACGCCGATCGGCTCGCGCGCGATCAGCGTCGTGCCTTCGACCGTCTCGAACGGATAGGTCTCGAGCACCGAGATCATGCGCTCGAGATGCGCCGTGCCGCGGCCGGCCTGGATGGTGCGGGCGAACTCGAGCGGCGCGCCCATCTCGCGCGAGATGGCGTCGCCGACATCGTTCCGGCGCTTGTTGTACTCGGCCAGGATGGCGCGCAGCAGCTCGAGGCGCTCCTTGCGGCTGGTGCGGGCGAAGGACGGGAAGGCGGCCTTGGCGGCGGCCACCGCACGATCGACGTCGGCAGCGCTGCCGACCGAGATCTGGACGTAAGCCTCCTCGGTCGAGGGATCGATGACGTCGAGCAGGGCGGGCACGATCGGGTCCACCCACTTGCCGTCGATGTAGAAGTGCTTCGCGTGCTGCATGGTTCGACCCTCTGGATTGCTCTCGACGTGTGATTCAGAATGTACGACGAGCGATATATATAATTAAATATAACGAGTGAAAAGGGCGGGACGAGCCGGGGGCCCGGCCGCCATCTCATTCCGGCTCGATGCCGGCGACTTTCATCATCTCGCGATAGAGTTCGATCTCGGCAAGCATGATCCTGCGCATCTCCTCGGGCGAGCAGGGCGCGATCTCGGAGCCGCCCTGCGCCTGGCGCTCGACATAGGCGGGATCGGTGATGGACTTGAGCATGGTCTCGCGGAGCCTCGCCATCACGGGCTGGGGCACGCCGCGCGGCATGAGGATGCCGGTCCAGGTCATCAGCTCGAAGTCGGGAATGCCCTGCTCGATCAGGGTCGGGATGTCGGGCGTGAGCTTGTAGCGGCCACGGCTGCCGACGCCGAGGCAGCGCACGGTACCCGCCTTGACCTGAGGCAGGCTGGTCACCGGGTCGGCGAAGCACATCTGGACGTGGCCCGCTATCGTGTCCTGGAGCGCCGCCGGCGTGCTCTTGTAGGGCACGTGGACCATGTCGATGCCGGCCTTGGCCTTGAGCAACTCGCCCGAGATGCGGGTCGAGGCGCTGCCCGAGCCGAAGTTGATCCGGCCCGGCTGGCGTTTGCACAGCGCCACGAACTCGCCGGCCGTATTTGCCTGGACCTTGGCATTGACGATCATGAACACCGGCGCGCGGCCGATGATCGTGACCGGGTCGAAATCCTTCAGCGGATCGTAGGGCAGGGACTTCATCAGCGCGACGTTCGACGCCGCCGCGGTGTTGGAGCAGACGAAGATGGTCTGGCCGTCCGGCTTCGCCTTGGCCGCGACGTCGGCGGCGATCGCGCCGTTGGCGCCGGGCTTGTTCTCGACCACGGCCGGGACGCCGAAGGCCTTGGTGAGGCCGTCGGCGACGTTGCGCGCGCTCTGGTCGGTCGCCGATCCGGCTCCGAACGGCACGATGATGCGAAAGGGTCCGTTCGGAAACGTGTCTGCCTTCGCCGCCCCGGAAATCGACAGCGCGGCTGCGCTGGCGATCAGGGAACGGCGACGCACGGTTTGCGTCCTGACTAGCGGCGCCACCAGCCGCGCTTGGGCTTCTCGGGCGGCGCGTCGATCACGGGGATCGGCGGCGGCGCAGGCGCGGGTTCCGGCTCGGGAACGGGCATCGGCTGCGGAGCCGATGCGACCACGGGCTCGGCGCTCATTTCCGGTGCCGGCGGAGGCGGCGGCGCCGCTTCCACATTCACCGGCGGGCCCGGATCGTAGGGCGCACGCTCGACCGGCATATGCTCGACCGGCAGGGATTCCATCGGCACCGGCGGCGAGACGGGCGGCTCTTGCCTGTCGTCGCGTTCGGCCGTGTCGTGGCCGTTCGAGGCCCGTGCCTCGTCCTGCCCGTCGGCTTCTCCCCCGCCGTTTTCCCCGGCGGATGCCTGGCCTTCGCCCTGCATCGGCTCACCGTCCTCGTTGTCACGGCGCCGGCGGCGTCCGCCCCGGCGGCCCCGGCGGCGGCGGCTGCCGCCGCGATCGTCGCCATTGGCCTCGCCTTCCGGCCTCTCGCCGTCGGCATTGTCTGCGCTCTCGTCGTCGGCGCGGGCGACATCCCGCTCCGCATCCTGGCCGTTGGGCTCGTCGCCCTCGGCCGCGCCGTTGAGGCGTGGTTCGTCGGAGGAGGGCTCTTCGCCCTCGCGGGTCTCCCCGGCGGTCTCCCGGCGACGATCGGAGTCGTCCCCGTCCTCGCGCGAGCCCCCGCGCCGGCGACGACGGCGGCGACGACGGCTGCGGCCGTCGCTTTCCTCGCCCGCGCTGCGCTCTTCGCCACGCTCGCCGCGCTCCTCGTCCTCGGCGGACTCGCCGCGGTCGGCTTCGTCGCTCGACACCTCGTCGCCCGACGTCTCGTCGTAGCTGGCACGTGCCAGTTCCGGGGCGGGGCGGTCGCTGCTGCGATGATCCTCGCGGCGCGAGCGCACGCGCTCGATCTCGCAATCGGCAGCGTGCAGTTCGTCGTCGGCCTCGATGATCACCGTGAAGCCGTAGCGATGCTCGATCTCGGACAGCGAATGGCGCTTCTGATTGAGCAGGTAGAGCGCGACGTTCGGCGGGACGCTGACGGCGATCTCGCTGGACCGGCGCCGCACGCCTTCTTCCTCGATCGCCCGCAGCGCATGCAGCGCGGCGGATTCGAGCGAGCGGATGCGGCCGCTGCCGGCGCAGTGCGGGCACACCTCGGTCGAATGCTCCAGCAGGCTGGGACGCAGCCTCTGGCGCGACATTTCGAGAAGGCCGAATGCCGAAATGCGGCCGATCTGGATGCGCGCGCGATCCGAGCGCATCGAGTCCTTGACCTTGTGCTCGACCTGGCGCTGGTGGCGCGTCTCCTCCATGTCGATGAAGTCGATCACGATCAGGCCGGCGAGGTCGCGCAGGCGAACCTGGCGGGCGATTTCCTCGGCCGCTTCGAGGTTGGTGCGGAGCGCCGTCTCCTCGATGTTGCGTTCCTTGGTCGAACGGCCCGAGTTGACGTCGATGGCGACCAGCGCCTCGGTCGGATTGATGACGATGTAGCCGCCACTGCGCAGCTGCACCGTCGGCGAATGCATGGCGTCGAACTGCGATTCCACCTGGTAGCGGTGGAAGAGGGGAATCGGCTCCCGGTAGAGTTCGACCTTGTTGGCCTGATGCGGCACGAGCTGGCGCATGAACTCGGCGGCCGCCTGGAAGCCCGCCTCGCCCTCGACGAGGACCTGCGCGATGTCGGTATCGTAGATGTCGCGCAGCGACCGCTTGATGAGGTCGCCTTCCTCGTAGATCAGCGCCGGCGCGGTCGAGCGCATCGTGATCTCGCGGATCGAATCCCAGAGGCGCGACAGGTATTCGTAGTCGCGCTTGATGTCGATGTTGGAGCGCTCGAGTCCGGCGGTGCGCAGGATCACACCCATGCCCTGCGGCACTTCGAGGTCGGCCAGGATTTCCTTCATCCGCTTGCGATCGGACGGATTGGAGATCTTGCGCGAGATTCCGCCGCCACGACCGGCGTTCGGCATCAGCACGCAGTAGCGGCCGGCCAGCGACAGGTAGGTGGTGAGAGCGGCGCCCTTGTTGCCGCGCTCTTCCTTGACGACCTGCACCAGCAGGATCTGCCGGCGCTTGATGACTTCCTGGATCTTGTACTGGCGGATCGGGTTGCGGCGACGACGCTCGCGCGTCTCGCGCTCCTCGACCACCTCGTCGCCACCCAGCGTCTCGACCGTGACGTCGGGCTGTGGCGCCTCGGCCGGATCTGTCGACTCCGACGGCGAGGCCTCGCCGGTGAATTCGCCAGCCCGTTCGGGCGCTTGTTCCGAAGCCTCAGCGACGGCGGTCATCTCGCCTTCGACCGCGGGTGCGGCTGCCGGCTCGGATACCGGCGCTTCGGCCGTCTCGACATGAACGGGACCGTCGATCCGTTCGACCGGGATTTCCGCGGCCTGGGCCTGAGGCTCGGGTTCGCTGGCGGGCGCGGCTTCGGCGACGATGGGCTCTGCAGGAGGGGCGGGCTCGACCGGAGGAGCCGCCTCGACAGCGGCGGCTTCGACAGTCGGGGCCTCGGGCGCCGGCGCTTCCGCGGCAACGGCCTCGCTGGCCGCAGCTTCCTCGGCGGGCTCGCGCTCGCGGGCGTCGCCAGGGACCTCGTTGGCAGGGGCTTCGTCAGAGGCGGCCGCCGCCGTGATGATGTCGTCCGCCGCGGCTTCGATGATATCGGCGCGGGCTTCCTCGATGTCGGTGCGATCGACCCGGTTTCTCCGGCGCGGTTCCTCGTCCTCGGCTTCGGCGTGCAGGCGATGCTGCTCGGCGATCAGCCGTTCGCGATCGGCGACGGGGATTTGGTAATAGTCCGGATGGATTTCCGAGAAGGCCAGGAAGCCGTGCCGGTTCCCGCCATACTCGACGAAGGCCGCCTGGAGCGACGGCTCTATGCGAATGACCTTCGCGAGATAGATATTGCCCTTGAGGGCCTTGCGGCTCGCAGTTTCGAAGTCGAATTCTTCAAGTCTCGTTCCATCGACCACAACGACCCGGGTCTCTTCCGGGTGACTTGCATCGATGAGCATACGCCTTGCCATGGGCTCGCTCCGAGGCGTCCGATCCCAACCGGTGCGAGCGACCGGCGGCCATGCCGCCTCCGTCGTGCGAGGGGAGCGCCGCGTCATCGACCCGTCGAACGGCCAACTCCGGCCAAGACGGGGAAGCTTCGCGCCGCCGGACCACGACTGGGTCCTGCCACCTCGAGTTTCCTGATAGCCACCGCCTGCCTGACAGTCTCTCCGCAGACCGGCCGCGCCCCATATTTCGAAGGCGCGAGCCTGGCCTGGCTCGGAAACTGCCGTCGGAGCGCGACCCTAAGGCGCGCTACGAACGACGGCGACTGCTCGCGTACGCAACATACGGGGTTGGAAACGGGTCGACAATCAAAAGATTGTGTCCCTTGAATTGGTTCAATTAAGTTATTGAAATAAATTGATATTACCGCTCTTCTTCTGGTATCGCTTTAACAATATTCGAATCATTTTCATCTCTTTCTCATTGGCGTTTGCCATGTCCGACTTCCGTCGTCGCCATCTGCTCGCCGTTCTGGCCGGCGTGAGCGTGCTTGGAATGGGTGCTCGCGGCGCCTTGGCCGCGCCGTCCAAGCGACGGCCCAAGTCGGTCGCCAAGCCGACGCCGGCGATCCCAATGGACAAGCCCAGGCTGGTCTTCCTGGATCCGGGCCATGGCGGGCGCGATCCCGGTGCCCTGGGCGTTCGCGGTACCCAGGAAAAGAGCGTCGTCCTCGCCATCGCCCGCGACCTGCAGCGCGAGTTGCTGGCCGGCAATCGCTATCGGGTGCTGCTGTCGCGCAATACCGACAGCTATGTCGCGCTGCGCGAACGCGTCGCCCGTGCGCAGGCGGCCCGGGCCGACCTTTTCCTGTCCCTGCACGCCGACGCTCACGGCGACCGGGATGTCCGCGGGGCGTCCGTCTACACCCTGTCGGAAGAGGCGACGGATCGCGAAGCAGCCGCACTGGCAGCGCGCGAGAACCGCGCCGGCGCTTCGCTTTCCGGCCTGAGGCTGTCGGACCAGCCGGATAATGTCGCTCAGACCCTCGTGGCCATGAGCCAGCGCGGGACGGTGAACGATTCGCGGCGGCTGGCCGACACGGTCGTGGCCACTTTCGCCCGCAATGGCGTCCGGCTGCTGCCGCGCACCCATCGTCAGGCAGGGTTCGCCGTGCTGACGTCGCCCGACATCCCGGCCGCACTGGTCGAGCTGGGGTATCTCTCCAATCCGCAGGACGAAAAGCTATTGACCGTCCGCCAGCATCAGATCGCGCTCGCCCGGGCGTTGCGGGCGTCGGTAGATGCCTATTTTGGGGTGGTCGCCACAAGAAAGGCATAAGTTTGGGCGACCGTGCGAGATTGAAGGCCCTCCGGGCGCCGCGTAGAAAGTGACCGTGCTCAACTTCATCAAAATCTGTCTGGCATTCGCCACCGCCGCTCTCATCGTCGGCACCGGCACCGTCGCAGGCCTGTTCTGGCATTTCAGCCACGGACTGCCCGACCACAAGCAGCTCGCCGACTACCAGCCGGCGACGCTCACCCGGCTCTACGCCGCGGACGGCAAGCTGCTGGCCGAGTATGCGCGCGAGAAGCGCGTGTTCGTGCCCGTCAACGCCATGCCCAAGCGCGTCCTCGAGGCCTTCGTCGCGGCCGAGGACCAGCGGTTCTTCACCCATCCCGGCATCGACTTCATCGGCGTCATCCGCGCCATGGTGGCCAACGTCGCCAACCCAGGCAAGCGGCCGGAGGGCGCCTCGGGGCTCACCCAGCAGGTCGCCAAGAACTTCCTGCTCACCAATCAGGCGACGCTCTCGCGCAAGATCCGGGAGGCCATCCTCGCGTTCCGCATCGAGGAGACCTATTCCAAGGAGCGTATCCTCGAACTCTATCTGAACGAGATCTATCTCGGATCGGGCAACTACGGCGTGGCCCAGGCCGCCCTCAACTACTTCGACCGGTCGCTCGACGAGCTGTCACTGTCCGAGATCGCCTATCTCGCGGCCCTGCCGAAGGCGCCGAACCGCTACAATATCGTGCGCAACGAGAAGGAAGCCTACGCCCGGCGCGACTACGTCCTCCATCGCATGGCCGAGGACGGCTACATCACCGCCGCCGAGGAGCAGGCCGCTCGGGCCGAGAAGCTGCAGTATCGTCGCCGCAGCACCACCGAAGTGGCCCAGGCCGACTTCTTCGCCGAGGAAGTGCGCCGCAATCTGATGGCGGCCTATGGCGAAAAGGGCCTCTACGAAGGCGGCCTGACCGTCAGCACGACGCTCGATCCCGCCATCCAGGCCGTTGCCGACAACGCGCTGCGCGACGGACTGGTCGCCTATGACCGCCGCCACGGTTGGCGCGGACCCTATGCCAAGGTCCCCGACATGAGCGTCTGGGAGGAGGAGTTCGCCCGCATCGTCCAGCGCCGTCCCCTGGCGGGGCCGGCCGCATGGCAGCTCGCGGTCGTCAGCAAGGTCGAGGCGCAGTCGGTGCAGCTGGTCGGCCTGCCGGACGGCGGCGAGGGCACCGTGCCGTTCGCCGAGATGACCTGGGCACGGCCGACCCTGCAGAACCAGACAGTCGGCGCCGCGCCGCGCAGCCCGCGCGACGTCGTGTCGGTGGGCGACGTGATCGTCGTCGAGAAGGTCGAGAAGCCGGCCGGCGCCAACGCCAAGCCCTATCCGCCCAAGACCTATGCGCTGCGCCAGGTGCCCAACGTCGAGGGCGGCGTGGTCGTGATGGACACCCAGGCCGGCCGCGTGCTGGCCATGTCGGGCGGCTGGTCCTACGGGCGCAGCCAGTTCAACCGCGCCGTCCAGGCGGCACGCCAGCCGGGTTCGGCCTTCAAGCCGTTCGTCTACCTCGCCGCCATGGATGCGGGCTTCACGCCGGCTTCTGTCGTGCTCGATGCGCCGTTCGTCTACGACCCGGGCTACGGCCAGCCGCTGTGGACGCCGAAGAACTATGGCGGCGACATGCTGGGCCCGACGACCGTCCGCCGCGGCCTCGAACTGTCGCGCAACCTGATGACGGTGCGCATGGCGCAGCAGGTCGGCATGAAGCGCGTGGTGGACGTCGCCAAGGAGTTCGGTGTCACCGACCATATGGGCGCCTACCTGCCGATGGCGCTGGGCGCCGGCGAGACCACGCTGCTGCGCATGACCATGGCCTACGCGATGCTCGCGAACGGCGCGCTCGAGATCACGCCCTCGCTGGTCGATCGCGTGCAGGACCGCAACGGCAAGACCGTCTATCGCCACGAGCCGCGCACCTGCCGGGGCTGCGGCGAGGCGACGGCCGGCGGAAACTCGCCTGCGGCACCCGAGCTCGTGGATGCGCGCAAGCCCTTCCATGACCCGGCCTCGGTCTATCAGGTCGTCAGCATGATGCAGGGCGTCACGGTCCGCGGCACCGCCGGTCGCCTGGCCGCGCTCGGACGGCCGATCGCCGGCAAGACCGGCACGACGAACGATGCGCACGACAACTGGTTCCTGGGCTCGACGCCCGACATCACCATCGGCGTCTATATCGGCTTCGACGAGCCGCGGACGCTGGGCTCGCAGGAGACCGGTGGCGGCAACGCCGTGCCGATCTACGAGGCGATCGCCAAGGAGATCTTCAAGGGCAAGCCGCCGACGCCGTTCCGCGTGCCGCCAGGCCTGCGCATGGTCCGCTTCAGCTACGAGGGCGGGACGATCGACGAGGTCTTCAAGCCGGGCACCGAGCCGGGTTCGGAAGGCTTTATGGTCACACCGCTTGACGGATCGGCCCCTTATTCCGCTATAGACCCCACGCAGGGTCCGCAGCAGGCGGGCAGCCCCCGGCGTCCGGGTCTCTCGGGCACCGGCGAGACGTATTAGTCAGTTTGAAACGGATCCGTAATGCGCGCCGAAGCCCAAGCGATGGTGAACGAGATCGAGGAGTCGCTCGAACTCCTCAGGAGGCGTCTTTGACTACGACCGTGCGGTCGTCCGTCTCGACGAACTGAACGCGCGCGCCGAGGATCCGGCGCTGTGGAACGATCCGAAGGAAGCCGAGAAGGTGATGCGCGAGCGCACCAAGCTCGAAACATCGATCGGTGCCATCAGGCGTCTGCGCGCGGCAGTCGACGACAATGTCGGTTTGATCGAGATGGCCGAGGCCGAGAAGGACGAAGCCACCATTGCCGAGTGCGAGAAGGCGCTGCGCGAGGCCACGGGTGAGGCCAAGGCGGCGCGTCTCGAGACGCTTCTCTCCGGCGAGGCCGACGCCAACAACGCCTATATCGAAATCAATGCCGGCGCCGGCGGCACCGAGGCCCAGGACTGGGCCGAGATGCTGGCCCGCATGTACACCCGCTGGGCCGAGCGCCGCGGCTACAAGGTGAGCTGGCTCGAGGAGAGCGCGGGCGAAGAGGCCGGCATCAAGTCGTGCGCCTACAAGGTCGAAGGCCCCAACGCCTATGGCTGGCTGAAGACCGAGAGCGGCGTGCACCGGCTGGTGCGCATCTCGCCGTTCGACGGCAATGCCCGGCGGCAGACCTCGTTCGCCTCGGTCTGGGTCTATCCCGAGGTCGACGACAACATCGAGATCGAGCTGGTCGACAAGGATCTCCGCGTCGACACCTACCGCGCCTCGGGCGCGGGCGGCCAGCACGTCAACAAGACCGACTCCGCGGTGCGCATCACCCATCTGCCGACCGGCATCGCCGTGGCCGTGCAGCAGGAGCGCTCGCAGCACCAGAACCGTGCCAAGGCGATCCAGATGCTGAAGGCCCGCCTCTACGAGGTCGAGCTGCAGAAGCGCGAGGCCGAGCGCCTGGAGGCCGAGGCCAGCAAGACCGACATCGGCTGGGGCCACCAGATCCGCTCCTACGTGTTGCAGCCCTACCAGATGGTCAAGGACCTGCGCACCAACGTGGAGCGGTCGGACCCCCAGAAGGTGCTTGACGGCGACCTCGACGAATTCATGGCCGCCTCGCTCGCCGCCCGTGTGGGCGAGGGCACGGACAAGGAAGCCGCGTAAAGAGCAGGAGCCGAGTATGCCGGGTATGTGGTTCGTGTTCGAAGCCGAGTATGAGATCGAGGATCGCCGCGCCAACTGGAACAAGCCGGTGCCCGAGACGATCGCCTGGCACGGGCCCTACGCGACCGAGAAGGAAGCCGACGACGTGGCCCTCGCCCGCATGTGGTCCAAGATCGACCTCTACGCCCACAAGGCGCGCACCGTCGACATGACGGTCAAGGTCTGACGCTTCTTCGGAGCGCGCCGCTCCAGCGGCGCTCATAGCCTTGCCAGGTCGAGGAAGCTTGGGCGCCACACGAGTTGCGCGCTCCCATTCCATCTCACTGCGTCGAACCTAGCTGGTCCGTCGATTGCATCTCCGCCGGGATCAAGGGCGGAGGAAATTCTTGGCAGCGTCGCGGTTCCATCTCGGCTGGTTTCTCGGCAACAGTTTCGGCGTGCACGGCTGGAACCAGCCCTGGTCGGGCGTCGATGCGCGCGACTGGGCGCAGCCGGATCTTCACATCGAACTGGCGAAGGCGCTGGAGCGCGCCTGCTTCGACTGCCTGCTGCTCGAGGATTCGGTCTTCGTCCCCGACAACTACGGCGGCTCGATGGATTTCTATCTCAGGCGGGCCCTGCGCGCGCCGAAGAACGATCCGCTGCCCCTGGTCCCGCTGATCGCCCAGGCGACGAGGCATCTCGGCATCGTGCCGACCATTTCCACCAGCTTCTATCCGCCGTTCCTGCTGGCGCGCCTGATCGCGACGCTCGACCTGATGTCCAACGGGCGCGTCGGCTGCAACTTCGTGACCTCGACGGCGGAGCGAGCGGCGCAGAATTTCGGCCTCGACGCGCATCTCGAACACGACCTGCGTTACGAAATGGCCGACGAGTTCGTCGAGCTCGCGACGCAGCTCTGGTCGTCGTGGGACGCCGACGCGGTCGTCATGGACGAGAAGGGCGGGACCTTCGTCGATCCGGTCAAGGTCCGTGCGATCGATTTCAGGGGACGCTTCTTCTCCTCGCGCGGACCTCTCAATACGGCGCGACCGCCGCAGGGCCGGCCGGTGCTGGTGCAGGCCGGCGGCTCGCCGCAGGGCAAGGCCTTCGCCGCCCGGCACATGGACATCGTGATCGCGGCGCTCGGCACGGTCGCCGAGATGAAGGCGTTCCGCGACGACATGCGCAACCGCCTGGCGGCGGAAGGCCGTGATCCCGACAGCTGCAAGGTGCTGTTCGTGGTTGCACCGACCCTGGGTGAGACCGACGCCGAGGCGCAGGATCGCGTGCGACGCCGGCAGGCGCAGCGCGAGGCCGCACCGGAAGTGACGCTCGCCATGATGGGCAGCCTGACCGACATCGACTTCTCGACCTTCGATCTCGATGCGCCGCTGGCCGAGCTCACGACCAACGGGCAGCAGGGGACATTGAAGCGCTTCCTGGCCCAGGGTCGCACCCTGCGCGAAGTGGCGAGCAACTACAGCTTCGGCTTCGAGCATCCGGTGGTCGGAACGACGCAGCGCGTCGCCGACGTGATGGAAGAGGCGATGGAGCAGGTGGGCGGCGACGGCTTCATGTTCAGCGGCCCGCTCAGCCGTCGTTACGTCTCGGAGATTACCGACGGGCTGGTGCCGGAGCTGCAGCGGCGCGGGCTGGTTCGCACAGCGTACGCGCACGCGCATTTCCGCGACAATCTGTTTGCTTTCTGAAGGCGGGACGGCACTCTCGATCGACGCATCGCCGGAGTTGCCTCATCGCCAACCCTCTCTACGTCGCGCTCGGCGCCATGACGGTGCAGCAGACCTTCGCAACCCTGGGCCGGTCGACGGTGCCCTTGATCGCGGCGGCCATCGTGGTCGATCTCGGCATCGAGGCGGCCCTGGTTGGCGTCTATCTCGCGATCGGGTCGGTGGCGGCCTTCCTCACGACCCTGGGCTGCGGCGGCTTCATCCTGCGCTACGGCGCGGTGCGCATGACCCAGGTCGGCATGGCCGCGCTGGGCATCGGGCTCGCCCTGACCACAGGGGGCTGGCTGCCGCTGTTTGCGGCGGGAGCGTTCATCGGCGGGCTGGGGCAGGCGGTCTCGACACCGTCGAGTTCGCATCTGCTGGGGCGGCTGGCGCCGCGGCACCTCGCGCCGCTGGTCTTCTCGATCAAGCAGTGCGGCGTGCCGGTCGGGCTGATGCTGGCCGGCGTGGTGGCACCGGTGCTCGTGGTCGAAGCCGGATGGCGGGTGGCGCTGCTGGTCATCGCGCTGAGCTGCTTCCTCATCGTGCTGGCCCTGCAGCCGCTGCGCACAGGCTTCGACGCCGATCGCAATCCGGCGCAGCCGCTTTCGCCGGCCGATATCCGCGCCAACGTCGTTTCCGTCCTGCGCGATCCGGCGCTGCGCATGATGTGTGTCGCGATGTTCAGCTTCGTCGGGCTGCAGTCGCTGTTCACCGGCTTCTTCGTGCTCTACCTCGTGCGCGGCCTGGGCTACGACCTCGAACGCGCCGGACAGGTTTTCGCCATCGCAATTGCCGTGGCGGTTCCGGCGCGCATCGGCTGGGGCTGGCTCGCCTCGCGTTTCGTGGCGCCGGCAACGCTGCTCGCCTTCCTCGGTATCGGCATGGCCGCCGCCGCGGTGCTCACGGCCTCGATCGATCCCGACTGGCCGACCTGGCTCGCGGCAGCGATCGCCACCGCGCTCAGCGTCACGGCCGTGAGCTGGCACGGCGTGCTGCTGGCCGAGGTGGCGCGGCTGTCGCCCGTCGGCCGGATCGGCGCGACCACGGGCGCGGTGCTGGCCTTCGGCGACGCCGGCGCGCTGGTCCTGCCGCTGCTGTTCAGCGCCGCCCTGTCGCTGACGGGAGGCTATGCCGGCGGCTTCCTCATCGGCGCGGCGCTGGCCTTCGGCGTCGGCCTGTTCGGCCTGTGGCGCCGGATCAGTCGGCCGCGCTAGGCGACATCACGAGCATCCTCGACGGGGCGTCCGGCGTTGTGTTTGCATGCCCTCGAGCGTCATCCGCTCCTACCATTACGACCGCCGGCGGCGGGCGCTCGACATCGTCTTCCAGTCGCGCCGCCGCTACACCTATCGCGACGTGCCGGAAGAAATCTACGAGGCGATGAAGGCGGCCTTTTCGAAGGGCGAGTTCTTCAACCGGCACATCCGCGATCACTTCACGTTCGAGCGCACCGGCGCGGAGCCCCAGTCTGGCCTCTCCTGAGGCCTGGCCTCTCCTGACGTCTGGCGTCGCTCAGCCTGCCTTCTGTCGGGAACGCCTTCCGGCCCCTATACTCGGGATCGGTTCAGGAGGGCAGGCCATGAACGAGCCAGGTGTCAGACAGTACGACCGCAGCGCCGAGGACGTGGGCAACGTCGTGGCGCTGGAGCACGTCAATCTCGGGGTCGCCGACCAGGGGCTGGCCACCGTCTTCTACATCAGCGGCCTCGGCCTGACGCGCGATCCCTCCATGATGACCGGCATCGACAATATGTGGGTCAATGTCGGACGCAGCCAGTTCCACTTGCCGACGATGGCCCGGGCGCAACGGTTGCGCGGACGGGTGGGCCTCGTGATCCCCGACCGCGAGGCGCTGCTGCAGCGGCTCGACCGGGTGAAGAGCCTGCTGGGCGACACGCGCTTCGCCTTCGCCGAGCGCGAGGATCATGTCGAGACGACCTGTCCCTGGGGCAACCGCATCCTTTGCCACGATCCGTCGGCGCGCTTCGACGGCATGGCGCTGGGCATGGCCTATGTCGAGTTCGACGTGCCGCCCGGGACGGCCGGTGGTATCGCGAGCTTCTATCGCGAGGTCTTCTCGACCGCCGCGCGCGTGGAGAGGGCGGGCGCCGGGACGGCCGCGCACGTCTCGGTCGGCATCGGGCAGGAGCTGATCTTCCGCGAAACCGATGCCGCGCCCGAGGCCTATGACGGGCATCACATTCAGGTCTATGTCGCGAATTTCTCCGGACCTTATCAGGGCTTGGTCGAGCGCGGCCTGCTGACCGAGGAGAGCAACCGGCACCAGTACCGTTTCCAGCACATCGCCGATCCGGCCACCGGCAAGGCGCTGTTCGAGATCGAGCACGAGGTGCGCAGCCTGCGCCATCCGATGCATGCGCGGCCCCTGGTCAACCGCAATCCGCTGCAGAGCAATCGCGCCTACGTGCCCGGCCGCGACGGCTGGGTGCCCGAGCCGAGGGCCCCCGACATGGACGATCCGCGGGTCGAGATGCGCCGCAAGCGCTTCGAGGAAGCCGCGCGCCGGGTAACCGGCTGATGGCCGGACTCATCGGACGGATCCTGGGTTACGGCCTGCTCGGACTCGTCGTTACACCCATCGTGGTAACGATGGCGGTCCTGGCCCTGGCGCACACTTTCGATCCCTCCTGCGGCCGGCCGGGAGATTCGGGCGGCTGCGAGATGGGCGCGGTGTCGATCGGCGTGATGTCGGCGCTGCCGGGCCTGGCGATCGGCGTCGCCTTCGCCCTGTACCGGCATTTTCGCGCCAAGCGCGCGACGACGCCCTCGCCACCTGTCGTGCAGCCGTGACGACGGCGGACGCTTCGGCCTTCGACAAGCTCCGAGGCCGCATCCAGGCGTTGCGCGCCAAGACGATCGACAATGGCTGCACCGAGGGCGAGGCGCTGGCGGCGGCAGCCAAGGTCGCCGAGCTGCTCGACCGCTACGAGCTGTCCTTGAGCGACGTCGAGATCCGTGAGACGCAGTGCGAGGAGCGGGTCTACGAGACTCACCTGAAGAAGCGCATCCCGATCGACGAATGCATCGGCGCCATCGCCGCCTTCTGCGATTGCCGCGTCTGGCGCGAGAAGAACGCGGCCGGCGAGGCGCGCTACGTCTTCTTCGGCCTGCCCGCCGATGTCGAGGTGGCGCACTACCTGACCGAGCTGATCGACGGCGCGGTCCGGGCCGAGCTCGGCCGCTACAAGGTCTCGGCCGACTACAAGCGCTTCCGCCACCAGGAGCGGCATCTCGCCAACGCGTCCTTCACCCTGGGCATGTGCGCGTCCATCGCCGACCGGCTGGTGGCGATGAAGGCCGAGCGCGATGGCGTGATCCAGAGCAGCGGCCGCGGGCTGGTCGTGCTGAAGGCCGCCGTGGTCGAGACCGAACTGGCGAAGCTCGGCCTGAAGCTGCGCACCGTCGAAGCCGGGCCGGGGCGCTTCATCTCACCCGATGCCTACGATGCCGGCGGAGTCGCGGGCGTCGCCGTGCCGCTCAATCCGGCGATCCGCCGCAAGTAGCGGCCGCCGGGTCAGCCGAGATAGGCCTTCACCAGCCGCTCGTCGGTTAGGAAGGACTGCCACTCGCCGGGGCCGATCTCGTGGACGATGCTGCCGACCGACATGACGTAGGCGCGGTCGGTGATCTCCGAGGCGATGCCGACATTCTGCTCGATCAGCAGCAGGCCCATGCCGCGCTCGCGCAGCGCCTTGATGACCAGCAGGATGTCCTTCACGACCTTGGGGGCGAGGCCGGTCGAGGGCTCGTCCATGATCAGCAGGTCGGGCTGCAGCAGCAGTGCGCGGGCGATCGCCACCATCTGCTGCTGGCCGCCGCTCAGCAGCTCGACCGGCGAGGCCATGCGTTCCTTCACGACGGGGAACAGGTCCGTCACCTCGTCCCAGGAGAAGCGCAGGTCGGCGCCGCGCACCTTGCGGCCGACCGTCTCGGCCAGGATCAGGTTCTCGCGCACCGACAGTTCGCCGAACAGGCGGCGGTTCTCCAGCACCACGGCCAGCCCGTGTTTGGCCAGATCGTGCGCCGGCGTGGCGGTGATGTCGGTGCCGTTCTTGACGATGCGGCCGCCGCGGGCGCGCAGCAGGCCGCAGACGGTGCGGACGAGGGTGGTCTTGCCCGCGCCGTTGGCGCCGACCAGGGCCACGGCCTCGCCGTCGCCGACCGTGAGCGATACGTCGCGCAGGACGGTGAGGGCGCCGTAGCCGGCGGAGACGGAGGTCACTTCCAGCACGGCTCAGACCCCGAGATAGACTTCGCGGACCCGCGGGTCGCGCTGGATGGCGGCCATGTCGCCGCTGGCGATGATCTCGCCGAAATAGAGCGTGTGCACGGTGCGGGCGACGGTCATGAGGCCCATGTCGTGCGACACCAGCAGGATGGTGATGCCTTCCTGGTTCAGCCGCACGATCCAGTCGCGCAGATCGTCGATCTCCTGGACGTTGAGGCCCGAGGAGGGTTCGTCGAGCAGCAGCAGCCGCGGCTCGCCGGCCACGGCACGGGCGATCTCGAGGATGCGGCGCTGGCCCGCGGTCAGGCTGGCGGCCGGCAGGTCGCGCAAGGCCGTCAGGTGGAAGCGCTCGCAGGCCGCCTCGGCGCGCTCGCGGATCTCGCGCATCTGGCCGCGCGCGGCCGGGGTGCGCAGCAGGTCCTGCAGCATGGTGGTGCGCGTCAGCTTGGTGCAGCCGACCATGACGTTCTCCAGCACTGTCATCTGCTCGAAGACCTGCGGCGTCTGGAAGGTGCGCACGAGGCCGTGAAGCCCGCGCTGCTGGATCGTGTCGCGTCCCAGCACGGCGCCACGATAGGTGACGGTGCCGGCCAGCGGGCGGATGTAGCCGGTCACGATGTTGAACAAGGTGGTCTTGCCCGAGCCGTTCGGCCCGATGAGGCCGATGATGCCGCCTTCGGGCACGTCGAAGGTGACGGACCGCAGCACGGAAAGGCCGCCGAACGAATGACCGACTTCCCGGAGGGCGAGGAGGGGCTCAGCCATTGCCGCCTCCCTTGCGGGCGAGCCGGGTGCGCAGCTTCCCGAAGGCGCCGACCAGCCCCTCCGGCATCAGCACGACGACGGCGACCAGCGCCAGGCCGAACAGGATCTGGTGGATGTCGCCCAGCTTGCTGAGCAGCTCGGGCAGGAAGGTCACGAACAGCGCCCCGACGACGATGCCGGGGATCGAGGTCGCGCCGCCGATCACCGGGATCAGCAGGAAGCTGATCGAGCGGTCGACAGTGAAGCTCTGCGTGCTGACAAACGAGGCGTGGTGGGCAAACAGGCTGCCGGCCAGGCTGCCGAACAGGGCGCAGACGACGAACACCTTGGTGCGCAGCGCCTGCAGGTCGATCGACAGGGCCGCCGCCGCGGTGCTGGAATCGCGCATGGCCCGCAGCATCAGGCCGGTGCGGCTGTCGACCAGGTTGCGCGCCACGGCCATGCAGGCGAAGGCCACGATCCAGACGAAGAAGTAGTAGCGCGAGGGCCGGTCGAGCAGGAAGCCGAACAGGTCGAGCTTGGGGATGCCGCCGATGCCCAGCGTGCCGCCGGTCAGCCAGTCCCATTCGAAGAACAGCGCGCTGGCGATGGCGCTGAGGGCGAGCGTGCCCAGCGCCAGGAAGTAGCCGGTGAGTCGCAGGATGGGCCGGCCGATCACATAGGCCAGTGTCATGCTGATGACGGCGCCGGCGAGGAAGCCGACGACGCTGGGCAGGCCCATCATGACGGTGCAGTAGGCGCTGGCATAGGCGCCGAGCCCGTAGAAGGTCGCCTGCGCCAGGTTGACGATACCGCAATGGCCGAGCAGCAGGCCGATGCCGAGGCCGGCCACCGTGTAGATGCCGGTGAACACCAGCAGGTCGGCCATGTAACGCGGTACGACGAAGGGCAGGACGGCCCAGACGACGAGGCCGACGGCCAGCCAGAGGAGGGTGCGCGGGGCCATGGGCTCAGCCTCCCCGCCGGCCGGCGCGGCCGAGGATGCCCTGCGGCATCAGGATCATGATGATGATGAGCACGGAGAAGGCGACGACGTCCTTGTAGCTCGACGAGATGCCGATGATGGCCAGCGACTCGACCAGACCTAGCGTGAGGCCGCCCACGGCGGCGCCCAGCGGATTGGTGAGCCCGCCCAGCACGGCGGCGGCGAAGCCCTTGAGCGTGAGATTGAGGCCGAGCTGGTAGTCGACGCCGATCAGCGGCGTCACCAGGATGCCGCCCAGCGCGCCCAGCAGGCCGCCCAGCACGAAGGTGAAGGTACGCATGCGCGCGACGTTGATGCCGGTGGTGGCCGCGCCGTCTGCGTCGATCGAGGCCGCCATCATCGACAGGCCGATCGTGGTGCGGTGGTAGAAGGCGCGCAGCGCCAGGGTGGCGCCGATGCCGATGGCGATCAGCCACAGCGCGTGGAATTGGATGACGGCATCGAGGATGATCAGCACGCCCTCGCCGCCGAGCGGCGGGAGCAGGTGGCCGTCGCGGCCGATGAAGAACAGCACGCTGGCCGACAGGGTGAGGGCGAGACCGATGGTCAGCAGCAGGAAGCTGTCCTCGCTCGCATTCTTCTTGGCCATGTAGCGCACGAACGCGACCTCGATGAAGGCGCCGACCAGGGCACCCGAGACCGCGCCGCCGGCGATGGCAGCCGGGTAGGGCCAGCCCGTCTTGGTCAGCAGCAGCACGGTGGTCATCGCGCCGATCACGGCGAATTCGCCCTGCATGGCATTGATGACGCGGCTGCCCTTGAAGATGGCGGAGAGGCCCATGCCGACGAGCGCGTAGACGATGCCGTTCGTCACGCCCGCGAAGAGGGCCTGCAGGACCAGGCTCAGGGTCATGGAATGATGTTTCCGCGCGAAAGAAGGCGCGGCGCAGGGCCCGCGTGGGGGACCTGCGCCGCCGGGACCGCTACTGGGCGACGCGGAAGGGCGTGCGGGTGTACTTGCCGCCGACCAGCTTCGAGAAGATGAAGCTCGAGATCGGAATGCCCGTCATGTCGTCGGCCGAGAAGTCGTAGTTGGCCAGCACGCCGCTGTAGGGCGCCTTCATGGCCTCGCACAGCTTCTCGCCGGTGGCGTCGGCGCCGGCCTTGTTGAGCGCCGCGGCGATGATGTGGGCCGCATCCCAGGCCGCCGCCTCGTAGTTCTTCGGCGTCGAATTGTAGGTCTTCTTGTAGAGCTCGACGAAATCCTTCTGGTGCGGCAGCGGGTCTTCGCCGACCACGAATTCGGGGATCACGATGTTGTCGGCGGCCGGTCCCATCGCGTTCACGTACTCGTAGGACGACGAGCCGATCGCGGCGACCACGGGCTGGGCGATCTGGATCTGCTTGACGTTGCGGAACGGCGTCGCCGAGGTGGCGATGATGAACACGGCATCGGGCTGGGCGGCCTTGACCTTGGCCGCCTGGGTGGTGGTGTCGGTGGCGCCGATCTCGAACTTCTCGATCGCGACCAGCTTCACGCCGTACTTGTCGGCGAGCGGCTTCAGCTCGGCCATCACGACGTTGCCGTAACCCGCGTCATGCAGCACGCCGACCTTCGCGGCCTTGATGCTCTTGGCATATTCCAGCAGCGCCATCGCGTTGAGCCGCTGCGGCGGCAGGACGTGCGCCACGCACTTGCGTTCGCGCTCGACCGCCGGGCCGATGCCGGTGAAGGCGATCTGCGGGATCTTGTTGGCGTGGGTCACGCCGCCGACCGCGACGGTGCTGGCGGTGAGGGAGGGCCCGAGCAGCGCCTGGACCTTCTGCCCGAAGATCAGGTCGTTGGCCTTGCTGAGCGCGGTGTCGGGATTGGACGCGTCGTCCTCGACGATGATCTTGATCGGACGGCCCTTGATGCCGCCCTTGGCGTTGATGTCCTTCTCGGCCAGCAGCAGGCCGTTGCGCTCGGGCACGCCGAGACCGGCGCCCGCGCCGGTGGCGGAAACGATCGCGCCGATCTTGACGGGCTCGCCCGAGGTCTGAGCCTGGACGCCGAGGGCCGACAGGCCGACCAGCGCCGTGGCGCCGACCAGTCCTGCGATGAACGATGACTTTGACATTCTTGTTTCCTCCCAGTCGTTGATCTTCTTTATGGCCGCCGCTCGGTTCAGAGCAGCGGCGGCGGCCCGGCCATGCCGAGTGCGTGTTGGCCGAACAATGCACCCTGAACGTCGGTCGAGAACATGACGTGTGCGTTGGCCGCGTGCGCATCGCGGAACAGGCGCTGCACCGGACCGGCGAGGTGCAGCCCGCCCGATCCGGCGATGCCCATGAGTATGTCGACGGACTCGAGGCAGAGACGGGCCGAGAAGAAGGCGTCGCGCCGGTAGCGCAGCTTGTCTTCGTGGGCCGCATCGGCGCCGGAGCGCGCCACCGCCATCGCATGCTCGCAGGCGCGGCGCATCAGCATCTCGGCCGTGTCGATGCGGACACTCGCCTCGGCGACCTTGATCTGGACGGGCTGGCTGGCACCCACCGGCTGGCCGGTCGTCGTGGCGTTGCGTTTGCGGGCCGTGCCCACCACCGTTTCATAGGCGCCGCGCGCGCAACCCAGCATCACGCCCGACAGGACGTAGGGGCCGAGGGCCAGCATGGGCAGGCGGAACAGGGGCGAGGGATTGACCGTCGAGCCGGCATGCGCCTTGCCGTTCATCGTCCAGGCCGAGATCGTGCGCACGTCGGGGACGAAGAGGTTCTTTATCTCGACGTCGTTCGAGCCGGTGCCGGAGAGACCGACGGCATGCCAGGTGTCGATGATCTCGTACTGCGAGCGGTGGACCAGGGCGAAGCGCTGGTCGACGGGCGGACCGTCGTCGCGCTCGCGCACCATGAAACCCAGCATGTTCCAGTCGGAATTGTCGACGCCGGAGGAGAGCGGCCAGCGGCCCGAGACCTCGTAGCCGCCCTCGACCTTGCGGCCACGCCCGGCCGGAAAGACGAGCGAGGTGGCGATCAGCACGTCGGGCGAGGCGTCCCAGATCTCGTCCTGCGCCTCGGGATGGAAATAGCCCAGCATCCAGTGATGGCTGCTGAGATTGCCGAGGTTCCACGCGGTCGAGGGGCACACACGCGCGATCTCCGCGCAGGTCTCGACCAGGATGCCGACATCGAGATCGGCGCCACCGACCCGCGCCGGCTGGACCATCCGGAACAGGCCGGTGCGGTGGAGGTCGCGCTCGGTGTCGTCGGGCAGGCGGCGCAGTCTCTCGCATTCCCCGGCGCGCGCGGCGATCGCCGGCACCAGCGCGCGGGCGCGGTCGAGCATCTCTTGATAGGTGACGCCCGTGAACGAGACCGGCGTGTTGGGCAACGTCGCCGACGGTGTCCAGTCGGCGGCCCGCTTGGTCCGCATATCGAATTTCCTCCCGGCGCCGCGGCGCTTGTTCTTGCCGCAACGATGCTTGTGTCGCGCGTTCAGGTCAAGCGACCTAATTTGTTGGTCGATTGACCACGTGGTGCGCGATCACGATACTTCGCGTCAATCAGACAGCGCTCGGGAGGAGCAGAGATGGCGATCAAGGTGCTCGAACTTCATCATCAGGGCGTGCGGATCGACGCCGACGACAAGACGATCCAGGACCTCAAGAATTTCTACAGCGGCGTGCTCGGCCTCGAGCATGACACGGGCCGGCCGGAGATCCCGGGCATTCCCGGCATGTGGATCAACATCGGCGAGGTGGGGCAGATCCACCTGATCGGCGGCGACCTGCCGTCGCGCTTCGCGCAAGGGCCGGGCAAGGACCCGACCGTGCCGCACGTGGCGCTGGCCGTCGAGAACATCGTCGAGACCAAGGCCGAGCTCGATCGTCTCGGGGCGGACTACTGGTCGCTCAAGGGCGCGACGGGCCCCGACGCCGAACAGCTCTTCCTCAACGATCCGTGCGGCAACATGGTGGAGCTCCACCAGTACGACAAATGCCGCTGCCGCCTGAAGAGCCGCGTGAAGACGGCTTAGAGTTATTCGGCTTGGAGTAGCTTCACGGCACCGCATCCTGAGGAGGCCCGAAGGGCCGTCTCGAAGGATGGGCAACGAACACGGTGCGCGTTCCCGCCCTTCGAGACGCATCGCTGCGCGATGCTCCTCAGGGTGAGGTCGTTTTTGAGTTAGCCGGTCTAACGCCCGACCGGCGCGGCGAGTCCCGCGCAGACGAAGGGAACGATCTCGCGGATGGCGGTTTCCATGTCCGCAGGATCGCAGCGGCCCTGGGAGATGGCCTCCAGGCGGCCGGGCTGCAGCAGGGTCCAGACGTAGGCGCCCATCATGAAATAGTAGCGCCAGTAGAGCGTCTTCGCCGGGATCTTCGGCAAAGCGCGCCGGATGGCGTCGACATAGAGCGCGTTGGTCTCGTCGTAGATGCCGGCGCGCACGAGGCTGGCGGTATCGTCGGGATCGGTGAACAGGCGCGCGTGCATCTGCATCGACGCCCGGCGCCCGCCGGCCCGCGGCTCGGCCATCAGCAGGGGACGGACCAGCGCATCGACCAGCACGTCGAGCGGGACGATGCCGCGCGGATGGCGGGCCTTGGCCTCCAGCAGCAGCTGACGCCGCCGCTCGGTCACTTCCTTGCCGTGCCGCGCCACCACCGCCTCGAAGATCGCGCGCTTGGACTCGAAGTAGTAGTGCAGTTGTCCCACGTTCACGCGGGCCCGGCTGGCGATCGCCCGGGTGGTCGCGCCGCCATAGCCGACACGCCCGAACAGTTCCTCGGCGACGTCGAGAATGCGTTCTGGGAGGTTGGGACGGCTGGCCTTCTTGCGCCGCGGCGCGGCGGGCTTCGGCTTCTTTACGATTGTCTTTCTCGCCACGACACACCCTGCTCGAAATCGTCGGGCATCTCATAAGGGCAAGCGGGATGGTTTTCCATGCCGGCTGCAGAAACTTGTCGCCGCATGCTAGAAAGCAGTCATGAAAACCAAGCTCCTCGGCCGCACCGGCATCCACGTCTCGCAACTCTGCTTCGGCACCATGTCCTTCGGCGGCGACGCCGACGAGGCCACTTCGGCTTCGATGTACAAGGCGGTGCGCGACGCCGGCATCAACTTCTTCGACACGGCCAACGAGTACAACAAGGGCAAGTCCGAGGAGATCCTGGGCCGGCTGGCGAAGGATCATCGCAACGACCTGGTGATCAGCACCAAGTGCTTCAACAAGACCGGCCCCGACGTGAACGCGGGCGGCGCCAACCGCCGCCACGTCGTGCAGGCCGTGGAGGCGAGCCTGCGCCGCCTGCAGACCGACCGGATCGACGTGCTGTTCCTGCATCGCTTCGACACGGTGACGCCGATCGACGAGATGATGCGCGGCCTCGAGGACCTCGTGCGCTCGGGCAAGGTGATCTATCCGGCGGTCAGCAACTGGTCGGCCTGGCAGACCCAGCGCGCCGTCGACATCCAGGAGCGCAACGACTGGGCGCGCCTGCAGGTCATCCAGCCGATGTACAATCTGGTGAAGCGCCAGGCCGAGGTCGAGTTGCTGCCGATGGCGGCGGCCAACGGAATCGGCGTCATCCCGTACAGTCCGGCGGCCGCCGGTCTCCTGTCGGGCAAGTATTTCGGACAGGCCTCCGGCCGGCTCAAGACCAACAAGATGTACGAGGCGCGCTACGGCGAGGAATGGGCCTTCGAGACGGCCGAGAAGTACGTCGCGCTCTGCCAGCAGAAGGGGCTGCATCCGGTCAGCGCGGCCATCGCCTGGGTGGGGGCGCATCCCGCCATCACCGCGCCCATCATCGGCGCGCGCAATCTCGACCAGCTCAAGGATTCGCTGGCCTCAGTGAACGTCGACATGACGCCGGAGCTGCGCGCCGAAATTGCCGACCTCTCGCGCACGCCGCCGCCGGCCACCGATCGGCTGGAAGAGCAGAAGGTCGTGAAGGCCTGAGAAGGCTCAGCCCGGCTCGAGGCCTCTTGCGCGGAAGAGGGCCTTCGCTTCGGGCGTGCGCAACCTCTCGATCAGCGCCCTGGCCAACACCGGCTGGGCGCTGTCGGCTGGAATGCCGGCCACGAACACCGTGACCATGTGCAGATCGCCGGGCAGGGGCCCGACGATCTCGACGCCGGGAACATGCAGCAGTTCCGGCACCTGCTGGACCGCGAGGTCGGCCTCGCCGGTCGGCAGGAACATGGCCGAGTAGCCCGAGGGTGGCGGGAATTTCGTCTTGGCGTTGATCTCTGCGGCGATGCCCATCCTCTCCAGCAGCGTCGCGAAGTAGATGCCGCTCGCGCCGCCGGCCGCGGGATCGGTGTAGGAGATCGCCCTGGCCTCCAGCAGCGTGCGCTTCAAGGCATCCGGCGTGGAAATGTCGGGCTTCGGCGCGCCCGCTCGCACCGCGATGGCCGTGGCGGAGCTGGCGATCGCGGCATCGGACCCGGCGACGATGCCGCCGGAGGCAAGCAGCGTGTCGGTGACCGCACGGTTGAGGATCAGCGCGTCGGCCTTCTCACCGGCCTGCAGCCGCTTCAGGAGCAGGGGCGCCGTGGCCCAGGTGACGTCGAGCCTGCAGCCGTGCGCCTGCTCGAAGCTGGGGATCAGCGGCTCGACGACGCCCTGGACGGCAATCGCGCTGAAGAGCTTCATGCAGACCCCGGTCGGTCGCAGACGTCGATCCATTCGGCGTTCACGAGGGCAGCCATGCGCTCCGGCGCGATGCGGACGGCCGAGTTGATCGAGCCGGCGGCGGGTACGACTTCGTCGAATTCCTTCAGCGAGACGTCGCAATAGACCGGGAGCGGCGTCGCCAGGCCGAACGGGCACACACCGCCCACCGGATGGCCCGTGAGGGAGACCACCTCGTCGGCGCCCAGCATGCGCGGCTTGCCGCCCAGCACGTCCTTGATCTTGCGATTGTTCAGCCGCGCATCGCCGCACGTCACGATCAGCAGCGCGCGGTCCTTGATGCGCAGCGACAGCGTCTTGGCGATCTGTGCGGGCGCGACGCCGTGGCCCCGTGCCGCCATCTCGACGGTGGCGGTGCTGGCCTCCAGCTCGACGACCTCGAGATCGGGGGCATGCGCCGACAGGAAGGCGCGCACGGCCTCGACGGTCATGCCGGCTGCGCGGCGCGGCTGGCGCGGAGGCGGTCGCGCTGGGCTTCGAAGCGCGTGGCCAGATTGGCCTCTGCAACGTCCTCGAGCCTGCTCTGGAGGACCCAGCCATGACCAAAGGGATCGATGATGCGCACGACCTTATCGCCCCAGTAGGTCTCTTCGGGACCTTGACCCGGGGCAAGAGATGTCGCGCCGGCGGCCAGGGCGCGGGCGAACACATCGTCCACGTCGTCGACATAGACGAGCAGGAAACCCGAGGAGGCTCCGGCGGAGAGGGGCGAGCGTGGCCAGTCGGTCCGGGGCGCCTCGCGCCAGCGCGGATTTTCCTTCGTCACGATCAACCAGGCCCCGGCGAGCCAGAACTCGGCACCGAGCGGTTCCGGACCCGGCGCTTCGCCGGGGTTGTGCGAGAAGCTGCGCCGGATCTCCTCGGCGCCGATCACGTCGCGATAGAAGTCGGCGGCGGCGGCCACGTCCTGAACGATGAGGCTGATGCCGATCTGTCCGACCGACTGCTTGCCCTTGACGGCCATTGCAACATCCTCCTGCGGAGAGGGGTGAGCGTGGCGTCGAGTCTTACGGGATCGATGCCTGAATCGCGCTGTGGGAATCGTACCGCATGGTGAAGGGGCGGCCCGAATTCCCATGACAAATGCGGAGGCGGCGGTACCGTCCGCCAACTCACCACGGGAGAAACGCATGCCGACGATCGACGCCCAGGTTCACTGCTACGAGCGCAATCACCCGGGCCGCCCGTGGACGGCCGTGCTGGCAGGCCCGCCCGAGGTCACCGCCGAGGACATGATCAAGGCGATGGATTCCGTCGGTGTCGACGGCGCGCTCCTGGTCTCGGTCTACACGATGTACCGCTGGGACGAGAGCTATGCGGTCGGCGTGCAGAAGGCGCATCCCGGCCGGTTCGGCGTCATCAAGCCGGTCAATGCCAACGATCCCGCGGTCGAAGGCACGATCGCCGACTGGGCGGCGATGGACGGCACGGTCGCCATCCGCATCATGTTCACGCCGGAGATTTCGACCGACGCGGCCGACCCCGGCATCAACCGCGTGCTGGCCGCCGCGGCCAAGCACGACCTGCCGGTCAACCTGATGGCACGCGGTCGCCTGCCGCAGGTCGCCGAGCTCGCCAGGCGCAATCCGAACACGACGCTGGTAATCGATCATCTCGGCCTGGAACAGCCGATGGCGCCGCCGGCCCCGAAGGAGCCGTGGCACGAGCTGCCGCAGTTGCTGGCCCTGGCGGAGCACAAGAACGTCGTCGTGAAGATCACCGGCGCCTGCACGCTCAGCCACGAAAAGTTCCCCTTCAAGGACATCTGGGATCCGCTGGGCCGCATCTTCGATGCCTTTACCCTGGATCGCTGCATGTGGGGCACCGACTGGACCCGCGCCGTGGCGCTGCTCACCTACAAGGAAGGCGTCGACGCCTTCCGCGTCACCGACCGCCTGTCCGACAGCGATCGTGAAATCCTGATGGGCGGCTCGCTGCAGAAGATCTACGGCTGGTCGCCGTCGAAGAAGTAGGAGCGTCGGGCTTCAGGGAAGGGTCAGGTCGCCCTTCCCGAGAGGCCGCTGCATCAAAATCGAATCGACCCAGCGGCCGAACTTGAAGCCGACGGCATTGAGCTTGCCGATCGGGCGGAAACCCTGGCTGCCATGCAGGCCGATCGAGCCTGCATTGGCGCTGTCGCCGATGACGGCGAGCATCTGGCGCCAGGGGCCGCTCTCGCAGCGCTCGATCAATTCGGCCAGCAGCTCGCGGCCGATGCCGTTGCCGGCGAAGCCGTCGCGGACATAGACCGAGTCCTCGATCGTGTGCCGATAGGCCGGGCGCGGGCGGTAGAGCGAGGCATAGCTGTAGCCCACGATGCGGCCGTCCAACTCGGCCACCAGATAGGGCAGCCCGAGCGCCAGCACAGTTTCGCGGCGGCCGATCATCTCTGAGACGCTGGGCGCTTCTTCCTCGAAGCTCGCCAGCCCGTGCCGCACGTGGTGGGCGTAGATTTCCTGCACGAAGCGCATGTCGCCTTCGCGGGCGTCGCGAACATCGACCGCCGACCTCATCATCGTTCCTCCCGATAGAACCTGCCCGCGCGACAGGCCGATGTCCGACAGCAGCCGGTCGTCCAGATTGCGCAGCGCCTCGCGCTGGCGGAGGCGCGACCAGGGCGAGCCGCCGATATAGCGACCGATCTCCATGACGATGTCTCCAAACCCGTTGCGAAGCGACATGGGCGCATCCTGCTGCGGTTGGAGGCATAAGGAAAATCTTGTTATCTTATGAAAAGCATAAGTAGGAATTTGAGATGCGCGGCCTCAATCTCGATCATGTCCATGCCTTCACCGAGGTCGTGCGGCTGGGCTCCTTCTCGGCCGCGGCGTCGCATCTCAACCTGACCCAGCCGGCGATCAGCCAGCAGATCGGCCAGCTCGAGAAGCGCCTGGGGGTGCGGCTGCTGGAGAGGCTGGGTCGGCGCGCCATGCCGACGGCGGCGGGCAGCGCACTCCTGGACCATGCGGCGCGGATCGACGGTGCCGTGGCGTCGCTGCTCGAATCGTTGGCGCGCTTCGGGAGCGGCGAGGTCGGACGGGTGCGTCTCGGCACCGGCGCCACGGCGGCGATCTTCCGCCTGCCGCCGCTGTTGCGCGACCTGCGCCGCCGCCTGCCGGAGCTGGAGATCACGATTGCCACCGGCAACACCTCGGACATCGTGAAGGGCGTGCAGGACAATGCGCTCGATATCGGCCTGGTGACGCTGCCCGCGAGCGGCCGCGGCCTCGAGGTGACGCCCTTGCTCGACGACGAGTTCGTGGCGGTGACGGCGCGCGATGGCGTGACGCTGCCGCGCCGGGTCACGCCGGCGGTCCTGGCCCGTTTGCCGGTGATCATGTTCGAGCCCGGCGGACACACGCGCGTGGTGGCCGATCAATGGTTCTTCCAGGGCGGTGTCGAACTGAAACCCAAGATGGCGCTGGGCAGCGTCGAGGCGATCAAGCGGCTGGTGGAAGCGGGGCTGGGCTGCGCCATCCTGCCGGCGGTCGCCGTGCGCGAGGCGGCCGACCGCGCCAACCTCGTCGTGCGGCCGCTCTCGCCGCGACTCTATCGCAAGCTCGCCATCGTGATGCGGCGCGACAAGGTCCTGCATCTCGGCCTGCGCGAGACGATCCGGGCGCTGAAGACCCTGAAACGCATGGGGCCCCAAAGCGGCGGCTAGCGGGCCGTCAAAAAAGTTAGAGTCCCGGCAAATAAACGAAATAAGCGAAATAAACGAAACAAACGAAGCCGGAGTCGCACCCCCGCGAACGGGTATCGTGATGCCCTGCTGCTCGCCAGTCCTTTTGAAATACCTATTACGGCAGGCTGCTAAAGCGCCTTGAGGGCTTCCTGGACCTCGTCGACATGCCCGGCAACCTTGACCTTGCGCCAGATTTTGCGGACCACGCCTTCACCGTCGATCAGGAAGGTCGCGCGGTCGATGCCCATGTACTTGCGGCCGTAGAGGCTCTTCTCGATCCAGGTCTCGTACTTCTCGCAGACCTTGCCGTCCTCGTCGGACACGAGCGGGAAGTTGAGCTCGTACTTGGCCTTGAACTTGTCGTGGCGGGCGACGCTGTCCTTGGACACGCCGATCACCTGGGCCTTCAGCTTCTTGAACGCCGCCGCCCCGTCGCGAAAGCCGCAGGCCTCGGTCGTGCAGCCGGGCGTGTCGTCCTTCGGGTAGAAATAGAGCACCACCGGCTTGCCGCGCAGGTCCGACAGCTTGATCTTGCCGCCGCCATCGGTCGCGGCGGTGAAATCCGGGGCCTTCTTGCCTTCGACGACGCTCATTTCCTGCTCCTCGCTTGCCAGCCAGCCGCCAGGGCCGGCGCCTCCACGATGCGCTCGTATATAGCACGCACCGTCTTCGATTCGGTCTCGATACGCGCGCGCAGGGCCGCCAGATCCGTCGCGCCTTCAGTGGCGGCGATCAGGCGCTGCTGGCCTTCCGGCGCCTTCGTCTCGTCAAAAGCGGCCTCGTCGCCATTCAAGGTGAGGCGCAGCAGGCTCTGCACGTCCGACAGCAGGGTCCGCGTGGCGCGCAGCCTGTCGGCGTCCGGCGGGTCGATGAGTCCCGACGCCGCCATGCGCCGCAGCATCTCCGCCGGATGAGGGTCGAGGACATCGGGGTGCTCGCAGGCGTGCCGGAGCGCCAGGTACTGGGCCACGAAATCGATATCGAACAGGCCGCCGGGCAGGTGCTTGAAGTCCCACAGGCTCTTGGCCGGCGCATGTTGGGTGATGCGGTCGCGCATGTCGGCAACGTCGCGGACCAGCGCCTGGGGATCGCGCGGCCGGCAGAGCGTGCGCTTCACGATGTCGGTCAGGCGGGCGACCAGCGCCTCGGGCCCATGGATGACGCGCATGCGCGTCAGCGCCATGTGCTCCCACGTCCACGAGGACTGCGCATGATAGGTCTCGAAGCCGGCGAGCGAGTTGGCGAGGGGGCCGGAGCGGCCCGACGGCCGCAGGCGCATGTCGACCTCGTAGAGCGCCCCCTCGTTGGTATGGGCGGTCAGCGCCGTCACCATCTTCTGGCTGAGACGCGTGTAATACTGGATGGGCGACAGCGGCCGCGGACCGTCGGATGCCTCCATGCCGTCCGGGATGTCGTAGACGAAGATCAGGTCGAGATCGGACGTCGCCGACATTTCCCGGCTACCGAGCTTGCCCAGCCCCAGTACCGCCAGCCGCTGCCCCCGGAAGCCGCCATGGGCTTCCGCGAACCGCTTCTCCACGCGATCGCACAGAGCGGAGATCGTGGCGGCCGCGATGTCCGAATAGGCGAGGCCTGCCTGGGCGGGCGTGACGATGCGCTTGAGCTGCTGGACGCCGACCTGAAAGCGGCGGTCATTGGCCCAGCGGCGCGCCAGGTCGAGAATGTCCTGCTCGTGGTCGACCCGCGCGAGCGTCGCAGCCAGTTCCCCGGTCATCTCCGATGCCGGCGGCAGCGGCCCGTAGAAATCGGGCGAGAGCACCGAATCCAGCAGCAGGGTGCGGCGCGCGAGGTGGGCCGCCAGGCCCGGCGCGCTGCCCATGATGGTCGCCAGCAGTTCGAGCAGGGCGGGATTGGCCTTGAAGAGCGAGAAGAGCTGCACTCCCGCCGGCAGATTGTTGAGGAACAGGTCGAAGTTCAGCAGGGCCTGGTCGGGCGCGGCCGTGCCGCCCAGCTCCTTCAGCAGGCCGGGCATCAACTCGGTGAGCAGTTCGCGGGCGCGGGCCGTCGCGGTCGAGCGGTAGCGGCCATGATGCCAGCGGCGCACGATGCCGGCGGCGGCCGAGGCATCTCGGAAGCCCAGGGATGTCAGCGTTTCGAGCGTGCCGGGATCGTCGTCGGTGCCCGTGAAGACCAGGTTGCCGCCCGGGCCGGCGAGGCTCGGCGCCTCCTCGAAGAGCTTGGCGTAGTGGCCCTCGACGAGGCGCAGCGTCCCCAGCAGGGCGGCCTGGAACGCCTCCGACGTGTCGTAGCCGAGAAAGGTCGCGATGGCGGCGACGCCCGGTTCGTCGGCGGGGATCGAGTGGGTCTGCCGGTCGTCGACCATCTGCAGGCGATGCTCGACCCGGCGCAGGAAGCCATAGGCCTCGATCAGCTCCTCCGCCGCCTTCTCCGTGACATGACCGGCGGCCGCGAGCGAGCGCAGGGTGGGGCAGGTGGCGCGCAGCCTGAGGGTGGGGTTGCGACCGCCGAAGATGAGCTGCTGGGTCTGCGCGAAGAATTCGATCTCGCGGATCCCGCCGCGGCCCAGCTTCACATTGTGGCCCAGGACCTTGACCGTGCCGCCGCCGCGATGGGCGTCGATCTGCCGCTTGATCGAATGAATGTCGTGGATCGCCGCGAAATCGAGATGCTTGCGCCAGATATAGGGCGTCATGTCGGCGAGGAAGGCAGCCCCGACGGCCTCGTTGCCGGCCACTGGATTCGCCTTGATCATGGCGGCGCGTTCCCAGTTCTGGCCGACGCTCTCGTAGTAGAGCTCCGCCGCCTGGACCGACATGGCGAGCGGCGTCGAGCCGGGATCGGGCCGCAGCCGCAGGTCGGTGCGGAAGATGTAGCCTTCGGCCGAGGTCTCCGACATGAGCTGGACCAGCAGGCGTGCCGCCCGCACGAAGTGCCGCGACAACTGCTCGTTTCCGGCCAGGGCCGGGGCATCGCGGTCGTAGAAGAGGATCAGGTCGATGTCGCTCGAATAGTTGAGCTCGCCCGCCCCCAGCTTGCCCATGCCCAGCACCGTGAAGGCCGCGGCCTCGGGCTTGCCGCCCAGCGTGAGCTGTCCGTCGCGTTCGAGCTGGAGGAGGATCGAATCGGTGAGGGCGCGGAGGCAGCCCGAGGCGAAATCGCTGAGCTGGCCGGTGATGCGATCGAGCGGCCAGGTGCCGGCGATGTCGGCGACGGCGACGGCGAGCGCCACGCGGCGCTTCAGGCGGCGCAGCCGGGAGGCGACCTCGGCCGGTGCCGCGCCGGCGCCGGCGTCGCCTCGTGCCGCGGCGAGTTCGAGCATGAGGTCCGCGGCGACCGTGTCCGGTCCACGACGCCATAGATCGGTCATAAAATCCGGGCTCTGTAAGGCCGTTTCCGTCAGGTAAGGACTGTTGCCGAACAGAGCGTCGAGCAGCGCGATGGCCGCGGGATCGTCAGGCCGCGCAGCGCGCTCGTCCCAGCGAGCCCACGCCACGGCTTGCCGCTCGGGGTCGTGCGGACGTGGAAGGCGGGCAGTCGAAAGCCAAGACATTCAATGTGTCGACGGGTAAATTCTCGTTTGCAATGACACGCTTGCCCAAGCGTGTCGCCATCGTCAAGAAACGGAAGAGTCGAGTTTGGTCAAGCGGACCTGCCGGGTAGTTCTGCGTGTTGCGGTCGTTCTGGTGCTTGCCGTGACCGCGCTGGGGGTCGTCGCGGCCTTGCGGCTCATGGCGGGGCCCGTCGACCTCGAGTTCATGAAGCCGCGCATCGCCCGGCTGATCGACGCGCCGGGCAACGACATCCACCCGGACTTCGACCGGATATATTTCGAGTGGAGCGGGATCAGCCGGCCGATCCGGCTGGCCTTCACGGGGCTGCGCTTCACGAATGCGCAGGGCCAGGTCATCGCCACGGCGCCCGAGGCGGCCCTGACGTTCGAGCCGCGCTCGGTGGTCCAGGGCATGCTCCTGCCGACCTCGATCGCCATCATCCGGCCGGTCATCGAGGCCGACGTCGCCCGCGAGGGCGGGGCCTTCAAGCGCATATTCACTTCGCCCGAGGGCGGCGCGCAGGGCGAGGCGATTTCGATCCTGGTCGATCAGCTGCTGGCGGAGCCTAATTACGACTCCCTGATCGGGCAGCTCGACTCCGTGGTGATCGAACACGCCAACGTCACGATCCGGGATCTGAAGACCGGGCTCAGCTGGAATGCGCCGGATGCGGCGGCCGAGCTCCGCCGCGACGCCGCGGGCGTCTTCATTACGGCCAAAGCCCGGTTCGCTGGCCACGGCGACCCCGTCGACCTTTCCCTGGCGGGCGTCTACACGCGTGACCGCAGCCGAATTTCGCTCGAGGCCAAGGTCGCCGGCTTCAAGCCGTGGATCTTCGCCGATCTATCCTCGGACCTCGCCATCCTGCGCGGCGTCGACCTGGCGCTCTCCGGGCGACTTCAGATCGAGGGCACGGGCAACGGGGAGGTCAAGACCGTCTCGGTCGACATCAACGGCGCCAATGGCAGCGTGACGCTGCCGGGCATTCTGCCGGTGGCCCATCAGGTGCGCTCGATGGATGCCCGGTTCAGCATCGACAATGTCGCGCACACCTCGAAGATCGATCGCGTCGACTTCGATTTCGGGGCGGCGAGGGTGGTCATCACCGGTGCCGGCCACCGCATCGCGGATACGCGCCACTTCGTCGGTCGCGCCGAGATCAGACAGATCCCGGTCGACAAGCTCGGCGACTACTGGCCGCTGGAGTTCGCCGAAGGCGGCCGCAGGTGGGCGATTGCCAACATCACGGCCGGGACCGTCGACGTCGCCGCCGAATTCTCTGCCACGGCGCCTGTCGACCACATCGCCGACCTCAAGGTGGATGGCATGGTGGCCTTCCTCGACTATGGCGGCCTGACGGTACGTTACATGCCGCACATGCCCGAGATGCAGGACGTTTCCGGGAAGGCTCGCTACGAGAACGGCAGCCTGCATTTCGACGTTGCGCGCGGCGGCGCCGTCAACCTGAAGGTCGCCGACGGCACGATAGACCTGACCGGCCTCGACAAGCCCACGGGCCAGATGGCGGCGATCCGGTTGCCCATCACCGGTTCGGCGCAGGACGTCATGCGCTTCCTGGCTCGGCGGCAACTCGGCCTGCCTAGGGAGACGCTCTACGACCACCGCCGGCTGGGCGGCCAGGTGGCGGTCGACGTCTCGCTGAGCTTCCCGCTCATCGACGCCTTGACTGTCGATGAGATCGAGGTGGCGGCCGACGCCCAGCTCACTTCGTTCTCGCTCAAGAACGTATTGGGCAACGTCGATCTCACGGACGCGGTGGCACGGTTGAAGTACGGCAATTCCGAGCTGAGCGTGGTCGGGCAGGGCAAGCTCGATGGCAGCACCGTCGACGTCACCTGGCGCGAGATGTTCGCGGCCAAAGCGCCGTTCCGCCGGCGCTATGACGTGAAGGGCACGGTACCCGCCGGTCTCGTCGAGAAGGCCGGTTTCCCCTCGGTCGAGCCCTTTGTCACAGGTCCGGTCGGCACGACCCTCCACTATCAGGTCGCGACCAACGGTACCGGCGAGGTCGGTGGCCGCTTCGACATGAAGGCCGCGAAACTGGCGGTGACGCCGCTGGCCTGGAGCAAGGAGGCCGGGACGGACGCGCTTGCCACCATGACGCTGAAGCTCGCCGCCGGCGGCAAGGTCACGACGGCAGACTTCGATGCCCGCGGCGGTGGCCTGCAGACCAAGGGGCAGGTGCGCTTCGGGACGGATGGCAGCGTGCAGCAGATCAGCGTTCCGCAGGTCAAGCTCGACCAGACTGACGTAGCCGTCGACTGGCGGCGAAGCCCGGACGGTGTCGACATCGCGGTGAAGGGCCAGTCGCTCGAATTGCAGCGCGTTCGCGACATGCTGACCGCGAGGAACGAGGTCGCAGCGCACGAGCCGAAGGGTGCGGCCTCGATCTCGCGGCAGAGCACAAGGGCCACGATCCAGCTGCAGAACGTGATCGTGAAACGAGGAGCCCTCGGATACCTGAACGGCCGGCTGGAGATGAGGGGAGACCGACTTGCCTCCGCGGATCTCACGATGGGCGGCGGCAAGGGCTCGACCTTCCGGGTGACGCCTGGTGCGCAGGGGCGCACGCTGTTCTTCTATGTCGCCGATTTCGGCCAGTTGCTCACCGAAGCAGGCTGGATCGACGGCCTGGTCAACGGCTACCTGCACATCGAAGGGAAGTTCAACGATACCTGGGCGAACCCGCCGCTCGAGGGCACGCTGAAGATGGGACCGTTCCGCCTCCAGCGCGTGAACGCTCGCCGCGACATCGGCACGCTCAACTCGGCGATCGACGGACTGAACAGTGCCGGCAATGCGTTGCAGCAGTTCGACAGTCTGAGCGCCAATCTGACGAAGAGCGGGGACAGTATCCAGGTCCGCAACGGGCGCACCAGCGGCCAGTCGATCGGCCTGACCACCCAGGGCGTCATCGACCTGGGCAACGATACGGCGCGGCTCAACGGCATCGTCGTGCCGGCCTTCGCGCTGAACAATCTCCTGTCGAACGTGCCGCTGCTCGGGCCGCTGCTGACCGGCGGCAAGGACGGCGGCATGTTCGCCGTCTCCTACCAGCTCTACGGCCCGTTCGGCGATCTGAAGACCGACGTGAATATGATGTCGGCGATGGCGCCGGGTGCGCTGCGCGATCTGTTCAATGCGCCCGCCAACGCCGGCGGGGCACCCAGCCAGCCCGGCGGGTCACCGGATGCGCAGCGCGCGCCCTGACGAGGGCTAGGCGGCGCGCACCAGCACGTGGCGCTTGCGGCCGGCCGACAGCTTCAACGTGCCGTCGGAGCCGAGATCGGCTGCGGTCACGACCAGCGTGTCGTTGGCGATCGGCTTATCGTTCAGCCGGCCGCCGCCGCCCTTGATCAGCTTGCGCGCCTCGTTCTTGCTGTCGGCAAGGCCCGCCTCGTGCATCAGCTCGAACGCGGCGATGCCGGCTTTCAGCCTGGCGAGCGGCAGCTCGACGGTCGGCAGCGTGTCGGCCTTGCTGCCTTCCTCGAAGGTGCGGCGCGCCGTTTCGGCCGCGCTCTCGGCGGCCTCCCGTCCGTGCGCGAGCGTTGTGACTTCTGTCGCCAGGATCTTCTTGGCCTCGTTGATCTCCTGGCCCTGCAGCGCCTCGAGGCGCGCTACTTCCGACAGCGGCAGGTCGGTGAACAGCTTCAGGAAGCGCCCGACATCGGCATCCTCGGTGTTGCGCCAGTACTGCCAGAAATCGTAGGGCGAGAGCCGT
The DNA here is from genome assembly GCF_965228225.1 of Reyranella sp. Classification (GTDB taxonomy): domain Bacteria; phylum Pseudomonadota; class Alphaproteobacteria; order Reyranellales; family Reyranellaceae; genus Reyranella. Next base: position 2,651,729 of record NZ_OZ245801.1, on the reverse strand, counting down.
TCGGGATTGAGCCACACGGCGCCCGCCGCGGTCTTGCCCATCTTGGCGCCGGATGCGGTCGCCAGAAGAGGCGAGGTCAGGGCGAAGAGTTCGGCGCCCTGCATGCGACGGCCGAGGTCGGCGCCCATGACGATGTTGCCCCACTGGTCGGAGCCGCCCATCTGGACGATGCAGTCGTGGCGCTTGTTCAGCTCCACGAAATCGTAGGACTGCAGGATCATGTAGTTGAATTCGAGGAACGACAGCGGCTGGTCGCGTTCGAGCCGAAGCTTGACGGAATCCATGGTCAGCATGCGGTTGACCGAGAAATGCCGGCCGACGTCGCGCAGCAGCGGGATGTAGAGCAGACCGTCGAGCCAGTCCGCGTTGTTCGCCATCACCGCATCGGTCGCGCCCTCGCCGAAGGTGAGGTAGTTCGCGAAGCTTCTCTTGATGCTCGCCATGTTGGCGTCGATCTGGGCCGTGGTGAGCAGCTGGCGCGTCTCGTCTCGGCCCGACGGGTCGCCGACCTTGGTCGTGCCGCCGCCCATCAGGGCGATCGGCTTATGGCCGCTCTTCTGCCACCAGCGCAGCAGCATGATCTGCAGCAGATGGCCGACATGCAGCGAATCGGCGGTGCAGTCGAAGCCGATATAGGCGGTGCGGACGCCGCCCGACAGCAGCTCGTCGAGGCGTGCGGTATCGCTGCACTGATGCACCATGCCGCGCTCGTGCACGATGCGCATGAAGTCCGACTTGAAGTCCGCCATCTCGCCGTCCGGCCGTTTGTTCCTGAAGGGCGGCGGGTGTAACACATTCCCGCCATGCCATCATCTCCCCTGCGGGCGCTCGGCCTGATGAGCGGCACCTCGCTCGACGGCGTCGACGTGGCGCTCATTGAAACCGACGGCGAGCGGATCGCGGCCTTCGGCCCCAGCCTGACCGTCCCCTATGACGACGAGGTGCGCCGCACCGTTCGTGCGGCCTTCGGCGCCGGGCAGCCGTCGGAGGCGACGCGCGCCGCCGAACGGGCCGTGACCGCCGCGCACGTGGCGGCCGTGCGCCGCTGGGCGAGCGAGCGGGGGGTGTCCCTGTCGTCCGTCGACCTCGTCGGCTTCCACGGCCAGACCATCACCCACCGCCCCGAGAATCGCTTCACCTGGCAGATCGGCGACGGCGCCGCGCTCGCGCGGGCGTTGGGCGTGCGGGTCGTGAACGATCTGCGGGCCGCCGACGTGGCCGCGGGCGGGCAGGGCGCACCTCTCGTGCCGATCTATCACGCTGCCCTGGCGGCGGACCTGCCGCGGCCGCTCGCCGTGGTGAACGTCGGCGGCGTGGGCAACGTGACCTGGATTGGTGCCGACGGGGCGCTGCTCGCCTTCGATACCGGCCCGGGCAACGGGCCGATCGACGACTGGTGCGCGCGTCGTGCCGGTCAGCGCTACGACAAGGACGGGGCGCTGGCGGCGGCAGGCAAGGTCGACCGCGGGCGGCTGCAGCGCTTTGTCGAGCACCGCTTCTTCTCGAGGGTGCCGCCCAAGTCGCTCGATCGCGGCGACTTCAACGACGCCTGGGCCGATGGCCTCAGCGTCGCCGACGGCGCCGCGACGCTGACCTGGGGTACGGCAAGGGCCATCGCGCTCGCCGCGCGGCATTTTCCGGCGGCGGTGTCGCGCTGGGTGATCTGCGGAGGAGGCGCACGCAATCCAACGCTGCTGCGCGCCATCGCCGAAGAGACGGCGGCACGGGTGCTGACCGCGGCAGATCTCGGCTGGGACGGCGATGCCCTGGAAGCGCAGGCCTTCGCCTTCCTCGCGGTGCGGTCCCTGAGGGGCCTGCCGTTGACGTTTCCCGGCACCACCGGTGCTCCCCGTCCGATGACCGGCGGGCGCCTCAACGAGCCTTAGGCCGGGAAGCCCCGATCAGGGCTCCTTGTTGCTGGTCGCGCGGCCCGGCGGATTGAGCAGGCTCTGGGCGACGTACTTGTCGACTTCGACTGCAAGCCTGTCGAGCGCGTCATGGAAGAAGTGGTTGGCGCCCTTGATGGTCCGCGACTCGACGGTAATGCCCTTCTGGAGCGAGAGGCGCGCCACCAGCTTCTGGATGTCGGCTTGCGGCACGACCTCGTCCTTTTCCGCGCCGACGATGAGGCCGGAGGAGGGGCAGGGGGCGAGGAAGGCGAAGTCGTAGGAATTGGCCGGCGGCGCGACCGAGATGAAGCAATCGATCTCGGGGCGGCGCATCAGCAGCTGCATGCCGATCCAGGCGCCGAACGAGTAGCCGGCGATCCAGCACGACTTGGCGTTGGGATTCATGCCCTGCAGCCAGTCGAGCGCTGCCGCCGCGTCGGAGAGTTCGCCCATGCCGTTGTCGAAGCGGCCCTGGCTGCGGCCGACGCCGCGCGTGTTGAAGCGCAGCACCGAGAAGCCGCGATTCACGAACACGTGGAAGAGCGAAAAGACCACCTTGTGATTCATCGTCCCGCCATATTGCGGGTGCGGATGCAGGATCAGCGCGATCGGCGCGCGTTCTTCCTTGCTCTGGTGATAGCGACCCTCGAGACGACCCTCGGGGCCGGTAAACATCACGTCAGGCATCGAAACTCCGGTTCTTCACCTTATTCGACCCTCCGGTCGTAACCGATTCGGCGGCGGATTCGGGGGGATTCTTGATACTTGACCAACCTACTGGGATTAATTAAATCCGAGCTACGCAGTTGGTTTTGCCCAGAGCCCCAGTCTGGGGCGCTGGCATATCTTAGTAACGCTTTGGTTTTCAAGAACTTTAGGCGTTTCCATAGCGAAGGACGGCCGAATTCGGCCGTGAGGAGGATGCTGTGAAGCTCAGCACCAAGGGACGTTACGCCGTAATGGCGATGGTCGATCTGGCACGCCATGCGCAGGCTAAGCCGGTTTCCCTGTCCGATATCGCAACCCGGCAGGAGATTTCCCTGTCGTATCTGGAGCAGCTTTTCGCCCGGCTGCGGCGCGCCGGTCTGGTGAAGAGCGTGCGGGGTCCTGGAGGCGGTTACCGCCTTGCCAGGGGCTCGGCCGACACCCGGGTGTCGGAGATCATCCTGGCAGTCGACGAGCCGATCAGCGCGACCCGCTGCACCGAGATGGGGGCCACCGGCTGCCGCGCCGACCGTAGCAAGTGCCTGACCCACGATCTCTGGGAGGAACTCGGCAACCAGATCCATCTGTTCCTGAGCTCGGTCACCCTGCTCGACGTGCTGGAGCGCAAGCTCGCGCCGCGCCTGATCGAGGCGCCTCCGGTCGCGACCTCCGACACGATGGCGGCGGCCAGCTAGGCCCGCCCGTCTCTCCGGACGATCCCCATGCCCGCGTTCGCCTATCTGGATCACAATGCCACCAGCCCCCTGAGGCCGGCGGCTTTCGATGCCATGGTCGAGGCCTTGCGAGCGGGCGGCAACCCTTCGTCGGTCCATGGGGCCGGTCGCCGGGCGCGGGCGATCGTCGACAAGGCGCGCCGTGAGGTTGCATCCCTGGTGGGCGCCAGGACCACTGAGACGATATTCACCTCGGGCGGTACCGAAGCCAACAACCTAGCCTTGGCGGGGGCGGGGCGCCGGCGGGTGCTGGTGTCGGCCATCGAGCATGACAGCGTGCGTCGCGCCGTGCCGCACGCGGAAGTCCTTCCCGTGGACAGCGAAGGCATTCTCGACCTCGCTGCTCTGGAGCGCGCGCTCGCAGCGTCGGCCGAGCCGGCCCTGGTGTCCGTGATGCTGGCCAACAATGAAACCGGAGTATTGCAGCCGGTCGCCGAAGTCGTGCGCCTGGCGCGGACCTCAGGGGCGTTGATTCACTGCGATGGCGTCCAGGGCGCGGGCAAGGTTCGGGTCGACCTCCAAGGTCTCGGCGTCGACTACCTAAGTCTTTCCGCCCACAAGATCGGCGGCCCTACCGGCGTCGGCGCATTGGTGGTCCGCAGTGGCGTTCCGTACTCACCGGATCGTCGGGGCGGGGGGCAGGAATCCAATCGACGTGCGGGGACCGAGAATGTCTCCGGCATCGCCGGTTTCGGTGCAGCTGCCACCGAGGTGGGTGTCGGCCTCGATGTGGGGGTACTCCGCGACCGGCTCGAACTTTCTCTTGCCCAGATTGCGCCTGAAGCCAAAGTTTTCGGCGTAAGGGCGCCCAGGGTCTGCAATACGACCTGCATTTCGATGCCGGCTGTTCTCGCCGAGACCCAGGTCATGGCGCTTGATCTTGCCGGTGTCTGCGTCAGCTCGGGGGCGGCCTGTTCCTCGGGCAAGGTGCAGCGCTCGTCAGTCCTCGAGGCGATGGGCGTACCGGTGGCGGAAGCTTCCTGTGCGATCAGGATCAGCTTGGGCTGGAATACAAACGACACCGATATCGAACGCTTGATCACGGCATGGCAGAACCTATATATCCGAGTAAGGAAGTCGGATATTTTCCGCACAGGTTCTAGGGCCAGGGCGGCGTAGGAGTAACGAGGGGTTAGCATGACAGCCATTACCCAAATCCGGCGCAACGACCAGCCGATCTACCTCGACTATCAGGCCACCACGCCGATGGATCCGAGGGTGCTCGAGGCGATGATGCCGTACTTCACCCATAAGTTCGGCAATTCGGGCTCGCGCAGCCACGCCTATGGCTGGGAAGCCGAGGAGGGCACCGAGAAGGCGCGCGCCCAGGTGGCGAAGCTGATCGGCGCCGACGAGAAGGAAGTGATCTTCACGTCCGGTGCCACCGAGTCGAACAATCTCGCCATTCGCGGCGTGGCCGAGTTCTACAAGGACCGCAAGAACCACATCATCACCACGGTGACCGAGCACAAGTGCGTGCTCGATACCTGCCGCCATCTCGAGCAGCAGGGCTTCGAGGTCACCTACCTGCCGGTCCGCCAGGACGGTCTGCTGGATCTCGACGTGCTGCGCGCGGCGATCACCGACAAGACGGTGCTGGTTTCGGTCATGGCGGTGAACAACGAGATCGGCGTGATCCAGCCGCTGGCCGAGATCGGCAAGATCTGCCGCGAGAGGAAGGTGTTCTTCCACACCGATGCGGCCCAGGCCGCCGGCAAGATTCCACTCGATGTCGAGGCGCTCAACATCGACCTGATGAGCATCTCGGGGCACAAGATCTACGGGCCTAAGGGCATCGGCGCGCTCTACGTCCGGCGCAAGCCGCGCGTGCGCCTGGTGCCGATGATCGTCGGCGGCGGGCAGGAGCGCGGCTTCCGGTCCGGGACCCTGCCGACCCCTCTGTGCGTCGGTCTGGGCGAGGCGGCCGAGATCTGCATGAAGGAGATGGATGTCGAGGCAAAGCGGCTGAAGACGCTGCAGGAGCGCATGCTGAACGGGCTGCGCGCCAAGCTTACGGACATCGTCGTCAATGGCGACCTCGATCAGCGCATCCCGGGCAACCTCAACATCAGCTTCGCGTATGTCGAAGGTGAATCGCTGATGATGGGCATCAAGAACCTGGCGGTTTCGTCCGGTTCGGCCTGCACCTCCGCCTCGCTGGAGCCCAGCTATGTGCTGCGCGCGCTCGGCGTCGAGGAGGAGATGGCCCACACCTCGCTGCGCATCGGCCTCGGCCGCTTCACGACAGAGCATGAGGTCGACACGGCAGTCGACGAACTGGTGCGCCACGTCAACAAGCTGCGCGAGATGAGCCCGCTCTGGGAGATGGCCCAGGAAGGCATCGATATTAAGTCCATTGAGTGGGCAGCCCACTGAGGTTTCGTCTCATGGGGCGCCGCAACGGAATTTGAGGAGAACGTCATGGCTTACAGCGAGAAGCTGATCGATCACTACGAGAACCCGCGCAACATCGGCTCGTTCGACAAGACGGCCGAGGATGTCGGCACCGGCCTGGTCGGTGCGCCGGCCTGCGGCGACGTGATGAAGTTGCAGATCAAGGTCGGTCCGGACGGGCTGATCGAAGACGCGAAGTTCAAGACCTTCGGCTGCGGCTCGGCGATCGCCTCGAGCTCGCTCGTCACCGAGTGGGTGAAGGGCAAGACGATCGACGAGGCCGAGACAATCAAGAACACCGACATTGCGCGCCATCTGGCGCTGCCGCCGGTGAAGATCCATTGCTCGGTGCTCGCCGAGGACGCGATCAAGGCGGCGATCGCCGACTATCGCGCCAAGGCGACCAAGAAGGCCGAGTAGCTCATTTCGGAGCCCAGCGCATGACCACGACCAGCGAAACCACCAAGCCGGCGGCGCCTGCCGCGCCGCGGGTGCGCCGTCCGCGCCCGCAGCTGATGACGGTGACGCCGCTCGCGGGCGAGCGCATCAAGGGCATGATCGAGGGCCGGGGCAAGCCGACGGCGGGCATCCGCATCGGCGTGCGGACCAAGGGCTGTTCGGGGCTCAGCTACACGCTGGAGTTCGCCGACAAGCAGGAGCCGATGGACGAGGTCATCGAGGCCGAGGGCATCAAGCTGCTGGTCGACCCCAAGGCGTCGCTGTTCCTGATCGGCACCGAGATGGACTACGAGGAAGAGAAGCTGAAGTCGGGCTTCGTGTTCAGGAACCCCAACGAGAAGGGCCGCTGCGGCTGCGGCGAATCCTTCCACGTCTGAAGACCATGGATCATTTCGCGCGGCTGGGATTGCCTGCGGCGCTCGATCTCGACGCGGCTGCGCTGGACCGGGCCTATTTCGGCCTTCAGCGGCAGTGGCATCCCGACCGGTTCGTGTCCAGGCCGCCCGACGAGCGGGCGCGGGCCTCGGCCGAGGCCGCCTCGGTCAATGAAGCCTATCGGACGCTGAAGGATCCGCTGAGCCGCGCCTTCTATATGGCCGGGATGGTCGGCGTGGACCTGCCGGGCGACGGCAAGACGATCGACGACCCGGACCTGCTGATGGAAGCCATGGACGCGCGCGAGGCGCTGCACGAAGCAACCTCGGCGGAAGCCGTCGATCGGCTGGCCGCGCAGGCCCGTGCGGACGTGCAGAAGGCGCTGGCGGGGCTGGGCAGTTTGTTCTTGGCAAACGACAGGGCCGCCCTCAGAAAGGCCCTCCTTCGCCTGCGTTACCTCGACAAATTCGCCGAGGAAGCGCGGGCACGACGTATGAATCTTGATCGGTCGAGCGCATGACCTTGCTGGAGATCCACGAGCCGGGCGAAACGCCCTTGCCGCATGCCGGCGAGGGCTCGCTGGCGGTCGGCATCGATCTCGGCACGACCAATTCCGTGGTCGCCATCGCCCGCGACGGCAAGCCGGCGGCGCTCCATGACGAGACGGGCAGGGCGCTCGTACCGTCGGTGGTGGCCTATCCCGAAGCGGGTGGCGTGCTGGTCGGAGACGAGGCACGCGCCTTCACGGCCCGCGAGCCGCGCAACGTCGTGGCCTCGATCAAGCGCCTGATGGGCCGTGGTGCCGGCGATCTCCATGCGGTGGCCGGCGTACTGCCCTACGAGGTCGAACCGGGAACCGGCGAGACCGACATGGTCAAGCTTCGCATCGGCGGCAGGGCGCGTTCGCCGGTCGAGATTTCCGCCGAGATCCTCAAGGCGCTGCGGACTCGCGCCGAGGCGGCCCTCGAAAAGCCGGTCGAGCGCGCGGTCATCACCGTGCCCGCCTATTTCGACGATGCCGCCCGCACCGCGACCCGGGATGCCGCGCGCGTTGCCGGCCTCGAAGTTCTGCGGCTGGTCAACGAGCCGACGGCGGCCGCGCTGGCCTATGGCCTCGACAAGGGCTCGGAGGGACTCTACGCGGTCTACGATCTGGGCGGCGGTACCTTCGACTTCTCGCTGCTGCGGCTGGAGAAGGGCGTGTTCCAGGTGCTTGCGACCGGCGGTGACACGGCCCTGGGCGGCGACGATTTCGATCGTGCCATCGCCGAGCGCCTGCTGGCGGAGCGCAAGCGTGATGGCCTGGCCGACGAGGTCGACGAGACGGCCGTGAAGTCGGCGCTGGCGCTGGCCCGGCATATGAAGGAACAGCTTTCCGACCGCGACCAGACCTCGGGCCGGCTCGAGATTGCCGGCACACCTTCGTTCCATGCGCTGACCCGCGCCGAGTTCGATGCGATGGTGGAGGCTCCCGTCGCTCGCACCCTGGAGATATCCCGCAACGTGCTGGCCGATGCCGGCATGGTCGCAACCGAGATCGAGGGCGTGGTTCTGGTCGGCGGTTCGACGCGCGTGCCGCTGGTGCGTGCCAAGGTCGCCGGGATGATCGGCAAGCCGCCGCTGACCGACATCGATCCCGACGAGGTCGTCGCGCTGGGCGCGGCGCTGCAGGCCGAGGCCTTGACCGGCGGCGGCGACACGCTGCTGCTCGACGTCACGCCGCTGTCGCTCGGCCTCGAGACGATGGGCGGCATCGTCGAGAAGATCGTGCCGCGCAACACACCGATCCCGGCGCAGCTGGCGCAGGATTTCACGACCTACGAGGACGGCCAGGGCGCGATGGCCATTCATGTCGTCCAGGGCGAACGCGAGATGGTCGCGGACTGCCGCAGCCTGGCCCGCTTCGAACTGTCGGGCATTCCCCCGATGACCGCCGGTGCGGCGCGCATCCGCGTGAGCTTCGCCGTCGATGCCGACGGGCTGCTCACGGTCTCGGCCGAGGAGCGCACGACCGGCGTGGCGCAGCGGGTCGAGGTCAAGCCGTCCTACGGCCTCAGCCACGAGGACATGGCCGACATGCTCTACGACAGCATGGACAATGCCGAGGCCGACATGAACCTGCGCCTGCTGACCGAGGCGAGGGTCGAGGCACGGCGCGGTCTGCTGGCGTTGGAGGCTGCCCTCGCGAAGGATGGCGGATTGCTGGCGGCCGAGGAGCGCGCGGCGATCGACGAGGCGCGGACGCGGCTGGAAGCGGCGATGGAAGGCGAAAGCCGGGACGAGATCAATGCGGCGGCCGAGGCGCTCGAGACGCTGTCCAAGCCCTTCGCGGAGCGGCGGATGGACCGCGGCATTCGCGAGGCGCTGTCGGGCATGTCGATGGGCGACCTCGAAAGCCGGGTCGGCGACTAAGCGGAGCGAGATCGGGACATGCCGAAGATGACGTTTATCCTGAGGGACGGGACGCGCAAGGAAGTCGACGCGCCGCTGGGCCTCTCCGTGCTCGAGATCGCGCACCGCAACCATGTCGACATCGAAGGCGCCTGCGAGGGCTCGCTGGCCTGCTCGACCTGCCACGTCGTGGTCGAGGGCGTGTGGTTCGAGAAACTGGCCCCCGCCAGCGACGACGAGGAGGACATGCTCGACCTTGCGTTCGGTCTCACACATACCTCCCGTCTGGGGTGCCAGATCCGCATGACGGAGGCGCTGGACGGTCTCGTCGTCAAGCTGCCCGCGGCGACCCGCAACATGATGGTCGACAAGTAGGAGAGGCCGATGGCCCGGAAGCTGCGCTGGACCGACGTGCAGGACATCGCGATCGAGCTCGAGGAGCGCCATCCCGACGCCGACAACGTCAACCTGCGCTTCACCGACCTGCATCGCTGGGTGATGGAACTGCCCGATTTCGAGGACGATGCCGGGCGCTCGAACGAGAAGATCCTCGAGGCGATCCAAGCCGCCTGGATCGACGAGCGCGACTAGCCTCGGCGCTTGCCAGACGCCGTAATTTGGCCGGAAATATGGGTGACACACGATGATCCGGGAGGGGTCCCCATGATCGCGACGAGAGTGCGTCCGCTGCTGCTGCCGCTGGTGCTGGCAGCGGGACTGGGCGCTTGCGCGTCCAACGCCGTTCAGCCCGGCATCGTGAGTTCGACGGCGCCGGTCTATGGCGGCCAGGCGAGTGCGCCTCCGCCGCCGGGAGCGCCGACGCAGGTCGCCTACAGCGCGCCGGTCGGTGGACCGGGCCGCGTCGTCTCTATTCGCGAGGTCGGTTTGGCAGGCGCCGGCGGTGGGTCCGGCGGCGGCAATGGCGCGCTCATGGGCGGCCTCATCGGCGGCGGTGTCGGCGCCACGATCGGCGCGATCACCAGCCAGACGGTGGGGGGTGGTCTCGTCGGACTCCTGCTCGGTACGGTGGGGGGCGCGATCGCAGGCACCATCGCCGACGGGCAGCGCAGCGGTGGCCGGGGCATCGAAGTGACGGTGCAACGCGACGATGGGCAGAGCGTGACCGTTGCGCAGCGCGACGACGGGGACGTTCAGCTCGGCGACCGCGTACAGGTCGTGCAGGATGATCGCGGCGTCGCGCGCGTCGTACGCGATACGTCGCGCAACCCGGATTGAATTCCTCACGTTCGTTTTGATCGAGAGTACGAAAGGTGTCTCTTCAGATGTTCGGCAAATGGCGCGTCGGCCTTCTCGTTCCCGCCGTCCTCGCGATGGGGTTGAGTGCCTGTAACGGCACCAGCGGCGCGGTTCAGCCGGGCGTGGTCAACACCTCCGCGCAGGGCGCGACCTACCGCGGCGAGCAGGGACGGGTGGTCTCGATCCGCGAAGTGCAGGTTCGCGGCAACCGGGGGTCCGGCGTGAGCGACGGCACGCTGATCGGCGGCGGCCTCGGCGCCGTGGGCGGCGCCGTGGCCGGCGGTGCCATCACCAATTCGGCGGGGGGCGCCGTGGTCGGCGGCCTTCTGGGCGCCATAGCGGGCGGCATTGCCGGGACGGCGGTCGATCAGAACGCACCCCGGCGCGGCATCGAGATCACGGTCCAGCGCGACGACGGGCAGCGCGTGACGGTCGCCCAGCCCGACGACGGCGACATCCAGATGGGCGACCGTGTCGCCATCGTCTACGACCGCAACGGCGTCGCCAAGGTCGTGCGCGACACTGGTACCCGCCGCGACTAGCCGCGGCTGGCGGGGGCAGGGAGCGAGGCCTATATAGGCCCCGCCATGTCCCCCCTTTCCTCCCTCAACTCTCTCGGCATCGACAAGGCGCCCGCGAGCACCCGCGTGGTCGTCGCCATGTCGGGCGGCGTGGACTCGTCGGTGACGGCGGCCCTGCTCAAGGAGCAGGGCTATGACGTCGTGGGCGTCACCCTCCAGCTCTACGATCACGGTGTCGCGGTGGGGAAGACGGGGGCCTGCTGCGCCGGCCAGGACATCCAGGATGCGCGCCAGGTCGCCGAGCGCCTATCGATCCCGCATTATGTGCTCGACTATGAGAGCCGCTTCCGCGCCGAGGTGATGGAGTCCTTTGCCGACGCCTATGCACGGGGCGAGACGCCGGTTCCGTGCATCGCCTGCAATCGAACCGTGAAGTTCCGCGACCTGCTGCGGACGGCGCGCGAGCTCGGCGCCGAGGCCCTGGCGACGGGCCACTACGTCCGTCGAGTGATGGGCGAGGCGGGCCCGGAGCTTCATCGCGGCGTCGACCCGGCGCGCGACCAGAGCTACTTCCTGTTCGGCACCACGCGGGAGCAGCTCGAGTTTCTGCGTTTCCCGTTGGGCGATCTGCCCAAGAGCGAGACGCGCGCGCTGGCCGGACGCTTCGATCTCGCGGTCGCCGACAAGCCCGACAGTCAGGACATCTGCTTCGTGCCTCACGGCAACTACGCGTCGGTCGTGCAGAAGCTGCGACCGGAGGCCGTGGAACCGGGCGACATCGTCGACATGGCGGGCAACGTGGTGGGCCGTCACGAGGGGATCGTCCGCTACACGGTCGGCCAGCGTCGTGGCCTGGCGCTGGGCGGGCGCGACGGCACCGACAATGATCCTCTCTATGTCGTGCGCCTGGAGCCCAAGACGCGCCGTGTGGTCGTGGGCCCGAGGTCGGCGCTCGGCCGTGACGAGATCACGCTGTATGACGTGAACTGGCTGGATGTTCCTCACGCGGGACGTCTGGCGGTGCAGGTCCGCGTGCGCTCCAGCCAGTCCCTGCGGCCTGCCGAGATCGAGCTGACGGGCGAGGGGGCGGTCGTGCGTTTCGCAGAGCCGGAAGTCGGCGTCTCGCCCGGACAGGCCTGCGTGGTTTACGACGCCGCGACAGGCAGTCGCGTGTTGGGCGGCGGCTTCATCCGACGTTCGCCATGAACCTGTAACCGCCGCGTCACCGGTTGCCCGGATAAGGCCGGGCATGACGAGCGACATCACCCAGCGTCCTTTCTCGCGTCGCGATTCCCTCGCGGCGCTCCTTCTGGCCTTTTCGGCGGCGGCACCGTCCGCCGTTCGCGCGGACACCTATCCCGCCAAGCCGGTCAAGCTGATCATTCCCTATCCGCCGGGCGGCGGCACCGACATCACCGGCCGCGCGATGGCGGCACGCCTGTCGGACGTGCTCGGCCAGACGGTGGTCATCGAGAACAAGCCCGGCGCCACCGGCATGATCGGCGCCGCCAGCGTCGCGAAGGCGCCGGCCGACGGCTACACGGTCCTGTTCGGCGCGGCGAGCGAGATGGCGATCAACGCCAGCCTGTTCAAGAACATGACCTACGACCCGCGCACCGACTTCGAGCCGGTGACGCTGGTGGCGACCTTCCCCCTGGTCTTCGTGGCACCGGCGAGCTCCAAAGCGTCGCTGCAGGAGCTGATCGAGGCCGCGCGCGCCAGGCCCGACACGGTCAGCTACGGATCGATCGGCAGCGGCAGCCCGCAGCATCTCGCGGCCGAACTCCTGTCGAGCATGGCCAAGGCCAGGTTCCTGCACATTCCCTACAAGGGCTCGGGCCCGTTGGTGCAGGATGCAGTGGGTGGACACATCAATATGGCCGTGAGCAGCGTGCCACCGGCCGTGCCGCTGGTCCGCTCGGGCAAGCTGCGCGCGCTCGCCGTGACGTCGGCGGTCCGTTCGGAGGCTTTGCCCGACGTGCCGACCATGGCCGAGCTGGGCTTTGCCGGCTACGAGTTCAACACCTGGGTCGGTGTCGCGGTGCCGAAGGGCACCTCGCAGGAGATCGTCGACAGGCTGCGCATCGGCCTGGTCGGCGCGCTCGCGGCCGCTGAGGTCCAGAGCGCCCTGCGCGACCAGGGCGCGGTGCCCGTCGGCTCGACGGCCGAACAGTTCCGCCAGTTCGTGCTGGACGAGGTCGCGAAGAGCGATCGCATCGTTTCGCAGGCAGGCATCCAGCCGGAATGACGATTCCCCGAGGGCGGGCATGGTCTATCATGGTCTGATGAACGCTTCCCGGCGCCGCAGGGCGATCCTGATCGTGTGCGACGGCCTCGGCGCCGAGTGGGTCAGCGAAATGCACACGCCGACCCTGGCGCGCCTGCTGGCCGGCCATCGTCGCGCCGGCGACCATCGCGCGGTCTTTCCCTCGGTCACGCGCGTCTCTGCCGCCTCGATCGCGACCGGCTGCTTTCCCGGCCGGCACGGGCTCGAAGGCAACCAGATGGCGCTGGTCGAGGGGGGCCGGATCACCGTGCACAATGTCGGCGCGCCGTCCTTCCGCGAGACCATGCGCCGCGTGACGGGCCGCACCCTGCGCGTGCCCACCATGGCCGAGCGGCTGGCGAATTCGGGCGGCCAGGTCGCCTATTCGAACGTCTCGCCGGGCGCGGCCTACTTCCTCGACCCCGATCATTTCGGCACGGTGCTGCATCGCGCCGGCTCGTTCGGCCCCGGCGGCTCCTCGCTGACCGGCGACGCTCATCTCGACGTGAGCCACGATCTCGACGGCGATATCGAGATGACGCGACGCTTCTGCGAGGAAGTCATCCCGTCGGCGGATTTCAGGCTGGCGATCCTGTGGCTCGCGAACCCCGACCTCACCCTGCACCACGACCCGCTGGGCTCACCCGAGCATCTCCAGGCGCTGGAGGTCACCGACCGGCTGGTGGCGCAGGTCATCGAGACGGTGGAGGCGCATGAGAACCGGTTCGACACGTTGCTCGTGGTCGGATCGGACCACGGCCACGAAACCATCGGGCGCTCCGTCCATATCGGCAACTGGCTGGCCGAAAACGGCCTCGCCGCCGACTTGAAGGAAGGCCGCATCGGCGTCGCCTCTCAGGGCACGTCGGCGCTGATCTACGCGACCGGCGCGGCAAGGGCGGCGGTCGACGATCTGCTGCCGAAGATGCGCCGCGAGCCGTGGGCCGGTTCGATCCTGACCGGCGAGGCGCTGGCCGCGACCGGTCTGACGGCGGACGCGCTGGTGGCCGCGGTGGACACGACTCGTCATGACGAACTCAATGACCATGGCGTTCCCGGCACGCGCTGGCTGGTCGAGGACGGCGAGGGCACGCCGGAAATCGGCTGCGGCCATCATGGCGGCCTGGGACCGGCCGAAACCCGGCCGTTCCTGACCTTCATCCATCCCGGCTTCGGCCAGGGCGAGGCCGGCCGCCCGACCAGCCTCGTCGACATCGCACCGACCATCCTTCGCTTTCTGGGAGAGGCCGTGGACGACATGGACGGCGCCCCGCTCAGCGCCTAGTTCTGTCGGCGATGCATTGGATCATCCAGAACGCGATGCGGACCGAGCCGGGCGTTCGCGAACTCGCCGAGACTCTGCCTCGGCTGGGGATCCCGCACAGCTTCCATGACCTGGGCGATGACTGGAAGCTCGTGCCGGAAGTGAACCCGGTCGGAGATGTCATCGTGATCGGCGCCTATGCAATCCGCCACGAAGCGCGGCGAAAGGGCTGGGTACCTGGAGTGCTGGAGGTGGAGCACGACCATCTCGCCTATGTTCGCAACTGGGGCGACGCGATGCTGAACGCGGCGGCTGCGGTATGGCGCTTCGCCGACGTGCCGGTCTCCTCGCTGCCTGCCCAGTTCTTTTGCCGGCCAGCCGAGGACAACAAGCTCTGGAAGGCCGGGCCCACGAACCGGGATGAATTCCTGGAATGGCATGCCCAGGTCAGGAAACTCTGGGACGATCCGGAGGTCGAGCCCTCCATCCAGCCCGATACGCACATCGTCATCGGTCCGTTGAGAGAGATCGCTGAGGAGCATCGGTTCTGGGTCGTCGATGGCCGGGTGGTCACCAATTCCCTCTACAAGCGTGGTCCGCGGGTCACCTACGAGAGCCACAGCGATCTGGAAGTCGTCGCGTTTGCGGAGAGGCTTGCCGCACATCCCTGGCAGCCGCAACGGGCCTACGCCCTGGACATCAGCATGGGGCCGACCCGTGACTTGCACGTGATCGAGGTCAACAATCTGGGCTCGGCCGGGCTGTACGCGGCGGACATACAGAAGCTTGTTACGGCAATAGAGCAGATGGAATTCAGGTAGGAGAATCGAGAACCGATGCGGTCGCAGCACTACATCATTGCCGTCATCGGCATTTTGCTGGCCGCCTGTTCACCTCGCGTCCGGCCCGCTGATCCAAACACCGATGTCGTCTTCGTCCCTTTGTCGCAGGAGCCCAAAGGCGACCGAAGCGCCGAACGTGTGGTGATCGGTATGTCTCGCCAGCAGGTCGACGCCATCATGGGGCAGAGTGTGGAGACGTGCTGGATCTACCCGGCCGGCAACGTCAGCCAAAGAGTCTGTTTTCGGGGCGGAAAGGTCACCGTCATTGCAAGGACGGAGCATGTGCCGGGGACAGATCACGCGTTGATAGACGCTACCTTCGTCACTGATGAAGCATCGACCTCGAGTCCCGCCCCACCCGGCAAACTAGCGATCGGAGCGTCGATTGAGGAGGTAGGACGGCTGTTGGGGCCTCCACCGATGACCCGGGAGCAATACAACGTGGGAACTGGCTATCGAGCGACGTTTACGGACGGCCGCCTGACTGAGTTTCAGGATATTCCGGTGCCGCCCGCACACGGGATCAGCGGGACGCGCCCGGGAGCGCGGCCCTAGCTGCACCTTTCTTGACAGATTACGCCCCCGCCGCATAAAAGCGCCCACCCATGGCTGGGTAGCTCAGCTGGTTAGAGCACGGCACTCATAATGCCGGGGTCGGCGGTTCAAGTCCGCCCCCAGCTACCAATTCCGGCCCCCGGTTCTGCGCGCTTCGCGTGCGCGGCCGGGGGCCTTTCATTTGCGCATCATCTGCGCCAATTTAGACCATGGCCACCGGACACACACAGCAGACCGACGTCATCATCATAGGGGCGGGGCCGGTCGGCCTCTTTTCCGTCTTCGAGTGCGGCATGGTCCGCCTCAACTGCCATGTCGTCGACGTGCTCGACGATCCGGGCGGACAGTGCACGGCGCTGTATCCCGAGAAGCCGATCTACGACATACCGGGCTTTCCCCGCATCGAGGCGGCCGAGTTGATCGTCCGGCTCAAGGCCCAGGCGGCGGCCTTCCGGCCGGTCTATCACCTGGGCGAGCAGGTTCAGGCGCTGGAGCCGCTGACCGGGGGCTTCTGGCGGGTGACGACCTCCAAGGGCACCGTGCTGCAGGCCAAGGCGGTGATCGTCGCCGCGGGCGTCGGCGCGTTCGGGCCCAACCGTCCGCCGTTGCCCGGCATCGAAGCCTACGAGGGCCGCAGCGTTTTCTACTACGTCACTCAGCGCGAGACTTTCCGCGGCAAGCGGGTGGTGATCGCGGGTGGCGGCGACACCGCGGTCGACTGGGCATTGTCGCTGGCCGAGATCGCCAGCCGCGTGTCGGTGATCCACCGCCGCGACCGGTTCCGCGCCGCACCCGACAGCGAGGCGAAGCTCAAGGCCCTGGCGAAGGCGGGCAGGATCGATCTGGTCGTGCCGTACCAGCTCCACGGGCTCGAAGGCGCAGGCGGCCAGCTCACGGCGGTCACCGTCGCCACCATGGAGGGCGAGACCAGGCGCATCGAGGCCGACGTGCTGCTGCCGTTCTTCGGCCTGTCGATGTCGCTGGGGCCGATCGCCGACTGGGGCCTGGCGCTGGAGCGCAATCAGGTCGAGGTCGACCCCGCGACGGCCGCGACGAGCAAGGCCGGCATCTTCGGCGTGGGCGACGTCGTCACCTATCCGGGTAAGCTGAAGCTGATCCTGACGGGCTTCGCGGAGGCCGCGATCGCGGCGCGCTCGGCCTATGCGCTGATCCATCCCGAGACGCCGCTGCACTTCGAGTATTCGACGACCTCGGGCGTGCCCGACGCCTAGGACTCGGCGTGGACGTCTTTTGTCCCGATTCGGAACTGGGCTATCTCCGGAGCCGGACGCGGTTCGTTCGCGGAGAGAGGCTCAGGCTGGACGAGGCCTATCGTCTGGCGCACCTGCCTCTGATCGCGCCGGATCATCCCGCCGTCATCCCGTCGCGGCCCGGTGCAAGCTACCGCATGGGACGGCACGAACGGGCTTTCTCGTTGGTCCTGCCGATCCCTCCGGACGAGCTGGAGAAGTCCGCCGCGTATCAGGAGCTCGAAGGCGAACTCAGGCACTCGCCCTTCGCCAACAAGATCGCCTGGGACCTGCTGCCGAAGCGCCGGGAGAGACTCCATGCAACGATCTGCGGATCTCTGTCGAAGGATGTGCCGTACCGCATTCCCGACGAGGAGAGGGCCGCTCTCAGGCACGTCGGTCCTTTGCGTGTCGAGGTGCGCGGCCTGTTCTCCGGCACCATCAACGTCGGCCGCCTCTATCTGCGCGTCTACCCAGAGTATCGGAACGGCATGAACCTGCTGCGCCTGATCCAGCGGAGTCTCGGGAGGCCGGAAACGGATCTCTACCTCGTGGGGCTCTACAATCTCACCGATCACCTCGCGGCTGCCGAAGCGGAACAGCTGCAGGAGATCGTCGCGCGATGGTGGGACAGGCCGTTCCTCACGCTCGACGTGAATTGCCTCTGGCATCTTGGATCGTTTGACGATCTCGTCCTGGACGCTTTCGTCGAAGAAGTGATTCCGCTCGATTGGACGAGCAATATTATTGCGTAAGCGGTCGCCGCGGCACCCGATCCAGGGGCTGCGACATTGGCTTCAGTTATTTCGTTTATTTCGTTTATTTCGTTTATCGGCCATGACTTGGATTTTTCCGACGGCCCAGGCGGGCCTGCCCGTGCGCTCAGATCGCCTCCGCGCAAAGCGTTTGCGATACCAGATGACCACCCCGGTTACGGACAGAGCGGAGACGACGATCCCCATCACCGAGATGGCGAGTCGGCCGGCCGTGCCCAGGATGCGGCCGGAATGGAGGGGAAACTGCGCCTGCACGAAGAGGTCGGCGGCCGTGCCGGTCCACGGGACGCGCTCGCCCAGCACGGCGCCCTTCGCGTCGAGGAACAGGCGTGTCGGATGCATCCCGGCCTCGGTGCGGTTCCGGCTGGTGTGCGAGAACTGCACGGTATGGATGCCCCAGCTGGGCGCGTAGTAGATCCCGGCAACCGGCGACTGCCAGCCGCGCTGGGCCGCCTCGTGTCGCGCGATCTCCACGATGTCCGCGTAGCCGACCTGCGGTTCGATCGGATGTTTGCCGTCGCCGGGCCTGTGCCCCTCGAACGGCGTCGGCGTCACGCTCGAGACCATCTGCATCAGCGGGAAGAAGATCTCGCGATGGAGATTGAGCGAAAAGCCGGTGAAGGCGACGATGAAAAGCAGCGCCCAGGTCCAGAGCCCGAAGGCGCGGTGAATGTCGAAGTTGATACGCCAGGCGCTGGCGCCGCGCTTGATCTTCCAGGCGGGCGCCCACCGCCCGGCCCAGTCTTTCCAGCGGAGGGGCTGTGGCCTTGCACCGGCGGTCGCACGGCGGCGCGCCGGCAGCGTCAGGTAGAAGCCGATGAAGCAGTCGACGGTCCAGACGAGGGCCACGATGCCCATCAGCCAGATGCCCCACTCGTCGATGCCCCACATCTCCGGAAAGTGGAGCGAGTAGTGCAGCTCGTAGAGGAACGAGACGAGGTTCTCGCGCGTGACCGGCCAGGGCGCGCCCCAGTCCCGGCGGCCCAGCTCTGCGCCGGTGGCTGGATCGAGGAAGAGCTGGTTGAAGCCGAGCTCATGGGGCCGGCCGCTCGTCGGATCCGTGCGCGGCAGGATGCTGAGCGCGAGCGACTCGCCTGGTTCCAGAATCAGAGGAACGTAGGAGACGCGGATTCGCGGGTCGCGCTGCTCGGCAATCGCCGCCAGATCGAGCGGTGGCAAGGCCGGGCCCGAGGTCTGGGCCCGGACGAGGTGCGGGTTCAGTATGCCGTCCAGTTCGTGGTCCCACGAGATGACCGCACCGGTGAGTCCGGCCACGAACAGGAACGTCGCGAGGGCGAGGCCGAGCCAGCGATGTGCGAGGACGAAGGCAAACCGCATGCGGTCGCCTAGAAGTCGGCGGTGGCCGAGAGCCGGAAGGTGCGGGGCGAGCCCTGGATCGCATAGCCGTAATAGGCTGTGCCCCAGTACTGCGCATCGAACAGATTCTCGACGTTGAAGCGCAGAGCGACCGGATGGCCGGTTGGGCTCTTTGCATTCTCGAACACGTAGCGCGCGCCGACGTCGATGCGCGTCCAGTCGGGAATCGTGCGGCGCGGGTAGTCGAGGTCGATGTACTGCGCGGCGGTGTAGATGACGCGCCCGTTCAGGGTGAGGCCCGGCGCGAACGGCAGGTCCCACTCGCCGCCGAGATTGATCTGCAGGCCGGGACTGCCGAACGCCTGCCATCCATCGTTCGTGCCGCCCTGCGACTGGGTGATGATCGCCTCGAGCAGCATCGCGCCGCCCAGCAGCCGGACGCCGGGCACGGGTTCGCCGAACACGTTGAACTCCAGGCCGCGGTTGCGCTGCTGGCCGGCCAGCGTGAGGGTATTCGTCGCCGTGTCGGTGATGGCGCTGGGCTGCGCGATCTGGAAGGCGCTCACCGTGGTCGTGAGCTTGCCCCAGTCGATCTTCACGCCGACCTCGAACTGCGTCGACTTGAACGGCGCGAAGGTTTCGCCGGCATTGGCGAAGCCCGCCGGCACGAGCTGGCCGGGCTGCAGGCCCTGGATCCAGTTGCCGTAGATGGAGACGTTGCTCCACGGCTTGAAGACCAGCGCCACCGACGGCGAGAAGGCGCTCGCATCGTAGGTCGAGGTCTCCGCGCCCGAGACCGGGTCGTAGTTGGCCGTCTTCACGTTCTGCAGACGGCCGCCGGCGGTGATCTGGAGTCGCTTGTCGGCGACCGAGAGTGTGTCGGCGAAGGCGAAACCCGACAGCACCGTGAGACCGGTCTTGTTGGCGCCAGGATTTGGCAGGTTCTGCTGCGCAATCAGGTTGGGCCGGTAGATGTTCGACGTGAAGGTCGTGCCGACCGCCGACCCCGCACCCGATTCCTGCCGGAAGGCCATGGCCGAGAGGGCAAACTCGTGGTCGATGGGGCCGGTCGGCACCTTCGCCCGGAGGCCGGCCTCGCCGCTCCAGAAGCTGTTGTAGACGTCCTGCTTGAAGGGGGTCTGCGTGATGTCGCCATTGGCGTTGGTTGCCACGGGATTGCCGCCGGAGAAGCTGCTCACCTTGTTGTCATGGGCGCCGAGGGCGGCGTAGGCGGTGATGCTCTCCGTCAGATCGACTTCGCCGCGCAACACCGCGAACAGGTCCTTCTTGTCGGTGTTCGTCCAGGTCTGGCCGAAATTGGAGCCGTTCGACGGCGCAGCCGGCATCGCCACGCCGGCGGCCGGCTGCACATAGGAGACGAGGCCACCTATGACCTGGGACTGGAAGCCGAGATCCAGCGAGAGGCGGACATTGTCGCCGCGGAAGTCGAGCCCGAGCGAGGCCAGGCCGACCTGTTCGGTGTTGCGTTCGATCGCGGTATTGCCGGCGCGGAACACGCCGTTGAAGCGCGCGCCGAACTGCTGGTCGTCGCCGACGCGCCGCCCGACATCGACATGGGCGCCGAACTGACCGGAATAGGCGTACCCCGCTGTCACCTGGTTGAGCGGCTCGCTGCCGGCGCGCTTCGGGACCACGTTGACCGTGCCGCCGATCGCACCGCCCGGGGCCATGCCGGTGAGCATGGCGCTCGGGCCTTTCAGGATTTCGACGCGCTCCGGCAGCTCCGCGGCCACGGAGGCGACGGGCAGCATCCCGTAGAGGCCGTTGAACGAGGTGTCGAGGCTGCCGACATAGAAGCCGCGGATCCACATGGCCTCGTCGAGGCTGCCGCCCGATGGCCACACCGTGCGCACCGACGGATCGTCGATCAGCACGTCGCGCACCGTGCGTGCCTGCTGGTTCTGCGCCTTCTGCGCGGTATAGCTCGTCTGGTTGAAGGGCGTGTCCATTACGCCGCGATTGCCCAGCAGGCCAAGCTGCGCGCCGGTCGCCACCTGGCCGCCGGCATAGGGCGCCGGAACGTTGTCGATCAGGGCCTGGCTCGGCACCGGGAACGCGCCCTGCACCTGCACCGGATCGAGTTGCAGGGCGCCCTGGACGTTGGATGCACCGGACTTTTGCAGGATGACGGTGTTGCCGCTTACCGAATAGAGAATGCCGCTGCCGCCGAGCAGGCGACCGAGCGCGCCATCGGCGGTCAGGGTGCCGCTGACGGGGGGTGACGACAGGCCCCGCAGCAGGTCGCCATGGGCGGAGACCTGCAGGCCGCTCTGGCGACCGAACTGCGCAAGCGCATCCGCCAGCGGCTGCGCGGGGATGTCGAAAGTGAAGACCCGGGGCACCGCTGCGCCGGGTGACTGCGGGGGTGGGCTCTGCGCCAGGGCGGGCAGGCCGGTCGTGCCGAGTCCTGCTGCCAGTGCCAGTCCGATCGCCGTCCTCATCGAATGCATGCGCGTCGCTCCGTTCGAGGACCGCGCACGATGGCGACAGGCGACGCATCAACAGCCCCCGATCTCGACACGACGGCGCGGCGCCCCGTTTTCAGATTTCGCCGAAGAAAATCCTCAGTCGCCCGTGACGACGATCAGCCAGGGCGAGATCTGGTGCAGCGACGCGCCCTGGGCACGCGCCACGGCACGCAGGGCGCCCACGGGATCGGCCAGGTTGTAGATGCCGGTGAGCGGCTCGGCGGCGAGCTTCCGCCCATGCAGGACGACGACGCCGTCGAAGTACGGACGCAGCGCGTCGATCACTTCGCTCACCGGCTGGTTCTTCACGACGAGCTGTCCGGCCGTCCAGGCCGCGACCAGGTCGCGCGGCGCCTGCCCGCGGCCGACGGCTCCCGTGTGCCTCACCTGTGCCCATTGCCCGGCGAGCAGGCGCTCCGCTCTGGTGATGTTCGGCGCCATGACGTCGACGATGCCATCCCGTACGGCCACCTCGACGGCGTCTGCGCCGAGTCTGACCTCGAAGGCAGTACCGACATCGCGCGCGACGACGCCGCGCGCCTCTACGGCGAATGGGCGTGGCTCGTTCGCGACCTCGAAGAAGGCGGCGCCCTTCAGCAGCTTCACGCGCCGCTCGCCGGTCGAGTATTCGGCGACGATGGCGCTTTGCGGCGCCAGCACGACATGCGTGCCGTCGGCGAGGTCGAGGCGGCGCTGCTCCGCGCTCGCGGTTACGTGGTCGGCCTCGAATCGAAGAAGCAGGGTGCTGCCCTGGAAGAAGAGCAGCAGGCAGGCCGCCGTCGCGAGCGCGGCCAGTCCGCCGCCAATCGTGCGGCGACGACGTTGCCGGCGGGCTTCGGCGGCGCGGCGCTGTCTCAGGAACTCGGCCCAACCCGGCTCGCGGGGCGGCACCGAGGTCGCGAGCAGCGTTGCCGTCCGGTTCATCTCCAGCCAGTCGCGCGCGTTGTCGGCGCTCGCGCCGTGCCAATGCTCGAAGGCAGCCCGCAGCGCACCGTCGTCCGGCCGCTCGGCAAGGGCCAGAAGCCACTTGCTGGCGGTATCGGGCATCTCGTCGTTCGCGACTTCTCGTCTGTCGGCCATGCTTTCCTGCGGGCGGGCGCAACTCCCGCACTTCCTACACGACGGGCAAGGGGCGGAATTTCAGGGAAAGTTCGATTTCGGGGACCGATTACCGGTCGGGCGCCACGCGCGCGAGGCGGGCACGGCAATGTTCGAGGCCGTCGATCACCAGCGAATGGGCCAGTCCGATCGAGACTCCGAGGTAGGCGGCGATCTCCTTCAGCGTCGCGCCGCCCATCCGGTGCATCTCGACGGCGATCCGCGTCCGCTCCGGCAGTTCGAGCAGGGCGGCCTGCAGGGCCTGCAGTTCGCTGCGGGCCAAGACTTCCGCCTCGGGAGAGGGCCGGTCCTCGGCGATCCCGTCGAGCAGCGAGGCCGTGCCCGCAACGATGTGGCGCTCCTCGCGGCCCTGCTTGCGGCGGCCGTCGATCGCGAGGTTGCGGACGATCCGGTAGAGGTAGCTCAGCGGCTCGTCGAGAAGCTGGCGCCGCGACACCGCGTCGAAACGCAGCCAGGCCTCCTGCACCACGTCCTCCGCTTCGGCGCGCGAGCCGACGATTCCGGTCGCGTAGTCGATCAGCGAACGTCGGTGCTCCGTGAACAGCGCGGTCGTAGCTTCTGATGGCACGCCTGGATCATATCGCGAGTGCGAACGGTTCGCAATTGACGCGCGTTATCCAATCTACGCCGCCGCGGAGAGTTTGCGCAGGGCGGCCAGGCGGCGGGCGTAGGGCGGATCGTTCTCCGGGACCAGAGTGGGCGGCACGATGCTCTCGGCGAAGTGGCAGGCGACGACCTGACCTTCGGCACCGTCGCCGTCCTGCAGGGGACGAAGCAGGGGCTCCTCCATGCGACAGCGATCCTGGGCGTGGGCGCAGCGCGTGTGGAAGCGGCAGCCCTTGGGCGGATTGAGCGGGCTGGGCACGTCGCCGGCCAGGCGGATGCGCGCGCGCTGCGCGGTCGGGTCGGGCACCGGGACGGCCGACAGCAGGGCCTGGGTGTAGGGGTGACGCGGCCGCGCGAACAGGCTGCGCTTGGGCGCCAGCTCGACGATCTTGCCGAGATACATGACGGCGACTCGGTCGGAGATGTGGCGCACGACGGCGAGATCGTGGGCGATGAAGATGTAGGAGAGGCCAAACTTGTCCTTCAGGTCCTGCATCAGGTTGATGACCTGGGCCTGGATCGACACGTCGAGCGCCGAGACCGGCTCGTCGCAGACGATCAGCTTGGGCTGCGAGGCCAGCGCCCGGGCGATGCCGATGCGCTGGCGCTGGCCGCCGGAGAATTCGTGCGGGTAGCGCAGCGCGTGCCAGGCCGACAGGCCGACCTCGCCCAGCAGCTCGTCGATGCGCTTGCGCAGGGCCGCGCCCGAGGCGAGCCCATGCAGGCGGAGCGGTTCAGCCAAGGTCTCCCCGACGGTGAGGCGCGGGTTCAGCGAGGCGTAGGGGTCCTGGAAGATGATCTGCATGTCGCGCCGCAGGTCGCGCAGCGCGCTGCGCGACAGGCCGCGTACGTCGCGGCCGGCGAAGCGGATGGTGCCCTCGGTGGCCTCGATCAGGCGCAGCACCAGGCGGCCGGTCGTCGACTTGCCGCAGCCCGATTCGCCCACCAGCGCCAGCGTTTCGCCCGGGGCCACGTCGAAGGAGAGTCCGTCGACGGCGCGCACGGTGCCGACGGCGCTCTGGAAGACGATGCCGCGCTTCACCGGGAAGTGCTTGGTGAGGCCGGAGACGGAGAGGAGGGGCTCGGTGGTCATTCGGCGGCCTCGGCCAGGACGAGATCGAGGGGCGCCTTCCAGCAGGCGGCGCGGTGGCCGGGCGCGATCTCGCGCAAGGTGGGCTGCTCGGCGCGGCAGCGTGTGTCGGCCAGCGGACAGCGCGGGCTGAAGCGGCAGCCGGGCGGCAGGGCGTAGGGATTGGGCACGACGCCCTCGATGGCGGTGAGGCGCTCGTCGCCGTCGCTGCCGAGCCGCGGGATCGAGCCCAGCAGGCCCAGCGTGTAGGGGTGTTGCGGGTCGGCGAACAGCAGGTCGACCGGCGCTTCCTCGACGATCCGGCCGGCATACATGACGATCACACGATGCGCGAGTTCGGCGACGACACCGAGATCGTGCGTGATCAGCATGATCGCCGTACCCGTTCGCTCGCGCAGGTCGCGCAGCAGGTCGAGGATCTGCGCCTGGATGGTGACGTCGAGCGCGGTGGTTGGCTCGTCGGCGATCAGCAGTTTGGGATCGCAGGCCAGCGCCATGGCGATCATCACGCGCTGGCGCATGCCGCCGGAAAGCTGGTGCGGATATTCGTCGAGCCGGGTCTCGGGCGAGGGGATCTTCACCAGCTGCAGCATTTCGAGTGCGCGGGCGCGCGCTCCGGCGGCGCCGAGCGAGCGGTGCAGCTGGACCGCCTCGATGATCTGATCGCCCACCGTCTGCACCGGGTTGAGGCTGGTCATCGGCTCCTGGAAGATCATGGCGATGTCGTCGCCGCGCACGGCGCGCATGTCGCTCTCCGGCAGGTCGAGGAGATTGCGACCCTGCAGTTTGATCTCTCCCGCGGTGATGCGGCCGGGCGGGTTGGGCACCAGCCGCATGATCGAGAGCGACGTCACCGACTTGCCGCAACCGGATTCGCCCACGATGCCCAGCGTCTCGCCGGGCGCCAGCGAGAAGCTGATGCCGTCGACGGCCGCGAACGAACTGCCGCCGGAGCGGAACTCCGTGCGCAGGCCTTTGACCTCGAGGAGCGCACTCTTGTCATCCCGAGGCCGCAGGCCGAGGGACCCTTCCTGTTGCGTCAAAGGTCCCTCGCTTCGCTCGGGATGACAGACTGCGTCATGGTCAGGTCACCGGCCGCGACTGCGGCAGGCGATCGCGCGTGCCATAGACCGGGGGCGCAAGCTGATCGGCGGTGCGGCCGGCCCAGTCGCGCTGGCTCACCGTTTCGAGCCGCTTGCGCTGGCCTTCGACCAGGCCCGCGGTGGCGGCCTCGACATCGACCGTCAGGACCTGGCCGTCCTTCACCACCTGCGTGCCGTCGACGTAGACGTGGCGGATGGCGCGGTCGCCGGCCGAGTAGATCAGGCTGCGCACCGGCTCGTGCGCCGGCTGCATGTAGGGATGGCTCATGTCGACCAGCGAGAAGTCGGCCTTGCAGCCCGGTGCGAGCCGCCCGAGATCGGGCCGGCGGAGCATTTTGGCGCCGCCGATCGTGGCCGCCTCGAAGGCGTGCCGCGTCGTGCCCATCTTGTAGTTCATGGTGATGGCGCGGGCGAGGTAGCAGACCAGCCGCATCTCATCGAGCATGTTGTGCGGGAAGGTGTCGGTGCCGATGCCGACCGTGATGCCCGCATCCATGTAGCGGCCGATCGAGTTCATCACCATGCCGCGCCGCGCGAAGACGGTCGGGCAGTGCGCCACCGAGGCCCCCGAATCGCGCAGCCGCTCGAAGTCGTTGGCGTGCGGATAGTGGATCTGCGGATGGTCGTTCAGGAAGATGCCATGGCCGATGATGAGGTCGGGCCCCAGCACGCCGATCGAGTCGAGCCATTCGATGGGCGTCTTGCCGTGGCGATGGACCATCTCATGGAACTCGACGACGGCCTGGCAGGCATGGGTCTGCATCGGCAGACCGCGACGCCGGGCCTCCTGCAGCGCCTCCTTGAAGAATCCCTCGCGGCAGGTGTCGATCTGGGCCGGGCCGACCATGCCGGAGATGCGGCCGCTGGGATGTTTTGCCGCCTCGTCGAGCGTCGCCATCGAGGCTTCGAAGGCCTTCTCGCCGGCCTTCTCGTCCCAGGCATACTCAACAGTGTGGCCGTTCTTCGTGTACCAGACGCCCTGGCGCATCATCGGACAGACGACGGCGCGGATGCCCGTGGAGGCCAGGTCGTCCGCCCAACCTTCGCGCGCCATCGAAAGATCGGTGATGGTCGTCACGCCGCTCTTCAGAAGCTCCGAGACCGCGACCCTGGAGGAGGGACCGGCATCCTCGGGGTTGAGGCCGAACACCGTCAGATATTCGTAGAGGGAGCTCTGGCCGAGCTTGTCGCTGCCATACTCCTCGGTGAGGCCCTTGTTGGCGGGCTCGGAGAAGGGATGGCTGTGAACGTTGACGAGGCCGGGGATGGCCATCATCCCCTTGCCGTCGATGGTCGTGTCGACCGGGCCCGTGTAACCCGGTCCGACATGGGCGATCTCGTTGCCCTTGAACACGAGATCGGCGTTCTCGAGATAGACGTGCCGCCCTTCGGCCTCGTCCCACGCAACGACGTGGTCGAGGCCGGCGATCTTGGTCGTCTTCATAAGCGCTTCGCTCCGGTTGCTTGCTGTCTGCTGGCTATTTGTAGGCGAGGCCCAGGCCCTTGTAGAGACCGCAGCCATAGTTGCCGTGGGCCTTGATGGGCTTCAGCTTGGCGCCCGCCACGACGAACAACGGCTCGTGGAACAACGGGATCCAGACGAAGGCATCGTGCACCTTCTGCTGCACGGCCTGGTAGGCCGTCGCCCGGGTTGCCTCGTCGAGGGCGGTCGAACCCTTGTCGAGCAGCTCGTCGGTTTCCTTGTCCTTCCAGTTCATGCGGTTCGGTGTCGGCGCATTGGTCGAGCGGAAGTAGAGGTTCATTGCGTCACCGGCGCTGACATAGGGGAAGCTCATGCCGAAGGCATCGAACTCCTGCGTGGCCAGCTTGCCCCAGGCGACCGTCGCGTCGAACAACTGGATCTGCAGGTCGACGCCGACCTTGCGCAGATCGCCCTGCACCGCCTCGGCGATCTCCTTGAAGGCACCGGAGATGCCGTAGATCAGCGGCGCCAGCTTCTTGCCGTCCTTGTAGCGGAAGCCGTCCGGACCCTTCTTCCAGCCCGCCTCGTCGAGCAGCCTGTCGGCCTCCTTGATGTTCTCGCCGTAGGCCGCCTTGTTCAGCTTGCCGTTGAAGTCGAGGACGTTGGGCATCAGCATCGTCGACGCCGGGTCGGCGAAGCCGAAGGTCACGGCCTCGGTGATCGCCTTCTGGTCGACCGCGAGGTTCATCGCCTGGCGCACGCGCACGTCGTTGACCAGTTCCTTGTCGACCTTGAAGCCGATGAAGTAGGTCCAGAAGAAGTTCTCGGCCTTGGTCACCGAGAGGTTCTTGTTGGCCTGCAGCTCCTTGATCGACCAGTAGGGCACATACTGGCTGGCGTCGGCCTGGCCGGCCTGCAGCGCGGTGACGCGTGTGTTCTCTTCCGGCACCACCTTCCAGATCACCTTGTCGACCTGGGCCTCGGTGTAGTCGTAGATCGGCGGGCCCCACTTGTAGCCCTTGTGCTTGGAGAGGACCGTCGAGTCGCGCGGCGTCCAGCTCTCGAAGCAGTAGGGACCGGTGCCGTCGAAGCCCTTCACGCCGAAGTCGGCTCCGAGCTGCTTGGCCTGGTCGATGTTCAGAACCGTGTGGAAGTACTGCGTCATCTGGTAGAGCAGCTCGGAGAACGGCTTCTTGAGCTTGTACTCGACCGTGAAGTCGTCGGGTGCGGTCACCTTGTCGACGTCGCCCATGCGCCACTTCACGAGACCCTTGGTCTCCGGATCGAGCCAGCGTTCGTAGGTGGCGACGATGTCCTTCGCCGTCATCTTCTTGCCGCTGCAGAAGGTGACGTCGTCGCGGATCTTGAACGTGTAGGTGAGGCCGTCGGGCGACACGCTCCAGCTCTTGGCGAGGCCCGGCTTCAACGTCTTCATGTCGAAGTCGAGGTTCACCATCGTGTCACCCATCATGTAGATGACCTCGGCGCCCGACCGGGCGGTCGACTTGTGCGGATCGTAGCGATCGGTGTCGATCTCGCGCACGATCGTCACGCTCTTCTGCGCCATCGCCGGCACCGCCATGCCGGTCACGGCGACCGCGGCCAGTGCCGCCACTGTCAGCTTCTTCATGCCCACGCCTCCTGCTGTTTCACGTCATTGCCTCAACTTCGGATCGAGGGCGTCGCGCAACGCGTCCCCCAGGACATTGAATGCGAGCACCACGAGGAAGATCGCCGCGCAGGGGATGGTCGAGACCTGGGGCGCGATCGACAGGAACTTGCGGCCGTCGGCGGCCATGCTGCCCAGCTCGGCGGTCGGCGGCTGGGCGCCCAGCCCGAGGAACGACAGCGCCGCACCCAAGAGGATCGCCTGTCCGAGTTGCAGCGTCATGTAGATCAGGATGGTCGGCCAGCAGTTGAGGGCGAGATAGCGCCAGATGAGGGCGCCGTCGCCCAGGCCCACGGCGCGGCCGGCCTCCATGTATTCCTGCTGCATGATCGACTGCGCGGCACCGCGGGCGATGCGGGCGATCGAGGGGACCGATGCAATGCTGAGCGCAACCACGAGGGAGAGGAGGCCGGTGCCCATCACCGCCGCAATGGCGAGGCCGAACAGGATCGAGGGGAAGGACAGCAGCACGTCGACCAGGCGCATCAGCGGCTGGTCGAGGCGTCTGAAATAGGCGGCGCTGAGGCCGATCAGGGCGCCCAGTCCGCCGCCGACCACGACGGCGATGATGCCGATGCCCAAGGTGGCGCGCAGGCCGAACAGGATGCGACTGAGCATGTCGCGCCCCTGGTTGTCGGCGCCCAGCAGGAAATCCGGGCAGCGTGCGCCGCCGATCGGGCACAGCCGCAGCCGCATGTTGGAGGCATAGGGGTCGAAGGGCGCGATCCAGGGGGCGAGGATCGCGGCCCCGACGATCACGATGAGGAAGAGGGCCGCGGCCGCCGCCGGCGGGTCGCGCAGGATGCGTCGCCACACGGCGTTCTTGCGCCGGATGGCGGCGATGGCGCGCTGGTCGGCCTGGCTTTGCAACGGCAGGGCGGCGTCGGTCATCCGCGGGCGATCCTTGGGTCGAGATAGGCGTAGAGGACATCGACCAGCAGGTTGATCGCCATGAAGCCGACGGCGAGGATCAGGATCGCGCCCTGTGCCAGCGGGAAGTCGCTGGAGGTGATGGCGCCCACCGCCATGCGGCCGACGCCCGGCCAGGCGAACATGGTCTCGGTGACGATCGAACCGCCCAGCAGGAAGCCGATCTGCAGGCCCACCAGGGTGATCACGGGGATCATCGCGTTGCGCAGGGCATGACGGATCGTCACGCGCCAGTCCGAAGCGCCCTTGGCGCGGGCGGTACGCACGTAGTCGGCGCCCAGCGTCTCCAGCAAGGAGGTCCGGGTCATGCGCGCAACCGGCCCGACGAAGACGGCGCCCAGGGTCACGGCCGGCAAAATGATGCTGAGGAATCCGTCAGCGGTCCAGATCGGGCCGTTGCGGCCCTGGAAGGGCAACAGGCC
This sequence comes from Reyranella sp., assembly GCF_965228225.1. GTDB lineage: Bacteria > Pseudomonadota > Alphaproteobacteria > Reyranellales > Reyranellaceae > Reyranella. The sequence goes on along the minus strand of NZ_OZ245801.1, from coordinate 2,621,883 downwards.
GGCGCCGCCGACATACTGGATCAGCAGCAGGCCGACCCAGAAAATCGGCACCGACACACCCATGACCGAGAGCGCCATGATGGCGCGGTCGATCACCGTGCCGCGGCGGCGGGCGGCGAGGGTACCGAGGGTGATGCCGAGCGGCACGGCCCAGATCAGGCAGGCCAGCATCAGCTCGACGGTCGGCCAGAGGGTGAGGGCGATCTCGTCGACGACGGCGCGGTTGGAGATCATGGAGCGGCCGAGGTCGAGCTGGAAGACGCGGCCGAGATAGCGCCCGAACTGGACCCAGAGCGGCTGGTTGAGCCCGAGGTCGTTTCGGATCGCGTCGACTTCAGCCTTGGTCGCCGTCGGACCTGCGACCACCGTTGCCGGATCCGTAGGCACGACCTGCAGCAGCAGGAAGCCGATGAGCAGCACCCCCAGCAGGACCGGAAATGAAATCATCAATCGATGAGCGATATGCCGCGCCATTTACTTCGACACCTGCCCCTCTTCGGGTAAGAACGCTTGCCGCCGCCGCGACGCTCGACAAGCGCCCGACGAGTGGCATGATCGCTGCAACCTCATTCCGGGGGCGTTGCAAGAACCGCGCCGAGGAGCGTCGACGATGTCATCAGGCAAGCTGAACGAGCAGGCGAAGGGCGTGTACATCATCGCCGCCACGCCCTTCACCGACGAGGGCGCGGTCGACCTCCAGAGCGTCGACAGCTTGACCGATTTTTATTTGGGCTGCGGCGTACATGGATTCACGCTGCTCGGCATGATGGGCGAGGCCCACAAGCTGACGGCCGAAGAATCGATCTCGGTGGTCAACCGCGTGATCGGCCGGGCCCAGGGCAGGCCGGTGATCGTGGGCGTGAGCCATGCCGGGCTCGAGAACGTCCGGCGCCTCTCGCACGAGGCGATGATGGCGGGCGCGTCGGGCGTGATGGTGGCGCCGTCGCCGGGTCTCAAAGGCGACGAAGGCGTCTACAATTACTATGCGCAGGTCTTCGAGGCGCTCGGTCCGCACATCCCGGTCGTGTACCAGGATTATCCGCAGACCACCGGAGTCTACCTGCCGGTCAGCGTGTTCGAACGGCTGGTCGACGACTTTCCGCAGCTCGTGATGCTGAAGCACGAGGATGCGCCGGGCCTCGCCAAGCTCACCAAGGTCCGCGAAGGCGAGAAGAAGCCCGGCCGGCGCCGGGTATCGATCCTGGTCGGCAATGGCGGGCTCTATTATCCGCAGGAGATGCGCCGCGGCGCCGACGGTGCCATGACCGGCTTCGCCTGGCCCGAGATGCTGGTGCAGGTCTATGAGCTGTTCGCCCAGGGCAGGGCCGAGGAGGCGGAGGACCTGTTCGACATCTATCTGCCGCTGGTGCGCCACGAGGTGCAGCCGGCGATCGGGCTCGCGCTGCGCAAGGAGGTGCTGTTCCGCCGCGGCGCCATCAAGAGCCCGAAGCAGCGGGCGCCCGGTTCGTCTCTGACGGCTGCGGACAGGACGGAACTCGACGGAATGATGGCGCGTCTCGAGCGGCGTCTGGCGGCCAGCGGCCGTCTCGCCAAGGCGGCGGAGTAGGAACATGGCTGATTACGATCTGATCGTTCGCAACGCCCGCATCGTCACCGCCGAACGGCAGGCCGAAGGCGATATCGCCGTCAAGGATGGCCAGGTCGTCGAGATCGGGCCCGACCTGAAGGGCACGGGAACGCGCGAGATCGATGCCGGCGGCAAGTTCGTGCTCCCCGGCGGCGTCGACAGCCATTGCCACATCGAACAGAAATCCGGCATGGGCGTGATGTGCGCCGACGACTTCTACACCGGCACCGTCTCGGCCGCCTTCGGCGGCACGACGACCGTCATTCCCTTCGCCGCCCAGCATCGCGGCATGTCGCTGCGCCAGGTCGTCAACGAGTATCACGAGGCCGCGACCCCGAAGGCGGTGATCGACTATGCGTTCCATCTGATCGTCACCGATCCGACGCCGCAGGCGCTGGGGCAGGAGCTGCCGGCGCTGATCAAGGACGGCTACACCTCGTTCAAGATCTACATGACCTACGATGCGATGAAGGTCAGCGACTATCAGATCCTCGACATCCTCTCCGTGGCTAGGCGCGACGGCGCGCTGGTCATGGTGCATGCCGAGAACCACGACATGATCCAGTGGCTGGCGCATCATCTCGTCGACCAGGGCCATGGCGCGCCGAAGTTCCACGCCATCGCCCATGCCCGCCTGGCCGAGGCCGAGGCGACCAACCGCGCGATCTCGCTGGCCCGCCTGGTCGATGCGCCGCTCCTGCTGGTGCACATGTCGGAGATCGAGGCGATCGAGACGCTGCGCCAGGCGCAGAAGAAGGGTCTGAAGATCTTCGGCGAAACCTGCCCGCAGTATATTGCGCTGACCGCCGACGACATGGACAAGCCCGGCGTCGAGGGCGCCATGTGGTGCTGCAGCCCGCCGCCGCGCGACTCGGCGGCCCAGGAAGCGGTATGGGCGGCGCTGAAGGACGGCACGTTCCAGACCTTCTCCTCCGACCACGCGCCGTACCAGTTCAATGCCGGCGGCAAGATTCCCAAGGGCGACAAGACGACCTTCAAGGAGATGGCCAACGGTGTGCCCGGGATTGAGATCCGGCTGCCGATGCTGTTCTCGGAAGGCGTGCAGAAGGGCCGCATCACCCTGCAGCAGTTCGTGGCGCTGACCTCGGCCAACCACGCCAAGCTCTACGGTCTCTATCCGAAGAAGGGCACGATCGCCGTCGGCTCCGACGCCGATTTCGCGATCTGGGACGCCGACAAGGATGTCACGGTCACCTGGAAGGACCTGCACGACAATGTCGGCTACACGCCCTACGAGGGCCGCCAGATCAAGGGCTGGCCGATCACCGTCGTGAGCCGCGGCAGGGTTGTGGTCGAAGACGGCAAGCTGAACGCCGAGCGCGGCTCCGGCCAGTTCCTGCCGTGCGCCTCGCCCGATTCGTCGAAGCCGATCGGGCAGAGTGCCCCTGAGTTGCAGGCCATGTCGCGCTTTGGTCTCAAGCCGTTGTTCTAGTCTTGCCGTCGTCCTGAGCGCAGCGAAGGACCTGACAGAAGTTTAACCGTACCTGTACGGAGCGCGAGATCCTCCGCTTCGCTCAGGATGACAGAAAGGAAGTAGCTGTGTCCCGCCGTCTGAAAGTCTCCTCCGCCCAGCTGGGTCCGATCCATCTCGCCGACAGCCGGGCGAGCGTGGTCAAGCGCATGATCGAGATGTTGAAGGAGGCCGACAGCCGCGGCTCCAAGTTCATCGTGTTTCCCGAACTGGCGCTCACGACCTTCTTCCCGCGCTACTGGATGGAAGATCCCAACGAGGTCGAGAAGTACTTCGAGAGCCAGATGCCGAGCCCGGACACGCTGCCGCTGTTCGAGCTGGCGCGCGAGAAGGGCATCGGCTTCTACCTGGGCTACGCCGAGCGGACCGAGGAAGAGGGGGCGACGCATCACTTCAACACCTCGATCCTGGTGGGACCGGACGGCCGTTTGATCGGCAAGTACCGCAAGGTCCATCTGCCGGGCCATGACGAGCACCGCCCGACGGTGCCGTACCAGCATCTCGAGAAGAAGTATTTCGAGGTCGGCAATCTGGGCTTCAACGTCTGGAAGATGTTCAAGGACGAAGTGATCGTCGGCCAATGCATCTGCAACGACCGCCGCTGGCCCGAGACGTTCCGCGTCATGGCACTGAAGGGCGCCGAGATGGTCGTGCTGGGCTACAACACGCCGAGCGACAACGTCTACGCGCCGCACGAGCCGCCGTACCTGCGGGTGTTCCACCACATGCTTTCGCTGCAGGCAGCTGCCTATCAGAACGGCATCTGGGTCGTGGCGACGGCGAAGGCCGGCAAGGAAGACGGGTTCTGGTTGCACGGCGGCTCGGTGATCGTGGCACCGACCGGCGAGATCGTGGCCAAGGGCACCACCGAGGATGACGAGGTCATCTCCTACGATTGCGATCTCGGCCTCGGCGAGTACATCCGCAACACCACCTTCAACTTCGCCAAGCACCGCCGCCCGGAGCACTACAAGCTGATCAGCGAGCGCACCGGCGTGAAGCTCGAACCGTCGAACTGAGGGCTCTCGAAATGCAATACGCTTCCAACGACCTGACACCGCACGAGCGCTACAAGGTCCTGACCGCCTTCGTGCTGCCGCGCCCGATCGCCTGGGTGACGACGCTGGGACCGACCGGCGTGGTCAACGCGGCGCCGTTCAGCTTCTTCAACGTCTTCGCCGAGGATCCGCCGCTCTGCATGTTCGCGATCAACAAGCGGCCGGACGGGCGCCTCAAGGACACCTGGACGAACATCCAGCGGACGGGCGAGTTCGTGATCAACCTCACCGACGAGCCGCTGGCGCTCAAGATGCACGAATCGAGCGGCGACTTTCCGCCGAACGTCGGCGAACCCGACTATCTCGGCCTGAAGCTCGCGCCCTCGGTCGACATCAAGACGCCGCGCCTGGCCGACGCGCCGTGGGCGATGGAGTGCAAGACCTGGCAGGTCATCAATGTGAAGGACGATCGCCAGCTCGTGATCGGCGAGGGGCTGCGCTTCCACATCCGCGACGAGCTGTGGGACGACAAGGCCAAGCGCGTCCACATGGACAAGTACCACCCGGTCGGACGCATGTTCGCCGATCGCTACTGCCGCACCAACGACCGCATGGATTTCCCGGCGGCGCCGGTCGTCAAGGCCGCGGCGGCCGAATAGCTCAGGACCAGTTCAGCCGGGAGCGTCCGATCGCCATCGCGACGGCGGCCTGGCTGGGCTCGACCACGGGCAGGCCGACATGGCGCTGCAGGCGTTCCCGGTAGCGCGCCATGCCGGCGCAGCCCATCACCAGCACGTCGGCGCCGTCCTCGTCGCGCAACTCGGCGGCGACTTCGGCCATGCGGCTGAAGGTGCGGGCCTCGTCGGCCAGTGCGACGACTCCCAGGCCGATCGCGCGGTCGCCGGCCATGCGGTCGTTCAGGCCCATCTGGCCGACATAGCGAAGATGCCGGGGGATCGACTTCCTCAGGATCGAGATCACGCCGAAGCGCTGGCCGAGGGTGAGAGCGGTCAGGATGCCGCACTCGGCGATGCCCAGCACCGGCTTGGTCGTGAGTTCGCGCGCGGCATGCAGACCGGGGTCGGAATAGCATCCGATGACGAATGCCGAGCAGTCGTTGTCGCGCTGCTTCACCATGGCGCCGATCAGCGGCACGACCTGTTCGACGTGGCCCTGGTTCTCGATGCCGGGCGGGCCGTCCGCCAGCGTGACGCATTCGATGGCCGGGCCACCGTTCATGCGCAGCGGCTCCATGGCGACGTCGATGCCGCGGGTGACGGCTTCGGTGGAATTGGGATTGATGACGAGGATTCGGTCGGACATGGCCGCAAGATGGCCTCTAAATTGCTATCCGACAACGCTTGTTCTAACGTTGAAGCTTGGGGATTTCATGGGAAGGGAACTGAAGAAATGATGCACCGTCGCTTTGCAGCGCTGGCCGTTGCGGCACTGATGTGCGTGAGCCCCGCGCTCGCCCAGGACAAGAAGCCGCCGCTGCGCACCGGTGTCGATGGCACGTTCGCGCCGCACGCCATGCCGAAGATGGGCGGCGGCGTCGAGGGCTTCCAGATCGACGTCTTCACCGAGGCCGCCAAGCGCATGAAGCGCGACATCACGATCGATGCCGTGAGCTTCTCGACCCTGATCCCCGGCATGCAGTCGGGCCGCTACGACTTCATCGCGGCGCCGACCACCGTGACCAAGGAGCGCGCCGAGAACATGCTGTTCACGGCCGGCTATCTGTGGACCGCCTTCCAGTTCGGCATCAAGAAGGGCAGCGCGCCGATCAAGAGCTGGGCCGACCTCAAGGGCAAGGCCGTGGCCGTGAACAAGGGCACGCCCTACGAGACGCTCGCCAAGAAGATGGGCGAGGAGCATGGCTTCACCGTCCAGGTCTACGACACGCAGCCAGACGCGACGCAGGCGGTACTGTCGGGCCGCGCCTACGCGACGCTGGGCGGCAACACCACGATCGTCTACGCCGCTTCGAAGAACCCGCAATTCATCGCCGACCTCGAACTCGCCGAAACGCGCGCCCACTGGGCCGCGCCCGTGCCGAAGGACAACCCCAAGCTTCGTGCCGAGCTGCAGGATGCGCTCGACTGCATGAAGAAGGACGGCACGATGGCGAAGTTCTACGAGAAGTGGTTCAACAAGAAGCCGGCGGCCGACGATCTCGCTGTCGTGGTGACGCCGGGCTACGGCGTGCCGGGCATGCCGGGCTACGATCCGACGCCGCACGAGCTGAAGTGTAACTGAACCCTTGGCGTTGCCCCGGACGAAGCGCAGCGGAGGAAAGCACACCTCCGCTGCGAGCCTTCACCCGGGGCGACGGACTGATCTCATGACCGCCAATCCAATCGTAGATGCGCGCGCGATCCACAAGCATTTTGGCACTCTTCACGTCCTGAAGGGTGTCGATCTCAAGGTGGCGGAGCGCGAGCTGGTATTCGTCATCGGCCCGTCGGGGTCCGGCAAGTCGACGCTGCTGCGCTGTCTCAACCGGCTGGAGGAGCCGTCCTCCGGCTCGATCGTGGTCGACGGCATCGACATGCTCGACCCGAAGACCGACATCAACCATGCCCGCCGCCGCATCGGCATGGTGTTCCAGTCGTTCAATCTCTATCCGCACATGACGGCGCTGGGGAACGTGACCCTGGCGTTGCGCAAGGTGGCCGGGAAGGGCCGCGCCGAGGCCGAGGCGCTGGGCCGGGCGGCGCTGGAGCGGGTGGGCCTCGCCGAGCGTGCCGACCACACGCCGGGCCAGCTTTCGGGCGGCCAGCAGCAGCGAGTGGCGATCGCCCGTTCGATCGCGCTGGAGCCGCGCGTGATGCTGTTCGACGAGCCGACCAGCGCCCTCGATCCCGAGCTGGTCGGGTCTGTCCTCGAGGTGATGCGCGGCCTGCGCGAGAGCGGCATGACCATGATCGTGGTCAGCCACGAGATGGGCTTCGCGCGCAATGCGGCCGACCGGGTCGTGTTCATGGACGACGGGCTGATCGTGGAGCAGGGGCCGCCGGCGGCGATCTTCGAAACGCCGAGTCACGAACGGACGCGTGCCTTCATCGGCCAGATCCAGCGGCACTGAGGCCGGCGTGGCATGAGCGGCTGGGACAAGTTCGTCGAAACCTTCTTCAACGCGAAGGTCATGTGGAAGTACCTGCCGGACATCCTGTCCGGCATGGTGGTGACCATCGAGCTCGCGCTCCTGATCGTGGTCAGCGGCCTCGGGGCGGGGCTGGCGCTGGCTCTGTTGCGCAGCCTGGCGATCCGGCCGCTCAACTGGCTGATCATCTTCATCGTCGATCTTTTCCGCTCGCTGCCGCCGCTGGTCATCATCGTCCTGATGTACTTCGGCCTGCCTTACGCAGGCCCGGCGCCGTCCGGCTTCGTCTCGACCTGGCTGTCGCTCGCCTTCGTCCTGATGGCCTTCTCCGAGGAGATCTTCTGGGCCGGCATCACCTCGATCCCGAAGGGCCAGTGGGAAGCCTCGCGCTCGACCGGCCTGTCGTTCGGCCAGACCCTGTTCAACGTCGTGCTGCCGCAGGCCTTCCGGCTCACCATCCCGCCGCTGACCAACCGCACCATCTCGATCACCAAGGGTACGGCGCTGGGCACCGTCGTGGCGGTGACCGAGATCCTGGGACAGGCCAGCTCCGCGATGTCCAACTCCTACAATCCCTCGCCCCTGATGATGGGGGCGGCGGCCTACGTCGTGCTGTTCCTGCCGGTCGTCGTTGCAGCCCGCTGGATCGAGGCCAAGTTCGCGTGGAAGCGATGATCGAAGCCTTCTTCAACATCGAGATCATGAAGGCAGCCTGGCCCATCGTTCTGACGGGCCTGTGGAACACGATCCTGCTGTCCCTGATCGTCGTGCCGCTCGGTCTGTTCGGCGGCCTGATCCTGGCGCTGCTCGCCTCGATCAGGCATCCGCTGGTGCGCTGGCCGCTGATGGCGTGGGTCGACTTCTTCCGGGCCTTCCCGCCGCTCGTGCTGTTGGTGCTGCTGTTCGCCGGCCTGCCGTTCGCGGGCCTGGAACTGGGCGGGTTCGCCTGCGTGGCCATCGCCTTCTTCCTGAACACCGGCTCCTATTACGGGGAGATCTTCCGCGCCGGCATCGACTCGGTGCCGGGGGGCCAAGTCGAGGCGGCGCGCTCCACCGGCCTCACCCGGATGCAGGCGATGCGCTACGTCGTGCTGCCCCAGGCGGTGCGGAACGTGATGCCGGACCTGCTCTCGAACACGCTGGAAGTCGTGAAGCTCACGTCGCTGGGTTCGGTGGTCGCCGTCCCCGAACTGCTCTACGAGGCCCGCCAGGCGCAAAGCATCACCTACAACCCGACGCCGATCGTCATGGCCGCGGTCATTTATTTCCTGCTGCTCTGGCCGCTCGTCCGACTGCTCAGTCGCCTCGAGAACCGCGCTCTGGCCGGGCGCCGATAGGCGCCGGCCTCAGCGCTTCTGGACGCAATCCCGGTAGGTCACCGTCTGGTTCGCGCCTTCCTCGACGAAGGCGGTGTCTCCCTTGCTCCAGAAGACGAACGTGCCGCTCGAATCGGCGTAACGGATACCCGACCCCGACACAGTCTGCGGCAGGCTGAACTTGCGCCCGTCACTCAATTGCACGACCGCCCGCCCGCCGGGAATGGGACGCCCATCCGGTCCGAGGCTCGACTTTCCGTCGTAGAAGTCCGCGACGATCGTCTTGTCCTGCTGGCACTGGTATCGGACGGTGGACATCGGGGCGTCCGGAGAAGGGGCCTTCAGCGGCGGCCCCTCATTGCAACCGGCAACCGCCGGCAAGAGAAGCAAGACGGCGATAGCGGCCACCGGGTGGGTCATCGAAGGTCTCCAGAGCCGCATTCGGCATCGCATTGGCAGGAAGCAAGTCCAACGCCCTGGAAGAACGAATGTTGCCGGCTGCCTGTCAATCCTTGGCGAGCGCCTGGATCAGGTCGAGGGTCTTGGTGCGCAGGCCCTTGTTACTGATCTTGTAGTAGGCCCGGACGAGCTCGAGCGTCTCGCGCTTGGTGTTGAGATCGTCGCCCTGCTTCGCGGCCGCCTTGGGTCGACCCGGCTTGCGCTTGGTGGTGCCCGCCGACGCGTCCATCCCGTCGAAGAAATGGGTCACGGGAACGTCGAGGACCTTCGAGAACTCGAACAGTCGGCTCGAGCTGATGCGATTGAAGCCGCGCTCGTACTTCTGGACCTGCTGGAAGGTCAATCCAACGGCCTTCGCGAGGTCGGTCTGGCTCATGCCGAGCAGCGCGCGCCGCTGGCGAAGCCGGCTACCGACGTGGGTGTCTACAGGATGGGAAACGGTCACATATACCTCCGCGAATCAATATGGGTATTGCACGCAGGTCTTACACCCACCTTTCGCCCTACAGGGTGCGACAGGACGACTAGTGGCGGTGACAATCGCGTGACGACATGTGCACACGCAGTGCGGTTGCCGAACCGGCGCATGATCCTTACCGTGTCCTCCACGAGGTGGCAAAGACCGCCCGCGGGAGGACTGGCAAATGTTAAGTCTCATTCGCGTTATAGGTTCGTGTCTGCTCGCCTTGCTCTGGGCACACGCTGCAGTCGCCCAGACCGCCTGGCCGGACAAGCCGGTCAAACTCGTGGTGGGGTTCACCGCCGGCAGTGCAACCGACGTCACCGCCCGGCTGTTCGCGCAGAAGTTCACCGAGGCCTGGGGGCAGCCGGTGGTCGTCGAGAATGTCTCGGGCAATTCCGGCGCGATCGGGGTCGACAGGGTCGCCAAGGCCCCGCCGGACGGCCACACGCTGATGTGGTCGGGCAATGCCGCGATCACCATCCTGCCGTCTCTGCAGGCGTTGCCCTTCGATCCGCTGAAGGACCTGACCGCGATTTCGACCTCCTTGGTCATGCCGTCGGTCTTCGTCGTGAACAACGACCTGCCCGTGAAGTCGATCGCCGACCTGATCGCCTACGCCAAGGCCAATCCCGGCAAGCTCTCCTACGGGACGCCGGGCGTCGGTACGCCGCAGCACATTGCGGGCGAGCTGTTCTGCCACCTGGCCGGCATCAAGATGGAGCATATCCCGTATCGCGGTGCCAACCTCACCGACGTGATGAGCGGTGTGGTTCCGGTCGGGATTCAGAACGCCGGGGCAGGAATGCCGATGGTGCGCGACGGCCGGGTGCGCGGCATCGCTGTGACCTCCCTGAAGCGCGCCGCGAGCGCCCCCGATCTGCCGACGCTCGCCGAGCAGGGTTTCCCGGGCTTCGAGGCGACGTCGTGGTTCGCGCTGATGGGCCCCGCCAACCTGCCTCGTCCGATCGTGGACAAGGTCCGCGCGGAGTCGCTCAGGGTGCTGGCCGATCCGGAGATGCAGAAGAAGTTCGCGGTGATGGGGCTCGACCTCGTGGGCAGTACGCCGGAGGAAACCCGCGCAGCCATCGCCGCGGACATCCCGAAATGGGCGAAAGTCATCCGGGATGCCAACATCAAGACGGGGCCGTAACCCTCAGCCTTCTCCCTTGATCTTCTCGCGCCGCGCCAGCTCGGCGTCGGAACTCTGCGACAGCGCGAAGGTTCCGGTCGTCACCGCCCCCGCGCGCGCATACACGCCCATGGTGACGCCCGTCGTCGAGACGCTGCTCTCGGCCAGCTTCAGCGCGCCGGCTTTCGAGCCTGGGCCGAACAGCTTCTTGCCGTGTCCGAGGACCAGCGGGAAGGTGAGCAGGCGGAGTTCGTCGATCAGGTCGTGAGCGAGCAGGGTCTGCAGAAGCACACTGCTGCCCTGGGTCAGCAGGACTGGCCCCGTTCCCTGCTTCAGCCGGGCGATCTCCGCGACGACATCGCCCGTCAGGGCGACCGAGTTGTTCCAGGTGAGCGGCGAGGTGGAAGAGGTGGCGACATACTTGGTCACCTCGTTGAAGACCCTGCCGATGGGATCGTCGTCGCCGACGAACGGCCAGTGGGCGGCGAAGATCTCGTAGGTCCTGCGGCCGAGCAGCAGGTCGAAGGGCTTTGAAAAGCACGCATCCATGAACTGGCCCATCGGCTCGTCCCAATAGGGCACGGTCCAGCCGCCATGTTCGAAACCGCCCGTAGGGTCCTCCTCGGGCCCACCGGGCGCCTGCATGACCCCGTCCAGGCTGACGAATGCGCCGGCAGCGATCTTTCTCATGGCAATCCTCCGATGTGGGTGTCCCAAGGACGGGGGAGGGCCGCCCGATCCGACATCGGCGTCAGAGAGTCTCGAAAGAGGGTGCGACTAATATTCTTCGACGATCTGCCCGTTGGGGTGGATCGTGACCCGCTTCGGCACGCCCTGGGGGCGGGTCGGCACGGGATCGCGGGTCACGTTGGCCCGCCAGGACCCGTCGTTCTTTTCTTCCAGTCGCTGGACGCGATAGCCCTGGCTCTCGAGGCGGTCGCGGGTCACCGAATAGGTATTGGGCTGGGATGGCGGCGGCGCCATGACCGGCGCCGGCGGCGCGACGGGCGGCGGGGCCAGGGCGCCCGGCGACATGGTGTCGGGCATCCGGCCGCCATTGCCGATCGATCCGGGCACGAGCTGGCCGAAGGCCGTGTCCGCCGCCGCGACCAGAGCCATCACGAAGACGGCGGTGAGGAGGGTGGTACGCATCGACTTTATATGGGTTGTCCGGCCCGCTCTTGCTATGAGGAGGATGGGGGACACGCATGAATATTCACGGCGTTCTGTCGCGTAAGTTGCTTTCCGATATCATCGCGCCGGTCAGCCATGTTGCCGCGCTGCCGAAGGTTCTGGGCCCTGTCAGCATCGTCTTCATGGGGATCGGCGCCATCATCGGCGCCGGCATCTTCGTCCTGACCGGCACGGCGGCCGCCCTCTATGCCGGGCCCGCCGTCGTCGTGTCGTTCGTGCTGGCGGGCCTCGCCTGTGCCTTCGTGGCGCTCTGCTACGCGGAGCTGGCGACGCTGATGCCGGTGGCCGGCAGCACCTACACCTACACCTATGCCAGCCTCGGGCAGCTCGCGGCCTGGCTGGTCGGCTGGAACCTCATCCTCGAATACTCGATCGGTGCGGCCGCGGTGGCGGTGGGATGGTCGGGGTACTTCAGCGGTACGCTTGCCTCGGTCGGTCTCGCCATCCCGCCCCGGCTGTCGACCTCGACCGGGCAGGCCGTCCAGCTCGCCGACGGTACCACCGCGACTGCCATCGCCAATCTGCCGGCCGCGGCGATCGTCGCGCTGCTGACCTTTCTGCTCGTTCAAGGTACGCGTGAGTCGGCGCGCCTCAACAATCTCATGGTGGCGATCAAGCTGGCCGTCATCCTGGCGTTCATCGGCGTCGGGATCGGCCATGTCTCGGTCGCGAACTGGCAGCCGTTCGTGCCACCGAACACCGGGACCTTCGGGACCTTCGGCTGGAGCGGTGTCCTGCACGGCGCGTCGGTCGTGTTCTTCACCTACATCGGCTTCGACGCCGTCTCGAATTGCGCGCAGGAAGCAAAGCGGCCGCAGCGCGACATGCCGATCGGCATCCTGGGCGCGCTCGTGATCTCGACGATCCTCTATATCCTGGTGGCGGGCGTGCTGGTCGGCGTCGTGCCGTACCCCCAGCTGAACGTGGCCGCGCCCGTCGGGCTCGCGGCGGATCGAATGGGGGTCGGCTGGTTCGCTGCCCTGATCCAGCTCGGCGCGCTGATCGGAATCACGACGGCGATCCTCGTTCTGCTCTACGGGCAATGTCGCATCTTCGCGACCATGGCCAACGACGGGCTGATGCCGCCGGTGTTCAGCCGCGTCCACCCCAAGCTGAAGACGCCCTGGCTCAGTCAGATCCTGATCGGCGTGATCGTCGCGGCGATCGCCGCCGTGGCACCGATCGAGATGCTGAGCGAACTGGTCGGCGTCGGCACGCTGTTCTCGTTCCTGATGGTCTGCGCGTCGGTGGTCCGACTTCGTCGTCTCGAGCCGCATGCCGTCCGGCCTTTCCGGGTGCCGGCCGTGCCCTTGATCCCGATGCTTGGCATCCTGTCCTGCCTCGGCCTGATGGTCGGGCTGGCACCCATGACTTGGGCCCGACTCGTCATTTGGATCGCGATCGGCCTCGTCATCTACTTTGCCTATGGCCGATCGCGCGCCGCCCTCAAAGCAGGGGGTGGCGCTTCCGCGTGAGCGGCACGACCACCACGCTGGCTCCCGGCCGGGCGATGGCCTCGGCGACGGCTGCCGTGACCTCGGCACCGGTCCTGGCCAGCGTCGCCGGCGCGCCATAGCCTTTGGCGAGCGCTTCCAGGTCGATTCCCGGCAGGTCGAGGCCGGGCACGTTCGGCGTCTCCTCGAGCTCCGCGAAGGATTTCAGGATGGCGTACTCGTGATTCTGCAGGACGACGAAGACGACGTGAGCCTTCTGCTGGACCGCCGTGTAGAGCGCCTGGATCGAGTATTGAAAGGAGCCGTCGCCCATCAGCGCAATGACCGGACGATTGCGGCCACTGCTGCGTTCCGCGAGCGCCAGGCCGACGGCCGCCGGCATGTCCCAACCCAGGCCACCCGACGCGAAGGTGTAGAAGCAATCGGGCTTGTCGATGCGAAACTGGTCCTGCATCTCCGCGACGACCGACGGGGCTTCCTCGACCAGCACATAGTCGGCGGGGCAGGCCGCGCGCACCGCGGCCATGATGGCGTCGCCCGCCAGGGGCTGGGCTTCCAGGTCGGGCGTCTTCGGTGCCGGACGCAGCGGCGAGGCAATCGACGAAGTCCGCTTCTTGAGCTGAGGCTGGATCGCCTCCAGGAACAGCCGCGCGTCCGATACCAGGCTGTCACCGACCGGGGCCTTGGACGACATGTTCGGATCGTCGGTCACCTGTAGGAGCCGCGTCCCCTCCGGAATGTAGTCGCCCCCGACATAGGGATAGTAGCGGAACACGGGAGCGCCGATGACGATCACAAGATCGTGGCCCGAGAATTTCTTGCCCAGGGGCCCGATGGCCGCGGGCAGGGCGCCGGCATGTTGGGGATGGGTCTCCGGGAAAGGCGTGCGTTCGGCGAAGGGCGCCGTCCACACCGGTACGCCCAGCGTTTCGGCGAACAGGATGCCGTCCTTCCAGGCCTGGCTGCGGGCGAGGTCCGATCCATAGACGATGACGGGCGACCTGGCGGCATTGATGCGTTCGGCGAACTCCGCGACGCGGGCGGGATCGGGGCCGGTGCGCGTGGCGATCGTGCGGAAGGCATCGATTTCCGGCATTGGCTTGTCCCAGTCGTCGAGCGGCAGGGACAGGAACACCGGCCCGGCGGGCTGCTGCATCGCCGTTGCATAGGCCCGCATGAAGGCGGCCGGAATGTCTTCGGCCCGCGCCGGCTCGTAGGCCCACTTCACCCAGGGCCGTGGCAGGTTTGCGGCGTCGATGTTCGTGAGGAGCGGCTCGAGCAGGAGCATCTCGCGCGTTTGCTGGCCGGCCGTGATGATGAGCGGCGTCTTGTTCTGGTAGGCCGTCACGATGCAGCCCAGCGCGTTGCCCATGCCGGCGCCGGTATGCACGTTGACGATCACCGGCTTGCGGAGGCCCTGCGCGATACCGTCGGCAATGCCGACGACGCTCGATTCCTGCAGGGCCATCACATAATCGAAGTCATCCGGGAAGTTCTTGAGGAAGGTTTCTTCCGTCGAGCCGGGGTTACCGACGACGGTCGTGAGGCCGAGCTTGCGGAGCAGATCGAAGGTAACGTCCTTGACTGTGCGCATGCGCAATTCCTCCGCTAGTGTTCAGAAGCACATCGTAGCCCCGCGCGCGAAGCGTGGCACTCGCAATTGCTGAAACCGTGAACGAGACATGGGAACGGAGCGCCCCACGAGGGGTAGGGCGCTCCGCCAGATCCGCAGGCTGGGAGGGTGTGGCTCCTACTGCTCGCGGACGTTACCCGACGGGTCGAGCGTCACCGCGACCTCGACGTTGTTGCGCATCGCCTTGCCGGTCCAGTTGCCGGCGGTATCGCGGGTCAGCAGCTTGATGCCGTTGTAGCCCTTGGCCTCGAGCTGCGACTTGGCGGCGGCTTCGGCGGCCGTGGCGTTGGACGACGTGGCCGGGAGATTGGTGTTCGGATTGCTGGTCTGGCCCGGCATCGAGTTCATGTCGCGGCCGGCCGGCGTGCTCGGCTGCATCGTCTGGGCGAAGGCAGCGCCGCAGATGCTGGTCACGGTAATCGCTGCCAGGGTGATGAGGGTCTTCTTCATGCATTCCTCCATTGGTTTCAGGCTGTGAGCGATCAACGCCGGCCTCTGAAAGGTGTTGCATGAATATGCGGAAACACGTTCCCGGCATCCGCCGTCGGCTGCGCGAAGGACCTCCATCCTGTAAGTGAAGGGTCAATGGACCCGGGCTCCTTCATTCTCAGCCATGCAGGCCTTTTCGCCGCCGCCTTCCTGGCGGCCACGATCTTGCCCTTTCAGTCGGAGCTGGTGCTGATCGGCCTGCTGGTTGCCGAGCCGACCCATTGGGCCACGCTGCTGTTCGCGGCCTCGCTCGGCAACACGCTGGGCTCGGTGGTCAACTGGGTGCTGGGGCGCCTGATCGAGCGTTTCCGCGACCGCTCGTGGTTTCCGGTGAAGCAGCGCGACTACGAACGCGTCGAGCGGTGGTATGCCCGCTGGGGTATCTGGTCCTTGCTGTTTGCCTGGCTGCCGTTCGGCGGCGACGCGCTCACCGTGGTGGCCGGCGCCTTGCGCACGCCCTTGCTCCCGTTCGTTCTTCTGGTCGGCATCGGCAAGACGGCACGCTACGCCGTCCTCGTTGCGGCGACTCTGGGCTGGCTCGCTTAGCGGCCAGGGCGTGGCACCGATATTGCTTCCTCGATCGCGTGGACACGACCGGGGAGGCCCTCATGCAGTCATCATCGTTTCGCCGACGTACAGGATTGGCAGCGCTTGCCCTGACGTTCCTGTTCGGAGCCCCGGCGATTGCGCAGGACAAGGTCCGTTTCCAGACCGACTGGATCCCGTCCGGCGAACACGCGATGTACTACGGCGCCTGGAGCAAGGGCATCTACGCCAAACACGGCATCGACATCACGATCACGCGCGGCTACGGCTCGGGCGACACCGTCACCAAGGTGGCCTCGGGCGCGGCTGATTTCGGGGTCGCCGACATTGCCGCCGTGCTGACGGCGCGGGCGCGCACCAACGTGCCGGTCAAGACCATCGCCGTGCTCTACAACGAGTCGCCGCATTCGCTGTTCGTGCTGAAGAGTTCGGGCATCACCAACTTCAAGGGGCTGGAAGGCAAGAAGATCGGCATCACGCCGGGCAACAGCCACCGCTTTTACTTCCCCGAAGTCGCCAAGAAGGCGGGAACGGATCCCAACAAGCTGATCTGGACTAACATGGATGGCGCCGCGATGGCTGCTCAGCTCATCGCCAAGAACATCGACGCGGCGCCGTTCTATTCGATCCATTACTACTACATCAACAAGGCGGCGGTTAAGGCCGGCCAGGAGATCCTGCCGCTGCCCTTCGTCGAGGTCGGCTTCAAGATCTACGCCGCCTCCCTCATCACCACCGACAAGATGATCCAGGACAAGCCCGACCTGGTGACGCGTTTCCTGGCCGCCACCAAGGAGGCCTTCGAATGGGCCGCCGCCAATCCAGAGGAAGCCTGCAAGCTGCATGTCGCGCGCTTCCCCGAAGTCGAGCTCGACGACTGCATGGGCAGCGTGAAGGCGGTGATGAAGTTCGTCTTCAACGACCACACCAAGGAATTCGGCTGGGGCAAGGAGAGCCCGGAGCGTCTGAAATTCTCGTGGGAGACGATCGCCACGGCCAACGAGCTGAAGCCGGAGTTCGACTACAAGGCCGCCATCGACACGAGCAAAGTCGCCAAGTAGGGGCGGGAAGTGATCTCGCTCAACCGGGTCACGCGCATCTTCAACAGCCGTGACGGCGATCAGGTCACGGCGCTGCAGGACGTGTCGCTGGAGATTGGCCGCAACGAGTTCATCACGCTCGTGGGCCCCTCCGGCTGCGGCAAGTCCACGCTTCTGCGCATCGTGGCCGGGCTGATCCTGCCGACGGCGGGCCGGGCCTCGATCGGCGGCGAGGAGATCACCGAGCCGCGGGCGGAAACCGGCATCGTCTTCCAGGCGCCGACCTTGCTCCCCTGGGCCAGCGTGCTCGACAATGTGCTGTTCCCGCTGCGCATGATGCACCGCATCGATTCGACCAGCACCGACAAGGCGATGGCGCTGCTCAAGCTGGTCGGCCTCACGGGATTCGAGAGCAAGTCGCCGCGCGAGCTGTCGGGCGGCATGCAGCAGCGGGTCGCGATCTGCCGGGCGCTGGTGCACGATCCGGACATCCTGCTGATGGATGAGCCCTTTGGGGCGCTCGACGCGCTGACGCGCGAGGAAATGACGATGGAGCTGCTGCGCATCTGGAGCGAGCGGCCCAAGACCGTCCTTTTCGTGACTCATTCGATCACCGAGGCCGTCGTGCTGGCCGACCGAGTGGTGGTGATGTCGCCGCGGCCGGGACGCATCGCGGAAATCATCGACATCGGCCTTTCGCGCCCGCGCAGCTTCGAAACCGAGGCCACGCCGGAATTCCACGAGGCAAGCCATCGCATCCGCCAACTCATCTTCGGGACACGCCATGTCAGTTCAGGCCGCGCCGCCGCTTGAGGAGCGGCAGAAGCCGCCCCGACGACGAAAGAAGAGCGCGGCCCTGTACGAGGTGGTGGTGCCTCTGATCGCCACTGCCGGCCTGTTTCTCCTGTGGGAAGGCGCCTGTCGCGCCTTCAGTATTCCGGGCTTTTTGCTGCCGGCGCCGAGCGATATCTGGAAGGACACGATGGCCATCGGGCCGACCGTGGCCGGCCATACGATGGCGACCTTCAAGACGGTCATGCTGGGTTTCGTGGTGTCGATCCTGATCAGCCTGCCGCTGGCCGTCGTGCTGACCGCATCGCCCGCGATCGCGGCGGCCGTCTATCCGTTCCTCGTCTGGACGCAGTCGATCCCGAAGGTGGCGCTGGCGCCGATCCTCGTGGTCCTGCTCGGCACCAACGAGCTGCCGCGCATCGTGATCACCGTGCTGGTGGCGTTCTTTCCGCTTGTCATTTCGATCGCGACAGGGCTGCTGTCCGTGCCGCCCGAACTGATCGAGCTCAGCCGGGCCTGCCGCGCCTCGAAGCTGAGCGAGCTCCTGCGGATCAGGCTGCCGTACGCGATCCCGTTCATCTTCGCCGGCCTCAAGGTCGCGATCTCGCTCGCCGTCGTCGGCGCGGTCGTGGCGGAGTTCGTCAATGCCGACGCCGGGCTGGGCTTCCTCATTCAAACGTCGACGGCGTTCTTCAAGGTGCCTGTGGCGTTCGGGGCGCTTATCATCCTGTCGGTGATGGGCGTGGTGCTGTTCCAGATCGTGGTCGCAGCCGAGCGGGTGTTCTTCCCGTGGTCGAGCAGCAATACGACGCCGGGTGCCTGACCGGCCGCGCAAGGGGAGAGTGTGACATGGCGAAATCGCCGAAAGAGTCGATGACCGTTATCCGCGGCGGCCGCGTGGTCGACATCAAGGGCCATGCAGCGCCCAAGGCCGACATCCTGGTGAAGGGCGACACCATTGTGGAGATCGGCGCGAAAGTGTCGGCGCCGGAATCGGCCACCGTGATCGACGCGGGCGGCAAGCTGCTTCATCCCGGCCTGATCAACGGCCACACGCACAGTCACGGCAACCTCGCCAAGGGCATGGTCGACCGCGTGACCCTGGAGCTGCTGCTGACGGCGGGCCCCTATATGAGCGGCGCGCGCACCCTCGAGGACAAGTACCTGTCCAGCCTGATCGGCGCGTGCGAGATGGTGATGAAGGGGTGCACGGCTGCCTATGACCTCGCGGCGGAGTTTCCCATGCCGACGGCGGAAGGGCTGGCTGCCATCGGACAGGCCTATGCCGATGTCGGCATGCGCGCCATGCTGGCGCCGATGGTGGCCGACACCAGCTTCTTTCAGGCCATCCCCGGGCTGATGGACCAGCTGCCGCCCTCGCTGCAGAAGCAGGTCGAGGCGTATCAATTCTCGCCCTACAAGGCGAGCGTGAAGCAGATGAAGAAGGCGCTGCACGGCTGGAAGCTCGACCGGCAGGGGGTGCATCTCGCGGTGGCGCCGACCATCCCGCATCACTGCAGCAGGGAATTCCTGCTGGCCTGCCTGAAGCTCGCCAAGGACTACGATACCGGCCTGCACACCCACGTTTCGGAATCGAAGGTGCAGGTCGTCGCCGGCTACCGGCTCTACGGTACCTCGCTCACCGCCTACATGGATTCGCTGGGGCTGGTCGGGCCGAAATTCACCGTGGCGCACGGCGTCTGGCTCGATGGCGACGACATGAAGCTGTTGGGCGACAAGGGCGCCTCGGTCTCGCACAATCCCGGTTCGAACATGGTGCTGGGCAACGGCATCGCCGACATGCGCGGCATGCTGGATGCCAAGGTCAATGTCGGCATCGGCACCGATGGCGCGAGCTGTTCGGACAATCAGAACATGTACGAGAACATGCGGTTGGCCTCGATGGTCTCCAAGGTGCAGGGGCCGGACAACCGCGCGTGGATCACGACCGAGGAGGTGCTGCACGCGGCGACGGCCGGCAGTGCGCGAGCCCTGGGGCTGGGCGACAAAATCGGCAAGCTGGAGCCGGGCTACAAGGCCGACATCGTGTTCCTCGACCTGGGGCACATCAACTGGATCCCGTTCAACGATCCGACCAACCAGATCGTGCACACGGAAGACGGGGCGGCCGTGCATTCGGTGATGGTCGCCGGTCGTATGATCCTCGAGGACCGCAAGCTCCTGAACGTCGACATGGTGCAGCTCGCGCGCCAGGCCGAGAAGGCCCGCGAGCGGCTGGAGCGCGGCCGCAAGCCGGCCAAGGCGCTCTACGACAAGCTCGAGAAGGTGGTGAACACCTTCTGCCCCGGGCTCGCCAAGCAGCCGCTACATATCGACCGGTTCGGCGGCAGCCATCACCACGCCTACCACGGTCATCACCACCACTAGGCGGCGGCGACGCCGATCAGCGAATCGTGGAGCCAGATCATCGCGGCATAGGCCGCGGTGCCGATCACCACGACCAGCAGGTCGTTCCTGGACCAGCCAACCCGCGGAGCGCCGGCATCTCCCCGGCGCTTGACGGCGATGCGGTCATAGACGGCCCAGGCGAGCAGGCTGCCGAACAGCAGCATCGAACCCAGGTCGCCGTTCACCAGCAGATGTGAGAGGGCCCACGCCTTAACGGCGACCAGCATGGGATGCCGGAGAAGGGATTTGATGCGGCTCGGCGGCGCGTAGGTCGAAACGAGGGCGACGAAGGCGAACCACAGGAGCGCTGCGGCGATGGGATGAAAGGCGCGAAAGGGCGGGTTCCAGACCTGGATGTACCCCGCGCTCCTATAGTGCCCGAAGCCAACGACGATCAGGATCAGGCCGGCCAGGGCGAGCAGGGAATAGAGACCCTTGTAGCCGCCTTCGCCCAGGCGACCGATCACGGCAGCCCGCGGTTCGCGCAGTGTCGTGAAGAAATGGACGCCGATGAACAGCGCTAGGCCAAGCAGAAGGATCGACATGCCTCATCATAGCATGCCGACCCTCACGTGAGCATCGTTCGATCCGCTACTCAGCGCGACATCTGGGTGACACTGCCGCTGGTGTCGACCGTCACGGCGACTTCGGTCTCGTTCTTGGTGGCGAGCGCCTGCCAGGAGCCGTCGTCGCGGCGCTTGAGTTCCTTGATGTTGGTGTAGCCACTGGCTTCGATCTGCGTACGCGCCGAAGTCGCCGTCTGGGCGGAGCCCGGCATCCCTGCCGGCGGAGCGGCGGGCGTGGTGGAGTTTCCCGTGCTCGGCGGCATCTGGGCAACGGCCATCGTGGCTGAGAGGACAAAACCCGCGGCGAGCGACAGAACGAGCTTCATGGGGACACTCCTCGGGGTTGGGAAAGTTCGTTGGTTAATGCGGATTGGTCCACAACGTTGCATGCAACGGCCGCTGCCGGGCGGCGTTTCAGTTGATGGTTGCGTAGTGGTCGAGGTCGCCATGAGAATTTTGCCCGTGCTCGTCTCGTCGGCCCTGATGCTGACGGTTCTGCCCGTTGTGGCGCAGCAACTCGCGCTGGCGCCCGAAAAGAGCGATTGCGCGACCGAGGAGCCCGACTCCGTCCAGATCAGCTGGGACACACCGTGCGAAGCCGGAAACTGGATTTTCGAGCCCGGCGTGGGCTGTCGAATGGCGGACTGGCATCCCGACAGAGGGGACAAGGCGACCTGGAGCGGTTCGTGCCGCGCAGCCCTGAAGGAAGGGATTGGTATCGTCCAATGGACCGAGCACCGGGAGCCCATCGATCGCTTCGAGGGCACCTACCGGCAGGGTCGTCGGGAAGGGGCGGGGCGGTACGTCTGGAACGAGACCGATCGCTTCGAGGGCACCTACGCGAACGATCTGGCCAACGGCTTTGGCACCGTCACGATTTCAGGGACGTCCCTGTCCGGCGATTGGCGCAATGGCTGCTTGCGGGTCGGCGACAGGGTGGTGGCTATCGGCGTCTCGAAAGACAGCTGCGAGCAGGACCCGGAAGTCCTGGCAGAGACGGCCAGCCTTCGCTAGCTACGCAATGTTGAAGTAGTGCAGGCCCATCCCGACCAGGCCAGAGGCCACGATCGGGTAGGCCGGATTGATCTTCGTCCGCCACAGCAGCAGGAAGACGACCAGCGCGATCACGCCGAAGAAGATGTGGGTGATGGCGCCGCGCCCCATGATGATGGCGCCCGCCAGCACGAGCCCGACCGCGACCGAGCCGAGCCCCGTCTGGATCGCCGGCCGCCAGCGCCAGGTGGCAAGGTGCGTCCACAGCCGGCCCACGAAAAAAGTCAGCAGGCCGGTCGGCAGGAAGAACGCCACGAGCGCCACCAGCGCCCCCGGTATATGGGCGACGGTGACGCCGATCGACGCGACCATCATCATGTTCGGACCCGGCGCCAGCTGACCCAGGCTGTAGAAGTGAAGCAGCTCCGGGAACGTCACCCAGTGGTAGGTGTCGACCGTGAGTTCCTTCATCTCGGGGAAGGCGGCCATGCCGCCGCCGATGGTCAGCAACGACAGGTAGGCGAAGACGCCGGCAAGGTCCCAGAGCTGCTTCACCGGATGTCCTTGTCGCGCGGCCGGTGCCACCAGATGGCGACGATCCCGGCCGCGATCAACGCGTAGGGCACGGGGACCTTGAAGAAGGCGACCGCGATGGCGGTGGCTGCCACGAAAACATAGTCGGCGTAGGTCTTCAGCGTCTTGGCGCCGAGCTGGACCAGGACGACCAGGATGAGGCCGACCGCGCCCGCGGCGATCCCGTGCAGGAAGGCCTTTGACCACGGGCCGTCTCCGCCCGCGCCGTAGAGCAGCCCGGCCGCGATCATCAGGCTGGCGCCGGGAATGCACATGCCCAGGGTGGCGACGAGGGCACCCATGCCGCCGCGCAGGCGGTCGCCCACCAGGATCGACATGTTGGTGGCGTTCAGTCCCGGCAGGGTCTGGCTGATCGACAGCAATTCGACGAAGGTCACGTCGTCCAGCCAGCGCTGGCGCACGACCAGGCCGGTACGCAGATAGGCGACCACGCCGCCGCCGATGCTCGTCGCGCCCATGACCAGAAAGACCCAGAAGAGCTTTCCGAGCGACGGCGGTGGTGCAGAGGTTTCGGCGTCGCTCATTCGTGGGCTTGCGGCGGATTGCCCTTCAGCCGGTACACGGCGCCGGTCTTGGTCGTGGTCAGCGTCAGCCAGTCGGCGGCGACCTGCTGCAGCTCCAGGAAGAAGCGCTCGCAGTGGTTCAACGACTTGTGCTTGATGTCCTCGGGGCCGGTGAACCTGAGCTGGAAGGCGAACTCGCCGACGAAGGCGTGGTGGTCGCCGCGCGCGCGCCACAGGCCGAGATTGGCGGTCGCCGCCGTGTGATGGCCGAAGTCGAGCAGGCAGATGTCCTGCAGCAATTCCTCGACGATCGTCTGGTTGACGAGGGAGATGTCGTTGGGGCCGTCGCAGGAGATCGCGCCCAGCGTCGGGAAGATCTGGGTCAGTTCGGGCAGGGACATGTTGCCCAGCGAAGACATCACGATGCGCGCGGCCTGAGGGGCCTGGCTGAGGCCGAATTCGACATTGTGCGACAGCAGGCGCCGGATGCCGCCGATCTTCTCCTTGAGCGGCATGACTTCGAGCTTGAACTTGATCTTGTACTTGCCGTCGATGCGCGGCCGCACGTCGAGGGCCTGGGCCTTCGCCATGTTGTCGCTGCGATACTTGAAGACGATTTCGGGATCGCCGATCGCAAAGCCGTCCTGGTAGGCGATACGGCGCCGCACGATGAAGTTGTTGTTGTAGAGGTGGTAGCCGCCGGTATCGAGGAAGAGGACCTCGCGCACCTCGGGCCGCTGCTGGGACTTGGGCGTGTGCTGGTATCCGACGCCCGTGGTCGCCGCGGCGCGCTGGACCAGGGCAGCGAATTCCTTGAACACATGGGCCGACGTGAAACGATCGGGCTTGAGGATCAGCTTGCACTGCAGATACTGGATCTCGTCGCAGCGACGGCCGTCGGCATAGAGGCTGTCCTGGCGATCGCCAAGCCACTGCGCGATCTGCCCGTCATCCTGATGTGAATGCATTGTCTCTCCCTGACGGTAGCGTAGCGCCAGCCTATGGCGCTGTCATCTGGGCCGATTGGGTGGCCTTGCCGTAGGTCTCGACCTTCCCGTCCGTGAAGCAAACGTAGTAGCGGTCGGACATCGACCACGGCGTGCGGCTCCAGAAGTCCCTCAGAACCGTGTAGTACGCGCAATCCTTGCCGGGGGTATAGGTCGATCCTTCGGGCGGTCCCATGACCGCCCGGACCTGCTCGCGGTCCATTCCCGCCTGCAGACGCTCGACATTGTCGCCATGCACGCAACCGGCCAGCAGGAGGGCGGCCGCAATCAGGCAGAGTGGATACTTCATGGCTTTCTCCTGTGATTAGTAGGGTTGGGCCTCGCCGCCAACAATTGTCGTGCAGGCGGATGGCTGGCGCAATTCGGAACGATGCGGTACGTCCGCAGGATGCAGGACCACCCAAGATTTGTCGCGCCGGGCCTCCCGGCTTCGCTGAGCGGCGCCACCGCCGGCCTGGCCGAAACGCCCATTTCCGAAGTGGCGATGACCGTGTTCGGCGACCCCGACGTCGTGCCGATGTGGTTCGGCGAGAGCGATCTCGTGACGCCGGACTTCGTGCGCGAGGCCGCGGCCAAGGGCCTTAAGGCGGGCGAGACATTCTATACGTGGCAGCGGGGTATTCCCGAACTGCGCAGTGCCCTGTCGGCCTATACCGAGCGGCTCTACCGGATCAAATGTCCGGTGGAACGCCTCACGGTGACGACCGGCGGCATGCAGGCCATCCTGCTGACCTGCCAGCTTCTGCTCGATCCCGGCGACAATGTCGTCATCGTCTCGCCGATCTGGCCGAACATCACGTCGGCGACGAAGCTGGTGGGGGGCGTACCGAAGTACGTGGCCCTCGACCGCACGCCAACCGGCGGATGGACGCTCGACCTGCAGAAGGTCTTCGGCGCCGTCGACGACCGCACGCGGGCGATCTTCGTCAACTCCCCGGGCAATCCGACGGGCTGGACCATGTCCACAGAAGAGCAGGCGGCGTTGCTGGACTTCGCGCGCAAGCGCGGCGTCTGGATCATGGCCGACGAGGTCTACGCCCGCCTGATCTATACGAAGCGGCCCGATGGCCGGCAGGTGGCACCGTCCTTCCTCGAACTGGCCGGGCCGGACGATCCGGTCATCGTGCTCAACAGCTTTTCCAAGCCGTGGGCGATGACCGGCTGGCGCCTCGGCTGGCTCACCCATCCGGCGGCGCTGGGCGACCAGTTTGCCAAGCTGGTCCAGATCAACACCTCGGGCGTTCCCGCCTTCCTGCAGAAGGGCGCTGTCGCGGCGCTGGAGCAGGGCGACGATTTCGTCCACGAGATGGTCGAGCGCTGCCGGTCGGGTGGCGAGCTGGTGTTCCAGCGTCTCTCCGCCCTGCCGAAGGTCAGGATCGCGCGGCCGGACGCGGCCTTCTACGCCTTCTTCTCGGTCGACGGCGTCAGCGACACGCTGGCCTTCTGCAAGACGATGGCGAAGCAGTACAAGGTCGGCCTGGCGCCCGGCGAGGCCTTCGGGCCGGGCGGGCAGGGCAATGTGCGCCTGTGTTTCGCGTCGAGCGCGGAGCGGCTGAGCAAGGGGCTCGATCGCATCGAGGCCGCCGTCAAGGCGTTGTGATGCCGGCATGCCCACACCTCCCGCCATCGTGGTCCAGCACCTGCGCAAGGTGTATGGCGAGATCGTCGCGGTCGACGATCTGAGCTTCTCCGCCCCGCGCGGGGCCGTGCTGGGGCTGCTCGGCGGCAACGGCGCGGGCAAGACCACCACCATCGCCATGCTGCTCGGGCTGCTGGAGCCGACGGCCGGCAGGATCGAGATCCTCGGCATCGACATGTTGCGGCGGCGCTATGCGGCGCTGCCGCGCATGAACTTCTCCTCGCCGTATGTCGACCTGCCGCATCGCCTGACGGTGCGCCAGAACCTGCAGTTCTATGGCCGGCTCTATGGCGTGAAGGATCTCCGCCGTCGCATCGACGAGATCGCCGAGCACATGCAGGTCTCGGCCTTCCTCGACCGTCCGGCGGGCAAGCTCTCAGCCGGCCAGAAGACGAGGGTGGCGCTGGCCAAGGCGCTGATCAACCGGCCGGACGTGCTGCTGCTCGACGAGCCGACCGCCTCGCTCGACCCGGACACCGCCGACTGGGTGCGCGGCTACCTCGAAACCTACCAGCGCGAGACCCACGCCACGATCCTGCTCGCCTCGCACAACATGGCCGAGGTCGAGCGGTTGTGCGACGACGTGATCCTGCTGCAGTCGGGCAAAGTGTTCGAGCGCGGCAGTCCGCGCGAGCTGCTCGATCGGTTCGGCCGCGAGGACATGGAGGAGGTGTTCCTCGACATGGCGCGCGGCCGTGCCCGGGGCCTCGACGCCCTGAAGCCCGACGGGGCGAAGCCATGAGCGGCTCCTTCAACCGCATCTACGCCCTCGTGCTGCGCCACATCTATCTCTGGCGCAGCTCGGTGATGCGCCTGGTCGATTCGATCTACTGGCCGGCCGTGCAGATGGTGATGTGGGGCTTCATGACCCAGTACCTGCTGCCGCAAGCCTCGTTCGTGGCGCAGGCCGCCGGGGTGCTCCTCTCCGGGCTGCTGCTCTGGGAAGTCGTCGTCCGCGGCAATCTCTCGCTTTCGATCGCCTTCCTTGAGGAGATCTGGTCGCGCAATCTCGGCCATCTCTTCGTCAGTCCCATCCGCTCCTGGGAACTGGCCGCCGGCATTATCATCGCATCGCTGCTTCGCACGCTGCTCGGCATGATCCCGGTGTCGCTCATGGCCTGGGCGTTCTTCGGCTATTCGATCTATACGCTCGGGCTGCCGCTGCTCGCCTTCTTCGTGATCCTGCAGATGTTCTCCTGGTCGATCGGGCTCGCCATGTCGGGCCTGGTCATGCGGGTGGGGCAGAGTGCGGAGAGCTTCGCCTGGGCGGCCGTGTTCGTGCTGATGCCGGTGAGCGGGGTCTACTATCCGATCTCCGTGCTGCCGCACTGGCTGCAGGTCATCGCCTGGGGATTGCCGCCGGCCTACATCTTCGAGGGCATGCGCTCGATCATGCTGGAGAAGACGGTCCATTGGGACATGCTGGCCCTCGCTTTCGGGTTGTCGGCGGTCTACCTCGTGATCGGCTTCCAGGTGTTCCAGTGGTTCTTTCGCTCCTCGCGCCGGGCCGGTTCACTCCTCGGCCAAGGCGAGTAGAATAGGGCCGTTTCCGGAGGTGAGTGATGTTCAAGCACGTGATGGTTCCCGCACTTCTTTCGCTCGCCGCCGCAGCGTGCTCGACCGTGGACAAGTTGGGCAGCGAGCCGATTACGCCGCCCAAGCCGGTGCCGGCCTGGTCCAGCGTCTACACGGTTCCCTATGACTCGATGGTGACCTGCCTTGCCGCGCCGGCCGCCAGCGGGTTCGTCGTCAACATCGAGCCGTCTTCGGCGCCTGGCACGACGACGGTCCTGTACGTGCCGCAGAGCGCCCCCCAGGCGGAATCGCGCTACGTCGTGAAGCGCGTGCCCGACGGCACGATCCAGGTCGACTGGATCCGCGTGGGCACGGTGGGCGGTCTCGACTGGCTCGACGTCCAGGCCCGCCAGCGCGCCAATCGCTGCGGCGGGATCGGCTAACTACCGGGCGTTCAGCACTGCGGTACAGGCCGCCGGCAGTTTGGGCCGGTAAGGCTTGGGCGGGGTGGTCGGCGGAACGACCGGCGCCTTGCGGAACCACGATTCGAGCGCCTCGCCGCAACCGTCATCCTGCGCATAGTCGGCCTGCGGCTGGCACTGCGGATTGCCCGGCGGGCAGTAGAGGCGGACATGGAAGTGCGAATCGTGCCCGTACCAGGGGACGAGCTTGCGCAGCCACGAGCGGTCGCCCCCGACCGTCTGGCAGAGCCGCTGCTTGATCCACTTGTTGACGAACATGCGGTCCAGATTCGGCATCTGTGCCGCCGTCCTCAGCAGGAAGACGTGCTGCTCGTTGAACACCGAGTCGTCGATGCCGCTGTCGTCGGCCAGCACGAGGGAGCGCAGGCGCGGATTCTCGCGATCGGCCGGTGCGCGGCGCGCCCCGGGCTGGCGCTCGAACCAGATGTCGGCATCGAGCCCGATCTGGTGGCTGGCATGGCCTGACGGGGCGGGACCGCCGCGCGGCTGGCCGATGTCGCCGATGTAGAGATGGGCCTGTCCGGCGGCCCGGATCTTCTCCGACAGGGTCCTGATGAACTCGATCGTGACCGGCTGGCCCCAATAGCGGTTGCGGCTGACCCGGATGGCCTCGTAGCCGGGGCCCTCCAGCGGCAGCGCCTGGGCGCCCTGCAGGCATCCGGCGGTATAGAAACCGATCGACTGCGTCGGGCCGGGCGCGGGCGTCTGAACCGTGGCCCAGTCGTCGGCGCGGACCGCGTTCGTCAGGAACAGGAGAGCCGCGAGCAGCGGAACCGCGAAGCGCATCATCTTGTTGGCACGATAGTCGCTCGCTAAGACTTTGCCCATGGCCGACTACGAGTTCCTCAAGATCGACCGGCAGGGCGCCGTCACATACCTGACGCTGAACCGGCCGCAGCGGCGCAACGCGCTGACGCATCGCATGATGCTGGAACTGGAAGACGCCTTCGTGGGCGTCGGAAACGATCCGGCCTGCCGGGTGCTCGTGCTGCGCGGGGCCGGCGGGCATTTCTGCGCCGGCGGCGATCTCGACACGATGGCCGACCTGCCGCCCGTGCCGCCGGGCGGCACCGACCCGCTGCTCCCGACCTATCGTCAGTTCGGCAACGCGCTGCTGGCGCTGGAGGCGCTGCCGCAAGCCACCATCGCCGTCGTCGAAGGCTCGGCCGTCGGGGCAGGGTTCGGCATGGCCTGCTGTTCGGACGTCGTCATCCTCCGCGAGGACGCCCGCTTCGGGATTCCCGAACCCCGTGTGGGCTTCATCCCCTCCCAGATCATCCCCTTCCTGGTGCGGCGACTCGGCGAGGGGCCGGTGCGCGATCTGGCCGTGACCGGCCGCGTGATCGATGCCGCCGAGGCGTACCGGCTGGGAGTCGGGCGCCATCTCTGCGCGAGCGGGGCGGAGGTCGAAGCGACGCTCGAGAGCCTGCTGGACGACATTCTGCGGATGGAGCCCAAGGCGCTGGCCGTGGCCAAGCGGCTGGTCCAGTCCTGCGCGAAGAAGGATGATCTCGACGTGCTCGACGAGGCGGCGGGAAACCTGGTCGGGTTGCTGCGCCAACCGGAGGCCGCCGAAGGCATCCGGCATTTCATGGCGAAGACCACGCCCTCATGGGCCAAGAGGTAGACATGCGAAACTATCGCCACATCGAAGTGAGGCCGATCGCGGGGGCGCTGGGCGCGGAGATCCACGGCGTCGACATGGCGCAGGATCTCGACGCCGAGGTCGTGGCCGAGATGCGCCAGGCCTTCCTGGACCATCTCGTGATCTTCCTGCGCGACCAGACCGTGACGCCGCTGCAGCAGCTCGCCTTTGCGCGCAAGTTCGGCGACCCCATCGAGTATCCGCAGCTCAAAGGGCTCCCGGAATCGCAGATGATCACGCCGGTGGTGAAGCTCGAGCACGAGCGCAACAATTTCGGCGGCATCTGGCATTCCGACACGACCTACCTGCCGGTCCCGCCGATGGGCAGCATGCTGCTGGCGCGCGAGGTGCCGGCCTTCGGCGGCGACACGATGTTCGCCAACCAGTATCTCGCCTACGAGGCGCTGTCGGACGGGCTGAAGGCGACGCTCGACGGGTTGATCGGAGTCAGCTCCTCGGCCAAGGCCGACGTGACCAAGACCCGTGAGGACCGCATGAAGGCCGCCGGCGCCGAGCTCAAGGTGATGACGGCCGAGCATCCGATCGTGCGGACCCATCCCGAAACCGGCCGCAAGGCGCTCTACACGTCCGACGCCCATACCGCGCACATCAAGGGTTGGACGGAGAAGGAGAGCCTGCCGCTGCTGCGCTTCCTGTGGGAGCACCAGACGCGGCCCGAGTTCACCTGCCGCTTCCGCTGGGAAGCGGGATCCCTGGCGTTCTGGGACAATCGCTGCGCCATGCACAATCCGATCAACGACTATCACGGCTTCCGGCGCGTCATGCACCGGATCACGCTGGCCGGCGACAAACCGCGATAAAGGGAGAGGGGCATGTCCGACGCGGGAGGTCTGCTGGCGGTCCTGGTGCTGGTCGCGGCCAACGGGTTCTTCGTGGCCGCCGAGTTCTCGCTGGTGGCCGTCCGCCGCAGTCGGGTCATCGAACTCGCCGCCTCGGGGCGGATCAATGCCAAGGCGTTGGTGCGCGCCCTCGACCATCTCGACTCCAACCTCGCGGCGACGCAGCTCGGCATCACGATCTCGTCTCTGGCGCTCGGCTGGATCGGCGAGCCGGCGATCGCACACCTGATCGAAGAGCCCCTGGCGCGACTCTGGGGCACGACAGCCGGCGTCAGCGCCTACGCGATCGCCGTCGGCATCTCCTTCCTGCTGATCACGGCGCTGCACATCGTGCTGGGCGAACTGGCGCCCAAGAGCCTCGCGCTCCAGCGCAGCGAGGGCACCGCGCTCTGGGTGGTGCGGCCGCTCAGCCTGTTCCGGTGGCTGCTCAGCCCGGCGATCCTGGTGCTGAACGGAATGGGAAATCTGGTCCTCAGGCTGTGTGGCCTGCGGCCCGGGACGGGCGAGGAATCGCTGCATTCGCCCGGGGAGCTGAAGCTCCTGGTCGAGGCCAGCCAGGATGCCGGCCTGCTGCAGGACGCCCAGGAAGAGGTCATGGTCCGCGCGCTCGAGATCGGCAATCGCCGGATCGGCGAGATCATGACGCCGCGCACGGAACTCGACTGGATCGACACCAGCGACGGGCGTGACGAGATCGTGCGGACGGTGCTGGAAAGTCCTTACGAGCAGATGCTTGTGGGGCAGGGCAGCATCGACAATCTGCTGGGCACCGTGACCAAGACGGATCTGCTGAACCAGATGCTGCGCGGCGGCGCGATCGATCCGGGCGCGGTGATCGCCGTACCGCTGATGGTCCACGAGGCCATGCCGATCTTCAAGGTGCTGGAGCTCTTCAAGAAGTCGCCGGTGCGGCTTGCCGTCGTCGTCGACGAGTATGGCGGCATCGAGGGGATCGTCACCCAGGCCGACATGCTCGAGGCGCTGGCCGGCGATCTTCCGGAGGTGCTGGGCGAGGGGCCCGACGTGGTCGAGCGGGAGGATGGCTCGCTGCTGATCGACGGCATGGCGCCCGTCCATGCGACCCTGGACCGGCTGCAGCTCGACAAGCTGCCGGTCAGCACCAGGTTCCATACGATCGCGGGCTTTGCGCTGGCCCAGCTTGGCCACCTGCCGGTGGCCGGCGAGCAGTTCACCTACGAAGGCTGGACCTTCGAGATCGTCGACATGGACGGGCGGCGCATCGACAAGTTGCTGGCGCGCCGCACGCCGACGCTCGAGGCCTGATCCTCAGCGCATCGAGGGAGGCGACAAGGTCAGCGTGCCGATGGCGCTGCGGGCGGTCTCGGCGCGGGTGCCGCCGATGTTGATGTAAGCGAGCTTCTGCCACGGTTCGACGAAGTTGCGGGCCCACGGCGAGAGCATGTTTCCGGACTGTCCGAGCGGCGTCGCGAACCGGCTGTTCTCGAGATCGCTGAAATCGTAGATGCCGCGATAGCCGGCGCCGTGGACGGCATCGAACGGCCGGTTGCCGCGGAACGAGGGCGAGGCGCGGTTGAGCGTCTGGTTGCCGCCGTCGGACGGGTAGCGCACCGAGGCGATGTCGCGCAGCAAAGGGATGCCGTCGAACAACGGGTGGCGATGCACGGCCAGATGCTCGCGACCCCATTGCCATTTGGTCATGTCGGGCCCCTGGCGCCGTGCGATCCAGTCGAGCGCCCGGTCGAGCGCCAGGGCGATCGCGTCCTCGCACGACTCGGTCTGGCGGGTGCCGCCATCGTCGCACCAGCCCGGCTTGTCGCGCAGGATTCGCACCAGCAGCGGGACGTTGGGCACCGCCAGGGAGGCATAGAGATCCTCCCCCAGCTCGTCGCCCAGCAGGCCCTTCTGCAACTCGGCGAGCCAGGCGTCGTAGATCAGCGGCTCGGGCCGGCTCGCCATCATGAACATGTTCCACCGCGCGAGCAGCTCGCGGGCCTGGGCGGCGCGGGCGTTGCGCGACGTGCCCTTCAGCAGGTAGGGCAGCATCTCCGCGGCGTCGAGCGTGAGATTGTCGGCCTGCATGACGATCATGCCGTAGACCGGATGGCGCTGGACCTCGCCCAGCAGTTGCGCGGCGCGGCGCTGGCGATAGGGTTCGGCCCAGTCCCGGCTGATGAAGTGACGGTAGTCGTCGGGCACGAGGCGGCCGTTGGCGTTGACGATCACGCCGACCCCCGGATTATAGACTCGCGGCAGGTCGTCGAACGGTACGTAGCCCGCCCAGTCGAACTCCGACGTCCAGCCCGGCACCGGCATCGACCCGTCGCCCTTGCGCCGGATCGGCACGCGCGCCGGCGAGATCAGGCCGATGTTCCCTGACGTGTCGGCATAGACCATGTTCTGCATCGGCGAGACGATGCGCCGTGCCGCCGAGAGGAATTCTTCCCAGTTCTGCGCCGAGCCGACGCGGGCGAAGCCCTCGGCCGAGGTGTCGGCGCCGTCGAGCGCGGTCGCCTGCAGCGCGAGGACATGTCCCTGCGGGGTGAGGTTGTCGCCGCGGCGGACGAAGTCGTCGATCACCGGCCCGTGCCGCGTCTCGCGCACGCGCATCGTGATGGGCTCGCCCCAGGCGACCTTGATCGTCTCGTCGCGCACCGCGAAGGGGCGGGCGCCGTCGGGCGTGATGTAGCGGTTGGGGTCTGTCGGATCGACCCGTTCAATGAAGATGTCCTGGCTGTCGAGGTTGGTGGTCGTAAAGCCCCAGCCGATGGTGCCGTTGTGGCCCAGCACCACGGCCGGTGAGCCCGGCGAGGTGGCGCCGCGGATGTCGAAGCCCGGTCCGACCAGGCGGGCGAGGTACCAGACGCCGGGAAAGCTGAACCCGAGATGCGGGTCGTTGGCGAGAAGCGGGCGTCCCGAGACCGCGTGGGCGCCCGACAGGACCCATTCGTTCGAGGCCTCGCGCTTGCGCGTCACCTCGCTGTCGGTGCCGCGAAAGATGCGATCGAGGTCGATGTCTTTGGTCGCCGCCATGACCATCGAAAGCGTCGAGTCCTTGCTGTCGCCGGACGGCTCGATCAGGAACTTGACGCCGTCCTCGCCGATCTTCTGGGACAGCCGCAGGCGCAGGAGTTCGGCGCGCCAGTTGCCGTCGAGGCCGAGCGCCATGAGCTTGGCCCAGACCAGCGAATCCGCCGGCCGCCACGGCTCGGGTCGGTAGCGGCCGCCGGACAGGAGCTTGATCAGCGAGAGTTCCAGCCCGTACTGCTGGGCATCGTTGGAGATCCAGGCATTCACGCCCGCGGCATATGCCTCCAGACGGGTGCGCATGGCGGGCGAGAGCGCGCCGACGCTCTCCGTGGCACGCCGGTAGACGCCGAGGCCGCGCATCGTGCGGTCGCTGTCGACCAGTCCCTGGCCGACCACGGCCGGTGGTACGAGTTCCGCCAGACGTCCCTGGCCGATACGGCGCATCAGCTCCATCTGCCAGAACCGGTCCTGGGCATGGACATAGCCCAGGGCGAAGGACGCGTCCTCGATCGATCCCGCGATGATGTGCGGTACGGCATTCTTGTCGCGCAGGATCTCGACCGGAGCCTTGAGGCCAGCGGCCTCGAGCTGGCCGGCATAGCTCGGCAGGGCCCCGCGCATGTGGAAGTAGGTGCCGGCCAGGAAGACCGCGAGGGCCAGCGCCGTACCGAGCAGGAACTTTCCGAGAAAGGCTGCGACGCGGACCACCAGCCTCACGGGCTCAACCGCCGAGGTAGGAGAGGATCGCGTCGCGGTCGCCGTCCAGGTCCGGCGCGGCCGGCCGGGTGGTCGGATCGGGGAAGGCCGACATCT
This sequence comes from Reyranella sp., assembly GCF_965228225.1. GTDB lineage: Bacteria > Pseudomonadota > Alphaproteobacteria > Reyranellales > Reyranellaceae > Reyranella. Next base: position 2,588,149 of record NZ_OZ245801.1, on the reverse strand, counting down.
TCAGTGGGTTGCCGGCCAGCTTCAGCGTGCCGCCGCTCCCATCGGGCACGTCGACCAGCATGTTGCGTGCGGCGACTTGGGGATGCTCGATGGCCTGCGCGATATTGTTGATCGGGCCGCAGGGCACACCGCCCTTGGACACGACGCCGATCCAGTGATCGGTCGTGTTGGTCTTCAGGACCGACTCGATTTCGTGCTTGAGCTTCTGCTGGCTCTTCTGGCGCAGCGCGTTCGACGTGTAGGCGGGATCGGTCGCCATATCGGAACGACCGAGCGCCTCGCACATCTTGATGAACAGGCTGTCGTTGCCCGCCGCGATGATCATCGAGCCGTCGGAAGTTGCGAAGGCCTCGAAGGGGGTGATGGTCGGGTGGCGCGCGCCGAGCGGACCGGGGATTTCCTTCTCGACCGTGTAGCGCATGATCGCGTTCTCGAGCAGCGCGAGCTGGCAGTCGAACATCGCGATGTCGACCTTGGTGGACTCTCCGGTCTTGAGACGGTGCACCAGTGCCGCATTCACCGCGACGGCCGTGTAGAGGCCGGCGCCGATGTCGCCGATCGACATGCCGACCCGGCTCGGCGGCTGTCCTTCGTTGCCGGTGATGCTCATGATGCCGCCCTGGCCCTGCATGACCATGTCGTAAGCGGGATCCTTGGAGTTGGGACCGGTGTGGCCGAAGCCGGAGGCGGAGGCGTAGATCAGATTGGGATACTTGGCGTGCAGCGTGTCCCAGCCATAGCCCAGCTTCTCCATCGTGCCGGGACGGAAATTCTCGACGACGACGTCGGCCTTCTCGAGGAGCTGCTCGAAGATCTTGCGGTGTTCGTCATTCTTCAGGTCGAGCGCGATGCTCTCCTTGCCGCGGTTCACCGACGCGAAGTAGGTCGACTTGCCGTTCACGAAGGGACCATAGGCGCGGGCGTCGTCGCCCCCCTTGGGCGGCTCGACCTTGATCACCCGGGCGCCCATTTCGGCCATCAGAAGGGTGCAGTAGGGACCCGCCAGGATGCGGGAGAGATCGACGACGAGAATGCCCGACAGCGGGCCCTTGGTATTCTGGGTCATGTCCGGTTCTTAGCCAGTGGATCGCCGCGAATCCAGCCACACATTGACCGCCGCCGCCGAGATCACGATCACGCCACCGAACAAGGTGAGATCGTCCGGCTTTTCGCCATCGAACAGCCACACCCAGACCGGTCCCAGCACCAGCTCGAGCAGTCCCAGCAGGGCTGCCTGCGCTGCCGGGATGCGCCGGAGGCTTGCCATGTAGAGCAGGAGGCCCACCGCGAGCTGCCCCGGGCTCAGGGCAAACAGCCACGGCAGCTGCTCCCAGGTGACGTTCCCGGGGTGGGCGAAGGGCAGAGCCACCAGGCCGGAGATCAGGCCGGCCAGCCAGATCGAGGGCGTCATGCCGATGTCACGTCGATGGCGGACGACGACGTAGTTGCCGCTCATGCACAGCACGACGATGAAGGCGACGGCCATACCCGCGAGGGCGCCGGGCTGCAGGGAGCCGGCGACGCTGATCGCCAGGCCCGCGACCGCTGCGAGCATGGCGAGGACGGTGTGGCGGTGCAGCGGCTCGCCCAGGAACAGGCGCGCGGCAATCGCGGTGATGAAGGGAGTCGCGCCGAACATGATCAGCACGTTGGCGACCGGGGCCAGCCCGAGTGCCAGGATGAAGCTCACGAAGCTGCCGGCGAGCAGGACGGCGCTCAGCAACAGCGCCGGTCCGCCATTGCGGATATCGATCATCACCCGCCGGCGCTGCCAAACCAGGAGCGGCAGCATGGTGCCGACGAGGAGAGCGGAGCGCCAGAAGGAGACGTCCCAGGCCGGAAGATCGATCCGGCGCACGATGACACCCGCCGTACTGAAGGCGATGGCGGCGGCGACGGCGAACAACACCCCCAGCAGGGTGGAACTTGGTGCGGCGGCGAACGTTTTCATCGAAACGAAAGTGTGAATACGGACCCGCCGTGCCCCCGTCCATCGATTCCCTCGATTTGCCGCCATTCAAGCCACGGTTTCCGTGGTGGGGGCCGGATCTGCAGACCATCGCCATAAGGCTGACGTCGGGCCGCGTGTGCGATCTTGCGCCCCATACCAGTGAGCGGATGGCATTCGCGATGGGCGACCGCACGGGCGACATCCTGCTCGGGATGCTCGACCATCCGGTCGAACCGGTGGAGGCGCGCCCGCTCGCTATTCTCATTCATGGGCTCACGGGCAGCGAAAACAGCGCCTACATGCTCAATGCCGCACGTCACCTGCTGGACGGGGGATATCGCGTCCTGCGGCTCAATCTGCGCGGTTGCGGACCCTCGCGGCCCCATTGCCGCGAGCACTACCATGTCGGTCGCACCGCCGACTTCAGGCGAGTGCTGTCCCAGCTTCCCGACGATTTGACGGGCAACGGCATCGTGGCCGTCGGCTATTCGCTGGGCGGCGCGATGCTCCTCAAGTATCTGGGCGAGGAAGGATCCTTTTCGCCCCTGCGGGGCGCCGCGACGATCTGTGCGCCGATCGATCTGGCGCGCACCTGCAAGCACATGATGCGCGCGCGCAACTGGCTCTATCACACCTATCTGCTGAACGACATGAAGGCCGAGGCGCTGGCGCCCGGCGCGCTGACCTCGCCCGAAGAGCGCGAGATCATCCGGTCGGCGCGCAGCGTGTGGGAGTACGACGACCGGTTCATCTCGCCGCGTTATGGCTTTCGCGGCGCAGAGGACTACTACGAACTCTGCTCGCCGCTCGCCTTCATGCCCGAGATCCGCGTGCCGACGATGGTCATCGCCTCATGCGACGATCCATGGATTCCGGTTGAATACTATCGCGCGTTCGACTGGGCGGATAACCCGTCGCTCGTGCCGCTGATGCCGCCCGCCGGCGGGCATATCGGCTTCCACGCGCATGACAGCGCGCGGCCGTGGTGCGACCTTGCCGTGGAGAAATTCTTCGACCGGCTTGATATCATGGAGGCGTGAGCCTCCAACTCCCGCCGTTCCGTCCGCGTTTCCCCTGGTGGGGACCCGATCTCCAGACGCTCGCCAATTTTCTCAAGCCGCCGTCTGCAGACCTAGCGCCGCACACCTCGGAGAGGCTGACGGTCGATCTGAATGACGGGACGGGTGACAGGTTGGCCTGCACGCTCGACCAGCCCTCGGCGCCGGTTGCAGGCAAGCCACTCACGATCCTGATCCACGGTCTGACCGGCTCGCAGGAAAGTTCCTACATGGTCAGCATGGCCCGTTTTCTGCTGAACGCAGGCGAGCGTGTCCTGCGGGTGAACCTGCGGGGCGCGGGGCCGTCGCGCGCGACCTGCGCAGGCCAATACTATGCTGGTCGCAGCCAGGATTTTCGCAGCCTGCTGGCGAACCTCCCCGTCGGATTAAAGGCCGATGGCGTCCGGGCCGTCGGCTATTCGCTGGGGGCGGCGATGCTGCTCAAGTACCTCGGGGAGGAGGGCACGGCCGCGCCCGTGCTCGCCGCGGCTGCGGTCTCGGCTCCGATCGACCTGGCCGTGACATGCCGCCGGATGCTGGAACGGCGCAACGTCGTCTACCACCGCCGCCTTCTCGGACAGATGAAGATCGAGGCTACCGCGCCGGGCGCGCGCCTGGAGGAGAGCGAGAGGTCGGCCATTCTCGGATCCCGCGACATCCGCGAGTATGACGACGTCTTCATCGCGCCGCGTCACGGCTTTGCCGGCGCAGACGACTACTACGAGCGCTGCAAGCCGGTTCGTTTCATGGGAGGGATCCGCGTGCCGACCCTGGTGCTGGCGGCGCTGGACGATCCCTGGATTCCAGGCGTCCTCTACAGCCGCTACGACTGGGCGGGCAACGGAGCGCTGCTGCCGTTGCTGCCGACGCGGGGCGGGCATGTCGGGTTTCACGGTTCGGACAATCGACTTCCCTGGAGCGATCGGGCCGTAACAAAATTTTTCGGGGGCAAGTCGGCATGACGCGACAAGAGGGCGGACTGGACGCCTTGAATTTCTTCCTGGCCGACGTCCGCGACGGCCTGGGACCCTATCTCGCGATCTATCTCCTGACCGTCCAGAAGTGGGACGCCGCCAGCATCGGCCTCGTCATGTCGATCGGCGGCGTCGCGACCATCCTTGCCCAGACGCCGGCCGGCAACTTCATCGACGTGACGCGCTACAAGCGCGCCGCGATCATCATCGCGGCGTTCCTCGTGACCGCCTGTTGTCTCGTCCTGCCGATTGCGCCCGGTTTCCTGCCTGTCGCGGTCGCCCAGTCGCTGGCCGGGGTCGCGAGTTCGATCTTTGCGCCGGCGATCGCCGCGATCACGCTGGGCATCATGGGGCCCAAGGCCTTTACGCGACGCACGGGCCGGAACGAGGCGTTCAACCACGCGGGCAACGCCGTCGCGGCCGTGCTGGCCGGGGCGGGTGCCTACGTCATGGGGCCGATCGCGGTCTTCTATCTGATGGCCGCCATGGCCATCGCCAGTATCGCCGCGACCCTTGCCGTGCCTGCCAAGGCCATCGATCACGACATGGCCCGGGGCCTGGACGACGGCGGCCACCATGGCCACGCCAAGCCCGCCGGTCTTTCGGTCCTGCTGGAGAACCGGCCGCTGCTGATCTTTGCCGGCTGCGTCGTGCTGTTCCACTTCGCCAATGCGGCGATGCTGCCGCTCGTCGGCCAGAAGCTCGCTTTGGCCAACGAAGGGCTGGGAACGACGCTGATGGCGGCCTGCGTCGTCATCGCCCAGCTCGTCATGATTCCCGCCGCCTTGATCGTCGGCGCCAAGGCCGACGACTGGGGGCGCAAGCCGTTGTTCCTCACCGGCTTCGCCATCCTCGCGCTGCGCGGGGCGCTCTATCCGGTATCCGACGATCCCTACTGGCTGGTGGGCGTCCAGGCGCTGGATGGCGTCGGCGCGGGGATCTTCGGCGCGTTGTTCCCGGTGGTGGTCGCCGACCTCACGCGAGGGACGGGCCGCTTCAACGTCAGCCAGGGCGCCATTGCGACGGCGCTGGGGCTCGGAGCCGCCCTCAGCGCGACCTTTGCCGGGCTGATCGTCGTGACCGCCGGCTACTCGGCGGCTTTCCTCGCCCTGGCCGGGATCGCTGGCATCGGTCTGCTGATCTATGCCGCCTTCATGCCCGAAACCAGGCCACATTCAGGACATGATGCGGCGCTGATCATCGGGCCGGCGAGGCCGCGTTGAGGAAACTTGGAGATGGGTGAGGCGGAACCAGTGGCGATGATCGTGGGCGTGGCCTGTTCCCTGGTCGCACTCGTGCTGGCCTGGCGCGCCTATCGCGGCGCGTCGGAAGAGCAGGAGCGGCGCAAGCGCGAGCGTGAGGATCGCGACCGTCTCTAGGAGAGGGCCAGCGGCTCCGACGGCGGTCCCTTCGCCAGGAGCACGGCGAGGCGCGTTCCGAGGTCGATCGGCTCGAAACGCTCGCTCGAAGTGGCGATCTCGTCGGCCGTCCACCAGCGATGCCCCAGCGTCCAGCTCCGTTCCTTCTCGTCGAGGCCCGACATGTCGATCTCGCTGCGGTCGGTGCGTGCCAGGAAGAAGCGCTCCCGGTGCAGCACCTGTTTGCCGCGCCAGCTCATCACACGCTCGCGCTTCCAGACCCAGCGCGGCGTGTCGATCACCGGCAGTTTCGTCTCCTCGCCGGCCTCGCGCACCGCGGCCTGGGCGTAATCCTCGCCCGGATCGACCATGCCGCCGATCATCACCCAGAAGGGATCGAAGAAGGGATTGGCCGGATCGAACACCTGCGGATCGTGGACGTTGAACAGGAACAGCCGGTCCTGCGGATCGAGCAGGATCAGGCGGGCCGAGGGGCGCTCGATCATGGGCGGGCGATCATGGGCAGGCGATCATTTCGAGCTGAGCAGCCGCGCCGCGTCGATCGCGCCATAGGTCAGGATGCCGTCGCAGCCGGCACGCTTGAAGCCGGTCAGCGTCTCGATCAGCACCCTGTTCCAGTCGAGCCAGCCGCGATCGGCCGCGCCCCGCAGCATCGCGTACTCGCCGCTCACCTGGTAGGCGTAGGTTGGCACGCCGAACGTGTCCTTCACGCGGCGCACGATGTCGAGATAGGGGAGGCCGGGCTTGACCATCACCATGTCGGCGCCTTCCTCGATGTCGAAGCCCACTTCGCGCAGGGCCTCGTCGGAGTTGGCGTAATCCATCTGGTAGGTCTTCTTGTCGCCCTTGAGGGCGCCAGAGCTGCCGATGGCGTCGCGGAATGGATTGTAGAAGGCCGACGCGTACTTGGCGGCGTACGACATGATCTGTTCGTGCTGGTAGCCTTTGGCGTCGAGCGCCGCGCGGATGGCGCCGATGCGGCCGTCCATCATGTCCGAGGGCGCCTGGATGTCGGCACCGGCCTCGGTCTGGACGATCGCCTGCTTGACCAGCGCCTCGACCGATTCGTCGTTGAGGATGCGCCCGTCTCGCACGATGCCGTCATGGCCGTCGCTGTTGAACGGATCGAGCGCCACGTCGCAGACGATGCCGATGTCGGGAACGGCCTTCTTCACCGCAGTGATGGCGCGGCACACGAGGTTGCCCGGATTGTAGGCCTCGCGCGCGTCGGGCGTCTTGGCCTTGGGGTCGGTCTCGGGGAAGATCGCGATGGCGGGAATGCCGAGATCGCGGGCTTCCTTTGCCGCCTCTGCGAAGAGGTCGATCGAGAGGCGGTCGACGCCCGGCATGGAGGCGACAGGCGTACGCGCGTTCTGGCCTTCCTGGACGAAGACCGGCCAGATCAGGTCGTCGACCGAGAGCTTGTTCTCGGCAACGAGGCGCCGGGACCATTCCTCGCCGCGATTGCGGCGCAGGCGGGTCGTGGGATAGCGGCCGAGGGTCGTGAAACGGGCGGACATGAAAGGCCTTATGGCGCGAACGGGTAGGGGCCGCAATGCGGCTCCTTTTCCTGCAGAAAGCCGGCGCCAGAGTTGATACGGTCCCGTCGATGGATTTCACGCTTTCAGAAGACCAGCAGGCCTTCCGCGATACGGCACGGCAATTCGCGACCGACCGCATGCTGCCTCAGGCCGCGCGCTGGGACGCCGAGAAGATCTTTCCGGAGGAGGTGCTGCGGGAAGCCGCGGCCGTCGGCTTCGGCGGCATCTACGTGCGCGACGATGTCGGCGGCAGCGGGCTCAGCCGCTTCGATGCGGCGCTCATCATGGAGGAGCTGGCGGCGGCCTGTCCCAGCACGGCGGCCTATATCTCCATCCACAACATGGCCGCCTGGATGATCGACGCCTTCGGCGACGACGAGCAGCGCCGGCGCTTCCTGCCCAAGCTCTGCTCGATGGAGCATTTCGCGAGCTATTGCCTGACCGAGCCGGGCGCCGGTTCGGATGCGGCAGCGCTGGCGACGCGGGCCGAACTCCGAGGCGACCACTATGTGCTGAACGGCAGCAAGGCCTTCATTTCGGGCGGCGGCCGCAGCGATATCTATGTCGTGATGCTGCGCACCGGCGGTCCGGGGGCCAGCGGCGTCTCGACCCTGGTGGTCGAGGCGGGGACGCCCGGCCTGTCGTTCGGCAAGCAGGAGAACAAGCTCGGCTGGAACAGCCAGCCGACGGCCTCGGTGATCTTCGAGAACTGCCGGGTGCCGGTGGCCAACCGGCTCGGGCCGGAAGGCCATGGCTTCAAGATCGCGATGATGGGTCTCGATGGCGGACGCATCAATATCGGCGCCTGTTCGCTGGGCGGGGCGCGCGCCTGCCTCGAGACCGCCTCGCGCTACGTGCTGGAGCGCAAGCAGTTCGGCAAGCCGCTGGCCGACTTCCAGGCGACCCAGTTCAAGCTCGCGGACATGGCGACCGAACTCGACGCGGCGCGGCTGATGATCTGGCGGGCGGCCTCGCTGCTCGACCAGAAGTCGCCCGAGGCGACCCAGGCGGCCGCCATGGGCAAGCGATTCGCCACCGACATGGGCTTTCGGGTGGTCAACGAAGCGCTACAATTGCATGGCGGATACGGCTACTTGAAGGATTTCCCGCTGGAGCGCTATCTCCGCGACCTCCGCGTGCACCAGATTCTCGAAGGCACCAACGAGATCATGCGCGTGATCATTTCGCGCCGTTTGTTGATGGGATGAAGAATGTCCGAAGCTGAAATTCTGTTCGATGTGAAGGACGGTCTGGGCGTCATGACGCTGAACCGCCCGAAGGTCCTCAACTCGCTGTCGCACGGCATCATCCTCGAGATGGAGCGCGTGATGCCGGCGTGGGAGAAGGATCCTTCCATCAAGGCGGTGGTCCTGCGCGGCGCCGGCGACCGTGCCTTCTCCGCCGGCGGCGACGTGGCCGGACTCTACCGCGAGATGCGGGACAATCCGTCGGGCACGCTGCGGCGGGACTTCTTCCGCGACGAGTACATCGTGAACCGGCGGATCTATCGTTACACCAAGCCATGGATCTCGCTGATCGACGGCATCAACATGGGCGGCGGCGTCGGCCTGTCGGCGCACGGTTCGCACTCGGTGGTGACGGAGAAGTATCTCTTCGCCATGCCCGAGACGACGATCGGCCTCTTCCCCGACGTCGGCGGCGGCTATTTCCTGACGCGCCTGCCGGGCGCACTGGGCACCTTCCTGGCGCTCACCAGCTATCGCCTCAAGGCGGCGGATGCCGTCTGGGCCGGGATCGCGCACGCCTTCGTGCCGAGCGCGAAGATCGACGAGCTGCAGGCCGCGCTCGGCGCGGCGGACCTGTCCGGCCCGCGCGCCAACGAGAAGGTCGATGCCGTCATCGCCCGGTTCCAGGCGGACGCCGGCGAGCAGACGCTGCCGTCGTTGATGCCCGAGATCGATCGCTGTTTTTCGGCCGAGACGCTGCAGGAGATCGTCGCCAATCTGGAGAAGTCGAACAGCGAGTTCGCGCAGAAGCAGCTCGCGGCGCTGATGAAGCTCTCGCCGCTGTCGATGGCGATCACGCTGGAACAGCTCAAGCGCTGCGCCAACCGCTCGTTCGAGGACACGATGACGATCGAGTACCGCATCTCGCAGCGCTGCATGCAGAAGGGCCACGACTTCTTCGAGGGCGTGCGCGCACTGCTGATCGACAAGGATCAGAAGCCGCAATGGAATCCCCCGACGATCGACGGCGTCACCCGCGCCTTGGTCGAGGAACATTTCCAGCCGGTGTCCAACGACCTGTTCTTCGACTGAGGCGGCAGCAACCAAACGGAGGAAACCATGGCGAAGATCGCCTTCATCGGTCTCGGCAACATGGGCGGCCCGATGGCCGCCAACCTGGCAAAGGCCCAGCATCACGTCGTGGCCTTCGACCTGTCCGACGCGGCCGTGGCGACGGCGGTCGAGAAGGGGGCTCACAAGGCGTCCTCCGCCGCCGAAGCGGTGAAGGGGGCGGAGATCGTCGTCACCATGCTGCCGGCGGGCAAGCATGTCCGCGAGGTCTATGAGAAGGACGTACTGCCCAACGTCGCCAAGGGCACGCTGCTGATCGACTGCTCGACCATCGACGTGGAGAGCGCTCGCCACGTGGCGGCGCAGGCGGAGAAGGCCGGCCTCGACATGGTCGATGCGCCGGTCTCGGGCGGGGTCGGCGGCGCCACCGCGGGCACGCTCACCTTCATGGTGGGCGGCAGCGAGGCGTCGTTCGCCAAGGCGAAGCCCATCCTGGAGAAGATGGGCAAGAACATCGTTCTCGCCGGCACGAGCGGTGGCGGCCAAGCCGCCAAGATCTGCAACAACATGATCCTCGGCGTGTCGATGATCGCCGTCAGCGAGGCCTTCATGCTGGCCAAGCGCCTCGGCCTCGATGCCCAGAAGCTGTTCGACGTCGCGTCGACCGCCTCCGGCCAGTGCTGGTCGCTGACCAACTACTGCCCGGTACCCGGCCCGGTGCCGGCGTCTCCGGCCAATCGCGATTACCAGGCGGGCTTCACGGCGGCGATGATGCTGAAGGACCTGATGCTCGCCCAGCAGGCGGCCAACGCCGCCGGCGCCAGCACCCCCCTGGGAGCAGAGGCCGCCCAGCTCTTCAGCCTGTTCGTGAACTCGGGTAACGGCGGCAAGGATTTCTCCGGCATCATCAAGATGCTGGACGGCAAGTGAGGGCCGCATGATCACGCTGTACGACCTGGCGTTCGAGGACGATCGTCGTCCAAGCCCGTTCTGCTGGCGCGCCAAGTTCGCGCTCGCGCACAAGGGCCTCGACTACACCAACGTGCCGATGGGCTTTACGGAGAAGGAGAAGATCGCCTTCGCCGATTCCAAGACCGTGCCGGTGATCAAGGATGGCGAGAAGCCGGTGAAGGACAGCTGGGCCATCGCCGTCTACCTCGACGACATGTATCCCGAGAAGCTGCTGCTGAAGAGCGAGATGGGCCGCTCCTACGCGCGTTTCATCAACGGCTGGACGGACACCGTGGTCAATGCCGGGATCTTCCCGCTGATCATCGGCGACCTCTACGATCGCGTAAGGCCCGAGGACAAGGAGTACATCGCCCAATCGCGCGGCGCACGGCTGGGCACGACGGACTTCGCTTCCTTCCAAGACCAGGCCCGCGAGAAGGGTCTGGCGGCCTTCCGAGCCTCGCTCGAACCGGCGCGCCGCGCATTGCGCGAGCAGAAGTTCCTGTCGGGCGCCGAGGCCGCGTACCCGGACTACATCCTCGCGGGCACCTTCATGTGGCCGCGCACGGTGAGCCCGCTCGAGCTGCTGGAAAAGGACGATCCGGTTCATGCGTGGCGCGAGCGTATGCTGGACCTGTTCGACGGAATGGCGCGCAAGGCGAAGGGCGCCTAGGCAATGGGGGAGGACCAGGCCAAGCCGTTCGACCCGGCCGAGCATCGTTTCGGACCGGCCCACTGGTTCGAGGATCTCGAAGTCGGCCAGAACTTCTACATCAACTCGCGCACCCAGACGGAGGCGCTGTTCTCGGCGTTCCAGCTCGCCAGCGGCGACAATCATCCGATCCACTACGATCGCGAGTACTGCAAGGCGCTGGGACACCGGGACATGCTGGCCCACGGGCTCCAGGTCGCCATCCAGGGAGCAGCGGGCGGCGGTATCTTCCCGCATTTCGTGGGCGAGTCGCTGATCGGGTTCCTCGAACAGTCCTCGCGCTTCCTCAAGCCGGTCTATGTCGGCGACACGCTCTACCCGATGCTTCAGGTGACCGAGCTGAAGCCCGGGCGCACGACGGGGGTCGCCGTGTTGAAGCTGACCATCCACAACCAGAAGGGCGAACTGGTGTGCGATGGCGAGCACAAGTATCTTTTGAAGAAGAAGCCGCAATAGAGACGGCAGGAGGAGTGAGTATGATCGGCGTCATCGCGAAACTGACCATCAAGCCCGGCACGAACGCAGACTTCGAAGCGACCATGAAGGCACTTCAGGCCAAGGTTCATGCCGACGAGCCCGGCAACAAGCTCTATGCGCTGCACAAGACGGCAGATGTTAACGTCTATGTCATGCTGGAACGCTACCAGGACCAGGCGGCGCTGGAGGCCCATCGGGCCGCGCCGCACTTCAAGGAACTCGGACGCAAGCTCGGCGACTATCTCGCCGGCCGCCCCGATGTCCAGGTGATGGAAGAAGTCTGACCGCTTTAGGGGGCGAGTGAGCGCATGGACGGGCTTTTTCGCCGCCACACCAAGCCCGGCACGGCGCCCGGCACGCTGGCCGGGCGCGCACCGGTTCCGGACGAAGCGCTCGATTTCACCCTGGTCGAATACACGCAGGACGAAGTCGAAGTCCTGCACGAGGTGGAAGTGGACCAGTGCCGCTTCCATCTCGGCACGCCCGGCCATACCTGGATCGATGTCGGTGGGCGGCCGAGTTCGGAAATGCTCCGCAACCTTGGCATGGCGTTCAACCTGCATCCGCTGGCCCTGGAGGACGTGTTCCACTCCAACCAGCGCAGCAAGCTCGATCTCTACGAGGGGCAGGGCTTCATCGTCCTGAACGACCCGGCCTACGAAGATTGCGTGCTCAAGGGCCAGCAGGTCAGCATTTTCTTCGGCGACAACTACGTCATCTCCTTCCATGACCTGAAGGCCGACATCTTCAAGCCGGTCCGTGACCGCCTGCAGACGTCGGGCTCGCGGCTGCGCATGTTCGGCATCGACTATCTCGTTTACGCGCTGATCGATCTCGTGGTCGATCGCAAGTTCCCGCTGATCGAAGCCCTGTCGACCCATCTCGAGGAGCTGGAAGAGGAGGCGTTGGGCCATCCGACCAAGGATACGCTCGCGCATATACACCAGGCGCGGCGGGCGCTGGTCGCCTTCCATCGCATCCAGTGGGCCGAGCGCGAGACGGTGCTGGCCGTGATGCGTCCGGACGTGCCCTTCATCATGCCGGAAACGCGAACCTATCTGCGCGACTGCTTCGACCATGCCGTGGCGGTACTCGACTTGGTCGAGAGCTATCGCGAAATGGCCAACGGCCTGATGGAAGTCTATCTCATGGACTCGTCCAACCGGATGTCCGAGGTCATGAAGACCATGGCCGTCATCACCGTGTTCTTCATGCCGCTCAGCTTCCTGGCCGGGATCTACGGCATGAACTTCGATCGCGATACCGGCAACATGCCAGAGCTGGGATGGAAGTATGGCTATGATTTCTTCTGGGTGATGGTCGTCGTGATCGTGACGTCCATCTTCCTCTGGCTGAAGCGCAAACGCTGGATCTGAGAGCGCCATGACTTACAGGATCTACGGCTCCGAACTGTCGCCCTATTCGGTGAAGGTGCGGTCCTTCTTCCGCTACAAGAACCTCGACCACGAATGGATCCCGAGGTCGCCGGCGGTCCAGGTGGAATTCCAGAAATACGCCAAGCTGCCGCTCGTCCCGCTGGTCGTGACGCCGGAGGGCGAGGGCATCCAGGATTCGACGCCGATCCTCGAACGCTTCGAGGCGTCGCATCCCGAACCTTCCGTGATGCCCGGAGACCCCGCGCTCGCCTTCGTCTCCGCGCTCATCGAGGAGTATGGCGACGAGTGGGGGAACAAATGGATGTTCCACTATCGCTGGCGTTACCAGCCGGACGCGTGGTCGACCGCCGAGCGAATCGCCCAGCAGATGATGGGTGTGCAGGGCACGCTTGCCGTGGCGCAGGCCCGCGCGGCCGTGGCCGAGCGCATGATGGGCCGGCTGGGGTTCGTTGGCTCCAACGACAAGACGGAGCCGCTGATCGAGGCCTCGTTCGCCAAGGCGCTGGGCCTGATCGACGCGCATCTGGCGTCGCGGCCCTACCTGCTGGGCGGCCGGCCGGCGATGGCAGACTTCGGCCTGTGGGCGCAGCTCTATGAGGCGGCGACCGATCCCACACCGGGCGCGATCATGCGCGCCTCGGCGCCCAACGTGATGGCCTGGCTCCCGCGCATGCTGTCGCCTCGGTCGGAAGGGGACTTCGAAGCGCTGCCAGCGCTCGCGCCGACGCTGATGCCGCTTCTCAGCCAGGAGGTGGGCGCGTTGTTCCTGCCGTGGTCGGCGGCCAATGCGGCCGCGATCGAGGGCGGCGACAAGAGCTTCACCCTGAACCTCGGTGGCGCGGAGTGGGCGCAGGAGCCACAGAAATACCACGCCCGCTCACTGGCCGAGATCCGGCGCAAGTACCAGTCGGCGAAGGGTGCAGCCGGTCTCGCACCGCTTCTGGCTGAAAGCGGCTGCCTGAAGTTTCTCGCCGCCTGACGCGGCGCTGGTCTGGGACACGCTGCACAAGGCGTGGGACGCCGATCCCGTCGAAACCGTCTCTCAGATGCGCTTGCGCATGCTCGCTAGGATCAATCCAATGAGGCGCTCCCATCCGTCGGAAATCCCTGCTCATTCCGATTCGAGGCTCGACGCTCTTGCGGGCCAATGGCAAACTGGGATTTGAATGGCACGCTACCCAAGCGGCCCGGGCTCGTCCTTTTTTGCAGCTCGCTGGCGTCTTCTCGCGCGGCGAGCCTGCTTTGCGGCAACCCGCCGTATCCAGGGTTTTCTGAATGACCAGGGTCCTTCCAAGAAGGAGTCCGCGATCTGCGAGAGAGAGGTGCAGCGGCCGCCAAACCCGCGCGCCTTAGGGATAGATGTCGACCGGAGTCGAGCCGTCCGGATTCTGCGTGGGATACCTGAAGATATGGGAGCGGTGAGTATGGGCACGAGCTTTAAGGGCGTGCTGGTCAAGAACGCGGACAAGATAACGGACCGGAAATCGTTGGTGATCTGCGGCGCGCCCCGGGGCGGGACGTCGTTTGCAGCATCTGTTTTCTCTCAGCTTGGCGTACCGTTCAGGCGAACCTCGAAGGACCGTATAAGTCCTCGCTACGAACATAACCGCCTGAAGGAAGCATTCCTGGCGGAAGACTCGGAAAGGATGCAGCAGATAATCGATGAATTTTGCCAGCTGCATTCTGTCTGGGCATGGAAGCTTCCCGCGATCGAGCAACGTTTCTCCGCCATAGCGGACATCGTTCCAAATCCTCACTTCGTCGTGATCTTCAAGGAACCTCTTTCGGTCGCGGTGCGATCGGCTGAACGGAGAGCGAAGACGCCGATCCACGTCCTTCAGTCGGTCGTCGCCGTACAGCAGCGCTTGGCCGCCATTGCTGCTGAGACAAAGCATCCCCTGCTGCTGGTTTCCTACGAGAAAGCAATGATGAATCTTCCAGCGTTCCTTTCGGAAGCTGCCTCATTCTCAGGTATCAGAAGCTATGATGAAGCGGCCGTCATCTCCGGCATTGCTGTCGACGGGAAGCGGTATCTGGGGGAAGGGTCCGGTGTCGACCCGAGTTCTGCTCCGACCGTATGAGGCGGCGCGATCTTCGGCCAGGAGACAGGATTCGTTGTCTCCGGGGTGATGCGTCTCTGCCCTTGATCTCACTTCAGAGCCTGCAGCTTGAATAAGACTTCCGAGCGCCTGGAAAACCCTCTCGCTTCCTGCTTTTAGCGCTCCGCTTTAGCTCGGCGACGAGTATTCGCGTCGAGCAGCCTCTGGGAGATGAAGACGGGGTTGCACCTGCGCAGCATCGGCACCTTGCGCTCGTGCCTCGCACCGTAGATGCCGAACAGGTAGTAGTTGCACGCTTCCAGGTAGCCTCGAAAGGTCGTCAGATCGACGTGGCGCTCGTTCAAGGGGTTCATCGCGGCTTCGACCTGGATCAGGTCGATGCGCTGGCGGCCGATCATCTGGTGGAAGCCCTTCAGGACTTCCATGTCGAATCCTTCGGTGTCCACCTTCAGGTAGGAGATGTGTTCGATCCCGTTCTGGTCGCAATACACGTCGCCGGTGAGAAGGTCGACGGGCTCGACGGGGTTCTCGGCGGTGCCGATTTCCTCCGTAAGGGAGTTCAAAACCGACGTGCCGGACGCCATGACATTGCCCGCTGCGCACCTCGAGCTGAGCGCCAGGCGATTGGCTTTCACATTCGGGAAATCTCCGAACCGCTGCATGAACTGCGCGAACGTTGCGGAGACAGGCTCAAACGCGAATACTTGTGCTGTGGGGAAGTGCTCGATAATTGCGTCGGTGCTTTGGCCGATGTTTGCGCCGACGTCGAAGACGACGTTCATCGAAAATTCCGGCAGGTGCTTTGCGCAGTCAGCGAAGAGCCTGTTTGCCATGTGCATGTTGTCCGCGTTGGGGAGGCTGGGGCATGAAGGCTGCGGGCCTCGTCAGCCATATTAGACCAGCCCGGCCGCGGCGTCAGCCGCGGGAGGGGCTGCGGTGGGATCTGCTCGACCGGTTCCCCCGCCGCTGGAGAGCCTGCGCGTATGATGGGCGGTAGTGGCTATCCGACGCTTCTCGCCAGCTAGCGGAGCGACGTGAGAATCAGTGTGAGTCCCGACAGGCAGAGCAGGGCGAGCAGGATGTGGCGGAACTGGGCGTCGTTGATGCGGCCGTAGAGCGCCAGTCCGATGCGCGCGCCGATCAACGTCGTCGGCAGGGTGATCGCCGCCCACACGAGGAACGTCCGGTCGAGGAAGCCCGCGATGCCGGCGGAGATCAGGGCGAGGAACAGCACACTCATGTTGAAGGGTTGGTTGACGCCGCGCTGCTCGTCCTTGCCGAAGCCGCGGAGCTGCGCCCAGATTGCCGGCGCCGGGCCGCTGAGGCTGGCCATGCCACCCATGACGCCGCCGATGAGGCCCACGACGGCATCTGCCGGACGACCGCCGCCCGTCACGATGGGCGGGCGACGCACGAAGGCCATCCAGCCGCTGTAGACGATCAACAGGAGGCCGACACCCATCTTGAGTGGGTTGGGCTTCACATGGTCGAGCAGCAGCGTGCCCAGCGGCACGCCGACGATCCCCGCAGCCAGCATTGGCCACAGGCGCTGCCAGCGCACGCCGCTCCAGATGCGGGGAAGGGACTGAATGTGGCCGGCGACGCCGCACAGGGCGGTGAGAGGCGCGGCCGTCAGCGGTGACATGGCCTGCAGCCAGAAGCCCAGCGCCACCAGCGCGTAGCCGGTGCCGCTCAATCCATTGACGAAGCCAGCGGCCAGCGCCCCGGCGACGACGATCGCGATGTCGCCGGGGGGAGGCAAGGTCACGGCGGGTTAGGCTCCCGAGCTGAACGCCTGGATGCCGGTCATCGCACGGCCGAGGATCAGCGCGTGCACATCGTGCGTGCCTTCGTAGGTGTTCACGGCCTCGAGGTTCATCGCGTGACGGATCACGTGATACTCGTCCGAGACGCCGTTGCCGCCGTGCATGTCGCGGGCGACGCGGGCGATGTCGAGCGCCTTGCCGCAATTGTTGCGCTTGATCAGCGAGATCATCTCGGGCTGGGCATGGCCCTTGTCCTTGAGACGGCCGACCCGCAGGCAGGCCTGGAGGCCGAGCGCGATCTCGGTCTGCATGTCGGCGAGCTTCTTCTGGATGAGCTGGGTGGCGGCCAGCGGCCGGCCGAACTGCTTGCGTTCCATCGTGTAGTTGCGCGCCTGCTTCCAGCAGAACTCGGCGGCGCCCATGGCGCCCCAGGCGATGCCGTAGCGGGCGTTGTTCAGGCAGCCGAACGGACCGCCGAGGCCGGCGACGTTGGGCATCATGTTCTCGACCGGCACGAAGACGTCTTCGAGCATGATGGCGCCCGTCACCGAGGCGCGCAGGCTGAACTTGCCCTCGATCTTCGGCGTCTCGATGCCTTTCCAGCTGCGCTCCAGGATGAAGCCGCGGATCGCGCCGCCGTCGAGCTTGGCCCAGATCACCAGCACGTCGGCGATCGGCGAGTTGGTGATCCACATCTTGGAGCCCGACAGGCTGAAGCCGCCGGGGACGGTCGTGGCGCGGGTCTTCATGCCGCCGGGATCGGAGCCATGGTCGGGCTCGGTGAGGCCGAAGCAGCCGACCCATTCGCCGGTGGCGAGCTTGGGGAGGTACTTCATGCGCTGCTCTTCGCTGCCGTAGGCGTAGATCGGATGCATGACCAGCGAGGACTGCACGCTCATCGCCGAGCGATAGCCCGAGTCGACGCGCTCCACTTCACGGGCGACCAGGCCGTAGGTCGTGTAGTTGGCGGCGGCGCAGCCGTACTTTTCCGGAAGCGTCGAGCCCAGCAGGCCCAGCGCGCCGAACTCGTTCATGATCTCGCGATCGAACTTCTCGTTGCGGTTGGCCATCAGGACGCGCGGCATCAGCTTGTCCTGGCAGTAGTCGCGCGCGACGTCGCGGATGGCGATCTCGTCCTCGGTCAGCTGATCGTCGAGGAAGAACGGGTCCTCCCAGTCGAAGGCCCTGGCGTCTGCGCTGATGCCCTTGGCGGCGCTCTTGATCGGGGTGGCGGCGTTGGCCATGTCTGCTCCTGCTATTTCGTCCGCGTCTTATCAGGCAGGGCAGGCCGCGCCAACGCCCTAAAGGGCCGCGCCCACGAGGGTTTTGCCCGTGAGGGCGCGGAAAATCTCGAGGTTGAGCTTGCCGAACGCCTCGGACGCCCGCAGTTCCACCGTGCGGGGGCGCGGCAGGTCGATCCGGAGGTCCGCGGCGATGCGGCCCGGGCGGGCCGACATGACGATCACGCGATCTGACAGAAAGACCGCCTCCGGGATCGAATGGGTGACGAAGACCACTGTCTTGCGGGCCTCGCGGGCGACGTCGCTTTCTCCCCAGATCCGCAGCAGCTCGAGTGCCATGTCGTCCCGGGTCATGGCGTCGAGCGCGCCGAACGGCTCGTCCATCAGCAGGAGCGGCGGGTCGAGCAGCAGGGCGCGGCAGAGGGCGGCGCGTTGCTGCATGCCGCCGGACAATTCGCGCGGCAGCTTGGCGCCGAAACCGCCGAGCCCGGCCATTTCGAGGAGCTGCTCGGCGCGCGACCGCAGCGAACGCGGGTCCTTGCCGGCGAGCTCGGCCGGCAGCAGCACGTTCTCTAGGATGGACCGCCACTTCAGCAGGATCGGCGCCTGGAACACCATGCCAACGTCCGGGATCGGCTGCGTCACGGTGCGGCCGGCGACCGTGATGGCGCCGGTCGTGGCCGGACGCAGCCCGGCCAGGATGCGCAGCAGAGTCGACTTTCCGCAGCCGCTCGGGCCGACCAGCGAAACGAACTCGCCGGCGCCGATCGACGCGGAAATGCCGGCGAGGGCCTCAACCGGGCCGCTCGCCGCCTGATACGTCATGCCGACCCGGTCGAGGTCGATCAGTCCCTTTGTCACGTGACGCGACTGCCCGGATCAGTTCGGCATCGCGACCTTGGTGAAGAACTCGGTCGAGTAGACGTCCTTGCACTCGACCTTCTTCGGCAGGCCCATGTAGGTGTTCACCAGATCGACCGACTCGCACATCTTCTTCTCGTCGATCCAGCCGATGCCGTTCTTGGCGTAGCGGTCGGTCTTCATCAGGCCGAGGCCGATCATCATGTTGGGCGTCATCACCTCGACGTCGACCTCGGGGACGCGCTTCTTCAGGATTTCCATGGCGGCCTTCGGGTCGGCCATGACGTCGCGCCAGCCCATGTAGGAGGCTTCGAGGAAATCCTTCAGGGCCTTGGGCTTGTCCTTCATCGTCTTGGCGCTGGCGATGATCGACATCGAGTACATGTCGAAGCCGAAATCGGCCCACGGCATCATGACGACGCTGCCCTTGCCGGCGGCCTTCTCGTAGAGCGGCAGGCCGGTGCTGTAGTCGCCGACGCCGTCGACGCGCTTCTCGGCCAAGGCCGCGATCTTGGCGGAAGGCTCGATGTTGACCCAGGACACCTTGGCCGGATCGATGCCGTTGGCCTTGGCGAAGGCCGGGAACATCTGGCGCTGCGAATCGCCCGGAGGAGCGGCGAGCGTCTTGCCTTCGAGGTCCTTGGGCTTGGAGAGCGGCTTCTCTTTCAGGCTGAAGATGTTGAGCGGCGTCTTGTCGAACACCATGCCGACGGTCTTCACCGTGGTGCCGCGGCCGACCGAGGCGATGACCACGGCGGCATCGGCGAGGCCGGCATCGGCGCGGCCGGTGTCGACCTTGGCGATCGAATCGCCGGAGCCCTTGGAGTTCTCCAGCGTCACGTCGAGGCCCTTGGCCTTGTAATAGCCCTTGTCGAGGGCGACCCAGTAGGCCGCGTGGTCGCCGACCGCGAACCAGTTGAGTGCGAAGGTGAACTTCTCCTGCGCCGAGGCGGCACCGGACGTGGCCAGCAATGCGGCCAGCCCCAGCGACAATGTGCGAGTCATAGCGATCTCCCTTTTCCCATCCCCGAACTCAGTCGACGCCCTCGGCCCAGGGGGCCCAGAGGTGCGCCAGCAATACGACGGCGCCGTAGAGCAGGAGGCCCACGACGGAAATCCAGACCAGGGCGGCGAACGCCACGGAGGTGTTCATGCTGCTCTGGGTGGTGACGATCACGTAGCCCAGGCCGCGCTGCGAGGCGACGAACTCACCGACGATTGCGCCCACTACCGCGGCGGTGGCGGTGATCTTCAGCGCGCTCAAAATGTAGGGCAGGGCGTTCGGAATGCGGATCTTGACGAAGATCTTCCATTTCGGCGCGTTGAAGACGCGGCCGAGGTCGAGCATGTCCGGCTCGACCTGGGACAGGCCGACGGCGGTGTTGATGACCACCGGGAAGAAGCCGATGAGCGCGCCCATCAGCATGTTGGGGAAGATGCCGTAGCCCATCCAGATCAGGAACAGCGGCGCGATCGCGACCTTGGGCAGGGTGTTCACGAACACCAGGAACGGCACGAGCGCGTTGGCGAGAACGGGCGACCAGGCGATCGCGACGCCCAACGCCACGCCGACCCCCGCGGCCATCAGGAAGGCGCCGATGATCTCGAAGGTCGTGGTCCAGAGATGAGGCCACCAGGCCGTGTCGCCGTGCCAGAGCGCGTTCCAGACCGACAGCGGGGCGGGGAGGAGATACTCGCGGATGTTGCCGAAGGTGACGGCGGCCTGCCAGCTCGCCAGCAGGAGGGCGAAGAGCACGAGCGTCGGCCAGTAACGGTTGGCCAGAGTCCCGAATTTCGTCATGCGCGCGCAGCGATGAAACTGTTCATCGCTTTCGTCTCACTGATATCATGTGCCCCCATGCGATGAGACTGGCGAACGCGCATTTGCCCGTCAAGGCGAGGTTCGTCCGTGAAGCTTTCCCTGTGTAATGAAGTCATCCGCGAGTTGCCGTTCGAGCGCCAGTGCGCTCTGGCAGCAGCGCTCGGCTACGAGGGGCTGGAGGTGGCGCCCTTTACCCTCGGCGACGATGCATGGCGCATGCCAGCCTCCGAGCGTGCTTCCGTCCGTAAGGCCTGTGCCGACGCCGGCGTGGAGGTCAGCGGCCTCCACTGGCTGCTGGCGGCACCGGCGGGTCTGTCGATCGCGACCGACGATCGGGCGCTCTGGCGGCGCAGCGTCGATGTGCTGTTGTCATCCATCGAGCTGTGCGCCGACCTGGGCGGCGCCTATCTGGTCCACGGCTCGCCCGGCCAGCGTCGTGTCGCCCACCATGATGATGCGAAGCGTGTCGAGGAAGCCTGGGCCGCCGCCGCCGCCGCTGCGGAGAAAGCGGGCGTGGTCTATTGCCTGGAGCCGCTGGCGCGACCGGATTGCAACTTCGTCAACACGCTGGCCGAGGCGGAGTCCGTCGTCCGTCGCATCGGCAGCCCGGCCTTCCGGCTGATGGTCGACACGCTGGCCTCCAGCCTGGAGGAGAAGGAGCCGGTCGCCGATGTCATCCGCCGCTGGATGCCGACGGGGCTGATGGCGCATGTCCAGTTCAACGATCACAACAAGCGTGGACCGGGCGAGGGGGCCGACAAGTTCGCTCCCGTGGTCGAGGCGCTGCGCGACACGGGCTATGATGGCTGGGTCGCCATGGAACCCTTTATCTACGAACCCGACGGCCCGACCTGCGCGGCGCGCATGATCGGCTATGTTCAAGGTCTGCTGGAGCAAACTGCATGAAAGTGAAGGTTGAGGCGGTAGACCGCTTCGAGCGCGACCATCGCCTGCGCCTGCCGTTCCGCTTCGGCGTCATCACCGTGACGCAGGGCATTCAGGCAATCATCCGTGTGCGCATCGCGCTGGAGGATGGCCGCATCAGCGAGGGCGTTGCCGCCGAGGCGCTGGGTGCCAAGTGGTTCGAGAAAAGTCCGGAATTCTCCGACGCCCAGAATCTCGACCAGCTCCGGCAGGCTTTGCAGCTCGCCATCGACCACTACACGGCAGGCGGCTTCGACACGCCGTTCGGGCTCTATGCAGGCAGCTATCGCCAGCAGATCGCGCGCGGCGCCGAACTGGGGCTCAATCCTCTCGTCGCCTCGTACGGACCGGCCCTGCTCGACCGGGCGATCCTCGATGCGCTTGGCAAGGCGACCGGACAGTCTTTTGGGCAGATGATCGCGGCCAACGTGCCAGGCATCTCGGCGACCGATCTGACGCCCGACATCGACGCCCGTCATCTCTCGGATTTCCTCAAGGGGCTGAAGCCGCGCCCCTCGATCGATCTGCGTCACACGGTGGGCCTGGTCGACCCGCTGACGACGGCCGAGCGGCCGGAGTCCGAGCGGGTGAACGACGGGCTTCCGGAGACGCTGGAAGAAGTCGTCTCGTACTATCGAGGCCGCTACTACAAGCTGAAGGTGGGGGGCGACGTGAGGGCCGACCTCGATCGGTTGACGCGCATCGCCTCGGTGCTCGATGCCGGCGCGGGCGACTATAAGGTCACTTTCGACGGCAACGAGCAGTACGACGATGTCGAGGGTATCGTCGAACTGTGGCGCAAGGTCGAGGAAACGCCGGCGCTCGCGAAGATGGTCGAGGCGACACTGTTCATCGAGCAGCCGATCAAGCGCCAGGCGGCGCTCAGCCGGCCCGTGACGGCGCTTGCGAAGTATCGTCCGGTCATCATCGACGAGTCCGACGGCGAGCTGTCGACCTTTCCCGAGGCGCTGAAGCTCGGCTATGCTGGCGTTTCGAGCAAGAACTGCAAGGGCTTCTACAAGTCGATCCTGAATGCCGCGCGTGTCGCCAAGCTCGGCCCGGGCTATTTCATGTCGGCCGAGGATCTGACAACGCAGCCCGGCGTCAGCGTCCAGCAGGACTTGGCGCTGGTCTCGCTGCTGGGCCTCACCCATGTCGAGCGCAACGCCCATCATTTCATCGACGGCATGTCGTCCGCCTCCGATACCGAACAGGATGCCTTCGTGGCCGCGCATCCCGATCTCTACGAGCGCCAGCCCGGCAGGCCGGCGCGGCTCAAGGTACGCGACGGCGCGCTGGCGCTGGGTTCGCTGGGCTGTCCGGGCTTCGCGGTCGGCGTCGATCTCGACTTCGCGGCGCTCCGGTCGATGCCCGACGCACCGGGCGAACGGCTGACGCCCGCCCATCCTGGAGGCAAGAAATGAGCGCCAACCTTCCGGCCCGCTTCGACAGCATCGAAGCCGTTGAGGACTTCATGACCGCCCCGTCCGCCGAGCTGGTGGCCGACCTGGCGGCGACGCCGGGCGACATTCTCGTCCTGGGCGTCGGCGGCAAGATGGGCCCGACGCTCGCGCGCATGGCCAAGCGCGCTGCGCCGACCAAGCGGGTGATGGGCGTGGCGCGCTTTAGCGAGCCGGGTGTGAAGGAGGCGCTGGAGAAGGCCGGCGTCGAGCCGATTTCGGCCGACCTGCTGGATCGCACGGCGTTGGAAAGCCTGCCCAAGGCCGCCAACGTCGTCTTCATGGCGGGGCGCAAGTTCGGTGCGACGGGCGACGTGCCGCTCACCTGGGCGATGAACGTGCAGGTTCCGGCCATGGTCGCGGAGGTCTTCAAGGAGTCGCGCATCGTCGCCTTCTCGACGGGCTGCGTCTATCCGTTCGTGCCGGTCGACAGCGGCGGGGCGACGGAGGAGGTGCCGCCGGTGCCGCCCTCCGGCGACTACGCGAATTCCTGCGTCGGCCGCGAGCGCATGTTCGAGTATTTCTCGGGCCGACACGGCACGCCCGGCCGGCTGTTCCGCCTCAACTACGCGATCGACATGCGCTACGGCGTCCTGCACGACGTCGGCCGCAAGGTGCGAGACGGCGAGCCGATCGACCTGTCGATGGGCCACGTCAACGTGATCTGGCAGGGCGATGCCAATTCTGTGGCCCTGCGCTGCCTCGCGCGCGCGACGACGCCCACGACGCCGATCAACGTCACCGGGCTCGAGACGATCGAGATCCGCTGGCTGGCCGCCGAATTTGGCAAGTTGCTGGGCCGGACACCGATCCTCACCGGCAAGGAAGCGCCGACCGGGTGGCTGAACGATGCAAGGCGCATGGAAAAGGAATTCGGGGCTCCCAGCGTGCCGCTCTCGAAGATGATCGAGTGGACCACGGACTGGCTGGAGCGCGACATGGCGACCTTGAACAAGCCTACGCACTATGAGGTGCGCGATGGCAAATACTGACGCGCCAGTGTCCGATGGGCTCGACGTCAAGCCGATCGACCCGGAGCAGGCGGGCGCGGTGTGGCCGCTGTCGATCGAGGCGGGCTGGAATCAGAACGTCGCCGACTGGCGCTTCATGCTGGGCGCCGGACGCGGCTTCGGCTGCACGGCGGCGGACGGGACGTGGCAGGGCAGTTCGCTCGTGCTCCCGCTCGGGCAGAAACTCGCCTGGATCAGCATGGTGCTGGTGACCAGGGAGCGCCGGCGCGGCGGCGTGGGCACCGGCCTGCTGAAGCGCTGCATAGAGGAAGTGCAGGCCGTCGACGCGGTCGCGGGCCTCGATGCGACGGAGCAGGGGCGGCCGATCTACCTGCCCCTGGGGTTTCGTGACCTGTACCCGATCGCACGCTGGCACTTCGACGGCGTGAAGGACCAGGCGGTCGCGTCGCCTGATGGCGTCACGATCCGGCCGATTGCGCCGGCGGACCTGCCGCGGCTGGCTGTCTACGACCGGCCGCTGACCGGCATGGAGCGTCCTTCCATTCTCATGCACCTGGCCTTGCGTCAGCCCGGCCGCGCCTGGCTGGCTGAGGATGTGGGCGGCAAGATCGTGGGCTTCGTGCTGGGCCGCGAGGGCCGGGAGGCGACGTCGCTCGGTCCCGTGGTCGCCGATCGCGAGGCGGTCGCGCTGGCGCTTATCTCGGGCGCGGCGGCCGCCGCGCCGGGGCCGTTCATCATCGATGTGCCGGAGGCACATCAGGCCGTCCGGACCTGGCTCCAGGAACAGAGCGCGACCTCGCCGCGTGGCTACATGCGCATGACGCTAGGCACGGCCAAGGGACTGGACGATCCCTCGCACGTCTTTGCCCTCGCGGGCCCGGAACTGGGATAGGATGCAGGCATGAGCACCGACAAGGCCCTCCACTGGCGCGATCTTCCGTCGCCGGTCCTGTCCCTGCTGCGGCAGGGCACCGTCATCCCCGCGCACCCGCTGGCACTCGACGCCGAGCGCAACTTTGACAAGCAGTCGCAGCGCGCCTTGAGCCGCTACTACCTCGATGCCGGCTCGGGCGGCCTGGCGGTGGGCGTGCATTCCACGCAGTTCGCCATCCGCGAGGTCGGCCTCTATCGCCCTGTCCTGGAACTCGCCATCGAGGCGGCGCGCGACTGGACCGACCGACCGCTGGTCATGATCGCGGGCGCTGTCGGCAAGACGGCGCAGGCGGTCGAGGAGGCGCGCACGGCGCGCTCGCTCGGCTACCACGCGGTGCTGCTCTCGCTGGCCGCGCTGAAGGGGGCGGGCGAGGACGAGCTGATCGAGCATTGCGCCGCGGTCGCCAAGGAGATGCCGCTGATCGGCTTCTACCTGCAGACCGCGGTGGGCGGCATCAGGCTGTCGCGCGAGTTCTGGACCCGCTTTGCGGCCATCGACAATGTCGTGGCGATCAAGGTGGCGCCGTTCAATCGCTACCGCACGCTCGATGTCTGCTTCGGCATCGCCGCCGCCCACGCCGAGGAGCGCATCACCCTCTACACCGGCAACGACGACCACATCGTGGCGGATCTCGTGACGCCGTTGGTCGTGCGCACAGGCAACCGCGAGGTGACCTTGCGCTTCCAGGGCGGGCTGCTCGGTCACTGGAGCGTGTGGACGCGCGGCGCGGTGAAAATGCTGGAGCGGCTGAAGCTCTCGGTCTCGAACGGCGCGATCGCGCCCGAAATCCTGGCGCTGGATTCCTTCGTGACGGACTGCAACAGCGTGGTGTTCGACGTCGACCACGATTTCGCGGGCTGCATCCCCGGCTGCCATGAGATCCTGCGGCGACAGGGACTTCTGAGGTCGATCGAATGCCTCGATCCGCACGAGAAGCTGAGTCCCGGCCAGAGCGAGGGCATCGATCGGCTCTACGCGACCTATCCCGAACTGCACGACGATGCTTTCGTGGCGGCGAACCTCGAGCGCTGGCGGAACTGACCCCTTGGAAGATCTGTTCGAGGCTCATGATGCACTCGCCGTCGCCGAGCTGATCCGCGGCCGCAAGGTCGGTGTGCGCGAAGTGCTCGATGCCAGCCTGAACCGTTTGCGGGCCGTCAACAGCAAGCTGAACGCCATCACCGACTTCTACGACGGTGAGCTGCTGGAGAAGTCAGTGGCAGCAGCGGGCGACGGGCCCTTTCACGGCATCCCGTTCGTCGTGAAGCAGCTCATGGCCGATTGCGCCGGCACGCCGACCACGGTCGGGTCGCGCTTCTTCGCGAAGGAGCCGGTGGCCGTAAATGACAGCGCCGCGGTGGCGCGCATGCGCCGGGCCGGCCTCGTGATCGTCGGCCGCAGCAACACCAGCGAGTTCGGCCTGGCACCAACGACGGAGCCGGCCTTCGGCGGTGCGACCGTCAATCCGTGGCGCGCCGAACTGTCGCCGGGCGGCTCTTCCGGCGGCTCGGCCGCGGTGGTCGCGGCGCGGGCACTGCCGATGGCGCACGCGACCGACGGCGGCGGCTCGATCCGTATCCCGGCCTCCCTGTGCGGCCTGTTCGGGCTGAAGCCGTCGCGCGGCCGCATCAGCCTGGCGCCGATCGGGGAGACACTCGCGGGGGCAGGCGCCCAGCTCTGCGTCTCGATCTCCGTGCGCGACAGCGCGGCGCTGCTCGACGCGCTGGCGGGCGGCGAACCCGGCGATCCCTATCGAGCGCCGGAGGCGGAAGGCTCCCACCTCGAGGCGACGCGGCGGGCGCCGGGGCGATTGCGCATTGCCTTCCTGCGCAAGCCGGTCGGCTGGGAATCGATGGACCCGGCACTGGTCGCGGCCGTCGAACGGACGGCGAATCGTCTGGAGGCGCTCGGCCATCACGTCGAGGAGGCGATGCCGGACTACGATCCGGCCGCCACCGGCGCCGCCTTCGGCACGGTGATGTGCGCCAACACCTTCACCAACATCCAGCTGCGGGCCAATGGCCGCGTGCCGGGACCGGGCGACCTCGAACCGGTCACCCGCCTCTATGCCGAGAAGGGCCGCGGGATCAGCGCGCACGACTATATCCGCGCGGTGCAGACCTTCCATCGCACCGGCCGCCAGCTCGGCGCCTTCTTCGAGCGATTCGACATTCTCCTCTCGCCGACCGTCGCCCGTACGTCGTTGCCGCTGGGCACCGTGCGCATGGATGGCAGTCTCGAAGCATATGAGGAGGGGCTCGCGCCGATGGTGGCCTTCACCTCCGTCTGCAATGCCGCCGGCGTGCCGGCCATGTCGGTGCCGCTCGAACGGACGGAAGACGGCCTGCCGATCGGGATGCATTTCGTCGCCCGCTATGGCGCCGAGGCCACGCTGTTGTCACTGGCTGCCCAACTCGAACGCGCGCATCCCTGGCGCGAACGGCGGCCTGCACGGGTGAAGTGATGGAAAGTTCCTGGCGCATGGTGGTTGCGGGCTTCGTCGCTGGCGTGCTGAGCGTACTGGTGTTCCACCAGTGGGGTTTCTTTCTGGCGGCCGAGCTCGGCGTCGGGCAGCCCAATCTCTACAACATGCGGCCGGTCCCGCCCTTGGGCGTTCCGGCCATCGTCTCACTGGCGTTCTGGGGTGGTCTTTGGGGGATCCTCGGCGCTTGCGTGGTCGCACGACTGCCCGGCATCCTGAATGGGGCCCTGGGTTGGATCCTCTTTGCGATCACGCTGGTATTGGCGGTGAACTGGTTCGTCGTCCTGCCGATCAAGGGCGCGCCGGTTGGTGGCGGCTGGCGTCTGCCGGGCGTGGCGGTCGTGCCGATCGTTTATGCCCTGTGGGGTTTTGGGATGTGGCTGTTCTACGGGCTCGTGCGCAGGCTTCTGAAGTAGCCGGGCCCGCAGGGGCCGGCGGCCCGGGTCAGAACTTGCGCATCACGATCTGCGATCCGCCGCCCCAGATCGGAAGATAGGCCATCTTGTAGCCGGCGCCGCCGGTCACGATGGGATGGATCGCCTCGGGCGCGCTCGCGACGCCCTGACCCTGGTCGAACAGGTATTGCTGGACGCGCTTGATATCCCATCCTTCGTGGCGGGCAATTTTCTCGGCGAGTTCGAGCGGCAGCAAAAGGACCTGCTCGCCGCGCCCGCTCTTGCGGCTCTGGCCCGACATCACGATCTCGGCACGCATGCCGGCGACGACCGGGTCGAGGATCGCCTCCGGGGTCGCGCCTTCGCCGTCGCCCGGCAGCACCTCGGCGGTTCCGGCAATGCCCATCACCGTGAGGGCGCTCTCGTCCTTGCCGAGGCCGTGGCGCTCGGTGAAGGTCGGGAACGGCCCTTCGGTCCTTTCGGCGAAGCACAGTGTGTACTTGGCGGGCTGGCCCATCGTCGCCATGTCGCCCGTGTCCGAGCGCGCGCCGCCGATATTGCGCAGGCAGAGCTGCAGGGCGCGTCCGATGCAGGCATTTGCGCGGGTGCCCGGACCGATGGCATTGGTTAGCGCATTGACACCGAGCGCGCGCGCGATCGGGCCGTGGAGGCAGAGCGCGACGGCGGCGCTGCCGGTGGTCGTGGCGATGCCCAGAAGATTGAAGTCGGGTTCGAGCAGGGCCTGCGCCGCCGCCAGGACGACCGGCAGTTCCGCCGGCACGCAGCCCGCGATCACGCATTGATAGGCGACGGCTTCGGGCGTGATGTCGCCGAACATCGGCGGCATCATCCCTTGTGACTCCGCCGGGCCGGCGACACCGGCAATCATGGTGTCGAGCCGCTTCTGCGTCGGAGGGACCAGAGGGAGGCCGTCCGAAAGCTCGGCCTCCGTCAGGATCTGTTGTGCGCTTTCCCAGGCCGCCTGCTCGTCGACGACCGGCCAGCCGCACCACTCGTTCATCGGGCGATGCGCGTGCAGGCGACGGTGGTGCCGCCGAACGACGGAATGAACGCCGAATGCTTGCCCGGACCGCCCGCCACGGTGATGTGGATGTCGTTCGGATCGCGGCCGATCGTCAGCCAGTCGCCGTCCGGCTTGTGGCCTGTGGTCTCGTACGTCACGAGGTTCTCCTTCGAAACGCGCGAGAGATGGACCCGCGAGCGCTTCCACAGCTCCTCGCGGATGCCGTCGAGCGTGAAGCCATCGCGCTTCAGGGTCGCGGCATGCTCGGGACCGATCACGACGAACATCGGGCCCTTGCCGTAGATCGTATTGGAACCCGGATTGGACATGCCGCCGGCGAAGGTGGTCAGCAGGCCGTCGCCCGTGGTCGAGCCGTGGTCGTTGAGATTATGCGGGCCTTCGCCCGACATCACCGTGACCACCGAGTCCGTGGGCGCGAAACCGCGCTGCACGTGATAGGGCGTCCACGGGTTCTCTTCCTCGTTCTCGCCGAAGCAGAAGGTGTACTTGGCGGGATTGCCCTGGGTCGAGCGGTCCATCTCACCCGGCTTCGCGCCGGCCACGTTCAGCAGCATCAGGCCGAGCGCGCGCCCGATCGTGGCATTGGCCTGGCGCCCCTGGCCGAAGCAGTTGGTGCCGCAGTTGATGTTGAGCTCGTGCCGGATCGGGCCGCTGACCATGACCATCGGCGCACAGGAGTGCGTGGTCGCGAGGGTGCCGTGCAGATTGTATTCCGGATCGAGCACGCCGCGCAGGGCGGCTGTCACGACCGGGAAGTACTCGGGCTTGCAGCCGGCCATGACCGCATTTGCCGCCAGCGCCTGCAGCGTCGGGACGATCTGGCGCGGCGGCACTGGCGGGTAGGGGCGGTTGTCGCCGCGGACAGTCTCGACGAACTTCGCGACCTTGGCCTCGGTGGGCACGTAGAGCGGCATGCCGTCGCTCCAGCCCTGTTCGTTGGCGTACTCGTTGAAGGCCTCGACATCCATGTCGCCGATGTCGATCACTTCCTGGTCGGCGATGTCCTTCATTTGCTCGTCGCCTCGGTCAGTCCCTTGGTGGCTGCTTCGATACGTTCCCGCAGCTCTTCGGCATTCAGGCCGCCGACGGGGTGCTTCACTACGATCAGGCGGGCTTCGACCTTGCGGGCTTTCGCCTGGGCCAGGACCAGCGGTTTGAAAGTCTCAGTGGCGATCACGAAAGCGGTGATGCCGAGCTTCTCGAGTTCGAGGCTGTCGTGGAAACTCCACGATGAACAGCTTCCTCAATCCCCTAAGGCGAGCAGGGCGGCCTTGTAGTTCTTGGCGACCTTCTCGATGAGTTCCTTCGGCGCCGGCTGGCTGGCGCTGTTCTTGGCATGGAAGTGGATGTTGTCCACCGGTCGGTGCGCACCCAGCATGGCGCGGACGCCTTCCAGCAGCTCACGCGCGTTCGGCTTGGAGTTGGAGATCAGCGCAATGGCGTCGGTCGCCCAATTGACGGGCTGCAGGGTCACCTTGGCGGGGCCGGCGGCGGCCATGCCGAAGCTGGGATTGAAGATGCGCATGTTCGTTTCCCTCCACGCTACTTGTTCAATGCCGCGACCACCGACTTGGCGACGCGCTGGCCGTCCGCGATCGCGTCGGCCAGATATTCCTTGGAGTCGGACCGCACATCGCCGGCGGCAAACACCAGCGGCTGGGCGGTCTGGCCCTGAGCATCGACAACGATATGCCCCGTGGCGTCGCGTGCAAGCGAATCCGGCAGGAATTCCGCAGCGGGAGACCGGCCCTCATAGACGAACACCGCATTCGTCGAAACGCGGTTTCGCTGGCCGTTATTTTCGATGGTCACCGCCTCGAGACCGTTGCTGCCCTCCAGGCCGACGATGCGACCCGGCCGGGCGGTGACGCCCTCGGGAGTCGGGCCAGTCGGCGTGCCGAGCATGGTGATGTCGCCTGCGATGCCTACCAGGACAGCGGCTTCGTACGGCGCCCAGCCGGCCGCCCCGGCGACGATCACGGACTGGCCGGCATAGAGCGGCCCATCACAGTTCGCGCAGTGCGACAGGCCGCGGCCTTCGTATTCCTCCTCGCCGGGAATGCCGAGCCTGCCCTTGTTCAGGCCGGTCGCCACGATGAGGGAACGCGCGCTATGGCGCTCGCCGTCGGTCGTCTCGATTTCGAAGGGGCCGCTTCCGGAAATAGCCGAGACCTCGCCGAAGCCGATCTCGACGCCCGCGACCGCGGCGTCGTCCGTGAGGCGCGCGGCCATCGTCGTGCCGTCGAACATCTCCTCGAAATCGTGGAGCGCACCGAGGTTGATGATTTCTCCGCCGGGGGCGAGCTTGTCGAGGCACAGGGCCTTCAGGCCGGCGCGGGCGATTTCGGTGGCGGCGGTGAGGCCGGCCGGGCCGGCGCCGATGACGATGACGTCGTAGGAGGGGGTAAGCATGGCTGCATTTAATCGGTGGTCGGGCCAGGGAGCGCAAGCGGCTTTTCGGCCGCTCGGCTGCGCCTGTCGGGTGCCGGCCGTCGCTCTCATGTCCTTGTGGTCCGCGATTTGCAGGCGCTCATCTTGAGCTTGCCAGTGCCCGAGAAAGCATCGTAGGTCGCAAGGGCAGGGAGACAGAACAAGGCATGGCGTATTTCACGCAGCAGCTGATCAACGCAATCACGCTGGGCGCCATCTACGGCCTGATCGCCATCGGATACACGATGGTCTACGGCATCATTGGCATGATCAACTTCGCGCATGGCGAAGTGTTCATGATCGGCGCCTTCATCTCGCTGATCGGCTTCATCATCTGCGGCAGCCTCGGCATCAGCTCGGCTCCGATCGCCATCGTCCTGGTCCTGCTGCTGGCCATGTCCTTCTCCGCCGTCTACGGGTGGGCGATAGAACGAACGGCCTACAGACCGTTGCGGGGCTCGTTCCGGCTGGCCCCGCTGATCTCCGCCATCGGCGTCTCGATCGCCCTCCAGAACTACGTGCAGCTGGCGCAGGGCGCGCGGCCCAAGCCCGGCGGACAGGTCGTGTCCGGCGGGTTCAATCTTTTCACCGCCGATGGCTTCGACGTGCGCGTCACCTGGCTG
The DNA here is from genome assembly GCF_965228225.1 of Reyranella sp. Classification (GTDB taxonomy): domain Bacteria; phylum Pseudomonadota; class Alphaproteobacteria; order Reyranellales; family Reyranellaceae; genus Reyranella. The sequence continues at coordinate 2,556,437 of NZ_OZ245801.1, read as the reverse complement.
CAGATCATCATCGTGCTGGTGACGGTCGTGCTGATGGCGGGCTTCACCTGGGTGATCGCCAGGACCTCGCTCGGGCGCCAGCAGCGCGCCTGCGAGCAGGACATGAAGATGGCCTCGCTGCTGGGCGTCAATGTCGACCGCACGATCTCGCTCACCTTCGTGCTGGGCGCAGCGCTGGCTGCCGTCGCCGGCATGCTGTTCCTCATGTATTACGGGGTCATCGACTTCTTCATCGGCTTCCTGGCCGGCATCAAAGCCTTTACCGCCGCGGTGCTGGGCGGCATCGGTTCGCTGCCCGGCGCCATGCTGGGCGGCCTGCTGATCGGGCTGATCGAGGTCTTCTGGGCCGGTTACTTCTCGAGCGAATACAAGGACGTCGCGGCCTTTGCGATCCTGGTGCTGGTGCTGATCTTCCGGCCGAGCGGCCTGCTCGGCAAGCCGGAGATCGAGAAGGTCTGACCGCATGGGCCCGCGTCTCCCTCTCATGTTGAAGGATGCGGGAGTCACCGCCTTCGTCGCCGCCGCCCTCGGCTTTTTCGTCGTCGGTTTCCGCACCGTCGATCAGGGCGGCGGGAAGGGGCTGGGCTTCGACTACCAGCTGGTCGATCTCGCGGTGGCGATCGTCGCGATCTTCGTCGGGCGCCTAGGCCTATCGATGGCGGCGAACGGCCTGCGCTGGCCCGTCCTCCTGCTGGGTATCGCCATGATCGCGGCCGGCGCCTCGCCGATGAAGCTGCCGTCGGGCTTCCTGCACTGGTTCGTGGCGCTGGGCGGGGTGCTGCTGGTCATCCGGGCGGTCTGGCCATGGGCCAACGACGCGGTGGGCGCGGCGGCGCGGACGCCCTCGGGCGTGGCGCTGGGCAAGGCCGGTGCGAAATGGTTCGGCTGGGTCCTGTTGGCCGGCGCAGTCCTGCTGCCGGCCATGCCGTTCGCCGACCAGAAGACGATGGATCTCGGCGTGTTGATCCTGACCTATGTGATGCTGGGCTGGGGGCTGAACATCGTGGTCGGCCTCGCGGGCCTGCTCGATCTCGGCTACGTGGCCTTCTATGCCGTCGGCGCCTACGCGTATGCACTGCTCAGCACCCAGTACGGGCTGGGTTTCTGGACCGTCCTGCCGCTCGCCGGAATGATGGCGGCGCTGTTCGGCATCATGCTGGGCTTTCCCGTGCTGCGCCTGCGCGGCGACTATCTCGCCATCGTGACCCTGGGTTTCGGCGAGATCATCCGCCTCGTGCTTCTCAACTGGTTCGACCTGACGAACGGGCCGGCCGGGATTGGATCGATTCCGGGACCGACCCTGTTCGGTGCGGTGTTCGCCGAGACGCCGCCGCCGGGCAAGCAGACCGTGTCGGAGATGCTGGGCATTGCCTTCGACGGCAATCACCGCCTGATCTTCCTCTACTACATCATCCTCGGCCTGGCGCTGATCACCAACCTGTTCACCCAGCGCATGCGGCGCCTGCCTGTGGGCCGCGCCTGGGAGGCGCTGCGCGAGGACGAGACGGCCTGCCAGGCGCTCGGCATCAACCCGACCAATACCAAGCTCACGGCCTTCGCCATCGGCGCCATGTTCGCGGGTTTCGCCGGTTCCTTCTTTGCCGCCAAGCAGCGCTTCATCAGCCCCGAGAGCTTCGTGTTCATCGAATCGGCGATCATCCTGGCCATCGTCGTGCTGGGCGGCATGGGCAGCCAGATCGGCGTCGTGCTGGCGGCGGTGCTGCTGATCGGCCTGCCCGAATGGTTCCGCGACCTCGGCAACTACCGCATGCTGGCCTTCGGCCTCGCCATGGTCCTGATCATGGTGTTCCGGCCGCGCGGCCTTATTTCCCATCGCGAGCCGTCGATCCGGCTGCATCCGGCAGGCACCGGAGGCGGAGGATGAGCCCGCCGTTGATCGAGGTCGAGCACCTCACCATGCGCTTCGGCGGACTGATCGCGATCGACGACGTATCGTTTGCGGCCCGCGCGCACGCGATCACCGCCGTGATCGGGCCCAACGGCGCCGGCAAGACCACCGTCTTCAATTGCATCACCGGCTTCTACAAGCCCACGATCGGGCGGCTGACCCTGAGCAGCCCCGGCGGCGAATTTCTGCTCGAGCGGATGCGCGGGCACGAGATCGGCCAGAAGGCGAGGGTGGCGCGCACCTTTCAGAACATCCGCCTGTTTGGCGGCATGACGGTGCTGGAGAACCTGATGGTGGCGCAGCACAACAAGCTGATGCGCGCGTCGGGCTGGAGCCTCCTCGGTCTCGTCGGCGCCAAGCGTTTCCAGCGCGCCGAGGCGGACGCGGTCGAGCTGGCGCGGCTGTGGCTGGAGCGCATCGGACTGGTGGCGGATGCCGACCGGCCGGCCGGCGAGCTGCCCTACGGCGCCCAGCGCCGTCTGGAGATCGCCCGCGCCATGTGCACCGAGCCGGTGCTTCTCTGCCTCGACGAGCCGGCGGCCGGCCTGAACCCGCGCGAATCGGCCGAGCTCAACCAGCTGCTGGTGTCGATCCGCGATCGCGACGGTATCGGCGTGCTGCTGATCGAGCACGACATGAGTGTCGTGATGAACATCTCCGACCACATCGTCGTGCTCGACTACGGTCGCAAGATCGCCGAGGGGGCACCGCTCGCGGTGCGCAATGACCCGGCGGTGATTCGCGCCTATCTCGGCGCCGACGAGGAGGCGCTCGATGCCTGACGCGCCGATCCTGTCGGTAAAGGGTGTCGAGACCTTCTATGGCGCCATCCAGGCCCTGCACGGGGTCGACCTCGAGGTGGCGCGGGGCGAGATCGTGACGCTGATCGGCGCCAACGGGGCGGGCAAGTCGACCCTGTTGATGACGATCTGCGGCAATCCCCGCGCGCGCAGCGGCGCCATCGTTCTCGATGGCGAGGACATCACGGCGCTGCCGACCCATCAGATCGTGCGGCGCGGCGTGGCGCAGGTGCCCGAGGGGCGGCGCATCTTTGCGCGCATGAGCGTCTACGAGAACCTGCAGATGGGCGCGATCCTGGGCGATCCAGCCAACTTCAAGTCGGACCTCGACCGCGTCTTCGCCATGTTCCCGCGGCTGGCCGAACGGCGCGACCAGCGCGGTGGCACCCTCTCGGGCGGTGAGCAGCAGATGCTGGCGATCGGCCGCGCCCTGATGAGCCGGCCGCGGCTCCTGCTGCTCGACGAACCGTCGCTCGGCCTGGCTCCCCTGATCGTGCGCCAGATCTTCGACTCGATCGGCCGCATCGCGCGGGAGGAGGGGGTGACGATCTTCCTGGTCGAGCAGAACGCCTTCCATGCGCTGCGGCTCGCCGACCGCGGCTACGTGCTGGCGAACGGCCGGGTGCGCCTCAGCGGCAGCGGCAAAGAACTTCTGGCCAATCAGGAAGTCCGGGCGGCCTATCTCGAGGGCGGGCACCCATGAGCCCGCTCGACACCTTCATGTTCGACTGGTTCGGCGACACGCTTTTCAACGTGGTGCTGTTCAACCTCGTGCTGATCGGGCCGGCCTCGTTCGCGGCGGGCCATGCCGTGGCGCTCACCTGGCGGCCCTGGCTGCAGATCGTGTTCTACACGGCGCTGCTCTCGGCGACGCTGCGCTTCCTCGACTATGCGCTGGCCGGCGGCGAACTCCTGTCGCTCGCGGGCTTCGCGCTGGGCTGGGCGGTGCAACTGGCGATCGCCGCCTTTGCCTTCAGGCTCACCCGGGCGCGCCAGATGGTGCGCCAGTATCCCTGGCTCTACCGGCGCAAAGGCTTGCTGGGCTGGGACGAGCGGCCCTAATGTAATGGCATGCTCCGCGCGCGCGGAGGAGGCTCAACCAACAAGGGAGACCCGGATGAAGAAGATGTACGGCACGCTGGCCGTCGCAGCCGTCGCGCTGATGGCGACGCCCGCGTTCGCCCAGATCAAGATCGGCTCGGCCGGCCCGATGACCGGCTCGAACGCGGCGTTCGGCGAGCAGCTCCGGCGCGGCGCCGAGATGGCGGTCGCGGACATCAATGCCGCCGGCGGCGTCAATGGCCAGAAGCTGGAACTGGTGATCGGCGACGATGCCTGCGATCCCAAGCAGGCGACCGCGGTTGCCAACAAGATGGTCTCGGACAAGGTCGTGTTCGTGGCCGGCCATTTCTGCTCGGGCTCCTCGATCCCGGCCTCGGACATCTACAAGGAAGGCAAGATCCTCCAGATCACGCCGGCCTCGACCAATCCGAAGCTGACGGACGATGCGGCCGGCAAGGGCAACACCACGGTGTTCCGCACCTGCGGCCGTGACGACGTGCAGGGCACGACGGTCGGCAACTACATCCTGAAGAACAACAAGACCGCCAAGGTCGCGATCCTTCACGACAAGTCGCCCTACGGGAAGGGCGTGGCGGACGAAACCAAGAAGGCCCTGAACAAGGGCGGTCTGCGCGAGACCATGTACGAGGCCTACAACGACACCGACAAGGACTTCTCCGCGCTGATCAACAAGATGAAGCAGGCGAAGATCGATATCATCGTGCTCGGTGGCTATCACACCGCAGGCGCCCTGATCATCAAACAGGCGCGTGAGCAGGGCCTGGCGGCCAACATGATGGGCTTCGATGCGCTGGAGACCGCCGAGTTCGCCCAGCTGGGCGGCGCGGCGACTAACGGCGTGATGATGTCGTTCCCACCCAAGGCTGAGGACGACCCCAAGAATGCCGCCCTGGTGAAGAAGTTCCGCGACGCCAAGTACAATCCCGAAGGCTACACGCTGTTCAGCTACGCCGCCGTGAAGGCCTGGGCCGATGCCGCCAACAAGGCGAAGTCGGTCGATGCCGTCACCGTTGCCAAGCAGCTGCGCACGGGCAAGTACGACTCGGCCGTCGGCGTGCTCGAGTTCGACGCCAAGGGGGACATCAAGGATGCGGTCTACGACATCTACGTCTGGAAGGACGGCAAGTCTTCCCCGATGAAGAAGTAGGGGCGATCGGCTCGATCAGGGAGAGGCCCGGCATCAGCCGGGCCTTTTCTTTTGCCGGAGCCGGCGTATGTCGCTGGGCGTGCGCCGGTAAACTTCCGAGAAGACGGTATTGAAACGCCGCAGGCTGGTGAAGCCAGCGCGTGCCGCGACCTCCAGCATGGGCAACCTGGTCTGGTCGAGGAGCCGTTTGGCACGCTGGACCCGATGTGTCCGCGCGACCTGCAGTGGGCTGGCGCCGATGTGGCGCTGGAACAGCCGGTCGAGATGGCGTGTGCCGATGCCGAGACGTTCGGCAAGATCGTCGACGCCCGCGCTGTCGAGCGCGCCGTCGCGGATCAGCCGCATGGCGCGCTGCACCGTCGTGCGTGAGCCCAGCCACGCCGGTGAGAAGGGGGCCGTCTCGGGCCGGCAGCGCAGACACGGGCGGAACCCGGCGACCTCGGCAGCGGCGGCCGTCGGATAAAACTGGACGTTCTTGCCCTGGGCGGGTCGCACCGGACAGACCGGCCGGCAGTAGATGCCGGTGGTGCGTACGCCGGAGAAGAAGCGGCCGTCATAGCGACGGTCTCGACCGACGCGGGCGCGTTCGCAGACCTCGTGGTCGAGCATGACGATGGAGTCCGATTCCGGCGAGTCGACGTTCGTCGCCCATGTTAGTTCGCCCGGCATGACGATCAACGTTCTCGACAATCCAGTTTGGCACGCCCTCGCGGGTCCCCATCGACATCACGCGATCGGGCGTGGAGCCGCCCGACACTATGCACGCGACATCGCACCGTTCTCCGCGATCCTCCATCCGTCCGACCAGGCCTATGCCGACCTTGCCGCAGATCTTCCGGTCGGCACCGAGGCACGCCTGTTTCGTCCGACGGAGGAACCGCTTCCCGCCGGCTGGGAAGATCTCGGTCGTTTCCCCATGCTGCAGATGGTGGCGACGCGAACTCCGGAGGGAGGCGGCGACGCCGTGTCGACGCTCTCGTCGGCCAATGCCGCGGCGATGCTCGACCTCGTGGCGCTTGCCCAACCCGGTCCGTTCGGTCGCCGGACGCCGCTGCTGGGCCGCTATCTCGGCGTCTGGAAGGGGGATCGCCTATTGGCCATGGCCGGCGAGCGGCTGCGTGTGCCGGGCCATGTCGAGTTGAGCGCGATCTGCGTCCACCCGGAAGCGCGGGGACAAGGACACGCGGCCAGACTGGTGCGGCGCCTGATGCGGCTGGCCTTCGAGAATGAAGAATTGCCGTTTCTGCACGTACGGCCCGACAACCGGCCGGCAATCGACCTCTATCGTCACCTGGGCTTCGAAATCCGCCGCGAACTCATGGTCCTGTGGCGCCGGCCTCGATGAGCGAAGGGGCAGACCGCCACGGCGCGCGAGTCGTCTGGACCGCCTTCGTTGTCGCCGTATTCGGCTGGGGCGTGGCTATGGTTGCGATCGTCTGCCCCCCCCCGGGCAGCGTCCTGCTGCGTCAGCCGGCCGTCGCGCTATCGACGGCGCGGCCGTTACCGCGTCTTGCACTTTTGCGGCAGCGGCGTTTCCTGACGATCTCGCGGCCTTTGCCCTCGGCCTGTTCGCTCAGATCGGGCTCTTCGCGCATGTGATGGCGAGGCTCGAGCCTGTGCTCGGATCAGGCCCCGATCGCCGGCTTGTCGCGGCGGGCTGTACCCTGTTCGGATCGGGAGTCGGTAACCTGGTGCCGCTGCCGCCCCTGATCGCCCAGCGCGAATGCCGGCTTGTCGGCGCGGGCACCGTGGTTGCCCGCGTGACAGCCCTGAACCAGGCGGTCTTTGCCGTCGCACCGGCTATATTCGGTGCCTTGCGGGATTTGACGGGCCGTCATGTGGTGTCATTTCTGGTGGCGGCGGCCATTCAGGCCCTCGCGGCGGTGATCGTCGGCTGGGGCCGGCGATTTTCCTGAGCCATTTCAGTGTCTTGTGGGTCACATTCCACGATTTTGCGAAACGGTGACATCGTGGCCCCGGATATGGTATCGGGGGGCTCAATAGCTAGAGGGGATCGATCGTCGAAATGCCGGGGGGCTTCATCGCGGTCGCGTCGGATCATGCCGGCTTCGACCTTAAGGAAATGCTGAAGCGGGATCTGCAGGAAGCGGGTCACGAGGTGCTGGATCTCGGCACCCATTCGACTGCATCCGTCGACTATCCGGACTTTGGAAAGGCCATGGGCGACGCCATTGCCTCGGGCAAGGCCGAGCGCGGCGTGCTCGTGTGCGGCAGCGGGATCGGCATTTCGATTGCGGCTAACCGCAATCCCAAGGTTCGCGCGGTTCTCGCGCACGATGTGACCTCGGCGCGCCTGTCGCGCGAGCACAACGACGCGAACGTCATCGCCTTCGGCCAGCGCCTGACCGGGATCGAGGTCGCACGCGAGGCGCTGAAGGTCTTTCTCGCGACGAAGTTCGAGGGCGGCCGCCATGCCGGCCGCGTCGACAAGCTTTCGAAGGGTTGAGTAATCATGAGTCAAGCCGCTGCCAGCACGGCCCAGTCGCCGTTGCCGATGTTCACCATGAGTCTGGCCGAGACGGATCCTGCGATCGAAGCCGTGCTGAAGGGCGAGCTGCATCGCCAGCGTGAACAGATCGAGCTGATCGCCTCCGAGAACATCGTTTCGCGGGCCGTTCTCGAGGCCGCCGGATCGGTGCTGACCAACAAGTATGCCGAGGGCTATCCGCGTCGCCGCTACTACGGCGGCTGCGAGGAGGTCGACAAGGCCGAGGATCTGGCCATCGAGCGGGCGAAGAAGCTGTTCGACTGCTCGTTCGCCAACGTCCAGCCGCATTCCGGCGCGCAGGCCAACCAAGCCGTGTTCATGGCGCTGCTGCAGCCGGGCGACACGTTCCTCGGCATGGCGCTCGACCAGGGCGGGCACCTGACGCACGGATCGCCGGCCAACCAGTCGGGCAAGTGGTTCAAGGTCGTGTCCTACGGGCTGAAGCCCGACACGCATCTGATCGACTACGAGCAGATGGAGGAGGCGGCTCGCCGCGAGAAGCCCAAGGTGATCATCGCCGGCGCCTCGGCCTATTCGCGCCACATCGACTGGGCGCGCTTCCGCAAGGTGGCCGACGAGGTCGGTGCCTACTTCATGGTCGACATGGCGCACTATGCCGGTCTGGTGGCGGCAGGTGTCTATCCGAGCCCGCTGCCGCATGCCCACGTGGTGACGACGACGACGCACAAGACGCTGCGCGGACCGCGCGGCGGCTTGATCCTGTCGAACGACGCCGAACTCGGAAAGAAGATCAACTCCGCGGTGTTCCCCGGTCTGCAGGGCGGCCCGCTGATGCACATCATCGCCGCCAAGGCGGTGGCGTTCGGCGAGGCGCTGAAGCCGGACTTCAAGGTCTACGCCCAGAACGTGATCGACAATGCGCGTGCGCTCGCCGCCGCGCTGACCGAGCGCGGGCTCAAGATCGTCTCCGGCGGGACCGACAGCCACGTCATGCTGGTCGACCTGCGTCCGAAGAAGGCGACCGGCGTGTCGGCGGAAAAGGTGCTCGATCGCGCCGGGATCACGACCAACAAGAACAGCATCCCGGGCGACCCGGAGAAGTACACGATCACGTCCGGGGTGCGGCTCGGCACGCCCGCAGGAACGACGCGCGGTTTCGGCGTCGCCGAGTTCCAGCAGATCGGCCATCTCATCGCCGACGTGCTCGACGGCATCGCCAAGAACGGTCCGGACGGAGACGCCCAGGTCGAGGCCCAGGTTCGCGCCAAGGTCCACGCCCTGTGCGCGCGCTTCCCGATCTACCGCGACTGACACGGCGCAAAGCCGGAACGAACGGGGGAACGAGATGCGCTGTCCATTCTGCGGTCACGAGGACACACAAGTTAAGGACTCGCGGCCGACCGACGACAATTCGGCGATCCGCCGGCGGCGCTACTGCCCGTCCTGCGGTTCGCGCTTCACGACCTTCGAGCGCGTGCAACTGCGCGAGCTGACGGTCGTGAAGAAGAACGGACAGCGGGTGCAATTCGACCGTGACAAGCTGGCGCGCTCCATACAGGTCGCGTGCCGCAAGCGGCCGGTCGATCCGGAGCGCATGGAGCGCGTGGTGAACGGAATAGTGCGCCGGCTCGAGAGCTCCGGCGAAAGCGAGATTCCCTCGACGCAGATTGGCGAGCTGGTGATGGACGCGCTGCGCGCGCTCGACCCGGTGGCCTATGTCCGCTTCGCGTCCGTCTATCGCAACTTCCGCGAGGCCCGCGACTTCGAGGAGTTCATCTCCGACCTCGCCGACCCGGCGACCTTCAAGGACTAAGGGCGATGATGCGCGCGGCGCTCGCGCTGGCGCGCCGATCGCTCGGGCGCACCTGGCCCAATCCCGCCGTCGGCTGCGTGATCGTGCGCGATGATCACGTGATCGCCCGTGGCAGGACGAGAGAGGGTGGTCGCCCGCACGCCGAAGCCGATGCGATCGCGCAGGCAGCAAAGGCCGGCCTGTCACTGAAGGGCGCGACGGCCTACGTGACCCTGGAGCCCTGCTCGCATCATGGCCGTACGCCGCCCTGTGCGGATGCACTTGTGGCGGCCGGAGTCTCCCGTGTCGTGTCGGCTCTGGAAGATCCCGATCCACGGGTGAAGGGGCAGGGGCATGCGCGGCTAAAGGCGGCCGGCCTCGCGGTCGAGATCGGGGAGGGGGCCGCCGAGGCGGCGGAAATCAATGCCGGCTTCCTTTTGCGCGTCCGTGAAGGCCGGCCGCTCTTCCATCTCAAGATGGCGGGATCGCTCGACGGGCGCATCGCCACCGCGTCCGGCGAGAGCAAATGGATCACCGGGGAGGCGGCGCGCCGCGACGGACAGAGGCTTCGGGCGATCCACGACGCGATCCTGATCGGCGCCGCGACGGCGGCGGCCGACGATCCGGAACTCACCTGTCGACTGCCGGGGCTGGGCGCGCGCTCGCCCGTACGCATCGTCCTGGATTCGCAGGCGCGCCTGTCGCCCGGGTCGAAGCTTGCGACGTCTGCGCGGGTGACACCGGTATGGCTGGTCTGTACGAAGTCTGCACCGGCTGATCGCCGGGACGCTCTGAGCGCGCTCGGGGTCCAGATCATCGAGGTCGATGGCGCCAGTGACGGTCGTATCGATGTCGCGGCTGCGGCCCGAGCGTTCGGCACGCGCGGGCTCACCCGGGTTCTGGTGGAAGGCGGCGGTCAGGTCGCGGCGTCGTTCCTGCAGGTGGGGCTGGTCGACGGCATTTCGAGCTACCGGGCCGGCCTGGTCCTCGGCGGAGACAGCTGCTCTGCGGTTGGCGGACTGGAATTTGCACGGCTCGGTTCCGCGCCCCGGTTCAGGCTGGTCTCGGCGCGGCCACTGCAGGGCGATACGCTGGAAACCTGGCGGCGGGAGGATTAAGGAGCGGCCATGTTCACAGGTATAGTGTCCGACATCGGCGAGATCGTCTCGGTCGACCCCGGCGGCAAGGAAGGCGATCGCCGGTTCGTCATCGCCACGAAACACGACATGACGCCGATCGCCATCGGCGCCTCGATCGCCTGCTCGGGCTGCTGCCTGACCGTGATCGAGAAGAAGGCTGGCCAGTTCGCCGTCGAGGTCTCGGCCGAGAGTCTCGACAAGACGCACCTGGGTGACTGGACCGTCGGCAGCCGCCTCAACCTCGAATTGTCGCTGAAGCTCGGGGACGAGCTGGGCGGACATCTCGTCTACGGCCATGTCGACGGCGTGGGCAGGATCGTCGCGATGACACCGGAAGGCGGCAGTGTGCGCTTCGTCTTCGAGGCGCCGCCGGAAGTGGCCCGCTTCGTTGCGGCGAAGGGCTCGATTGCGATCGACGGCATCTCGCTCACAGTGAATGAAGTCGACGACAATCGCTTCGGGGTGAACGTGATTTCACACACGCAAGCGGTCACCACCCTGGGGCAGGCCCGGGTCGGCCAGAGGGTCAACCTTGAGGTGGATATGCTCGCGCGTTACGTTGCGCGACTGTTGGAGCATCAGAAATCATGAGTGCGCTCGAAAAGGACGCTTGGCGGATCACCTTCAGCGAAGTGAAGGCCGCCGCCGAGGACATCATCGAGGAGGCCCGCAAGGGCCGGATGTTCATCCTCGTCGACGACGAGGATCGCGAGAACGAGGGCGACCTTGTGATCCCGGCCCAGTGGGCGACGGCCGAGGCCATCAACTTCATGGCACGGCATGCGCGCGGGCTGATCTGCCTGGCGCTGACGCGCGAACGGGTCGAGCAGCTCGGCCTGCCATTGATGTCGCAGAACAACCGCACCCGTCACTCGACGGCGTTCACCGTGTCGATCGAGGCGCGCGAGGGTGTGACGACCGGAATCTCGGCCGCCGACCGCGCCCGCACCGTCTCCGTGGCGATCGACCCGTCGTGCGGGCCGCAGGATATCGTAACGCCCGGCCATGTCTTTCCGCTGGTTGCCCGCGACGGCGGCACGCTGGAGCGCACGGGCCATACCGAGGCCGCGGTCGATATCGCGCGTCTGGCGGGCCTCAACCCGGCGGGCGTGATCTGCGAGATCATGAACGACGACGGCACGATGGCCCGTCGCAACGACCTCATCACCTTTGCGCAGCGCCATGCGCTGAAGATCGGCACCATCGCCGACCTGATCGCCTATCGTCGCCGCTACGACTCGATCGTCAAGCGCATCAGCGAGACCACGCTCGACAGCACCTGGGGGGGCGATTTCCGCTGCGTCGTCTACGTGAACAAGGTGACGATGGCGCAGCACGTGGCCCTGGTGAAGGGCGATCCCGCCGCCGGCGGACCCGTCATGGTGCGCATGCATGCGGTCAACCTCTTCACCGACACGCTCGGCCAGCGCAGCGGCGGCCGGGGCGGCGAGATCGAGGCCTCGATGCGCGAGATCGCCAAGGAAGGCCGCGGCGTCATCGTGCTGATCCGCGAGCCACTCACCGTCGTTCTGGCCGAGCAGCGCCGCCGCGCCGGCGAGCCCATCGAACCGGCGGGACAGGAGTTGCGCGACTATGGCGTCGGCGCCCAGATGCTCATCGATCTCGGCGTGAAGGAAATGGTGCTGCTCAGCAATTCGCAGAAGAGCGTCGTGGCCCTCGAGGGCTTCGGCCTGACGATCGTCGCCCAGAAGCCGGTTCCCGGCCGCGCAAAGGTCTGATCATGTCGACACGGACGGAAAATCCGACCGCCCGGCCGGCGGTCGCCGGCGTCAAGGGCGCGCGCATCCTGATCGTGGAGTCGCGCTACTACGCCGACGTCGCCGATGCCCTGATCGAGGGCGCCGAACGAGAGACCGCCAAGAACGGTGCGAAGTCGGAGCGCGTCGTCGTGCCGGGCGCCTTCGAGATTCCGGGCGCGATCGCGCTGGCGGCGGCCAAGAAGGGTAAACCCTACGACGGGTACGTGGCGCTGGGCTGCGTGATCCGGGGCGAGACCACACACTACGATTATGTCTGCGGGGAGAGCGCGCGCGGGCTGATGGACCTCGCGGTCCAGAAGAAGCTCGCCATCGGATACGGCATCGTCACGGTCGAGAATATCGAGCAGGCGCGCGCCCGCGCCTACACGGATCGCGGCGACAAGGGCGGCGATGCCGCCCATGCCTGCCTCGCCATGGTGGCGCTCGGCCGTCGCTGGAAGAAGACGTGAGCGACGTCAAGCCGGTCGGCCCCAGCCGCCGCCAGGCCGCGCGGCTGTCGGCCGTGCAGGCGCTGTACCAGTGGCAGGAAGGGCAGGACGCCCCGGCCGAGATCGTCGAGCAGTTCCTGAAGGTCCGCACCGGCGAAGCCGGCGAGGGCGGCATGCGCCGCGATGCCGACAAGCCGCTGTTCAAGGACGTGGTCGAGGGCACCGCGAGCAGGCGCGACGAGCTGGAGGCGCTGGTGTCGGCGTCGCTGGCCGAGGATTGGACCTGGGCGCGTGTGGACCGCTTGGTGCGCGCCATTCTGCTCGCCGGGGCCTATGAACTCGCGCATCGTCCCGATGTGCCGCTGCGCGTCGTCATCAACGAGTATGTCGAAATCGCCCACGCCTTTTACGACAAGGGCGAGCCGAGCTTCATCAACTCCGTTCTCGACCGCGTGGCGCGCCAGGCCCGGCCGTCCGACCGGAAGTAGACGCATGGCGCGGGCGGGGCGAGTCGGCGAGTTCGAACTGATCGCCCGCTACTTCGCGCCGCTCGCCCGTGACTTCGAGGGAGCGGGCGGTCTCCAGAGCGACAATGCCTTCCTGCCGGCGGACGCACGTCACGATCTGGTGGTCAAGACAGACACGATCGTGGCCGGCGTTCATTTCCTGGCCGACGATCGGCCCGGGCGCATCGCCGCCAAGGCGCTGCGGGTCTGCCTTTCCGATCTGGCGGCCGGGGGCGCGACGCCCTTCGTCTATCAGCTCTCGCTCGCCTTGCCGTCGACCTGGGAGGAGGCCTGGGTTGCGGCCTTCGCCAAAGGCCTGGCTGCCGACCAGCGCCGCTTCGGCATCGTGCTGTGTGGCGGCGACACGGTCGTCACGCCGGGACCGCTCACGATCACCATCACCGCGTTCGGCCGGGTCGGGCGCGGCAAGGGCGTGACCCGCGCCGGGGCGCGGGCAGGGGACGAGCTCTGGGTGAGCGGCACGATCGGCGACGGGGCCCTCGGTCTGCTGGCGGCGCAAGGCGCCCTCCCGGCGCTGACGGCGAGGCAGCGCGCGCATCTCGAGGATCGCTATCGGCTGCCCCAGCCGCGCAGCGCGCTGGGGCCACGTCTGACGGGTGTCGTGACGGCGATGGCCGACGTTTCGGACGGGCTGCTGGCCGACGCGGCCCACATTGCCGACGCCTCCCGCCTGGCTGTGAGCATAGAACGCGACGACGTGCCCCTTTCACCCGCCGCGCGCGCGGCCGTGGCCGCCGATCCGCGCCTGTGGGCGAGGGTCCTGGGTGGCGGGGACGACTATGAACTGGTGATGGCAGTGCCGCTGCGCCGTCGGGCGGCGCTGCAGGCGGCCGGGCAGGCGGCGGGCCTCCGGATCACGCGCATCGGCCAATTTGCTCGCGGTAGCGGGCTCTCGGCTACCGCGGGCGGCAGAGCGATCGACGCCCGGCGCAAGGGATACGTTCACTTCTAGTGAATTCCACCATCTCATAGCTGCACTGCGCGCCGCACCATGGCGCGGGCAGGGCGGCCGACTAGAGTGCCGGCCCAATGGACGGATCATCGAAGGTGCAGGAAATGCCCGCGGCCTCGGACGGGCGCATGCCGCGCCGCTCGATGCGAAACATCGCCCTGCTGGGAATCTGCCAGGCGCTGACGCAGAGCAGCAACACGCTCATGTTCGCCTCCTCGGCGCTGGCGGTTCTGACCATAGTCTCGCCGGACATGCGCATGTGGGCCAATCTGCCGGTCACCATGCAGCATCTGGGCGTCATGCTGTCGGTGTTCCCGGCGTCGATGCTGATGATGCGGCGCGGCCGAAGGTTCGGTTTCCGCAGCGGTTCCGTGATGGGGATGATCGGCTCGTCGCTGGCCGCCATCGGGCTTGGCCTCGGCAGCTTCCCGGTGATGTGTCTGGGCGGCCTGTTTCTGGGCTACGGCATCGCCAACATGCAGCTCTACCGGTTCGCCGCCGTCGAGCTGGCGCCGGCACCTCATCGCGCGCAGGCGATCTCCTATGTCACGGCCGGCGGCGTGCTGGCCGGCATCCTCGGTCCGAGTCTGGCGCGCTTCACACCCGACCTCTGGCTGCCGCTGTTCCAGGCGAGCTTTGTCGCCGTCATCTTCATCCATATCCTCGTCTTCATCGTCCTGGGCTTCATCGAGTTTCCCCAGGTCAGGGTGGAGGACTCCTCGGGGCCTCAACGCCCGCTCTCCCAGATCGTGACCCAGCCGACCTATATGGTCGCCTGTGCGGGGGCGATGATCGCCTTCGGGGTGATGTCCTTCGTGATGGCGGCCTCGCCGCTGGCGATCGTGCAGTGCGGTCTCAAGGCGACCGAGGCCCCGGTGACGATCTTCGTCCATGTCATGGGCATGTTCATCCCATCCTTCTTCACCGGCCATCTGATCGCGCGCTTCGGGGTCTTCAACGTCATGATCGCCGGCATCGTCCTGCTCGTGGCCGGGGTGATCGTCGCGTTGATGGGCATCACCGAATGGCACTTCCGCGGGGCTCTCACGCTGAACGGCGTGGGCTGGAATTTCCTGTTCGTCGGCGCGACGACGCTCCTGACCACGACCTACCGGCCGGCCGAGCGCGGCAAGGCCCAGGCCTTCAACGACTTTATGGTGTTCGGCGTCACGACCGTGGCCAGCCTGATGGCCAGCGTCGTGCTCGAGCTCAAAGGTTGGGCTGCGCTGAACTACGTGGCGCTCGTCCTGGTGCTGATCGCCTTGCTCGTCATTGGTGTTTACCGCCTGCGGAATCCGTCACGCGCCTGAAGCCAAGCCCTTGAGGCAACGTGACTTTTCCGCGTCTGCGGTTGCGCGCCCACGGGCCATCTGTCATTTTTCCAGGTACCTCGCGCCCGGGGGGAGTTCGCGTACTTCAGGTCGCGATGTGCGTAAAGCAGACGAAAAAACAATAGGTTAGGGAAACATGTCCACGGTTCTTTGGGGCGTCATCGGCTGCGGCTTGATTGCCGTGCTGTATGGCGTCGTTACCGCGTCACGGGTGATGGCGGCCGATGCCGGCACGCCACGCATGCAGGAAATCGCACAGGCCATCCAGGAGGGTGCGGCTGCCTACCTGCGCCGCCAGTACACCACCATCGGAATCGTGGGCATCGTCGTCCTCGTCGTTCTGGCGGCCCTGCTCGGCAAGTTTGCCGCCATCGGCTTCCTGATCGGCGCAGTCCTCTCGGGCGCGACCGGCTTCATCGGCATGAACGTGTCGGTCCGCGCCAACGTTCGTACCGCCGTCGCAGCCCAGAAGAGTCTGGCCTCGGGTCTCGATCTCGCCTTCAAGGCGGGTGCGGTGACCGGCATGCTGGTGGCCGGTCTCGCCCTGATCGGTGTCGGCGGCTACTACACCGTGCTGCTCAACATGGGCATTCCCGGCGGCAGCCGCGACATGATCGATGCGTTGGTCTCGCTCGGCTTTGGCGCCTCGCTGATCTCGATCTTCGCCCGTCTCGGCGGCGGCATTTTCACCAAGGGTGCGGACGTCGGCGGCGACATGGTCGGCAAGGTCGAGGCGGGAATTCCTGAGGATGACCCCCGTAACCCGGCGACCATCGCCGACAACGTGGGTGACAATGTCGGCGATTGCGCTGGCATGGCCGCCGACCTGTTCGAGACCTATGCGGTGACGACCGTCGCCACGATGGTCCTCGCCTCGATCTTCTTTGCGGCCGACCCCGTCCTGGTGGCCAAGCTGATGGCCTATCCGCTGGTCATCGGCGGCGCCTGCATCATCACCTCCATCATCGGCACCTACTTCGTCCGCCTCGGCTCGGACGGCAACATCATGTGGGCGATGTACAAGGGTGTGATCGTGGCCGCCGTGCTGTCGATCCCCGCGATTTATGTCGCCACCGACCGGCTGGTCGGCATGAGCACGGTCCTGACGGTGGGCGATCGTTCGTTCACCGGCATGTCGCTGTTCTGGTGCTCGCTGGTGGGCCTCGCCATCACCGGCCTGATCGTCTGGGTCACCGAGTACTACACCGGCACCAACTATCGCCCCGTGAAGGCCGTGGCGCAGGCGTCGGTCACCGGCCACGGCACCAACGTCATCGCCGGCCTCGCGATGTCGATGGAAGCCACGGCTGGCCCGGCGCTCCTGATCTGCGCCGGCATCGTGATCTGCTACATCCTGGCGGGCCTGTTCGGCATCGCCATCGCCACGACCGCCATGCTGGCGCTCGCGGGAATGATCGTGGCCCTCGATGCCTACGGCCCGGTCACCGACAATGCCGGCGGCATTGCCGAAATGGCCGGGCTGCCGAAGGAGGTGCGCAAGAACACCGACGCGCTCGACGCGGTCGGCAACACCACCAAGGCCGTCACCAAGGGCTACGCCATCGCCTCGGCCGGTCTCGGCGCGCTGGTGCTGTTCGCGGCCTACACCTCCGACCTCGACTACTTCATCGCCGCGGGCAAGCTGGGCGTGACGGCAGTCGATTTCTCGCTGAAGAACCCGTACGTCGTCGTCGGTCTGCTGGTCGGCGGCCTGCTGCCGTACCTGTTCGGCGGCATGTCGATGCTGGCCGTCGGCCGTGCCGCCCAGGCGGTGGTCGAGGAAGTGCGCCGGCAGTTCAAGGAGAAGCCCGGCATCATGGCGGGCACGGATCGGCCGGATTACGGCCGCGCCGTCGACATGCTCACAAAGTCGGCGATCAAGGAGATGATGATCCCGTCGCTGCTGCCGGTGCTGTCGCCGATCGTGCTGTTCTTCGTGATCTCGTGGATCGCGGGCCGCTCCGATGCCTTCGCGGCGGTCGGCGCCATGCTGCTCGGCGTGATCGTGACCGGCATCTTCGTCGCCATCTCGATGACGGCGGGCGGCGGTGCTTGGGACAACGCCAAGAAGTACATCGAGGAAGGCCATTTCGGCGGCAAGGGATCCGACGCCCACAAGGCGGCGGTGACCGGCGACACCGTCGGCGACCCGTACAAGGATACGGCCGGTCCGGCCGTTAATCCGATGATCAAGATCACGAACATCGTGGCGCTGCTGCTCCTGGCCGTCCTGGCGCACTGAGCCGACGCGGACACTCTGAAACGGAAAAGCCCCGGTCGAAGGACCGGGGCTTTTTCTTTGGGGCGCCGACTTCGGCGCCCCGGGCACAAACGGTATCGGGCGGTCAGCTTCCGCCGCCGCTGGTCGGCGCGCCGGGATTGGTGGCCTGGCCCTTCGGACCGCTGAAGCGGCCGACGTTGCCCAGCACCTGTTCGAGGATCGTGAGCTCCTTGCCCGAGGTCGGGGTGATGCGGGACACCATCTGGATGTTCTGGGCGTCCTTGAGATCGTAGTTCTTGATGCCTTCGAGGCGGCCGGATTCGTTGAACGTGATCTGGATCACCCGCTGGGAACTGATCTTGGGCTTGGTGTAGGCCCAGTATTCCTGGGTCTCGCTGATGTAGTACCAGACGTTTGGATTGAACGTCGCCACGGCCGAGGGCGAGCCGATCAGGCGGACCACGTCCTCGCGGCTCTGGGCACCGACTTCGAGTTTTTCGACCGAACCGGGCGTCGCGGCGAAGCCACGCAGGTCGACGGTATTCTCACAGCCGCCGAGGGTGACGACTGCCGAGACGGCGAGGACGCTGGCAAGGGCGAGCGGGGCGGTGCGACGCATGGACTGCTTCTTGGCTTTGGGGGAAGAGGGATCGCAAGATGTCGTGATGGAGGCCCCCGGTCAACCGCTGGGCCGCCGAGAATTGGGGAGGAGGCCGGTCGTGTTCCGTCGCCGCAAGCCAGAGGACGATTTCGCCATGGCGGTCTATCGCCGCGTGGCCGAGCAGGCGCGCGCGCCCGAGCTCTTCGAGACCTGCGGTATCCCCGACACCCTGGACGGCCGCTTCGATGCGCTGGCGCTCCATGCGGCACTGATGATCGACCGGCTGCGCCGCGAACCCGATGGCGAGGTTCTTGCGCAGGCCTTTTTCGACGCCATGTTCAAGCATCTCGACCTGACCCTGCGCGAAATCGGCATCCAGGACTTGGGTGTCGGTCGGCGCATCAAGATAATGGCCGAGGGCCTCCATGGGCGTGCCTTGGCCTATCGTGAGGCTCTGAACGGTGGGTCGACCCCGTTTGTGGAGGTGTTGCGCCGCAATGCCTATGGCGGTAGGTCGCCTGAGGGCGCCGAGATGATTGCGCGACTGGAAGCGCATGTCAGGAGCTATGCCCGCACGCTGGAGGCCACGGCCCGCAACGATTTGATAAAGTGATTTAATAATATGACGCAAGCCACTGATAAGAATTACAAATCTGAACTAGAAAGAGTTGTGGATCTCGAGAAGCTCGGGAACAACGGCACCGCGCTGGAAATCGCCACAACGGAGAGCGAACGGGCGGCGTTGGCCAAGCGCTTCGGCTTTCTCGGCCTGCCGGACTTTTCGGCACGCGTCTCCGTGGACCGGAAACCCGGCGGCCAGATCATCGTCGATGGACGCCTCAAGGGGCGCGTCGTTCAGGCCTGCATCCTCAGCCTCGATCCCGTGACCCAGGAACTGGACGATTCCTTTCGTCTGGTGTTCGCCGAGAATGTGACAGAAGACCGCGACCCCGAGAGCGGAGAGGCGCTCCTCAATGCGCAGGGGGATGCGCCCGAGCCGCTGGAGAGCAACATGCTCGATGTCGGAGAAATCGTCGCCGAGCAACTGTCGCTGACGGCAGATCCCTATCCGCGGCGCCCCGGGATCAAACTCGAAGACGTCCTGCCGAAGCCGAAGGGCGGCGCGCGGCGCTCTGCGCCCGAACCGCGCCGGCATCCGTTCGCCGGTCTGGCGGCCCTGAAGGACAAGCCGCGTCGCGGCCGGTAATATGTTGCGGCGGTGAGGCGATTTGGCTAGAGAAGGCCGCCCGCCGCGCCTATAGAGCGCGGCTGCAGCATTTCTGGGGGCATGCCCTGCCTGGATAGGCGGGAGCGGCCCTCGCTCTGGAGATCGTCATGGCAGTTCCCAAGAAAAAGGTTTCGAAGTCCCGTCGCAACATGCGTCGCTCGCACCACGCGCTGCCGACGATGGCGTATATGGAGTGCAAGAACTGTGGCGAGCTGAAGCGCCCGCACATGGTTTGCTCGCATTGCGGCTACTACCGCGAGGACATGCCGGTCCTGGCCGACGCCGCGTCGGCCGAGAAGTAGTCAGAAGCACGCCGCCGGCAATGCGCTGGCAGTCGACAGGCGGAGCGTGACGGTGGGTGCGAACAAGATCGTACTCGCCCTCGACGGCATGGGTGGCGATCACGCCCCCGACGTCATCGTGAACGGCGCGGACATTGCCCGCGAGCGCTATCCCGGAACGTCCTTTCTCCTGTTCGGCGACGAAGCGCGCCTGAAGGCGCTCGTCGACAAGCGCAAGGGTCTCGCGCAGGTGCTCGAGATCGTGCCGTCGGAAGACGCCGTGCGGGGCGACGACAAGCCGTCCTTCGCGCTGCGCCGCCGCCGCAAGTCGAGCATGTGGATGGCGGTCGAGGCCGCCGCCCAGGGCCGTGCCGACACGATCGTCTCGGCCGGCAATACCGGTGCCTTGCTCGCCATCTCGATGTTCGCCATGCGGATGCTCGAGGGCGCCGACCGTCCGGCCCTGGCTTCCTTCATGCCGACCTCGCGGGGCGAGACGGTGATGCTGGATCTCGGCGCCAATCTCGAATGCGACGCCGACAATCTCGCGCAGTTCGCCGTGATGGGCAGCGTGTTCGCTCAGGCGCTGCTTGGCCTCGATTCGCCGAAGGTCGGCCTGCTGAACGTCGGCTCGGAGGAACTCAAGGGTCATGAGGAGCTGCGCCTGGCGGCAGCGCTGCTGCGCCGCCCGGGCTCGCCCGTCAACTTCCACGGTTTCGTCGAAGGCAACGACATCGGCGCGGGCGTGACCGACGTCGTGGTCACCGACGGCTTCACGGGAAACGTCGCGCTGAAGGCGATCGAGGGTACCGCAAAGCTGACGTTCCAGTTCGTCGGCGACGCCTTCCGGACCTCGACCTTCGCCAAGATCGGCTACCTCTTCGCCTCCGGGGCCTGGAAGAAGCTGCGCAAGCGGGTCGATCCGCGCCGCTACAATGGCGGTGTTTTCCTCGGCCTCGACGGCGTCTGCGTGAAGAGCCACGGCGGCACGGACGCGTTGGGCTTTGCCTATGCTATCGGCGTGGCGGTTGACCTCGTCCGCTACGAATACAGGAACAAGCTTGTCGAGGGGCTGGCCCGGCTGCGTGAGATCAGCGCGACCGCCGAGACGCCGGCCTCGACGCTGCAGGCCACCGGAGGAACTGCGTGATTCGTTCTGTCGTCCAGGGCTGCGGTTCGTATCTTCCCGAGCGTATCGTCACCAACGAACAATTGGCGAAGACGGTCGAAACCACCGACGAGTGGATCCGCCAGCGCACCGGCATCTGCCAGCGCCACATCGCGGCGGATGGCGAGTTCACCTCCCATCTGGCGATCAAGGCGTCGCAGCGGGCGCTCGACCATGCCGGGATCAAGGCGTCGGACCTCGACCTGATCGTGCTGGCGACGGCGACGCCCGACCAGACCTTTCCCGCCACGGCCACGCGTGTGCAGGCCGCCCTCGGCATGACCAAGGGCGCGGCGTTCGACGTCCAGGCCGTATGCGCGGGCTTCGTCTACGGCGTCTCGGTCGCCGACAGCCTCATCAAGAGCGGCCTTGCTTCGACCGCCCTCGTGATCGGCGCGGAGACCTTCTCTCGCATCCTCGACTGGGACGATCGCGGCACCTGTGTGCTGTTCGGCGACGGCGCCGGCGCGATCGTGCTCAAGGGCGAGCAGGGGGCGGGTACGCCGGCCGACCGCGGCATCCTCGCCAACGCGTTGCATTCGGACGGTCGCCATCACGACATCCTCTACGTAGACGGCGGCCCGTCCTCGACCCGGACCACCGGCTTCCTTCGCATGGAAGGCAAGGAGGTCTTCAAACATGCCGTCGTCAACATGGCCGCGGTCGTGGGCGAGGTGCTGGAGAAGGCAGGGCTCGAGCCCAAGGACATCGACTGGCTGGTCCCGCACCAGGCCAACAAGCGCATCATCGATGGCACCGGCCGCAAGCTCGGCCTGCCGCCGGAGCGTGTCGTGATGACGGTCGACAAGCATGCCAACACGTCCGCCGCGTCGATCCCTCTGGCGCTGGACGTCGCGGTCAAGGACGGCCGCATCAAGAAGGGCGATCTGCTGCTGCTCGAGGGGATCGGTGGCGGCCTGTCCTGGGGCGCGAGCCTCGTTCGCTGGTAAAGCGAGAATAAACGCCAACGGAACGTGAACAGGCGGCGATTCAAGTCCAGCCTCTATCCCACTGATATTGACCGCTTTCCCACCTTAGAGTAAGGATTAACTGGGGGAAGAAGAGGTACCGGAGTGGACGGCCGGACTATTACGCGCGCCGATCTGAGCGAGTCAGTGTTCCAAGAGGTGGGACTGTCTCGCAATGAATCCAGCGATCTCGTGGAGACGATACTCTCCGAGGTGGTGGAAGCGTTGGCGCGCGGCGAATCGGTGAAGATCTCCTCGTTCGGGAGTTTCACCGTACGCGACAAGGGGCAGCGTGTCGGCCGCAACCCGAAGACCGGGCAGGAAGTTCCCATCCTGCCGCGGCGGGTCCTCGTCTTTCGAGCGTCGAATGTCCTGAAAACACTGATCAACGGGGCGCCCGGCGAGAACAAGGGGTAGTTGGGAACACGAGGGGATCAGGGATGGCCGTTTCGGTTCAGACCGTCGAAAGACGGGTCGAGAAGTCGGCGCAGGCGTTTCGAACGATCAGCGAGGTCGCGACCGAGCTGGATGTGCCGCAGCACGTGCTGCGGTTCTGGGAGAGCAAGTTCTCCCAGGTACGGCCACTGAAGCGGGGCGGGGGCCGTCGCTACTACAGGCCGGAAGACATCGATCTGCTGCGCCGTATCCGCGCGCTCCTCTACGAAGACGGTTACACGATCAAGGGCGTACAGCGCCTCCTGAAGGAGGGCCGCGGCCGTCTGCCGGCCCAGCGCCTCGACCTTGCGGCCGAGAGTGCCCTCGAGAGCCTGCGCATCGTGTCGGCACGGGCCGAGGCGATGGCGGGTGGTGCCCGTCAGCCGCTGCCCCGCACAGGTCCGCAGCCGTCCACTACCACGCCGCGCGCGGCGGTCCTCGACCTCCACAAGCGGCGTGAGATCGAATCCGTACTGGAAGACCTCGAACAGGCGCTGACGCAGCTGCGCAGCACGCTCAAGACGCAGAACTAGGGCCTTCAGCCCTGGAGCACCGCCGGGGGGGCGGCGCTCTAGGGCTTGCAGGTTCGGCGTCCAAAGGCCACCAGATCGGGTGGCCTTTGTAAGAAAGTGTATCAAGTCTCTGATTTTATTTGGTTTTTAGCCGGGTGGGCGTATCGTGCCCGGTGAGGGGCCTTCAACGGAATCGTCAAAGGGGGACGTGACCGTGCTTGTTAACCGCGATTTCGCGCGCCATCACGCGCGCTCATTTGATTTAAATTCTTTTAATGACAATGGGTTGGAGGTCGATCTTCCAACTATAAGTGAGCTTCTTTACCTGCGCCGAGGCTTGACCCAGCCGGGTGGCAAGCTGCCGTTGTTCGATCTTGACGGACAGGAGGTCAATATTGCCACTGTCAAGAAATGCCTGAATGCCGGCTGGGCTCAGCCTTGGTTCAAGAATCCGCTGAAGCCGGACTGGCTCGTCTGCAAGCTCACCGACTTGGGGCGGCAGGTCGCGTCCGTGCCGTAACGAACCATGTGACGACGGCTGCTGCGGCCAGCAGCGCGCCGGCCAAAAGGAATGCGGCGCCGGGGACGGTGCCGATCGTCCACGCGAACAGGACGGCAAACACGCCAGGCGCGATCAGGCCTGCGATGCTGCGCGATGCCGAGGCGGCGCCCTGGAGCTGACCCTGCTCGGAGCCGCCGACACGGCGGGTCATCATGTCCTGCAGGGCCGGACCGGCGACGCCCCAAAATGCCATCACCGGTACGCCGGCCCAGAACCAGGGGCCGGTGGCGGCGAGCCCATAGATCGACATGCCGGTCGCACCGGCGAGCAAGCCGGCAACCACGGCCCGACGCGCCCCGAGGCGTTTGACGATCGGTTCAACCAACGCTCCCTGCACGATCGCGGTGCAGACCCCCACGAAGGCGAGGGTGAGACCGACTGTGGCCTCGCCCCATCCGTAGCGGTGGCCGGCATAGAGGACGAACACGGCCGGCAGGACCTGATGGGCGAAGTTTCCCAGGAAATCGACGGAAGCGAGGCCGAGCAACTGGCGCTGCGAGGCCAGTAACTTCAGCGATCCGACCGGATTGGCGCGTATCCACGAAAAGGCCATGCGTTTTTCCGGCGGCAACGACTCTGGGAGCACGAACCACCCGAACGCCGCATTGGCGAGACAGGCGGCGGCCGAGA
The DNA here is from genome assembly GCF_965228225.1 of Reyranella sp. Lineage (GTDB taxonomy): Bacteria > Pseudomonadota > Alphaproteobacteria > Reyranellales > Reyranellaceae > Reyranella. The sequence continues at coordinate 2,532,472 of NZ_OZ245801.1, read as the reverse complement.
CCCAGAACGGCAGGCGTGGATCGAGACCGCCCAGCAGGCCGCCGATCGCCGGCCCGACCACGAAGCCCAGCCCGAAGGCCATGCCGACCAGGCCGAAGGCCCTGGCGCGTTCCTCGGGCCTGGTCACGTCGGTGATGTAGGCGAAGGCGGTGCCGATCGTGGCCGAGGTGATGCCCGAGACCACGCGGCCGACGAACAGCAGCAGGAGAGAGGGGGCCAGCGCCATGAATACATAGTCGAGGCCGAGCCCCAGGCACGAGATCAGGATGACTGGCCGGCGGCCGAAGCGGTCCGACAGGGCGCCGAGCAGGGGCGAGCAAAAGAACTGCATCAACGCCCAGACCGTCGCGAACAGGCCGAACATCTCGGCAGCGCCGGCGGTGTCGCCGTCCATGAACCCCAGCACGATCTTGGGCAGCACCGGGATCATGACCCCGAGCGCCAGCACATCGAGCGCCACCGTGCAGAAAATGAAGGCGAGCGCGCGGCGCGTGTTCATGACGACATGTGGCAGGGGAATTAATTGGTCGGGGCGACAGGATTTGAACCTGCGACCCCCAGTCCCCCAGACTGATGCGCTACCAGGCTGCGCTACGCCCCGACCGGTGCCGCCGGCCGGTAGGCCCGCGGCACGGGGGCTTTAGCGCGAATGGCAGCATTGCCGCAAGCTGCGCTTGCGGCGAAGAGGGGGAGAAACGATACAGGCAGCATGATCGATCCCGGCCGGCGCGTCCTGCTCTTCTCCTCCATCGGCCACGCGCTGATGCACATGATGACGGCGTTCTATGCCGTGATCGTCCTCACCCTGGCGGTGTCCTGGAACCTGCCGGCCGAGGATCTGCTGCGTCTCTATGCGCCGGCCACGATCCTCCTGGGCGTGGTTTCTCTACCGGCCGGCTGGGCGTCGGACCGGTTCGGCGCGCCCGCCATGATGGTCGTGATGTTCCTCGGCCTCGGCCTGTCGTCGATCGCCTGCGGTCTCGTGCCGACCGGCGATACGCTGGCGCTGTCGCTGGCCCTCTGCGGCATCGGCGCCTTCGGGGCCTTCTACCATTCTGTCGGTATCGGCTGGGTGATCCGCACGGCCAAGGAGCAGGGCCATGCCATGGGCGTCAATGGCCTCTGGGGGAGTGCCGGCCTCGCGCTCTACGGGATCGTTCCCGGGGTGCTGATCACGCTGGCCTCCTGGCGCGCCGCCTTCATCGTTCCGGGCATCGTCTGCCTGGTCGTCGGTTTCGTCCTCTGGATCCAGATCAGCCAGGGCAAGGTGGGCGACCGGCCGATGCCACAGGCCAAGGGTACCCAGGTTGGCCGCCGCGACTTCTGGCGGGTGTTCTCGGTGCTCTCCGTCACGATGGCGCTGGAAGGCGTCATCTGGCAGGCGTTGATGTTCGGGGCGGCGATGGTCTTCGAGGTGAAGCTCGCGCCCGAGATCTCGGCGCTGCGCGACGGGCTGGCCTCCTGGGGCGTCGCGACCCAGATCGTGCTGTGGGTCGGCCTCGCCACCTCGATGATCTACGTCGTTTCGGGCGTGGCGCAGTATGCGATGGGCCGGCGCATCATCGACCGCTATCCGCTGAAGGCGACCTATGTCGTGGCCTCGGCCCTGCAGGTGATCGCCATGCTGGCGCTGGCCATGGGCAATGGCTACGTGGCGCTGCTGGGGGCCATCGGCTCCGCAGTGCTGAGTGCCGCGGCGGGGCCGATCGAGAACATCCTGATCGCCCGCTATACACCCAGCCGCTACCACGGGCTGGGCTTCGGCGCGAAATTCGTCGTGGCTTTCGGGGCGGGCCCTCTGGCGATTCTGCTGATCGCCTGGGTGCGCGAGACAACCGGGAGTCTCGAACTGCTGTTCCTCGGCCTCGCCGCCACCTCGGTCGTGATCACCCTGGTGGCGCTGCTGTTGCCCGGCAGCGAACGCGATGCCTCGCTGCCGGCGCCGCGGGTCGCGCCCGCGGAGTAGCGGCTACTTCGCGCCGCGCGCCGCCTTGAAGGACGGGCGCGACAGGCAGCGGTCGAGCCAGGCGCTGGCATTGGGAACCTGGCTGAAGTCGACCTTGATCGGCTTGGCCCAGCTCATGATCGAGGCGAGGTTCAGGTCGGCAACGGTGAAGGTCGAGCCGAGCAGGTAGTCGCGGCCTTCGAGTGCGCTGTTGAGCACGGCCAGCGGCTTCGGCAACGCCTTCTGCGCCTCGGCGACGGCCTCGGGCTTGCGCTTGTCGGGAGCGGTCATGAACATGTCGATCAGGATGGTCAGCAGCGGCTTCTCGAGCTCGGTCATGCCCCAGAAGCTCCACTGGTTGCATAGGGCCTGATCCTCGAGGCTCGCCGGCATGAAGCCATTCTTGCCATGCTTGGCGGCGAGATAGAGGTTGATCGCCATCGATTCGAAGAGCTTGAACTCGCCATCCACCAGCGCCGGCACCTTGCCGTTCGGATTGACCTTGAGATAGTCGGGATTCTTGAGATCCTTCATCTCGACGGCGATGTGCTCGTACGGAATGTCGAGCTCGTGCGCGATCCATAGGGCGCGCGCCGCGCGCGAGGCCGTCGGTCCGTAAATCTTGATGGTCACGTGAAATCTCCCCAAACCGGTATCGCGCGGACGATAATCCAGCGCCCCGCGCCGGTCTAACCCTCTATTCCGGAAGGCCGTATTCGCCGCCGACATAGCCGTGCCGGTGACCGAAGCGCTCCATCATCACCGTCGTCAGATCCTTCTCCGCCGCGGCGATCCATCCGCCCGCCCGCACGGCGTAGCGTTTCGATGCGGCGGGCGCGCGGGGCGGCTCGCCCTGCTGGAGCGCGCGGGCAGCCGCCATCACGAGCTTGCGGAACTCGATGATGCCGACATCCGTGGGCCCGAGATGCTCGCGGGTCCGGTCCTGGATGGCACCCTGGCTGTCCTGGATCGCCGCGTCCTGGTCGGAGACGCCGCTCACGCCGGTGTAGCTCAGCGTCTTCTGCAGCTCGCGATCGATCAGGTAGTCGTTGCGCATGTTGCGCCTGGGCACGTACTGCTCGTCGATCTCGGCATGCAGGCTGAGGCCGGATGCGTACTTGGCGCGTTCGGTATTGCTGAGCGGCCGGTCGGGCACCCAGCTGTAGGTGTAGATCCAGCAGCTCGTCTCGTCGACCGGCACCCAGGTCTGGCCATGATAGACCTCGCCGGGAAAGGCGACCGGCACCAGCGCGTGGTTCGGCGCCAGATACTGGGCGATGCGCCAGTAGATGTCGGTCGTATCGGTCTTGCGGCCGGCGGCGATGACCAGTCCCGCGTCGTGGCCCTGAATCCGGAATTTTGGCCGAGGATCATCGGTCACCCAGCGGCTGCGATCGGCAAGGCCGCCTTCCTGGCCGATCGCCGACGTCTTGCGCAGGATGTCGAGGCGGGTGGCCTCGTCCCGGGTGGGGATCGCGTGCAGGAAAGAAAAGTGCGCCGTGTCGATCGCGCCTTCCAGGCTCTGGACCCAGTTGCAGTCCTGCCATTTCTTGGAAACGTAGCGATGCGCCGCCGGGACGAGTCCCAGCTCGAGCTGCGGCAGCTCGGGCATCGACTCGCGCGGTCCCATGTAGACCCAGATCATGTCGGCCCATTCGCGCGTCGGATAGGCCAGCAGCTTGATGGTATCCTTGTAGGCGGACTCGGGCGGCGAGGTGGGCAGGTCGACGCAGTTGCCGTCGATGTCGAACTTCCAGCCGTGATAGGAGCAGCGAAGGCCGCACTCCTCATTGCGGCCGAAATAGAGATTGGCGCCACGGTGCGGGCAGTGCGGCTCGACGATGCCGACCCGTCCATCGGTCTGGCGGAAGGCCAGCAGGTCCTCGCCGAGGATGCGGATCTTCTTCGGGGGGCCGTCGCGCTCGGGCAACTCCTCGGAGAGGAGGGCCGGCATCCAGAAGCGCCGCAGAAGCTCGCCCATGGGCGAGCCCTTGCCGGCGCAGGTCAGGAATTCGTTGTCCGCCTTGCTGAGCATTTCCATCCTCGCTTTTCTTGCCGCCGCTCCGGGATCTACCCGGCGCGATGGGTCACTGGCTTGTCGCCTTGGCCAGAGCCTGATCCAGATCCGCGATGATGTCTGCAACCGTTTCGATGCCGATCGACAGGCGCAGCACGTCGGGGCCGGCGCCGGCGGCCACCCGCTGCTCCTCGGAGAGCTGGCGGTGCGTCGTCGAGGCGGGGTGGATGATCAGGCTCTTGGCGTCGCCGATGTTGGCGAGGTGCGAGAAGAGTTCGACATTGTCGACGACCTTGACGCCGACGTCGTAGCCACCCCTGACGCCGAAGGTGAAGACCGAGCCCGCACCCTTGGGCAGGTACCTCTTCGCAAGGGCGTTGTACTTGTTGGAGGGCAGGCCGGCATAGTTCACCCAGGCCACGGCGGGATGCTTTTCGAGGTACTGCGCCACGGCCAGCGCGTTGGCGCAATGGCGCTCCATGCGCAGCCCGAGGGTCTCCATGCCGAGCATGGTGAGCCAGGCGTTGAACGGTGCCTGGGTGGGGCCGAGGTCGCGCAGGCCGACCGCATGGCTGTGGAAGGTGTAGGCCATGTCGCCGAAGGTCTCGTGGAAGTTAAGCCCGTGATAGGCCGGTTCCGGGCCGGCAAGGCTCGGGAATTTTCCGCCGCGCGACCAATCGAATTTGCCGGAGTCGACGACGGCGCCGCCCATCGAGGTGCCGGTGCCGCTCAGGAACTTGGTCGTGGAATGAACGACCAGGGTGGCGCCATGGTCGATCGGCCGGCAGAGCCAGGGTGTGGCCAAGGTATTGTCGACCAGCAGCGGCACGCCGGCATCCTCGGCAATGCGCGCGATCGCCTCGATGTCGCTGATGACGCCGCCGGGGTTGGCCAGGCTTTCGATGAAGAAGGCCTTGGTGTTTTCGGTCACTGCGCGCTTGAGATTGTCCGGCGTGTCGGCGTCGACGATCTTCGCCGTCCAGCCGAACTTGGGATAAGTGTTCTTCATCTGCTGCAGAGAGCCGCCATAGAGGCGGGAGGCGGCGACGATTTCGGCGCCGGGGCTCATCAGTGGAAAGAGGGCGAGCACCTGTGCGGCGTGGCCGGAGGAGGCGACGGTGCAGCCGCGCCCGCCTTCCAGTGTCGCGAGCCGGGTCTCCAGGGCGGCGTTCGTGGGGTTGGTCAGGCGGGAATAGATGAATCCCACTGTCTGTAAATTGAACAGCGCTGCCGCGTGGTCCGCGTCTTCGAAGACGTAGGCGGTCGTCTGGTAGATCGGCAGGGCGCGCGCGCCCGTCGTCGGATCGGGCGCCGCACCGGCATGCAGTGCCAGTGTCTCGAATCCATAGGTCTTGTCGCTCACGAAGCTCTCCCTGTCGCTGGGCAATTCACAGGCCCATTGCGCACATCTCAAGGGCGTCCCGTCAAACCCCGGCGGAGAAGGCGGGGACATCCCTCCCTGAATGGCCCTTCATTCCGGACAGCGGAGGGGCGGCGGATCCGGCGTCAGCTTGGCGTAAGCATCGAAGGGTAGGTTCCCGCGCTGTGTTTCGCGATCTAGGCCGTCGCAGCACAGCGTAACGTTTGGGGAGCGAAACACCGTGAATCGGTTTCTGACCAAGGACTTTCTGTCCGGGTTGATGTTCGTCGCCTTCGGTCTGGCGGCCCTCTATTTCGGGCAGAACCTTGCCGTCGGCACGCCCGTTCGAATGGGGCCAGGCTATGTGCCCCGGATGCTCTCCCTGATCCTGCTGGCGCTCGGCGCCGTGGTCTGCATCGTGGCGCTGGTGAGCGGCAGCGAGCCGGTCGAACGGCCGAAGTGGAAGCCGATCACGCTGGTGACGCTCGGTATCGTCTGCTTCGCGCTGCTGTTCGAGCGCGCCGGCCTGATACCGGCGCTGATCGTCCTGGTCATGATCTCGTCGCTGGCCGGCGAGGAATTCAAGCTCACCGAAGTGCTCGGCAACATCGTCGTGCTCTCCGTCCTTTGCACGCTCGTCTTCAAGGTCGGGCTGGGGATGAACATCTCTGTCCTGCAGGGGATTTGGTAAAATGGATCTCCTGGACAATCTCCTTCTCGGCATCAGCGTCGCCTTTACCTTCCAGAACCTGACCTACGCCCTGTTGGGCTGCATGGTCGGCACGCTGATCGGCGTTCTGCCCGGCATCGGTCCCGTGGCGACCATCGCCATGCTGCTGCCCATCACCTTCCACCTGCCGCCGACCGCCTCGCTGATCATGCTGGCCGGCATTTATTACGGCGCGCAGTACGGCGGTTCGACGACGTCGATCCTGGTGAACCTCCCGGGCGAGGCTTCTTCGGTCGTGACGTGTCTGGACGGCTACCAGATGGCGCGCAACGGGCGTGCCGGTGCGGCCCTGTCGATCTCCGCGGTCGGCTCGTTCTTCGCCGGCACCGTCGGTACCATCATCATCGTCATCTTTGCGGAGCCGCTCACGCGCATGGCGCAGAAGTTCGGCCCGGCTGACTACTGCTCGCTGATGGCGCTCGGCCTCGTCGCCGCGGTGGTGCTCGCCAGCGGTTCGATCACCAAGGCGATTTCGATGGTGTTCCTGGGCCTTTTGTTCGGCCTGATCGGCACCGACGTGAACACCGGCGCGCAGCGCTTCACCTTCGATATCCCGGAATTGAGCGACGGCATCGACTTCGCGCCGATCGCCATGGGTCTGTTCGGTATTGCCGAGATCGTCGTCAACCTCGAGCGACACCTGGAGCGAGGCGGCGCGATCAAGGTCGGCTCGTTGTGGCCGACGCGCGAGGAGATACGGCGCTCCATCCCGGCCGTCCTGCGCGGCACCTTGCTGGGGTCGCTGCTGGGCGTGCTGCCGGGCGGTGGACCGACCCTCGGCGCTTTCTCGGCGTACACGCTCGAGAAGAAGCTGTCGAAGAACCCCGGCCAGTTCGGCAAGGGCGCGGTCGAAGGCGTGGCGGCACCGGAAGCGGCCAACAACGCCGCGGCCCAGACCTCGTTCATCCCGATGCTGACGCTGGGCATCCCGTCCAACGCCGTGATGGCGCTGATGGTGGGCGCCATGATCATCCAGGGCATCCAACCGGGCCCCGAGGTCATGACCAAGAAGCCGGACCTGTTCTGGGGCATGATCGTCTCGATGTGGATCGGCAACGCCATGCTGGTCATCATCAACCTGCCGATGATCGGCATGTGGGTGAAGCTGCTCACCGTGCCATACCGCTACCTGGCACCTGCCATCCTGCTCTTCTGCTGCATCGGCGCCTATAGTCTCCAGAACAGTACGTTCCACGTCCTGCAGGTCGCGATCTTCGGCGTGCTGGGCTACGTGTTCGTCAAGTTGGGCTGCGAAGGGGCACCGTTCCTGTTGGGCCTCGTCCTGGGACCGCAGATGGAGGAGTATTTCCGCCGCGCCATGTTGCTGTCGCGCGGCGATGCGATGGTCTTCATCGAGCGTCCGATCAGCTTGGGCCTGCTCATCACGACGGCGCTGCTGCTGATCCTGATGGCGCTGCCGAGTATCAAGAAAGCCCGCGAGGAAGCCTTCCAGGAGGAAGGCTGACCCTCAACGCGAGAAGACGATACACGCCGGGCTGCCGACTTCGGTCCGCAGCCTGGTGGGCGCCAGGAGCCCGTTGCGGCCGACCTTGTAGGCGACGATCGAATCGCTCCCCTGGTTGGCGACATACAGAAATCGTTCCGCCGGATCGAAGGCGAAGAAGCGCGGAACGCCACCCTTGGTCGGCACCCACTGGCGCGGTGTAAGCGTTGCCTTGGCGGCATCGATGCCGAATACCCCGATGCTGTCGTGACCGCGGTTCGAGACGTAGACGTTGCGTCCACCGCCATCGACCCAGATCTCCGCGCCGGTGCTGTAGCCCGTGAAGTCCGATGGCGTCGAGGGCACCGTCTGCAGCGGCGTCAGCCCCCCGCTGGCCGTGTCCTGTCGATAGGCCGTGATCGTCGAATCGAGCTCGTTGATCACGTAGGCGAAGGGCTTGCGCGGATGGAAGTCGATGTGGCGGGGGCCGGCGCCCGGGCGGGACGTGACGCGGCTGGTCTCGACCAGCACGCCGCGCCTTGGATCGAGCCGGTAGCCGATCACGCAGTCCGAACCCTTGCAGGGCAGGTAGAAGGTCCGGCCGGTGCGATCGAGCGGATTGTGATGCGGCCGCACGTTCTTCTGCTCGGTTCGATGCGGCCCCAGCGGCGCGGCAACAGCAGTCAGGGTCGAGTAGGGACCGAGGCTCCCGTCTTTTGAGATCGGCAGCGCCGCCAGCGAATCGGAGCCGTAGTTGCTCACGACAAGGAACCGCTGCCCGGCGTCGAAGGCGAGATGGATGGGATTGTAGCCGCCGGTCGACTGACGGTTCAGGACGGCCAATCGACCGGTCTCGCGGTCGACCGTGTAGGAGGTCGCCTCGCTGCGATCGCCGTGCACCGAATAGAGGCGGTCTCCGGCGACGTTGAGGGCGAGGAACGACGGATTCTCGAGCCCGCCGAGATGTTGGACATGCCGGAGCGCACCATTGCGTGGGTCGACGCGATAGACGTTGATGCCATTGCCCCGGCCATTGCGCTCCGGCGCGGTGTAGCAGCCGACATAGGCGAAGAGCGATTGTGTAATCATCGGTCGATTGTCGGCGCCGAAGCGAAGGAAGGTCAACGATGACAGACGCACCGCGAAAGTCGCTCTCGTCACCGGCGCCAACCAAGGGCCGGGCCTCGTGGATACGGAAGCCTCGCGCCCGTGGTTCGCCGACATGTCGAAAGCGGCAACCCCCCGACGATGCGGCGATGACTTTGTCTGGTTGGCGGCCTTGCCGGCCGGGACGAAACATCCCTGCGACGTCTTGGTCCGACAGGGCCGGCCGCTGCCCTGGGTCTAACGGGCGGTTGGAATCGACCGTTTGGCTGCGCTGGCCGGCAATTATGTTGCGTAGTCGGCCGCTCCGCAATGGGTGCGACGTCTGCTTCGTTTGTTTCGTTTATTTCGTTTGTTTCGTTTACGGGCCCTGGCTTCGGATTTTCCAGCCATCCGGCGGGTCAGCCTGCCGTCGACAGGATCAAGACGACGCCCGCCATCACGAGGATGATTCCGGCCAGTTCCCGGTGGCTCATGGACTCCCGGAAGATCCGGCGCGAGACGAAATAGCTGAACACGACCTCGATGAGGATCAGCGTTCGAACCTGGGAGGCCGGGGCTAGCGCCAGCGCCGTTACGTTGGCGAGCGACGCCGAGGCGCCGGCAATTCCGGCGAACGTCGACACGCGCCATTGACGCAGGGCGCCCAGCACGATGGCAGGGCTGCGCACGAGCAGCCACCCACAGAGCAGGACGGCCTGTAGCAGCTGACTCCAGAAGAGTGTTTCCGCGGCGGCGAGGAAAGGCGAGCCTGCGTCCAGGGCGAGGTTGGCGCCGCGGTACCCGACGACCGAAACGGCGAAGGCCGAGCCGGAAGCGAGCCCGTAGAAGGCGGCCGGATCGGCCCAGCGTCGCCGGGCGCCCGCGAGCGACGGCGGACGCGGCGTCAGCAGCACGACGCCCAGCGTAGCGACCGCAATGGCGCCGACCGCCACCGCCGACAGCGTCTCGCCCAGGAACAGCACCGAGAAGAGCGCGACCTGGATCACCTCGCTCTTGGAATAGACCAGCCCGATCGCGAAGCTGCGTTCTGCCATTGCGCGCAACAGCAGGGCCGTGCCTGCCATCTGGCTCAGCGCCGCCACCACGACCCAACCGCCGAAGATCCAGGTGAGGGCGGGTTGAGGAGAACCACCGAACAGCAGAACGAGACAGAGCCACATCGCAAGAACGGGCATGCCGTAGAGGAAACGGACCAGCGTTGCGCCGAGCGTGCCCAGCTCGGCGGTCAGATGCCGTTGCGCCGTGTTGCGAACGGTCTGCGCGGCAGCCGCGAAGACGGTGAGGGGGATCCAGAGCCCGGAGAGGGGGATCATATTCCCGGCTCGCGAGCGGGTTGCCGTTTGACCATGCCGAACAATTACTCATAGGATCGCGGCAATCGGTCGAAGACCGCAAGAACTATTCCGGGAGTAAACAGCATGACGTCCACCGAATCGCGGCGCGCGAGCCGTCGTCAAGTTCTGAAGGGGGCGGGCGCCCTGGCTGCGGCAGGGTTGGTTGGTGCCCCGGCAATCAGCAAGGCGCAGACCGGCGCCATCAAGATCGGCGTGCCGACGATCCTGTCGGGTCGCGTCGCCATCCTTGGCCAGAGCAGCGTCGGCGCGCTCAAGATGTCGTTCGACAAGCTCAATGCCGAAGGCGGCATCAACGGTCGAAAGATCGAGATGGTCGTGCGCGACTCGAAGGGCGCGCCCCAGGAAGCCGCCAAGGTCACGCGAGACCTGATCAACAATGACGGTTGCCAGATCATCATAGACGCCGAAGCGTCGAGTGCGGCCTTTGCGGTGCAGGAGGTCATCCGCGAGGTCGGCGTGCTCTGCATCCACACCAACTCGGAGACGTCGTCGCTCACCGCTGATCCGAAACTCTACGTGCCGACGGCCTTCCGCACGGCCCGCCAGGGAATCCACGATGCGATCGGCGGCGGCGACTATGCTGCCAAGGTGGCCAAGGCGAAGGGCCTCAAGAAGTGGGCGACCTGCTCGCCCGACTATGCCTATGGCCGCTCCAACACGGCCGAGTTCATGGAATATGCCAAGCACTTCGACGGCAACATCACCGTCGTCGAGGAGACCTGGCCCAAACTCTTCCAGCCGGACTATACCGAGGTCGTCACCAAGCTGCTGAATGCCAAGGCCGACGCGATGTATTCGGCGCTGTGGGGCGGTGACCTCGTGGCCTTCATCGACCAGGCGAACCTCTACGCCCTGTTCGAGAAGCAGGCGTCCTTCATGGTCAATCTCGGCGACTACGGTGTCGTCGACCAGGTGAAGCAGTTCCCGCAGGGTGTCTATTCGGGCGGCCGCTACAATCGCACCGTTCCGCCGACGCCCGAGAACGAGGCTTGGTACCTGGAATACGTGAAGACCCAGAAGAGCAAGCCGACCAACTGGTCTTGGGAGAACGCGGTCGGCGCGCAGTTCCTGATCGAGGCGCTGAAGAAGACCAACGGCGACACCAACGGCAAGAAGCTCGCCGAGGCGATCAAGGGCGCCACGATCAAGACCCCGTTCGGCGATGGCGGCTCCATCACCATGCGCGCCGAGGACAATACCACCATCAACTACATCATCGGGTACGGACTCTCGCTGTCGAAGGAGCCGTACATCTCGGACTTCAAGATGTCGCCCTGGGAGCCGATCCTCGAACTCGAGAAGCAGTGGAAGAAGAAGCAGGGCTACGCGACCTGATCGTCTTCACATTCGGATAGGACATCGAAGTGGACCTTGACGCGTTGTTGCGCTGCGTCGGCACGACCTCCTGTGTCGTGACGCAGCTCACCAGCGGCATGATCATCGGCATGCTGCTTTTCCTGATCGCGTCGGGCGTGACGCTGATTTTTGGCGTCCTGAACGTCATCAACTTCGCCCACGGCTCGCTCTACATGATCGGGGCGTACGCCGCCTGGACCTTCTACCAGCTCACCGGCAGCTACTTCGTCTCCGCATTGGGGGCGGCCGTGGCGGTCGGGATGCTGGGCGTACTCTTCGAGCGGGTGCTTATGAGCAAGGTCTACGGCTCCAACGTGCTGATGCAGCTCCTGGTCTGCTACGCCGTGGTGCTGATCTCGGACGATCTCATCAAGATCATCTGGGGACCGGTGCCGCTGTCGATGGGCATGCCGCCGGAATTCCGGCTGCCGCCCGTCCGCTTCATGGGCGGCGTCATCCCGCCCTTCTACATCTTCATGATCCTGGCGGCGATGGCGATCGGACTGCTTCTCTGGCTGGTCATCGTCCGGACGCGCTTCGGCAGCATCGTCCGGGCAGCGGCCATCAACGGCCCGATGGTGTCGGCGCTCGGCATCCGCGTGAACCTCTACTATGCCGCCGTCTTCGGCATCGGCAGTGCGCTGGCGGGCGCGGCGGGAGCACTCGCCGCGCCGGTGCGCTCGCTGACGCCGGGCATGGGCTTCTCGATCCTGATCGAGTCCTTCATCGTGACCGTGATCGGCGGCATGGGATCGATCGTGGGGGCCTTCGTCGCGTCGATCATCATCGGCCTAACACGCTCCTTCGGCAGCATCGGCTTTCCCCTGTTCGTCGACGGGGTGATGTTCCTGATCATGGCACTGGTCCTGATCTTCAAGCCCAGCGGCCTGTTCGGCCGCGCGCACCGGTAGGCGACGATGACCTCACGCTGGAGAGATCTGGGCCTGGCCGGGCTGGGGCTGGTCCTGCTGCTGCTGGTGCCGGTGTTCGGTGCGCCGCCCGCCATTCGCGATTTCATCATGTTCGGCATGGCCTACGGCCTGCTCGCCATGTCGCTCAACCTGCTGATCGGCTACACCGGCCTCGTGTCGTTCGGCCACGCGATGTTCTTTGCCGCCGGCGCCTATGCGTTCGGCCTGGCGATGCAGTCGGGCAAGTTCTCGATTCCCGGTGCCTTCGCGCTGGCGATCGGCTTCACGGCGCTGATGGCGTTGATCGTCGGCGCCATCTGCGTGCGGCTGAACGAGATTTACTTCGCCTTCCTGACGCTCGCCTTCCAGATGCTCTTCTACAACATCATCCTGGGCTGGGTGTCGTTCACCGGCGGAGACCAGGGGCTGATGGGCGGCATTCCGCGGCCGAAGTTCCTGGGCATTGATCTCGCCGACCGGACGCAGCTTTACGTCTTCTGTTCGGTCGCATTCGTCGTCTGCATCGCCCTCCTGCGCCAGATCGTGACGTCGCCGTTCGGCTACACGCTGCGGATGATCCGCGACAATCAGGAGCGCGCGGCCTTCCTTGGCATCAACGTGACCATGGTTAAGCTGACCTGCTTCGTGATGTCGGCCTGCATCGCCGCGGTGGGCGGCATCCTGCTGACGCTCTTCGTGTCGGGGGCCTATCCCAACTTCGGCTTCTGGACGACCTCGGGCGAGGCGATCTTCATGATCCTGCTGGGCGGCTCGAACGTCTTCCTGGGGCCGCTGGTCGGTACGGTGATCCTGCGCCTGCTGAACGACATCACGATCACCTACACCAGCCACACGGAATTGGTGCTGGGCATCGTGATCCTCATCCTGGTGCTCGGCTTGCGCAAAGGTCCGCTCGACCTGCTGGCCGAACGCTGGGAGAACCGCCGACAGGCCAAGGCCCAGGCGATCCGTGATGCGGCCGACAAGGACGCGCAGACGGGCAGGGATGCCTGACATGCTGAAGCTCGAAAACCTCAAGAAGTCCTTTGGCGGTGTGGCGGCGACGCGCGACGTGACGTTGGATTTCGCCGACGGCTCGCTCAGCGCCATCATCGGCCCCAACGGCGCCGGGAAGACGACGCTGTTCAATCTGATCACCGGCCGTTTCCCCCCCGACACCGGGCGCATCCTGCTGGCCGGCGAGAACATCGCCGGCCTCTCGCAGCGCCGGATCGTCCGGCTGGGGATCGGGCGCGCCTTCCAGGTGGCGAGCCTGTTCCCGACTCTTACCGTGTCCGAAGCGCTGGCGGGGGCGACCCAGGCCCATCAGCGCCGAGAGACCGTGCTGCGCTCGCCGTTCCCGCTCACCACCACGACGAAACACGCCGACGAGATCATGGAGTTGCTCGGCCTGACGCGCGTCGCGGGGATCCTGAGCCGCAACCTCAGTCACGGCGATCAGAAACTGCTCGATATCGGTCTGGCCCTGGCGCTGGAACCCAAGGTGCTGCTGCTCGACGAGCCGACCGCCGGCATGGGACCGGAGGAGCGCTGGCGCATGATCGAGACGGTGCAGCGCCTGTGGCGGGCGCGGCGCATGACCCTGATCTTCATCGAGCACGACATGGACATCGTCTTCAAGGTTGCCCAGACGGTCCGCGTTCTGTCCTACGGGTCGGTGCTGGCCGAAGGCACGCCCGACGAGGTCCGAATCGACCCCAAGGTGATCGAGGCCTATCTCGGCAAATCCGCCCATGGAACTGCCGGACAGGGAGCGGCGGCATGAACGCCGCCGAGATCCTGAGGGTCGAGGGTATCGACGTCTTCTACGGCGCCAGCCAGATCCTGTTCGGCGTGTCGTTCGCCGTCGAGAAGGGGCAGTCGCTGGCGCTGCTGGGCCGCAACGGCGCGGGCAAGAGTACGACGATGAAATCCATCATCGGCATCGCGCCCGCCAAACGAGGCACGGTCGCCGTTCGTGGCACGCCGGTGCAGAAGTTCACGCCCGACCGCATCGCCCGCGAGGGCGTGGGCTTCGTGCCCGAGGACCGGCAGATTTTCCCCGAGCACTCGGTCGAAGACAATCTGAAGATCGCGATCAAGCCGGGCGTCGGCGGCAGGATCGACTGGACGCTGGAGAAGATCTACGACGTCTTCCCGATCCTGGCGTCGATGCGCGGGCGCATGGGCGGCCGGCTGTCGGGCGGCGAGCAGCAGATGCTCACCATTGCGCGTACCCTGATGGGAAATCCAGATGTGGTGCTGCTCGATGAGCCGAGCGAAGGGCTGGCGCCGATCATCGTCGAGAAGATCGGCGAGCTGATCCAGCGGCTGCGCGACATGGGCACAACCTTGATCGTGGCCGAGCAGAACATGCACTTCTGCCTCGATATCGCGAGCCACGTCGCCGTGATCGACAAGGGCCATATCGTCTATCGCGGCTCGATCGACGAGCTGCGCGGCAACGACGACGTGAAGAAGCGCTATTTGGCGGTCTGAAGCACGACGCGCAGGCCGGGCTTGGCATCGTCGAGCCGGATCGTGAGCCCGTGCAGGCCGGCGATCGCCTTCACCATGGCGAGGCCGAGGCCGCTGCCCGATGTCGAGCGGCTGCGGTCGAGCCGGTAGAAGCGGTCGAACACCTTGCCGTGCTCGGAGGCGGGGATGCCAGGGCCGTTGTCGGCCACCTCGATCTCGAACCCGTCACCCTGGCGGTGCAGGCCGAGGCTAAGCTTCGTGCCCTCCGGTGTATGACGCAGCGCGTTTTCCAGCAGGTTGGACACGAGCTGGGCGATCAGCTGGCGGTCTCCGGTCAGCGTCGCGCCGGGCTCGATCTGAACCGCGAGGGTGCGCTCGGAATCTTCGGCGACAGGCTGATAGGTTTCGCCCAGACTCTTCAGCAGGGCGGAGACGTCGAACGGCGCGAACGCGCTCTTCTGGGCGCCGGCCTCGACCTGGGCGATGCGCAGCAGGGCCGAGAACGTCTCCAGAAGGGCGTCGGCCTCCTCGATCGCGGCATCGGTGGCGGCGCTGTAGTCGGCGGTGGTGGTCGCACGCTCGCGCGCATCCTCCAGCCGCTGGCGCAGGCGGCCGAGCGGCGTGCGCAGGTCGTGGGCGATGTCGCTCGACACCTGGCGCAGCCCGTCCATCAGCTGCTGGATGCGCGCCAGCATGGCATTCAGGCTGGCCACCAACTGGTCGATCTCGTCGTGTGTGCCGCGCACGGGGATGCGGGCGGAGAGGTCGCCTTCCATGATGGCCCGGCTGGTGCGGGTGATCGTGTCGATGCGGCGCAGGAAGTTGCTGCCGAGCAGGACACCGCCGGCGATGGCCAGCAGGAGGGTGAGGCCGCCCGACCAGGCGAAGGCGCGGATGATGGCGCGCTGCATATCGACCAGGCGGTTGGCGTCCTGGGCCACCAGCAGGAACGAGCCGTCGGGCAGGGTGAGGCCGAAGCCGGTCAGCTTGGGCCGCTCGCCGGGGCGTTCGGGATCGATCTCCGGCTGGGGCTGGTCGGGCTCGAAGTCGATGGCACCGTTGACCGGCGGCATGCCCGGCAGATTGCCGACGACGACGCGGCGGTTGGGCGCCTGCAGCAGGTAGAAGATCGGGCCCCGGGTGCGGAAGTTGATCCGCCGCGTGATCTGTTCGGCCAGACCCGCGAGACCGCTGCGGCGGTGAATTTCGGCCAGCTGATAGGCCTCCGAGCGCAGGACGGCCGCCATGTCGTTCTGCATTGCCGCGGTCGCCGTCCAGTACACGCTGGCGAACAGGACGCCGGCGGAGAGGATGAACAGGACGGCGTAGAGCAGCGGCAGGCGGAAGCTTGCCGAGCGCAGGATCCTAGTCAGGCGCACGAATGACATAACCCGCCCCCCTGATCGTATGGAGCAGCGGCTTGTCGAAGCCCTTGTCGATCTTGGAGCGCAGCCGGCTGATATGCGTTTCGACGATGTTGGTTTTGGGGTCGAAATGGAAGTCCCAGACCTTCTCCAGCAGCATGGTGCGCGTCACGACCTCGCCGGCGTGGCGCAGCAGGTATTCGAGGACCTTGAATTCCTGGGCGAGCAGCTCGATGCGCTTGCCGCCGCGCGTTACGGTGCGCGCCAGCAGATCCATCTCCAGGTCGCCGACTCCCAGGGAGGTCGCGGCGACGATCGGCGGGCGGCGGGAGAGGGCGCCGATGCGGGCCCTGAGTTCGGCGAAGGCGAAGGGCTTGGTGAGGTAGTCGTCGCCGCCGGCCTCGAGACCGGCGACACGGTCATCGACGCCGCCCATCGTGGTGAGGAACAGGACCGGCGCCTTCATGCCGGAGGCGCGCGCCGCCTTGACGAGCGACAGGCCGTCCATCTGCGGCAGCATGCGGTCGACGATCAGCACGTCGTACTTCTCGCCGGTCGCGAGGTAGAGGCCGTCGCGTCCGTTGTCGGCATGGTCGACCACGTGGCCGTGCTCGCGCAGGCCCTTGGCGATGTAGTCGGCGGTTTGCTTGTCGTCTTCAACGAGGAGGATTTTCACGGCGCCCGTCTATCCGGCGCCGGCCCGCGGCGCAACGTTCCCCAACTATACAAACATTCAATCCTGCGGCCATCAGGGCGCTACGGGTCGTCCCTCATATTCCGGTCACCCCCCAAGGAGGAGGCTGTAGATCATGACCAAGACCAAGTCCCGTATCCTGACCGCCCTGGCGCTCACCACTGCCCTGACGGCGCCTGCCCTGATCGCCCCGATGTTCACCGCCCCCGCGGCCATCGCCGGCCAGACCATGCCCGTTCAGGACTTCTCGGACCTGGCTGCCAAGGTAACTCCTGCGGTCGTCAATGTCGCCGTGACCATGAAGGCCGGCGCGGACGACGAAGACGAGACCCGCATGTCGGACTCGCAGCAGAAGCAGATGGAAGAATTCATGAAGCGCTTCGCGGAGCGTTTCGGCCAGCCGATGCAGCCGAACCAGCCGGGTCGTCCGGACGGCAAAGGCCGCCCGCAGTCGAAGGAGAAGGCCCAGGCCGTCGGCACCGGCTTCATCGTCGACCCCAAGGGCGTGATCGTCACCAACTTCCACGTCGTCGGCAAGGCCGACTCGATCACCATCACCATGGCGGACGGCACCAAGCTGCCGGCCAAGATGCTGGGCGGCGACGAGAAGACCGACCTGGCCGTGCTGAAGGTCGAGAGCGACAAGGCCCTGCCGTTCGTCTCGTTCGGCGACGCCGCCAAGGTGCGCGTCGGCCAGCCGGTGATGGCGGTGGGCAACCCGTTCGGCCTCGGTGGCACCGTGACCACGGGCATCGTGTCGGCGCGCGGCCGTGACATTCACTCCGGTCCGTTCGACGACTACATCCAGACCGACGCCGCCATCAACCGCGGCAACTCCGGCGGCCCGCTGTTCGATATGGACGGCAACGTGATCGGTATCAACACGGCCATCTACTCGCCGACCGGCGGCAGCATCGGCCTGGGCTTTGCCATCCCGTCCTCGCTGGCGCAGCCGGTGGTGGCGGAGCTGAAGGACAGCGGCCGGGTCGAGCGTGGCCTGCTCGGTGTCCAGATCCAGCCGGTCTCGAAGGAGATCGCCGAGAGCCTGTCGCTGAAGAGCGAGAAGGGTGCCCTGGTGGCGGTGGTCCAGCCGGACAGCGCGGCGCTCGCAGCCGGTGTCCAGTCGGGCGACGTGATCGTGAGCGTCGACGGCAAGAAGGTCGACGGCATCAAGGAGCTGACCCGCACCATCTCCGCGGTCAAGCCGGGCACCTCGGTCAAGCTGGGTGTGTGGCGCGACGGCAAGGAGATGAGCCTCACCGCCAAGGTCGGTGGCCAGAAGGACGACGCGATCGTCAAGGCCAGCGCCGACGGCAAGGGCGCAACCGCGAAGCCGGAGCCCATGGCCTACGGCGTGTCGCTGGCGCCGCTCTCCCCCGAGGCGCGCAAGCAGCTCGGCCTGGACGGTGACGTGAAGGGTGTCGTGGTTGCCACGGTCGAGCCGGGCAGCCCGGCCGACGAGCAGGGCCTCAAGGCCGGCGACGTCCTCCAGCAGGTCGGCAAGGACGCCGTCGACAGCCCGAAGGCGGCTGCCGAGAAGCTCAAGGAAGCGAAGACCACCGGCAAGCCGGTGCTGATGAAGGTGTTTCGAGAGGGGATGACGCGCTTTGTCGCTATCTCTCCCCGGGCGGCCTAGCAAACCTCTCGATCGGTCGGAGCCCTCGGGCTCCGACCGAAGCCTTCCATCCAGATATTCAGTTCACTCTTCGAGGTTGAAGCGAAGCCGCTATCTCTCCCCGGGCGGT
The DNA here is from genome assembly GCF_965228225.1 of Reyranella sp. GTDB lineage: Bacteria > Pseudomonadota > Alphaproteobacteria > Reyranellales > Reyranellaceae > Reyranella. The sequence continues at coordinate 2,513,966 of NZ_OZ245801.1, read as the reverse complement.
TAGCAAGACCTCAGTAAGGAGCCGGCGGTGGCCCCACCATCGCCGGCTTTCCTACACCCGACAGCATCTCTCAGGGGGGCCGTGTCATTCCCGGCGAAGACCGGGAAGGCGCGATCATGAGGGGGAGCGGAGGTCTGCAGCCTGGTGTGGGTACTGCGGACCTCCCAACCCTTTGACAGCCGCCGGCCCTCGGGCCGGTGTTCCAGCGATCGTTTTAGAGCGCGCGCTTCTTCGAGGAGATGACGCCGCTGGCGATGCCGTGCCACTCGATCGTGCCGGCAAGGCGTGAATGCTCGATCTTGGGGCAGCGATTCATCACCACCTTGAGGCCGGCCTTCTCGGCACGCTCTGCCGCCTCCATGTTCACCACGCCGAGCTGCATCCACACGACCTTGGCGCCGTGCTTGATCGCCTCGTCGGTGATCGGGCCGGCGGCATCGGAATTGCGGAAGATGTCGACCATGTCGACTTTGACCGGTAGATCGTCGAGCGAGCTGTAGACCTTCTGGCCGAGGATTTCCTGCCCGGCAGCCGCCGGATTGACCGGAATGACCTTGTAGCCGCGGTCCAGCAGATACTTCATGGCGAAATAGCTGGGACGATTCCAGTTGGCCGAGGCGCCGACCATGGCGATGGTCCGGGTGTCGCGCAGGATCTTGCGCAGGTACAGATCGTCGTAACGGTCGCTGAAGGCGGCTTTCATGGGGGGATTATACATGGCCGGTCCGATGCTGTTCGAGCCGATTTCCATCCGCGACGTCACCCTGAAGAACCGGGTGGTCGTGGCGCCGATGCATCAATATGCGGCGGAGAAGGGCTTCGCGACCGACTGGCACCTGATGAATGCCGGCCGCTATGCCGCCGGTGGCGCCGGGCTGGTCATCATGGAGTCGACCAAGGTCGAGCGGCGCGGCTGCGGCACGGTCGGCGACCTCGGCCTGTGGGACGACGCCTTCATTCCCGGCCTGAAGCGCTGCGTCGACTTCATCCGGCTGCATAATTCCGTGCCGGGCATCCAGCTCGGCCATTCCGGGCGCAAGGCGCGGCGTTCCCGGCCCTGGGAGGGCGGTGGGCCGCTGAAGCCGTCGCCCGAGATCGACGATTGGGACCAATGGGAGCTCGTCTCCTCGAGCGGCATCAACTCGCCCGACAGCGATCCCACGCCGCGTGCGCTGACCTTGGCGGAAATCCCGGAAGCGGTCGAGCGCTGGGGGCAGGCGGCGCGCCGCGCCCACGAGGCCGGGTTCGACGTTCTCGACATCCACATGGCGCATGGTTACCTGATTCATCAGTTCCTCTCGCCCTTCTCCAACGTGCGCAACGACCAGTATGGCGGCAGCGAACTCAATCGCATGCGCTTCGCCATCGAGGTGGTGGAAAGCGTGCGTGCGCACTGGCCGGCCTCGAAGCCGCTGTTCGTGCGCTTCTCGGTCGAGGACGATGCCGGCTGGGGCCCGGACCAGAGCGTAGCGCTGGCGAAGATCCTGAAGCCCAAGGGCGTCGACGTCATCGACTGCAGTTCGGGCGGCATGCGCGGCGCGCCGGTGGTGGGCACCGGTCCCGTGACCTACGGCTACCAGGTGCCCTATGCAGACCGGCTGAAGAACGACGCCGACATCTTGAGCATGGCCGTCGGCCTGATCGTGCATGCCGACCAGGCGGAGAAGATCCTGCAGGAAGGCCGCGCCGACCTGATCGCCCTGGCGCGCGAGCTTCTCTACAATCCGAACTGGCCGATGGATGCGGCGCAGAAGCTGGGCGTCGATCCGAAATTCGCGTCCGTGCCGCCGGCGCAGGCCTATTGGCTGGCCAAGCGTGCACAGTCGGTGAAGTCGGTCGTGCCGTCGACCTACATGAAGGGATTGAACGCCGAGTGAAGCCCCGCCTCACTCGGACGTGACACCGGCGAGTGCCGCCGCGCGGTATGGTCCTGAATCCTGAAGGAGAAGATCATGAAGCGGATCGCAGCAGCGGCTCTCGCACTCGCCTGTATCGCGGCGACCCCGGCCTGGGCCGCCCTGAAGCCCGGCGACACCGCGCCTGTCTTCACGGCGCAGGCCGCGCTCGACGGCAAGGACTACACGTTCTCACTGGCCGAGGCGCTCAAGAAGGGGCCTGTGGTACTGTACTTCTTCCCCAAGGCCTTCACGACCGGGTGCACGGCGGAAGCGCACGAGTTCGCTGAGGCGTCAGCGCAGTTCAACGCGATGGGCGCGACGTTGATCGGCATGTCGGCCGACGATATCGGCACCTTGCACAAGTTCTCGACGCAGGCCTGCTCGGGCAAGTTCCCGGTCGCCGCCGATCCCGATCTCAAGGTCATCAAGGCCTATGACTCGGCGCTGATCCGGGTCGGCAGCGTCGGCATCGCCGACCGCATTTCCTACGTGATCGCGCCGGACGGAAAGATCGTCTACGCCTTCTCCGACCGCAATCCCGACAAGCATGTCGAGAACACGTTGGCGGCGGTCAAGGCGCTGCAGAAGAAGTAGCCATCCGGTTCTGCTCGGCGCGCTTGCGCAGGAGATGCGCGGCGCCCATCAGCGCGGCCGTCAGCACGATCGTGAGCGTCGAGACGGCGGCGATCGTGGGATCTATCTGGAAGCGCAGGTCGTCCCACATGCGGCGCGGCAGGGTGACCGCGCCGGTCCCCGAGATGAACAGCGCCACGATCAGCTCGTCGAACGAGGTGATGAAGGCGAACAGGGCGCCCACGAGCACGCCGGGCTGGATCAGCGGCAAGGTCACCTGGAAGAAGGTGGCGCCGGGCGTCGCGCCGAGGCTGAGCGCGGCCTGCTCCAGCCGCGGGTCGATGCCGGAGAGGCTTGCCGTCACGCTCGTGACGACGAAGGGGACGGCGAGACAGGTGTGCGCCAGCACCATCGCGATCGGCGTGCCGACCAGCCCGTAGCGCGAATAGGCGTAGTAGATGCCGATCGCCACGACGATGCCGGGCACGATCAGCGGCGACAGGATCAGGCCTGCCGCGACGACGCGCATTCCCTTGGGCAGGCGCGCGATGCCGAGCGCGGCCAGGGTGCCAAGGAACGTCGACAGGACGACGACGGCTGAGGCGACCCAGATGCTGACCCAGGTGGGCTTCAGCCAGTCGGGATTGCTGAAATAGGCTTCGTACCAGCGCAACCCGAAGGCGGGCGGCGGGAAGGTGAGATAGGTCGCCGAGGAAAAGGACGCGATGGCTACCACGACGATGGGGAACGCCAGGAAGAACAGGATCAGCCCGACGATGCTGGCCGAAAGTATGCTCGCCGCCCTCATCGCATGCTCGTCTTGAAGGCGTTGCCGACGCCCGGCAGCTTGCGCGCGACCGCGAGAATGGCCAGCGCCGTCGCCAGCAGGATCGCGGAGAGGGTCGCGGCGTAGGCCCAGTTGAGCTGGTCGACCTGCTGGGCGATCAGCATCGAGAGCGTGATGTCGCGCGGGCCGCCGACCATGGCGGGCGTGATGTAGAAGCCCAGCGCCAGCACGAAGGTGAGGAGCGTGCCGGCCGCCACGCCCGACATGGACAGCGGCAGGATCACCTGACGGAAGGTCATGAACGGCGTCGAGCCGAGGCCCGAGGCGGCGCGGATCAGCGACGGATCGATCTGCCGCAGCGCGTTGGCGATCGGCAGGATCATGTAGGGCAGGAGGATGTGGATCATCGCGATCTGCGTCGCGAGCGTCGTGTTCAGAATGCGGATCGGACGATCGATCATGCCGAGCGCCAGCAACGCTTCGTTGACCAACCCGTGGCGGCCGAGCAGCACCATCCAGGCATAGCTGCGGACCAGGACGCTGGTCCAGAAGGGCAGCAGGATGATCACCAGGATGAAGGGCGCCATCGTCTTCGAGCGCACGAGGCCCATGGCGACCGGATAGCCCAGGATCAGGCAGCCCAGCGTGACGATGACCGAGGTGTTGAGCGTGATCCAGAACGTCTTCTGAAACACCACGTCTTCGGACAGGGTTGCGTAGTTGGCGAGCGTCCAGGTCGGATCGTTCACGCTGCGCAACAGCATCGCCACCACCGGCAGCGCGTAGAAGACAAGCATGTAGATCAGCAGCGGCGCCGCCAGCAGCAAGGGCACCGCGCGGCGCCAGTCGAACGGTGCCGTCTTCGGCCGGCTGACCGCGAGGGCAAGGGAAGCGGGCTGCACGACCTCAGACAAGGCGCACCTCAGACAAGAATCGTGTCCGCGACGGACCAGGCGATCTCCGCGCGCTCGCCGACGGCGCGACGGCGGATGGCGGCACTGGACGGTTCCTTGAGCACGATCGACGTGCCGTCGCCCGCCTGCAGCATGTAGCGGCAGCGCTCGCCGGCGAAGACGGCTTCGGTAACGGTGACGCTGAGGCGATTCTGCGGATGCATGCCGGCCTGGTTTGCGTCCGCGAAACGCAGCCGTTCGGGCCGCGTCGTGAGCGTGACCTTCTCGCCACTGGCCGGCCGGCCGGGGCAGAGTGCGCGGATGAGCGTGCCTTCGCATTCCGCGATGACCACGTCGTCCTCCAGGCCGCGCACGATCGCCGGCAGGAAGTTCGATTCGCCGATGAAACCCGCGACGAAGCGGTTGTCGGGCCGGTCGTAGAGATCCTCCGGACTTCCGACCTGCGCCACCTTGCCGTCGTTCATGACGGCGATGCGGTCGGACATTGTGAGCGCCTCTTCCTGGTCGTGCGTCACGTAGATGAAGGTGATGCCGAGGTCGGCATGGAGGCGCCGCATCTCGAGCTGCAGGTTCTCGCGCAGCTGCTTGTCGAGCGCGCCCAGCGGCTCGTCCATCAGCAGCAGGCGCGGCTTGAACACGACGGCCCGCGCGACGGCAACGCGCTGCTGCTGGCCGCCCGAAAGCTGGCGCGGATAGCGCGCGCCGTAGCCCGGCAGGTGCACGAGCTCCAGCGCCTCGGCTACCAGCTTGGCGCGTTCGGCCTTCGGCACGCCACGCTGCTTCAACGGGAAACCGACATTCTCCTCGACGGTGAGGTGGGGGAACAGGGCGTAGTTCTGGAACACCATGCCGATGTTGCGCCGGTAGGGCGGCATCGCGACGACCGACTTGCCGTCGATCGCGATGTCGCCGGCGGTGGGCGTCTCGAAGCCGGCGACCATCATCAGAGTCGTGGTCTTGCCCGAGCCGCTGGGCCCCAGCATCGTCAGGAATTCGCCGGAGCGGATGTCGAGCGAGACGCCGTCCACGGCTTTGGCGACGTTGGCGCGATCGTAGGCCTTCTCCAGGTTGGAGAGCGTCACCGAGGCGCCGCTGCCCGAGGCGGAGCCGGCTCCGTTCATGCCAGCGCCGGTCATGGCGTCAGCTCAACAGCCACTTGTTGAATTTGGGAATCACCGCCTCGCGATTCTCGATCCACCAATCGTAGTTGTAATTCACCAGCTGCTTCTTGATGTCCGGCGCGCTCGGCAGGACGGCCAGACGTTCCGCCGGAATGTACTCGTTGGACTTGGCATTCACCGAGCCGTAGGGGATTCCAAGGCACACCCGGGCCTGCGGAATCGCCATGGTCGAATAGGCCGCGAACTTCATGGCGTTGACCTTGTTCTTGGCGCCCTTGGGAATACCCCAGGCGTCGCGCTTCAGCAGGCCCTGGTTCCAGTTGATCGCGGCCGGCACACCCGCCGCCTGCAGTGCGGCCATGCGGCCGTTCCACACCGTGGTCATCGTGACTTCGCGGTCGGTCAGGAGCTGGATCGGCACCGCGCCCGTATCCCACCACTTGAAGACGTCCTTCTTGATCTTGCCGTAGCTCGCCAGCGCCTTGTCGACATCGATCGGGTAGAGCTTGTCGGCCGGGACGCCGGCGGCCATCAGCGCGAATTCCATCTCGGGCCAGCCGCCGCTGTTGGTGCCGAACATGGCGCGATCGCCGGGGAACTTCTTGGTGTCCCAGAAGTCGGCCCAGCCCGACGGCACGGCGCCCTTGAAGGCATCGGTGCGGTAGGCGAGGACCTGCGCCCAGACCAGCATTTCGAGTCCGTACTCGAAGCGATACTGCGGCTCGACGCCCGGATCGACGATGTCGTAATCGATCTTCTCGAAATAGTCGCCGCGCTTCTGGAGGTTCATGATCGAGCCGCGGCTGAGCTGAGCCATGTCCCATTCGACGTTGCCGGTATCGACCATGGCCTTGATCTTGGTCGCATCGGAGCCCGGGAAGGCGCGCACCTTGATGCCGGTGATCTTCTCGAACGGCTCGAAGTAGGCCTTCTGCTGAACCTCCTGCATCAAGCCGCCGAAGGTGGCGATGCGGACTTCGCCGCTACCCTTCAGCGCATCGGGCACAGTGGTCTGCTCGGGCCAGGCGGCCTGGCCGAAGCTCGGCCGGATGAAGGGGGCTGCCACGAGGCCTGCGCCAATGAGGCCCAGGGTCGTGCGCCTGCCGATGGTCTTCTTGCTCATGGTGTGGTCCTTCCCGTTCCGCTGGATCAGTAAGCGAGGAGATTTTCCCTGAACTGCTTGTGCTCGTAGGCCTTGCGCACCAGGCCGCGATCCTGAAGGGCGGGGACCAGCCCGTCCTCGATCTCTGCCAGGGTGCGGCGGTTGACGTTGGGCATGGAGAACAGGAACCCGTCGCCGCCCACCTCCTGCATGACCTCGCCCATGCGCGCGGCCACCGAATCGCAGGTGCCGCAGAGATCGATCGACAGGTCGACGGCGTTGAACGAGGCCATCGTCTGGCGGATCGAGCGGCCGTTGGCCAGGGCGCGGAACTGTTCGAGGTTGAGCTGGTGGCCGTTGGTGGTCACGTCGTCGGGCAGCGGCTTGTCGAGGTCGAACCTGCCGAAGTCGATATTGGTCACCTTGCCGAAGTGGGCGAGGCGCTCCTGGATGTTGGCTTGGGCCATGCACTCGCGCTTCTTCTTGCGCTCCAGCGCCTCTTCCATGGTCTCGCCGAGGATCGGGTTGATCAGGTAGAGCACCTTGCAGTCGCTGGGCTTGCGGCCTTGCGCGATCATGTGCTTGTGCACGTCGTCGCGGTAGGCGCGCATCGCGTCGATGCCCTTGGCGTTGACGACGATCGTGTCGGCGTGGGCGGCGGCGAAGCGGCGGCCGCGCGGCGAGCCGCCGGCCTGGGCGATCACTGGCCGGCCCTGCGGGCTGGGGCCGGAGTTGAGCGGCCCGCGCGTCTTGAAGTACTTGCCCTCGTAGTCGACGGCGTGGACCTTGGTATGGTCGATCAGGTTGCCGCTCTTGCGGTCGGCGATCATCGCGCCGGGCTCCCATGAGCCCCACAGGCCGCGCACCACCTCCATGTATTCGTCGGCCATGTCGTAGCGAAGGTCGTGTTCGGGCATGCCCGGCATGCCGAAGTTCATCGCCGCGAAGTCGGAACTGCCAGTGACGGCATTCCAGCCGGCGCGCCCGGCCGACACCTGGTCGAGCGTCGCCATGAGGCGGGCCAGCAGATAGGGATGGTAGGCATAGGTGCCGAAAGTGGGGACGATGCCGATGCGCGAGGTCACCTGGGTCATCAGCGCCGCGACCACGGACGGATCCTGCCGCGGCACGGCGATGGCCTTCTTCAGGTAGATCTCGGTGGAACCGCCGAAACTCTCGCCAACATAGGAGGAGTCCTCGAGGAGGATGTAGTCGAAGCAGGCGCGCTCGAGGCTGCGGGCCATGTCGAGAAACAGCTCCGGCTGCTCCCAGGTCGTCCCGATATGGCCGGTCCAGGGCTCCCCCCACGCCTGCACACTGGAGCCTTGCAAGAACCACGCGAGATGAAATGGGTTGGTCGCCACGAACGCCCTCCGATGCCGCCTGTCCGGCAGGGGAGACGCAAATACTGTGCCGAGAGTTCGCAGGGCGGCTCTGCATGGCCGGGGGGAAAGAGCTGATCGCACCGCAACGCAACTTGCGTTACGGTAAAGCCTGCGGCGTGGCCGAAACACAGCAGGAGCGCGAGATGGATACGGTGATGCAATCCGACAAGCTCGATATGTCCGAAGCCGAATGGCAGGCCCGTTGCGACCTCGCTGCGCTCTACAGGATCACCGACCATTTCGGCTGGACCGACACGATCGACACCCACATGACGGTGCGCATTCCGGGCGAGCCCAAGTGCTTCCTGATCAACAATTACGGCGATCTGTTCGACGAGATCACGGCGTCCAGCCTGGTAAAGATGGACATCGACGGCAACGTCTACGCCAAGGACGGCAAGTTCAATGCGGCCGGCTTCACCATCCATAGCGGCGTCTACAAGGCACGGCCGGATGCAAACTGCGTGATGCATACGCACACCCGCGCCGGCACCGGCGTCTCGGTCCTGAAGAAGGGCATCCGCCCGATCAGCCAGGATGCGCTCTCGGTCTATGACGACCTCGTCTATCACGAGTACGGCATGCCGACGTCGCAGGAAGAGTGCGATGCGCTCGGCGTCTCCTGCCAGAGCGGCAACTCGGTGGTGCTGCGCAATCACGGCCTGCTGACCGTTGGCGGCACGATCCCGGGAGCGTTGCGGCGCATGTACATGCTCGAGCGCGCCTGCGAGGTCGAGGTCATCGCCCGCAGCCTCGACGAGGAGGCTGCGCCGATCGAGGAGGACGTGATCCGCCAGTACGGCGAGCGCGCCAAGCAGCAGCGCGCCAATCCGGAGTACGGCATGACCTACTGGAAGGCCGCGCTGCGCCAGATCGAGGGCAAGGGCACCGACTGGCGGCAGTGATCCCGCCGCCCGGGCAGTCGGTTCTGTACACGTAAAGAGCGCGCCGCGAGGCGCGCTCTTCTGATTCGGGGGAGCGCGTTACTTCGCCGGCGCCGAGAGCTTCACGATCTCGGTCCAGCGGCTGAGTTCGCGGGCGATATAGGCGCCCAGGTCCGCGGGGCCACCGCGCCGGTCCTCGATGCCCTGCACGCGGAACGATTCCTTTACCTTGGGACTCTCCATCGCCTTGTCGACCGCGCGGTAGAGCCTGTCGACGATCGGCTGCGGCGTACCCTTGGGCGCCATCATGTAGAACGACACGTCGGCCACGATGTCGGGATAGCCAAGTTCCTTGAACGTCGGAATGTCAGGAAGCGCCGCTGCCCGCTTTTCGCCGGTGACGGCAAGCAGGCGCGCCTGCTTTGCGTTGTGGACCGGCACGCCGGAGGCGACCGGCGTGAACCAGACCTGGATGCGGTTGGTGAGCAGGTCGTTCAGCGCGTCGGTGGTGCTCTTGTAGGGCACCATCACCATGTCGATCTTCGCGGCGCGATTGAGCATCTCGCCCAGGAACTGCGGCACGCCGCCGGCGAAGCCCGAGAAGTTGATCTTGCCCGGCTGCCGGCGAGCGAGTTCGACGAGTTCGGCGACGTTGTTCGCCGGCAGCTCGTTGGGCACGAACATCGAATAGTACACCCCGCCCGTGAAGCTGACGGGCGTCAGGTCGTTGAGCAGATTGGTGGTGGTGTTACCGGTGGCCTGGTTGATGATGTTGCTCAGGGAGGCGATCACCACCGTATGGCCATCGGGCCGCGATTTCGCGACGTAGTCGGCGCCGATATTGCCGGTGGCGCCGGGGCGATTCTCGACGATCACGCTCTGGCCCAGGGTCGCCGTCATGTCCTGGGCGAGCAGGCGGGCGATGATGTCGTTGGTCGTGCCGGGCCCGAACGGCGCGACGATGACGATGGGTTTTCCCGGCTGAAAATCCTGCGCGCCCGCCGGAACGGACGCGGTCGCGATGCTCGCCATCGCCGACGCGACGGCCGCACGCCGGGACAGTTTCATGGTTTGCATAGGCGGTCTCCCTTTGCTCTTTTCATCTATTATTCAGGAATGGACGCCCGCGAGTTTTGCTTCGTCAACTCCTGGCGACCGGCGCAACAGCGCCCAACTCCTGCGAGCGGTATGCAATGGCGGCGGCTAGTCGCCCCGGCAGTAGCTTTGCGTCAGGGCGACGAACGCTCCTTCCGGCCAGCGCGCGCGTGGTGGGAAATAGCGTGCGGCGCGAAGGGTCCCCTCAGTGACGACGGCTTCACCGCCCGGCTCGGATTCGCAGCGAGGCCGAAGTTTCTCGTCGGGAAAAATGAAGAAGAGCCTGTCCGACAAGCGATCGTAGACGGCCCGAGGTTCGTAATCGCCGAAGCAGCGTTCGCCGCGCCCCGGCCTCATGCAGCTGCCGTAGACCACGTAGTCGTCCAACTCGAAAGGCTTCTTCCATGACCATGCGAACGCGTTCGCGGCGTTTGTGAAACTCACGTCGGCTCCATCGGAGGCTGTTCGCAAGGCGCGATAGAACTGTTCGTTTCTGAGCTTGTCGCCAAATCTCTCGTTGGCAAGGAGGTCCTTTATCGTCGTTCCTGCAATTGGCGCGAAGCGAAGCGTATCGACGACACGAAATCCGCCACCGGGTGTCCACATCGAAACCGCGCCATCAAACCAGGGGGCCGGCGCCACTTCATGCCTGAAGCCCCCGTCGAAACGGGCGATCGTTCCCACGCAGGACCACTCCCTTAGGCGCCAATCGTCGTCCTTGGTGATCTGCAGGACTTCCGAAGGATGTCCGGACCGAGCAACGACAATGAAGATTCCGTATGGCTCACAAAAGATGCCGTTCCCTTTCCAGTTGATCATGAAGGCAAGGGCATCTGCGGTCCGATCCGTATAGCGATCAAGATATTCGATGCGTGCGCCGTCAGGAACTATGAGGTGCTCACCAAAGTAGAGACCACTCTGGGGAGCTTTCCTGTACTCCAATGTGCCGTCGCCGAAGCGGATACCTTTGGCATCGTAGAGCGCGTGAATGGCCTCGACATTGAGCGCATTCAAGTGCTTGAGCCGTTGCTCCAACTTTGGCAGTAGGCAGTCCGCCGTTGGCGGCTTGCACGCCTCTCGTAGATCCTCGCGCCAGCCCAATTGATCGGCGTCGAATAATACGCCCTGTCTTTCGCCGGCCCGATTTACTTCGAGCTTCAGGTCGCCAAATCGTTTGGCTACGGCGTCGTAGAGGCTCAGCAACTGGGGATCATTGCATATGGCCGTGTCCAGCGCGGTAGCCAGCGTTGTACAGTTCGATGCCGCGGCGGACGCCACTCCAAAGAGTGAATAAAGAACTACGGCCAGCAGTCGCAGAATGTGGCGCACGACGCCTACCGCCCTTTCCACTCCGGCTTCGGCTTCTTGTTCACGAACGCATCGATGCCGGCCTGCGCATCCTCGCGCTGCAGGGCGCCCGCCATGAAGTCGGTCGCGTAGGCGTAGGCCTGCTCGACGGTCATCTCCATGTGCTTGCGGAACATCGCCTTGCCGGAAGCGATCTGCTGCGGCGGCTGGGCGGCGATATGGTCGGCCAGCGCCTTGGTCTCGCGGTCGAGCTCGGCCGCCGGCACGACGCGGCTCACGAGGCCGTCGCGCAGCGCCGTGGCGGCATCGACGAACTGGCCGGTGAGCAGCATGTCGAGCGCGCGCTTGGGGCCGACGGTGCGGCCGACGGCGACCGAGGGCGTGCCGCAGAACAGGCCGTTGATGATGCCGGAAGTCGCGAAGGTCGCGGTGTTCGAAGCGACCGCTAGGTCGCAGGCGGCGACGAGCTGGCAGCCGGCGGCGGTGGCGACAGCCTTGACCTTGGCGATCACCGGCTGGGGCAGGCGGCCGATCGACATCATCATCGCCGAGCAGCGCGTCATAAGATCGTGATGGATGGCATAGTCGCGGGTCGAGGCGACCTCGCGCAGGTCGTGGCCGGTCGAGAAGGCGCGGTCGCCCTGCGCCTCGATCACGACGCAGCTTATGTCCTGGTCCTTGGCCAGCCTGTCGAGTTCGGCCTGCAGCGCGTCTATAAGGTCACCCGAGAGGGCGTTCATGGCGTGCGGCCGGTTGAGCGTGAGGAAGGCGACGCGGCCCTCGTCGCGGCGCAGCAGGACGGGTTCGTTGGAGGCGGCGGTCATGGCGACAGTCTATGGGAAGAGGGCAGGTGCGTCATGCCGGTGATGTCGCCAGCCGAGTTGATCGATTTCCTCGCCGAGCACTTCCCGCAGGCCGCCCATCTCGGCCTCGCCATCGAGCATCTCGACGACCGGACCATCCGATTGCGCCTGCCGACGCACGAGCGGCACCTGCGGCCGGGCGGCACGATCTCGGGCCCGACGCTGATGTGGCTGGTCGATTGCGGCTTCTATCTCCTGATCCTGGGCCAGCTCGGCCCGGTGGCGCTCGCGGTCACGACCAACCTCAACATCAACTTCATGCGCAAGCCGGAGCCGGCCGACCTGATCGGGGAGGGGCGGCTGATGAAGCTCGGCAAGACGCTGGCGGTCGGCGACTTCACGATCTGGAGCGACGGCAAGCCCGACCCCGTGGCACACGCCACCGTGACATATGCCATACCGCCCAAGGCTTAGTGCGGAGGTATTATAATACCGCGCTGGTAAGTTGTTGAAATGATGGGATTTTTTCTGGCGATTTGACAAGCGGCCAGTCTCTCCCCATAAGCGCGCGCTCATTGGAAGAAAGACTCATGCAAGCTCTCACCCACCAGACTGCCAGTATCAAGACTGCCGAAGTGCAGAAGAAGTGGTTTCTGATCGACGCCGACGGGCTGGTCCTCGGCCGGCTCGCCTCGATCATCGCCATGCGCCTGCGCGGCAAGCACAAGCCGATGTTCACGCCGCACATCGATTGCGGTGACAACATCGTCGTGATCAACGCCGAGAAGGTGCGCCTCACGGGCCGCAAGGCTGAGCGCGAAGTCTTCTACTGGCACACCGGTCATCCCGGCGGCATCAAGGGCGAGACCCTGGGCAAGCGCCTCGAAGGCCGCTTCCCGGAGCGCGTCCTGATCAAGGCCGTCGAGCGCATGATCACCCGCGGCCCGCTCGGCCGGGCGCAGATGAAGAACCTGCGCGTCTACGCCGGACCGAACCACGAGCAGGAGGCCCAGCAGCCCGAGAAGCTCGACATCGCCGCAATGAACCGCAAGAACTCGAGGATCGGCTAACATGGCTACCGAACTTTCGTCGTTTGCCGAACTGAAGAAGGCCCCGACGGTCGACCAGGCCCCGGGCGCACCGCGCGAGAAGGAAATCGATGCGCAGGGTCGTGCCTATGCCACGGGTCGCCGCAAGAACGCGGTCGCCCGCGTCTGGGTCAAGCCCGGCACCGGCAAGATCACCATCAACGGCCGCGATCAGACGATCTACTTCGCGCGTCCCACGCAGCGCATGATGATCCAGCAGCCGTTCGACGTGACCCAGCGCAACGGCCAGTTCGACGTCGTCGCCACGGTTTCCGGCGGCGGCCTGTCGGGCCAGGCGGGCGCCGTGCGTCACGGTATCTCGCAGGCGCTCACCAAGTTCGAGCCCGGCCTGCGCGGCAGCGTCAAGGCTGCCGGCTTCCTCACCCGCGACAGCCGCGTGGTCGAGCGCAAGAAGTACGGCCGCGCCGGTGCGCGTCGCCGCTTCCAGTTCTCGAAGCGCTGAACCCGCGTTTCCGATACCTTCGAAGGGCGCCTCAGGGCGCCCTTCGTTTGTCTGGAGTGTCGATCCGATGTCCGGTCTCATCGTGCCCTTCAACGGTTTCGTGCCGCAGGTCCACAGCACGGCTTTCGTGGCGCCCAACGCGACGCTGATCGGCGAGGTCGAGATCGCCGCGAACTGCAGCATCTGGTTCGGCGCTGTCCTGCGCGGGGACGGGCCGGGCATCAAGATCGGCGAGAATTCCAACATCCAGGACGGGACGGTGATCCACATCGCCGCGCGCGGTGTCGGGACGGTGGTCGGCCGCAACGTCACGGTGGGGCACCTGGCGCTGCTGCACGCCTGCGAGGTGCAGGACGATGCCTTCATCGGCATGCATTCGACGGTGCTCGACGAGGCGGTGGTGGAGACGGGGGCTATGGTTGCCGCCGGCGCGGTGGTGACGCCGCGCAAGATCGTGCGCAAGGGCGAACTGTGGGCCGGCAACCCTGCGGTGAAGATGCGTGACATCACCGAGAAGGACATCGAGTCCTTCCGGCGGTCTGCGGCTGCGTACGTCCGGCTCGGACAGGCCTACAGGGGCGAGCGCCCCAAAGCGGCGGAGTAGGGAGCGGCACGAGCGCGCGTCGCGGAACTCCCGGCGCTTCTTGGGCGTTCTTGGCGCATGCACTCAATTCTTGCTCCGTCGATCTTCCTCCTGCTCATCGCCGCGGCGATTGCCGCGCCTGCCGCTCTTGCACAGGTTCCTCCCAGCGAGGCGCGTTGCGATCAGCTTATTGAGTACTTCGACTATTACGGTCAGAGCCGAGGCGAAGGCGTAACGGACGGCGCCCGCAACATGACCCGTATCGGCGCGCAAAGCGATTGCGACGACGGTGACTACGGGGAAGGGATCGCCATCATGGAGAAACTTCTCCGGGGAAAGCGGATGGGCATTCCCGGGCCGGACTGGAGCCGCTAGGCGCCCGACCGAACTTTAACGTAGCTACCGGGCGCGTCCTCGATTGCGGGCAGGCCGCCTGCGCCGGGCACGCGCGCCGGAACCTTCGGACCCGACAGCGCGGACAGCCACTTGTCCCAGTCGTGCCACCAGGAGCCCGGGAACTCCTTGGCCCCGGCCTGCCATTCGGCGAGCGTCGGCGGGTTCTTGTCGGTCTCGTTCAGCCAGTGCTGGTACTTCTTGTTGCGGGGCGGATTGACCACGCCCGCAATGTGGCCTGAGCCGGCGAGCATGAAGCGCACCGGGCCGCCATAAATTTGCGTCGCCTTGTAGACGGAGCGCGACGGCGCGATATGGTCTTCCTTGCCGGCCTGGATGTAGACGGGAATCGTCACCTTGCGCAGGTCGATCGGCACGTTGTCGACAACGATGCCGCCCGGCTGGCTGAGCAGGTTCTTCTGATACATGTTGCGCAGGTAGTAGCTGTGCATCGCCGCGGGCATGCGCGTCGCGTCGGCATTCCAGTACAGCAGGTCGAAGGGGAAGGGGTCCTTGCCCATCAGGTAGTTGTTCACGACGAACGACCAGATGAGATCGTTGGCGCGCAGCATGTTGAAGGTCGTCGCCATCTCGCTGCCCTCGAGATAGCCCTTCTTGCTCATCATCTCCTCGACGCTGGCGAGCTGGTCCTCGTCGATGAACACGCCGAGTTCGCCAGGCTCGCTGAAGTCGACCTGAGCGGTGAAGAAGGTGCAGGCCACGATCCGGTCGTCGTTGCGTGCCGCCATGTAGGCGAGCGTCGCGGCCATCAGCGTGCCGCCGATGCAATAGCCGATCGCCGACGCCTTGGGCTGTCCGGTCGCCTTGGCGATGGCGTCCAGCGCCGCCAGCGGTCCGAGTTTCATGTAATCCTCGAACACCATCTTCGTGAGATGTTCGTCGGGATTGACCCAGGAGATCACGAAGACCGTGTAACCCTGCTCGGTCGCCCATTTGATGAACGAATTCTCGGGCTTGAGGTCGAGGATGTAGAATTTGTTGATCCACGGCGGCACGATCAGCAGCGGCACCTCGTGGACCTCCTCGGTCGCCGGCGCGTATTGGATCAGCTGCATGATGTCGTTCTGGTAGACGACCTTGCCCGGGGTGGTGGCGATATTCTCGCCGACCTTGAAGGCGTCCATGTCGGTCTGGCGGATCGCGAGCTGACCCTTGCCGCGCTCGAGGTCAGCCAGCAGGTTCTGGAGACCCTTCAGGAGGTTTTCGCCCTTGGATTCGACGGTGGCCTTCACGACCTGAGGGTTGGTCAGTGCGAAGTTCGAGGGCGAAACGGCATCGATGAACTGGCGTGTATAGAAATCGACCTTCTTTGCCGTCTTCTCGTCGACCCCCTCGACCTGCTTGATCGTGCCCTGCAGCCAGCGTGCGGTGAGCAGATAGGATTGCTTCAGATAGTCGAAGACGACCTCGTCCTTCCAGGCCGGGTCGTTGAAACGCTTGTCGCCGCGGGCGGGCTCGGCCACCGGTTCGACCGTCTGGCCCATCATGCGCTGGGCTGTGACCTGCCAGAGCTTCATGTACTGCTGCCAGAGCTCGACCTGGGCCTGAACCAGGCGGTTCGGGTCGGCCAGCATCTTGGCCGTGAAGTCCATGAAAGTCTGGGTTAGGTGAAGCGGGTCGACCTGCTGGCCATCGGACTGGTAGCGCTGGGAAAAATCCTGCAGCAGCTTCTGGCTGCGAGTCGCGATTTCCTTGAAGGCCTCCTGGAGCTTCTCGGATTCCTCCGCAGAGAGGCCGCCGAGGGCTGCGGGGGCGGGCGTATCGGACATGCTTTTCCCCTTCAGAATCATTGCCTTTTTGGCGTTTCTTGCGATAAATCCAAGGTCACGGTACCATAACTAGTACCAGCCCTGACCGCTACCTGACTGTGATAGGTAGGCTGCGACAACAGACGGGTCAAATTTCCTCCCGGTCTCCGCTAAACAGGCGGATATCGGGCCAAGCGTACACAGCGGGTGATGACGATGCAGCGACACCAGGACACGAACGGCAGCCGTCGCTGGCTCGGCCTGCTTGGCGTGTCCGCACTTGCCTTGCTGGCCGGCTGTGACTGGATCGACGGAGGCTCGCCGGTCGGCCCGCCGCCACGGCCCGGTGTCGAACGCACCGTGCCGCCGTCCGCCAGCCTCCCGCCGCCACCCGCCAACCAGCAATACGATGCCGGCGTTGCCGTCGAGGAGCGAAACGTGCCCACGATCGGGTCGGTCGTGACCGGGAAGGGCGGACAGAAGGCGCAAAAAGAGGCCATGGAAAAGGATCAGGCGGAGCGTGACCGCAAGGCGCGCGAGGAGCGCCTGGAGCGCGAAGCGGCCGACAAGGAAGGCAAGGACAAGGAGAACCGCGACGGGCCGGCTCCGGTGGCCGCTCCGGTCGGCGCACCGCCGGTCGGCGCCGGTACGATCACGTCCGATCCGGCGCCCGTCTCCGCGCCGGTACCCCCGCCGGGCCCCGTGACCGCGGCACCCATCGCGCCGCCGTCCGCCGCACCGCCTTCGGCAGCACCGGAACCCGTCGTGCCGCCTGCCGCGCCTGCCGCGGTTCCGCCTCCGGCCCCGGCGGCTCCCGCCGATCCCAACAAGGCCTTCACGCCACCGCCCGACTGGACTCCGCCGGCCGCGCCGACGCCACCCGCCGATCCCACCAAGGCCGAAACGGGGCCGATGGGCGGCCCGACATACTCCAAGAAGACGGTGCTGCAACGCACCGACGGTGTCATCGCCTCCTAGGTGCCCAAGGAAGAACGACATGGACGACTCCGAATTTCACCGGCTGAAGCGCCTGCCGCCCTATGTGTTCGCGGAAGTGAACGCGATGAAGGCGCGAGCTCGCGGCGCCGGGCAGGACGTCATCGACCTCGGCATGGGCAATCCCGACCTGCCGACGGCACCACACATCGTGGCCAAGCTCGCCGAGGCCGCCGCCAATCCGCGCGCCCATGGCTACTCCGCGTCGCGCGGCATTCCCGGCTTGCGCAAGGCTCAGGCTGCGTACTACGCGCGCCGCTTCGGGGTGGAGCTGGACCCGGAAAGCGAAATCATCGTCACCCTGGGATCGAAGGAGGGGCTGGCCAACCTCGCGCAGGCGATCACCTCGCCCGGCGACACGGTGCTGGTGCCCAATCCCAGCTATCCGATCCATCCCTATGGCTTCATCATCGCCGGCGGCTCGGTGCGCCACATCCCGGTGCCGGGCTCGACCTCGATCGATGACTTCCTGCCGGCGCTCGAGCGCGCGGTGCGCCATGCGGTGCCGAAGCCGCTGGCGCTGGTTCTGAACTATCCGTCGAACCCGACCGCGCAGGTGGTCGACCTCGATTTCTATGCGGCCATTGTCGACTTCTGCAAACGCCAGGGCATCTGGATCCTGTCGGATCTCGCCTATGCCGAGATTTATTTCGATGGCGTGCCGCCGCCGTCGGTGCTGCAGGTGCCTGGCGCGCGCGACATCGCCATCGAGTTCACCTCGATGAGCAAGACTTACTCGATGGCCGGCTGGCGCATGGGTTTCGCGGCCGGCAACAAGACGCTCATCCAGGCGCTGACGCGCATCAAGTCCTACCTCGACTACGGCGCCTTCACACCGATCCAGGTGGCGGCGACGGCGGCGCTGAACGGGCCGCAGGACTGCATCGAAGAGGCGCGGAACACCTACAAGGAGCGCCGCGACGTGCTGATCGAGGGGCTGCGCGGCGCTGGCTGGGATCTGCCTTCGCCGTCGGCGAGCATGTTCGCCTGGGCGCCGCTGCCGAAGGATTTCGCCGAGCTGGGCTCGCTCGCCTTTTCGAAGCTGCTGCTGACGCAGGCCAATGTGGCGCTGTCGCCCGGCATCGGCTTCGGCGAGCATGGCGACGCGCATGTTCGTATCGCGCTCGTCGAGAACAAGCATCGTATCCGGCAGGCCGTGCGCAACATCCGGCAGGTGCTGGCCGATCCGGGGAGGTCGATCGACCTCTATCTGCGCGGTGTTGGGGACAACATCACACCGATCAAGGCTCGCGCCTGACCCCATCCTGTCGTATCAGGCGCCCATGAATTCTCCTCTCAGGATCGGCATCGCCGGGCTCGGCACCGTGGGTGCAGGCGTGGTGAAGCTGCTGGCCGAACATGGTCGGCTTCTCGCGTTGCGTGGCGGTCGGCCGCTCAAGATCGTCGCGGTCAGCGCCCGCAGCAGGGCGAAGAAGCGCGACATCGACCTTTCCGGCCTGCGCTGGGAGAAGGATCCGATGGCGCTGGCAACCGCGCCGGACATCGACGTCGTCGTCGAGCTGATCGGCGGTTCGGGGGGCGTGGCGCGCCGGCTGGTGCAGAAGGCGCTAGCTTCGGGCAAGCACGTCGTCACCGCCAACAAGGCGCTGCTGGCGATGCATGGCGCGGAACTCGCCGCGGCGGCCGAGAAGAAGCAGTCGATCCTCGCCTTCGAGGCGGCGGTGGCTGGCGGCATTCCGATCATCAAGGCCCTGCGAGAGGGCCTGGTCGGCAACCGCGTGAAGCGGCTCTACGGGATCCTCAACGGGACCTGCAACTACATCCTGACGACCATGCGCGAGACCGGCCGCGACTTCAAAGTCGTGCTGGCCGAGGCGCAGGCGGCAGGATACGCCGAAGCCGATCCCACCTTCGACGTCGACGGCATCGACGCAGCCCACAAGCTCGCGGTCCTGACCGGCGCCGCCTTCGGCGCCCGGGTCGACTTTGCCGGCGTGCACGTCGAGGGCATCCGGCGCGTCACGTCGATGGACATCCAGTTCGCCGAGGAACTCGGCTATCGCATCAAGCTGCTGGGTCTGGCGCGCGAGACGCGCCACGGGATCGAGCAGCGCGTTCACCCCTGCATGGTATCGCTCGATACGCCGATCGCGCACATCGAGGGCGTGTTCAACGCCGTCGTGGTCGAGGGCGACTTCGTCGGCACGACGATGTTCCAGGGACGCGGTGCCGGGCAGGGGCCGACCGCTTCCGCCGTCGTGGCCGATCTCGTGGACGTGGCGCGCGGACGGCACATGCCGGCGTTCGTCGTGCCGGCCGACCGGCTTGCCACCAAGAAGGCCTCGCCGATCGATCGCCATGTCGGCGCCTATTATATTCGCCTGATGGTGCAGGACCGGCCCGGCGTCATTGCCGCCGTGTCGGGCGCGCTCGCCAAGGAACGTATCTCGCTCGAATCGATGCTGCAGCGCGGACGTTCGGAGTCGGGCGAGGTGCCGGTCGTGCTGACCACTCACGAGACAGAGGAGGCTGCGATGCGGCGCGCGCTCGCGCGCATCGCCAAGCTCGGCGCCGTTGCCGAGGAGCCATGCGTAATCAGGATCGAAGCGTTCTAGAGGGTGCCGGGAAGGCGCCACGGAGGAGATGATGGCCAATACCAAGGATCAGACCGGTAAGATGGACCGCAACCTGGCGCTGGAAGCGGTGCGGGTGACCGAGGCGGCGGCCCTCGCGGCCTCCAAACTGATGGGCCGCGGCGACGAGAAGGCGGCCGACCAGGCGGCCGTCGACGCGATGCGGACCACGCTCAACTCGCTGGCCATCGAAGGCACGGTGGTGATCGGCGAGGGCGAGCGCGACGAGGCGCCCATGCTCTACATCGGCGAGAAGGTCGGCAGTGGTGGTCCGAAGATCGACATCGCCCTCGATCCCCTCGAAGGCACCACCATCACCGCCAAGGGCCTGCCCAATTCGCTCGCCGTCATGGCGATGGCCGAGCATGGCGGGTTCCTCAATGCGCCCGACGTCTACATGGACAAGATCGCGGTCGGCGGCGGCCTGCCCGAGGGCATCGTCGATCTCGACAAGAGCGTGGCGGAGAACCTGAAGGACCTGGCGAAGGCCAAGAAAGTCGACGTCAACGACCTCGTGGTCTGCATTCTCGACCGTCCGCGCCATTCCGACCTGATCGCCAAGGTGCGCGCCGCCGGCGCCCGCATCATGCTGATCGGCGATGGCGACGTCTCGGGCGTGATCGCCACCTCGACCGGCGATTCCGGCATCGACATCTACATGGGGTCGGGCGGCGCGCCGGAAGGCGTCCTGGCGGCCGCGGCGCTGCGCGCCATCGGCGGCCAGATCCAGGGCCGCCTGCTGTTCCGCAACGACGACGAGAAGGCCCGCGCCAAGAAGTGGGGCATCACCGACCTCAACCGCAAATACTCGATGACCGACATGGCCAAGGGCGACGTGATGTTCGCGGCCACGGGCGTGACCTCGGGGTCGATGCTGAAGGGCGTGCGCCGCTTCCACGATGGCGCGGAGACGCACTCGATCGTCATGCGCTCCAAGACCGGCACGGTGCGCTGGGTTTCGGCGCATCACAATTTCACGGTCAAGACCGGCCTGCCGAGCTGGGCGTAAGCCCCGCTCCGGCGGCCGACTACCGGCGCGTGTTTCCCGCGCCCTGGGTTAGGGTGGCCGCATGTCCGAGGTTTCAAGAATCGAGCGCCCGGCATTTCTGGGGGTCGAGCGCTCGCTGACGGGAAAGCGCTGGGCCGCCCGGCTCGGCGACGAACGGCAGGCGCTGGCCATTGCCCAACGGCATGGCCTGCCCGACGCCATCTCCCGGCTTCTGGCGGCGCGCGATGTCGGCCTCGATTCCGTCGGGGATTTTCTCGAGCCGACCTTGCGCAAGTTCCTGCCGGACCCGTCGCATCTCAAGGACATGGACGCCGCCGTCGACCGCCTGGTACGCGCCCTGCGGACCGGCGAGCGGATCGTGGTGTTCGGGGACTATGATGTCGATGGCGCCACCTCGTCGGCGCTACTTCTGCGCTTCTTCCGCGCCGTCGGCGGCAATATCGGCGTCTATATTCCGGACCGCCGCAAGGAGGGCTATGGCCCCAATGCGCCGGCGCTGCTGAAGATCAGGGAGGAGGGCGCTTCCGTGGTCGTCACGGTCGATTGCGGCATCACCGCCTTCGAGCCGCTGGCCGAGGCCCGGCGCGTCGGACTCGACCTCATCGTGATCGACCACCACATGGCGGAGATCGCGCTGCCCGACGCGGTGGCCGTGGTCGATCCCAACCGGCTCGACGACGAGAGCCCGCACAAGCATCTCGCCGCGGTGGGCGTGGCCTTTCTCCTCTGCGTCGGGGTCAATCGCGCGCTCCGCGGAGCGGGCTGGTACGGCGCGTCGCGTCCCGAACCCGACCTGCGGCAATGGCTGGATCTCGTGGCCCTGGGGACAGTGTGCGACGTCGTTCCGTTGCTCGGCGTCAATCGGGCCCTGGTGAAAGCCGGCCTCCAGGTGATGGCACAGCGGCGCAATGCCGGCCTCTCCGCGCTGGCCGACGTGGCGCGCCTGAAGGAGGCGCCCGAGGCGTATCATCTCGGCTTCCTGCTCGGTCCGCGGGTCAATGCGGGCGGCCGCGTCGGTCAGGCCGACCTGGGCGCGCGCCTGCTTTCCAGCGACGATCCGCACGAGGTCGGTGCGCTGGCCGTGCGGCTCGACGAGTTCAACGCCGAACGCCGCGCCATCGAGCGCGACGTGCTGGACCAGGCGATCACGCGGATCGAAGGGCTGTACGGGCCAGACAGCAAGAGCTTGCCGTCGGTGCTGGTGGTCGAAAGCGAGGGCTGGCATGTCGGCGTGATCGGCATCGTGGCCAGCCGACTGGTCGAACGTTATGCGCGCCCCGCCTTCGTCATCGGCATGGATGGTGCCCTGGGCAAAGGGTCGGGGCGCTCGGTGCGCGGAGTCGATCTCGGCGCCGCGGTGATCGCGGCGCGGCAGGCGGGTCTGCTGGTGAACGGGGGCGGGCATGCCATGGCTGCCGGCCTGACGGTGGCGCGCGACTCGCTGCCGGAGCTCAATCGCTTCCTGGACCAGCGGATTGCTCCCCAGCTCGGGGCTGCGCCGCCGGTTCGCGAACTGGGCATCGATGCCGCCCTGGCGCCCGCGGCCGCCACGGCGGAGTTGGTCTCGATGATCGAACGCGCCGGGCCTTTTGGGGCGGGCAATGCCCAGCCACGCTTCGCCCTGACCGGGGTGCGGGTGAGCTATGCCCAGCCGGTCGGCGAGGGCCATGTCCGCTGCACGCTGGTGGGCGCCGAGCGAGGCCGGGTCGACGCCATCGCCTTCCGGGCCGCCCAGAGCGCCTTGGGACCGGCACTTCTCGATTCTGCGCGGCCGGTGCTCCACGTGGCGGGGTCGCTGCGGATCGACCGTTTCGGCGGTCGCGAAACCGTTCGCCTGCAGATCGACGATGCCGCAACGACGGCAGGCTCTGTGCTCGCTTGATTTCCGGCGTTCAAGCCGGTATTTGAGCCGCTCTTCGGCTTCGTTCCCTTCGTCTAGAGGCCTAGGACACTGCCCTTTCACGGCGGCGACACGGGTTCGAATCCCGTAGGGAACGCCAAGCCCTCCAGTGGCTTGGCCCGGCTTGTGCGCCTCGGCGCTACCTCCAGAATTTCCAGCTGACCAACCGCCAGGCTCCGATCCCGCCTCCGTCGAGAGGAGGACACGGGGCAAGGACGACCGGTGAAGGCCAATTTCCGGCCGGATGCCCGCGGGACACTCTTCACGCGCGTGGTGCGATAGATTACCATTCACTCTGCACATTCGCCGCAAATAGAACACCGTAACCGCTTCCGAACTCCCGGATTGAGCCATGGCTACCCAGATCAACAACTCGACGTTTCTACAGGCCACGAGCGAGGGGCTGCTGCCGGAAAGTGTGGTGCAGTCCAGCACGCTCGCCGAGATCAAGACGGCTTTCGGAGCCGACCATGTCGACGACGGTTCGAACGCCTCGCTGATCGTTGCCGTGGTCCTCAACCGGGCCACCGACGCGTCCTCCATCCTCGATGGAAGCTGGGGAGAGCGGCAGACCGCCATCCAGCAGGCGGATTTCTGGACCCAGTACGGTGCCGACGCGAAGATCTACGAAACGGTCAAGACCGAGCTGGTCAAACTCAAGGCGGAGGTTCTGGACACGGGTGGCTACATCTCCTCGGCGGAGTCGCGGACGATCTGGGTGAAGGTCGACAACGAGGCCTTCCAGAACATCTTCGGTCAGCAGCTGCACGTTCTGAGGGACGGAGACGACAAGAAGATCGCGACCGTTTGGGCCGATTCGCTCACCCTTCCCGACAACATCGCCGGGGACATCGGCGGCTTCTGGGTCGACCAGAATGTGGCCGCGATCCCGGTACAGGTCGGTGGTACCGGGGTGGTCCTGCAGGAGGGGCAGCAGGGCACGGCCAACTACGACTACGGCCAGGACAAGTATGGCGTCACCGGAACGCCGATGGCCATCGCCGACTACTACAACTATCCGTTGAACGCGAAGGATCTGCAGACGGTCATCGAGACCCCGAACATCGGTCTCGTGGAGCCGCAGCTCGACGACGCGACCTACGATTTGCTGCTGAGCGAGTTGAACGCCTACCGGACGGACATCCTCAAGATCGCCCCGCTGACCCGGGATGAGCTGCTCCGTACCGTGGACACCGACGGCAAGGGGTACACCGAGTCGGAAATGACGCTGGACGTCTCGATCGTCTCGGGCGCGGCCCCCACCAGCGACATGATTTTCTACAGCAAGCTGAAGGGCGATGCGACCACCTTCGCGGCGACCCAGCAGGCGATCTGGGACGAGGTCAACAAGCCGGTGGCGCTGACCTCATCGTTCTCGGACATGGTCCGCTATGCGGCCGACAGCCCCTTCGCCTGGGCCTACGAACAGCTCATGCAGGACGCGGCGCTGCGCAACGTCACCCTTGCCATGTCGGCCGGCGACGGCGGCTCGGGCCAGGAATATGCCAACGGCGTCACCAACGGCCGCGACACCCATCTCAACTCGTGGTCGCTCGTGGTCAGCGCGACCTCGCTGTCGCCCATCAACACCGCCGTGCAGGATTCCAGCATCGCGACGCTCGTGAACAATGCACTGAACCTCGATCCCGGAACGTTGTTCGGGCTGGCGCAATCCGGCCTGAAGGTCCTGCCGACGCAACTGCCGTCGCTCGCGCTGATGCAGCCGCTGGCCGGCGTGGCGGCCCTGACCGAGGCGATCTGGAATCAATACGTCATCACCAACGGCCAGATGGGGCTGCAGGACTATTCGAGCAACTATTCCGGCTCCGGCGGCGTCGATACCACCCAGGCGATCCCGCAATACCAGATCGATTTCGGGCTGACGCCGGTCAACGTCTCCAACGGCAAGACTGGCCGCGGCATCCCCGACGTGGCGGCGCTGGGCGGCGGCAGCATGTTCTACTACGTGCTGTACTATCTGCAGGGCGACCCGCTCTACAGCGCCAATGCCGGCACCAGCTCGGCCACGCCCATGTGGGCGTCGCTCACGGCCCAGATGGATGCGATCTTCCACGACATCGGCTTGCCCAATCTCGGCTTCTACAACGACATCCTCTACCAGGCCGCCGCGATTTCTCCCGGCGCCTTCAATGACGTGACGCTGGGCGACAACATTTCCAGCTACTACATAGCCGACAAGGACACGCCCTACGCCATCTACGACCAGGCGCTCGACAGATACATTGTGCCCACCGGCCTCGGCTACCAGTCGGGCGAGGGATACGACCTCACCACCGGCCTCGGCACGCCCGACGGCCTGCTGCTCACCCGCGCCCTGGCGAACATCGCCAATCACGAGCTCTACGGCGTGGACGCCCCGGTCCTGTCGTCTCACGACACCGTCTCGGGGACCGTGAGCGCCGACCAGACTCTTCTGGTCCAGTCCACGCTGGCCAACGGCGCCAGCGTGGCCGTGAACGGCGTGGGCGACCAGTTTCAGTTCGGCAGTTCTTCCAGCATCGCGTGGGACGCGCGTCTCGCCGAAAAGGTGATGCAGGCCGATTTCTCGCCGGACCTGGTCCGGCTCCTCGATGGTGCGCCGCAGGCGATGCCGGGCTCGATGCAGGTCGCCGCGGGCCAGTCGATGGGCATGTCCTTCAACAATTCGCAGGCCGCGCTGTATCAGGCGAACAATACGAACGACTACGGCTTCCTGACCTGGGGATCGTCCGGCGGCGGCGTGACCGTGGCCCGGCCCGTCGTGGTCGCCGAGACGCCGCTCGGCCAGGACGACGTCAACGCCGTCGTGCGGATTCGTCAGAA
The DNA here is from genome assembly GCF_965228225.1 of Reyranella sp. Lineage (GTDB taxonomy): Bacteria > Pseudomonadota > Alphaproteobacteria > Reyranellales > Reyranellaceae > Reyranella. The sequence goes on along the minus strand of NZ_OZ245801.1, from coordinate 2,488,478 downwards.
CGGCGTCTACGACCAGCACCTCACGCTGTATCGCGTCGACGACCTGTCCGGGCACATCGGCGGCCTCGCGCCGGGCGATGCGGGCTATGCCGCCGCCGCCGCCGGACGCGCCTATTCGGTGGTCGGCGGCGGGACCGTGATCAACGGTCCGGGCTACGGCCAGTTCTCGCAAACCCAGATCACCGACGTCGACCACGGCGACATCATCGCCTTCTCGCTGACCTCGCACGGGCAGACCTACTGGGGATTCTCGGCCGGCAACGAGGTGGTCAACGGCCAACCGGTGACGCATCTGTGGAGTTACGGTGCCGGCACCTTCGGTTTCGAGGACACGTATGGCGGCGGGGACCGAGATTTCAACGACCTGCTGGTCCAGCTCGACCTCATGAGCCCCGCCGGCAGCGGCTTGCTCGTCTGACGCCGATCGGCGTATCTCCTCGGGTGCATCGTGAAAGAACCCGAGGGAAGAGAGACGCCGACATGATCAACGCAAGTATGTTCGACCTCAGTGGCAAGGTGGCCGTCGTGACCGGCGGCAGCCGGGGCATCGGCCGTTCGATCTGCGAACAGATGGCCGCGCACGGCGCCAAGGTCGTGGTGTCGAGCCGCAAGCTGCCGGCCTGCGAGGAAGTGGTGAAGGCGATCAAGGAGAAGGGCGGCGAGGCCACGGCGGTCGCGGCCAGCATCTCCGACAAGGCCCAGCTCGAGAACCTCGTGGCCGAGGCGCGCAAGGCCTATGGCCGCATCGACATCATGGTCTGCAACGCCGCCTCCAACCCGTATTTCGGCCCGCTCACGGGGCTGAAGGACGAGGTGTTCCAGAAGATCATGCAGAACAACGTGATGTCGAACCTGTGGCTGATGAACATGGTCGGCCCGGAGATGGCGGAACGTCGGGACGGCGCCTTCATCATCGTGTCGTCGATCGGCGCGCTGGTCGGCTCGGCCCATATCGCGGCCTACAACATGAGCAAGGCGGCCGATCTGTCGCTGGTGAAGTCGCTGGCCATGGAGTGGGGCAAACACAATATCCGCGTCAACGCCATCGCGCCCGGCCTGATCCAGACCGACTTCGCCAAGGCGCTGTGGGACAATCCGCAGATCCGCGCCGCCCAGGAGGGCAAGGCGGCGCTCAAGCGCATCGGCCAGCCCGACGACATCGGCGGCGTCGCGGTGTTCCTCGCCTCCAAGGCCGGCAACTTCATCTGCGGCCAGTGCATCATCGCCGACGGCGGCGTGATCGGCGCCGGCGCGGAGTAGCTACATTCTTCTGTCGTCCTGAGCAGAGCGAAGGACCTGACACAACGACCAGCGGCCTCCCTGGCGAGCGTGAGGTCCTTCGCGCCGCTCAGGACGACATGATTTTCCTAAGCCGCCACGTCCAGTTCGCACCAGACCGGGACGTGGTCCGACGGCTCGGTCTTGCCGCGCTCGGCCTTGTCGATGCCGACGGCGGTGAGGCGGTCTGCGGCCTGCGGCGAGAGCAGCAGGTGGTCGATGCGCAGCCCGTTGCCCTTGGGCCAGGCGCCGGCCTGATAGTCCCAGAACGTGTACTGCTCGCCGTCGGGATGGAACGCCCGCACCGCGTCGGTCAGGCCGAGATTGAGCAGCGTGCGGAACGCCGCCCGCGATTCGGGCTGGCAGAGCGCATCGCCGGCGAAGGCCTTGGGATCGAAGACGTCCATGTCGGTCGGGCAGACATTGTAGTCGCCGCACAGCACGAACATCTCCTCACGCGCCAGCAGCTCGCGGGCGTGGCCCAGCAGCCGCTCCATCCAGGCGAGCTTGTAGGCGAACTTCTCGGTGCCAACCGGATTGCCGTTGGGGAGGTACAGCCCGCCGACCGTCAGCGGCCCGCGCGGCGTGTAGACCCGGCCCTCGACATAGCGCGCCGGCTCGTCCTCGGCGGCCCCGGGCAGGGCCCGCGCCGTCACGTCGAACGCATGGTGGGACAGGAACGCGACGCCGTTGAACCCCTTCTGGCCGACGATCGCCGCCTTGTAGCCTGCGGCTTCGACCTCGGCGGTGGGGAACGTCGGCTCCTGCGCCTTGATCTCCTGCAGCACGACGATGTCGGGCTTGGCCTCCTGCAGCCACGCCACCAGGTTGCCGGTGCGCTTGCGGACGGAGTTCACGTTCCAGGTCGCGATTTTCATGAGTCAGGCTGCCCCTCTTGCCGCCCTCATAGCACGCCTCACTCCTGCGGCTCGATCTTCGCCTCCAGCACGACCTGCCGCCATTTCTCGCTGTCGGCGCGCACGAAGGCTGCGAAGTCGGCGGGCCTGTTGTCGGTGAAGGTCTCCAGACCCTGTTCGAGCAGTTTGGCCTGCGCCGCAGGGATGACGGCCCGCACCGCGCCGTTGAGGCGGTCCACGACCGGCACCGGAGTCTGGGCCGGGCCGAACAGGCCGACCCAGCCGCCGGCATCCATGCCGCGCAGTTCGGGTAGGCCCGACTCGGCCAAGGTCGGCATGTCGGGGAGGGTGGGAGAGCGCTTGAGGGTCGAGACTGCGATGCCCTTCGCCTGTCCCGCCTTGATGCGGGCCAGCGCGCCGGGGGCGCCGTCGAACAGGAACTGAATCCGGCCGGCCGCGAGGTCGAGCTGCGCCGGGCCGCTGCCGCGATAAGGGACATGCACCATGTCGAGGCCGAGGCGCAGCCGCAGCATCTCCATGATCAGGTGGTTGAGGTTTCCCTGCCCGAACGAGCCGTAGCTCGTCTTGCCGGGATTGGCCTTCACGTAGGCCACGAATTCGGCGGTGGTGCTGACCGGCACGTCGGACGCGGCCAGCAGGACGAGGGCGCCGCGCGCGATGCCGGCGATCGGCGTGAAGTCGCGCTCGACGACATAGGGCACGTTCTTCGTCACCCACGGGCCGCTGGCGATCGGCGAATTCGAGGTGAGGAGCAGGGTGTAGCCGTTGGGCGCTGAGCGGGCGACGGCGGCGCTGCCCATGATGCCCGAGGCGCCGGCGCGGTTGTCGATGACCAGGCGCTGCCCGATCTCGGTCGACAGCGGTTCGAGCAGCAGGCGGCCGCTGATGTCGGCGGCGTTGCCCGGCGGGTAGGGCACGACGAGGGTGACGGGACGGGCCGGCCAGGCCTCCTGCGCGGTCGCGGGGAAGGCAAGAAGGCTGGCTGCCGAGAAGGCGAAGGTCCGTCGTCCGATGTTCATTGAGGCTCCCTGTGGCCGGGACGCTACCAGCCGGTCCGACAGGGAAGAAGCAGCCGCAGCCGCCACGCGGACGGGATCGACTGCTTCCCGATTCAAATGGGGAAGTACGGGGCGATGGGGTCCGAGCGGGCGTTCCTTCTTCGGCGCTCCCAGACATCGCTTCGCGATGTCTTGCCGCTCAGCAGCCGAGCGACGCTCGGCTTAAACGCTGAACGAGTTGCCGCAGCCGCAGGAGGAGGTGGCGTTCGGGTTCTTCACCTGGAACGCGGAGCCCACCATTTCCTCGACATAGTCGAGCTGGCTGCCCTTGAGGAACTCGAGCGAGGTGGCGTCGACCAGGACGGCGGCACCGTCATGCTCGATGACCAGGTCGTCGTCGTTGCGCGCTTCCTCGAACGAGAAATTGTACTGGAAGCCCGAGCAGCCGCCGCCCAGGACCGCCACCCGCATCATCACGGGCTTGGGCTCCTTGGAGGCCAGGAAGGCAATCCGCTTGGCCGCGTTGGACGTCACGGAAAAAGTGGTGTCGGTCATACGCACAAGATGTGGTGGGCGAGGCGATTCGTCAATCCCGACAAAAACCCTAGGAGATTAGGGTTTTCCGGAGGGCCCGGGCCCGAACCCGCTCGCGGTGGAGAATATAGAGGCCCGAGCCCGTGACCAGCGGCAGGCCGTACCAGACGGTCCAGGACGGCTCTTCCTTGAACCACAGGTAGCCGTAGGCCATGGCGAGCACGATGGCGACATAGTCGAACGGCGCCAGGATGGCGGCCGGGGCGAGCCGCCAGGCCCGGGTGATCAGCACCTGGGCGCAGCCGCCCAGCAGGCCCAGGGTCAGCAGCCAGACCCAGTCGAGCAGCGGCGGCCACTTCCATTCCGGGATGGCGCAGGCGATCGACACGACGCTGCCCACGATCGCGAACCAGAAGAGCGTCACGACGTCGGGGTCGTGGCGGCTCAGCTTTCGGACCAGCACGGTCGAGAGCGAATAGCAGAAGGTCGCCGCCAGGATGACCAGCGAGACCAGGTGGAACTCGATCGCAAAGGGATCGAGCATGATCAGCACGCCGGCGAAGCCCACGCCGACGGCGGTCCAGCGCCGCCAGCCGACCGGCTCGCGCAGGATCGGCACGGAGAGCGCCACCATGAACAGCGGCGCCGAGAAGGAGATGGCGTAGGCATCCACGAGCGGCATGCGCGGAAAGGCGTAGAAGAAGCCGAACATGCTGCAGAAACCGATGCCGACCCGCAGCGCCTGCAGGCCGGGGCGGGTGCTGCGCACGACCCGCAGGCCGCCGGCATGCCAGATCAGCACCGCGACCGGCACCAGGGCCACGGCGCTGCGGAAGACCATGAGCTGGAAGGAGCCGTAAGTGCCGCCCAGACCCTTGACCATTGCGTCCATCGTGCAGAACAGCACCATGGCGCTCAGCTTGAAGTAGATGCCGTGCAGGGCGGTCTGGCTGGGGGCGTGCGGCAAGGTCGCGCTATTTGGCTCGCGCGCCATCCTCTGTAAAGTGACGTTCTTGGGGGATCAGGGGATCGAAAGCGCGTGAGCTGGCTGTTGCGCTGCATCAATTCGCGACACGCGCCGATCGTCGTTGCGATGCTCGTGCTGCTGGGCGCCCTCGTGCTGCGCATCGCCGATCCGGGCGCCGTCACGCGCATCCGCGATTTCGCCTTCGACGGCTACCAGCGCCTCCAGCCGCGGACCTACAATGCCGAGACCCCCGTGCGCATCGTCGACATCGACGAGGCGGCGCTGCAGGAATACGGCCAGTGGCCGTGGCCGCGCTCGATCATCGCGCGGCTGGTCGACAAGCTCACCGAGAAGGGCGCGGCAGTCGTGGCCTTCGACGCCGTTTTCGCCGAACCCGACCGCTCGTCGCCCCGCCGCATGGTGCAGGACCTGGCGGCCTTCACCGACGCCGCGACGCTCGAGAAGCTCGCGGACGCGGCGCTCGACAACGACAAGCTGCTGGCCGACGCGATGGCGCAGTCCCGGGTCGTCACCGGCTTCGGCTTCGACCTCAAGGGCACGGGCAATCCGCCGCGCACCTTCCACGGCGTGGCCTTCGCCGGCGACCAGCCCAGCCAGTTCCTGCCGCAGCAGGGCGGCACGGTGAAATCGATCGAGATCCTCGAGGCTGCCGCCAAGGGCAATGGCAGCGTCAACACCGACCTCGACACGATCGTGATCCGCCGCGTGCCGATGCTGTTCCGCGTCGCCGGCTACGAGGGGCTCTTCCCGGCGCTGTCGATCGAGGCGCTGCGGGTGGCGCAGGAAGCCTCGTCCTATCTGATCAAGTCGTCCGGCGCGAGCGGCGAGCTGTCGTTCGGCGAGAAGACCGGCATCGTGGCCATCAAGACCGGCAATCTCGAAGTGCCGACCGACGGCCGCGGTCGGGTCATGCTCTACGATACCGGCCACCAGCCGGGCCGCTTCATCTCGGCGCGCGCGGTGCTGAAGGACGAGGTGCCGGCGGAAAAGCTGGAAGGCCAGGTGATCTTCGTCGGCACCAGCGCGATCGGGCTGAAGGACCTGCGCAACACGCCGGTACAGGACGGCGTGCCGGGCGTCGAGGTCCATGCCCAGCTCGCCGAGCAGATGATCGAGCAGCGGTTTCTCGCGCGGCCCGACTATGCCGACGGCGCGGAGTTCCTCTATCTCGCCGCCGTGGGCCTGCTGATGGTCGTGCTGCTGCCGCGCCTGTCGGCGGGCAGGATGGCGTTCGTCGCCACGATCCTGATCGGCGCCGGGCTCGTTGTGCCATGGCTCGCCTATTCGCAATATCGGCTGCTGTTCGATCCGATCTATCCGCCGGTCACGCTGGCGGCGATCTATGTCGGCGGCACGTCGCTCGCCTTCATGCGGACGGAGCGGGAGCGGGCGGAAATCCGCGGCGCCTTCGGCATGTACCTGTCGCCCGACCTCGTCGAGCAGCTGGCGCGCAACCCGAGCCTGCTGCAGCTCGGCGGCGAGCAGCGCGAGATCACGGTGATGTTCACCGACGTGCGCGGCTTCACCACCATCTCCGAGCAGTTCGACCCGCACGGGCTGACGCGATTCATGAACCGCTTCCTGACGCCGATGACCGACCTGATCCTGGCCCGCAAGGGTACGATCGACAAATACATGGGCGACGCCATCATGGCCTTCTGGAACGCGCCGCTGCCGGTCGCGCGCCATGCGGCGCAAGCCTGCGATGCCGCCCTTGCCATGCAGGCCCGGCTGGTCGTGCTGAACGAGGAATGGAAGACCGAGGCGGAGGCCGAGGGCCGCAAACACATTCCGGTGAACATCGGCGTCGGCCTGAACACCGGCCCGGCCTCGGTCGGCAATTTCGGCTCGACCCAGCGCTTCACCTATTCGTGCCTCGGCGACGACGTGAACCTGGCGTCGCGCCTCGAAGGCCAGTGCAAGACCTACGGGGTCGGCATCATCGTCGGCAGCAAGACGCGCGACGCGATCGCGGACTATGCCACTTTGGAAATCGACCTCGTCACCGTGAAGGGCAAGACCGAGCCCGAGCGCATCTTCGTCCTGTTGGGCGATGCCGGGCTTGCGACGTCGCCGGCCTTCGCGACGCTGGTCGAACGGCAGGCGGCGTTCCTGGAGCTCTACCGCTCCGGCGGCTTCGCCGAGGCGCTGGAGACGATCGAGGCGTGCGAGGCCGCGGCGGCGGCGGCCGGCTGGCGCCAGAGTTACTATCGGATGATGCGCGGGCGGATCGACGGACTGATCGACGATTCGCCGGTGGACTGGAAGGGAGTTTATGTCGCCAAGGACAAGTGAGCAGGATCGCCGCCTCGAAGCCATCGAGGCCCTCGTATGCCGCGACGTCGGCCGCAAGACCCAGGCCCTGATCGACGCCAATCGCGGCGGCCTCGCCGACTCGGCGGCGGCGCTGGCGACGGCCACGCGTGTGGGATTGATCACCGGCTTCTTCGTGCCGCGCGGCGACGTGGCGGCGCCGGAGACCGACGGGCCCGTGGGCACCGCGTTGCTGGCCGCGGCGCTGGTGGCCTGCGGCGTGCCGGCCCGCATCGCCGTCGACACGCCCAGCGTCGAGGCCGTGCGGGCGGCCGTCCGCGCGACGGCTGAGGACGTGACGGTCGACGAGATCGTGCTGGGCAAGGAGGGCGCCATCGAGGAACTGGCCGAGGCCTGGCGTCAGGCCAAGCTCAGCCATGTCGTGGCCATCGAGCGGTGCGGGCGCAGCGCCGACGGCAAGCCGCGCAACATGCGCGGCGTCGACGTCTCGCCCTGGACCCTGCCGCTCGATGCGCTGTTCGAGGGTGGCGACTGGGTGAAGCTGGCGGTCGGCGACGGGGGCAACGAGATCGGCATGGGCAAGCTGCCGCCCGGCCTGATCGCCGAGCATGTGCCCAACGGCGCGGAGATTGCCTGCGTGACATCGTGCAATCACCTCGTGGTCGCCGGCGTCTCGAACTGGGGCGCCTACGGGCTGATGGCCGCGCTCGCCGTGTTGCGTCCCGACTGGCGGCCGACGATCGCGAAATTCCTGACCGCGGAACGGGATTTCTTCGTCACCGATACGATCGTCAGGGAAGCCGGCGCGGTGGACGGGGTGACGGCGCAGCGCGTCGCAACGGTCGACGGATTCGGCCCCGAAATCCACGGGCCGCTGGTCGACCGGCTCGGTCGCATTGCATGGGGAGAGGGCGCGCATTAGCTTGCGCGCCATGGAAAATCCCTACGCTCCGACGCACCCCGAGATTCGCGACGCCGTTCGCCAGCTCTGCCTGAAGTTCGATGGCGCCTATTGGCGCGAGCTCGACCGCGAGCGCGGCTATCCGACGGCCTTCGTGAAGGCGTTGACCGAGGCCGGCTGGCTGTCGATCCTGATCCCTGAGGAATATGGCGGCGCGGGGCTCGGCATTTCGGCGGCCAGCGCGGTGCTCGAGGAGATCCACAAGGCCGGCTGCAACGCCGCGGCCTGCCACGCCCAGATGTACATCATGGGCACGGTGCTGCGGCACGGCAGCAAGGAGCAGAAGGAACGCTACCTGCCCAAGATCGCCACCGGCGAGCTGCGTCTGCAGGCGTTCGGCGTCACCGAGCCGTCGAGCGGCACCGATACGCTGAGCCTCCGCACCACGGCGGTGAAGAAGGACAACAGCACCTACATCGTGAACGGCCAGAAGGTGTGGACCAGCCGCGCCGAACATTCCGACCTGATGCTGCTGCTCGCCCGCACCACGCCGCGCGACCAGACCCAGAAGAAGACGGAAGGCCTGTCGGTGTTCCTGGTCGACATGCGGACCGCGCTGGGCAAGGGCCTGACCATCCGGCCGATTCGCACCATGATGAACCACAACAGCACCGAAGTGTTCTTCGACAACATGGAAGTGTCGGCCGAGAACCTGATCGGCGAGGAGGGGCAGGGCTTCCGCTACATCCTTTCCGGCATGAACGCCGAACGCGTGCTGATCGCCTCGGAGTGCATCGGCGACGGCAAGTGGTTCGTCGAGCGGGCGGTGAACTACGCCAAGGAGCGCAAGCTGTTCGGCCGCCCGATCGGCCAGAACCAGGGCGTGCAGTATCCCATCGCCCGCGCCTATACGCAGATCGAGGCGGCCGACCTGATGGTGCGCAAGGCGGCCGCGATGTACGAGGCCGGGATCAACGCGGGCGCCGAGGCCAACATGGCCAAGATGCTGGCGTCGGAAGCGTCTTGGGCGGCGGCCGAGATGTGCGTGCAGACCCATGGCGGCTTCGGCTTCGCCGAGGAATACGACGTCGAACGCAAGTTCCGCGAGGCCCGCCTCTACACGGTGGCGCCGATCTCCACGAACATGATCCTCAACTTCGTCGCCGAGCACGTGCTGGGATTGCCGCGGTCGTATTAGCGCTCTCTGCCATCCCGAGCGCGGCGAGGGGCCTTTACGCGCGATCCCCTTCAATGCTGGAACACAGCCGCCTTGAGGGCCGCAATAGCGGCCGAGATGGCGGCGTGCCCGACCATCAGCAGGAACACGGTCCAGCAGGCGGTGATCGCCGTCATCGCCCAGCCGAGCATCGCCATCACGCCGTCATCCTCGATCAGGGCGAAGCAGAAGAACAGGATCGCCCAGGCCGGGAAGAAATTGTCGAACGGGATGGGCAGCGCCAGGATCAACACGTCGACCGACAAAGCGACGAGAAGCAGCCGGCGCGGCACGCCGTTCACCCACCCCTCGTAGCGCGCGTGCACGGTGTTCTCGAGCCAGCGGATGAAGCGTCGCGCGCGGTTCAGGAAATCCTGCAGCTTGCCGCGCGGCAGGCCACGCTTGCCGATCGTCGCGGGCAGGCACGGGACGGGGTGCCCAGAGAAGTATTGCGCGAGCACGTAGAGCATCGGCACGCCGGTGATCGTCGACAGCCAGGGAATGCCCGACGGGATGATGTTCGCGATGTTGATCGCCAGGACGGCGAAGGCGTAGGAGCGGCCGTCAAATCCTTCGAGGAATTCCTTCAGCGACAGGACCGACCTGCGGTCCCCGGCGAACAGCCGGTCGAGGGTCGCGAGAAGGCCGAAATTGTCTTTCATCCCCCCTTCCGCGAGACCAGGCGGCGGGCCAGCACCAGATGCGGCTTGTCGAGCATCTTGCCGTCCATCGTGAGGACACCGGCGCCGGGATTGCTCTCGAAGGTCGCGATGACGCGATGGGCCCAGTCGATCTCCGCCTCGCTCGGCGTGAAGACCTCGTGGATGATGGCGACCTGGTCGGGATGGATGGCGATCTTGCCGCCATAGCCCATGCGCCGTGCGTCGTGCGCCTCGGCGCGCAGGCCTTCGACGTTGCGGATGTCGGGATAGACCGTGTCGTAGGCGGTGACGCCGGCCGCCACCGAGGCCATCAGGTTGACCGTGCGCGCCATCTTGAAGGTGTCGTCGTAGACGCCGGGCGAGGGACCCTTCGCCAGCGCGCCGAGATCGGCCATCAGGTCCTCGCCGCCCCACGAGTGACCGATCAGGCGCGCATGCTTGGCCGGCGCCGCGGTGAGCGCGAGGATCGCCGCCGCGCTCTCGGTGGCGATGGTCAGGATGCGGGTCGCCCCGGCCTCGATGCCCTCGCGCGCCTCCAGCGCGTCGAGATAGTTCGACAGCAGGTCGAGATCGGCCTGGCCGACGCATTTGGGGAACACGATGCCGTCGGGTTTGCCCTGCATGACGGTGGCGAGGTCACCGAGCGTCAGGCCGGTGTCGAGCGCGTTGACGCGGACATAGAGCTTCGGGCCGGCGCGGTCGGCGCTCCTGAGATAGGCGAGCGCCATGTCGCGGGCGACCGTCTTGCGGTCGGTGGCGACGGAATCCTCGAGATCGAGGATCAGCCCGTCGGCGCCGGAGGCGGGGCCCTTGGCGAGCTTGCGCTCGGAATCGGCGGGGACGAACAGGAAGGATCGCATCTTTCTCAGTCCTTGGGTTTCTTGCGCATCAGCGCCTGGCGGGTGCATTCGGCGACGGTCTCGTCGCGCTGGTTGATCGCGGTGTGGGCGAACTCGACGATGCCGGCGTCCGGCCGCGACTTGCTCTCGCGCAGGCTGACGACCCGGGTTCGCACCCGCAGCGTGTCGCCGTGGAAGACCGGCTTGGGAAAGCGCACGTCGGTCATGCCCAGATTGGCGATGGTGGTGCCCAGCGTCGTGTCGTTCACGGTGATGCCGATCATCAGGCCAAGCGTGAACAGGCTGTTGACGATGCGCTGGCCGAACTCGGTCTTCGAGGCGAATTCCTCGTCGAGGTGCAGCGGCTGGACGTTCATGGTGAGCGAGCTGAACAGGACATTGTCCATCTCGGTCACGGTGCGCGTCCAAGCGTGCTCGAACACGCGGCCGACGGTGAAGTCCTCGTAATGAAGTCCTGCCATCTTTCTCCTCGCGGAAGGGAGCCTTCCTAGCATGGATGGACGCTGGCCGGCCCGTCATCGTATCAAGGGCGCCACAGGATGAAACACCGGTATGGGGAGTGAGACGATGCGCGCGATGCTGAGCGAAACGCCGGGCGGGCCGGAGAGCCTGAAGCTGGTCGAGATGCCGTCCAAGCCCCTGGGCAAGGGCCAGGTGCGCGTGGCGACCCGGGCGGCCGGCGTCAACTTCCCCGACACGTTGATCATCCAGGACAAGTACCAGTTCAAGCCGCCGCGCCCCTTCGCGCCGGGCCACGAGATCGCGGGCGATATCACCGAGGTGGGGGAAGGCGTCACCGGCTACAAGGTCGGCGACCGCGTGATCGGCATGATCGGCCATGGCGGCTACGCCAGCGAGGCCGTGGTCGACCAGGTCCAGCTGCTGCCGATGCCGAAGAACATGAGCTACGAGGATGGTGCGGCGTTCACCATGACCTACGGCACCTCGTACTACGCGCTGAAGCAGCGCAGCAGCTACAAGCCGGGCGAGACCCTGCTGGTCACCGGCGCCTCGGGCGGCGTCGGTCTCACCGCGGTCGAGCTGGGCGCGCTGATGGGCCTCAAGGTCATCGCGGCCGTCGGCTCCGACGAGAAGATGGAGATCTGCAGGAAGTACGGCGCCACGATGTTCGTGAACTACGCCAAGGAGAAGATGCGCGACAAGGTCAAGGAACTGACCGGCGGCGCAGGCGCGGACATCATCTACGACGCGGTCGGCGGCGATGCGTTCGACGAATCGATCCGCTGCATCGCCTGGTACGGCCGCCTGCTGGTGGTGGGCTTCGCGGCGGGCCGCATCCCGTCGCTGCCCGCCAATCTCGCGCTGCTGAAGAGCTGCGACGTGCGCGGCGTGTTCTACGGCGCCTGGCGCGGCCGCGAGCCCGCCGAAGCGCGTAAGAACTTCGATGAGATGCTGGCCTGGTACGGCGAGGGCAAGCTCAAGCCGCACATCTCCATGCGCTTCCCGCTGGAGAAGGCGGCCGACGCCATGAACGCCCTGCTGTCGCGCAAGGCGACCGGCAAGGTCATCATCGAGGTCGCCTGACAACACGGAGGCTTCGATGGCCAGACTGACCGGCAAGATCGCGATCGTGACGGGTGCCGCCTCGGGCATCGGGGCGGCTTCGGCCCGCCTGTTCGCCGAGGAGGGCGCGCAGGTACTGGCGGTCGACCGGCCTGAGTCGGCGATCGACACGGCCCATGTCGGCAACGAGGTGATCGAGCCCTTCGCGGCCGACATCACGGCCGACGACGCGCCCAGGAGGATCGTCGCGGCCGCGCTCGACCGATTCGGCGCGCTCGACATCCTGTTCAACAATGCCGGCGTCAGCGGCCGCGCCTTCGTCGAGGAAATGACCGACGAGATGTGGGACCGCGTCAACGACGTGAACGTGCGCGGCATGTTCCGCCTGTGCCGCGAGGCCATCCCGGCTCTGAAGCTCAGGGCCAGGGAGAAGGGCCGGGCGCGCATCGTCAACACCGCCTCGGTCATGGCCTTCGACACCGACTACGGCCTGGCCGCCTATTGCGCCTCCAAGGCCGGCGTCGGCGGCCTGACGCGCACACTGGCGCTCGAACTGGGCAAGTTCAACATCACCGCCAATTATGTCTGCCCGGGCGCCATCTACAGCGGCATGACGCGGACCAACTTCGACAAGCCCGAGATCCGCGAGGTCTGGGAGAAGAAGGCGGCGCTGCGCCGGCTGGGCCAGCCCATCGACATCGCCCGCGGCGCGTTGCTGCTGGCGTCCGACGATGCCGACTTCATCACCGGGCACGAACTGGTGGTCGACGGCGGCCTCACCTTGCGCACCTGAGACGCAGGCCTTTTTTGTAGCCTGCTAGGCGGCGCCATCCTTCCTGGGGTTATGGGCGCGCGGCTGCAGTCCATGAGCTGCAACGTGTTGCCGACCGTGCACTCATCGAGGCAGCGCCATCCGATTGAGCCATGGAGGGCCCGGTCGCGAACCGCAAGGACCGGAGCCTTCAGTTCCTCCAGCTGGTCCGCGGACAGAGCCACTGGACGACCGCTGCGCTTGGCATTGCTCAAGCCTCCGACGCCGTCGTGGTTGTAGCGGCGAACCGAGTCGCGCGGCGTCTGACGATCCATCCCGCTGGCCTCCGCCCCCTCCGTGCGCGACCATCCTCCAGCACCAGCACCAGCACCAGCACCATCGCCAGGATCCGGCCAGAAACAAGTAGCCGATAGCAGTATCGGCTCTGGTCGGCGGTTCGTCTCGAGATTTGACGCTTGAATATTCAAAGTCCGGCTCATCAGTAACTCAAGGGCTCGCTTCTCACAGGAGAGATGTCTTTGGGAACATTTGACGCCCCTGGCGATGACACTGCCTATCCTTCGTTGTCGTTGACCCTCTTGCCGCATGTCTTGACGCGGCCATTGAGCACCGGTCAGCCGGAAGGCTGACCTCGCGACGTAACTGCAGACCGTCGCATCGAGCGGGTCGAACGCGCCGAAATCGTCAGCCAACGAGCAGGCGATGACCGGAGTTGTCCGGGCGGCGGAGCCGCTTTCCTTTCCACGCGACAGCAAGAACGCCCTCCAGGCCCCGATGGGCCGCTGAACGGAGACGAACATGGCAAGCATCGAGATAGAAGGGCTGCCCTTGGCAGTGCCTGCCGCGGACGCATGGCCGCGCACCGAGCTTGGGGACGACAGCGCGCTGGGCCTCCAGGCCGACGAGATGTTCGCGCGCCAGCTCGACACCGGGTTCGCGGGCGAGGTGCGCGGCCTGGTGACCGATCCGGTGACGGGTCTTGCGGGCAAGGACCCCGAGGAGGCGTTGGCCGGTGTCGCCGAGACTACTCGACTTCTGGGCGCGCTGAAGGACAGCTATCTGGCGCAGGCGATCGGCCCCCGCCAGAAGGCGCTGCTCGAACCGGTGATCGACCGGCGTCTCGATCGCGCCGGCCGCGACCTCGGGCGGATCGCGGAGCAGGCGACGTCGTTGCTGGACGACCGCATCGTGTCCGAGCGTCTCGCCGACCTGCGGCAGGATGCGTCGCTCTCCTGGCAGGACCCGGCCCATCTACGCACGCTGGGCCGCGCCACGGTGGGCGAGCTGCGTTACCAGGGCGAGCGAAAAGGCTGGGACGCGGGCCGGACCGATACGGCGGTGCGCACTGGCCTGAGCGATCTCTATGCCGGCGCGGTGGAGGCCGCGATCGGCCAGGATCCCGAGCGTGCGGCGAAGCTCTACGACCACGCACGCGACGTGATCCAGCCGGAGCGGCAGGCGGTGGTCGAGCGCAGGATCGAGCGGGCGCGCGAGGAGCGTCGCGTGACGGAGATCGTCGGCGGCCTGGCCGACGCGCCGGACGATCCGGCGCGGCGCCCCGGCCTCGACGACTACCAAGCGCGGGCCGCCGAGGCGACACCGCCGGACGCCTCGCCCGAGGTGCGGGCGCAGGTGACCCGAATGGCGCGGATCGAACAGGCACGCGCCGATCGGGCATGGCAGGTGGCACGGGGACGTGCGGCCATGGGCGCGCTCGACTGGCTCGACACCAATCCCGCGGCGCCCCTGATGGCGATGCCTGCAGAGCTGCGCGACGGGTTGAGCCCGGAGCAGACGGAGGCGCTCGACCGGACGGCCATGAACGGTGGCCGCGTCGTCACGGACCGCGACCTCTATGACAGGCTCGACGACCAGGCGGTGCACGAGCCGGAAAGCTTCGCCGGCCTCGATCTGACGCAATACCGGTTGTCGCTCGGCGACAGCGACTACAACCGCCTGACCAAACTCCAGAAGACTCTCGCCGAAGGTAAATCCGATCCGGCCTTCGAGCGCCACCGTCTCGGCCGCCTGTTCCTGGGAGAGGGCCTGCACAATGCCAACCTCGATCCAGAGAGCGAGGAGGCCCGGACGGCACGGCAGCAACTCGACAGGCTCTTAGGCTCGTTCGAGTCTGTCGAGGGCAAGCCGCCGACGATGGCGGACATTCGCGACTTGGTCAGCGACGTGCTGCCGCACGCGGAAAGCGATCCGAACATCGTCCGGGTCGGCCAAGGCGAGCCGGCCGAAGCGCTGCCACCAGAGCTTGCGGCGAAGGACGCACTCGATGGGGCAGAGCCCCTCATTGTCCATGACGACGACAGCAGCGCGCAGGTAGGCGAATCCTTCGATCCGCAGAACATCATTCTCGCGCAAGCAGGAGGTGCCGGCGCTCGCGGTGGCGGAGGCGGTCGCGTTCCCTCACCGCCCCACCCCCCTGGGACACCAGGCAAACAGCGCGCACCAGGCATTGGGCACAACCGGCCGCCGGTGGAGTCTGGACTGCCAACTGCAATCGAGAAATTGCGGAGTTGGTTTCCGCCCTCGCCCCAGCCATCGGGCACGCAGCCTGCACCCGATACGGCTGGAGCGGCAGCGGCTGCTGAACAGAAACCATCGGCTCAATCTCCCAGTGACTGGCTGGACGAGAGAGCACAACTGGCCGAGAGGGACCAGTACGTTGGCGCCGATGGCATCGACACTGCAGCTGGCATCCAAACTCGATCCGCGTGTCGGTGAACCGGCGGCGGGGGCCGGACGTGATCTCCGTCGACCGCAACGGCGAGGTCACCCTCTGGGATTCCAAATGGCGCAGCTTGGATACCTCCATCGGTCCGGGCGGACGTCACATCAGACGGAAAAATCATTCGAGGGTGCACGGGAACACACTAGAGAGAGTATCGATGTAGCGGTGAAGAGCGGACGTTTATCCCCTGAGGCCGGGGTCAAGGCCATGGAGAACGTGGACAACAGGAACATGACCATCGTCACGGTCGGTACTGGAAGTGCGCGCAACGGCGTGGTTGAACGAATCGTGGGCGGCGAGCGCGCCGTCGTCCATCCAGAGCGGAGGCCCTGATGCCGAGAAACTTTGACCCCGAAGGTGACCGCAGTTTCTACCTCGACTTCCATATGCCACGGGTAACGAAGTTCGAGCCTGAAAAGACCGGCCCGTTCAATCGAGCAGGCTATATGTCGTCTAGACTAAGTGATCTGATTCGGGCCCATCTTCTGGGCCTGCGTGAGCAGGTGTTGCCGATAGCGCGGGCGCTCGCGGGCTGGATGGAGTCACAACCGGCGCCGCCAGAGGGCAAGGATACCGACGAATCCTTTGACGTCTATCAATGGTGGCAGACGCTGGGCCTGTGCAAGTGGCTGATAGACGGTGATCCGGCGGTGGCCGAGTTCACCCGCGCGAGCGAGGCCGACTGGCGGCAGTGGGACCAGTTCGACCGCCTCGAGCCCAACGGGGCGAAGCTGCTGATGCTGGAGGGGCTCGAACTCGCCCTGCCGCTCAACCTCGCGGCGCGATGCTATCACGTCGGCCTGAAGCTCTGTCAGGAGGCTGGACTCACTACCAAGCCTTCGTCAGCACCGGCCATCGTGCGGGCGGAACTTATGTACGGCCAATGGGCCTGCCGTCATCTCGCCGACGGTGGTAAGCCTGACGCAGCCTATGTCGCCGAGGGCGAGGAGATGCTGCGCAAGGTCATGTCGGAACGCTTCATCGAGAACGGCTACTATACAAGGATGGCAATGTGGCTGAAGGCGATCTACCACGACAGCGGCGTCACGCGGACGCCGGAGGAGACGATCCTCAAGGCCTACGACACGATGACCGGCGTCGTGAAGCCGGCTTTCGCAACGATCTGACGTTGGACGAGCAACTGCAGCAGCAGAGGCTGTGGCCGGCGAGCCAGGCAATGCTCCCCCGTGCCAGGACGCCCGGCTGATCGATGGGGTGACGACAAGAACGCCTTTCAGGCCCGGTGAGCCGCTGAACGGAGACGAACATCGCAAGCATCGAGATGGAGGAGCTGCCTTCGGCAGCGCCGGCCGCTGAACCGTCGCCGCTCAACGACCTCGAGGACCACAATCCGCTGGGCCTCAAGGCCGACGAGATGTTCGCGCGCCGGTTCGACACCGGGTTCGAGGGCGCGGTCCGCAGCCTGGTGCACCATCCGGCGACGGGCCTCATGGGCCGGCACCCCGAGCACGCGCTAGCCGGCATCGCGCAGACGATCCCGCTGCTGCGCGAGCTGAAGGACCGCTATCTGGCGTAGGCGCAGGGCCCGCGCCAGAGGGCCATCGTCGAATCGCTGATCAACAGCCGTCGCTACCACGCCGGGGCAGCCTCCGCCGGATCAGTGCGCCGATGCCGCCGCCGACCGCCAGAATGGAGACCGACCGAGCGCTCGATCAGGCCGCGGTACTGCATGCGTTGAGCGCCACGCTCGACGGCCCACGAGATCGGCTCGCCCGGTCTCGTCACTAGCGCGCCCTTCGCGGGCCGCCCGACGCGGGCCGGACCGATACGGCGGTGCGCACTGGCCTGAGCGATCTCTATGCCGGCGCGGTGGAGGCCGCGATCGGCCAGGATCCCGAGCGTGCGGCGAAGCTCTACGACCACGCACGCGACGTGATCCAGCCGGAGCGGCAGGCCGCGGTAGAGCGCAGGATCGAACGGGCGCGCGAGGAGCGTCGCGTGGCGGAGATCGTCGGCGGCCTGGCCGACGCGCCGGACGATCCGACGCGGCGCCCCGACCCCGACGACTACCAGGCGCGCGCCGCCGAGGCGACACCGCCGGACGCCTCGCCCGAGGTGCGGGCGCAGGTGACCCGGATGGCGCGGATCGAACAGGCGCGTGCCGACCGGGCTTGGCAGGCGGCGCGTGGGCGCGCGGCCGCAAGCGCGCTCGACTGGCTAGGCGCCAATCCCGCGGCGCCCCTGATGGCGATGCCGACGGCGCTGCGCGACGGGTTGAGCCCGGAGCAGACGGAGGCGCTCGACCGGACGGCCATGAACGGCGGCCGCGTCGTCACGGACCGCGACCTCTATGACAGGCTCGACGACCAGGCGGTGCACGAGCCGGAAAGTTTCGCCGGCCTCGATCTCACGCAACACCGGCTGTCACTGGGCGACGGCGACTACAACCGCCTGACCAAACTCCAGAAGACTCTCGCCGAAGGTAAATCCGATCCGGCCTTCGAGCGCCACCGTCTCGGCCGCCTGTTCCTGGGAGAGGGCCTGCACAATGCCAACCTCGATCCAGAGAGCGAGCATGCCCGGACCGCACGGCAGCAACTCGACAGGCTCTTAGGCTCGTTCGAATCCGTCGAAGGCAAACCGCCGACGATGGCCGACATTCGCGGCCTCGTCCGCGACATGCTGCCGCCCGCGGAAGAAGATCCAAATACCGTCCGCATCTCGGGCGGTGATCCGGTCGAAGCGCTGCCGCCGGAGCTTGAGGCGAAGGGTGTTTCCGATGTGGCAAAGCCCCATGTTGCGTCGGTTGATGCCGTATCGACGCCCTCACCCAAAGACGAAGTTGTAGTCGAAGAATCGACAGGCCGCGGGGCGATGGAAGCGGCATCTACGACGCTTCCTGCGTCCGACGTCACGCGTTTCGATGACGGCACCAAGCGGATCACGCGCCGCGGCGTCGATACCGAGCGCGGCAAGGCCGACGTCACGGAAGCGTACGACGAGCAGAACCGCATCGTCTCGACCGATGCCACCTTTGGCGACGGCCATCGTGTGGAAAGCCGGTGGTCCTATCCCTCCGAGGGCCACTGGTCGCAGGTCGATACCATACGCGACCCCTCGGGCAAGACGCTGGGCGCGATCACCACGACATTCGACGGTGAGCGCGTGACGCGTACCGTCGAGCCGATAGACGGACAGCCACAGACTGACATCTGGGATCGGGATGGTCCCGTGCCGACGATGCAGAACGTCGTTGCGCCCGCCTTGGCCGTCCCCTTCCTGCTGGACCTCGCGGCGGCCGCGATCGGGGCCGTGATTGTCGGAAAAGCGATAGACGACACGATCGCTCGCCAGAGCACGGCCGGCGTTCGGGGCGGCCCGTCCGCCCGGCAAGAACCGGGGCCGGACGACAACGGCCCGCCGGAGCGGGTCGAGGGCGACAAGCCACCGCAGTCCGGACCTCCGGTGCCGCTGTTTCCGCCGGGGGAGCGTCCTAGTTCGCGGCAGAGCGAGCTTGACGTTGCAAAAGCGGAACAGCCGGACTTTGTCCCGCAAGTCTCTTTCAAGAACGGCAAGGAGGTAAGGAGGTAAGTTGGGGGACGGCTGGTTCGGTCCGTCCCGACGGCGTGTCGGCGGATAAGCGCCGTGCATCGTTCGAGGTAAAGAATTATAACATCAATACCAACGCGGCTGGGTTGGTAAACAAAGTCACTCGACAGGTATTGGAGCGGGCGCAGCACCTGCCGCCGAGCATGCAGCAGCACATCAGAATCGACATTCGAGGTCAGCATTCATCCCAGGAACGATTGGAAGAAGTAGCCAGGCGAATTGTCGAGCGGTCGAATGGCCTTCTCAGGCGCGAACATATCAAATTTAGAAAGGAGGATTAGCCGATGAGTGATGTTGGGATCTCTGGTGGCATGCTCCTTCAGCATATGGGTACGCCAGCCGAAGTCGCTGCATTCTTTGCTCTGATCGAACGCCACAAATCGGAGTCGATCAGCGGTACACTCGATCTCGTCACTGACCGCCTTTACAGGCGCACCGTGCCCGGCGAGCAGTATGATTCACTTGTCGACCAATTGGCGGAATGTCGGCGGCTACTTCAGAAGATTCAAATAACTGAAGGCTTCTGGGACGAGTTTAAGCTGGGTGATCGTACGAAAGCCATCGATCGGTCGGCGAAGACGGCGGCTGATGCGTTTCAAAAGATTTTCAAGTCGCTCTACACGGCGATCGACTATGCTCGCGCCGACAAAAAGAATATTGGCTACTTCCGTCCTTTGCGTCTCATGGCATGGGAAGGACCCAAGTCTCACCAACATGAGTTCTTGCCGCTAGAGGACTTTGAAAAGCCTGACATACGGCCAATCTGGCTGGAGTGATTTGGCTCCGTCTAATGACTTTGATGACGCTCTGATAACCGTCGGGACCTCTTCGAAGCGGTTCCCAGACCGAAATGGCGTTGTGCCTGGGCGATCTCCCGCGGCAGCGGCGTCACCTGGGCACCGGAGGAAACCATCCTCAAGTGCTATGACACGATGACCGGCGTCGTGAAGCCGGCTTTCGCCAAGATTTGACGTGGGGAAGAGTTTAGGGAGTGACTTCGCCACCTTCCTCGACACCGCTGACGTGAGCCAACTCAGTCCCTCTAACTGGACGGATCGCGGTGGGCTGATGTCTCGAGATCTCGCACGCTACGACTGAGGATGGCGCGGCATTGACCGGGTACTCACGACGTTGAGGATGACAACCCGCTCGACCTCCAGGCCGATGGCCCGCGCCGGAAGGTCCTGCTCGAACCGGTGGTCGACCGGCGTCTCGACCGCGCCGGGGACGATCTGGGGCGGATCGCGGAGCAGGCGACGTCGGTGCTGGACGACCGCATCGTGGCCGAGCGCCTCGCCGACTTGGCGCGTGACGCGTCGCTGTCCTGGCAAGACCCGGCCCATCTGCGCACGCTGGGCCGCACCGCGGTGGGCGAGCTGCGTTACCAGGGCGAACGAAAGGGCTGGGACGCGGGCCGGACCGATACGGCGGTGCGCACCGGCCTGAGCGATCTCTATGCCGGCGCGGTCGAGGCCGCCCTCGGCCAGGATCCCGAGCGTGCGGCGAAGCTCTACGACCACGCACGCGACGTGATCCAGCCGGAGCGGCAGGCGGTGGTCGAGCGCAGGATCGAGCGGGCGCGCGAGGAGCGTCGCGTGACGGAGATCGTCGGCGGCCTGGCCGACGCGCCGGACGATCCGGCGCGGCGCCCCGGCCTCGACGACTACCAAGCGCGGGGCGCCGAGGCGACACCGCCGGACGCCTCGCCCGAGGTGCGGGCGCAGGTGACCCGAATGGCACGGATCGAACAGGCGCGCGGATCGGGCATGGCAGGCGGCGTGGGGCCGCGCCGCCACAAACGCTCTCGACTGGCTCGGCGCCAATCCCGCGGCGCCCCTGATGGCGATGCCGACGGCGCTGCGCGACGGGTTGAGCCCGGAGCAGATGCAGGCGCTCGACGGCACAGCCATGAACGGCGGCCATGTCGTCACGGATCGCGACCTTTACGACAGGCTCGACGACCAGGCGGTGCGCGACCCGGAGAGTTTCGCGGCCCTCGACCTGGCGCAACACCGCCTGTCGCTCGGCGACAACGACTACAACCGCCTGACCAAACTCCAGAAGACTCTCGCCGAAGGCAAATCCGACCCGTCCTTCGAGCGACACCGTCTCGGTCGCCTGTTCCTGGGAGAGGGACTGCGCGCTGCCAACGTCGATATCGACGGAGCGGAAGCCCGGACCGCGCGGCAGCAACTCGACACGCTCTTAGGCGCGTTCGCGCCTGTCGAGGGTAAGCCGCCGACGATGGTCGACATTCGCGGCCTCGTCGGCGACGTGCTGCTGCGAGCGGAAGGTGATCCGAATATCGTCCCGGTTTCGGGCGACGAGCCGGCCGAAGCGCTGCCGCCAGAGCTTGAGGCGAAGGGTGTGTTCGATGGGGCAGAACCTCACATTGCGCTGGTCCAGCGACGAAGTGGTAGTCGAAGAATCGACAGGCCCCAAGGCAATCGAGGCGGCACCTACGACGCCCCCTGCGCCCGACGTCACGCGGTTCGACGACGCCACTAAGCGGGTCACGCGCCGCGGCGTCGATACGGAGCGGGGCAAGGCCGACGTCACGGAAGCGTACGACGAGCAGGACCGCATCGTCTCGACCGATGCCACAAAGCGAACTCTACGGCGGATCGACACCCGGACTTTGCTTCGCAAGTCGCTTTCAAGGATGGCAGGGAGGTAAGTTCAAGGACGGCTCGTTCGGTTCGTCCCGACGGCCTGATCAACAACGTCGCCCGGCAGGGTCAGGAACGTGTCCGGCATCTACCGCGGGGCATGCAGCAGAACATTCGGATCGATGTGCGTGGACAAAATGTATCTTCTGGGCACCTTGACGACATCGCAAGAAGGATCGTCGAAAAGTCGAATGGACTACTTAGGCCTGAACACATTAAATTCGTGGAGCTCTATTGATGAGCGACGTTGGACTTTCGGCAGGGTTACTTCTCAAGCAGATCTGAACTCCAAGGGAAGTTGCCGCCTTTTTCGAGTTGATCGGTCGGCATAAGCCAAAATCGGCCGGACACTCGCTCGCTCTGGTGACGGATCGTCTCTACAAGCGCACTGTGCCGGGAGAAGCGTTCGATGCACTTCTCGAACAGCTTCACGAGTGCCAACGTACATTTCGTGCTGTTCCGGTCGCCCCAGGTTTCTGGGATGAATTCGATCTGGGTGACAGAAGTGTTGGACTGGATCGGTCGGCATCGAACCTCGCCGACGCATTTCAGCGAGTCTTTGATGCTATCGATCGCTGCGTCGAGGTTGCTCGCCTGGATAAGAAGAACCTCGGGTATTTTCGACCGCTTCGACTACAGGCGCTGGAGGGACCCAAATCCTATGAACATGAATACATGCCGCTGGAGGACTTCGAAAAACCCGACATGCGGCCGATCTGGCTGGAGTGATTTGGTTCCGTCCACCTGACTTGAGATCATGCTTTGATAACCGCCGCGGCCTCTTCGAAACGGTTCCCACACCAAGATGGCGTTGTGGCTGAGGGCGATCTACCACGACAGCGGTCACGCGCACGCCGGAGAAGAACATCCTCAAGGCCTATGAACGATGACCGGCGTTGAGAAGCCCGCCTTCGCAAAGGTCTGACGTTGGGAAGAGTCTAGCGAGCAACTGCATCAACAGAAGCGATGCAGGTGAGCCAAGTAATGGCCGCCAGCCGACAAGGCCGGCCGTATCGATGGCGCGACGGCAAGAACGCGCTTCAGGCCGCGATGGGCCATTGAACGGGGACGAACAAACCGGCATCTAGTCTTCCGCAACGTCGCGCTCATGCCCATCGATTTCAAGCCATAAACTAGGCTAGTTTGTTATGTGTTCGCCATGTCTCCTTCCCAAACAAAAGGGAGGAGTCTGACGGCGTTTTTTTGTGAAATGTGTGAAGCTTTGGACGAGGTATCGTCGACCATGAACAACATTGCCTCCTTCGCCGCCGACTACAGCGAGGCGCGCGACAAGTTCCTGGCCGCGGCCCGGCTCGCGGACGCAGCGACCTTCCGTTACGACAATCCGACCAAGGGCCCCAAGGGCGAGGCGCTGTCGACTGACGTCGCCTGGGTCGGGCCGACCGACGCCTCGAAGGTGATGGTCACGATCTCGTCCACGCATGGGATCGAGGGCTATTGCGGCTCGGGCTTCCAGGTCGACTGGCTGGCCTCGGTCGGAGGATCGGGATTGCCGAAGGGGACGGCGGCGCTGTTCGTGCACGCGATCAATCCCTACGGCTTCGCCTGGACGCGGCGCGTGACGGAGGAGGGTAACGACCTCAACCGCAACTATGTCGACCATTCGAAGCCCTATCCGGTGAATGAGGGCTATCTCGAGATCGCCGACGATCTCGTGCCGGCGGATTTCAGCGAGGCGGGGCGGGCGGCAGCCGATGCCAGGCTGGCGGCCTTCCGCCGGAAGGTGGGCGACGTCGAATTCTTCCGCGCCGTCTCGGGCGGCCAGTACAGCCATGCCGACGGCATGTTCTTCGGCGGCGGCGGACCGGCCTGGTCGAACCGCACCCTGCACGCCATCGTCGACCGCTATCTCAAGGGCCGCGCGGACGTGGCCGTGGTCGACTTCCATACCGGCCTCGGCCCCTACGGCTATGGCGAGCCCATCACCCATTACGATATCGGCACCGGCGGCTCGCGCCGGGTGCGCAACTTCTGGGGCGAGTCGGTCACCGAATCGAAACGAGGGCAGACGGCCTCGCAGGCGCGCGACGGGCTCGGCCATTACGGGCTGAACCGGGTGCTGACGGAGCCGCAGACCCGGCTCACCATGTGCACCCTCGAATACGGCACCTTCGATCGCGAGAGCGGCCAGAAGGCCTTCCGGGCCGATCACTGGCTGCACAAATACGGCGACCCGCTGGGCAAGGAGGCCGAGGCGGTGCGCAAGGCGATGCGGCGGCAGTTCTATCCGGAGACCGACGACTGGAAGGAGGCCGTGCTGTTCCGCGGCCATCAGGTCGTGCGCCAGGCCATCGCCGGGCTGCAGCGCGGTCCGCTCTAGGTTTTGGGGACAAGCCCTCGAAAAGCCATACGCCCGCTCAGCGATCCTGCTACAAGCCTCCCCATGCGTGCACTCGTGGCGCTGCTGGCTTTCGCGGTCGTGGCGGCTCTCAATTTCCTGTGGTGGTGGGTTCCGAACCGGCCGGTCGATATCGCCGGCTGGAATGCCGCGCCGCTGCAGAGCGTCTCCTTCGCTCCCTACCGGCCGGGCCAGAGCCCGCTCACCCGGACCTTTCCCACACCGGACCAGATCGAGGCCGACCTCAAGCGCCTGCAGGGCAAGGTCGGGGCGGTCCGGACCTATTCCTCGGGCGAGAATCTCGAGACGGTGCCGCAGCGCGCCGGCAAATACGGGCTCAAGGTCTGGCACGGCGCCTGGCTGAACAACAACGAGAAGGAAAATCTCGAGCAGATCAACCTGCTGATCGACCATGCCAACAAGTACAAGGACACGGTCGAGCGGGTGATCGTCGGCAACGAGGTGCTGCTGCGCAAGGACCTCACCGCCAACGAGCTGCGCCGCTACATCCGGCAGGTGAAGCAGCGCGTCACCCAGCCGGTGACTTATGCCGACGTCTGGGAATTCTGGCTGCGCAATCCGTCGCTCGCCGACGAGGTCGACTTCATCACGATCCACATCCTGCCTTACTGGGAGGACGAGCCGATCGGGCTGGATCGCACCGAGGCCGACGGCAAGCTCGCCATCGAAAAGCACCTGGTCGACATCTACAAGAAGGTCCAGGCCCGCTTCCCGGGCAAGAAGATCGTGATCGGCGAGACCGGCTGGCCGAGCGACGGCCGCATGCGTTCCGACGCCCGGCCGGGCCGGGTCGAACAGGTGAAATACTTCTCGATCTTCCGCGGCGCCGCCGAGCGGGAAGGGTTCGACTACAACGTCATCGAGGCCTTCGACCAGTACTGGAAGGCGCGCCAGGAGGGCACCGTCGGCGCCGCCTGGGGCCTGCTGGACGCCCAGCGTCACGACAAGTTCGAACTGGGCAAGCCGGTCAGGGCCGAACCGCACTGGCAGATCCTGTTCACCATCTCGACGATCGGCGGCGCGCTGCTGCTGCTCGCCTATGCCAGCCGCCGCAAGGCGGGCAACTGGAAGGGCATCTGCCTCTTCGCCTTCTTCGCGCAGCTGGTGGCGACCTGCTACGTGCAGGCGACGTGGGTCGACCTGACCCGCGATTTCTACTTCGAGAAGACCCTGGGCATCGCCTTCTGGGCGATTCTGCTGGCGCTGTTCAGCTACGCGCTGCTGCGCGGTATCGCCGACAGCCTGACCGGACAGATGGCCGATCCGTCGCTCTACGGCGCGCGCGTCCGTGACTCGTGGCGGGCGTGGCGCCAGCTGCCGCGCTACCGGATCGCACAGCGCGCCGACCTGCTGGCGCAGATGCTCTACCTCGTGCTCACGCTGCTCTGCATCTTCTACCTGATCGTGATCAGCATCGACTGGTACGACGGGGTGATCCGGATCGGCGACTGGTTCCGCCAGATCGCGATCGACGGCCGCTATCGCGATTTCCCGATGTGGAGCTTCGTCATCCCGAGCATCGTGCTGATGCTGTGGAAGACGACCACCATCCTGCGCGCCGACCCGGTCGTGCGCGACCACCGCATTGCCAAGGCGCTCTCGTTCGGCCGCCTGCTGGGCTATGACGGCAGCCGCGGCGTCGTGCGGATGGACCGGCGGATGAGCCGCTTCGGCCCGGTCATGCCCGAAATCGTGCTGGCCTCAATGCTGGTCTTCTGGGCCGTCGTCCTGGTCATTACCGAAGGGGCGATCAAGCTGCATGACGGCGGTGCCGGCGGTTTCGTGTCGGCCGATGGCGGCCGATGGGTGATCCGCACATTGCTCTGGAACACCCAGGCCAACTGGTTCGCGTTCATGGCGCTGCTGATGGCCGTCCCCTATATCGCCACCATCTATGTCTCCGTACGCGAGCCTCTGGCAGAATTGCCGCCGGACTCCTATACGAACAAATGGTAGGCGCTGAGCCGGGAGTTACGACATGGAAATCAAGGGCGAGTACAAGATTGCGGCATCGCGGGAGAAGGTCTTCGCGGCGCTGAACGACCAGGCCATTCTGCAGGCCTGCATTCCGGGCTGCGAGTCGCTGGAGATGCTTTCCCCCACCGAGATGACGGCCAAGGTCCGCCTGCGCATCGGGCCGGTGAGTGCGGCGTTCTCGGGTAAGGTCACGCTATCCGACATCGATCCGCCGAACGGCTACCGGATCTCCGGCGAAGGGCAGGGCGGCGTCGCGGGCTTCGCCAAGGGCGGGGCGGTGGTGGCCCTCACGGAAGACGGCAGCGACACGATCCTGAAATACGAGGTCGACGCCCAGGTCGGCGGCAAGATCGCCCAGGTCGGCGCACGCCTGATCACCGGCACGGCCAAGAAGCTGGCCGATCAGTTCTTCGGCAAGTTCGCCGAAAGCGTCGGCGCGCCGCCGCCCGTCGCCGCGGCGTCGTGACGATGGCATCGCTCGATCCGGCCGGAGAGCCGCCACCGCCCGTACCCTCTGCTGCAGCGCAGCGTGGCTATCGTCACTGGACCGTCATCGGCGTCGGCGCCGCCGTCCTGATCCTTGTCTTTCTTGCGAGTCGTTAGCAGTTAGCGACCGAAACTTGCAATTCCCTTGACCGCCACGTGAAGGGCTTGCGAGAGTCTTGGGCAATGCCCGGCGGCCGCGCATAGCCGCAGCCGCGCGAACCAATACGTGAGGGGAGATCGAGTATGACCATTTCCGTCGCCATGACCGTCAACGGCAAGTCCGTCTCGGGCAAGGTCGAGGCGCGCACGCTACTGGTTCAGTTCCTGCGTGAAAATCTCGGCATGACCGGCACCCATGTCGGCTGCGACACCAGCCAGTGCGGCGCCTGCGTCGTCCACGTCGACGGCCAGTCGGTGAAGTCGTGCACCATGCTCGCCGTCCAGGCCGAGGGCGCGCAGGTCACGACCATCGAAGGTCTGGCCCCCAGCGCCGAGAAGCTGCATCCGATGCAGGAGGCCTTCCGCGACAACCATGCCCTGCAGTGCGGCTTCTGCACCCCGGGCATGGTGATGAGCGCCATCGACATGGTGAAGCGCCACAACTACGAGCTCGACGAGGCCACGGTGCGGCGCGAGCTCGAAGGCAATCTCTGCCGCTGCACCGGCTACCACAACATCGTGAAGGCAATCCTGGCCGCTGCGCCGGCTATGAAAACCGCAGGGGTGTAAGCCATGACCTCCGCCACCGGAATCGGTGCCCGCGTCCCGCGTACGGAAGACAAGCGCTTCCTGACCGGGACCGGTCGCTATGTCGACGATCTGCCCCTCGCCCGGGCGACCTACGCGTATTTCCTGCGTTCGCCGCATGCCCATGCGAAGATCAAGAGCATCGACATTTCGGCAGCGGAGAAGAGCCCCGGCGTCGTCAACATCTTCACCGGCAAGGATCTCGTCGACGCCAAGGTGGGCGGCCTGATCTGCGGCTGGGTGGTGAAGGACAAGCACGGCGAGCCGCACAAGGCGCCGCCGCACCCGGTGATGGCCGTCGACACGGTTCGCTATGTCGGCGACACGGTCGCCATGGTCGTGGCCAACAGCCATGACGAGGCCAAGGATGCGGCCGAGGCGATCAAGGTCGACTACGAGGTGCTTGCGGCCAATGTCGACCTCGCCAGGGCATTCGACAAGGGCGCCCCGCAGGTTCACGCCGAGGCGCCGGGCAACCTGATCTACGACTGGGAGATCGGTGTGAAGGCCGATGTCGAGGCGGCGTTCGCCAAGGCGGCGCACGTCACCAAAATGGACATCGTCAACAATCGCCTGATCCCGAACGCCATGGAGCCGCGCGCCGCGGCGGCCGAGTACGACAAGGGCACGGGCAACTATACGCTCTGGTCGACCTCGCAGAACCCGCATGTTCTGCGGCTGATCCTGTCGGCCTTCGTGCTGGGCATTCCCGAGCACAAGCTGCGCGTGATCGCTCCGGACGTGGGTGGCGGTTTCGGCAGCAAGATCTTCTGCTACGCCGACGAGACCATGGTCTGCTGGGCGGCCTCGCGGGTCGGCCGGCCGATCAAGTGGACGGCGGAGCGGAGCGAGTCGTTCCAGACCGACTGCCACGGGCGTGACCATGTCACCCACGCCGAACTTGCTCTCGACTTTGAGGGCAAGTTCCTGGCCCTCAAGGTCGAGACGATCGCCAACATGGGCGCCTATCTCTCGACCTTCTCGACGGCGGTCCCGACCTATCTCTACGCGACCCTGCTGGCCGGCCAGTACACCACGCCACTCATCTACGCCAACGTGAAGGCGGCGGTGACGCACACGGCGCCGGTCGATGCCTATCGCGGCGCCGGGCGCCCCGAGGCGACGTTCGTGATCGAGACGATCGTCAGCAAGGCGGCGGCCGAGCTGAAGATGGATCCGGCCGAGCTGCGCCGGAAGAACTTCATCCCGTCGACGGCCTTCCCGTACCAGACGCCGGTGGCGCTGCAGTACGATTCGGGCAACTACCCGCCGATCATCGACGAGGCGATGAAGATCGCCGACTATCCGGGCTTCGAGGCCCGCCGGGCCGAGGCCAAGTCGCGCGGCAAGCTGCGCGGCATCGGCTTCTCGTCCTACATCGAGGCCTGCGGCCTCGCGCCCTCGCAGGTCGTAGGCTCGCTCGGGGCCGGCGTCGGCCAGTGGGAATCGGCGCAGATCAAGTTCAACCCGACCGGCAATGTCCAGGTCATGACCGGGGCGCACAGCCACGGCCAGGGTCACGAGACCACCTTTGCCCAGCTGATCCACGACAAGCTGGGCGTGCCGATGGACCAGATCGAAATCGTCCATGGTGATACCGCGACCACGCCCTTCGGCATGGGCACCTACGGCAGCCGCTCGCTGGCCGTCGGCGGCTCGGCGATCATGAAGGCGACCGACAAGATCATTGCCAAGGGCAAGAGGATCGCGGCCCATCTGATGGAAGCCGACGTGGCCGACGTCGTGTTCGAGAACGGCACCTTCAAGGTGGCGGGCACGGACAAGAACGTGCCGCTGGCCCAGGCGGTGTTCGCGGCCTACGTGCCGCACAACTATCCGCACGCCGAGATCGAGCCGGGCATGGACGAGAACGCCTTCTACGATCCGGCGAACTTCGTCTATCCGTCCGGCACGCAGATCTGCGAGGTCGAGATCGATCCGGAGACCGGCATCGTCGAGGTCATCGCCCATACGGCGGTCGACGATTTCGGCAACATCATCAATCCGATGATCGTCGAGGGGCAGGTCCATGGCGGCATCGTCCAGGGTG
Organism: Reyranella sp.; assembly: GCF_965228225.1. Lineage (GTDB taxonomy): Bacteria > Pseudomonadota > Alphaproteobacteria > Reyranellales > Reyranellaceae > Reyranella. Next base: position 2,458,971 of record NZ_OZ245801.1, on the reverse strand, counting down.
TCGGCCAGGCGCTGTTCGAGGGTGCGGTCTACGACAAGGCGACGGGCCAGCTGCTGAGCGGCTCGTTCATGGACTACACGATGCCGCGCGCCGACAACTTCCCGTCGTTCAAGCTCGGCTACAAGGTCACCCCGTGCCCGCACAATCCGCTGGGCGTGAAGGGATGCGGCGAGGCGGGGGCCATCGCGGCGCCCGCGGCCGTGATGAATGCGGTTCACAACGCGCTGGCGCCGATCGGCGTCAAGCACGTGGAAATGCCGGCCACGCCGCTCAACGTGTGGCAGTCGATCCAGGGCGCCCAGCACGCGGCGGCCGAGTAAACGGAGGAAATCCAGATGTACGATTTTGCCTATCATCGTCCGAAGTCGGTTGTCGACGCGATCGCCCTGCTCAAGGGCAATGAAGAAGCCCGTCCGATGTCGGGCGGCATGACGCTGATCCCGACGTTGAAGCAGCGCTTGGCGCGCCCGAGCGACGTCGTCGATCTCGGCGGCCTCAAGGAACTCGCCGGCGTCAAGGTCGAGGGCGACACTGTCGTCATCGGCGGCATGACCAAGCACGGCGACGTCGCGACCTCGGCCGACGTGAAGAAGGTCATTCCGGCGCTGGCCGACTTGGCGGGCCATATCGGCGATCCGCAGGTCCGCAACCGGGGCACGATGGGCGGCTCGGTCGCCAACAACGATCCGGCGGCCGACTATCCGGCGGCCGTCGTCGCCCTGAACGCCACCGTGATCACCAACACCGGCAAGCACGCGGCCGACGCCTTCTTCAAGGGCCTGTTCGAGACGGCGCTGGCCGAGGGTGAGATCATCACCGCCATCAGCTTCCCCAAGGCCGACAAGGCCGCCTACATGAAGTTCCCGAACCCGGCCTCGCGCTACGCGATGGTCGGCGTGTTCGTCGCCAAGACCTCGGCGGGCGTGCGCGTCGCGGTGACCGGCGCCGGCCCCAGCGTCTTCCGCGTGAAGGCGATGGAAGAGGCGCTGTCGAAGAACTTCTCGTCGGAAGCCCTCAAGGACATCAAGGTGCCGGCCGACGGCCTGAACAGCGACATCCACGGCAGCGCAGAATATCGCGCCCACCTGGTCGGTGTCATGGCCCGCCGCGCGGTCGACAAGGCCAACAAGTAGCCGTCCCCCGTTTCAGGGACTAACGTCGGGGCGCCCCTTACAGGGCGCCCTTTCGTTTGAGGTGAGTACAGAATGATAGCTCTGGTCACGGGCTTCGATCCGTTTGGCGGCGACGCGGTCAATCCGTCGTCATTGGCGGTGAGCCGGCTCAGGAAGAAGATCGGGACGGTGACCGTGGTGACTGCGGTGCTTCCGACGTCCTATGCGAAGTCCGCGAGCGTGCTGCGTGAGGCGATCGACGAGGCGAGGCCCGACATCGTGCTGTGCGTCGGACAGGCTGGCGGGCGCACCGAACTCAGCCTCGAGCGGATCGGCATCAACGTCCAGGATGCGCGCATCCCGGACAACGACCGCCACCAGCCGATCGACCTGCCGGTGCGCGCCGACGGCCCTGCGGCCTACTTCGCGACCCTGCCGGTCAAGGCCTGCGTCGCGGAGATGCGCAAGGCGGGCCTGCCGGCCGCCGTGTCCAACACGGCCGGCACCTTCGTCTGCAACCACATCCTCTATTCGCTGATGGACATCATTGCGAGCCATCCGGCGAAGATGCGCGGCGGCTTCCTGCACATTCCCTACGTGCCCGAGCAGGCGGCGCGGCTGGGCGGCGCGCCGTCCATGGCCGTCGACGACATCGTGCGCGGCATCGAGATCATCGTCGCGACCAGCGCCGCCCGGACGACGGACATTCACACCGCCGAGGGCCGGATTTCTTAGTGGCGCGCTCCGTTGGTTCCAGTCTCCGCTACTCTGCCGCGATCGCAAGCGGGGGCGGGGTGTGGTGGACCGGCTTCGTCTCGGCGGCGGCCTCCGGCTTCTTCACCCGGAACCAGGCGGCATAGAGCGCCGGCAGGAAGAGCAGGGTGAGGGCCGTGGCGACCAGCAGGCCGCCCATCAGCGCGACGGCCATCGGACCCCAGAAGACGCTGCGCGACAGCGGGATCATCGCGAAGATGGCCGTGCCGGCGGTCAGCAGGATCGGGCGGGAGCGGCGCACCGTGGCGTCGATCACTGCGTCCCACTTGGTGTGTCCGGCGGCGATGTCCTGGTCGATCTGGTCCACCAGGATTACAGAGTTGCGCATGATCATGCCGGCCAGCGCGATCACGCCCAGCAGCGAGACGAAGCCGAACGGCTGATTGAACAGCAGCAGGAACAGCGACACGCCGATCAGGCCGAGCGGGGCGGTGAGCAGCACCAGCGCCAGCTTGGAGAAGCTCTGCAACTGCAGCATCAGGAACAGGATCATCAGGAAGGCCATCAGCGGCATCATCTTGAAGATCGAGGCCTGGCTCTTGGCCGATTCCTCCTGGTCGCCGCCGACCTCGATGCGGTAGCCGGGCGGCAGGCTGGCGCGGACCGGCGCCAGCGCCTTGTCGAGGCGAGCGGCCACGTCGGGGCCCTGCACGCCGTCGGCGACGCCGGCACGGACCGTCATCAGCAGGTCCTTGTTGCGTCGCCACAGGATCGGCTCCTCGAGCTCGAACTTCAGTGTCGCGAGCTGAGCCAGCGAGACGACGCCGCCCGTCGACGTGCGCAGGTTGATCGCCTCCAGCCCCTCGACGCTCAGCCGTTCCGGCGCGACGGCGCGGGCGACCACGTCGATCGACTCGGTGCGCTCGCGGTACTGGGTGACGGTGATGCCCGTCAGCAGGGTCTGCAGCGTGTTGCCCAGCGCCTGCGAATCGACGCCCAGCGCGCGCGCCTTCGCCTGGTCGACCTCGAGGCGCACGGTCTTGGCCAGTTCGTTCCAGTCGAAGTTGATGTCGCGCGTCGCGGGATCGGCCTTGAACACCTGGCGGACCTGTTCGGCCACCTGGCGCACCTGCTGCGGGTCGTCGCCCAGCACGCGGAACATGACCGGATAGCTGACCGGCGGGCCGTTCTGCAGCCGCTGCACGCGCGCGCGGACGGCCTCGAAATCCTGCTTGAACAGGGCATCGAGGGCGGCGACCACGCGCTCGCGCGCCACCAGGTCCTTGGTCATGACGATGATCTGGCCGAAATTGGCATTCGACAGCTCAGGGACCGTCGGCAGATAGAAGCGCGGGCTGCCGGCGCCGACATAGGCGGTGTAGGAGGCGACGTCCGAACTGTTGCCCAGCCAGGATTCGAGCTTGCGGATCTCGGCGTCGGTGGCGGCCCACGAGGCGCCCTGGGCCAGCTTCAGGTCGACGATCAGCTCCGGCCGGTTGGCGGTCGGGAAGAACTGCTTGGACACGAAGCCGAACGCCGCCAGCGAGCCCACGAAAGCCAGCGCCGTGATCACGATCGTGGTCTTGCGCCAGGTGACGCACCACACCACGGCCTTGCGGAAGACCGTGTAGAGGCGACCGTTGTAGGGATCGTGGTGCTGGACCTTGGGAGTTGGCAGCAGGTGGTAGCCCATCCACGGCGTGAACAGCACGGCGACGAACCACGAGATGATCAGCGACAGCCCGACGACCCAGAAGATCGAGTTCGTGTATTCGCCGGCGCCAGAACGCGCGAAGCCGACCGGCACGAAGCCCACGGCGGTGACGAGCGTGCCCGTCAGCATGGGGAAGGCGGTGGAGGTATAGGCGTAGGTCGCGGCCTCCATGCGGCTGGCGCCCTGTTCGAGCTTCACCATCATCATCTCGACGGCGATGATGGCGTCGTCGACCAGCAGGCCGAGCGCGATGATCAGTGCGCCGAGCGAGATGCGCTGGAAGTCGATGCCCAGCAGCAGCATGCCGACGAAGGTGATGGCCAGCACCAGCGGCACCGACAGCGCCACGATCACGCCGGTGCGGACGCCGAGGCTGACGAAGGAGACCACCAGCACGATCGCCAGCGCCTCGAGCAGGGCCGAGCTGAACTCTTCGAAGGACTTGGTGACGACCTCGGGCTGGTTGGCGATGCGATGCACCGTTATGCCGACCGGCAGGCCCGCCTCGACCTCTTCCATCGTCTTGTCGAGAGCGGCGCCCAGTTTCTGGACGTTGCCGCCCGGCGCCATGACGACTCCGAGGCCGATCACCGCCTTGCCGTTGAAGCGCATGGCAAGCTGGCGCGGATCCTGGTAGCCGCGGCTGATCTCGGCCACGTCGCCCAGGGTGAGGGTCTGGCCGTTGGCGGTGAAGGGCAGGGACATCAGCTGTTCGGCCGAGGTCGGCGCGCCGTCGACGCGCACGGCCACGCGCTCGCCCTTGGTCTCGACCGTGCCGGTGGCCACGATCGCATTCTGGCGGCGCACGACCTCGAGGATCTGGTCGACAGGGACGCCCAGCATGGCCAGCCGCGTGTGGCTGAACTCGATGTAGATCTTCTCGTCCTGCAGGCCGAACAGGTCGGCCTTTGTGACGTCCGGCACGCGCAGCAGGCGCTGCCGCACCGTCTTGGCGATCTCCTTGACCTCGGCGGCTGAGAAACCGTCGGACTCGAAGGCCCAGATCATGCTGTAGGTATCGCCGTACTCGTCGTTGAAGAACGGGCCGACCACGCCCTGCGGCAGCGAACTCCTGATATCGCCGACCTTCTTGCGCACCTGGTACCAGAGATCCGCGACCCTGCCGGGTGGCGTGTCGTCCCGCAGCGAGACGTAGATCACCGTCTCGCCGGGCTTGGTGTAGCTCTGGACGTTGTAGAAGAAGGGCAGTTCCTGCAGCTTGGTCTCGATCTTCTCGGTGACCTGCTGCTCGACCTCGCGCGCGGTGGCGCCGGGCCAGGCGGCCGACACGACCATCTGCTTGATGGTGAAGGGAGGATCCTCGGCGCGGCCCAGATTGAAGAAGGCGTAGAAGCCCGCCAGGGTCAGCGCGATCATGAAGAACACGGTGAGCGTGCTGTACTTCAGCGCCAGGGCCGAGAGGTTGGTGCGCGTGTTCATGGGTCGTCTCCCCGCCGATCGAGGCCGTTAGCGTGCCGCCTGCTGCTGAGGCAGAAGCGGCTTCACCTTCTGGCCGGTCTCGAGCTTGTGCACGCCCGCGGTGGCGATCAGCTCGCCCTCTTTCACGCCCGAGAGGATCGCGGCCGTGTCGTCGCGCCAGCGCGCAATGGTGACGGGGCGCAGTTCGACCGTGCCGGTGTTGCGGTCGACCACCCAGACGGCGGGCTGCGTGCCGCGCTGGAAGATCGCGGAGAGCGGCACTTCGGCGACGGGTGTGCGATCGGGCCGCTCGAAGCCAAGGGTCGCGGTCATGCCGAGACCGATGAATTCCGGCGGCTCGAGGACGCTGAAGCGGGCGGCATAGGTTCGGGTCACCGGATCGGCGCTGGGCGAAAGTTCGCGCAGCTTTGCGGGATGTCGCCTGCCGGGATCGGACCACAGCTCAAAGGTGGCCGCCGGGTTCTCGCGCACGACCTTGAGGCGATGCTCGGGGACACCGACCACGATCTCCAACTCGTCCAGTCGAGCGAGCCGGACGACGCCCTGGCCCTGCGCCATGACCTGGCCGACTTCGGCCTGGACGGCTGTGACGACGCCGGCGGCATCGGCGCGCAGCACCGTGTAGGCGAGGTTGTTTTCCGCCGAGGAGAGCTGGCTCCTCGCCTGGTCGACGCGGGCGAGGGCGGTCGAGGCCAGCGACTGGCGCTGGTCGAGCGTCTGGGGCACGAACGCCATGCTGCCGCGCAGATTGAGATAACGTTCGTGGTCCGCCTTGGCGCGCACATAGTCGGCTTCGGCCGATGCGAGCGCCGCGCGCGCATTGTCGACGGCAAGCTGATAGTCGGCCGGATCGAGGCTGGCGATGATGTCGCCCGGTTTCACGACCGCGCCGAGATCGACCGAACGCTGGATGATCTTGCCCGCGACCCGGAAACCCAGCGTACTCTCGATGCGCGGCACCACCGTACCGGCCAGAAGCAACGTCTGGCCCTGCGTCCTGTAGGAGATTTCCGCAACCCGCGCCGGCCGGATGACCGGCTCGGCGTTGGCCACGGACGCGCCGTGATTCTTGGTGAACGAGTAGGCTGCGAAGGCGCCGCCTGCCAGCGCCACACCGGCCGCACCGATAACAACGAGCTTCACGGGAAACTTGCGGAGAAGCTGAACGTTGGGGAGACGCATGGCGGGGCTTCCTTAGGACGTTTACACTGCACTCAAGAATAAACGTCGTTAACTTACCGTTGATAAGTTATCTGCGTTAATATAATAGTCAAGGGTAGGAGAACCCCGGTGAGCGCTTTTTCGACAGCGGCGACGGGCGGCCGGAAGAAGCGCGGCGAGGGACATACCCGCCGCGAGGAGATTCTCCAGGCCGCCAAGGAACTGTTCCTGGAGCAGGGTTACGAGGCCACGACGATCCGGCGGATCGCCGACCGCGTCGGCGTGTCGGCGCCGGCGCTCTATCTCTATTTTCCCGACAAGGAACAGATGATGCTGGCGCTCTGCGATCAGACCTTCGGGTATCTGATCGAGAGCATCGCTGAGATCGAGAGTACCGTCAGCGATCCGCGCGAGCGCATCCGGCGGTTCGGCGAGGCCTACCTGAAGTTCGGCCTGGCCCATCCCGACGAATACAAGCTGATCTTTCTGGGCACGAACATTCCGGAATCGGTCCGCAAGCTCGGGCATCGCATGCCGACGGACGATCCGACCCGTCCCGGTATCGGCGGTGCCATCGTGTTCCAGCGTCTTGTGAGCATTCTGGCCGAAGCCGAGGCATCCGGGCTCAAGCTCAATTACCCGGCGGACACCTGTGCGGAGCTGTGCTGGATGGCCATGCACGGCGTGGCCTCGGCCCTCATCCTGAAAGCCGACTTCCCGTGGTCCAATCGAGACCTGCTGGGCACCGGTATGCTCGACATCGTGATGAAGGGCATCATCCGGGGCGACTGACGGTCAGGTTGTGTGAAGTACGGCCTTCTTCGCCGCCGACCGCGCGTGCAGCAGCCGGGTGAGGCCCCAGGTCGCTGCGGCCCCGAGCAACAACACCCCGATCCCGATCAACGGGCGATACCACAGCCATCCGAACGCGATCACGATCGGCGCGATTGCCACCGTGAAGACCAGCGCCACGAGGAACGTGCCGGCGCCGATCACGTCGCCCAGAAGAGGGATGACGCTGCCCGCAACGGCCAGCGGGCGCAGCACGAAGTTGAACCCGATCAGCATGAAGATCACGCCGATCAGCCGCAGAACCCACGTCATGGTCACGTTCTCTTCTTCAGCGTGCTGGAACATGACCTTGGCCGGCACGGCACCGGCCGCGATCAGCTCGACCGTCGTGCCTGTTCGCGTGGGGAAGGGTGCGAAGGCGGAACCGGCCTGGGCTGCGACCACGCTGGCGGTCTGCAGCGGCACTTCCGAGAAGGAGATGCGCATGTCGCCGATCGCAGGCTCCGAAGGATCGCGGCCGACATAAAGAGTGCCGTCGTTCACCGTGACGGGCTTGGTGACGCGGTTCTGCAGGGCGTTGACCTGGGCATCGGTCGCCGCCAGCCGCCTTGCCTCGCCGAAGCCCCGCAGCAGCGACTCAGGCACGGCGAAGGCACCGAGGCGCGTGCCCGGCGCCAGCGATTCCCGTGACTGGTAGGTCATCACCGGATTGGTATGGCCGCGCGGCTCCTTGAAGCGGTCGGAGTCGATGGGCTTGTCCGACCAGGTGCGCACATACTTGTAGGTCGTGGTGCGCTCCTCGCCGCCGCCGAGCCGCGTACGGCTCTCACTGTGGGTCTCTTCCTTCCACTGATAGACCTCGACATGGCGGTCGAGCCGCACGCCGCGCACCCTCATGGCAAAGTCGGGATCGGAGACCGGGCCGGCCGTCGAGAGCATGCCGCTCACATGGATCAGCCTGCCGTCGTTCGCCGGATCGGCCCGATCGGCCGGCACGCTGCGCACGATGCCGGCGCCTTCGGCCAGACCCTGCGCCGTGCGGATGGCGCGGCCTTCGTTCCAGAACAGCACGCCGATCGACACGACGATGAAAATGAACCCGATGAGGACCCCGACGATCGCCTGCCCGAGGCGGGCGAACCAGGAGGTACTGGTGACCTCGGTGATCTGATCGACGCCGCGCTCTTCCATTTGAACCTGCCCTCGGGAACGGGCCGGGAGACTAGAGCGCGCTGACTAGAGTTTCAAAGATCCCGTCGCCCTGAGCGAAGCGCAGCGAAGTCGAAGGGCCTCTTTTCGTCTCGATAGACCGTGCGCTCGAAAGACGGGTCCTTCGACTGCGCCACCCTGCGGGTGGCTTCGCTCAGGACGACGAATCCTCTTTCGCTACCGGGCAACTACCGCCGCGGCCAGACTCTCGGGAAGAGGTCGCAGGTCATCGGCGCGCCGGCGGCGAGATCGGGAGTGTGGGGGAACTGGAAGGTGCCGGGGCGCGGATCGTAGCGGGCATCGTCGCCGGTATAGCGCAGCGACAGGCCGCGGCGCCGCGCGCCCGGCGTGTCGTTGCCCGGTGCGCCGTGCACGATCATCGCGTGGAACACCAGGCAGTCCCCAGGCTCCATCGTCCAGGATCGGATATCGTACTTGCTCCGGTCGGCATCGATGTCGGGGATCTGAACGAGGTCGCTCGCCGTGAACTTGGCCTCGTGGCCCTTGCGGAAGGGTGTCGGCCGGTAGTTGATTCCCCAGCGATGGGACCCGGCGATGAATTCGACCGCGCCGTTGCTGTGGTCGATATCGTCGAGGGCAATCCAGACCGACGTGATCTGCCGGCCCGTGACGGGCCAATAGGGCTGGTCCTGGTGCCACGGCGTGGGATGCGCCGTGCCGGGCTCCTTCACGAAGAGCTGGTCGTAGAAGAAGTCGACCTTCTCCGACTGCATGAGTGCAGCGGCGATTTCCCCGCCCGGCGAAGTGGTGGCGGCAAGGCGGAAATCGTTGTCCCGCTGCCACATGAACATGTCGCCGAAGAATTTGCCCGACGAGCTGCCTTCCGCGAAGTTGGTTGCGTGGGGCCCCGGCTTGAGGAGGTTTCGCTCGACCGCCTCGCACAGGATTCCAACCCACACGGCATCGAAGGCGCCGCGCAGGCAGACGACGCCGTCGCGTTCGTACGCGGCGACGTCCGTTTCAGTGACGGGGATCAAGCGTTCTGCAGCACGTGGACGGCGCGATCGGCGAGCAGGTCCTTGTTCTTGGCCGCATAGGCCTTCATGTGCTCCGACGCGCCGTGGGCCTTGAGGTGGTCCATGCTCTCCCACTTTTCGATGACCACGAACGTGTCCGGACCGAACTTGGCGAACGGACCGCCATCGATGTCGACGGCCGCACCGTACTCGATGCAGCCCTTTTCGGCGTGGACGGCCGGGACGTTGTCCTGGAAATTCTTGAGGACTTCGTCGCGCTTGCCGGGCTTGGCCGTGATGATGGCGATGACGTGGATCATGATTTTCTCCCTCGTGAGCGTCTTCGTGGCCTTAAGCGGCGCGGCCGTGTCTTAGCAGACGACCGGGCAGCTTGTCGTCGGCCGCGACGGTATCCTTGTTGTTCTGGCGGATGACCTTGCCGTTGACGATGACGGCGTCGATGCCGCTGGCTTCGGAGACGAGGCGGTCGGCGCCCGCGGGCATGTCGTAGACCCGCTTCAGCGGGCCGGGGCTCACGGTCTTCGCATCGAAGACGACGACGTCGGCCGGCCGGCCCTCGGCCAGCACGCCGCGATCGCTGATGCCGAACATCTCGGCCGGACGCTGGGTGAGATTGTGCACCGCCTCCTCGAGCGTGAAGACCTTGCGGTCACGCACCCAGTGGCCGAGCAGGTGGGTCGAGTAGCAGGCGTCGCAGAGCTGGCTGGCATGGGCGCCGGCGTCGGACAGGGCGATGATCGTGTTGGGATCGGTGATCAGTTCGGCCACTTCCTTCTCGTCGAAGTTCATGACGGCCATGCGGAAGCGGGTCTTCAGGTCGTCGGCCAGCGAGATGTCGAGGGCGAGGTCGACCGGATCCTTGCCCACCCGGGCGGCCGCGACGGCCAGCGGCATCTCTTCGAGCTCGCGATGCGACGGCGACCAGGCGATGACGACGCGGTCCCACCATTTCTGGAAGAGCGGCGTGACCTCGCTGCGCAGCTTCTCGCGCCAGGCTGGATCGGCATAGGCGCGGCGGCGGGCGCCGGGGTCTTTCGCGTCGGCCTTCGCCAGCTCGTTCATGAACGGCATCACGTCGAAGATGAACGGCTCGGCGAAGGTGACCTCGAAGTTGAGCGGCCGGCAGCTCACCTGCGGGATCACCATGGCGCCGGACTTGCGCTGCTCGGCGGCGAGATCGAGCTGCTTGCGATGGCCGCCTGGCCCGTAGAGGTGAGAGAGCAGGGCGGTCCAGGTGACCGGGATGTTGTACTTGCGGCTGACCTCGGCCATGTGCCGGGTCGAGAAATCGCGCCCGATGGTGATCTGCATCAGCCCGCGCTTCATCTCGCCCATGACCGAGACGAGGGCATCCATTTCCTCGGGCGTCGCCTGGCGGCTGGGCACCGGCTTGCCGGCATAGCCGTTGTGGCTGACCGAGACGGAGGTGCCGAAGCCGATGGCGCCAGCTTCCATCGCCTCGCGCACCAGCTTCTTCATCGCGCCGACTTCTTCGGCCGTCGCGGCGCGCTCCGTCGACTCTTCTCCCATCACATAGAGGCGCAGCGGTGTGTGGCCGAACAGGGCCGCCACGTTGATCGCCGAGCCACGCTTCTCGAGCGCGTCGAGATATTGCGGGAAGGTCTCGAACGGCCAGTCCGTGCCGAGGCCGGCTTCCAGCGCCTCGAGGCTCATGCCCTCGACCTTTTCCAGGGTCTGCATGATCATCTTGCGGTGTATTTCCCGGGTCGGCGCGACGCCGAATCCGCAATTGCCGATCACCGTCGTGGTGACGCCATGCCAGGGCGAGATGGTGAGCATCCGATCCCACAGGATCTGGGCATCGTAATGCGTATGGACGTCGACGAAGCCCGGCGACACGATCTTGCCCGTGGCGTCGATCGTCTCAGCCGCCGGCCCGTCGACCTTGCCGAGCGCGACGACCTTGCCGTCCTTGATGCCGAGATCGCCGGCGAAGCCCGGTCTGCCGGTGCCGTCAACGATGGTGCCGCCGGTAATCTTGAGGTCGAAGGTCATGGCCACTCCGGGGTAAACACCTGTTCATATTGGCGTGAGCGTACGACAGGGGCAATGCCGTGCTTGCATGGCAAGGTCGCGCTGCTACGTTCCGCGCGGTTCGGGAGGATTATTGATGGCCAAGCACAAGATCGCGCTCATTCCGGGAGACGGAATCGGCAAGGAAGTTCTGCCGGAAGGCGTGAAGGTCCTGGAGGCCGCGGCGCGGCGTTTCAATTTCGAGCTCGAGTTCACCGATTTCGACTGGTCGTGCGATCGTCTGGTCAAGACCGGCAAGATGATGCCGGACGACGGCATGGAGCAGCTCAAGGCATTCGAGAGCATCTTCCTGGGCGCCGTGGGCTGGCCGGGCGTGCCCGATCACGTTTCGCTGTGGGGCCTGCTGATCCCGATCCGTCGCGACTTCGACGAGTATGTGAACCTGCGTCCGGTGCGCCTGTTCGAAGGCGTGCCGTCGCCGCTCGCCAACCGCAAGCCGGGCGATATCGATTTCTGGGTGGTGCGCGAGAATACCGAGGGCGAATACAGCTCGATCGGCGGCCGCATGTTCCAGGGCACCGACGACGAGATGGCGATTCAGCAATCCATCTTCACGCGCAAGGGCGTCGATCGCATCCTAAAGTTCGCCTTCGACTTCGCCAGCACGACGAAGAAGAAGCACGTCACCTCGGCCACCAAGTCCAACGGCATCATCCACACCATGCCGTTCTGGGACGAGCGCTTCGACGCGATGCGCAAGAAGTACCCGGACATCAAGGCCGACCAGTATCACATCGACATCCTGACGGCACATTTCGTGCGCAACCCGGACTGGTTCGACGTGGTGGTCGGCTCCAACCTGTTCGGCGATATCCTCTCCGACCTCGGCCCGGCCCTGACCGGTTCGATCGGCGTGGCGCCGTCGGGCAACATCAATCCGGAGCGCAAGTACCCGTCGATGTTCGAGCCGGTCCACGGTTCGGCGCCCGACATCGCGGGCAGGGGCATCGCCAATCCGATCGGCCAGATCTGGTCGGGCGCTATGATGGTGCGGCACCTGGGTTATCCGGAGGCGGCGGAGGCGATCGAGCGTGCCATCGCGGCCTCGCTGGTCGAGGGCGGACCCCGCACCAAGGATCTCGGCGGCAACGGCGACACCAAGACGGTGGGTGCAGCCATTGCAGAGCTCGTGAAGACGGTGTAGCAGCCGCAATACAGTGATTCTTGGGAGGTAACCCTGTGAAGAGACGCAACCTGCTGACGACCGCCGCCGCCGTTGCCCTGGCGGCCGCGCCCTTGGGCGCCATGGCCCAGACGGCCTATCCGACGAAGCCGATCACGGTCATCGTGCCGTTCGCGGCCGGCGGCCCCACCGATGCCCTGGCCCGCGTGCTCACCGCCCGCATGGGCGAGGCGCTGGGCCAGACGATGATCGTCGAGAATGTCGGCGGCGCCGGAGGCACGATCGGCGTCAACAAGGCGGCCAAGGCGACGCCCGACGGCTACACGGTGCTGTTCACGCACATGGGTACCCTCGCGGTGAACATCGCGCTCTACAAGACGCTGCCCTACGACAGCCAGAAGGACCTCGAGCCGGTCGGTCTCGGCGGCACGAACCCGATGGTGCTGGTCACCAAGAAGGACCTGCCGGCCAAGGACTTCAAGGAGTTCGAGGCCTATGTGAAGGCCAACCAGAAGAAGGCGCAGTACGGCATGGCCGGCATCGGCGCCGCCTCGCACCTGGGCGGCCTGATGCTCAACAACATGATGAAGGTCGACGTGCTGGAGATCCCCTACAAGGGAACCGGTCCGGCGCTGAACGACCTGGTCAGCGGCCAGTTCGACTACATGGTCGACCAGGCCGTGAACGTGCTGCCGCAGATCAAGGCCGGCACCATCAAGGCTCTGGGCGTCAGCACGCTGAAGCGCCTGCCGCAGTTGCCCGACGTCCCGACGATCGACGAGTCGGGCCTCAAGGGCTACGAGGTCACGATCTGGAACGGCTTCTTCGTGGCCAAGGGCACGCCGAAGAACGTCATCGACACGCTGAACAAGGCGCTGGTCACCGCGCTCAGCGACGAGAAGGTGCGCGCGCGCCTGATCGATCAGGCCGTCGATCTGCCCGAACCCAAGGACGCAACGCCCGATGCGCTGCGCGCCCAGCTCAAGGCCTCGATCGACAAGTGGGTGCCCGCCATCAAGGCCGCCGGCGTCCAGCCGCAGTAAAGACGACCGAAGGCATGAAGGGCCGCCGCAAGGGCGGCCTTTCTTTCTTGCGCACGGCGGATCAGCCCGGATTGGCTGCGCTCGACGACGCCGGCGGCTGTTGTCCTCGGGAAGGCCGCTCGCCGTCGGGAGGCTGTCCCGGGCCGGTTCCCGGCGGCTTTCCCTGCTGTCCCATGCGCGGCGGCTCGGAAGGAGGCGCACCGTTGCCGCCCCTCCCGTTCGGAGGAGGCGGTCGACGCTCGCCCTGCATGTTAGCGCCGTCGCCGTTCGGCTTGCCGCCGGGCCGGCCTTGTGGTGGCGGTCCCTGCGGCCGGTCGGTGGAGTTGTCCGTCGAGGTCTGGGAAGACGAGGGAGGGGGCATCCGGTCTTGTGCGCAAACCGCGGTGCTGGCGAGAGCAGACAATAGAAGCGAGACCGACGCGACGGATTTCACCGATTGCATGCGGGTTCCTTTGGGCCGAGATCGGCGGTCGTTACCGCCTTGTCCTCGCTACGCCCTCCGGTGAAGCAACATCCCCCGATTCAATCTGGGCAATCAGGTGGCAATACTCAGCGTGTCAAAACCGACATCGACCGCCCGCCGCGTGTCGCCCCTCTCGTCGCGCAGTGCCAGCAGGAACTTGCGCGCGGCCCAGTCGATTTCGACCACGCCGAAATTGGCGGCGGCGAAGAGCGGGCCGAGGCGGTTGGGGCCGGGCTCCTTGGCCGCCCAGTAGACCATGTTGAGGCCGCTCGAAGTGGCCTCGTACAGCGGATAGAGGCCTTCGGGCGTTTCGCGATAGAGCGCGCCGATGTGACGATCGCCGGACAGGAAGACGACGCCCTTGGCGCCGCTGGCGCGGATCGTATCGACGAGCTTCTGCTTCTCCAGCGGCAGGTTTCCCCAGCGCTCCCAGCCATGGCCATCGGCCAGGACCTGCGTGCTCGACACGATCAGGCGCAGTTCGGCCGGCTTGCGCAGTTCGGTCGCCAGCCACGCCCACTGCTCGGCGCCCAGCATCGTCTTCGCCGGATCGGGGTCGGGAAGGTATCGTTGCTTGCCCGGCGCGCCGCGCTTGTCGGTGATCCTGAGCGGCGAGCGGAACCAGCGCACGTCGAGCAGGATGACCTGCACGCGCTTGCCCGGGGGTCCGATGATCTGCGAATCGTAGATGCCGCTGCGCGTGCGGCGGATGTCATTTGTCGGAGCCTTCCAGAACTCCAGGAAGAGGTCCTTCGACAGGGCCTTGTGCGGGAACTCCACGCCGCCGTCGTTGACGCCGTAATCGTGGTCGTCCCAGACGGCGAGATGCGGGACCGTCTCGAGCAGTTTCGTGTATCCCGCGATGTGTCCAGCTTCCTCGTAGGCGCGCTTCAGATCCGCTGCATCCGGCGCATGGAAGTCGCCATAGACATTGTCGCCGGCGAAGATGAAGAGGTCCGGCCGGTAGGCGAGGATCGGATCCCAGATCGGCTGCGGCAGGGTCTGCTTGGCACACGAGCCGAAGGCGATGCGAGACAAAGGCTTGCCGGACTGCGCCCGGGAGGCGGCGGGGGCCAGCGAGGCGGCGCCCATCAGGCGGGCGAACGTGCGGCGGGTGAACATGGTAAACACCATAATGACATTTTGTGTGGTTTGGATGGCGACGCGATGAAACGCCACCTCAAGCGCGCCCTGGAACTGCTGCTGATGCCCTTGGCGGCAGCGATCGTCTTCATCGAGGACGTGCTGCTGCACTACCTGGGCGTCGCCATGGCGGCGTTCGCCAAGTGGCCGCCGGTCGCCCGGCTCGAAGCCTGGTTCGGGCGCCTGCCGCCCTGGGGAGCCCTGATCGCCTTCGTCGCGCCCTCGACCCTGGTGCTGCCGATCAAGCTGGCGGCCTTCGGCTTTGCCCTCCACGGAAAGTTCGCCCTGGCGACGGCCAGCATCCTGCTCGGCAAGGTGCTGGCAACGGCCCTGGTCGCGCGTCTCTACAAGATCCTGCGGCCCACCCTGGTGACGATGCCCTGGTTCCTCGCCTCCGAAACCTGGGTCTTCAAATGGCGTGACAGACTCTATGCCTTCGTGGAGTCGCTGCCGGCCTGGCAGAAGACGAAGGCCGTGGTGCAGCGCCTGCGCCGCTGGCTGTCGGGCCTGGTGGGCGGCCTGCTGGCCCGCTAGCGAGGCGCGAGGCGGGCGCCGGCTTCCTTGGCCGCGCGCCGCAGGGCTTCCAGAAACTGCTCGACCGAACGCGACGGCGGCATCAGCGCCGGCAGGAGCACGCCGACGTTGAACAGCGTTCGCGGACGCCACGGCACCAGGGCGAGGCGGCCCACCCCCAGGGCTGCCGGCGTGAGCGGATCGGCAATGGCCACACCGGCACCCTGGGCGACGAGACGGCAGGCGAATTCGAGCGAGTCGACGACGATGCTCGGACGAATGGCGACGCCTTCGGCTGCGAACATGGTCTCCACGTCATGGCGCAACTGTGTGCCCGGCCCGAGCACCACCAGGGTCTCGGCGGCGAGGTCGCGGGCGCCGAGCGACTTGCGCCGGGCGAGGGGATGATGGGCGGGAAGGACGACCACGGCGGGCAGGGTCATGAGCGGCCGTGCCTCGATCCCCGGATTGTCGAGTGGCAGGGCGCCGATCCCGAGATCGAAGGACTGGTTGGCGACGGCCAGTTCGAGCTCTCGCCGATGGATGATCGCGACATCGACCTCGACCTCGGGGTGATGGCGATGGAAATGGGCCACCGCCGGCGCGAGCAGGCTGGCGGCAAAGCGCGGCATGCTCACGATCCTGAGGCGGGCCCGCGTGCCGCCCGCCACGCGCTGGGCAACGCGGGGCAGGTCGTCGATTGCCACCAGAACCCGCCGCACCTCGGCGAAGAAGGTGGTCCCTTCGGTCGTGGGCACGAGGCGCATGCGATCGCGATGAAAGAGACGCAACCCGGTTTCGTGTTCGAGGCCGGCCAGCAGGCGGCTTGCCGCGGACTGGCTCATGTTCAGCGACTGGGCGGCGGTGCCGAGGCTTCCCCGCTCCATGATGCGCAGGAAGAGCCGCAGCGCCTGCAGTTTCATCCGACCCCTCTTGCGGAAATCGCAACAACCCGTCCGCTGTTTGCATTTTATACATGAGCAGGTGCCTGTCACTCTTTGCGAACCCACAGAGGAGCGTGACCCGTGACCGTTCGCCCGCCCAACATCCTGCTGATCCTCGCCGACAATCTGGGATGGGGGGAACTCGGCTGCTACGGCGGCGGCGTGCTGCGCGGAGCCCCGACACCGCGGATCGACGCGTTGGCGGAAGAAGGCCTGACCTGCCTCAACTTCAACGTCGAGAGCGACTGCGTGCCGACGCGCTCGGCGCTGATGACCGGGCGGCACCCGATCCGCACCGGGGCGATGCAATCGGTGCCGGCCGGCCTGCCTCAGGGCCTGATCCCCTGGGAGATCACCATCGGAGAACTGCTGCAGGGCGCCGGCTACGCGACGGCCTGCTTCGGCAAATGGCATCTGGGCGACCGGGAAGGGCGCCTGCCCAAGGATCGCGGCTTCGACGAATGGTACGGGATTCCGCGCACCTCCAACGAGGCGATGTTCACGGCGGCGCCGGGCTTCGATCCCACGATCGTGCCGATGCCCTACGTGATGGAGGGCGTTAAGGGCGCGCCGGCGCGCGACCTCGCGGTCTACGACCTCGAGCAGCGCCGCCTGATCGACGGGGAGATCACGCGCCGGACGATCGATTTCATGGAGCGCCAGTCGGGCGCCGGCCAGCCGTTCTTCGCCTATGTGCCGTTGACGCAACTGCACTTCCCGACCCTGCCTCATCCCGATTTCGCGGGCCGCACCGGTGCGGGCGACTTTGCCGATGCGATGGCCGAGATGGACCATCGGGTGGGGCAGATGCTGGATGCGATCGACCGGCTGGGCCTGCGCGAGGACACGCTCGTGCTCTTCGGCAGCGACAACGGCCCGGAATTCCGGCGGCCGTGGCGCGGCACCGCCGGACCCTGGCGCGGCACCTATCACACGGCCATGGAGGGCGGGCTCCGCGTTCCCTTCATCCTGCGCTGGCCGGGCCGCATCGCGCCACGCCGCACGACGGACGTGCTGCACATCACCGATCTCTATCCGACCCTGGCGAAAGTCGGCGGCGCCACGCTGCCGGCGGACCGGCCGATCGACGGTGTCGACCAGCTGGGCTTCCTGCTGGGCGAGCGGCCGACCTCGGCGCGCGACGGATTTCCCTACTACATCAAGACCGAGCTGCGGGCCGTGAAGTGGCGCGACTGGAAGATGCATCTCATGTGGGAGGTCGAGCCCAACGAAGGACCGATCAAGCTCGAGACGCCCTATCTGTTCAATCTCGTGAAGGATCCGAAGGAGGAGACCGACGCGAACATGGACGAAGGGTGGGTGCGCGGCCCGATCCGCCGCCTGATCGAATCGTTCCAGGACAGTCTCAAGGCCCATCCGCCGATTCCGCCCGGCGCGCCGGACGCGTTCGTGCCGGGCGGGAAGGCGGGCACATGAGGCGCGCGCTCCTCCCGTTCCTCGCGGGCTGCCTCGCGCTCTCGGCCTTCGCCGCCGCGGCGCAGGACTGGCCGAGCAAGCCGATCCGCATCGTCGTGCCGTTTCCGTCGGGCGGGACCACGGACACGGCGGTCCGGCCGCTGGCGGAACGGCTGTCGCAGAAGCTCGGCGTCTCCGTCGTGGTCGAGAACAAGCCCGGCGCAGCCGGCCGCATCGGCTACGATTTCGCGGCCAAGGCGGCGCCGGACGGCTACACCCTGCTCGCGGGCACCGACAGTCTCGGCCTGCAGCCGCATCTCGATCCGCCGCCCAACTACGATCCGATCCGGGACTTCGCCCCGATTGCCCAACTCTCGTCGCAGCCGCTGGTGGTCGCCGTGCATCCGTCGCTCGGCGTCACCACGCTGCAGCAGCTCGTCGCGCTCGGGCGCACGCAGCGCGAGCCGATCGGCTACGCCACCTCGGGCATCGGCTCGTCGCAGAACTTCGCCGGCGAATGGTTCGCCCGCGTCTCCGGCCTCAAGATGCTGCACGTGCCGTATCGCGGCGGCGGCCAGGCGGTGAACGATCTCCTGGCCGGTCAGGTCCAGCTTGCGGTGCTGGGGATCGCGCCGCTGATCCCCTATCAGAAGGCGGGGCGGATCCGCATCCTGGCCGTCACCACCGCCGAGAGATCGCCGGCGCTGCCCGACGTGCCGACGCTGAAGGAGCTGGGCTACGACGTCGTCGTCGACCAGTGGATGGCGCTGCTGGCGCCAGCCAAGGTGCCGCCTGCCATCCTCGAGCGGCTCAATTTCGAGGTGAACACCGCGCTGCGCGATCCTCGGCTGCGGGAGATCTACGCGGGCGTGGCGATGCGGCCCGTCGGCGGCACGGCCCAGGACCTCGATACGCTGCTCAAGAGCGACTATCGCCGCTTCGGCACGCTGACCAAGGAACTGAACTTCAAGGCGGAGTAGGGCGCCTTCCGCTGTCCGGCTCGCGCCTTTGTGCGGTCGGCCGTTCGTGCGTTAGGCTCATCGGAGCCAATGAAGCCGACGGGAGTTGCAGGACCATGCCGCAAGTCGTTCCCAACGAAGGCGCCCTGGGCGCGCGGATCGAGGGGCTGGATCGCGCCACCGCGACCCAGCCAGCGATGGCCGCGATGCTGAACCAGGCGCTTGCCCAGCATCTGCTGGTCGTGATCCCCGGCGATCCGATGACGCCGGAACAGACACGAGAGTTCTCCAAGGCCTTCGGCGCGCCGCAGAGGCAGTTGCTGCGCTACAAGCGCAGCGGCGCCGTGCCCGACGTGTCGGTCATGGTGAGCACCCTGATGGCCGACGGCACGACCGACAAGACCGCGATCCGCGCCGAAGACTGGCACACCGACGATTCCTATTTCGCCGTCCCCGCGAAGGCGACCTTGCTGCACAGTATCGAGATTCCGAGCCACGGCGGCTCGACCTGGTTCTGCAACATGCACTCGGTGTTCGAAGCCCTGCCGGAGGCGACGCGCAAGCGGATCGACGGCATGAAGGCCATCCACGGCTACGACACGCCGCGTGCCCGCAACCGGCCATCGCCGCGCACGCCGGAGGAGATCGCCGAGACGCCGGACGTCGAGCATCCGCTGGTGCGGACGCATCCCGTGACGGGGCGCAAGGCGCTCTATCTCAACCCCAACCGCCTCGATCGCATCGTCGGGCTGGAGCGGGCCGAAAGCGACGCCCTGCTCGACGAACTGGCAGACGAGGCGCGCAAGCCGCAGCATCATTTCGGCCATGTCTGGAGCAGGGGCGACATCGTCGTCTGGGACAATCGCGCCACCATGCACCGTGTCGTCATCGATTATCCGGTGGGCGAGGAACGCATCATGCACCGCGTGCTGATCGAGGGCGAGCCGCCGATCTGAGGGATCGACCGCCGCCTGACCAGCTCCGATTGGTGACAAAGGAATGACTCGATGAACGACGTCGTCTTCCGCAAAGGTGAGCACGTACTGTTGCGTCCGCTCCAGCGAGCCGACATCCCGGCAATCCGGCGCTGGATGAACGATCCGGAAACGACCCAGTACCGATTGGCGCGGGCCTTTCCTCTCATGGAAAAGGCCCAGGAGGAGTGGCTGGACAGGCTGTCGGGTTCGACGACGGAGTTCGGTCTCGGCATCGTGACGATCGAGGACAACAAACTCATCGGTTGGATCGGCTTGCATGAGGTCGACTGGGCGCACCGCACGGCCACCACCAGCACGACGATCGGCGAGGCGGATCATCTCGGCAAGGGCTACGGAAGCGAAGCGAAGATGCTGATGCTCGACTTCGCCTTCAATGCACTCGATCTGTATGCCGTTCGCTCACGCGTGATGGACGACAACAAGCGCAGCCTCGCGTACGCCCGGAAGAACGGCTACGAGGAAGTCGGACGACTTCCAAAGTGGATCCGCCGGCAGGATGGAGAACGTTGCGACGAAGTCGTGCTTGTCGTCACGCAGGAACAATGGCGACCGCTGTGGCAGGCGTATCTCAGCAACAGAAGAAGCCCTGCCTAGAGCGTTTCCGGACGAGATAGACTCGAGCCGAGCATCTCAACACTGACCTCACCCTGAGGAGCGAACGCCGTGAGCGTCTCGAAGGGTGGGCACGCGCACCCCATCGGTTGCCCATCCGCGATCTCCGCGGTATTTAAGTACCGCATTGACCCCCGGGCAGGTTCGCTTCGATTGTTTCGGTTATTTCGTTTATTTCGTTTGCGCGGCCTGGCCCGGCCGGCGTGACAGCCCAGCCGCTGCATCATATCGGCATGCGGGACGATCCTTCGTCAGCGCACGGCACCCGACGTCCGCATCTTCTCGATCTCTGCGTCGCCGTATCCGGCCTCGCTGAGAATCTCGGCGGTATGCTCGCCGAGTTTGGGGGCGTGCGTCTCGACCGGTCGTTCACCGCCCGAGAACGTGTTGGCGCGGCGCGAACGGCGGATGCGGCCTTCGCTGGGATGGTCCTCGGGCTGGAAGAAGCCGACATCGGTCAAGTGGGGATCGGTGAGCAGGTCGTCGATCGTGTTGTAGCGCGCCGCCGGCACGTCGAGCCGGTCGAAGATCTCCAGCCAGTCCGCCGTCGTCTTCTGGGCGAGGCCCTCTTTGCGGACAACGAAGTACTCGGCGGCATTCTTCGTGCGCGAGGCGGCGCTGTCGAAGCGCGGGTCGGTCTTCAGTTCGGGCCGGCCGATGGCGTCGAAGAAGGCGAAGGCCTGCTGGTTGGTGTTGGGCCCGACGGTGATGTAGCCGTCCTTGGTCGGCAGGGGACGATAGTCGGGGCTGAGCAGGCGGCCGTCGCCGCTGGGACCGATCGGCGGATCGAAGGTCGCCGCGCCCAGATGCTCGCTCGACACGAACGAGGCCATGTTCTCGAGCATGGGCACGTCGATCGCCTCGCCGACGCCGCTCTTCTCGCGCCGGTACAGGGCGAAGCCGATGCACTGGGCGGCGATCAGGCCCGTGGTATGATCGCTCATCACCATGGGCACGAAGCGCGGCTCGCCGGTGGCGCGTTCCAGGGTGCCGGCGACGCCGGACAGGCTCTGCACGATGGGATCGTAGGCGGGGCGGTTGTAGTAGCGGCCGCCGCGGCCGAAGGCCAGGATCGAGCAGTGGATCAGCTTCGGGTTCTTCTTCGCGAGGCTCGCATGGTCGAGCCCGGCGCGGGTGAGGGCCTCGGGCCGCACGTTGCTCACGAACACGTCGGCCTTCTCGATCAGGCGATGCAGCGCCGCGAGCCCGTCCGGCTGCTTGATGTCGAGCACGATCGACCGCTTGTTGCGGTTGAAGTTGATGAATTTGCCCGACATGCCGGGATTGCGGCTGCCCTGCGCCATCGTGCGCAGCAAGTCGCCGCCCGGCGCCTCGACCTTGATGATCTCGGCGCCGTAGTCGGCCAGCGTGCGCGTGCAGATCGGCCCGACGACCACCGTCGTCAGGTCGACCACCTTCACGCCCGAGAGCGGACCACCGCTCACGCCGCGAACTCCAGGTCCATCTCGCCGCACAGCACGCCGTTCTTGTCGGCCGCCCAGAGCCTGAGCTTGCCGTCCTTCTGGTCCTCGCCGCGGACCTCGATCAGGTCGCCGACCCAGAGCGGATGGACGAGGCGGGCGCTGTAGCCCTTCAGCTCGCCCTTGGCGTGCTTCAGGGCGGCATCGACCATGAGGTGCATCGACAGGCCGCCGTTGGACACGATGGCGGGATAGCCTTCCTCGCTGCGCGTGTAGTCGCCGTCATAGTGGATACGGTGGGCGTTCCAGGTGATGCCGCCGTAGCGAAAATTGAGCGTGTTGGTGAGCGGCGTCGTTTCGCTCCAGGCCTGGTCGGTGCGCGCCGGCGTGGCCACGGTGGCGGTGGTCTTCTGGCCCGGCGGGACGGCGGGGCGGTAGATCGCGTCGAACGTGTCGGAGGCGATCGTCTTGCCGCCCTGTTCGATCGTGTGACGCATCGTCAGCACGAAGATGTCGCCCGAGCGGCCGGTCTTGGGGACGATGTTCGCCACCTCGGCCTTCTTCAGCGCCGGCTCGCCGGCCTTGAGGCGGCCCATGATCTCGACCTGGCGGCCGGCGCCCATGCGGCGCGGCATCGGGATCGGCGGCAGGACGATGCCCTTGTTGGGATGGCCGTCCGGGCCCAACTCGCCCTGGCGGACGGTCTCGGCAAAAAACACCGTGAACCAGTGCGGCGGCAGCTCCTGGCCGCGCTTGATCGAATCGGGATCGACGTCGAAGGTCGCGGCGACGCGGCGGACGGCCATCATGCCGATATCGTCCTCGACCGTGCGCACCCGCCCGATCCAGGGCCGCAGGGTCTCCATCGCTTCGTCCATCCAGCCCATGTCCGTTCCCTCAGAAATATTGCGGCGCGCATCCTCCAACAAAAGAAGGGCCCACAACAGCGGGCCCTTCCATGATCCGAAAGATCGGAAGACATTGGTCTTCGCCTGGGGCGAACTAAATCGAGAAAATTTCAGGGTTTCAAGTAGGTAAACATAGTCACTAAGCTGATCGGTTGGTGATCCCATAATCTCCATTACGGCACATGGTTATTGGAACATCGATAAGTGGACCGTATTGGACCGTCCAGCGTGATCCATTGGACTGGACCTGTGATCCATCAACGATTCGAGATCGAGTTCAGCGACTCTATGAGCGGCTATCAGGACTGCGGCAGGCGAGTGACCCTGAAGCGGGCAGATCAGAGGGGGCAAGCGACCGAGCGCGAAGACTAACGCCCTGCTTGATCTCTTCTAGTTCTGTCCCATGAGCTTAATGAGTTCATGACAGAGGACCGCTAGTGCCGTCAGGCCACCCAGCACCAACGTAAATATGGGCTTGTCAGAATCTACTATGGCATAGCCCAGCCTCAAGATCGTTGCCCGGACATAGGACCGCAAGGCAAACGACAGTACGAAAGCAAGTGAGAATGCGATCCGCAGGCCATTAATCAAGAAGGAAGCGAAATCCTGAGGCAACTGCAGTTGCAAGAGGCTGCTAGGCCACTCGGCGAACGAACCGGTCACGATGGCGTACCACCCGCTTATCCCAGCCTTCGTAGTCAATATCGATATTAGTTCGTGGTTCATCCACCACGACACGACTGCGACATAGAACGTCGTCATCAACGGCTGCCACAACAGGAATAGCGCAACGTTTGCAATCAGCAACATCAGATATGTAGCGATTCCTCCTGCCTGTTTAAGAGCCAAATTGGAGAGAAAGCGGGTGAAGGAAAGTGAGAGTGCCACCATCACAGTCAGGAGTAATGGCGAGAGAACAAACATCTGAATCAGCACGCCTCTTGCTTCATCGGGAATGGTTCCATCGCGGAATAACCACGTCATCATTGCAATGAAAGCGCCGCCGGTGCTGGAGGTCCAAGCCGTTGCCAAAACCATCACGTAGATTGATGTGACCAATCGTTGGGCCGATATCAATCTGGGCCCAACAACATAGTCCCACGCTTTCAAAGCGGCTCGCGCCTCTTCGGCTCCCAGTGCTTCCCAACGACCGTATTCAAGTTTCAAAACAAGCCTAGACAGCCAATCGCGCAACCGCTTCTTCTCCGGCTTGTCCATCATGAAGTCGATGAATTGGCCCAAGGCAGTCAAAAGACCGATCTTGAACACGGCAAGGATGAAAGTTTCGATTGGCACGCCAACTCCCCTAGGAGGATGATATCACAAGCCTAGGAAGCATTTGTTGGGTAGAAATCGCTTCGCGAGCGCAACGCGTTGGATTGGTTATTCACGACAGAAGCAGTCAGCGGCCTGATCTGCATCCCCGAACTCTTTGGGTTCTTCGGCTTGCACTGCCTTCAGCATTGCTGCGTAGCTGGGTCGATCTTTCCGGAATCTCGCACCAGTCGGCTTACTTGCTCTGGATTCAGCTTCCTGCTTGATCCACCAGTCCGCCCGCTCCGGCATGTCCTTGAGGATCGTGTTGATCGTAACTGCGGATTTCAGAAAGCACAGATCGCAATTCCCGAGTGGGGTCTTTCCGTCGACGTTCGGCAAGGTGAGATCGAAGTTCTGCTGGTACCAAGACTGGACCGCGTCCTCTTGGGTTGTTCCTGCTGTGGCTAGAGGTAATACATTCTCCCAGCGTTCCCGGGTTGGACCTCGCAGTCATGATACTCTTCGGGGTTCGTCCGCTCTGATCCCGACTACGTTGGACCAGTGATCTCAACCAAGTGAGCGGGCGTACTGCTTCACGCCCGGATATTGAGTGCACTGGTGCAGAAGCGGGCAACTGGATTCGGGAGGTAGTTCTTCCGTTTAATCAGTGCTTGGTAAGGCTCACGGGCACGGCTGGCCGCTTCGAAGCTCGCCTGCGTCAATCTGCTCTTGGGTTCGTCGTGATCGAGGTATTCCAGCCAGACAATTTCCACGCCCCATTGAGTTCCGCATTCTCGGACGAACTCCAGCGTTTCATCCATCTCGTTCCCCGTGTTGGAGAAGCAGACCTTCACGTCGTCAGGGAGTCTGCCTTGATAGGCTTAATGAACCGGTGGGGCATGTTTGCGGAGCTTCTTCCTCGGTTAAAGCTGATGAGTGCCGGTCCCTTGACCCTGAATGGTTCGTCCATTCAGATATTTTCGGAATTGCTTCATTCGTCCTGTCGGGGGAGCGATCAGATCATCTTGAGGTCAGCTTAATGCCCACCGTCCATGACTTGAGGTCGCTGCTATTCCAAGCTGTGCGCGAGTACATGAGAGAGCACCCCCGAGTTGGTGGATCGAAGAGCATGGAATGGTCGGTCTCAACACGGATCGCCATCCTATTGGCTCGGATGCCACAAGTTGTCGCTTGGGAGGCGGACGGCTTCATGGTCGATGCCGAATACTGTCAGGACGGTAGAGAAGGCGCGATGAAGGGCGAGATGAAACTGGACCTGATCGTGCACAAGCGCTGTGAGGCCGGATCAGCGAACAATCTGCTTGCCTGCGAGATCAAGCTTCACGACGTCGGTAGGCCGAGATGCCCGCCTCTCGCAGATCGCGAGAAGCTGGCTCGCTGCAAGGGTGAGCGCTTCGAGTATCAATTGGCTATCTGGCTTGCTGTTCCGCGAAAGGTGCGCGCCGACCGTCAGGTCTGGTATTCGGAGTTCGATGGCAACGGACTGTATGGTCGTCCGGTACAGATCCCAGCCCTGCCGTAGATTTCGCTTCTGACACTCCATGAATCAGCACGAAGCGCCCGCTGATCAGTAGCTCTGATGCGGGGACCGATCTACTAGGGTCTCTCGATTCCCACCGGCTCGGGTAGTAGGCTTCACTTATGCAGCCCGGTGTCCTCATCTCCATCGGCATAGCCCTGCTCGGGTTGTGCTTGTCCGCACATACCAAGCTCGCTGTAAGCGATACCTACACGCTGCTGTTCGATGCTCTGTTCTGGGGAAGCGGTGCGGCAGGCGTTGTCTTCCTGGTGGCGGGCTTGTTCAGGACGATCTTTCCACCGAGCCCGATCCGGCCAGACATAGACCTTCGCGAGTTCATAGACCTCTGGCTGGGCTACTCAAGATGGAGCTATCACAACAATACGTTCCTCGCGGCCGAGATCATGGCAGGTACCGACGCAGCGCTGACCGCAATGGCAGCGGAGGCTCGGCTCGATCACGTGACGGTGTGGGGTAGCAAAGACACGCTATTTCAAGGAGTGGTTCCGCTGAGCCCGATTCCTAAAGAGCAATGGGATCATCTGTCCGTGGACTCCCTAGACTTCCTGACTGCCGATGACACCAAGGACGTGGTAGCTAAGCCGAACCGGGCACAGGACTCACGATATATCGACATCCACCTGAACCGGGCTCAGGTGCTGCGGCAGTGGCCTCGGACCCTCTGGTATAATCGAGCACGCAGGCGGTTTACGCTGTGGCGGGCTGGCTTCTGAGAAGGGTTTAGGAAGGCCCTCCAGTGAGCGGATGACGGAATGGACGTGGGATCAGGCGCAGGACAAGTTCCCGGCCGGGCACCTTGTTTCAGGTTTCCATGATCGGGACCAGCTGGACCGGCTGGCGCAGATTCGCAGGCTGTTCGTGAACACTGGGCCTAGGGTGCAGTGGGCCGGCCGTAAGACCGTCGAGAAGGACGAGCACAAGATGGCTCGAATACACGCTCCATAAGTTCCGGGTAATCACAGGCCTGTTGGATCAACGGGTGAAGGCAGGATTCGGCTAACGCGGTGTTGCGCTTTAGTCCTTGTGCTCATCAGCCTTTCGACGAGATTGGCGATACTCGAAACCGGCCACTGCGGCCATCTGAGTGATCGTCTCCCACACGTCCCAATCGAGATAGACGGTACCGTCGTCTGCGATTAGCCTCACGCCGTGGATTCCCGTCTTCTTGAGAGTTTGCATTTCGACTTCACGCATCGCCAGTTCGGTGGCGGCCCGCATGGGCTGTTCCGCTTGAAGCAGGAGTACGCGGTGCTCGATTGATGCGATGTTGCTGCCGTCGAGCTTGAACAATTCCAAATACCAATCCTGCATTGAATGAGCCTTTGGTGAAGAAAAGGCCGCCCGGTGAGGGGCGGCCTTCCTACGGACCTCGGAGTGTTTCCGAGGCTCCCAAAGTCCTTATTTTGCTGCGTCCGATTTAGATCGAGTAGTACATCTTGTACTCGATCGGGGCCGGCTGGTGTTCCCAGTTGTAGACCTCTTCCCACTTGAGCTCCATGTAGGCGTCGATCTGGTCGTCGGTGAACACGCCGCCCTGGGTGAGGAACGAGCGGTCGGCGTCGAGGGCGTTGAGGGCCTCGCGCAGCGAGCCGGCGACGGTCGGAACCTTGGAGAGTTCTTCCGGCGGCAGGTCGTACAGGTTCTTGTCCATCGGGTCGCCCGGATGGATCTTGTTCTTGATGCCGTCGAGTCCGGCCATCAGCATCGCCGCGAAGGCGAGGTACGGGTTGGCCGACGGATCGGGGAAGCGGACCTCGACGCGCTTGCCCTTGGGCGAGGACGCGTAGGGGATGCGGCACGAGGCCGAGCGGTTGCGCGACGAGTAGGCCAGCAGCACCGGCGCCTCGAAGCCCGGGATGACGCGCTTGTAGGAGTTGGTGCTGGCGTTGGTGAAGGCGTTCAGCGCCTTGGCGTGCTTGATGATGCCGCCGATGTAGTACAGCGCCGTCTCCGACAGGTCGGCATAGCCCGAACCGGCGAACAGCGGCTTGCCGTCCTTCCAGATCGACTGATGGCAGTGCATGCCCGAGCCGTTGTCGCCATAGAGCGGCTTCGGCATGAAGGTCAGCGACTTGCCGTAGCTGTGGGCGACGTTGTGCAGCGAGTACTTGTACTTCTGCACGTTGTCGGCGGTCTTCACGAGCGTGTCGAACTTGAAGCCGAGCTCGTTCTGCGCCGGAGCCACCTCGTGATGGTGGATTTCCATGACCAGGCCCATGTCGGTGCAGACCGACATCATCTCGGCGCGCAGGTCGTTGTGCGTGTCGACCGGCTGGACCGGGAAGTAGCCGCCCTTGACGCCCGGACGATGGGCCAGGTTGCCGCCTTCGACGGCAACGCCGGTGTTCCACGGCGATTCGTTGGAGGAGATGCTGTAGAAGCTGCCCTGCATCTGGACGTCGTAGCGGACGTCGTCGAACACGAAGAACTCGAGTTCGGGGCCGAACACGGCGGTGTCGCCGATGCCGGACGACTTCATGAAGGCTTCGGCGCGCTTGGCGGTCGAGCGCGGGCAGCGGGCGTAGAGCTGGCCGGTCGAGGGCTCGACGACGTCGCAGCTCACGATCAGCGTGGTCTGCGCGGTGAAGGGATCGAGCACGGCGGTCGACGGATCCGGCATCAGGATCATGTCGGACTCGTTGATCGCCTTCCAGCCGGCGATCGAGGAGCCGTCGAACATCACGCCGTCCTCGAAGGTGCCTTCGTCGGTGGCGGACGCCATGCGGGCCGTGTGCTGCCACTTGCCGCGAGGATCGGTGAAGCGGAAGTCAACGAACTTGACGTCCTTTTCCTTGATCAGCGCGAGAACCTGTTTGGCATCCATTGTCGCTCGTCCCTCTACTTAGTGGTTTACTGCTTTCAGCCCCCGAAAGGCCGGGTCCTCATACGGCGGCGTCACCACGCTCACCAGTACGAATTCGAATCGCGTCGTCGATGCTCGACACGAAGATCTTGCCGTCGCCGATGCGACCGGTATGGGCGGAGGCACGGATGGCCTCGACCGCCTTTTCCACCATCTCGTCCTCGATGATGAGTTCCAGCTTCACCTTCGGCAGGAAGTCGACGACGTACTCTGCGCCACGATAAAGCTCGGTATGGCCTTTCTGCCGGCCGAAGCCCTTGGCCTCGAGAACCGTGATGCCTTTCAGGCCGATCTGGTTGAGGGCATCCTTCACCTCGTCCAGCTTGAAGGGCTTGATGATCGCTTCGATCTTCTTCATTGGGCTTGAGACACTCCGCACGAAGGCACCGGGCCCTCCGATCAGAAGAGCCCGTGTCAGGATAGGGAAGCACACTTCATGCCAGAATTTTCCACAGGGTAGTGCGGGAAATCCGGCTTCGGTCTGTCTGTTTTGAGGGCGGATTGATTAAAAGACAAACAAAATACAGCGCAAAAAGTAGACACTGAGAGAAGTCCGCATGAAATCCGCAAACTCCACGATGGCCGGTCTCGGCACGACGGTCTTCGAAGTCATGTCGGCGCTGGCCCGCGAGCACCAGTCGGTCAATCTCGGGCAGGGCTTTCCCGACGACAAGGGACCGGAGGAGGTGAGGGCGGCGGCCGCGGACTATCTGCTGAACGGCCACAACCAGTACCCGCCGATGATGGGCATTCCCGAGCTGCGCCAGGCGGTGGCCGCGCACGCCGCGCGTTTCCAGGGGCTCGACATAGACTGGCAGGGCGAAGTGCTCGTGACCTCCGGGGCGACCGAGGCGCTGGGCGACTGCCTGTTCGGCCTGATCGAGCCGGGCGACGAAGTCGTGCTGATCGAGCCGCTGTACGATTCCTATCTGCCGATCGTGCGGCGGGCAGGGGGCGTGCCGAAGCTGGTGCGCCTGGAGCCGCCGACCTGGCGTCTGCCCCGGGAGGAGCTGGCGGCGGCGTTCGGACCGAAGACCAAGCTCATCCTGTTCAATACGCCGATGAATCCCTGCTCCAAGGTGTTCGACCGCGAGGAACTCGATTTCATCGCCGGGCTGTGCCTCGAGCACGATGTCTACGCGATCTGCGACGAGGTCTACGAGCACATCATCTTCGACGATCGGCGCCACATCTCGCTGATGACCCTGCCGGGCATGCGCGACCGGACGGTCCGGATCGGCTCCGCCGGCAAGAGCTTCAGCCTCACCGGCTGGAAGGTGGGCTACATCACCGCGGCGCCGGAGCTGATGAAGGCGATCGCCAGGACCCACCAGTTCATGACCTTCACGACGCCGCCCAACCTGCAATGGGGCGCCGCGACCGGACTGCGCCTGGACGATCGGTACTTCTCGACCCTGGCGGCCGACATGCAGCGCAAGCGCGACCATCTCGCCGGGGCTCTGGCCACGATCGGTTTCGACGTCCTGCCGTCGCACGGGACGTATTTCGTCACCACGGACTTCCGACCGCTGGGATTCAACGGAACCGACGAGGATTTCTGCCGGCACATCACGGTCGAGGCCGGGGTGACGGCGGTGCCGGTCAGCGCCTTCTACCAGTCCGAAGCGGCGCCCCGACATTTCGCGCGCTTCTGCTTCTGCAAGCACGACAGCACGCTCGACAGCGCCATCTCTCGTTTGGCGAAACATTTTGGCAGCTGATCGGCTGGTATTTGCATTGATGTGGACATAGGATGCAATTGTTGCCCCGTTTCGGTGGGGCAAAGACCGGTGTCCGAGGTGTTTGCGTTGAGAATGCTTGTAAGTCGCTCTGCGAGTTGCGGAATCGCAACCTGGCTCCGGCCGGCGAGTTGGCTGGCGGAATGAGCTGGATCGACCCTCATGCCCGCCACCCGGCTCCGGCGAAGAACATCAGGGTGGACGGCCGCCGGCTCCGCAGTGAGCGGACCAAGCAACTCATCGTCGAAGCCTATCTGGCCCTGATCCGCGAGAATCCCCAAACCCCGGTACCAACGGCGGCGGAGATCGCGGAGCGCGCGGGATACTCCGTCCGGTCCATCTTCGAACGTTTCCCCGATCTTCACACGTTGCGCGTCGCCGCGGCCGATTACGCGCTGGCCCACGCGGCGGCGCTGGCGCCCGCCCGCGACGTCGATGGCGACCGGGCAACGCGCATCCGGTCGCACGTCGAGACCAGGGCAGGGACCTGCGAGCGGGGCATTTCGTTGTGGCGGGCGTTGACGTTCAACGTCGATGAGAACGACGACTTGAAGATCCGCATCAAGGTTGCCCGCGACCGGACGATCGAGCGCATGGAGCTCATGTACCGGCTCGAACTGACGGCGCTCCCGGAGGTCGAGCGCCGCAATGTCCTGATCGCTCTCGAAGCAATCACAGACATCGAGAGCTGGGCGCGACTTCGCGACATGTACGGTCTCTCGTTCGCCGAAGGCTGCGCGGCCTGGATCGCCGCCATCGACCGGATCCTGCCGGCCACACCGGATGGCGGGGCTCGCACATGACTGTCCAGCCGGTGAAAGTGGACGGCCGCCGGCTGCGCAGTGAGCGTACGAAGCAGCTCATCATCGAGGCCTACCTCGCGCTCGCTCAGGACCTGTCGCCGCGCGTGCCGACCGCGGCCGAGATCGCGGCGAAGGCTGGATACTCGGTGCGGTCGATCTTCGAGCGTTTTCCCGACATCCTCGCCCTGCAGGTCGCGGCGGTCGATTACTGCTTCGCGCAGGTGTCGGCGTTGGCGCCGCCGCGGGGCGTCGAGGGCGAGCGCGCGAGCAGGATCGAGGCGCACGTACGCACGCGCAGCCAGTCGTGCGAACGCTGGGTGCGCCTGTGGCGGTCGCTGGTGGTGAACCAGGGTGATTCGCCGGAACTGAAGTCACGCGTCCGATTTGCGCGCGACAGCGTAACGGAACGCATGGAGCTGATGTTCGCGCCGGAGTTCGCCACGATGCAGCCCGAGGAGCGGCGTCAGATGCTGATCGTGCTGGAGGCGCTGACCGACGTCGAAAGCTGGGAACGCATGCGCGAATACTTCGGCCTGTCCGTCGACGAGGCCTGCGAGGTCTGGATCCAGACGATCGACCGGTTGCTGCCCCGGAACCGGAGCGACGCCGCGTGACCGCGGCGGGTGAAGGGGTGCCTGCCGCATCCTCGACGCCCGAGCTCAAGGACGGTCGAAGACTGCGAAGCGCCCGCACGCGCCAGCTCATCATCGATGCCTACCTGGCCCTGCTCCGCGAGAGGCCGCAGATACCCACAGCCGCTTCTATCGCACAGCGCGCCGGCTACTCGGTGCGATCGGTCTTCGAACGCTTCCCGGACCTGCACGCCTTGCGAGTTGCGGCGACCGACGAGGCGCTGCTCAGGGCCTCGGCCCAGGTGGCCGCTCAGCCGACGAACGGGACGCGCATGCAGCGGCTGGAAATCCATGTCGAGACGCGCGGTCGCACCTGCGAGGAATGGCTGCCCCTGTGGCGAGCCCTCAATGCCAACCAGGGCGAATCGCCGGAACTGAAGGCGCGCATCCGTGTCATTCGCGAAATGGTGATGCGGCGCATCGAGGAGATCTATGCGCCGGAACTGGCGACCCTGACGCCACGCGAGCGCCGCCAGACGGTGCTCGCGATCGAGGCCCTGGTCGATTTCGAGAGTTGGGCACGTCTGCGCGGCCCGTTCGAACTGTCGTTCGAGGGGGCTTGCGCCGTGTGGATACATGCCATCGATCGACTCCTGCCCAAGACGTCTGCTGATTGTTGACGCTCCGGCCGCTGGAGCGTAGGAAGGCGCGCTTCGTCGGGAGCGATCCGCGATGGCGGCCGTAGCTCAGTTGGTTAGAGCGCCAGATTGTGATTCTGGATGTCGCCGGTTCAATTCCGGTCGGCCGCCCCAATCGCCCCCGTTCCATGCCGCCAAGGCCTGACGTGAACGATCTCATTCCCAACGACGCACTTGCGCTTCTCGGCTGCGGGCAGATGGCGAAGGCCGATGCCTTTGCCATCGCGGCCGGTGTTTCCGGACCGACTCTCATGGAGGCCGCCGGACAGTCGGTGGCCGTCGCCGTCATGGAGCGCCATGCACGTCGTCCCGTCATCGTGCTCTGCGGACCGGGCAACAATGGCGGCGACGGCTTCGTCGCGGCCCGGCATCTGCAGGCGGCGGGCTGGCCCGTACGCGTGATTCTCTTTGGCGAGGTCGAGGGCCTCAAGGGCGATGCCGCCTGGGCCGCCGGGACCTGGACGGGGCCGGTCGAGCGCTGGTCGCCGGCGCTGCTGGAAGGCGCCGCCCTGGTGATCGACGCCATCTTCGGGGCGGGCCTGAGCCGTCCCGTCGATGGAGAGATTGCCGCCGCGATCGACCTGGTGAGCGAGCGTAGCCTGCCCGTGGTCGCCATCGACGTGCCGAGCGGCCTCCATGGCGACACGGGAGAGATCCTCGGCCGCGCCTTTCGGGCAGAATCGACCGTGTCTTTCTTTCGCGCCAAGCCGGGCCACTATTCGGTCGAGGGGCTGCGCCGTTGCGGGGCTCTCCGCATCGTCGACATCGGCATTCCCGCGGCCGCGTTGGACTCGATCGGGCCCCGGGCCTGGCTCAATGCGCCGGCCCTGTGGGCGCACCTGCTGCGCCGCGAGGACATCGGCGACCACAAGTATGCGCGGGGCCATCTCACCATCCTGGCCGGGCCCCATGCCACGGGCGCGGCGCGGCTGGCGGCGTTGGCCGCGCGCCGGGTCGGGGCCGGACTGGTGACGATCGCGGGTTTCCGCTCGACGATGACGGCCTATCAGGCGGCCGAGCCCGGAAATCTCGTCGTCGAGGCCGACGATGGCCCGATGTTCGCCCGTCTGCTGGAAGACGAGCGGCGGAATGCGGTGCTGATCGGTCCGGGATCGGGCGTGATCGAGCGAACGAAGGACGCCGTCCTCGCAGCGCTCGACGCCCGGCGCCGGGTGGTGCTGGATGCCGACGCTATCACCGTCTTCTCCGGCGATCCCGATCTCCTGTTCGGCCGCATCGCAGGGCCGACGGTGCTGACGCCGCATGAGGGCGAATTCAGGCGGCTGTTCCCCGACCTGGGCGGCCAGACTGGCAAGCTGGAGCGGGTGAGGCAGGCGGCGGCGCGGAGCGGAGCGACCGTCCTGCTCAAGGGGCCCGATACCGTGATCGCCGAGCCGGATGGCCGCGCGGTGATCAACGTCCATGCCTCGCCGGCGCTGGCGACGGCCGGATCGGGCGACGTGCTCTCGGGGCTCATCGGCGGACTTCTGGCCCAGGGACTCACGCCTTTCGCCGCGGCCTCTGCTGCTGCCTGGCTGCATGGGGAATGTGCGCTGCAGTTCGGCCATCCCGGCCTGATCGCCGAGGATTTACCCGTGCAATTGCCGAGTGTTCTCCACTCCCTGTCGTCCTTTAATTGACCGTTCATCGGGGTCGGGCTAAGAGGCCCGCGATTCGGCCTTCGCGGCACGCCCCGATGGCTCAGGATGTCGTTTGGGCAAAGCTTCGGGCGGGCGTGGTGGAATTGGTAGACACGCGAGATTTAGGTTCTCGTGCCGCAAGGCGTGGGGGTTCAAGTCCCTCCGCCCGCACCAGGAAATGGAAGTGAGACAATGCAAGTTACGGAACTCTCGGCCGAAGGCCTGAAGCACCAGTTCAAGATCGTCGTCCCCGCGAGCGACCTCTCGGCGAAGATCGACGAGCGCCTGGCCGAAATGGCGAAGACGGCGGCCCTGCCGGGCTTCCGTCCCGGCAAGGTGCCGGTCAGCCTCCTCAAGAAGCAGTATGGGCAGGCGCTGTTCGGCGAAGCCGTCGAGGCGGCCGTCAACACCAGCACGGCGAAGGCGATCGAGGATCGCGGCCTGAAGCCGGCGTTGCAGCCGCGCGTCGACCTGAAGCAGCTGGAAGAGGGCAAGGACGTCGAGTTCGAGGTCGTGGTCGAGGTGCTGCCGGAAATCGGCAAGCTCGACTTCTCGGGCATCGAGCTCGAGCGGCTGAAGGCGGAAGTGCCGGAGAAGGACATCGACGAGGCGCTGGAGCGCATCGCCAAGGCGAACCGCGAGCAGAAGCCCGTGGATCCGCCGCGTCCGGCGCAGAAGGACGATGCGATCAAGCTCGACTTCGTGGGATCGGTCGACGGTGTCGAATTCCCCGGCGGCGCGGCCAGCGACTACACGCTGGAACTCGGCTCGGGCTCGTTCATCCCCGGCTTCGAGGATCAGCTGATGGGCGCCGAGGTCGGCAAGACGGTCGACGTCAAGGTGACCTTCCCGGCCGAGTACGGCGCGCCCGAACTCGCCGGCAAGGACGCGGTGTTCAAGTGCACGATCAAGGAAATCCACGAGTTCGTCGACAAGCCGGCGGATGACGAGCTGGCGAAGAAGAGCAACTTCGAGAACCTGGAGGCCATGCGCAAGGCGATCGGCGAGCGCATCGGGCAGGACTACAACCAGATCTCGCGCACGATGATCAAGCGCCAGCTCCTCGACAAGCTTGCGGAAACCCACAAGTTCGACGTGCCGGAAGGCCTCGTCGAGAGCGAGTTCAACGCGATCTGGCAGCGCATCGAGGAAGCCAAGGCGAAGGGCGAGAAGCTCGAGGGCGACGAGGAGAAGATGCGCAAGGAGTACCGCGACATCGCGGAGCGCCGCGTGCGTCTCGGCCTGCTGCTGGCCGATATCGGCCGTTCCAACAGCATCGACGTGACCCCCGAGGAGCTCAACCAGGCGGTGATGCGCGAGGCCATGCGCTATCAGGGCCAGGAGCGCCAGGTCCTGGAGTTCTTCAGCAAGAATGCCGAGGCGAAGGACCAGCTGCGGGCGCCGATCTTCGAGGAGAAGACGGTCGACTTCATCCTGGAGCTGGCCAAGGTTTCCGAGAAGTCGGTTACTCCCGAGGAACTGCTCAAGGCTGCACGCGAGGCGGAAAACGACGAGCCTGCGGAAGCGGCGGCGACCTGATCCGGAGCCGGTGGCCTTGAATGGGGCCACCGGCGCTGCCACTTTCCCGTAGCACTGTCACTCAAGGGGGCCCGCGATGATTCGCGACCGCGATCCGCTGGAAGTCTACAACAACTACTACGTGCCGATGGTGGTCGAGCAATCGGCGCGCGGCGAACGCGGCTACGACATCTGGTCGAGGTTGCTGAAGGAACGGATCATCTTCCTGAACGGTCCGGTCGAGGACCATGTGGCTGGCGTGCTCTGCGCCCAGCTGCTGTACCTCGAAGCCGAGAATCCGACCAAGGACATCTCGTTCTACATCAACTCGCCCGGTGGCGTGGTGACGTCCGGCATGGCGATCTACGACACCATGCGCTACATCCGCCCGCACATCTCGACCCTGGTCTATGGCCAGGCGGCGTCGATGGGCTCGCTCCTGCTGACCGCGGGCGAGAAGGGCAAGCGCTTCGCGCTGCCGAACGCCCGGATCATGATCCATCAGCCCTCGGGCGGCGCCCAGGGCCAGGCCACGGACATCGAAATCCATGCCCGCGAGATCCTTGCGACCCGGGCCCGGCTTAACCAAATGTACGTGGAACATACCGGCAAGCCGCTCGAGGTGATCGAGCTTGCCATGGAGCGCGACAAGTTCTTCGCGCCTCTGGAAGCCAAGGAGTTCGGCCTTATCGACGACGTCCTCGAGAAGCGGCCGACCCCCACGACCATCCAGGCGGCTGCCTCCTGAGGGGCAGCAGCGACCAATTGTTTCCCGTTCGCACGGCGACACACCATATTTTGATGTTGTCGCCGTCCGGGCGGCACGTTTAACATAGGCTTGTGTGCGGGCCCGCAGGTCGTAGGGCCCCCCAAGCGGAGGTGCGTTACCGACATGCCAGCCGCCAAATCCGGGGGTGATTCCCGCAACACCCTGTATTGCAGCTTCTGCGGCAAGAGCCAGCATGAAGTCCGCAAGCTCATTGCCGGTCCGACCGTGTTCATCTGCGATGAATGCGTCGAACTCTGCATGGACATCATCAGGGAAGAGAGCAAGACGACTCTCGTCAAGTCGAAGGATGGCGTGCCGTCTCCAAAGGAGATCCGGCAGATCCTCGACGATTACGTCATCGGGCAGGACCGCGCCAAGCGCATCCTTTCCGTCGCCGTGCACAATCATTACAAACGATTGAGCCACGGCGGCAAGGCGAACGAAGTCGAGATCGCCAAGTCCAACATCATGCTGATCGGGCCGACCGGCTGCGGCAAAACGCTGCTCGCCCAGACCCTGGCGCGCATGCTGGACGTGCCGTTCACGATGGCCGACGCCACGACGCTCACCGAAGCCGGCTATGTCGGCGAGGACGTCGAGAACATCATCCTGAAGCTGCTGCAGGCGGCCGACTACAATGTCGAGCGGGCGCAGCGCGGCATCGTCTATATCGACGAGGTCGATAAGATCAGCCGCAAGTCCGACAATCCCTCGATCACCCGCGACGTGTCGGGCGAGGGCGTGCAGCAGGCGCTGCTGAAGATCATGGAGGGCACCGTGGCCTCCGTGCCGCCGCAGGGCGGGCGCAAGCATCCGCAGCAGGAGTTCCTGCAGGTCGACACGACGAACATCCTGTTCATCTGCGGCGGCGCCTTCGCCGGCCTCGACAAGCTCATCTCGATGCGCCGCCAGGGCACGTCGATCGGCTTCGGCGCGGAAGTGCGCGGGCCTGAGGATCGCCGTACCGGTGAAATCCTGAAGGATCTCGAGCCCGAGGACCTGCTGCGCTACGGCCTGATCCCCGAGTTCGTGGGCCGATTGCCGGTCGTGGCGACGCTCGAGGACCTGGACGAGGTTGCGCTGATCGAGATCCTGACCCGGCCGAAGAACGCACTGATCAAGCAGTATCAGCGCCTCTTCGACATGGAGAACGTGAAGCTCAAATTCTCCGACGATGCCCTGCGCGCGGTCGCCCAGAAGGCGATCCTGCGCAAGACCGGCGCCCGCGGGCTCCGGTCCATCATGGAGACCGTCCTGCTCGACACCATGTACGACCTGCCGTCGCTCGACGGCGTCGAGGAAGTGGTGATCAATCGGGAAGTCATTGAGGGTCGCGCCCAGCCGCTTTATGTGCATGGCGAGCGCAAAGAAGGCGTTGCGGCTGCTCCGGCCTGAGTTTTGCAGCGTCGGCGGCAACCGTCGCCGGCGGTCTCCCCCGACGGGGCTTGAACAACCCTTCGTTCAGGCCAATCTCTGATAGCGAGTGCGCGCGTTCGCGTGCCGTGGATTGCCCCGAGAGGGATCCCCGGCCGAGGCACGGGTAGCTCTAACAGCGTACGTTGCGAGGCATCATGAACGCCCCCATTCAAGGAACCGTCTATCCCGTCCTGCCGCTGCGCGACATCGTCGTGTTTCCCGGCATGATCGTGCCGCTCTTCGTCGGTCGCGAGAAGAGCGTAAAGGCCCTCGAAGAGGTCATGAAGGACGACAAGCAGATTTTGCTGATCGCCCAGAAGAACGCGAGCCAGGACGATCCGGGCCCCGAGGACATCTACACGATCGGCACGCTCGGCACGGTGCTGCAGCTGCTCAAGTTGCCCGACGACACCGTCAAGGTGCTGGTCGAGGGCGGTCGTCGCGTGAAGATCACCGGCTACAACGATCGCGCCGATTTCTTCGAGGCGCGCGCCGTCGACATGGAAGAATCGACCGGCGACAGTGCGGAAATGCAGGCGGCTGCCCGCACCGTAGTCTCGGAGTTCGAGAACTACGTGAAGCTGAACAAGAAGGTGCCGCCGGAAGTCGTGGTCTCGATCAACAAGATCGAGGAGCCGGCCAAGCTCGCCGACACCATCTCCGCGCACCTGGCGCTCAAGGTCGCCGAGAAGCAGCAGCTGCTCGAGCTCGATTCGGTCTCGAAGCGCCTGGAGCGTATCCTCGGCCTCATGGAGGGCGAGATCGGCGTCCTGCAGGTCGAGAAGAAGATCCGCAATCGCGTGAAGCGTCAGATGGAGAAGACGCAGCGCGAGTACTATCTGAACGAGCAGATGAAGGCGATCCAGAAGGAGCTTGGCGAGACCGAGGACGGTCGCGACGAGGTCTCCGAGCTGGAGAAGCGCATCAAGAAGACACGCCTCAGCAAGGAAGCGCGGGAGAAGGCCAACGCCGAGCTGAAGAAGCTCAGGACGATGAGCCCGATGTCGGCCGAGGCGACGGTGGTGCGCAACTACCTCGACTGGCTGCTGTCGATTCCGTGGCGCAAGCCGACCAAGATCATCAAGGATCTGAAGTACGCCGAGGAGATTCTCAACGCCGACCATCACGGCCTCGAGAAGGTGAAGGAACGTATCCTCGAGTATCTCGCGGTGCAGCAGCGCGTGAACAAGATGAAGGGCCCGATCCTGTGCCTCGTCGGTCCGCCCGGCGTCGGCAAGACCTCGCTCGGCAAGTCGATCGCCAAGGCGACGGGTCGCAACTTCGTTCGCATGTCGCTGGGCGGCGTGCGCGACGAGGCGGAGATCCGCGGCCATCGCCGGACCTATATCGGCTCGCTGCCGGGTAAGGTCATCCAGAGCATGAAGAAGGCGAAGTCGTCGAACCCGCTCTTCCTGCTCGACGAGATCGACAAGCTCGGTGCCGATTTCCGCGGTGATCCGTCGTCGGCGCTGCTCGAGGTCCTCGACCCCGAGCAGAACACGTCGTTCAACGACCACTATCTCGAGATCGACTACGACCTGTCGGACGTGATGTTCATCACCACGGCCAACTCGCTGCGGATGGCGCAGCCGCTGCTGGACCGCATGGAGATCATCCGCCTCGCCGGCTACACCGAGGACGAGAAGGTCGCGATCACGCGCAAGCACCTGATCCCCAAGCAGGTCGAGGCGAACGGTCTCAAGGAGAGCGAGATCGACATCCACGACGACGCGGTGCGCGACCTCGTGCGCTACTACACGCGCGAGGCGGGCGTCCGTAACTTGGAGCGCGAGATCGCCAACCTGGCCCGCAAGGCCACCAAGGAAATCCTCATGAAGGGGACGACCAAGGTGAAGATCGGCCCCAAGAACCTGGAGAAGTACGCCGGCGTCCGGCGCTTCCGGTTCGGCGAGGCCGAGCTCGAGGATCTGGTCGGCATCACGACGGGCCTGGCGTGGACCGAGGTTGGCGGCGAACTGCTGCAGATCGAGGCCGTGCTGGTTCCCGGAAGGGGCCGCATGAGCGTCACCGGCAAGCTGGGTGACGTGATGCAGGAGTCGGTGCAGGCGGCCAACGCGTATGTCCGGTCGCGTGCCCATATGTTCGGCATCAAGTCGAGCATCTTCGAGAAGCGCGACATCCACATCCACGTGCCGGAGGGCGCGACGCCGAAGGACGGACCGTCCGCCGGCGTGGCGATGGTCACCTCCATCGTGTCGGCGCTAACCGGCATCGCGGTGCGCAAGGAAGTGGCCATGACCGGCGAGATCAGCCTCCGCGGGCGGGTCATGCCGATCGGCGGCCTGAAAGAGAAGCTCCTGGCGGCCCTGCGCGGCGGTCTCAAGACCGTGCTCATTCCCAAGGAGAATGAGCGCGATCTGCCGGAGATCCCCGACAACGTGAAGAAGGGACTGGAGATCGTCCCGGTCTCGACGGTGGACGAGGTTCTGGCCCGGGCGCTGGTCAAGCCGGTGGTCGCCATCGAGTGGGTGAACGATCTCGACGCGGTGGCGGCGAAGCCGGCCGAGCCGACAGAGGCTGCCCGCGCCCACTGAGGGCCGTCCTCGACAACGAAGCGAAGCCCCGGTTCATCCGGGGCTTCGTCGTTTTGGCCCAAATGATGCGATCCGTATCGGCAGCGCTACAAAATATGGTATAAGCGCCTTGAGACCCGAGTTGCCGGACCATGGAGAGGCTCGCCGTGAACAAGCACGATCTGATCGCAGCCGTCGCCGCTTCGACGAACCTTTCCAAGACGGACGCCGCAAACGCCATCGATTCGATTCTCACGGTGATCACCAAATCGCTGAAGAAGAAGGAAAAGGTCCTGCTGGTCGGGTTCGGCACCTTTCAGGTGACCAAGCGGCAGGCGGGCGAGGGGCGCAATCCCCAGACCGGCGAGAAGATCAAGATCCCGGCGGCCATCGTGCCGCGCTTCAAGGCCAGCAAGGCTCTCAAGGACGCGATCAACTAGGCTTTTCCCAGCCCGCTGTGCTAGGAGCGACGGCGGGCGATTAGCTCAGCGGTAGAGCATTCCCTTTACACGGGACTGGTCGGCGGTTCGATCCCGTCATCGCCCACCAACTGCCATGGCCGATCCGGGGGAGCGCGGCGTGACGCAGATCGAAGGCGTGCCTGCAGCACCCCAGGCCGCGGTGCGCTGCGAGCCGGTGCCAACCTGGGTCGAGTGCGCGCCCTACGCCGTTCCGGCAGACCCGAGCGCGTCGCGATTCATCGATAATGGTCTCTGCCGGCTTCTGTCCGAGAGCCAGGTGAATCTGTGCCCCCTCGAGCGACAATGGCACTTCCGGCGCGTCCAGAAGGTTCTCACCCGCGCCGGCGCCGAACGCGTCTCGCATTTCGGGGTGGAGTTCGACCCTGCCTACGAGCGGGTGGCCATTCATCACGTGCGCATCTTCCGCGACGGGCAAATCATAGAACATGCGCATGCCGACGCGTTCCAGACGTTCCGGCGTGAAGCAAATCTCGAAATGCTGATCCTCAACGGGCGGCTGACGGCCTCGTTGTTGATTCCCGACGTGCGGGTTGGCGACATCGTCGAGACCGCGCTGACGGTCACCGGCAGCAATCCGGCGCTGAAGGGAAAATTTGCCGGCTGGGTGGTCTTCGATGACGTCGAGCCATTCTACCAGTGCCGCCACCGTCAGCTTCGCCCGGTCGACCGTCCCGTCGCCAGCAGAGCGTTCAACGATCCGCCAGGAGAAGCGATCACCGTGGCGGATGGGGTCGTCGACGCTCGCTGGTGCCTGGAAGATGGCGCGCGCCACGAGGTCGAGGAGTATGCGGTGCCTTGGCATCTCCATGCGCCGACCCTCCAGTTCAGCGAATTTCCGGCGTGGTCGGACGTGTCGTGCCTGTTCGCCCCTTACTATGAAACCGCCGAGATTCCCGAGGGACTGGCCCGTGAGATCGACCAACTGGCCACACGGTATCCCGACCCGGCAGATCGCGCCGTCGAATGGCTCCGCTTCGTACAGCGGGAGCTTCGCTATTTCGCCCTGTCTTTCGGCGAAGGCGGCCTCATGCCGCGCGGGCTGGCGGCGATCTGGTCGAGCCGTTTCGGCGACTGCAAGGACGCCGCCCAGCTCTATGTCGCGGGTGCACGCCGCCTGGAACTGGAGGCCTGCGCCGCGCTCACCTCGACGACGTACGGCATCGCGCTGCCGGATTTCCTGGCGGCGTCGGACCTGTTCAACCACTGCATCGTGCGGCTGCGCCTGAACGGGACGAGCTACTGGCTCGATCCCACCTGTCCCGAACAAACCGGCCGGCTGGCAAAGCTCAGTCAGGTTCATTTCGGCTGGGCACTGCCGCTCTCGGGCGATGCCGACGCGCTGGAGCAGATTGGGCCCGGCGAGCCGGCGCCGCAGGTCAATGTCGAGGACGAAGTCGAGGTCGGGCCCAAGCCCGATTCCCCGGCGAGGCTGACAAGGCAGGTCGAGTATTATTCGCGGGCCGCCGATGATGCGCGTCACAGGTTCGCGAACGGGGGCTCCGCCGATTACGCGAACGATCGGCTGAAGGAGGTCCAGGCCTTCTGGCCGCGCGCCCGTCAAACCGGTGCGATCGAGGTCCAGGATGACCGTCCGGACAACTGCCTGACCGTGATCCTGAGATACGATGTTCCCGATTGCTGGAGGGCGGACGGGAAGCGGCTCGCCTTCCAGATTTGCGACCTCGTGGTGGCAAGCGAACTGGGGACTCTCAAGTCGGCGGAGCGAGAGGGCGCCATTATCCTCGGACGGCCGCGGCAGGTGGCCCATCGCACTACCCTCAAGATGCCGCGCAGGTGGACCGGCGACGGATGGCATCGTGGAGAAGAGGGCGAGGGCCTCTCCTTCCTCAACCGCCTGCGGATCGAGGGCCACACGCTCGTCAACGAGCGGGCCATCACCGTATCGAGCTGGACGATGCCCGCCGCCGGCGCCGCGGACTACATGCGTGTCGTCGAGGCGATGCACACCAACATCCTCAACATCTGGGCCCGAAAGCGCTTCGGGAGGATCGCCCCGATCGCAGCGGGTCGCTTCGGCTTCAAATTCGATTTCGGCAAGGCTTGGCTGATCTGGGTCGGGATCATGGTCGTGGCGGCGATCCTGAAAGCCTACAGCCAGAAATAATCCGCAGCTCCGTGCGCCCTCGCGAAGTCCTCGGCAGTGGGCGCTCGACGGTGGCAGGTCGGTGAAGGCGGAGAATCGGGCGAAAGCCAAGCGGGCCAGTGTTTTACCGTGCGCGCCCGCACGGCAGATCGCGGTCGGCGGATCGATCGAAGGCATGCGAATCAATCGCAATCGTGAGTTCGCGTTCGCAAACTGCGATGTCGCCAGGTGGCATGCGGAAATTCTCTGAAAAATCCGGCACTTACACACGCGTTCGCGGCTGCGGTATGCTTGACACCCAGTAGGGGCTCCTATATTTCTCCGCGCGCCGTTTGGGGCTGAAAGCGGGCGTAGTTCAGTTGGTTAGAATGCCGGCCTGTCACGCCGGAGGTCGCGGGTTCGAGTCCCGTCGCTCGCGCCAGCCCAAACACTGGCAGCCCATAATAAACGGGCGCAAGGGGTGGCGATGGAAGCTCTTCTGCGGGAATACCTGCCAATCCTGATCTTCCTCGGACTAGCCTTCGGGCTGGTCTGCGCCATGCTCGGCGGGTCATACCTGATTGCCCGCCAGAATCCGAACTCGGAGAAGCTGTCGCCGTTCGAGTGCGGATTCGCACCGTTCGACGATGCACGCGGACAGTTCGACGTCCGCTTCTACCTCGTCGCGATTCTCTTCATCATCTTCGATCTCGAGGTCGCGTTCCTGTTTCCGTGGGCGGTGGCGCTGGGGGATATCGGCCTCTTCGGCTTCTGGTCGATGATGTTGTTCCTCGGCGTGCTCACGGTGGGCTTCATCTACGAGTGGCGTAAGGGAGCCCTGGAATGGGAGTGATCACTCCGGCCAAACCCAACACGGCGGCCGAAGCGGCGCTGTCGCGGGCGCTGAACGACGAGCTGGCCGACAAGGGCTTCGTCGTGGCCCAGCTCGACAAGCTGGTCACCTGGGCGCGCACCGGCTCGATGTGGGGGCTGACCTTCGGTCTGGCTTGCTGCGGCGTCGAGATGATCCACTGCTGGATGAGCCGCTACGATCTCGATCGCTTCGGCTTCGCGCCGATGCCGAGCCCGCGCGCCGCGGACGTGATGATCGTGGCCGGCACGCTGACCAACAAGATGGCTCCCGCGTTGCGCAAGGTCTACGACCAGATGGCCGAGCCGCGCTACGTGATCTCGATGGGGTCGTGCGCCAATGGCGGCGGCTACTATCACTACAGCTATTCCGTCGTGCGCGGCTGCGATCGCATCGTGCCGGTCGACGTCTATGTGCCGGGCTGTCCGCCGACCGCCGAGGCGCTGCTCTACGGCGTGCTGCAGCTCCAGAAGAAGGTCCGTCGTACGGGCACGCTGGTGCGCTGATGAGCGAGGCTCTCAAGGAACTTGGCGACCACATCGTCCAGGCGCGGGCGGACGTGGTGTCGAACACCGAAATCCGACTCGGCGAACTGATGCTCGAAACGTCGCCGGAGAAGGTGATCGCGCTTCTCACCTACCTGCGCGACGACCCGAAGTGCCTGTTCACGCAGCTGATCGACATCTGCGGCGTCGACTGGCCGGAGCGCGAGAAGCGCTTCGACGTCGTCTACAATCTGCTCAGCGTCAAAAACAACCAGCGCATCCGCGTGAAGCTGAAGACGGACGAGACGACGCCTGTGCCGTCCGCGGCTTCGGTCTACAGCTCGGCCGGCTGGTTCGAGCGCGAGACTTACGATCTTTACGGCGTATGGTTCTCGGACCACCCGGATCTGCGCCGCATCCTCACCGACTACGGGTTCGAGGGCCATCCGCTGCGCAAGGATTTCCCGCTGACGGGCTTCGTCGAGCTGCGCTGGGACGATGTCCAGAAGCGCGTGGTCTACGAACCGGTGAAGCTCGCCCAGGAATTCCGCCGCTTCGACTTCCTCAGCCCCTGGGAAGGCGCGCCCAAGGTTCTTCCGGGCGACGAGAAGGCCCAGGAGACGGCCGCGGCACCAGCGGCGGCTCCGGCGAAGGCGAACTGACATGTCCGACGTCGAAATCAAGACACTGACCATGAACTTCGGGCCGCAGCATCCGGCGGCCCACGGCGTGCTGCGTCTCGTCGTCGAGATGGACGGCGAGATCGTCGAGCGCTGCGATCCGCACATCGGGCTGCTGCATCGCGGCACCGAGAAGCTGATCGAGTACAAGAGCTACCTGCAGGCGGTCCC
Source organism: Reyranella sp. (assembly GCF_965228225.1). GTDB lineage: Bacteria > Pseudomonadota > Alphaproteobacteria > Reyranellales > Reyranellaceae > Reyranella. The sequence continues at coordinate 2,414,091 of NZ_OZ245801.1, read as the reverse complement.
GTACTTCGACCGGCTCGACTACGTCTCGCCGATGAACCAGGAGCATGCCTACGCGCTCGCGGTCGAGAAGCTGCTGGGCATCGAGGCGCCGGAGCGCGGCCAGTACATCCGCGTGCTGTTCTCCGAGATCACGCGCATCCTCAACCATCTGCTGAACGTCACGACCTTCGCGATGGACGTCGGCGCGCTCACACCGCCGCTCTGGGGCTTCGAGCAGCGCGAGCTGCTGATGGAATATTACGAGCAGGTGAGTGGCTCGCGCATGCATGCGGCCTACTTCCGGCCGGGTGGCGTCCACCAGGACCTGCCGGCGGGCATGCTCGATTCGATGGAAGGATGGATCAAGCAGTTCTATCCGTTCATGAAGGACGTCGAGAGCCTGCTGAACGACAACCGCATCTTCCGTCAGCGGACGGTCGACATCGGCGTGGTTTCGGCCGATCAGGCGCTCGACTGGGGCTTCTCCGGGCCGCTGATCCGCGCTTCGGGCCTGCCCTGGGACCTGCGCAAGTCGCAGCCCTACGACGTCTACGACCGCATGGATTTCGACATCCCGGTCGGCAAGACCGGCGACTGCTATGCGCGCTACCTCGTGCGCATCGAGGAAATGTACCAGAGCGCCCGCATCATGGAGCAGTGCATCGCCGCACTTCGCAAGGTCGGCGGGCCGGTGCGGGTCGACGACCGCAAGATTTCGCCGCCACGCCGCGGCGAGATGAAGGGCTCGATGGAAGCGCTGATCCATCACTTCAAGCTCTACACCGAGGGCTACAAGGTGCCCGCCGGCGAGACCTACACGGCGGTCGAGGCGCCCAAGGGCGAATTCGGCGTCTACCTGGTGTCCGACGGCACCAACAAGCCGTATCGCTGCAAGATCCGCGCTCCCGGATTCCCGCACCTGCAGGCGCTCGAAATGATGACCAAGGGACACCAGCTCGCCGACATGTCGGCGAACATCGGCTCGCTCGACATCGTGTTCGGCGAGATCGACCGCTAGGAGACGATGCGATGGCGATGATCACCGCCGACCCGAAGGACGTCCCGCAGGTCGCGAGCTTTTCCTTCACGCCCGAATACATGGCGAAGGTCGAGGAGCAGATTGCCCATTACCCGCCGGGCCGTCAGGCGAGCGCCGTCATCGCGGTGCTGGACCTGGCTCAGCGCCAGCAGGGCTGGCTGCCGCGCGCGGCGATGAACGAGGTGGCGCGTATCCTCGATATGGCGCCGATCCGCGTCTACGAGATCGCGACCTTTTATACGATGTTCCAGCTGCGCCCGAAGGGTAAGTACCTGCTGCAGGTCTGCACCACGACGCCGTGCTGGCTGCGCGGTTCAGATGCCGTGATGAAGGCCTGCCAGCATGCTGCCGACGGCGAGACGTTCAGCGTGCAGGAGGTCGAGTGCCTCGGCGGCTGCGTCAATGCGCCGGTCGTGCAGGTGAACGACGATTTCTACGAGGACCTCGACGAGGCTTCGATGAACAAGGTGCTCGATGCGCTGCGGCGCGGCGAGACACCGAGGCCCGGACCGCAGGTGGACCGCCAGACGTCGGCGCCCGAGGGCGGCCTGACAACGCTGAAGGGCGAATAGACGATGCTCGGCGACAAGGACCGCATCTTCACCAATCTCTACGGCGTCCAGGACTGGGGCCTGGCCGGCGCGCGCGCCCGTGGCGCCTGGGACAATACCAAGGCGATCCTCGACAAGGGCGTCGACTGGATCATCGACGAGATGAAGAAGTCGGGCCTGCGTGGTCGCGGTGGCGCCGGCTTCCCGACCGGCATGAAGTGGTCCTTCATGCCCAAGGAAGTGAAGGACCGGCCGCACTATCTCGTCGTCAATGCCGACGAGTCGGAGCCCGGCACCTGCAAGGACCGCGACATCATGCGTCACGATCCGCACCTGCTGATCGAGGGTTGCCTCGTCGCGGGCTTCGCGATGCGTGCCCATGCCGGCTACATCTACGTGCGCGGCGAGTTCTACAACGAGGCCCAGCACCTGATCGCCGCGATCAAGGAGGCCTATGACGCGGGCCTGCTCGGCAAGAACGCCTGCGGCTCGGGCTGGGATTTCGACCTCTACGTCCATCGCGGCGCCGGCGCCTATATCTGCGGTGAGGAGACCGCGCTGCTCGAGAGCCTCGAGGGCAAGAAGGGCATGCCGCGGCTGAAGCCGCCGTTCCCGGCGGGCGCCGGCCTCTATGGCTGCCCGACCACGGTGAACAACGTCGAGTCGATCGCCGTTGCGCCGACCATCCTGCGCCGCGGCGCGGCCTGGTTTGCGGGCATCGGCCGGCCCAACAACACCGGCACCAAGCTCTTCTGCATCTCCGGTCACGTGAACCGGCCGTGCAACGTGGAAGAGGAGATGGGCATCCCGCTGCGCGAGCTGATCGAGCGCCACTGCGGCGGCGTGCGCGGCGGTTGGGACAATCTGCTGGCGGTGATTCCGGGCGGCGCGTCGGTGCCGCTGCTGCCCAAGGCGATCTGCGACACGGTCCTGATGGACTTCGACTCGCTGCGCGACCAGCGTTCCGGCCTCGGCACCGCGGCGGTCATCGTCATGGACAAGTCGACCGACGTGGTGAAGGCGATCGCGCGGCTCAGCTACTTCTACAAGCACGAGAGCTGCGGCCAGTGCACGCCGTGCCGCGAGGGCACCGGCTGGATGTGGCGCGTCATGGAACGCATGGTCACGGGCAATGCGCGGCTCGAGGAGATCGACGCGCTCGAGGATGTCACCAAGCAGGTGGAAGGCCACACGATCTGCGCGCTGGGCGACGCGGCGGCGTGGCCGATCCAGGGCCTGATCCGGCATTTCCGGCCCGAGATGGAGCGCCGCATCCGCGCGCGCACCGAAAAACTGGCAGCCGAGTAGGCGGGGCGGGGAGCAGGCAATGCCCAAGGTCAAGATCGACGGCGTCGAAATCGAGGTGCCGGCCGGCATCACCGTGCTGCAGGCCTGCGAGCTGGCGGGCGTCGAGATTCCGCGCTTCTGCTATCACGACCGCCTGTCGATCGCCGGCAACTGCCGCATGTGCCTCGTCGAGGTGAAGCCCGGCCCGCCCAAGCCGCAGGCGAGCTGCGCGCTTCCCGTGGCCGACAAGCAGGAAATCTTCACCCAGACCCCGACCGTGCAGAAGGCGCGCAAGGGCGTGATGGAATTCCTGCTGATCAACCATCCGCTCGATTGCCCGATCTGCGACCAGGGCGGCGAGTGCGACCTGCAGGACCAGGCGATGGCCTACGGTTTCGACCGCAGCCGCTATCACGAGAACAAGCGCGCGGTTCCGGACAAGGAACTGGGTCCGCTCGTGAAGACGTCGATGAACCGCTGCATCCATTGCACGCGCTGCATCCGCTTCGCGACCGAGGTCGCGGGTGTCGAGGAGCTGGGGGCGACGGGCCGCGGCGAGAGCATGGAAGTCACGACCTATGTCGAACATGCTCTGTCGACGGAGCTGGCGGGCAACCTGGTCGATCTCTGCCCGGTGGGCGCGCTCACCTCCAAGCCCTACGCTTTCGAAGCGCGTCCCTGGGAGCTGACGAAGACCGAGTCGGTCGACGTGCTAGACGCGCTGGGCTCCAACATCCGCATCGACTCGCGCGGCGCGCAGGTCATGCGCGTGCTGCCGCGCCTCAACGACGACGTGAACGAGGAGTGGATCTCCGACAAGACGCGCCACGCGATCGACGGGCTTCGTCATCAGCGGCTCGACCGGCCCTATGTCCGCATCAAGGGCAAGCTGGTCCAGGCGACCTGGGATGAGGCGTTCGCCGCCATCGCCGCCAAGCTGAAAGGTCTGGACGGAAGCAAGATCGCGGCGATCGTCGGCGACCAGTGCGACGCCGAGTCGATGGTGGCGCTGAAGGATCTCATGGCGTCGCTGGGCTCGCCCAACGTCGACTGCCGCCAGGACGGCGCCAAGATCGATGGCCCGCGCGGCAGCTATATCTTCAATGCCGGCGTCCGCGGCATCGACCAGGCGGATGCCATCCTGCTGATCGGCACCAACCCGCGCACCGAGGCGCCGGTTCTCAATGCCCGAATCCGCAAGCGCTATCTCCACGGCAAGTGCCCGGTCGCCAGCATCGGCACCGCGGAAGACCTGACCTATCCGGTCGAGCGGCTGGGCGCCGGCCCCGCAACGTTGCGGGAACTGGTCGACGGCAAGCTCGGCTTCTTCGAGAAGCTCAAGGACGCGAAGCATCCGCTGATCGTCGTCGGCATGGGCGCGCTCGCCCGCGAGGACGGCGCCGCGGTGTTGGCGCTGGCGTACGAGCTCGCCGGCAAGCTGAACGCGGTGCGCGACGACTGGAACGGCTTTGCCGTGCTGCATACGGCGGCGGCGCGCGTCGGCGGCCTCGACCTCGGCCTGGTGCCGGGCGAGGGCGGTCGCGACGTCGCGGGTATCCTCGATGGCTGCCAGAAGAAGGAGATCGACGCGGTCTTCCTGCTCGCCGCCGACGAGATCGACACGACCAAGCTCGGCAAGGCCTTCGTGATCTACCAGGGCCATCACGGCGACGCCGGCGCCCATCGCGCCGACGTGATCCTGCCGGGTGCGGCCTATACAGAGAAGCCCGGTATCTACGTGAACACCGAAGGCCGCGTTCAGGTCGGCCGGCGCGCCGGCTATCCGCCGGGCGACGCCCGCGAGGACTGGGCGATCCTGCGCGCGCTCTCGGAGCGGCTGGGCAAGACGCTGCCCTACGACACGGTTCATCAGGTCCGCGCGCGGCTCGTGGCCGTGAACAAGATCTTCGCGGCGATCGACCAGCAGGCGCCGGGCGCCTGGGGGCCGGTCGGCAAGCCGGGCGCGACCTCGGATGCACCGCTGAAGTCGGCGGTGCCGAACTTCTACATGACCTGTCCGATCAGCCGCGCGTCGAAGACCATGGCCGACTGCATGGCCTCGCGGGCGCATCTCATGGCGGCGGAGTAGGGCATGTACGCCGATCTGATCAGCTTCTTCACGACCAACTGGCTGGGCATGGCGATCGTCATGCTGGCGCAGTGCCTCGCCGTGACCGTGCCGCTGCTCGTGTCCGTGGCCTACATGACCTATGTCGACCGCAAGGTCTGGGCCTCGATCCAGCTGCGCCGCGGGCCCAATGTGGTCGGTCCGTTCGGTCTGCTGCAGCCCTTCGCCGACGGCCTGAAGCTGGTGCTCAAGGAGACGATCGTCCCGTCGAGCGCCAACGGCGTCCTGTTCATCATCGCACCGATGATCGCCTTCATGACGGCCCTGGTCGCCTGGGCGGTGGTGCCGTTCGACGACGGCTGGGTCATCGCCGACATCAACGTCGGCATCCTCTATCTCTTCGCCATCTCGTCGCTGGGCGTCTACGGCATCATCATCGCGGGCTGGGCCTCGAACTCGAAATACGCCTTCCTGGGCGCGCTGCGCTCGGCAGCGCAGATGGTGTCCTACGAGGTCTCGATCGGTTTCGTGCTGATCACCGTCCTGCTCTGCGTCGGCTCGCTCAACCTGTCGCACGTCGTGCTGGCCCAGTCCGGCTGGTTCTGGAACTGGTTCTGGCTGCCGCTGCTGCCGATGTTCGTGATCTTCTTCATCTCGGCACTCGCCGAGACGAACCGAACGCCGTTCGACCTGCCGATGTCGGAGGCCGAGCTGGTGGCGGGCTTCCACACCGAATACTCGGCCATGACCTTCGGCCTGTTCTTCCTCGGCGAATACGCCAACATGATCCTGCTCTCGGCCCTGGGCGCGGTCCTGTTCCTGGGCGGCTGGCACTCGCCGATCCCCTATGCGCCGTTCACCCTGGTGCCGGGCGTCGTCTGGTTCGCCCTCAAGATCGCCTTCCTGCTGTTCATCTTCAGCTGGACCAAGGGCACCCTGCCTCGCTACCGCTACGACCAGCTGATGCGGCTGGGCTGGAAAGTGTTCCTGCCCGTGTCGCTGGGCTGGGTCGTCCTCACCGCTGCCGTCCTGACGTTCGGCGGCTGGCTGCCGAAGCCCTAGGAGCAATCGCCAATGGCTTCCCTCGACCGTACCGCGCGCGCCTTCCTGCTCACCGAGCTGCTGGCGGGCTTTGCCCTCACCCTGAAGTATATGTTCAAGCCGAAGGTGACGGTGAACTACCCCTACGAAAAGGGCCCGCTCAGCCCGCGCTTCCGCGGCGAGCACGCCCTGCGACGCTATCCCAACGGCGAGGAGCGCTGCATCGCGTGCAAGCTGTGCGAGGCGATCTGCCCGGCGCAGGCGATCACCATCGAAGCCGAGCCGCGCGACGACGGCAGCCGCCGCACGACGCGCTACGACATCGACATGACCAAGTGCATCTATTGCGGCTTCTGCCAGGAGGCCTGCCCGGTCGACGCGATCGTGGAGGGGCCGAACTTCGAGTTCTCGACCGAGACGCGCGAGGAACTCATGTACAACAAGGACAAGCTGCTCGCGAACGGCGACCGTTGGGAGACCCTGATCGCGGCGAACCTCCACTCCGAAGCGGCGTATCGCTGAGCCGGGCGGGGGGAGAGACAGATCATGATACTCCAGGCCCTGGCCTTCTACGTCTTCGCCGCGATCACCGTGGCTGCGGCCGCCATGGTCGTGGTCTCGCGCAATCCCGTCTATTCGGTGCTGTTCCTGATCCTGGCGTTCTTCAACGCCGCCGGGCTGTTCCTGCTGATCGGCGCCGAATTCATCGCGATGATCCTGGTCATCGTCTATGTCGGCGCGGTCGCGGTGCTCTTCCTCTTCGTGGTGATGATGCTCGACATCAACCTCACGGAGCTGCGTGAGGGCTTCCTCGATTACTTCCCGGTGGGGGCGCTGATCGGCGCGGTGCTGTTCGCCGAGCTGCTGCTCGGCGTCGGTATCATCGGCGCCGGCTCGACGACGATCACGGGCCTGAATGCGCATGGCGCCCAGGTGATGGCGATCGACAATACGCGCGCCATCGGGCGGGTGCTCTACACCCAGTACTTCTACCTCTTCCAGGTGGCGGGTCTGGTGCTGCTGGTCGCCATGATCGGCGCCATCGTGCTCACCCTGCGAAGCCGGCCGGGCGTTCGCCGCCAGAAGGCGGGTGAGCAGATCAACCGCACCAAGGAACAGTCGATCTCGGTGGTCAAAGTGCCGACCCGGGGAGGGGTGTGATGACGATCGGGCTGGGCCACTACCTCACGGTTGCCGCCGTGCTGTTCACGATGGGCATCCTCGGCATCTTCCTGAACCGCAAGAACGTCATCGTCATCCTGATGTGCGTCGAGCTGATGCTGCTCGCGGTGAACATCAACCTGGTGGCCTTCTCGGTCTTCCAGGGCAATGTCGTCGGGCAGGTCTTCGCCCTGCTGGTGCTGACCGTGGCCGCCGCCGAGGCGGCGATCGGATTGGCGATCCTGGTGGTCTACTTCCGGAACCGCGGAACCATCGAAGTCGAAGACATCAACGCGATGAAGGGCTAGGGCGCACTCATCATGGATCTCGCCATCAAGCTCATCGTCTTCCTGCCGCTGGTCGCGGCGGCGATCGCCGGCCTCTTCTGCCGTGTGATCGGCGCACGTCCCGCGCAGGTCATCACCAGCGCGGCCCTGCTGATCGCGGCGGCCCTCTCGATCTTCGTGTTCGTCAAGATCGGCTTCGGCACGGAGAAGCTGATCGTCGTGAAGCTCTTCTCCTGGATGGAATCCGGGACCCTCGACATTGCCTGGGCGCTGCGTGTCGACACGCTGACCGCCGTCATGCTGATCGTGGTCACCGTCGTGTCGTCGATGGTGCATGTCTATTCCATCGGCTACATGGCGGACGATCCCAGCATCCCGCGCTTCATGTCCTACCTCAGCCTGTTCACGTTCTTCATGCTGATGCTGGTGACGTCGGACAACCTCGTACAGCTGTTCTTCGGCTGGGAGGGAGTGGGCCTCGCATCCTATCTGCTGATCGGTTTCTGGTACGACAAGCCGTCGGCCAACAACGCCGCGATGAAGGCGTTCATCGTGAACCGGGTCGGCGACTTCGGCTTTGCGCTGGGTATCGCTGCCGTCTGGATGCTGTCCGGCTCGGTCGGCTTCGAGGAGATCTTCGCCAAGGCGCCGCAGATGGCGCAGATGCGCATCCAGTTCCTCGGCATGGATCTGCCGGCGCTGGAGACCGCCTGCCTGCTGCTGTTCATCGGCGCCATGGGCAAGTCGGCCCAGCTCGGCCTGCACACCTGGCTGCCGGACGCCATGGAAGGCCCGACGCCGGTGTCGGCGCTGATCCATGCCGCCACGATGGTGACGGCCGGCGTGTTCATGGTGTGCCGCCTGTCGCCGCTGTTCGAGCTGGCGCCCACCGTGTCGATGATCGTCACCATCGTCGGTGCTGCGACCGCGTTCTTTGCCGCGACCGTCGGCATGACCCAGTTCGACATCAAGCGGGTCGTCGCTTATTCGACCTGCAGCCAGCTCGGCTACATGTTCTTCGCGTGCGGCGTCGGCGGTTACTCGGCCGCCATGTTCCATCTCACCACGCATGCCTTCTTCAAGGCGCTGCTGTTCCTGGGGTCGGGGTCGGTGATCAACTGTCTCCACCATGAGCAGGACATGCGTAAGATGGGCGGCGTGAAGGCGAAGGCGCCGCAGACCTTCCTCCTGATGTGGGTCGGCACCCTGGCGCTGTCGGGCATCGGTATTCCGTTCATCTTCGGCACCGGGCTGGGCTTCGCCGGCTTCTATTCCAAGGACATCATGCTGGAATCGGCCTTCGGCGTGCACACGACGGTCGGCGTCATCGCCTACTGGCTGGGCGTGATCGCGGCCTTGATGACAGCGTTCTATTCGACCCGCCTGATGTTCATGACCTTCTACGGCAAGTACCGCGGCGACCATCACACCTGGGATCATGCCCACGAATCGCCGGTGGTCATGCTGATCCCGCTGTATGTGCTGGGCATCGGCGCGGCATTCTCGGGCCTGGTCGGCTACGACTGGTTCGTCGGCCATGACTGGAGTGCCTTCTGGGGCAACTCCTTGGCCGTCAAGGCCACGGAAGAGGTGCTTCATCACGCGCACGAAGTGCCGGTGTGGGTGAAGCTCGCGCCGCTGGTCTTCGCGCTCGTCGGCATCGCCATCGCATACTATTTCTACATCGTGCGAACCGACATGCCGGCGCGCACCGTGAAGCGGTTCCCGGGCCTGCACGCCCTGTTCTACAACAAGTGGTACTTCGACGAACTCTACGATGCGGTGTTCGTGAAGCCCTCGCTGGCCATCGGCCGCTTCCTCTGGAAGAAGGGCGACGGTGCCACGATCGACGGGCTCGGCCCCGACAATGTCGCGGCGCGTGCGCAGGACATGGCGGGCATTCTGATGCGCTTCCAGAGCGGCTATCTCTATCACTACGCGTTCGTGATGCTGGTCGGCGTAGCCGGCCTGGTCACCTATTTCATGCTGTCGGCGAGGTAAGGCCCCCGATGTCGAGCTGGCCTATCCTTTCCCTCATCACGTTCCTGCCTCTGGTGGGAGCGCTGTTCTGCCTGATCGTCAACGGCCCGAAAGAGGCCGTCGACCGAAACTGCCGCAGCGTGGCGATCGTCACCACGACGGCAACCTTCCTGATCTCGCTGCTTCTGTGGATCCAATTCGATCCCACGAAGGCGGGCTTCCAGTTCGAGGAGAAGGTCGCCTGGGTGCCGGCCCTCAATATCGGCTATCACGCCGGTATCGACGGCATCTCGCTGTTCTTCGTCCTGCTGTCGACCCTGTTGACGCCGATCTGCATCCTGGCGAGCTGGGAGTCGGTCAAGGTTCGCGTCAAGGAATACATGATCGCGTTCCTCGTGCTCGAGACCTTCATGGTCGGCATGTTCTGCGCGCTCGATCTGGCGCTGTTCTACATCTTCTTCGAAGGCGTCCTCATCCCGATGTTCCTGATCATCGGCGTGTGGGGCGGCAAGCGGCGCGTCTACGCGGCCTTCAAGTTCTTCCTCTACACGCTGCTCGGCTCGGTGCTGATGCTGCTGGCGATTATTGCCGTGTACGGGCAGGTGGGCACGACCGACCTGCCGACGGTGATGGAGAAGCTCGACCTGCCGTTCACCTGGCAGTGCTGGCTGTGGCTGGCCTTCTTCGCCTCGTTCGCGGTGAAGGTGCCGATGTGGCCGGTCCATACCTGGCTGCCGGACGCCCACGTCGAGGCGCCGACCGCGGGCTCCGTCATCCTGGCCGGCGTGCTGCTGAAGATGGGCGGCTACGGCTTCCTGCGCTTCTCGATCCCGCTGTTCCCCGAGGCGACGCAGTATTTCGCGCCGATGGTCTTCGGGCTCTCCATCGTGGCCGTGATCTACACCTCGCTGGTCGCGCTGGTGCAGGAGGACATGAAGAAGCTGATCGCCTATTCGTCCGTCGCCCATATGGGCTTCGTGACGATCGGCGCCTTCGTCATGAACATGCAGGGCGTGCAGGGCTCGATCTTCCAGATGCTGAGCCACGGCATCGTGTCGGCCGCGCTCTTCCTCTGCGTCGGCGTGGTCTACGACCGCATGCATACCCGCGAGATCGCTGCCTATGGCGGCCTCGTGCATCGCATGCCGCGCTACGCCTTCACCTTCCTGTTCTTCACCTTGGCGAGTGTCGGTCTGCCCGGCCTGTCGGGCTTCGTCGGTGAGTTCCTGGTCCTGCTGGGTGCCTTCAAGGCCAATACCTGGGTGGCGTTCCTGGCCGCGACCAGCCTCATCCTGGGCGCCGCCTACGCGCTCTGGCTCTATCGCAAGATCGTCTTCGGCGAGCTGACCAAGGACTCGCTGAAGGGCATCCTCGACATGAACGGCCGCGAGATCGCGATCTTCCTGCCGCTGGTGCTGCTCACGATCTGGATGGGCGTCTATCCCAATTCCTTCCTCGACCCGATGGCGCCGGCCGTGGACAAGCTGATCGGCGACTATCAGGCGGCTTTGAAGCTCGCCCGCACCGCGGCGCTGGTACCGTGAGCGGCCGGGAGTAATGAACATGATCGTCGGTCTCGAATCCTGGACCCTGGCCCGCCCGGAAATCTTCCTCGCGGCGGCCACCGCACTCCTGCTCATCTACGGCGTCGTCCGGGGTGAAATCGCCACGCCGTTCGTCTCGGTGGCGACCTCGGTCGCCCTGCTGGTGACGGCGGCGCTGCTGTTCCTGCCGTATCGCGAGGGGACGGCGTTTTCTTCCCTGTTCATCGTCGACCGCTTGACCGCGACCATGAAGGTCATGGTGCTGGTGGGCTCCGCCATCGCCATCCTGATGTCGCGCGCTTATTTCGAGCAGGCCAAGGCCTGGAGGTTCGAGTATCCGATCCTGGTCGCCCTGGCGACGCTCGGCATGATGCTGATGATCTCGGCCAACGACCTGATGGCGCTGTATGTCGGCCTCGAGCTGCAGTCGCTGGCTCTCTACGTCATCGCCTCGTTCCAGCGCGACAGCGTCCGGTCGACCGAAGCCGGCGTAAAGTACTTCGTCCTGGGCTCGGTCGCCTCGGGCATGCTGCTGTTTGGCTCGTCGCTCATCTACGGCTTCTGCGGCGGCACGGCGTTCGTGCAGATTTCGGGCGCGCTGGCCGACGGCCGCGCGACGGAAATCGGGGTGATCATCGGCCTGGTGTTCGTGGTCGCCGGTCTGGCCTTCAAGGTTTCGGCCGTGCCGTTCCACATGTGGACGCCGGACGTCTACGAGGGCGCACCGACGCCCGTTACGGCCCTGTTTGCCGTGGCGCCGAAGATCGCCGCCCTGTCGCTGCTGGTGTCGGTCCTGATGGGCCCGTTCAAGCCGCTGTTCGCGCAGTGGCAGCAGATCATCGTCGTGGCCTCGGTGCTCTCGATGGCGCTGGGCGCGTTCGCGGCGCTGCGCCAGCAGAACATCAAGCGTCTGATGGCCTATTCCTCGATCGGCAACGTCGGCTACATCCTGCTGGGCGTCGCCAGCGGCACGGAAATCGGCATCCAGGCTGTGGTCTTCTATCTCGCCATCTACCTGGTCATGACCTTGGGCGTCTTCGCCACCATCCTGATGATGAAGCGCCGCAACATCATGGTCGAGCAGGTCTCCGATCTCGCCGGCCTCGCGCGCAGCCAGCCGATGATGGCGCTGGGCATGCTGATCTTCATGTTCTCGCTGGCGGGCATTCCGCCGCTCGCGGGCTTCTGGGGCAAGCTCTACATCTTCATGGCCGCCGTCGAGGCCAAGCTGTTCGTGCCCGCCGTGCTGGGCGTGCTCGCCTCCGTGGTGGCGTCGTACTACTACCTGCGTATCGTGAAGGTGATGTACTTCGACGAGCCGGCCGAGGCGATCGACCGGCCGGCGTTCGGCGTCAACCGCGTGGTGGCGCTGGCAGCGGCGTTCCTGATCGCGATCTTCTCCCTGGTTCCCCAGCCCCTCAGCCTGATCGCCGAAGCGGCGGCCAAGGGTCTGTTCCAGTGACCTCGGTGCCCGTCCTTCCGGACGGGTGGAGGCTGGTCGCGCTCGAAAGCGTCGGCAGCACCAACGACGAGGCCACCCGCCTGGCCGATGCCGGCGCCCCCGAGGGCACCGTCGTCTGGGCGCGCGAGCAGTCGGGCGGTCGCGGTCGCCGCGGCCGCAACTGGGCGTCGCCGGTCGGCAACCTCTACAGTTCCACCATCCTGCGGCCCGATTGCATGGCGCAGCGCGCCGCCGAGCTGGGCTTCGTCGCCGCGCTCGCGGTCGGCGATCTCGTGCCGGCGGATCGGAGCGTGCGCCTGAAATGGCCCAACGACGTGCTGGTCGACGGCGGCAAGGTTGCGGGCATCCTGCTGGAAAGCGCGATCGGCCAGGAAGGGCTCGTAGAGCACGTCGTGGCCGGTATCGGCGTGAACGTCTCGTTTGCGCCGCAGCTTCCCGAGATGCGCTATCCCGGTGCGGCGTTGGGCGGCACCGTCGAGGCGGCACTGGAAGGCTTGGCGCGCGCGCTGGCGACCCGAATTGCGCAGTGGCGCCGCGAGGGCTTCGAGACGGTGCGCCGCGAGTGGCTCGCGAAGGCGGGACCGCTGGGCGCCGAGGTCGATGTCCGGCTGGGCGAGGGCCTCGTCCGGGGCCGGTTCTCCGGGCTCGACCAGGAGGGCGCGCTTCTGCTGGAGACGGCGGAGGGCCCGCGCAAGATCGTGTCGGGCGAATTGCTGGGCCGGGCGGCCTGAGGAGGGCGGGAATGCTGCTGGCCATCGACGTTGGCAACACCAACTCGAAGTTCGTCGTGTTCGACGAGGACAGGATCGTCGCTGCCTGGCGCCTGCGCACCGAGTCCAAGCGTACGTCCGACGAGTATGCCGCCTGGGTGACGCAGCTGATGAACCTGCAGGGCTTCGATCCGAAGTCAATCAAGGGCGCGATCCTGGCCAGCGTCGTGCCGGCGGTGAATACCCACCTGCGGCGCCTCTGCGAGAACTACTTTCACACCAAGCTGCTGATCGTCGGCGAGCCCGACTGCAATCTCGGGATCAAGGTCCTGATCGACCGGCCGGCCGAGGCGGGCGCCGACCGCCTCGTCGGCGTGATCGCCGGCCACACGAAGTATGGCGGGCCGCTGATCACCATCGACTTCGGCAGCGCCACCACCTTCGATCTCGCGGACAAGGACGGCAATTTCATCGGCGGCGTGTTCGCGCCGGGTGTCGAACTGACGATCGAGGCCTTCTATCTGATGACGGCGCGCCTGCCGCGCATCCGGGTCGAGAAGCCGGCCCACGTCATCGGCAAGAACACCGTGGCCAACATGCAGTCGGGCATCTTCTGGGGCTATGTCGGCCTGATCGAGAGCCTGATCCGGCGCATCCGCGAGGAGTATGGCGAGCCCATGAAGGTGATCGCCACGGGCGGACTCGCCAGCGTGTTCAAGGACGAGATCGGCCTGTTCGACTTCATCGAGCCCGACCTGATGTCGCTCGGCCTGCTGGAGATCTGGCGGCGCAACCGCGGATGACGGTTCCTTCGAACGACGAGCTGCTGTTCCTGGCCCTCGGGGGGGCCGGCGAGATCGGCATGAACCTCAACCTTTACGGCACGGCCGGCAAGTGGCTGATGGTCGATCTCGGCATTGGATTTGCCGACAGTTCGATGGCCGGCGTCGAGGTGGTGATGCCGGATCCCGAGTTCATCGTGGAACGCCGCGAGGCTCTCGTGGGCATCGTCCTGACCCACGCCCACGAGGACCATCTCGGCGCCGTGGCCGATCTCTGGCCCCAGCTGAAGGCACCGGTCTATGCGACGCCCTTCGCCGCCTCGGTGCTGAAGCGCAAGCTGATCGATGCCGGCCTGCGCGATCAGGTGCCGGTCACCGAGATTCCCTTGAGGGGCAAGTTCTCCCTCGGGCCGTTCGAGCTCGAGATGATCACCATGACGCACTCGATCCTAGAGCCGAATGCGATGGCGATCCGCACCAAGTTCGGCACGGTCTTCCACACGGGCGACTGGAAGATCGACCCCGAGCCGTTGCTGGGCGACCTGACCGACGAGGCCATGTTGAAGCGCATCGGCGACGAGGGTGCGCTCGCCATGGTCTGCGACAGCACCAACGTCTTCGTCGAAGGCGAGGCGGGCTCCGAGTCCAAGGTCCGCAAGAACCTCGAGGCGCTCGTGCGCGGTCGCGCGGGCAGGGTGGCCGTCTCCTGCTTCGCCTCCAACCTCGCCCGGGTCGAGAGCATCGCCCTGGCGGCGGTCGCGGCCGGCCGCCACCCGGTCCTGTCGGGCCGCGCCCTGACACGCATGCTCGAATCGGCGCAGGAATGCGGCTACCTGCTGGATTTCCCCGAGTGCGTGCCCGAGAAGCAGGCCGGCTACCTGCCGCGCGACAAGGTGCTGTTCATCTGCACCGGCAGCCAGGGTGAGCCGCGCGCCGCCATGTCGAAACTCGCCGGCGGGGAGCATCGCGACCTCGTCCTCGAGGCCGGCGACACCGCCATCTTCTCGTCGCGGGTCATCCCGGGGAACGAGCACTCGGTCGGGCGCCTGCAGAATGCGCTGATCGCCCGCGGGGTGAAGGTCATCACCGACCGCGAGGCCGATATCCACGTGTCCGGACATCCGGCGCGGGACGAGCTGGTGCGGGTCTATCAATGGGTCCGTCCGAAGATCGCGCTGCCGGTCCACGGCGAGGTCCGGCACATGATGGAACACGCCGAGCTGGCGAAGACCTGCCAGGTCCCGGAAACGATCGTGGCGCCCAACGGCACCCTGGTGCGGCTGGCGCCGGGACCGGCCGAGATCATCGACCACGTCTTCTCCGGCCGGCTGGCCCGGGACGGCGACACGCTGATCCCGCTCGACGGGGAATCGCTGCGCGAACGGCGCAAGCTCCTGTGGAACGGCGCCGCTGCGGCGACCCTGGTCGTGGACAAGCGAGGCAAGTCCCTGGCGCCGCCGAAAGTCTCGCTGCGCGGCATCGACGATGCCGACGGCGAGCTTCAGGAGGCGATCGAGGATGCGCTGTCGGAGATGATGGCCGACCTCAAGAGCGTCGAACGCACCGACGACCGGCGCATGGAGGAGGCGGCCCGCCAGGCCGTCCGGCGCGTCGTGCGGGCGCACCTCGGCAAGAAGCCGTTGACGGACGTGCACATCGTCCGCATCTAAAGGTCGCGCAGCCGCCGGAGAAGACCATGATCGGACGCCTGAACCATATCGCGATTGCCGTGCCCGACCTGGCCAAGGCGAGCGAGCTCTACCGCACCGTGATGGGCGCCAAGGTGAGTGCGCCCAAGGAGCAGCCGGCGCATGGCGTGACGGTGGTCTTCGTCGAACTGCCGAACACCAAGATCGAACTGCTGCATCCGCTCGGCGAGAAGTCGCCGATCGCCAATTTCCTCGCCCGCAATGCCGACGGTGGAATCCACCACGTCTGCTACGAGGTCGAGGACATCTATGCCGCCCGCGACAAACTTAAGTCGCAGGGTGCACGCGTCCTGGGCGACGGCGAGCCCAAGATCGGCGCGCACGACAAGCCCGTGCTGTTCCTGCATCCCAAGGACTTCACCGGCACGCTGATCGAACTCGAACAGGTCTGAGGAGCATCGCGCCATGGGCTGGGCTACCGGCATCATGGTCTACCTGGTGATCTGGTGGATCGCGCTTTTCATGGTTCTGCCGCTGGGCGTCAGGCGCGTCGAAAACCCGGGCAGGGGCCAGGAGACGGGCGCGCCGGAGCGCCCGGAGCTGCTCCGCAAGGCCATCATCACGACCTTCGTCGCGGCGGCACTGTGGCTCGCCTTTTACGGGTTCTACCAGCTCGATCTGCTGAGTTTCAGGCGTCTCGAAGGGTCCTGAGCCCGCACGATCCGCGCGCCTCTCGCCCCAAAAGGAAACGGCGGACCCGTGGTCCGCCGTCCTCTACCCCCGAAACTCGTCGTAGGCGGCTTCCGCCGCTCTCCTCCCTAAACTCGGGCTACGCCCAACGCGTAGGCTGTTTAGCGTGTCGCCTGGGAATTGCCAAGACCTTTTCTTTCGATCCATGGGTGGCGGACAGAAGAATCTGCAACGGTGAGGTCGTTCGACGACAAACTAATGTCCGCACCTTTTCGCTGTTCATCCAATGACCACATATTTGATCACGAAAAGCACAGCGA
Source organism: Reyranella sp. (assembly GCF_965228225.1). Classification (GTDB taxonomy): domain Bacteria; phylum Pseudomonadota; class Alphaproteobacteria; order Reyranellales; family Reyranellaceae; genus Reyranella. The sequence goes on along the minus strand of NZ_OZ245801.1, from coordinate 2,397,541 downwards.
GGATTGCGACGGCCGGATGGATGTCGCGATACCGGCCGGCGGCAAGTTTGATCCCGGCGTACGAGATGAAACCGAAGGCGATGCCGTCGGCAATCGAAAAGGTGAAGGGCATGGCGATCGCCGTGATCACCGCCGGCGCCGCCTCGGTGATGTCGTTCCATTCGATCTCGGTGAGTCCGCGGGCCATCAGGCACGCGACATAGAGAAGGGCCGGCGCGGTCGCATAGGCCGGGATCGATCCGGCGAGCGGCGAGAGAAAGAGCGCCAGCAGAAAGAGAACGCCAACGGCGGCAGCGGTGAGCCCGGTCCGGCCGCCGGCATTGATGCCCGAGGCGCTCTCGATGTAGCTGGTCGTCGTCGAGGTCCCGAGGGCGGCGCCGATCATCGCGGAGGCGCTATCCGAAATGAGGGCGCCGCGCAGGCGCGGCACGGTTCCGTCGGGCCGCATGAAGCCGCCGCGGTGGGCCAGCGCAATCAGGGTGCCGGTATTGTCGAACAGGTCGACGAACAAGAAGGCGAAGACCACCGTCACGAGGCCGACCTGCAGGGCACCGGCAAGATCCATCTGCAGGAACACGGGCGCAATCGACGGCGGGGTGTCGAAGATGCCGGCGAACTTCTGATGCCCGGCCAGGATCGAGATCACGGTGACGACCAGGATGCCGATGATCACGCCGCCCATGACGCGGCGGTGTTCGAGGGCAACGATGATGGCAAAGCCCAGGACCGCCATCACCACCGGCCAGCTCGTCATCTTGCCATGGGCCACCAGGGTCGCCGCATTGCCGACGACGATGCCGGCATTCTTCAGCGCGATCAGCGCCAGGAAGAGGCCGATGCCGGCTGCAATCGCCATCTTGAGCGACTTCGGGATCGCGTTGACGATCCATTCCCGGATCGGCAGCACGCTGATGATCAGGAAGATGATGCCGGAGATGAAGACGCAGCCCAGCGCGACCTGCCAGGTGTGGCCCATGCCGCCGACCACGCCGAAGGCGAAATAGGCGTTGAGACCCATGCCGGGGGCGAGGGCGATCGGGTAGTTGGCGAGGAAGGCCATTAGGAAACAGCCCACCGCAGCCGCCACGCAGGTGGCGGCGAACACGGCGCCGAACGGCATCTTGGCTTCGGCCAGGATCGAAGGGTTGACGAAGATGATGTAGGCCATCGTCAGGAACGTCGTGAGGCCGGCGACGAGCTCGGTCCGGACGTTGGTGTTGTTCTCGCTCAGCTTGAAAAGTCGCTCCAGCATCCCGCTCTCCCCGAAAGTCGCGTCCAGTGTGCGGGCACAGGGCTGTGAATAGCCAGCCATACCGTCCAGGTTTGCCTTTGGGCGACCCGTTCCCTACAGTCCGCCGCCATCCCGATACCCCGACCGAGGACCGATTCCGCATGCGCATGAGCCAGTACTTTCTGCCGACGATGAAGGAGACTCCGTCGGAAGCGCAGATCGTTTCGCATCGGCTGATGCTGCGCGCCGGCCTCGTCCGCCAGACCAGCGCCGGCATCTATGCCTGGCTGCCGCTCGGCCTTCGGGTCCTGCGCAACATCGAGCGGATCGTGCGCGAGGAGCAGGACCGGGCGGGTGCCCAGGAAGTGCTGATGCCGACGATCCAGTCGGCCGACCTGTGGCGCGAAAGCGGCCGCTACGAGGCCTACGGGGCGGAGATGCTGCGCATCAAGGATCGCCACGATCGCGAGATGCTGTACGGCCCGACCAACGAGGAAATGATCACGACGCTCTTTCGGGATGGCGTGAAGAGCTATCGCGACCTGCCGAAGAATCTCTATCACATCCAGTGGAAGTTCCGGGACGAGGTCCGACCCCGCTTCGGCGTCATGCGCGGTCGCGAGTTCCTGATGAAGGACAATTACTCCTTCGACATCGACAAGGCGGGCGCGGTCCACTCGTACAACCGGATGTTCGTGGCCTATCTGCGCACCTTCGCCCGGATGGGCCTGAAGGCTATTCCGATGCGCGCCGACACCGGCCCGATCGGTGGCGATCTCAGCCATGAGTTCATCATCCTGGCCGAGACCGGCGAGAGCGCCGTGTTCTGCCACAAGGGGCTGGTCGACAAGGACATCCTCAGCCGCACGATCGATTATGCGTCGGACCTGCAGGGCATCGTGAACGAGTGGACGTCGCTCTACGCGGCGACCGACGAGATGCACGACGCGAAGGCGTTCGAGGCGCTGCCCGAGGGCGAGCGTCTCGCCGCGCGCGGCATCGAGGTCGGCCACATCTTCTATTTCGGCACCAAGTACTCCAAGCCGATGAACGCCGTCGTCGCCGGTCCCGGCGGCGAGCAGATCACCGTCGAGATGGGCTCCTACGGCATCGGCGTCTCGCGCCTGGTCGGCGGCATCATCGAGGCGAGCCACGACGATGCCGGCATCGTCTGGCCGGACGAGGTGGCGCCCTTCAAGGTGGCGATCGTCAACCTGAAGCCGGACGACGGTGCCGTCGGCGGCGCCTGCCAGAAGCTCTACGACGCGCTCTCGGCCAAGGGCGTCGCGGTGCTGCACGACGATCGTGACATCCGGCCGGGCGGCAAGTTCGCCGACATGGACCTGATCGGCATCCCCTGGCAGGTCATCGTCGGCCCGAAGGGAATCGCCGCGGGCAAGCTCGAGGTCAAGAACCGCAAGACCGGCGCCCGCGAGGAGCTGGCGCCCGAACAGGTCCTCGCGCGGTTCGGCTGAGCCGCGGACAGGGCTCCGCCATGTCCTTCGCCGCCGAACGCCTGATTGCCTTCCGCTTCCTGCGGGCCCGCCGCGAGGAAGGCTTCATTTCGGTGATCGCCGGCTTCTCGCTGATCGGCATCACGCTGGGGGTCGGTACCCTCATCGTCGTGATGTCGGTGATGAACGGCTTTCGCGTCGAGATGCTGGCGCAGATGTCGAGCATCAGCGGCCAGCTGGGCGTCCAGTCCAATGGCGGCCCCCTCGAGCCCACGCCCGACTTTCTGAAGCGGCTGGCCGCGGTGCCGGGCGTCGAGTCTGCCACGCCGACGGCCGAGGGGCAGCTCATGGCCGTCGCCGGCGACCGCGTGCGCGGGATCGTGCTGCGCGGGATGCGGCCCGACGACATCCGGAACCGCCCGCCGCTCGCATCGGCGATCGAGGGAACGCCGGAAAACCGCGAACGCTATCGCACGCTGTGCAAGTCCGACGACGACAAGCCGATCGACTGGGGCACCCTCAAGGGCTTCGGCGACGACTTTACCGTGGTGATCGGCCGCCGCCTGGCCGACCTCATGAACCTGAAGGTGGGGGACAGGCTGCAGCTCGTGTCGCCGGTCTCCGTCGCGACGCCGCTCGGGGTCATGCCGCGCTCAGCCGCGGTCAAGGTCGCCGCGATCTTCTGCACCGGCATGTACGACTACGACTCCAACTTCGTGTACGCGCCGCTGCAGGACGCCCAGCACATGCTCAACCTCGGGCCCACCGTCACGGGCATCGAGGTGTTCGTGTCGGACAAGGCCTCGACCGCGGAGACGCGTCGGCTGCTGATGCAGGCGGTCGGAACGCAGGGTTGGGTGTTCGACTGGTTCCAGGCCAATGCCGGCTTCTTCTCGGCCGTCGTCGCCCAGACCAACATGATCTTCCTGGTCCTGACGATGATCGTGCTCGTCGCGGCCTTCAACATCGTGTCGAGCCTGGTCATGCTGGTGCGGACCAAGACGGCCGACATCGCCATCCTGCGCACCATGGGCGCCAGCCGGGCTGCCATCATGCGGATCTTCCTGCTCGACGGGCTGTCGATCGGCGGCGCCGGGACGATCCTGGGTGTCGTGCTGGGCCTCGCCTTCGCGCGCAACATCGAGGCGATCCGGCAGTGGCTGCAGCAGACCTTCGACATCGTGCTGTTCGACCAGACCCTCTACCTGCTGGCCGAACTGCCGTCGCGGATCGAATGGAGCGAGGTCGCCGGGATCGCGATCATGGCGCTGGTCTTCGCCTTGCTCGCCTCGATCTACCCGGCGGCCCGGGCAGCGCGCCTCGATCCGGTGGAGGGCCTGCGCCGTGAGTGAACGCGCGCCCGTCGTCGAGCGCTGGCTCGCCTGGCGCTACCTCGCCACCCGCCAGCGCGAGGGATTCGTCTCCTTCATCGCGATGTTCTCGCTGATCGGCGTGGCGCTGGGGGTCGGGACCCTGATCGCCGTTCTCTCGGTCATGGGCGGCTTTCGCGAGCAGCTCCTGGGCCGGATCATCGGCATGAACGGCCATGTCATCGTCGCCGCGCGCGGCGGGTTGCTGCAGGCCACGCCCGATCTGCTGGCGAAGCTCAAGGACGTCCCCGGCGTCGAGGCGGTGCGGCTCACCCTGGAGCGCCAGGTCCTCGTCACCGGGCACGGCCAGACCCGCGGTGCGCAGCTGCGCGGCGTGCGGCGGGAGGATCTCCTCAATCGGGACATCGTGTCGAGGAACATCATCTTCGGCGACGTGGCGGAGTTCGGCCTGAAGCCCGGGCTGGTGATCGGCGAACGGCTGCGCCAGCAGATGCAGGTGAGGGTCGGGGAGCCGCTGACCGTGGTCACCCACCAGCTGAACGAGGGCGGCACGATCGCGCCGCGCTACAGCGACTACGACATCCTCGCCACCTTCATGAGCCGCCGCTACGAGTTCGACAGCACCCTGGTGTTCATCCCGCTGGCGGCGCTGCAGGAGGATCTCGAATACAGCAAGGAAACCGTGAGTTCGATCGACCTGTTCCTGAAGGATCCGCAGGCCGCGCCGAAGGTGGCGGAGGAACTGCGCCGGTCGCTCGGCCGCGAGGATCTGCGCGTGTCGCACTGGCTGGGCCTCAATGCGCGCTTCGTCGGCGCCCTGCAGGTCGAGCGGGTGATGATGTTCATCATCCTGACGCTGATCGTGGTCGTGGCCGCCATGAACGTGGTCGCGAGCTTCACCATGCTGGTGCGCGTGAAGCGCGGCAGCATCGCGATCCTGCGGACCATGGGGGCCGGACCGGGTACGATCATTCGCGCCTTCTTCATGGCGGCGGCGGCCGTGGGTGTGGTCGGAACGGCGATCGGCGCGGCGCTGGGCCTGCTGCTCTGCGCCAACATGCCCACGATCGGCCGCGCGCTCGCGAACGTCACCGGCGGCGCCGGCACCGCCGGGGCCGAGGTCGACTTCATCACCTCCATGCCCGTTCGGGTGGACCCGCTCGAGGTGGCGTTCATCATCGCCGTGGCGATCGTGCTTTCGCTCGTCGCCGCGGCCTATCCGGCGTGGCGCGCCACCCGGATCGAACCGGTCGAAGGATTGCGACATGAGTGACACCGCCAAGCCGCTTGTCCTGCAGGGCATCCGCCGCACCTTCGTCCAGGGTGACCGTCGGCTCGACGTGCTGCGCGGCGTGTCGGTGGATCTGCATGCCGGCGAGATCGTGGCCATGGTCGGCCAGTCGGGGAGCGGCAAGTCGACCCTGCTGCACATTGCGGGTCTTCTTGAACGGCCCGACGAGGGAGAGGTCGTGGTCGACGGCAAGGCGACGGTGCGGATGGCCGACAGGGAGCGTACGGGCCTGCGGCGCAATTTCCTGGGCTTCGTCTATCAGTATCACCACCTGCTGCCGGAATTCTCGGCCGTCGAAAACGTCATGCTGCCGCAGATGCTGAACGGCGTCGCGCGCGGGACGGCGCGGAAGCGGGCGGCCGATCTCCTGGGCCTGGTCGGGCTCGGCGACCGGCTCGACCATCGGCCGGGACGCCTGTCGGGCGGCGAACAGCAGCGCGTGGCGATCGCCCGCGCCGTGGCCAACGCGCCGCGGGTGCTGCTGGCCGACGAGCCGACCGGCAACCTCGATTCGACGACCTCGGAGACCGTGTTTCAGCAATTGCTCGGGCTGGTGCGGGAAACCGGCATGGCGGCGCTGGTCGCCACTCACAATCCCGAGCTGGCGGCCCGCATGGATCGCACCGTGCGGCTGAAAGATGGCGTGCTCGATGCCTGACAGTCCACAGGCCGCGGCGCGATGATGGCCCGTGGCCATCGCTGATTTCATCCATCTAAAAGTCCGTTCCGCCTATTCGCTCACCGAAGGCGCGAACAAGGTCGACAAGGTCGTCTCCCTGGCAAAGGAGGCGGAGATGCCGGCGGTCGCCGTCACCGACCGCAACAACCTGTTCGGCTCGCTCGAATTCGCGCAGTACGCCTCCAAGGCCGGCATCCAGCCGATCGTGGGCTGCGACCTTGGTATCCGGCGCGAGGAAGAGGGCGGCATCGCCACGGCGAGCAAGCTGCCGACCGTCGACTGGCTGACCGTGCTGGTGCAGAGCGAGGAGGGCTATCTCAACCTGATGCGGCTGGTGAGCCGCGCCCATCTCGAATTCAAGGCCGGATCGGTGGCGGCCCTGCCGCTGGCCGAGCTCGAAGGCTCGACCGACGGCCTCATCGCGATCACCGGAAGCAACGGCAGCGGGGTGGGCCGCCTGCTGGCGGCCGGCCAGACCCCGGCCGCGGAGCATCTGCTCGACCGGCTGCAACGCCTGTTCGCCGACCGCCTCTATCTCGAGCTGCAGCGCCACGGGGAGGATCTGGAACGCCGCATCGAAGGGCCGCTGATCGAGCTGGCCTATGCCCGCAACCTGCCGCTGGTCGCGACCAACGACGTCCACTTCCCGAAGAAGTCGATGTACGAGGCGCACGACGTGCTGCTCTGCATCGAGCAGGGCGCCCACATCGAGGACCCGAACCGGCGGCGTCTGACGCCGGAGCACTATTTCAAGTCCGCCGCCGAGATGCGCAGCCTGTTCTCGGACATTCCCGAGGCCTGCGACAACACGCTGGTGATCGCTCAGCGCTGCGCCTACATGCCGGCGCCGCGCAAGCCCATCCTGCCGCGCTACACCAAGCTCGAAGGCCGCACCGAGGGCGAGGCCCTGCGCGATCTCGCGAAGACCGGGCTCGACGAGCTGCGGGCGCTGGGCAGGCTCGCGGAGGGCATCGACTTCGCGCGCTACGACGAGCGGCTGACCTACGAGCTCGACATGATCGAGAGGATGGGGTTCGCCGGCTACTTCCTGATCGTGGCCGACTTCATCCAGTGGGCCAAGGACAACGGCGTGCCGGTGGGACCGGGTCGCGGCTCCGGTGCCGGCTCGCTGGTCGCCTGGTCGCTCAAGATCACCGATCTCGACCCGCTGCGCTGGGGGCTGCTGTTCGAGCGCTTCCTCAACCCCGAGCGCGTGTCGATGCCCGACTTCGACATCGACTTCTGCCAGGACAAGCGCGACCGCGTGATCCGTTACGTGCGCGACGAGTACGGGCACGACCGCGTCGCGGCGATCATCACCTTCGGCAAGCTGCAGGCGCGCGCCGTGCTGCGCGACGTGGGCCGCGTGCTGGGCATGCCGTACGGCCAGGTCGACCGGATCTGCAAGCTGGTGCCCAACAATCCGGCCAATCCGGTGACCCTGGCCAAGGCGCTGGAAACCGAGGACCTGCTCAAGGAGCAGTACAATGCCGACGAGGAGATCAAGCGCCTGATCGACCTTGCGCTGCAGCTCGAGGGCTTGTTCCGCAACGCCTCGACCCATGCCGCCGGCGTCGTGATCGGCGACCGGCCGCTCGACCAACTCGTGCCGCTGTTCCGCGACACCGACGGCGTCGACTCGCTGCCGGCCACCCAGTTCAACATGAAGTGGGTCGAGACGGCCGGGCTGGTGAAGTTCGACTTCCTGGGTCTCAAGACGCTGACCGTCATCGAGAAGGCCTGGGACTTCATCGGGCGCGACAAGATCGATATTCCGAGGCTTCCGCTCGACGACCGCAAGACGTTCGAACTTCTCTGCCGCGGCGACGGATCGGGCGTGTTCCAGCTCGAAGGCAACGGCATGCGCGACGTGCTGCGCAAGATGAAGCCGGACCGCTTCGAGGACATCATCGCCGTGGTGGCGCTCTACCGGCCGGGCCCGATGGAGAACATCCCGAGCTACATCAAGCGCAAGCACGGCGAGGAGGAGCCGGACTACCTGCATCCGCTGCTGGAAGGGATCCTGAAGGAAACCTACGGCATCATGATCTACCAGGAGCAGGTCATGCAGATCGCGCAGGTGCTGAGCGGTTACACGCTCGGCGGCGCCGATTTGCTGCGTCGCGCCATGGGCAAGAAGATCCAGGCCGAGATGGATGCCCAGCGGGTGAGCTTCGTCGAGGGTGCCGAGAAGAACAACGTGAAGGCGGACAATGCCTCGTCGATCTTCGACCAGGTCAACAAGTTCGCGGGATACGGCTTCAACAAGTCCCACGCCGCCGCCTACGCGCTGGTCTGCTACCAGACCGCCTATCTCAAGGCCAACCACCCGGTCGAGTTCTTCGCCGCCACCATGACCCTCGATATGGGCAACGTGGAAAAGCTCAACGGCTATCGCCGCGATCTCGACAGGATCAACGTCGAACTGCTGCCGCCGGACGTGAACAAGTCGTCGGCCGAGTTCACCGTCGAGCAGACCGCGGACGGCAAGAAGGCGATCCGCTACGCGCTGGCCGCCATCAAAGGGGTCGGCAAGGAGGCCATGAGCCGGCTCACCGAAGAGCGCCAGGCCAATGGCCCGTTCAAGGATCTGTTCGACTTCGCCGAGCGGCTGGACTCGCGTGCGCTGAACAAGCGGCTCCTGGAAAGCCTGGTGAAGGCGGGAGCCTTCGACACGCTGAACAAGAACCGGGCCCAGACCTTCGCTGCCGTCGAGGCGCTGACGCGCCATTCCCAGGCCACGCACGAATCGCGCGGCAGCAACCAGAATAATTTGTTCGGCGACGACACCGCCCAGCGGCGCCCGCAACTGGCCAAGGTGCCGGACTGGGCGCCGATGGAGCGGCTGCAGAACGAGTTCGCGGCGATCGGCTTCTACCTGTCGTCGCATCCGCTGGCTGCCTACGAGCGCAGCCTGCAGCGGCTGGGCGTCTGTCGTGCGGCCGACCTGCCGGCGCTGCTGGCCCGCGGTACGCCCGGCCGCATCAAGCTGGCCGGCACGGTCATCGATCGCATGGAGCGGACCTCGGCCAAGGGCAATCGCTTCGCCTTCCTCCAGTGCTCCGACCAGTCGGGGGCTTTCGAATGCGTCGTCTTCAGCGAATTGCTGGGGTCGAAGCGCAATCTCCTCGAGGCGGGGCAGGCGGTCCTCATCTCGGTCGACGGCCGGCTCGACGGCGAGCAGGTCAAGCTGACGGCGCAGACGGTCGAGAAGCTCGACGATGCGGTCGCCAATTCGGCGGCGGGCCTGCGCATCGTGATCACCGATCCGGTCGCGCTGGAGTCGCTGCGCAAGGCGCTGGAGGGCAAGCGCGGCCGCGGCCGCGTGACCCTCGTCGTGCCGATGACGGACGAGTCCGAGGCCGAGGTCACCTTGCCTGGGGCCTATTCCATCGCGGGCGGCCTGCGCGACACGATCGGCAGCCTGCCGGGCGTCGCGCAGGTGGAGGAGATTTGAGCCGGCAGCCCGGCCTCTTCGAAACCGGGGGCGCCCCGCCGCCCAGGCGGCGCGCTGCAGGCGCGGGCGATGTCCGGCCGGCGCGGGATTCGCCGCTGCTCGAGGCGCCGGTGCTGCCGCCCGACATCCGGCTCGGCACATCCTCCTGGTTCTTTCCCGGCTGGCGCGGCCTCGTCTACGACGCCGTCCATCCCCAGGTGACGCTCAGCCGGAAAGGGCTCCAGGCCTACGGGGAGATCCCTCTGCTGCGGACCGTGAGCCTGGACCGGACTTTCTACGCGCCCCTCTCCGCGGTCACCTATGCGCACTATGCCAGCCAGGTGCCGGACCAGTTCAGCTTCGTCGTGAAGGCGCCGGCGCTCGTGTGCGACGCGGTGATGCGCGACGAGGAGGGCAGGGGCAAGGTCGCGAACCCTCACTTCCTCGACGCAGCCCTGGCAACCCGTGAATTCGTCGTCCCATGCCTCGAAGGCCTGAAAGCCAAGGCCGGACCGCTGGTCTTCCAGATCTCGCCGCTGCCGCGTGGCCTCGCGGACGAAACGCAGCTCCTGATCGAACGTCTCGAAGCCTTCTTCGGCGCCCTGCCGCGCCAGATGGCGGGCCAGATACCGATTTACGCACTGGAACTGCGCAATCCGGAGCTTCTGACGCCGCGGCTGATGCGCATGCTGTCGCGGGCCGCAATCCGCTACTGCGTCGGCCTCCATGACCGGATGCCCGAGGTCGAGCGGCAGGAAACGGCGCTGAAAGCGCTGGACGGCGAGGAGCCAGGACCGCTCGTGGTGCGCTGGAACCTGCATCGCGGGTTCCTCTATCAGGCCGCCAAACAGCGCTACGAGCCCTTCGACCGGCTGGTCGACCATGACGTCGAGACCCGCCGGGTGCTGGCCAGGATGGCCGCTGCCGCCTACAAGGCCGGACGCAAGGTGTGGATAACGGCCAACAACAAGGCCGAGGGCAGTGCGCCGCTCTCGGTGCTCGAACTGGCGCGCGAGATCGCCAAAACGATCGGCTAAGGCCTTGATTTCACTGGCGCTTGCATTTTCGGCGCCAACCTCCTAGAAACGCGCCACTTCGCACGCGGGTTTGCGGTCGACGGGGAGACATCCCGCCGCTCGCTCCGGTGTTCCCATGTCGGGGACGACGCCCGCGGAGGCTCAACCGGAAAAGGAGAACGGCATGACCATGCCGACGTTTACGATGCGCCAGCTGCTGGAAGCCGGCGTTCATTTCGGCCATCACACGCGCCGCTGGAACCCGAAGATGAAGCCGTACCTGTTCGGGGTGCGCAACGGGATCCACATCATCGATCTCACCAAGACCGTGCCGCTGCTCGAGCAGGCGCTGCGCCAGGTTCGCGACGTCGTCGCGAGCGGTGGCCGTGTCCTCTTCGTCGGCACCAAGCCTGCCGCGGCCGAACGGGTCGCCGAGGCGGCCAAGCGCTGCGGCCAGTACTATGTGAATCACCGCTGGCTGGGCGGCATGATCACGAACTGGAACACGATCTCCGCGTCGATCAAGCGACTGCGCGAGCTCGACGAGCGCCTCAAGGGCGACGTCGTCGGCCTGACCAAGAAGGAACAGCTCGACCTGACCCGTGAGCGCGACAAGCTCGAGCGGTCGCTGGGCGGCATCAAGGAAATGGGCGGCACGCCCGACCTGCTGTTCATCATCGACACCAACAAGGAATCGATCGCGGTGCTGGAAGCCCGCAAGCGCGGCATTCCGATCGTGGCGGTGGTCGACAGCAATTCGGACCCCGACGGCATCGACTTCCCGATCCCGGGCAATGACGACGCGATCCGCGCCGTGTCGCTCTACTGCGACCTGCTCTCGAGCTCGGTGCTCGATGGCATCCGCGCCGAAATTGCCGCCACAGGCGGTGACGTAGGCGCGATGAGCGAGATGCCGGCCGAGGAAATTCCCGTCGCCGAGGACCCGGTGGCCGAGGCAGCACCGGCCGAGGCAGCGCCGGCCGAGTAGACCGGCCCCTCGACTACGCGAAACAAACGGGGCCGGTCGGAAGACCGGCCCTTGTTGTACCAAACGGAGCAAGACATGGCTGAGATCACTGCATCGCTCGTCAAGGAACTGCGCGAGAAGACCGGCGCGGGCATGATGGATTGCAAGAAGGCGCTGGGCGAGACGGCGGGCGACGTCGAGAAGGCGGTCGACTGGCTGCGCACCAAGGGCCTGTCGGCGGCCTCCAAGAAGGCCGGCCGCGTCGCCGCCGAGGGCCTCGTCGGCGTGGCCGCCGACGGCACGCGCGGCGCTGTCGTCGAGGTCAATGCCGAGACCGACTTCGTCGGCCGCAACGACCAGTTCCAGAAGTTCGTGGCCGCGGCGACCAGGCTCGCGCTCGAGACCGGCGGCGATCTCGCCAAGGTCGCGGCGTCGCCGTTCCCCGGCTCTGACCGGGACGTCCAGGGCGAGCTCACGAACCTGATCGCCACCATCGGCGAGAACATGAGCCTGCGCCGCGCCGCCTCGCTGTCTGTGTCCGACGGCGTGGTCGTGGCCTATACCCACAACGCCGTCGCGCCGGACCTCGGCAAGATCGGCGTGCTGATCGCCCTCGAGTCGACCGGCGACAAGGCCAAGCTCGGGGCGCTCGCCAAGCAGCTCGCCATGCACGTGGCGGCGACCAACCCGCAGTCGCTCACCGTCGCCGACCTCGACCAGGCGGCGATCGAGCGCGAGCGCGCGGTCCTCGCCGAGAAGGCCGGCCAGCAGGGCAAGACCGCCGAGATCGTCACCAAGATGGTCGAGGGCGGCCTGCGCAAGTTCCACCAGGAGGTGGTGTTGCTCGAGCAGGCTTTCGTCATCGACGGCAAGACCAAGGTCTCGAAGGTCGTCGAGGAAGCCGCCAAGCTGGTCGGCGCTCCCGTCCAGCTGACGGGCTTCCTGCGCTTTGCCCTGGGTGAGGGCATCGAGAAGAAGAACGAGGATTTCGCAGCCGAGGTGGCTGCCCAGCTCAAGAAGTAGTATTGAATTCCACCGGCGCGCGGACTAGGTCCGCGCGCCCAAGACAAACGTAATCAGAGGCATCTGATGCCGTCGGGCCCCCAATATCGCCGCGTCCTTCTCAAGCTCTCTGGCGAGGGGCTCATGGGGAATCGAGAATACGGTCTCGATCCCGACATGGTCGGAATGGTCGCACAGGAAGTGAAGACCGTTCACGAGATGGGCGTTCAGGTCTGTCTGGTGATCGGCGGCGGCAACATCTTCCGCGGTGTGTCGGGCGCAGCGTCGGGCATGGACCGGGCCAGCGGCGATTACATGGGCATGCTGGCGACCGTCATCAATTCGCTGGCCATGCAGAGCGCCCTCGAGCGGCAGGGCCTGCAGACGCGCGTCCAGTCGGCGATCCCGATGACGACGGTGTGCGAGCCCTATATCCGGCGCCGCGCCGTGCGCCATATGGAGAAGGGCCGCGTCGTGATCTTCGCGGCCGGCACCGGCAATCCCTTTTTCACGACGGATACGGCGGCGGCCCTGCGCGCGGCCGAAATGGGCGTCAATGCGCTGCTGAAGGGCACGCAGGTGGACGGGGTCTATTCCGCCGATCCCCTCAAGGACAAGAACGCAAAGCGCTACGACACGCTCACCTACCTGGAAGTGCTGGCCCGCGACCTGCAGGTCATGGATGCATCGGCCATCTCGCTGGCCCGCGAGAACCGCATTCCCATCATCGTCTTCGACATCCACAAGCCCGGCGCGTTCGCTTCGACGATGCGCGGCGAGGGAACCTTTACGATCATCAAGAACGAGGCCTGAACATGTCTGCCGACCTCAACGAGCTCGAGAAGCGCATGCATGGCGCGATGGATGCGCTGAAGAAGGAATTTGGCGGCCTGCGTACGGGCCGCGCCTCGGTGAACCTGCTCGATCCGGTGATGGTCGAAGCCTACGGCCAGCGCATGCCGCTGAACCAGGTCGGCACGGTCAGCGCGCCCGAGCCGCGCCTGCTCACCGTCAGCGTCTGGGACAAGGGCCTCGTGACGCCCACCGCCAAGGCGATCCGCGAGGCCGGCCTCGGCCTCAACCCGTCACCGGACGGTCAGATGATCCGCATTCCGATCCCCGAGCTGACCACGGAGCGACGCAACGAACTGGCCAAGCTTGCGCACAAATATGCCGAGCAGGGCAAGGTCGCCGTCCGCAACATTCGACGCGACGGCATGGATGCGCTGAAGAAGGCCGAGAAGGATCACAAGATCTCGGAAGACGAGCACCGCCAGAAGGCCGACGAGGTCCAGAAACTGACCGACCGCTACGTCAAGCTGGTCGACGACGCACTGGTCCAAAAGGAAAAAGAGATCAAGACGGTCTGATGCCCACGGCGCCGTTGCCCGCCAATCCCGACGCTGGGGCGGGACCCCAGCACGTCGCCATCATCATGGATGGCAACGGGCGATGGGCGAAGGCGCGTGGTCTGCCCCGTGTCGCGGGGCATCGCCGGGGAGCCGACGCGGTGCGCCGGGTCGTGCGCGGCGCCGGCGAGCTGGGAATACCCGTCCTGACGCTGTTCGCCTTCTCGACCGAGAACTGGACGCGGCCGGCGGACGAGGTGGCCGATCTCATGGGTCTGCTGCGCCACTATCTGCGCAGCGAACTCGATGAACTGCGCAAGAACGGCGCCAGGCTCCGGGTCATCGGCAAGCGGGAAGGGCTGGCGGCGGACATCGTGCGCGACATCGCCGACGCCGAGAGCACGACCGCCGGCAACACGCGGATCGACGTCAACATCTGCATCAATTACGGCGCGCGCGACGAGATCCTGCGGGCGACGCGGCGGCTCGCACAACGGGTCGCGGCGGGAGAGATCACGGCCGACAGCATCGACCAGGCGAGCTTCGAGAGCGAGCTCCTGACCGCGGGCCTGCCGGATCCGGACCTGCTGATCCGGACCAGCGGCGAGCAGAGGATCAGCAACTTCCTGCTTTGGCAGTGTGCCTATTCGGAGCTGGTTTTCGTCGACACGCTGTGGCCGGACTTCGGCAAGGATCACCTGGAACACGCCATCGTGGAGTTCCGCAGGCGTGAGCGGCGTTATGGCGGCATCGGAAAATAGCGCCCCGGCGCGCGGCGGGCGCTTCGGCGGCCTGCTGCTGCGGGCGCTCTCGGCCGTGGTGCTCGGGCCGTTGCTGCTCGCGGCGGTCTGGTTCGGCTTTCCCTGGATCGACCTCGTCGCGGCGATCGCGGCCCCCGTGATGATTCTCGAATGGTCGCGCCTGACCCGCGGCGCGCCCGTCCTGCGCGTGCTTGCCTGCCTGTACGGGCTTGCGGCGCTGGTCGCGCTGCTGTGGCTGCGCCATCAGCCGGCTTCGGGACGCGAGACCATTCTCTGGGTGCTCGCCTGCATCTGGGCCACCGACATCGGGGCCTACTTCGTGGGCCGCACGGCCGGCGGTGCAAAGCTCGCGCCGAGCATCAGCCCGGGCAAGACCTGGTCTGGCCTGATCGGCGGCATGGCCTGGGCGGCGGTCGCGAGTGCGGCGGTGGGCTATGCATTCGGCCTGGGGGAGACCGTTCATCTGGCAATCGCCGGAGCGGCGCTCGCGATCGTGGGACAGGCAGGAGACCTGCTCGAGTCGGCCGCTAAGCGGCGGGCCGGCGTCAAGGACAGCGGTCGCCTCATTCCGGGCCACGGCGGTCTGCTCGACCGGATCGACGGGCTGATGGCCGTGCTCGTCGCGGTGGCGATCGCCCGCCTGGTCGCCGGGGGCGCGTGGCCCTGGACATGAAGAAATGGGTCGCGCCATCCCCTGAAAACCCGCGCCATGTGACGATCCTGGGCTCGACCGGCTCGGTCGGACAGAGCACCGTCGATCTCATCGGGCGCGATCCGACGCGCTATCGTGTCGAAGCGCTCGTCGCCCGCCGTTCGGTGGAACTGCTGGCGGAGCAGGCGAGGCGGCTGCGGGCGCGGTTCGCGGTGGTCGCCGATCCCGATCAGTACCGTTCCCTCAAGGAGGCGCTGGCCGGCACCTCGATCGAAGTCGCGGCCGGTCCCGAGGCGGTCGTGGAGGCCGCGTCGCGCCCAGCCGAATGGGTGATGGCCGCCGTCGTCGGATTCGCAGGGCTGGCGCCCACGCTCGTGGCCGCCCGTCGCGGCGCCATGGTGGCGCTCGCGAACAAGGAAGCGCTGGTCTGTGCCGGACGCCTGCTGATGGACGCGATCGACCACTCCGGCGGCGTGCTGCTGCCCGTGGATTCCGAGCACAACGCGATCTTCCAGGTGTTCGAGCCCGACCAGCATCGCGCGATCGACCGGCTCATCCTGACGGCCTCGGGCGGACCCTTCCGCAACTGGTCGCTGGCCGACATGGCCGAGGTGACTCCGGAACAGGCGCTGGCCCATCCCAACTGGGACATGGGCGACAAGATCTCGATCGATTCGGCCACCATGATGAACAAGGGACTGGAGCTGATCGAGGCGCAGCTCCTGTTCGGATTGCCGGAGCGGCAGGTCGACATCGTCGTGCACCCGCAATCGGTGATCCACTCGATGGTCGCCTATTGCGACGGGTCGGTGCTTGCGCAACTCGGGACGGCCGACATGCGCATCCCGATCAGCCACGCGCTGGGCTGGCCCTCACGGATCGATGGACCGGCGGCGAAGCTCGATTTCATGGGGATTCCGGCGCTGACCTTCGAGCGGCCCGATTCCGGCCGCTTTCCCGCTCTAAGGCTGGCACGAGAAGCTCTGGTGACGGGCGGCTATGCCCCGATCGTGCTCAATGCGGCGAACGAAGCGGCGGTGGCTGCTTTCCTCGCGCGGCGGGTTCGCTTTCTCGACATCGCACGGATCGTCGAGGACGTGATGTCCGGATGGAACGGTCTGTCGGAAGCGGTCGGTGGCCTGGAGCAGGTCGAGGCGGCCGATCTCGAGGCGCGAAGGCTGGCGGAGGAGATCTGCCGGACGAGACTGCTGAGTTGTTGAAGTGTCGTGAGATTTGAGGTCGAGTAGGGCATGCAGAGCATGGTCAGCCTGTTTACGACGTATCTGCCGTACTTCGTCCTCGTATTGACGCTGCTCGTCTTCGTTCACGAATACGGTCATTACTGGGTCGGACGGCGCTTCGGGATTCATGCGGAAGTCTTCTCGATCGGTTTCGGCCCCGAGATCTTCGGCTGGACCGACCGCAACGGCACCCGCTGGAAGGTTTCGGCGATCCCGCTGGGTGGGTATGTGAAGTTCCTGGGCGACAATGATGCGACCAGTGCGACTCCGACCGACGAGCCCCTGTCTCCAACCGATCGCCGGCGGGCCTTCTTCAGCCAGCCGCTCTACGCCCGTGCCGCCGTCGTTCTCGGCGGGCCGATGGCCAATCTCCTGTTCGCATTCGTGCTGCTGACCGGCGTCTATTTCTTTGCCGGCGAACCCTATACGCCGGCAACCGTGGCTGTTCAGGTGGACGGGCCGGCTGCCAAAGCCGGCCTGCGTTCGGGCGACGAGATCGTCCGCCTCGCCGACAAGCGGGTCGACCGCTACGAGGACATCCAGGAATCCCAGTTCCTGTACTGGGCCAAGCCGATGCCGGTCGAATATCGCCGCGGCAACCAGCTCCTGCACGGCGAGATCCAGCCGCAATATTGCGAGCGCACGGATCGTTACAACAACATGCTGCGCTACGGCGATCTCGGGATGGACCAGTACATCCGTCCGGTCGTCGGCGGCTTCACGGCCAACAGCCCGGCGGAGGCGGCCGGCCTCAAGGTCGGCGATCTCCTGGTGGCGATCGACGGCAAGCCCGTCGATTATTTCTCGCGAATCCCGGAATTGATCGGCAGCCGCGGCGGCGAGCCGGTGACCGTCAGGTACGAGCGCGACGGCGGCTTCGGCGAGACCACGGTCGTGCCGATCGTCGACAAGATCGTCGATTGCGCCGGCAAGGAGCAGATCGTCGGCCGCCTGCGCATCCGTCCGGCGGCAGTGACCGAGCTCCGTGACCATGGTGTGATCGGCGCCATGGGAGCGGGGGTGCGTGCCGTCTGGGGCATGACCTCGATGTTCTACACCTCGATGGGGCAGATCCTGACCGCCACCCGGCCTGTGGATGAACTGGGCGGGCCGATCCGGATCGCCAAGGCTGCGGGCGAGGCGTCCTATGCGGGCTGGGCTGGAATCCTCAATCTCGTCATCGCTTTGTCCGTCGTGCTGGGCATCTTCAACCTGTTGCCCGTCCCGATGCTCGATGGCGGTCATCTGGCGATGTATGCTTATGAGGCGGTACGCGGAAAGCCGCTCAGCCTGCGGGCCCAGGAGGTCGGGCTCAAGCTCGGATTTGCACTCGTGATCGGCATGGCGCTGATCGCAACTTTCAATGACATCAGGCTTTTGCTGCGCTGAGTTGATGCGTTGGCGTGACTTCGGAACGGGGGACAAAAGGGGTGGCTTACGCCCCCTTGCCGGTCTAGAAAGCTGCGTTCACGTCTTTGACCATCGGCAGGTCTGACTGGCGCCGGGGGTGAGTTTGATCTTTCGTTGGGCCGCACTGGCCGTCTTTGCAATCCTGGCCTTCACCGCCCCGGCACACGCGCAGCGTGGCGCTGCCGTAGGCGGCGCGATTTCCGGGATTCAGATCCAGGGTAATGTTCGCTCGGAGCCGGAGACGATCCGGTCGTACCTGCAGCTCAAGGTCGGCGAGCCGTTCGACGCGGCCGCGGCCGACCGCACGCTCAAGGCGCTGTTCGCGACGGGGTTGTTCTCCGACGTCGTGATCGAGATGCAGGGCACGACCCTCGTCGTGAAGGTCACGGAAAACCCGATCATCAATCGCGTCGCCTTCGAGGGGAACAAGAAGATCGACGACGACAAGCTGCGCGACGAGGTGCAGTCCAAGCCGCGGCAGGTCTTCACGCGCGCGCGCGCGCAGTCGGACGTCGATCGCATCCTGACCATCTATCGTCGCAGCGGCCGCTACAACGCCTCCGTCGAGCCGAAGATCATCAGGCTCGAGCAGGGGCGCGTCGATGTCGTGTTCGAGATCAACGAAGGCGATGTCACCGGTGTGAAGCGCATCAGCTTCGTGGGCAACGAGGCGTTCGGCGACGGCACGCTGAGGGGCAAGATCCGTACCTCCGAGAGCGCCTGGTGGCGCTTCCTGAGCTCCGACGACCGCTTCGATCCCGACCGCCTCAACCTCGATCGCGAGCTGTTGCGCAAATTCTACCTCTCCGAGGGCTATGCCGATTTCCGCGTGGTCTCGGCCGTCGCAGAACTCGCCCCCAATCGTGAAGGGTTCTTCATCACCTTCACGATCCACGAGGGCGATCGCTACAAGTTCGGCAAGGTCGACGTCACGAGCCGGTTCCAGGGCCTCAACGTCGACGTGCTGAAGACGTTTCTGACCATCGCCGAGGGCGACTGGTACGACGCCAACGCGGTCGAAAAGTCGGTCTCGAACATTTCCGAGGCGGTCGGATCGCTGGGCTACGCCTTCGTGGACGTCCGGCCGAACATCCGGCGCAACCGGGACAACAATACCGTCGACGTGACCTTCGATGTCCAGGAAGGACCCCGCGTCTACGTCGAGCGCATCAACATCTCGGGCAATACGCGCACCCTCGACAAGGTGATCCGCCGCGAGTTCCGTCTGGCCGAGGGCGACGCCTTCAGCACGGCCAAGGTCCGCCGCAGCGAGCAGCGCCTGCGCAATCTCGGCTTCTTCGAGAAGGTCGATATCGCCGCGGCACCGGGGTCGGCGCCGGACAAGACCAACCTCGAGGTTCAGGTCGTCGAGCAGAGCACCGGAGAAATCTCTCTCGGCGCCGGTTATTCGACCACGGCAGGCATCGTCGGCGACATCTCGGTCAAGGAGCGCAACCTGCTCGGCAAGGGCCAGGAAGCGCGCGTCGGCCTGTCGATCGGCACCCTCAGCACCTCGATCGACCTGGGGTTCACCGAGCCATACTTCATGGATCGGCAGCTTTCGGCCGGTATCGACCTCTTCAGGACGTCGAACGACCGCCAGAACATCGCGAGCTACAGCGACCGCAGCGTCGGCTTCGCCCTGCGTGCCGGCTGGGCCTACTCGGAAGAGATTCGTCAGCTGGTCCGCTACACGCTGCGGCAGACCGACATCTACAACGTCCAGCCGTGGGCGTCCTACGTCATCCAGGACAACCAGGGCACACAGGTGGTGTCCGAACTGTCGGAAACACTCATCTGGGATACCCGGGACCAGCGCCTGAACGCCACCAAGGGCTGGATGGTCCGCAATTCGATCGCAGCCGCGGGCCTGATCGGCACCGAGCAGTATTTCCGCACCACCGCGGACGCTGTCTATTACAAGTCGCTCTTCGAGGATGTCGTGCTGTCGGTCGGCGGGTCCGTTGGCCTCGTCTTGCCGATCAACAATTCCTACATCCGCCTGAACAATCTGTTCTTCATCGGCGGCGATTCGCTGCGCGGCTTCGCGGTCGGCGGCATCGGCCCGCGCGACGCGAACACGACCGATGCCCTCGGAGGCCAGTTCTACTACACGGCCACCACCGAACTATCCTACCCCCTGCCAATGGTTCCCAAGGAAGTGGGACTGCTGGGCAAGGCGTTCGTCGACGTCGGATCGCTCTGGGGCGTTCAGTCGCAAACCTACGGTCTGGCGTCCGTGCTGACCAGCCAGCTGATGCGCGCATCGACCGGTGTCGGCGTCCAGTGGATTTCACCGTTCGGCCCCATCCGGATCGACTATGCCATACCCCTGCAATATGAGGCGTGGGACAAGCAGCAGGCCGTGCGTTTCAGCTTCGGCACGCGCTTCTGAGCGGAGAGGCCAGGGTCATGAACGTCCAGATTGAGAATAGCAGCCCCGCCGCAGCGACCTCCGTCGACATCAAGCGGATCCTCGAGATGATTCCGCACCGCTACCCGATGCTGATGGTCGACCGCGTGATCGACATGCAGCTCGACCAGAGCGCGGTGGGCATCAAGAACGTCACGATCAACGAGCCGTTCTTCCAGGGACATTTTCCGTCCGAGCCGGTCATGCCGGGGGTCCTCGTCGTCGAGGCGATGGCTCAGACGGCGTGTGTGCTCGTCGTCTCGACATTCGGCGCCGCGTCGGAAGGCAAGCTCGTGTATTTCATGTCGATCGACGGCGTGAGGTTCCGCCGCCCGGTCGTACCGGGCGACCGTCTCGAGCTGCACGTAACGAAGGTGCAGAGCCGCGCCAATGTCTGGAAGTTTTCAGGCAAGGCGATCGTCGATGGTAAGGTGGCGGCGGAAGCGACGTTCGCCGCCATGATCCGCGACCGCTGAACCGCGAAAGAGCAGGGAGGGGATAATGCCCGATACCCAGTCCAATTTCCGAATGCTGCACACGATGATCCGCGTCATGGATCTCGACAAGTCGCTGGCCTTCTACACCGGTGCGCTGGGCATGAAGCTCTTGCGCAAGCGCGACGTGCCCGATGGGAAGTACAGCCTGGCCTTCGTCGGCTACGGCGACGAGCCCGAGCATTGCGTCGTCGAGCTGACCCACAACTGGGACCAGGCGAAGCCCTACGAGCTGGGCACCGGGTTCGGCCATCTCGCGATCGGAGTCCCAGACGTCTACAAGCTGTGCGAGGACGTCACGAAGGCGGGTGGCAAGGTCACGCGGCCGGCCGGTCCCGTGAAATTCGGGACGACCGTCATCGCTTTCGTGGAAGATCCTGACGGCTACAAGATCGAGCTGATCGAGCGTAAGGGCTGAGCGAAGCTCAGCCCGAAGAGCGACAGGACATTGCCTATGGCAATGTCCGGAAGCTTCGAAGAAAGAAGATCACCCGAAACTGAAGAAAAAGGCCCGCATTGCGGGCCTTAATTCTTAAAGGTCGGTGCTAGAAGAATCGCCAGTTCGCGGCCACCAAGGCCAACGCTGCGCCGGCAAGCCCGGCGAAGAACATCCATGCCCGCACACCCGGGGGACGGACATTGTCGTTGGCAGGACGGCCCACCCGCACGATACGCGGCTGGGCCTTCGGTGTCTGGGTGGCCGCCCAGGATGTTTCCCCCCGGCGCGGCCCGAATGATGATCTTGCCATATGCTTTTCGCTTCCCTCCCGGACAGCGAGCTCAGCCCCGCATGTGCAACGGCTTGTACGGACGCTCCGACTGGCCGTTGTAGAGCTGGCGCGGACGGCCGATCTTCTGGTCCGGATCCTCGATCATCTCGTTCCACTGCGAAATCCAGCCGACCGTACGGGCCACCGCGAAGAGAACGGTGAACATGGAGGTCGGGATGCCGATCGCCCGGAAAATAATGCCCGAGTAGAAGTCGACGTTCGGATAGAGCTTCTTGGAGACGAAGTAGTCGTCCTTGAGGGCAATCTGCTCCATCTCCATGGCCAGCTCGAGCAGCGGGTCGTGGGTGATGCCGAGCGAGGTCAGGACCTCGTGGCAGGTCTGGCGCATGACCTTGGCGCGCGGGTCGTAGTTCTTGTAGACGCGGTGGCCGAAGCCCATCAGGCGGGTGTGGTCCGCCTTGTCCTTCACGCGCGACAGGAAGCCCGGGATGTTCTGCTTGCCGCCGATCTCGTTCAGCATGTTGATGACGGCTTCGTTGGCGCCGCCATGGCTCGGGCCCCACAGCGAGGCGATGCCCGCCGCGATGCACGCAAACGGGTTGGCGCCCGAGGAGCCGGCGAGGCGGACCGTCGAGGTCGAGGCGTTCTGCTCATGGTCGGCATGGAGCATCAGGATGCGGTCCATCGCCTTCTCGACGATCGGATTGACCTCGTACTCCTCGGCCGGAACCGAGAACATCATGCGCAGGAAGTTGGCGGCATAGGACAGGTCGTTGCGCGGATAGACGAACGGCTGCCCCACCGAATACTTGTAGGCCATCGCCGCGATGGTCGGCATCTTGGCGACCAGGCGATAGGAGGCGACCATCCGCTGGTGCGGATCGTTGATGTCGAGCGAGTCGTGGTAGAAGGCGGAGAGGGCGCCGACGACACCGCAGCAGATCGCCATCGGATGAGCGTCGCGACGGAAGCCGCGATAGAACTGGCTCAGCTGCTCATGAACCATCGTGTGGTTCGTGATGTCCTTTACGAACTTGTCCTTCTGCGCCTTGTTCGGCAGATCGCCCTTCATCAGGAGATAGGCGACTTCCATGAAGTCGCTCTGCTCGGCGAGTTCGGCGATGTTGTAGCCGCGATGGAGAAGGATGCCCTCGTCACCGTCGATGTAGGTGATCTTCGAGCCGCACGATCCGGTCGAGGTGAAACCCGGATCGTAGGTGAACATGCCGGAGTCGCCGTAGAACTTGCGGATGTCGACCAGGCGCGGTCCGAGTGTGCCGTGGATGATCGGCATCTCGTAGGTTTTGCCGGTTTCGTTGTCGGTCAGCGTCGCGGTCGATTTGGCCATTGGTGAACTCTTTTCCAGGGCTCGATTCAAGCAAGGCGCGCGCACCCGCTGGGTGCCGTTCGCCGGTTCGGCGGCACCCTAACAAGCCCCTAAAGAAGGCGCAATTGAACAGCCGGGCCACTATTTCGCGGGGCGTAGAAAACGCACGATCCGGCCGTCCATCGCGGCCAACGAGAGGCCGATCAGGGTCATGCCCGCAAAGTGCCGCGGCGCCAGCCGCTCCCCGAGGACGAAGGCACCGAGCAGGATCGCTGTCACCGGTATCAGGAAGGTAACCAGCAAGAGGTTCGTCGCCCCGGCAGCCGCGAGAATGCGGAAATACAGGACGTATGCGAGAGCGGTCGAAAGCAGTGCAAGTCCACCGAGCGCTGCCCATGTGGTGGGGCTGGGAGGGGTGGGCAGCAGCCAGGGCCTGTCGGCAATCAGCATGATCGGCAGAATCAACATGGCGCTGAGGGTGACTTGGCCGGTGGCGGCTTCGACCGGCGCCACTCCCATCTTCGCAAAGCGCCGTCCGTAGACACCGGCGAAGGCGTAGGAGAGGGCGCCTCCGAGACAGGCGATCTGGCCTGCCGTGCCCCGGCTGCTGCCGATCAGGTCCGGTCCCATCAATATCGCGACGCCTCCGATTCCAAGCACGAGCGCGCCGAGCTTGAGGCCGCCGATGCGTTCGTCGTGAGTGATGAAGTGCGCAACGAGCAGGGTGAAGAGCGGCGTCGTGGCGTTGAGGATCGAGGCGAGCCCGGACGCGATCTGCGTCTGCCCCCAGAAGATCAGGCCGAACGGAATGAGGTTGTTGAGCAGCCCCATCGCGGCGTACGCGCGAAGGGGCGCCCCGGTGCGGAACAAGGGCCTGCCGGACGAAAGCATCACCAGGTTGAGGGCGAGGGCAGCGAGTGCCACCCGGCAGAACACCACCGTGAGCGGCGCCAGTTCGGCCAGAGCCACCTTGGCAAAGAAGAACGAACCGCCCCAGAGGACCGCCAGCGACAGCAACCAGATCCAGACTCGTGCGCTCATGGGCGGCACACTGGCCGCCCGCGGGCGTTGATTCTATCCGGCAGCCGCCAGCAATCGCGCCTCGTGTCGGAGCACCGCTACTCTCAACTCTGGACCTGCACCTTTGCCCAGGTGTCCCGCAGATCGATCGTGCGGTTGAACACCAGAGCCTTCGGCCGGCTCGCGAGGTCCGGGCAGAAATAGCCCAGCCGCTCGAACTGCACGGCTTGCCCTTCGGGTATCTCCGCCAAAGAGGGCTCCAGCAACGCGCCCGAGAGGACTTCGAGCGAGCCTGGATTCAGATCGGCGTCGAGATCGCCACCGGCGCCCGGGTCAGGGCGGTTGAAGAGCGTGCTGTACAATCGGACTTCGGCGGGAAGTGCATCCCGGGCGGACACCCAGTGCAGGGTGGCCTTTACCTTTCGACCGTCCGGCGCGTTGCCGCCGCGGCTCGCTGGATCGTAGGTGCAGCGCAGTTCGACCACGTTGCCGTCGGCATCCTTGACCACCTCGCGGCAGGTGACGAGATAGGCGTAGCGCAGCCTGACTTCTCGCCCCACTGCCAGCCGGAAGAATTTGTTCGACGGGTTCTCCATGAAGTCGTCGCGCTCGACGAAGATCTCCCGGCCGAAGCGAAGGGTACGCGTGCCGGCGGCCGGATCCCCCGGGTGGTTGACGGCCTCCAGCTCTTCGACGTGGTCTTCGGGAAAGTTCTCGATCACGAGCTTGAGCGGCCGCAGGACCGCCATGCGCCGATGCGCCACCTGATTGAGCCGGTCGCGGATCGCGTGATCGAACATGGCGAGATCGACGACGCTGTTGGCCTTGGACATGCCGATGCGCCGAACGAAGTCTCGGATCGCCTCCGGCGGCACGCCGCGACGGCGCAGGCCTGCCAGCGTCGGCATGCGCGGATCGTCCCAGCCGTTCACGATGCCGCGCCGCACCAGATCCGTCAGGTGGCGCTTGGAAAGGACGGTGTAGCCGATATTGAGGCGGGCGAATTCGGTCTGGCGCGGCCGCGCCGGCACCGGCAAGTGGTCGAGGAACCAGTCGTAGAGGGGACGATGATCCGAGAACTCCAGGGTGCAAAGCGAGTGCGTGACATGTTCCAGGGCGTCGGACTGGCCATGTGCGAAATCATAGGTCGGGTAGATGCACCACTCAGTGCCGGTGCGCGGGTGAGCCGCGTGCAGGATGCGATACAGGACGGGGTCGCGCAGGTTCATGTTGCCGGACGCAAGGTCGATCTTTGCGCGCAGCACACAGGCGCCGTTGGGAAACTTGCCGGCGCGCATGTCGCGAAACAAGCCGAGATTCGTTTCCACCGAGCGGTCGCGATCTGGCGAGGCGCGGCCCGGTTCGGTCAGCGTGCCACGCATTGCCCGCATCTCGTCGGGCGGCGTGTCGTCGACATAGGCTAGGCCGGCGCGAATGAGGTGCTCGGCCCAGCCGTACAACGTCTGGAAATAGTCCGACGCATGGTGCAGATGCTCGCCCCAGTCGAAGCCGAGCCAATGTACGTCCCGCTTGATGGCGTCGATATATTCCTGCTCCTCCTTCACGGGATTGGTGTCGTCGAAGCGAAGGTGGCAGCGGCCGCCATATTCGGTCGCCACTCCGAAATTCAGGCAGATCGACTTTGCGTGGCCGAGATGCAGGTAGCCGTTCGGCTCCGGCGGAAAGCGAGTAACGATGCTTTGCACTTTTCCGCTGGCGAGATCCGACTGAACCAGGTCGCGAATGAAATCCCGCGCCTCTTCGTTCGCTGCGGCCTCCGGCATCGGCTTCCTGTCATCCATTACCTGTCTCCCGTTCAAGCGGCGACCGCCAGCAAACGAACCTTGCTCTCGGCGGGCCCCAGCACGGCCAGCACTTCGAAGATACCGGGCGAGGCGGTCGAGCCGGTCAGCGCGACGCGGAGTGGCTGAGCGACCTGGCCGAGCTTCAGTCCGTTCGCCTCGGCGAACTCGCGCACGGCTTCTTCGAGCGCCTTTTCACTCCAGTCGCTCGCCTGCGGCTCCAGCGCCGGCGCGAGCTTCGCCATCACGGCGCGGGCGTCGGGTGTCAGCAGCGCGCGGGCCTTGTCGTCGGCGATCGGCGGCGCACCAGCGCGGGCGTAGAAGGCAAGGCTGTCCGCGAGTTCGATCAGGGTGCGCGCGCGCTGCTTCACGCCGGAGAGGCCGCGTACGATGCGTTCGCGGCCAGCGGCATCTACGGTGCCGAGCTTCTCCTCTATGCGCGGCAGCACGAGTGGCAACAGCTCGGCATCCGGCGTCTCGCGCAGATAGTGCGCGTTGAGGTTGGTGAGCTTGGCCATGTCGAAGCGCGAGGCCGAGCGGCCGACGCCGGCGAGGTCGAACCATTCGATCGCCTGCGCCGTCGAGATGATCTCGTCGTCGCCATGGCCCCAGCCCAGCCGCAGCAGGTAGTTGCGCAGCGCCGCCGGCAGGAAGCCCATGTCGCGATAGGCATCGACGCCGAGCGCTCCGTGACGCTTGCTGAGCTTGGCGCCGTCGGGCCCGTGGATCAGCGGGATATGGGCATAGACCGGCTCCGCCCAGCCCATCGCGCGGATGATCTGGAGCTGGCGAAAAGCGTTGTTAAGATGGTCGTCGCCGCGGATCACGTGGGTCACGCCCATGTCGTGATCGTCGACGACAACGGCCAGCATGTAGGTCGGCGTTCCGTCGGCGCGCAGCAGGATCATGTCGTCGAGCTGGGCGTTCTCGACCGTGACCTCGCCCTGGACCGCGTCCTTGATGACCGTCTGTCCGGACTGCGGCGCCTTGAGGCGCACGACCGGCTTCACATCGGCGGGCGCCTCCTTGGGGTCGCGGTCGCGCCAGCGGCCATCGTAGCGCATCGGCTTGCCGGCGGCCTTCTGCGCCGCGCGCATCTCGTCGAGTTCCTGCGGCGAGGCATAGCAGTGATAGGCATGGCCCTTCGCCAGCATCTCGTGCGCGACCTCGGCATGGCGGGCAGCGCGGGAGAACTGATAGGTGACCTCGCCGTCCCAGGGCAGGCCGAGCCACGACAGACCGTCTAGGATCGCGGCGATCGCCGGCTCCGTCGAGCGCGCGCGGTCGGTGTCCTCGATGCGCAGCAGGTACTTGCCGCCGTGATGTTTGGCGAACAACCAGTTGAACAGGGCCGTGCGGGCGCCGCCGATATGCAGGTAGCCGGTGGGCGAGGGGGCGAAGCGGGTAACGACAGTCATCGGCCTGGGATCATGCTCGGTAAGCGCGGGTTTTGCCGCAATTTGGGCGGAAAAGCGCGCCGTAGGTAGGGGAGCGTCCGGTTAGTGTCAAACCTGCGCGCCTGGATCCTCGAACAGCTGGACGCCGAGCGCGGCCGATGGATGCTGTGGCTCCCGGTGGCGCTGGGGCTGGGCATTGCGATCTACTACGAGCTGCCCACCGAGCCGGCCTTGTGGCTGGGACCGGCGCTGGCCACGGGCTCCCTGATCGTTGCCGTCTTCGCTCCGTCCGGCAGCTTCGCCCGCGCCCTGGCGATCGCTGCCGTCGCCGCCTCGACAGGCCTAGGCCTCGTCGCCTGGCGTACCGCGAGCCTCGCCGCGCCGACGCTCAGCCGGCCGCTGTTCAGCCTCAACGTCGAGGGGCGGGTCGCCGACATCCAGCGCCTGCCCGAGGGTGTGCGGGTCGTGCTCGAAGCCGTCCGGCTCAAAGGCAATGGCGTGCCGCCGCCCGAGATGATGCCGGCGAAGGTTCGCGTGACCCTCAACCGCGGCGCGCCGCCCCTGGCGATCGGGGACCGCCTGCTCGTGCTCGCGAACCTGTCGCCGCCGGCCGGGCCCGCCACCCCCGGCGCCTTCGATTTCCAGAGGGTCGCCTGGTATCAGCAACTCGGCGCGGTCGGCTACGCCCTGGCACCCGCGACCGTGATCGAACGCGGCCGGCCCGACGGATTCGTCCGCAGGATCGACGCGCTGCGCGCCGACCTGGCCGCCCGCATCCTGCATGTGTTGCCGGGTCCAGCGGGCGGGGTGGTCGCCTCGCTGCTGGTCGGCGAGCAGACCGCCGTCGACAAGGACGTGGCGCAGGCCATGCGCGACTCCGGCCTGGCGCACATTCTGTCGATATCCGGGCTGCATATCGTCTTCGCGGTCGGCCTCGTGATGGGTCTCGTGCGCTATGGCATCGCGCTCGTGCCGCCACTGGCGCTGAGGGTCGACGCCAAGAAGGTGGCGGCCGTGCTCGCACTCCTGGCCGCGCTCTTCTACACGGCGCTCGCCGGCGCCCCCGTGCCCGCGCAACGCGCCTGTGCCATGGCGGCCTTCGCGCTGCTCGCCATCCTGCTCGATCGCACCGCGCTGTCGCTGCGTCTCGTCGCCTGGTCGGCCGTGATCGTGCTCGTCGTTGCACCGGAGTCGCTGACCGGCGCCTCCTTCCAGATGTCGTTCGCCGCCGTCGTGGCGCTGATCGCCGGCTGGGAATCGGCCGCGCCCTGGCGCCGCCGGCTGCACGAGCGGGCCGAGATTTCGCGCCACCGCTGGCTGTGGCGGCTCGGCGCGGCGCTGGGCGCCAGCCTGCTCACGACCCTGATCGCTTCGATCGCCACCGGCGCCTTCGCCGCCTACCACTTCAACCGCCTGTCGCTGCTCGGCGTCGTTGCCAACCTGCTGGGCGTGCCGCTCACGGGCTTCTGGATCATGCCCTGGGGGCTGCTCGCCATGCTCCTGATGCCGTTCGGGCTCGAGGCCGTGGCACTGGTGCCGATGGGTTGGGGCGTCGACGGCCTGAATGCCATCGCCTTTCGCGTCGCAGCGTGGCCCGATGCCGCGATGCTGGTGCCATCGCTGCCGGGGACCAGCCTATGGCTGGTGACCTTGGGTGGCCTATGGCTGTGCCTGTGGCGGCGGCGCTGGCGCTATGCCGGTCTGCCGGTGGCGGCCATCGGCCTGATGCTGGGTCCGCCGCCGGCGCCCGACCTGCTGATGAGCGAGGACGGTCGCGTGCTCGGCCTGCGCGACGAACGCGGCGTGGTCCATGTCGCCTCGGCGCGCATGGATCGCTACGTGACGGATGCCTGGGCACGCCGACAGGGACAGGAGGGGGCAAGGCGCTGGACGGTCAGCGCCGACGAGCAGGCGGCCGGCCTCGGCTGCAGCACGGGGCTCTGCCGGTGGCGCAAGGGTCCGTGGCGCATTGCGCTGGTGAGCGACGAGAAACGCCTGGCCGAAGCCTGCGGTTCGGCCGACATCGTTCTGTCGACCGTCGATGCGCAAACGCGCTGTCGCGGTCCGCGGTTGGTGATCGATCGTCGCGATGCCTGGAAGGACGGCGCCCATGCGCTGTGGCTGGACGATCTCAACGTCCGGCGTGAAACCGCCAACGCGCGCCGCGGCGACAGGCCCTGGGTCCCCAACAGCTCGATGCGCCAGACCGCGCCGGTCAAGGCGCCCGGCGCGTGAGCTCAGTGATAGCGGCGGTAAAGGCCGGCGAGGCGGCCCTGGATCTTGACCCGGTCGGGTCCGAAAATGCGTGTCTCGTAGGCGGCGTTGGCGGGCTCCAGCGCAACCGACGCGCCCTTCTTGCGCAGCCGCTTCAGGGTCGCTTCGGTGTCGTCGATCAGCGCAACCACGATCTCACCGGATTCGGCCGTGTCGGAGCTCTTGATGATGACGATGTCGCCGTTCTGGATGCCGGCCTCGACCATCGAATCGCCCTGGACCTCCAGGCAGTAGTGCGCGCCCGAGCCAAGCAGCGAGACGGGCACGTCCACGGTCGTCGAATTGTCTCGCAGGGCCTCGATCGGCGTACCGGCGGCGATCCGCCCATAGAGGGGAAGGCTGAGCGCCTGCGCCTCGTTGGCGGCCATGATGGCGCCGGCCAGCGGCACACGGTCGGCGCGCACGATCTGCGGCACGAAGCCTTCGCGGCCCTCGGAGAAGCCGGCCCGGCGCGAATCGGCGAGCAGCGGCGTGACGTTGGGCGCGGGCAGGGCGGCGCTCTCGGGCAGCTTCACGACCTGCAGGGCGCGCGCGCGATGCGGCAGGCGGCGCAGGAAGCCGCGCTCCTCGAGGCCGGTGATCAGGCGATGGATGCCCGACTTCGACTTCAGCCGCAGTGCTTCCTTCATTTCGTCGAAGGAGGGCGACACGCCATCGTCGTTGAGCCGCTTGTTGATGAACAGGAGCAGTTCGTTTTGCTTGCGGGTTAGCACCGTCTTCTCCCCAGAACGCCTACCGGATTTAGGAACAAATCCTGAAACCCGGCACATGTTCTAGTTTAGTTCCGCCTCCGGGTCAACTTATCCAGAGGAAGACGGGGGATCAGGGGACGCCCCACGTCCTCAGTCTGGGCGCCGGAAGTTAGTGATTACGAAGCACATGGCACCGCATTGCCAAAGACGCAGCCTATCGCTGCCGTCGAGGAAGAGCGTCTCCTTCAGCCGGTCCCGGAAAAAGGCAGGGAGTCCGTGGGCGAAGGACGCGGAGCTGCTTCTTTCCAGAAGCGACCGCAGGACCCCGGCCGAAACGTCACGACAACCAGTGAATTCAAATCCGGCGGCACCGGCTCGGCGACGATAGTGCTCGCGTGCCGCTTCTGGCGTTCCGCGAAACGATTCGCCGCACAGCAGGATGCCTCCGGGCTTCAGGACGCGGAATGTCTCCGTGAGCGCCGCTGCGGGGAGGTAGCCCAGCGCGTCGAGGCAGAAGACGACGTCGAAGCGGGCGCTCTCCATCGCAAGCCGCGCGGCGTCGCCTTGCCGGACGTCGATCCCGAGCCGCCTCGCACGCCGCGCCGCGACATAGGACCGTTCCACCCCCATCGCAGACCGCGGCGCATGGTTCGTTTGCAGGTGCAGCAGACCGCCGCCACAACCCGCCCCCAGCTCGAGGCAATCGCTGCGGCGCCAGTCCTCGGCGTCCCACGGGACCTGATCGAACATCTGGGCGTAGAGTTCGATCTGGTGTGGGCGAACGGCGAACGCCCGGTCTGCGAGAATTCCTTGCCGGGCCGGGGCAAAGCCGACGTTGAACATGCCTGAGCGGCCGAAGCCGAACGACAGATAGATCAGCTCGTAGGTGAGGCGCTGGCCCCACCCCGACGTCGGGATGAACGACGGCGCCACTAGAAGGGGTGGAGGGGCCGCAGGTCGACCACGCGCACGGCGTCACCTGCCTTGCGGGCCGGATCGTGGGCGGGCCGCACTAGGAAGGCGTCGCACGCCGCCAGCACCGAAAGCATCGAACTGTCCTGCACCGGGTGCGGGTCGACGGTCAGGCTTCCGTCGGCGCCCCTCGCGAGCCGGGAGCGGACATAGTCCTCGCGCTGGTCGTTCTGCTTCACATCGACGGCAAGCCGGGCGGGCTGTGTCTGCACCAGGTCGCCTGGCTGGCCGAGCATCCGTTCCAGGGCGGGCTTGAGGAACAACAGCGCGCAGACCATGGTCGAGACGGGATTGCCCGGCAGGCCGAGCACGCGGGCACGGTCGCGGGCGGCGAACATCAGCGGCTTGCCGGGGCGCATGGCGATCTTCCAGAAACCCATGTCGAAGCCCTGCGCCTTCAGCGCGCCCTGCACCAGATCGTGGTCGCCGACCGAGGCGCCGCCGAGCGTAATGAGCAGGTCGTGCTGCGCGCCGGCCTCGATACAGCTCTCGATCAGCTTCGCATCGTCGCGCGCAATGTCGAACAGCGTGGGCTCGCCGCCCCAGCCGCGCACCAGTGCCGCGACCGCAATGCCGGACGAGGAGAGGATCTGGTTGCGGCCGACCGGCTCGCCCGGCATCACGAGCTCGTCTCCGGTCGAGAGGATGGCGACCCGGGGCTTGCGACGGACCGAGAGCCACGGATGGTTCATGGCTGCAGCCAAAGCGAGGTCGCGCGTCGTCAGCGTACGGCCCACCGCGAGCGGCGTATCGCCCACCGAGAAATCCAGTCCGGCCTTGCGCACGTGGCGGCCCAGGCGCGGCGCCTCGAGGATGGAGATGGTCGTCCCGTCGGCTTTGGTGTCTTCCTGGATCACGATCGAATCGGCGCCCATCGGCAGAGGGCCGCCGGTGAAGATGCGCACGGCTTCGCCGGGCTTCAGGGCCTGGTCGTAGGAGCCGCCGGCCGGCGCCTGGCCCACCAGCGTGAGCGTTGCCGGCGCGGCCGGCACGTCGGCCGCGCGCACGGCGTAGCCGTCCATCGCCGAAAGATCTGCCGGTGGCTGCGCCAGCCGCGCCTTGGGCGAGACCGCGAGCACGCGCCCTGCCGCTTCGGCGACGGACACGGTTTCCGATGGCAGCGGAGAGAAGGCCGCGATCACGCGCGCATGGGCTTCACGAACGGTCAGCATGGACGCCTCATTGGAGCGCGCCACTCCAGTGGCGCTCAAACCATCGTCGAGAGGGAAAGACACGAGCGCAACTGGAGTTGCGCGCTCCCAGGAGCGTCAGGCATCCCACGTGCCCGACTTGCCGCCGGACTTGTGAATGAGCTTCACGTCGGAGATCACCATGCCGCGATCGACCGCCTTGCACATGTCGTAGACGGTGAGGGCGGCGACCGAGGCGGCGGTCAGCGCCTCCATCTCGACGCCGGTGCGGCCCTTCAGCTTGCAGGTCGCCTCGATGTCGACCGCCTTGCGTTTGGCGTCGAGCGACAGCGTCACGGCGACCGACGACAGCGCCAGCGGATGGCAGAGCGGAATCAGGTCCGGCGTCTTCTTCGCCGCCATGATGCCGGCGAGCTGTGCCACCGCCAGCACGTCGCCCTTCTTGGCCTTCTTGTCGCGGATCAGCTTCAGGGTCGCGGCCTGCATGGTGACGCTGGCCCGGGCTACGGCGACGCGCTCGGTGATCTCCTTGTCGCCGACATCGACCATGCGGGCATTGCCGCCCTCGTCGAAATGGGTGAGCGCCGCCCCAGTCTTCGGCTTTGTGCCGCCTCGCTTCATGCCGCCTCGCGCACCAGCATCTCGCGCACCGCCGCCTCGACGTCGGGCTTGCGCATGAAGCTCTCGCCGATCAGGAAGGCCGAGGCGCCGACCCTGGCCATGCGCGCGAGATCGGCGGGGGAGCCCAGGCCGCTCTCGGCCACCAGCACGCGGTCCTTCGGCACCAGCGGCGCCAGCTTCTCGGTCGTGGCGAGATCGACGGCGAGCGTCTTGAGGTTGCGGTTGTTGACCCCGATCAGGTCGGCGTCGACCTCGAGCGCGCGTTCGAGCTCGGGCGCGTCATGCACCTCGACCAGAACGTCCATGCCCCATTTGTGCGCGAGCTTGGCCAGCTCGGCGGCCAGTTTGTCGTCGAGGCAGGCCATGATCAGCAGGATGCAGTCGGCACCCAGCGCCCGGGCCTCCGGCACCTGATAGGGATCGATCATGAAATCCTTGCGCAGGACCGGCAGCTTCACCGCCGCGCGCGCCTGGGTCAGGAACTCGTCCTTGCCCTGGAAGTAGGGCTGGTCGGTCAGGATCGACAGGCAGGTGGCGCCGCCGCGCTCATAGGACCGGGCGAGGGAAGGCGGGTCGAAATCCTCGCGGATCAGGCCCTTGCTGGGCGAGGCCTTCTTGATCTCGGCGATCAGCCCGTAACGGCCGTCGGCGATCGTGGCCTTGAGCGCCCTGGCGAAGCCGCGCGGCGAATCGGTGTCGCGGGCCAGGTTCTCGACGACCCTGAGCGAGCGTTGCGACATGCGCCCGGCCACATGGCGCTTCTTGTCGGCAACGATCCTGTCGAGCGTGTCGCTCATGCGCAAATCCTCTTCAATGTCGCCAGCGCGTCCTTGGCCTTGCCGCTGTCGATCGACTGGGCGGCCATGGCCGCGCCTTCCTTCAGATCCTTCGCCTTGCCCGCGACCATGATTGCGGCGGCGCTGTTCAACAGGACGATGTCGCGGAAGGCGTTCTTCGCGCCGCCCAGCAGCGCGTGGATCGCCTCGGCATTATGCGCCGCGTCACCGCCCTTGAGCTCGTCGAGCGTGGCGCGCTTCACGCCGATCTCCTCGGGCGCGATCTCGATCTCGGTCACCTTGCCATTCTCCAGCGAGGCGGCCCAGCTCTTGGTCGTGGTGGTGAGCTCGTCCATGCCGTCCTGGCCGTGGACCACCAGCGCGCGCTCCAGCCCGAGCTGGCCCAGCGCCTGCGCCACCGGCTTCAGCCAGCGGCGGTCGAACACGCCCACGAGCTGGCGCGTCACCAGAGCGGGGTTCGACATCGGCCCCAGCAGGTTGAAGATGGTGCGCGAAGGCGCGAGTTCGACCCGGGGGCCGGCCACGTTGCGCATGGCGCTGTGATGGCGCGGCGCCATGAGGAAACAGACCTTGGCTTCGACCAGTGCCTGCTCGAGTTTCTCGATGGGCACTTCGAGGCCGATGCCCAGGGCCGAGAGCACGTCGGCGGCGCCGGACTTCGAGGTGAAGGCGCGGTTGCCGTGCTTGGCCACCGGAATGCCGGCGCCCGCGACGACGAAGGCCGAGCAGGAGGAGACGTTGTAGGTACCGTGATGGTCGCCGCCCGTGCCCACGATGTCGATCGTGCCCTCGGGCGCCTTCACGCGCAGCACCTTGGCCCGGAGGGCCCGTGAGCCGCCGGCCAGTTCCTCGGCCGTCTCGCCGCGGACCTTCAGGCCCATCAGGAAGGCGCCCATCTGGGCCGGCGTCGCGTTGCCCGAGGTCATGATGTCGAAGGCGCGTTCCGCCTCGTCGATGCCCAGGGTCTCGCCGTTGCCCACCTTGGCCAGAAGGCCGCGAAAATCGTCGATGTCGCCGCTCACCCAGAACCCCGCGCTTTTGCCTCTTGCCGGCTCGACCGGCCGGCGCGAAGCTATATCACATGGCTCAAGAACTCATCCTCAAGGTCACTGGCATGGATTGCGACGGCTGCGTAAAGGCCGTCACCCGTGCCGCCACCGGCGCCGGCACCGCGCCTCTCTCCGTCGATCTCAAGAGCGGGGAGATGCGTCTTCCCGAGGGCGCGGACGTCGCGGCGATTACCAAGGCGGTCCAGCGCGCGGGCTTCGGAATCGCTCCCTAGCGCCCTAAGCCACATGAGAAAACAGCCAGAAGTAGCTGATTTATAAATCCTTTTTTGAAATACGGAATTTCTCCGAAGGCGCTCTTGCCGAAGTAGTAAGCAAGCTTATCTTAAGGAAACTTAAGAGAGGGCGCATGGAACTTCCCGAGCGAAATCTTGGATTCCTCCTGCACGACGTGGCGCGCCTGATGCGCAAGCGGTTCGAGCAGAATGCGCGCGGCCTCGGTCTGACGCGCTCGCAATGTCAGGTCCTGGCGCATCTCGCGCGCAACGAGGGCATCCAGCAAAGCGGATTGGCCGACATTCTTGAGGTCGAGCCGATCACCCTGACCCGGCTGCTCGACCGGCTGGAGGAGGCGGGCTTCGTGGAGCGCCGCGCGCACGCGACCGACCGGCGCATCCGCCAGCTCTACCTGACCGACAAGGCCCATCCGCTGCTGGCCGACATTTTCACCATAGGCGCCGCGACCCGCGGGGAGGCGTTGGAAGGCGTCGCCGAGGAAGACCGCGATCGTTTGTTTGCCCTGCTGTCGAGCATGAAGGCCAATCTTCTGGCCAAGGCTGCGCCGGCGGCGGCCGAAAGGAGTACGAGCAATGGCTGACAGGAGTTCCTTCCGTCGCAGCGCCGACGAGGTCACGACCCCGGCGCCGGTCGCCAACGACGCCGACCAGGTCGCGGCCGAGACGCTGCTGAAGCGCTTCGACGTGGCTGGGAAGCCCGCGGAAAAGACCGGTTCGGCGCGCAAGCCGCGCAACCTGCGCCGCATCCTGCTCGTCCTGGGACCCGCCATCGTCCTGGCCGGAAGCCTGTTCGCCTACATGACGGGCGGGCGCTACGTCTCGACCGACAATGCCTATGTCCATGCGGGCAAGCTCACCGTGGCGACCGACGTTTCCGGTATCGTCGCCAACGTGGCCGTGCATGAAAGCCAGAGGGTGGAGAAGGGCCAGGTCCTGTTCACCCTGGACCAGGAACCGTTCAGGATCGCGCTGGCCGGCGCCGAAGCCAATCTCGGCACCGTGCGCAACCAGATCGTGACGCAGCAGGCGACCTATCGCCAGAAGCTCGCCCAGATCGAGCAGGCCAGGACCGACATCGGCTTCTTCGAGACCAATGCCCAGCGCCAGCAGGATCTCCTGAAGCGCGGCGTCTCGGCCCAGGCGACCTACGACCAGGCCAAGCGCGACCTCGACACGGCGCGCGAGCGGCTGCTGGTGGCACAGAGCGACGCCGAGGCGACCCTGGCGCAGCTCGGTGGCCGGGCCGACGCCCCGATCGAGCAGAACGCCAACTATCTTGCGGCCAAGGCGCAGGTCGACAGGGCGCGGCGCGACCTCAATCACACGACGGTCGTGGCGCCGATGCCCGGCATCGTCACCAACGTCGACGCGCTGCTGCCCGGCGAATATCTGCCCGCGGCGCAGCCGGCGTTCAGCCTCGTCTCGACGGCCGATGTCTGGGTCGAAGCCAATGCGAAGGAGTCCGACCTCGCGAACCTCAAGCCCGGCGACAAGGCGACCGTCTCGATCGATGCCTATCCCGGCCGCGAATGGCAGGCGACCGTGACCAGCCTCGCCCCGGCGACGGGCGCGGAATTTTCCGTGCTGCCGGCCCAGAACGCGACCGGCAACTGGGTGAAGGTCGTGCAGCGCGTGCCGATCCGCCTCGGTGTCGAAATGCCGGAAGGCGCACCGCCGCTGCGCACCGGCATGAGCGCCTACGTCGAAATCGACACCGGCCATCACCGCCAGCTCAGCGACCTGTTCAGCGGATTCTGATCATGGCTGGCAGCGCCCCCAGGCACATCGTGCCGCTGACGCTCTGCGTCATGCTGGCGACGATCATGCAGGCGCTGGACACGACCATCGCCAACGTGGCGCTGCCCTACATGCAGGGCTCGCTGTCGGCGACGACCGACCAGATCAACTGGGTGCTGACCTCCTACATCGTGGCGGCGGCCATCGCGACGCCGGTGACCGGCTTCCTAGAGGCGCGGCTCGGCCGCAAGCGGCTGTTCCAGATCGCGGTCGCCGGATTCACCGGCGCCTCGGTCCTGTGTGGCATCGCCACCTCGCTGCCGGAGATGGTGGCCTTCCGCCTGCTGCAGGGCCTGTTCGGCGCCTCTTTGGTGCCGCTGTCGCAGGCGGTGCTGCTCGATTCCTACCCGAAGGAGAAGCACGGCTCGGCGATGGCGCTGTGGGGCATGGGCGTCATGGTGGGCCCCATCCTCGGTCCGACACTCGGCGGCTGGCTGACCGAGGCCTACAACTGGCGCTGGGTCTTCTACATCAACGTGCCGATCGGCCTCGTCACCTTCCTCGGCCTCTCGGCCTATCTCGAGGAGACGAAGACCCGCCGCGATTCATTCGACTGGTTCGGCTTCCTGATGCTGAGCCTCGCCATCGGCTCGTTCCAGATGATGCTCGACCGCGGCGAGCAGATCGACTGGTTCTCCTCGACCGAGATCGTGGTCGAAGCCGTGCTGGCGGCGCTCGCCTTCTATCTGTTCCTCGTCCAGACCTTCACGGTGAAACAGCCCTTCATCGATCCCAGCATCTTCAAGGACCGCAACTTCTCGGTCGGCCTGTGCTTCATCTTCGTGGTCGGCATCATCCTGCTGGCCTCGCTGGCGCTGATCACGCCCTACCTGCAGAACCTGATGGGCTATCCGGTGGTCACGGCCGGCCTCATCCTGGCGCCGCGCGGCGTCGGCACGATGCTGGCCATGATGATCGTCGGCCGCATCATCAACCGCGTCGATCCGCGGCTGTTGCTGGCGGCCGGCCTGCTGATCACCGCGGCGGTGCTGTGGGAAATGACGGGCTTCACGCCGAACGTGTCCGAATGGACGCTGATTCGCACCGGTGTCCTGCAGGGCATGGGGCTGGGCTTCATGTTCGTGCCGCTGTCCACGATCACCTTCGCCACCTTGCCGGGCCATCTGCGCACCCAGGGCACGGCGCTCTACAGCCTGATGCGCAACACCGGCTCGAGTATCGGCATCTCGATGGTGATCTTCCTGCTGACCCGCAACACGCAGCTCGTCCATGCCGAGCTGGCGGGCCAGGTGACGCCGTTCAACGACGCCCTCGCCCTGAGCGGGCCGGCGCAATTCTGGAACATGGCGACCACCATCGGCCGCGCCGCCCTCAACGCCGAGGTGACCAAGCAGGCGGCCGTCGTGGCCTATGCCAACGACTTCAAGCTGATGATGCTGGTGGCCTTG
The DNA here is from genome assembly GCF_965228225.1 of Reyranella sp. Taxonomy (GTDB): domain Bacteria; phylum Pseudomonadota; class Alphaproteobacteria; order Reyranellales; family Reyranellaceae; genus Reyranella. Next base: position 2,359,521 of record NZ_OZ245801.1, on the reverse strand, counting down.
CTGGCGCTGCCGCTGATCCTGCTGCTGCGCAAGGCCAAGGGGCAGGGCGGCGCGGGCCACGCGGTACTCGAGTAGGGCTGAGGGCGTGCGCCCCCGGCATCACTCGATCGTCACGCTGGCATCCTGGATGATCTTGCGCCATTTGGTGTTCTCGATGGCGATATAAGCCTCGAACTCCTGGCGCGATTCCTTGGCGGGAACGAAGGACAGGCTCTTCATCTTCTCCAGCACCGCGGGATCCGTGAGGATACGCATGACCTCGGCGCTCAATTTGTCGAGAATCGGCTCGGGCGTCTTCGCCGGGGCGGAGAGGCCGATCCAGCCCACGGCGACGACGCCATAGAGGCCCTGTTCCGCCACCGTCGGCACATCGGGCAGGAAGGGCGAGCGGCGCTGGTCGGCGATGCCAATCGCCTTCACCTTGCCGGAGCGAACCGGGCCGACCGCGCCGGGAACGGCGTCCGACAGAAGCTGGATATCGCCGCTCTGGAGCGCGAGCTGGGCCTCGGCATTGCCCTTGAACGGCACGTGCGTGAGCTTGATGCCGGCCGCGCTCTTCAGCATCTCGACGGCGAGATGGCTGGCCGAGCCGTTGCCCGAGGAGCCGTAGTTGAGATCGGCGCCGGCCTTGGCCTTGGCGATGAGATCGGCGACCGAGCCGATGCCGCTCTTCAGGCTGGTCATCAGCACCTGCGGCGTCAGCCCGATATTGGCGATCGGCGCGAAGTCCTTCTGCGGGTCGTAGGGCAGCTTGGGATAGAGCGCCGGGCTGATCCCGTGCGTGGAGATTGTCACCATCAGCAGCGTGTAGCCATCGGGCGCCGCCTTCGCCGCGACGTCGGCGCCGATCTGCCCGCCGGCGCCGGGGCGGTTCTCCGCGATCACCTGCTGCCCGAGCGCCTTGGTGAGCTGGTCGGCCATCATGCGCGCCAGGATGTCGGTCGCCTGACCGGCCGGGAAGGGCACGATGATGCGGATGGGCTTGGTTGGCCACGCTTGCGCGAAGGCCGTGGATGTCGTCAGCGGAGACGCGGCGGTCGCCGCCAGCGAGAGGACAAGCGTGCGGCGATCGATCATGGCGTTTCCTTTTGGGCAGCTCAGGCCGCCTTTTTCTTGTTCTGCTGGCTCGGGTGGTCGCCCGCGATCTTGAGGAAATTTTCGAGGATCTTGTGGCCGTGCTCGGAGGCGATGCTCTCGGGGTGGAACTGCACGCCGTGGATCGGCAAGGTCCGGTGGCGCAAACCCATGATGATGTCGCCGGTCTCGGCGGTGACCTCGAGGTCCTTGGGGAAATCCTTCCGGTCGACGATCAGCGAATGGTAGCGCGTCGCCTGGAAGGGAGAGGGCACGTCCTCGAAGACGCTCTGGTTCTTGTGGGCGACGCCCGACAGCTTGCCGTGCATCGGCTCGGGGGCGCGCACGACGTGGCCGCCGAACACCTGGCCGATCGCCTGGTGGCCGAGGCAGACGCCGAACAGCGGCACCTGTTCCTTCGCCGCGGCGCGGATCAGGTCCATGCAGATGCCGGCTTCGTTGGGCGTGCAGGGGCCGGGCGAAAGCACGATCCCGGCCGGCTTCAGCGCCAGCGCCTCGTCGACCGTGATCTGGTCGTTGCGATGCACGACGCAGCGCGCGCCGAGATCGCCCAGGAAGTGGACGAGGTTGTAGGTGAAGCTGTCATAGTTATCGATCAGGAGAAGCATGGGGGGGATATTAGCCGTGCCGGTGGCGTTCTCATAGGCCTCTAAAGGTCCCTAGCTATGCTCGGGATGACAGCGTTTTCTTCATCGGCGCACCGCGTCACGCTCGCCAAATCTGTCATCCCGAGCGAAGCGAGGGGCCTTTCGCCTCACTTCGCCAGCTCCGGGAAATCCTCTTCCCGGAATTCGCCTGAGCCGCGCTGATTTTCGGATGCGCGCTTTTCCTCGTCGCGGCGCAGTTCGACCCGGCGGATCTTGCCGGAGATGGTCTTGGGCAGCTCGGCGAATTCGAGGCGGCGGATGCGCTTGAAGGGGGCGAGCCGGCCGCGCAGGTGCTGGAAGATGGAGAGAGCGGTGGCGCGGTCGGGTTTGCCGCTGGCCGTCAGGGTTATGTAGGCCTTCGGGACGGCCAGGCGCATCGCGTCGGGCGCCGGGACCACGGCGGCTTCGGCCACGGCCGGATGCTCGATCAGCACGCTTTCGAGTTCGAACGGGCTAATCCGGTAGTCCGACGCCTTGAACACGTCATCGGCGCGGCCGACGTAGGTGAGGTAGCCCTCAGCGTCGCGCGAGGCGACGTCGCCGGTGCGATACACCGCAGCCGTGAGCGGCGCGATCGAGCCGTCATCCTGCTGGTAGCCCTGCATCAGGGCGGCCGGCCGGTGCGTGAGGTCGATGCAGATCTCGCCTTCCTCGGCATCCTTGTCGTCGGCGTCGAGCAGGCGGATCCTGTAGCCGGGCAGGGGGCGGCCCATCGAGCCGGGCTTGATCGGCTGGCCGGGCGGATTGCCGACCTGCGTCGTTGTTTCCGTCTGGCCGTAGAAGTCGCGGATGGTGAGGCCCCAGGCCTTCTCGACCTGCTCGATCACCTCGGGGTTCAGCGGCTCGCCGGCGGCCAGCACCTCGCGCAGCGACGTCTTGCAGGACTTCAGGTCTTCTTGGATCAGCATGCGCCACACGGTCGGCGGCGCGCAGAGCGTGGTGACCTCGTTGGCGACAATTGCGTCGAGCAGGTAGCGGGCGTTGAAGCGCGGCTGGTTGGCGATGAAGATCGTGGCGCCGGCGATCCACGGCGCGAAGAAGCAGCTCCACGCATGCTTGGCCCAGCCCGGCGAGGAGATGTTGAGATGCACGTCGCCCGGCCGCAGCCCCAGCACGAAGATCGTGGTGAGATGACCCACCGGATAGCTGCGATGTGAATGCAGGACGAGCTTGGGCTTCGCCGTCGTGCCCGAGGTGAAATAGAGCAGCATCGGATCGTCGGCGTGGGTCGGGCCGTCGGGGGTGAGCTCGGCCGGATGGTCGAGCAGCTTGGCGTACGAATGCCAGCCATCCGGTGCGTCGCCGACGGCGATGCGCGTCAGGCTCTTGTCGAAACCGTCGAACTTCGCGGCCTCGCCGGCGGCGGCCACGACATGGCGCGCCCGGCCGCGCTCGAAGCGGTCAGCGAGATCGACCGGCGTCAGCAGGGTGGTCGCCGGGATCACGACGGCGCCGAGCTTCATGGCCGCCAGCATCACTTCCCAGAGTGGCGCCACGTTGCCCAGCATCAGCAGCATGCGGTCGCCGCGCTTCACGCCCAGCGCGCGCAATCCGTTGGCGATGCGGTTGGAGCGTTCCGACAACTCGGCGAAGGTGAGGCTCGCGGCGCCTTCGCCGACGATCGTCAGGGCGGGCTGGTTCGCGAGTTTCCCATGCGCCAGCTCGCCGTCGAACCAGTCGAGCGCCCAGTTGAATTGATCCATCTCGGGCCAGCAGAAATCGCGATAGGCCGTCGCATAGTCGCCGCGATGGGCCAGCAGGAATTCGCGCGCCGCCTTGTACGCCTCGACCGTCATCGCATGCCTCGCATCTTGTTTCCGCCCTTTCTCGAATTTGGACACGGGCGTAGGTTGAGGGCAACAAGAAGAAAGTAGCCCCCTTGGTCGTCGAGCCCCTGATCGTCGCGCTGCTGCTGGCAGCAGCGTTGATGCACGCCACCTGGAACGCCATCCTGAAGGCCGATCAGTCCGACCGGCTCGCGACCTTCGGCCTGATCATGACGACGGGCACGGTCATGGGCCTCTGCATCGTGCCGTTCGTGCCGATGATCGAACCGGGCGCCTGGAAGTTCCTCATCCTCTCGGTGGCGATCCACGTCGCCTACTATTTCTTCCTGCTGAAGGCCTATTCCTACGGCGATCTCAGCCACACCTATCCGATCGCGCGCGGCCTGGGGCCGCTGCTGGTGGCGCTGGTGTCGGGCCGCGTGATCGGCGAGCATCTGCGGACCCAGGACATCGTCGGCGTGTTCCTGCTGAGTTTCGGCCTGGTGGCGCTGGCCCTGCCGCTGAAGAACATCGTGCCGAAGCCGGGCAGCCGTCATGGGCTGGCGACGCTGTTCGCGGTCCTCACCGGGATCACCATTGCGGGCTACATCATCTCCGACGGCCTGGGCGTGCGCGCAGCGGGCGAGACGCTGGAGCATCGCATCTCCTACATTGCCTGGCTGGCCGTGCTCGAGGGGCCGTGGCTGCTGGTGCTCGCCTTCTGGAAGAGGCCGGCCACCGTCTGGTCGCACATGAAGAAGACCTGGTATCGCGGCGTCGGCGGCGGCGTGATCGCCAATGTCGGCTACGGCATCGCGATCTATGCGCTGGCGCTGGGGCCGATGGCCCATATCGCCGCTCTGCGCGAAACCTCGGTGCTGTTCGGGGCGCTGATCGGCACGCTGATCCTGGGCGAGCCGTTCGGCGGCCGGCGGGTGGCCGCGGCGTTCGTGATCGTTTCAGGGCTTGTGCTGATGAACGGTCCGGCGCTCTTCTAGGGGCATGTCGACCCGCAACCTCGATAGACTCATGTCCCCGCGCTCGGTCGTCATGATCGGCGCCACCGAACGCCCCGGCTCAGTGGGCGCGGCGGTCACCCGCAACGTGCTGGCCGGTGGCTTCCAGGGCCAGATCCACCTCGTCAACCGCAAGGGCGGCACGATCGCGGGCCGCACGGCGTTCCGCAGGGTGTCGGACCTGCCCGAGCCGGCGGATCTCGCCGTGATCATGACGCCGGCCGCGACCATCCCCGGCCTGATCGTGGCGCTGGGCGAGGCGGGGACACGCGTCGCCGTGGTGATCAGCGCCGGCCCCGGCAACGGCCCCGATGCGGCGTCGGTCAATGCGCAGTGGCGGCAGCGGCTGCTGCGCGCGGCCCAGCCCTACCTGCTGCGCATCGTCGGACCGAACTGCATCGGCTACGCCGCCCCCGGGCTCGGCCTCAACGCGAGCTTCGGCCCGACACGGTTCAAGGCCGGACGCATCGCCGCGGTCGCCCAGTCGGGCGCCGTGCTGGCGGGCCTCGCCGATTGGGGCGTGGCGCAGGGCATCGGCTTCTCGCACCTGATCTCGATGGGCGACATGGCCGATGTCGATTTCGGCGACGTGCTCGACATGCTGGCGCGCGATTCCGATACGCGCGCGGTGCTGATGTATGTCGAGGGCATCACCCAGGCGCGCAAGTTCATGTCGGCGGCGCGCGGCGTGGCGCGCATCAAGCCGGTTATCGTGCTGAAGGGCGGCCGTCATGCCGCGGCGGCCCAGGCGACGGCCTCGCATACGGGCTCGATGGCGGGATCGGCCGCGGTCTACGACGCCGCCTTCGCGCGCGCAGGCCTCGTCCGCGTGCTGGGCTTGGGCGAACTGTTCGATGCGGCCGAGACGCTGGGCCACAGCATCGCCCCGCGCACCGAGCGGCTGGCGATCCTGACCAATGGCGGCGGCGTCGGCATCATTGCCACCGACCTGCTGATCGACGAAGGCGGCGAACTCGCCACGCTGCTGCCGGCCACCATCGCGCGGCTCGACAAGCAGATGTCGCAGAGATGGTCGCGCGCCAACCCGGTCGACATCGTGGGCGATGCCGACGGGCCACGCTATGCCGTCGCCCTCGACGGGCTGGCCGACGATCGCGGCGTCGGTGCGGTGCTGGCGATGAACGTGCCGACGTCGCTCACCTCGTCGGTCGAGGCGGCGCGCGCCATCACCGGCGCCGCCGGCCGCAAGGTCGTGCCGGTGATCGGCTGCTGGATCGGCGGGCGCGAGGCCCAGGCCGGTCGCGACGTGCTGCACGATGCGGGCATTCCCGCCTACGACACGCCGCTGCGCGCCGTCCGTGGCTTCATGCACATCGTCGAGTATCGCCGCGGCCAGCGCGCGCTGCAGCGCACGCCGCCCTCGGTGCCGGAGCTGCGGTCCGACACCGCGCTCGTGCGCTCGATCGTGCAGGGGGCGCTTGCCGAGAAACGCAAGGTTCTCACCGAGCCGGAGGCCAAGCGCGTGCTGGCGGCCTACGGCATCCCCGTCGCGCCCACCGAGATCGCGCGCGACGCCGCCGAGGCCGCCGCCATCGCGGTGCGAATCGGCTTTCCCGTCGCGGTGAAGCTGCTGTCGCGCGACATCACCCACAAGAGCGACGTCGGCGGTGTTTCGCTCGACCTGGTCTCCGAGCAGGCGGTGCTCGACGCCGTCCGCGAGATGACCGGCAAGGTCCTGGTGCTGGCCAACAAGGCCAGGATCGACGGCTTCGTGGTGCAGCCCATGATCCGGCGCCCGCATGCCGTCGAGCTGATCCTGGGCGCCGCCGAGGATCCGGTGTTCGGGCCGATTCTGCTGGTGGGTCATGGCGGCGTGGCCGCCGAGGTGATCGACGACAAGGCGCTTGCTTTGCCGCCGCTCGATCCCGTGCTGGCGGAGGATGCGCTGAGCCGTACCCGGGTCGATCGCCTGCTGCGCGGCTATCGCGACCGCGCCCCGGCCGACCGGGAGGCGGTGGGCGCGGCCATGGTGCGCCTGTCGCAGCTCATCGCCGATGTCGGCGAGATCGCCGAGCTGGACATCAATCCGTTGCTGGCCGATGCCGACGGCGTGATCGCGCTCGATGCACGCATCGTCGTGAACCATCCGAAGAAGGGGCAGGAGCGGGCGGCGCGCTTCGCCATCCGGCCCTATCCGGTGGAACTGGAGGCCGAGATCCAGCATGGCGACGAGAAGCTCCGGATCCGTCCGATCCGGCCCGACGACGAACCCACGCTGCAGGCCTTCACGCGGCGGCTGACGCCCGAGGATGTGCGCATGCGCTTCTTCGGCCCCATGCGTGAACTCAGCCACGAACTCGCGGCAAGGCTGACCCAGATCGACTACGACCGCGAGATGGCCTTCGTGCTGCTCGATGGCGACGAGATGGTCGGCGTCGGACGGCTGGTCGCTGATCCCGATTTCCAGCAGGCCGAGTTCGCGCTCACCGTCGCGTCCGATCGACAGGGGCGCGGCTATGGTGAGCTGCTGCTGCGGCACGTGCTGCACTACGGCAAGGCGCGCGGAATCAAGCGCGTCGTCGGTCATGTGCTGCGCGAGAACCGCAAGATGCTGGACCTCGCCAAGCTGGTCGGCTTCCGCCGCGAGAGCGGCCGCTCGGGCGAGCCCGACATCCGGGTGATGAAGTCACTTTCCAGCCTGGATTGAGGCCAAATAGTGGCCCCTGCCAAGAGGTTAGGGCATAACTCTCAGATGGCGTCGAGGAAGAACAGAAGCGGGAAGACGAACAGAAGGAGTCCGAAGCGGCCGCCCGCCTTCGCGGATCGCCTTCGTGCCCGTTTCGCCGGGCTTTCTTCGTGGGTCGCAGCCCATCGCTGGCACTCGATCGCCATGGCCGTCATCCTGATGTTCGCAGGCAGCGTGTTCGGCGGTTACTGGATCGCCGAGCGACTCGATTTGCGCAGCGGCGACCGCGTGGCGCGCGATACGCTGGAAGACATGAAGCGCAGCGGCGCGACGGGGCCAGCCGTTGCACCGAGATATTCGCGCATCGAGGAGTTGCCCGACTTCCCGAAATACTCCGAGGCCGACCCCGGCAAGCCGACGCCGAACGTCGAGGAGAAGCCGCCGGTGAAGAAGGTCGCTGCCGCGTTCCCGGCGGAACAGACCTGGCGTCGCAATGCCGTGCCCTTCCGGGATCTCAGGAGCAAGCCGCTGGTCGCGATCGTGATCGACGATGTCGGCCTCGACCGCGCGCGCTCGAAGCGCGCCTGGGAGCTGCCGGGGCCGATGACCATGTCGTTCCTGCCCTATGCCAAGGATCTGCCCGAGCAGGCGCGCGCCGCGCGGGCGCGGGGCCACGAGCTGATGCTGCACATGCCGATGGAGCCGAACGGCCGCAACGATCCCGGCCCGGGGGCGCTGACGGTATCGATGTCCGACGCCGAGCTGCGCCAGAAACTGCTGGTCGCGCTGGAGAGTTTCGGCGGCTATGTCGGCATCAACAACCACATGGGCAGCCGCTTCACCGCCAACCGTCCCGACATGGAGCTGGTGATGCGCCAGCTCAAGCCACGCGGCCTGATGTTCCTCGATTCGCGGACCAGCCCGCAGTCGGTGGGCGACCAGACGGCGCAGGAGATCGGCGTGCCGTCGATCGTGCGCCACGTCTTCCTAGACGACGAGGACACGGTCGAGGCGGTACGGCGCAAGCTCGCCGAGACCGAGGCGGTGGCGCGCCGCCAGGGCTTCGTGGTCGCGATCGGCCATCCGCACGATTCGACCCTGCAGGCGCTGGCGGAGTGGCTGCCAACGGTGCAGGGCAAGGGCCTCGCGCTCGCGCCCTCGACCGCGATATTGCGCCGGCGCAACGGTTGGGATTGAGTCGCGCCAACGAACAAGTTGGAGGAAGCGACGTGCGGTACAACAAGCAGGCGATGATCGTGGCCCCGCAGCCCGAGCCGACCGAGGCCGGCGCCGACGTGCTGCGGGAGGGCGGCAATGCGGTCGATGCGGGTATCGCCTGCGCGCTGGTCCAGGGCGTGGTCGATCCGCAGATGTGCGGCATCGCGGGCTTCGGGTCCTGTGGCATCTACATGCCGGGCAAGAATTTCCACGGCTATATCGACGCCCATGCGCCGGCGCCGCTCGCCGCGCGGGCCGACATGTGGGCCAACCTGATCGAGAGCGAAGCGAGGGACGGCTACGGCTTCATCCTGAAGGGCCGTGTCAACGACATCGGCTACCAGTCGATCTGCGCGCCCGCCAATCTCAAGATGTACTACGACGCGCACAAAGAGCATGGCAGCCTGCCCTGGTCGCGCATCGTCGAGCCGGGCATCCACTGGGCCGAGAGCGGCTGGACCGTGCGCCCGCACGTCCACTTCTGGTGGGCCGACGACGGCGCCTTCGGCCGCGCGCCCAACTTCGAGCGCACCGGCTTCACGCCGGCGGCACGCGAACTCTACTGCCACCCCGACGGCGTGCCGAAGCGGGTGGGCGAGCGGGTCGTGAACCGCGACTATGGCCAGACCCTGCGCGCCATCGCCAAGGGCGGCGCCGATGTCTTCTATTCGGGGGAAATCGCTCACGCGATCGCCGACGATATGAGGAAGAATGACGCGCTGCTGTCGATCGAGGATCTCAGGGCCTGGAAGACCGTCCGCAACGCGCCGCTCTGGGGCGATTATCGCGGCTACAAGGTCTCGACCAATCAGCCCCCGGGCGGCGGCGTGATGCTGATCGAGATGCTCAACATCCTCGAGAATTTCGACATCGGCGCGCTGGAGCATGGCTCGAGCGAGCACCTGCGCATCGTCGCCGAGGCGATGAAGCGGGCGACGATCGACAAGGATGCCAAGGTCGGCGATCCGAGGTTCGTTAGCGTGCCGGTCGGGGAGCTGACCTCCAAGGCCTACGCCAAGACGATGGCGGCCGAGATCGCGCGCGGCGAGAAGGCCAGCGTCACGCGCTTCAATTCGGGCGCCGTGTCGAAGGACACGACGCACATCTCCGTCCTCGACAAGGAGGGCAATTGTTTCACCATGACCCATTCGCTGGGCATGCCCTCCGGCGTGATCACCCCGGGCCTGGGCTTCATGTACAATGGCTGCATGGGTGTGTTCGACCCGCGCCCGGGTCGCGCCGGCTCGATCGCGCCGGGCAAGGCGCGCTTCAGCTCGGTCGTGCCGTCCATCCTCTTCAAGGACGGCAAGCCCCACCTGATCATCGGCGCGCCCGGCGCCACCCAGATCGCCATGGGCGTGCTGCACGTGATCCTGAACGCGCTCGATTTCAACATGACCATGGTCGAGGCGGTGAGCGCGCCGCGCTTCTCGGCGACCTCGGACGCGATCGACATTTCCAACCGCATCCAGGGCCGGGTCGAGCGCGAGCTGCAGGCGCTGGGTTATCCCGTCGTCCGCAGCCCCTACGGCTTCGGCTTCGCCGCCGTCCACGGCATCCGCATCCACGAGGACGGCCTCGACGGCGGCGCCGATCCCGGCCACGACGGCGTGGCGATCGCGGTTTAAGAGTCCTTCCGTCTCGAGTTGACCCGCTCACCTCAACCTTAGGGTCTGGCCGGAAATGAATTGAAGCGATTGAAGCACTTACCTCATCCTGAGGAGCGCCGCGAAGCGGCGCGTCTCGAAGGATGGGCATCAGACGCGGTGCTCGTGCCCACCCTTCGAGACGCTCACTGCGTTCGCTCCTCAGGGTGAGGTCATTGTTGAGAGGCTCAACTCGATTCAATCTTGCCCGGAAAGACTGGCTCTACAGCGGAGGCAGGTCAGGCGGCGGACGGCGCGCGTTCGTCGCCTTTTCGTAGGCATAGGCGAGCCGCAGGAGCGTGGCCTCGCTCCAGGCTCGTCCGGCGAAGGTGAGGCCGAGCGGATAGTCGGGCGTTTCCGTCTTGCCGACGCCGGAGATGAAACCGGCCGGAACCTGCACGCTGGGATAGCCCGGCTTGGCGGCAATGGAGGAACCGCTGGCGCCGGGAAACACCACGGCATCGAGCCTGTGCCGATCCATATAGGCATCCATGCCGCGCTCCTTGGCGGCCATCAGGTCCATCGCGCGCGCCGACTTGTATTCCAGCTCCGAGAGATCGCCGCGCGTGGCTTCCGCCGCCAGGAACAGGTCCTGCCCGTAGCGCAGCGCCTTGTCGGCGTTCTCCGTATTGAACGCGATGACGTCGGCCATCGTCTTCATCTGCGTCGTCGTTGCCCAGTCGCGCAGGTAGAGATTGAGGTCGCGCTTCAGCTCGTAGAGGAACACGACAGACGCAGGGCCTGGCGTGCCCTTGGCGGGGCTGAGGGGATTGCGATTGAGCACCGGCATGGTCGTGCCCGGCCCGCCGATCCAGCCGATCGGTGGAATGGCCGCGCGCACGACCGTGGCGCCTAGGTCTTCCAGCACCCTGATCGCCTGTGCCATCACCGCCTTCGCGCGAACGGACAGGGGGCCATAGAACGGATCGTTGAGCGGATCGTCCGGATCGCTGGGCACACCGATGCGCGCGCCCTTCAGACCGTCCTTGTCGAGCCCGGCGGTGTAGTCGTCCGGCCGCTGCAGCAGGTGCGTCGCCGGATCGTCCGGGTCGCGCGCGGCCAGCACGTTCAGCAGGATCGCGGAATCGCGCACGGTGCGGGTGAGGGGGCCGGCCGTGTCCTGGCTGTGCGAGATCGGGATGATGCCGCTGCGGCTGATCAGGCCGACCGTCGGCTTCACGGTGACGAGGCCATTCTGGGTGGCCGGGCTCAGCAGCGAGCCCGAGGTCTCGGTGCCGATCGCCGCGGCGCAGAGGCCGGCCGCGACCGCCACCGCCGAGCCGGCGCTGGAGCCGCCCGGCAATACGACCGGCGCGCCGTTGGCCATCAGCCTGGGCGAATAGGGGTTCCGCACATAGCCGGCGATCGAGCTGTAGCCCGAGGGCATGCCGACCGCGAGGATGTTGGCGAACTCGGTGAGGTTGGCCTTGCCCAGGATCACCGCGCCGGCCTGGCGCAGCCTCTTGATCACAGGCGCGTCGTCCTTTGCATGGGCGCCGTCGAGGGCCAGTGAGCCCGCGGTGGTGGGCTGCCTGTCGCCGGTGGCGATATTGTCCTTCACCAGGATCGGCAGGCCCGCGAGCGGCCGGCTGGCCGACGGCTTCACGCCGTCGAGGCCGGCGGCGATCGACAGGGCGTCGGGATTGGTCACCCGCACGGAGTTCAAGCCGGGCCCTTGGCGGTCGTAGGCCTCGATCCGGGCGATATAGGCCCGGGTCAGGTCGCTCGACGTGACGCGCCCCTGCGCCAGGGCCTCCTGCAGGTCCGACAGTGAGGCGTTGTCGAGGGCGAGTGCCGGCTGTGCCGACGCCGTGCCCGCACCGACCGCGCCCAGCACGACAGGCATCATGGCGACCTCGCGGCGCTTGAGGCCGCCATCGCCCGACGGTCGGGCGCCATTGGTGGGTTCGGTCACGGCAATCACCTGCGTTTTTCGTCGCCAAGATGGGCGATGCGAGCATCTTTACATGATGCAAATGTCCGGCGTCGCGCTTCGGCGCTCAAATCTCGCGGGTTTCGAGCATCAAGAGCTGAGCCCCCGCCTGGGCGAAGTTGGCGAGGTCGCCCGCCGTCGCCTGGCCTTCTTTCGAGGCGAAGGCAGCGCCGATCGCCGCCATCGAATCGAACGTCAGAATGGCCACCAGGTGATACGGGGCAGGGCCTTGCGGCGTGCCTATGGGTCCGTCGTTGACTTCGTAGGATCGGAGGCCCGGGATCGTCTTCGCCAGTGGCACATGCTTGTTGAAATAGTGGGCATCGAAGGCCGCCACGTCGGCGGGCTTGTTGTAGAGAACCACGAGCTTTGCCATTGGCTTTCTCCCCCTGTGGTGGTGCCATCTAATTATCCCGGGCCGGTTACAGTCAATCGCTGTTCGCGGTCCCGTAGGTTCGCCACGCGACCGGTCTCCATTGCACGCGGCCTGTAGCGCCCTAAACTTCCGTCAAAAGCGGAGGAAACAATGAAGGGCATCGGGCGGCGCCGCGTCGTGGCGGCGGGCATGGCACTTGCGGCCTCGACGGCCGGGGCGAGCGCCCAGGGCACCTACCCGGACCGACCGATCCGGCTGGTCATCGGCTTCACGCCGGGCGGCCCGACCGACATCGCGGGACGGCTGCTGGCGCAGCGGCTGAGCGAGATCCTCGGTCAGCAGGTCATGATCGACAACAAACCCGGCGTGGCGGGCAACATCGCCTCGCAGATCGTGGCCGATGCCAGACCCGACGGCTACACGCTGCTGGTCGGCACGTCGATCATGGGCATCGTGCCGGCGCTCTACGACAAGCTGCCCTATGACCCGATCAGAGGGCTGGAGGCGGTGGCCCACTTCACGACGGTCCCGATGATCGTCGTGGCACCGGCCGGGGGCATCGGCTCGATCGAGGAGCTGGTCGCGGCGTTGCGCCAGGAACCGGGCAAGCATTCTTATCCGTCGCCGGGCAATGGCAGCCTGATCCACATGGGCAGCCTGCTGCTCGCCCAGCGCGCCGGAGGCGATGCGCTGCACGTGCCCTACAAGGGCTCGGCGCCCGCCATGCAGGACACGCTGGCGGGACGGCACGCCTTCCAGATCGACACGCTGGGCAGCAGCAAGGGCTTCGTCGATGCCGGCCGCCTCAAGATCCTGGCCGTCTGCGACACCAGGCGGGCCGCCTCGATGCCCGACGTGCCGACGGTCCAGGAAAAGACCGGCATTGCGATCGAGGTCATCACCTGGAACCTGATCTTCGCGCCGGCCGGCACGCCCAGGCCGATCGTCGACCGGCTGAATGCCGCGATCAACCAGGCCGTCCGGACGCCCGAGATGATGGAGAAGGCCAAGGCCATAGGCATCGATCTCGTCCAGTCGACGCCGGCCTCGGCGAGGAAATTCTACGAGGACCAGATGGCGATGTGGGCGCCGATCGTGAAGGCGTCGGGCGCCAAGGTAGAATAGGGGGAAACGATGAAGTTCACACGATGGAGCGCGCTCGCCGCGCTCGCAGCGACGGTCCTGGCGACGCCGGCCACTGCGCAGGGGACCTATCCCGACAAGCCGATCCGCATGGTCATCGCCTTCGCCGCGGGCGGACCGACCGACGTGGTCGGGCGCCTGCTGGCGCCGCGGGTGTCCGAAATCCTGGGCCAGCAGGTCGTGGTCGAGAACAAGCCGGGTGCCACCGGCAACATCGGCACCGCCATGGTCGCCGACGCCAAACCCGACGGCTACACGATCCTGTTCAGCGCCTCGACCATGGCGATGGCGCCGGCGCTTTACGGCAAGCAGCTCGGCTACGATCCGGTGAACGGGCTGGCGGCGATTGCCTATGTCGCCAGCGTGCCGCTGATCCTGCTGACGCCGATGGACGGTGCGAAGAGCACGCCGGAGCTCGTGAGCATGCTGCGAAAGGATCCCGGCAAGTACTCCTACGCCTCGTCGGGCAACGGCGGCATGATCCATCTCGCCAGCTACCTGTTCGCGACTCGCGCCGGCGGCGATGCGCTGCATGTGCCGTACCGCGGCTCGGCGCCCGGCATGGTCGACATGATCGCCGGCCGGCACGGTTTCCAGATCGACACGCTGCAGTCGAGCAAGGGCTTCATCGATGGCGGCAAGGTGCGTGTGCTCGGTGTCGCCTCCGACAAGCGCCTGAAGCAGCTTCCCGACGTCCCGACGATCAAGGAGTCCGCAGGCTTCGATTACGCCATCAACACCTGGTACGCGGTCTATGCGCCGGCCAAAACGCCGCGCCCGATCATCGACCGGCTGAATGCCGCCTTCAATCAGGCGCTCAAGCAGCCCGACATGGTGAAGAAGGCCGACGAACTCGCGATCGAGCTGGTCCAGTCGACGCCCGAGCAGGCCAAGAAGTTCTACGACGATCAGATGGCCTTCTGGGATCCCATCATCAAGCAATCCGGCGCCAAGGCGGAGTGACGATCCGTGGTAGAGAGTGCCGAGAAACGGAGAGTGTGATGATCAAGTTCTATTACAACATGGCGCCCAACCCGATGAAGGTGGCGCTCTGCCTCGAAGAGATGGGCCTGCCCTACGAGCTGGTGCCGGTCGACACCCGCAAGGGCGAGCAGCATGCGCCGGAATACCTGGCGATCAATCCGAACGCCAAGGTCCCGGCCATCGTCGACGACGGCGAGACGGTGTTCGACAGCAACGCCATCCTGCTCTACCTCGGCGAAAAGACGGGCAAGTTCATGCCCGCCAAGAAGGGCGAGATGCTGTCCTGGCTGATGTTCGTGGCTTCGGGCATTGGTCCCTATTCCGGCCAGGCCGTGCACTTCCGCAACTTCGCGCCCGAGCCCAAGGAGTATGCCGTCAACCGCTATACGTTCGAGGCGCAGCGCCACTGGGGCATCCTCGAAGCGCGGCTCGGCAAGCAGCCGTACATGTGCGGCGACAGCTTCGGCATCGTCGACATGGCCGTGTGGGGCTGGTCGCGCCTGATCCCGTTCGTGCTGGGACCCGACGCGCCCAAGCAGTTTCCCAACCTCCAGCGTCACCTCGCCGAGATCAATGCGCGGCCGGCGGCGGTCCGCGCGCTGGCACTGAAGGACAAGCACGCGTTCAAGGCCGAGATGGATGAGGCGGCCAAGCTCGCGATGTTCCCGCACCTCGGCAAGAAGGTCGCCTGACCCGGGATTCTCTCTCGACATCGGCAGGCGCCGGGCGCACATCGGTCGCATGACCGAATCGAGCGTACCGGCGCTGCCGGCCGGATTTCGTGCGCAACAGATCGCCACGAAGGGTGCTGATATCCACGTCTGGGTGGGCGGTCAGGGACCGGCGGTCCTGCTGCTCCACGGGTACGGTGAGACCAGCGAGATGTGGGGGCCGATGGCGGCCGCGCTCATGTCGACGCGCACGGTGATCGCGCCCGACCTGCGCGGGCTTGGCCTCTCGTCCAAGCCCGACTCCGGCTATGACAAGGCAACGCAGGCGCAGGACATCCGAACGGTCCTGCAGACGCTGAGGGCGGGGCGTACCGAGATCGTCGCGCACGATATCGGCAACATGGTCGCCTACGCCTATGCCGCGCAGTATCGCAACGACGTCGGCAGGCTCGTGGTCATCGACGCGCCTCTGCCCGGCATCGGTCCGTGGGAGCAGATCCTGCGCAGCCCGCTGCTCTGGCACTTCAATTTCCGCGGCCCCGATGCCGAGCGCTTGGTCGAGGGACGCGAGCGGATCTACCTCGACCGCTTCTGGAACGAATTCTCCGCCGATCCGGCGAAGTTCGGCGAGGCGGCGCGCGAGTTCTATACCGCGCGCTACGCCCAGCCCGGCGGCATGCGGGCGGGCTTCGCGCAGTTCGCGGCGTTTGCGCAGGACGAGATCGACAACAAGCGCTTCGCCGAGACCAAGCTGGCCATGCCGGTGCTGGCGCTGGGGGGCGAGAAGTCTTTCGGACCGACGATGGCCGCCGTGATGCGCTTCGTCGCCAGCGATGTCACCGAAGGCATCGTGCCGAACGCCGGCCACTGGATCATGGAAGAAAATCCCGACGCGACCGTCGCCCTCGTGACGAAGTTCCTCGGCGTCTGAGGCGCGGTGCCGCGTCGGCCCGTATCCGGTGGTGGTGCTGAGGATCACCGATACGGACCGACAGGGACGACGTACTAATTTCCCGTCGAGACGACGGGGTTTTCCAATTACATCATCCCCGGCGCGCCGAGATCCGTGCCGTCGATCATGCGGCTGTAGCGGAAGGGCGTCGGATCGACGATCGGCGGGTCGCCGGCGATGAGGTCGGCGGCCAGTCGGCCCGCGCCGGGACCGATGCCGAAGCCGTGGCCGGTATAGCCGGTCGAGAGGAAGAGGCCGGGCAGGGGATCGACGGCGGAGATGACGGGGATGCCGTCGGGCGTCGAATCGATCAGGCCGCCCCAGGCATGCGCGACCTTCAGACCCTTCAGTGCCGGATAATGGTCGCCGAGGCGGCTCAGGCCGCGCTCGACCAGCACCGGATCGGCGGCGGGATCGAGCGTGCGCTGCCGCTCGAAGGGCGATTCCAGGTCGAACGACCAGTTGGCAAAGGATTCCGGCCCTTCGAGGAAGGAACGGCCTATGCCGAAGGTGAGCCCGCCGCGGCGTTTCCTGAAGGTCGGCCAGAACTGGCGGGCATAGAGCAGGCCCTGCGGCGACAGTTCGACCAGACCGCGGCCGCCCAGTCCCACCGTATAGCCGCCGTCGAGGCGGCGGCGGATCGTGACGTCGGGCATCGACAGGCCGCCGCCGGTCACCTCGGGCGCCGCCATCGTGGCGAAGGAGGTCGAGCGCACGCTGGCCTGTGCGAGGCGCAGGTCGTGGCGGCGGCAGAAGAGGGAGCTCCACGCACCGCCGGCCAGCAGGACGGTACTGGTGCGGATGATGCCATGCTCGGTGATGACGCCCGCGACCTTGCCGCCTTCGATGTCGAGGCCGCGCGCGGCACAGTTCTGATGGAGCGTGGCGCCGTGCCTGCGGGCACCCTCGGCGAGGGCCGGGCCGGCCAGCGATGGCTCGGCGCGGCCGTCGGTCGGCGAATGGACGCCGCCGATCCACTGGCCGGTGCTGCCGGGCGTGAGTTCCTTGGCCTCGGCGGCGCTCAGCACCCGGCTGTGCATCTGGTACTCGCGGGCGCGCAGGGTCCATTCCTCCCACTGCGCGAAATCGCCCGGGCGATCGGTGACATAGGTGAGGCCGGTGCGGCGAAAGCCGGTCTCGGCGCCCAGCTCGCGGGACAGCTCGCCCCAGATCTCCAGGCTCTTCATGGCGAGCGGCAGTTCCCGCAGGTCGCGATGCTGCTGGCGGCACCAGCCCCAGTTCCGACTCGTCTGCTCGCCGCCGATCACGCCCTTGTCGAGCAGCGCGACCCGGTGGCCGCGTTTCGCCAGCCAATAGGCGGCGGTGCTGCCCGCTATGCCGGCGCCGATGACGACGATCTCGGCGGAGGGCGGGAGTTTCTCGTCGCTGGTGACGGGCTGGACGGGTGGGGACATCGGCTTCCTGCGAGCTGAACGCACTGCGGAACAGTGTATCGCACGCTTTACGCGCCGGAACCCGGCGCGGTACCTTCCGGACCCTAAAAGGAGCCCCCAATGGACCTGACGTTCGGCAAGGAAGAACTCGCCTTCCAACAGGAAGTGCGCGACTGGCTGAAGGAGAACCTGACGCCCGAGATCCAGGGCGAGATGAAGGTCGGCCGAAACGCCTACATGCCGAAGGAGCGGCTGGTCGACTGGCAGAAGCGGCTGGCCAAGAAGGGCTGGCTCTGCACCGGCTGGCCCAAGGAATTCGGCGGCCCGGGCTTCACGACGACTCAGAAGTACATCTTCGAGATGGAGATGGCGAAGGCCGGCGCGCCCGGCACCTCGCCGTTCGGCCCCAAGATGTGCGCGCCGGTGATCATGAAGTACGGCTCGGCCGAGCAGAAGGCGCGCCACCTGCCGCCGATGCTGAACTCCGACCTGATCTGGTGCCAGGGCTATTCCGAGCCGGGCTCGGGTTCCGACCTCGCCTCGCTCCGCACCAAGGCGGTACGTGAGGGCGACTTCTACATCGTCAACGGCCAGAAGACCTGGACGACCCTGGCGCAGACCGCCGACTGGATCTTCTGCCTGGTGCGCACCTCGAACGAGGGCAAGCCGCAGGAGGGAATCTCCTTCCTGCTGATCGACATGAAGACGCCCGGCATCTCGGTCGAGCCGATCATCACCGCCGACGGCAACCGCGCCGGCACGCAGGAAGTGAACTCGGTGTTCCTCACCGATGTGAAGGTGCCGGTCGAGAACCTGGTCGGCGAAGAGAACAAGGGCTGGACCTACGCCAAGTACCTGCTCGAGTTCGAGCGCGGCGGCAATCCCTACAGCCCGCGCCTGCGCTCGGGCTTCGAGCGGCTGAAGCGGCTGGCGCAGTCGATGCCGGAAGGCGATGATTCGATCATGGCCGACTCCGCCTGGCGCGAGAAGCTCGCGCGCATGGACATCGAGATCTCCGGCCTCGAGATGTTCGAGCAGGAATTCTATTCCAAGCTCGCGTCGGGCCAGAATCCGGGCCCGCTCTCGTCGATGATCAAGCTGCGCGGCACCGAGGTGATGCAGCAGGTCCAGGAATACGCCGTCGAGGCCGCGGGCTATTACAGCCAGCCGTTCCCCGAGCAGCGCGCCTGGAATGCCAATGTCGAGCCGATCGGCCCCGAGGGCGCCGACGTGCTGGCGCCGCGCTACTTCAACGGCCGCAAGATGACGATCTACGGCGGCTCGTCGGAAGTGCAGCGTGGAATCATGTCCAAGGTGATGCTCGGTCTTTAAAACAGTGTCGTCCTGAGCGAAGCGAAGGACCTCACGGAACGAACACAGTACCCTGTCGAAGCGTTAGATCCTTCGCTTCGCTCAGGATGACAAGATAGGGCAAGGAAATGCGTCTAGCCTTCAGCGAACAGGAACTGGCCTTCCAGCAGGAAGTGCGCGAGTGGATCGCGGCCAACATGCCGGCGGAAGTGGCGGAGGAAAGCCGCCGCAGCCGCACCAGCCACGTCTCCAAGGAGCGGCTGGTCCAATGGCAGAAGAAGCTGGCGAGCAAGGGCTGGCTCTGCCCCAACTGGCCCAAGGAGTATGGCGGTACGGGCTGGACCTCGACGCAGAAGTTCATCTTCGAGATGGAGATGGCGCGCGCCGACTCGCCTTATCTTTCGTCGTTCAGCATCAAGATGGTGGCGCCTGTCCTGATGAAGTTCGGCAGCGAGGCGCAGAAGAAGCGCTTCCTGCCCAAGATCGCCGCCGCCGAGGAGCTGTGGTGCCAGGGCTATTCCGAGCCGGGCTCCGGCTCCGATCTTGCGTCGCTCCGCACCAAGGCCGAGCGCCAGGGCGACCATTACGTCGTGAACGGCCAGAAGATCTGGACAACCAACGCGCACTTCGCCGACTGGATCTTCTGCCTCGTCCGCACCTCCAACGAGGGCAAGCGCCAGGAGGGCATCTCGTTCCTGCTGATCGACATGAAGACGCCGGGCATCACGCTCGATCCGATCTACATGGTCGACGGGACGCGCACGCCGATGCGGCATGAGATCAACCAGGTGTTCTTCAGCGACGTGAAGGTGCCGGTCGAGAACCTCGTCGGCGAGGAGAACAAGGGCTGGACCTACGCCAAGTACCTGCTCGAATTCGAGCGCGGCGGCCAGGCCTTCGGCCCGCGCCTGCGCAAGGCCTTCCGTCACCTGCAGACCCTGTCGAAGACCCAGATGACCGAGGGCGAGCCGCTGTCGGCCAATCCGAGCTGGCGCGAGAAGATGGCCGCGGTCGAGATGGAGATCGATGCCGTCGAGATGAACGAGCTGATGTTCTATTCGAGCCTCAAGACCGGCGATGCGCCGGGCAACATGGGCTCGGTCGTGAAGATGCGCGGGACCGAGGTCGGTCAGAAGGTGACCGAGCTCGCGGTCGAGGCGGTCGGCTGGTACGGCACGCCGTTCACCGAACTGCGCAACTACGACAGCAACATCGTGCCGGTGGGCGGCGAGTATGTCGACGACGTCTCGCCGCGCTACTTCAACACGCGCAAGACGACCATCTACGGCGGCTCGTCGGAAGTGCAGCGCAACGTGCTGGCCAAGGCGATGCTCGGCCTCTGAGTCGAGCCTCGGGTGAGCAGGCCGAAGAAAGCGATCTTCTACGCGATCCTGGCGGCCATCGTCCTGGTCGCGCTGGAGATCGGTGCCTCGGCCTTCCTCTACGCCGTCAACAAGGACAGGATCGCCGCTCTGCCGGGTCCGCCGTCGGAACCCGCGATCCTGCTGGCGCTGCGGACCGGCTTGAGCTGGCTGCTGCCCGGATCGTTTCCTGATCCGACGAGCTTCCGGCGCATGACCCGCCTGCCGGCGGGCTTCTTCGCCGAGGATGCCGAGCAGGGGTATCGCGCCAACCCCGGGCGATACATCTTCCGCTACAGCGGCCTGCGGCAGGGAAGGGTCGAACATCTCGACGCCGTGGTGACGATCAATCCTGACGGAACGAGGTTCACCGGCAACACGCCGCCCGAGGCGACGCGCCGGATCTTCGTGCTGGGCGATTCCTACGTGTTCGGCGACGGCGTCAACGACCAGCAGACCTTCGCCTTCCTGCTGCAGACGGAATATCCCGGCGCCTCCGTGCAGCTCCATGCGCTGGCCGGCTACTCGTGGGCCAACGCGCTTGTCACGATGCAGCGGATCAAGGACCGGATCCGTCCCGGCGACGTCGTCATCCTGGGCTATGCGCAGTACTACAAGGAACGCCATGTCGCCGCGCCCGCACGGCTGCGCAGCATCCGCGACTGGATGGCCTCGACCTTTCCCGAGGTCGAACTCGACCCGAAGGACAGGGTGATCCGCGCCCGGCTCGACACCGGCAATCGCCTGGCCTTCGACACGATCCCGATGCATTGCAAATTCGATCCGGCCTATTGCGTGGGCCCGGAGCCCGCGCCGGATTATGTGGACAGGGTGTCGAGCGAACTCCTGCGGGCGATTGCGGCGAGCACTGTCGAGAAGATCCATCTCCTGCACATGTTCGGCGCGAAGAACGATCCGGTGCTGCAGAACCTGCCCGGCAATGTCGAGATCGTTGCCGCGACCCCGCGGGACTTCACCTATGTGATGCAGGACAACATCATGGGCCTCGACGATCATGGCGGGCCCTATTGGCACTACGCCATGTATTCGAAATTAAGGCCGGCTATCGCCGCACGGCAATGACGCCTTCGGTACGCGCCCGCACTTCCGGTGTGGCCAGGCAGGAGGCCAGCGCCTCGTAGCCCGGCGCTCCGGGATAGGGCGCGACGCGGAACGGCGGCGCGTGATTGGCCGGACAGAAGAGCACCGTCTCGTCGGGACCGAGCGCATCGAGATCGAGGATGGAACTGGAGCGCGTCATCACGAACAGCGGCGGTATGCCGGGACTACGCCGGCGCAGATGGGCGATCAGCGCTTCCTGCGTCGGCCGGTCGAGGCCTTGTTCGATGAGGTCGACGACGACTGGCTGGGAGGCTTCGAGGCCGCAGAGAAGCGCCCTGAGGGCCGGCGTGTCGGTCGCGCCGTCCTGCACGAGCAGGCCGACTATGGACTCGATCTTCGCCTGCAGCGAAGGATCGGCGACCCGGTCGAGGTCCAGGAAGACACCGCCGATCTGTTCGGCGATCCGCATCGCCAGCCGCGTCTTGCCGCTGCCCAAGGGGCCGGTGATGTAGGTGAGGGGCCGGATGTCGCGCAGTTCGAAAGTCTCACCGCCCCACGGCCAGGGAAGGTCGAACCCGACGTGGAGCCCGGGCGCCGGGATCAGCGTGCGGGCGAGTTCGGATGCGCTCGGCGCGCCGCCGCGGGCGAGGTCGCCGCGCAGCGCCCGCACGCCGTCCAGGGCCGCGACCAGGTCGCGCAGGCGCGCTTCGAGCGTTGCCTGGTGGGCGGCGAGCGCCGGTTCGAGGCCGCTCGCATCGCCCTTCACGATGCGCGCCACCTGGGCCAGGCTGAAACCCAGTGCCCGCAGGGCGACGATCTCCGAGGCGCGCTCCAGATCCTCCGGCCCGTAGGCCCGCCAGCCCGCGTCCGACCGCAGGGGTGACAGCAGGCCGCGCTGCTCGTAGAGGCGCAGCGCCTTGGTCGAGATACCGAGATGGCGGGCGGCGTCGGACGCATTCAGGAACTGGCTCACGATCGACCTCGTCTGATGTTGACCGTTCGCCTTATGAGGGCGGTCCCTGGGGCCGGGTCAATACGCTTTTCGAGGCACGGTCATTCCTTCGTCACCGCAGGACGGCGTAGTCTCGGTGTCGGATGACGGAGGAAGCCCATGGACTACCGCAATCTCGGCCGTGCCGGCCTGAAAGTCTCGGAGATCTGCCTGGGCACCATGACCTTCGGCAACGGCGCCGACCAGGAGGGCGCCTCGGCGATGGTAAACGCCGCGCTTGATGCGGGTGTCACCTTCTTCGACACGGCCAATTCCTATGTCGGCGGCACGTCGGAGACGATGCTGGGTGTGGCGCTGAAGGGCCGGCGCGCGGACGCCGTCATCGCCTCCAAGTTCTTCAATCCGATGGGTGGCCGCCCCAACGATTCGGGCATGTCGCGGCTGCACATCAAGCAGCAGATCGAAGGCTCGCTGAAGCGTCTGCAGACCGACTACATCGACATCTACTACATCCATCACGTCGACCATCAGACGCCGCTCGAGGAGATGCTGCGCGCGCTCGACGATCTCGTGCGCGACGGCAAGATCCTCTACACGGCCTGCTCGAATTTCGAAGCCTGGCGCCTGATGGAGGCGCTGTGGATCAGCGACACCAGGGGCTGGGAGCGCTTCTCGGCCTACCAGCCGCAGTACAGCCTGGTGGTGCGCGACATCGACGAGGAAATCGTGCCGGCGCTGCAGCTCAAGGGGCTGGGCTGCGTGGCCTGGTCGCCGCTCGGCAGCGGCTACCTGGCCGGCAAGTACACGCCGGGCAATCTGAAGGTCCAGGGTAGCCGCTCAGCCGAGGGCTGGGGGTTCCAGAGCAAGTTCTTCGCGCCCAACCACGGCGAAATCCTGCAGACGCTGCTCGACACCGCGAAGGAGCTCGGCAAGCCGCCGGCCGAGGTGGCGCTGCGTTGGGTGATGGATCAGCCCTTCATGACCAGCGCCATCGTCGGCGCCCGCAACGTCGAGCAACTGGGCGAGACGCTGAAGGCGGGCGGCTGGCGCCTGCCGGCGGAGGCGCTGGCAAAGCTGAACGAGGTCTCGGCGCAGCCCCACAAATACCCGCGCGCCTTCGAGGATCCGATGCCGGCGCGGCGGGCGGGTGCGTTGAGAATGCCGGGCCAGAAACCGGTCTGATAGAGCCGCTCCTGCAGGGCCATCAGTCGCTGGCGCTCGCGCGGGCCCTCGCGCCGGCGACCGTCGAGCGGCCAGTTTCGTTCGCTGCGGTACTGAACGTTGCTGACGTTCGGCCAGAGCGGCTTTGCCATATAAATCCCCTGAGCCAACCGTTGGCGGGTTCGTGTCGTCAAGGTGACGAACACCGCTTACGGGCGCCTGACGCCGGGGCGTGACGAAAGCGTTTCTTGACTGTCTATCGGTCAGTCGCGTTCCGGCTCGACGCCTGACGGATCCTCGATGTCGAGGCGGACATATTCGCTCTTGCCCGGCGTGATGGTCATCAGCGTGACCCCGTCGGGATAGTGGAAGCGGTGCCAGATGCCGCCCGGCACGATCGCCATCTTGCCCTTATCGACCTCGATGGATCGCGTGCCGCTCTCCTCGAAGAGCTGCAGAGTGGCGCTCCCTTCGAGGATGTAGACGAGTTCGTCGCCGTCGGGATGACGCTCCCAGGCGCCGCGGCCGGCAGACTTGTTGGCGAAGATTGTCGCGTCGCGATAGGCGGCGAGTTTTGTCGAAGAGCCTTTGCGCTCCGCCGGCGTGGATGCGGGCGTGCGGCCTTCGAAGCGCTTGAGCTTCGCGAGTTCCGCCGCGACGTCGATCAATACCAAGGTGCTCTCTCCTGCAATTGCTCTCGTGGGCTACAGAAGCGCGACATCGTTGGGGTTTTGTGACGTTCTCGATCCGCTGGGCTCGTCATGCTTGTCGCGTTGCAGGCGGCACGTTAAGCCAAAGGTGGCGGGGGTGATCGCAACTCTGTTCGAGAGGCAGGAGCCTGATGGAAATCGTCTTTCTGGGTGTAACAGTTGCCGCTGCCGCTGCCGCCGCCGGCATCGTGGCCTTGCTGACGAGGAACCGGCCGAGCAGGAACCGCTCGCTGCTGGCGGCCCTTGCGGCGGTGATCGTGGGAGGCGCCGCTATCGCCGCACGCCCGGCCATCGAGCTGCACTATTTCAATACCAACGACGACTATGCCTGGTCGCAGATCCGCGCGGAGATCCTGAAGCGCTATCCGCCGGTCGGCGACATGTTCGCGCTCGACGCCACCATCGAGCCTGACCTGCGCAAGCACCTCGTGCCGGTCTTTCGGGCGCATCGTGCGAACATGGGAGATCCCTCGACCCTGCAGGATGTCGCCAAGGCGACCATGGCGGTCTTTCGCTCGAAGATCGTGCCGGTCGCGGTGACGGGCACAGACGACGCGATCGTCGCCTGGGGCGACAAGACGGTGCCCACGCTGCAGGCCTTCAAGAACGCCTCGCCCGATGCCTGCGGCGACTATGCGATGAGCGGCGTCAATCGGGTGTCGAACAACCCCACGCTCGATGCCGCGCTCGCCGACGGCCAGCGCGCCGTGATCGCAGCCTACAAGTCGGGCAATCCGGACAACAAGATGCCGACGGCCGAAGAGCTGGGCGCCGCCTACGAGCAGGCGCGCACCCTGGCCGAGCCACCCTTCAGCGACGCCGACCTGCGCGCCTTCCAGGACCTGAAGAGCCAGTCGAAGGCCCGCCAGTGCGATATGATGCTCCGCCTGTTCGCTGCCATCGACCGCCTGCCGGTGAAGCAGAAGGCCGCGATCTACCGCTCGATCATGGCGGACAGCTGAAAGCGATCTACTCGATCGCCACCAGCCGCCCGTCGCGCACCTGGCAGAGGCCGCGATCGGACGTCGAGGGCCGGCCGGCGAGAGTCAGCATGTCGGGCACGTAGATCGGCCGGTTGTTGGCGAAGCCGGCGGTCGCGACAAGGCGGGCCTGCTTGCCGGCCTCAGCCTGCGAATAGACGACCGTCACGCCGTTGATCAGGGCGAATTCGTCTGGCCAGGCGAGGCGCAGCACGGTGACAGGGCGGCCGCGTTCGTCGCGAGCCGTCCAGCGCTCGACCTTGGGCGGCGGGCCGGGCTTGCCGATGCCGCGATGGACCGTGCCGTCGAGCGTGATGCCGGTCTGGGTCATCTGGCCGATCGGCAGCATCGTGTTGATCTCCTCGCCATTCTGCCCGACCCAGATTTCCAGATGCGGCTGGTGGATCCACGAGCCGCCGGAGGGCGCGACGACGGGGACGGGGTCGAACACCTGCAGGATGAGCGTGTTGCTGCCGACGCCGACCGTCCGGATCTCGGCCGCCTGGTCGGCCGCCGCGGGCTTGCCCCAGACGACGAAGCCGTTATCGCCGGCCGTCGTCATGCCGGGCACGCAATTCCCAAACGCGGTCCCCGCCGGAATCGCCGCCTTGCCGGGCAGGCCGGGCGCCACCACCGGATAGGCGCCGACCGTGTCCGCATCGATGCGCGCCGCGAAGGTCTGCGGCGGCTTGGGCCAGGACGGACAGCCCATGCCAAGATCGCGCCGGGTGCTGTCCTTGGCCAGCGCCCGCACGAGGCGC
Source organism: Reyranella sp. (assembly GCF_965228225.1). Lineage (GTDB taxonomy): Bacteria > Pseudomonadota > Alphaproteobacteria > Reyranellales > Reyranellaceae > Reyranella. The sequence continues at coordinate 2,333,735 of NZ_OZ245801.1, read as the reverse complement.
GTTTGGTAGTCGATGTCGGTCAGCGTGCCGCTCTGCTCCGACACGTTGTGGTAGCTGCAATCCTGTTCGGTTACGGCGCGGAAGGGCACCAGCGAATAGGTGACATTCATCGACCAGCGCCACGACGAGCCGCCATACTGGTGATGGACGAGGCGGTTGGGGCCGACCTCGATATCGTCCTCGCCGACACCGGCCATGCCGTAGCCGTCGTTGCAGAGCTGCAGGACCTGCTTCGGTGCCGCCGTGCCGTCCAGCAGCCAGTATTCGACGCCGCCATCGCGGGCGTTGCCGTTGAGGCAGCCTTCGTCCTGGTCCTTGGGCTTGTCGGCGAGGCCAAGATGAATCTCGACGACCGCGAGCGGCGCGCCGGCGGGCGACCTGCCGGCCTCATATGTCTTGGCGACCTTGCAGCTCGTGCGGGGGCCACAGATTGCCGCCGTCTGAGCCGCATCCGGTGCCGCGAGCGCCGCGACGGGCAGCAGCAGGAATCCGGCGGCGAGGAGCAGGGGATTCATGGCCTCAGCCCGCCAGCACGGTCTCACCGACGATCTGCGTGCGATGCATCAGGCGGCGCAGGCTCTCGTCGAACGCGTCGCGGCGGTGCATGACGCAGCGATTGTCCCACATCACCAGATCGCCGGCGCGCCACTTCTGGTACCAGGCGAACTTCTCCTGTGTGGCATGCGCCCAGATCGCGTCGAGCAGTTCCTCGCTCTCCTCGACCTCGAGGCCATGGATGTAGGCGCCCGGCCGGCGGCCGAGGAACAGCGCCTTGCGGCCGGTGACGGGGTGCAGGCGGACGAGGGGATGCACGGCGCCCGGCGTCTGGCGCACGTCGAGGGTGCGCTGAAATCCCTTGCGCAGTTCGCCGGCCGAGTTGCGGCTGGAATCGTGGATGCAGGTCTTGCCCTCGATCGCGCGCTTCAGGTCGGGCGTCAGGGTCTCGTAGGCCGCATACATGTTGAGGAAGCCGGTGTTGCCGCCGTCGGCGGGCACTTCCAGCGCGTAGAGCAGCGACGCCCGCGGCGGCAGCGCGTTGTAGGACATGTCGGTGTGCCAGACGAGTTCGTAGTTGCCGAGGCTGCCGACCGCCTTGCCGTCCTTCTTCACGCTGGCGATCACCGCCACCCATTCGCGGGCCTCGTCGATCACGTCCGAATCGGCGCGGTCGAGGCTGGCGGCGGCGACTGGAACGCGGTCGAGTTCACCGAAGCGGGCGCTGAACTTCATCAGCATGCCGTCGTCGAGCTTCTGGCCCGAGAAGCGCAACACCAGGTGCTCGCCCCAGGCATCGGCGATACGGGCGAAGGCCTCGTCGCTGACCGGCTTCGAGAGGTCGACGCCATGCACGTCGGCGGCGAGGGCCGCGCCGGTCGGCTGAATCCACAAGTCGCTCATCGGGTAGGCTCCTTCATCCATGCATGGTGAGACCACCGGAGACGCTGATCGTCTGACCGGTGATGAAGCTCGCATCGTCGCTCGCCAGGAAACAGACGGCGCCCGGAATATCCTCGGGCTGGCCGACCCGCTTCATCGGAATGGCGCTCACAAGGGCGGCGCGCACCTTCTGGCCGCGCTCGTCGTCGCCGGCGACGGCGGCCAGCAGCGGCGTGTCGGTGGGACCGGGACAGACCGCGTTCAGGGTGATGCCCTTGCGCGCGACCTCGCGCGCCACCGTCTTGGTGAAGGCGATGATGCCGCCCTTGCAGGCGGAGTAGACGGCTTCCTGGGAGGAGCCGACCCGGCCGGCGTCCGAGGCGATGTTGACGATGCGGCCGCTACCGCGCGCCACCATGCCCTTCAGGACGACGTGGCTCATGTTGAGCGGTCCGCGCAGGTTGATGGCGATGAGCTGGTCCCACAGGTCGGGCGTGGTATCGATGAAATTGGCGAAGCGGTCCCAGCCGGCATTGTTGACCAGGATGTCGGTCGGGCCGGCGTCACGCTCGAATTCGGCAATCGCCGCGTCCACCGCCTCGTAGTCGGCGATGTCGACGCCCGAGGCGTATCCCCTGATCTCGCCGGCGACTTTCTTGGCGCCGTCGAGGTTCTTGTCGAACACCCCGACGCGGGCGCCGTAGCCCGCGAAGCGGCGGCAGATCGCGCCGCCGATGGCGCCCGCGCCGCCGGTCACGATGACGTTCTTTCCGTCCAGTCCGCGCATCTTTCTGCCCTTTGTCATCTGAGCGCAGCGAAGGATCTCCCTTTCGATACGCACCAGGTTTTTGCGGTCAGTGTCTGATCGTTCGGTGAGGTCCTTCGCTGGCGCTCAGGACGACACCTAAATCGGCGAATACGGATCGAATTTCGGCTTGCGCTTCTCCAGGTGCGAGGCGAGGCCTTCCTTCACGTCCGGGCCGAGGAAGCCCAGCATCTCGAGACCGAGCGAAGTGTCGAAGGTCGGGCCCATCATGCGCAGCCAGTTGTTCAGCGCGTACTTGGTGAAGCGGATCGAGGTCTGGGCACCCTCGGCCAGCTTGGTCGCGACCTCCAGCCCCTTGGCTTCGAGCTGATCGTCCTCGACGCAGAGCGACACCAGGCCGATGCGCTCGGCTTCCTCGCCGTCGACGGCTTCGCAGAGCAGCAGATAGTACTTCGCCTTGGCCATGCCGCAGAGCAGGGGCCAGACGATGCAGGCATGGTCGCCGGCGGCGACGCCGAGGCGGGTATGACCGTCGATGATCTTGGCCTTCTTCGAGGCGATCGAGACGTCGGCCAGGATGCCGGCGACGAGGCCCGCGCCGACCGCCGGTCCGCGCATCGTGCTGACGATCGGCTTGGAGCAGTTGATGACGTTGTAGACGATGTCGCGCGCTTCCTTCCAGGTGCGCAGCAGCGCGTTGTGGTCCCGGATGTTGTTTTCGATGATGTCGAAGTCGCCGCCGGCCGAGAACACCTTGCCGCCGGCGCCCTGGATGATCACGCAGTTGATCGTGTCGTCGCCGTCGATGTCGCGCCACACGTCGACCAGCTCGCGATGCATGATCGCGTCCGTCGCATTGTACTTTTCGGGACGGTTCATCGTGACCCGCAGCACCTTGGGATGCGGGCGATCGAACAGCAGGCGCTGATAGCGATTTTGCCAGTCGGACATTGGTTTCCTCCGTTGCCGGCGAGGTTAGCACCGCTCGCGCGCATCGTGGAATGGCATGCTGATTGCGTTCGTTGTGAAGGGTGATGTGGGAACGAACGGAGGATGGGACATGGGTGCCATGAAGTGGGCAATCGGGGCGGCGGCGACCGCATTGATGTCGTTTTCGGTGCAGACGCCGGCGCAGGCCCAGACGATCCGTGCGGTCATGCACGCCGACATCAAGATCATCGATCCGATCTGGACCTCGGCCTACAACGTCCGCAATTACGGCTACATGGTCTACGACACCCTGTTGGCGATGGACGAGAATCTCGTCGTCAGGCCGCAGATGCTCGAAGGCTGGAAGATCAGCGACGACAAGCTCACCTACACCTTCACCCTGCGCGACGGGCTGAAGTTCCATGACGGTGCGCCGGTGACCTCGGCCGACTGCATCGCCTCGCTGCAGCGCTGGGCGCCCAAGGACGCGATGGGGCAGAAGCTCTTCTCGCTGGTCAAGGAACTGAAGCCGGTCGACGACAAGAGCTTCACCCTGGTGTTGAAGGAGCCCTACGGCCTGGTGCTGGAATCGCTGGGCAAGCCCAGTTCCACGGTGCCGTTCATCATGCCGAAGCGGGTGGCCGACACGCCGAACAACGTGCAGATCAGCGACCCCACCGGGTCGGGCCCGTTCGTCTTCCGCAAGGACCTGTGGCGCCCGGGCGAGAAGACGGTCTACGACAAGTTCAAGGACTACAAGCCGCGCAGCGAGCCGGCCTCCGGCCTGGCCGGCGGCAAGGTGGTCAACGTCGACCGGGTCGAATGGCTTAACATCACCGATGCCCAGACCGCGGTGAACGCGCTGCTGGCCGGCGAGATCGACTATATCGACCAGCCCGAGATCGAGCTGCTGCCGCTGCTCGCCAAGGACAAGAACATCGTCCTTGGCACCTACAACAAGCTCGGCGGCCAGATGAACCTCCGCTTCAACACGCTGCACAAGCCGTTCGACAATGCGAAGATCCGCCAGGCCGCGCTCTATGCCCTGAACCAGAAAGACTTCCTGATCGCGGGCTTCGGCGACGAGAAGTACTACAAGGAGTGCAAGGCGCTGTTCATCTGCGGCACGCCCTTCGCCACCGACAAGGGCTTCGAGGACAAGCTGAACTCCGACTTCGCCAAGTCGAAGGAGATCCTGAAGCAGGAAGGCTATGACGGCACGCCCGTCGTGCTGCTGTTCGCCACCGATACCCAGACCGGTCGCCTGACGCCGATCGTCAAGTCGCTGCTGGAGCGGGGCGGCTTCACCGTCGACATGCAGGCGATGGACTGGCAGACCGTGCTGTCGCGGCGCACTCGCAAGGAGGCGCCCGACAAGGGCGGCTGGCACGCCTTCATCACCACCTGGGTGTCGGCCGACCTGCTCGATCCAATCATGATGTCGTACATCGCGGCCACCTGCGAGAAGGCCAATGTCGGCTGGCCCTGCGACCCGCAGATGGAGAAGCTGCGCGATGCCTTCTCCCGCGCGACCACCGAGGCCGAGCGCAAGGAGCTGGCGATCGCCATCCAGGTGCGCGCGTCGGAATATCCGATGTACGCCAATCTCGGCCAGTACATCATGCCGGTCGCGATGCGCACCACGATCACCGACCAGCTCAGCGGACCGGTGCCGATGTTCTGGAACATGAAGAAGAAGCAGTAGGGCGGTCGCCGCCGACAAAAAACAAAGGGGGAAACGTTGACCATCGTGATTCACAACGCCGCCATCGTCACCGTCGACGATGCCGACAGCGTCCACTACGACTCAGCGATCGCCATCGAAGGCGACCGCATCGCCGCCATCGGGGCCAGCGCCGACGTGCTGGCGCAATACCCCGCGGCCGAGAAGATCGACGGCAGCGGCAAGCTCGTGATGCCGGGCTTCGCCAACATCCACACGCATTTCACGATGACTCTGGCGCGCGGCGTGTTCGAGGACCTGTCGCCCTCGCACAAGCCGCCCTTCTCGGGCGGCCTGTCGCCGATTCCGCTGCCCGACATGACTCCGGACGAGCGCCGTGCCTTCGCGCTGCTGGGTGCCCTCGAGGCGCTGCGCAGCGGCACCACGCATGTGCTCGAGGATTCCAACGACGTCGATCATTATGCGGAGGCTCTGGCGGACACCGGCATGCGCTTCCTGCTGGCCGAGCGCGCCTACGACCGCATCGGCACCTCGATCGGCGATCCCGCGCCCTACCAGCTCGATCGCGCGCTGGGGCAGACGCACATCAAGAACATCGAGCGAAACCATCGCGACTGGAACGGCAAGGCCGACGGGCGGATGCGCATCGCCATCTCGGCCTGGGCGCCCGACATGTGCTCGCCGGAGCTGCTGCAGGATCTGAGCGCGCTGCAGAAGCAGCTCGACAGCCGCATCACCATCCATCTCAACCAGATCTGGGGCGAGGTGGCGGCCGTGCGCGCCCATCGCAACCGCCTGCCGACCGAGTTTCTCGCCGATCTCGGCTTTCTCAACGACCGCATCATCTGCGCCCATTGCCGCTGCATGGAGCCGTCGGAGGAGAAGCTGCTGGGCGAGGCGAAGGTCAACGTGTCGTTCAACTCCGCCATCGCCGCGCGCCGCGGCCTCAGCCCGCGCATCGCCGATCTGGAAGGCTATGGCTGCAACATCGGCATGGGCTCCGACAACATGGCCGAGGACATGGTCGAGGTGATGCGCACCGGCCTGTTCATGGAGCGCGTCCGCCGCGAAGACGGGCGCGAGCCGACGCCCGAGCGGGCGCTGCGCTGGGCCACGCGCAACGGCTACCGCGCGCTGGGCGTGCCCGACGGCGGCTGGCTGGCGCCGGGCAACAAGGCTGACCTGATCATGGTCGACCTGCAGCGCGCCCACCTGATCCCGGTGCTGCGCGTCGTCTCCGACTTCGTCCATAACGGCCAGGCGCGCGACGTGCAGTCGGTGATGGTCGACGGCAAGTGGGTGATGAAGGACGGCGCCGTACTGACGATGGACGAGGACAAAATCCTGCGCGACGCCCAGCGCATCGCCAACGAGGCCTGGTCACGCACCTTCAAGACCCGCTTCAAGCCTCCGGCGGGTTTCTCGCCGGACGCGCTGCCGTAAGACCTGTTGTCCTGAGCGCAGCGAAGGACCTGGGCAAACGACCAGAGGACTCCTGAGCGAGCGTGAGATCCTTCGCTTCGCTCAGGATGACAAAGGGGTAGGGACGCCCCCTTGATCGCCCAGCTCAGCGCCGCGTGTTGCCGGCGCTCCACTGGCCGGCGCTGGCGAAGCGGACGGCTTCGTCGGCGGCCCGCACGAGCGCGCGCGCTTTCTGGACGCTCTCCTGGTACTCGGCCTCGAGGTCTGAATCGGCCACGACGCCGACGCCGGCCTGGACGTACATGGTGCCGTCCTTCACCAGGCCGGTGCGCAGCAGGATGCAGGTGTCCATCGTGCCGTTGGCCGCGAAGTAGCCGGCGCAGCCGGCATAGATGCCGCGACGGACCGGCTCGACCTCGTCGATGATCTGCATGGCGCGCACCTTGGGCGCGCCCGAGAGCGTGCCGGCCGGGAAGCCCGCCTTCAGCACGTCGATCGCGTCGAGTCCTTCCTCGAGCTTGCCCTCGACATGGGAGCTGATGTGCTGGACGTGGCTGTACTTCTCGATGGTGAACTGCTCGACGACGCGGACCGAGCCGATCTTCGACACGCGGCCGACATCGTTGCGGGCCAGATCGACCAGCATCAGGTGCTCGGCGCGCTCCTTGGGATCGGCCAGCAGTTCCTCGGCGAGCTGCTTGTCTTCCTCGGGCGTGGCACCGCGGCGGCGTGTGCCGGCAAGCGGGCGGATGGTGACGGTGTCGTCGCGCAGCCGGACGAGGATCTCCGGCGAGGAGCCCACGATTGTGAAGTCGCCATAGTCGAAGAAGATCAGGAACGGCGAGGGGTTGATGCGGCGCAGCGCCCGGTAGAGCGACAGCGGCGGCAGCTTGAAGGGCAGCGAGAAACGCTGCGACGGCACGATCTGGAAAGCGTCGCCGGCGCGGATGTATTCCTTGCAGGTCTCGACCATCGCCTTGAAGTCTTCCTTCGACATGTTGGCCTGCGGCTCGGGCAGGGCCTCGAGGTCGTCGGCGCTGTCGCGACGGAAGGGCAGGGTGCGCTCGAAGTCGGAGACGGCATCGCCCAGCCGCTCCTGTGCGGCCTCGTAGGCGGCACGGGCACTGGTCCCCGGCTGCGGCCAGACGGGGGTGACCAGGGTCACGTTGTCTTCCAGCCGGTCGAAGATGCAGATCAGGGTCGGCCGGACCATGATCGCATCGGGCAAGCCGATCGGATCGGGATTGGTGTCCGGCAGCCGCTCCATGTCGCGGACCATGTCGTAGCCCAGGAAGCCGAACAGGCCCGACGCCATCGGCGGCAGGTCGGCAGGCAGCTCCATCTGGCATTCCTTGATCAGGGCGCGCAGCGTCTCCAGCGGCCGGCCGTCGAGCGCCTCGAAGGCCTGCGAATCGGTGTGGGCGCGGCGGTTGATCTCGGCCTGGCCCTTGCGGCAGCGCCACACGATGTCGGGCTTGAAGCCGATGATCGAATAGCGGCCGCGCACCGAGCCGCCTTCGACCGACTCCAGCAGGAAGGAGTTGGCGCGGCCGTCGGCCAGCTTGAGATAGGCCGAGACGGGCGTCTCGAGGTCGGCAACCAGCTTGGTCGAGACGACCTGCGGCGTGCCGGAGTCATAGCGCGACGCGAAGGCGTCGAAGTCGGGCGAGATCGACATGGCAGGTCTTCTATTGCTGGGTCGCGAAGGTCGCCTGGAAGGCGGCCTCGTCGACGGTCACGCCGTACTTGGCGCGGAGCGCCGCGATGAGCTGCAGGATCAGGTCGTTGGCGACCATCGTGTCGAGCTGCTTGCCGAAGCGGTCCAGCTGATCCTTGTCCTTGGCCAGGTCCGGCGGTTCGACGGACTTGAGCCGGACCAGCACGCTGCCCGAACCGGTCCGCACGGACTGCGTCTTGTCGGGCGCCAGCTTGAACAGTTCCACCACCACCGGCTGGCTGAGATAGTTGCCGGCATCGGCCTCGAAGCGGGTCACCGGCTTGGCGATGCGCGCCTCCAGCCCGAGTTCCTGGGCGAGCGTGGTGAAGTCGGTGCCGGCATTGGCCTTCTCGACCGCTGCCTTGACCTTCTCGTCGGCGAGCTTGCGGCGTTCCTCGCCCTCCCAGGCCTCGACCACCCTGGCCTCGACCTCGGAAAGGGCGGGCGTGCGGGCCGGCGTGATGCGGTCGGTGCGCACGATGAAATACTCGCCGCGCTGCGTCTCCAGCAACTCGCTCTCCGCACCCTCGCGGGTGGAGAAGGCCGCCTGCATCAGTTCGGAGGCCGCGGGGCCGATCACGACCTGCTTGCCGGCGGCATCCTGGCCGCGCGCGTCGACATTCTCGTAGGTCCGGACCTTGAGCCCGAGATCCTCCGCGGCGGCCTTCATCGACTGGGTCTTGCCCAGCACGCGTTCGAAGTCGGTCACCAGCTTGATCAGGAGATCCGGCGCCTGCTGCGCCTTCAGGTCCTTCTCGAGCTTCTCCTTGACCTCCTCGAAGGGCACCGACTTGCCGGCCTCGATCTTGTTGACGCGCACGATGTGCCAGCCGAGCGGCGACTGGATCGGCGCCGGCGCGATGCCTTCGGGCAGGCCGAAGATGCCGTCGGCCAGCGGGCCGGGCGGCAGGTCCTTCTTCGTCACGGGCCCGAGCTTGATGACGCCGTCGGCGTTGCCGGTCACTTCCTTGGCCGCATCCTCCAGCGACTTGCCGCCTTGCACGGCCGCGATGATCGCCTTGGCCTTGTCCTCGGTGTCGGTCATCGCCTGGTCGACGTCGCGCTTCTCGGGCGTGCCGAACTCGGCGGAGCGCGCCTCGTATTCCTGGCGCAGGGCGTCGGAGGTGACCGCAACCTGGCTCTCGACGTCGTCGACCGTGATCATGACGTAGGAGAAGGCGCGAAACTCGGGGATCTGGAACTTGGCCTTGTTGGCCTCGAAATAGGTGTTGAGCTGTTCCGGCGAAGGCTTCGGCACATCCACGACGATCGAGTCGGGCATGTAGATCGTCTCGGCGGTGCGCTTCTCGCTTTCCAGCTTGAAGACGTCGTTGCGCAGCGACACCGGCGCCAGGCCGTCGGCGCGGACGACACCGAACAGCTGGCTGGCGGCGATCTCGCGACGCATGTCGAGGACGAACTGCGCCTCGCTGATGCGGGCCTGCTGCAGTCGGTTGCGATAGAGCAGGGGATCGAACGACCCGCCGGTGCCCTGGAAGGCCGGATTGCGCGCGATCGCCGCGCGGACTTCCTCGTCGCTCACAGTGAGGCCGAATTCGCCGATGGCGTAGTCGAGGACGGCGCGCTGGATCGTCTCCTCGAGGGCCCGCACGTGCAGACCGTAGCGCAGCGCCTGCTCCTGTTCGGGGCGCTGGCCGGTCTGGCGCTGGATCGCCTCCAGCTGGCGGTTGAACTGCTCGCGCACCTCGGTCGCATAGACGGGCGCGCCGCCGACCCAGCCGTAGAGGGGCAGCTTGGTGCCGCCGACATGGGCCACTTCGGTGCTGCGCCCGACCGCCTTCAGCATGTCGCCGACGCCCCACAGGCCGAAGCTGATGATCAGCATGCCGAAGAGGATGGAAAGAACGATGAAGCGAGCGTACTTGCGGAACTGATTCACGGGCCGGATGGGGTTCTTGAAGGGGCGCCATGCCTACCACCCGCCCCATGGACAGGCAACCAAGCGGCCTTTGACCGCAACTGCCACCGCCTTTAGATACGCCTCCAACGGTTTGGGCCGAACGGGAAGGGAAATTCGATGGCACGCACGAGGCGCCCGCTGATCGCGGGCAACTGGAAGATGAACGGCCTGAAGGCCGATGCCCTTGCCCTGGCCAAGGATGTTGCCGCCGGCGTGAAGCAGGCCGGCTGGAGCGATCGCGAGCTGCTCGTGTGCCCGCCAGCGACCTTGGTCGCCGCGGTTGCCGAGGTGGCCGGCGGAAGCGGCCTCCTGGTCGGCGGCCAGAACTGCCATGCCAAGGCGAGCGGTGCCCATACCGGCGACGTGTCGGCCGAGATGCTGAAGGATGCCGGCGCGTCCCACGTCATCGTCGGCCACTCCGAGCGGCGCGCCGATTGCGGCGAGACCGACGCGATCGTGCGGGCCAAGGCCGAGGCGGCCTGGCGCGCCGGGCTGCTGCCGATCGTCTGCATCGGCGAGACGCTGTCCGAGCGCGAGGCGGGGGACACGCTGTCGGTCCTGGAGACCCAGCTCAAGGGCAGCGTTCCGCCGGGCGCGACGGCCGCCAACCTGGTCGTGGCCTATGAACCGGTCTGGGCGATCGGCACCGGCAAGACCCCGACCGTGGCCGAGGTCGCCGCAGCCCACGCGCATATTCGCAAGGTGTTGGGCGGGCTGACGAGCGAGGCGGCCGGGGTCCGGCTGCTCTATGGCGGCTCCGTGAAGGGCAGCAATGCCGCCGAACTCCTGGCCGCCGGCGACGTCGACGGCGCCCTGGTGGGGGGAGCCAGCCTCAACGCCGCGGAATTTTTGGCTATCGCCAAGGCGGCCTAAAGGGGCTAGAAGCGCCCGCTTGCGAAGATGCCCTTCTAGCGCTGGACAAAAATGGACGCCGTAAGACACTTCCTCCACGAATGGCGCCTCGTGCTGCTCGTCATCCATGTCGGTGTGACCAGCGCGATGATCGTCGTGATCCTCCTGCAACGCAGCGAGGGCGGTGGTCTCGGCATGGGCGGCCGCTCGGACGCGCTCTTCTCGGTACGCGGCCAGGCCAACATCCTGTCGCGGATGACAGCGATCTTCGCGACCATCTTCTTCGTGCTGAGCCTGGTGATGGCCTGGAGCATGACAGACCCGATGCGCGCCTCACGGTCCATCATGGATCGTGCGCCCGTGAGCTCGGGCGCTCCCACAGCGCCAGTAGCTCCGGGCGGCGTGACGCCGGCGGCGCCGGGCGCTCCGGCGCAACCCGCTGCTCCCACCCGCTAAGGGACAAACATGAAATCAGCTTCCTCCCTCCGCCGAATTGTCTCCGGCGGGGCGAAATCCCCATGGCTGCGCTCCGCAAGCGCTTGTATGCTGTAGGCCCATGACGCGCTTTATTTTCATAACGGGCGGCGTGGTTTCCTCGCTGGGCAAGGGACTTTCCTCGGCGGCACTCGGTGCCCTGCTGCAGACCCGCGGCTACAAGGTCCGGCTGCGCAAGCTCGATCCCTACCTCAACGTCGATCCGGGGACGATGAGCCCCTATCAGCACGGCGAGGTCTTCGTGACCGACGACGGGGCCGAGACCGACCTCGACCTCGGCCACTACGAGCGCTTCACCGGCGTCGACGCCCGCCAGAGCGACAATATCACCACGGGGCGCATCTACTCGACCGTGATCGCCAAGGAGCGGCGGGGCGAGTATCTCGGCGCAACCGTGCAGGTGATTCCGCACGTCACCGACGCCATCAAGGACTTCGTCCTGGCCGACACCGACAAGGAGGACTTCGTCCTCGTCGAGGTCGGCGGCACGGTGGGCGACATCGAGAGCCTGCCGTTCCTGGAGGCGATCCGCCAGGTCGGCAACGAGCTTGGCCGCGAGCGCACGATGTACGTGCATCTCACCCTGCTGCCGTGGGTCCCGACGGCGGGCGAACTCAAGACCAAGCCGACCCAGCACTCGGTCAAGGAATTGCTGAGCGTCGGTATCCAGCCCGACCTGCTGGTCTGCCGCAGCGGCGACAAGGAGATCCCGCAGAACGAGCAGCGCAAGATCGCCCTGTTCTGCAACGTGAAGCCCGAGCGGGTGATCGAGGCGCGTGACGTCGACACGATCTACCAGGTGCCGATCGCCTATCACGAGCGTGGGTTCGACCGCGAGGTCTGCCGCTATTTCGGCCTGCCGGCGGATGAGGAGCCCAACCTCGATCGCTGGCGCGGCATCGTGCGTTCGGTGCGCGAGCCCGAGGGCAAGGTGACGATCGCGGTAGTCGGCAAGTACACGGTGCTGCTCGACGCCTACAAGTCGCTGTCGGAAGCGCTGACCCATGGCGGCTTCGGCAGCAACGTGAAGGTCGCGCTGGAGTGGATGGACTCGGAGATCTTCGAGCGCGACGATGCCGTCACCCGCCTCGAGCATGTCCACGGCATCCTGGTCCCGGGCGGCTTCGGCGAGCGCGGCACCGAGGGCAAGATCCACGCGGTCAAGTTCGCCCGCGAGCGCAAGGTTCCGTTCTTCGGCATCTGCTTCGGCATGCAGATGGCGGTCATCGAGGCGGCGCGAAACCTGCTGGGCATCGACACGGCCTCGTCGAGCGAGTTCGGACCGACCGACCATGCGGTGGTGGGCCTGATGACGGAGTGGATGAAGGGCAATCAGCTCGAGAAGCGGGCGGCGGACGGCGATCTCGGCGGCACGATGCGGCTCGGCGCCTACCCGGCGCATCTGCGACCCGGAACCAAGGTCCACGAGATCTACGGGCAGGACGTGATCAGCGAGCGCCATCGCCATCGCTACGAGGTCAACGTCCACTACAAGGACCGGCTGGAGCAGGTGGGCCTGCGCTTTTCGGGCATGTCGCCGGACGGCATCCTGCCGGAAATCGTCGAGATTCCGGACCATCCCTGGTTCATCGGCGTGCAGTTCCATCCCGAGCTGAAGTCGCGTCCGTTCGCGCCGCATCCGCTGTTCACCTCGTTCATCGGGGCGGCGAAGACACAGAGTCGCCTCGTCTAGGGAAGGGCGAGGCCGCGGCCGGGTCGCATTTCCGTCACCTTTTTCAGGTGAATTCGCTGCCATGTACCGAATTGCCGCCTCTGTCCTGCTCGCCATCGTCTCGCTCGGTCCGATTCTGGGCTCGACCGCCTGGGCCCAGTCCTACGGCAAGGCCGAACGGCGCGACCCCATCTTCCTGCGCTTCGCCGAGATGGCGAACCGCTACTGGGTCAACAGCGAGACGAATTCGGCCAGCCACAAGGTCGTGGCGATCCCGATGCCGAAGCAATGCGCCTTCCTCTATGCCGACGCCTATACGCGCGGCCAGCAGAGCGAGCGCGAGGTGCAGGACATCGCCGTCTCGAACTGCAACCGGCGGCTGGCCGAGCTTGGTCCCCTGGGCGAGAATTACGGCGTCGACTGCCGCTGCCAGGTCGTGATCAGCGACGAGCAATACGTGGTACCCAAGTCTTCGATGCCGGACGATGCCTATGGCCCGACCTCGATCTTCTATCGCGACGATCGCGGCAACGTCGCGCGGCTGAACGGTCTCGTGCGCTACGGCGCGCTGATCGGCCGGGACCGTTCCGTCACCTTCACCGTCGAAAATCCGCGCGGCGAGCAGGTGTGCACCGGCACGATGACCAACGAGAATCCCGGCAGCGGTCGGTTCTCGCTCTCCTGCTTCGGCGGCAAGTTCGCCGGGGGGGGGACCTACGAAAACAGGACCGGCGCGCCGAACGACCATATCATCGCCCGCGGCCAGACCAGCCGCGGCCAGCCGGTGACGATGGTGATCGGCCTGCCGGCGCAGCTCGCCGCCAACACCTATGGCAGCCTCTGACATGCGGCTCGCCGCCGGCCTGGTCTCGCTGGCGCTGCTGGTGCCCGCGCTCGGATGGGCGCAGAGCGCGAGCGAAGTCGAGCGCTGCTTCCAGAACCCCGGCGCCTGCGCGAACGGCGGTGCCGGCGGTGCGGCGGGACGGGGAACCCCGGCGCCGGCTCCACCGCCCGCGCCGGTCGCGGCACGCCCGGCGCCGGCACCGGACTATGCGACCGTCCTCAACAGCCCGGATCCCGATCGCCGGAAGATCCAGGAATCGCTGCGCACGCTCGACAAATATAGCGGCCCGATCGACGGCAACCTGCAGTCCGAAGCCACCGTGAAGGCGATCGGCGACTGGCAGAAGGGACGCAATACCCCGGCGACCGGCAAGCTGACACCGCAAGAGGCGGCCCAGCTCAATGCCGAAGCGGCCCGCGCGCCGATCCGCCGGCTCGAATCGCCGCCACCGCAGACCGCCGCGCCGGTGCCTCTGCAGCCGCCCCAGCCCAGCAACGCCGACATGCTGAAGGCCCTGCAGGCGAAGCTCGCCGAGCGCCGCAAGGCCGCGGAGCCCAAGGCGAATGCGGCCGCGCAGGCCCTCGTGCGCGACCTCAAGGCCTATGTCGCGGCCGACGGCAAAGGCGTTGCAGGAGACCAGTTCGCGGCCTTCGCCAAGTGGTACGCCGACAACAAGGCGGCCGGCCGCACGGTTGGCGAGATCGCGCCGGTGATCGACGACTACGGCGACGCCAAGGCCGGCGCCGCGACCACGACCGAAGTGAAGTTCGAAACCAAGCAGGGCGACACGCGCTACGGCCAGTGCCTGGTCTTCGCCTGGATCGAAGCGAGCCCGCGCAAGAACCCCCAGGCCTTCACCTGCGACGACGTCGCCGCGGTCGAGAAGTGGAAGACCGACCAGGCGCTGAAGAGCGCCTGGCGTTGATCCACACGGACGGCTCTCTTCTCATTCTGAGCGAAGCGAAGGATCTGGCGTTCGCTCAGGAGTTCTCTGGTCGCTCCGCAAGGCCCTTCGCGGTGCTCAGAGGCTGGCGGGAAATGAACTGAATCGATTCAAGCCCTTACCTCAATCCTGAGGAGCGCCGCCCCTCGAGTACCTCGGGGTAAACTCCACGGCGCGTCTCGAAGGATGGGCAACAGACAAGGTGCGCGTTCCCACCCTTCGAGACGCATCGCTGCGCGATGCTCCTCAGGGTGAGGCTATCGGGGCTATTCATAGCCTCTTGTTTTAGTTGCATTCATTTCGAGTCAGGCTCTCCGGACGACATCGAGCTCGCGTTAGGCATTCTCCCCGTGGATCGCCTCGATCACGGCTTTCGTGACGTCGGCGGTCCGCGCGGTGCCGCCGAGGTCGGGCGTGTGGAAGCGCTTGTCGGCGGTGACCCGCTCGATCGCCTTCATCAGACGGCCCGCGGCGGCCGGCTCGCCCAGATGCTCGAGCATCATCACCGCCGACCAGAAGGTGCCGACGGGATTGGCCACGCCCTTGCCCATGATGTCGAAGGCCGAGCCATGGATCGGCTCGAACATCGAGGGGAAGGCGCGTTCGGGGTTGAGATTGGCCGTCGGTGCGATGCCGAGCGATCCGGCCAGCGCGGCGGCCAGGTCCGACAGGATGTCGGCATGCAGGTTGGTCGCCACCACCGTGTCGATGCTGCCGGGCTTCATCACCATGCGCATTGTCATGGCATCGACCAGCATCTTGTCCCAGGTCACGTCCTTGAACTCGGCGGCGACTTCGCTGGCGATCTCGTCCCACATCACCATGGCGTGGCGCTGGGCGTTCGACTTGGTGACGACGGTGAGGAGCTTGCGCGGGCGTGACTGGGCGAGCTTGAAGGCGAAGCGCAGGATGCGCTCGACGCCGGCGCGCGTGAACATCGACACGTCGGTCGCCGCCTCGATCGGCGAGCCTTGGTGGACCCGGCCGCCGACGCCGGAATACTCGCCCTCGGAATTCTCGCGCACGATCACCCAGTCGAGCTCGCCGCCATTGACGTGGCGCAACGGCGAGGTGATTCCCGGCAGCACGCGGGTCGGCCGGACGTTGGCGTACTGGTCGAAGGGCTGGCAGATCGCCAGTCGCAGGCCCCACAGGGTGACATGGTCGGGAATGTCGGGATGGCCGGCCGATCCGAACAGGATCGCATCGTGTTTGGCGATCTGCTCGCGCCCGTCCACCGGCATCATGCGGCCGTGCTTCTTGTAGTAGTCGCCGCCCCAGTCGAAATGGTCGATCTCGAAGGCGAAGCTGCCCTCGCGGCGAGCGATGGCTTCCAGCACCTCGACTCCCGCCGACACGACTTCGGTGCCGATGCCGTCGCCGGGAATGGCTGCGATCTTGTAGCTCTTCATCAATGTCTCCGGATCAATTGCTGGCCTTGACGCCGGCCGCCTTGATCACGGCGTCCCAGCGTTTCACTTCCGATTCGAGATAGGTCTTGAGCGCCTCGGGGCTGACCTGCGTCTCGGCGACGGGCTCGGTGCCGAGGCTGGCGAACCGCTCCTTCACCTTGCGGTCCTTCAGCGCGACCTTCAGCGCCGCCACGAGCTTGTCGGTGACGTCCTTCGGCAGACCCTTGGGCGCCCAGAGCGCATGCCAGGCCGAGACCTCGAAGCCGGGCAGGGTGCCGCCGTCCAGGGTCGGCAGGTCGGGCAAGGACGAGACCTTGGACTTGGTCGTGACGGCGTAGCCCTTGATGCGTCCGTCCTTGATGTGGCCTGTCGTGTTGGTCGTCTGGTCGCACATCACGTCGAACGTGCCGCTGATCAGGTCGTTCATCGCCGGACCGGTGCCGCGGTAGCCGACACCTTCCATCTTGATGCCGAGTTCCTTCATCAGGATCAGCATGCAGAGGTGCGACGCCGAGCCGATACCGGCATGGCCGTAGGTCGCCTTGCCCTGGTTCGCCTTCATCCAGGCGACGATCTCGGCGATGTCCTTCGGCGGCAGGCCCGCCTTGGAGACCAGCGTCATCGGCACGTCGGTGATGCGGCCGAGATGGTCGAAGTCGCCGACCACGTCGTACTTCAAGCCATCATAGAGAGCGGGCGCGGTGGACTGCGCGATGTGCCAGACGGCGATGGTGTAGCCGTCGGGGGCGGCACGGGCGACCTTGGCCATGCCGATCGTGCCGCCGGCGCCGCCGACATTCTCGACCACGACCGTCTGGCCGAAGGTCTTGGTCATCGACTCGGCGATCAGCCGCGCGACCGTGTCGGTGGGGCCGCCGGCGGCGGCCGGCACGATCAGGGTGACGGGCTTGTTGGGATAGGCGCCTTGCGCGAATGACGGTCCGGCCATCAAGGCCGTAGCGAGCGCCGCGGATGCGGCCAGCGCGCCGGTCAGCAGCGAACGACGAAAACAGCTCATGGTTTCACTCCCGGAATTTTGATTTGAGCCCTCCTTAGGGCTGCAGAAGGAGGTACGCAATTGGCGATGGATTATACAAATTTCTGATATAATCCCGTGTGGACCTGCATCAGCTTCGCTGCTTCCTCGCCGTTGCCGACGAACTCCATTTCGGCCGGGCGGCCCGCCGGCTCGAGATGCTGCCGTCGGCCCTCAGCCGCGACATCCGCCTGCTCGAAACCTCGCTCGGCACGCGGCTGCTGCTGCGGACCACGCGCAACGTGATGCTGTCGCAGGACGGCGCGGCTTTCGTCGACGATGCCCGAGCGTTGGTGACCCGTGCCGATGCGCTGGCCGCCGAGGTGCGCGAGCGGGGGCGCCGGCGTGCGCGCAGCCTCATCCGCATCGGCGCGATCGACACCGCAGCGGCCGGCCTGGTGCCGGCGCTGCTGCGCGATTTTCGCGAGCTGCACCCGTCGGCGGCCGTTCAACTGGTCGAGGACAAGACCATCCGCCTGGTGCCCAAGATCCTGTCCGGCCGGCTCGACATCGCCTTCATCCGGCCGCCCGAGCAACTCGACAAGCGGATCGAATGGCTGATGCTCTTCCACGAAACGCCCGTCGTCGCCGTGCCCTCGCGTCACCGGTTGGCAGGCCGCCGGCGGCTGTCGATCGAGGCGCTGGCGGGAGAGCCGATGATCGTGCCCGACAGAAGCTCTCGCCCGCACAGCCACGATCTCACGATCAAACTCTTTGAACGGGCCGGCTTGCGTCCCAACCTGTCGCAGATCGCCGAGGAAAAGCAGACCATCGTCCACCTGGTCGCGGCCGGGCTGGGCCTGGCCATCGTACCTCGACGGGCTTCGGGACTTGGCGTCGCGGGCGTGCGCTTCGTGCCGCTCGCCTCACGCGAGACGGCAGGGCTCGATCTCCTGCCAATGGCCGCGGCCTGGTTGCGCAATTCCCGCGACCCGCTGCGCGACGAACTGCTCGCCCTCTTGCGCCTCCCGCGCTACGCCGCGGGGGCTTGATTTTCTGTCATCCAGCTCAGCGAAGGATCCAGCGCTCATTCGGGAGTACTCTGGTCCTTCCGCCAGGTCCTTCGCTGCGCTCAGGACGACATTGATGACTACTTCGCGCGCTCCAGGTAGCTCTCGAACACGCCGACATGCACGAAGGCCGGGTCGGCCGCGTCGGACCACAGCTCGCGCGCGTCGAAGCGGACGTCGTAGGTCGGCTCGTGGTCGGCCTCGATGCCGTGGCCATGGGCGTCGGGGAACGGGTAGGGCGGCGACACGCCGACCACCACGCCGCTCTTGCCGCGGATGTAGCCCGGCATGCGGACATGGCCGGGCACGTAGTCTGTCTTCACCGTGACCTTGTCGCCGACCTTCAGTGTCTCGCGCGTGGCCACGTTGCTGCGGCCGGGCGCGCTGGGCAAGGCGAGAGGGAAGGCGCCCTGGGCGCGGCGCTCGAGTTCTTCCTGGGTGAGGATGCCCTTCTCGACGCAGAGCGTGGCGAGGCTGGTCAGCGAGCGCTCGTAGTAGCTGGCCGACAGATAGTGGCGCGGCTCCATGCGCTCGATGGCGTGGCGGTACTCGTCCATGTTGAAGATGCCGAGCTTCACTGCCAGCGAATAGAGCGCGTTGACCCGCTTCTCCCACGGCTCGTGGAAGGTCTGGGCGCGGAGCGAATAGCGGACCCGGCCGAAGCCCTGCTTGCCGCCGAGATCGTGCATGCCGTCCATGATGTCTCTCCGTTCTAGAGGCGCGAGACGCCGATCATGGAGTCCTTGGTGACCAGCCCGGCGAGCTTCTCCTCGGACCAGCCCTCCGTGCCTTCCGGGCGCACCGGCAGCACCATGTAGCGCGTGTCGGCCGTCGTATCCCAGACGCGGATCTCCATGTCGGCGGACAGGTCGAGCCCCATCTCCTTCAGCACGGTGCGCGACTGGCGCACGACGCGGGCGCGATACTCGAGGTCCTTGTACCAGTCCGGCGGCAGGCCGATGATCGAGAAGGCGGTGCACGAGCAGAGCGTGCAGCAGATCACGTTGTGAACGCTGGGTGTGTTCTCCAGCACGACCAGGTGCCGGTGATGCGGCGGCATCGAGAGGCCGAGCTCGGTCACGGCGTCGCGGCCGTTGGCGAACAGACGCTCGCGGAAGGCGGGATCGGTCCAGGCCTTGGCGACCACCCGTGCGCCGTTCTCCGGCACCCATTCCTCCTCGGCAAGATGCTTGAACTCGCGGATGAAGTTGGCGGGCTCCATGCCGCGCTCCTCGAACGCGGCCTCGATGGCGTCGGTCCGCGCCTCGACGGAGGCGGTGGCCTGATGGTGATGGGTCTGGTCGGGCATTGTTTTCTCCCAGGCGGCGGCAATTCAGGCCGTAAGTATAGGAAGCGCGCGCCATTGCGTCACTTGCTCCCCGCTGCCCACGCGGGCTAGACAGGCCGCGCCCAACAGGAGTTTTTCTCATGAGCGCCATCGCCGAAGTCCGCGGCCGCGAAATCCTCGACAGTCGTGGCAATCCCACCGTCGAAGTCGAAGTCGAACTCGACAGCGGCGCGACCGGCCGCGCGGCCGTCCCGTCCGGCGCCTCGACCGGCGCGCACGAGGCCGTCGAACTGCGCGACGGCGACAAGAAGCGCTACGGCGGCAAGGGCGTGCTCAAGGCGGTCGCCGCCGTCAACGGCGAGATCATGGACCTGCTGTCCGGCCTCGACGCGCTGGAGCAGATCAAGATCGACCGCGCCCTGATCGAGCTCGACGGTACCCCGAACAAGGGCCGCCTCGGCGCCAACGCGATCCTCGGCGCCTCGCTCGCCGTCGCCAAGGCCGCGGCGATGGACAGCGGCCTGCCGCTCTACCGCTATGTCGGCGGCAGCCAGGCCTCGGTGCTGCCGGTGCCGCTGATGAACATCATCAACGGCGGCGCCCATGCCGACAATCCGATCGACATCCAGGAATTCATGATCATGCCGGTGAAGGCCGACCGCTTCGCCGATGCGCTGCGCATGGGCGCCGAGGTCTTCCACGCGCTGCGCGGCCAGCTCCACGACGCCGGCCACAACACCAATGTCGGCGACGAGGGCGGCTTCGCGCCGAATCTCGCCACCGCCGACGAGGCGCTGTCCTTCGTCATGAAGGCGATCGAGAAGGCCGGCTACAAGCCCGGCGAGGACGTGATGCTGGCGCTCGACCCGGCCTCGACCGAGTTCTTCAAGAAGGGCAAGTACGAGATGGAGGGCGAGGGCAAGTCGTTCGATGCCGCCGGCATGGTCGACTACTACGCCGATCTCGTGAAGCGCTACCCGATCGTGTCGATCGAGGACGGCATGGCCGAGGACGACATGGCGGGCTGGAAGGCCATCACCGACAAGCTCGGCAAGAAGATCCAGCTGGTGGGCGACGACCTGTTCGTCACCAACCCGAAACGGCTGGAGCAGGGCATCAAGGACGGGCTGGCCAATGCGATCCTGGTCAAGGTCAACCAGATCGGCACGCTGACCGAGACGATGGAAGCCGTGTCCATGGCGCGCAACGCCAGCTACGGCGCCGTCATGTCTCACCGCTCGGGCGAGACCGAGGACGCGACCATCGCCGACCTCGCCGTTGCCACCAATTGCGGCCAGATCAAGACCGGCTCGCTGTCGCGCTCGGACCGCCTGGCCAAGTACAACCAGCTCCTGCGCATCGAGGAGCAGCTCGGCACCCAGGCCCGCTACGCCGGGACGTCGATCCTCCGCGGCTGAGCCGGGACCAATCGAGACGATCAAGGGTCGCTGCGGCGGCCCTTTTTCATGAACGGCCGAGGAGGGCGGTTAGTTGACGACGGCAATCATATGATTGACGATGGCAACCGTTAAGGGAGGTTGCCATGGCAGCGTCGTCGCTCGCGTCCCGCATCGAGGCGGTCCGCCGTTTCTCGCGTTTCTATACCCGCCGCATCGGCGTGCTCGAGGAAACGCTGCTGCACAGCCCCTTCACGCTCCCCGAGGGGCGGCTGGTCTATGAAATCGCCAATCGCGACCGGCCGACGGCGCAGGAGCTGTGCCGCGATCTCGGTCTCGATCCGGGCTATGTGAGCCGCCTGCTGAAGGGGCTGGAGAAGAGGGGCTGTCTCGCCCGCACACGCAGCCAGCAGGACAAGCGCGAGACGCAGCTCGCGCTCACCGCCAAAGGCCAGCAGCTCTGGGCGGCCATGAACGAGCAGTCGCGCCAGGACATCGCCAAACTGCTGGCCGAACTGCCGGTCGCGCGGCAGGACAGGCTGGTCAAGGCGCTGGAAACGGTCGAGAGGCTGCTCGACGAGCCGCCGGAGAAGCGCACGCCCCTCACCCTGCGGCCGCATCAGCCCGGCGACATGGGCTGGATCATCCGCCGCCAGACCCAGCTCTATGCCGACGAGCATGGCTGGGACGGCAGCTTCGAGGCCATGCTGGCGGAGATATCGGCGAAGTTCATCCGCAAGTTCGACCCCAAGTCGGACAATTGCTGGATCGCCGAGCGCAACGGCGAGATCGTGGGGTCGGTCTTCCTGGTGCGGGCCGGCAAGGCCACCGGCCAACTCCGCATGCTCTATGTCGAGCCGACGGCGCGCGGGCTGGGCATCGGCCAGAGCCTCGTCGCGGCCTGCATCGAGGATGCCCGCGCCAAGGGCTACCGGAAGCTGATGCTGTGGACCAACGACATCCTGGTCTCGGCCCGCAAGATCTACATCGCCGCCGGCTTCCGGCTGATCAAGGAAGAGAAGCACGACAGTTTCGGCAAGAAGCTGGTCGGGCAGTTCTGGAATCTCGACCTGTGATGCGCCCCGGCCCGCTCTGGGCCGCCGCCGGAACCGGTATCCAGGTCGGTGCCGCCATGGTGGCCACGCGCTACGTCGTCGATGCGGCGGGGCCGGGGTCGCTCGGGTTCCTGCGCTATCTGGTCGGGCTGATCTGCCTGGTGCCGGCCCTGTGGCTGCGGCCGTGGCAGCGCATCGCCGGCCGCGATCTCCTGCCGATCGGCCTGCTGGGCATCGGGCAGTTCGCGGCCCTGATGGTGCTGCTGAACTATTCGCTGCAGCACATCCCGGCCGCGCGGGCCTCGCTGCTGTTCTCGACCTTTCCGTTGATGACCATGATCCTCTCGGCGCTGCTCGGCCGGGAGCAATTCACGCTGGCGAAGGTCGGCGGCTCGCTGCTCACCTTTGCGGGCGTCGCGATCGCGCTCGGAGGCGCCGCGATGACGGCGCAGCCGGACCACGGATCGGTCTGGCTGGGGACGCTGTCGGCGCTCGGCGCGGCCCTCTGCGGCGCCGTCTGCTCGCTCTTCTATGCGCCCTATGTCGCGCGCAGCTCGGCGCTGCACGTTACCGCCTTCGCCATGTTCGTGGCGGTCCTGGCGCTCGCCGGCGTCGCCGCTGCCGAGGGCTTCTTCGCCGCATGGCCCTCGTTCACGGCCGGCGAGATGGCGGCCATCGCCTTCATCGGCGTGTCGAGCGGCGTCGGCTTCTTCCTCTGGGTCTATGCGCTGGGCAATGCGCCGCCGAGCCTGGTGACGCTGTTCCTCGGCCTCGGTCCGGTGACCGCGGCCCTCGGCGGCACGGCGCTGCTGGGCGAGCCCTTGCCCGTGGCCGCTCTGCTGGGGCTCGGCTGTGTCCTGGCGGGCCTGGGGTGGGCGCTGAAGCCCGCCCAGCGGGCCGCGCAAACGAAATAAACGAAATAAACGAAACAATCGAAACGAGAGTCGCACCCCGGGGGAACCTTGGGGTCGGAATGGCTTCGATATCGCCGCGCCAATCGAAAATTCTTGACGGAGGCCCACCATATGTTGCCATATGCCTGCAGGAACGCAGCATATGTTGTTGAGACCGCGTCAGATTCTGGCTCCCGTCATCTTCGCCACGGTGTTCGGCTATTTCGGATACCACTTGGTGAACGGTGATCGTGGACTCTTGGCCATGGCGCATCTCCAGCGCGAAGTGCTGGTTGCGGAACAGAACCTTGCCGAAGCCGAGGCGACCCGGAAGATCTGGGAGCGGCGCGTCGCGGCGCTGCGCAACCAGAGCCTCGAGCCCGACATGCTCGACGAGCGGGCGCGCGTGCTTTTGAACTTCGCGCGCAAGGACGACATCATCGTCTTCATGCCGACCCGCTGAAGCAGAGGTCCGCGCGACGATGACGCCTCGTTCAGCGTTCGCCTCGCGGTCATCTGAAAGAAACTGTCCGGTGCGATCCACCGTAGGCAAACAATCGCTCAAATGCTGCGGCGCACCCACGCCAGGCCTGTTTTTTCCAGCTAGATCAAATACATCGCCCTGAGCGATGCTATAAGCCGAAGCGCGTTCAAGAGGGGACTGCCATGGCGAAGCCGGCCACGAAGCCGAAAGACGATCCTTCTCCCGCCAAGGCGAAGTCGCCTCCGAATCTGGGGGACAACAGCGTGAGCCCCGACGAACTCAAGGCGCATTACCGCGACATGCTGCTGATCCGCCGCTTCGAGGAGCGGGCGGGCCAGCTCTACGGCATGGGCCTGATCGGGGGCTTCTGTCATCTCTACATCGGCCAGGAAGCGGTCGTGATCGGGATGCAGGCCAACGTCCGCGACAAGGACGCCGTCATCACCTCGTACCGCGACCATGGCCACATGCTGGCCTGCGGTATGGACCCCAAGGGCGTCATGGCCGAGCTGACGGGACGCAGCGGCGGCTACTCCAAGGGCAAGGGCGGCTCGATGCACATGTTCAGCCGCGAGAAGAGCTTTTACGGCGGCCACGGCATCGTCGGCGCCCAGGTGCCGATCGGCACCGGCCTCGCCTTCGCGCACAAGTACAACGGCAACGAGAACGTCTCGCTGACCTATTTCGGCGACGGCAGCGCCAACCAGGGCCAAGTCTACGAGGCCATGAACATGGCGGCTCTGTGGAAGCTGCCGGTGGTCTACATCATCGAGAACAACCGCTACGGCATGGGCACCTCGGTCGAGCGCGCCTCGGCCACGACCGAGCTCTATCGCCATGGCGAGGCCTTCGGCATTCCCGGCGAGCGGGTCGACGGCATGGACGTGCTGGCGGTGCGGGCGGCCGGCGAGAAGGCCATCGAGCATGCGCGCAGCGGGCAGGGGCCCTACATCCTCGAGATGCAGACCTATCGCTATCGCGGTCACTCGATGAGCGATCCGGCCAAGTATCGGACCAAGGAAGAGGTCGACAAGTTCCGCAACGAGCGCGATCCGATCGAGCACATCCGCAAGCGCCTGCTCGACGCCAAGATCATCGACGAGGCCGGGCTGAAGGCCATCGACACGGAGATCCGCAAGATCGTCAACGATGCCGCCGAATACTCGCAACACAGTCCCGAGCCCGATCCGTCGGAGCTGTGGACCGACATCCTGGTCGAGGCCTGATCCCATGAGCACTCAGGTTCTGATGCCGGCCCTGTCTCCCACCATGACCGAGGGCAAGCTCGCCAAATGGCACGTCAAGGTCGGCGATGAGGTGAAGTCCGGCCAGGTGATCTGCGAGATCGAGACCGACAAGGCCACGATGGAAGTCGAAGCCGTCGACGAAGGCACGGTCGCCAAGATCCTGGTCGAGGAAGGCACCGAGGGCGTCGCGGTCAACACGCCGATCTGCGTCCTCGCGGGCGAGGGCGAGGATGCGAGCACCGCGGCCGCCAGTGCCGCCGCTCCGCCGTCCGGCGGACACGATGCCACGCCACCGCCCGGCGGCAATGCGGCCAAGGCCGACGTGCCGAACACCGAAGGCAAGCCCAAGGCCGAGATGGCGCCCCAGCCGGTGGCGGCCCCGGCCGCCGCGCCGGCACCCGAGCCGGAATGGAAGGGGGGGACGCAGCACATCACGGTGCGGGAGGCCCTGCGCGAGGCGATGGCCGCCGAGATGCGCGCCGACAAGTCCGTCTTCCTGATGGGCGAGGAAGTCGCCCAGTACCAGGGCGCCTACAAGATCAGCCAGGGCCTGCTGGAGGAGTTCGGCGACAAGCGCGTCATCGACACGCCGATCACCGAGCACGGCTTCGCCGGCCTCGGCGTCGGCGCGGCGTTCGGCGGGCTGAAGCCGATCGTCGAGTTCATGACCTTCAACTTCGCCATGCAGGCGATCGACCAGATCATCAACTCGGCGGCCAAGACGCATTACATGTCGGGCGGCCAGATGACCTGCCCGATCGTGTTCCGCGGTCCCAACGGCGCGGCCTCGCGCGTCGCCGCCCAGCATTCGCAATGCTACGCGAGCTGGTACGCCCATGTGCCGGGCCTGCGCGTGCTGGCGCCGTGGAGCGCCGCCGACGCCAAGGGTCTCCTTCGTGCCGCGATCCGCGACCCGAATCCGGTGATCTTCCTCGAGAACGAGATCCTCTACGGCCAGTCGTTCGACGTGCCGGAGGATCCCGACTTCGTGCTGCCGATCGGCAAGGCGAAGATCGAGCGCGCCGGCAAGGACGTCACGATCGTCGCCTTCTCGATCATGGTCGGCAAGGCGCTGCAGGCGGCCGAGGAGCTGGCCAAGATCGGGATCGACGCCGAGGTCATCAACCTGCGCTCGCTGCGCCCGTTCGACACCGAGACGATCGTCGAGTCGGTCAAGAAGACCAACCGGCTGGTTTCCTGCGAGGAGGGCTGGCCGTTCGCCGGCATCGGTTCCGAACTCTCGGCGCTGATGATGGAGCACGCCTTCGATTACCTCGATGCGCCGGTGAAGCGCGTCGCCGGTCTCGACGTGCCGCTGCCCTATGCCGCGAACCTCGAGAAGATGGCGCTGCCGCAATCCTCTCACATCGTCGAGGCCGCGCGCGCGGTCTGCAATCGCTGAGACGGGAGAGCCGGCATGTCCATCAACATCCTGATGCCCGCGCTCTCGCCCACCATGACGGAGGGCAAGCTCGCCAAGTGGCACGTCAAGGTCGGTGACACGGTCAAGTCCGGCCAGGTCGTCTGCGAGATCGAGACCGACAAGGCCACGATGGAAGTCGAGGCCGTCGACGAGGGCAAGGTAGGCCAGATCCTCGTCGAGGAAGGCACCGAAGGCGTTGCCGTGAACGCCGTCATCGCCGTGCTGCTCGAGGAAGGCGAAAAGGAAGTCGCCAAGTCGGCGGCCCCCGCGGCCGAAAAGCCGGCGCCCAAGGCCGAGGAGAAGCCTGCGGACAAGCCCGCCGAGAAGCCGGCGGCGCCGGCAGCGGCGCCCGCACCAGCGGCCAAGCCGGCCGCGCCCGCCGCGTCGTCCGGTGGTACCCGTATCTTCGCCTCGCCGCTGGCTAGGCGCATCGCGGCGGAGAAGGGCATCGACCTCGCCGGCCTCAAGGGCTCGGGCCCGAACGGCCGCATCGTCAAGGCCGATGTCGAGAATGCCAAGCCCGGTGCGGCGCCCGTGGCGCCCGCGGCGTCTCAGGCCCCGAAGGCCGCGGCCAAGGCCGCGGCGCCGCCCGCCGGCGGCCAGCCGGTGTTCGTGGCGCCCGGCGACAGCCGCGTGCCGCACACCAGCATCCGCAAGGTCATCGCCCGGCGCATGCTCGAGTCCAAGCAGACCGTCCCGCACTTCTACCTGACGGTCGACTTCGAGATCGACGCGCTGCTGACGGCACGCACCGCAATCAACGCGGTGGTCGAGAAGAAGGGCACCAAGGTCTCGGTCAACGACATGGTGATCAAGGCCTGCGCCAAGGCGCTGCGCGACCATCCGGAGTGCAACGCCTCGTGGACCGAGGAGGAGATGATCCAGTACGGCGCGGTCGACATCTCCGTCGCCGTCGCCACCGATCGCGGCCTCATCACGCCGATCGTGCGCAACGCCGACATGAAGGGCCTGGCGCAGATCTCGATCGAGATGAAGGACCTCGCCAGCCGCGCCAAGAGCGGCAAGCTGAAGCTCGAGGAGTTCCAGGGCGGCGGCTTCACCATCTCCAACCTCGGCATGTTCGGCATCCGCGACTTCGGCGCCATCATCAACACGCCGCAGGCCATGATCCTGGCCGTCGGCGCGGGCGAGGAGCGGGTCGTGGTCCGCAAGGGCGAGATGGTCATCCGAAACATCATGAGCTGCACGCTGGCCGTCGATCACCGCGTGGTGGACGGCGCCCTGGGCGCGCAGTTCCTGCAGACCCTCAAGGCGTATATCGAGCAACCCGCCGCGATGCTGGCCTAGGAGCACGTCATGGCCGAAACCAGTTTCGATCTCATCGTCGTGGGCGGCGGGCCGGGCGGCTATGTCGCCGCGATCCGCGCCGCGCAGCTCGGGCTCAAGACCGCCGTGGTCGAGCGCGAGCATATGGGCGGCATCTGCCTCAACTGGGGCTGCATTCCGACCAAGGCGCTGCTGCGCACCTCGGAGGTCTACGGCCTCATCAAGCATGCCGAGGCCTATGGGCTCTCGGTCAAGGACGTGTCGTTCGATCCGAAGAAGATCGTCGAGCGCTCGCGCAAGGTCGCGAGCCAGCTGAGCAACGGCGTTTCGATGCTGATGAAAAAGAACAAGATCACGGTGTTTGACGGCACGGCGAAGCTGGCCGGCACCGACGGCGCCAAGCGCAAGGTCGCGGTCGCGCTGAAGGACAAGAGCAACGTCACCCTGACGGCCAAGGACGTGATCCTGGCCACCGGCGCCCGCGCGCGCCAGCTTCCCGGCCTCGAGGCCGACGGCAAGCTGGTGTGGAGCTACAAGGAAGCGATGGTGCCGCCGGAATTCCCGAAGTCGCTGCTGGTCATCGGCTCGGGCGCGATCGGCATCGAGTTCGCGAGTTTCTATCGCACGATGGGTGCCGAGGTGACGGTGGCCGAGGTCATGGACCGCGTGCTGCCGGTTGAGGATGCCGAGGTCTCCGCCTTCGCCAAGAAGGCGTTCGAGAAGCAGGGCATGAAGATCCTGACCAGCGCCACCGTGTCGGACCTGAAGAAGGGCGCCAACAATGTCACGGCCACCATCACGGTCGGCGGCAAGGCGCAGGAGATCACGGTCGACCGCGTCATCAGCGCCGTCGGCATCGTGGGCAATGTCGAGAATATCGGCCTCGAAGGCACCAAGGTGAAGGTCGAGAAGACCCACATCGTGATCGACCCGTGGGGCTTCACGGGCGAGCCGAACGTCTATGCGATCGGCGACGTCGCCGGCCCGCCCTGGCTCGCCCACAAGGCGATGCACGAGGGCGTGCTGGTGGTCGAGAAGATCGCCGGCGTGAAGGGCGTGCACCCGATGAAGACCGAGAACATCCCGGGCTGCACCTACTGCCAGCCGCAGGTCGCGAGCATCGGCCTGACCGAGGCGGCGGCCAAGGCCAAGGGGCTGGAGCTCAAGGTCGGCAAATTCCCCTTCATCGGCAATGGCAAGGCGATTGCCCTTGGCGAGCCCGAGGGCTTCATCAAGACGATCTTCGACGCCAAGACCGGCGAGCTTCTGGGCGCCCACATGATCGGCGCCGAGGTCACCGAGCTGATCCAGGGCTACAGCATCGCCAAGACGCTGGAGACCACCGAGGCCGAACTGATGGCCACGGTGTTCCCGCATCCCACCCTGTCGGAGATGATGCACGAGTCGGTACTGGCGGCGTACGGCCGGACGCTCCATATCTAGACGATCATGGACGGAACCCTCGACAAGCTTTCCCTGAGCCGGGCGGAGCGCCACCCGGAAAAGGCCCATCGCCCCGACAACCCCATCCAGCGCAAGCCGGATTGGATCAGGGTGCGTGCACCGAACTCGCCCGAATATGCCGAGACCAAGCGGCTGATGCGCGAGCTCAAACTCACGACGGTGTGCGAGGAAGCGGCCTGCCCGAACATCGGCGAGTGCTGGAAGCAGAAGCATGCGACCTTCATGATCATGGGCGAGACCTGCACCCGGGCCTGCGCCTTCTGCAACGTGGCGACCGGCAAGCCGGGTGCGCTGAACCCGCATGAGCCGGCCAACATCGCCGAAGCCGTCGGCAAGCTCGGCCTCGGCCATGTCGTGGTCACGTCCGTCGACCGCGACGACCTCGCCGATGGCGGGGCAGGGCACTTCGCCGAGGTGATCACCGCGCTGCACAAATCGGCGCCCAAGACCACGATCGAGATCCTGACGCCCGATTTCATGCGCAAGGCCGGCGCCATCGAGACGGTGGTCGCGTCGCGGCCCGACGTCTTCAACCACAATCTCGAGACCGTGCCGCGCCTCTATCCGACCATCCGGCCCGGCGCGCGCTACTTCACCTCGTTGCGCCTGCTGGCCCGCGTGAAGGAAATCGATCCCGCGATGTTCACCAAGTCCGGCCTGATGGTCGGGCTGGGCGAGACCCGCGAGGAGATCCTGCAGGTCATGGACGACCTGCGCGCCGCCGACGTCGACTTCCTGACGGTCGGCCAGTACCTGCAGCCGACGCCCAAGCACGCCGCGCTCGACCGTTTCTGGACGCCGGCCGAATTCTCCGAACTCGCCCAGATGGCGCGCGCCAAGGGCTTCCTCATGGTCTCGTCCTCGCCGCTGACCCGCTCGAGCTATCACGCCGGCGACGACTTCGCGCGCCTCAAGGCCGCGCGTCAGGCGCAGCTCAAAGGCTGACGGTCCCTTGGCTACGCGTCATCAGGAACGGCGAGTCGTTCCGTTCCAACCGCGGCAGTTGTTCGACCTGGTCGCCGACGTGCCGCGCTACCCCGAGTTCCTGCCCTGGTGTTTCGCCGGCCGCATCCGCCGGCGCGAAGGACCGAACGTGGAGATCGCCGAACTGGCGATCGGCTTCGGTCCGTTCCACGAGAAGTTCGTGTCGCGGGTCGAGCTCTTCCCCGACGATCCGGAAGGCATGCGCATCGTCACGACGGGGACCGAGGGCCCGTTCCGGCTGCTCCGGAGCCGCTGGCTCTTCAAGCCCCATCCGGAGGGCACGCAGATCGACTTCGAACTCGAATTCGATTTTCGCTCGATCCTGCTCCAGAAGACGGTGCAGCTCCTGTTCGCCGAAGCCGTCCGCCGCATGGTCTCGGCCTTCGAGGCGAGGGCGACGCAGCTTTATGGTGCGCCCTCGAAACCGGTCGGCGCCAAACTGTCGTCCTGAGCCAGGTGTCGCAGGCACACAGTCGAAGGACGAGGGTGTTTTGCTTCTACCGCTCCGCCAGCTTCGCCAGCATGGCGAGCGCCGTGATGACCGTGAGGCGGCGGATGCCGTCGCGGTCGCCGGGGAAGATGTGGTGTTCTGTCACCGGCTCGAAGCCCGAGCGCGCGGCGCCGAAATGGACCAGGCCCACCGGCTTCTCGGGCGAGCCGCCGCCGGGGCCGGCGACGCCGGTAACCGACACCGAGAGCTGCGCGCCCGAGCGGGCGAGGGCGCCCGTGGCCATTGCGCGCGCCACCGGCTCGCTCACCGCGCCATGGCTCACGATCGCCTCCCACGGCACGTCCAGCATCTCGCGCTTGGCCTCGTTGGAATAGGTGACGAAGCCGCGGTCCACGACATCCGACGAGCCGGCAATCGCGGTGAGGGCGGCGGCGATCAGGCCGCCGGTGCAGGACTCGGCCGTGACGACCTTGAAGCCGCGCTTGCGGCAGGCGAACAGGACGTGCTCCGCGGCTTCCCGCATCTCGTGATCGAACATGTGCCGCTCAGCTCCCTGGAAGTTCTACGGTCGCAATGGCCTGGGCCGCGATGCCTTCGCGCCGGCCGGTGAATCCCAATCCTTCGGTCGTCGTGGCCTTGACGCTCACGCGCCCGGCCGCAACGCCCGCGATGGCGGCGATGCTGTTCGCCATGGCCTCGCGATGAGGTCCGACCTTGGGGGCTTCGCAGACGATAGTGACATCGAGATGAACGATGCGGCCGCCGCGCGCCGCCACGAGATCCACGGCGTGACGCAGGAACCGGTCGGAGGACGCGCCGCGCCATTGCGGATCGGAGGGCGGGAAGTGCTTGCCGATATCGCCGGCGGCGATCGTGCCGAGCACGGCGTCGGTCAACGCATGCAGTGCCACGTCGGCATCGGAGTGACCGGCGAGCGCATGGGTGTGTGGGATGGCGATGCCGCCCAGCATGACGGCATTGCCCGGGGCGAAGCCGTGAACGTCGAAGCCGAAGGCTGTGCGGGTTTCCATGGCAGGGGAGGCGAGGTCGGCCGTCGTTGTGATCTTGCGGTTATCTTCGCTGCCCGGGACTATGACAAGCGTGAGCCCTGCGCGCTCCGCGACCGCGGCATCGTCGGTCAGCGCGGTCGTCTCGTCGGCGGCGAGCGACGCCGCCGCGCGATGAGCGGCCAGCAGCGGGGCGAAGCGGAAGACCTGGGGCGTCTGCGCGCGCCACAGGTCGCGCCGCGGCACGGTCTCGCTGATCGTCCCGCCGGCACCAACGCGCTTCAGTGTGTCGGCGAGGGGAATGCCGAGGATGGCGCCGTCGACTCCGTTCGCCGAGGCGGCGGCGAGGCAGGCCTCTATGTCGGCCGGTCGAACGAAGGGGCGGGCCGCGTCGTGGATCGCGATGAATTCGGGTGCCGCAGCGGCGAGCGCTTCGAGGCCGTTCAGGACGGACTGCTGGCGGCTGCTTCCACCCTGCACCGCACGGGGCAGGCCCAGGCCCTGCGTCGCCGCTGCGTAGCGTGCGTCATCCTCCGGACCGATCACCACGAGCACCCGGTCGATCGCGGGCGTGTTCCTAAAGACGGAAATGGTCCGCCGCAGGACGGGCTCGCCGTCCAAAAGCGCATATTGCTTGGGCAGTGGGCCACCGAAGCGGCTGCCGCGGCCGGCGGCGACGATGAGGGCTGTACAACGGGTCACACCCCTCAATAACACTGGCTTCGGGGATTGCGCACTTCCGACCCTTGCGCAGTTTGGCGGCACAGGCTATTGCTCGCTCAATTATTGTGCACTGCACAAGATGCCTATAAACTGAACAAAGAATGCAAAACGCACACCGCCTCAAACCCGTCGACATCGGCCCCGTTCGTATCGAGGACCCCGTCATCCTGGCCCCGCTGTCGGGTGTCAGCGACATGCCCTTCCGCCAGATGGTGAAGCGGCGTGGCGCAGGGCTCGTGGTTTCGGAGATGATCGCGTCCGCCGCGATGGTCCGCGAGAACCGCAAGACGCTGATGATGGCCAAGACCACGCCGGAAGAATTTCCGATGTCGGTCCAGCTCGCGGGCTGCGAGCCCGAGGTCATGGCCGAGGCCGCCAGGCTCAACGAGGATCGCGGTGCTGCGATCATCGACATCAATTTCGGCTGTCCGGTGAAGAAGGTCGTGAACGGCCATGCCGGTTCGTCGCTGATGCGCGACGAGGTCCATGCCGCGAAGATTCTCGAAGCGACGGTCAAGGCGGTGAAGCTGCCGGTCACGCTCAAGATGCGGACCGGCTGGGACTCGACCAACCGCAACGCCCCGAACCTCGCGCGCATCGCCGAGGCGTGCGGCATCCGGATGCTGACCGTGCACGGCCGCACGCGCTGCGACTTCTACGAAGGCCACGCCGACTGGGGCTTCATCCGCTCCGTCAAGGAGGCCACCAGCCTGCCGGTGATCGTGAATGGCGACATCAACACGCTCGACGACGTCGACCAGGCGCTGGAACAGTCGGGTGCCGACGGGATCATGATCGGCCGCGGCGCCTATGGCCGCCCGTGGTTCCTCAACCAGGCGATCCACTATCTGCGAACGGGCGAGCGTCTGCCCGATCCCTCGATCGCCGAGCAGTACGCGGCGGTGCGCACGCATTTCGAGGCGATGCTCGAACATTATGGAATGGAGACCGGTGTGCGCATGGCCCGCAAGCATCTCGGCTGGTACTCCAAGGGGCTTCCAGCCTCGGCCGATTTCAGGGCGGCGCTCAACCGCGAGACCGACGCCGGCAAGGTGCGGAGCATGCTCGCTTCGTTCTTCCTGCCGGCCGTGGAGCGGCAGGCAGCCTGATGTCCCTGCGCCCTCTCAAACGGAACGGCATGAGCGATCAGTTTCCGACGGCTCTTCTCGATTCGCTCTCGGAAGCGATCATCGTCGTCGATGCAAATGGCCAGATGCACTACGCCAACCTCTCGGCCGAGCAGTTCTTCGGCGTCGGCCGGGCCCGCCTGGTCGGCCATCCGCTGAGTGAGTTCATTCCCGAGGACACGCCGCTGTTCTCGCTGCTGGAGCAGGTCCTGGTGACCGGTGGCGCGGTCGCCGAAAACGGCGTGACGCTCGCCTCGCCGCGCATCGGCACGCGCTTCTGCGCGCTCCGCCTCTCGCCGGTCGTCGACAGCGAAGGGCTGGTGGCGATCTCGCTGGTCGAGCAGACGATCGCCCGCAGTATCGACCGCCAGCTGTCGCACCGCAGCGCCGCCCGCTCGGTGAGCGCGCTGGCCGCGATGCTGGCGCACGAGGTCAAGAACCCGCTGTCCGGCATCCGCGGCGCCGCCCAGCTTCTCGAACAGTCCGTGCCGGATTCCGATCGCGAGCTCACAGAGCTGATCTGCGAGGAGACCGACCGCATCGTCGCGCTGGTCGACCGCATGGAGGCCTTCGCCGACGGCCGCCCGATCGAGCGCGGGCCGATCAACATCCATCAGGTTCTGAACCACGTGCGCCGCCTGTCGCAGAACGGCTTCGGCAAAGGGGTACGCTTCATCGAGACCTACGATCCGTCGCTGCCGGACGTGCATGGCGACCGCGACCAGCTCATCCAGGTGTTCCTGAACCTGGTGAAGAATGCCTGCGAGGTCCCGGGCGACGTCGATCGCGAGATCGAACTGTCGACGGCCTACCGTCACGGGCTGCGGCTGGCCGTGCCCGGGCAGCAGACGAGGGTTAACCTGCCGCTGGTCGTTTCCGTGCGCGACAACGGCCGAGGCGTGTCGGACGAGATCCGCAGTCACCTGTTCGACGCGTTCGTGACCAACAAGCCCACCGGAACCGGCCTGGGTCTTGCTTTGGTCGCCAAGATCATCAACGACCATGGCGGCGCGATCGAGTTCGATAGCGAGCCTGGCCGCACATCATTCAGGGTCATGTTGCCGCTCCAGTTCCCGCAGGCCACGCCATGAGCGAAGGCACCACCATCCTCGTCGCCGACGACGATCGCGCCATTCGCACCGTCCTGCATCAGGCCCTCGGCCGGCAGGGTCACACGGTCCGCAGCACCGGGACCGCCTCGACGCTCTGGCAATGGATCCAGGAAGGCGAGGGGCAGCTCGTCATCACCGACGTGGTGATGCCCGACGAGAACGGCCTCGACCTGGTGCCGCGCATCCGCAAGCTGCGGCCGGACCTGCGCATCATCGTCATGAGCGCGCAGTCCACCCTGCTCACGGCGGTGCGGGCGACGGAGCGCGGCGCCTTTGAGTACCTGCCCAAGCCATTCGACCTCAACGAACTGATCTCGGTGGTGAACCGCGCGCTGTCGGCGCCGGCG
This sequence comes from Reyranella sp., assembly GCF_965228225.1. Classification (GTDB taxonomy): domain Bacteria; phylum Pseudomonadota; class Alphaproteobacteria; order Reyranellales; family Reyranellaceae; genus Reyranella. Next base: position 2,299,365 of record NZ_OZ245801.1, on the reverse strand, counting down.
GCTTCGATGCCGCGCGCGGTGCAGCCTCCGGAAGAGGGCGAGCGCCTGCCGTTGATCGGCCGTTCGCCGGCGATGCAGGAAATCTATCGCGCGCTGGCCCGCCTGATGGCGACCGACCTGACCGTGATGGTCACCGGCGAGTCGGGCGCGGGCAAGGAACTGGTGGCGCGCGCGCTGCACGATTACGGCAAGCGCCGGAAGGGTCCGTTCATCGCCCTGAACATGGCGGCGATCCCCCGCGAGCTGATCGAGAGCGAGTTGTTCGGCCACGAGCGCGGCGCCTTCACCGGCGCGGTCCAGCGCTCGGCCGGCAAGTTCGAGCAGGCCTCGGGCGGAACCCTGTTCCTCGACGAAATCGGCGACATGCCGCCGGAGGCCCAGACCCGCCTGCTGCGCGTGCTGCAGGAAGGCGAGTACATGACGGTCGGCGGCCGCACGCCGATCAAGGCGAACGTCCGCATCGTGGCGGCGACCCATCGCGACCTGCGCCGGCTGATCCAGCAGGGCCTGTTCCGCGAGGATCTGTTCTATCGCCTGAACGTGGTTCCGATCCGCCTGCCGCCGCTGCGCGAGCGCCTCGACGACATTCCCGAGCTCGCCAACCACTATCTCCAGGCGGCGACCGCCGACGGACTGCCGACCAAGGTCCTGTCGCCCGAGGCGATGGCGCGGCTGAAGCAGCATCGCTGGCCGGGCAACGTGCGCGAGCTCGTCAATCTCGTGCGGCGCCTGTCCGCGCTCTACTCCGAGGAAATCATCGGCGTGGAGACGATCGAGGCCGAGCTGGCCGACGCCGTGTCGGCGATGGAGCCGTCGTCGGACTCGTCGGAAACGGCTGAAGACGTCTCACTGGCCGACGCGGTCGACCGTCACCTCCAGGCAATGTTCAACGCGCATGGTGACCGGCTGCCGCCGGACGGCATGTATGATCGTGTCATCTCGGAGGTGGAGAGGCCCTTGCTCGCGCTGGCGCTGGGGGCTACGCGAGGGAATCAGTTGCGTGCAGCCCGCCTCCTGGGGCTCAATCGCAACACGTTGCGCAAGAAGATAAAGGACCTCGACGTCCCCGTGGTTCGCACGCCGCAGGTTCGCCGAGGCGGGTGATTTTGTGACAGCTGCGCTGGGCGTTTCACGCTTGGGCGACAAGATGAGCGCGGTGCTCCGCAGCCTGAGTGGCCGGGTCGCCGCCGTCTCGTTGGCCATCCTCGCCATGGCTGCCGGCGGCGCCACCTACGCGTGGCTGGCCGGCTTCGTGCCGGAATCTTTCAGCACGCGCGGCTGGATGACGGGCCTGTTGGTGGCCGACCTGGTCATCGCCATCGCCTTGGTCTCCGTGGTTGCCGTCCGCCTGACCCAGCTCTGGCTCGACCGCCGCCGCGGCGCGGCGGGCTCGCGCCTGCACATGCGGCTGGTGCTGGTCTGCAGCATCTTCACCATCACGCCGACGGTCATCGTCACCATCATCCTGTCGATGCTGGTGATCAGCTTCACCGACTTCGTCGTGAAACCCTCGCAGGCCTCCTACGAGGCGGCGCGCGCCATCGGCGAGCCGGTTCGCCGCGCCCGCGAGCAGGAGATCCTCAACGACATCGAAGCGATCTCCGCTCCGCTGCAGGCCGAGGGGGTGGACGCGGTGCGCGATCCGGCGGCAACCAAGGCGATGCTGGAGCGGTTGATCGAGGGCCGGCCGATCATCGAGGCCACGGTGCTCGATGCCGACAAGGGTGTGATCGCCCAGGCCAAGGCGCCGGATGCGAAGGGCATGGCCAATCCCGTGCCACCCGCCCAATTCCTCTGGCAGGCGGTGAACCAGGCGCGTCCGGTCCAGATCGAATCGCCGACCGGCGCCTACTTCGTGATGCAGCTGTTCGTCGGCGAGCCGCTGTTCCTCGCGACCGGCCACGCCGTCGACCTTCGGGTGGTCGACTACATCAAGAGCATCGAGTTCGCCGGCTCCTTCTATTCGCAGATCGAATCGGCGCTGCGGCGCAGCCAGCTGATCATCTTCGTGGTCTGCGGCGCCATCGCCTTTCTGATGCTGCTGGCCGCAGTCTGGCTCGCCATCCTGTTCGCGACCCGCCTCACCGAGCCGATCGGCGGACTGATGCAGGCGGCTGAGCGGGTGAGGGGCGGCGATCTCACCGCCCGCGTCGAGGAGGGACCGCCCAACGACGAGCTGGGCCAGCTCGCGCGCTCGTTCAACCGCATGGCCAGCCAGATCGAGCAGCAACGCGGCGAACTGGTGCACGCCAACACCGAGCTCGACACCAGACGCCGTCTCACCGACGCGGTTCTCGCGGGCGTTTCCGCCGGCGTGCTGAGCGTCGACGGCGAGGGCATCGTCATGCGCTCCAACCGCTCGGCACTGGACCTGCTGGCCCTGCCCGAGGACGGCGTGCTGGGGCGGCCGCTGATCTCAGTCATGCCGGAACTCGGCCCGCTGGTCGCCCAGGCGGGCGAGCGGCCAGACCGGATGACCCAGGGCCAGGTCGAGATCCTGCAGCGCGGCGCCCGGCAGATCCTGCTGGTCCGCATCAGCGCCGCCAGCGGCGCCGGCTACGTCGTCACCTTCGACGATGTCACCGACCTGATGTCGGCGCAGCGCATGGCGGCGTGGGGCGACGTCGCTCGCCGCATCGCGCACGAGATCAAGAACCCGCTGACGCCGATCCAGCTCTCGGCCGAGCGGCTGAAGCGCCGCTACCTGAAGCAGATCAAGGAGGATCCCGAAACCTTCTCGATGTGCACCGACACGATCATCCGCCAGGTCGGCGACATCGGCCGCATGGTCGACGAGTTCTCCTCCTTCGCCCGCATGCCGCGCCCGACCGTGAAGGAAGAGGATGCGAAGGAGCTGTGCCAGCAGGCCCTGTTCCTGCAACGCAACGGCAATCCCGGGATCCGCTACACGGTAAACCTTCCCGGCCATCCGGTGCCGCTGAACTGCGATCGCCGCCAGGTCTCGCAGGTGCTTACCAACATCCTGAAGAACTCGGCCGAGGCGATCGAGGGCAGGGACGAGCAGCCGGACACGCCTTTGCCACAGGGCGAGATCGGCCTGTCGCTGATCGAGGACGAGACCGGCCTGCGCATCGTCGTCGAGGACAATGGCCGTGGATTGCCCAAGGAGGGCCGCGAGCGGCTCACCGAGCCCTACATGACCACCCGCGCCAAGGGCACCGGCCTCGGTCTCGCGATCGTGAAGAAGATCATGGAGGACCATGGCGGGTTCCTGTCGCTGCAGGATCGCGAGGGTGGCGGCGCCCGCATCAGTCTGGTATTCCGGCGAGACGCGAAGGAAATCGCGTCGGCTCCACCGCACGTGACAGCCGCACAATGACCCGCCGGTTCCATGCGGGCTGCTTGAAGTGACATGGCCCACGATATTCTGATCGTCGATGACGAACGCGATATCTGCACACTGATCGCCGGCATCCTCGAGGACGAGGGTCACACCGCGCGCCGTGCCCACAACAGTACCGAAGCGATCGAGGCGGTCCGGCAGCGTCGGCCGGCGCTCGTCATCCTCGACGTCTGGCTTCAGGGCAGCGAACTCGACGGGCTGCAGATCCTCGAGGTCATCCGCCGCGAGGATCCGCCGATCCCCGTCGTGATGATCAGCGGTCACGGCACCATCGACACCGCGGTGTCGGCGATCAAGAGCGGCGCCTACGACTTCGTCGAGAAGCCGTTCAAGGCCGATCGCCTGCTGCTCGTCGTCGACCGCGCCATCGAGGCCGACAAGCTGAAGCGCGAGAATGTGGCGCTGCGCCGGCGCGCCGGCGGCGAGGTGACCTTCGTGGGCTCCTCCAGCGATGCCGCCAGCGCGCGCGCGCAGATCGAGAAGGTGGCGCCGACCGGCAGCCGCGTCCTCATCACCGGCGCCTCCGGCTCGGGTAAGGAAACGGTGGCGCGGCTGATCCATCAGGGGTCGAAGCGCGCCGACGGGCCGTTCGTCGTCGTCAATTGTTCGACCCTGCCGGCCGAGCGCCTGGAGATCGAACTGTTCGGCACCGACGGCGACACCGATGCCGAGGCGCTGCGAGTGTCGGGAGCCTTCGAGATGGCCCATGGCGGCACGCTTGTGCTCAAGGAAGTGGCCGATCTGCCGCTGCCGCTGCAGGGAAGGCTGGCGCGGGTGCTGCATGAACAGTCCTATGCCCGCGACGGCGGCAGGACCAAGGTCGAGATCGACGTGCGGGTCCTGGCCACGACGGCGCGCGACCTCCAGGAGGAGAGCGCCGGCGGCCGGTTCCGCGAGGATCTGTTCCACCGTCTGAACGTCGTGGGTCTACGCGTGCCTCCGCTCAGCGAGCGCCGCGAGGACATTCCCGAACTGGCGCTCGATCTCCTGAAGCGTGTGGCCGACGCCACCGGCCTGCCGGCGCGGGCGATCGGCGAGGACACACAGGCGGCGCTGCAGGGCCACGACTGGCCGGGCAACGTGCGGCAGTTGCGCAACGTCATCGAACGCCTGCTCATCCTGGCGCCGCCGGGCGGCGCGCCGATCCGCGCCGACGTCCTGCCCAACGACGTGAGCGAGGACGCGCCGTCGGTCCTGCGCTGGGAGAAGGGCGGGGAGATCATGCAGCTGCCGCTGCGCGACGCGCGCGAGGTCTTCGAGCGCGAATACCTGCTCGCGCAGGTGACGCGCTTCGGCGGCAACATTTCACGGACGGCCACCTTCGTCGGCATGGAACGCTCCGCCTTGCATCGCAAGCTGAAGTCGCTCGGTCTGCACGGTGGTCTGCCCGAGGGCAACGGCACCGGTGCCGAGCCGTCGGTCTGAGGAGGAGAGGGCGTCATGGCGCGTTTTGCCTATGTCAACGGTCGGTACGTCGACCATCGTGCAGCGAGCGTCCATATCGAGGACCGCGGCTACCAGCTGGCCGACGGCGTCTACGAGGTGGTGGGCGTGCGCGACGGCAAGCTGATCGACGAGACGCCGCACATCGACCGGCTCGACCGATCGCTCAAGGAGCTGCGGATCGGCTGGCCGGTGTCGCGCAACACGATGGGCTTCATCCTGCGCGAGCTGATGCGGCGCAACCGCCTGCGTGACGGGCTGGTCTACATCCAGGTGACGCGCGGCGTCTCCCGGCGCGACCACGGCTTTCCGACCACGCCAGTGAAGCCCGCTCTGGTGATGACCACCAAGGCCACCAGGCATATCGAGGCCGATGCGGGTCCGGGCGTCGCCGTGAAGAGCATGCCCGACATCCGCTGGGAGCGTTGCGACATCAAGACGGTGGCGCTGCTGCCGAACGTGCTGGCCAAGCAGGCGGCGCGCGAGGCCGGCGCCTACGAGGCTTGGCTGCTCGACGACAAGGGCTGCGTCACGGAAGGCGCGTCGACCAACGCGTGGATCGTGACCGACGACGGCGAGCTGGTGACCCGTCAGACCGACAACGGCATCCTGTCCGGCATTACGCGCCAGACACTGAAGTCGATCTGCAATTCGCTCCAGCTCAAGTTCGTCGAGCGGCCCTTCACCCTCGACGAGGCCAAGAAGGCGAAGGAAGCCTTCATCACCAGCGCCACCTCCTTCGTGACGCCGGTCGTGAAGATCGACGGCGACAAGGTGGGTGACGGCAAGGTCGGTGCGACGGCGCGGCGCCTGCGCGAGGAATATGTCCGCTTCTCGGAGGCGGGAGAGGCCGTAACGTGAGCCTGCCGGAGGGCCTGAGGCCGCCGCGCGCCGTGCTGTTCGACTGGGACAACACGCTGGTCAACACCTGGCCGACCATCGTCGAGTGCTACCGCGACACCTTCACCGCACTCGGGCTGACGCCGTGGACCGCCGCCGAGGTCCAGGACCGCGCCCACGGCTCCCTGCGTGAAGTCTTCCCGAGCCTGTTCGGCGACCGGGCAGGGGAGGCGGAGCGGGTGTTCTACGAGACCTTCCTGCGCATCCATCTCGAGCGGCTGGAGCCGCTGGACGGCGCCGACACCCTGCTCGCGCACTGCCACGCCAAGGGCCTCTACGTGGCGATCGTCAGCAACAAGGTCGGCGACAATCTCCGGGCCGAGGTCGCGCATCTCGGCTGGGGCAAATGGATCGCCCGGTCCGTCGGCGCGCGCGACGCCGCCCGCGACAAACCAGCGCCGGACCCCATCTATCTCGCCCTCGACGGCACGGGAATTGCCCCGGACGAGAGCGTGTGGATGGTGGGAGACACCCAGGCCGACCTCAAGAGTGCACACGCGGCCGGGTGCCTGCCCGTTCTCGTGGGGGGCGCGGACGAGTTGTCCGGTTCCCTGCTGGAGCATCCACCGAGACTGCGAGCGCGTAATTGTCATCAGCTGGTGGCATTGCTTTGAGACCAACCTCCCCTATATACGAGGCGACTCGGTAGCGGGGAGAGACCCCGTACCCCCAATCCGGCCACCCTCTGGCAGCCGGTCGCCCACCAAGAGGCCAAGAATATGAGCGAAAAGGCACAGAACGTTCAGGACGTCTTCCTGAACCACCTTCGGAAGAACAAGACTGCGGTCACGATCTTCCTCGTGAACGGCGTGAAGCTGCAGGGCATCGTCACGTGGTTCGACAATTTCTCGGTGCTGCTGCGCCGCGACGGGCACTCGCAGCTTGTCTACAAGCACGCGATCTCGACCATCATGCCGGTCACTCCGGTGCAGCTGTTCGACGGGGACAAGGCCGACGCAGGCTGATTTGATCGACGAATTCGAGCAAGACCAAGAGGAAAAGCGCGCACGGCAGCCGTTGGAGACCGTGCGTCCCGCAACGGTCGCTTCGGTCGTCTGCCCCTATACGGCCGGACCGCGCGGTCGCGGCAGCGAACGCGACAGCCAGGCCAAACTCGAGGAAGCGGTGGGCCTCGCGCGGGCGATCGACCTCGACGTGCGGCTGGAGCAGGTCGCGCCGCTGCGCCAGATCACGCCCGCCACGCTGCTCGGCAAGGGCGTCGTCGCCCGGATCGCGCAGGCCGTGGAGGAGCTGGGCATCGGCCTGGTCGTCGTCGACGACAGACTGACGCCGGTCCAGCAACGCAACCTCGAGAAGGCCTGGCAGGCCAAGGTGATCGACCGCACCGGCCTGATCCTGGAGATCTTCGGCGCGCGCGCGCGCACGCATGAAGGGCGCCTGCAGGTCGAACTGGCCGCGCTCGACTACCAGCGCGGCCGTCTCGTGCGGTCGTGGACCCATCTCGAGCGCCAGCGCGGCGGCTTCGGCTTCCTGGGCGGCCCCGGCGAATCGCAGATCGAGATCGATCGCCGCCTGATCGGCGAGCGGATCGTCCGCATCAAGCGCGACCTCGAAAGCGTGCGCAAGACCCGCGCCGTCAACCGCGCCGGCCGCAAAAAGGCGCGCCTGCCCACCGTGGCGCTGGTCGGCTACACCAATGCCGGCAAGTCGACGCTGTTCAATCGCATGTCGGGTGCCGAGGTGATGGCCAAGGACCTGCTCTTCGCCACGCTCGATCCGACGATGCGGTCGATCAAGCTGCCGAATGGCAAGTCCTGCGTCCTCTCCGACACGGTCGGTTTCGTCTCCGATCTGCCGACGCATCTGGTCGCCGCCTTCCGCGCCACCCTGGAAGAGGTGATCGAGGCCGACCTGATCGTGCATGTGCGCGACATCTCCCATCCCGACACCGAGCAGCAGCGCGCCGACGTTGAAGAGGTGCTGCAGGCGCTCGGGGCGCTGGACGAGGCGGGGGGCCGCCCGTTCATCGAGGCGCTGAACAAGGTCGATGCGCTGCCCGAGGAGGTGCGCCAGACCCTCGAGACCCGGACCGCTACCGGCGCCGAACGCGCCCGGCAATACCCGGTCTCGGCGCTGACCGGCGAGGGGGTGGAGCGGCTGCTCAACGCCATCGCCGACCTTCTGGGGGCCGCCGGCGAGGCGCGCGAAGTCTCGGTGCCGCTCGCCGACGGGGCAACCATCGCCTGGCTTTATCGCCACGGCGAAGTGCGCAGCCGCCGGGATGAGGGCGATACCGCCTGGCTCACCGTCGCGCTCGATGCCGCCGCGGCCGCCCAGTTCGAACGCCGCCAGCAGGTGCGCTGACAGCTCTGCGTTGACACTCAACGGGCGCCCTTTCTATAAGCGCCCAAACCTCAGGACGAAGGAAACACCATGGCTTTCAAGCCTTTGCACGATCGAATTCTGCTGAAGCCGGTGGCCGCCGAGACCCGCACCAAGGGCGGACTGATCATTCCCGACACGGCCCAGGAAAAGCCGATGCAGGGCAAGGTCGTCGCGGTCGGCAAGGGCCGCCGCCTCGAGGACGGCCGCCTGCAGGAGCTGGGCGTCAAGGTCGGCGACACGGTCCTCTACGGGAAGTGGGCCGGCACCGAGGTGAAGCTCGGCGGCGAGGATCACGTGATCCTGAAGGAAGAGGACCTGTTCGGCGTCGTCGGCTGAGGCCGATGCTCGACTCCGGCGGCTCGGAACGGGTCGCCGAACTCATGCGCGAGACGGCGGCGGCCGAGCTGCTGCCCCGTTTCCGCAATCTCTCCAAGGACGAGGTCCGCCAGAAGCGGCCGGGTGACATCGTCACCGTGGCCGATGTGGCGTCCGAGATCCGGCTGGCCAGCGGGCTGGCGAAGATCCTGCCGGGCGTGCCGGTCGTGGGCGAGGAGGCGGTCGAGAAGGATCCTGGCCTGCTCGATCTCATCGCCCGTCCAGGCGAGGCCTGCTGGATCGTAGATCCGCTCGACGGAACCGCGAACTTCGCGGCAGGCCGCGACCGCTTCGCGATGATCATCTGTCTGGTGCAGGATACCCAGGCGGTCGCCGGCTGGATTCTCGACGTGCCGAACGACCGGCTGGCCGTGACCGAGCGTGGCGGCGGCGTGCGCTTCGATGGCAGGATCGTGGAGGGCAGGCCGGCCACGGCGCCACTCAACGGCTTCGTGGGCTACAAGATCGCCAGGTCCTTCGACGAGCAGCTTAGCCCGGAGCATCGCGCCCGCCTGGGCACCATCACGACCCTGCGCTGCGCCGGTGCCGAGTATCTGGAGATCCTCGCGGGCCGTGCGAATTTCAGCCTCTACCGCACGACCAAGCCTTGGGATCATGCCGCGGGCACGCTGATGATGAGGGAGGCGGGCGGCGGCGCCGTACAGTTCGGCGCGGCACCTTACAGCCCGGCCCAGCCCCTTAATGCCGGCCTCATCACCGCCTCGACGGAAGAGGCCCTGAGCGAGGCGAGGGCGCTTCTGGAGGCCTCGCGTCTGCCGCTGCTGACGCCGAGGCCGTAGAAAACATCAAACCCGCGTCTTGGCCTCCTCCCACAGCGCTTCCATTTCCTCGAGGCTGGCCTCGGAGGGTTTGCGGCCGCTTTCGGCCAGGCGACGCTCGATGTGGCGGAAGCGCTTTTCGAACTTGTCGTTGGTGGCCCGCAGGGCCACCTCGGGATCGACCTTGCAGTGACGGGCGAGGTTGGCGACCGCGAACAGGACATCGCCAAGTTCGCCTGAAACCTTCTCCTGTTCGATCGTTTCGGCCTCCAGTTCGACCCGGAGTTCCCGCAGTTCCTCCTCGATCTTGTCGATGACCGGACCGATCGTGGCCCAGTCGAAGCCGACCCGGGCGGCCCGCTTCTGGATCTTCTCGGCGCGCATCAGGGCGGGAAGGGCGCGCGCCACGCCATCCAGGGCGCCGGGAGCGCCTTCGGTGGCGCCCTTGGCCGCCCGTTCGGCGGCCTTGCGGGCCTCCCAGGACACGGTTTGGGCGTCGGCGGTCTTGATGTCCATGTCGCCGAACACATGCGGATGGCGGTCGACCATCTTGTCGGCGATGGCGGCGGCCACGTCGTCGAAGGCGAAGGACTTGGCCTCGCTGGCGATCTGGCTGTGATAGACGACCTGCAGCAGCAGGTCGCCGAGTTCTTCCTTGAGCGCCGGCATGTCGTCGCGCTCGATCGCGTCGGCGACCTCGTAGGCTTCCTCGATCGTATACGGTGCGATGGTGCGGAAGGTCTGGTCGATATCCCAAGGGCAACCGTGCTGGCGGTCGCGCAGCCAAGCCATGACGGCCAGCAGCCGAGGAAGCGGTTCCTTGGGCAGGGACTCCGGGGTGGGCTTGCCTGAAGTCATGGCGTCGAACTCATTCCCGATTATCGTATAATATATATTATGACAAATTTAGATATATTATCTATGTCAATGAGTTACCAATCGATCCGCATGTTCTGCGTTATCAAGGCCAGGAGCTGCAGGCCACGACCGGCCTCGCTCGTGGGCATCCCGAGCGTGACCAGGACACCGACCTTGGGGTTCCTGGGGTCCGGAATGACCAGATCGAAGACGGTGCGCGGACCGCTGTTGTCGGACGGTCCCTTGGGCACGTTCTCGTAGACGACCACAAAACTGCCGTCCCGGAGCTTGCGGGCCTGGGCCTGGACGCCGGGCTTGCGCGCCTTCATCGAGCCGGCCTTGGTGGCGGCATAGTGCTCGGCGTCCCGGACCCCCTCATAGGCGAAGTCGACCCGCCAGACGAGCAGACGGAGGCGCTTGTCGAGTGTGTAGGCAATACCCCGCTCCCCGTCCTCGCTGGCCTGCCAGCCCATGGGCAAGAGCAGTTCGACCTTGACCGAATCGAAGCGCAGCCGGACCGCCTGGCTGGCACCATCGATGCCAAGAACGCGAGTGAATTTCTGGGTGGTACCGCCGCCGATGCTCTGTTCGCCGCGGGTATAGCTCGCGCCGTTGTCGGGAACCCCGAAGTCACGAAACGTGAGGCCGCCGGGGTCCAGGCGATTGGCCGTCTGGGCGTGGAGCGGTGCCATCGGGGCCGCTAGGACGAACGCGGTGGCGCCCGACAGGAACATCCGGCGTCCGGACTCCTTTCGTTTACGCTCATGCGTCAGATCAGGATCGTCCGATAGAGACCTGTAATTTAACAATTATACACCCTATAGGTCGATGTGCAGACCGTCATGGCAAGGCGTCACGTGAGCCGGTGTGGTGCGGTCGACTTCGGCATAGTCCATATCGACATGCAGGTTGGTCAAAAACGCCCGCCGAGGCTTCAGCCGCTCGATCCATTCGAGGGCGCGATCCAGATGTGCGTGAGTGGGGTGCGGCCGGTAGCGCATCGCGTCGACGATCAGCACCTCGACCCCCTCCAGCGCCTGCAACGACTGCTCAGGCAGCATGACGACGTCGTTGGCATACCCGACGGCACCGAAGCGAAACCCCAGCGACGGGATCGTCCCATGGTCCTGGAGGAACGGCACGACCGGTAGCCCGGCGGCCTGGAAAGGACCCGAAATCACGGTGTGGCGGTAGATCGGATTGTAGAAGCCGTTGCCCTCGGCGTGGAAGCAGTAGCCGAAGCGCCGGCTCAGCACCCCGTAGGTCCGTTCGTCCGACCAGGATTCGATCTGGCCCTGGCGCAGCGCGAAGGGTCGGAGATCGTCGATCCCGTGGCACTGGTCGGCATGGTCGTGGGTCCAGATCACCGCATCGATCCGCTCGACCTCGGCGGCCAGGAGCTGGCTGCGCACGTCGGGTGAGGTGTCGACCAGCACGGTCTTGCCCTGGTCCTGGACCAGGATGGAGCAGCGGGTGCGGCGGTTGCGCGGGTCGGTGGGGCTGGCCGCCCCCCACTCGCCCTTCCCACCCGGTCCGCCGACCCGGGGAACGCCGGCCGAGGTACCGCAGCCCAGGATGGTCACGCGCACCGGGAACGCTCCGCCTTGGTGAACAGCCGGAAGAAGTTGTCGGTCGTCGCGGCCTCCAGCTCAGCCAGGCTGACGCCCTTGAGTTCGGCCACCTTGGCCGCGGTGTGGGCGACGAAGGCGGGCTCGTTGGTCGTGCCGCGCTTGGGGATCGGCGCCAGGTAGGGCGCGTCGGTCTCGACCAGCAGCCGGTCGAGCGGCACGTCGCGCACGATGGCGCGCAGATCCTCCGCCGCCTTGAAGGTCACGATGCCCGAGATCGAGATGTAGAGGCCGAGCGCCAGGGCGCGTTCGGCCACGGCGCGGCCCGAGCTGAAACAGTGGATCAGGCCGGGGAAGGCGCCCTTCCCGTGTTCCTCCTCCAGCATGTCGCCGGTCTCCGCATCGGCGTTGCGTGTGTGCACGATCAGCGGCAGGCCGGTCTCGCGGGACGCCGCGATATGGGCGCGGAAGCTCTCGGCCTGCTCCGCGCGCGGGCTGTGCTCGTAATAGAAGTCGAGGCCGGTCTCGCCGATGCCGACGACCTTGGGATGGCGGGTCGCCTCGATCAGCCGGTCGGGGGTGCGTTGCCCCTCCTCCTTCGCCTCGTGCGGATGGACGCCGACCGAGCACCAGACATTTTCGTGGCGCTCGGCGATCGCCCGCACCCGCTCGAACTGGTCGAGCCGCGTGCCGATCGTCAGCATGCCGGCGACGCCGGCCGTCCGGGCACGCGCCAGCACCCCGCTCTCGTCGCTCGTGAGCTCCGGGAAGTCGAGATGACAGTGACTGTCGATCAGCATGTCAGCCCGCGGCTTTCGGCGGCTTCGGGGCCTTCGGCTGTTTCGCCGGCTTGGCCACGGGCTCGGCTGCCGGCTCGATGAAGCGCGGGAACACGCCTTGCGGCGGCGGCAGTGCCGTGCCGGAGACGAGCTCGTCGTCGAAGGCAGCAAAGATGCGCTTCTCCGGCGCGACCGCGAGCTGGTCGAGGATCTTCGCCGTCGAGTCGGGCATGAACGGCTGGACCAGCAGGGTGACGCGCCGGATCGTCTCGGCCAGCACCCACAGCACCGTGTCGCGCCGCACCGGGTCGGTTTTGGCCAGCGCCCACGGTGCCTGCGCATCGACGTAGCGGTTGGCGTCGGCGATCACTTCCCAGATCGCGGTCAACGCCTTGTGGAAGGCCTGCTCGTCGAGCTCGGCGCGCACGATGACCAGCAGGCAGCGCGCCCGCTCGAGCAGCGCCGTGTCGGCCTCGATCAATCCCGCCCGGGGCGGAACCTTCTCGCCGCAATTCTTGGCGACGATCGACAGCACGCGTTGGCAGAGATTGCCATAGGCGTTGGCGAGGTCGGCATTCATGCGGCCAATCAAGGCGCGGCGAGAGAAATCGCCGTCGTTCCCGAACGGCACTTCGCGCAGCAGGAAGTATCGCACCTGGTCGACGCCGAACTCCTTGGTCACCGCGACAGGATCGATCGCGTTGCCCAGCGACTTAGAAATCTTCTGCCCTTCGGTGGTCCACCAGCCCGAGGCGAAGACGCGCCTCGGCGCCGGGATGCCGGCCGACAGCAGGAAGGCCGGCCAGAAGACGCAGTGGAAGCGGATGATGTCCTTGCCCACGACATGCACGTCCGCCGGCCAGAATCGCCACAGCGGATTGCTCTCGTCGGGGTAGCCGACCTCGGTGATGTAGTTGGTCAGCGCGTCGAGCCAAACGTACATGATGTGCTTTTCGTCGCCCGGCACCGGAATGCCCCAGGAGAAGCTGGTGCGCGAGACCGAGAGGTCCTGCAGGCCGCCCCTCACGAAGCTGATGATCTCGTTGCGGCGGCTCTCGGGCGCGATGAAGCGCGGGTTCTTTTCGTAGAACTCCAGCAGCCGGTCGGTCCAGGCCGAGAGCCTGAAGAAGTAGGACGGCTCTTCGACCCACTCGACCTCGTTGTTGACCGGACCGGCGCGGCGCTTGCCGTCGGGACCGACCGTGGTCTCGTCCTCGGCATAGAAGGCCTCGTCGCGCACCGAGTACCAGCCGGCATACTTGCCGAGATAGATGTCGCCCGAGGAGACCAGCTTCTCCCACAGCGCCTGGCACGCCGCGTAGTGGCGCGGCTCGGTCGTGCGGATGAACCCGTCGGGGCTGTAGTTCATCACGCCGATCAGATCGCGGAACGACTGGCTCACCTTGTCGGTGAAGGCCTGCGGCGTCATGCCGGCAGCGGCGGCCGCCTTCTCGACCTTCTGGCCGTGCTCGTCGGTGCCGGTGATGAAATGGACGTCATGGCCGTCGAGGCGCTTGAAGCGCGCCAGCACATCGCAGGCGAGCGTCGCGTAGGCGTGCCCGATATGGGGCACGTCGTTGACGTAGTAGATCGGCGTGGTGACGTAATAGGTGCTTTTGCCCGACATGATACTGAACTCCGAACGGCCGCCCCTACCGGGGCACGAGACTCAAGCGCGTTCAGCCCCGCATTCGTGCGCAGGACAGCGAGTCTCTGATGTCGGGCCGGGGCAACATGGCCGGTCTTTTGCCATGCCTCCCCTCGGGGATCAAGAGTCGGGCCGTGGCGGTCCGCTCAGCGCGTTGCCGATTGCAGCTTCAGGAAGCTGCCCATCACGGTCTGCTTTCGGTCGAGGTTGACCGCGTCGGCCCGTGAAAACAGGTTCGCCACCTCCTCCGATGCCGTCATCCAGCGATCGAAGCTCGCGGTCGCAAGCAGACGCGCCTGCAGGCCGCTTTCCATCGGCACGACGGGTGCAGCTTCCGTGGTGAGCGCGGCCTGACGCAGCAGTCCCTTCAGCCAGCCGTCGAACAGGTAGTTGAGCGAGCGCCAGTCGGCATTGGCCTCCTCGCCGCGTTTGGCAAATCGCTCGGCGAAGGCATGCAGCCGCGGCATGTCGAGATCGGGCAGGGTGGCCAGCACCTCGACCATCTCGCGGTAGAGGTCGAGACTGCCCGCCGCCCCGAGTTCCAGCGCCCGCCCGATGCTGCCCTCAGCGAGCCGGGCGAGCGCACGCCTCTCCTCCGGCTTCGTCTCCAGCGCATGGATGCCGAGCAGGTCGACCACCGTCTCTTCCGACAAAGGCTGCATCGCGAGCCTTCGGCAGCGCGAGCGGATGGTCGGGAGCAGCCTTCCGGGCGCGTGCGCCACGATCAGCAGCACGGCGTTGGGTGGCGGCTCCTCGAGAATCTTCAGCACGGCGTTGGCACTGTTGCGGTTCATCTCGTCGGCCGCATCGACGATGGCGACCCGCGCCTTTCCCATTGCCGGCGTCATGTGCATGAAGCCGCCGAGGTCGCGCACGTCGTCGACGGCGATCTCGGCGCGCATGCGTCCCGTGTCGCGGTTCAGCGAGCGGCGCAGATGGAACAGGTCGGGATGCGAGCGCGCATCGACCAGGTGCCGGCCCGGCGCGTCGGCCGGAACGTCAAGCGATTCGGGGCCGCCGCCGAACAGGCCGCCCTGCTCCTGTCCGGCCAGCAGGAACCGCGCGAAGCGCCAGGCCAGGGTCGCCTTGCCGATGCCACGCGGTCCCGTCAGCAGCCAGGCATGGTGCAGCCGCCCGCTCTGCTGCGCCGCCAGCATCGTCCGCTCGGCCTGCTCATGCCCGACCAGCCGGTCGTTGCGCCACGGCGGCGGCCAGGCATAGGGCCATTCAAGCTTCTCGGCCTCGGCCGGATCGGAGGGCGTCTTGCCGCGTGCCAAGACTCAGGACCCGAGACGTGTCGCGAGCGCGTCGCCGATCGCCCGGGCGATCTCGTCGATGCCGGCGGCCGCATCGATCACGACGCAGCGGCCCGGATCGGCGGCGGCGATGTCGAGGAACCCGGCGCGGACACGCTCATGGAAATCGACCGGCAGGGACTCGTAACGAGTCTCCGTGCCGCGACGCGAGGCGGCGCGCGCGAGGCCGGCCTCGACCGGCAGATCGAGGACCAGCGTGAGATCGGGCCGGAAGTCGCCCACCGTGATGTCGTAGAGTGTTCCCAGCATCGCGCGGTCGATGCCGTGGCCGTAGCCCTGATAGGCCATCGTCGAATCGGCGAAGCGGTCCGACACGACCCAGGTGCCGCTCGCGATGGCGGGCAGCACCGTGGTGCGCAGATGCTCGCGGCGCGCCGCGAAATGCAGCAGCGCCTCGGTCACGCCGTCCCAGCGTTCTGCCGGGCCCTCGACCAGAAGCTTGCGCACCATCTCGGCACCGGGCGCGCCGCCCGGCTCGCGCGTGGCGATACATCGATGCCCGCGCGCCTCGATCTGTTCCCTGAGGCGGGCGACCTGGGTCGACTTGCCGGCCCCTTCTCCACCCTCCAGCGTGATGAAGCGCGCTCGCGTGCGCTCCGTCACGACATCCAGCCGAACATATAATGCCGCAGCATCGTGGCGACCCGGCTGAACACGCCCATGCGCGGCACGTCGGCGCCGGCCTCCAGCGGATACTCGATGGTGCGGTTGTCCGGTAGCGTGACGACGGCAGTCCCGATCTTCGTGCCCTTCACGATGGGGGCCGCGATCGGCCCGTCGAAGCGTGCGACGGCACGCGGCGGCGCACCCTGGCCGGTCGGCACGGTGAGCTGGACCGTCTTGGGGATGACCAGCGGCACGGTTTCCTGGGCGCCCAGCCAGACTGGCGCCTCGACCAGCATGTCGCCCGCCCGGAACACCGTGATGTTGGTCGACTCGCGATACCCCCACTCCATCAGGCGCGCCGTCTCCGAAGCCCTCTCCGCCATCGAGCTGAGGCCGTTGACGACCAGGATCAGGCGGCGCCCGTCGCGCACTGCCGATGTCGTCTGTCCGTAGCCGCCCTCTTCCGTGTGACCCGTCTTCAGCCCATCGGTGCCCGGCGTGATCTTCAGCAGGCGGTTGCGATTCTCCTGACGGATGTTGTTGTAGGTCCAGTTCGTCTCCGAATAGTACTTATAGTACTTCGGGTAGTCGTCGATCGTGTGCCAACCCAGCACCGCGAGATCGCGCGCGGTCGTGTACTGGCCCTCGGCCGGCCAGCCCGAGGCGTTCTTGAACACCGTCTTGGTCATGCCGATTTCTTTGGCGCGCTTGTTCATGCGATCGGCGAAAGCGTCCTCGCTACCGGCCAGCCCCTCGGCGATCACCACGCAGGCATCGTTGCCCGAGAGGATGATGATGCCCTTGATCAGGTCCTCGACCGTCGGCTCCGAGCCCAGCTCGAGGAACATGCGCGAGCCGCCCATGCTGCGCGCCTTCTCGCTGACGCGGAACCGCGTGTCGAGCTTCAACCGTCCGGCCGCCAGCTCGTCGAAGATGATGTAGATGGTCATCATCTTGGACATCGATGACGGCGGCATCGGCGTCTCGGCGTCCTTGAACAGCAGCACCGTGGAAGTCTGCGGATCCACCATGAAGGCGTGGCGCGCCAGGGTGCCGATGCCGACCTGCGACGGCGGCAGCGATTCCACCTTCGGCGCCGCCGCTTCCTTCGGCGCCGCGGGCTTGGCGGCGGCCGGCGCACGCGGCTTGGCCGGAGGCTTTTGCGACTGGGCCGGGGGCTTGCGCGGCGTATCCTGCTGCGCCGAGGCGGTGAGCGAGAGACCGGCCAGCCCGGCCAGGGCGAGGAGCGCCAGTCCGGCGCGATTGAGCCTATTCAGAGACCACACGGGCATCCCCATAGCCTGAACGCTTGAGCCGGTCGGCGACAATGCCGGCGGCATCTTGAGTGGTATAGGGCCCCAGCCGCACGCGATAAACATCGCGTCCATTGGCCGAGACCTGGGAAACTTCCGGATTGCCGTAGCTGCGCACCGCGCTGCGCTGACGCTCGGCATTTTCATGCGTCGAGAAGGCACCGACCTGCACGAAGAAGCCGCTGAGCTGGGACGACGGCGTGGCGGTACTGGTCGTCGCCGACAGCGACGCGATGGTCGGCGGCACGTCGCCCGACGCGGATCTCGGCGCGCCGAACGGCACGTTACGCGGCGGCGGCGCGTACACGGTCTGGGCGGGAGCTGGCGGCGCAGCTGCAGGTGGCGGCTCGTAGGAAGCCTGCATGATCGGCGGCGGCGGGGCCGCCACCGGCGCCGGTATGGGGGCCGGTGCGGGAACGGGAGTCGGCGCCGGGGCCACCCGGCTGCCGCTCGCAAGCTGGGCCACGGCCTGCTGCTGTTCAGCCGGACCGCCGCCGCTCAGCGCGACGTCCTTTACCGCAAGACTCTCGGCCTGGAGCTGCTCGACGCGGACCCGGGCCGTGCCCTTGCCGACCATGTCGATCTCCTCCGCCGCGGTGCGCGACAGGTCGATGACACGGCTGCGGGCGAAGGGGCCGCGGTCGTTCACCCGCACCACCGTGCTGCGCCCGTTCTCGAGATTGGTGACGCGCACGATGGCCGGCATCTGCAGGGTGCGGTGGGCCGCCGTCCGGTCGGCCTGGTCGTAACGCTCGCCGTTGGCGGTCGACTTGCCGTGGAAGCCCGGCCCGTACCAGGAGGCCGTGCCGGTCTCGGTCAGGGTGAAGGTCTCGCGCGGCGTATAGGTGACGCCGTCGATCTTGTAGGGCTGGCCGACCTTGTAGGTACCGCGCTGGGCCACGCTGCTGCCGGGGGTCCCGCCCCCGCCCTTGCTCGACGAGCCGCAGGCCGCAAGGCTGGCCAGCAGTGCCGCAGCCCCGCACAGCCGAAGCGTGCCGGACAGGGGAAATCCCAATTTTACCAATGCTAGCGGCATGATGTTCATATCATACATCATCTCGGCCGGCGGGTGGAGCGGCCTGCCGGGCCTCTCCACCCGCGGCGGTCAGGCCGCGATCCGGTCGGACAGGAGGCCCACCGCCAGGGCAAAGAAATCCGACTGGTTCCAGCGCAGGATCACCTTGAAATTCTCGGTCGTCTGATAGGCCGGCCCGCCCGCTCCCGCCGGCCGCACGATGCGCCCGCCGCCCCCGGCCTGCGTTCCCGGGGAGACTTCGTCGCCCCAGCGCAGTCCCGGCCGCCAGCCGACCTTGCGCAGGTAGTTCACGATCGAGGCGAAGACGTCGAGCTTGTTCGTCCAGATGTCCTTGCGGCCGTCGCCGTCGCCGTCGGCGGCATAGGCGAGGAAGCTGGTGGGGATGAACTGGCACTGACCCATGGCGCCGGCCCACGAGCCCTTCATCGCGTGCAGGCCGATATGCCCCTGCGACAGGATCTTGAGCGCGGCGATGAGCTGCTCGCGGAAGAATTTGGCGCGGAAGTTGTTGTGGACCAGTGTGGCCAGCGCCTCCACCACCTCGAAGTCGCCGAGCCGCGTGCCGTAGTTGCTTTCGATACCCCACAGCGCGACGGCGACCTGCGGCGGCAGGCCGGCCGGGCCGGCGAAGCGTTCGATCGCTGCGCGGTTCTCTGCCAGCAGGGCGCGGCCGCGCTTGATGCGCTCCTCGGAGACGACCAGTCCTTGGTAGCGTTCCCACGTCATCTTGAATTCAGGCTGGTTGCGCGCCTGCTCCATCACGCGCGGCACCTCGCGGATGTCGGCCAGGGCCGCGTCGAGCGTGCCCTTGTCGACTCCCGCCCGCAGCGCCTCCTGCCGGATACCCTGCAGCCAAGCCGCAGGGAACCGTCCGTCACTCTGGGCGAAGGCGGGCCCGGAGGCCGTCAGGGGCGCCAGGGCGGCGCCGGCACACAGGAGTCTGCGAGTGATCATGAAGCGTCCGCTGGTTGGTCGTTGCCCTCACGGGATTCGCCACCCCTGTGCCGGCCAATCTTGCGCACACTATGGCGACCTCGCCCATCGTGCATCCTCACTTTCTACGGTGGAGAATCATTCCGCCGTGATGCAGCGTATTCTCGTCGACGAAGACGCCGTCGGCGGTGAAGCCGGTGTCATCCCAGTATTCGATGCGCGTCCCGGTGATTTCGTATCGTCCGCGATAGGCGCTCTCGCGCGTGCCGCGCGCTTCGTCATAGCGATTGCCGGGCAACAGGTTGTGACGGACGTATCCGTCCGCCGTCACCCAAAGGCCGACATAAGAGTGGGGCGTCATTTCGGCATGACCTGCGGTCGCGAGGATGAAGGGGCTGCTGATGGCGAGTGCCACGGTCAGGAGGCGCATGGCCCTCATTGCGGCCTCCTCGCATCGCGACGCTCGGCGAAGAGGTCCGAGAGGACCTGCGAGGCCGCAATGGCGCGCGAGATGCCGGCCGGCACGGTGATCATGTAGATGACCTCCTTGAGCTCCTCCTCGGACACGCCGATGTTGAGCGCATAGCCGGCATGGACCTTCATGAAGGGTAGCTGGCCCGTGGCCGCGAAGGCCGCCACGGCCGTGAGCTGACGGGTGCGGCCGTCGAGCCCCGGCCGCGCCCAGACATCGCCAAGCGCATAGGCCTCAGTGGCCTCGGCGAGGAAGGGAAACTCCTGGCGCATGCGCTCCAGGGCCGGCTGCGGCTGGCCGCGATTGAGGTCGCGGATCACGGCGTCGCCGCGCTTCAGCCTCTCTTCGACGGTCTGCGCGACGGCGGGTGCGGCGGTGATGACGGCGAACAAGGCCGCGGTGATCGGGGCGAGCATCGGATGCAGGGTCATGTCTCATCCTCCTGTGGTGGCGGCGGGGCGTACGACGATCTCGTTAACGTCGACATCGCCGGGTTGTTCGAGGGCGAAGCGGACGGCCCGGGCGATCGCGTCGGGCTTGAGGGCGATCTGGCGATAGGTCTTCATCGCTTCCGCGACGACCGGATCGGTGATGGTGTCGGCAAGTTCGCTCTCGACGACGCCGGGATGGATGCAGGTGACGCGGATCCTGTCGTTTTCCATCCGCAATCCGTCCGAGATCGCACGCACCGCATACTTGGTCGCGCAGTAGACGGCGGCAGCGGGGAAAACCTGCAGCGCCCCGATCGAGGCGATGTTGACGACGTGACCGGAGCCGCGCGCCGTCATTTCGGGCAGCACGGCGGCGATGCCGTAGAGCACGCCCTTGATGTTGACGTCGACCATGCGCTCCCACTCGGCGACCTTCATTGAGGCCATGGCCGACAGCGGCATCACACCGGCATTGTTGACGATGACGTCCACCCGGCCCCACGCCGCCCGCGCCGCCTCGGCGAAGGACGCGACGCTCAGCCGGTCGGTGACATCCAGCGGGCACACCCGGGCCTCGCCGCCGGCGGCGATCAGTTCGCCCGCGAGCGCTTCCAAGCGGCAGAGGCGGCGCGCGCCCAACATTACCCTTGCCCCGGCGCCGGCCAGTTCGCGGGCGATGCCGGCGCCGATGCCGCTGGAGGCGCCGGTGACGAGAACGACTTTATCGAGAGACATGGACGGATCCTTTCGGAGGTGCGGTTGACTTGCCCTCAACTTGGACCTGAGCGATTGTCGCGATAAGACGACAATGACTTACCAATCTGGAAAGAAATCCTAACCAATGGAGCCCGATCTGAACGCGCTGGCCGTCTTCGCCCTGGTGGCGGAGGAGCGCAGTTTCAGGGCCGCGGCCGACCGGCTGGGCGTGACCCGTTCGGCCGTCAGTCAGACGATCCAGCGCCTCGAGGGCAGTCTCGGCATCGCGCTGGTTCAGCGCACGACGCGCAGCGTCAGCCTGACCGAGGCCGGCGAACGGCTGCATCTGGAGATCGCTCCGGCGGTGGCCGAGCTCCGCGGTGCCCTGGAGAAGACCGCCGCCCTGCAGGGCCGGGCGCGCGGCCGGTTACGGCTCGCCGTCTCCTCGATCGCCGAGCGCTTCCTCGCAGGGCCGTTTCTGGCGGGCTTCGCGGAGGCCAATCCCGAGGTCGAGCTCGACGTCACCGTCACCGACGACGCCATCGACATCGTGGCCGAGGGCTACGATGCCGGCGTCCGGCTGGGCGAGGTGATCGAACAGGACATGATCGCAGTGCCCGTGGCCGGCGACGAGCGCCAGCTGGCGGTCTGCGCGCCCTCCTACCGCGACCGCTTCGGCGTGCCGCGACACCCGGCCGACCTCACGTCGCACACCTGCATCGGTTGGCGGCCCTCGCCGAAATCGGCGCCCTACCGCTGGGAATTCGCTGAGGAGGACAAGGAGTTCAGCGTCGCCGTGGCGCCGCGATTCGCCACCAACGACATGGCCCTGATGATCAAGCTCGCGGTCGCCGGCGCCGGCGTCACCTTCGGCATGGAGGAGAGCTTTCGCGCCCTGATCGCCCGAGGTGAACTCGTGCCGGTTCTCGAGGAATACTGCCCCAGCTTCGCCGGCTTCTACCTCTACTATCCGAGCCGCCGGAACATCGCGCCGAAGCTGCGGGTCCTCGTCGACTATCTGCAGCGACAGCGGTGAAGACGGGGCCGCCCCCTGACAGGGCGCCCCCCGCTCCCTATATTCTCCCTCCAAAGGCACGTTGCGACAGGAGCGCGAAATGCAGACCTACAAGAAGAGTCCCGAAGCCCTGGCGAAGCTCACGCCCGAACAGTTCTTCGTTACTCAGGAGAGCGGCACCGAGCGTCCCGGGACCGGCGCCCTGCTGCACAACAAGGAGCCGGGCATCTATGTCGACGTCGTGTCGGGCGAGCCGCTGTTCGCCTCGGCCGACAAGTACGAATCGGGATGCGGCTGGCCGAGCTTCACCAAGCCGATCGAGCCGGCCAACGTCGCCGAGCTGAAGGACGGCTCGCATGGCATGCTGCGCATCGAGGTACGGTCGAAGCACGGCGACAGCCATCTCGGCCATGTCTTTCCCGACGGCCCGCGCGACCGCGGCGGGCTGCGCTACTGCATCAATTCCGCCTCGCTCCGCTTCATCCATCGCAAGGACATGGAGGCGGCGGGCTATGGGGCCTATCTCGACCAGGTGGAGGACGTGAAATGAGCCAAGAGCGCGCAGTACTGGCCGGCGGTTGTTTCTGGGGCATGCAGGACCTGATTCGCCGCATGCCGGGGGTCGTGTCGACGCGGGTCGGCTACACCGGCGGCCATGTGGCCAACGCCACCTACCGCAACCATGAGGGCCATGCCGAGGCGATCGAGATCGTCTTCGATCCGGCGAAGATCAGCTACCGCCAGCTGCTGGAGTTCTTCTTCCAGATCCACGATCCCTCGACGGTGGACCGCCAGGGCAACGACCGCGGCACCTCCTACCGCTCGGCCATCTTCTACACGAGCGACGAGCAGCGCCGCGTGGCCGAGGACACGATCGCCGACGTGGACGAGTCGGGCCTGTGGCCGGGCAAGGTCGTCACCGAAGTGACGGCAGCCTCGGATTTCTGGCAGGCCGAGCCCGAGCATCAGGACTATCTCGAGCGCATTCCCAACGGCTACACTTGCCACTTCGTGCGGCCGAACTGGCGGCTGCCCGTCCGGTCGAAAGCGGGTCAGGCCGCCTGACGCCTTACTCGACCTTGAGGTTGAGATCCTTGACGATGGTCTTCCAGACCAGGAACTGATCCTTCTGGTACTGCATCGCCTGCTGGCGCGTCGACGGCATCGGCACGATGCCGTTCTGCAGCAGCTTTGCCCTCACCGCCTCCGTTTCCAGGATCTTGACCAGTTCCCGGTTCAGCCGGTCGAGGATGTCGCCGGGCGTTCCCGCCGGCGCGACTGCACACCACCAGCCGCTCATGTCGGGCGGCGTGGCGAGCCCCTGCTCCGAGAAGCTCGCCACTTCGGGCAGCAGCGAATTGCGCTGGGCGGTCGTCATGCCGACCGCCCTCACCTTGCCGCCCCGGATCATGGCGAGTGAGGCAGGGATATCGGCGACCATGATCTGCACGTGTCCGCTGATCAGGTCCGCGAGGCCCGGGGGCACCGACTTGTATGGCACGTGCGTCACGTCGAGCTGGTAGGCGTTCTTGATATAGCCGCCATAGGCGATCCCGCCGGTGTTGCCGCTCGCGTAGTTGAACTTCCCAGGATTGGCCTTGAGCAACTTGACCAGCTCGGCGGCCGTCGTTGCCTTGACGTCGTTGTTGACCAGCCAGACGTAGGAAACCGAAGCCACCATGGAGATGTAACTCAGGTCCTTGGCCGGATCGTAACGGACGCCGCTGGTCAGGCCAGCCGGGCTGGCGACCAGGCCGGAATTGGTCAGCAGCCCGATCGTATAGCCGTCCGGCGGCGAACTCACGACCAGCTCGGTGCCGAGCGTCGTGTTGTTGCCCGGCTTGTTCTCGATGACGATCGGCTGGCCCAGCGCCTGGCCGAGCGGCTCGGCGAGGATGCGGGCGAGGATGTCGCTGCCCGAGCCGGCGCCGAAGGGAACGATGAGACGGATTGGCTTGTTCGGATAGGATTGCGCCATGGCGGGCGCGGCAAGCATGACACAGACGGTGGCGGCGAACGCGGTAAGCCAGTGAACGACCCTCATGAGCTTCCTCCCTGTCTCGCGACTTTGTTTTTGTTGATGCAGTGCCGGAACGACCTTTCTTGCTCCCTCGATTGACGTGACGCGTCAGAACCTGAAGCCGAGGTCGCGGGCGATCAGGTTCTTCTGAATCTCGCTGGTGCCTTCGCCGATCACGTAGACCAGAGCGTCGCGATGGATCCGGCCCACGGGATATTCGCGCATGATCCCGGCGCCACCATGGATGCGGATCGCCTGCTCGCTCACGGCGACGGCAGTCTCGCTGGCGATGAGCTTGACGCGCGCGGCGGTCGCGGAATCGAGCGTGTTCTGGTCGACCCTCCAGGCGCCGTAATAGACCAGCCACTTGGCCGCCTCGATCTGGGCCGACATCTCCGCGAGCTTGTGGCCGATCGCCTGGTAGTCGCCGATGCGCTTGTTGGCGACCAGCCGGTCGCGCGCATAGGCTGTGGCGGCGTCGAAGGCGGCCCGCGCCATGCCGAGCGCATTCGCTGCGACCCCGACCCGGTTCTCGCTCAGGGATTCGAGGATCACCGGATAGGTGCCCAGCCTGTCGCCCAGCACGCAGTCGTCGGGGACGAACACGTCCTCCATGTGGATCAGGCCGGTCTCGGAGGCGCGGATGCCTTCCTTCCGCAGCTTCTCGATCGTCATGCCGCCGGCCGGCAGCTCGACGATGAACAGGCTGATGGCATTGCTGCTCAGTTCCGGCGCGGTGCGTGCCGCGACCAGCAGGAAATCCGCGATCGGCGCATTGGTGATGTAGAGCTTGCTGCCGCGCAGCCTCCAACCGCCCGCCGCCCGTTCGGCGCGGGTCCGCAGCGCGCGGATGTTCGAGCCGCCATCCGGCTCGCTCAGGGCAAAGCCCGCGATCTTTGTGCCCTGCAGGGCGGGCCGGAAGAAGCGCTGGCGCTGCTGCGCGGTGCCGGCCTTCCAGATCGGCCAGATGCCCAAGTGGCTGTGCGCCGACCAGCTCGAGGCGAATCCCTGGCTCATGTAGCTCAGCTCCTCGCGCACGATGCAGTCGCTGATCTTGTCCAGTCCGCTGCCGCCATCCTCCTCGGGATAACGGACACCCAACAGGCCGAGCTCGCCCCATCGCGCAAAGACTTCGCGCGGCAGGACCTCGTTCTCCTCGGCCGCGGCCACCAGCTGCTGGTGCTCCGACTGGCACAGGCGCCTGACGGTGTCGCGCACGGCCTCGTGCTGCTCCGAGAATGCGAAGTCCATGGTCGAGGGCGTTTCCTGTATCTTGGTTGTTTTCACGAACACTGACGACGAACCAACTTCGGGTCAATCGACGGCGCGGCCCGCGTGCTATAAGCCGGGCGCACGCATAGCCCCGCAAGGTTCCCGCCGTTGAAAGCCGCCCGTACTTCCCTCGCCCTCCTCTCCACGCTCGCCCTCCTGGCGATGGCGACGGGCGCCGCCGCCCAGTCCTCCGACGACGACACCGTCGTTACGCCGGCGCCGAAGCCGCGCTTCACGGTGGTCGACGGCGACACGGTCAAGTTCGGCCCGCAGGTCGTGCGGCTGTTCGGCATCGACGCGCCCGAGCGCAGCCAGACCTGCGACGACGGCCAGTGGCGCGCCGGCGCGCTGGCCCGCAAGGCGCTGGAGGAGTTCATCGCTGGTCGTCCCGTGACCTGCCGCCTGGTCGATCCCGACCGCAAGACCCGCCCGCCGGTCGCCCAGTGCTTCGCCGGCGAAGACGACCTGCAGGAAAAGATGGTCTCGGCCGGCTGGGCCTGGGCGCTGCCCGTCAACGGCAAGGACCGCTACGGACCCGACGAGCGCGAGGCCGCGCTGCGCAAGGTCGGGGTCCATGCCCACAAATGCGCCTCGCCCGCCGAGTGGCGCGCCATGCTCCGTCGCGAGGCACTCAAGCGCGAACAGGGCGGCTGAACGGCCCGCCGCTAGGACAGTTCGGGGAGCCGGGCGGCGAGCAGGCTGGCGACCATGGCGTTGCCGCGCCCGCTCAGATGCGTGTTGACGTAAAAGGACGCGGCCGCCGGTTCGATGGCGAATCGGGAGAACGTATCGACGGTCGCCAGGCCGAGGCTGCGCGCGCGATCGAGAACGAGTCCCGTCACACGGCGCTCTTCGGCGGCGAACGTCCGGTCAACCCAGACCTGCGGATGATACTGCGCCAAGAGCACGACACGGCATCGGTGCCGTTCCCCGAGCCGCAGCAGCCGCTCGATCAGGTGAATGGCGATCGTCTGGCCCTGGCCCGCCGGATTCTGCCTCACATGGTAACCAAAGACGTGCTGCAGCGGCGCCGGCAGGCCGATCAGGGCCCGGTCGAGGCGATGACGCAACCACGCTGGCGCGCGCCGCCGGCGCTCCGGTACCGGCACGCCCTGAAGCCGCAGCCGGTCGCCGTCGAGGGCGAACCACGGCTTGTCGCGCCCCCACAGCCGCCGCATCTCGGTGCGCCGGACGTCGTCGGCGATGAAGCCTGCGATCACCATTGCCGGCTCGTGCGTGGCGGCGAGCCGTTCGGCGCGAAGGACGATCTGGTCGAAGCCGTAACCGGACACGCCTCCGTTCAGCACCCGGCGCCCGCTCAGCCGCTGAAGCTGCGCCGGCCAGGTCTCCGCATCGCCGACTTCCTCGCCGAACGTGTAGGAATCGCCCACGGCGAGAATCGCCCGCTCCTCACCGGCCTCCAGGCCTCCCCCGCAGTCGCGCAAGCCGTCGGCGTCGACCGTCACGGGCCAGCCTCCAGCCCCGCTGCCGCGAAAGCTGGATTTCGGCGCATATCCGAGGCCGGCGTCGTACATCAGACAAAAATCGTCCGCCATGCGCTGCCGCTACGGCAGAATCCGCTTGGTTGCAATCGCGGCGTCTGGTGCGCGGCTCTTGGAGATGGCGGAGCAAGTTGTGGAATCAGTCCCTAGACCAGGCGACGGCAGGCAAGACCACAGCTTGACGGGGGCGTGGGCCACAAGGAAACGCGGGCGCTCTTGATCGTCGCAGCCCTTGCCTACATCTTGCCGGCGACCGGCTGCGCGACCTCTCGCGGATGGACGAAGCCTAGAGCCAAGCATGATAATTTCGCATCGGCATCGATTGATCTATTTCTCAATTCCGAAAACCGGTTCCGAAGCGGTGCGCCGGTATTTGAGCCCAATAAGCGAAGTCGAAATCGTGCGCTTTGCCCGACGAACGCCAAAGAAACCTTTCTACAGTCATATGCGTCCCTGCGAGGCGCAGCAGACCTTCGCTGAACTGGGTTGGGAATTCGGTGATTATTCGAAGATCGCGACGGTGCGCAATCCGTGGGCTCGGTTGGCGTCGCTGTTTGCGATGATGGAGCGGCAGAAGCAGCGTCGCTTTCACGGTAACTTCAGCGCGTGGCTTAGCACGCTTGAGCCGACGCGACCGCAAGACCCCACCCGCAGCGAAAAATGGTGGTGCCACGGGTCCATGACAATCGAAGCCTTCATGGCCGTGCCCGGCGACAACTGCGCATACAGAGCTTTCCGGCTGGAAGACGGGTTGGAGAGGCTCAGCAGTTATCTCGAGAGTTCAGGCGTTGCGACACTCGGAAAGACTGTGGAAGCCGTAAATGGCGCTCCCGAGCCCTACGACTATCGCGACTACTACACAGCACGCGACCGCGCGCTGGTCGCGGAGTTGTACGCAAGCGAGATCGAGCGGTTTGAATATCAATTCTAAGTCGCGTGTGCGCCACCGTTCCGGCGCGCCTGTAGTGCCTGAATATCTCGCCTGAGCTTGGCCACTTGAGCGTCGCGCAACTTAACACTGCGGAAATTACCACGGATGAGTTGTGCCATCGCATGTTCGCGTCTCAACAACTGCATCTGAGCTGTCAGCGACGCAAGACGTTCGGCGTTTGGCTTCGCTGTTGTATTGATGATCTGGTCTATATGCGGTTCCAACCTGTACTTGGAGAGCGTCCCGGCCGGAATCGCCATGACGTACCGTGAAGCTCGCGAGAAGCCATCGACAATTTCACTTGCGATCATTGCCGCATTCGCCCGCCTCTTACAGCATCGTCCGGAAAAATTGGTCGCCGCCGCTATATCGAAGTTATCTTGCGAAAGGTAGCCCGGCCCACCGAACCGGTCGTACACATAGGTAGGAACGCCAGAAGCGATTGCATACTGCACGCTCTTCCCGATCGTGATCAGGGCGCTCGTTTCGGCGATCAGCTCTGGCGATACTCGTTGGTAACTTTGTCCTGCTTTGCCGACCAGCTCTACAGCCAGGCCCATGCTCCCCAATATCTTCAAGGCTTCGGTTACCTCGACCGGGGCATGGTTTGAGATCGCCCGCACCACTCTCAGGTCGCTGGGTGGCTTTCGGTACGTCCAGAAAGCCGCAGGCGCGGGATTGGGAAACAGACAGATGTCGCTTTCGGGTACGCCCACTTGGACGAGATTGGATTTGGTTTCCTCGGAATTCGCCAGTGTCCAATCCGCGAGCAATGGCTGCAGAATTGGCCCCGGAAACGCGAGCTTTCCGGTCGGTGAGAAATGCGCGAACACGAAAGTCGTCCGCTTCTTGGAACCGGTCGTGAGTTCATACCTCAGAAGCGGCGCGATGTGGTTCTGCAACCACACGATATCGAAGTCGAACGCATTGAGTGTGCCGGGATCGTCGGTGATCGAAATGCCGGTTCGCTCAACTTCAGCCTTGAAGGGGTCACCGACGTAGTTGGCGGCGATCACCGTTTCGAAGCCTCGCGATGCCAAATACTCGGCTACCTCAACCACAACGATGGGTGCACCACCGAACTCCACGATCCCATTGGTACAGAGCAGAGCTTTCTTGCGATCAGTGGTCAGCTGCATATTCTAGGGTATCCTCGCGCACATATAGACACAAGATTGTGAAAGAAATTGGGACCACACGCTGCGACAGCCCGACGTCAGGACCGATGGACTGCGGGCATACTCGCTAAGCGGGCCTCTGGGCGACAGGCGGTGGGACCCGACGGATCCCTTGCCGGTATCTATTCATCACCTTGCGGACTGAGGCCACGAAGAGCGCCTGATGATTGGTTGGCAGTGGCGCGGTCGCGACTTTTCTTTGCCCGAACGCCTCGCGTGGAACTCCTGCTTCCTCCGCAATGCGCCGTGGGATCGGTCGGTCGTACTCTTGGGCGAGGCAGAATGGCTGCATTTCGGCGCTTTGCGAGATCGCGTTCACGGCCTGGGGAAAACGTGCTGCAATGAAGGGGAGCGGCAAATAGGAGAATCCGACCCGCAGGCGAAACTCTGTAATGCTCTTGCTGAAAACGGTCCCGGTCGGAAGACCAGGCGGCGTTGGCGGCTGCCGTCTCCAGATCGTATCGCCGTAACCGCCCGTTACCAGGAGACGGTCGGAAAGGCAGGATTCGAACGGCTGGAACGCGATGTCGTCGCCCACGCCCTGAGTCGCGACGAATTCAGCGACCGCTTCTTGAAGGTGGCCGCTGAATTCCACCCGGAGGTTAGCGATATCATCGCCCATGACATGCCGACGAGAGATCAAACGAAGGCCCAGTGACGCGGCAACATCACCTCCGTGATCGTCCTTTCCCTTCACGCTGACATCCAGGGTCAGCGCTTCGACGCAACCCTGCTCTTTGGCGAGAGCCGCACACGCAACGGAATCATATCCCGTCGACACCGTTGCGATCGGCTCGAAGCGCGTGGACCGACCCGGATGTCGCGCGTTCGCGAACAACGCACCCAGTTGCTTGCTTAGATGATCGCGATACTCCTTGAAGTTCCCAGCTGGCGGATGGAGCCGGCACTCATGAAGTTTCACCACTCCGGCATGATCCGCCGAGAAGTTGTAATACATCATCTTGAACAGCCGGAAACGTGCGTTGCCGCAAACCAGGGGGTCATAAAAGTCGATATTCGCCGGACGCAATCGGCCGAGTGCAAGAAGGCCAGCCGGCATCATGGCGAGAAAGGATTCTTCAATTTCACTACCGGCGGCAGCGAGGACAAAGCAAAGCGAATTGGCCACATATGTTCTTTGGAGCGCACAGTCGTGCAGCACGAACAGGTGTTCGTAGTTGTGCTTTGGCGGCACGAAAACAACTTGCTCGCCAAGAGCCGCGCCGGAGCCAAACATACAGTCCGATTCTTCGATTTTCGTGGTCGCAAAATCGCCTGCCCAGACTCCCTCTACTATCCGCTGCTCATTGTGTTCGACGCTTCTTCCGATCGTGAACGCGTGGACGTCCCGGTCGATGCTGCATAGCCATGCCAGCGGGGGAATTGACTCGTCACGATCGACCAAGACTGATTTGCAGGCGAGCGTATCGCGCGCATCGAGCTTGCGCTGCTGTTCCGTTGCGCGTCGTCGAACCGCCGCGCAATGGATCGGGAAGGAGCCGCTGTTATAGTCGGCATCGTTTCGCGGTATCTCCTTTGCGAAGGCACGCATCGCCCTGCGCACCACGCGGCGCCACAGCTTTTGCTCGCTTGGGGCCAGCGTGGACCATTCGTCTGGTTCGAGGCCGCTGTCTCGTCGAAATCCCACGTAGAGCGATCGAGCGACGGCATCCACGCTCGCTTTGTCGAAACCTTCGAAAGCCATCGGTCACCGTAGCCTTCCGTTGCCCCTCGATCCAGCCGGACGTATGTTGCAGCAATGATGGACCGAGGGCGACGTAGCATCCGGCAGCGTCGCGCTGGGCCATGCGGCGTGATCGTGACGCGGCCTAGCCGACTGGTCTTGGTCACCAGTCGCGCGTTGAAGCGAATATCGCCTTTCGTTTTATTCGGCGACGGGCTAATAGGCCGGTCGCGATTGCTTCGGATGGGTGGCCGAGCGGTTTAAGGCACCGGTCTTGAAAACCGGCGTGGGTTCACGCCCACCGTGGGTTCGAATCCCACCCCCTCCGCCAGACTCGCAGATTTCCGCTCGGTGGGCGATATTGCGGCCGCTCACAAATCTCCACCCGTATCACATCCGCAGGGCTTTCCCGCACGAGGAGATGGTGCGGGCGGGTTTCGGATTGGGGCGTTGAACACCGCCTCTGGGGCAGAGCGATCCCCCGTCTGGTCGCCTTCACGGAGTCTCCAGACAGGCACTTGATTCGGCTGGAACTGGATGGCGAGCGCTGGAACGCTGATCCCACCGCGGCGAGGATTGAAGGACTCACGAAAGCACCCGACCGGACAGGCGGTCTCTGCGCTTGTCCGCGTGGCTGCGGCCAGCCCCAGCGCTACCCTCGTGCGAGTTATCGATCCCATTTGCACGACCAGCACCGCCCACTGGGATTCGCGTCAGCACCGTCTCCGGCTTGGGAACGATGGTCTTTTGCACCTTCGTGGGGGAAAAGACGGTGTGAGAAATGCGAGCCTTCGGCGAAGGGCTCTCGTCGGTGCCGTTCCAGAGGTGAGTCGGGCAATGTCGGGCAGGCGGCTGATCCGCGCAGTAGCGGTCGCGTTGTGGTGCGCGCTCCTCGGGGCGAGCGTGCTGCAAAGCCGATCCGCGCGCGCCGACGATCCGGCGCCGGGAGACCCGGACCTTTCGTCGTGGCTGCGGGGCCAGTACATGACCGGCGACTGGAACGGGACGCGAAGGGATCTCGAGGCCAAAGGCATCACGCTGCGCGGCCACCATATTTCTGAGTCCGCAGCCAATCCCATCGGCGGGCTGAAGCAAGGCGCGGCCTATACCGAGCAGGTCGACGCGGGTGCCGATTTCGATCTCGAAAAGCTGATCGGCTGGCCCAAGGCCAAGCTGCATGTGACGTTCACCCAGCGCGCCGGCCAGAGTCTGGCGGCCAACACGATCGGCAGCTTCATCTCCGTACAAGAGATATTTGGCGCCGGACAGAACGTGCGATTGGCCGAACTGTCCTACGAGCAACTGATCCTGGATGACCGCCTGCGGATCAAGCTTGGCTGGCTGCACGCCTCGGACGATTTCGCGACCTCACCGATCTACTGCCATTTCCAGAACAACGGCTTTTGCGGACAGATCGCCATCGTCGTGAACAGTGGCTTCACCATCTATCCGACCGGCAGCTGGGGCGGCATGGCGAAGGCCAGTCTCTTCGACGAGGTCTATGTCCAGACGGGCGCCTATGAGGTGAACCCTACGCTGGCGGCGCCGGCCAACGGCTTCAAGCTCGGCATCTCCGGCGCCACCGGCGTCATCATGCCGGCGCAGCTGGGCTGGCAGCCGCGCTTCGGCACCGCCGGGCTCAAGGGCCACTACAGGCTGGGCGGATACTACGATACATCCGACGTGCCCTATCTCGGATCGCTTCCCGGCGGCCCTCAGGCCAAGGCCCGCGGGCGCTGGGGCTTCTATGCACAGGCCGATCAGATGATCTATAGCGCCGCACCCGGGACGGACCGCGGCCTGACAGCCTTCGCCGTCCTCGCCTATGCCGCCCCCGACACCGCCATGCTCGAATACATCGGGCAGCTGGGGCTCCTGCAAAGAGGAACCTTTGCCGACCGGTACGACGATTCGATCGGCCTCGCGATCAGCTACAGCAGGGTCAGCAGCACCCTCGTCGCGGCGCAGAACGCAGCGAACGCCGTGGTGCCTGGATCGGTCGGCGTTCAGTCCGCCGAGACCACCATCGAGCTCAACTATCGTGCCCAGCTGACGCCGTGGTTCTCGTTGATGCCGAACGTCCAGTATGTGATCCGGCCAAACGGGGTGACGACGATTCCCAACGCCCTCGTGCTGGGCCTTCAGGTCAGACTGACATTCTGAGGCGAGAGCGTTGCGCCGAAGGCCTGAAAGTTTCGGGCGGTGTTCTGCAACGCGAGATTGTAGGCGCCTGAACGCCAGCGACGGTAAGGTTCCCAACCATCGCCAATGTTGCCCGGCGCCCCCCTCGTTGGCCATAACATCAGCCAACGCAGACGTTTGACCAGGGAGTCCCTCGACATGGCCAGCGCACCCGATGACGGGCCGGACGACGACGACACGCCCCCGAGCGATCTCACGACGCCCAAGGGCGGCCTCTTCGGCGGCGGCTTCGACTCGAGCGGGGTCGGGGACCCCAATGTGCGCGCCCTGCTGATGGATTATCACTGGGTCGCCACGCTGGGCGGCACGACGGCCGCAAAGTTGATGAAGTATGCCTTTCCGACGGACGTAGCGGACTATACCGAGGGCGTCCCCGGAGGCTATCCGGACATGGAGATTCTGGCGAACTTCGAGGAGGCCAGCGCCAACCAGAAGGCGGCGGCGCTGGCGGCGATGGGCCTCGTCGCCTCCTACACGCAGTTGAAGTTCGAAGAAGCCGACTCACCATCAGCCGCTGATGCGACGCTGCGCTTCTCCGGACTGACGAGTGGCAGTTCGCAGGCCGCCTTTCCCGCCAATCCCGGCCCCTACTCCGCCCAGGATGCCCGCGAGTCCGGCGACAACTGGCTCAGCACCAATGGCCGGCCCCCGGCCGATTTCTACGGGACCGACCACTTCAACACGATCATCCACGAGATGGGGCACGCGCTCGGCCTGAAGCACGGCCATGACCCGAACTACAACGGCGCACTGTCGGGGGACAGGAACGACAACGAATTTTCCGTCATGACCTATGCGAGCTATCTCGGCTCCGACACCAACATGGTTACCGAGGCGCACTTCGGGTCTTCGCCGCAGAGCTACATGATCTACGACATCGCGGCGCTGCAGGCCTACTACGGCGCGAACTTCGACAGAGCCGGCACGAAGTCCCTCTATACCTGGGACGAGACGACCGGCCAGCAGTACATCAACGGTACGGTGGCGCCGAATACGGGCGTGACGGCGACCCACAAGATCTTTTCGACGGTGTGGACGCAGGGCGCGCTTTCGACCTACGACCTCAGCAACTTCGACGAGGACCAGCATGACGACCTGCGCCCGGGCCGCTGGCTCACCTTCTCGCGCGAGCAACTCGCGGATCTGAACGGCGCCCTTGCACTCCCGGCTCCGGCTGGCTTCATCGCCCAGGGCAACGTCTACAACGCTCTCCAGTACGGCGACGATACGCGCTCGCTGGTCAGCAACCTGATCGCCGGCCGCGGCAACGACACGATCGTCGGCAACGTGCTGGACAACGAGCTGAACGGCAATGACGGCAACGACTACCTCCAGGGCGAAGCGGGCAACGACACGCTGATCGGCGGCAACGGCAGCGACTTCCTCGACGGCGGCGACGGAAATGACCTGCTGCTCGGCGGGGCCGGCGTCGACCAGCTGCGGGGAGGGCTCGGCGTCAACATCCTGCAGGGCGGCGCGGCCGGCGATTTCATCGAATTCGGCGGCGGGATCGATACGTTGCGCGACACCTGGACAGACATGACACGGGACGTGGTCAGCGGATTCGGCGCCGGGCACTCCGTCGATGTGCTGCGCTCGCTCGTGGGCCGCTCGAGCCTCGACATCGAGTACAATGACGACTTCACCAATGCCACCCTGACCGCCGGGTCGGACTCGGTGAATCTCGGCGGATATTTCGAGGGCGGCGACTTCATCGCCGCGGCGCGCGGCATGGGCGGCGACGCCCACACGACGATTACCTACGTCAACTTCCTACCCGCCCTACAGGAGGGCGTGCGGGTCGCCTCCTCGTTCGTCAACGGCATCGCCAGCGACGCCTATCTCGAGGGCGACGGCTCGGTGACCTTCACGGTCGACTTCGAGTCGGCCATCTCGACCTACGCGAATTCCTTCGGCTACTACGAGGTTGCCGCCGGCGGCGTGCTGGGCGACGTCCATATCCTGTTCGCCAACACGCTCAACGTGGCGATGGGTGCCCGCACCGTCGAACTCACGCCCGACGCCGATACGCGGCTGGGCTTCTTCCTGATCCAGGACGGCTACAATCGGCTCGGCGGCCTGCCGGACGACCTCTCGTTCCGCGCTGCGGGTTCGGACGTTCCGGCCACGCTCGATGCCGGCCTGCCGCCGATCCTGTTCAGCGAATCCCGCGGCTCGCTGGACGGGGCCGTGATCTTCCACACTTTCTCGGCGCTCAATCCGGGCGACATGGTCCAGGTTCTCTCGGGAACTTCCCAGGGAGGACTGGAAATGTCGCTCGGCTTCGAGGATCTCCCGTCGACGTGGGGCGACAACGACTTCCAGGACCTCGTAATATCCATCCGGACCGGTGCCGACGGGCTGTTCGTCGTGTAGGCAAAGACCTCACCTCGCGCCGCCGACGGCCAATCGCTGCCGGTCGTCCGCTTCACAACGGGGCTGCCGACGGAGCGTCAGAACGGACGGATGAAACGGACAACGGCCCAGATCAGCAGCACGATCGTCGCCGCGACCAACCACACGCGCTGGCGCCGCACCAAGCCGAGAAGGCCGAAGATCACCACGGCTACGATGGCAATGAGGTCGGTCGATGCGATGTAGTCGTTGAAGAACATATCGTTTCCCCCTTTCACAATTGGGAGCCAACGCAGAGGCGTTAGTCCAGATTCCTACATAGGACCGAACCGACGAGAGGTCCAACACGTGTGACGAGAGTGCTCCACGGACGATAGCAAGGCACGACCGCATGGCCGCGCGGCGTGGTTCAGTTCAAGCCGTACTTCGTGAATTCGTTGGCGATGCCAGGCTGGATGCCGCTTGCGGCAGACATGTCCGCGATGCCGGCCGGCTCCTCGCCCTTGCGCAGCTTGCCGAGGCCGCGTCCGTAGAGGGCCCGAGCGCGCTGCGGATCGATCTTGAGCGAGGCCTCGTATTCGGCGATCGCCTTGTCGTATTGCTTCTGCTTGAGATAGATCAGCCCGATGTTGTCGCGTGCATACGGGTCGTCCGGCACCAGTCGGAGGACCTCGCTACAGTCGGCGAGTGCCTCGTCGAGGCTGGCGCCCATCACCGCGCGCGTCAGACACCGGTTGTTGAGCGCCGGCGTCATTTTCGGATCGAGTCTCAGCGTCTCGTCATAGTCGGAAACGGCCCTGGCGAAATCCCCCTTGTTGAAGAACGCGATACCGCGATTGAGGAACAGGTTGGCGTCGCGCGGCCGGAGGCGGATCGCGCTGTTCAGGTCCTCGATCGCCTTGTCGTATTCGCCGATGCTGATGTAGAGGTTGGCGCGGCTGGCGTAGATGCGTGGATTCTTCACGTCGACTCTCAGCGCCTGGGAGTAGTCCTCGATGGCGCGGACGACATCGCCGCGCAGGACCAGGACCTGGGCGCGATAATACAGCGCCGTCGGGTTGCCCGGCGACAGGCGCAACGCTTCGTTGATATCGGCGAGCGCCCGCGGAAAATCCTTCTTCAGGCCATAGGCGAAGCCGCGCTGGATGAGCGCATTGATGTCGTCGGGACTGATCAGGAGCGCGGCGTCGAAATCCGCGATCGCGGCGTCGAGCCGGCTCTTGAAGATCTGCGCCATGCCGCGGTTGATGTAGGCCAGCGGCTCCTTGGGGTCGAGCGTGATAGACGAGGTGTAGTCGTCGATCGCATGGTCATAGTCGTCGATGCGGTGGTAGGCGGCGCCCCGCTCGAAGAACGCGAAGGCCATGCCGGGCGCCAGCTTGATCGCGTGGTCGAGGTCGGCGACGGCCTCCTTGGCCTTGTCCATCTTGAGATAGGCCGCCCCGCGGCCGAGATAGGCGCGCGGCTCCTTTTCGTTGATATCCAGGGCCGCTTCAAAGTCCTTCACCGCGGCCTCGTATTCCTGCTTGTCGATCAGGGCCATGCCGCGCTGGTAGTAGGCATTGGCGACCTGGTCGGCGATCTGCGACGTGGCCGGATCCCGCTTCCCGTCCCGGTCC
The DNA here is from genome assembly GCF_965228225.1 of Reyranella sp. Lineage (GTDB taxonomy): Bacteria > Pseudomonadota > Alphaproteobacteria > Reyranellales > Reyranellaceae > Reyranella. The sequence goes on along the minus strand of NZ_OZ245801.1, from coordinate 2,262,724 downwards.
TTCTGCGTGAGCTTTAGGATGTTGGCGGTCTGCAGACCGAGCCGCACCGCCTCGTTGAAGTCGACGATGGCGCGGTCGGGATCGTTGCGCTGCCGCCACGTTACGCCGCGGTTGATGAGGGCGTTGATTTCCTTCGGGTTGAGCTTGAGGGCCTGGTCGAAGTCCGCGACCGCCTCCTCGAACTTGCCCTTCTTCGTGTAGTAGAGGATGCCGCGATTGACGAGCGGACCCGGATCCTTGGGCGTCAGCTCGTGCGCGATCGTGTAGTCCTCGAGCGCCTTGTCCGAATCGCCGACACGATGATAGGCGATACCGCGCTGCAAGTGGGCGAAGGCCTGGCCCGGCTTCAGCTTGATGCTCTCGCTGAAGTCGGCGATCCCCTGCTTCACCTCGTTCTTGTACATGTAGGAAGCGCCGCGGCCGACATAGGGCGCCGGGTCGCGCGGATTGAGTCGGATTGCCTCGGAGAAATCTGCGATCGCCTTGTCATAGTCGCTCTTGTCGTACCAGGCGAGGCCGCGCTGAAGGAAGGCGAAGGCGGCCTGCAGCGCGATGCGATTGGCCTCCTGCTGGGGAGACCTGTCGAGCTGGCTGGTGATTGTGTCATGGATTTGGGAGAAAGATACCGGCTGGATCTTCTCGGGCAGCAGCTTGATCGCAGTCGTGAAGTCAGCGATCGCCTGAGTGAGGTCGCCCTTGCGGCGGTAGACGATGCCGCGGTTCGTCCAGGCACTGATCTCCTTCGGGTTGATCTTGAGCGCGGCGTTGAAGTCCGCGATCGCGCCCTCGTTGTTGTCTTTGCGCAGGTAGAGCACGACCCCGCGATTGATCAGCGGCAGGGTCTCGCGCGGCGCCAGCCGGATCGCATCGCTGTAGTCGATGATGGCGCGGTCGGCCTCGCCGATCGTCTGATGGACGACACCGCGCTGCATGTAGAGGTGCGGGTTCAGCGGTTGAGCCATGATGGCGTCGTTGTACATCCGGATCGCCGTTCGGAAATCCGCCTTGGAACGCTTGTCGGCATCGGGCCCGCTCACCGCGAGGCCGCGGTGGAGATAGGCGAGCGCCAGGGGGCCGCCCGTGAGCAGTCCTTTGTCGATGACCTCGGTGCAGGCGGCGACTTTCGTCGGAGCATCGGCGCCCGTCACGCCGTAGCAGATGTCGGCCTCGGATGGCTCCCCGGGCTTCTTTGCCGCGGGCGCCTGCTGCGGCTGGGCTTGCGACGTGCTCCTGGCGGAAGGTGGGCCTGCGGGTTTCGGCTGGGCCGCCGCAGGGTACACGACCACGGCACACAAAGCCGCGGTCGCGGCGCCGCGTGCGAAGAGGCGCACCGCATCCTCACGCTCAAAACCCCACATGACCGTTCCTCATGAAGTGCGACGGCCCCCAAGGCCATTTTCGCACCCGACAGGCGAAAGTTCCCACTGGCAGGACTTTTGTTTCATTCGGGTGGCGGTTTCAAGGCCGCCCCATCGACGACGATCATGTTTTTTGGCACCCTCCCTGCGTCAAAAGGGAGGAAACAAATAATGACACTCAAGATGCGTCCGATCGGGCGCCGTACCCTCGTGGGCGGACTCGCCGCAGCGACCCTCGCCGCCCCGACGATTGTCTCGGCCCAGGGAACCTATCCCAACAAGACGGTGCGCTACATCAATCCGTATCCGGCCGGCGGCGCCACCGACACGCTGTCGCGCATCTTCTGCGCCAAGATGACCGAGCTCAGCGGCCAGCAGTGGATCGTCGAGAACAAGGGCGGCTCGGGCGGCAATGTCGGCATGGACGCGCTCGCCCAGTCGCCGCCCGACGGCTACACGCTGGGCCTCGGCGGCATCGCCAGCCACGCCATCTCGCCCACCCTCTATGCCAAGCTGCCGTTCAACGCCAAGACCGACTTCACGTTCATCTCCACGATCTGGCAGTTGCCCAACATGCTGGTGGTCAATCTCGACCTGCCGGTGAAGACGGTGGCGGAGCTGATCGAGCTGCTGCGCAAGAACCCAGGCAAATACTCCTACGGTTCCGCCGGATCGGGCACGACGCTCCATCTCTGTGGCGAGCTGTTCAAGATCATGGCGAAGGTCGACATGGTCCATGTCCCCTATCGCGGTGCCGCCCCGGCGATGCAGGACCTGCTGGCCGGGCAAATACAGATGATCTTCGACAACATTCCCGGCGCGCTGGCCCAGTCGCGTCCCGGCAAGGTACGGGCGCTCGGCGTCACCTCGGCGAAGCGCAGCCCCGTCGTGCCCGACGTGCCGGCCATCGCCGAGACCCTGCCGGGCTTCGACATCAGCTCGTGGACCACGCTCACCGGCCCCGCGAAGCTGCCGCCCGACATCGTCGCGCGCCTCTCCGAACTGTCGAAGAAGGCGCTGGAGAGCGAGGATCTCAAGGCCAAGTTCTTCGAGCAGGCCTCGATCGCCGTCTGGCGCTCGCCGGCCGAGACCGCAGCCTTCCGCGACTCCGAGGAAGCCCGGCTCGCGCCGATCATCAAGGCCTCGGGCGCCCGCGTCGACTAGCGCGCTCGAACCGACAGGCGTGTAGACTGGGGGACATGCAGACCCTCAATACCGCCCAGGCCGTCCTGTCGATGCTGGAAGTGAACGGCATCGACACCCTGTTCTGTCTCCCCGGCGTCCAGAACGACCCGTTCTTCGACGCGCTCTACGACCGCACCAACGCAATACGGCCGATCCATGCGCGCCACGAGCAGGCCTGCGCCTACATGGCGCTGGGCTATGCGATGGCGACCGGCAAACCCTCGGCCTACGTGGTCGTTCCCGGCCCCGGCTTCCTAAACACAACGGCGGCGCTGGCGACGGCCTACGCCGTCAACGCGCCGGTGCTGGCGCTGACCGGGCAAATCCAGCAGTCGATGATCGGCCGCAATGTCGGCCTCCTGCACGAACTTCCCGACCAGCTCGCCATCATGCGCGGCCTGACCAAATGGGCCGACCGCATCCCCTCGCCCAGCGCCGCGCCCGGCCTCGTGAACGAGGCCTTCCGCCGTCTCCTCTCGGGACGCCAGCGCCCGGTCGCGCTCGAATGCGCCATGGACACCTGGGCTCGGCGCGCACCGGTCGAGCTGATCGGTACGGCGGCCACGGCCGACCCCTGCCCGGTCGACGAGGATGCCGTCGAACGCGCCGCAAAGCTCCTGGGGGGCGCAGGGCATCCGATGATCGTGGTCGGCGGGGGTGCGCAGGGCGCCGGCGAATACGTCCAGCGCATCGCCGAACTGATCGATGCGCCGGTGATGACCGGCCGCATGGGCCAGGGCGTGATCGACGGGCGGCATCGTCTCTCGATCACCGCGCCGGCCGGCTACCGCTTCTGGGGCGAGGCCGACGTCGTGCTCGCGGTCGGCACCCGCCTGCAGCCGCAGCAGCAGAACTGGGGTCTCGACGACACGTTGAAGATCATCCGGATCGACGCCGACAGCGAGGAATTGGACCGCCATCGCAAGCCCGAGATCGGCATCGTGGGCGATGCCACCGCGACCTTGAAGATGCTGGCCGATCGCCTCGAAAAGCACGCACGAGGGCACAGCGGCCGGGCCGCGCATGTCGCGGAGGTCAAGACCTCGGCTACGAAGAAGATCCACGAGACGCTCGGGCCGCAGATCGCCTATCTCGAGGCGATCCGCAAGGCGCTGCCCGACGACGGTATCCTGGTCGATGAGCTGACGCAGATCGGCTACGCCGCCCGCTTCGCCTGGCCGAGCTACCGGCCGCGCACATTCCTGTCGCCCGGCTACCAGGGCACGCTGGGCTGGGGCTATGCCACGTCGCTCGGCGCCAAGGTCGCCAAGCCCGACACGGCGGTCGTCTCGATCAGCGGCGATGGCGGCTTCATGTTCACCGCGATGGAGATGGCGACGGCGGCCCAGCACGGGATCGGCGTCGTCGCGGTCGTGTTCAGCGACGGCGCTTTCGGCAACGTGCGGCGCATCCAGCAGCAGTCGTTCAACAACCGCACCATCGCCACCGAGCTGCGCAACCCGGACTTCGTTAAGCTGGCCGAAAGCTTCGGCATCGACGCCGTGCGCGTCGGCTCGCCGGACGAGCTGGGCACCGCGATCTCCCGGGGTATCGCCAAGGGGGCTCCATTGTTGATCGACTGCCCGGTCGGCCAGTTCCCCGACCCGTGGCCGCTCGTCACCCTGCCGCGCAACAGGCCGCGGAAGGTCTGAACGTCTTAACGGAGCGCGCCACTCCAGTGGCGCATCAAGCTCGTGAGCGCCACTGGAGTGGCGCGCTCCAATGAGGCTAGACGATCCCGCCGTTCGCCCTGATCTCGGCGAGCAGCTTGGTGGCGTGCGCCTGGTCGGCGATGCGCTTCGACGTGAAGCGCGGGTCGAGGGCGGGGGCGACAAGCAGGAGATCCGTCGCGAGGAAGTCCGGCAAAGGCGGCGGCTCGATCTGGTCTTCCGGCATCTCCACCTCGGCCATCGCGAAATAGGTCGAGCCGTCGTCGCGCTTGAAGAAGTCGACATCCCAATGATAGCGGCCCTCGGTCCACGAATAGCGCACCTTCACCAGCGTCTCCTTGCGCTGGGTCCAGAGGCGGGCGAAGTCGATGGCGCTGAGGCCGGTCTCGATCTCGACGACCTGGCCGTCGATCGTGCGCTTGTAGGTGAAGACGTGATCGGTCTTGCCGTCGCCTTCGAGTGAGCGGATCCTTAGCCCCGGCGCATCGAGATAGGCTTGGCGCAGCAGATGACGCGCCACGCCCGGCCGCCCGGACAATTCGACCTCCAGGCTGAGGGCGCCCTCGTTGAGGACAAATTTGCGTTCGTTTTCGATGGGCATGCTAAAACCGTCGCCATGGCTACACAGACAATCGACGACCTGCCGACGCCCGCGCTCATTCTCGACCGGGCGATCCTGCGCCGCAACCTCAAGCGCATGAGCGATCGCCTGCGTAACGCAGGCGTCATGCTGCGACCTCACCTCAAGACCGCGAAATCGGTCGAGATCGGCCGCATGGCCGTCGAGGGCCATGACGGACGCATCACCGTCTCGACCCTGGCGGAGGCGCGCTACTTCGCCGATGGCGGGTTCAAGGACATCCTCTATGGCGTCGGCATCATCCCAGCCAAGTTCGGCGCTGTGACCGAGCTGCGCCGGCGCGGCGTAAACCTGCGCGTCGTCACCGACAATCTCAGCGTGGCCAAGGCCATCGCGGTGGAGGCGAAGGACGGCGACACCTTCTCCGTGTTCATCGAGATCGACAGCGGCGGCGGCCGGGCCGGCCTGCCTTACCCCGCCCTGCCCGGGCTTCTCGATATCGCGCGCCTGCTGCACGAGGCGCCGGGCGTCGACCTTGCCGGCGTCATGACCCATGCCGGCCATTCCTATCACCAGAGCACACCCGACGGCATCGCCGCCGTCGCCGAGCAGGAGCGCCTGGCCATCGTGACCGCGGCGGAGAAACTGCGCGAAGCCGGCATTCCCTGTCCCATCGTCTCGGGCGGGTCGACGCCGACCGCCATGCACTCACGCGACTTCTCCGGCATCACCGAGATGCGGCCGGGCGTCTATGTCTTCAACGACCTAGACCAGGAATATATCGGCGCCTGCGGCTCCGGCGACATCGCGCTCTCGGTCCTGGCTTCGGTGATCGGCCACTACCCGCACCGCAACCAGCTGCTGGTCGATGCCGGCGCACTGGCGCTCTCCAAGGATATCAGCGCGCAGGAATTCCAGCCCAAGGTCGGCTACGGCACCATTGCCGATCCGCCGGCCGCCGGCATGGCGGTGATCGAGTGCTCTCAGGAGCATGGCTTCGTCGCCGCCGACGATACGCTGCCCTACGGCAACCTGCCGATCGGCGCGCGCGTGCGCATCCTGCCCAACCACGCCTGCATCACCGCCGCCGCCTACGACCGCTACTACGTGGTCGACAGCGACCTCGACGGCGGCCGGTCCGTGGTCGACGTCTACGACCGCATCAACGGGTGGTGATCTTCCATCGTCATCCTGAGCGAAGCGAAGGATCTCGCGTTCGCCAGGGAGTCATTCGTTCGCTCGGCTAGGTCCTTCGCTTCGCTCAGGACGACCTGTAGCTAAAGCGAACTCACCGTGTGGCCGCCGTCGACGGTGATGATGCTGCCGGTCATGAACGCACCCGCTTCCGAGGCGAGCAGCAGGAGCGCGCCGTCGAGATGCTCGGGCTGGCCGATGCGGCGTTGCGGGATGCGGTCGATCAGCCGCTGTCCGCCCGGCGTCTTCCAGAAATCGCCGTTCATCTCGGTTTCGATATAGCCTGGGCAGATCGCGTTGACGCGGATCTGGTAGCGCGCCCACTCCATCGCCAGCGCCCGCGTGAGATGAATCAGCCCCGCCTTCGAGGCATTGTAGGGCGCCACTTGGCCGATCGTGCGCAGGCCCAGGATCGAAGCGATGTTGACGATCGCGCCCGGACGCTTCGCCGCCACCCAGCGCTTGCCGGCCGTCTGCAGCATCAGCCAGGCGCCGCGCAGGTTGGTGTCGACGACCGAATCCCAGTCCGCTTCGGGCATGTCGAGTGCGGGCTTCACGATCGAGATGCCGGCATTGTTCACGAGGATGTCGATCGGTCCCAGCGTCGCTTCGACCTTGTCGAAGGCCGCGACAATCGACTCCGCCGACTGTACGTCGAGATCGACGGCCAGCGCCTTGGCGCCGCCCTTCTGCAGTTCCGCCTGTAGAGAGGCCAGCCGGTCGGCACGCCGTGCTGCGATCGCCACCGAAGCGCCTGCTTCGGCCAGAGTGCGCGCGAAGTGAACGCCGAGGCCCGACGAGGCGCCGGTCACCAGGGCCACTTTGCCGCTAAGGTCGAATCGCTTGGACATGCCTGACGCTCCACTGTTTCATGCCGGCCTTATAGGCGAGCGACCCGTTGGGAGGAAACATGGACCTCGGTCTCAAAGGCAAGCGCGTGATGGTGACCGGTGGCACCAAGAGCATCGGACGCGCCATCGTCGACACCTTCCTGGCCGAAGGCGCGGTCGTGGGCTTCTGCGCCCGCGATGCGGCTTTGGTAAAGGAGCGCGAGGCGGAATGGCGGGCACAGCAGGGCCGTGCCACCGGAACGGCGCTCGACGTCACCGACAATGCCGCACTCAAGCGCTGGATCGACGGCTTCGCGGCCGAGGGTGGCATCGATCATTTCGTCGCCAATGTGAGCGCGCTCGGGACCGACAACACGGTCGAGGGCTGGCGCAAGGCGATCGAGGTCGACCTGGTCGCCACGGTCAATGCCGTTCTGAACGTGCGGCCGCATCTCGAGGCGCGCGGCCAGGGCGCCACCCTCACCATCATCGGCACGACCTCGCTGGTCGAGGTCGCGGGCCCAACCCAGCCCTATCGGTCGGTGAAGGCGGCGCTGGTGCCCATGGTCAAGTCGATGGCGATCGAGCTCGCGCCCAAGGGTGTGCGCGTGAACATGGTCTCGCCCGGCACGATCCTCGAGGACGGCAACACCTGGGGCCGCCAGCGCGACGCCGCCAGCGAACGCTACAAGCGCTCGCTGGCGCGCAATCCCATGGGCCGCATGGGCACGCCGCAGGAAGTGGCGAGCGCCGTCGTGTTCCTCTCAGGCGCGCCCGCCTCTTTCATCACCGGCATCAACATGGTGGTCGATGGCGCCATCACGGCGCGGGTGCAGTACTGACGCCAACCCGTACCCCGTGGCCGCTGGCCGCCCTGCTGGTCGCGGCCGGCATGGTTGCGGCCTTTCAGGTCGGCAAGGCGCCACCCGCCCTCCCTTCGATCCGCGAGGATCTCGGCGCGACGTTGGAACAGGCGGGCTGGCTGCTGTCGGTCATCAACCTGATGACGGCGCTGGGCGGCATGGCGATTGCCCTGACGGCGGATCGCGTCGGCCACCGGCGGCTGGCGATCTTCGGCACACTGCTGGCCGGGGCGGCCAGCTTCGCCGGCGCTTTCGCATCCAACGTCGAGGCGCTGCTGGTCGGCCGCGTCCTAGAAGGGCTCGGCTTCATCACCGTCGTCGTGGCCGTGCCGACCCTGCTGCTGCGACTCACGCGGCAGGCCGACCAGCGCCTCGCCCTGGCGATCTGGAGCACCTACATGCCCGCGGGCTCCGGCATCATGATGGTGATCGCGGCGATCGTCCTGCCTGGTACCTCGTGGCGCACCGTGTGGCTGGTCGCCGCCGGGGCGGCTGCGGTGATGGCCGCCGCGCTGCTCCTGCGCGCCGTGCCGCGGCGCGAGCTCGATCCGCTGCCGGTGGCGCGCCGTCCGGTCCTCGCGGAAATGAAGGAAGTCGCCACCAGCGGCGGCCCGCTCGCCATCGCGCTCTGCTTCGGTGCCTATGCCTGCTGCTGGTTCGCCATCATCGGCTTCCTGCCGACGCTCCTGATCGAGCGGCTGGGCTATTCGACCTCGACGGCCGCCATCGTCACGGCCGTGGTCGCCATCCTGAACGTGACCGGCAATCTCGGGGCCGGCTGGCTGCTGCACCGCCGCGTGCCCCGGGTCACAGTGATCGTCGGCGCCACCCTGTCGATGAGCCTGTGCGCCGCCGGCATCTTCGTGAGCGGCGTGCCGGACCTCGGGCGGCTGATTCTGGCCGGCGCCTACTCGGCGGTGATCGGCGTCGTGCCCGGCGCCTTGTTCACCGCCATTCCGATCCATGCGCCGCGACGGGAACTCGCCGGCGCCTCGACCGGCCTGCTGATGCAGGGCTCCAATATCGGCGGACTTCTCGGGCCTCCGATCACCGGCGCCCTCGTGGCCTGGGGGGGCTGGCCCAGCGCCGCCTGGCTGACGACGCTCGCCCTGGGCGTGGCGGCCGCCGCCGGCCTCTTCCTGCACTGGCGCGAAAGGCTTAAGCTCGGCCCATGATCTACGTCGACATCGTCTCCGATACGATCTGTCCCTGGTGCTACATCGGCAAGCGCCGCTTCGAGCGCGCGCTGGAGCAAAGCGGCCGCACCGACGTCGCGGTCGCGTGGCGCCCCTTCCAGCTCAATCCCGACATGCCGGCCGAGGGCATGACGCGCGACGACTATGTCCGCGCCAAGTTCGGCGGCGGCGACCGGCCGCGCCAGATTTATCAGGCGATCGCCGAGAGCGGCCGCGAGGCGGGAATCGACTTCCAGTTCTCGCGCATCAAGCGCACGCCCAATACCGTGCTGTCGCACCGGCTGGTGCATTGGAGCGCCAAGACCGATCGGCAGGACGAGGTGGTGGGCGAACTGTTCAAGGCCTATTTCGAGGAAGGGCTCGACATCGGCGACCTCGATACGCTTGTCGAGATCGCGGTTCGGGCCGGGATCGAGGAAGACCCCGTCCGGCACTTCCTGTCGGGCGACGAAGGTCGACAGGAAGTCGTCGCCTCCGACGTCTATGCCCGCCGCCTCGGCATCAACGGCGTTCCCTGCTTCATCGTGAACCGTAAATACGCCGTCTCCGGCGCCCAGCCGCCGCCCGCCTTCGTCGAGGTCTTCAACCTCGCCGAACGCGATGCCGCCACCAGCACGGCGCAGTCGACCGCGTAGCGACCTTCGGCAATTCACCACTGACCTCATCCTGAGGAGCCACGCGCAGCGTGGCGTCTCGAAGGATGGGCAACGCACGCCTTGTTTGTAGCGACCCTTCGAGACGCGGCCTGCGGCCGCTCCTCAGGGTGAGGTCGTCTGTGTTCAGCCATTCATATGTCAGATATCATATGATATGATAATCGACATATCATGCCCATCAGCGCCACCCGAAAGGCCGCCATCCGGGCCGAGATCGTCGAGCACGCGGCGCGGCTGTTCCGACTGCGCGGCCATGCCGCCACCAACATCGACGACATCATGCTGGCGGCCGGGCTGACGCGCGGCGCCTTCTATGCGCACTTCACCTCGAAGGACGCCCTGTTCGCCGAGATCGTGCGGATGGGACATGGATTGCTGCCCAGGCTGCGCGCCGGGAAGCCCGCCGCCGTGCTGGATGCCTATCTGGATCGGGAGAGCCTGAACGCCACCGCGCAGGGCTGCGCCCTCGCCTCGCTCGCCGGCGACGTGGCGCGCGCGCCGCTGGCGGCACGGCTTGCCTATGCGAACGTGCTCCACGGGGTGATCGCCGAGCTGGCGCGCGGAAGGAAACGCTCGCTCGATGCCGATGCGACGGCCGTGGCGATTCTCGCGGTCGGCGCCGTCACGCTGGCTCGCGCCTCGGGCGACCTGCGGCTCAGCGACTGGCTGCTGCGCTGCGCCCGGCGTGCGGGCAAGGCGCTCATGAAACCGAAGCCCAAGAAGCCGTCGCCTAAGCGGCGAGCTTCGCCAGCGAAGAAACGATCGACGTCACGCCCGAAAGCCGCTGCCGCTCTTCCTTCCAGACGCGCTGCACGATCACGCGGTGGTCCGGCCTGAGTTTCACCAGCGGCGCATTCTTCTGGATCCAGCCGATCAGGCGGTCGGGCCGCTCGAACTTGTTGTCGTGGAAGCTGAGAACGACGGCCTTCTCGCCCGCATCGATCTTCTCGACATGGGCAGCGCGGCACAGCAGTTTGAGCGCCACGGTATTCAGCAGGAACTCCGCCTCGACGGGCATGCGGCCGAACCGGTCGACCAGTTCGGCGGCGAAGGAATCGATCTCGCTCTGGCTCGTGAGGCCGCCCAGGCGGCGGTAGAGGCCCATGCGTACCGATAGATCGGGCACGTATTCCTCGGGGATCAGCACCGGGATACCGAGGTTGATCTGCGGCGACCATTCCGACTTCTCGGCCTCCTCCGAGCGCCCGCGCGCTGCTGCAACGGCCTCTTCGAGGAGCTGCTGGTAGAGCTCGATGCCGACCTCGCGGATATGGCCCGACTGTTCGTCGCCCAGCAGGTTGCCGGCGCCGCGGATGTCGAGATCGTGGCTGGCGAGCTGGAAGCCCGCGCCCAGCGTGTCGAGGGTCTGCATCACCTCGAGCCGTTTGGCCGCCGCCTCGTTCAGTGCCTTGCCCGGCGGCACGGTGAGATAGGCATAGGCACGCGTCTTGCCGCGACCGACACGGCCGCGCAGCTGATAGAGCTGGGCGAGACCGAACATGTCGGCGCGATGGATGATCATCGTGTTGGCGTTGCGGATGTCGAGGCCGCTTTCCACGATGTTGGTCGACAGCAGCACGTCGAATTTGCCCTCGACGAAGTCCTGCATCGTGTTCTCGATCGTCGTCGGCGACAGCTTGCCGTGCGCCATGCCGAGCCGGATCTCGGGTACCAGCTCGCGGATTTCCGCGGCGACCGACGCCAAATCCTCGACCCTCGGACAGACATAGAAGGTCTGTCCACCGCGATACTGCTCGCGCAGCAACGCCTCGCGGATGGTGACGCCGTCGAACGGCGTGATGAAGGTGCGCACGGCCAGACGGTCCACCGGCGGCGTGGCGATCAGGCTCATGTCACGCACGCCGGTCAGCGCGAGCTGCAGGGTACGCGGGATCGGCGTCGCGGTCAGCGTCAGCACATGGACGTCGGCGCGCAGCTCCTTCAGGCGCTCCTTGTGGGCGACGCCGAAATGCTGTTCCTCGTCGACGATCAGCAGGCCGAGATCCTTGAACTCGATGCCCTTGGCCAGCAGCGCATGCGTGCCGCAGACGATGTTGATGGTGCCGTCCTTCAGCCCCTCCTTGGTGGCCTTGGCCTCCTTGGCCGTGACCAGGCGCGACAGGCGGCCGATGTTGAGCGGCATTCCCTGGAAGCGCTCGACGAAGGTGCGGTGATGCTGGCGGGCCAGCAGGGTGGTCGGGCCGATCACCGCCACCTGCTTGCCCGACATCGCCGCCACGAACGCCGCGCGCAGCGCCACTTCGGTCTTGCCGAATCCGACATCGCCGCAGACCAGCCGGTCCATCGGCTTCCCCGAGGAGAGATCGTCCATGACGTCGGAGATCGCCTGCAGCTGGTCGTCGGTCTCGGCGTAGGGAAAGCGCGCGCAGAATTCCTCGTAGAGGCCATCGGGCGGACTGAGCGTCTCGCCGCGGCGGACCGCGCGCTCGGCGGCGATCTGGATCAGTCGGTCGGCCATGTCGGCGATGCGCTGCTTCAGCCGGGCCTTGCGCGACTGCCAGGCGACGCCGCCCAGACGGTCGAGCACGGCGCCCTCCTCGCCCGCGCCGTAGCGGCTCAGCACGTCGATGTTCTCGACCGGCACGAAGAGCTTGTCGCCGCCTTCGTAGGTGAGCCGCAGGCAGTCATGGCGCGCGTGATGGATCTCGAGCGTTACCAAACCCTCGTAGCGCCCGACGCCATGCTCGCGATGCACCACGAGGTCGCCGTCGCTGAGCGCCGAGGCCTCGGCAATGAAGCGCTCCGACGGGCGGCGCTTCTTGGCGGGCCGCGACAGCCGGTCGCCGAGAATATCCTCCTCGCCGATCACCTCCAGCCCGTCGAGCACGAAACCGTGCTCCAGCGGCCAGATCACGACGGCCACGACGCCGGCCGGCAGGGCCTGCACCATCGCAAAGTCGGCCGCGAGCACCGGCGTGGTGGCGCCATGCTCCTGCAGCAGGTGCTGCAGGCGGGTCGTCGATCCGTCGGTGTAGCCCGCGACGACGATTCGGCGTCCCGCCTCGTTGGCCGCCTTCACATGCTCGGCCACCTTGTCGAACAGGTTAACGCCCTGCGCCGTGCGCGCCTGGGCGAACCCCTCGTGCCGGCGGCCACCGAGATCGATCGTGTTGACCGCGCCGGGCGCCGAATCGAAGCTCGAGAACTTGGCGACGGGACGGCCGTCGAGCAGGCGCTCCCATTCCGAGGGCTTCAGATAAAGCCGGTCGGGCGGTAACGGCTTGTAATCCGCGCCGCCGGTCATGCCGCCCTTGGCGCCGGTCTTCTGGCGGGCGTCGTAGTAGTCCGCGATCAGCTCGTAGCGCGCCCCGAAGGCCTCGGCGGCCTCATGATCGGCCGTGACGACCGCGCCGGGGCAGTAGTCGAGCAGCGTCTCCATGTGGTCGTGGAAAAGCGGCAGCCAGTGTTCGACACCGACATGGCGCTGACCGGCCGAAACCGCCTCGTAGAGCAGGTCGTCACCCGAGACATTGCCGAACAGATCGCGGTAACCGCTGCGGAAGCGCTCGATGCTCTGGGGGGTCAGCAGGACTTCGCTGACCGGCAGCAGCACGACTTCCTCGCGCGTGCCGGTCGACCGCTGGCTCATCGGATCGAAGGAGCGGATGGCCTCCAGTGTGTCGCCGAACAGATCGAGCCTCAGCGGCTCCTTGGTACCCGGCGGGAAGAGATCGAAGAGGCCGCCGCGCACGGCGAACTCGCCCGGCTCCATCACCGTTTCCGACCGGCCATAGCCGTTCTCGCCCAGGAACTTGGTCAGCCAGGCGACATCGAGCGTCTGGCCCTTGCGCAGGATCGTCGCCGCCTCGCTATAGAGGCTCCTGGGCGGCACGCGCTGCAGCGCGGCGCCCACAGAGGCAAGAATGATCCGCGCCGGCGCGCCGGGCGCCTTCGGGGCCGCCAGCCGGCTCAGCGTCTCCAGGCGTTCGGCCACGATGTCGGGATGCGGCGACACGCGGTCGTAAGGCAGGCAATCCCACGCCGGGAACACCAGCACCTCGCGATCGGGGCTGAAGAAGCGGAGCCCGTCCTGCAGGCGCTCAAGCCTCTGACCGTCGCGCGCCACGTGCAAAATGTCCACGCCGCCGGTCGCCCGGGCCAGCTCTGCCAGCACGAGGGCATCGGCGCCTTCGGGCAGGCCGGCGAGGGTCCATTTGACGGCCTTACGCGGGATAGCGGCCAGCGCGCTGACGAACGGCAGAGCCACTAGAACCTCACGCGAAACGCCAACAGCTTGCGCACCACGACTGAATCCTGATCGGCGGGAACTTCCACCTTTCCCGAGACCCAGTCGTAGATGTCGTTGTCGCCGACCGAGAGCAGCCGCTCATACTGGTCGAGCTCGGCGGCGCCGAATTCGCCAAGATGCGCGCGCGCGAATTGCCCAAGGAGGATGTCGTTCTCCTTGTTGCCGCGATAGGTGCTGCGGTAGAGCAGGCGCTTCCGCCGCGTCTCCAGATCCGTGTCGCCAACCATGTTTTCCCCAGTCCCGGACCCAAAAGGGGCGTAGCATATAGGCGGCGGCGATGACGAAGTCACGCAGCCCCCGATCCAGCCAACGATGCGCCCGCAAGCCCTCACCCCCCTCTTCGCTCATGTCACGTCGCTCCCCGGAATCGGGCCGCGGCTGGGCACCCTCGTGGAGAAACTTGCAGGCAAGCTGGTCGTCGACCTGCTCTGGCACCTGCCCTTCGCCGTGATCGACCGACGTAACGCCCCCGATGTCGCCCAGGCGCGCGGCGGCGAGGTCGCGACCCTGACGGTCAATGTCGACGAGCACATGGTCCCGCACAGTCCGCGCCAGCCCTACAAGATCTGGTGCAGTGACGAGAGCGGCCGGATCTGCCTGACCTACTTCAACGGCCGCGAGGACTATCTCAAGAAGTTGCTGCCGCCGGGCGAGACCCGCGTGGTGAGCGGCAAGGTCGAAATCTATCAGGGCGAGGTGCAGATGACGCACCCCGACCATGTCGTCCCGCTGGCGGAGCGCGAGGGGATTCTGCGGGTAGAGCCCGTCTATGGCCTGACGGCCGGTCTCACCCAGAGGCCAGTGCAGAAGGCCATTGCGGCCGCTGTCGAGCGTGCGCCGGCCCTCCCCGAATGGCAGGACGCCGCCTTTCACCGGAAACAGGATTGGAGCGACTGGAAGACCGCTGTCGCCCGCGTCCACGCGCCCGAGGAGCTGGGCGATCTCTCGCCGTCGCACCCTGTCCGCGCGCGCCTCGCCTTCGACGAGCTGCTGGCCAGCCAGCTCGCCATCGCGCTGGTGCGTCATCACAACCGCACCCTGGCCGGTCACGCGACGAAGGGCGACGGCCGCCTGCGCGAAGCCGCCCTCGCCACGCTGGGCTTCGAGCTGACCGCGAGCCAGACCCAGGCCATCGCCGAGATCGCCGACGATCTCGGCAAAGAAGAGCGCATGGTACGGCTGCTGCAGGGCGATGTCGGCAGCGGCAAGACCCTGGTGGCGCTGCTCGCCATGCTGATCTGCGTCGAGGCCGGCGCGCAGGCTGCGATGATGGCGCCGACCGAGCTACTGGCGCGCCAGCACTTCGCGACCATCGCGCCGCTCGCGGAAGCGGCCGGGGTGCGCATCGCGCTGCTCACCGGCCGCGACGGCCAGCGCCAGAAGAAGCAGACCTTGCAGGGCCTGGCCGACGGCACGATCCAGCTCGTGGTCGGCACGCACGCGCTGGTGCAGGAGGATGTCGAGTTCGCCGACCTCGCGCTTGCCGTGGTCGACGAGCAGCACCGGTTCGGCGTCCATCAGCGCATGGCGTTGTCGTCGAAGGGCCATGCCGTCGATCTGCTCGTCATGACCGCGACGCCGATTCCGCGCACGCTCATGCTGGCGGCCTACGGCGATCTCGACGTGTCCAAGCTCACGGAGAAACCCAGGGGCCGCCAGCCGATCGACACCCGCACCATTCCGCTCGAACGCCTCGGCGAGGTCGCGCAGGGGATCGGACGGCAGATCGCAGCGGGCGCGCGCGTCTACTGGGTCTGCCCGCTGATCGAGGAATCCGAGGAGATCGACCTCGCCAACGTGACCGAGCGCTTCCAGCTGTTGAACGACCGCTTCCCCGGAAAGGTCGGCCTGCTGCACGGGCGCCTGAAGGGCGCCGAACGCGAGGCCACGATGGCCGCCTTCGCCGATGGCCGCCTGTCGATCCTCGTGGCCACCACCGTGATCGAGGTCGGCGTCGACGTGCCGGCCGCCACGGTGATGGTGATCGAGCATGCCGAGCGCTTCGGCCTGGCCCAGCTCCACCAGCTGCGCGGCCGGGTGGGACGCGGCAGCGCCAAGTCGACCTGCCTGCTGCTCTACGCGATGCCGCTCGGCGAGACCGCCAAGTCGCGCCTCGCGATCATGCGCGAGACCGAGGACGGGTTCCGCATCGCCGAGGAGGATCTGAAGCTGCGCGGCGCCGGCGAGCTTTTAGGCACGCGCCAGAGCGGCCTGCCCGACATGCGGCTGGCCGACCTCGCGGTCCATAACGAGCTCCTCGAAGCCGCCCGTGACGATGCCCGACTGGTGATTGCCCGCGATCCCGACCTGCAGACCGAGCGCGGCACGGCGCTGCGCGCCCTCCTCTACCTCTTCCGCCGCGACGACGCGGTCAGGACGCTGCGCGCGGGGTGATTAATCCCACCCCTCCTCAGTCCGCTGGGGAGGTGTCGGCGTCTTACGCCGACGGAGGGGTCATGGCCGCTGCCGCAGATGACCCCTTCGCCCCGTAAGACGGGGCACTTCCCCATTGAATGGGGAAGCAAATGAGGAGAGCTATCAGCCGAGCTGGCTCACGTAGGTGCGCAGCGCGGCACGGGCCTCTTCGGCGGACTTCTCGGCCTCGGCACGGCGATTGGCGAGGGCTTCGAGGTCGGTCTCCTGCTTGTCGAGCGTCGCAAGATAGCGGCGCTGGAGGTCGCTGTTGGCCGGCACGCGGGCCAGGTTCTCGCGCAGGCGTGCCTGTTCCTGCACGATCGCCTGCCGTTCGGCGTCGACCTGCGCCACCTTGCGCTGGGCCTCCGCCGCCGCCTGCTGGAGCTGCAACACGCGGGTGAGCTGCTCGCGCGTCTTCGGGTCGAATTCGCGGGCCTGGGCGTAGACGCGGATCTGCTCGGCCGCGCTTTCGACCAGCCGGATCTCCTGCTGCTGCGTCTGCTCCTGCACCACCTCGAAGGTCTGTGTCTGATCGCCGCCCGGAAGCTGGAACGGGATGCGATAGTTGCCTTCGCTCAGCTCGACGTCCTTCGACTCCGGCTTGGTCAAGGTCCAGCCCGGCAGGCGGCGCTGGACGACGACCAGCTGGCGCGGCTCCTTCGCGGGTCCGCGCACGCGATACACCGTCGTCTGGCGCACGATCCGCGACAGGCGGAGTGCGCCGTTGGCGATGGTGCCCGACGCCACCCGATCGGTCTGGGCCACGTCGCGCTCGATGATGATCTTCTCGTCGAGCGCATAGGCCAGCAGGCGCGTCTCGCCGACCGGGAAGCCCGAGAGGCGCGCGTCGCCGACATAAGAGACGTAGCCTCCCTTGTCGCGCTCGTAGAGGGTGATGATGCCAGGCGGCAGGCCCGATTCGCCGTCGTTGGTCAGGCGGATTGCGGCCAGCGGGTTACGCGCGGCGGTGTCGGCCTGATAGAGCGCGAGGCGCGCCGCGGGCACCTGGCGATCGACGATCGGGATCGACAAGGTGCGACCATTCTCGACGCTGACCGCGCGCGGGAACTTGAAGATCACCTGTGTGGCGGCGTCGCTCGCCTCGATCTGCTCGGCTGCCGTGGCCAGTTCTGCAGGCGGCGGCGGAGGCGGCGCCATGGCCGGCGCGCCGACCGCCCGCTCCTGCTGCGCGCGATAGGGCGCGGGCGCCGGCATCGGCAGCGCCTTGGCGCGCTGCTGGTCGGCCGTGACGCCGCCGCGATCGATGCCCGGCATCAGGCGGCCCGCGATCTCGACCGGCACCTCGGGGCGGGTCACGTAATAGGCGTTGTAGAGAGCCTGGTGGAACGCCACCGGCCGGCCCGATACGAGCGTCAGCTCGACGTCCTTCCAGTCCTGGCCGCTCAGATTCTCGACCACGGCCCAGCCCTGCAGTGCGGAGCGCGCGGCCGCCGGGTCCGCGCCGAGGGTCAGACGGTAGGACGCCTTCCAGACCGGCGCCTCGACGATGTAGGCCACGCGCACCGTTCGCCTGCCCTGCCCGCGCACCGCCAGGTCGATGGTGCGCGCGTCCTTGGCGCGGTTGCCCTGGATGGCGACCAGCGCCTGGCCGACCTTGTCGCGCAAGGCGGCATCGGCGAACTGCAGGTTCTCGGCGTCTTCGAGGATGAACTGCTGCAGGCCGCGATCGGTGTAGAGCGTGACCCGCGTGCGCTTCACCATGCCCTTGTTGTCGGGCAGCGCGACGCTGTCCTCCTCGACAGACACGATGCGGCCGGAGATCGAGCGGCTTCCGCCGACCGTGACCTGGGCGCCCTTCAGGGTCTGCAGCAGCTCGGCCGGCGAACCCAGCGAATTCTGATCGAACGGCAGATCCTTGAACGCCTGCGCCAGCGGCTCGCGGCCCGGCAGGCTGAGCCCGCCCACGCTGCCTTTGTCGTCATAGGCGACGAGGCTCTTCAGCACGTCGTCGACCTGGCCCAGCGACACGGTGAGCTTCAGGGTCGCGTCGCCATCGACACTCGCCTCGTATTCGAAGTAGCCGAGGCCACCGGACGACAGCATGACCCTCTTCAGCGCGAGGTCCTGGGCGAAGGCGAAAGTCGGGAACGCGAGAAAGCCCACCAGGGCCACGACGTTCATCAAAAGGCGCATGGTCTCTCCCGGTCGATGCCTGCGCACCGTGACCAGTGACTGTGACACAAGGACGGCGGCGGCGCGACGAAACTACGGGCGCGCTGCGTAGTTAGGAAAGCGCATCCTTGAGCGCTTCGAGCGGCAGCAGCACGCACTCCTGTCGCGACTTGTGCGCCGCCACGGGGGCGAAGGCGTCGAACGGCTCGTGCGTCTCGCCGGGCTCCCGGCCCAGCGCACGGTCGGCGTCATGGCGCAGCTCGGCGATGCCCGCGGCGTCGCGACCGATGGCGACGGCGGAGAGCGCGGAGGCCGAGGCCTGGCAGAGCAGACAGCCGCGCACCTGATGGCCGATCTCGGCGATGCGCCCTTCGCCGTCGAGGCGGACGTCGAGGATCACGCGATCGCCACAGAGCGGGTTGTCTCGCCGCGCCGTCCGGGTCGGGTTCTCGAGCTTGCCGGCGCCGGTCTTCGCCTTGGCGAGAGCGACGATGCGCTCTTGGTAGATCTGGTCGCTCATCGCAGCGTCTTCGCGGCGTGCGCGACGCCGGCCAGCAGCGCGTCGATGTCGCTGTTGTCGTTGTAGGGCGCCATCGAGACGCGCGTCGTGCCGTCGAGATCGAAGCGTTCCATCAGCGGCTGCGCGCAGTGATGGCCGGCGCGCACGGCAACGCCGAACGAATCGAGCGTCTGCGCCACGTCGTGCGGATGCACGCCGTCCAGCATGAACGACACGACCGGGTAGCGGTTCTGCAGACCCGCCGGGCCGAAGAGCTGCGTGCCGTCGATCTTCTGCAGGCCATCCATCAGCCGTTGCACGAGGTCCATCTCGTGCTCGTGTGCCCCCGCCCAGTCGAGCGCTTGCATCCAGGCGCAGGCGGCGCCCAGACCGATTGCGGGACCGATCGGAGGCGTCCCCGCCTCGAAGCGGCGTGGCGACGGCGCCCACGTGGTCTCGGCAAGTGTCACTCGCCCGATCATCGAACCGCCGCCCATGAAAGGCGGCATGGCGTCCATCAGCTCGGGCCGGCCCCACAGTGCGCCGATGCCGTTCGGTCCATAGGCCTTGTGGCCGGCGAAGGCGTAGAAATCGATGCCGAGCGACGGCAGGTCGAGCGGCCCGTGCGGCGCGCGCTGGGCGCCGTCGAGCATCACCTTCGCGCCGACCGACTTCGCCGCCTCGACGACGGCGCGCACGTCGAGCAGCGCGCCGGTGACGTTCGAGACGTGCGCCAGCGACACGAGCTTCGTCTTCGGCGTCAGCAAACTGGGCAAGGCCGAGAGATCGATGCGGCCGTCGGTCGTGACCGGCAGCATGTCGAGTTCGATGCCCGAGCGCGACCGCAGCAGCTGCCACGGCACGATGTTGGAATGGTGCTCGAGTTCCGACAGCAGGATGCGATCACCGGGCTTCAGCAACGCGCCGTAGGAATAGGCCACGAGATTGATCGCCGCCGTGCAGCCGCCCGTGAAGACGATCTCCATGGTTGGGACGCCGAGGAACGACGCGACCTGCGCGCGTGCATTTTCGTAGGACTCGGTGGCGCGTTCGGCCAGCCGATGAACGCCACGCAGCACGTTGGCGCGGCCCGTCGTCTCGTAGCGCCGCACCGCATCCATGACGGCCAGCGGCGTCTGCGCCGAGGCGCCGTTGTCGAGATAATGGACGGGCAAGCCGTCGATGATCTCGGACAGGATCGGAAACTGGCCGCGGACGGCGGCGACGTCGAAGCTCATGCCACAATACTCATGCCGGTACCCTCGCCCGCCACGCGGCCAGCGCCTCGGGCGTGTCGATGTCGGTGATTGCCGCCTCGCCGCTCATCTCGACCTCACAGACGAGATCGGCATGCTCGCCGATCAGGTGCTTGGCACCGCTGTCGCCGGACAATTTCGCCATCTCGGGAAAGAAGCGCCGCGCCCACAGGACGGGATTGCCGCGCTTGCCAGCCACCGTCGGCACACAGATCGCGCGGCCCTCGACGGGGCTGAAGGCGGCCATCAGGCGATTGAGCAGCGGGGCACCGACGCCCGGCATGTCGCCGAGCTGAACCACCGCCGCATCGACGGTGGTCGGCAGCGCGCCGATGCCGGTGCGCACCGAGGTACTGAGGCCCTCGGCAAAATCCGGATTGGTGACGAAGCGCACGCGCGAGCGCGGCGGCACGGCCTTCTCGACCGCGGCGCGGACGTCGTCGGCCATGTGACCCAACACGACGACGACCTCGACCGCCTGCGAGGCAAGTGCTGCCTTCACCGCATGGACGACCAGGGGCGCGCCTTCGGCTTCGGCCAGAAGTTTGTTCGGCCCGCCCATCCGAGTCGAGCGGCCGGCAGCCAGCACCAGCACCGCGACACGTGGTGCCTGTTGCGGGCCGGCTTCCTCGGCCTCCGGCTCGTCGCGCGGCTGCGGGCGGCTGGGAATTTCAGCGAGCAGCCCGCCCGACCCCATGCGCACGATCTCGGCGCGGCCGACCGGCAGGCGCGCGGCGAGCCGCTCCAGCACCATGTCGAAGCCGTTGTACTTGGGTGACTTGGCGCAGCCCGGCAGGCCCAGCACCGGTTTGCCGTCCAGCTCGGCCGTCAGCAGCAGGTTCCCCGGATCGACCGGCATGCCGAAATGGATGAGCTCGCCGCCTGCCGATTCAATGCCGGCCGGCACCACGTCGTGCCGGTCGACGATCGCCGAGGCGCCGGCGATCAGGAACAGGTCGCAGCCCTCGGACTTCAGCTCGGCCAGCGCATCGGCAATGGCCTTGGCGTCGTGCGCGACGCGGCGCTCGCCGTTCAAGGTGCTGCCGAGCGAGGTCAGGCGCTTGGTGGTCGTGCTCACCGCCTTGTCGAGCACCTTGTCGCGCGTGCCGGGCAGCCGTGTCTGCACCAAGCCGGCGCGCATCGCCCGGAAAGGTGCGACGGAGATCATCGGCCGGTTGGCAGCCTTGGCAACGTCGACGGCGCGCGCGACCGCGACGCGCGGCGCGCCATAGGGAATGATCTTCACTGTCGCCACCATCTGGCGCGGCTCTACCCGCGCGAAGGGCGGAAGGGTAGCCACCGTTACCGATTCATGGAGGTCGTTCAGCGCGTCGATGCGCTCCTGGTCGAGCACGGCAAGGCCTGCTTCGCGGGCGAAATGGTTGCAGCGGCCGGTGAAGGCAGCAGTGACCTCGATCCCCTCGCCCGCCAAAGCCCGGGCGACGGCGGCGGCCGCCTCGTCCTCGTGCATGTCGTCGTCATCTAGGCGCGCAGCGACGACCGTCGAGACACCGGCTTGCTTCAGGCGCGCGATATCCTCAGTGGAGAGGACGCGCCCCTTGGCGAAATTGATCCCGTCGGCGCGCCGGCTGTGCGCCAGGATGGCGCCGGCGGCCTCATCGACCGGGGTCGCGCCGAATCTCACGCCGCAGCGACCTTCGGCGCAGACAGGGCTTCGAGGCGGCGCGCGCGCACCTCGATGATCTGGCCCAGGATCGACACCGCGATCTCGGCCGGCGACTTGGCGCCGATGTTGAGGCCGACCGGCCCGTGGACGCGGGCGAACATCTCCTCGGTGACTCCGACCTCCGCCAGGCGCTCCTTGCGCTTGGCGTGGGTCCGCCGGCTGCCCAGCGCCCCAATGTAGAAGGCGTCGGATTTCAGCGCCGATTCGAGCGCCGGATCGTCGAGCTTGGGATCGTGGGTCAAGGTCACAACGGCAGTCGACACGTCGAGGCCCATCGCCTGGAAGGCCTCGTCGGCCCAGTCCTGGATCACCTTCACACCGGGGAAGCGCTGGGTCGTGGCCCAGGCGCCGCGCGGATCGACCACCGTGACATCGAACTCGAGCATGGCCGCCATCGGCGCCAGCGACTGCGCGATGTGCACAGCGCCGACGATGATCAGCCGCGGCGGCGGCACGTAGACGTTCAGGAAGATCTTGGCGCCGCCGATATCCACCGTCTCGCTCTTGCCGATATCCATGGCGCGCTGCGCCGCCGCGACGATCTCGGCATCGCCCGCCAGTTCGCCCTTGGCGTCGTCGCGATAGACCAGCGCCTCGGCGGCATCGCTGAGGCGGGTGGCGAGCGTCACGGCCCGGCGCTTGACGCGCGCGTCCTGGAGCGCGGCGAGGGTTTCGGCTTTCATCGGATCAGTTCACCTTCTCGACGAAGACTTGGACCTTGCCGCCGCAGGCGAGGCCGACATCCCAGGCCTGCTCGTCGCTGACGCCGAAATCCAGCAGCCGCGGCTTGCCGTCCTTGATTGCATCGAGCGCCTCCTTGACGACCGCGCCCTCGATGCAGCCGCCGGACACCGAGCCCACCATGTTGCCGGCATCGTCGACGCCGAGCTGGCTGCCCACGGGACGCGGCGAGGATCCCCAGGTGACGATCACGGTGGCGACCGCGACGCCCTTGCCGTCGGCCTTCCACTGGCCGACCTGATCGAGAACTTCCAGCGCATCGCTCATGGTCTACTCCTTGCGAAGGTCGGTCTGCCATCCCGCGAGCCGCTTGTCGGCCCCGACGGTGCGGGCGCCCAGCGCCGCGATCAGGCCAGACAGGCTCTCCAGATTGTGAACGGGCCTGAATTCGTCGACATGCGGCAGCATGGCCTTGTTGCCCTGAGATTTGGGCTCATAGCCGCCGTACCGCAAGAGCGGGTTGAGCCAGATCATGCGTGAGCAGGACTTATGCAAGCGTTCCATTTCCTCATCCAAACCGGACGCGCCCTCGCGATCCAGCCCGTCGGTGATGAGGAGAACGACTGCGCCTTGCCCCAGAACGCGGCGCGACCACTTGTTGTTGAACTCGTGCAGCGCCTGGCCGATGCGCGTGCCGCCCGACCAGTCCTCGACCTGCGACGAAGCCTTCTGCAGCGCGATGTCGACGTCGCGGTTGCGCAAGGCGCGCGTCACGTTCGACAGGCGCGTGCCGAAGGTGAAGCAGTAGACGCGGTCGCGGTCGTTGGTGATCGCATGCATGAAATGCAGGAACATCCGCGTGTAGCGCGCCATCGAACCGGAGATGTCGCACAGGATCACGAGCGGCGGCGGGCGGCGACGCGGCTCGCGCCGGGCCAGCTCCGTCAGCCCCTCCGGCCGCATCGCACGGCGCAGCGAGGCCCGGAAATCGATGCGCGGCCCGCGCCGCGCCGCCTGATAACGCCGCGTGCGCCGCTCCGGCACCGGCAGGCGCAGGCGGGAGATGGCGCGCAAGGCCTCGTCGATCTCGGTCTGCGACATCTGCTCGAAGTCGCGAGTCTGCAGGACCTCGCGGTCGGACACGGTGAAGGTCGCTTCGACCTCGACTTCCGGCGGCTCCTCGGACTGCTCCGGCGGCGCCTCGCCCTGCCCCGGCTGCAGCGCCTCCTGCAAGCGGCGGCTGAGCTGCTTGCCCTTGTCCTGCTCGGCCGGCACGCCGATCTGCGGCAGCAGCATGTCCATCATCTTCTCGAGCAGGCGCGGATTGCGCCAGTAGACATGGAATGCCTGGTCGAAGATCTCGCGCTGGTCGCGGCGGTTCACGAAGACCGAATGGAGCGTCCAGTAGAAGTCGTCGCGATTGCGGATGCCCGCCGCCTCGACGGCCTCGATGGCGCGCAGGATCTGCCCCGGCCCGACCCGCAGCCCGGCCGTGCGCAAGGTCCGCGCGAAGTGCACGATGTTGCTCGCGAGCTTGCCGTTGCGCGGCTCACGTCCCGGAAGTCCGGCCGGCGGATCGGGCAGCGTGTCCATCACGCCACGACCCTTCGCGTTCTGGCGCAAGCGAAAGATCCCTCACTGCGTTCGGGATGACAATTTTGCTCGGGTTGGCGCAGTGCGTCGCGGCAGAAAAAGCTGTCATCCCGAACGCAGTGAGGGACCTTTAAGGCATATGTGAGTGTGCGGCACACCACCGGCTCAGCCCAGCGGCTGGGCGGCGATGTCGGACTTTACCTTACGCAGGATCTCGGCCGCTTCCGAGCCCTGCAGGCGCTGGATGTCGTCCTGGTACTTGAGCAGCACGCCCAGCGTGTCGTTGATCGTGCGCGGATCGAGATCGAGCACGTCGAGTTCGGACAGCGCCGTCGACCAGTCGATCGTCTCTGCAACGCCGGGCGCCTTGAACAGGTCGAGCTTGCGCAGTTCCTGGACGAAGCCCACGACCTGGCGCGACAGGCGCTCGCTGGCGCCCGGGGCCTTGACCCGCAGGATCTCCAGCTCGCGCTTGAGGTCCGGATAGTCGACCCAGTGGTAGAAGCAGCGCCGCTTCAGCGCGTCGTGGATCTCGCGCGTGCGGTTCGACGTGATGATGACGATCGGCCGCTCCGCCGCCTTGATCGTGCCGAGTTCCGGGATCGTCACCTGGAAGTCCGACAGGACTTCGAGCAGGTAGGCCTCGAACGGCTCGTCGGTGCGGTCCAGCTCGTCGATCAGCAGGATCGGGGCGCCGCCGACATGCGGCTGCAGCGCCTCGAGCAGCGGACGGCGGATCAGGAACCGCTCGTCGAAGATGTCGGCAGAGAGTTCGCTGCGGTCGTGCACGCCCTGCGCTTCGGCCAGGCGAATCTCGATCATCTGGCGGGCATAGTTCCATTCGTACACCGCCGAGGCGACGTCGAGGCCCTCGTAGCACTGCAGGCGGATCAGCGGGCGCTTCAGCGTCTCGGCCAGCACCTTGGCGATCTCGGTCTTGCCGACGCCCGCCTCGCCTTCGCAGAACAGCGGACGGCCCAGCTTGAGGGCGAGGTAGAGGACCGTGGCGAGGCTGCGGTCGGCGATGTACTCGCCGCCCTGCAGCAGCTCGACGGTGGCGTCGATGGACGCCGGAATGGGCGAAGGCATGAAACTCCCGCGAAAACTCGAGGCATTGAAGCGCTCAGTGTAGCGGATGCCCCGGCGCGCCGATATGCTGGGAATCGCAATATAATTCAAGGATTTGGGAGGAAGGCATGGAGAGCGAACCGTTCCGGGGCCGGACCGCGATCGTCACCGGCGGCGCACGCGGCATCGGCCTCGCCTGCGCCGCGAAGATCACTGCAGGCGGCGGGCGGGTCGCCCTCTGGGACCGCGATCCCGAACGCGCGAAGCAGTCCGCCGAGACGCTCAAGGGCGCAGTCGCCATCGCCGTCGACGTGACCAGCGAGGCGGACGTCGCCAGGGCGCTGGCCGACACCGAGAAACTGCTGGCCCCGCCGGACATCCTGGTCGCCAGCGCCGGCATCACCGGCCCCAACACGACCGTGGCCAAATATCCCGTCGATGCCTGGCGCCAGGTGATCGATATCAACCTGACGGGTGTCTTCCTCTGCAACCGCGTCGTGATCGACGGCATGGTGCAGCGTGGCTGGGGCCGTATCGTCAACATCGCCTCGGTGGCCGGCAAGGAGGGCAATCCCAATGCCTCGGCCTACTCTGCCTCGAAGGCCGCCGTCATCGGCCTCACCAAGTCGCTCGGCAAGGAACTTGCTACGACCGGCGTGCTGGTGAACTGCGTCGCGCCGGCAGTGGTGAAGACGGAATTGTTCAGCCAGATGACCGAGCAACACATCAACTACATGCTGTCCAAGATCCCGATGAACCGCTTCGGCGAGGTCGAGGAAGTGGCCGAGATGGTCGCTTGGCTCGCCTCTTCCCACTGCACCTTCGCGACGGGTGCGGTTTTCGATCTCTCTGGCGGACGGGCTACCTACTGATGTCTTTGCATGAACTCACCCTGACCGACCTGTCCGCCGGCCTCGCCGCCAAGCGCTTCTCCTCGCGCGAGGTGGTCGACGCGTTGCTGGCGCGCATCGAGAAAGCCGACGGCAAGCTGCACGCCTTCACCGAGGTCTACGCGAAGGAAGCCCGCGCGATCGCCGACGGCGCCGACGCCGCCCGCGCGTCCGGATTTCCCCTGCCGGCGCTGCATGGCCTGCCCGTCGCCTACAAGGATCTCTGCGACATTGCCGGCCGTGTCGGCACCGGCGGCTCCAAGATGTGGGAGACGCGCGTCGCCACCGAGACCTCCAACACGGTCGAGCGCCTGACCGCGGCCGGCATGATCCCGCTCGGCAAGCTGCACATGGTCGAATTCGCCTTCGGCGGCTGGGGCACCAACCCGCTGATGGGCACGCCGTGGAACCCGTGGGACCTCGAGACCCATCGCACGCCCGGTGGCTCGTCGAGCGGCACCGGGGTCGCCGTCGCGGCGCGCCTCACGCCCGCGGGCATCGGCAGCGACACCGGCGGCTCGGTGCGCATTCCCTGCGCCTTCAATGGACTCGTGGGCCTGAAGGTCACCTTCGGCCGCATCAGCCTGCACGGCACGATGCTGCTGTCGTGGACGCTCGACTCGATCGGCCCGATGACGCGCTCTGTCGAGGATTGCGCCCTGATGCTCAATGCGCTGGCAGGGCCCGATCCGCGCGATCCGACCACCCTCGGCCAGCCGCTCGAGGATTTCACGGCCTCGACCAAGGGCGGCTCGATCAAGGGCCTGCGCATCGCCCTGCCCGATGCCTCTTCCTTGCCCGAGTGCCATGCCGACGTGATCGAGGCGTGGCTGGCTTCGGCCCGGATGCTGGAGGAACTCGGCGCCGTCGTCGAGCCGGTGAAGATCCCCGAATGGTACTTCAATCTCGGCGTCGGCGCGGGCTCGATCTCGGCTTCGGAACTCTGGTCGCTGCATCGCGGCTGGATCGAGGACATGGCCCAGCCGATCGGTGCGGGCGTGCGTGGCCGCGCCATGGCCGCCAAGGGCTTCGCCCCGGCCCTCTATGCCGAGGAGCTGCGCCGCATGGGCGAGCGCCGGGCGGCGTTCAACGCCTGGATGGCGCCCTACGACGCGCTGCTCACGCCGGCGCTGGCCTCGGGCGCGATCCCCGTCACCGAGGTCGACGAGACCTCGCCCGCGATCTCGCTGATGACCCGCCCCGGCAACTATCTCGGCCTGTGCGGCCTCTCGCTGCCGAACGGCTTTTCGAACGGGCTCCCGATCGGCATCCAGCTCCTGGGCAAGCCCTACGCCGAGGGCACGGTGCTCCGGATCGGCAAGGCCCTTCAGGACGCCACGGACTTCCACAAGCGCACGCCGGACCTGTCGACGCTGGGACTGTAGTCAGCAAAGAAAAGGTCCCTCGCTGCGCCCGGGCGTGAGCGAGGGACCGTTCGCTTTCAGCCCCGTTGCCTGCGGCCCTGCAGGCCGACCATGAGGCCCGCGCCGACGATCACGGCGGTCCCGAGCCAGGTGTAGAAATCCGGCACTTCGGCGAACATCAGGTATCCGACGACGACCGAACCGATCATCTGCGTGTAGTTGAATGGCGCCACGAAGTTTGCCGAGGCATAGGTCATGGCCTTGGCCACGCAGTAGTGGCCAAGTGCCCCCAGCGCTCCCAGCGAGCAGAGCAGCGCCCAGTCGGCCCAGCCCGTCGGCGTCTTCCAATGGAAAGGCAGCCAGACCGACATGATGATCGCGCCCAGCAGCACGCTGTAGAAGATCGACGTGGCGGGCGCGTCGACGCCGGCAAGCCGCCGGATCAGGATCTGGTACATGGCGTAACAGACGGCGCTGCCCAACAGCAGAAGCGATTGCCATTGGAAGACCGCGCTGCCCGGCCGGATGACGATCAGCACACCGGCAAAGCCCACGATCACCGCGGCCATGCGGAAGAAGGTGATGCGCTCGCCCAGCAGCGGCCAGGCGAGCAGAACGACGGCGAGCGGTGCCACGAAGGTGACGGCGATCGCCTCGGCCACCGGAATGGACTTCACCGCCGAAAAGAAAAACAGCGTCGACAGCATCATCATCACCGAGCTGACGAACTGCGTGCCGATGCGTCGCGTGCGCAGCAAGCCCAGTCCCATGCGCGGCATGAACACCGCGGCCACCAGGACCAGGTGCAGGATGATCCGGAACCAGACGATCTCCTGCGGGTCGTAGGTGGCTGCCAGCAGCTTCACCAGGCCGTTCATGATCGGAAACAGGGTGCAGGCCGTACACATGAAAAGCACGCCCAGCAGGGGCCGTGACGACCGGCTGGGCGCCTGGAGCTCGGCCATTGCCGGGCCTCAGCGCAGGAAGCGTTCGAGCGAGCCCAGCAGCAGGGTTCCGCCCGTCGCGATCACGATCAGCGAGGCGGCGATGGCGGTGAAGCGCCCGATCTCCTGCGAACGCCCCTCGCCGATGATCAGCCGGTGCGCCACCATCGAGGCCATCCCGATGGCGGCCAGGGTGATCGCCATGCCGAGCGCGATGGCGATGACGCCGACCACGCCCGCCCACAACACGTCGAGCGCGATCGAGAGCAGGATGATGATCAGCGCGCCGGCGCAGGGCGCAATGCCGGCCGCCGTCAGCAGCAGCCAGCCCGCGATCGTGCGCTGCGGCGGCTCGTGATCGTGGTGATGGTGGTCGTGCCCGTGCCCGTGATCATGTCCGTGATGATGATGATCGTGCCCGTGATCGCCGTGGGGGTGCTCGTGCAGGCGGCCGGTGATGCCGGCCCACAGGCGCCAGAATCCCACCAGCACGATCAGCGTATAGGAAACGATCTCGACGTTGCGCACCTCGCGCAGCGCGCCCAGCAGGCCGACGGTCGAGGACAGTTTCAGAGCGCCGGCCAGCAGAAGGGCCGCCAGCGTATGGGTGAAGGCGATCCAGCCGCCGGCGAAAATGCCCTCGATCCAGGCGCGCGGCCGGCTGCTGTCGAGGAAGTAGGCCACCACGACGGCCTTGCCATGACCCGGCCCCAGCGTGTGCACGACGCCATAGCCGAAACAGACGGTGACGAGGGTCCAGAGGGCCAGCGATCCGGTTCCCGACTGCACGTCGCGCAGCGAGGTCGAAAGCACCTGATTGATGCGGCGCTGGTAGTCGGCCGAATAGCGCGCCAGTTCGGCGACGCCGTCGCTGAACACCAGTGCGCTTCCCAGCGCAACCAGCAGGAGCACGCCGACCCACAGGAAGGGCGAGCGGAGAGCGGAGGTTCTTACGGAAGTTGGCATGTCACCACGTCGGCAAAGAAGGGATAGCCGCGCACGAACTCGGACTTGTGGGAAGGATGCTTGCCCAGCGTGCAGCCGGCCGGGACCGAGCCCTTGTCGACCTCGATGCGGATGAAATCCTCGGGATCGTAGGTGGCGATCGACACCAGCTTGGACGGCTGAGGCAGGGCGAAGCGCATGATGTAGACGAGGTTGCGCGCGCCCTGCTTGCGCGGCACACCCGGCGCATCGGCACGCTTGTTGGCCGGCATCGGCATGCCGGCATTGTCGCCGGCGTTGCGGTCCCATTCCGGCGGAACGAAGCTCGCCGGATCGTCGATCCGCACGGAAAACTGCGGCGCCTTGGGCGGGCGGAAGTCCTTCCCGCCGGTGTTGATCCAGCTCAGATACCCCTCCTTGCCGAGTTCGGGCATCATTTCGCCGGCCAGCAGCTTGGTTTCCCGTGCCGAGACCTTGCCGTCCTTGTCCTCGTCGATCAGCGGGATTTCGACCTCGCTCGAAAACGGGTCGAACCGCCATTCGATCTCGACATGGGTATATTTGCCGTCCTTGGCGACCATGCGCACGACCTGCTGCACGACGATGTGCGGATGTGCGAATGCCGCCACCGGCACGAGCAGTGCCAGGGCGGCCAGGACCGGGGCGAGCAACCTTCTCACGCGCCGTCCTGGTGCGGAACCGGGCGCGGCTTGCCGTCCTCGTCGATCGCCACGAACACGAAGGTGCCGTGGGTGACGCGCAGGTCGGTTTCCTCATGGCGGCGCTGCACCACCGTCTCGAGTCCGATGGTGATCGACGTCCGTCCGACTTTCACGACTTCCCCATAGATCGACACCATGTCTCCCACCTTGATGGGCTGGACGAAGGTCATGGCCGTGATCGCCACGGTGGCCACCCTGCCCTTCGCCACCCGGGCCGCGAGCGAGCCGCCCGCGATATCCATCTGGCTCAGCACCCAGCCGCCGAAAATGTCGCCATTTCCGTTCATGTCGGCGGGCTGCGGAACGGTCCTTACGATGGGATCGCGGCGACTTTCGGACATCAATTCCTCACCGGATGTGGTTGCTTTCACGTGGTTTTGCTACCATACCCATGCCGGACCGGCCACCCAGCGATCCCCTCGCGCGGCCGCGGAAAGACAGAAGCAGGCATGGCACGAAACGGCGATCTCTTCGATCGGTCTGGCGGCGGCAAGCGTGCCGCGGGTCCGAAGGAAAATTCCTACACGGCGAGTGACATCGAGGTGCTGGAAGGGCTCGAACCCGTCCGCAAGCGCCCCGGCATGTATATCGGCGGCACCGATGAACGGGCCATGCATCATCTCGTGGCCGAGATTCTCGACAATTCGATGGACGAGGCCGTCGCCGGCCACGCCGATACGATCTGGCTCGAAATGCTGCCGGGCAACTACGTCGCGGTGCGCGACAATGGCCGCGGCATGCCGGTCGATCCGCACCCCAAGTTCAAGAACAAGTCGGCGCTGGAGGTGATCCTCACGACGCTGCATGCCGGCGGCAAGTTCAACAGCAAGGTCTACGCCACCTCGGGCGGCCTGCATGGCGTCGGTGCCTCGGTCGTCAACGCGCTGTCGGACGATCTCGTCGTGGAGGTCGCCCGCGACCGCCAGGCCTGGACGCAGAGCTTCTCGCGCGGCCTCCCGGCCTCGAAGCTGAAGCCGGCCGGCCCCGCGCCCAACCGTCGCGGCACGATCGTCACCTTCCATCCCGATCCCGAGATCTTCGGCAAGCAGCAGTTCGTGCCCGAGCGCCTCTACCGCATGGTGCGCTCCAAGGCCTACCTGTTCCGCGGCGTCGAGATCCGCTGGAAGTGCGACAAGTCCCTGCTCAAGAACAGCACGATTCCCGAGGAAGAGACCTTCCGCTTCCCCAACGGCCTCAAGGACTACATCACCTCCGAGATCGGCCAGCGGCCGACCGTCGTGCCGCAGCCCTTCGCCGGCGAGGCCAAGAGCGAGGGCAACGGCAAGGTCGAGTGGGCGGTGTGGTGGCCGAACGACGAGGAAGGCTTCGTCCGCTCCTACTGCAACACCGTGCCCACCGCCGAGGGCGGCACCCACGAATCCGGCTTCCGCAGCGCCCTGGTGCGCGGCCTCAAGCGCTATGCCGAGCTGACCGGCAACCGCAAGGGTTCGGTCATCACCGCCGACGACGTGATCGACGGTTCGGCAGCCCTCGTCTCGGTCTTCATCGAGCAGCCGCAGTTCCAGGGCCAGACCAAGGAAAAGCTGGTCAGCGTCGAGGCGACCAAGATCGTCGAGACGATCGTCGGCGACAATTTCGAGCACTGGCTGATCGGCGACAAGGAAGCCGGTAACGTGCTGCTTGAGCATGTCGTCGCCAAGGCCGAGGAGCGGCTGCGCCGCCGGCAGGATCGCGAGCAGCAGCGCAAGACCGCGACGCGCAAGCTGCGCCTGCCGGGCAAGCTCGCCGACTGCTCCAGTTCCTCCTCGACCGGCACCGAAATCTTCCTGGTCGAAGGCGATTCGGCCGGCGGGTCGGCCAAGGCCGCGCGCAATCGCGAGACCCAGGCGATCCTGCCGCTGCGCGGCAAGATCCTCAACGTGGCCAGCGCCACGTCCGAGAAGATGCGCGAGAACCAGGAGATCCAGGATCTCATCCAGGCGCTGGGCTGTGGCGCCGGCACCCACTACAACGACGACCGGCTGCGCTACGAGCGGGTCATCATCATGACCGACGCCGACGTCGACGGCGCTCATATCGCCTCGCTGCTGATGACGTTCTTCTATCGCGAGATGCCGAAGCTGATCGAGAACGGCCACCTGTTCCTGGCCCAGCCGCCGCTGTTTCGCATCAGCAAAGGCGGCCGTACCGAATATGCTCAGGACGATGCCCAGAAGGACGAGCTGATCCGGACGGTGTTCAACGGCAAGGCCGATATCACGCGTTTCAAGGGCCTGGGCGAGATGCAGTCCGTCCATCTGCGCGAAACCACGATGGATCCCGCCAAGCGCGTTCTCCTGAAGGTCGACGTGCCCCTGATCTCGGGCACCGAGCCTGAGTCTCGCGTCGAGGACATGCGGACCCGCACCCTTGTCGAGGACCTGATGGGGCGCAAGCCGGAGAAGCGCTACGCCTTCATCCAGGAGAATGCCCGGTTCGCCCGCGATCTCGACGTGTGACGCGGCTGCCTACGCCGGCTGACGGGCTGCGCGCAGAAATGTGACATCCGAGAGCACCGCCCAGGCGTAAGGTGAGCGATAACCCGCGGAGGAGTTTGCCCAATGCGTTTCAGGTCCAAGATTGCCGCCGCCCTGCTGGCGGTCGCCACCCTCCCGGCCGCGGCCTATGCCGCCGTGATCGGCGGCACCTACTACGCGGTGCAGTACGACTATCGCGAATTCTTCGCCGCGACGGACGGCAAGAACTTCCAGGTGGTGATTCACGGCAATCCCTTCCCCGGCACCGATCCGGCGGTGGTGGCGCGTGACCTGCTGCCGATGATGCAGGCTGCCAAGCCGATGCCGCGCCTCACCTTCACCTACGAGACACCGGCGGAAAAGCCGCGGCCCGACTACCGGCTCATGCTGGTCTTCGACCCGGCCAACGATCTCAACAGCGATTCGGTCTGCAAGGGCACGGTGCGTTTCAAGCCCGGCAAGCCCGGCATCTTCAACGTCTATGCCATCTACTGCCGCAACGACATGACCATGTCCGAAACCACGGCCTGGACTCCCGCGAATGGCCCGACCGACCCGCGGATCGGCGAACTCTTCCGCGAGCTCTTCATGGTCGTCTTCTCCGACTCCCCGTCCCTCCGTCCCAACCAGGGTGGCGGGATGGGCCGCAACTAGCGGCCCCGCGCTCACTCAAGCGCTCCACAGGGAAACTCTGCTAACCAGACGGCAATGGCCGTCTGGTATTCCCTCCTCGATCTCGCCCTCTCCCGTCTCGACGCGGAGGCCGCCCATGGCCTCGCCATCCGCGCGCTGAAGACCGGCCTCCTGCCGGGCGACGGGCGGGCCGATGCTGCCTCTCTGGCGACGAAAGTCTGGGGCCGTTCGCTGCCCAACCCGATCGGCCTCGCTGCCGGCTTCGACAAGAATGCCGAGGTGGCCGACGCCATGCTGGCGCAGGGCTTCGGGCTGGTGGAGATCGGCAGCGTCACGCCGCGGCCGCAGGAGGGCAATCCGCGCCCGCGCCTGTTTCGACTGCCGCAGGATCGCGGAGTGATCAACCGCATGGGCTTTCCCGGCCAGGGTCTCGATGCCGCCCGCTCCCGCCTCGCCGCCCGCCCGCGGCGCGGTTTCGTCGGCGTCAATGTCGGCGCCAACAAGGACAGCGTCGATCGCGCCGCCGACTACGTAACCGGCTGCGTGGCACTGGCACCCTATGCCGATTACCTCGTCTGCAACGTGTCCTCGCCCAATACGCCGGGCCTGCGGAACCTGCAGGGCCGGAGCGAACTGGCCGGCTTGTTGAAGCGCGTGCAGGATGCGATTGCGGCCAGGCCGGTACCGCTGGTGGTCAAGATCGCTCCCGACGCGACCGACGAGGATCTCGACGACATCGTCTTCGTCTGCCGCGACCTCAAGCTGGACGGCATCATCATCGGTAATACGACCCTCTCCCGGCCGGCTTCTCTGAAGTCCGAGCGGCGGGGCGAGACCGGCGGCCTGTCGGGCGCCCCGCTCACGGCGCTGTCCACCGAGGTGCTGCGCAAGACCGCCCGGCGCGTCGAGCGGCAGTTCCCGCTGATCGGTTGCGGCGGGGTGGGCTCGGGGGCCGACGCCTATGCCAAGATCCGCGCCGGCGCGACGCTGGTGCAGCTCTACTCGGCAATGGTCTACGAGGGTCCGCCGATCATTCGGCGCATCAAGGACGAACTCGCAGCCTTGCTGGCGCGCGACGGCTTTTCTGCGGTCGCGGACGCCGTCGGTGTCGACGTTGGGGCCTAGCAGGCTGTTGAAGTAGGTTTTCGCAGGCGCCGGCAAGAAACATCGTATCGTCAACGGTACCGAGATACCCCAACCAGGGGCTGCGACACTCATTTCGTTTATTGCGTTTATTTCGTTTGTTTCGTTTGTTTCGTTTATCCGCCGGGCCTGGCTATTTCAGGGCCGGCCAAGGGCCTCGTCGCACCGCGAAAATCTAAACCGCAGACGCCGGGCTATCGAGCCCATACACTCCCGGCCAGGGAGATAAACGCCGTGCCGCTCTGGATACCGATCACTGTCGCTGCCGCTCTGTGCCAGAACATCCGCACGACGATGCAGCAGAAGATTCGCGGCATCCTGAGCGTCGATGGCGCCAATTTCGTCCGCTACCTCTACGGCGCCCCGCTGGCGCTGGGGATGCTCGCCTTCCTGGTCTTCGTGACCGGCCGCCACGTGCCGGCGATCTCGCTGCACTTTCTCCTGTTGGTGACCATCGCGGGCGTCGCACAGATCGTGGCCACCTCGCTGATGATCCACGCCTTCTCCCTGCGCAATTTCGCCGTTGGCACGGTCTACTCCAAGACCGAGACGGTGTTCGTGGCCCTGTTCGCCACCTTCATCGCCGGCGAGCCGCTGAAGCTCGGCGCGTGGGCCGGCATCCTGGTCTGCCTGGGGGGCGTCGCCATCCTGAGCGTGCGCGGCAAGTTTTCCGACGTGCGCGGCGTGCTGGCCGACCTCACGCACAAGGGGGCGATGTACGGCATCCTGTCGGGCGCGATCTTCGCCATTGCCGCCGGCACGATCCGCGAGGCCTCGAAGCTCCTGCCCGACGGCGACTTCATGGTGCGCGGCATCACCGTGCTCGCCTGCATGAACACCATCCAGGTGATCCTGATGGCGCTGTACCTGTCACGGCGCGACCGGCCGCAGCTTTCCAAGGTCTGGTTCAACTGGCGCTCCTCGATCTGGGTCGGCATTTTCAGCGTGCTGGGATCGGCCGGCTGGGCGCTCGCCATGACGCTCGAGAATGCGGCGCTGGTGCGCGCGGTTGGCCAGATCGAGCTGGTCTTCACCTTCATCTCCTCCCGCCTCGTCCTCAAGGAGCGGCCATCCCTCGGCGAGTGGATCGGCAGCCTCCTCGTGGTCGGCGGAGTCGTTCTCATCCTCGCAACCCGGTGACCCCATGACAGACATGACGAGGCCGCTCGACGGCCTGCGAATCCTCGACTTCTCGACCACGATCGCCGGCCCGCACTGCAGCCGTCTGCTCGCCGACATGGGCGCCGATGTCGTGAAGGTCGAATCGCCCGAGGGCGACCTGATGCGCTCGCGACCGGTGCAGCGCGACGGCTTCAGCACGATGTTCGGCCAGCTCAATGCCGGCAAGAAGTCGATCGTGCTCGATCTCAAGAAGCCGGAAGCGGTCGCCGCGATCAAGAAGCTGGCCGCCACGGTCGACATCCTGGTCGAGAACTACCGGCCCGGCGTCATGAAGCGGCTGGGCCTCGACTATGCCGAACTGTGCAAGGTCAATCCGCGGCTGATCTACTGCGCCATCTCGGGTTACGGCCAGACCGGCCCCGGCGCAGGGCGGCCCGCCTACGCTCCGGTGATCCATGCCTCGACCGGCTACGACATGGCGCATCTCTTCTACCAGCAGGGCCGCCAGCGCCCCGACAATTGCGGCATCTTCGTCGCCGACTATGCCAGCGGCGCCTATGCGATGGGCGCGATCCTGGCGGCCGTCCACCAGCGCCATGCCACCGGCAAGGGCCAGATGGTCGACGTGTCGATGTTCGAGACCCTGGTCGGCATGCTGCTGGGCGAGGTCAACCGCGCGCAGTTCGACTTCGAGATGCCCTCGCGGCCGATGTACGGCCCGATCGAAGCCAGCGACGGCTACGTGATGCTGGCGACGGCGAGCGAAAAGACCTTCCAGGACATGGCGACCGCGGCCGGTCGCCGCGACTGGCTGACCGATCCGCGCTTCGAGAAATATCATGAGCGGCGCATGAACTGGGGGGTGCTGGTCGACGAGCTGGAGGCGTGGTCGAAGA
The DNA here is from genome assembly GCF_965228225.1 of Reyranella sp. Classification (GTDB taxonomy): domain Bacteria; phylum Pseudomonadota; class Alphaproteobacteria; order Reyranellales; family Reyranellaceae; genus Reyranella. The sequence continues at coordinate 2,226,454 of NZ_OZ245801.1, read as the reverse complement.
AGATGAGCGTCAAGGAGGTCGTCGCGGCGCTGGAGAAGCAGGGCGTCCCCTGCTCGCCCTACGTCACGGTCACCGAGGCGCTGCAGGACCCGCAGGTCGAGCATCGCGGCTCGCTGTGCACCATCGAGGATGGCGGCGGCACCTACCAGTCGCCCGCCCCTCCGTTCCGTTTCTCCGGCTCGCCGCTGCAGAGCGGCCCCAAGGTCGCCGCACTTGGCGAAGATACCAAGACCGTGCTGGCGCAAGCCGGCCTGACGCAATCCCAAATCGAGGCTCTCGTTAAATGATCGATCCGCGTACCCCCATCCTGGTCGGTTCCGGCCAGATCACCGACACGGTCGGCGCGCCCTCCAGCGAGCGCTCGCGGGTGGCCTTCTGTGCCGAGGCGGCCAACCTGGCGCTCGAAGACACCCAGGCCGCCATCGGCGGGCACGCGCTCGGCCATCTGGTCGACGCCATCGCCGTCATGGAGTTCTTCAGCGACATCAGCCCGCGCTTCGCCTCGCCCTACGGCCGCTCGAGCAACCCGCCGCAGAGCGTCGCCAATCGGCTGCACGCCGATCCGCGGCAGCTCCTCTACACCCACTCGGGCGGCAACATGCCCCAGTATCTGGTGAACAAGTTCGCCGAGCAGATCACCAGGGGCGAGACCGAGCTGGCCCTGATCTGCGGCGCCGAGCTGCTGCGCAGCACGCAGAACGCCCGCCGCGCCAACATGAAGATCGACTGGAACGAGGATCCGGGCGGCGGCGAGCCGACGCGTATCGGCGATCCGCGTTTCGGCTTCAGCGAGGAAGAGGCGCGCCACGATCTGCGCGCCGCCATCCACTTCTATCCGCTGCTGGAAAACGCCATTCGCGGCGGGCTGAAGCGCGACGTCGACAACCACATGAAGGCGATGGGCCGGCTGTTCGAGCGCCTCGCCGCGGTCGCCAAGGACAACCCGCTGGCGACGCGTCGCGAGGGCTACGGCGCCGAAGCCCTGTCGACCATCTCTCCCGACAATCGCTGGATCTGTTTCCCCTATCCGCGCCTGATGAACGCCAACGCCATCATCGACCAGGCGGCGGCCGTGCTCGTCACCTCGGTGGGCAAGGCCCAGGAATGGGGCATCCCCCAGGACCGCTGGGTGTTCCTGCACGGCTGCGCCGACGGCACCGATACGTGGGTCGTGTCCGAGCGCGAAAAGCTCGACGCCTCTCCGGCGATCCGCGGCTGTGCCCGCATCGCCCTCGACATGGCCGGCAAGAAGGTTTCCGACATCGACGCGTTCGACCTCTACAGCTGCTTCCCCTCGGCCGTCGAAGTCGCAATGACCGAGATCGGCATCGCCGAGGACGATCCGCGCCCGATCAGCGTGACCGGCGGCCTGCCGTTCTTCGGCGGCCCCGGCAACAACTACGTCACCCACTCGATCGCCGAGATGATGAACGTGGTGCGGGCCAAGCCCGGCTCCTTCGGCATGGTGACGGCCAACGGCAACTACCTCACCAAGCACTCGGCCGGCCTCTATTCGACCGAGCCCACGAAAGGCGCGTGGAAACGCGAGGATCCGAAGAAGTTCCAGGCCGAACTCGACGCCCTTCCCAAGCGCCGGGTCGAAACCAAGCCCACGGGCACCGGCACGATCGAGAGCTACTGCGTCACCTACGGCAAGGACGCGCCCGAGCGTGGTTACATCCTGGGCCGCCTCGACAGCAGCGGCGACCGCTTCGTCGCCATGACCCCGGACGATCCCGCCCTGATCGCCGACATGCTGACGCGTGAGCAGCTCGGGCGTAAGGTGGCGGTCTCCGAAACGGGCGGCCGCAACGTCTTCCGCCCCGTCTGAGGCTGTCGCATATGACTCAAGGGTCCTTCGAAGGACCTTTGTCTTCCTTGAAGTGAGGAAACGATGCCGGACGTTCTGAGTGCGGCACAGACGGCCGAATTCGAGCAGAAGGGCTTCACCTATGCGCGTGGGCTGTTCGCGCCTGACGAGGTGAAGCTGCTGACCCGCGCCATGGAGGAAGATCCTGCCGTGCGCGACAGCATCCTCGATCGCCGCGACGGCGAAGGCCGCTCGACGCGCATCGCGCTCTGGAACCGGGCCGGCGACAGTGTCTACGGCCTCGCCGCCCGCGTGCGGCGCATGGTGGACACGTCGGCGGCACTGCTGGGCGGCCCGGTCTATCACTACCAGTCGAAGCTGACGGCCAAGGAACCCGAGGTCGGCGGCGCCTGGGAATGGCACCAGGATTACGGCTACTGGTACTACAATGGCTGCCTGCGCCCCGACATGCTCTCGATCATGATCGGGCTCGACCGCACCAACCGCGAGAATGGCTGCCTGCAGATCGCCACCGGCTCCCACAGGCTCGGCCGCATCGACCACACGCCGTTGTCGCCGACGCAGAACGAGGTCGATCCCAAGCGGATGCCGCACATTCTCGAGAAGTGCCCGGTCGAGTATTGCGAGCTGGAGGCCGGCGACGCGCTGATCTTCCATTGCAACGCGATCCATCGCTCCGACGCCAACCGCTCGCCCAACCGGCGCTGGACCCTGCTGATCTGCTACAATCGTGTCGACAACGACACCTTCACCAAGGTCGACGACCGCTACTACGTGCCGCTCGAACCGGTCGACGACGACGCGATCCGCCGGGCGGGGCTGCGCTTCGCGCGCGGCGACGGGCAGGAACATTTCGCCAGCAAACCCTACGTCCCGGACCTGAGGAAGGCTTCGTAACCAGATGTCAGGGCCCAGGCTGATCGAGATCCTGCTGAGGCAGCGCGAGGCGCAACTCAAGGACGGCGCGCCGCCCGCCGAGCTGCGCATCGACCGTCTCGACCGCTGCATCGGTCTGCTGGTCGACCGCCAGCGCGACATCGAAGCGGCCCTCACCGCCGATTTCGGCGCGCGCTCGCCGACCGTGACCGCCTTCGCCGACGTCGCCAGCTCGATCGGCCCGCTGAAACATGCGCGCGATCATGTCCGGAGCTGGATGAAGACCGAGCGCCGCCGCACGACGCCGCGCATCCTGGGGTTCCTGGGCGCAAAGGCCGAGATCCGCCACCAGCCCAAGGGCGTGATCGGGGTGATCAGCCCCTGGAACTTCCCCGTGAACCTCACCTTCGCGCCGCTGGCCGGCATTCTGGCTGCCGGCAACCGGGCGATGATCAAGCCGTCGGAGACGACGCCGGCCACGTCCGAACTGCTGAAGCAGATGTTCGCCAGCGCCTTCGACGAGAGCGAGATCGCCGTGGTCACCGGCGGGCCCGAGGTCGGGCAGGCTTTTTCCTCCCTGCCCTTCGATCACATGGTCTTCACGGGCGCGACCTCGATCGGCCGCCACGTCATGCGGGCAGCCGCCGAAAATCTCGTGCCGGTGACGCTGGAACTCGGCGGCAAAAGTCCCGTCGTCGTCGGCCGCTCGGCTGACATGGGCGTGGCTGCGGCGCGGATCATGAACGGCAAGACGCTCAACGCCGGACAGATCTGCCTGGCGCCCGACTATGTGCTGGCGCCGGCCGACCGTCTTCCCGACTTCGTCGCCGCGGCCAAGGCGTCCGTGGGACAGATGTTCCCGAGCATCCGCGAGAGCCCGGACTACACCGCGATCGTCACCGACCGGCACTATGCGCGGCTGATGGACTATCTCGACGACGCGCGGGCCAAGGGCGCGGAGATCGTCGAAATCAATCCCGCTGCCGAGGATCTGCGCCAGCAGCCGCATCGCCGCATCGCACCGACCCTGATCCTCAATCCAACCGACGACATGAAGGTCATGCAGGAGGAGATCTTCGGCCCGCTGCTTCCGGTGAAGTCGTACGGCGACGTCCAGCAGGCCATCGACTACATCAACGCCCACGACCGCCCGCTCGGCCTCTACTATTTCGGCAGCGACACGGCGGAGCGCGACCGCGTGGTCGACGGCACCACGTCAGGCGGCGTCACGGTGAACGACGTGGTGATGCACGTCGCGCAGGAGGAGCTGCCGTTCGGCGGTATCGGCCCGGCCGGCATGGGCGTCTATCATGGCCATGACGGCTTTCGCGAATTCAGCCACCGCAAGTCGATCTACCACCAGATCAAATGGGACCTGGCCCCGCTGCGCATGCTGCGCCCGCCCTATGGCGCGGGGCTGAAGAAATATCTCTCGATGCAGATCAAGCGTTAGCTGCAGGAAGTGCAGCTGCCCATTCTGTCATCCTGAGCTCAGCGAAGGATCTCACGTTAGCCACGTAGCGCCCTGGCCGTTCCGCGAGGTCCTTCGCTGCGCTCAGAGGCTGGCCGGAAATGAATTGAATCGATTCAAGCACTTACCTCATCCTGAGGAGCCGCGCCTGGCGCGGCGTCTCGAAGGATGGGCAACAGGCGAGGTGCGCGTTCCCACCCTTCGAGACGCATCGCTGCGCGATGCTCCTCAGGGTGAGGCTATCGGGGCTATTCATAGCCTGTTGTTTTAGCTGCTTTCATTTCCGGCCAGACTCTCAGGACGACATCAATCCTGCCTACGACCTCACGCCGCCTTGATGTTCGAGCGCTTGATGTGGTCGAGGTTGGCGCCCTCGATGCGCACCAGTCTGGTCAGACCGTCGCGCTTGGGCGAGTGGACGACGCCGACATCGTAGAAGTGACTGTCGCCCGGCTTCAGGACGTAGGTGTTGGCGGGCTCGACCAGGGTCGGCTGGTCGCCCTCGCCTTTCTTGACGATCCGCCAATCCGTCATCTCGGTGTCGCCGGTCGCCAGCCCGTAGATCGCCCAGCTGGAACCGTGATCGTGCGGCCCACCGTGCGCGGCCGTCTCGTATACGTGCCCGCAGATGCAGAAGCCCAGTTCCGGGTCCTCGTACAGGACCTTGCGCGGGCGGCACTGCTCGGCGGTCAGGTGCGTGGCGACGAATTCCTCGTCGAGCAGCACCTTCGACACCAGCTTGCAAACTTCCTGCTTACCCGCGATCCCGGAATCGGCCTTGAGGGCCTTGCCGATGTCGGCGCTCAATTGCTCAAGGGTATAGGTCATTCCTTGCCTCCATCTGAATATCCATAATCGCACGGTGGATACTGGAGATCACCTCTCCGCCACCGCCGGCCATCGCTCTGCGAGCCGCCCTAAACGCCCAACCTCTCCAGCGCCGCGCTCAGGCGGGCACCGGTCTGTTCGGCCTGTGCGCGACGCTCGCGCTGCTCCTCGACCACCTCTTCCGGCGCGCGGGCGACGAAGGCGGCGTTGGCGAGCTTGGCGTCGATCTTGCCGACCTCGTCGACGAGCTTCTTGATCTCCTTCTGGAGACGCGCGCTCTCGGCCTTGAGGTCGATCACGTCGCCGACCGGCAGGGCATAGGTTGCCTCGCCGACCACGATCTGCAGCGATGCCTTGGGCGCCGATGTTGCCGCCTCGACGCCCTCGATACGGGCCAGCCGCTCGATGGCCGGGCGATGCGTCTCGAGTCGCGCCGCGGTCGTGTCGTTGCCGCCGATCACCAGCAGCTTGAGCTTGGCGCCGGCCGGCACGTTCAGCTCGGCGCGCGCCGAGCGGATGTCCTGGATGAGCTTCACCAGCCAGCCCATCTCGGCATCGGCCGCCGCATCGACGGCGGTCGGCGCGGGCCAGGGCTGGCCGATCAGCGGTCCATGCTCGGCGCGGTGGCCGAGCTTGTCCCACAGTTCCTCGGTGATGAACGGCATCACAGGGTGCATCAGCTTCACCGTCTCGCGAAGCACGAAGGCCGTGACGGCCCGCGTCTCGTCCTTCTCCGGCCCGTCGGCGCCCTGCACGATCGGCTTGGTGAGCTCGACATACCAGTCGCAGACCACGCCCCAGACGAACTCGTAGAGCGTATTGGCGGCCTCGTTCAGCCGGAAATCGGTGAGTGCCTTGTCGATCGCCTGGTTGGCGCGGGCGAGTTCACCAGCATCCACTTGTTGACCGTGAGCCTGGCCGATGCCGGATCGAAACCCTTCGGCAACGCCGCGCCGTTCATCTCGGCGAAGCGCGTCGCGTTCCACAGCTTGGTCGCGAAGTTGCGCGCGCCCTCGACCCGGGCCGGCGCCAGCCGCAGCCGGCCGGCCTGGGATGCGGCCAGCGACGTCATGGTGAAGCGCAGCGCATCGGCGCCGTATTTGTCGATCAGCTCCAGGGGATCGATCACGTTCCCCTTGGACTTCGACATCTTCTGGCCCTTCTCGTCCGTCACCAGCCCGTGCAGGTAGACGGTGCGGAACGGCACCTCCTTCATGAAGTGCATGCCCATCATCATCATGCGGGCGACCCAGAAGAACAGGATGTCCCAGCCGGTGACGAGCGTGCTGGTGGGATAGTACTTCGCCACTTCCGGCGTCTGGTCCGGCCAGCCCAGCGTCGAGAACGGCCACAGGGCCGAGCTGAACCAGGTGTCGAGCACGTCGGGGTCGCGCTCGAGTTCGACGTCCCTGCCGTAATGCGCCCGCGCCTCGACTTTCGCCTCCTCCTCGGAGAGCGCCACGAATACCTTCTTGTCCGGCCCGTACCAAGCCGGAATCTGGTGGCCCCACCAGAGCTGGCGCGACACGCACCACGGCTCGATGTTCTCCATCCAGCGGAAGAAATCCTCGCGGCCGCGCTCGGGCACGAACTTCACGCGCCCGTCGCGCGCCGCCGCCAGCGGGGCCTCCGCGAGCTTCTTGGCATCGGCGTACCACTGCTCGGTGAGATAGGGCTCGACCGGTACACCGCCGCGGTCGCCATAGGGCACGGCGTGGGTGTGCGGCTCGATCTTCTCGACGAGACCCAGCTCCTCCATCTCGGCCACGACGATCTTGCGCGCCTCGAAGCGGTCGAGACCGCGATACTTCTCCGGCGCCTTGTCGTTCACCCGCGCGAACTTGTCGAAGATGTTGATGGCTTCAAGATTGTGCCGGCGGCCGACCTCGAAATCGTTGAAATCGTGAGCCGGCGTGATCTTGACGGCGCCCGAACCCTTCTCCGGGTCGGAATACTCGTCGCCCACGATGGCGATGCGGCGGCCGACCAGCGGCAGCACCGCATGCATGCCGATCAGGTGCTTCCATTTCGGATCGTCGGGATGCACGGCGATGCCGGTGTCGCCCAGCATCGTCTCGGGCCGCGTCGTGGCGACCACGATGAACTCGTCCGGCCTGCCCTCGATCGGGTACTTGAAGTACCAGAGATGACCCTTCACCTCGCGCGACTCGACCTCGAGGTCGGAGATCGCGGTCAGCATCTTGGGGTCCCAGTTGACGAGCCTCAGGTCCTTGTAGATCAGGCCTTCCCTGTAGAGTTCGACGAACACCTTGAGCACGGCCTTCGACAGGCCCTCGTCCATGGTGAAGCGCTCGCGGCTCCAGTCGCAGGAGGCGCCGAGGCGACGGAGCTGGCTCGTGATCGTGCCGCCGGAGTAGGCCTTCCACTCCCAGACCTTGGCGAGGAACTCCTCGCGGTTCAGCAGCTTCTTGTTGGCATCGTTGCGGGCGGCGCCCTCGACCGCGAGGCCGATCCCCTCCTGCTCGAGGTTGCGCACGACCACCATCTGCGTGGCGATGCCCGCATGGTCGGTCCCGGGCTGCCACAGCACGTCGTCGCCCTTCATGCGGCGCCAGCGGATCAGCACGTCCTGTAGCGTGTTGTCGAGCGCATGGCCCATGTGCAGGCTGCCCGTGACGTTGGGCGGCGGGATGACGATGCAATAGGGCTGCTTCGGTGACTCAGGATGGGCGCGGAAAGCCCCCGAGTCTTCCCACTCGGGATAGCGCCGCGCCTCGATTTCCTTGGGGTCGTAGGTCTTGTCGAGCATCTTCTGGCCTTAAACGAAAAACGCCACGGTTGCGACACCGTGGCGACGATTGAGGGTGGCGCCCGGCGTCAGCGGCGAGTCAGCCGCGCAATCTCGCGTTCGACATAGCGCTCGACCATGGGCGGCAGGTTGGTATCCAGCCACTCCTTGAGCATCGGGCGCAGCATTTCCTTGACCAGATCCTCGATGGTCTGCCCGGATCCGCCGACGCTGGGTCCCGGATCGGTCGCCGCCGGCGGAGGCACGCTGTCCTGGACGGCCTGGTTGAGCCGCGCGAAGGCCGAACTGGTGGCCCCCGCCACGCCGGCACCGACCAGTGTCTCGCCCGGTGCCGCCTTTGCGGCCGGCGTCTCGCTGACGACCGGTTCCATCGCCGGTTGCGGCATCCCGGCCGCGTTCACGGGATCGATCGGCGGCATCGCGGCGGGCTGTTCGTTCGGCATCGACTTGGGTTCTTCCACGATCTCGGTGAGCAGGAGCACGTCGTCGCGCGGCGGCGCAGACGGCAGCACGGGGGGTATCACGGGCGGGCGCTCGCCGGGTCCGGCATTGGCATTGCGCAGGCCCCCGACCTGGGCGCGGGCCTCGTCATCCGAGATGATCTTGCGGATGGACGCCAGGATATCGTCCATCGAGGGGTCCTGGTTGGGACCGCTCCTGGCGTCGCTCATTTGCCGCCGCTCCCCATCGGGGCGGCCCCGGCCACGCCGGCCGGCGAGGTCGACGGCGGGATGTTGCCCGTGCCGGACTCGCCACTGCTGCCCCAGCCGATCCAGCGAGAGCCGACATCCTTGTAGTAGCGCTCCTCGTCGTAATATTCGACGGGCAGCGCCAGGGTGCGGGCCGTCAGACGGCCGATGCCGGCCAGCACGCCATAGTAGGCGACCTGCACGTCATGGCGTGCCTGGATCAGGTTGACCTGCGAATTGAGCAATTCCTGCTCGGCGTTCAAGACGTCCAGCGTGGTGCGCGAGCCGACCAGCGCTTCCTGCCGCACGCCGTTGAGGGCCACTTCGTTGGCGCGGACCTGCGATTCGAAGGACGTGACCCGGGAGCGCGAGGAATCGAGCTGGCGCCAGGCACGGATGACGTTCTCCGCCACGGCGCGCCGGGCGCTGTCGAGCTCGTTGCGGCGCTGCCCGACGAGTTCGCGGGCAGACCGGATGCGCGACCATTCGCTGCCGTTCTGGAAGATCGGGATCACCGCTTGCAGACGGACGGCGTAGTTGTAGTACTTGTCGTTCGGGACCTGCAGGTCGAACTGCTGCTGCAGCGCACCCACGAGATTGACCTGCGGCAGCAGATCGCCCACCGCCGAGTTCACGCCGTAGTTGGCGGCCGTGATGCGATGCGCGGCCGTGACGGCGCGGGGGCCGCCATCCATCGCCAGGCCGATTGCCTCCTCTTCCGAGGACGGCAGGCCACCGATCAGGGGGATCTCACCGAGCTTGCCAGGCTTCTTGCCGATCGTGCGCTGGAACGCCGCTTCGGAGATGCGGACGTTGGTCTCCGCCTGCACCAGATCGGCCTTCGCGAGTTCGAGGCGCGCCTCGGACTGCGACACGTCGGTGATGGTCAGTTCGCCGACCCGGAAGCGCTCGCGGGTAGCGTCGAGCTGTTGCACGAGGACGCGCACGTTGTTGCGGCGGGCGTCGGCGATGCCGATGTTCTGGATGAGGTCGGCATAGGACGTCACCGCCGCCAGCAGCACGTTCTGCTCGGTCTCGGCGAGCTGCGCCCGCTGCGCCTGGATGTTGGACTGGGCCTGCTTGGTCTCGGCGATCGTCTTGCCGCCGCGGAACAGCGGCTGGACCATCTGGAGCGTCGTGAACTTGCCGTTCAGCGCGTAGAAGGTCGGCGACGAGCGCACCGAGTAGGAGTCCTGCTCGACCTTGTTGTATTCGACGTTCAGCGTGACGCGGGGACGCCAGTTGGCGACCGCTTGAGACAGCGTCTCGTCGGTCTGCCTCAGGATCGCGCGGCTGGCCAGAAGATCGGGGTTGCTGTTGTAGGTCGTCGACAGGGCCTCGACGAGGCTCTGCGACCACGCGCTGGGAGCTCCCCCGAGCCCGACCGCCAGGATGCACGCGGCCGCGGTGCGGGCATGCCTCAAACCGGGCCGGATACGCATTGATTTACCCTCATCTTTGGATGGCACCCTAGCATCAGGCGGAACACTGTGGGTAGCCCCCGGCATGGGAAAGACCTGACCGTGTCAGAAGGTAAAGCGGGCAGACCGTGCGAAGCCCGGCAGCAAGGGCGTGCCGGCATCGAACAGCGGCCGTCCCGACACGACTCCGCCCTGCTTCACGAAGAGATGCGCGACCCCGAGCGCGCCGCTCGGATCGGCAATGACCGTGGCAAGGCGACCGCCCTCCGCAAGCTGGTCGGCAATGGCCTGCGGGACTTCCGGCACAGCGCCCTCGATCAGGATGATGTCGAACGAACCGGACGCTGTGGCTCCCTGCTCGGCCGGACCGGTCACCAGTTCGACCCCGGTCACGCCCAGCTCCTGCAAAGTCTTGCGGGCAGCGGCGGCGAGGCCTTCATCGGCCTCCACTGCCACGACCGACTGGGCCAACCGCGTCAGGATGGCCGCGCCATAGCCCAGACCGGCGGCCACGACCATGGCCTTGTCCTCAGCCCGCGGCTGCAGCACCTGGATGAGGCGCGCCAGCACCATCGGCTCCATCATGAAGCGTCCGTTGCCCAGCGGCACGTCGTCGTCGGCATACGCAACCGAGCGCAGCCCCTCGGGCAGGAAGCGCTCACGCGGCAGCTCCCTGAGCGCCGCCAACAATCCGGCATCGTTGACCCGGTTGGGCCGGAGCTGCCCGTCCACCATGTTGCGTCGCGCGAGCGCGAAATCCGTCATAGGCTGCCCCCTAGATGTAGCGGTTGTTATATAGGCGGCAGCGGATGAAAGCGTCAAAGGTCTCTCCGTCGCGCCCGGCTTGACCGCTCCGTCACACCATGAGTATAGCACCGCGCGCTTTCGTGCGGCCCGGTAGCAAAGCGGCTATGCAGAGGACTGCAAATCCTTCCAGGCCGGTTCGACTCCGGCCCGGGCCTCCACGAATGCACAAGCGACAGGTCTTGCATGAGCCGACACGCTCTGTCACAAGACCGCGCCTTCGCGGCAGAGTTACCGCCGTCGCGACGAATTCCATTCCGGAGTAGCTCAGCGGTAGAGCAGGCGACTGTTAATCGCCCGGCCGTAGGTTCGATTCCTACCTCCGGAGCCAATTGGGGGCCGTTCTCGAAAGGGAGCGGCCCCTTTTCGCTTGTGGGGTGCATGTCATGCCGTCGGTTGCGCTGCCCGGTGAAAGGGCCGAATTGCTCGAAAGGACCGTGGCCTTCCAGGGCTACTTCCGCCTCGCCCGTTACCGATTTCGGCACAGCCTCTATCGGGGCGGCGTCAGCGGCGCCTTCGATCGCGAGGTCTTCGAGCGTGGCCAGGCAGCCGCCGTGCTGCCCTACGACTCGGTCCGCGACGAGGTCGTCCTGATCCGCCAGTTTCGCGCCGGCACTTTCGCCGCCGGCCGTCATCCCTGGTGCTGGGAGATCGTGGCCGGGATGCTCGAGGAAGGCGAAACGCCCGAGGAGGTCGCGCGGCGCGAGGCGGTCGAGGAAGCCGCGGTGGAGATCCTGGATCTCGTGCCGCTCTACAGCCTCGTGCTGAGTCCCGGGGCCTGCTCGGAAACCTGCACCATTTTCCTCGGGCGGATCGATTCGACCGGCATCGGCGGCGTCCACGGCCTCGACACGGAGAACGAGGACATCCTCGTCAAGACGATGCCTTTCGCCGACGCGCTCGCGCTCCTCGCCCGCGACGAAATCGACAATTCGGCCGCCGTGATCGCGCTGCAATGGCTGGCGCTCCACCGCGACGAACTGCGAAACCGCTGGCGCTGAGGTACCGCCCTACTCGTAGAGAAATCCGACCGACTTGCCCTGGGTACGCTGCGGCCGCGGCTCCTTGCGGGTGATGATGCGGCCGGCCAGCCCGTCGATCTCGTCGCGCTGGGCCGCCGTCCATCGGCAGAGATTGTCCATGCCCTTGAGGAGACCGAGGCGGAGGAGCTGAGTATTCTCCCCCAGCCCGACGAGCGTCGCCGCGTTTTTCCCGGCGGTCACCGAATCCCCCGTCGCCAGTTCGAACCGCTTGCCCGCCCCGTCCTTGAATTCGGCGGTGCCGCGAATGACGCGATAGACCACGACCTCGCCCTTTCCCACCCCCGTGATGTCGGCGGCGCCGGCCGCGCTCTTCGGCAGGAGGGACTGGCCGCGCGGGTCGGTGGCGATGATGTGGCCGGTGACGAGATGGCCGCTCGGGCCCTCGATGCCGAGATCGCGGACAAGGACGGGCATTGCCGACGTCACGATCCCGGCCGGCAGCGGTCGGTAGAGCGCGTCGAGCGCAAGCGGGTCCTGGACCCAGAAGCCGGCGGCCTGCGGGCGGTCGTGGAACGGATGGCTCCACGCCAGACGCGGCGTCTCGGCCTCGTCGATTTCATCCGAGTGCACAACCGTCGGATTGGGGAAGGTCGTGGGCTCCGTGATGAAAGCTTCGATGAACTTGCCCGAGTAGCCCATGGAGAGTGGATCGGGCACGACCGTCTGCGGGGTCTTGAGATTCGCTTCGGTGGGGAGCCCGGACCAGCTGTAGGAACTCTGCCGGTGCACGATCGCGCTCTGCAGGATCAGGGCGCCCGGCCCGACATGGTGCAGCAGCCCGTCGTAGTCGAAGGTGAACAGGCCCGACGTGACCAGCACGAGCTGGAAGCCGCCCGGCGGCAGATGGAGATGGAAATCGGTCGGGCCGGCATCCGGCCGGTAGATCGGCAGGTTGGTCGCGACTTCCTGCAGCAGGAACGCCTCGTTGTTCGCGTGGAAGCCGTTGATCACGCGATTATAGAGCGCCTGCGGCCGATAGATCGGGTCGTAGGTGGCGTCGCGATCCCGGTCGATGGCCACGAAATCCTGGTGATTGAGACGGATGGGATCGCCGTTAGGATGAACGAGGCTCGCCCAGTTCGAATGGAGAGCGGCATGCGCAGTCATGGGAACTTCCAATCTGGGCCCTGCAGGGCGCGCGGGCCCGATAGGGTGCATGCGAATTTCGGGCCAATCATGCCGCCAAACGGTATCGTCCGGTTGCGATCCCCCCTGCTCCCTGTCTACGGTCCGGCCCGGGGGCGGCGCAGGGTCAGCAGAGCGAGTAGGTCATGAACGTCCGGTCGGGTTTCATCGATAGCATCGGCAACACGCCGCTGATCAAGCTGCGCGCCGCGTCCGAGGCGACGGGCTGCAACATCTACGGCAAGGCCGAGTTCCTCAATCCGGGCGGGTCGGTGAAGGACCGCGCCGCGCTCGCGATCATCGAGGACGCCGAGAAGAGCGGCAGGCTGAGGCCCGGCGGCGTCATCGTCGAGGGCACGGCCGGCAATACCGGGATCGGCATCGCACTGGTCGCCAATGCGCGCGGCTACCGCTCGGTCATCGTGATGCCCGAGACGCAGAGCCAGGAAAAGAAGGACATGTTGCGCCTGTGCGGCGCCGACCTGCGCCTGGTCCCGGCCGCGCCCTACTCCAACCCGAACAACTATGTCCGCTTCTCCGGCGCGCTGGCCGAGGAGCTGGCGGCCAAGGAGCCGAACGGCGCGATCTGGGCCAACCAGTTCGACAACACGGCCAACCGGGACGGCCATTACCGCACCACGGGCCCGGAAATCTGGGACCAGACCGACGGCAAGGTCGACGGCTTCACCTGCTCGGTCGGCAGCGGCGGCACCCTGGCCGGGGTGGCCCGGGCCCTGAAGGAGCGCAATCCCGAGATCAGGATCGCGCTCAGCGATCCCATGGGCTCGGCGCTGTTCAACTGGTTCGCTAAGGGCGAGCTCAAGGCCGAGGGCAACTCCGTCACGGAGGGCATCGGACAGGGTCGTGTCACCGCCAATCTGGAAGGCACGCCGATCGACATGGCCTACCAGATCGCCGACGAGGAGGCCCTGCCCGTCCTGTACGACCTGATTGAACACGAAGGCCTCGTGCTGGGCGGCTCGTCCGCGATCAACGTCGTGGGCGCCATGCGGCTCGCCCGCGAGCTGGGCCCGGGCAAGACCGTCGTCACCATCCTGTGCGACGGCGGCAGCCGCTATCAGTCCAAGCTCTTCAATCCGGCGTTCCTGCGCGAGAAGAACCTGCCCCTGCCGCGCTGGATGGCCTGAGCGAGTCCGCATGAGCCGGGTCGTCGTCTGCGGTAGCCTCAACATGGATGTCGTCGTGCAGAGCGCGCGGCGGCCCGCACCCGGCGAGACGATCCTGGGGGCGGAAGTCTCGTTCCTGCCGGGCGGCAAGGGCCTCAACCAGGCCATTGCCTCGGCGCGCCTCAGCGTACCCACGGCGATGGTCGGCGCGGTTGGCGACGACGCTTTTGCCAACAGCCTGCGCGGCTTCCTGGCCGACAACGACGTCGACAGCACCGGCGTGACCGAGGTCGAGGGGCCTGCGACCGGCGTCGCACTGATCCAGGTGGCTGAAGGCGACAATTCGATCACCGTCGCGTCCGGCGCCAACATGCATTTTGCGGCCTCGATGCTGCCCGACGAGCCGCGACCCGACGAAGTGTGGGTGGCGCAGTTCGAGACGCCGCTCGCAGCCACTCAGGAGATCCTTGCCCGAGCCCATGCGGCCGGCGCCCGCACCGTCCTCAACCTCGCGCCGTACACGGAACATCCGCCAGAACTGCTGAAGTCGGTCGACGTCGCGGTGCTGAACGAGATCGAACTCTCCCAGGCGACCGGCACCAGGCTGGACGCCTCCAGCGCGACGGACGACGTGGTCGCGGCCTGCAATGTCCTGCGCCAGCGCGGCGCGCGGGCCGTCATCGCGACTCTGGGCGCACGTGGAGCGGTCGTCGTCAGCGCGACGGGCGTCGACACGATCCCCGCTTTGCAGACGAAGGTCGTCGACACGACGGGCGCGGGCGACTGTTTCGTGGGCGCCCTCGCCTCGCAACTGGCCGCGGGACGAACACCGGTGGAGGCTGCCCGGTTCGCCAGCGCCGCGGCCGCCTGCTCCGTCGAACGTCTTGGCGCCGCGCCCGCCATGCCGACCGGCGACGAAGTTGCGGCGCGTCTGGCGAAGGCCTAAATCCCGCTCATGGTCGAAGAACTCTTCAGGCAGGACGCCTACATCAAGGAAGCCGACGCTACCGTGACTGCGGTCGAGGAGCGCGGCGTGCGGCTGGATCGCTCGATCTTCTATCCGACGGGCGGCGGTCAACCCGGTGACACAGGTCTCCTGCGCTGGGACGGCGGCGAGGCCAGGATCGTCGATTCGCTCAAGGCCGACGGCGGCGACGTGTTGCACGTGCTGGCTCCCGACGCGCCGCGCCCCGAGGTCGGGACGAAGGTCCACACGGCGCTCGACTGGGAACGCCGGCATCTTCACATGCGCATGCATACGGCGCTGCACGTGATGTCGGCCGTCATCAAGGGCAACGTCACCGGCGGCCAGGTCGGCGTGGACAAGAGCCGCCTCGACTTCAATCTCGAGGGTGAAGTCCCGACCAAGGAATGGGTCACCGAGGAGGTCAACAAGCTGATCGCTCTCGACCGTCCGGTGACGCAGCAATGGGTCACCGACGAGGAGCTGACGTCCCGGCCCGAGCTCGTGAAGACGATGAGCGTTCGGCCGCCCATGGGCGCGGGCCGCGTCCGCCTCCTGTCGATCGAGGGCGTCGACCTGCAGGCCTGCGGCGGCACTCACGTGGCCCGCAGCGGCGAGATCGGCAGGGTCGAATGCATCAAGGTCGAGAACAAGGGAAAGATGAACCGGCGCTTCATCATCGCGCTGGCTTAGGAGAAATCACGATGGACTACGCAAGGCCCGACGCCCTCGTCAGCACCGACTGGCTCGCCGCCCGCCTCGATGCGCCGGACGTGCGCGTCGTCGACGGCTCCTTCTACCTGCCGGCGCAGAAGCGCGATCCCAAGGCCGAGTTCGTGAATCAGCACATTCCGGGCGCGGTGTTCTTCGACATCGACGAGATCGCCGACACGACGAGTCCGCTGCCGCACATGCTGCCGCCGCCGGAGAAGTTCTCCGCCCGCGTCCGCAAGCTGGGGCTGGGCGACGGCAACAAGATCGTGATCTACGACACCACCCCGATGACCGGCGCCTGCCGCGTGTGGTGGATGTTCCGCGCGATGGGCTACAAGGACGTGTCGGTCCTGAACGGCGGCCTGCCGAAATGGATGAGCGAGGGCCATCCCGTCACCGACGATCCGACGCCTCCGCGGGAGCGCCACTTCACCTCGCGCCTCGACAACTCTCTCGTGCGCTCCGTTGACGACGTGTTCGGCCTGATCGACAGCAAGCGCGAGCAGATCGTCGATGCCCGAGCTGCCAACCGCTTCCGCGGCGAGGTCCCCGAGCCGCGCGCCGGCCTGCGCGGCGGCCACATGCCGGGTGCCTTCAACCTCCCCTACAACGAGCTGCTGGATCCCGCGACCGGCACGATGCTGCCGGCCGACAAGCTCGCCGCCCGCATCGCCGCCTCCGGCATCGACCCCTCGAAGAAGGTGACCGCGAGCTGCGGCTCCGGAGTCACGGCGTGTGTCATCGCACTCGGCCTCTATCTCACCGGCGCGCCCGAGGCGGCGGTCTACGACGGCTCGTGGACCGAATGGGGCGGACGGGCCGACACGCCCATCGTCACCGGAGCCTGATCCCTTCGTTCATCGGATAGCGGTTGTGCGTCGTGCCCGGAGGTCTATCGCTGGCCGCCGGCGCGAAGCCTGTGCCATAGTTGAGTCATGACCTCGAAGAAAATTTATACCCGCCCCGACACCGTTTTGGCCGTCTCGGGCCGCGACCCGGACAACAACTTCGGCATCGTCAATCCGCCCGTCTATCACGCCTCGACGATCCTCTCGCCGACGATGGACAAGTTCGAGAACCGGATTCCGTTCGAGGGCTTCGGCTACGGACGCAACGGCACGCCGACGCAGAAGGCGCTGGAAGACGCCGTCGCCGCCATCGAGGGCGCGCACCGCTCCATCGCCGTCCAGTCGGGACTGGCCGCCGTCACCGGCGCCATCGTGGGCTTCCTGAAGACCGGCGACCATATGCTGGTGACCGACAATGCCTACGGTCCGGCGCGCCGCTTCGCCAACACGACTCTGAAGGGCTTCGGCGTCGAGACCACCTACTTCGACCCGATGATCGGTGCCGAGGGTATCGCCAAGCTGATGCGGCCGAATACCAAGGTCCTCTATCTCGAGGCGCCGGGCTCGCAGACCTTCGAGGTCCAGGACGTCGACGGCATGGCTGCGGTCGCCAAGAAGGCCGGCGCGACCGTCATGATCGACAATACCTGGGCGACGCCGCTCTACTTCAAGCCGTTCGACCATGGCTGCGACATCTCCATCCACGCCGGCACCAAGTACATCGTCGGCCACTCGGACGCGATGATGGGCGTCATTTCCTGCGCCACGCGCGAGATGTTCGAGATCGCGAAGACGGCCTGCCAGTCGTTCGGCTTCCACGCCGCGCCCGACGACTGCTACCTCGCCTTGCGCGGCCTGCGCACCATGGGCGTCCGTCTGCGCCATCACGAGAAGAGCGGCCTCGAGATCGCGAACTGGCTGAAGACCCGGCCCGAGGTCGACAAGGTGCTGCACCCCGCCCTGCCCGACTGCCCCGGCCACGAGAACTGGAAGAAGCAGTTCCAGGGCTCCTCCGGCCTGTTCTCCTTCACCCTTCGCGACGGCATCAAGCGCCCCGCGGTCGCCGCCATGCTCGACGGCATGGACATCTTCGGCATGGGCGCGAGCTGGGGCGGCTACGAGAGCCTGATGATCCCGGCCCATCCCGACCAGTACCGCACCGCCGTGCCGTGGCCCGAGGGCAAGCAGCTGCTGCGCGTCCATATCGGTCTCGAAGACGTCGAGGACCTGAAGACCGACCTGGCCGAGGGCTTCGAGCGGCTGAACCGGGCGCACAACGCCTGATCCAAGCTCCGCGGTTAGTTCAGGCGTTACACCCCCAAACCTCATGCTGAGGAGGCTGCGCAGCAGCCGCCTCGAAGCATGGGCGCGAGCACCACATCTGGGCCCATACTTCGAGACGACGCGCTGCGCGCCTCTCCTCAGGATGAGGTCGTGTGGTGATCTTCGAGTTGGAAACCTCTAGCCGCCCCGGCACTCGCCGCAGACGCCCGTCACTTCCAGCGTCATGTCGCGCGCGGTGAATCCGCGGCGGGTGGCGCTGGCGGAGATGGCGTCGGACAGGCCGTCGCCCTCGATCTCCTCGGCGTTGCCGCACTCGCTGCAGATCAGGAAGAAGCCGCGATGGACCTCGCCCGGATGGCTGCAGCCGACGAAGGCGTTCATGCGCTCGATGCGATGGATCAGGCCGTTCTCGATCAGGAAGTCGAGCGCGCGGTAGACGGTGGGCGGGGCAGAGCCCAGATCCTCGTTGCGCAGGCTGTCGAGCAGCGCATAGGCGCCGACCGGCTTGTGGCTCGACCAGACGAGTTCCAGCACCCGGCGGCGCAGCGGCGTGAATCTGAGGTCCTTGGCGGCGCACAATTTCTCCGCCGCGGCGATCGCGTCCTCGACGCAGTGCTCGTGATCGTGGGCATGCCCGGCGGGCGCCGCTTTGGCTGGTTTCTTCAAGGGACTTCCGATTTGCCAACCGAGGAGGCGGCGATTATACGCGCCGTTCCTTCCGGAGGCCAAGGCTCGCCCCCATGAGCACATTGATGTCCCCAACGACCTACGAACAGCCCGAAATCGACGCCGCCCTCGCCGTCATCAAGTTCGATGCGCAGGGCCTCGTGCCGGCGATCGCCCAGCAGCACGACAGCGGCGAGGTGCTGATGATGGCCTGGATGGATCGCGATGCCGTGGCCGAGACGATGCGCACGGGCCGTGCATGCTACTGGTCGCGTTCGCGCAAGGGCCCGTGGCGCAAGGGCGACACGTCCGGCCATATCCAGACGCTGGTGGATCTGCGCATCGACTGCGACGGCGATACGCTGCTGGCGCTGGTCGACCAGACCGGCGTCGCCTGCCACACCGGCCGCCACAACTGCTTCTTCCGCGCGGTGCGCGGCGGCGTGCTCGCGGAGATCGCCCCCATCGAGATCGACATGGAGAAGGAAAAGGCTTGAGCACCCTCGCATCGACGCGCCGCGGCTTCCTTCTCTCAGCCACTCTCCTGCCGCTGGCCGCCTGCGCCACCACGCCCTCGCCCCAGCACACGCTCTCGCCGCGCGGCGACCGTCTGGTCGCGCTGATCCAGAGGACCGGCCGGGACAACATGACGGCGCCCGAGGCCTTTGCGCTGATGGGCATCACCAACCAGGGCCGTGACATTCCGGTGCGCCAGCTGGCCGACGACGGGCCCGACGGCCGCTACGTCGTGAACCTGGTGAACATCCGCCAGTACCACGAGTTCGTCTTCCAGCGCCGCCAGGGCGACGTGCTGATCCTTCATTCCGCCGATACGGCCTTCAAGCGACTCGTGAGCGTGCGCTATGCACGCAACGGCAAGCCGACGGTGATCGCGGACACCGCGTTCGCCGAGCGGGATTTCCAGCAGCAGACCGCCTTTTGGTTCGACCGGATACCGGGTCGTTAGTATTGTGACGGTGAGATGACAGTCACCGTCTCAGCTCCCTCCACGGCCCGCCGCACCCTCACCGTCTGCGGCGGCGCGCATGCCCTGCACGACGGCTTCACCGATCTCCTGAACGTCCTCTACCCGCTGCTGCAGTCGCAGTTCGGCTTGAGCTACGGCGCCATCGGCGCGCTCAAGACCTGCTACTCCGGCGCCATGGCCACCGGCCAGATCCCGTCGGGCCACCTGGCCGAACGTTTCGGCGGTGTTCGAATCCTGGCCACCGGCACGATGCTGATCGCCGCCGGCTATTGCCTCGCGGGCCTCAGCGGCTCGCTCTACGGCGTCGTTGCCGGGCTGCTCCTCGCCGGGCTGGGCGCCAGCACGCAGCATCCCATCGGCTCCAGCCTGGTCGCCGCCGCCTATCACGGCCCGCGTTCCCGCACGGCGCTCGGCACCTACAATTTCACCGGCGACGTCGGGAAGGTCCTGTTGCCGGCGCTCTTCGCGCTGATCGCGGCCTCGCTCGGGTGGCAGCAGGCGCTGGTCGTCATGGCCGCCCTTGCCGTTCTTGGCGCGGGCATCATCCTGGCCTCACTGAAGCCCATCGTGATGCACGGAACGGCCGAACCGTCGAAGGCGGTCGCCGGACAGGACCGGCCCTGGGCCTACTGGCTCCTGTTCTCGATCCACATCGCCGACGACCTGGTGCGCACGGGCTTCCTGATCTTTCTGCCGTTCCTGCTGCGCGACAAGGGCGCGGACCTGCCAACCATCGGCCTCGGCCTGTCTCTGATGTTCGCGGGTGGCGCCGCCGGCAAGCTGGTCATGGGCTGGGTCGGACAGAAGCTGGGCGTCGTGCCGTCGGTCCTGCTCACCGAAGCTGCCACGACCCTGCTCATCCTCGCCGCCCTGCCGCTCTCGCTCGACGTCGCGCTGCTGCTGCTGCCCGCCGTAGGCCTGGTGCTGAACGGCACCTCGTCCGTTCTCTACGGCACCATCCCCGAATTCGTGAGCCCGGAACGACGCACCAAGGCCTTCGCGGTCTTCTACACCGGCGGCTCCGTCGCCGGCGCGACGGGGCCGCTGCTGTTCGGCCTGTTCGGCGACGTGGTGGGCCTCACCACCGCGCTCGTCGCCGTCGCCTGCGTCGCGCTCACGACCCTGCCGATGGTCTGGGCACTGCGGCCGGCCTTCGCCGACGACTGACGCTCAGGCGCCCTGCCAGACCGGGCCCATGGGCTTCAGCCTGATGCCCTTGCGCAGGTGCTTGTAGGGCATGTCCACGGGATCGGTGATGTGCGCGCCAATCGACCGCACGACCAGGATCGTTTCGGCGATCGGCTGGAAGTCGGCGCGGAAATGGACGGTCGACTTCAGCGCCAGGATCGGCACTTCGGACGGCTCGACTCCGACGGCGCGGAACATCTCCTGGTCGGCGGCCTGCACCCGCTTGCAGGCGATCACCGCGGAGACGCCCGAAGCCTCGTCGGTCAACAGCGCCATCGGCCCGATCTGGAACTTGGCGC
The DNA here is from genome assembly GCF_965228225.1 of Reyranella sp. Taxonomy (GTDB): domain Bacteria; phylum Pseudomonadota; class Alphaproteobacteria; order Reyranellales; family Reyranellaceae; genus Reyranella. The sequence continues at coordinate 2,205,518 of NZ_OZ245801.1, read as the reverse complement.
CGCCGTAGAACGGGCCGGTGCCGGTGAAGATGCCGTCGCTCAGCTTGACCACGCGCCAGTCGGCTTCGACGGGCTTCTCGCCACCGTAGCCCACGACGGCGCCGATACCGCGGCGCATCACGTTGCCCTCGCCAGCCTCGACCGCCGCCTTGGCCGCGCCCTCGTCGACGATCATGCCGATCACGGCACCCTTCGCCTTGTGGCGCATCAGGGCCGCCAGCAGCCCGATAGTGTCGGACGTGCCGCCCGCGCCGGGATTGTCCTGGACGTCGGCCAGCACGATCGGCTTGGTGGCGTTCTTCGACAGTTCGAGCGCGCGAAGCGCGGCCTGGTCGGGGTCCAGCAACTCGCCGTCGAACGCCTTCTCCTGGGCCTTCACCGTGGCGGCGAGCTTGTCGGCGGCCGCCTCGACCGCCTCCTTGTCATGGCCGTAGACGACCAGCGCCGGGCCGCAGTGCGCGATGTCGGCCGGCGGGAAGCCCGGCGTGTGAGTCACGCTGACGATTCCCTGATTGTGGCTCTTCTCGCCGGCCTCGAGCTCGCCCACCAGGTCGAAGATGGCCTTGGCCGGCTCGATGAAGGTGCACTGCCAGACCAGCGGGATCAGGAAGTCGAGCTGGCGATAGGCGCGATAGACCGGCCGCTTCTCGCGCAGCAGCTTGTCCAGAAGCTCGATCGCACGGCTGCCGGTGACCGCCATGTCGATATGCGGATAGGTTCGATAGCCGACCAGCGCCGTGGCAAGCGTGGCCATGTCGGGCGTCAGGTTGGCGTGATAGTCGAGGCTCGCCACGATCGGCAGTGCGTCGCCCACGATGCCGCGGATCCGGCGAAGCAGCTCGCCCTCGCCGTCTTCGGTGTTCTCCGCGACCATCGCGCCATGAAGATCGAGATAGATCGCATCGAACGGCCCCTGCTTCTTCAGGTCCTCGTCGAACAGCGCCCACATCTTCTCGAAGGCATCCTCGGTCACGTAGGAGGCCGGCGAAGCGGCCGCCCAGGCGAGCGGCACGATCTCATGGCCCAGTTCCGTCAGCTTGCTGACCGCGCCCGCGATCGGGATGTTGAAACCCTCGACGCCGGCAATCATCTCCGGGCCGCGCAACAGCGGCGGCCACGCGTCCGCACGGACGAACTCCTCCCAGGTGGCCTGCTGCGGCGCAAAGGTGTTCGTCTCATGCTGAAAGCCGCCGACAGCGATCCGCGCCATTCCAAATCTCCCGACAAGTATCCATCCACGTCGCGCACCCTATCATCGATCGCGCCTCCACACGCGCCTGTGAGGCAGCGATTGCGGAACCCCGGCGTTGTGCCGCCATGCGCAGCATGTCCTGGCCGGCCTTCCTCAAGAATTTTCCGCAAGGTCACCTCGTCGTCGCGGTGGCGGTCGACGTGGGTGCCGACGAAATCGGGAGCCGGCGACTTCGTGGTCTTCGCGATCTCCTCCATCGCGTCATCGGCCGCATGGCCTCGTCGGATGGAAACTTCGCCCTGACGGTCTCACGGGCGGCTGGATTCCCGGAGATCCTCTGTGGTTTCGAGGTGCAAGCCGACGCCGATGCCCTCGTCGCGCTCGGCAATGCCCAGCCGACGGATCGCTATCCGGGTTTTGCCACCCAGCGTGTCTTCGATCTCGACACCGCGATGGAGTCCGCCCTTGGCGCCGGTTTGCTGAGCGATGGGGACATCGACCAGCGCTGAACGTTGCAGATAGACGTGCAACTTCCTTTCCGTATTATCCTGGCCGATACCTGAAGGCCCGCAGGTATCCGGTTTGCATCTGCGAGTCCCCCAGCCCTCCATGCCCTTGTTCGCTTCATCGTTCGCCCGCCGCACGATCGCCTTTCTCGCCGCCGGTGTTCTTGCGCTCCTGGCCATCGTCGCCGTTTCGGCCTGGCTTTCCGTCCGCACGGCCCAGCACGCCGAAGAGGCCGTGGTGGAGCGCGACATACGCGCTCTCACCACCAATCTCCTGGCGGCGACCATCGACGCCGAGACGGGTCAGCGTGGCTATCTGCTGACGGGCGAGGCGCGCTATCTCAATCCCTTCGAGCGTGCCCAGCCGCGGCTGCGCAAGGACATCGCCACCCTGCGGGAGCTCGTCGCCAGAGACCCCGCCCAGCTGGCCGCGGTCAACGAGCTCGCCGAGGTGCTCGACGCCAAGATGGCGGAGCTCACGGAGACCATCGAGCAGACCAAGGCCGGCCAGCGGGACGCGGCAATCCAGACCGTCCTGTCGGATCGTGGGCGCCTGCTGATGGAGAAGGCGCGGACCCAGCTGGCTCACTTGATCTCGACTGCGGAAGGCAGGGTCGCCGCCCGTCTGGAGGCCGTGACCGACGGCGCGGAGCTTCTCACCTGGGTGACCGCGGCGGGCAGTCTCCTGATCGTTCTGTTCGCCGCCGGCGCGTCCTGGACGGTCGTTCAGTACACGCGGGACCTGGTGGCCGCGAGGTCCGAACTGCAGGCACTCAACGTCGGTCTCGAGGAGCGTGTCGCAGAACGCACCGAGGCCCTCACCCGCGCCAACGACGAGATCCAGCGCTTCGCCTATATCGTGAGCCACGATCTGCGTTCGCCGCTGGTGAACATCATGGGCTTCACCAGCGAGCTGGAAGCCGCCATGAAGTCGGTCGGCCCCTACGTGGCGGGCGATGCCACCCTTGCCAACAAGGCGCGGCTGGCGACCGAGGAGGACATTCCCGAGGCCTTGCGCTTCATACGGGCCTCGACCGGCAAGATGGACGGGCTGATCAACGCCATCCTCAAACTTTCCCGGGAAGGACGGCGGGAGCTGCGGGCGGAACCTGTCGATCTGGTGACCTTGTTCAAGAACGCCGCAGCCAGCGTTCGGCATCAGACGGAAGAAGTCGGTGCCGAGATCGCCGTCCCCGCATCCGCCCCTGCCCTCGTCACCGACCGGCTGGCCATGGAGCAGGTCGTCGGCAACGTCGTGGACAATGCGGTGAAGTATCTCGCACGCGACCGGCCGGGGCGCATCGTGATCACCACCGGCGAGACGGCGCGGCGCGTGCACATAGACGTCACGGACAATGGCCGCGGCATTGCCGAGCAGGATCACGAGCGCATTTTCGAACTGTTCCGGCGGGCGGGCGCGCAGGACAGGCCCGGCGAAGGAATCGGCCTGGCGCATGTCCGCGCCCTGGTTCGCCGGCTGGGTGGCGACATTACGGTGCAGTCCGAACTTGGTCGCGGTACAACCTTTCGGATAGATTTGCCGCGACGGCTCCGGCTCAACGAAAACTCAACGACAAGGTAGAGGCTGCGAATGAACGCAAAGCCCGTTTCCATCGTCATGGTCGAAGACGACGAAGGCCATGCCCGGCTGATCGAGCGGAACATCCGCCGCGCCGGCGTGAACAACGAGATCGTCGCCTTCAAGGACGGCACTTCGGCGCTGGCCTATCTTTTCGGCGCCGATGGAAGTGGCGAGGAAAGCAGTGCGCGCTCGCTCCTGATCCTGCTCGACCTCAATCTGCCCGACATGACCGGCGTCGATATCCTGGCGAAGGTCAAATCGAACACCCATCTCAAGCGCTCGCCGGTCATCGTCCTCACGACGACCGACGACCAGCGCGAGATCAAGCGCTGCTACGACCTCGGCGCCAACGTCTACATCACCAAGCCCGTCAACTATGAGAGCTTCGCCAACGCCATCCAGCAGCTCGGCCTGTTCCTCTCCGTGATGCAGGTTCCGGCAACCGACTGAAGATGGAACAGGTCAGGGTCCTCTACATCGACGACGATGCGGGTATCGGCAGACTGGTGGAGCGCGCGCTGGCGCCGCACGGCATCGGGATCCGCCACGTCGGCTCGGGTGACGAAGGGCTCGCGCTCCTGGCCAGCGAAAAATTCGACGCCATCGCGCTCGATCACAATCTGACCAACGAGACAGGCCTCGACGTGCTGGCCAAGATCCAGCGCGTCACCGTCGACCTGCCGATCGTCTACGTGACGGGCTCCGAGGATGCGCGCGTGGCCGTGGCCGCGCTCAAGGCCGGCGCCGCCGACTATGTCTGGAAGGACGTGCAGGGCCACTTCCGCGAGCTGCTGGGTTCGGCCATCCGGTCTGCCCTTCAGCAGCAGCGGCTGAGGGCCGAAGCCGAGGAAGCCCAGCGCACGATCCGTGAGGCGCGCGACCGCGCCGAATTGCTGCTGCACGAGGTCAATCACCGCGTTGCCAACTCGCTGGCGCTGGTCGCCTCGCTCGCCCGCCTGCAGGCCAACGCCGTCCAGAACGAGGCGGCGCGCAGCGCCCTGCTGGAGATGCAGGCGCGCATCATGGCGGTCGCGGGCATCCACCGGCGCCTCTACACTTCGTCCGACGTGCGCATCGTCGAACTCGGCTCCTACCTGATGAGCCTGATCGACGAATTGAGCGCCGCAATCGATGCCGCCGACAAGAAAAACACCGTGGCCCTGCATGCCGATGCCGACATTCGCGTGCCCACCGACAAGGCGGTCTCGATCGGCGTGATCGTCACCGAACTGCTGACCAACGCCTACAAATACGCCTACCCCGCCGCCATGCGCGGCGAGATCCGGGTGATCCTCCAGAAGATCGGCGAAGACACCGTCTCGCTCGCCGTCGAAGACGATGGCGTCGGCTGGAAGGGAACTGGCTCGGCGCAGGGCACGGGCCTTGGAACGCGTGTCGTGACCGCGATGGCGGCCAATCTCCAGTCCAAGGTCGAGTACGACACCGGTGTCGAAGGCACGCGCGCCAGTCTGCGCTTCAGGCTGTAGGCCAGCGCGTTCAGCGCCGTTGCGAGCCGTCCTCCCGTTCATCCTGCTTGCGACGGTGGGCTGCAGCAGCCCTGGCCCATGGCAGAAGCCCGGCGCCCTGCAATCGGAAGCCGCGACCGATCTGGCGTCCTGCCAACAGGAGGCCAAGGCCGCCATCGAGCGTCTCTACTCGTTCAGCTTCCCCTACCCCTACCCGCTCGGCTGGAACGGCGGCCGCCAGGTCGGCTATCTCGAATGGCAGCAGCGCGTCGAGACCTTCAAGTCCTATGAAGAATCCCGGCTCGCAACCGCCTGCATGCAGGCGAAGGGATACCGGGAAGCCGGGTCGCGTCAGGCGTCGCCTTTGCCGCTCGCGTCCTCGATGGCCTTGAGCAGGACCGGCCAGTATTCCTCGCCATGTCCCAATTCGACCGCACGCTCCATCACCTCGCGCGCCACGTCGGCGCCGAGGGCCGGTATGCCGGCCTCCTCGGCCATGTCGATGGCGTAGCTCAGATCCTTCAGGGCGTATTTCGTCGAAAAGGCGCGCTCCGGGAAAACTCCGGTCAGCAACGCCTTCATGCCGTGATTGCGCAGCGCGAAGGAATCGGCCGAGCCCTTGGTCAGCGTCTCGAACAGCACCTTGCCATCGACGCCGTTCGCGCGGGCGATCGAAAGGCCCTCCGCCAGCGCCACCACGGTCTGGAACAGGATCATATTGTTCAGGATCTTCACCGTCTGGCCCGCGCCGACGTCGCCGCAATGCGTGACTTCGCTTGCCATGTGGCGCAGCAGCGGCGCGATGCGCTCGAAGGTGGGCGTCGTCGCGCCGACCATGATGGAGAGCGTGCCGTCGATCGCCGCCTGTCGCGTGCGCGCGACCGGGGCATCGGCGAAGGCCGAGGCCTTGCCCTGGAACTCCTCGTAGAGCCTTCGCGCCAGGATCGGCGGTGCGGTGCTGAGATCGACCACCGTCCAGCCGAGCCTGGCCTTCGAGACCAGGCCGCCCTCACTCAGGCAGACTTCCTCGACTTCCCTGCCGCCCGGCAGCGACAGGAAGATGGTGCGACAGTTTTCACCGATCTCGTCGACCGACGCCGTCTTCACGCCGTCGGCCGCCAGCCTCGCAAGAGGCGCCGTGTCGCGGTCGGCTGCGAGGACGGTCATGCCGCTCTTGCGCGCGAGATTGCGGCACATCGGTTCGCCCATCGTGCCGACGCCGATAAATCCGATCATGTCCGTCATGTCAGTCCACTATGAAGAGCTTGGCGCCGGTCGCCGTACTCGACCGGTGACCGAGCGTGTTGTCGGCGACCTGGTAGCTCTGGCCCTGCTTCAGCTCGACTGTGCTGCCGTCGGCCAACTCGGTCGACAGCGCGCCCTCGAGCACCAACAGGATGTGGCCCTTCTGGCACCAGTGATCGGCCAGGTAGCCCGGCGTGTACTCGACGATCCGCACGCGGATGTTGTTGAAGGTCCTGGTCCGCCAGAACGCCTTGCCCGTCTCGCCCGGATGTTCGGTGCGCTCGACGGTTTCCCAGTCGGTCGTCCCGAAGGGTATCTCAAACATAAGCATGGTTCGCTCTAGCACATTGACCGGCAACGACAGATAGACGAAAAACACAACATGATCACTGCAAAAACGGCGTCGCGCCGCCTGAACAAGGCACAGCGCATCGAGCGTGTCGGGAAGCTGGCCCGCGGCAAGTTCGTGAACGCCGACAAGGTACCGGACGTCCTCCGGCGCATCATCGAGCCCGGCGACATCCTCTGCCTCGAAGGCGACAACCAGAAGCAGGCAGATTTCCTGGCCAACCAGCTCGCGACGCTCGGCAAGAGGGACTTGCGCGACATCCATCTGGTGATGTCCTGCATCACCCTGCCGGCCCATATCGAGCTCTTCAAGAAGGGCATGATCAAGCAGGTCGACTTCTGCTACGCCGGCCCGCAGGGCACCGCCGTCGCCGATCTGGTGAAGGCCAAGAAATTCCCGGTCGGCGCGATCCACACCTATAACGAGCTGTACGCCCGCTATTACATCGACCTCACGCCGCGCGTGGCGCTGATCGCCGCCGCCCAGGCCGATCGCAAGGGCAACCTCTTCCTCGCCGCCAACACGGAGGAGACGCCGGCGATCGTCGAGCCGACTGCCTTCTCCGACGGCATCGTGTTCGCCCAGGTCAACGAGATCGTCGACAAGTTGCCGCGCATCGACATACCGGCCGACCAGGTCGACTTCGTCGTCCAGGCTCCCTACCCGATGCACCTGCAGGCGCTGTTCACGCGCGACCCGGCCGCCATCACCGACGTCCAGGTGCTGATGGCGATGGTGGCCCTGCGCGGCATCTACGAGAAGTACGAAGTCCAGTCGCTGAACCATGGCGTCGGCTTCAACACCGCCGCCATCGAGCTCCTGTTGCCGACCTACGGCGAGCGACTCGGCCTCAAGGGCAAGATCTGCAAGTACTGGATGGTCAATCCGCTACCGACCATGATCCCCGCCATCGAGTCCGGCTGGGTCGAGAGCGTCTTCGCCGTCGGCGGCGAGGTGGGCATGGAGCGCTATACGGCGGCGCGCTCCGATGTCTTCTTCACCGGGCGCGACGGCAGTTTCCACTCCAATCGCGCAATGGGCCAGCTCGCCGGCCATTATGCCATCGACATGTTCATCGGCGCCTCGCTGCAGATCGACATCAATGGCAACTCCTCGACCGTCTCCAAGAACCGCATCACCGGCTTCGGCGGCGCGCCCAACATGGGCTGCCAGCCGACCGGCCGCCGCCATCCCACGAAGGCCTGGCTGAAGGCCGGCGCCGAAGCCAATCCCGGCCCCGGCTCACCGCCCGGCCGCAAGCTCGTGGTCCAGATGGTCGAGACCTTCCAGGCCGGCCGCGTGCCGACCTTCGTCGAGGAGCTCGACGCGACGGACCCGAGCATCCGCAAGGCGCTGCACGGCGTCACGCCCGTGATGATCTACGGCGACGACGTCACCCACGTCGTGACCGAGGAAGGCATCGCCAACCTCGCGGCCTGCCGCTCGGTCGCCGAACGACAGGCGGCCATCCGCGCGGTCGCCGGCTACACGCCGGTCGGCCTCAAGCGCAAGAAGCGCGAGACCGAGGACCTGCGCGCCCGCGGCATCGTCCAGTTGCCCGAGGATGTCGGCGTCCGACCGTCGGAAGCGAGCCGCAGCCTGCTGGCCACGCAGGACATCAAGGGCCTGGTGCGCTGGTCGAACGGGCTCTACGACCCGCCCTCGCAATTCGTCGACTGGTAGGACCCATCAGCATGGAAAAGTTCGCCAAGTCCTTCCCGTCCAAGCCGCTCGGCGCGAAGACCGCCAAGCCATGGTCGCTCGCGGGCGTCGTCGGCTCGGGCAATCTCGAAGTCCTGATGGAGCGTGGCGGCAAGCCGTCCGACGCGATGGAGTGCCACGTCGAGACGTCGATCCCCGGCTACAAGGCGTCATGGCTCGCGGCCCTCGCCGACTTCGCCCACCACTATCCGGCCGGCGGGACGAAGGTCACGATCAACGACCAGGGTGCCCCGCCCGTACTCGTCAACCTGCGCCTGCGCCAGGCCTACGACCATCTCACCAAGGGCGACAAATGACCGGCGCACCTCTTTTCCACGAACTGACCGCGCGCCAGCGCGTCGCGGCCCTCGTCGACGCAGGTTCGTTCCTCGAGCTGCTGCCGCCGCCGGAGCGGCTGACCAGCCCTTACCTCGCCCAGCTCGGCATCCCGGTCTCGTTCGACGACGGTCTGGTGATCGGCCATGCCAAGATCGGCGGCAGGAAGGTCTACCTTGCGGCCCAGGTCGGCCAGTTCGTCGGCGGCGCGGTGGGCGAGATCCACGGCGCCAAGCTCACTGGGCTTTTCAAGGCTGCGGCGCGAGACAAGGTGCCCTGCGTGCTGATCGTCGAGAGCGGCGGCGTGCGCCTGCACGAAGGTTCGTCCGGCGAGATCGCCATTGCCGAGACGATGCGCGCGATCTTCGAATGCCGCGCCTTGAAGGTGCCGACCATCGCCGTCATCGCCACCGATATCGGCGCCTATGGCGGCATCGGCATCCTGTCGACCTGCTGCGACTTCCGCGTCATGACCGAGCATGGGCGCCTCGGCATCTCCGGCCCGATCGTGATCGAGAAGTGGATGGGCAAGAAGGCCTACGACTCGGCCAACCGCGCCCTGGTGTGGAAGACGAGCGGCGGCAAGACCAAGTACCTGCTGGGCGATGCCGATGCGCTGGTCCATGACACGGCCGACGCGGTGCGGGACGGCATTTCCAGGCTCCTCGGGAAGTCGAGCGCGGTCAGCCTCGCCGCGGTCAAGGCGCGCCAGAAGGAACTGGAGAAGCGGCTGAAGAAGTTCGGCGCGGCGACCGATCCCGACACCGTCTGGAAGAGCATGGGCGTCCGCGACATCGCGGCCGCGTCGCTGGCGTCCGGGCCGGAGTTCGCCGCCCTCGCCAAGCGTGGGAAGTAGGTCATGAAGAAGCCGACACCGAAGAAGCCATCCGCCCGCGCCGTCCTGGCCCGACTGTTCGGCGCCTCCGCCACGGGCATCGCCATCGAGAAGTCCGTTCTAACCGGCTATGCCATGGTCGACGGCGCCAAGGTCTGCGTCATCGGCACCTGCGATGGGACGTACATCGACAACGAGGCCGCGCTGCGCCTCGCCGCACACGTGATCCAGTGCATCGAGCGCCAGCCCAAGACGCCGATCGTCATGCTGGTCGACAGCGCCGGACAGGAGCCGAACCGCGTCGCCGAGATGCTGGGTCTCGCGAGCTATTTCGGCCATCTCCTGTCCTGCCTCGAGCTGGCGCGGCGCAGGGGCCACAAGCTGCTCACCGTCGCCACCGGCCAGGCCGTCGGCGGCGCCTTCCTCTGCTACGGGATGTTCGCCGACCGCATCTACGCTCTCGACTCGGCCAGCGTCGGCCTGATGCCGATCGCGGCGATGTCGGCCGTGACGAAAATTCCAGCGGCCGTCCTTGAGAAGCTTTCGAAGACCATGCCCTCGCTCGAATTCGGCGCGGCGCCGTTTGCACTGCTGGGCGGCGTGGAGGAAGTCTGGTCGGCCAGCGACAACCTCCCGGCGAAGCTCGCCGCCGCCATCGCGACCTCGTCGGTCGAGGACAATCGCGCCGAGCTCGGCAAGAAGCGTGGCGGCCGCAAGCTTGCCCTCGACATCCGAAAGAAGGTCCTCGCCGAATCGGCGCGATGACCGGCCTCCGGCGTCATACGCTGGTCTGGCTGTCGCAGGCCCCCGGGGCAGAGACCGCTGAAGATCGCACCCGGGCGGCGATCTGGCATACGGCCGGTCGTCCCTTCGTCGTGACGCGCCGACGGAACGACGGCAACGAAATCGGCCTGGGGTTCTGCACCACCGATCCGGCCCATCCGGAACTACGGCCACGTCGCGTCGCGGCCCTGACCGACCCGGCTCACATCGTTCGCCACGCGCGGCCACCGCGCCTCGAGGAGATCGCGCGCTGTCCTGCCGCGACGGCAAAAGCCGATTCGTTTTCGCATTTGATCTCTGCCGCAGCCCAGGCCGGCCATGACCTCCGCGTCTATGGAAGCTGGATGTGGCAGGCCCTGACCGGCGAGCGCCACGTCCACGAGGCGTCAGACCTCGACGTGGTGATCGAGGCCGCCGACCTCGACGCCGCCTTGCGCACGGCGGCTTTCCTCGCGCACGAGGAACAGGAACTCGCCTTCCGTATCGATGGCGAGCTCTCCTTCCCCGATCTCGGCGAGGTCCAGTGGCGCGAGCTTCTGCAGCCCCAGGACGAAGTCCTGCTGAAGTCGATCGAATCGATGCAGCTCGTGTCCCGCACGCGCCTCGCCCGATGACCCGCGATGACCAGGCGTTGGCGCGGGCCGCCGTGACGGCCCTGCGCGACGAGCTGACGGCCTATCCCAAACCCGGCCTCGTCAGTCCCGTCGATTCCGGCGCCCATGCCGACATGGATTTCGAACTGATGTGCCGGTCGGCCGATTCGCTGCGGCAGCCCTTCGCGTCGCTCGCCGCGGCAGGCCGCGCCGCCGCGTCCTTCGAGCAGGCGCTGATACCGCTCGGCATCGAGGCCGAGCGCGGCATGCTGGCGGTCACCGGCGGGGTCAACACGCATCGTGGGGCGATCTTCTCGGTCGGCCTGATGGTCGCCGCCATCGCCCGCGCCCAGACTGCCTCTTCGTCGCCTTCGCCGGCCGCCGTGCGCGCGGCGCTCAGGGAAACCTGGGGCGACGCGCTCGAAGCCCACGCCGCCCGGAGTGACGAGGCAAGTCATGGCGGTCTCGTGCGCCGCCGTACCGGCCGCGACGGCGCCCGCCGCGAGGCCGCCCGCGCCTTCCCCGCCGTGTTCGAGACCGGCCTTCCTGCCTATCGCCAGGCGCGAGAGGCCGGCCTCGACGACAACGCGGCCGGTATCCAGACCCTGTTTGTCCTGATGTCGTCGCTCGACGACACGACGGTGCTCTATCGGGGTGGCCTCGAAGCAGACTCTTTCGTACGCCGGTCGGCGGCGGACTTCCTGGCCGACGGCGGCTGTCGCCAGCCCGGCTGGTTCGAAAAGGCGGAAGCGCTGCACCGCGCCTTCATCGCGCGCCACCTGTCGGCCGGCGGCTGCGCCGACCTGCTGGCCTGCACACTCCTCGTCTCGCGCTGCTGCGACGACGCCTAGCCCCAGCCCGCCAGCGCGCGTTCGAGGCTCTCCGGGCCGCGGTAGAGCACCGCGCGCCAGCCGGCCATGCGGGCACCGTCGACGTTGCTCGCCTTGTCGTCGACGAACAGGATCGACTGGGCAACCGTGACGCCCATGCGGGCCTGCGCGTTCGTATAGAACACGCGCTCGGGCTTGCAGACGCCCAGCGCGGCTGAATAGACGATCTCGTCGAAATGCGCGTCGAGCCCCATTCGGTCGCGCAGATAGGCGATGCGATGATGCTCCTGGTTGGTTGCCGCGAAGACCCGACCGCCGGTCCGCCGGCGCCAGGCGTCGGCCTGGGCGAGGACGCCGCGGTCGATGTCGGAGTCCTTCTCGAACCAGTAGGCGACGAACTCCTCGAGCCGGTCGGCCAGACCCTTGCTCTCGAAATACTCGTGCAGCGCCACGTAGAGATCGAGGCGGCCGCGCAGGACCTCCATGAACTCCGGCTTCAGGAAGAATTCCGGGGCCAGCTCCTCGTCATGGCTGAGGCCCCAGTCCTCCTTGAGGGTCGCGTACCAAGGATGCGGCGAGCCCGGCTGGGCAAGGGAAACGACGCCATCGATATCGAGGACGAGGACGGGGCTGGAACTCATGGGCCGGCATGCTACAGCACCGGCCGCCCGAAAAGGAAAGTCCGTTGCAGCTCATCGTGCCCGACCTCACCCATCTCGACGGCTATGCCGACGCGCTCCGCCGCGGCTGGTCACCCGACAATGTGCGGGTCGACGAGGCGCCTCGGGAGGAGCTGGCTCGCATCGAGGCCGATCCGGCGGCGTTCGTGGCCTCGCTGGACGATCCCGAAGCCAAGGCCGGTCCGGTCACCCTGCCCGACGGCTCGATGGTCGCGCGGATGCCCGGCTACCGGCGCTGGATGTGGGACGGCGAATTCTGCGGCTCGATCGGCTTTCGCTGGCAGCCGGGGACGGCAGCACTCCCCTCGTACGTTCTTGGCCATATCGGCTATGCCGTGGCGCCGTGGAAGCGCCAACGGGGCTATGCGACCCTGGCGCTCGGAATGCTCCTGAAGGACATCCGGCGGCACGGGCTGCCCCATGTCGACCTGACGACGGATCCCGACAATCTGCCGTCGCAGAAGGTCATCACCGCCAATGGCGGCGTCCTCGTCGAGCGCTTTGCCAAGGTCGCCGCGCATGGCGGGACAGAGGCGTTGCTGTTCCGCATTCCCCTCTGCAGCCCGTTGGTTTCAGGCTGAAGCGTATCCAGCGGTTCGGATCCAAGCCGCACATTCGGCTGGATCGAATGTGCCAAGGATTACTTGATGGCATCGGAGGTAGCGTCGCCGGCTCCAAGATCGGCGAGGGAACGACCTGTTCGATGGGTTGAGATCGTGACTCGGGTAGGCTTCCCGCCGCCGGCATGAGTGACCGTGCGAAGGTCTTGACCTCAGGACGTTCGATGGCGGGTGCTGGCCTCTGGCATTGCGAACACGGCAAATGCCTTGCCTTTGCGGAACCAAGGCAGGTTGCAGGTTTGTAACTTGCGCACTTGGGTAAGGTTCCTTACCGAAGCAGTAATCCGTCAGGCGGCGTGCATTTGCTCGGTGGGTCTTCGACAACCAGCCCCAAGGAAACATCAATGACCAATCTAATGAAGGATCTGAATATCGCGCTCGTGATGTTCGATGGAGCAGAAGAGCAGGATGTCGTCGGACCGTGGGAGATGTTCTGGTGGGGGACGACCTTCGACGGTCTCCCGGAGGACAAGGACGTCACGGAAGATAATTTCAGCTACACCTTCAACAACGTCTCCAGAAAGCTGCCGAACGTTTTCACGGTAGCTCCCACGACAGATCCGACGACGATGTCATCGGGCATGAGATTCCTGGCCGATTACACATTCGCGAACGCCCCTGCTGCCAATGTCGTTGTCGTCCCAGGTGGCGAAGGCGCGAGAGATACCGCGAAGCTGAAGGCGAACGGAACGCTCGACTACATCCACAAGCTGGGAACGCAGAAGGATTGCAAATACGTCATGTCCGTCTGCACCGGCTCCTTCGTTCTCGGGCATGCCGGTCTTCTCGATGGGATTCACTGCACGACGTACATGAACCAGTACAACCGATTCGCACGGGAAATCCCGTCTGCAAAGCTGGTTCGGGATACGTCGATCAATTTTGTGCAGGATGGAAAGCATCTGACGAGCAACGGCCCTTGTTCCGGGTTGGCCACCTCCTTGAGGCTCGTAGAGGACCACGTCGGAACAAGAAAGAAGGACAAGCTTCGCGAATTGTTGTCGTTTGTGTATCCGACAGCCAAGGGGCTCATCCTGGACAACGGCTCGTTGACCGAACACAACGTCTGAACCGAAATCCCTGGGCAGGTTTTGCCTTCAGGCTCAACTCCGGTCGGCGCAAGCATCGACCAGGCCGCGCTTCGCTCGTCGAAGCCGGCCTAAGCCTCGATCGGCTCAGGCCCGGGCGAGACGCGTCACCGTTTCGGCCATCGCCGCAAGGGCAGCGAGGCCCCGGGCCTTCAGGACCCTCGATGAATCGCGGCGCCCGATCTCTCCTTCGAGCACCAGGGTGATGAACCCATGCATGGTGCCCCAGGCCAGATCGGCAGCCTGCTGCCGTACCTCGTCCGCCGCATCGCCGATGACGTCGTCAAGAACGATGGCCAGCAGGCGACGGATGCTCTCGGCGCCCTCATCCCCCTCCTTGGGTTCGATGTGGTTCGCCTCCCGGCTGAACATGAGCTGGAAGAGCGTGGGATTGGCGGCGGCAAACGCCATGTAGCCAACGCCAAGACCGACCAGGCGTCCTGTGGGTTCGCCGTCCACCGCCCGTTCGGATTCGGTGGTCATGGCCACCGTCAGCTCCGCGAAACCGCGACGGACCAGTTCGGCCAGCAAGTCGTCCATCGACGCGAAATGGTGCGCAGGCGCGGCATGAGAGACTTCGGCTCGGCGGGCGCACTCCCGCAACGTGAAGCCGCGGATGCCCTTTTCTTCGACGAGCTTGCGGCCCGCCGATATCAATGCCTCGCGCAAGTCGCCGTGGTGGTAGCCTCGCGCCTTGGAACGGGTCATTCAGCCTCCAGCAGGATCGAACAGACTATAAACTTGACGGTGAGAGGAGGCCAAATTTCGGCTGACGTCGACGCAAGATGATGGCTTTATCCGCCGAGTTCACGAGGTTTTTATGTCTTACGAAACCTGGGTCGCCTTTGCTGCGGCGTCGAGCATTCTTCTGGTGATCCCCGGTCCGACCGTGCTCCTGGTCGTGTCCTATGCCCTTGGACAGGGCTGGCGCACCGCGCTCCCCATGGCCATCGGCGTCGCCTTGGGTGACTTCACGGCCATGACCCTCTCGATGCTGGGCTTGGGCGCCCTGCTGGCGACCTCGGCCAGCCTGTTCACGATCCTCAAGTGGGTTGGTGCCGCTTACCTGGTCTATCTCGGAATCAAGCTGTGGCGCGCCGGCGGCACGCTCGACACGGCGCCGCGAACCGATACCGTATCGGCCGCGAAGATGCTGGGACATGCCTGGCTGGTGACGGCCCTCAATCCGAAGAGCATCACCTTTTTCGTGGCCTTCCTGCCCGCCTTCCTCGATCCCAAGGCGGATTTCCTCACCCAGATGCTGGTCTTCGAGACCACATTCCTGGTGCTGGCCTTCGCCAATGCGTTCGGCTACGCGCTGGTCGCCTCGCGGGCGCGCCGGCTGGCCTCCGATCCGCGTGCCCTCGGCGTCGTCAACAAGGTGGGGGGCGGCCTGCTGATCGGTGCAGGCGTCGCCACGGTGAGCTTCGCCGGCTCGCGGAGCTGAGGCTCAGCGCGCCGGTTCGCTGACGAAGGCGATCTTGGAGAGGCCGCCCTTGGAGGCGTCGGCCAGGGTCTCCGAGACGTAGCGGTAGGGCACGGTGGCGTCGGCGCGGAGATAGACTTCCGGCTGCGGCCGCTTGCGGCCGGCCTCGACGAACTTTTCCATCGCCTCCTCGCGCGTCACCCGCTCGCCACCCCAGAACAGCGAGCCCTGGGCGTCGATCGCGAACTCGATCTTCTCGGGCTTCTGCAGGTCGGCGTTGGCCGTCGCCTTGGGCAGGTCGAGCTTCACCACGTTGGTGAGCAGCGGCGCCGTCACGATGAAGATGACCAGCAGCACCAGCACCACGTCGATCAGCGGCACCATGTTGATCTCGGCCATCGGCTGGGACGAGGTCTTTCGTTCGAAGCTTCCGAATGCCATTGCCCGCCTCCCTCAGGTCACGGCCGCGAGCGGCACGCTGCCCGGCTTGCGGCCGGCCTGCAGCGCACGGCCCATCGACAGGAAGGTCAGTAGCTCGAAGGCGAAGGCGTCGAGCTTGGCCGTCAGCACGCGGTTGGAGCGGGTCAGCCAGTTGTAGCCCATGACCGCCGGCAGGGCGACCGCGAGGCCGATGCCGGTCATGATCAGCGCCTCGCCCACCGGGCCCGCCACCTTGTCGAGCATGCCAGAGCCCGACATGCCGATCGCCACCAGCGCGTGATAGACGCCCCACACCGTGCCGAACAGGCCCACGAACGGTGCCGTGGCGCCGATCGTCGCCAGCATGGTGAGACCGTTCTCCAGCGACGTCGTCTCCTCGTCGAGCACCTTCTTGATGGTGCGCGTCAGGAACTCGGTCTCGCTGCCCGCCTCTTCGAGCTTGGCCGCGCCGAACTTCGCATGATGCGCCTGGGCATGCAGCGAATGCGCCGTCAGATGGCCGAACGGCTCGTTCACCCCGTGGATGTTGAGTTCGTTCTGCACCTGCTCGAGCGACGTGGCGCTCCAGAAGAAGTTCAGGAACCGGCGGCTGCGCCCTTGGCGGATGATCTGCCCGATTCCCTTGTAGACGATCAGGTACCAGGAGATCGCCGACATCACCGCCAGCACGCCCAGAAGGATCTTGGCGACGATGTCCGCCTGCGCGATGAAATGGCCGAAGCCCAGGGCCGATGCGTCGCCCATGCGATACTCTCCTACTGCAACACGAATTTGATCGGAACGTGGACCCAGACCGCCTGCGCCAGGCCGCCTTCCACATAGGGCCGGAACTGCGCCGCGCGGACCGCGCTCAACGCCGCCTGGTCGAGATCGGCATGGCCCGACGACGCCGCCAGCGAGACCTGGGCCGGCCGGCCGGTCACGTCGACCAGCACGCGGATCGTGGCCGTCCCCTGCTCGCCCGCCCGCCGCGCCCGCGCCGGATAGGCC
The DNA here is from genome assembly GCF_965228225.1 of Reyranella sp. Taxonomy (GTDB): domain Bacteria; phylum Pseudomonadota; class Alphaproteobacteria; order Reyranellales; family Reyranellaceae; genus Reyranella. The sequence goes on along the minus strand of NZ_OZ245801.1, from coordinate 2,188,855 downwards.
GGATTGGGCTGCACCAGCCAGCCGAGTTGCGAGGCCTGCACCGTGCGCGGGCCGGCCGGCGCCGCCGGCGCGGCCTGCTGCGGCCCCGCCTCGACCGGCGCGGCCGGGCGCGCCGGCTGCGGCTTCTTCTGCACCGGCTTCGGCTCGGGCGGCTTGGGCTTGGGCTCGACCTTCTTCTCCGGCGGCGGAAACTCCGGTGGCGGCGGCTCGTCGGGCGGCGGCAGCTCGACCTTGGCCAGCGGGAACTCCGGCGGCGGCAGGTCGGGCGGCGGCGGCTCGACGATCGTCGCCAGCTCCGGCGGCGGCGGCTTCAGCTCGACCGGCGGCGGCGGCTCCGAATCCTCGATCTCGGGCTGGGCCGGCTCCTCCGCCGTCACCATCCGCACCTCCATCGGTGCGATGTCGCCCACCACCAGCTTCACCGGCTCGACCTGCGTCAGCGCCCAGCCTCCTCCCACATGGAAGAAGATCACCAGCGCAAGGATGCCCCGGCGTGCCGCGGTCGAGAGCGGCTCGCGCGATGGTCCGGGCGGGCCGGGCTCAACGAAGGGCGGATTCGAAGACACGCGTTCTACCACTGACATCGCCCCTAGAATTGGAGCGGACTGACGGCCAATGCCACCGTGGTGGCCACGGCGACGGCGAAGATCGTGATGCCGACCGCGCGCTTGCGGTGGGACTCCCACCACAGGATGACGCCGCTGATCGACAGGAAGATCATGCTGCCGGCCAGCGTATCGATCAACAGGATCCACGGTACCGGCATCGCCGTGCCCTTATGCAGGTTGGTCATCGTCGCGACGACCCCGTTCTGGGTCGTCCGCACCGACAGCGATCGGTTGCCGACCCAGTATTCCGCCTGCACCAGGTGATTGGGAGCGCCGAAATTCAACACCCAGCGTTCGGGTTGTTGCAGGGGGCGGGCATTGCCCTCGCCCCCTCGCTCTCCCCATGGAACGGGCCGGGCGCGCTCGACGCGCGTATTGTTAGGGCCGCGATCGAGCATCAGCGCCTGCTGCAGCCACGAGCCCATCGCCTCGATGGTCTGGGGTCTCGGGTCGGGCAATTGGAGCTGCGCGTTGATCTGCTGCTGGTCGGGCAAGGGCAGCTTCATGGTGCTGCGGTGATTGAGCCAGATGCCGCTGAACCCGAACAGGAGACCCAGCAGCGCACCCCACAGGCCGAACCATCCGTGCGTCTTGCGCACCCAGCGCACGAAGACCAGCCGGCGATTGACCTTCCCCGCTTTGCCGGGCACGGCGGCGGTGACGGTCATCAGGTCTCGCTCCATTGCCGCACGAGGTTGTGGTAGCAGCCGATCAGCGATCGCCGCGCCGCCTCGTCTGCATTGGTCTCGTTCAGACGCTGGATCGCATTGTCCATGTCGTGCAGCAGGGACCGCTGCATGTCGTCGCGGATGAGGCTCTGCGTCCAGAAGAAGCAGGCCATCCTCACCCCGCGGGTGATCGGGGCCACCGAATGCAGGCTGGTCGCGGGATAGACGACCATGTCGCCGGCCGCCAGCTTGACGTTGTGCTGGCCGTAGGTGTCCTCGATCTGCAGTTCGCCGCCGTCATAGTCCTCGGGATTGCTGAGGAACAACGTCGCCGATACGTCGGTGCGCAACTTGCGCCCGTTATGGGGGTTGATGCGCACGCTGCCGTCGACATGCGCCCCGAACCGCATGCCCTCGCCGTAGCGATTGAACATGGGCGGATAGATCTCGTTCGGCAGAACGGCGCTGATGAAGATCGGATGGACCTCCAGCGCCGCGCCGACGATGCGCTGGCAGGCGATCGCCGTTTCAGAGCGCTCGTCGACCTGTTGGTTGAACTTCACGGGTGCCCCCTGGTAGCCGGCGGTCACGCGACCGTCGACCCAGGCGTTGGAGCGCTCCAGACGCTCGCGCAGACTGACGAGCTGCGCGGCGTTGAGGACTTGGGGAACACAGACCAGCATGACGGGCGGTGGCTTCCGTCATCACAGCCGGTAGTTCAGCGTGATCATGCCGGTCGTACCGGCCCCCATGACGGCACGGCCGCCGTCCGACGCGATGATGCCGTCGTAGTAGACCGAGTTGAACAGGTTGTAGACGTTCAGACGCACGTCGTAGGTCGGTTGCTTGTAGGCCGCCGTCAGGTCGAAGCGCGTATAGGCCGGTACGACCACGGTATTCGTGTTGTTGGCATAGCGCTGGCCGACATAGAACACGCCGCCGCCGATCTCGTAGGTTTCCTTGAACGTATAGGTCGTCCAGAGGTTCGCGGAGTCCTTCGGCGTATTGAGCGGCACCTTTCCGGTCGTGTTGCCGATGCCGTTCTGGTAGCTCAGCCCCTGCAGGATGACGCCGTTGAGATAGGCGTAGCCGCCGAACACCTGCCATTCCGGTGTGATGCGTCCGGCAAAGCCGACGCGACCACCGCTCACCTGCACGTTTCCGGTCGGAGAATAGGTGCCGTCCGGGTTCGCCGTGCGCGCGTTGTTCTTGACGATCGAGAAGACCGCCGCGTTGAGCGACAGGTTGGCGTTCAGCAGCTCGTACTTGACGCCCGCCTCCACGCCCTTGTTGTTCTCGGGCGGCAGGTTCGACGTGCCGGTCGTCGAGGTGAGCTGCTCGAGAGACGGGTTGAACGAGGTGCTGTACGAGACGTAGTACGATTGCGACGGCGTCGGCTCGAAGATCGCGCCCGCCCGGACGCTGAGGAAGCTGTCGGGCTGATACTGGAAAGCGACGGCATTGTTGCCCGGCGTGTTCACGCGGTTGATCGAGTTGCCGATCGTCGCCGCGTAATAGTCCCAGCGCAGGCCGCCGACGAGCTTCAACTCGGGAATGACCTGGATCGTGTCGTTGAAGTAGAAGCCGGCCCCCCAGGCCTGCGAGGAGGCATAGTTGCCCGGCACCTGCGCGACGTTGCCGGGGGTGCCGGCGCCGACCGTATAGCCCGCCGGGGTGCAGCCCACGGAGCCGGTCGGGAGCGCAACGCCGTTACACTTGCCTGTCCGGCTGAACGCCTTGTTGGTGTAGGATTCGTAATTGAGGTCGACGCCCATCAAGAGCGTATGGCCGACGGTCCCGGTGTTGAACTTGGCCAGCATCTCGGACTGGTTCTCGACCGTGATGTCGTTGATGTTTCGATCGCGGCTGAGCTGGCGGATCCAGAGATTTCCGAGCGGTGCCGCGCTATAGTAGACATTGTTCGGCCCCTGCTGCGCGCCAACGAAGCCACCGTTGGGGCCGATCGTGCCGACGAAGCCGCCCGACGTTTCGCGAACGGACGTGTTCACCCAGACGAATTCCGTCTGGTTGCGCAGGCTGAGTTCGGGTGAGAATTTGTGCTCGATCAGGCTTTGCAGAGCCACGACGTCCTGTTCTGTATAGTCGTCGCTGAAGCCCCAGGCGGTATTGCGGGGCGCGTTGAGCGGATAGCCGTTCAGGTTCGGTACGCCGTAGTTCACCTGATCCTTGCGATGCTGCAGGATCGCGCTGAGCGTGACCTCGGTCGGCGTGCCAATGCCGAGCTTCACGCTCGGCGCGAGGCCGAAGTCGAGGACGTTGGTCTGGTCGACGGTCGAGGCCTTGCCGACCTGGAACATCGCCGACACGCGAGCCGCGTTGTTCCCCTCGAACGGCGTGTTGACGTCCGCCGTGGTGCGCACGAGTCCGTTGGTGGTCACCTGGGCGCTGAGCTCGGTCGCCTGTTTCAGGAACGGCTTCTTGGTCACCTGGTTGATGACGCCGCCGGTCGAGCCGCGGCCGAACAGCATCGAGGACGGTCCCATCAGCACCTCGACCTGCTCCAGCGCGAACACGTCGCGATAGTACTGGCCGCGGTCGCGCATGCCGTCGAGATAGATGTCGGTGCGGGCCGAGAAGCCGTTGATGTTGATGTTGGTGCCGATGTTTCCGCCTTCGGCCGAACCGATGGTGACGCCCGGTGCGTTGCGTACGGCATCCTCGAGCCGGGTAACGCCCTGCGACTGCATCAGCGCCCGGTTGATGACGACCACAGACTGCGGCACGTCCATCAGGTTGGCGGCACCCAGCCGGTTGATCGAGGCGCGGGTCGTCTGGAAGTCCTCGCTGGGACGACTGCCGGTGACCGTCACGGTCTGCATCGTCGCGGGTGCGGCGGACGGGGCCGCGGGCTGATTTTCGGTCGAAGGCGAGGCTGGCGCGGGGGCTGGCGTCTGGGCGGGGTCCTGCTGGGCCATGGCGCCCGGCGCCACAAGCAATCCAACCAACGCCGTCTTCACCGGTACGCGCTTTGCCATTTCTTGTCCCCAGAAGGCTACTCGTCTCCCCCGAAATGAGGAGAATGCGAGTTATTATCATGGAAAGATAACGGCATTGATAATGAATCGCATGCACGATTGCGAACCAGCCGTGCAACGGCGCTTCATATGCACTGCATTAATTGGGAAATGGCGCGCCCGGCTGGATTCGAACCAGCGGCCTACCGCTTAGAAGGCGGTTGCTCTATCCACTGAGCTACGGGCGCAAGCCGTAAGGACGGGCGGCTGAGTCCCAGCTCCCTCCCGGCACCCGATGCAGGCACCGACGGGAACTCTCATTCGCCCTCGACGCGCACCTTAACACATCTCAGTTGATCACTTCGTCATGACCGAACAGAAAAAGCTCCGGGCACTCCGCCGGGGTCGACTGTTTCGGTTTGGCGAGGCCAGTGTGTGTGATCAGCACCACGCCGTATTGGGCTGGATCGTCCGGGGTCAGGGTGGCCATGCACGCCATCTTGCGAATTCCGGCGACAGGCATTTCGAAATAGTAAGCCTTCGCTCGCATGACTGGCAACGGCAGGCCGGCGGCCGCCAGCTCGGCATAGAGGGCGTCGGTCCCCCTGCCCCCGCGGAGTACCTGCTGCAGACGAGCGGCGATGCCGCCGCGCACGTTGGCGCGCCCGGCCTGGTAGGCGATCTCCCCCAACAAGAGCCGCTTGGCCTCCTGCGGCGTGTATTCGTTGACCAGATCCGGCCAGGCCGGGAGGCGCCCCTGGCTCGCGTTGTTGCAGATGTTCGACGCCCGCTCGGCCAGAGTCATCCTTGGCAGTTTGAGCGCGACCGGGCAGATGCCCAATTCCATGAACTCGCCCGCCGTTTCGATGTAGGTCATCTCCTCGGGCGGGCGGACCAGAGCGCGAATGATCGGCTCGGGGTCGAGCCCCATTTCGAGGACGTAGGCAACGACGATGGCGGAGGTCGCCCGCCCTTCCGTCACGCCCCGGGCGCGACTGGTCGCGGCATCGCGCGCGTCCCCGTCACGCGGCGCATAGAAGGCGTGGAAGCCAAGCCGCCCGCCGATCTCCAGTTGCCGGTCGGCTACCGGTCCGGCCGTGCCGCGTGTCGCGCCGCCGAGGAAAGCGATCGCACAGGACGACAGGCAGCGCTTGCCGTTCCTCACGATCGTGGAAACGCCGAACTGCCTCAGGAGTCGGCCGACACGCATCCCCTCCTCGAGCGCGCCTCCCTTGCTGTCGAGAGACAAGGTCGCAAGCGAGTCTCCGGGCTTGGTCCCTCCGCGTGCCTTGAGCTTTTCCAGTACGGCTTCGAGTTCATCGGAGCCGCCGGGCTCGAATGGCCCCGTGAGGTTGATCTCGTGGCTGACAAAGGTGCCGGCTCCAGCCGTGACGTGCTTCGTTACGACGGCAAGCGTCATGGCATGTGTGGCCGGCGCGATGAGCAAGATCGCGGCGATCACCCACAGGAGCGCGACGACCAGACTCTCAGACCGCCGCGTCTCTCCCGTTCCTCCAGCAGCCACGAACGCTTGCACGACTTGCTCCAACGAGAGGCGTCATACGACCGTAACATTTTACTGGAAAGCGCGAGACAATAGAAACCTTAGCGGCGTTCCGGTGGAAGAGGTTCGATAAAAGTCTCGTGATGCGGAGCGCCGGCCCTTCACGGGCCGCTGGGTTCGCGTCGGGGCTTGGGACGCTGTCCGGATGCCACCAGCCACGCGGCCAGTGCAGCCAACAGAAGCATGATATCCATGCCGGCGACGGGCCATAACCGTTGCTCGGCCAGCGTCCGCCACAAAGGAGCGCCGGACGTGACGCCGTTGAGGACCACTGCGCCGACCGCGAGCATTGCTATTGCGATGCATTGCTCCCGCCATGCCCTGCGTGGACGCAACCAGGCGTGCGCGAACGTTGCCAGCCAGACCAGATAGAACGCCCAGATTTCCAGGTCGGCGCGCTCGAACCCGCCTGCCGACGCGGCCGGCGGCAACAACCTGTTGACGACGAAAAACGCCAGGGTCGCGGCCACGATGCCGCTGACCGAGCCGACGGCAAGCCCCTCGACCAGGCGGACGCCGGCGAGCCCAAGTTGCTCATGGCGCTTGCGACGCGATTCGAGCCAGAACAGGAAGCCGGTTGCGATCAGCACGCAACCGGCGAGTCCGAGGGCGAAGTAGAGCCAGCGCAGCGTCCAGTGATCGAACTGGACGAAGTGGAAGCCGGTGATGAAGCGGTGCGCCTCCATGACCGGCCGCGCCGTGTGCCGTGACAGCACGGCGCCGGTGCCGGCGTCGAAATAGAGGGCATCGACCGGCATGGTCACGCGATCGCCGACGAACGAGCGTCGCACCTCGACATAGGCGTTGGCGTCCCCCCGGTGAAAGACCCGGAGCAGCTGAGGTGTGCCCCCGTTCCACTCGCGGGAAGCCTGCTCCAGCATGGCATCCAGGGACGCCATGGCAGGACCCGGCCGGTTGAGCCTAGGCCGCGCGAAGATTCCGTACGACTCCTGGACGAAGGCCTGCCGATCGCCGCGGTAGGACATCTCCCAGGCACCGGCAAAGTACACCGTGAAGAAGATCAGCACGCCCGACAGGGTGATGAAGAAGTGGAAGGGCAGCCCGAGGACGCCCGTCACATTGTGAAGATCGAGAACCAGCCGCCGCGCTTTCCGATCGGATCGGAAGGTGAAGAAATCGGCGAATATCTTGCGATGGATCACGACCCCGGAGACGCAAAGCGCGAGCATCGCCATTCCCGCGAGACCGACGATCCAGAGGCCCAGCGACCAGGCCCTGATGTGCAGATTGACGTGAAACGGATAGATGAACCCGGTGCCGCCCCACGTCCCGGCGTCCGGAAGAAGGATCGAGCTCGAGGGATCGGCCTGGCGGTATCGGATCTTGCCTCCCGCCAGATACCCCGCGCGTGCGACCGGCTCGCGGTCGCTGGGAAAGAGCACCAGCCAGAGCGGCGACGAGCCGATCAGGGGCTCCATGTGACCGGCAAGCGCGTCCACTGACTTCAGCTCGGCGGGCGCCACCCGGGTCGCGGGCATCATCCAGCGATCGATCTCGCGGTCGAACACGGACAGGGTGCCCATCCAGAACACCGCGAACAGGACGGTCCCGAGACACAACCCTGCCCATGTGTGCAGCCACTGCATGGAGCCGCGAAACGTCTTCTCCATGTCAGGCGGGTCCCCGCGCCGCTCCCATGCCGTCGGTCTAGAAGTCGGCGGTCAGGGAGAGACGGAAGGTGCGCGGCGCGCCCAGGAACATGAACGTCGCCGTCTGGTTGCTGCCGGCCCAGTAATTGGCATCCAGGATGTTGTCGACGTCGAAGCGGGCCACGAGCATCTTGCCCTTGGCGCCCGGATTCTCGAATGCATAGCGGGCCCCGAGATCGAAGCGGGTCCATTGCGGCATCATGCGCCGCGGATAGGTCGTGTCGATGTACTGAGCACCGGTATAGATCGCACGCCCCGCGAGGGTGAGGCCGGGGACGAACGGCAGATCGACCTCCCCCGACAGGTTCAGCGTGAATTGCGGCGTGAAGGGCGCGATCCAGCCATCTGTGGTTCCGCCCGCCGTCTTCGCCAGGACGGGGTTCAGGAACATGGCGCCGCCGAGGACCCGGAACCCTTTCATCGGTTCTCCGAACACGTTCAGTTCGAGGCCCTGATTGATCTGTTGTCCGTTGACGCCCTGGGTGTTGGTCGTCGTGTTGGTGATCACGCTGGGCTGCGTGATCTGGAACAGCGCCGCGGTGGTGGTGAACGTCCCCCAGTCCGCCTTTACGCCGACTTCGATCTGGTTGGACACGTAGGGCGGCAGGATCGTACCGGCGTTGGCGAAGGGAAGCTGGACCACGGTGCCCTGCTGCAGGCCCTGGATGTAGTTGCCATACAGCGAGACGTTTTCGAGCGGCTTTATGATCAGCGCCACGGCGGGGCTGACCACCGTCTGATCGTAACTCGCCGTCAGGGCGCCGGTCACGGCATTGTAGTTGGCGGACTGGATGTTCTGCGCCCGCAGACCCGCCGTGAGCTGCACCCGGTTGTTGAGCGAGGAGATCGTGTCGGCGATGCCGATGCTGTTGAAGCCCGAGCTCGACGTCTTGTTGGCCGCCGGCGTCGGAATGTTCGGCCGCGCGATCAAGGTCGAATTGTAGATGTTGGTCGCAAAGGCGCCGCCCGTCTGCGAGACGTTCACCTGCCCGTTGTCCTGCTGGAGCGTCGACGCCGTGAGAGCGAGTTCGTGGTTGACGCCGGCCGTCGCGAACAGGGTGCGCAGGCCGCCCTGGGCCGTCAGGCTCGTCGTGTACTGGCTGAAGTTGAGCGGCGCGAGCGCCGTGCCCGCGCCGTTGAAATTCGTGATGGTCGTCGCCGCGGAATACAGACCGCCCATTCGGTAGTCATGCGCGCCGGCCGAGGCGTAGAGCGTGACATTGTCGGTAATGTCCATCTCCAGCCGAAGGACTCCGAACGCATCCTTGCGGCCCTGGAAGCCCCAGGGCTGCGCGGTGGGATTGGAGCGGGCGTTCGGCGCATAGGGAAGTTGCACGCCCGGCGCCAGGGTCAGGTAGGGCGTGATACCGGAGATGTACTGGTTCTGGTATCCGAGGTCGGCCGAGAGCCGCACGCGCTCGCCGCGAAGATCGAATCCGAGGACTGCCAGCGCCCTCTGGTCCGCATTGTACTGGATGTCGGTCTGCCCGCCCCGGAACACGCCATTGAAGCGCACGCCGAATTCCTTGTCCTCGCCGAAGCGGCGACCGAAATCGATATGCCCGCCGAACTGGCTTCCGGAGATGTAGCTCGCCGTCGCCTGGGTCAGGTCCTCGTTGGGCGCCCGCTTGGGAACGACGTTGATGTTGCCGCCGATCGAGCCGAAGGGCGGGATGCCGTTCAGCAGCGCGCTCGGCCCCTTCAGCACTTCGACCCGCTCGGCCATCTCCGCCATGATCGACGAGTTGGGCAGCATTCCATAGAGGCCGCCATACGAGGTATCGGAATTGTCGACGGGAAAGCCGCGGATCTTGACCTGATCGGTACCGGGGCTGGTGTCGCCCCGGGTGATACGAACCGACGGGTCGTCGATCAGCACGTCGCGGACCGTCTTGGCCTGCTGGTCCTGCGCCTTCTTCGCCGTGTAGTTGCTCTGGTTGAACGGCGTGTCCATCACGGCACGATTGCCCAGCAGGCCGAGCTGGCCACCGGTCGCGACCTGTCCGCCCGCATAGGCCGGCGGTGCGTTGTCGATCATCGCCTGCGGTGGCACAATGAAGGCGCCCTGCACCTGGACGGGATCGAGCACCAGCGCACCGCTCGCATCCGGCGAGCCCGTGATCGTCACCGACGTGGGCGACGTGAAGCGATAGCTGATGCCCGTGCCGGAGAGCATGAGCCGCAGCGCCTGCTCGGCGGTCATGGCGCCGGCCACCGGCGTGCTGGTCTTGCCGGCGACGACGGAGGCCGTGACCGCGAACTGCAGGCCCGCCTGCTGCCCGAGCGTGGTCAGCGCCTGGGCGAGCGGCTGCGCGGGAATGTCGAAGGTCCTCGCGGGTGCGGCCTGCGCCTGCTCCGCGAGGCGCGGGGATTGGGCCAGGGCCGGCACCAGGAAAGCCGCGAGCGAACCCGCAGCGACGGCGGCCGCCGCAAGGCCGTGGGCGGCCTGCGCCGTCGAGCGCTTGAATGACACCAGAATTCTCTCCCCGGAATCCGTTGCCGGCGGGTCACGGAATGTTGCGCGTGCGGACCGCGATGGGTCACGCTCTCGAATCCATGACTGGGTGGGCGGGGTCGATTTGTAGGGGCGTGGCGAAAAAAAGACGGACGTCGATCAGCGTCGTGAGACGATGAGCAGGTACGGAGTCACTTCGGTAACAGTCGCCTTCTGTGAGGCCGCCAGCGTTCGCAGCGCATCGACCGGCTGCGTGAGATCGAAGACGCCGGTGATCGCCTGCCGGTTCAGGGTGCGATCGGCCACGACGAGAGCGCCCGGCAGATGGCGGCCCAGCGTCTCGACGATGTCGCCGAACGAGCTGTCGACGACGACGAGGCGGCGCGAGCGCCAGGAGGCGACGGCGTCCGGTGCGATCCGCTCACGCTCCACAGACGGATGGGTGCGACCGATCACCAGCCGATCCCCCATGGTGAGCGCGTCGCTCAGCCGCTCCCCGTTGCGCAGCACTTCGACGCTTCCCGACTGGACGGAGACATCAACCGTGGTCGCGGTCTTGCCCACCCCGAACGAAGTGCCGGTGACCACGACGGTCACTTCTCCCGCGAGGACCGAGAACGGCCGCTGCGTATCGCGCGTGACCTGGAAGAAGGCCTGGCCGGAAAGAAGCGTGATCCGGCGGTCGCGGTCCCCATAGTCGACGGCAATCGCGCTTCCGGCATCGAGGTCCACGACGCTGCCGTCCGGCAGGACCACTTCGCGCAGTTCGGCGACGCCGGTCGTGTAGTCGGCCATGAGGTGCCTGTGCAGCACCGGGAAGGCCACGACCAGGACGCAGGCGGCCGCGACCGCCGCGGCCGCCGCGAACCACCGAACCCTGCGTGACGCCCGCACCGGCAGACGAACGACATTGCCGGCCGTCTCCATGCCGGATTCTTGAACCGGGAGTTTCCCGAGGTCGGCCCAGGTCGCCTGAACCGAGGCGTAGGCTTTGCGATGGGAGTCGGATTGCTTCAGCCAGCGCTGGAAATCGCGTTCGAGAGTCGCGTTGCCGGGCTCTGTCTCCCGGCGGAGCAGCCACTCCATCGCCCGTTCGATCTCGTCGCCCTGCTCTCTTGTGAAAGCACCCACGAAAGTTTCCATCCCCGCTGCGGTCCCCCTGCAACGAGGTCCCACCTTATAGAGCGAATTCGATGCACCATTTTGAATGGCGCCATCCAGTTTATTTTTGTCCGTCGGAGCGTTCCCGCTGACCCAGGAGGCGTCGCGTCGCGTGGGCACCGGCGTCTCGAACGAGCTGGAAGGTGCGGGCGACGGAAATGCCCAGATGATCGGCGATCTGCTGGAGCGTCTTGTCTTCGAGACGATACATGCGGAAGGCGATCTGGGTCCGCTCCGGCAGTTCGGCGATCGCATCGGCGAGAAGGCGCAGCCTGTCGCGATGGATGACGACCTCCTCGGCGGAGGGGGCTTCGTGCGGAATGGTGTCGTAGGGCGCCAGGGCCGTATCGGCCACCGTCTCGCGAGTCGCGCGGTTCAGGATGTCGAACGCGAGATTCCTCACGATCGAGTACATGTAGTGCAACGGATTGACGATCTCGGCGCCCTGCCCGTGGCGGGCCGAAAGTCGGATCCAGGCTTCCTGGACGACGTCCTCCGCCTTGGAGCGGTCCTGGTTCAGGAGCCTGCTCGCATACTCCACGAGGTCGTCCCGATGTGCGACGTAGAGGCCGAGAGAGGGATCTGAGGGGGACACGGAGAGAGCCTGCGAATGGTTCGCATTCTTACATCTCCCGCCAACCAAAAGCAATCCGGGTGCGTCGCAGGACTACGGCCGGCTCACCTCTCCGGGTTTCGCCTCGCAGCGGACGTCAGTGCGTCCAGCGGCCGACCCGGTTGAAGGCGAAATTGTCGGCATAGGCCTTGGCCCGCACCGGCCGGCTGTGCGGCTCCTCGACCGTGTATTGCCAGCCATTCTTCTCGGCGTGGGCCTTGGCTTCCTCGAGCGTCGGGAAGAACAGGCGCACCTGCTGCATCGTATTGCGCGAGCTGGTCCAGCCCATCAGCGGATCGATCTCCTTGCGCGACGGCTCGGGCTCCAGCACCCACTCGTGCGTGTTGCCCGTTCCCGACTGCATGGCCGTCTTGGCCGGCTTGAAGATGCGAACCTGCATGGCTTCCGCTTACTCCGTTTCGGGCGTGGTCGGGGCGGCCGGATTCGAACCGACGACCTTCTGCGCCCAAGGCAGACGCGCTACCAGACTGCGCTACGCCCCGCCGATACACCTCTTTGACGCGAGGGTTTCTACCAGCGGTCCCGCCGCCTCGAAAGCTCAAATTCCAGGTGCTACGATAGGTCCATGTTCGACCAGACGCCCGAGCAGGGCCGCCCCGACCGCCGCGCCCCGTCCGTAAACGTGCTGGGCGGCGTACTGGAGCCCTGCTCCACCCAGCCCGTCACCGGCTTCTATCGCGACGGCTGCTGCAATACCGGCGCCGAGGATCTCGGCCTGCACACGGTTTGCGTCGTCCTGACCGCCGATTTTCTCCTGTTTTCCAAGTCGCGCGGCAACGATCTCAGCACGCCGATGCCGCAATACGGTTTCCCGGGCCTGAAACCCGGCGACCGCTGGTGCCTGTGTGCCAGCCGCTGGAAGGAGGCCTTCGAAGCGGACGTCGCGCCGCAGGTCGTGCTGGAGGCGACCCACGCCGTCACGCTGCACGTCGTGCCGCTGGCCGACCTGAAACGGCACGCCTTTCGACCCCACTAGCTCAGAGCACGGCCTCGCCGCGCAGCACCGGCACGCACTGGCCGGCGATGGTGGCCCGAATGCCGTCGGCGCCGCGGCGCGCCACCACCCGCAGAAGACTCGGCCGTCCCATGACGACGCCCTGATGGATGTCGAGGCGCAGCGCCGCGGCCTCGGAGAGCGAAAGGAGGAGCGCGCCCAGCGGGCCGGCTGCGCTGCCGGTCGCCGCATCCTCGATCGTGCCGCCCAAGGGGGCGAACATGCGGGCCTGAACGCTTCCCTCGCCGGCATGCGCATAGCAATAGAGGGCGAGTCGGCCGTCCAGCGATGGCGTCTGCTCGAGGGCCTGGCGGAACGATGCGAAATCCGGGGTCGCCCGCGACAGGGCGGACGGCTCGACCTCCGCAATGACGAACGGATTGCCCAGCGACGCCCCCACGGGGCGGTGGGCGCCGGTGCGGATGTCTGCCGGCTGAAGCCCCACGCACGCAGCGACCGCCTCGACCGGCAGCTCCGCCCCGAGCGAGAGCGGCTGTGGCGCGGCGATGGTGGCCCCGATGGGCGCACCTGATCCGTCGCGCTCGACGTCGATCTCGACGAGGCCCGCCAGTTCCTCGAACAGGAGCTTGCCGTTCGTGTCCCTGCCCTGCTGCGCCAGCACGTAGGCCGTGCCGACATTGGGATGGCCCGCGAACGGCATCTCGCGCGTCCGAGTGAAGATGCGGACCCGCGCCGTATGGGCAGGATCCTCCGGCGGCAGCACGAACGTCGTCTCGCTCAGGTTGAACTCGGCGGCGAGCGACTGCATTTCCGCATCGCTCATGCCCTTCGCATCGGGAAAGACCGCCAGCGGATTGCCGCCGAACCGTGTGCTGGTGAAGACGTCGACGGTGACGAAGGAATAGGTGCGCATGGCTCAGAAGATCCCGTCCACCTGGCCGTCCTCCGTCAGCCGGATGTTCTCGGCGGCCGGCACGCGCGGCAGGCCCGGCATGCTCATGATCTCGCCCGCCATCGCCACGACGAAACCGGCTCCGGCCGACAGGCGCACCTCGCGGATCGGCAGCGTGTGGCCCGTCGGGGCGCCCCGCAGCTCGGGGTCGGCGGCAAAGCTGTACTGCGTCTTGGCGATGCAGACCGGCAGCTTGCCGTAGCCTGCCGCCTCCAGCGCCTTGAGACGCCGCAGGGCCGGTCCGGCGATCGCCACGCCCGAGGCGCGGTAGATCTCGCGGGCGATGGTCTCGATCTTCTGTGCCAGCGGCAGGTCGTCGGGATAGAGCGGCTTGAAGGCCGCCTTGCCATGGTCGATCGTCGCAACGACCGCGCCGGCGAGGTCTTCGGCACCCGCCCCGCCCTTGGCCCAATGCTCGCAGAGATAGGCCTTGGTGCCGGCCACCGCACACTGCGCCTCGATCATTTCCAGCTCTGCGGGTGTGTCGGTCAGGAAGCGATTGATGGCGACCAGCACGGGCAGGCCGAACTTGCGCAGGTTCTCGACATGCCGCAGCAGGTTGGGAAGCCCCTTCTCGACCGCGGCGACATCTTCCTTCGCCAGCGCTTTCTCGTCGGCCCCGCCGTGCAGCTTCAGCGCGCGCACGGTGGCGACGACCACAGCCAGTTCGGGATTCAGTCCGGCCTGGCGGCACTTGATGTCGAGGAACTTCTCGGCGCCCAAGTCGGCGCCGAAGCCCGCTTCGGTGACGACATAGTCGCCGAGCGCCAGCGCCGCGCGCGTGGCGATCACCGAGTTGCAGCCGTGCGCGATGTTGGCGAACGGGCCGCCGTGGATCAGCACGGGATTGTTCTCCAGCGTCTGCACGAGGTTCGGCTTGGCCGCATCCTTCAGCACGGCCGCCATCGCCCCGGCTGCCTTGAGATCGCCGGCCGTTACCGGCTTGCCCTCGCGCGTCTCGGCTACGACGATCCGCGCCAGTCGCTTCTCCAGATCCTCGAGATCGGTGGCGAGGCAGAGGATGGCCATGACCTCCGAGGCGGTCGTGATGTCGAAACGCGTCTGCCGCGGAAAGCCGTTGGCGACACCCCCCAGGCTCGCGACCATGTCGCGCAGCGCCCGGTCGTTCATGTCGAGGACGCGCGGCCAGAACACGCGGCGGGCATCGATGCCCAGCGCATTGCCCCAGTAGATGTGATTGTCGAGCATCGCGGCCAGCAGATTGTGCGCCGTCGTGATCGCGTGGAAGTCACCGGTGAAGTGCAGGTTGATGTCGGCCATCGGCACGATCTGCGCCTGGCCGCCGCCGGTGGCGCCGCCCTTCTGTCCGAAGCACGGTCCGAGGCTCGGCTCGCGCAGGGCGATCGCGGTTTTCTTGCCGAGTCGGCAGAGCGCGTCGCCCAGCCCGATCGTCGTGGTGGTCTTGCCCTCGCCCGCTTTGGTGGGATTGATTGCGGTCACGAGGATCAGGTGTCCCGGCGCGCGGCCGGAAAGCGACTTCACGTAGTCGCCATCGAGCTTCGCCTTGTCGCGACCATAGGGCTCCAGCGCGTCTTCCGGGATGCCGAGCCGTGCGGCGACATCGTTCATGGGCTTCTTGATTGCGCGCCGTGCGATCTCGATATCCGACATACCCACTCCCAAACCCGCCATTTCAGGGACGCGACCCTAGCGAGGCGGACGTACCGAGCCAACAGGAGAGAGCATGAAGAGCTGGCCGAAGATCGACGGCACGATCGTCGATTATGTCGACGCCAACTGGCTGCGCGAACCGCCGCTGCGTCGGCGGCTGCGCGAGGAGACGGCAACGCTGCCCCGTGCGGGCATGCAGATCTCCGCCCACCAGGGCCAGCAGATCGAACTGCTGGCACGGGCAATCGGCGCCCGGCGTGCCGTCGAGGTCGGCACCTTCACCGGCTATTCCTCCCTGTGCATCGCCGTGGCGCTGCCGGAGGACGGCAAGCTCTGGTGCTGCGACGTCAGCCCCGACTATACCAAGGTCGCGCGCCGCTACTGGCGGGAGGCCGGAGTCGAGGGCCGCATCGAGCTCACGATCGGCCCCGCGCTCGCGACGCTCGACTGGCTGCTGGCCCAGGGCCTGACGGAACAGCTCGATCTGGCCTTCATCGACGCCAACAAGGACGATTACGACGCCTACTACGAGCGCTGCCTCAAGCTGGTCCGCCGCGGTGGCCTCGTGCTGATCGACAATGTCCTGTGGGGCGGCGCGGTCGCCGATCCGGCCGAAGTCGATCGCGACACCCAGGCGCTCCGCGCGCTCAATGCCAAGCTCAAGGCTGACCGGCGGATCGACCTGGCGCTCTTCGCCGTGGGCGACGGCATGACTTGCGCTCTGAAGCGCTAGGCGTTGCCGAAGATCGGGTGGAGGACCTTGTCGCCCGGCTTGATCCCGAGGAGCTTCGCGCTGCCGCCGTTGATCTCCAGGACGGCCCTCACCGGAAACTGACTGGGGATCGTCTCGGTGGAATGCGGCACGGCGTTGGCGTGGATCGACTTGATCGTGCCATCGGCCGCGATGAACACCATGTCGAGCGGGATCAGGGTGTTTTTCATCCAGAAGCTGACCGGTGCTTCCTTGTAGAAGTCGAACAGCATGCCGTCGTAGGGGCCGAGCTTCTCGCGGAACATCAGGCCCCGTGCGCGCTGGGTGTCGTCCAGCGCCAGCTCGACGTCGAACTTGATCTCGCGGCCGCCGGAGACGACCACCAGCGACGAACGCTTGAAGGGGACGTCGTTGCCGCCCTGCTGCGCCCAGGCGGCACCGCCGGCCAGCACGAAAGGCGCTGCGAGGAAGAGGCGCCGGCCGAGCGGCGGCTTCGTGAGTGCTTGAACCATGGCCATGGCATAGAGCGTGGACGGCGATTTCGTCAAACCGATGACGCTTGCATGACGAGTGACACCTACCCATAGTGACGGCCGCTCATCGGGGGGAGCCGCCTGGCGGCTGAGAGGTCCGGAAGGACGACCCCGAACCTGATCCGGTTAATGCCGGCGTAGGGACTGGTGGCTCGTTGACGTCTTCGCCTGCTCTTTTGGTGCGTTCGGCACATATCGTCCTCGACGGCCATGTCGTGGCCGAGGACCTGTCCCTCGATTTTCCCGGCGGCCGCACCACCTGCCTGCTGGGTCGCAGCGGTGTCGGCAAAACGTCCCTCCTGCGCCATCTGGCGGGCCTGCTGCCGGGCAGCCGGGCATCAGGCCCCGTCGCCTACATGGCCCAGCGTGACCTTCTGCTGCCCTGGCTCAGCGTGCTTGAGAATGTTCTGCTGGGATACCGGCTGCGCCGCGACGCGGCGGCGCGACTGACGGCCGAGCCCCGTGCCCGAGCCCTTCTGGCGGAGGTCGGGCTTGCCGACCGGCTTCATGACCTGCCGCAAACCCTGTCGGGCGGCATGCGCCAGCGGGCGGCGCTCGCCCGCACGCTCTGCGAGGATCGGCAGATCGTCCTGATGGACGAACCGTTCGGCCATCTCGACGCGGTGACGCGCCTCGACCTTCAGGACCTGGCGGCGCGCCTGCTGCAGGACCGGACGGTCGTGATGGTCACCCATGATCCGCTGGAGGCGCTGCGTCTCGGCCACGAGATCCGCGTCCTGTCGGGCCGTCCTTTCGCCGTGGGGCCGGTCATCGCCCCACCCGGCGCCGTGCCCCGCGACCCGGGCGATGCGGCCCTTCTCGCCCTTCAGGCGCGTCTGATCGGCGAACTGCGGAGCGGAGCGTGAGGCCCCTCATCACCGCGCTGGGCCTGATAGTCGCCTGGGAAGCACTCGTATGGCTGACCGGCCTGCCCCCCTACATCCTGCCGCCACCCTCTCGCGTTGCTGTGGTGCTGGTCCAACGGTTCGACCTCCTCGTCGAACAGGCCGCGTGGACGGCCAGCGAAATGGTCCTGGGACTTGCGCTGGGACTCGTGCTGGGCGCGGCGCTGGCCGTCGTCTTCGCGGCGTCGGCCGCCTGGCGCCGCTGGGCCCTGCCGCTGGTGATCGTCTCGCAGGCCATCCCGGTGATCGCCATCGCGCCCCTTCTCGTACTCTGGCTCGGCTATGGGATGGCTTCGAAGGTCGCAATGGCGGCGCTCATCATCTTCTTCCCGGTTGTCAGCAGCCTCTATGACGGGCTGCGCCGCACGGATCCGGGCTGGCTGGAACTCGCCCGCACGATGGACGCCCCGCCGCGTGCCGTCCTGCTGCAGATCAGACTGCCGGCGGCGTTGCCCGCCTTTGCCTCCGGCGTGCGCATCGCTGCGGCTGTGGCGCCAATCGGTGCGGTGATCGGCGAATGGGTGGGCGCCAGCGCCGGGCTCGGTTTCCTGATGACCCAGTCGCTGGCCCGCGGCCAGACACCCCTCGCCTTCGCGGCGCTCACCATCCTCTGCCTGCTCGGGCTCGCGCTCTACACCGCGGCAGACCGGCTCGCGCGGCGCCTCGTGCCCTGGCACCCCCCTCAAGGAGACTGACGATGCAAACGATGACCCGATTGATCGCCGTGCTGGCGCTCTGTTGCCTGGCCTTTCCCGCCGCCGCGCAGGACAAGGTCCGAATCCTGCTCGACTGGTTCGTCAATCC
This sequence comes from Reyranella sp., assembly GCF_965228225.1. Taxonomy (GTDB): domain Bacteria; phylum Pseudomonadota; class Alphaproteobacteria; order Reyranellales; family Reyranellaceae; genus Reyranella. The sequence continues at coordinate 2,170,627 of NZ_OZ245801.1, read as the reverse complement.
CGACCATGCCGCGCTGGTCATCGCCAAGCAGCGCGGCATCTTCGAAAAGCAGGGGCTGGATGTCGAGCTGATCGCGCCGGCCGATCCCAACGCTCCGCCCAAGCTGGTCGCGGCCGGCCAGGCCGACTACGCGTTGTCCTATCAGCCGACGCTGCAGATGCTGGCCGCAGAAGGCCTGCCGCTGGTGCGGGTCGGCGTGCTCGTGGCGCAGCCGCTCAACTCATTGGTGGCCCTGGAAGACTCCGCGGTGAAGACCATCGCCGACTTCAAGGGCCGCAGGATCGGCTTCTCCGTCTCGGGCTTCGAGGAGGCGGTTCTGGGCGCAATGCTGGAGAGCGCCGGCCTGACGCTGAAGGACGTGACCCTGGTGAACGTGAACTTCGCCCTCACCACGGCGCTCATGAGCAAGCAGGTCGACGGGGTCATCGGCGCCTTCCGCAACTTCGAGCTGAACGACCTCGAGCTGAACAAGGCGAAGGGCCGGATCTGGCTGGTCGAAAAGCACGGTGTGCCGACCTATGACGAGCTTGTGATCCTGGCCAAGCGCGAGAGCGTCGATGTCGCCCGCACGAAGAAGCTGCTGACCGCCCTCGCCGAGGCCACCGCCTGGCTGACGGCGAACCCGGCCGAGGCCTGGGCGAGCTTCTCCAAGTACGGCAAGGATCTCGACAACGATCTCAACCGGCTGGCGTGGAAGGATACGGTCCCCCTGCTCGCAGCCGATCCGTCCGCGCTGGATCGGGCACGCTATGTCGCCTTCGCGGATTTCCTCGTGAAGCGCGGCCTGATCAAGCAGGCACCGCCGCTCGACAGCTATGTTCGGGAGATCAAATAGCGAGAACCTCAATCGCCGCGAATCTCGACGACCTGCAGGCCCTTCTGGCCTTCGGCGATCCGGATCATCACTTTCTGGCCCGGCGCCAGCGAATCCAATCCGTGCCGCCGCAAGACAGCGGCGTGCACGAAGATGTCGCCCTCGGCCGCCTCGCGAGTCACGAACCCGTAGCCGCGTTCGTTATTGTACCATTTCACCAGCGCCGTGATGTAGTCGCTCATCTCGATGCCGTCGGGAACGGGCGACGGCCTCGTGACCTTGGGAATCGCCGTCGACTGATCGACGTCGATGACCTTCATCACCTGCCACCCTTTCGGGCCGCGGACACCTGCGCAAGTGACAGTTGCACCGGGCTTGAGGTCTTCATGCCCAGACTGCCGCAGTGTCGTTACATGCAGGAACGCGTCGCTGTTATCGATGTCCAGGGCAAGAAATCCGTACCCTTTGACAGCGTTGAACCACTTTACTTTACCACGCAGCTCAACCGTACCAACGTCCCCGCTCGTCTCTCCCGGATGGGTCGTCATTCAACGATCCCGTGTTGTTATGCAGAAATGGTAACCATCCTGCGCGCTAGAAGCAACAGTCCTTGTCGGGGATTGCAACCTCACGCTAGACGAATCGCCTGAAGCACTCACGGGAGGACCGACACATGTTCAAGGCTGATCTTTTCAAAGGAAAGCGCTTCCTCGTCACCGGCGGCGGCACCGGTCTCGGGCGGATGATGATGGAGAAGTTCGTCGAGCTGGGCGCGGATTGTGTGATCTGCGGCCGCCGCGGCGTCGTTCTCGAAGAGACGGCCAAACAGGTGATGGAAAAGTATCCCGGCCGCCGCGTCGACTTCCACGCCGTCGACATCCGCGTCGCGAGCGCCGTCGAGGAGATGATCGAACAGATATGGGCCACCGGACCACTGGACGGGCTGGTCAACAACGCCGCCGGCAACTTCATCTCGCAGACCAAGGACCTGAGCCCCCGCGCCTTCGACGCGATCGCCAACATCGTGTTGCACGGCACGTTCTACATGACCAACGCCTGCGGCAAGCGCTGGATTGCGGAGCAGCGAAAGGCGAGCGTCCTCAGCATCCTCACGACCTGGGTGTGGACCGGCAGTCCCTTCGTCGTGCCGTCCGCCATGTCGAAGGCCGGCGTCGCCGTCATGACCCAGAGCCTCGCCGTAGAGTGGGCGCGCCACGGCATCCGCCTCAACGCGATCGCGCCCGGACCCTTCCCAACCGAGGGGGCGTGGGCCCGCCTCAACCCGACCCAGGAAAGCAACGACTCGCGCTACAACACCCGCAACCCGATGGGCCGCGTCGGCCGGCCCAGCGAACTGGCCAACATGGCCGCCTTCCTGATGAGCGACGAGGTCGAGTACATCAACGGCGAGGTCATCGCGATCGACGGCGCCATGGGCATCATGGGCAACGGCACCTTCTCCCACATGATGTCCTACAGCGAGCAGGACTGGGTTCGCATTCGCGAACAGATCCAGTCGACCAACGCCGCCGACAAGGCCAAGCGAAGCTAGCGGCCGGTAGATGCGCGGCCCCTGCCGACCTGTGGCTTTCCTGCCACATGCTCGGACGATTGAGCGCGAGGTGGCGGCAGAGGGGCCAAAGTGGCCGTGTCTGCTGGGTCTCCGGCCTCAATTGAGCCAAAGTGTCATGGTGTTTTGAGGCTCCCAAGAACAAGCAATTTCCGGGTCCCCGAGAGACCAATCGTGCAGTCCAGTAACAAGCCGGTCGCCTCTTCCCTCCAGCCTTTGCCGCGTCGGCAAATGCTGTTCATGGGCACTGCCCTGACTGGCTTGTTGGTGATTCCTCCGGTCTTCGCGCAGAGCGTTGAGGCGCGCCACTGGCAGGGTGCCGCTGCGGTCACGAGACAACCGGAACATGTGGTCGCCACGACGGTCGCCGAGTGGCGGAGTCTGTGGAGCCGCGTCGGCACGCCTCCGCCGGACATGTTCGAGGCCGGCCGGATGAACGCCGTGGGAATTTTCCTGGGCCGTCGTGGCGGCGAGGGATATGCCGTGAACATCCTGTCGACGGCGCGTCGCCGCGACCGCATCGTCGTGGTGTTCGAGGAGCGCATGCCTGCCGAGATGATGATGGCCCAGCGCGGGGCGGGCCCACGTCCGGTCGCGGGAGGTCCCGTGATGAGCGCGCCCTCCGGTCTACCTCCAGGCGCTGCCGGCTTCGCCGCACCCGGTGCGAGCGCCTCGCTCGCGCCGCCGCCGCCAGCCGCGCGGCCCGTCGGCCAGCCGACGTCGCCCTGGGCGATCATCCTCATCAACCGGGCAGATCTCCCGGTCTCGGTCGAGCAACGCCTCTTCCGCTGAGGCGCGGCTCTCAGTGGGAGTGCCGCGGCACCCCCTTGGTCTTGGCGATCTTCTGATAGTTCACCGCGAAATCCAGGCAGGCGCCGCTGGCCAGTTGGCCGACGAACTTGCGCTGCAATTCCTGCCAGGGCGTCTGGCTCGGGACCACATCGGGCTTCCAGGCCTTCTTACGCTTCGCCAGCTCCTTGGCCGTGATCAGGATGTTGGCGGTGCGCTTGCCGATGTCGACCCGCACCCTGTCGCCCGTCCGCAGCAAGGCCAGACCACCGCCCACTGCCGCCTCCGGCGACGCATTGAGGATCGAGGGGCTCGCTGAGGTGCCGCTCTGCCGGCCGTCGCCGATGCAGGGCAGAAGCAGCACGCCGCCCTTCACCAGCCGGTCCGGCGGCAGCATGTTCACGACCTCGGCGGCGCCGGGATAGCCGACCGGGCCCGCATTGCGGATCACCAGGATGCTGTTCTCGTCGATCGGCAGCTTTGGATCGTTGATCCGGTGGTGATAGTCCTCCGGTCCCTCGAAGACGATGGCCGTGCCTTCGAAGGCGTCGCGGTCGCCCTCGCGTTCCAGGTATTTCTCGCGGAACTCCGGCGAGATCACCGAGGTCTTCATGATGGCCGAGTCGAACAGGTTTCCGCCCAGTACGGCGAAGCCCGCCTGGTTCAGCATCGGCTTGTCGTACGTCTTGATCACCTCGCCATCGGCCTTCGGAGCGTGGCGCAGATTGTGGGCCATGGTCTTGCCCGACACCGTCATCACGTCGCCGTGGATCTTCCGGCGGCCCAGGAGTTCCTTCATCACGGTCGGCACCCCGCCCGCGCGGTGGAAGGCCTCGCCGAGATACTTGCCGGCGGGCATGCAGTTCACCAGCAGCGGGATGTCGTAGCCGACGCGGTCCCAATCCTCGTTGTCGAGTTTCACGCCGATATGGCGCGCGATGGCATTGACGTGCGGCGGGCAGTTGGTCGACGCGCCGAGCGCGCTCGCCGCCACGATCGCATTCTCGAAGGCCTTGCGCGTGAGGATGTCGGAGGGCTTCAGGTCCTCCCACACCATGTCGACGATGCGCTTGCCGGTCTCGTAGGCCATCTGTCCCCGCTCCTTGTAGGGACCGGGAATGGCCGCGCAGCCGGGCAGCGACATGCCGAGCGCTTCGGCCATGCTGTTCATGGAAAGCGCCGTGCCCATCGTGTTGCAGTGGCCGACGCTGGGGGCGCTCGACGCCACCATCTCGATGAACTTCTCCATGTCGATGCGGCCGGCCGCCAACTCCTGGCGCGCGTACCAGACGATGGTGCCGGAGCCTGCGAGGCCGCCGGCGAAATGCCCGTCCAGCATCGGCCCGCCCGACAGCACGATCGCCGGAATGTCGACGGTGGCAGCGCCCATAATCATCGCCGGCGTGGTCTTGTCGCAACCGGTCGTCAGCACGACGCCGTCGAAGAAGTAGCCGTACAGGCATTCCACGAGGCTGAGATAGGCAAGGTTGCGATCGAGTGCCGCCGTCGGCCGCTTACCCGTCTCCTGGATCGGATGGACTGGAAACTCGATGGGAATTCCGCCGGCGTCGCGAATGCCATCGCGCACGCGCGTTGCCAGGTCGAGATGATGACGGTTGCAGGGCGAGAGGTCGCTGCCCGTCTGGGCAATGCCGATGATCGGCCGGCCGCTACGAAGCTCGGCCAGGGTGAGGCCGAAATTCATGTACCGCTCGAGGTAGAGGGCGGCCATGGTGGGGTCGCCCTTGGCGTCGAACCATTCGCGGCTGCGCAAGGGACGCTTCGTCCCCTTCCCGTTCTTGTTGCTCGCCATCCATCCCTCCGGCTTCGTTGATGCAACCCTGGGAGAAGGCGTGCCGGAAGTCCAGCGCATCGCTTGAGGTCCGGTCGATCTCGTGTGACCCTCGGTCATGACCAGCGCTCCGGACATCGTCTGCCTCGGCGAACCCCTGATCGAATTCAACCGTCCGAAGGAAAGCGACGGGCGCACCTGGCTGCAGGGCTTCGGAGGCGACTCCCAGAACGTGGCCATCGCGGCGGCCCGCCAGGGCGCCTCGACCGGCTACCTGACGAGCGTCGGCCAGGACTGGATGGGCGATGCCTTCCTCGACCTGTGGCAGAGCGAGGGCGTCGATGCGTCGAGGGTCACGCGGCATCCCTCGGCGCCGACCGGCGTGAGTTTCGTCACCCATTCCGCCGCCGGCCACAAGTTCGACTATCTCCGCAAGAATTCCGCCGCCTCGCTGATGACGCCCGACATGCTGCCCGCGGACTACATCGCGAGCGCCAGGGTCTTCCATCTCTCCGCGATCGGCCAGGCGATCAGCGACAGCGCCCGCGAAACCTGCGACGCCGCCCTCGAAATCGCCCGCAAGGCGGGCGTGAAGGTGTCCTACGATACCAATCTCCGCCTGCGGCTCTGGGACCTCGACACCGCGCGCGAGGTCATCGACGCCACGATCGCGCGCTGTGACATCGCCCTGCCCAGCCTCGACGATTCCCAGCAACTCACCGGCCTGAAGGAACCCGAGGCGATCGCCGCCTACTATCTCGAACTCGGTGCGCCTCTGGTGGCGCTCAAGATGGGAGCGGACGGATCGTTGATCGCCACGCGCGAGCGCCAGACCCGCATCGCCCCGCACCAGGTCGAGGCGGTGGACGCGACCGGCGCCGGCGACACGTTCGACGGGGCGTTCCTCACCCGCCTGCTGGCCGGCGACGATCCGGAAACGGCGGCGCGGTACGCCAACGTGGCGGCGGCGCTGTCGACCACCGGCTACGGCGCCGTGACCCCGATGCCGCGCGCGGCCGACGTGCTCACGGCACTGAGGCGCGCCGCCTGAACCTCGGCATCACGGCCCGCAGGAACCGGCCGAACACGGTCGCCTGCTGGACGATCCAGCCACGGCCATTGTCGGCATCGACGGCGGCATCGTCGACGCCCGTCGGCCGGATCTTCTCGTCATAGATCGCCGTGCCGAACAGGATGTCCCAGATCGGAAACACCGGCGCGAAGTTGTGATCCTGGATATGCCGTTCGGCGGGCGTCGACAGGGCGTGATGCAGGCGGTGGAAGCGCGGCCCGACCAGCAGCCGCTCGCCCAGCCAGCCGAACGACATGTCGACGTTGGCATGCGACCAGCTTTCGACCAGCCGGCCGACCATCAGGATCACGACATATTCGCCGGGCTGGACGCCCACGAACTGCGAGAACAGGACCAGCGCCAGGGTGATCAGCAGGTCGTCGATCACGTGATTGCGGTCGTCCGTCCACACCGTCATGCGGCGCTGGCTGTGATGCAGGCTATGCAGCGCCCACCACCATCCGAAGGCATGCTGCCCGCGGTGCAGCCAGTAGGCGGCGAAGTCGTAGAGCACGAAATAGACGAGGAACGATAGGAGGGCGTTGTCGCCGATCCAGGGCAGCAGACGCTCGAGACGCGGCGGCATGTAGCCCCAGCTCCGCACCGCCAGCTCGATCTCCTGAACCAGCGGGTAGGTCAGGATGAAGATGGCGAGCGGAATGATTCCCAGCTTGTTCAGGACCGTATAGACGCGATCGACCATGATCAGCCCGTCGTCGGTCCCAGCCTTCTCGAGCGGCCAGCGGCGCTCGAAGTAGCGCATGCCGATCGCGATCACCGCGATCTGGACGACGCCCAGCATGACGAATTCGACCGCGCTGTAGCCCGGCTCGTACCAGGCCATAAGTCCGAAGTGGAACAGGACGGGGCTGACGAGCGTCTCGAACAGCCAGGCCTGGACGCCGACCCAGAGGTCGATCAGGTCGCGCATGGCGCGCCTACTTGCGGTCGCCCGCCGTCGACGCCGCGCGGACCGGAATGCCCGCGCCGGCGGTGACGGTCGCCGTGGACTTCAGCATGAAGACACCATGCGGGGACTTGCCCACCGGGACGCTGCCGACGACCTTCATCGTATCGATGTCGATGATGGCGACGCGGCGCAGGAAACGCTGGGTCACCCAGAGTTCCCGTCCATCGGGCGTGATGTCCATGCAGTCGGGCCCACCGGGGATGCGGACATTGGCGACCACCTTCGGCTCGTCCTTGGTGTCGATCAGGGAGACCATGCCCTCGACGCGATTGCTGAGGAAGTAGTGGCGGCCATCGCCCTTGGGAAAGAAGTTGTGGGCACCCTTGCCGGTCTGGAGGCTGCCCTTCACCGCGCCGTCTGTGGGATCGACGGTCACGATCCGGTCCTCGCCGGTCAGCGCGACCAGCAGACGTTTGTCGTCCGGCAGCATCACGATACCCGCCGGCGCATTACCGACCGGCATGTTCCACTTGAGCGTCTGCGTCGCCAGGTCGAAGGCCGCGACCCGCCCGCTCTGCTGCAGGGTGACGAAGACGGTCTTGGACTCGGTATCGAAGGCGATGTGGCTCGGCAGGCCGTCGATGAATATGCGCCCGGCGAGGCGAAACCCATCGGCATGGTAGATGTCGACATGGTCGAGCCGGTAGGCGGCCGTCACGAACCACTTGCCGTCGGGGCTGAAGCCCAGATGGTAGGGGTCGAGGATGTCCTTGACGACCCGCTTGCGCTCGCCGGTCTTGATGTCGAGGCTGAGCAGCTCGTTGGTCGCCGTCGACCCGATCAGCACTTCCTTGCCGTCCGGGGACAGGATCAGATGGTGGGGCTCCCGGCCGACCGGCAGGCGCACGACCTCGGTACGGGCGCTACGGCTCACGATGCTGTAGGACGCCTCGTCGGAATTCAGGATGATGACGGAATCGGCTCGCGCAGCCCCGCTCACCACAAGCGAAAACGCCAGCGCCGCGATCGACAACCTATTCATTTGGGTAGCCGCTGCTCCTTGAGGATTTTCTTGAAGCACCTTTCCACAGCTTCCGCTAGCGGCGTTTGAGCGTCGAGGCGGCGGCGGCCAGTCTTTCGACGCTTTGCCAGTCACCTGTTGCCACGGCGACACGCGGGGCCACCCAGGAACCGCCCACGCAGGCAACGTTCGGAAGCGCCAGATAGGCCGGCGCCGTCTCCGCCGTGACCCCGCCGGTCGGGCAGAATCGCAGACCCGACAGGGGCGCGCCGACCGCCTTGATCCAGGTCAAACCGCCCGCGGCATCGGCCGGAAAAAACTTGAGAATCTCGAAGCCGTGCTCGGCCAGCATCATCGCTTCGGAAACCGTCTGGACGCCCGGCAGGAACGGTATGCCGGATGACCGTGCCGCCCGTGCCAGCGCTGCCGTACAGCCCGGGCTCACGGCAAAACGCGCGCTGGCACGCTGCACCTGATCAAGCTGTACCGGATCGAGCACGGTCCCTGCGCCGACGATTGCCTCCGGCACCTCGGCGGCGACCGCCCGAATGGCTTCAAGCGCCGCCGGCGTGCGCAACGTGATCTCGAGAACCGGGAGCCCGCCCCTCACGAGGGCCCGGGCGAGCGGAACGGCCGTCTCCGGCGTCTCGATGGTGAGGACCGGGATGACCGGTGCCCGCGCGGCGATGGCAGCGATGTCCCCGACCGGGCTCACCGTCAGACGCTCCAGCCGCCGTCGATCACGTTGACCGTGCCGGTGGTGAAGGCGGATTCGTCGCTGGCGAGATAGGTCGCCAGCGCCGCGATCTCCTCGGCCGCGCCGAACCGGCCGGTCGGCTGGCGCTGCAGGAAGAACTGCCGGGCGTCGGCGCCCCCGCCCAGGGACGAGATGCGATCGTCGAGCGACGGGGTCTGGACCGTGCCGGGGCAGATCGCGTTGCAGCGGATTCCCTTCGAGACATAGTCGACGGACACCGATTTGGTGAGGCCGATCACGGCCGCCTTGGTGGTCCCATAGACGAAGCGCAGCGCCGCGCCCTTCACCGAGGAGGCGGCCGAGGACATGTTCACGATCGAACCGGAGCCCCGGGCCAGCATGCCCGGCAGGAACGCCTGGATCGTCCAGAACATGCTGCGGACGTTGAGGTCGAAGGCGAACTGCCATTGCTCGTCGGTCGCCTCCAGCACCGATCCGTGATGGACGAAGCCGGCACAGTTGAAGAGCACGTCGACCGCGCCGGTTTCCGCTGCGAGCCCGCCGATGGCGGCCTTGTCGAGCACGTCGAGCGTGCGGGTCGTCACGCCCTCGATGCCGTCGAGCGCCGCCAGCTTTACCGAATCGACATCGGTCGCCCAGACCCGGCCCCCTTCGCGTGCAAACGCTCGCGCTGTCGCTGCGCCAATACCCTGCCCGGCCGCCGTCACGACGCAGGTCTTGCCCTTCAGTCGCATGTCATCCCTCCCCCGGCCGGACCTGTTCGACGAGGCTTACTTGATCAGGCCCTTTTCCTTGTAGAATTTCTCCGCCCCCGGATGCAGCGGGATGGCAATGCCGTGCAACGCCGTGTCGAGCTTGATGGCCTTGCCCTTGGCGTGGCCCGAATCCAGCAGCCGGCGGGTGTTGGCGTTCCAGAGCGCCGCCGTGACGGCATAGATCAGCGGCTCGGGCTGCTTGAGCGAGGTTGCCCAGATCGCGGTGACGCTGACCGTCTTCACGCCGCCCACGTTCTTGTAGGCGTCGTCCGGAATCTCGTCGTTCGCAAAGAAGCTGAACTTCTTCAGCAGACCCTCGGCCTCCGGGCCGGCGATCGGGACCAGGTCGATGCCCGTCGTGGCCGCCAGTTCGGAAATCGCCCCGTTGGGCCAGCCACTCACGCTGAAGAAGGCGTCGAGCGTCCCGTCCTTGAGCTTGTCGGCGGCCTGTTGCGTCTTGAGGTACTCCGCTTTCAGGTCCTTTTCGGTGAGACCGTAGGCGGACAGGATGAGCCGCGCGTCGACCAGAGTCCCGGAACCGGGCTCGTCCAGCGACAGGCGCTTGCCCTTGAGATCCGCCACGGTCTTGATGCCGGAGCCCTTGCGCGCCACCAGCTGGAAGCTCTCCGGGTAGAGGCTGGCGATCGCGCGCAGGCCCTCCGCCTTCGGGCGTCCCTCGTAGATGCCGGTCCCGTTATAGGCCCAGTAGGCCACGTCGGACTGAACGAAGCCGGACTGCAGGTTGCCCGCGGCAATGGCCGTCGCGTTGGCTACCGAACCGTTGGAGGCCACGGCGGTGGCGACCAGACCTGGTACACCGCACGAGCCGCCATCGGCACAGGCGCGCGACCCCGGCGGGTTTGAGATGGCATTGGCGATCAATCCGCCGATCGGGAAGTACGTGCCGGCCGTGGCGCCGGTACCGATCCTGAAGAAGGTGATATCCTGCGCCCGGGCAGGCATGGCGCCCCAGGCAGCGGCCCCGAGGCCGCCCAGCAGCGCTGTCCTGCGATTGATCGGCATTGGAATCTCCTTCTTCTCCGGCGATTAGATCGCGTCCGACGATGCGCTGCAACGACCGGCGTTCAGTTCACGCCGATGGCGCGACTCAGGGTCGGCCCGATCTCCTTGTGAATGACCAGGTCGGCATCGTCGTCCTGGTCGGTGGGTTCGCGATTGACGATCACGAACTTGGCGCCATTGCGGCGCGCGAGTTGCGGAAATCCGGCGGCCGGATAGACGACCAGCGAACTGCCCAGCACGATGAACAGGTCGCAGGCCAGCGTCTCCTCCTGGGCCCGAAGCATCGGCACTTCGGGCATCGCCTGGCCGAAGGAGATGGTCGCCGTCTTCACGATACCCTCGCATTTCTCGCAGACCGGCAGCACCCCCTTTTCGAGGAAGGCTCTCCTGATCGGTGCGAGTTCATGACGGTGCCCGCAGTCGAGGCAGGTGGCATAGGTCGTGTTGCCGTGCAGCTCGATGATCTTCGAGTCCGGCACGCCCGAGCGCTGGTGCAGTCCGTCGATGTTCTGGGTGATGATGGCGCTCATCCGCCCCTGCTCCACCAGCTTGGCCAGCGCGCGGTGGCCGGCATTCGGCTCGGCCTTCAGCAGGGTCTCGTCGGTGGCGAACTTGCGGTGCCAGGACTCGCGGCGCATCTCGTCGGAGGCCATGAAGTCGTCGAAGTAGATCGGCTTGTAGCGGGTCCAGATCCCACCGGGCGACCGGAAATCCGGGATGCCCGACTCGGTCGAGATACCGGCCCCCGTGAAGGCCACGATGCGCTCGGCCGCATCGACCATCGCGCGCAGGCGTTCGGCTTCGTCCATTGCTCACCTCCATCAAGGGCAGGATATCATCGGGCGATGGGCGTGCACGACAAACCGGCCTAAGCTCCACCGAACCCTTCTCGGAGCCGCCGCCATGCCGCGCCACATCGTTTGCCTCACCTTCGATCACGACCATCTCTCGAGCTTCATCGCCCGCGGCATGACCTCGCCGACCGCGATCTCGCGCGGCGAGTACGACGTCGTCGTCATCCCGCGCCTGGTGGCCCTGATGGAGCGCTACGGGATCAAGGGCACCTTCTTCACGCCCGGACACACGATCGACAGCACGCCGCAGGCTGTCGCGCCCTATGTCGAGGCCGGCCACGAGCTCGCCCATCACGGCTGGACGCACCGCCTGCCCGTCACCCTCTCGCGCGAGGAGGAAGAGGAGGAGATCGTCCGCGGCAACGACTCGATCAAGCGCATCAGCGGCCGGACGGCGCGCGGGTACCGTTCTCCCGCGTGGGACCTCTCTCCCCACTCGATCGAGCTGCTGCTGAAGCACGGCATCCAGTACGACAGCTCGATGATGGGCCATGACTACGACTGCTACTTCGCCCGCCAGGGCGACGTCGCCGAGCTGATGAAGCCGTTCGTGCGCGGCCGCGAGACGCCGCTGCTCGAGATGCCGATCAGCTGGTCGCTCGACGACTTCCCGCACTTCGAATACATGCGCCTGCCCAACGGCTCGGTTCAGCAAGGCCTGATGAACGCCACGAACGTGCTCGACAATTTCGTCGACGACTTCACCTACATGACCCGCGTCCAGCCCGACTTCGGGATCCTCACCTACACCTTCCATCCGCATGTGATCGGCCGTGGCCATCGCATGATGATGCTGGAACGCCTGATCCAGCGCCTGATGGAAGGCGGCGCGGTCTTCATGACGATGGAACAGGCGATGGGCGAATGGCTCGCGCGCAACCAGGCGGCGCGTAAGGCCGCGGAGTAGCCCCTTGTCTTCCTGAGCGCAGCGAAGGATCTCACGCCCGCCCAGGAGTCAGTTGGTCGTTCCGCAAGGTCCTTCCCTGCGCTCAGGACGACAGGTTAGAGCGGCACGCTTCGCGCCACGCGGATCGCGCGGCAGATGGTGACCATCTTGCCGATGGCATGGTCGACGAACAGGCCAACGGCCTTCTCGATCTCCATGGCGTGAGCCGGCCGCGCGGCCGAGATCGCGCGGGCAATGTCGGCCGCAAGCGCGGCGGCCGTCCGGCGGTTGTCGAGAACGGCCCTGCGCAGCGAGCCGTCGGCGGCGACCGGGGCCAGCACCGTCTCGATCCTCGCCAGAAAAGACGGCGCATGAGCGAGGTGGCGGTACATGCTGGCCAGGATCAGTGGCTGCGGCTCGTCGCCGAACTTATTGAGACGCAGGACCAGCGCCCACGTTTCGGGGGCGACGTCTTCCGCCGAAGCCAGCTTGGGCAGGGCCAGGTCGGGCGCCGCCTTGCGCGAGCCGGGCGTGATCTTGCCATCGCGGGCCACCGCGTCGTTCAGCCAGGCGCGCAGAGCGCCGAGGGCAAACAGGTTGATCGTGTTGGAATGGTCATAGCTCGCCAGCACGGCATCGACGCTGGCCGGCTCTTCCCCGGCCAGGGAGGCCAGTTTGGGAATGTCCATCGTCCGACGGAAGGCCGCCATCGCGGCGTCCGGCAGCCCGGCGAGATAGAGCGGCTTCACCGCCGCCCAGGCCCAGGGCAGCGCGCCGTCCATGGTGGCGAGATGGCGCCATACGAGATTGACCACGCGGACGCCGACGGTGGTCCGGATGTCGGCGAACAGATCGGCGATCTCGCCGGTGGCCGCAGCTTCGGTTATGGCCGGAAGAGGATCGCTCACTCGGCGGCCTGCTTCGAATCCTGTCCGAGGACGGTGAAGAACGAGGCGGTCTTGGGCTGCTTGGGCAGTTCCACCAAGCCCTCCTTGAGACGGGCGAAGCGGGCCTCCTGGCCGCGCACGATGCGGCCCTCGTTCAGGCTCGGCATCGGGTTGCGCGCGATCGGCACCGCATCGGCCGCGGTGTAGACGCAGATGTAGAGGCCGCGCGACGTGTCGGCGCCGTTGGCGGCCGAGCCATGGAGCAGCCGCGTGTGCATCAGGCAGACGCTGCCCGCCTTGCCGAGGCAGGGCACCGACTGGCCGAGCGCCTTCTTCTCCTCGTCGGGTGCGACCGCGCCGGTGAAGCGCTCGCCCTCGAACAGCGACAGGACCGGCCCCTTGTGCGAGCCCGGCACAACGGTGAGGCAGCCGTTGCTCTCGTCGACATCGTCGAGGAACAAGAGCGCCGTCACGATGTCGTCGTTGGTGTGCGGCGTATAGGCGAAATCCTGATGGTAGTTCACCTCGGTACGCGCGCCCGGGAGCTTCAGGTTGATCTTGCAGTGGTGGAACTTCACGTCCGGCCCGATCAGCTCGGCCACCATGTCGACCATGCGGGCGTCGAGCATGACCTCGCGATAGGCGTCGGAAATGTCGGACGGATTGTTGATCCGCCGCAGCGCCGGCTTCTCCGCACTGTGCTCCGCGCCCATGTCGAAGCGCGGACGACCGTCGACGGTCGGCGGGCCGAAGGGGGTGGTGTGGGCCCTGCTCTGCTCGACCCAAGCCGCGATCTCGGCCTTCAGTGCGGCAAGCTGCGCCGGCGTGACGGCGTCCTCCACCATGAGATACCCGTCGCGCCAGAACGCGTCGCGTTGCTCCTGTGTCAGCGCCGCCATGCCCGTCTCCCTCAGCGTCCCTTGAATACCGGCTTACGCTTCTCCATGAAGGCCGTGCGGCCCTCGACATAGTCTTCCGAATCGAAGCACTGCTTCACCAGCCCGTTGAGGCGGGCGAAATCCGGCTCGCCGTCGAGGCGCGTCAGCTCCTCGATGGTGCGCTTGGCGGCGTGCATGGTGAGCGGCGCATTCTCGCCGATCATGCGGCAGTAGTCGTCGACGAAGGAATCGAGCTCGGCATCGGGCACGACGCGCGTGACCAGGCCCATGCCGAAGGCTTCCTGAGCATTGAAGTGCCGGGCGGTGAAGAAGATCTCCTTGGCGTGGGACGGGCCCACCAGGTCGGTCAGGATCTTCAGCCCGCTGGCACGATAGCCGAGCCCGAGCCGGGCCGCCGGCACGCCGAAGCGGCTGTTCTCGGAGGCGATGCGGATGTCGCAGAGCAGCGACACCGCCAGCCCGCCGCCGATGCAATAGCCGCGGATGCGGGCGATGGTCGGCTTGGAGCACTGGTGCAGGCGCTTGTTGGCCTCCTCGCCGATCTTGTCGTAGTAGGCGACCTGCTCGGGCGTGTTGCGGGCCTTCTCGAACTCCGAAATGTCGGCGCCCGAGACGAACGCCTTGTCGCCCGCACCGGTGACGACCACGACGCGGATCGCCGGGTCCTTCTCGAACTCGTCGAGAATGACCGGGATCGCCTCCCACATGTCGGTCGAGGTGGCGTTGTGTTTCTGCGGCTTGTTGAAGACGAGCCGGCCGACCGGTCCCACCTTCTCCGCGATCATGTTCGGCGTCGGGCTAATCATGCTCAGATCACGCCCCGCTTGCGGAAGTCGGCGATCGCCGCGTCGTCGAAGCCCGCCTCCTTGAGCACGCCGTCTGTATGCTCGCCCTGCTCCGGCGTTGCCGTCTTCATCTCGAAGGGGGTGCGGCTCATGGTGATCGCCTGGCCGATCAGCTCGATGTCGCCCAGCTTGGGCGAGTGCACGGGATGGGCCATCTTCAGGTGCTTGACCTGCGGATCGGCGAACATCTCGTCCATCTTGTAGATCGGGCCGGCGGGCACGCCGGCCTTGTTGAGCTTCTCGACGAGGTCGGCGCTGCTGTATTGCGCAACCCGCTTGTTGATCTCGTCGTTCAGCGCGTCGCGGTTCTTGGCACGTCCCTTGTCCGTGCTGAACCGCTCGTCGGTGTAGAGTTCCGGCGAATTCACGGCCTCGCAGAAGCGCTTGTAGATGTGCCCGCCCGAGGCCGCGATGTTGATGTAGCCGTCGTTGGTCTTGAAGACGCCGGTCGGAATCGAGGTCGGATGGTTGTTGCCGGCCTGGCCGGGCACTTCCTTCGACATCGTCCAGCGCGCTGCCTGGAAATCGCACATCGAAATCATCGCCTGCAGGAGCGAGCTCGACACCCACTGGCCCTGCCCCGAGGTCTCGCGCTCCAGCAGCGCGATCAGGATGCCGATGGCGCAATGCAGGCCCGCGCCCACGTCGGCCACGGCGATGCCGGCGCGCATCGGGCCCTCGCCCGGATTGCCGGTCACCATCATCAGGCCGCCCATGCCCTGGGCGATCTGGTCGAAGCCCGCCCGCTCGGCATAGGGCCCGTCCTGGCCGAAGCCCGAGATCGATCCCAGGACGATCCGCGGGTTCACCTTCTTCAGGCTCTCATAGTCGATACCGAGGCGGAATTTCACGTCGGCGCGGTAGTTCTCGACCACCACGTCGGCCTGCTCGACCAGCTTCATGAAGATGGCTTTGCCGTCCGGCTCCTTGAGGTTGAGCGTGACCGACCGCTTGTTGCGATGCAGGTTCTGGAAGTCGGGCCCGTGGCGCGGACCGCCCATGTCCATCTCGCCGGCGGACGGCGGCATCTCGACCTTGATGCAGTCGGCACCCCAGTCGGCGAGGTAGCGCACGGCCGTCGGACCGGCGCGCACGCGCGTCAGGTCGAGGACTTTGAAACGGGCTAGCGGTCCTGCGGTCATGCTCTCACTCTACGTTTGGAACTACTCTACCCGTACCATGGCGGACGGCGCGATCTCCAGCCAGACGCGGCTGCCGACCTCGAAAACGACAGTCGGGGATGTCGAAACGCGCAACGGCTTCGTGCCGCCCTGCGGACGGACCTGATAGTCCCAGTATTCGCCGAGATAGGAGCGGTCGACGATCTCGGCCTCGATGGCAAGGCCCGGCCCGGCCGGCTTCTCGCGGGAAAGGCCGATGGCTTGGGGGCGCAACGAATAAAGGAGCTTCCCGCCGCCGGTCGCGCCTTCCAGCGCCACGGCCGGCGCGCCGAAGCCGTCGAACCGCACATCGCTACCCTGCAGCGCGCCTTCCAGGAAGTTCGTGCGGCCGATGAAGCCCGCCACGAACCGGCTCTTGGGACGCCCGTAGAGCACATGCGGGGCGTCGATCTGCTCGACCTTCCCCTTGTTCATGACGACAATGCGGTCGGACGTGACCATCGCCTCGGACTGGTCGTGCGTCACGTAGACCGTCGTGATCTTGAACTCGTCGTGCAGGCGGCGGATTTCGAACCGCATCTCCTCGCGCAGATTGGCGTCGAGATTGGACAGCGGCTCGTCGAGCAGCAGCACCTCGGGTTCGACGACGATGGCGCGGGCCAGGGCGACGCGCTGCTGCTGGCCGCCGGACAGCTCGGCCGGGTAGCGGCCCTTCAGGTTGCGCATCTGGACGACGTCCAGGATCTTGTCGACCCGCCGGTCGATCTCGGCGCGCGACAGTTTCCGGATCTGCAGGCCGAAGCCGACATTCTCGCCCACCGTCATGTTGGGCCAGATGGCATAGCTCTGGAAGATCATCGACATGCGGCGATGCTCCGGCGGCACCACGCCCGACGCCGACGAAATCTGCTTCCCATCCATCTCGATGCTGCCGCCGCTCGGCGGCATGAAGCCCGCGATCATGCGCAGGGTCGTGGTCTTGCCGCAGCCCGACGGGCCCAGCAGGGAGACGAACTCGCCCTTGGCGAGCTCCAGCGAGAAATCGGCCACCGCCTCGAACGCGCCATAGCGCTTGGCGACATTCTTCAAAACGAGCTTGCTCATGTCGCGTTACGCCTCAGCATGAAGTCGCGGCCCAGGGCCTTTTGGCCGATCCAGAGGAGCGGCAGGGTCAGTACCTGCAAGACCAGGGCGAGCGCGGCGAGTCGTTCGAAGTTCCCCTCCTCGCTCATGTCGAAGATCATGACGGACGCCACCTTCGTGTTGGGGCCATAGAGGAAGATCGCCGCCGACAGCTCGCGCGTCGCCGGGATGAAGATCAGAAGCCATGCGCCCATCATATTGCGCTTGAGCAGCGGCGCCACGACGCGACGTAATGCCGTCAGACGGCTGCCGCCGAGCACACGGACCGCCTCCTCCATCTCGGGGTTGAGACTGTTGATGGCGGCGCTGGCATTGACGTAGCCCACCGGCAGGAAGCGCGTGGTGAAGGCCAGGATCATGATCAGCGCGGTGCCGTAGAGCGCCAGCGGCGGCGGCGCATAGGCCGCGTAGAAGCCGATCGCCAGCACGACGCCGGGAATCACGAACGGCGCCACGCAGAGGAAGCCCAGCACGCCACCGAACGGAATCAACCGCCGCGCCACGATGTAGGCCACGCCCAGGGTCAGGAACACCGCGATGGTGGCACTGATCCCGCCATAGACGAAACTGTTGATGACCGACTGGGCCGCCGTGGCATGCTCGAACAGAATGAAGCGAAAGTTCGCGATGGTGATGTTGTCGAGCAGGAACCCGCGCCCCCAGGCCTTGGCGAAGGCCGAATGGATCAGGAAGATATAGGGCAGGAACACCGCCAGGGCGGCCACGAACATGGCGTAGCCGAACACCACCCAGCGCCAGCGGCCGAGCAGGATCGGACGCCGCTCGCCGCCCTTGCCGGTCAGCGCCACGAAGCCCTTGCGGCGCACGATCAGCCGCTGGACCAGCACCAGCAGGATGGTGACGCCCAGCAACGGCATGGCATAGGCCGCCGCCACCTCGACTCGGACGGGATTGCCGAAGAACTGGAAAAGCTGCGTCGTGACGACGTTGAAGCGCGCCGGGATCGCGATCAAGGCGGGCGAGCCGAACAGCGCGATCGCCTCCAGAAAGCAGATGATCATGCCGCCCAGGATGGCCGGCAGCGCGAGCGGCAGGGTCACCTTGCGCATCGTCCGCCACGGTCCCGCGCCCAGGATGTTGGCGGCGTCCTCCATCTCCGACGATACCAGCTCGAGCGCCGCCGTCGTGAAGATGAAGATGTAGGGAAACGAATAGAGCGCGATGACGACGGCGAGGCCGGTGAAGCTGTAGATGTTGAACGGCCCGGCCTCCGCCCCCGTCGCCATCATGTAGAAACGGTTGAGCCAGCCTGCGTTCGGGCCGGCCAGAAGGATCCAGGCGACGGCGCCGGTGTAGGGCGGCGTGATGAAGGTCGCCAGCACGAGCATGCGCGTCAGGCCGCGGCCCGGCATGTTGGTACGCGCGACCGCCCAGGCCAGCGGCACGGCGAAGACACCGGCCAGCAGCGCGGACACGGCGCCGAGTTTCAGCGAATTGACCAGAGCATCGATATAGCGCGCCCGGCCATAGGCCGTCGCATAGTTGGCAAGGGTGAACTCGCCGGTGCGCTCCGCCTGGAAACTGGTGATGACCAGATAGACGAACGGGCTCACCACCAGGAACAGAAGGACCGCGATGATCGCGATCCACAGGAGCCAGGACGGATCGAACCGGCTGGCGCGCACGGGGCGCACCGGCATCGTGTCGATCGTCGGTGCCGTTATGGACATATCCAGGCGTCGATCAGTTGCCGAACGTGTCGCGCCACTGCTCGATCACTTCGGGGATGCCCTTCTCGACCTCGGTCACGGTTGGACGGATCACCTTGATCTCGCTGATCGGCTTGGCACCCGGAGGCGACGGCACCTCGGGGCGCAGCGGGATCAGGAAGTGCTTGGCGCTGATCTTCGCGGCCTCGATCGTATAGAGGTATTCCATGAACAGCTTGGCCGCGTTGGGATGCTTGGTGCCCTTCATGATCGCCGAGGGCGAGATGATCAGCACCGCCCCGTCGCTGGGATAAACGACCGCCAGCGGATTGCCGCGCGACGCGCTGAACAGGGTCGAGCCGTCGGAGCCCGCCGCCACCTGACGTTCGCCGGCGTTCAGCGCCGTCACCGTGTCGTTGATCGAGCGGCCGATCTGCGGCTTGTTCTTCTCGAGCTTGTCGAAATACTGCCAGCCGTAGAGCTTCTTCATCGAGAGCACCCAGGTGCCGACATAGCCGGAGAAGCCCGGATGGCCGGTCGAGACCTTGCCCTTCCACTTGATGTCGAGCAGGTCCTCCCACTTCTTCGGGGCGTCCTCGGCCTTCACCTTGTTGGTGTTGTAGGTGATCACGACCATGCCGGCCGCAGTGGTCTGAAAGTAGCCATCGGGATCGAAGTTCTGGAAGACCGGAGAGATCTTCGACATGTTCTCCGGCACGTACTTGTCGAAGCGTCCCTCCGCTTTCAGCCGGGCATAGTGGCCGAGGTCGGTCGACGAGAAGACATCGCAATTGGTCTGGTTGTTCTTGATGTCCTGCAGCAGGCGCTGATAGGCGACCTGCGCCGTCGTGCGCACGACGTTGACCTTGATGCCGTACATCTCGGTGAAGCCGCGGCCCAGATCCTCCGCTCCTTCAGACGTGTAGTGGGCAACGTACCAGGTGAGCTCGCCTTCCTTCTTGGCGGCTTCGGTCAGGGCGTTGAGGTCCGCCCGCGCGGCCAGTGGCAAAAACGCAAGGGCCACCGCCATGGCCAAGACAAGGCTTCCCAACCTCTTCATGAATTCCTCCCGGAACATTGATTCATTTATTTGTGAGTTGCGATACGATCACACGACGCGCGCCACCACAAGCGCGGGAGGCCAAGAGAACGCGCATGACGGAAAGCGACCGATCGGCCGGATGGGCCGCCTACTACCAGCAGCTTCGTGACCGTCCGCCGCGCAAGACAGTGCTCGCCGCGCTCGATGCGTTCGGCGATCCCCCTTCTGACGCCCTCGTCATCGATCTCGGCTGCGGCGACGGTCGCGACGTGATCGAGGAGCTGCGTCGCGGCTGGCGTGTCGTCGCCGTCGATGCAGAGCCCGAGGCGCTGCGCCAGTTGCAGGCGAGACCCCTCCCAGAAGGATGCGATGTCACGCCCGTCAACGCACGCCTTGAAGAGGTGCCGATCCCGCTCGGCGTCCATCTCGTCAATTCGAGCTTTGCGATGCCCCTCTGCGCGCCCGAGGCCTTCCGCCAAACCTGGGAGCGCATCCGCGAAGCCCTTACGTCGGGCGGGCGCTTCTCCGGTCAATGGTATGGCCCGCGCGACAGCTGGGTCGAACGACCTGGCATGACGTTCCTCACGCGCGACGAGGCGCTTGGGCTGCTGCAGGGACTGGACCTCGAAATGTTCGAGGAAGAGGAAGCCGACGGCGTCACACCACGCGGCAATGCCAAGCACTGGCACATCTTCCATATCGTCGCGAGGAAGCCCTAGGCGGCTTTACGCCTCGCCCGCGTCGTGCGAGGCTCCTCCTCCCATCAACATCGAAAGGAGGTGATCCTGTGAACTACACCATCACGACGCCGGCGATCTCAGCAGTTGCCGCCACCAGGATCGTTCCTGCAATGGCTTGGTGCTGCCGGTAACGGGGTCACCGATAGTCGGCACAAAGCCGCCTCCGGGCGGCTTTGTTGTGTCTGGGCCGTATCGTTGAGCGAAAGCCCGAATAGTGGACAAGACGGCGGCCGGTGGCCGACACTTGCGCCATAAATTCAGGAGGAAAACATGGCAGCCGTCGTTCCGGTCACGGCCGAAATCGCCAAGCGCGCCGCCGCCCTCGCCTGGCAGGACCTGCCGGACGATCTCGTCGAGCGCACCAAGCAGTGCCTGCTCGACTGGTTTGCCGTCACCGTGGCCGGGGCGCAGGAGGAACTTACGAACATCCTGATCGCCGAGGCGCTCGAGGATGGCGCCAAGGGTCCCGCGACTCTCGTCGGCCGCTCCGAGACCGTCCTGCCCTCGACCGCCGCCCTGATCAACGGCGCCGCCAGCCACGCCCTCGACTATGACGACGTGAATTTCTCGATGGGCGGCCATCCCACGGTCACCGTCGTGCCCGCCCTGCTGGCGCTCGGCGAACAAATGAAAGCCTCTGGCCGCCTGTTCATCGAGAGCTTCGTTGCAGGCTACGAGACCTCCGGCCGCGTCGGCCGCCTCGTCTCGCCCAGCCATTACCAGAAGGGTTTCCACGTCACCGGCACGGTCGGCTCCTTCTCGGCCACCGCCGCGGCCGGCCGCATGCTGGGCCTCGACGACCGCCAGCTCGCCGTCGCGTTCGGCATCGCCGCCACCCAGGCGGCCGGCCTGAAGTCCAACTTCGGCACCATGTGCAAGCCGCTGCACGCCGGCACCGCTTCGGAACACGGGCTGCGCGCGGCCCGCCTTGCCGCCAGGGGCTTCACGGCCCGCGGCGATTCCCTCGAATGCGACCAGGGTTTCGCCTCCTCGCAGAGCGACCACCTGAACGCCGAGGCGGCGCTGGGCGAGCCGCCGTCGGGCTGGCACCTGCGCAACAACCTCTTCAAGTACCATGCGGCCTGTTACCTGACCCACGCGCCCATCGAGTGCGCCAAGGAAATCCGGCTGAAGAACAATTTCCCGCCGGAGCGCGTGCAGAAGATCCTGCTGCGCATCGACTCCGGGGCCGACAAGGTCTGCAACATTCCCAATCCGACGACCGGGCTCGAAGCCAAGTTCTCGCTGCGCCAGACCGTGGCGATGGCGCTGACCGGCGTCGATACCGCCAACCTCGACTCCTACAACGAGGCCGTGACCCAGGAGCCGCGCATCAAGCAGCTGCGCGACAAGATGGCGATCGAGTTCCAGCCGCACTGGGCGCATTCGCTGGCCGAGATGGCGATCCAGCTCGACGACGGCACGACCATCGAGGTCACCCACGATTCCGGCATCCCCTGGGCCGACCTCGAGAAGCAGCGCCAGGCGATCGAGACCAAGTTCGACAGCCTCGTGACGCCCCTGCTCGGCGCAGCGGGAGCCCGCCGCCTGCAAGATGCCATCGAGCGCATCGACAGTCTCACCGACGTCGGCGAACTGGTGCGTGCTTCGGCGAAGAATTAGTCATATTTCTCTCCCCCGTCAGGGCGAGAGGCGTAAACAGGAGTAGGAATGACAGAGGATTTCAGGGCCCGCGCCCGGCTGGTGCCCAAGGGCAATCGCTATGAGGATTTCGAAGTCGGCCGCGTGTTCAGGCACCATTGGGGTCGCACGATCACCGAGTCCGAGAGCACGCTCTTCACGACGCTGACCTTGCACTTCAATCCGCACTACTACAACGCAGCCTACGCCCAGGCGCATGGCCATCCCGGCATCGTGGCCAACCCCCTGCTCGTCTTCACGACGGTGTTCGGCCTCACGGTCGAGGATCTGAGCGAGGGCGGCGGGCCGTTCCTCGGCGTCAACGAACTCACCTATCACCAGCCCGTCTATCCCAGCGATTCGCTGCGCGCGGAATCGGTCGTGCTCGACCGCCGTGTCTCGGACTCCCACAAGGGGTTCGGCATCGTCACGTGGCACAGCAAGGGCTTCAACCAGCGCGAAGAGCTCGTCATCGACTTCAAGCGCACCAACCTCGTCCGTCTCAGGAATTCCAACTAATGCCTTTCCTCACCGAAGAACGCCGCATGATCCAGGAGCAGGCGCGCGAGTTCACGCTGAACGAAGTGTTGCCGGTCGCCAACAAGCTCGACCCCGAAAAGGGCGACATCCCGATGGACCTGCGCGACAAGATGGCCGAGCTCGGCTATTTCGGCATCCTGATCCCCGAGGAATATGGCGGCCTGGGCCTCGGCTGCTCGGAATACTGCCTCGTCACCGAAGAACTCTCGCGCGGCTGGATGAGCGTCGCCTCGATCATCGCCCGCGGCAACCTGCTGATCGGCTCGCACAAGATGAGCGAGGAGCAGCGCCGGCGCTACCTGCCGCGCATGGCCAAGGGTGAATTCCTCGGCGCCTTCTCGATGTCGGAACCCAATGCCGGCTCGGACATTTCCAATATTTCGTGCCGCGCCAAGAAGGATGGCGACAGCTATCTGATCAGCGGCAACAAGTACTGGTGCACCTTCGCCGACGGCGCCGACTTCATGATCATCATCGCGCGTACGTCCGAAGCGCCTCCGGGCAAGCGCCACCTCGGCCTGTCGATGTTCTTCGTCGAGAAGAAGCGCGGCGAGCTGATGCCGGGTTGCAGCGGCTCGCCTATTCCCAAGATCGGCTATTTCGGCTGGAAGACCTGGGAACTCGCGTTCGACAATTGCCGGGTCAAGGCCGAGGACATGATCGGCGACGAAGGCCAGGCGTTCTATTATGCGACGGCCGGTCTCGAGACCGCGCGTGCCCACACTGCGGCCCGCGCCATCGGCCTGGCTCAGGGTGCGCTCGACGATTCGATCCGCTACGCCGGCGAGCGCCGCCAGTTCGGTCAGTCGATCTCGGAGTTCCAGGCGATCCGCTTTAAGATCGCCGACATGGCCACGCAGATCGAGGCGGCGCGCCAGCTCAACAACTTCGTCTGCGAGCAGATCGACACCGGCCAGCGCTGTGACAAGGAAGCGTCGATGGCCAAGCTGTTTGCCTCGGAGATGGCCGAACGCGTCTGCAGCGAAGGCCTGCAGATCCATGGCGGCGCGGGCTACACCACCCTGCACGCGGTCGAGCGGCACTGGCGCGATGCACGCCTCACCAAGATCTTCGAGGGCACCTCGGAAATCCAGAAGCGCATCATCTCCGACCGCCTGCTCGGCCGCGGGAGGAACTGATGCCAGCTTCAAGTCTCAAAGTCTCCGCACTCACCGGCACGCACAACTACTTCGAGGACTTCACCGTCGGCGACGTGATGAAGCACGCCCGCGGCAAGACCGTGGAGCCGATGGAACAGGTCTGGATCACCAACGTGACCATGAACACGGCCGAGGCCCACTTCAACGAGCACCTGACCCAGTCCATGCCCTACGGCAAGCGCCTGGGCTTCGGCGGTGTCACGATCTCCATGTGCATCGGCCTCGCGGCCGAGGACACGGCGGAGAACGCGCTGATGGAACTCGGCATGGACAAGATCCGGCTCAAGGGTCCGCT
The DNA here is from genome assembly GCF_965228225.1 of Reyranella sp. GTDB lineage: Bacteria > Pseudomonadota > Alphaproteobacteria > Reyranellales > Reyranellaceae > Reyranella. The sequence continues at coordinate 2,146,440 of NZ_OZ245801.1, read as the reverse complement.
CCATCACGGCGATACGCTCTATTGCTATACCGAGGTGCTGGAGAAGAAGGACGCCAAGCAGGACGATGCCGGCATCGTCCGCTTCAAGCACTACGGCGTGAACCAGGACGACAAGCACATCTTCGAGGGTGAACGCACCGTCCTGATCAAGCGCCGCAGTCACTGGGGAGACAAGTGACCGACCCGTCGGTCCTGGGCGCACTCGACGGTGTCCGCATCGTCGACCTCACGCAGATGCTGGCCGGCCCCTACTGCACGATGCTGCTGGCCGACCAGGGCGCGGAGGTCATCAAGGTCGAGCCGCTCGACGGCGATCACACCCGCATCATCGGGCCCTATCATGTCGACGACAGGCTGAAGGCGTTCGGCGGCTACTTCGCTTCGGTGAACCGCAACAAGAAGTCGATCGCCATCGACCTGAAGACGGAGGCCGGCCGCGATCTGGTCCTGAAGCTCTGCGACAATGCCGATGCTGTCGTCGAGAACTATCGCGGCGGCGTCATGGATCGCCTGGGTCTCAGCTACGAGACCCTGCACGCCCGCAACCCGAAGCTGGTCTACGCCACCATCCGCGGCTTCGGCGACGTCCGCACCGGCAAGAGCCCCTACTCGGACTTCCCGGCCTACGACGTCATCAGCCAGGCCATGGGCGGCATCATGGCCATCACCGGTCCCGACAAGGACACGCCGATGAAGGTCGGGCCGGGCGTCGGCGACATCGTGCCGGCGATCACCTGCGCCTTCGGCATCGTCTCGGCGATCCTGCGCGCCTACAAGACCGGCAGGGGCCAGTTCGTCGATGTTGGCATGGTCGACGCGATCCTCGCGGTCTGCGAGCGCATCATGCACCAGCACTCCTATGCTCAGACGCTGCCGCACCCCGAGGGCAATCATCATCCCCTGCTCTGCCCGTTCGGCATGTTCCCGGCCAAGGACGGGTTCGTGACGATTGCCGCCCATGCCGACGCGCACTTTCCGATCCTGTGCCGGCTGATCGACAGGCCTGAATTCGCAACCGATCCGCGGTTCATCACCGTGCAGGATCGTCGCGCCAACCAGGACGTCCTCATTGCCACCGTCTCGGAGTTCACGCGCCAGCGCACCAAGCAGGAGCTGCTGAAGCATTTCGGTGGCAAGGTGCCCTTCTCGCCGGTCTACAACGTGCGCGACATCGTGGCCGATCCGCATTTCAAGGCGCGGGACATGCTGCCCTGGGTGCCGCATCCCGGCCTCGACCACGAGGTCCAGATCGCGGGCGTCGCCGTGAAGATGACCGAGACTCCCGGCAAGGTGCGCCATCGCGCGCCGTTGCTGGGCGAACATACCGACGAGTATCTGAAGACCATCGGGCTCGGCGCGGGCGACATCGCCCGGCTGCGTGCCGACAAGATCGTAGCCTAAGGAGAAGATAGATGACCGACCGTCCCAGGCGCGCCCGCCGCGTCCAGCTCTCGACCCCCGGGTCGAGCGAGAAGATGATCCAGAAGGCGTCGGAGTCGAAGGCCGATCACGTCTTCCTCGACCTCGAGGACGCCGTTGCCCCCAGCCAGAAGCGCGACGCCCGCAAGAAGATCATCGAGGGCCTGAAGACGCTCAACTGGAAGGGCAAGACGCGCTGCGTGCGCATCAACGACCTGACCACCGAGTACGCCTACGAGGACATCATCGAGATCGTCGAGGGTGCCGGCGAGCATCTCGACACGATCATGATGACCAAGGTGCAGACGGCCGCCGACGTGCTGTTCGCCGACAAGCTGCTCCATCAGATCGAGAAGAAGCTGAAGATGAAGCGCAAGATCGGCCTCGAGGCGCTGATCGAGGAAGTCGAGGGCATGCAGAACGTCGACTCGATCGCCGCCTGCACGCCGCGCCTCGAATGCCTGGTGTTCGGCATGGGCGACTTCTCCGCCTCCATGGGCGTCACCAACAAGAACGTCGGCGAGACCGACGGCTACCCGGGTGACATCTGGCACTATGCCCGCTTCCGGCTGATCATGGCCTGCCGCGCCGCCGGCATCGATCCGGTCGACGGCCCGTTCGCCGACTTCAAGAATCCCGATGCCTATCGCGAGGAGTGCAAGCGCTCGATGATCCTGGGCTGTGTCGGCAAGTGGGCGATCCATCCCTCGCAGATCGACATCGCCCTCGACGTCTACTCGCCCAAGCCCGAGGACATCGCCCGCGCCCGCAAGCTCGAGAAGGCCTATGCCGAGGCCGAGGCGGCGGGCCTGGGTGCGATCAACGTCGACGGCATCATGGTCGACGTCGCCTCGATCCGCATCCTGCGCAATACGATCCTGAACAAGGCCGACCTTTACGGTCTGTAGGATGCAACCGGGCGCGGCGCCGACCACGGAAGGCCCGCGCCCCGGTCTGCGGCCGGCACTCGTCCCCATCGGGGCGATGCTGGGCACGCAGGTGCTCATTTCGCTGGCCGTCCTCTCGCTCAGCGTGCTGATGCCGGCGGTGGCCCGCGATCTCGGGATCGCCCCGAAACTGGTCGGTGCCTTCACGGCCGTCACCTACGCAATCGCCTCGGGCGTTGCCCTGTGGAGCGCGGGGCCGATCTCGCGGCTGGGCGCCGTCCGTGTCTGCCAGTTCGCCATGCTGGCCGCCGCGATCGGCCTCGCCCTGAACGCCACGGCCTATGTTGCCGCCACCGTCGTTGCGGTCGCGTTCATCGGCTTCGCCCAGGGCCCGATCAATCCCGCTTCGGCGCATATCCTGAGCCAGCGCGTGCCCCGCGCCTGGTTCAGCCTCGTCTTCTCGGTCAAGCAGACCGGCGTGCCCCTGGGGTTCGCGGCCGCGGGTATTTTCCTGCCCCTGCTGCTGCCGGCGCTCGGCTGGCGTGGCGCCTCGCTCTGCGCCGCGGCGCTCATGCTGGCGGGCGCTGGCGTCCTCGAACTGCTGCGCGCCCGTCTCGATGCCTCGGTGGCCCCGTCCGCGCCGTCGGACGGGATCTGGTCCTCGATCGCCCATGTGATGCGCCATCCGGAGATGCGCGTCCTCGGCTGGTCGGCGCTGCTCTACGTCGTGGCGCAGCACACCTTCACCTTCTTCCTCGTGACCTACCTCTACGAGCATTGCCGCCTCAGCATTGCCGAGGCCGGCTTCCTGCTCTTCCTGGCCCAGATCGGCGGCACGGTGCAGCGCCTGATCCTGGGCGCTCTGGGCGACCGCCTTCCGCGCATGATGCTGCTGGGCTGGACCGGCATCGGCATCACCCTTGGCGCCATCGCCACCAGCCTGATCTCGGCCGAGACCCCTTATTGGCTGATCGGCCTGGTGGTCTTCGCCTACGGCACGGTCGTCATCAGCTGGAACGGCGTGTCGATCGCGGAATTCGCCGCCCTCGCCCCGCCGGGACAGGTGGCCGCCGTCGCCGCGGTGCAGACCGCCCTCGCCTTTTCCGGGGCCGTGATCGGCCCGCCGCTGTTCGGCCTGATCGCCGCGGTCGCCGACTATCGCAGCGCGTTCCTGCTGGTCGCCGCCTGCGTCCTCGCCGCGGCGGTCTGGCAGATCGTGACCTCGGCCCGGCTGCGCCGGCCGCGTCCCTCCTGAGCCCTCGTCAGGGCTCCTTCATGCCGGCGGTCGATACGATCTCCGCCCACTTCTTCGTCTCGACGGCCTGGAACGCCGCCAGCTCCTCGGGCGATCCGACGAACGAGATGCCGTAGCTGGTCTTCAGCAGGTTGAGATAGGCCGAGGACTTCGCCGCCTGCCGAACCAGTGCGTTCAGCTTGTCGATGATCGGCCGCGGCGTGCCGGCGGGCGCGTAGAGTGCCGTCCAGGCCCACATCTCGAAGCCCGGCACACCGCTCTCGTCGACCGTCGGAAACTGCTCGAGGCCGGGGATGCGCTGCTTGCTGGTGACGGCCAGACCCCGCGCCCGTCCGTCGAGGACCGGCGGCAGGCCGACCGTGAAGTCCGAGAAGATGATGTCGAGGCGACCGCCCAACAGGTCGGTAATCGCCTGCGGCTGGGTCTTGTAGGGCACGCCCAGCAGATCGATCCCGGTCATGATGCGGAACAATTCCGCGCCACCGCGGCTCGACCCGTTGCCGCTGCCGAAGCTCAGCTTGCCGGGCTGCGCCTTCGCAAGCGCAACAAACTCCTGAATGGTCTTGGCCGGCAGGTCCTTGCGAACCATCACGATCTGCGCGCCGAGCGTGATGCCGGCGACCGGCGCGAAACTCTTCACCGGATCGTAGGCCAGCGATTTGTAGACGTGCGGATTGATCGCCTGCGTCGTCTGCGTGGTGAAGAACAGCGTGTAGCCGTCGGGCGCCGCCGCCGCCGCGGATTGGGCCGCTATCTGCCCTTCCGCGCCGGGCTTGTTCTCGATGACGACGGTCTGCCCGGTCTGCACGGCGATGTCCTGGCCGATTGCACGGGCGGCGATGTCGGTCGCGGTGCCGGGACCGAACGCGGTGATGATCTTGATCGGCTTGGCCGGATAGTCCTGGGCGTAGGCCGGTACTGCGAGCAGCATTCCGACCAGCAAACTGATGATCTTCATGAACCAACTCTAGGCACAGCGAAGTGCTAGCGTCATCACAAACAAAAGGAGGAAACGAAAAATGAAGATCCCAGTATGGGCGCTCGCCGCGACCGTCGCGGCCCTGGCCGTTGCTCCCGCCGCCTGGGCGCAGAAATCCGGCGGCACGCTCAAGATTGCCCACATGGACAATCCACCCAGCGCCTCGATCCACGAGGAGGCGACGATCTCGACCGTCATGCCGTTCATGTCGGTCTACAACAACCTCGTGATGTTCGATCCCAAGACGAAGCAGAACACGCCGGACAACATCATCCCCGAACTGGCGACCGAGTGGAAATGGAGCGACGACGGCAAGAAGCTCACCTTCAAGTTGCGCGACGGCGTGAAGTGGCACGACGGCAAGCCCTTCACCAGCGCCGACGTGAAGTGCACTTGGGACATGGTGATCTCCGACGAATCGAAGCTGCGCAAGAATCCGCGCAAGACCTGGTACTTCAATCTCGAGCAGGTCACGGTCAACGGCGACCGCGAGGCGACCTTCCACCTCAAGCGGCCGCAGCCGTCGCTGCTCACCATGCTCGCCGCGGCCTTCTCACCGGTCTATCCCTGCCACGTCCCGACGGCCCAGATGCGACAGAAGCCGATCGGTACCGGCCCGTTCAAGTTCGTCGAGATGAGGCAGAACGAGTCGGTCAAGCTCGCGCGCAACCCGGACTACTGGAAGCCGGGCCGGCCCTACCTCGACGCGATCGAATTCTCGATCATCCCCAACCGGGCGACCTCGCTGCTGACCTTCGTCGCCGGCAAGCTGGACATGACCTTCACCTCCGTCGTCACGCCTTCCATGGTCAACGATCTCAAGGTCCAGGCTCCGACCGCGATCTGCGAGGCACAGCCGACGAACACCCAGGCCAACCTGCTGGTCAACCGCGAGAGGCCACCGTTCGACGACGCAAAGATCCGCCGTGCCATGGCGCTCTCGATCGACCGAAGTGCCTTCAACGAAATCCTGGGCCAGGGCAACTACCGCATCGGCGGCGCGATGCTGCCGCCGCCGGAAGGCCTCTGGGGCATGCCGACCGAATTCCTGTCGACGGTGGCGGGCTACGGGCCCGACGTGGCCAAGTCGCGGGAGGAAGGCCGCAAGATCATGGCCGAGCTGGGCTACACGGCCGAGAAGCCGCTGAAGATCAAGGTCTCGACCCGGAACATCCCGAGCTATCGCGATCCGGCCGTCATCCTGATCGACCATCTGAAACAGGTGAACATCCAGGCCGAGCTGGAGCCGCTCGAAACCGCGGTCTGGTACAACCGCATGATGCGCCGCGACTTCTCCATCGGGATGAACGTCCAGGGCGTCGGCGTCGACGATCCGGACGTCGTCTTCTACGAGACCTTCCGCTGCGGCTCGGAGCGCAACTACACCAACTACTGCAATCCCGAGGTCGAGAAGCTGTTCGACCGGCAATCGATGATGACCGACCTCGAGGCCCGCCGGAAGCTCGTGTGGGAGATCGACAAGAAGCTGCAGGAGGACGGCGCACGCCCGGTGATCCAGCATGGCTGGGGCGGGACCTGCTGGCGGCCCGAAGTGAAGGCCGTGAACCTTGCGGTCAACACCATCTACAATCACTGGCGCTTCGAGGATGTCTGGCTCGACCGCTAGGACGGCGTTAGACTCGGGCAGATGAATGATCGGAGGTTTCGATGATCAAGGGTCTGCACCACAACGCCTATCGCTGCCGCGACTCCGAGGAGACGAGGAAGTTCTACGAGGACTTCCTCGGCCTCCCCCTCGCCCATACGCTGAAGATCGAGGAGACGAAGACCGGCCGCACGACCGGCACCGGCGTGCTGCACACCTTCTTCCAGCTCGACGACGGCTCCTGCCTCGCCTTCTTCGAGGCGCCGGACATGCCGTTCGCCTTCAAGGACCAGCACGATTTCGACCTCCACATCGCGCTGGAAGTCGAGCCCGAACATCTCGAGCAGATGTTGGCCAAGGGAAAGTCGGAGGGCCGCGAGGTCCGCGGCGTCTCCGATCATCATTTCATCCGGTCGATCTATTTTCGCGATCCCAACGGCTACGTCATCGAACTCGCCGCCAAGGTCCCGGGACAGGAATCGGCGATGGACCCGACGAAGAACGGCGCGCGCACCAAGCTCGACGACTGGCAGGCCAGCAAGCCCAAACCGGCCAGCGCGGCCTGAGTAATCCTTCGTTCGTGACAGACCCTACCGATGCGTCTCGAAGGATGGGCTATGGGCGGCCACTCTGCAGCCTCCTCAGCATGAGAGTCTTTGTTGGCGTTCCCGACATCAAGCCAAGTTCTTCTTGAAGAACGCGATCGTGCGCTCCCAGGCGATCTTGGCCTGGGCTTCGTTGTAGCGTGGCGTCGAATTGTTGTGAAAGCCGTGCTGTGTGCCGGGATAGATGAACATCTCGTAGGGTACGCCGTTGGCTTTCAGCGCCGCCTCATAGGCCGGCCACATTGCGTTGATGCGCTCGTCGGTCTCCGCGTACTGGACCAGCAGCGGCGCCTTGATGTTCGGCACGGACGCCGTCTCGGCGGCCGGGCCATAGAACGGCACGCCGGCATTCATCTCGGCGCCCAGGGCAGCGGCCAGGAAATTGGTCGCGCCACCACCCCAGCAGAAGCCCGTGACGCCGAGCTTACCCGTCGATAGCGCATGGCTCTTCAGGAAGCGCGCGCTGTTCGCCATGTCGATGCGCAGCTTGGCCTGATCGAGCTTGGCCTGCAGGGTGCGGCCATCGTCGTCGTTGCCGGGATAGCCGCCGACCGGGAACAGCCCGTCCGGCGCCAGCGCCAGGAACCCCTCGGTCGCCGCGCGACGCGCGACGTCCTCGATATAGGGGTTGAGGCCGCGATTCTCATGGACGACCAGAACCACCGGGAACGGGCCATTGCCCTTCGGCTGCACCAGATAGCCGCGCATCGTGCCCGACGTGCCGCCCGGTGATGGATAGGTCACGTACGTGGCCTTGATGCGATCGTCCGTGAACGAGATCGTCTGGGCCTGCGCGTAGCGCGGCAGCAGGGCTTGCGCCATCGCAAGCCCGCCGACCGTCACGGCAGCGGCTCGCGACAGGAACGTCCGGCGGTCCATGCCGCCGTGGCAGTACTCGTCGTAGAGGTCGAAGACGCGCCGATCGATCTCCATCTGTGTCAGAACCTGACCATCCATGGCGCGCCCCTGTTTGGTTTCGTCAGCCGAGGTTCCGCCGGTAAAGCGCGATGAGGCGCTCCCAGTGCCGCTCGGCGGCCGGCTTATCGTAGCACCAGCGTTGCGGGAAGGCGAAGCCATGGTGCACGGTCGGCTGGATCTCGAGTTCGCCCTTCGCGCCGGACCTGTCGAACAGCGCCTTCAGTTCCTTGACCATGTCGGGCGGCGCCAGTTCGTCGTGCTCGGCGCAGGAAATGTAGAGCTCACCTTTAGCCTTGCCGAGGGTCAGGTGCGGGCTCTCGACCGCGTCGCTCACCAGCCAGGTGCCGTAGAACGAAGCCGCGGCGGCGATGCGATCCGGGAAACGCGCGGCCGCTGCCAGTGAGTAAGGGCCGCTCATGCAATAGCCATGGGTGCCGACCGGCCCCTTCTTCGACTCCTTCCGTGCATCCGCGAAGGCGATCATCGCCGCCACGTCGTCCATGACCGGCGGAATCGTCATCTTGGTCCGGACGGACCGCATGCGCGCATGCTCTTCGCTGCCATGCTTGAGCACGTCCGGCCCGTACTTCGTGTCGGTGCCGGCGCGATAGTAGAGGTTGGGCAGCATCACGTAGTAGCCGACCGTCGCCAGCCGTCGCGCCATGTCATGGAGCTCCTCGCGGATGCCCGGCGCGTCCATCAGGAACAGGACCGGCGGGTAGGGTCCGCCGCGCTCCGGGTAGCAGATGAACGTCTCCATCGCCCCGTCCCGGGTTGGGATGTCCAGAATTTTCTCGATCATTGGTGTCTCCTCCGCTTTGCGGCACGCCGACGGGCTTGATAGGCTTCGCTCAATAACAAAGCCTAGGGAGAGAGACGATGAGACGGAACCTGTTCAGCACGGCCGCATTCTGCCTTGCGGCCTGGGCCCTGCCGGCGGCAGCCCAGCTTTCCGACAATACGGTCAAGATCGGCGTCGCCACCGACCTGTCGAGCCTCTACGCCGACATCAACGGCCCGGGCGCGGTGCTCGCCACCCAGATGGCGATCGAGGATTTCGGCGGCTCCGTCCTCGGCCAGAAGATCGAGTTCGTGTCCAGCGACATCCAGAACAAGGCCGACGTCGCGGCCACGACGGTGGGTCGCTGGTTTGACAACGAGAAGGTCGACATGGTGATGGGGGCCGGCGCCTCCTCCTCGTCGATCGCGGCGGGCCGCGTCGCCGGCGACAAGAAGCGCATCTTCATCGCACCGGATCCCGCCTCGTCGGATCTCACCGGCAAGCTCTGCAATCCCTACATGATCCATTGGGTCTATGACACGACCGCACTCGCCAACGGCACCGGCTCGGCGGTCGTCAAGGCCGGCGGCAAGACCTGGTTCTTCCTCACCGCCGACTATGCGTTCGGCTATGCGCTGGAGCGCGACGTCTCCGCGGTCGTCAAGAAGGCCGGCGGAACCGTGGTCGGCGGCGTGAAGCATCCGATCAACACCAACGACTTCTCGTCCTTCCTCCTGCAAGCCCAGGCTTCAAAGGCGCAGATCATCGGCCTGGCCAATGCCGGCGGCGACACGATCAACTCGATCAAGCAGGCCTCAGAGTTCGGCATCGTCAAGGGCGGCCAGAAGCTCGCCGGGCTTCTCGTCTTCATCTCGGACATCCATTCGCTGGGACTCGAGCGTGCGCAGGGCCTGAACCTGACCGAGGCCTTCTACTGGGATCTCAACGACCAGACGCGCGCCTTCTCCAAGCGCTTCGCCGCCCGCTTCAACGGCAAGATGCCGACCAGCGCGCAGGCCGGCTTCTATTCGGCGACCCTTGCCTACCTGAACGCGGTCAAGTCGACCGGAACGGACAATGCCGAGAAGGTCATGGCCGCCATGAAGGCCGCGAAGTGGGACGACCCGCTGTTCGGGGCCAGCTACGTTCGCCAGGACGGACGCAAGATGCACAACATGTATCTCTTCGAAGTGAAGAAGCCGTCCGAGTCGAAGGGGCCGTGGGACTACTACAAGCTGCTGGCCACCATCTCCGGCGAGGAGGCGTTCCGGCCGCTGGCCGACAGCGAGTGCCCGCTGGTCAAGAAGAACTGAACCGGGAGTCCGAAATGGCCGAGCAATCGAACCTCTATGTCGGCGTCGCCGGCTATTTCGGGAAGCCGGACCACAAAGGCCGCGTCGGCATCTTCCGCCGCGGCACCGCGAACGGCGACTGGCAGCATGTGCTGGGCGCCGTCCAGGCCTTCACCGTCTTCGTCCATCCGCAGAATCCGGAGATCGTCTTCGCCGGGACAAACGACGGCGTGTGGCGCAGCACGGATCGCGGCGCCACGTTCCGCCGCACCGCCTTCCCCGACGCCGGCAAGCAGGTCTGGTCGTTCCTCGTCGATTCGCGCGATCCGAATCGCGTGTTCGCCGGCGCCTCGCCGATCGGCCTCTACCGCAGCGACGATGGCGGTGCATCGTGGCGGGCCCTCCCAGCCCCGGCCATCGACACGCACTGCACGGGCCCCTTTGCGTCGCGCGTCATGCGGCTGGTGCAGCATCCCCGGCGTCACGACGAACTCTACGCCGCGCTCGAGATCAACGGCGTCATGCGCAGCATCGATCTCGGCCAGACCTGGACCGATTGCAGCGCGGGCCTGCTGAAGCTCGCCGAGCAGGAGCATCTCAAGAGCCGGATCGTGAGCGACACGACGGCCGAGGGCATGCTCGACGGTCATGCCGTCACCATCAACCCGGCGGATCCCGACGGGCTGTGGCTCGCCGTGCGCATGGGCCTGTTCCGCAGCGGCGACCAGGGCCGCACCTGGAAGGACATGGAGGTCGGCCGTTTCTCGCCCACCACCTACGGCCGCGACATCCGCGTCTCGCCCGTCGAATCCAATACCCTCTACTCCGCCCTCTCCGTTGCCGCGGCCAGCCAGGATGGCGGTCTCTATCGCAGCGAGGATGGCGGCGAGAACTGGACCCGCTTCGACAAGGTCCAGGTACACGGCACCATCATGTCGATCGGCCTGCATCCGACCGACGCCGGACAGGTCTATATCGGCGCCCGCTACGATGGCGAGGTCTTCGGCACCCGCGACGCCGGCAGGACATGGCAGGCGATGCCCCTGCCCGGCGAGGTCCAGCACATCTATTCGCTGGCGTGTGGGTGAAGATGATCATGGGAGCGCGCCACACCGGTGGCGCTCATGCCTTGCTTGTCCAATCTCGAACGCCACTGGAGTGGCGCGCTCCAGTGAGGCTACTTCGACTGCGCCGTGACGTCGTGCGGCGGTGATGCGGGGGCCGGCGGGACTTCCTTCGTGCCGCCCCACAGGCTCCCGATGTCGCGCTGGCGGCCGGTGTCGATCTTGACCGCCGCGGTCATCCCGGCACGCAGTGGCGGCTCTCCGACATGGGGCAGCAGGCGTAGTTTCACCGGCAGCCGCTGCACGACCTTGACCCAGTTCCCGCTGGCGTTCTGCGGCGGCAGGATCGCGAATTCCGCCCCGGTCGCCGGGCTGACGCTTTCGACCAGCGCCTCCCAGGTCACGTCGGGATAGGTGTCCAGCATCACGGTGGCCTTCTGCCCGACCCTCACATGGGTGAGCTCGGTCTCCTTGAAATTCGCCTCGACCCAGGGCCGACTGAGCACGACCAGCGAGAAGAGCGGCGTCGCCGCCTTGACCTGCTCGCCCTGCTGCAGCCGCATGTTGACGACCACGCCATCGACCGGGGCGCGTACCGTCGTGCGGGCGAGATCGAGGGCTGCCCGCTCACGCGCTGCCATCTTCTCCCGCACCAGCGGATGCGCCTCGACCGCCAACTCGGGATCGCCGTTCAGCGCCGCCAGCACGCGCCGCAGTTTCTCCCGCGCCGTCGCCACGCGGTCAGCCGCCGCGCGCGCGTCGTTCTGCGATTCGTCGCGCTTGCTGGCGGAGGCCACGCCCTTAGATGCGAGCTCCTCCTGGCGCTGGGCCTGACGCTGGAAATAGTCGGCGCGAGCCTCGGCGTCGGCCAGTTCGGCGACCGCCTCCCGCCAGATGCCGCGCAGGTTCTCTACATGGGCCCGCGCCGAATCGAGCTCGGCCTCGGCGCTGTCGAGAGCCAGACGAAACGGGCGGGACTCGATGGTGAACAGCTGGGCGCCGGCCTCGACGGAGGCATGGTCCCGGGTGAGGACCCGGCGCACCTGGCCGGACACTTCCGGCGCAATCTGGACGATATGGGCCTTCACGTAGGCGTTGTCGGTCGAGACGTAGCGACCGCCCGACAGCCACCACCAGCCCGCCCCGCCGGCCGCCAGCAGGGGCACGGCGAACAGCAGTACCAGCCGCAGCACGGGGACCGGGCGGCGGCTCATGTGCCGTGGGCTCCCGCCATCGACTGGAGCTGGCCCTTCACCCGTGCCGCCAGTCGCGTGAACTGCGCGCGCTCGGCGGCAGAGAGCGGCGCCAGCGCGTCGTCGACCGTGGTCTCGGCGATGGCCCACATGTCCTTGTGCGCGCGGCGCGCATCGGCGGTGAGAAACAGGCGGTTGATGCGGCGGTCCTCGCTGTCGGCGTGCCGCTCGACCCAGCCGTTCTTCTGCATGCGGTCGATCATGCGGCCAGCGCTGGCGCGGTCGATCTCCAGCATGTCGGCGAGCTCGGTCTGGCTGGCGCCGGGCCGGCGATAGAGGCGCGTGAGCACCAGCCACTGCGCACGGGTCAGGCCGATGTCACGGACGCGCCGGTCGAACACGGTGCGGATCAGGCGCGCAACGTCCGAAAGCACGTAGCCGATATATTCGTCGTCGTCCGGGCCCAAGGCTGCTCGCTCTAGATTGTTGTCTAGGCTACAATAGCCCAGGCCATGAGTTCAAGCGCGACCACCGCCGACGCCTCTCCGCAAGCCGACGAGACCGAAACCTCGCTCGGCAGGCGGATCCTGATTCTCGTCATGGTGGTCCTGGGCTCGACCCTGTATGCGACCACGCTGCTGATCGCCTCGACACTGCTGCCCCAGATGCAGGGCACCATGTCGGCCACCCAGGACGAGATCGCCTGGGCGATGACCTTCAACATCCTGGCTACCGCCGTCGCGACGCCCATGACCGGCTGGCTGACGGCGCGCTTCGGCCGCCGCCAGACCATGATCTGGTCGGTGCTGGCCTTCACGCTCACCACATTGATGTGCGGCCTGGCCGATTCGCTGGAGAGCCTGATCCTGTGGCGGGTGCTGCAGGGCGCGCTGGGAGCGCCGGTGATCCCGCTTTCGCAAACCATCCTGCTCGACACCTTCCCGAAGCGGCAGCAGGGCCTCGTGACGTCGATCTTCGGCATGGCCGTGGTCATCGGGCCGGTGATCGGTCCGACCGTCGGCAGCATGCTGTCGGAGATCTACAGCTGGCGCTGGGCCTTCTACATGATCGTGCCCGTGGGCGTGATCTCGTTCGTCGGCCTGCGCCTCACCCTGCCCTATGACCGGCCGACCGGACAGGCGCGGCTCGACTGGACCGGCTTCCTCTCCCTCTCGATCGCCATCGCCTGCGTGCAGCTCGTCCTGTCGCGCGGCCAGAGGCTCGACTGGTTCGAATCGGCCGAAATCCAGATCGAGACCTTCATCGCCATCGTCTCGTTCTGGATCTTCCTCGCCCACAGCCTCACCGCCGAGCGGCCGTTCCTCAACCTGAAGCTCCTGCTCGACCGAAACTACGCGATCGGCCTCGTCCTCGTGCTGATCTACGGCATGCTGAACTTCACGCCGATGGTGCTACTGCCGCCGCTCCTGCAGCAGCACGCGGGCTTCCCCGATTCGCTGATCGGCGAGGTCATCGCCGCGCGCGGCGTCGGCGCCACCATCGGCTTCTTCCTCGCGATCTTCGTCGGCCGCATGGACCCGCGCATCGGCCTGATCGCGGGCTTCCTGTTACAGACCCTGTCCGGCGTCTGGCTGATGACGATCGACCTCAACGTCGACATGAACACGCTGATGCTCAATAGCCTGCTGCAGGGCGTTGCCGTCGGCGTGATCTGGGTCCCGCTCACTCTCGTCACCTTCTCGAACATGAGCGGCGCGAACCTGGCCGAAGGCACCGCGGTCTATCACCTGCTGCGCAACATCGGCTCCAGCTTCTTCATCTCGATCTGCGTCGCCGAGATCGTGCGGGCAACCAGTACGAACTACAGTCGCATGGTCGAACTGGTGAACCCCTACAACAAGTCGCTTGCCCTGCCCTGGGTAACCGGCGGCTGGGACTACGAGACCGTGTCGGGTCTCGCAAGACTGTCGAAGGAGATCAACCGGCAGGCCGCGATGATCGGCTACATCAATGCGTTCGGCCTCTACACCGCGGCCTCCGCGATGGCGATCCCCCTGATCCTGCTGATCGGGCAGCGCGCGCGGCGATAGCCTACCCGCTCGAGACGGCAGCGGAGCGTGCATCCTGATAGGCCGCGCGTGCCGCCTTCGCGGCCTTGAGGGCCGCCTCGCGCCGCGTTACCGCGCGGTCGTCCAGCACATAGAGCAAGCCGGCGCAGACGATGAAGGCGCCGCCCAGGACGTAATAGTGCCACGCCTCGAGATAGAGGCGGAAGGTCACGACGATCAGCGGCACCGGCACGAACACGAGGGCGAAGCGGATCCAGGAGGTGCGGTTGTAGCGCCGGACGGCCTCCCTCGCCTGCTTCTGCCGCTGCCGCATCTCCCGGCGAAGCGCATCCAGTCCGGGCTCGGCTTCGCGGCTCACCGGATCAACGTCCCGCCCGCGCCATCTCGCGCACCACGAGGCGTGCGGCGGGGCCGCTGCGCGCCGCCGAATCCGGCTTCAGGAGATTGCCGATCTCGAAGCGCAGGAGATGGACCTGGGGATGCAGCACCGCGGCCCGGCGCATCGCCTCGCTTCCCTGGACCATCTGGTCGAACCGTGCCGGGCGCTCGCCCACGGTGCGCGGATATTCGAGATCGGCCATGGCCGCGAGCGACCAGGCCTGCCGGCTGACTTCCGCTGCCCGCGGCAGATAGGCACCCGCGATCGCGTCGAGGTCCGACGTTTCCGCCAGCACGTCGCGCAGGGCCAAGGCATGACCGGCCGCGACCGACATGCCCTGACCGAAGGTCGGATTGAAGTTCGAGATGCAGTCGCCGATCGGCAGCACCCGCGGCGGCAGTCCCCCAGCGCGCTCATAGTGCCGCCAGCGCGCCTCGGCGATGCGATAGCGCTGCACCGGCGTCAGGAGCACGGCGTCCCGCAGCCGTTCGGCGATATCCGGCACCGGCAGCGCTGCAGCATAGGCCCGGAAGCCCTCGGGATCGTCCGGCACCCGGTTGTCGAAGCGGCTGCTGAGGGTGATCAGCCACTCGTCGTTCTCGACCGGACAGACCAGCCCGTAGCGATCGTCCGGCGGCTTCGGAATGCAGGCGATGAAGCGACCCTCGCCGCGGAAGCGCGCCGGCTTGGCGAAGCGCGCCGAACTATAGTTCACCTCGAGGCCGAGCACAGTCTCCGGCACCTCGACGCCGGCCAGCAACTTGTCGCCCCGACCGCTTGCGATCAACGTCAGGTCGGCGTCGGACGGCACCGCGTCGACGGGACAGCGATCGCGGATCGCGACGTTGCCGAGCCTCAGGACCTGCTGGCGGACAACGAGTTCCAGAGCGGGGCGGCTCATCATGAGCTGGCTGTAGCCGAGGTCCCGCGTCGCCTGCCAGGAATCGCGCTCCCAGATCGAGACGTCCCGTGTCTGCTGCACCTCGATGGCGCCCGCCTGCAGCAAGGCCGCACGGGTGCCGGGGAGCAGGCTTTCGAGCGCCCTTTCACCTCCCTTCAACAGGATATGGACCTGCAGGTCCTGCGGCACGCCTTTGCGCGGGCGCGGCGAGCCCGGCAGTTCGTCCTTGTCGAAGATCTCCACCGCACCGAAGAACGGCGCGAGGGCCGCCGCCGCCGCCAGCCCGCCGATGCCCGCGCCTACGACGACGGCACGGGCGCCCGCCCTGCCCGGCCTCGTCATCCCCGCTTACTCCCGCCTCAGCCACGCCGCCCGCATCGGTCGCAGGACGGCGATACCGAGAAGGGCAGCTATGGCATTGGCGCCGACGGCGATCGCGAAGACCATCTGCCAGTCACCGGTCGCCCGAACCAGCATGTCCGACAGCGGCACGAGCATGGCCGCAAAGCCCTTTGCCGTGTGCAGCATGCCGGCATTGGTCGTGGCATAGCCCGAGCCGAAATAGTCGGTACAGGTGGCCGGAAAGAGGCTGGCCACTTCGCCCCAGGCGAAGAACACCAGGCTCGCCAGGAGCACGAACATCACGGGATCATGGCCCCACCGGGCGAAAGCCAGGATGCTCAGGGCGCCCATCGTGAAGGCGAGGAACATCGTGGTTTCGCGACCGATATAGTCCGAGAGCCAGCCGCAGAGCGGCCGCGCGATGCCGTTGGTCACCCGGTCGAGCGCCAGCGCGAAGGTGAGTGCCGGCAGGGTCAGGCCCATCATGCTGACCGGCACGTCCGCCACCTGGAAGCTGCGGGCGATGCCGGCGAGATTGGCGGTGAAGGTCAGCCCGGCCGAGGTGACCAGCAGCGACATGACGAACAGCACCCAGAAGAGCGGTGAGCGCAGCACCTCGCGCGGCGTGTGGTCGTTCCGGGCATGCGGCAGCCGCTCATGCATCGTGGCCAGCGTGGCGGCCTCCGGCTTGCGCAGCGCCAGCGCCGCGAGGCAGACCAGGATGCCCTGGCCGAGGCCGAACCAGAGAAAGGCCGCCTCGTAGCCGTAATGGTCGATCGTATGGTGCATCGGGATGATGGTGATCGCCGAGCCGATCCCATAGCCCGCGACCGTGAGGCCGGCGGCCAGGCCGCGACGGTCCGGAAACCATTTCAGCGCATTGCCGAGACACGTGCCGTAGACACAGCCCGCGCCGATGCCGCCCAGCGCGGCGCCGAGATAGAGCAGCGGCAGCGAATCGGCGACCGAGTTCAGGCTCCAGGCGATGGCCACCAGCAGGCCGCCGGTGAGCGCGACGGGCAGCGGGCCGAACCGGTCGACGACCCAGCCTTCGAACGGGACGAGCCAGGTCTCACTTAGAATGAAGATCGTGAAGGCGATCTGGATGGCCGCCCGGCCCCATTCGTACTTCACGTTGATGGGATGCACGAACAGCGTCCAGCCATGCTGGAGACTGGAAATCATCACCATGCAGAGAATGCCGGCCAGGAGCTGCATCCAGCGATTGGTCAGGGAAGCGGTCATGCGTGGAGAGGCATCGGGCCCCTGGTTTTCACTGGAAATAAGCGCCGCGATGGGCTGCATTGGACGCCAGCAATCATTTGCCGGAACCTAGATGACTGAGCGTCTCGCGTCGATCCTCGGACTTGGCCTGATGGCCGGATTCTGCCTTCCCGTGCCGCAGGCGACGGCCCAGTCGCCCGCGGTCACGGGCACCTGGGTGAACGATCACGGGTCCGTGCTGGTGATCCAGGCGGTCGGCACCGACGGCCGCGTTGCCGGGACCTATGCCAACAACGCGGC
This sequence comes from Reyranella sp., assembly GCF_965228225.1. Classification (GTDB taxonomy): domain Bacteria; phylum Pseudomonadota; class Alphaproteobacteria; order Reyranellales; family Reyranellaceae; genus Reyranella. The sequence continues at coordinate 2,129,265 of NZ_OZ245801.1, read as the reverse complement.
GGGCTACAAATGCGCCGGCGTGGCCTTCCCGATCGTCGGCTGGATGGACGGCCCGCGCATCTCCTACACGGTCCGCTGGAAGAACGCGTCGGTGGACTGCGCCTCGATCACCTCGTGGACCGGTTATTTCAACGAAGGCCGTCTCGGGGTCGAATGGGTGCTCGCGTACGAAGAGTACGGCGCGCCCCGCCTCCGGACCGGCTCCGACTCCTACACGCGGCGCTAACTTCGGGGGGCGTCAGGATTTCTTCAATATGACCGGGACGTCCAACGTCGTGCCACGGATGTACCTGCCGCTCAGGCCATCGCCGGTGCGTCGCAGCACGTATCGGCCTCCCAACGCCGCCTCGATGGTGAGCGTCCCATCCGATACCGTGCCCTTGTTCGTGCGCTTCCCGGAATCGACCGTGTCGGCGAAAGTGGAGACGAAGCCCTGAAGCGCAAACTCCATCCTGCCCTCGACACGCCCATCGCTTCCCAGCGCGGTGACGACGAGAGTCGCTTCGCCAATTCCCGGGACATCGCCCTTCCACGTGCCGACAAAAGACCCTTCCACCTGCTGAGCAAAAACGCTGCTACCCAGTGAGGCAAGAAGAGCCGCGATGAGGAAGCGTCGAGCCTTCTCCACCGTTCTCAGGATCAGCCCCAGCTCAAGGTGATGGCGATGTCGCCCGGCATCCCGCCCGGATAGTCGACGATGTGATAGCGGATATGATAGCCGAGGGGCCGCAGCTTGCGCTTCCAGTACTGGTAGATCTCCTTCGGCAGGCCGCTCAGGGTATTTTCCCACCCCTCCTCGACCTGGTTGATCGCCCGGCCGCCGTCGGTACAGATATGGTTGGGGAAGCGAAGCACCTGGACCGATGTCAGGCCGTTCGCCATTGCGCGCTCGATGATGATCGAGGCCTTTTCGCTCGCTTGTTCGTCGGTCAGTCCCGACGGCGCCAGAAGATGGTCGATGAACGCCTTCTTCTCCGCCTCTGCTGCCTCGCGCGCCTTCAGCGCAGCCGAGGCCTTGGCCCCTTCCGCCTCGGCCATCCGTATATGCAGATCCTGGACGCTCAACAGCTTGGACATTCCGCTCTCCTCGATGGGCATGAAGGTGTCGTGCGCCTAATATTTCTGCGCGACGTATCGGCGATCGGCGATCGAGGCGAGGTCGTCGAACCGCCGCTTCTCCGACCGCGAAGGCAATTTCACCTTGGCGCGTTCGACATTCTTGTAGGGAATCTGCGCCAGGATGTGCGCAATCACGTTCAGGCGCGCCCGCTTCTTGTCGTCGGACCGCACGATGTGCCAGGGCGCCTGGTCGGAGTCGGTGTGTTCCAGCATCAGGTCGCGCGCCCGCGAATAATCGTACCATCGCGAGTAGGACTGGACGTCCATCGGGCTCAGCTTCCACTGGCGGAGCGGGTCTTCGATCCGCGCCTTGAAGCGACGATCCTGCTCCTCCTGTCCGACCTCGAGCCAGATCTTGATGAGGCGCAATCCCCCTTCGATGGCAAACTTTTCGAAGACCGGACAGATGTCGAGAAAACGCTGATGCTGCTCGGCCGTACAGAAGCCCATGACGTACTCGACACCGGCGCGATTGTACCAACTGCGGTCGAAGATCACGATCTCGCCACCAGCCGGGAAATGCTCGACGTAGCGTTGAACGTACATCTGTGTCTTGTCGCGGTCGGACGGCGCCGGCAGCGCGACGACGCGGAACACCCGAGGGCTCACCCGCTCGGTCAGAGCCTTGATGGTGCCCCCCTTGCCCGCCGCGTCGCGCCCCTCCAGCACGATGACTACGCGCTCGCCGGAGACCTTGACCCAATCCTGCAGCCGGCAAAGCTCGACCTGCAGTTTGCGCAGCTCCTTCTCGTAGATCTTGCGCCTGAGCTTTTCCGTCCCCGCGCTGCTGTCTTTTTTCTTCGACATCCGAAACCCCAGTGGGCGACCGGCTCGCGGTTCAGCGGATGATCTTGACGGCGATTGCCGTCTGATGCGTCCACACGGTGGCCACGAGGTCGCCCGGCTTCAGGGTGGCCAGGGCCGCCCGGCCGGCCGCGGTGAGGACCGGCGGCATGGTGATGACCTCGCCACTGTTGGGTGAGGGCTCTTCCGGTTTGCCATTTGAGGCATTGATGAGCCAGAGGCCGCCATTCTCCGGAGTCACCTTGGTGACCATGCCGGACATGCTCCACATCCGGATCGGTTCGCGCGCCCCCGGGATCCCGGTGAGCTGCGCCCCCTTATCCGTCAGCGCCTTGGCCTGGGCATCCGCCTGCGGCGACTTCTTGGCAATCATCACGTCGATATGGTCGAAATAGTTGCAGTCGACGATCATGCCTTCGCGCAGCGCCGGGTAGTTGGTGACCAGGTCGGCGGCACGCATCTTGATCCGCCCCATATCTTCCCACGTGATGTTGAGGATGCGGCGATCCGGATGGAGCCCGTCGATCTTGCCGCGCTTGAAGTTCTGGTAGTTGTTCGTAACGACGAATTCCTGCGCCAGGGCGGGCGCGGCCAGGATGCCGACGCCACCGGCTGCGAGTGCGCCGCCGGTCATCACCTTCAGCATGGTGCGTCGAGATGTGTGCATCATTGTCAGGCCCCCCTTACGTTATCGGCGTCCCTTCCCGTCCGACCTTGGCCGGCCAGCGGGAGCGCGCCGTGGGAGACAGATTTCGCCAGGAAACGCAGCCTGTCTTTGACCAATGTCAAAGTGATCGTGGGCCGATGCACGGCGCGTGACGGCCAGTGCGGCGCTAAGCCGTCACCTTGCCGGCCTGCCGAAGCTTGTCGAAATCGAGGATCACGACCTCGCCGCTCTCGATCAGAGCAATGATGTTGCGGCTCTTCAGCTTGCCGATGGATCGGCTCACCGTCTCGATCGTAAGGCCCAGATAGTCGGCGATCTCCTGCCGGCCCATGTGCAGAGTCAGAGGCTGCGCCAAGGAGACATGTCGCTCGGTATACAGCGCACTGATCTCCGCGAGAAAATGCGCCACCCGCTCCGTCGACCGAAGCCGGCCGAGAACCAAGGTCAGAAAACCGACCTGCTTCAATGCACTCGACAGCGCCTCCGCAAGCGCGGCCGCGAGGTCGGAATGCTGGGCAACGAAGGCGTCAAACTTGCGCCGGTCGAAAGCGCAGGCCTCTACGTCGGTCAGGGCCACGCCTTCGAAGGCGTAGCTGCCGTTCTTGTCGAGATAGCCGACGCAATCGCCGGGCGCGCGCAACGCCATGATCTGCCGGCGTCCGTCATCGAGCGTGTGGAAGACCGCGACGACGCCTTTGCGAATTTTGAAAAAGGACCCGATCGGGTCGCCCGCACGAAAGAGGGTATCGTTCTTCTTCCAGTGCCGGACGCCGCCAAGAGACAAAAGGTGCCTCAGTCTCGAGTCATCCAACGGCCGGCACAGGTTGAGCGTCCGGCCGATGCACGTGTCACAAGGCAGGACCGAGAGCATCTGGGCCCTCGGCAGTCCGACCGCCGTCGGTCCGGACAAGCTTGTGTGGTTGCGCACCAAGTGCACATATCATTCCAGTGATCGGAAGACCACACGCCCACGCAGAAGTGACCGTCCCGGTTTACCCGCGCATCGGTCGATGGGGCGACGGCCTCCCCGGGAGCACGGAGAGAGCCTGCGGCAGAACCTCGAAGATCACCGCGGTCGACCAGCCCAACATCAGCACACCGCACATTGCCGTGGTCGGTCCGATGAGTCGCCACGGCTGCACGGGATTCACGTCCCCATAGCCTGGGGTCGTATAGGTGACGAACGCAAAACAGAGCATGTCGGCGTCTGCAGGCGCCGTGATGATCCGTTAGCCGGGAATCGCGAACACGGTGATTGCCATCACGAGATAGACGGCAATGAGCTGCACGCCGGTGAACCAGGTGGACTTGCCGTCCACGATGAGGATCGAGGCAATAAAGGTCGCAGCCAGCACCAGGAAGACCTCGACTCCGGAAAAGGCCAGGCTGAGGGGTTGCGGCGCGATGACAAGGCTGAGGAGCACCAGCAACGGTGCGACGAACAGCGCGATCTGCGTGCTGCTGCCGATGGCGATGCCGACAGCCATCTCCATGCGATTGCGCATCGCGACCAGTACGGCGGTGCTGTGCTCTGCCGCATTTCCGACCACCGCGACCACGACGACGCCGATAAACAGGTTGGAGAGGCCCAGGGCGGAGGCGGCGTGCTCCACCGTGCCGACCAGGATCTCGCTCATCCACACGATCAGCACGGTGACCGTGGACATCACCCCGACCGTGAGGGAAACGGACCACGGCAGGCCATGTGGCTCCGGTTGGCCAGCCGGCTCCCCACCCCGGAACAGGTCGGCATGGGTACGCAACAGGAATACCAAGCTGAGAGCATAGACGCCCAGAAGGAGGACAGATACGACGACACTGTAGTGGATCGACCGGCTCGCCATCTCGGCCGAACCGAGCGCGGCGAAAACCGAAGGAACCAGAATCGCGATCGCCGCCAGCGCCATCATGCCGATCTGCGTCCGAACGCCGATGGTGGCGAAGCTCTGAACCTTGTGCCGGAGACCGCCGGCCAGGAAGGCCGCACCAAGAACGAGCAGAAGATTCCCGATGATCGAGCCGGTGAGCGACGCCTTGACGACGTCGATCATGCCGGCACGCAGGGCCACCAGGGCGATGATCAGTTCCGCGGCGTTACCGAGCGTCGCATTGAGGAAGCCCCCGATACCCTCGCCAAGTCGTACCGCCAGCTTCTCTGTCGCCACGCCAAGGAGACCCGCCAGCGGGATGATGGCGACGCAGGCCAGCCCGAAGACCAGGAGCGGCGCGTCGGGCCGCACGTGGTGCATTCCCGCGGCGATCGGCACCGCCAGCAGCAGCCACGACAGCGGTGCTTCGGCCAGGACACGGCGGGCTGCGTTCATCGGAGCCGTTCCACCGCTCGTCAACGGTTCGGAAGCCTGCCGGACTCGGCGGCGACGGCGCGATCGATCACCACGAAGAGGTAGGCATCGGGAGAAATCGTGCAGCCGCCCCGAACCAGACTCGCGAGCTGGGCTCCCTGTTCGCCGTCCGGGATTGTGACGCCGCGATGCCTGGCGACATGGTCGGCGAGGAACTCCGCTAGCGCGACGCGCTGGTTCCGAGGCAGAGCGTGGGCTTCCCGACAGGTGAGGTAGGCCGCACGCTCGAAAGTCAGTCCCTGCGTCTGCGCGACCGCGTCTGCAGCCAAGATGGCCGCCAAGGCGATGAGCGCGCCAAGCATTCCGGTTCTCATCGGACCGCCCCGAAGCCGCTACTTGTTGCCGATGGCGGTGCCGCCGATATAGCCGACCGCGCCGCCGATAAGACCCGCGCCCACGACCTGGCCGAAGCTTCCGCCGGACACCATCCCGATGCCGGTGCCGAGAGCAGCGCCCGTCACGGCGCCCTTCTGGCCGGTCGACAGGTTGTCGAACTGGTCACACCCGCAGGTCGCTCCTGCCATGGCAATGAAAAGGACGATGCTACGCATCATGATGTGCCTCCGCTAAACGGAGCCATTGTGCGCGTCGGCATCGTCCTTCGTGTTGACTTAAGTCAAAGGCGCGCGCCGCGAAGTCTCAGGCAGTGCCCATGGGCACACGCATGCCCGGCCGGTCGATGCTAACTGAACGGTCAACGGGTTCGTCGGGGGAGAACCTCGTATGATCTATCTGGAGCTCAGCATCGGCTAAGGCTCTACCGCGTCAGCAGCGCGATCAGCTCGACATGCGCGGACCAGAGGAACTGGTCGATGGGCATGAGTTTTTCCAGCCGGTAACCGCCGTCCTGCAGGGTGCGGACGTCGCGGGCGAAGCTGGCGGGGTCGCAGGAGCCGTAGACGATGCGCTTGACCTTCGAGGCGGCGAGTTCGGCGCATTGCGCGGCCGCACCCGCGCGCGGCGGGTCGAGCACGACGGCGTCGAAGGCATCGAGTTCCTTGGTACTGAGCGGCCGGCGGAAGAGATCGCGCAGCTGCACGGTCACGCGGTTGCCGCCCAGCTTGCGCGCCGTGGCGTCGACGGCGGCGACCGACGGGCGGTCGTACTCGAACAGGCTGAGCCGGCCCGGCTTGCCGAGCGACAGCGCGCCGATGCCGGCGAAAAGGTCGGCGAGGTGCGCCGCCTCCCCGGCCCAGGCGTTGACACCCGCACGCATTACCAGCTCGGCCCGCTTGGTCGCCTGCAGGAAGGCGCCCGGCGGCGGCTCGATCGCCACGTCGCCCAGGATGAGCTGCGGCGTGCGCCGCACCAGCACCGGCTCGGCCGTCGCGCGGTCGCCCCAGCTCACGCGCGCCAGGTCGGCGCTCTCGGCCAGCGCGATCAGGGTCTCGCGGATCGGCAGGGTCAAGTCGAAGCGCTTGTGCGGGCGGATCAGCACGTCGAGGCCGGTGTCGGTCTCATTGACCACGGCATCGGCCGAGGTGCCGTCGCGCAGGATGGAAGCCATTGCCGTGCGCAGCGAGGCAAGCACCGCGTTGATCCTGGGCCGCGCGACGACGCAGGTGTCGATGTCGACGACGCTCTGGCTCGCCCGTACGTGGAAGCCCGCGAGAACCCGCTTGCCCTCGCGCCTCAGCACGATGTCGGCGCGCCGGCGCTCGCCCGGTTCGCAGGTCACCGGCGCCTCGAAGCGCGGCGCTTTCACGCCGCGTTGCGCCAGCGCCTTGGCGATCAGCTCACTCTTCCAGCCGGTGTAGATATCGCGCCGCCAGTGCTGGAGCGCGCAGCCGCCGCAGGTGCCAAAATGCGGGCACGGCGGCGCCTCGCGGTGGCGGGACGGCGCCAGCACCTCAAGCAGCTCGCAGGCAATGCCGTCGCCGCGCTTGTCGAGCGGTTCGGCCTCGACCGTCTCGGCCGGCAGACAATACGGCACGAAGTAGCGCTTGCCCTCGAGATCGGCCACGCCGTCGCCGCGGGCGCCGACCTCCAGGATGTCCAGTGTGATACTCATGGTGGGCTCGGGCGCCGGGCTCAGCCCAGCCAGCTCTTCGCCGGCCTCATCTCGCCGACCAGCAGGCCGACGACATTCTTGATCTGCGGATGCAGCACCTCTTCGCGCTGCCCCGCCGGCAGCACGCCGAGATGATCCAGCAGCGCCGCCATCGCGACCTCGGCCGCCCGGCCCGCGCCGTCCCACACCTTGAGCGCCACGCCGAGGCCGAGCGTCGGCAGCATGCCGCAGAACACACCCTCGGCGCCGGTCTTGACCTGGATCACGCCAGGCGCTGCCTCGTTGATGCGGGTGCAGAAGCGGCCGGTGCCGGCCACCATGAAGGGCTCGGCGTTCATCGCCTTGCGGATCCGGTTGGCAGCGTCGGCGCGCTTGCTGGACAGGCCCGACGGATCGGCCATCGCGGCCATCGCCTGTGCCAAGTTCTTGAGCGGCGTGGCGAGCGTGGGAATCCCGCAGCCATCGGTGCCGTGCGGAAAGGCGTCGGCGTCGAGGCCGCACAGCGCGCTCATCGTCTCGCGCAGCCGGCGCTGCACCGGGTGGTCGTACTGGATGTAGCCCCGGGCCGGCTCGCCATAGTGAACGGCCGTCGTCAGGAAGCCGCTATGCTTGCCCGAGCAGTTGTTGAACGCCGCCGTCGGCAGGGTGTTGGCCCGGGCCAGCGCCTCGATGCTCGACTGCAGGCGCGGCGCATGGGTGCCGCATTCGAGATCGGCCTCGCTCAACCCGATCTTCGCCAGCCACGCGCGTACCGTCTCGACATGGCGCGTCTCGCCGCTGTGCGAGGCGCAGGACAGCGCCACATGCTCGTCGCCCAGGCCAAAGCGTTCGACCGCGCCGCTCTCCACGAACGCCATTGCCTGGATCGGCTTGTTGGCCGAGCGCGGCAGGATGGCTGCATCGATGTCGCCCCAGGATTCGACCACGGTGCCGTCGGCCTTGACGACCGCGGCGATGCCCTCGTGCCGGCTCTCGACGACCGGACCGCGCGTGACTTCGATGACGACAGGGCCTCGGCTCATCGCACGCGCTCCAGCTTGACCACGGTGATGTTGTCCTGATGCCCCTTGGCCACCGCCAGAACGGCTGCGATGATGCCCTCGACCGGCAGCGAGGCCTGCGCCAGAAGCTGTTCGCTGCTCAGGCTGTGGATGCCGTCGCTGCACACCAGCAGGCGCGCGTCCGGTCCCAGCCGGCGGGTTCCGCGGTCGACCAGAGTGAGCGGCTCGCCCATCACCGCCTCGCGCAGCGTGTGCCGACCGGGATGATGCTCGGCATCCTCCTCCGAGAGCATGCCGCGAGCGACCAGCGCGTCGATCTGCGGCGCCATCGAATGATCGGCGTTCAGCCGTGCGATTTTGCCGGCCTCGACCAGGTAGAAGGGCGAATCGCCGACGCTGATCCAGCGCACCTCGTCGCCGCGCACCTGGACCGCGATCAGCGTCGCGCCCATGCCGGTGAGTTCGTGCCGTGCGAGAGCGCCCCGGCCCACCGCCTGATTGGCGTCGTGCAGCCCGTCGTCGAGCCGACCGCCTTGCTCCACCGCATGGATGAAGGCGTCGACCGCGAGCTGGCTGGCGACCGCGCCGCCTGCATGTCCGCCCATCCCGTCGGCCACCACCGCGAGAACCGAGCCGTCGCCCAGCGTCACCAGACGCCAACTGTCTTCTTGATACGGACGGGCGCCCTGATGCTGGCCGCCCTCGCCCCGCCACCGCGTCGTCATGTCTTTCGTCGAATCCTTCAGTGCCAGACCGCCGGGAGCTTGCTCAGGCCGCGCAGCGTGAAGCTGCGGCGCCAGGCAGGCGTGTCCTTCTCGGGGAGCGTCAGGTTCGGCATGCGCTCGATCAGCGCCGCGAACACCAGCTCGGCTTCGAGCCTCGCAAGTTGTGCGCCCAGGCAATGATGGATGCCGCCGCCGAACGACATCGGCCGGATATGCTCGCGACCGACGTCGAGCCGGTCGGGATCGGGATACTGCGCCGGATCGCGGTTCGCCGCGCCCAGCAGGGCTACGATGCTCTGCTCCGCGCCGATCGTCACGCCGCCCAGTTCGACTTCCGCATGGGTGACGCGGCCGGTGATCTGCACCGACGAATCGTAGCGCAGCAGTTCCTCGACCGCGTTGGGGATCAGCGACGGATCGGCCTTGAGCCGCTCCCATTGATCGGGATTGCGATGCAATGCCAGCAGGCCGTTGCCGATCAGGTTGGTAGTGGTCTCGTGCCCCGCACCGAACAGCAGGCCGATATTGGCCTGCAGCTCCTCGGCCGACAGCTTGTCGCCCGCCTCTTCCGCCTTCACCAGCTCGGTGGTGAGATCGTCGCGCGGTTCGCGGCGGCGCAGCTCGCACAGCTGGTTGAAATAGACGCCGGCCATCTGGGTGTTGCGGTTGGCCTGGTCGAGCTCCTCGCGGGTCATCGGAACCGGCTCGAGGATGCGGCCGTTGACGTTGCTGCCCGCCAGGAACGGGGCGCGATGCTCTTCGGGAATGCCCAGCATGTCGCAGATCACGATGACCGGCAGGCGATGAGCCAGGTCGCGCATCACATCCATCTCGCCCTTGTCGGCGACCCGGTCGAGCTGTTCTTTGACCAACGCCTCGATCCGCGGCCGCATGTCGGCCACGCGACGCGCCGTGAAGGCCTTGGTGACCAGCCCGCGCAGGCGCGTGTGATCGGGCGGATCCTGCACCAGCATCGTCTTCGCCAGACTCGCCACCGCGGGCTCGTCCATGCGGTCGCTGCCGTAGCGGCGCCGCATGTTGCCTTCGAAGTCCTTGCCAAAGCGCTTGTCGCGCAGCGACAGCGCCACGTCCTCGTAGCGCGTGATCAGCCAGAAGCCCTGCGGCGTCTTCAACACCGGGGCGACTTCGCGCAGCCGGCGATAGAAGGGATAGGGGTCGGCGATGAAGGCCGGGTCGAGCGGGTTGAACTCGAGGTCCTTCGCAGGTGCGGTCGGCTGGGCGATGGTGTCCATGCTTCCCCTCTACCACGAAGCCCCTTGCCGCGCGAACGAACGAGCCCCTAGCATCGGCCCATGTTTGCACTCACCCAAGGACTTCGCCGCGCCGTCCAGACCCGCCCCAACGGCATCGCCACCTCCTTTGCCGGCCGCCGCCGCACCTGGCAGCAGAGTGCCGACCGGATCAGTCGGGTGGCCGGCGCGCTTTCCGCACTGGGTGTGCGACGCGGCGACCGGGTGGCCCTCCTCGCCCTGAATTCCGACCGCTATCTCGAACTGATGTACGCGCTGCCGTGGATGGGCGCGGTGATGGTGCCGGTCAACACGCGGCTGGCCGCCCCGGAGATCGAGTATATCCTGAACGATGCCGGCGCGGTGGCGCTGTTCATCGACACCGGCATGTCGCACCATCTCAAGGCGCTCGAGGGCCGCACCCCGTCGGTGCGCGAAGTGATCTGGCTCGACGATCTGGCGAGCCCGGACGGCATCCTCCACTACGAGGACCTCACGAGCTACGAAGCGATGGAGGATGTCGGAGCGCATGACGACGATCTCGGCGGCCTGTTCTACACCGGCGGCACGACGGGGCGATCCAAGGGCGTGATGCTCACCCATACCAACCTGGTGGTGAACGCCCTGAACGGCGTGGCGGGCATGGGCTTCGATGCGGACACGGCCTATCTCCATTCGGGGGCGATGTTCCATCTCGCCGACGGCGCCTCGACCTTCGGCGTCACTCTGTCGGGCGGCCGCCACGCCTTCGTGCCGCGCTTCGAGCCGGTCGAGGTGCTGCTGACCATCCAGACCGAGAAGGTGACGCACGCGCAGTTCGTACCGACCATGATCAACATGCTGGTGAACCACGAGCGCTTCGACGAGTTCGACATCCGGACTCTGTCTTTCATCCTCTACGGCGCCTCGCCGATGCCGGAGGGCATCGTGCGCAAGGCCATCGAGCGGATGCCGAAGGTCCGCCTGATGCACGGCTACGGCATGACCGAGGCCGCTCCCATCGTCACCCTGCTCGACCCGCGCTACACGGTGCTGACTGGCCCCCATGCCGGGCGGCTGAGATCGTGCGGCCAGGCAGCGCTCGCCTGCGAGGTCAAGATCGTCGATGCCGACCGCCTGGAAGTGCCGCGCGGCACGACCGGCGAGCTGGCCGTCCGCGGCGCCAACGTCATGAAGGGCTACTGGAACAAGCCGGCCGAAACCGAGGCGGTGCTGGAGGACGGCTGGTACTATTCCGGCGACGGCGCCTACATGGACGAGGAAGGCTTCGTGTTCATCGTCGACCGGCTGAAGGACATGATCATCTCCGGCGGCGAGAACGTCTACTCGGCGGAGGTCGAGAACGCGATCTCGACGATGCCCGGCGTCGCGGAAGTGGCGGTGATCGGCGTGCCCGACGAACGATGGGGCGAACGTGTGCACGCCATCGTCGTGCTCAGGCACGGTGTCTCACTCGGCACCGACGACGTGATCGACCATTGCCGAAACCAGATCGCGGGCTACAAATGCCCGCGCAGCGTCGACTTTCGCGACACGCCCCTGCCCCTGTCGGGCGCCGGCAAGGTCTTGAAGCGCGAGTTGCGCGAGCCCTACTGGAAGAATTTCACCGAGGCGGTGAACTGATGCCGACGATTCCCTACTTCGACTGGATCGCCCACCATGCGGGCCGGCGTCCCCATCGGCTCGCCCTTCACGACCTGCACACGGGCCGGAAGCTCTCCTATGCCGCCCTCGACGCCCGTATCGGCCGGTTGACCGCGGCGCTGGCGGCGCGAGGCATCGTCAGGGGCGACCGCATCGCCCTGCTGGCGCCCAACTGCGCCGAATATTTCGAACTTCAGTTCGCCTGCGGCCGGCTGGGCGCCATCATGCTGCCGCTCAACTGGAGGCTCACGGTCCCTGAGCTCGACTACATCCTGGGCGATTCGAGCCCGAAGCTGCTGATTCACGACAAGGGCTTTGCCGAAGCGGCCGCCGCTCTCTCGAAGGACCTGCTGGAGATCGACCATGAGCGGCCCGACAGCGCCTACGAGCGGGCGCTTGCCGAGGCCGGACCGGCGCCGCCGTCCGTTGCGCTGACGCATGACGATATCGGCATGGTCATGTACACGTCGGGCACGACCGGCCATCCCAAGGGCGCGATCATCACCCACGGCATGGTGTTCTGGAATTGCGTGAATCTGGGGATCCCGGCACTGATCACGCCCGAGACCGTGCAGCTCGTGGTGCTGCCCCTGTTCCACACCGGTGGCCTCAACTGCTACGCCAACCCCGTGCTGCATGCCGGCGGCACGATCGTGGTCATGCGCACTTTCGATCCCGGCCAGGCGCTCGACTGCCTCTCCGATCCGTCGCTCGGTATCACCCACTTCTTCGCGGTGCCCGCGCCCTACCAGTTCATGATGCAGCACCCGAAGTTCGAGACGGCCGACCTCTCGCGGCTGCGCATCGCGGGCGTCGGCGGGGCGCCCTGCGCACTTGCCATCCTCGAGACCTGGACCGCCCGCGGCGTGCCGCTGGTCCAGGGCTGGGGCATGACCGAGACCAGCCCCGCCGGGACGATGCTCAATGCCGCCGACGCCATCCGAAAGCTCGGCTCGGCCGGCAAGGCGATGATGCACACCGCCATCCGCGTGGTCGACGACGAGGGCAACGACGTGCCGGCCGGCGGCATCGGCGAGCTCTTGATCAAGGGCCCCAACATCACGCCCGGCTACTGGAACAATCCGCAGGCCACGGAGCGCAGCTTCACTGACGGTTGGCTGCACACCGGCGACGCGGCGCGGCTCGACGAGGAAGGCTTCGTCTACATCGTCGACCGCTGGAAGGACATGTACATCTCGGGCGGCGAGAACGTGTATCCCGCCGAGGTCGAGAATGTGCTGTTCCAGATCCCCGCCATCGCCGATGCCGCGATCATCGGGGTGCCCAACGAGCGCTGGGGCGAGGTCGGCATGGCGATCGTCGTGCGCAAGCCCGACCAGGACCTCGCCGAGGGCGACGTGATCCAGCACTGCCTCGCCCGCCTCGCCAAGTTCAAGGTCCCGCAATCCGTCACCTTCGTCGACGCCCTCCCGCGCAACGCCACCGGCAAGGTCCTGAAGCGCGAACTGCGCGTCCAGTTCGTCGGCCAGGATGCGCCGGCGATCAGTTGAGTTGTCGTCCTGAGCGTCGCGAAGCACCTTGCAGATCGACCAGAGGACTCCGTTGCCGGCGCGAGGTCCTTCGCTGCGCTCAGGATGACAGGAAGGTCAAACCAGCGGCACGTAATCGTACTCGCCCACGCCTTGCATGATCAGGAACGTAAGCGAGGCGTCGCCACCGTTGGTCACGAGGTGCGGCCTTCCCGGCGCGGCGACGAAACTCTCGCCCGGCTTCAGGATCACCTCTTCCTTCGGCTCCTGCAGGAAGAGCCGCATAGTCCCCTCGACCACGTAGAACGTGTCGCTGATGTTGTTATGAAAGTGCCAGGGCACCGTCTGCGTGGGCGAGAGCTGCAGCTCGGCCACCCGGAAGCCCGGCCGCTGCAGGTGGTAGGCGCGCCGCTCGACCTCGTAGAGGTGGCTGGCATCCTTTACCGCTTCGCGTGTCCTGGGTGCCGACATCGTCGATCCTCCTGCCTGGAGTGTCCGGCCCGGTTTTTTGTCTGTGCCGCGAACGCACCAAGCCTTAAGAACGGGCGCGATCCCGTCAAGAAGACAGTTCGAGGAACGAGGATTTTCCATGCTCACGATTTACGGCGTCTACCGGTCCCGCGCCTCGCGCAACATCTGGCTGGCCGAGGAACTCGGCCTTCCGTTCAAGCACGTCGCGGTGATCCAGCACTATCGTGCCGTGCCGGCCGGGATGCTGCACACGCAGTCGCCGGAGTTCCTGAAGGTCAATCCGAGCGGCCTCATTCCCTCGATCGACGATGACGGGCTGGTGCTGCACGAGTCACTGGCCATCAATCTCTATCTCGCCCGCAAGCATGGCGGCCCACTCGCCGGCGCGACCGTCGCCGAGGAAGGCCAGATCGCTATGTGGGCGTTGTGGGCCGCGACGGGCGTCGAGCCGCACGCCATCAACGTGCTCTATCATCGCCTGGGTAATCCGAACGGCGTAAAGGATCCGAAGATCGCAGACGCCGCGGTCGAGGCGCTCAAGGGCCCCTTCGCGGTGCTCGACAAGGCGCTGGAAAAGAGCGGCTGGCTGGTCGGCGACCGCTTCACCGTGGCCGACATCAACGCCGCGGAGATCGTGCGCTATGCCCAAGCCGCCCCGGAACTGTTCGAAGCCGCGCCGCGCGTGAAGGCCTGGCTCGCCGCCTGCCAGGCCCGTCCGGCCTTCAAGAAAATGTGGGCCGCCCGCGACGCCGAGCCGGCCTAGAGATCAGGCCTCGGGCGCCGCTTTGGTCAACGTCGCAAGACGCGCCGTGGCGCCCGCGACCGCTTCCGGCGAAAACCTGTCGGGATAGGTCAGCACCAGCTGTTCGCCGGTCATCTCGACCATGCCGTTCGCCACCAGCAGATCGAAGGATTCGGGCGGTTCCTTGCTCTTCGCCCAGTCCTCCAGGCAGGCGACGACACCCTTGCCCTTCAGCTTGAGACGCGTACGGCTCGCCCGGGTGGCGCGGCCGTTCTTCTGCGTCAGCAGCTGCTCATAGGCCGCCAGCGTGCTGTAGAAGGCCCGCTCCAGGGGATCTTCCTTGTCGGCGCCTTCGAGCGAGCAGAGCTGGTCGAACGCCTGGCGCCAGATATCCTCGCGCCCCATGCGCTTTGCATTCTGCATGAGGGTGCGCAAATGCTCCGGGTCGGTGTAGCTGGAGACCGGCTTGCTCATCGTCTGCTTGATGGCGACGGGTGCCTTTTCGACGGGCACGTTCGTACGCTTCGTTGAACGCTTGGCCACGGGCTACTCCTGCACAATTGTCCGGCACTGTATGTGCAAGAGATTCAGCATAGCACATTGTACGCCCTGCAACCTGCCCGTTCACATCGCGAAAACAGGCGTCCAGCGAGCTCCTCCTCTCACGCCGCCAGCACCAGGCGATCGTTGGCGAGGGCGAAGCCGAAATTTTCGTAGAAGCGCTTGGCCGGCCCCTCGCCCACCACGGCTTCGACCTGCACCGCGCGCCGCTGGCGAGACCATTCGACGGCGGCGGCCAGGAGACGCCGGCCGACCCGGCGGCCACGCTGGTCTGCGCGCACGACGAGATTGTCGACCTCGATCACCTTGTGGGCGCCCATCCCCTCCAATGGCACGAGCCGCGTCATCAGCACCGCGACGGCCAGCACCCCGATCTCGCTCTGCGCGACCAGCAGGGTCGTGCCGGGCGTCTCGAGCCAGGTGAGCACCTGTTCGCGAGAGGACTCACCCTCGCCCAGAAGATCGCAGAGATCCTCAAGATCGCGCGGGCCCGCCAGCCTTACACGGATGGCGAGCGGCAAGAGCGGCGGTTCAATTTCTGCTTCGATGATCGACATGTCGTCCTCCGGTTGCGGGTTCCGCCGCGACCCGGAGGCCAAGTCCTAAAACACGAAAGCCGCCGGGATGCGGCGGCTTCGTTGAGTCATGACCCTTCGCGCCGCCTATGTGAGGGGCGTAAAATACCAAGCGTTGTGCGAGAGGGTCTTGAGCATGGATATCTTTTAGGCTTGAGGACTCTCGTTTGTCAACGCTCGCCAGCACACGAAGCACCTTCGAGCAACATTGTTGCGTCAGCGGCTGTCTCGACCCGGGATTCGGGAGCTGCGACACTCGCTTCATTTATTTCGTTTATTTCGGTTGTTTCGTTGATTTGCCCCGACCTGACTTCTCAAGCGGCCAGCTGGAGCCATCGCGCGAGTTTGACGGAGTTGACGGCATAGATGATCAGAGCGAGTGCGACGGTGAGTAACACCAACGCGATGATGCTCGTCACGCGCCCCGGCAGCACTCGCTCCACCAGCGAAGCGACCCCGTCGAGACTGGCGCTGATCGCCCTCACCTGATGTCCTCGAATACGAAGAAAGTCAGGTGCTCAGGTTGCACGTGTCGCCGGGCCGCGTGGTCGACGACAATCGGGACATTGTCCCAATGGCGATCCTTGATGTAGCCATCGGCGATGCTCGTCACGGCGCCGTCTTCCCCGACGATATCGAGGAAGACGTCCCCAGAGCCGGGAGCAATCGTGCGTGTGACAACGGCAACACCGTTCAAGCATACCGGTTGTGGCTCTCCGGCAGATACTCGGGGGCCGAGCAAAGGTCTGCCGTCCAGCCCGTGAAGGACCTGAAAGTCATGGATGGTCATGCGCCACAGGGCATCGAAGCTCGACCGGGACTGAACAGTCATGGAGCCGCAGTGCGCCACGTCATTCCACGGAGGCGACTGTCCGACTGCAGCCACCATCGGCACGCCAAGGGCAACCACGACCGCCGCGGCACGGGCACTCGTCCAAGCGTGCAGGATCACGCGGCAAGCGCCGAGTCTGGCGTCACTCCGCTGCGACCGCCATCGCCTGCTTGAGGCCGGGCATGGTGAAGCCGAGCTTGTCGAGCTTCTCGATCATGTCGCGGCCGGTCTTCTCGTCGATCTCGACAAGCGGCGGACGGACCGGGTTCCAGTGCGGGTCGCTGCCGTAATGCGCGATCACGTACTTCAGCGCCGGGATCATCACATAGCCCTGCATGACGCCGCGGACCTCGTTGATCCAGGCCTGCAGCTTGTCGCCCTCGGGGGTGCCGTAGGCCTTGATGGTCTCGGCGATCTTGCCCGGGTTGATGTTGGCCGTGGCGCTGATGCAGCCGACGCCGCCCGCTTTCAGGTTCTCCAGGATCGGCTTCTCGTTGCCGGAGAAGACGTCGAATCCGTCCTTGGCGAAGGCGTCGATCATGCTCTTCGTATGGGGCCAGTCGTCCGACGAATCCTTCATGCCGGCGATCTGCTCGGGATAGGCCTTCATCAGCCGCTCGACCAGCTTGTGCGTGATCGGCACGCCCGAGACCCCGGGAATATGATAGAGATAGACGCGCAGGCGGTCGTCACCGACGCGTTGCACGACTTCCGAGTAGAAGCGGAACAGCCCCTCCTCCGGAACACCCTTGTAGTAGAACGGCGGCAGCATCAGCACGCCGCCGACGCCGAGCTTCACCGCATGGGCGCTCACTTCGGCCGCCTCGGTGATCGAGCAGGCGCCCGTGCCGGGCATCATGCGCGCGGTCGGCACGCCCGCCGCGACGACAGCTTCGAGCAGGTTCATCCGCTCCTTGGCCGACAGCGAATTGGCTTCCGAGTTGGTGCCGAAGACCGCCAGGCCGCAATCCTGGCTGATCAGCCACTTGCAGTGCGCGATGAAGCGGCCGACATCCGGCGACAGGTCGCGCTTGAAGGGCGTGACGACGGGCGAAAGAACGCCTTTGATCCGTGCTGCGGCCATGATCTTATTTCTCCCGGGAATGGCGCGCCTTTCTGCAACGAAGCGCCGGAGACGTCCAGTGTCACCATCTCTCAGCGAAATCCTGCCCGAGGACGGCACGGCCGGAACCCTGGTCGGCCGCCTCTGGCGCGCCGGCCATCCGGCGGGGCCTTCGATCGTCGCGATCCGGGGCGACGGGGTTTTCGACCTCTCGGCGACCGTGCCGACGATGGCCGATCTCTGCAATGCGCCCGATCCCACGTCCATCGCGCGCAACACGCCGGGCGAGCGCATCGGCACCCTGCAGGACCTCGTGGGCGATCTGCTCGCCCCGGTCGACCTCCAGGCGCTCAAGGCCGCCGGGGTCACCTTCGCCGTCAGCCTGCTGGAGCGGCTGATCGAGGAACATGCCAAGGGCGATCCCGCCCGTGCCGAGCAGGTGCGCGGCGAGCTGAATGCGATCATCGGCGCCGATGTCAGCGCCATCACGCCGGGCTCGCCCGAGGCCGAGGCGCTGAAGAAGACGCTGATGGCGCGCGGTGCCTGGTCGCCCTACCTCGAAGTCGGCATCGGCCCCTATGCCGAGATTTTTACCAAGGCGCCGCCCATGGCCGCGGTGGGCTACGGTGCCGAGATCGGCATCCGGCCGGACTCCGACTGGAACAATCCCGAGCCCGAGGTCACGCTGATCGTCTGCGCCAAAGGCCGGATCGTCGGCGCGACCTTGGGCAACGACGTGAACCTGCGCGACATCGAGGGGCGCAGCGCGCTCCTGCTGGGCATCGCCAAGGACAACAACGCCTCCTGCGCGCTCGGTCCCTTCATCCGCCTGTTCGACGACACCTTCTCGCTCGACGACGTCCGCCAGGCCAAGGTCGATCTCGAAGTGACGGGGCCCGACCAGTTCCGCCTGCGTGGCTCGAGCGACCTCTCGAAGATCAGCCGCGATCCCACCGACCTCGTGGCCCAGGCGATGAGTGCGCATCAATATCCCGACGGCATGGCGCTGATGACCGGCACGCTGTTCGCGCCGACCGAACCACGCAAGCCCGGCGGCACCGGCTTCACGCACATGGTGGGCGACCTGGTCTCGATCCGCTCGCCCAAGCTCGGCACGCTGACCAACAAGGTGGCTCATTGCGACAAGATTGCGCCGTGGACGTTCGGTACCGGAGCCCTCATGCGCAACCTCGCGGCACGAGGGTTGCTGCGGTAATAACCGTGACCACAATGAAAACCTCATCCTGAGGAGGCCCGCGAGGCCGTCTCGAAGGATGGGCAACGAACAGCGCCTGTGTATCCCATCCTTCGAGACGTCGCTTCGCGACCGTCTCGAAGGTTGAGGTTCTTGGGCGGCGAGCCAAGGAAGACCATGACCGACCTCACCCGCCTGCCCGCCTCCGAACTGCGCGAGCAGATCGCCGCCAAGAAGATCTCGCCCGTCGAATTGACCGATGCCGTGCTGGCACGGGCCGAGCGGCTGCAGCCGCTGCTGAACTGCTTCATCACCCTGGTGCCCGATCAGGCGCGCGCCGCGGCCAGGAGGGCCGAAGACGCCGTCATGAAGGGCGATCCGCTGGGCCTGCTGCACGGCATCCCGTTCGCCGCCAAGGATCTCGTGAACACGGCGGGCGTGCGCACCACCTTCGGGTCCCTGCTCTACGAGAACAATGTGCCGAAGGAAGACGCGGTCTGCGCGGCCCGGGTGAAGGGCGCGGGCGGCATCCTGTTCGGCAAGACGACGACGCCGGAGTTCGGCCACAAGTCGCTGACCGACGGGCCGCTGTTCGGCCGCACGCGCAACGCCTGGAGTGCTGCGCACACGTCGGGTGGCTCGAGCGGCGGCGCGGCGGTCGCAGTGGCGGCGGGCATCGGGCCGATCGGGATCGCCACCGACGGCGGCGGCTCGACCCGCATTCCCGCCGCGATCAATGGCATGGTCGGGCTGAAGCAGAGCAACGGCGTCATCCCTCACAGCCAGGTGGCCGACGCGTTCGGCAACTACACCTATGTGACTCCGATGACGCGCACGGTGATGGACACCGCCCTGATGCTGCAGGCGATGGCTGGGCCGCATTCATCGGACCCATGGTCGATCGGCATCGAGCCGCCGGACTATCTGGCCGCGGCCCGCGCCGAAGGCGATCTCACGGGCAAGCGCATCCTCTACAGCGCGACGCTCGGCAACACGCTGGTGGCGAAGGACGTTCGCGCCGCCTTCGACCAGTCGCTGGTGCGGCTGCGCGAACTGGGGGCCGAGCTGGTGGAACTCACCGAGGAACTGCCCGATCTCAGCTCGGCGTGGAAGGTGATCAACCACACGACCTGGAAGGCCCGGTTCGACGAGATGATCCGGCGCGACGGCAACCGCATGACGCCGTCGCTGGTGCGTCAGGTGGCCGAGGCGGCGGACTGGTCTGGCGCCGACTATCAGCGCGCCATGTTCCAGCGCAGCGACCTCTTCCGCATGGTCCAGGGCTGGTTCGAAACCGCCGACTTCCTGGTTACGCCGACCGTGTCGCGCACCGCGCTCCCGATCGACCAGGATCTGTTCGACCCGATCACCATCGATGGGGTCGAGGCCGGCGAGCTGCGGCGCAACTGGTTCCCCTACACGATGCCGTTCAACATCACCGGCCACCCGGCCCTCTCGATCTGCAACGGCTACGATTCGGAAGGCCTGCCGACCAGCCTGCAGATCGTCGGCCGATTCCGCGACGAGGCCTCGGTGCTGCGCGCCGCCGCGCTCTACGAGGCGAGCGAGAGCTGGCTCGACCGATGGCCCGACCTGTGAGGTCGCCTCCGGCGCCGCGCCCGGGATCATCGCGGCCGCCGCCCAAAAGGCCACCGCCGCTGACGGCCGAGCAGATCCAGGCCCGCGTTCTGCATCGCGACGGGCTGATCCTGGTGATCGACAAGCCGGCCGGCCTTGCCGTGCACGCCGGGCCGAGCGGCGCGCCCAACCTCGAAGAGTGTTTCGACGATCTGCGCTACGGCCTGCCGCGGCCGCCGGCGCTGGCGCACCGGCTCGATGCCGACACGGCGGGTGTGCTGGTGCTGGGGCGCCATCCCAAGGCGCTGGCAAAGCTCGGGCGCCTGTTCTCGGGCCGCGACACCGAAAAGACCTACTGGGCGGTGGTCGAGGGCTCGCCGCCGGCCGAGGAAGGTGTGTTCGACATGCCGCTGCTCAAGCTCAACACACGCAGCGGCTGGTCGGTAAAGGTTTCCGACAAGGGCCAGCCTTCGTTGACTCGTTACAAGGTGATGGGGCGCGCTCCGGGGATGACCTGGCTGGAGCTGAAGCCAGAAACCGGCCGCACCCACCAGATCCGCGTCCACTGCGCCGCTGCCGGCTGCCCGGTGATCGCCGACCGCCTCTATGGCCGCGCCGTGCCGGACAGCCAGCTCCATCTGCAATCGCATGGCATCGTGCTGCCTCTCTCGAAGAGCAAGCCGCCGATCGTCGTCACCGCCCCGCCGCCTTCCCATATGCTGGCGGCGCTGAAGGCCTGCGGCTTCAATCCCGCGCCGTCACCCACACTCTGAGCGTGTCGCCGGCCTCGAAGCCCGACGTCACGGCGGCCTCGAGCTCGTCGCCCGATTCGTAGCCGACCAGGGGAAGGCGCGGAAACGTCTGCGCCGCCAGCCGGGCGAGCGACCGCCAGACCGCCGGCGCATCCGCGGCCTCGGCGACGACGTTGGAGACCCCGACCACCTCCTCGGCACGGTAGAGCATGAAGCCGGCAACGACCTTGAAGCCGCGCCGCCCCTTGAACATCGCGAAGTCCGGATCGTCGACCGGCCACCCTTCGGCGCTCTTTTCCTCGCGCGTCCAGACGATGTCGGTCGACGGTCCTTCGGCCGGCATGACGCTGCGGATCCACGTTGCGTCGAACAGCAGATCGAACCCGCGGCGCGACAGGTCGAGCGTGCCGAAACTGTCTTTAACCGACCAGCGGCCTGGCAGATTCGATTTCTGCAGGATCTCGACGGTCGTGCGTTGCTCTTCGAGTGCCGTGTCGCCGACCGCGAGAGTGACGGCATTGGGGTAGAAGCGCGGCACGACGGCCGCGTTCACCCACATATGCGGCAGGAAGCGTCCTGCCTGACCGTGCGCGCGACAGACCGCATCGCACCAGCGTGCATTGTTGCTCGCCGCGGCAGCGGTCCAGTCTTTCACGCGCGGACTTCCTCCCGTTCGATCAGGCCGCGGCGCTAGGCCGGGCCCTCATGCGTTCCATCCAGGCCACGATATTCTTGTTCGCCGGATCGAGCGGCTGGCCGACCTTGCCCAGAAATTCGAGGAACGTGAACAGCAGGATGTCGGCCATGGTGAGCTTGTTCCCCGTGACGAAGGGCTTGGAGCCCATCTGCTCGTCGAGCCAGACAAGCTTCTTCTTCGCCGCTTCCTTGAGACCGTCGGCCGCCTCGGGAATGCAGTGCACGCGATCCTGGAAGAACTTCAGCCCCTGCGAGAAGCGGAATCCGTTGGCCGCCGGCTCGAGGATGTTGAGGTCGATGCGGCGCACCCACATGCGGGTATTGGCGCGTTCCTCCGGCGTGTCGCCAATCAGCGACGGCGTGTCCTTCTTGATCTCGTCGACGTATTCGCAGATCGCGGTGATCTCGGCGAGCACAGTGCCGTCATCGAGTTCGAGCGCGGGGCACTGGCCGGCCGGATTGATCTTGAGGAAGGGTTCGCGCCGATTCTCGCCGCCCCGCAGGTCGACCTCGACCTTCGGCACGTCGAAGCCCTTCTCGGCCATGAACATCCGGACCATGTGCGGATTGGGGCCGACCGAATTGTAGAATTTCATTTTGCGTTTCCTCCTCGATTGCCTTGAAGCGCTATCAAAGTCAGCGCCACGGCTCCACGAGAATCTTGGTGTGGTTCTCGGGATTGCCGAGTTCCTCGAACGCAGTCCTCACGCCGTCGAGACCGACCTTGCCGGTGATCAGCGCCTCCGCATCCACCTGGCCTTCCGCCAGCAGGCGAAGGCACCGCGCGAACTCATCGGGTGTATAGCCCAGCACGAACTGGATCGAGAGTTCCTTCACGATTCCGAACAGCGGCTCGATGCGGTCAGGCTCCATGCAGACGCCGGCCACGACGATGCGCGCATCGCGCGGGGCCGCCTCGAAGACCTGCTGCAACAGGCCCGGCACGCCGACGCACTCGAAGATCACCGCACGTTTGCCCGGTGTCAGCTTCGCATAGGGGGACTCGACCCTGGGATCGATCACGATGTCGGCGCCCATCTTGGCGGCCAGTTCGCGCCGCTTGGGCGAGAAATCGGCGGCGATGATCGGATGGATGCCCTTCAGCCGCAGCCCGACGATGACGGCCAGTCCCACGGGCCCGCAGCCCACGACCAGCGGCGCGTCGTTGTCCTGCAGCGCCGCCTTCTCGACCGCGTGGATGCCGACCGCGAGCGGCTCGGTGAGCGCGGCGTGATCGGCCGACAGGCCGTTGGGCACTTCGAGCAGCAGCGGCGCGGCCAGCACCATCCGTTCGGCGTAGCCGCCGGGAAAATCGTTCGAGTAGCCGACGGTGCGATGGCCGTCCGCCCGCGGGATTACCGGCATCGAACACACCAGCGTGCCGGGCTTCAGCCTGCGCTCCGTGCCGGGACCATAGTCCAGCACCTCGCCGCAGAATTCGTGGCCGAACACGACGTCGCGCGACAGGTCGAGCGGCTGGCGACCGGGAATGCGCTTCGACAGTTCGACCATATGCGGCGCGTGCTTGGCATAGTGAAGATCCGAGCCGCAGATGCCGCAGCACAGCGTCCTGACCAGCACCTGCCCGGCCGCCGGCACCGGCTCCGGCACCTCGGCGACGAGCATCTCGCCGCCGCGCAGGACCGCCGCCCTCACTTGATGAACTCCCGCGTCGTCGCCACGAAGTCGTCGAGCCGGTCGTGCTGGACCCAGTGGCCGGCGCGTTCGAACTCGACCACCTGGGCGGTCTTGAAGTGCTTGATGCGGCCGTCTTTCTCCGGGTTCGAGGCCCAGCTCTCCTTGCCGTAGACGAGCAAGGTCGGACAGGTGATGCGCGACCACAGTTCCTCGATGGCATCGTAGCTCATGTCATACGGCTGGTTGACGCGCACATAGTTGTCGAACTTCCAGCTGTAGGTGCCGTCTTCGTTCTGGTTGACGCCCTGCTCGGTCAGGTGACGCGCCTGCGCGGCGGAGAGATGCTTGTTCTCCTCCTGCATGCGCTTGAAGGCGTCCTCGATGGTCGGGTACTTGCGCGGCGCGCGGGCCGACAGCTTGCGCTGCTCGTCGATCCAGTCGGTCATGCGCACGCTGATCGGCTTGTGGCCGCGCTCCTCGATCACCTTGGGCGACGGTCCCAGCCCTTCGATCGCCACCAGCTTGCGCACCTTGTCGGGATGGATGCCGGTGTAGCGCAGGCAGATGTTGCCGCCGAGCGAATGCGCCACGATCGTCACCGGCGCCAGGTTCTGCTGATGGATGAGCTGGGCCAGATCGTAGATGTAGGCTGCCATCGAATAGTTGCCGTCCGGCGACCACTGGCTGTCGCCATGCCCGCGCAGGTCCGGGCAGATGACGTGCCAGTCCTTGCGCAGAGCCTGTGCAACCCAGTCCCAGTTCCGGCAGTGGTCCCGCCCGCCATGGACCAGCAGAAGCGGCGGCGCTTCGGGGTTGCCCCAGTCGACATAGTGCAGACGCAGACGCTGGGAAAAGAAGACGCGGGAAGTGGGCCCCGGCATGCCATTCAGGGAGGAGGTCATGCGGTCCCCTATAGCGAATCCCGGTGGTTTGCGTCACTCTCGCCCCATGATGAGCCCCGAGCAGAATGAGCTGATGACCCGCGTCGGTCCGGGCACCCGATGCGGCGCCCTGATGCGCCACTACTGGCATCCCGTCGCCCTCGCCGACGAATTGCCCGCCGAACGGCCGGCCAAGCCGGTGCGCGTGCTCGGGCAGGATTTCGTGCTGTTCCGTGACGAGCGCGGCCGGCACGGGCTGCTGGACCGCGACTGTCCGCATCGCGGCGCCGACCTCGCCTTCGGTCGCCTCGAGGATGGCGGCTTGCGCTGCCTGTTCCATGGCTGGCTGTTCGATGTCGACGGCAAGTGCCTGGAGACGCCGGCCGAGCCGGAAGGAAGCGTGCTCTGCCAGCGGGTTCGCCAGCGCAGCTATCCGGTCGTGGTGAAGAACGGCATCGTGTTCGCCTATCTCGGTGAAGGCGAAGCCCCCGCCTTCCCCGAGTTCGACTGCTTCCTCGCGCCCGGTACGCACGCTTTCGCCTTCAAGGGCCTGATCGAGTGCAACTGGCTGCAGGCGCTGGAGGTCGGCATCGACCCCGCCCACGCCTCCTACCTGCACCGCTTCTACGAGGACGAGGATACCGGCGCGGCCTACGGCAAGCAGTTCCGCTCCGCCTCCGCGGATTCCGAAATCCCGATGACCCGCCTGCTGCGCGAGTTCCCGCGACCCAAGCTCGACGTCGAGGCCACCGACTATGGCCTGCGCCTGTTCGCGTTGCGCAAGCTGAACGAGCAGCACACGCATGTGCGGGTGACCAACCTCGTCTTTCCCTATGCATTCGTGATCCCGATGAGCGCGGAAATGACGATCACGCAGTGGCATGTGCCGATCGACGATACGAGCTGCTACTGGTACGCGATTTTCACCAGTTTCGGTAAGCCGGTCGACCATGCTGCCATGCGCGAGCAGCGGCTGAAGCTCTACCAGCTTCCCGACTACCGCCCGCTGATCGGCCGTCACAACGACTACGGCTACAGCGTCACCGAACAGAAGAGCCAGACCTTCACCGGCATGGGCTTCGACATCAACGTCCACGATCAATGGGCCGTGGAGAGCCAGGGCCGCATCCAGGACCGCACGCGCGAGCATCTCGGCACCACCGACAAGGCGATCGTCGCCTACCGCCGCATGCTGCTGTCGGCCATCGGCCAGGTCGGCAACGGCGAGCGGCCCATCATGTGGCTCGACCAACAGCGCGCCGCCGCGATCCGCGGTCCGGTCGCCATCGACGGCATGGGTCCGACCGAGGGCTGGGACGCCTACTGGAAGGATGTCGACGTGCGCCGGCGCCGCGCCTCGAGCTGGGCGGCCGACACCGTCCCGCCGCTGGTCGCGTGAGCCCATGAGCCTGGTCGAACGCGCGGGCCTCTGGACCGAGGACCGCAAGGTCGCGACGCGCGAGGCCGAGCGGCGCATGAAGGCCGGCGACATGTCGGTCGTGCGGCTGGCTTTCGCCGACCAGCACGGCATCCTGCGCGGCAAGACGCTGATGGCCTCCGAAGTCGATGCGGCACTCAAGAACGGCGTCGGCTTCACCACCACGATGCTGCTGAAAGACACGTCGCACCGCACGGTCTTCCCGGTCTGGCAGCCGGGCGGAGGCTTCGGCATGAAGGAGCTGGAAGGCGCGGCCGACGTGGTCATGCTGCCCGATCCCACGACCTTCCGGGCGCTCCCCTGGGCGTCGCATTCCGGCTGGATGCTGTGCGACATCTACTTCGCCGACGGCCGACCGATGCCGCTCTGCACGCGCCAAGTCCTGCGCCGGACGCTCGGGGCGCTGGCCGAGCGCGGCTACGATTTCGTCGCCGGCCTCGAAGTCGAGTTCCATCTGTTCAAGCTGGAGAAAGCGAAGCTCGGCGTCGGGGATGCCGGGCAACCGGGCGAGCCGCCCGAGGTGTCGCTGCTCAATCAGGGCTATCAGTACCTGACCGAGCAGCGCTACGACGAGATGGACCCGATCCTGGAGATCCTGCGCACCAACCTCGTCGATCTCGGCCTGCCGCTGCGCACGCTGGAAGTCGAGTTTGGCCCCAGCCAGGTCGAGTTCACCTTCCGCACCGGCACCGGCCTTGAACCGGCCGATACGATGGTGCTGTTCCGCAGCGCCACCAAGCAGATCGCCCAGCGCAACGGCTTCCACGCCACGTTCATGTGTCGGCCCAAGCTCGCCAACGTGATGTCGAGCGGCTGGCACCTGCACCAGTCGCTGACCGACCGGAAGAGCCACGCCAACGCCTTCGCCGATGCCACGGAGCCGCTGTCGGCGATCGGCCGCTACTACATGGCGGGCCTCCTGGAACACGCCCGCGCCGCCGCCGCGTTCAGCACGCCGACGCTCAACGGCTACAAGCGCTACCGTCCCTTCTCGCTGGCGCCGGATCGCGCCATCTGGGGCCGTGACAATCGCGGGGTCATGGTCCGTGTGCTGGGCGGACCGGGCGATCCCGCGACCCATCTCGAAAACCGCGTCGGCGAACCCGCCGCCAATCCCTATCTCTACATGGCGAGCCAGATCGTCTGCGGCCTCGACGGGCTGGAGCGCAAGCTCGATCCTGGCCCCTCCGCCGACACGCCCTACGAGGCCAAGGCGCCGCTGCTGCCGCGCTCGCTGGGCGAGGCGCTGGCGGCGCTGAAGGATAGCGCCGTGCTGCGCGCCGGACTCGGCGACTTCTTCGTCGACTACTATCTCCACCTCAAGCAGGCCGAGATCGCCCGCTTCGAACTCGAGGTCAGCGACTGGGAGCAGCGCGAGTATTTCTCGCTTTTCTGAGGAGGGCCGTCCCGTGAGCCTCGAATTCCTGATCACGTCCTTCATCATCGTCGCCTCGCCCGGAACCGGTGCGCTCTACACGCTAGCGGCCGGCCTCTCACGCGGTTCGCGCGCCAGCGTGGTGGCGGCTTTCGGCTGCACGCTCGGCTGCGTTCCCCATTTGGCGGCGGCGATCCTGGGCCTGGCTGCCCTGCTGCACGCCAGCGCAGTGGCCTTCGAAACCGTCAAGTATCTGGGCGTTGCCTACCTTCTTTACATGGCCTGGAATACGCTGCGCGAGCGCGGCGCGTTGAGCGTCGGCCGCCAGACCGATGCATGGACCTTCGTGCAGGTGACGGTCGAAGCCATCCTGATCAACCTTCTCAATCCGAAGCTTTCGATCTTCTTCCTGGCGTTTCTGCCGCAGTTCGTGAGCACGGACGAAGCTCAACCGTTGCCCCACATGCTGATGCTGAGCGCCATCTTCATGCTGATGACCTTCGTGGTCTTCGCGGCGTACGGCCTGTTCGCCGCCGCGATGCGCGACCATGTAATCTCGCGACCGTCCGTCATGACCTGGATGCGGCGCACTTTCGCCGGCGCCTTCGTTGTGCTGGGCGCAAGGCTCGCCCTCACAGAACGCTGATGGAGCCGACATGAGCGCGGTTCGAGCTGGAGGTCAGCGACTGGGAGCAGCGCGAGTATTTCTCCCTGTTCTGAGCCTCAGCCGTCCTCGCCGATATCCTCGGCCCAGATGTCGGGATACTCGTCCTGGAAGCGCTTCATCAGGCTGATGCAGCGCAGGTCGTTCAGGACGACGACTTCGACGCCACGCGACCGCAGGAAGTCCTCGTTGCCGCCGAAGGTCTGGTTCTCGCCGATCACCACCCTCGGGATCTTGAATTGCACGATGGTGCCCGAGCACATCATGCAGGGGCTCAGCGTCGTGAACAATGTCGTGTTGCGATAACTCCGCCGGCGGCCAGCCTGGCGCAGGCAATCCATCTCGCCATGGGCGATGGCATCGCCCTCCTGGACGCGCTTGTTGTGACCGCGGCCGACGATACGACCATCCTCGACGAGGATGGACCCGATGGGGATCCCCTTCTCGTCAAAGCCCTGCTGCGCCTCGGCCAGCGCCGTCTCGAACAGTTCCAACTCGGCCGAACTCACCATGGATTTCTCCGCCTGCGTCCCGCTGCACCCTTTCCGCCCGAGCGGAAAATGGTCTACCCAATGTCGGTGTCAGTTTACTTCAGCCCGCCCATAAGCGTAACGCCGGGATCGGAAGAGATCGCCATGACCGCCATTGCCGTCGTCACCACCGTCGCCAGCCGAAAGGACGCCCGCATGCTCGCGCGGGCGATCGTGGAAGCGAAGCTTGCCGCCTGCGCCCAGATCTCCCGCATCGAGAGCGTCTATACCTGGAAGGGCGCCCTCGAGACCGGCAAGGAGTATCGCATCCTGTTCAAGACGCTCGACGAGCACTACGCCGCCGTCGAGCGCGCGATCCTCGACCTGCATCCTTACGAGGTGCCGGCGATCCACGCCTTCCCGATGATGCATGTCGCCCCGGCCTATGCCGCCTGGATCGAGGACAGCGTTGCGGCCTAGGCCTAACCCGCGGGCTGGCCGCCCTCAAGCATCTGTGTCCAGCGCTTCTGCATCTCTTCCGGGCTCACCGCCTCCTGCGACGCGGCCAGGAACCAGCGATAGCCGAAGGGACAGGCGACCATGCCGGAGCGGTCGCCGTAGAACTGGACCTGCACCGGCCGTACCAGGGTGGCCCCCGCCGCCACGGCGCGCTCGACGGCCTTGTCGGCGTCGGGCACGGCAATGTGGAAGGCCACGGGAGACCCGCCGATGGCGCCCGGGCTCCGCGCGCCGAAGTCCGGATACTCGTCGTTCATCATCAGCACCGTGTCGCCGATCCTGATCTCGGCATGGCCGACTCGGCCCGCCGGCTCGACCAAGCGGAACAGTTCCACCGCCCCGAACGCCTTCACGTAGAAATCGATCGCAGCTTTCGCGTCGTGCACGGTCATGTGGGCTTTGACGGTCTGACCCGGTGTCGCGGTCTTTGCGGCCATGGCATCACCTGTGTTATATTACGTTACGTATCGTAACGTTAATAGATGTCACGTCAACCCTCCTCAGCCCCACCGGTGCGCGGCCGTCCCCGCGATCCGCGCACCCGCGCCGCGATCCTGGTCGCGGCGCGCGATCTGCTGGGACGCGGCGGGCTGACGGCGGTCACCATCGAGGCGATCGCGCAGAAGGCGGGAGTCAGCCGCCCGACGATCTATCGCTACTGGCCGAACGCGCCTGCCGTCGCGATGGCGGCGTTCCTGGAAGCGACCGGGGCCGACAAAGCCGCGCAATCACCGCGCACCGCGCTTGCGGCCCTGCGCTCCCATCTCCATGCCCTGGCCGACGCCTTCGCCGCGCCCACAGGTCGGAGCGTTGCGGCCATGGTGGCGGCGGCTCAATCGGAGACCGAACTCGCCAAAGCCTTCCGCAACGAATTCATCGCCCGCAACCGCGACGCCGCGCACGCGCTGCTGGAGCGCTGCATCGCCGACGGGACGATCGAAGCGCCGGGCGACATGGAGCTCACGCTCGATCTCGTCTTCGGTCCCCTCTTCTATCGCCTGCTGATGGGCCACGCGCCGATCTCGCGCGGCTTCGTCGATCAACTGCTCGACACGGTCGTCCGCGTCCGCAGCTGAGACATGGCTCGCCTACACGGGTACGTCTCGCACATCCCGCACGATGCACCTGAAGCCGACATGGCTGGTCGTCGTGTCGATCTGCTCGGCGTGGCGCGCCGCGGGGCGATAGCGCTTGCAGTAGCTGGGGGCGCAGAGATGCGAGCCGCCCTTCAGCACCTTGCGCGGGATCTGTACCGCGTCGCGCAGATCGTAACTCTGCTCGAGCGTCGCACCGCGCGGGTTTTCCGGCACGCAGCAGGCCTTGGCGGCGTCGGGGGCGTGTTCGGCGGCATACCAGTCCGCGGTCCATTCCCAGACGTTGCCAATCATGTCGAGGACGCCGTAGCCGTTGGCCGGATAGGCCTTCACGGGAGAGGTCCGCGCGTAGCCGTCAGCGCGGGAGTTTTGGTGGGGAAAAGCGCCCTGCCAGGTATTGGCCATGTGCTTGCCGCCAGGGGTGAGTTCCTCGCCCCAGGCGAACTCCGCGCCGTCGAGTCCGCCGCGCGCCGCGAACTCCCACTCCGCTTCGGTCGGCAGCTCCTTGCCGGCCCATTTTGCATAGGCCTCGGCATCTCGGAAGGCGACCTGCACCACGGGATGATCGTCGAGCCCGCCGATATGGCTGCCCTTGCCGTAAGGCCGCCGCCAGCTGGCGCCGAAGGTGAACCGCCACCACTGGCTCCAGTCGGTGAGATCGACCGGCCTGGACGGCGGCGTAAAGACCAGGCCGCCGGCCTTGAGCATCCCGGGGCGCGCGCCGGGATAGTCCTTCGGATCGGGATCGATCTCGGCCCAGGTGACGTGCCCCGTCGCCTGGACGAAGGCCTTGAACTGCGCATTGGTGACTGGTGTGGCATCGATCCAGAAGCCGCCGACTGTCACGGTGTGAGCCGGCTTCTCCTCGGCATAGTGATGGTCGGAGCCCATGCGGAACGTGCCGCCGGGAATCCGGACCATCCCAGGGTGCGGCGAGCCGGTTCCAGCGACGCTATTCATGATTCCCAGTTCTACACGCCTCGCCGGCCGCCCGCTATGCGACGCGGACGGCCGGCTGCCCTCTCCCCGGCATTTACCCTCTCTAGTTCGCGCCCTGCGGTGGCGAGGTGAGCTTCTGCAGCACGCCCTCGAGGTTGAAAGAGCCCGGCTTCTGGCGCGGCGGGAACTCGACCAGCGTCTTGATGAAGTTGGTGACGTAGGCCTGCGCCGGTACCAACAGGTAGATGCGGTCGATGCGCCAGCGTCCGTAGCCCATGCCCTCATGATCGGCGCGCTCGAACGGATCGGCCTTGAGGTCGAACAGCTTCGGTACGCGCAGCGTCACCATCGGATCCTGCCAGACGTCGAAGCCGTGCTTGCGCTGCTCCATGAAGGCCAGCTTCCACTTGTCGTAACGCAGGCCCGCCAGGCCGCCGTCGTCGGTCCAGTAGAAGAACTCCTTGCGGGCGCTGCCCGTGCCGTTCTTCAGGAGCTCGCGCTGATCGTGGCCGTCGAGATGGACCTTGAAGTTCTTGGGTCCGAAGGTGGCGCCCTGCCTCAGCTTGGCCGCGAGATCGGTTTCGCCGACCGAGGCCAGCAGGGTCTGCAGCCAGTCCTCGGCCGAAAACACCTCGTTGATCTCGGTGCCGGGTTTCACGAGCCCCGGCCAGCGCACCATGGCGGGCACGCGATAGCCGCCCTCCCAGTTGGTATTCTTCTCGCCGCGGAACGGCGTGGTACCGCCGTCGGGCCAGCTCATGACCTCGGCGCCGTTGTCGGTCGTGTAAATCACGATGGTGTTCTCGGCGATCTTGAGATCGTCGAGCTTCTTCAGGAGCTGGCCGACCTGGCCGTCATGCTCGACCATGCCGTCGGCGACGACGCCGAGCCCGGTCTTGCCCTCGGACGACGGCTTGAGATGCGTCCAGATGTGCATGCGGCTGGAATTGACCCAGGCGAAGAACGGCTTCTTCTCGCGATTGGCACGGTCGATGAAGTCGAGCGACGCCGCGACGAATTCCTCGTCCACCGTCTCCATGCGCTTCTTGGTGAGCGGGCCGGTGTCCTCGCACTTCTGCTTGCCCCACTTGCCGAAGCGCGGATCCTCGCCCGGCGTTTCGGTGGCCGTAGCAACGCATTTCAGGACACCGCGCGGGCCGTACTTGGCCTTGAAGGTGGGATCCTTGGGATAATCGATGTTCTCGGGCTCCTCCTCGGCATTGAGGTGGTAGAGGTTGCCGAAGAACTCGTCGAAACCGTGCACGGTCGGCAGGAAGTCGTTGCGGTCGCCGAGATGGTTCTTGCCGAACTGCCCGGTCATGTAGCCCTGCGGCTTCAACAGGTCGGCGATGGTCGGATCCTTCTCGGACAGGCCCTCAGGTGCGCCGGGCAGGCCGACCTTGAGCAGGCCGGTGCGGATCGGCGACTGGCCGGTGATGAAGGCGGCGCGGCCGGCGGTGCAGGATTGCTGGCCGTAATAGTCGGTGAAGATCGCGCCTTCGCGGGCGATGCGGTCGATGCTGGGCGTGCGGTAGCCCATCATGCCGCGATTGTAGGCGCTGATGTTCCAGTAGCCGATGTCGTCGCCCATGATGACCAGAATATTGGGCTTCGCTGGCGTCTGGGCTCGTGCCGGGACAACCCCGCCCGCGAGCCCCACGAGCAACGCCGTCGCCGACAACAGGCGCCCGATCTTGTTTCCGCCCATGGTTTCCCCCCACTGTATGATCGGGAAAACTGTTCTCATTGGCGATGCAAAACAATATGAGGAACGATACAGTACCTGAATGAACATAGATCTGAAGTTGCTGCACCACGCCCTCGTGCTTGCGAGGCACCGCCACTTCGGACAGGCCGCAGCGGCAATGAACATCAGCCAGCCCACGCTCAGCCGAAACATCGCCGCCCTCGAGAAGCAACTCGGCATGAAGCTGTTCGAACGCTCGCACCGCGACGTGGTGCCGACGCCGGCGGGAGAAGACGTGCTGAAGATGGCCGAGGAACTGGTCGGTCGCGCCGAGGCGATTTCGAACCGACTCGAACTCCTGCGGGACGGTCGCGGCGGGCGGCTGCGCGTCGTCGCCGGCGCCTACATGGACGACATCGCGGTCCAGCCCGCGGCGATCGACCTCATCAAGGCCAATCCCTCGATCCGCCTCGAGATCCTGGAGCGCGAGTGGACCGCGGCGCTGTCGTCCCTGTTGTCCGACCAGGCGGACTTTGCCGTGGCCGATGTGCTCGCCCTGCGCGACATGCGGTCTCTCCGTGTCGACAGCCTCGGCGTGCTCCAAGGCGTCTACTTCTGCCGCGCCGGACACCCGCTGCTGGCACGGCCCGATCCGCAGCCCGCCGACCTGCGCAACTACCCGCTGGTAATGCCGGGCATGTCGTTGTCGCGCATGTCCTTCATCGCCGACATCGACAGCGGCATGAGGATCGACGAGCGCGGCGGTGGCGTCCTGCCGTCGATCGCCGTGTCGTCGTTCCGCAGCGCCAGCGACATCGTGGCCGAAACCGACGCGATCAGCCTCGGCCATGCGACGCAAATTGCTGCGGGCATCGCCGCTGGGCGCTTCGCGCTCCTGCATCTGCCGCGGATCAGGAAGCTGCCCTCGGTCGAAATGGGCGTCGCCTGGAAGAGGGAGCGCACGCTGCCGCCGGCGGCGCGCGCCTTCATCGATCTGATTCGCAAATACGTTCGCAAGGCGCGGGCCGCGGAGTCGTCGACCGCATCACGAAGGGGCAAAAGACCTTTGAAAAGGGCGTGACGTCGGCGCCGTCATCCCCGTATGCGGCCGAGCGCAACCGCGGTCTCGCGCACCATCGTCTTGACCAACTCGCCGGCCGGCATCTCGCGCGCCAGCGTCGGCGCCTGGCCGCTCCACAACGGCGTGAAGTCGGTCGAGCCCTTGGCCTCGGCCGGCCCGCGCAACGGCTGCGTCGCCTCCGCGGTCAAGGGGAAGGCCGGCGCCTCCGCGCTCATCGGTCCCAGCTCGCTCACGATGCGGTTCACGATGCCACGCGCGGGGCGGCCGGTGAACACGTTGGTGAGGGTCGTGCTGTTGTCATTGGCCATCTTGAGAGCCGCCCGATGCAAAGCCCCCGTCTTCGCCTCCGGCGTCAACATGAAGGCCGTCCCGATCTGGGCGCCCGCTGCACCCAGCGCCAGCGCCGCCGCGATGCCACGTCCGTCACCGATGCCGCCGGCGGCGATCACCGGCACCTTTACCGCGTCCACGACCTGCGGCACCAGCGCCATCGTCCCGGCCTGACGCGCGACGTCGTCCGTGAGGAACATGCCGCGATGACCGCCGGCCTCGGCGCCCTGCGCGATGACGGCATCGGCGCCCTGATCTTCCAGCCAGCGCGCTTCCTCGGCCGTCGTCGCCGAGCCGATGATCAAGATGCCCGCCCCCTTTAGGCGCTGCATCAGGGACTTGTCGGGAAGGCCGAAGTGAAAGCTGGCGACCTTGGGCTTGAACTCCAGTACCAGATCGCAGGCCGCCGCGTCGAAGGCGGCGCGCGACGGACCCTTGGTCCCGGCAGGTACGCCCAGCTCTTCGTAGTAGCCCGCGAGCTTTTTGCGCCACGCCCCGTCGCGCGCCGCGTCCGCCGTCGGCGGCTTGTGCACGAAGAAGTTCACGTTGAACGGCCGGGACGTTCCCTGCTTCACCATCTGGAATTCCTGGCGTAAGCCCTCCAGGGTCAGCATCGCGCCGGCAATCGATCCCAGCGCACCGGCCTCGGACGCAGCGATCGCCATCTGCGGCGACGTCACGCCCGCCATCGGCGCCTGGAGGATGGGATGATCGATCCCGAAGAGGTCGAGAAGGCGGTGGTCCTGCCATTGCATGGCTGCTCTCTCCTTGTTGTGCCGACAGTCTAGGCCTGGCACCGGCATTCCGATTAGCGATTTATCCTAATCGAGGTCATCTGATATTCTGATGCAATGGACGCCAGGGACCTTGCCACCTTCGAATCTGTCGCCCGCCTCGGCGGTATGGGCCGCGCCGCGCGCGAACTGAACACCGTGCAATCCAACGTCACGCAGCGCGTGCGACGCCTTGAGGAATCGCTCGGCGTCACCCTCTTCGAGCGCAGCCGCGCCGGGGCCCGCCTGACAGCGGCCGGGGAACGGCTGATGCCCTATGCCACCAGAGTCGATGCGCTGCTCGACGAAGCCGGCCGTGCGGCCCGCGACGACGGCGCGCCGCGCGGGACGCTCACGGTCGGCTCACTGGAGACGACGGCTGCCCTGCGCCTCTCGCCCCTGCTCGCCTCCTATGTGCAGGCTCATCCGGCGGTGGACCTCGTGCTGCGGACCGGGACGACGGCGGAAATGGTCGAACGCGTGCTGGGCCGCGAGTTGGAAGGTGCCTTCGTCTGCGGCCCGGTCGTGCATCCGCAACTTGTCTCGACTTCGGCCTTCACCGAGGAGCTTGCCCTGCTCAGCGCACCGACGGAAACGACGCTGGCGGCGGCGCTGCAGCGGCCCGACCTGCGCCTCGTCATCCTGCGGGCCGGCTGTTCCTATCGCCAGCGGCTGGAGGAGCTGCTGGCGCGACGCGGCGTGGTCGGTCTGCGGCGGCTGGAATTCGGCACGCTCGAGGCGATCCTGGGGGCCGTGTCCGCCGGGCTTGGCATCTCGCTGATGCCGAGTGCCCTGATCGGCCCCACGTGGCGCGGCGGGAAGATCCGCGCGCACCGACTGCCCGCGACCGAAGCGCAAGTACAGACCGTCTTCGTGCGCCGGCGCGACATGCTCCCCTCCAGCGCCCTCCTCGCCTTCCAGAAACACGTGACAAAGGGGCAAAGGAAATGATGCACGGCAGCACCACCATCTTCACCGTCACGGACGCCGCAGCCAGCCTGGCCTACTATCGCGACCATGTCGGGTTCGACGTCGCCTTCGAATACGGCTCGCCGACCTTCTATGTCGGCCTTTGCTCCGGTGAGGTGTCCCTGCACCTGATCTCGGCGGCGCAGGCGCCACGACCGCCTGGCCACGGTGCCGTCAGCATCCAGATCGACGATGTCGATGCACTGCACGCCGATCTTGTGAAGCGCGGCGCGAAGATCCTCAATGCGCCGAAGGACCAGGATTACGGGCTGCGCGACTTCGCCATTGCGGATATCGACGGCAACATGATCTTCTTCGCCATGGAACTGGGTAAGAGTTGAGCGAGGGCATCATGGAGCTTTGGCAGTACGACGCGACCGATCTGGCGCGTTTGATCCGCACCGGACAAGCCTCGGCACGGGAGGCGGTCGATTCCGTCCTCGGCCGCCTGCACAAGGTGAATCCCGCCATCAACGCCGTGGTCCGGGTGCTCGAGAGCGAAGCCCGCGCCGAGGCCGAGACGGCCGACGCCGCCCGCGCGCGCGGCCATGCCCTGCCGCCGCTGCACGGCGTCCCGGTTACCACCAAGATCAACGTCGACCAGGCGGGCCTGCCGACCGACAACGGCGTCATCCCGCTGAAGGACCTGATTGCGCAGGAAGACAGCCCGGTCGTGGCCAACCTGAAGCATGCCGGGGCGATCATCATCGGCCGCACCAATGCGCCGGCCTTCTCGATGCGCATCTTCTCCGACAATGCCCTGCATGGCCGCACGCTCAATCCGCGCGATCCCAGCGTGACGCCGGGCGGCTCGAGCGGCGGTGCCGGTGCAGCGACGGCGACCGGCATCGGCGCCATCGCCCATGGCAACGATATCGGCGGTTCGGTGCGCATTCCCGCCTACTGCAACGGCGTGGTCGGACTCCGGACGGGCTTCGCCCGCATCCCGTCCTTCAATCCGACGGGTGTCGCCTCGGGCCGTCCGATCGGCGCTATCCTGATGGCTACGCAGGGTCCCCACACCCGCACGGTGCGTGATGCCCGTCTCGCTCTCGACGTGATGGCGCGCGGTGACCGGCGCGACTGGCGCTGGAACGACGTGCCGATGCGCGGCCCGGCGCCCGCACGCCCTATCAAGGTTGCGATCGTTCCCGAAGTGCCGGGCGGCAAGAGCCATCCCGCCCAGGTCGAGGCTGTGCGGCTGGCCGGCAAGCACCTGCGCGGCGCCGGCTACGTCGTCGAGGAAGTGCTGCCGCCAGACATCGAGCGCGGCGTCGAGCTGTGGCACCAGATCTGCGTCACCGACGTCTTCGGCGGCCTCTGGCCCGCCATGCAGAAGATGGGCGATCCCGACGGCATCGCTGCCATGCAGGCCTGGCTGTCGATCCACAAGCCGGTCGATCTTGCGACCTATGTCGCGGCCCTGACGGAGCGCGAGGCGCTGGCCTATCGCTGGATGACCTTCTTCCAGCAGTGGCCGCTGGTCATCTTTCCCACACTGTGCGACCTGCCGCCCAAGCAGGTGGCCGACATCACGCCCGACGGGCAGCGCGAGGTGCTCGACTCGATGCGCTCCGCACTGATTGCCCCGCTGCTCGGCCTGCCCGGTCTCGCGGTTCCAGTCGGCAGCCACGGCAGGCTGCGCACCGGCGTGCAGATCATGGCGATGCGAAACCGCGAGGATCTCTGCCTCGATGCCGGCGAGGTGATCGAGGCGTGCGAGGGTATCGTGGCGCCGATCGATCCGGTCGGCGCCTAGCCGTCCTACTCAGCTGCGCGGCGGCAGGTCGATCTTCAGGTCGCGCAGCTTCTGCTCCAGGACGGGAATGCCCGCCGGGTTGCCGTTCTTGCACTGGTCGAGCGCGACGCTAGTTTCGAGTCCGTTCTGGATCCCCCCGCGACCGGCGCCTCTCTTCATGAGAAGGCTTTCGTATGTCGTGGCCAGCGACCTGCAGTACGCCACGTCGTCCGGCGCAGCCGACGCGGCGATCGGCAGGAACAGGACCAGGCTGGAGATCAGAATCTTCATGTGATTTCTCATACCCGCAGGATGTGCGCCTTGTCTGACGATCGCCTGACTTCGTCTACTTGATGATCTCGCGGAAAATGCACTCCTGGACGCCTTCACCCGAGACCGCGGCGCGGCTGGACCATTGCCAGAGCGGGTTCCAGTAGGACTCGATCAGCGTGTTGGCGGCCTTGCGGTCGTCGACGATGTAGCCGAACTCCTGCAGGTTCACCGGGTACATGTTGTCGGAGCCGATATAGAAGATCCGGTCGTCGACCATCCAGAGCTTCGCATGGTTGGAGATGGTCTTGCCACCGGGCCAGGAATCGTCCGGTCCGAAGCGGAAGGGCGCCAGGTGGAAGCGGCTGCACAGCAGCGCGTTCACCGGATCAGGCCCCGTGCGGATGGTATAGCGCGACCGGGGATCGGCCATGTCGATGCGCTTCTGCACCTTGTCCTTGAGCCGCTTCGCCACCGCCCGCAGGGGTACGTCGTTGTGATAGGGACTTCCCCCATTGCCGATCGATCCCGGATTGGACAGCACGACGTAGACGTCGCCGCCCCGCTCCATCAGGTCGATCATCTCGTCGAGCGCGTTTTCCGGAAACAACGTATCCGAGCGACCGAGGCGGAAGCCGAGATCCTGCTGCGAGACGCGGATGGTCTTGCGGGCGGCAGCGAACATCAGATCGCGCGCCAGCTCGCTCTGGTTGGCGAAGTCGTCTGTGATTCCGGCACCCAGCCGGCCGATGCCCATGGTCTCGACGCCTCCCGTGCCCGCCGCAGCGCGGCGTGTCGCCAGTGCGGTCGGACAGCGCTGTCCGATCTCGCTTTGGCCGGCGGAAAAACTCGCGAGCGAGATCGAGTCCTTGTAGTCGAGATTGCTGCAGACGTAGCTCCACAGCCGGTCGGCGAAGCGTGACGCGCTGGTCGCCGCCGGGCCGCGCACCTGCATGGAGAGGTCGTGCACGGGATTATCCGTGAGATAATCTTCGGTCCACAGATTGTGCCCGCCGACGATGGCCTCGCGCCCGTCCACGACGATCAACTTGCCGTGGTTCCACGAAAAGCTGTTGCAGGATTCCAGGACCGTGCAAGCCCGCATGGCGGATACGCTGAGGGTGACGCGCGAACCCGGGATGTTGCGCGCAGATTCGACCAGCTCGTTGAGGAACGCCGTCGCATCGACGCCCTTGGGCGGGAATTGTCCGATCAGAACGCGCACCTCGACCTTGCGACGGCTGAACGCCAGCTCGGCGACGGCCGCCCGAAGCGCCGCCGTAAACCGTCCGTTCGGCGCCGGTTGCAGTTCGACGATGTCGACGCTCTGGCGGGCGCTGGCCACCAGGTCGTGGATCCGCAGCGGCAGCGCATCCGAATGGCCGAGGCACACTTTCCGCGCTGCGGTTTGCAGGCCGGGCGTGCGCTGCCAGATCGCGGTGCAGGTGCCACCTCTGCAGTCGGCATCCGTGCTGCAGGCCGGCAGAGAGATATCGGCCTCGCAATCCTTGCAGCCGATCTCGAACCAGGTGAGATCGTCGGCCCGCCGCCCCCAGCGGTTCGGCGTCTGGACCAGCCAGTCCACCGCCAGGTTGTTGCCGCGCGTCAGGTCGTAAGTGATCCCGGCAAAAGCGCCGTTCGGGTCGCTCTTGGCGAGCTCGCGCTGGAGCTGTTGCAGCGGGTCGGGCGCAGAGAGATCGGGCGGTCGGAGATCGCGGTCCTTCACGAGGGCGACAATGGAGGTCGAGGGTCGCAGGATGCCGAAGTCGCGCTCGGCCTGGCTGTCACTCACCGCACTGCTGGGCAGGTCTCCGCTGCAGGATCCGACGATGGCCAGGACCAGCAGGAACAGGATGCGTGCGAACATGGACAGGGACTTAATCGGGTCGCAGACTGCCGCGCAATCGAAGTTCTCTGAGAATGGAATTGAACAATGGGCGAAACGCTCCTCCAGACCACCGTCGTCGGCTCCTACCC
Source organism: Reyranella sp. (assembly GCF_965228225.1). GTDB lineage: Bacteria > Pseudomonadota > Alphaproteobacteria > Reyranellales > Reyranellaceae > Reyranella. The sequence continues at coordinate 2,089,883 of NZ_OZ245801.1, read as the reverse complement.
TCAACCGGACTGGCTGGTCGATCGCCAGCTGCTGAGCAAGGGCGTGCCGCGCACCCGCGTCAAGGACATGTGGCGCGTCCCCGAACCCTGGCTCGAACAGGCGCAGGATGACGCGACCCTGCTCGCCATCCGCGACATGGAGCGCGCCGGGATCGATGTCATCACCGACGGCGAGATGCGCCGCGAAAGCTACTCCAACCGTTTCGCGACGGCGCTGGAGGGCATCGACGACGAGAACCCCGCGGAGATCGTGAACCGCAGCGGCAACCGCACCCCCGTGCCCCGCATCGTGGGCAAGATCCGGCGGACCGGACCGGTCGAGTTGCGCGACATGCAATTCCTGCGCGCCAATACCGAGCGGTTGGCCAAGATCACCCTCCCCGGCCCCTTCACCATGGGCCAGCAGGTGAAGGACGAATATTACAAGGATGCCGAGGCGATGTGCATGGACTATGCCGCCGCGGTCAACGAGGAGGCCCACGAACTGGTCAAGGCCGGCGCCGACGTGATCCAGCTCGACGAGCCCTGGCTGCGCAACAATCCCGAGGAAGCCAAGCGCTATGCGGTGAAGGCGATTAACCGGGCGCTCGAGGGCATCAGCGTGCCGACGGTCATCCACCTCTGCTTCGGCTATGCCGCCGTTGTGACCGGCCTGAAGCCCACCGGCTATTCCTTCCTCCCCCAGCTCTCCGACACGATCGCCCAGCAGATCTCGATCGAATCGGCGCAGCCCAAGCTCGACCTCGGCGTATTGAAGGACCTGGCGCCCAAGAAGGTGATGCTGGGCGTGATCGACCTCAGCGATCCCGCGGTCGAGGCGCCGGAGACGGTCGCCGAGCGCATCCGCGCCGGCCTGAAGCATATCGGCCCCGACAAGCTCCTGCCCGCGCCCGATTGCGGCATGAAGTACCTGCCGCGCGCCACCGCCTTCGGAAAGCTCAAGGCTTTGAGCGAAGGCGCCGCGATCGTGCGCAGGGAACTCGCTTAGCTATTCGGCCTCTCAAAATGGCAGGCCGACGTAGTTCTCGGCGAACACCGTCTGGCCGGCCGGCGAGGACAGCAGGTAGGCGATCTCGGCCCGCTGCATCTGCTCGGCGAAGCTCCCCTCCGGATGCACCTTGTGCATCAACAAGGTGAGCCACCACGAGAACCGCTCGGCCTTCCACACGCGGGCCGAGGCCTGGTCGCTGTAAGCGCCGAGCAGCGTGCTGTCGTTCCGGGCATAGTGCGAGACCAACGCCTGCGACAGATAGTGGATGTCGGAGGCAGCGAGATTGAGGCCCTTGGCACCGGTCGGCGGCACGATGTGAGCGGAGTCGCCGGCGAGGAAGAGCCGACCGTGTCGCATCGGCAAGCACACGAAGCTGTGCAGACCCGTGATGCTCTTCTCGAGCGCGGGCCCCGTCGTGACGTGCGGCGCGACGTCCGGACCGAGGCGCCGTTTCAGCTCGTCCCACAACCTGTCGTCGGGCCAGTCCTCCAGCGCCTCGTCGCGGCCGCACTGGATGTAGTAACGGCTTCTCGTAGGGGAACGCATCGAGGCCAGCGCGAAGCCGCGCGGATGGCTGGCGTAGATAAGCTCCTCACTGCAGGGCGGCACGTCGGCCAGAATACCCAGCCAGCCGAACGGGTAGTCCTGTTCGTAGCTGCGGAGTCTCGACGCCGGCACGGAGGAACGACTCACCCCCCGGAAGCCATCGCAACCGGCGATGAAATCGCAGGCCAATTCATGATCGACGCCGTCTGCACGGTAGGTTAGCCGCGGCCTGTCGGTTTCGCAGTCATGCAAGGCGACGTCGGCCGCCTCCCAGACGATCGGCCCATCGCCGGCCAGGCGCGCCGCGATCAGGTCCTGCACCACCTCGCTCTGACCATAAACCGTGATGGTCTTGTCCGTCAGCCCGGCCAGGTCGATGCGGAAGCGCCCGCCGTCGAGCCCGAGCTCGACCCCCTCGTGGACCAGCCCCTCGCGGTGCAGGCGCTCGGCGACGCCAGCCTCCTCCAGCAGCTTCACGGTGCCATGTTCGAGAACGCCGGCACGAATGCGGGCCTCGACATAAATACGGGACCTCGCCTCGAGGATGACGCTGTCGATCCCGTTCAATTTCAACAAACGCGCCAGCAGCAGTCCTGCCGGTCCTGCGCCGATGATCCCGACTTGCGTGCGCTGCTGACGTGCCATTCGCGTCCTCTTTTCCCTCGGATCAGAATGGGGCATCCGGTCTGCCAAGAGAAGGCGCGCCTATCCGGCACGACTTACGACTGGGCACCCGACTTGCAGGCGAGGATGCCGTACTGGCGCCGGCCTGCGATCGGTTCCGTCACCATGGTCTGGGGCGGCCTGACAGACCGCATCCAGGCCTCGACCAGCTGCTTGTTGGACTGCGCGTCGAAGAAGAGGCAGCCGCTGCCAATCCCGGCGACCCGGGCGATCCAGGCCTCCCGCTCCGACCGCAGCCAGAGGCTGTTCTTCGGGGAGGTGATGCCGGAGACCGAACGCAGCCCGCCCAGGAAGTAGGCTGTGTCGGGATGGGCGACGAGATCGTCGAACCTGTAGGATCCGAGCTCCACCGCCCGGCCCTTGAGACGGTCGCGCAGAAGCCCGAGGAACTCGTCGGCCTCCGTGAAATCCGGATGGTTGCGAAAGGCCGTCTGCACCCGCGGAAGCGGCGAATAGAGCGTCGCACGATCGGCGACGTCACTCGGATGGCGGCGAAGTTCATCATAGAGTTCGAGCACGGCCACGGAGTCGCGCCAGACGCCGCCGAGGCCGGCCACCCTGCGCTCGACCTCGCCCAGTCCGGAAATCACGCCTTCGGCAATGACGGCCAGCGACAGGACCAGCAGCACGGTCCGCGCCTTGCCGGGCGCAAGGCAACGCCAAAGGAAGACCGGCAGCATCAGCAGGAACAGGCCCAGAAGAAATGACGGTCCCGCCAGATGCGACGTGTCGGAACGCAACAGCGAAAAGACATGCAGCGCGAAGGCGCCGACCGCAACGCCCGCGAACCTCACGCAGAATGCCCGCGTCGGTTCGTCCGCAGTTCCCCATCGCCGCCCAAGGAACGCAGCCAGCAGGCCCAAGGAAATCAGGAACAGGAAGACCAGGGCGTAGGTGAGGATGAGTTCCCGGAACTCGCCGGATGCCGCCAGATTGGTCTCCAGCCGCCCGTCGACAATGTTCCAGCTGAGATTCAGTCCGAGATTGTCCGACCATATCGAATTGGACACGCCGGCCATCACCAGGCTCGACTTCGCATTGGCCAGCGCCACCACTTCGATGAGATGCGAGGGTCCCATGAAGAACGAAACCAGTGCCGCAAAGGCCATGGCGCCCGCAAGGAGGAACAGGCCCGCGAAGCACCAAAGCCGTTTCGGGGACAGTCCCGAGGCGGGCGCGAACAGCGCGAGCGAGAAGATCAGCACGAGCAGGCCGCCGCTCAGGTTCTCCTGGCTGAGGAACCCGCCCGCCCCCCAGGCCATTCCCGCCAGCACCACCGCCGGCCAGCCGCGCCGGGCGGCACCGGCCCCCAGAAGCAGCCAGGCCAGCCAGAGCGCGAGGATCGGAACGACCAGCCATCGGGTGAGCACCGCCCACCCCGCCAAATCGATCCGCTCCACAGGACTTGGCCAGAGAACCCAGCCGACGAGGCCGGCGGCTGCCCAGCCGAATCCCAGGAACTGCTGAATGACAACGAAGAAGACGATGATGCAGACGGTGTTGAGCAGGAGGTTGGCGGCGAGGAACCCGTGGTTGCTGAAGTGTACGAAGTCCGTGAGCGCGCCGAGCAGCAGCTGGTTTCCCGGCCCGTACTGGGTTTGTGCCTCAAGGTAAGGGATTGCGCCCAGCCGGATCTGCTGCAGCGCGCTCAGGTGAACGTGCGCATGGAGGTCGTAGAACTTCGCCAGGCCCTCGCCGCTGTCGACCTCGGCGCTGCGCAGGGCCGGGAGGCCGAGCCAGCAACTGGCCAGCAACGCGATGCCGAGCGCGCCGAGCAGGCGCGCGGACCATCGCCGCGAGAGCACGCCCCCCGACGGAAGCGCGGGCGATCGCGGCTCCTGGACGAAGGCGACCCACAGCGAGTGGAAGGCGATGAAGGCGGCCATGCCGAGATAGCCGAAGATCAACGGACGCTTGTCCATCCGGCCCCAGTCGATGACTTCGTCCTGCGGAGAGATCGCGCCTGAGGGCGCCAGCGCCAGATAGCAATACCCGCCGACGGCGCCGAGCACACCCACGGCATAGAGCAGTGCTGCCCGCCCTTCCCCGCGCCGCGTCGCCAGCCAGTGGACGCTGGCCAATGCCACCGCCGATGTCGCAAGGCCGGCGGCCAAAAAGGCAAGCCTCGTCTCGAGGACGGCGACCTCAACCAGCATCAGGGCCGCCGCGACGAGGCAGACGAGCCCCTGCAGCCGGGTCATGGTCGGGCCGTGGCCAGCAGGAGGTTTCCGGCGCCGAAATGCTTTGCGCGGAGCTCGAGCGCGTGCAGGACATTGGCGGCCCCGAGCCCGAAGACCGCGGCGAACGGCGCCAGGCCAACCGCGGTCCTGATCGCGATATCGCGATAGCCCGCCGCAGCGAGATGCTCGCCCAGCAGGCTGCGGCGGTACCTGTTAATGTGCTGCTCGACATAGTTCACGGGTGACGCCGCGTTGACGCCGAGCTCGATCAGCGGCCAGAGCGACCGGTAGTTGGGGGTGGTGACGACAAGGAGGCCGCCGGGCGCCAGCAGCGCGCGGGCTTCGGAGAGCAGCCGGATCGCCGCGTCCGGGGTCAGGTGTTCGATCAGCTCCACCACCGTCACGGCATCGTAGCGCTCGCCGGTCTCGGAGAGGCTGATGAGCGGCCTGGTCGAGAAACGGTGCGTCGCGCTTCCGTAGGTGCGGGTCGCGTAGTCGATCTGGGCCGCGCTGATGTCGAGCCCGAGCGCTTCGCTGCCGGCCAAATAGTTGCCGATGAAGGTGCCGGGGCCGCATCCGATGTCGAGAACCCGCCTGGCAGGGCCGAGCTCTGCCGCGACCGTCCGGAACTTCAGGTCGTGCCAACAGAAGCGTATGCCGGCCCCTTGCCGATACACCCTGTCGTAGAAGCCTGCCGGGATTTCCTTCTCATAGTCGTAGACGGCGTCTTCCATCGCGGCTCGTCAGGCTCTCCCGGCCTCGCATGCAGACGGGCCGCAGGACCATCGATCCCGCCAGACCGTCGGGAACGTCTTGGACCGTGGCAGATGACGTGGCAAGAGCCCGTCAACGCGCAAGTCGTCCCTTCAGGACGGTGCCGGCATAGGCGCCGGTCGCCTGCCCGTTCTCGAACGCCACGGCACCGTTCACCAGGGTCGCCAGGATCCCCTCGGCCTTCTGAACGAGACGGCGGGCGCCGCCGGGCAGGTCGCGTTCAACCGTGGGCAATGTCGGCCGGATACGATTCTCCTCGAACAGCACGAGATCGGCGCGGCAACCCGCGCCGACGAGGCCGCGGTCGGCCAGGTCCCACGCCAGCGCATTGTCGCGGGTGATCTTCTTCACCGCCTCTTCGAGCGTGAAGGCTCCGCGCTTGCGCACCCAGTAGCTGAGAAGGTGCGTCTGCAGCGACGAGCCCATCTCCTGTGCGACGTGCGCGCCGGAATCGGAGAAGGTCGCCAGAGTGCGGTCGTGCTTCAGGATGCCGAGCACGTCGTCCGGCGATTCGTTGACCAGAGGCTGCACATAGACCTGGTTGTCGTCGGCCAGCGACAGGTCGATCATGACCTCGACCGGATGCTGCCCGCGCGCCCGGGCGAGCTGGTCGACCGTCGGATCATCCCAGTCGACGCCCTGCATCACGAACAGATTGGCGTAATCGGGCTTGCGGGGATCCGTCGTTGCCGCGCCTCCTCCCTGAAAGACGTTGTCGCGGGGCTTCATCTGGCTTTCCGCCGCCATCAGTTCGCGCCGCACCTCGGGATCGGCCAGGCGCCGCTTCTGCTCCTCCATAGGCAGGTCGCGGACCTTGCGCCACGCCGGCAGCACGTCGAACGGCAGGTAGGACTTGAGCGAGAAGATCGCATTGATCGAACGCGTCGTGCCCTGACCGAACATCCGACCACCGGCGGCCACCGTCTCGTCGATGTAGCGCGTCTGATAGGCCCAGCCCGTCGGATCGTCGCCCTGCTTGGTGGCCAATACGCCGAACATGACCGGACGCGTGTAGGCGAGCGCCAGTTCACGCAACCGTGCGAGGAAAGCGCGATGGGCCGAGCCGCTCGCGACGTCCGGTCCCACCTGGAAGATGCCGGCATCGAGTTCGGCCATGGCCGCCACGATGCGGTCGATCTCCTCCCAGTCGGCGATGCGGCTGGCGACCGGCGTATTGTCCGGCGTCACGTGCGTCGACGCGCGCGAGCTGGAGAAGCCCATGGCCCCGGCCTTTAGCGCCTCCTTCACGAGATCGGCCATGCGGACCATCTCGTCCTCGGTCGCCGTCTCGGTGAAGGCCCGCTCGCCCATCGCGTACATGCGCAGCGCCGAGTGGCCGATATACATGCCGTAGTTGATGGCCTTGGGCAGGCGTTCCACGGTCGCGAGATATTCCGGAAAGGTCTCCCAGCTCCAGTCGATGCCGGCCGCCATCGCCTCGGTCGGGATGTCCTCGACCGCCGACAGGCAGCGCGCATAGAGGTCGCGATCCTCGGGCTTGCAGGGGGCCAGGGCGAACCCGCAATTACTCATCACCACCGACGTGACGCCGTGCCAGCACGAGCAGCTGCCGAGCGGATCCCAGGCGACCTGCGCATCCATGTGCGTATGGCCGTCGATGAAACCCGGCGAGACGATCAGCCCGTCGGCGTCGATCGTGCGCCGGGCGTTGGCCGTGATGCGGCCGACCTCGGCGATCATACCGTCCTTGATGCCGACATCGGCGGTGAAGCGCTTGGCGCCAGAGCCGTCGACGACGGTGCCGCCGCGGATGACGAGATCATGTGCCATCACACGCGATCCTTGCGCTGGACGATTCTGGTCGAGGCGGCATTTGCGGCTTCAACGTCCGACATACGAAACCTCCCTCGCTGGCTTTTTGCGACGATTGCAGGCTTCTCCGATTCCGGCAAGCGGACTGCTGCAACCGTCCATAACCGTGCTAGCGTGGCGGCAATAAACGGGGAAACGCCAAGTGTACGACTACATCATCGTCGGCGGCGGGTCGGCAGGCTCGGTCATGGCCCATCGGCTGTCCGCCCGCAGCGCCAACAAGGTGTTGCTCTGTGAAGCCGGTCCGGACACGCCGCCCGGCCAGGAACCCAAGGAAATCGCCGACAGCTATTCCGGCACGGCCTATTTCGATCCGCGTTTCCACTGGACCGACCTCAAGGTCCATACGCAGGTCGTCAGCCACAACAATCCGCAGGAAAATCGCCCGCCGTTGCGCAAGTACGAGCAGGCCCGTGTGCTGGGCGGCGGCTCCTCGATCAACGGCCAGATGGCCAACCGCGGCGCGCCGACCGACTATGCCGAATGGGAAAGTCGCGGCGCCGCCGGGTGGGGCTGGAACGACGTGCTGCCCTATTTCAAGAAGGTCGAGCGCGACCTGGATTTCGACGGGCCGTTGCACGGCAAGGACGGCCGCATCCCCGTACGGCGCATCCCCCGCGAGAAGTGGGCCGGCCACGCCCAGGCCGTCGGCCGCGCCTTCGAGGAAAAGGGCTTCAAATACCTGCCCGACCAGAATGGTGAGTTCGTCGATGGCTATTTTCCCGTCACCCATTCCAATGCCGATGAGCGGCGTGTCTCGGCTGCGATGGGCTATCTCGATGCCGAGACCCGCAAGCGCTCGAACCTCACGATATCGACCGACACGCAGGTTACGTCGCTGCTGTTCGAGGGCACGCGGTGCGTCGGCGTTACGGCCCGGGTCGCCGGCAAGGATCAGGAATTTCGCGCCCGCGAGGTGATCCTGTCGAGTGGCGCCATCCATTCGCCGGCCCACCTGATGCGCGCCGGCATCGGCCCCGTCGGACAGCTCGCCGACCTCGGCATTCCCGTCGTTTCCGCCCTGCCCGGCGTCGGGCAACGGCTGATGGACCATCCCTCGATCGCGCTGTCGTCGTTCATCAAGCGCGGTGCGCGCCTGCGCGAGCATACGCGGCGCCACATCCATGTCGGCCTGCGCTACTCGTCGAACCTCCCAGGCATCCCCAAGGGCGACATGTTCGTGGCCGTCGTCAGCAAGTCGGCCTGGCATGCTGTGGGCGAACAGATCGCCTCGCTGCTCACCTTCATCAACAAGACCTATTCCGAAACAGGCCAGGTCAAGCTCACGTCACGCGACTGGCGCAGCGAGCCCCTCGTCGAGTTCAATCTGCTGTCCGACAAGCGCGACCTCGACCGGCTGATGAGCGGCTTCAAGCTGATGGCCGCGGTGCAGATGACCGATGCGCTGCGCGCGGTGACCGATGTCCCGTTCCCGGCCTCCTACAGCGACCGGGTGCGCAAGATCGGTGTCGTCAACAACAAGAACAAGTGGCTGACCCGGCTGGTCGCGACGATGCTCGACGGCCCGACGGCGCTGCGCCGCTACATGATCGACAACTACGTGGTCGAGGGCTTCACCTTCGACCAGGTGCTGAACGACGACGACGCGCTCGAGGCCTTCGTGCGCAAGGCCGCGATCGGCGTATGGCACGCCTCCTGTACCTGCCGCATGGGCCGCGACGACGATCCCATGGCCGTCGTCGACACCCAGGGACGCGTGCGCGGCGTGCAGGGGCTGCGCGTGGTCGACGCCTCGATCTTCCCGGTCGTGCCCTGCGCGAACACCAATTTCCCCACCCTGATGACGGCCGAGAAGATCTCGGAAGCCGTCCTCGCCGGACACTGAGGAGCCGTTCCATGTCGGTCGTGCTGGGCAGCGGCGAGCACCGCTATCGCGTCGTCGAGAATTGGGCGAAGCTGCCCGAAGGTTGGGAGTTCCGCGACGTCGCCGCGGTCGCTTGCGACAGCAAGGACCGCGTCTACGTCTTCAATCGCGGCGAACATCCGATGATGGTGTTCGACCGGGACGGCAACTTCCTGCGCTCCTGGGGCGAAGGCCTCTTCAGCCGCGCCCACGGCCTTCACATCGACAGCGACGACAACCTCTTCTGCACCGACGATGGCGATCACACCGTCCGCAAGGTCTCGACCGACGGAAAGGTGCTGATGACCATCGGTGTGCCCGGCCAGCCCGCCCCCTTCCTGAGCGGCCGGCCATTCAACCGCTGCACCCACACGGCACTGTCGCCCAAGGGCGAGATCTACGTCTCCGACGGCTACGGCAACAGCCGCGTCCACAAGTATTCGCCCGACGGCAAGCACCTGATGTGCTGGGGCACGACCGGGACCGATCCCGGCGAGTTCAACATCCCGCACAACATCGCCGCCGACGCAGACGGCTGGGTCTACGTCGCCGACCGCGAGAACCATCGCGTGCAGGTGTTCGACGGTAACGGCCGGTACGAGGCGCAGTGGAACAACATGCACCGGCCTTGTGCGCTCTATTGCTGCGGCGGCGCCAAGAACCCGACCTTCATCATCGGCGAGCTGGGGCCCGGCATGCCGGTGAACAGCAAGCACACCAATCTCGGTCCCCGGCTGTCGATCGTCGACGGCAAGGGCAAGACCCTGGCCCGGCTCGGCGGCCAGGATGGACCCGGCGAACAGGCCGGCCGGTTCCTCTCCCCTCATGGGCTGGCCGTCGATTCGCGCGGCGACATCTATGTCGGCGAGGTGAGCTACACCAACTGGCCGAGCACCTTCCCCGGCACCCCCGTGCCGAATCACCTGCGCTCGTTGCAGAAACTCGAGAAAGTCGTCTGAGGAGAATGGTTATGGTTGAACGCGTACTCGTCGTCGGTCCCAAGGACACCCTGTCCATGGTCGACGACCTGGCTCCCAAGGGCTACGAGATCGTCAAGGCATTGCACAACTCGCCGGAGCAGAAGGCCGCCCTGCCCGGCACCCATTATTTCGTGGGCTTCATCCAGCAATACGTCACCCCGCAGCTCTTCAAGGACGCGCCGAACCTCAAGCTGATCCAGATGCTGAGCGCCGGCTACGACCGCGCCGATCTCGAGGCGGCGCGCGCGAGCGGCGTGCCGTTGTGCGCCAACGGAGGCGCCAATTCGGTCGCCGTGTCGGAGCATGCGATGCTGCTGATGCTGGCGGTCTCACGGCGGCTGATCACCCAGCACACCAACGTCACGGCCGGCCGCTGGCACGGCAACTCGCCGCCGACCGTCCATGAGGTGCGCAACCGCGTGCTGGGCATCATCGGGCTGGGCACGATCGGCAAGAAGGTCGCCAAGCTGGCCCTCGCCTTCGGCATGACCGTTCACTACTACGACATCGCCCGCCTCAAGGAGGAAGAGGAAGACGCGCTGGGCGTCCGCTTCCGCCTGCTGCCCGAGATCCTGAAGCATTCCGACATCGTCTCGCTGCACGTGCCGCTGAATGCTTCAACCCGTCACATGATCGGCAAGGACGAACTGGCTGCCATGAAGAAGTCGGCGATCATCGTGAACACGTCGCGCGGGCCCGTGATCGACGAGAAGGCGATGATCGCAGCGCTTTCGAGCGGCAACCTGTTCGGCGCCGGCCTCGATGTGTTCGACGAGGAGCCGACCCCGCCGGACAATCCCCTCCTGAAGCTCGACAACGTCGTCCTGACCGCACACCTCGCCGGGCCGACGTTCGAGAGCAACATCACCCGCCTGCGCAACGGCTTCGACAACGTCCAGAGGGTTGCCCGCGGCGAACCCGCGCTCTGGGTGGTGCCCGAACTGCTGGAAGCGAAGACATGACCCGAATTTCAAGGCGCAGCATCCTTGCCGGGGGCCTCGCGGCCCCCTTCATCGCCCGCGAGGGCTTTGCCCAGGGCGACTGGCCGAAAGGGCCGGTCCGCTGGGTCGTCGCCTTCGCAGCCGGCGGCGCGGCCGATACGGTGGCCCGCAACATCGGCGTGCGCGTGGCCGAGATCATCGGCCAGCAGGTGATCATCGACAACCGCACCGGCGGCAATGCCGTGGTCGCCGCCAATGCCGTTCTCCAGGCGCCGCGCGACGGCCAGACCTTCCTGGTCGATGCCGCCAACCAGATCACCAACACCCTGCTGATGAAGGACCTGCCCTTCGACTATGCGCAGACCTGGTTGCCGGTAACCCAGCTCGCCAGCTTTCCGCAGGTCGTCGCCGTGAAGCAGGACTTTCCGTCGAAGAGCATCGAGGAGTTCATCGCGGCCGCGAAAGCCAAGCCCGGCACGATCAGCTACGGTACCCCGCCGGCGGCCGGCATGGCCCACATGGCCGGCGAGGAACTGCAGCGCCGGGTGGGCATCAAGCTGATTCACGTGCCCTATCGCGGCGGTGCCGATGCCGCCCGCGACATCGGCGCGGGCGCCGTCGATTCGGTGATCATCACCACCAATTCGATCCGCCCGCCCGTGGCGGCCGGACGCGCCCGCGTCTTGGCGGTCACCAGCCTCAAACGTTCGTCCGCCTTCCCTGACGTACCGACCCTCGCCGAGAGCGGGTACCCGGGCTTCGACCTCAACGACTGGAACGGCCTGTTCGCCGTCACCGGCACGCCGCCGGCCCTGGTCGACCGCATGCAGGCCGTCGTGGCAGAGGCGATCAAGGACCCGAAGGTCAAGGAGCGGTTGGATCCCACCGGCGCCGACCTCGTCGCCAACACGCCGGCGGAGTTCAAGACCTGGATCGCCGGCCAGCGTGAGTTGCTCGGCAAGCTGATCGCCGAGGCCGGCATCAAGCTGCAGTAAAGGCTTGCCTCTCAACTCTTCCACCTCCGCCGTATGACGGAGGTGGAAAGTTGTTAGGCAGTCTGCAGCTTCACCCTGAAGGTTTCCTCGAACCTAAGGATGGCCGCGAAGGAAACGGCGGCGGCGGCCATGATCATGAAGGCCGGGCTGAAGTCGTTCTCGGTCCGGTGCACCAGCCACGTGGCGACCAGCGGGCTGAAGCCGCCGAGAATGCCCAGGGTCACGTTGTATCCCAGCGCGATCGCCGTGCAGCGGATCTCCGCCGGCACCGCCTCGACCATCAGCGCCGGCTGGGCGCCTATGAAGGCGCCGACCGACAGCACGAAGCCGAGTTGGCCCAGCAGGATCAAGGTCGGATGCCCCTGGTGCATCAACCAGAAGAACGGCAGCGCGCCAACGACCCCCAGCGCCGCGGCGCCCAACATCAGAGGGCGCCGGCCGTAGCGGTCGGACAGCCATCCCATCAGGACCATGGTCGGCAGCATCGCGACCATGCTGGCCGAATTGATCGCGAGTGCCGTGGCGGGCGCAATATTGTCGGCGAACTGCAGCCAGCTCACGATGTAGACGAACATCAGGTAGAAGCCGACCGAATTGAACACCGAGAGCGCCGCGAGCTTGCCGAGCAGCGGGCCATGGTTGCGCACCGTGTCGAGCAGTGGCGACCGGGCCGTCGGGGCCTTGCGCGGTTCCTCATGGACGTGGCGCCGCAGAGCGACGCCAGCTATGCCGACCAGCAATCCCAGCAGGAAAGGCAGTCGCCAGCCCCAGCTCTCCAGCGCCTGCTCGGACATCACCGACGCCAGCAGTGCGCCTGTCGCAGAGCCCAGCAGGATGCCGCCGATTGCGCCACAGCAGCCCAGCGCGCCCACCAGCCCACGCCGGTTGGGCGGCGACTGCTCGATGATGAAGATGATCGAGGTCGTGTATTCGCCGCCGACCGACAGGCCCTGCACCATGCGCAGCAGCGTGAGCAGGATCGGCGCCGCGATGCCGAGCGTGTGGTAGTCCGGCAGCACGCCCACCAGGAACGTCGGGATGGCCATGGCGGCGACGGAAAAGGTGAGCGCCGCGCGGCGCCCGAGCCGGTCGCCGATCGCCCCGATCACCGCCCCGCCGATCGGTCGCATGAGGAAGCCGACCGCGAAGATGCCGAAGGCCGCCAGGACCTGCGCGACAGCGTCCTCGCTGGGGAAGAAGGCCCGGCCGATCGCGGCGGCGAAGTAGCCGTAGACCGCGAAATCGTACCATTCCAGCACGTTGCCGATCGCGCCGGCCGCAATGACGCGGCGCGTGTTTCCCTGAGTCATCTCCGCTCCCCCGAGCTCCGGATCGACCGAACGATCAGCCGTAGACGAACGCCCGGTCGTCGAGATCGATGGCCGGGAAGACGTTCTTCTCGTTCCAGTAATCCTGGGTGTGCTGCCACTCGGGCTTGTCACCACGCTTGGGCAGGAGATGCATGCCGCGCATCAGGTAGCCGGGATTGAAGTTCTCCGGATCGATCCAGGGCAGCAGCTTCATCCCCTCATCCTCCGGCCGCAGCGCGACCTCGACCTTGTGGGCCTGGCGATTTTCCATGTGGTCGAGGAGGCGGCAGACGAAGTCGCCGACCAGGTCGGCGCGCAGGGTCCAGCTCGCGCGGAAGTATCCGAACACCCAGATCATGTTGGGCACGCCGGTGAACATCATGCCGCGATAGGTCACCGTGTCGGCGAAGTCGACCGGCTTGCCGTCCACCGCGAAGGCGATGTCGCCCATCACCGACAGGTCGAAGCCCGTCGCCGTGACGATGATGTCGGCCTCGAGCACCTTGCCCGACTTGAGCAGGATGCCTTCCGGCACGAAGCGGTCGATCTCGTCGGTCTCGACGGAGGCCTTGCCAGCGCGGATGGCCTTGAAGAGATCGCCGTCGGGCACGAAGGCGATGCGCTGCTGCCATGGCCGGTAGGTCGGCGTAAAATGCGGCTCCAGCGGGAAGTCCGGCCCGACATGGGCACGGACACCGGCCAGCAGTTCAGCTCGCACCTTGTCGGATTCCTCGAGGGAGCGCCGCGTGAAGACCGACTGGTCGTGCAGGATCTTGCGGCGCACGATCTCGTGGATCCATTCCTCGTCGACCTCGAGCTGCCGCAGCGTTTCGGCGAGTTCGATGGCGTTGCGGCCCGGAATGAAATAGGTCGGCGAGCGCTGCAGCATGGTGACGTGACCGGCCTTGTCGGCCATCGCCGGGATGACCGTCGCGGCCGTCGCGCCGGAGCCGATCACGACGATCTTCTTGCCCATGTAATCGAGATCCTCCGGCCAAGTCTGGGGATGGACGATCTGGCCCTTGAAGCGGTCCATGTCCTTCCATTCCGGCGTGTAGCCGACCGAATGGCGGTAGTAGCCCTGGCACATCCAGAGGAAGTTGGCGGTGAAGCGGACCGCCTCCCCGGTGTCGGTGCGCACCCCTTCGATGGTCCACCGATTGTCCGCGCTCGACCAGGTCGCCGCGTCGATGCGGTGCCGGTAACGGATGTGCCGGGCGAGGTCGTTCTCCTCGATCACCTCGCCCATGTAGGACTTGATCTCCTGGGCGGTGGCGATCGGCTTGCCCTTCCACGGCTTGAAGCGATAGCCGAACGTGTGGAGGTCGCTGTCGGAACGGATGCCGGGGTACTTGTGCGTGAGCCAGGTGCCGCCGAAGCTCTCCTGCGTCTCCAGGATGACGAAGCTGCGATCGGGCATCTGGTGGGTCAGATGATAGGCACCGCCGATGCCGGAGATGCCGGCGCCGACGATGACGACGTCGAAATGCTCGGTCGTGGTGGCCGCAGGCCGTGCAAGAGTGGTATCCGGCATGGGAAGGCTCTTTCCTCGCTGATCAAGTCACGCCAGTCTTGCGCGAACATGAGCCCCGAAGCCAGCCCCCAGAATCCACGATCCGAAACCGGCCGCCGACGCCGCGGCGCATTGCAGTCCGTGTGGTTGCGGCGCGGCATCGACGTACTGGACCTGCAGCCCGTCCTGGAGGCACAAGGGTCTCCCCTGTCCTACTACTTTGCCCACGATGAACACTGGACGGCCGGCGGACACGCGCTGGTTGCCCAGGCCATCAGCCAGCACCTCGCCCGCTAACGGAAGAACGCCATGCACGAAAAGGTCGACGTCCTGATCATCGGTTCCGGCGCTTCGGGGGCGGCGGTGGCCTGGAGCCTCGCCGATACGAAGATGCGGATCCTCTGCCTCGAACAGGGCGACTGGGTGAAGCCCACGGACTATCCGACCAACGGCCGGGACTGGGAGGCCCGCCTGTTCGGCGACTTCGCCATCAACCCGAACCGCCGCGCGCGCGAGACCGACTATCCGATCAACAACGGCACCTCGCCGATCCAGGTCGTGAACTTCAACGGCGTCGGCGGCAGCACCATCATGTACACGGCGCACTATCCGCGCCTGCACCCCTCGGACTTCCGGGTAAAGACGCTGGATGGCGTGGCCGACGACTGGCCCGTCGACTATGCCACCCTGGAGCCGTTCTTTGCCGAGAACGACCGCATGACGGGCGTCGCGGGCCTCGAGGGCGACCCCGCCTACCCGCGCCACGTGCCGCCGATGCCGCCGCTGCCCCTCGGCAAGACAGGCAAGTGCTTCGGCGAGGCGATGAACAAGCTCGGCTGGCACTGGTGGCCCTCGGACTCCGCGATCGCCACGACCGAGTATGACGGCCGGGCCCCCTGCATCAATCTCGGCCACTGCACACCCGGCTGCGCCCAGGGCGCCAAGGGGAGCGCCGACGTCACCTACTGGCCGCACGCGCTGCGCGCCGGCGTCGAGCTGCGCACCCGCGCGCGGGTCCGGGAGGTAACGGTCGGGCCAGACGGTCTGGCCGACGGTGCGATCTACTACGATGCCGAGGGTAAGGAGCATTTCCAGCCGGCCGAGATGGTCATCGTGGCCTGCAACGGCATCGGCACGCCGCGACTGCTGCTCAACTCGGTGTCCGGCCGCTTCCCAAATGGCATCGCCAATTCGAGCGGGTTGGTCGGAAGGAATCTGATGTTCCATCCGTTCGCGCATACCTACGGCTATGTCGACGAGCCGATCGACGGCAACACCGGCGCGCAGCTCCCGCTGTGGAGCCAGGAATTCTACGAGACCGACAAGGCCCGCGGCTTCGTGCGCGGCTACACGCTGCAGCTCCACCGCGGTGCCGGAACGATCGTCGACGCCATCGCCAATACAGCGCGCGGCTTCCTGCCCTGGGGCGAGACGCATCACGATGTCTATCGGACCCTCTTCAACCGCAAGCTGGGGCTCTCGGCGATCTGCGAGGACCTGCCCGAGGAGCACAACAGGGTGACGCTCGATCCGGTGCTGAAGGACAGCAACGGCATCCCCGCGCCGAAGATCGACTACACCTTGAGCGACAACACGAAGAAGATGATTGCCCACGGCGTCGCGCGCTCGAAGGACATCCTCGCGGCCGCCGGCGCGAAGCATGTCGGCAGCGACGCGCCGATGCTCAATGCCGGCTGGCATCTCATGGGCACGGCGCGCATGGGCACGGATCCCGAGCGTTCCGTGGTCAACGAATGGGGGCGCAGCCACGACGTGAAGAACCTGTTCATCGTCGACGGCAGCATCTGGGTGACCTCGGGCGGCGTGAACCCGACTTCCACCATCCAGGCGCTGGCGCTGTACATCGCCGACAACATCAAGCGCCGGCTCGCCGACGCCACGCTCTTCGATTGAGGCCGATCGACATGACCTACGGAATCCTGACGGACGCCGAATCCCGGGACTTGCGCCTTCTGGCGGGCATCATGATCCCCGCGAGCAGCGTCCATGGCGTACCGGGCGCCGACGACGCGCTGATCTTCGCCGATATCCTCAAGAGCCTGGAACGCGACACCGCGGACGCGCAGATTGCGCTTAAGCATCTGCGGGAGCTGTCCGGCGGCCCGTTCGCCGAGCTCGCGCCCGAGCGCCGCAACGAGGTGGCAATGCGGTTCAGGCAGGAGGGCGGCGCGCCGCTCTTCGCCCTCAATCGCGTTGTGCTGCTCTGCTATTACCGCGACGATCGCGTGATGCGCGCGCTCGGCCAGGAGCCGCGCTCGCCCTTCCCCCAAGGGCATGTCGTCGAACAGGGCGACTGGTCGCTGCTCGACCCGGTGAGGAAGCGCGCGCCGATGTGGCGGCGGGTCTAGCCGCCGTCAGCCCTGGCCGCGTGCCTTCAGCACGAAGCCCATCGCCCGGAAGCTCGAATCCTTCTGGATCGCCGCGGTGACCCGCGGATCGCCATAGGGATTGCTGAGGGAGATCAGGACGTCCGTCTGGGTCTGACAGGAGGCTGCGGCCGTGGCGGCGAGCGACGGGGCGCTGCCGGCATAGACGTCGGCCAGGTGGATGTTCGCGATCAGGCAATTGTCGCGCGCCTCGAAAGCGTCGTCGATGCTCTTCATCCGCTGCGGATCGGAGAGACCCGCCCCCCGCAGGGAACTCGCGGCCTCGCAGCCACCCAGCAGAAGCGGCAGCAGCACGAGGGCCGTTCGCAGGGAAATCCGGGTCACCGTCATTCGCTCTTCCAGTCTCTCCATACGCCCGCAACAAAAGGGGCCGGGCCCGGCCTGTCAAGACCGGGCCCGCTCCGATCGTCCTAGTGGCGGCTCATCTCGGCGCGGCCCACCACCATGTGATGGACCTCGTCCGGACCGTCCGCGAACCTGAGGTGCCGCTGGTTCACGTACATCTCGCTGAGCGGCGACCACTGGGACAGGCCGGTGGCGCCGTGGATCTGCATCGCCTGGTCGATGATCACGCAGACCTTCTCCGGCACCATCGCCTTCACCATGCTGATCCAGACGCGGGCCTCGCGATGGCCCAGCACGTCCATCGCCTTGGCGGCCTTCAGCACCATGAGACGCATCGCCTCGATCTCGATGCGCGCGCGGCTGACGAGTTCGAGGTTCTTTCCGAGCTGGATCAGCGGTTTGCCGAAGGCGGTGCGGCTCGAGCCGCGCTTGACCATCAGCTCGATGGCCTTCTCGGCGGCGCCGATGGAGCGCATGCAGTGATGGATGCGGCCCGGTCCGAGGCGGACCTGGCTGATCTCGAAGCCACGGCCCTCACCCAGCAGGATGTTCTCGGCCGGCACCCGGCAGTTGTTGAACTTGAGGTGCATGTGGCCGCGCGGCGCATGGTCGTGGCCGAACACGGTCATCGGGCCCACGATCTCGAGGCCGGGCGTACCCATCGGCACCAGGATCTGCGACTGCTGGAACTGGGGTGAGGCATCCGGGCTGGTCTTGACCATGACGATCATGATCTTGCAGCGCGGATCCCCAGCGCCGGAGATGTAATATTTCTCGCCGTTGATCACCCACTCGTTGCCGACCAGCTCGGCGCGCGTGGTGATGTTCTTGGCGTCCGAGGAGGCCACGCCCGGCTCCGTCATCGCATAGGCCGAGCGGATTTCGCCGTTGAGCAGCGGCTTCAGCCACTTCTCCTTCTGCTCGGGGGTGCCGACCTTCTCGAGCACTTCCATGTTGCCGGTGTCCGGCGCGGAGCAGTTCAGCGACTCCGACGCCAGCGGATACTTGCCCAGCTCGGCGGCGATATAAGCGTAGTCGAGGTTCGTGAGCCCGCGGCCGATCTCGGAATGGGGCAGGAAGAAATTCCACAGGCCCGAAGCCTTGGCCTTGTTCTTGGCGCCTTCGAGCAGCTCCAGCTGGCCCGGGGCCCAGCTCCAGCGATCCTTGCGGCCCTCGCCCAGGCGATTGAACTCCTCGAGGATCGGCGCGACGTTCTCGGCGATATGCGCCTTGACCGCATCGAACAGAGGCTGCGCCTCCTTCGACATGGCGAGATTGTTCAGCTCTGCTTCGAGATCGGGACGGACCGGCTTCCGGGTCGCTGCCGTTGCCTTCTGGGTCATTGGGGTTTCCTCGCTCCTGTCGATCGGATTTTCACGTGCGGCCAATCCCTACAGACCTGTGGTTTCCGGTCAATGCCACAGTGGTTTTGCCGTGCAGACCGACGGATCGTGCAGAGTCGACGACCCTGGCCGGTCGATGCCGCCCGCCCGCGCTGCTATTGTCGCGGCATCATGTATCCACCCGAGCGCATCGTCTGCCTGACCGAGGAGACCACCGAGACGCTCTACCTGCTGGGCGAGCAGGACCGCATCGTCGGCATTTCCGGCTACACGGTCCGGCCGCCGCAGGCCCGCCGAGAGAAGCCGCGCGTTTCCGCCTTCATCTCGGCCGACATGCCGAAGATCCTGGCCCTGCAGCCCGACCTGGTTCTCACTTTCTCCGACCTGCAGGCGGATCTGGTGGCGTCGCTCGTGCGCGCCGGCATCAACGTCCATGCCTTCAATCAGCGCACGGTCGCGGAGATTCTCGACATGATCCGCACCCTCGGCGCGATCGTCGGCGCCCCGGATCGCGCGATGGCCCTGGCCGACGAACTCGCGGCCAACGTCGAGGCGACGCGGCGGCGCACCAGCGACGCCGGCCCTCGCCCGAGGGTGTATTTCGAGGAATGGGACGACCCGATGATCTCCGGCATTGCCTGGGTCTCGCAGCTGGTCGAAGCCGCGGGCGGCGCGGACATCTTTCCGGAACTGGCCACGTGCAAGTCGGCCAGGGACCGCATCGTCACCCCGGACGAGGTGATCCGCCGCGCCCCCGACATCGTCATCGGCTCGTGGTGCGGCAAGAAATTCAAGAGCGAGAAGCTCGTCGCCCGACCCGGGTTCGGATCCCTGCCGGCGGTACGCAACGGCCGGCTGCACGAGATCAAATCGCCGCTCATCCTGCAGCCCGGGCCCGCCGCCCTCACCGACGGCCTCGCCGCGCTGGAGGCGATCATCAGCGGCGCGGCGGATCGCGATCCCGCCGGGCGGTGAGCGCCGCCACAATACTGTGATGCTTCTCGATCTAAAAAGAAGCTCGCCTCGGTTGGCGCGGAAATTGCGTGGATCGTGCCAGAGGCAGCCCATCGATCCTTGTGAACAGGAGATCGAAGATGCTCAAAGTCTACGTTCCAAAGATGCTGAGTGGCGAGATTGGTGACTGGTGCAGCAGCCTTTCGCTGGCTGCGGGCGTACCAATCTGCTGGGGAAGTGACCATCTCGGCCACTTCGTGAACGCCCCCAGCGCGGACTGGGTCCCCTCCCTGTCGGCCGCCATCGCCGATGCCTGCGAGGGCAAGTCGCCGAGCCTCAACTAGTGGTCGAGCCAGCGGCGGAGACCCCTACGCTACCGGCGCCCTGCTGTTCGTCGACGACGGCACGACGGTGCCTCGAGGCGGCGAAGCCAGCCCGCACGAAGACGCAGCCTATTTGATCGCCAGCAGCTCGACGTCGAAAATCAGCGTGGCGTTGGGCGGAATGACACCGCCAGCGCCGCGAGCTCCATATCCAAGGTGCGGCGGAATGATCAGCGTTCGCTTGCCGCCAACCTTCATGGTCGCGACGCCCTCGTCCCAGCCGCCGATGACGCGCTGCATGCCGATGGGAAATTCGAAAGGCGAGCCGCGATCGACGGAAGAATCGAATTTCTTGCCTTTCACGTCGCCTTCGTAGAGCCATCCCGTGTAGTGCATGACACAGGTCTGGCCTTTCTTGGGGCTCGCGCCCGTGCCGACGGTGGTGTCGATGATTTTCAGGCCGCTTTCGGTCGTCATGGCTTTTCCTCGGGTTTGCGCGCCAGCCGGATAGGCAGCGGCGAGAGCTATGGTCGCGGTAATGACGCGGCGGGTCACTTGCAAGTGGCTTGTCCTTCTCAAATGCCCAAAGGGGCGTCCTGACCGACAACCTGTTTATACAGCGCGCGCACCTCGTCCGAAACGCGATGCGTGTCTTCCTTCAGGTTGCGCGGCGTGATCGCGATGAAGGCGATTTCCCAGTCGTCCGGCTTGGGCGCGCCGACTTTCGGCACGAAGGCGTGCGGCGCGCCGGGCGCGTTGTGGAAATGGCCGCCGTCACTCACCGGTGTCAGCACAGGCTTGCCCTTCTCGTCGATGGAAAAACCGTCCGCCTCTCCCACGACATACATCGGGAACTGATCGGTACGGGTGGCAATGTGTGCATGCAGCTCGACTTTCCGCAGGAACACCGCCGCGACACCGCGTCCGTGCAGGTTCTGGCCCAGACGCCACGGGCCGGGTCCGGTCAAATCCGGCACGGCGGAGAAGTGATATTCCTCGCGGGCCAAGATGGCCCGCAAGGCGTCCTTGGGATTGAATTCGGGACCGGCCGCGGCGCGGGCCTTGCTGAAATCCGCATACACGGACTTCATCCATTCAATCTCGTCATCTGCGAGCTCATGGTCGAGAATCGGTAGAATCGCGCCACTGGACATAGAAGGCTCCGCAAAAAACCGGCGGTTTGAAAGCAAGCCAGGGTGGGAGCTTGCGCTGCGACTGCCCGTAGATATCGGACGCTTAAGCATCCTCGACAAGCTGGGAGACCGGTCGATCGGGCAGAGGTAATGGCGGAGGGGATGGGATTCGAACCCACGATAGGGATTATCTCCCTATAACGGTTTAGCAAACCGCCGCCTTCGGCCACTCGGCCACCCCTCCGCAGACCCGTTAAGACCCCGGCGACCATAACCACGACGGATGCCGGGCGGTTCTAGCGGGCGGGCTGGGGAGTGTCAAACGAGCCGGTAATTTCGCGAGGTTTTACAGGCTCTTGGCGTCGCGGTCTGAAGCGTGCGACGGTGCGGGCCATGAATTCCAGCTCCATCGACATGCTCCAGCGCCTGGTGGCGTTCGACACCACCTCGCGCAACTCCAATCTCGACCTGATCAAGTACATCCAGGGCTACCTGGACGAGCACGGCATCCGGAGCACGCTGGTCCCCAACGCGGAAGGCACCAAGGCCAACCTGTTCGCCTCGGTCGGTCCCGAGGCCGAGGGCGGCATCGTGCTTTCGGGCCACACCGACGTGGTGCCGGTCGACGGACAGGCCTGGGAGACCGATCCGTGGACGCTGACGGAGAAAGCCGACGGCAACCTCTACGGCCGCGGCACCTGCGACATGAAGGGTTTCATCGCTGCCTGCCTCGCCCACGTGCCGGCGCTCAAAAAGGCGAAGCTCAAGGTGCCTATGCATTTCGCCTTCAGCTACGACGAGGAGATCGGCTGCCTCGGCGCGCATTCGCTGGTCGAGAAACTGGTCGGCAACGTGCCGCGCCCGCAGGCCGTGATCGTGGGCGAGCCCACCATGATGGGCGTCGTCAACGCCCAGAACGCCGGCGGCGGAATCATCGCCACCTTCACCGGTGTCGAGGCCCACTCCTCCATGACGCATCTCGGCGTCAGCGCCATCCATTTTGCCGGCGACTTCATCCACTGGCTCAACGAGCTGCAGGTCGAGCTGGCCGGCCGCACGCGCACCGACATCGACACCGTGCCCGGCCACACCACCATCAATGTCGGCATCGTGACCGGCGGCACGGCGGGCAACATCCTCGCGCGCGAGTGCACCCTCAACTGGGGCTACCGCACTCTGCCCGGCGACGATCCGTGGGAAGTGCAGCGCCGCGCCGAGGCCTATGTCGCCGACCTGTTGCTGCCGAAGATGAAGGCCAAGCACCCCGACGCCGACATCCAGATGAAGCGCCGCTCCTTCGTGCCCGGTCTGATGCCGCAGGAGAACGAGGAAGCCGCCAAGCTCGCCCTGCAATGGACGGGCGGCAATCGCACCTATGCCGTGCCCTACGGCACAGAGGCCGGCATCTTCCGCAGCCACGGCATCCCGACCGTGATCTGCGGACCGGGCGACATCTCGCAGGCCCACCAGCCCAACGAGTTCGTCGCAAAGTCCCAGATGGATGCCTGTGACGCCTTCATCGGCAGGATGATCGGCTGGGCCGAGCGTCAATAGGGTGGCATGACCCCATCGCCCTCGTCTGACGAGGGCACTTCCCCTTTGTGGAGTCCGCAAAGGGCAAGTGCCTGATCTAGCCTTCGGTACGACGCGTCGTCTCGAACAGGAACCAGACGCGCTTCTCGGTCTGGTCGATCCAGTTTTCGATCAGGCTGGCCGTCGCGATGTCGCCATGCTCGTCGCAAAGTCCGTGGAGCGTGCGCATGTGGACGCAGAGCTGCTTGTTGTCGTCGCGCAGCTCCGCGAGCATGTCGAGCGGCGTCACATAGTCGGCATCGTTGTCGAGCACGCGCTGCAAACGGGAGATATGGCCAATCGAGCGCAGCGTCGTGCCACCGAGCTTGCGCACGCGCTCGGCGATCACGTCCGTCATGGCGTCGATCTCGGTCGCCTGCTCGTCGAGCAGCAGGTGGTAGTCTCGGAAGTTCGGTCCGGACATGTGCCAGTGGAAGTTCTTGGTCTTCCAGTAGAGCGCGGCCACGTCGGCCAGGAGGATGTTGAGCCCGCCGCTCAGATCCTTCGTGGCGTTCTCGCCGAGGTCGGTCGGGGTGGCGAGTGCGGCCTTCTTGCGCGCAGTGACGTCGTTGCTCATGGGCTGACTCTCCTGAAAATGGATCATCCGTTGAAAATCTAGCGTGCTTCGGCGAACCCGTCAGCCGGCGCAGACTGGCTGTTCGACCCGGAACACCTCATGCTGCCCGAAGCGCTTCGTGTAGGTCTCGACGATCGAGGCAACCTTCGAGCGATGGGCTGGAGGGTCGAACACGACGACCACCACCAGCTTCGTACGCTCAGCTCCGATGACTCCGGCCGGGTCGCGGTGCTGGCCGCGCGCGTCGATCACCGTCAAGCCGGCCGGAAACCGGGGCGTGACGACCTCGGACAGGAACGACGCCCACTCCGCCTCGCTCACCTCGCCGCCCGCTGGCTTGTCGCGGCCGAAGTAGAGGTTCACCTCGACGGCCGGCTTGAGCGGAGACGTACAAGCCGTTTGTGTCCCCGGCTGCGCACAGCCGAAGAGCATCGGGCAGAGCAACGCCGCCCCCACCCCCCCACGCCAGGAGCCGCGCGGCATTCTAGTTGAGATACGGAACGGCCATGCCCTTGGCGACGGCAGGCCGCGCGTTCACGATATCGTACCAGCGCTTCACATTGGGGAACTCGTCGAGGTTCACGGTGTGCCACTCGTGCCGCGCCGCCCACGGAAAGATCGACATATCGGCGATCGTGTACTCCTCGCCCGCCACGAACGCATTGCCGGCGAGCTGCTTGTCGAGGACGCCGTAGAGCCGCTTGGCTTCGTCGACATAGCGCTTGATGCCGTATTCGATCTTCGACGGTGCCGCGCGCAGGAAGTGATGCGCCTGACCGAGCATCGGGCCGAATCCGCCCATCTGCCACATCAGCCACTGAAGCGAATCGTAGCGCCTGACGCCATCGGCCGGCAGGAACTTCTTCGTCTTGTCGGCGAGATAGATCAGGATCGCGCCGGACTCGAACAGGCTGTACGGCTTGCCGCCCGGCCCGGCCGGATCGACGATCGCCGGAATCCGGTTGTTGGGGCTGATGCGCAGGAATTCGGGCTTGTGCTGCTCGCCCTTGGAGATGTCGATCTTGTGCACGCTGTAGGGCAGTTCGCACTCTTCGAGCATGATTGAGACCTTGCGGCCGTTCGGCGTGCCCCACGTGTGAAGCTCGATCATCTCCTCGGTCCCCCCTTATTTAATTGAGATAGGTCCGCCGGGCCTCAGGCCCAGCTGTCGTCGTCGCCGCCGAATCCGCCGTCGTCCACCGCAGCGGTATCGTAGTCCCCCGCCCCCGACTGGTCGTCGGCGAAGGCTTGCTGCTGGGTCGAGGAATCGGGTGGCAGGAGTTCGGGCGGAGTGGTCCCGCCCATCGCGGCCTGCTGCTGCCCGAACGGGTTGCTGCCCATCAGGCCACGAATGCCTTCGAACAGCAGCGCACCGCCGGCCACACCGGCGGCGGTCGCCATCGCGGTGCGCAGGAAGCTGCCCCCCGCCGGCTGTTGCGGCGGTTGCTGTGGCGCGAGCGCGGCCTGCAGCGGCGAGCGGGTGGACGGCACCGTCGACGGCACGGACGTGCGCGGCGCGGCACCGGCGGCGGGCGCATCGCCCGTAGCGGGCGCGCCCCACGGGCCGATCCGGGGCGCACTGCCGAGGAAACCGGTCGCGGCCGGCGGCGCGGCGCTCGCCTTCGCTTCCAGTTCGGCGATGCGCGCCTGGGCGGCCTTCAGCGCCTCCTCCTGAACCAGGACGGTCTGCACCAGCAGATAGGGTGCGGCCGGCTGTTGCGCCGCCAGTCCCCTGATGAACGACTCAGCCTCGCCGTCGCGTGGCTGCGATTCGAACGGCTTCAAACGATCGAACAGACCCGAGATCAGATCGCGTTCCTGCTGTTGCATCACCAGTCTCCCGCCCGTTCACGTGGGCAATGCCAACGTGGTTGTCCGGTGGCGGAGCGTCAAGGCGGCTAATTCACCATCGCCTGGTAGACGAGGTCGCGCATCAGGTACCGATAGCGCAGACGGGCCTGGGGCGACTGCATCATGAAAACGACATACAGGCGCTCGCGCGGATCGTGCCAGAAATAGGTGCCGTAGGCGCCGCCCCAGAAATAGTCGTTGGGCGAGCCCGGCAGCGGGTTGACGCCCTGCACGTTGCGCACCGCGAAGCCGAGGCCGAACCCTTGGCCCATGCGCGCGCTGGGCTCGAGCGCCTCGAAGCGGAACATGTCGGCGCCCATCTTGATGTCCGGTGGCAGCGCGTCAGCAGTCATGAGATCGATCGTCTTGCGCGAGACGAGGCGCACGCCGTCGAGCTGGCCGCCATTGGCGAACATCTGCAGGAAGCGGGCATAGTCGGCCGCCGTCGACACCATGCCGCCGCCGCCCGAACGCCAGGTGAACTTCTCGGTAATGTCGGGGATCGCCGGCAGTTCATTCTTGGGCCCCTCCTTCATCGGCCGGGCGCCGCGCGCCTTCTTGTCGGCGCTGGCCTCGAAGGCCGTGTCGCCCATCTTCAGCGGCTTGGTGATTCGCTCCTCGATGAACTTGTCGAGCGGCATGCCGGACGCGACCTCGACGACGCGCCCGAGCACGTCCGTCGACATTGAATACTCCCAGGTCGTGCCGGGCTGGTACAGCAGCGCGAGCTTGCCCAGCTTGTCTGCCATCTCGGCATTCGTCTGGCTGCGGTCGGCAACCTTCATGTCGAGATAGGACTGCTTGACCGGATTGGCGCCCACCGCGCCATAGGTGAGGCCCGACGTGTGGCGCATCAGGTCGTGCACCGTCATCGGACGGAACTGCGGCTCCAGCACCATCTCCGTCGTGCCGCCGTCCTTCTTTTTCGGGACCGCGACCTTGGTGTCGGCGAACGCCGGAATGTAGGTCGATACACGGTCGGCGAGCGTGAGCTTGCCCTCCTCCATCAGCATCATCGCGGCCAGGGTAACGATCGGCTTGGTCATCGAGGCGATGCGGAAGATCGTGTCGTTGGTCATCGCGACCTTGGCCTCCTTGTCGCGAAAGCCGTAGGATTCGAACATCACGATCTTGCCGTTGCGGGCGATCAGGACGACGGCGCCCGGCAGCTCGTTGTTCTTCACGCCCTCGTTCAGCCGGTCACTGAGCCGCTTCAGGCGGGTCGAGAGAAACCCCACCTCTTCCGGGGACTGTACCTTGGGAATGCCCTGGGCCCCTGCCGGCCAGGCGAGTGCCATGCCAAGCGCCGCCGCGGCGACTCTGCGAATCATCGACATTTTGCAGTCTCCTCCCGATATTTGAACCATCAAAGCAATTGACCGAGGCCAAGCGCAAGCTTAACCAGTGCCTATCGACGGTCCTCCTTAACCGGAGGCTAACAGGGAATGCCGTGCCGCTCCCTCCACAGGGAGCCAATCGGCAGCTGTACCCGCAGCTGTAAGCGGCGAGCGAGAGCCCATATGTCACTGGACTTCGGTCTGGGAAGACGGGCAGGAGCTACGACCCGCGAGCCAGAAGACCTGCCGGCGATAGCGTCGCTCTTCCGATGGACGGGATGATCCAACGGGACGGTCAACCGAGCGGTGACGCGCTTAGTGCGAACCGTTTGGGAGATCGTCAGATGACGTCGATCCGAGGAATCCTGCCTGCGCTTCTGTCAAATGCCACGCCGGCCGATGGGCCTGCTGGGCGTATGCAACGCTATGTGTCGACGTTGCATTCGAGCCCGGAACGCTGGGTCACGGTCCCGACCCCGACCCACAACGTCTCTCTGCCCTTCCGCCGCGGCGGCTTCACCAGCCTGACCGAGGCGCTCGACTACGCTGCCCGCGGCGAGACCGGCTTCAACTTCTTCGATGCCCGTGGCAAGCTCTTGACCCGCCTGCCCTACAGCCATCTCCGCACCGAGGCGCTGTCGTTCGCCCGCCGCCTGATCGGCGCCGGGATCGAGCCCGGCGAGCGGCTCATCCTCATCGCCGACACTTGGCCGGGCTTCTGTATCGCCTTCTTCGGCTGCCAGTATGCCGGCATCGTGCCGGTGCCCGTGCCCGTGCCGGTCGGACTTGGCGCCAAGGCGCACTACATCTTCCAGCTCAGAAAGCAGATCACCGCGGCACAGGCGGTGGGCGTGCTGGCCCCGGACGAGCTGGTCGAGTTCGCCCGCAGCGCCGCCGAAGGCACGACCGCGCGCTTCGCCGGTGGCATGGAGATCTTCACCGCCCTTCCCGAAGTCAAGGTCGACCTGCGGCCGCTTCGCGCCGGCATGGCCTGCTACGTGCAGTTCTCCTCCGGCAGCACGCGCGCGCCGCTCGGCGTCGACATCCGCCAGGACCAGCTCATGGCGAACATCGACGGCTCGATCGCCGCCCAGGGACTCGACGAGAACGATTCCGGCGTGAGCTGGCTGCCGCTCTATCACGACATGGGCCTGATCGGCTTCATCCTGGCGCCGATGTGTGCGCAGCGCAGCGTCGACCTGCTGGCGCCCCGCGACTTCGCCCGGCGGCCGATGCAGTGGCTTTCCCTGATCTCAAGGCGCCGCGCCACGATCACCTACAGTCCGAGCTTCGGCTACGACTTGCTCACGCGCCGGGCCCTGACTGCGCCGATGGGCGAGCTCGACCTGTCGAGCCTGCGCCTCGCCGGCGTCGGTGCAGACATGATCCAGCTGCCCGTCCTGCGGCGCTTCGCCGACGCCTTTCAGGCCGCAGGCTTCGACGAGCGTGCCTTCATGCCGAGCTACGGCATGGCGGAGGTGTGCGTCGGCCTGAGCTTCGCCGCGCCGTTCGGCGGCGTCAAAACCGACAGCTTCACGGATCCGCAGTCAGGCCGGACCCGCGAGTTCGTCGTCTGCGGCAGGGTGATGGCCGGGCACAGCGTCGAAATCCGTGACGACTCCGGTGCGGCTCTGGGCGAACGCCATGTCGGCCGGCTGTTCGTGTGCGGCCCCAGCGTCATGCCGGGCTACTTCCAGAAGAGCGAGGAGACCGAGCGCGTGCTTCGCGACGGCTGGCTCGACACCGGCGATCTCGGTTACTGGCACAAGGGCGAGCTCGTGATCACCGGCCGCGCCAAGGACCTGATCATCGTGAACGGCCGCAACATCTGGCCGCAGGACATCGAGTGGGCCATCGAGGCGCTGCCGCAGGTCGGCCGCGGCGACGCCTGCGCCTTCTCGATCGAAGAGGGCGACGTCGAAGCCGTCGTGGTCATCGTTCAGGCCTATCCGAGCGAACCCGCAGAGCGCGAGGCGCTGGTGGGCGACATAAAGCAGGCGGTCAAGGAAGCCGCCGGGGTCGATGGCCGGGTCGTCCTGATCAAGCGCCAACCCGGCCTGCCCCGCACCTCTTCCGGCAAGCTGAGCCGCACGCACGCCAAGTCGAAGTTCACCGCCGGCGACTATCCGACCTAGCGCGCACTCCTTTCGCCCCTGATCAGGTTACCGCGATGGGGCCGCCGTTCGATCCCGTCGCGCCCCTGATGGGTGCGGGCGAGAAAATGTAGGCGAACTGGTACTTCCCGTCGGCGATCAGCCCCGAGAAATCCAGGTTCTCGTGGTTGAAGATGCCGTTCTTGGCGATCAGCTCGGCATGGACCGGAAAGGCCAGATCCTTGTTGGGATTGGGCACGACTTCGGTTCCCCAGGTATCGGCGCCGGTGAGCGCGATGCCCTTGTCGATGAACCACTTGGCGGCCTCCAGCCCGATGCCGGGTTCGCCGCCGTTGAACTTGTCATTGTTCTTCATCCAGAGTTTGCCCCAGCCGGTGTTGAAGAACACGGCATCGCCTTCCTTGATATCGGCTTCCTGCATGTTCTGCTTCTGCAGGGCCGCCTTGAGATCGGCGATGGTGATCTCCTGGCCGGCTTCCATCATGGCGCCCTTGACCGCCTCGACGTCGAACAGATGGCCGCGCGTGAAGAACGGCTTCACCTGTTCGATGCCGAGCTTCTTCATGCCATAGGCGCTGTTCATTTCCTGGTCGGTGACGCCGTTGTAGTAACGCATCTCGTTCTTGTCGCCGTCCTTGCCCATCTGGATGCCGATGTGCGCCAGGCCATCGAACTGCGTTCCGGTCTGGCCGATCTCTGTCGACAGATACTCGTCGTTGTAGATCAGCCTGTTGGTGCCGAAGGGACCGCCCGTGGGGCTGCCGGGAATGCGCAAGGTGAAGGCGCGCTCGCCGAACTTGGGCATGGCCGATTCATAGATGCGGCCGATCCGATAGACCTTGCCGTCCTTGATCAGTTTCACCGTGTCGAGGACCTTCGCCGGCGTCATGTAGTTCGAGGCGCCCGCCTGATCGTCCTTGCCCCACTTGGGATGCGGCCACCAGGCCTTGTCGGTCAGCGCGGGGGCCTGCGCGATCTGCTGGGCATGCGCGGCACCGGCCGCCAGCGTACCGGCGGCGACGGCGCCGCCGATCAGGCCAGCCGTCAGGAACGAGCGGCGATCCTCGTCGATCTCCTGCCGCGGCCGCTTGAGTTCTTCGTTGTTCTGAAGATATCTCGAGTCCATGGATGCCCCTCCTTTTCTTTGTTGATACCGAAAGCGTCATACCCTCAGGTTGCATCGTCAAGCGGAAGCGGCATCGTTACTTTGTTACATATGCATATGTGAGGGTGTCACCGATGAGCCTGTTCGATCCCGACAAGTCGGCGGAGCGGATGCCGGTGACGCTGTTCACAGGCTTCCTCGGCAGCGGCAAGACCACCCTCCTCAACCGCGTGCTCGGCGACCCGCGCATGGCCCGCAGCCTGGTGCTGGTTAACGAGTTCGGCGAAGTGGGACTCGACCATCTCTTCATGGAGCAGGTCGGCGGCGACATGGTGCTGCTGCAATCGGGCTGCGTGTGCTGCACCATCCAGGGCGACCTGGACAAGACCCTGCGCGACATCGCGCGCCGTCGTGCAAAAGACCAGATCCCGCCCTTCGACCGTGTCCTGCTGGAGACGACAGGCCTCGCCGACCCCGCGCCGATCCTGCAGCTCCTGCTCAACCATCCGATGATCAGTCACGACTACCGGCTCGACGGGGTCGTAACGACGGTCGATGCCGTGAATGGCGCGCGCCAGCTCGACGAGCATCCGGAGGCCGTGAAGCAGGCGGCCGTCGCCGACCGGCTGCTGATCAGCAAGACAGACCTCGCAGAGATCGCGGCCAGCGCCGGCCTGCGCGCACGCCTGACCGGGCTCAATCCAGGCGCTGCTCTGTTCGAGATCGTGCAGGGCGACGTCGATCCGGCTCTTCTGTTCGATTCAGGCCCGTTCGATCCCTCGGGCAAGAGCGACAAGGTGCAGGCATGGCTGAACGCCGAGGCCCACGATCATGCGCACCATAGCCATGCGCACGACCGGTCGCGGCACGATGCGCACATCGCCTCGTTTTGCCTCACCTTCGACGAACCGTTGGACTGGGACCTCTTCAATCGCTGGCTGATGGCCGTGCGAGCGGCGTGGGGAGACCGGCTGCTGCGCGTGAAGGGCGTGCTGGACATCGTTGGCGAGGACCAGCCGCTGGTGATCCACGGCGTGCACCGGACCTTCCATCCACCCACCCTGCTCGCCCGCTGGCCCTGCGAGGACCGCCGGTCGCGGCTGGTTTTCATCACCCGCGACCTCGACCGCGCCGCGGTCGAGGCGAGCTGGGCGGAGATGGAAGAGGCCGACCGAACCTAAGCCGCGTCCTGTTGCGGCAGAAGGTCGGCGTACTTCTTGAAGCCGGGCAGCTTCTCGACCCGGCCCATCCATGCCTTCACGTTGGCATAGGGCCCGAGATCGATGGCACCTTCCTCGGCATAGGCAACATCGCCATAGACCGCGACATCGGCGATGGTCGCTTCGCTGCCGACCAGGAAGTCCGACTTGGCCAGCGCGGCGTCGAGCACCTTCAGCGCATCGCCCGCCTGGTTGACGTACATCTGATGGACGTTGTCGTCGGCCTTCATGAAGCCGCGCTTGATCGCACGCGGACGATAGATGTTGGAAGCCAGCCGGTCGAACTCCCAGAACAGCCACTCGCGCACCCGCGCCTTCTCCTCGGGCGTCTTGCCGCCCATCCTGCCGAACTTGTCGGCGAGATAGAGCAGGATCGAGCCCGACTGGCAGAGTTTCAGCTCGCCGTCGACGAGCGCCGGCACCTGGCCGAAACGGTTGATGGCGAGATAGTCCGGCTGCTTGTGCGCGCCGGCGCGAAGGTCGACATGCTTGTAGGCGAACGGCTGCCCCATCAGCGACAAGGCCAGTCCCGCCTTGTAGGTCGGGCCGCTCAGCCAAATGCCGTAAAGCGTCATCTTGGACATCGATATCTCCCTTGGATTCAGGCCTTCCAGCATCGCACTTGAGGGAGGCCGGGGTAAGACTGTATGAGCGGGCATGAAGATTTCAGCGCGCGATATCGATCACCTTTCCTTGACCGTCTCGGACCCTGCGGATACCGCAGCCCGGCTGGGCCAGATCGGGTTCAATCTGACACCCGACGGGGTCGAGCCGCGTTGCATCTGCTTCCAGCCCGACAGCGACGACGTGCCGAATTATATCGAGCTGCTGCAAGGCCATCCGCCGCAGATTGCACTGGCCCTGAACGTCGCCGAACTCGAGGGCGAGGAGCGCACGCATGCCTGGGAAACCGAGGACGGTTTCGAGGTCGATGCCGGCGTCGTGGTCGGCGAGACCGCCGGCCCCGTGCCCTGGTTCCCCGTGAAACACGAGACGCCGGACGCCTTCATGGAGCCGGAATGGATCGTCCATCCCAACGGTGCGCTGGGCATGATGGCCATCCACGCCATCGCAGAAAAACCGAACGACACGGCGAAGGCGCTTAAGGCCGCCTGGGGCGCCACCGTCGAGGAAATCTTCGACGGTTGCACCATGGTGAAGGCAGGGTCCGTCGAACTGCTGATCTGGTCGCCGCTCGCCTTTCAGCTCGAATACAAGGCACTCGAAATGATGCCGCCGAGCGAGCTCCCCGCCGTCGTCGGCGCCGCCATCGCCATCGAACGGGCGCGCCCGTTGCAGGGCCTGCTCAGCGCCAACAACGTGCCCTTCGCACTCGCGGAAGGTGATCGCGTCCTTGTGGCGCCGGAGCAGACCGGCGGCCTGATGATCGAGTTCATCCCGCAGAACTGACACCGACGTTCTAGAACGCCGGCACCGGCGCCTGAGGCACGTCCTTCCAGAACTCCGGATCGTGCCCGAAGAAGAGACGTGCGCCGCCTCTCTCCAGAGCTTCGAGCCTGTCGAGCGAGGCCAGCATCTGCTCGCGGTCGTAGACGAAGCGCGGCAGGCGGCGGTCGCGCAGGGTCCGGCAGAAGTAGCAGGCGTCGCCGGTGATCACGAGCTCGCCCGCCTCGGTCCGCACCTTCAACGACTGGTGGCCGGGCGTATGGCCGTAGGTCGGGATGCAGACCACGGAACCGTCGCCGAACAGGTCGTGCTCCCCCTCGACTTGCCTGACCGGATGGCCATGGTCGAAGTCGGCGCGAAAGAAGCCGATCCTGGCGGCCAGCTCGGGATCCTGCGCGGCCTGCCATTCGCGCTTCTGCACGACCATCGTGGCATTGGGCACCAGCTCGTTGCCGCCGGCATGGTCGAAATGCAGATGCGAATTCACGATGAAATCGACTTTGCCTGGATCGCGGTCGATTGACTCGAGTCGCGACTTCACGTCGTCCTCGGGGCCGTACTGCTCGAACCCGAAGATCCGCGCGACCTGCGGTCCCAGGCGCCCGGCGGCATCGGTTCGGCATTGCGGATGCATGCCGGTGTCGAACACCGCCCGGCCCTTGGGGTGCTCGATCAGGTAGGATGGAATGGGCAGCGCCACCTGCCCGTCCTCGCCCTCGATCATGTCCTTGAGGCGACCAATCAGTCGCCCGCAGGTCATGGCGTAGAGCCTGGCGCCCATCGTCAGGCGTCGAGCGCTTTCTTGAGCAGCTCGTTCACGACCTTCGGGTTGGCCTTGCCGCCGGTCAACTTCATGACCTGGCCGACGAACCAGCCGAACAGCGTGGGCTTGGCCTTGTAGGCGGCGAGCTGGCCGGGGTTGGCGTCGATCACTGCCTTGATGGCGGCCTCGATGGCGCCGGTGTCCGTCACCTGCTTCAGCCCGCGCTCCTCGACCAGGACGGCCGGGTCCTTGCCCGTCTCCTCCATGGCGACGAACAGGTCCTTGGCAATGCGCCCAGAGATCGTGCCGTCGGCCTGCAGGTCGAGCAGCTTGCCGAGATGGGCGGCGCTGATCGGTGAGGTCTCGAAGGTGGCGCCGCGACGGTTCAGCATGGCGAAGAAATCGCCCGTCACCAGATTGGCAGCCGCCTTGGCGTCGCGGCCCTTGGCGACGGCTTCGAAGAACTCGGCCGTCGCTTTCTCAGCCGTCAGCACGCCCGCGTCGTAGGGCGACAGACCGTAATCCTTGATGTAGCGGTTCTTCCGCGCGTCGGGCAGCTCCGGCAGGGTCGCGCGGATCTGGTCGACATACTCCTGCGTGAAGATCAGTGGCAGGAGATCGGGATCGGGGAAGTAGCGGTAGTCCTGCGCGTCTTCCTTCGAACGCGACGAACGCGTCTCGCCACGGCCCGGATCGAAATTTCGGGTTTCCTGCTTGATCGTGCCGCCCCCTTCGATCACCTCGACCTGGCGGCGCGCCTCGTACTCGATCGCCTGCTTCACGAAGCGAATCGAGTTCACGTTCTTGATTTCGCAGCGCGTGCCCAGCTCGCCGCCCGGCCTGCGCACCGACACGTTGACGTCGCAGCGCATGGAGCCCTCGTCCATGTTGCCGTCGCAGGTGCCGAGATAGCGCACGATCGAGCGCAGCTTGGTGAGATAGGCCGCGGCCTCGTCGGCGGTGCGCATGTCGGGCTTGCTGACGATCTCCATCAGCGCCACGCCCGACCGGTTCAGGTCGACATAGGTCTGGCTGGGATGCTGATCGTGCATGCTTTTGCCCGCATCCTGCTCGAGATGCAGCCGCTCGATGCCGATCTTCCTGGTGACGCCGCCGTCGAGATCGATCTCGACCACGCCCTCGCCCACGATCGGATCCTTGTACTGCGAGATCTGGTAGCCCTGCGGCAGGTCCTGGTAGAAGTAATTCTTGCGGTCGAAGATGGAGCGCAGATTGATCTTGGCATTGAGGCCGAGACCGGTCCGGATCGCCTGCTCCACACAGCGCTCGTTGATCACGGGCAGCATGCCGGGCATGGCGGCGTCGACCAGCGACACCTGCGTGTTAGGATCGGCGCCGAACGTCGTCGGCGCGCCAGAAAAGAGCTTGGCTTCGGAAATCACCTGGGCGTGGACTTCCAGCCCCAGGACGATCTCCCACTCGCCGGTTTCACCTTTGATGAGCGACATGAAGGGTAGATAGCCAATAGCTGCCTGCTTGGCAAAAAGATCGATCTGCCATGGCGTGTAACGCCACATTTTGGGCACAAGATCGCACTTTCCGATGCCGAAGAGGCTGAAGTAAAAGCTTGGGCAAGGAGCGGCCGCTCTCGGCACGCCCACAACAAGACTTATCCGCAGGGAGGCTTTTAATGACGATGTTCCATCGCCGTACGCTGTTGGTCGGCGCCGCCGCCGCCACGTTGGGGGCGCCGGCCCTCGCCCGGGCCCAGGGCGCGGCCGATTGGCCCAAGGGTGCCGTCAAGATCATCGTGCCCTTCCCGCCCGGCGGGTCGACCGATCCGGTGGCGCGCATCATCCAGGCCAAAATGATCGAGAACACGGGCTGGAACATCCTGATCGACAACAAGCCGGGCGGCACAGGTGCCGTCGGCTCGGCGATCGCGGCCAAGGCGCCGCCCGACGGCCAGACCTGGATGCTGACCTTCGACAGCCACATCCTCAATCCCGCTTTTGCCTCGGGCCTGCCCTACAAGGATTCCGAGCTCTTCAACGTCATGCTGATCGGCCGCACCCCGCAGGCGATCTGCGCGCATCCCGACCGGCCCTACAAGACCTTCGCCGAGGTGATCGCCGACGCCAAGGCGCGACCGGGCAAGGTCAATGTCGGCGTGCTCGGTGCCAGCCAGGCGCTGGTGCTGATGACGCTCATCAAGAAAGAGAACGGCGTCGACCTCAACCTGATCCCCTACAAGGGCGGCGGACCGCTCAACCAGGACATCCTGGCCGGCGTCACCGACGTCGCCATCGGCAGCCTCACATCCTTCAGCCCGCACATCCGCGCCAACAAGGTGCGGGCACTGGCCGTGACCGGCGAGAAGCGCACGCCGGCTCTGCCCGACACGCCCACCCTGATCGAGCAGGGCGTCAAGAGCTTCCCCTCCTATTCGTGGTGGGGCGTCTATGCGCCGACCGGCACCCCACGCCCGATCGTCGACCGCATGAATGCCGAGATCAAGAAGGCGGTGCAGGCGCCCGACGTGACGCAGAAGTTCATCGACCAGTTCAACATGGAAATCCTGACGACCTCGCCCGAGGAGTTCGCCGCCTACCAGAAGAGCGAACAGGAGCGCTGGTTCAAGGTCATCAAGGACAACGACATCAAGGGCGATTGATCGCCCTCGATGCCGCTTGCGCGCGGGCCGGTCAGCCGGCCTGCGCGCCGCGCACCAGGCGGCCCGGCAACGCACCGGTCGCCTCGCCGTCACGATACGTAACCTGCCCCGACACGATGGTCGCGCGATAACCGGTCGCGCGCTGCAGCAGGCGCTTGCCGCCGGCCGGCAGGTCCCACTTCATGATCGGCGCTTCGACGCGCAGCTTGTCGAAGTCAATGACGTTGAGATCGGCCTTCTTGCCGACCGCCACGACGCCGCGGTCGTTGAGACCCACGGCCTTGGCACTGTCCTGCGTCTGACGCTTCACCAGCCAACTCACGTCGAGCCGGCCCGAGGCGCGATCGCGTCCCCAATGGGACAGGAGATAGGTCGGGAACGAGCCGTCGGAGATCAGGCCGACATGCGCGCCGCCGTCGCCGAGGCCGATCAGCGTGTGCGGGCTCCGCATCATCTCGCTGCAGCAGTCGAGATTGTAGGCCGCGTAGTTCGCGAACGGCGCGAAGATGAAGTTCCGGCCCTCGCCCTCGATCAGATAGTCGTAGATCAGCTCGCGCGTATCGCGGCCCTCGCGCGCGGCGCGGGCGCCGAACGAGCTCTCCTGCGGCGGCTCGTAATTCGGCGGGTCGCCCAGCGGGAACATGCGGTCGAAGTCGGTGAGCCGCGCCGCCATCTCCGAGCGCAGCGGCTCGTTGCTCTCCTTCAGGATGCGGGCCCGGAAGGCCGGATCGCGCATGATCGCCAGCCGCTCCTCGACCGACTTGTGCTGGATTTCCTTGTAGGCGGCACACATCGAGAACGGGATGCGGCTCGCCTGCAGGCCCTGCAGCACGCCGATCGGCCGCGGCGCGACCTGCGCCTTGGCGCTGTGGCCCTTGGCGACCAGGCCTTCGACGAGGCCGAGCAGTCGACGCCAACCGTCAGGCCGTGAATGGCGCTGGGCGAGCGACACGGAGAACGGACGGCCTGAGGCCGTGAGCAGCCGGTCGAGCATCTCGAATTCGCTCTCGGGATTGGGCGTGTTGAAATCGGAGATGAACTCGATGACGCCGCGGCCGGCATCCTTCATGCCGAGCGCGATGCCGAGCAGCTCCTCCTCCGAGGCACGCAGCGACGGCGTCGGATCGCCCTTCACCGTGCGGTGGTTTAGCGTGCGCGAAGTCGAGAAACCGATGGCGCCGTCGCGCATCGCCTGCGCGGTCAGGGCTCGCATCTGCGCCACCTCCTCCGATGTCGCCTCCTCGAGGCGGGCGGCCCGCTCGCCCATCACGAAGACGCGCAACGCGCCGTGCGGCAGCTGGGCGCCGAGATCCATGTCGCGCGGCTTGGCATCGAGCG
The DNA here is from genome assembly GCF_965228225.1 of Reyranella sp. Taxonomy (GTDB): domain Bacteria; phylum Pseudomonadota; class Alphaproteobacteria; order Reyranellales; family Reyranellaceae; genus Reyranella. The sequence goes on along the minus strand of NZ_OZ245801.1, from coordinate 2,052,847 downwards.
CATCGAGATACTGGCCGAACGATTCCCACGACCAGTTGAGGCCCTCGTCGAGCGCGGCGCCGGGAATGTCCTCGACTCCTTCCATCAATTCGATGAGGCGCTGCCGGTCCTCGACCTTCACCGGCGCGAAGCCCACGCCGCAATTCCCCATCACGGCGGTGGTCACGCCGTGCCAGCTCGAGGGCTGGAGGTAGGAATCCCAGGTGGCCTGGCCGTCATAGTGGGTATGGATGTCGACGAAGCCGGGCGTGACCAGCATACCCTTGGCGTCGATCTCTTCCTTGCCCTGACCGCTCACCTTGCCGACGGCGGCAATCTTGCCGTCCTTGACCGCCACGTCGACTTCCCTGATCGCGGCACCCGTGCCGTCCGCCAGGTTGCCGCCACGCACCACGAGATCGAAATCCGCCATGTTCGTTTCCTCCGGAGTTGCCGGAAGCTTACGCGCTCGGGGCGGACCCGTCTCCACGGCTCACACGACACGAATTGCAGAACGAGCGCATCGTTTCGCGATACGACGCGCCTCGCTCAGTACCCCGCGGCGCGAGCGTTGAAACCGGCGGCCTTCTCGAGCGCGGCGGCCGCCCGCAGCATCGTCTCCTCGTCGAAGGAACGGCCAATCAGCTGCAGGCCGAGCGGCAGCCCGTCCTTGTCGAGGCTCACCGGCACCGAGATGCCCGGCAGGCCGGCCATCGACGCCGGGATGGTGAACATGTCGTTGAGATACATGGCCACCGGATCGTCCATCTGCTCGCCGGCCGCGAAAGCCGCCGTCGGTGCGGTCGGCGTCAGCAGAACGTCGCATTTCTCGAACGCCTGCTTGAAGTCGCGCGCGATCAGCGCCCGGATCTGCTGCGCCTTCTTGTAGTAGGCGTCGTAGTACCCGGCCGACAACACATAGGTGCCGATCAGAATGCGCCGGCGCGTTTCCTTGCCGAAGCCTGCGCCGCGCGTGTTCTCATACAACTCGGTCAGGTCCTTGCCCGGAACGCGCAGGCCGAAGCGCACGCCATCGTAGCGCGCCAGGTTGGACGAGCACTCCGCGGGCGCCACGATGTAGTAGGCCGGCAAGGCGTATTTGGTGTGCGGCAGCGAGACCTCGACCGGCTCCGCGCCGGCCGCCTTCAGCATGTCCATGCCCTTCGACCACAGGGCCACGATCTCCTCGGACGTTCCGTCGACACGGTACTCCCTGGGGATTCCGACTTTCATGCCCCTGATGTCGGGATTGCGCGCCGCCGCCGCGAAATCCGGCACCGGCAATGGGGCCGACGTCGAATCCTTCGGGTCGTGACCCGACATGGCCTGCAGCATCAGCGCCGTGTCCTCGACGGTGCGGGCGAACGGTCCCGGCTGGTCGAGCGAACTGGCGAAGGCCACGACGCCCCAGCGGGAGCAGCGGCCGTAGGTGGGCTTCAGGCCGACGATGCCGCAGAAGGCCGCCGGCTGGCGGATCGAGCCGCCGGTGTCGGTGCCGGTGCTGCCGGGCACCATATAGGCCGCGACCGCCGCCGCGGAGCCGCCGGACGAGCCGCCGGGGACCAACTTGCGATTGTCGCCCTTGCGCTTCCACGGATTCTCGACGCCGCCGAAATGGCTGGTCATGTTCGAAGAGCCCATGGCGAACTCGTCGAGGTTGGTCTTGCCGACCATCACCGCGCCCGACTTCCACAGGTTCGCCGTCACCGTGCTTTCATATTGCGGCACGAACCCTTCGAGGATCTTCGAGGCGGCCGTCGTCTGCACGCCCTCGGTGCAGAACAGGTCCTTGATCGCGAGCGGCACGCCCTCGAGCAGCCCCGCCTCGCCCCTGGCGCGGCGGGCGTCGGAGGCCTTTGCCATCTCGCGGGCCTTCTCGGGTGTCTCGGTGATGAAGGCGTTGAGCGCGCGGTGCTCGTCGAGCTTCGCGAGGTGCGCATCGGCCACCTCTACGGCACTCGCTTCCTTGCTGGCCAGCGCCGCCGTGAGCTGGGCGACCGTGAGATCGGTAAGGGCGGCCATCGTCTACTCCAGCACCTTCGGAACAGTGAAGAAGCCACCGGCGTTCTTGTCCGACGGATCGATGAAGACCGCGCCGCCCGGCGCGTTGGCAAGCACCTTGGCCGCGATGCCGCCGTCGGTGACCTTGTCCGCGCGCATGGGCAGCGTGACATCGGAGACGGACGACATCGGCTCGACATTGCTTGTGTCGACTTCGTTCAACTGCTCGATCCAGGCAAAAATGCCCGAAAGCTCGCCGGCCAGCGGGGCCAACTCCTCCTCAGGAACCTTCAGACGGGCCAGTCGCGCGATCCGCGCCACGGTCTCCTTGTCGAGCGACATCACAGCACTCCAAAACGCCCAGAAACAAAGCAGTAATCGCGGTTGGTAGCCGGTTTGCCCTTAGCGGGCAACCGACCCTCGCGGCTGCGTCAGGCACGGCGGGCCGCCACTTCTTCGATCGCGGCCCGCACCTCCGGCTTGCGCGAGAGAAGCTGGTCGAATTCCTTCTTGTAGAGGACGAGCAGGTGGCAGTAGCCGTTGGCAACAACGTCCGCATTGCGCGGCTGGGAGCTCAGGAGCCCCATCTCGCCGAAGAAGTCGCCTTCCTTCAAAGTTATCTGCAATCCCCGCACATGGACGGTGACCTCGCCCGCCGCGACGAAATACATCGCATCGGAAGGGCCACCGACGCGGATGATCTTCTCGCCGGGGAAGGCAACCAGGGCGCGCAGCCGATTGCCGACCTGAACGATGGTCTCCCGGTCCAGCGCCGCGAACAGCGACACGCGGCCGATCATTGCCTGCAGTTCGAGGCCGAGGTCCAGTGCCGGACGCTGACTCACGGCGCTGCGCCGCTCGGCGAGCTTGTCGCGGAGGTCGTTGTAGACCTCGCGACTGATGATGCCCTCGTGCAGCCGGCGGGCATACTCCTCCGCCTCGAAGCGAATCGCAGCGCGCTCGAGCTGTCGCTGCTGTACCGATTCCGAGTAGCCCGGATATTGCAGCGAAAGCGCCTTGAGCGCCCCCTCCACACCCGACTGGCGGGCGGCGATCAGGGCTGCGAGGCGCTTCTCGGCGTCGCGTTCCAACAGGTCGGCAATGGAATTCGCGTTGAACACAGCGAGTTCGCCCAGCACGCTCAGCGATACCATCAGGATCTCGAACCGGTCGGCCAGCCGGTCGGTCAGCATTCGCTCGAAGCCGAACCGACGGTGGAGCCAGAGGGCGACCCGAAAGCCGTAGTTGGGCTTCGAAATCTCCTCCAGCCACTCCTCATAACCCTCTACCCCCTTGTCGCGGACCGTATCGATCAGGCGGTCGGCATTCGCCGCCAGGATCGCCACCATGCGGCGCGACAGAATCTGCTGCTGGAAAAGTTCTAGATAGAGTTCCTTCTCGCGGGTGCAGAGAGTCACCAGGCCGATCTTGACCCGCTCATCCAGATCGAGCGCCAGGTCCGGCGGCACGGGCTCCACCGCGGGGTCGCCCGCCGAAGCCGGATCGACCGCAAAGCCGTCCGTGCGCTCGTTGTGCTGGCGGATGATGCCCTGGAGATGCCGGTCGACGTTGATCCGCGACAGCGCCAGGACGCGGTCTCGCAATGCCAGCTCGAGCCGGCTGAGCTTATCCAGACCGAACAGATGCATCACGAGCCCGAGAGTCGTTGCATTCACGAACAGCGTGAACAGCACGAACAGGACGGCCGAGATGGCGATGAAGTCCCGGGTCTCCTCGGGCAACTGCTGGTGGCCGGCCGCGACCATGGCCAGCACGATCGTCACCGCGCCGCGCAGGCCTCCCCAGACCAGGATCGTCTTGTAGCGACGGTTCACCGGCTGGACGAGCTTGAAGGTCTCCAGAATCGGCAACATGCCGAACACCACCAGCGCCCGGGCAAAAAAGGCGCCGACGGCCACGGCCGCAACGCCCCAGATGTAGAGCCAGTTGATCTTGAGCAGGACGTCGGCCGCGATCATCGAAGCCAACACGAAGATGAGACAGTTGGCCCAGAATTCGAGCTGGGCCCAGACCTGACGCAACGCCGTCCATTGCCGGGGATGCAGGTGCGTCGGGCCGTAGGCTGCGACGGTGAGCGCGGCCATCACCACAGAGACGACGCCGGAAACATGGATGTAGCGATCGGCCACGATGAACGAGAGATAGGTGAGGCTCAGGGTCACCGAGGCGATGGCGGCATCGGAATCGCCCAGCCGCGGAAGGATCATCATGGCCACCCTGGCCATGGCGAAGCCCAGCATCAGGCCGCCCACGAACTCGCGCAGGAAGACGCCGACGGCCGACGTCGCATCCGCCGGCATCGCGGAATCGCCCGCCGCGCGCGCCACCAGGATGCCCATGAACAGGCCGAAGGCCGCAATGGCCACCGCGTCGTTCAGAAGAGACTCGCCCTCCGCCAGGATCGACAGCCTCTTGGGGGCGCCGACGTCCCGAAAGATGCCGATGACAGCCGCCGGATCGGTCGTCGAGACGACGGCACCGAGCAGGAGGCACACGACGATGTCCACACCGGTCGCAAAATGAACAACCCCTGCAACGCAGGCGATGCAGACGAGCACCGCGACCACCGCCAGCAGGAGCACGGCATGGATCTCGTCCATCAGGCGCCGGACGTCGATCGTGAGGCCCGCCGTGAACAACAGCGGCGGCAGGAAGAGCGGAAGAAACACTTCCGTGCCGACCTCCAGCTTGTCGAGGCCGACGAAGGCGTCGGTGAGGACCCCAAGGTTTATGCCGCGGCTTATGATCCACGATCCGAGAAAGCCCATCCCCATGCCGGCGATCGCCAGCAGCACGGTGTGTGGAAGTCGGAATCGCTCGGCGAGCGGCACCAGCAGACTGACGACGGTGAGGACGATCGAAATCGCGAGAATGGCGTAGAGAGTATCTGTCACCTTGTCCGAACACCTTTCAATCGGGGCCGTGTCGACCGGCTCCGCTTCACGCCTTATAACCTCGGGAATGGCTCGCTTGGCAGTCCTGATTCACGGCATGTGGGGGACATCCGCTGTGTGGCAACATTGGCGGCCGTTCCTGGAGGAGCGTGGCTGGCAAACGATTGCACACTCACTGCGCCACCACGATGTACCGCCGGACAGGCCGCCGGATGCCCTTGGCGAAACCAGCCTGCTCGACTATGTCGCCGATCTGGAACGGTTGATCCTGGCCCTTCCCGAAAAGCCGGTGGTCATCGGCCACTCGATGGGTGGGCTGCTGGCCCTGCTGTTGTGCGCCAGGGGCCTCGCGCGGGCCGGTGTCCTTCTCACCCCTGCTCCGCCGTCGAGCGTCGTCGCAGTCAGGCCCTCCAACCTGATGGCCTTCGCCAGGATCCAGGCCCGTTGGCGCTGGTGGCGAAAGCCCCACCGGGCGACCCTTGGCGAGGCGCTTTCCTACACTTTCAATACGGCAGACCGAACCATGGGCGTGAAAGAGCATTCCGCCTTCGTCCACGAGTCGGGACGGGCGTTGCTGGAGATCGCCCTGCCCTGGCTCGACCGTGCGAAGGCGGCGACCGTCGATCCGCGATGCGTGACCACCCCCCTGCTCTTCGTCGCCGCTGAACGAGACAGGCTGGTGCCTCCCGGCGTTGTCCGCTGCGCGGCGAAGCAATTCGACCACGTTTCCGACTATGTCGAGTTTGACGGCCAGGGCCACTGGGTTCTGGGGCAACCGGGCTGGGAGCGCGTTGCTGAACATGCCGAGACCTGGCTCACGGGCAAGGTGATCTGAAATGCCGGTAGTGGATTTTCCCGAACTCAAGACCCTGCTCACCCGCGACGGCCGGTTGATGGCGCTCGATCTCGGCAGCAAGACGATCGGTATCGCGACGTCGGATGTGATGCGAATGCTCGCGACCCCACTCACGACTTTGAAGCGCACGAAGCTCGCGGCGGATCTCGCCACCCTCGCCGAACTCGCGCGCAAGCACGAGGTCGCGGCGCTCGTGGTCGGCCTGCCACTCAACATGGACGGCACAGAAGGTCCGCGCTGCCAGTCGGTGCGCCAGTTCGTGACGAACATCCAGAACCATGGAGCGCCATCACTTGCAGCCCTGCCGATCGCCTTCCAGGACGAGAGGCTCAGCACCGCCGCGGTGACACGCGGCATGATCGACGACTACGACATGACACGCTCCAAGCGCGCCGAACGTATTGATGCGGCAGCAGCGGCCTGGATTCTCGAAAGTTTGATCGCGCGCTTGCGCTGACATTGATCAAACAAAGCGCGATCTCGACGGCATTGCAGCAAAGAAGTTTGCATGATCAACGCACGCTTCATATCTCAATCGTATTGCACTATTCGCTCTTCGCGCGTACTCCATTCATGACTTACGCAATGAAAGAGAGCTGGTAAGCATGAAGATAAAGTCGATGGCCTTTGATGACTTGGTCGTGATGCGTTCGCAGATCGACGCCGAGATCGAGACGCGCATCTCAAAGCAGCGCATGCAGTTGATCGAAGCTATTTCGGAACTTCGTGGAACGGTCCCGAGCAAGAATGGCGTTGAGCGTCGCGGCAAGGCGCATCCGCTCAAGGGAAGAGAGCTGCCGCCGCTTTATCGCAACCCGAAGAATGCCGCCGAGACCTGGGCCGGCCGCGGCAATCGTCCGAGGTGGCTCACGGCCGCACTCAAGAGCGGAAAGAAGCTGGAAGCGTTTCTGATCAAGTAAATCGAAGCCTATACTCCACCCTCGGCATCGAACGCCCTTAAGGGCAGAGCGGCGCCGATGCTGGCCGCGGTGGTGGCTCGGCGTCGAGCGAGCGGAGAAAAGCCACGAGATCCGCGCTCTGCTGCGGCGTCAAGCCGAGTGGCCGCACCAGCGGCGTGCCGTCGCTGTGGAGTCGATCGGGACTTACCTCCGAATAGTGCCTCACGACGTCTTCGAGACTCGCAAGGCTGCCATTGTGCATATAGGGGCCCGCTCGACCGACCTGGCGCAGGCCGGGCACCCGGAATTCGCCGAAGTTCGAGTGCAACCGCTGAACATGTCGCGTGCGCCGCGTGTTATCGCCGGAGACATCGTCGTTGTAGCGGCCGAGCAGGTTGAACGGACTGGCTGACAGACGCTGCAACCCGCCCAGGCGTCCTGGATCGACTTCTCCCGGCCTCACGAAGAACGGGATCCCGATGTCACCGAACTCGCCGCTCGTGAAACGCGGTCCGAGATGGCAGAGGTTGCAGTTGGCGTCACCGATGAATAGCTTGAGTCCGCGTTGTGCCGCCAACGGAAAGCGTGCCGCGCTTTCGCGGTTGCCCGCGACCAGAGCATCGCGGAAATCGTCGAACGGCGTGCGCGGACTCACCAGTGTCGCCTGAAAAGCAGCCAACGCCTTCGCAGTGTCGACCAGCAACCGCTCGTCGTCTGTGCCGGGCTTGCCGCCAAACGCCTTTTCATACCCGCAGGCGAAGGCGGCATCGTTTCGCAGCAGTTCGCCGGCGCGGGTCGGGCCGCCATTCATCTCCCGGGGATCGAGCAGCGGACGGATACTCTGGGCCCACAGCGAGTCGCCGGCTCCGTCCCAGCCGAACCAGTGAAGATAGCCGATGTTCCACAGCGACGGCGTGCGGCGATCGAGTTCGACTGCGCCACGCGCCTTGGCGAGGCCGTCGCTCCATTCGCGTCCAGCCTGATGGCACGTGGCGCAGCTCATGCGTCCATCTCCCGACAGGCGCGGTTCGTTGAACAGATGCTCGCCCAACGCAACGCCGGCCGCTGTGCCGGACACTCGATTCGATGGATCCTGCACAGGTGGCGGCGGCCAGGGGCCGTGCTGCCCGACGGCCCTGACTTCCTCGGGCGACCAGTCGAGCAGCTGCTGCGCGCGGACGCCGACGGTCCCTGCCGCCAGCAACCAAGCCAGCAGCAGCAGGCGGATCACTTGAGGATGATATCGTGCGTCAGGCGATCGCTCTCGCCGCCCGCCCGCACGTCGAAGTTGATCTCCCAGCGGCCGGACATATGGAACAGGAGCCCGTCGGCCCTGAAGCGGCCGTCTCCCTTCGCCACGATGGTCGCCCGATAGTTCATGCCGTGTCGATGCTCGGGCATGTTGGCATCCACGGCGACCAGCTCGGCTGCCTCGCCACGCCTGGTGCAGACATTGACGACCAGGGCGAACGGCTCACCCACTTCGATGCGCACCGGATCGGGCCGGAATGCCAGCAGGTAGTCGCTGGAAAACACGACCCATCCGCTGCCGCGTCCCAGGTCGAGCGGGCAGTCGCCCCAGGCCGGCGTCGCCAGAACAACTCCCAGCAACGCCGCGGCGAGCCTCACGGCGCGCCTCCGAACAGCCGGTCGCCGTTCTCGTACGCGATCTTGCGGGCGACGTCCGGGGGAAGGTCCGACAGCCACTGCCGCGACCAGCGGGCATTCTCGACCACATAGTGCCAGCGCTCTGGCGTGAAGGTATCGCTGCCCAGCACGAAGCGGTCGGGAAACTCGATGAAGAGTTCGCGCCAGCCGGGCACCACCTTGCCGTTCGACACATGCGCCGTGAGGAAGGCGAGATCGCACCACAAGGTCGGATACTGGCGCAGCATCTCTCTGACCTTGTCCGGCCGCTCGAAGCCCGAATGCGCCCACAGGACCTTGGCGTTCGAATCCTGCTGAAAATGGCGAGTCACGGCGTCGGCATCGGAATGCGAATGCAGGAAGAGTCCGTACTGCTTCGCCAACTCCACGACGCGGCGCACGTTGGGCAGGTCGGCATCGGCGCCGTAGATGTGGAACTCGCCGATCGCCCTGTACTTGCGCTTCGACAGCAGGTCCTCGAGATACGGGATCAGCGTCGGATCTTTCGCCCAGGTCGAAATCTCGCCGCGCGAACGATAGGGCCGCAACTCGGGCACGATCATGCCCGGCGCCACGTCCTGCAACATCCTGGTGCCCTCGTTGTTCGAGCTCGACACCATGGCGCGCTTGATGCCCGCCTTCTTCAGGATCTCGATCACATCCGCGGGCGGCACGACCGACCAGGCGTCGTGGCTGTAGTGCATGTGCGCATCGAAGATCGGCAGCTCGTCGGCTGCCCGCGCGGTGGACATGCCGGCGGAGAAAAGCAGAAACACCAGGGCAAGGAGGCGCATCGTCGTTCCTTCAGCGGCCGGACTTTGGCGGGCAGGCATAGTTGAAGCTGATCGAGATGCGCTCGCCGGAGAAGTGCGCCGGCGGCACCTCGTGACGCAGCCAGCTCTCGAACAGCACCAGATCGCCATCGTGCGCCGCCAGGCTGACGAAGGCGCTATAGGCCTCGGGTGCATCGGCGCGGCGCGGCGGTGCCGCCATCTGATAGCCGAGCCGCGGGTCCTCGAACTTGATCGCCCCCGCTCCCTTCGGCACCGACACGTAATAGGTGCCGCTGACGAAGGAGGTCGGATGGAGGTGCATGGAATGGACCGTGCCCGCCGGCATGAGGTTGGCCCAGCAATCGGTCATCGCGAGAGTCCGGCCGGCAAGATCGTAGTGCAGGTCGCGCGCGAAGCTCTTCACGTGCGGGTCGATGCGACGACGCAGCCGCTCGAACAGCGAGGAGACGAGGTGCAGACGATCGAGCGAACCGTAGGACGTATAGCCGCCGAGATAGTTCTTGGCCGACCAGCGCTGTCCCGCCGCATCCGAGGCCGCGAGCGACTGGCATTCGTCGGCGAGATCCTGGTTGAAGCGCCGCCAGCGCCGGTCGACGAGCGACTCGCGATAGACAAGGGTCGGGAAAAGGGCACGGCTCGTCATGGCGAGATTATCGATGATGCAGGCTTCACGTGCTATGATTTCCGCATGTTGACCGATCATCAAATCGAGAGCTACCGCCGCGACGGCTATCTCGTGATCCCGCGCCTGATCGAGGGTGTGCAGCTTGCCGAACTGAGGCGTCTGACCGACCAGCTCGTTTCGGAGGCGCGCGGCGTGTCGGCCAACGACGATCTCTACGACCTAGAGCCCAGCCACAGCGCCACGATGCCCCGGGTGCGCCGGCTGAAGCCCGCGATGTTCAAGCGCCATGCCTTCTTCCGCGACCTGGCGTGCGACCCGAAGATAACGTCCATCCTCGCGCAGCTCATCGGCCCTGCCCTCCGCCTGCACGGCGGCAAGCTCAATATGAAGTCGGCCGGCTACGGCTCGCCGGTCGAATGGCACCAGGACTGGGCCTTCTATCCGCACAGCAACGACGACGTGCTGGCGACCGGCATCTATCTCGACGATTGCGACGAAGCCAACGGCCCACTCATGGTGGTGCCGGGCACGCACCACGGTCCGGTCCACGATCACCACGCCAATGGCCGGTTCTGCGGCGCGTTCGATCCGCAGGCGGGCGGCATCGATGTCTCCAAGGCCGTGCCCCTGATGGGTCCGGCCGGGTCGATGACCATCCATCATGCGCGGCTGGTCCATGGCTCGGCGCTCAACCGGTCCAATCGCCAGCGCCGGCTGCTGCTGCACGAATATGCCGCTGCGGATGCCTGGCCGCTGATGGGTGTCGCCGACTTCGACGAGTTCAACGGCCGCATGGTGCTGGGCCAGCCGACGATCGAGCCGCGCGTGCGATCGGCTCCGGTTCGCATGCCGCTGCCACCGGCCGATCACCAGGGCTCGATCTACGAGAACCAGCGCGGCTCGGGTCGGCGCTTCTTCGCCACCTATGAGGAGCATCCCGCCCGTGCCGGCTAGGGCCACCCGGTCATGATCACGCGGCGGCACGCGCTGGCCGCCTCCGGCCTGCTGCTCGCCCCACCCTGCGCGCACGCCCAGCAGGTTCAATGGGCCGACTGGCTCGGCACCTATTCCGGCACCGCCCGCTTCTACCGCGCGCTCCCGCTGGAGGATATCGTCCCGCCGCCCCTGGCGCCGCGGGAAGATCTCGGCGGCGGTACGCCCTTCGCGGTTCAGTTCGCAGTGCGCCGCATCGACGACAGGCCGGCCGTCTGGCTGCGCATCGATGGCGGGCCGATGCAGACGGATGAGGTGGGCGAAACGATGTTCTTCGGCCAGGTCACGGGCGGTGTGGCCTTGCTGCGTTCGGCCGATGCGCGTGCGACGCCGCGTTCGGCCAGCCTGACGGTACGGCCCCACCAACTCGGCACCGAGGCCCTGTTCACCCACGCCGACGGCAGCTTCTGGCGGCGGTACTTCACCGCAACCTTCACGCCGGCCGGCGCCGACGTGATTCTCTGGGTCTTCGACGCCACCGGCACGCGCGCCCGAACCTGGCGAGGCTCAACGATCCGTGCCTGAGACTCAGCTCGGCCGCGGTCCGATGTAAGTCGATTGCGGCCGGATAAGGCGCCCGCCCTTCTCCTGCTCGAAGATGTGCGCGCACCAGCCCGCCGCGCGACCGACGGCGAACAAGGCGGTGAACGCACTGCGCGGCATATCGAGCGCTTCCAGCAGCAGTGCCGTGTAGTATTCGACGTTGGTGTCGAGCCGCTGTTTCGGCTTGTGCTTGCGCAACGACGCAATCGCGCTGCGCTCGACCTCGACCGCGAAGGCCAGCCGGCCTGCGGTCTGCGGCAGTGTCGCCACCGTGTTCTTCAATACGTCGGCCCGGGGATCGCGCTTCTTGTAGACGCGATGGCCGAAACCCATCAGCCGCGTTGCCTTGGTGAAGGCGTCGTCCAGCCACGCCTCGGCGCGCTCGGGCGATCCGATTTCGTCGAACATGTCGAGTACCGGACCGGGCGCCCCACCGTGCAGTGGCCCCTTCAGGGCGCAGAGCGCCGCCAGCACCGAGGAGATCAATCCGGCGCGTGTCGACGCGACGACCCTCGCGGTGAAGGTCGAGGCGTTGAAGCCGTGATCGGTCACCGTCGCAAGGTAGGCGTCGAGCCCCTTCTCGAAGGCCTCATCGGCACGGCTACCCCGGATCATGCGCAGGAGGTCCTGCGCCGTCGTCAATGCCGGATCGGGGGCCACGGCAGGCTTGGACTCGGCCGCCCGCAGCAGCGCGGCCAGGAAGACAGGCAGCGCCCCACAGACCAGATAGTGGTGCGGCATCGGATCGGAGTCGGCCAGCATGCCGAGGCCCACCCGCAGCCCCTCCACCGGGTTGAGGCCCGGGGTGGCCGTGAGAAGATTCGGCACGCCCGCGAAGGCGCGCACGCGGGCTGCCGCCAGTCCCGCCCGAACCGCAGCCTCGTCGCCCCCACCCTCGGCGAAGCCTTCCCAGAGCAGCGCGGCGACACCCTCGAAGCCGCGCGTCCGGACGAGATCTTCGATCGCCCGGCCGCGGACGATCAGCCGGCCGGCCTCCCCATCCACCTCGCTCATCACCGTGTCGGCCACGATCACGCCGTCGAGCCCGCTGTCCACTCGTGTCTGCAGCATCGCAAATCCCCTGGTTAACTCGGGGTCAACATTCGATCCAGCCTATGTATTGTCAATATTGACTGACTTAATACATAATAAGAAATGGCAACGGAATGGCTGAACTCGAAGGAAGCGGCGCGACGGCTTGGCGTCTCGGCCGCAACTCTCTACGCCTATGTGAGTCGCGGCCTGCTGCGTTCCGAGGGCACCGACGGCCGGCGCGAGCGGCGCTACAGGGCCGACGACGTCACCCAGCTCAAGCGGCGCCGTGATGTCGGCCGCAAGGCCGAATCGATTGCCGCCAACGCGCTCGACTTCGGTACGCCGGTTCTGGAGTCCGCGCTCACGCTGATCGAGAACGGCCGTCTCCACTATCGCGGCCAGGATGCGGTGCGGCTGGCGCGCAACAGCTCCCTCGAGCAGGTCGCGCAGCTTCTCTGGGATTGCGACGACCGCCCCTTCGCCGCGCGCAACCTGCCGCCGATGTCGGCCGCCCTGCGCAGCGCCTGGCAGGCTGCCTCGGCCCTGCCGCCGGTCGATGCCTGCCTCGTGCTGCTCCCCGCGGCGTCACGCTGGGATCACCCGAGCTGGGTCGAGGATCGCCCCGCCATGCTGGAGACCGGCGTGCGCATCCTGCGACTGCTGGCGGCGGCGGTGACCGGCCAGCCTCTGTCCGACCGCCCGGTCCACGCGCAGGTCGCCGCGGCCTGGAACGTCCCACCCGAGCACGCGCCGCTGATCCGCGCCGCGCTCGTCCTGTCGGCCGATCACGAGTTCAACGCGTCGGCCTTCGCCGCGCGCGTCGTCGCCTCGACGGGCGCCAATCTCTATGCCTCGACGATGGCCGGGCTGGTGGCGATCAACGGCCCGCGTCACGGTGGCCTGACGCGCCGCGTGGCGGCTCTCTTCGCCGATCTTGCGGAAGCGCCCGACATCGACGCCGAGATCGCACGCCGGGTGAGAGAGCGAGTCTACATCCCGGGCTTCGGCCACCTGCTCTATCCGGATGGCGACATCCGGGCCGTCGCCCTTTTCGCGATGATGCGCGAACTTGTCTCCGGCTCTGGCGAGCTGGCTTTCGCCGAGCGCGTGGCAAGCGCCGTCGAGCAGCAGATCGATCGCAAGCCAAACGTCGATTTCGCAACGGTCACCCTGGCGCGCGTCCTCGGCCTGCCGAAGGAGTCCGCGCTGGCCCTGTTCCTTCTCGGACGCACCGTCGGATGGATCGCGCATGCCATCGAGCAAGCCGCAGAAGGTGCGCTGATTCGCCCGCGTGCCCGCTATACGGGGCCGCGCCCGCCGACCTGATTCGACGCTCTTCGGTTATCCACCAAAACGCTTCCTTGCGAGTGCCGTACGTGCGTGCTTAACGTCGCGCTTTAGTGACAAACAATCGCGCGGGCGTGCCGAGGTTGCCCCACCTTCTCGGCATCGAAGGTCTTTCGCCTGAAACGATTTCGGGCTTGCTCGACCTATCTGAAACCTACATCGACCAGAACAGGTCCGTGGACAAACGCCGCGACAGGCTCGCCGGCCGCACGATCATGAACCTGTTCTTCGAGAATTCGACACGCACGCGGACAAGCTTCGAGGTCGCCGCCAAGCGGCTCGGTGCCGATGTCATCAACATGGATGTCGCCACCTCCTCCGTACGCAAGGGCGAAACGCTGCTCGATACGGCCATGACGCTGAACGCCATGCGACCTGACGCCATCGTCGTGCGCCATCACGAATCCGGCGCCGTCAATCTGCTGTCGCAGAAGGTCAACTGCGCCGTCATCAACGCCGGTGACGGCCAGCACGAGCATCCGACCCAAGCTCTGCTCGACGCGCTGACCATCCGACGACGACGCGGCAGCCTCGAAGGACTTCTCGTGGCGATCTGCGGCGATATCATGCACAGCCGCGTGGCGCGCTCGAACATCCACCTTCTGCAGATCATGGGCGCCCGTGTGCGCGTGGTCGGACCGCCGACCCTGATGCCGACCGACGTCGAGAAAATGGGCGTCGAGGTTCACTACAGCATGAAGAGCGGTCTGAAGGACGTCGACATCGTCATGATGCTGCGGCTGCAGACCGAGCGGATGCAGGGCTCGTTCGTCCCCTCGATCAGCGAATATTTCCATTTCTTCGGCCTCGATCGCGCCAAGCTGCAATATGCCAAGCCCGATGCGCTGATCATGCATCCCGGCCCGATGAACCGCGGCGTTGAGATCGACTCGGAAGTCGCCGACGATCTCGACCGCAGCGTCATCCATGAGCAGGTCGAAATGGGCGTTACCGTTCGCATGGCCTGCCTCGATGCCCTGATCGGCGGACAGCGCAACCAGTTCGGGAATCTCGCATGAGCGGCAAGATCGACAAGGGCGCGCCGCCGCATGCCGGCTCGACCGCCTATATCAACGCCCGCATCGTCGACCCGACCGGCAATGCCGAATATCTCGGCGCCGTCCTGATCAGCGACGGCAAGATCGCCGACTTCGGCCCCAATCTCTTCGCCTCCGGCGCTCCCTACGGCATCCAGTCGGTCGACTGCCGCGGCTATTATCTCGCGCCCGGCCTCGTCGACACGCGCGTGCACACGGGCGAGCCCGGCGAGGAGCACAAGGAGACGCTGGAAAGCGCCGGCACCGCCGCGGCGGTCGGCGGCATCACGTCGATGGTGCTGCTGCCCGACACCGAGCCGCCGTTCGACGACGCCTCGCTGATCGAGTTCGTGGCGCGCCGTGCCCGCCAGGTGAAGCTCGCCAACATGTATGCCTACGGCGCGCTGACCGTGGGCCTCGAAGGCAAGGAACTGGCGGAGATCGGCCTGCTGGCCGAGGCCGGCGCCGTGGCCTTCACCGATGCGGACCATGCCGTGGCCAATGCCCAGGTCATGCGCCGTGCCCTCTACTACGCCAAGACCTTCGATGCGCTGATCGTCCACCTGCCGCAGGAACCGGCGCTGTCCGGCGGCACCATGACCAGCGGCGCGACGGCGACGCGGCTCGGCCTGTCCGGCTGCCCGCCGCTGGCCGAAGTGATGATGGTCGAACGCGACATCAGGCTCGCCGAGATGACCGGCGGCCGCATGCATCTCACCAAGATCTCGACCGCGGAATCGGTCGAGGTGATCGCCGCCGCCAAGGCGCGCGGCCTCCGGATCACCTGCGATACGGCGGCGCCCTACTTTGCGCTGAACGATCTCGCCGTCGGCGACTATCGCACCTTCGGCAAGCTGGTGCCGCCGCTGCGCGCGGAAAAGGATCGCCTGGCCGTCGTCGAAGGGCTGAAGGACGGCACGATCGACGCGATCGTTTCCGACCATCGGCCGCAGGACCAGGACAGCAAGCGCGTGCCCTTCGCCCAGGCGGAGCCGGGCGGCATCGGGCTCGAGACCCTGCTGCCGATCTCGCTCGAATTGGTGCACAGCGGGCATCTCACCCTGCCGCGTCTGTTCCAGCTCCTCTCGTCCAAACCGGCCTCGCTGTTCGGCCTGCCCGCCGGCAGGCTGGCCAAGGGCGCCCCGGCGGATCTGGTCCTGTTCGATGCCGACTACGCCTGGAAGATCGATCGCGACGATCTCTGGAGCAAGACCAAGAACTCGCCGTTCGACGAACGCCCGGTGCAGGGCCGGGTCCTTGCAACGATCGTCGGCGGCCGGACGATCTATCGCGACGACAGTTTCGCGACAGCGGCCGCATTCGCCTGACGGCCGCCTTCAATCGGCCATTTGGTCTGATATGGTCGTTTCGTCTTTCAACGGGGAACCGATGATGCTCCGGCACTCACTACTACTCGGCGTCGCCTCCGTCGCGCTCGCCGGCACCGCCCAGGCCCAGCAACGCGGCGGGTCGCGCGACGACCTGCTGGATGCGTTGACGCGCCATATCCAGATCTGCAGCGAGATCACCGAAACCCAGGCACGGCTGTCCTGCTACGACCGCCTGCAGACCCAGGTCGGCGGCGTGCAGGCTCCGGCCGCGGCGCCCGCGGCGGCAGCTTCCGCCCCGACGCCGACGCCCCTGCAGCCGACACCGACTCCCCTGTCGCCGATGCCAAGCACCGGCTCGTCGATCAGCGCCGCGCCTCTGACGCCGCAGCCGCTGGCCGTGCCTGGGGGCGGCACTGCAACCTTGGGCAGCCCGCAGCCGCTCGGCGCGCCCGCATCCTCCGGACCGGCGCCCTACGATCCCAACGCGGCGTTCGATCCCAGCCAGTCCACCTACCGGCCGCCGGAGGCCATGGGTCCGAAGCCGCAGCCGCAGGCCCGCCGCAGCGGCCCGCGTCCGGTGCCGAACTTCGCGACGCCGCAGCCGTTGGTCACCATCGGCGCCAACAACCTGACCTACGGCCCGTCGCGATACTGGCAGGTCACGATCGTGCTGAAATCCAACATCCAGCGTGCGGTCGAGACCCAGGCGGTCTGCACCTTCATGAACGGCAGTCGCGCGCTGGAGGATGCCTATTACGGCCCGGTGCTGATCCAGCCCGGCGAGCAGATCTCGACAGAGCTGATCGGGCCGCCGACCACGGCCTACGTCGATTCGACGAACTGCAGGCTGCTCAGCCCGTAGGACGCGGCGATGATCTCGACCCTGATCCTGATGGCCGGCCCGTTCCTGATGGGCTACCTGATGGGCTCCATCCCCTTCGGGCTGCTGCTGACGCGCGCCGCGGGGTTGGGCGACATCCGCAATGTCGGCTCCGGCAATATCGGCGCCACCAACGTGCTGCGCACCGGCCGCAAGGGACTGGCGGCCGCGACCCTGCTCTTCGATGCGTTGAAGGGCGTGGTGGCCGTGCTGATCGCCGACCAGGTGGGGCAACTCCCCGCCGTTGCCGCCGCCGCGGGCGCCGTGCTGGGCCACATGTTCCCGGTCTGGCTGGGCTTCAAGGGCGGCAAGGGCGTCGCCACGACGCTCGGCGTCATGTGGGGCCTGTCCTGGCCGGTCGGCGCGATTGCCTGCGCCGCCTGGCTGCTGCTCGCCGCCGCCTTCCGCTACTCCTCGCTGGCCGCGCTGCTCAGCGTCGTGGTCGCCGCGATCGCCGCCTGGTTCCTCACCGATCCGCGCGCCGCAATGCTGCTCACGCTTCTCGTGCCGCTCGTCTGGGTGCGCCACCACGAGAACATCGCGCGCCTGCTCAACGGCACGGAGTCCAAGATCGGCCAGGGCAAGCAGCAAGCGGCCTGATCACTTGCGGGCGGCCTTTCCCTGGTAGCGCCTCGTCCACTCGCTGAGGATGCGCGCCCGGTTTTCCGAGGCCCAAGCGAAGTCGTTCCTGATCATCGACTGGGCAACGCCCGCCGGATAGTCGGGGATGGTGCTGGCGATGCCGGCGATCGCGACCTGGCTGACGAACGAGGCATAGAGCTCGTTGGCGCGCCGGCTGGCCGCGAAGTCCATGAGGCGGCGCGCCGCCTCCGGCTTCTTGGTGCCGCGCAGGATGGCGGCCGCATCCATGTCCCAGCCGCCGCCTTCCTTCATCATGAGTCCCTCGATCGGCGCCCCCTTCTGGCGGGCGCTGGCCGCCGCGAGCTCGTAGGAGATGCCGACAGGGAACTCGCCTGACGCTGCCTGGCGGCAGGGCCTCGTGCCGGAATGTTCGTAGACCGCGATGTTCTCATGGAGCTTGTCCATGAACGCCCAGGCCTTGTCTTCGCCGAACATCTGGATCCACGCCGAGACGTGGAAGAAACCCGTCCCAGACGAGGCCGGATGCGGCATGGTGAGTTTGCCCTTGAAGCGCGGGTCCAGCAGATCGAACCAGGATTGCGGCTTCGGCAGCGAGAGTTTCCCCGCCTCGATGGTGTTGAAGCAGACGGCGGCAACCCAGGCTTCCATGCCGACCCAGGCGGGCGGATTTGAGGGACCGCGGAAAGAGGGCTTGATCGCCGCCAGGTTCTTCGGCGCATAGGGTTCGAGCAGGCCGCGCTGATCCAGCAGCAGCATCGAGGTGACCGCCAGCCCCCAGATCGCGTCGCCGCGCTGTTGTCCCTGCTCGGCCAGGATCCTCGCCGTGACGACGCCCGTCGAATCGCGGTTCCACTGGATTTCGACGTCCGGGTTCTCGGCCTCGAACGTCTTCTTGAAGTCGTTGAGGTTCTCGATCTCGAGGGTCGAATAGACCTCGAGCCGCGTACGGTCCTGCGCCGTCGCCGCCGAAGCCGCCAGCACGCCCACGATCGCTGCCCACCATCTCGTCATCGCCGATTCCCTCGCAACCGCCGCCGAGAGCAGGCTCCCGGGTCACATGGCTCATATATCCATCCGGCCGATGCAGGTCGCCGCCATTCCTGTCATAGCAGCGCCGCATGAGCGTTTCCCCGTCCCGCAGCCTGCCCTGGGCACTGATCGGCGCCGCCTGCCTGGGATCGTTTGCCGCAACGTCGAGCGGCACGACGCGGGCGCCTTTCCTGCTGGAAATGTCACATGACCTCGGCGTCACGATGCCGCTCGTCGCCAACCTGGTTTCCCTGACGGCGACGGCCTGGGGCATTACCTCGGCGCTGGGGGGCTGGATGTCGGACGTGATCGGCCGCCGCGCGATCCTGATCGTGGCGCCGTTCGCCCTTGCGCTCACCCTGGTCGCGCAGGCCGCCGCCGGTTCCTTCTTCTGGGTCGCGGTCTGGGCGGCCGTCGGCGGCGGCTGTGCCGGCGCCTTTACCGGCGTGATCTTCGCCGAAGTCTCCGCGCGCGTGCCCGACAGCCAGCGCGGCCGCGCGCTGGGATGGGTCATGAGCGGCCAGTCGCTCACCCTGGTCGTCGGCATCCCCCTGGCATCGGCCGTCGGCGCCATCATCGGCTGGCGCGGCTGGCTTCTGTGCGTCGCCGGCCTCGCGGTGGCCGCCGTGCTGAGCCTGTTCCTCACTTTGGGTCGCGGCAGCGCCGGCCACACGCGGAGCGCCGCGCGACGCCCCTCGATGCGCTCGGCCCTGTCGCCGCAGGTGCTGGGGCTCCTCGGCACCGGAGTCGCCGAGCGGATCTGCTACGGGCTCGCCGTCGTCTATTTCGCCACCTTCATGCAGGTCACCTATCACATGACCTTGCTGGAGCTTGCCCTCCCCCTGGTCGTGTTCGCGCTGGGCAATGTCGCCGGTACTCTGTTGGGCGGCCAGCTCGCCGACCGGCTGCGCGACCGGCTGCTGACCTTCGCCGTCGCGATGGCGCTTTCGGGCGTCGCGGCGCTGCTGCTCTTCACCTGGCATCCCGGCCCGTTCGTCTCCGTCGCCGTGGGCTTCGTCTATGTGCTGCTCAACGCGCTGGGCCGGCCCTCCTACATGGCGTCTCTCGCCTCGGTTCCGGAGGATGTCCGGGGCACCGTGCTCGGCCTCAACGGCACCTCGGCCAGCGTGGGCTGGATCGGTGCCGCCGCTCTGGGCGCCGTCATGATCGGCTGGGGCGGCTTCGAAGGCTTCGGCCCGCTCATTGCCCTGCTGGCCCTGCTGGGCGCGGTGGGCGCCCTGCTCTGCCGCCGCAGCCGGTCCTGAACGGTAGATTGCTACTATCGGTTGTTTTACAGACGATCTACACTCGCATAGGCTCGGCCGCATGTTCGACGGTTCGGCCCCTATCGACCTTCCCCCGGCGGAACGCCGCGCCCGGCTGAGGCTGGCGCGCAGCGCACGGGTGGGCCCCGTCACTTTCCACGAGGCGCTGGCGCACTTCGCTTCCGCCCGTGCGGCCTGCGCCAGCCTGGCCACCGTCCCCGACTCGCTGATCGAACGGGAGGAGCGCGCCCTGGCCGACCTCGGTGGCCGCTTCCTGGTGATCGGCGACCCCCAATATCCGGCGGCGTTGGCCGCCCTGCCCGATGCCCCGCCCGTCCTGTCGATGCTCGGCGATCCCGCCCTGCTCGGCCGCCCGACCCTGGCCATCGTCGGCGCCCGCGAGGCCTCCCTGGCCGGGCGCCAGTTCGCGGCGGAGCTGGCCGCGGCTCTGGGCGAGTCGGGCTTCGCCATCGCGTCCGGCCTCGCCCGCGGCATCGATGCGGCCGCTCACGAGGCGGCGCTCGACACCGGTACGGTCGCCGTCCTGGCCTGTGGCGTCGACAAGGTCTATCCGCCGCAGAACGGGCACCTGCAGGAGGCCATTGCGTCGCGCGGCCTGATCCTGAGCGAGGTTGCGCTGGGCGCCCCGCCCGTCGCGCGCGCCTTTCCCCGGCGCAACCGGATCGTGAGTGGGCTCTCGGCCGGGATTGTCGTGATCGAAGCAGCCGCGCGGTCCGGCTCGCTGATCACCGCCCAGCGCGCCGCCGAGCAAGGCCGCGAGGTGTTCGTGGTGCCGGGATCGCCGATGGATCCCCGCTATGCCGGATCGAACAGCCTTATACGGGATGGGGCTATTCTGGTCCGGGACGCCAACGATATTCTGAGCGTTCTGGGTCGCCCGGCAACTGACCGGCAACCTGTTGAAAAAACAACACGAATCTCGAATGACACAGATACTGCACTAGTCGTGCAGGCGCTGGGTGCCGTACCCACTGCGGTTGACGAACTGGTACGCCGATGCCAAGTGTCCGCCGCCTTCGTAGCGGAGGTTCTCATGGCTCTCGAGCTGGAGGGCCGCCTGGAAAGGCACCCGGGAAACCGAGTATCTCTGATATAAATCAGAGGTTTAGCTCCCGGTCTTTGTTGTCGAACCTGGAGCATTTTCCGGCGATGGACGTACTGGTCGTCGAGTCCCCGGCCAAGGCTAAGACCATTGGGAAATACCTTGGCCCCGGTTACACCGTGCTGGCCTCGTACGGTCATGTCCGCGACCTTCCTCCCAAGGATGGCTCGGTCCGACCCGACGAGGACTTCGCCATGGACTGGGAAGTCGACGCCCAGTCGCAAAAACGAATCGACGCGATTGCGCAGGCCGTCACCAAGGGCGGCAAGCTCTACCTCGCCACCGACCCGGATCGCGAAGGCGAAGCCATCTCCTGGCATGTGCTCGACATCCTGCAGCACAAGAAGGCGCTCGCCGGCGTCGACGTAAAGCGTGTCACCTTCAACGCCATCACCAAGAAGTCGGTGCTCGACGCGGTGGCCAATCCGCGCGACCTCGACCAGCCGCTGATCGACGCCTATCTGGCCCGCCGCGCGCTCGACTATCTCGTGGGCTTCACCCTCTCTCCCGTCCTGTGGC
This sequence comes from Reyranella sp., assembly GCF_965228225.1. Classification (GTDB taxonomy): domain Bacteria; phylum Pseudomonadota; class Alphaproteobacteria; order Reyranellales; family Reyranellaceae; genus Reyranella. Next base: position 2,031,426 of record NZ_OZ245801.1, on the reverse strand, counting down.
GCAAGCTGCCGGGCAGCCGCTCGGCCGGCCGCGTCCAGTCCGTGGCGCTCCGCCTGATCTGCGAGCGGGAGTCTGAGATCGAGGTCTTCAAGACCCGCGAATACTGGACGGTCGATACGTATTTCGGCACGGCCAAGAAGCAGGTGCTGAAGGCTCGCCTCACCCATCTCGACGGCCGCAAGCTCGAGAAGTTCGACCTCGCGACGAAGGAGCGCGCCGAGCAGGCCAAGCACGAGATCGAGCGCCGCGCCTTTGCGGTCGCCTCCGTCGACCGCCGCCAGGTTCGCCGCAACCCGCCGCCGCCCTTCATCACCTCGACCCTGCAGCAGGAAGCATCGCGCAAGCTGGGCCTCGGCGCCGCCACCGCGATGCGCATCGCCCAGCGCCTATACGAAGGCGTCGACATCGGCGGCGAGACGGTCGGCCTCATCACGTACATGCGTACCGATGGCGTGCAGCTCGCGCCCGAGGCGATCGGGCAGACCCGGCGCCTGATCGAGACAAAGTATGGTGCCGACTACGTACCCGCGAGCCCGCGGGTCTACACCTCCAAGGCCAAGAACGCCCAGGAAGCGCACGAAGCGGTTCGCCCGACCGACCTCTTCCGCACGCCGCAGGACGTGGCCGCCTATTTGGACAGGGACCAGCTCGGCCTCTACGAGCTGATCTGGAAGCGCACGGTCGCCAGCCAGATGGAAAGCGCCGTGCTCGACCAGGTCACCGTCGACATCGCCAGCGGCGACAAGACCGTGCAGCTGCGCGCCACCGGCTCGGTCGTGAAGTTCAACGGCTTTCTCACGCTCTATGACGAAGGCCAGGACGACAAGAGCGACGACGAAGAGACCGGCGCCATCCTGCCCGACGTCACCGAAAACGAGGCGATGGACCGGCGCGAGGTCGTGCCGGAGCAGCACTTCACCGAGCCGCCGCCGCGCTATTCGGAAGCCAGCCTGGTCAAGAAGCTCGAGGAGCTGGGCATCGGCCGTCCCTCGACCTACGCCAGCATCATCGAGGTGCTGCAGCGCCGCAACTACGTGCGTATCGACCGCAAGCGCTTCATTCCCGAGGATCGCGGCCGGATCGTCACGGCGTTCCTGCAGACCTATTTCCCGCGCTATGTCGAATACGGCTTCACCGCCCATCTCGAGGAAGAGCTCGACGATATTTCCAGCGGCAAGATCGACTGGCACGAGGTATTGCGCGAATTCTGGAAGGCCTTCTCCGCGGCCGTCGGTGAGACCAAGGACCTGCGCGTCAAGGAAGTGCTCGACAAGCTCGACGAGGAGCTCGGTCCGCACTTCTTCCCGGCCAACGACAACAACGGCAAGAACCCGCGCGACTGTCCCTCCTGCGCGAACGGCCGCCTCGGCCTCAAGCTGGGCAAGTTCGGCGCCTTCATTGGCTGTTCCAACTATCCGGAATGCCGCTTCACCCGGAAGCTCGGCATCGTCGATGCCGACGCCGACGCGGCCAGCGGCGAGAGTCTTGACGGGCCCAAGATCCTCGGAATCGATCCGGTCACCGGCAAGCAGGTCACGCTGCGCAAGGGCCCCTACGGTCTCTACGTCCAGCTCGGAGAGCCGGAGGGCAAGGAGAAGCCCAAGCGCCAGTCGCTGCTGCGCGACATGACGCCGGCCGACCTGACTCTCGAGAAGGCGCTGGCGCTGCTGTCCCTGCCGCGAGAACTCGGACCGCATCCAGAGGACGGCGAAGTCATCCTGGCCGGCGTCGGCCGCTTCGGTCCCTACGTGAAGCACGGGCCGAGATACAAATCCGTCCCATCCGACGAGAGCGTGCTCGACATCGGCATGAACCGCGCCGTGGCGCTGCTGGCCGAGGCGAAAACGCCCCGGGGTCGCGCCGCAGCCAAACCGCTCCGCATCATCGGCAACCATCCGTCCGACGAGGCGCCGGTCGAACTCTACGAAGGGCGCTACGGCCCATATGTGAAGCACGGCGGCGTCAACGCCACGGTGCCGCGCGACATCAAGCCGGAGGCGCTGACGCTCGACCAGGCGGTCGCGTTGCTGGCCGAGCGCGCCGCCAAGGGTGGTGGCACCAAGAAGCCCAAGGCCGCGCGGCCCAAGAAATCAGCCCCCGCGGCGGCCAGCGACGCCGGCGGCAAGCCCAAGGTGAAGAAGGCGGCGGCCAGGAAGAAGCCTGCCGCGAAAAAGAAGGCGGCCAAGGCGAAGGACAAGGACGACGCCCCGCCCCGCACCGGTACCGATGGCTAAGGGCAAGGTCCCCACCCGCGACGAACTGCTGGCCTTCATCCGCGACAGCGAAACGCCGGTCGGTAAGCGCGAGATCGCGCGCGCCTACGGGCTGAAGGGCGACCAGCGCATCGAACTCAAGGAACTGCTGCGCGACCTGCGCGACGCCGGCGAGATCACGCCGGACCGCGCCAAGACCTTCCGTCACCCCGAGTCCCTGAGCGACATGGTCGTGCTCGAGATCGTCTCGGTCGACGGCGACGGCCACCTGCTCGCCGTACCGCGCCGTCACGACGACGACAAGGACGGTCCGCCGCCGCGTATCGAAGTCACCGCGCCGGCCTCGCGCACCGTGCCGGCTCCCGCGGTCGGTGACCGCGTCCTGGCGAGCATGAAGCGCCGCGGCAAGAACACCTACGAGGCGAAAGTCGTCCGCCGGCTGGGCAGCGGACCGAAGAAGATCCTCGGCCTCTACGAAGAACCGCCCGGCCGGAACGGGCTCGGCCTCGTCACGCCGACCGACCGCAAATTACGCCGGGAATTCGACGTGCGCCCCAGCGACAGGAACGGTGCCCTGCCCGGCGACATCGTCTGGATCGAGGAAACCGGCGGCGCGCTGGCGCGGCGGGCTCGCGTGGTCGAGCGCATCGGCCCGATGAGCGATCCGCGCACCGTGAGCCTGATCTCGATCGCCGCCAACGACATTCCCGTCGACTTCCCCGACGCCGCGATCGAGGAAGCCGACAAGGCCAAGGCCGCCCCGCTCGGCCACCGGCTCGACCTGCGCGACGTCCCGCTGGTCACGATCGACGGCGAGGATGCCCGCGACTTCGACGATGCCGTCTTCGCCGAGCCCGATCCCGGCCATGCCGGCGGCTGGCGCATCCTCGTCGCCATCGCCGACGTCGCCTGGTACGTCCGCCACGACCGGCCGCTCGACCGCGCTGCCTATCGGCGCGGCACTTCGGTCTATTTCCCCGATCGTGTCGTGCCGATGCTGCCGGAGAAGCTCTCCAATCACTGGTGCTCGCTGGTGCCGCACGAGGATCGTCCCGTGCTGGTCGCGGAAATGTGGATCGACGGCAACGGCCATCTGAAGCGCCACAAGTTCCACCGCGCGATGATGCGCTCGGCCGCCCGCCTCACCTACAACCGCGTGCAACGCGCCATGAACGGCACGCCGGACGCCGAGATCGAGCCGCTGATGGACGAGGTCGTCCGCCCCCTCTACGGCGCCTTTCGCGTGCTGCTGGCGGCGCGCGAGGCCCGCGGCGCGCTCGACCTCGACCTGCCGGAGCGCCAGGTGACGCTGGGCAAGGACGGCCATATCGCCACCATCGGCGTACGCGAGCGTCTCGACAGCCACAAGCTGATCGAGGAATTCATGGTGCTGGCCAACGTGGCGGCGGCGCAGGCGCTGGAGCAGCGCCAGGCGCCCTGCCTGTATCGCGTCCACGACCAGCCCGACCTCGCCAAGCTCGAAGCCCTGCGCGAATTCCTCGGCACACTCGGCATCAAGGTGCCGACCGGCCAGCGGCTCCGCCCGGCCGACCTCAACCGCGTGCTGCACGAGGTTGCCGACAAGCCGGTTTCCCAGCTCGTCAGCCAGACCGTCCTGCGCAGCCAGAGCCAGGCCGTCTACAGTCCGGACAATCTCGGCCATTTCGGCCTAGCCCTCGCCCGCTATGCCCACTTTACCTCGCCGATCCGGCGTTTTCCCGACCTGATCGTGCATCGGGCGCTCATCGCCGCCTTCGGCCTCGGCGAAGGCGGGCTCTCGTCCGAGGACAAGGGCCGGTTCACCGAGTTCGGCGAGCACCTGTCGATGTGCGAGCGCCGGGCCGTCGCCGCCGAGCGCGGCGCCATGGACCGTTACGTCGCGGCCTTCATGGCCGGCCATGTCGGGGCGGTCTTCCCCGGCCGGGTCAACGGCGTCACGCGCTTCGGCCTGTTCGCCACGCTCGAAGGCACCGGCGCCGACGGGCTGATCCCCATCCGCTCGCTGGGACAGGAGTTCTTCCGCCACGACGAAGGCCGGCAGGTCCTGATCGGCGAGCGCACCGGCGAGACCTTCGGCCTGGGCGACCGGTTGCAGATCAAGCTGGTCGAGGCGGATATGGCGACCGGCGGCCTGCTGTTCGAGATCGTCGACGTGATCGAGCGGGTCGAGCGGCAGGCGGCGCCCCGCAGCGTCCGTTCGCCACAGGGCCGAGACGGTAACGGGCCGCCGCGTCGTCCGGTCGCGCATCGCGGGCCGCCACGGGACAAAGGGTCACGCCGACGCAAGTAGCGGTGGGGCGCATCCTGTTCACCATGGATGACGAACACGCTCCGGTTGATTTCTGGACCGCCCTGCTGAGGGGCTGGAAAGGCCGTTGCCCGCGGTGCAACCATGGCCGCCTGTTCAGCAGCTACCTCAAGATGAAGAGCCACTGCGAGGTCTGCGACCTGCCGCTCGAACCCTATCGCGCCGACGACGCGCCCGCCTATTTCACGATTTTCGTGGTGGGCCATATCGTCGTGCCGTTGGTCCTCCTGGTGGAGCGCTGGGGAGCCCAACCGCCCCTCTGGGTGCACGCCCTCCTGTGGCTTCCCCTGTCCGTCGTCCTCGCGCTTATTTTGCTGCCCCGCATCAAGGGTGCCGTAATTGCGCTGCTTTGGGTTCAGAAGATGGGCACTCCCAAGGCCGAGGCGAGCAGAAGCTTCGATCGCTCGGCCTGATGGGCGTGGCCGCCCGCCGACGGCCTGTGCTATCGTTGCTCCGCCGGATATGGATCTGACTCAATTCCCTTTTCTGCGCTTGATGCGGTTGCGTGCGGCCGTATCGCTGCTGGCCGCGTGTCTCGTCGTGTCCTGCGCGACCGCCCCGGATTTGCCGGGCGCAGACGCCGACGGTCGGCCGCCCGCCGCTGCGGCCGATGCCGGCATTGAACGGGTCGTTCTGCAGGCCTACCGGGCGATCGGCGACCGCCATCTCTACGAACCGAATTTCCGCAACCTGTCGGTCGAGGCCTACAGGGGCTTCGCCAGCAGCGATTCCTCGCTGGTCCTCGAGGCCAGCGACAGCAGCCTGACCGTGAAGCGCAACGGCAAGGAGATCGTGAGCCGTCCCGCTCCTGCAGACACGACCGATGGCCGCGCCTGGGGCAGCACGCTCAGCGAATTGATGGCCGGGTCGATCGAGGCTTCACCTGCCCTGCAGCAGGTCGACCGCCAACTGCTGATCCGCCAGGCGATGACGGCCACCACCAAGCAGCTCGACCGCAACAGCCGCTATGCGGATCCTGATGAGGCCAAGGATAACCGCTTCCAGCGCGACGGTGGCGGCGGCATCGGCATCACCGTCGAGCGCACCGACGAGAAGAAGATCCTGATCCGCGCCGTTCAGGATGGCTCGCCCGCGTCCAAGGCAGGCGTGCAGGTCGGCGACCAGATCCTCGCCATCGACTCCGACTCGATGATCGACCGGCCGTTGTCCGACGTCGTCGCCAAGTTGCGTGGCGCGGTCGGGGCGCCGGTGAGCATGACCGTGCTCCGCCCTTCACAGGGCGCCGAACTGACGCTGGCGATGAAGCGCGGCCGGATCGTCCCGACCACGGTCGTCTACGAACGCCGCGGCGACGTGGCCCTGATCCACCTGACGGGCTTCAACACGGCGACGACCGACAATCTCCGTGCCGCCCTCGACAAGGCCAAGGCCGAGATCGGCAAGGATCTGGCCGGGCTCATCATCGACATGCGCTCCAACCGCGGCGGCCTGCTCGACCAGGCCCAGTCGGTCTCCGAAGTGTTCATCGCCGACGGCACGATCTTTTCGACCAATGGTCGCCATCCCGACAGCAAGCGCACCTACCGCAGCTCCAATGGTCGCGCGGGCGGCAGCCAGCTGCCGATCGTCGTGCTGATGAACGGCGGTTCGGCGTCGGCGGCCGAAATCGTGGCGGCGGCCCTGCAGGATCGCGGGCGCGCCGTCGTGATCGGCACCACCAGCTACGGCAAGGGCACCGTCCAGACCGTCGTCCGGTTGGCCAACGAGGGCGAACTTATCCTCACCTGGTCGCGCCTGCAGGCCCCCTCGGGCTACACTTGGAACGAACTCGGCGTGCTTCCCAACATCTGCACCTCGAAGGTCGGCGAAGCGAGCAAGCTGGGGGTTGCGTCGGTTGATTCGAACCACAATTCACTGATCCGCTGGCATGCCCTGCGCAATCCGACGCCGCAGGAAGTATCCGACCTGCGCAAGATCTGCCCGCCGGGCGAAGCCGCCCCCGAGGCGGACGTCGACCTCGCCATCCGCCTGCTGCGCGACCGGCCTCTTTATGCCCACGCCGTGCAGTCAGCGACCTTCCAGGCGGCGGCCCGCCCATAGCTCTTTTCTGGGCTCGGCGCTTGACACCGCAGCCCTGCTGACTACTTTGCGCGCCTCTGCGAATTCGCCCCCCAGGGCATAAGGACAATTGCCATGGCCAAGCCGACCTCGATCCTGATCAAGATGATTTCCAGCGCCGACACCGGCTTCTTCTACGTGACGAAGAAGAACCCGCGCACCAAGACCGAAAAGCTCGAACTCAAGAAGTACGACCCGGTCGCGCGCAAGCACGTCGTGTTCAAGGAATCGAAGATCAAGTAGCCTGCCGCATTGCAGGACTGACGATCAAGCCGCCCTTCCGGGCGGCTTTTTCGTGGGATAGGCTCCCGCGCAATCCAACAAGGAGGAGAGAGATCATGAGCGCCCAGCTTTCGCGCGACGACTGGAAAGGCCGCGTCGGCGGCCTCAGCTACCGGAACCAGGCCTTCATCGGCGGCAAGTTCACGGCGTCGCTGACCGGCAAGACCTTCGACTGCGTCAATCCCGCCACCGGCCAGGTCCTGACCAAGGTCGCGGCCTGCGAGCAGGCCGATGTCGACGCCGCCGTGAAGGCCGCGCGCGCCGCCTTCGAGAAGGGCACCTGGGCCAACATGGCACCGGCCCAGCGCAAGCGCATCATGCTGAAGCTCGCTGACCTCATGATGAAGAACCGCGAGGAGCTGGCCCTGCTCGAGACGCTCGACATGGGCAAGCCGATCGCCTTCTCGACCTCGGTCGACATTCCGGGCTCGGCCAACACGGTGCAGTGGTTTGGCGAGGCGATCGACAAGATCTACGACGAGGTGGCGCCGACGCCGGGCAACGTCATCGCCATGATCACCCGCGAAGCCGCCGGCGTCGTGGCCTGCGTCGTGCCGTGGAACTTCCCGCTGCTGATGGCCTGCTGGAAGATCTCGCCCGCGCTGGCCGCCGGCAACTCGGTCATCCTGAAGCCGGCTGAGCAGTCTCCCCTCACCGCGCTTCGACTGGCCGAACTCGCGGCCGAAGCGGGCATTCCCGAGGGCGTGTTCAACGTGCTGCCGGGATTCGGCGAGACCGCCGGCCAGGCGCTCGGTCGTCACATGGATGTCGATGTGCTGGCCTTCACCGGCTCGACGGAGGTCGGCAAGTACTTCCTCCGCTACTCCGGCGAATCCAACATGAAGCAGGTCTGGCTCGAGTGCGGCGGCAAGTCGCCGAACATCGTGCTGGCCGATGCCCCGAACCTCGACATTGCCGCCCGCCGCACGGCCTTCGGCATCTGGTTCAACCAGGGTGAGGTCTGCACCGCCGGCTCGCGCCTGATCGTCGAGGACAAGATCAAGGACGAGTTCCTGGCCAAGGTCATGGCGATCGGCCAGAAGATGATGCCGGGCGACCCGCTCGACCCGAAGACGCAGATGGGCGCCATGGTCGACGAGACCCAGACCAAGCGGGTCATGGGCTTCATCGACGCCGGCCAGAAGGAAGGCGCCAAGCTCGCCATGGGCGGCAAGCAGGTGCACATCGACAATGCCGGCTCGTTCATCGAGCCGACCGTGTTCGACAATGTCGACAACCGGATGAAGATCGCCCAGGAGGAGATCTTCGGGCCAGTCCTCTCGGTCATCCCGGTCAAGGATGCCGAACAGGCCCTCACCGTGGCCAACGACACGATCTACGGCCTCGCCTCGGCGATCTTCACCTCCGACATCAACAAGGCGTTCAAATTCTCCAAGGCCCTGCGCGCCGGCTCGGTCTGGGTGAACACCTATGACGGCGGCGACATCACCACCCCGTTCGGCGGCTACAAGCAGTCGGGCAACGGCCGGGACAAGTCGCTGCACGCGTTCGACAAGTTCACGCAGATGAAGACCACCTGGATCCAACTCGGCTGATCCTGTTCGACAAAGAAGAAGCCGCGCCGTGTTGACATCGGCGCGGCTTTTTTGTGTCCCTTGATGGACCTTACCCTGCCCCGTTGAGGATCTGGTCGACCGTCGTCACCTCGGCATACTCGCCGTCCAGAAGCGCCAATGTCAGCTGGTGCACATCCTCGGCCGGCCACACCCGTCCTGTGAGGTCGCGCTTGTCGCACGACCAGCAGGCGTCTCCCGGCAGTCGGACCTCGAAGCCAAGATTGGCGGCCACCCGCACCGTGGCCTCGACCGAGTTGGCCAGGAGCACGCCGCAGATCACGAGCGGAGGTTTCGCTCCGCCGCCTCCCGCCATCGCCTGAAGCCCAGCGGCGAGGTCGGTGCCGATGAAGGCGCTGTGGACCTTCTTGATCACGACCAGTTCGCCGTCCAGCGGAGCCGTCAGGGGCAGGAAGTCGTTGCCTTCCTGGCCAGGCCGGAACGGTGACTCCGGCTTGGTGCCATGGTGCTTCACATGCACGATCGGCGCCCCGCGGCGGCGCCAGTCGGCCAGAAGCCGCGCAATATTGGCCTCTGCGGCGGGATTGTTGCGGGGCCCCCACTTGGGATGATCCATCGCCTTCTGCTGGTCGATCACGATCAATACGTCGTCAGCCATGCATCCGTACCCCCTTGCGCCTTGCCCGCAATGGTAGTGGACTTGGCCCTAACGAAAACAGGAGGAAACGATGCAATTCGGCTATTTCACCATGCCCTCGCATCCGCCCGAACGCTCCCTGAAGGACGGGCACGAATGGGATCTCCAGGTGATCCGCTGGCTCGACGAGCTCGGCTTCTCGGAGGCCTGGATCGGCGAACACCACACCGCACCGTGGGAGCCGCATCCCTCGCCCGACCTGCTGGTGGCGCAGGCGCTCATGCAGACCAAGAACATCCGCCTCGGGCCCGGCGGCTTCCTGCTGCCCTATCACCACCCGGCCGAGCTCGCGAACCGCGTCGCCATGCTCGACCACATCTCCGGCGGACGCTTGAACTTCGGCATTGCCGCGTCCGGCCTGCCCAGTGACTGGGCAATGTTCAACGTCGACGGCATGTCGGGCGCAAACCGCGAGATGACGCGCGAGGCGCTCGACATCATCCTCAAGCTCTGGTCCTCGGCCGAACCGTTCGACTACAAGGGAAAGTTCTGGCACGTGACCAAGCCCGACACGATGTTCGGCTTCCTCAAGCCGCACATCAAGCCGCTGCAGACCCCGCATCCGCCGATCGGCGTCGCCGGCCTGTCAAAGGGATCAGATACGCTGAAGCTCGCGGGTGAGAAGGGCTACATTCCGATGAGCCTCAATCTCAATCCGGCCTACGTGAAGAGCCACTGGGAATCGGTGGAGATCGGCGCCGCCAAGTCGGGCCGCACACCCGACCGCAACCAGTGGCGCCTGGTGCGCGAGGTCTTCGTGGCCGACACCGACGAGGAGGCGATGCGTCTGTCGGTCGGCTCGCACATGGGCCGCATGATGCGGGAGTACTTCCTGCCCCTGCTCTCCCAGTTCGGCTTCTTCGAGTATCTCAAGCACGATGCCGATGCGGCCGACTCCGACGTGACGCCGGAATACTGCGCCGAGCACAACTGGATCATCGGCTCGCCGAAGACAGTCGTCGAGAAGATCGAGAAGATCTACGACGAGGTCGGGGGCTTCGGCCAGCTCCTCGTCTTCGGCTTCGATTATGTCGAGAACCCGCAGGCTTGGCGCCACTCCCTCGAGTTGCTTTCGAAGGAAGTGATGCCGAAGGTCCAGCACCTCAAGCCCAGGATGGCGCGAATGGCGGCAGAGTAGCTCTGCCGCCCGTCGTCCCGTCAGGCCGCGACCGGCACGCTCTTGCCGGTCGCCGAGGCGACACTGCTGTGGAGATGCGCCACCAGGGCGTCGTCGAGTTTCAGGCGCGCCGCCAGCATCGAGAGGTAGCCGCGCTCGGCGGCATTGTCGACGTCGATGGCCAGGAGCGAAGCCGTGTAGATCTCGGCCGCCTCCTCCGGCGTCGCCGCGGCGCCCGCGACCGCATCGACGTCGAGCTTGGCGCGAAGTTCGTCCATCACGAACACCTTGTCGTCGGCACCGAGCGGCAGCTTGTCCATCTCCGCGAAGATGCGCGCCTGTTCTTGCGCATCGACATGACCATCGGCCTTCGCGGCGGCGATCATGGCGCGCAGCAGGTGGCGCGCCAGCGTCTGCTGGCCGGACTCGGTCGACGGGTTGAAGGGGGTGCCGCTCGGCGCCGGCAACATCGGTACCGGAGCCTGGGGCGCCTGCGTGGCCGGGGCCGCCTGCTTGCCGGCCTGCCAGTCATTGTAGGCCTTGTAGGCGAGCGCCCCGACCGCGGCCATGCCACCGAGCTTGAGAGCCTCACCGCCGATCTTGCGGCCGGCCTTGCTCCCCATCAGCAGAGCCGCCAGGCCACCGGCCAGCGCTCCGCCGCCGGCCCCACTCAGGAAGCCGCCACCACCACGCTGACTGCCGCTCGGGCCGACACCCGGGACGCCGCCCTGACCACCCATGAACTGTTCCAGCAAACGCTTCGCATCGAACATGACGCCTCGCCTTCTTGGTTAACTTGCGAGGTCAGATGATGTGCAATTATGGCAAAACCGGGAGATCTCAGGCTCGTTTCGAAAGAAATGCCGCCGCTGCAAATCCGATAGCGGCGACCAGCATGATGCCGGCCAGGCCCCACAAAACTGGCGTGTAGCCACCGAACGCGCCCCAGGCGAGCGACGCGAGCACCGGGCCGGCCGCGCGCATGACATTGGTGGGCATGGTGAGCGCCCCGGAGACGACGCCGTAGCCCTCCGGACCGATGAACTCCGGAACGGCCATGCCGCGCAGGATCGTCACGAGGCCGTTGGCGACGCCGTAAACCACGGCAAACAGGATCAGCGGATAGACGTCGGTGATACCCGTCGCGAGGAAAGCCATCGCGAGCGGAAAGGCAAAATAGATCAGGGCGCCCAGCTGGATCGTCGTGATGTGGCGTTGCCCGACCATCAGCAGCACCCGTCCGACCACTTGCATGGGACCGATCAACGCGATGATCGCCATGACCACACCGGTCGGCACGCCGCGATCGTCGAGCAGTGGTATCAAGTGAAAACTCATCGCCGAGAAGGCGAGCCCGTAGCCCGCAAAGGCGACAACGAGTCCCCAGAAAGCCGGCACGCGGATCGCCATGGCCAGCGGACTCCTCGTCGCGGCGCCATCGGCGGGCGGCCTGGCGGCCGCGATGGGCACCGGCTCAACCTCCGGCCCCGGCACGAACAGCCAGTGCATGAAGGCAACACCGAGGACGATGACCGCCAGCACGTCGAGCGCGGGCCGCCAGCCAATCCGCTCGACCAGAAACTGCGTGAAGGGAATGCCGAAGGTGCTGGCCAGGCCGCCGAGGAACGTCATCAGCAGGATCGCCTGCCTGTAACGCGGACCATAGACACGCGTGACCACCGCGAAGGCGGGCTCGTAGAGCGTCACCGCCTGGCAGGCGCCGAGCCCGATCCACAAGACGTAGAAGACCGGCAGCGATTCGACCCGCGACCAGAGGAACAGGAGCAGCGCCGCGAGCAAGGACCCGCCGGTCATCAGGAGCCGGCCGTGGCCACGGTCGATCCAGGCGCCGACGGCAATGGAACAGAGGCCGGCGGTGAGCAGCCCTGCCGAGAGGGCGCCGAACATCGCGCTGCGCGACCAGCCCAGTTCCTCTGTCATCGGCACCACGAACAGCGGGAAGGTGTAGTAGACGATGCCCCAGGTCACGAGCTGGCCCAGCGAGAGCATCCACAAGATGGTCGACGGGCGCTTTCGCCACGCTCCTCCGGCTGCGTCCTTCGCCATAATGCTGCCTGCTCTACCCACTTCCTTACAGAACGATGACCCTAACGCCGCACGGGCCACGAGGATAGACGCATGACCGACACCAAACGCATCAACCTCGCTCTGCAAGGCGGCGGCAGCCACGGCGCCTACACGTGGGGCGTGCTCGACGCGCTGATCGAGGATGGCCGTCTCGAGATCGAAGCCGTGAGCGGCACCAGCGCCGGGGCGATGAACGCCGCCATTCTCCTCCAGGGCTGGGCCCGGGGCGGCCCGGCCGGCGCGCGCGCGGCGCTGTCGGCTTTCTGGGGCGATCTCGGACGGATGTCGATCGCGAGCCCGATTCGGCGCACGCCGCTCGACCGCCTCCAGGGCAACTGGAACCTCGACGATTCACCCGGCGCCCTGTGGGCCGACCTGATCCAGCGCACGCTCACACCCTGGCAGCGCAATCCGCTCAAGTACGATCCGCTGCGCGATCTGCTGATCCGGCACTTCGACCAGGAGTCCGTTCGTGCCTGTCACCAGATCAAGGCCTTCATCGCCGCGACCAACGTGGCGACCGGCAAGGTGCGCATCTTCACCCGCGACGAGCTGTCGATCGACGCGCTTCTCGCCTCGGCCTGCCTGCCCAGTATCCACGAGGCGGTGGTGATCGACGGCGAGCCCTACTGGGATGGCGGCTTCCGCGGCAACCCGCCGATCTGGCCGTTCATCTACAACAGCGAGAGCACCGACGTGGTGATCGTGGAGGTCGACCCGCCGCACCGCGAGGACATTCCGCGTTCCAATGCAGAGATCGCCGATCGATTGAACGAGATCACCTTCGGCGGGGCGCTGATGGCGGAAATGCGCGCCATCGCCTTCGTGCAGGAGCTCATCGACAACGGCGCTCTCACCGGTGAATTCGGCGACCGCCTGAAGAAGCTGCTTATCCACTCGATCGGCGATCCGGCGACCCTTGCGCCGCTGGGGGCCGTCAGCAAGTTCAACATAGAGCCCGAATTCCTGGACTATCTATTCAAGGCCGGCCGTGCCTCCGCAACCGCCTGGCTCGCTTCGACGTTCGATAAAATCGGAGTCGAAAACAGCATCGACATCCGCGCGCGCTTTATCTGAACGGGGTCTGCGATTATATGAGCGTCTCAGCCTCGAAAGGAACGCCATGAAGTTGCGCCTGTCCAAGATTTCGACCCTTGCGCTCTCCGTTGGTCTGATTGCCGCCGCAGGGACGGCTCTTGCCTGCACGCGAACGCTCTACGTGGCCCCCGACAACACCGTCATGACCGGCCGAAACATGGACTGGGCCGAGGACATGGGCTCGAACCTCTGGGCCTTTCCGGCCGGCATGGCGCGGAACGGCGCGGCTGGCCCGCAATCCCTCACCTGGACCTCCAAGTACGGCAGCGTCATCACCTCGAGCTATGAGGTCGGTACCGCCGACGGCATGAACGAAAAGGGCCTGGTGGGGAACCTGCTCTATCTGGCCGAGTCGGAGTATGCGAAGCCCGTGCCCGGCAAGCCCTATCTCTCGATTGCGGCCTGGGTTCAGTACGTGCTGGACAATTACGCCACAGTGTCGGAAGCGGTCGAAGCGCTGGAGAAGACGCCCTTCAATCTGCTTGCACCCACCCTGCCGAACGGCAAGGCCTCCACGCTGCATCTCGCTATCTCCGACGCCACGGGCGATTCGGCGATCTTCGAATATGTCGGCGGCAAGCTTCAGGTCCATCACGGCAAGCAATATACGGTGATGACCAACTCGCCGATCTACGACCAGCAGCTCGCGCTGAACGAATACTGGAAGAGCATCGGCGGGCTCGTCTTTCTGCCCGGCACCAATCGCGCGGCCGACCGCTTCGCGCGAGCGTCGTTTCTCCTCGACGCGATCCCGCGGAAGGCCGACCCGTCCTATATCAAGAGCGTTCCCCAGCAGTCGTTCTCCAACCAGGCTGTTGCGAGCGTCATGGGCGTGATGCGCTCGGTCAGCGTGCCCCTCGGCATCACGACTCCGGACCAGCCCAACATCTCGTCGACGATCTGGCGCACCGTGTCCGATCAGAAGAACCTGGTTTACTTCTTCGACTCGGCCACGCGCCCGAACACCTTCTGGGTGTCCTTCTCCAAGCTCGATCTCAAGCCGGGTGCTCCGGTGAAGAAACTCACCATCCAGGATGGCGAGGTTTTCTCCGGTGAGACGGCCGGCGCGTTCAAGGCGGCCGAGCCGTTCAAGTTCCTGCCGGCCAATCCCAACTGAGCGATGCGGATAGGCATTGATCTCGGCGGCACGAAGATCGAAGGCCTCGTCCTGGACGATGATGGCTCGGAGCGCGCACGCTTGCGCGTCCCGACGCCGCGTGAAAGCTACGAGGCGACGGTTGCAGCCGTCGTTTCCGTGGTGCGTGACCTGGAGCGTGAGGTGGGCGCCCGCTGCCGGATCGGCATCGGTCATCCCGGCGCCATCTCGCCCGCCACGGGCCTCGTGAAGAATGCCAATTCGACCCGGCTCAACGGCCACCCTCTCGACGTAGACCTTAAAAAGGCGCTCGGTCGCGAGGATGTGCGCCTGTCGAACGACGCGAACTGTTTTGCCGTTTCGGAAGCGGCAGATGGTGCCGGTGCCGGTTGTACCGTCGTTTTCGGCGTCATCCTGGGGACGGGAGTCGGCGGCGGTATTGTCATAGATGGAAAGCCGCTGATCGGTGCCCATGCCATCGCCGGCGAGTGGGGCCACAATGCCCTGCCCCTGCCGCGCGACGACGAGCGGCCCGGCCCGGCCTGCTATTGCGGCAGACGGGGCTGCATCGAATCCTGGCTGAGCGGCCCCGCCTTCCAGATGCAGTTCGCACAAGCGTCCGGCCGCGACCTTCGTGCCACCGACATCGCCCAGGCCGCAAGGTCGGGCGATGAGTTCGCGTCGGAATGCCTGGAAAGCTACTGTGATCGCCTGGCCCGTGCGCTTGCCAGCGTCATAAACTTGCTCGATCCAAACGCCATTGTTCTGGGCGGCGGCCTGTCCAAGATACCGCAACTCTACGAGCGCGTTCCCGAGCTCTGGAAAGACTACGTCTTCTCCGAGCGAGACAGCATCGTGACGAGACTGCTTCCGCCCAAGCACGGAGATTCGAGCGGCGTGCGCGGTGCTGCCTGGCTCTGGCCGATCTAGCTTCCTCTTCGCTGCCGAGGAGAGGGAGCCTGGGCCCTCTCGAATACCCCTCTGCAGATGCGGAGCCAATTATTCGGCCCTCGAAATTCTCATAAAATGGGAAATATTGCTGCATTAATCCAGCTATAATGTTATATATCGAACCTAAATTTCTACCTGCGTTTCCTTTTGCGTGAGATCCTTATGTTCCTGTTGCGCTCCGCTGGGATTGCCCTGGCTGCCCTGATCGCCTGTTGTACCTGGGCAAGCGCTCAGACCCCCGCCGCGCTTCCCCCGGGAATGACGCAGGAACAGTTCAAGAGCCTCGTGGATGCCATCAGCGACTCCGTGACGGAGAAATTGAAGACTGAAGGCGTGACGAGCCCTCCCGCGGCAGCGCCCGCTGCGGCCCCTGCACCGGCCGCCAGCAAGTCCAAATCGAGCAAGGGCCCGCCGCCCGGCCCGAAGGTTGTCGTGACATCGCTCAAGGATCGGCCGGACGAATTCGGCGTCTTCCTCGAAAAAGCCAGCCACCTGCCCGCCGCCCTGCCCGTCCTCGGGGCGAAGATCTCGAGTATTCCCCACCTTCTCGATCGCAGCGCCCACGGTGGTCGCGGTGCATCGACCTTCCTGCTCCTGCTCGGAGCCGTCGCGGTCGCGGCGCTCGCTGCGGAAGCCGTGCTGCGACTGCTGACGCAGGGGCTTCGGGCCAGGCTGTCGAGCGACGCCGGTCCCGAATTCGGGCTTCGTTCGCTGGCGCATGTCTCTGCCCTGGCCCTGATCGACGGGCTCGGCGTCCTTGCCGTCTGGATTATCTGCCATGGCGCCACCGGTGCCTGGTTCACCGGTCCGACCGGGCAGGACAAGCTCGCGGCGGCGGTCCTGACGGGAATCTTCTCGTGGCGCCTCTACATGCTGGTGTTCCGCATCATCCTGCAGCCGAACCTCAGGGCGGCCCGGCTTTGCGACGTCGTCGACGCGGACGCTCGCGGCATGTACCTGCGAATCGCGGCCGTCATGCTGCTGATCACCCTCGGCCGCATTCTGGGTCAGGTCCTGGTCGCGATCGGCACGCCCCATGAAGCCCTAACGGCCTACCAGGTCGTGGTGGCGGCGATCTATGTCTGCGCCTTCCTCTGGCTGGTGCTGAGATCGCGTGAGGCCGCGCGGCAATGGTTCGTCGGCCTCGGCGCGCTCGCACCGGTGATCGGTACCATCGGGCGCAAGTGGGTGCCCCTCGCCACGGCCTTCTTCCTGGCGCTGGGTGCCACGCAGATCTATGGGGCGATCTCGGAGCGGGCGCATGTCGCCGGCGCGATGCTGCTGACCCTCACCCTGGTCGTCGGCATCCTGATCTTCGAGACCCTGATGCAGGCCGTCGTGCGGCGGCTCGACTCGCTGATCGCGAGCCACAAGGCGGGCAGAACGACGACCACCCTGCCCGACATCGTCGCGCGCTGCGTCCGCGTCGCCATCATCATCACCGCCGCGGTGATGATCGCCCAGAGCTGGGTCGTCGAAGTCTTCGCCCTCGTGAGCGAGAGCGAGTGGGCCCAGATAACGACCTCCTCGCGCACCGCGGGCTTCACCCTGTTCTTCGCCTTCGTGCTGTGGGAACTGCTCAAGTTCGTGACCGACCCCTACATGGGCCTGAAGAACAAGAGCGCGGCCCAGGCCATCGTCGACGGCGACGCCGCCGCCTCCCCCGCCTCGCGCATCAGCACCATGATGCCGCTGCTGCGCAGGAGCGCGGCCGTCCTGATCGCCCTGGTGGCGGTCATGATCGCGCTCGACGATTTCGGCGTGAACATCACGCCGCTGATCGCCGGCGCCTCGGTGTTCGGCATCGCCATCTCGTTCGGCAGCCAGACCCTGGTGAAGGACATCGTCTCGGGCATCTTCTACCTGACAGACGATGCCTTCCGGGTCGGCGAATACATCGACTGCGGCAAGGCCAAGGGCACGGTCGAGGGCTTCACCCTGCGCTCGCTGAAGCTGCGCCACCAGAACGGCCAGGTGCACACCATCCCGTTCGGCCAGCTCGGCCAGATCACCAATTTCAGCCGCGACTGGATCACGGTGAAGTTCAACCTTCGCTTCGCCCGCGACACCGACATCGAGAAACTGCGAAAGGCGGCGAAGAAGATCGGCACCGACATGATGGAGATGCCGGCCATCAAGTCGGAGGTGCTCGCCCCCTTCAAGATGCAGGGCGTGGCCGACATTACCGGCAGCGCGCTGCTGGTCCGTTTCAAGTTCACCGCCAGGCCGGGCAATCCGGCTGCCATCCAACGCGAAGCCATCAAGCGCATGTTCAATATCCTGCCGACCCTGGGCATCGAGTTCGCCACGGACGGCGCGGCGGTGGTCCTCCACACGACGACCGCCAGCGTCACCTCGGGACAGGTCACGCAACAGGGTTCCGACTCGCCTGCCGACGCGATGCCCATGGACACCCCGAAGGCTGCCGCAAGCTGAGGCGATCGGGCAGACGGTGGTCCACGGCCAGGCAAGCAACGAGGCGGACGGACGGCCCGATGCGGCTCGGCTCGGCTGGTGCCTTCAAGGGAAAGTGTCTCGAATGATCACGCACACAGATAGCCGCGCGGCGCTGCCGCTGCTCCGGCGATGGGCGGCTTGGGCGCTCGCCGGGGCGTTTTTCGGTCTGCTGCCCTCAGGCGTGGCGCAGGCCGAGCAAGCCGAACCGGACGGCTGGCGCTTCAACGCCACGGCCTATGGCTGGCTGACGAGCGTGAGCGGAAACGTGACGGCAAAGGGTCAGACCTTTGACATTAATGCCGGCTTCTTCGACGTCATCAACAACAGCAGTTCCGTGGCGGCTTTCAACGGCTACCTCGAGGCCGGCAAAGGACCGGTCAGCGTCTATGGCGATCTCGTCTGGTCGAGCCTCGGCTTCTCCAAGTCCGCGGCACGCTATCGCAATCCGCTGCCGCAACTCACCGTCGCCGGCGTCGCCAACGCCCAGGCCAGCTATACGATGACCATCGTCGAAGTGGGTGGCCTCTACGAACTCAAGCGCTGGGCGCCCAGCGAGGGCTCCTTCACGGCGTTGGATGCGCTGCTGGGTTTCCGGTACTGGAACAATTCGGTCACCGCCAACCTCGGTGCGACGATCACCGGCGATCTCTACAACATGGGCTTCGAGCGATCGTTCGGGCTGGCCACCGCCCGCTCCGGCACGCTCGACTGGATCGATCCGATCGTGGGCCTGCGCCTGCGCCACCAGTTTGCACCGGGTCAGAACGCCTTCGTTCGTGGCGACGTCGGCGGGTTCGGCCTGGGCAGCGTCTTCGCCTGGCAGGCCGTCGCGGCTTACACCTATTCATGGCAGCGTCAGGGTTACGCCTTGGGCGCCACCTTAGGCTATCGCGCGCTCTCGACCAGCTATACGACGGGCTCGGGCCTCAACACCGGAGGCGTAGACCTGATCCTGCATGGCCCGCTGATCGGCTTCAGCGTCCGATTCTAGGGTTCCGTGGCTACTTGCACTCCGGCTTCGGAAGCGGCTCCAGGCGGGTGATGCGGTACTCGATGCCGCCCTCGCCCTGTTCGTGGGTGCCGTAGAGCTCGATCCCGTTGTCCAGCGTGATGCTGCTCATCTCGAAGGCGGGCTCGCCAGCCCCCTTCCCCTCGGCGTCGAAGAAGCCCGCGCGGTAGTAGATTCGGGTGCGGCCGTCGACCAGTTCCTCGGCCCCCTCGGGGATCTTCACGTCAGCCAGGCGCCTCGGCACCTTGCCGATCACGGCATTGACCTGCTGGGGCGGCTTAACCTTGTCGCCGAAGAAGAACCGCGCATCGATGCCGTTCTCCCCAGCCTTGGCGGCGCGAATGGTCGCGCGCGCGATGGCCACCGGAAACATCGTGCCCGCCGGCAGCGCCACCGTCTGGTTCGGCGGATCGCTGAACCGCGCCTCCCCGGTGCCGTCGTCGGACATGGTCGCCTCGCCCTTCATCAGGCTGGCCTGCTTGCCGCCGACGACGGAACGATGCTCAAACGTCAGCTTCCTGCCGTCCTTGCTCTCGGTCATCTGCGTCTGCTGCTCGCTGACCACCGTCGCCCCCTGCCCCGCCGTCTCCAGCCGGAGCCGCTGGTAGATCACGTAGCCGTCACAGGTGAGCTTCAGCTCGTAGGCATAGGTGCCGGGCGTGTTGCCCGTCGCCTTGCCATTCTCGATCGCGCTCACCTCGTAGACGGCACGATGAGGCGCCATCTCCTGCGCCATCGCCGGAGCCGCGAGGACGAGAAGACCGGCGGGCATTAGCAGGCGGCTAATCAGCATCGTGGCCTCGGCAGGGCTTGAAGTTGAACGAGACGGGAATCCACGGCGAAGTCACCGTAGTCCAACAGCATCGAACGCGCGATGCCGTTGCCCAGCAAGTCGAGGGCCAATTCGTACTCCGGCGGGGCCCCCTGGTCACCCGTGGCGAAGAAGGCGAACCGCACACTCCATGCGGGTTGGTTGCGCAGGAGCGCCACGTCACCGCGCACCACCGGCGCCCCGGTCTGGCGCGGCGGCCGTCCGATCACGGCATTCACCTGGAATGCTCCGTCGAGGCGGGCGCCGTCGAACACCAGATAGGAAGCCGTTTTGTCGCCGTCGCGGGCGTGACGAAGGACCAGCATGAGGTGGGTCGTCGGGAACAGCGTCCCGGCGGGCAGCTCGAAGCTGCGGGCCTCGGGCAAGGTGAAGCTCGCCCGCCCTTTGGCTCCGGGCGCCTCGAGATCGGCATGGCCGCGCAACTCTTCCTCGACCTCGTTGTCCTGGATGTTGCGGACGCTGAAGCGAAGCGAGAGACCGTCCTTGGTTTCGTAGCTGGTGAAGCTCGAATCGGTGGTGAATTCGTCGCCGTCGTTGCGCAGGAAGGTGAGCTTGATCCGCTGCTTGACCTCCCAGCCCTCGCAGGCCTCGACGGTCTCCAGCACCATTCGCCCGTTTACCTCGACGATCCCGCTGTTGGGACGCGCAACCGCCAGCTTCATGTCGTAGGTCGCGCGATGCGGCACCAGCGGCTGGTCCGGCTGTTGCGCATCGGCGCGATTTATCCACAGGCCAAGCAACAGAAGAAGGCCGACGGCAGCGACGACAACCGCTGTTTGGATGGGAGGACGGCGAATACTATACGTGGTCAACTGACGATGGCTTGAAAGGCCAGACCTTGTAGCCGGGCTGGCAAGCGTAATATCCATGCGCGCGGAACACCAGAATGATCGCCTGCGTCAGGGCTGCACAGGGAGGAATTCGTCAATGAACACGGGCAAGCCCAGGGTCATCGCCACACGCCACTTCCCGCCGGAGGTGGAGGCGCGCCTGGCGGCAAACTTCGACGCGCAGCTCAACCCCGAAGACAGGCTCTACGACGGCGCGGCACTCGCCAAGGCCGCGACCGGCTTCGACGGCATCATGTGTGCCGCCGGCGACGCCCTGAATGCCGCCACCATCGCCGCCCTGCCCGCCTCGGTCCGCATGATCGCCACCTTCTCGGTCGGCTACGAGCACGTCGACGTGGCGGCCGCGGCCACGCGCAACATCGTCGTGAGCAACACGCCCGACGTGCTGACAGACGCTACCGCGGACATCACCATGCTTTGCCTGCTTGGCGCCGCGCGTCGGGCGCACGAGGGCGCGACCATGCTACGAACCCATAACTGGGTGGGCTGGACGCCGACGCAGCTCATGGGCACCCAGGTCACCGGCAAGAGGCTGGGCATTCTGGGAATGGGACGCATCGGCCAGGCCACGGCCGACCGTGCCCGCGCCTTCCGCATGCAGATTCACTACTCCAACCGCACGAGACTGGCGCCCGATCTCGAGAAAGGCGCGATCTTCCACGCCGATCCCGACGCGATGCTGCCGCATTGCGACTTCCTCTCGATCAACGCCCCAATGACGGCCGCGACGGCAAAGTGGGTGAATGCCGCGCGCATCGCCCTGCTGCCCAAGGGCGCCATCGTGGTGAACACCGCCCGTGGCGGCGTGGTAGACGACGAGGCCCTGATCGCCGCGTTGAGGAGCGGCCACCTCGCCTCGGCCGGTCTCGACGTCTTCGACGGCGAGCCGCGCATCCATCAGGGCTATTACGAGTTGGAGAACGCGTTCCTGCTACCGCACATGGGCTCGGCCACGGTCGAGACCCGTAATGCGATGGGCTTCAAGGCGCTCGACAATCTCGAGGCGTTCCTCCTCAGGGGGCAGGCGCCGCCGGACCTCGTGAAGGCTTCTTAGACGAACGCTGGGCTGTTTTCGCCTTCTTGGGCTTACTCGGGGCCGAGGATACGGCCGGCGCGGATGGAGCCCGCTCCGGGACCGGTTCGACGGCTGCCGTCATGGGCGCCTGGCGTGCGACCGGCGCCGGTGCAGGCGCGCGTGTCGGCGGGGCTTCGTAAGCGGCCGCTTCCCAGCTCACGGCCGGCGTGTCGGACGCGGGCCGCAGCGGCGAGGAATAGGAGACGCCGCTCTCGGAGACCGAACGCTGCGGCTCGGTATAATCGGTGTCGTAAGGGTCTCCACCGTCCGCGCGCTGGCTGCACATCTGACGGCCACGGAAAACGCGCCAGATCGCGCAATCCTTCTTGGTGACCACGGAAGCAATGTGGTCGGTCGAGGTCTTGTTGGAAGTCGCCAGCAGTCCTCCATCGGCGGCGTAGCTTGCCGCCGAAACGGCGACAGGCACCCCACAGGCACTCGTCAAGAGAGCCACTCCCACCACCATCGGCAGCAGGAACAGGGAAGAGAGCTGAAATGAGCTCATAATCTTCTTTATGAAAAGACTATAACCCATTGATGTTACTGAACCTTGCCGGTTCAGTCAATTTGCACTCTTCCCTGAGGATTCTAGTCCTTCCGCGGCGGCGGAAGGCGCAGCCCGATATGCAGCTCGCGCAGCTTCTCCGCCGGCACCTCCGCGGGTGCGTCCATCATCAGATCGACCGCCGACTGGTTCATCGGGAAGGTGATGATCTCGCGAATGTTCGGCTCGTCGGCCAGCAGCATCACGATACGATCGACGCCCGGCGCCGCACCGCCGTGCGGCGGCGCGCCGAACTTGAAAGCGTTCAGCATGCCGCCGAAACGCGCCTCGACCTCTTCGTTGCTGTAGCCCGCGATGCCGAACGCCTTGTACATGATGTCCGGCTTGTGGTTCCGGATCGCACCCGAGCACAGTTCGATGCCGTTGCAGACGATGTCGTACTGCCAGGCCTTGATGGTGAGTGGGTCCTGCGTCTCGAGCGCCTCGAGACCGCCCTGCGGCATCGAGAACGGATTGTGGCTGAAGTCGATCTTCTTCAGCTTGTCGTCGTACTCGAACATCGGGAAGTCGACGACCCAGCACAGCGCGAACTGGTCTTCGTCGATCACGCCCAGCTCCTGCGCGATCTTGGTCCGCGCCTGGCCGGCGAACTTCCAGGCGGTGTCTGCCGTGTCGGCCACGAAGAACACCGAATCACCGTCCTCGGCGCCGGTCAGCTCCTTCAGCTTGGCCAGCCGCTCGTCGGCCACGAACTTGGCGATCGGGCCCTTCCCGGCCCCGTTCTCCAGGGTGATGTAGCCAAGGCCCGGCTTGCCCTCGCCCTGGGCCCAGCTGTTCAGCTTGTCGAAGAAGCTGCGCGGCTGGCTGGCGGCCTTGGGTGCCCGGATGGCACGGACCACGCCGCCCTTGGCCACGATGCCCGCGAAGACCTTGAAGTCGGAGCCGGCGAAGACCTCGCCCACCTCGAAGATGCGCAGCGGGTTGCGCAGGTCGGGCTTGTCCGTCCCGAACGAGAGGAGCGCCTCGGCGAACGGGATGCGCGGGAACGGAAAGGCCGAGACCTTGCGCGGCGTCTCGCGGTTGAACGAGGCGAATTCCTGGAAAACGCCGCCCAGCACCGGCTCGATCGCCTCGAACACGTCGTCCTGGGTGACGAAGCTCATCTCGAAATCGAGCTGGTAGAACTCGCCCGGAGACCGGTCGGCCCGGGCGTCCTCGTCGCGGAAACAGGGCGCGATCTGGAAGTACCGGTCAAAGCCCGACACCATCAGCAGCTGCTTGAACATCTGCGGCGCCTGCGGCAGGGCGTAGAACTTGCCGGGGTGGAGGCGGCTCGGCACGAGGTAGGAGCGCGCGCCCTCGGGGCTGTCCGCCGTCAGGATCGGCGTCTGGAACTCGGTGAAGCCTTGGTCGATCATCCGCCGGCGCAGGCTCGCGATCACCTGACTGCGCAGAATGATGTTCTTGTGAAGCTTTTCCTTACGCAGGTCGAGGAAGCGGTACTTGAGCCGCAGCTCCTCCGGCGTCGTGTCGTTCTCCTGATAGACCGGGATCGGCAGCGGATCGGCCATGGACTGCACGATCAGGTCGGCCGCATCGAGTTCGACCGCACCAGTCGCCAGCCTGGCATTCACCGTCGAAGCCTCGCGGGCCACCACCTTGCCAGTCACCGTGATCACGCTCTCGGTGCGGACGGACTCGGCGGCCTTGAAGACGGGGCTCGAGACGTCCATCACCACCTGGGTCACGCCATAATGGTCCCGCAGGTCGATGAACAGCAGATTGCCATGGTCGCGCTTGCGCTGCACCCAGCCTGAAAGACGGGCCTGCTGGCCGACATGCTCGGGCCGCAACTGGCCGCACGTATGGGTTCGGTAGACTGAAGACATGACGTATTTTCCGGGTTTGGAGGCCCGGCAAAAGGCACCGAAAGCCGAGGCAAGTCAAGGGAATGGCCGGTTTCCGTTCACGGCAACTTTGCCGAAGGCGCCGCGGGGTCTATAGATCGTCTCCAATGAAGCTCATCACAACGACCGACGAGTTGGCGGCATTCTGCAAGCCCCTCGCCCAGACCGAGTTTATCGCCGTCGACACCGAGTTCATGCGTGAGCGGACCTACTGGCCCAAGCTCTGCCTGGCCCAGGTCGCCGGCCCTGACGACGCGGCCGCGATCGACACGCTGGCCGAGGGGATCGACCTCGCGCCGCTCGACGAGCTGATGGTCAATCCCAAGGTGCTCAAGGTCTTCCATGCGGCCCGCCAGGACCTGGAAATCTTCTACCTGCGTCTCCAGGAGGTGCCGGGCCCGCTGTTCGACACCCAGGTCGCCGCCATGGTCTGTGGCCACGGCGAAGCGGCTTCCTACGAATCGCTCGCGACTCGTCTAGCCAAAGCCAAGATCGACAAGTCGAGCCGGTTCACGGACTGGAGCCGGCGGCCGCTCAGCGAGCGGCAGATCACCTACGCGCTCTCGGACGTCACCCACCTGAGGGTGGTCTACGAAAAGCTGAAGAAGCAGCTCGACAAGACGGGCCGTTTCTCCTGGATCGCCGAGGAAATGGCCGTCCTGAGCGATCCCTCGATCTATCGCGCCGACCCCGAACAGGCCTGGCGCCGGCTGAAGCCTCGGGGCGCCTCCCCGCGCATGATGGCCGTCCTGAAGGAGATCGCGGCGTGGCGTGAGCGCACGGCGCAGCGCATCGACATTCCGCGCCAGCGACTGGTGCGCGACGAGCAGCTCCTCGAGATCGCGAGCCACGCGCCGAAATCGATCGACGAGCTGGCCGCGACGCGCGGCCTCGGGCGCGGCTTCGCCGAGGGCTGGCAGGGACGCGAGCTCATGGAAGCCATCGAGCGGGCCCGGGCCCTGCCGGAATCCGAGTTGCCGGTGCGCGACAAGACCCCCGAGCAACTGCGGGCGCCGGGGGCAATCGTCGACCTCCTGCGCACGCTTCTGCGTCTCAAGGCGGAACAGTCTGGCGTCGCCGGCCGCCTCGTGGCGAGCGCCGACGAACTCGACCGCCTGGCGGCTGGCAAGCGCGACATCGCGGCCCTGAAGGGCTGGCGCAACGAAGTGTTCGGGTCGGATGCGGTGGATTTGATCGAGGGCCGGCTGGCGCTCGCGCTCAACGGGGATCAGCCCAAGCTGATCCAGCTGCCGCCGGACAAGTAAGCGCCTCCGTCAGGCGGTCACGATCATCGGCCTGAGGTCGAAGGCCTGTGCGGCGGTCTCGAGCCGCCGCGCGGTGACGTCCCCCAGGCTGCGCTTGAGCGCCGTCGGCACCAGCAGGCGCAGTTCCCGCTCGGTCCGGCGCAACTGCAGCTGCGGCAGGAGGCCGGGCGCGCCGCCGCTCAGATTGTAGGCCAGCCGCAGGCAGGCGCCGAGGCGCCGCGCGAAGCTGCGTCCCTTGCTGTCGGTCAGGCGCAGCGCCGTGTCGATCATCGCCGCCTTGGGCTCGCTTTTGTAGCGGTAGGTCAGCGTCATCGCGAGGATGGCGCGCTCGCGATGGCTCATCCCCGGCGACGGCAGGTGCAGCACCCGGAAGTAGGCCTGGTCGGCGCGGTAGTCGGGATGGTCGTCCCACGAAATGTCGCTGAGATGGCAGGCGGCCGTGCGCAGAATCCGTTCGCTCTCGCTCTCGTCCGCGAAGGCCGACGACAGCCAGTCGAAAATCTCCTGCGGCGAGAGGTCGAATCGGTGCCAGCTCTCACCCTGCTCTTCGGCGAAAGCGATCAGTGGATGACGCGCCCGCTCCTGCTCGCTCAGCCGCGAATAGTAGAACCCCTCGCGCAGGCCGAACGCCGAGAAGACCACGGCCCTGGGCTTCAGGACCGCCAGCAGCCTGTCGAGAGCCAGACAGGCCAGCGGCAGCGTGTCGACGCGGCGGCGCGAGACGCCCGCCATCTTCTCCAGCGACTTCGGGCTCTGGACGGCGATCAGACGGGCCACCGCCCGCGCCTCGTCGGCCGGGATCTCGTATTGATGGATGATGTGCAGCGGGTAACCCGCCTGCTCCATGTGCAGGCGGGCGAAGGCGCGCCACGCGCCCCCTACCGCATAAAACGTCTTTCCCTGCTCCTCGCGCAGCCAGCGCACGCCCTCGATGGCGTCGACGACGGCCTTGCGGGGGTCGCCCTTGCCCGACGACATCAGCCGCAGCGGGCCGACCGGCAGCGTCGTGGAAGAGCCGAGACGCCCTTGGGAGAGCGAGGCCAGTTCGAGACTGCCGCCGCCCAGGTCACCCATGACACCCTCGGCGCCGGGCATGCCGCACATGACGCCATAGCCCGAGTAGCGCGCCTCGTCCTGACCGCTCACCGTATGGGCGACGATGCCGGGGCGGCTGGCCAGTTCGCGCATGAAGTCGGCGCCGTCGGCCGCATCGCGCACGGCGGCGGTCGCCAGCAGGTCGAGCGACGTGACCTTCATGTTGTGTGCCAGGGTCGCGAAGCGGTCGATGTTGGCCAGCGCCATCTCGACGCCTTCCGGATTGAGGCGCCCGGTGGCGTCGAGCCCCCGCGCCAGACCGCACAGGACTTTCTCGTTGAAGACCGGCAACGGGGCGCGGCTCGCCCGCTCATAGACCACGAGCCGGATCGAATTCGAGCCGACGTCGATGATACCAACGCGGCCCTTCCGGAGAGGGGTGCGCGAGGCGGTGGCGCCTGCGGTCGGGTGGCCGTCCATGCGCGCTCCCTCTAGCCGAAACCGGGACGGATTACAGCGCCAATTCGTGCGCGACCCGACGCCGCTGGCCGCTCAGGAACTCAGAACCAGCCGAGGCACCGCTCCGCTCAGCTTCAACGCGCTGCCGCGCCCGGAGAGCGACGGGTTCGTCATGAAATAGTGGTGCGCGATGAACGGTTCCTTGCCGGTCGGCGGCCGATGATAGTTACCGTCTTGTGACATCAGCCAGCTCTGACCGTCGTCCTTGAGGTTGGCCACCATGATCTGGTCGAGGACCTGCTCGCGCACGGTCTGGTTCTCGACCGGGCACAGGAGTTCGACGCGACGGTCGAGGTTGCGCGGCATCCAGTCGGCGGACGACAGGAACACCTTGGCCTCCATCGACGGCAGAGCGCGGCCATTGCCGAAACAGATGATGCGTGCGTGCTCGAGGAAGCGCCCCACCACGCTCTTCACGCGGATATGCTCGCTGAGCCCCGGAACGCCCGGCCTGAGGCAGCAGATGCCGCGCACGACCAGATCGATCTGCACGCCGGCATTCGATGCCGCATACAGGCGATCGATCAAGGCACCGTCGACCAGGGAATTGAGCTTGGCCCAGATCGCCGCCGGCTTCCCGGCCTTGGCATTCTCGATCTCGGCATCGATCAGGCTGTAGAGGGTCGGCCGCAACGTCACGGGGGCGAAGGCGATCTTCTCCATCTGTTCGGGCCGAGCGTAGCCGGTCATGTAGTTGAACAGGCGCGCGGCGTCGCGGCACATCGCCGGATCGCAGGTGAAGAACGACAGGTCGGTGTAGATGCGTGCCGTGATCGGATGATAGTTTCCGGTCCCGAAATGCACGTAGGTCCGGATCGACTGCGCCTCGCGACGCACCACCATCGAGACCTTGGCGTGCGTCTTGAGGTCGATGAAGCCGTAGACTACCTGGACGCCGGCACGCTCCAGATCGCGCGCCCAGCGGATGTTGGCCTCCTCGTCGAAGCGGGCCTTGAGTTCGACGAGTGCCGACACGGTCTTGCCGGCTTCGGCGGCCGCGATCAGCTCCTTGACGATCGGTGAATCGGCGCTGGTGCGATACAGGGTCTGCTTGATGGCCACGACCGCGGGATCGCGCGCCGCCTGGCGCAGGAACTGCACCACGACGTCGAAGCTCTCGTAGGGATGATGGACGACGATGTCCTTGGCGCGGATCGCCGCGAAGCAGTCGCCGCCGAAATCGCGGATGCGCTCGGGAAAGCGCGCATTGTACGGTGCGAACTTGAGGTCGGCCCGGTCGTCGATAATCACCGCCTTCACGTCGCCGATGTTGAGCATGCGGTCGAGATGGAAGACATGGACGGTCTGCGTCTGCTCAGGAATCTCGAGCTGGTCGAACAGGAAGTCGCGCAGCTCGGCGGGCATCGCGCTGTTGACCGAGATGGAGATCAGGTCGCCGCGGCGGCGGCGTTTCAGGGCGCTCTCGTAGAGAAGGACGAGGTCCTCGGCCTCCTCGTTGATCTCGACGTCGCTGTCGCGGATCACGCGAAAGAACGCGCGTTCGATCACCTCGTAGCCGGGGAACAGGCGCGGCAGGTAGATGTCGATCAGGTCCTCGAGCGGCAGGAAACGGATGTCCGGTCCCGGCAAGCGGACGAAGCGGTCGACCTGCGGCGGCAACGGCAGCAACGCCATCAGCGGACGGCGGTCGTCACGCCGCTGCAGCTTCAGGATGGCCGAGAAGCCGCCATTGGGAATGAAGGGAAACGGATGCGCCGGGTCGATCGCCAGCGGCGTCAGGATCGGGAAGACCTGGTCGATGAAATAGGTGTCGAGCCAGCTCCGCTCCGCCTCCGTGAGTTCGCCCGCGTCAATCACCGCGATGCCCGCTTCGCGCAGATCGTCCTGCAGCGACGCCCAGACATCCTGCTGATGGGCCATCAGGGTCGAGGCGCGCTCGCGGATCGCCACGAGCTGTTCGGCCGGCGTCATGCCGTCATCGCTCAGCATCGTGGACCGCGTCTGGAGCATGTCGACCAGACCCGCGACCCGGACCATGTAGAATTCGTCGAGGTTCGCGGCGGAGATCGACAGGAAGCGCACCCGTTCCAGCAGCGGATGGCGCTTGTTCGTCGCCTCCTCCAGCACGCGGGTGTTGAAGGCCAGCCACGACAATTCACGATTGATGAAGCGTCGCGGGCTGTCGGGTGGTATTTCGAGCGAAGCCGGATCGGCGGAGTTGAGCGCGTCCATGTGGACCCCGGTGGGGGCACTCTCCCTGAAATTATGCACAGGAACGGTAGCGTCTCAACATGACCCTGTCATGGCATTTAACTAAACCATTGTTCCGGTTGGATTTATTGGAATGACGGGCGTGAAGAACATTCTCCTCCTGCGCCACGCAAAATCCGCCTGGGACATGCCGCACGAGAGCGATCACGACCGCCCGCTCAACGATCGCGGCGAACGCGCGGCCCGGACCATGGCCGGCCATATTGCTGCCAAGGCTCCCCGCCCCGATCTGATTCTATGTTCGACGGCAGTCAGGACGCGCCAGACCTTGGCGCCGCTGGTGAATGCCCTCGGCAGTCCCGCGCCGCCGATCTCGCTCGAGAAGCAGCTCTACCTCGCCTCCGAGAGCGAACTCCTGGAGCGCCTGCAGGCCTTGCCCGAGGATGTCGAGACCGTGCTGCTGATCGGCCACAATGAGGGCATCGGCGAACTGGCGGGTGCCCTGGCCGGACACGGCCCGCGGGAGGCGCTGGAGCGCCTGCGGGACAAGTACCCCACCGGCGCCCTGGCCGCGCTCCGCGCCCCGCAAGGTCCCTGGAGTGCCCTTACTCCAGGGATGTGCGAGCTACTCGCTTTCGTCCGGCCGCGCGATTTCGAGCCGCGCTGACGCGTCAGTAGGTGCCGGGATACTGCCCGCCATCCATCAGGATGTTCTGGCCGGTCATGTAGCCCGCATGAACGCTGCACAGGAAGGCGCACATCATGCCGAACTCCTCGGCCGTGCCGAAGCGGCCGGCCGGATGGGCCTTGGCCGCGGTCGCATACTCTTCGTCGAAGCTGCGCCCGGCTTTGGCGGCACGCGCCTTCGTGGTGCCGCGCAGGCGATCGGTGTCGAAGGGGCCCGGCAGCAGACCGTTGATCGTGACGCCGTGACGGATCGTCGTGCGCGCGACGCCGGCCACGAAGCCGGTGAGGCCCGAGCGCGCGCCGTTGCTGAGGCCCAGAATGTCGATCGGCGCCTTCACCGAACTCGAGGTGATGTTCACGATCCGCCCGAAGCCGCGCTTCATCATGCCGTCGACGCTCGCCTTGATGAACTCGATCGGCGTCAGCATGTTGGCGTCGAGCGCCTTGATCCAGTCCTCGCGGTTCCAGTCGCGGAAGTTGCCCGGGGGCGGACCGCCGGCGTTGTTGACGATGATGTCCGGCTCGGGACAGGCGGCCAGCACCTGCTTGCGGCCCTCCTCGGTCGTGACGTCGACGGCGACCGCCGTGACGTTCACGCCGTACTTCTTGCGGATCTCCTCGGCCGTCGCCTCGAGTTCGGACTTCGTGCGTGCGTTGATCACGAGATCGACGCCCTCGCCGGCCAGCGCCTCGGCGCAGCCGCGCCCCAGTCCCTTGCTCGCCGCGCAGACGATCGCCTTGCGGCCCCTGATGCCCATGTCCATTTGCGTTTCCTCTCCTAATTCACGCGCGTCCAGATTTGTGTCTTGCCGAACATCGGCGTGCCGACGAAGCCGCGCAGGCGCAGCTTGCCGTCCGGCTGGAGGCTGATGTTGGCGCTGTAGGTCTTGCCGTCCTCGCCGTTGTAGATCTTGCCGTCCTCGAAGGTGTTGGGCTGGGCGGCCTGCTTGAAGCCCCAGATCAGCGGCATGCCGATCACCTTGCGCGTGCGCAGCGCCGGGTTCTCGTTGCGATAGTCAGTGGCGGCATCGGGCGCGACCGCCGCGCCGTCCGGCCCCTTTGGGTCGATGAGATTGGCGACATAGCCGCAGATCGGGCCGCTCGCCGCATCCGGGCAAGGTCCGATCTTGATCTGGGCGACGCCCGACTCCGAGAGCCAGGTTCCCATGACCGAGCCCTGCTGAGCCGAGGCGGCCGTCGCCATGAGACTGAGCGCGCAAACAGCCAGGATCGTTTTCATCACTTCCTCCCTCTCACGAGGTACCGGCGAGGTCGGCCAGCACATCCATCGCCAGGCGGCGGTCGATCTCGCGCCGCTCGACCAGGGCGCGCCGGTCGAGCGCGGCCACGACATGACGGGCCGCATCGGCAGACCGCTCCATGTGCGAGACGAGATACTGCACGACGCCGGCGCCGGCGTGCAATTGCCGGTCCGCCAGCTGCTTCAGAATGATCGAACCCAGCAACTCGTCGTCGGGCGGTGCGACCGCGACGGCCGGCGCGGCGCGGAGCCGCGAGGCGAGGTCGGGCAAGGCGATCGACCAGCGGGCGGGCGGTTCGCCGGAGGTCAGCAGCATGTGCCCGCCGCGCTCGCGCACGAGATTGTAGAGATGGAAAAGAGCCCGCTCGGGCGCCCGATCCGCCTCCTCGATCACGATGGTGCGCGAGGCCGTCGCCAGGTCCGTGAGGTCGGCGACGTTGCGGCCCTCGAGATCCCGGCCGGCCATCACGGTCGCACCGCTGCGCGCGGCCCAGATGCGTCCGAGATGGGTCTTGCCGCATCCGGTCGGACCACTCAGCGACAGAGCCGGTGCCGGCCAGTCCGGCCAGCGGTCGATCCAGGCGAGCGCTTCCCGGTTTCCGTCCGCAACGACGAAATCCTCCCGGGCGTAGGTCGGTGGCGGCAGGGCGAGATCCAGGGTGAGCTGGTTTGCCATGGGCCTGCTCAACTGGGAGCACCGCCGCGATAGAGATCGCTGTCGCGATAGCGGGCGATGAAGTGGCGGGCAACCACGCCGAGGATCGCCGCCACCGGAACGGCGATCAGCACACCGGTGAAGCCGAACAGCGAGCCGCCGGCCAGCAGCGCAAACATGATCCAGACCGGATGCAGGCCGACGCGGTCGCCGACCAGCTTGGGCGAGAGGAAGTTCCCCTCCAGCATCTGGCCGACCACGAACACCGCCGCGACCTTCAGCACGCCGATCCACTCCGGCGGGAACTGTGCGAGCGCCATGCCCAGCGCCATAACCCCGCCCACGAAAGTGCCGACGAACGGAATGAAGGAGATGGCGCCCGCGATCAGCCCGATGACGAGGCCGAACTGCAATCCCACCAAGGTGAGGCCGATCCCGTAGAAGGTTCCGAGGGCGAGGCAGACCAGCGCCTGGCCGCGTACGAAACCGGCGATGGCGGCATTCGATTCGGCCGTGAGCTTGCGGATCGTGTCGGCGTGTTCGAGGGGCAGCGAGTTGTCGATTGCCGCAACCAGCTTCTCCCAGTCCCGAAGCATGTAGAAGGTCACCACAGGCGTGATGAAGAGCAGGCCGAGCAGATTGATGATCGCCACGCCACGCTCGGCGAGCGCCCCGGCGATGCCTCCCGCGACGGCCAGCCCCTTGCCCGCCCACTGCGTCGCCTCCGACTGCAGATCGTGAAGGCTGAGCGGCTCGAGGCCGAGTCTGATCCGCAGCGGTTCGAGCAGGGGCTGGATGCGGCCGAGCGCCTTGACGATGTATTCGGGGGCACTGGTGATCAGCGACTGGATCTGCCCGAACAGGGGCGGCAGGATCGCCATCACGACACCCACGCCCACCAGGACCGCCACGACCGTCACCACGGTGGTTGCCATGGTGCGCGACAGGCCGGCGCGCTGCAGCCGCACCACGACCGGGTCGAGGAAGTAGGCCACCACCATCCCCACGACGAACGGCAGCAGAATATCGTTCAGCAGCCACATCAGCAGCAAGAAGCTCGCGGCGGCCGCGACCCAGAAGATCCAGCGTCCCGTGGCGGTTTGCCCCATCCGATCAGACTCCCGCGCGCGCACTAGCGCGGCTGCAATTGCCAGCGCCCCATGTCCTGGGACAGATTCAGCCCCGCCTGGGCCAGCGTACGCTGCAGTTCCTCGGGCGTGCCGAAGATGTCGAGCCGGAGCTCCGCACGGTCGGATTCGAGCGTCTTCACCGTCACCGATTTCACGGCCGGAATGGCGCCGAGCCGCTGCCGCACCTGGACCCAGTCGGAGAGCGCGCGAATGGGCACGACGACGTCCAGCGAGTCCTGCGAATCGCGACGGACGGTGCCGATGCTGCGCCAGTCCTGATCGGCCTTGGAGTGGATCGCCTTCACGGCCGCCGGGAGGTCTGCCGCACTGGCGACCGGAATCGGCGGAATTTCGCTGCGGGCGCCGGTCTGGGTGTCGTAGCGCAGGCCACCGACCGTGAGCCCGCCGCTCGTCTTGTCGCCCTCCACGGTGGCCACGATGATCGTCGGCGCCCGATAGCGCTGGTTGAGCCGCGCCAGCGCGGAGACGTCACCGACATAGGCCTGTTCGGCCGAGAGCGCGCCCTGGTCGGTCGGGTCGCCGCGAACCAGGGTGACCGGGACGGCGCTGCCGGCACTGTCGAGCTGCTGCCAGGCCTCGCGCCAGGCATTGCGGTCGCCGAGCGGCTCCACCCCGGCAGGGCCCTTCCACAGGGGGATCACCAGCGCCGGCCGCGACACGGTCTCGACCACCCGGGCGCCCGCTCCGCTCAGGTACGACTTCACAGCATCGGGCACGAAAACGACGTTCAGGGTGGCGCTGTAGCGGCCGGGCGCCGGGCGTTCGCGCACGAACTCGATGCCGCGCACCATGTTCTCGAGCTGCGCTTCGTCGACCTGCGGTAACCGTGCACGATCCTCCGCCGGCACCAGCCGGTCCACGAGGAGGCCCAACGCCTTGCGCCGCGCCTCCCGAATGCCCTGTGCCCGGGCTTGTACGGCGTCGGACCCGCTGACATCGACATCCACGCCGGTGACGTCGTACCCGGTGCCCGCGGCAGACTGCGCCAGGGTGACGTTAGCGGCGAGGACCGCCAGGAGCACGGCAGCTATCGTGGAAAAGACGCGGCCTATCGGCATTGCGGGGGTCCGGTTTTTGGCTATGTTCGCGCACCGTATTAGCATGAATGAGCCCGGCTTGAAGCCTGACGCCCCCGGCCACAATCGGCCCCCCCTCACCTACAAGGACGCCGGCGTCGACATCGACGCGGGCGACAACCTCGTCGAACACATCAAGCCGTTGGCGAAGAGCACCAACCGCCCCGGTGTGATGGGCGGTCTCGGCGGCTTCGGCGGTCTGTTCGACCTCAAGGCCGCCGGGTTCACCGACCCCATCCTGGTGTCCGGCACCGATGGGGTCGGCACCAAGCTGAAGGTCGCCATCGAAGCCGCCGTCCCCGACACGGTGGGCATCGACCTCGTGGCGATGTGCGTCAACGACATCGTGGTCCAGGGCGCCGAGCCGCTGTTCTTCCTCGACTACTATGCCAGTGGGCGCCTCGACGTCGATGTCGGGCGGCGCCTCGTCGCCGGCATCGCCGAAGGCTGTCGCCGCGCGGGGTGCGCGCTGGTCGGCGGCGAGACCGCGGAGATGCCCGGCATGTATGCCGACGGCGACTACGACCTTGCGGGCTTCACGGTCGGCGCGGCGGAGCGAAACGCCCTGCTCCCGCGCGCCGATATCGCCCCCGGCGACGTCGTCCTCGGCCTCGCGTCGAGCGGCCCGCACTCCAACGGCTATTCGCTGGTGCGCCGCATCGTCGAGCGCAGCGGCCTGAAATACGCCGACCCCGCGCCCTTTGCCGACGCGACGCTGGGCGAGGCCCTGCTCGAACCGACGCGCATTTATGTAAAGCAGCTCCTGCAGGTGATCCGGGCGACCGGCGCGATCAAGGGTATTGCGCACATCACCGGCGGTGGCCTTCCCGGCAACGTGCCGCGCTGCCTGCCCGACGGTACGCGGGCGCGGCTCGATGCCCGTCAGTGGACGGCCCCGCGTGTCTTCCAGTGGCTGCGCGAGGTCGGCCAGGTCCCGACCGACGACATGCTGCGGACCTTCAATTGCGGTCTCGGCATGATCGTGGTCGTCGCACAGGACGACGCCGCGCGCGTGGCCCAGGCCCTGAGCGAGACCGGCGAGACGGTGACCACGATCGGCACCATCGAGGCGGCGCCAACCGACGAGGCCGATTGCGTCGTCGACAACGCCGAGAGCCTATGGCGAAGCTGAAGGTCGGGGTTCTGATCTCCGGCCGCGGCAGCAACCTCGCCGCGCTGATCGACGCGGCGAAGGCCCAGGACTATCCCGCCGAGATCGTTTGCGTCGTGAGCAACAAGGAAGCCGCTCCGGGTCTTGCCATCGCGGCCGCGGCCGGCATCGCGACCGCCATCGTCTCCCACCGCGACCATCCCGACCGCGAGAGTTTCGATCGCGCCGTCTCGGCGCAACTGGACCGCCATGGCGTCGAACTGGTCGTCCTGGCCGGCTTCATGCGCATTTTCAGCCCTTGGTTTCCCGCGCGCTGGAAGGACCGGCTGATCAACATCCACCCGTCCCTCTTGCCGGCCTTCAAGGGCCTGCACGTGCAGCGTCAGGCCCTCGAAGCCGGCGTCCGCGTGAGCGGCTGCACCGCCCATCTGGTGACGCCGGATCTCGACTCCGGCCCGATCATCGCCCAGGCCGCGGTGCCGGTGTTGACCGGCGACACGGAGGAGACGCTTGCGGCGCGCATCCTGGGCCAGGAACATCGCCTCTATCCGCTGGTGGTGCGCTGGTTCGGCGAGGGCCGGATTGCGATCGACGGCGACAGGGTTACCGTTACAGGCGTTGCCTGCGACGCCACGCTCCTCTTTTCCCGAGAAACCTAGTCCGATATAAGATCGCCAACGATTTCAAGCGGGGATGAGATATGGCTGAAGCAAAGGATGACTATCCGGCTCACGCGGCGACCTACGCCTCGTTCAGCAAGCTGGTGACGTTCACGCTCCTCTGGATCATCGTTCTTCTGGTGTCCATGGCCCTTGGCCTGATCGCGCACCTGCCGCTGCTCGGCCTCGTTCTGGGCGTCGGCGGTTCGATCGCTCTCCTGATCGGCTATGCCATCCTGGACTGACGTCTGGAGCAAGCACGCCAAAAGAAAAGCGGCCCGTTCGGGCCGCTTTTTTATTTCGGTGGCGCCTACAGCGTCAGCCGACGATCTCGGAGCCCGCGAAAAAGTAGGCGATCTCGATGGCGGCGTTCTCGGGCGAGTCCGAGCCGTGCACCGAGTTGGCTTCGATCGACTCGGCGAAGTCCTTGCGGATCGTGCCGGCATCGGCGTTGGCCGGGTTGGTGGCGCCCATGATCTCGCGGTTCTTGGCGACGGCGTTCTCGCCTTCCAGGACCTGCACCACGACCGGGCCGGAGGTCATGAACGTGCAGAGTTCACCGAAGAACGGACGCTCCTTGTGGACGCCGTAGAACTGCTCGGCCTGCTGGCGGCTCATCTGGATGCGCTTCTGGGCGACGATGCGCAGGCCCTTTTCCTCGAAGCGGGCGTTGATCTTGCCGGTCAGGTTCCGGCGGGTCGCGTCCGGCTTGAGGATCGAGAAAGTACGTTCGACGGCCATGAATTCCCTCGTGGAGGCAGTGATTTCAATGCTTGGGCGCGCCTTATAGACGCGGGGTTTGGACCCGGCAAGCCGGCCCAACGCGCTTGGTTTGCGGCCAAATCGCATGGTAAATGCCCGCGCCCATGCTCCACATCAGCGATATCTCCTTCCGCCACGGCGAGCGGGTGCTCTTCGACCGTGCCTCCGCGGCCTTCTCCGACGGCTGGAAGGTCGGCCTCGTCGGCCGCAACGGCGCCGGCAAGTCGACCCTGCTGCGCCTGATCCAGCGCCAGATCGAGGCCGACAGCGGCGAGATCAACCTGATGGGCCGCACCCGCGTCGGCTCGGTCCCTCAGGACCCGCCCGGGGGCGACATCAGGGTGATCGATGCGGTCCTCGCAGCTGATGTCGAGCGCAGCGCGCTGTTGGCCGAGGATGCGACCTGCCAGGACGGCGTGCGCTTGGCCGAAATCCATGCGCGTCTGGAGGAAATCGGCGCGGCGGCTGCACCGTCCCGGGCGGCGTCGATCCTGAACGGCCTGGGCTTCGACAACGAGAAGCAGTCCCGCCCCTGCGGCGAATTCTCCGGCGGCTGGCGCATGCGTGTGGCGCTCGCCGGCACGCTGTTCAGCAGCCCCGACCTCCTGATCCTCGACGAGCCGTCGAACCACCTCGACGTCGAGGCGATGATCTGGCTCACCGAGTATCTCAAGCGCTTCCGCAACACCGTCCTGATGGTGAGCCACGACCGTGATCTGCTGAACGACGTGTGCGATCACATCGTGCATATCGATCAACAGAAGCTCGTCGCCTACACCGGCAACTACGACTTCTTCGAACGCACCCGCGCCGAGCGTCTCGCCAACGACGCCGCGCAACAGGCCAAGGTGGCTGCGCAGCGCAAGCACATGCAGGCCTTCGTCGACCGCTTCAAGGCCAAGGCCAGCAAGGCCCGCCAGGCGCAGTCGCGCATGAAGATGATCGAGAAGCTGGGGCCCGTCGCGTCGGTCCCGATCGACGAGCGCATCTCCTTCAACTTCCCCTCGCCCGATATCCTCTCCTCGCCGATCGAGACGCTGGACGACGTCTCCGTCGGCTATCCCGACGGGCCGCTGGTGCTGCGCAACCTCGACCTGCGCATCGACATGGAAGACCGCATCGCCCTGCTCGGCCAGAACGGCAACGGCAAGTCGACCTTCATCCGCCTGCTCTCACAGCGGCTCGAGCCGCGCGAAGGCCAGCTGAAGAAGACGCCGAAGCTGCGGGTCGGCTACTTCTCGCAGGACCAGGAGGAAGGCCTCGACTTCGAGGCGACACCGTTCGACCACATGGCCCGTGCGCTCGGGCCCGGCGCCGGCGAGGCCAAGGTGCGCGCCCAGCTCGGCCGCTTCGGCTTCTCGCGCGACCGCGCCAACCTCAAGGTCGGCGTTATGTCGGGCGGCGAGAAGACCCGCCTGCTGCTCGCGCTCGCCACGCGCACCGCGCCGCACATGCTGCTGCTCGACGAGCCGACCAACCATCTCGACATGGACGCGCGGGCCTCGCTGGTCGACGCGATCAACGACTTCGAGGGCGCGGTCGTTCTTGTGAGCCACGACACGCATCTGGTGAAGATGGTTGCCGACGCCCTTTGGGTGGTCCAGGGCGGGACGGTGAAGGCCTTCGATGGCGACATCGACGAGTATCAGGCCAAGCTGCTGAAGGAGCGCGGCGCACGCCCGCCCAAGGCGGACAAGCCCGCCGATACGGGCAGCAAGAAGGACCAGCGCAAGGCCGCCGCCGACAACCGAACCAACAAGGCGCCGCTGAAGAAGGCCGTCGACAGCGCCGAGAAGATGCTGGCCCGCCTTACCGAGCAACTGAACGGCGTGCTGGCGAAGCTCGCCGATCCCGCGATCTATGCCGGCCCCGGCAGCGTCGTCACGGAACTCCAGAAGGAAAAGGCCCGCCTCGAACGCGAGGTCGAGAACGCCGAGAGACGCTGGCTGTCCGCCCAGGAAGCGCTGGAAGCCGCCGCCTGACTTCTGCCCGGCCGCCGCGGGATAGGCCGGCCTGCGGGCGCTGCTGTTGCGAATCAGCATCACCATGCCGCGTTGAAGGTGCAGAGGCCGACGGCGCGTCGCACCGCGTACGATCATGTCGCGCGACGGGTGGTGATGCCACCGGCGGCGCCGGCCAGCGCAAGCCCCGGCCGGCCCCGGACCGGCCCCTCGGCCGCACGCACCTTGACCGCGTGATCGACCAGCTGCTCGCGATGGACGAAGCCCAGCAAGGAATGCGCGACCGAGACGCATGCGAGGCCGCGTCCGACAACCAGAAGGCCACTGGCCAGGATCGGCCGGGCGCCAAAATGGTCCACCGCAAAGCCCGCTGCCGTCTGGGCGACGCCGATCAGGCTGATCACCCGGAAATCATGCGGAAGCGGCGTTGCGGTGGCAGCGGACATGGGCTTCTCGCGATGCCCATCATAGGCGATCCGCAGCGCGAACGGCGGCGGAACTGCGTGGACGGGCTATGCGGCGAAGCGCAGGGCCGCCGACCGTATGCGCACCTGGCTTGCCACACCGTGAATGGTGTTGCGGACCAGCAGTTGCGCGGGCTTCGCGGCGTCGTAGGTCAAGACGGTGACACGATGCGTCGAAGGTCTCGCGTCCAGGATGCGTTCACGTCCCACGAATCTGTCCGGATCCAGATCGGCAAGGACGACTCCCACGCTCCCGCTCTGGACGTCGATCTCGAGGTCGACCGCATAGCCCAGGCCCGGGAACGGCAACGAGCCAAGCTTCTGCGTCGCGTGCTCGAGGCCGATCGACATTGCGTACCACCAGACGTGGGGAGGGCAGACCAGCCGCCACTCGCCCGGCAGCGCCTTGAGCGACGCCTGGTTCAGCGCCGTCGCAGGGTATCCCATGAGCGATATCTCGGGCGATTGCCCCGACTCCGGATTGGGTTCGTCGACCCGCAGATCGACCCAGCCAAAGTTGCCGCCGCCCGTCGTGAAGTCCAGGATCGTCGTCGTGCGGGAGGGAAAAAGCCGGCGCTTGACCTTCTCGAGGTCGTACCATTCGGCCCACGGCGTGCGTTCACCGTCGGTGCGCTTGCCGAACTCGGAAAAGGGCAGCGAGCCCTCTCGAAGCCACCGCTCGTACGGATAGGTGAGCTCGATCCATCGCCCCCCGGCTTTCAGGTGCCGCAGGAGGTCGAGCGTCTCGGTTCGAGCAATGTCGAACGGCGCATGATGCAGTGAACCAATCGCCCACACCGCATCGTACGGTCCGCCCTTCAATCCGGCGAACGACCGCTCGTTCTCGACGTGGAGATAGCTCGCGCGCTCGCCCAGCCCAAGACTTTCCACTACACGGCGAACCACGTTCAGATTGTCGAGCACCAGGTCCGAGAACGTCCAGTGCGCCCCGCGCGTCAGGAAGCTGATGCCGTC
This sequence comes from Reyranella sp., assembly GCF_965228225.1. GTDB lineage: Bacteria > Pseudomonadota > Alphaproteobacteria > Reyranellales > Reyranellaceae > Reyranella. The sequence continues at coordinate 1,991,573 of NZ_OZ245801.1, read as the reverse complement.
GAAGCCGAAGCCCGAGCCCACTTCCACCACGCGCCGCCCCGCGAATACATCGCCGTAGAGACAGTGAAACCAGCCGCGTACATCGGGAACGATCGCCGCCTCGTTCATACGGCGCCAATGGGCCATGAGCGAAGCGTCGTCCAGCGACAGCAGATCGCCTGAATAGGTGCGGCCGAGGGTTTCACCTCCCGCAGGCAGTTCGCGCCACTTGTCGCGCGACACACTGAGGAATTCTTCGGACATGTCGTAACACTAGGCGCGCCGGGCAGGCGTGCGCTAGTGTCGCCGCCGCAAAAGGGAGTACCAAATGAAGCGCTGGAAGCATCGCCCCGAAGGTTCGACCTGGGGAGACTGGGGCGACGACGATCAGCTCGGCCGCCTCAACCTGATCACGCCGAAGAAGGTCATGGAGGGCGTTGCCGAAGTGAAGGAAGGGCTTTCCTTCTGCCTCAGTCTGCCGCTCGACTTTCCGGGCGGCAACGTCCTGAACGCGCGCCGCCTGCCGCCCGTCCTGTCGCCCACCGGCGACGAGAACGGCTGGCGCTTCAACTTTCTCACCAACAGCCTGAACCCGCAGTTCGTCGATGTGGCGAGCGACGACCGGGTCATTCTGACGCTGCAGTACTCGACCCAGTGGGACACGCTGGCCCATGTCGGCGGCCTGTTCGATGCCGATGGCGACGGGGTACCCGAACCGCTCTACTACAATGGCTTCAAGGCCGGTTCCGACGTGGTCGGTCCGCTGCCCGACGCCGGCCGCGACGGCTGCGGCCACCTTTCCTATGCCCACAAGCTCGGCGTCGAGAACATGGCGGCCAAGGCGATCCAGGGCCGTGCCGTGCTGGTCGATCTGGAGAAGCACTATGGGCGCGACCACAGGTATGTGAGCTACGACGATTTCAAGCGCGTGCTCGACGCCGACAAGGTCGTGGTCGAACCCGGCGACATGCTGCTGCTGTACACGGGCTTCACCGACGAAATCATGAAGATGAACAAGAACGTCGACCCGGCCCGCGCGCACGCGATGTGCTGCGTGCTCGACGGTCGCGACAAGCGACTGCTGCAGTGGATCACCGACAGCCAGATCTCGGCGCTGATCGCGGATAATTACGGCGTCGAAGCCGTGCCCGCGAAACCCGGTCCCGAGGATGCCGAGCATCCGTCGCTGCCGCTTCACAATCACTGCCTGTTCAAGCTGGGGCTCAACCTGGGCGAGATCTGGTGGCTGAAGGACCTGGCGCTCTGGCTGCGTGACAGCAAGCGCTCGCGCTTCCTGCTGACGGCGCCGCCGCTCCGTCTTCCCGGCGCCGTCGGTTCGCCCGCCACTCCCGTGGCAACGGTCTGAGCGCGTCATCGCGATGGCTTTTCCGGCGTTCGTCGCCCAAGGGTTGAAGGCGGAACGGTTCGCGCTTCTGGACATCGGCTGCTCCGGAGGTCTCGACCCGAAGTGGCGCGCCTTCGGCAACAGGCTGAAGGCGCTGGGCATCGACGCCAGCGCGAGCGAATGCCGTCGACTCGCCGCGGAGGAACGGAATCCCGACGTTTCCTATGTGGCGGCGTTCGTGAGCCCCCGCGCCGACCAGCCGATCGACCTGTCGGCCGGTCCGGCGGCGCCGCTGATCATGAAGATGCGCGATCGCATGAGCTTCATGCGCACGCGTGAGATCCGCGACGCCACGCTGCGGACGGCCTCCACAGAGGAACAGCTCCGGCACAATGCCTGGGAACTCACCGGTCTCGCCGATCCGTCGAAACCCGTGGTCGTGCCCGACCTTCTCGCAGCACGCGGCTGGAACGACCTCGACTACCTGAAGATCGATACCGACGGTATCGACTGGCAGATCCTCCAGAGCTTCGAGGGGCGGCTGCCGGCAAAGCTGCTGGCCGTGCAGATGGAAGTGAACTTCGTGGGCGACGGCGCCGCCGACGAGCATTCGTTCCACAACACCGACCGCTTCATGCGCCGGCATGGCTTCGACCTCTTCCGCCTCGACGTGCGCAACTATTCCTCGCGTGCCCTGCCCGCCCGCTACATCTGGCCGACGCCGGCAGAGACCCATTCCGGTCGGCCGTTCCAGGGCGAGGCCTACTATGCCCTCGATCTGCTCGGGCCCAATGGTCCGGCCCGACTGGCGTCGCTGAGCGCCGAGAAGGTGGCGAAGCTGGCGGCGATCCTGTCCGCCTGGGACGTTCCCGATTCCGCTGCCGAGCTCTTGCTGGGCTGTCGAGACAGGCTGGCCGCGGTGCTCGATGTCGATCGCGGCCTCGACCTGCTCGCCTCGCAGGCCCAGGGCCACCGCGCCCGGCCGCTCGACTACCGAAGCTACATGGCACACTTCGAATCCGATCCGCCGGACTTCTACCGGCCGGAAGGACCTATCCCGTTGCGCGAGCGCCTGGCCGCCGCCTGGCGCGCCTATCGTTGGCCGCGCGGCAGCCGCTAGCTCAGGCCCTCTTCTCCCAGCCGCCGGTCTCGGTCTGCTGCCAATAGGCCACCGCGTGACCTGCGGTCTTGTAAGCCTTCCAGCGCTCGCGCGCGTCGGCGACGGCACTGTCGTCGCGGCCGTCGAACAGTTCGAAGCAGCGCTTGTAGTCGCCGACCTTCTCCGACTTCGCGCGGTCGGCGACGAACAGGAATGCCGCGCCGTTCGGATTCTCGTCGACATGCGTCAGCCAGACCGGCTGGCGGTCGGCTTCGCCGTCCCGGGCGGCCCCGTGCGGCAGGAAGCCGTCGGGATCGTAGACCCAGAGATGCGTGTTCAGCGCATCCACCCGCTCCGGCGATCCGAGCAGCACCACCGCCCGCTCCCCCGCCTGCAACGTCTTGGTCAGCAGGCGCGGCAGCGTGTCTTCCAGTGACGATCGGGTCAGGTGATAGAAGTTGACCTCGGTCGCCATAGGCTCGGTCAGCCTTCGTAGTTCTCGGCGATCAGCCGGTCGAGCAGGCGCACCCCGAAGGCGGTCGCGCCCTTGGGCGTGATGGTGTCGCCCTTGCCCGACCAGGCCACGCCGGCGATGTCGATATGGGCCCAGGCGACGCCGTCCTGCACGAAGCGCTGCAGGAATTGAGCGGCCGTGATCGAGCCGCCATCGCGCCCACCGCCGACATTCTTCATGTCGGCAATCTCGGAATCGATGAGCTTGTCGTACTTCGGCCCCAGCGGCATGCGCCACAGCTTCTCGCCGATTCCCGAACCCGCCGCGCGCAGGCGGTTTGACAGCTCGGTGTCGTTGCAGAACAGGCCCGCCCGCTCGTGTCCGAGCGCCACGACGATGGCGCCCGTGAGGGTCGAAAGCTCGACCATCGCCTGCGGCTTGAACTTCTGCTGGGCGTACCACATGGCGTCGCACAGGATCAGGCGGCCTTCGGCGTCGGTGTTGATGACCTCGACCGTCTGTCCAGACATCGACTTCACGACGTCGCCCGGACGCTGGGCATTGCCGTCGGGCATGTTCTCCACGAGGGCGCACACCGCCACGACGTTCGCCTTGGCCTTGCGGCCGGCGATCAGCTTCATGGCGCCGGTAACGGCGCCGGCGCCGCCCATGTCCCACTTCATGTCTTCCATGCCGGCGGCCGGCTTCAGAGAGATGCCGCCGGTATCGAAGCACACGCCCTTGCCGATCAGGGCGACGGGCGCCTGGCCCTTCGGGCCATTCATCCACTTCATGACGAGGAGCTGCGAGTCGCGCCCACTGCCCTGGCCGACGGCCAGCAGGGTCTCCATGCCGAGCTTCTTCATCTCGGCCTCGCCCAGGATCTCCACTTTCACGCCGAGCTTGGTGAGTTCCTTGGCACGCCGGGCAAACTCCGCCGGATAGAGAACGTTCGGCGGCTCGCTCACCAGATCGCGCGTGAGGAAGACCGCGTCGACCACCGGCTCGAGCTGGGCGTACGCCTTGCGCGCGTCGGCCGGCGCGGCCAGCACGACGGTGAGCCGCTGCAGCGACAGCTTCTGCTCCGGCTTGTCCTTGGTCTTGTACTTGTCGAAACGGTAGCTGCGCAGGCGCACACCCAGGGCCAGATGGGCCGCCATCGCGCCCGGCGACAGGCGGCTGCCCTCGACCGGGTCGACGACCACCGTCACCGCGGTGTGGCCGGCGGCATTCGCCTCGGCCGCGACGACACCGCCCAGTTCCTCGGCTGCCCGGGCATCGAGGTCCTGTCCCTTGCCGACGCCCAGTAGCAGAAGGCGTGCAATATCACCGGAGTGGCCGAGGACGGTCTGGGTCTGGCCCTTGGCGCCCGTGAAGCGCCCAGCCTCGAGGGCGCGGGTCACGGCCCCGTCGGCCGCCGCGTCGATCGCCTCCGCCGTCGCGAGGAGCTGCTTTTCGGCCCCGACGAACACCGCGACATTGCCGGTAAAGGCCTTCGGAAAGGCCAAAAACTCAACTTTCATCCACATCCCCTGCGCCTGGCGCCTGATTCGACCCGATATTTCGCCCCTGCGACGGGACCGCGCAAGCTGTGTTTGCCCGCCACGCCCCTGCAAAATCGGGGTGGCATCGGGACGCAAGCGCCAGTATCAGTACCGGCCTTCAAAACGGACATGGAAATGACCTCAGGAACATTGCCTCGCGTCTCGGTCGTCGGTCTCGGCAAGCTCGGCGCCCCTCTGGCCGCCGTTCTCGCCAGCCGCGGCTTCACCGTCATCGGCCTGGATGTGAACAAGACGCTGGTCGACGCGATGAACGCCGGCAAGATGCCGATCGTCGAGCCGCAGCTCAACGAGCTGATCGCCTCCAGCAAGGAGCGCCTCTCGGCGACCATGGACGCCAACGAGGCGATCCAGAAGAGCGACGCCAGCTTCGTGATCGTCCCGACCCCGTCGGACAGCACCGGCTTCTTTTCCAACCGTTTCGTGCTCCAGGCCATGGAGACACTCGGCAAGGCCCTGAAGAACAAGCAGGGCTACCACATGGTCGTCATCACCAGCACGGTGATGCCCGGCACGACGGGGACCGAGATCAAGGACGCTCTCGAGGCCGCCTCCGGCCGCAAGGTCGGTCCGGACCTCGGCCTTTGCTACAATCCGGAATTCATCGCGCTGGGCAGCGTCGTGCGCGACATGCTCTTCCCCGACTCGATCCTGATCGGCGAGAGCGACACCAAGGCCGGCGACATGCTGCAGACCATCTACCTGCAGATGTGCGAGAAGAAGCCGCCGGTGCAGCGCATGAATTTCGTGAATGCCGAACTCACCAAGATCTCGGTGAACACCTACGTCACCACAAAGATCTCCTACGCCAACATGCTGGCCGACATCTGCGACCGTATTCCGGGCGCCGACGTCGATGCCGTCACCAAGGCGCTGGGCGCCGACACCCGTATCGGCGCGAAGTATCTCAAGGGCGCCATGGGCTATGGCGGCCCCTGCTTCCCGCGCGACAACGTGGCTTTCGCCGCCTTCGCCCGCAAGATCGGCGCGCGCGCGGACGTGGCCGAGGCGACCGACCGCATCAACAACTTCCAGGTCGAGCGCCTTTCCACCCTCGTCTCGAAGTTCGCCAAGGCCGGCACGCGCATCGCCATCCTCGGCCTCTCCTACAAGCCGCACACGCCGGTGGTGGAAGAAAGCCACAGCGTGAAGCTCGCCGCCAAGCTCGCCGATGCCGGTTATGTCGTCACGGTCCACGATCCGCTGGCCCAGGATGCGGCGCTGGCCGTGCTTGGCGACAAGGTGGTGGGCGCCTCCTCGATCGAGGGCGCCGTGCGCGAAAGCGACCTGCTGATCGTCGCGACCGGCTGGCCGGAGTACAAGGAGATCTCGCCGGACTGGTGCAAGCGCGAAGGCCAGCGCCTGACCGTTCTCGACCTGTGGCGGACACTGCCCGCCGACAAGTTCGAGGAGGTGGCGGACCTTCTGTATCTCGGCTCCGGTCGCTGAGCACGATTTCGACATCCGCCAAGTGACGAAGCCCGCCAAGTGCGGGCTTTTTCATGTCAGGTTCGCCGGGACGACGATCGTCCCTCCCCTCGGTTCTCTGGCTCGCCGCCCGCCATGTCCGGTCTCCACATCAACGACTCACCGCGAATGACCGCCGCCCTCGTGAAGGCGGGCGCTTTCCGGCGACATCCATTCACCGTCGTCGATATCGGTGCCCGCGGCGGCGTCGCGGCCTATTGGTCTGTCTTCGGCGACGATTTGCGGATCATCGGATTTGAGCTGGATCCCGACGAGTGCCGGCGGCTCGACGCCATCGACTCGCGCACCCGGTACCTGCCCTATGCTCTCGATCGCGAGCGCGGCCGGCGCACGGTGTACGTCGCGAACTATGCCGCGTCCTCTTCGTTCTACCCCACCGACCCCGCCTATTTCGGCCGCCACACGGCGGGCGGGAACGCCATCGTGTCGTCGGAACAGACGCTGGAAACGAACACGCTCCCGACGGCGCTGGCATCGATCGGCCTCTCCTCGGTCGACTTCATCAAGGCCGATGCCGAAGGGGCCGAACTCGAGATCCTGCAGGGCGGTGAGGAGCTGCTGCCCGGCGTCCAGGGCATTCTCTCCGAGGTGCGCTTCAGCAGGAGGGTATCCGGCTGTCCGATCTATTGGGAGGTCGACAAGTACCTGCGGGAGCGCGGCTTCGAACTCTACGATCTCGACGTCTATCGCCTGAGCAAGAAGGCCCTGCCCTATCCGTATCTCTACGCCAACTATTTCGACGATGGCCGGCCGGCGGCCGGCCCGTCGACACAGGGACAGGTCTTCGAGGCCAACGCACTCTACATGCGCGACCTCCTGGACGGCGCGGGCGATCCGCGGCGCCTGATCGTCGCCGCCTGTCTGTTCGAGATCTTCGGCCTGGTCGATTGCGCCGCCGAGTTGATCCTGGCTCATCGCGGCACGTTCGACGCCCACGTCCCGTCGGAACGGCTGCTCGATCTGCTCGTACCGGAGGTCAAGGGCAGGTCCCTGACCTACCGGCAATACATGGATCGCGATCTGGTGGCCGACCCGTTCCTCAGGCCGACCGACGGGCGGCGTTTTCCCGAAGCCGTCATCCCGCAATACGACGGCGCGTTCGCCGCGTCGTGGGAGGACAGGCGCGTGGTGAAGGACAGCTTCTGGCAGCGCCTCCTCGCCCGGTTCGGCTGACATCCGCCACAGCCGAACCGAGGTGGGAGGCGTCGGTGCGCGCCGTCAGATCGCGCGCCGACCGCGGAAGCGCAGTACCTTGCCGCGAAGGCTCGGATCGACGCGTGGCAAACCGGCCAGCACCTGGCTGCAGAACGGATTGATGTTGGCCCCCACATAGTCGGTGAAGAGCGGCCAGAACTTGTTGTAGATGACGTTCACGCCCACGAAGCGCCGCGCCGTCCGCCGCCCCGGGGGCCGCGTTTCAGCTTCTGTCGCAGCGGCCTGCTTGAACAGCTTCGCGATCGCCTTGAGCCGCTTGGTATCGAGCGGACCCGCCATACGGCCCGTCCTCACCGGCTCGTCCGCATGCTGGGTCGCCAGGCCGAACTCGAAGATGAACATCTCGGCTTTCGGCAGCAATTCCTCGAACGTGCCCCGGACCAATCCCGGCAGATCCGTCGGGAGCCCTTCGCATTCGTTCGGCACCAGCACCGGCCCGGTAAAGCCCATCGCCCTCCAGGCCGTGAGGAACCGCTCCACGAAGGTCCGCCGCGCAGCCACGATCATAACCGCCGTCGAGCGCGGATAGGTCAGCATCTGATCGGTCACGAAGGGCAGCGTATGGTCCAGATCGTACGTCAGGTCCTCGTACAGGTGCCATTCGAGGCTGGTCGCGGTGTAGGGCGCCGTGGCCGGCTTCAGCGCCGCGTCGAGACCGGCCGTGAAACGCTCGTAGGACGTGTCGCGATCGAGCTTGATCTCCTCGATCTCGACGTCCGGCCATCCCCAATCGTCGGCCTGTGCCGGCACATAGGGAGTCGACACGTTCCAGATGTAGTCGTCCTGGTTGTTCATCCGGGTCTGCCGGCCCTTGTTGTTGGCGGCGGCGACGCGGGTGTGATCGCAGTGATAGCCGAACAGCTTGTCTATCAACGTATCCACACGCCCGCGATAGAGAGCCAGGCGCGCGGCCAGGTTCGAATCGCAATGCCAGCCCAGCAGCATCGATTCGTCGAAGCCATGGATGGCGAACATGTCCTCGCGCAGAGCGGCCTGGAAATCGCCCAGAGCGTCGTACTTCATCGGTAGGAAATTGTGGACGACCTGGTTCAGGTGATAGCGCACCGACCAGTCCCGCAGCTTGGCGAGGTTGCCGGCAGGATCCCGGCGGTCGAAGGCGGCCTCCCACAGCATCTCGGGCAACTCGAAGCGCGGTATCTGATAGAATCCGTCCGGCACCGCGCCCAGGATGTCGCTGAGCGATTCCCCTTCCGTCCGCGGCACGAGCAGCATGTCCGTGTTCGTATAGAGGACCCAGCGGTTCCGGGGATTCGAGCGGCGCAGGGCGACGTTGCGCGACTGCGCCTCGAGCGCGACCAGATGAGTCTTGGACTTCAGATGCGCGTGCTGTTCGGGACGAATCCTCAGGACCCGCAGGACCTTCTTGGCCTTTTCGGTCAGCGTGTCGTGGATCGCCTCGGGAAACGTCGGATGATCGTCGGGGGTATTGTAGTCGACGAAGAGGATCTCGTCGTCCGGGTCCGACATCACCTCGGCCAGCGCGTTGAAGCTGATGGCCGCCCGCTTGTGCAGGTTGTAGCCATGGGTGTCGTTACGACCGTACAGAATGACGGAAAACATGGTACCTCGCGTGAGGGTCGATCACTCAGGAAGCGGAACGCGACAGCTCGTTCCGGGCGGCCGCATGTTCCACCAAGGCGGGCTGACCGAGATCCAGGACCTGCTGCCAATAGGCCCGGGCAGCGTTTAGATCGCTGGCGTGGCTCGCCACCCCGAGTTGGAAAAGCGCTTCGGCACGACGACCGGCCGTGTCCGCCCGGGCCATCACCTCTTCCCTGGAGGCCGATCCGGACTGCACGGCCAGCAGCGAGGCGACCCATTCGTCGCCGGCGGCGGATTGCGCTGGGGTCGGTGTTTTTCCAAGTCGCATCTGGGCCGTGCGCAGGTACAACGCCCAGTAGGGATCGCGGCTGTCGTTGCGGAGCATCGTCTCGAGGTGCGGGAGCGCGCGTTCGTAGTCCGCAAGGCGCAGGGCGACATAGGCACTCGCTGCCGGACGACCGCCCAGCAGATCGAGTTGCCGCCGCCAGTCCGCGTTCGCCTGGTCGGCATGCCCGAGGGCCATGTGCGCGATGGCCCGAGCGTTCAGGGAATCCGAAGACTTGGGATTCGCGGCCAGGACCTTGTCGAGATCCTCGATCGCGGCCGCGTACCTACCCAGTGCGGACAGGGCCTCCGCCTTCATCGCCAGAGCATCCATGGAGCCCGGATGGAGCCTCAGCGTCCGTTCGTAGTCCGCCAGCGCCAATTCGACCTGCCGGTCGGCCAGATAGGCATTTCCCCGCGCGAGATTGGGAAGGGCGTACTTCTTGAGGGATTTCAGCACCCTGGTGTACGAAACGATTTCCGCCGTATGCGACCCGAGCTGGCGCAGCACGAAATGCCGGTCGGGCGCTCCTGCGCGACCGTTTTGCCGGAGCTTGCGCGCCTCCTCGTACCTGGCTTGGGCCGAGGCGCTGTCCCCGCTCATGTCGAGGACCTCGCCTTCGGCTTCGACGGCATCCGCAAAGGACGGCGAGAGCGCGCTCGCCTGACGCAGCAGATTGATCGCAGCCTGACTGTCGCCCATGCGAAACAGTGCCTGCGCGCGCAGGAAAAGATGCTCCGCTTCGCTTCCGTTGGCACCCGCAGTCCAGTCATCGGCCGGCTGTCGCCGTGCCCCCAGTGTCTCCCGCAGGCTACCCGACAGCCGCACCAACATCCCTGAATTACTCACTCAATTGCTCCTGCACGGTAAGGCGACCAGACACAGCCAAGACGGCCCAGAGCTTACCCCGCGCCGGGGCAACTCGCAGAAGTGTCAGAAAGCTCCGATTGCCGGCAATCCGCCCGTAAACCTGTCCGCTAACTGAGCGTCGGGGTCCCGTCAAGGCACCCTGCCCGCTCGCCTGTAGATTGATCACATACTGCGGGAATTTGACGGAATCCCGACGCATCGATAACAAGCCGCCAGATGAACCAAGCCTTTGCAGCAAGCACCGCTGGCACCCCCGACCCGGCAATTTTCCTTCACGACCAGTTACTCTTTGGTAACGACATTGTGCGAGCGCCTGCGCGCCTGGCGAGCCCGGTTCGAACGGATCGCCCCGAATGATCGCGCAACCCTATCTCAGTATCGTCGGCTGGGCGCGGAACGACGGTTACACGCCGAACTACGCGAAGCGGCTGGAACACGCGCTGGGCTTTCTCGTCCGCCAGCTGGACAGGCACAAAATTCCGTCCGAAGTGATCGTCGTCGAATGGAATCCGCCCCCCGACCGGCCGCTGCTTTCAGAGGAAATGGGGTCGCTGGCCGTCGCGGGCCAGGTGACCGTTCGCTTCATCGTCGTTCCTCCGAAGCATCACGAGGGCCCGCAGGGATGGCAGACCCGTGGCATGCATGTGAACAACGCCGCCAATGTGGGCATGAGGCGCGCTCGCGGCCGCTTCGTCACCCCCAAGGCATTGGACACCTTCTATTCCGAGCAGCTCGTCTCGCGCCTGGCCCAGCTCAACCTGGATGATGGCTGTGTCTATCGGTGCGACCGGCTGGATGCGCGAATGGGGGACGAGAGCTGGCTGGAACTTCCCGACGAAGGCCTCCTGGCTCAACTCGCGCACAACACCGTCCAAAGGCACGGACGATTGACGCACAGCATCGACTGGAAGATGCGCGACCTCCACACCAATGCCTGCGGTGACTTCCTCCTGATGACAGCCGAGCGATGGGCGGAGATCCGGGGCTACCAGAAGGATGCCAGCGTGCTCTGCCTCGATTCCGACTCCATCGCGCTCCATGCCGCGGCAGCGCACGGTGCATCGGAGATCCATTGGCTGGACGAGTGCATCTACAAGGTCGTTCATGGAAATACGCACGCGCAACGCACGGCGACGGTCTGGAAGGATTGGCAGCTTCGCCTCGACGGGCATCTGCTGGGGCGAAAGCGGCGCGAGCTGGCCATGTCGCTCCGGGTGTGGCTCGACTATCCCCGCAGGCGCGTCCGCGGCCTAGAAGAGATTCTGGCGCCTTCGATCGAGCGGAACTTCGTCGCCAAGGCCGCGAGATACGCCCGAAACGACCTCTCCTTCGTCACCAACGATGCCGACTGGGGTCTGGCCAACGAAACCCTGTCCGAACGGACAGTGCTGCGCGCGACCTGGGACAGCCAATGACCGTGCGGCAGGCCGTCTGCCTCGTCGGAGGTCGCGGGACGCGACTGGGCTCCCTCACCCAGACCACGCCGAAGCCGCTTCTCCCTGTCGGCGGCCGCCCGTTTCTCAACTATCTGATCGGGGAGGCCAGTCGCTTCGGTCTCGAGCGACTGTCGTTGCTGGCCGGACACAATGCCGACGAGGTCGTCCGGAACTATCACGGCAAGGTCGTCGGCACATTGTCGATCGAGGTGATCGTCGAAGCGGCACCGGCAGGCACGGCCGGCGCTCTCGCCAATGCCGCTCACGCCCTGGATCCCGTCTTCTTTCTCTTCAACGGCGATTCCTTCTTCGGCTTCAACTGGTTGTCGATGGTGCCGGCGCTCGACCGGGACGATTGGACCATGCACCTCGCGCTCGCGCGCGGGGTCCGGGGCGGACGGTACGGGCGCGTCGAGACTAGGGGCGATCGGATATCGAGTTTCCTGCCCAAGGCCGATAGCGACCTGCCCATCAACGCCGGGATCTATCTCGTCCGGCGTCGAGTCCTCGAGAGAATTCACGGCGTCCCTTGTTCGCTCGAGAACGACATACTTCCCCCGCTCGCCTCGGAAGGCGCCCTGCTCGGGTTGGCCACCGAAGGCACCTTCATCGATATCGGGATTCCGGAAGACTTCGCGCGCGGACAGGAGGCCATGCCGGCCTTCACCCGCCGGCCGGCGGCTTTCCTCGACCGCGACGGCGTGATCAACCACGACGACAATTATGTCCACCGGCCGGAGCAGATCCGCTGGATCGACGGCGCGCAGGACGCCATCCGCTGGCTGAACGATGCCGGCTACTATGTGTTCGTCATCACGAACCAGGCCGGCGTCGCGCACGGGCACTATGGCGAAGAGCAGGTCCGCACGCTCCATGCCTGGATGCAGCGCGAGCTGCAGGGTGCCGGCGCTCACGTCGATCGCTTCGAATACTGCCCCTATCACCCGGAGGGTGCCGTCGAGCGCTATCGCCGGGTCTCGGAGCTACGCAAGCCTGGACCCGGCATGATCCTCAAGGTCGGGGACGAGTGGCCGGTCGACATGGACGCCTCTTTCATGATCGGCGACCGCGACATCGACATGCAGGCTGCCGCGGCCGCCGGCATCGCCGGTCACCAGTTTCCCGGCGGCAACCTCCTCGACTTCGTCAGGACGCGCGTACCGGCGAGACGAAGAAATCTCGCGTCGCGTTGATCGCCAGCACCTTTTCGACGACGTCGGCCGGCAAAGCCCCCTGTTCGCTCGCCTGGGCGTTCGTCTCGGCCTCGGCGGGGTGCAGAACGCCGGGGATGACGCTCGAAACGGCACCGAACGAAAGGCAGAAGCGCAGCGCACTCAGCACCGCTTCCCGTCCCGGCGTCGCCGAGGCCGCCGAGATCAGATCTCGCGCTCCGTCGATCCAGTTGTCGAGCTGGGCGCGCGACCATGCCGCCCGGTGGTCTCCGGCGGCAAACACCGTGGATCGGTCGATGGTCCCCGTGAGGAAGCCGAAGCAAAGCGGTGTCCGGGCGATGAACGCCGCGCCACGACGGCTGACCTCGTCGAGCAAACCCTCGGTGACGACGCGAACGTCCATCATGTTGAAGTTGGCCTGGACGATCGGAGCGCCTGCAACCTGCAATGCCTCGACCGCACCGGCGGGATTCTTGGCGGAAACGCCCCAGGACCGGATTTTCCCCTCGGCAGCCAAGGAAGCGAGCACCTGCTTCGTCTCCTCCGCGGCCAGAACGTCCGAGGGCGGATTGTGGAGTTGCAGGACGTCGAGATAATCCGTGCCGATGCGCTTCAGGCTGAGTTCCGTCGAACGCCGGATGGCGGCCGCCGAGAAATCCGGTGGCTTCGTCCAATCGTCGTAGCCGGCCTTCGTGGCGATGACCGCCTCGCCCCGCCTGCCCGCTACCGCCCGGCCGATCAGCACCTCGCTGTGCCCCGAGCCGTAGGCGCTGGATGTGTCGAACAAGGTGATACCGAGGTCGAGCGCCCGGTGCAGGGCCCTGAGGGACTGTGCGTCGTCGGTATCGCCGTAGGACGTGGCGCCGGCGGTTCTTCCGCCAATGCCCCAGGCACCAAAACCGACCTCCGAGACGAGGATCCCGGTCTCGCCAAGCTTGCGATACTTCATCGGATGGGCCGCAGGATCAGTAGTGACCGGCGAGCTCGGGCGTAATCTCCACGGCGCGCTGCGCGTACAGATAGGCGCCCTTCTTGTTGCCCCACCAGACGATCTCGCGACACCATTTCTGGAAGTCATCGTAAGGCCGGCTGGTGCGGTCCACTTCGACGACGATCGGGACCTTGCGCAGCAGCGCGGGCTCGCCGCCGCGCACCTTGTTCCAGTAGTCCAGCAGGTCGTAGTCGAGCTTCACCTTTACATCGCCCTTGGCGAACGGCTGGTGCACCAGCGCGTGGTTCAGCCTGACGGCCTCCTCGACGATTTCGATCGGAAGCCCGTCGCTGCGCGCGCGCACGGTCTCGGACAGGAGTTCGCCCGCTTCCTTGTAGAAATCGTCGAATCTCCCCTCCGCCGTGAGCTTCACGAAGATGTACTCGTCGGCCGGCCAGAAGATGTTGAGATACTCCTTCGAGAACACATACTCGGAACCACCCTGTTGGATGGATCTGGCCTCGCTCTCGAAGAAGGCATTGATCCCCGCGATCGTCGGGAACCTCTTGGCGTCGGCCGCCATGAAGGCCTCGATCATGTCGCGGTAGGAGATCCCGGAGATTCCGTGCGCCAGGATGAGCGGGATCTGGAACAGCTTGTCGAAGTGGAGCAGCGCCGTCATCCAGCAGAAGATGCGCGTACGCCGCCAGTCGTCGAGCGGCGTCGCCGCCGTGGCGATGACCAGGTCCTGGACTTCCGGCACATCGTCGTCGAGCTCGATGCGCTCGCCGTGGATGTTGATGATCTTCGATTCCACCGTGACCATACCGTACTTCGCCTGATAGGCGGGATCGCCCATCTCGGCGTTCGGCAGGATCGACAGGTTGTTGAACTGGATGCGGTTGTGCTGGCCGTTCTCCATCAACTGGTCGACGCCGCGCACGAAGGACTCATAGGTCTCGCCCGGCAGGCCCAGGATCAGGTCGGAGTAGGTTTCGACCTTGTCGCGCGTGAAGCGGCGCTGCAGCTCCATGTAGGTGCCGAGAGAGATGTTGTCGCGCTTGATCGCCTCGAGCGTCGGCATGTCGACGCTCTGCATCGACAGGGCCACGCCCTTGTTGAGACCGGCGTCGGACAGGATCTTCTGGGTTTCGTAGGCCCGTTCCGTCGCGTTCTTGGTGTTCTGGACGGACAGCGCCACCGGATAGCCGGTCGTGTTCTTCACGTCGGCGACATAGTTGGCGATGTCGACGTCGCGCTTCTGGATGCCGAAGTTGGCATCGCAGCAGAAGATGTATTCGATCTTCTTCTGGGCGAACCAGTCGACCTCGCGATAGAGCCGTTCCTCGCCGAACTTCGTGACCTTGCCGGCGGTGGCCGAGCCCCAGTCGCAGAAGGTGCATCGGAAGGGACACCCCCGGTTGGTCTCCCACAGGCCGATCCAGCTCTCCGTCTGGTTTGCCGCCATGATCTCGTCGAAGGCGCCTTCGAGAAACGGTGACGGAATCTCGTCGAGGTCGCGCACGCGGTCGAGATTCTTGGTGCGCACGAAGCTGCCGTCGGCCTTGACCATGCTGACGCCCGGGACGCTCTCCCATGTCGAGCGCTCGTGGAACGTCTCCAGGAGCTTCAGGAACGTGCGCTCGCCTTCGTTATGGACCGCCAGGTCGATCTGCCGGTTGGCCCGCATGAAGGATTCGGGCTGGTCGGGCACGTGCGGGCCACCGAAGAGGATCACGATGCCGGGCTTCAACGCCTTCAGACGACGGGCAATCTCGAGCGAAATCCGGCCGTTCCACACATAGGTGCTGAAGCCGACGATGTCGGCATCCTTGAGAGCCTCGACGGCATCGGCGATGCGCACGCGCTTGTAGAGTGGCGGCAGAAACCGATAGAGCTCGGGCTGGGCCGCGAACTTCTTCACGTAGGTCTGCAGCAAGGCGACCGAATAGGGCAGATAGTTCTGGCCGGAGAAGGAATTGTTGATCTGGACCAGACCGACGACCAGAGGCCTTGCCGGAGAGATGGCTTGCACGGTGGCTTCGTCGGCGTGTGTCGTGGACATTCACTGCGCCCCGTTGTCCTCGGTCCCTTGGCGAGATTCAGCCAAGGTAGTGGATGATATGTCGGTGGAAGTCGCCCTGAGAGGTAGAGCGGGCCCCTTCGCTTTGCAATAGGATTGACTGCCATAATCCCATGGTTCAGCAGGGATTTTTCGGTGTCTCGGGGGCAAAATGCAGTTTGCGGGCAAAAAGGTTCTGATCACCGGCGGGGCCGGCTTTCTGGGAACCAACCTGGCTTTGAAATTGACTACCCTCGGCGCCCGACTGCGACTGACGACGCACCGCAAACCTCTCCAGATCGCGTTCCCCGATGCCGAAGTCGTGGAAGCCGACCTGCGTCGCCCCGAGGATTGCGCCCGTGCCGTCGAGGGCATGGACGTCGTCTTCATCTGCTCGGCGCAGACCTCCGGCGCGGGCATCATCCGGACGACTCCTCTCGTGCATGTGACGCCGAACGTGCTGATCAACAGTCTTCTTCTCGAGGCCGCGTATCAGGCGAAGGTGAAGAAGGTCTGCTTCATCTCCAGCGGTGCCGCCTATCCGGGCACCGGCGCCCGCCCCGTCACCGAGGCGGAGATGTTCGATGGCGATCCGGAGGAGGTCTATTTTCCGGCGGGCTGGATGAAGCGGTACGCCGAAATCCTCTGCCGGACCTATGCCGAGAAGATCGCGGAGCCGATGCCCACCGTGGTCATCCGCCCCTCAAACGTCTACGGCCCCTACGACAAGTTCGACTTCGCCGTGAGCCACGTTACGGCCGCCCTGGTGCGGCGGGTCGCCGAGCGGCAGAACCCGCTCCAGGTGTGGGGCACCGGGGAGGATATCCGGGACCTGATCTATATCGACGATTTCGTCGAGGGCACGCTCGCCGCCGTCTCGACCGACCTGCCCTTCCTCGCCGTCAACATCTGTGCCGGCCAGGGATACGCCGTCCGCGAGGTCCTCGAGACGCTGCTGGACGTCGATGGCTTTTCCGATGCCCAGGTGACGTTCGACGCCTCGAAGCCCAGCACGGTCCCGGTGCGCCTGATGGACAATGGTCTCGCCCGCTCGCTGCTCGGCTTCGAGGCCAAGCTATCCCTGACGGAGGGCCTGCGACGAACCCTGGCCTGGTACCGGAACGACCCGGCCAGCCCCGGGCGCCGCTAGAACGGTCCCCGGAAGCGCTTGTAGCCTTCGGTCATCGATCGCTCGACCGGAAGCTCGATGCCGTGGCCGCTGCCGCGCACCTGGGTCAGGATCGCTTCGACGGTCTCGTGCTGGCTCGGGTAATAGATGTCTTCGAGGCTCTTCGCCGTGGGACACGGCGCTGCGGCCATGCCGAGCATCGCCGGCGCCTGCCGCAGCATCGACGGGTCGCGCACCATGACCTGCCGGCAGACCTCTCCGGCGACGCCGTATTCGAGCCAGGACGTGTCGGCGATGACCAGCCTGCCCGTTTTGCGGATGCTGCCGATGACCAGATCCCAGTCGGGATGGCTGATGGAGTTGAGATCAATGACTTCGACCTCGATGCCGGCCTTCTCGGCCACGTACTGCGCCGCGCGCAGCGCCTCGAGCACCATCACCGATGTCGCCACGACCGTCACATCGCGCCCTTCACGGGCGATGTAGCTGGTGAGCGGGATCGGCTTCGACGGAGTTCCGGCGGAAACCGAGAAGTCGAGATTGTAGAGCAGCCGGTGCTCGATGCTGACCACCGGACCGGGATGCCGGGCGATGATCTGCGGGTACATGTCGAGGATCGCCTGGCTGGTCGACGGCATCACGACCGTCAGGCCGGGATAGTGGGCGAAGGTCGCCTGCGGGCTCTGCGAATGCTGTGCGCCCTGCCCCCAGCTGCGGCCCACGACCAGGCGGATCAGCATGGGGCACGACATGATGCCGCCGAACATGTAGCGGTACTTGGAGGCCAGGTTGACGATCTGGTTCATGGCCAGGAACGAGAAGTCGGCCCGGATGTGCGTGGTGATCGGATAATCCCCGACCAGCGCCGCGCCGATCGCCACGCCCGTCATGCCCTCTTCCATCAGCGGCACGTCGAACACCCGATCGGCGCCGTACTTCTGCGCGAGGCCGGTGGTCGAGCCGAAGATGCCCTTAAAGTCGTCGACGCCCTGGCCCATGATGAAGGTGTTCGGATGGTCGGCCAGTGCCGCATCCATGGTCTCCAGCAGGGCACCGGCATAGGACAGGACGCGCGTCTGTGTCGACGGACGCTCTTTCGTAGAGACGTTCATGCTTCAAGCCCTGCCTAGATGATGTCGGTCAGCAATTCGTCTCGCCCCGGGAAGGGGCTGTTCTCGGCGAACTCGGCGGCGGCCGCGATCTCGCGATCGATCTCCGGCTTGAGCTCGGCAACGAGCCTCGCGTCGAGCAGCAGCGGATCCCGCGCTTTCCACGAATCGATATCGACGGCGCTCCGGTATCCGAAATGGAAATCGTCGCCGACCCCGACATGCTCCTTGTATCGCCCGGTTGCGATTTCGAGGACGAAGGGCCGGCCGGCCCGCACGACGGACAGCGCATCGAGGGTGGCCTGGCGGATCGCCAGCATGTCCCACCCCTCGTCCACCCGACGCGATTCGATGCCGAAGGTCGCGGCGTGTTCGAGCAAATTGTAGGACTGCCGGGCATTCTTGAAACTGTGCACGGCGAGCCCGTTATCCTCGCACAGGAACAGCACCGGCACCTTCATGAGCGCCGCGAAGTTCAGGCTCTCGTGATAGACGCCTTCTTCCGTCGCCCCATCGCCGAACACGGCGACGGCAACGCGCGAGCTGCCCCGGCGCTTGAACGACAGCGCGGCACCGACGGCATGGGGAATGGAACTGGCGACGACAGCTGAAGACCCCATCAGCCCGACTTCCGGAGCCGAGAGATGCATCGAGCCGGCCTTCCCCTTGGAAACGCCGCCGATACGGCCATAGAGTTCCGCGAACATCTTGTCGAGCGCGCCGCCCTTGGCGATGTAGAAGCCGTGCGAGCGGTATGTCGCGAACACGAGATCGTCGGCGTTCAAGGCGTCGCAGACCCCGACCGCAACGGCTTCCTGGCCGATCGACAGATGGACGGGGCTTTGGATCCTGTCGGAAGGGTAGAGCTCGATGATGCGCTCTTCGACCAGCCTGATCGTCAGCGCTTTCCGGAAAAGTCGGCGGTAGCGCTCGTCGCTGTCCATCAAACTACATTCCCCAGCCTGAAAGTCGGCCATTCCGGCCGCCACTGCCGCCTCTCCTAGCGATACGCCTGCAACTATTCAACATGCCGGTTGGCGCGGTACCAGACGAGCAGCTCTTCCAGGCCTTGGTGGATCGATGTCGCCGGCCGCCAGCCCGTCGCCTGCATGAAGCGGCTCCCCGAGACGCGCAGCATCGCAGGCCCCAGATTCTGCCCTTCCAGCTCGACCACCGCGTCCCGGAAGCCGTCGGCGGCGAGCAAGGCCTGGAGGATCGATCGGACCGAGACCTCGTCCGGGGTGGCCACGTTGAAGGCTTCAAACCCCGGTTCCGACCGCAGCACTGCCTTCACGGCCCCGGCGAGATCGCGGGCGTGGATCAGATTCCGCGTCTGGTTGCCATCGCCCGCCAGACGGATTGGACTGGAGCGCTCAACCACACGCCGAACGAGCGACGGGAGGAAATGGCCTGTTCGCGGATCGAAGTCGTCGTGCGGTCCGTAGACGAGCGTCGGTCGCAGGACGACCCCGGACTCCAGCCAGCCGAGTGTCCGCACGTACCATTCGAGTTGCTTCTCCAGGTAGCGGTGCATCCAGCCCACCCCGAACCAGTGCCCTGGGGGATCTCCGGTCTCGTATCGCTCCTCGTTCAGCACCTCCAAGGACGGCGGATACCCGGTGCAGGAACTGACGAGCACGATGCGTTTCGTCTCGCCTCGAGCGGCGGCCTCCATGGCATTGGTCACGATGCGCAGGTTGTCGAGGACCGACTCCACGGGCTCGTCCCGCAGCACGGCGCTGGTTGAGACGCGGCCCGCGCACAGGACGACCGAGTCGCAACCGGCGATAGCCTGCGACGCCTGGGCCCGATCGTTGAAGTCGCACTGGACCCAGCGAACGCCCGCGGCGGCAAAGGGCGGGCGTGACCTGTGGGTGGCAATAACCGGCTCCGTCCCCTGGCCGGCCAGGACCTCGACCACATGCCTTCCGATCAGCCCCGTTGCCCCCGCCACTGCGATCGTCATCGTCCTTCAGTCTCCCGTCGCCTGATTGTCGCGCCGACCTAGCCGCCGACTGGCGGATTGTCGCACAGATCGGTCGACCGGGCCGCCGGACGTGCTAAGGAACGCCCGCAAATCGACGAGATACAGGAAAATGGGAATGTCTCCGCATCAGCGCCTGGGCCAGAGAGAGTTTGAAGTCGCGGTCGGACTCCCGGCGGGAACCTTGGACGAGCGCACCAAGACCCTGCTCGAGAAGACTCCGCTCCTCTACTCTCCCCTCGACGACGCAGCCCAGGCGGCCGCCCGCGCGAAGGTGGCCGAGGACATCGACCGCGGTTTCACGGTTGTGGGCGAGCATCGCGCTTCGATCTGGCGCGACGCCTGGCAGGATCACCTCGACGATTTCGTCAAGTCGGGACACGCGCTGGAAGCCCTCAATCCGCGCTTCGTGGGAGGCACCGCCCTCCTGCGCTGGCAGGGCGCGTATGTCGAGGGCGTCACTGAGCGCTTCGAACTGGCCTTCCTCGAGATTTTCCGCGACTGGCTGTTCCGGACTTACCTTGCGGATGCGTCGCATCTCTACGAGTTCGGCAGCGGCAGTGCCTTCAACGTTGCAGCCTATGCTAAACTCTATCCGCAGACCGCGATCACCGCGCTCGACTGGGCGCCCGCCGCAGTCACGATCGCGAACCTGCTGGGTGAGCGGCACGGGATGAAGATCGCCGGCCAGCGCTTCGATTTCTTCGCGCCCGAGAGCGGCTTCGAATTCGCTCCGAACAGCAGCGTGCTCACAATGTGCGCTCTCGAACAGGTGGGCGACCGATTCCAGCCGTTCCTGGACTTCATCCTCGCCAAGCGCCCGCAGCGGGTGGTCCATGTGGAACCCATGCTGGAACTCTACGACAGCGACCTGCCGCACGACGCCCTGGCCATTCGGTACCATCGGCATCGCAAATACCTGACCGGTCTCCTGCCTCATCTCCGGTCCCTCGAGAAGGCCGGTACCATCCGGTTCCTGAAGGTGCAGCGGTTGAAATTCGGCAGCCGCTTCCACGAGTGCTTCTCCGTGGTCGCCTGGGAACCGGTCTGAGAACGGGCCCCCGGCGGTCAAAGCCGGGGTCGCATTCACGGGCGAGACGGGCTAATGAGGCCCCACCGGCGCGCAGGAGCGCCCGGGCGATCCAAAGCCAAGCGAAAGGCACTTCACGATGTCGGCCAAGCGCGCCCTGATCACGGGCATCACGGGAATGGTCGGCTCGCACCTTGCCGAGTACATCCTGAAGCACACCGACTGGGAAATCGTCGGGCTTCTCCGCTGGCGCAGCCCCCTCGACAATCTCAGCGCCATCGTCGGACCGATCAATTCGGGCGCGCGGGTACGGCTGGTCTACGGCGACCTGAGGGACACCCTGTCGATTCAGCGCGCCGTCGAATCGGCCAAACCCGACTATGTGTTCCATCTGGCCGCCCAGAGCTTTCCCCGCACCAGTTTCGACTCTCCCCTCGACACGATGGACACGAACATCCTCGGCACGGTGCGGGTCCTCGACGCGCTGCGTATCACCGCCCCAGACGCGGTCATCCACGTCTGTGCGTCGTCCGAGGTCTTCGGCCGGGTGCCGAAGGAAAAACTGCCGATCGCCGAGGAATGCAGCTTCCACCCCGCCTCGCCCTACGCCATCTCCAAGGTCGGGACCGATCTCGTCGGGCGCTTCTATGCCGAGGCCTACGGCATGAAGGTCATGACCACGCGCATGTTCACCCATACCGGCCCGCGCCGCGGCGACGTGTTCGCCGAATCGACCTTTGCGAAGCAGATCGCGATGATCGAGCACGGCCTGGTTCCGCCGGTGGTCAAGGTCGGCAATCTCGAATCGCTGCGCACCGTGGCCGACGTGCGCGATGCCGTGCGCGCCTACTATCTTCTCGTGACGAAGGATCCGGTCGCGGGCGCCTACTACAATATCGGCGGCACCCATTCCTGCACCATCGGCAACATCCTCGAGCACCTCATCGCGCTGTCGCCGAAGCGCGCCGATATCAGGGTCGAGGTCGATCCCGACCGGCTTCGTCCCATCGATGCCGACCTGCAGGTGCCGGATACGTCGAAGTTCGAGAAGCATACGGGCTGGCGGCCCGAGATTCCGTTCGAGCAAACGATGCGTGATCTGCTCGACTATTGGCGCCAGCGCGTCGCCGTCGAGGGCAACCGGTTCCTCACGCGATAGCCAGAAGACCCCGAACAGAGCATCCGAAGATGAAGCGCCCGCCGGTAAGCGACAACATGTCGATGGCAATGTCGAGAACGCCCTACCGCGTGTCCTTCTTCGGGGGAGGCACCGACTATCCCGAGTGGTATCGCGAACAGGGCGGCAGCGTGCTGTCGATGGCCATAAACAGATACTGCTACATCGTCGGACGTCATCTGCCCCCGTTCTTCGCAACTCGTCACCGGGTGGTCTGGTCACACATCGAAACCGTCAACTCGATCTCGGAAATCCTGCATCCGGCGGTCCGGGCCGGGCTGCAGTACATGGAGTTCGGCAACGACCGGGGCGTCGAAATCCACCATCAGGGCGATCTTCCGGCACGCTCCGGCATCGGCTCCAGTTCCGCCTTCTCCGTGGGACTGATCAACGTTCTCCACGCGATGCGCGGTCAGACGATCAACAAGCGCGACCTCGCCAACGCCGCGATCCATCTGGAGCGCGACATCCTCCAGGAAACGGTGGGTTGCCAGGACCAGGTGGCCAGCGCCTATGGCGGTCTGAACGTCATCCGGTTCGGAGCGGACGGCGCCATCGACGTCGTGCCGCTGGATCTGTCGGGCCAGAACCAGCGGAAGCTCGAGGACTGGCTTCTGCTTTTCTACACCGGGACGACCCGGCTTTCCTCGACCATCGCGAAGCTCCTGGTCTCCAATCTCGGGGCGAAGAGCAACCATCTCAAGCGCATGCATGCCATGGTCGATCCCGCCGCGAAGCAGCTCCGCACGGGAGACATGGAGTCCTTCGGACGGCTCCTGGACGAAGCCTGGCAGCTCAAGCGCCAGCTCTCGGACGGCGTCACGACGGGCAGCATCGACGATGTCTACGCGGCGGCGCTTTCAGCTGGCGCGCTCGGCGGCAAGCTGCTGGGCGCCGGCGGGGCGGGGTTCATGGCGTTCATCGTGCCGCCGGAGAAGCAGCCGCAGGTTCGGGCCGCCCTCTCCCATCTCCTTCACGTGCCGGCCGGAATCGACTTCACCGGCTCGACGATCGTCTACCGCCAGCTCGAAACCCTGCCCCAATCCTGACAGCGACGGGAATACACATGGAGACTTTTCCGACGACCCTCGATTCCGTCCGGCTGATCAAGCCGCCGACGATCTTCGAGGATTTCCGCGGTCATTATGTCGAGACCTACAACGAGCGCCTCTATCGCGAGGCCGGGATCGACCAGCATTTCATCCAGGATGACATTTCGGTGTCGCGGCGGCATGTGCTGCGCGGCATCCATGGCGACGACAAGACCTGGAAGCTCATCTCCTGCCTGCAGGGAAGCTTCTACATGGTCGTGATCAACAACGATCCGCAATCCCCGCAATACCGGAAGTGGACGTCGTTCACCCTCTCGGAGAGCAATCGGCTTCAGGTGCTGGTCCCGCCCAAGTTCGGCAACGGCCATGTCGTCATGAGCGAGCAGGCGATCTTCCACTACAAGCAGACAACGGATTACGATCGCTCGGGTCAGTTCACGCTGGTCTGGAACGACCCCGCGCTGAACCTCTGGTGGCCGGTCCAGAATCCGATCGTCTCGGAGCGCGACCAGGGCCGTTAGGCGCGCCTTTCAGCCAGGAATGTCGGCCCGGGATCGGGTGAGTTCGTCGACCGCGCCGGCCAGATGATAGAGGCTCGTCGCGGGCATGAAATCGACGAGCGGCGAACCATCCGGGCCCAGGCGATCGACCCATCCGCCGTTTGGCGCAGGAGCGAGGAACCGACGGTGCAGGGCCTCGGTCAGCGCAACGCCCCTGTCCGCTGCTCCCGGCCGCCCGCGGCGCGCTTCGACGAGATCGCTCTTGATGGCCTCGGTCATCGGCCAGAGCCGACGGGATGCTTTCAACATGGTGCCGTCGGGATGCACCTCGTCCACGATCAGGCCGTCGGCATCGAAGCCTGCGCGGTTGGCATGCTGGTAGAGCCGTTCCACGATCTCCCCGACCCTCCCATCGCCCGTATGCCTTTCGTGGCGACGCAGCAGCCAGCACCATTCGAAATGATGGCCCGGCTCGACGACCGCGCCGTGGCCATCGGGCGGCTGCAGCGCCTCATCGAAATACTCCAAAAGTACGCCCTGCCCGGCCTGGAAGAACTTCGAAACGAAAAGCTGGAAAAGATCGTCTGCCCGGGCGAGAAAAACGCGATCCCCCGAGCACTCCCACAAGGCCAGTAGGGCCTCGAAGAGATGCATGTGCGGGTTCTGCCGCCGGGGGGTGTCGCGCGGCGGCCACGCTTCGGCATATCCGCCCCCGAGTGGCGCCGTCATCTCGCGATCGAGGAAGGCCAGCGTTTCATGGGCCAGTGACAGTCCATCCCGATTTCCGGTCGCCTGGGCATGGGCCGCAATTGCGAGAAGAACGAAGGCGTGGGCGTAGAGATCGCGCCCGGAATCGGCGACGCTTCCATCCCGGGAGATCGAGAAGACCCAGCCGTCCCGCCCGTCACGACGGAAATAATCCCGACGCATCGCTCCGAAGGCACGCTCCGCCAGCGCCGCCGCCCCGGGGTGCCACTGCCGGCGCTGCGCAAGCGCATATACAAAGATCTGCCGGGCCTGGACGAGCAGCCGGATCGGGACTTCCGGACGCCGCCGGCCGTCGAAGGTCAGCCCTTCCTCGAAGCGTCCGGCTTCGGCGTCGAACCCGGCTGTTGCCCACAAAGGCAGCGCCTGGCCAAGCATCCAGCTTTCCATCAAGGCAGCGACACTACGCACGTCGTGCAGCATCAGGGGCGGCTCCCCACCCGCGCCCAAGGCGGCGTCCTACCGCTTGAGAAGATCGTCGGCACGTTCGGCCGGCACCGCCACGACGTTCGGTGACAACGGCGTTTCTCCGACCGCGCGCTCGAGCCAGCCGCCGTTCGGACAGAAAGTGAGAATGTCGTAACCGTATCGCTGGCGCAGCATGCCCAGCAGCGAGTCCGCACTCTGACCCTGTGCGTGCAATGCGCGCTCGTTCAGCTCCATCAGGAGCACCGGGCGTGCCGTGGAGAGCACCTGCTGCGCCCCCGCGACGACACCGGCCTCGCCGCCCTCGACGTCGATCTTGACCATGTCGACCCCCGACAGGCCATGCTTGGCGACCACGGCGTCGAGCGTCTCGAGCGGCACGCGCTCCGAGCTCGCTCGCACGACGTCGTCATGCGCGAAATCCCCCAGTGTATTGTGGCCGGCGTGTACGCCATGGGCGAGGTGCAGATCGACGAAGCCTGCTTCGGCGCCCAGCGCCGCGGCGACCACCTGAACGTTTTCGAGGCCGTTGCGGCCGAGATTGCGTTGCAGATGGGCGCGCTCGCGCGAACTCGGCTCGACGGCGATCACCTTCCCGGTCGGACCAACGCGGCGGGCGGCGAAGAGGGTATAGTAGCCGTCGTTGGCGCCGACATCGATGAAGGCCATGCCGGGCTTCAGCATGCGGTCAACGAACGCGAACTCGTTGGGCTCGAACGAGCCGCAGACATAGAGACACAGGCTGTTGTCGTTCCCCAGGGTCACGTCCACCATGGTGCCGCCATGCCATCGCACGGTAAGCGGCACCGCCAGATCCTTCTCGCGCGCCGCTTCCCACAGCGCGCCCCTGCGGCAGGCCAGCCACTGCCGCTGGTCGTAATACTCTTCAGCGAAGCGCCAGCCAGGCCGCGGCTCCAGCCGCGGCGCACCAGGCGCCAGGACTGCGGCATAGGCAGCGCCGATCGCGGGCGCCCGCACGATCAGCCAGCGCCCCATATTGTCGAGATGATAGCCGACGCCCGAGCAAACCCGTTCCCAGGTGCCGGCAACGCTGATCGGACGGCGGGCCGTCGTCATGCCTGAACTGTTTGCCCCCAACTATGCCGTGTTCGGCTAACGTACCCACCGTCGAGCGTCAAGCGTGCCTGTGTGTTGCCACTTTCTACCCTTAGTGCCTTGCGTTGCGGCTCGCGTGCTGCGGAAATATACTAGCCTCTCCTCTCAAACTCCTGCGGTGAAATGTTCGCGCCCCTCCCCCGCGCCCTCGTCGTTCTCACGATCCTGTTGCTCCCCGCCGCTGCGTCTGCCCAACGGCCGGCGGCACAGGGCGTAGCCACGCAGCCCAAACCCAGTCAGGGCCTGCGTGTCGTGGCTCGCGTCAACGATGACGCCATCACCGATTTCGACCTGTCGCAGCGGGTCATGTTCGCGATTCGCACGTCCGGGCTGCAGGACAGTCCCGATCTGCGACAGCGTATGGCGCCGCAGATGCTTCGGCAGATGATCGACGAACGGCTGCAGGTTCAGGATTCCAAGAAACTCGGCGTCAAGCCGTCGGATTCGGAGGTCGCTGGCCGCTACGCCGAGATCGAACGGGCCGCGGGACTGGGCCAGGGACAGTTCAAGCAGTACCTCCAGAGCGTCGGCATCTCTCCCGATATCGCAACGCAGCAGATCGAGGCGCAGATCGCCTGGGGCAAGATAATCCGTCGCAAGGTTCGTTCCCAGGTCGATGTCTCGGAGGCTGAAGTCGACGATGCGATGAACCGCATGCGATCGAACGTCGGCAAGACCGAGACCCGCGTCGCTGAGATATTCGTACCGGTCGATCGCGCCGATGGAGTCGATGAAGGCAAGCGCAGCGCCGACCGGATCATGGAGCAGCTCCGCCGCGGTGCGCCTTTCGCCGCCGTCGCGCAGCAGTTCTCCCAGGGTGCATCCGCGGCCTCGGGCGGCGATCTCGGCTGGGTCCTGCCGGGCGCCCTGGATCCGTCGCTGGACGCTGTCATCGAGCGGACGCAGCCCCGTACCTTCTCCGAGCCCGTGCGCTCGGTCTCCGGCTGGCACATTCTTTATGTCGTGGATCGCCGGCCCTTTGCCGCGGCCCGGCCCGACGATGTGAAGCTCAACCTGGTCCAGATGACCCTCGCCCTGCCGCCGAACGCCACGCCGGAAGAAACCAGTCGTGCGACCGCCGAAGCACAGAAGGCTCTGAGTGGCGTTCGCAACTGCAGCGATCTTCATGTGCAGGCCCGTCAGGTCAAGGGCAGCACGTCGGGTGATCTCAACGGCGTTCGGGTGGGCGACCTCGCCGGTAACCCGCAGATGTATGAGCAGTTGCCGCGGCTCCCGATCGGTGGCACGGCCGGCCCCTTCCGCGTCGCCGAAGGTCTGCAGGTCGTAGCCCTCTGCAGCAAGGCCGGCGGCGACGGCCTGCCCACACGCGAGGCCATCCAGCAGCAGCTGTTGATCCAGAAGCTCGATGCTGCGGGACGGCGCTACATGCGTGATCTGCGCCGACAGGCCACCATCGACATCAAGTCGTGAGGGCGCGCACGTGACGGCGCGGCCATGACGCCGGCGGCGCCGCTCGCCGTGACGATGGGCGAGCCGGCCGGTGTGGGCGGCGAACTCAGTCTCAAGGCCTGGCTGTCGCGGCGCTCCGGCGTCCGCCCTTTCTTCGTCCTGGACGATCCGGACCGGCTTTCGGCTCTCGCGCGAAAGCTTGCGCTGAATGTTCCGGTGATAGAAATCGAGCGACCCGAGGATGCCGCTTCGCGCTTCGCATCCGCCCTGCCGGTCCTCCCGGTCCGGCTCGCCGCGCCACCGAAGCCCGGCCACCCCGACGTGGCCAATGCCAGTGCGACCATCGAGGCGATAGAACGGGCCACGGCCTTCGCGATCGCCGGTACGATTGCCGGCATCGTCACCAATCCGATCCAGAAGAAGACCCTGCAGGATGCCGGATTTCGTCATCCCGGCCACACCGAGTTCCTTGCGGAGCTGGCGGGGGGCGTCGACGTCGCTATGATGCTCGCCTGCCCCGAGCTCCGGGTCGTTCCGGTGACGATCCACCTGTCGCTCGCCGATGCCGTTCGCTCGCTCGACGCTGATGCCATCGTGCGCGCAGGCAGGATCACCGCAATGGGATTGCGCGACCTGTTCGGCATCGAACGACCGAGACTCGCGGTGGCGGCCCTCAATCCGCATGCCGGCGAGCAGGGTGCCATGGGCGACGAGGAGCGCCGGATCATCATGCCGGCCATCGAAGCGCTGCGGCGCGAGGGCATCCAGGCGCACGGCCCCGCCCCCGCCGACACACTCTTCCACGCAGCGGCGCGCCCGGCCTATGACGTCGCACTGTGCATGTATCACGATCAGGCGCTGATCCCGATCAAGACGATCGATTTCTCCGGCGGCGTCAACGTGACGCTCGGCCTGCCCTTCGTGCGCACGTCGCCCGACCACGGCACGGCCCTCGATATCGCCGGCACCGGCCGTGCCGATCCGGCGAGCCTGCTGGCGGCCATCGACATGGCCGACGACATGGCCCGCCGGCGCCGCACCTGAATATGGACGGCGTCGAGACCCTGCCGCCCCTGCGCGAGACGATTGCGGCGCACGGGCTCGATGCGAAGAAGCGCTTCGGCCAGCACTTCCTGCTCGACCTCAACCTCACGCGGCGCATCGCGCGCGCCGCGTCGCCGCTCGGCGACGGGACCGTGATCGAAATCGGTCCGGGTCCCGGCGGGCTGACGCGCGCGCTGCTGCTCGAAGGGGCAGGCCACGTCGTCGCCGTCGAGGTCGACGCCAGGGCCTTCGGCCCCCTGCTCGAGTTGCAGGCGGCGGCCGGTGGGCGCCTCGATCTGATCGAGGCCGATGCCCTGAAGATCGAGCCCCGGGACCTCGGAGCAGCCCCGCGCCGGATCGTCGCCAACCTGCCCTACAACGTCTCGACCGCCCTGCTGGTGCGCTGGCTTCACGCCGCGAACGACATCACCGACATGGTGCTGATGTTCCAGAAGGAGGTCGTCGATCGGCTGGTGGCCGAGCCGCGCACCAAGGACTATGGCCGCCTCTCGGTGCTTGCCCAGCATGTCTGCGAGGTTCGCCGGCTGTTCGACGTGGCACCTACGGCCTTCGTGCCACCGCCGAAGGTCACGTCGGCCGTGGCGCGGCTCACGCCCCGGCCCCAAACCGCGCGTCTGGCGGATCTGCGGCCGCTGGAGCGCATCACCGCTGCCGCCTTTGGACAGCGCCGCAAGATGCTTCGCGGGTCTCTGGCGAGCGTCTTTCCCGAGCCAGTGGCGACGCTGGAGGGACTTGGACTGAAGCCGACGGCCCGGGCAGAGGAACTTTCGGTCGATGACTTCGTCAGGCTGGCAGGCGCCCTTGACAGTGAGTGAGCGCTCACTAATATTAATCACATGATCCGCTCTCTCGCTTTCAACGCCTATTTTTACGTCGGCACCCTGCTGGTCGCGATCGTGGGCATTGTCCTGGTCCCCATCCCAACGCCCGTGCTCTTGCGCGGGCTGCTCTTCCACTGGGCGCGTGCCGTGGTGTGGGGCATGCGCTGGATCGGCGGCATGCAGATCGAGTTCCGGGGCGTCGAGCACCTTCCCGCCTCTGGCCCCGCGCTACTGGCGAACAAGCACCATAGCGAGAGCGACGGCATCCTGCTGGCGGCCCGAATCCGCGGCATTGCGTTCGTCGCGATGCAGGAGCTGTTCCGCTACCCGCTGATCGGCGCGATTCTCTATCGGCTGCAGATGATCCGCGTCGACACCTGCGGCGGCGGCCGCGAGCGCGAGAATCTCGCCCAGTTCGCCCGTCGCGCCTACGAGAGCAAGCGCCACATCGCCATCTATCCCGAGGGCAACCTGATGGCGCCGGGCGAACGCGAGCGCTATCGCTCGGGCATCTACTATCTTTATCGCGACCTCGGCCTGCCGGTGACGCCGGTGGCCACGTCCGTCGGTCTCCTGTGGAATCGCCGCGACTGGCGCAAGAAGGCCGGCCGCGCCGCCATCGAGTTCCTGCCGGCGATCGAAACGGGGCTCGACAAGGACAGCTTCATGCGCCGCCTCGAGGACACGATCGAGAGCGCGAGCGACCGGCTGATCGCCGAGTTCTCGGGTCGTCCCTATCGGCCCAGCCAGCTCGTCCTGCGTTCGCAGGGCCAGACCGGCATCGGCGCGCCGGTCACCGCCCCTCGCGCAGCGCCTTGACGAAGTTCGACAGGCCGACCTGCCGCTCGCGCTTGAGCCGCTCGGCCGTCAGGATGGACTTGAGCTCCATCAGGCTGGTCGCGATGTCGCGATTGATGATCTGGTAGTCGTACTCAGCCCAGTGACTCATCTCGTCCGCGGCCTTGGCCATCCGCTTCTGCACGACCTCCATCGAGTCCTGCGCACGGGTGATCAACCGGCGCTCGAGGTCGCGCGTCGAGGGCGGCAGGATGAAGACCGTCACCAGGTCGCTTCCCGCCTTCTCCTTGAGTTGCTGCGTGCCCTGCCAGTCGATGTCGAACAGCACGTCGCGCCCGGCCATCAACGCGGCTTCCACGGGTGCGCGCGGCGTGCCGTAGAAATGGTCGAACACCCGCGCATGCTCTAGGAACTCGCCGCGCTCCACCATGCCACTGAAGGTGGCGGTGTCGACGAACTGGTAGTCGACGCCATCCTTCTCGCCGGATCGCCGGGCGCGCGTGGTCGCCGAGACGCTGAGCTGGATCTGCTTGTCGTTGTCGAGGAGTTGCCGCGACAGGGTCGTCTTGCCCGCGCCCGAAGGCGACGACAGGACCAGCATCAGGCCGCGCCGCTGGATCTGGTCGGCATCCACCTCATTCGACATTCTGAACCTGCTCCCGCATGCGCTCGACGGCGCCCTTCAGATCGATGCCGATGCGCGTCAGCTCGATGTCTGCGGACTTGGAGCAGAGCGTGTTGGCCTCGCGGTTGAACTCCTGGCAGAGGAAATCGAACTTCCGGCCCACCGGGTTGTCGGCGCGCGCATCGGCGAGCAAGGTCCGAGCCTGCGCAATATGGGCACTCAGCCGGTCGAGTTCCTCGCGCACGTCGGCCTTGCCGACCAGCAGCGCCACTTCCTGGGCGAAGCGCTCTTCCGACAGCGCAGGCACGCGGCCGAGCAGTTCGGCGAGCTGGGTCTCGAAGCGGGCGCGCACGGTGCCGATCTGAGCCAGCGCACGCTCCGTCGCCCGTTCGCACAGGCCCTCGATCTCGGCGACGTGGCCTTCGATCACCCTGGCCAGAGCCTTGCCTTCAGCGGCGCGCGAGGCGACGAGCGCCTTCAGCGTCTCGTCGAGGGTCGCCTGAAGCTCCCTGTCCAAGAGAAGGAGCGCCTCCTCGGTCTCTTCGCCGGCATCCTCTTCCTCGATCACGCCACGCACCCGCAGCAGCCCATCGGCCGAGGGAGCCGCGGCCCCGGTCGTCCTGCGCACCTCGTCGACCAGCGTTGCCAGCTCCGCCAGCAAGGTGCGATTGATAGTGAGAGGCTTGGCGTTGCGTTCGCTCGCTATGGTAAGGGTGAGCGAGACGTTGCCGCGCTTCATCTTCCCGCCGACGGCGACGCGCGCGGGATTTTCCAGCCGGTCGAAGCCCGGCGGCACCCGACACCTGATTTCGAGGTTACGCCCGTTGACGCTGCGCGCTTCCCAGACCCAGCGCCGCCGATCATCCGATCCCTGCGCCCGGGCGTATCCCGTCATACTTGCGATCAAGTTGCCCCCTGCCCTGTTCGTGGGCACCATTAACCCTTAAGTGGATCGCCATTTCGATTCAATCGGCTATTGAGGCGAGCGTTGGTCATGGTGAACAAGGTTGCCTCACGGCAAACGGGCCTCAAGCTTGCCGCGCTGTGTCTCGGCCTCGTCGGAGCACTGGCGGGACTCGAGATCCTCTCGACGGCATGGCTGACGATCCGCGCCGACCACTACACCCCGGCCAAGGAACTCTTCGCCAGGTCACGCAACACCTACATCCAGGATATCACGGGCAGCGGCGGCAGCAATTGCCGGTACATCGACACGATGTTTCCGCACCCTTACCTGGCCTTCGTCCATCATCGCGACGATCCCTGCGGGGTCCCCAGCGCCAACGACATCGGCGTGCTGGGCGACGAATACCCGGTCGTCCGCAATCCCGAGCGATACGTGATCCTGCTGGCCGGCGGCTCCGTCGCCTCGCAGCTGGGCCAGCTCGCCCAACCCGGCCGGCGCAGCTTCCTCGAGGAGGAACTCAACCGGTCTTACATCAGCCCGACCGGCAAGCCGTTCCAGGTGCTCAATGGCGGGGTCGGCGCCTGGAAGCAGCCGCAACAGCTGATCCTGATGGCCATCTATGGCGACTTCATCGACGCCGTGGTCACACTCGACGGCTACAACGAGCAGCACCTCATCAAGCCGGGGCTCAAGAGTCGCTTCGAAATGCCCGCCGTCAACTATCTCGGGGTCAACCCGATCGTCGCCCAGGACGGCTTCGGCAGCCTCGCCATGAGCTGGTTCATGGGGCGGATCTCGGGCTGGCTGGGGACCGGCCTCACCAGCCACTCCCATGCCGCCTATCTCCTCGCTTCGGCTCTGGAGCCGAAGCCTGCCGACCACGATGACGGCTTCGGTGCGAGGACCTATTCGGCCATGATGAGTCTTCCCCCCGACATCACGGACTCTCCCGCCGTCTACATGGACTGGCAGATCGCGCAGTACGCGAAGTACATCCGGATGATGGACGTCACGGCGCGCGACTTCGGCATCAGGTCGATGTTCTTCCTGCAGCCCGTCCCGGCCGTCGACAAGATCCTGACGCCGGACGAAATGCGCGGGACGCCCGATACCCGCTACGGTCAACGCTATATCGAAATCGTCCGGCGCCTTCTCACTCTCGCGGAACGCAATATCGAGGTCCGCAGCCTGCTCGACCTCTTCAAGGACGAGAAGGAAACGATCTACAGCGATGACATTCATCCCAAGCGGGAGCTGATGGACAGCCGCGGCTATTCGCTGATGGCGGCCCGGATGGCGCAGGAAATGGCCGGCACCTGGGGCTGGCGCACGAAACCGCAACATTGAGGGCGCTCGACATGAAGACCTTCTCCAGCATCGTGCTCACGGGCGCATCGAGCGGCATCGGCGAGGCGCTGGCGCTCGACTACGCGGGTCCCGGCGTCGCCCTGGCCCTGACCGGTCGGGACGCCGAGCGGCTCGAGACCGTCGCCGCCGGCTGCCGTGCGAAGGGTGCCAGCGTCGTGGCGGCCACGATCGACGTCACGGATCGCGAGCGCTTCCTGCCGTGGTTGACGGCTTTCGACCAGGCGCATCCCGTGGACCTGGTGCTCGCCAACGCCGGCATCTCGATCGACAAGGACAATTCCTCGCTCGACGATTTCTCGATCATCCGCAAGACGCTCGACGTCAACATCAACGGCGTGCTGAACACCGTCGAGCCGCTGCTCGGCCCGATGATCGCGCGCAAGCGCGGCCAGATCGGCATCGTCTCCTCGCTGGCGGGGTTCATCGGCCTGCCCTATTCGGCGTCGTACAATGCCAGCAAGGCCGCGGTGCGCGTCTGGGGTGAAAGCATACGCTACGTGCTGAAGAAGGACGGGATCGGCGTCAGCGTCATCTGCCCCGGATTCGTCGTCAGTCGCATCACGTCCGACGCGCCCTTTCCAATGCCGTTCCTCATGAGCTCGGCGCGGGCATCGAAGATCATCCGCCGCGGCCTCGCCGCCAACAAGCCGCGCATCGCTTTCCCGATCGGCACCAAGGCCGGTGTCTGGCTGGGGTCAGTCCTGCCGGGCAGTTGGACGGCACGGTTGCTGGGCGCCGCCTAGCGGCGTTCGAGCCGGCGCAACTCCTGGAAGACGCGGTTGGCCGCGATCTCGACGCCCTTGTCCGTCCAATGGGCGTCGCTGCGCCGGTAGGCGCCGCGCACGCCCTCGAAGTCCTTGCGCAGGTCGACGTGGCGGATCGAGGTTTTGCTCAACGCGTCGAGCAGCCTGTCCTGCCTGTAGTCCGCGATGACGTTGAAGGCGTAGAAGCGCGGCCAGTGCTTCCAATAGTCGGCATAGTCGGGATCGACGGTGCCCGGCGGCACGATGAACAGCACCAGCGGCACGCCACGTTCGCGGGCGGCGCGGTCCATCGCCGCGAGCCAGGACAGGGTCGCCTGGATGTCGCCCTCCTTCACCAGCCGCGCCGCCTGCTCCCTGGTCGTCGCCTCGAAATAGGGAGACTTCTCGACCTCGGCCTTGGTCATGAGATTCAGGAGCCAGCCTTGCAGCGACTCGTCGTCCGCCTTCCCCGAGGCGTAGGCCTGCCAGAAGGCATCGCCGTCGCGGCCGAAGATGGCAACGACCTGCTGCTCGCTGAGGTCGGGGTAGTAGTATTGCCTGATGTGACGGGCGAGCGCCGGCGTGCGCTCCGCCGGCGGCAGGCGGGCGATCTTCGCCAGCGTGTCGAACTCCTGCGGCACCGCCTTGTTGGTCGTCAGCACCTCCGACAGCCGCAGGCGGTTGACCAGCACCCAGTTGGCGTTCGGCATCAGGTTGCCGAGGATCGAGCCGCCCGGCGCCTCGCTGACCAGATCGGGCAGGATGCCCTGGCCGTAGCCTTGGCCGTCGAAGACGAAGTCGTTGCCCGAGAAGAAGAACACCGCAAGCGCATCGGGCGAGAGCGCGAAGGCCACGTCGCGCAGCCGGTAGTAGTAGCTGCGCGGGCCGGTGGCGGAGATGCCGAGGTTGATCATCTCGGCGTTCGGCTGACCGGCCTCGACGAAACGCCGCTCGACCTCGCCGGGCAGGGTGAGACGCGTCAACTGGAATTCGAGATAGCTGTCGCCGATGAAGACGGTGCGGAAGCCACCCGCCGCCGGCTTGGCGATGCTGCGCTCCTTGTCGCGCATGCCCCAGGAATTGAACGGCTCGAAGATCCAGGGCTTGTCGGCGAGGCCGGTGAAGTCGGTCGACTGGACGTTGACCGGCGGCGTCGAGCGCAGCGCGCGCGCGGGCCACGACGGCGCCTCCAGCGAAGCCAGCCCTTCGAGGCCCACGAGTGTGACCCCCGCGAGGAGCAGGCCGAATACGATCGCGTAAATGCGCTTGCGGCCGCTCTCAGTCATCGCCCGGCGTAATATAGGGCGAGTCCGACACGGTCCAGCGGGCCGGCCGTTCCTGCCGGAAGATCTGCCGGAGATGGACTTCGTCCGGCCCGTCGGCAATGCGCAGCATGCGCGCGACCGCGAAGGCACGATGGATCGGCGCGTCGTCGCTTCCGCCCATCGCGCCGAACAGCTGCATCGCGCGGTCGGCGATGCGCTGGGCCATCTCCGGCACCGCAACCTTCACCATCGAGACGTCGCGCCACACGGCCTGGTGTCCATCGGTGTCCAGCCGCTCCGCCGTGCGCAGCACAAGGAGGCGGGCCTGCTCGATCTCGATCCTGGAGCGGGCAATCGCCTGCTGGGTCGAGTCGTAGTCGATCACCGCACGGCCGAACGTCCGGCGCTCGGCGGCCCGCGCCATCATGAGCTCGACGAGAACCTCGCAGGTGCCGATCGCGCGCATGCAGTGATGCAGCCGCGCCGGTCCCAGCCGCACCTGGGCCGCGGCAAAGCCCTCGCCTTCCTCGCCCAGAAGATTCTCCGCCGGCACCCGCACGTTCTGGAAGTCGAGTTCGGCGATGGGCGCGATACTGTCCTCCCAGCCGAGGAAGCGCAGTTCGCGCACGATCCTGAGGCCTGGGGTCGGCATCGGCACGATCACGCAGGAATGCCGGCCCGTACGCGGCGCCTCCGGCCGCGACACGCCCATCACGATCACGAAGGCACAGTCGGGATGAGCGCCGCCCGTAATGTACCACTTGCGGCCGTTCACGACCCATTCGCTGCCCTCGCGGCGCAGCGTCGTGGCGATGTTGGTCGCGTCGGAAGACGCAACGTCGGGCTCCGTCATGCCGAAGGCCGAGCGCACGCGACCTTCCAGCAACGGCTCCAGCCAGCGCTTCTTCTGATCGGCGGTTGCCGCATGCTGCAACATGATCATGTTGGGCACGTCCGGCGCCTGGGCGTTGAACACCTCGGGCGCCCACGGCAGACGCCCCATGATCTCCGCGATCGGCGCAAATGCGCGATTGCTCATCCGGTCCGGCAGACCGAGGTTCCACAGGCCGGCGGCCCGCGCCTTGGCCTTCAGATCGGCCATGAACGGAGGCGTGCCCTTCGCGCTCGAGACATGAGCCGCCCACTCGCGATGGCGCGGCAGGATCTCCTTGTCGAAAAAGCCTTCGACGGCAGCCGGCAGGTCCGCGGTCATTTCATCTGGTTGGTCAGAAGGGCCGCGGCGCCGCCCTGGTCTTTGCCGTACTTCAGCAGCGCGGAGCGTCCTCCGGCGGCATAGGCGGCGACGGCGCCGAGCAGTCGCTTGAGCTGGTCCGGGCTCGACCGGTCGAACTTGCAATAGGCGCCGCGCGTCAGCTTGGCGATCTGAGGGAACAGGCGCGACGCCGTGCGGTCCTGGCCTTCCTGGAACACGAACACCGGCAGGCCGAGTAGCCCGAGTTGACCCGCCTCGTGCCCCACCGCGTCGACATCCTCCTCGCAGCAGTCGCCGACGAACACCACGGCATCGAGGCGGCTCTCACGGCGCTGCTCGCCGGCATAGCGCAGCAGGCGGGCGATCTGGGTGCGTCCGGCCGCGCATCGAACGCTGCTCATCAGGCGTGCGAGTTCGCGACCGTCGGACGTCCACTTGCTGACCTTGAATTCCTCGAAGCCGCGATAGAAGGCCAGCCGCACGTCGAGGCCGCCCAGCGCATCGGCCGCCACGAACATCTCGCCCTGGATGGCGCAGGCATGATCCCAGGTCGGCTCGCGGCTCGCCGTCGCATCCATGGCGAACAGCAGCCGGCCCCGTCCGCCCGGTCTGTGATCGACCGGCAGCTTGCCGACTTCGCGCACGAACGCATCCACGGCATTCGCACCTGCGGTAGACGGGACGTTGCGATCTCGGGCGCGATCCTCGGCCATGTCCTTTGACCCTCTGCGGTGTGTTCAATATGGTGCAGCCGCGCGTTCGCGCCAACATTGAAGCATGACCGGAAACGCCCCCACTTTCGCCACGCTGCTGCTGCGCGTCTTCGTTCCGTTCGCGCTCGCCTATTTCCTTTCGTACATCTTCCGCGGCGTGAACGCGGTGATCTTCCCGTATCTCGAACGGGACGTCGGAATCAGCGCGGGCGACCTCGGCCTCCTGACCTCGGCCTTCTTCCTGTTCTTCGCAGGCTGCCAGCCGATCCTCGGCGTGATGCTCGACCGCTACGGGCCGCGTCGCGTGCAGGCGGTGCTGCTGGCGCTGGCGGCGATCGGTTCGGCCCTCTTCGGGCTGAGCCTGTCGCTGGGCGAACTGATCGTGGCGCGCGTGCTGATCGGGTTGGGCTTTGCGGGCGGACTGATGGCCGCCATCAAGGCGATCACGCTCTGGTATCCGCCCGAGCGCTGGGGCCTGATCACCGGCTTCCACATGATGGCGGGCGGGTTGGGCGCGATGGCCGCGACCCTGCCGATCCAGTGGTCGCTCTCGATCATCAGCTGGCAGGGCCTGTTCTTCTGGCTGGCCGGGGTCTGCCTCGTCGTCTCCGCGATCCTGTTCACCGTCGTGCCGGAGCGCGGCACGCCGGCGGCGCCCGGAACGCTGCGCGACCAGTTCCGCATCACCGGCGTCGTGCTGACCAACGGCTTCTTCTGGCGCATTCAGCCACTGCTCACCTTCCAGCAGATGGCGTTCATCGCCGCCATCACCCTGTGGATCGGCCCCTGGCTGCGCGACGTCGGCGGCTTCGCCAGCAACGAGACCCGTGCCGACATCCAGCTCTACACGACGGCGGTTATGACCGCGGGGTTTGCGCTGAGCGGCGTGCTGGCCGGCGCCTTCCGCCGTATCGGCGTCAGCGACTTCGCCTCCGCCAATCTCATCAGCACGCTGTTCGCGCTGGTCTGCGCGTGGCTGGCCTTCGTGCCCTCGTTCTATCCCGTCGTGGCCTGGCTGCTGTTCGGCTTCCTGGGCGCCTATCCCATCCAGTACATGCCGCTGCTCGCGCGTTCTTTCCCGCCGCAATATGCCGGACGGGTGAGCACAAGCTCCAATCTCGTGGTCTTCACGGTGATCTTCGGCGGCCAGTGGGCGATCGGAAAGGTCGTCGACCTGTGGCCGCGCACCGCCACGGGCTACTCGCCGGACGGCTACGCCTGGTCGTTCGGCCTGCTCTTCATTCTGCAGGCGGCGGGGCTTCTGTGGCTTCTTCTATCGCGGGCGCGTCCACTTCTGCAGGAGCGACCCCCGGCAGGTTGAGCGACGCCACCAGGTCGCGCACTTCCTGACGCGCCGCGACGTGGCTCAGGGTCAGGGACGGCCCACCGCTGCCGCCGCCGCCGCGCTTCAGGTCGAGCAGCGTGAGGCCACTCAGGAAAAGCTCCTTGTAGATCACGCGCTCGCTGAGGCCCGCGGCGACGCGGAAGCCGATCCGCTTGGCCAGCGCCTCGATCACGTTGCCCATGTCGCGCTTGTTGCGCGCCGCCAGGGACGACAGGCGATTGCGCATCACGATCCAGTCGACCGGCCGGCCACCCTCGATGGCGCGAATCTGGCGCTGCTTCCAGACGGCTTCGGCGTAGATCGACGGCCGCACGATCTTCAGCGTGTCGGGATCGACGCGGGCCAGCAGATCGAGATCGATGAAGCTGTCGTTCAGCGGCGTCAGCAGCGTGTCGGCCCAGGTATGGGCCAGCCGGCTGAGATGGGTGTCGCTGCCTGGCGTGTCGACGACCACGAAGTCGGCCGACGCGACGGCGGGCTCCAGCGCCGCCGCCAGCCGCGCCCGCTCGTCGGCTTCGGCCTCGCGGCGATCGTTCAGCGACGAGATCATCACCGGCGTGTGCAGCGGCATCGGGAGCTCGACGCCGTTCTTCTTCACATAGGCCGCGCGGTTCTCGATATAGCGGCTGAGCGTTCCCTGCCGGGCATCGAGATCGAGCGTCGCGACGCGGGCGCCGTCTCTCATCAGCGAGACGGCGATGTGCAGCGCCGTCGTCGACTTGCCCGAGCCGCCCTTCTCGTTGCCGATGACGAGGACGTGGCCGCGGCCCTCGATCCGAGGGGCCTGCGTCTGGGCGATGCTCGGATTGGGCGCTGGTTGGAATGCCTCGCTCACTGGGCCTTGCGGATCCAGACGGCGGTGTCGTGGAACACCGCACCACCATTGGGCCAGCCGGGATCGGCCGAGGTCAGCGCATTGATGCCGATGCCGGTCTCGAAGTTCCGATTGGGCCAGATGCCCTCGACGACGACGACGCCCTTCTGCTGGCCCTCGCGCGGCTTGGCATTGACCACGGTCTTGCCGCGCTCGTTGCCGATCTCCAGTCGCTCGCCCTCGACGATGCCCATGGCGATGCAATCGTCGGGATTCATCAGCGCCGTCGGCCGGACCTCGCGCTTCTGCGAACTCGGCGTCTCGGTGAAGGTCGAGTTGAGGAAGGTGCGCGCCGGCGCCGCGACCAGCCGGAACGGCTTGTCGTCGGTGGCCTTGTCGATCACGTCGAAATGGTCGGGCAGGACGGGCATTTCCTTGCCGCGCGGCCCATAGGCCGCCCAGTCGGGCTTGAAGCGGAACTTCTTGTCGGGCCAGGCGAAGCCGTCGAGGAAGTGCGACGTCTCGAAGCCCAGATGGAAGTCCTGACCACCCTTCTGCCAGTTGGTCTCGGCATCCCACATGCCCGAGACCTTGAGAGTCTCGTCCATGATCTCCCACGGTGTCATGTCGAAGCCGCGATGCGTGGCACCCAGGCGCTTTGCGAGTTCAGAAATCACGAAGTGGTTCTCGCGGCACTCGCCCGGCGCGTCAATCACCGCTTTGGCCACCTGGAAGAAAG
This sequence comes from Reyranella sp., assembly GCF_965228225.1. Taxonomy (GTDB): domain Bacteria; phylum Pseudomonadota; class Alphaproteobacteria; order Reyranellales; family Reyranellaceae; genus Reyranella. Next base: position 1,951,958 of record NZ_OZ245801.1, on the reverse strand, counting down.
TGTGGCCGCTGGCTGTGTAGAAGTCGTCGTGTTCCAGGAACATGGTGGCCGGCAGCACGATGTCGGCGAAGGAAGCCGTCTCGGTCATGAACTGCTCGTGCACGCAGGTGAACAGGTCTTCGCGCTTGAAGCCCTTGTGGACCAGCTCGAGCTCCGGACAGACCATCGCCGGGTTGGTGTTCTGGATCAGCAGGCCGGTGACCGGCGGGCCGTTCTTCAGCGCCTCGGGATCGTTGGTGAGCACCGGGCCCAGGCGCGACTGGTCGAGGTCGCGGATCGACGGATCGACCATGTCGAGCCCTTCGATCAGCGTCTTGTTGACCGGATACATGCCGGTGTGGCCGTAGAGGGCACCGCCGCCCTTGTACTGCCAGGCACCGGTCACCGCCGGCAGGCAGGTCACGGCATGCATGTTGGCCGCGCCATTGCGGCTGCGGCTGAAGCCGTGATGGCAGCGGATGAACGACGCCTTGCTCTGCCCATAGAGGCGCGCGAAGGACACGATCTCTTCGACCGACAGGCCGGTGATCTTCGAGGCCCATTCCGGCGTGCGTGTCGCCACATGCGCGGCCAGCTCGTCCGGCGCATCGGTATACTTGCGCAGGTAATCCCAGTCGGCATAGCCCTCCTTGAAGAGGACGTGCATCACGCCGACCGCCAGCGCGCCGTCTGTGCCGGGACGCACGGCGAGATGGATGTCGGCCTGGTCGGCGGTTCCGGTGCGATAGGGATCGACCACGACGAGCTTGGCGCCGCGCTTCTTCGCCTTCATCGCGTGGGTCATCACGTTGACCTGGGTGTTCACGGGATTACCGCCCCAGATCACCACCAGCTCGGCATGCTCGTCGATCTCGCGCACGTCGGCACCGCGCTTGGCACCGACGCCGGCGATCCAGCCGGTGTCGGACAGGGTCACGCAGATGGTCGAGAAATAGCGCGAATATTTCATCGCGTTGCGCAGGCGGTTGATGCCGTCGCGCTGCACCAGCCCCATCGTGCCGGCATAGTAGTAAGGCCAGATGGTCTCGCTGCCATGCTGGCGCGCCTTGGCGATGAACTGCTCGGCCACGATGTCCAGTGCATCGGTCCACGAGATCTCGGCGAATTGCTTCGAGCCCTTCGGACCAACCCGGCGCAGCGGCTTCATCAGCCGGTCGGGATGGTGGATGCGCTCCGCGTAGCGCGCGACCTTCTCGCAGATGACGCCGGCGGTGTAGTCGTTGCGCATCGAGCCGCGGACTCGGCCGATCCTGGCGTTGTCCAGCCGCTCGACGTCGAGCGCGCAGGTGCTGGTGCAGTCGTGCGGGCAGACCGACGGCACGGTGGTCGTGCCCGACTCCCCGCTCCTGGCACGGGCGATCGGCGGGTAGGCATGATCGTCGGGGGACATCTGGACGCTCCACGAGAAGTGCCGCAGCATACAGACCGGTCACCGCCCGTGAAAGCGGCCTCAGGGAGTGGAAAGTCAGCGTGTTTTCTCAGGATCGGGTCTCCGTGGGCGCCGTTCGGCGCGCCAGCGCTGCCGATGCCGAGGGCATCGCCCGACTTTTCCCCAGCCTGCCGCCTCTCGCCTCGACGAGCGATACGCGCGCGATCTTCCTGATCGACGGCGAAGCCGCGCCGCTCGGCGCCGTGCTGCTGGAGCAGGCTGCCGGCCATCTGGCCGTCGGTCTCCTGGCGACCTCGTCCGATGGCGAACGTCATGAAGTGGCGCGCGCGCTGATCGCCTTCGCCGAGATGGCGGCGCGCGCGATCGGCCTGCGCGAGGTGCGGCTCGACGGCAGCGTGTCCCCCGACCTCGCCGCGTCGCTCGGCTACCGCGACGGCGTGAAGCGCATCCGCTCCGGCAAGCTCGCCGCCCTGACCGATCATCTCGCGGCGCTGGGCGTGCCGCTGTGGCGCGACGGCGCCGCCCCGTTCGATCTCACGCTCTACTATCGCGGCGTCTGGGCGGCGATGGCGTTGCTGGTCGGGTTCGGCAGCATCACCCTCGCCGTTTTCGGTCCCGGCCAGGTGACCCTGCTTCATGTGCTGGGCCCCGCCCTGCTCTGCCTCGGCGCTTCCGCCTTCGCCTTCGTGCAGGTCTGCCTGATCGCGATTGCCGCACGGCGGCGCGCGCCCGTCCCGATCGCCCTCGGCATCTTCCTCGCCGCGGCGCTGTCGATCGCCGGCATCGGCGGTCTGTTCTACGAGCGCGCCGTGCCGTCGATCGGCGAGTTGTGGGCGATCTATTCCGGCGACGAGGCGCTCGACACACTTGCCGTCACGCTGAGTCCCGATGGCACGGCGCTCAACGTCGAGGGGGCCTACGGCACCGGCAGCGCCGATACGGTGCGGCGCGCGCTGGACCAGCATCCCTCGGTGCGTCGCGTCGTCCTCGCCGGGCCGGGCGGCCGCATCGGCACCGCCTTCGAGATCAACCGCATGATCCGCAACCGCCGGCTGGCGACGCGCGTCGAGAGCGGCTGCGCCTCCGCCTGCACCATCGCCTTCCTCGGCGGCAACGACCGATCGATCGCGCCCGGTGGACGGCTGGGCTTCCACCAGGGCAGCTTCCCGGGCCTCGGTCCGAACGATCTGTACGAAAGCAACCGCGACATGCGGCGCTTCCTGGTCGCGAGCGGCGTCACGCCCGAATTCGCGCAGCGCGTGATCGATACGCCGCCCGATGAAATCTGGACGCCGACGCCGCAGGAACTGCTGGCCGGCCGCGTCGTGCAACGAGTCACTCGCTAACGAAGGTTCTACGGGCATGATCCCTCGCGGTCTCGGCTACGACGACGCCATGCGGCAGTTCCGCTGGCCCAAACCTCAGCGCTTCAACATCGGTCGCGCCGTCTGCGAACGCCACGCGCCCGACACGCTGGCGATGATCGTCGAGAATGCCGATGGATCGGTGCGCAACTGGACCTTCGGCCAGCTCCTGGCCGCCAGTTCGCGGCTGGCCAACGCGCTGGTCGCCCGCGGCGTCAACAAAGGCGACCGGGTCGCGGTGTTCCTGAGCCAGGGCGCCGAGCTCACGATCTGCCACCTCGCCGGCTATCGCATGGGCGCCGTCGTGCTGCCGCTCTTCACCCTGTTCGGCGAGGAGGCGATCGAATACCGCCTGGCCAACGCCGAGGCCTCGGCCGTCATCACCGACATGAGCCAGCTGCCGAAGCTGTTGGCGGTGCGGGACCGCCTGCCCCACCTCAAGACGATCATCGTGATCGGTGCCGGCGCGCATGGCAGCGCGTTCCTCGACTGGGACCGGCTGCTCGGCGCCGCTTCCGACCGCTTCACCACGGTCGACACCGCGGCCGAGGATCCGGCGCTGCTGATCTACACCTCGGGCACGACCGGCCAGCCCAAGGGCGCGCTGCACGCGCACCGCATGATGCTGGGCTGCATTCCCGCCGTGGAGCAGTGGCTGGGCCACTGGCCGCGCGGCAACGAGGTGATGTGGACCCCGGCCGAATGGGCCTGGATCGCCGGGCTCTACGATGCGCTGTTCCCGGCCTGGTACTACGGCACGCCGGTGCTGGCCCACCGCTTCGCCAAGTTCGATCCCGAGCGTGCCTTCGCCATGCTGGCCAAGCACCGCGTCGGCGTGAGCTTCATCCCGCCGACCGCGCTCAAGATGATGCGCCAGGTCCACAGGCCACGGGACCGTTGGACCTACGATATCCGGGCGATCTCGAGCGGCGGCGAGGCCATGGGCGAGGAGCTGCTGAGCTGGGGCCGCGACACGTTCGGCGCGACCATCTCGGAGGGCTACGGCCAGACCGAGATGAACCTGATGCTGCTGAACTCGCCCGACTGGTTCGAGGTCCGTCCCGGCTCCTGCGGCCGCGCCTGCCCCGGCCGCAAGGTGGCGGTGGTCGACGGCGACGGCAATGTCCTGCCGCCCGGCCAGGAAGGCCAGATCGCGGGCTGGCGGCACGATCCGATCGTCATGCTGGAATACTGGCGCAATCCCGAGGCCACGGCGCGCAAATATGCCGGCGACTGGCTGCTGACGGGCGATCTCGGCACCATCGATGAGGACGGCTACGTCTTCTTCAAGAGCCGCGACGACGACGTCATCACCTCGGGCGGCTACCGAATCGGACCCGGCGAGATCGAGGAATGCCTGATGAAGCATCCCGCTGTGGCGATGGTCGGGGTCGTGGGCGTGCCCGACCGGCTGCGGACGGAGATCGTGAAGGCCTTCGTCCAGCTCAGGCCGGAGATCGCGCCCACGGACTCGCTCAAGGCGGATCTGGCGAACTTCGTGAAGACCCGGCTGGCCGCACACGAATATCCGCGCGAGGTCGAGTTCGTCGCGGAACTGCCGCTGACGACGACCGGCAAGATCCTGCGCCGCGAACTCAGGCGCCGCGACGCCGAGCGCGGCGACGTCGTACGACTTCGTTAGAGTTTTTCCGCTTCAAGTTCACCCGCCCCACCTCGTCCGGAGGAGGCCCGACGGGCCGTCTCGAAGGATGGGCAACAGACGTAGTGCTCGTGCCCACCCTTCGAGACGCGCGCTTGCGGCGCGCTCCTCAGGGTGAGGTGCTTCTGGATGGTCCGATATGATTCCGTCTTAGTCGGAAAGCCCCTAGGTCAGGAGCGTCTGAACGCTTTCAGCAAGGCTGTTGAGGAGCGCGGCGAGGCCGATCAGGGCGGCCGGCCACCACGAAACGAGGTGGGTCGCAGGGTCGGTGGAAAACATGGTCTCTTCAGATCCAAATGAAGTTCGGAATATGGATTAACCATATCCCTCACCTCATTGAATTTCAACGATTTTACCAGCCCGCTTAAAGTGCGATATCAGCTCGCAGCGGTCGACACATTGAACTGCAGCTCAGCCAGCCGGGCGTAGAGGCCATCGCGGCGCACCAGCTCGGCGTGGGATCCGATGTCGACCACCCGTCCCTGGTCGAGAACGACGATGCGGTTGGCCTTCTGCACCGTGGCGAGGCGATGGGCGATCACCAGGGTCGTGCGATTGCGCATCACCCGGTCCAGAGCCTGCTGGACCGCCAGCTCGCTCTCGGCATCGAGGGCACTCGTCGCCTCGTCGAGCAGCAGCACGGCGGGGTCGCAGAGCAGCGCCCGGGCAATGGCGATGCGCTGGCGCTGACCGCCCGACAGCCTCACGCCGCGCGCCCCGAGGTCGGTGGCGAAGCCGTGCGGCAGGGCCTCGATGAAGCCCAGCGCCGAGGCCGCGTCGGCGGCGGCCCGCACCTCGGCATCGCTGGCGTCGGGACGTCCGTAGCGGATGTTCTCCGTGACCGAGGTGCTGAACAGGGTCGGATCCTGCGGGACGACGGCCAGCGACCGCCGCAAGTCGCCCAGTGCGAGATCCCTTATGTCGATGCCGTCGAGGCGGATCGTGCCCTTCTCCGGATCGTAGAAGCGCAGCAGCAGGTTGAAGGCGGTCGTCTTGCCGGCCCCCGAGGGGCCGACGATCGCCACCGTCTCGCCCGGCACGATCGCCAGGTCGAAGCGATCGAGGGCGAGCGCGTCGGTGCGCGTCGGATAGCGGAACGAGACCTCCTCGAAGGACACCGCTCCCTTCACCGGCTTGGGCAGGGGCTTGGGATGGGCCGGCTCGGCGATCGACGGCGCTTCCGCGCGCAGTTCGGCCAGCCGCTCGGCGGCACCCGAGGCGCGCTGCAGGTCGCCGATCGTCTCGCTGATCGCGCCGCCCGAGCTGGCGACCAGGACCGCATAGAACACGAAGGCCGAGAGGTCGCCCGCGCTGATGCGGCCGGTCAGCACGTCATGCCCGCCCATCCACAGCAGGAAGCCCACGGCCGAGAAGACGATGAAGATGACCAGCGTGGTCATGATCGCGCGGCGCGACACCCGCCGGGTCGCGGCCACGAAGGCCCGCTCCGTCGCCTCGCCGAAACGCCGCGCCGCACGATCTTCCTGGGCGAAGGCCTGGACCGTGCGCACCCCGTCCAGGGTCTCGGCCCCTTCCGACACCATCTCGCCCATGCGGGCCTGGGACTCGCGCGACAGCGCCTTCACCTGGCGGCCGAACACGATGATCGGCACGACGGTCAGCGGCACCACCGCGAGCGTCCACAAAGCGAGCTTGGGGTTCGTCACCACCAGCATGACCACGCCGCCGATGCACATCAGCGTGTTGCGCAGTGCCACCGAGGCCGAGGAGCCGATCACCTGCTCGATGAGCTGGGCGTCGGCCGAAATGCGGCTCATGACGTCGCCCGAGCGCTTGATCTCGAACCAGGCCGGCCCCAGCCGCACGACATGGTCGAACAGGTCGCGGCGCAGGTCGCCCACCACCCGCTCGCCCAGCCAGGAGACCAGGTAGAAGCGCGCGCCCGAGGCGATCGCCAGGACGACGGCCACGGCCAGCAGCGAGGCCAGCGCGTAATTGAGGATGTCCGGCCGGCCCTGGGCGAAGCCGCGGTCGATCAGGGCGCGCAGGCAGGCACCGAAGGCCAGCACCGTCCCCGCCGCCACCAGCAGAGACAGGAGAGCCAGGATCGTGCGCCCGCGATAGGGCTTGAGATACGGCCCCAGCAGGGCCAAGCCGCCGAACCGGTTCATGCTGCCTGCCAGTTCAGTTCGACGCCCAGTTCGGTTCCGAGGACGGCCAGCAGCCCGTCGCCGCCCCGCGTGTCCTGCCACTGGCCGGACGGCGCATCGAACGCGTAATGCCGGGCACCGCTCACCGGCGAGCTCAGCCATATCTGCCGGGTGGGCGCATGTTTGTTGACGATCCAGGTCCCTGCATCGCCCTCGATTGTCAGGATTCCTCCCTGGAGTTCGGCATCGACATGGTCTGCCAGCGCCTCCTCGAGAGTCGCGAGCAGGCTGTCGGCGAGAGTTTCGAAGGCTGAATCGCTCATGGCGGCCGGTCTACAAGCCATGGCGGGGCCGTACAACCAGCTTGTCGCCGCGCCCATCGATCGCTCCGGCCAGTCGGTCTCCGACAACAGCTGGATCGACTACCCGGCCGCGGCGGCGAGCACCGTCAGCTACACCGCCAACACACTCAACCAATACACCGCCGTCGGCGCCGTCACCCCCACCTACGACACCAACGGCAACCTCACCTCGGACGGCATCCATACCTACGGCTACGACGCCGAGAGCCGGCTGGTGAGCGCCAGCGGCGCCGGCACCGGTGGCACCTACACCTTCGACGCCCAGGGAAGCCGCAAGACCGTCACCACGGGCGGCAGCACCACCGTCTTCGTGACCGACGCCGACGATCGCGAGGTGCTGGAGTACGACGGCGCCAGCGGGGCGATCCAGCGCTGGTACGCCTACGGCCTCGGCCCCAACGACGTGCTGGGCCAGATGAACGTGCCGGCCAACACCCGCACCACCTACGTTCCCGATCTGCTGGGCTCGGTCGTGGCGACGATGACGTCGAGCACCGGCACGCTCTCACGGTTCGCCTACCGCCCCTATGGCGCCAGCGCCTCGCCCGCGACACCGTTCGGCTTCACCGGCCAGCGCCTCGATGTCGAGGCCGGCGGGATCTACTACTTCCGCGCCCGCGCCTACTCGCCCGGCCTGGGGCGGTTCCTGCAGGCCGACCCCATCGGCTATGACGGCGGCCTTAATCTCTATGCCTATGTCGACAACGATCCGCTCAACCTGATTGATCCGTACGGGCTCAAGGTCCTGGATGGCGTCCAGGCGGCTCTGTTCGGACTGTCCTTCTGTCCGTCGGTTTGTGGCTCCGCGTTCTCTCTCATCGACGCGGGTGTCTCTGGATTCCGCGGCGATTACTGGGGTGCCGGCATCTCTGCCACAGCTGCGATTGCCGGCATCGTCAGTGACGCAGGGGCGATAAAGGTAGCCGCGCTAGGCGGCATAGCAGCCGCCGACGCGCTTAAGGCAGGCCGTACTGTTTCGAAATATGAAGTCGGCGCCTACGATTCCCTCAAGGCAAGATCCGTAATCGGCGATCGGCTTGACATTCATCATGTTGTTCAGAGCCATCCTGCACAGCAGGTGATCCCCAATTACGGTAAGTCGACGGCCCCATCGATTGCGCTAACTGAGGCTGAACATCGGCTGATTCCAAGGTTTAGCGGGACCTATTCAGGGAGTGCTCGGGATCTGCTCGCCGCAGACATTCGGAATCTGAGAAATTACACCTCGGCTCCCAATGTAGCATTGCAAAAGCTGATCGATCTGAACAAAGCTCAATATCCTTCAGCATTTGCACGATGAGAACATCCATGAATAGCCAAGACTTTGTCATGATCATTAGGAGTGTCGTTCGAGACTCTGCCGTTCGCAGTACGTTGGAAGTCTTGGAGCATCCACCGGGTCGAACCCCCTCGGATGGTCTCATTAACAGATCAAAGTGGTATCATTCACTTACAACCGAGGATAAGCAGCGTCTGATCGAAATAGTCTCGGATGCGGTTGACAACGGAGTATTTGGCTTTCTGTGCGTACTTGATGGAGTCCGTTCTGTCGAGAGTACCAGCGACAAGGGCCGCTTTGAACTTCGCTACATTCGAGAGGATACCGTTCTGCTCAACGACCCAGACAAAATCATGCTCCATGATCTTTACTAAGGCTGAAGGGCGCAGGCTCCGATGAGCAGCCAAGCCCAAACCTCCGCCGCGTCACGGCACCTGGCGTTGTAGGAGCTTGCCCGGTTCCGAAATCGTTCCCTCGACGATGACGAGGAACCGCCGCGAATCGGCGCCGCCGGTCGGGCCGAGGTTGCGCCGGAGGCCGACCCTGTTGACGATGGCGACGCCGGCGGTATTGGTTCTCGCCAGCGCCTGCAGGGGCGGCGCGCCGGTGGGGTCGTGCGAGAGGCCCAGCACGTAGGGCTTGCCCGGCGCCAACCCGGTCACCGCGGCCTGCAGGATCTGGACCACGCCCTGGTAGAAGAGCGTGACCTGCGTCACGGGCTTCTCGTCGACGCCGGCCAGCGTCAGCCGGATCTAGTTCGATGCGGCCCCGAGCGGTCGCAGGTTCTGCAGCCCGTCGCCCTGGGGCACCGTATTCGGCACGTAGGCCACGCCCTGCGTCCCCTGGCCCAGCGGCACGGTCGCCACGAGCGTGTTGGTGCCGGTGTCGATGACCGCCGCCGCGTCGCCATTCTCGAGGCCGACTAGACCCGCGCCGGCGGCACGCCCATCGCCTTCGCCTACGACACGCTCAACCGCCTCACGACCAAGACCCCGCCCTCCGGCCCGGTGGTCAGCTACACCTACGACCTCGCCGGGCGCCTCACGAGCGCCAGCGACAACAGCGCGGCCATCCCCTCGGCCGTGTCGCCCACCGGCAGCCCCGTCGCCTATGCGACGAACCATGCCTACGACGCGATGAACCACCCCACCGGCGTGAGCTGGAACCCGGCGCCGACGGCGACCGCCCCCAGCGCCGCCTCGTCGGTCGTCTTCGCACACAGCTACAACAAGGTGAACCAGCGCACCGGCCAGTCGGTCAGCGACAACGCCTGGATCGACTACCCGGCCGCGGCGGCCAGCACCACGAGCTACACGGCAAACAGCCTCAACCAGTACACCGCCGTCGGTGGCGTCACCCCCACCTACGACGCCAACGGCAACCTCACCTCCGACGGCACCCATACCTACGGCTACGACGCCGAGAACCGGCTGGTGAGCGCCAGCGGCGCGGGCACCAGCGCCGCCTACACCTTCGACGCCCAGGGAAGCCGCAAGACCGTCACCACGGGCGGCACCACCACCGTCTTCGTGACCGACGCCGACGATCGCGAGGTGCTGGAGTACGACGGCGCCAGCGGGGCGATCCAGCGCTGGTACGCCTACGGCCTCGGCCCCAACGACGTGCTGGGCCAGATGAACGTGCCGGCCAACACCCGCACCACCTACGTTCCCGATCTGCTGGGCTCGGTCGTGGCGACGATGGATGCGGGCACCGGCACGCTCTCCCGGTCCGGCTAGCGACCCTACGGCGCCAGCGCCGCGCCCGCGACGCCGTTCGGCTTCACCGGCCAGCGCCTCGATGTCGAGGCCGGCGGAATCTACTACTTCCGCGCCCGCGCCTACTCGCCCGGCCTCGGGCGCTTCCTGCAGACCGATCCCATCGGCTACGGCGGCGGCATCAATCTCTATGCCTATGTCGGCAACGATCCGCTCAACCTGATCGATCCCAACGGCCTCGCCGCGCGGCAGGCTGTCGAGCAGTTCGCCAGCAGGCTCTATGAAGATACTTTCCTCAAGATGGGCAGCGATCTCACGCAGCTCACAGGTCGTTTCCAAAATGACTTCTGGGGAACCGCTTCCAGTATTGCGAACAGCTTTCCACAGACGCGAATCGAGGGAGAATTCGTTGGCGTAGCAAGCGCGGTTGTAGGTGTTTTCCGCGGTGAAGCCAGCAGTCTTGCGAATTGCCTCACGTCTACAAAGGCAACTTGCTGGTCAAGAAATTGCTGCTGGCCACGCCCTTGAAAAGCACGTGTTGCAACAAGGAGAGTTTGCAGGATTGGGGATTCGCACTCGAGAGCAGTTTGCTCGCCTTATTGAGAGCATCATAAACAGTCCCACAGCCACTCGGCAGCTTAGTGGAGGCCGCGTCGCCTACTGGAATGAAGCTGCCAGTACCGTCGTTATCCGAAATGCCAGAGAAGTGGATGGTGGTACGGCCTTCCAACCGGCAAATGGCAGAGCTTACTTTGAGGCGCTAAGATGACGTCATGAAGATACTCAATGTGTCCGAGCACCATCTCGACATCCGCATTGACCAACAAGAGCTGCTGATCTTGAATTCAGCGCTTAACGAGATAGTTAATGGTCTAGCACTCTTCGAATTTGAAACGCGAATCGGTGCAAACCGCGGTCGCGCAGCCAAGTTGCTTGAAGAGATTGCCCTTGCTTGTGATCTGACGGACATCAAACGCCGGTAGGTGTCTGGACGCCGTCTGCACGGGAGCATTCAAGGATCTGTCGTGAGGTACCGATCGTCTCAAGTGCACTGAGACAGAAATTCCGAATACTCTGTGGTGCGCCATTCCTCTGCCCCCAGAGACCCGAGCGGCCGACGTTTAAGTAAATCCCGGACAGAAATGTGCCCGCTGGGCGCATATTTGTCACGGCGAGCCGCCGCAGCCCCCCACAACCAGCTTGTCGCCGCGCCCCGGGGACTGTATATCCCCGCCCCTGTTGCGCCGGCCGGTCGGAATCGGCCCTGAAGCGCTGGAGAGAGATCATGCAAGAGAAGATTCACCCCGACTATCACACGATCACCGTCGTGATGACCGACGGCACGTCCTTCGAGACGAAGTCGACCTGGGGCAAGGAAGGCGCCAGCCTGCGCCTCGACATCGATCCGAAGACGCATCCGGCCTGGACCGGCGTGCGCCAGAGCATCGATCGCGGCGGCCGCGTGCAGCGCTTCCGCAATCGCTTCGGCATGATCGGCAGCGACAAGACCGACACGCCCAAGGAAGAAGCCAAGCCGGACGCCGAGAAGAAGTAAGCCCGCTTCTTCTTTCGGCGCTTCTGCTACATTACGGCCGCGATACCCTTCGGGAGGCGGCGTAGTGAAATCTGTCAGAGTTGTTTGTGCCCACGATTGTCCCGACATGTGCTCTCTCATTGCACATGTCGACAACGGTAAGGTCGTGCGCATCCAGGGTGACCCCGACCAGCCGTACACGGCCGGTTTTGCCTGCGGCAAGGTCAACCGCGACAGCGACCTGGTGAACTCGCCCGAGCGCATCGCCACGCCGCTGCGCCGCACCGGGCCCAAGGGCGCGGGCCAGTTCGAGCCCATCACCTGGGACGAGGCGCTCGACGAGATCTCGCAGCGCTGGAAGTCGATCATTGCCGAGAGCGGCCCGCTCGCCATCCTGGGTTACGCCTACTCCGCCCATCAGGGGCTGATGAACCGCGGCCTGGTGAACGGCCTGTTCCATGCGCTCGGCACGTCGCGCCTGCAGGCCGGCACGGTCTGCGACACGTGTTGCGAGACCGCGTGGGAGATGACGGTGGGCCCGGTGGGCGGCGCCGATCCCGAATCGGTCGTGCATTCCGACCTGGTGATCTCGTGGGGCGCCGACCTGGCCGCCACCAACGTGCATTTCTGGGCCCTGGCCGAGAGCCAGCGCAAGAAGACCGGCATGCCGATCGTCGTGATCGACCCGCGGCGCACGCGCAGCGCCAAGGCGGCCGACCTCTACCTGCCCATCCGGATCGGCACCGACGCGGCGCTGGCGCTCGGCGTCATGCACATCCTGGTGCGCGACGGGCTCGCCAACCGTGCCTACATCGCCGCCCACACGCTGGGCTTCGACAAGGTCGAGCGCGAGGTCCTGCCGAAGTTCACGCCGGCGCGCACGGCCGAGATCACCGGCCTCCCGGTCTCCGACATCGAGAAGTTCGCCGCACTGTACGGCAGGGCCAAGGCCGCGCTGATCCGCCTCGGCGAAGGCATGACCCGCCTCACCCATGGCGGCCAGGCGCTGCGCACCGTGGCGCTGCTGCCGGGCGTCGCCGGGCACTACGGCGTCAAGGGCGGCGGTGCGCTGCTGCTGACGGCCGCCTCGTGCGACCTCAACTACGCCGCCGTGCGCAAGCCTTCGGGCCCGGCGACGGCGCGCATGGTGAACCATCTGCGTCTCGGCGAAGAGCTCCTCAACATGCAGGATCCGCCGATCCGCGCCCTGTTCATCGCCGCCAACAATCCGGTCGTGACCTGCCCCGAGGTACACAAGGTGCAGAAGGGCCTCTTGCGTGAGGACTTGTTCACCGTCGTGCACGACCCGTTCATGACCGACACCGCGCGCTATGCCGACATCGTGCTGCCGGCCGCGAACTATCTCGAGACCGACGATCTCTACCGGGCCTACGGCGCCTACTGGATGCAGTGGGGCCAGAAGGCGGTCGAGCCGGCGGGTGAGGCCCGCTCGAATTTCCATGTCGCGCAGGCGCTGGCGCAGCGCATGGGGATCACCGACGCAATGTTCAGCCTGTCGCCGCGAGAGGCCGCGGAGGAGTTCTTCAAGGGCTCGACCGGCCCGGCCTCGAAGGTCGACCGAAACGAGCTGTTCGCGGGCGTGCCGCTCAACATCAAGCACGACTGGGACGGCCAGCCCTTCAAGACTCCGTCGGGCAAGCTCGAATTCTACTCAGAGCAGTTGGCCAAGCAGGGCCTGCCGCCGATGCCCGATTGGGAAGCCGATCCCATCGAGGCCGAGGAAGCGGCCCGCTGGCCGCTGCGCCTGCTGACCGCGCCGGGCTACTTCCAGGCTCATACGGCGTTCTCGGGCGTCGGCTTCCTGCGCGAGCGCGAGGGCAAGCCGTTCTGCATCCTGCATCCCGACGACGCCGCCAAGCGCGGTCTCGCGGACGGCGCCCCGGTGCGCGTATTCAACGACCGCGGCGAGATCGGCCTGGTCCTCAAGGTTGCCGACGAGGTCCAGCCGGGCGTCTTGCTGGTGCCCGGCCAGCGCCCCGTGGGCGAGGCCGTGTCGGGCACGATCAACATGCTCTGCTCGGACCGCTACACCGACATGGGCGAAGGCGCGACCTACCAGAGCACCTGGCTCGAGGTCGCCCCCTGGCAGGACGCGGCGGCGGCCTGAAGAAGGACTGAAGGTCCCTCGCCCGCTCCAGGGCGGGGGTTACCCCGCCCGCGATGACATCCCGAACGAAGCGAGGGACCTTTTCGTTTCCTCAGGCAGTCTCCGCCTGAACGAACCGGTGCTGCGTGCGCTCGCGTTTCGTGAGCTTCGGCAGTGCCTGTCCCACGATCAGCGCCTTGAAGTGCGGCGTCTCCTGGTGGGAGGCGAAACCCGCCTCGTCGCGAAACACTTCGTAGAAGAAGAACTTCTCGGGTTCTGCGATCGAGCGGTGAATCTGGAAGGCATGGACCCAGGGCTCGCGCTGGGCCTGTGGCAGGTACTCGCGGACGATTGCCGCGACGGCATCGGCCTCGGACGGCCTGGCCTCCCAGAACGCCGTGACGATGAGCCCGTCTTTCAGGGCATGAAGGTCGACCATGTGGTTTCTCCCGTCTGGTTGGTGGGAGAGCGTTCTAAGCCTTGGGCCAATGCCGTCGCTTCGGCCAGGGTCGAAGCGACTACTTCACCATCTCCGGCGCCGCGACCCTGATGCGCCCCGTGCGGCGCGCCTTGTCGAGCGCGTCGTAGTCCTCTTCCGTCTGCTTCGAATAGGCCATGGCGAACTTGCCGATCGCTTCATCGAGCGTTTCGCTGTTGCCGCAATAGCCGGCGATCATCGCCGGATTGCCCGACTTCGCGTGGGCCAGCGCGAGCGCCCAGCCGCACAGGCCGCAATACTCGACGAATCCATCGAGGTTGCTCGTGTCGCTCTCGTTGAACTTCAAGCTGCCCTTCATGTCGGCGAGCTGGCGAACGTAGAAGTCCTTGCCGTCGACCTGTCCCCAACCGAGGAATATGTCGGGAGATCCCTGCGCGAGACGCTGGCCGACGACGACCCGTCTTCCCTGATTCTCGAACCTGAGCTGCTGGTCGACATAGGGCGCGATGACCGATGTCTGCGCCTGCTTCACCTGCAGGAACAGCGGATCGTCCGAATCGATGCCCTGCAGCAGGATGACCCAGCAGCCGGTACCGACGCTGCCGACGCCCACGACCTTTCGCGCCGAATCGACGATGCGATAGCGCGACAGCAGCACGCGCCGGTCGATGGGCAGGGACTGGATATAGTCCTGCAACATGTTGTCGAGCGCGACGTTGGTCGGCGTACCCGCCGCCGTCTCCGTCTCGCGCACGATCAGTGGCACTTCCTCGATGATGCGATGCTCGCCGCCGACCTCCTCGGTCAGCTTCTCCAGCACGGCGACATGGCTCTTGGTCCGGGCCTTGTCCATCAGCCGCTCGGCGCCGCGCCGCGCCCGGGGTGACAGCGTGTCGAGGACGGCGCGCTCGTCGATGCGGTCGTACCAGATCTGCAAGTAGCCCATCTCGGCGTAGCGGCGCATGCGCTTGCGGTAGGACCGCACGATGGACCGCGCCGCCCCCTCCGCCGCCACGCGGTCGCCGCCCATGAAGCGCACCGCAACGGCGGCGCTGGCGGCGAGGCGCTTGAGGTCCCATTCCCAGGGACCGGGATGGACCTCGTCGAAATCGTTGATGGCGAAGATCAGATTCCGCTCCGCCGAAGCGAAGACGCCGAAATTCGAGACATGCATGTCGCCGCAGGCCCCGACGGCCATGCCGGTGACGGGCGTGGTCGAGAGGTCCGCCGCCATCACCGCCCCAGAGCCGCGCAGGAAGGCGAAGGGCGAGGCCAGCATGCGGGCGAAGCGCACCGGCACCAGCTTCTGAACCCGGCTCACGTTCTGCGCCTCGAGGATGGCGACCGGATCCGGCCGGTTCGCCGCCTTTTCGAAGGTGGCATGCGAGGTGCGCGGTACCTGCGCCCGTACGGCCTTGCCCGCCTGCAGGCGCTCGGCAACCGTCGCCCGGGGCCGCACGAAGCTCTCGAGCAACGTCATGTCGTCGATCGCCACGTTCATGCGCTCGAACGTCCGATCGGTATTCGTGTTGATCTTCACCACTGTCATCTGGCCCCCTCGCTCCCCTTCGTTCATTCAACGTCGCGCCTTCGCGGCGGTCAAAGCAATTGACCGCGAGGGCACCCTGCTCAGTCGATCTGCGTTTACCGGCCCGTCGATCTCTTCAAAGTGCCCATCCCGTCCTCGTCGAGATTCTCCAGGGTGACCTGGGAAGCCTTTCCGTCAGGACCGATCAGAAAACTCACGGCGGCCAACCAGCCGGGGCTTTCCGCGAAGGGTGCATAGAGGAAGAGGTCGCGATTGAAAGGCTTCAAGGGAAAGCGCTTGCCGGCCGGTCCCAGCGCCAGCGAGAGCACGCCGCCCGCCTCGGTGATCCGGGCATCGCCGACATAGTCGTTCCTGTAGGAGCCGGTATAGGCGCCGAGCGGCATCGGTGGCGCCGGCGGGACCGGTGGTGACGCGTAGGGCGCCATCGCCGCCTTCTGGGCAGCGGCGCCAAACCGTGCGTCGTAAATCTCGTTCCAGTGCGCGATCCAGTCACGTGACGGCTTTCCGGCGAACACCTCGTCGAAAAAGGTCGCGGCAAGGCCTTCCGGGACGCCGGTCGGGAAGGCATTGCTCAGGATCACGATGCCGATCTTTTCCGCCGGCAGCAGATGCACGAGCGTGCGGGCGCCGGCACTGAAGGCCCCGGCATGGCTCCACTCGACGCCGCGGTCGCGGAAGTCGACGTTCCAGCCCATGCCATAGAAGCCGACCACGCCGGTCTTCGGATCGACGCTGCGGATGATGTTCGGCAGGCGAGTCTGTTCGAGCGCGGCCTCCTTGATCAGCGGCCGGCCGGCATATCGGCCATTGCCGAGCTCGAGCCGCAGCCACTGCACCATGTCCCTGGCGTTCGAACTCACGCCGCCCGCCGGAGCCTGCGCGTCGGCGTTGCGCTTGACCAGCGGCGTCCACTTGCCGTCGATCCGCACATGAAGCGACGAACGATTGGGCTGGAGCATGAAATCCTTGGCACGCGAACTGGTCGATTGCATGCCGAGCGGCCGATAGACCTTCTCTTCCGCCAGTTCCTCCCAGCCCTTGCCTGTCGGCCGGGTGGCGGCGATCGCGCCCGCGGTGAACCCGAAATTGCTGTAGGCATAGTCTGCCCGGAAACTGCCGCCAGGCCGCGTATAGCGGATGCGCTTCAGGATCTCCTCCCGGCTGAAGCCCAGATCCTCGATGTCGTTGCCGGCGCTGGCCGCCAGGCCACTGCGATGCGAAAGCAGGTCGCGGATCGTGACCTGGGCCGTCGGATAGGCTTCGGGGAGCGCGAAATTCGGATCGAGATCGCGGATGCGCGTGTCCCAGGTCACGACGCCGTCGCTGACCAGGGCGGCCACGACGGTCGCCGCCAGCGGCTTGGAAACCGAGGCCACCTGAAAGACCGTGTCCGCCCCGACCGTCTCGGCTTGCCCGGCCTCGCGAACACCAAAGCCTTCGAGGAAAACGACCTCGTCGCGATAGACGATGCCGATGGAGAGACCCGGGACCTCGCCCTTCGCGACGGCCTGCCGCGCCAGCTCTCGAAGCTTGGGAAGGGCGGCCGTCAGTTTTTCCTTGGTGACCGTCTGTGCCTGAACCGGAAAGAGCGCGAGGCAGGTGAGGATCAGCGCCGCGAGCAGCCGCATCATTTCATGTTCCCCTGGAGGTGCCCTGCTTCTTATCACCGGCGCGGCGCGCCAGCAGCGCGAGACGTCCGCCCACGATCGCTGCGACGAAGGCCACCGGCACGAAAGCCGCCGGCACCCAGAAGGCCGCGCTCGCAACGCCGCTCGGCGTCAGCCCGCGGGAGAACCCTGCCAACGTGGCCACGGTCCCGGCCGCGGCGGCCCCCAGCGCAAAGCCGGTCTGCTGCACGGTCGCCACCGCGGAGGCGGCTAGATCGCCCTCCCCCGCCTTCGTCCCGCCCATCAAGCGCTGAACGCCGAAACCCCAGCAAGCGCCGATGCCGAGACCGACCAGGGCAATCAAGACCGGCAGGACGAGCACCGGCTGCGTCGTCATCAGCAGCGCCACGCCGGCCAGGCCCACGGCCATCGCCAACGGACCGGCGACCAGCATTCGTCCCGCCGCCGGCAATGACCAGCCGGAGACGACGATCGACGAAACCGTCCAGCCCATCGATGCACCCGCCACCGTATAGCCGGCGGCCAGCGGATCGAAACCGTGCAGGCTCTGCAGGAAGATCGGCACGAAGATCGACAGCGGGCTGTAGGCAATCGACACCAGCAGCGCGAACCACATCGCGACACCGGTCATGGAACTGAGAGAGAAGGCATCGCTCGGGAAGAGCGGCGCCTTCGAGCGCCGATCCAGCAGCATCATCGCAATCAGCAACGCGACCGCCGTGAGGAAGAGGCCCGCCTTGGTGAGCGGCAGGGAAACGACGCTGGCCGTCGACATGACCGCGATGGCCAGACAGATCAGCACGACGCGACCGCCCGGTATGGCCCGCACGGGCCCGCCCTTCTCCGCCCGCGCCCGCGGCAGGGCCCGTGCGGCAACCATCGCCAGCAACGCCGCAAGGACGGTCACCGCATAGAAAGCGCCGCGCCAGTTGCCCCAGGTCGCGAAGGCGCCGCCCACCAGGGGGCCGACCAGCACCGACATGCTCCAGGCGCCCGACAGCAGGGCCGCCACCCTCGGCCACATCGGCTCGGGAAACGCGTTGCCGACCAGCACATAGGCCATGGCCGACAGCACGCCGCCGCCGAAGCCCTGCACGAAGCGCCCGGCGACCACGACGCCCATCGAGGGTGCCAGCGCACAGATCAGCGCGCCGATGCCGAAGACCATCGCACCGGCACAGAAGGCCGTGCGCGCGCCGAGCCGCGCCGTCAGATGGCCGGTACAGGTCGCCGCGACGATCGATGACGCGAGGAAGGCCGTGGTCGGCCAGCTCATCATCGACGTGCCGCCGACATCCTCGACGATGCTCGGCAGCACCGTCGCCAGCATCAGCACGTTCATCGAATGCAGGAGGACGCCGCCGACCAACGCCACCAGCAGGGGAATCCATTCGCGCTTCAGGAGCGCCGACCAACCGGCTGTCGCAGTCATGGCCGGCGACTGATCATGTTCCCGCCCCCGGGTCAAAGCCTAACGGGTCCGAAAACCGCGAGCGCCGCCCGCGCCTGCGTGGAATGATCGGCGCATGGAATTGCTCGACCGCAGCACCTATTACCGCGCCTTCCAGAGCCACGATGCCCGGTTCGACGGACGGGTATTCGTCGGCGTGACCTCGACCGGCATCTATTGCCGGCCGGTCTGTCCGGCCCGGACTCCCCGCTTCGAGAATTGCCGCTTCTTCGCCTCGGCCGCTGCCGCCCAGGAAGCCGGCTTCCGGCCCTGCCTGCGCTGCCGGCCCGAGATCGCTCCCGACTTCGGCGCCTGGCGCGGCAGCGCCAACACGGTGAGCCGTGCACTGGCGCTGATCGCCGAAGGCGCCCTCGACGAGGACGAGGCCGGGGTCGAGGCGCTGGCCGGGCGGCTGGGTGTCGGTGGCCGCCAGCTGCGCCGCCTGTTCCAGCGCCATCTCGGCGCCTCCCCCATCGCGGTCGCCCAGACGCGACGCGTCCTGTTCGCCAAGCAGCTGCTGCACGACACCCACCTGCCGATGGCCGAGGTGGCGCTGGCGTCGGGCTTCGGCAGCGTGCGGCGCTTCAACGAGACGTTCCGGAAGCTGTTCGACCGGCCGCCGAGGATGCTGCGCCGCCGAGCCGGTGCCGACACCTCCGCCCGCGACGGCGTCACGCTGAGACTCGGCTACCGCCCACCATACGACTGGCCCGGGATGCTGGCGGCGCTTTCCGCGCGTGAACCGTCCGGCCTGGAGTGGATCGAGGCCGGCATCTGGCATCGCCGCCTCGATCTCGACGGCATGCACGGCCGCGTCTCCGTCGCGCATCTGCCGGATCGCAACGCCGTGGCGGTCACCATCCGCTTCCCCTCGGTGAAAGCCCTGCCGGCGATCGTCGCGCGCGTCCGCCGCGTCTTCGACTTGGGAGCCGACATCACGACCATCGACAGCCATCTCGCGCGCGATCCTGGGCTCGCACCGCTGATCGCGCGGCGGCCGGGCCTGCGCGCCCCCGGGGACTGGGACGATCACCACACGAACATGCCGAGCGACGACACCGCGCCGCCAGCCTGGCGGCCGTGGCACGCCTATGCGGCGCAGCACCTGCGGATGGCAAGCCATGCCTGAGCTTCTCGACTTCAGGATCGATCGCCTCGCAACGCCGGTTGGGGAACTGCTGATCGCAGCCGACAGAGACGGCCGGCTGCGGGCCATAGACTGGAGCGACTACGAGAGCCGCATGCGCCGCCTGCTCGACCGCTACTACTGTGTGGGCCGCTACACGATCTCGGCCGGCCGCGATCCCGGCGGACTGACGAAGGCGATGAGCGCCTACTTCAAGGGCGACATCGCCGTCATCGACACGCTGCCGGCCGAAACCACCGGCACGCCGTTTCAGAGGGGCGTCTGGCAGGCGCTGCGCGGGATCAAGTCAGGCACGACGATCAGTTATGCCGAGCTCGCCCGGCGCATCGGCAGCCCGCGAGCGGTGCGCGCGGCCGGGCTTGCCAACGGCCAGAATCCGATCGGCATCGTCCTGCCCTGCCACCGGGTCATCGGCAGCAACGGCACGCTGACCGGCTATGGCGGTGGCCTGCCGCGCAAGAAGTGGCTGCTCGAACACGAAGGCGCCCTGTAGACGCCCGACTTCACCCCGGCGACAGGCGCGGTCAGTCCAGCGACACCCCGGTCTCTGTCGCCACGGTCTTCCACTGGCGCACTTCGTCGTCCAGGAAGCGCGCCATCTCGATGCTGCCTTGCGGCATCGGATCGAGAAACGCGGCGTCGAACTTCTCCTTCACGTCGGGCAGGACCAGCACGCGGGCGATGTCCGCCGCCAGCTTGCTCGTCACCTCGGGCGGTGTCCCCGCCGGCGCGAGGAAGCCGTACCAGTTGTACACGACGACGCCCGGCGCGCTCTCGGCATAGGTCTGCACCTCGGGCAGGCGCGGATGGCGCTGGGCCGTGGCGATCGCCAGCGCCTTCAGCTTGCCCGACTGCAGATGGGGCATGACCGGCGCCATGGCATTCATCACCAGCGGAATCTGGCCATTGATCGCATCGTTGAGCGCCGGTCCGCCGCCCTTGTAGGGCACATGGACGAGGTCGAAGCCGACCTTCGCGCGCAGCAGCTCGTAGGTGAGATGCGGACCGCTGCCCTGCCCCGGCGTGCCGACGGCGATCTTCTGCAGCTGCTCGCGCGGCATCGCCAGCAGCTCTTTCAGCGAGTTGGCGGGAAACGAGGGATGCGCCACCATCACCTGCGGCGATGCGCCGACGAGCGTGATGGGCACGAAGCTCTTCACCGGGTCATAGCGTGCCTTGGAATAGACCGCCGCATTGATGCCGTGCGCGACGTCGGCATAGAGCAGCGTATGGCCGTCGGCCGGTGCGCGCGCGACGATCTCGGTGCCCAGCATGCCGGCGGCGCCCGCCCTGTTGTCGACGATCAGCGTGTAGCCCGCCGTCTCCTGCAGCTTCTGCGCCACCAGGCGCCCGGTGAAGTCGGACCCGCCGCCCGGCGCATAGGGCACGACGAGGCGAATGGTCTGCGACGGATAGGCAGCCTGCGCGCGGGCGGCCGGCGCGAAAAAGCCGGCGGCGGTGCCGGTAGCCAGAAGAGTACGTCGGGAGAGCAGGGTCATGATCTGCCTCCCATACACACTTCATGCCAGAACAGTTTTTTCTGGACGAGCGCCGTTAGCGTCCCGCCAGCCTCCGGCGATCCTCAAGCCTGGAGGATCGCCACGGCCTGTTCGTAGGCCGCTTCGGCGCGGACCTTGAGTTCCGCCAGGGTGCAGCTGCCGATCGGGTGCTGGACCTTCACGAACGGGTAGTCAGGAATGCCCAGGACGCGTGCGATGTTCTTCACGGTCACCTCGAAGGGGGTCGTGCAGATCACCACGGCGCGCTTGCCGAGTTGTTCGAAGCTGATGCTGTCGTGCAGACTGCACGTTGAACAGGACCCTCAATCCCCCAAGCCGGTGATGAGGAAATCCACCTCCTGCGCCACCTGGGTGAGCGTCGCCGACGGCGCCGGAGCGCTCGCGTTTCTCTTGGAGGCGACGGTGCGGATGGTGCAGCCATGCCGCTCGACGAACAGCGCCGCAACCTCGCGCAGCATCTCGTCGGCGTTGAGCTTGCCGTTCTCCAGGAGGCCGATCCGCAGGCCCTCGAGGCTGCCGAGCGGCGGTGCCCGGAAGGCCTTGCGCCTGGGTGTGGTCGACATCGGTGAATAGAGCTGCATCGGATACTCCCTCTGTTTACGGGCGCGCGCCGGCAGGCGCCGGCGTGATGGCCTGGTGCTGCATGATCGAAGCCCGTCCACGGCTCCACGACGGGATGAAGCAGGAATGACCGCCGGCATCGCCACCGCCCATGGTCACGAGAATATCGTCCGGCCTCATCCCTCGATGCATGAAGCCCTCCAGGGCGAGAACGTGCCCGCCGTCGCCGTGCTGGGCGTCGTATTCGCGGTCGCGATACTTGCCGGCGTCCTTCATGCCCACGACCGACCGCCTCGCGGTGACGAACAGGAAGTCCTGCACCTTCTCGCGCGACCAGCCGCTATCGGCCACGATCTTCATATGCTCGGGCGCCAGGATCACCACGCTCTGGCCGAGGCTGATGCAACCATAGTTGGCCATCGAGTCCGCCACCGAGGTCAGCACCTCTTCCGGCGTATTGCCGCCATGGTTCTCGACGTTGAAGAAGCCGCCACCGGCAAAGCAGGTGACGCTCGACACTCCGGTCTCGTAGCCCTGCGCCTCGCACAGCAGCGGCCAGGGATTGCCCCGCGACCGCTCGGCGATGCAGAAGCTGTACTTGCCGGGATTGCCCTGCGTGGATTTATCGGAAATCCCCGGCAGCATCTGGAAGACGTTGCGCAGGATGAGGCGGGTTGCACGACCGATCGTGCCGTTGGCGCGATTGCCGGGGCCAAAGAGGTTCACATCGGCATTCATGCCGATCTCGTCGGCATAGGGACCACTCACCACCAGCAGCGGGGCGGAACCGCCAGTACTGGCGGTCGAGCCATGGAAGTTGAAGTCCTGCCGGTTCATCGCCTCGAAGGCTGCGACGATCACCGGAAAATATTCAGGCAGGCAGCCCGCCATCACCGCGTTCACCGCGGCCGCATGCAGCGACAGGTCGAGGCCGGTCGCCGGATGGTGCGCGATGACCGTCTCCCGCGCCCGCGCATCGGCCGCCAGCATCGCCTCGACGCGGTCGATCACCGGAGGCACCACGGGGAGGCCGTCGGTCCATCCCTGCTCGTAGCACCAGTCGATCGCCGCCAGGAGATCGTCGGGGACTTCGTGGATACGCGGCTTGGTGGCAACGGCCATGTGCGCTTCTCCCCTATTCGACCTTGGCGCCGACACCTTCGACGAGCTTCCGCCATTTCACGAGTTCGCCGGGCAGCATCGCCCCGAAGTCGGACCCAGGCCGGAAATCGATGTCGGAGCCTCCGCTCTCGAGCTGCTCGCGAAAAGCCGGGTCCTTCAGCGCGTTGGTCAGTGCGGCCACGATGGCCTTGCCCACTTCAGGCGGCGTGCCCGCCGGCGCGACGAGGCCCAGCCAACCTTCCAGGCTGAATCCGTCGGGCAGCGCTTCGAGCAGGGTCGGCGTCTCGGGAAGCTGTCGCGAGCGCTTCGAACCGGTCGTGGCGAGCGCGCGCAGCGTCTTTTGCTGCACCTGCCCCAGTGCCGTCTCGAAGGTCGGAAAGCCGACCTGCACCTGGTCGGACAGGAGCGCGCGCACGATCTCCGGCGCGCCCTTGTAGGGCACATGGACATAGTCGATACCGGTGGCCTGACGGAATGCCTCCGCAGCGAGATGCGCGGGGCTGCCCGCACCGCCAGAGCCGAAGTTCAGTTTTCCGGGATTGGCCTTCGCCATGTCGACGAACTCCTTCACCGTCTTCGCCGCGCTGTCGGCCGGCACCACCATCATCGAGGCGCCGCGCACGAGCAGGCAGATCGGCGTGAAATCCTTGACCACGTCGTAGGTGATCCTGGCGTAGAGCGCCGGATTGATGACGTGGCTGTTGGCCATGATCATCAACGTGTAGCCGTCGGGCGCCGAACGGGCGACCGTCTCCGCGCCGATATTGCCGGCGGCACCAGGCCGGTTCTCGACGACGAATTGCTGCTTCAGTTCCTGTGTCAGGCGCTGCGCGACGCGCCGGGCCGTCGTGTCGGGCGAGCCGCCCGCGGTGAAGGGCACGACGAGGCGAACCGGCTTGTCCGGATACTGCGCCGCCGCCTGGCCCGCGAAGCCGGCCGCGGAAGCCACGGCCAGCAGCAACCCTCCGCACAGGCCCGTGAGGCTCTTCTTCATCGTGTGGCGCATCTCGGCCGAAGCCATGGTTCCTCCAGCGGCAGCATCTTCTGGTTCTGCTGATAAAGGCGCCCGATCCCGGCCGGGTGACAACCACCCCGTTCCGAATGAGCCATAGCCTGCAGGCATGGCCCTGGCCTTTGTCCGGCGCCTAGAGACGGGGCGTCTTGCGCCGCATGGCGGCCCGCGCGAAGTCGGCGACTTTCTTCACCACGGGCAGGCGCCACTTGGCCTCAGTGGTGAGCATCCAGCACTCGTAGCCGATCTCCACGCGAAGCTTCAGCTCGACCAGCGTCCCGTCACGCAGTTCCTGCTCGAACACGAACCGCGGGCCCAGGGCGACAAAGTCGGATTCGAGCGGCCGGCTCTTCACCAACGCATAATCGTCGGAGACGAAGGCATTCATGTTGCGCGCCGCCTTCGCACTCATGGCACCCAGCCATCTGCGGAAGCTCGGCACGGCGCCGACGCTGGCAAGAGGATACCCGAGCAGAATTTCCGGCGTCAGCGGTGCCTGACGCAGCGCCGGGTGACGCGGTCGCACCACGGCGATCCGCAGGTCGTCGCAGATCTTCACGCGGATGAAGTCCGACTGCTCGTCGGGCGCCTCGAAATAGCAGAAGACCAGGTCGAGGCTGCCCATGCGGAGCGAGCGCATCAGCGTCTCGACATCGTCGTAGCGCGCTTGGAGTTGCAGCTCGGGAAAAGTCCTCCCGACCTGCCGGACGACTTCGGGCAGCAGCTTGATGCGCGTCGCCGGCCCGACGCCGATACGCAGGCTGCCTGTCTCGCCCCGGGCGAGTTCCTCCAGTTGTTCGCTCATTCTCGCCACGCCGGCCAGCAGCATCGCCGCGTGCTCGGCCGCTGCGTGCCCGTAGACGGTGGGCCGGGCGCTGCCGCCGCCACGGTCGAACAGCTTGAGGCCAAAGTGCTTTTCCAAGCGCGCAATGCTCTTGCTCAAGGTCGGCTGGGAAATCCCCAACCGCTTGGCCGCTCCGCTGAAACTGCCCGCACTGCAGACGGCAACGAGATGCTCGAGTTGCTTCAACTCCATCGCGGCAGGGTATCAGGCCGCGAGAGGCCGGCAATCAGTAGGTCGCGAACATCCGCGCGATCTCGACCGGGTCGCCGGTCCGGGTGAGCGCCAGGGCGAGGAGCAGGCGGGCCTTCTGCGGATTGAGATTGTCTGCCGAGAGGATTCCGGCCCTGGCGAGCTTCTCGCCGCGGAAGATGCGGCCCGATCCCGCGCGCGAAGACTGCACGACGACGACGCCCTGCTTCACCGCCTCTTCCATCGCCGCGAAATCGGCCGCCGGCGGCATGCCCGGCGCGAAGCCCGCGGAAACCAGCCCCTTGGCGCCGGCGGCGATGAACGCGCGCATGGCGCTGCCGTCGGAGCCCGCATAGGCATAGGCGATGTCGACCCTCGGGAGGGCGTCGAGGCCCGCGAGGTCGAATTCGGTGTCCGGCATATGCCGGCGTTCGGGCCGCCGGTAGTAGGCAATGCGGTCGGCATCGGCATGGCCGAGGATACCGAAATCGGGCGTGCGGAAGGTCTGCATGCGCCAGTTCGAGGTCTTGGTGACCTCGCGGGCCGCCTGGATCTCGTCGTTCAGCAGCACCAGAACGCCCCGCCCCCGGCTCTGCGGGCTGGCGGCCGTGCGTACCCCGTTCACGAGATTGATCGCGGCATCGGTCGACAGGCCGGAAGCCGGCCGCTGCGAGCCGATCAGCACCACGGGAACGTCGACCTTGAGCACCAGGTTGAGAACCCAGGCCGTCTCCTCCAGCGTCGCCGTGCCATGGCCGATGACGATGCCGGACAGGTCGGGATGCTCGGCCACCACGCGGTGGCACAGCGCGGCGAGCTCCTGCCATTCGGCGAAGTAGATCTCGGGGCTCGGCACGTTGCGGAAATCGACCGGAATGATCTCGGCGATCTCCTCGACCACCGGAAACCGCGCGACGATCTCGCTGGCGTGCATGCGGTTCTCATGCACGCCGTAATCCTGCAGCTCGAGCGGATGGACGCCCAGCGAGGCCATCGTGCCGCCGGTGCCGATGAAGGCCACCTTGGGCCGGTTCGTGCTGCTCACCCTCTGCTCCTGCGTTGGTCGTCGACCTGACGACCAACGCAAGATCGATGCCGCCGCAATAGACGGCGCAGCGCGCGCTCAGGCCTTGGCGCCGATCTTGTCCTGCGTCTTCAGGTCGAAGTCGCTGG
This sequence comes from Reyranella sp., assembly GCF_965228225.1. Taxonomy (GTDB): domain Bacteria; phylum Pseudomonadota; class Alphaproteobacteria; order Reyranellales; family Reyranellaceae; genus Reyranella. The sequence continues at coordinate 1,925,799 of NZ_OZ245801.1, read as the reverse complement.
CGTCGTGGCGCTCGTGGAGCTGGGCCGAGGGATCGCCCTGCAGACGGTTCACGATGCGGCCGCGCTTGACCGCCGGGCGCGCGCCGATCTCGTCGGCCCAGCGATTGACGTTCTTGTATTCGTGCACCGCGAGGAACTCGCCTGCACCGTAGAGCAGTCCCTTGGCCAGCCCGCCGTACCACGGCCAGACCGCGATATCGGCGATCGTGTAGTCGTCGCCGGCCAGATACTTGCTCTCGCCCAGGCGCCGGTCGAGCACGTCGAGTTGCCGCTTCGTCTCCATCGCGAAGCGGTCGATGGCATATTCGATCTTGGTCGGCGCATAGGCGTAGAAGTGGCCGAAACCGCCGCCGAGATAGGGCGCGCTGCCCATCTGCCAGAACAGCCACGACAGGCACTCGGCGCGCTTGGCGCTCTCCGTCGGCACCAGCGCGCCGAACTTCTCCGCGAGATAGAGAAGGATGGCGCCCGATTCGAACACGCGCACCGGGTTGGGACCGCTGCGGTCCACCAGGGCCGGGATCTTGGAGTTCGGGTTGGCGGCGACGAAGCCGCTGCCGAACTGGTCGCCCTCCCCGATCTTGATCAACCAGGCGTCGTATTCGGCGCCCTTGTGACCCAGCGCCAGCAGCTCCTCGAGCATGATGGTGACCTTCTGGCCATTCGGCGTGCCCAGCGAATAGAGCTGCAGCGGGTGCTTGCCGACCGGCAGTTCCTTTTCGCTCGTGGGGCCAGCGATCGGCCGGTTGATGTTGGCGAACCGGCCCCCGCTGGCCTTGTTCCAGGTCCAGACCTTGGGTGGGGTATAGTCGGATGCGTCGCTCATGCTTCCAATATCCTGTGATGGAGCTTCGGGAATGGCGCCATCCTAGCCGCCTTTCGGCCGTCCTGCTCGCTCCCGTGCCGCCCGCATCGGGGGTTAGAAATCGAAACGAAACATATGGTAAGTAGGGATAAGTCCCCGGATTTCGGGCATTCCCTGAAGCAAGGAGGGGCGAGCGCGGCTCGCTTCGTAATGGCCCCATGAGAATTCTTGTTACCGGCGGAGCCGGGTTCATCGGCTCAGCCGTCGTGCGTCACATCATCCGCGACACAGACTGGACGGTGGCCAACGTCGACAAGCTGACCTACGCGGGCAATCTCGAATCCCTCGCCGAGGCGCAAACCAGCAACCGGCATCGCCACTACAAGACCGATATCTGCGACCGCGCGGGAATCGACGCCGTCCTGGCCGAGTTTCGGCCCGACGCGATCCTGCATCTGGCTGCCGAAAGCCACGTCGACCGTTCCATCACCGGTGCCGCGCCGTTCATCGAAACCAACGTCAACGGCACCTTCACGATGCTGGAGGCGGCTCTGGCCTACTGGCGGACGCTCGACGAGGCCGCGCGCAACCGGTTCCGGTTCCAGCACATCTCGACCGACGAGGTGTTCGGCTCGCTGGGCGCCACCGGGCTCTTCACCGAGACCACGCCCTACGCCCCCAATTCCCCCTACTCCGCGAGCAAGGCCGCGTCGGACCATCTGGTGCGCGCCTGGCATCACACTTACGGGCTGCCGACTCTGGCGACCAACTGCTCCAACAATTACGGCCCCTACCACTTCCCGGAGAAGCTGATCCCGCTGGTCACCATCCGCGCCCTGCGTGGCGAGACCCTGCCGGTCTACGGCAAGGGCGACAATGTGCGCGACTGGCTGCATGTCGAAGACCATGCCGAGGCGCTGACCCTCGTGCTTCGCACGGGGAAGCCGGGCGAGACCTACAATATCGGCGGCAACAGCGAGCGCCGGAACATCGACGTCGTGCGCGGCATCTGCCGCCTGCTGGACGAGATGCAGCCCGACGCCGCCCATCGCCCGCACGAATCGCTGATCAAGTTCGTGACCGACCGGCCGGGCCACGACGCCCGCTACGCCATCGACGCCTCGAAGATCGCGACCGAACTCGGCTGGCAGCCACGGCACGATTTCGAGAGCGGCCTGCGCGACACGGTTCGATGGTTCCTCGACAATCGCGGCTGGTGGGAGCGCGTGATGAGCGGCGAATACCGGGGAGAGCGGCTCGGTCTGACCGCCGCCTGATCGGCACGCCGCCCTATTTCAGGAGTTCGAGCAGACTGTCCGGCAGGTCGCCTCGCCGGCGCCGGACGTCGATCCCCAGCAGGGCGGCGATTCCCGGCAGATTCGAAATCTCGCCTGTCAGGGCCATGCCGACCGCATCCGCGAACGGAACCCGACGACGCCTGAGCAATTCAGTATCGTCTGGCTGCGGTGCGCCGCGGTCGAGTCCCCAGGCGACGAAGGCCGGCACGGCCTCGGTCGAGATTCCGGGCGACACGGTGCCTTCCACGATCTTGAGCCAGTGCTCGGCGGTGCAGCCGGCTTCTTCCTTCAGCTCCGCCCGCGCGACCGTGAGCGGATCCTCGCCCACACGGGCCCCTCCTCCCGGAATCTCCCAGGAGTAGCGGTCCAGAACATAGCGATACTGGCCGATCAGGGTCACGCTGCCGTCGCGGTCTACCGGCACGATGCAGACGCCGTAATACTTCATCCGCACACTGTGGTAGCTGCGCGCCGCTCCGTCGGACAACGACACGCGGTCGTGACGGACCGAGAAGTACCGGCAGTCGTAACCGGTCTCCTCCTGCAGCACCGTCCAGGGGTTGGCTTCGTCCACGCGTTCCATCGCACTCCCCTTCCGACGGCAGGCCCTACCCTGCCACGGCCGCCAGATGCCGGGCCACCGCCTCGCACTGCTTGCGGATGTCGGGCACCGCCGTCGTCTCCCAGAGGTTGCCACGTATAGGCGGGCCAAGCGCGAACAGGACGTCGGACGCCACCCCTTCCTTGTTGATCAGGCGATAGTCGTCGCCCAGATCGAGCCCGAGAGACAGCGAATCCGGGCGGGCGAGGCCTGTATCGAACAGGCAGCGGATCAGCGGATCGCGAATCCGATCGTAGTCGAGCTGGGGACCCGAGCAGTTCACCAGCCAGCCGCCTTCAACGCGCTGCAGCGACTCGCCCCCGCGCGCCTTCACGGTCATGGAAACGCCGTCTGCGCCGAGGGTCACGTCCTGCAGCCGGCCGGCGGTGACGACCAGCTTGCCCGCACGCCGCAGTTCCTCGATCTCGGCCGCAACGGGCTGCGCCACGCGATGGCGATGCACTTCCCAGTATGGCCGCACATGGCGCAGGAATCGCCGTCGCTCGGCAATGGACAGGGCGCGCCAGAGCGCCTGGGTTTGCGGCCGCATCGAATCGAGGACGCCGCGCCAGTCGACGCCCTGGGCCGCGGCCGCCTCGACTTCACGCCGGACCACGCGAACGAGTGCCGAAACCGTCTTGGGCAGCGCGTCCGGCGTCAGGAAGGCCTGGTAGGGACCGACATCCCGGTGCGGCAGCGGCATGAACCCCCGGCGAGACACTGCCGTGATCGTTCCACGATGGCCCCGCGAATGGAGGTCGAGCACGACGTCGACCATCGTCAGGCCGGTTCCGACCAGCACGACGTCGTCATCCTTCTGGATGCGCGACAGGCCGCCGCTCCACGGATTGGCGATGTAGCGATCCTCCGCGCCGTCGCGCGTCTGCGGCTTCACCGGGAGGGCCGGCGGAAAATTGCCGACGCAAAGCGCGGCACGGTCGACCGTGTGCCGTGCACCGTCCGCGGTGTGCAGCTCGACCGACGTCGCGCCCGCGCGCAGGCTCGTCACCTCGGCATCCACGCCGATCATCGAAGATGCCGGATGCGCCGCCAGACAGGCCGACAGGGTCGACCGGAGGTATTGACCGTACAGGCCCCTCGAAACGAAGGGACCGCGCGGCTTTGCGCCTTCGGCTTGCGGACAGCCCTCGAGCCACTTGATGAAATGCTCCGGCAGAGAGTCGTACGCGCTCATGTTGCCGACACGGACATTGAGCAGATGCTTGTCGTTCGGCGTCGAATAGGCGACGCCGCTGCCGAACGCCGCCGCGCGATCGAACAGGAAGATTCGCACCGGAACGCCGGACTGCTCGATGAGGTGAACGGCCAGCATGGTTCCCGTGAAGCCGCCCCCCACGATGCCGAACGTGGGCCGTGCATCTTCAGTCACGGGCCACCTCACGATCCTGGCATGTACACTTGCATGCGAATACCGGCATGGCGTTCCTCCGTCAGCGTGTTGGAAACAGTCGCATGGTGAGCAGGCTCACGTGGAGCTCGTCCCCTTTCACCACGGTATGCTCGAGGGGAAGCGTGACCTCGACAGACGGGAGATTCTGATCGATGGACAGTTCGGCTCTTCTCGCCGCACCGACCCGGCGCGTGCCGACGACCGTGCCCGAGAAGGTGCCGTGCCCCGTCGCGTGGGCCAGCGCGAGGTCGGACGGGCGGATGAACAATTCCGCGGCACCGGCTGGAAACTGGAAGGGAGCCGGCACCTTGCCTCCTCCCAGAGAGATCCAGCCCTCTTCGACGGTGACCGGCAGTCGAACCGCATCGCCGACGAAGCCCGCCACGAAGGGGGTTGCGGGACGGTCGAGGATGTCGTCCGGAGGCCCCAGTTGTTCGAGGCGCCCGCGATTGAGGATCGCGACCCGGTCGGCCAGCTCGAGGGCCTCCTCCTGGTCGTGCGTCACGAACAGCGTGGTGTGCCCGGTACGGTCATGCAGCTCGCGCAGCCAGCGGCGCAGGTCGCGACGCACCTGAGCATCGAGTGCACCGAACGGTTCGTCGAGCAGCAGCACGCGCGGCTCGACAGCCAATGCGCGCGCAAGCGCAACACGCTGCCGCTGACCGCCCGATAGCTGCGCCGGATAACGCTTGCCGAGGCCCGGGAGCTGAACCAGTTCGAGCAGATTGTCCACGCGCTTGCGGATCTCGGCGTCCGGCGGCCGCAGGCGACGAGGCCGGACGCGCAAACCGTAGGCAACATTGTCGGCAACGCTCATGTGTTTGAACAGCGCATAGTGCTGGAACATGAATCCGACGCGCCGCTCCCGCACCGGCACATCGGTCGCGTCCTCATCGCCGAACAGAATTCTCCCCGCGGTCGGCGACTCGAGGCCGGCGAACAAGCGCAGCAGCGTCGTCTTCCCCGATCCCGACGGCCCCAGCAGCGCCATCAGTTCTCCCGGCTTGACCTGCAGATCGATACCGTTGACGGCGGCGACGCCCGGGAACGACTTGGCCAACCCTTCGGCGGTAATGGCGATCGGCACGCCCCTGCCCAATTCGCTCGTGTGAGTGGCCATGTCAGTGCCGCCTTGCCGTGGAAAGTCCTTCCGCGTGTCGCCACTCCAGGATCGACTTCGCCGCGAGGGTGACGAGCGCCAGACCGGCGAGCAGAGCCGCGACCGCGAAGGCGCCGACGAAATTGTATTCGTTGTACAGTATTTCAACCTGGAGCGGCATGGTATTGGTGAGTCCTCGAATGTGGCCGGAGACGACCGACACGGCGCCGAATTCACCCATGGCGCGCGCGTTGCAAAGAAGAACGCCGTAAAGCAGGGCCCACCTCACATTGGGCAGGGTGACGGTCATGAACGTCCGCAATCCCGAAGCACCCAGCGTGAGAGCCGCCTCCTCTTCCGCCGTGCCCTGCTCCTGCATCAGCGGAATGAGCTCGCGCGCGATGAAGGGAAAGGTGACGAAGATCGTCGCGAGCACGATCCCCGGCACGGCGAAGATGATCTTGATGTCCCACGCGTCGAGCCACGGACCAAAGACCCCTTGCGCGCCGAACAGCAGGACGAAGGTCAGTCCCGACACGACCGGTGAGACGGAGAAGGGCAAATCGATCAGGCTGATCAGCAGGCTCTTGCCGTGAAACTCGAACTTCGCGATCGCCCAGGCGGCAGCCACACCGAACACAAGGTTCAGCGGCACGGCAATGGCCGCGACGATGAGCGTGAGATAGATCGCGGCGATCGTGTCTTCGTCGGCGTATGAAGCGAGCAGCGGCTCGACTCCCTTGCGCAACGCCTCCACGAAAACGGCCACCAGTGGAAGCACCAGAAACAGCGCCAGAAACGCCAGCGCCGCGCCGATCAGCAGCCATTGCAGCGGACGGCTTTCGTTGACTGCCGTTTCACGCACCGTCGTACCTCCGTCGGCTCAGCGCCTGGACCGAGTTGATGATCAGCAACGCGACGAACGAGATCGCCAGCATCACGACCGCGATCGCCGAGGCTCCGGCATAGTCGAACTCCTCGAGACGGGTGACGATCAGCAACGGCGCAATCTCCGAAACGAAAGGAATGTTGCCCGCGATGAAGATCACCGAACCGTACTCGCCGACCGACCGGGCGAAGGCCAGGGCGACGCCCGTCACCAGCGCCGGCACCAGCGCCGGGAGCACCACGCGGAAGACGGTCTGAAGCCGGGTCGCGCCCAAGGTGGCCGACGCCTCCTCGATCTCACGTTCGAAATCCTGCAGCACGGGCTGCACTGTGCGGACCACGAATGGCAACCCGATGAACACGAGCGCAATGAAGATGCCCAAGGGCGTGAAGGCGATCTTGATTCCCCAGGGTTCAAAAATGGCGCCAATCCACCCGTTGGGAGCATAGAGCGCGGCCAACGCAATACCCGCCACCGCCGTCGGAAGAGCGAAGGGAAGATCGACCGCGGCATCGAGCAGCCGGCGGCCGGGGAAGTCGTAGCGAACCAGCACCCAGGCGACGAGCGTGCCGAACACGGCATTGAGCAGTGCCGCCAGGAGCGAGGTGACGAAGCTGACCTCGAGCGCTGCGAGCACGCGCGGGCTGGTCGCCACGCGCCAGATTCCCTCGAGACCGAGACCGCTGGCGCGCCAGATGAGGACCACGAGCGGCAGCAGGACGATCAGCGACAGGTAGGTCGTGGCAAATCCCAGCGTCAGACCGAAGCCTGGCAGGGCACTCGGCCTGACCAGGGCAAAGCGCCCGCCCCTCACGCGAGCGACCGTCACCGAGAGGCCTTGCCGGCCGGTCTGTAGATCTGATCGAAGATGCCCCCGTCGGAGAAGTGCTCGGCCTGGGCCTTCTTCCAGCCGCCGAAGGCCTGGTCGATCGTGACCAGCTTGATCTTCGGGAAGCGCGCCAGGTCGGCGGGATCGGCATCCTGCGGCCTGAATGGCCGGTAGAAGTTTCTGGCGATCAGCTTCTGCCCGGCGGGCGAATACAGAAACTCCAGATAAGCGTCGGCGGCCTTGCGGGTACCGCGCTTTTCGACCACCGCGTCGACCACGGCCACGGGCGGCTCGGCGAGGATCGACAGCGACGGCACCACGATGTCGAACTTTTCGGCGCCGAACTCCTGCAGCACCAGGAACGCTTCGTTCTCCCAGGAGATCAGCACGTCGCCGACCGCACGCTGGGCGAACGTCGTCGTCGAACCGCGCGCGCCGGAGTCGAGGACCGGAACGTTCCTGAAGATCCCTTCGACGAGCTTGCGGGCGGCGGCCTGGTCGCCGTTGGTCCGTTCGATTTCGTCGGCCCAGGCTGCCAGATAGTTCCAGCGCGCGCCGCCGGAGGTCTTGGGATTGGGCGTGATCACGGAAACGCCCGGCTTGGCGAGATCCGGCCACTCCTTGATGGCCTTGGGATTGCCCTTGCGCACAACGAACACGATCGTCGAAGTGTAGGGGCAGGAATTGTTCGGGAGACGCGCCTGCCAGTTCTCCGGCATGCGCTTGGAATCGCGGGCGATGGCGTCGATGTCGCCAGCCAGCGCCAGCGTCACGACGTCGGCCTCCAGGCCATCGATCACGGACCGCGCCTGCCGCCCTGAGCCTCCATGCGACGTCCGGATCGTCACCTTCTGCCCCGCGCGGCGCTGCCACTCGCTGGCAAAGGCATCATTGATCGCGCGGTAGAGCTCGCGCGTCGGGTCGTACGACACGTTGGTCAGAACAATGGGACTGGGTGTCTGGCCGAAGGATGGAAAGGCGCTCGACGCACCAAGTGCTGTGCCTGCGGCGAGCAACGAGCGACGGTGCAAGCTCATCATCGTGTCCCCTGAAGTCAGTCTGGTGGCTGGACCAAGGAAGCCTAAAGTCGATGACTATTTGTCGACTAGATCAGTAGAGATTGTCAACTCGCTGTTCGAAAATGTCCACCGCGCAGGACTCCGGGCGTCAGGCCAGTAGACGGTTCCGAGACGGACGCCCTTTCGACTCCTTGGTCGGCACGGGCTCTTCGCTCGTCATGGCGTCCAGAAGGCTTGTATTGTCCAAGATCGTCCGACTGGATTCAGCGACCTGAGCAAACACACGCCGGATCTCACAGTTCTCTTCGTCCAGACAATCCGAGCATCGCCGGTACGAGATCTTCGAAAGGCATGGCAGCAGCGCGATCGGCCCATCGACGATCCGCAACACCTCTCCAAACATGATCTCGGACGGCTGCTTGTTGAGTTGATACCCTCCGAGCTTGCCGCGCTTGCTCCGCACCAGGTCATGGTGCTTGAGGTCGAGCAAAATCTGTTCCAGGAACTTCTTGGGAATGAAGCAGCACGCCGACAATTCGGAGATCATGATCGTCCGACCGCTCGGTGCGTGCGCCAGCGCGACCAGCGCGCGCAGCGCGTATTTGGCTCTCTGAGAGATCATGCTTCGGTCGAACCCCTATCGGCCCGATTAGACGGATTGTCCAATCGAGCCGCAAGTCGGGTGCTGCCCCTCTCGGGTTCAAACCAGCAGGGCGTCCGGGGGCGACCCCCTACCCTTGGGTCAGGCCCTTCGCGCCCAGGACGCGGACCAATTCCTCGACCGCCGCTTCCACAGAGAGGTCCGCCGTCTCCAGATGAACATCGGGATGTTCCGGAGCCTCGTACGGCGAGCTGATGCCCGTGAAATTCGCCAGTTCGTGCCGGCGCGCCTTCTTGTAGAGGCCCTTGGGATCGCGCACCTCGCACACGTCCAGCGGGGTATCGACGAACACCTCGAGGAACTCTCCCTCGCCCATGAGGCCGCGCGCGGCTTCGCGCTCGCTGCGGAACGGCGAAATGAACGACACGAGGACCAGCAGTCCGGCATCGACCATCAGCCTCGCCACTTCCGCGACGCGCCGGATATTCTCGACGCGATCGGCATCGGTGAATCCGAGGTCCCGGTTGAGGCCGTGACGGATATTGTCCCCATCGAGGACGTATGTATGCCGCCCGAGGCTGTAGAGGCGCTTCTCGAGCGCCGTCGCGATGGTCGACTTGCCCGAACCCGAAAGGCCGGTGAACCAGATGACCGCGCCCTTCTGATTCTTGAGGGAAGACCTCGCCGCGCGGCTTACCTCCAGGCTCTGCCAGTGAATGTTGCTCGCCCGGCGGAGAGCAAAGTCGATCAGCCCCATACCGATCGTCTGATTCGTGATGCGGTCGATCAGAATGAAGCTGCCCGCCTCCCGGCTCTCCGAGTAGGGTTCGAAGGCGATCGCCTTGTCGAGGGACAGATTGCACACCCCGATCTCGTTGAGATGCAGGGTCTTGGCCGCAGAATGCTCCAGCGTATTGACGTTGACCTTGTGTTTCAGGTCGGTCACCGTCGCCTGCGCGGTGCTCGTGCCCACTTTCAGGAGATAGGCCCGCCCCGGCAGGAGCTCCTCCGGCGACATCCAGAGCAGATGTGCGACGAACTGATCGGCAATCGCCACGGGTGCCTCGGCAGCACAGATGACATCGCCACGGCTCACATCGATTTCCCGGTCGAGCACCAGGGTCACGGCCTGGCCGTTCATGGCGCTTTCCAGGTCGCCGTCCATCGTGACGATGCGCTCGATCACCGCCTCCTGTGCGGAAGGCAGAACCTTGATCCGGTCGGACGGCTTGACCGACCCGCTGATGATCGTCCCGGCGAAGCCTCGGAAATCGGCATTCGGCCGATTCACCCACTGCACGGGCATGCGCAACGGCCGCGTGGCGGCCTCCCCGCCGAAATCCACCGTCTCCAGGTAGGGCAGCAGCGCGGGTCCCCGGTACCAGGACATATGCTTGCTCGGTGCCACGACATTATCGCCCCGCAGCGCGGAGATCGGGATGGCCTCGACATGCTCCAGCCCAAGCTCCTTGGCGAAGGCCATGTACTTGTCGACGTAAGCCTCGAAGACGGCCTGGTCGTACTGGACGAGGTCCATCTTGTTGACCGCGAGCACGATCTGCCGAATGCCGAGCATCGAGCAGATGTACGAATGCCGGCGGGTCTGCGTGAGCAAATCGCTGCTGCGGTGCACGTCGGCCAGGATGATGGCGAGATCCGCGGTTGAGGCTCCCGTCGCCATGTTACGGGTATACTGTTCGTGGCCCGGCGTATCCGCCACGATGAACTTGCGCTTGTCCGTGGCAAAGAAACGATAGGCGACGTCGATCGTGATGCCCTGCTCGCGTTCGGCGGCAAGTCCGTCCACGAGCAGTGCGAAGTCGAGTTCACCGCCCTGGGTGCCGATGCGCGCGCTCTCCGTCTTCAAGCTGTCGAGCTGGTCGTCGAAGAGCATCTTGCCTTCGTAGAGCAGTCGCCCGATCAGCGTGGACTTGCCGTCATCGACACTCCCGCAGGTGATGAAGCGCAGCAGATCCTTGTTCTCCTGGGCGCGCAGGTAGGCGTCCAGGGCAGACTCTTCTCCGTTCATCAGAAATAGCCTTCCTGCTTCTTCTTCTCCATCGATCCCGCGCTGTCACGGTCGATCATGCGGCCCTGGCGCTCCGAACTGCGGGCGCGCAGCATTTCCTCGAGAATCGCCGGCATGTTGTCCGCGTCGCTTTCGATGGCGCCCGTGAGCGGGTAGCAGCCCAGCGTGCGGAAACGCACCCGCTTCATTTCAGGACGCTCGCCCGGTTGCAGCGGAAGACGGTCGTCGTCCACCATGATCAGCATGCCGTCGCGCTCCACGACGGGGCGCTCCTTCGCAAAATACAGCGGCACGACGGGAATCTTCTCGAGGTAGATGTATTGCCACACGTCGAGCTCGGTCCAGTTCGACAGCGGAAACACCCTGACGCTCTCGCCCTTGTTCTTGCGCGTATTGTAGAGGCTCCAGGGTTCCGGTCGCTGATTCTTCGGGTCCCAGCGGTGATGCTCCGAGCGGAAGGAGAAAATCCGCTCCTTCGCCCGGGACTTCTCCTCGTCGCGGCGCGCGCCGCCAATCGCCGCATCGAACCGATGGTGGTCGAGCGCCTGTCGCAGACCCTCCGTCTTCATCACGTTTGTGTGAATCGAAGAGCCGTGACTGAACGGATTGATGCCCTGACGGATGCCGTCGGGATTGATGTGCACGATTAGATCGAGCCCGAGCTTCTTCGTGATCTCCTCACGAAACGCGATCATCTCCCGGAACTTCCACGTCGTGTCCACGTGCAGGACGGGAAAAGGCGGCTTGGCCGGGTAAAATGCCTTCATCGCGAGATGAAGCATGACCGACGAGTCCTTGCCGATGGAATAGAGCATGACCGGCTTCTCACACTCTGCGACCACCTCGCGCATAATGAAGATGCTTTCGGCTTCGAGCCGTTGGAGATGGGTCAATCGATGGGAGACGTCGAGCAAATGATACTCCTGCCGGATTAGTCCAGCGCCTGCCTGAACGCATGATTTTCTAGCGCGACGCCCTCAGCGCCACAATAGCGGGAGCATGCAACGTGCCAACGCAATGCTAGTTTTCGCCGAACGCAAGCTGCCTGAAGATGCGCAACTCCGAAAGTGCAGCCTTCGAGACGGTGAAGTCGGCCGCTGTTTCCAGCGCCAGTTGCCGCATCGCCGCGCGCCCCTTCGCATCCAGTGTCACGAAGGTATGGATTGCATCAAGAATCTGATCGTCGGCCCGCGTATCGACAACGAAAGCGTTGCGTCCATGCGCCGCATACTCACCCGAACCGCCGAGGACTGGGAGAACGGGAATGCACCCGCAGGCCATTCCCTCCAGTCCGGTTCTGCCAAAGGCCTGATAGTCCGAGAGGTCGAGAAAGAGATCGCTTTGCCGCATCAGATCCGGCACTTCCGATCGTCTTAGGACGCCCCAGTTCTTGACACTTGGCGGCAGGTCGAGGCCGGTCGCCCTGAGTTCTTCCGCCGTGGCACCAAAGACCTGCAAGGACAGGTTGGCATATTTCCTGCTTAGACTTTGCAGGATGCGCGCGGTACGCCAAGGCGCGCGACGAGGTGTCGAAGGCCGCAGCATCGCCGCCACGACAAGCTGTGAATTCTGATGCTTGAGATCAGGATAGTACACGTCGTGATCAATCGACGGGACGACCTTCATCACGCGGATGCCGTGATTGGCGTAAACCATGTCGCACAGCCACTTCGTCTTCGCGAACAGCATCGCGTCCTTTAGGACCGAATAGGACTGATGGGCCTTCGTCCATGCATCGCTATGGGGCGTGTAGAACAGAGGCTCATAGTCCTGAACATAGTAGGCAAACTTCACCGTGGCTTTCGGATTGCCTTTCAGCATTTCGACCCGAGCGTTGTTCACGTCGAAAACCGAGCGGTTCGTGGTCGCGACAACGACCTGGCAGGACGCCATATGAGGCGCAAGCTCCGCCGCTTCCGCATAGGAAACGACAGGAACCTTGAGCGCCTCCAGTTCCGGATAGGCTGCTGTGAACTTGGCGTGATTCGGTTCGTTCACGGCAAGTCGGGCGTCGATGCCCAGTCGGGCCAGTCCCATGACTTCCTGAGCGACGGAATTCGAACCGCCGCCGCCGCCGCCCGACGGCAGAACGAACATCACGCTCATGAATTGAAAGTTGCCGTCCACCAGCTCGCCTTTCACGCGTTAGATCAGACTATTGCGGCTGAGAAGACACGATGACAGCGGAAGCCTCGACGGAAGCTCGAACAGGTCGCACTTCCCGCCAATCAGTCTCCGGATTCAACCTCTTGCGCAGCCTCTTGCGGAGTTCGATCAGAGAAGTGAGTTCAGCCATGTCCCGTTGGACGGCCTTGATGTCGACGTCCGGGTGTTTCGTCAGCAACTGCGTCGTTCCTCGCTTTGAAAGTTCAGCACGCCGCGCATTTCCGAAGCTCGCAGATTTGACGTGATAGACATAGACATGGTCGGCAAGGGCCAAGGAGTACCCGGCCTTTCGAACCCGCAGACAAAGATCGTTCTCTTCGCCATATCCCATCGGGAACGAGACTTCGTCGAGATACCCCACCTCCTCGATCACGCTCCGCCGCATCAACGTACAAAAGCCGTTCAAGAGCGTCGCCTCCGGAAATTCCTGAGGCGAGAGTTCGCGCACCAATCTGCCGACATCGTCTGGAGTAACCCCTTCTGGCAACGGATTGCTGCTCCAGCCACCCTTGATGTCGTGCAGGTCCGGTACCGACTGCCACGAAGCCGCATTGGAGACCGGCCCCACCATCGCTGCATTGGGCCGGGCCTTCACCACTTCGAACATGCCCTCCAGCCAACCCTGCGTAACCAGCGTGTCGCTGTTGAGAAGGACAACCCACTCCGCCCCCGAAGTGCTGATCCCGATGTTCGCCGAGCGTGTGTAGCCCACATTGACGTCGTTCTCGAGCAAGCGGATCCAAGGCTTGCCTCGAACGTATCGACGCAGCTGCTCCCTCGTCACGTCGCTGGACTTGTCGTCGACGATGGTCACCGTGTGCGGAACCGTCGTGTGGGAATAGATCGACTCGAGGCATCCCAGCGTCTCTTCGACGGCGTCATGGACACAAATGATGATGTCCACCGTCATCCTGGAATCCGGCAGCCAGCTCCAGTGGGGCTGGTCGACGGTCGTCGCCTGCGGACTGTAAGTCGGAGCCGACAGAGGCAGGGAGGATCTCCAGTGATCGAGCCCCTTCAGGAGGGTCAACTGGCTGGTGATGTTGGCGTCCTCCATCACCGGCTGGTGGGTCACCGGTCGAGCGGCCACGCCCGATGGCGCACCGTCGTTGCTCAGTTGCACGTCGCCGATCGCGAAGTCGACCGTTCCCACGAACTCGAAGATGAGCAACAGGGAATACCCTGGATCGCCAAGTGACTCCCTCACCTTGGCGGCCAGGATGTCGCGCTGCTCGGCGCGAAGCGGGAGCACGTGCAACTCGCCGATTCTGCCGATGCGGACGTTGCGGCGAAGGGTGAAAAGACGCTTTACGTCATATTCGTTCCGCTCAGCCGAGATGCGAGCCCGTTCGGCGATGAAGACCTGATGAATGGCGGGCGCTTCTCGGCTCTCCGGCGCGCCTGGCGGCGAAGAGGCCGCGCGTCTGGCATAGAATCGAAGCTGCCGCGGCGGGCCCGCGAACAACTGCAGCAAGTCGAGCGCTGCTTCCATGCGCAGGTAAGGACCCGCGATCTCTCCATGAAGGGCAATCCCAAGGACACTGCCATGATCGCGGCCGTCACGGAGGCCGCGCGGAGAAATCTCCGTCAGTCGGATCTCCAGGCCGGGACTTGGCGCCTTGGCAATAAGCTGCCACGAGTCGCTCAACTCGCTGCGCCGATTGGTGAAGTTCCGGACCAGGGCCCCGCTCCAATGGTCGAACCTGCCGTTGACGAGTGCGTTGCTCACAACGGAAGGAGTCTCGCGAAGTTCGAGCCCGTCCAGGGGCCTTCGACCCGCCACACAAGCGGCAACACATCCGAGGCTCACCGTTCGACATTGTCCGCTTCGGACGATCAGAACGAACCCATGCGGCCCCTCGGGCAGGTCGGCGGGCAACCTGATGGCCGCAGTTCGCCTTTGCCAGGAGGGCCAGAGGGTCAATGACACCTTGGATCCGGCAACGATTCCGCCGGAAGAACTCGTGAGGAAGATTTCCACTTCCGCGCGGCTCTCGGCCCTTCCGACGACGACCAAATCAACGAATTGCTCGGACACCAGGCCGGCGACACGCTGAGACAGAGTCACGGCCTGATCGGCGGAAGGCTTGTCGAAGCTGATGCGGAGGCTCTCCGCCTGAAACGGCTGATCGCGCGATGGAGCGGCTAGGCCAAGCGCAGCACCCCGGGGCACCGAGGCCTGCCAGGAGTCCAATTGCCCCCCCGTCCAGGATTGGAATCCCGAATTGCCAAGGAGGTTGGAGTCGCCCGTCGGTTGCGCAATCGGGGCCGTCCGAGCCTGTGCCCCCAGGGAGTCGAGTTCAAGCTTACCCGCCTCGGGTACAGCATCAGCAGTCACGCGCTCCCGACCATCGGCGAGTGCATCCTCGACGGGAACGGTCCGGCGAAACCCGGACAGTATTTTTTCCGCGAGCCCCTTGGCAGACGAAAGTACCCGCCCTCCTGCCGCCGCATCCTGAATGCGACAGAACTGGATCTCGACAGTCCCCTGTCCCGAAACCCGCAATGACAGGTACCACCGTCCCTCGGGCGGGGCTTCGCCTGCTTTGAGCGCGACCGTGAATTCATGCCACGATGCATTCAACGGAATCGCGCCGACGAGCCGACGGCTGACTTTTCGCTCTATTTCGTTGCCGTGGAACAACGCCATAGAATCCAGTTGCAGGGCAGAACTCTCCTCGGGGAGACCTCTCAGCCGTACTCTGACAACAGATGCCCCGGCCTCGACGAGCCCATCCGGAAGGCCATGCCACAGACGCACCTGCTCAGGAGGCTTGCGCAGCCGTATCCGAACGCCAGCCTCTGGTCGAGCACTCAACGGTTCCAGGCCGATATCCATCGGCCGCCCGCGGTCGACACTCGTCACAAACCAGCCGCGGCAGAAAGCAAAACCATTCTTCGGGTTGACGACACTTGCCGAAGTCCAGTCCAAGAACTCCGCATTGGTCTGCCGGTCGCCGCTGATAGTGTCAGACATGCTCCGCCCGCCCTCACCACTTACCAAGCAACAACGATGCCATTATAGCCATTTTGGGAGCGAGAGCCATGTCCGGTGATTTTCCTGAGGCCGTTTACCCCTTGTCGAGCAGCTCCCGCCCCGCCTGGAAAGCTGCGTGGACATTCAGAAGATACTGACCGTAACGACTCTTGCTTGCCTTGATGGCAAGCTGATGAAACTGATCCAAAGTGATGTAACCAAGCCGCAGCGCGATTTCTTCCGGGCACGAGACCCGCAATCCCTGACGCTGCTCCAAGATCTGCACGAACTGGCTGGCCTCGGTCAGAGACTCATGGGTCCCGGTATCCAGCCAGGCAAAGCCTCGCCCGAGTATCTCGACGAACAGCTGGCCCTGCTCCATGTAAATCCGATTGATATCGGTGATCTCGATCTCGCCGCGCGGAGAAGGCTTCAAAGAGGCCGCGATATCCAGGACGAGATTGTCGTAGAAATAGAGGCCTGTAACGGCGAAGTTCGACTTGGGCTTGAGCGGTTTCTCCTCGATTGAAACCGCACGGCCGCTCTCGTCGAGTTCCACGACGCCATACTGGTCAGGGCGAGCGACAACATACGAAAACACCGTCGCGCCCTTCTCGCGGGCGACCGCATTCCCCAACGCCTCCGACAGGCCGTTGCCGTAGAAGATATTGTCGCCGAGAACCAGGGCAACGCGATCCGAACCGACGAATTGCCGACCGACGATGAATGCATCGGCAAGACCGCGGGGAGTTTCCTGCGCTGCAAAGGAAAAGCGCATCCCCCACTGGCTGCCATCACCGAACAACCTCTGGAACAGAGGAACGTCCGTGGGCGTGCTGATGATCAGAACATCGCGTATGCCCGCAAGCATCAGCGTCGATAGCGGATAGTAGACCATCGGCTTGTCGAATACAGGAAGCAGCTGCTTCGAAACGACGCTCGTGACCGGATACAAACGCGTACCCGACCCCCCCGCCAAGATGATGCCCTTCATTCCGCCTCCATCTGGTCGGCCTCACGATGTTGCCAATAGCCTAAAACATTTACTATAAAAAGCGGTACGTGGTTCTCAGAGTAGGCAGGCATGCGGACGTTCGAGACGACACTTCCGGGTGTGATCCTCTTCGAGCCACGGCGGTTTGGCGATGCCCGTGGCTTTTTCGTCGAGACGTTCCAAGCGGAACGGTATGCCGCCGCAGGGGCGATCGGCCCCTTCGTCCAGGACAACCTCTCTCGTTCCACATACGGCGTGCTGCGTGGCTTACACCTCCAGTACCCGAACCCACAAGGCAAGCTCGTCAGCGTACTTCGCGGCAAGGTGCTCGACGTCGCAGTCGATGTGCGGCGCGGAAGTCCGACTTTCGGCAAGTCCTTCGCTGCGGAGCTGAGCGAGGAGAACGGGCGCCAGATGTTCGTGCCCAGAGGGTTCGCTCATGGCTTCGTCGTCCTGACCGAGAGCGCGGATTTCTTCTATAAATGCGACAATCTCTACAGTCCCAAGGATGAAATCACCGTGAGTTGGTGCGACCCCGAGCTGGGCATCGACTGGCAGATGACGGATCCGAGGGTTTCGGCCAAAGACGCCGCTGCCCTGCCGCTGTCGCAGATCGACCGGCTGCCTCCGTACGAAGGATAAACCGTGCGAATTCTGGTGACAGGCATCACAGGTCAGGTCGGGTCGGCGCTG
Source organism: Reyranella sp. (assembly GCF_965228225.1). Classification (GTDB taxonomy): domain Bacteria; phylum Pseudomonadota; class Alphaproteobacteria; order Reyranellales; family Reyranellaceae; genus Reyranella. The sequence continues at coordinate 1,908,388 of NZ_OZ245801.1, read as the reverse complement.
GTTCCCCGTCTTGCGCCGTTCGGTACTGTCATTGCGGCCGACCGGACACTCATCGATCTGACGAAACCTGACGAGATTGCCGGTCGCCTGGACGAGATCAAACCTGACGTCATCGTCAATCCGGCCGCTTACACGGCCGTCGACAAGGCAGAGGACGAACGCGAAGCCGCCTTCCTGGTCAACGCAACGGCGCCGGCTGCCATGGCCCGATGGGCGGCCGACAAGCGTGTGCCGTTGCTCCATTTCTCCACCGACTATGTCTTCGATGGTAGCGGGACCACCCCTTGGAAGGAGACCGATGCTCCCGCCCCGCTATCGGTCTACGGCGCCAGCAAGCTTGCCGGCGAGCGGGCGATCCGGGAGGTCGGCGGTCCCCATCTCATTGCCCGCACATCGTGGGTCTATGCACCCGTCGGCGCCAATTTCTTCCGTACGATCATGCGTCTGGCGAAGGAGCGCGAGGAATTGCGCATCGTTGCCGACCAGTTCGGCGCCCCGACATCTGCGTCCATCATCGCGGAGGCCATCGCCGCCATGTTTGCGGCGCCGGGCGGCGTTCTGCAGATGATTGGCCGAAGCGGCGGCCTCGTTCACCTCGCGGCGTCGAACGTCACCAGCTGGCACGGTTTTGCGACCGCAATCATCGAGGGGCTGCGGGCCAGAGGCGTCGCCCTGAAGACCAGCCGGGTCTTGCCGATCGCGACCAGCGAGTATCCCGTCAAGGCGCAACGCCCCCTCAACTCGCGCCTCGACCTGACCAACCTGTCGCAGACTCTGGGCATCTCGACGCCTGACTGGTCTATCGGCCTTAAAACCGCCATCGAGGAGGTTTATGCAAATAGTGGTGAGCGCAACGGTTGAGCGTTGCCTCCGCGCCTTGCTGCGAGGTGCGCAAACTGGTCAGGAACGTGCCGAAAGTCTCCTTTACGCCGATCTGGTACCCTGTCGACCAATACGCTACGTCTCGATTGCGAGCCAAGTACGTCGTCGAGTTGCTCGCAGGTGATCCGGTCTGGGACGTGGAATTGACCCACGATCCGACGGCGGACATCGCGGTCATCGTTCAGCTATGCAGCGACCAGACTCTCGAAAGCGTTTCCCGCAACCGCCGGCAGATCGTCGTGTACGATGTGTGCGATCGGTTCTTCGCAACCGACAATATTTTCAAGACCGACGAAGGGGTGTTGCACGCCCGCCGGCGCTGCCTCGAGGTGATAGACCGCGCCGATGTCCTGATGGCGCCCACGATGCGGCTGCGAAACGAACTCGCAGACCTGTTTCCGGGCAAGCCCTGCTTCTACATTCCGGAATCGATCGACTATAGAGTGTCTCCGAGGCCGGCAACCGCAGTTGGTTCGCGCCGTCTCGTCTGGTTCGGCCACGTGACTCGCGGAAACTTCGAGAGCGCACGCTGGATCATCGACTACCTGAAATCTCACTATGAGTATGAGCCCGTATTGGTGACCACGCCCAATACGCTTTCCCATAATTTTCCGGCATACAGCCCGTTCTGCGTGCCTTGGTCAGTCGAGAACGTGCAACGCGAGCTTTCCATGGCGGAACTCTGCGTCGTCTCCCATGCTGCGGACGAGCCCACCAAGAGTCCCAACCGATTCGTCGCCGCGATGATGCACGGCGTTCCAACGCTGGTCAGTGGCTCGCCCGCCTGCTCGGAGATTCTCAGCGCGGCGGCGCACGACATGTTTGCCGTCGAAACCCCGTACGCGCTCGGCAGAGCCGTCAGGGAGCTGTCGGATCCGGACAAGCGGCGCAGCTACGTCCAGGATGTACAGCTCGAGATGTGGCGACGCCATTCTCCCGAGGTCGTTCGGCGAGCCTATGTCGAGCTCTTCGAGAGACTTCTGCCCGGGAACGACAATTACTGATCCAGAAACCAACGCCAGGTGCGGGGCAGCCCCGCTTCCAGCGTGACCGCGGGCCGATAGCCGAATGCGTTGGCCGCCTTTTCGATGGTTGTAAAGGTCCTCCGGACTTCGCCCGTGCGCCAAGGCGCGTAGCGAACCTCGAACGGCCAATCGGGTCCCACGACGGCGCGCATGTTTTCCAGAAGGCTCGCAACGGATGTCGGATGGCCTGACCCGAGATGGTACACGCCGGAAACCGCAGCCCCCAGGGACTGGAGAATGCCGTCGCAGAGATCGTCTACGTACACGAAGTCGCGAACCTGGCTTCCATCGCCATAAACGGTGATCGGCTGACGTGCCAGGATCTGGCGAAAGAAATGCGCGACCGCGCTGCCCTTGCGGCGCGAGTAGGGCCCATAGACATTGGTGAAGCGCAAGGCTGTCGTTCGAAATCCATAGGAGCTCGAAAAAGCGTGCGCATATCCCTCCATGGCAAGTTTCGATGCGCCATAGGGAGATAGCGGCTGGGGAACCATCCCTTCATGGATGGGCGCCGTCTCGGCGCCAAACAGCGCGCCGCCCGTCGACGCCAGCACGACGTGAGGAACACCGGCGTCTCGAGCCGCCAACAGCACATTCAACGTGCCTCTCACGTTGATCTCGAAATCGCTCACCGGATCGTCGATCGATTCCAGTACTCTCGTATGGCCAGCCAGATGGATGATGGCGTCGCAACCTTCCGACATTCGAAGCACGGTCGGAAGATCCCTGACGTCACCCTTCTGATACGCGGCGACGTTCGACGGCAAGTCGGCGGGCGAGCCCATCGTCTCATTGTCGAGAACGGTCAGATGGCCGGGCAGTCCGAGCGCTGCAGCGCGTCGAATGAGATTCGACCCGATGAAGCCGCAGCCGCCCGTGATCAGGATTTTTTGTGCAATCAAAGGAATTCGCCGAAGGCATCCGGAGGAATCAAAGAAAGGCCCGCCTATTCGGCAACGAGCTTGCTCATCTGTGCGAGCGCCTTCTGCTGCCGCTCGTGCGACCAGTAGGATACGCACGGAATCTTGGAGAAGTCGCAGCGGTGACGATAGCGCTGTGCGATGTCCCGCACTTCCTCGAGAAGGCCGACTTCCAGTGTCGTGGAAGCCACTCCCAGTGCCCGGAACTGGGGGTTTGCGACCTGCAGGTCGTTCTCTTCCAGTTCGGTTCGAGGATTGACGACGTTGACGATCTCACTTCCCGTCATGCTCTGCACGAACTTGGCCAGATCCCGGATGCGATGCGTCTCCGTCATCTGATTGAGAATGCGCACCTTCGCCCCTGCCTGCGGCGGGGACTCGATGGCTTTACGGATGCAGTTCACCGTATCGCGAATGTGAATGAAGGCACGCGTCTGCCCGCCCGTGCCGTTTACCGTGAGGGGAAAGCCGACGGCCGCCTGCATCAGGAATCTGTTCAGGACCGTGCCGTAGTCACCGTCATAATCGAAGCGGTTGATGAGACGTTCGTCGAGCTCGGTCTCGGGCGTCTGGGTACCCCAAACGATGCCTTGATGAAGGTCCGTGATCCTCAGTCGGTCATTCTTGGCGTAGAATTGGAACAGCAACGCGTCTTGCGTCTTGGTCATGTGATAGATGCTGCCCGGATCGGCGGGATAGAGCACTTCCCGATCGACATAGCCTCCGCCCTCCTGCGGAAGCCGGACGTTGAAGTAGCCCTCCGGGATGATCGCGCCCATGGCGCCGTATCCATAGACGCCCATCGTGCCGAGATGGACGCAGTGAATGGCCGGGTCGACCTCGACGATGGCCGCCATGATGCAGTTGGTGGCGTTCAGATTGTTGTTGACGGTGTATATGCGGTGCCGCGCCGACTTCATCGAATAGGGCGCTGCCCTCTGCTCGGCGAAATGAACGCACGCAACCGGCTTGTGCGTCGAAAGCAGCTCCCTGACCCCATCGAAGTCGGTCGCGACATCCAGCTGGCGGAAGACGATTTTCCGGCCCGTGAGCTCGTGCCAGGCCGCCAACCGCTCCGGCATGCTTCTGACTGGCGTCAGCGATTCTGCCCCCAGTTCCGCTTCGATGCTGCGGCGGGACAGATTGTCGACGATTACGACTTCATAGCCCGCGCGACTGAGATGCAAACTCGTCGGCCAGCCACAGAAGCCATCGCCGCCGAAAACGATCACGACGCCCTTTGTCATAGCCTCCAACACCTTGGACCTGGCCAATTGCGGCCGCTGTTTGCTTACAATGCCCCTGGATGCGGAGCAATGGCGGGACGACAGCCTCTCCCGACCAGCGGCCTGTCGAGAGAAACTACCGTGCGTTGAGCATAACTCGTGCCGGGTTGGTCCTGTCCTAGTTATTCGTACTGCGGGTCAGATCGTAGTAGGCACCCGTGATCGAGCGCACCACCTGCATGATCTTCAGGAACTGGACCGAGTCGGCGTTCGTGATGAGGACGACGTCCTTGTCGCGAAGCTGAATCTGTTGAGCGAAGAAATATCCGTCGGCCTGCGTGAGGTCGATGCGATAAATCACCGGCGCATCCATGCCGCCGTCCAACGCGGCCATGCGCGCGTTCACAAAGCTCGTATCCACGGCCTGCCTGTCCGCATTCAGCAAGGTCCGGGCAAACCGGGCCGGCTCGTAGCGGAACAGATAGACGCCGCCGAGATTGGCCTGCAGATCGATGCCGCCCCCCGAGCGGGCAATGGCTTCTGCCAATGTCACCTGTTCCGTCTCGAACGGATACTGGGCAACCTTCTGTGTCGCGCCCATGACAAGAAACGTCTTCGGATTGCGCACCAGCGAGATGTTGTCGTTCGGCTGGGCGACGACGTTGTCCGCCGGATTGGCCATCACCTGTTGCAGCGGCACCGACACCACCTGCTGACCACGCATGAGGCGCAGATCCATCTGAACGGCGGGAAACTTAGGCCCGCCGCCCCATGCGACGACATCCAACAGCTTCTCGCCGCGCAACGTCAGCGGCATGAGACCCGCCTTGTTGACTTCTCCTCCGACGGAGACAGTGTTCGATACGTTGCCGACCAGCGATACCACGACCTGAGGGCGGACCGTCTGGGATTCCAGGCCTTGCTGGATCAGCGCCGCGGCCTGCGATGGGGTACGTCCGGCAACATGGACACGGCCGACATAGGGAACGCTGACCTGACCATCCGCCTCGACGATCTGCAACGGCAAAGTGGAGGACTGGGGGGCCGGCAGGCCCGGGGTGCCCGTCATCAATGGAGGCACCGTCCCCTGAAAGAGCGTCGAACCCGCCGTTTCATACACGGTGATGCCGATCGTATCGCCCGGCTTCAGCGCTACGCTGGGCGTATACTTGGCCAGTCGGAATGTCTGTGGGAAGCTCGGCGGCTGGTATTGAGCCAAGGCCCTCGTGACCAGAGAGGTCACCTTTATGACGAAGACCTCCCAATTCTCGTCCTGCGTACGAACCAGCTGCGCAGTCGTGGGTGCCGCAGCCGGGACGTTCGTGCAGCTGGCGAGGGACAGCCCGAATAGACAGGCCGCGATTCTGAACGCCAGAGCCGCTTTCGCCTTGATCCCGCGGCCGCCGCCGTTCTCGGCGATCCCGCCGGCCGCCGCCCCGCTTCCTTGCCCAATCCCCACATTGACGTGCTGGTCCGGCGAGAAGTCCAAGAGAGTCATGTGGGCGGGCACTTTCTCGACATCGACAGAGTGGAAATCGACGGCAGATCGCTTGATGAACGGAGCGAGATATCTGGGTTCAAGGGGTATCCGCGAAGCCAACGATGGTCAATCCGTAGGCGGTGGGCAACCGGTGGCCGTTACACACCGGCACATTGCGGCGGACAAGCCCGCATCGGATATTGTTTTCGTGATATCCACAGTGAACATCCTGCTCCCCATCAAGGGCCTCCTGCGCCGGGTCGCTCCCGGCACGCGGACGGGAGTCGTCGGATGCGTCGACGGCATGCATCGCGGTCATGCCCGCGGATGGGCCATGGACCTGGCAGAGCCCACGGCTCGTCTGACCGTTCGTATGCTCGACCCATCCGGCCGGATGATCGCCCAGGGACTGGCCGACCATTATAGAGCCGACGTGCAAAAAGCGGGCTACGGCGACGGACACTACGGTTTCGCGCTGCCGGGCGCCGATGCTCACGGTATCGAGGCCGCGAAGTTCTCGTGTGGGGAGCCGAGCGTCGAGTTGCCCCAGTCGAGCTCCAAGCCCGGACGGGGAGCAAAGATCTTTCGGCACGGTGGGTATATCCTGTGCCTGGACGGCGCCGCGGCCGGGCCGGTTCTCACGGGGTGGGCCGTGGACCGGCAACGTCCGGAGGAGCGGCGGGTCATCCGCCTCCGCGCCGACGGTCAGCCCCTCGCTGAGCAGAGGGCCACACTTTTTCGCCGCGACAGCATCGAAACAGGCAGCGATGGCTTCCATGGGTTTTCCCTGCCCCGGCCGCCGCACCGCAGCCCCCAGTTCGTGGATGATCTGGCCAGCGGCCTCGAATTCAGGATCTCCTGAACATGGCGCTGCACATCGTCCTGGTCGACACTTGGCCAGCCGACGGCTGGCGCGGACCGTCCGGCGTCTTCGACGCGGCCGCGCGCGCGCTGGAGGCCCAGGGACATGAGGTCCGGTTGATCGACGACAGCGTGATGGCCGGCCTGTCGCAGGAGCCGACGCTCCTCACCGGCCTCAATCGGGCTGTGGCGGTCAGGTCGATGGCCGACAGCCATCGGCTCGCCCTCGAAATGGCGCGAAGGCCTCCCGACCTGATGATCGCGCCCGTCCGGGGCGGCATCGCCCAGGCGACCCTGATGGCAAGAGCGTGCGGCGAAGCGTTCGCCCACACCCGTGTCGCCCTGTGGGGGAATGAGCCGACCCGCGACCACTTCCTGGCCAGCGATTCCGCCGGTGTCGACCTGAGCGTCCTGATCGTCGATGCAATGGAACGCCAGTGTCTCGCCTTTGCGGATGCGCTCATCCGACCGGATCAGCCGGTCGATGTCCCTGCTCTTCCGGGCGATGATTTGGGAATTCGCACCGTCGGCTTTTCGCGCATAGCGGGTAGCCGGGCACGCGCTCCGGGCGGAACACAAATTCGTGAAATCGCCTTCATCGGTGCGTTTCAGCGATCGGCAGGCGCCGGTGAATTCGTGGAGGCCGTCGAGCGGCTGGCCCGCAAAGGCGTGCTGGGTGACAGATTGGTGACCTTTGTCGGTCCGATCGGCGAAGATTCCTATGGCTTGAACAAGGAGTGGCTCGGCCAGAAAGCATCGAGCTGGCCGTTCCGCTTCACGGTCGTGGACGAATCGGACCGCCGACGCGCGATCCGTTACGGCTGCGAGCCGGGCCGACTGGCCGTATCGGTGTCTTCCAGCATCGACGAGCTTCACGCCCTTCGCAAAGCGACAGGTCATCACGTGGCCCTCATCGCACGACCGATGGCCGACCGGCATCTGGCGACCCGCCTGGAACAATCGATTGCCCGTGCCCTCCGAGACGGCGCCGCGCCCGATGACGACCGCGGCGAGGTGGACTGGGCGAAGCTGGTGATGGACCTGACGCGCCTCGGCGTCCCCTCTCCGCCCACGGAAGCAGACAGCGTCACGGTCTGCATCCTCCACTACGACCGCCTTCGCTTCCTGCGCCAGGCGTTGGCCTCCGTCCCTGCAAGGATCGATGGGAAAGAGGTCGAAGTCATCGTCATCGACAATGCGAGCCCGCTTCCCGACATCGAGCATTCGATTCGTGAAATCGCCGGCGATCGCCCCGGACTCCGCATCCTGGGATTGAAGGACCCGCTCCCCCAGAGCTGCGCCTACAATCGCGGTCTCGCAGAGGCGCGATCGGACGTCGTCGTGTTCCTCGACGATGACAACATGTTCCGACCGGGAGGCTTGGAACGGCTCGCGCGTGCGGCGTCGACGGAGGCGCACGATATCGTCGTTTCTTCGCTCGATGTATTCGACGACGGGGACGGCGACCCGCTTGCCGCGACCAGCGCGGGGCACCTGCTCTTCCTGGGCGCCGCCCATTCGGCCGGCCTCTTCTTCAATGCGTTCGGCGACACGGCCATGGCGGTCAGGCGAAAGGCGTTCGGCGCTCTGGGCGGGTTCCACGATCTCGGATACGACTATCCGAGCCTCGACTGGGTCACCCTCGCCAAGGCGCAGGGTGCCGGCCTGCGCATCGGCGCCCTGCAATGGCCGGCTGTACGATACCGTCGCAACACGGCGCGCGCCGACGTCCAGGCCGTCAAACTGGACGAAGCCGGCGCGCGTGCGCTCGTGTTCGAGGCCTGTGGCGATTCGATCGACGCACGCCTGGTGGCGCGCTACGCGCAGAAGCTCCACCTGCGCGACCTCTGACGGGCGCCGACGCTACTTCACCGAGATAAGCTTGTCGCCGACCAGCCGGAGACGCCCGCGATTGAGGAGAAGACCCGAGTCCGCGACGACGACCTCTATGCGATGCGGCACACCATCGCGAAGCTGGCGCGGAATCGATATGGCGAAGCCGTAGGCCCCGGTCCCGATCTGCAGCGAGCGGAGATCGTCCCGGACGTAGTTCGCCGTGGTGCGGCCGAGGAACTTTCCATCGACGAAGGCGGCGATGTCGACGGAATTTTCCGGATGCGCCGGTTGCCAGGCCCACCCCCGGATCGTGGAATCCACCAAGTCGCAATGGCCCTCGTAGCCTCCGGCCTCCAATGCGCGAGGATCCGCCGGAACCGATAGTTCGCCGATCATCAGGTCCGTCCCCCTGACGCGTAACACGACCTCGGTCGTCCGCCAGTCGCCCCGAAAGCCATGGGGTCCGCGCCAGATCGGCATGGCAAAACCATGTCCGCGCATTCCGACGCGTGCCGGCAGGATCGCCGTCGACTCGATGTTCGCCGGCACCACCCGCTTGCGACCGTCGCCGAAATCCGCCTCGATCTCGACCGTGCGGTCTGGCCTGTCTTCGTCGCGCACCCAGCCGTGGACCACCCCACGGTGAACGCCGAAGAGCCGCCCGACATAGCGCTTCCCATCCGCGTCGGAGTGCCAATGAATGGCGAGATTGCGCACCGCCAGTTGCGCCTGCACGCCAGGCCGAACCTTCAATTCCTGGTCGCTCACGAGGTGAACGAGCCCTCCGCCATGCGCCGCGGCACGGACCGAAAGCCCGCGCGCGCGCCGCTCCGCCTTCACCTTGTTCCGCCGGATGCGTCCGGGAAGTTTTGGCGCCAGGGCCGCCAGCAGTTGCACGACGTTCCGCGCAGTGCTCTTCTTGGCATGCACGGCCAGGGCCGTCGAACCTCCGAGCCGGCCGCGCCTTCCGAGGTTCTTCTGCAGACCCTTCGCCATGATCAGCAGTTCGCGCAGCACCAGCGGCGCCGCAGCGAGCTGCGGTCGCGCCGCGCGGAACTCCGACACGGAGCGATCATAGCCCCGCTCGCGCAATCGTTCCGCGCTCCAGCCATCGACCGTGCCGAGTTCGCGGAGAACGGACTGGCAGCGCAGTCCGGCCAACTGCGCCTTCGAGACGAACTCGTGGTCATGTCCGAGAACGCGATAGTCCCGCGTGAATCCGCCCAGCCGGAGAAAGGCCTCGCGCCGCACGAGCAGGGGAAGCGGCGTGACGTCGGTGTGGAAGAACGCCTGGGCGAAATCGCCCAGCAGCGCGACGTTGAGATAGGGACGGCTGGCCTCCGACTCGCCATAGACCACCCGGAAGAAGTAGGTGAGCAGGTCCACCCTGCAGCGTGCCGCGACATCCCCGAGCGTGGACAGGGCCGCGGCATTCAGCGTCGAGCCGGACCACAGGAAAAAGACGAACTCGCCGCTGGCCTCGTCCGCCAGCGCATTGAACCCGAGTCCCGCGTCGAAGTCGAAAGTCGGAATGATGGTTGCGGAAAGCCCGAGTTCCGTGGCCTTCGTCCGGGCCCGGTCGACCGCCTCATTGTCGTCGGTATCTACGGCGATCAGTATCTCGAGCTGCGGATGATCCTGTGCGTTCAGGGAGGCCAGCGTCGCGGCGAGCTTCTCGTCGCTTTCGGGATGGTAGATGCACACGGAAATGGTGGGGGGCGGCGCGGCCCCGTGGAGTTGCGCAGGCAGCAGCTCCGCGAGGAGTCCGCGCCCGAGGTCCTGATGAAAGCGGCGCCACTGATCCAGATTTTCCCCATTGTCGAAACTGGGCGTTGCGACGTAGGCGCCCTGCTCGAGCGCCAGCGCAAGCCTGTCGGCCAACGGCACGGGATGGGCTGGGCAGAGGACGTGCGGATGATCGGCTGCGGCGACCAGCTCGGGCGTGCCTCCGGAATCAGAAGCGATAAAGGGGACCTTGCAGATCACGGCCTCGTAGACGGCCAGCGAGGAGTTTTCGATCAGCGACGGCATGACGGCCAGCCGGTTGCCGCCCAGTAGATATTCGACCCCTTCGTACTGCTGGAAGTCGGAGAGGATCTCGACCTTGGTCGGCCACGATGCGCTTTCGGCCCTGATGTATCCGACGACGTCTTCGCCCGTGCGCTCCAGCACCGGCTCGCCGGGCTTGCCCATGAAGGAGATCCGGGGCGGCAGAGCGGTGCCCTGGCGGATCAGGCGCTTGATCGCCTGAATGAAGATCAGCAGCCCCTTGCGCGCCTCCAGTCGGCCGAAGAAGACGATCTCGTCGACCGGGTGGCGGCTTCCCGGCTCCCAGTCGCGGCTTCGGGCGAGGCCGGCGAGGTGCTCGAAGGTCGCGACGTTGGGTTGCACGAAGATCCTGTCGCGCGGCATGTCGTAGCCCTGGCTGTGCATCCAGCGCAGCAGATGCAGGCTGCCTCCGACCACCATGTCCGCCAGTTCGACGCTGCGGCGCTCGGCGTTCACCTTCGCAAGATCGTCCAGTCGCTGGAAGGGCTGCAACCCGTAGAGCCTGTTCCACAGCCAGGGCGAAGAGGTCTTGACGATGAAGAGCGTATCGCGGAAGGCCAGCCCCTGCCGCTTGGCGAGCAGGCTGAAATACCCTGCCCCGCGCCATTCCGAGACGTGCACGACGTCCGAGGGATGTTCCGACAGGTAGCGGAACATGTTGTAGGAGGCATGTGCCCATCGATCGCCGCCGACCGGATACCGGTCCAGTCGCGCATAGTTCGGCACCGGCACGAAGCGGATTTTCTTGACCGCGTAGTAATCCGCCCAATGCTCGATCGTCTCGTTCTCCACCTCGTGTCCCTTGAGGTAGAGAATCGTCAACTCATGACCCAGGTCGGCCAGGAGTTCGGCGAGCGCGGAGTAGGTCGTGCCGATGCCGCCATTGCGCACCGGGCCAACGATATCTTCGGTGGCGATGCAAATGCGCAGGCGCCGCGCCTTGCCTTCGAAGGTGCGGAGTGAGTCCAGCCCCGGATAGGTGACGGTCCACGCCTCCGGTGAACGACGCACCAGATCGTCGATCGCGCCCAAGGCAGTGGAATGACAAAGAAGTTCCTCGACGGCGGCACTGGCTAGTTTTCTATCTTCGATTCCGTGGCCAGCCATCCCATTCCCTTATCGGACTCTTCAGGAGAATTCTATTTATCATACTTGCAATTGCGGCGACCGTGCAGTGACCACTCCAGAGGGCATGCTTCATAATGAAAGTGATACTCAAGCCGAACACGCCCCCTCGTGGAGCAGTTCCTTGACCGCGCACGATATTGGCAGGCGCCGCCTGTTGACGTCGGCAGCCGCAGGCGCCGCCTGGTTGACGCTGCCCCTCGCGGCACAGGCGCGAGCGGATGGCGCTCGGGTCCTCGTCGCAAAAGAACGGCTCGACGGTCTCGCGGCGACGTTCTTTGCAGCGTTCAACGAGGGAAGCGTCCTCGCCCCCTTCTCACCCGGCCGGCACGCGGCGCGCCACGACGTCGAGCTGAGCCGCATTTCGACGCTGACACACCTTCCGGATACGGGCGAGCCGGTCGAGGTCAGCGGACTCCTCGCGGTTCCCGCCGGCCTCAGCGGGCCGCTGCCCGTGGTCTCGTGGCAGCATGGCACGATCCTGTCCTTCGACCAGGTCCCCTCGAACCTGATCCGGCTGGCGTCCGAGCGTTACGAACTGCGCGACGACGCCGATTCGATCGAGACCCTGTTCAACGTCCAGCGATTCGCCGGAAACGGCTATGCCGTCGTCGCCGCGGACTATCTCGGCAAGGGCCCCTTGCGCAACGGCCGCGACGAGGCCTACGCGGTCAAGGAGGCGAGCGTCCGCTGCTGCCTCGACGTGCTTCAGGCGGGCATCGACGAACTCGAGAGATCGGGCCGGCGCCCCTCTTCCCTGTTCCTGAACGGCTGGTCGCAGGGTGCCCTGAACACCCAGTGGCTGAAACAGGACCTGCAGCAGCGCGGCATCACGGTGGCCGCGTCGGCCGCCCAGAGTCCGTTCAACGATCTGCCGGAGACGTTCCACTACTGGTCCGACCCGCCATCCTTCATCCCCTCGACGGAGACATCCTATCCGCCGCCGCCGGCCTGGATCGTGCCCTGCCTGATCGTCCTGCTGGGCAGCTACCGGCGCTATTACGGCCTGACCGATCTCTTCGAGACCGCGATCAAGCCGCAATACCGCGCCTTCGCCGAAAAATACTGGTCCGATTACAAGCTCGACGCGGAGGTCGCCAAGACGATGCCGCCGGTCGCCGACTTCCTGACCGAAGGCTTCTTCGAGCGCTTCACGCACGACACCAACAGCAAGCTCCTGCGCCGCCTCGCCGACAACAGCACCACCTTCTGGAACTACGACTCGCCGATCCGTTTCTACTACGGGCTGGCCGACGAGGCCTTGTACCCGCGCCTCGTCAAGATGGCGCTGGCGTCCGGCGGACGCGAGATGGCGGGCGTTCCGGTCAAGGGCGCCAGCCACCGCGCCACCTTCCTCGCGAGCCTCTACGGCGACTCTGCCGTCCTCGACGGCAAGTCCACCGTCCTCGACTGGTTCAACACGCTGCGGTGACGAACTCATTCCAGGTCGGACATCTCGTAGAGCGGCCGGATCTCGATCTCGCTCGGTCCCGGCATGGGATTCGGGCAGCGCTTTACCCAGGCCACCGCCTCGTCCATGTCCTTGACCTCCCACAGCCAGAAACCCGCCAGCTGTTCCCGCGCCGGAGAGAACGGCCCCTGCCGGACCGTGCGACCCGCACCATCGAAGGCGACGCGCCGGCCCTCGGACGTGGGCTTGAGCCCGTCACCGTCGCGCAGGATGCCGGCCTTCTGCATCTCCTCGTTGAACTTGCCCATGGCTTCCATCAACGCTGCCGTCTCCGGCGAGCGTACGAAACCCTTCTCGCTATCCTCGGTCGCCTTCACCAGCACCATCACGCGCATGTCCGTCTCCTTGTTCGGGGTTGTCATTCCCCGGAACGACGAACGAGGCCGGCGCAAGCCGACACTGCGCTGAAGAATTTCCGTCAGCCCGGGTGAAGGCCCGGCGCTTCCTTGCCCGTCGAGGACACGTACTCGGTGTAGCCGCCGCCATACTGGTGCACACCCTCCGGCGTCAGCTCCAGCACGCGGTTCGAGAGCGCGGCCAGGAAGTGGCGGTCGTGGCTCACGAACAGCATGGTGCCCTCGAAGTCCGCCAGCGCCGCGACCAGCATCTCCTTGGTCGCCATGTCGAGATGGTTGGTCGGCTCGTCGAGCACCAGGAAGTTGGGCGGGTCGAACAGCATCTTTGCCATCACCAGCCGCGCCTTCTCGCCGCCCGACAGGACGCGGCAGGGCTTCTCGACATCGTCGCCGGAGAAGCCGAAGCAGCCGGCCAGCGACTTCAGCGCACCGGTGCCGGCCTGCGGGAACGAGCTGTCGAGCGATTCGAAGATCGTCTCCTCGCCGTCCAGCAGGTCCATCGAGTGCTGCGCGAAGTAGCCCATCTTGACGCTGGCGCCCAGCGTCACGCTGCCCTCGTCCGGCTCGGCCGCACCCGCCACGAGCTTGAGCAGCGTCGACTTGCCGGCGCCGTTGGCGCCCAGCACGCACCAGCGCTCCTGGCGGCGCAGCCGGAGGTCGAGTCCCTGGTAGATCGGCTGCGTGCCGTAGCCCTTGTGGACGCGCCGGAAATTCACCACGTCCTCGCCCGAGCGCGGCGGCGCGCGGAACTCGAACCGCACCGACTGGCGGCGCCGCGGCGGCTCGACCTTCTCAATCTTGTCGAGCTTCTTCACCCGGCTCTGCACCTGGGCGGCGTGGCTCGCGCGCGCCTTGAAGCGCTCGATGAACTTCATCTCCTTGGCCAGCATCGCCTGCTGGCGCTCGAACTGCGCCTGGCGCTGCTTCTCGGAGAGCGCCCGCTGGACCTCGTAGAAGTCGAAGTTGCCGGAATAGGTGGTGAGCGTGCCGCCGTCGATCTCGATGATCTTGCCGACGATGCGGTTCATGAACTCGCGGTCGTGGCTGGTCATCAGCAACGCGCCCTCGTAGTTCTTGAGGAAGTCCTCCAGCCAGATCAGGCTTTCGAGATCGAGATGGTTGGACGGCTCGTCGAGCAGCATGCCGTCGGGCCGCATCAGCAGGATGCGGGCCAGCGCCACCCTCATCTTCCAGCCGCCGGACAACAGCCCGACATCGCCGTCCATCCGCTCCTGGCTGAACGACAGCCCGGCCAGCACCTCGCGTGCGCGCGCATCGAGCGCATAGCCGTCCAGCTCCTCGAAGCGCCCCTGCACCTCGCCGTAGCGCTCGACCAGCGCGTCCATGTCGCCGGCCTGCTCGGGATCGGCCATCGCCGCCTCGAGCCGGGCGATCTCGACCGCCAGCGCGCTCACCGGCCCGACCCCGTCCATCACCGCCGCGACGGCGCTCATGCCCGACATCTCGCCGACGTCCTGGCTGAAATAGCCGATGGTCATGCCGGCATCGATCGTCACCTGGCCGTCATCGGGCTGTTCCTGGCCCGAGATCATGCGGAACAGCGTCGTCTTGCCGGCGCCGTTGGGCCCCACCAGCCCCGCCTTCTCCCCCTTCTGGAGGCCCATCGACGCGTCGATGAACAGGATCTGGTGGCCGTTCTGCTTGCTGATGTTGTCGAGACGGATCATGGGGACCGGGGGTACGCGGGATGGAGCCGGCGGTAGTATCGGGGGGAATGCCGTCGGTCCAGTGACGGTAGCCCGCAGAGCGCCGAGAACGTCCGGAATGGCGCTGGAATCAGCCGCTCATCCACGCTACATGACCATCTAGATGGTCAGGAGCAGGTCATGGGTGTCATCACGCTCGCCAAAGCCAAGGCCCACCTGAGCGAACTGGTCGACCGGGTCGAGGCCGGGGATTCGATCGACATCACGCGCCGGGGCAAGCCGGTCGCCCGGCTGACCGCGCCCGACAGGCCGCGCAAGCGGGTCGACGCGGCGCTGCTGCAGGCTCTGACCGCGACCTTGCCGCCGCAGAAGCAGGATGCCGCGAACCTGGTGTCGGCGATGCGGGAGGGCGACCGCTACTGATGCTCTATCTCGACACCTCGCTGATCGTCGCCGCGCTTTCCAACGAGGCCATGACCGCGCGGGCGCAGGCCTGGCTGGGACAGCAGGACCCCGCACAGCTCCGGATCAGCGACTGGACTCTCACGGAGATGTCGTCCGCCATGGCCATCAAGGTGCGGACCGGACAGATCGATCTGGCCCAGCGGGCCACCGTGCTCGCCCTGTTCAACAAGCTCGTTGCCGAGAGCTTCACCGTTCTGCCCGTCACGAGCGCGCAGTTCCGGACGGCGGCGAAGTTCGTCGACCAACAGGCGCTCGGCCTTCGCGCCGGCGATGCCCTGCACCTCGCGACGGCATCGGAGCATGGCGCCACGGTGCACACGCTCGATCAGCGACTGGCGACGGCGGGCCCGGCTCTCGGTGTCCCCACGCAGCTGCTGCAGTAAGGCCGCTCGTCACCAACGGGGGCCTCAACCTCGAAGACTGAACACGGGACTGAATTTTTTCTGACGTGATCGACCGTCAAAGATCGGAATCGGTCCCTTCCCCATTCAAATGGGGAAGTGCCCCGTCATACGGGGCGAAGGGGTCATGGGCTGAGCGAAACTCAGCCCGAGAAGTGGCAGGACATTGCCTCGGCAATGTCCGGAAGCGCTGACGGAAGAGCGGTCACAGGAAGCCTCTGACCCCTCCGTCGCGTAAGACGCGCCACCTCCCCATTTGAATGGGGAGGCAAACGATTCTGCTTCGGTTCGGAAAGACCCTAGGGCACGCGCTCCGCCGCCCGCCCCTTGCGCCTCAGCTCGCCCTTGCAGCGGTCGGAGCAGGTCTTCACCTGGTCCCAGTCGCGCGCCCACTTCCTGCGCCAGGCGAAGGGGCGGCCGCAGGCGGCGCAGATTTTCTGCGGCAGGGTCGACTTGGTGTAGCGCTTCGCGGTCACAGGCTTTGCGGTCACAGGCCGGCCAGGAAGGTCGCGGCGCTGTCGGCGATCCGCTGCCGCTCGTCGGCCGGGAACTTGTCGTAGGTGCGGACCATCTGCGCCATGCGGGGATTGGTGCCGATCACGCTGCGATGGCGCGAGATGAAATCCCAGTAGAGCGCGTTGAACGGGCAGGCCTGCGGCCCGGTCCGCTGCTTCACGTCGTATCGGCAGCCGCCGCAATAGTCGGACATGCGGTTGATGTAGGCGCCGCTCGCCGCATAGGGCTTGGAGGCGAGCAGGCCGCCATCGGCGAACTGGCTCATGCCCACCGTGTTCGGCAACTCGACCCACTCATAGGCGTCGGCATAGACCGCCAGATACCATTCGTGCAGTTCGTGCGGATCGATCCCGGCCAGCAGCGCGAAGTTGCCGGTGATCATCAGCCGCTGGATGTGATGGGCATAGGCGTGCTCGCGCGTCTGGGTCACCGCCGCGCGGACGCACGCCATCTCCGTCGCGCCCGTCCAGTAGAAGCCGGGCAGCGGCCGCGTATGGCCAAGGAAGTTGGCTCGCGCGTAGCCCGGCATCTTCAGCCAGTAGATGCCGCGCACATATTCGCGCCAGCCGATGATCTGCCGGATGAACCCTTCCGCCGCGTTCAGCGGCACCCGCCCCGCCCGCCACTCGATCTCGACCCGGCGGCAGACGCGCAGCGGATCGAGCAGGCCGCAATTTAGATACTGCGCGATGACGGCGTGATAGAGGAACGGCTCGCCCGCCAGCATCGCATCCTGGTAGTCGCCGAACTTCGGCAGCGCCCGCTCCACGAAGGCATCGAACGCCGCCTCGGCATCGCCGCGGGTGACGGCAAACCCGAACGGCGCGAGATCGCCGAAATGATCGCCGAACCGCGCCTCGACCAGCGCCAGCACCTCCCGCGTCACGGCATCGGGCTCGAACGAAAGCGGCCGCGGCAGGAACAGATCCGCCTTGGCGGGCTTGCGGTTCTCGGCATCGAAGTTCCAGCGCCCTCCGGCGGGCGCGTCGCCGTCCATCAGCAGCCCGGTGCGCCGGCGCATCTCGCGATAGAAATACTCCATCCGCAGTTGCTTGCGCCCCGCCGCCCAGCGCGCGAACCAGGCGGTCGGGCACAGGAAGCGCTCGTCCGGCAGTATGTCCACGGGCAGCGCGAACCGCTCCGCCCAGGAGGCCTGCATCTGCCGGACCCGCCACTCCCCCGCCTCGGTGACGACCACCCGCTTAGGGCCATGGCGGGCGATCGCCTCGCCCAACTGTGCGGTGAAGGAGCCGCGATTGTGGCCTGCGTCCAGGGTCACGTACTCGACCGTCCAGCCCCGCCCGCGCAGTTCGCCCGCGAAGTGGCGCATGGCCGAGAACAGGAAGGCGATCTTCTTCTTGTGATGGCGCACGGAGCGCGCCTCGTCCCCCAGCTCCGCCATGAGCACGAGATCCCGCCCCGGATCGCCGGCCGCGAGGCTGGTGATCTCGGGCGTGAGCTGGTCGCCGAGGACGAGGATGAGGTTGCGGATGGGGGGCATGCGGGCGCTGCTGACAGATACGGTCGAAGCCCCTGCCCGGTTCACCGATCGGTCGCAGTGAGGCCTCAAAGCGTCGTCCGCCCTGCCTTGACCACAGCTTCGCCATCTCCCACCTAACAGGTCATCCCGGCGGCCCGCCGAGCCCCTTGGCAAAAGAGGAAATCCCGAAATGGCAGTGACGGGCCCCCTGGGCTGCTCTCCCCGGTCGCTTCGGCGTGCGGTGCGGCCATGAGCGTCGGTCTCGTGGCGCTGCTCGACGACATCGCGGCCCTGGCGAAGCTCGCCGCCGCCTCGATCGACGACATCGCCGGACAGGCGGCAAAGGCCGGCGTCAAGGCGGCCGGCGTGGTCATCGACGACGCGGCCGTCACCCCACGCTACGTCACCGACTTCAGCCCGGCGCGCGAGCTGCCGATCATCGGCCGCATCGCGCTCGGCTCGCTGCGCAACAAGCTCCTGATCCTCCTCCCCGCGGCCCTGGCCCTGGGCATCCTGCTGCCCGGGGCGATCACGCCGCTTCTGATGATCGGCGGGGCGTACCTCTGCTACGAAGGCGCGGAGAAGCTCTACGAAGTCGTTTTCCCGCACGCGGCGCAGGCTCACGAGGCGATGATCGAGCCGGTCGCCCTCGATGCGCGGACCCTCGAGGATCAGAAGATCGCGAGCGCCATCAAGACCGACTTCATCCTCTCGGCCGAGATCATGGCGATCACGCTGGCCGCCCTGCCCGCGGACGGCTGGCTGAAACAGGCGATCATCCTCGCCGTCGTGGCCGTCGGCATCACCGCCGCCGTCTACGGCGCCGTGGCCCTGATCGTCAAAGCCGACGATTTGGGCCTGGCGCTGGCCCGGCTGTCTCCGGCATCGGCGCTTGCCGCGCCGTTGCGCGTCGCGGGCCGCGCGACCGTCGTAGTCATGCCGTATTTCCTGAAGGCGCTCGCGGCAATCGGCACGGCGGCGATGATCTGGGTCGGCGGCGGCATCATTCTGCACGGGCTCGACGCCTATGGCCTGGGCGGACCGACGCATATGCTGCACGACGCCGGCGCTGCCGCCGCGCGCGCCGTTCCCGTGGCCAAGCCGGTCGTCGCCTGGGCGGTGGAAGCCGCCGGCTTCGGCGTGGCCGGACTCGTCATCGGGCTGCTGGCGATCCCCTTGACCAGCCGCGTCCTGTCGCCGCTCTGGCGCCGGGTCAAACCGCTGAGCCGCCGGATGCTGTCGAGAGGCCGGGCCTGACGGCGGCACGCGATTGCCGTCGAAGGAATAATCCTTTGCAAGTGCTCAGCTGGTCACGGAGGACGAGGATGAGGTTGCGATTGGGCGGCCTGCGAGCGCTGCAGACAGGCACGGCCAAAGCCTGTGCCCGGTTCACTGCCGAAAGGCGCCGTAGATCGAGATGTATCCGGAAATCCACGACCTTGACCACAAGATCCTGCTGGCTGGCAGCGCCTGCGAGCAGGCCACTGACTATTGATCTTCAAGTAGCGCGAGATTGTGCGCTGTCCGAACACGCGCCAACGTATCCTCGAAGCTTTCATAATCGTCACCCGCCAGAATGTGCGCTTTGATCTTAACGAAGGCAGCACGCGCCGCCGGACGCGAACGGTCGCTCAAGTGCACGGCATTGGCGAGTAGCTCCGCGCTCGTGCATCCTTTACGCACGACGCCGCTCAACGTGAGAAGGTTCGTTGTGATAAGGAGCTCCTCGCCCGCAGCAAGCGCCTTGGCTGCTAGAATCCTCGCCGGTAAGCCTGCAACGAAAGCCAAGTCAGCGGTTAGGCGAACTGCAAAGTGGCGCGCCGTTTCGCAGGTTTTGATGTCTTTCTCGTCAGTTCCGATCGCACGTTCGAGATCACAGAGAGGCTCCCCGGCCATCCACGCTCTGAGGAGCTTTTTGATTACCGGAAGGGCTTGCTTCGCCTTCTTCGTATCACTGCCCAAGGCGCGATAGTCGGTACCGAACAGCCCCTCAATATCATTGGGCCGAATCAGTTGTAGCAGCCATTCCGGTCGCTTCTCGATCCACTCAAACAAGGTCTCGATACAGTCAGTCGCTGTGCCCCCAAAAGCTTCGGCCTCTACCAGCTCAGCGAGACTGGCGACAATCTCGTATGGCAACCCTGCAGACGCGGCGACGCGCTCCAGCCATGTGAGTTCCTGCTCGGGCGTGAGTGCATTGCGGCGAGCCAAGGCTGACTTGATCCGGCTCTCGATCCACTCCTCTTTGCCTGCCTGCCGCATGCGATAGGAAGCGAAAGATCGCCCGATAAAAGCTTTGGCAGGTTCGTCTGGCGCGTCCCCATCGCCGATCGGTAAGCGGGAAAGGAGATAATCCTCATTCCCTTCATGCAACCCCATGTGAATACGATCAAGCAGGCCTGTAAGCGGATCGTCGATCGTTAGGCATTGGTCCGACTGCGAGAATATTCCCTGAAGAGTCATCCAATGACTTGCAATATTACTCTTCGCGTCATCGATATTGATGATCTTGCTCGGCACAACCAGAACGAAGCCTTGGCCGCCCTCGCCTGCGCGCCCTGCGCGGCCTGCAGCATTAAGCAGCTCATGGGCATCAAGCTGCTTCATCTTATCGCCTTCGGCGTCCCATCGGCTATCGCCAGCGATTAGCACTATGTCGCTGGGCAGATTCATGCCTTGTGCGAGCGTCGAGGTCGCGAATAAGGCATCGATACCGTCACGCCGCTTGAACAGCGATTCGTGAAGCAGTCGCTCCTGTTTCAGAAGCTGTGCATGATGGCTGGTAGCGGCGCCCTCAACCATGCCCTTCGAGTCGAGCTTCAGGTAGCAGTGATCCGGACCACCCAGTTCTTCCTCAACAACTTTGCGCCAAGCCCGCTCCTCATTTGTTAATTCCGCACGACGCTTGGGCAGGAGTTCGCGGAAGTACCTCACTGTGGACTCGGCCGCGATGGTACTTTGGACGAAGGTCAAGGTCTTAAGGCCGTCCTCCGCCGCCGCAGCAGCAATTGTCGCTGCAACTTTGTTGCCGTTGGGAGTCAGATACCAATCCTTGGTCCATTTGCTTACGCTGGTCGCAAAGAGGGTGGGCTCGTCAAGCAATGTCATCAGCGCGTAGTCGCTGCGGTTGCGTGTCGCCCAAGTCTGGCGGAGACAGAAAAAGGCGAGCGGTCGCGCGGTGAGTTGCGCCTTGAGCTTGGCTGGAACGCCCTTCGTCTTCGCTTTCGCATGCTCGGAAGCAAGCAATGCTTCAAGCTCGGTAACGCGGTCGGCGCTATAGGCAACGCAGCCGCGCGCCTGCCGCGTCGGCTTCCAGGCGAGATCAAGCGGCAGACAAGGACGCCCGGTTAGCTCACCGACCCACCCGGCAATTTCCTCAGCATTTTGCATCATCGCCGAAATCAATAGGAGGTCAGCATCCGGCGCTGAGTGCGTAAGGTTCAAAAGGCAAAGCATCGCGTCGATGCATCGCCGACTGCGGTCCGCTTCTCGCGGGTGCAGAAGGTGGCACTCATCAAACACCACTAACCCGACGCCGGCAAAGGCCTCGGGCTGTAATGATTGGAGCATCAAGCAACGTTCGGGCGTCGTGACGATGATCTCGGGCAGCACAATCGCATCTGAAAAAGTAATCTCCTCGTCGAGATCACCGAAAACGCTAAAGTCGGTAAAAGCGTTCTGGAGCGTGAAGGCGGTCTGATCGACCAGAGCGAGGGTTGGAGCAAGCACAACGACCTTGCCGCCTGCAAGAAGCGCCGCCGCGATCTTCAGTTCGGCGAGGGTCGACTTGCCTCCACCCGTCGGGAAGCTAACGGCGGCAGATGTACCTGTGGTAAGATAGCCCTTGTCGAGCGCTGCTCGGTGGTTGCGCCATAGATAGGGGCGCTTGCGCGCGGCGCGTCGAACAATGCGCCACCATCTGTTCCCATTGATGCCAGACGGGCCACGCACCCGGCATAGGCTAGCCTCTGCCAAATCACCGGAAACGGCGAGCAGCAGCTTCGCGACGTGGAGCGGGCCGGGAAACACGCTGACAGCAGATGGCCCGTCAGAATCAAAGACGCCTTCGATCGGCGCGATGCATAGATCTCGGACTTGTGCGAAGATTGTTTGAGCTTCTGATAGTGCCGTCACCCCGGGATCATCGCCCGGACGGGCAAACAGTTCCCGGGCAAGCTGTATGACCCCAGTGTGCAGCCGCCGCAATAAAGCATCGACTGCGCGCCCAGCGTCACTCCGATCGATTGGGCTTTCGTATTCAAGCTCACCGTCGTTATCGATGATGGATTGCACCCGACCTGCCGCAAGATCGCCGATCGCGCGAATCAGCTGCGCTTCCGCAGTATGGTCCGCAGCGTTAGTGACCAAGCGCTTGGCCATTTCTGCGGCATCGCTCTGCGCGTCAGCAATAAGAAAAAGCAACGTACCACAAACCTCAGGACCCGCGCGGATTGCGTCGATATAAGGCAAGCGCTTCTCATCATCCGCCGCAATGATCTCTGCCATCAGACATAGTTGGTGCGCCGTGCCTGCCACGAAGGCCGCCGCCGCTCGATCGGCGCGTTCGGGCTCGGTCGCAACCAGCAGCTCCTGCGTCGCTGCGAGGCGCCGCATTTCGTCTAGCAACGCAACTAGGGCCTCACTGCGGTCCTCAGAGACAGCCCCGCCCCGCAATCGCACGCGCGCAGCGACAATCTCAGCGAAGACGTTGGTGAATCGGCGAGGCAGTTCCTCCAAATCAAGCGCTTCTAACGGCGGTGCTCGGGCTATCAAATCTATTGTGACTGGGTCAAACATCGTCGCGCCAGTCCTCTATCCGCCTGATCGCCCTGGCCGCGAACCTTTCCATCCAATCGCGTAGCTTCGGAATGCACATGGTTTCTGCCTGGCGTCTTTTTTGGTCGCCCGGCGCTACAGTATCGAATCCCTTAAACAAGGCTTCCCGCTCTTCATCATCGTCATGGCTGTCGTCGGCAGTGATGGCGACGCGGTAGTAGCGGACTTCATCCCAAAGAATTGTTTCGACTGCCGCATCGATGTCCAAGTTAGGATACCGTAGTTGATTTGCCTCAAGGATCGCACCGGTCTCTTGAACAAGCTCGGGCATGCGCTCGCCGCGCTCCAATGCACGAATACCCTTCCAGACGTCACCGGTGACCGTCGAGCGCGGATTCACTGTTGCTTTGTCTTCGAAGATTACAACGGCTGTAATCTTGGCTCCGGCAGCGTCGAGCTTCAACTGCATGCCGTCGAAGCCCTTGTGCGCGAGTATGGAGTGGGGCGCGCGAACTACAGCGCCAGCGTCATGTCGGTGCGCGGCGATCCACGAAATCGACTGAAAGATCCACCCATCACGATGGTAGGGATCTGCGCCGTCTTTGACAGTCAACATTTTGATCGCGCCTTTAGCCACGTCGTCGCGAGTCGTAGGGGCTTCCTTGTCTATACCAGCGAGAATAGTAGCGACGTGACGCGACTGACCTAGGGCAAGCTGCGCCACCTTGGCGGCGAGGTCGCGCTTATCTGCTACTATCCAGCGTGAGCCGTGACATAGCTTGCCGTGGATTACGGGCGTTAAATCAAGCGGCATGCCTGCTTTCTATTGCCTCCGCTCTCTTTCCCGCTCAATCGTCCCAGGCGGATTACTCGTGATGTCGTATGTCACGCGGTTCACGCCCCGCACTTCGTTGATGACGCGGTTGGCGACGCGGCCCAGGAAAGGATGGCAGTTCACCAAGTCGGCCGGCAGGCCAAGATCGCGGCCAAGCGCCCTTACGGCAGTCGATCCTATTGCAACATCGTCAGGGAATTCGCACTTAGATGGAGTGTCGTCTGCGGTCATATTGCTCAGAACTTAACCTGCAACCCAGCGACGAACAAACTATAGGAGTGGCGCCCCAGGCTCACCGTCCAGGAGTCCGTCGGCAAGTGAGGGGGAAGCGTTTCGCCGAACGTGTACTGCGTGGGATTGATGGAAAGGTGCCTGTACTCGGCGAACAGGAGCAGGTTCCTGGCCACCTCCCCTTTCACGCCCGCCTTGAATTGCATCGCGAAGGCCGTCGCCGACGCATCCGGGCCTGAGTCGAAATGATTGATGCCGGGCTCGCCGGGGTTCGTGGAGTTGGCCCCCTGGATGGAGATGCGCGCCACGCCCGCGCCCACGCCGAGATAGGGAAAGATCTTGCTGGACCAGGGCGTCTGGACGGTGAGAACCGCGTTCGCGAGCACGACGCCGACGGTCATGGGAAGCGTGACGTACTGCGTTCCCAGGACGCTGGGGGTGATGGGCATGTCGCCGACCGGCGATTGCTGCCCGACGTAGAGCCCCTCCAGCTCGGCGGCGGGCTTCAGGGCCCATTCCGATGGCCCGAAGGTCTGGCGCTTCCCTTCGTAGCCCGCCTGGAGGCCCAGCACGCCAACGGGCTCGCCGCCGGTCTTCCCTTGCGCATCGACGCCGACCCGCGTGTTCAAGGGGCCGGGAAGGTAGAAGCCCCCTTCCTGCCGCGCGCTCATCGACGAGGCCGTGCCGGCACCGCCGAACAGTCCGATGTAGAAGCCCTGCCCGCTCGTCGTATCCGACGCGATGCACGGGCTCGAACTGAGCGAACAGATGAGGGCGAACAGAGCGCTCGACCGATTTTTCAGGGGCTGCCTCTCCCCCTGGCCCGCCATGATAGCCCGGATTGCGCAGCACGACGCTCCCCTCGCTGCCGCTCCGGATCCCGTTTCGAACCTGCGTCCTGGTGCCATTTTTTGGGATATAAACGAAATAACCGAAATAAACGAAACAGTCGAAACGGATGTCGCACCCTCTCTCTTCGCTTGAAATACGATATCAATGACCCCATTGTGATATCACTGCATCGAGCCAACGGGAGGGCGATCCATGGCGGCCGTCACCATCCGCAATCTCTCCGAGGAGACCCATCGCGCCCTGAAGATCAGGGCGGCGCAGCACAATCGCAGCACGGAAGCGGAGATTCGCGCGATCTTGGAGCAGGCCGTGCGGCCGGAGGGGCGGCTGCGGCTCGGCACGGCGCTGGCGGAGATGAGCCGGAAGATCGGGGTCACCAACGCCGACGTCGACGCGCTCGGGGAGGCTCTCGGCGAGGCCCGCGACGGCACGCCGGCCGAGCCGCTGCGCCTGCGATGATCCTGCTCGACACGAACGTCATCTCGGAGGCGATGAAGCCTGAGCCGGATCCGGCGGTCCGTGACTGGCTCGATGAACAGACGCCAGAGACGCTGTATCTCTCCAGCGTGACGATCGCCGAGCTCACGTTCGGCATCGGCGCCCTGCCCGAGGGTCGCCGCAAGGACGGGCTGGCGGCCGCGCTGGAGGGCGTGATGGCGCTGTTCGGCGCGAGAATCCTGCCGTTCGATACGAAGGCGGCGCAACGCTATGGCGATCTCGCCGTCCGGGCGCGGGCCGCCGGACGGGGCTTCCCGACGCCCGACGGCTATATCGCGGCGATCGCTGCCGCGCATGATTTCGCGGTGGCGACGCGCGACGCAGCTGCGTTCAAGGCAGCCGGTCTTGCCGTGATCGATCCGTGGACCGCAACCACCTCAGCCTGAGAGGCTGGCCGGAAATGAATTGAATAGCTTCAAGCACTTACCTCATCCTGAGGAGCGCCGCCCCTCGAGTACCTCGGGGTAAACTCCACGGCGCGTCTCGAAGGATGGGCAACAGACGCCGTGCGCGTGCCCACCCTTCGAGACGCTCACTGCGTTCGCTCCTCAGGATGAGGTCGGTGCTCGGCTCGGGATGAGCGCCACGGGCGCTCACTCCCACTCGATTATTTCCTAGTCTCATAGGGCATTGATTTATCACATAAAACAAATTTTCGAACACGACCATACCGTCAGCGACACCGTCAGAAATTTGCGATGCTGAAAACATTGGCTTTTTGGGCCGGATACCCGAAAAGCGCCTTCCGCCGTCTATCGCCAGCCTTGGCCAAACGGCGGACCCAGACTCCGTTCAAGCCAATCCTGCCTTTTCCCCGCGAGAGTACGCCGAGGATCATCGTCGCCCTCCGAATTATACCGTCACGACGCGAAGCCCGCCTCGCCGGCGCTGGTTGCTGGGCGGCGCGGCCGGACTGCTGTCGGGCCTGACCGGCGTGGGCGGCGGTGTGTTAGTCGCCCCTGCCCTGATCGTCTTCGCGTGGACGTCACCACGCCAAGCCGCGGCGCTGTCGCCGCCGTTTATCCTGGGCGGCGCCCTGGCCGCGCGACAAACGGTGGCCGCAGAGCTGCCCGTCTATACTGGCGCCGCGCTCGTCGGCGCGGCCCTGGGCAAGATGATCGGACGGCGCATTCTGTCCGGACGCACGACACGCTTCGTGCTCAGCGGGATTCTTCGGGTCGCGGGATTGTGCGCCTGCTGACGCGCGGCTAGGCGCCGACACGGCGATTTATCGACACGCAGGCAAGCTGAATTTTCGATGCTATAACTGGAAGCGCCATGACCATTCCCTTGAAGTTGCACGTCGGCGGCATGGATTGCGCCGCCTGCGCGACCAAGATCGAGAACGCCATGAAGCGGCTTCCCGGCGTCACCGACATTTCGGTGAGCTACGGGCAGGAGCTGCTTTCGGTGACCCTCGACGAGGATCGAACCTCGCGAGCGGTCATCGAAGGCAAGATCCGGGCGCTGGGCTACACGCCGGCCGGCCCCGATGCGGCGAGAACCCCGGCCAACAACGCGCAGCCCGCAAGCATTCCGTGGTGGAGGTCGCCGCGCGGCGGGCTGGTCATCGGCACCGCGGCGCTGCTGGCCGTCGCCTACATCGTCTCACACATCGAACCGTCATGGGCGACGTGGGCCTATGTTGCCGCCACGGCCATCGGACTGGTCCCCATCGGGCGGCGTGCGATCGTGGCCGCTCTGTCCGGGACACCCTTCAGTATCGAGATGCTGATGTCGGCCGCCGCGCTCGGCGCGGTCGCGATCGGTGAAGCCCCGGAAGCCGCCCTCGTGATCTTCCTGTTCTCAGTTGGCGAGCTGCTCGAGGGCGTCGCATCGAGCCGCGCCCGCGCCGGCATCAGGGCCTTGATGGACCTCGTGCCGCGCACGGCCCGGCGGCTGCGCGGGTCCGACGTCGAGACCGTGCCCGTCGAGGCGCTGCAGATCGGCGATGTCGTGCTGGTCCGGCCGGGCGACCGGGTGCCGTCGGACGGCGACGTGATCGACGGCACGTCCGGCGTCGACGAGGCGCCCGTGACTGGCGAATCGGTGGCCGTGCTGAAGGAGCCCGGCTCCACCGTCTATGCCGGCAGCATCGGTATCGATGGCGAACTACAGGTCAGGATCAGCCGCACGACCGCCGACAACACGATTGCGCGGATCATCCATGCGGTCGAAGAGGCGCAGGCGACCAAGGCGCCGGTGGCCCGCTTCATCGAGACGTTCAGCCAGTGGTACACGCCGGCGGCGATGGCCGTCTCGTTGCTGGTGATCGTCGCGCCGCCGCTGTTGTTCGGCGCCGACTGGTTCACCTGGATCTATCGCGGCCTGGCTGTTCTCCTCATTGCCTGTCCCTGCGCACTTGTAATCTCGACGCCGGCCGCGGTCGCGTCCGGCCTGGCAAACGGCGCCCGGCGTGGCCTCCTCATGAAGGGCGGCGCCGCGCTGGAGACGTTGAGCAAGGTAAAGACCGTCGCGTTCGACAAGACCGGCACGCTGACGCGCGGCAAGCCGCAGATCACCGACATCGTATGTCTTGCAGGCGAAGAGAACGAGATGCTGGCCAAGGCCGCCGCCGTCGAGCGCGGCTCCAGCCATCCGCTGGGTCTCGCCCTCGTCGCCGAAGCGGAGCGGCGCGGGCTCGACATTCCCCGCACCTTCGGCGGAAGCAGCGTCACGCCCGGCAAGGCGGTGACGGCGCGTCTCAAGGCAGGCTTCGTGTCTGTCGGATCGCCACGCCATGCCGCTGAGAAGTCGGCGCTCACGCCGGATCAAGCGGGCCGGGTCGCGGCGCTGGAGCAGGCCGGCAAGACGGTGGTCGTCGTCCTGCAAGGCGGCCAGGCGCTGGGAATGATCGCGCTGCGCGACGAGCCGCGTCCGGATGCGCGTGCCGGCCTTGAGAGGCTGCAGTCTCTCGGCGTGCGCTGCGTCATGCTGACCGGCGACAATGCACGCACGGCCATGTCGATCGGCAGCCTGCTCGGCCTCGACGTGCGGGCCGAGCTTCTGCCTGACGCCAAGCTCGCCGCGATCGCGGCCTACCGCGCCGAGGGACCGATTGCGATGATCGGCGACGGCATCAACGACGCTCCGGCGCTCGCTGCCGCATCGGTCGGCATCGCAATGGGCGGCGGCACCGACGTTGCGCTGGAGACCGCCGACGTCGCCTTGATGAAGGAACGGATCGAAGGCGTGGGCGAGCTAATCTCGCTGTCGCGGGCGACCATGCGCAACATCTGGCAGAACATCGCCCTCGCGCTCGGCCTGAAAGCCATCTTCCTGGTAACGACCCTCGTCGGCAGCACACCGCTCTGGATGGCGATCCTCGCTGACACCGGCGCAACGGTGCTGGTCACCGCCAACGCCCTGCGGCTGTTACGCTACGGTCGTCGAAGCCCGGACTGAAGGTCGGCGCCACGCCTTCCCTGTGTCGAGGGCACTCGACCACACGCCACGCGGTAGATGTCATGTAGTCAATACGTCGCAGACCCTCGTGGACAAACCTGCCATCACGCTTTTGCGGCATACTCTTGTGGCGCGAAGCTGGCACACCGGGTCACGCGACCGTTTGTACCGATCTGATATTTGTCCACGACCATCCGTACGGAAGCAGGCGATTATGTTGAGTCCTAGAATAGCGGCATTTGTACTGCTGCTCGTCAGCCAATTCTTCCTGCTTGGAGCCCGTGCCGACACTGCACCAGCACTGACGATCTGGCGTCTGCTCGACTACATGGCAATCGACTATGGCGGTGCGGTCCGAGACGGCGTTGTCGTCAGCAGCGAAGAATACAAGGAGATGGTCGAGTTCGTCGGGTCGGTGACGGAGAGGCTGGAAGGGTTGCCGGCGTCCGACGCCAAGAGCGATCTTCGCAAACGTGCCGTAGAGCTTCAGGGGGCCATTGAGAACAAGGAAAAGGCCGAGTTGGTCGCCGAACTAGCGCGCAATCTGGCCGCGGACCTGATCAAAGCCTATCCCGTGCCGCTGGCGCCTGCCGTTGTGCCGGATTATACGGCCGGGCGCGTCCTGTATGCCGAGCATTGCGCGAACTGTCATGGTGCCAGCGGCAACGGCAAGGGACCTGCAGCAGCCGACCTCAAGCCCCCTCCCATCGACTTCACCGATAAGGAGCGCGCCATCGAGCGTAGCCTCTTCGCACTCTACCAAGTGATAGAGCAGGGCCTCGACGGCACCAGCATGGCGAGTTTCGCGCAGTTGCCGTCCCAGGACCGCTGGGCACTTGCCCTTTATGTCGGCTCGCTGGCCTTTCCCGCTGCGGACGCCACTAAAGGGCAGCAGCTCTGGCAGAGTGACGAGGACCTTCGCCAGCAGATGAACCTGACCAACCTGGTCGGCGAGCGGCCGGCGGTGCTGGCCAGTCGTGTGGGCGACGAAAAGGCAAGCGCCCTTCTGGCCTATCTTCGGCGCAATCCGGCGGCCGTAATACCCTCGACCAACGCCTCGCTTGCGCTCGTCCGCACGCGGCTGACCTCTGCAGTCCTTTCCTACGAAAAAGGCGACCGTCGCGCTGCGACGGACTTTGCCCTGTCCGCCTATCTCGACGGCTTCGAACCCGTCGAGCCTTTGCTCTCGGCGCGCAACAAAGACCTCATGATCAGCATTGAAGGCGCCATGGGAGAACTGCGCGCCGCGATCGGACGCGGAGCAACTGTGGACGCCGTTCGCACGCAGGCAAAAACAATCGACGGTCTAGTGGACCAAGCCGAAGAGGCGCTCGACCCCCGCCATGCGAGCAGTGCATCGAGCTTTTTCGGCGCCTTCACCGTGCTTCTCCGCGAAGCCCTCGAAGCGCTCTTGATCGTGGTCGTCATGCTGACCATGTTGCGCAAAGCCAACCGACCGGAAGCCACTCGATATGTTCATGGCGGGTGGATCGCGGCCTTGGCCGTCGGCTTCCTCACGTGGGGCCTCGCCACGTATGTGATTTCGATCAGTGGCGCGGATCGCGAGCTGACCGAGGGCTTCGGATCTCTCTTTGCTTCCTTTATCTTGCTATGGGTCGGGATCTGGATGCACGGCAAGAGCCAGGCCGGCGAATGGCAGCGCTACATCCGTGACAAGCTCAACCGCGCACTCTCACGCGAGTCGATGTTGGGTCTGTTCGGGCTGACTTTCGTCGTCGTCTATCGCGAGGTCTTCGAGACCATCCTGTTCTGCGCCGCCATCTGGGACGAGAACCATGCCGGCGCCGTCCTTGCCGGCGCGGCATCGGCTATTGCCATGCTTGCAATCATAGCCTGGGCGTTGATGCGCTACAGCCGTTCGTTGCCGATTGCCAAGTTCTTCGCATTCAGCTCGATGCTGCTTGCTGTCCTCTGCGTCGTGCTCGTCGGAAAGGGTATCGCAGCCCTGCAGGAGGCGGGCTGGATTCCCATTGATCAACTGGCGGGCGTTATCCGCGTGGATTTTCTCGGACTATATCCGACCATGCAGGGCGTCGCTGCCCAGGTCGTGATGGCGGCCTTACTGGCAATCGGTTTCTGGCAAAACCAGCGTCGCGCGTCGGCCACGTAATAACCATTATTCCTCTGGCATTGCGATTCACCCTTCAGCCCGGCGAGCGCTGAATCGTATCAACGCACCGTATTCTTCGTTGTTCAGTTCGCAGGTTCACGCCGATGCTCTTCCCGCGTTCTCCAGAGCAACAACGCAAGACCGCTCACGATCGAAATGTCGGCGAAATTAAACGCTGGCCAATGGTACATGCCAACATGGAAGTCGAGAAAATCGGTGACGGCGCCGAACCGCATACGGTCCGTAATGTTGCCGAGTGCACCGCCAATAGTCAGACCGATAGCGGCGGCATCCAACTTCCGGTCGGTGCGCCACAGCCAGACAGAAAGGCCCGCGACGGCCAAGAGGCCAGTAATCGCCAGCGCCCACCAGGGAAGGTTGGCCAACAATCCGAAGCTCACGCCGCGATTGCGCACGAGGACGAGATTGAAGACCGGCAACACCTCGATTCCCGCTTCCAGCCGCGGCCCCATTGAAATGGCGATGGCCTTGCTTGCCTGATCAACCATGGATGCAGCAAGCGCGCAGCCAATGCCGACGCCCTGCACCGGCCGCATTGGGCCGTGCGACCAGCCTGCTGCAGGTCGGCGCGTGCGTGGCCAATGATGGACCAGGCCGAGTGAAGGAAGAGCCCGGCTATCACCGCAGCGACTACGAGGTCAGGCCACGGCGTCCCTGTCCACCATACGAGTGCTGCCGCAACGACGACGGCCGCGTTGCCAATGGCGTCGTTGCGCGAGAACAGCCAGACCGCCTGGACGTTCGCGTCTCCGGTGCGATGGGGAATGAGGACGAGAGCCGCAGCGACATTGATCGCAAGCGCAACCGCGCCAAAAATGCCCATCAGTTCGGCATGGGGTTGGCTGAGGACCAGCACGCGGTATCCCGTGAACGCGATCACGCCGACGCCCAAGGCCGCAAGAAAGATGCCCTGCAACAGGGCCGCACTCGCCCTGGCCCTCAGTCCCCATCCAATGGCGATCAGACCAAGAAACGAGATCAGGCCGTCGCCCAGGAAATCGAGAGCATCGGCCTTGAGCGATTGCGAGCCGGCGAGGAAGCCGCCGACAATCTCGATTGCGCCGTAACCGACGTTTAGAAGGATGACGATCCAGAGGGCACGCTTGTAGGCCGGCGTCACATGGGAAAGGTCCGGTACCTTATCGTCGTCGTCATCTGCGCCAAGCTTCGTGAGTTGGTAGCCGAGACCGGTGATCGTCCGTTCAAGCTCCGGCAGCGATGCTCCCTTATCTCCCAGCTTGAGCGTCATCTCCTGTGAGGCAATCGAAACCCTGACATCGTCGATCCCGGGCAGCTTGCGCGCTGCGCCTTCAATCTTCGCTGCGCACGAGGAGCAATCCATGCCGGTTACGCGATAGCGCACCGGGCGTTCAAGGGTTGTCGCGTCCATATCGCTTGTCCTTTGTCCTGCGTCGCGCGATCATACCTCCTGTAGTAACTACAGGAACAAGAGGTCATCTGCGATGATGCCTATCGGTACTCTGGCCAAGCAAAGCGGCGTTCATATCGAGACGATCCGCTACTATGAGCGTGTCGGCGTATTGCCGAAGGCCCTTCGCGCCGCCAATGGTCGCCGGATCTATGGCCAGCAGGATGTGAGAAGGTTGGCGTTCATCCGCCACGCGCGCGACCTTGGCTTTGAACTGGCCTCCGTGCGTGCGCTGCTCGCCCTGCAGGAGACGCCTGAATTGTCCTGCAAGTCCGCGTCGGATTTGGCGTCCGCTCAACTGTTGGCGGTTGAGAGCCGATTGAGCCGATTGAACGTACTGCGCGACGAATTGAAGCGAATGGTACGTGGCTGCAAGAACGGCCGCGTCATGGATTGTCGCGTGATCGATGCGCTCTCGACGATGGTTTAATTCTTCAGCTCCTCCCGTTTCAATTGTCGGCGGGTGGGCCGGGCAACTCGATGGTTATGGGTCCCGTTGGTGGCGCGGCCGGCGGGCGCGTCACGATCTGGGGAAAGGCGATGAGTAACCCCACCATCAGGATTAGCAGCGCGAGAAACGGCACCGCTCCCCAATAGATTTGCGACGTCCGAATCGTAGCGGGCGTTACGCTGCGTAGATTGTAGAGCGCGATCCCGAATGGGGGATGCATGAACGAGGTCTGCAGGTTGACGGCCAGCAGTACCGTGAACCAAACCATGTCGATGCCATGCTGCCGCGCCAAGGGAGCGATCAGCGGCAGCACGATGAAGGCGATCTCGAAGAAATCCATGAAGAAAGCAAGGACGAAAATCGCAGCATTGACGAATACGATGAAACCAAGCTGGCCGGCCGGCAGATGGGCGAAGAGCGATTCAATCCAGAGGTCGCCGCCGACGCCGCGAAAGACCAGTATGAAGAACGAAGCTCCCAACAACAGGAAAATGATGCCGGAGCAGAGTATCCCGGTGACATCCAAAGCCTGCCGGAGGTTGCGGCCGGTCAGCTTTCGGCTCGCCAGGCCCACTAGCAAGATGGCGCAAACACCGATGGCACCGCCTTCGGTCGGTGTCGTGACGCCGAAGTAGATTGCGGCCAGCACCGCCGAGACGATGACCAGAGGTGCACCAGCCGCCCGCAGCACTTCGACGAGTATTTGCCATCGCGTCGCGGCTTCATCCTCCGGCGCGGGCGGTGCCCGTTTCGGAAAGCAGCGCGTGGCAAAGAAGATGTAAAGCAGATATAGCGCGATCAACAGCGCGGCCGGCAACAGCGCGCCGCGGTAGATCTCGAGAAGTGACACGTCGAGCTGTTCGGCGAGGATGATTAGAACCAGGCTGGGCGGAATGACCTGGGCGAGAGTACCGGCTGCGGCGACCACGCCCGTGGCAAGTCGCGGATCGTACTTCGAGCGGAGCATCACCGGTAAAGCCATGAGCCCGATGGCGACGACGGACGCCGATACAAATCCCGTAATCGCCGACAGGGCCGCGCCGACGATGATCGTTGTATAGGCGAGTCCTCCGGAAAGTCTTCCGAACAGGCGATTGAGTGCCACGAACATATCCTGGGCGATGCCTGTACGTTCGAGCAGCATTCCCATGAAGATCAGCAGCGGTAGCGCCAGCAGGTTGTCGTTGTTGAATACGCCCTGGATCCTGAAGACCATGTTGATGAGGAAGGCAGGGTGGAAGTGGCCTGTCGTGACGCCGATGATTCCGAAAGCTCCACCGACCGCTGCCAGGGTGAAGGCGACCGGAAATCCGAGGAACAAGGCCAGCACGAGGCAGAGGAACATGGCAGGCGCGAGGATCTCGCCCATGTCAGCGCTTCTCGATCAGCATATTGCGACGCACGGGCCGTGGCAGAACGCCTCTGATGCACGCGACGCAGCGGATCGCCTCGGCCACGCCTTGCAGGCCGAGCAGGAGGAAGCCGGCGGGAATGAAGCCCTTTATGATCCAACCGGGAATCTCGCTCGTGCTTTCGCGGGTTGCCCGGCTCTCGCCGGAGAGAATAGAGGTCAGAAACTGCGGAGTGCTCACCCATACGAGCACCACGCAGACGGGAAGAAGGACCAGGCAAATGCCGGTAAGATCGAGCCACGCAAGTCCGCGCTCGCCAAGCCGTTCCGTCGCGATATCGATACGGACGTGCTCGTCGCGCTGGAAGGTATAGGCCGCCATCAGGAGGACCGTGGCGGCGAAGAACTGCCACTGGAGGTCGAACGCCGATGAGTAGGCGATGGAAAGCAGTTTCCGGCTCAATGCATTTAGGGTGATGAGGATGGCATTGGCGAGCAGTCCCCATCGCACGACCTTGGCGACAGTCCTGTTCAGCGCATCGATTTTATTGGCGATATCAAGCAGGTGTCGCATGATCCGCTCCGGGCACTATGGACATAATGCGTCCTGTAGCCCCTACAGGATCAAGACGGAATGCTGTATGTGCCTCGCTGAAAGTCTCTAGGATCGAACTGCGACCGGCTGCGCGCGCCAGCTTGCTGCTGTTTCGAAGGCGAACAGCAGAAAGAGCGGAGAAAAAGTACGTAACATGTCTTTCTCCCTCGAATGCGGAAAATCGACGAAGGAGACTGGTCTACGAGGCGGAGGATTCTGCCGGTACCGAGTGAATGCTGGCCCTTTCCGTGACGCCCCCCACGAAGCAGGCGGCGGTGACGATCGAGTGCAAGCGGCGGGCAATACTCTCCCATGGCAACGCCAACCTGCCCCGGGACAGGTGACCCCGCTATCGATGGCTGTCTGTCGTCACGATACGGGCACGGGACTCACTCGGCATGAACGCCGATCACGGTTGAAAGAACGCCCGCAAGCCCCCCAACAACAGCGGGGTCGCAAGCGTGCGTGTTAAGAACACGATGATGTCGAGCATACGTCGATCTGGGCTCACTGGCAGAACCGCAACCGCGTGAACGACGGTCGCACTGTCGATGCTGTCTAAGGTCTCGGCCCCACCCAGTGTGCGCAGCGATGCGACGATCCGCTTCGGCCGCCCCCGCTCGTCGCCGTGGCGCCGATGCCGTCGATAAGCTTCGCCGCGATCGTGGACTTCCCTGGCTCGACTAGGTGTTAGCTTGCGATTTCCTGGTGACGTTTACGGCGCGATCGTATGGCCACTTCACTGTCGATCATGTCAGGTGCGGCTGGCGACATCGAGGCCGTGCGACGCGTCACGACACTCGCGGCGCACTCCTCCCTAAGCGTGCGGGCGGCCGCCCCCGGTCGTGGGCTGCGCGTTCGGCCACGGGCGCTCAAGACCTTGCCTTACTCTGCAACGACGGATATCCGGCGAGAAAAGTTCAGCACGTTAGTTCAGTGTGGAGTCGCCCGCCAAAACGCTAAACTCCTGCGCGTTTGGCGGGCCTGAACCTCGACAGGCCATGTGCTCTTCACGTATGCCAGCGCGGCGGCAATATCCCCATCTCCGATCGGGCTTTCAAATGCAGGCACGTCGGCGCCAGACTTAGCCGGATATGCGCCATGCCCTGATTTCACGATCACAAATAGTTCTTTGTCGGTAAGTCGCCAAGCTCGCCCAGAAGCATTAAGCAGGGGCAGCGACAGCATTCCGCTTCCTAAGTGCTCCGACGACTCAATCTGCGCCTGAAGCAACTCAGCGTGACAACTTGCGCAGGCCTGCCGAAAAATGTTTCGACCCTCAGCGACTTGCACTTCGTTGTTTGCATCCATACGGGGTGGGTTCGCTCTTCCAATAAACGAGTTGAAAACAAAAGCGGCTACAATGAGCGCTCCAGCGCCTACAGCCAAGAAAGCCATGCGTTCCCATTTAGACGATGTACGCGGCTTCGCTCGGTAGAGACGCCGCATGCGCCGCAACGCTCGCCGATTGCTCATATTGCGTCCTCACCCGCGAGAAGCGGAGCTCTGGCTAACGGCAATGCTCGCCGTCAATCTGCAACTCAGCTTGTCCATCCACCATTCGGTATCGCGTCTTAGGCGTCTGAGGTGCTGATAAAGGCTATCCAGTAGATTGCTTTGCAAGATACCTACTCGCTCTCACCATTCTCTTGGCGAGCAACCTCCTTTAGGGGGGCGAGATAGCGCAAGGTCAGGTAAACGACACCGCTCAACATCGCCGCGATATCGTAAAGTCCGTAGCCCACCGCCGCGCCGAGGGCACCGGTCGCCCATAGACTTGCTGCTGTCGCGGTTCCGAGCGCCTGCACCCCATGCTTCAGGATCGCGCCGCCTCCGATAAAACCCACACCCGTAATAAGCCCCTCCAGGATTCGTGCCTGGCCTGCCGATTCCTTGCCGAGCACACCGACTGCCACCAGTACAAAGCCGCAAGCGGCCATTGCAACGAGAGGAAAAGTCCGAATGCCAGCGCTGCGCTCTTCGCGCTCACGATTCCAGCCAATGGGAAGCGCAAGAACATAGGCGACTGCGAGATTGATCAGGTGAGACAACGTCTCCCAGCTCGCCATAGATGAGATCATATCTCGGCCGCCAGCTGGCAATTAGCTAGTGCCTTCCGTGACAACCCTCGCGAGACTTTCATACGATTAGCCTTCCACCTTTGATGCCAGCAGCGAGACATACTTGGCATTGGATAGCGCGAACTATGGGCGACAGTCGTGCCGTCGGACGATCGAAAGCAAGGTGCCGTTGGCAGCGAATAGCGCCACGAGATCCTGAGATTCTGTGCGTTGGGAATGATCTTTCAGGTACCACCATTCAGCCCAGGTAATGCCACGCAAGGTGTCCCTGGTTTTGAAGGGTTTACCCAATAGTCGAACCGCATCCCCAAGCGTCGATGAGCCCGGCACCAGCCGGTCTGCGAGCGACGGCTCAAATTTCGTTCCGATCTCCCGCGAACAACCGCAAGCAGCCAAGAGAAGGAGGGTCGCACCAACTGCAACGAAGGCCTTAGCCATCCTTTCAGTGCGCTTCGCGCCGACACCGCCAGCAACCAATCGGCCATCGACAAGAATATCGTGTGGCATCCTAAAACCTTCGTGGTCCTTCAGCCTCGCGGAGGACCTGGTCTTCGATCTGGAACGTTGTGTGTTTAATGTCGAAGGTCGCTTTCATACTTTCGTTTGCAGCGACCAGAACCGCCCTTGCTTGGGAAATGTCAGCTACCACAAGGTGACTACTAATCGCGTCGATCCCAGACGTGATTGTCCAGACATGCAAATCATCGACAGCGACCACGCCGGGGATCTCTTTAAGTGTGCGTTCCAGTAGCGCCATGTCGATTTCGGGAGGCGTCCCCTCCATTAGGATGTGGATCGCCTGTTTCAGTAAAATCCAGGTGCGCGGGACAATGAACAGACCAATGCCGGCGCCGATGATAGGATCGGCTAGCTTCCATCCCGTGAGCATGACGACGATCGCGGCGACGATGACCCCGAGCGAGCCAAGCATGTCGCTCAGGACCTCGAAGTAGGCACCTTTCACATTGAGGCTCGTCGATGAGCCTGCCGACAACAACTTCATGCTAATTAGATTGACCACGAGCCCAGCCGCCGCGACCGCCAACATGGGACCGCCCAGAATGTCAGGCGGATTCAAGAAGCGCTGATAAGCTTCGAAGCAGATATATACGGTCAGCAGAAGCAGAATGACAGCATTGGTCAGCGCTGACAGCACCTCCATTCGAACATAGCCATAGGTCTTCTGCGGTGTTGCTGGACGCTCAGCAAAGCGAATAGCGATAAGCGCCAAAACCAAGCCGCCGGCGTCTGTCATCATATGTGCAGCATCGGCGAGCAATGCGAGGCTGCCGGTCCATAGCCCTCCTATTACCTCGATAGCCATGAAGGTGATCGTGAGAGACAGAGCGCCGACAAGACGTCCCTTGTGCTGAGCTGCAGCGGTACCGGCGGCCAGTGCCCTAACAGGCGGATAACCTGCGGTCATACTCATCCCCTTAATCAGTGTATCGCGTTGCTCCGCCAAGTGCCATTTCTCGACGGCACTCAGTCGAACAAGCGACTAAAGAATGATTCGCGCCCACCGCCTTGACCGTGGCCACCGCGACGTTTGCCGTGCCCAGACCCGTGACCACCAGCGTTTCCGTCGTTTGAGGCATACGACTGACTCCGCGGTGAGGCGGATTGCACAACCCCTCGATTTTCCTCAGAGGTAGCACGCTCAATGATCTTGTCGAGTTCTCCCCTGTCCAGCCACACACCTCTGCATTTAGGGCAGTAGTCGACCTCTATTCCCTGGCGCTCACTCATGACCAAATCAACTCTGCAAGCAGGACAAAGAAGTCCTTCGTCGCCAACAGGCGTCGCCGTATCTGCCATTGCTCTCTCCTCGATCTGTAAAGCTACAATGCGAACTCAGACTGGCCGGGCATGTCACTGCGGAAGTGATGGATCGTCGAACTGACCTTCAAAATACTTGCCACCA
Source organism: Reyranella sp. (assembly GCF_965228225.1). Taxonomy (GTDB): domain Bacteria; phylum Pseudomonadota; class Alphaproteobacteria; order Reyranellales; family Reyranellaceae; genus Reyranella. The sequence continues at coordinate 1,870,048 of NZ_OZ245801.1, read as the reverse complement.
AGCATGCCTTTCATCGTTCCGCCGATGGGACGAGCTGTAAGTTCGGCGGTACCGGTGCGCCCATCGCTGCAGGTAACAGCGACAGAACCTGTCTTCTTCTCGTCGAGATGCCAGCGACCATCGCAAATCACGCCGCCACTACTCTGAAGCGCCACGGCGCCCCCAAGCCCATCGGTTCGCCGGCTAAAAGTGCCCGAGAAAGTCTCGCCATCGACCGTTTGGCCCGTGACCGGAACCGTTCCGCTACATCCGGCAAGCAGCAATAGGGTCAGTCCGCAAAACAAGCGCTTCATCACATCCTCCACTGTCGTGCTTCGGCGAAGAACCCTTCCTCGGTCTCGGAGTAATCGGGATTGGGTAGATCTCGCGAACGCGTTCGTTCATGTACTTCCACTCTTGTAGGCTAGGATCCTCAGTGCGTTGAAGACGACGACAAGAGTTGAGCCTTCGTGCACGATCACGGCCGGCCCTATACCCAGCCCAAAGATGGTGGCTGGAACGAGCAGAACCACGACACCAAGGCTCAGTACGATGTTCTGGAATATGATCGATCGCGTGTGACGGCTCAGAGCAACGGCGAACGGAAGATGCTCTAGTTTATCAGCCATCAGTGCGATATCCGCAGTTTCCAGCGCCACGTCCGACCCAGCGGCTCCCATTGCGATACCAACAGATGCGGTAGCCATCGCTGGCGCGTCGTTAACACCGTCGCCGACCATGGCTACTATCTTGGCCTCATCGCGCAGCTGCCGAATCGTCGTGACCTTGTCTTCGGGCATCAAGTCGCCTCGGGCCTCGTCAAGTCCCACTTCTTGTGCGACTGCGTTGGCGACCTTCTGATGATCACCGGACAACATGACCATCCGCGTGATGCCAAGAGCGCGCAGACGCTTAAGCATCTCCTTGGCCCCTTCTCGAGGCGTATCGATCAGGCCGATTACGCCCAAATCCCTCTGGCCCCATTTAACAGCCATCGTTGTCCGGCCCGCCTCGCGAAGCCGAGCGACTGCCTTCAGTGCGCTTTCTCCCAACGAAGGAATGCTGTCCTGGCCGAACATTTCGGCTTTCCCGATCCAAACCGGTTCATCGCCCAGAGTAGCCATTACGCCGCGACCGGTAAGGCTCTTCAGGTCGTCAACTCGTCTAAGCTCTCGAGTACCCAGGCGTTGCTTCCCGTCGCGAACTATCGCCTGAGCTAGAGGATGGTCACTGGCCTGTTCCACGGCGACGGCCACTTCAAGCAACTCGAGTTCCGTAACGCCCTCGACCGGCGCTACGTCGACGATTTGGGGACGTCCCTCAGTGAGAGTTCCGGTCTTGTCGAAAGCCATTACCTGAACAGCTCCCAACGCTTCCAGAGGAGCTCCGCCTTTAATAAGCACACCTCCTCGAGCCGCGCGGGCCACTCCAGAAAGAACAGCACTTGGCGTGGCGATTGCCAGAGCGCAGGGACTCGCTGCCACGAGTACAGCCATGGATCGATAGAGTGTGGAACTGAACGGCTCGTCGATAAACACCCCCGCAAAGAGCAATAACACTGCAAGCGTTAAGACGACCGGTACGAAATGCTTTTGGAACTGGTCAGTAAAACGTTGAGTGGGCGATTTTTGCGCTTCAGCCTCACTCACCATCTTCACGACTCTTGCCAGAACGGAATCGTTCGATCGACGCGTGACTTCGATCTCAATCTGGCCCGCACCGTTGATAGTCCCTGCGTAGACTCGAGAGGCAGCATCAACAATTTCTGGACGGTTTCGCGCCTCGCTAATGTCTGTGACTGCCCTCTTATCAACCGGAATGCTTTCGCCAGTAACCGGCGCTTGATTGACGCTCGACTCTCCCTTCATGACAAAGCCGTCCGCCGGTAGGCGTTCGTTGGGCCGAACGAGTACGATGTCACCAACAACTAGTTGATCAACAGATACATCGGTGTCCTTACCATCCCGTCGAACGGTAGCTGTCTGAGGCGCTAGCTTAGCGAGTGCCTCGATTGCTTGCGTTGCACGCCCCATCGCAAAATGCTCGAGCGAATGCCCCAAGCTGAACAGAAACAGGAGCAACGCGCCCTCTACCCACGCTCCCAGTATCGCAGCACCAGCGGCTGCCACGAGCATTAGGGTATCAATCTCGAACTTGCCTTGCCGAATGTTGTCCGTAGCTTCACGCACGGTAAAGAAACCGCCGGCTGCATAAGCGCCGACATAAAGCGCTAGCGGTACCCAGGTCGGAGTTGTCGGGAAAAGCTTCTCAAGGGCGAAACCTACAGACAATAAAGCTCCGCAACCCAAGGAGAAGATGAGCTCTGTGTGCTTGCCGAATGGGCCGCCATGAGCATGGGAATGATCCCCCTCCCCTTGCCGGGTGTGATCCTTCCGGTCGGCGCCGCGGCTTTCGCCATCAGAGTGCGAATGCGCATTGCCGTCGTGCTGTCCGTGGGATCCAGACATCAAAGGCTCCTAGTACTCGACGCTGCCGGTCATGCCGGTGGGAGTCGTGAGGTAAAGCTTGACCGCCGAATAGGGACGCAAGAATGCCTTCCCATTACCCGTCAGCTTGAATGGCTCCTCTGCCCGTAACTGGAGGAGCTCGTGGTTGCGTCCTGAGACAATGCTCACGGTTATATTGAAATCCCGAACATCCAAGGGGGTGTTGTCTGTTGAGTATACGTAGACGGTCACTTCCATCTCCCCGACGAGCAACTCAACCTGTACTCCAGCGACTTCCTGGAGTTTGCCACCGTGTGGACCACCAACAACGTCGCTGCGCTGGGCGCCAGATGTTCCACCCCAGAACATCATTGCCGCGATCAGAAGTAGCGTTTTCATAGATTAATTCCTTTTCGTCCCGATCCCCGGACTTCCCTTTCATTTTTGCGAGGCAGGTAAGTGATGCGCTTTCGGCCTGCCCGGCCTTCGAGTTCTGTATCGTCCGCATGCCGCCATTGCGTGGCATGTTCTCTTCCGGCCGCTGAAACCGCCTCGCACGAGGCAACGATGGATGCCCCCAACGTCTTGCAAAGTCGCTCCAAGCGTTGAGCGACGTTCACAGCGTCACCGATAAGGGTAAATTCGTCGTGTGAGCCACTATGGAGAACGCCTCCGATCGCGACGCCAAAGTGAAGGCCGATGCCGGCGTCTGGCGCGGCCTCGCCGCGCCGACGCCGCGCTTCCCTCCACTCCCGAAGCGTTGATTCGAGATGAAGAGCACAATCCACAGCGCGCGTGGCGTCGTCCACGGCAGCTTTGGGCTGCCCGAAGGCAGCCATGACTCCGTCACCGATGAATTTGTCAATCATTCCGCCGTGAGCAAACACCTCTCGCGTAATCAACTCACGGAACTCAGCAAGAAGTTTCGCGAGCTCCTCTAGCGAGATGTCTTCGCTGAGACGAGTAAACGAACGTAGATCGACGAACATCACGGCGACTTGCCGTCGGCTGAGCGGGAGCCTTGTTTCACTGGCCTGGAGCTCGTTTAGAACAGCGGGCGAGAAGAAGCGGCTAAGGTTTGCTCGACGCCGCTCCGCAATAACCGCACTCCTTAAGAGGACGTTGTGATCATGAGCAAGTAGGGCGCAAACGAGCGCCGAAAATCCGAACGCCGCTGCTAACGCTCCCTCGGTCATGAATGAAGACCAGTCCAGCGCGTGTGTGGGACCCTTCCCTAGATGCGCCTCCACAGCCACCACAAGCAGGGTCAGCCAGCCCAAGACAACCAGCCCGGAAAACAGGAGGACCATAATTGGACGGAGTCGCATTGCGACGTGCGTCAACAACACAAAGCCGATTGCCAGCGAAGGCGCTGTCAGGTCGTGATCAAGCTCCTTTCCCGGCGCAAAAAGATGCTCGTGGAAGAGAACGACAACCAGTAGCGCATCGAATGTGACAAACGCCCATGCCAGCCACGCGGGACCACGCCTCAATTCAGCCAGTGCAAGCGCAGTGATGGTTGTCAGCCCGTAAACGATCACGACATTGTTGTGAATGATAATGCTGGCGTGCCGAGTAGCGAGGCCAAGGTTGACGACTAGGATGGCGAGCGCGACCAGGCGCAGCCATGCAGACCGCCGCTCTTGATGCCATCGCCGCTCCGTAGCGCCTAAGACTGGATCGCGTAGTACGATATTCAGCATTGATCGGACCGAAGTCCCTTCCGCTGCGCATCTCGATAAGAGCTGCGACGGCAACTCGAAAAGATGCCGGTTGCGGCAGCCGGCATAGGGCCGGCTGCCGCTTCAACCGAGATTAGAACTTGGCCTGGCCGGACTTGCCGGCCGCGTTCTTCAACACCAGAGTTACCTGAGCCGCGGCGGGAATATCTGCTTTGGCAGCTCCCTTGAGCGAGCTGTCGCCTTCCACCGCGAGCTGCACCGTCTCTCGCGTCGCCCCAGACACGATCAAGACTGAACCGCTGAAGCCCTTGGCCGATGTGGGCTTATTTGCTTCATCAACCAGGTTGATGGTCACAACGTTGCCCGAAATCAACAGTTCGGCATGCACGCCGGCTACGTCCTGCATTTTCCCGCCGTTCGGGCCTTTCGCGTTGTCGTGGCTATGTTGCGCTACGGCAGCGCCGGCCCATACCAACGCAATCACAGTAATCATAAACGCCTTCATGTTGTCTCCTCTTGTTGAACGGTTTTGTCTCGATGAAACAGCGCGTAGAGCGCCGGAAGCACCACGAGCGTCAGAATCGTCGAAGAAATGATTCCGCCGATGACGACGGTGGCCAGCGGCCGCTGTACCTCCGCCCCTGCGCCAGTGGCGACCGCCATTGGGACGAAGCCCAGTGAAGCGACAAGCGCTGTCATGAGGACCGGCCTAAGCCGTTTCATCGCACCTTCAAGAACTGCCTCGCGAACTTGCTTCCCCTCTGCGCGCAGTTCCTGAATGAAAGTTATGATCACGAGCCCGTTGAGCACGGCTACGCCTGATAGCGCGATGAATCCTACACCCGCACTGATCGATAGTGGGATATCGCGAAGGACTAGTGCCGCGACACCCCCCGTCAAGGCCAAAGGCACACCGCTAAACACAAGAAGGGCATCGCTCACCGAACCCAGACTCATACACAGCAGGACGAAGATCAGAAGCAAGGCAACTGGGACGACAATTGCAAGCCGCTGTGTTGCCGCCACAAGCTGCTCGAACTGGCCACCCCAGCCAACCCAGTAGCCGGCCGGCAGTTTGACCTGCTCCGACACTCGCCGTTGGACCTCGGTTACGAACGACCCTAGGTCCCGGTCTCGCACATTGGCCGAGACGACCACGCGGCGCTTGCCATTCTCGCGGCTAATCTGGTTGGGGCCGGGCGCTGCCTCGACTGATGCAACCGCAGAGAGGGGTATATAGGGTGCGGCAACACCGATCCCCGTCTGCACGATGCGGCCGGTGCCATTCTCCTTCGCTCCCGCCTGGGCGGCGGGCAAAGGAATCGGCAATGAGGACAGCGCATCGATATCGACCCGGAGGTGTTCCGGAAGGCGAATGACGATGTCGAAGCGGCGGTCGCCCTCGAAGATCAGGCCGGCCTCCTTGCCACCGACAGCTATCTCGACGACTTCCTGGAGCTCCGCCAAGCTGATTCCATAACGCGCGAGCGCAGTACGGTTTGGCTTTACCGTCAGCATCGGCAGACCACTAACCTGTTCTGTCTTGACGTCGGCAGCTCCGGGCACGGCCTGCACGACTTGCTGAACCTTGCCTGCGATCTGAAGCAGCGTGTCGAGGTCGTCCCCAAAGATTTTGATACCGAGATCGCTACGAACGCCCGAGATCAGCTCGTTGAACCGCATCTGAATAGGTTGCGTGAACTCGTAGTTGTTACCCGGTATCTGCTCCACGCGTTTCTCGATTGCAGCCACCAGATCGGCCTTTGAACGGTTTGGATCGGGCCACTCACTCCGCGGCTTCAGCATGATGAAGTTGTCGGCTACGTTCGGCGGCATTGGGTCAGTCGCCACCTCCGCGGTGCCGATTTTTGCGGCGATTTCCTTCACTTCTGGGAATTCAAGAACCGCCTTCTCCAATGCCTCCTGCATCTGCACCGACTGGGAGAGACTTGTACCGGGGATCCGCATGGCGTGCATGGCGATATCCCCTTCGTCGAGTGAAGGAATGAACTCGCCACCCATGCGCGAGGCCGCCACGCCCGCTACCCCGACCAGCAACACAGCCAAGCAGACGATGACGTAACGCAAGCGGATTGCGTGTTCCAGGACCGGTGCATATATTCGCGCCGCGCCGCGCATGAAGAAGTTTTCCTTCTCCGCCACCTTACCCGTTACCAGCAATGCAACGGCTGCCGGCACGAGCGTCATTGAAAGAATCGCCGCACCCAGGAGCGCCACGAGCACTGTCAGCGCCATAGGAGTGAACATTTTTCCTTCGACGCCTGTTAGCGTAAGGATCGGCAAATAGACGACACCAATAATCAATGTGCCAAATAGGCTGGGCTTAATAACCTGCTGCGCACCCGCGAGAATAGTCGCGAAGCGCTCCTCCCGATTCAGGACTCGACCCCGCTTGTGCTGCTCCTCCGCCAACAGTCGCAGGCAGTTCTCGACAACAATAACTGCACCGTCGACGATGATTCCGAAATCGATCGCGCCAAGACTCATCAGGTTCGCGCTGATATGATTCTCGACCATTCCGGTAATGGTGAAGAGCATCGAGAGCGGAATGACGCAGGCGGTCACGAAAGCCGCACGGAAATTGCCAAGAATCAGGAACAAGACGACGACGACCAGCAACGCGCCTTCCAGAAGATTCTTCTCGACAGTCCAAACTGTCGCCTCAACCAGCTTGGTACGGTCGTAGATAGCGCGCGCTATGACACCATCAGGGAGAGAGCGCCCTATTTCCTCGAGTTTCTTGGCTACACGCTGCGCGACTGTGCGGCTGTTATCGCCGATCAGCAGCATAGTTGTGCCGATTACGGTCTCTTTGCCGTTAAGAGTGGCGGCACCCGTGCGGAGATCCGTTCCCTCTTTGACTTCCGCAACGTCGCTAATGCGCAGTGGCACTCCTGCCCGTGAGCTAATGACGATATCGCGAATCTCGGGCAGCGTGTTTACCTGGCCGGGTGTACGCACCAGATATTGCTCCCCATTGCGCTCGATGTAGCCCGCGCCGACATTGGCGTTGTGCGTCATCAGCGCGGCCATAACGTCACGGAAAGTAAGCTTGTATGCCATTAGTTTGGCCGGATCGGGCAGAACGTGGAATTGCTTCTCGTAGCCGCCGATCGTGTTGACTTCGACTATGCCGGGGACCGTGCGAAGCTGGGGCTTGATAATCCAATCCTGAATGGTTCTTAGGTCTGTCGCCGAATAGGCCTCTCCGTCGGGCTTCTTCGCACCTGGTTTCGCTTCGACGGCATACATGTAGATCTCGCCCAGACCCGTGGAGACCGGTCCCATCGAGGTCTCAATGCCAGGTGGAAGCTGCTCCTTTGCCTGTTGGATGCGCTCGTTGACGAGCTGGCGAGCGAAGTAGATGTCGGTACCGTCCTTGAAAACGACCGTCACCTGACTCAATCCGTACCGGGAGAGAGAGCGGGTGTATTCGAGCTTGGGCAGGCCGCCCATGGCCGTCTCGAGCGGGAACGTGATGCGCTGTTCAACCTCAAGCGGCGAATAGCCCGGGGCCACCGTATTGACCTGGACCTGCACGTTGGTGATGTCGGGAACCGCGTCGATCGGAAGTCGCGTGAAGTTCCACGCGCCGAGCGCACCCATGGCGATGGCTGCCATGATTACGAGCCAGCGATTGGCGATGGAGAAAGCAAGAATCTGATTAATCATATCTGGCTCCCGCTGCTCACCACTGCGTTGCGCTTAATGCTCATGCGATGCACTGCTCTTGCCGATTTCGGCCTTCACGACGAAGCTGTTCCTGGCCGCGTAGGTGTCGCCCGCCACCATGCCGAATGTCACAGCTACCCAATCCGCGTCGCGACTGCCGAGCTCAACCTCCCGGGCTTCGAACTTTTCGCCATCACGCACGAATACGACTGTCTTGCCCTCCAATGTCTGCAGCGCGGTGATGCTAATCGCCACGTCGACAGGACGTGCAGAGAGTACGACCCGTCCATCGACGTAAAGGCCTGGCCGCAGCCGTCCATTGTTGGGCACAATTGCGCGTGCGATCGCGGATTGCGTGTCACTGGCGCCAATCGGCGACAGGTAGTCGATCTTGGCTTCGATAGGGGGCCCGCCGTCTTCAGCGTCGATTGATACGGGGTCGCCAAGGCGAACCTTGGAGAAGTCTCGACGATAGACCGCAAAGTCGATCCACATGCTCGACAAGTCCGCGATCGTGAAGATCGGCTTCGCTTCAGACGCGAACTCTCCGAGAGTGCCGTCACGATCGATGATCGTGCCGTCAATCGGAGCCTTCAGTTCGTACGTAGTCAGGGACTGATTGCTCTCGATCGTCGCCAGCACTTCGTCCTTCTTGACCTTGTCACCCAGCCGCTTGCGCATGCTGCGAATGACACCCGGAAAGCGGGGCGTCACTTTCACTATGGTTTCCTGGTTCGGCTGGATCACGCCGTTTAGACGCAGAGTTTCGCGTAACTCTCGTGGCCCAGCCGTGAGTAGCTCAATCCCTGCTGCGGCGATCTGCGCTTCGCTTAGTTTTACGCCCTCGCCGTGCCCGTCTTCTTTCTCTTTTTCTTCGTTGCCGCCCTTCGCTTGTGAGCTCTTGGCGCTATTCGCTGACTTTGGATCGAAGACGTAATAGGCCGATCCGGCTACAGCCGCGGCACAGACAACAGCCACCACAAGGTAACCCAGGATTCTAATTGCGCGTTTCATCATCGTGCTCGCACCAGGTTGATCGGGCTGGAGGTGAGACCCTCAATCGTGGCCACTGCGGTGTGGAAACCGGCCAAGGCCTCGTGTTCCATAAGTTCCGCATCCGCGACCGTGCGATAGGCATCGAGGATTTCAAGCAGAGTGAAGCGTCCTTGGCCGTAGCCTTCCTCGATTATCTTCATCGTCTGCCGAGCGGCCGGGAGGATCGACTTCCGAATGAGGTCAAGCTGTTGGAGCTGGCTGTTGGCCGTATCGTGTGCCTTGGCGACAACTACCAAGAGGTTCAGCCGGTTAACGGCGCGCTCCGCTTGAACTTTCTGGGCGTTCTCCTGTGCTTCCCGGATGCCGCCCCGATTACGGTCCATCACTGGAAACGGCATCGAGACTCCAAGACGGATCGCACTCTCGCCGTTGTCGGAGTAGTAGCGCCAGCCGAGGCTCGCAGTGACGTCGGGAATGGGTTTCAATCGCGCGACAAGCAGCTCACCGTCTCGTTGGGCGCGGATCGCAGTCCATCGCATCAGCTGCGGATTATCGTCGATGGCCTTTATCAGTGTGTCGAGAGCTGCCGGCCGGACAATGCGACCGAAATCACCAGATACAGATGTGAAGTCAGGGGTGTCGCGCCCCATCAGCGCCGCTAGATCACGCCGGGCAACGGCAAGGGACAAGCGCGCACGCTCGCGTTCGAGCCGCGCCATACCGACGGCGGCCTGCGTACGCGAGACCTCGAAGGGTGAGGACGCGCCCGCCTCGACACGACGCTGCATGAGCGGCACCAATTTTTCGAGAGCAGTGGCTTGCCGGTCGAGGATCCCAATCCGTCGCTGAACTGAGAGCGCCTCGACAAAGGCAATCGTCGTCTCTGACAGGAGTTCTAGGCGAGCCGCTTCACGCTCCCAGCGCATAGCGTCGTAATCGCCCAAGGCCGCGGAAACGCGCGCGTCGCGCTTGCCTCCAAGCTCTATGAGCTGGCTAAGCATTAGCGTTGTCTCTGCGCCACCAACGTTGGTGCTGTTGCTTGGCGAAAAGTTGTCGATCTCAAAGCCAATTGTCGGATTGGGGAGCTTGTTTGCCTGCTGCCGCCGCCCGTCGGCCATACCGATATTTCGGTCAGCTACCTCGATACGTGGGCTGGCGTTAGCCGCCTGCTGCAGCGCCTGGCGAAGCGTGAGTACCGCGTTACCTTGCCGCTGTTGTTGCTGCACAGCGTTTTGTGACGACGCCGGCGCCGCCTGCACGACGATGCACGTCGCGAACAGCGCTCCTACGACACGGATTTTCATAACTGATCCCAAGAACTCAAACGTCAGCGTACCGAGCCTAGGATTAGGCGCAGTGGGCGATACGGTTCGGGATCAAGCCTTGGGGGGTGGCGCGATGAGACGGTGGGAGTAAACCGATACGCGCATCAGACGCCCAGCGGGCACCTCTGATGCTGTTACCGCGGCAACATAGTCAGCTGCCGAAACCTCAACGAAAGAAACTACCGAGCAACTGTGGCAAACCTCCGCGAGCCTTGGCGAATCAGGGCCTTGACCTTCTTGTGGATTTGAAACGATGGTTTGGCTCGGCGGCTGGCTCACCAATTGAAATTCGGTGACCACGTGCAAGATGCCAGCGAGCGCCAAGGAGACAACACATAGCACTCGAACGAGGTTTTTGCCCCGCTTGAGTACAAGAGTCACTCGATTGAACACTGCGTGCATCTGCTTCACTTATCGCCTGACATGGCTAGGTTATACAATCACGGGACCAAGGGCGCGGCATCCCGCCTCAGGCAGAACCTAAGGCTCTCTCCATGGAGCTTTCAGCAAGGTTCCAGATAAGGCGGCTTGCAGATCGGAGGCACTGGCCCCAACCCGTCCTCCATAATCCAGAATAGGTCAATTCGATCTGGGAAGTCTTTCCGAGCACGCACAGCCACGCCCCCGAGAATCTTTCGGTGGTCCGAAGAGGTAAGGATCACCGTACCGGGGGGCAGCTTCCGACATCCTATGCTTGCAAGCTGAGTGTCCGTCATTCCCTCTTCGGTCATGCCAAGATTATCCACCGAATAGCAAGCTATGACAGGAACCATAGTCCTTTTCGGACCATCCGGAGGCGCCGCCTGCGCAGCAATATCGTTTGGCAGCGCCACGATCGTAGCTAGGAGTAGCGAGCGAAGGCTTCTGTCCATGCGATTGATACCCTCACCTACAGCGCACAACGCTCGTCTATGCGGCTCGAATCTCAGCAGCGGACTAAACCACAACGAGCCGCTTTGTCGATTCGTTCCCTTGAAAGCAAGAAAGTGCGCTGCCGAATTTCAGCTCGGCAGATTACACAGATGTGTGCTGGTGGAAATCACTAGGCGAAGCTTTGCCCCTTAAGAGCGACGCAGCGAGCCGTGGCCGCTACCGAGACCAATACTTAGCAACCGAATGGCCGAGCTATGAACCTAGATCTTAGTTCGTTGCGCAGCGTAATTGCTGCTGCCGAACATGGAAGTTTCCGACAGGCAGCGACAGTGCTTAACTTGAAGCAATCCGCTCTCAGTCGCCGCATTCGCCATCTCGAGGAGCAAATCGGCGTCTCTCTGTTTGAACGCTCAAGCGGCGGCGTGCGCCTCACACCAGCCGGCGAGAGCATGGCACATGCCGCTCGCCGTTTGTTCGATGAAATAGACGACATGGTTACGGCTTCGCGTTTGGCCGACCGCGGAGAAGCAGGCTTGCTCAAAGCAGGATTCTGTACGTCTGTATCGACCAGCAAGCTGCGTGTGCTGCTTGCAGAACACATCAAGGCGTTTCCGGACATCAGTCTGCATGTTAGCGAACGATCACGGGCTCAACTGATAACCGCGATCGTCTCCGGCGACCTGGATGTAGTCATCATCCCGGGACAGGCGCGGCAACATAGCGGACCTTCGATGTCGCTCTGGTCGGAGCGCATTGTTGTTGCGGTATCGACGAAGCACCCGCTATCAAACAGCGAAGTCATCGACTGGAGCGATCTCAAGGACGAGACCTTCCTCCTCAGCCAACGTGATCCTGGATCTGATTTACGCAACATAATCCTGAAGAAGCTCTCGTCGCCAGGTGATGGCCCCACTGTCGAGACCTGGGATGTAAGCAATGAAAACGTCCTGGGAATGGTCGAAGCTGGCCTCCATGTTAGCGTTCACTGCGAATCATGGACGAGTCTTGCCTATCCCGGCGTGCGCTTTCGCGAAGTACGCGATGCATCGGGCCCGAGCCATATCACCTTTACGGCGTGCTGGGAGGAGCACAACAAGAACCCTGCGTTGGCACGGTTCCTCGAGTCCCTCCGCAAGACGCATCATCCAACCCTCCTGCCCTAACGTCTCGTTGGTTTAGGTGGAAGCCTTCGCAGAGCGGCGTGCCTTGGCGAAAGCGCGGTCGGTTGCCATGAAACGAGCGAGCATGGGTCCTACCAGCTTCGCCGCGTCGATCTCCTGACCGGTCTCCCGGCTGAGCACCTCGGCGTAAACAGTGAGGTCGCGATGGATTGCTGCTGCCAGATCCACCGATAACTTTACCGGCTTCTCGTCCAGGATCGCCCCGAGACGCAGTTTCGACATCGCTTTCTCCTATCCCCGATAGGGCTGAAGCACGAGATCGCGGGTGACGATCACGCGTATCGGATAGCCGGGCCGGATCGTCAGAGTCGGCTGGATATTGAGATTGCGCCGAACGACCTGTTGCCCCGCCTGGTTCAAGGTGTCGCCGGCTCCGCGGCGCAACGCTCGTACGATGTCGCTATCGTTCTGGTCAGCTCCTACCTCAGTCCCGACCGCGAGGAGTGTTGAAAGTAGCGCTGCCTTGAACAGAGCTCCCCAGTGATGATCGACACCGTCTTCCAGCCCGGCTTGGCCAGTTGAGTCCGCTCCAGGCTGACGCTCCAGTACGATCGAAAGGCCGTTGGGCAAGATCAAGCGCGTCCAGACCAAGAGGAGGCGCGACTGCCCAAACGTAACCTGACTATCGTAGACTCCGATCAGCCGGGCTCCTTGAGGAATGAGAAGCGACCCACCGGTCGGCGTATCATAGACGTTCTCCGTTACTTGGGCGGAGATTTGCCCGGGAAGATCCGACCGCAGTCCTGTGATCAGTGCTGCCGGGATAACGGCACCCGCCTGCAGCACGTAGGGCGAGGTGGGGCGCGCCAATCGATCGGGACTTGTCGTACGACGATCGACAGGCGCGTTCAGGAAGGCAAGCTTTCGCTCCTGCCCATTCTGGATAGATGCTTCATCCGCGGACTGCGCGATTGCAGCTGCCGATCCCTGAGAAGCGCTCGAACCGGCGCCCACGGTCTGTGGCTGACGGTTGCCGGGCGCAAATAGGCGGCTGACACGGGCGGCTTCCGCCTCTTGCGCCCGTCGTTGCGAGTCGGCATCCGGTGCCGTCGGCCCGGTCGGGCTTTGAGCCGCGACAATCGGCCGACCGAGATCGCCGGGCAGAGCCGGACCGAGCGCCGGCACATCACGGGGCAGTCCTGCGTAATCGCGGGGCAATCCGGCGAGGCCATCTGCGATGCGTGGCCGGTCAGTGGAGTAGAGCTCCTGAGGTAAGGCCCCGCGGAGCCGGTCACCCTGGAGGGCCCACAGCGCGGCACCGCCGATCAGGAGCAACGCAAGCGCCGAGCCGCCGATCAGGACGTTGCGGGAGAGGCGCGTCACGCGCGGGACGTCAGGCCGCAGCCTGAAAGATCGTGCGACGGCCGGTATCGGCGGAGCCGAATTCGACTGCTCCGTCATCTTGACGCCCTGCCGTCGGTGCGAACGATGCGGACGGTCTGCTGGTTCTCGCCACCCAGCCGAAGTTCGGCCGCGGCGAACAAGCGATCCACAATCATCACATTCTCTTGGGTGCGGTAATTGACGATTTCCGGCGTGCCCTCCGGGCCGATGACGAAGAGGGGCGGCATCTCGCCCTGCACGATCCCGCGTGAGAATTCGATGTAGACCTTTCGGCCATCGTCATACGCGGTAACGGGCCTCCAAGGCGGCTTGTCCCCGTCTATCCCATACCGATAACGGCGTTCTGCTGCCTCGGGCAGAACAGGTGACGGCGGCAAGGCGCGAAGGCCATTGCCCCGGCGCTCCGGATAAAACCAGGCTACCGAGGGCATGTAGGGCCGCTCGTGCGCGCGCAGCTCGATGAGATAGGTACGGCGGTCGGTGTTGACGACGAGGTTGGTCTCGATCGCGGGCCGGGTCGGTTTGACCAGGATGTGCACACGCTTGGTATCGCCATTGCCGCTTTCAGTATCGCCAATGATCCAGCGCACCGTATCGCCAGCGGCGACCGGCCCCGCGCCAGTGAGCTGCTCCCCCGGCTCCAGGGCGATGTCGGTAATTTGTCCAGGTGCGACGTAGACTTGATAGAGCGCCCCCGGGCTGTAGGGAAACACCTGAACGGCATTGAAATACCCTTCGCGGCGCGGCTCGATCCGGGCGGCGCCGTTGGCGGCCTCGACACGGGCAACGGGATCCTTTGTTTCCCCTGCTCCACCGCGCGCCGGAGTCCAAGCTGGCGGAACGTGCAGAGGGCGTGGTCGATCTTCAGCAGGCACTGACGACTCGGGAAGCGGCGGAACGGTGTCGTCGTAGCTGATCTGCGGCGGCTTGTTCGACGCGCAGCCCCCGGCGGCCAGGAGAGAGATTAAGAGCGTCGACCGCAGATACGCTTTTCTTCCTGCCTTTCTCATTGTGAGAGCTCCTTCGACCAGTTGATCGCATTTACAAAGACGCCGAGCGGATTCTTTCGCAGACGATCGGCATCGCGCGGGGGCTCGATGACGATGGTGACAATGGCGGTCCAGCGCTCCGTCCCGGCTAGCTGACCGTTCTCGTACCGACGCTCGGTCCACGCGACGCGGAAGCTCTCCGGCGATGCCCTGATGACGCTCGAGACCTCGACGGAGATCTGCATCTTGCCGAGCTTGGCAAATGGATCGTTGCGGCGCGCATAGTCGTTGAGCGCGGCCGCGCCGCGATCAGTCGTGAACTCATACGCGCGCAGCCAGACCTGTCGCAAAACCACAGCATCGGACGGCAAGCCGCGTACATCCTCGATGAAGCGCGCCAAGTGAAAGGCTATCTGCGGATCGGTCGGCCTGAACGAGGCGTCGGCCGGCGCGATCGCCTGCGCCTGACCAAGCTTGTCGACCTGAACAACCCAAGGTGTGACCGTTCCGCGCGCGGCTTGCCAGGCCAAGGCACCCGCTAAACCGGCCGCCAGCGCCAGGCAGCCGAATGCCATCAGACGCCAGTTTCGAGCCTGGACCCGCGCCGACCCGATTCGCTCATCCCAGACCTGTCCAGCCTTCTGGTAGGGCGTTTCGGGTGCCGGGGTGTGGCCGTAGCGCACGGAAGAACGCTTGAACATCAACGGCTCCCTTCAGAGAGATCAATGGACGATCCGCCGCCGCCGTGATCGCCGGAGCGGACAGCATGCGTCACGGCTGAGGCGCCATGACTTGCGGACTGGCTGCGGCGCATGCGCCGTGCCCAGGCAGGTTGTTCGTCACGCGGCGCGGGTGCGGTCCCCTCCTCAGCGCCGCCTCCCGACGCGGCGCGTCCGCCCGCCGCGAAACCGCTGCTGACACTCGACCCTGCTCGGCGCAGCGGGCTGGCGGCGGCAGAAGCCCCTGTTACGGCCACACCGGACAGGCCGCCGGCGCGGTAGGCGGCCGTTGCGCCACCAGCGACCGCCGCGGCGCCGCGCGCCGCACCCGCTGCGGCGCTCGCGCCCCCTGCGGCAAGAGCGCCTGCCGCAACGCCCAGTCCGCCGGCCGCCAGCCCTGTCGCCACAGCGGCGCCAGCCCCAAGTTGCGGACCGCCTGAGACGATGCCGTTGGCAATGCCAGGCCCGAAGATGCCCAAGCCCAGCAATGCCAGCGCGGCGAGCACCAGAGCCATGGCGTCCTCGATAGAAGGCTGTGCGCCACCAGATCCCGCAGTGAACTGTGAGAACAGCGTTGAGCCAATGCCGACGATGACCGCCAGTACCAGGACCTTCACCCCAGAGGAGACGACATTCCCCAGGACGCGCTCGGCCAAGAACGCGGTCTTGCTGAAAAGCCCGAAGGGGATCAGCACGAAACCCGCCAGCGTCGTGAGCTTGAATTCGATCAGGGTGATGAAGAGCTGGATGGCCAGGATGAAAAAGGCGAGCAGCACCACGACCCAGGCAAACAGCAGGACCGCGATCTGGATGAAGTTCTCGAAGAAGCTGACAAAGCCCATGAGACCCGAGATCGAGTCGAGGATCGGCCTGCCGGCATCGAGACCAACCTGGGCGACCCGTCCCGGACGCAGGAAATCCGCCGCCGACAGACCGGTGCCAGAGGCCTTCAGGCCAAGGCCCGCAAAGCTGTCAAAGACGATGCGGGCGAGGCTGTTCCAGTTCCCGATCAGGAAGGCGAAGACTCCGACAAACAACGTCTTCTTGACGAGTCGCGCGACTACATCCTCGTCCCTCCCCCATGCCCAGAACAGTCCGGCCAAGGTCAAGTCGATAGCGACCAATGTGGCCGCAAGGAAACCGACCTCGCTGCCCAACAACCCAAAACCGCTGTCGATGTAGCTGGTAAAGACTTCGAGGAACCGGTCGATAACGCCTGTACCGCCCATCGGCTTCTACTCCACGCTCTTTGCCCACGAGGTCGCGTTCTCACTCATGGAACATGCGAACCGTTGAAGGCCGATAGCCCTGGTTGGAGGTGAGAAAGCGCCGGAGCTGCTCCCGCCCCTGATCCTGCGCGGCAACACGCGCGGCCGCCTCAAGGTTCTGGGCCCGGCCTTGCGCAGCAATGGTGGCCGTCAGATCGCTCAACTGCTGCGCTTGAAGTGCCAGAAGCTGATTGCCGGCCTGGGCCGCTTCGAGTGCCCCGGCTGCGCTCTGGCTCGCATCTACGAGAGCCGACATCTCGGTGCGAATGGTGTCTAAATTGCCAACCACCGCCGCCTGGGTGCGCAACGCGTCCTGCAAGCCGGCCACAGAGTTCTGCCAGCGCGCCTGCGCATTGGCGATCAACGCATGGTCCGATTGATTCGCTGACGCGGGTGCATAAGTCGTCGAGAACGCCTGATCGATCTGCTGGACGTCATAAGCGATGTTCTGTGCTTGCCCCAGCAACTGCCGGGTCCGGCCGATCGACTGCTGCAGCTCCTGCAGCGAGGAGTATGGCAGGCCGGTGAGGTGACGCGCCTGATTGATCAGCATCTGCGCTTCGTTCTGCAACGAAAGAATCTGATTATTGACCTGCTGCAAGGTGCGCGCAGCCGTCAGAAGGTTCTGCGAATAATTGCTGGGATCGAACACGGTCATCTGTGCGACAGCCGGCAGTCCACTGCCCCCTGTGACGACGACGATGGCAAGCGTGACGCCGAAACGACGGATAGACATCATGATACGGCTCCTGCGTTAAGGTCGGGAACGAGATCGGCGGCCCAGACCGCCCCTCGGGCTACAAGCCAGCCGGTAACGAAGTTCTCGCGGCCATGTTCGGCGAGAACGCGTTCGATCAGCGCCTGGTCGGACTTTGAGGACGCCGCCGTCAGGGCGAGCGCCAGCTCGCCGAGACCGAGTTCGAACAGACGATTGCCGCGGCGTGACTGGCAGTAATAGTCGCGCTTGGGTGTCGCCCTTGCGAGAATCTCGATCTGCCGGTCATTGAGGCCAAAACGACGATAGATGCCCGTGATCTGCGGCTCGATCGCCCGCTCATTCGGCAGGAAGAGTCTTGTCGGACAACTCTCGATGATGGCCGGGGCGATGGAAGATCCGTCGATGTCCGAGAGCGATTGTGTGGCAAAGACGACCGAGGCGTTCTTCTTGCGCATTGTCTTCAGCCATTCGCGCAGCTGACCGGCAAACCCCTCATCGTCGAGGGCAAGCCAGCCTTCGTCTACGATGAGAAGGGTCGGACGCCCATCGAGGCGGGCCTCGATACGATGGAAGAGATAGGCAAGCACAGCAGAGGCCGCTCCCGTACCGATCAGACCCTCGGTCTCGAACACTTGGACAAGGCTTTCGCCCAGCCGCTCAGCCTCGGCGTCGAGCAGGCGTCCGAAAGATCCGCCAAGGCAGTACGGCAGCAGCGCCCGCTTGAGCGCCGTCGACTGCAGCAGCACCGACAGTCCCGTCAGCGTACGCTCACCCAACGGCGCCGACGCCAGAGACCCAAGGGCCGACCAGAGATGATCCTTTACCTCCGGCGTGATCACGATCTTCTCGCGGGCCAGGAGCGCCGAGATCCATTCCGCCGCCCAACCGCGCTCCGCCAGGTCATCGATGAGCGCGAGCGGCTGTAGGGCCACAGGGGTGGACGCATCCTCGGTGAGCGCGCCGCCCAGATCGTGCCAGTCGCCGCCCATTGCGAGCGCAGCCGCGCGAATCGACCCGCCAAAATCGAAAGCAAAGACCTGCGCTCCGGCATAGCGCCGGAACTGCAACGCCATCAGTGCCAGCAGGACCGATTTGCCGGCGCCGGTCGGACCGACCACAAGCGTGTGGCCGACGTCTCCGACGTGAAGCGAAAATCGGAATGGTGTCGCGCCTTCGGTCCGTCCGAAGAACAGCGGAGGACCCTCAAAATGCTCATCGCGCGCCGGCCCTGCCCAGACTGCTGAGAGCGGAATCATGTGCGAGAGGTTGAGCGTCGAGACTGGCGGCTGGCGGACATTGGCGTAGACGTGGCCGGGAACAGCACCCAACCAGGCATCGACCGCATTGACCGTCTCGACCATGCAGGTGAAGTCGCGCCCCTGGATCACCTTCTCGACCAGACGCAGCCTTTCGTCGGCGATTCGCGGGTCTTCATCCCAAACGGTGATCGTCACCGTGCAATAGGCCGCGCCGACCGCATCGGAGCCCAGCTCCTGCAAGGCAGCATCGGCATCGATGGCTTTGTTGTGAGCGTCCGTATCGAGGAGCGTCGATGCCTCGTTCGTCATCACCTCCTTGAGGATGGCGACGATCGACTTCCTCTTGGCGAACCACTGACGGCGGATCCGGGTCAGCAGCCTGGTGGCGTCGGTCTTGTCGAGCATGATCGCACGTGTCGACCAGCGATAGGCGAAGGCCAGGCGGTTTAGCTCATCCAGGATCCCCGGCGTGGTCGCTGCTGGAAAGCCCACGATGGTGAGCACGCGCAGATGGGCAGATCCAAGCCTCGGCTCGAGCCCCCCGGTCAAGGGTTGATCGGCGAGCAGAGCGTCGAGATACATCGGGACATCAGGGACACCCACCCTCTGCCGCCGGGTCGAGATGCAGGAATGCAGGTAGGTCAGGGTCTCGGCATCGTCGAGCCAGCGGCTCTCGGGCATGAACCCGTCGAGCAGTTTCAGAACGCGGTCCGTCCGGTCGACAAAGTCCGCAAGAATCTCACGCGCGTCGGCCCCTTCGTTGCGCGAGCGACCTTCGTAGAGGAAACGCCCGGCGCCCGCGGTTTCCCACGCCGGCGGCAAGTACAGGAACGTGAGGAAATAGGCTGACTCGTAGTGCACCCCTTCCTCCTCGAAAGCCGCCCTCCGCTCGGCATCGACCAGGGTGGAAGCAGCATCTGGGAAGCTGCTTTCCGGATAGGTGCTGGATGGCAGCCGCTGGGCCTCGACGAAGATCGCCCAGCCGGAGCCCAAGCGACGCAACGCATTGTTGAGGCGTCCAGCGACGCCGACGAGTTCCGCTGGAACCGCGGAATCGAGATCGGGTCCCCGGAAATGCGCACTGCGTTGGAAGGATCCGTCCTTGTTGAGAACGACGCCGGGAGCGACCAGCGCTGCCCACGGCAGAAAGTCGGCGAGACGCGTGGCCGAGTTGCGATATTCGGCGAGGTTCATCATGCCATGGTCCTCACACGCCAAGCCGAGCGGGGATGCGAAGGTGGCGACGCACCACCTCGACGAAGAGCGGATCGCGTCGGGCGGCCCAGACGGCCACGCCATGGCCGATCAGCCAAAGGAGAAATCCGGCAATCCACAGGCGGAGGCCTAGGCCCACGGCGGCCGCCAGAGTGCCATTGAGAATGGCGATCGATCGCGGCGCGCCGCCGAGCAATATCGGCTCAGTCAGGGCGCGGTGAAGCGGCACCACAAATCCGGGAACGGGCTCGGTCATCAGACCAAGACTCCGCCGCCGAAGGAAAAGAACGACAGGAAGAAGCTCGACGCGGCAAAAGCAATCGAGATGCCGAACACGATCTGAATCAGCCGCCGGAACCCGCCCGACGTATCGCCAAAGGCCAGGGTAAGGCCGGTGACGATGATGATGATTACGGCGACGATCTTGGCCACCGGACCTTCTACCGATTGCAGGACCTGCTGCAGCGGCTGTTCCCAGGGCATGCTGGAACCCGCCGCGTAGGCCGCGGACGAGTACGCCAGCAGACTTGAAGAGAGGACGGCGGTCGCGGCGACGGCACGCCGTAGAGCGAAGGGCATCATTGAAGGTCTCCTGCGGGTGAAAGTACGTAGTCCGAGTCAGCGCCAAGGCCGTCCACGCGGGCGAGTTCGGTCAGACGCCGTGCATCCCCGCGCCCCGACAGCACTGCGATCAGATCGATCGTCTCGGCGACCAGCGCGCGCGGTACGGTGACCACGGCTTCCTGAATGAGCTGCTCGAGGCGCCGCAGAGCGCCACGCGCCGTTCCGGCGTGAATGGTGCCGATGCCGCCCGGATGGCCCGTCCCCCAGGCCTTGAGGAGATCGAGGGCTTCCGCGCCGCGTACCTCGCCGATCGGGATACGATCAGGCCGCAGCCGCAGCGAGGAGCGCACCAAGTCGGACAGCGAGGCCACGCCATCTTTGGTGCGCAACGCCACAAGGTTGGCGGCGCGGCATTGCAGCTCGCGCGTATCCTCAATCATCACGACACGGTCGGATGTCTTGGCAACTTCGGCCAGCAACGCGTTGACCAGGGTCGTCTTGCCAGTCGAGGTTCCCCCGGCGACGAGGATATTCAGCCGATCCGCAACGGCCTGCCGGAGCATGTTCGCCTCGCCCTTGGTCATGATCCCCGCCGCGGCATAGTCCTCGAGAGTGAAGACCGCGACCGCAGGCTTGCGGATCGCGAATGAAGGCGCTGCGACGACCGGGGGCAGGAGTCCTTCGAAGCGCTCCCCCGTCTCCGGCAGCTCCGCCGATACGCGGGGGCTGCGGGCATGGACCTCGGCCCCGACATGATGAGCCACGAGCCGGACGATGCGCTCGCCTTCGGCAGGGTTGAGATGCTCCTCAGTCTCAACCAAACCGCTCGACAGCTTGTCGATCCAAAGCCGCCCGTCGGGATTGAGCATCACCTCAACGATGGATGGATCTTCGAGCCAGGCCGCGATTGCAGGCCCCAAGGCGGTACGCAGCATGCGCGCCCCGCGAGAGATCACCTCAGCCTGGAAGGAATGGACGCTCATCGTCACCCCGATTGCCTGACCGCGAGCAGCGGTCGTTGAATGGGGTCGATTAAAAAGAGGAGGAAATGGGTCCGCGCAACAAGCTCGAAGGGGGCGTAGTGCCGTGGCGTACAAAGGCAGGGGGTCGGCGGCGGGGCTTCAAGACCGATGGCTTTCCTCCTCCGTGGCTTCATCTGCAGAGGCGAGGTCGTGAGAGAGCTCACTGGCGAGGGTCCGGCCTTTAGCCAGCCGACGGCCGAGCGCCGCGACATAACCCTCATAACGTTCCCGACCCTTGGCCTGCGCCGCCGCCTGCGCCGCATCGGGCAATGGCGGCGTCGCCGTCAGCCAGAAGCGCACGAAGAGAGCCAGCGCCTCGTTGGAGATCACGACGTTCCGCTCCAACCGCTCGACCTGGCGGACCAGTCGGTCCAACCGGCGGCCGAGCGCCCCTTCCAACCTTTCGGAACTATCCGGCGACAGGAAGGATGCAAGGGCGGTTTCCACGATTAGCGCCTGCGGCACTCCCTTGCGGGAGGCGTAGTCAGCGAGCTTCAACGCCAGAACGGGCGGCAGACGGAACGTATGCTTGGTGCGCATTCCTCGCCTCAGAGGTCGATGCCGTCGCCGGGATCCAACGCAGCCTGCCGCGCGAGACCCCGGGCTGTTGCCCGCAACGCACGGGCCCGCACGGCGTCTTCGTCAGGCTCATCCTCGTCGAACGCAAACTCCGGCGAAGGTTTTGCGGGCTCGGGGGCGATGTCTTCCTGCTCCGCAAGCTCTGGTTCTCGCCGGATTCCGCCATTGGCAGGATCCTCAACGAGAGGTCCCGCATCTCCTGTCCCACTCTTTCTGCCGTCCGACTTCGCCGGGAGCGGCGCGCCACTCCAATCATCCGGCGCTATGTCGCCCCCCTGCGATGGTTTTGTCTTAGGCGAGGGAAGCAGACGCTCCGTCAGCCGCCGATCCTCGTAATAGCGCGCCTTCTTCGCCCGGATTGGCGGACAGCCCGAGACGAGAACCAATTCGTCGGTGGCCGGCAGCTGCATCACCTCGCCGGGCGTAAGCAGCGGTCGAGCAGTCTCCTGCCGCGAGACCATGAGATGGCCGAGCCAGGGGCTTAGCCTATGCCCGGCATAGTTTCGGGCGTCGCGAATCTCCGTCGCCGTGCCCAGCGCATCCGACACGCGCTTGGCGGTGCGCTCGTCGTTGGTGGCAAAGGATACCCTCACATGACAGTTGTCGAGAATGGCGTTGTTCGGGCCATAGGCCTTCTCAATCTGGTTGAGGGATTGCGCTATCAGGAAGCTCTTCAATCCGTAGCCCGCCATGAAGGCAAGCGCTGACTCAAAGAAATCGAGGCGGCCCAAAGCGGGGAACTCGTCGAGCATCAGCAACAGCCTATGACGCCTGCCCTTGGGATGGAGTTCTTCCGTCAGCCGGCGGCCGATCTGGTTCAGGACGAGCCGCACCAAGGGCTTGGTCCGGCTGATGTCGGACGGCGGGACCACGAGGTAGAGCGTCGTCGGCCGCTCATCCTCGACGAGGTCGCGAATACGCCACTCACACCGGCACGTCACCTGTGCAACGATCGGATCCCGGTAGAGACCGAGGAAGGACATGGCCGTCGAGAGCACACCTGAGCGTTCGTTCTCGCTCTTGTTCAGTAGCTCCCGCGCCGCCGAGGCAATCACCGGATGGACGCCGGCTTCACCGAGATGCGGCGTCGTCATCATTGCCCGCAGCGTTGTATCGATCGGCTGCCTGGGATCGGACAAGAATGCTGCCACCCCAGCCAGCGTCTTGTCGGCTCCCGCATACAGAACATGCAGGATGGCGCCGACCAGCAGGGCGTGACTGGTCTTTTCCCAGTGATTGCGTCGCTCGAGTGCCCCCTCGGGATCGACAAGGACGTCGGCAATGTTCTGCACGTCACGGACTTCCCATTCTCCCCGGCGCACCTCCAAGAGCGGGTTATAGGCAGCCGATTGCGCATTGGTGGGATCGAACAGAAGCACGCGCCCATGGCGGGCGCGAAAGCCCGAGGTCAGTTCCCAGTTTTCGCCCTTGATGTCGTGCACGATCGAGCTGCCCGGCCAGGTCAGCAGGGTTGGCACGACCAGACCGACGCCCTTGCCGCTTCGCGTCGGCGCAAAGCACAAGACATGTTCCGGTCCGTCATGGCGCAGGTAGTCGGTATCGAGCTTTCCGAGCACGACCCCGTCCGCGCCGATCAGTCCCGCCGTGCGCGCCTCGCGCACCGTCGCCCAACGCGCCGAGCCATAGGTCGCCACGTTCTTGGCTTCGCGGGCGCGCCAGACCGAGAGGCCGATCGCAACGCCGATCGAGATGAACCCGCCCGAAACCGCAATACAGGCGCCTTCGACGAAGATCGCGGGGGCATAGGCGTCGAAGGCGTACCACCACCAGAAGAAGGTCGGCGGAAAGTAGATCGGTAGGCCAGCGAACTCGAACCAGGGCGGCCCAAGCTGGAGTTGATAGCCCAGCCGCCAAGCCGTCCATTGCGTGGCCGCCCACAGGGTGAAGAGGACGATGGCGAAGACGAGGGTGATCTGCCCCCACAGGATCTTGGTTGCGGACATGGCGACAGATCAAATCGTCAGACTCAATCGGTGCAACAGAGAGCTAGCGTGAATCGCTTGCGCGGCGGCCCCGGCGTGTAATTCGGACAGGCACCGGAAAGGTACACGCGCAGTCGTCTCGCTCGCTCACCCGTTAGAGCCCCAGCTCTCGATTTCGCCCGAGCGACCAGTTCACGTCGCCGCCCGGCAAAGCGACACCAGAAACGACACGGCCGACGCGCTGCTCAAGGACCGGCCGCCACGGGACCAGGCTGAAGCCCAGCCCATCATCGATCATGGCGAACCGACCACTGGCGAGTTGGGTCGAACCGACGAGCTGACCGCTGATGGGACTGCCAGGGGCCACAGTCCGCCATTCCCGTCCCCGCTCGGCGGCAAGCGCCCTGCCGGCGCGCTCGATGTCACGAGCTTCCAGCCGCGGCACCAGATCCCTTGGCGCACGGATGCGGCCGTTGCCCAGGTCGGTGGCATACCCCTCGTTGACCAGCCAGCGGCGACGCTTAGCCGACGCCTCCATGACTTCGAGTCCAAAGCCGCTGTTTGTTAGAGTGGTTCGTTGGCGTGACGCCAGCTCGCGGTCGAGCCAGGTCGCGCCGTCGTGGCTGATCTGCTGGTCGAGGCCGCTAGAAGAGAGAACAATCACCCGCCCTGCCGTTCGGTCGCGCGCCAGGTCGAAGGCCTGTCCACGCTCGGGAAGGTCGGCCGGGATACGCCACTGATCGTCATCGATGCGCTCGACATGACCCGCGCGACGCAACGCCTCCAGGCGACGCACATGGGAACCGATGTAGGCGGAGGGATCGCCGCCCAAGCGATCGATAGTGGCGACGGCCTGCTCCAGATGCTTCGAGGGCCGATAGATGCCCTCCTTGCCAGCAACAGCCAGAATGTTGCGATCCGAAGCACGGGGTCCAGCCTGCGCGGCGCCGGCCGCCACGATCATTCCCCGCTGGATATCCTCGGCATGGGCGGGATCCATCTCGAAATGATGGACACGCCCGTCGACGCCGTCGATCACCAGCCGCACCCGCTCACCCATCTCGTCCCCGCCCAGCCCCTTGTCGAGCACACGCCCAACAAGCGACTCGGTGACGTTCCCCCGATGAACCACATAGCCTGCCAGCGAACGGGCATCGGCCAGTCCCTCGCGATCCAGCGCCCGGTGCATCGCTTTGATGATGTCGCCGCGCTCGCCCAGCTCTCGCAACACGGTCTCAGCTCTGGGGGCCAACGACCAGCGCCCGGGCTCGATCTCGGTGGCCAAACCCATCCGTTCCAGTTTGCGTGCCCGCTGGATCAACAGAGCCCGATTCTGGCGCGCAGTCTCGAGCGTCTCCGCGTCTGGCCGTAGGTCGGCCAGCTCGTTGCGGGTCCGCTGCTCGGCGAGCAGCATGCGGTCAAGCCTGGTGAAACGATCGGCATCGACCTCCCGCTCCAGCCTGTGGGACACCTCCTGCTCGGTCTGCCGACCCAGCTCCCGGGTCACCACCTCGCTTGCGCGCTCCCGGATTCCGAAAGCGATGTAATCACCGGCGATATTGAGCGTCTTGCCCTCGTCGGTGACACCCCGGACGATGATGTGGGTGTGGGGATGGCCGGTGTTGTGGTGATCGACGGCGATCCAGTCGAGCCTGGTGCCGAGATCGGCTTCCATCTGCTTCATCAGTTCGCGGGTGGTAGCCTGTGGATCGGAGAGCTCCACACCTTCCTCGGCGGACACGATGAAGCGGAACTGGTGACGATCCTCGCGACCGCGTTCGACGAAGGCTCGACCGTCCTCGACATCCTGGCTGGCCGAATAGACCTGCCCTTTCGCCCCGTCCTTCGTCACGCCGTCGCGCTGGAGGTAGCGCAGGTGGGCGTCAATCGACTTGGCGCTTACGAACTGTCGCCCCCGGGCACCTCCACGCTGTGGGTTGAGCTTAACGACGCGGGCTTTGACCGCGACGCGCCGTGATCGTGAGCGAAGACCGGTGGTCCGGCTCCAGGGATTCCGATCCCTCAGCACCGCCGCCGCTGCCACCCCACGACCTCGCTCATTGAACCTGCTGCTTCTCTTCCCGGGCCCGTTCAACCGAGAAGGATCGCCGCCAGCGCGCCGGATGGCCTGTTGAACCTGTCCGCTGAAGCTCGGCGGCCGGCCGTAGCTACGGCGGCCGCCGCTCGCCCGGCCATGATCCCGGATCTTGCCCGGCCGGAGTCGAAAATCATCGTCGTCGCGTGCCATGGCATGACGATTGGAAGCGGCCAGAATATTCGCAAGAGGTAAGCCAGGTGTATCGGGTCGGAGCGTAGAAAATCGTCGTTCGCGGCGGAGTCGAATTTGTGCGACGGCGGTCCGAGCGTTGAAACTAAACGACAAATCGATTCGAGAGCCACCCGCGTACGACAGCGCGACGATCTGAATTTCCTAAAAAACAACGTGCAGACAAACACTTAGGCGCAGTGCGCCGGCGGCGGGGAAACCCGCTTTATCTTGCCGTCCATGATTCAGCTTCTTGGGCCGAGAAGCCTCATGAGCTCCTTCGACAATCTGACCGAATGCCGGCATCCACGAACGCTCCGCATCACGGCAACCGACTTGCGGTGCCGTGGCGCACAAACAGTTCATCAGCTGGTGGCACCAGCGCAGCTGCACCCCCGAAAAAGGGACCGACCGATGCTCGCTCCGATGACGTGGGGCGAGACGACGGCATGGCTGCGGGGCTCTGACGGGTACGCGCTGCAAACAGCGGTGACTCCTGCCATGTCATGACACTGCGGTTGAGACTCGCCGCGTTGCTGACCTGTTCGTCTCCGATCAGCGGGGCGAGCATGTCGACGTAGCGCCGAGTCTCCGCAGGCAGCGCCCGGCCCGCCGCCAGATAGTCATCGTAACGCCGCGGGCCCGCATTGTAGGCGGCCAGGAAGCCGGGGACGCCGTAGCGATCATGCATCTCGCGCAGGTACGCCGCGCCAGCAAAAATGTTGTCGCGAGGATCGTAGGGGTCGGCGCCCAACCGATGACGAGCTCGCAAGTCAGCCCAAGTATCCGGCATGATCTGCATCAACCCCATCGCACCTTGCGACGAGAGTGCCCGCACGTCTCCGCCACTCTCTACAGCCAATACGGCGCTGATCCAGGACGCCGGCACACCAAAGCGCTGCGCAGCTTCGTGGACAAAGGCGGCATACGGGTCGACGGCCGCCGCGTTCGTCGACTCCGTAGCACGAGCCGGCTCGGCATGTGCTCTCTCGGCCAGTCCAACTGCGGTCACCATCAACGCGATCACCGTTACCAAGGCGAACGATCGCACGACGCCTCCCGGACTCTTGGCCGGGAAAGAGGGTGAGTCGCAGCACGTCATGAGCAAGCACACCGGTGCGTGAGCGAAATTGCAGTGCATGGTCACTCCTTCTCGATCCAGATGGGATCCGCGCGGGCGATGACGGCGGAGGCCGGGATCGGGCCGAAGTATCGCCCGTCCAATGAGTCAGCCGATTGTCGGTTCATCAGGAAGAGCTCGTCCGCCGCGATGACGTGGCATCCTTGCCAGGTCGGAAGCGACCGGGCGCGTCCATCGCGCTCGCGGGCCAGGCCCATCGCGGTCCCATCGATAAGGATCGTGAGCCCTCTCCGGCAGACGGCCTGCCCGGGAAGCGCCAGGACGCGCTTCAGCATGGGAACACTTCGAGGTAGATAGCCACCCTGAGCGAGGAAGGTCGCGAGCGGCTCTGGTGGCACGACGACGACCAGTTCAGCAGCGTAAAGTTTGTCAATCGCCTGTAGCCGGTAGAGCCCTACAGGCACGCTTGCCGAGGCATTCCAGATGAAGAGCGGAAGTGCAGCTTTGCCAGCGCTCAACGCCAGGATGCCGACACCGGCGAGCACGGCCACAACCGCGCGCTTTCGCCCGTTCATGAGCCGATCCGCTGCCGCAAAAGCCAAGCCTTGTGCCGCTCCAAGGAATAAGGCCGGAGCGCTTCGCCGACCGATAGACGACTGTGAACATGACGCCAATAGTCCGGCGCTGCGTCAGCCGGATCGATGCCCAGCGCCTCGACGATGTCGATCATCTGCAGCACGTGCTTGACCTTCGGCCAACCGGACGTTCGCAGCAGGATGTCGGCGCCTGGTCGTACGAACGGAACGGTCGCGCAGGTTTCGCTGGCCCGAACGGCGCGCAGGATATCGATCCGCGACGCGACCGTGCCGTAGTCGTTGGCGGCCCAGCGCACGAAGGCGAAGACGCTGCCCGGAGCAAAGGAGAGGACGCGCCGTCGCCGGTCGAGGATCTGCTCCTCTGCGGCATGGCCAAAGCGGAGCCAGTGTTCGGCCTGCTTCTCGAGCCAAAGGAGCTCGACATGCGTGAGGCCGCTCATGCGGGACCTCCATCGCGTGTCGCAGGCACGTTCCTCCGCAGTCCCGTTTCCGGGCAACCTGCTATCCCAGATGGTGGATAAATGCGGTCCGTTAGACAGATTCCGAAGGAATCTGAGTTAGGGAAGTTAAGGCCACTCCAACCTGTTGAGAGCCAAGGATTTTTCCGCGATTGCGGTCCCCGATAGCACGACGATCGGGTCCCCGATGGCACGATAGTCCCCGTCCCCGATAGCACGACGCGACTCACAGTCTGTCCCCAGGACGTAGTCTTCGCCCATCTCGATTCAACGTCGTACCGAATGGGTCGCGGAAAACCGATGTGAAGATGAGACGCTCCAACCCGCGCGGACCACGATCGACGACCAGCCGGTAACCTGGCAGCGCCTGACGACGCACGATCTCGCGCACGTCGTAGGCAAAGTGTTTGAGCGGCGAGAGGCTGCCGGACTTCGCATGAAGATGCAGAAAATCGAAACTCCAGCCGCCAGCCTGGCGTCCGCCATGCTTGCGCACGACGCGGTAGAGCCATCGCTCCAGGCCACCGGTTAGATCGAAGTAGGCCCGGTCGATGGTGAGCACCAGTCCGTCGTCCAGCACGCCGGCATAGAACCAGTCGGGCAGAACCAACTCGAGGCCAAGGGGTCGCCCGTTGGCATCCGTGGTCTCCTTCCATTCGTTGATCCAGGAGAAGCGGTGACGTCGCCGTTCTGCAGGCTGGCGGATCGACGTCAGCACGCTCGTAGACTGGAGCCGGTCGAGCGCGGCCTTCAGACGCTCGTAGTCTCGTGCGCCGGTGCCGCGGCCGACGAAGGTCAGAATCTCGTAGGGCGTCGCCGCCATCAGACGGGATGTCTGCAGTCCGGCGTCTCTCGCCTCGACGATCTGCGAGGCGGCCCAGATCAGCACGTCTGCATCCCAGATGGTCGCCATGCCATGGTCGGGAACGCCCTCGACACGGACGGCGACGGTGCGGGTGCGGTAATCGATCGGCAAGACACGCTTGGACTTGGCCAACGAGAAGAAGGGATAGGCCATGAGGTTCTGCTGGTCCCGCGGCGCCAGGCCACCCGGCAACGCGCGAAACAGATGCAGCTGATTGCGCTCGCTGGCCCGCTTCTGCTGAGAGTTCATGCGCTGGCTCCGATCAACGCCGAAGCCGGGCGGCATCGGCGGGAGCCGCGACATGTCGCTTGGCAGGGAGCACGGTCCCCGCGCCAGGATCAGACGTTGAGGTCTTGGCGCCGCGATCGGCCCATGCCTTGAGGTCTTCGATGGCATAGACGACGCGACCGCCAATCTTCCGGTAAGTCGGGCCGGTGCCATAGGTCCGATGTTTCTCCAGGGTGCGCCCGGAGAGACTCAGAAAACGCGCAGCTTCAGGGGTGCGCAGAAAGCGTGGCGGCAAGCCGGCGGTTGGATCTGGCATTTGAGGGGCTCCGTGTCCTGGCGAGAGCCGTCGACGGTGACGGCGGATCGACGGTCACGGTGGCGGAGGACGACAGCGTAGGAGGATGACGGACTGGCGTGCTTTGAAAGCGGCACCCCGAGCGCCGGCGAGCGTCGGCTAACGCCCTGCGCGCAATAGCTTCCGATAGCCTCCGTTCATCATGGTTACGGCATCTGTGACCAGCCGGATGGTCTGGCCCCTGATGGATGACGTTTTCCAAGGGAAACGGACGACGGCATCCGAGCCGTGAAGCGCCAAGGCAATTTCCCGGTAGCTCGCTCCCTCTAGATGACCGTCCAGCGCGCGGATCATGCCAAGGAGCCGATTCCGGAGGCGGGCCGTTATCCGCCAGGCAGGCGGAAGCGCGCCTGCGGGCTGGCGGTCGAGGCGCCGCTTGAAGCGCAACAGACCGGCAAGGCGCAGGAGAACGGTCTCATCGAGCGGGACGAGCGCTGCAATCGGCAGCGCCGGCTGCACCCCATGAAGAAAGAGATGATGCGGGCCACCGGCGTCATCCACAACGCTAGGACGCTCAGTTGACGGTATCAGGTCAGCAAAGGACCCTAAGCGATAGGCGTTACCAAAACACTCAGGTGCAGCAACAAGAATCACTGCATGAGGTATCAGTTCAGGCCGCCATAAAACCGGCGCCGCGGACGCACTGAGGGCCGGATCGCGGGCGAAAGGAAAGCCCCCAATTCCCTCCCACTGTTTCTGAACTCAGTTCCGATTCATCCGGATCTTCTGCAATTCCTTCGTAGTCATCTCGGTAAGCCGGATTTCGCCGGAGGAACTCCCAAGCGAAACCAGCACGATCCAGATTCTTCAGCGCGTCGACATAATCCGGCGACCTCCAATCGGGTCTCTTCGTCATCGAGACTCCGTTTACACACGGTTACTCAGGGCTAACCGAAGCAAGCCTTTCATGCGACCAACGGTTGTTGAAGAACCCAAACACTGAACGCGCGATGTCGTCTGAAGAGGTCCCAAAGCGTCTATCTGAAGACCCTTCTTTGATGACGACCTTCAGTTGCGTGGTGCACGCAACAGATGACGAAAACCCTTCTCGGTCATCCACCGAGCCCGCGCCAAATGACTGTCATGGACAAAGCGGGCGCGCTCGGGTTCTTGCGTCGGATCGAGGCCAAAGACAATTTGCACTGCTTCCCGCCAGTCCGCGGACTCAGCGGCAGCGTCCAGCAGACGAAGATAGGTCACGAAATGCCGCTCGTCATAGGCTGTCACCTGATCGCTTTCAGGCGGGCTGTTGTCAAAGGAAGGTGTGGTCATCGCGACTCATAAGCAGCAGAGTTTACCGGGTCCCCAGCCACCGCATTGTCACAGCCCAAGGAGCCAGTGGCGATGCACGCGGCGCATCACATCAGTCAATTCGTATGCTCACCACGTGAGCAGTGAAGGTCATCGAAGTCTGATCTGCATAAAAGCATAGACACATCGGCGCGCTAGCAAAATGGCCGCGTATTATAGTACGTAGCGTCAGAATACGCGATTGCCTCCTATCCTGCGAATGGACATTCGCAAGGTGTTCGGCACCAACGTCCGCTCCTACCGCCTGGCGGCGGGCCTTAGTCAAGAAGCCGTCGCCGCTCGCATGGGCGCAGATCGGGCCTATATCAGTGCGATCGAACGTGGGCTGCAGAACGTCACTCTTCTGTCGATTTGGGAAACAGCGCAGGCACTGAGCGTGCGTCCGGCTGACCTCCTGATGGAGCCTGCGTCAAAATCGAAGTCGTAACCGCAAGGGATCGTCACCGACAGGCGAAGACGCCCTTCCCCCGCTCTAACCGAAGGGCGGCTTCGTGCGGCCGCCATCCCCTCTCAGCGGCCGCATAGAGCCCGGTCCGGCGCAGCCGGATGCGCCAACTCCCATCAGTCGATAATGCGCCGTCTCAAGATTGGTAGCGTAGGCAAAATCCCAGATCGGCAGTCACCGCGCTGGGCGTCGCGATTGGCGTGCGGGCCGGGGTGTCCCATTTGAGCAAAGAAAAACCCCGCCCGGTTCACCGGGCGGGGCTTCGGGAGCGCTGACTTACTCGCCGCTCTTCTTGCGGCTGCGCGACCAGATCAGGGTGAACCCCTCGCCGTCCTCGTCGTCGAACAGGTTGGCGAAAATCGGTGCGTTGAAGCTCGGATCGTCGAGCTTGAGCGAGAGGTAGTCGCGGCCCTCGTTGGAGCGCTTCGACCAGGCGGCCCCGATCTCGGCGCGGCCGACGAAGACCCGGTAGCTTGGGGCATTATCGTTCGAACGGTTGGCCTCGGGGACAATGCGCACACCCTTGGTCTGGACGCTCAGGGTGACGATCTCGCCCTGGTACTCGTTGCCGGACTTCTTGAAGGAACCGATGTTGGCCATGTGACTTCTCCTTGCTGTTTCGAGCCCCGCGACCATCGCGGCCTCGATGGCGATCGTTTGCCGGAGGCGATCGACGCTGCACCCGCTCGCGGGCTGGAGCACAGCGGAGGACGGCGGCGGGGCGACTTTCTTGCCTCGCGAGGAATGGGCGAAGCCCAGGGGAAGAAAGTCGAACCGACGCCGTTGCGGCTCAGGCGATCGAGGCGCAGCCGTCCTACGGCTAGATCAAGCCAAGGAGAGGCCGTGGGTCGCACGCCGAACAGCATCCTCGGGAGAAGTCGTGGCTAACCTGAAGGGTCCTGCACAAGAGGTCCGGCAGGCCAGGCGAAGTGAAGGCGGCCGTAGCGTAGAAAAAGGATGGCTGCCGTCTGCGGCCAACCCGGCGTAGACGGCGACCACAACCCAGCATCTTGTCGGCTGTGCAGAAAACACGGGCTCATCGAAGCGCTATCCGGTGGCCGCGTTCACGCTCGCGCATCGCAACGAGCGCTCACCACCCATCTTCACCAATCTCGACGATGAGGACGCAGAAAGCGTCAGCGTCTCTGGTCGTGCGGCTGCCAGCTAACCGGCGAGTGAGTTCTCCCGATGCCCCGCTCGTCCGACGGTGGAAGAAACAGCGTCATGCGCGAGAAGGCCGTGACACCAGCGAGAACGGCGCCGACAACGGCAAATGCCATCTGCCAGTTGCCGGTGGACATGCCGATGCCGGCTAGCGCCAGCGACACCTGATAGCCGGCGACGGTCGCCGGCACGGCGTAGAGCAGGCCGATGATGGCGCGGATCAGCGGCGTACGGGTGGTGGCGAAGCCAATCTGCCCGAGCGCAAGGGTCGCACCGCCAGCAAAAAAGCCGACGATGAGCGCTCCGACGACTCCTCCCCCGCTGTCAAAGGCAGCGAGGCCCGCGGTCAATCCGGCAAGGAAGGGGAGCGCATAGATGGCGAGCGTGAACAAGAGCCAGCAGCAGAAGCCGAGGCCGAAAACGCCGAGAACGATGGCAAGCATGGTGGATCTCCGTGACAAGAGTCGAACGGCTGCGCCTTCCACCACCACCATGGCGCGATCTAGTAACTGTCGACTGTGAAGTTGGCCAAAAGGCGGCGCTTACCAGGCTGTGTGAAACGGCGGGAGCCTCGATAGGCGGGTCAGTCAAGCTGATGCCAATACCTCTAAGAGCGGGCATGTCGGCATTGTGCCATTAGCACAGGCCTTGACCATCGTGGCGAGGATGCCTTCCATCCGTCGCAGATCCCGGATCTTGGCGCGAACTTCCGTCAGGTGCGTGAGGCCGATGTCATGCACTCGCCGGCAGGACCGGGATTTCTGATCGGCAAGGTCGAGCAGATGGCGGATTTCGTCGAGCGAGAAGCCGAGGTCCCTCGCGCGACGGATGAAGGAAAGACGCGTGACATCGACGGTCCGATAGAGCCGATAGCCGCCGGGACTTCGGGCCGGTTTCTGCAGCAGGCCGGCGCGTTCGTAGTAACGGATGGTTTCGATGTTCACGCCTGAGCGCTCGGACAGAACGCCGATCGTGAAGACGTCTGGGGCCGACATGGCATCACATTCCTTTGATGTTTCTTGGGTGTTGAGTCTGTAGTTCCTACAGGGTGTAAACCATTGCCCATGATGGAGAGCCAGACCACGGAATCAGCGTCGAGTGACCGACAGGTCGCTGACACTGCAAAGACGTTCCTGACTGCTGGCGGTCTGCTTGCGGCATTCGGGTTGGCCTCGTGCTGCGCCCTGCCCGTCGCCCTGTCACTCCTGGGAATAAGTGCCGCCTCCCTAGTCGGCATCAGCTACCTCGCGGCGCAGTATCAGCAGGAGTTGCTCTACGGCGCCGTAATTTGCCTGGGCGCCGCCGCCTTCATCATGTGGTGGCAGCGGCGGGCGCGGCTTTGCGCTCCCGATGCAACGTGCAATCGCCCGACAGTCGACTGGGGTAACAAGATCGCTCTGGTATTGGCCGTCGGCCTGTTGGCCCTTACCTTCTGGATCGCGCCCCCGATATGACCGTCCTTCTCCAATCGACCCTGACCTGCCCAAGCTGTGGCGTCGCCAAGGTCGAGACGATGCCAACCAACGCGTGCCAGTATTTCTACGAGTGCACGGCCTGCAACACGCTGCTCAAGCCCAAGCAGGGCGATTGCTGCGTGTTCTGTTCCTATGGGTCGGTGCCTTGCCCGCCAATTCAAGAGGGCAAAGGTGACGACTGCTGCGCCAGCTAGTGCGGGAGACATTGAATATGAAAGCCAGTTCACTGCACCTTCAACATGGTCCGCAGCATCAACCTGCGAGCGCAGCGAAGCTGACAAAGAATGGCTAAGGGTTTGCGCTGGCTGGTGCCCCGCCAAAACGACGCACCAGCGTTTTCACATAGACTGTTACGCGCCGCCTGAACCGAAGCGCCAGACCGGGATGCCGAGCTTGCGGGCTTTGTCGGCGAGGTTCTCCTGGATGCCCGAGCCCGGGAAGACGATGACGCCGATCGGCAGGACTTCCAGGATTTGGTCGTTGCGCTTGAAGGGTGCCGCCTTGGCGTGACGGGTCCAGTCCGGCTTGAAGGGGATGTGAGCCACCTTGCGGTCGTCGGCCCAGCGGGCGGCGATTCGCTCGGCACCGGTCGGCGAGCCGCCGTGCAGCAGGACCATGTCGGGATGCTTGACGCGGACCTTGTCGAGCATGCTCCAGATCAGCCGATGGTCGTTGAAGTCGACACCACCGGTGAAGGCGATCTTGGGACCGGCCGGCACCAGCAGCTCGGTGTCGGTCCGGCGCCGGGCGGCGAGAAAATCCCGGCTGTCGATCATCGCCGCGGTAAGTGCCCGATGGTTGACCATCGACCCGGTGCGCGGCCGCCAGGCCGAGCCGGTATGGACCTCGAAGCGATCCGCAGCCTGGTCGCGGAAGAGTTCTAGGGCATTGCGGCGTTCGATCAGGGTCAAGCCCTCGGCGACGAGACGCTCGAGCTCCACCGAGCGCACCTCCGAGCCGTTCTGCTCCTTCTGGCTCCGGCGCTGGGCCTGCTCGTTACCGTCGAGCTCGCGCTCGATCCGGCCGGTGGCGCGATGGAACAGGTTGACGGTCGACCACAGCAGTTCTTCGAGGTCGGGCTCGAGGCGGGTGTCGGTGAGGGTCGCGACCAGCGCATCAAAGATGTCGACGACGGCGCCAGTGATGACGTTGGCTTCCGGCAGTGGCCTGGGATCTGGCTCGTCGTGGAAGGGACGATGACCGTAGAGCTGCAGCTCGGTGAGGACGTGATCGGTCGGGGATGCGGCATGCACGGGCTCGAATTCGGGATCGTCGTTGGTCGCCATGATGATGTCCTTTGTCGGATCGGCCGCGCCCATCGCGGCCTTCGTGGGTGTCGACAGACGGCGGGCGGACCGGGCCCGCACCGCGCTTGCGGCCGGAGCAGAGCGGAGGACGGCGGTCCGAGGCTTTCTTGCCTCGCGAGGAATGCCGGCTTCAGCCGGCAGGGGAAGAAAGCCGAAGGATCGCCGTTGCGGGACCGGGCGGCCTGCCGTCCGATCGCCCTCTTAGAAGGCCGGGGCGCGCTCTCGTCCGGTCCGAAAGGCAACAGAGCGACCGGCCAGGAAGCGATTCGTCGAGCCCGTCCTCATCCCGTCACGGCCGTCTAGAAGGCTCGGAAGCGCACCACGTCCTGCGGGGCGAGCTGCCGGCGCATGGATGTTCGAAGCCTTTCCGCTCCCACGCGGCGGAGATCCTCATTGAAGTCGTCGAAGCAGGGCAACAGGCTCCTGACCTCGATTCCGGCGGCTTCGGCGCGGTGGCACAGGCTGGCCATCGCGGCATCACCGGCCGGATCGGCGTCGCGTGCGACATAGAGACGGCGCAAGGTCGGTGGAAGCAGCAGTGCCGCGAGGTGGTTGGCCGAGAGCGCGGCGACCATCGGCAGGGTCGGCAGCACGCTGCGCAGCGACAGCATGGTCTCGATCCCCTCGCCGGCAGCCATCACGTCGTCGGCCACTCCGAAGCGGACACCGTGCCCGAGAAGATGACCCATGGCCCGTCGCGGCGAGTCGATGGGCGCCTTGTCTTGGCCAGACCGGTCGAGCCAGGTGCGGTGCACTCCGGTGATCCTGCCGCCGAGATCGGTCACCGCGGCGATCAGTGCCGGCCAGGTCTCGGTCGGGCTGTCGGCGTCCGGGCGATAGTAGCAGCGCGGATGGAAGCGCAGCGGATCACTGTCGACCACGGTTACGATACCACGGCTGTGCAAGTAGGATTGTGCCAGCGTGCCCGCGATCGGCGTGGACATGGCGTAGAGACGGCGTGCGGACTCGGGCGAACCGCGGG
This sequence comes from Reyranella sp., assembly GCF_965228225.1. GTDB lineage: Bacteria > Pseudomonadota > Alphaproteobacteria > Reyranellales > Reyranellaceae > Reyranella. The sequence continues at coordinate 1,833,719 of NZ_OZ245801.1, read as the reverse complement.
GCGCGGGAAGACGATCCTGTCGTGGCGCGAGCTGGTCTGGCGGCAAGGCGAGGAACGCGCGTGCCTCGTCCAGGGTATCGCGCAGGCGATCAAGACCGCGATTGAGGGCGATGAGGTCCAGAAGGTCGCCATGCTCGCCTGTTGCAGCGTCGGTCCATTTGCCGGCGGCGCCTTTGCCATGGTCCGGCCCGCTCAAGCGGACGAACAGGCTGCGCCCCCGCATGTTGGCGACATCGCCAACCAGCCAGTAGCGGCCCTCGCGATGGCCGTTCGAGAGATAGTGCCGGCACACCGCCTCGGCGCTGCGCGCGAGGCGGTGTGCGAGGTCGGCGGCGACCGACGCCATGGCCGCCCCCTCACGCTGCGGCCCGATCGGCGATGTGCACGATCGGGTAGCGTTCTATCAACCCGGCGAGGATCTCGGGGCCGTTGGCGCCGGTCGGCACGAACAGGCGGAGCTTCCAGGCGATGATCTCGGAGATCAGCTCCATCGCCTTCAGGCGATCGACCATGCCGTCGGTGAAGCCGCAGAGTTCGACCCGGAACAGGCCCATCACCCTGGCGCGGCGAAGCGACAACCCGTCCTGCAGCTCGAGGACGGTTCGACCGTCGAGCACGGCAGTCCAGGCGTCGGCCGGCGCGATGCTTACGCCATCGGCACTGACGGCCTGCGCCACCCAGGCCGGCGAGACCAGCCGGCCGATCACGCGCTCGCCAGCGTCCGTCTGCAGGCGGTAGACTCGCATGGAGTCTTCCGGCAGTCGTTTCCAGATTGGCAGCAGCAGTCCCGTGACGACGTGGAGATTGCTGTCGGTAAAGGCGGGAATCTCGACGAGTTCCCGGTCCCAGGCTTCGGTGAACGCGACGCGATTGGCCTGCTCCCAGTGCGTCTGCGTCAGCGCCGCCGACGGCATCGCCGTCCGCTCCATCGGCCGCAGCAGGCGGACACGGCGTTCGACCTCACCATCGTCGAGCATGAGGCTCGGCGCAGGCACCTGCACGGCCGCCCGGCCGGACTGCGTGTTCACCAGCAGCAAGGCGCGCGGGTCGTCTGCTCGACCCAGAGCCTCGGCGAGCGAGAACGGCCGATTGCGCTCGCGCCGGCGGAGCGTGAATACCTGGGTCTCCGCGCCCGTCTGCGGATGGACATAGAGCGAGCGCCGGTCGGTCACGACCAGGCTCTCGGCGTTGAGCGTCTCGACGCCGACGTCATAGGTGCCGGAAGCCTGCGCCCCTTCGATCTTCGCCCGCAGCAGATCTTCGAAGACACCGAACAGCGTGTTCTGCAACTCGATGGTGAGCGCCAGGAGCCGGTTGAGGAAGGTCGTAATGGGTGGCAACTCCTCGCGCAGGCTGCCGTCCTGGTCGATCAGATGCAGGCCGGTGACCTCCTCGAAGGCTTTTAGCGAACAACCCTCCACCTTGCCGGCGAACAGCAGGAGGTAGAGCTGGCGCAGGGCGGCACGCCCATAGGGAGATTCGAGATTGTCGTCGGAACGGAACAGTCCCTGGCCGCCGGTCTGGCGCTGGCCCTTGGTGATGGCGCCCAAGGTGTCGAGCCGTCGCGCGATGGTCGACAGGAAACGCTTCTCGGCCTTCACATCGGTGGCGATGGGCCGGAACAAAGGCGGCTGGGCCTGGTTGGTCCGATTGCTGCGCCCTAGGCCCTGGATGGCGGTGTCGGCCTTCCAGCCGGCCTCCAGCAGATAGTGGACGCGCAGGCGCTGGTTCCGGGCGCCGAGATCGGCGTGATAGGAGCGGCCCGTGCCGCCGGCATCGCTGAACACGAGGATGCGCTTGTCGTCGTCCATGAAGGCCTGCGCTTCCGCGAGATTGGCGGAGCCCGGACGGTTCTCGACGCAAAGCCGGTCCCCCTTACGCACGATCCGCCGCGACCGGCCAGTCACCTCGGCGACCAGGTCGGTGCCGAAGCGCTGCACGATCTGGTCGAGCGCACCCTGCACGGGAGCGAGCGCGGCAAGCCGCTCGATCAGGCGATCGCGCCGTTCGACGGCATCCCGGCACTGCACGGGCTGGCCGTCGCGATAGGCTGGCCGCGAGGAGAGGTTGCCCTCGCCATCGGTGAAGGGCTCGAAGAGCTGGGTCGGGAAGCTGTGCGCCAGGTAGTCGAGCACATACTCGCGCGGCGTGATGTCGACCTGGACGTCGCCCCAGTCCTCGGTCGGGATGTCGGCCAGCCGGCGTTCCATCAAGGCCTCGCCGGTGGAAACGATTTGTATGACAGCGGCATGGCCGGCTAAAAGGTCGCGCTCGATCGCCCCGATCAGTGTCGGCGTCTTCATCGAGGTGATCAGGTGCGAAAAGAAGCGCTGCTTGGCGGACTCGAAGGCCGACCGGGCCGCCGACTTCGCCTGGGCATTGAGCGTCCCGCGCTCGCCGGTGACGTTGGCGGCCTGCAGGGCGGCGTCGAGATTGTTATGGATGACCTGGAAGCCGCCGGCATAGGCGTCGTAGATGCGAACCTGCTCCGGCGTTAGCGCGTGCTCGACCAGCTCGTACGCGACGCCCTCGTAGGACAGTGACCGGGCCGCATAGAGGCCGAGCGCCTTCAGATCGCGGGCGAGCACCTCCATGGCGGCAACGCCGCCGGCCTCTATCGCCTGGACGAACTCGACGCGCGTGGCGAAGGGGAAATCCTCGCCACCCCAGAGGCCGAGCCGCTGAGCATAGGCGAGATTGTGCACCGTGGTGGCGCCCGTCGCCGAGACATAGACGACGCGGGCATTGGGCAGCGCATGCTGGAGCCGCAGGCCGGCACGGCCCTGCTGCGACGGCGCCTGGTCGCCGCGCTCGCCCTTGCCGCCGGCGGCATTCGCCATGGCGTGACTCTCGTCGAACACGATCACTCCGTCGAAGTCGGGTCCCAGCCAATCGACGATCTGGCGGACCCGCGAAACCCTTTCCTCGCGCGCGTCGGTGCGTAGCGTGGCGTAGGTGGCAAAAAGGATGCCCTGCTCGAGCCGGATCGGCGTTCCCTGGCGGAAGCGGGCGAGCGGCGTCACCAGCAGCCGCTCCATGCCGAGCGCCGACCAGTCGCGTTGAGCATCCTCGATCAGCTTGTCGGACTTCGAGATCCACACCGCCCGTCGGCGGCCTTTTAGCCAGTTGTCCAAAAGGATGCCGGCGACCTGGCGGCCCTTCCCGGCGCCAGTGCCGTCGCCCAGCATCCAGCCACGCCGGAAGCGCACAGCGTGCTCGGCATCGTCGGACGCGGCCGAGACGAGGTCGAAGGTCTCGTCTACGACCCACGATCCGGCGAGATGGCCAGCATGGGCTTCGCCGGCATAGATGACACTCTCAAGCTGAGCATCGGACAGCAGGCCAGCGGAGACGACATTGGCCGGCAGGTGTGGCCGGTAAGAGGGCTTGGGTGGCGCGACCGAGGCCATCGCCGCGGATTGCACGAGCCGGGTCGGGTGCGGACGGGCGCCGGCGATTCGGATCGACTGCAGGTCGTAACCTTCATACAGCGCTTCGGTGAGGCTACCGCCCTCGGCCGGCTTCCAGTCGACGGTCTCATACGCGAGTTCGGTGCCCCCTCCTTCGAGCGAACTGCCCGCAACGGCGAGCGGCTGTCGTGCGGTCCTGCGGCTCGGTCTGACCGCGACGGGATGGACGGGTGCCAGAAGTGCTGCCGCACCTTCAACAGGCAAGCGCTCTGGAACGCAGGCGGTCACCCACTCAAGCAGCGTGGCAGCGTCGGGCGCCATGCCTGGGGATGCCGGAAACGATCTTGGATCATCGGCGGGCACGCGATCGATAACCGTCAGCCTAATTTCGACCGTGGTGCCGTGGCGGGCATAAACGCGCCCATCGACGGCAGCGCTAAACACGACACGGCCGCGTTCCTGTAGGCGGATGAAAGCGTCCCGCCAGGACGGATGGTCCGGCGCGAGACTCGCACCCGTAATCGCGACCAGTCGCCCGCCCTCGGTGACGCGGGCCAATGCGGAGGCGACATGGCGCAGGGCTGCATCGGCGACGGCGCCATCGACATGTGCCGCAGCCGAGAACGGCGGATTCATGAGCACGACACTCGGGCGCACGGCGCCGTCAAGATGATCATGAATGTGAGCCGCGTCGTAGCGAGTCGTCGCGGCGCTTGGAAAGAGCTGCCCAAGCAAGGCCGCGCGGCTTTCCGCCAGCTCGTTCAGGGCCAGCCCGCCGCCGGCGAGCTCGGCGAAGATGGCGAGCAAGCCCGTCCCTGCCGACGGCTCGAGCACGAGATCGGCCGGGGTAATGGCAGCCGCAGTGGCGGCGGCGAAGGCGAGCTCGATCGGCGTCGAGAATTGCTGCAGCGCCAGGCTCTCCTCGGAGCGCCTCGTATGGGTAGGAAGAAGCGCTGCGATCTTGCCGAGCATGGTCAGTTCGGCGGCCAGCGAGGTCGCCCGTGCGCGGACCGCCGGGCCGAACTTGCGGATGAAGAGTATGGTCGCCGCCTCGCAGGCGTCGTACGCGGTCTTCCAGTCCCAGGCGCCGGCCGCATCAGAGCCGCCGAAGGCATGCTCCATGGCGGCACGCAGGGCGACCGCATCGACGCCGCAACCACGCTCGAGGCGAGGGAGAAGAAGCTGTGCTGCCACGGAAATGCCGGCAGACGGATCGGCATAAGTGGAGGCGAGCGAGCGTAGCGGCGCGGACACGGCCGCCGACAAGAGAAGATTCGACATGGAGCAGACCTCTGGAGAGCGGGGAACGGTCCGAGCCAGGAGGCGCTCTCTCTAGGACCCCGCCGGCTCAAACCCGTCCTGGCCGTCCTCTTCCTCTCCCTTGGGAATCGGTCAGGGTGGAACCCTCAATGGAAAAAGCCCGGCACGGCGGCCGGGCTTATCCAACGACTGGCGGCAAGAGTGCGGAGCGGCCGAAGCCGCCCCGCGAGGCCGCGCTATTCGGCGGCGATGGGATGCGGATCCACGTCGTCCGTGGCGGCTTCCCGCCCTTCGCCATCAGCGAGAAAAGCCGGAAGTGCCTCGACCGTTCCGGTCGGCGTGTCCGACACATCTCCGCTGTCCACGAGCCGCAACGGTTCAGGCAACCAGCCCGTACCGTGGAGTAGCCGTTCGGCCTCCTTCGCCATCTCCGCCTTCTTGAGATGGTCGATGAGCTGTGCGGCCTGCGCGCCCCTCGCCTCCCGCACCGCCTCCAAGATGCGAGGCTTGGTGACGCGCCCGAGATAGTTATCGACGGTGGGCCGCCAACCAGCTTCCACCATGTCGAGACCGACCGCGCGGGCCAATCGGTCTGCCCGGACGATACGCTGCTGGACACCGTGTGCCGAGACGCCCGGCCCGCCGTAGCGGTCGCCCTTCTCGTAGAGGGCGTTCACGCCAAACGAGACGCAATGCGCGAGCAGCGCGGCGCGACGGGTGTCGTCGAGGGCGGCGAGCCAATCCCAAAGGGCGTCGTCGTCCCTGGGTAGCTCGGCCTTTCGCGTCTCGTGCCGCTCGGCGACCGCCATGGCGGAGGGGCTGTCCTTCAGATCGGCCGCCTGGACGGGAAAGAACACATGCCGCACCGAGGCTTCTAGGCATGCGCCGGGGGCGCCGTGCTGGAAGGTATCGAGGCAGAGCTTGTGTAGCAGCACTGTCAGGGCGACCTGCGGGTTGTTCGCCACCGCGTCCCGCAGCGCCAGGGTGCGGTGGGCCGTCAGTTCACCAACGAGCCGCCCCGGCAATGGCTTGATGGCGTCATCGCTATCGTCGTCATCGTCCGACTCGCCCCCGCCGATGGTGATGACGGCGCACTGCACATCGGTAGTGGCGGATGTCGCCCCACCGGCCCGACGGGTCTCGCCCTCCGCCAGGTCTTCGCCACTGGCTTGAATCGATGGCTCGTCCTCCGGCCGGACATAGCCTCGATCGATAGCAAGGTGCCCATCAGCGTCGATGCTGACGAGCACCCCGGCGCACGCGATCTCGGCCGGCTCATAGCGAACTGGACGATTCTCGAAAGCCGCAAGCGCCGTCTCGATCTCGCCGAGTCGGGCATCGATCTCGTCCGGCAGCTCGGCGGCGTTTCCGTATTCGGCTTCGAGCCTGGCCTGCTCGGCGGTCAGCGTATCGAATGTCGTCTGCTCCTCCAGCGTGAGCTCGAGCGTCACGCCGTCGAGTTGCCGAAGATGGCTCGCGTGGCCGTAGCGGAAGTCGATCGCCACCTCGATCCACTTCCAGCCCTCCTCGGCAATCTTCTGGGCGTCCGACGCCAGCTTCCCGGTCGCCAACCGGTCGAGCAGGGCGACGTCCTCGAGCCAGCCGCCGTTGTCTTCCTCGAAGAGATCGCGCTGGACCACGCCGCCGGCGGCCTCGTAACTTTCCAGACCCACAAACCGGGCTCGACGGTCTGAGGCACGCACGGCACTCTCGGTGAGCTGGCGGCGGATCAGATAGGGCTCTTTGTTGTAGGATTGCTGAAGCGCCTCCCAGACCTGCTCTTGCCGTGCGTGGTCGGTGGTGACGGTGAAGGCCATGAGCTGCTCCAGGAGCATGCCGTCCTCGGCGTAGACGTCGAGGAGCTTCTCCGACACGGCAGCCAGGCGCAGCCGCTGCTTCACCACGGTCGGGGGGACGAAGAAGCGAGCGGCGATCTCCTCCTCGCTAGCGCCCTGGTCGCGTAGGGCCTTGAAGGCGCGGAACTGATCCAGCGGATGCAGGGCGACGCGCTGGACGTTCTCGGCCAGAGAATCCTCTTCCGCCGACACCTCGACGTCGGGAGTGCGCACGATGCAGGGGATCAGCGCTGTCTTCGATAGGCGCTTCTCCTTGACCAGGCGTTCGAGGGCCCGGTAGCGGCGGCCGCCGGCCGGGATCTCGAACTGGCCGGTCTCCGCGCCTTCGGCGTCGAGTACCGGCCGGACGTTGAGGCTCTGCAGGAGCCCGCGACGGGCGATGTCCTCAGCCAGGTCCTCGATCGACACGCCGGCCTTCAGACGGCGGACGTTGGACTGGCTGAGCGCCAGCTTGTTGAAGGGGATGTCGCTTGAGGCGCTGAGGGTGATCTTCTGAACGGCCTTTGCCATGTCGGGATACTCCACGACGGACGGCCGGGAGACATTCTCTCGACCTCCAATCCGTCATGGAAACTGGCGCAGCCCTCTCACTCTGCTGTCGCTACGTCCGAATTCTTGAGCGCTTCTGGAGAGTTGAGCATCTCAGCAATCCACGCTGACATATGCTATGCTGGCGGACATAAGGCCCATCCAGAACGACAGAAGGCCGGCATTCCCCCCCCTTGAGATCCGACATGGCGAGCAAGAAGTGAACCGCCCCGGGTTTGCCGGAGGCTGTTTGGTTTGAGTCACGCTGCCAGTTTGTGCTCGTCGAGCATTGCGTAGTAGCGCTCCTCGGCCTCTGCCGGCGGGATGTTGCCGATGGGCTCCATCAGCCGGCGATTGTTGAACCAGTCGACCCATTCCAGCGTCGCGAACTCGACGGCTTCGAATGATCGCCACGGCCCGCGCCGATGAATGACCTCGGCCTTGTAAAGTCCGTTGATGGTCTCGGCCAGAGCATTGTCGTAGCTGTCGCCAACGCTGCCCACCGACGGCTCGATACCAGCGTCGGCCAGGCGTTCGGTATACTTGATCGAGACGTACTGGCTGCCTCGATCGCTGTGATGGACCAGCCCGCCGCAATGAAGGGGCCGTCGGCTGTGCAGAGCCTGCTCCAGTGCATCGAGCACGAAGCCGGCGTGTGCCGTCCTGCTGACTCGCCAGCCGACGATGCGGCGAGCATAGGCATCGATCACAAAGGCCACGTAGACGAAGCCTGCCCAGGTCGCCACATAGGTGAAGTCGGACAGCCACAACGCGTTCGGATGCTCCGCCCTGAACTGCCGATTGACGTGGTCCAGCGGGCATGGTGCCGCTCTGTCGCCGATTGTGGTTCGCACCGGCTTGCCGCGGACCACGCCCTGCAATCCAAGCGTTTGCATCAGTCGCGCCACAGTGCAGCGTGCCACTTCATGGCCCTCACGATTGAGCTGCCGCCAGACCTTGCGCACGCCATAGACGCCGAAGTTCTCCTCGAACACCCGGCGAATCTCCGGCATCAGGGCACCATCCCGCTTCATTCGAACCGATCGCCTCGTCGGATCGGCCCGCTGGGCGACATGAGCATGGTAGGTCGATGGGGCGATCGGCAGCACCCTGCAGATCGGCTCGACCCCATACGCGCCGCGGTGATCGTCGATGAAGGCGATCATGGCTTGTGTCGGCGGTCGAGCTCCGCCTGGGCAAAATACGCGCTCGCCTTTCGCAGGATCTCATTGGCCTGGCGAAGCTCACGGTTCTCCCGCTCGAGCGCCTTGAGCTTGGCGGCCATATCGCTGGTCAGGCCAGGCTTCCCGCTGTCACGCTCGGCCTTCTTCACCCACTCGTTTAACGTTTGTGCCGTGCAGCCGATCTTGGATGCGATCGACACCACCGTCGCCCAACGCGATCCGTGGTCAGCCTCGTGATCCAGCACCAACCGGATCGCACGCTCCCGCACCTCGGTCGAAAACTTGTTCGCTGTCTTGCTTGTCATCGCTCCACTCTCTCAAGGGTTGGAGCCTCCGACAAACCCGGGGCGGTTCAAAGTACCAGAATCAGACGTGCGTCTATTGCGCGACGGCCGTATCGACGACGGCAGATCATGTGATCGCTCGGCAGTTTGTCCGAGAGCCTTTACGCGCGAACCTTCCCAAGGTACCGGCCTGCGATAACTGCAATAACCGGAAAGCCAAGCTAGAGCATTATCTGACGGCCGTTTTGCCGTTCGCCAGTCGCGGCCCGGACGCTTCTGCTCAGCTTGCGGGACCGGTGCGAGACCGGCTCGCGCGCAATAGCAAGCTTCATCGCGAACTGGCGGCGGGACGCCATCGACTTTGGACGCGCGAGCCTTCGGGTCTGCTTATGACCACGCTGGCGCTACCGTTCCAGGGCGAGAAGCTCGAAGAGTATATCGGCCTGCTGGTGCGTGGCCTGATGTGGCACCACTGGCAAGTATTGTTGATGCCGGATTGCTTCGTGGAGGTGTTGTGTCTCACGAAGCACGGCGAGCAATTCTTCCGCTCCATGTCTTCCATGAATGGAAAGCAGCGGATCAACGAGACCTTGGCCGAAGGAGCGATCAGCTACACAGCGGTACAGGCCGTCGATCTCCCCGAGATCTCGGTCTGGGAGCTGACGCTGTTCAATGGCCTGAAAGTCGGCGGCGAACGTCCGGGCGAAGAATCGGCGCGCTGGGGCGTGATTACCGGGCCCCGCCGCTCCCAGGAGGCGGCCGACCGAGCGGTGAAGGCGCTTGCGACCATCGACACCGTGCTCGGTCACGAGCGCGCGCAGGCGCGGCGGAATCGGCCGCCGGAATAGCCGCCTAATGCAACTCATTGCGAGGCTGGACGAATCAAACACTCACGCTTCGGCCGACTATATGCTGATGGCGGGCTATGTCGGCCGGCTTGGGCAATGGATGCATTTCGACGAAGCGTGGCGGAAGGGCCTGCGGAAGTCCGGGCTGACACATTGGCATACGTCCAAGATCGGCAACCATCCGTTCCGGCAGAAGGCGACAAAGCTTGCCGATCGGCATTTAATGTTCGGCATGATCATCCGCTTGGACGGCGACGTATTCCGGGAGGCGTATCACAGCCGAGAGTGGTTCGATGGCGCCAAGCCCGACAGCATGTACGGCCTTTGCTTCCGCTACTGCATCCGAGGAATCGTCCAGCAAGCCTGCGTCGAGCTGCCCAATCAAAGCGTCACTATCAATTTCGAGCTCGAAAGCGGGCATCGGAATGCGGGTGCGCCAGCGGACATTGTGAGGAGCTTCAAACGCGAGCGTGTGCCGATGGGAGACGCCATCGGCGCTGTGACGCTTGGCGAGAAGACCAAAGTGCCAGGTCTGCAAGCAGCCGATCTGTTGGCGAACTGGGCACTGGAGCTGGAGACTAAGGGCCGCGTCGGGACCTACGACGAGGGCCCGCTTCCGCTTGAGAAGGCGCGGACGCGTGAGATTAAGTGCCCGATATTCCGGTGCTATCCGACTGCTTACGATCTGGCGAAGTTCAGGGATGACGTGTTGATACGCACCGCCAACGTCGAGAATACGGGCGGGTGCGCCATGAAGCGAGATTGGCTACGGCCTCTTCTTCGCCGTCAGCGGAGTGATCTCCGCAGGCGGCCCTTTAGGTCGCGAGCGACATAGGCCCTGAGAACAGCGGTGACGAAGCTCTCGGGCGTATCTTCTTCACGCGAGGCTGACCTGAACGTGATCGCTTTGAGAATGGAAGGCGCTGTGTCAGGTTGTGGCGATGCTCGCGTTTCTCGCCAACAACATAGAACAGCTCGATCTCGCCCTCGAACACGTAGCCTTGGGTGATGCCAACAATGCGCGCTTTGGTTTAATGCTGACGGACAATATCGTCGAAATCACCCTTCACCAGCTTGCGCTGGATCGGAAAAGCGATCTGAAGCACAGATCGTATCACTACGAGAAGAACCCGTATCAGCACTCAAAGGAACTCGAAGCAGCCCTTGGGCGCTTCTTCGATCAGAAACTGAAGTTCGCAGTCTTAGAGACAAAGCTTAGTGAAGAAGAAGCGGAGTCGATCAAGCTCCTGCACAACGTCAGGAACGAAGTCTACCACGTAGGCGTTCGCGATAACGTCTTGCTACCGGATCTCGCGAGATTATACTTTTATCTGACGACTGCGTTTCTCGCTCGCTACGAAGCGCGGGGGTTTGGATGGGGTTCAAGCCAACAAATCCCCGAGCGGGCTAAGAAGTACTTCAGCGGTGATCGCTTCATGCCAGGCAAGCGCGAGGACTACGCGCAAGCCTGCGCCCAATTGCATAAGGCCATCGCATTTGATGCGGGTCGCCTAATCCGGTCTCTGGCGGATCACATGCACGATGTGATCGAGCAGGAAGACACAGCGATCGACGTGCTCTCGCAGGTGCCGCAGAAGACCACGCGCGATCAGGCCGTATTGGACACGCAAGCTTGGTCAATGACATTTACGGACGAAGGCAAAGAATACATTCGGGCGCTGCTTGCGGCGGGGCGACCAAAGCCGGCGGGCGTAGCGGGCCATGTCGCGCTTCTAGCGAGCGAATACCCCTTCACGGTCAAACGCGATCCGATCCCGTCATGGCGTAAAAGAGCGGCGACACTTCGCAAGGAGAGCAATCCTCATCGAGCGTTTAAATCGTACCGCGCTTTCACGAGTCAAACGGAGGACATTCGCGCTTTATTGGATGCAGCCCACAGTCAAGCCGATGCCTATATCGAAGAACAAATCGATAGAGCCCGCGAGGAACGTGCGCTTCGTGAGCGCTAGATGGCGGGCTCGGCGATCGCCCTAAGATTGAAGTGGTAAGGGGACCGTGAGAAACTTCGGCTGAATCATCACAATAAGCCGAAGGAATTTCTTCTTTTCCAGGAAGAAGCCGAGTGGCTTGTTTTTCCTGTCGTAGAGTTCCGCAGTGCCGAGATGCAGTTTGTAACCAATGAAGCGGTCGGCTCCGCCAATGCAATGTGCGTGAGGACTCGATGGATAAGGATCTTCATCCGACTTGTGCACACGCCAAACCTCACCGCTAACACGGTAGTCCTTCTGAAGAAGAAAGCGGCCTTTGGCATCCTGCATCTCAAGCAGGCCTACCGTCACATCCACATACTCGGCGGTGTCGTCGAGTATCTCATCGTCAGTCGAATTCTCGGAAGACATCGTCGGCTGCTCCGTGACCTAGTAAAACGAGCCGGTCATCTTGGCGAAGACGCGCTGGCCGATAACCTGTTCAAGAAACTGTTCTGGTAGAACTCGCTCCACGACAGCAAGGAATGCTTCGATCAGAACACGCATATGATCGAGGTCGCCTTCTTGGACACGGCGCCAAACGCTCGGTCTATAGCGGACAACAATCGAGAGCGCATATAGCAACGCCAAGCATGTCACCCGATATTCACTTATCACGCCGAAGATAGGCATGATGAGCGCATCGCGCTCAAATGGGCTGTGATGAATGGGCAAAGCGTTCCACCATACGTCGATGCCGGGATGATCGACGGCAACCCGAAAGACGCGCCCGGCCTTTGGCGACTCAATTTGGCCAATTTCTCCGATAGGGCCGGGATAGAGGCCGATGTCCTGCCTCGTGAGGCGGGCCGAGTCGTCGACCAAGTCTACGTAGCTACGCTGAGGCGGTGCCTTCACCGGGCCCAGGCGCAATGAAGCGTTGGCAAGCTGATCGTAAACGGGTCTTACCCAGCGCGGCTTGCCGTCGAAAATATCCCGAAAAAGGTCGGACACCTCGGGAATCGAGGCAAACAGCTCTTCGATCGAATGCCAGCTCGTGCGCGGCCGAAAGCTGAGCTCCTCGAATTTGCGCGCCTTACTGCCCGGAATGTCTCCGTTGGAATGACCCAGGAACTCCGTCCAGAAAGTAAAGAAGCCTTGGGAGATGACACCAACAACCAGCACATCGAGATCGCCGCTGGGTCCGTCTATGGTAAAGAGGCCATGCCCTTGCGTCGTCTTAGCTTCAATTTCCGCGAGGGTCTTCGGTCCGTTCGGCGCCGCCAGCATTTCGGCAAATGCGAAAGCGAGCGTGCCATAGTAAAGGTTGAGTATCCGCTGGCTGACGTTGCGACCTTCCTTCGCTTGGAAGTAGTCGAGCGCGTTGCGCAGCGTGAACGCCAAACCTTCGGCTTTCGTCTGAATATCGCCATCACTGAGCTCGACATTGACCGCTTGAGCGCGACGCAGAACAAGTTGCTTGGCAATTTTGACACTCTGAAACTGGCGGACTCGGAGCCAGATTGCTTCTAACGGCTGCTCTGCCAGCATAAATCGATAGGGAGGCGGGCCCGATTCGATTTCATCGGCCTCGTCATTGCCGGGCGCAAATTTCCCGTCCGCGCTGGCTTTATTCCATTCCAGCATGACGGAGTGAAATTCGTCGGTCGATGTCACCGGCTTGGCGATGCCATAGGCGTATTGTTCAACGTGATAGGGCGCGCCATTGAAAAAGATGTGTTCAACCTGCGTCGCCAGTGCCTTGTAAACGGCGTTGGCAGTGCTCGAGGAGTAGATCAATGCAACGCGATGCGTGTGACCGCCCCGCTCCGCGACAATGATGAGAGTTTCGGCCGCCTCCCTCTCAATCTTTGCGTCCCACTTATGCCGGCGAAGAGGTTCGAGAATCTTCTGTTCGGCGTCACGGCGCAGGATGTCCAGGCGGGCTTCGGCTCCGTAAGTCATGTACCCCCCAAGCGAATGCTCGCCTTGTAGCGCGGCATCTCCTTGGCACGGAACTCATAGAGCTGCGTCGGCGGATACATGGTTGGATTCAATTGTTGGCCTATGGCGACCGCGAGAGGCGCGGGACCGGCATAAACCAGATTCCATTCCTTCGCATCGGGAAACTGCTGCGTCGCGCGCTCAAAAACGCGACGCGCTTCCTGCGTAACCCATTTGAGTTGCTCGGGGTGCTGCAGCCAGGCCGCCGAAGGATGGGGAATACGAAAATCTACGCGAGCGTCGAGCGAAACACCGGCCTCCCGCAGGACCTCATCGGTAATTGGAGCGGTCAAATGGAAGAGAAACGCCACGGCGTCGGCTTTTCTCGGTGCACTCTCGAGACCGGATACGATCAAATCCTGTGCCGGTACAGCGACACGCGGCCACGCCCAGGTGCGGTCGTCGCGATGAAATTGAAAGAGCTGAAGATGAGGTCGGCTGGTGAAGTGATAGCCGAGAGAAATACAGGCGCTCACCGGAGCAAGCGGGAAGATTGCGACGCGGTGATCGAAGGCGTCTCCACCCGATAGTATCTTCTTCACTTCGGCCGCGATGGTGGCATCGACGGCCTGCCAAGCATCTGTATCCATCGGCACTTGCAGCAAATGCGGCTTCGCGGCGAAGAAGTCGGGGGAAACCGCCGCCTCGGCCGTTGCAAGATCTACCGGGAAGCCGCCTTGTAAAGCCAGAGGCGTCCAACCCGTGCGAGATCGTCCGCGTTCAGGGAGTGAAGCGCGAACCCAAGCCTCATGCGCTTGCTTAATATCTTCCAAGCGCGCAACCGTGTAGTAGCCGGGCTGCTTGTCCACCTTCGCATGGCAATTCTGGCAAAGAAGCATCAGGTTGCCGTACTTATTGCGCTGCGCGGCGGTCATCTTCGGCGCCGCACGAGGTCCGGCTTGGCCGGCCGCCGCGACGTGGGCGATTTCACCGATCACCGCAATCGGGTCATACCCAGTTGCCTCGGCATATAGCTCAACCCGACATTCAGGCATGGCGCAGCGACCGGCAGCGCGCCCCCAAAGCAACTTCATCACGAGAGGGCTGTAGGCGCGAACCGTCTTGGTCGGAAATTTCGATTTTGGTGCCATGCGAGGATTCAGCGGTGCAGCGTCGCCCCTTCCATCAGGGGTGACGGCTCAACATCGGCGATCGCCGCTTTGAGGATGTCAAATCCGAAAGGCTTGTTGCTCTTCCACGCCCGCCGAAGGGCGAGGCGCGCAATCCGGTCCTTGAGATCGGAGAAGGTATAGGGGATGCTGCCCCTTGTCAGCTTCACGAGTTCCAGCAGTTCCTTTTCGCTGACCTTGGTGCCTTTGAGGATGCGTGCGAACACGGCAGCGCGCGCCGCATCGTCAGGGCGTTCAAAGTTCAAATGCAAGGCTGCGCGTCGCCGGACGGCGGGGTCGAGCACGTCTGCGCGGTTTGTAATCATGATGACCGCGATCGGCGTCGGACAGTCCGCGAGCTGATCGATCTGCTTGATGAGAACGTTCACACCTGCCCGATCTTCATGATGGGCCTGCATCTGCCCGCGGCTGGTGGCAAGATCGTCAGCCTCGTCGATGATAAGGATGCCACAACCAACCGCAGCAGCCTTTGTCTTCACCTGGGTGAATGTCTCGGTAACACGGGATGAAAGTTCTCCGACATGCCCGCCGCCGCGAATGTTCGACGGGGATTCGAGGCAGACGATGCGTTTGTCGAGGGTCTTGGCAAGTGGGGTCGCCACACAGGACGCGAGCGCAGTCTTGCCACAACCAACATCTCCGGAAAGTAAAATAAGCGGCAAGGTCGAGCGCGTTATGTCGAGCATGCCAAGACCGTCGGGATGGTGACGCTTGCTCCAGGCGTCGAGACGCTTCCGGTCGAGGATCATGGTGAGCTCGTCGGTCACGGCCTCCTTGATCGCGTCGATGCCAAGGAGTCCATCGTATTCCTTCAAGCCATCCCGCGTCGGATGAACGGTTTCGGTCAGTCGCAGTTCGTTCATGACCAGTCGCCGATCTTGCTCCTCACGACACCGTAACCTTCCTTGGAATAGGCGCGGTCGCGGATCTGGTCGCCCTGCACGGCATAACCTGTCCCCCAGCCGCGCTTCGCGATGTAATCGCGAACGATGGCGATGTTCGGTGCCTCCCAATTCATGTCGACGAAGAGGAACAGCTTAGTGCCCGTGGGCAAGCCGAAGAAATCGACGCCGCCGGCATTGCTGCTCTCATGCACGGTGCCATCGCTGCTCACGGTGTAGTGCAGGGCAATCTTCGTGCCGTTAGGCTTGGTGCACTGAAGCTGGAAGCCACGCGCGGTCCGGTGCTGGAGGATGAAGGCAAGTTCTTCAGTCCAGCTCCGCGCCTGTTCGTTGGTAATCAAGTTGGCGGCGGCAGGCGCGTAGAAGTCCGCGCCGATCTCTGCCATCACGGCGCGAAGGCGCGCGTCGGTGTAGGTGTCGGTTTGCGAGCGGGTCGCGGTGTGAGGTACGGTCACGACAGATCTCCATGGGTCAGTACGGCGTTGCCGAATACGTCGGCGAGAATTTCATCGACGGCACTGTCGTTTCCCATGCTCTCGTGGCTCGTGATGCGGGCAAACGCATCGCGGCCGGCGGCAAACCATGAGGCGAACTCGTCGAGTTCAATATTGCCCCAAGGGGTGTGTACGACGTTGTTGTTGCTGTTGACGGGATCGATCACCTTCCAGAGCCGGTTGCCCGGAGCATTCTCCTGATAGGCCTCGACGCTCGGGTAATCGGTGAAGGCGATCTGCGTGCGGTTCTTGGTGACGCTGGCGAGATAGGCGAACCACTTGGAGAGTGTCTCCGTGTAGGTGCGCTCGACCTTGAGCCGGTCGTAGGCACTGGCGCACAGGAGCTCGATCAGCGTCGTGCGGACCTCCTCGATCGGGCTGGTCGTGCCGATGCGAACGTAACGCCACCACTTCATGAGACGTACGCACTCATTGAACTTGACGCGCCCAGCGAGCTCGTCGCTCTCGCGCGTCCGCCGCCTGATGAATTCAGTGTGGCGAGCGACGGACGTAACGCGGCGGGTCCCGTCCTTCTTCAGGATGACCTGATAGCCTGGGGTGGCGGCCTGCAACATCGGGACAAGATCGTAGTTGAGCTTCGATTCGACGAAGCGAAGCTCGACGGAACTGGCCGTGGTCGACCTGGGCGTCTTAGGATAGCTTGCAGCGGCGTAGCGGTCGAAGCGCTGCAATAGGTTATCGATGTTCTCGCCGTCAGCGGTCTTCGGCTTGACGACGAAGGGGAGATCAACGTCCTGGCCCTCGATTTCCATGTCGCCGCGCATGTGACGGCGAAGACCCGTGCTCTTGGCGAACGACCCCGCCTCCGGGGTTGCGAGGACCGTGAGGCCGTCAGCTTCGGCCTGGCCGGTGATCACACGCCGGATATTGCCGGCCTGGTCGCGAATCACCTCGGCCGTATCCGGCTCCGGTTTGATCCAATCGACGAACTTGGCGAGGCGGCGGTGGGAACGACTCAAGGCGGATACCGCCGTGAGCCTGCTGGCAACCATCTGATTCATCACAAACTTCCTGCCGTTTCCGGTCTGGCTGATATTTCGGTGGCAGGTATGGAACCGGCCTATTAACTATTAGTTTACTAATGTAGCCGAAAATGCTAGTTTTGTAAACTGCTTCAGGAGGGCGAAATATCATGATCGGACAGAGGCTTAAG
Organism: Reyranella sp.; assembly: GCF_965228225.1. Lineage (GTDB taxonomy): Bacteria > Pseudomonadota > Alphaproteobacteria > Reyranellales > Reyranellaceae > Reyranella. The sequence continues at coordinate 1,816,717 of NZ_OZ245801.1, read as the reverse complement.
TTAGCCCGCGCCGCTTCCGGACTTTCTCTCCGGGAGGTTCAGGCCGCAATTGACAACCTGGTGACGGCGCAGGCCGTCGGCAAGTACGAGCGCAACGAAGACATGCCGAGTTCGGGCGTGCTGCGCGCGTTGGCCGAAGCGCTGCACGTTTCCGAGGACTATCTGCTTGCCGCCGACGAGATGGTTCTCGATGGCGTAGAGTTCCGGAAAAATGAGATCGCTTCAAAGCGAGAGGAGGCGTTTGTCGAAGGTCAGACGCTGCATCTTCTTGAGCGCTATCTGACGATCGAAGACGCGCTTGGACTAGCGAGCGTGACGTGGGATCAGCCACGCGAAGGCCTTTACCCCGTCAAGGAGATTGCCGACGCGGAAAATGCCGCGCGGGCTATTCGCGTGCATTGGGGACTCGGCATCGATCCGATACCAAATCTTGCCGAGTTGCTTGAAGAGCGAGGCATCAAGATTCTGTCTGCCGACCTGACGGATATCGATGGGCTGACGGCAAAGGTGCTGCGAAAGAATGGCGAGCCAATCCCAGTGATTGTCATCAAGGCGAGCGCATGGTCAGAGCGAAAGCGATTTACGCTCGCGCACGAACTTGGTCATATGGTCATGGACGTCCAGCAAGGCGTTGACTCGGAGAAGGCTGCAAATCGCTTTGCGAGTGCGTTCCTCATGCCTGTTGAAGCTCTGTGGCGTGAAATCGGCAAAGCGCGAACGATGATCAGTCTTGGCGAACTCTTGCGGCTCAAAAAACTATTTGGCGCAAGCTTTCAAGCCATCGTTTATCGCTGCCAGGATCTTGGAATTATCGGAAAGGCTGCTTATCGCAGACTGTTTCAGGTGTTCAATGAGAACGGTTGGCGTAAGCCGCCGTTCGAAGAGCCTGGCGCTATGGACCCTGATGAGGAAAAGCCTCGACGAATGGAGCGTCTCTGCTTTCGGGCATTGGCCGAAGGAGTTATTAGCGAGTCCAAAGCGGCGGAAGTGCTGGGCCTATCTGTGCGCAGCCTAACGCAGCTTATGGATCAGCCTGCGATGGCTTGATCCATGAATATCCTCGTCTCGGATACATCTGTGCTGATTGATCTCGAGCGAGGCGGATTCTTGGATTCCTGCTTTCAGCTACCAATCCAGCTTGTGGTGCCGGACCTGCTCTATGCCCGCGAGCTTGCAGACTTCGGCGGACCGGAGCTCATCAAGCATGGCCTGGTCGTCGAGGAGCTGACGGCTGGCGAACTCGCGATCGCGCAGGAGGTTCGGAACGGCCATCCGAAACTTTCATTGCCCGACGCCTTCGCCTATTCGCTGGCGTCGGCCCGCGGTTGGGTGCTGCTGAGTGGCGACGGAGAACTCCGCGCCCTCGCCCAAGCCAATAAAATTCCCTACTTCGGCGTGCTGTGGGTGCTTGATCAATTTTTCGACGGCAAAGTGGTCGAGGCGGCGACGCTCGCGACCGGACTCCAAGCTATTGCCGACCATCCGCGCTGCCGCTTACCTCGCGCGGAGATCACCATTCGCCTTGAACGCTATCAAAAGACAGACTGATAGCACGGGACACAGCGCATCAAGTGAAAATGCTTCGAGAGAAAATGTCGTGTCGCCCATTTGCGCGATTCGCTCGTTGTGAACAGGACAGTCAGCCAGTCATCCGAACCAAGATCTTCGGCGCTTAGCGTAACGAGTTCTCGTTTGTCATTGAGGAAAATATACTTCCCATCGGCATCGATGCCTAAGGGCTTGACAGGGCAATCATCACGATTGAGCGCATCCATCGGACTCATCAAAGGGCCTCGTTAGTAGCGTGAAGCGAGTCCATGGCCGCAAACATGCGCTTTTTAAGTGGTCTTGATGTCGTGCGGGACGACCGGCTTCCAATTCCGCTCCGGCCGACCGTTTCACACGCTACAGCCCCATATTACCACACCGTTCGAAGGTATGGCTTTTAAGTGAGAGATCTATCGCCTTCTATCTCCACAGCAGAAAATTGAGGTGGAGAGGCAGTATGAGCGCGGCCCCGCAAGCAGTTCGCAGGACGATTCGCCGACAACAGTTGAGAGAGATCGTCCCGCTTGCCGACAGCACAATCTATGACATGGAGCAGCGCGGCGAATTTCCGCAGCGCTTCTATCTAACGTCGCGGTGCGTCGTATGGGATTTAGCAGAAGTCGAAGCGTGGCTTGATGCACGGCGCCGCGCCTCCTACGCCAAGACCATCCAACGTGCGCCGAGCCCCGATGTGAAATTGCGCCGCTCGCGGCCCGTCAGAGACTAGGGTCCAGCTCGAGCAGGCCCATCGTCGGTGGAAGCAGCGTTGGCACATACTTCTGCCCCACCCCCCAAGCGTCAATCAGGTTAGACCACTCCTGCATCATATGGCGGCGTTGGTGCTCGTACTCCGCCTTGTTGTAGACACCGCGCGATGACCTTCCATCCTCGTGCGCAAGACACTTCTCGATCCAGTCGCTATTGAAGCCCAGCTCATTCAGCAGAGTAGACCCGGTACGTCGAAGATCGTGCACCGTGAAGGGGTCGAGCGGCAGCCCCTCCCTCTTTGCCCTAGCGACGACCGCTGTCGTGATGCGATTGAATGTGGCCCGCGACATCGGAGCGTCCGCATCGTAGCGCGACGGCAGGACGTATCGTGAATTGCCCGCACATGTCTTGAGCGCGATAAATATGTCTACGGCTTGCTGCGACAGGTAGACGTTGTGGGCTTTCGACCGCTTCATTCGCTCTTTGGGGATGGACCACAATGCGTTTTCGAAATCAACTTCATCCCAGGTCGCATCTTGCAGCTCGCTCTTCCTGACCATCGTCAGCAGGAACAACTTCATGCCAAGCCGGATCGTTGGGAGCGTCGGCACGTGCTCCAGTTGACCAAGCATGATGCGGATCTCCGCCGGAGAGAGCGAGCGATCCTTGGGAACGAACGTCGCGATCGACGCGGGCCCGACGTCATCCGCGGGATTTGGGACCTTCTCGCCATGCAGGATGGCGAACGCGAAGATCTGCTTCACGATGTCCCGCACATGGACGGCCGTGGCGGGAGCGCCACGCTCTTTGACTTTCCCGCACATCGTGCGGAGATCGTCGGGCGTGATCTCCCTCAGCAGCCTGTTCCGAAATGTCGGCAGGATGTCGCGCTCGTATATCGTGCGCCGCATTGCCTTCGTGCTGTCAGCCATGCGCGACCCTTCGAACCACTTCTCCCCGAATTCGCCGAACCGCTTCGCCTCCTTCAGGCGCCGCTTGTCGTGCTGCTTCTCTTGGGCCGGAGACCGACCCTCCGAGATGGTCCGCTTGGCGTCGACCAACTTCTCCCGCGCCCGAGCAAGCGAGAGGCCCTCAGGTCCATATCGTCCGAGCGTCAGGGTCTCGCGGCGTCCGTTGAGGCGGTAGTCGTACCGGAACACAACCGCGCCCGACGGCTGTACGACGACATACATACCGTCACGGTCACTTACCTTGTATAATTTTTGCTGTGATTTCAGCGCCTTAATCGCCGTATCAGTAAGCAAGGGAGCCTCCGAAAGTACAAAACATCGGAGAAAGGCGCGACCTATACCGTCACGGCGAAAGTGGCGTGGCTGTAAGGCCAATTTCTCTTTGAGATCAAACACTTAAATCTCAAAAATATACCGTCAGCACCTCTCTTGGCCCTGACGGTATCGCGAAGTTGGAATCGGGACAACAATCCCCATACCGCCCACTATACCGTCAAACCGGAGCTGTACCTCCCGATAGACGGCGATAGGTGAAGCATGTGTTTTTATTATTTATCAATGCATTAGGTCGTAGTCTGGCGTACCAGTGGATACTGCTGGAAGGGCAAAAATCATTCCCACTCGATCGTGCCCGGCGGCTTGCTGGTAATGTCGTAGGTCACCCGGTTCACGCCGCGGCATTCGTTGATGATGCGGTTGGCGACCCTGCCCAGGAAGGCGTGGTCGAACGGGTAGTAGTCGGCGGTCATGCCGTCGGTCGAGGTGACGGCCCTGAGGGCGCAGGCCTGGTCGTAGGTGCGGCCGTCGCCCATCACGCCGACGGTGCGGACCGGCAAGAGGACCGCAAAGGCCTGCCAGATCTCGTCGTAGAGGCCGGCCTTGCGGATCTCGTCGAGATAGACGGCATCGACCTCGCGCAAGAGGTCGAGCTTCTCCTTCGTTATGTCGCCGGGGATGCGGATGGCGAGGCCCGGACCGGGGAACGGGTGGCGGTTGACCAGGTCGGCCGGCAGGCCCAGCTCGCGGCCGAGCGCCCTCACCTCGTCCTTGAACAGCTCGCGCAACGGCTCGACCAGCTTCATGTTCATGCGCGCCGGAAGCCCGCCGACATTGTGGTGGCTCTTGATCGTCACCGACGGGCCGCCGGTGAACGAGACGGACTCGATCACGTCGGGATAGAGCGTGCCCTGGGCCAGGAACTGGGCGCCGCCGATCTTCTTGGCCTCGGCCTCGAAGACGTCGATGAACAGCGCGCCGATGGTCTTGCGCTTCTTCTCCGGGTCGGTGACGCCGGCCAGCGCCTTCAGGAAGGTCTCCGAGGCGTCGGCGTGGACCAGCGGGATGTTGTAGTGGTCGCGGAACAGGCGGACGACCTGCTCGCCCTCGTCCTTGCGCAGGAGGCCGTGGTCGACGAACACGCATTGCAGCTGGTCGCCGATCGCCTCGTGCAGCAGCACGGCCACGACACTTGAGTCGACGCCGCCGGACAAGCCGCAGATGACCTTGCCCTTGCCCACCTGGGCGCGGACCTGCTCGATGGCGCGCTCGCGGAACGCGGCCATGGTCCAGTCGCCTTTGGCGCCGGCGATGTTCAGCGCGAAGTTGCGCAGGAGCTTGGCGCCGTCGGGCGTGTGCATCACCTCGGGGTGGAACTGCACGCCGTAATAGCCGCGGCTCTCGTCGGCGATGGCGGCGAAGGGGGCGTTCTCGCTGGTGGCGACGACGGAGAAGCCGGCCGGCAGCTTCGTGACCCTGTCGCCGTGGCTCATCCAGACCTGCTTGCGGTCGCCCGGCTCCCACACGCCCTCGAACAGGCGGGTCGAGGCCTTGATCTCGACCTCGGCGCGGCCGAACTCGCGGTGATGGCCGCTCTCGACCGAGCCGCCCAGTTCCTTGGCCATGGTCTGCTCGCCGTAGCAGATGCCCAGGACGGGCACGTCGGCAGTGAAGATGGCGGGATGGGCGGTGGGCGACTGGCCCTCGGTCACCGAGGCCGGGCCGCCGGAGAGGATGATGCCTCTCGGGTCGAACGCCTTGATCTTCGCGTCATCGACGGACTGGAAGGGCAGGATTTCACAGTAAACCCCGGCTTCGCGCACGCGGCGGGCGATCAGCTGGGTAACCTGGGAACCGAAATCGACGATCAGCAAACGGTCGGTCATGGGGCGATATAAGCGTGACGGGCCGGGGCAGCAACCGTTGTCCTCAAAGGTCCCTCACTTCGTTCGGGATGACAGCGATTTTTGGGGCCGGCGCACGGCGCCAATCCAGGCACAATTGTCATCCCGAGCGAAGCGAGGGACCTTTCGCTTCGGAATCACCCCTCCGCCGCCAGCCTCCGCCGGATCAGCGGGGCGCCGAGGTCGCGCCAGGCGTAGGCGATCTCGTCGACGTCGCTGCCGCCCATCGTGTCGACCCGCTCGCCCACCCGCTCGCCGCCCAGCCCCTCGTAGAAGAAGCGGGTCGGGTTCTCGGCCAGCATCCACAGGATGGCGGTGTCGCAGCGGTCGGCCTTGAGCTGGCGGAACAGCGCGCCCAGCAGCTTGCGGCCGAGGCCCAGGTTCTGGAAATCGGGCTCGACGTAGAGCGTGTAGACCTCGCCCACCCGGATCTCGCGGCCGTCGAGGCCTTCCGGCGGATCGCGCACCGGGCCGCAGCTGCCGAAGCCGACCACGCCCATGTCGCGGTCGTCGGCCACGAAGACGCCGCGCGCCTCCGCCGGGTCCTTGAGGAGTTGCGACCACCAGGCCGACTGACGCACGTCCGACATGGCGACCAGCATGGCGTCAGGGAGCAGGCCGGCATAGGTCGCCTGCCAGGTCTCGACATGGACCCGCCCGATCGCCGATGCGTCCTGGCGGGCGGCCCGGCGGATGCGGATCATGCCGCGGCCTCGCCCGGTTCCTCCGGCGCTTCCGGAGCGGCCTCGGGCGCGTCCTCCGCAAGGGTGGCCTCGGGCGCAGCCTTCTCCTTCGCCTTGCGCACCAGGGCGGCCGCAAAGAAGCCGTCGGTGCCGTGCTTCAGGGGCGACAGCCGCAGGTACGGGCCGTTCTCGACCTCGGGCGGCGGTTCGCTCTCCAGCACGTCGCGCCACAGCGCGCCCACCGGCACCACCTCGAAGTCGGGGTGGCGCTCCAGGAAGCCGGCGATCTGGTGCTCGTTCTCGGCCGGCAGCACCGAGCAGGTGGCGTAGATCAGGCCCCCGCCCGGCTTCACCAGCTTGGCGGCGGCGTCGAGGATCATCGCCTGCTTAGGGACCAGCTCCTCGAGATCCTCGGGCCGCAGGGTCCAGCGGCCGTCGGGATTGCGCCGCCAGGTGCCGGTGCCGGTGCAGGGCGCGTCGACGAGCACGCGGTCGAAGGCGCCGGCCTGGCGCTTCAGCCATTTGCGGTTGTCGGCATCAATCGCACGGCGCTCGACGTTATGGGCGCCGGCGCGGCGCAGGCGCTGGGCCGAGCGGTCGAGGCGCGATTCGTAGACATCCATCGCGACGACGCGGCCCTTGTTGTTCATGCGGGCGGCCATTGCCAGGGTCTTGCCGCCGGCGCCGGCGCAATAGTCGGCGATCTGCATGCCGGGCTGGGCATCGACCAGGGCGGCCACGAGCTGCGAGCCCTCGTCCTGGATCTCGACCAGGCCGTTCTGGAAGGCGTTGCCCTTCACCACCGAGAGCCGCCGGCGCAGGCGCAAGCCATCGGTCGAATAGCGCATCGGCTCGGTGTCGATGCCGTCGCGGGCCAGCGCCTCGCGCGCCTGCTCGACCGTCGCCTTCAGCCGGTTGACCCGCAGGTCGACCGGCGGCGGCGTCTCCAGCGCGGCGATCTCGCGGCCCCAGCCCTCGCCATAGGCTTCCTTGAAGTGCGGCGCGACCCATTCCTGGACGTTGAGGCGGACCCAGTCGGGCTGCTCGGGATGGGGCAGCGAATGGCCTTCCATCTGGCGCAGCGCGCGATACTCGGCCTCGTCGAGCCGCGACGGGCGGTAGGTGCCGCCGTCGAACATGGCTTCGAGCCCGGCCATGTCGAGCCCCTCGACCAGCATCAAGTCGGCGGCCACGATGGCGCGCGCCCCGCGATCGGGATGGCGCGTGCGCTCCAGCCACCAGGCGAGCTGGCCGTAGCGGCGCAGGATGCTCCATACGCGATCGGACACGGCCCGCCGGTCGCCGCCGCCGATGAAGCGCCGGGCCCGGAAATAGGCATTGGCGACAAGATCGGCCGGCCGTCCTCTTTCACCCAAGAGGCTATGGCTGACGATTTCGTCGAGGAGTTCTATGGTGGCCGCCACCCGCGCGCCCGGTGTCACGTCTGTCTCCTTGTCAAAGCATGCCGCTACGATGAATACGCCCGACGCGCAACGTCCGCGCTCCGAGCTTCTCCGCCGCACCATCCTCGTCCTCGTCTCGGTGTTGGTCGGCCTCGGCCTGATCGAGATCGGCGTCCGCGCCTCGACCTGGACCTGGCTCTTCGCCTGGCCGAACTACGTGCTCGACGCACGCAAGGTTCTGGCCACGACCGACAATGGCCGCTCGGTGCATGACGAACGGCTGGGTTACCGGCCGCGCCCCGGCCACGCGGTGCCGGGAGTCACGATCGACGGCGATGGGCTGCGCATCACGGGCCCCGCGCCCGTTGGCGACAAAGCACCGATCCTCGCGGTGGGCGATTCGTTCACCTTCGGCGAGGAGGTCGGCGACGGCGACAGCTGGCCCGCCGACCTGCAGCGGATCACCGGCCGGCGCGTCCTGAACGGCGGCGTGAGCGGCTACGGCTTCGACCAGATCGTGCTGCGCGCCGAGACGCTGGCGCCGGCCTACCGGCCGGGCGCCATCGTCGTCGCCTTCATCGCCGACGACATCCGCCGCACCGAGATGCGGCGCATGTGGAGCGCCGACAAGCCCTACTTCGATCCCGAGGGCGACGGGCTGGCGCTGCGCAACGTGCCGGTGCCGCCGCGCGCCCCGCCCGAAACGACGCTCTCCTTCTGGCAGCGGACGATCGGCTACTCCTACGCCTTCGACTTCTTGATGCGGCGGCTCGACCTGCTGCACGACTGGTTCGGCGATCATATCCGGGTGCACAAGGAAGGCACGGGCGAGCTCATCTCCTGCCGGCTCACCGCACGGCTGGCCGGGCTGCAGAAGAGCAGCGGCGCGCCGGTGCTGCTGGTCGCCGCCTACGATCCCGTCGTGTGGGACGATCCGAAGTTCGCCGCCGAGCAGCGCCGCCTGACCGCGGGCCTGCTCGACTGCGCCCGGCGCAACGGGCTCGCCACACTCGACACCTACGATTCCCTGGCGGCGACGCCGCGACCGCGCGATCTCTACGTGCTGTGGCACATGAACGCCGCCGGCAACGCGCTGATCGCGCGGCGGATCGCCGGCGCCCTCGGCGACAGGGCCAACTGAGATGTTCGGCCGGACCGCTCTGGTCCTCGGCTCGGTGCTGGTGACGCTGTTCCTGCTCGAAGTGGGGTGCCGCCTGTGGCGCGGCCCGTCGGCGCTGTTCGACTGGTCCAACATCATCCTGCGGGAACGCCAGGCCACGCTGAATGCCGGTGTGGGCCGGCTGAAACGCGACAGCGACCTGGGCTTCGTCCTGCGCCCGGGCTTCACCGCGGAGGGCGTCACCTACGACCCGTCCGGCCACCGCCTCACCCCGGCCCCGGCCGGCGCGGTGCTGGCCGAGCCGCCGGTGCTGGTGGTGGGCGATTCCTACGCCCACGGCGACGAGGTGAGCGACGGCGAGACCTGGGCCGCCCTGCTGCAGCCGCTGATCGGCCGGCGCACCGTCAATGCGGGCGTGAGCGGCTACGGGCTCGACCAGACCGTCCTGCGCGCCGAGCAGCAGGTGCCCGACGTGAAGCCGGCCGCGCTGGTGCTGGTCTTCATCGCCGACGATCTTCGACGCAGCGAGATGAAGCGCGTGTGGGGCGCGGAGAAGCCCTATTTCGAGCCGACGGGCGAGACGCTCACGCTGCGCAACGTCCCTGTCCCGCCCTCGCCCGCTCCCGCGGCCAGCCTAGACCTCTGGCAGCGCCTGTTCGGCTGGTCGGTGCTGGTCGACACGATCCTGCGTCACAAGGGCTGGCAGTACGAATGGTCGATCGACCATGTCCGCGTGCTGCCGCGCGGCGCCGGCGTGGCCATGGCCTGCCCGCTGCTGAAGCGGCTGGCCGGCCTCGGCGTGCCGACGCTCGTGGTGGCGGAATACGATCCCTATGTCTGGAAGAACGCGGAGTATGCCAGCGAGCAGCACCGCCTCTCGCGCCGCGTGCTCGACTGTGCCCGTGCCGCGGGCCTTGGCGCGCTCGACCTGTTCGACGCGATCGACGAGGGCGTCAGGCGCGACGGCTATGCCGCGATGTTCCGGACCTCGCACCCCGGCCCGCTCGGCCACCGGATCGCGGCGGAGCGGATCGCGGCAGCCCTGCAGGACGGCTACATGCCGCCGCGGTAGTTCGGCGCCTCGCGCATGATCTCGACGTCGTGCACGTGGCTCTCGCGCAGGCCCGAGCCGGTGATGCGCAGGAACTGGCAATTGGTCTGCATCTCGCGGATCGTGCCGTTACCCGTATAGCCCATCGCCGCCCGCAGGCCGCCGACCAGCTGGTGCAGGATGCTGCCCACGCCGCCCTTGTAGGGCACGCGGCCCTCGATGCCCTCGGGCACCAGCTTCAAGGTGCTCTGCACCTCCTGCTGGAAGTAGCGGTCGGCCGAGCCGCGCGCCATGGCGCCGATCGAGCCCATGCCGCGATACGACTTGTAGGAGCGGCCCTGGTAGAGGATCACCTCGCCCGGCGCCTCGTCGGTGCCGGCCAGCAGCGAGCCGATCATGGCGCAGTCGGCGCCAGCGGCGATCGCCTTGGCGAGGTCGCCGGAATATTTGATGCCGCCGTCGCCGATCGCGGGAACGCCCGCGGCGCGGCAGGCTTCGGCCGCTTCCATGATGGCGGTGAGCTGCGGCACGCCGACCCCGGCCACCATGCGGGTGGTGCAGATCGAACCCGGGCCGATACCGATCTTCACGGCGTCGGCGCCGGCGTCGATCAGCGCCTGCGCGCCCTCGCGGGTGGCGACGTTGCCCGCCATGACCTGGGTGTAATTGCTGAGCTTCTTCACCCGCGTCACGGCCTCGAGCACGCCGCGCGAATGGCCGTGAGCGGTGTCGACCACGATGACGTCGACATCGGCGTCGATCAGCAGCTGGGCGCGGCGCAGCCCGTCCTCGCCGACGCCGGTCGCAGCGGCGGTGCGCAGCCGCCCCTTCTCGTCCTTGCTGGCGCCGGGGAATTTGTTGGCCTTCTCGATGTCCTTGACCGTGATCAGGCCGATGCAGCGGTAGCTGGCGTCGACGACCAGCAACTTCTCGATCCGGAACTGGTGGAGCAGCCGCTTGGCCTCTTCCTTGGTCGCCCCCTCGGTCACGGTGACGAGGCGTTCCTTGGTCATCAGGGTGCTGACCGGCGTGCCGCTCTCGGTGGCGAAACGGACGTCGCGGTTGGTCAGGATGCCGGCCAGCTTGCCGCTGCCTCGCTCGACCACGGGAATGCCCGAGATCTGGTTGGCCTCCATCAGCGCCAGCGCCTCGGCCAGCGTCTGGTCGGGATGGATGGTGACGGGGTTCACCACCATGCCGCTTTCGAACTTCTTGACCCGGCGGACCTCGTTGGCCTGTGCCTCGGGCTCGAGGTTCTTGTGGATGACCCCGATGCCGCCGGCCTGCGCCATGGCGATCGCCATGCCCGACTCGGTGACGGTGTCCATCGCCGCCGACATCAGCGGGATGTTGAGTTCGATGGTGCGCGTGAGGCGTGTGCGGGTGTCGGTCTGTCCGGGCAGGACCGACGAGGCAGCAGGCTTCAGGAGGACGTCATCGAAGGTCAGCGCTTCCTGAATCTGCATACCAACCTCCGTCGGGGAGAAATAAAAACGGCGGCCCTCGGAGAGGGCCGCCGGGTTGGCGAGCCGTTATACACACTGCCGCGCTCAAGCCAAGCGCCAAGCCCAAGGCGTTCGCGCGTGGCGGTTATGCACGAGTATTCCTAAACGGCCCCCAGGAAATCGCGTTTCCCGATGTCCACCCCGGACTGGCGCAGGATTGCGTAGGCGGTGCTGCAATGGAAATAGAAGTTCGGCAGGGCAAAGTGCAGGAGATATTGCTCGCCGGTGAGCTTGAGCGGCGTGCCGGCGACGGTCAGGACGATTTCGCGGGCCTCGCTGCCGTCGACCTGCCCGGCCTTGAAGCCCGCGAGGTAGGCCAGCACCGCGGCGAGGCGCTTCTGCAATTCGCCCAGCGTCTTCTCCGAATTGTCATGCGGCGCCGGCACCTCGGCACCAGCGAGACGGGCCGCGCTCTCCTCGGCGAAACGACACGCGATCTGCACCTGGCGTGTGAGGGGGAGCATGTCCGGCGTCAGCCGGGTCGCGCCCAGAACCGCCTCGTCGACCTTCTTCGCGGCGGCCCAGGCCGAGCCCTTCTCCAGTACCTTCGCGAGCGCGCCGAGCTGACGCTGGTAGACGGGGATCGACGCGCCATACATGCCGAGGGACATCAGAATTTCTCCGGTCGGGGACTGATGCGGCGGACTCTAGCCGCGGAAGCCCGTCCCGACGACGTACATTTCCGCCGAATCGGCCCGGCTCGCCTCCGGCTTGAAATGGCGGACTTTCTCGAAATCCTTCTTCAGCCGGTCGAGGAGCGTCCGCTCGGTGCCGCCCCGCAGCACCTTTGCGACGAAGGCGCCGCCGGGTTTCAGGATTTCTCGGGCGAAATCGTGTGCGGCCTCCGCCAGCCCCATGATCCGCATATGATCGACCTGGGTCTCGCCCGTCGCCGCGGCCGCCATGTCGCTCAGGACGACGTCGGCCGGGCCGCCCAGCAGCTCCGTGAGCAACGCAGGCGCATCGTCGTCATAGAAGTCCTTGGCGAGCACGGTCGCTCCCGCGATCGGCTCGACCGGCGTGAGATCGATGCCGATAACCACGCCCTTGCTCTTGCCCGAACTCACCCGTTCGACCGAAACCTGCGTCCACCCGCCCGGTGCCGCCCCCAGATCGATGACGCGCCCGCCCGGCTTCAGAAAATGGAACTGGTCGTCGATCTGCAGCAGCTTGAACGCCGCGCGCGAGCGATAGCCCCGCTTCTTGGCCTCCTCGACATAGGGATCGTTGAGCTGGCGCTGCAGCCAGCGCTGGGAGGAAACGGTACGGCCGCGCGCCGTCTTCACACGGACGGTCGCGCGCCGGCCCGTCGGGACGCTGCCCTTGGTGCCTTTTGCCATGGTCATCCGCCCCGGCGGCAGGCTTGGTCGGCCTCGCGATCGGCCTGGCGCATCAGGTCCATCAGCACGCCCTCGCGCAGGCCGCGGTCGGCCACGCGCACGACCGGCGCCGCCCATTGCCGGCACACGGCCTCGAGGATCGCCCCGCCCGCCAGCGCCAGATCGGCGCGATCGTCGCCGATGCAGGGCAGATGGGTGAGCTGGTCGACCGACATCGTCGAAAGTTCTTCACAAATACGCAAAATTTCCTCTCGGCCGATCCTCGAACCGTCGACCAGGGTGCGGTTATAGCGCTTCAAGCCCTGATGGTGTGCGCTGATCGTCGTTACGGTGCCCGAAGCGCCGATCATCTGCACCTCGCCCCGCGTGATCGCCGCTCCGATGTCATGGAGGGCGCCGAACGGCCTGAGATCGCTGCGGATACGCTCCACCATGTCGGCATAACAGGCAGGGCTGAGCGGCCGGCCGCGCGGCTGACCGAGCGTGCAGGACTCGGTGAGCGTGACCACCCCCCAGGGCACCGATGTCATGCCGATCAACTCGGTGGTCGCACAGCCCGGACGACCGGGGCGTGGCCGGACCCTGATCCAACTCACCTCGGTGGATCCGCCGCCGATGTCGATCAGCAGGGCATAAGGGATGTCGGGGTCCAGCAGGTTCTCGCAGCTCGCCAGAGCAAGCCTCGCCTCCTCCGGCGGCTGGATCAGGTCGAAGCTCAGCCCAGTGCGCGCTTTGACCATACCCAGGAAGTCCCCGGCGTTGCCCGCGCGGCGGCAGGCTTCGGTCGCGATGTGACGGGCGCGAGTCACGCGATTGCGTTCGATTTTGGCCGCGCAGACGCCAAGCGCATGCAGCGTGCGTTCGATGGCTTCGCTACACAGCGAACCGCTCAGCGCCACCCCCTCGCCCAGCCGTACTGGGCGAGAATAGGCATCGATCACCTCAAAACCCTCGACCGATGCCTTCGCCACCAGGAGCCGGCAATTGTTGGTGCCGAGATCGATGGCGGCGAAAGTGTGCGCAAATCGACCGCTGTGCCAGCCTCCCTTGGGCGTGGATTCCCCGGTCATTCACAACTCTTCCTTGGGAGGATCGTACCCGAGGAAACAGTCCACGGCGAGGCCCCGCTTGCCAATCCGTTCCGTCATCGCTAAATCGTGCGGCCAACGAGGTCCGCAGGGTCCTTGGGGGATAGTTTAACGGTAGAACAACTGGCTCTGACCCGGTTAGTCTTGGTTCGAATCCAGGTCCCCCAGCCACCCGGCCCTGCAGCTGACTCGGTCGGTTCCTCAATTGGATTGTCAGTCGTCGCCCCGCCTTCACAAGCAGGGAAGACCTGACTTGGCCCCGAAGACCCGCATCGTGGTGATCGGCGCGACCTCGGCGATTGCCGAGCATTGTTGTCGGCTCTGGGTGCAGGGCGGTCCCTCCGAACTGATCCTTGTGGCGCGCAATGGGTCGCGGGCGGAGCGAATTGCGGACGATTTGCGCGGGCTCAGCGCGCAGGCCGAGGTTTCGGTCGAAACGATGGATTTCCTTTTGGCGCCCGCCATCGCGGCGGCGGTGGCGCGCTGGACGGCCGATCGGCCGCTAGACATGGCGTTGATCGCCCATGGCGTTCTGTCGTCCCAGCAAGCCTGCCAGGACGATCTCGATCAGACGCGGCAATCGATCGAGGTCAACGGCCTCTCGCCGGTGCTCTTCGCGGAAGCCCTTGCCGGTGCGATGGGTCGGACGGGCCGCGGCACGATCGGCCTGATCGGGTCCATCGCTGGGGATCGCGGCCGTCGCGCCAACTACGTGTACGGTGCCTCCAAAGCCCTGATCGACCGCTATGCCGAGGGATTGCGCCACCGGTTCGCAGGCTCCGGCGTCCGGATCGTCCTGATCAAGCCCGGCCCGACAGACACCCCCATGGCCGCGCCGTACAAGGCGCAGGGACGGCGCCTCGCTCCTGTCGAGCAGGTGGCGCGCGGCACGGTGGAGGCCATGCGACGCGGAACGCCCGTCGCCTATCTGCCACGGCGCTGGAAGATCATCATGCTGGTGGCGCGCGCCCTGCCCGACTTCGTCTTCGCCAAGATCAATTTCTGAAGCCATCGCGCAAATCGCGTTGGGAGGGGGTGTGGCGTCGCAATATAGTGGCGCCGGATGCAGCCTCTTTCACCGACGGTCTCGATCGTCGTCCCGACCTTCAACGAATCACAGAACCTGCCGCGGCTCGTGAGCCTGCTCGACCGGGCGATGGGCGAGATTCCCTGGGAAGTCGTCTTCGTCGACGACGACAGCCCGGACGGGACCTGGAGAGTGGCCAAGGAACTCGCTCGAACCGATGCCCGCGTGCGCTGCATCCGCCGCATCGGCCGCCGCGGCCTCGCCGGCGCCTGCATCGAGGGTGCCCTCAGTTCCGCCGCGCCCTACGTCGCCATAATGGATGCCGACCTGCAGCACGACGAGACGGTTCTTCCCGCCTTGGTTGCGAAGTTGCGGAACGACGAGGCCGAGATCGTGATCGGAAGTCGCTTCGTCGGCGACGGCAGCAGCGGGGACGGTTTCTCTCCTCGGCGAGCCTTCGCCAGCCGCGTTGCGGCCCGCCTCGCCGCCTTCCTCATTGGCCGCCAGGTCTGCGATCCGATGAGCGGCTTCTTCGCCTTGAAACGCGAGGTCTTCGAGACCGTGGCGCCGCGCCTCGTCCCCTCGGGCTTCAAGATCCTGGTCGACATCCTGGCCAGCAGCCGGGGCCAGGTTCGGGTCGCCGAGGTCGCCTACCGCTTCCGCTCGCGCCAGGAAGGCCTGTCCAAGTTCGACGCGCGTGCCATCCTCGACTTCTTCGGCCTCCTGCTGCATCGGATGACCGGCGGCACGGTCTCGGTCCGATTCCTGTTCTTCATGATCGTCGGCTCGACCGGCATCGCGATCCACCTCCTCGCCCTGCGCGCTGGATTGCTGGCAGGACTGTCATTCGACGCGGCGCAGTCGCTGGCGACCGTTGCCGCTATGACGTCGAACTTCATGGTGAACAACCAGCTCACCTATAGCGACATGAAACTGAGGGGTGCCGCGGCCCTGGCCGGCCTGCTGAAATTCTATGTCGTCTGCGGCGTAGGAGCGCTCGCCAATATCGGCGTGGCGTCATGGCTCTTCCTCTCGAACGAGGACTGGTGGGTCGCCGGGATCGCCGGCGTCATCGTCGGCGCCACATTCAACTACACGATGAGTTCGATCATCGTCTGGCGGCAGCAGCAGAACTGAGGCGGCGCCCGGTGGCGCCGCCCCTGCTCCGGTCAGCGGGCGTTTTCTTTTTCGAAGTCCGGCACTGCCGCCGATGCCGCGGCAAAGCGCGGCGCCTTGGTCGCCTTGAGGGCTTCGGCGCCACCATCGGTCTGCATGATCTTCGCCATGATCGCCTGCTGCGCGCGCTCGAATACGGCGCGATTCTCGATCAGGAACTTCTGCGATTCGCGCAGCTTGGTCACATAGCCGTTGATTTCGGGGATGACGTAGCGCGCGACCATGTCCCAGCTGCGGCGCGTGTTCTCGGGGTTGGCCCAGTCATGAACGAAGCCCACGACCGTGCCGAAGCCGCCGCTTTTGGCGTAGACGTCCTTGATGACCTTCACCAGGTCGTCCGGCGTGCCGATCGTGGCGGCGGAGCCCGGCGTGAAGGCCGTCTTGTCCACGGCATCGTCCGGATCGGTGAAGGGCGCCGCGCCCGGCCTCTGCAGCGTGCCCACGATATATTCGTTGTGCCAGCGCATCAGGCCGTGCCGAGCCTCCTCGCGGGCCTTCTCCCTAGTCTCTGCGACGTGCCAGCTCAGCAGCACGCGCCAGTTGCGCCGATCGACCGTCTGGCCGTGCTTCTTCGCGGCGTCCTCGGCGAACTTCCACTGGGTCGGCAGCGCAAGCAGCCCCTCGTTCGACATCGAGCCGATGGAGATGATGCCGATGCCGTGCTTGCCGGCGAGTGTCATGCCCGAGGGGCTGACCTGCGAGGCCACCACGAACGGCATGTCCTCCTGCAGCGGCAGGAGCTGCAGGGCGGCATCCTGCATCGTGTACCAGTCGGTCTTGTCGGTGACCCTTTCACCCTTGAAGAGTCGACGAATGATGCCGATCGCGTGATCCTGGCGGTCGCGCTGGAGCATCGGGTCGATGCCGAGCGTGTGCGCATCGGACGCCAGGGCGCCCGGGCCGGACCCGAAGATCGCCCGGCCGCCGGTCATGTGATCGAGTTGAACCATGCGCTGGGCGACGTTGTAGGGATGGTGGTAGGGTAGTGAGATCACGCCGGTGCCGAGCTTGATACGCTTGCTGCGCTCCCCCGCCGCCGCCAGGAACATCTCGGGCGAGGCGATCATCTCCCAGCCGCTGGAATGATGCTCGCCGCACCAGAACTCGTCGTAACCCAGCCCGTCGAGCTGCTCGACGAGGTCGAGATCACGCCGGAACTGCAGCATGGGGTTCTCGCCGATCGGATGGTGGGGGGCGAGGAAGGCGCCGAATTTGAGCCGCTGCATGTTGGGTCCCCGATGACTGTTGGTGTGTCGATGTCGGCGACGATCATGCCGCGATCCAACTCCCTGCAGGAAGGCCCGCAAACGCCAGATTTCGATAAGCGGACCGGCCTTCTCCGTCCCCGGGTCACGAGGCGCCCGTAACGCGGTGCTGGATAAGGCCCCGACATCCAATTAACTCTGCTGGCTGGACCGCCCCGTGAGCCCCGACTCGACGCAATCCCTGCCGCCCGCCCGGCTGATCCTCGACCTTTCGAGGCTGGTCTATGCTGCCTGGTCGCGGACACCCAAGGGCATCCCGAGGGTCGAGCTCGCCTATGCCCAGCACTTCATGGCGAACGAAGCGGAACGACTGCATTTCACGGTGCTCGATGCGTTCGGGCGGCTCCGGCTCGTGGACAACCGGACGGCCAAGACCTTCGCGACGGCGATCGCCCACTACTGGGAACACGGCGTCGACTCGGCTGCCGCCCACCGGCGGATCGCGCTGCGGGCGCTTTGGATTCACCTTGTCCTGATATTCAGGCCCTGGGGCGCTCTCGAACGGCTCGTTTCGGCACGACAGGAACGCTTCCTCTACATAATTCTGTCCCAGCTCCAGCTCGACCGCCCCGGGCTTATCGAGGCGCTGAAGAGCGCCGGCGACCTCAAACTCGTCTTCTTCGTGCACGACATCCTTCCGAGCCTGTTTCCCCATTTCTTCACGCGTAAGGACGCAGACCTCTACCAGCGGCGCATCGAGAACGCGGCGCGCCTCGCGGATGCCATCGTCGTGAACTCGCGGGCGACCGCCCGGTCGTTCAGGTCCCGCTTCGCCGGGACTCCCGGTGCAGGCAACGTGATCGTGGCGCCGCTGGGCGTCTCGCAGCCGGCGGACGGTTCAGCCGGAGGGGAGCTTGTCGAGCCTTCCTATTTCGTCATGCTGGGGACGATCGAGCCGCGCAAGAACCACCGGCTGATACTGGATCTCTGGCTCGAGCTCCGCCGCACATTCGGACTGTCGACGCCAAGTCTGCTGGTCATTGGCGAACGAGGATGGAAGATTGACGACATCGTCAAAGCACTCGAGGAGAGCGCGCGCCAGCAAGGTCCCGTCCGCGAATGCGGCCGCCTGCCCGACGCTGCCGTCGCCGGCATTCTGAAGGGAGCCCGCGCCTTGCTGCTCCCATCGCTCGCGGAGGGCTATGGCCTGCCCCTCGCCGAAGCTCTCGCCTGCGGCACACCTGTGCTGTGCAGCGACATTCCGGTCTTCCGCGAGGTCGGCGGCGAGGTCCCCGACTACCTCGACCCCACAGACGGCCCGGCCTGGCGTGAAGCCGTGCTCGACTACGCCCAGCCGGGCTCTGCCAGTCGTGAGGCGCAACTGCGCCGACTTGACTCCTGGTCCCACCCGACCTGGGCGAACCATTTCGCCATCGTCGACGCCGCGCTCCGCGAGCTCTGAACGCGAAAAAGGCGGCCCGGGAGCCGCCTTTTCCTCGTTTAGGGTCGTCCAGCTTACTGGATAACGATTTCGACGCGGCGGTTCTGCGGCTCGCGGACGTTCGGGCCGGTCTGCACCAGCAGGCCCTGCTCGCCACGGCCAACCACCGCGATCGCGGTCGCCGGCACGCCTTCACGCACCAGCGCGTCCTTGACGGCGTTCGCGCGACGCAGCGACAGCGCCATGTTGTAGGCCGGCGCGCCCGACGTATCGGTGTGACCCGTCGCCGTGATGCGGGCATTGCCCTTCTGCTTGTAGGCGCCGGCAGCCTGCTTGATCGTCGTCAGGGCCTGAGCCGACAGATTGGCGCGATCCCAGTCGAAGAACACCATGAACGACGGCGGCGCGACCATCGTCGGCTGCGGCGGCGGCGGCGGCGGCGGCGCGGTGAACTTGTAGGTCACGCCGGCCAGGGCCAGGATGTTATTGTTCTGGAAGGTCACATTGCCGAACGGCGTGTTCACGCTCGGGTTGGTCGTGCCGACGTAGCGGCCTTCGATCAGAAAGCGGAGCTGCTCACTGACATTATAGGCGACGCCGATCATGCCCTGATAAGCAAACTGCGTGTCACCCAGGGAAGAATTGCCGTCGATGAAGGCGACGCCGGCACCGGCGCCGATATACGGGGTGATCACCGAGGTCGGCATGAAATCGTACAGCACGTTGGCCATGACGTTCAGCTGGCCGACCTTGCCGTTGATCGCCGTGCCCGGGATGTTGGCAGACGTCGGAATCTGGCCGTAGCTGACTTCGAGTTCCACGCGCGGTCCGACGAAGTCGTAGCCGGCCTTGCCGCCCACGGCCCAGCCCGTCCAGGTCTGGACGTTCGAATTCGAACCGATGAACCAGGCGGCACCGCCGCCAGCCCCGATGTAAAATCCTTCTTGAGCGTTGATGGCTTGAGCGCCGGCAACGTTCGGTAGCATCAAACCCAGGCCCAAAAGAGCCAATCCAGCCTTTTTCATGAATCTCCCCAACGTTGACGTTATCCAGATGACCGCAGGATTATATTACCACAATGGTTCGACCGACTGAGGTCACAGCATCGCCAGCAAGTCCCTCTCTCCCCAAGTGTGGCAGCCGCGCAACAGTCAGACCGTTCCCGACTCCTTCAGGCCGCGCCGATCAATTCCATTGCACGGCGAATTCGTCCGCCCCACGCCCCGCTCGCTGCTCGAGCCCGCCCCTCGGAAAACTCCTGAATGCCGAGTTGCTCGAACAGCCCCGCCAACTCAGGGGATGACATGGAAGGTCGGCATCGGGGCAAATTCGGCGTTGGGCCGATCCCTTTTGCCACCAGCCGGAACTGTCCCGCGTAAGGCGGCAGGTCCGCTACCAGATCGATGTCGATTGCATCCGTTGTCCCTGGTATCCCCGTCGCCCCCAAGCGCAGCCGCTTGGGACGGCGATCGCCGCGGATGCGCGCGATATCGAGCGCCCTCCTCGCCGGCTCGAGCGGGTCCTCCTGGATGAAACGCCCGACAGCGGCCGCGTAGCCCGGATGAAGCGCCTCGATCGTGACCTGGGCCGCCGCGATGAGTTCACGGCGCTGATTCCCGAACGAGGTCCCGCCACGATGCCAGACGAACAGGCCCGGCACGGCGACGTGACGCCATCCTGCGGCCGTCGCCCGGAGACAGAAGTCATTCTCTTCGCCATAGCCACGGCCGAACCGCTCCTGGTTGAAAGGGCCTATCTGGTGGAGACAGCTGCGCCTTATTGCCATGCAGAATCCGACAGCGGTGGGGATCTCCACCAGCGGTGACTGGCTGGCGGCGCACAGGCGATCCCATTGAACCACGTCGCCATCCGCGGGCAGGCGATTCTCGCAAAGCGTTGCGGGATAGCTCAGGATCGTCGCCGCGTTCGAAAAAGGTGTAGCCGTAGCGGTCCGCGGCGTCCGCAGCGCCGCCACCAGCCGATCGAGCCAGTTTCCGAACACCCGTGCGTCCGAGTTCAGAAGGACGACGTCGCGGTCGGGATGAAGGTCTATGCCCCGGTTCACAGACCCGACGAAGCCGATGTTGCGCGCGTTCACCAGCAAGGTGACCAGACCGGCTGCCGCGAGTGCCTGAAGCTCCGCCCGCAGTAGCGGGTCCGGCGAAGCGTCGTCCACGACCACCAGTTCACAGGCCTCGCGCGGCGTTGCTTCGAGTACGCTCGCGATCGCCTGCAACGCCAAGGCCCGCCCCCCATGGACCGGCACGACGACATCGACCGTGGCGTGTACGCCATCGGGCCGCCCGCGTTCGAGGAGCACCCGCATGTCGGGTATCGGCGGATCGGCCGGCGCCACCGCACCCCTTCCCTCGGCTCGGCCGAATCTCAGCCAGTGGGCAAAGGGTTCGTAGCCAGCCACGACCGTGTCCGGATTGTCTCTGCGATATTCGTCCGGAGAGAAGCCGGGCTGCGGAGACCAACCGCGCGCAGACCCTCTCGCCAAATAGTGGAAGGCTGCGTCTTCCGACGACGAAAACGATTGTCCCGCCGAGCGCTCATAATGCGCGATATCGATCGATCCCGTTGTAAGGCCATATTGCTCAGATAGCCTGCGTTTCCAGACCGGAAATGCCTGTGCGGCTGCCATCGCCAATCCGCCGCCGTGCTGCACCGCGCCGAACAGCAGATCATTCATACTCCGGGGCGATCGTGCGTCGCTCACGGCTCCACCCACCCTGCACGCATCTGCAGGAGCGCCGCCAGCAGCCCAGCCGGATCCCTCGACAACTCCAGCGGCAGCACATGGCCTCGCCGCAGTCGACGCAGGCGCGCCGCCGGAGCACCCGTGTCGAATACGACGACCGGCAATCCTCGTTTCAGCGCCGCCGTCAGCACGAAGGACCAGGATTCTGGCCAGATGGCGGGCAGAAAGACCATGTGAGGCGCACTTTCGGTCAGCAGCCGGTCGAGGTCGTGCGGATGATAGGCGCCGGTAACCGTGACGCTTCCCGGCAGAGGTTCAGACGCGGGTCCCAGCACGGAAAGCTCGAGAGGCGCACCGGTCCGGTCCATGACGTGAGCGAGTTCGCGCACAACACGCAGGCCCTTGGCGACGTTCAACGCTCCGAGGGTGACGATCCGCAGGGGCACTTTCGCCGCAATGCGCGGTGCGCGCTCAGGGGGAAAACCCGAATCGCCCTCCGGCTCCCAGACCTCGATTTCTGCGGCCAGGTGGGTCCGCATCCGCGTCGCGAGATCATCGCTCGGCGCGATGATGCGCTCGGCGCCCGCCAGAAACTCCAGGTGATCGCGCCGCCAGGTCAGGGGATCGAGGTCGCGCACCTCGGCACCATGGTCCGCGACGCATCGAGCACACGCTTCCGGCGGGGCCACATCACAACAAACGCCCTGTCCCGTCACCAGGTCGACCCGCGGACACAACATGAAATAGTCGTGCAGGACGACCTCATAGGGCACCCCCAGCCGCGCGGCGAGGTCCCGCAGCCAAGCCATTGCCTGTCGGGGACGGTCGACGAGATGATTGACCAGCAACCGGCTCACCTTTCGCTGCCGGGCGAAATCGGCCAATGCACCGAGATCGGCTGACAGGTCGAACGTCCGATCGCCAACGACTGCGACTGTCGGAGCCTTGAGGATGGTTCGCGCGCGCAGCACGTTTCGTCCCCGGTTCTCGATCTCCCGCTCGTAGAGATCGAGAAATCGGCTGCTGCCGCCGCCGCGTCCGTGATGAAAGACAAGCACGGTCTCCGCGCCCTCGCACCATTCAGCATGGTCGGCACGCGCCTCGACCTCGTTGCGAGGAGATTTCCGGGCCTCGGACTTTTCAAGGTGATGGAGCAGCGGGTCCATCCCCCGCGGGCGTTGCAGATGGGAGCGCCGATAGAAGGCTGGATCGAACGCAGGCGCGGGAGCGCGGCGCGTCCGCCATCCCAGAAGCGCATAGTGAAGCAGGGGCGCCTGGGCCACGCGCAGCCGCTGCGCCTCGTCTTCGAACTGACGGAGATAGAAATCGCGATCGAAACCGCGTTCGAGGACCGCCAGCCGTGGCTTCATGGCCCCGAGCAGGTATGGCCGGA
The DNA here is from genome assembly GCF_965228225.1 of Reyranella sp. Classification (GTDB taxonomy): domain Bacteria; phylum Pseudomonadota; class Alphaproteobacteria; order Reyranellales; family Reyranellaceae; genus Reyranella. The sequence goes on along the minus strand of NZ_OZ245801.1, from coordinate 1,794,174 downwards.
CTTTTTTGCCGGTCACGCGTCCCAGAACCACATGCTCGACGGCCAGCGCCAGAAGCTGCGCATGAACACGCTCGACTGCGGCATCGAACAAGTGGCGAATCCATCCAGCGTGCCACCGTGGCGACTCGTAACGCGAGGGAGTCCGAATGCGCATCCAACTAGTGATCGAGAGACGTGCGGCGCGCCGTCAGCGACAGTGCCGGATGGAAAAAAGGATCATCGCGTATGGAATCCATCCACCTCTCCCGGAAATGCCGCCGCTCCGCCGCATAGCGCCGGGCAACATCGGATCTGCCGCGTGTCGCGGACTCCCGGTGCATCAGCAGGGCGTCTGGCGTGATAACCGACTTCCATCCGCGTTCCGCCAATCTCAAGCAGAGATCGACATCGCCCAGTTCGACCGGAAATCGGTCCGCGTCGAAACCGCCGATCGCTTGGAATTTGCTCTTCTCCACTGCCAGGCATGCCCCTGTGACGGCCGAAACCTCACGCGGGACCGTGAAACGATCGAGATACCCCGGGTATTCGGAGGGAGTGCCGATGTCGATGTGGGCCGCATAGCCTCCAAGACCGAGCACCAGCCCGGCATGCTGCAGGCGGCCCGAGGCATAGATGAGCTTGGCGCCGACTGCGCCGATTTCCGGCTGCAGCGCCCATCCAGCCAGGTTGACGAGCCAATCCGGTCGCAAGACCTCGGTATCGTTATTCAGGAAAACCAGGACACGCCCCTCGGCATGCCGCGCCGCCTCATTGCAGAGCGCCGAAAAATTGAAGGGCCCTCCCCCGTCGAGCACACGAACCCCAGCCTGCTTCGCCGCTCGACCGAGAAGCCGGCGCGTCGACGACTCCGTGCTGCCATTATCGACGATCAGAAGGTCGAAACTGCGCGGCGTCGTCTTCTCGAGGCTCGCAAGGCATGCCGCCATGAGTCTCGCCCGGTCGCGTGTCGGAATGATGAGCGTTGCGCTCGCGGCCGGCATGGTCCGCCTGGCAATCGCAACTCGCTTCTCGGCTCTTTCTGCCCTCCACACCTTGGTGAGAAGCACCCGGCGAATGTGCCCGACCGGTCCCGACTGTGCGCCGAAGAGCGCGCCCCAGGTCGAAGGCCGGAGCATCTCGGCCACCGAGAACCCGCCGTGGGATTCGAGTGCCCGGCACCGGACATAAAGGGCGCGGCCAACGAACGACCTCGCCTGTTGGAAGATGGAACTCCAATCGGGCTTGAGCTCCGGCGCGACATGTCGGCCGGCATCGATCGAGTCTTCATCTGCATAGAAGAGCATGTGGGTCGGCCGCGTCGATGCAAACTCGACCAGCGCGCCCATGGCATAATCCGAGATCGTGTCGCCGGCGGAGATCGGCAGAACAATGTCGGACGGGTTCAGTCCGCGCCATAATGCCTCGGCCCTGGCATTGCGGTCGACACGAACGAGCCGGTGACCGGATTCAAGGATCTGGTCCCGACCAGCGACGGCAAGCGACCAGTTCGGATAGGCCTGCCGTTCCAACGAGAAAAGGGTCGCCCTCAAGGCGTTCGCGGCCTTCTCCCCTTCCTCGAGCAGGATGACCCGGATGTGGGGCCCGGCGGTCCAGTTGTCCCGCGGGCTTTCCAAACCCGCCAGGTCCAGTTCCCGTCGGTTGCGCTCGCGCCATTCGTGATACTGATCGATCGGCGTAGCGCCAAAAATATCTTTCAAGAGCGTATCAGCAGCTGTCGTGAATCCTACCGTGTCGAGTGCTGCGGCGAGTCCGGCTCGTGCGGCATTGCGCCCCCGTGCCAAGGTCAACACCGCACGATCGGACAGTATCCGCCCGGACGTGAGGCTCAAGCCCGCCGGAGGGAAGCCAGGGGGCGGAGCCACTTCGATGTGGCTAGTCCCGCGCGGAAGGCGACCAATCCACTCGCCGCCCCCGAAGAGGGCGGCCGACATGAATTCCTGTGTTTCTTCACCGTCTTGACAGAAGCGGACGACAGGTCGCCCAGCGGAACCATAGAGTGTCATGCGATATCGAAGCTGAAGCCATCGGCCCTTCCGCGACTCGTCGAGAGCGGTCAGCACAAGACGCTCATTGGGCGCTTTGACTGCAACCTCCAGCGGGACGTGGCCGCTCATTCCAAACGTGCTTTCACGCATGGTCCCGAGCCAGATCGATCGATAGGCCTGGCGACGCTCTCACCCGTTGATCACTCGTTTGTGCATCGCAGCACTTCTCCATAGAGGGGTAATTGGTCTATCATAAGTAATTGCAGAGATGCCTGAAACAATCTCGGTCCCCGGTCAGCCGCGGCCCTGGAGACAATAAAATTGCGACTTACTCGGGTGAGCCACGTTGCATCGCGAAGACCACCGACCTTAGCCGAGAGAACGGATTTCTTTGCATGATGTGCCCAGCACCGACTACAGCGAAACAACTTGTTGAAAGCGGCTACCGATGACGCGGCGTGACGAGGTTGCGATTGTCGGTTTTGCCTGTCGCTTGCCGGGCGCGAACGGCAACGATGGCTTCTGGAACCTTTTGCAGCACAACAAATGCAGCGTAACTGCAATAACCGCCGATCGGTTTCCGACCGGGGCTTTCTATCATCCCTCTCCCGATCAGCCCGGGCGCAGTTATTCTTTTGCGGCCGGCGTAATCGACGATGTTTGGGGCTTCGACGCCAACGCGTTCGGGATGAGTCCGCGGGAGGCTGAGCAGGTCGACCCTCAGCACCGGCATCTGCTCGAAGTTACCCATGACGCGCTCGCCCATGCAGGCATCCGACCTTCCCTCCTGAATGGGAGCCCTGTCGGCGTCTACGTCGGCGCCTCGTCCGTGGACCACGCCGCACGCTTCTTCGCCGACCCCTCCGCCGCCGGAATGCACATGATGACGGGCAATTCGCTCAGCATCATGGCCAACCGGATCTCATACACGTTCGATCTGCGAGGCCCGAGCCTCGCGGTCGATACAGCCTGCTCGTCCTCCCTGGTCGCCTTGAATCTCGCGGCGGAGGCGATCCGCAGCGGCGCCATCGAAACCGCGATCGTGGGTGGTGTTAACCTGCTCCTTTCGCCGTTCTCGTATGTCGGCTTCTCCCGCGCGTCGATGTTGTCCCCGACCGGACTCTGCCGCCCCTTCGATGCGTCGGCCGACGGCTATGTCCGTTCCGAGGGCGCGATCGCCGTCGTCCTCCGCTCCATGTCATCGGCCCTGAAGTCCCGCAGCCGCATTCATGCGGTGATCGTCGGCTCGGGGATCAACCAGGACGGGCGCACGACCGGCATGTCGCTGCCCTCTCCGGAATCGCAACGCCAGCTTCTCGAGGACGTCTACGGAGAGTTCCGCGTCGACCCTGCCGACCTGAGCTACGTCGAGGCGCACGGAACCGGGACGCGGGTCGGCGACCCGATCGAGGCCGATGCCCTTGGCAAGGGCCTTGCCCAAAAGCGATCCCGGCCACTTCCCATAGGCTCGGTGAAATCGAATGTCGGACACTTGGAGCCGGTGTCGGGTCTCGCCGGCCTCTTGAAGTCGATAATGCTCCTGGATCAGGGGCTGGTTCCTGCGACCCTGCATCATCGCGCGCCCAATCCCGACATTCCGATCGAAGAACTCAATCTCGAGATCGTCTCGCAGAATCGCCGCTTGGCCGATCAGCGCGGGCCGCATCTGGTCGGGGTCAATTCCTTCGGGTTCGGTGGCACGAATTCGCACGTCATCCTGCGCAGCGAGAGGCCTCTTGCGCATCTCGTCCAAGTGAACGCGACGACTCCGCCGCCACCGCTTATCTTGTCGGCGCACAATGAAGAGGCTCTGAAGGCGCTCGCCAGCCGGTATGTTGAGGCTTGGCCCGCCACCCCGCGGGAAGCCGCCGGCTTCATTTCGGCCAGCGCGCATCTGCGCGACGCGCTGCCCTCCCGCCTCATCACGCGGGGCGAGACGACCGACGAAGTCCGCCACCATCTCGACTCCTTCGTGAAGGGAGAGACGTCCACCGCGGTGCTTTCCGGACAGGCGCTGGGGATCGATCTACCGATCACCTTCCTTTTTTCCGGCAATGGGTCGCAATGGGCAGGCATGGGCCGTGATGCCTGGGAGACCAATCCGGTCTTCCGCGATGCCCTCGAGGATCTCGATGCGCGCTTCGCCAAGGTCCAGAGTTGGTCTATCGTCGACACGCTGTTCGCCGACGATCTGGCACCGCGCCTGAGGCGGGCGACCTATTCTCAACCACTCCTTCTCGCCCTGCAGATCGCCACGGTACGCGCGCTCGAGGAGCAGGGCATCGTAGCCGGCGCCACGCTCGGCCACAGCGTCGGCGAGATTGCGGCCGCCTGGTGCGCCGGTGCTCTCAGCCTCGATCAGGCAATCGACGTCGTAATCGCCCGTAGCCGCAATCAGGAAGGCGTACGCGGCACTGGAGGCATGGCCGCACTGATGCTGAGCGACCGCGAAGCGCGACGCTTCCTGAAGGCTGCCGGCGCCCACAGTGTCGAGGTCGCCGCCATCAACAGCTGGCGCAGCGTCACGGTCTCCGGAACGATCGCCGACGTCGACCGCGTGGTTCAGGCCGCCGCGGACATGCGGATCAGCGCACGACGACTGGATCTCGACTATCCGTTCCACAGCGCGTTGATCAACCCGGTACGGGGTCCCCTGCTGCGCGAGTTGCAGGGACTTCGACCGTTGCCGCCGCACAAGAAGTTCTTCTCATCCGTTACCGGCGGCACCGTCGCTCCGGAATCGCTCGGCGCGGACCATTGGTGGCGCAACGTCCGCGAGCCGGTACAGTTCGAACCGGCGCTGAACGAACTGCTGAACGACGGAATGCGCATATTCCTCGAAGTGGGCCCCAGGCCCATTCTCGCCAGCTACGTGCGCGACGTGCTCCGAGAGGCAGGAACGCGGGGTATCGTGATCGAAACGCTGATCGAAGGAGATGGGCAATCCACCTTCGATCCGTTCGAACGGGCGGCTTCGAAGGTCGCTCTGGCCGGTGGTAGGGTCGAGATGCAGCGCTTTTTCGGTCCGGCCCCGGCAGCCGCGGTGGTCCTGCCGCTCTATCCGTGGCAGCACACACGCTTCAAGCTGCCGACGACCGACGACGCCAGCACCGCGCTGCTGCCGCACGCCCATCCCCTGCTGGGCGGTCGCCCCCGCAAGGACAGCGGCGAATGGTACTCGACCGTCGATCCGGCATTGTATCCGTGGATCGCCGATCACCAAGTCGGCAACGTCCCGGTCCTGCCCGCGACAGCGTACGTGGAAACGATGCTGGCCGCCGCCCGCGAAACCTACCCGGAAGGAGCCCTGGAACTCCGCGATCTGGACATCCTTCGGCCGCTCGTTTTCGAGGGCAAGAGCTCCTTCGAGATCTCGGTCCGGCTGGCGCATGAGACGGGGATGGTCGAATTGCTGTCGCGTCAGCGCGGAGGAGCCGGTGCGGACTGGACGCTGAACGCCCGCGGCATCATCGGCCGCTCGCCCATCAGCGGCAAAGCGAGCGCTCCGCCGCCGACGCCGGTCCACGCCGTCATCGTTCCCAAAAGCGGGGTCTACGCTCAGGCCAGTGATCTCGGCTTCGGCTACGGTCCATCGTTTCAGCGCGTGCAACACGTAGTCTTCCCGGAGCGGAAGTTCGGCGTCGCCACGCTCGATCGGCCGGATGCGCTGGTGCTCGGCACTCGCATCATCGACATCACGGCTTTGGACGCCGCCTTCCATGCGCTGTTTGCTTCTGAGCAAGCAGGTGTGGCCGACATGCCGATGAAGCGAATGCTGCCTGTCCGCTTCGGTTGCGTCCGCGTCTTCCAGTCTGGAAAGATTGCAACACGGGTCACCGCACGCACGCTCAGGCAATCTCTGACCTCCATCGTCGTCGATATCGACCTGTGGGACGAGGCCGGGAATATCGCTGTATCGGCCCAGAATGTCCGACTCGTCGAAGCCCCGGCCGAATTCTCCGCCGATCCGAAGTCGCTGAGCTACCACACCGCCGCCTGGAGCCTTGAACGCGCGGGCACCCCGTCGACGCTCCCCTGCCACCACGTCGAGCTGGAACGGCCGGCCGGCGGTGCAGCCGCCCTCTCCGAAGCATTGCTTCTGGTCGAAGCCGGAACGCTGCGCGCGACCTGGTCGGCGCTGCGGAGCCGACCGGTCGTCAATGTGCAGGACGAATCCGACGATGCAACGGATGCGGAGACTCCATCCGCATCGTCGGCCGCTTTGCTGCGGTCTGCGCTGATCTGGCATCTCGAGGCGAAGAATCTCGCCGTCGAACTCCAGGGAGCCCGGACGCTGGCGCCGTTATGCGACCTTCCTGAAATCGATTCCATCGTCAGCACGCTCCTGTTGCGCCATCCCACGATGGCGGCAGAAGCGGCGAGCGTCTCGCGCCTGGAGAACATCATCGAACGCCTGAGCGGCGGCGATCCGACAGCCGTGAACGAACTAAGTTCGGCGCACTGGCGGAATCTCGGCCTGGCCTCCAATCAAATCGGATGGCTGCGCGAAGCCGTCATGCACGATGTGGCAGCGTCACTGTCGAGCCACGACGGCGCCCGGCTGCTGCGCCTGCTGATCGTGGGTGCCGATCATTTCGCCGCGGCAGTCGATCTCAGCGCCCGCTTCGCAAATGTCGAGATCATCTTGACGGACCTGGACGACGACCGTGTAGAACAGGCCCGTGCAGCCATCGCCGACGGCGCTCCCCTCGTCCGCTGCCTCACCTGGTCACAACTCGAGACCCTGCGTCCCGCCTCCCTCGATCTCGCCGTGGCAATCGATGCTCTGAGCGAAGTTGCTGCAGGCAGCGACGATGGCATTGCGGTCATTACGAGACTGTTGCGCCCTGAGGCAGCGCTCATCGCCGGAGAGCTGGCGCCCAGCGCGTTCTGGGACATCGTTCGCGGCAGCCGGCGGCGCTGGTGGGCGCGGTCGGCGAATGCGGAGTTCCCCGTCGGGGCATTGTTGACCGACCAGGAGTGGATCGACGAGCTCGAGACTGCGGGCTACGGCGGGATCTCTGTGACTCCCGCCTTCGGAGAGCCCCGCATCGGAGTCATCATCCGCGGTCTCGCGGGCGACGGCCTAGAACGCACGATCTCCTCCGCGACCGACCCCGCCGTCTTCTCCTGGCAGGGTTCCGCAGCGGCCGATCTCCGGTCCCTCCTGGTCCATCGCGTCGCTGAACCGGCGCGGCACGAGCAGACGCCTGCGACCGATTTCGTGCTGGCGATCGCGGCTGACGATGGCTCCGTCGACCCGGTTTCGGCGCTCACCGACCACCTCGACGTCATCGCCGACCAATGCCGGCGGCTCGCCGACACGCCGGCCCGCCTCTGGATCGTCGTTGATTTCGGTCAGCTGGAAGGGGTGGTTCCCCTCGAGCAGCCGCTTTGGTGCGCCCTGATGGCAGCGCTTCGGGTTGCCCGCAACGAATATCCCGGCCTGCAGATTCGCTGCGTCGGCATGGCCGGACAGCCGCGCCACCGGGTCATCAGGCGGGCGGCCAGCGACATGCTCGCTCCCGACGATGAGCGGGAAGCTTTCTTCCTCTGTGAAGATCGCATCGTCTTCCGTGTCGAGCGAGGAGCGGCCGCACCTTGTCCGCCGGAGCCGCTGGGCAGCGACATCGCGCTTCGCTTGGTGACGCGTCAGGGCTCCGGTCGGGGTACCCTCGGCTGGAGTCCGGAACCGCGGCGTGCGCCGGGGACCGGTGAGGTCGAGATCGAAGTCGCGATGACAGGGCTCAATTTTCGTGACGTGATGTGGAACCTCCGCCTCTTGCCGGAAGAGGCGCTGGAGGACGGGTTCGCGGGGCCCGGCCTCGGAATGGAGTGCGCGGGAACGGTGGTCCGAACTGGACCCGATGTCGACGGTCTGGCGATCGGTGATCGTGTCCTGGCCTTCGCGTCTGGCGCCTTTGCCTCGCACCTCATCGCCAAGACCTTCGCCGTCAGCAAGTTGCCAGGTCAACTCTCATTCGAGGACGCGACGACTCTGCCCGTTGCATTCCTAACCGCCTATTATTCGTTGATTCATCTTGCCCGGCTCGAACCCGACGAATGCGTTCTGATTCATGGTGGTGCCGGCGCCGTCGGGCTGGCGGCCCTGCAGATCGCCAAGCATCGCGGCGCGACGGTCATTGCAACGGCTGGCAGCGGCGAGAAGCGTTCCCTGCTGCGCAGCCTCGGCGCCGACTTCGTGTCCAACTCCCGCACACTTGCGTTTACCGAGGACGTGCGGAGTTTCACCGGCGGCAAGGGCGTCGACGTGGTGCTAAACTCGCTGGCCGGCGAGGCGATGATCCGCTCCATGGACTGCCTCAAGCCGTTCGGCCGTTTCATCGAGCGCGGCAAACGAGATTTCTACGCCAACACTCACCTCGGACTGCGGCCGTTGCGCCGCAATCTGAGCTACTTCGGCGTAGACGTCGATCAGCTCATCGGCGCCCACAGGACTTTGTCCCAGCGGCTGTTCGCCGACGTCATCCGCCTCTTCGCCGAGGGCGAATACTCGCCGCTTCCGCACCGGGTATTCGATGGAGCGCATACCGCGGAGGCGTTTCGGCTGATGCAACGCGCCGGCCATATCGGAAAGATCGTCGTGACGCCGGCGCGCCAACCCACCGTTGCAGAGGTGCCGTCCAACACCTTCCCGGTCGATTCCGAGGGGTGGCACCTCGTCATCGGGGGTACCAGCGGCTTCGGCTTCGCCACCGCCGAATGGCTGGTCGGTCGGGGGGCCCGCCATATCGCGCTCATCAGCCGGTCCGGTCACCTCTCCGACTCGGTTGCCGGCCGGGTCGAAACACTGCGCGAACAGGGCGTGACGGTCGAAATCGGTTCCGTCGACGTGACGGATACGGATGTCCTGGAGCGTTTCATCGAGCAGCTCGGCGGTCGGCGTCCGATCAAAGGAATTACACACGCGGCAATGGTTCTCGACGACAGGTTGATGCAGGGCGTCGATCGCGAGTCGATCGAGACCGTCGTGCAACCAAAGGCAAGCGGCGCGCTCAATCTCGAAAGTATCGCCCGCGGATTGCACCTCGATTACCTGCTGCTCTTCTCGTCGGCCACAACGCTGTTCGGCAACCCTGGCCAGTTCAACTATGTGGCCGGCAATGCCTACGTCGAAGGCGTCGCGCGACGCCTTCGCTCGCGAGGGCTTCCGGCGCTCGCGATCGCCTGGGGAGCGATCGAGGACGCCGGCTATCTCGCCCGCCACATCGAAGCGAACGCGAGCCTGAAGCGCCGGTTTGCCTCGACGCTGATGCCGGCGCGCGTCGCCCTCAACGGACTAGACTGGGCCTTCGACGCCGCGGGGCGCCAGCGGGTCGACGTCTGCGCCATCGCGCGCATCGACTGGGGGATGGCAAAGAGAGAACTCGCCGCGGTCCGCGCGCCGACATTCAACGCCATCGACACAGGAAGTGTGTCCCGTCAGTCCGGCCAGGCCGCGGTTACACTTGAACGGCTGCGCGCGATGTCACCGGACGACGCCACAGCGGCCCTTCTCGACATCGTCGTGGAGGAAATCGCGCGAGTGCTCCGGTTGCCGCCCAAGGAGATCGACCGACATCGCCCTCTGGCGGAGATCGGCATGGATTCCCTGATGATGCTCGAACTACGCACGACGGTGGAAGCGTCGCTGCAGATCGAACTGCCGATGATGTCTCTGGCCAGCGGCATCACGCCTGCCGACGTCGCGCGCCGCGTCGCACCGCTCGTGACCGAAGAGACGCCGCAAGAAGGCGTACCAAGCACACTGGCGACGCTGTCGTCGAGCCATCTTGCCGAGCAGGCCGCAACGTCCGACGCCTCGGAGCAGCGCGCCGCGATCACCGCGGTCATGCAACGAGTGAAGCAGATCGACGGCCCTCTATGAACCGGCCGCGGTCCAGCAGCGCGCAGGAAACCGTCGATCGGGTGAGGCAGGCGCTTGGCCAGTCTCCCGCCGCGCAGGTCAAGCCATCGTCCGGTCCGGCCACGAGCGAGCGCCGCGAGTTCGATTTCACCACCCTGCCCGAGTACGAGATCCTGAAGATCTGGAAGGCCGTCGGAGATCTGACGAGGATTGGGAATCCCTTCTATCGCCTGCACGACGGCCGCGCCGGCAACACGACGTCGATCGATGGCCGCAAGATCACGAATTTCTCCTCCTACGACTATCTTGGCCTGAACGGGCATCCTGATGTGGCGGCGGCGGCGAAGACGGCGATCGATTGCTTCGGCACGTCCGTGTCGGCGAGCCGGCTGTCGGCCGGCGAGCGGCAGGTCCATCGTGACCTGGAGGCCGCGCTGGCGCGAATGAGCGGCACGGAAGACGCCATCGCTTTCGTGAGCGGACACGGCACCAACGTGTCTGTGATCGGCGAGCTGCTGGGACCGGAAGACCTCATCGTCGCGGATGCGGTCATTCACAACAGCATCGTCGAGGGAGCGAAACTGTCTGGCGCGAAACGCGTCCTCTGCCCGCACAATGACCTGGACGCGTTCGAACGCGCCTTGCGCCTCAACCGTGCGCGCTATCGTCGCGCCTTGATCGTCGTCGAGGGACTGTACGGCATGGACGGCGACGTGCCGGACCTCGCCGGGCTGATCAAACTGAAGCGCCGGTACGATGCCTGGCTGATGGTCGATGAGGCACATGCGACCGGCGCGCTCGGACTTACGGGGCGGGGTGTCGCCGAGGAACAAGGCATCGATCCGACCGAGGTCGAGATCTGGATGGGCACGCTCAGCAAGACGCTGGCGGCCGCCGGCGGGTACATCGCTGGAAGTCGCGCGTTGATCGAATTGCTCAAGTACACTTCTCCGGGTTTCGTCTACAGCGTCGGCCTCTCGCCGCCCGTGGCGGCCGCCGCGACAGCGGCTGTCGAGGTAATGGAGCGCGAACCCTGGCGAGCGGCCGCACTCCGACGCAACGGCCGGGCCCTGCTGGCGAAAGCGCGTGCGCGTGGACTCAACACGGGCCTCAGCATCGGCGCTTCGGTCGTGCCGGTCATCATCGGCAGTTCGCCGCAGACGGTGATGCTGTCCGAGAACTTGCTGGAACGCGGGTTCAACGTGGTGCCGGCGGTGTTTCCGGGCGTTGCTGAGAACCAGGCCAGACTTCGCTTCTTCGTCACGTCCGAGCATACGCAGGAGCAGATCGAAGCGGCGATCGACGCCGTGGCCGAGGAGCTGCCGAAGATCCTCAGCGGCGCCTCCTTCGTAAGTACGATCGCCGGTCGTTGATCCGGGATGGACTTCAAGACGATCGTCATCACGGGCTCCTCCAGCGGGATCGGCGCTGCGCTTGCCCGAGCGCTCGCCGCCCCGGGCCGGACGCTGACACTCCTCGGAAGAAGCGCCGAACGCCTCGGGGCAGTCGCGGCCTCCTGTCGAGCCCGGGGGGCTACCTGTCGAGTTGAGTGCGTGGACCAGACCGACGCGGACGAGCTCACCCGTGTTCTCGAGGAGGCCGGACGAGAGGCGCCAGTCGACCTGCTGATTGCGAACGCCGGTATCCTCGACGGGCGCTCGGCGGACGATCCGGTCGAAAGCCGAGTGGCTGCCCGAAGGGTGCTCGAAACGAATCTGCTCGCGACCATCGACCTGATTCATGTGCTGCTGCCGACCATGCGGCGCACCGGACACGGCAGTATCGTCCTCGTTGCCTCGCTCGCCTCTCTGGTGCCCCTGCCGGATGCTCCCGCCTATTCGGCGTCGAAGGCGGGATTGCTGTCGTACGGGCTGGCGTTGCGGGACGCCGTCGCAGCGGACGGCGTTCGGGTCGTCGTGGCTTGCCCGGGCTTCGTCGCGACGGCCATGGCTGGCAGGCACCTGGGGCCCCGCCCCGGCGAAATCTCCGCCGAGGAGGCGGCGCAGCGGATTCTCGCCGGCCTCCAACGCAATAGGGCGATAATCGGTTTTCCCCTGGTTCCCTTCTGGCTGTCCCGGCTGAGCCTCCTCGTTCCCGAGAGCATCCGCAGACGAGGCCTGAGGAACACCCGGTTCCACGTGGGCGAGTAGCTGGCAGCTGTCCCCCGCACGGGCCGGGTCGGCAAGAATGCCAGGATCGACTGGCGGCATGCCGATGTTGAATACCTTCGCGCTCCGGCGACCCGGCCACGAATAGACAAATTCGTAGACCAAATGACGGAAGCGGGCGCTTCCAGAATAAGGAACGCAGGAAACGGCCTAACGACGATACGAGACGACATGATCTGGGCTAGTCTCTTGTCAGCATGCCGAAGGACCGCGACACCTCCCTCACCCGCTCCAATCAAGGCTGGCTGTCGGTGCCGGAGCAGCGGCTTATTGGATGGATTATCCCCCGGCTGCCGCATTGGATGTCGCCGGACTTTCTGACGGCGCTGGGATTCGCGGCATCCCTCGGCGCTCTTGCTGCCTACGCGCTGACGCCCAGCGATCCCTTGTGGCTGTGGGTCGTGAATGTCGCGTTGATCGTCAACTGGTTCGGCGATTCCCTGGATGGCGCGGTTGCCCGAAGGCGCCGCGCAGAGCGGCCACGTTACGGTTTCTTCCTCGACCAGTCCATCGACGTGCTGAGCCAGTTCCTGTTTGCAATCGGCCTCGGCCTGTCAGGGTTCGTGACCATGGAAGTCGCGGCCATCGGACTGGCGACTTACCTGATGATGACGGCCCAGTCCCTGCTGCGTGCGGAGGTCTCCCGGACCTTTCATCTCGCCAGCGCCGGGTTCGGCCTGACCGAAGTACGCTGCCTCCTGCTGGCCATGAACGCCGCTTTCTATCTGAAGCCGCCGGAGCCGTTCGACGTCGCCGGCATGAATGTCGGCTATGGCGACATGCTGGGAATCGTGTGGATCATCGTCAATCTCGGCCTCTATGTTGCCGGGATGGCCAGCCAGCTGACGCGCCTCGCGCGCGAAGAGCCGCCAGGCGGCGAAGATGGCTAGAACGTTAGCGGCAGCGGCAGCATGATTTGTCAGGAATCGGTAAAATGAAGAGGCACATCTCCGTCATAGGGCTTGGCTATGTGGGCCTGCCCGTCGCCGTCGGCTTCGGACGTGCGGGCTACCAGGTGGTGGGGTTCGACATCGACGCCCGACGCATCGCCGAACTCTCCGCCGGCCACGATCGCACGGGCGAGGTCGAGTCCGCGATGCTCAAGGCGCCCGGCCTCCGCTTCTCCTGCGACCCCGGGGATCTCGCGGCCGCCGACTTCCATATCGTGACCGTGCCGACGCCGATCGACGCCAGCAAGCAGCCCGATCTCGCTCCCTTGAAGGGAGCCTCGGAGGCGATCGGCCGAACGCTCAAGCGCGGCGATATCGTGGTCTACGAATCGACCGTCTATCCCGGTGTAACAGAGGATGTCTGCATTCCCGTTCTGGAGAGGACGTCGCGGCTCAAGTGGAAGACGGACTTCAATGTCGGATACTCGCCGGAGCGGATCAACCCAGGAGACAAGGAACGCCGCTTCGATAACATTCTCAAGATCGTTTCGGCCGACACCCCCGAAACGCTTGAGATCGTCGACGCCACCTACCGGGCGGTCGTCACCGCCGGCACTCACCGCGCGCAATCGATCAAGGTTGCGGAATTTGCGAAGGTCCTCGAGAACACCCAGCGCGACATCAATATCGCGCTGATCAACGAGGTCGCACTAATCTCCGACCGGCTGGGGCTCGACACGCGAGACGTCCTCGACGCTGCCGGAACCAAGTGGAATTTCCTGCCCTTCAAGCCGGGCCTCGTGGGCGGCCACTGCATCGGCGTCGACCCCTTCTACATTGCCCACAAGGCCGAGGAGGTGGGCTACCACCCCCACGTCATTCACTCCGGTCGCCGGGTGAACGACAGCATGGGGGTTTACGTGGCCAACCGGGTCGCGCGAAGTATCATGCGACAGGCGGGCAACGGCCGGCCGGTGGTGACGGTGCTGGGGGTGACCTTCAAGGAGAATGTCCCGGATATCCGCAATACGCGCGTCGTCGACATCGTGCGTGAACTCGAGGATTTCGGCATCTCGGTCCAGCTTCACGACCCGATGGCCGATGGCGGATTGCTGCGTGAGGAATACGGCCTCGCGCTCACGCCTCTCGATGCGTTGAAGCCCGCCGATGCGGTGGTTCTGGCCGTCGCCCACAAGGTCTATCGCGAGCGCGGCTGGTCGCTCGTGAGGCTCCTCTTGAAAGCCGACGGCGGCGGCTTCGTCGCCGACGTGACGGGTCTTCTCGACCGCACGGCGACCCCTGCCGGGGTCACCCTTTGGCGCCTCTGACGCGCTGCCGGACGGGTCGGCCGCGCTCTGGCCGCTCGGGTCAGGCCTTCCGACCGAGATTGAACGACGAACGCGCCACGGGGTCTGCGGGCATATCGGCGCCAGCGCCATAATAGCCCCGATAGCGCGAGTAGTAGTCGCCATGGTCGCCATAGCCATAGCGGGCATGCTTGGCGAGGTTCACGCGATTGATGACAACGCCTACATGGCTGGTGACATTCAGCAAAGCCGAGATCGCCGTCTTCACGACCTCCCGGGGTGTCTTCGCCCACTGCACGATGAACACGGTGTAATCGGCGAGGCGCGCGATGATGCGCGCGTCTGACACCGCCAGCAGCGGCGGACCGTCGAGGATGACGAGATCGTAGCGCTCCACGAAGACGCCGAGGGCGGACTTCATCGCCATCGACTCGAGAATCTCGGGCGCGTTCGGCGTATTCGGCCGGGCACAGATGTAGTCCACACCGGACAAGTCATGCCGCCGGGTGCACTGTTCCAGCGTCTTCATCCCCATCAGGTACTCATCGATGGTGCCGCCGCGATCCGTGAGGCTCAGCGCTGCCGAAAGGCGGGCCTGGCGAAGATCAAGATCGACGATCAATACACGGCGCGACGAGTTCATCTTGGTGAGGAGGCCGCCCAACGCCGCGACGAAAGTCGTCTTGCCTTCGCTCGGCGTAGACGAGGTGATCGCGAGCACTCTTGGCTGCCGGTCGAGGCTGCCGAGGCTGATCGCGGTGAAGACGGCCCGCACAGCCTCTGCTGCGGGTGACGTGGTGTTCTCGAGCACGTGCGACACGACATTCGAACGCGCGGCCGCCGGTCCCTTGACCTCCGGCACCATGCCGAGAACGCCGACACCTGTGGCCTCCTCGATCTGGGCGGCCGAGCGGAAGACGCGATCGAGCTTCTCGGCCGCCATCGCGCCGGCCATGCCGAGCAGAGAGCCTATCATGAACGCCATCATCAGCCCGCTCTTGTAGTTCGGCGAGGAGGGCCCCCCTGCAGGGTGGGCATAGGCAAGGATACGGGCATCGGCGCGCTGGATATCCTGCTGCTCCCGCAGTTCCTTGAAGCGGGTCAGGAACGTCTCATACAGGGTCCGATTGGACTGTGCCTCGCGCTCGAGTTGCTTCAGTTCCGCCTCATACTGACTTGCCGTGCCCGAAATCACCGCCGCCTTATCGACCAGTTCCTTGAGTTCCACCTCCTCCGAGGCCGCGGCATCGAGCTCGGCGCGGACCGCCAGCGTGATGCGCTGTGTCTCGGTGATGAAGCGCGCCCGGATCGACGCCAGCTCGCTTCTCACCTGCTGGATCTTCGGATGTGCCTCCCCGAGCTGTGAGGAAAGCTCCGCGCTCTTGCGGGTCAACTCGACATCCTGAATCCGCAGCGCCGCCAGGGTCGTATTTCCCGCCACTTCCGGGATGTTGGCGAGTTCGCCCGGGTTGAGGCTCGCTTTGCTCAGCGCGATCAGACGCCCCTCGCGTTCGATGCGTCGCCCCTTGGCGGCCGTATACCGGCTGTTGAGATCGGCCAAGGTCTGGGTGGAGACGGCACCCTCCGGACTGCCCGCAAGGCCCTTGTCACGGCGATAGGCCGCGACGGCCTCTTCCGCGATCTGGAGGTTGCGGCGGAGTTCGCCCAGCCGCTGCTCGAGCCACTCGGTAGCCCGGCGGTTCGCTTCGTTCTTGGTGGCCACCTGATCGGCGAGATAGGCCTCGGCAATGGCATTCGCAATACGCGTCGACATTGCGTCGTCTGGGCTCTCGACGGTGATCAGGATCACGAAGGTGCGTCCGAGAAGGGTAACGCTCAGGTGACTGGCGATGGCACCGATAGCGGCACGGCGACGCGGATCATCGTCCTCTGCCGGCCGTCCCGAACGCAGCGGCACGGTGGCCGTGGTTGCATCCTGTGGCTTGGGTGGAGGTGCCAACAGCGTCGAAATGCCAGTGCTCCACAGATCACGAATAGGTTGCAGCGCGGTCTGGACGAAGCCCGGTGGCTTGGTGCCATTGAAATCGGGATTGTTCGCAAGCCCAAGTCGATCGACGACCTGACCGATCAGATATTCGGACTGGATGACTTCGAGTTCGGTCTGAATCGCCCCCATGTTGAGTGTATCGATGCCCGAGAGCGCCGCCTCAGTACCAACCACCTTGGTGGGGCGGGTATCGAGCATGATTCGCGAGGTAGCCTTGTAGAGCGGCGTCGCCTGGGCGATCACCAGCGCCATGAGCGCCGTGGCTATGAGCCCGCATCCCAGGATCAGGGCTTTGCGCCGGTTGAGAAGCCGCAGCCAATCCCATAATTCGTCGCGCGTTTCGGCGGGCCGCACCGCAGGCAGCAACGGGTCCTGCGTCGACATCACTCGATTCTGGTTGGGCTCATCCACTATGTGGCTTGCCCTCGGCAACGATCCCATCCCACTTCACTCCGCGAAAACCATGACTCGCGACGACACCCATTCGAGCGGAATACCATTACGGCCCGCCTCGATACCCGAGCGATCCATCCCACCAATGAACGACGGGCGGCCCCACACCGCCCATCCCCAAGTCCTACGCCAACTGACCAACGCTACTTCTAGAACCAACGCTCCGGCACGCGGATGATGTCCCCCGGCCCCACCGGGGTATCTTCCGTAACCGTCTCTTCCTGACCCTGCTGCGCATTGAAACGTTGAATCGTAATGCGCGTCTTCGACGCGCGCCGTGTGTACCCGCCGGCAATCGCCACCGCCTGGACGACGTTGATGCCTGAAACATAGGGGAAAGAACCCGGACGGGTGACCTCCCCTACGATGTAGAATGGTCGCCGTGACACCAGGTCGACGCTAAGTCGCGGATTGCGCAGATAGCCGCCGGAACGATAGCGATCGGCCAGCATCGTCTCGATCTCGGGCGTCGACATGCCGAGCACGACCACCCGGCCCGCCATGCGCGGCGAGATCATGCCGGTGGAATCGACTTCGTACTCACCCGACAATTCCGTGTCGGACAGGACCGTCACGCGCAAACGATCACCCGGCGCAACCCGATACTCGCCGAGACGCAAGTTCTGCGTTCCCAGCGACGGCTGCTGAATGGTCGTGGTCGACATGGGCGGCTGCGGGCTGCAGGCGCCGACGGCCAGCGCCATTGCGACGACGAGCGGGCCGAGACAGCGGGAAATGAAACTAAGCAAATTCACCGGATCACCGCTTTGCAACCAAACGAATGGAAATGACATCGCGCGTGTACGAAGGCCCGCCGCTCGCCACGTCCGTCGACGAGCCGGTGGAATGTTCGTACAGGGGGCCGATCTGCAACTGGGGCCGCAGGGAGTACAGCAACCCGAGCGAGGCTCGCCAGAAATAGTCCGTCCGGGGCCCGACACCCGAACCGGGTACCGGAGAGTACTGCGCGATGTTGAATCCCGTACCGCCGACCAGCTGCCACGCGTCGTGGATGTCGTAGGTGAAATCAATGCCGAGCGTCGTCGACACGTAGTTCTGATAGTTGCTGTAGGCCGATTCGTTGATCGACCGGATGAACGAGGGCCGGATGGTCAAGGGTTCGTATCCGTTCCACGTGCCGATCAGACCGAAACTGACGGCCGGCGTGGCAGCTCCATCGGAGACGAAGGTCTGTGTCGTATATCCAACATAACCCTCCAGACTGGTTTTCTCCGTGAACCTGATGGTCGTGCCGAAGTTCAGAAACCAGCCCGTGGAGTCACGCTCCTGTCCGTAGGCATTTATGAACTGCTCGTAGATTCGCTGATTGAGACCGGGCGAAACCCAGACGTCGATGTCCTCGATGATCTCGTAGCCGAAGCGCACGCGCTCCTCGAACTCCGTCCTGTTGCGGCTGGCCGCCGGCAGGGAACCGTCATAGATGATGCTGTTGTCGGAATACCGGTAGCGCGTCGCTGACGCCTTGAGATCGTAGAAGAAGCGGTTGAACCGTTGATAGAGCCCCAACTCGATGGGAATCGAATCGACGACCGTCGGCGAACTCGCGATCACCGTATTGGGGGTGCCGAGCGCCTCCGTCTGACGGCGGACGCCCACCAGCGCGGTGGCAAAGAAATCCCGCTGGATGTCCAGGCGGCCATCGGCGATGGCGTAGCCGTTCCAGAAGTTCTGGCTGGACGCGTTGGAATAGAAGCCAAATCCGCCGCCGGCGACCATGCGGAACGAATGGTTCAACCACTCCGACTTCAGCTCCACGAAGGGCTTGACGACGGTGAACGGCGAACCGACCGCGGGTGTCGTGGTCGCGTAAACGTTGCTGTCGTACCCCCCCTGGACTTCCAGGGTCGGGTACAGCGTGAAGGCGCCGACGGCGATGCCGATCTCGTTGCGATCGATGACGGGTCCGACCATCGGCACCGGCAGGTCGGGCAGGTCCACCAGTGGCGTCTGCTCGAGGAGGATCTGTGCAGCCGGAGACGAGGTCTCGGACTGCGCATGGACGATAGATCCTCCGCATGCCAGCAAAACCCAGCCGACGAGCGGCGACCACATCAGTCGCGATCTATGCGCACTAATTGTCATGGGTGCTCGGGGCCATCCAGGTACCGGTGCGAGTGTCGGCTGGGAGAAGAAACCTTCCCTCGAACACCCGTAGCAGCTACCGGGGGCTCTGCTGCTGCGGCGGAGATGGGTCATAGATCACAGGCGGAAGCGGCCCGGGCGTTACCGGGA
The DNA here is from genome assembly GCF_965228225.1 of Reyranella sp. Classification (GTDB taxonomy): domain Bacteria; phylum Pseudomonadota; class Alphaproteobacteria; order Reyranellales; family Reyranellaceae; genus Reyranella. The sequence goes on along the minus strand of NZ_OZ245801.1, from coordinate 1,775,243 downwards.
TCGGTGGGGCCGGCGGGTTCACCACAGGGGTGACGGGCGGCGGCGGATCAGGCGGCGTCAGCGTGTTCACCATGCTCACAAGGGTTGGAGCGGAGACCCCTCCGGGCACTCCCAGCCTTTCAGCGATCAGCTGCTGCATGGTCTGGCCGCCGACCGGCCCGAAACCGCCGGCGAAAAATTGATCGTTGGGTCCAGGTATCAGGGGAACGGAATTCATCCCCAAGCTCCCCAGTCCGCCAGGGAGGCCGCCGTCCGGAGCTGTATTCTGAAGAGGTGCGGCAGATTGTAGCGGGCCGGAATTCTGCAGCGGACCGTTGTTCTGCATGGGGCCGGCACTTTGTAGCGGGCCGTCGCCTTGGAGTGGGCCTGGTGCCTGGATCGGACCGGCCCCCTGCAGCGGACCACCGCCCTGAAGCGGTCCGCCTCCTTGAAGCGGGCCACGCTGAGCCTGGACGAATTCGCCATCGGCGCCGGAGCCGAGTCCCCCACCTGTGGCAGGGCCTGCCCCCGCCATAGGACCTGCCCCCAGCGCTGGGCCAGCACCCTGTTGATTGGGCGTCGCTCCGGGCTGTACCTGGGCAACAGCGCTCACGGTCCAAGTGAGGGCCGCTACTGCCGCAAATCCCTGCGTCCGGAGTGCAATCTTGAACATACTCTCCACCCATCCCGCGCGCCGACGAAGCGTCACGGCCACCTTCTGGAGGCACTACCCACAAGCATCGAAGAAGTTCGGATCGGTCCCACCCAATCCGAAACAAATAAGTAGCCAAACCAGTGCAAGAAGCCAAGTCCCCTGCTCACCTCGGGCCTTCAACTTCTGATGACACGACGTCTGGATAGAACCGCCTCCCGGATCCTGCGGGAATCTCTGCCGCGCCACCTGAACGACGCGATAGCCGAAATACGCACTAGAAAACTGCATTTTTGAGGCAATAAGGCGTGCGTCTGGGCGTTAGGCCATTTATCCGCGCAATTTCAGTGGATAGCCTCGTTAAACAGCGTGCGCCACGCGGTCTGCCAGATCCTCGAGGGCGGCCGCAAATCCTCGAAAGTCTCCGCATTCTAAGCGCCAATACCCCGCAGGGTCCGACTTCGCGAGCAAATGAACGTCGGAATCAGCGCTCCCCACGAATATGATCGGCTTTCGGGATTCCAGGCACGCGTAGATCTTAGAGGGCATGACGTACCCGACGAACGAGTCGCGCAGCGTCACGAGATGGGCTGCAGGCGCTCGCAGCACCCCCGCCAGTTTCTCCAACGGCACGGGCGCAGATCGATGAAACGGCAGGCCGGCGCTGCGCAAGCGCCCCGCGATCTCGTCAGCGCCGGCTCCCGTCGCACTGAGCCAAAGTCCAACACGGCCGCTTCCCTCACGGTGGTGTAGTTCATAGCCCCGCACCACGGTATCGACCTCGTGGGCAACGCCGTAGTTTCCCGAATAGAGCAGCACGCATTTCCCGGCGAGGTCTGGGGGCAGCGGTTCCACGGGATCGTCGCAAGCAAAGCCCACCGGCGACCCGTCCCTGACGAGCGCGATCCGCTCTGCCGCGATGCCGGTGGCTTCGAGGCGGCGCCGTTGGTCCTCACCCAGGACCTCGAAAGCGTCGACGCGTCGTCGCCAGAAATTCGTGAGGCCCAGCAACAGGTTCAAGGGGCGGGAGGGCCTGTCGCGGGCCGCAATGAGGCATTCGGGGTGAAAGTCGGTGATGCGATAGACGAGTCGTCCCCTCCACAACGGCTTCAACGGCGCCAGCAGATGGATCAGGAACGGCGGCGAGCCGGTGAAGAGGATCCCGTGCGCCGCCCGAAGCGGGCCGAACGCCGCGATGAGCAAACGCAGGTTCGTGAAGATCGTCCATAGCATGCGGCCCAGCAAAGAATGCCGTGGGACGGGTCGCGTCGACAGGCGGATCTCCGTCAGGGATCCCATTCCGATTTCCCGATGTACTTTGGTCGCGGCCCCTGACGTCAACCCGACGAGGGTGACGACGTGTCCCAGCTCCGCCAGCGCCTGCGCGCGCATCTGCATGTATTGTCCGACGGCGCCGAAATCCGGCGGGAGCCAGTCCGCGATGACAACGATGCGGCGCTCCTTCGCCGGGTCGAACGGGCTCAGGTCCAGCAGATCCGTCATGCGGCGCCTCGCGTTGCGCGCGCGTGGGCGATCGAGCGATAGAGATCCGCCATCCTGCCGGCGACGGCCGGCCAGCCATAGTGATCGATGACGTGCCGCTGTCCGGCCTCACCCTGCCGGCGACAGAGGTCGGGGTCGGCGAACATCGCTCGCAGGCCGGCGGCAATGGCGGAAGGCGTCGGCTCGACGACCAGACCCGCCTGCGTTTCCCGGACGATCTCCGACATGCCGACGTCTGGCGTGGCGAGGACGGGCAGCCCGCGACGCATCGCCTCGAACGCCGCGATTCCGAAGTTTTCCGACAGCGAGGTCATCGCAAAGAGCCGTGCCGACGCAAACAACGCCTCCTTGTCGCTGCCCGAGACGTGACGCGCGATGATCGTCAGGCGATTGGACACCCCCATTCGGGCCGCTTCCGAAGCGAGGAACGCCGCATGGCCTTGCGCATCGTCGCCTGCCATGACGGCCCGCACATGGGGGGCCTCCACCAAGGCTGCGATCACCCGGTCGAGCCCCTTTTCCCAACTGAGCCGCCCGAACGACAAGACCATCGGACCTCCCGAAATGGCCGAAACCACGTCGGGCGACAGCGGGGCAACCGAGGGCGGCGGCGGATCGTCAACACCATGCGGGATCATCGCGATCCGAGACAGGCGCCAGCCGAAGCTCCGGATGTGCTGCGCCTCGATGGCCGACGTCGCATGGACCGCCGCCGCATTCTCCAGCGTGTGACGGTCGAACAGGCGGATCCATGCCTCCTTCACCCACCGGCTCTTGCGACGGATCAATTCGGGCACGAGCATCCCGCGGGGTGAGATCACGTAGGGAACGTCATGGACGCGGGCGGCACGGGCGCCGGCGAGGATCGGCCACAGGAATACCGAATGCAGATGCACGGCGTCGAAGCCCGCCGTTGATTCCGAGAGGGCCCGCCCCATCGGCGGCGACCAGTAGAGCCTGCGGAAGCGCCGGCTCGGGAAGTAAGTGACCTTCACGCCTTCCACGTCGACCGGGGTCCTGAGCGGGACATCGCTGTCGGAGGGACCGTCCACGCTGGTGGTGAAGACGTGCACGTCATGTCCAGCCGCCGCGAGTTCCCGACAAAGGGCGTGAACGGAGCGGATCGGTCCGCCATACCTGACCGCCGGCAAATAGGTCGGAACCACGTGAAGAAGCCGCAACGTCTCTTCCACTGACTGCTGAAGGGTATGTGTCTGATAGCACAGAAGTTGCAAAAACAGGCGAAACGCCCGAGGACGTCCCCGCGCGTCCCAATCAGGGAGATGGGCTCCGGCTCGGCGTTGCGTCGACTTGGTCTGTCCCGACGCGCCTGCCCAGGATCTCGCGATAGAGCGCCGCCATCTCTGCTCCAACGTCGACGACGGATCTCGTGCGACGCATGTTGCTGGAAAGCCGTGCAACCTCGGCACGGTCCGTGGCGGCGACCCTGATGGCCTCCGCCCACGGCCTTGGATCGTCGAAGGGGAGCAGCCATCCGTCCACGCCATGCTCGATACGCTCGGAGATTCCCCCGAGGTCGGCTCCCATCACCGGTATGCCCAGCGCGCGCGCTTCCTGCACCACGATCGGACCGGTTTCGAAGCACTGCGACGGAACCGCCAGCACGTCGATGTCGCCGAGAAACTCCGGCACGCGCTCGTGGTCGACATGGCCAACCAGCTGGATGCGCGAGTCCTTGCGCGAAGCAGCTTCCATGAAACTGGTGAAGTGAGGATCCGCGCCGATGCCCGCGATCCGGAGCTGCACCGGCAGATCGCCGGGAAGCAGCGCGAGCGCCTGCACCAGAAGACCCGCGCCCTTGTAGCGTTCGAGGCGACCTAGAAAGCCGATAACGGTTTCGGTCCGGCCGGGACCCTGCAGCGGCCGCGCCTTGCGGTCGAAAAAAGCGGCGCTTGCGGACTGACCGGATACCATGACTTTGGACGGCGAAATGCCGTTCTCGACGAGCGCCGATCGGACCCACTCGCTCGGCGCGACAATACGTTCGCTGAGTTGCGCCATGGACCGCAGGTGACGGGCCTGTCTCGCCGCCGCCGCCCGGGCAGACAGCAACGTCGCGGCGCGACGTGACACGCGCGAGGCGCCCGCTCCTGCCAGCTCCCACCTCGGCAAGTACGACAACAGCCAGGCAGCCGGCGCCGGCAGGCCCCGTTCGAGCGCCCAACACCGCGCGCAGCGGCGATCGTCGATTCGGCCGTCGCACGGACGTTCCCCGTAGAGGAGCATCGTTCCTCGCATGCAGATCGGCGACGCCACATGCACGGTAACCACACAGGGAATGCCCAACTCTGCGACTTGCCGAAGATGCTCCAGGCCCGCACCGCTGGTCCACGAGTGGAGGTGGAACAGGTCCGGGTTCGCGGCCTCGACGATCTGCTGGAACTTGGTGCGGCTGCTCCCGCCGCCAGCCCCGGTCCTGGTCGCGTCGACCGGATAGCGAACGACATCCGCACCGTTCCAGGTGTACGTCGCGTACTTGCCGTCCGTCACCGAGACGATCGTACTTTCGATCGAATCCCGTCCCAGCACGGATACGAGATCGCGTACATAGACCTCGGTGCCACCAGTCGATTCCGGAAAGTAGAAACCGGCGCATTGCACGACGCGCATTCGTTCGATCGCGTTTGTGTAACTGCCGGCAACCTGGGTCATCGTTTCCACACCCTGAGAGCCAGCAACCGCTCCGTCATAGCGAAGCCCAGAGTTCTATAGCCGAGGATGACCGCCCGACGTTCGGGCGGAACGAACTCCGGATAGAGACGCTTGATCCATTCGAATAACTCCGCGGCATCCTTCGGATAGGCCCGCGCGAATGTGCGCACACTCGGCCATAGCATGCGGACGGCCGCCCGCTTCCGGCGGAGCGTGAGCTCGCCACGCAGCTCGAGCAACCCGAGTATCTTGCGGTAGATCGAAATGTGGGTCCAATAGCCGAGGTCGCGCGTGAAGCCCGCAGTGCGCTGCAGCCGCTCACCCGAGTGCCGGCGATGCACGAACGCAGGTTCTCGATCGATGGCCAGGCGCGGCGTGCGCATCGCGACTTCCAGCATGAACAACCGGTCGTCGCGCAACGCAAAGTCCTGACGATGGGGAATGCCTTGGATCAGAGTGCGGCGAAAGAGGAAGGCAGAGTAATGGGATGACCATCCTTCGCCCAGTTGCTGCGCGACGAAGTCATCACAATCCTGCCAGGCGTTGACCCGGGACTCTCCGCTCTCCTCGTCGAAATCCTCGTAGCCCGCGACGACCAGATCGGCGGCGGTCTCCCGGGCGAGCGCAAGCTGACGCTCGTTGGTGTCCCGGCGAAGCCAGTCGTCAGAATCGAGGAACCGCACGAACTCGCCACGCGCCTGCTCGAGCGCCGTCTCCACCGCCCAGTCCTTGCCCCAGTTGTCGGTCCGGATGGCAACGATGTCCCGCTGCGCCTGCAGCCAGTCCCAGGTCCCGTCGATGCTGCCGTCGTCGACGACGACGATTTCCACCTTCGCTGCCGCCGAGCGACATGACTCGACGGCCTGTGGCAACGACCAAAGGCGATTGTAAGTCGGAATAACGACGGAAATATCGGTCACGCCGTTAACCTATCCGAGTCGCGCCAGCGAGAAAATCCGCGGCTTCGAGGACACCATCGGCGGCCCGCGCGGGGGAATACAGGCTACGCGCTCCTCGAGCGCACGGACCGTAGCGGCACGATCGAAAGCGAGGACAGAATCAATGGCGGCAGCCAGCGCACCTGCGTCGCCAAGCGGGGCAACCGCGCCCGTGATGCCGGGCCGGATCAGATCGGGCCCGCATCCCACCGTGTCCGAAACCACGGCCGGAATGCCGCAAGCCATCGCCTCGTTGACCACCAGGCCCCAGGTCTCTACGGCCATCGACGGCAGGACGAGGACATCGGCCGAAGCATATACGGCCGGCAACTTGCTCTGATTTACGAAGCCCAGGAATCGCACATCGACTCTGCCCGCACGGGCCGCGTCTTGCATCGGCTCCCGCAGGTCCCCGGCCCCGGCGATGACGAGCTCGACGGGCCGTCGCTCCGCGGCCAGCCGCGCCGCAGCCTCGATCAGATCCATCGGCCGTTTGCTCTCCACCAACCGGCCGACGAACAGCACGCGCCTGCGGCTGCCACCCTGGCCTGCGGCGGCTCGATCGCGCGACGCCGCGCTTGCCGTCACAAAGGCGTCGTTATCGACACAGTGGGGGGAGAAGAACAGGCGGCCCGGCGGAACGCCGTAATGTTCGAGATACTGGCGATTGCGCTGACCGACATAGAGGCAGGCGTCGAACCGCTTCAGTACATGCGGAAAGACCACGCCCTTGACCCTTCCAACGACGCCGCCTCGCTGCCCCGCGAGCTGCGAATCGCCTCGCACCATCACAGGAACACCAGCGCGCCGGCACGTCATCACCGCCTGCCAGTAGGAGCGCAGCGACCAGCCCGGCACGACGAAAGCGTCGAAATGGCCGGCCGCAATCCGGTCGGCGATCTCGGGCGTGCTGCAGCCGAAAAACGTCTGGGTCGACGGCGTGTCCGCCACGTTCGCGAGGAAATGACTCTCGTAGCCGGACAGGAGATCGACGTCCCAGTCGAAGGCGACGCCATAGCCGGCCTGCCCCTGCCCGCTCGCATCCTGTCGGTGGGCAAAGAAGACGGTGAGGTCGCAACGACGTGCGAGCTCGCGAAAGATCGGCGCGTAGTACTGGATCGGATGGCTGACCAGGAAGCCGACGCGCCGCCTCATGCGCGCGCCGTCCGGGCATAGGCTCGATCCAGCGCTTCCGCGAACAGACGTGTCGATTCGCGCGCCGAGTATCCCTCGAAGACGCTCCGATCGACCAAGGCCGGCTGATAGCTCGGACGCGCGATGAAACTTCGAAGGGATTGCGCCACCATGTCCGGCGCCGGCAGTTCCGCCTCGGTCAGGGTCAACACCTCTCCGACGTGGGCGGAGCGGATCATGCTCACCGCCGTGCTGTCGCGGTGCAGCAGCGCGAAGACCGGCCGCTCGGAGAGCATTGCCTGAAAGACCTTCGACGGCGTGTAGTGCGGCTCGGTCGAACCCAGCACCAGCACGGCGCTCGAATGCATCAGATGGTTCAGCGTATCGACATAGCCGATGCGATGCGGATGCTCGTCGACCATCTCCTCGACGCCCGCCGCCCGAGCGCGCGGCAGGACGCGATGGCCATTGGCATCGTCGGGTGAGCTGCCCGTGCCCACGAAATGGACGCGAAGCCGCGCGGCGAGGTCCGGCGCGGTCTGTCGCAGCCGGTGCAATCCAGCGAGGAAGGCATCGAGCACGACGAGTCCTGCCGGCAGCAATGCACCGGCATAGATCATGTGCAAGCGCCCGTCCGCGGGGTCGAACAGAAAGGGTGCGCGTCCGAGACGGCGCACCAGCTCATAGTCTTCCGGCGCCGCGCCCATCGGCATGTAGGCCAGCTCCGACCGCGCCGCGACCTCGGGATTGCGGGCCAGCATGCCGGCGACATAACCGGGTGCCATGGCGGTAATCAGCGCAGCATCGCGCACCGACCAGGGTTCGAGGAGTTCGGCCAGGCGGTTCGAAGCCCAGGCGCGACTGAAGCGGCGCTCCTTGCCCGTCCATGGGTTGACCCAGGGGTCTTGATAGTCGATGCCGAATGGCAATCCGGTGCGCAGGTGCACAAGCCGGCCGACCGGCGCGAGAAAATTGGAGGGGATCGTGACCATGACGAAGTCTATCTCGCCCGCCCTCGCCATCGCCCTCAGCGCGCGATAGCAACCCGCAAAAGACCGGATGCCGATGTCGCCGACCACCCGCACGGGATGGGTCGACAGAGTCCTGGCATGCACGATCCTGAGACCAGGAGCCACCAGCCGCTCGAGGTCGGGATCGGGCCGCTCCTCGTACTTCGCCGGGTCGCCTGTGACGACGATCGGGTCCCAGCCGAACTCCGGCAGGTAGCGCGACCACAGGCGAGCCCGTTGCGCGCCCACGAGATTGCTCGGCGGAAAGTGTCCGCTAACCAGGGCCAGGCGCCGGGTCATGATCGCGCCAGACGGGCGCGCACCTTTGAATAGAGGTCGACGTAACGCTTCACCACGGCATCGGCCGAGAAGTGGTCGACGGCACGACGGCGACACTCGGCCCGGTCGAGCGTCTCGACGCGCTCGACGGCAGCGCAGCCTTCTTCGATGGACTCAATCAGGAAACCATCGACCCCGGGCCGGACGATCTCCGGCAGCGCGCCGCGCGGACATGAAACGACGGGCGCACCACAGGCCAGAGACTCGGCGAAGACGATGCCGAACGGTTCGTCCCACTGGATGGGCACGACCATCGCCCGGGCCGCGCCCAGAAGGGCGTTCTTCTGCACGTCATCGACCGGCCCGACATACTCGATGCCGCCCTTGCCGATCTCTGGCGCGATCTTCTCGCGCCAGAAGCGGCCTTCCGGATCGTCACGGTCGGAATGATTGCCCGCGATGATCAGACGCCGCCCGGTGCGACGCGCGATTTCGATGGCCCAGTGAGCACCCTTGATCTCTTCGACTCGACTGAGGAAGACCAGTGGCGCACCGTCCGGCACGACCGCTCCCAGCGACAGCCCTTCGGTATCGGCGAAGTTCGGAATGCCGTGCCATTCGCCGCCTGCCGCACGGCCGCGACGGGCGATGTATTCGCTGCAGCCCGTGAAGGTGATGCGTCCGGGAGCGGCCAGCCTGACCGCGAGACCGACGGTACGAGGCGTCGGCTCGCGCTGGAAGGACATGACCAGTGGGATCCGACCGCGCAAGAGCGGCAGCAGATAGGCGATGCGCGAGAAGCTGTGGGCCACGTCCGGCTTGAAAGTTCTCACGGCCCGCGAAAGCGCGATTGTGTTCAGCACCGTATCGCGCCGCGACAACGAGCTCGATCCCGGCCAGGCGAAGAAGGCGTCAGTGGGACATTGGGAGCCGCTCCGCGCCACCAGTCCGACCGTGTGGCCGGCGGCCCGCAGCCGGCGGACCAGCACATCGACGATGCGCTCGATTCCGCCATAGAGACGCGGCGGCACTTCGATCTCGGGATCGGCCGTCAGCAAGAGACGCATCAGTTCCCCCTCTCCCGTCGCGCGAAGGCGGCGGCCACTGATTGCAGCAGCACGTTCTGTTCCCGGTCCCAGTTGTAGCGTTCGCGCCCCAAACGCCACGCGAGTTGCGAAGCCTCGGCCAGCCGATCCGCCGAGGCAAGCGCGTCGAGGGTCAGAGCCAGGCTCGCCGGGTCGTCCAGACTGCAGAGCCGGGCCGCCGGGCCGAGATCCGGCGCCAGGAGCCTCTGCGCCGGCGTGTCGCTCATGACCACCGGCACGCCTGCCAGCAGGTAGGTGAAGATCTTGTTGGTGAGGCAGATACGACGGTTTTCGCTGACCTCCGTCTCCAGCGACAGGCCGACATCATAGTCGGCCGCCAGCCGGACCATTTCGGAGGGAGCCGCCATCGGCAGGAGCCGCACCCGATCTCCAAGCCCGAGCGAAGCGGCGAGCGCGATGAGCGCATCGCCATGTCCCCACCGATTGCTGCCCCTGATGTCGAGCGTCACGCGCGTTTTGGCCAACGACATCGCCTTGATGAACGCCTGCAGGCCGCGGTCGAGTCCGATCGTCTGCGAAAACCAGTACGCTCGCAAACGCCCGGCTTCCTCCGAGCGGTGCGCGGGCCGTCGATGAGCCGGCGCCATCGCAAGCGGAAAGACGTTCAAGACCGTCGCCGGGCACCCGAGGCCGTAGCGCTCCGCGTAAGCCCTGCCGATCAGGGGCGCGGCCGCCGTCATGTGCGCGCACGACGCCAGGATGGCCTCCTCCACGGTCCGGATCATCCTCATCCGGAACTCATCGCCCGGCGCATCCGTCCCCTCGCCCGAATGGAAATCCTCGGCGTCGAAGCCGATGAGCGCGCCATGGCGCCGCGCGGCACACGCCACCGCCGGAAGGGCCGCCACATAATGCGCGATATAGAGATCCGCCGGCACCTCGGCTGCACGCCGCATGAGGGCGCCGACAGGAGTGCGGGCGCTCAGCGCCGCTATGCTCACAGGTATCCGGACGCCCAGGATCGAGAGAATCCGGGCAAGACGCTCGAAGGCGCGCGCCCTGACGCCATCGCCGCGCGAGCGAGGAACCCGAATGACCTTCCAAGGCGCGGCGGCCTCGATCTGATCGTCGGCCGGTCGCAGCACTTCGTTGTAGTCGCAGACGATCGCCGTGACGTCGTAGCCGGCGCCATACAGCGCGTCCGCTTCCTTCAACACCCGCGGATTGGAGGCGAGATTGCCGGGACTGACGATGCAAACCGCGCGGCGCATTGGATCGGCGGTCAGCCTAGCTCCGGCGATTTCGGCTCGATGCCGAGCGACGAGGCGAGTTGCATCGCGATGATGCCTTGCCCGAGACTCTGCTTGAAATCGTAGGCGATGCCGCCCGGGCTCGAAGCCGAAACGCTGAAGGGAATTGCGTTGGCGACGGCGTGGTCGACGACGATGGTCAGCGAATTCGTCGAAATATCGAAGCTGTACTCGCCCGAGGCCAGGAACAGCGGCTGGAGACTCAGCGTGCAAACATGGCGTCCGCGGTTCGGAAGCGGTGTCTGGGAGAATATGGTCGACGAATAGAATCCCACGGGCAGGTTGTTTGCGTCGCGAAGTTGAAGTTCGAGCGCTAGACCAGGCATGTCCGTCGTCTCGACCTCGATCCGGAGATTGAACGGTGTTCCCGGCTCGTAGAACTCTGTGGGCAGTCCCTGCGCATCGAGCAGTTCGGCCGAGAGGATCGCCGAATGGTGGCCGCGTCCCCAGTCCCGCTCGACCTTGCCCTTGCTCAAAGAGGCCGAATAGCGGGCGATGGCGCTATCGATCGCCCCATCGAAGATGACCTGCCCGCCCTTCATGACGATGCCGCGCCGGGTGAGCGCCGCCACGGCTGCGAGATTGTGACTGACGAACAATACGGTCCGCCCGGCGCTGGCGACCGCGGACATGCGGTCCATGCAGCGCTTCTGGAACTCTGCGTCGCCGACCGCCAGCACTTCGTCCACGAACAGGATTTCGGTTTCGAGGTGGGCGGCCACGGAGAAGGCGAGCCGCATGTACATGCCGACGGAGTAGCGCTTGACGGGCGTGTCGATGAACTTCTCGACGCCGGAGAAGTCGACGATCTCATCAAACCGCGCCAGAACTTCCTGCCGCGTCATTCCGAGAATGGCGCCATTCAGGAAGATGTTCTCACGCCCCGTCAGCTCCTGATGGAAACCGGTGCCGACCTCGAGGAGGCTGGCGACCCGTCCGTTGAGCTCGACGCGCCCCAGCGTTGGCTCGAGGATGCGCGACAGGATCTTGAGCAGGGTGGTCTTGCCGGCTCCGTTGTGGCCGATGATGCTGACGACTTCCCCGCGCTTGATCTCGAAATCGACGTCGCGCAGCGCCCAGAATTCCTCGATCTCGTCGCCTTCGATGACGGCACGACCGCGCAGCATGTCCGCGCCGCGACGCACCAGGCTCCGGGCGCTGCGCACCAGCGCCTCACCCAGGATCGCGGAGTACTCGCGCTTATGCCCGATGATGAATTTCTTGCCGAGTTTCTCGGCGCGGATGACGACGTCGGACATGGCTCAGATCAGATCGGCGAAGCCGCGCTCGGTGCGGCGGAACGTGTGAATGCCCAGCCAGAGCATGCCGGCGGCCACCATCATACTGACCGCAAATCCCGGCAGATGCAGCGGGCTGGCGCCACCGAGAATGGCCCAGCGAAAGCCGTCGATCACGCCCACCATGGGGTTCATGCTGTAGAGAAGCTGCCACTCCGGTGGCACGACCTTGGCGGAGAAGCCGACCGGCGAGACATAGAGCCCTATCTGCACGACGAAGGGGATGACGAAACGGAAGTCGCGATACTTGACGATCGTCGCGGCCGCCCAGAGCGCCGGGCCGAGGGCCACCAGCAGGGCCAGCACGACGAACACAGGCAGCAGCAGGATGTGCCAGTCGGGCATCATTCCATACCACGCCATGACCCCTGCCAGGATGAAGAGACTGACACCGAAGTCCACCAGAGCGACCATCACCGTGGAGAGGGGAATGATGATCCGCGGAAAGTAGACTTTGCTCACGAGTTGCGAATTCGTCAGCACGCTGTTTGACGCGTCGGTCAGGATCGAGGTCGCGAGCGTCCAGGGAAGTAGGCCTGCGAAGACCAGGATCGCATAAGGCGCGTTACCCTCGGTCGGCAGCTTTGCCAGTTGGCCGAACACCACCGTGAAGACGATCATCGTCATGAACGGCCGCACGAAGGCCCAGGCCACGCCAATCACCGTCTGCTTGTAGCGCACCGAGACGTCGCGCCAGGCCAGGATGAAGAACAGCTCCCGGTACCGCCACAGATCGCTCCAATACTGACGGTCGGCACGTCCGGCTTCGAGGATGAGCCGCTGGGAAGGTCGATCGCTGCTAATCATAGGCCGGAAGTCATACGACGCGGTTGGGCCGTCAAGCGAGCAGAGAGTGCGCGCGCGGCGGCGGCAAAATGGGCGCGTCGATAGGGCTCGACGGCCGCCGGATCGGCCCGGCCCCGGTGCAGTTGCTGCAAGATCGCCGCCAGCAGCGCGGGCCGGTCGGCTGGATCGACGATGGTGCCGACGCGCTCGTCTGGAATGGCGTCGGCAGTACCACCGCCTTTGCCGCCGACGACCCGCAGGCCGCAGGCAGCGGCCTCGAGGTAGACGATCCCGAAACCCTCTTCCGTGCTCGGCATCACGTAGAGATCCGCCAGACGATAGAGATCCGGAAGGTCGGCATCAGGCACGAAGCCAAGGAAGCGCACCGCACCGGGAGCCTTCTGTTCGGCGATCGCCGCGAGGCGAGGCCGGTCATCGCCGTCTCCCGCGACCAGGTGAACCAGGTCAGGGAACTGCGCGCGCAGATCGCCAAGAACACCAAAGATCGCTTCATGCCCCTTGTAACGCTCGTTCGCCGCAAGCCGTCCGACAGTCAGCAGGATCGGGCCCTTGCCGAGCCCCAGCCTGTCGCGCAGCGCCGGCGATGGCGGTCCAGGGGTGAAGACGTCCTGTACCGTATCGGGCAAGACCCGCACCCGCTCGGGCGGCAGGTCGACCCAGGCCAGCAGGACGCGGCGCGTCTCGCGGCTGACGGTCGTCACCAGGTCTGCATACTCGATAAGCCGCCGCACCAGGCCACGACGGTCCTTCCAGACGTCGGTGCCATGGGCTTGCACCCAGTAACGTGCGCCAAACATGCGGGCGAGCAGGAAGCCCAGGGGCGCCATGAAGACGTGACCGCAGAACACGGTATCGAAGGGCCGGAAGCGCCAGGCGGCGACGATCGCCGCCAGTGAATACCTCAAGCGCCCGAAGATTGCTGGAGTCTGGCGCACGCCGGGCGGTAGCCCCTTACCGCCCGCATCCCCATGACGTGGCAGGACCAGGATCTCGGTGCGGCCGTCGGCGAGGGCCTCGAACAGGTCCTGATTGTAACGCGCGATACCGCCGCGCGCGCCATAGCAGTCGCCGACGAGAGCAAGGATGCGAGATCCCATCGTATCGCTCAGGCCGCAGCCGGCCCGGCCCAGCCGGCGCGCCAGATCTCACGTGCCCATGCCCGCGACGCCGCCGAAAGATCGATGCCCTGCTGCGGCGGCGCACCACTCGCCTCGCGCAGCCATCGACCGACCGGTGTCGAGAAGCCGGTCTTGCGCCGGTGACGGACCTCATCCGGGAGTGGCGGTTCGGGGACTTCGGCGATCGCGTCCTTGGCATTCACGCCGGCCAGAACCGGACCCGCAGGCAATGCGGACAGGAAGAAGGCGTCGACGAACGGCACCCGAATCTCGACGCCATGAGCCATGCCCGCCCAGTCCGCATCGCGCAGAAGCTGGTTGCGCATGTAAAGCGACGTCTCGAGCGCAGCCACCCGATCGAAGTCGCCGAGCGCAGGGCCGGTCCCGATCGCCGCAGCGATGCGGCTGAGCGGCGCCAGGCGACGCATCCCCTCCTCGGCCAGCGCGGGATCGAGCACCTCGTCGAGTTCCCAGGGCATGTAGACGCCGCGCCGCAGAAGATAGGCACCCGCCCAGCTGCCACCGTACTGCAGTACCCCGGCGGCCTTGGGATGCAGACGCAACCCGGCAGCGATCGCCCCCGAGAGACCACGCCGCACCAGCGCCCCCAGACCCGGAACCCAGGACACCGGCCGCAGCCAGTGGACGCTGCGCGGTACGTCGGTAAAGGACGGATAGCCACCAAAGCACTCATCGGCGCCCAGGCCACTCAGCGCGACCTTGATCCCGGCTTCGCGCGCAGCCTTGGCGACAAACCAGGTGTTGATGCCGTCCACCGTCGGCAGATCCATCGCGTCCAGCAAAGCGGGCAGATCGCGCTCGAACTCCGCCCGGCCGACGGTCCGCACAATGTGGCGCGCGCCGTATCGCGCCGCGACCTTCGCCGCCAGCGGCGCCTCGTCGAGCGGCTGCCCCTCGAATTCCTGGAATCCCAAGGTCACGGCGGTGATGTCGCGTACACCGAGCGCGCTCATCGTTCCGAGCAGCGCGCCGGAATCGATGCCGGCCGACACGAATACCGCGACCGGTACGTCTGCAATGAGGTGATGCCGAACGGAATCGCGCACCGCCTCGGCGATGAGCGCGCGCGCGTTCTCCGCCCTTCCGGTCGATGCCGCTCGCTCGGTCAGCGCGGTCGCGACGTCGTAGTAGCGCAGCGGCATGCCCGGGCCGGTGGCGTCCACGGTGAGCGTGGTTCCGGCCGGCAGTGACTGGATGCTGCGCCACACCGTGAAGGGTTCGGGCACGCTGCCGAAAAGATGGAAACCCACGATGCCGGCAGGGTCGGGATCGCGCGACACCGCGCCGCCCGCCAGCAACGCCTTGGCCTGGGACGCGAAGCGCAGGGTCCAGCCATCATCGGCCCAGTAGAGCGGCTTGATGCCGAGAGGGTCGCGCGCGAGGAGCAGCGTCCTCTTGCCCGCATCCCACAGGCCGAAGGCGAACATGCCCCGGAGCCGGCCGACCATGGCCGCCCCGTACTCCGCGTACAATTGCAGGAGGACTTCAGTGTCGGATTCACTGCGAAATGTGCGACCCGCCGCCTGCAGCTCGGCGCGCAGCTCGCGATAATTGTAGATCTCTCCATTGAACGTGATCGTGAACCGGCCGTCGGCGCTGCGCATCGGCTGCGCCCCCCCCTCGGACAGATCGATGATGGCCAGCCGCCGATGGCCGAATCCGGTGCGACCCTCGTCGCTCAACCACAGGCCGCTGCCGTCGGGCCCCCGCGAGATCATGCGCTGGTTCATGCGGACGAGTTCGCCCCGGTCCACCGGCGGCGCCACGTCGAGATAGGCGTGTATCCCTGCAATGCCGCACATGATGTTCGCCCGATCCTAACGCGCGCCGGTGCCGCGGAGCACCACGGCGAAGGTCCTGAGCACGATGACCAGATCGAGCCAGAGCGAGCAATGCTTCAGATAATAGAGGTCGTATTCGAGCTTGGACCGCATCGCGTCGGCTTCGTAGGCATAGCCCTGGTTGACCTGAGCCCAGCCGGTAATGCCGGGCCGCACGATGCCACGCAGGGCGAAGTACTCGATGTCGCGGACGTAGCCCTCTTCGAGCGAGGCGGCCTCGGGCCGGGGGCCGACCCAGCTCATGTCGCCTTTCAGGATATTGAAGAGTTGCGGCAGCTCGTCGAGTCGGCAAAGCCGCAGGAAATGCCCACTGCGCGTGATGCGCGGGTCGGCCGACGTCGTGAAGCTGGGCCCGGGCACACCGACGAACATGGTCCGGAACTTGATCATCCGGAACGGCCGCCCGCGCCGACCGATGCGCGTCTGCAGAAAGAAGACCGGCCCGGGACTGTCCAGCCGCACGATCAGGGCCACGACCGCCAGCACTGGCAGGAAAAGGGGCAACAGGAGAACGGTCAGGCCCCATTCGATCGCTCGCCGGACGACCAGATACTGGCGCGACGGCAGGAGCGAGCCGAATTCGTTGGGCGACAGGCCGCTGAGCGGCGTCCGGCCCGTCATCGTCTCCACAACATATCGCCTGTCCAGCACCGGCACGCCGGCAATGGCGGCGTCAGCCAGTGCCGCGAGCGTCCCCTCCTCGAGCTCACCGCCAAGGTCCGCGACGATCGCATCGACCCTGAGGCCGCGACGACGGACATCGTCGAAGTCGAGCCAACGGCATGTCGGGAGCTTCGGCATCGCGGCAATTGCGGACCGCGGTGTCACGGCGTAGTTGCGGACGAGATACCGCGCCCGGAGTTCCGCGATCACCGCCATCCACAGCACCGTTAGGATGCCGCTTCCGAACAGCTGGACGCGCGAATAGTCGAGACGCAGGAGGAGCAATACCGCGGCGATCAGCGCATAGGTGATGACCGCCACGGGTGCGACGTGCGCGACATTGAGGCCGGCGCCGGGAAAAGCCTCGAGCCTGCGGCCGCAATACCAAACCGTCACGTAGGCAACGACCGTCACGAGGATCGTGAGTTCCGAAGCGTCGAAAGGGCCGATGAAGGGTTCGTCGTTCGCATAGATCGGAATCGGCAGTACAACGCAGAAAAGGAACCCTAGGGCCGCGTCGACCCAGGTTTCGATGAAGCGCTGAGGCGCCGACCGCATGCGCGGCGTGGCGGTCGTCCGGCGATCGGCGGAAGACATACCGACCCCGGCCGTGACATCTCTTTGCACGCCGATTCCCATTATTGGTTTCGGGCCGCCTCCCCAAGAAACGGCCAGACCCACAACCAAGCTACGCGCAAAGCCCCCCACTTGGATTTGCGCACCCGACGCCATAATTGCATTCGAAATGCTTATTATGTCAATAGCCTTCGGGCGTCACACTGGCCTCCACGCCGTCCCTCCGACCGAAGGACTGAACCCAGCCCATGCCGAGCAGAGCCGCCGTCATGAACCCAATGGCTGGTATCTGCAGGCTGAAATCGACAAGGGAATGCAAAATGGAGACGGCAGCAGCGGAGAATGCCGCCACCGGAAGGTAACGCCGCGAGGTCCGGCGCCGCAACGCTCCGCGGAGGCAGACGACCCAAGGCAGCAACACCACCAGAAATGCCGGGATGGCCGCGATCACGCCCAGTTCCACGATGGTCTCCAGCGGTGTGGAGTGCGCGACGTCATTGGGCTGCAAGCTGTCAGACGGCTGCAAGAGCGCGAAGATGTCGCCGAAGCCGCCCAGCCCCCACCCCAGCCACGGCGATAGTCCAATGGCCTGGAAGGCTGCCGACCAGATGCGCAGCCGCGAAGTATCGTCGGACGCTGCCGCGAATTTGGCGATCAAGGCATTGCCGGCAATGATCCCCACGACCAGGACGGCCGCAATCCCGAGTACGAACACCGCGCGCCCTCTGGTGGGCGACCTCCAACGTCCCCTCGCCATGAGCAGGCCGAAAATGAGCATTCCGGCCACCGACGCGCCCGCTCCCGCGCGCGATGCCGAGATCAGCAGCCCGCCCAGCATCAGCAGCGAGCCCGACAGGAGGACGACGCGAGGTATGGTAAGCCAGTCGATGAGGCGGACCTCCTCCTCTTCGCGGTATCCGTAGCTCAAGGAGTGCTTCTTACGCTCTCCTCCGAAGAGGAGTGCGAGGGCCGCCACCGCACACATACCCATGTAACAGGCGAAGGAGTTGCTGTTCACGAAGGTACCGCCCATCAGGCAGCGGTCGCCGGAGTTGAACTCGAATTGCTTGCGCAGATAGCTGCCGAGGTAGCAGGAGTTGGTCGAAACCTGCATGGCAATGCCGTAACTCACGACCAGCACGCCGCTCGCTACGAGCGCCACGAGAGACCATCTGGCATTTTTGCGGTCCCGGCACAGCGAGCGCGCGGTCAGGAAGATCAGCGCGCAGGCGAGGCATTTCAGCAGCGAATTGCGGGCCGCGTCGGCGGCGATCGCTGGAATGGGCACATGGGCCTCGCCCAGGATTTCAGCGGCGCGAGCGAACATCCAGGCGTCGGCGGTGAGCGGCGTCCACGTCGTGGTCTGCCAGATCGAAAAGCCGGCAAACAAAAACCAGCAGCACACCAGCAACAGCAGAGGGCCGCGCTCCGCCGCCGGAACCCGATACCCGTCGCGCGTGCCAACGCCCAGCGCGACAGGCACAGCCATCAGGCCGAACAAAATAGAAAGCGGTGCCCACGCCCAGTCCCGATTTGCGCCCATGGGCAAGGCGGCGAACCCGACCAGACCGAAGAACAGGAAGACGGACCCCTTGTCGATCGCGCGACGGGCCACGCCCCGCCAGTCGCCCCCCTTGGATGCTTCCCCTGCCTCGCCGCTCTCGTGCACCCGTCTCATTCGGTTTTGCTCCGGCGCTCCTCCAGCAGACGCGAGAGCGCCTCCTGCGCACCAGCTTCGTTGCGTACGTAATAGCGGACAAAAAGCTCATCGATGGGGGTGCGAATCGCATCCGCGAACCAGGCGTGACCGGCCGAAAGCTGCCAGGTCCGAGCGACGTAGCCGGCCACCTTCTCGCGCTGAGAAACGGTCAGAACCTGCCAATGATCGAGGATCAGTCTCAATCGCGCCGGCCAAAGGGGCAGAAGCATAGGGGCGGTGTCGATCGACATCAGCAGCGGAGCGAGGGATCGCTGTGACGGCCCCTCGAGAGCCATCCTGACGGATGCGAGCCTCAGCCATCCGACACCGCGGGCGGGATCGTTGCCCAATCCGAATGTGAGATCGTCCTGCGCGCGCATCAGCCATTCGCCGCGCTGCCTGTCGGTCGGCGTGAAACGCGGCGAAAGGGCCGCGCCGGCCAGCAACTCGGACCGCTGCAGATGACGAGTGGCAGTGGGATCGGTCTCGACAGCGCGGTCGAGCGCCTCGAGTGCATTCAAAACCGCGACGAGCGAGATCTTGTGATTGAGACGAAGCGCCGTGGTCGCCGCATCCGCCTGCTGTGCCTGCAGGGCACTCTTCGCCACCGGCCAGACGAGCCAAACGAGAAGCACTCCGCCAAGGCCGAGCAGCGCTCGTATCAGCGCTTCTATCGAAATGCCCAGAAACGCCCCCCGCATGATTGGGCACTCAACCGCTGCGGCGCCACCATGTCAAAGGGCTTGCGTCGGCGGTTCCTGAGCTTCCGGTGTCGGTGCCGGCGCGGGGGATGGCATGGGAGCCTGCGACGGTCCGGTTTCCAGCGGCACCGAAGTCTCAGGGACGGGCACCGGCGACAGTGTCCGCACCTGTACGTCGACCATGGCGTTGACCGTCACGTCAGGCGAGCCCGTGAAGCTGCCCTTGATCGGCATCGCCTGCTCGGGATCGCGGGCGACGGCCACACGGATCAGACGCTCGCTGCCGACGATGCCGTTGGTGGGGTCGAACTCCACCCAGCCGGCCCCCGGCAGGTAGACCTCCATCCAGGCATGAGGATAGGCATGTGTCGTCGCCTCGCCCGGCGCGGCGTCGAGTGCGGGATCGTAGAGGTAGCCCGTGATGAAACGGGCCGCGAGGCCGAGCGAGCGGCAACATTCGATCATCAGGAGAGCATAGTCCCGGCAGGTTCCGCCGCCCGTCTCGAGCGTAACCGCCGGAAGCTGCGTCCCGGGCTCGAAGCGCATGGCGTATTTCAGCTTATCCTGGATACCCATGCAGAGCCGCTTGAGCAGGGAGAAGGTATCGTTTCCGCCCTCGCCTTCCATGAACTGCTTGGTCCAGGTGGCGACGCTCGAGTTGGGATCCGGATACGAGCGCTCGACGTAACGCGCGAGATCCGGTGCCTCTTCGGATGCGTAGCTGAACGGCAAGGTACGCGCGAATTCCTCGATCGGCGGCAACTCAGGGGGCACGCCGAAATGCTCGAGCTCGATCGTGCTGACGAGTTCCAGGATCTGGGTCGTGCCTTCGAAGGCGGCAATGGCGATCGAATTGCCGAACGGGTCGTGGATCCACCGGACCTGCGCGGCGGGTGCGATCACCAAACCGGTGTGGAGAAGACGCAGGTCATGGCTGTCGCGGGGCCGGAACATCAGCCGGTGGTCGCCGAGCGTCACCGGCTCGGAATACTCGTAGCGAGTACGGTGGACGATCTCGAGGGTGCGCATCAGGGCGGGATAATGCCCGAACGGCCGACCGGTTGCACCCGTGCGGATCCATATTGTTGCAATCAGGCGAAGGGATAAGGCCCCGGGAACGTTCCGATCGGAACGACGTGAGAGACGAGACCTCTCCCCACCCGCCAGTGATGCAGCAGCATCGCCGGCGGCTCGATGTATGAGGCGGGTCTAGCGTCGGCGCGAAGCTGCAGGGCGATCGCCGTGGTGGTGGACGGCGCGGTACACAGGACCGTGCCGCCGAAGCGCATCTGCATGACGCGATGGACATGGCCGCAGAGGATTCGCTCGACCTGGGGATGACGCGCGATGACGGCGGCGAACCTGTGCCCTTCCCGGCAGTCATACGGATCCATGTAGGGAATACCGGTGGCGAAGGGCGGCTGATGCATCATGACGATCGTCGGCCGCAGCGGCTCCTCTGTCAGCACGCGATCGAGCCAGGCGGCACCCTCGTCGCTCACGGCGCCGTGATGCAAACCTGGCAAGGTGACGTCGAGGGCCACGATGCGCACGGCGCCGCGGTCACCGACCGCATAGTGGATCGGGCCTTCGGCCGGCAGCCACGGTTGTCCGCTGAAAGCCCGTCGAAAGGCCTCGCGCTCGTCGTGATTGCCGGGGATCGCCAGCAGCGGGACGTCGAGGTCCGCGAGCATCCGCGAAAGCGTTGCGTATTCCTCCCCCTGGCCATGATCCACCAAGTCGCCCGTCAGCAGCAACAGATCGGGCCGCGGATCGAGCGCGTTGACCTGCGCGATCGCTGTCGCGAACTGCGCGTTGGAATCGACCACGCCCTGGTAGAGCACGCCCTCGGGACGGACATGGGGATCGGACAAATGGGCAATCAGCATCTAGTCTGCCTTCCGGTCGAACTGCGCCAGCCCCTGCCGCCCTTTCGGCGTGATCGCATAGACACCGCGCTCCACCCGCTCGAACCAGCCATAGACATCGGCTTGCAGGATCTGGGCCGCCTTGGGCGCCCGACCGGACTCGCGCAACGCCGCCACCTTCATCGGCCCGTTCGCCGCCAGAAGCTCGGCACAGCGCAGCGCCTCCTGCCGGTACGCCGTCATCAATGGCGCCCGCATCGCCTGGCCGCCGAGATTGGGATCGCCGACCCGACGCGCGTGCTCGCCCAACAGGCGCCCCGCCTTTCGCTTGTTCGGGCGCGGCGTATAAGGAACGGGATCGAGCACCACGTCGGCCTTGCCACTGGCCACGACGATGAAGCCCAGCCCCAGCCGGCGGCAGAGCTTCTTCACATTCTTCATCTGCTTGGGCCACTGGCCGACCGCCAGATAGACGAGTTCGCTGAGCGCCAGCCGGTCGACGCCCTGCAGGACCAGCCCCAGACCGAAGGTCCGCTTCAGTTCCACCACGACGGGTGGCTCCGCACCGCGGATTCCGACCACGTCGCAGCCGCGTACCTCGCCCTTGACGACGTACCCCTGCCCTTCGAGGAGCACCTTCACGGGCGCATAGAGGTCGCTCTCCAACGTCATGGCGGCGCAGGCTATCATGCACCTCTGTTGGGTGAATGAGGAAAACATGACCGAGTTGCTGGATCAGGGCGCCGCCGCCATCGCCGCCGCCGTGCGGGCGGGCAAGACGAAGGCCCGGGACGTGGCCGAAATGGCGATCGCCCGCGTCGAGGCGCGGAACGGTCAACTCACCGCGATCGTCGACTTCGATCCGGCCGAGGCCCGCGCGGCCGCGGACGCGGTCGACGCGAAGTGCAAGCAGGGCTTCGATGGTCCGATCCTCGGCGTCCCCTACACCGTGAAGGACACGACCTGGGTCGCGGGCCGCACGGTCACCAACGGCTCGCTGCTCTACAAGAACTTCAAGCCGCCGCGCGATGCCCTTGCGGTCGAGCGGCTGAAGGCCGCGGGTGGCATCTTCCTCGGCATGACCAACACGCCGGAAATGGCGGCCAAGGGTCACACCGAGAACAAGGTCTACGGCCCGTCACGTCATCCGATGAATCCCGCCCTGACGCCGGGGGGCTCCTCGGGCGGCGCCGCGGCGGCGCTGGCGGCGGGTTTCTCGCCCATTGCGCTGGGGACCGAT
Organism: Reyranella sp.; assembly: GCF_965228225.1. Classification (GTDB taxonomy): domain Bacteria; phylum Pseudomonadota; class Alphaproteobacteria; order Reyranellales; family Reyranellaceae; genus Reyranella. The sequence goes on along the minus strand of NZ_OZ245801.1, from coordinate 1,752,887 downwards.
GGCGGCGGCTCCGGCCGCCGCCCCGCCTCGCATTGCGGCGTCGTCGGCCTCAAGACGTCGGCCGGCGCCATCCCGTCTCCGTTCGGATTCGGTGGTGCCTATGGTCCGCTCTACGGCGTGACGGCGCCGATGGGCCGCACGGTCGCCGACGCCAAGGTCGGCTTCGAAGTGATGGCCGGTCCCGACCGGCGCGACCCGCATTCCGTAGCGCTGCTCGACGTCCCGCCGCCCAGCGCCCCGCGCATCGCCGTGAGCCCGCGCCTCGGCCTTGGCGTTGCGGTCGATCCCGACGTCATGACGGCGTTCGAAACGGCGGTCGCGAAGCTGCGTGCTTCGGGCTGGCGTATCGAGGAGGCGGATGTGACCTGGCCCGACGAGACGAGCGAGACCGCGTTTTCGGCCGTTAACGGCGCAGCCTCCGCCCTTCTCTACGGCGAGCGGCACGCCGCCGACAGCGAGCTGTTCGGCGAAAACATTGCCGGCCTGATCGAGCGCGGCCGCTCCGTGCCAGGCACCGACGTCGTCGCGGCCTTTCGCTTCGCCGATGCGTGCGCGCGCGCCGTCGCGCAGTTCTTCACAGAGTACGACTATCTCCTGACCCCGACGACGGCGTGTGTGTCGTGGCCCGTCGAACACGTCCACCCCAGGATCATCGGGGGCAAGCAGGTCGGGCCGCGCGGCCACGCCGCGTTTACCCCTCTGTTCAATCTCGCCCTCGTGCCGGCGATTTCCGTGCCGTGCGGCAGCGGCCGTGATGGCCTCCCCGTGGGCCTGCAGATCGTCGCGCCGCGCCTGCATGACCGGCCCCTTCTGGCGATGGCCCAACGGGCCGAAACGGCGCTGGCCCGATAGCATTGCAAGCAGCGCTCGTCCCATGCAGCTGACCGAAATACTGATCGTCGTCGGCGTCGCGTTCGTCGTGGCGGTCGCCATCCGGGTGTTCCGCGCGCGCCAGGCGGCGCGCAATCGCGGCCCCGCCCATATCCACGAGGCATTGATGAAGCGTGCCGAATTGCAGGCCGAACACAGCCCGTTCCTCAGGAAGGTCGTGAACGAATTCAAGGCCAACGGGCACGTCTCGAACCGGCAGGCCGAAGCCGTTGCCAAGGCCTTAACGCGGCTCGAACGCCCTTGAACGCCGTTATCCCGTGGCGGGCGCGGCGACGAGGGGATTAGGGTGGTGCCGTGTCCTTGAAATTGAAACTAAGTGCCGCGTCCGCCCGGCGGATCGCGCTGGCGGCGCAAGGCTTCGGCATCGGTCGACCCGACGGCACCGTCAACCGTGGCCATGTGAAGCGAATCATCGACAGGCTGGGCCTGCTGCAGATCGATTCGGTCAACGTGCTTGCACGGGCGCACTATCTGCCACTGTTCTCGCGACTGGGTCGTTATGACAGCGCGCATCTCGACGGGATGGCCTGGGGCAGCCGCAGTCGCCGTGGCCTGTTCGAATTCTGGGCCCACGAGGCTTCGCTGCTGCCGCTGGCCTTGCACCCGCTGCTGCGTTGGCGCATGGCGCGCGCCCTGGAAGGCACCAGCAAAGGCACGCTGCAGCAGTTTCGTCGCGAGAAGGCCACCTACATTGAGGACGTCCGCCGGCAGGTCGAGGCGCGCGGTCCCCTCGCCGCCTCCGAGCTCGCCGATGGTGGAGCAAAGCGCGGCCCCTGGTGGGGATGGAACGACGGCAAGCTGGCGCTCGAATGGCTGTTCTTCGCCGGCATCGTCACCACGGCCACGCGACGCGGCGCGTTCGAGCGCGTCTACGACCTCTCCGAGCGTGTCCTGCCGGCCGAGATTCAGTCATTGTCGACGCCCTCGACGGACGAAGCACAGCGCGAGTTGTTGCGACTCTCGGCCCGGGCGCTGGGCATCGCGACCGAGTTCGACCTGCGAGACTATTTCCGCCTTCCGGTCGCCGACACCAAGGCGCGCCTGGCCGAGCTCGTCGAGGCCGGCGACCTGCTGTCGGTCGACGTCGAAGGCTGGAGCCGGCCGGCCTATCTGGACCCGGCCGCCCGTCAGCCGCGCCGGATCGAAGCGCGCGCCCTGCTCGCGCCGTTCGATCCGCTGATCTGGGAACGCGACCGCACGGAGCGGATCTTCGATTTCTTCTATCGCATCGAGATCTACACGCCGGTCGCCAAGCGCAAGCATGGCTACTACGTCCTGCCCTTCCTTCTGGGCGACCGCCTGGTCGGCCGGGTCGACCTCAAGGCGGATCGGCCGAACTCGAAGCTGCTGGTGCCGGCGGCGCATCTCGAACCCGGCGTCGCGGCACGCGACGTGGCCGCGCCGATGCGCGAGGAACTTCGCCTGATGGCAGACTGGCTGGGCCTCGAAAACATGACCCTGCCTCGGGATGGGGATCTGGGACGCGAGTGGAGTAGGATGGGCAAGTGATGGGCGTTGGAAGGAAGAAGCGAGCATGAACGATCTGGTTCTCAAGGGCGGCCGCGTGATCGATCCGTCGCAAGGTATCGACCGTGTGACCGACATCGCCTTCAGCGGCGGCAAGGTTGCCGCCATCGGCGATGGCCTGTCAGGACAGGATACGCGCGACGTTGCGGGAAAGATCGTCTCACCGGGCCTTATCGACCTTCACACGCATGTCTACTGGGGGGGCACGTCACTCGGCGTCGAGGCCGAGCTGCTCGCGCGATCGGGCGGCGTCACCACCTTCATCGATGCCGGCAGCGCCGGACCCGGCAACTTCCACGGCTTCCGCAGGCACGTGATCGAAACGTCCCCGGTCCGGATCCTGCCGTATCTCAACGTCTCCTTCCCCGGGATCTTCGCCTTCTCCAAGTCGGTCATGGTGGGCGAGAGCGCCGACATGCGCCTGCTCGATGCGCGCGAGGCGGTCCGCGTTGCGCGCGAACACAAGGACCTGGTGCTGGGCGTAAAGGTTCGCGTCGGCAAATCGGCGAGCGGCGATTCGGGCATCATGCCGCTCGACATCGCGCTCGACGTCGCGGAGGAGACAGGCCTGCCGATGATGGCGCATCTCGACTCGCCGCCGCCCTCCCGCCATGAGGTCGTGAGCCGCCTGCGCCCGGGCGATATTCTCACCCATTGCTTCCGCCCCTTCCCGAACGCGCCGGTCCAGCCGGACGGTAAGGTGCGTGACGAGATTCTGGCGGCGCGCGAGCGCGGCGTTATCTTCGACATCGGCCATGGCGGCGGCTCGTTCGGCTTCGGCACGACGCGCAAGATGCTGGCCGCGGGTTTCCTGCCGGACGTGATCTCCTCCGACGTGCATGCGATCTCGATCGAAGGCCCGGCCTTCGACCTCCTCACCACCATGTCGAAGTTCCTCTGCCTGGGTGTCGACCTCGCGACCGTCATCAAGCTCGCCACCGTCAATGCCGCCGCTGCCATCAGGAGGCCCGACCTCGGCACGCTGAAGGTCGGCAGCGTCGGCGAAGCCACCTTGATCGACCAGGCGACCGGGACATTCGACTATGCCGATTCGATCGGCGAGAAACTCACCGGCGACAGACGGCTCCTGTCGGCCGGGGTGATTCTTGCGGGCCGCTGGTGGCACCCCCTGTAAGCCGATGACCGGCAAATCCCCCGCCTCTCCTGCCTGCCTGGCCCGTGAAGCCGATGACGCCTACATGGGCTTCGCGACACGCGCAGAGATCGTCCGCTTTCTGACGGATCTCGAGGCCGCTCCGTCGGCGGAAAAGGTCAAAATGATTCGACAGATGCTTCCCAAAATCCGGGATGACATGCTGCACGCGGAGCTAGGTTCCCGTCTCGAGACGTTTGAGTCCGATTTATCAGAGACTTAGCCATTGAGAGGATAATTTTCGGTGGCTGGCAACCATTCGGGACAAGGCGCCGTTGGTCCTGCATGGTTGGATAATTGGTGTTGCCTCTGCCCCCGCTCAGCGACACCTCTCTCCCCGTCCAACCGATCCAAGCCCGCTCCCGACTCATCATCGGGGGCGGGCTTTCTCGATTTGGGGGCTATTTCAGAAAGGCGACAGCGAACAGCCGCGACGGATCAGTCCACGACGCGGCGACGGAAAAACCGCCCTGTCGCGCCAGCTCGGCGATTTCGGTTTGGTCGTACTTGTACGAATATTCGGTATGGATGCGTTCGCCCTGGGCAAACTGGAATCGGCTGCCCGCGATGGTGACCATCTGGTCCCTCAAGCTGCGGAAGTAGATTTCGATGCGACCCGCCGCTTCGTTGTACGATGCGTCATGCGCGAAAGCCGAAAGGTCGAAGGTCGCCTCCAGCTCGCGATTCATGCGGCGCAGCAGGTTCAGCGTGAACTGAGCCGTGACGCCCGCCCTATCGTTGTAGGCGTCGTGCAGCCACTGAGGATCCTTCTTCAGGTCGACGCCCAGCACAAGCGCACCGTCCGGGCGCAGCAGGCGCCGCGCGCGCCGCAGGAACAGCACGGCCTCCTCCGGCATCAGATTGCCGATCGTGGAGCCGGGAAAGAAGCCTATGCGACGGGCGTCGCTGATCGTATCGGGCAGCGCATCGAGCGCCATGTAGTCGCCGGTCACCGGATCCACGCGCAGCCCGGGATAGTCCTCACGCAGACGCCGCGCCGTCGCCTCGAGGTGCCGGCGCGAAATGTCGATCGGCACATAGGCGTGCAAATCCGGCATTGCCTCGAGAAGCAATCGGGTCTTGACGCTAGAACCACTCCCATACTCCACCAGCGCACAACCGCGGCCGCCAAGGCGCGCGATCTCCTGAGCCCGCTGGCGCAGGATCGCCGCCTCGGTACGAGTAGGATAATATTCCGGCTGCTCGCAGATCGCATCGAAGAGTGCAGAGCCCCGGGCGTCGTAGAGATACTTGGCCGGGATCGCACGAGGCGCCTCGGCAAGGCCTGCGAGGACGTCTCGACGGAAAGCGTCGAGGTCGGCCCGCTCGCCCTCGTCCATCGCCAGAAGCGGCACGTTCATCGAAGATCCTCCGCGAGTCGAATTCCGCCGAACATCCATCGGGCGTCAGGCGGGAAGAAATTGCGATAGGTCGAGCGGACATGCCCGGCGGACGTTGCCGCACAGCCGCCGCGCAGCACCATCTGGTTGGCCATGAACTTGCCATTGTACTCGCCGACGGGACCGGCGGGTTCACGATAGCCGGGATAGGCGATGTAAGGACTAGCCGTCCATTCCCAGACCTCGCCGGTGCCCTCGATACTGTCGGCGGCAATCTCCCACTCTGCTTCGCGCGGGAGCCGCTTACCGGACCATTTGGCAAAGGCCGCCGCTTCGAAGGCACTGACGTGACAGACCGGCCGGTTGGGATCGACCAGTTCGAGCCCCGACAGCGTAAAGACGTGCCAAGCGCCGTCCCGCTTCTCCCAGTAGAGAGGCGCCTCCCAATCGCGCTGCTTCACGCAATCCCATCCGGCCGAAAGCCAGAATTCTGGCCGGCGGTAGCCGCCATCCTCGATGAAGTCGAGATACTCGCCGCAACTCACGGGGAGCATTGCCAGAGCGAAGGCGTCGAGCCAGCAGCGATGGCGCGGCCCCTCGTTGTCGAAGGCGAACCCCCGGCCATCGTGACCGGTCTCGACGAGACCGCCTTCGAATTCACGCCAGGATAGCGGAGGGTCGGTGTGCCTCGTAGCGGGACGCGCGCTACGATAGGCCGGCCGCAGTGGATTCATCGACAGGGCATGCTTGATGTCCATCAGGATTAGCTCCTGATGCTGCTGCTCGTGATGCAGACCAAGTTCGACGAGTTCCTGGGCGGCATGATCTCCGCCCAGGAAGTCGAGCATCGCCGCCGTCACGTGATGGCGATATTCCAGCACTTCTCCGACGCCGGGGCGCGTGATCAGGCCTCTTTGGGGACGCGGATGTCGCGGCCCTACAGCCTCGTAATAAGAGTTGAAGAGGTATTCGTAGCTCGGGTCAAAAACTCGATAACCGAATGCGTGCGGACGAAGCACGAATGTCTCGAAGAACCACGTCGTATGAGCGAGATGCCACTTGGTGGGACTGGCGTCCGGCATCGACTGGACGGTCTGGTCCTCCGGTGAAAGGGGCGCCGCCAGCGCCTCGGTACGGGACCGGACACGCTGGAAGGACTGGAGATCGTGCGACTGCACGGCAAGCATCAACGGTTTCGGCACGGTACCTCCGGTGGGCTAACGTGGGGTCGCGCAGATCGGTTGCAAGGGTGTTACCCGACGCTCACCCTGCAGCGTCTGCTCGTGAAGATGAGGGAAGCAAGTGCCGATTTGCGATAGCGGCCCGTGGCGCGCTCAATATTTCGAGAACGTGGACTGCCCTGCGGACGTCTTCATACCAACTGAGGATTCGGACGCCTGGCTGTGGAAGCCGAATTATCGCTGGGTTTACGACAAGCGACGGTCGCGACACGCCAAGGCCTGCCCGCCGCGCCCCATGGCACATATGTGGATGCCGCTTCTCGAAAGAGCACATGTCAGCAGCGACATGGCGTTGGTCGACGGCGAACCGCAGTAATGGGGTCACGCGAACGGCATCGCGGGCACCGACGGAACGTTCGATTACTGGGAGGTCCATACGGGCGCCGAACCCGGCCAGAGGCCTACACGGGTGCGTGGTCCCGCCAGCATCTGGGGTTTACACCGGCATGGCGAATCTGGAGACGATCCGCGACCTCATCATCGAAGTTCACTTGAGGTTTGCCGACCAATGGCCGGATCTCTACGGCCGGGGCTGGGTCGAAGCGCTTGTCAGGCTCCACGAGCGCGGAGACTGGACGTTCGACGACCACTCGAGAGGACTGGCTACAGCGTGGTCCTTTTCAGGCCGCACGGCCGCCCTAATGTGTCGAGCGTCCAGATCACCTTTCATCAAAACATGGCGCCGGAGCGCCGTGCCATGCCACCCGGTGGGTTCCGGGTGGCCATCGTCAATTGCTGGAATCTCGCTGCAGGACGGGACGCGCGCCGACTGCTGCCGGAACACTTCGCCTAGAGATTACGGCGCACGAAGCCCGCGAACAGGCTGACGACGAATAGCACGAGCGCGATCACGAACAAAATCTGCGCGATGCCCGTGGCGGTCGAAGCGATACCGCCGAAGCCGAAGATGCCGGCCAGCAGCGCAATCACAAGAAACATCAAAGCCCAATACAACATTTCGTCGCTCCTTCCGAGCATTGGCAGGGGTTGTGCAGGTAACGTTGGAGCGCGAGCGCCGGTTCCGCCGGGCAACCCTCCCTGTCAAGGCGGCGTTGGACTCTGCAACACCTACAAACACGGAGGTATTATGCAGCCCGATGTCACGCCTACCGACGCCCGTAGCGGCGTCGCCACCGGTCGCGTCCTGACCGTTCTCATCATCTCGTTCCTGGGTGCCGCCGGCGGCATGGGGCTGGCTTGGTATCTGCTGGGCTAGTAGGCTCAGCGGATGAAGACCCTGATGGCCAGTTACGCGGTAGCCTTGGGCGTACTGGCCGTCATTGACGCCCTGTGGCTGGGCGTCGTTGCGCGCGAGTTCTACAAGTCACAGCTCGGCGCCATGCTCCAGGACAAGCCGATCTGGGGCGTGGCCATTCTGTTTTATCTCGTGCACGCAGCCGGCATCGCCGTCTTTGCCGTTCCCCCGTCACTCACGGCCGGGACTTGGCCCAGCGCCCTGCTTTACGGCGCGTTTTTCGGGTTCTGCGTCTACGGGGCCTACGACTTCACGAACCTCGCGACCCTGCGCGGATGGCCATGGGCAGTCAGCGTAGTGGACTTGGCTTGGGGAACCGTCGCGACGGCGACGGCGACCGTGATCGCCTTTCTGGTCGTAAAGCCCTGATCAGCGCCCGCCGTCGTCATACTCCGGGTGGCGACGGACGTAAGCGACGACGAAACTGCAGGCCGGGACGATCTTGAAGCCCTGCTTTCGCGTGTCGTCCAGCGCCGCTTTGATGATACGCGCGCCGATACCCTTTCCCTCGTCTTCCGGCGGCACTTCCGTGTGGGTGAAGATCCGCGCATCACCCTGCTGTCGATAAGCCGCGATCGCCAAGCCATGCTCAACCGGCAGTTCGTATCGTTGTTGTGCGGCGTTGTGTGTAACGTCCATCTTCATCCCTTCCTGATCCCCGACGGTGCATCGATCAGCATTGCACCGTCGGAACGGCCAGCCGGCAGTGGCGGTTGCCTAGCGGTCGACTTCCCAGAACATCGGATAGGAAGACTGGATCAGGCCCTTTAGATCGCTTCTATACCCGGCGGGGATGGTAAACTGACCCCACATCAGCGCCGGCACGAGTTCGTAGGCGATCACCTGAATCTCGGTGGCGATCTTCTTGCGCTCCTCGAGGGTGCCCGCCCGGGTAAAGGCCTTCAGCAGCTCGGGGATGCGATTGTCGCAGGACCAGCCGGGAAAATCGTTGCAGGTGGCTGCCACGTAAAAGTGCGTCAGCGGCGAGAACATGTCCGTGCCGTTCGAATAGACCGGGAACATCGACCACCCGTCCTTCTTGGCGCGACGCGCCAGGACGGTAGGCCAGTCGCGCGGCTGCTGCTCCACGTTGAAGCCGACATCCTTCATGTTCTGGACGAGCACGCGCGACGCGGTCTGGCTGATCGAACCGGCCACCTCCAGCACGATCACCGGTTCACCCTTGTAACCGGAGGCCTTGAGTTCGGCGCGCGCCGCCGCCAGATCGAGCTTGGCGACGCTGGCGCCCGCGTCGGTCGAGAACGGAGTGCCACACATCCAGAAGGAGCCGCAGTCCTTCGTCTGGTACTTGTCGGGCACGCCGATCGCCGTCAGCGTGGCATTCTGGTCGACGAGCTTCCACATCACCTTGCGCACCGCCGGATTGTCGAACGGCGGGGAGGCATGGTTGAGGCGGAAGTTGCCCTGAAACTGGTGAAGCCCGCCCAGGCCGAGCAGCTTGACGGACTTTTCCTTCTCGAGGACGGGCAGCATGTCGAACGGAAGATACTGCATGTAATCGATTTCGCCGGCGATCAGCGCATTGGCGCCCGTCGACGAATCCGGCATCACGCGCAGCGTCAGCTGGTCGATCTTCACGTTCTTTCCACCGGTCAGGAAGTCCGGTGCCTCCTTGCGTGGAATATAGGCGGCATTGCGCTCGAGGATCATGGCGTTGCCGGGCCGCCACTGATCCTTGAGGAAGCGGAACGGCCCGGAGCCGATCGGCTCGGCGATGCGCTGGTCCGCTGGGGTCGCGGCAAGCCGGGCGGGCATCATCACCGGCAGCGGCGCATTGGGCTTGCCCAGCACCTCCAGGAGGAGCGGGAAAGGCTGTTTCAGCACGAACTTGATGGTCTTGGGGTTCGTCGCTTCGAGCGTGGCGGTATCCGCCATCAGCATCTTGCCCAGCGGATCGCGAACCGACCAGCGCTTGAGCGACGCGACGCAATCCTCGGCCGTTACCGGCGCGCCGTCATGCCACTTGAGCCCGTCGCGCAGGACAAAGGACCAGGTGAGCTTGTCGGGGCTGCTGTCGTAGCTCTCGACCATCTGCGGCTTGATCTCGCCCTTGTCGTTCATGGCGAAGAGCGTGTCGAAGACGTGCAGACCGAACGTGCGGGTGATCGCGGCCGTGGTGGCGTGGGGATCGAGGATGGTGACTTCCGATTCGAGCACGACGGTCAGCGCTTTGGCAGCCCGTGCCTCCCGCGGCCGAATAAGAGATGCACCCGCCAGAGCCACTCCGCCCGCCATGGCCGTCCGACGCCCGAACCCGATCTTACGCATGAACATATTCCCTTCTTCCCCAGCCGTTACCGTAGCGACCTTTCAAGGCAAACGAAACGGGCCGACCACCCCTTTCGGAAATGGCCGGCCCGCAATCCGCTGGTCGGAAAACGATAGCTCTTACGCTGGCGACAGAAGCCTGCATGTCACCCGATCCACGAACGTCGACACGGGAGGCCCGTAGACGGGGACGCCCCACCGCTCGCCGGGGCCGGCCGGAGAGAGAACGATACGTGTATCCTGGACCGGTCGGCCGCCATTGGTGAACACACACCCCACCACCGGTTCGACGACATTGGCCGAGTTGTTGGTGACGTAGAGGACCGACAACCAGTTCTGCTGCGGCACCGCCTGCAGCCACGGACTGTCGATGACGACGGCCGGCACGGTTGGCCCCGCCGTGATCGGCACCACCCCCATAAGATTCCCGCGCGGCCGCTGGACAACCACCTGGGTGGCGGCCGACTGGCTATTGGGATCGAAAGCCTTGTCCGCTGACGTGCTGGGCGAGGCCGCCTGCTGTTGTGGCGTCTGGTTGTCCTTGCTCACGTTCTCGGGCGTCCAGACCTTGCCGGTCCGCTCGTCCTTGAACTGGGTCATGCCACCGTTCGAGACGCCAGCACCGACCGAACCGGGCGCCTGGGTGGTCGGCATCTGGGCGATGGCCGGGCTTCCCGCTAGCAGCGCGAGCGCCGCGGCGGCTGTAAGGGTCAGATAGCGGTTCATGGGCTGATCCTCACATATTCTTCAGTCGGCCCTTCTCCCAGGCACCCACCTGAGCTTCGGCGGCTTCCCGGGAGATGCCGTAACGGGTCTGGATCTTACCAACGAGCTGGTCCCGGCGGCCTTCGATGGCGAGGAGATCGTCGTCGGTGAGTTCGCCCCACTGCTCTTTCACGGCACCTTTGGTCTGGCTCCAGCTACCCTTGACCTTTTCCCACATCGTCTGGGCATCGTTTTGGGTCGTAGTGGTTTGAGAGGTCGTCTGAGCGACGGCGACGAACGGCAGCGAGACGACGGCGATAGCGGCGCATGCCGCCACGGTGGCGATGGAACGCATCTGAATACCTCCTGATTGGGGCCTGTTAACGGTCCGAACGAAGGCAGGGTTGCTCAGGCCGTTGAACAGCGTCGCCTAGGACGTTCAGACCCAAAGAGATTTCAGCACGAAGGCAACCGGGATCACGATCATCATGGCGACGTACAGGTCCATCAGTTCCCCCGCGAGCGGACCGTGATCGGAATGATCCTGCGTCACGATGTTCGGGCTTTCAGGTACGTGCTTGGTGTCCATGATCCCCTCCACGATTGCCCCATCCTCGACAGATGAACGCCGTAAAATCGACGGGGGTTGCAGCGCGAACGCGCGAATCGTGGGAAATTCAGGGCAGTCTAGCGGAGGCTGTGGTCCAGAGCCTGCTGGAGGTCGATCGACGAGTACGGCTTTGAAATGAATTGCATTCCTTCGGCCTGGAGCCCCGGCCGCCCATAGCCGCTGGCGATCACCACGGGGAGCGACGGGAAGCGCTCTCGAACCTTGATGGCCAAATCCTCGCCGCTCATGCCCGGAAGACCGACGTCGGTGATGAGCAGGTCATGGGCGTCCCCCTTACCCAGCAGTTCCAGAGCGGCCTCACCGCTGCCGACGGCGGAAACAGAGCATCCCAGTCGCTCAAGCATGTCCGTGGTCGACATCCGCAGGAGGACCTCGTCCTCAACCAGCAGCACGCGCCTGGCCCTGCTCTCCGAGGTCCCCTGCCGGGCCGCCTCCTTGAAAGAATCTTCGGGCGCCGATGCCGGGACAGGCCGGCGGTTGGCCAGCACGCTGCGCAGCTTGGCCGACAGCGCGTCGCTGCTGTAGGGCTTGGCGATCATGGGGTAGCCCGATCGAGTGTGGTCGGGAATGAGTCCGCGTGCGAAGCCCGACGTCAGAAGCACTGCAATTCCGGGCTGCAGCCGTTGTGCCCGCTGAGCAAGTTCGACGGCTGTAATGGTGCCCGGCATCACGATGTCAGTGAACAAAAGATCGAAGGCGGGATCTTTTTCGAGCATTGCTGCCGCGATATCGGGATCCTCTGCAGCCTCCACGCGATAACCCCAACCCTTCAGCATTGCGACGACGGCCCGCCGTACATCTTCGCTGTCTTCCACGACCAGGATCCGCTCGCTGCCGCTGACCGCGCTCCCCGGATGCGGCAGCTCCTCGACCACCGGATCGTCCGTGCGCGGCAGGTAAAGCTTGATGCTCGTTCCCTGTCCGATCGCGCTGTCGATGCGGATATGGCCATTGGACTGGCGCACGAAACCATAGACCATGCTGAGCCCGAGCCCCGTACCCTTGGCGTCCCCCTTGGTGGTGAAGAACGGATCGAACGCCTGCGCGGCGACCTCCGGGGGCATACCGGTGCCGGTATCGCTCACGTCGACCAGCACATAGGGGCCAGGAATCACGTCCGGATGAAGCGCGGCGTAGCGGCGGTCGAGCGTCGCATTCGAGACCTGGACGCGGACCGTGCCACCGTCCGGCATGGCATCGCGAGCGTTGATCGCGAGGTTTAGAATCGCATTCTCGAGCTGCCCTGCGTCGATTCTCGCGTTCCAAGGGTCATCGGCCATCTTGAGCTCGATGGCGATGCGCTCGCCCAATGAATGGCGCATCAGGTCAGCCAAGTCTCCGACCAACTTGGCAATGTTGGTCGGTTGCGGCGTCAGGGGCTGACGTCGCGCAAACGCAAGAAGCTGCTGCGTGAGGCGCGCGCCGCGATCGGCGGCGGCCGTCGCACTCTGCACCCGCGACAGCATCGCGTTATTGTCGCCGGCCTCCTCCTTGAGGAGATCGAGATTGGCCCTGATGACCTGCAGGATGTTGTTGAAGTCGTGGGCCATGCCGCCGGTGAGCTGGCCGGTCGCTTCCATCTTCTGGCCCTGCCGCAGGGCCGCTTCATCATGCAGCTTCTCGGTGATGTCGACGGATCGAATCACGGCACCGCCACCAGACATTTCACCTCGATAGATTTCGTAGTCGCGCCCGTCATGTGCGACGCGCACGATTGCCGGCCCGGTCGAAGGCATTTTGTCGAGTTGGAGAGGCAGAAGGAGCGCCCGGGTCGCAGCCGACCGCTCGGACAGGAGTTGATCGAGAGTCGGCGGCTTCTGTTTGCCCGGCTCCCATTGGGCGAGCTTGGCGAAGGCTTCGTTCCAGGCGACGACGGCGCGCTCGCCATCGATCACGAAAATAGGATCGCGCAGACTTTCGAGGGTGGCCTGAAGAAGGCGCGACCGTCCCGCCAGGGCATTCTGACTGCGTTCGAGGCGGCCCGCGCCCTGCAGCACGATATAGATGCCGGCGATCAGGCAGAGGAAAGCTCCGCCCATCACCAGCAGGCCTGCCACCCCCGCCTGCTCCTGCTCCGACCGCAGGGCCGTCAAGCGGCGCGCCAGCAGCAGCCGCTGGCCCTCGACGAGGCTATCGCCCAGCAGACGGACCTGGCCGAGCATCGCCCGCCCCGCACCCGTTCGGTCGAGCGACAGAGCCGCCTCGCGGCCCTGCGTCTGGTAGATGCCGACTGTCGAATTGAGCTGGTCGAACTTCTGCGCGGTGCTGTCGCGAAACTCGTGGAACTGGCGCGTCGTGTCGGGATCGTCCGAGACCGCGGCTTCGAGCTGGCGCATGCTCGATTCGATCCGCAGGCGCGCACGTTCATAGGGCTCAAGGCTGGTCGCGTCCCCAGTCAGCAGGTAGCCTCGCAATCCGATCTCTGCATCCTGAACCGCGATCACCATCTCGCGCATCAGCGCCATGGTCTCGTAGTTCGCGACAACCAGACGCTGCTGGCGCGCCGCCGATTTCGACTGAGAGAAGGCCAGCATGAGACCGGCGGCAATCAGCACGGCCAGCGTGATGCCGGCGATTACGCCGGTCGAGCGCGCCGATCGGAGCACACTAGACATTCGCCGGTTCGTCCGCGGCCGGCGTGGGGAAAACGACGACGACCCTGCTGCCGCCATCCGGCTTCTGCTCGATGGTGACCTCTCCACCGAGCTGCATGGCCAGACCGCGGATCAGCGTGAGACCGAATCCACCCCGGCCGCTCAACTCAGCCTGCCCGGCATCGCGGGCCACGCCATTATCCTCGATGACGAGTTCGACTTCCTCGCCTCGCTCGCTCGTCTCGATGCGAATTTCGGGAGCGGCGGCGCGGCTGAAATCGTGGGTGAGCGCGATGCTGACGGCTTCCGTCACGATCAGGCCGATCGGAATGGCGGTGTCTGGGCCCACGGCCATGATCGGCGCACGTATGTGATAGCGTGGTGCCTGCTTGCCGCCTCGGGTTCGTCCAACCGATATCTGGCGCACGAGATCGCTAATGAACTGCTGGAAATCGACGAGCGACCAGCTCGACCGCTCGTAGAGATGGCGATGGAGAATCGAAAGGGTGAGGACGCGATTCTGCGCATCGCCGAAGAAACGGCGGATGCGCGGCGACCTGATCTCGCCGGCCTGGAGGTTCAGCAGGCTGGAAATCATCTGCAGATTGTTCTTCACGCGATGATGAATCTCGCGAAGCATGTGATCGCGCTGCTCCACGTTCGCGCGCAGCGCCGACTCGCGACTGGCGATGGCCTCGGCCATGGCCGTAACGCCAGCGCCCACCGACGCCATTTCCGGACTCCACGGCCGCGGCGGCGCCAATGTGATGCTCTCGCCACGTGCGACCTTGTCGGCGAAGTCGTGGATGTAGCGCAACGGGCGGACACACCAGCGGTCGGCGCCGATCCAGATCACCAGCAGAACGACAGCGGACGCGAGCGCAACCCCGAACACGCCCGCCCACGCGCCGGCAAATCCCCATGGATTTTCCGAGATCGGTGCCGATACGACCGCAAACAGAGCATTGGCTCCAACCGGCCGGATCCAGAATTCATAGTAGGCGCCGTCCTGGCCGAAGTCGAAAACCTTCATCTGATTGCGCGTCAGCGCGTCTGCCAGACGCGCCGCCACCGGTAGCCGGCGCATCGCCGCCGGATCGCCCCCGAGTGCCGTGCCGGTGCGATCGATCACTGCAACGGCCGTCCCGGCGGTGCCTTCGGCCTGAGCCGCGGCCTGTGCGAGCGCCTTTAGGGTGATCCCCAAGGCACACATTCCCCCGAATGCGCCGTCGCGCCGGATCGCAATCGCAATGGGAATGATGGCGCGGGTCGATATCCGGCTGGCGATTGCGTCGCCGATGACCAGTTCCCCGCCCCGCTTCGCCTTCTGGAAGATGTCGCGGTCGGAGAAGTTCATCCCGACCGCGCGTCGCGCCGTCGAACAGCGGGCCGTTCCCTGATCGTCCGTCACGAAAGCTGTGGAGTACTGGCCGGGATAGGCCTGTACCAGTTTGGACAGGTAGCTCTCGCAGCGGGTCGTGGCTTCCGGCGACGGATCCGTTCGGGCGCTTTCTACGACCGACTCATCGGCGCAGGCAGCCGCGAGCATGCGCTGCGAGGCCTCGAACAGACCGGCATAACGTGCAACGGCAAGATCGGAGACCGATCCCAGCGCCGCCACGCGCTGCGAGATCGCCGACTCTTCCTGGAGCTGCGCCTGCCAGACCGCCAACCCCAGCACCGGCAAAAGGGCCAGTGCTACGAGGGTGACGAGCTTGGTGCGAAGCGACCATCGCGCCACGTTCCGTTCCGGATTCAGATCGATACGGTATCGAGTGCCTGCGCGATCGCCGCACGCAGCAGGTCAGGGTCGAACGGCTTGGAGATCACGAAGGCCGGCTCGACCTGTTTGCCCGTAAGGAGTCGCTCGGGGAATCCCGTGACGAAAATGACCGGCACCGACATCGACTTCATGATCTGGTTGACAGCCGAGATGCCGCTGTCGGAGCCGCGAAACTGAATGTCGGCCAGCACCAGGTGCGGCGAATGCTTCTTGGCAAGCTCGATCGCAGCCTTCTCGGTCGCTGCGATACCCACGACCTCGTGTCCGGCGTTGCGCACGATGTCGGCCACGTCGAGCGCGATGACCGCCTCATCCTCGATTACGAGGATTCGAACGGAAGCAACCCGCTGCAGTTCGCGGCGCGCCTCCTCGAGGCTGCGCTCTGCGTCATCGATACTGACGCCGAGAATGTGGGCGGCGTCTCCGACGGTGAAACCTTCCAGCACGGTAAGCAACAGCACCTGGCGCTGCATCGGCGCCATGTCCGTCAGCGATTCCTTCAGGCGGCCGCGAACGCTTTCGCCGCCCATCGCCGCCGCTTCCATGTCGCCAAAGGGCTGACGCAGCCGATGAAACAGCGCGAACACGCCAAGCTTGGTGTCCTCGGCTTCCGCGATCAGTTCGGGCTGCTGTACGGCCACTTCGGCACAGAGGCGAACCCACTCGTCCCCCTGCTGCTGCGAACCGGTCACGGCGCGAGCGTACCGGCGCAGAAACGGCAAGGTCCTGGTGATCGCCTCGGACACTTTCTTCGAAGCTACCTCTTCAGCCACGTCATTCTCCCTCATCGCTCGAAATCCGTCTCGCGGCGCGCCAGACAGGTCTACACTACGCCCTGTGGGCGTGTACAACTGCTCAACCGACACACCGTCCGACGGACCCGGAATGGACGCTGCCCCGCGCCCAAAACTCAAGCCACCGAAACTTCGACGACCCCGTCCTGATGGTTCCTAATGGAGCCAGCCCAAGACCCACATGAGCAGCAACACGGGAATCGGTACACCTAGAAACCAGAGAAGAGCGGCGCGTCCCATATAATCCTCGTTACGGAATGAGTGACCGCCTAAACGCCTGACGGCAGCGTTGGTTCCGAACTCCCTTCCCTGCACCATATGTGGGTCGAAGTGGAGGATTTGCCCTTTCGGTATCGCAAGGGGCTCCCCAGATAGACGGGTCATGAAAGATGAAATCGTCGCGCTGCTCCCCGACCTGCGTGCGTTTGCGCGCTTCATGTGTCGCGAACGCGAGGCAGCCGACGATTTGGTGCAAAACACCATTCTGGCTGCTCTCGACAAGCAGACTCAGTTCACGCCCGGCACGAATCTGAAGGGCTGGCTTTTCACCATCATGCGCAATCGTTTCTACTCTGATCTTCGCACCCAGCGGCGGCGGCCGCTGACAATCGACAACGAGGCCGCCACGCCGTTGCCGGCGGTGGACAATCCTGAAGCGACCCTGGCGTTGAAGGAGCTCTCCTCCGAATTGTGGAAGCTCAATCCGCAATCACGCGAGGCGCTTGTGCTGATCGGCGCGGGCGGCTTTTCCTATGAGGAGGCCGCCAGCCTCTGCGGATGCTCCGTCGGCACCCTGAAAGCCCGTGTATCGCGCGCCCGCAAGTACCTTTCCGAGCGGCTCCAGTGAACCAGAAGCCCGATTTTCTTAGTCATTTCAGATAATTCGAAAAATTGGTCCTCAGGATGTAACCAATTCCCGTGGCCGGCATTTCTCTTCGCAGGACGCAACCTTTGGAGATCGCTAATGGCCACGCAGACCCAGCAGGACGACGGCACCCGTGACTTTCACGACCAGCTCAAGACGATCCTGCCCCGCCTGCGCATTTATGCCCTCTCCCTCACGCGCGATCGCGATTCCGCCGACGATCTCGTCCACGACACGGTTATCAAGGCACTGACCGGCCGCAACAGCTTCCAGCCAGGCACGAATCTGGCCGCGTGGCTTTTCCGCATCCAGCGCAACGAATTCATTTCCGGGTTGCGCCGTCGCCGTCCGACCGTTCCCGTGGACACGGCGATCGCCGAGTCGCTCTCGCATCCGCCGCATCAGGACAGCGGTCTCGTCATGCGCGAATTCATGTCGGCCTTCGGCAAGCTCGCGGCCGCGCAGCGTGAAGCCCTGCTCCTGGCCGTTCTCGAGGGCCTGCCCTACGAAACCATTGCAGAACACACCGGCGTGTCGGTGGGCACGGTCAAGAGCCGAATTTCCCGGGCGCGCGATACCTTGGAGCGCCTGCTGCTCGAAGGCGAGACGCGTCGCCCCGCCGGATCTGGCCGCGTCTCGACCGGCCTCCAGGCCGACAACGCGCTCCAAGCACGCTGAAGCCCCCTTTAAAGTCCGCTATTAGAGTGCGACATAGCCATGAGTAGTCCCAGGGGGAGAAGTGAATGGGTCGGACAGGATCCCGCGGAGTGGACTTCCGCCTCCGGGGAGCATGTGATGGCCAGTAACGACGACAAGCCCGAAGGCACGCGCGCCGCTTCCGCGGCGCGCGCAAAGCCTCGGGCTAACGATCGGCCATTCGACTTGTGGCTGCACAAGCAGCTTCATGCAATGTATGATGAGATCGCGAGCGAGCCCTTGCCTGACGACCTCGTGAACCTGATCGAGAAGGACGCTGCCGCCCATAAAAAGGGTGGCACCGAGCCGCCCAAAAAGTAGCGGTCACGTATATTACAACGCGTCGTCACTGGACGACTTTTCACCGATTCGCGCAAAGAAATGGCGGCGGCCCTTCGACCGCCGCCACCCTGTCCGCAGCCGGCCGGTCAGCCCGGCCGCCCGACTGCGAATGCTGCAAATCCCACCACTTGCAATTGCGTTTCTCGGTACTGGATCAACGATTGCACCCTGTTTTGGGTTCCGACCGTTGGCTATAGAGAACGGCTTGCAAGGGGAGGAGACGCGATGGACCTGTTCGATCTTTCGGGGCGTGTGGCCATCGTCACAGGCGGCAATGGCGGCATCGGGCTCGGCATGGCTCTCGGTCTCGCCCGCGCGGGCGCGACCCTCGTCATCGCGGGGCGCGACGAGACTAAAAATACAGCCGCCGTGCACGAACTCCATGCGGCGGGAGCGAAGGCGAGCGCCTCTAACGTCGACGTCCTGGTGGAAGAATCGTGCCACGCGCTGATAGCCGACACGGTTAAGGCCCATGGGCGTCTCGACATCCTCGTGAACAACGCTGGCATCAACATCCGCAAGCAGCCCCAAGACTACACGCTGGCGGAGTGGCATCGGGTCCTGGACAGCAACCTGACCAGCGCCTTCGTTTGCAGCCAGGCGGCCTATCCGGAGATGAAAAAGACGGGCTCGGGCAAGATGATCAACATCGGCTCGATGATGTCGATCTTCGGCGCCTCGTTCACGACCGCCTATGCCGCGAGCAAGGGCGGTATCGTGCAGATGACCAAGGCCATGGCGACCGCCTGGGCGAAGGACAATATCCAGGTGAATGCCATCCTGCCCGGGTGGATCGACACCGCACTGACGCAGCGCGCCCGCCATGACGTTCCGATGCTCCACGATTCAGTGCTGAAACGTACGCCGGCCGGTCGGTGGGGCACCCCGAACGACTTTGCGGGCATCGCCGTCTTCCTCGCCTCATCCGCGTCGGACTATGTCACCGGCGCCGCCATCACGGTCGATGGCGGTTATTCGGTGCAAGGATAGCGATCAGGGAGAGACGACGCGGCAGGACGCCCGATCGACGAACAGAGCGGTCTTTGGGCCGTAGATCGTCAGTCCCCCTCTCACCCCGGCCCCGATGCCCGGCAACAAGGCGCGCGTCTCCTCGACGAGCTTGCCCGCGTTGGTGAATCGGCAGTCGATCATCGGCGCCAGTGTACCCGCGCTGTTGTTGCTCACGTACAGGACGACCCGCCAGCGCTGCGCGGGAACCGCTGCGAGACTGGCGTTGTCCATGGTCACCAGCGGCGTGGTCGGTCCTGCGGTCGGCGCGGACCAGCCCAAAGGGGTGAGGCCCGGCCGCTGGATGACCACCTCCTTGATGCGCTCCGCCTGGGCCAGCGGATCGAAGGCGAGGTCGGCCGGTATCGGTTTGCCGATGGGGCCCCGCCCCACGTTGGCAGGCGTCCAGATCTGACCGGTCTTCGGGTCCCGGAATTCCGGCATGCCCGCGGTCGTCGGCATTTCGACGCTGCTGCGCTGTACCGGCGTCGGCACCTGGGCACCGGCGGCAGAGGCCACCAGCATGGCCATCACGGAGGCGAGAACTATCTTGGCGGCAGGCCGGGACATGCGATCTCCTTTTCGTGCCCCAATCTCAGCCGATGGCCAGCTGCGTTGCAACCCACAGGCCTCCCGCGGCGATGGCTGGACCATAGGGCAGCCTCCCACGCAGCCGTTCCCGCAGCGTGGCCTCGCCTTGGCCGCCGACAGGTCCAAGCGGCACACCGGCCAGGACCGCTGCGCCGAGCACACCGCCCACGACTGCCGTCACCAGGAGCAGATCGACGACAAGCGCCGGTCCCGCAAACAACCCGACACCGGCCAGCAGCTTCACGTCTCCACCGCCCAGAAGACCGCCGGCAAACGCCGCGGCCCCCAGCAGGAACAGCCCCACGGCGCAGCCGACCGCCAAGGCCAGATCCGTGACCGAATAGACGCCCGCGGAAAGGCCCGCGAGAGCCCAGACGCAGAAAAGGGCCATGATCGCGATCGACAGCCGGTTACTGATATGGAGGGTTCGCAGATCATGCCAGGCGGCGGCCAGGAGCAGCCCCGCGAGGATGATCAGGCAGCCCGTCTGGAGAAGTGTCGCCAGATCCGGCAAGACCTGGCTCTCGCCGTCAATTGAGCCCGGCCGCTCCCAGAACGTGGCTCACCTTGTCGGTCACGGAGCGGATGGACGCGATGGCGGCGACCGCGATCAACGAGGTGATCAGCGTGTACTCGACCGCCGTGGCCCCCTGGTTGTTCTTCATCAAGCGACGAAAAATCGTAAGCATTGCCTGCTCCCCTGCCTAGACTCGCCGGCCCCACGCCGAATCAACTTAGCGACGTTACTTAAAGCGAATTGTCAGGTCAATTGAAACCCGTCCATTTTGTGTCATCATTTCTAACAATATGATTTTAAAAGGGAAATATTGAGATGCTCAAGCACTGTCACAAGTAGCTCCAGGCTACAGCCCGAACCCGGAAATCAGGATTCTGGATCCACTGAATGCGCCTCGATCACGCGCGCCACGGCCGTCCAGAAGCACAGCGCCGCCACCAGCCCGGCGAGCCAGGGAAACAGATCGGGCAGCAGGCAGAAGAGGACGAAGGCGAGGATCGTTTCAGTCCCTTCGACGAGACCAGCGGCATGGAAGAAGGATTTTCGCCCCCGTCGGCCGGTATCGGCCTCGCCCCGCCCAGCGGCCAGGAGCGCCCGCCCGAGGAAGGAAGCGCAGGTACACACGAAGGATGCGAGAAGCAGAGCGGCCCAGACGGCGTTTTCAGGCCGCGCAAGGGCAAACCCCAAGGGGACGGCCGCGTAGAAAACCATGTCGCAAAAAATGTCGAGATACCCGCCATAGGCAGATGTGCGCGTGTGCCTGGCGACCGCCCCATCCAAGCCGTCGAGCAGACGGTTCAAGGCAATCGCTGCCAACGCCATGCCGTACCGCTCGTGTGCCAGAAGCGCCACCGCCACCAGCCCGACAGCCAGGCCCGTTACGGTAACGGCATGGGCGGATGCGCCTCGGGCTGCCAGCCATGCCCCCGCACGATCGAGCGGCGGGTCGATCCATCGGCGCAGGAGCGGATCGAGCATTTCCGCGTCAGTCGCGCGGCGGCGCGGGCCCCATGTCGGCGGAGCGAAGCGGGACGGTACCCGCAGACTCGGCCGTCTGCCGGTCCTGGGCAGCCTGCCGCCGATAGGACAGGACGCTGAAGGGAATCAAGCAGATATAGGCAAGGCCCAGCAGGGACAGGGCGATCCACGGCGCGCTCGCCAGGACGCCCATGAACAGGCCCGCTCCCAAGAGTAACGGCAGGACGAGATGGCGGGGCACACGGCCCTTCTTGAACGAAAAGGTCGGCAACCGGCTCACCATGAGCCCGCCCACGACCACCAACCCCAATCCGACGAGCACGGCATGACGCGGCCAGGCGGCTTCGATCTCGAAGCTCAACATGAGCGGCATGAGGGCGAGCAGAGCGCCCGCCGGAGCCGGAACGCCGGTGAAGAAGGATCCCGTCCAGACGGGCGGCGGCGTATCGGAAACCAGCGCGGTGTTGAACCGGGCCAGGCGCAGGGCCGAGCAAATGGGGAACATGAGGGTCACGACCCAGCCGAGCGCGCCGGCATGCGTGAGCGACGCCAAGTAGAGCACGAGCGCGGGCGCCACGCCGAAACACAAAAAGTCGGACAGCGAATCGAGTTCCGCGCCGAAACGGCTCGTGACCCCCAGGCGCCGGGCCACGCGGCCATCGAGGGCGTCGAAGATCGCGGCCACGATGATGGCGATCACCGCCAGCCGCATCTCGCCCTGCAGGGCAAAGCGAATCCCGGTCAGACCCGAGCACAGCGCCGCCAGCGTCAACACGTTGGGGATCAGGCGATGGATCGAGAAGCCGCGTAGTCCACTGCGTTGCGAACGCAGGTCGCTGTCCATGTCGGACTCCCTAGAATTCGACGGCGGCACGCGGCTCGGTGACGGCAGGATCGAGTTCGGCCATCACCGTTTCGCCACCGATCATGCGCTGACCCGGAGAGACCAGCAGACGCGCGCCTTCCGGCAGGTAGAGGTCTGTACGACTACCAAAGCGGATGTGGCCGAAACGTTCCCCTGCGGCAAGCGTCTGCCCCGGCTTCACATAGCAGACGATGCGGCGGGCCACGTAGCCCGCGATCTGCACGCAGCCGATGACGCGCCCGTCGGCGCGGCGCAGCGCCAGTGCCGTGCGCTCATTGTCCTCGCTCGCCTTGTCGGCATTGGCGCTGAGGAACTTGCCTGGACGATAGGCAACGACGTCGACGGTCGCGGCACAGGGGCTTCGGTTGATGTGGACGTCGAACACGCTGAGGAAGATCGACACCCGCGTCAGCGGCTTGTCGCCCAGGCCCAGCTCCACCGGTGGCACGGCCTGGACCACCATCTGCACCAGACCGTCGGCCGGCGCGATCAGCAGCCCGTCCTCCTGCGGCACGCCGCGCGAGGGATCGCGGAAGAAGTAGATCGACCAGAGGGTCACCACGAAAAGCGGCCAGAACAGCCATGCCACGCCGGTCAGGGCGGCAAGGAAGGTCGCGCCGGCAAACAGGGCGATGAAGCGCCAACCGTCGGAGAGGATCGGCACCAGGAAATTTGCCAGCATGATTCGCGCGCTCTTCTTGTCGGAGGATCAGTTGACCTTGGGCAGAGTGAGTATCTGCCCCGGATATATCAGATGGGGATCAACAATCTGGTCCTTGTTTGCGGCAAAAATGACGGTGTGGCGCCAGCCGGCACCATAATGCGCCCGCGCGATGTTCCAGAGATTGTCGCCCCGCACGATGTGCAGGCGTCGACCATCGGCGCTCGAGACCGGCGCTACGATCACCCGCTCGAACGGCAGCTCGAGACGTGCGACGGGCTTGCCGTCCCTGGCGATCCGGTCGAGGCGCAGCCGGTATTTGCCCGGCTCGATCGGGTCCTGGGGCATCAGGCGCCAGTGGCCGTCCGCTCCGGACGTACCCTCCGCCACCATCTTCTCGTTTACATAGGCGCGGACGACCGTCCCGGGCGCGGCCCGTCCGGACAGGGTCACCTGTCCGCGATCGTCATACACCAGGGTGGAGAGCGACAAATCCGCCGACTTCGGTACGCCGGCGGCGGAGGGCGGTTGGACGAGGGTCGGCACGCCGGCCGGCGGGGAGATCATCACCAGCGTCTCTTCGCGCGGCTGGGCCGGCGGAGCCCCTGCTGCCGGCGGCTCGGGTACGACGGCGACAACGGCCTGTCCCGACGTAACCGGCGCCTTGCCTTCTATGTGCTGGACCACGCGCAGTTCGTGCTGCCCGGGCGTGAGCGGCGGATCCTGGACGATGATGACCCACTCGCCGCGTGAATCGGATTCAGCCTTGGCGATCTCCTTGCCGCCATCCAGAAGAACGATCTTGGCGCCCGGCGCCGCCCGGCCAGCGATCACGGCGCGGCCGTCGGGTCCGATCCGTGCGACGTCGAACGACGGCAGTCCCGTTGCGGCCGGCGATGCCGCCGCGGGGACGGCGGCGGGAGCCGGCGGGACCGTGGATGCCGCCGGTGGCGGCGGTGGCACAGGATCACGGCTCGCGGCCTTCGCCGACTGGTCGATGGCGGCCTGCTCGCTCAGCTTGCCGCGCCAAGCGACACCCAGGGCGATGGCGATGACCACAGCCCCTACAGTCACCAGCCCGAAAACAGTTCGTGACATCGCCCTCCCAACGGTGCGACCACCATCCCCATGGTGTTCGCATCCACTCTTTGCGAAATGATACCATGTCACCCCGGCGCTGAAACGCGCTGGTTCGTCCCAGAAAAGCAGCTTTCGTGCCCGATTTCATCCCCTCCTCCCTTTGCGTCTTCTGCGGCTCCCGCTTCGGGACCGATCCTGCAACCAGCGAAACCGCGGTCGCCCTGGGGCGGCTGCTGGCCGCCGAGCGCATAACCCTGGTCTACGGCGGGGGTGGCGTGGGCCTGATGGGGCTGGTCGCCAATGCCGTGCTGGACAGCGGCGGCCAGGCAATCGGCATCATCCCGAACTTCCTTCTGCAGCGCGAAGCGGGCCATCCGGCCCTCACCGAGACGGTGGTCGTGGAGACCATGCACGAGCGTAAGCTGCAGATGTTCGAGCGCTCCGAAGCCTTCGTGGTGCTACCGGGCGGCATCGGGACGCTGGAGGAATTCTTCGAAGTCCTGTCGTGGCGGACCCTCGGCCTCCACAAGAAGCCGATCGTGATCATCGATCAGGGAGGCTATTGGCAGCCGCTCGCCGCCCTGCTCCGCGGCGTCGTGGAAGGCGGGTTCGCCGATCGGACCCATCTCGACCATGTCGCCATCGTGAGCGATGTGACCGAGGTTCTGCCTGCGATTGCGGCAATGCCTCCCACCGCCGGCTCCGAGAAGCCCCGCGACCGGGTCTGACGGAAATCGCCCGCCAGACCGCCGGCCAGCCGTCTTGCAGGCCTGTCTCGGCGGTGCAACAAGACAGGCCCAACAAGCAATTCATCAACCCAGCCGAAGCGAAAGCGGCGTACGGAGGTGCAGGTATGTCAGATCTCGAAATCGTCTGGACGAAGGTCGATGAGGCCCCCGGACTTGCGACCTACTCTCTGCTGCCGATCGTCGAGGCCTTCGTCGCGACGGCCGGCGTGAAGGTCAAGCTGAAGGACATTTCGCTGACCGGCCGCATAATCGCCAACTTCCCCGACAAGCTGAAGCCCGAGCAGAAGATCCCCGACGAGCTGGCCGAGCTCGGCAAGCTCACGCTGAAGCCGGAAGCCAACATCATCAAGCTGCCCAACATTTCCGCTTCGATCCCGCAGCTCAAGGCCGCGATCAAGGAGCTGCAGGGCAAGGGCTACGACATTCCGAACTACCCCGACAGCGACGCCACGCCGGCCGACAAGGAAATCCGCGCGCGTTACGGCAAGGTGCTCGGCAGTGCCGTGAACCCGGTGCTGCGCGAGGGCAATTCCGACCGCCGCGCCGCCGGTGCCGTGAAGCAATACGCTCGCAAGCACCCGCACAAGATGGGCGCGTGGAGCAAGGACTCGAAGACGCGCGTGGCGACGATGAGCGCCCACGACTTCTACGGCTCGGAGGTCGCGACGACCCTCGCGGCGCCGACCAATGCCCGCATCGAGCTGGTCGCCGCCGACGGCGCGACCACGGTGCTGAAGCCCAAGATCCCGCTCAAGGCCGGCGAGATCATCGACTGCTCGGTGATGAACGCCAAGTCGCTGCGCGCCTTCTACGCTTCGGCGATCGAGGCGGCGAAGAAGGACGACGTCCTGTTCTCGCTGCACCTCAAGACGACCATGATGAAGATCTCCGATCCCATCCTGTTCGGCCATTGCGTCTCCGTCTTCTTCGCCGACGTGTTCGCCAAGCACGGCGAGACGTTCAAGAAGCTCGGCATCGATCCCGACAACGGCGTGGGCGACCTGCTCACCCGCATCGAGACGCTGCCGGACGCCGAGAAGGCCGCGATCAAGGCCGACATCCAGGCCGAGTATGCCAAGCGCCCGGGCCTCGCGATGGTGAACTCCGACAAGGGGATCACGAACCTCCACGTGCCGAGCGACGTGATCATCGACGCCTCGATGCCGGCGATGATCCGCGAGTCGGGCAAGATGTGGGGCGCCGACGGCAAGCTGTACGACACGCTCGCGGCAATTCCCGATCGTTGCTATTCGACCCTGTTCCAGGCCGTCATCGAGGACTGCAAGGCGCATGGCGCCTTCGATCCGACGACGATGGGCTCGGTGCCGAACGTCGGCCTGATGGCGCAGCAAGCCGAAGAGTACGGCTCGCACGACAAGACCTTCGAGATCGCCTCGGCCGGCACCGTGCGCGTCGTGGCCGAAGACGGCACCCTCCTCATGGAGCAGAAGGTCGAGGCCGGCGACGTCTTCCGCATGTGCCAGGTCAAGGACGAGCCGATCCAGGACTGGGTCAAGCTCGCGGTGCGCCGCGCGCGGCTCACGAACACCCCGGCGGTGTTCTGGCTCGACGCCAAGCGTGCCCACGATGCGCAGCTGATCGCCAAGGTCGAGACGTACCTCAAGAGCGAGGACACCAAGGACCTTGATATCCGCATCATGGCGCCGGTCGAGGCGACGAAGTTCTCGCTCGAGCGTATTCGGCAGGGACTGGACACCATCTCCGTCACCGGCAACGTGCTGCGCGACTACCTGACCGACCTGTTCCCGATCATGGAACTGGGCACCTCGGCCAAGATGCTGTCGATCGTGCCCCTGCTGAACGGCGGCGGCCTGTTCGAGACCGGCGCCGGCGGCTCGGCGCCCAAGCATGTCGAGCAGTTCCAGCACGAAGGCTATCTGCGCTGGGATTCGCTCGGTGAGTTCCTGGCGCTGGGCGCCTCGCTGGAGCACCTCGCGCAGACCACCGGCAACGAGGACGTGAAGGTGCTGGCCGAGACGCTCGACGAAGCCAACGCCAAGATCCTCGAGGACAACCGCTCGCCCGCCCGCAAGGTCGGCCAGCTGGACAATCGCGGCAGCCATTTCTACCTGGCCAAGTACTGGGCAGAGGCGCTGGCCCGGCGCGACAACAGCACGTCCCTCTCGGCCCGCTTCAAGCCGCTGGCGAAGGTCCTGGAAGAGAACGAAGCCAAGATCGACGCCGAGCTGATCGCCGCGCAGGGCAAGCCGGTCGACACGGGCGGTTACTACCTCCCCGACCAGAAAAAGACCTCGGCGGGGATGCGGCCGAGTGCGACGTTGAACGAAGCGCTCGCTGCCCTCTAAAGCAGCGTCAGGTGAAGCCGCCCCGGGCAACCGGGGCGGCTTTCTAAATGGTGGGTTACGGTAAGTGTGAGGTCCGGAAGATGCCGAAGATCAAGGTGAAGAACCCGGTCGTCGAGATGGACGGCGACGAGATGACCCGCATCATCTGGGCGTTCATCAAGGAGAAGCTGATCCTTCCCTATCTCGACATCGACCTGAAGTACTACGACCTCGGGATCGAGAATCGCGACAGGACCGCCGACAAGGTGACCGTCGAGTCGGCCGAGGCCACCAAGAAGTTTGGCGTCGCGGTGAAGTGCGCCACCATCACGCCGGACGAAGCCCGCGTGAAGGAATTCGATCTCAAGGAGATGTGGCGCTCGCCGAACGGCACCATCCGCAACATCATCGGCGGCACCATCTTCCGAGAGCCGATCGTCTGCAAGAACGTGCCCCGCCTCGTGCCGGGCTGGACGCACCCGATCGTCATCGGCCGTCACGCCTTCGGCGACCAGTATCGCGCCACCGACTTCGTCGTGCCGGGCAAGGGCAAGCTCACCGTCCGCTTCGAGGGCGAGGACGGCAAGGTCATCGAGCACGAGGTCTTCGACTTCCCGGCCGGCGGCGTCGCCATGACGATGTACAATCTTGACGAGTCGATCGTCGGTTTTGCGCGCAGCTCGTTCAACTACGGGCTGATGCGCGGCTGGCCGGTCTTCCTGTCGACCAAGAACACGATCCTCAAGCGCTATGACGGCCGCTTCAAGGACCTGTTCCAGGAGGTCTTCGACACGGAATTCGCCGACAAGTTCAAGGCGAAGAACATCTACTATCAGCACCGCCTGATCGACGACATGGTCGCCTCCGCGCTCAAGTGGCATGGCGAATTCGTCTGGGCCTGCAAGAACTACGACGGCGACGTGCAGTCGGACACGGTGGCCCAGGGTTTCGGTTCGCTCGGCCTCATGACTTCGGTGCTGCTCACTCCGGACGGCAAGACCGTCGAGGCCGAGGCCGCCCACGGCACGGTGACGCGCCACTACCGCGAGCACCAGCAGGGCAAGCCGACCTCGACCAATCCGATCGCCTCGATCTTCGCCTGGACGCAGGCGCTGAAGTATCGCGGCACGTTCGACGACACGCCCGACGTCGTAAAGTTCGCCACCGCCCTCGAGAAGGTCTGCGTCGAGGCCGTGGAGAGCGGCAAGATGACCAAGGATCTCGCGCTCCTGATCGGCATGAACCAGGCCTATCTCACCACAGAGGAGTTCCTGGCCGTGCTCGACGGCAACCTCAAGACCCAGATGGCCAGCTGGTAAGGCTCGTTTGATCGTCGCCGGCGCAGACGGTTGCCGCACCGGCTGGGTGGTCTGCCGGCGTGGCACTGACGGCTCCCTGGACATCAGGGTCGTCGGGACCCTGGCGGAGGCCTGCGAGGGTCTTTCCATTCTGGCCGTCGACATGCCGATCGGCCTTGTGGAGACGCCGCGACCGGGCCGTGCCTGCGAGCGCGAAGCACGGGCCCTGCTGCCCGGCAAGACGAGTTCGGTCTTCCCCACGCCCTGCCGGCCGGCCCTCGTCTGCTCCACGCATGGCGAGGCCAATGCCCTCAGCAAGACGCTGGGCGTCGGGCTGACCCGGCAGACCTTTCATCTCTTCCCGAAGATGCGCGAGGTCGATGCCCTGATGCGCGACACCGGGACCCTGCGCTCGATCGTCCACGAGGCCCATCCCGAACTGGCCTTTGCACGCATGAACGGCGGCACACCGGTGCTCAGCAAGAAACGCCGCCCCGAAGGGTTCGCCGAGCGCCTCGAGTTGCTCGCACGCCACGGCTTCCCTTGGGGGCCGCGATCGCTCCCCGGTGCAGCCCGCGACGACGTGCTCGATGCCATGGCCGTCTGCCGTACGGCCCTGCTGATCGCCCAAGGTACGGCGACGCGCCTGGGGCCGGAGCAAGAGCGTGACCGCTACGGCCTACCGATGAACATCTGGTTCTAAGACGCTGTTAATAATAGGTTTTCGGAGGTGCCGGCGAGCAACGGGGATCCGTCGACGGCCCCGCGCATCCTGATTCCGGAGGGTGCGACATCCGCTTCGTTTGTTTCGATTATTTCGTTTGTTTCGTTTATGCG
This sequence comes from Reyranella sp., assembly GCF_965228225.1. Lineage (GTDB taxonomy): Bacteria > Pseudomonadota > Alphaproteobacteria > Reyranellales > Reyranellaceae > Reyranella. Next base: position 1,723,891 of record NZ_OZ245801.1, on the reverse strand, counting down.
CCAGGATTCCGGCTCGTCAGTGGTAGATGAAGAGCGGGACCGGAGCGCTGTCGAACAGGTGTCGTGTCGTCGAGCCGAAGAGGATTTCCCGGACTCCACGATGACCGAACGCTCCCATGACGAGCAGCCGCGCCCCCGTTTCCGAGGCGCGCCGTAGCAGGACATCGGCCGGGCTCTCGCTCGTTGCGATCGCCTCGAGGTCGGAATCGATGCCATGCAGCGCCAGGAATGAACCGGCTCGTTCGGCGACCGACAGGGCGGCGGATTGCTCCCGCCCGATCGACAGGATGTGCGCCGGGGTCGAGCCGAATACACCCGTCAAAGCCGCCATCTGCAACGCCTTCGCGGCCGCGGTGCTTCCATCGTAGGCCACGAGCACGGGACCACTCTCGCTCCATTGCGGCCCCGTAACCACGACAGGACGGCACCCTTTCGCGATGATGTGGTCGACGAGCGGGGCCACCCCGTCGATCGGCTCGAGGTGAAACTCGACATCGCGGCCGGTGACCACCAGGTCGCACGTCTCGATCATGTGAAGCAGACCGGCGCGCACGTCGGCTTCCATCGTGGAACATTCGGCATCCATGCCCTCGTCCGCCAGACAGCGCCGGAACACGTCCGGTAGTGCGGCAATTTTCGCGCGCCGCTCCTCCGCGAGCTTCTTGCGATGCTGCAAACGGTCGTATGCATATTGCACACCGCCGATGGGAACCGGCTCAACCCGGTCGAGATCGCTGACATCCAGCGCCGTCACGCCCCTCACCCGGGCGCCGCACTGTCGCGCCAGTGCGACTGCGAGTGCCCTGGCGGCCATGGCGGACGGCGTGTCATCGACCGTGACGAGAATCGAACGCATTTGTGCCCTCTCCTATGCCGCCCCGAGTAGAGAACCCGTCGGTTTCCGGCATTGACGTGTATCAACACGGCTCCAGCGGCAGGGTCGGATGGCGCCGGGTCACTCCGGCTTGATCCCCGCGGCCTGCAGCACCGGCACCCAGATCGGTTCCTGAATCTTCAGCCAGTCGGCCAGCTGCTGCGGCGTCCCGCCCATGGCGACGAAACCGCGCTTTGCGAGGTCCTCCTTCTGCCCCGGCGTCGCCACGGCGGCGTTCAGTGCCTCGTTCAGCCGGGCCACGGTTGCCGGTGGCGTGCCCGCGGGCGCCAGCAGCGTGTAGACGATCGTGCCATCCACATCGCCGGCGCCCAGTTCCTTGAAGGTCGGGATGGTCGGGGCGACCGATGAACGCTCCAGAGACGCCATGGCGTAAGGCTTGAGCTTGCCGGCCGCGATCTGCGGCGCGACGCTGGTGATGCTCGACATGCCGAGCTTGATGTGACCCCCGAGCAGGTCGGTGACCAGCGGGCCGGTCCCGCGGAACGGCACGTGCGTCAGCTTGATGCCGTTCAGCATCGCGAACTGCTCGGTCGACAGGTGCATCGGCGTGGTCAGGCCCGCCGTGCCGTACTGCACGGAACCGGGCGCCGCCTTCGCCGCTGCGATGATCGCCTTGAGGTCGGGCCACGGTGCATCGAGGCTGCCCACCAGCACGGATTCCTGCTTGGCGATGAAGCCGACCGGCACGAAGGCCGTCTTCGCGTCGAAGCCGAGCTTCGCGACGATGTGTGGGTAGAGCGGCAGGTTGTTGGCGCTGACCACCATCCAGTGGCCATCCGCCGGCTGCTTGGCCACGAATTCGTGGGCGATGCTGCCGCCGCCACCGCCCTTGTTGTCGACGATCACCGTGCCCCCCAACGCCTTCTGCATGGGCTCCTGGATCGCCCGTGCGAGCGAATCGGTGCCGCCGCCCGGCGGAAACGGCACGACGATATGGACGGGCTGCGATGGAAAGCTCTGGGCCCAGGCCGGCAAGGCGGCTGTCGCAACAGCGGCTGCCGGGAGGCTCAGAAGGGCGCGCCTCGAGAGGGCCGACCGATGACCGTACGTCCGCATGGCATTCCTCCACGGCCTGCTCCCGTGACCGGAGCATTTGCCGTGAAGAAGCCTAGCGCCCGCGAGACTTGCGCGGAATCAAAAACCGGTGCGCGTTCCGCTCCGGTCAGACCATTCCGAGGGCGTGTTTGTAGACATCGAGCAGCGTCTCCTGCTCGGCCCGGTCGGCGGCATCCATGGAGCGCATGGACACGATCTTGCGCATCGTCTTGACGTCGTAGCCGACCCCCTTGGCCTCGCTGTAGACGTCCTTGATGTCGCCGCCGATGGCCTTGCGCTCTTCCTCGAGCTTTTCGATGCGCTCGATGAAGCTCTTCAGGCGGTCGGCCGAGATCGGGCCAGCTTTGGTCTTCTTGGAAATCGAGCTTCCGTCCGGCATGTCCAACTACTCCATGGTCCGACCGGCAAGACCATAGAAGCGACCACCATGTCCACTCAATTACATCGACGCCCTGAAAGGTGGGGATAACGGGGACGGTGGCCCGGGGCCACTCTATGCACGGGCCGGGAAGTGTGTTCGCCAATGCTGCGCGACGTCGATGCCGCGGCAGAACCAGACCCCTTCCCGCGCCGTCGCATGCTGCAGGAACTTGACGAGGCCGCCCGCCCGACCCGGCCGACCGATCAGGCGATCGTGGAGGCCGATCGACAGCAGCTTCGGCGCCCCCGCCGCGCCCTCCTCGTAGAGGAAATCGAAGGCGTCGCGCATGTATTCGAAGAAGTCCTGGCCGGTCGAGAAACCGGAATTCGCGTCGAAGCGATTGTCGTTGGCCTCATAGGAATACGGGATCACCAGATGGGGACCGTGCGCGGTTTCGACCCAGTAGGGCAACTCGTCGGCCAGCGAATCCCGGTCGTAGAGAAAGCCGCCCTCCTCGGCCACCAGCCGCCGCGTGTTCTCGCCAGGGCGCCCGGTCATCCAGCCCAGCGGCCGGCTTCCGGTGAGACGGGTCAGAATCTCGACCGCTTGTCGGATATGCTGGCGCTCGGTCGCCTCGTCCACCTCGCCGTAGTCGATCCAGCGATAGCCGTGGCTCACCATCTCGTGGCCGCGCTCGACGCAGGCCCGTGCGAGCAGTGGATTCTGTTCGAGCGCGCGCGCGACCCCGAGCACGCTGACCGGCACGGAGAAGCGCGCAAAGATGTCCAGGAGCCGCCAGGCGCCCCGTCGGCTGCCAAACTCGAAGACCGATTCGACGAGCGGCACCCTGCGCCCGGCCTTGGCGTCGACGCCGATGTCGTTCAGCATCCCTTCCGACACCGCGTCGCCGTTGGCTAACGTCGATTCGCCGCCGCCCTCGACATTGAGGCTGAAGTTGACGGCGATCCGGGCGTTGCCCGGCCAGTGCGGATGGGGCGGTCGCTCGCCATAGCCGACGAGATCGCGGACCTTCATCGCGTCGGGACGGATGTCGCTGGCGGCAGCGGGATCGAATGCGGACATTGGCGGCTCCGGGATCAAGGGGCGGCGGCGAGAGGGGCGTTGCAGGGATCGAAGGCGAAGAACCAGTCGACGTCCGTCGGCCCGTGCATCCAGGTATTGTCGATCGAGATGCGCTGCACTTCGGCGACGCGCGGAATCCGGGTGGCGGCATAGCGCCGGAAGGCCGCCCCCGTGTCGGAGGCCTCGACGATGCAGCGATGAAGAATGGCCGCGTCCTCGATCGCCATCGAGCCGCCGGCCGCCATGAACGGCCGGACGGCGTGGCAGGCGTCGCCCATCAGGACGACGCGGCCCTCGTGCCAGCGGTCGTTTCGCGGCCGGTCCATGATCGGCCAGACGGATACGTCCGTCGCCGCCTCGGCCGCCCGCAGCAGCTCGGGATGGAAGCCCTCCAGCGCCGAGACGAAATCGTCCCGCGTGCCGGGGATCGGCGTGCCGTCGCCGTCCCAGCGATCGGCCGGGATGGCCGCCATGACGTAGACCTCGTCCCGTCGCGCCGTCATGTAATAGACGAGCACGTGCCGATCGGGTCCCCACCATTTGGTGCAATCGCGGATTCCCAGCTTGCCGAGCCGCTCGGCGGGAAAGACCGCCCGAGGCGCGATCCGCCCGATGAAGCGCGGCTCTTCCTTGCCGAGGATCTCCTCGCGCACCCTCGAGCGAATGCCATCGGCGCCGATCACGATATCGACCTCGGCGTTTGCACCGTTGTCGAAGGCCAGCCTGATCCCGCCCGGCGTCTCCTCGAGGCCCGCCAGCCGATGACCGAACCGAATCGTTCCCGGGGCGAGCGGCGCCTGGAGGATCCGATGCAGGTCGGCCCGGTGAATGTTGACGAAGGGACCGCCGAACCCGGCTTCGCAGGCGGCATCGAAGACGAGTTCGTAGAGGGTCTCGCCGGTGTCCCATGCCCGGCTGACGAAGGCATCCGGCCGAATGCCGGTTTCGGTGAAGCTGCGCTCAAGACCAAGGGACCGCAGGACCTTGGCGACGTTGGCCCCGAGGATGATGCCCGCGCCGATCCGCGAGAAATTCGGCGTCTGCTCGTAGACGGCCACGGGGTATCCGTCGCGCTGCAGCAGAGCCGCCACCGTCAGCCCCGCCAACCCGCCGCCGACAACGGCGATTCGCGTTTGCCGATCCATCGTCCCACCTCGATCAACGTCTTCCGAAGGCCCTTCGTAGATCATTCGACGGCGAATGAATAGAGGCCGAAACGCCACCACCGTCACAACACGCCTATGACGGAACTTCTAAATATTGCTCGCATATAGGCCTTTTGGTGGGCGTTCTGGTCAAGAGATGGGCATCTGCGAATTCGCCTCGATTGAAACCAGTCCACGCTTTTCATTCGATATGGAATGAAATATGCAAAGGCCTCGGGACGCCAGTGGCGGCGACGGTGCCGCAGCCTGCCGGGGGCCTTCCCAGTTCGAACCGAGGATGTGATCTATGAATCTGCTTGGACGTCTTGCCGCCGCAATCGGCCTCGTTGTCGGCATGTCCGGCGCAAGTGCGGCGCCAGCCCACGCCACCGATGTGAACTTCATCACCGACTTCGGCTTCAACGGGCGTCACGCCTATTTCTACGTCGCGCGCGAGAAGGGCTACTACAAGGAGGCGGGCCTCGACGTGGCCTTCCTGCGCGGCCAGGGCTCGGCCGATGCGATCAAGAAGGTGGCGGCCGGCCTCGCCACGATCGGCTTTGCCGACGCGGGCTCGCTGGTGCTGGCCCGCGGCAATGACGGCGTTCCGGTGAAGCTGGTCTCGATCGTCTACGCCCGGCCGCCGCAAGCCATCTTCGGCGCGAAGGGAACGGGCATCGCCACTCCCAAGGATCTCGAAGGCAAGACGATCGCCGATACCGCATCGAGCTCGGTCCGCCTGCTGTTCCCCGCCTTCGCCAAGGCGGCGGGCATCGACGCCAACAAGGTGAAGTGGGTGGTCGCGGAAGGCTCCGCCCTGCCCTCGCTGCTCGCGAACGGCCGGGTCGATGCGATCGGCCAGTTCTCGGTGGGAGAGCCGCTGATCGCGGCGGCGATCGCGCCCAAGGAAACGGTCCGCATCGCCTACAAGGATTCGGGCCTCGACTATTACGGCAACGGCCTGATCGCGTCGGAGGAGACGATCGCCAAGCAGCCCGAACTCGTGCGCGCCTTCGTCAAGGCGACGATCAAGGGCATGAAGGACGCCTTCGCCAACCCGGCGGAGGCCGCCGCCATCATGGCCAAGTACCAGAAGGAACTGGCGCCGGCGATCATCGAGGGCGAGACCAAGCTCGTCGGAGAGCTCGCGACCGTCCCCGGTCAGCCGCTGGGCAGCATCAACCCGAAGAGCATCGCGGGGACCGTCGAGGTCATGTCGGCGAACTTCACCCTGAAGTCGCCCGTGCAGCCGGCGCAGCTCTACGCTCCGGACTTCGTCGAATGATCGCGGCCGCCGGTGGCCTGGCGGCCGCCCCTCCGCCGGCGGCGGAGGTGGCGGCCATCGATCTCCGGGGTGTGAGCAAGCACTACCCCGGCGCGGCGGGAACGTCGGTCCATGCGCTGGGCCCCATCGACCTGCGCATTCCGACCGGCAGCTTCGTCGCCGTCGTCGGTCCCTCCGGCTGCGGCAAGTCGACCTTGCTGCGGCTGGTTGCCGGCCTGGAGATGCCCGACGCGGGCACGATGACGCGCTACGGCACGCCGCTCGACGCCCCCTCCCACGAGGTGGGAATCGTCTTCCAGGAGCACGTGTTGTTCCCCTGGAACACGGTACTGGAGAACGTGATGCTCCCGGCCGACGTGCTGGCGCTGCCCAGGGCGGCGGCGCGCGAGCGCGCCTTGCGGCTGCTCGAAATGACGGGCCTCGCCGCCTTCGCCGATCACCGCCCCCAGATGCTGTCCGGCGGGATGCGCCAGCGCGCGGCGCTGTGCCGGGCGCTGCTCGCGGATCCGCGCCTGCTGCTGCTCGACGAACCGTTCGGTGCGCTCGATGCGTTGACGCGCGAGGAGCTTTCGCTCGAACTGTCCGGCCTCTGGCAGGATCTCGGACGTACCGCCTTCCTGATCACCCATGACATCGAAGAGGCGATCTTGCTGAGCGATCGCGTGCTGGTGATGTCGCCACGCCCGGGGCGCCTCCGCGCCGACATCGAGGTCGACCTGCCGCGCCCGCGCAATGCCGACACAGCGCGACTGCCGCGCTTCCAGGAGCTCAAGCAGCACATCCGCGACATCATCTTCGACCGCCGGGCCTGACCGATGAGCGCGTCTTCTTCCTCTAGCCTGGCCAGCCGCGCCACCATTCCGGCGGTCTACCTGGTGCTGCTCCTTGTCTGGGAACTGTCCGTCCGCGTCTTCGTGATCCCCGCCTGGATCCTGCCCGCCCCGACCGAGATCGGAAGGACGGCGCTGCAATGGGCCCCCGAACTGGCGCTCAACAGTCTCGTGACCTTGCGCGAGACGATGGTGGGCTTCGTGCTCGCCATCGCGCTGTCCCTGCCGCTGGCCGTGCTGATCGCCCTGAACGCGACCGCCCGCCGCCTCCTCTATCCGATCCTGCTCGGCCTCCAGTCGGTGCCCAAGGTCGCGGTGGCGCCCCTGATCATCCTGTGGCTCGGTCTTTCGGAATGGCCGAAGATCGTGATCGTCATCCTGGTCTGCTTCTTCCCGATCCTGGTCAACCTGATCGCCGGCCTGGAAGCCGCCCCGCGCACCATGCTCGACCTCATGCGCTCGCTGGGAGCCTCGCAGCACATGATCTTCCGGCGCCTTCGCATTCCCATAGCGCTGCCGCACTTCTTCACCGGCTGCAAGGTGGCGGTGACCTTCGCCGTCATCGGCTCGGTCATCGGCGAGTTCGTGGCCGCACAGGAAGGGCTGGGCTATCTCATCCTGATCTCGACGTCGCAGTCCCAGACCCCTCTCGCCTTCGCCGCCATCGCGCTGTTGACCCTGCTCAGCATCGCGCTCTTCCATGGCATCGAATGGATCGAGCGCCGCGTCGTCAACTGGACGCCTTGAACCCGCGCGTGCAATGACGGGCATCGACGGAGGCAAGATGGGCAGCGGCAAGCCGGAGACGGAAAGCAAACCGGAGACCGAGGTCGCGAAGCCGCAGCGACCGGGCCGCCGACCCACGGCCAGCGGCCGGGCCGCGCGCGACCAGGTCGATGCCATCTTCTCGCAGTGGCGCACCGAGCGGCCCGACATCGACACCAGCCCCGTCCAGATCTACGGGCTGATCGCGCGCATCCAGATCCAGTGCACCGCCTTCATCGAGGAAGCGCTCGTTCCGTTCGAGCTGACACGCGGCACGTTCGACGTCCTGACCGCCCTGAGGCGCGCCGGCACACCCTATTGCCTCACGCCCAAGCAGCTCGTGCAGTCGCTGCTGCTCAGCGGTGCGGGGCTGACGAGCCGGTTGAACAAGCTGGAAGCCCAGAACTTTATCGCCCGGCTCGCCGAGCCGAGCGATCGCCGGACCCTGCGGGTCCAGCTCACGGCGGCGGGCGAGGCCGTCATCAACGAAGCCATCCCCCGCGTCTTCGACGTGCAGCGCGGCCGCCTCCGGAAGCTCGGCGACGACGGCCAGAAGCGGCTGCTCGAGGAACTCTCCCGCTTCGCCGAAGCGATCGATACCTGGCCCGGCTAGTGTCTTCCCACTTCAAGTGGACCCGCACCACCTCATCCTGAGAGTCTGGCCGGAGATGAATGCAGCTAAAACGCTAGGCTATGAATAGCCCCGATAGCCTCACCCTGAGGAGCATCGCGCAGCGATGCGTCTCGAAGGGTGGGGACGCGCACCTTGCCTGTTGCCCATCCTTCGAGACGCCGCGCAAGGCGCGGCTCCTCAGGATGAGGTAAATGCTTGAATCGAATCGATTCATTTCCGGCCAGCCTCTGAGGAGGCCCGAAGTGCCGTCTCGAAGGATGGGCAACAGACATGGTGCGCGTGGCCCATGCTTCGAGACGGCCGCTCTGCGGCCTCCTCGGCATGAGGTTGGCGTCGGTGAATCAGTCGTGCTTGTGGGCCTTGTCGAAGGCCTTCTTCTGGTCGGCCGACGCATCCTTCTGATGCTTGGCCTTCCACTCGTCATAGGGCATGCCGTAGACGATCTCACGGGCCTTCGGATCGGCGATTTCGATGCCCTGCTTGCCCGCCTCCTCGCGATACCAGCGCGACAGACAGTTCCGGCAGAAGCCCGCAAGGTTCATCAAGTCGATGTTCTGGACGTCGGTCCGCTCCTGGAGGTGCGATACCAGACGCCGGAAGGCGGCGGCTTCTAGTTCGATGCGGGTCTTGTCATCCATGATCGCCTCCTGGGGTGCAGGCCGGTATTGTATTCTGGATATAGGGTCGGGCCGCAGGCTTAACCAGACGGCAAAGCCTTATTGACGGCCGCCGAAATCGCCGGCGCCAGTCGCCGCCCCCAGGCGCGGGCATCGTCGGGCGTGCCCATGAGATCCTGGCGCACTTCCAGCGAACAATGCGGCAGCGCCCGTGGCCGCGCATGGGCGGTCAGCGTGTATTCGTAGGACGCACGCGCCGAATAGGGCTCGTTGTCGCCGACCACCAGCGAAGGATCGCGGCGTAGTTCGGCCAGCAGCGGCTCGGGCAGGCGCGGATCGTCGTTCCACAGCACGCCGACATGCCAGGGCCGCACGAAGCCCTTCATCACCGGCGTGAAGCTGTGCATCACCAGCAGGCAGACCGTGCGGCCGCCGTCCGTCATGGCGTCGAGCAGCCGGTCGACCTCGCGATGATAGGGCCAGAAGCAGGCCTCGGCCCGGGCCTCGACCTGTTCCCGGGTCAGATCCTTGTTGGCCGGAATGACCGTCTCGTCGCTGACCTCCGGCGTCGAGCCCTCGCCGCCCGGCCAGCGGTTGCAGTCGATCACCAGCCGCGAATAGCCGGACGAGACCAGCGGCGCGTCGAGCGCCTTCGCCAGTTCGACTGCCGCGTCGAGCCCACCAATGTCCCAACCGATGTGCCGCGCCAGTTCGCTCGCGGGAATGCCGAGATCGCCCAGCGCCTGCGGCACCGCCTTGCTGGCATGATCGCAGAGCAGCAGCAGCGGCGCCCGCCCCTGTTCGTTGAAGACGGAGAACGGCGGCGGATCGCCCGGCCGGAGCAACGGTTGCATCGCGCCCCTATAGTGCGAAGATCGGGCAAATGAAAGATGCTGACGCCCGCGCCCTGCTGCGCGCCCTCTTCGACGCCGCGCTTGCCGCCGCCCGTCCCGCCACCTGCCTGGCGCCCTACATCGACGGACTGCAGCCCCCCAAGGGCAGGACCATCGTGATCGGCGCCGGCAAGGCCAGTGCCGCCATGGCGCGCGCCGTCGAGGACCAGTGGCCTCATCCGCTCGAAGGGCTGGTGGTGACACGCTACGGCTATGGCGAGGCGTGCAAGCGCATCGAGATCGTCCAGGCCGCGCACCCGGTTCCCGACGACAAGGGGCGCGAGGCCGCCGGCCGCATCTACGAGCGCGTCCAGGGACTGAGCGCCGACGATCTCCTGCTCTGCCTGATTTCCGGCGGCGCCTCGGCCCTGCTCGCTCTGCCTGCGCCGGGTCTCACGCTGAACGACAAGCAGGACGTCAATCGCGCGCTGCTGAAGTCGGGCGCCAACATCGTCGAGATGAACACGGTGCGAAAGCACCTCTCCGCGATCAAGGGCGGCCGGCTCGCCATCGCCGCCCAGCCGGCGCGCGTCCTGTCGTGGCTGATCTCCGACGTGCCGAACGACGACCCGGGTGTCATCGGCTCCGGCCCCACCGTTGCCGACAAGACGACGTTCGCCGATGCGCTGGCCGTGCTCGCGAAGTACCGGATCGATCCGCCATCGGCCGTGCTCAGGCATCTTCAGGAAGGCGCCGCCGGCCGCATCGAGGAGACACCGAAACCCGGCGATCCCCGCCTCGCCAAGGTCGAGACGATCATGGTCGCCACGCCCAGGCGCTCGCTCGAAGCGGCCGCCACCGTTGCAAGGGAGCACGGCGTCGAGGTCGTCATGCTGGGCGACAATCTCGAGGGCGAGGCCCGTGAGCTCGGCGCCGCGCACGCCCGCCAGGCCGTCGAGATCGCCAAGCGCGGCGGCAAGCCTGTGGCCATCCTCTCCGGCGGCGAGACCACCGTCACGGTGCGCGGCAAGGGCCGTGGCGGCCGCAACGTCGAATACCTGCTGGCCGAGGCCATCGCCGCCGACGGCGCGGCGGGCATCTGGGGTCTCTCGGCCGATACCGACGGCGTCGACGGCGCCGAAGATATCGCCGGCGCGGTCTTCACGCCGGATACGCTCGCCCGGGCGCGCGCCATGGGGTGCGATCCGCAGGTGATGCTCGACGACAATGACGGGCATGGCTTCTTCGAGCTGCTGGGCGATGGCCTGATCACCGGCCCGACGCGGACCAACGTCAACGATTTCCGCGTCACCCTGATCGCGCCATGACGACCTACCCCGGCTCCTGCCATTGCGGCGCGATCGCGATCACCCTCACCTCCGACAAGAAGCCCGAGGAGATGCGGGTCGGACGCTGCGGCTGCAGCTTCTGCCGCCGCCACGGCGCCCGCACGATGGGCGATCCGACGGGAAGCGTGGAATTCCGCAGCGCACCAAATGCCCTGTCGCGCTACCGCTTCGGCCTCGGCATCACCGACTACCTGCTTTGCGCCCGTTGCGGCACCTATGTCGGCGCCGTGATGCCCGAGGAGACCGGTGCCATCGGCATCGTCAACGTCAACTCCCTCGACATTCGCGACAGCTTCGATGCTGCACCGCCGTTGCATCACTACGACGGCGAGGACGAGGCCCGACGACGCGCCCGGCGCCGAAAGTTCTGGATGCCCGCAACCGTGATCGCCTAGGGTCGCACATGGCCATTCTTGGAGTGATCGCCGACGACTTCACCGGCGCAACCGACATCGCGGGCATGCTTGTCAAAGGCGGCATGCGCACGATCCAGACAATCGGCGTGCCGGCGAAGGGCACGATCCCAGACGACGTCGATGCCGTCGTCGTCGCGCTGAAGACGCGCTCGATCCCGGCGGCCGACGCGGTCGCGCAATCGCTCGACGCGCTGAAGGCCTTGCAGGCGGCCGGCTGCGTACGCTTCTTCTTCAAATACTGCTCGACCTTCGATTCGACCGACGCCGGCAATATCGGTCCGGTCGGCGATGCGCTGCTCGATGCGCTGAAGGCGAAGCAGGCGATCTACTGCCCTGCTTTCCCGGTGAACGGCCGCACGATCTTCTTCGGGCATCTGTTCGTGGGTGACGTGCTGCTCTCGGACTCGCACATGAAGCACCATCCGCTGACGCCGATGACGGATGCCAGCCTGGTGCGCGTGCTGGCGCGACAGACGCCGCACAAGGTCGGGCTCGTCGCCTTGAAGCAGGTCCAGTCCGGCTCTGCCGTCCTGCGTGAAGCGCTCGACAAGCTCAGCGCCGACGGCGTTCGGCACGTCGTGGTCGATGCCGTGGCCGACACCGATCTCGGCATCATCGGCGAAGCGATCGGTGACGATACGCTGGTCACCGGCGGCTCGGGCGTGGCACTCGGCCTGCCCGCCGCCTATCGCCGTCGTGGCCTGATGGCTCATCGCTCCGGCGCCGATGCGCTGCCGAAGATAGAAGGCGCTTCGGCCGTCCTCGCCGGCTCCTGCTCGGCGGCGACACTCGGCCAGATCAAGGCTTTCACGGGCGCGCATCTGGCGCTCGACACGGATGCGATCTGCCGCGGCGAGGATGTCGCCGGCAAGGCGCTCGCCTGGGCCAAGGGCAAACTCGGTAACGGCCCGATCCTGCTCTCGGCCAGTGACACGCCCGATTCGGTGAAGGCGCTACAGGCCAGGTACGGCATCGAGCAATCGAGCCAGGCGATCGAGAAGACGATGGCGGCGCTGGCCCGTGGCCTCGTCGAGGCCGGCGTCGGGCGCCTCGTCGTCGCGGGCGGTGAGACCTCCGGCGCCGTCGTGGGCGGGCTCGACGTCACCGCGCTGCGCATCGGACCGGAGATCGATCCCGGCGTGCCGTGGACGGCATCCGTGGGCGCGAAGCCACTCCTGCTCGCGCTGAAGTCCGGCAATTTCGGCGCCCCTGATTTCTTCACCAAGGCATTCGACAAGCTATGAGCACCGCAGAAACCAAGATCCGCGAGCAGATCTGCGCGCTGGGCGCCAAGCTCGCCGCGCGCGGCCTCTGCCCCGGTACCTCCGGCAACATCAGCGCGCGCGTCGCGGACGGCTGGCTCATGACACCGACCAACTCCTCGCTGGGCGAACTCGAGCCCGGCCAACTCTCCAAGATCGATCTCTCGGGCAAGCATGTCGCCGGCGATCCGCCGACCAAGGAAGCGCTGCTGCATCGCTCGGTCTACGACGTGCGGCCCAAGGACGGTGCGATCGTCCATCTCCACTGCACCCATGCGGTGGCGATCTCCTGCCTCGATCCGTCCTGCCACCACAATGCCGAGACGACCCTGCCGCCGATCACGCCCTACTTCGTGATGCGGGTCGGCAAGCTGCCGCTGGTGCCCTACTACAAGCCGGGCGACCCCAAGCTCGCCGACGCCATCCGCGACTACGCCAAGGGCCATCGCGCGGTCCTTCTCGCCAATCATGGTCCCGTCGTCGCCGGAACTTCGCTGTCGGCCGCCTCGGCCTCGATCGAGGAACTCGAGGAAACGGCCAAGCTCCACCTGCTGCTGCAGGGCTTCAAGCTGCGCACCCTCTCGGATGCCCAGGTGCGCGACGTCGAAGAAGCCTATCCTTCCTGATCGGACCCGAAGAATGCCCAAGCTCGCCGCCAATCTTTCGTGGATCTACCAGGAAGTGCCGTTCCTGCAGCGCTTCGGCGCGGCCGCGGCGCATGGCTTCAAGGCCGTCGAAATCCTGTTTCCTTATGAAGCGCCGGCCGCCGAGATCGCCGCCGAACTGAAGAAGCACAAACTCACCCAGGCGCTGTTCAACCTGCCGCCGGGCGACGCCAGCAAGGGCGAGCGCGGACTGGCCGCCCTTCCCGGCCGCGAGGCCGAGTTCGGCGCCGCCATCGACAAGGCGCTGGATTATGCCCAGGTCCTCGAATGCCGGACGCTGCACGTCATGTCCGGCATGATCGCTCCCGGGGCCGACGTGAAGGCGATGCACCGCACCTTCATCTCGAACCTGAAGAAGATCTGCGACCGCACGGCCAAGATGGACATCACCATCGTGCTGGAGCCGATCAACCACCGCGACATTCCGGGCTACTTCACCAACACGACCGACCAGGTGAAGGCGGTCATCGACGAAGTCGGTGCGCCGCATCTGCGCCTGCAGCTCGACCTCTATCACCTGCAGGTCACCGAGGGCGATCTGCAGAAGCGGATGGAGCGCCTCTTCCCCATCACCGCGCACGTGCAGATCGCCGGGAACCCCGACCGCAACGAGCCCGACATCGGCGAGGTCAATCACCTCTACCTGCTCGATGTGCTCGATCGGCTGGGCTACGACGGCTATGTCGGCCTCGAATACAAGCCGAAGACCACGACAGGCGCCGGGCTCGGCTGGGCGGCCCAGTACGGCATCAAGGCCTGATCCATGACCGACAAGAACACACCCGTCGTCGCTTTCGTCGGCCTGGGCTCGATGGGCCTCGGCATGGCGAAGAACCTGCTGAAGCACGGTCACAAGGTGATCGGCGTCGATCCCAGCGCCGCTGCACGCGAGGCCTTCGTGGCCGCTGGCGGCATGACGGAAGCGACACCCGCTGATGCCGCGAAGACCGCGGATGTGGTCATCGTCGCGGTCGTGAACGCCCAGCAGGTCGAAGCGGTCCTCTATGGCGAGGGCGGTGCGGTGGCCACGCTGCGCAAGGGCGGCCTCGTCATGCAGTGCGCCACCTGCCCCGCGGCCTTCATCCGCAAGCTCGACGAGCGTCTGGCCGCCAGCGGGCACGAGCTGCTCGATGCGCCCATGTCGGGCGGACGGGCGCGCGCCGAATCCGGTGAACTCACCTTCATGTCCTCCGGCAATGCCGGAGCCTTCGCCGCGGCCGAATCCATCCTGTCCGCGACATCGGCGAAGGTCTTTCGCCTGGGCGACAAGGCCGGCATCGGCTCGCTGGTGAAGACGGTGAACCAGCTCCTGGCCGGCGTGCACATCGCCACGGCCGCCGAGGCGATGGCGCTCGCCGCCAAGGCCGGCGCCGATACGCGCGCGGTCTATGAAGTGATCTCGTCCAGCGCCGGCAATTCCTGGATGTTCGGCAACCGGGTACCCCACATGCTCGACGACGACTATTCGCCCCTCTCGGCCGTCGAGATTTTCGTGAAGGACCTTGGTCTGGTGCTCGACACCGGCCATGAACTGCGTCTGCCACTTCCTCTTGCGGCGGCTGCGCACCAACTCTTCATCGCGGCCGCGGGCGCCGGCTGGGGCAAGCTGGATGACGCCGCCGTCGTCAAGGTTTACGAAGCGGCAGGTGACTTCAAAGTGTCGTCCCCGATGAAGTAGGCTGGACCGCATGCGCCGTAATCGATTCACCAAGATCGTCGCCACGCTTGGCCCCGCCTCCGCGACCACGGAGCGGCTGCGAACCCTGTTCGAAGCCGGGGCCGATGTCTTCCGGCTGAACTTCAGCCACGGCCAGCACGAGGATCACCGCCAGCGGGTCGAGCAGCTGCGCGCGCTCGAAAAGGAGTTCAAGCACCCGATCGCCATCCTGCTCGATCTGCAGGGACCCAAGCTGCGCCTCGGCACCTTCGCCAAGGGGCCGATGGTTCTCAAGAAGGGCCAGCACGTGCGCTTCGACATGAACGCCGAGCCGGGCACTGGCGAACGCGTCCCCCTCCTTCATCCGGAGATCTTCAAGGCCGCGAAGCCCGGCGGCATCCTGCTGATCGACGACGGCAAGGTGCGGCTGCGCATCGTGTCCCACGACGCCGAGACCATCGACACAGAGGTCGAGGTCGCCGGCACCATCAGCGACCGCAAGGGCGTCAACCTGCCCAACCTCGTCCTGCCGATGTCGCCGATGACACCGAAGGACCACAAGGACCTCGCATTCGGCCTGTCGATCGGTGTCGACTGGATCGCGCTCTCCTTCGTGCAGCATGCCAACGACATCGCCGAACTCAAGAAGATGGTGGCCGGGCGCGCCGCCGTGATGGCCAAGCTCGAGAAGCCGCAGGCGATCGAGCATCTCGACGAGATCATCGAGCAGAGCGACGGCATCATGGTCGCGCGCGGTGACCTCGGCGTGGAAATGCCGCCCGAGGCCGTCCCGCCGCTGCAGAAGCGCATCCTCGCCGCCGCCCGCGTCGCCGGCCGTCCGACCATCGTGGCGACGCAGATGCTGGAGTCGATGATCAACGCGCCGACGCCGACGCGCGCCGAAGTGTCGGACGTGGCGACCGCCGTCTATGACGGAACGGACGCCGTCATGCTGTCCGCCGAGTCCGCTTCGGGCAGTTACCCGGTCGAAGCGGTCACGATGATGGACCGCATCCTGAAGAGCGTCGAGACCGACCCGCTCTATCGCCGCCTGATGGATGCCAGCCGGCATGAGCCTGAGGCGACGACGGCGGACGCGATCAGCGCCGCTGCCCGCCAGTGCGCCCACACTCTGTCGGCCGCGGCGATCGTCACCTACACCAACACCGGGTCGACGACCTTGCGCGCGGCGCGCGAACGTCCCGACGTGCGAATCCTCTGCCTGACGCCGAACCTCGATACGGCGCGCCGCATGACGCTCACCTGGGGCGTCCATCCCGTTCGCACCGAGGACGCGCACAATTTCGGCGACATGGTGCAGCGCGCCGTACGCGTGGCCCGCCAACAAGGCATGGCCAAGGAAGGCGAGCGGCTGGTGGTGACGGCGGGCGTCCCGTTCGGCACGCCCGGCGCCACGAACATCCTGCGCATCGCCTACGTCTAGAGATTACCGTTCTTTCACCGACGCTCCGGACATCGCTAGCGATGTCCCGTCGCTCACGGCCGAGCAAAGCTCGGCCTACGCGCCGCCCGCATGATTTTCCGCAAGGGA
The DNA here is from genome assembly GCF_965228225.1 of Reyranella sp. GTDB lineage: Bacteria > Pseudomonadota > Alphaproteobacteria > Reyranellales > Reyranellaceae > Reyranella. Next base: position 1,707,486 of record NZ_OZ245801.1, on the reverse strand, counting down.
TGATCGCCGCCACCTCTCCGTAGTGTTCCTTACGAACACAACGAGGGGTTCCATGGCTCGCCGAACTTTCGCCACGATTGATGCGCTTCTGATCCTCGCCTGCATCGTCATCTTCGCGGGTGGTGTTCTCGCGCAGGGCCACGCATCCGGCGCGTCCGCACGGCCAACAGCGGCGAGCAGTGCCGGAGACCGGCCATGAAGCGTCGCCGCCTCTCGCTTGGCTGGATCGACTTCCTCGTCATCGCGGCGTCGATCCTGACCTTCGCCGCCGTCGCCGGCGCTGCGATCGGAAACAACTGACACAAACTTCCTTACTGTCGCCTCAGTGCGGTCGCGGCCCGGACCGAAATCAGAATTATAAAGCAACCATTCCAGCCCAGCCGATAACACGCATCCCCAGAGGCCATCATGAATTACGGCCAGAAGAATAAGCGGGCGATCGCCGTCCCCTATGAACTTCCCAAGTCGCGCTTTTCGTGGATCGACCTGCTCGTGATCGCTGCCGCCCTGATCACGCTTGCGGTCGTGATCGACGCTTCCACGGGCCGTGCGAAGGCTGCCGCGCCGGTATCGCAGGCGACCCTCATTACCCCTGAAGTCAGCCAGATTGCCGACGATCCCGGGCTGCTCAAGGCCAGGATTCGCCTGGCCTCGGGGCTCTAGAGTCTTTCCGTTTTACATTCACCCACCACCTCATCCTTCGAGACGCCGTGCACAGCACGGCGTCTCGAAGGATGGGCAACCGATGGGGTGCGTGTGCCCACCCTTCGAGACGCTCACTGCGTTCGCTCCTCAGGGTGAGGTCAGTGTTGAGATGGTCGGCTCGATTCTATCTCGTCCGGAAACGCTCTAGTCCTTCGGGCGCCTGTCGATCACACGACGCGCCTTGCCCATGGACCGCTCGATCGTCCCGGGCACGGCAATCTCGACATCGGCCGACAGGCCGCACATGCCCTTGAGCCGGCGAGCCAGCTCGACGGCCGACTGAGCCCGGGCAGCCTGCTCCTGAACCTGGCGCGCCTCGACGCGCACCAATAGATCGTCGAGCGCGCCCGTTCTCGCGAGTTCGATGACGTAGTGGGCGCTCAGCGCCGGGTCGCGCAGGATCTGTTCCTCGACCTGGCTGGGGAAGAGATTGACGCCGCGCACGATCAGCATGTCGTCGCTACGTCCCATGATCCTGGCCATCCGCCGCATCGCCGTGACCGAACCCGGCATCAGCCGCGTGAGATCGCGCGTGCGGTAGCGGACGACGGGCATCGCCTCCTTCGTCAGGGTCGTGAACACCAGTTCGCCCGGTTCGCCCTCCGGCATCGGACGGCCGCTCACGGGATCGACGATCTCGGGATAGAAATGATCCTCCCAGATCGTGGGCCCATCCTTCGTCTCGACGAACTCGCACGCCACGCCCGGCCCCATGACCTCGCTCAGCCCGTAGATATCAACGGCATCGATGCCGAGCCGGCGCTCGATCTCCGCGCGCATCCCTTCGGTCCACGGCTCGGCGCCGAAGATGCCGATCCGCATCGCCGTCGCGCGCGGATCGAAGCCCTGGCGTTCGAACTCGTCGGCGATCGCCAGCATGTAGGACGGCGTCATCAGCACGATGCGGGCGCCGAGCTCGCGGATGAGCTGGACCTGCCGCTCGCCGAAGCCGCCCGACATGGGCACCACGGTGCAGCCCAGCCGCTCCGCGCCGTAATGTGCGCCCAACCCGCCGGTGAAGAGCCCGTAGCCATAGGCGTTGTGGATGATGTCGCCCGGCCGAGCGCCGCCCGCGAACAGCGAGCGCGCCATCAGGTCGCCCCAGGTCGCGATGTCCCTGGCCGAGTATCCGACGACGGTTGGCCGTCCTGTCGTGCCGCTGGAGGCATGCAGGCGCACGCAGCGTTCGCGCGGGATCGCCAGCATCCCGTAGGGATAGGCATCGCGCAGGTCGCCCTTCTCCGTGAAGGGAAAGCGCGCAAGATCGTCGAGGCTTGCCAGTTGGTTGGGATGAACGCCGGCCGCCTCGCACTTGGCGCGGTACGGCGCCTGGTTGTCGTAGGCATGGCGAAGCGTGGAACGCAGCCGGTCGAGCTGCAGGGCCCGCAGCGCGTCGAGCGACAGGCCAAGCTCGGGAAACAACGCCCCGGTCATTTGCTGTCGAACCCGAAGCGGCGATAGGCGTAGCCGAGACCGATCAGCGCCGCGCCCAGGCCGAGGAACGAGAAGACCCGCAGAAGCCCCTGCAGCCCCGCCATGTCGATCAGGAAGACCTTGGCGACCACGATGCAGACCAGCACCATGCCGGCGTGCCGCAGCGCCGCGGCCTGCCGCAGGAAGCCCAGTGCCAGCAGGGCGACGCCGAACAACAGCCAGACGATCGAATAGGCATAGAGTTCCAGCCCATGCGCATCGAAGCCGCGCCGCTCGAAGCCGGGATCGAAGAAGTGGCGCACCTCGAACGAGACGTAGACGAAGGCCAGGATCGAGGCCGCCGCCTCGACGAGGAGATCGACCCGCCGGTCGGGCTCGACGTCGATCCAGCGACGCGCCAGGGCCGCCATCGCCGCCGGTATCGCATAGGCCAGCAACAACCCGTTGACGATGGGCAGCCGGCCGACGTCCGCCGGCTCGAACACCGGATTGGCGACCAGCACCTGCACGATGAGCACGACCAAAACGGCCACACCACCGCTCAGCCGCCATGCCCACAGCGCCACGAGGTCGCCGTCGAGCCGCGTCTTCCATAGCGCCGCCAGCGCAAAGGCGCCCCAGACCAGCACGTAGAAGGCTCGCTCCATGAAGCTGGCGTCCGGCATCATCATCGTCGTCGGCTGGAAGACGCTGCGCACCTCGAGCGTCAGCAGGACGAAGGTGAGCAAGGCGGCGGCCGCCTCCACCGCGCGAACGAGCTGGACATCGCCGGTCGGCCGCAGGAAGCGCAACGCAACGACCAGCGCGGCGATCGAAATGCCATAGCCCCAGAGCATCCAGTTGAGGACGGGCGTCAGCCCGATCGGATAGGTCAGGATCTCCGGATTGACGACGAAGCGCACGACCACGATGGCGAGCAGCGGCCAGCAGAGCCGGCGCAGGGTCACCAGGCCGAGTTGCGCCGAGATGGCGGCGACCGCGGCCAGTTCGACCGCGTAGGCGACGGTGATCCATTCGCGATTGAGTTCGAGCGGGATCGCGGCGCCGATGAAGAAGGTCACACCGGCGGCCAGGAAGCCCAGCGCCTCGGTGGCCCCCGGCATCGTCCCGCGCCAGCGCACCAGCCGTTCCGCCCCCACCAGGAAGGGAGCGGCCAGGCCGATGCTGATCAGGCCCCAGGGAATGCCCGGCATCGCACGCAGCACATACCAGGCAAGCAGGAAGTGCGAGAGCGCGGCCGATATCGACAGGGCGGCCCAGAAGCCCGGCCGGGAGGCATTCCACAGCAGGGCGAAGGCCGCTCCGGCGTACAGGCCACCGAACATCGTCACGAGCCAGCCGAAGCGGCCATCGTTCCAGTCGGCCGCCACCCCGCTCCCCGTCCACCACCAGAGCGCCAGCGCCGCCAGCGACAGGGCCGGAGCGAGGCCGGCTGTGAACTGGAAACGCGGCGCCCAGCGCGAGAAGGCGAAAATGCCAATTCCGTGCACCGCCAGGGCCAGCCAGCCGGCCGTCTGCGCGCCGCCATCCTGCGCGATGGCCAGCACCAGCAGGCCGCCAGTGACCGCCAGCGAGGCCCAGACCAGGGCCAGGACGTCCTTCGCCGGGTTCTCGCTCTCCTGCAGGCGCCGCCAAGACGCCCAGACGAAGAGCCCCGCGAGCGCCACCAGGAAGAGCCCGACCCAGTGCAATTCGGGCAGATCGGGATCGGCCAGCATCCAGACGCAGGTCCACAGCGCCGAGCCCGCCAGCACGCCCCAACCCAGCACCCACCAGCCGCGGATCCGGATGACCGTGAGCGTGCCGGCGGCAATGGCCAGCAGATAGCCGAACAGGACCGGCGTATTGGGCTGCTCGCTGCCGATGATCGCGGGACTGAGGAACCCGCCGACGAAGGCCAGCGCCGCAACGAGAATCCCGTGGCGCAGCGAGAGCGTGATCGCGAAGGCGGTCAGGGCCGCGGCGGCGCCGCCGGCTGCGACCTTGGAGATCATGTCGTAGAGCGCCACGGCGGAGAGCAGCGAGCCATAGAGCGCCGCGACGCCCGCGGCGGCCAGCGCCTGCGACACGCGATCGTCGCGCGGGCGCATCCGCTCCGCGCCCGCAATCAAAGCGAAGCCGAAAAGCGCCGCCAGGATGACGCGCACCTCGGGAGAGAGGTAGCCCTCCTCGATCGAGTAACGGACGAGGAAGACGGCCGACAATGCCAGGGTGATGGCGCCGACCCAGAGGAAGGCCCGGGCCCCAAGCCGCTGCTCCCACCCGCCCCGCACCGGCTCGACGGCCGGGATCGCCAGCGGCGGCGCGGGCGCTGGTGGCGACGCCTGCAGATCCGCCCCGATGACGATCGCCTCGGGTTCGGCCTGCGGCTCGGGCTCTGGAACGAAGGGCGGCGCCGGGGGCGGTGGCACGGCGGCCTCGACCGGCGCCACCGGGAACGGAGCGGCCTCCACGGGCGGCGGAAGCGGCTGTGCGGCTGTTGCGGCCACCTGACGCCGCAGCGCCGCCAGCTCGGTGGCAAGTCGATCGTTCTGCGCCCGCAGGCCCGACGTGCGGACCAGCGCCATGATGGCGATCAGCGGCGTGCCGAGCGCCCAGGCGATCCCGACGAGGATGAGGAAGATTTCTTCCACGAAGGCTCCGGGATCGCCTTTCTCTGCCCGCTATTCCGCCGCGACGCGAACGGCTTCGCGGGAGAAGGCCGCACGATTGTCGCGGGCGACGATGCCCCGCTTCACCACCATGCGGTGGTTCTCCTTGCGCGCGGCGCGCTTGATGTCGGCCAGCGCGTCGCCGTCGCAGACCACGAAGTCGGCGACGTTACCTTCCTTGATGCGGCCGTGATCGGCCAGGCGCATCAGGTCGGCGGCACTCGCGGTCGCGAAGAACAGCGAGTCGCGGGTCGAAATGCCGATGTCGCACATGAATTCGAGCTCGCGCGCATTCTCGCCATGGCGATTGTGCGGCGTGCCGGCGTCGGTGCCCATCGCGATCCGGCCGCCGGCGGCGTAGTACATCTTGGTCGCCGCAATGTGACGGTCGAAGACGCGGCGGCTCTTGTCGATCACATAGTCGGGGATCGAGCGGTCGCCCTCGTCATAGCCCTTGAGGATGTTCTTCACGGCCGCCAAGGTCGGCACCAGCCAGACGCCGCGCTCCTTCATCTCGCGGCAGCATTCCTCGTCCATGAAGATGCCGTGCTCGATCGAATCGATGCCGCCGCGTACCGCGTTCAGAATGCCGAGCGCGCCCTGCGCGTGGCTCGCGCAGCATTTGTGGAAGCGATGCGCTTCCGAAATGCCGGCCTTCATCTCCTCGGCACTGTAATGCGCGTCCTCGGGATTGACGCCCTGGGTCATCACGCCGCCCGTGGCCATGATCTTCACCAGGTCGGACCCGGCATGGACCTGCTCGCGCACTGCCTTGACCACCTCGTCGACGCCGTCGGCGACGCGGCCGGTCCGGTTGCCGTGCCCACCGGTCATGCAGATCATGCGGCCGGCGCAGCGCATGGTCGGCCCCAGGAATCGCCCGGCGTTGTAGGCATCGCGGATCGCGAACTCGATATAGTCCTTGCCGCCGCAGTCGCGCACGGCGGTGACGCCGCCTTCCAGCGTCTGGCGCATGAACTCCATGCCGCGCACGGTCAGCTGGGCCGCGCTCAGGCGGTCCTGGACCGCACCGGGATTGCCCTCGGCCCCCGACAGCGAGTGGACGTGGCAGTCGATGATGCCGGGAATCAGCGTGGCCCCCGACGTGTCGACGACCTCGCCAGCAAAGCCCTTGAATTCACCCGCCGGGGCGACGCGCTTGATGCTGCCGCCCTCTTCCAGCACCGCCTGCCCGTCTTGCACTTTCTCGCCGTCGAAAAGACGACCGCCGACATACAACGTGGCCATTCACCAACTCCCGAATCTGAACGCGCGGTGACTTTGACCTACGTCGAGGGCCGGCCGCAACCCAGCGGATCGGCCTCGCTGCCTTTGTCTCCGCCGAAAGCCTTCAAACGCTCGATCTCGCCGTCGATTCCAGGGATGTGCGGGTTCCACCGGCGCGCCAGCTCGAAAGCCGCAACGGCGCGCGCGTTCTCGCCCATTTCAGCGCGGATCATGCCGAGACCCGAATAGGCGCCGAAATGGCGCGGCTCGCGCTTCACCGTCTCGCAGATGTCGGCCAGCGAGGCCGGGAAGTTGCCCATCAACCAGTGCGCCGTCGCGCGCTTGTTCCAGGCCTCCGACAGGTCCGGCGCGAGGTCGATCAGGCGCGTGAAGGTCTCGATCGAGGTCTTGAGTTCCTGCTGCTGCATCTCGGCGATGCCGCGCATCATCAGGGCGCGCTGGCTCATGTCGGGCACCATCACCCATTGTTCCCAGATCGCCGCCTCAAGGGCGCGGATCGCCGACGGATCGGTCGCCTCGCGAAGCTTGATGAAGAGTGTGTCGAGCACGGTGCCGCTCCCGGCGTTCTGCGCCATCGCGTTGGCGCCCAGCATCAATCCGAGAAGGGCGGCAAGGCAAGCGCGAAGAGCGTTCATGCCTCCCCTTCCTCCGTGCTCAGTCCAGGGCCGCCGGCTTGGGGCCGCCCGTCGCCCAGTCCAGCAGCTCGACCGTGTGGGCGATGGGTATGCCGGTGCCCGCGGCGATGTTGCCGATGCAGCCGAAGTTTCCGGCCGCGATCACGTCGGGCTTCAGGCTCTCGATGTTGGCCACCTTGCGGTCGCGCAGGCGGCGCGACAGGTCGGGCTGCAGCACCTGGTAAGTGCCGGCCCAGCCGCAGCAGAGATGGCCCTCGGGCACGTCCTTCACGACGAAGCCGGCGTCGCGTAGCAGCCGCTTGGGCTGTTCGATCACCTTCTGGCCGTGCTGCATCGAGCAGGCCGAATGATAGGCCACCGTCAGCCCCTTGGGCTCGACGTCCACCAGCCCGATCTCGAGCATGACCTCGCTGACATCCTTGGCGAGCCTGGCGACCTGCAGCGCCTTCTCGTGCCACTCCGGTTCGTCGGCCAGCATGTTGCCGTAGTCCTTGACCGTCGTGCCGCAGCCCGAGGCGTTGATCACGATGGCATCGAGGCCGGCGCCGTCGATCTCGCGCAGCCAGGCGGTGATGTTGGCCTTGGCCAGAGCGACCGCCTGCTCGTTGCGACCGACGTGGAGCACGGAGGAGCCGCAGCAGCCCGAGCCCGCGACGTTCACGACCTCAATGTCGTGGCGCGTCAGCAGCCGCACCGTGGCCTCGTTGACCTCCGGCGCCAGCACCTGCTGGCCACAGCCCGGCATCAGCGCCACGCGCTTCCGTCTCAAGCCCTTGGCCGGGAAGGTCTGCGGCCGGTCGACCGGCGACGGGCTGCGCAGGCGCGCGGGCACGGCGTCGAGCATGGCGCGCAGCCGGCGCAGGAAGGTGGCACCACCCGGATCGCTACTGGTCGCCGGCAGGAATGGCGCAAAGGGCTTGGCGAGACGGCCCAGCCTCATGGCCCAACGGAAAGCGTCCGGCCGCGGCATCAGCCAGGCCAGCAGCCCGCGCATGAAGCGGTCGGCCGGCGCCCGCGTATAAGTCTCCTCGATGCGATGCCGGCCGTGATCGACCAGGTGCATGTAGTTCACGCCCGACGGGCAGGTCGTCATGCAGGACAGGCAAGACAGGCAGCGATCGACGTGCCGGACCTCCTGCATCGTGGGCGCGCGGTCGCCCTCCAGCATCGCCTTGATGAGATAGATGCGTCCGCGCGGACTGTCGCGTTCGTCGCCCAGCAGCACGAAGGTTGGACAGGTGGCGGTACAGAAGCCGCAATGGACGCACTTGCGCAGGATCTGCTCGCTGCGCGCGTTCTCGGAGTCGGCAAGCTGGGCCAGGGTGAAGTTGGTTTGCACGACGCTGATCAGGCCGCCTGATCCAACTTCAGCCGTTCCGTCGTCTTCTTGATCAGCTGTCCCGATTCAGAGGAAGCCTTTTCCAACTCGTACAAGGTCTGCAGGTTCATCCAAGTCTGAGCGCTCATGCCAAGGGCGCGCTCCAGTCGAAGGGCCGTCTCAGCCGTTATGCCGCGCCTACCCCGGATGATATTGCCCACTTGCACTTGCGACAAACCTGCCGCCTGCGCCAACCGGTACTGGGAATTTCCGGCCGGCTCCATGAACTCGTCATGGAGAATGCGACCGGGATGCACTGGCTTGATCTTGCGCTTCATGTCCCAACTCTCTCAATGATAGTCCACGACCTCGATCGCTGTCGTCTTGTTCAAGTTAACCAGAGCCTTTCCGGGCGAGATTGAATCGAGCCGAGCATCCCAAAACTGACCTCACCCTGAGGAGCGAACGCAGTGAGCGTCTCGAAGGGTGGGCACGCGCACCCCGTCTGTTGCCCATCCTTCGAGACGCCGTGCTTTGCACGGCTCCTCAGGATGAGGTGAGTGGGTCAATCTGAGACGGAAAGGCTTTAGCATGAACAATCCCTAACCCATCCTCCCCGGATTGAAGAGAGTCTTGGGATCGAAACTTTCCTTCACGCGCACCGCCAGCGCCACGAGCGCGGCGGACTGAGGCTGGAACACGGGGACGGCCGCGCGCACAGCCTCGGGAGCGCGGATCAGCGTCGCATGCCCGCCCGTCGCGCCGAGCGCCCCACGAACGAGCGTGTGATCGGCATCGGCCGAGGGCGGCAGCGCCAGCCAGATCAGCCCGCCGGACCAGTCGTAGAAAGCCCGAGCGGTGGGGCGCTGCGCCTTGATGCGACCCAGGATCGCCGGGCCTTCGGTCGGCGGGCAGGAAATCTTCCAAACGATTTCGTCGGGCGCCGCGTTCAGCGGCGCCACATCGCGCACCCCGCGCCAGAAGGTCCGGCTCTCCAATGTGCCGAGCGCCTCCATCTTCGCGCCGGCATCCGCCATCAGTTCGCGCAGGCCCTTGAGCCGCGCCTCGACCGAGGGCGCCACGCCTTCGAGGCGCAGCGCCGTGCGGCCCGGCAGGTGTGCCGCGCCCGAGACTTCGTGCGGGCTGCCCATCGCCGCGCACATCGCCCGCACGGCAGCGGCATCGTCGAGGCCCAGCAGCAGCAGCGTCGCCGTCTGGTCCGGCGCCGGCAGCACCTTGACCGAGACTTCGTCGAGCACCGCAAGCGTGCCCCACGAACCGGCGAGGATCTTGGAGAGATCGTAGCCGGTGACGTTCTTCATCACCCGGCCGCCCGACTTGAACGCCTCACCGCGCCCGTTGACCCCGCTGAAGCCCAGCAGATGATCGCGCGCCGCACCGGCCGAGAGCCGGCGCGAGCCCGCGAGATTGCCCATGAGCGCGCCAACCAGCGTTCCCTGCCCCGGCTCACGACCGAGCAGCGGGCCGAGATCGGGCGGCTCGAAGGCCAGCATCTGATTGCGCTGGGCCAGCAGCGCCTCGACCTCGCGCATCGGCGTGCCGGCCCGCAGGGTGACGACCAGTTCCTCCGGCGCATAGTCGACGATGCCGGAGATACCCGACAGATCGAGAACCTGGGCACACTGCATCGGCTTGCCCAATGCGAGCTTGCTGCCCTCGCCGCGCACGTCGAGCGTCACGCCCTCGCCCAGCGCCCACTCCACCGCCTGCCGCAGCTCCTTCGCGTCGCGCGGCTTGATCGTACCAGTCATCTAATCAAAACCGCGGGATGTCGGGGAACGGGATGTTGTTCTGGGTCACGACCAGCCGGCCCAGCTCGGCGCAGCGGCGCAGCTTGGGGAACACCTTGCCGGGATTGAGCAGGTGGTCGGGATCGAAGGCGCATTTCACGCGCATCTGCTGGTCGAGATCGATCTCAGTGAACTGCACGCCCATCAGGTCGCGCTTCTCGATGCCGACGCCGTGCTCGCCGGTCAGCACGCCGCCGACCCGCACGCAGAGCCGCAGGATATCCGCGCCCAATTCCTCGCAGCGCCGCAGCTCGCCGGGATCGTTGGCGTCGAACAGGATCAACGGATGGAGATTGCCGTCGCCGGCATGGAAGACGTTGACGACCCGCAAGCCGTACTGCTTCGACAGCCGGCGCATCTCGGCCAGCACTTCGACCAGTTTTCCGCGCGGCACCGAGCCGTCGAGACACATATAGTCGGGCGAGATCTGGCCGACGGCGGGGAACGCGGCCTTGCGGCCGGCCCAGAACAGCACCCGCTCCTGCTCGTCGTTGCTGACCCTGATCGTCGTGGCGCCGCGGCCCCTGGCAATCTCGGCGACCCGCTCGACCAGATAGTCGACCTCGACCGGCGGGCCGTCGAGCTCGACGATCAGCAGGCCCTCGGCATCGAGCGGATAGCCCGCGCCGACATACGCCTCGGCGCACTTGGTGGCTTCCTTGTCCATCATCTCCATGCCGCCGGGGATGATGCCCGAGGCGATGACGGCGGCGACGCAATCGGCCGCGCCGGCCTCGGTCGGAAAGCCCAGCAGCACGGCGCGCGCGGTCGAGGGCTTGCGCAGCAGCCGCACGGTCACCTCGGTGACGACGCCCAGCAGGCCCTCCGAACCGGTCATGAGGCCCAGGAGATCGTAGCCTTCCGCATCGAGATGCTTGCCGCCCAGCCGCACCACCTCGCCGTTCATCAGCACCATCTCGATGCCGAGCAGGTTGTTGGTGGTCAGGCCGTATTTCAGACAGTGCACGCCGCCGGAATTCTCCGCGACGTTGCCGCCGATCGAGCAGGCGATCTGCGAGCTGGGATCGGGCGCGTAATAGAAGCCTTCGTGCTCGACCGCCTTGGTGACGCCGAGATTGGTGACGCCCGGCTGCACGCGGGCGCAGCGGTTGGCGTAGTCGATCTCGAGCACGCGGTTGAACTTGCTCAGGCCCAGCAGGATCGCATCGCCGACCGGCATCGAACCGCCCGACAGCGAGGTGCCGGCGCCGCGCGGCACGACCTTCACGTTGTTGTCCTGGCAGTAGCGCAGGATGGCGGCCACTTGGGCCACGGTCTCGGGGAGCACCACGACCAACGGCATCTGCCGGTAGGCCGACAGCGCATCGCATTCGAAGGGGCGCATGCCGTCGAGATCGTCGATGACGCCCTCGCCCGGAACGATGACGCGCAAGGCGGCGACGATCTCCGACCGGCGGGCGAGAATGGCGGGATCGAGCGGCGGCATCTCCATGCTTCGCTCATACGCCAAATGAAAAAGCGGCGGAAGCCGAAGCCTCCGCCGCTTGTTCGCTAAGACGCTGACGCCGTCTTCAGCCCTGGCGGGCCTTGAAGCGCGGGTTGGTCTTGTTGATCACGTAAACGCGGCCCTTGCGGCGCACGATGCGGCAGTCCTTGTGACGGAGCTTCACCGACTTGAGAGAATGACGGATCTTCATGGCCCTAACTCAACAAAAAGCCCCGGCCGGGCCGGGGTGAATTCCGAAAGCGGGCGGAAAATACGGACCGCAGCCGCTCCCGTCAACCCATTGATTCTCCACCGAAGTTTCTCAGGCCCTTTTTGCCTGATCCGCCAAATTCTCCAATGATCGCAAAGGCTTGCGAAAAGGGGCTAGACCCGCGTCGGCGCCCTACTCCTCAGGCTCCGTGCTGAACTCCAGTGGATGGCCGGCGCCACGGGCCATGTCGTTGGCTTCGCTCGCCTTGGATTCGGCGATATCGCGGGTGTAGGTGGCGACGACGCAGGCGCCGCGCTGGTGGGCCGTCATCATGACGCGGTAGGACTGCTCCTCGGTCATGCGGAACACGGCCTTCAGGACGACGACCACGAATTCACGCGGTGTGTAGTCGTCGTTCAACAGGATCACCTTGTAGAGTGGCGGCTGCTTGGTCTTGGTCCGCTCCACCGCCTGCGGCTTGGTGTCGATATCGCTCATCGGCCCCTCCTCGCCCTCCTACCGATACTCCTCGTCCAGGAAGCGCTGCACAAGCGTGTCGGCCCGCCTGCGGTCGGTGAACTGCAGATGCCGCGCCAGATTGCGGGCAGACGAGGCGAGGTAGAACCGTTCGTATTGCTCGTTGCGGCTGGCCAGCGCACTGCCGGCGAAATCCCAGGCGAGCCGGAAGATGCGGATACGCTCCTCTGCCGCCATGCCCTTGGCGCCCGGCAGATAACGATCGATCAGCGGCCGCAGGTCCGGGTCGGCGAGCTGCGCCGCGGTCGGCGCGGCCAGGAGATTGTGCGACCCGATCAGGCGCAGGATCTCGTTCACCCTGGGAAACCACTTGGGCAGCGTCGAGCGAAGGGCATGCAGCGGGCGGACGTCACACGTCCACAGGCCCGATGGCCATTCGCGCGCCTCCGCCTCGGCCGCAACGATGGCCGAGCGCGTGAATTCCGCATAGGTCCAGATCTCTCCGACCATGCGTTGCGTCTCGGGATCGACCGCATTGATCGAGGCCGCCATGCGCAGCGCGAGTCCCCAGGCGAAGTCGAGCTTCGTCCAGGCCCGGATCATCGTCTGCTGCAGGATGTTCGGCAGCCAGCTCGATGTCATGACCGTGTTGTAGGCGGCCATGTTGCAATCGATGAACAGCCGGTCGCGCGGAACCTCGACGTCGTCGAAGATCACGAACGCGTCCTGTTCGTCGAAGCGGCCCGAGAGCGGAAAGTCGAACCGGTTGTCCGGGGCCGACATCGAATCGCGGCAGAGGAATTTCAGCCCCGGTGTCCCGACCGGCAGGCAGAAGGAAAGCGCGTAGTCGTCGGAACCCGGGGGCAGCGGCACGCTGGGATAGACGGCGATCTCGTCGGTGAAGGGCGCCAGGGTCGCCAGCACCCTCGCGCCCCGCACGACGATGCCATGTTCGGTATCGCCGACTTTTCGCAACGCCTGCGTGTTACCGGCCGAGGGCGCATCGCCCAGGGCCTTGTCGACAGTGGGCTGAACGGTCGTATGGGTCAGCGCCACGTCGCCACGCCGCAGGAATTTCTGATAGGTAACCAGCCGCTCGGCGCCGGCCTCGTTGCCGTGCGCCCCCCACTCGTCGGGCCGGCCGGCGAAGCCCGCATAGGTCACATTCATGTAGTCGGGTGTGCGGCCCATCAGGCCGACCGAGTACTCCGCGACCTGACGCAGCGCCGCGTGGCGATGCACCAGGTCTTCCCTCGACCGGGGGATCCGGTGACTGACCGGGATCGACTCGCCCGTCTCCGGATCAGGACCGAGGCAGGTCGCGGCCTGCGTATGGTGGAGATCGTACACCGCCGCCAGGGCGTGGGCCGCCCCGCGGAGCTTCGGATGGTCGACGACATCGCCCACCTTCTCGCCGTCGACCCAAACCTCGCGCGGGCCGCGAAGACCCTTCAGGAATTGTTCACCGGTCCGTGCGGGCATCGCCCACCTCCACCGCTCGGGACGGTCATCCCACCGGCATCGTCTCGGCAAGCGGCGGCAGCTTCACGACCTTGTCGTACCAGGCTTCGAGCGCAGGATGGCCCGGGCGCCACGGCTCGTTGGCGTAGCGGAAATCGAGATAGCCCAGGGCGCAGCCGATCGTGATCTCGCCAATCGTCGTCAGCAGGCCGAGCGAGGGCGCCTCCTTCTCCAGCAGGTCGAGCGACCGCACGACCTTGCCCTGCTGAAGGGCGATGTAGCTCTGGCGACCCTCGTCCTGCGGCAGCGCGATCTCGCGGCGGCGCGGCTGGGTGGCGTCGAGAATGCCATCGCCCAGTGCCTGCTGCGTGAGTGCTTTCCAGCGCGCCGGACCAACCGGCGGGAACAGCTTCGGCGCGTCGCCGATGCTGTCGAGATATTCGCAGATCACCGGGCTGTCGTAGAGCGACATGCCGTCGTCGGTGATCAGGCTCGGGACCTTGGAGAGCGGATTGACCGGCAGCAGGGCCGGATCGGTCGTGCCGACCTTCCAGCGCTCGATCTTGTCGTTGAGCCCGCGCGCGATGGCGCAGGCCAGCACCTTGCGGACATAGGGGCTGGCGGCGGAATAGGCGATTTTCATGGCGTTCCTCAAATCGTCGAAGCGGCGCGCACGTTATCCCGCCCGCCGGCCGCGACGCCATGAATTTCCAGACGGCAGGCCGCTCAGTCGTCGCCCTGATAGTCCGCCACCGCCGTGACGTAGCCGGCCGCCACGTCGGCGGCGAGTGCCGCCGCGGGGCGCAGCTTCGGATCGCCATGGCCGCCGCCGCCCGGCGTGCCCAGCGAGACCGTATCGCCCTTGTTCAGCACGTACTGCTTCTTGGGGTCGGTCTTCTCGCCGTTGATGCGCAGTTCGCCCGGCGCCCCGTCCTTGCCGCCCTCGATGCCGAAGGCCGCAAAGATGGTGCGCTCGGCCAGGAAGGAAACGGCGATCGGCGTCTCGCTGCGGCTCTCGATCAGGATCTCCTGTCCCAGCCCGCCGCGGTGCCGGCCGGCGCCGCCGGAATCGGGACGGAGCTTCTTGTGATGGAAACGCAGCGGCGCGATGTGCTCGCTGATCTCGATCGAGGTCGAACTGACGTTCGACGGCCACGAGAGGCAAGTGACTCCGTCCCTCTGCGTGTTGCCGCCCATGCCGCCATTGTAGAAGAACATGTTGGCGTAGGGCTTGCCGCCCTCCCGCACGCCCGACTGGTTCATCCCCCACATCGGCGAGCCGCAGGCGGCCATCACGCGCTCGGGCACGATCTGGCCCAGGCAGCCGAACACCAGCATCGGGATGTAGTGGCCGATCAGCATGCGCGAACCGCCCGGCGCGGGAAATTGCGGATTGACGATGCAGCCCGGCGGCGCGGTGAGCGTGATCGGCCGCCACGCGCCTTCATTGTTGGGCAGGTTGGAGTTGGTGCAGACCTTCACCCCATACATGCACATTGCGTTGGTGTAGCACAGGGCACAGTTGATCGCCCGATCGACCTGGGCGTCGGTCCCCGCGAAATCGATCAGGATCTCGTCGCCCTTGATGGTGAGCGCCATCTTGATGGTGATGGGCTTGTCCATGATGCCGTCGGTCTTCAGCTCGCTGCGATAGGTGCCGTCCGGCAGTTCGCGGATCGCCGCCCGCATCGCCGCCTCGCAGCGCCCCTGGATCTCGCGCGCCAGATCCGTGAGATCGGGCAGGCCGTAATTCTCCATCAGGACCAGCAGGCGGTCTTCCATGAGATCGAGCGCCACGATCTGGGCGTAGAGATCGCCCATCGTCTGGTCCGGCGTGCGCACGTTCTTGCGGATCAGCGCCACCAGCGTCTCGTCGGTCTTGCCGGCCGCCATCATCTTCATCGGCGGGATCTGCAGCCCCTCCTCGAAGACCTCGCGCGGCTCGGGGCTGCGGATCTTGCCGCCGATATCGGGCACGTGCGCGGTCGTCGCGCTGAAGGCAATCAGCTTGCCGTTGCGGAAGATGGGCTTGGCCAGCGTGACGTCCGGCAGATGGCCGGTCCCCAGCCAGATGTCGTTGGTGATCAGCACGTCGCCCGGCGAGAGCTGATCCTCCGGAAAGTGACGCAGGAAGTGCTTCACGGTCTCGGGCAGCGTGCCGATGAAACTCGGGATGCTCTCGCTCGCCTGCACCAGCGACTGGCCCGACGCGTCGGTCACGACGCAGGAGAAGTCGTAGCTTTCCCTGACCAGCGTCGAGAACGACGTGCGCACCATGGCCGCCGCCGCCTCGTCGACCAGCGAGATCAGCCGGCGCCACAGCAATTCCAGTTCGATGGCATCGAAAGTGCGCGACATCAGTTTGCCTCCGCCAGGATGGAGCCGTCGGCCAGCAGCCGGGCCGTGGAATTCGGCCCGACGATGAAGGTGCTTTCGTTCTCCTCGAAGACCGCGGGCCCGTCGATGCTGACGCCGGGTTCGAGGGCATAGCGGTCCCAGACACGCGTCGGGAGCGTCTTGCCTTCATCGGGGAAGAACACGGGCCGCGTGCCCTTGAGCGCTCCCGCAGAAGCATGTCGCGGCAATTCGAGTTTGCCACCGGTGCCGGGCATGGGGGCGCTGACCGAGAGGCGCAGGGCCACGAACTGGATCGCCGCACCCGGCGGCGTGCGCGCGAACAGCGCCTTGTAGGCAGCTTCGAAGGAGGTCTTCACCTCAGCCTCGTCGAGGACCTGCGGCAGCACGACGGTGATCTCGCTGCCTTGGCCGATGTAGCGCATGTCTGCGAGGCGCCGAACAGTCCGGTTCTCGACGTCGGCGCCGGTCAGGTGCAGCACGTCCAGCGCCTCCTTTTCGAGACCGGCGAAGAGGCTATCCGCGGCGGCGAGATCGGCACCCGCCAGCGCGGTCGTGAAGCTCGCCACACGATCGACGCGCGCCGGCGCCATCAGCATGCCGATGGTGCTGCCCGCGCCCGCGCCCGGCGGGCAGACGACGCGGCTGACGCCCAGCTTGCGTGCCACGTGCCAGGCATGGACGGGGCCCGCCCCGCCCGTCGCCAGCAGCGCATACTCGGAGGGCACCCGGCCGCGCTCGGCGATGGCCACGCGCGCCGCACCGGCCATGTTCTCGTTCACCACGTCGTGCACGCCGAACGCCGCGCGGCCGGGCTCGACGCCCAAGGCGGCGGCCAATTTTCCGAAGGCGGCATTCGTCGCCACCGCGTCGATCTTCATGGCGCCGCCCAGGAAGAA
This sequence comes from Reyranella sp., assembly GCF_965228225.1. GTDB lineage: Bacteria > Pseudomonadota > Alphaproteobacteria > Reyranellales > Reyranellaceae > Reyranella. The sequence continues at coordinate 1,690,834 of NZ_OZ245801.1, read as the reverse complement.
GTCGGCATTGAGATAGCCCAGGGTCAGGTCGGCATCTGTAACCGTGGCCTCAGTGCCGCCGCGACCATAGCAGGCCGGTCCCGGCTGCGCGCCGCTGCTCTCGGGTCCGACGTTCAGCGTGCCGAGATCGCTCCTGTGCGCGATCGAGCCGCCGCCGGCGCCGATCTCGATCAGCTCCACCGTGGCGATCTGCATGGGCAGGCCCGAGCCGCGCAGGAAGCGCTTCTCGCGCGCCGCCTCGAAGCCCCAGGCGACCAGCGGCTCGCCATCGTCGACCAGGGCCAGCTTGGCGGTCGTCCCGCCCATGTCGAAGGCCAGGACGCGCTCCAGCCCGGCATTGCGTCCGAACCAGGCGCCGGCCAGCGCGCCGGCCGCAGGCCCGCTTTCGAGAAGCTGCACCGGCGCCCGCTTGGCCTCGCTCACATGGGTGAGGCCACCATTCGACAACATGAGGAACAGCCCGCCCGGAATGCCCTCGTCCCGCAGCGCCTGCTCCAGCCGCTCCAGATAGATCTCGGCCAGCGGCCGCACATAGGCGTTGGCCACCGTCGTGCTGGCGCGCAGATACTCGCGGATCTCCGGCGCGATGTCGGACGACAGCGAGATCGACAGGTTCTGGAAGCGCTCGGCCACCGCGGCGCCGATCGCGCGTTCGTGCGCGGCATTGGCATAGGAATGCAGGAAGCAGATGGCGAGGCTCTCCACGCCCTGCTCCACCAGATCGGCGACCTCGGCCAGCGCCGCCTCGACATCGAGCGCGATCTCGATCGTGCCGTCCGGTGCCAGTCGTTCCTTCGCCTCGCGCCGCCACGGCCGCGGCACCAGCGGCTTCGGCATCTCGATGAAGAGATCGTAGAGCTCGTACTTGCGCTCGCGCGCGATCTCCAGCACGTCGCCGAAACCGGCCGTCGTGAGGAGACCCGTCTTCGCACCCTTGCGCTCGATCAGCGCGTTGGTGAACAACGTGGTGGCATGAACGACGCGGCCGATCTCCTGCGGCCTGGCGCCCGCCTTCTCCAGCACGCGCCGCGTACCCTCGAGCGCCCCGCGGGCTGGATCGTCCGGTGTCGTGCTTTCCTTCCAGATAACGGCCCGCCCGGTGCGCGGATCATGAATGACGAGGTCGGTGAAAGTTCCCCCGATGTCGATCCCGAGGGAAAGCGGCGCACTCATTACTCTTCCTTTGCTATTCGGCTCTTACATTGCCCTGCTTGGCGACCTTGGCCCAACGCTCGCGGTCCTTCACGATATACGCGGCGAAAGCTTCGGGTCCCTGACCGATCGGCTCCAGCCCCTGCTTGGCCAGCGTCTCGGTATTCTTGGGGTCCGCGATCGCGTCGATGAACAGTTTGGCGAGCGCCGCCTTGATGTCGGCCGGCAGGGCTGCCGGCCCCATCAGGCCAAACCAGTTGTTGATGTCGAGGGCCGGAATGTCCTTCGTGAGCAGCGGCAGTTCGGGGGCGAGCGGCGTCGGCTTCGTCGCCGCGAGCGCGAGCACCCGCACCTTGCCACCGCGCGCCTGGCCGATCAGTTCCGACACGTTGCCGAAGAATACGTCGACGTTGCCGGCCGCGACGTCGGCGATGGCGGGCGCGCCGCCGCGATAGGGAACATGGATCAGCTTCAGGCCACCCGCTTCGGCCGCGAGAAATTCCGCGCCAAGCTGATTGGTCGAGCCGAGGCCGGTCGACGCATAGCTCACCTTGCCGGGATTGGCCTTCGCATAGGCAACGAATTCCGGAATTGTCTTGAAAGGAGCATCGACGCGCACGATCAGGGCCATCGGCACGCCGACGAGATTGCAGATCGGCGTCAGCTCCTTGTCGAGATCGAGCGGGATCTGGGATCCCGGCACCACCGGGCCGACCGCAAGCTGGCCCATGATGCCGATACCCACCGTGTAGCCATCAGCCGGCGCCTGGGCCACGGCCTTCAGCGCGATGAAGCCGCCGGCCCCCGTCTTGTTGTCGACGATCACCGTGTAGCCGTGTTGACGCTGGATCGTCTCCGCCGCGATGCGGGCGGCCATGTCGGCGGTGCCGCCGGGCGCATAACCGACCAGGATCTTGATCGGCTGTTTCGGCACCCATTGCTGGGCACGCGCCGACGCAGCGGCCAGGACGAGCGGCGCGGCAAAAAGGCTTCGACGGAACATCACGACTCCCAATCCCCAATGGCGAGCGTTAGGCAAGCGGCGTGCCGGGTCAAGGTGACCCGCTTGTGATGAAACGGTCTTCGGGTAGTCTCCGCGCGCATGCCTCTCGCCCAACCCGCCCCCGATGTCTGGACGCTCGTCGCCGCCATCGCAGAGCAAACTCCCGACGCGCCGGCCCTGCTGCACGGCGATCGGGCGATTTCCTTCCTGGAACTCACCGAGAGCGCGCGGCGCGCCGCCCAAGGGCTTGCCGACCTGGGCGTCGGCCCGGGCGATCGCGTGGCGCTGTGGCTGCCCAACGTGCCGGCCTATCCGATCCTCTATCTCGCCTGCATCCGGCTGGGCGCCATCGCCGTCGCGGTGAACACGCGCTATCGCGCCGTCGAGGTTGCCGACATCGTCGGCCGCTCCGGCGCCAAGGTACTGGCCTGCGCGCCCGGATTCCGGCGGATCGACTTCCTCTCCATCCTGGCCGATGTCGAGCCCGCGGCTCTCGACAGGCTTACGGCCATCGTCACGGTGGGCGACGAGCCCGCCTCGATCCCGGCTGCCATCGAACGGCTGCGGCGCGTGCCCTTCGAGCGCCTGCTGTCGCGGCCCCGGCTCGGCCTGAACAACGCGAAGGCGAGCGCCCCCTGCAACATCTTCACGACCTCGGGCACGACCAGCGCGCCCAAGTTCGTTCTGCACCGCCAGGGCGCCATCGCCAGCCACGCCCAGCAGGTCGCGCGCGCCTTCGGCCTCACCGCGCCCGACACACTGTCGCTCTCGATCCTGCCGCTCTGCGGTGTCTACGGCTTCGACCAGACCATGGCGACACTGGCAGCCGGCATGCCCTGCGTGCTGGTCGAGTCCTCCGAGATCGATGAGATCGCACGACTGATAGCGCGACACAGGCCGACAACCCTGTTCGGCAGCGACGACATGTTCGCCCGCCTGCTCGACGCAGTGCCCGGCGACCGCCCCTTCCCCTCGGTGAAATGGGCGGGCTACGCCGCCTTCAACGCGTCGTTGGACGACATCGCGGAAACCGCGGACCAGCGCGGCCTGCGGCTTTGCGGACTCTACGGGATGAGCGAGGTGCAGGCCCTCTATTCCCTGCAGCCGATCGACTCCGAGGTGGCTCGCCGCAAGAAGGGTGGCGGCGTTCCCACCTCGCCGCTCGGCCACGTCCGCATCCGCGATCCGGAGACCGGTGAGCTGCTGGCCGTCGGCCAGCCCGGCGCGCTCGAATGCGCCGGCCCGTCATTGATGGTCGGCTATTACGGTGACGACAAAGCCACCGCCGAGACCGTGACCGCCGACGGCTATGTCCGCACCGGCGACCTCGCCGAGCTCGACGGACAGGGCGGCTTCACCTTTCTGAGCCGCATGGGCGACGTGCTACGTCTTTCGGGCTTCCTGGTGAATCCGCTCGAGATCGAGACCCATCTGCAGACGCTGCCGGGCATCGCCGCCTGCCAGGCCATTGCTGTGCCGCGCCCGGACGGGGTGCGCGCGGTCGCCTTCGTGATCCTCGCGCCCGGCGCGACGCTCGACGAGGCCGCTGCCATCGCACACTGCAAGCACGCTCTGGCCAACTACAAGGTGCCGATGCGCGTCCTGGCGATCGACGACTTCCCCAAGACGCCCTCGCCCAACGGTTTCAAGATCCAGCGCAGCCGCCTGCGCGACCTGGCGCTGGAACGAATCTAGCGCCCCGGCAGGCGAAGGTTGGCGACCGCGGATCCGACGAAGATCTGCGGCAGAGAGGGCGTGCGGATTCCCATGCTCTTTTCGAGGTTCTGCACGCAGCTCCGCGTGGCCTGGGCGAGCTGGCCCCAGGTGGTGGCGCCATCGAACTGCTGCAGCAGGCACTGGTCGTAATAGGTGAAGCGGTCGCCCGCGCCGCAGCCAAAGCTTACGCGATCGGCCGCGGCGGCCGTCAGCACGACCCGGTTGGGCTGGCGCATGGCCGGTGTCAGGAAGACGCCGCTGTGGCAGGCCGAGACGACCACGACCGTCGGCAGCGTCCCGCAGCCCGCGTCCAGGGCATTGTCGAGCGCGCTCGGCCGGACGACGCCGTTGGCCTGGCGCAGCACGACGCCGGCCTCGGTGCCGTGGCTGGTGATGAAGGCCAGGCAAGCCTCCGCTCCGCCGGCATTGCGGAGCGCGCTCGAGACGTTTGAGGCGCTGGCGACCTCGGCCGTCGGATTGCGCCCGGGATCGGAGGTGAGCAGGCGGATGTCCCGCACGCCCCGTGCCGCCAGCTTGTCGCGCAAGGCGTCGATGCCATTGTCGAAGGACGGGCTGTTATTGTCGCCGGCGATCAGCACGGCATGCCAGCGCGCCGCCGGAACGTCTCCGGGCGCGACCGCCATCGAGGGGTTGCGACCGGACGGCGGCACGGCGCCGGAGTCCGCCGTGCAGCCGATCAGCGAGGCCAGCAACGCAACCAGGGCCGCGACGCGAATCAACATACTCTGCTGCTCCAGATTGCTCAGGCAGGCTGCGGCGCCGCGCCGACCATGCGCAAGGCCATGTCGGTATAGAGCTTCGCCATCTGTTCCTCGGTGAGATCGCCGCCCGGACCGTACCACATCGAAACATGGGTGCACTGGTCGAGCAGCGCCATGGCCATCGCCTTGAGATCGTGCTTTCCGTCGATGCGCGGCGGATCGAACACGCCTTTATCGACCCCATGCCTGAGGATCGTCACGACGATGTCGCGGATGGCGCGACGGCTGCGCCGGATGTCGGCCACGCGCGCCGTGTCCAACCATCCGATTTCGCGGTTCGCCACCAGCGCCTCGATGCGCAGGCGGCAATGCCGGATGACATAGACCCGCACGAAGGCCGCGAGCTCGGCGCGCGGATCGCCACCCGCGCCGGCCACGGCCTGCTGGCACAGCCGCTCCAGTTCGCCCTGGGTCGAGGCGATGATGTCGTGCAGCAACTCGTCCTTGGACTTGAAGTGATTGTAGAGCGCGCCCTGCGTCAGTCCGCAGGCCTTCATGATGTCGCGCACCGTGACGACCGGATAGCCGCGCTCCGCGAACTGCGCAAAGGCTGCCGCGCGGATCGCCTCGACCGGCGGGCGCGCCTCGCGCTCCGCCACCGCCGCCGTCGACTCCTCGTCGACGAGGACCGTTTTGCGTTTGCTCATCGCGAGGCTCCGGACATGTTGCGAACGATCTCCCAGGCGAGATCGGCGGCGGGCTTCACCAGCTTGCCGGACTCGGCCGCACGCACGTTGGCCGCCGTGCCGTCGAGCGACCGTGCATAAACGCCCTGGCGAATGCAGGACACCCGGAAGAGATTATAGGCCATGTAGAACTCCCAGAGCGCGGTCTCGGGGACGGCGCGCTGCGACAGGGTGCTGTAATAGTCGACCATCTCCGCCTCGGTCGGCAGGCCGAGCTCGTCGAGATCGTGGCCCAGCAGGCCCCCCCAGTCCTTCGGCGTGCGCCAGAGCATGCAGAGATAGGAAAGCTCGGCCAGCGGATCGCCCAGCGTCGAGATTTCCCAGTCGATGATGCCCAGCACCCGCGCCTCGGTGGCGTGGAAGATCATGTTGTCGAGGCGATAGTCGCCATGGACCAACACCGTCTCGTCGTTCGTGGGCAGGTTGGCCGGCAGCCAGTCGAACAGCCGGTCCATCGATTCGATCTTCTCGGTTTCCGACGCTTTGTATTGTTTGCCCCAGCGCGAGATCTGGCGGGCGACGTAGCTGCCGGGCCGCCCGAAATCGGCCAGTCCGAGGGCGGCATAATCGACCCGGTGAAGGCGCGCCAGCGCCTCGAACTTGGCCCGGTAGATGTCCTGTCGCCCCTCTTTCGGCACGTCCGGCAGCAGCGGATCCCACAGGACCCGGCCGTCGCAATATTCCATTATGTAGAAAGGCGTGCCCACGACGCTTTCGTCCTCGCTCAGCGCGTAGGCCCGGGGGGTCGGCACATCGGTGCGATTGAGGGCCGAGATCACCCGGAACTCCCGGTCGACCGCGTGAGCCGACGGCAGCAGCTTGCCCGGTGGCTTCCGCCGCAGCACGTAGCGGCGGCCGGCGCCATCCGTCAGCCGGTAGGTCGGGTTGGACTGGCCCCCCTTGAACTGCTCGACCCGCACCGGAGGCGTGAATCCATCCACATGGGCGGACATGAAGCGGCCGAGCGACGGCTCGTCGAACCGATGCTTTTCCTGCACCGCCATCGTGCCGATATAGTCGTCCCCTCGCCTTGACACCCGAAAACCTCCTGAACGACCGTTCACATTGGCCAGGAGTTTGCTCGTCCCCCGGGACGCATGCAATATCGACCAACGGGGACATTGACGGGTGGAATCGCTGCTCACTGCCTATCCGCCGGCCGCCTGGGCCGCGCTGCTGGGGACAGGCATTCTCATTGGCTTGCTGGCCGGGCTGCTGGGCGTAGGCGGCGGCATCGTGGCTGTCCCGATCCTGCTGGAAATCTTCGAGTTTCAGGGCGTTGCCGAACCGCAGGCCGTCCCGCTCGCCGTGGGTACGGCCCAAGCGAGCATTCTCATCGCCTCGATCACGGCAGCGGCCGCCCATTGGCGTGCCGGGTCGATAGACCGCGAACTGGTCCGGGCCTGGCTGCCGGCATTGATGGCCGGCGCAATCGTCGGTCTGGCCGTGAGCCCGTTCGCGCCCACCCGAGTCCTGACCACCCTGTTCGCCGTAGTCGCCGCTGCACTCGCGCTGAAGATGGCAGCGGGCGATCGCCTCATCATTGGGCAGTCCGAGCCGAAAGGTCTGCTCTCCCAGGTGTCGCCCGCCCTCGTGGGCGGACTCGCGGCCGCCGTCGGCGTTGGGGGCGGAACCTTGAGCACACCGGTGCTGACGCTCTTCTCATTTTCCATCAAGCGCGCGATCGGGGCGGGCGCGCTCTTCAATCTCATCATCGCCGCACCCGCGACGCTGGTTTTCCTTCAGATGGACAACGACGTTCCGGGCCGTCCGGCCGATGCGCTAGGCGATGTCGCGGTATTCTGCGTTGCGACCTTGTCCCTCCCTGCGCTCTTTGTCGCGCCGGTCGCGGCCCGCTGGTCCGCAAGGGCGCCGGTCTCTCTGCTGCGGCGCTTGTTCGCTCTTTGCCTGGCCGTAATCGCAGTCCGTCTGCTGCTGAGATAGTGCACTTAGCACTTGTATTGCACTTGGCACTTGGGCAAAGCGGCCGAAATGTGTTTAGCTGTTGGCGGTCCAGGGGTTCGGACCCAACAACACATTGCAGGCTACGCGTTTCTGGGGAGGCATCGTTGAATCGATTCCTAAGCAAGGACTTTTTGTCCGGGCTGATGTTCATTGGCTTCGGCCTACTCGCACTATATGTCGGGCAAAGACTGGCAATCGGGACGCCCGTTCGCATGGGACCCGGCTATGTGCCGCGGATGCTCTCCCTGATCCTGCTGGGACTGGGTGCGCTGGTCTGCATCCTCGCCGTGGTGAACGGCAGCGAGCCGGTCGAACGGCCGAAGTGGAAGCCGATCACGTTGGTGACCATCGGCATCGTCTGCTTCGGTCTCCTCTTCGAGCGTGCGGGTCTGATCCCGGCCCTGATCGTGCTGGTCACGATCGCGTCGCTGGCCGGCGAGGAATTCAAGCTCACCGAAGTGATCGGCCTCATCGTGGCCCTCGCCGTCCTCTGTACCCTCGTTTTCAAGGTCGGCTTGGGCATGAATATCTACGTCCTGCGCGGAGTGTGGTGAGATGGAGATTCTCGACAATCTCGCGCTCGGCTTCAGCGTCGCCCTTTCCTTCCAGAATCTGACCTATGCGTTGCTGGGGTGCATTCTCGGCACGCTGATCGGCGTCCTACCCGGCATCGGCCCCGTGGCGACCATCGCCATGCTGCTGCCGATCACCTTCCACCTGCCGCCGACGGCCTCGCTGATCATGCTGGCCGGCATCTATTACGGCGCGGCGTATGGTGGCTCGACGACGTCGATCCTGGTCAATTTGCCGGGCGAATCGTCTTCGGTCGTGACCTGCCTCGACGGCTACCAGATGGCGCGTAACGGTCGTGCGGGTGCGGCGCTGTCGATTTCGGCCGTCGGCTCGTTCTTCGCCGGCACCGTCGGCACGATCATCATCGTCATGTTCGCCGAACCGCTCACCCGAATGGCGCAAAAGTTCGGCCCGGCCGACTACTGCTCGCTGATGGCGCTCGGCCTCGTCGCCGCCGTCATCCTGGCCAGCGGCTCGGTGACCAAGGCGATCGCAATGGTCTTCCTCGGCCTGCTGTTCGGCCTGGTCGGCACCGACGTCAACACCGGCGCCCAGCGCTTCACCTTCGACCTTCCGGAACTCAGCGACGGCATCGACTTCGCGCCGATCGCGATGGGTCTGTTCGGCATCGCCGAGATCGTGGTCAACCTCGAGAAGCATCTCACCCGAGGCGGAGGCACCATCAAGGTGACCTCGCTCTGGCCGACCGCAGATGAAATCAGGCGGGCGATTCCCGCCGCGCTGCGCGGCACCTTCCTGGGAGCGGCCCTCGGCGTGCTGCCGGGCGGTGGGCCGACCCTCGGCGCTTTCTCGGCCTATACGCTCGAGAAGAAGATCTCGAAGCATCCGGAAAAGTTCGGCAAGGGCGCGGTCGAAGGCGTCGCGGCGCCCGAGGCGGCGAACAACGCCGCCGCCCAGACCTCGTTCATCCCGATGCTGACGCTGGGCATCCCGTCCAACGCCGTGATGGCGTTGATGGTTGGCGCCATGATCATCCAGGGCATCCAGCCGGGCCCCGAGGTCATGACCAAGAAGCCGGACCTGTTCTGGGGCATGATCGCCTCAATGTGGATCGGCAACGCCATGCTGGTCATCATCAACCTGCCGATGATCGGCATCTGGGTGAAGCTGCTGACGGTACCGTACCGCTTCCTGGCGCCGGCCATCCTGCTCTTCTGCTGCATCGGCGCCTACAGTCTGCAGAACAGTACGTTCCACGTCATGCAGGTCGCCGTCTTCGGCGTGCTGGGCTACATCTTCGTCCGTCTCGGCTGCGAAGGTGCCCCGTTCCTGTTGGGTCTCGTCCTGGGACCGCAGATGGAGGAATACTTCCGCCGCGCCATGCTGCTCTCGCGCGGCGACCCCATGGTCTTCCTCGAGCGTCCGATCAGCTTGGGCCTGCTCATCACGACGGCGCTTCTGCTCCTTCTGATGTCCATACCGAGCTTCAAGAAGGCACGAAAAGAAGCATTCGTCGAAGAGGAGGGCTGACGCCCTCCTCCAATACCTTGAAAGGGCCCCAAGCTTGCGCTTCGGGGCCCTTTGCATTTTGATGGTAGCGTCTGCGTTAGCGTCTGCGTCCCAGTCACTCCACAGCGAGAGGTCGCGCATGAACGTCGAGACACTGGCCGGCATCGTGCCGGACTCAACCTATGTCGACGTCGCCGGGGTGCCCTGGCAGCCGACCCGCTTCCCCGGGGTCGAGTGGAAGATCCTGATGGAGCAGAAGGAGACGGGACTTTCGACCGTGCTGATGCGCTGGGCACCGGGTGCCCGCCTGCCCGCGCACGAGCACTTCGCCATCGAACAGACCTATGTGCTCGAAGGATCGTTCGCCGATCATGCCGGCGTCTGCCGGGCCGGCAACTATGTCTGGCGGCGCGCCGGCAGCCGCCACGATGCCTGGACCGACGAAGGCTGCCTCATGCTGGCGATCTTCCTGAAGCCCAACACCTTCTTCGACTGAAGCCCCTGCCCCCCACGAGCGGAACGGATCCGGCCGCGGAATAGAACCGCTCTCCGACCTCTGCTAATGCTCCGTCGCAGCCGCGGCCCGCAAGGGCCGGCGCAAGGGAGGCAGAAGCAATGTCAGGCGTTCTTGAAGGCATCCGCGTACTCGATTTCGGCCGCTACATCGCCGGCCCGTTCTGCGGCACCATGCTGGCCGATCTCGGTGCCGAGGTGATCCGAGTCGAGAAGCTCGAAGGCAGCGAGGATCGCTGGGTGACCCCGGTCGTCGAGGGCGGCGAAGGCGCCATGTTCCTCCAGATGGGCCGCAACAAGCTCGGCCTCACCCTCAATCCCATGAAGCCCGAAGGCCGCGAGATCGTAAAGAAGCTGGTGGCGGCTTCCGACGTGGTGATCGCCAACCTGCCCTACGAAGACCTGCAGAAGATGGGCATCGACTACGAGAGCCTCTCCGCCATCAATCCGCGCATCATCCTCGCCACCACCTCGACCTTTGGCTCGGAGGGCCCCTACAAGACACGCGTCGGCTTCGACACGATCGGCCAGGCGATGTCGGGCGCCATGCACCTCTCGGGTGACGGCGAGACGCCGACCCGCATGAACGCCCCCTTCGTCGATTTCGGCACGGCGTTGCTCAACACCGTGGGCGTGCTCGCCGCGCTCATGGAACGCGGCAAGAGCGGCAAGGGCCAGAAGGTCGAGACCGCCCTGCTGCGCACGGCCATCAACATCACCAACGGACACCTGATCGAGCAGGCCATGCTCGACCTCAACCGCATCGCCACGCTCAACCGAGGCTTCACCGCGGGACCGTCCGACACGTTCAAATGCAAGGACGGCTGGATCTACGCCATGACGATCGGCCAGCCGCTGTTCGTGCGCTGGTGCAAGCTGATGGGCGACGAGAGCCTGGCGTCCGACCCGCGATTCAAGGACGATCTCGCGCGCGGCGACAACGGCGAGGCCCTGTCGGCGATCATGCAGAAATGGTGCGACACGCGCACCGTCGCCGAGGCCCTGGCCGCGCTGGAGGCCAACCGCATTCCGGCCGGCCCGGTCTACACGCCGCAGCAGACGCTCGACGACAAGCATGTGAAAGAAGCCGGTTTCTTCCACTCGATGGACTATCCGGGCGCCAAGATGGGCGTCCCAGTCCTGCAGGAACCCGTGAAGCTCTCCCGCACACCGCTGACCATTCGCCGCCGCGCGCCGACCCTTGGTGAGCATACGGACCAGATCCTGCAGGAGCTGGGCTACAAGGCCGACGATATCGCACGGCTCAGGGCCGACCGCGTCGTCTGAGGGGGCTGATCCGGGGGCCTCTCCGGGCGTATAAAGGCTCAGGAGCTGACCCATGATGCGACGCCTATTGCTTGTATTGATGACAGCGGGATTCTGCGGCTCGGCAGGAGCACTGGCCGCGCAGGACCTGCCGTATGGCCAAAGCCATGTTTTCGCCGCTTTCCGCAACGGCGAGCGAATCGGTACGCACACGCTCACCTTCCAGCAAAATGGCGACAAGCGTGTCGTGACCACTTCGATCGACTTTGCGGTCAAGGCGCTCGGCCTGACAATGTATCGCTACCTGCATCGTGGTCAGGAGGTCTGGAACGGCAACACGTTCGAATCGATCTCGACCCAGACCGACGACAACGGCACCAAGTACGGCGTGAAGGCCCGGCAGGAGGCCGGCGGCGTCGCAGTCGTGCGCGATGGCGGCGCCGCGCCGAAGCTCACGGCCAACGATGTCGGTTTTCAGCAGGGCGGCGCCAAGCAGGAGACACTCCCGGCAGGCACGCTTCCGTCGACCCACTGGAACCTGAACCAGGTCAAACAGTCGGCAATGCTCAACAGCCAGAACGGCGCGCTCGCAAAGGTCCGGATAACGCCCAGGGGGCGCGAGACCATCAAGACCGCCAACGGCACCCTGGAGGCGACGCGCTATTCCTATACCGGCGATGTCGAGATGGATCAGTGGTTCGACGACCGGGGCCGCTGGGTGAAGGCCTCATTCAAGGCTTCCGACGGGTCGACGATCGAGTACATACTGCAGGAATGATCCCTGCAGATTGTTTCGCGAAGCTGCCCGACCTTCTGTCTGCCGATGCCGACCTGCTGCGACGCGGCCGCTGGCTGAACGTCGAGTGCAGGATCGACATCGGCAGCGAGCCTTTCCATATGAGCTTCAAGGACGGTGCCCTCGTCTCCTTCGATCGCGGACCGCGCCTGATGCGCTCAACCGCCTTCACCGTGCGCGGCACTGACGAAGGTTGGCGCAATCACTGGCAGAAGATGCCTGAACCGGGCTGGCACGACCTGTTCGCGCTCACCAAGCGCGGCGCCGCTTCACTGGAAGGCGACCTGCGGCCCCTGCTGCAGAACCTGCAGGTCTTCAAGGACCTGTTCGCCCTGCCCCGCCGCCTGCCGGAGGCCCCCTGACATGGCGCCCGTTCTCGATCCCATGATCGGCCGCTATGGGCGCCTCGACATCGACGGCATGCCGCATCGCGTCTACTTCGAGGAAGCCGGGACCGGGATCCCCCTGGTGTGCCTGCACACGGCCGGCGCCGACGGGCGCCAGTTCCGGCATCTCATGGCCGATCCCGAGATCACCAGCCGGTTTCGCGTGATCGCGTTCGACATGCCCTGGCATGGCAAATCGACGCCACCGGACGGCTGGGAGAAGACCGAGTATCGGCTGACGACGGCGTCATACACCGCCGCCATCCGCGCCTTCTGTCAGGCCCTGGAACTCGACCGGCCCGTGGTGATGGGTTGCTCCATCGGCGGCCGCATCGTGCTCAACCTCGCGATCGAACACGCCGCGGAGTTCCGTGCCCTGGTGGCGCTCGAAGCCGCCGATTTCCAGCAGCCGTGGTACGACACGGCCTGGCTGCACCGTCCCGACGTCCATGGCGGCGAAGTCTGCGCCGCGCTGATCTCCGGCCTCATCGCGCCGCAAAGTCCGCCCGTGAGTCGCCACGAGACGCTGTGGATGTACATGCAGGGCGGGCCCGGCATCTTCAAAGGCGATCTCTATTTCTATCGGGTCGACGGCGACCTGCGCGAGAAGGTGAAGTCGATCGACACCAAGGTCTGCCCGCTCTATCTGCTGACCGGGGAATACGACTTCTCCTGCACCACGGAGGACACGCTGCGCACGGCGTCGCAAATTCCCGGCGCGCAAGTGCAGGTCATGAAGGAGCTGGGCCACTTCCCGATGAGCGAAAACCCGGCCAGGTTCCGCGAATACATCCTGCCCGTGCTGGACCGGATCGCCATCAACTCTCGCCTGTGACGTCAAAGTCACCAGCGCTCGCTACCAACCGCCGCCCAGGCCCTTGAAGATCGCAACGATGTCCTTCAGCACCTGGCCCTCCACCACAGCCAGCGAATCCTGATTGCTGTAGAGCGACTGCTCGGCTTCGAGGACATCGAGAAAACTGGTGAGGCCCCGGCTATAGAGATCCTTCGCGAGCTTCAGGGCCAGGCCGTAGTTCGCGACGGCGGTGGCCAGGGTGACGACCTTCTGCCGGTCGGCGCGATAGTTCGCGAAGGCATTCTCGACGTCCTGGAGTGCCGCCAGTACGGAGGCGCGATAGGCACCGGCCGCCTGGTTGGCTTGCGCAACGGCCGCATCCTTCTGGTAGCCCAGCTTGCCGGCATTGAAGATCGGCATGGTAATCGAGGGGCCGATCGACCAGGTCCCCGGCACGCCGATCGAAACTCCGCCGATGTTGGTTTGGCTGGCGCCGATATTGCCGGTGAGCGAGATGGCCGGCAGCAGCTTCGCCTGCTCCACGCCAATGCGCGCTGTCGCCGCAGCCAGCTTGCGCTCGGACTTAACCACGTCCGGACGGCGGCGCAGGAGGTCCGCCGGGATGCCCGTGTCGATCGCGCCCTGGAAGCGCGGCAGCGCCCCGCCGATGCCGAGCCAGGAGTCGAGATCGGTGGGCGATCGGGCCATCAGCACGGCGAGCTTGTGCCGCGCCTCGGCCGCGGCCGAACGCAGTGGTGGGAGATTGGCCTCGGCCGCGGCCAGCGAGCCCTTGGCCTTGAAGACATCGGACTCCGAGACGAGGTTGGCGTTGAGCCGCGCCTGGGTGAGTACCAGCGTGTCGCGATAACGCCCAACCGCTGCCTCGCCCACCTGCATGCGTTTCTGTGCCGTGCGCAGGTCGACATAGGCCTTCGCGACGTCACCTACGACGGACAGACGAGCTGAACGTACGTCTGCTTCCGCCGCCTCCGCTTCGGCTTTGTAGGCTTCTACCGACCGTCGCGTCTTGCCCCAGAGATCGAGCTCCCAGCTCGCGTCGATACCGACGCTGGTGGACACCGAAGTGGAGACGGACGTATCGCTCGACGTCGACACCGAGGTGCTGTTCATGCTGTTTCCGGCGACGCCGTAGCTGACGCCGCGGGAGGCCGTCCCGGAGGCGCTCGCATCCAGCGTCGGGAACAGCCCCGACCGCGTGGCGCCCAGGTTGGCCCGGGCCTCGGCGAGACGGTCCACCGCCTGGGCGACGTCGAGATTCTGGGCCGTCGACTCCTGCACGAGCTTGGCCAGGATGTCGTCCTGGAAAGCATCCCACCATCTCGCATCGGCCGAGATACCGCCGGGCGTCGACGCCTCGGTCCAGGTCTGCGGCGTGGAGATGTCGGGCTTCGTGTAGTCGGGCCCGACCATGCACCCCGCCAGCATTGCGGCCAGACCGGCTGCGACGAGCCACCGAAGGGACCTCACGGCCGGGCTCCAGTGCTGCTCGCAAGGGGCGGCGCCTTTACGAAGACGTCGACCTGCTGCCCGATATAGGCGGGCATGTTGTTGCGATCGAACGTATAGACGACCTGGAGAACGCGCGTGTCGACTCGCTCGGTACTCGAACCCGTGAGCGACGTCTTGGGCTTAACGTAAGGCTCGATATAGGCAAACTGCAGGTCGGTCGCGAGGTCGCTGTTACCGCGGATCGCGGCACGTGCCTCCGCTCCCGCCTTCATGCGCCAGGCGTCGTTTTCGTCGATGTCGACGCGTACCGCAAAGCGACTGGTCTCTCCCAGCAGCACCAACGGCGTGGCGTTCACGGCGGCGGCGGCGAACTCGCCCTTGCGCACATTGACCTGCAACACATCGCCGGCCAGCGGCGCGCGCACGATGCGGCGCTCGATGGCGACACGCGCGCTGTCGCGCTGGGCATTGGCATTCTCGAGATCGGCGGTAGCTTGGTTCAGCCTGGCGGTATAGATCGCCACGTTGGCGCGACGCTTGGCGGTCTCCTCGCCGCTGACCGCCCGCGTGTCGAGGCGCTCGACGTTGCGCAACTGCTGGCGATAATCCTCGAGCGTCACCTCCGCTTCCCTCACCTTTGCCTGCGCCGATGCGACAGCCGTGTCCTTGACCCGCAGATCGGCCTCTGCGTCGGCGCCCTCGATCCGGAACAGCGGCTGCCCTGCCTGGACCTTGTCGCCCACCTTTATGAAAATCTGCTCCACCACACCGGAGACGGGAGTTGCGAGCTCCACATTGCGGCTGGCCGCCTCGATCAACCCGGCACCGGCAATGTAGGAGTCATATGGCGCCTGGGCCGGCTGCGCGACGATCTCGGCGATTGCGGCCGGACGGCTTGACCGCGTCGCAATGACGAGCGCGAAGGCGAGTCCGGCCACGGCCAGCGCCGGAATGGCCAATCGAAGCAGCAGGTTGAGCCTGTTATTCATGATACCCTGGAATCCATGCTTACGATCCGGCCGTCGTTCATCGTGGCAATACGGTCGGCATACTTGAAGATCCGGTTGTCGTGCGTGACGATGACGAGGGCGCGCCCCTCCCGGAGGGCGACTTCACGGAGGAGCCGCATGAGCGTGTCCCCGGTCTTTTCGTCGAGCGCGCTGGTGGGCTCATCGCACACCAGAATCCGTGGCTCGTGCACGAGCGCCCGCGCCACGGCGACGCGCTGCTGCTGGCCGCCCGAAAGGTCGTTTGGTCTGCCGCCGCCGCGCCCGCCAAGCCCCAGGCTTTCCAGAACGCGCTCGGCCTTGGCCAGTGCCTCGCGACGACCGACTCCGTTGAGGAGCAGCGGGACCGCGACATTCTCGGCCGACGAGAGCGACGGTATGAGATTGTAGGCCTGGAAAACGAATCCGATATCGGCTCGCCGGAGTCTCGCCTTCTCCCGGGCGTTCAGGCGCGCCAGATCGCGGCCCAGCACCTCGCAATCGCCGCTATCATGGTCCAGCACTGAAGCGATGATCGAGATAAGCGTTGTCTTGCCGCAGCCCGATGGCCCAACGAGCATCAGCAGCTCGCCCAATGGCACGTCGAGATCGACGCCGCGCAACGCCTTCACCTGCGCCTCGCCCTCGCCGAACGACTTGGTCAGTCCCCGGCAGCGTATGGCGACCTGCGGCTCAGCCACGGAACACCGTCGCCGGCTCGAGACGCATGACGGGACGCGCACTGATTGCGGCGGCCAGCAGGCTGACGGTCACCACCGCCCCCGCGCCGGCCGCAACCAGCCAGAAGTTCAGTTCGAACGCGATGGGTCCGGCATTGCCGCTCGAGCCGAAGAAGCTGACAGCGCCGATGCCGATTCCGAAGCCGAGCATGGCTGCCGTCAATGCCTGCAGAGCGATCATCGCGAGAAGGAGCCCGTTGCTGGCCCCCATCGCCTTGAGCACGCCGAAATATCGCAGGTGATCCAGGGTGAAATTGTAGAAGGTCTGGCCGGCGATGCCGCCGCCGATCGCGAAGGCGATGATCGACGAGATCGCAAAGTTCAGGAATATGCCCGACTTGAAGAGGAAAAACTCGCGGCTGAGATTGCGGAACTCCCTGCTCGTGTAGGCCGCAAGCCCGGTATACTTGCGAATGTCCGCCGCGACGCGCGTCGCATCGGCCGGGTCCTTCAACTTCACCAGGATGAACGAGAGAATCTTGCGTTCCGACGACAGGAAGGTCTTCGCGCGGGCGTAGGTCGTGTAAATGACCGGCTGCGACTGGAAGCCGGGCGTTCCCTGATGAAACCCGACGATGGTCGCCCGCTTGTCGTTGAGTTCGAGCGTCGACCCGATGCCGACCGGTGTCGGTGGACCCGAGCCACTGGGTTGCGCGAGCCGGCCATTCGCGCTCGCCTTGTCCACGAGAACCGCGTCGCTCTTGCGCAGGTCGCTCAGAGCGCCTTGTGAAATCTGGACGGGCCCGCCGATCAGGCTCGCATCGTCGATGCCGATGATCTGACAGGCGACATAGTTGCCGTCGGCGAGACGGGCCTTGATGGAGCCGCGGAACAGCGGCACCGCCCAGGCGACACCCGTGATGCCTTTCACCCGGTAGAGCTGGGTATCCTGCAAGGGCTTGGCGTCGTCGACATTCTCGACTTTCGGATCCACCACCCAGAGGTCCACCACGGGGAGTTCGGTGATCACAGCGGTGCTACGCGACAGGATGCCGAGGAATATTGCCGGCTGCTGCACCATCATGAAGGCCGTGAAGGACAAGGCCGCGACGATGCCAATGTACTTTCCCCGCTCGTTCATGAGCATGATCAACGCGATTCGAAGCATTCCAGGCAATGTGGGGCGTCGGCTTTCGCGTACAAAGCCCGCCTTTGTAACGTCGGGTAACGACATCCATTGCGGACATACGCAGATACAAATCGGCGGCGGCGGACTATTGCGTTTCCGCATGTTTCGCGAATACCAGTAGACACAGGTTGCAGCATGACTCCTCGCGCAACTCCTGGATATCCGCACGCAGCGCATGCCATCACGAGCCATGACGGGACGCCAGACAATGCTATTCATCACCTTGCTCATTTCCACGCTGTGCCTCATGCGCCTGCTGACGAGTTTCGATCCCGAGCGTCGCCACAGGCAGAACGGCTTTGCCGTGGCTCCGATCGACAGCGCTCGCGCTTCTTCCAATCACCGATAGCGGGCGGCAAATACGGGCAGCGTGGAGATCAAACGTGGGTTACCATCCGGTCGACGTACATGTCGGCAGCCGGTTACGGCAGCGACGGTCCCTGCTGGGCATGAGCCAGACGGCACTGGGACGAGCAGCCGGCGTGACTTTCCAACAGGTGCAGAAGTACGAACGCGGGGCGAACCGTATGGGCGCGAGTCGCCTGTTCGAATTCGCCACCGTACTGGATGTGCCGGTCGACTATTTCTTCGCGGAACTCGCGACCGGTACCCCGCGCAGATCCAAACCGAAAGGTGGCCTCGCCCCGGATCGTGCGACTCGGGCCCAGCCGGAACTCGACTTGCTTTCCCGGCGCGAAACACTGGTGCTGGTGCGGGCATACTACGAGGTCCGCCCCGAGATGCTGCGCCGGAAGCTCCGGACGCTCATCGAGGGCCTCGCCAACGGCTTTCCGCAGCCTCGCAAGCCGAGGCTGCGAAACCGGCAAGCCGCAGGAGTGACCTGATGCCTTCCGCCGCATGATGCAGGTGCAGGCGAGTCGGCGGGGAATCTTGTTTCCGGACATTTCGGACGGGTTTCGGGAAAAGTGCAGGCACCAACTCGGAAGCACCACCGTGCTCCTTTCCGCCGAAATCGTGCGAGTGTCGCCAGGCGCACAACTGGGGACGTTTCATGTCACGAATTCACTCGCTACTTGGCACCACCATCGGCTTGATCGGCGCGGCCTGGACGGCCTCCGCACAGCCGCTGCCGCCAGGCGCTCCCCCTCCGGGCTTCTCGCCCCTGCCTGGCATGATGGCACCTCCGCCCCCGGGCGCGCCCCCATTCGCACCGGGCATGGGATGGGCGCCTGCACAGGGCAAGCCACGCCCGCCCGCATGGCCGGGCTTGGCGGACGCCTGTCTCGAGCGTCTGGCGCACCGCGCCGCCGGTCGGGCCTATCTGAAGGCACGGCTCGACCTCTCGCCGCAGCAGCTGGCGATCTGGCAGGAAGTCGATGCGATCTCCCGCGAAAGCGACAGGGGAGAGCGTCAAGACTGCGCGAAGCTGCCCCCCGAAGCTGCAGATCCCTCCATCTTGCAGCGGCTGGACACGGCCGAGGGGCAGGCCGCCCGTCAACTGGACCATCTACGCAAGATCAGCGACGCTTTGCGGAGGCTGACGGCCACGCTCTCGACCGAACAGCAGAAGCTGATCGAGCAATCGACGCCGCCATTTCCATTCTGACAGGGTTCCGAGCCGAAGGCGGCTCGAAAACGGACAATTGCACCAGTTTCATCCGGCAAGCCATTGTATGACTACCCTGATGGCTCGCTCATCACACATCCTGATCGTCGAGGACGATCGCGAAATTCGGACCATGGTGTCGCGCTTCCTGCAGAAGCACGGCTACCGGGTGTCGGCCGCCGACAGCGCGCGCGCCATGGACAAGATCCTCCCGGCTGCTCGCATCGACCTGATGATTCTCGACATCATGCTCCCCGGCGAGGATGGCTTGAGCATCTGCCGGCGAATCCGGGCCGACTCCGCGATGCCTGTGATCATGTTGACCGCGAGTGGCGAGCCGACAGCGAGGGTGGTCGGGCTGGAGATGGGCGCGGACGACTACATCGCGAAGCCTTTCGACCCATACGAACTTCTTGCCCGCATCAAGGCCGTCCTGCGGCGCGCCAGTGCCATGCCGGCGATCATGCAAGCCGCCACACCCGCGATCCTGCGGTTCTCGGGCTGGCAACTGAACAGCGTCGCGCGCGAACTGCTCAATCCCGAGAACAGCCGGGTCATACTCACCAGCGCCGAATTCGACCTCCTCACGGCGTTCTGCCGCCACCCGCAGCGTACCCTCACCCGGGATCAGCTTCTCGACCTGACCCAGGGCCGTGCCGGGCTTCCGCTGGACCGCAGCATCGACATCCTCGTCAGTCGCATCCGGCGCAAGATCGAGCGCGACCCGCGTGACCCGGAGTTGATCAAGACCGTACGCAGTGGCGGCTATATCTTCACACCGGAAGTCGTGTCCGAATGAGAGTGCGAGACTGGCTGCGATCAGGCCGCATAACCGTGCAGATCACGGCGCTGGTGTTCACGTCGGGCCTGCTGGCACTGAGTGTCATAACGTTCGTGGTCTTCAATTTGCCCCAAGAGCAGGCGGCGCCCGCAAATCCGCATCGCAGCGCAACGAGAATTGGCACCATCATGCGGGCGTTGGAGGCGCTGCCGTCCTCCGGGCGCGCCGAGGTCGCAGCAGCCTACAAGAGCGGCGATCTCACGATCGACCCCTCACCGCCCAAGGCCCCTGCACCGCCAACGGCAGCCACGGAAGGCCACCCCATCCTCCAGTTGATCGCCCGTGAACTGCCAAGCGGCAGCAGAGTCACGGCCGTCGTCGATCAGCCAGATCACCACATGACCGTGACCGCTGCTCTCTCCGACGGAACGCCGGTGATCTTCCATCTGAAGCTCGATCCACCGCCGCCGGCACCAATACCGCTGCTGCCTCCCCTGCTCTTCCTGGCGATCATCAGCATCGCGCTGTTTGTCTGGACCGCGTTGCGCGTCGTCGCCCCGCTGAGACGATTCTCCGCGGCCGTCGAGAAATTCGGCCTGGCGGGGCAGGCACAGCCCCTCGCCGAGGAAGGTCCCGCCGAGATCCGGCTCGCCACCGCCGCTTTCAACCGGATGAGCGATCGCATCATCCGCCTGATCGACGATCGTACGCAGATGATGATGGCGATCAGTCACGATCTGCGGACCCCCCTCACCCGGCTGAGGTTGCGCGCGGAGGAGGTCGTCAGCGAGGATGCGAAGCGCGGCATCCTGCGGGACATCGAGCTCATGGACACCTCGATTTCGGAGGCCGTCACCAGTCTCCGGCATGTGAGCGCACGGGAAACACGCGTCCGTGCCGACTTGCCCTCCCTCCTGCAATCGATCTGCAGCGATTTCGCCGATGCGGGGTTCGCAATCGCTTATGTGGGCCCGGACAAGCTCGCCGTCACGTTGCGTCCACAGGCATTGGCCCGCGCCGTCACGAATCTCGTCCAGAATGCCACCAAGTACGGAACGCGCATCGTCGTCCGCCTGCAGCGGGAAGGAAAAACCGCCGTAATCGATGTCGAGGACAATGGTCCCGGCATTCGGGACGAAGAGAAGGAGGCCGTCTTCGCGCCCTTCTACCGCTCCGATCCCGCCCGACAGGATCCCGGCGGTGTCGGACTCGGACTGGCCATCGCCTTCGAGGTTGCGCGCGATCATGGAGGAATACTCACCCTCCATGATTGCGAACCGCACGGTCTGCGCGCACGGATACGACTGCGCGTCGAACCGCTCTGAGCCTGTACCGATCGGCGGCTCTCTTTCGAAAAGCCGGCGAGGCCTGACTCGTTCCACGTATCGACCGGCCGGTCTCCCTCGCCTTCACGCCAACAACTTTGTCACGCCGTGCTTCCCGGCGGGCGACCGACACGCTCAGAAACAAGTCGATCGCTGCCGCGCATTCAAAGCGAGCACGTCAACGCATAGGTTTCAGGCGCTCGCATCGAGCGCCCTCTGAAAGGAAACTGTATGGCGAGAAGTCGCAAGAATACGTTGTCGCTGACGAACGTGCCGAACCACCAACGTGAACTCAATCGCCACCGCGCCCTGAAGATCGCACTCCCCGCGGTTGGCGCATTGCTCGCCCTGGCACCGATCGCCACCTCCGCGCAGCAGGCGGGTTCATCGCTTCAGGGCACGGGGTTCTATGTCGGCTTGGAGAGTGGGCTCAACTGGCTGCTGAACAGCAACGGCAACAGTAACCAGACGGGGTATGCCGTCGGCGGCGTTGCCGGTTTCGATTTCTTCGGTCCGCGCCTCGAACTGGAGGTCATGTATCGCAACAACGGCGGCAACGGGCCGGCGCCCTTTGCTCCAAACGGATGGGCCACCGGTCAGATCAACCAGCTGTCTACCATGGTGAACGGCCTGTACGATTTCCGGCCCGGCGCCATGATCACGCCCTATGCCGGCGCCGGCATCGGCCTGGCCTTCGTCGACCCCAGCCTGGGTGGCGGCTGCACGATGTGCAGCACCAACTTCGCCTACCAGGGGATCATCGGCGTCGGCTACAACGCGAGTCCCTCGATGCGCGTCAACCTCGATGCGCGCTACTACGGAACGACAAATCCCGGCACCTACACCAACAACGATATCTCCGTGATGCTGGGGGCCACCTACCGGTTCGGGAAGCCGTAGCCAATCGGCGGGCGCGCAACCAACACCTGGAAGGTCGCCGCTTGTCGATCATCGGCCAATGAACCAGCCCCTTGGTCGATGGCCGGTCCCGACGGCACTCGAGCCCCGCCGGGCGCCGGCACCCGCGCCTCCCTGCCCGGTATCAAGACAGTGCCGACAGGGAGGCGCGGGACCCTTCCACTTTTCGGATGCGGATATACGCATCCCCGCAGCTCTCCTTCCGAGACGGGCCGCTCACTCCAGCCCGCAGTGATCTTCCAGCCGATGTTGCGCTCCCTCTTCACGCATCACTTGTCACCGCACGTTGCCATTCCGAATGGCGACATCTTCAGAAGCAAATCCTTCGGCGCGTGATGTTTCGTGCATTTCGCGACTCCCGTACGGTTGGAAGACGAGGTGCGAGCAACAACGACATGAGGCATCAGGCGATGAGCGAACCGTACATGATCGAGGTCTGGGGCGAGCCCGCCGGCGTCTTGATCGAGAGCAACCGCCGCTTCTGCTTCTTTGCAGTATCCCATCGGTATGCAGCACTCAGCGGCTCGTCCTATCGGACAAGGGGGCATGCCCGCTTGGCGGCCGTCAACCTCCGCAAGGACGCGTCGAAATGAGCCACCGGATAACGGCACCATGGGCAGGTGCGCGGCGCCTCGTTTCCGCTGCGCTACTTGTCTCCATCGCGAGCGTCCCGCCCATCGGCGGTTCATCGGCGCAGACACGATCGCTCGCGGCCGATGAGAGCATTGCGGCCGCCCCCGAGGCTTTCCCCACGGGGCGGTTCCCCGGTGGAACTCCATCCATCGTTCGCATCACCTGCCAGGCGTCCGGCATCGTTGGCACGGCGTTCAAGCACAAAAGTGGACACCTCTTGGCTTCCAGCAATTCGATCTGCGGCTGCACGGACGTGATCGTCGGTCTGCCGTCCGGCGATACGATCATGGCCGAGGTGGTTGCGCGTGATCAACAAATGGATCTCGCCCTCCTCCTCCCGAAAGCGCCGGTTCCCGGTCGACCGCTGGAGCTCGCGCGGTTGCAGGACGTACCCGTCGGCACTGCAACGGCAGCCATAGGATACCCGGCTGGGCACATGGGCGGTTCGGCGCATATTTTCCTGGGATATGTTTCGGGTATCCATCGAGTCCAGATCGAGACCGGACGGTCCTTCAAGAAGCTCATTCTTGGCGGCAACTACAACTCCGGGCTGGCCGGCAGCCCGCTCTTCGACAAGGATGGCAACGTTATCGGGATTCTCGCTGGCACCGTGTCGCCGCTCTCCGACAGCACCGTGTCCGCGCTCAACGCGCTGAAGGCCGAGCGAGGAGCGGCTTTCATCTGGCAGCAGCCGGACGGCGTCAAAGTCCCACTCTCGCAGGGCCAGGTCGTGGCCATGGTACTCGAAGAGATCCTGATGCAAGGTCACTATCTCGTGGGGCTTGCGACGCCGCTTCGAGAGCTCAGCGAATTCCTGGCCGAGCACGGCATCGAACCATAGCCTCGCGGAACTCGCTGGCGAGGCCAACCCTGCCGGCGAGTCAAATGCGACATGGGGTTTCTTCACCTGTCGGCGACACAGGCCCGACCAGGACGTCAGCACGCGCGTCTTCGTGCAGCACTGCGACCTCTCCTCATCGCCTGGAGTTTGTTCCTTCTCCTTGTTTCCATTCCTGACGCAGAAAGGTGCGGACACAAATCTCCAGGGACAGCGCTCTCCGTCCGCCCGATTCATCGCCCATACACATCTGCATCGAGTGAAGCGCTGAGATCTTCGTGGAGGTTCGTGTGGGCAGAAGCATAGCGTCAGTGCAGGGACATGATGGCGGGCTTGGTGCCCGTTGCTCACGTTGACCTTCTCTCGGCCGGACATGTATCGGTGGCCGCCGCTCGGCGCGGCGCTGCTTGCTCTCGTCGCTCTGTGGGCAATCGCCTGGCCGGCACACGCGCAGCGTGGGGCTGCCGTAGGCGGCGCGATTTCCGGGATTCAGATCCAGGGTAATGTTCGCTCGGAGCCGGAGACGATCCGGTCGTACCTGCAGCTCAAGGTCGGCGAGCCGTTCGACGCGGCCGCGGCCGACCGCACGCTCAAGGCGCTGTTCGCGACGGGGTTGTTCTCCGACGTCGTGATCGAGATGCAGGGCACGACCCTCGTCGTGAAGGTCACGGAAAACCCGATCATCAATCGCGTGGCCTTCGAGGGGAACAAGAAGATCGACGACGACAAGCTGCGCGACGAGGTGCAGTCCAAGCCGCGGCAGGTCTTCACGCGCGCGCGCGCGCAGTCGGATGTCGATCGCATCCTGACCATCTATCGTCGCAGCGGCCGCTACAACGCCTCCGTCGAGCCGAAGATCATCAGGCTCGAGCAGGGGCGCGTCGATGTCGTGTTCGAGATCAACGAAGGCGATGTCACCGGTGTGAAGCGCATCAGCTTCGTGGGCAACGAGGCGTTCGGCGACGGCACGCTGAGGGGCAAGATCCGTACCTCCGAGAGCGCCTGGTGGCGCTTCCTGAGCTCCGACGACCGCTTCGATCCCGACCGCCTCAACCTCGATCGCGAGCTGTTGCGCAAATTCTACCTCTCCGAGGGCTATGCCGATTTCCGCGTGGTCTCGGCCGTCGCAGAACTCGCCCCCAATCGTGAAGGGTTCTTCATCACCTTCACGATCCACGAGGGCGATCGCTACAAGTTCGGCAAGGTCGACGTCACGAGCCGGTTCCAGGGCCTCAACGTCGACGTGCTGAAGACGTTTCTGACCATCGCCGAGGGCGACTGGTACGACGCCAACGCGGTCGAAAAGTCGGTCTCGAACATTTCCGAGGCGGTCGGATCGCTGGGCTACGCCTTCGTGGACGTCCGGCCGAACATCCGGCGCAACCGGGACAACAATACCGTCGACGTGACCTTCGATGTCCAGGAAGGACCCCGCGTCTACGTCGAGCGCATCAACATCTCGGGCAATACGCGCACCCTCGACAAGGTGATCCGCCGCGAGTTCCGTCTGGCCGAGGGCGACGCCTTCAGCACGGCCAAGGTCCGCCGCAGCGAGCAGCGCCTGCGCAATCTCGGCTTCTTCGAGAAGGTCGATATCGCCGCGGCACCGGGGTCGGCGCCGGACAAGACCAACCTCGAGGTTCAGGTCGTCGAGCAGAGCACCGGAGAAATCTCCTTCGGCGCCGGCTACAGCACATCATCCGGCGTGGTCGGCACGGTCTCCGTCCGTGAACGCAATCTCCGGGGCGCCGGCGAGGACGTGAACATGAGCGTGTCTCTCGGCACCCAAAGCAGCCAGGGCACGATCAGCTTCACACAACCCTACTTCCTCGATCGCGAACTGTCAGCGGGCGTCGACCTCTTCGTGACACAGAACGATCGACAGAGCACTTCAAGCTACAGCGATGCGAGTCTCGGCTTCGCCTTGCGCGGCGGCTGGGCCTATACCGAAACGCTTCGACAGACGCTTCGTTATACGCTCAAGCAGACCAACATCTATGATGTCCAGTACTGGGCGTCGTCCGTCATCCAGGCCCAGGCCGGCTACTCGACGCTTTCGGAACTCTCGACGACGGTCGCCTGGGATACGCGAGATCAGCGTCTCAACACGACCAAAGGCTGGCTGCTGCGCGGGACCCTGTCGGCCGCTGGCCCGGGGGGCAGTCAGTATTATGTGCGGGCCAATGCCGATGCGGCGTATTTTCAGCCGCTCTTCGCGGAGGTCGTCGCCTCGATAACGGGTTCCGTCGGCGCCATCGCTCCCTATGGCAACGCTTACGTCCGCCTGAACAACCTGTTCTTCCTGGGCGGCGACTCCTTGCGCGGCTTCGCCGTCGGTGGCGTCGGTCCGCGTGACGGCTACACCACCGATTCCCTCGGGGGCACATATTTCTACACCGCCTCGGCTGAGCTCTCGTTTCCGCTTCCCCTCGTGCCCAAGGAAGTCGGGCTGCTTGGCAAGGCGTTCACAGACATCGGATCGCTGTGGGGCGTGCAGTCGGCGACTTCGAACAGCACCTCGGTCCTGACGAGCGAGATGATGCGCGTATCGGCCGGGATCGGGATCCAGTGGGCCTCTCCGTTCGGACCAATACGCGTCGACTATGCATGGCCTCTCCAATACGAATCCTGGGACAAGCTGCAGAACATCCGATTCAGCTTCGGCGCACGCTTTTGATCCTCAAGGTGATGCCTGACGCAAAGCCGGTCCCGCGGCACCGCCCTCGGGAATGCCGATCCACGGGCGCGATGCTCGTTGCCGACGTTCGCGGCCGCAAAGCGTGGTGCGCCCGCGAGACACGACATTCCCACAGCCGGAAGGAGTTCTCGGCGCCATGAACATGCGACGAACAGACTTCGCAGCCGCTTGCCGTGCGAGCCACGGCGCGCGCGTTTGTATCGATCGGCTTTCGGAGCCATCAGCGCCCGCCCCCGCAGATGCATGGATCGATGATCGATCAATCGTATCCAGGAATGTCGGCTCCGGCGGGCGATGGGGTCCGTTACAAATCTCGACGGCTCCGCAGGACCAGGGGCGTGATGGACGTGTCATTGTGCTCTCGGATCACGCTGGGCCTCCCTCTCGCAAGCGACCTTTGCCCTCTCTCACAAAGGTCTGCCCAGCGTGGTCCACCCCTGCGATTCCCCGCATTCGAAAGAGACGCTCCCCTGGCCTGTCCGCTCAGCCAGTGCGAGGGCTCCCGCGCGTCCTCCTGACCGCTGTTCTTGTTGTAACGCTGATCGGTGGCGGGGCTCCCCTGCTCGCACAGCCGACGCCTGAATCAACGCCCGCGTCCCGGCCGACCTCGGATCCTCTGCTCGCAGGGCTCTCGCGCTGGGACGCCGATTCCGACGGCATCCTCACCTGCGAGGAATGGAAACGTTACATGGAGCAACTCTTCACGCGCTCGGACAAGAACCGCGACGGCGGACTGGACCGGACGGAGTTCGCGACCCTCGGCAAGTACGAGCCGGTCTTCTCCAAGGCGGACTTCGCCTATTTCGATGACAACGCGGATGGGAAAATCGGCATTCGTGAGTTCGCCGACAAGCCCAATCCCCTCTTCGCCCGCTATGACCGCAACCGCGACTGCCGTTTGACCGCCGACGAAATCCAAGGCCGGGGCACATCGAGCGGTCCACCCGGCGGTCCTTCAGGCAGGCAACAGAAGCCGCCACCCGGCGGTGTCGACCGCAATGGCACGCACGGGATTCCATAGCCGAACAGACGAGAGCTTTGAGTGGTCTGCGCCGTCGCTCTCCAGGCGCTGCGGTGGTCGTCCCGTTGATCGTCGTGGCGCTCGCGCAGGCGCGCACCGCGACGTGCCTGTCACATGGAAAGACCTATGTGATCGGATGGGCGATCCATCCCGCGATTCATCCCGCCCTCACTGCCTGATGTCGCAAGAAGCAACGCCACGACAAGGGACGCAAGCACGAGTGAGATGGCGAAGGCACGTGTGATGAAGTGGCGCCAGCTCATTCTTGTCCTCGCCTGCTGTCAAAGCGAGTATCGGCGGCCTCATTCCAACTGTCCAAGACGGGCGCGCTCCGAGTGGTTTCCGTTCGTTGCGTTCGCGCGTCGAGAAACGCCTGGAAACACGTTGGGACGAGAACCTCCCATCGATGCGCAGTGCATCGGGCAGCCCGCCGGCGTGGCGCTCAGACATGGCAGATTGTCGTTGCCCTGCTTTTCCGGCGTTGCCGTAGAAGCATGGGGAAACACAGAGAGCGCTGCGCTTCTCACCATTGTTTGGGACTGTCTCGCTACGAGTGCCGTCCCGCGAGCAATCTGGCCGATCGCTCCGTCCATGGTCCGAGGAACCCAATGCGTAAATTCA
Organism: Reyranella sp.; assembly: GCF_965228225.1. GTDB lineage: Bacteria > Pseudomonadota > Alphaproteobacteria > Reyranellales > Reyranellaceae > Reyranella. The sequence goes on along the minus strand of NZ_OZ245801.1, from coordinate 1,663,003 downwards.
CCGTTCTGGAGAAGCCGAACAGAGCCCCGTCGCCACGACAGGCAGCGGTTCCTGAGCGCATCGTTCAGACCTCACATGGTCCTCTTCAGGGGGGCGACCCGCCAAGGACTGGAGCATCGACGTCTGTCGTCGCGACCGGCTCAAGCGACCGACAGGAATTTCCACTTGTCGTCAGCCAGGTTCGCATCATGCCAAGTGCATCGAGCATCGGTTACACCGTGAGCTTCTACGCCAAGCTTGGCGAACCTGACGGGTGGTGTCCTGAAGCATACGGCCATATCCGCGGCATCGCCCGACTTCCGGAGAGCACCGGAACCCAGGGGGAACGCGCCTGGCAAGCCGCGGTGGTATGCCGACTACGCTGCCAGGGCGTTGAACTCTTGCCCCGTGCGGACGCTGATGCCTATGAAAGGACATGGGGTCGACTTTGGGCGCTTGTCTGGAAGACACCGATCTTGAGATATCTCGTCCTGAACTGATCCGCGCCGAACGCCCGAGGCGCTCGGCTCTCGTGATGCCGCCTGGCTGCCCCGCCCACCGTTACAGGATCTGGAAGACCTCATAGACAGGGCCAGCAGGGTCGCGCCGGCCGGTCGAGACGCAGACGATGCGATTGAGGAACCGGTACTTCTCAGACGCCGTCTCGAACCAGGGCGTGGCGCGGAAATAATACTGGCTGGGATCGACCTTCTCGCCCTTGTTCAGCTGCTCGATCACCCAGGCAGGACCGTGCCGCATGCCGCGATAGCTCATGTAGACGAGGTGCCCGTCGTCGGTCTTGAGGGTGAGCCGCACGTCGAGCTGGAGGATGCCGTCGCGCCGCTGCAGCAGCCAGTCGCCGGCCGGTGCCGGCAGGACGGTGCCGCGCAGTTCCTCGCCCGCGAACGTGCCGCCGGTCACGGTCGCGATGCGCCGGCGGCCATAGGGCGTCTCGCCGACGTCGACGAAGTTCGGATCGACCTGGAGAGCAAGCGTGAAGAGATGGGTTGAACGGAGTGTCGGTTCGCTCATGCTAATCCTCGAATCTTGGCCGTCAGATCCTGGCCGTCCGACCTTCCCAGTAGGGAGCTCGGAGTTCGCGCTTCATGATCTTGCCTATGGTGCTGCGCGGAAGCGAGTCGCGGAATTCGATGGCCACGAGACGCTGGGTCTTGCTGAGCTGGCCGTTCGCCCATTCGCGGACCGCGTCCTCGCTCACCGTCGCGCCGGCGCGGCGCACGCACAAGGCCATCGGCGACTCGCCCCACTGATCGCTCGGCACGCCGATCACGGCGACGTCGATCACGTCTGGATGCTTCAGCAGCAACACCTCGATGTCGGCGGCATAGACGTTGAAGCCGCCCGAGATGATCATGTCCTTCTTGCGATCGAGCAGGATCAGGAACCCGTCCTCGTCGAGCTTGCCCATGTCGCCTGACTTGAAGAACAACCGTCCGTCGGCGTCGTACCAGAAGAGCTCGCGGGTCTTGTCGTCCTGCTTGTAGTAGCCCTTCATCATCATCTCGGCGCGACCGGCGATCTCGCCGACCTCGCCCTGCGGCAGTTCCCGGCCCTGCTCGTCCAGGACTTTGAGTTCGACGCCGAAGCCCGGCTTGCCGACCGTGTGGAGTTTGTCGGGATGAAGGTTGGCTTCGAGCATGCAGCTGCCGCCGCCCTCCGTCAGGCCATAGATCTCGATCAGCCGGCCGGGCCAGCGTGCGAGGCAGTCGGCCTTCACCTGGGCGCGCAGCGGCGCGCTGGTCGAGAGCTTGGCCTTGAAGGAGCCGAGGTCGTACTTGTCGAAATCGGGATGGGCCAGAATGCGCTGGTACTGGACCGGCACCAGCATGGCATGCGTGGCCCGCTCGGCCTGGGCCAGTTCGAGAAACTTCACCACATCGGACTTGCGCATCAGGATCGACGTGCCGCCCACGCCGACGGTGGCCAGCAAGGCCACGAGCGTGGTGTTCGAATAGAGCGGCGTCGAAACCAGCGAGATCGTGTCCGGCCCGTAGTCGAAGGCCGGGAAGCGCACGGGAAGCTGGCTGCGCAGCGCGTGGGAATGCAGGATGCCCTTGGGCAGGCCCGTGGTGCCGGAACTGTAGATGATGTTGAAGTCGTCGAGCGGTCCGATCTCCGTCTCGAACGGCGCATCGCTCGCCGGTGCCAGCCAGGCTTCGAAATCCTGCCAGCCCGCCCGGGCGAAGTCGTAGGCGATGCGCCCGCCGGCCACCAGCTTGGCAAGGCGCCCCTCATAGGGCTCGACCAGCGCGCGATACTGGTCCGACAGGAACAGAACCTTGGCGTCGCAATCGTCGAGCATCTTCTCGAGCGCATCGGCGGCGGCCATCGTCGAGAGCGGCACCACGCAGACGCCGGCCCGCAGGCCACCCATGAAGGTCTCGAGGTACTCGATCGAGTTGGCGGCCAGGATCGCGATCTTGTCGCCCCGCCCCAGTCCCATTTCCGACAGCCGCCGGGCGATCCTGTTGATGCGGGCATCGAACGCCTGCCAGCTTCGCACCGTCCCGTCGCACTTCACCGCCGGCTGGTCCGGATGGCGTCGCGCATGCCGCGCGATATAGGCCGGGATCGACGTAAACTCGGGAATGTCGTCGATGACCGGCTGCGGAACGGTAGGCTGGCTGGCGGGCTGGTCGACGCTCACGGCCGAACCCTACTTCTTGGGCTCGACCGTCTCCACCGGACCGCCGGCCTTCTTCCAGGCGCCGAAGCCACCTTCGAAATGAGCGACGGGCGTCAGTCCCATGTCCTGCGCCGTCTTGGTCGACAGGGCCGAGCGCCAGGCGCCGGCACAGAAGAACACGAACTTGTTGCCGGTCTGGAAATAATCCTTGGCGTAGGGGCTGTGGGGATCGATCCACATTTCGAGCATGCCGCGCGTCACGTTGATGGCGCCGGGGATGGTCCCGTCACGCCACAACTCGCGCGGATCGCGGATGTCGATGAAGGTCACGCCCGGCTGGCCGTGCATCTTCATCGCGTCGGCCAGCGACAGTGTCTCGATCTGGCTGTTGGCCTCGTCGACCATCTGCTGGACCGTCTTCTTGATCTCGAGCGGCATCGAACCCTCCTACGCGCTTCCTGCGAGCGTCAGTAGCATTTTGGCCGCAGCGCGCAAACGACGGCCAGCCCGCCGCGTGAAATCGCGACGGCTATTTTTCGCCGGTCTGGGGGATGGCCTTCATCTCCTCGAGCCACACGTCGGGGCTGCCATCGGACGGTGCCCGCCAGTCGCCGCGCGGCGACAGCGACCCGCCGGACGAGATCTTCGGTCCGTTGGGCAGCGCCGAACGCTTGAACTGGTTGGTGAAGAAACGGCGCAGGAACAGCGCGAGCCAGCTGCGGATCTCCTCCAGCGTGTAGGCCCGTCGCGTTCCCTCCGGCAGGTTGGCCGGCCAGGCGCCCCTCTCGATGTCGTGCCAGGCATTCCAGGCGAGGAAGGCGATCTTGGACGGCCGGTAGCCCAGCCGTGTCAGGTAGAAGAGATTGAAATCCTGCAGCGCATAGGGACCGACGAAGCTCTCGGTGGCCTGCACCACACCCTTCTCGCCGGCCGGAATCAGCTCGGGCGAGATCTCGGTGTTCAGGATGTCGTGCAAAATCTCCGCCGTGTCCTTGCTCACGTCGCCCGAGGCAGCGACGAAGCGGATCAGGTGCTGGATCAGCGTCTTCGAGACCGAGCCGTTGGGATTGTAGTGGGACATGTGATCGCCCACGCCATAGGTGCACCAGCCCAGGCCCAGTTCGGACAGATCGCCGGTGCCGACCACCATGCCGCGCTGCTGGTTGGCCAGGCGGAACAGATAGTCGGTGCGCAGGCCCGCCTGCACGTTCTCGAAGGTCACGTCGTAGACCTTCTCGCCCCTGCCGAACGGATGGCCGATGTCGGCCAGCATCTGGGTCGCGGCCGGCTTGATGTCGATCTCGGCCGCGGAGACGCCGAGCGCCTTCATCAGCCGCCAGGCATTTGTGTGCGTCTTGTCGGAGGTGCCGAAGCCCGGCATCGTGTAGGCTAGGACGTTCTTGCGGCTGAGCCCGAGCTGGTCCATCGCGCGGCAGGCGACGATCAGCGCGTGCGTCGAATCGAGGCCGCCCGAGACGCCGATCACGGCGTTCTCCGTGCGGCTCGACTGCAGGCGCTGCGCCAGCCCCTGAACCTGGATGTTGTAGGCCTCGTAGCAATTGTCGCGCAGCTTGGCCGGATCGGACGGCACGTAGGGGAAACGCTCGACGGCGCGGTCGAGCGCGACGCTATCCTTTGGCGGATCGAAGGCGAACCGGACCTGCCGGAAGCGCTCGACCTTTCCCTTCTCCTGCAACGCGCAATCGGCGAAGCCGTTGTAGCGCAGGCGCTCCTGGCGGATTCGTCCGACGTCGACATCGGCCTGGATCATCGTCGATTCGAGCGCGAAGCGCTGGGATTCGACGAGCTGGTCGCCCAGCTCGTAGATCGCGGCGTGACCGTCCCAGGCAAGATCGGTCGTCGATTCCCCGCGCCCCGATGCCGAGTAGGCGTAGGCGGCGACCGCCCGCATCGACTGGCTGCCGCACAGCAGCCGCCGCGCCTCGGCCTTGCCGATCGTGATGTTGCTGGCCGACAGGTTGACCAGAAGCTCCGCCCCCGCCAGCGCGGCGTGGCTCGAGGGCGGGATCGGCACCCACACGTCCTCGCAGATCTCGACGTGGAAGGTGAGATCGATGCCCGTCGCCTTGAACAGCAGGTCGGTGCCGAAGGGCACGGTCTGTCCGGCCAGTTCGAGTTCCTGGCAAATGACGTTGGCGCCGGAGATGAAATGGCGCTTCTCGTAGAACTCGCGATAATTAGGCAGGAAGGTCTTGGGCACCACGCCCAGCACCTTGCCGCGATGGATCACGACCGCCGTGTTGTAGAGGCGGTTCGTCACCCGAAGCGGCGCCCCGACGATCAGGACGGGGAAGAGATCGCGCGACGCCTCGACCACGCTGGCGATCGACCGCTCGACCTCGTCGAGCAGCGCATCCTGCAGCAGCAGATCCTCGATGGCGTAGGACGAGAGCCCCAGCTCGGGAAAGACCATGACGGCGGCCCGCGCCCGATCGCCGTGGGCCGCGAGCTTCAGCGTCTCGGCCAGATTGTAGGCCGCATCGGCCACGCGGGTGCGCGGCACGCAGCAGGCCACGCGCACGAATTCATGGGAGTAGAGGGAAAAGAAATCGGACATCGGAACTCCAGCCATTCCCTACTGGTGCCTTGGACACCGGTTCCGATCAAGGGGTGCTGGAAAGAGAAGGCGATGGTGGGCGCGACAGGGATCGAACCTGTGGCCACTGCCATGTCAAGACAGTGCTCTACCGCTGAGCTACGCGCCCATCGCCTTGCTGCCGGGGTTCAGAACCAACCGGTAACGCGGAGGCCGGTCGTCTACATTGCCGGAAACGGATTGGCAAGAGCGCGAAGCGTGACGCGACCGGATTCACGGGTTATGACCACAGAATGGATTTCGCCCCGGTCCTGACCGAACACGAGTCCCTGGATTGCCGGCTCCCGGCGCACCAGACCGTTCCGGTGGTCGTCGCCTCACCGCACAGCGGCTCGACCTATCCCGCCTCGTTCCTCGAGCAGGCGGCCGTTCCGCTTTCAGCGCTCCGCCGGGCGGAAGACGCCTTCGTCGACGAGCTGTTCGCAGCCGCGCCCTCGCTCGGCATGCCCTTCATCGCGGCCCGGTTTCCCCGCTCCTACGTCGACGCCAACCGGGAGCCATATGAGCTGGATCCCGCGATGTTCGAAGGGCCCCTGCCGCGGCCGCTGAACCATCGCACGACCCGGGTGGCGGCCGGCCTCGGCATGATCCCGCGGGTAGCGGCCAGCGGCGAGGCCATCTATCGCGGCCGGGTCCCCTCGGAAACGATCGAGCACAGGCTCGAGAGCTGCTGGCGCCCCTATCACCGGACCCTCTCGCTGCTGGTCGAGCAGACCTACAGCAGCTTCGGCGGCGCCCTGCTGATCGATGCCCATTCCATGCCCTCCTCCGCCTCCACCCTCGGAACGCGCGACCGGAACCAGCAGGTCGACATCGTACTGGGCGACAATCACGGCGAAGCCTGCGCGCCCGAGTTCACCGCCGCTGCGGAGCGGTGGTTCCGCGCACGCGGCCTGCGCGTTCTGCGCAACCAGCCCTATGCCGGCGGCTTCACCACCCAGCGCTACGGACGACCGGCTCTCGCCCGTCATACACTGCAGATCGAGATCAACCGGTCGCTCTACATGGACGAGGCACGGCACGAGAGGCTTCCGGTCGTGGGAATCGTCGCGCGGATCATGACCGGGCTGTTGGAAACGATGGCCGAGCAGGCACGGGAAACCCTGTTGCCACCGCGCCCCCTGGCCGCCGAATAATCACCCGACCAGAATAATCGTCCGAGCAATCGACCGGGCAAAAAAAAGGGCCGCGACAAGCGCGGCCCGAGTTTAGGGAGGAAACGCCCAAGACGGGCATACAGCAAACAATGCGGCTACCGAGGTAGCGTTTGCTGCCCGCTAAGAATGGTGCACCTGCGAAGAGAATGCAAGAGCGAAAAAGAGCCCTGAATTCACATATTTAGCGTTCGTTGATGTCTGGCAGAGGGTGTGGCGTTTTTGCAACGCACAAGAATAGTGCGATGCAGCTTTGCACTGGACGCATTGCTTCAGCAAACGCGCGGGGTGTGCGATTTATGTAAGGTGTTCAAATACTTAAGCCAAGGATGGAGGGGTTGTTGCCCAAGAAGTTCGTAGTCGCGATGATGATGCACGAGACCAATACGTTCTCGCCCCTGCCCACCCCGATCGAATCCTTTGCCCGGGCCGGCTCGCTGAGCGGCCCCGTCGCCATCAAGGAGGCCGAGGGCACCAACACCTCCTTGGGCGGCTTCATCGAGGTGGCCCGCAAGGCCGGCGCCGAGTTCACCGTGCCCATGGCCGCCTCTGCCCATCCATCGGGCCTGGTCACCAAAGCGGCATACGAGCAGATGACCACGGCCATCGTGGACGAGATCAAGAAGGGCTGCGACGCCGTCCTGCTGGCCCTGCACGGCGCCATGGTGGCCGAGCATTACGACGACGGCGAAGGCGAGCTCCTGAACCGCATCCGGAAGATCGCGCGGGACGTGCCGATCGCCGTGGCGCTCGATTTCCACACCCAGATGACCGACGCCATGGTGAACGGCGCCACGATCATGACCGGCTACCGCACCTATCCCCATATCGACATGGCCGACACGGCCCGTCGCGCCGGCCGCACGCTGATGCGGACCCTGGCCGGCGAAGTCGAGCCGAAGATGGTCTGGAGCAACCGCCCGATCATGAGCAGCTCGCTGGTCCATACCCCCTCGCGCGAGCCGATGAAGACCCTGATGGGCATGGCCAACCAGGCCGAGGATACCGGCGAGGTCCTGAATGCGTCGGTGTTCGGCGGTTTCCCGCAGGCGGACATCCCCCACCTCGCCCTTTCTTCGGTCATCGTCTGCGACAAGCGGACGGCCGAAGGCGAGATCCTGCTCAACCGCATCCTCGATACGGCCTGGGAAAAGCGCGAAGGCTTCCTCTTCCACCCCGAACCGCTGTCGGTCCAGGTCGGGCGCGCCAAGGGCTATACCGACTATCCGGTCGTCATGGCCGACCATGGCGACAACACCGCCTCGGGCGGCACCCAGGACGTGATGAGCGTCATCGAGGAGGCCATGAAGCAGGAGCTCGAGGATGCCTGCGCCGGCCCGATCTGCGATCCGGCGTGCGTCGAGCAAATGATCAAGGCCGGTGTCGGCGCCGAGGTGACGCTGGAACTCGGCGGCAAGATCGACATGCCGGCCATGGGCCTCAAGGGCAAGCCCCTCAAGGTGACCGGCAAGGTCAAGGCCATCACCGACGGGCAGTTCACCGTGACCGGCCCGATGGCGACCGGCACCACGGTGCGCATGGGCCGAACCGCCGTACTCGACACCGGCAAGATGCAGATCGTCGTCTCGGAGAAGCGCGCCGAGCCCTACGATCTCGGCGTCTTCACCCATTGCGGCATCGACCCACGGCGCAAGAAGTACGTGCTCATCAAGTCGCGCCAGCATTTCCGCGCCGGCTTCGAGCCGATCGCCAAGCATATCGTGATGTGCGACGGCGACGGCTGCACCGCCTCCGACCTCAAGCTCTTCAAGTACGAGCGCGTGAAGCGCCCGCTCTACCCGTTCGACCTCGACATGCGGCTCGGCCGCAACGAAGCCTAGGAGCCCCCATGGCCACTTACGACATCGTCATCCGCAACGGCCAGGTGGCCGACGGGACAGGCAGGAAGCTGTTCGCCGCCGACGTGGCGGTGAAGGGCGATCGCATCGTCGCCGTCGAGGCGCCGGGCACGCTGCGCGGCGACAACGAGATCGACGCCGCGGGCAAGGTCGTGGCGCCGGGCTTCATCGACGTCCACACGCACGACGACACCGCGCTGATCGACAATCCGGCCATGGCGATGAAGGCGAGCCAGGGCGTCACCACCGTGGTGTGCGGCAATTGCGGCGTCTCCGCCGCGCCGTACGTCCGGCCGGATGTCGGCCACTGGATGTCGCTGATCATCAAGAAGAAGGAAAACCTGTCGAAGGATTTCGCGTCCTTCGCGGGCAAGGTCGATGCCGCCAAGCCGGCCATCAACGGCGCCTTCCTGATCGGCCACGGCACTCTGCGCATCAACTCGATGGGCGACGACCTCAACCGGGTCGCGACGGCGGGCGAGATCAAGCAGATGCGCGAACTGCTCGACCAGAGCCTCGAACAGGGCGCGATCGGCATGTCGAGCGGCCTGTTCTATGCCGTGTCCAGCCACGCCTCGACCGACGAGGTCGCGGAAGTGGCCGCCCCGCTCGGCCGCTGGGGCGGCGTCTACACCGCCCACATGCGCGACGAGGGCGACCACATCCTGAAGGCGATGGACGAGACGTTCGAGATCGGCCGCCGGGTCGGCGCCGAGATCATCGTCTCGCACCACAAGTGCTCGGGCCGCTCCAACTTCGGCCGCATGAAGGAGACCCTGCCGCACTTCAACGAGGCGATGAAGAAGCAGCAGATCTCCTTCGACGTTTATCCCTATGTCGCCGGCTCGACGATCCTGCGGAGCGACATGCTGGAGCGCGCCGACAAGGTGCTGATCACCTGGTCCGACAAGGTCGAGGGAATGAGCGGCCGAGACCTCAGGGAGATCGCCGAAGAGATGGGCTGTTCGATGAAGGAAGCGGCCGACCGCATCCAGCCGGCCGGCGCCATCTACTTCATGATGGACGAGAAGGACGTGCAGGCCGCGATGTCCCATCCCGGTGCCATGATCGGCTCGGATGGCATCCCGTTCGATGCCCATCCCCATCCGCGCCTGTGGGGTACCTTCCCCCGCGTGCTCGGCCACTATTCGCGCGACCTCGGGCTCTTCCCGCTCGAAGACGCGGTGCGCCGCATGACGTCCTATTCGGCGCAGCGCTTCCACCTCGCCCATCGAGGGGAGGTGAAGACCGGATTCTACGCCGATCTCTGCATCTTCGATCCGGCAACGGTCATCGACACGGCCACCTTCGAGAAGCCGATCTCGCCGGCCCGGGGCATCGACACGGTGATCTGCAATGGTGCCTTCGCCTGGCGCGACGGCAAACCCGGCGGCGGCCAGGCTGGCCGTGCGCTCAACCGTCAGGCCATGCAGGACGAAGCCAGGGCCTGAGCGCCGCATTGCCGACGTCCAGAAAAGAAAAGGCCCGCTTCATGCGGGCCTTTTTATTTCCTCAGTCGTTGCCTTCGTCGCGGCGGGTGCGCTCCATGCGTTCGTGGCGCTCCTGCGCCTCGACCGACAGGGTTGCGATCGGTCGCGCCTCGAGACGCTTCAGCGAGATCGGCTCGCCGGTCTCCTCGCAATAGCCGTAGGTCCCTTCCTCGATCGACTTGATCGCCTGGTCGATCTTGGAGATCAGCTTGCGGAAACGATCCCGCGTCCGCAACTCCAGCGAGCGGTCGGTCTCGGCGGTCGCGCGATCAGCGAGATCGGGCTGCGCCAGACTCTCTTCCTGCATGTTCTGGAGCGTCTGATTGGATTCCTCGATCAGCTCGTCCTTCCACTTCAGCAGCTTCTGCCGGAAGTATTCCTGCTGCATCGGATTCATGAAAGCTTCACGTTCTGACGGCCGATAATTCTGCGGCAACGTAATCGACATCGTCGGCAACTCCACTCGAAGCCACGACGGTCCGCCCGGGAAGGGCCAACCCTTTTCGAAGCGCGCGGAGTATAGGGATGGGCTTTCGCGGAGCAAGAACGTTTCGGGGCCACCGCCCGATTCAGCCGTGCAGTGCAACAATTACAATGGTTGTAATAATCCGCGCATTTCGAGGCTTTATGGGCTCCGGGTCAAACCCCATGCCGCAGCGCAGCAAATGCCTCCAAAGACAGCAGCCTGGCGAAGGTACTGGACGGATCGAAGGCAGGTTCGACGGCGAACGCTGCCTCGGCCGCCTCTCCCAGGCTGGCGCCCTCGGCCAGCGCCGCAACAAAGGCTGTCTCCGCCGGGTCGAGGCTCGCGAAAGCGGAATCGTCCGGCTGACGCAAAACCAGCACCGATGCCGGTCCCTCCTCCAGGGAAACGGTCCCCGCAAGCGCGCCGGGCTGGGCCGCGTGCCAGATCCGATCGATCGGCCACGGCGAGCGGACGAGTGTCGACCCGGCCGCCAACTCCAGCTTCAGTTCGAACAGCCGTTCGGCGGTCAGACCGGCAAGCTCGGGAGCCGCGAGCCTCGGCGCCAAGGGTGAGTGATAAGAGAAGTTCAACGACCAGTCGAGCCGCGCCACATCGCCAAGGTAGGGCATCGTCGCCGCAGGACCATAACCGGCAACATAGGCTGGGAAGCCGGCGCCATACTCTGCCAGGACCGGTTGCCCGGGCAGATCCTCCTGGACGAATCCCATTGCCATGGTCGCGAAGAAGGCCTCGCCCACGATTGCCTGAACCGCTGGGAAAGTGGCCGCGAGCGCACCCGCCAGACTCTGACGGACATGATGGCGATGGATGCGCAGACGCGCCGATGCGGCAATCGCATCGCCCACGACGAGATCGGCGAGAGCAGGCCGCTCCTCACCCTCGACGTGCGCGGCAAATGCCGCCTGCAGATCACGCAGCGCGAGCATTGGCCTCGACGCCGAGCGCTTGTTCCGCTCGCCGCGCTTCGTCGAGCAGCACGTCGAGAGCCGGAAGATCGGTGTCCCATTCGACCAGCGTCGGCCGAGGCCCGTAGCGCCGCACGATCTCGTCGAACAGCGCCCATACGCCCTCGCCCACCCGGCTGCCATGATCGTCGATCAGGACCGGCTCGCCATCGGCGTCGTTCACGGCATGGCCGGCGAGATGATACTCGCCGACGGCCGTCACCGGCAGCCCGTCGAGCCAGGCGCCTGGATCGAGCCGCAGATTGTGGGCCGTCACGAAGATGTTGTTGGCGTCGAGCACCACCCCGCAGCCGGTTCGCCGGGCGAGCTCGGTCAGGAATTCCGGTTCGGACAATGTCGAATGCGCGAACGCCAGATAGCAGGACGGGTTCTCGACCAGAATCTGCCGCCGGAGCCGCTCCTGCAGCCGGTGGACATTACGCTCGACGACGCCGAGCGCCTCTTCGGTATAGGGCAAGGGTAGCAGGTCGTTGAAATAGCGGCCGCCCGCCACGCTCCAGGCGAGATGGTCCGATACGAGCGCGGGCTGGAGCCGATGGATCAGGGTCGCGACGCGTTCCAGATGCGCCTCGTCCAGCCCGTCGACCGAACCGAGCGAGAGGCCGACCGCGTGGACCGAGATGTCATAGTCCTCGCGCAGGCGCTCAAGGGCCGCGCGCGCCGGCGAGTGCGCGAGATAGTTCTCCGCATGGATTTCGAGAAAGCCGGTCGCCGGCCGGTCGCGCGCGATTTCCGCGAGATGCGGCGACCGCAGCCCCATGCCCGCGACCGGCTTCATGCTCAACTGGCCGTGAGCTTGCCGCCGACGATCTTCTCGCAGGCGCCCTTGGGCACGGATACCCAGGCGTCGGCCTGCGCATCCTTCTTCGACGTCCCGGCACAGGACGACTTCGCTGTCTGGCAGTCGTTCTTGCCGGCCTTCGCGATGCCGTAGCACTTCTCCATATTGCCCTGCGCCTGGCTGGTGGCAGCCGGCAGCACGAGAGCGGCGGCGAGAGCCGTGGCGATGGCGACGCGGGTGCTGTTCATTGTGTCCTCCATGACATGACGACGCCCAGTCTATACTGCAGATTAAGGCGGCAGGGCGTCAGGCAGCCGCCAACGTACCCACAGAGGCGGAGTAACGACAACTTGTTCGACAAGCCCGGCAATGGACTGCTGAGCCCCGGCGACTTCGTGCGTCATCCCGGGCAACCGGATTGGGGCCACGGGCAGATCCAGTCGATGATCGGTCATCGCATCACCGTGAATTTCGAGAATGCCGGCAAGGTCGTGATCGACGGCAACGTCATCGAACTCGCTCCAGACGACGCATCGCCTCGCTGAGCTCGGTGGGCGTGTTGACGTTCAGGAACGGCGCGGCATTGCCCGGCCAGACGAGTTCCTCGAAGGCGTAGCGCTGGGCGAAGGTCTCGACCCGCCGCATACCCTCCTCGAGGATGGCGCGGCGCAGATCGGCGGCAAGCTTCACCGACCAGACGGCGAGGGTATGTTCGCGGCGCTTGCCATGACGCACCATCAGGACGTCCGGCTCCGGCACGTGCATCAGCCCGCACAGCCGTACGGTGAGGTCGAGCGGCAGGAACGGCACGTCGGCGGGGGCCGTCAGGATCCAGCCGCAATGGGGATGATGATCCCGCGCCCATTCCATCCCCGCCAGGATGCCGGCCAGAGGCCCCAGGCGTCGTCCCTCGCGCATTGCCATATCCTGGATATCGAGCGGGTCGGCGATCACCGCGACTCCCAGCTCGCGGAATTCCGGCGCCGGGTCGTTGGCCACGATCACGAGATCCATGACCTGCGGACGCAGCCGGTCCACGACGTGGGCCACCATCGGCCGGCCCGCGAGCAGGCGTAGCGGCTTCAGGGCGCCCGGTCCCATGCGTCGCCCCTCGCCGCCGGCCAGCACCACGCCCACGACGGCCCCACTGCGTACGGGCCCGAATTTCTGCAACGCTTTCGTCGACATGGTGGCACTATGCGACGATGAATAAATCAAGCAAGGGGGAGCCTCCAATGACGTTCAGCATCGCCAAGGCGGCAACGTGGCTGCATCAGGTCGACAGGGCGCGCGCCGTGGTCGGATGGTGGCCGGAACGGTTCGCGACCGACGACGAGCACCTCGCCTACAAGGTCCAGGATGCCTTTCTGAAGAAGCAGGTCGTCAAGCAGGGTCCGCTGGTCGGCTACAAGATCGCGCTGACCTCGCCGCAGATCCTGGCCCAGACCGGGCTGAAGGGGCCGGCCTACGGACCGATCCGCAAGAAGCGCGTGTTCGAGCACAAGGCAACCGTCCGCGCCGATCGCTGGACGCGCCTGGGCGCCGAACTGGAAATCATCCTGATCGTGAATGCCGACGTGCCGGCGCCCAAGGCCAAGCCCTACGACAGGGATTCGATCGCGCAATATGTCGGCGAAGCGCGCGCCGGTTTCGAACTGATCGAGGACCGTGGTGCCGACTACAGCCGCCTCGCCGTCAATCCGCTGATCATGGATGCCGGTTGGAACGGCGGCTCGCTACTCGCCAAGCCAAACAAGGACTGGGCGAAGCTCGATCTCGGCAACCTGCAGGGCTCCGTCTCCTTTGACGGCAAGGTCGTGCGGGAGGGCCATTCGGGCGACGTTTTGGGCCACTGCTACAACGCGCTGGCGTGGCTCGCGAACAAGCTCGGCGATCACGGCAAGCGCCTGAAGAAGGGCATGATCGTGTCGTCGGGCAGCATGGTCGCCTGTCAGTTCGTGCCGCCGGGCAGCACCGCCACCGGCCGGATCGAGGGACTAGGCGAAGTCACCCTGAAATACGAATTACCCAAGTAGAGACGCTCATCTGAAGGTCGCGTCGGGCCGGAGCTGCCGCCACGACAGGCGGCGCACCGCCTCCCGCCCGACCACCAGCGCCTCGTAATCGTCGGGGAAGAGCTGCGCGATTGCCGGGTCGAGCGCGTTGAGACCGCCGGCATAGGCGCCGAACGCCGGGAGGATGAGACGCCTCCCGTCCGTGAGAAAGCAGCGCCGCCGCAAGCCGCGACCCCGCACCGTGAGCGCCGCAACCGGATGATAGTGGCCCGAAACCTCGCCATCGGCCGGCCCGAACAGCGCCTCGTGCCGGAAGATCAGCGAACCCGCCTTGACCTCTTCCGCAATCTCGCCCCAGCCCGCCGGTGGCGGTGCCGGATCATGGTTGCCGGCAATCCAGACGAAGCGTGCCTTCCTCGTCAGGCGCTCGATTTCGGCCCGCTCGGCGTCCGGAAGGCGATCCACGGCGGCACGATCGTGAAACGAGTCGCCCAGGCAGACGACGGTGCTTGGCTGCACGGCGTCGATCAGAGCCGACAGCATGGCCAGCGTCTGCTTGGTATCGTAGCGCGGCAGCAGCTTGCGGGCATTGACGGCGTAGGACGACCCTTTCTCCAGATGCAGGTCGGCCACGGCTAGCCATCGCTCCGCCGGCCAGTAGAGCGCGCCCATCGGCAGCGCCTCCAGGCGCTCGCCTGCACAGAAGAATTCCAGGCCTTTCATGGATCGAGCATCACCGGCGGGCGGCCACGCCCTTGAGTGCCGCGCCATGCATGTTCTGCGACGGCTTCGGGCTTCGCCAGAATGCTGCCACGATGTCTCGGAATTTCATGCGACGCACGATTGACCTGATCGGAGAGCATGCGCAAGCTGCCCCAATGCGTCGCCTGGTGTGTTTCGTCGTCGCTGCCGTCCTCTGCGGACCGCAGCTCGCTTTCGCGCAGATGCAGCCGCATCGTGCCGAGTATGTGCTGCGTCTCGGGATTGCCGCCAATGCGCCGCGGATCGGCACGGCGATCCACGATCTCTCGCAGGATTGCGCGGGTTGGCACCTCAAGCGCGACATCACGTCGGAGATCGCGCTGACCGCCTCCTGGAAGATGAGCCTGTCCTCCAAGCTGGACGCCGAGGAGCCCCGCAGCGGCAACAGCCTGCGCTACCAGACCACGCAGGTCCAGAACGGCACCAAGCGCGAAACCAAGGGGCGCGTCCAGCGCGCGCAGGGTGAGCTGCGCGCCGAGATCGCGACGGCCGGCGCCCAGCCTTCCCAGTTCTTCCTGCCCTTCGCCACATTGATGCCGGTAGCCGCGATCGACCACCTCACCGAACGGCTCCGCGCCAACGCCACTTCGTTTCCGGCTCTGATGTTCGATCCCGAAGTGATGAGCGACGGGTTCCTGATCGACGTGACACAGCTGGAAGATGGCCGCCTGCGGTCGTCCCGGCCGATGGACAAGCCGGTGGCCACGCCCAAAGGCAAGTCCTGGCCGGTTTCCATGAGCTTCACCCGCGGTCGCGACCAGGCCCAGCGGCCGCTTTTTTCCGTGACGGCGCAGGTGTTCGAGAACGGCGTACTCGACCGGCTCACCGTCGAAACCGGTCTGCTCACGGTGACCGCAGATCTCCAGAGCCTGGAGATGCGACCGGCGCCCAACTGCCCCCGCTCCTGACCTAGCTCACGGCCGATCATCCGTTCGTCCGCCATGTGCGTATCTCGCACATGTCGGTTTCGATCATCTGGTTCCGCAGCGACCTTCGCCTCTCGGACAATCCCGCGCTGATCAAGGCGCTGGAGGCCGGGCGTACGGTCGTGCCGGTGTTCGTTCTGGACGAGGAAACCCGGGGGGTGCGGCGGCTCGGTGCCGCTTCGCGCTGGTGGCTGCACTACAGTCTCCACGCGCTCGACGCATCGCTGCGCCGGCTCGGGTCGCGCCTCGTCCTCCGTCGGGGTCCCGCCGAGAAGGTCATCGCCGAGCTTGCGGTCGACTGCGGGGCTGACTCGGTCTTCTGGAACCGCGTTTACGACCAGGGCTCGCGCGAGCGGGACGCGCGCCTGAAGAAGTCGCTCTCCGACGGCGGCATCGCGGTCGAGAGCTGCAAGGCCAACCTGCTCTTCGAGCCCTGGGAGGTGACGACACAGAGCGGCGACGCCTTCAAGGTATTCACGCCGTTCTGGCGCGCCTGCCGCGCGCTGCCGCCCCCCGCCGGCATGCTGTCCGCCCCTAAGTGCATTCCGGCGCCCGAATCGTGGCCGGGCGGCGAACCGCTCGCCTCGTGGGGCCTGCTGCCCAGCGGGCCCGATTGGGCCGGTGGATTGCGCGCCGCCTGGACGCCGGGCGAGGACGGCGCCCGGCAGCGTCTCGCACATTTCCTCGACGAGGCTCTCGGGAACTATCGCGAGGCGCGCGACCTGCCGGCCGTAAGGGGCACATCCCGCCTGTCTCCGCATCTCGCCTTCGGCGAGATATCGCCCCGTCAGATCTGGCACGCCACCATGACGCGGGGCGCCTCGGCCGCAACCGAGAAATTTCTGTCCGAAGTCGGCTGGCGCGAATTCGCCTACCACCTGATCTTCCACAACGGCGATCTGGCGGCGCGAAACTTCCGGCGCGAGTTCGATGCGTTCCCGTGGGCCGATCAGACGGAAGCGCTCACGGCTTGGCAACGCGGTCGGACCGGTTATCCCATCGTCGATGCCGGGATGCGCGAACTCTGGACGACCGGCTGGATGCACAATCGCGTGCGGATGATCGCGGCATCCTTCCTGACGAAGGACCTGCTGATCGACTGGCGCCGGGGCGAGCGCTGGTTCTGGGACACGCTCGTCGACGCCGACGTCGCGAACAATGCGACCGGCTGGCAATGGGTCGCCGGCTGCGGCGCCGATGCGGCTCCCTACTTCCGCGTGTTCAACCCGGTTCTCCAGGGTGAGAAATTCGACCCCGACGGAGATTACGTCCGGCGCTGGGTGCCCGAACTCGCCCACCTGCCCAGCGATGCGATCCATCGTCCCTGGGCGGCCGCCGTGCCGGCGGATGTCTATCCGGGGCGGATCGTCGAGCACGGCGCCGCCCGGGATCGGGCCTTGGCCGCCTTCCAAACCATCAAGAAATCAGCGTAGAAGCATCCGGGGGAGCGTACGAAAATGAAAATCGCCGTCATCGGCGCCGGCGTGTCCGGTCTCGGAGCCGCCTGGCTCCTCAGCCGCAGCCACGACGTGGTCGTCTACGAGCGCGAGAACCGTTTCGGCGGACACTCCTGCACGGTCGACGCCCCGACGAAGCACGGGCGCCTGCCGGTCGATGTCGGCTTCATCGTGTTCAACGAGCGCAACTATCCCAATCTGATCGCCCTGTTCGATCATCTCGGCGTGCCGACCGAGCCGTCCGACATGTCGTTCGCCGTCAGCCTCGACGATGGCGGCTTCGAGTATGCGAGTTCGTTCGCCGGCTACTTCGCCCAGCGCCGCAACCTCGCTCGCCCCTCGTTCCTGCGCATGACGCATGACATCCTGCGGTTCAACAGGATGGCCCCGCAGCTTCTCGACCAGGCGGAGAACCTCGACTTCACCATCGGCGACTTCGTCGAGCAGGAGGGCTTCGGCGCGGCCTTCCGCGACCGCTATCTCGTGCCGATGGCGGCCTGCATCTGGTCGACGCCGCTTGGACGCATGCTCGACTATCCGGCGCAGACCTTCGCGCGCTTCTTCAACAATCACGGACTCCTGACGATCGGCCCGCAGCTGCAATGGCGTACGGTGAGTGGCGGCAGCCGCTCCTACGTGGAGCGGATCGTGGCCCCGCTGCGTGCGCGGGCACGGCTGGCGACACCGGCCAGTGCGGTCCGGCGTCTCGGCGAAGGCGTGGAAGTCCGCGACGCGGGCGGACACTGGGATCGCTTCGACCGGGTCGTGCTCGCCTGCCATGCCGACCAGGCTCTTGGCCTCCTCACCGATGCCGACCAGACGGAGCGCGACCTGCTCGGCCGCTTCGCCTACTCGACCAACGAGGTATGGCTGCATGGCGACGAGAGCCTGATGCCGAAGCGCCGCAGCGCCTGGGCGAGCTGGAACTACGTTGCCGACAGTCGCAGCCGCGACACCAACGTCAGCGTGACCTACTGGATGAACCGCCTGCAGAACCTGCCCGACAGCGCCCCGCTGTTCGTGTCGGTGAATCCGGGCCGTGTGCCGGCGCCGGCGACGGCTCATTCGCGCTTCTCCTTCGAGCATCCGATGTACGACGCTGCGGCCATCCGCGCGCAGCGCGACCTGCATCGCATCCAGGGTGTGCGGGGCACCTATTTTTGCGGCAGCTATTGCGGCTACGGCTTCCACGAGGACGCCTTGTCGGCCGGCCTCGACGTCGCCGAGCAACTTGGCGTCCATCGCCCCTGGCCGCGTCCCGACGAGCACCGCCGGATCGGCGATCCGCCACGGGTCGTGGCCGACCGCCCGGCGATCCCACCGCTGCCGGTTCCCGTGGCCGCCCGCACCGCGGCCGAGAGCCCGTGAGCCCCGCGTCTCCTCATTCGATCGTCGACGCCACGATCGTCCATCGGCGGCTCCGGCCGCGCGAGAACGCGTTCCGCTACAAGGTGGGTTATCTCTGCCTCGGCCTCGATGCGCTCGAAAGCGCGGCCGGCCGCTGGCTCAAAGTCGACCGCCGCGGCGCCGTCTCCTTCCGCCGAGCCGACCATGGCGCCCGGGATGGGTCGGATCTCAGGCTCTGGCTGAAGGACATCCTGCAGCAGCAGGGCGTGGCGGACATCTGCGACGGCGAGGTCGTGCTGATGACCATGCCCCGCATGCTGGGCTACGTGTTCAATCCGGTGAGCTTCTGGTTCTGCCGCGACCGCGAAGGGGCCCTTCGAGCGGTCCTCTGCGAGGTCAACAACACGTTCGGCGAGAGCCACTGCTACCTCGTCCATCACGACGACGGCGCGCCCATCGAGGCCGACCAGTGGTTCGACGGCCGCAAGGTGTTTCACGTCTCCCCGTTCCTGCCGATCGAGGGCGGCTACCGCTTCCGCTTTCGTCTCGACGACGAGCGCGCGCATGTCGACGTGAACTACCATGACGACCAGGGCCTGATGCTCGCCACGTCGGTGGGCGGTCGGCGCCAGGCGCTGGACGATCGAGGCATCCTGCGACGGTTTCTCGCCAACCCGACCATGACGCTGGGCGTCGTGGTCCGGATCCACTGGCAGGCCTTGCATCTGTGGCGGAAGCGGGCGAGATTTTACGCCAAGCCAGCACCGCCGTCGGAGCTCGTGACCCGTTGACTTCCCCTCGGACCGCATGCCCCTCGCCGCCCGGTTTGTCCTGAATTCCCTGGAACGTCTGTCCGTCGGTCGCCTCAGCGTGCGACTTCCCGACGGCAACAGGCGCGTCTTCGGCAAGGCCGACGCCATGCCCCGTGCCGAGATCGACGTGCGGGACTGGCGCTTCTTTCGCCGGGTGCTGCTCGACGGCGACATGGGGTTCGCCGAAGCCTACATGGAGGGCTTCTGCGAGTCGCCCGACCTGCCGAGCCTGATCGGCCTCTTACTGGCCAACGAGCAGGCGCTCGGCAAGATGACCCGGACGAACGTCTTCCACGGCATGCTCCTGAAGCTCCTCCACCGCCGGCGCGCGAACACCCGCGAAGGATCCAAGAAGAACATCCATGCCCACTACGACCTGGGCAATGAGTTCTACGGCCTGTGGCTCGACCCCTCGATGACCTACTCCTCCGCTTTGTACGAAGGCGAGGCGGAGAAGCCGCTCGAGGCCGCCCAGATCGCCAAGTACGAGCGCATCCTGTCGCAACTCGGCGCCCGCCAGGGCGACAGCATCCTCGAGATCGGGTGTGGCTGGGGTGGCTTTGCCGAAGTGGCGGCCCGGCGCGGCATGCGGGTCACGGGCGTGACCATCTCGAAGGAGCAGCTCGAGTATGCCCGCGCGCGCCTGGACCGGGCCGGGTTGGCCGACAGGGTCGACCTGCAGTTCCGCGACTATCGCGACATCGAGGGCCGCTACGACCATATCGTCTCGATCGAGATGATCGAGGCCGTGGGCGAGCGCTATTGGCCCGACTATTTCGCGACGCTGAAGCGCCACGTGGTGCCCGGCGGGTCGGCCATCGTGCAGGCCATCGTCATCGCCGATGATTTCTTCGAGCGCTACCGAAAGCACCCCGACTTCATCCAGACCTACGTTTTCCCCGGCGGCATGCTCCTGTCTCCCTCCAGCCTGCGCGAGCAGTGCCGGCAGGCAGGCCTGAAGGTGGCGGAACTCTACAGTTTCGGACTGGACTATGCGCGGACCCTGGAAACCTGGCTGGGCCGCTTCGACGGGGTGGCCGACCAGGTCGGCCGCATGGGCTTCGACGAGCGTTTCCGCCGCATGTGGCGGTATTACCTTGCCTATTGTGCCGCAGGCTTCTCCACGCGCCGTACGGACGTTTTGCAGGCACACTTCAGGCATATATAACTGTCGGCAATCAAGAGGCCGCCAGTCAAAGGTGAGCCGAACAGGAAGGCAAAATCCGCGTGCATGCGCCCAAGTCCGGCCTCGGCTCGACGACGTCCATAAGGCTGCGTTTCGACCGTCTCGTCGCCTACTCGACCAATCAGCTCCCGCTCAACATGGCGGCGCTGCCGGTGGTTCTGAACGTCAGCCATTTCTATGGCGAGGTGCTCAAGGTGCCGCTCGGCATCATGGGCCTGATCTTCATCGCGACGCGCGTGATCGATGCGATCCAGGATCCGGTGATCGGCCTGATCAGCGACAAGTTCACCCATCGCGGCCCGCGCGGGCGCCTCACCTTCGTGGCCCTGATGCTGCCGTTGCTGGTCGGCGGCTTCTACATGCTGTTCCATCCGCCGGTGTCCCTGTTCACCCAGCCCGTGTGGCTGGCGACCTGGCTGTTCGTCGCGCTCCTCGTGGTCCATCTGGGCTATGCCGGCGTCTCGATCAGCTATCACGCTCACGGGGCGGAGCTGACCGACGACTACAATGAGCGAACCCGGGTCACGGTCGGCCGCGAGGTCTTCGGCCTGATCGGCATGACCCTCGCGGTCGTGCTCCCCACCTACTTCACCGCCCAGATGGGCGAGCATGCCGGCTACGTCTACATGGGGCTGATCTTCATCCCCATCGCCGTGCTGTTCTCCCTGCCGACCCTGCTCTGGTCGCCTCCCTCGGTCCATCCGCCGGTCGTGCGCGAGAATCCGGAAATCCATGTCCGGTACTTCCGCGACTGGTTGATCGGCCTGATGCCGTCGCTGGCCCGACCGACCCGCAACATGGAGCGAAGCGCCTCGATCAAGACGCTGATCCCGTTCTTCGCGCCGCTGAAGAACAGGCTGTTTCGTCGCCTGCTGCTCGTCTTCATCGTCAATGGCGCGGCGCTGGGCGTCGCGGTCTCGGTGATGCTCTTCTACGTCGAGCATGTGCTGAAGGGGAACAAGCTGCAGGCCGGCATCATCCTGCTGGTCTATTTCGGCGCCGCCGCCGCCAGCGTGCCGCTCTGGATGCTGTTGTCGCGCCGTTTCAGCAAGACAGCCGCCTGGTTCATCGCCATGGTCCTGACGGCCGTGGCGATGTCGTTCGGCGTCTTCCTTGGCGCCGGCGACTTCGTCTGGTTCATGCCGATCGCCATCATCACCGGCCTGGGCATCGGGGCCGACTATGGCCTGCCGCCGTCGGTCCTGGCCGACATCATCAACTCCGACGAGGGCAAGGACACCAAGGGCGACACCGGTGCCTATTTCGGCCTGTGGGCTCTCTCGACCAAACTCGCGACGGCCATCGGAGCAGCCGGCTCACTGCCCGTGGCCGCGCTTCTGGGGTTCAATCCGTCCGAGGGCCTGTACAGCGGGACGGCACTGATCATCGTCTATATCGCCGTACCGGTGGTCATCAAGATCATCGCCGCGCTGCTCATTTGGTACATCCGGATCGAGGCCGACCGCGGGTCCGTGCGCGACGAGCTTCTCGGACGGGGCGCCGCCATCCTCAGGTCATAGGCGAGTGTCGCCTCAGGCCCAGCGTGCGATGGTCGGCTCGCCGAGGGCCTGACCGCGGATTTCCGGTATCGGGGTCAGGATTCGTCGTTCGCTCAGGAAGAGTTCGATGTTGCTCTGAAGAAGGCTTGCGGCGGCTGTCTGCACTTCCGGCGCATGGGCCGCCACATGCGGCGTCAGCACGACGTTCGTCATCTCGCGAAGCTCCTGGGGGATCGACGGTTCATCCTCGTAGACATCGAGGCCGGCGCCGGCGATGACGCCATCCCTGAGCGCAGCGACCAGGGCTTGTGTGTCGACAATGCTGCCACGTCCGACATTGACCAGGAATCCCCGGGCCCCCAGCGCCGCCAGCACGGCGGCATCGACCATGTGGCGGGTCTTGGGGCCGCCCGGCGCGGCGACGACGAGGCAGTCCACCTCGTCGGCGAGGGCAAGCGCCGAGTCGAAATGCCGCCACGGCAGGTCGGTCCGCTTGCGCCGCGTGTGATACGCGATCTCCATATCAAAGGCCGCGGCGCGGACCGCGACCCTTTCCCCGATGCCCCCCATTCCGATCAGGCCCAGCCGTTTGCCGGTCGGGATCGGGCGCGAACCGATCGTACCGCGCCAGTCGCCGCGGCGCGCCGAGGCGTCGAAGCGCGGGATGTCGCGCATGACGGCAAGCAGCAACGCGAATGCATGATCGGCCACCGCACCGGCATTCGTGCCCGCACCATGGGACACGAGGATGCCGCGTTCGCGCGCGGCGTCGAGATCGACGTTCTCGTAGCCGGTGCCGACACAGCAGATCAGCGACAACGCGGGAAGCGACGCCATATCCCCGCGCGTAGCACCGGCGTGGCCGCTGGTCACCAGCACCTCGACCCGCTCCCTGATCTCGGCAGCCGGCAGGGCGGCGAGCGGCGGATAGTCGACCAGGGTGAAGGTCTGCGACAGTAGATGTCGATAGGGAAGCGCCTCGACCTTGAACAGCAACTCTCGGATCACGCAGGCATCCCCTTCTTGAACTACAGCGGCGGCCGGCCCCCTCACGAGTCCGCAACCAGCCAGTTGCTCTGCGGTGACCACGAGGCCCAGACCTTGTCGCCGACGGCGTAGGACTGGGAGATCGACTCACCCTGCCGGTTGGGCAGAAAGGCGACGAAGGGTTCGGCATCGTCGAGCCGCAGGTGGATGTGCGTGGCCTGTCCCTTGTAGACGACCTGCTGGACTGTGGCCGAGGTGCCGCCCAGCGCGCCGGGCACGACCTCGTCGAGCGGCGCAAGCGCGACGGCCTCGGGCCGCACCGAGATCAGCACGTCCTTGCGGTCGTCGCCGGGCCAGGGAATCTCCACCCGACCGCCGCCGACCAGCCTGACCAGCGATTGGCCGCCACTGCGACCCTCGACGCGGCCGCGCAGGAAGTTCGAGGCGCCGATGAAGCTCGCCACGAAGCGCGTCGCCGGGCGGCTGTAGATTTCCTGCGGCGTCCCGACTTGCTCGAGCTTGCCGTCTCGCATGATCACCACGCGATCGGCCATCGTCAGCGCCTCCTCCTGGTCGTGGGTGACAAGGACGGCGGTGATGCCCAGACGCTTCTGGATCTGCCGGATCTCGACTTGCATGCTCTCGCGGAGATTGCGGTCGAGCGCCCCGAGTGGCTCGTCGAGCAGCAGCAGGCTCGGCTCGATCACAATGGCGCGGGCCAGCGCCACACGCTGCTGCTGGCCGCCCGACAGTGCCGACGGCAGCCGGTCCGCATATTCGCCGAGCTGCACCAGGGCCAGGGCCGCCTCGACCCTGGGCCGGATCGCGGCCTTGCGCAGCCCTCGCATCTGCAGGCCGAACGCGACGTTCTCGGCCACCGACAGGTGCGGGAACAGCGCGTAGTTCTGAAACAGCATGCCGATGTTGCGGCGATGCACCGGGATGTGGGTGACACGCGAACCGCCGATCATCACGTCGCCTTCGGTCGGCTCGACGAGGCCAGCGATCATGCGCAGGGTGGTGGTCTTGCCGCAGCCGCTCGGACCCAGCAAGGCCACCATCTCGCCCGCCCGGATGCGCAGCGTGACGCCATCGACGGCGGTGCTTGTGCCGAACAGCTTGGTCAGCCCGGACAGGGCGAGATCGGTGGCGGGCGCGACCGCAAGACCCGGCGTCGCCACGGTCAGCTCCCGAAGACCTGGTTGAACTTGTCCAGGATCGCGCTGCGCTGCGGATTGATCTTCTCCCAGTCGAGCACATAGAGCTTCATCTCCTTCATCCGCGATTCCGGATAGGCGACGACGGCTGCGGTCTTCGCATCGAGTTCGATGCCGCTCACGGACGGGGCCGCGATGGTGAACTCTGCCATGCCCTTCTGGACCGCTGGCGACAGGATCCGGTCGATGAAGGCGCAGCCGAGATCGGGCTCGGGCGCACCCTTGACCAGAGTGATCGTGTTGACGCCCGCGAACGATCCCTCGGCCGGCTTGCTCATGACCAGCGGCGCCCCCTTGGCGATATAGGGCAGAACGCTCTTGGAGAAGTCCGGCCCGCCGACATCGGCTTGGCCCTGCGAGACCTGCAGCACGGCATTGCCGAACGTTTCGTAGATCGTCTGCACGTTGGGCTTCAGCTCCGCCATCTTGGCCCAGCCCTTGTCGAGTTCGTACTGCGCCTCGAGGATCGGCTTGCCCGTGGCCATCGATGCGGCAACCGCCAGGAGCTGCACCGTCTGCGTCTGCTTGGGCGTCACCATCATGTAGCGACCACGGAAGCGCTCGCTCCACAGGTCGGCGAAGCTGTCGAGCGGCTTGATGCTCTTGTTGTACCAGAGCGACACGGTCGAGATGGCAAAGGCGGCCCCGTGCGAGTCATTGTACATGAAGTTCGGGAAGACCTTGGCCAGGTTCGGGATCTTGTCCTTGGGCAGCGGCGCGATCAGCCCTTCCTGCTTGGCGATCGGCACGCCGACATCGTCCATCATCATGGCCGAGTAGTTCGGATTGGCCTTCTGGGTGCGAAGGATGCCGATATTGCCCAGGGTCACGTTCTCGGTCTGCAGGACCTTGCAGTCGAGGTCAGACTGGAACTTGGGGATCACGTGCCGGCGTATGTATTCGCCCTGCACGCCGGTATAAGTGCCGACATACATCGACTTGCCGGCCGCCCAGCCGTTTCGGACAAAGAACATCGGAGCGGCAAGGCCTGCCGCGGCGAGCAGGGAGCGGCGCCCGGTGATGATCGCCTTCTTCTTTCCAGTCTGATCCGACATGTCGCTTACCTCTCTGTTTGACAATCGTTGATCGTCTACGCGGCGTCAGATGCTCATGGCCTTGCGCAGGCCCACGAGCTTTTCGAGGCCGATCACGGCCAGGATTCCGGTCAGGATCATCAGGCTCGACATCGCCGCGATCGACGGGTCGAAGACCTTGCTCATGCTGTTGTGCAAGTAGATCGGCAGCGGCATCGTTTCGACGTTGGCCAGCCAAAACGAGATCGGGAAGTCGTCGAACGAAATCATGAAGGCGAACAGGCAACCCGCCGCAATGCCGGGCAAGATCTGCGGCACGGTGACTTTCCAGAACACCTTCCACGGCGGCGCTCCCAGGGTGAGCGCGGCCTCCTCAAGCGTGCGGTCGACCTGCTTCAGGCTCGCCGTGACGGTGCGGATCAGATACGGCAAGGTCACCAGCACGTGGCCGATGAACAGGTTCACCCCGGCGTCGCGCATGCGCATTGTCGCCATGAACTGCAGCAGGGCGAGGCCGGTGATCAGGATCGGCAGGATAAAGGGCGAGAGCAGCATCGCCTCGATGGTGCGCGCGGCCGGCACCGGCCAGCGGTTCAACGCATAGGCGGCCGGCACGCCGATCGCAAAGGCGGCGGCGGTTGCCGCGAGCGCCAGCACCACGCTGATGAGAAAAGAGTGCTGGAAGTCCAGGTTCGCGATGACGTCGGCATACCAGGAGAGGGTGAAGCCGACCGGCGGGAAGATCGCGAGATTGGCTTCGGAGAAGGAAAGCGCCACCACAACGACCAGCGGCGCCACGACGAAGACGAGAGTCGCAGCGGCCACCATGTAGGTGATCAGCCCGCCGCCGCCGGAAAGACGCGCCGCCATCACCGGGCTCCCGAGCGGCGCTGGCGCAGCGCGGCGCGCCGCTCGACCAGCCAGGCCACGCCGACATTGGCGATCAGGGCGATGGCCACCATCACCGAGGCGATGGCCGCGGCCATCGGCCAGTCGAAGGCGGTATTGATCTGCTGCTCCAGCAGCACCCCCAGCATCAGTCCACGATTGCCCCCGACCATCTGCGGCGTCACGTAGGAGGCGGCGGTCAGCGAGAACACGATGGTGAGCCCTGCTACGAGACCGGGCACGCTGAGCGGCAGCGTGATGCGCAGGAAGGCGCGCCAGGCCGGCGCCCCCAGCATGCGCGCCGCCTCGTTGAGCGAGGGATTGATGCGGCCCAGCGAACCCGCGATCGGCAATACCATCAGCGGAAGGAAGACATGAACCGAGGCGATCACGATCGCCCACTCTGTGTACAGCACCTTGACCGGCGCCTGTCCGGCGCCAAGCGTGCCCAGGATCCAGTTGAGCACGCCGGTGTTGCTGTTTCCCAGCACGAGCTGCCAGCCATACGTGCGCACGATCACGCTCACCACCAAGGGTGCCACGACGAGAATCATGGTGATCCGGCTCGCCATCGGCCGCCCATAGGCGATCACCATCGCCAGCGGATAGGCCAGCAGCGAGGTGAAGAGCGACGTGAAGAAGGCAACCCTGAGCGTCGTCATCGTGACGCGGCGATAGGCGGGGCTGAAAATCAGGCGCTCGTAGCTCGAGAGCGTCATCGGCAGGCTGATGTCGCCCGTCTGATTCTGGGTGAACACGCTGTAACCAAGCAGGATCGCCGAGGGCACCACCAGGAACACCACCAGGAAAGCGAGCGCCGGCAGCAGCAACACCACGCCGACGACCGTGCGCGGTATGGCGATGCCCTTCGCTTTTTCCATTCCGACCGTCGTGTGAATTGCGCTTGTCGTCATGATCCCGTACCCGGGCTTGCCTCGGCGCGGCGTCGCAGACGCTCCTCGAGATAGTGGATCGTCACTCCACCGGCTTCGAACGCCGCGTCTTCCAGGATGAACATGTGAAGGTCGGCATTCACGGTGATGCCCTCGACCCGCAACTCGGCCAAAGCGGACTTCATCCTGGCAATGCACTCAGCACGATCCGTGCCGGAGGCGACGATCTTGGCAATCAGCGAGTCGTAGTGCGGCGGCACCTCCGCACCCGAGACCATGTGGCTGTCGACCCGGATGCCCGGCCCGCCCGGAGCGTGCCAATAGGCGAGGCGACCGGGCGATGGCTGGCCGGTGAACCCATGTTCGGCATTGATGCGGCATTCGATGGCGTGCCCTGTGCGCACAACATCTGCCTGCTTCAGCGTCAGCCTCCCGCCCTGTGCGACACGAATCTGTTCGCGAACGATGTCGAGGCCGGTGGTCTCCTCGGTGACCGTGTGTTCGACCTGGATGCGCGTGTTCATCTCGATGAAAGCGAACACGCCGTCCTCGTAGAGGAACTCGAATGTGCCGGCGCCGCGATAACCGATCGCGCGGCAGGCCGCCGTGCAACGCTCGCCGAGTTCTGCGATCTCGGCTGCGGGAATTCCCGGCGCCGGTGCCTCCTCGATGACCTTCTGGTGACGGCGCTGCACCGAGCAATCGCGTTCGCCCAGCCACAGCGCATTGCCGTGATGGTCGCACAGGACCTGGATCTCGACATGGCGCGGGTGTTCCAGGAACTTCTCGACATAAAGATCGGGATTGGCGAACGCCCGCACCGCTTCCTCGCGAGTCGTGGCGATGGCGGCCGCCAGCTGCGCGGGTTCACGCACCACGCGCATGCCGCGCCCGCCGCCGCCGCCTGAGGCCTTGATGATGACGGGATATCCGACCTCGGCCGCGATCGCCTCGCAGGCCGCGGCGGCCGCCGGCAGGGCGCCGTCGCTGCCCGGCACGCAGGGCACTCCGGCTGCGCGCATCGCCTCCTTGGCGCGAATCTTGTCGCCCATCATTCGGATCACGCCCGAACTCGGACCGATCAGCGTCAGGCCGGCCCGTTCCACCTCCTCCGCGAAGGCCGCGTTCTCAGCGAGGAAGCCGTAGCCGGGATGGATCGCCTGGCTGCCGGTGGCCTCGGCCGCCAGCAAAAGCGCCGGCGCGTCGAGGTAACTGCGGCCCGCCGGCGCCGGCCCGATACAGACGCTGTCGTCGGCCGCACGCAACCACGCGCCGCCGCGATCGGCGTCGGAACACACCGCAACCGCGCGCAGGCCGAGCGCGCGGCAGGCGCGGATCACCCTGAGCGCGATCTCGCCCCGGTTGGCGACGAGAACGGTGTCGAAGGCCATGCCCGGTACCGGTCAGTTTGCGAGTTCGGTGAGCGGCACGATCTTGCCGCCGCCCTTTTCGACGGCCTGCCGCACGGCCGTGGCGATGTCGACGGCGCCCGGCGTATCGCTGTGCACCAGCACGCACTTCGCGTCGAACTTCACACGCTTGCCCGACTGCGCCGTGAAGGTACCGTCGTTCAGGAACTGGTCGATGCGCGAGACGACTTCCTGCATGTCGGTGATGACGGCCCCCGGCAGCCGGCGATTGACCAGGCGGCCCTCATCGTCATACGCGCGATCGGCGAACACCTTGCCGACGGTGCGCATGCCGATCTTCTTGGCATACGTGAGGGCGTAGCCGTTCGGCGCCGCGGCATGGATCAGGTCCTTGTCGAAGGCCTTGAAGACATCGAGCATCAGCTCGACATATTCGTGATTTTTCGCAAACATGGTGCCCATCGCACCGTGCCCGCCGGCATGGGTGATCTTGTAGCCGCCGACCTGGGCGATCGCGGACAGGGCACCCAGTTGATAGAGCATGTGCTTCTGCAGGTCCCGCGGATTGATCTCCATCGGCACGCGGCCGAAGCCCAGAAGGTCGGGCAGACCGCAATGCGCGCCGATCGCCACGCCGTTCTCCTTCGCCGCCTCGACCATGCGCGTCATGATGACGGCGTCACCGGCATGGAAACCGCATGCGATGTTGGCCGACGAGATCAGCTTCATCAGCGCCTCGTCGTCGCCCATCTTCCACCGGCCGAAGCCTTCTCCGAGATCCGAGTTGAGATCGATCTTCATCAGACGTCCTTTCGTTGGCGTTGGCTCTGAAGGCAAGGAATTGGCGCCAGGGCAAGCAGGTCGGCGCCGAAATCGACGCGTTGCCCCGCGGTCGCGAGCAGCCGCAGCCCGGTGCCGTCGCAGGGCGCCACGACCGGCTGCAACAGCGGTCCCGTAGCAATCACGGCCACGACCTCGCCCGCCACGATTCCGGCGCCGACCGGCGTACCGGAGCGTGCAGGATGTCCGGGCAGGAAGATCCCGCAGGCAGTGGCCTTCACGATCGTCGGCCCCGCGGCCGCCGCGGAGGCGCTCACCCCTTCTTCCGGCGCGACGAGGCGCAGCGCGGCGTCGCCCTCGGCGATTTCGATCTCGGTTACGCCGACGCTGCGCATGTGCGCCACCAGGTCGGCAATCTCATGCGCGGCGAGGATCATGCCGCCCTCTCCAACGCCGGGCGGCGGCAATAGCCGGCGAGTCGACGCAGCGAGGACAGCCAGGACGCGATCTCGCGTTCGGCGGCCCGCGCCTCTTCCTGCGTGCAGGACACGAAGCGCAGCCTGTTGCCCGGCGCGGCCTGGGCGAGGCGCCAGAGATCGGCCTCGATCACCACCGCGATCTTGGGATAGCCGCCGGCTGAGTTGCCGTCGGCGAGCTGGATGATGGGCTGGCCCGACGGCGGCACCTGGATGACGCCGGGCACGATTCCGTGAGAACGCATCTCGAGCAGTACCGTGCGCTGCAGCCCCGCCCCTTCCAGGCGATAGCCTTGCCGGTTGCTCTGCGACGTCACCTTCCAGGGCGTATCCCAGAGATTCTTGTGGGAGGCGGCATCGAACTGCCCATATTCGGCGGCCGCGATGGCGCGCAGCCAGATCGCCCCGTCGGTGGCCTGCGCAGCCGTCGGCGGGGCGAGCGCCAGCGATGGCGGCAGCGCGCCATGGCCCGCTGCGTCGCGCAACGCGACCGGAGCCGACGGCAACACCTCGAGGCGGTCGCCGGCCGTCAGCGCGCGACCGTCGTGGCCCCCGAAGCCGTCCCGCATCTGGGTACTGCGCGAGCCCAGCACGACCGGCACATCCAAGCCGCCCGACACCGCGAGATAGCTGCGCAAGCCATGCCGCGGCGGCGACAGGACGAGGTCCTGCCCGGCCCTCGCCTGCGCCACCCACCAGGGCGGCAGCGGGCGGCCCTCGAGATGCGGCGCGCAGTCGGCGCCCGTGAGGGCAAACATCGTGTCGGCACGGAAGCGCAGCCGCACGGGAAAGAGCTGCAATTCGATACCGGCGGCGTTCTCGTCGTTGCCCAGCAGGGCGTTGGCGGCCTGAAGGGCCACGCGGTCCATCGCGCCGGCGCGACCGATGCCGTGGCAACGCAGGCCCAGGCGACCGAGGTCCTGGACGGAGTTGAGCGGTGGCGTCTCGAGAATCTCGATCACGCTTCGATCCGGTCGATGCGGAAACGGATGCGATCGCCCAGCGACAGAAGATTGGGCGGGTCGTTGGCAAGGTCGAACGGCACCGGCACCTCGGGCGCGCGGCCGATCGTGTGCCAGCCGGTCGGATTCATGGTGGGCCCGCCCGGCGTGTAGGGTTTGCCGAGATTGGACTGTGCGCCACCGATCGACACGCCGCCGCCGACCGGTCGCATGACCGGCACCTTGCGGCGCGGCGTGAACAGCCGCGGATCGAGACCGAACAGATAGCCGAAACCGGGCGAGACGCTGGGCGCGAACACGACATATTCAGGGGCCGCGTGCAGCGCCACGATCGCCTCTGGGGTCGCGCGGTGATAGGCCGCGACGTCGGGCAGGTCCTGCCCGCCTTCGCCGCCATACACCACGCCGACCTCCAGCAGGCGGCCGGCAATGCGTCCCGCCTCGATGGTCGGCCACAGGTCGAGCATCCGCGTCGACAATTCGGCCGGATCGGCGTTCAGCGGGTCGAGCACGACCAGCAGGCTGTTCATGCCGGCCTGGACGTCGACGACGCCGTCCCATTCCAGGACGATGTCGCCTAGCCGCCAGATGCGTTCCTGTGTCGGCAGCGACAGCGGGCCCTCGGCATCGAGCAGCAATGCCGCGCTGCCGCACAGGCTCACGCGGGGGCTGGACAGCTCGATGACGCCGGAATTCATTCGGCCGCCCTCTGCTGGACGGCCTCGAGGGTGAACAACGGCTGGCCTGCCATGACGTCTTCGCCGTTCTCTGCATGGATGCGGGCAATCACGCCGTCCTGCGGCGCGACGACGGCGTTGAAGACCTTCATCGCCTCGAGGATGCAGAGCGCCTGGCCGCGCGTCACACTCCCGCCGACGTTCACGAAGGGCTCCGCCCCCGGTGCCGGCGCGCGATGAAAGACGCCATGCATGGCGGCCGTCACCACGAGGCCCGACACCGGCGCGGCCTCGATGGCCGGCATCTCGAGCGACGGAGCGGGCGCGACCGGCGCCACCTCCAATGCCGGCGCTGCAAGAGACGGTGCCGACGCGCGCTTGCGCAGCATCCGGAGCCGAAGGGTGCCGTCGGTGACCTCCAGCTCCTCCGCACCA
Source organism: Reyranella sp. (assembly GCF_965228225.1). Classification (GTDB taxonomy): domain Bacteria; phylum Pseudomonadota; class Alphaproteobacteria; order Reyranellales; family Reyranellaceae; genus Reyranella. Next base: position 1,631,301 of record NZ_OZ245801.1, on the reverse strand, counting down.
CTGCGGGCGAAGGCGTCGATCAGTTCCTTGATCGTGGCGAGGCGCGCGGGCACCACGGGAGGCACCGCCGCTATTTCAGCAGCCCGATGGCGGCGGACATGCGGGCGCAGGCCGCCTCCAGCCGTTCCATCGAGGTGGCGATCGAGAGCCTGAAATAGGGCGACATGCCGTAGGCCGTGCCGTGGACGACGACGACCCGCGCCTCGTCGAGCAGGTATTCCGCGATCTCGATGTCGCGGTCGAGCGTCGCCCCCTTGGGCGTCCTCTTGCCGATCAGACCGCTGCATTCGACGAACAGGTAGAAGGCGCCTTCCGGCCGATGGCAGCGCAGACCGGGCACCGCGCCGAGCAATTCAATGACCCGGTCGCGTCGTGCCTGGAAGGCATCGGACCGCTCCTGGAGATAGGCCTGCGGTCCCAGCAGCGCGGCGATCGCGCCCGCCTGGGTGATCGAGCTGATGCTCCCCAGCGATTGCGACTGGACCTTCTTCATCGCCGCGATGAGCTCGGCCGGGCCGCCGGCGAAGCCCAAGCGCCAGCCGGTCATGGCATAGCCCTTTGACACGCCATTCAGGGTGAGCGTGCGCGCCTTCAGGTCGGGTGCCACCTCGGCGAAACTGTAGAAGCGCAGCCCGTCGAAGATGATGTGCTCGTAGATCTCGTCGGTCATCACCAGCACCTGCGGATGGCGTCGAACGACGTCGGCAAGCGCCTGCAGGTCCTCGCGGCTGTAGACGGCCCCGGTCGGGTTGCACGGGGTATTGAGCATCAGCCAGCGCGTGCGCGGTGTGATCGCCTGCTCGAGGGTCTGGGCGTCGAGCTTGAAGCCGTTATTTTGCGCGCAGCTCACGACCACCGGCGTGCCGCCGCACATCTTGGTCATCTCCGTGTAGGAGACCCAGTGCGGCGCGGGCACGATCACCTCGTCGCCGGGATTGAGGCTGGCCGCGAGAGCGAGATAGATCACGTTCTTGGTGCCGGCGCTCGCCAGCACTTCCGTGAGTTCGTACGCCAGGCCGTTATCGCGGCCAAATTTCTCGATGATCGCCTTCTTGAGCTCGACCGTGCCGCCGGTGCCCGTGTAGCGCGTCTGCCCGGCGCGCATCGCCGCGATGGCCGCATCGATCACGTGGCCGGGCGTATCGAAATCAGGCTCGCCTGTCGCCAGCGTGATGACATCGATTCCCATCGCGATAAGTTCGCGGGCCTTTTGGGAGGCCCCTTCGGAGGCGGACGGATTGACCAGAGCCAGACGGTCGGCGGACATACGCATACGAAACTCCCACTGCCCGCGCCGGAATTACCGGCGTGGGTCACGTAAAAATCCCGTCCTGTCGATGTTCCCCCGGCTGCGCGTGTAATTTGAGAGGCCGCGCCTGCCTTGTGCAACTGAGAGATATTGCTCCGGCTTTGCACCCATCCCGTGATTTGATCGACAGTGGATGAGATAAGTTTTAGCTAACGACTTCGGAACGATTACAGACATGACGGGCCAGACCTTTCCGAACCTGCGGCATGCCTACCTGTTGCTCATGGTGAGCGAGGGCGCGAGCGTGCGCGCCACGGCGCGCCGCGTCGGGCTCACGCAGCCTGCCGTCACGCTGAGCCTCGCCACCCTGGAGCGCCTCTATGGCGTCGCCCTGTTCGAGCGACGGCCAGCCGGACTGGCGCCCACCAAGTACGGGACGGTGCTGAGCCAGCGCATCGCGCGATGCATGTCGTTTCTGGCCCGCGCGATTCGCAAGGTACCGCGCGAGGCCGATGCCGGCGGGTCCCGCATCGAGAAGCTGCTGCGCGCGCTTACCATAGGCCAGCTTCGCGCGCTCGTGGCGCTCGACCTGCACGAAGGATATGCCGGGGCCGCCGAGAGCCTCGATCTGCGCGTGCCCTCGCTGCACCGCGCCGTCAGCGCCCTCGAGGGCGCGCTGGGCGCCGGGCTGTTGCATCGCGAGAAACGCGGTGTGCGTCTCAACGCGCTCGGCCACGAGATCGCGGTGCTGTTCAATCTCGGTCTCGAGGAACTGCGCTCGGCAGCCGATGAAATCAAGGAAGCCGACGGCCGGCTCGAAGGCACGGTGACGATCGGCACCGTGCGCGCCGCCGCGGCAGGGGTCCTCGCGGCCACCGTCCTGGAGCTCTCGACGCGCCATCCCGCGGCGCGCTTCAACGTCACCAACGCGCCCTACGAGGAGATGCTGCTGGAGGTGCGCGGCGGACGCCTCGACTGCATGGTGAGCACGGCGCGGCCGAACGTGCCGGCCGACTTCACGATCGAGGAACTATGCCAGACCGAGGTGCGCATCATCTGCCGCCGCGATCACCCGCTCGCCGGCCGCCGTGAGATCGCCGCGCACGAACTGGCCCGCTATCGCTGGATCGGCAATCCACCGGGGACGGGCATCGCACAACGTTTCCGTACCATGTTCGAGGAGGAAGGCATCGCGCCGCCGGACTTCATCGCCCAGAGCGAGCTCTTCGAACTCACCCGCCGCCTGGTGCTCAGCGGGGAGTTCCTGGCTCTCACCGTGCGCAGCGACTTCGGAACGGACTATGAGCACCAGGGGTTGGTCGTACTCGACCGTCGGGTCCCCAGCGCGGGCAGGCCGATCTTTCTGATCACCCGGCGCAACTGGAAGCCAACGCGCCTGCAGGAAACATTCGTGGGGACGCTTCGCGAGGTCGTGCTGACGCGTCGGAAGAAGGCAGGCATCAAAACGCCTTCAGGGCCTTAGGTGAGGAAGTCGAGCCTCTGCGGCTGGCGCAGGCCGAAATCGCACGCCTGGCCCCAGCAGCCGCGGGCCAGCGTGCCGAAGACGTTGCGGAAGTCGACCGTGTGCCTGAGGTCGCCGTCCTGGAGATCCGACAGTGACGGGTACGCACCGTGGAGGCCGCCCTTGACGTCGCCCCCCAAGACGAATTGCGGCGCGGACGTGCCGTGATCGGTGCCGCCGCTGGCGTTCTGCCTCACGCGCCGGCCGAACTCCGAATAGGTCATCACGACCACCTCCTTCCACAGGCCGGCCGCGATCAGATTCCGCCGCAGCGTCGCGAGGTTCGCGGCAAGAAAAGCCAGGAGCCGTTCGTGCGTCGGCGCCTGATTGGCGTGCGTGTCGAAGCCGCCCAGCCCCACCTTGATGGCCACGACCGGCACCTTGGCCGCGAGGATCCGGGTGGCGAGGTCGAGCTGTCGGCCGAGCGGAAACTCCTGGCCATAGGCCTCGGCCGGTGCCGGAACGTCATGCAGCCGGTCGCGCAGGCCCGCCGCTGCGGCATTGATCTCCCGCCGCACCGAGAGCAGGTGATGGAGGGCAGGATTGCCGCCATCGCCGGGCATTGGAGCCGGGCGGACCGCATTGGCCTGACGCAGGAAGTTCTCGGCATCCTGCATCACGATGGTGCGCAAGGACGGTCCGGTCGCGGGCAACGCATTGGTGTCCGCCACGATGCAGTCGACGCCGACACCTTTGGCCAGGCTGGCGCCGCCGAAGGCCTGGGCGACCCAGCCTTCGCTCAGCGTCTGGGAAGATGCCGAGGCGGTGTCCCAGATCTCGATCGAGCGGAAGTGCGAGCGGTTCGGATAGGGATAGCCGACGCCCTGCACGATCGCGAGATCGCCTGCCTTCCAGGACTCCATCAAAGGCAGGAGCTTCTCGTGCAGGCCAACTCTCTCATCGAGCTGCAGGACCCGCTCGCGGGGCACGCCGATCCCGCCACGCAGTTCGCGGTACTTCGCGTCTGCATAAGGCACGAGCGTGTTCAGCCCGTCATTGCCGCCCTTCAGCTCGATCAGCAGGAGAGTACGAGTCATCGTCCCCTCCTCACTTCAGCTGGTAGGACGTGTCGAGCAGCGCCGACGCCACGACCGCGCCGGCCGACCCGTTCATGGTCACGCCGTCGACCGGTTCGACCGGCAGGAGCGTGCGCAGCAGCGTTGCACTGTCGATACCGGCCAGCGACGGGCCGAGGCGCACCTCGTTGCCGGCATTGCGCAGGCTGCGGCCTTCGACTGAACGCGGCGGTTCCATCGCCATCTTGGGGTCGACGGCAGGAAGCTGCTCGCGGCGGTCGGCACGACGGTTGGGGCGGTCTGCCATCCGCATGCCACCCTCCATCGGCGCCACGGTGGTCGCCTCGATCATGCGACGCACGAACTGCTGGCGCAGCAGCAGCGTATAGGTCGAGATCCAGCTCTCGCCGCCGGCCCAACCCTTCACGTTCGGCGGGTTGAACGGCACCTGCCCCAGGCCTTGCAGCATACGGACAAGCCCCGTCTTCTCCGGCACCGGCAGGCCGAGCACATGGACCGATCCGACGATGAGGTCGACCGGCGACTTGATGAGGGCGCCCCGGTTGGCGCGGTCACGGAACGCGGCGGACAGGAAGAGCTCACGCATCAGTGGCCTGATCTCGTACCCACGCTCGCGGAAGCTCGCGGCGAGACGCGCCACTTCGACAGGGTCGGGCCGCAGCGACACGAACTCGCGCCACAGTTTTTCGACGATCATCTCGGCGGTGCGCGGATGCGCGAGCAGGATCTTCAGGATCTCGTCGCCGCCGAAGCGGCCGGACTTGCCGAGAAAGGTCTTCTGGCCGTCGTCGTGGCGGCCAGGTCGATCCACGAACGCCCCCGACTCGCGATCGACGCTCCAGCCGGTGAAGGCGCGCGATGCCGCCTTGATGTCGGATTCGCCGTAGTTGCCCTCGCCCAAGGTGAAGAGCTCGAGCAGCTCGCGGGTGAAGTTCTCGTTGGGCTGGCGCGCCACCGATGCCCTGCCGTCGAGATAGATGAGCATCGCCGGATCGCGTGCCACCGCCTTGAGCAGTCTCGCATAGTTGCCGAGCGCTTCCCGCCGGAACAGCGCGTTCTGGCGAAACAGGGACGATGGATAGCGCACCTTCTCCAAGGAGGAGGTGAAGTGCCCGTGCCAGAACAGGGTCATGCGTTCGACCAGCGGCTGATCGGTCGCAATCATCTCCTCGACCCACCAGTTCTTCAGCTCGCGGCCCTGCTCCCGTACCGGCAGCACGACTTCCAGCTTCTTGCCGTCGATGCCCTGCTTGCGCCCGGCCTCGGCCGCCCGCTGACGGCGCTGGAGTTCCGCCGGCCCCATGTCGATCCAACCCGGCGCGGGCGTCACCGCCTCGCGGCGGGGATCGGCAAGCAGCCGATCGACCGCGGCCGTATAGTCGAGCGCTTCGAGCGCCTGGATTTCGGCCGGCGTCACGCCGAACGACGTGCGGGAGAGGAGGTGCCGCGCCTCGTCGAAGCCCATGGCCGGAGCCGCGCGCACCGGACCGGCAGACCACGGCCCGGCGGCCAGTCCGGCCGATAGCGCCAAGCCGCCTCCCATGAAGCTGCGACGGCCCAGATGCGCGCTCATGACGACACCCTCCTATTGCGGCGGTCGCGGGGGTCCCCCCGCTGGCGCTCGGGGCGGTGGCGGTGGCGGCGCCACCCGGTCGACCAGCAGCTCCTGCAGGCGTTCGCGCTGGTCGGGCCGCAGGGACGGCTGGAGCTCCAATAGGGTGCGCAGCGTTTCCTTCTGCTGCTCGGCGCGTAGGTGGCTTACCTGATCGATGAGACCGTCGACCTTGGACATGTCCATGGGTGTACGTCCCAACTCGATACCCGTCTGCTCGCGGACGCGCTGGATGTCCTGCAACCGCTCGCGGCGCTCATTGGCGTAGCGATCGAACAGGTCCTTCATCCTCTGACGCTGTTCGCCATCGAGACCAAGATCGCGGACGACCATCTCGACGGGATTGAAACGTGGCCCGCCCGGCTGCCCGGGCTGACCAGGTCCGCCGCGTGGCGGTGGCGGCAGGTACATCTCGAACGGCGGGGCGATCCAGCTCCGGTAGACAAAGCCCACAAGCACGAACGTGTTCAGAAGCAGCGAAAGCGCCAGCAGGGTCTGAAGCAGACGCGAGTTCATGTCAGATGCCGTCGCCCGCGAAAAACTCGCTGACCTCGTTCGAGGCCGTCGTCTTCACAGAGGCCGACTCGGTCGTGGAATAGCCTTCGCGCTGCTGGGCCAGCGATTCGCCCAAGCCGCCGCCCACCATGAAGCCACCCGTCGCGATCACGACTGCCGCCACCGCCATCACACCCTGCTGGAGCACTGGACGTGGACCGGCGAACAGCCTCCGCCCGGACAACCACCTGCCGAACAGGCCGCCGCCGGACGCCTTCCGCGCAACCTCGAAATCCACCAGCGCGCGCGCCCGCACGACCACTCGCTCCGGCGCAGCCGGCAGGGGTTTGTCCAGAATATCGGCAAGGTCGAGCGCGGCCCGGCGCAGCACCGGATCCGCTGCCACCGCCGCCTCGATCGGGGCAGCCACCTCTTCCGAGAGCCGACCGCCGAGCCAGGCGGCGAGGTCCATCTCGCTCACCTCCACAGGCGCGCCTTCGGGCCGGCTGGCGAGGCTTCGCCACAGCTCCTTGTCGCTCCTCGGGGTCCGCCGCTCGGTGGTCATGGGTCGCTCCTGCTCATACTACGCCAAAACATCGCGCTTCATCCCCCGTCACCGGGATCTTCCTCGCGAAAATGCGCCCGCAGCCTCAGCAGGGCCTTGTGATGGGTGCTGCGAATGGTCTGGGCATCCACCGACAGCAATCGTGCGACTTCCATGACGTCCCGCTCCTCGTCGTAAAGGTACCTCAGGATCAGGACCTGTCGGGCCGTGAGCAGCCCCTCCGGGATCTTCAGCTTTTCGACATGCCGGTCCTCGACGCCCAGAAAGGCCTCGGGCACGTCGTCGATCGGCTCTGTCGCCTGCCTCCGACGCCTCAGATGATCGATGGCGCACGAACGGGCCACCACCGACAGCCAGGTCGGAAGCCCGGCCCGGGCCGGATCGTAGGTTTTCAGCAGCCTGAAATCCTGCGCGCACAGGCGCACGAACACGTCCTGGGCAGCGTCCATCACGTCGTCCTCACCAACCCGATAGGACGTGAGGGTCCGGCGGACGACGGCATTGATCAACGGCGCGGCCCCCAGGACGAACGCATCCCATGTGCGTTTGTCGCCTCTGGTGAGCGCCTGCAGATCGATCTGGTTCAGTTCAGCCACGCCACGATCTTTCTGCCTGTCCGCCCTGCAGTTTAACAGGCTTTGTGGCGAAAAAGGGTGCCGCTACAGTCGCTCCCCCACTTGAGGAGTATCGATGAGCGAGTCGCTGACACGGCAACTGAAATTCACAAAGCATGCGGTTCGCGGCAAGGGCGTCGTCGTCGCCCAGAATGCCAAGGCTGCGGAAGTCGGCGCCTCGATCCTGCGCAAGGGCGGCAACGCGATCGACGCGGCGGTCACCACCGGCATGGCCATCGGCGCCCTCGAGCCCTGGATGAGCGGTATCGGCGGGGTCGGCTTCATGACGATCTGGAGCGCCAAGGAGCGCCGCGCCTGGACGGTCGACTACGGCCCCGTTTCGGCCAAGAAGCTCGATCCGTCGGTCTACGAGATCGTCGGACCCGGCCCCGCCAATCCGTTTGCCTGGCCCGACATCAAGGAACAGCGCAACGAGGTCGGCTATCACTCGATCGCCGTGCCCGGCATGGTCGCGGGCCTCGCCAAGGCGCTGGAGCGCTTCGGAACGGTCGCCTGGAAGGACGTGCTGCAGCCCGGCGTCGAGATCGCTCAGCGCGGCATGGAACTCGACTGGTACATGCAGGTGATGATCGCCAACGGCGCCAAGCATCTCGAGAAATTCCCTGCCTCCAAGGCCAATTACCTGTGCGACGACGGCCGCGTGCCGGCGAGTGACTGGGCCGGCACCCGCCGCTACATCAAGCTCGGCAATCTCGGCGAAACGATGCGGCGGCTGGCCGAAGGCGGACCGCGCGAATACTACGAAGGCAGCCTGGCTCGCGACATTGCCGCCGATCTGCAGGCCGGCGGCTCGGCCATCTCCTACGACGATCTCGCCAGCTACGAAGCGAAGATCGTCGATCCCCTCGCCTTCGAGCATAACGGCGTCACCATCAACGTCGCGGGAGGCCTCACGGCCGGTCCGACCCTGCGCCGCGCCATCGAGCTCGCGGGCGCCGCGACCCAAGGTAAAGGGGCGCCGGGCGCCGAGTTCTTCGCCGCCATCGCCGAGGGAATGCACAAGGCCTACGACGAGCGACTGAAGACCCTGGGCGACAAGCCGACCGACACCTGCACCACCCATTTCTGCGCTGCCGACTCAGAAGGCAACATGGTGGCGCTGACCCAGACCCTGATGAGCCTGTTCGGCTCGTGCGTGATGCTGCCGAAGACCGGCATCACAATGAACAACGGCATGCTGTGGTTCGACCCCGAGCCCAACCGCCCGAACTCGATCGCCCCGGGCAAGAAGCCGCTTTGCAACATCTGCCCAGTCGTCGTGGTCAAGGACGGCCAGCCCTGGTTCTGCATCGGCGCCTCGGGCGGGCGGCGCATCGTGCCGGCCGTCTCCCAGCTTTCGCTGATGATGATCGACCGCGGCATGGATGTGGAAGCGGCCTTCCATCAGCCGCGCGTGGATATTTCCGGCGTCGGCCCGATCCGGGTGAACCGGGACCTGCCCGACGAGGTGAAGAAGGCGATCGCCGCCAGGCTCCCGATGGTCGAGGTCGACAATCCGGTTTCGCCGCTGGGATTTGCCAATCCCTCCTGCATCGTTCGCGATCCCACGACGGGTGAACTGACCGGTATGAACGAGATCATGTCACCCTGGGCGGGCGGCGCGGCGCAGTAGTTGCGGAGCTCCTCCCGCCGGCGCCCGGTCGGCGGGAGGATATCCGACAGACCGCTGCCTGCCGTCAGTGATGGCGGGCGGGCGGCTGGGAGATGCGGTCGACGATGGCAATGCCCACGGCCGACAGGATGAACAGGGCGTGGATGATCGCCTGCCACATGATGGCCGCCTCGGTGTAGGTGGCGTTCGGCTTTCCGAGGCTGCCGGCCTCGATGAAAGTCCTGAGCAGATGGATCGACGAGATGCCGATGATCGCCATTGCCAGCTTGATCTTGAGGACGCTCGCATTGACGTGGCTCAGCCATTCCGGCTGGTCGGGATGGCGGTTCAACTCCATGCGGGACACGAAAGTCTCGTAACCGCCCACGATCACCATGATCAGCAGGTTGGAGATCATGACCACGTCGATCAGGCCCAGCACGATCAGCATGGCCTGCAACTCGGTCACGCTGGGGCTTTCGACGACGAGATGCAGCAACTCCTTCAGGAACAGGAAGACGTAGACGACCTGCGCCACGATCAGGCCCAAATAGAGCGGAAGCTGAAGCCATCGTGACGCGAAGATGAAGCGGGGAATTGGCCGCAGGCTGCGGGGGTCACGTACGGGTTCGGAACGCGCTTCTTGGGTCGCCATGTATGCCCTCTCCAGAGATTCGGGAGGCGCATTTGCCCGATCTCATCGGGCGCCGCAACCGCCCTGCGATTACATTCCCAAAGCAGCCTGATCTTTGTCGGCAGCCAGCAGGGCGGAGAGTTCGTCGGGGTCGACAGGCACGACCTGGCGGGTCTGGCCGGGCGCCGGGGCTGCCGGAAGGTAGATCATCGTCGCCGTCCGCAGATAGGCCCCGAAGCTCAGCCCCTCCAGAGGCTCCTCCTCGGTCACGACGCGATAGGTGCCGGCGGGCTGCGCGCCCTCCACCGCTGAGAGCAGGAACGGCCGGGTGAACGTTACCGACGTGAGCGTCGTGCGCGTGGACATGATCTCTCCAGGCGCAAGACTTCATGGGACGCTGCGCAGCCGCCCCCTCTCATATGGGGCGACGGCCCGAGATTGTCAGGAGCGAGGGCGGATTAATCGACCCTGTCAGCCCGCCGCCGCGGCAGGCACATTCGCGGGCGTCGGTAGCGGCGGCTGCTGCGCCTCCCCTCCCGGGTCGTTGGAGGCCGAGCTTGTGTGCACCACGACATTGGCGCCATCCTTCGCGAACTCGAAACCGAGCGCCGGGAAGGTGCTGAACATGCGCTTGATGGCCTCGCGCTGGATCGCCGCCGGATTGCCCGGCCGGGCCGTGAACTTGAACCGCACGACGATGGCATTGCCGGTGATGTCGGCGACACCCTGCATCTTGAAGGGCGCCAGGATCTGATCGGCGAGGGCCGGCATCTCCATCAACTCGGCACCGATCTTCTTGGAGGCCTTGCGCAGCTTCTCGATGTCCGTGTCGCGGGCGAAGCGCAGGTTGAACTTCGTGGTGATCCAGTCGCGGCTGAAGTTGGTGATCTGGCCGAGCTGACCGAACGGGATGGTATGGACCTGGCCGTTCTGGTGACGCAGCTTGATCGATCGCAGGGTGAAGCCCTCGACCGTGCCCTTGGCCTTGCCGCAGTCGATATACTCGCCGACCCGGAACGCATCGTCGGACAGATAGAAAAGGCCCGACACGATATCCTTCACCAGCGTCTGGCTGCCGAAGGAGATCGCGATGCCGAACACCGAGGCGCCGGCAATCAAGGGCGTGATGTTGATGCCGAAATCCTGCAGCGCGATCATCACCGCGATCAGGATGATCAGAACGGCGGCAGTGCGCCGGATCAGCGGCATCATGGTGCTGAGCCGCGAAGCCGGTCCAGCCGCCGCGTCACCGTCGGCAATCGCCTGCGCCGCATCCTTCGTCTTGGCCCCCATATAGGGCTCGGTCATGTACTTGAAGAGTTCCCAGGCGACGAACGCCACGAACAGGGTGACACCGGCGGTCCGGGACGAACTGGTGAGCTGCTCCCACTCGTTGTCGCTCACGAGATGCAGGACCTGGACGACCCAGCTCTCGGCGATCAGCACGGTCACACCGATCAGCACCGCCACGCGGATGCAGCGCGCCACCACATCCGGCAGCTTCGGCATCGTGCTGGCCGGTGTTCGCCCGGCGAGTTGGGAGTCGAGACGGCGCACGAAGGCCTGCATCAGAGTCTCGAAGATCAGGACGCCGACGACAAGGTTGAGCGTCAGAACCATCGCCGAGCCGACATGCATGGACCCGGAGACGGCTCCGTAGATGAGCGTCACGCCCAGCGCGATGAAGAACAGCGGAGCGATGGGAATCCACCTGCGGCCCAGCCCACCGATCACCGGCGCGAGCTCCCGCAGCCCACCGAACCACTGCTGCGCGGCAACACGCGACCGGAAGGCCAGCCAGAGGAACGCCGCGAGATAAAGGAAGCCGCCGAGCACCTGGAAGGCCGCAAGAGCATCCCCCGGCGTGCGAATGGCGACGAGGACCTGACCCAGGATGCGCATGAGCACGATGACCAGCATCACCACGGAGATGCGCAGGTACATGGCCTTCGCCTCCCGATCGTCGACCGCACAGAGGCGCGCAGTCGGCAGCTCGGGCTGCAGGATGACGCGGAACAGCAGGATATACAGTCGCCAGGAGAAGATGCCCGCCAGCACGGCGGCAGCCAGCCTGTCCTGGCCCGTCGTACCCGTGAACCAGGCCCCGGTGGCTGCATTGCAGATCAGCCAGACGGCCAGCACGCCCAACCCGTCCAATATGGCGAGCCCCGCCAGATGGGCGATCGAACGCCCGCCGTATTCGGGCCCGGCGCTCGCTGCCAACCGTGCCCTGAACCGGTGAAGCAGGAGACGCAGGAAGGCCTCGGCCGCGACGGCGACCACGCCCACGGCGCAGAGGAGCAGCAGGAAGGTCGACGCCCCTCGGCCACCCGCAGTCTGCTGATCGAGAAGGTGAGGAATGCGGGCGAGCTCGGTGCCGAGCGTGGGAAGCGCGTTGACCACCTTGACCGTGCCATCGATCAGGGCGGCGAACGGATCAGGCCCCGCCTTGGGCTCGACCCTTACGATCTTGGGTGGCGGCGGCGCCTTCGACTTCGCCTTGGAGTCGGACGCAGCAGGCGCCGAAGCAGGCGCGGCGACAGGTGCCGGTGCCTGCGCTCCTTCGGCCTTCAGCTTCTCGGAGACTGAATTGCTGATCGCATCGACCAACGAGTCGAACTGCTCCTGCGAGAGCCCGGCGGGCGGAGAGGCCGGCGCCTGAGCCTGTGCCGACACGCCCAACCCCAGGGCAAGCGTCAACGCCAATGCGAGCGTGCGAAGAGCGTTCACGATCCATATCCTTCCGTAAGCCAGGTGCCGAAGAGGCAGTAGTTTCCGGCTTTTACACTACTTCTGTAAGTTTTCGAACCCTGTTCACGGTGTTAGGCACGGGGAAAGGGAGCACCAGCCGGTCGGCCGCTGGCGGGGCTGGCGCCCTTCGGCTCGCCGCGGCTGTGGGTCAGGGTCGCGCGCTGGTTCGGGCGCTGACTATCCCAGCTCCATTTCGCGATAGCCGGCGGCTGCGACCTCGTCGCAGCGGGCACGATAGGCCGGGGCGCTGCCGCTGTAGCGCGAGATGCGCCGGGTCTGCTTGCCCTCGACATTCGTATTCACACCGGTGAACCACGAATTGACGTCGTTGGACAGCAGGCCAACCGACGCTTCCTGGACAGTCTTCATCCAGGCCTTCACCCCTTCGGGCCGGGCATCGATCCTGGTCAGGCCACGATCGCGCATGAAGCGCAGCAGATCGGTCACCCATTCGACGTTGTATTCGATGCTGCGCGGGATATTGCCCAACGCGGTGTGCGGCCCGAGCAGCATCAGCATGTTGGGAAAACCCTCGACCGACATGCCGACGAAGGTCTCCGCGCCCTCCGCCCACTTGTCCTTGAGCCTCTCACCGCCGACGCCGCGGATGTCCACGCGATCGAAGGCGCCGGTCAGGGCGTCGAACCCCGTGGCGTAGATGATCATGTCGAAGTCGTAGTCGCGGGCGCTGGTGCGGATGCCGGTCGGCGTCACCCGTTCGATCGGCGTCTCGGTGAGATCGACCAGCTCGACGTTCGGCTGGTTGTAGACCTCGTAGTAGCGGGTCTCGAGCGGTACGCGACGGGTGCCGAAGCCGTGGTTCTTAGGAATGAGCTTCTCGGCGACCCTGGGATCCCTCACCCGGCTCCTGATCTTGCGGGCGACGAAGTCTGAGATCAGGGCATTGGCATCCTTGCTGGTGAGGATATCGCTGAAATTGCCGACCCAGATCCCGAACCCCGGTTCGCCATAGAGCTTCTCGAAGAAGGCCTCGCGCTCCTCCGGCGTGACGTCGAAGGTGGCGCGCGGTTCGGCGGTATGCAGGAAGCAGGCGAAGGTCTCCTGGCAACGCCGGAAAATATCCGGATAGTCGGCCCGGATGCGGGCCATCTCGTCGGCATCGATCTTGCGGTTGTGCAGCGGCGCGCACCAATTGGGCGTGCGCTGGAAGACGGTCAGCGTCTTGGCCGTCTTCGCCACTTCCTGGATGGTCTGCACGCCGGTCGCGCCGGTGCCGATCACCGCCACCCTTTTGCCCTCGAAACTCACCGGCTCGTGCGGCCAGCGCGCGGTATGGCAGCTCTGACCCGCGAAACTGTCGACGCCCTCGATGCGCGGCATGGTGAAGGCAGACAAAGGCCCGATGGCCGTGATCAGGAAGCGCGCGGTGTGGCGGCTGCCATCCTCGAGCGTGACCTGCCAGCTCCGCCCTTCCTCGTGCCAGTGGGCCGCCATCACCTTGCTGCGGAACTGAATATCGCGGCGCAGGTCGAACTTGTCGGCGACGTGGTCGAGGTAGCGCAAGGTCTCGGGTTGGGGCGCGAAATGCTCGGTCCAATCCCACTCCTGCAGCAGCTCCTGAGAGAAGGAATAGCCGTAGGAATAACTCTCCGAATCGAACCGCGCCCCGGGATAGCGGTTCCAGTACCAGGTGCCGCCGACGCCCGTACCAGACTCGAACACTCGGACTTTCAAGCCGAGTTCGCGAAGGCGGTAAAGCTGGAAGAGGCCGGACATGCCGGCGCCGACGATGATCGCGTCGAACTTGGGGCTTTGGTCGGAAGACATGCGCCACCCTAGCGGCGAGTGTGGCTCGTCTGCAACGCATCACCACCGCACAGCGATGCCCTGACCTCGGACGCAACCGATGCGGACGGTTCCCGTTGCGCCCGATCAATTGAATTCAAAGGAACACCCATGATCAAGTCAATCGTTCTCGTAACGCTGGTCGGCACGGTTGTCGCGGGCTGCTCGGTCCGCAGCGAACGCGTCGTGGAGGTTCCGGCCCAGACCACGACCCAGCGCACCACGACTGTCTCGTCCGATCCCTATACCCCGACGACGACCACCACCACCTATTCGACCCCGACCCGCTAACGTCCGACTGGCTTCAAAGGGCGCGGCTTCACCGGATCCGGGAGAGCCGCGCCTTTACCTTGTCGAGATAGGTCTCGCGCGACCTCTGGGTGGAATGATCCATGTCGTAGTGGGCCAGCCAGAAGGTCGACACGCCCTTGGCGCACATCTGCTTCAGCCCGCCCGTGAACACCTTGCGCCCCGGGTCGCCCGCGAACAGCCGGACAATCCACCAGGGCGAGCCGAAGGTCGTGACAACCCCGAGAAGCTTGATGTTTCGAAGGTTCGGCTCGAGGTGGTTGTCGCTGGCATCGTAGACGAAGGCGGTGCCCGGTCCCCAGACGCGATCGACATAGCCCTTCAGCATGGCGGGCATCGAGTACCACCAGTGCGGAAAGCAGAAGACGACCCCCTCGACGCTTCTCAGGATTTCGACATAGGGCGCGACGGCCGAATCGTCGTACCCGTTGCCCATGTAGGTCCGGCGCTCGGTCTCCGTCATCGCCGGCTGGAATCCCTCGCGATAGAGGTCGGTTGCGATCACGTCGTGACCGTTCTTCTCCAGTGTCTCCACGATCGCCTGGAACAGCGCGTGGTTGAAGCTGTCGTCGAGGGGATGACAGTGGATGACCTGGATGCGCATGACGGATCCCAACGCTCCCAGCGGCGGCCGCGTTGCACCGCCAGCCGCCCGCTCTAGCGCCCCGAGCAGGTGCCTGCGTAGTAGGCGTCGGCCTCGCAGAGCGTGCCGTTAGCAAAGGCACAATTGCCGCGTTCGGGCATCACGCCGGCAGGGGACGTGACCGAATAACGCCCGCCGGTGATGGCGCAGTATCGCCCCGCCGGGGTGGCGAAGCCGGTGACCCGCAGGCCTGCCTTCGGACATTCGCCTCGGAGCAGCGCCCATTCCTCGCACTGGTAGTTGTCCGCGAAGACGCAGACTCCGAACTCGCCACCGTCGGGCCTTCGGTCGATCGTCAGCGTGCCGCCCTGCCGCGTGCAATTGACCGACGCCGGATTAGCCAGCTGCGGCTGCGCCCCGGCGCATGCCGTCCACAGTAGAATGATTCCTGAAACCAATATCCGGTACATGCAGGCCTCCTGCCGGACCCTATACGAATCGGTGCATTGCGTCCGCAGCCGGTCCGGGGCCAGACTGCGGAAAGAACGAACATGAGTGCGCCTCCTTCCCCTGTGCCCCCTGCCTCCCCAGTGCCCGACGACAGCATCAAGCGCTTGCTGCCGTGGCTGGTCGCCGTGGCGTTCTTCATGCAGTCGCTCGACACAACCATCCTGAACACCGCCGTGCCGGCCATCGCCCAGGCGATGGACGTGACCCCGCTCAACGTGAAGTCGGTCCTGGCGAGCTACACGTTGAGCCTTGCTGTCTTCATTCCGGTGAGCGGCTGGATGGCGGACCGGTTTGGGACACGCCGCATCTTCGTGGCCGCGATCGCCGTCTTCTGCCTCGGATCGCTGCTCTGCGGCGTCTCGACCAGCATCGAGATGCTGGTCGCCTGCCGCGTCCTCCAGGGCGTGGGCGGCGCGATGATGATGCCGGTCGGCCGCATGACGCTCGCCCGCACCTACGGCAAGGCCGATCTGGTGAGAGCCATGAGCTTCGTGGCCATTCCCAGCCTGATCGGCCCGATGATCGGTCCGGTGGCGGGCGGCGCGATCGTCCACTGGCTGCACTGGAGCATCGTGTTCTTCGTCAACATTCCGGTCGGAATCGTCGGCCTCTACTTCGTCGGCCGCTACCTGCCCGACTATCGCGAGCCCAAGACCCATCCGCTCGACATGCTGGGGCTCGTCCTGTTCGGCGGCGGCATCGCCCTGCTTTCCTATGTCCTCGAGGTGTTCGGCGACAACACCCTCTCGGGCCAGGAGATGATCGTTCTTCTGGCGGTTTCGGCGGCGCTGCTCGCGGGCTACGGCATCCGCGCCATGCTGACGGAATTCCCGCTGCTCAATCTCGGCCTGTTCAGAATTCGCACCTTCCGGGCGGCGGTGAACGGCGGCTTCTTCACCCGGCTGGGTCTGGGCGGCATCCCGTTCCTGTTCCCGTTGCTGTACCAGATCGGGCTCGGCTTCTCGCCGATCCAGTCCGGCCTGCTGGTGCTGCCGCAGGCCATCGCCTCGATCGGGCTCAAGAGCTTCATGCCGGCGATCCTGGCCCGCTTCGGCTATCGCAACGTGCTGGTCTTCAACACGATCGTCGTCGGACTGCTCATCATGTCCTTCGCCACCGTGGGTGCCGAGACCCCGATCTGGCGGATCGTGGTGCAGGCCTTCGTGCTCGGCCTGTTCACATCGATGCAGTACACCAGCATGAATACGCTGGTTTATGCCGACGTTTCAGGGCCGCAGACCAGCGGTGCCAGTACGATCGCGTCCACCGGCCAGCAGCTCTCGATCAGCTTCGGTGTGGCCGGCGCCTCGCTGATCGCCGCGATGTTCGTGCCGGCCGAGATGCACTCCCATGCCGGCGCGATGATCTACGGCGTGCAGCGGGCGTTCCTGATCCTGGGGGTCATGACGATCGCATCATCCGTCGTGTTCATGGAGCTGAAGGCCGATGACGGCGGCGACATCAGCAAGCACGACAAGTCGACCGACCATCCGAGCGAGCACTAGTTCAAGCGCCAGACAGCCACGTTCAGAATCGTCGCGAAGGCGATCCAGGCCAGGTACGGCACCAGCAGGAGCGCCGCCAGACCGTCGATTCGCCGGAACATGAGCGCCGTCGCGAGCACCAGCAGGTCGAGCACGAGGATCACCACAACGGCGAGGCCAGGGTCTCGAAGCCCGAAGAAGGCGATGCTCCAGCCCAGGTTGACCGCGAGCTGGAGCGCGAACAGGGCGAGCGGGCCCCGGGCGGTGTCCCGATCAGCCGACCGCCAGACCCGCCAGGCCGCAATGCCCATCATGACGTAGAGCGTGGTCCAGACCGGCCCGAACACCCAGTTCGGCGGATTGAACGACGGCTTGTTCAGCGTCGGATACCACTCGCTCACGCTGGAGGCCGTCACGGCACCCCCCAGCCCTCCTATGGCGAGGCAGATTCCGACGAGCAAGGCGAGGGCCAGCAGGTCCCTGCCGGTGCCGAGATCAGATCGTTTGGTGCTCATGACAGCAGGCTCGCTCCGACATTGATGGTGAGGGCGAGGATCGCCGTATTGAATACGAAGGAAACGATGCCGTGGACGAGTGTGATCCGCCTCATGGCCGGCGAAACCGTGCCGACGTCGCCTGTTTGCGCGGCGCAGCCGATCACGAACGAATAGTAGAGGAAGTCGCCGTAGTCCGGGGGACGGTCGCCGGGAAACTCCAGGCCGCCCGGTCCATCGTCGTCCGGACGGTAATAGATGTTGGCATAATGCAGCGTGAACACGAGATGGGTGAACGTCCACGACAGCGCCACGGTTGCCCCGGTGAGGACGAGCGCGTGCCAGAGGGAGCCGTGCGGCGTCTTCAGGGCCGCGAGTTCGGAGAAGATCGTGGCGAAGCTCGCACTCGCGCTCACGACGACCACCAGGAGGATGATCCAGTCCCCCTCGTCATAGTAGGCCGCCCGGGCATAGCAGGTTTCCACCGTGGACCTGGCGATCATGGCCAGGGTCATCACGATGTAGGCCAACGCCATCAGGTCCCAGGCGAGCAGGCTCCTGGTCGCGAACCGCATGTCCTGCGGCAGCAAGACGAACAGGACGAGGCCTGCCGCCAGCGCGATCAGCAGCCGCGTGCGGGCATGGACGAAGCGGCGAAGGGCGCTGGAGGGGACGGTGGACTGGGTCATGCGGGCTCCCATGTACCACTCCGGCATCTCGGCGGCGGACGGTAATCTCTGTAAAGTGCCCGCATGTTCTTCGACGCCATGGACCTGGCCGCTACGTTCGTATTCGCCATCAGTGGCGCCACGCGGGGCGTTCGCAAGCAGCTGGACCTGTTCGGCGTGCTGGTCGTCGCATGGCTGGCCGGAGTCGCCGGCGGCCTGGCGCGCGACCTCCTGATCGGCGCCGTGCCGCCCGCGGCAATCGTCGACTGGCGCTATCTCGCGGCGACGGCAGCGGCGGGGCTGCTGGGCTTCTTCGCGTCGGACATCATCGAGCGGTTGCGCACGCCCGTCCTGCTGTTCGACGCCGCCGGCCTCTGCCTGTTCGCCGTCACCGGCACCGAGAAGGCCCTGCTCTACGGGCTCAGCCCGCTGATGGCGGCCATGCTGGGGACGGTCACCTGCATCGGAGGCGGCGTGGCGCGGGACCTCCTCACGCTCCAGGTCCCGACGGTCCTGCGCTCCGAACTCTACGCCGTGGCCGCCCTTGCCGGGGCCGGCACGATCTCGCTGGGCTTCTGGGCCGGCTGGCCGATGCTTCCGACCGCCCTGGCGGGCGCGGGGGTCTGCTTGTTCCTTCGGCTGATGTCGATCTACCGGGGATGGCGTCTGCCGGTCGCCGTGACGCGGCACAAGTTTTATCCGGAAACTGACTAATTATTCGCCTTCTTGTCGCCAGAATGCGCGCCGCGCCCTTGCCGGTCCGGTGCATGGACGCTAAACACACGGCCGTCATTTTGTCGCAAGCGGCGTGGGGGAAAGAGCAGCATGGCGACGAAGAAGAAGCTCAAGTCGACTGAAACTGCGCCCGCAGCCAAGGCCGCCAAGAAGTTGAGTCCAAAGGCGAATTCGGACCGCGCCAGCGGCACGCCGGAAGCGCGGGACACCGCCCGTCTGCTGTTGGAGATCGAGGCCATCCACTGCCGCCCGGAAAACCCGTACATCTTCACGTCGGGACGGGCGAGCCCGGTCTATATCGACTGCCGCAAGATCATTTCCTTCCCGGAAGCCCGGGCCAAGATCATGGCCCACGCCCACAAGGCGATCGAAAAGGCGATCGGCTGGAACAAGATCGACGTGGTGGCCGGCGGCGAGACCGCGGGCATCCCGTTCGCTGCCTTCCTGGCGGCCCTCTCCAAGAAGCCGATGATCTACGTGCGCAAGCAGCCCAAGGGCTTCGGCCGCATGGCTCAAATCGAGGGTGAACTGAAGCCCGGCAAGCGGGTCCTGCTGGTCGAGGACCTCGCCACCGACGGCGGCAGCAAGCTGGTCTTCATTGAGGCGCTGAAGAAGGCCGAGGCCAAGGTCACGGACTGTTTCGTGGTCTTCCACTACGGCATCTTCCCTCAGAGCATCGAGATGCTGGCGGCGGCCGGCGTTAAGCTGCATGCGCTGGCGACTTGGTGGGATGCGCTCGAAGCCGCCGAAAAGCACAAGTATTTCGACGAAAAGGGCCTCGCCGAGACGCGCGCCTTCCTGGAAGCGCCCGAGAAGTGGTCGGCCAGCCACGGCGGCCGACCGCCGTCGCGCGCGCTGGGCCGCTAGCCGGCTCTTTGCTACGGTGCGGCGGACATGATCCGCCGCCTCCTCTCGACACTCCTGGCGCTCGGCGCCCTCGCCTCTCCTGCCGCCGTCAGGGCGCAGGCCAAGGACGAACTCGTCGTGGCCATGACGCAGATGCCGGGCACCTGGAACCCGATCATCAGTTCCATGCTGGCCAAGTCGCTGATCGCCAACATGACCGCCCGGCCGGTCACCGCCTACGACGCCGACTGGAAGCTGGTCTGCCTGGTCTGCACCGAATTGCCGACGATCGAGAACGGCAAGGCTCGCGTGGTTGATCTTGCCGATAGCAAGAAAGGCATGGAGATCGACGTCGAGCTGCGCGACATGCGCTGGGGCGACGGCACGCCGGTCTCGGCCAAGGACGTCGCCTTCACCCTGGAGGTCGGCCAGCACCCCCTGTCAGGCGTCGCTTCCTCAGAGGGTTACAAGCGGATCATCAAGCTCGACGTGAAGGACGACCGTCGATTCACCATGACGATCGACCGGGTCACCTTCGACTACAACAGCATCGGCCTGCAGCTGCTCCCGGCGCACATCGAGAAGCCGATCTTCGACGCCAATCCGGCCGAGTATCGCAACAAGACCGCCTACGACACGCAATCGACCAACCCCGGCCTCGCCTTCGGCCCCTATCGCCTGACCGAGATCGCGCCGGGCAGCCGCGTCGTCCTCGAACAGAACCCGACCTGGACGGGCCAGAAGCCCTATTTCAAGCGCATCACGGTGCGCATCATCGAGAACACCGCCGCGCTCGAAGCCAACCTTCTGTCGGGTAGCGTCGACTATGTGCTGGGTGAACTGGGCCTGTCGCTCGACCAGGCCATCGCTTTCGAGAAACGCCACAAGGACAAGTACAACGTCGTCTACAAGCCGGCGCTGATCTGGGAACATATCGACGTCAATCTCGACAACAAGCTGCTGGCCGACCGGCGCGTGCGGCAGGCGATGCTGCTGGCCATCGACCGCAAGGCAATCTCGGAGAAGCTGTTCGAGGGCAAGCAGCCGATCGCCCATGGCGGGATCAGCGACCTCGACCCGATGTTCAGCCCGGCGGCTCGGCAGTACGGCTACGACCCTGCCGCTGCCCGCAAGCTGCTGGACGAGGCCGGCTTTTCGACCCTCCGCAACAACGTCCGCCACAACGCGGCGGGCGAGAAGCTCTCGATCGAACTCGGCACCACGGCGGGCAATCGCGTGCGCGAGCTGGTGGCGCAGGTGATCCAGAGCCAGCTCCGTCAGATCGGTATCGATGTCCGCCTCAAGGCCGAGCCGCCGCGCATCTTTTTCGACGCCATGGGCAAGCGGACCTATGGCGGCCTCGGCATGTATGCCTGGGTGCAGCGGCCGGAAGGCGTGCCGCGCTCGTCGCTCCATTCCAAGGAGATCCCTTCGGCCGCCAACGGCTGGAGCGGCCAGAACTACCCGGGCTACGCCAATCCCGAGATGGATAAGGCGCTCGATGCCGCCGAGCGTGAACTTGACGTCGTCAAACGCCGTGCGCTGTTCGCCGAGATCCAGAAACTGGCGGCGGACGACCTGCCGTCCCTGCCGCTGTTCTTCCGGGTCGATCCCTTCGTGATCCCCAAGCCGCTCAAGGGCGTGACGCCGACCGGCACGCTCAACAGCTCGACCCTGTGGGTCGAGCAGTGGCGCTGGGAGACCCAGTGAGCCGCTACTTCGCGGCGCGCGGCATCCAGACCGTCGTGACGCTCCTGCTCATGAGTCTGGTCGTCTACCTCCTGATCGGCCTGATGCCGGGTGATCCGATCGACATGATGATCTCGGGCGACCCGACCATGACCAGCCAGGACGCGGCCCGCCTGCGCGCCGCCTACGGCCTCGACAAGCCCCTGTTCGAGCGATACCTCGCCTGGCTGCTGCAGGCCCTGCAGGGCAATTTCGGCTACTCCCGCTCCTTCGGTCAGCCTGTCCTGACCGTCCTTTGGCCCCGGCTGCTGAACACGCTGCTCCTCGCCGGCGTCGCCTTCGTCATTTCGGTAGCGATCGCCTTGCCGCTCGGCATGTGGGCGGCCGCCCACCCGCGCAGCCGTGCCGACTACCTGATTAACCTCCTGTGCTTCGGCGGCATCTCCGCGCCGCCGTTCTGGCTGGCGCTCCTGCTGATCACCCTGTTCTCGGTCAAGCTCGGCTGGCTGCCGGCCGGCGGCATGGCCGACATCCGGCCGGGAATGCCGTGGAGCACGGCCGCTCTCGAACAACTGCGCCATCTGGCCCTGCCCGTGCTGACGCTCACCCTCGTGCAGCTGGGCGGGTACACCCGCTTCATGCGCGGCGCGATGATCGAGGCTCTGCGTCAGGATTACGTGCGGACGGCCCGGGCCAAGGGCGCCTCCGAGCGCATCGTCCTGTGGCAGCATGCCTTCGCCAATGCGCTGTCCCCGGTGCTGACGATCCTCGCCCTCTCCTTCGGCGGGCTCGTCTCGGGAGCGCTGATCACCGAAACGATGTTTGCCTGGCCCGGCATGGGCAAGGCGATCTACCAGGCCATTCTCGAGAACGACTACAACCTCGCCCTCGTCGGCCTGCTGGTGGCAACCGCCGCTACCATAGGCGGCAACCTGCTGGCTGACCTCGCCTACGCCTGGGTCGACCCACGAGTTTCCCTCGCGGACGCAAGATCATGACGGCGGCCGCGACCCTCGAGTCGACGGCCTGGCGTCGTATGTTGCGCCACCGGCTGGCCTGGCTGTCCCTGGCCTTCCTCGGGGTCATGCTGGTGCTGGCCGTGGCCGCGCCCCTGATTGCCGACCTGCGCGGCATCGATCCCACGGAGACCGATCTCTTCCGCCGCTTCGAGGGCCCCTCCGCCCGGCACTGGCTCGGCACGGACGATCTCGGGCGCGATCTCTTCCAGCGCCTGCTCGACGGCGGCCGTGTCTCGCTGCTGGTCGGCATTTCCGGCGCGGTCCTGTCGGCGATCCTGGGCGCCATCATCGGCGTGCTGGCGGGTTATCTCGGCGGACGCCTCGACGCGTTCCTGATGCGCCTGACCGACGGTGTCATCTCCCTGCCGCTGCTGCCGCTGCTGATCGTGCTGGCGGCCGTCGATCCGCGAAAGCTGGGTGTGCCGGCGGAGATCGCGCAGTCGGAGATGTTCTCGCTTTACCGCATCGTGGTGATCGTGGCCCTGACCGGCTGGACCACCGTGGCCCGCCTGGTGCGCGCCGAGACGCTGTCGCTCAAGGCGCGGGACTTCACCCGGGCGGCCGTGGCGCTGGGCGCACGGCCCGGCCGCATCATGTTCCGCCACATCCTGCCCAACACCGCGGGCACACTGGTCGTCGCCACCACCATGTCGGTCGGCACGCTGATCCTGTTCGAATCGACCTTGTCGTTCCTCGGCCTCGGCATCCAGCCGCCGGCCGCGAGCTGGGGCAACATGCTGACCGGTGCCCAGGAACTGCTGCAGGAGGCCCCCGTGCTGGCCCTGTGGCCGGGCCTGCTGATCTTCCTGACCGTGATCGCCTTCAATTTCCTGGGCGATGGACTGCAGGATGCCCTCGATCCCAGAAGCGAGAGACGCTGATGACCGACGCAACATTGAAGTCCACCGAGTTTACCGCGATGAGCCGGCTGACGCCGGACATCGACCTCAACGCCGAGGGCAAGGCCACGGGCTTCGTGCGCGTGCCGCACTCGGTGCATCGCTCGGCCTATGGCTGGATCCCGATCCCCATCGTGCGCATCAAGAATGGCGACGGCCCGAACGTACTGATGCAGGCCGGCAACCATGGCGACGAGTGGGAGGGACAGATCGGCCTCGGCAACCTGATCCGTGCCCTCTCACCGAAGGACATCAAGGGCCGCCTGGTGATCCTCCCCTCGGCCAATTTCCCGGCCGCGATGGAAGGCAGGCGCACCTCGCCGATCGACGAGGGCAACCTCAACCGCTCCTTTCCCGGCGACGCCGAGGGCACGATCACGCAGCAGATCGCCTACTGGATCGAGCATGCGCTGCTGCCGGGCTTCGACTACGCCTTCGACTTCCATTCCGGCGGCAGCTCGCTCACCTACATCCCGAGCGCGCTGGCGCCTCGCCACCAGGACGCCGCCCGCATGGAGAAGGTCATGGGCCTGCTGAAGGCCTTCGGTGCGCCGGTGAGTTACATCTCGGCCGCCCCGCAGGGCGGCGGCCGCACCTTCACCTCGGCCTCCTACCGTCAGGGCGTGGTCGGCATGGGCACCGAGCTGGGCGGCGGCGGCCTCGTCACCCCTGGCTCGCTTAAAGTCGCCGAGGACGGCATGCGCCGCGTGCTGGCCCATGTCGGCCTGCTGCAGGGCCCGGTGCCGGCGCCGACCGAGACGCGCTTCACCGAGATCGGCGGCGACGACTACTACGTCTACGCCTCCGATGGCGGCCTGTTCGAGCCTCTGGTCGAGCTCGGCGACGAGGTGAAGGCCGACCAGCCGGCCGGCCGCATCCACTTCCACCACACGCCGTGGCGCGAGCCCGAGGTGGTGACCTTCAAGCGCGCCGGCCTCGTCCTCTGCAAGCGCGTCCCCGCCCGCTGCGAACGCGGCGATTGCCTGTTCCACCTCGCGACGGATCTGGCGGTTTAGTTTCATTGGAGCGCGCCACTCCTGTGGCGCTCATATCTTGAGAGCTTGAAGCGCCACTGGAGTGGCGCGCTCCATTGCTACGCCGTGCGACAGCTCTTGCAGGAGAGCTTCGGCGCGGTGCGTCGCCCGTCCTTGCGCGGCCGCGCTTCGGCGTGGCCGCAGGCGTTGCAGCCATCGATCTCGAAGTCGATCCAGTGGGTGGGATCGCCGCAGGCCTCGCAGGGCAGGCCGCGGCGCGACTGGATGCGGCCGAAGCCCGGCGCGTGACACTTCGGGCAAAGACACTGCAGGCGTTTCGCGAGTTGCCAGCCTGCGGCGCGCAGCACCTTCATGCGGGTCGGATTGCGATGGGCGCGCATGTCCGAATAGAGCACCGCGAGCCCCTCCGTGGAGC
Organism: Reyranella sp.; assembly: GCF_965228225.1. GTDB lineage: Bacteria > Pseudomonadota > Alphaproteobacteria > Reyranellales > Reyranellaceae > Reyranella. The sequence goes on along the minus strand of NZ_OZ245801.1, from coordinate 1,606,758 downwards.
GCTCGGCCTCGCGGTCCATGGTGGCGATCACCTCCTCTTCGGTGGCGAGGCCCTTGACCGGATGATCCATGTCGCTGCTGCAGGCGACGAACACGCCGTAGCGCGGGAAGCCCATGGCGCGCAGCACGGCGAGCCTTGCGGGATCGCCGGCGCGGAAGCGCGACAGCCTCCACGTCGTATGATGCGTCGGAAAGGTGTCGACCAGCCGGATGCCGTGCTTGCGGTCGATGAAGGCCAGGATCTCGACACCGCTCGAAACCAGCGGCACCCGGTCGATCGGCCCATAGCTGCCTTCGCTCGCGACCGCGCAATCGACGTCCATCGTCCGGAAGGCCAGTTCCGCCTTGAGCAGCGATGTCTCGACGAGCGCGTCGGGCCTTGGCACCTCACCGGAAAACGTCCCGAGCGTGTCGGTGTCGAGTTCCGGCACGGCAACGACTTCTGCCCCGAGCACGCGCCGGAAGGCGGGCCCCAGCGCCCGCTCCTTTTCGTGCATCGTCGCCAGCGCGATGCGGGCGCTGGCGTAGGGATGCGGATCTGACACGACGGCGTCGCCGTTGGAGCGCTGCGGCTTTACTCCGCCGCCTGCGACAGGGCCTCGCGCGCAAGCTGCTGCTCGACCAGCGTGGCCCAGTAGGACGCGCCGAGCGGCAGGATCTCGTCGTTGAAGTCGTAGCCCGGATTGTGGACCATGCAGCTGCCGACGCCGTCGCCGTTGCCGACCCAGATGTAGCAGCCGGGCTTCTTGAGCAGCATCCAGGCGAAGTCCTCGGAGCCCATGGCCGGCGTCGGGTTGCGATTGACGTTCTCCAGCCCGACCAGCGAGGCGGCGGCCTGGGCGGCGAACTCGGTCTCCTGCGCGCTGTTCACGGTCGCCGGATAGCGCTTCTCGTAGCGCCACTTCACGACCTCGGCGCCGAAGCCCGCGGCGACGTTGCGCGAGATCTTCTCGATGTTTTTCTCGATCAGGTCCTGCACCGGCTTCTTGAAGGTGCGGACCGTGCCGCGCAGCACGCATTCCTGCGGGATGACGTTCCACGCGTCGCCGGCATGGATCTGCGTCGTCGAGACGACGGCGGTGTCCATCGGATCGACGTTGCGCGCCACGATCGACTGCAGCGCCGTCACGATGTGGGCGCCGACGACCACCGGGTCGATCGTGTATTGCGGCATCGCCCCATGTCCGCCAACGCCCTTCAGCACGACCTCGAAGATGTCGTAGGCGGCCATCATCGGGCCGGGACGGACGGCGAACTTGCCGACCGGGATGCCCGGGATGTTGTGCATGCCGTAGACGCCTTCGACCGGGAACTTCTCGAACAGCCCCTCTTCCACCATCACGCGCCCGCCGCCCTCGTTCTCCTCCGCCGGCTGGAAGATGAAATAGACGGTGCCGTCGAAATTCTTGGTCTCGGCGAGGTACTTGGCGGCGCCCAGCAGCATCACCGTGTGACCGTCATGGCCGCAGGCGTGCATCTTGCCCGGGATCGTCGACTTGTGATCGAACTGATTGGTCTCGTGGACGTCGAGCGCATCCATGTCGGCGCGCAGGCCGATCGCCCGCTTGGACGTGCCCGAGCGCAACACGCCCACGACGCCGGTTTTGGCCAGGCCGCGATGGACCTCGATCCCGAAGCTTTCAAGCTTCTCGGCGACCACGTCCGCCGTTCGCACCTCCTCGAAGGCCGTCTCCGGATGACTGTGAATGTCATGACGCCACGCGGTCATGTCCTTATGGAACGAGGCAATGCGGTTGATGACCGGCATCCTGAAATCTCCGTTGAAATTGTTGCGCCGGATCGTAAGCGACCTCCGCCACAGATCAAGCGCGCTCCGCATGCGCGTGCACATCATGGCTCGTGCGGAAAGTTCGCAGGCCTTCCGGAGAGAAGGCCGAGCCCAATCGGTTTCGCTTTACAAACCGGACAAGGTCCATTATCCGGGCCACATGATTACGAAACCCCGACCGTCGCAACCTTCGCGAGCAGTCACGGCCAGGTAGTTTGTCTGGCTGAGCTCAGGATTCTTGAGCTGCGTTTTCGTTAGTCGGTGCGCCGGGCCTCCGATCCCCACCGAATTCATTCCTCGACCTCGCTGAAGAACGCTCTCTGCAGGAGAGCCCGCTGTCTTTGCTCAAAGGAGTCTCGTCGTGGCTACGACTTATACGGTCGATTCAAGTCAGCGTGCGCCGATCAAGATGTGGACGGCCGGCGTGCCGGTCGAAAGTGCGGCACTGACCCAGTTGCACAATGTGGCGTCGCTGCCCTTCATCCATGGCCATGTCGCGGTCATGCCCGATGTTCATTGGGGCATGGGGGCGACCGTGGGCAGCGTCATCCCGACCAAGGGCGCCATCGTACCCGCCGCCGTGGGCGTGGACATCGGCTGCGGGATGATGGCCCAGCGAACCACATTGAAGGCGTCGGACCTGCCCGAGAGCCTGCTCGCCCTACGTACCGAAATCGAGCGGCGGATCCCGCATGGCCGCACGAACAATGGCCGTCCGGGCGACCGCGGTGCCTGGGGCAATGTCCCAGACGCCGTCTCGACCGCCTTGCCACAGGGTATGGCAGAAGACTTGCAGAAGCTCTTCGCCAAGCATCCCGCCCTGGGCAAGCAATGGTCGCTTGAGCGCGCACTCTGCCATGCCGGCACGCTCGGGACAGGCAACCACTTCGTCGAAGTGTGCCTCGATGAGGAGAGCCGCGTCTGGGTCATGTTGCATTCCGGTTCTCGTGGCATTGGCAATCGCATCGGCACGTACTTCATCGAGCGCGCGAAGGAAGACATGCGGCGCTGGTTCATAAACCTGCCCGACGAGGACCTTGCTTACCTGCCGCAGGGCTCCGAGGTGTTCGGGGACTACGTCGATGCCGTGAAGTGGGCTCAGCGCTATGCCGCGTTCAATCGGCAGCTGATGATGTCGGCCGCGCTCAAGGCACTCTCGCAGCAGGTTGCCAAGCCCTTCTCCTGTGATTGCGAGGCCGTGAACTGCCATCACAACTACGTCTCGTGGGAGAGCCACTTCGGCGAGAACGTCATCGTCACCCGCAAGGGTGCGGTGCGGGCACGTGAAGGCGAACTCGGCATCATCCCGGGAAGCATGGGCGCGCGCTCCTTCATCGTCCGTGGCAAGGGCAATGCAGAATCGCTCTGCTCCTGCTCGCATGGTGCGGGTCGCGCCATGTCGCGGACCGTGGCGAAGAAGCGATTCACGCTGGAGGATCACTTGGCGGCCACGGCGGGAGTCGAGTGCCGAAAGGACGCCGGGGTGCTCGACGAGACGCCGGCCGCCTACAAGGACATCGACGCGGTCATGGCAGCCCAGGCCGACCTCGTGAGCGTGGAGCACACCTTGAAGCAGGTACTTTGCGTCAAGGGTTGACCGCAGTCCGGGACGCGCGGCGATCGCGTTCCGGCCGACTGCGCCTCACGTATTGAGTGCGTAGGTGCGGTCCTCGATCGGCAGGCGGCCTTCCTCGATCGCGTGGCAGGATACCGTGCCGCCCTCGATCGGCAGCGCGTTGGGCCGCTCGGCCTTGCAGCGCTCGTTGGCGAAGGGACAGCGCGGGTGGAAGGTGCAGCCCGAGGGCGGGTTGATCGGGCTCGGCACCTCGCCGCCGACCGGGCTGCGCTGGCGGCCCGTCATCTCCAGGTCGGGGATCGTGTCGAGCAGCATCCGCGTGTAGGGGTGCTTGGGCCGCCGGAACAGCGTGTCGGTCGGCGCCACTTCGACCAGGCGGCCGAGGTACATCACGCCCACCCGCGTGGAGATGTGATAGACGACCGCGAGATTGTGGCTGATGAACAGGTAGGTGAGCTGCAGCCTTCGCTGCAGGTCGACCATCAGGTTCAGGATCTGCGCCTGCACCGAGACGTCGAGCGCCGAGGTCGGCTCGTCGCACACCAGGAATTCCGGCTCGCTGGCCAGCGCGCGGGCGATCGAGATGCGCTGGCGCTGGCCGCCCGAGAATTCATGCGGGTACTTGCGGCCGTCGGCCGGGTTCAACTTCACTTGCCGCAGCAGCGCGCCGACGCGGGCTTCGAGGTCGGCCTTGCCGGTCGAGAGGCCGAAGGCCCGGATCGGCTCGGCGATGATGTCGAACACGCGCCAGCGCGGATTGAGGCTGGCGAACGGATCCTGGAAGATCATCTGCATGCGCCGCCGCAGCGCCGCCATGTCGGACCGGCTGTGGCGGCCCGCCATGTCGTTGCCGTCGAATTCGATGCGGCCGGCCGTCGGCGGATAGAGGCCGACGACGAGGCGGGCGACCGTCGACTTGCCGCACCCCGATTCGCCCACCAGCGAAAAGGTCTCGCCCTTTGCGATCTCGATGTCGATCCCGTCGACCGCCTGAACGACCTGGCGCGGCCGGCCTTCGAGCTTGCGCACCAGCCACGGTGCAGAGACATCGAAGTGACGCTTCAGCCCTTCGATGCGGACAAAATCGGCGCCGCCGTCAGGCATCGACCGTCTCCTTGAGGATGGCGGCGCCGACGCCGCCGCTGTCGTGCAGCCAGCAGGCCGCGCGTGTGGCGCCGGCCGGCATCAGGTTCGGTCGCTCGACCAGACAGCGCTGGCCCTTGAAGGTGCAGCGCGGATTGAAGGCGCAGCCCGGCGGAATTTCCGTGAGACGCGGCATGGCGCCGTCGATCTGCGTCAGCCGATCGGTGCGCACGCCGAGGCTCGGGATCGAGCCCATGAGGCCCTTCGTATAGGGATGCTTGGCGTGCTTCACGACCTCGCGCACCGGACCGATCTCGGCGACACGCCCGGCATACATCACGGCGACCCGGTCGGCGGTCTCGGCGATCACGCCCATGTCGTGGGTGACCAGCATGACCGCCGTGCCGTGTTCACGGCACAGGCGTTTCAGCAGCGCGATGATCTGCGCCTGGATCGAGACGTCGAGCGCGGTCGTCGGCTCGTCGGCCACGATCAGCCGCGGCCCGGCGCAGAGCGCCAGCGCGATCACGACCCTCTGGCGCATGCCGCCGGAGAACTGATGCGGATAGTGGTCGATCCGCATCTCGGCGCCGGGGATGCCCACTTCCTTCAGGAGTTCGATCGCCCGCGCCTTGGCCTGGCTGGCCGAGAGCGGCATGTGGGTCTGGATCGTCTCGATGAGCTGGCGGCCCACCGAATAGAGCGGATTGAGGCTGGTCAGCGGATCCTGGAAGATCGCGCCGATCTGCGCGCCGCGGATCCGGCGCATCTCTTCATAGGGCAGGTTGTCGATGCGCCGCCCTTCGAGGCGGATCTCGCCACCGGCAACGCGGCCCGGCGGCTCCAGCAGGCCGATGATGGCGTTACCGGTCAGCGACTTGCCGGCGCCGGATTCGCCCACCACCCCCAGCACTTCGCCGGGCGCGATGTCGAAGGAGACATCGTCGACGGCGAGCAAGGTGCCCCGGCGCGTCGGAAACTCGACCCGCAGGTTGCGGACTTCGAGGAGCGGTTGATTGTTCGATGCGGCGGCCATCTGTCGTGACTATCGCAGTTTGGGATTGAGGGCGTCGCGCAGCCAGTCGCCCAGCAGGTTGACGGCCAGGACCAGCGCCGCGAGCGTGGCGGCTGGGAAGACGGTGATCCACCAGTCGCCGGACTGCAGCACGTCGTTGCCCAGCCGGATCAGCGTTCCGAGCGAGGGCTCGGTCGACGGCAGGCCGACGCCCAGGAACGACAGGGTCGCCTCGGTGATGATGGCGAGGCCCAGGTTGATGGTGGCAATCACGAGTACCGGGCCGGTCACGTTGGGCAGGACGTGGCGCACCATGATCAGCAGCGGCGAGAGGCCGATCACCCGCGCCGCCTGGACGTATTCCTTGTTCTTCTCGACCATCACGGAGCCACGGACGGTGCGCGCGTACTGGACCCAGAAGCTGAGGCCGATGGCGCCGACGATCACGAAGACCGCGATCTCGTCGTGCCGCTGCACCGAGATCACGCTGCGCACGATGCCGTCGATCAGCAGCGCCACCAGGATCGCCGGGAAGGTGAGCTGCACGTCGGCGATGCGCATGATCAGGGCGTCGACGGCGCCGCCGAAATAACCGCTGAGCAGGCCGAGCGCGATGCCGATCGACATGGCGACGACGACCGACGCGAAGCCGACGATCAGCGAGAGCCGCGTGCCGTACATGATCGAGGAGAGGATGTCCCTGCCCTGGTCGTCGGTCCCGAGCGGGAAGGCCCAGTCGCCGTCCGGCGACAGCAGGACCGGCGGCTTAAGCCCGTCGCTGAGGCTGATCGTCGCCGGGTCGAACGGCGTGTGCGGGGCCAGCACCGGCGAGAGGAACGCGATCATCACGATCAGGATCGTGCCGATCGCCGCCACGACCGTCAGCGACGAGGACTTGAAGCTCCACCAGATGTCACTGTCGGTGAAACGGTGCAGCCAGCCGGGAGAGGTCGAGGAATGGTCGCTCATCTCAATGCCCTGCCACGCGTGCCGCGCCGCCCTGGCTGCGCAGGCGCGGATCGACGACGAAATAGAGAAGGTCGACCGTGAGGTTGATCAGCACGAACAGGAGACCGATCAGCATCAGATAGGCGGCCATCACGGGAATGTCGGAGAACTGCACGGACTGGATGAACAGCTGGCCGACGCCCGGCCAGGCGAACACCGTCTCCGTCACGATCGCGAAGGCGATCAGGGCGCCCAGCTGCAGGCCGGTGACGGTGATCACCGGCACCAGCGTGTTCTTCAGCGCATGGCCGAAATTGATGGCCCGGTTGGTGAGGCCCCTCGCCCGCGCGAACTTGATGTAGTCGGTGCGCATCACTTCCAGCATCTCCGAGCGCACCAGCCGCATCAGCAGCGTGAGCTGGAACAGGCCGAGCGTAATCGAGGGCAGGATCAGCGCCTGCAGGCCCTTGATCGTCAGGAAGTTGGTCGGCCACCAGCCGAACAGCATGACCGTCTCGCCACGGCCGAAAGACGGCAGCCAGTGCAGCCAGACCGCAAAGACCAGGATCAGCAGGATGCCGATCACGAAAGTGGGCAGCGATATGCCTATGAGCGACACGGCCTGCATCAGCCGGCTCGACCAGTGTTTGGGATAGAGGCCGGTATAGACGCCCATCGGCACGCCCACGAACAGGGCGAAGACGGCTGCGCAGAACGAGAGTTCCAGGGTGGCCGGCAGGCGCTCCAGGATCATCCGGCCGACCGGCTCCGACGTGCGGTAGCTCAGGCCGAACTTGCCCTGCGCCGCATTGCCGATGAAGCGCAGGAACTGGATCGGCGCCGCGTCGTTCAGGCCGAGCCGCTCGCGCAGCGCCTCGCGTTCGCTCGCCGGCGTGTCCTGGCCGACCATCGAATTGATCGGGTCGCCGACGTAGCGAAAGAGTGAAAAGGATACCAGACCGACCGTCAGCAGGACGGCGATCGATTGAAGAAGTCGTCTGAGGATGAAGGCGAGCATTTGCTGTTCTTGGCCTGGCGCAGCCCTAGCAGGAATGACGCCATAACGGAACCGGCCCCGGTCGCAGGGTATCTGCGCCGGGGCCGGGCCTGGGTTGCCGGAGCTACTTCAGGTTGACGAAGCGCAGCGGGAAGCTGTTGTCGGCCGGCTGGACAAGGTCGACGTTCTTGCGGGTCGCCCAGACCAGCGCCTGCTGGTGCAGCGGGATGTACGCAAAGTCGTCGACGTAGATCTTGGTGGCGTCGGCGATCATCGCATCGCGCTTGGCCTTGTCCGTCTCGACCTCGACCTTGTTCGACAGATCGTCGAACTTCTTGTTCGAGTAGCCGCCGGCATTATAGAGGCCCTTCTTGGCCTTCACGTCCGGCGTCTGGATGATCTGCTCGAAGACGTTGTGCACGTCGTAGGTCGTCGCCGGCGACCAGCCCAGCATGTAGAAGCTGGTGTTGCTCGGCTTGCCGTCCGCCGTGCTGCGCAGGATCTTGGCGAAGTAGAGATTGCGCGTCTGGGCGCGCAGATTCACCTTGATGCCGATCTTGGCAAGCATTGCCACGACAGCCTGGCAGATCTTCTCGTCGTTGACGTAGCGGTCGTTGGGGCAATCCATGCCCGTCTCGAAGCCATTCGGATAGCCGGCATCGGCCAGCATCTTCTTGGCCTCCTCGGGCTTCAGCAGCGCCGGGCGCTTGTCGAGGTCCTTGGTGTAGCCGTTGATGCCCGGCGCGACCATCAGGTTGGTCGGGAAGGACTGGCCGCGCATGACGGTGCGCTTGATCGCATCGACATCGATCGAGCGGTGCATCGCCTCACGGACGCGCTTGTCCTTGAAGGGGTTCTTGCCCTTGACGTTGGACTCGACCAGCTCGTCGCGCTCCTGGTCGAAGCCCAGGAACACGACTCGCGTCTCCGGCCCTTCCAGGACCTTGATGTTGGCGTCCTTCTTGAGGTTGTCGGTATCGGCCGGCGGCACCTCGTAGGTCATGTCGATGTCGCCCGCCTTGAGCGCGGCGATGCGGGTCGCGGCGTTCGGAACCGGCGTGAACACCACTTCGGTCAGGTTATGGACCGGCTTGTCCCACCAGGTCGGGTTCGGAACGAGCACCGTCTTCTCGCCGGCGCGGCGCTCCTTCAGCATGAAGGGGCCGGTGCCCATGGCGTTGCGGGTCGCGAAGTTCTCTTCGTTTTTGATCATGTCCGCCGGCTGCATGGCGTTGTTCTTCTCAGCCCAGGCCTTCGACATGATCGAGATCGACGCCCACTTGTCGGCGAGCAGCGGATCGGGAACGTTGGTCGTGACCTCAACGCGGTGGTCGTTGACCTTGCGGATCTCCTTCATCGAGGAGAAGTTGCCGTTGACGTTCGAGCCCGGGCCGTTGGCGCGGTTGATCGAGAAGATGACGTCGTCGGCGGTGAACGGCGTGCCGTCGCTGAACTTGACGCCCGGGCGCAGGTCGAAGAACCACTCGGTCGGGCTGGTCTGGCCCCACTTGGTGGCCAGCGCCGGCTCGAGCTTCAGGTCCTTGTCGCGGCGGACCAGCGGGTCGTAGATGTTGGCGGTGAAGGTCAGGAGGAACGTCTCCTGGCGGGCGTAGGGATCCATCGAGCTCACGTCGCCCGAATTGGCCCACTTGAACGTCTTGGCGTCGGCCGCCGGCGCGAACGCGAAGCCGGCGCAGGCAAGCGCCGCCAGCGCCACTGAATGCCGCAGTTTGAAGTGCATGAATACAACCCCTTCGATGGTCCCCGTCCGCGTTCGCAGGTGAGCCTCCCCGGCCGCCGGCCCTGCATACGCGAATATTTCAGTCAAATTGCACCGCGGCCCGGAGGCCGTCAATTGCACAAAAAATTTGCATGGTCAGATACAGTGTACTTCGGCCTCGGCCGGGCTATCGTGCGCGCCACCACAGTTTCAGGGGTACCGGCATGAATGACGTTTCTCGCAGCTTCCGCGGCAATTCCAACGCCTCGCGGGACATCGCCCACCATCTCCACCCCTACACCAACTTCAAGAAGCACGAGCAGACCGGTCCCCTGACCATCGTGCGCGGTCGCGGCGTCTACGTCATGGACGACGACGGCAAGGAATACATCGAGGGCATGGCCGGCCTCTGGTCGGCGGCGCTGGGCTTCAGCAACGAGCGGCTGGCGACGGTCGCCTACGAGCAGATGAAGCAGCTGCCCTTCTATCACGCCTTCAACCAGCGCTCCCACGAGCCCGCGATCAACCTCGCGGAGAAGCTCAAGTCGATGGCGCCCGTCGAGATGTCGAAGGTGTTCTTCGCCAACTCCGGCTCCGAGGCCAACGACACCGTCGTGAAGATGGTGTGGTACATGAACAATGCGCTGGGCCGTCCGCAGAAGAAGAAGATCATCTCGCGCACCAAGGGCTATCACGGCGTCACCGTCGCCTCCGCCAGCCTCACCGGCCTGCCGGCCAATCACCGTTCGTTCGACCTGCCGATCCAGGGCGTGCTGCACACGACCTGCCCGCACTTCTACCGCTTCGGCGTCGAGGGCGAGACCGAGGAGCAGTTCGCCACGCGCTGCGCCGAGGAACTCGAGGCGCTGATCGTCAAGGAAGGCGGCGCCGAGCAGGTGGCCGCGATGATCTGCGAACCGGTGATGGGCGCCGGCGGCGTCATCGTGCCGCCCAAGGGCTACTACGAGAAGATCCAGGCGGTCTGCACCAAGTACGACATGCTGTTCGTCGCCGACGAGGTGATCTGCGGCTTCGGGCGCACCGGTAATGTCTGGGGCAGCCAGACGATGAACATCAAGCCCGACATCCTGACCTGCGCCAAGGCGCTGTCGGCGTCGTTCCTGCCGATCTCGGCGGTGATGGTGAGCGAGAAGGTCTACCAGGCGCTGATGAGCGAGAGCGACAAGATCGGCACCTGGGGCCACGGCTTCACCTACTCCGGCCATCCTGTCGCCGCGGCGGTCGCGCTCGAGGCGCAGAAGATCTACGAGGAGACCGACCTGTTCGGTCACGCCAAGCGCATGAGCCCGGCCTTCACCAAGCACGTGCAGTCGTTTGCCGATCACCCGCTGGTCGGCGAGGCGATGAGCATCGGCATGATGGGCGCGATCGAGATCGTCGCCGACAAGAAGACCAAGACGCCGTTCGACCTCGTCGCGGTCGGCGCCGGCCTGCGCGTCTACAACCACGCCGTGGCGCGCGGCCTGTTCATCCGCAACATGGGCGATCGCGTCGCCATCTGCCCGCCGCTGGTCATCAACGAGGCCGAGCTCGGCGACCTGTTCGGCCGCCTGCGCCAGGCGTTCGACGCCACGCTGGCCGACCTCACGTCGGAAGGCCTGTTCAAGGGCTGACCGTGAGCGCCGGTTCCGAAGGCGGCGGCGCGACGGCCGTTCGCCCGCCGCCCTTCGGAACGGGCCAGCGCATCCGCACCCGCGCGATCTGGGCGGTGTCCCTGTTCGCCGCCGCGATCCCGCCGGCCGTCGTGGGCTTCGGCATCTCGACGGCCACCGACGATCAAGTGAACGTCGCAATGCCCCTCGCCCTGCTGTTCTGGGTGCTGGGGTTTTTGTTTGCCCTGTGGGCTGCCGTACCGACGCTGCGCCACTGGGACGGCCTGCCGGCGCAGACGCGCTGGCTGGGCGCCCTCCCTCTTCTCTCGGTCTCTCTTTTCCTCAGCGTCGCGCTCTTCCTTCCGCTCCTGCGCTGACGGTCGCTGCGAATCGTTCTCGTTTGACGCACGTCAACGCGACCAATTGTGACTGCGGACAAAAAGCGCCTTGCGCCTGGAGTGAGTGCGCGGGAGACACCTACCCATGGACTACGAAGCCTTCTTCAACGGCCATCTGTGCCGCCTTCGCGACGAGGGGCGCTATCGCGTCTTCGCCGAACTGGAACGCATCGTCGGCGCCTTTCCCCGCGCCCGCCTGCATCGCGAGGGCGAAGCCCCGCGCGACGTCACGGTCTGGTGCAGCAACGACTATCTCGCCATGGGCCAGCATCCTGCGGTGGTCGAGGCCATGCAGGCCGCCATCGGCGCGCAGGGTTCGGGCGCCGGCGGCACGCGCAACATCTCGGGCACCAACACGCTGCATGCCGCGCTCGAACGCGAACTGGCGGCTCTTCACGGCAAGGAAGCCGCCCTCGTCTTCACCTCGGGCTATGTCGCCAACGAGACGACCCTGCAGACGCTGGGCGCCCTGCTGCCGGGTTGCGAGCTGTACTCCGACGCCTTCAACCACGCCTCGATGATCGCCGGCATCCGCCACTCCGGCGCGACCCGCCGCATCTTCCGGCACAACGATCCGCGCCATCTCGAGGAGCTTCTCGGCGCCGCCGATCCCGCGACGCCGAAGATCGTGGCCTTCGAGTCGGTCTATTCGATGGACGGCGACGTGTCGCCGATCGGCGAGATCTGCGACGTCGCCCATCGCCACGGTGCCCTCACCTATCTCGACGAGGTCCACGCCGTCGGCATGTACGGCCCGCGCGGCGCGGGCGTGGCCGAGCGCGACGGCGTGCTCGACAAGGTCGACATCGTCCAGGCGACGCTGGCCAAGGCGTTCGGCGTGGTCGGCGGCTACATCGCCTCGACCGCGGCCACGGTCGATTTCGTGCGTTCCTGCGGCTCGGGCTTCATCTTCACGACCTCCCTGCCGCCGGCGATCGCCGCCGCGGCCCTGGCCAGCGTCCGCCTGGTGAGCGGCCAGCCGGAGCTGCGCGTTCGCCACCAGGAACGCGCCGCCACCCTGAAGCGCCGCCTCGCCGCGGCCGGCCTGCCGGTGATGCCTTCGACCACGCACATCGTGCCGGTCTTCGTGGGCGATGCCGCGCTGTGCAAGCAGGCGAGCGACTTGCTGCTCGACCGTCACGCCATCTACGTGCAGCCGATCAACTATCCCACCGTGCCGCGCGGCACCGAACGCCTGCGCCTCACGCCGACGCCGCTGCACGGCGACGACGACATGACCCGCCTCGTCGCGGCCCTGCAGGATGTGTGGCACACGCTGGGCCTTAGCTCCCGGGCGGCGGCCGAATAGGCGCTAGGCTAGTCTCGGGTCCAGGCAGTGATCTTGCTGATCACGTCATCATGGAGTTTCTTCCATTGATCGAGGTGACCTGCGGGAAAATGAAGAATCACTTTGAGATCACGGAAAGGAATTTCCGATCGACACGTCGGCACAAGCCCCGGGCTATGAGGACGTCCGTCAACTCCTCCAAACCCACACCTTATTGTAAAACGAAACCCGTCACGCTCTGCGAGGAACTCATTTTCGTAGGGGTTGGGCCTCGGAAACCCGCCCACGAGTTCGATCAAGCCGAATGGGCCAGGCACCTCAACGGGAACAGGGCCGCCTCCTTTGATCCGATTGCGAACCGCCTGATCCCAGGAGATTGGTGGACCGTGCGCTGTCAGAGCAATGGAGGTCGTCGCCATTCCTCGAGACATTTCACCGAGAAAGAAACGACGGTTGTCGTCCGGCGTCGGTAATCTCAAGTCCGGCATCATGAGCGACATCGCAACGACGTCCTGTCGCAGCTTGCCTCGTCGGTAGATTTCGAGCGCCGCCTTTGGGAGGCAATAGGTACGCTTCCCCAACTGCATCTCTACGCAGTCTATTGGCTCCAGGGAGCTTGATGGCTGCGCAGTTGCGGATGCAACCGAGTAAAGCAGCAGACTACCCAACATTGCCGCCAATTGCAGCCAGCGCATGGCGAGACAGCGATACGCCCCATCCGAAGCGTCCATTCGTGGTGGCAAGGATGGCATTTGCTGCCCTACTCCACCGTCCGCATCGACCACAGGCGCGAGCGCAGCAGGACGATCGCGATCATCAGCAGCATCGCGATCGCGGGGATCAGCAGCGCGGCCTTGAGGCCCCAGATCGAGCAGATCGTGCCGGTGAGGAAGGCGCCGATCGGGCCGCCGCCGCTCAAGCCCAGTTGGAACAGCGACATCAGCCGCGCGCGGTGCGTGGCGGGCGCCACGATCTGCACCACTGTCCGGCTCTGCGTCATGGTGATGCCGGCGCCTAGGCCCCAGACGAAGATCAGCGCGAGGAAGACCGGGAACGGCGGCAGCGTCGCGAGGGACAGCAGGACCATAGCCCCTACGAGAACCGCGCCCCCGATCAGACGGCCGCGTAGCGTCAGGCGGCGCGCGAGACCGACCAGCGCCATGCTGGCCACGATGGTCGCGGCCCAGAAGGCCAGGTTCATGTAGGAGAGCTCGGCTGCGCCGCCGGCATAATGGTCGCGAATCGCCAGCGGCAGCACCGCCATGAACGGCCCGACATAGAAGATGCCGACCCCGAAGTTGAGCAGCAGGACCGGCCAGATCTGGTCCGACTTCGCGGCGGCCGAGACGCCCTCGCCGATGCTGCGCCAGAAGCCGGGGTGCTTGGTCTTCGGATGCGGCGGCGGGTCGGGGAGCCGGCGCACGAAGATGCAGCCCGCCAGCACCATGCCGGAATGCAGCAACAGGAGCGGCAGGGCGCCGAACCGATCGGCGGTCGAGGCGCAGGCGATGCCCAGCAGCTGGCCGCCGAACTGCAGCGCCGTCGCCAGCGCCACGGCCTTGGGAAGGCCGCCCTTGGGCGCCACGACCGGCAGCAGGGCATCGCGGGTCGGGATGGCGAAGGCGCCGATCGCGCCGGCGGCGATGCCGTAGGCGATCAGAAGCGGATAGCTCAGCCCGTCGGACCACAGGACCAGCGCCAGGGCGAGCGGCGGCAGGGCATAGATCAGGTGGTAGCGCAGCAGGAGCCGGCGGGCGTTGCCCCGGTCGGCGACCAGGCCGCCCAGCGGCAGGAAGAGCAGCGACGGGGCCATGACGGCCGCCTGCGCGACGCCCACGGCGAAGGCGTCCATGTGCAGGACCACTGCGACCAGCCACGGGAACAGCACCATCTGGATGCCGAGCGGCACGAACCAGGTGGCGAGACCCGCAAGATAGACCGGGAAAGCGTTGGCGGGGGGCTTGCCTTGATCCAAGGCACATCCATCTATATGTTGTAGGCACTTAGTGCCCGTTGCTCACGCGATAGTCAAAGGCGCCGAACGCAAGTGTCCACCTTCAATCGCAACACCCTGGTCAAGGTCCTCGAGATCCTCGACAGCAGCCACGCCCAGGAGGCGCTGGCAGCCGCCAAGCTCGCCTCGGCCATGGTGCGGGAAGCCGGCCTCACCTGGGACCAGGTGATCGACGACGCCGTCCTGCCGCGCGTCGCCGCCCCCTCCTTGCCGGCCCAGGAGACCGCCCAGGCCCGCACGCCCGGCGCCGGTCCGTTCGGCTACCGCCGCGAGCGCGAACTCTCGCCGCATGAGCAGTTCTTCATGGTGCTGCTGAGCCCGCGCACACCGGTCGACATCAAGCGCAAGCTGCGTTCGTGGGAAGGCCGCGTCCTCGACGGCGATATCACGCCGCAGGAAAGCGCCGACCTCCAGTTCATGTACCAGAGCTTCGTCGTCGGCTGATCGCGGACCTTCCTCACCTTCTGAGGAAGAACTGTACGGGCACGACGATCTCCAGGCTCTCGCCCGGCTGATCGTGAGGCAGCGGCGGCAGCGGCTGCGCCCGCTGCAACAGTTCGAGTCCTTCCTGGTCGAGCGCGGCGTGCCCCGACGGCCGCTCGATGCGGGCGGCGAGGATGCGGCCGTCGCGGCTCATCGTGAAGCGCACATAGGTCACGCCCTCGTGGCGCGACCGCTGCGCCTCCGACGGGTAGCGCTTGTGCCGTTCCAGGTGCCGCAGCAGCAGCCCCTTCCAGGTCGGCAGCGTGTTCGACGGCGGCTCGACCGAGGTGCCCGGCATCGGCGCCGCTGCGACCCTCGACTGCTCCGGCGCCGCCTGCGGGGCCGAGACCTTGGGCTGCGGCGGCTTCTTCTCCACCTTCTTCTTCTCGACCGGCTTGGGCGGCGGTGGCGGCTTGAGGTCGAGCGGCGGCGGCGGCTCGGGATCGGGCAAGGTCACCTCCGCCTGCACCGGCGGCGGCATCTCCACCGGCGGCGGCGGCTCGGGCTCGGGGATCACCTCGCTCAGTTCCGGCCCCGGCGGCGCCTCGTTGGGCAGCGCTTCCGGCGCCGCCGGCAACGGCGCCAGTTCCAGCATGATCGCCGCCGGCGGCGGCGAATACGGCACCTCGCCATGCACCCAGCCCAGCGCAATCCGGATCGCGCCCGCGTGCAGCGCCAGCACGAAGGCGAACGAACCGATCCAGCGAGCCGCCTCCCTCATCTCGGCAGCCCCCCAATCCGCACCACCTCATCCTGAGGAGCGTCCCACCGGGACGCGTCTCGAAGGATGGGCAACAGACGACACGTGGGCCGCCCATGCTTCGAGACGCCGCGCTGCGCACGGCTCCTCAGCATGAGGTGTACCTCCCTCATTGCTCCAACCCGACCAGCGCCACCTTCAGGTAGCCCGCCGTCCGCAGCACGTTCATCGCCTGCATCAGCTCGCCATAGGGCACCGCCTTGTCGGCCCGCAGGAAGATGCGCTCGTCCTTCTTGCCCCCCGTCGCCTCGTCCAGCGCCTTGGCCAGCGCCTCGCGGCTCACCGGCGTGTCCTTCAGCGTGAACGACAGGTCGTCCTTCAGGGTGAGATAGAGCGGCGTATCGGGCTTGGGCTGCCGCTCCGCCGTCGACACCGGCAAGTCGACCGGCACGTCCACGGTGGCCAGCGGCGCGGCCACCATGAAGATGATCAGCAGCACCAGCATCACGTCGATGAACGGCGTGACGTTGATCTCGTGGTTCTCCGCCAGCTCGTCGTCGCCGTGGTCCAGCTTCACCGACATCGGGCTACCTCCGTCCCAGGTCGCGCGAGACCAGCCGCAGCACCGCCGCCGAGGTGTCGCCGACCAGCGCCCGATAGGCCGTCACGCGGCGCGAGAAGTGGTTGTAGATCACCACCGCCGGAATGGCCGCCGCCAGCCCCAGCGCCGTCGCCAGCAGCGCCTCGGCGATGCCCGGTGCCACCACCGCGAGGTTGGTCGTCTGCGAACGCGAGATGCCGATGAAGGAGTTCATGATCCCCCACACCGTGCCGAACAGGCCCACGAACGGCGCCGTCGAGCCGATCGTGGCCAGCACGCCCGTGCCCTTCAGCATGCGCCGGCCGGTCGCCGCCTCCAGCCGCTCCAGCCGCGAGGCCACGCGCTCCTTCAGCCCGTCGCGATCGTCGACCGTGTCGACGCTCAGCCTCTGCTCGGCCTGCGCCGCCGCCACCAGGTCGCTGGCCGGCGCCTTGTCGAGCGAGGCCGCCGAATCCAGCCCGGCCAGCAGGCGCCGCTGCCGCCGCACCGCCATCGCCAGTTCCAGGCTCTTGGCCACGAACACCGTCCACGTCAGCACCGAGGCGAGCACCAGCCCGATCATCACCCCCTGCACCACCCAGTCCGCCGCCACGAACATGCCCCAGACCGACAGGTCCTTCGGCAGAACCGCCTGGGCCGGCGCTGCAGCGGGCGGCGCGGCAGCAGGCGCAGGCTCCGTCCCGGCCGGCAGCGCGGGATCGGCGGGTGCGGTCGTGGGCGCAGGCTCCGTCCCGGCGGGAGCTGCGGCCGCGGGCGGGGCAGCCTCTGTCGTCGCGGGCGCCTGCGCCAGGGCCAGCGACGGGAACAACAGAAGGACGAGCAGAAGACGACGAACAACCTTCATGAATACCATCGGCTATCGGGCATGACGTTGACAGACCAGGGCGAGCGGGCGGAGCCAGTGCGGCCGCCATGTCAGCGTGCAGACGACGGCGAAGGAGGCGACCGTCAGCGTGGTCGCCCACACCAGTGAGCCGAATCCCGGGCCGTCGCGCAGGAGCGCGAGGCACAGACCCGCGGCCAACGAGGCATAGCCGGCAACCCGCAGGCTGCCCGCGATGCCCGGCGGGCAATGGCGCTCGCCACAGAGATGGAGCCAATGCCGGTCCTGGCTGAGGGCGAGCAAGGCAAAGCCCAGGTAACAGAGGGCCAGCACGGCAACGATGAGGGCCGCCTCCATCAGTGCGGCTTGGCCGCGGGCGGCGCCGGCAGAGGCTCGATCCCCTGCGGCTGCACGACCGTCAGCGTCGTCACATAGTTCGCAAAGTCGTACGCCTGTTCGCCGCGCTTGCCGGGTGCGTTGTCGTCGTGATGCACCTCGAACACGTAAGCGCCGCGCCACGGGAGCTTGACCTCGAACTCTCCGTCGGCGCCGGTATGCTCTTCACGCCCCCACCCCGACGGGGTGACGACCACGACCTTCGCCTTGGCCAGCGGCTTGCCCTTGAAGACGACCTGGAACTTGTCGCCGCCGGCGGGGACGATATCGAGCGTCAGCGCCGCAGCGCGCGGGGCCCGATCCGGCACGAAGCGCGCGGCCGGCATGTAGATGCCGGTCTTGTTGTCCCGCTTGCGCTCGAAGGACGGCCAACGAACGTCCTCGGCAACGATGCTGTCGCCCCCGTCGATCCTGCCGGTGGCGACGTAGGCGTCGGCCGACTTCTGCACGGTCAACGGACGCTCGCCGCTCGATGAGACCGCCTTGGCCTGCGGCTGCAGCTTGTCGAGCGTCCCGGGTGAGGCTTCGCGCAGGTTCTCGCCGAACTCGCCGAAGTAGATCTTGCCGCCCTGCCCATCGACTTCGAGCCAGATGTGATGCGCCGAAGCCGGCACGGCAAACGACAGCGAGACTGCCGCCAAGGCGACGATGCCGAAGATGGATTTCATGACGATTGGCCCTCCAGAGGATGATGTCGGAATTGCTTGGATGCGGTTCCCTGCCGGCGGCGCTGCAGGCGCCACGCCGTGACCGCCGCTACAAACCCGCCGGCCAGCAGCACGAGGTCCATGCCGGCGACCGCGAGCTTGCCGTCGCCCCAGGCCTGCACGACGTGGCCGGTCGTGGCTCCATTGAGCACGACGGCAAGGATGCACAGCCCGGCCGCCACCCAGCATTGGTCGATCCAGGCGGCGCCCCGCCGGCCCCAGCTATGCGCGAAGCTCAGCCCCCAGACGGTGAAGAAGGCCCAGATCTCGAGTTCGTAGCGGGCGCCGCCCAGGAAGGTCGCGCCCGAGGGCAACAGCCGATTGGCGACGAAGAAGGCGAGCGTCGCCAGGACCATGCCGCCGGTGCCGCCGACCGTCAGGCCCTCGACAAAGCCGACGCCCTTCAAACCAGCCGACGCATGCGCCTTGCGCCGCGACTCGATCCAGAAGAGGAAGCCAGTGACGATGAGGACGCAGCCCAGCAGGCCGAGCGCGAAGTAGAGCCAGCGCAGGGTCCAGTGGCGAAACTGCGCGAAGTGCAAGCCGGTCAGGAACTGCTGCACCTGCGACGTCTCGCGGATGTAGGTGCGGTACAGCACGGCCCCGGTCGCGGCATCGAAGAAGAAGGGGTCGGTGCGCATCGCCACCTCGGCCTCGATCGACGGTCGCACCTCGACATAAGAATTCCGGTCGCCGTGGTGGAAGACCCGCACCAGGCCGGGCGACAGGCCGCCCCAGGCTTCACGGGCCGTCGCGACCATTGCGTCGAGCGAGCCGAGCGGCGGCCCCGGCTGATTGAGGCGCGGGCGGCTGAACACATCGTAGGTGTCGCGCACATAGCCGGAGCGGCCGCCTTCGAACGCCACCCAGACGCCCGACGGATAGTAGACGGACGCCAGGATGGTCACGCCCGAGAACGACATGACGAAGTAGAAGAGGAAGCCCAGCGTTCCCGTGGTGTTGTGCAGATCGAGCAGAAGGCGCTGCGGCTGGCGTGAACGGCGCAAGGTGAAGAAATCGACGAAGATCTTGCGATGGATGATCACGCCGGAAATGCAGAGGGCCATCATCGCCACACCGGCCAGGCCGGTGAGCCAGGTGCCGAGATTCCACATCCTGAGATGCAGCGTGTGATGGAACGGGAAGAAAAACCGCGTGCCGGCCCAGCTCTCGGCCGGCGCGACCGGCTTCAGGGTGAGCGGATCGAAGAGCGTCCGTTCGAAGCCCCCTCGTCCGCGATAGCCGATCCAGAGTGCCGGATCGCGCGGTGTCGGCATGACGATGGCCCAGGGCGCGGTGCGCGGCGAGAGCCGTCCCGCCTCCTCCCGCAGGCCGTCGATCGCGATCGGCTCGCCGGCATAGACCAACCGCGTCGAGGGATTCATCCAGCGATCGATCTCGCGGTCGAAGACGCAGAGCGTGCCGGTCCAGAAGACCGCGAACAGCAGCAGACCGACAATCAGACCGGACCAGGTATGCAGCCATCCCATCGATTCGCGGAAGCTCGTGCCCATCTCAGGCGCCACCGATCAGGGTGGGAAGAAAGCCGATGCCTGTCCCCGCCGCCGTGACGAACAGGAGGGTGCCCACCATCCGCCCCAATCGGCGCGCAGCGGCCGCCCAGAGCGCCAGTCCCACATAGACAAGGAAGCCCAGGATGCTACAGACCGTGAAGGCGTCGCTCTTGTTCACGCCCGCTAGGATCAGCCCCGCGACGCCCGCCGCCACCACCGCGGCACTGGCGGCGTAGGCGCCGAACACGATGGCAAGGACGCGCACGACCACCTTGCCGGCACCGACGGGTGCGGAGGAGGACGTAGAGGCAGCCTTCGCCATGGAGCCGCTAGAAATCCGCGGTCAGCGACAACAGGAAGGTGCGCGGCTGGTTCTGGAAGAAGAACGAGGTCGTCGCGATCCAGTAATTGGCATCGAACACGTTGATGACGTTCGCCCGCAGCGTGACCGGCTTGCCGTCCGCGCGGTCGAACGTGTAGCGCAGGCCGGCATCGAACCGAGTCCAGGGCGGCGCTGCCTGGGTGTTCGCGGCATTGAGGTAGACTTGGCCGTTGTAGACGGCCCGGCCCATCACGCCGAGGCCTTTGACATAGGGCGTATCCCAGTCGAGCCCCAGCGAGGCTTGGAAGGGTGTCGTCCCGACCGCCTGCTTGCCGTTGGTCAGGCCGCCCTGGGTGTTTGTCTGGATAGCGTCGAGAAGCGTGAGACCGCCCAGCAGTTTGAGGCCCGGCGCCGGTTCGCCGAAGGCGATGAACTCGATGCCCTGGTTGCGCTGCTGTCCGTTGGTAACGAGCGTGTTGGTCGCCAGATCCGTGTAGGAACTCGGCAGGGTGATCTGGAAGGCACTCACCGTGGCGCCGACATAGCCGAAGTCGACCTTCACACCGACTTCGAACTGATTGGTGACGAAGGGCGGGAACTGCATGCCGGCATTGGTGAGACCCGCGCCCGCCACCGGTCCCTGCTGTAACGCCTGGATGTAGTTGCCGTACACCATGACTTCCTTCGCCGGCTTGAAGACGAAGGAGGCCGACGGCGACACGACGCTCTGATTGTTGCCGTTGGTCGGCAGGCCGGTCACCGTGCTGTAGTTTGCCGTCTGCAGGCGCTGCAGGCGCGCCCCACCGATGATCTGGAACATGTCGTCGTTGAACGACAGAGCGTCGACGATGCCGATGCTTCCGTAGACGGAATCCGACGTGAGCGGCGGCCCCTGGGTCCGGAATCCGAAAAAGCTCGGCTGCGAAATGAACGTCGGATTGTAGAGGTTGGAATTCAGTCTGGTCGCGATCGGATTGTTGAACGTGTAGTTCTGGGTCTTGAGATAGTCGCCGACCAGCGCTGCCTCGTGCTTGATCGGACCCGTATGGAACTTGGCACGCAACCCTGCCTCGAGGGACAACGCTTCGACCGTCGACATGTATTGACCGGCCGACGAGATCGTCGTGTTGCCGTTGTAGTTCACGATGTTCTGGTTGAAGTAGACCGACGTGTAGTTGCTGCGCCGCGCACCGGCCTTGATGAAGCCGGTCAGACCTTCGACGATGTCGTGCTCGAAACGCAGCGCACCATAAACGTCGTTGCCCTGCAGCCGCTCCCATGGCTGGTAGGAGCTCTGGCGCGCATAGGGAGCCGGCGGCAGCTGGACGCCGGGCGCCAGGAAGATGCCGCCCTGGAAAGCGCCCACGTCGCGCTTGAGGTAACCGAGATCAGCGTCGATACGCGTGCGGTCGCTGCGGTAGTCGAAGCCGAGGGTGAGCGCCAGGCGCTCGGCGTTCTGGTTATTGACGGCCGTGTCGCCCGAATAATACGTCCCGCCGGCGCGCAGACCGAGTTCGTTGTCGGGACCGAATCGGCGCCCGACGTCCAGCGAACCGCCGAGTTGAGAGTCGGAATTGAAAAGAAGGGTGCCTTGTGTGATCGGCGCGTCGGTCGCGCGTTTCGGGACCAGATTGATGGTGCCGCCGACGGCGCTGGGCAGCGCACCGTTCAGGAACGCCGTGGGGCCACGGAAGACCTCGACCCGCTCAATGCCCGTCATATCGGCCTGGTTGGGCACGATGCCGTAGAGACCCCCCAGGCCGAAGTTGGGATTGAGCACCGTGATGCCGCGGATCATGACGCGGTCGTCGAAGACGTTGCCGTTGGGGATGCCCGAGCGCAGCGTCGGATCGCCGGCGAGGACGTCGGTCAGCGTGCGGGCCTGCTCGTTCTGGATGTACTGGTTGGTGTAGGTCGTCTCGCTGAATGGCGTGTCCATGTAATCCCGGTTGCCGAGCAGGCCGACCTTGCCGCCGCGCGCAACCTGTCCGCCGGCATAGGCCGGCGACTGGTTGCCGATCTCGCCCTGCGGCGGGGTGGTCGGCACGGCCTGCACGCGAACCGGATCGAGGATCAGCGTACTGGAGCCCGGCACGCCGGCCGGCGCCGGCACAGGAGCGCCGGCAACGGTGACTGCATTGGCCGATGTGAACTGATAGGTGAGGCCCGATCCCGACAGGAGTTGGCGTAACGCCTGATCCGCCGTCATCGAGCCGGCTACCGGGGCACTGGTCTTGCCCGCCACGGCCGCGGAATCGACGGCGATCTGCATGCCCGACTGGCGGCCGAAGGCCATCAAGGCCTGAGAGAGCGGCTGCGCCGGAATGTCGAAAGTCGTCGTCCGGCTGGCCTGCGCCTCAAGCGGGGCCTGGCCTGCTCCCGCCCCCGTCTGTGCGAATGCGCTGGGAGCTCCCATCGCCAGGGCGACTGTGGCGATGGCAACTGCTTGGGCGACGCTACCGGACCGGTCCTGCAACACAACGAACTCTCCCCGCTGCTCCTGACCGGCGGGCCATGGAGACGCTGAACTGACGCGAACGATTCGCGTTCGCGATCAGAGGACGCGCGGAGCGGCGCGGATTTAAGGGGCGCCCGAAGAAATATTCAGGGTTTCGACGATGAGACGATCGTGAGGTATGGCGAGATCTCAAGGACCGAACCGTGCTGGGTACGGGCGACCGTGTGCAGCGCTTCGAGCGGACGGCGGAGATCGAAGACGCCGGTGATGCGGCGGTCCGCCAGGCTGCGGTCGCTCACCACGATGACACCGCGATGATGGCGACCCAACTCGTCCACGACCTCGCCCAGAGTGGCGCCGTCGACGACGAGCCTGTGTTCGCGCCACGACGCGACGTCCTCGGGAGAGACCTGCGAGCGCGTAAACGCCCCCTGCCTGTCCACCACCATGCGCTCGCCCCGCATCAGGGTGGACAACACGTTTCGCTCGCTGCCGGAGACAAGGACCTCGACGGTCCCCGACTGAACGGCGACGGACACGCCGTCCCGCGACGAACCGACATCGAAGGCCGTGCCCTTGACGGTGACTGCCACGTTGCCGGCCGTCACGACGAAAGGCCTGTCGCGGGCGGATACGACCTTGAAGAACGCCTGTCCCGCCAACAGTTCGACTTCGCGACGGCCCTTGTCGTAACGAACGGCGATGGCGCTGGCGGCATCGAGATACACGATGCTGCCATCCTCGAGCGTGAGTTCGCGCAGCTCGGCAACGCCGGTCAGATGATCGGCCTCGAAGTGCAGCCTCAGGGTCGGGAAGAACCAGAGGGCGACACAGGCCGCGAAGGCCGCTGCCGAGATCCCCCAGGCGCGTCGCGTCCGCCGAACGCGCGACAGCTCAACGACCCCGTGCGACGAGGAAGGCGCCGCCAACGGCAGCACGCCCGAAAGCATCCAGACCCGCTCGACACTGCGATAAGCACGGCGATGCGCCTCGCTGGACGCCAGCCACGCCTCCAGTCCTGCGCGGGCAGCGGAATCCTGCGGCGCGGCGTTGATGCGCACCAGCCACTCCACCGCCTCGCTGCGCAGGAGATCGCTATCGTCCACGTCGGAAGTCACCCGTCTCCAAATCCACTCGCCCGCTCCGGACGATCACCACGGACAGACGGCGGGCGATGTCGACTTTTAAGGGCGCCACCGGGAAACTTCCACGGGATCAGCCATCCATGCCATCCAAACGCCGTGCGGCATGGAGGATCGCATCTTTCACGAGTTGGTGCGCTCGCACGACGGAGACACCCAGCCGGTCCCCCACCTGCTGGAGCGTGCAGCCCTGCAGGCGATACATGGTGAAGGCGATACGCGTCCGCTCGGGCAACTCGGCGAGCGCGTCGGTCAGGATCCGCAGTTCGTCGCGATAGTGGAGGACATCCTCGGCCGTGGGCCCGTCCTGGGCGACCTGCTCCAGCGCCGGCGCCTGCCCCGTCGAAGCGACGTCCGAGGTCCGGTGGACCCAGTCGAGCGCAAGGTTGCGAACGATGCGGTAGAGGTAGCTGACGGGACTGGTGATCAGCCTCTCATCGCTGCTGGCGGAGCTGAACCGAAGATAGGCC
Source organism: Reyranella sp. (assembly GCF_965228225.1). Taxonomy (GTDB): domain Bacteria; phylum Pseudomonadota; class Alphaproteobacteria; order Reyranellales; family Reyranellaceae; genus Reyranella. The sequence goes on along the minus strand of NZ_OZ245801.1, from coordinate 1,582,702 downwards.
TCCTGCACGACGTCTTCCGCGCCCGCCCGGTCCCTGACGATGCCGTTCGCGTAGGCCACGAGCGAGCCACGATGCTCCAGGTACAGAGCCAGGGTCGGATCCGCCGAACTCACGCCCACCACCACCCCTATATGCGAATAATTATCAATTCACTTATACGGAAGGCCCGGAGTGGCGGCAAGCATCACGAGCCGCGATGTCCAAGAGGACGCGATGGAGCCGTCAGGCCGCAAGCAGAATGTTCTGCTCCCGCTCCAGCACGCGCTTTACGGCCGGCCGTGCGAGCATGCGGTCCTTCCAGGCCGTGTAGTTCGCGAGCTCCTCCACCGGCAGGCCGGTGCGTTTGCCCCAGCCGTAGAAGACCAGTGCATAGCCGTCGACTACCGAGAACTCGTCGCCCAGAAGCCAGGTCCTCCCCGCCAGGAGACCGTCGATCTCCTTGAGGTTGGCGAAGAAGTTGTCTCGGCCCACCGCCTTGAGATGGTCGAACACGGCGGTGTCCGTGGCGAAACGCTCCGGCCGCCCGATATGGGTGAAGTTCGGATGCACGGCGTTGGAGAACCACGCCATCAGCGACAGGGCTCGGGCGCGCTGGACCGGATCCCGGGGCATCAGATGCGGCGCGTACTTGGTGGCGACGTAGTCCAGGATCGCCGTGTTCTCGACGATCGTGCCCTCGTCTACCACCAGCGCCGGCACACGACCGCGCGGGTTGACCTTCAGATACTCCGGCGTCCGCTGCTCGCTCTTGGCGAAGGAAAGCGCCTGCGAATCGTACTTCGCGCCGCTTTCCTCGAGCCCGATGTGCGATGCGGTCGAGCAGGCGCCGGGGGCGAAATAGAGCTTGAGCATGTGTGCCTCTGGAAAGCTAGAGCGGACGGGTTGCGCCGGCAGGCCGGTTGCGGTGCAGGAATTCGCGGCCGATCTTGACGCGCTTCTCGCCATCGTATTCGACGATGTCGGCCGTGGCGTAGGTTTCCGACCAGTTCGACGGCAGGAACGAGCCCGAGCCCACGACGTCGATCGGCGCCTTGGCCTCGGCCATGATCCGGCACTTGGCCGGGCCGAAGCCGGAAGACGCAACGATCTTCACCTTGTCGAAACCGTTGCGGTCGAGTTCGGCCCGCAGGTGGAAGATCGCCGCGGCCGAAACGCCGGTCCCGACGAGGTAGCGGAGCTCCTCCTCGCTGCGGTAGCCGCGGATCGATTCCGGAGAGAAGCGCTCCAGCACGGCATAGGAGGACGCGGGATCTAGGCCCTCGAGGTAACGGCCGCCGGTCGTGTCGAGGCGCAGCGACAGGTTTCCCTGGGCCGCCAGCTCGGGGAAGCGCCGGCAGACTTCGAGCGAGTCGGAGATCTCGCGGGCGAAATAGTCGACCAGGACCGTCATCCCTTCGGTCGGAAAGGTCTCGTGGAACATCTCGGCGGCGCGCAGCGTCGAACCGGCATAGCCGATCAGGGCATGCGGCATGGTTCCCAGGCCGAATTCGCGGCCGAAGTAATGCGCCGTGGCGTGCGTGGCGTTGCCGATGAAGCCGATGGCGCCGACCTTGCGCTTGGCGCGAGCCGAACCGACGGAGGCGGCATAGGCCATCATCTCGGCCATCTCCTGGCCGGCACAATGACGCGCATCCATGGCGAGGAAGGCCGACTTCGGCATGTCCGCGCACATCGTCCAGGCATTATAGGCGGCGACGCAGGCGGGTCCGAGCTTCTGCAGGAAGATCGTCTCGAGATCGACGAGATGAAAGAACGAGCCGGTGATGTACATCATCGGTTCGCCGGCACCGACCCATTTGCCCTCGCGGTAGCGCAGGTCGAGTTCCACCGTCGCATTGCGGGCGCGGCAGGTTTCCTCCAGCCATTCCAGCGCGAGCCGCGGCGCGAACACCACCGGGCGGCGCATGAAGATGGCGTAGGTGACCTGGCAGTCGCCGAACTTGCCGACCACCTGCTTCGAGCGATTGAAGTAGTGGTCGGTATAGCGTTCGATCTCGCCATTCTCAGGATGCGTCATCGGCCCTCCCCGGGCTTTCGTGCGCTTAGCCGGTGACGTCGGTCAGATGGCCGGGCGCGCCCTTGCGACGGACAGGCGCTCCGCCTTGAGCTGCTCGGCGAGCAGGAAGGCGAGTTCCAGCACCTGGCTGGCGTTGAGCCGCGGGTCGCACTGCGTCTCGTAGCGTTCGTTGAGGTTGTCGACGGTGATGTCCGTCGAACCGCCGATGCACTCCGTGACTTCCTGGCCGGTCATCTCGAAATGAACACCGCCGGGGTGAGTGCCCTCGGCACGGTGCACGGCGAAGAAGTCCTTCACCTCGCGCAGGATGGCATCGAAATGGCGCGTCTTACGGCCGTTCGAGGCGGTGACCGTATTGCCGTGCATCGGGTCGCAAGACCACACAACCGTGCGGCCTTCACGCTTCAGGGCGCGGACCAGCGCCGGAAGCTTGTCGCCCACCTTGTCGGCGCCCATGCGGGCGATGATCACGATGCGGCCCGCCTCGTTCGACGGGTTCAGCGTGTCGATCAGGCGCAGCAGATCGTCGGTCGGCAATGTGGGGCCGGCCTTGAAGCCGATCGGATTCCGGACGCCGCGCAGGAATTCGACATGGGCGCCGTCGGGCTGGCGCGTGCGGTCGCCGATCCACAGCATGTGGGCCGAGCAATCGTACCACTCGCCCGACGTCGAATCGACGCGGGTCAGCGCCTCTTCGTACTGCAGCAGCAGCGCCTCGTGGCTGGTGAAGAAATCGGTCTCGGCGATCTGCGGCGTCGTCGCGGAACTCAGGCCGCAGGCCGCCATGAAGTTCAAGGTCTCGTCGAGACGCGCAGCGAGGTCTTCGTAGCGCGCCGAGGCGGGCGAACTGCGCACGAAGTCGAGGTTCCAGCGGTTGACCTCATGCAGGTCGGCATAACCGCCCTGGGCGAAGGCACGCAGCAGGTTGAGCGTGGCAGCCGACTGGTTGTAGGCCTGCACCATGCGCTCCGGATCGGGCAGGCGCGCGGCAGCGGTGAACTCGAAGCCGTTCACGTTGTCGCCGCGATAGGACGGCAACTCGACGTCGCCCACCTTCTCGACGTTGGACGAGCGCGGCTTGGCGAACTGGCCCGCCATGCGGCCGACCTTCACGACGGGCACCCCGGCGCCATAGGTCAGGACTACGGCCATCTGCAGCAGCACGCGGAACGTGTCGCGGATGTTGTTGGCGGTGAAGTCGGCGAAGCTCTCGGCGCAGTCGCCGCCCTGCAGCAGGAAGGCCTCGCCATTGGCGATCTTGGCCAGCGACGCCTTGAGCTTGCGCGCCTCGCCGGCAAAGACCAGCGGCGGGTAGCGGCGCAGGCGCGACTCGGCGTTCGCCAGGGCGGCGGCGTCCGGATAGACCGGCATCTGCAGGGCCGGCCGGCTGCGCCAGCTGGTCAGCGACCAGTCGGCGGCACTGGAACTGCGGGACTGCCCTTTTGCGGCGGCCCGCGAATCGGTCCTGGATTGACCCTGGATCGCGGTCATCGACTCCTCCTCGACCCGCGGGCCGAAGGGGCCGGCGGGGTGGGTGAACCTATACGTGCTGTGGATAAAAAACCAGCCGGCAGGCCGGCCCCGTTCTACTCCGCGGCTGCCCGTGTCGGGGTCGAATCCGGCCGCGCCGTGCGCATCGTCACGAACTCCTCGCCCGCGGTCGGGTGGATGCCCACGGTGGCGTCGAAATGGGCCTTTGTGGCCCCCGCCTTCATGGCGACCGCCAGGCCCTGGATCAACTCGGCTGCATCGTCGCCCACCATGTGGATGCCGACCACCCGGTCGGTCGAGGCCTCGACGATCATCTTCATGAAGGTGCGCTGGTGGCGGCCGGAGACCGTGTACTTCATCGGCCGGAACGCCGCCGTGTATATGCGCAGTTCGCCCAGCTGCAGCTTCGCCTGCTCCTCGCTCAGGCCGACATTGGCCATCTCGGGCTGGCAGAAGACCGCCGAGGGCACGTCGTGGTGATTGGCCTTCCGCGGCTTCTTGCCGAACTCGGTGTCGGCGAAGCAGTGGCCTTCCATGAGGGCGACCGGCGTGAGGTTGATGCGGTCGGTCACGTCGCCCACCGCCCAGATGTTGTCGGCCGTTGTCTTCGACCACTCGTCGACTGCGATCGCGCCCGCCTTGTTGAGTTGCACGCCCGCCTTCTCCAGCCCGATGCCGGAGGTATTGGGCGCGCGGCCGGTGGCGTACATCACGCAGTCTGTCTCGAACATGCCACCCATCGGCGTGTGGACCTCGAACGCGCCGCCCTGGCCGTCTTCGCCCTTGGCGACGATGCGCGCGATTTCCATCTCGGTGCGCATGCGGATCCCGCTGTCCTTGAGGGCTTCGTGCACGAAGGTGCGGCATTCCTCGTCGAAGCCTCGCAGGACACGGTCGCGCCGCAGCACGATGTCGACCTTGGCACCCAGCCCGCGGAAAATGCCGGCGAACTCGACGGCGATGTAGCCCGCGCCGACGATGGTTATATGCTTGGGCAGCTCCGGCAGATGGAAGGCATCGTTGGACGTGATCGCCAGTTCGGAGCCCGGAATCGACGGGATGACCGGATGACCGCCCGTGGCGATCAGGATCTTCTCCGCCGTGATCGTCTCGTCACCGACCTGGATCGTGTGTCGGTCCATCAGGCGGCCACGGCCCATGTGCAGCTTGACCCCTGCCCCCTCGAGCAGGCGCAGGTAGAGCGCGTTCAGCCGGTCGACTTCGTTGTTCACGTTGTCTCGCAGCGTCGTCCACGAATGGGTCGGTTCCGGCACGGTCCAGCCATAGGCCGCCGCATCCTCGAACTCGTGCGCGAACTTGGAGCCGTACATCAGGAGCTTCTTCGGCACGCAGCCGCGGATCACGCAGGTGCCACCGACGCGGTAATCCTCGCAGATGCCGACGCGCGCGCCGTGGGTCGCGGCGATTCGCGACGCCCGTACGCCGCCCGAGCCGGCGCCGATGACAAAGAGATCGTAATCATAGGCCATGGGTTATCCCCAGAGAGAACAAAACCTCAACGCGGCCATAATTCGGTCGCCGGGCAGACTATATCCGCGCCTAGACCCGCCGGTAAGGGAAATGGCGCGTGCATTGCCGTCTCCTGATACAACCAAGAGGATCGACGATGCCGAGACTTTCCCTGCTTGCGACTGGATTCCTGCTCCTGGCGGGCCCCGCCCTCGCCGCCCCGGGCGACGCGCCTGCGCCCCAGAGCACCCAAAGCGCGCCCGCGCCCCGGCCGGCACGCACCGATGGCGGCGTCATGCGATACGACGCAAACAAGGACGGCGCAGTCACGCTCGACGAATGGAAGGCCGGCCAGCAGGCGCGGTTCAAGAGGCTGGACACCAACGGCGACGGCAAGCTCAGCCCGGACGAGCTGTTCGCCCGCACCCCGGCGGCCGGCAACAGCGTGCTGCCGACCGACCGCCAGGCCGGCCGCCAGTCGAGCTACTTCCAGCTTCTCGATGTCGACAAGGACGGCTCCGTCACGCTGACGGAGTTCCTGGCGGGGAGCGAGCGCAACTTCACGCGCTGCGACCTCGACAAGAATGGCCGGATCGATACGGCCGAGTGCCGACAGGCCCTCCAGCGCAAGCCGGCGGATCGCTAGCCGCCCCTCCTGCTCCAAAGAAAAAGGCCGCCGGTACTACCGGCGGCCCTTCGCTAGGTTCGAAAGAGGCTCAGGATCCCTCGGCCGACATGACGTCGCCGAACAGATCCCAGGTCTCGCCCTTGAAGCGCGCGAGCTGGACCGACTGGATCGGGTAATAGTCGGTCGGGCTGGTGCTGATCGTGATGCCCGGCAGCAGCATCGGCAGCTTGTACTTCTGGTAATTGGCGGCCTGCTTCATGACATTCTCGCGCGTGAGCGTGTCGCCGCACTTCTTAAGCGTCTCGAGCATCAGGTTGGAGACGGCATAGCCGAACACGTGGTTGGCGTCGGCCTTGTTGGCGCCGGGCATCCACTTGTCCATCCAGGCGCTCCACGCCTTGAAGGCGTCGTTGCTTTCCCACTGCTTGTCCGTGGGATCCATCAGGTATTGTGCCGTGATGATGCCCTGGCTGTTGTCGAGGCCGGCCGGCTTCATCACCGAGCCCACCGAGGCCGACACGTTGTTCAGATACTGCGCCGGCTTCCAGCCGATGTCGGCCGCCTTGCGGATCGCCTGGGCCGCGGCCTTGGGCGTCGCGATGTTGAAGAAGACGTTGGCGCCGGAGTCCTTCAGCTGGATGATCTGGCTGTCGACCGTCGGGTCGGTGACCTCAAAGGTGACGTGCTTGACGATCTTGCCGGTCTCCTTGCCAAGGCCCTCGCGGAAGCCCTCGTAGTAGTCCTTGCCGTAGTCGTCGTTCTGCATCAGGACGCCGATCTTGGCGTCCTTGACGTTGGCCAGGATGTGCTTGGCATAGACGACGCCCTCGGTGTGGTAGTCGGGCTGGAAGCCCATCGTCCACGGGAACTCCTTGGGCTTGCCCCACTTCGAGGCGCCGGTGGCGACATAGAGCTGCGGCACCTTCTTCTGGTTCATGTAGCGATGGATCGCCGTGTTGGTCGGCGTGCCCAGCGTGTTGAAGAGGCACAGGACCTTGTCCTGCTCGACGAGCTGGCGGACCAGTTCGACCATCTTCGGCGGCGAGTAGCCGTCGTCGCGCGTGATGAAGTTGATCTTGCGGCCGTTGACGCCGCCGGCGTCATTCACCGACTTGAAGAAGGCTTCGATCGTCTTGCCGATCTGGCCGTAGGACGATGCCGGACCGCTATAGGGGCCGGTGTGGCCGATCTTGATTTCGGAGTCCGTCGCTCCGTCGTCGTACTTCTTCTGCGCGAAGGCGGAATTCGCGCCCAACACCGCGAACGCCGAAGCGCCCGCCACAAAACCACGCCTGCTTGTACGCATTTCTTTCCTCCCAATTGACTCAGGCCTGACGGAGCTTCGTCCGAATTTTGGCCAGAAAGAAGGCCGCCTTCCGGCGACCTTCCGATGAAGAGGCCCGGGTTACGCCCGTGCACCCCGCAGCTTGCGGTAGACCATGTAGAGCCCGCCGGCGATGCCCATCGGCATCAGGTAGATGATCGCGATCAGCAGCACGCCGAAGACGGTGTAGGCCGAGAGGTCGAACGGCAGGCCGAGGTCGTTGCGGATGAACTGTGTCAGCGACTGCGCCGAATTGTCGACCAGGACGTAGAAGATGCCGCCGAGCACCGAACCGAACAGGGAGCCGATGCCGCCCACGACCAGGCCGATCAGGAACTTGATCGACAGGAAGATGCCGAAGCTGTCGGGCGCCACGAAGGCGATGGCGCAGGCCGAGAGCGCTCCGGCGATGCCGGTATAGGCCGCGCTGATGCCGAAGGTCACCGTCTTGTAGAGGGCCGTGTCGATGCCCATCGTGTCGGCCGCCATGTACTGGTCGCGGATCGCCATCATGGCGCGACCGCTGCGGCTGTTCAGCATGTTCGCCGCGCCCCAGAACAGCACGATCATGACCAGCAGACAGAAGTAGTACAGCCACTGGTCTTCGCTGAGCGGCAGGCCGAAAGGCACTTCCGGCTTCATCAGCACGATGCCCTGCACGCCGCCGGTCAGGCCTTCGAGCCATTTGTATTTCAGGATCTGCGGCACCGCGAGCGCCAGCGCGAATGTCGCGAGCGCGAGATAATGCCCCTCGAGCTTGAGGGCCGGCAGGCCGAACAGGTAGCCGACGATGAAGCAGACGATGGCCGCCGCCGGGATCGTCGCCCAATAGGGCACGTTCAGCTTGTCCATCAGGATCGCCGCCGTATAGGCACCGACCGCGTAGAACGCGCCGTGACCCAGCGAGAACTGGCCGTTGAAGCCGGTCAGCAGATTCAGGCCCAGCACTGCGATCGCGGCGATGATCATGGTGCTGATCAGGAACAGGCGGTAGTTGGAGACCACATCCGGAAAGACCGGCTGCAGCAGCGGCACCAGCACCGCGAGGACAATGACGCCCAGCACCCATTTTTTCGACGAGGCGGCCATGGTCAGACCCTCTTCACGACGACGCGACCGAACAGGCCGGCGGGCTTAACCGTCAACACGAAGATCACGATGATGAGCGCCACCGTGAGCTTCTCGCCGTTGCCGATGATGTAGATGCCCGTCGCCTTCTCGATCTGGTTGCCCGCATAGGCGACCATGTTCTCGAGGATGCCGACGATGAAGCCGCCCGCCACCGCGCCGGCGGGGTTGGAGATGCCGCCGACCAGGGCGCTGGCGAAGGCATAGAGCAGGATGCCGCCCATCATGTTGGGCTCGAGATAGACGATGTGGGCGACCATGATGCCGGCCACGGCTCCGACCGAGGCCGCGAGGCCCCAACCTAGGGCGAGCATCCAGTCGACACGAACGCCCACCAGCCGCGCCATCTGCGGGTTCTGGGCCGCCGCGCGCATGGCGAGGCCGAGCGGCGTGTAGCGGAAGAAGACGAACAGGAGCCCGAGCACGATCAACGTGACCAGGACCACGCCCAGCTGATGGGGGCCGATCACGCCGGCAATGCCGAACTCGGCCTTGGGGAACGGCGACGGGAATTCCTTGATCAGGTAGCTCCAGAAGGCGCCGGCCATCGAGTTGAAGATCGCCAACAGGCCGATGAACACCACGATGATCGACAGGACCGGGGCATTGTGCAGCGGTCTGAGAATGAGCCGCTCGATCAGCACGCCCATGGCGAAGGAGATCAGCACGGTGAGGATGAAGGCGACCCAGAAGCTCATCCCCCAGTCCATGAGCTGCCAGGAGATGTAGGCGCTGAACATCGCCATCTCGCCCTGGGCGAAATTGATATGGTCGGTCGACACGTAGATCATGACCAGCGCGAGGGCGACGCAGGCATAGATGGCGCCGTTTGCGAGCCCCGAGGCGATCTGCTGAAGAAACTGTTCCATTTACATCTGCCTCAGTAGCCGAGGTAGGATTTGCGGACGTTTTCGTCGTTCTTCACGACGTCCGACGGACCCGACATCACGACCTTGCCGGTTTCGAGCACATAGGCGTGCGTGGCGAGGTCGAGCGCGAGGGCGGCGTTCTGCTCGACCAGCAGGATGCTCACCTTCTCTTCCTCGTTGATGCGGCGCAGGATGCGGAAGATTTCCAGCACGATCAGCGGCGCCAGGCCGAAGGACGGCTCGTCGAGCAGCATCAGCCGCGGCTTCAGCATCAGGGCGCGGGCGATGGCCAGCATCTGCTGCTCGCCGCCCGACAGCGTGCCGGCCTGCTGCTGGATGCGTTCCTTGAGACGCGGGAAGTAGACAAAGACGCGTTCCAGCTCGTCCTTGACCGCCTGCTTGTCCTTGCGGGTATAGGCGGCGATGCGCAGGTTCTCGTCGACGGTGAGTGTGGTGAACGTGCCGCGTCCCTCCGGAACGTGGGCGATGCGCCGACGCACGATCTCTTCCGTCGCCATGCCACGGATGTTCTTGCCGTCGAAACGAATCGTGCCGTCGGTACGGACCATGTTGCAGATCGCCCGCAGGGTCGTCGTCTTGCCGGCGCCGTTGGCGCCCAGCAGCGTCGTGATCCCGCCCATGGGAATCTCGAAGCCGACGTCATAGAGCGACTGGGTCTGGCCGTAAAAGGCCTTCAGGCCGCTCACCTCGAGTAACGCAGCCATCACGCGGTCCCCAGATAGGCGCGGATCACTTCCGGATCGCGTTGCACTTCCGCCGGCGTGCCGTCGGCGATCTTCCTGCCGAAATCGATGGCCACCACCTTGTCCGACACCGACATGACGAGGCTCATGTGATGCTCGACGAGCAGCACCGTGACGTGCTGCAGATCGCGGACACGCTTGATCTGGTGCTTCAGCACCTCGATCTCGTCATGGTTCAGGCCGGCCGCCGGCTCGTCGAGCAGCAGCAGCTTGGGGCTGGAGGCCAGCGCGCGCGCCAGCTCGACGCGCTTGCGGATCGGGAACGGCAAGGGCCCCGCCAGCGCGTTGGCGAAGGGCGCGAGGTCCATGAAGGACACCAGTTCCTCTGCGCGCCGCGTGATCGCTTCTTCCTCGACCTTGACCTTGGGCACGCGCAACGCGTTCTCGAGGAAGCTGGTCGAGCTCACGCTGTGGCAACCGACCTTCACGTTGTCGAGGACCGACATCTTGTCGAACAGGGCGACGTTCTGAAACGTCCGCCCGATACCGATCCTGGGGATGGCATGCCTCGGCTGGTCGAGGATCGTCCTGCCCTCGAACTGTACGTCGCCGGAATTCGGCGTGTAGAGCCGGCTCAGGCAGTTGAATAGTGTGGTCTTGCCGGCACCGTTGGGCCCGATCAGACCGGCGATCTGCCCCGGAAAGACGTCGAAGGACACCCCATCGAGCGCGACGATTCCGCCGAACCGGACGGACACGTCGCGCACGCTGAGAAGCGGCGTGCCGCGGGATGAGATTGGTTCTGCCATGAAGATACTGGTTTCGCCGGCCGGCGCATTACACGCGCCGACGTGGCGAAATTACCCTTGCCTCCCAAGTACTTGCGACCCTTCTACGGAGTCTGCATGTAGCGAACGATGACGTATCCGGCGGTGGGACGCAACTCAAATGGCGAAGCGCCATGCTTTCGGCGCGATTGCGCCGCACGTTTGCGCGGCTTTGCAGACATTGACACGCCGTCCATTGCAACCGATACGAAAACTCCCCCTCCAAAAGCGGGCTCACCGCCGATGAATCGCATGTTTCGCCCGACCCTGTTTCTCACCGCCGCCTGCATCGCCGTTCCGGCGCTGGCCCAGACTCCGCCCACGCAGGCGTGGCCGCAGAACAGGCCGCCCGGCCAGGCCGCCCCGCCGGCCGCGGCTCCCGCCCAGCCCGCCACCCCGCCTGCGGCAGGCGCCACGCCGCCCGCCACAGCCGGTGCGCCCACGGCGTCGGTCGCGCCCGTTCCGCTGCCGCAGTGGTTCGTCGAGATCGACGTCGACAAGAAGGGCGAGGTCACGCGGGCCGACTTCCTGAAGTACCGCATGAAGTCCTTCGAATCGCTCGACCTCAACAAGGACAACAAGCTGTCGCTCGAGGAGTTCACCAAGGTCGTCGAACCGCCCTCGACGCCGGCCGACGCACCCGGCCTGCCCCCGCTGGAGGAGCGCCGCAACCGCGCCAAGGCGGAATTCCAGAACCTCGACACCAATCGTGACGGCTTCCTCGAACGGGGCGAGGCCGAGGCGGTGGTCCATTCGGAATTCAACAACTACGACACCGACCGCGACAACAAAGTCACCGAGCCCGAGGTTCGCCTCATCATCCAGCGTTCCATGCAGCGCGAGGCGGCCGAGCGCCAGCAGGCGGAAGCGCGCCGGCGCCAGGGCATGATGACGCTGAACGAATTCATGGACATGCAGCTGCGGCAGGCCGACGAACTCGACAAGAACAAGGACGGCAAGATCAGCGGTCCGGAATACACGGTCCTCGCCGGTCCGGCGGACGGGCCGCAGGCGAAGAACCTGCTGCCCTTCGACATGCGCAAGCAGATCGCCATGCGCAAGTTCGCCGAGATCGACACCAACAAGGACGGCCAGATCGACCGCGTGGAGCTGTCGGCCTATGCGCTGAAGCAGTTCGGCGAGATGGACCTCAACAAGGATCGCTTCATCAGCGAGGACGAGTTCAAGAAGGCTCAGGAATCCGAGGCCGCGAAGGTCCGCGCCATCGTCCAGACGATGATGCCGGCCCAACCCGCGGCGCAGCCCCGGCCGGCGCAGCCTCAGCCGCGCGGCGGCCAGCCGGCGCCTGCCCCCTCGGGTCCGCCGCCCGGACTGCCGCAGGGCACGCGCTAAGCGTCCTCGAAATCGAAAGCCGCGGGTCCGAAAGGCCCGCGGATTTTTCGTGCGCCATCGCCGGGCGAGCGCGCTACTCGACGGTGACGCTCTTGGCGAGGTTGCGCGGCTGGTCGACGTCGGTGCCCTTGGCGAGCGCCGTGTAATACGCGAGCAGTTGCACCGGGATCGTGTAGAGAATCGGCGCGACGACCGGATCGACCGCCGGCAGGGTCAGTGAGGCCGCAGCCTGCGATCCCAGGCGGGCCACGCCGGTGGCATCGCTGATCAGCACCAGCTTGCCGCCGCGCGCCTTGACCTGCTCGAAGTTCGACGCGGTCTTGTCGAAGATCGAATCGGAGGGCGCCACCACCACGACCGGCACCAGCTCGTCGATCAGCGCGATGGGACCGTGCTTCATCTCGCCGGCGGCATAGCCCTCCGCGTGGATGTAGGAGATCTCCTTGAGCTTCAGAGCGCCTTCGAGCGCGATCGGGAACGACGTGCCTCGGCCGAGATAGAGCACGTCGCGCGCTTCGGCGAGGATATCCTCGGAGATCCGCCGGTACTGTTCCTCCAGATTGAGCGCCTCGTTTACCAGCGCCGGCAGCTCGATGAGCGCCAGCCCGATCTTCGCCTCGTCGGCCTCGCTCAGCGTGCCGCGCGCCCGGCCCGCGGCGATCGCGGCGCAGAGCAGGACGGTGAGCTGGGTCGTGAAAGCCTTGGTCGAGGCGACGCCGATCTCGGGCCCCGCAAGGGTCGGCAATACGCCATGCGAATCGCGGGCGATGGCGCTCTCCGGCACGTTGACCACCGCGAGGATGGTCTGCCCATTGGCCTTGGCGTAGCGGATCGCCGCCAGCGTATCGACTGTTTCCCCGGACTGGGAGACGGCTATGCAGACGCCGTCCTTGGGCATCGGCGGTTCGCGATACCGCAGTTCGGAGGCGACCTCGACCTCCACCGGCAACCGCGCCAGCTGCTCGAACCAGTACTTCGCGACCATGCAGGCATAGAACGCCGTTCCGCACGCCGTCATGGTGAGGCGGCTGACCTTGGCCCAGTCGACCGGCAGCGCCGGCAGGGTCACCGTACGGGTCGCCGGGTTCAGATAGCTGTGCAGCGTGTCGCCGATCACCGCCGGCTGCTCGTGGATCTCCTTCAGCATGAAGTGGCGGTGATTGCCCTTGCCGATCATCGCCCCGGAGATACCGCTCTGGCGGACCTCGCGAACGACTTCCTGGGTGCCCTGGTAGACCTTCGCCCCGTCCTGGGTGAGGACCACCCAGTCCTCGTCCTCGAGGTAGCTCACCCGCTTGGTGAAGGGCGCCAGCGCCAGCGCATCCGTGCCGATGTACATCTCGCCGTCGCCGTAGCCGACGGCGAGCGAGCTGCCGCGGCGCGCGCCCATCAGCAGGTCGTGACGGCCGCTGAACAGCACGGCGAGCGCGAAGGCGCCGCGCAGGCGTGCCATCGCCGCGCCCATCGCCTGCTCCGGCGACATCTGCCGTTCGAGGTGGGAGGTGATCAGCTGGGCCACGACCTCGGTGTCGGTGTCGCTGTCGAAACGGCGGCCCTCGGCCTCCATCTCCGCCTTCAGCTCCTGAAAATTCTCGATGATGCCGTTGTGGACGACCGCGACCCGGTCCGTCGCGATCGGATGGGCATTGCGTTCCGAGGGCTTGCCATGGGTCGCCCAGCGCGTATGGCCGATGCCGATCGTGCCGGCGAGCGGCTCGGCGGCCAACCTGGCCTCGAGGTTCACCAGCTTGCCCTCGGCGCGGCGGCGGTCGATGTGACCGTTGACCAGGGTGGCGATCCCCGCCGAGTCGTAGCCGCGATATTCAAGCCGCTTCAGCGCGTCGACCAGGAGGGGCGTGACGGGCGCTTTACCGATAATGCCGATGATGCCGCACATGGGATCTGTCTCGACCGAGGGAGGGGGTTATTTCTTGCCGGACCGTTCTGCCGCTGCCTTCTTGAGGGCCGCTGCCCGATCCTTCAGTTTCGCACGAAGCGCCGCCGCGCGCCCCTTCTTCGTGACCTGCCGGGCGCGACCGAAGGCCAGCGCATTGGCGGGCACGTCCTCCGTCACCACGCTGCCGGCGGTGACGTTGGCGCCCCTGCCGACCGTGAGCGGAGCCACGAGGGAGCTGTTGGAGCCGATGAACACGTCGGCGCCGATGACCGTCCGGTGCTTGCCGTATCCGTCGTAGTTCACGGCGATGGTGCCGGCGCCGATGTTGCTGTTCGCGCCGATGTCGGAGTCGCCGAGATAGGCCAGGTGGTTGGCCTTGGCGCCCTTGCCCATGCGCGTGGCCTTCAGTTCCACGAAGTTGCCGATATGGACACCGTCGGCCACCTCCGAGCCCGGGCGGATGCGTGCAAACGGTCCGACCAGCACGCCCCGGCCGATGCGCACGCCCTCTATGTCGCAGAAGGCGTTGATGACGGTGTCGGCCCCGACGGACACCCCGGGACCGAAGCGGACGTTGGGCCCGATCCGAACGTCCGTGCCGAACTTCGTGTCGGCCGACAGCCAGACCGTGGCGGGATCGATCATGGTGACCCCACCCGCCATCGCGGCGGCGCGCAGCCGCTGCTGCAGCGCCTGCTCGGCCGCGGCCAGTTCGGCGCGCGAATTGACGCCCTGGAATTCCGCCTCCTCGCCCGCGACGGCGATCGCCTTGTGGCCGGCTTCGCGCGCCAGCCGCACGGCGTCGGTGAGGTAGAATTCGCGCTTCACATTGTCATTGCGGAGGGCGCCGAGCAGAGACGCGATCAGCCTGCCGTCGATGCACATGACGCCGGAATTGGAGAAGGCGACCGTTCGTTCGGTCGCATCGGCATCCTTGCTCTCGACGATCTTCACCAGCTCGCCGTCCTGCACGATGAGCCGGCCGTAGGGCGTGGGATCGCGGGCGACGAAGCCCAGCACGCCGACCGCCGCCCCTGCCCTGGCGCAGGCCGCGACCAGCTTGCGCAGGCTCGCTGTCGTCACCAGCGGCGCATCGCCGAACACGATCAGGACCGGCCCCTTGTGCCCCTCGAGAGCCTGCAGGGCCGCCTTGGCCGCGTGTCCCGTTCCCAGCGGCTTGCTCTGGACCACCGTCGGATAGGGCGCGAAGGCCGCCGCCACCTCGGCGGCGCCGGGCGCGATCACGCCGACGATCCGCGCGGGCTTCAGCGCTTCTGCATTGGCGAGCACATGCGCCAGCATGGGGCGATTGGCCAGGGGATGCAGGACCTTCGGCAGCGCCGATTTCATGCGGGTTCCGGCGCCGGCTGCGAGCACGACCACGGCAATGGGTGATTTCATGCCCGTCCGATGCCACGCGACTGGCGGACGGGCAAGACGGATGTGCTAGAGAAAACGGCATGCAGACAGATGCTGAAAAACTCATCACCGCCCGCTTTGACACCGTCGTCTACGACCTCGACGGCACCCTGATCGACAGCGCCAAGGACATGCAGCGGGCCGTCAGCCACGTGCTGGCCGACCACGGGCTGCCGGCCGTGACCGAGGAGGATGTGCGGATCTTCATGGGCCAGGGCAGCAAGGTCACGATGGGCAAGGCCTTCACCAAGCATGGCCGGTCGCTGGACGACGAGGCCCTGACCGCGGTGACGCGCGAGTTCGTGCGCTATTACGAGGCCGACCCGATCAGCCACACTACCGCCTTTGCCGGCGTCGCCGACGTGGTCGCGACCTTCGCCCGTCTCGGCCTGAAGCAGGGCGTCTGCACCAACAAGTTCGAGAAGCCGTCGCGCATGATCCTCGAGCATCTGAAGCTGATGCCGCCGATCAGCGACGTGGCCGGCGCCGACAGCTTCCCGGTGCGCAAGCCCGACCCGCGCCACATCCTGATGCTGCTGGAACGCATGGGCGGCGATCCGAAGCGCGCCGTCATGATCGGCGATTCGACCCACGACGCCGAGGCCGCCCGCGGCGCCGGCATCCCCGCCGTGCTGGTGAGCTGGGGCTATACGGCCAAGCCCGCCAGCGAGCTGGGCGCCGATGCCGTGATCGACCGATTCGACGCCCTGCCCGAGGCCCTGGCCCGGCTCGCATCGGCCCGTTGACGACCAAGCGCGGCTGCCCTATACGCGCCCCTTCCGGGCGCTTAGCTCAGCGGGAGAGCACACCCTTCACACGGGTGGGGTCGTAGGTTCAATCCCTACAGCGCCCACCACCGGTTTATAAGGCTCCGAGGCACTTTTGCTTCGGAGCCTTTTTATTGGGAAGGCGTATCGAAAGCGTTCCGGATCATCTTGGCGAGGTCGAGCTTGCGGAACGGCTTGCTCAGCAGGAGAGCGCCTTCGTCGAGGCGTTCGTGCCGGACGCTGGAAATCTCGGTGAATCCCGACATGAAGACGATCCTGGCAGCCGGCCAGCGGCGCGCGACCTCGGCGGCCAGGAGCTTGCCGCTCAAGGGACCCGGCATGATGACGTCGCTGAGCAGCAGGTCGAACGGCGGCTCCGCGGCCTCGAACGCGGCCAAGCCGGCGGTGCCGTCCGGGGCCTCGGCAACCGTGTAGCCCAGGCTGCGCAACTGGCGGACGACGCTGGCGCGGACCTGCGGCTCGTCCTCGACGACGAGAATGCGCTCGGAGCCCTTGGGAATGGGGCTCCTGTCCCGGGCGACGGCCTCGACCACCACGCCGTCGCTGCGCGGCAGATAGAGCTTGACCGACGTGCCGTGCCCCAGTTCGCTGTAAATGCCGACATGGCCGTTGGATTGCTTGATGAAGCCGTAGACCATGCTGAGACCTAGGCCGGTCCCCTTCCCCACTGGCTTGGTCGTGAAGAACGGCTCGAAGACCCTCCTCAGGTCAGCCGAGGCAATGCCCGCGCCTTCATCGGTGACCGACAGCATTGCATAGGCGCCCGGCACGGCGCCGTCGTTGACGATGCAATACGCCTCGTCGAGCACCACGTTGCGCGTCTCGACCAGCAGCCGCCCGCCGCCGGGCATTGCGTCACGCGCGTTGAGGCAGAGATTGACAAGGGTCGTCTCGAACTGGGGCCGGTCGACGCTCACCACACACAGGTCTTCGGCCAGTACGGCGTCGATCTCGATCTGCGCGCCCAGGGAGCGACGCAGCAGGTTGCCGGTCTCGGTCACGA
Source organism: Reyranella sp. (assembly GCF_965228225.1). Taxonomy (GTDB): domain Bacteria; phylum Pseudomonadota; class Alphaproteobacteria; order Reyranellales; family Reyranellaceae; genus Reyranella. Next base: position 1,565,784 of record NZ_OZ245801.1, on the reverse strand, counting down.
TGTCGTTCAGGTTGGTCCGTTGCGGACGCAACGGCTGCTTGCGCGAGAAGGCCAGCAATTGACGCGTCAGGTCCGCGGCGCGCTGCACGGCGCTGTCGATCGCGCCCAGCCGTTCGGTTACGCCGGGCGAGAAGACCTCGTCCTCCAGCAGCTCATCGGTATTGGCCAGAATCACGAACAAGATGTTGTTGAAGTCGTGCGCGATCCCTCCGGTGAGCTGCCCGACCGCTTCCATCTTCTGAGACTGGCGCAACTGGTCCTCGGCCACCTTGCGTACGCTGATGTTGCGAATCGCCGCTGTCACCAGGACACCCTCGGTACTGGCCAGCGGGCTCAGCATGATCTCGATGGGAAATTCCTCGCCATCCTTGCGGCGTCCCAGCAGCTCGATGCCGGTGCCGATCTCCTGCGCCAGCGCGTCGGTTTCGCTGCGCGTGGCGTCGGTGACCAGCCGCTCGGCAAAGCCCTTGGGAATGATCTCGGTTACGCGGCGGCCCAGCAACTCGTCGCGGCGATAGCCGAACTGCTTCTCCGCCTGGAGATTGACCAGCACGATCTCGCCGGTCTGGTTGACCACCACCATCGCGTCGGGCGCGGCCTCCAAAAGGCCGCGATACTGGCCTTCCATCTCCGTTAGATGCTTTTCGGCGGCCTTGCGCACGCTGATGTTGCGGATCGCCGCCGTCACCAGAAGGGTGCCGTCGGCGCTCTCGAGCGGACTCAGCATGATCTCGATGGGGAATTCGGCGCCGTCCTTGCGGCGGCCCGAGAGTTCGATGCCGGTGCCGATCTCCTGCGCCAGCGCGTCGGTCTCGCTGCGCGTGGCGTCGGTGACCAGCCGCTCGGCGAAACCTTCGGGAATGATGTTGGTCACGGGCTGACCCAGCAGCTCGTCTCGGCGATAGCCGAACTGCGTCTCGGCCTGGACGTTGACGAGCACGATCGCGCCGCTCTGGTTGACCACCACCATCGCGTCCGGCGCGGCCTCCAGCAACCCCCGATACTGCCCCTCCATCTGCTCCAGATGCCTTTCGGCGGCCTTGCGCGCAGTGACGTCGCGCGCCATCGAGAGCAACGCGGCGGTGCCGTCGAAGTCGATCGAGCGCACGGTCGTCTCGACCGTCATGACCGTGCCGTCCTTCCTGCGATGCCGCAGCTCGGGCGCGAGCGCGAGGGCCTCTCCGCCGTCCGGCGGGTGGAGGTTGTCGCCCGTCATCGCGAGGAATTCCTCACGCGACCAGCCATACTGTTCCACCGCCGCGTCGTTGACGGCGCGAAAGCGTCTCGTGTCGCGGTCGATCACCAGCATCGCCAGGGGGTTCGCATCGAACAGGACGCGGTAGCGGTCCTCCAAAGCGCGGCGCGCGTTCCACTCGCGGGCCGCCCACGCCGCGAGGATCGCGAGGGCGGCCGACGCCGCGGCCCAGCCAACGGCAACGACCCAGACGACGCGCCACCAGGCCACCAGCGCCCGGTCGGTCGCCTGGGAAAGGGTAAGGATGAAGGACGGATAGGCATCGAGGCGCCGGAAGACTCCCAGCCGGGACGCGCCATCGGGGCGGCTCACCGCCTCGAAGGTGCCCTTCCTCTGGCCGGCCTCTATTCTGGGAAAATGCACGGTGCCCCAGTCCGGCCCGCCGATGACCCTGTCGTCGAATGGGCTGCGCATCAGAAGCACGCCGTCTTCGCGCCACAGCGAGATGGCCAGGCCCTGAACCTCGTCGTCGATCTTCCAGACCTTGTCGAAATAGGCGAGTGGCACGGATCCGAGGATCAGGCCGCCAAATGTCCCATCGGCCTGGCGCAGCGGCAGCGTGGCAGTAACGAGCCATTCCCCGTTTGACCGCGCCCGGATCGGCACGCCCCACAGCACCCTTGATCCAGGCTCGGCGCGCTGCCGTATGAAATAGGCGCGATCAGAGACGTTGCGCCCGGTGTCGGCGGCGGTTCGGCCAAGAAAGATCTTGCCCTGAGCGTCGACCAGCTGAATCGAGGTGAGGAAGGGGCGGCCCTCGAGGATGTCCTGGAACTGAACCCGCAGCACGTCGAAGTCCACCGAATCCCGCTTGCGGGTTTCCGAGGCGACCATCTCCTCAGCGTCTTCGAGCGCGCGCTCGATGTTCTGCAAGGTCGTGGCGGTCTGGACGTTGGCGAGTTCGGCGTAGCCCGCCAGCACCTTTTCGCCAGAGGTGAAGGCGTCGGCGCGCAGGTTCAGCAGCAGCATTGCGAGCACGGCGGCGGTGAGCAGCGAATAGGTCAGGATCACCGCCACGAAGCGCCTCTTGATCACCCCGGGCGGCAGGAGGCGCGGTCGAGGAACGGGCGAAGAAGCGTTCTTGGATGCGGGCATGCGACTCCGGAAGGCCATCCCGCTGCGTGCAGCCGCGCGCGCACCCGCCGCCCTGCATCCGCTCATGACAGTGAAACTCCCCTATGTCTCAAACGCCCGACGAGGAAGATAGTTGCATAATCAAAGCAACGATATTCGCCACCATACGTTGTGGCAGGTGCGAGTGCCGTCGATCGGACTTGCTTACCTCGGGGGCGCGGCAAATGGATAATTCGGTACACGGTCACCTGAAGCAGCTTCTGGTCGACAACCTGCCCGAATGCGCGTTGGTCCTGCTCGATACCGACGGCAAGGTGCTGAGCTGGAACGTGGGCGCTCAAGAACTGCTGGGCTACGCTGAGGGCGAGGCGGTCGGGCTGTCTTTCTCCCGGATCGTTCCGCCCGAGACCCTCGACCCGGCCGGTGCTCCGCCGTCGCTCGCCATCGCGCGCAAGCGCGGCCGGCATGAAGAGGTTTGCCAGCGCATGCACAGCGACGGAAGCGATCTCGCGGTGCGAGAGGTCGTCGTCCCACTGCGCGATGCGCAGCACACTCTGGTGGCTTTCGGCATCTTGATGCAGCCCGTCGGCACGCCCGGCAATGCCGAGTCGGGCCGGCCGCTGATGGTCTCGAAGCGGCCGGCCCGCAAGGTCCTGCTGGTCGACGATGACGGCGACGTCCGGCTCACCGCGGTAAATCTTCTGAAGGGCCTGGGATATGAAGTGCTGACAGCCGCAAGTGGCGCCGAGGCGCTCGACATCCTGGCGGGCGACGAGGGGATCGACGTCCTCTTCACCGACGTCATGATGCCCGGCGGCATGGACGGTGGCGAGGTCGCGGAGAAGGCGCGGGAGATCCGGCCCGACATCAAGGTCCTGTTCGCCTCGGGCTATTTCGAGGACGCCCTGATCAAGAAGGGCAACATCGCCGCCAACACCCACCTGCTGGTCAAGCCTTATCGTCGCCGCGATCTCGCGAAGATGATGAACATGATCCTGGCGGACGAGATTCCCGGCTCCAATGACCTTCTGCTGGTCAACCGGTGATGCGCGTCCCGGGTCTTACGTCCCCAGTCCACACCGCTACCCCTCTCTCTGCCCTGGTCGGTGCGCTCGCGGCTGGACTGTTCGCGGCCTTGGTCACGGCAATGCTGCTGGCCTGGGCCATTTTCTCGCCTGCCGCCGCCATGGCGTTCTCGACCCACACCCTGCCCGACGGTCAGCGGATCGTGCTCGCCAAGGGATCGGTCGCCGAGGGCGACGCCGACAGTTTGCGGAGCGCGCTGGCCTCGGCCGACCGCGATGCCTCCGGCTACAAAATTCTCGCACTCGACAGCCCGGGCGGCCTGATCATCGAAGCCTTCGCCATGGTCGATGTCATGAACAAGGAGCGCGTTTCGACGGTCGTGCTGGCCGACGCCAGCTGCGCCTCAGCCTGCGCGCAGGTCCTGTTCCTTTCGGGCAGCCATCGCACCATCGAAGGCAGCGGCCGGCTCGGCCTGCATTCCTGCCACACCGCTGGCGATACGAGCCGCTCGATAATGTGCAATGAGCTGATCGCGCAGAACGCGGCGACGCATGGAACGCCGTACGGCACGATCATGGCCTTCATGCAGATGACCGCCGCGACGGACATGCGCTGGCTCAGCGCTTTCGAGGCCGATTGTTGGGGATTCACCAAGTGGCCCACGGCTCCCAGCGGTGCGACCAGGCCGCCCCCGGTGCAGGCGTGCTTCTGATCGTTGGGCTCGTCTGAGATGTCCTGGCTGTCGTGATCCCTTAGTCGGGATCTTTCAAGATGCGACGAGAGCCGCGTCCGGTGTTGTCGGTCCAGCGCCCTGCCGAAGACCGTCCTTCGAGCCGAGGGCTGGCAACCGTTTGCACCTGGGAAGGTTGACGTCCCAGCACAGCAAATGGAGTTGATCATGGAGCGCACCATCCTGGCCCGATTCGAGACACGACGCGATGCCGAGCTTGCGGTCGAGCACCTCGTTCAGGCGCACGGAGTCGCGCGGACCGACATTTTCATCCGCGCCAAGGGCGAATCGAATTCTGCCGGCACGCGGGCTGCGGGCGCGGATGTCGAGAGTGGCCATGGGCCGCAGAAGCGCGGGACGCCGGAACTCGGTGGCGAGATCGAGGTCTCGGTCGACTATCATGGCAGCGAGCCCGAGGTCGTTCGCGAGGCGCTCAAGTCCGCAGGCTCACGTTCGATCAAAGCAGAGTGAACCAGGTCGCCCTGCCGTAGACCCGCGGCTGGGCGCCCCGTAACGTCGCTTTGTGTCACGCTCCGTATTCGAATCCTCAGCCCTCAACTCATCGCGCCGGGCGCTGATCGCGGGCCTGGTGGCCTCCGCCGCGTGCGGAGGCAGTCGCGTCGTGTCGGCCCAGAACGATCCCTGGGCGGTCCTGCGGCGGCCCGGATCCTTTGCCCTGATTCGCCATGCGACTGCGCCCGGCACCAACGACCCGTCGGGCTTTCGCCTCGAGGACTGCGGGACGCAGCGCAATCTGTCGGCCGAGGGCCGGGCGCAAGCCGTTCGCATCGGCAACCTGTTCCGCGCCAACTCTATTGCCGAGGCCGGGGTCCATTCGAGCCAGTGGTGCCGGTGCCTCGATACCGCGCGCCTGATGAATCTGGGTGAAGTGCGGCCGCAACCGCTGCTCAACTCCTTCTTTCAGGACCGGTCGCGCGAAGCGGCGCAGATCGGGGCGCTTCGGCAGTGGATAGGAGAACTCGACCTCGCGAAACCGACGGTGTTCGTGACGCATCAGGTCGTGGTGACGGCGCTCAGCCAGATCTTTCCCGGCAGCGGCGAGATCGTGGTGATGCAACGCGTGCCGGGCGGGCAGCTTTCGGTTCAGGGGCGCCTCCCGACCGCCTGACGGACGCCGGCCCTGCCCCGGGCGGCCGAACGCTGCTATGAGCCCGCCATTCCGCCTGTCGCGGACACGTGAAAATTCCGCGCATGCGCACGACCAAACCGCCGATCTGGCTGCTGATGAGCGCCACCGTCTCCTCGCAGATGGCGCTGACGATCTTCCTGCCGTCCCTGCCGACCATCGCGAATGAGCTGAGCGTCTCCTACGGCACCGCCCAGCTGACGCTCTCGATCTATCTGTTCGCGTTTGCCTTCGCGCAACTGGCGGTGGGCCCGCTGTCGGACAATCTGGGCCGCCGGCCGTTGCTGCTGGGCAGCCTCGTCGTGTTCACGATCGGCAGCGTCTGCTGTGCGATCAGTCCGACGATCGAGACCCTCATCGCCTCGCGCCTGATCCAGGCCTGCGGTGCCTGCGGCGGCGTGGTGCTGGGCCGCGCCATCGTGCGCGACAGCCGCTCCGGCCCCGAGGCTCCCCGGGCGATGGGCTACATGGCCTCTTCCATGGCACTGGCGCCGGCGCTCTCGCCGCTGCTGGGCGGCCAGCTGCTGGGCTTCTTCGGGTGGCGCAGCAATTTCTGGTTCACGGCCGCCTGCGGGATCGCCGTGCTGGTCCTGGTCTGGCGCATCGTCGGCGAAACCGCGCCGAAGGCCGCCCCGCGCACGACCGGCGTGGTCCGCGACTATCTCGACGGTTTCCGCGCCGTGCTGCGCGAGCGCCGCTTCATCGGTCTCATGACCGCGACCACCTGCGCCTCGGCCGGCTTCAATGTCTTCTTTTCGGGCGGTCCCATCCTGCTGATCCAGGTCATGGGCGTGGCCGTCGAGACGTTCGGCTGGTTCACCCTCGCCTGGGCCGGCAACTTCGTCCTCGGCAGCCTGGTCTCCAGCCGTCTGCAGGGCCGGGTGAGGAGCCTGCTGCTGATCCCGGTCGGCCAGGTCATTCTCACGATCGGCGCCCTGGCCATGATGGCGACCGCCGCATTGGGCTATGTCACGCCGCTGGCCCTGATCGGGCCGCTGATGCTGATGGGCTGGGGAAACGGCCTCAACATGCCCAATGCGATGGCGAGCGCGCTGTCCGCCGTCCCCGCCAGCCGGGTCGGTGCGGCCTCCGCCCTGATGGGCTTCGTGCAGATGGTGACCGCCGCGGTGCTGACCCTGCTGGTCGGCTACGTGCCGCACGACACGCAGATGAACATCGGCATCGGGGTCGCCATCACCGGCATCGTCGGACTGATCGGCTGGTGGACGCTGGTGCGGCGTTCGCCGACGGCCTGACCGACGCGGTGGCTTCCACCCGCCGCCGGTCACCCGCTATACCGTTCACCTCGCTGCAACCGGACGACGTGGGACCGCCATGCAATTCATAAACGCCACGGAGAGCCTCGTCGTCGACGCGATCGACGGGCTGTTGCGCAGCAGCGGCGGCGCCAACCTGGCCCGTCTCGATGGCTATCCCGGCATCAAGGTCGTTCTGCGAACCGACCACAGGCCCGGCCGCGTGGCGATCGTAGCGGGCGGCGGATCCGGTCACGAACCGGCACACGCCTCGTTTGTCGGCAAGGGGCTGCTGACCGCCGCCGTCTGCGGCGAGGTCTTTGCCTCGCCGTCGGTCGACGCCGTGTTCGCCGCGATCATGGCGGTGACGGGCAAGGGCGGCTGCCTCGTCATCTTCAAGAACTACACCGGCGACCGCCTGAACTTCGGCCTGGCCGTGGAACGCGCCCGCGCCCTCGGCAAGCAGGTCGAGGTCGTGATCGTGAAGGACGACATCGCGCTGCCGCACCTTCCCCAGCCTCGCGGCATCGCCGGCGTCATGTTCGTCGAGAAGGTCGCCGGCCACTATGCCGAGCAGGGGGCGAACCTGAAGACTGTCGCCGCCATGGCCCGGAAGGCCGCCGACGCGGTGGTCTCTCTCGGTATTTCGCTGTCCTCCTGCACGCTGCCGGGCGTCGGACGCGAAGACCGTGTTCCGGACGGCAAGGCCGAGCTCGGCCTCGGCCTCCATGGCGAACCGGGCGTCGACCTGGTGAATTTCGAAGGGGCGCGCCAAGCGGCACGCGTGCTCGTCGACCGCCTCTTCGCCACGGCCAGGCCGGCGCGCTCCTATGCCCTTCTGGTCAACAATCTCGGTTCCACCACCGCACTGGAGATGAACCTGCTCACCAACGAGGTGCTGGCCAGCCGCCGCGGTGCCAAGATCAAACTGGTACTGGGCCCGGCTACGCTGGTGTCCTCCCTCGACATGCATGGCTTCTCGCTGAGCCTGCTGCCGCTGACGCCCGACTTCGAGAAGGCGCTGCTGTCGCCGGCCAGCCCGCTGGTCTGGCCGAAGATCCGCACCCACGTGAAGCCAAAGCTCGTGAAGCTGCCACGGGAGCTGAAGAGGAAGCCGGTCAGGGCGAGCCGGAACCCGTCGTTGAGCGCGCTGGTGAGCCGGGCTTGCGACATCCTCATTGCCGCCGAGGGAAAGCTCAACACGCTCGACGCCAAGGTGGGCGATGGAGATACCGGTTCGACCGTCGCCACCGCCGCCCGTCACCTGCAGGCCGCGCTGCCCCTGATGCCGCTCGACAGGCTCGACCGTTTCTTTGAGGCAACGAGCGAGGCGCTCGCCCGCTCGATGGGCGGATCCTCGGGCGTTCTGCTCGCCATCTTCTTCTCGGCCGCGAGCCAGTCCGCATCGGGTGGTGCGAGCTGGCAAAACTCCCTGTCGGCCGGCCTCGCGAAGATGATGGCCTATGGCGGTGCCAAGCCCGGCGACCGCACCATGATCGACGCCATCGCCCCGGCCCTCGCGGCCCTGTCGAGCAGCCTCGACGAAGCCGCGAAGGCTGCACGCGCCGGTGCCGACGCCACCGCCCGAATGCAGTCGGCCCGCGCCGGCCGCTCGACCTATGTCTCGTCCTCGCACCTCGAAGGCGTTCCGGATCCGGGAGCGGAAGCCGTTGCCCTACTGCTGGAGGGCCTTGCGAAGGAGTGAGGCCGGTGACAGGTCGCGGCCTTTATCCAGATTGGTCTTCCACCCGTTCTCGGCTGACCAGGGAAATAGACGGTTGAAGAAGCGCATGCTCCGGGGAGTGTTCCTGATCAGCATGTTCCTGATCAGCGCGCTTCTGATTAGCGCGGTATTGATCGCTTTTATGGACACCATCTTCCGTCCAGCCACAATCCTAGCGCGTTGCTGGGGGCGAGCGTTGATCGAGGATGATGTCGCAGCCATTGAGAGAGTGCGTCAACACTATCAAAGTGACGAAGCGATCATGCGCCTCATCGATGAGAATGCTCCGCTGAAGGTGCATTCTTCTCATAAGAGCGGTTGGAAGAAATTCGTGCCTCTCTATCACGGCAAAGGCTATTGGATGGTGGGGCCGGAAGGCGCGTCATCCAACTTCTTGGATGGTACCTTTCCCGCTACGAGGGTCCGCGGCGTGTTCTTCGAAAGTGACCCGCATAAGGCTGACGCATTTGGGTTTAGCTGCAGCGTCCTGGCGTGCGGTGATGTTTTTGATTGCAAAACACACGACCGAGCAACCTTGCCAGACCGCGATTAGACTCCGGCGTTTCCATGGACGAGCCTGCGCATTGGCGGACTGTGGGCTGCCGCGTGCGTTGCGAGACCGCCGACGGTACCTGCTCCCCCAGATACCACCCAAGCTCCCGAAATCGACGACCACCTGCCTTGCTTCGTGTCTGGATAAGCGAAATCGGCATCAGCCGGACGCGCTTGAACCGGCCCTGACCCACTGCTAACAGCGGCCATGACCAGCACGCTGTCCCTCCGCCCCGGTGACCGTCTCCCCGACTTCGTGCTGCCGGGTCTCGACGGCAAGCTGCGGAAGTTCGTCTGGTCGTTCACCGGCGACCCGGTGGCCATGCTCGCGGTGATGGACCTTTCGACCCTGGATCCCGCGCAGTTCGCGTCCCTGCGCGAGGCCTGTACCGCCGCGTCGACCAAGCTCGTCGTGGTCGCCGGCAATCCGGTCGCGGCGGCCGGGCCGCTCTGGAAAAAGCTCGGCGCAGAGCCCGAAGAGCCGCTGCTGCTGTGCGACGAGAAGGGCCAGTTCCTGCCGGCATTTCTCGCCCAGGCCGGCGCGGTGTCGTTCGGCCAGGGCATGGGCCTGCGCCAGCGCGTGATCGCGCTCGACCCCAACCTGAGGGTCGCAACGACGTACGACACGCGCGCCCTGCTGGCCGCCGCCGAGACGATCCGGGACGTTTCCGACTCCGTACGTGCCGACCGTGGCGCCGATCTGCGTCTGACCACGGCGATGGCGCCCGTGCTGGTCCTGCCGCGCGTCTTCGAGCCGGACTTCTGCACCCAGCTCATCCGGCTGTGGGGCAAGGGCGACCACAAGGATTCGGGCGTCTCGAGCCGCTACGGCAACATCGACATGGCCGCGCTGAAGCGCACCGAGGATTACACGATCGTCGAGCCGATGATGCTGAAGGCGGTGTCGGACCGCCTCGCCTATCGCATCGGCCCTGAACTCACCAAGGTCTTCGCCTTCGATCGCGAGTTCACCTTCGATGCGCATGTCGTGCTGTCGTACAGCGCCGAGGGCCGGCATTTCTTCGCCGCGCATCGCGACAATGGCGCGCCTGCTACCGCCGATCGCGCCTTCGCCGTGTCGCTGAACCTCAACGACGATTTCGAGGGCGGTGAGTTGGTCTTCCCGGAATATGCCGCCGTAAAGGTCAGCCCGCCCGCAGGGGCAGCGGCGGTCTTCTCCTGCTCGCTGCTGCACGCGGTCGGCCCCGTCACCCGGGGCCGCCGCTACGCGCTCACGACCTTCTTCCGCCAGAAGCGCTGAGCGCGATCAGGCGGCCCCTCAGGCCACGGCCGCCGGGATCCAGCTCTTTTTCTCGCCCGCGTAAGCGGCGCCGGGATTGCCGTGCACCGTCGTGCGCCACATCAATCGGCCTTCGCGCTCGCCGTCGAACCAGGTCGCGGCATGGACGAGGCAGCGATTGTCCCAGATCAGGAGATCGCCCTCGGTCCATTCGTGGGCGTAGCAGAAGCGACGCTCCGTATAGTGCGCCATGATCTCGTCGAGCAGAGCGGCGCCGGCGCCGTGCGGCCCCGGCTCCAGGCCGACGAACGGCCCCTCGAACCAGTCCATCTGGCCCCATTCACAGAGGTAGAGCGACTTCTCCCCCGTTACCGGATGGGCGCGCACGACCGGCTGCGGCTGCGAACGCTCGTGCGGTGCGAAGGCGCGCGGCGTGCGCCCGGCGAGTGCGGCCTCGCGTGAGCGGCCGCTGCCCGGCTGGGCGTGCAGGCCGACCAGGGTTTCGACCTTCTCCTTCAGCGCCGGCGGCAGGGCCTGGTAGGCCAAGATGCCGTTGGCGAACAGGGTCTGACCGGTCGCGCGCTCGGCCGGCGTCACGGCATAGAACAGCGAGATGTCAGGCGGCGGCCGGCGATAGCTCTGGTCGGTGTGCCAACCCATGCGATGGGGATACTGGGTCGGGATCAGGCCGTCGGCGGCCAGCGTCGGGTCGGGGCGTCTGGGCGGCGCCTTGGAAACCGGCGGCATGTTGGACACCAGCAGGATCTCCGGCACGGAGACATGCACCGACTTCAGGTCCGTGAGCGTGTGGCGATAATCCTCGACCTCTGGGCCGAAGACGCGGCTGAGGCGAATGAGCAGGTCGGGGTCGTCCGAGATCCCGTTCATGCCCTGGATCAGCAGCAGCCCCTTGGCATCGGCCAATGCCGCCGGGAGGGCCTTCGGATCGCTCTCCGCCGCCGCCACGATCTTCGCTGCATCGCCGTCGAGTCGCAGCGTTGCGCCAAAGGATGCGCCGGGAAAAGGCGCCTCGCGTGTGAAGTTCATGCCCATCCTCATGCCAGTGTCATGCCAACCTTCAGGTGCGTTGCCCCGCATAGGGATCGTTGACGCCGTCGAGCGGCCAGATGGGGCGGCGCAGCTTGGTGAACTTGAGCCGCGAGATGTCGGGCGAGCAGATGCCCCCGGAATCCACGAGGACGACCTCGCGGGCGATCGGCGCATAGGCCGCCCGGAAGTGCTGCACGCTCTTCACCACCACCACGCTCTTGGTGCGCGGATCGATGCCCTGGCTCAGGAAGACCTGCAGGTCGATGGTCTGGATGCGGTTGGAGATGGTGACAACGTCGATGCCGCCGATGCGCAAGACAGCGGTCGGTCCCATCGACGTCTCGACGCCGGCATTCATCGGCCCGTCGTTCTTGAATGAACCGTCGGACAGCATCTTGACGATCGCCCTGGCCTTCACCGGCGCGCCCATCGAGGCGTCGGTATGGCCGCCGAGCTCGACGTCGATCTCCGCCCCGACACCGGCCTCGATGGCCTGCTGCACCGTCCCGGGATCGTAGATCGTGCCGAAGGCCACGTTCTCGACCTGGGCGTCGATCAGTGCCTGCAGCACCGGCGTCGTATCGTTGTAGCCGCCGCCACCCGGATTGTCGGTGCCGTCGGCCACGACCAGAGGTCCCTCCTTGCCGGCGCCTGCTTTCGCCGCGGCGATCGCCTCGGCCACGGGACGGAAGTTCGACGTGTTCTCGGTGCGGCGCTTCCAGATCTCGTCGAGGATCACGGCCGCCGCCTCCTTCGCGCGGCCCTCGGCGCCCGGCTCGTGGCTGACTGCAATCGAAGGGCCGGTATAGGGGATGTCGGCCCAGGTGAATCCGGCCTGGACGCTGACCACGTTGATGCCCGGCTCCTTCTCGAAGGCGTCGGCCTTGGCCAGCAGGTCGCGCATCAGGCCGGGCTGCGTGGTCTTGCCGGAATCGGCGCCCTGCAGCATGGCGGGCTGGACCAGCAGGCACGTGGGCTTCTTGCGGCCCTCCAACGTCTCCTGCACGAGCGCCGCGGCCTGCACGGCACGCTCATAGCCGTCGATGTGCGGATAGGTGCGATAGCTCACCAGCGCATTGGCGTGCCGGGCCATCTTCACCGTGGCATTGGCGTGCAGGTCGAGCGTGGCAACGATGGGAATGTCCGCACCGACGATGCCGCGCAGCGCCTCGAGCAGCGCCCCCTCGGCATCGTCCTCGGTTTCCGTGACGGCCGCGCCGTGCAGCGACAGGCAGATCGCGTCGAGCTTGCCGGCCTTCTTCGCCGCGTCGAGGATCAGGTCGCGGATATGCTCCCAGGTCTCCTTCGTGAGCTTGCCCGAGGGCGTGGCATTCGCCGCCGCCGCCCAGACCGGCTCCCAGCCGTACTTCTTTACCGAGTCGATATAGCCGCCCACCTCGTTCTTGGTGCCGGTGAAGCGCGGCACCATTTCCTCGCCTTCGATCAGCCAGCGCTTGCGGTAATCCTCCAGCGTCGTCTTGAGTTTGCTGAAGGTGTTGGTCTCGTGCATGAACTGCGCGATCAGGACGCGGTACGCCATTTCTTACTCCTAGTCTTCCATCCCTCCTCCCCATTCAAATGGGGAGGTGCCCCGTCATCGGGGCGGAGGGGTCATGCTCGTTTTGTGCACTTCCCGACCCCTCCGTCGGCGTGGAACGCCGACACCTCCCCCGCTGACGGGGGAGGAATTTGATCGCTACAGCTTGGCCGTCTTGAGCCACTCGGCCTGGCCCTCTTCGCCGTCGACGCCCGTCGACTCGAGGAAGCGGCAGACCATCATGTAGTAGCCGATGCTCAGGGTGAGTTCGACCAGAGCGCCCGGCGTCAGGAAAGCCTGTACGGCCTTCAGCGTCTTGTCCGAGGCGCGCACGTTGCGCACCACGTCGTCGGTGTAGCGCAACACGGCTTTTTCATTGTCGGTGAAGGCTGGCGCTTCGATGGTGGCGTCGCGCAGGGCGGCGATCTTCTCCTCGCTCACGCCGACCTCGCGGCCGATGCGCTCGTGCTGGAACACTTCGTAGGCGGTACGGCTCAGGCGGCCGACGCGGACGATGGCGAGTTCACGCAGCACCGGGTCGAGCTCGCAGCGATACAGAAGCCCGTTGCCCATACGCAGGAAGCCCTTCGCGCCCTGCTCGGAGTTGGCCAGCATCCGATAGATGTTGAGCATAGGATTGAGCTTGCCGAGCAACTCGGCATGCTTGCCCGTGGCGTTTTCGACTTCGTAGTACGGAATGCGCGGCATAGGGGTCCTCTCTTCAGGCCGCAAACCTGAAGGGAACCCCTTGCGCGGTCAACGCCGCTTCAAATCCAGCCGCGACTGACCAGCGGATTGAGCCAGCGGCCCCACGGACCGGTCAGCACGATGGGATTTTCCACGACGATCAGCGCGATACACGGCTCGCCGGGGTCGGCGATCGGCTCGTGCCGGTGGTCGCCCGGCCCGACCGCGAAATCGCCGACGCCGTAATTGCCGGTCTCGTCGGTATAACCGCCCTGGAGGACGACGGTGTATTCATAGCCGGCATGCTTGTGCTCGGGCAGGCCCCGCCCCGACTCCAGCCGCAGCAAGGAGACACGATGGAAGTCACCCGGCAGGTCGAGCCGGATCTCGTCGAATTTGCCCATCACCCGGCGCCAGTCCATGCCGGACCGCAGGTGCGGCACGAGGGGCGCCGGCGCCCAGTCGAACGCTTGATGACGGCGGCCGGGAGCGGCGGGTCGCGGCTCCACGGGTACCTCGTCGAGGCGAGCCAGAGCCTTTTCCAGAACCGCATCGTCGATCCCGCCAAGGTCAGCGACCGGTTCGCGCTCGATCAGGGCACCGCCGACGGCGTTCAGGCGGTCGACCGTGCGCTGCGACCGAGGGTCCAGGGCAACATGCAGGGCCACGGCGAGGGCCGGACCGTCCGGCAGCGCGCCCGCGGCATAATCCAGCAGAAGTTCATCGGGTGCCGGATGGCGACTCATGGCTCGTCTTTCTCCAGTGCTTCCCGCAGGCGGGCCAACGCCAGGCGGATACGCGACTTCACCGTCCCGAGAGGCAGCTTCAGCTCCTCGGCGATGGCCGTGTGGGTTTTGTCCTCGAAGAACGCCTTCTCGATCACCAACAGCTGATCGGCAGACAGCCCCCCGAGTAACGCCTTCACTCGCGTATACGTCTGCCCTGCGAGAACGGATTTGTCGGCATCCTCACTTTCGGGCGCAAAAACCGTGAGCCAGTCCTCGGTATCGATCGCCGGCCGGTTGTTGCGCCGCAGGTGATCGATCCGCTTGTTGCGAGCGATGGTGTAGAGCCACGTGGACGCCGAGGCCTTGGTCCGGTCGAAGCTGGCGGCCTTGCGCCAGACCATGATCAGGGCTTCCTGCGCAACCTCCTGCGCCGCCTCGGGATCGGCCCCGCTGCGCATGATGAAGGCCTTCACGCGGGGTGCGAAATACTGGAACAGGCGTGCGAACGCCGCGCGATCCTGGCGGGTCGCGATGGCTTCGATCAGGTCTGCGGCCTCTTCGGCTGAAAGCATCGGGCGGGAACCTACCCCGGCCGGCCCTGTGCGCCCAAATCCCAGAACAGGCCGGTCATCAGCCGGAGCCCGTCGCGGGCCACCGGCGCCAGCAGGTGCTCGTCGGGGGCATGCTGCGAGCAGGCGGCATAGGAATGCGGCACCCACACGGTGGGAAGGCCGAGAATGTCGGTGAACACCTCGTTGGGCAGCGAACCGCCCAGGTTGGGCAGCATGTTCGGCTTCTGGCCCGCCGTCTTCTCGATCGAGCCGGAGGCGAATTTCGCCCAAGGGTTCTCGGGATCGAGGCGCGTCGCGTTCATGATGACGTCGCGCGCCTGTTCGATCCCGATCATCCCGAACCCGTGGCTGTCGAGATGCCGGCGCAGCGCCGGGATGATGTCGTGCGGGTCGGTGCCGACCACGAAGCGCAGCTGGCAGTAGGCCACGGCACTGGGCGGAATCGCGTTGACCGGCCGGTCGGGGTTGCCGGTCTTGAAGGCCAGGACCTCGAAGCTGTTCCAGCCGAACACGCGCTCGACCGGGGTCAGCGACTTCTCGCCCCAGTCCTCGTTGATCTCCGGCGCCCCCTCGCCCGCATCGACATGGGCGTCGGCCAGGGCCGCCCGGATCGAATTGGTCAGCGTCTTGGGCCGCCACTCCGGCACTTTGATCTGCCCCCGCTCGTCGGTGATGGTGGCCAGCGCATGGGCCATGATGATGCCCGGATTGGCCAGCAGGCCGCCCCAGTTGCCGGAATGGTGCCCGCCCTCGCGCATGGTGAGCGAGAGGTTGAAATTCAGCGTGCCGCGCGTGCCGCCGAAGATGGTCGGCCGGCGATGATCGAGCCGCGGCCCGTCCGATGCAATCAGGGCATCGGCCTTCAGAGCCTGCTTGTTGGCCTTGCAGAAGTCCGCGAGGCCGGGGGAGCCCGTCTCCTCGCCGGTCTCGATCAGGATCGTCGAATTGAAGCCCAGCGAGCCGCGCTCCTGCATGACGGAGGCCAGGGCGGCGATGTTGATCGTGTGCTGGCCCTTGTTGTCGGCCGTGCCGCGGCCGTACATCCTGTCGCCCTCGATCACGATCTTCCAGGGCGACAGGCCCGAGCGCCACTGCTCCTCCTGGCCGCGGATCACGTCGCCATGGCCATAGGTGAGCACGGTCGGCCTGGCCGGGTCCTCGACCCGGCGCGCGATCAGGAACGGGCCGTATTCGCTGCGCGGATTGGGCAGGACGGTGCAGTCGTAGCCCAGCTTCTGCAGCGATTCCGTCATCTCGCCCGAGACATACGCCTGCAGGGCCGGCATGGAATCGGCCTCCTGGCTGGTCGTCGGGATGGCGACCCGGCGCTGCAGCTCATCGAGGAAGCCGCCCTCGTCGAAATATTTCTCTGCGCGGGCGATCGCGCCATCCCGTGTCCCGGTCATGCTTTCCCTTGCCTGTTTTCGCAGCCACGATAGCAAAATACAGGGAGATGAGCATGACCGCTTCGGGCCGCGTCGTTTTCAGCAAAATGGAGGAAGTGGTCTTCGGCCGACCGGCGGCCGAGGCCCTGTCGGAACTCGTCGAGCGCCAGGGCGCGAACCGCGTCTTCCTGATGGTCAGCGGGACCCTCAACCGGGAAACCGACGAGATCGAGAAGCTGCGCCGGGCGCTGGGCAACAAGTGCGCCGGCACCTTCGACAAAATGCCGGCCCACTCGCCGCGCGCCGCCGTCGTGGCCGCGTCCGAGCAGGCCCGCGAGGCCGGCGCCGACCTGATCGTCACCTTGGGGGGCGGCTCGATCACCGACGCCGCCAAGGCCGTCCAGCTCTGCCTGTCGAACGACGTCCGCACGCCCGAGGACATGGACCGGATCCGCGGCCAGGCGGACGTGAAGCCGCCGACCGTGCGCCAGATCTCGATCCCGACCACCCTGTCGGCCGGCGAATTCTCCGCCATCGCCGGCGTCACCAATGAGGCCACCAAGGTGAAGGAGATGTTCCGCCATCCCCTAACAATCCCGCAGGCCGTCATCCTCGACCCCGAAGTGACGCGCCATACGCCGATGTGGCTGCTGCTCTCGACCGGCATCCGCGCCGTCGATCACTGCGTCGAAGGCGTCTGCTCCCTCGAATCGACCGAATACAGCAATGCCTCGTCGCTGCATGGTCTCTCCTTGCTGGCGCGGGGGCTCGCGCGCGTGAAGGCCGATCCCTCCGACATGGCCGCCCGCCTCGACTGCCAGACCGGTTCCTGGCTCTCCATGACCGGCATCGCCGCCGGTGTGCCGATGGGTGCCAGCCACGGCATCGGCTACGTGCTGGGCGCCGTGTTCGACGTCCCGCACGGCCACACATCCTGCATCATGCTGCCGTGGGTGATGCGCTGGAACAAGCCGGCCAACGCCGACCGCCAGGCCCTGATCGCCAACGCGATGGGCCATCCGGGCGCGGACGCGGGCGACGTGCTCGACCGTTTCATCCGCGGCCTCGACATGCCACGGCACCTGTCCGACGTGAAGATCGGCCGCGAGCATTTCGACCGCATCGCCCAGCAGGCGATGGGCACCCCTTGGGTGCCGCGCAACCCACGCCCGATCCCGACGCCGGCCGAGGTCAAGGAGATCCTGGAAATGGCCGCCTAAACGCAGGTCGACTGCAAATTGGGGCGCCGACCGCCGGGGTGCGGCATTGGCTTCGAATGTTTCGAATATTTCGTTTATTTCGTTTGCGGCCTGACGAGACCGCCCGGACGCAGGGTCGGAACCGCTATCCGATCGAGGGTCAGTCCCACTTGCGGTCGAGGAAGCGCTTCACGTCGTCGGTGAACTGCTGGGGCGCCTGGAGCATCGAGAAGTGGCTGACTTCGGGCTGCAGCAGCAGCCCCGCCCGGGGGATCGCCGCCGCCATGAATTCGGTGTTCTCGCGCTTGATCGCCTCGTCGTGATCGGCGTCGACGATCCAGGTGCGGACCTTGATGGCGGCGAGATCGGCAGCCGTCCAGTTGGGCTGCGTCGCCCACATGGTGCTGATCTCCTCGACGAATTTCTTGTACTCGCGCGGCGTGGCCGACAGCGCCTCGTACTCTTTCTCACCGCGGGCGATGAATTCCATGAACACGGGGCTCTTGTTCACGTCCTTGACGCCGCCGGGATCGGAATTGGCGGCGAAGGCAAAGAGGCGCGACACGCGCTGCGGATGGGACATCGCCAGGCTGAGCCCGATGATGGCGCCGTCGCTCCAGCCCACCACCGCAGCCTGCGGCACGCCGAGATGGTCCATCAGTCCCAGGACATCGGACGCCATCAAAGCGTAGCCGTAGGGCCGGGCATCGCGCGTGCTGCGCCCGTGGCCGCGGCTGTCCATGACGATCACCCGGTGGGTCTTCGCTAGTTCGGGAACCTGATGGCCCCAGTAGTTGGAGTTGGCCAGGCCGCCATGCAGCAGGATCACCGGCGGACCGCTGCCGAAGGTGGCGTACCAGATCGAGATTCCGTTGACCGGCGCATGGCCGCTACTCGCGGCCGGCGGCAACGAGGGCGTGGGCGGCAGCGTCATCCAGCGCGGCACCGGCTGGGCGGAGACGGACGAGGCGACGACGGCAAACAGGAGGCCGAGGATAAAGGCGTGCATGCCGAACGATAATCCCGGCGCAAGGCAATGCGCCAGACGCAAGCGAAAGCTCCCTCTCTGCGTTCGGGATGACAATTTTCGCGGATTGGCGCCGTGCGTCGATGCAGAAAACGCTGTCATCCCGAACGCAGTGAGGGACCTTTGAGCAGCAGAACGATCAGATCCGGCCCTTGCGCTTCGCCACCGATTCGGAGAGCAGGCAGAGGATCTCCCACATCATCGTGACGCCGACGAGCGCGGTGTTGCCGCTCATGTCGAAGGGCGGCGAAACCTCGACGACGTCGCCGCCGACGAGGTCGAGGCCGCGCAGGCCGCGCAGCATGCGCTGCGCCTCGTGCGGCGTGTAGCCGCCGATCTCGGGCGTGCCGGTGCCCGGCGCGTAAGCGGGATCGAGGCCGTCGACGTCGAAGCTCACATAGGTCGGGCCGCTGCCGACGACGCGGCGCGCCTCGGCGATCACCTTCTCGACGCCGAGGTCGAAATACTCCTCGATCGTGATCACGCGCATGCCCTGGTCGAGGGCCCACTGGTTGTCGTCGGCCTTGTAGAGCGAGCCGCGAATGCCGATCTGCACCACCCTCTTGGGATCGAGCAGCCCCTCCTCCACGGCGCGGCGGAAGGGCGTGCCGTGCGTGTACTTGAAGCCGCCGAAATAGCTGTCCCAGGTGTCGCTGTGGGCGTCGAAATGCACCATGCCGAGCGGCGGCAGGCCTTTGCGGATGCCGCGCATGATCGGCAGCGTGATCAGGTGGTCGCCACCGGCCGACAACGGCACCACGCCCGCGGCATGGAGCTTCGCGTAGTGCTTTTCGATGCGGTCGAGCGAGTCGTCGAGGCTGGCCGGATTGACCGGCGCGTCGCCGAGATCGCCGCACCGGGCCAGCTCATAGGGCGCGATGCCCGTCACGTGATGGATGCGCCGCATCATTGTCGAGAGGTCGCGCATCTGGCGCGGGCCGTGCCGCGCGCCGGGCCGGTTGGTCGTGCCGCCGTCCCACGGCACGCCGACCATACCGATCTCGACCTCCGCCGGGTCGCGGAACAGCGGCAGGCGCATGAAGGTGGCGACGTCGCCGAAGCGCGGCACCACGGTGCCGGCGACCGGCTGGGGGAAGTCCTGGCTCCTGGTCATTCCCCCAGTGTAAGCCGTTACGACGGCTGCAAAAGGGCCTTTCGCGCCGAAACGAACTCTTCGACCGCCGACACGAAGCGGTCGCCCTCGGCGTCGCCGATCATGACGTTCAGCGCCACGAAGCCGCGCCGGGCGATCCAGATGCCGGCTGCCACCATGTCGAAATAGAACAGCTCCTTGGCGTCCTGGTTGCTCGACGCGAGGTCGGCTGCGCTCTTGATCGGCCGCGTCGTGGCATGCGCCGTCATCATCGAGCCGATGCCGGAGAACTGAAACTCGACGCCCGCCTTGCGGCAGATCTCGTTCAACCGATCGCGGATCTTGTCGCCGCGATCGTTCAGCTCCTTGGCCGCCTCGGGCGTATAGACTTCGCCATAGCCCGCGACGCCCGCGGCCATGGTGAGCACGTTGTTGTTGAACGTGCCGGCATGCGGCAGCGAATCGGGCTTGGTCGGATCGAACAGCTCCATAATGTCGCGCCGGCCGCCGAAGGCACCGAACGACATGCCACCGCCGATATACTTGCCGAGCGTCGTCATGTCGGGAATCACGCCCGTCTTCTCCTGCAGGCCGCCGGGCGACAGCCGCGAGGTCATGACCTCGTCGAAGATCATGGTGATGCCGCGCGCCTTGGTCTCGCTCCGGACCATCTGCAGGAAGTCGAGATTGCCGGGCAGGCAGCCGCCGCTGCCCTGCATCGGCTCGAGCAGAACGGCGAACAGCTCCTCGCCATGCCTGGCGAGCAGCGCTCGGGTGCCTTCGACGTCGTTGTACGGCGCCACGACATATTCGTAGGGCATGTTGACCGGCGAACCGCCACTCACGAAGTAAAGCACGCCACCGTGATAGCCGCCGTGGAACACCATGACCTTGGTGGCCTTGGTCCGGCCCTTGCGCTGGGCAAAGACGCGCGCGCCCGCGAGAGCCATCACATTGCCCTCGGTGCCGGAGTTGGTGAAACGCACCAGGTCGATCGACGGTATGCGGTCGACCACGAGCTTGGCGAGCTTGCCTTCGCTCTCGTTGCGGCCAGCGAAGTTCCAGCCATGGTCGAGCGCCTTGTCGATCGCCTTACGGATCACCGGATGGGAGTGGCCGTAGATGCCGGCGGTATATTCGCCCAGCACATCGATATATTCGTGGCCGTCCGCGTCCCACAGCTTGCAGCCGGCGCCGCGCACCACCGTGAGCGGGAACGGCGAATTGTGGAGTGTCGTGCGGGTGTTGCCGCCCGGCATGGCGACGCAGGCATCCTGGTGACGGCTGAAGCTCTTCGGATTGCGGTCGATATAGGCCTGCTTGGCCTCCGTCAGGGCGGACTGCAAATCGGAATTCACCAGCACTTGATCGGGCACATCACTCTCCTCGGATGAGGCCGCGAGTATCACACGACGTTGAGTTCCCGGATAGGCCGGCCCGATTCAATGCGGTCATAACCAAAAGTATTGAGATCGAGCGTTCGGTAATCCCCATGCACGATCAGTTCGGCGACGGCGCGGCCCACCGCCGGAGACTGCTGGATGCCGTGGCCTGAAAAGCCGGTGGCGAAGATCAGGCTCTCGATTCTCGGATGGCGGCCGACGATGCCGTTCTGGTCGAACGTGTTGTACTCGTAGTAGCCGGCCCAAGCGTTAACGACCTTGGCCGCCTCGAAGGCCGGCACGCGCGCCGCCAGCGTGGGCCACACCATCTCGTCCCATTCCGGGTGTTGCACCTCGAGCGGCGCGCCGGCGGCGTCGTTGCCCTCGGCCGGCGTGGTGCCGGCGATGTAGAAGCGGCCCTCCGGCCGAAACCAGGTACCCGATGGATCGATGGTGAGCGGCGTCAGGCCCGGCGCCTCGCGCACGTCGAACACGAACACCGAGCGCCGCCGCGGTTCCACCGGCAGGGCGATGCCGGACCGCGCCGCCACCTCGCCGGACCAGGGTCCAGCCGCCAGAACGACCGTGCGCGCTTCCAGTCGCCCGCCTTCCTTGAGATCCACGCCGCCCGCATCGAACGAGACGACCTCGTCGGCAATGTAAGTCGCGCCCAGATCCCGCGCCGTACGCCGAAACCCCTGCATCAGCGACGGCCCGTCGAACCAGCCTTCGTTGGCCGTGCCGTGCGAGGCCAGCGCCAGCCCCTCCTCCGAGATCCAGGAAAAGCGCGCCTTCAAGGCCGCCCGATCGAGCAGCTCGACCGCACATCCCTCGCCCTTCTGGATGGCATGGTTTGCACGCAGAACCGCCTCGCCCGCCGGGCTGGCGAGGAAGAGATAGCCCGGCTCCTTGAGGCCCAGATCGACGCCGAGCAGGTCGCGGGCGCGCCGCAGGAACCCGATCCCGTAGCGCGACAAATGGATGTTGAGCGGAGTCGAGAACTGCTGCCGGATCGAACTCGCCGAAAGCGCCGAGGAAGCCCGCGTATAGGCGGGATCGCGCTCCACCACCGTCACGGTGCCGTCGAACGACCGATCGGACTTCAGGTGATAGGCGACGGAAGACCCCATTGCCCCGCCGCCGATCACCACGACATCCGACTTCATCGCCGCCGCCACACCTGCAGCCGGGCGAAGAGGAAGCGGTCGGCGATCAGGTGCGCGGCCTTGACCGCGGCCGAGGTGAGCACGATCACGACGCAGAGCGCCGCCGCGGCAGCGGTCGTCCCCGCCTCCTCGATGTTCACCGCCGCCACCGAGGCGAGCTTGGTGTCGGGGGCGTAGAGGAAGATCACCGACGACACGGTCGTCATGGCGTTGACGAACAGGTAGATCGCGATGTCGAGGATGGCCGGCAGGCAGATCGGCGCCGTCACGCGCATGAACGTCTTCCAGATCGGCACCTTGAGCGAGGCCGACACCGCCTCGAACTCCGGGTCGATCTGTTTCAGGGCCGTCGTCGCCGTGAGGTGGCCCACCGTATAAAAGTGCGCCACCGTGTTCAGCACCAGGATGCCCATGGTGGCGTAGAGGAAGTTGAGCGGGTTGTTGGGCGCGTTGAAGAAGAAGATGTAGCCCAGGCCCAGCACGAGGCCCGGCACCGCCATCGGCAGGAAGGCCAGCAACTGCACGACGCCGCGCATCATGCCGAAGCCGCGCGTCTTCTCGTTCAGCCAGGCGCCGGTGAACATCAGCACCGTTCCGAAGACCGCCGCGCCCAGCGCCATGCGCACCGAGTTCCAGTAGGAATCCCAGCCGTTGGAATCGAACTTGGCGAAGTCGTAATTGTCGAGCGTCAGGCTGAGATTGTAGGGCCAGTACTTGATCAGCGAGCCCCAGATCGCCATGCCGAGGATCGTGAGGATGGCAGCCGACACCGCCGCGCAGAACAGGGTGAAGAACAGGTCGCGCGCGAACTTCGGCCGCGGCACCAGCGGCACGGCGCGCGCGGTGAGCAGCGCCACCTGCTTGCGCTGCACCAACCGGTCGACGAGGAAGGCCAGTGCAGCCGGCGCCAGCAGCACCATGCCCACGACCGCGCCCATCGAGAAGTCCTGCTGGCCGATCACCTTCTTGTAGACGTCGGTCGCCAGCACGTTGAAGTTGCCGCCGATCACCTTGGCAATGCCGAAATCGGTCATCACCAGCGTGAACACCACCAGCGCGGCGCTGATCAGCCCGTACTTCGCGCCGGGCAGGGTCACGGTGAAGAAGATGCGGCGCTTCGAGGTCCCCAGCACGTCGGCCGCTTCATAGAGGCGGGCGTCCGCTGTCGCGAGCGCGGTCGCCAGGATCAATGTCGCGTGCGGGAAGCAGTAGAAGACCTGCGCGATCACGATGCCGTCGATGCCGTAGATCGAGCCGCCGCCCAGCAGCGCCTTGAAGAAGCCCTGCGTGCCGAACAGGTAGATCAGCGCAATGCCCGGCAGTAGCGACGGCGCGAAGATCGGGATCAGCGAGATGCCCTGGAACAGCCAGCGCATCGGCAGCACCGTGCGCGTCAACGCATAGGCATAGAGGAACGCCAGCGGCACGACGATCACCGTCGTGATCGAGGCGACCTGGAAGCTGTTCAGGGCCGACTGGAACAGCGCCGGCGTGGAGAAATACGAGGCGTAGTTGGCCAGGCCGATGAACCTGCCGTCGCGGTCCTCGAAGCCCTTGGCGAGCAGCGCCCACAGCGGCAGGCCCACCATGACCAGCAACACGCCGGCCAGCACGACCACACCGGCGCGCATCATCAGGTCGTCGCGCGACAGGCCGACCTTCAGTCCCGGTACCGCCAGGCTCACGGGCAGCTTCCCCTCACGCGAAGACCCTGAGCCGGTCGGTCGGCAGGGCGATGTCGAGCTTCGTGCCGATGTCGACGCCGAGATCGCGGATCAGGTTGCTGGAGAAGTCGGCCGTCACGGCGACATCGGCCGCCGCCCGCGCCCGCAGCGTGGCGCGACAGAAGGCACCGACGAAATCCAGCTCGGCCACCTCGACCGGCACCCGGTTGGAAATATCGGCCGGCAGGTCGCGCACGCGCACGTCCTCGGGCCGGATGCAGAGGCTCACCTTCTGGCCGGGCGCGAGCCCGTCCTGGACGGGACAGGCGAAATCGACGCCCGCCACCCGCACCTTGTCCGGCGCCATCAGGGTCCCGGCCAGGAAATTCATCGAGCCCACGAAGTCGGCCACGAAGGCCGTCGCGGGCCGGCGGTAGATCTCCTGCGGCGTGCCGACCTGCTCGATGGCGCCCTGGTTCATGACCACGATGCGATCGGCCATGGTCAGCGCCTCCTCTTGGTCGTGCGTCACCATGATGGTGGTGACGCCGAGCGTCCGCTGCAGCGCCTTGATCTCGTGGCGCAGCCGCAGGCGGACGCGGGCATCGAGGGCCGACAGCGGCTCGTCGAGCAGCAGCAGACCGGGCGAGGTCGCGAGCGCGCGCGCCAGCGCCACCCTCTGCTGCTGGCCGCCCGAGAGCTGGGCCGGATATTTCGGCCCGGCATCGGGCAGGCCGACCAGTGCCAGAAGTTCAGTGACCCGCTTGGCGATCGCGCCCCTGTTCTGTCGCCGGTTCACCAGCCCGTAGCCGACATTGTCGGCCACGGTCAGGTTGGGAAACAGTGCATAGGACTGGAACACGATGCCGAAGTCGCGCTGCGCTGGCGGCAGCGACGACACGTCCCGCCCCTTCTGCCGGATCGTGCCGGAGGTCTGGGGATCGAGGCCGGCAATGGCCCGCAGGAGGGTCGTCTTCCCGCAGCCCGAGGGGCCGAGAAAGCAGACGAACTCGCCCTCGACGACGTCGAGCGAGACGTCGCCGAGAGCCGAGAAGTCACCGAACCGCTTGGAGAGGTTGCGGACCTCGAGGTAGTTCGCCACCTAACCCGTCACTTGGCCTTGGGCGCGGACTTGCCGTCGTAGCGCTTGGTCCACTCCGCCAGGATGCGGTCGCGGTTCTTGGCCATCCACTCGACGTCGTTCTTCACCATCACCTTCTCGAGGTTCGGCGGATAGTTCGGCGGCGTGATGGCGACGCCCGGAAAGGCGACGATGGGATAGGTCTTGGCATAGAGCTCGTTGGCCTTCTTGGAAGCCGCCCAGTCGGCGAGCTTCTTGGCGGCGTCGAGGTTCTTGGTGCCCTTGACGATGGCGGTCACCTCGAGTTCCCAGCCCAGGCCTTCCTTCGGGATCACCAGTTCGAGCGGCGCGCCCTTGGTCTTCTCCGAGGCGCCGCGGGTGTCGAGGCCGATGCCGATCAGGCGCTCGCCCTTGGCGGCCTGGACGCAGGGCGCCGAGCCCGAGTGGATGTACTGCGCGATGTTCTGGTGGAGCGCGTCCATGTACTTCCAGCCCGCTTCCTCGCCCATGATCTGCAGCCAGGCCGCGATGGTGAGATAGCCCGTGCCCGACGAGGCCGGGTTCGGCATCACGATCGAGTCCTTGTATTCCGGCTTGATCAGGTCGGCCCAGCTGGTCGGGACCGGCTTGTTGGCCTTCTTGCCTTCCGCTGTGTTGAAGCAGACCAGCGAGAGATAGGCATCCATGCCGACCCAGGTCTGGGGCGACTTGCCGCTCAGGAACATCGGGTTGAGGGCGGTGGCGCCGGCCGGCGTATAGGGCTCGAGCATGCCCATCGAGGCCATCATGCCGACGTTCGAGGCCGCGAGACCCCAGATGATGTCGGCGCGGGGATTGTCCTTCTCGGCCATCAGCTTGGCGGCGACGACGCCCGTGGAATCGCGCACCCAGGCGATCTCGATCGTGGGATTGTCGGCCTCGAAGGCTTTCTTGAACGGGTCGAGCTGGTCGTTCTCCAGCGCGGTGTAGACCGTGAGCCTGGTCTTCTGCGCGAAGGCCGGCGACGCGAGGCCGGCCATGGCGAGTGCGGCAGCGCCCGCGAGCGCGGCGCGCCTGAAGATGGTGCGATCGATCATTTCGTTAATCCCCCTGGTCTTCCAACCCCTGTAGAACGCCTGCAGCTACAGGCCGTTCATGACCGTTATGTTACACTTCCCGCAAACGCGTGCACGCGGCCTTCTCACCCTTCCCCAGACAATTTGTTGCCGACATCCACCAGCCATCCCCGGACGCCCCGCTCCTCGTCCCGGTCCAGCGGTCGAGCCGCCCCTCGACGTCCATGACGCGGGCCCGGACCAAGTTGTGAACGATCACGTTGATCGTTTGCGGGATCAGGAACGTCAGCCTAGCAAGCGCCACGCCAGAGCGGGACCAGGCTTCGCCTTGCGCTTCATTTCGGTGAAAACACCTTCTTCAGCTCACTGGTCGGGATCGTCTCGCGCATCCATTGGAAACGGCCGGCCTTCATCTCTTCCGCGCCCTTCATGAAGGCCGCCAGGGCAAGCCGGGAGAGCGCGCCGCCAACGCTGATCCGCTTCACGCCCGTCGCCGCGATCTGTTCCGCCGTCAGGTCCGGATCGCCGGCGCTCATGACGACGTTCAGCGGCTTGGCCACCTCCGACGCCACGCTGCGCATCGTCGCAAGATCGTGGAGGCCGGGCGCATAGAGCACGTCGGCTCCGGCCTTCTCGAAGGCCTGCAGGCGCCGGATCGTATCGTCGAGGTCCTTCACGCCGCGGATCAGGTTGTCGGCCCGGGCGGTGAAGGTGAAGGGCACATCCAGCGAGCGCGCCATCTCGGCTCCCGCCGCCACGCGCTCCACGGCGTGGTTGAAGTCGTAGATCCGTTCGCCGCTCCAATCCTCGATCGAGCCGCCGACGATGCCGACCGCCGCCGCGTCGCGCAGAATCGTCGCCGCTTCCTTCGGGTCGTCGGCATAGCCGTTCTCGAGATCGGCATTCACCGGCAGGTCGGTGGCGCTCGCGATCACGCGGCAGTTCTCCAGCAGCTCGGCGCGGCTCACTGCATTGTCGCCGTCGACGCGACCCAGCGCGTTCGACATGCCCAGGCTCGTCGTAGCCAGCGCCTCGAAGCCCAGCGACTGCAGCAGCCTGGCGGTGCCCGCATCCCACGGATTGGGCAGGAGCAGCAGGCCGGGCCGCTCGTGCAGTTCGCGAAACACCCGTCCTTTTTCAGCCTGGCTGCGCATCCCGCTTCCTCCGCTTTCTGCTAAGGAACACCGATGGACACGACCGCGCAACGGGAACTCGCCCGCCTCCTCGCCTCCCTGCGCCGCGAGCAGCGCAGCCAGAGCGGCCTCGCCCCGCACCTCGTGCCGCCGGACAAGGCGACGGCCTATCGGATCGCGGGCATGGTCGCCGAGGAGCTGGGCTGGCCGGTGATGGGCTGGAAGATCGCGGCGATGAAGGAGGAGATGCAGCAGGCGCTGCGGACGGATTCACCGATCTACGGCCGAGTCTATTCCCTGACCGAGACACCGCACACCGTCGCGCATGCAACGCTGGCAAGCCCCATCCCCGAGGTCGAGTACCAGGCGAAGCTCGGCCGCGATCTGCCGCCGCGCGAGAAGCCCTACACGGCCGAAGAGGTGACCGATGCGGTTGCCTCGCTGCATCCCGGATTGGAGCTGGCGGAGTGCCGTTTCATCCATGACGCATCGTTTCCGCCGCTGCCCGCGATCCTGGCCGACGGCGCCGGCTCCGGAACGATCGTCTATGGCCCCGCCATCGACGACTGGCGCAACCGCGACATCCCGGGTCAGGAGGCGACCCTCTCGTCGAACGGCCGGCTGCGTCGCAAGGGCACGGCGGCCGCCGCGCTCGATCACCCGATGATCCCACTCACCTGGCTCGCCAACGAACTGTCGCGCACCGGCGTCGGCATGAAGGAAGGTCAGATGATCAGCACCGGCACGCTGACCGGCATGCTCGCACCGAAGCCCGGCGAGACCTACGTGGCGGATTTTGGCTCCTTCGGCTCGGTGACCGTTTCGATTAGTTGACCGCACCGCACCAAGTCGAGCTTTCCCTAACTACCTCGCCCTGAGGAGCGGTCCGTAGGACCGCTCCTCAGGGCGAGGGGGGGAATGGGTGGTTTCGACGTGAAGAAGAATCTACTTCGTGAACACCATCGCCTTGTCGCGCAGCGAGCCATGCCGAAGGGTCAAGAGGTCGAGCACGTAGTTCTGGTAGAGCTTCCACGGACGCTTGCTGCCCTGCTTGGGCTGGTGCGGCAGGGCGCGCTGGATGTAGCCCGACGAGAAGTTGACCCAGGGCTCTTCCGTCAGGGTCGGGTCACTGTTGTGCGGAACCGCCTTGGTGAAGCCCTTGCGGTCCATGTAGTTCAGGAGCCGGCAGACATACTCGCAGACCAGGTCGGCCTTCAGGGTCCAGGACGCATTGGTGTAGCCGAAGACCGCGACGAGGTTGGGCACGTCGGAATACATCATGCCCTTGTAGATCATGGTGTCGGACGGCTTCACCGGCTTGCCGTCGACCACCAGCTTCGCGCCGCCCAGCGGCTGCACGACCAGACCGGTCGCCGTCACCACCACGTCGGCTTCGAGTTCGGCACCCGACTTCAGCTTGATGCCGGTCTCGGTGAAGGTCTCGATCGTGTCGGTGACCACCGATGCCTTCTTCTTGCGAATGGCGCGGAACAGGTCGGCATCCGGCACCAGGCAGAGTCGCTGGTCCCAGGGATTGTATTTCGGCGTGAAGTGCGTGGCGACGTCGTAGTCCGGCCCCAGCATCTGGCGCACGCCGCCCAGGATCAGGCTCTTCACCTTCTCCGGCTTACGCTTGCACATCTGGTAGAAATACATGCCCATCAGCACGTTCTTCCAGCGTGTCGCCATGTAAGCGAGTTTGAGCGGCAGCCGGCGCCGCATCTTGTTGGCGAACGGGTCCTGCGCCGGGCGCGCCACCACATAGGTCGGCGAGCGCTGCAGCATGGTGACGTGACCGGCGGTCTCGGCCATCGACGGCACGACGGTGACCGCCGTGGCGCCGCTGCCGATCACCACGACCTTCTTGCCGGCATAGTCGAGATCCTGCGGCCAGTGCTGCGGATGCACCACCCTGCCCTTGAAGCCGTCGATGCCCGGGAACTCCGGCAGGTAGCCTGCCTCGTAGCGGTAATAGCCGCTACACATCCACAGGAAGCCGCAGGAAATGAACACGCGCTCTCCGCCGCGCTCGATCTCGACCGTCCATTGGGCGTCCGGCGTCGACCACGACGCGCCGACCACGCGATGGCCGTAGCGAATGTGCCGATCGATGCCGTGATCGCTCGCGACCTCGCGGATATAGCTCAGGATCGACGGACCGTCGGCGATGGCCTTGGCGTCCTTCCACGGCCGGAAGCGGTAGCCCAGCGTGTACATGTCCGAATCGGACCGCACGCCGGGATAGCGGAACAGATCCCACGTTCCGCCGCTCGCCGCGCGGCCCTCGAGGATCGCGTAGCGCTTGCCCGGACAGTTCTTCTGCAGGTGCCAGGCGGCGCCGATGCCCGAAAGCCCGGCCCCGACGATCAGCACGTCGAAATGTTCAGTTGCTGTGCGACTCTGCGGCGCGGGCGCTGCGATTGTATCCATCCGGACTTCATCGCGGAAAGAAATGGGACTGGCAACTCGCCTTTGCCGCCTGCCCCAGCCCGCTCCTAGAGCGCCGCCGTGATGATGATCTCGATCAGGTCGCCTTCGGGCATGACCGACTGGACGAAGGAGCGCACGGGGCCGTGGTTGGCCGGCATCCAGGTGGCCCAGGCCTCGTCGAAGGCCGGCTTGTTGTCGTGGTCGGTGACGACGATCTCGGCCTTCACGATGCGCGTCCGGTCGACGCCGGCCTCCTTCAGGTAGCCGTCGATCACGCCCAGCGCACCCAGGGTCTGGACGCGGATGTCCTGCGTCCGGTCCGGCGAGGTCGCCACCCCCCACAGGAAGCCGCCGCCGCCCGGCAGCCGATAGACGGCGACCGAGGATTTGGCCGGCACCCTCGGATTGGGCACGCGCGTGATGTCGTTGGTACTCATGTTTCGATACCCTCAAGAACCTGTCGACACTACGCCGCCGCCGCCATCGCCGACCAATGACTTCGACGCGGCCATGCTATGCTCGCCCTTCACGCGAACACGAGGGAGACTGTCATGGCCACGAACGTCAAGCAGATGATCGAAGCAGCCAATGCCGCCGTGCCGCGGGTCACGCCGGCAGAGGCCCGGGAGATGATCGCCAAGGGCAACACGCTGGTCGTCGACGTGCGCGACGCGGCCGAGGTCTCCAACAGCGGCAAGGTCGCGGGCGCCGTTCACGTTTCCCGCGGCATGCTGGAGTTCCGTGCCGACCCCGAGTCGCCCGCCCACGACAAGGCCTTCGACAAGGCCAAGACGGTGATCGTCTATTGTGCCTCCGGCGGCCGCTCGGCGCTCAGCGGCAAGGTGCTGAAGGACTTCGGCTACGCCAACGTCTTCAACCTCGGCGCCTTCAAGGACTGGGTCGACAGCGGCGGCGCGGTCGACAAGGCCTGACGCCTACCGTCCGTCGTCGAACTTGAGCTGCTGGATCGCCGTCATCAGCTTGGCGATCTGGGTGCGCTGGGCGTCGTCGAGCGGCTTGTTGTCGGGCAGTGGCTGCAGCAGCAGCTCGACGTCCTCCAGTTCTTTCACGAGATTATAGGCCTTGTTGGTCTTCTCCTTCTCCGTGCCGGCGAGCAGCGGATAGACCGAAAGATAGAGCGAGGCGAGGCTGCGGTTCTGCAGCTCCGGCGTGACCGGGATCGCACTCTTGAACACGCCGCTCAGGGCCGCTTTCGCGTCCCCGACGGTGACGGCGCGGCGCAGCAGGAAGTTCATGCCGTCGAGCCGATGCTCGATCTCGAAGCGATGGCTGATCAGGTCCGCCCGGTTCTTCTGATCGACCTCATGCTGGTGCTGGACCTGCTGCAGGAAGGCAGCACCACCGGTGAGGACGACCGAAGACAAGAGCCACATGCCCACCGAGCTGTTCAGGAACTCGTAGAGCTTGGCGCCGAAACCCGGCGGCGGAGGGGGCGGCGGCGGCTCGGCCGCGGGGCTTGCAGATTCCTCTTCAAGGGATTTGCGAATTGAATGGCGATAGCGCTCCTCGGCCGCGATGCGTTTCATCTCGTCTTCGGTCAGCATCTCGAAACTCTACTCCTTCATGAACGCATTGAGGTCGCCCGTCGGAATCGCCCGGTCGAGATAGGTGAAGGTGCCCTTCTCCTTCACCTCGGTGGCCGCATCGATCAGGCCCGTCATCGCGACACGATAGAGCGAGGTGGCGAGGCTGATTCGCTTGACGCCGGCGGCCTCGAGCTCGGCCTTGCTGAACGACTTTCCCTTGATGCCGACCATGAAGTTGAAGGGCTTGCGCAGCGCGCCGCAGACTTTCTTGACCGCAGCCAGATCGGGCAGGCCGGGAGCGAACAGGACATCGGCACCGGCCGCCTCATAGGCCTGCAGGCGCTTGATCACGTCGCCAAGGTCCGCCTTGCCGCGCAGGAACCCTTCGGCACGCGCCGTCAGAACGAATGGTACCGGCAGCGAACGCGCCGCATCGACCGCGGCCTTGATGCGCGTGGCGGCCGTCTCGATGTCGAACAGCGGCTGGTCCGGATTGCCGGTCGCATCCTCGATCGAGCCGCCGACCAGACCGACCCCCGCCGCCTGGCGGATCGTCTCCGCCGCGTCGTTGGGCGAATCGCCGAAGCCCTTCTCGAGATCGGCCGCCACCGGCAGGTCGGTGGCATTCACGATCAGCCGCGCATTGGCCAGGGCCTCGTCCCGCGTCACCCGGCCATCGCGCTTGCCCAGCACGCCCGCCTTGGCGCCGCTCGAGCTCGCCAGCGCCTCGAAGCCGAGCCCGGCCAGGATGCGGGCCGATCCCCCATCCCACGGATTGGCAATGACGAATGCGCCCGGCGACTCGTGGAGCGCCCGGAATTTGCGGGCCTTCTCGGCCTGGCTGACACTCATGAAACGCTTCCCCCCATGCGAAAGACCCGGCGGAGTTTGTCCCGCCCGCTCTCTGCAAGACAATGGAGATTATTTCAACGCCGCCGCGTGTCTGGCCGCGACGACCCGGCGCCAGCGCGTATAGGGCAGCGTGATCGCCACCGAGATGGCGATATAGATCGAGATCACAACGGCCATGCGTCCCCCCGGCAGCGACGTCGCGACGACCACCGCGACGCCGATGTGGCGGGTCGCGCAGGCGACGGCGAGCGCCGAACGGTTTTCCTCCTTCGGTCCGCCGACCAAGTGGCCGATGACCAGGGCAATGAGGATCAGGAGCGCGAGGGCCGCGATACCCTGCCATTTGACCTCGAGCACCACATGCCAGTTCACGGCCAGCAGCACGACCGCCGCCAGCGTCATGGCCAATCCCGCCAGGCCGACCACCCGCCCGCCGGTCCACACCGCAAACTTCGGGATGAATCGGCGCACCGCCATGCCCGCCAGCAGTGGCAGGAAGAACGACTCGCCCAGGACCAGCGCCGCCTTTTCCGGTGCGAGGCGCGGCAGTCGAGGGAACAGCGGGCCGAGCATCTCGAGCCACAGCGGCACGAGGATCACGGCCAGTACCGACGAGAGCACGACGAGGCTGAAGGTGTATGCCCCGTCGCCGATGCCCAGCAGCTTGCGCGGGAGCAGCGGCGCCCCGGATGAGACCGCGAGCACCAGCAGGCCGGCTTCCGCCCCCGCCGGCAGCGGCAGGAGAATGACCAGCCCGACGGCCGCCAGCGGCACCAGCACGTACATGGCCAGCAGGGAGCGCAGCAGCAGCGCGGGATGCCGGAACAGGCGGACCGCGTCGTGCAGCGACGAATCGAGGCCGATGCCGAAGATGATGACCGTGACGGTGATCTTGAGGACGACGAGAAGGGTGACGGTCATGGTTGAGGCTAACGCACGGTCAGCGAATCATCAGCCCTCCAATACTCCACAGGCCGCTCGCTCGCGCTGGGCGCGAGCGCAGACCGTTACCGGCCGGGCTTCCGAGCCGGATAACACGACGACTGCACCAATTCTTGTTGCAGCGGCACTGCCGAAGCGCGCAAATGGTCCATGATCGCGCAGGGTTTGCCACAAGAGCAGACTGCATCGTCGACGGACCGCGGTCTCGGGGAGAGAATATCATGCAGCGCCGTAGCCTGATGACCGCCCTTGCCGCTGCGCTCGCGGTCAGCGTTTCGCGCGCCGCCCAGGCACAGGACACGACCAAGAAGCCGTTCACGGCCGAACAGCTCGACCAGATGCTGGCGCCGATCGCGCTCTACCCCGACGCCGTGCTCGCGCAGACCCTGATGGCGGCGAGCTATCCCCTCGAGGTCGTCGAGGCGGCGCGCTGGTCCAAGGCCAATCCGACGTTGAAGGGCGACGCCGCGGTCACGGCCGTCAACGACAAGAGCTGGGACGTCAGCGTCAAATCACTGGTCGCCTTCCCGCAGGTCCTCAGCCAGCTCAGCGACAATCTCGACTGGATGCAGAAGGTCGGCGACGCGATGATCGCCCAGCAGCAGGATGTCGCCGATTCGATCCAGCGCCTGCGCGCCAGGGCGGCCGACGCCGGCAACCTGCAGAGCGGCAAGGAGCAGACGGTCACCTCGCAGGGATCGGGCACCGACCGCACGATCGTCATCGCGCCGGCCAACCCGGAAGTGATCTACGTCCCGGCTTACAATCCCAACACCGTCTACGGCACCTGGCCCTATCCGGCCTATCCGCCGACCTACTATCCGCCGCCGCCCGGCTACGGCTATGGCTCCGCCCTGCTGCGCGGCCTGATGTTCGGGGTCGGCATCGCCGCCGCCGGCGCGATTTTCGGCGGCTGGAACTGGGGACGCGGCAACAGCTACGTCAACGTGAACGTCAATCGCGCGGTCAACATCGACCGCAACTTCAACGTCAACAACATCAACAACGGTCGCTGGCAGCACGAGCCGATCCACCGCAAGGGGGTGGCCTACCGCGATCCCGCGACCCGCGAGCGCTTCAATCAGGTGCGCCCGGGCGTCGACCAGCGCCAGGAATTCCGCGGCCGCCTCGAGAACCGCCCCGCGGGGGGTGGACAAGCCAACGCGCGCCCGGCCCCGGCGAACCGCCCGGCCGGCGGGGGCCCGGCGCAGCGGCCCAACGTCGCCAATCGCGCGGCCGGTGGTCAGCATCCCAATATCCCGAATAACGCTGGCGCCCCGCGCGGCGGCGGCGCCATTCGCGGCGTGAACAATGGCCAGCAAGTCAATCGCGAGGCCGCACGCGGCCGGGCGCAGCAGTCCCGGGCGGCGACGCATCCATCTGGCGGCGGCGGTGGCGCGCGTGCCGGCGGAGGCGCGGCGCGCGGCGGTGGCGGCGGTGGCGGTGGCGGTGGCGGTGGCGGCGGTGGTGGCCACGCCGGCGGCGGTGCGCACGGAGGAGGACGGCGATGAACGCTTCACTGCTCAGGACGGCAATCCTGGCCCTCTTCCTGGTCGGCAGCCTCGCAGCCGGACTGTCGACGATCGGATGGGCGCAGACGGCCAAGCCGCAGGGCTACGCCACCCCCGAGGCGGCTGCCGATGCACTCACAGAGGCGATCCGGCGCGACGACGACAAGGCGGTCAGCGCCGCGCTGGGCTCCGGCTGGCGCGACTTCGTGCTCGGCCGGCCCGAGGACGAGGAGCGCACGCGCGAGAAGTTTCTCCAGGCATGGGACGCCGGCCACAAGGTCGTGGTCGACGGCAACAAGGCGACGATCGAGGTCGGCACGACGGGCTGGACCAGTCCCATCCCGCTCGTAAAGGATGGCGATCAGTGGCGCTTCGACGGCGAAGCCGGCCGCAAGGAGATCATCGCCCGGCAGATCGGACGCAACGAGCTGTCGGTCATCCAGAGCCTGCTGGCGCTGGTCGACGCCGAGCATGAATACGCGGCCCTCGACCCCATGAAGGTCGGCGCACCGGTCTATGCGCGGCGGCTGCTCAGCTCGCCGGGCAAGAAGGACGGGCTTTACTGGGATGCCGCGCCCGGCGAACCGGAGAGCCCGATCGGGCCTGCCCTCGCGACGGCACAGGCCCAGGGCCAGGGCGGCACCGAAGACGGCTATTACGGCTACCGCTTCCGACTGCTCTATTCCCAGGGCCCCGATGCGCCGGGCGGCGCATACGACTATCTGGTGAAAGGCCGGATGATCGGCGGCTTCGCCATCCTCGCCTGGCCGGTCCGCTACGGCGACACCGGCGTGATGAGCTTCATGGTCAACCAGGACGGCGTCGTCTACGAGCAGGATCTCGGTCCCGAGACGGCGGCGAAGGCCGCCGCCATCAACGTCTACAATCCGGACAAGACCTGGGAGAAAGCAGACGTGACGCCGCCGTGACGGCGGGCGCTAGCCCGGCCAGGGCAGCGACCAGGTCTTCACGTTGGTGAAGCTCTTCATCGCCTCGAGCACGCCTTCCTTGTAGCCGAGGCCCGAATCCTTGATGCCGCCGAAGGGCGACATCTCGATGCGGTAACCCGGCACTTCCCAGACGTTCACCGTGCCGACCTGCAGCTCGTCGACGAACTTCGTGATGTAGTCGAGCCGGTCGGTGCAGACGCCCGACGACAGGCCGTAAGCCGTGCCGTTCGAGACCTGGATGGCATGGGAGATATCCCTCACGCGGATGATCGGGATCGCCGGGCCGAACGTCTCCTCGCGTACCAGCTCGGCCTGCGGGTCGACATGATCGACGACGGTGGGAGGAAAGAGCGCGCCCTCGCGGTCGTTGCCATGGAGGAGCTTGGCGCCGTGCTTCGCCACCGCTTCGCTCACGCGGTTCTGGAACAGCGTCGCGGCGCGCTCATGGATCACGGTGCCGACATCGGTCTCGGGATCGAGCGGATCGCCGGCCTTGAGCTTCTTGGCCTTGGCCAGCACCCTCTCGACGAAGGCATCGGCCACCTTGTCGACGACCAGGATCCGCTTCACCGCGGTGCAGCGCTGGCCGGAATTCTTGGTGGCACCGGCGACGGCCAGTTCGGCTGCCTTGTCGAGGTCGGCATCCTCCATGACGATCAGCGGATCGTTGCCGCCCAGCTCCAGCACGATGCGCTTGTAGCCCGCCTTCTCGGCGATGTACTTGCCGACCCGGACGGAGCCCGTGAAGGTCACGAGATCGGCGCGCGGATCGACGATCATCGCGTCGCCGATGTCGGACGGATTGCCGGTGATGACCGACAGCATCTCCGGCGGCAGACCCGCCTCGTAGAGCGTGTCGGCCAGGAACAGCGCCGTGAGCGGCGTCAGCTCGGTTGGCTTCAGCACGACGCAGTTGTTGGTCGCGAAGGCCGGCGCCAGCTTGTGCGCCACCATGTTCAGCGGATGGTTGAACGGCGTGATCGCCGAAATGGCGTTCAACGGCTGACGCAGGGTGAAGATCTTGCGCGACTTGCCGTGCGGGGTGAGATCGCAGGAGAAGGTCTGCCCGTCGTCCAGCATGCAGAGCTGGCCGGCGAAGGTGAAGACGTCGTAGGCGCGGCCGACCTCGTAGAGCGTGTCCTTCAGGCAGAGGCCCGATTCCAGCGTGATCAGGCGCGACAACTCTTCCTTGCGCGAAACCAGCAGGTCCGCCGTCTTGAGCAGGATCTGCTGGCGCTGATAGCGCGTCAGCTTCGGCTTGTAGTCGTGGGCGATCTGGAACGCCTCCGCCACCAGCTCGGGCGTGGCGCGCGGCACGGTGCCGACCAGACGGTTGTCCCACGGGAAACGTACTTCGAGACGCGCCTTGGTCTCGACCTTCTTGCCCGCGATGCGGAGATACTCGTGCCGGACGTCTGAGCCCGTGCGGGTGATGGTGTCCATGGAACTCTCTCAGGCGACGAGGTTGAGGGCGAGGTCGAAGGCGTCGAAGTTGCGCCAGCGATGCGTACCGGTGTCAGCATTCGCGAGCTTGCGGTTGCAGAGCAGCGGGACGCGCTGCTCGGACACACCGCCATGGCTGCGCAGCGGCTCGGTGAGGCCCGAGAGATCGTGCCGCGACGCCGAGGTGCCCAGCACCTTGTGCTGCGTCGACACGACGATGAGATCGCCCAGGCGATCGGCCGGCAATTCGAACCTGGCCGCCGCCTCGTCCTTGGTGAGCGCCGCCTCGATGCCCGGCATGGCCTTCAGCTTCGCCGCCCATTCCTTGGCATTGTCGCAATAGACCACCGCGAAGGAGCCCAACGCGCCGTGGTGCACGACATAGGGATCGGTGATCGGCAGGATCACGCGGGCCTTGTCCTTGCCCACCCAGCCGTCGAACACGTCCTGCAGGTAGATGACGTCCGGCTGGCCGTCGCTGCCGAACTTGGCGTTCATGCCATGGTCGGCGGTGACGACGATGGTGCAGCCCAGGGCGTCGAGCTTCGCCAGGTAGCCGTCCATCATGGCGTAGAAGGCATTGGCGACCGGCGTGCCCGGCGCGTGCTTGTGCTGGATGTAGTCGGTGGTCGACAGATACATGATCTCCGGCCGGTCGCGCTCCATCAGCTTGACGCCGGCCGCGAACACGAACTCCGAGAGGCCGGCGCTGTAGACGTCCGGCACACCCATGCCGACCAGCTCGTTCACATGGTCGATGCCATTGTCGGCGAGCGTCGCCTTGTCCGACTTCTCCGACGAGAAGGAACAGGCCTTGCCGGCGCCCAGTTCGAGCCCCTTGCCCAGCAGGCCGCGCAATTTGTCCTTGGCGGTGACGACGGCGATGCGGCAGCCGGCGCGCTGGAAGGCCGGGAACAGCGTCTCGACCCGCAGGAACTTCGGATCGTTCATCATCACTTCCTTGCCCGTCTCGGGATCGAGGAAGTAGTTGCCGCAGATGCCATGGACCGCCGGCGGACGGCCGGTGACGATCGACAGGTTGTTGGGATTGGTGAAGCTCGGCACCACGCAGTCGCCGATCAGGTTGGTGCCCTCTTTCAGCACCTTGGCAAACCACGGCGCCTGGCCCGCCTCGACGGCGCGCTCGATATAGCCGGGCTCCGAGCCGTCGACGCAGACCACGACGACGGGCTGCTTGGGCAGGCGGTAGCTGCGGCCGTTGACGGAAATGTCGCCGCCGCTGACGTTGATGCTGTCGGGTGCCATGTCCTGTTCCCCTACTCTGCGGCCAGTGCCGGGCCGCCGTTGGTGACCCGCATCTCGTCCAGCACCTCGCGGACCGCCGCCAGGGCGCCGCGCATGTGGTCGGGATAGAGCCGGCCGATGCAGCCCATGCGGAACGAATCCGCCACGGTGAGCTTGCCCGGATAAATCACGTAGCCGCGGTCCTTGAGCCCGTCATAGAAGCGCTGGAAGACGAACTTGGGATCGGTCGGCATGTGGAAGGTGACGATGATCGGCGCCTGCAGGTCGTTCGGCAGCAGCGTCTGGAAGCCCATGGCGCGCATGCCGTCGATCAGCACCTTGGCATTCTCGCGATAGCGCTTGCCGCGCCCTGCCACGCCGCCTTCGGCCGCGTGCTCCTCGATCGCCTTGCCCAGCGCCACGATGACGTGAATGGGGGGCGTGAAGCGGTATTGGCCGGTCTTGGCGAAGCCCTCGGCCTGGTCGAACAGGTCGAGCACCAGCGTGGTCGCGTTGCCCTTGCAGTCGGCGAGGGCGCTGTTGCGGCAGACGACGAAGCCGAGGCCGGGCACGCCTTCGAGGCACTTGTTCGAGGAGGCCGCCAGCGCGTCGTAGTGGACGTTGCGCGCGTCGATCTCGATCGCGCCGAAGGCCGACATCGAATCGACCAGCAGGCGGCGACCCTGCTTCTTCACCAGCGCGGCGATCTCTGCGATCGAATTGAGGATGCCCGACGTGGTCTCGCAATGGACGGCGAAGACGTGGGTGATCGCCTTGTCGTCGGCCAGCATCGTCTCGAGCTTGGCAAGATCGGGAGGCGTGTCCTCCGGCGTCTCGTAGGTCGTGACCGCGCGGCCGGCGATCTCGGCGATCTTCTTCGCCCGCTGGCCATAGGCCCCATTGATGACGACGAGGAGCTTGCCCGATTTCGGCACGAAGCTGGTGATCATCGCCTCGACGGCGAAGGTGCCGGAACCCTGCACCGGCACGGTGACGTGCGTTCCTTGGGCGCCCGCAAGCTCGACGATCTTCTCCAGCACCATCTTGTTGATGGCGATGAAGCCCTGATCGCGTGAGCCCCAGTCGTGGACCATGGCCTGCTTCACGCTGGCCGAGGTGGTGAGCGGGCCGGGCGTCAGCAGCAGCGGATCGCCGGTTTCGGAGGCAGCAGGCTTGGTGGTCATGGCGCGGATGATCGTCTCGCTGTTTCTATCCGTCCAGTATATAATCCATATGTTAACTATCGGTTTCCCATATATGACGCCCACCCAGCTCCGCGCCTTCCACCTCGTGGCCGAGGCCGGCTCCTTCTCGGCCGCCGCCCGCGCCTCGGGTCTCAGCCAACCCAATCTCTCCGGCCAGGTGACGGCGCTGGAGAAGGCCTATGGCGTGCACCTGTTCGACCGGCGCGGCCGCAGCGTGACCCCGACCGAAACCGGCCGTCAGCTGCACGGCGTCACCACCCGTCTGTTCTCCCTGCAGGACGAGGCGCAGGCGCTGCTGTTGGGCGAGCAGGCGTTGACCCGCGGGCATCTCAGGATCGCGGCCGATTCTGCGCATCATGTCGTGCCAATCATGGCCGCGCTGCGCGAACGGGCCGGCGGCCTCACCTTCGCCCTGTCGATCGACAATTCCGCGGTCGTGCTGGAGCGCCTGCTGCGCCACGAGGCCGATGTCGCGGTGATGGCCAAGAGCCTGTCCGACCCGCGCCTGCATGCCGTTCGATTGCGCACCGACCGGCTGGTCCTGTTCGCTCCCACCGGCCATGCCCTCGCCAGACGTGGCCGCACGCCCCTCTCGGCACTCGGCGGGCAGGAGCTGGTGCTACGCGAACGCGGCTCGATCACGCGCGAAGTGCTTGAACAGGCCATGGCGGCCGCCGATATCAGGCCGGCGTCGATCGTCGAGGTGCAGACGCGCGAAGGCGTGCGCGAGGCTGTTGCCGCCGGTTTCGGCATCGGCGCGGTGTTCGCGAGCGAGCTCGGCGAGGACCGCCGCTTCCGCCGTATCACCATCACCGACCGCGACCTCGCGGTCGCGGAATATGCCGTGTGCCTGCAGGAGCGTCGGAGGGTGGCACTCGTTCGAGCCTTCATGGACGAAGCGACGCGACTTGCCTCCTGAAGCAGGCAACGTAACAAAATTGTCAAAAAACTTTCATCTTCGAACGACGAGGCGTAGGATTCCGCGATCATGCAAGGCGTCGACACCATCCTGAACGTTCTCGGCAGCGTGTGCCTGCTGTTGTGGGGCGTGCGCATGGTGCGGACGGGCCTGACGCGCGCGTTCGGTGCCAGCTTGCGCCGCGCCATCGGCGCCTGCTCGCGCAACCGGTTCTCGGCCTTCGCGGGCGGCGTCGTGCTGACGGGCGTGCTTCAGTCCAGCACCGCGACCGCCCTGCTGCTGGCCTCGTTCGCCGGGCGCGGCCTGATCTCGCTGTCGATCGGCCTCGCGGTGATGCTGGGCGCCAATGTCGGCACGACGCTGACGGCGCAGATCCTGTCCTTCCCGCTCGGCTGGATCTCGCCGCTGATGATCGCGGGCGGCGTGATCGCCTTTCTGTCGAACAGCTCCGACCGGGCCCGCCATCTCGGCCGCGTCGCCATCGGCCTCGGCCTGATGCTGCTGTCGCTGCACTTGCTGGAGGCAGCCGCCCTGCCGCTGCGCTCCGCGCCGGCCTTCGTGGCCGTGCTATCCGGCTTGCAGAACGAGTATGTGATGGCCGTCCTCGTGGCGGCCGCTGCCACCTGGTTCATCCATTCCAGCCTCTCGACCGTGCTGCTGGTCATGTCGTTCGCCTCGAGCGGCATCATCGATCCCAAGCTCGGCATGGCGATGGTGATCGGCGCCAACATCGGCGGCGCGATCGCCCCTTATTTCGACCAGGCCGCCACCGACACCGAGGCGCGACGCCTGCCGCTCGGGAATTTGATCACGCGTGTCGCCGTCGGCGTCGCGCTGCTGCCGTTCCTGGACCAGTTTCACCAGTGGCTGATGATGATCGACCCGGCGCCCGGGCGACTGCTGGTCAACTTCCACACCGCGTTCAGCGTGGTGGCTGCCATCGTGTTCCTGCCGTTGATCGACCCCGTGGCCGCGCTGTGCCGGCGTCTTGTGCCCGACCGGCCGCAGACCGACGATCCCGGCAAGCCGCGCAATCTCGACCCCAACGTGCTCGACACGCCGGCCGAGGCGCTGGGCTGTGCGATGCGCGAGACGCTCAATCTCGGCGACAGGGTCGCCGACATGCTGCGCCAGACGATGGACGTCTTCGAGAAGAACGACGCCCGCGCCATGAAGTCGATCGAGGCGGCGGACGATGCCGTCGACAGCCTCTACGAGGCGATCAAGCTCTACCTGATCCAGACCTCGCGCACGGAACTGGGGGAAGACGACGGCAAGCGCTACGTCGAGATCCTGA
Organism: Reyranella sp.; assembly: GCF_965228225.1. Classification (GTDB taxonomy): domain Bacteria; phylum Pseudomonadota; class Alphaproteobacteria; order Reyranellales; family Reyranellaceae; genus Reyranella. Next base: position 1,524,681 of record NZ_OZ245801.1, on the reverse strand, counting down.
CCTTCGTGACCAATCTCGAACATGCCGGCGACATCATCGACAAGAACCTGATGGAACTGGCAGCCAAGAAGATCAAGAACCGCTACGCCTTCTCGGCCGAGGGCACGGCAGAGCTGCGCGCCTTCCACGCCCGCGTGCTCGACAATCTGCGGCTGGCCCTGAATGTGTTCACGACCCGCGACATCACCCTGGCCCGCCGCCTGGTCGCGGAGAAGACCGCGATGCGCGAGGCCGAGGCCCGCGCCGCCGACAGCCATTACGCCCGTCTGCGCGAGGGTCGCCCCGAATCGATCGAGACCAGCTCGATCCACATGGACGTGATCCGCGACCTGAAGCGCATCAACGGCCACCTGACGACCGTGGCCTATCCGATCCTCGAAGCCGCCGGCGAACTGGCCGAGACGCGCCTCAAGACGACGACGGATCAGCCCTTGATCCGCAGCCCGCTCGGATCGTAGGGCGCACGCAGCGAGACCTTCGAGGCGAACCGCGTGCCGGCCAGATCGACCTCGAAGCGGCCGCCCTCCAGCCACGCCGCGTCGATGTCCTGACCGTCGCCGCGCTTCACGTAGCCCAGACCGACCGATGCGCCGAGCGTGTGGCCATAGCCCGCCGAGGTGAGGTCGCCGACCGGCCTGCCGTCGCGCAGCAAGGCCTCGCCGCCCCACAGGAGCGGCTCGCCGTCTTCCAGCACCACCGAGACGAGCCGCCGGGCGAGTGGCTTGCCCTTGGCCTCGACCAGTGCCTTCTGGCCGATGAAGCCGCCCGGCTTGTCGAGCTTCACCGCCCAGCCGAGGCCGGCCTGGAACGGCGTGTCGTCGGGCGTCAACTCTCGGCCCCAGGCGCGATAGCCCTTCTCCAGCCGCAGCGTCTCGACAGCGTAGTAGCCGCCGTCGCGCAGGCCCAGGGCCTCGCCCGCTTCCTGCAGCGTCTCGAACACGGTGACGGCGAACTCGACCGGGACATAGAGCTCCCAGCCCAGCTCGCCGACATAGGTGCGGCGCGACGCCAGGACCGTCGCGAAGCCGATGCCGATCTCGCGGATCGTCGCGAACGGGAAGCCTTCGTTGGAGAGGTCGGCCTTGCTCACTTTCTGCAAGAGTTCGCGGCTGCGCGGGCCCATGAGCGACAGCACCGTCCAACCCGACGTGACGTCGGTCAGGACCGCATTCGTCTCCGCTGGCATGTGCCGGCCGATCCAATCCATGTCGCGCATCGGCTGGGCCGATCCGGTAATCACCAGGAACTTGTCGCGCGCCAAGCGGGCGACAGTGATATCGCTCTCGAAGGTGCCGCGTTCGTTCAGCACACCTGTATAGACGGTGCGGCCCACCGGCACGGCGACGTCGTTGGCGCAAAGACGCTGCAGCACGGCCTCGGCATCGCGACCTTGGACCAGCAGCTTGCCGAACGAGGTTTCGTCGGTGACCGTGACGCCTTCGCGGGTCGCGCGATGCTCGGCGGCGACGGCATCGAACCAACCGCCGGGGGCGCCGCGGCCCCAGCCATAGTGCATCTCGGGCGTCTTGCCGGAGCCGGCGAACCAGTTGGGCCGCTCCCAGCCCATCTTGTTGCCGAACCAGGCGCCCCGCGCCTTGAGGCGGTCGTAGAGCGGCGAGCGGCGGAACGGCCGGCCGCTCTCCTGCTCGCGCTGCGGCCACGGCATCTTGTAGTGCAGGCCCAGCGTCTCGGCGACCCTGCTGCGCAGCCACGCATCGTTGCCGTGGAAGCCTGCGAAGCGCCTGATGTCGACCGGCCAGAGGTCCATCGTCGGCTCGCCCGCGACGATCCATTCGGCCAGCGCCATGCCGGCGCCACCGGAACTCGCGATGCCCATAGAGTTGAAGCCGGCGCCGACATAGAAGCCGCGGACCTGCGGCGCCTCGCCCAGTATGTAGTTCATGTCGGGCGTGAAGCTCTCGGGGCCGTTCATGAAGGTCTTGATGCCGGTCTTCTCCAGCGACGGCACGCGGATCAGCGCATTGTCCATCAGGATCTGGAACTGGTCCCAGTCGTCGGGCAGCATGCCGAACTCGAAATCGTCGGGGATGACGTCCTTGTTCCAGGGCTTGGCCTCGGGCTCGAAGCCGCCCATCAGCAGGCCGCCGACCTCCTCCTTGAAATAGATGTAGCCGTCGGGATCGCGCATCACCGGCAGGTCGCGCGGCACGTTCTCCATCTTCTCCGTGACGATGTACATGTGCTCGCAGGAATAGAGCGGCACCGTCACACCGACCATGCGGCCGAGCTGGCGTGCCCACTGGCCCGCGCAGTTGACCACGATGTCGGCCTTGATCGGCCCCGCCGTGGTCTGCACGCCGGTGATACGCGGGCCGCCCGGCCCCTCCTCGGTGTCGATCGCCGTGACCCGCACCTTCTCGAAGATGCGGACGCCGCCGTTGCGGGCGCCCTTGGCCAGCGACTGCGTGATGTCGGCCGGGTTGGCCTTGCCATCGCCCGGCAGCCACACGGCGCCCACGAGATCGTCGGTGCGCATGATCGGATACTTGTCGCCCGCCTGTTGCGGCGTCAGCGGTTCGCATTCGACGCCCTGCCCGGCGGCCATGGCGGCGGAGCGGCGCAGCAGGGTCATGCGCTCCTCGGTGCGCGCCACGATGAGCGAGCCGGATCGCTTCCAGCCGGTGGCAAGGCCGGTCTCGGCCTCGAGTTTCGAATAGAGCTCGGTGCTGTAGCGGATCAGCCGCGTCAGATTCTGGACGCTGCGCAACTGGCCCACCAGCCCCGCCGCATGCCAGGTCGTGCCGCCACTCAGCCGCCCCTGCTCCAGCAGCACGATCTCCTTCCAGCCCAGCTTGGCCAGGTGATAGGCGGTCGAGCAGCCCATGATGCCGCCGCCGATGATGACGACGCGGGCGTGCGACGGGACCGTTGCAGCGGGCGACGGGGACGACATCAGATGATTTCCATGTAGCGGTCGAGCTCCCAGTCCGTGATGGCCTTGCGGAACTCCCGCTCTTCCCACTCGCGTGTTGCGGAATAATGATCGACGAAGGCCTCGCCGAAGAGGTCGCGCGCCGGCTTCGAGGCTTTGAGCCGGCCCGCCGCTTCCATCAGCGTTCGCGGTAGCTGCGACTTCGCCGGGTGCTTCTTCTCGTAGGAATTGCCCGTGACCGGTTCGCCCGGATCGATGTCGTTCTCGATGCCCCACAGGCCCGAGCCGATGGCCGCGGCGATCGCCAGATAGGGATTGGCGTCGGCGGCGGCCACGCGATACTCGACACGCGTCGACTTGGCCGAGCCCGGGATCACGCGCAGCGACGTCGTGCGGTTCTCGACGCCCCAGGTCGAGGCGGTCGGTGCCCAGAAGCCCGGGATCAGGCGGCGATAGGAGTTCACGTTGGAGGCGACCATGCCCAGCAGTTCGGGCATCAGCGCCGCCTGGCCGCCGACGAACTGGCGCATCGTCTTGCTCATGCGATGCGGCGCCTTCTCGTCGAAGAAGACCGGCTTGCCGCCCTTCCACAGCGACATGTGCATGTGGCCGCCGCAGCCCGGCCAGTCCTTCGACCACTTGGCCATGAAGGTCGCGAGCCAGCCGCGCTTCTGCGCCAGCACCTTGGTGAAGATCTTGAACAGCGCCGCCTTGTCGGTGGCGGCCAGCGCATCGTCGACGCGCAGCGCTGCTTCCAGCACGCCGGCGCCGGTCTCGGTGTGCAGCCCCTCGATGCCCATATCCATCGCCTCGCACATCGCGAGCAGGTCGCGATACCAATCGGACAGGACGGAGTTGCGCAGGACCGAGTAGCCGAAGAAGCCGGGCGAGATCGGCTTCAGGTTGCGATAACCCTTCTCGCGGATCGATTCGGGCGTCTCGGCGAAGACGAAGAACTCGTATTCGAACCCGACCTTGACCTCGAAGCCGAGCTTCTGCGCGCGCGCCAGTACGCGGCGCAGGGTGCCGCGCGGACAGATCTCCTCGGCCTTGCCGACGAACTCGCAGAGGAAGAACAGGTTGCCGGGCTCGGTCGCGATCTCGCGGCAGGTCTCCGGCAGGATGCGGACGTTGGCGTCGGGATAGCCCGTATGCCAGCCCGTGTAGGTGACGTTGTCGTAGAGCTGGTCGTTCATGTCCCAGCCCAGCACCACGTCGCAGAATCCGAAGCCTCCCTCGAGGGCCGAACGGAACTTGTCGACGTGGATGTACTTGCCGCGCAGGATGCCGTCGATGTCGTGCACGCCGACCTTGACGTGCATTAGTCCCCGCTGCTTGACGATCTTCAGTGCGTCGGCAGCCGTCTTGACCTGGCGCGGTTCCATTCCACTCCCCTCGTTACCCCGCGGCAGACTAGCTGCTGAGGTAGCGGGGAAGCCAGAGGGCAATGTCGGGGAACAGGGCGAGCAGCATGGTGAAAAGAACCATGATCGCCAGGAAGGGCAAGGTCACGCGGGCGATGTAGCCCAGCCCGTCCTCGGTCAGCCCCTGGATCACGAACAGGTTGAAGCCGACGGGCGGCGTGATCTGCGCCATCTCGACGACCAGGACGAGGAAGACGCCGAACCAGATCGGATCGAAACCGGCACCCTTCACGATCGGCATGACGATCGGCAGGGTCATCACGATCATGCTGAAGCCGTCGAGGAAGCAGCCCAGGATCAGGTAGAAGACGATCAGGGCCACGATCAGCATGAAGGACGAAAGCCCGAGGCTGCTCACGAACTCGGCGACGGCCGCCGGAATGCCGAGGAAGGCCGCGGCGCTGCCGAGGATCGAGGCGCCCAGCACGATCAGGGCGATCATGGCGCAGGTCTGCACCGAGCCGATGGCGATGGCCTTCAACGCAGGCAGCGACAGTTCCCGCTGGATCCCGGCAACGATCAGCGCCCCCAGAACGCCCACGGCGGCGGCTTCCGACGGCGTCGCGAAGCCACCATACATGGAGCCCAGCACGCACAGGATCAGGAACACCGCCGGTCCCAGTTCGCGGATCGACGTCAGGAACTCCGCCGCCGAGGCGATGCGCACCTTGCGCTCCGCTTCCGGCACCAGCTCGGGCTTCAGGGTGGTGTAGATCATGATCCAGCCCATGAAGCAGGCCGCCAGCAAGGCCCCGGGGATGAAGCCCGCGGTGAACAGCTTGGCGATCGAGACGTCGCCCAGGACGCCGTAGATGATCATGATGTTGGAGGGCGGGATCAGGAACCCGAGCGTACCGGCACCGGCCAGCGAGCCCACGGCGACGTCCTTGGAATAGCCGCGCTTCAGAAGTTCCGACAGCGAGATGCGGCCCACCACCTGTGTCGTCGCCGCCGACGAGCCCGAGATGGCGGCGAAGATCGTGCAGCCGATGACGTTCACGTGCAGCAGCCGCCCCGGCAGCATCGCGGCCCACGGCGACAGGCCGCGGAAAAGGGTCTGCGACAGCCGCGTCCGGAACAGGATCTCGCCCATGATGATGAACAGCGGCAGGGCCAGCAGTTCCTGCGTGGTCAGGATGTTCCAGGTGTACTGGGCCAGCAGCTTGTCGAGGGGAATGTCGCGGAAGATCGCCAGCAACACCGTGCCGGTAACGGCCAGGGTCCAGCCGATCCACAGGCCGCCCGCCAGGAAGGCGAACAGCACGACGAACATGGTGAGGACGATTTCAAGCATGAGATCTCAACTCGCGCGACAAACTACTCAGCGACGGAACCGGCGCGCATGTTGAGGTCCTCGAGCGGCAGGCCGAACAGGGCCTGGAAGAACCGCGCGATGAACTGCATGACCAACAGACAGATTCCAAACGTCACCAGCGCCTGAGGAATCCACAGCGGCGTCGCGCTGGAGATCGACACCTGGTCCGACACGAAGCTGCGCCAGGTGAAGTTCACCATCGCCACCGCGAGATAGCCGGAGAAGGCGACGCCCAGCGCCGCGAGGACCGTTTCCAGCCAGCGCCGGGCCTTCGGTCCGATCCGCGCCAGCACGAGCGTGACGCGGATATGCCCGCCGGCCCGCAGGGTCATGGCGGCGCCGAACGTGAAGGCCGCCGCCATGAGATACGAACCGTATTCCCAGGCGACGGGAATGTCGGCCGGCACCCAGGGGAAGATGTCCGAGAGGGCCCGCACCAGTACCTCCCCCAGCATCAGGCAGGTGAGCGCCACCAGGCAGGCGGCGCCCATCCAGCCGTCGAGACGGCCCAGCATGTCGATCCCATCGAGGAAGGCGCGCAGCACGGGCGGCGCGCCGGCGTTGGGATTGGGGCCGTGGCCGCTCACGCCCGCTTCATCTCGGCGAGATAGGCCTTGATCGGCTTCTCCGCCGCCGGAACGCGCTTGTAGAACTCGCCGATCATCGGCGCCGTCTTCTTCTGCAATTCAGCCGTCATCGCCGGAGGGGGAATGACCAGCTGCATGCCGCCGGCGATCAGGCGGGCGTTGCTGTCCTTGTCGGCCTGCAGGGACGACTGCCAGAACTCCGGCTCGAGCTTCTTGGCGAGATCGACGATGATCTTCTGGTTGGCCGGCGAGATCTTCTTCCACGTGTCGTTGTTGATCGTGACGATCTCCGACGACCAGGCATGATTGGTCTGATGGAAGAACTTCAGGAACTCCCAGAACTTGCCGTCCACGGCGGAAACGGACGAGGTCGACACGCCCGCGACGGCGCCCGACGACAGCGCCGCAATCGTCTCGCCCCAGGGAATCAGCGCCGGCGCCATGCCGATGGCGCTGCACATTTCCTGCGCGTTCTTGTCGGGCACGCGGATCTTGATGCCCTTGAGCGCGTCCAGCGACTCGGCCTTGATCTTGAGATGCAGGTACTGCGTCGGCCACGGCACCGTGTAGAGCATCGTCTGGTTGTTCTTGAGCAGAACCTTTTCGTACTCGGGCCGCAGATACTTGTGCAGCACCTTCAGCTCTTCGATGTTGTTACAGATGAAGGGGATGCCCTCGACGCCGAAGATCGGCTCGTCGCCGATCTGCTGGATGTTCAGGATGTCGGCCATCGGCACGAGGCCGTCGCGCACGGCGCGCATCTGCTCAGGCCCCTTGAAGCCGAGCTGCCCGCCCGCCTTGACGTCGATCTCGACGGCGCCGTTGGTTCCCTTCTTCACTTCCTCGGCGAAGCGCTTGACGTTGACCGTATGGAAGTTTCCATCCGGCCAGACCGTCGCCAGCGGCAGCTTGAGCGCCGCCTGTCCCATCACCACGGCCGGTGCACCGACCATTGCCATCGCACCCACGCCCACGCCGGCCTTCAGGGCCGTCCTGCGTCCCAGCTTCATCGAAGCCCCCATCGTTATCGAGTTGATTGCTTTCCCGTATCCAGCCGAAGTCGCCCTACTCCGCGGCCTGCGGCGGCTTGAACTCGTAGATCCCCTCCGCCGATTCCGCCGAGATCAGCCCGTCGGCCAGGTCGTTGGCGACCTGCGCGCGATCGCGGTCGCGCGGCGCGCCGATGCCGGCACCGCCCGGGGTCAGGATCATCAGCCGCTCGCCCGGCGGGATGAGCTGGAAGCCCTTGCCCTTCAGCGTCTTGCCGGACTTGAAGGCGACCACGCCCGCCCCGCCATCGCCGCCGCCGTCACGGCCACGCGCCGGATAATCGATCCGGTCGAAGGCGGCCAGCAGGTCGAACGGCTCGTCGATGCCGCTCTCGATCTCCATGATCTGGCCGAGGCCGCCGCGCGTGCGGCCGGCGCCGCCGGAATCGGGACGGAACTCCTTGCGCCAGAAGAGCAGCGGCGTCTGCGTCTCGGCGATCTCGACCGGCGTGCCGCGCACGCCGCTGGGATAGGCCGTGGCCGACAGCCCGTCCTTGTCGGGACGCGCGCCGGTGCCGCCGTTGGAGGTGATGGCCATGCCGAACCCGTAGTTGCCGCCGTCGCCGCCCTTCACCCGACCGCGCACGTTGATGTTCCACAGACACGAGGTGCCTTCGGCCGGCACGCGGTCCGGCACGACCTGGCGCAGGCAGCCGAACGCCACGTCGGGCAGCATCTGGCCCACGACATGGCGCGACGCGACGGCGGTCGGCTTGGGCGCGTTCAAGATGCAGCCCTCGGGCGCCGAAACCGTGAGCGGCTCGAGCGAACCGGCATTGTTCGGGATGTTCGTGGAGACCACGCAGCCCAGGCCGAAGACCGTGTAGGCCGTCGTATAGGCGTGCGGCACATTGATGCCGCGCCGCGACACGCCCGACGTGCCCGAGAAATCGACATGGATGCCGGTGTCGGAAATCGTCAGCGCCGCCTTCAGTGTCACCGGCTCGTCGTATCCGTCGACCGTCATGCTGTTGTGCCAGGTGCCCTTGGGCAGCTTGGCGATCTCGGCCAGCACCGCCTCGCGCGAGCGCGCGATCACGTGGTCACCGAGTTCGTCCAGCGAGTCGATGGCGAACTCGTCCATCATCTCGATCAGCCGGCGGGCGCCGACATCGTTGCAGGCGGCCAGGGAGTAGACATCGCCCTCGGTGTCGACCGGCTGACGCGTATTGGCGCGGATCATCGCCATCAGCGTCTCGTTCGCCTTGCCCTGGTCGAACAGCTTCAGCATGGGGATGTAGAGCCCCTCCATGAAAACGTCGGTCGCGTCGGGGCCGAAGCCGATGCCGCCGATATCCATGAGATGGCTGGTGCAGGAGAACAGCGCCACCAGCTTGCCGTTGCGGAAGCACGGCGTGGTGATGACGAAGTCGTTGAGATGGCCGGTGCCCATCCACGGATCGTTGGTGATGTAGGCGTCGCCCGGCTTCATCGTCTCGATCGGGAAGTAGCGCAGGAAGTGCTTCACCGACTCGGCCATGGAGTTCACGTGGCCCGGCGTGCCGGTCACGGCCTGGGCCAGCATGCGGCCCTGCAGGTCGAAGACGCCGGCGGAAAGATCGCCGCACTCGCGCACGATCGGGCTGAAGGCGGTGCGCATCAGGGTCTGCGCCTGTTCCTCCACCACCGCGATCAGGCGGTTCCACATGATCTGCAGATCGATCAGGCCGACGCTGTTGGACTGGCTCATGGGTTACTCCTCACGCTGCCTTGCGATCCATGACGATACAACCGGAGGCGTCGATATGCGCGGCAAAACTGGCCGAGACATAGGTCGACGTCTCGTCTTCGGCGACGATGGCGGGGCCACTGAAGGTGCTGCCCGGCGGCAGCTTCTCGCGGCGATAGACCGGCACGTCGGCGGTCTTTCCGCTGCGCCCGTCGAACACCGGACGGCGGCCGACCGGCTCGGGCACCGGGGCGCTGCCGGCCTTGCCCTGAACTTCGGGCCGCTTGGCCTCGGTCGAGACCTGGACCGACCAGCTCAGGATCTCGATCGCGGCGTTCGGGATATGGCGCTCGAACAGAACGCCGTAGTCGCGCTCGTAGGCCTCGCGCAGGGCAGCCGTGTCGGCCGAAGTCAGCGGCCGCTGCGGCAGGGTCACCATGATCTCGTGGCCCTGGCCGACATAGCGCATGAAGGCGACGCGCCGCTCGAAGGTCGGCAGGCCGCGCGAGCCCGGCACCACCAGCGCCGTCGCTTCCCGGCTCATCTCTTCGAGCAGGTCGCTGGCCGCCGCGGCATCGAACGCGTCGAGGCGCATGTAGCGGCTGCGCACCAGCTCGAACGACACCGGCGCGGCAAGGAACCCGACCGCGGAGCCGACGCCGGCATTGGGCGGCACGATCACGCGCTGCACGCCGATCTTCTCGGCCACGCGCGCGGCATGGAGCGGTGCGCCGCCGCCGAAGGCGATCAGCGTGTATTGATTGACCACGGAGCCGCGCTCGACCGCATGGACGCGAGCCGCACTGGCCATGTTCTCCGACACCATCTCATAGACGGCGTAGGCGCCCATCTCGGTGGAGAGACCGATGCCTTCGGCCACGTCGCGCTCGATGGCGCCGCGCGCCGCATCGATGTCGAGCGCGATCGTTCCACCGGCAAAATGCGCCGGATCGATCGTGCCCAGCACGACGTTGGCGTCGGTGACGGCCGGATGCCGGCCGCCACGCCCGTAGCAGGCAGGTCCCGGCTCGGCACCGGCGCTTTCGGGGCCGACCGTAACCCGCTTCAGGGCATCGAGCCGGGCAATCGAGCCGCCGCCTGCACCGATTTCGACCATCTCGATGACGGGAATGCGGACGGGCAGTCCCGATCCCTTGAGGAAGCGGGCTGCGCGATCGACCTCGAACAGGCGCGCCGTGTGCGGCTGATAGTCATCGATCAGGCAGACCTTGGCCGTCGTGCCGCCCATGTCGTAGCTCAGCGCCCGCGCTTCGCCCGCGCGCGCGGCCACTTGCGCCGCGAAGATCGCGCCGCCGGCCGGCCCGGATTCCACGAGACGGACCGGAAAGCGCCGCGCCGTCTCGATCGCCGTGAGACCGCCGCCGGAGGTGACGAGGTAGATCGTGCCGGTGAACTTCTCGGCCGCGAGTGCCGCCTGCATGCGCGCCAGGTAGGAGTCCATCAGGGGCTGCACATAGGCATTGGCCACCGCGGTCGACGTCCGCTCGTACTCTCGCACCTCGGGGCAGACTTCGCTCGAAAGCGTGACCCAGAGCTCGGGCAATTCCTCTTTCAGGATCTCGCGCACACGCCGCTCATGCGCCGGGTTCACATAGGAGTGCATGAAGGCAATGGCGACGCTCTCGATTCCCTCGGACTTCAGGGTTCCGGCCAGAGCCTGCACCGCGTCTTCGTCGAGAGGCAGGCGGACCTTGCCATGCACGTCCATGCGTTCCGGGATGGTGAACCGCATCGCCCGCGAGACGAGTGGCCTCGGCTTCTCGATGCCGAGATCGTATTGGTCGTAGCGGCTCTCGTTGGCGATATCGAGGACGTCGCGAAAGCCCTCCGTGGCGATCAGCGCCGTGCGCGCACCGCGTCGCTCGATGACGGCATTGGTGGCCAGCGTGGTGCCATGCACGAACACGCCGACATCACCGAATCCCTTGCCGGCATCACCGAGAATGAGGCGGACCCCGTCCAGAACGGCCTCTTCCGGTCGCTGCGGTGTCGTCAGCAGCTTGCGGGTGATCCGACGGCCCCCCTCTTCCAACACGACGTCCGTGAACGTGCCGCCGATGTCGACGGCAATGCGCAAATCGTTGATCACCTTGAGTGCAAACCTCTGTCTGGGGGGATGGTCCGACGGTAGACCGGGCGCCGCCGCGTTGCAATTCGCAGGCCAGCCCGCCTATGGTCGCACCGTGACGGCTCCAGACAAGACGCTCCGCGCGCAGCTGTTCGACTTCCTGCGCCCCAACGCTCCCACACCGGGCGCTCGCCGGTGGCGGAAGTGCCATCTGGTCGTCCTGGGCATCGGCTTGCTTGCCGTCATTCTTCTGTCGGTCGACGAGATTTCAGCCTCCCAGCGGGTGATCCTGCGGGGGGCGATCTGGGGAGTGACGCTGATCTTCCTGGTCGAGTATGTGGCTCGCCTGTGGATAGCGCCCGAACTGCCGCACTCCGCCGACATGACTCCCTTCGCAGCGAGACTGCATTGGGCGGGCAGCCCCCCCGGGCTGATCGGATTGCTCGCCATCATGCCCGCCATCATGCTGGCTGGGGGCTACAGCATCGCCGGGACCGACGCGGCCTCCATCTTCTGCATCCTCTGGATCCTGAAGCTCGGCCTTCATGCGCCGGCCTTCGGTACTTTGGCGCGGGTGATCTCCAACGAACGCGCGCCCATCGCCAGCGTGCTGATCGTGTTCGCAATCCTGCTCATGACCGCGGCGACTGGCGCCCACATCGTCGAGCGGGACGGCCAGCCGCAGCAGTTCGGCAGCCTGCCCAACGCCATGTGGTGGGCCGTGGTGACCCTGACGACGACCGGCTACGGCGACGTGGTGCCCTTGACGCCGATCGGCCGCATCATCGGGTCGCTGCTCATGATCAGCGGCATCGCGGTGCTCGCGCTCATGACCGGCGTGCTCGCCACCGGCTTCGCGCAGGAAGAGCGGCGGCGCGAGTATCTGCGCGTCTGGGACCAGGTGACGCGGGTCCCGATCTTCGCATCTCTGGGCGTGGTGACGCTCTCGGAGATCGTGGGCAAGCTGCGCACACGCTACTACCCGGCGCGCGTGCTGGTGCTGCGACGCGGCGATCCCGGCGATTCGATGTTCTTCATCTGCGCCGGCGAGGTCGAGGTCCGGCTGCCGACCGGCGGCACGGTCCGCCTGGGCGACGGCGCCTTCTTCGGCGAAATGTCCCTGCTCAACCGCCAGCCCCGTGCCGCCTCGATCGTCACGACGGCGCCGACCACTCTCCTCGTTCTCTATGCGAGCGACTTCTACGAGATCGCGTCCCACATTCCCGCCCTTGCCGAGGCGGTGGAGAACGAAGCCCGGCGCCGGCACGAGGAGAATCTGGGAAGGCATTCGGGGGCGTCGTCGCCCGGTGGAACAAAAGCATGATCGAAACCGATCTTCTGGTGGTGGGCTCCGGCGCTGCCGGCTTCTCGGCGGCGCTCGCGGCCTCTCATGTCGGGCTCGACGTGCTCATGGTCGAGAAGGAGAAGCTGTTCGGCGGAACCACCGCCTACTCGGCCGGCGTCATCTGGATCCCCGGCAATCGCCACGGCCGGGCCCTCGGCATCGCCGATTGCAAGGAGGCCGCGCTCACCTACCTGCAGCATGAGGCAGGCAACCGGCTGAACCTGGAACTGGCCAATGCCTTCCTCGACAACTGCAACCCGGCCGTCGAATTCATCGAGAACAACACGCACGTTCGCTATGAGGCCGTGCCGATCTGGGCCGATTATCATCCGACCAAGCCGGGCGCCGCGCAGGGCGGCCGGTCGCTGCTGCCCTTGCCGTTCGACGGACGGCGGCTGGGCAAGCGGTTCAGCCAGTTGCGGGCGCCACTGCGTACCATGATGGCCTTCGGCGGCATGATGCTCAGCCGCAACGACCTGCCGCACGTTTTCAGGATGACCCGTTCCGTGCGCTCGGCGCTCCATGTCGCGGGCATGACCGCACGCTACGCAGCAGACCGGCTGAACCACGATCGCGGCACGCGCCTCACCAACGGAAACGGCCTGATCGCCGCCCTCGCCTTGTCGGCCGAGGAACGCGGCATCGACCTCTGGCTCGACTGTCCGGTCGTCGAACTGACGCAGCATGATGGCGCGGTCACAGGCGCGATCGTGCAGCGTGAGGGCGAGCGACAGGAGGTCCGTGCGCGACGCGGGGTCGTACTGGCCTGCGGCGGCTTTCCCGCCAACGACGAACTCAAGAGCCGCTACTACGGTCATGTGCGCGACGGGCACTTCCATCGCTCGGCACCGCCGCCCGGCAATCGCGGCGACGGGATCCGGCTCGGCCAATCGGCCGGCGGCGCCATGGCGGAGGATGTCGCCCATCCTGCAGCCTGGGTCCCGGTTTCGCTGGTCCCTCAGCCCGATGGCTCGACCCTGCCGTTCCCCCATTTCTACGAGCGCGGCAAGCCTGGCTACATTGCCGTCGATCCGACCGGCCGGCGTTTCGCCAATGAATCGGCCTCGTACCACGACTTCGTACCGGCCATGGTCGAGGCCTGCCGCGGGCGCGACGAGACGAGCAGCTGGCTGCTCTGCGACCACCGCGCCATCCGCCGGTATGGCATGGGTGCCATTGGTCCCGCTCCGCTGCCGCTCGGGCCGCATATCCGGAATGGCTATCTGCTGGCGGCGGGAAGCTGGGCGGAGCTGGCCGGCAAGATCGGGATTGATGCAGGCATCCTGCAGTCCGAGATCGGCCGTTTCAATGCCAATGCCGCGCGCGGCGAGGACCCCGATTTCGGCAAGGGGACGGATGCCTATCACCGATTCAATGGCGATCCGACGCACAGTCCCAACCCGTGCCTCGCGCCCCTCGTCCAGGCGCCGTTCTACGCGATGAAGATGGTGCCGGGGGACATCGGCACCTTCCTCGGACTGCGGGTGGACGGAAATGCGCGCGTCCTCGACACAGAGGGCGCTCCGGTCCGCGGCCTCTATGCCGCCGGAAACGACATGACCAGCGTCATGGGAGGCACGTACCCCGGCGCCGGCATCACCATTGGCCCGGCCCTCACCTTCGGCTATATCGCGGGCCGGCACGCCGCCGCAGCCGGCCAGTAAGCCTTACGGAACGAAAGACATCACAATGTCACTCATCACGCCCGTTATCCTCGTCGGAGGCTCCGGTAAACGTCTGTGGCCACTCTCCCGCGAGAGCATGCCCAAGCAGTTCGTACCGCTGCTGGGCAAGCAGTCCACCTTCCAGCAGACGCTGCAGCGCGTCGCCGACGGCAGCCTGTTCGGCAGGCCCGTGATCGCGACCAACGACGCCTACCGCTTCATGTGCGAAGGCCAGGCCCGGGAGATCGGTATCGAGATCGACATCCTCGTGGAGCCGTCGCGGCGCGATTCGGGGCCCGCCATGGCCGCCGCCGCCGCCTATACGCGCGACCTCGGCGCCAAGGCCGTCCTGGCCCTCGCGTCCGACCATCTCGTGATCGGCGCCGAGGAGTTCCTCGCCGGATGCCGCGAGGGCCTGGCGGCGGTCGAACAGGGAGGCATCGTCACCTTCGGCATTCCGCCGACGGAGCCCAAGACCGACTACGGCTACATCCGTCCCGGTTCGGAGAAGATCGGGCCGGTGATGAAGGTCGCGGCGTTCGTCGAGAAGCCCAATGCCCAGACGGCGATGCAGTACATCGCCGAGGGGCTGCTGTGGAACAGCGGCAACTTCCTGTTTCCGCCCGATCTGCTGTTGTCCGAAATGGCCCGCTTCGAACCGGAGATGGCGGCCGCCGCCGAAGAGGCGGTGGCCAAGGCCAGGAAGACCGGATCGACCGTGTTCCTCGACGCCGAGGCCTTCGGCAAGGCTCCTGCAAAGTCGATCGACTACGCCGTGATGGAGCGTACGGACAAGTGCTGGGTCGTCCCGGCCCGCTTCCGCTGGTCCGACCTCGGCACCTGGGATGCGCTGCTCGACGTCGGACAGGCCGACAGTGCCGGCAACGTCACCGAGGGTCCGGTCGAGATCGACCATGTGCGCAACTCCTACATCCGGTCCGACGGCCCGCTGACCGCCGTGATCGGCGTGGAGGACGTCGTCGTGGTGTCGATGAACGACGCCGTGCTGGTCGGCCATCGCGACAACCTCCCACGCCTGAAGGACGTCGTGCAGCGCATGTCCGACGGCAAGCACCGCGCCGCGACCGAGCATGCCGTGATGCATCGTCCCTGGGGCAGCTATCAGGACATCGACAGGGGCGAGCGTTTTCGCGCCAAGCGGCTCACGGTCAAGCCCGGGGCCAAGCTGAGCCTGCAGAGCCACAATCGTCGCGCCGAGCATTGGGTCGTCGTGAAGGGTGTCGCCGAGGTCACGCTCGACGGCGAGGTCACGACCCTGCGCGAGAACGAATCGACCTACATCCCGATCGGCGGCGTCCATCGCCTTGCCAATCCGGGGACCGAACTGCTGGAAGTCGTCGAGGTGCAGACCGGCGACTATGTCGAGGAAGACGACATCGTTCGCTACGAGGATATCTACGCCCGGGTCTGAACATGCTGTTCGGCGCACACCACGAGTGGGGCAAGCTTCGCGATGTGGTGATCGGCATCTCGCCGGCCGAGGACTTCGTCGTCTTCCATGAAGACTCGTGCCGTTGGCTGACGCCGGAAGGGCTAGAATTCAGCCGCCGCCACTCAGGGAAGAGGCTGATCGACATCGATCCCGATTGGGCGCACCGGATCGAGCGCCAGGTCGATGCGCTGGCCGAACTCGTGGCCCGCCAGGGCGTCACGGTTCACCGCCCGCAGCGGCTGAAGGGAGAGGAGCGCACCTTCCTCGCCCCGAACGGCGAGGGCGCCCAGCTTTTCCCCCGCGACCCCATCATCGTCGTCGACAAGCACGTGATCGATGCATCGCTGCGCCTGAAATGCCGCCAACGCGAGCGCTATGGGCTGCGATCGCTCGTCCAGAAGTCCGCGGCAAGCCGGGGCGCATGCTGGTCGAGCGTCCCGCTGGGTTCGCCGGGCGGCGTCGACGGCCCGTTCCTCGAGGGCGGCGATACGCTGCTCAACGGCCGCGAGATCTATGTCGGAATCTCGGGCTGCGCCTCTGATCTCGCCGGCGCCGACTGGCTGCAGGCCCTGCTCGGCGACACCTACCGCGTGATCCCCGTCGCCCTGAAATCGCACGTCCTCCATCTCGACTGCGCGATGGCCCTGATCCAGCCCGGCCTGCTGATCCACTGCCCGCAGAAGCTGATCGACGGTCTGCCGATGTCGCTGCGCGACTGGGACAAGATCGAGGTTTCGCCCGAGGAGGCAACGCTTCTCGCCACCAACGGCCTCGTCCTCGAGCCGGGACGGGTCATCATTGATGCCGACAACCGGCGCGTGATCGACGAGCTGCGCAAGCGCAAGGTCGATGTCATTCCCCTGCCCTTCGATGCGCCCATCCAGCTGGGGGGCGGCCTGCGCTGCGCCCACCACCCGCTGCTGCGCGAGAGCGTGCTGGATTAGGTCCCGCGCTTGGGCGTGCGGTCGAAGACGACCGGCTTGGGTTTGCTGAACAGCTTCTTCACGTGGACGCCCAGCGAACGCACCACGGTCGCCACCTGCCCGCCCACGAACCGCAGCAGCACCACGGCGAACTGGAGCGGCGGGATCTCGCCGCCGCGGATGAAGTTGTGCCCGGCCCGCAGGAAGGTCGTCGCGCAGACCAGCACCCAGGCCACCGTGACGACGAACAGCGTGAGCAGAAGCGGCACGAGCGACGGCGCGAGCAGGCCCGCGAGGATGCCGGAAACCACGCCCACCAGCAGCACCGGCTGGTTCAGCGCCATGCACAGGTGCAGAAGCGCCGCCAGTTTGGCCGAGGGGGTGATGTCGCGGCTCTTCAGGATCTCCGGGAACATGCGCATCGAGACATGGCGGAACCCGTCCTGCCAACGCTGCTGCTGGCGCAGCCAGGTCTTGGTGTCGGCCGGCAGCTCGCCCGGCACGCCGACGCTGGTGAGGAACAGGGCTCGCCAGCCCTTCACCCAGCCCCGATAGGTGAGATCGAGATCCTCGGTGACCGTGTCGCCCTTCCAGCCGCCGCCGGCATCGATGGCGGCCCGCTGCCAGATCCCGCAGGTGCCGTTGAACGGCAGCGGATGGCCGGCCCAGCAGCGCGTTGCCTGCTCGATGCCGAGATGGGCGTCGAGCGTCACCATCTGCATCTCGGTGAGCGCGTTCTCGTGCGGATTGAGGAAGTCGAAGCGCGCCTGGACGAACGCCGTCTTCGGCTCGGCAAAGAAGGGACGCATGCAGATGCGCAGGAAATCGACCGGCGGGATGTAGTCGACGTCGAAAATGGCGAAGAAATCGTGCGCCGTCTTCTGCATCGCCTCATGCAGCGCGCCGCCTTTGTAGCCGCTGCGGTCGGTACGCTGCAGTGCCACGACGTCGAACCCCTTGGCGCGCAGCTCGGCCGCGACCTCGCGCACCGTTTGCGCCGTCTCGTCGGTGCTGTCGTCCAGCAGCTGGATGTGCAGCTTGTCGCGCGGCCAGTCGAGCGCCGCCGCCGATTCGGCGCCGCGCCGCACGACGGACCCTTCGTTGAACGAGGGGATCTGAACCACGACGTGAGGCAGCTCGGCGTCCGGCGGCAGCGGCGTCGCCAGCAGGGCCTCCTCGCGTCGGAGACCGGCGGGCTTCAGCCGATGATGCAGCACGACCATGTAGAGCAGGCTGCCGATGAAGGCCGCGAGCAACACGCAGCACACCGCGAAGACCGCGCCGAACAGAAGCGCCAGGGTGGCGAGAATGGCCATCGACGCTGCCTCAGGTTCCCGTCTTGGGTGTGCGGTTGAACTCGGTCTTCTTTCCGAAGCCTGCCCCGACGATCGCGGCGGCGTTGGCGACGGCGAGATATACGATCAGCGCGGGCACGCTGGCAGCCGTGACCAGGTAGCGCAGCATGCCGCCGCGCTTCAGGCGGCGGTAGGCTCCCCAGGTCATGCCGAACAGCACGGCCAGCATGCCGAACAGCCAAAGCCAGAGGGCGAGGCGAAAAAGGCCGAGCAGCCGCCCATGGCCCAGGATCGAGACGACCAGCCCCAGCACTCCGACCACGATCAGCGGAAAGACGAGCTGCTGGGCGAGCGCCACGGTGGTCGTCAGCTTGGCTTCGGTCGGCCAGGCCGACTTCCAGATCGGCCCCAGCAGCTTGCGGGCGACCTGCACGAAGCCCTTGGACCAGCGGCTTTGCTGGGCGCTGAAATCCTCGACCTTCTGCGGCAACTCGCCGACCACCTGCGTGTCCATCAGGAACACGCCGGTCCAGCCCTTGAGGTAGGTCCGCAACACCAGATCGAGATCCTCCGACAGCGTGTCGTGCGACCAGCCACCCGCCTCCTCGACGGCGGCCCGGCGCCAGATGCCCCCCGTCCCATTGAACTGGAACGGCACGCCGCGGCGCGCCCGCACGTCTTGCTCGACGGCGAAATGCGCGTCCTGCATGAGGCGCTGGGCCCGTGTCAGCCAGTTGCGCTCGCCATTGCCCCATTCGATCCGGGTCTGAACGAAGGCGGCGCGCGGATGGCTGAGCATCGCGGCCATGGCCTCTTTCAGCCAGCCTGGCGGCGGCACGAAATCGGCATCGAACACCGCGACATAGGGCGCGTCGTCGAGGACCAGACCCGCCGCCAACGCACCGGCCTTGAAGCCGCTGCGGTCGCTGCGCCGTACATGGTGCGCGTCGATGCCCGCACGGCGCAGGCGCGCGATGGCATGCGCGGCGATGTCCGAGGTGATGTCGTTGCTGTCGTCGAGAAGCTGGATGGTGAGCCGGTCGCGCGGCCAGTCGAGGGCGCCCATGGCAGCCATCGAACGCTCCACGACCAGCGGCTCGTTGTAGACCGGCACCTGCACCAGAACGCGCGGCAGCTCCGCGGGCAGTGAGGGCACCGGGGCTTCGTCGCGCGGCAGTTCGAACAGCCAGTAAACCAGGTAGAGGAAATACCCGGCGATCGCGAACTGCGCCGCCAGGCACAGGAAAACGAGAAGGTCGATCAGGAACAGCAGCATGCCGGGCCGCCGCTCTCAGTGATAGTGAATGGGGACTTCGAAGCAGCGGCCGTCCTCGATATGGAGGCGGCGCGAGGCCACGTCGAAGATCCGCTCGTCGTGGGTCGACAGGACCACGGCGCACTTGGCGCGCATCGAGAGATCCTTGAGCTGGTCGACCACCAGACGGCCCGAGACACGATCGAGCGCAGAGGTCGGCTCGTCGGCGATGATGAGATCGGGCAGTCCGATCATGGTGCGGGCGATCGCGACGCGCTGCTGCTGGCCGCCCGACAGCTCGTCGGGCCAGGCGGCAGCCTTGTCGCCGAGCCCGAGCATGCCGAGAAGGTGCCGGGCCCGCGGTTCGTCCCACGCCGGATCGGCGAGCGGCGTCGTCGAGACTCCGGCGATCACGTTTTGCAGGGCCGTCAGCGAAGACAGGAGATTGCGCTTCTGGAACAGGAAGCGGATGCGATTGCGCAGCACGTCGAGGTCGGAACCGCCCAGGCCCACGATGTCGGTGCCGAGCAGGCGCAGCTTGCCCTCGGACGGCTTGCGCATGGTTCCGAGGATGGTGAGCAGCGTCGTCTTGCCCGAGCCCGACGGGCCGGTGACGATCACGAGTTCACCTTCGCGGACCTGCATGTTGATGTCGAACAACACGTCCACCCGCTGGGCGCCTTCGCCGTAATGGTGATGGACGTCGACGGCCTCCACGACGGCCGGCCCAAATCCCTGCGTGTCAGCCATCGCGGTCACTCGAACAGCATGATCGGGTCGACCCGCCACAGGCGGCGGATGGCGAAGAGGCTGGAGACCAGGGTCATGATCAGGCAGGCCACCAGGGCCACGACCATCTCGCGCAAGCCCATCGACATGCCGAGATGCATGGCCGCTTCCGTGGCGCCATAGACGAAGCGCCCGAGCGTGAAGGCCACGAGGAAGGCCGGCGTGATGATGGCCGCACCGATCTGGGCGATCATGAACAGGAAGAACCACCAGTCATAGCCCAGGCTCTTCAGGATGGCGTATTCGGGCAGGTAGAAACGGATGATCTGGTACTGGGCATAGTAGATGAAGACCATGCCGATCATCACGCCCATCACGAAGCCCAAGTCGGTGATGTAGCCGACCGGCGTCTCGCGCGACCAGTAGGTGCGCTCGCGTTTCTCGAATTCACGCAGGGTCAGGACCTCGCCTCGACCCGCGAGTGCCGTGTTGAGTTGCTGGCGGACGGTATCGACGTCGGCCCCTTTGGCCAGTTGGACCGCAATGAAGGCGGGCCGCTGGGACCACCAGGAACCGAACACCTCGGCCATCGTGTCTTCCGACATGATGATCGAGCCGTCGTTCAGCACGTTGGGGCCAAGCGCGAAGGTTCCCACAACGAAGAGCTGGCGCAGCAATCCTCGATTGTCCGGCGGACCGAGGACCTGGAATTCGGGTTTGCCCGGTCCGACCTGATCCGCGAGATCACCGAAATAGGGCCGCGATTCGCGATCGTAGAGCAACCGGCGGGCTTCGCGCAGGCGATAGAGGTTCTCGCGCAGGCCCGGGACGTCGATCGCGGGCCGCTCGACATCGACGGCGTACCAGGCAATGCGGCGCGCGCTCTCCATCCCCTTGTGCATCAGCGACATGACGCCGAACCAGAAGGGAAGCGTATTCGTCACCTCGGGATTGGCGGCCAGCACATCGGTCAGCGACGCCGGCACCTCGGCGTGAAGCTGCAGGGACTTGAAGCCGTAGGGCACCATGACGAGGTCGCCTGCGACGGACCGGTGAAGCCGGATTGCCGAATCGTAGACGGCGCGCTCGATGCCCAGCTGGGCGAAGATCACCAGCAGGCTGGCCGTCACGCCGGCGAGCGACAGAAGCGTGCTCGTGCGCTGCCGCTTGAGCTGCTGCGCGCCCAGCGGCATGCGGGTCGCGGTGATCGCAGCGGCCCGCAGACGCGCGAGGGAGAAGCTCGGCAGCCAGCCGAACCAGCGCCGCGGCAGCGACTTAGCCGCTGGCAGGGTGAGCGCCATCAGAGAAAGGTGACGCGCGTCTCGCGGCCCAGGACCTGCGGCATGCTGGACGGGTCATCGAGCTCGATCTCGACCTGGACCACGCGCGCGTCCGTCGAGGAACCGCCATCGGGCTCCATGCGCTGCATGCGCTTCACGGTCGGGGCGACCCGCGAGATCGTCCCATGGTAAACCGTCGTGCTGCCCCGGAACGTCACCTCGACCTTGCCGCCCGCCGCGATGCGTCCGACATTCAGCTCGTCGACGTCGGCCAGGACGCGCAGCTGCGACAGGTCGACGATCTTCGCGATCCCGTTCGGAGAAACGCGCTCCCCTTGCCGGGTGTAGATCTGGATCACCATGCCATCCAGGGGAGACCGCACGAGAGCCTGTTCGCGCGTGTTGCGGGCATTGTCGAGCTTCGCCTGGATGATCGAGATGTCCGTGTCGATCTGCTGAAGATCGGTCTGCAGCGTCTCCTTCAAGACGCGCAGCTTCGCCTGCTCGCGCTCGAGACTCTGCTGGGAAATGCTCTGTTCCAGCTGCTTCTGATCCGGCGGCTTGCCGGACCGTTGCATCTCGAGACTCTTGAGCTTGACCTCTTCGGCCGTCGACTTGACCACGACTTCCTGCATCGCGATCTCAGCCGCGCGATAGCCACTGACCATCGCCTCTCGCGCCTGTCGGGTCTTGGAGAGTTCCGCCTCGGTGGTGCGGACGGCAATGTCGGCTTTGGGATAATTCGACAGCACGGCGATGATCTCGTCGTGCTTCACCTTCTGGCCGTCGGTGACCCGAAGTTCGATCAACACGCCGCCGCCGGAGGGATCGCCGGCAATCAATGCCGTACCGGCCGGCGCGTCGGTGTAACCGCGCGAAATCAACGGCGCGACCGGGCGAGGACCGTCCTGCGCGCTGCTGGTTTGCCGGCTGGGCATTATCCACAGGGTCAGCGCCGCCGCGACGAGCAGCACAGCCAATCCTGTGGCGCCCCAAGTGAACTTTTTTGCCTGCGCCATAACAAATAGTACCAGAAAACCCTCGGGCACGCTGCCCCTAGTTAGAAGCCGCCCGTCGAGACGATGTTGCCTCGCGCAACTCCAACGATCGAAACGGTACGATAGATTGATGTCAATATCTTGTCGTACTCGTAGAGCGGAGCGTTGGTAATGTAGACGACGTCCTTCGGTTGCACGGGAAACTGCTGTGCGATGAAGATGGACACCGGTTGGTAGAGGTCCAGGCGGAACACTTTCGCCCGGGCCGTGGGATTGGTTTGCAACTCGCCCAATCGGAACACATAGACGCCGGTCTTGTTGGCCCGCGTGTCGTTCAAGCCTCCCACCATGCCCATCGCCTCGAGAAGGCTGACCGTGTGCTTGGACATGTCGACATTGCCCGCCTTCACCACGGCTCCGAGAACCGTGAATACGCGCGGATTGGGACGGACCACGATCTCGTCGTTCTTCTGGAGACCGATATCACCGCCGGCCAGGACATCGGAGAACTGCGACTGCAAAATGATCTGGCCGTTGCGGCGCACGATCACTTCGAACTGGTTAGCCCCTACTCCGTTCGCTGACTGACCGCCGATCCCGGCGGGACCGCCCGCTTTGTTGATCGCCTCGACGACCGTGCGGACGCCTTCGAGCAGGGAGACCCGACCGGGATTTCTGACATCGCCCGACACCATGACGGTATGCGTCCGGTCGGCGACGAACTCGACGATGACCTGCGGCTCCTGGGCCTTGCCTGTCGCCGTCACCTGCTGGGCGACCTTCTTCTCGATCTGGCTCAAGTCGAGCCCGGCGACCTTGATCGTACCGACGAAGGGCACGTTGATCGTGCCGTCATCGGTGACGCGCTGGACGCCGAAATCCGCTCCCGGCCGCTGGATGGTCGGGAAGATGCTGCCTTCGTAGGGTTCGAAGATGCGCACCTTGATGGCGTCGCCCGGGGCAACGGCAACACGGCCCCCCGCGGGTAGATTGCTCACCGTCGAGGGGCGGTCGATCGGCGGCGGCTGGCGGTAGTTCGCGATCGTCGTTGGCGTGAGGTCGATCACGTCGAACGGCAAGGCTTCACTGGTCGTGGAGGCTGCGCCGCCCATCCAGGGACCGTCGCCGGGCAAGGCGGTACAGGCCGCCAAGCCAAAACCCAAGCCGAGGACAATGGCCGTAGGGCGCGCGGTGGCACGCAGCCAGCTCCAGATTGTCAAATCCCAATCTCCGTCCGGAACTGTCGCCACGCTTTGCGGCGCCTTGTCCCAACTCATTGATATCGCTCTCAGCCCGGTCGTAGTTAACCCGTGGTGCCGCGCTGGCGCAAGCTTTCCCCGACGGATCACCACGGATCCTACTCCAGACGCGCCGTGGCCTGCTCGGTCGTCTCGGCGATCTCGAGAAGTTCAGAGAATCCGCTGACGAGCAGACAATCCCAGGCCGCCCCATGGAAGCTGCAGAGCACGACGCGCGCCTGCACTTTCGCCGCCTCGTGCATGACGGTCGCGAACGTGCGCACGCCGGCTGCACTCATGTAGGCGACCGCGCTGCCATCGACGATGATCCGCGCTCCCGGCCGGAGGGCTGCGAGCAGCATGCCTTCGACAGCCGACACGGTCACCGTATCGACCTTCGCCGGCAGCATCACGGTGGAAATCGGCTGGCTGATGTTTCTGTTGCTCATGTGGACTTCCCGGGCACGGTATTTCCTGGCGAACCTTCGCCCGATGCCCGTCGGCCCCGCCATTGGCCTCCGAGGTCCGTGCCGCGCCAATCGATGGCGCGGCTCGAAAGCGCATTTGCAATCAGGACGGGGGCCAAGGCTTCGCGCGCCAGCGCCGCGGTCGCGGCCCGCGGCCCGAACGGAAGGCCGCGGCCCGTCATGAACCATTTCTCAGCCAACAACCAGGCGGCCGTATGGAGCACCAGCGCGATCACGACCACAGCATCGTTCGCCCCTGAACAGACCAGCGCGCCGGCGCCGGCCGCACCGGTGGCGGCCCAGCCGATCGCGGGCTCCCACAGGACCAGCGGCCAGACCGGCAGGCGCAGCCGCGTGCGCGCCCAGCGGACCTGACGCCGCCAGACGGTCGACCAGGATCGCGCCCCGAGCGGCAGGCGCGGCATCACCGCCCCGAGACACGTCGTGAGGCCCAGTTCACGAACCGAACGCACGACCGAGTAGTCGTCCGCGATCCATCGATTGAAGCCCCGCCAGTTGCCGATCCGCTGCAGGGTGTCGCGGGTCAGGATCGTGACGCCACCGGAGGCCACGGCCAGTCCCAGCCGATCGGCGGCGAACAGGAACTTGGCCTGATGGCCGTCGATATAGGCACGCTCGATCTCGGCCGCGAAACTCCCCGGCGCATCCGCCGCCTTGAGGGCAAGCACCAGCCCTGCCCCGGCCGCGAGGGGGGCGGCGGCGCGGGTCAGCTCGTCGGCACGGAGCAGGATGCCGGCATCGCAGAGCGCCACCACGTCCCGGCTGGCCGCCTCGAGTCCCTTGCGGACGTTGTTCATCTTGGGGTTGAACGTGTCGGCGCTGCCGACGAGGATCGGCGCCTCGGGCCAGAGCTTTTTGGTTGGCGCCACCGCTGCGTCGTCCGCGTGGGCCACGCAGATCAGGACTTCCGCCCCGTCCTCCGCCAGCCGGCGCAGGACCTCGACATAGTCCGCGGTCGCATCCTCGGCGCCGGCCATCGGCGCCACGATGCTGAAGTCGCGCACCTGGTGCCGGATCGCAGGAATTGCCCGGGGCGACCGGCCCAGCGCGGCACTTGCCCACTGGATCGTCGAGCCGAGCGACCACCAGCCGAAGCCGAGCCACGCCAGGATGCCCGGCTCCATGAGGCCCTACTCGCCCGCTGCGACCTGCTTGGCGTTTCCGGAAGAGAAGCGCTGGACGTCGTCCTTCTCGACCAGCAGGGCACGATGGTAGGAGCGGATGACGTCGTTGGGATCACCCTGTTCGCGGATGCGCCCCTCCTCGATCCAGATCGCGCGCGTGCACAGGCGGCGGACCTCGGCCATCGAGTGCGACACGAAGAGCAGGGTCCCCGTCTTGCGGAAATTGTCGATCCAGTCGAGGCACTTGCGCTGGAACGCGGCGTCACCGACCGACAGCGCCTCGTCGACGACCAGAATCTCGGCCTCGACATGGGCACAGATCGAAAAGGCGAGACGCGTGCGCATGCCCATCGAATAATGCTTCACCGGCTGGTCCATGTACTCGCCGATGCCGGCGAACTCGGCGATCGACTCGAACTTGCGCAGGACCTCGCTGCGCTTCAGCCCGAGCACCGCGCCGCCGATCAGGACATTCTCGCGGCCCGACAGCTCCATGTCGAAGGTCGAGCCCAGCGCCAGCACCGGTGCGATGCGGCCAGTGACCCTGAGTTCGCCATGGCTGGGCAGCGTCATGCCGCAGACGACCTGCAGCAGGGTGGACTTGCCGCAGCCGTTGCGACCGAGGATGCCGATGCTCTCGCCCTTCCTCACCTCGAGGCTGATGTCGCGCAGCACCCAGAACGGCTTGAAGTACGCCTTCCACCAGCCGAACAGGACCTGCTTCAACCAGTCGTTGCGGTGAGCATAGAGCTGGAAAGCCTTGCCGAGGTTCTTCGCCTCGACGACGATCTCAGAGGACGTCGACGATGACATTCCGATACCTGTCAAAGAACCAGTAGCCGAAATAGAAGCTGAACAGCGAGATAAACAATGTCCAGCCGTAGAGGATCATGTTGGGCAATCTGCCCCCCAGCACCAGGTCGCGCAGAATTTCGACAAAGCAAACCAGCGCATTGCCATACATCCAAAAATCGTAGGGCGCCGGCACCATCGACGGCAGATAGAAAATCGGCGTCGCAAACATGAAAAGAGGCACGATCGTGATCATCAGATAGCCGGCATCGCGCGTGAAGGCTCCGAGAGCCGCCAAGAACCATGACATGCCGATCAAGAACGCGATGAACGGGATGAAAATGAACGGCAGCAGCAGCACCGTCACGGGCAGCTCGCCAATCACCGCCAATTGGAACAGCAGCATCACCC
Organism: Reyranella sp.; assembly: GCF_965228225.1. Classification (GTDB taxonomy): domain Bacteria; phylum Pseudomonadota; class Alphaproteobacteria; order Reyranellales; family Reyranellaceae; genus Reyranella. The sequence continues at coordinate 1,498,660 of NZ_OZ245801.1, read as the reverse complement.
CCAAGGAGATCAGCGTATAGGCCGTGGCGCGCAGCGTCGAGATCACCGCCAGCATGTCACTGGGAAAGATCGTCTGCTTGATGAAATGGGTGTACTCGTGCAGCAGCATCGGTGCACGAAATGCCATCTCTGAGAAGAAATTGAAGATGATCAGGCCGCCGAAGATGAATAGGGCGTAACCGGCCTGGCTCTTGGCCAGATTTTCGGGCAGCGGCAGCGTCAGGGCCGTGCTGAACACCAAGGAATAGACGGCGATCATCAACAGGGGCGCAATGATCGCCCAGATCCATCCGGCGATCGATCCCTTGAAGCGTTCGCGCACTTCGCGCCGCAGGATGGCAGCGATCAGGTCGCGATGCTGCAGCATGCGGACGAACGGCTTCACGATGAAGCTGATGACGCGCTCGATCGGACCGAGATGCTCGACCACGATCTGCTTGCCGTTGACGACTTTCACCGACGGCATGAGCCGTTCTTCTCCTTCTTGGGTCCAGTGGTGAGCCCGGTGGGGTACGATCCCACGACCCTCTGATTAAAAGTCAGATGCTCTACCGCTGAGCTACGGGCTCTTTCCGGTTCCGCGCCGCGGGCTTCTCCACCGCGCGGCGCCCATATAAAGTGCGGGGGGCCGATGGTCAACGCGACCCCTGCCGCCCTCACGCCTTGCTGAACTTGGCTTTCAGGCGCTCGAATACCTTCTTGGACACGAATTGCGACGTGTCGCCGCCCAGACGGGCGATATCCTTCACCAGGGACGAGGCGATGAACTGGTGCCGGTCGGACGCCATCAAAAAGATGGTCTCGATTGCAGGCTCCATGCGCGCATTCATATTGGCCATCTGGATCTCGTACTCGAAGTCCGAAACCGCCCGCAGCCCGCGAATGATGACCGACGCATTCACGTCGCGCGCGAAGTGGATCAACAGCCCCTCGAACGGCACCACCGTGATGCGATCGCGGTCCGCCTGTGGAAAATCCGCGATGTCCTCGTTGATGATTTCGATCCGCTCTTCGAGCGAGAACAGCGGTCCCTTGCCCACGTTGATGTGCGGGCCGATCACCAGCCTGTCGACGAGGCGCAGCGAGCGCCGCACGACTTCCATGTGCCCGCTCGTGATGGGATCGAACGTGCCCGGATACACCCCGGTGCGTTCTACGGCCATGTCTCCCCCTTGTACGCAGACTGCGACGGCGAAGTCTTAGCGACACGACCGGTCCTTATCCACCGTTTGTTTCGGAACTGGAGTCCTGATCCGTTCCCGTATTCGGCTCCGCCGGAACGTCGCCGCTCCCGCCGTTGCCGGCATCGTCGTCGCCGATCCGAACGGCGGTCACGACCCGCTCGCCCTCGCTCACGTTGACGATGCGCACGCCGCGCGTCGCCCGGCCCGCGATCCGGATTCCATCCACAGGACAGCGGATGAGCGTGCCGGCGTCGGTCACCAGCATGACCTCGTCGGTGTCGAGCACCGGCACGGCCGCCACGATCTCGCCGCCTTTGGCCAGGCTCATCAGCTCCACACCCTTGCCGCCGCGACCGGTCACCCGGTACTCGTAGGCCGAAGTGCGCTTGCCGAAGCCGGACGAAGCGACCGTGAGCACGAGCTCTTCCTTCGCACGCAGCTCGGCGAATCGCTCGGGCGACAGGATATGGGCGGTCGAAGCCGCCTCCTCGCCAACAGCGACCTCCTCTTCCGTCGTCTCCACCAGCGGCTCGCCCGCCTCTGAGGCGTTCTCTGCCTGCCGCAGGGCCCGCGACTGACGAAGATAGGCGTCCCTGTCTTCGGTCGGGATTCCCTTGCCGCCGTCGACCAGCGACATCGAGATCACCTCGTCGCCGTCGGCCAGCGCAATGCCGCGAACGCCGGTCGAATTGCGGCTGGCGAAGACGCGGACCGTCGAGACCGGGAACCGCATGGCGCGGCCCTGGCGGGTCGCCAGCAGCACGTCCTGCTCCTCGGTGCAGACGCCGACGCCGATCAGGCGATCGCCGGCATCCTCGCCCTCGAACTTCATGGCGATCTTGCCGCCCTGGTTGACGCTGGTGAAGTCGCTGAGCTCGTTGCGGCGCACGCCGCCGCGCGCCGTCGCGAACATGACGTTCAGCTTGGCCCAGCTCGATTCGTCCTCCGGCATCGGCATGACGGCGCTGATGGTCTCGCCCTCGCTGAGCGGCAGCAGGTTCACGAACGCCTTGCCGCGCGCCTGCGGGGCACCGAGCGGCAGCCGCCAGACCTTGAGCTTGTAGACGATGCCCCGGCTGGAGAAGAACAGCACCGGCGTATGCGTGTTGGCCACGAACAGACTCGACACGAAATCGTCCTCGCGCGTCGCCATGCCGGAGCGGCCCTTGCCGCCGCGCCGCTGCGCCCGGTAGGCCGACACCGGCACGCGCTTGACGTACCCGCCATGGGTCACCGTCACGACCATGTCCTCGCGCTGGATCAGATCTTCGACGTCCTGCTCGAACTCGTTGTCGACGATCTGCGTGCGCCGCGGCGTGGCGTACTTCTCCTTGATCTCGCGCAGCTCCTCGCCCATCAGCGCGAACAGCTTGTCGCGATCGCCCAGCAGCTCGAGATAGCCCTCGATCAGCTTTGCGACCTCGGTCAGCTCCTCGGCGATCTTGTCGCGCTCCAGGCCGGTGAGGCGCTGCAGGCGCAGCTCGAGGATCGCGCGGGCCTGCGCCTCGGAGAGCCGGTAGGTTCCCTCGGCCGACACTTCCCGCCCGGGCTCGGCGATCAGGTCGATCAGCGGCTTCACGTCGGCGGCCGGCCAGTCCTTCGCCATCAGCCGCTCGCGCGCCACGTTCGGATCGGGCGAACTGCGGATCATCGCAATCACCTCGTCGATATTGGCGACAGCGATCGCGAGACCGACCAGCACATGGGCGCGGTCGCGTGCATGGTTGAGCTCGAAGCGGGTGCGCCGGGTGATCACTTCGGCCCGGAACCGGATGAAGGCCTCGAGCAGCTCCTTGAGGCTCATCAGCTTCGGGCGGCCGCCGTCGAGCGCCAGGGCGTTGACGCTGAAGCTCGTCTGCAACGGCGTGAAGCGATAGAGCTGGTTGAGCACGACGTCGGCCATGGCGTCGCGCTTCAGGTCGATGACCAGCCGCACGCCGTCCCTGTCGCTCTCGTCGCGAATCTCGGAGATGCCCTCGACCTTCTTGTCGCGCACCACCTCGGCAATGCGCTCGTGCAGCCGAGCCTTGTTCTCCTGATACGGAATTTCGGTGACGACGATCGACTCGCGGCCGCCGGATTTCTGCTCGATGTTGGTCTTGGCCCGCATCATCATCGAGCCACGGCCGAGTTCGAAAGCGGCGCGGATGCCGTTGCGGCCGAGGATGAGGCCGCCGGTCGGGAAGTCCGGGCCCGGCACATATTCCATGAGCTGCGGCACGGTCAGCTCCGGATTGGCGATCAGCGCGAGGCAGGCATCGATCAGCTCGCCGAGATTGTGCGGCGGGATGTTGGTCGCCATGCCGACCGCGATGCCGCCGGCGCCGTTGGCCAGCAGGTTCGGATAGGCGGCCGGCAACACCGTCGGCTCGCTCTCGCGCTCGTCGTAGTTCGGTTGGAACTCGACCGTGTCCTTGTTGATGTCTTCGAGGAGCGTCTCGGCGACCGTGGCAAGTCGCGCCTCGGTATAACGCATCGCCGCCGGCGGATCGCCGTCCATCGAGCCGAAATTGCCCTGCCCCGAGATCAGCGGCAGGCGCATCGAGAAGCTTTGCGCCATGCGCACCATGGCGTCGTAGATCGCGCTGTCGCCGTGCGGGTGATATTTGCCCATCACATCGCCGACGATGCGCGCAGACTTGCGGAAAGGCCGCGTCGAGTCGTAGCCCCCCTCCTTCATCGCGTAGAGGATGCGGCGTTGCACCGGCTTCAGCCCGTCGCGCGCATCAGGCAGCGCCCGCGACACGATCACGCTCATGGCGTAATCGAGATAGGAGCGGCGCATCTCCTCTTCGATGGTGATCGGCGCGATATCGTTCGGGGAAGACGGAGGCGGAGGCGCGTCAGAGGGCGGCGGCGCCGGCGGCAGGGTCGTATCGTCGCTCACGGAGACCTGGGATTTTTCTCGTTCTTGCAGCCCGTCCGGAGGCTCCGGCAGGGGTATTCCGCAACCTACCAAACAAGCCCCGGAAGACCAACAAAAATCGCCCGGCAGACCGCCCTTTAATGCTTTGATATTATTGATTAAATTCGCACCGAAAATACCTCGCGGAAAGGCCGAGAATTGCCCCCAGAAAATGCCCCGTCCCGCGCCTCCATTCTGGTCTTCGACATGGGCGGCGTGCTGATCGACTACAATCCGCGGCACCTCTACCGGAAGCTGATCCCGCACGAAGCGGAGATGGAGGCCTTCCTGGCCGACGTGACCACCCGCGAATGGCACATGCGGCAGGACTATGATGGCGATCCCGCCATCGCCACGCGCGAGCTGCAGGCGCGCCATCCCGGTAAGGAAGCGTTGATTTCGGCCTATTACGACCGTTTCGACGAGATGCTCGACCATGCCTTCCCGGCAATGGCGGCCCTGGTCGAGCGCCTGGGCGATGCCGGCGTGCCGCTCTACCTGCTGTCCAACGCGCCCGGATTCCTCGACGCGTGGCTGCGCGGACCGGCGCAGGCGAAACACCCCTTCGTCGGCCGCTTCCGCGACTTCATCGTCTCCGGAAACGTCGGCTGCTGGAAACCCGACGCCGCCATCTACCGGCTTGCCTGCCGGACGGGCGGTTTCAGTCCACAGGACGCGGTGTTCATCGACGACGTGATGGCAAACGTGGACGGGGCGCGGGCCATCGGCATGGGCGGCATCCATCACCGCTCGGCGGAAGAGACGGTGGCCGAACTGCGGGCCCTCGGCTTTCCCGCGTGAAGATCCCGCCGGCTCTGGCGGACCTGCCGCAGCCGCTCTATTTCTTCGATGGCCAATGCGTGCTGTGCAGCCGCTTCGTCGCCTTCTGCCTCAAGCGCGATCCCGACGGCCGCCTCAAGTTCGCCAGCGCGCAGTCTTCCCTCGGCAGGCAGGTCCTCGCCACCCTCGACCTGCCCGGCGACACGCTGGACCGCACGATCCTGCTGCTCGAGGACGGCAGGGTCTACACGCGCTCGACGGCTGCGCTGCGGGCCTTGCGCCATCTGACCGGCCCGGCGCGCGGGCTCTATCCGCTGATCCTGGTCCCGAAGATCCTGCGCGACCCGATCTACGACGTCGTTGCGCGCAACCGGATCCGCTGGTTCGGCCGCCTCGACTCCTGCCTCGCGCCGTCGCCGCAGACGCGGGACCGATTCATCGACCTGTGAGGAAACCGCGATAGCGCACCAGCCGGCCTATCCAAGGCAGGCCGATCTCGACATCGAAGCGGAATCGCTCCTGCTCATCCTCGGTCTCGGCAGCGTTGATGAGAGGCCAGAAGACGCGCGGCAGGGGCACCCCGCCGAATCGCATCCCCGCCATCACAAGTTCGAGCCGGCCGGCCGTCACCTCCACCGCGAGATCGAAGGCGAACGGGCCGAACCGCTCGACGATCCAGCCGCCGGGCCGGCGCAGCCCGATATATTGCTGCGAACGCATGGTGCGAGCGCCGACCCGCCGTATCCAGGTCTCGCGACCGCCACGCGCGACGAAGTCGACTTCGATCGGGGCATCCGCCGACGCGGGCGGCAATGCGAACAGCCGTGCCACGAGTCGCCCGGCGAGGTTGGCGGGCCCCTCGACCGAGCACCGGCCGCTCCAGTTGCCGCCCGTCCCGCCATGAAGCCTTTGCCCCGCTTCGGACATAGCGCCGTAGGCAAGGCCAAGGACGCGGCGATAGAGCGACGGTCGGAATGAGGCGCCGTCCTCGCCCCAACCGGAGGCGATGCGCAGGGACGCCCGCAGCCACTCGGTCTCGATCTCGGCCAGGGACAGGAGGCCGATGCAGGGCATGGCGCCCCACTGGGAGACTTCCCCGCGCGCCAGCTTGCGAACCAGCGCGGCGGCAGGCATCGCCGGCACGAACGGACCATCGCCGCCCTCCGCCACCAAGGACCAGCTGCGCGCGCCACCGGCGCCCTCGAGATCGATGCGCAGCCCGCCTTTGTCGGTACCGAAGGCGCGCAGCCGGTCGGCGATCCAGGCGAGCGGCGTCGCCGCCGGGCTGAGCGAGCGAAGCACCCCGAGGCGGACGGGCACGGCCAGCAGCCAAAGTCCGAGATGCAGGATCGGGAGTTCCAGCCCCGCGCCGGCATAGGTCTCCGCGACGCCGAAACGCTGGCGAAACAGGGCGGGCTCCGGCAAGTCGCAGGAAGCGGCCCAGCGCTTGCCCAATCCGGGCACGGCGATGCGGCGAAGGCTGCCCCAGACGTGCCGCCCCGGCTGATCGGGAATAGGCTTTCCCGCACCGGACAGGATGGCCTCGATCAAGGCGCGGCCGCGCGGCGCGTCATTGCCCGGCACGATGCCGAACGACACCCGCTCGACGGCCATGCCCTCTTCCAGCGCTCGCTCGAGCACGGCGGCGGTGAGCGCGGGCGCGGTGCTCGCCCCCGAGCAAACGAACACGCCTGCGGCTCTGGCATCCGCATCCAGGCGGTCGATGCCGCAGACGAAGGCGCGATCGTCCGAAAGGTCGAGATAGTGGACGCCGTGACGGATGCAGGCTTCCGCTACCGCATAATCCTGGCCCTGGAAGGGGCCGGCGACATGGACCAGAACGTCGAACTGTCGCGAGGCGAGGACTCGGTCCAGGTCGCGCCGCCAATCGAGCACCAGGCCCACGATGCCCAGTTCGGCCGCCAGAGCCTCGACCCTGGCCCGATCACGCGCGCCGATCGTGAGATCGACGAGAGGATCGCCCGCCAGCAGGCGGCACAGCCGGCCGCCAAAGACGCCCGTCCCACCCAGGACGAGCGTCCGCACGGCCTAGAACGGAATGTCGTCGTCGAGCTCGGCCTTGCCACGCGGTGCAGCGCGGCCGCCCCCGCCACCACCACTGCCGCTCGACATCCCGCCGCCGCCGGACATGCCGCCGCCGCCGAAATCGTCGTCCATGCCGCCGCCCCCGCCGCCCTCACCGCCGCCGCTGCGGCCGTCGAGCATGGTCAGGGAGCCGCCGAAACGCGGAATGACCACTTCGGTCGTGTAGCGTTCCTGGCCGCTCTGGTCGGTCCACTTGCGGGTGGTGAGCTGGCCTTCGAGATAGATCTTGGCGCCCTTCTTCAGGAACTTCTGGGCCACTTCGGCCAGCTTGTCGTTGAAGATCACGACGCGGTGCCACTCGGTGCGTTCCTTGCGCTCGCCGCTGTTGCGGTCGCGCCAGGTCTCCGACGTCGCCACCGACATGTTCACCAGCGAACGGCCGTCCTGCATGGACTTCACTTCGGGGTCGCGGCCGAGATTGCCGACCAGAATGACTTTGTTGACGCTGCCCGCCATGGGGGCCTCCTTGGCTTTCCCGGCGCCGCGGGACGCGACACCTACCTCACGGCGGGCAACCTAGCTCCGGGAGCCTGTGGGAAACACCTAACTTCGGTTGTGAAGTGAGGTCTGCTCATGAGCGCCCTCCGACAATTCATTGGTTGTGGCGGCAAAGTCTCCCGTATCTTCCCCGGCCATGAGCAAATCCTTCCACGTTCCCCAGGTCTCGACCGGCCAGGCCTACGCCATGCTGGGCGGCGCGGCCCTGATGATGACCCTCGCCATGGGCATCCGTCAGAATCTCGGCCTCTTCCAGGCGCCGGCCTCCAAGGAACTCGGGATCGCGATTTCGGACTTCGCGCTGGCGATCTCCGTGCAGCAGGTCGCCTGGGGCGTGAGCCAGCCGGTTGCCGGCTTCTTCGCCGACAAATACGGGACGCGGTGGGTCGCGATGATCGGCAGCGCCCTGTACATCCTCGGGATCTGGCTGACCGCCACGGCGCAAGGCGTCCTGCCCATCATCCTGGGCGCTGGCGTCCTGATCGGCATGGCGCTGGCCTGCACGACGTCGGGCATCACCGCCAACATCGCCGCCCGCGTCGTCGAACCGGGCCGCCGGACATTGGCTTTCGGCATCGTCTCGGCCGCCGGCTCCGTCGGCACCATGGTGACGGCGCCGATCGCGGCCTACCTTCTCAATACCGACGGCTGGCGCGCGGCGGTGTGGGCCTTCGTCATCCTGGCGTTGGCCATGCTGCCCGCCGCCTGGATCGGCAGCCGTGCGGACAAGCTGCCCAACACGCTGTCGACCGACCGCAACCTCACCCTGGCGGGCGCCCTCGACGAGGCGCGGCGCCACACGGGCTACGTGGTGATGGCGCTCGCCTTCTTCGTCTGCGGCCTGCAGCTCGTCTTCATCACTACCCACCTGCCGACCTATCTGGCCCAGTGCGGCATGGACCCGTCCTACAGCGCCGTGGCGCTGATGCTGATCGGCGGCTTCAACATCCTGAGCTCGTGGCTGTTCGGTTGGCTGGGTGACAAATACCCCAAGCGCCTGCTTCTGGGCGCGATCTACCTGCTGCGTTCCCTGGCAGTGGCGCTGTTCTTCATGTTCCCGCCGACGCCCCTCTCCGTCGTGCTGTTCGGCGCCGCCATGGGCACGCTCTGGCTGGGGGTCATTCCGCTGGTCAACGGGCTGGTGGTGCAGATCTTCGGCCTGCGCTTCCTGTCGACCCTGACCGGCATCGCCTTCCTCAGCCACCAGGCCGGATCGTTCCTCGGTGCCTGGGGTGGGGGCTATCTCTTCGATCTGCTGGGCTCCTACGACCTCGCCTGGAAGATCGGCGTCCTGATCGGCCTGATCGCGGGTACCGCGCAGCTTCTGATGAACGATCGGCCGACCGCCCGGGTGCTGGCAGCGCAAGCATCGCCAGCTTGACGCAGGGCACTGGCGGAGCTGTGGGATAATCGCCATATGCGCTGATCCCGCGCATACCTTATGGTTCCGGTCCTGATGGCCAAGTCCCGCTTACCCGCTGCCGAGCCGCATCGCTTCATCTCCGTACGGGGCGCGCGCGAGCACAATCTCAAGAACGTCGACGTCGATCTGCCGCGCGACAGGCTGGTGGTGATCACCGGCCTCTCCGGCTCGGGCAAGTCGTCGCTCGCCTTCGACACGATCTACGCCGAGGGCCAGCGCCGCTACGTCGAAAGCCTCTCGGCTTACGCCCGCCAGTTCCTCGAGCTGATGCAGAAGCCGGACGTCGATTCGATCGAGGGTCTGTCCCCCGCGATCTCGATCGAGCAGAAGACGACCTCGCGCAATCCGCGCTCGACGGTCGGCACCGTGACCGAGATCTACGACTATCTGCGCCTGCTGTTCGCGCGCGTCGGTGTGCCCTACTCCCCGGCGACGGGACTGCCGATCGAGAGCCAGACCGTTTCCCAGATGGTCGACCGCATCAAGACCATGCCCGATGGCACGCGCCTCTACCTGATGGCGCCCATCGTGCGCGGCCGGAAGGGCGAGTATCGCAAGGAACTGCAGGACCTGCAGCGCAAGGGCTTCCAGAGGGTCAAGGTCGACGGCAAGCTCTACGAGATCGCCGAGGCGCCCGCGCTCGACAAGAAGTTCAAGCACGACATCGACGTGGTCGTGGACCGCATCGTCGTGAAGCCCGACCTCGGCAACCGCCTCGCCGATTCGCTCGAGACGGCGCTTACCCTCGCCGAGGGCCTCGCCATCGCCGAGAACGCCGACAACGGCGAACGTACCGTCTTCTCCGCCCGCTTCGCCTGCCCGGTCTCCGGCTTCACCATCGAGGAGATCGAGCCGCGCCTCTTCTCCTTCAACGCACCACAGGGCGCCTGCCCGGCCTGCGATGGCCTGGGCGTAAAAATGTTCTTCGATCCGGAGATGGTGGTGCCGGACGACCGGCTCTCGCTCTCGGAAGGCGCCGTGGCGCCGTGGGCCGATTCGTCGGGCCAGTATTACATGCAGACGCTCGAGAGCATCGCCAAGCACTTCAAGGTCAAGACCTCGATGTCGTGGCGCGACCTGCCGAAGAAGGTGCGCGACACGATCCTCTATGGCAGCGGCAGCGAGTCGGTCGCCATGCGCTACGACGACGGCATCCGCCAGTACCAGACAACCAAGCCGTTCGAGGGTGTGATTCCCAATCTCGACCGCCGCTGGAGGGAGACCGATTCCTCCTGGGTGCGCGAGGAGCTGGAGCGCTTCCAGCACGAGAGCAAGTGCGAGGTCTGCAACGGCGCCCGCCTCAAGCCCGAGGCGCTCGCGGTCAAGATCGCCGGCCTCAACATCAGCCAGACCACCGAGTTCTCGATCGGCGAGGCGGTGAAGTGGTTCTTGGCGCTCGACCCCAAGCTCACGTCCAAGCAGCGCGAGATCGCCGCCCGCATCCTGAAGGAGATCAACGAGCGGCTGGGCTTCCTCGATAATGTCGGCCTGTCCTACCTGACGTTGAACCGCACCTCCGGCACCCTGTCCGGCGGCGAGAGCCAGCGCATTCGCCTCGCCTCCCAGATCGGCTCCGGCCTGACCGGCGTGCTCTATGTGCTCGACGAGCCGTCGATCGGTCTGCACCAGCGCGACAACGACCGGCTGCTGAAGACGCTCACGCGCCTGCGCGACCTCGGCAATACGGTGCTGGTGGTCGAACATGACGAGGACGCGATCCGCTCGGCCGACTATCTGGTCGACATGGGCCCCGGGGCGGGCGCGCTCGGCGGCCACGTGGTCGCCCAGGGCACCCCCGAAGAGGTGATGGGCAACAGCGCGAGCCTTACCGGCCAGTATCTCTCCGGCTTCCGCCAGGTCCCGATTCCCAAGGTGCGGCGCGAGCCGCCGCCCAAGAACGGCCGCTGGCTGACCTTGAAGGGCGCCAAGGAGAACAATCTCCAGAACGTGACGGCCAGCATCCCGCTCGGCACCTTCACCTGCGTCACCGGCGTGTCGGGCAGCGGCAAGAGCACCCTGATCGTCGAGACACTCTACAAGGCGCTGGCCAAGCAGCTGAACAAGGCGCGCGAGCATGCCGGCGCCCACGCCGGGCTCGAGGGCGTGAACCATCTCGACAAGATCGTCGACATCGACCAGTCGCCGATCGGCCGCACACCGCGCTCGAACCCCGCGACCTATACCGGCGCCTTCTCGCCGATCCGCGACTGGTTCTCGCAACTGCCGGAATCGACCGAGCGCGGCTACAAGCCCGGCCGCTTCTCCTTCAACGTGAAGGGCGGCCGCTGCGAGGCCTGCCAGGGCGACGGCGTCATCAAGATCGAGATGCACTTCCTGCCCGACGTCTACGTCGAATGCGACGTTTGCAAGGGCAAGCGCTACAACCGCGAGACGCTGGAGATCGTGTTCCGCGGCAAGTCGATCGCCGACGTGCTCGACATGACAGTCGACGAGGGCTGCGAATTCTTCAAGGCGGTGCCGGTCATCCGCGACAAGCTGCTGACGCTCCAGCAGGTCGGCCTCGGCTACATCCATATCGGCCAGCAGGCGACGACCCTGTCGGGCGGCGAGGCCCAGCGGGTCAAGCTCGCCAAGGAGCTTTCAAGACGGGCCACCGGCCGCACGCTCTACATCCTCGACGAACCGACCACCGGCCTCCACTTCGAGGATGTGCGCAAGCTGCTGGAAGTGCTGCATCGCCTGGTCGAGACCGGCAACACTGTGCTGGTGATCGAGCACAATCTCGAAGTCATCAAGACCGCCGACTGGGTCCTCGACATGGGCCCCGACGGCGGATCGGGCGGCGGCCGCCTCGTCGCCGAGGGCCCGCCCGAGGCGATTGTGAAGGTGGCCGAGAGCTATACCGGCCAGTACCTCGCCCGCCTGCTGCCGCGCAGCTCGACGGCGAAGAAGCGGGCTTAGCGTTACTTTGGGACGGCCAAGCTAGACGCGGGCGTCCCAGGTGATCGTGAAGTCGACCTTCACGTCGGTGAATTCGGGAATGTCCTTCAGCGTGGTCACCTTGAAGCGATAGAGGCCCGGGCTCAGTCCGGTGCCGCCCACACTTCTCGAAATCTTCAGGTAACCGAATGCGTAGCTTCCCTGCGTATCGATGGTCCGATCGTAGAAGGGAGGATGGCCTTCATTGGCGACCGTCACCTGGATTGGAATGATGCTTCCCGGGTTAGGCAATGTCTCGTCGCGCCACCGAAGGCCCTCCCCGCTGACCTTCCGCAGCAACGGTAGGTCGGAAACGCTTCTGGCCCGGAACGTCAGGTCGAACTGATAGGGCCGGGTCTCGGCGACCTTCACGAGAACGTCGATCTCCGTTCCGGCACGACTGACATCTAGGGGAAACGAGACCGTTGGGATCGGTGCACCGAGCTGCTTGACGATCGACCCTGTGATCTCACCCACCGCCGAGTTCGCCCCGTAGTCGCCTCGTGTTTGCGGCGCCAGGCGTACGTAGATCCGCATGTATCCGGGAGGATAGGTGTTCTGTTCGAGGCTTGCCCTCACCTGATAGTCATGCAGTGGACTGCGGTCGGGCTCCATGACGCCGCTGGGCGGTCTCGGCCAATCGACCGTGAGTCCGGCCGCCGTGAGAGTTCTTTCCGCCTCGTCGAATGATGCGCCTGCGGGAATGTAGTGGCGGACGATCCTGCTGATATCGACGGCGTAACCCACGTAGGGCGGCGCGAAGTACTTGTAGACCCACGGCTTCCGGGTCTCCGGCAGCGCCGCGTAGTACTGGTCGATCTTCGCCCGCAGCGCCTTGCCCCGGGCGTCGGAGTGCTCGAGATCAGAAGTGTCCTTGGGTAACGACGGTAGCCGCGGCACGGTCGGATCGATGGCGTCCCAGGCGGGAATGACCGCGTCACCTACGATCCACAGCGGGAAGAAGAAGACCGCGGGGATCGCCGAGCCCGCGATCGCGAACAGGGTCCCGATCAGGATCGACAAGGTGAGCAGGAGCCCCGCCATGCTTCCTGCCTTGCGCTCGGATGCTTCCGGCTTGCTCATCGCGGCTCCCGACGACGGCTCCGGCCGGCCGTTCGAAAATGTCTTTCAGAAGTCAAGCAAGATCGCTCCTTCAACCGCCACCACGACACCTGATTCGAGGGGTGCGACATCCGTTTCAGTTATTTCGTTTATTTCGTTTATTTCGTTTGTTTCGTTTATGCGCCAGGACTCCGGATTCTAGACGGCCTGCTGGAAGGTCGAGATCGCGGTGACGCGGGCGGCGCTGCCTCGTTCGTCGGCTTCCCAGCCGGCGACGGTCAGCTGGCCCGTCGCGGCGCACATCTCGACCGAGAGGCGCGTGCAGGCGTTGAGGACGGGGGCCGTCACCCAATCGAAGTCATCGGCATCGCGCTCTGACCAAGCGGCGAGCGCGGTGCGGCGGCGGATGTTGTTCTCGACCGGCTCGCCCGAGCCGCAGGCGCGCGGTCGCCAATTCGGATGGCGTTCGCGCCAGTCGTTGGCGAAGACCGTGTCGTCGCGATAGGTCCGCACACCCGCCTCCTCACGCTCGATCACGATCCGCTCGCCCGGCCGCGTGCCGATCAAAAGGAACAGGACGGGTCGTGCGACCGGCACGGTTTCGAGCTGGCGGCGCGCGTCGTCGAAGCTCGTGCAGGTCTCGAAGACATGACGCAGAAGATGCTCGGGCGGCAGGCGCCCGCTGCCGCGCAGGCCGTGTAGCGCATTCAGCACATAATCGAGCCACAGCAACATCGGTGTCCGCCAACGCCGGCGCATCGGCGCCTGGTTGATCGAGGCGGCGAAGCGCGCCGGGGCGACCGCGGTCAGCACGCCGACGAAGCCCGGCCAGGTGACGTTCAGGAATTCGCCGGCCGCGCCGCGCTGGCGCCTCACCTCGACGAGGCGGCCGAGACCGGGGAACGGCCAGTCGAGCGTGCGCCGGAGACGCGGCCCCCGCGCGGTGTCGTCGGCCAGCGCGGTGCAGCCGAAGAGATAGGCGCCGTGCAGGAGCCAGATGCCTGGCTTCTTCAGGGTGCGGGCGACGCTGTCGATCTCGGCGGCGTAGGCAGTCCCTGCCCGCGTCATCCAGGCGCGGACGATCGGATCGGCGATGCGAGCCAGTAGTCCCCCCAGCGGGAGCCAACCGAGACAGGCGTCGCGCACCGCCAGGGCTTCGGTCGTCCGGTTGTGCAGGTGGGCGTCGGCCCCGCCGCCCACCGAATCGATAAAGGCCACCGATTTCATAATTGAGTGATTACTCACTCACGGAATTGCCGTCAAGCCGAGGTCAGCGGCGCTCCCAGCCGATGTTTCCGAGATCGTAGTCGAACTGGCGCTCGACCACGGACGCCGTGGCGTCGGAGGCGTCGCCCTTGCGGTCCGTCACGCGCTGCTGCGCCACGTCCTTGGGGACGTCGAGCCAGATGCCCTGGAACGGCACCCCGACCGTGCGCGCCAGCGCCTCGGCCGCAGCGCGTTCCTCGGGCCGGGCGAAGACGGCATCGAGCACGACGCTGTGCCCCGCCCGCAGCACGCGCTCGGCACGCGCGAGACACGCCGCGTAAATTCGAGCGGACGCCTCCGGTGAATAGCTGCCCGCCGGCATGCGCTCTTCCAGGGCCACACCCGCCTGTCGCTTGCGTTCGACATCGGTCCGCACGACGACGGCGCCGGGGGTGCGGCCGATCTCCGGGGCAAACTTCAGCGCGAGCGTGGTCTTGCCACTGCCCGACAGGCCGCCGATCGCGACCAGCCGCGGCGGCGCGGGCTGCAGGAAGGCCAGCGCCGCCTTCTGGTAGGCGCGAGCCGGCGCGTTGTCGGCGCCGCTGACGGCCGTGACGGCCGAATCGACATAGGCGCGGATCGCGGCGCGGCGGGCGAGGAACATCGGCAGCAGCGCCAGCGCCTCCTCATGCGAGGCGCTCTCGACTTCGCCGACCCGCCACAGCCATTCGTTCAGCAGGCGGTTGGCCAGCGCTCCCAGCCCCTGTCGCGCCAGGTCCATGAGCGCGAAGGCGAGATCGTAGAGCACGTCGATGTTGGCGATCTTGTCGGAGAATTCGATGGCGTCGAATGGCACGGGCTGGCCGTTCAGGCTCACGATGTTGCGCAGGTGCAGGTCGCCATGGCAGCGGCGGATCGCGCCGGCTGCGACGCGGCGCGCCACCAGATCGACGAAGGGTTCGAGCGACCGCGGCATCGCCTCGGCCAGCGCCTCGCTGGTCGGCGGATCGAGACGGTCCCCCGCCTCGCGCATCTGGCGGACATCGGCGGCCACCGAATGGCGATAGTCGTCGGGCGAACAGAAGCCCGAGGCGATGGCCGGCAACCCGTCATGAAACTGCGCCACGCGCGCGCCAAGGGCGGCCATGAGCGCCGGCGTCAGCGCGCCCCGCGCTGCCATGCGGTCGAGCAGCCCCTCCTCGTCGAAACGCCGCATCACCACCAGCCAGTCGACCGCCTGTCCGGAGGTTTCACCGACCTCGCCCAGCGCCAGCTTGCCGTTGCGCCTGAGGACGGGCGCGACACCCAGGTAGATCTCGGGCGCCGATCGCCGGTTCACGTCGATCTCCGCGGCGCACATCGCTGCCCGACGTCCCTCGGTCGAAAAGTCCATGTAGGGGAACTTCACGGCCCGCTTCAGCTTGTAGGCGCGCTCCCGGCACAGGAAGACGATGGCGCCGTGCGTGTCGATCCTGCGCTCCGGATTCAGCTCGGCGTCGAGAAACGCAATCGTCTCGGACTGGTCCTCGACGATGAAGGAAGGACGCGTGTTCATGGGGCGGGAGACGGATCGACGTGCAGGATGATCTCGGCGCCGGGAAAGGCCCTCGCAATCTCGGCCTGGACCTCGAGGCCGATGGCGTGGCCCAGCACGACCGAGAGGTCACGATCGACCTCGATATGGAGCTGGATGAACTTGGTGAGCCCGCTCGACCGGGTCTTCAGATCGTGCACGTCCTTCACGCCGGGATGCGCCCGTGCGATCGCCTCGATCTTCCGGCTGTCCTGCGCCGGCAGCTCGTGATCCATCAACACGTTCAGCGACTCCCGGCCGACGTTCCAGGCGCCATGCAGAAGGTAGAGCGCCACCAGTCCCGCCACGCCGCTGTCGATCAGCGGCTGGTCGAGCAAGCCCGACAGGAAAACGCCCGCGCCGGTGACCAGCGTGGCCACCAGATCGGTGCTGTAGTGCGCCATGTCGGCATTGATGGCGAGCGAGCCGCTGCGCCGCACAACGTACTTCTGGAACGTGACGAGGCACAGCGTAAGTCCGACCGCCAACACACTGACGACAAGGCCGATTTCCTCGTCACGGACCTGCTTGGGATCGCCCAGCCGCTCGGCGATCGCGACCAGGAGCGCACAGCCCGAGGCGGCAATGAACCCGGCCTGGATCAGTCCCGCCAGTCCCTCGGCCTTGCCATGACCGAAACGATGATTGTCGTCGGCCGGCACGAGGGATTGCCGGACGGCGAAGAAGGTCACCATCGAGCTGACGAGGTCGAGCGACGTATCGACCAGCGACGACAGCATGCTCACCGAATCGGTGAGCCGCCAGGCCACCAACTTGGCAACGATCAGGATGAGCGCCGTCGACATCGAAGCGACGGTCGCCAGTCGCATCAGCCGTTGGGGCTCCATTGCCATCACGCGCTCAGGGATAGAGGGTTCGCGTGGTCCACGGCTCCGCGGGAGCGCCGCGGCGATATTCCAGCCGGTCGTGCAGGCGGAAGGCGCCGTCCTGCCAGAATTCGATCAGGGTCGGCTGCAGGCGGAAGCCCGACCAGTGCGGCGGCCGCGGCACCGTGCCGATCACGTGCCGGGCGCCATACTCCGCCACCCGCTTCTCCAGCGCGAACCGGCTCTCCAGCGGCCGCGACTGTTCCGACGCCCAGGCGCCGATCTGGCTTCCCCGCGCCCGGCTCGCGAAATAGGCGTCGGCCTCTGCAGCGGTCGTCTGGGTGACCGGCCCCTCGAGGCGAACCTGGCGCCGCAGCGACTTCCAGTGGAAAAGCAGCGCTGCCTTGGGATGGGCAAGGAGGTGGTTGCCCTTCCGGCTTTCATAGTTTGTGTAAAACACGAAACCGTCGGCGTCATAGTCCTTCAAAAGGACCATTCGTACGGCGGGCGTGCCGTCCGGACCGACCGTGGCCAGGGCCATGGCGGAGGGGTCGTTGGGCTCGGAAGTGGCGGCTTCGCCGTACCAGGCGGCGAAAAGCTCAAGCGGATCGGTAGTTTCCCTGATCATGACCACAATATGAGGGGGGCGGGCGCGTTCCACCACCGGCATCTTGTCCCAATACCTTTCCCCAGCTAGAACGAGGCATGACCGTAGCTGCACAACTGATGGCCGGTAAAAAAGGCCTCGTAATGGGCGTCGCCAACGAACGCTCGATCGCTTGGGGGATCGCCAAGGCCTGCCACGACCAGGGGGCCGAGGTTGCCTTCACTTTCCAGGGCGAGGCCCTGGAGAAGCGTGTGCGGCCGCTGGCCAACTCGATCGGCGCCAAGATCATCGAGCCGTGCGACGTGACCAACCCCGCCAGCATCGACGCCGTCTTTGCCAAGCTGGAGAAGGAATGGGGCAAGCTCGACTTCGTCGTCCACGCGATCGCCTTCTCCAACAAGGACGAGCTGCGCGGCCGCTACCTCGACACCTCGTCCGACAATTTCACCCTCACGATGAACGTGAGCGTCTACTCCTTCACCGCGGTGGCGCAGCGCGCCGTGCCGCTGATGAAGGACGGCGGCAGCCTGCTCACCCTCACCTACTACGGCGCCGAGCGGGTGATCCCGCACTACAACGTCATGGGCGTGGCCAAGGCCGCCCTCGAGGCGAGCGTGCGCTACCTGGCGGCCGATCTGGGCGAGCAGAAGATTCGCGTCAATGCGATCTCGGCCGGCCCGATCAAGACGCTGGCGTTCGCCGGCATCAACGACGGCCGTTACATCCTGAAGTGGAACGAGCTCAACTCTCCGCTGAAGCGCAACGTCACGACCGAGGAAGTCGGCAATGCCGGCCTCTATCTCCTGTCCGATCTCGGCACCGGTGTGACCGGTGAAGTGATGCACGTCGATGCCGGCTACCATGTCGTCGGCATGATCAACACCTCGTCCGCGAAGCAGATCGCCGAATTGCTCGGCAACTTCGAAGGCGAGTAGTACAGGAGGCCGGCGGCCATGGCCGGCAGCAGTTTCGGTACCCTCTTCCGGTTCACCAGCTGGGGCGAAAGCCACGGGCCCGCGATCGGCTGCGTGGTCGACGGCGCGCCGTCGCGCATCCCGCTCAGCGAGGCCGACATCCAGGTGTGGATGGACAAGCGCCGCCCGGGCCAGTCGCGCTTCGTCACCCAGCGCCAGGAACCGGACACGGTGAAGATCCTGTCCGGCGTGTTCGAAGGCGTCACGACCGGCACGCCGATCGGCCTGCACATCGACAATGTCGACCAGCGCAGCCGCGACTACGGCGAGATCAAGGACCAGTTCCGCCCGTCCCACGCGGACTACACCTATCAAATGAAGTACGGCGTGCGCGACTATCGCGGCGGCGGCCGCCAGTCGGCGCGCGAGACCGCCGTGCGTGTCGCCGCCGGGGCGATCGCGCGCAAGATCCTGGGTGATGGCGTCGCCATCCGCGGCGCCGTGGTCCAGATCGGCACGCAGAAGATCGACCGCGCCAACTGGGATTGGGACGCGACCGGGGACAATCCCTTCTGGTGTCCCGACCGTCAGGCGGCGCAGAACTGGGAAGGCTACCTGGACGATGTGCGCAAGCGCGGCAGCTCGTGCGGCGCGGTGATCGAGGTCGTGGCCTCGGGCGTGCCCGTGGGTCTCGGCGATCCGGTCTACGACAAGCTCGACGCCGACCTGGCCAAGGCGCTGATGAGCATCAATGCCGTGAAAGGCGTGGAGATCGGCGACGGTTTCGGCGCGGCGGCGATGAGCGGCGAGGAGAATGCCGACGAGATGCGCATGGAGGATGGCCACCCCGCCTTCCTGAGCAACCATGCCGGCGGCATTCTGGGCGGCATCTCGACCGGCCAGGACATCGTCTGTCGTCTTGCGGTCAAGCCGACCAGCTCGATCCTGACTCCAGTCCGCAGCGTCGACCGCAACGGCCGCGAGATCGAATTGCGCACCAAGGGCCGCCACGATCCCTGCGTCGGCATCCGCGGCACGCCGGTCGCCGAAGCGATGATGGCCTGCGTCCTCGCGGACCATCTGCTGCGCCATCGCGCGCAGGCCGGCTAGCGCGCCGAGGTGGCCGCGCGGCAAGCCCTGCAGGTGCGCTACGGCACCCTCCACAATGTTGGGATGGCGGCCGTCTCGCTGCTGATGATCGGCTCGGCCGTCGCGCATTTCACGTCGGGAGAGTCCGCCAACGCGCCGACGCTGTCGCTGAGAGACCCACGCTTCGTGATGTTCTCTCTCCTGGCGCTGATCATGGTCTATTACATCTATCTGGGCCTCAGTCGCGCTCTGGACCGCACGCCTCAGGTCGTGATCGACCATGAGGGCATAGCGCTGGGTTTCGGCCGCAATGCCCGCATCGCCTGGTCCGACATCGAGTGGGTGCGGATTCGCCGCCTGGCGATGCGCGCCCAGCTGCAGATCGGCGTCGAACCGCACGCCTTCCTCGCAGCAGACCTGCGCCTTTCCCAGTTCAACGTCGATGACAGTCTGCGCCCGATCCGCGGCGTCCCGGCAGCCGTCGTCGTCCGCGACAACGGACTCGAGACAACTGCCATGACGATGCTTGACGCCATAAAGGCGTTCCGGCCGAATCTCGTTCGCTCCTAGTCAGCACTCAGTCACAAGAGGGGAACTCTCGCATGCGGCGTTTCATCGTCGGCTTCCTTGCGACCATCGGCACCCTCGTCCTGCTGGCGGTGGTCGCCGGCGTGGCTTTCTTCGCCTCGGGTCCCTTCTCGCCCAAGCCGCTGCCGCAGCAGATGGTGCTGTCGCTGGACCTGCGCGCGCTGCCGCCGGAAACGACCTCGACCGGCCTGCTGAGCGGCGGGCTGTTCGGCGGCTCGCGCGACATCGTCGAGACCGTGCAGCTTCTGTGGCAGGCGGCGGACGATCCGCGCATCGTCGGCCTGTACGTCGAGATCGGCGACGAGGAAGGCGGACTGGCGCGCGTCCAGGAGCTGCGCCAGGCGATCGCCCACTTCCGGGGCAAGGGCAAGTTCGCGGTCGGCTTCGCCGAATCCCTGGGCAGCGGCGGCACCCACGTCGCCGACTATTATCTCGCGGCCGCGCTCGACCAGATCTGGCTGCAACCGAGTGGCGGCTTCGGCGTCACCGGCATCGCCGTCGAGACGCCCTTCCTCAAGGGCGGCCTCGACAAGCTCGGCGTCAAGGTCGAGGGCGGCAAGCGCTATGAATACAAGAGCGCGCCCGATTCGTTCCTCGAGACCGGCTATACCCGCCCCGCCCGCGAGAACCTGCAGCAGCTCATCGACAGCCTGTTCGACCAGTTCATCGCCGACGTCGCCCGCGATCGCAAGATGGAGGCCGGCCAGCTTCGCCGCCTGATCGACACCGCGCCGCACGAGTCCGAGCAGGCCCGTCGCGACGGTCTCGTCGACAAGATCGGCTATCGCACCGATGTGCTCGAAGAGGTCTATCAGCGGGCCAACGGCAAGCGCGATCTCGTGACGCTCGCGGAGTATGCCGGCGACGAGGCGCGGCCCAAGACCAGCGGCGAGGTCATCGCCCTGGTGCGCGCCAGCGGCGCGATCGCCTCCGGGACAGGCAACGGCAGCCCCCTCGAGGACGAGGCCATGGCCAATTCGGAGGACGTCGTCGAGGCGCTGGAGAACGCGGCGCAGGCCAAGGACGTGCGGGCGATCGTGCTGCGCATCGACTCGCCCGGCGGCACCTATCCCGCGGCCGACGCAATCGCCGATGCGGTCGGCCGCGCGCGTGCCGCCGGCAAGCCGGTGATCGTGTCGATGGGCGACATCGCGGCGTCGGGCGGCTACCTCGCCGCCGTACGTGGCGAGGTCATCGTCGCCCAGCCGACGACCATCACCGCCTCGATCGGCGTGTTCACCATCTGGCCGATGGCCCAGGAGCTACTGACCTCACTCGGCGTGAATGTCGAACGTGTATCGGTCGGCCGCAACGCGGGCATGCATTCGACCTTCCAGCCGCCGACGCCGGCCCAGCGCGCCGCGATCAATCGCGAACTTGACGTCATCTATGCCGCCTTCACCGCCCAGGTGGCGGAGTCTCGCAACCTCGACGCCAACCGCATCGACGCGGCCGCCCGCGGGCGGGTGTTCAGCGGCATCGACGCCAAGCGCGCCGGTCTCGTGGACGAACTGGGCGGCCTGCAGCTCGCCCTCAGCATCGCCAAGGCAAAGGCCGGGATCGACGAGGGCCGCAAGGTCGAGATCCGCCGCTATCCCGACGAGGCCGACCGTCTGCAACGCTTCATCGATCGCCT
Source organism: Reyranella sp. (assembly GCF_965228225.1). Taxonomy (GTDB): domain Bacteria; phylum Pseudomonadota; class Alphaproteobacteria; order Reyranellales; family Reyranellaceae; genus Reyranella. The sequence continues at coordinate 1,477,322 of NZ_OZ245801.1, read as the reverse complement.
GTTCAAGCTCGCGGGCGTGACGGCGTCTCCGAACCTGGCGATGCCGCGCGAGGTTCGTGAGGTCCTGGCGAAGTTCGGCGTGGCGACCCGGCCCGGCAACGTCCGCCTGCCGCCGCAACCGCCGCTCTGGCATTAAGGTCTTTGCGATTCCGATCGAATCACCACCACCAACCTCATGCTGAGGAGCGCTCCGATGGAGCGCGTCTCGACGCATTGGCACGAGCACCATGCCTGTTGCCGATCCTTCGAGACGCGGCCTGCGGCCGCTCCTCAGGATGAGGTGGTGCGGGTCGACTTGAAGGGGAAATACTCTAGCGCCGCTCTTCCAGCAGCGCGACGATCGCCTGCCACATCTTCCAGGCATTGGCGACGTTCACCGCCGTGAATTCGACGTGGCCGATATCGTCGATCAGGAACAGAGACACACGCGCCTTGGACGCCGCCACGGCAAGGTCCTGGCTCTCGCTGTAGGGCACCATGGGATCGGTGCGGCCATGCACCAGGATGAGATGGCCGCGCAGCTTCGACAGATCGTAGAAGGCGAGATTGAGACCATCGATCTCGCGGCGCACGCTCTCGGGGAGTTCCTCGATCAGGCGATTGACGGCATCGGGATCGCAATTGTCCACCAGCGCCAGGACCGCGCGCCCCTGTGGCCCCAGCATCGCGGACTCTCGCGATATGTCGGCGTCGCGGTCGCGCAAGCGGCGGAGCGCGATCTGTTCCAGCAGACGGGCGTCCACCGGATCGTCGAGCCGCCCGGCATTGGCACGCAGGATCGCCCAGCGACCGTAGGCGTTCGGCTCGACCCGGAATTCCCGGCTGTCGCCTCTCGGCCGGAAGGCGCCGGTGGTGACGAAGCGGATGGTCGTGTAGGCGTCGCGGTAGCCGCCGATGGCGACGACAAAGGCGATATGCGGGGCGAGATCGTCCTGGGTCGCGGCGATGATGGCGGGCCCGGCGGCGTAGGAGATGGCCGCGACGCCGAGCGGCAGATCGGGCAGGCGCTTGTGCAACTGACGCAGGGCATCGGCCACCCGGTCGCCATCGGCCCGGGACAGGACGAGCTGGCGCACTTCCGGCAGCTCCGGCACCAGCACGGCAAACCCCACCCGTGCGAGGCTGCGCGCTAAGGCCTGCAGCCTCGGCTCGTCACGTCCCAGCACGGCAGCGCCCGGCACGAGGACCATCGCGGCGCGCGCCTGGCTCGCCGGCAGATAGAGATCGCCCTCCCCGCCGTCCCAGTGCATCGGTTGTTCGCCGGGCGGCGCGGTCACCTCCTGCAACCAGGCCGGCTCGCCCCCCGCCGCAATGTCCCACATCAGCAGCGTGGCTTCCGCCCAGACCATCGGGCGTCCGAAGAACAGCAACAGCACGAGGCCGGCCAGGAGCGCGAGCAGGATCCGGCGCAGGATCTTCATGCGCCGAGGCGGATGCCGGCCACCGTTTCAAGCACGTCGCCCGCTCGCCGCAGCAGCGCCAGCTCCTCGATCCGTCCGGTCATCGGCAGGTTCTGTCGCCCGACGATGCGCGCCACCTGCTCGGCCTCGGCAGCGCTGCGGAAGCGGCCAAGCGTGATGTGCGGCTCGAACGGCTCGCTGCCCGGTGCCGGATTGAGCGTCTCATGCAACGTCTGAAGCTCCGCCGCGCCATCGGACGGCTCGGCATAGAGATAGAGGTCGGATCGGACGATACGGTCGATCATGAACCAGAAGGGCCGTTGCGTGACGCCCCGCAGCGCCGTGCGCAGCTCTTCCTCGCGTTCGGCCGCAGCGCCGAACACCAGGGTGAAGTGCGGGCCGATCAGACCGGCTTCCTGCGGATGGTACTGCGCCCGCAACCGGCGCAGCGCCGTGTCGTCGGCCTCGCCGAGCACCGGCCAGGCCACGACGTAGAGCATCTCAGCTGTAGCTCTTGGCCATGCCCAGCGCCGGATCCATCACTGCCCCATAGGGCGGGAACGGATAGCGCAGGCCGTTCTTGCCGAGATGGCCCATGCCCTCGACCGCCCGCAGCAGTTCGTCCGGCGGGCAGGCCATCAGCAGCTCGTCGTCGGCGACGCCGCCGTAGCGGCGCTCGGCGAAGCACGGCAGCGACAGCGAGGTCTGGCGCGTGGCGAGCGCCCGTCCCCAGGAATCGGCGCAGGCGCTCTCGCCCGTCACCGTGAAGTCGTAGCGGCGATAGCGGTGATACTGCAGGCCGTTGATGAAATAGATCATCTGGCCGGGCGTGCCGTAGAACAGGCAGATGTCCGGCGGGTCGAGACGCGCCGAGCGCAGCGGCGCCACGACCAGGCCGTTGTACTTGCCATCCGGCACGCGCGGCATCTGCGCCTGATGCGCGGCCGAGGCTTCCTTGTTGCCGAACCAGACGCCGTTCATGTGATCGCCGGAGAGAAAGCCCTCGCCCGGATGGTTGAGGCCCACGACGCCGCCGCAATTGCCGCCGCGCGTATTGTCGACGGTGATGCCCAAGGTGAAGCCGTACCAGCGCGACTGCGTCACCATCTGGCACATGGTGAACTTGAAGCCTTCGGTCGGCTTGCGGACGCCCTTGATCTTGTCCATCTCGGCCGGGTCTTCGAACAGGCGCATGCCGATCGGCTGGGTGCGGATGCGCAGCAACTCGATGAGCTTGTTGCTCGCCTCGGCCAGCATGGCGCCGGTGATGGTCTCGGGCGGTGTCCAAGGGGCGGTCTTGTAGCCCGGCGGCAGCGTCTGGACGTTCATTGTTGTTTCCTCCGTGTCTGGCTAGGTGAGGTTCAACCCACCGTCGGCGATGACGATCTCTCCGGTAACGTAATCGTTGGCGCAGAGGGCGGCCACCAGATCGGCAATGTCCTCGGGCTTCGCGGGGCGCTTCATGGGCGACTTCGCTTTCCACATCTCCAGCATGTCGGGCCAGTTCGCCGTCATCGGCGTTTCGACGAGGCCCGGCGCCACGGCATTGACGCGGATGTCAGGCCCCAGCGACAGCGCCAGCAGCTTGGTCACGTGATGCAGCGCCGCCTTCGACGCCGCATACGGGATCGACGAGCCCTTGGGCCGCGAGCCGGCATGCGTGCCGATGTTGACGATGCTCGCCGGACGGCCGCTTGATGCGGACTGCCGCAGCGCGCTTTCGGCCTCCGCCGTCAGCACGAAGGGCGCGATCAGGTTGACGTCGAGCATCTGCCGCCAAAGCGCCGGCGTCGCGGCCTTCAGGTCCGTGTGCGGGATGCGGATCGACAGGCCGGCATTGTTCACCAGCACGTCGAGCCGGCCATGCGCCTCGAGGACCGACGCGACGAGGCCGCGCGCCGCCGTCTCGTCGCCGAGATCGGCCTGGTGATAACTCGCGCGCGGCAGCTCGGCGACCATCGCCTTTCCGACCTCGGCAGAACTACGCGAATGAAGCGCTACGGTGTAGCCGTCGTGCGCCAGACGGCGCGCGATGGCAGCGCCGATCCCGGAGGTCGAGCCGGTGACGAGAGCAACGCGATCAGACACAGGACTTCAAAGCCTCCAGCGTTTCGTCGGGCCGCTCCACCATCATGAAGTGTCCGCAGTTGGGGATCACGACCGCGTTCGATCCGGCGATGGCGGCGATCAGCGACCTGGCCTTGGCGGCAGGCGTCATGAGATCGCCGTCGCCCAGAACGAACACGGTTGGGCACTTCACGGCAGCCGCCCGCGCCGGCGCGTCCTTGTAGGCGTTGCAGGCGGCCAGGTCGGTATGGATCACGTCCGGCGCGTTGCCCGCCAGCACCGCGAGCGACTCGCGGCGCAGCCATAGTCCGGGCGAGACCATGCCGCCTTTGTGGAGCGCATTGCCCATGCCCCAGAAGGTCATGAGTTCCTGCACCTTCGTCGTGTTGGCCTTGGCAGACTCCAGCATCTCGGGATGGACCGGCATCTCCGAGGCGACGCCGCACAGGCCGAGCGCCCGCACCTTGTCGCCATGGCGCGCCGCGCAGTCGAGGGCGACCAGCGCGCCCATCGAATGGCCGACGAGGGCTGCCTGCTTCAGGCCGGCCGCCTCGATCAGGCGCGCCGTCCAGTCGGCCATCGCGCCGATACTGTCGAGCGCCAGCCCGTCCGACCAGCCATGCGCCGGGAAGTCGACGGCCAGGATGGCGCGGCCATGGTTGGCGAACCAGCGCGTCTGCAGGCGCCACGCTGTGCGGTCGAAACCGGCACCATGGAGGAAGACGATCGCGGGCTTGGCCGCATCGAATTCGGTGCCACCCGTCGTCGCGAAGACGGTGCGGCCATCGACGGTGAGCTTCATGGTCAGCCCTTCTGCGAGGCGCGCAGCGCCTGTCCGAGATCGTCAATCAGGTCCTCGGCATCCTCGAGGCCCACGGAGAGCCGGATCATCCCCTCGCCGATGCCCGCCTGCGCAAGCGCCTCCGCATCGAGCTGGGCGTGCGTCGTCGAGGCAGGGTGGATCACCAGCGACTTGGCGTCGCCCACGTTGGCGAGGTGCGAGAAGATCTTCAGCCGCTCGATGAAGCGTCGGCCGGCCTCGCGCCCGCCCTTGATGTCGAAGCTGAAGATCGACCCCGTGCCCTTGGGCAGCATCCTCTGCGCCAGCGCATGGTCGGGATGATCGGGCATGTCGGGTGAGGCGATGCGCTCGACCGCGGGATTGGACGTCAGGAACGCCATCACCTTGCGCGCATTCTCGCCGTGGCGGGCGACGCGCAGCGGCAAGGTCTCGAGACCCTGGATGAGATAGAAGGCATTCTGCGGCGACAGGCAGCAGCCGAAGTCGCGCACGCCCTCGGTGCGGGCGCGCATCACGAAGGCGTGCGGACCGAATTCCTCGGCGAAGTCGATGCCGTGATAGCCGGCATAGGGTTCGGTGAGTGTCGGGAACTTGCCCGACCGCTCCCAGTCGAAGCGGCCGGACTCGACGATCACGCCGCCGATCGCCACGCCATGGCCGCCGATGAACTTGGTCGCCGAGTGGAAGACGATGTCGGCCCCCAGGGTCAGCGGCTTGCACAGGATCGGCGAGGCGAAGGTATTGTCGATCATCAGCGGGATCTTCGCTTCGTGGGCGATGGCGGCGATGGCCGGAATGTCGAGCACCTCGCCGCCCGGATTGCCGATGGTCTCTCCCAGCACGAGCCGCGTCTGCGGCCGGATGGCCCTGCGGAACCCTTCATGGTCGCGCGGATGGACGAACGTCGTCTCGATGCCGAAGCGCGGCAGGGTGAGCGCCAGCATGTTGCGCGTGCCGCCGTAGAGCGACGTTGAGGCCACGATGTGATTGCCCGCGCCCATCAGCGTCGCGATGGCGATGTGCAGCGCCGCCTGGCCGCTCGACACCGCGAGCGCACCCGATCCCTCTTCGAGCGCCGCCACCCGCTCCTCGAACACCGAGACTGTGGGATTGGAGATGCGGCTGTAGATGTGGCCGCCGACTTCGAGGTTGAAGAGGCTGGCGGCGTGGTCGACGTCGCGGAACACGAAGGACGTCGTCTGATAGATCGGAACCGCGCGTGCCCCGGTCGCCGGATCGGGATGCTGGCCGGCATGCAGCGCCAGCGTGTCGGGCTTCAGGAACTTGGCTTCGACCACGTCGTCTCCCTTTCGGCGGGCGATCTTTGCCGCCTTATTTCTTGAACAGCGAAGCTGCCGCCGCGGCATGGCTCCGCTTGGCCTCGATCTTGGCTTGGGCGCGCTCGAGCTCGGCCTTGAGAACGAGGACGTATTCCTCGAGGTCCTCGACGTTCATGACGTCGAGATTCCTCGGTTGTGTCTTCTTCTGTCGGGGGTCGAGATCGTCGAGTTCGAAGGCCATGGCGCGTCTCCACGGAAGCGGCTAAGGCAGGACTAGCACCGCTCCACCCGCTTCGAAAGGCCGACCATGAGTGCCCTCCCCGCCACGATGACCTGCATCGAGATCACTCGGTATGGCGGCCCGGAGGTCCTGGTGCCGGCGACCCGGCCGGTGCCGCGGCCGAAGGCGGGCGAAATCCTGATCAAGGTCGCCGCGACCGCGGTCAACCGGCCCGACATCGCGCAGCGCATGGGCAACTACGCCCCGCCGCCGGGCGCCTCGGACCTGCCAGGCCTCGAAGCCGCCGGCACCGTTGCCGAACTCGGCGAAGGAGTCAGTGGCTGGAGCGTCGGCGACGAGATCTGTGCGCTGACGCCGGGCGGCTCCTATGCCGAATACTGCATCGTGCCGGCGCCCCAGTGCCTTCCGCCGCCCAAGGGTTTCGACCTGCTGCACGCGGCGGCGCTGCCCGAGAATTACTTCACCGTCTGGCACAACCTGTTCGAGCGTGGGCAGCTCAAGGCCGGCGAGACCGCGCTGATCCATGGCGGCGCGAGCGGCATCGGCACGACGGCGATCCAGCTCGCCAAATCGTTCGGCGCGACGGTGCTCACCACCGTGCGGACGACGGAGAAGGCCAATGCCGTGAAGGCCCTCGGGGCCGATCACGCCATCCTCTACAAGGACAATGACTGGGCGGCCGAGGTCAAGAAGCTGTCGGGCGGCGTCGATGTCGTGCTCGACATGGTGGCCGGCGACTACCTGCCGAAGAACCTGTCGCTCTTGAAGCTGGACGGACGCTGCGTGGTGATCGCCGTCCAGGGTGGCGCGACGGCCACGATCAGCGCCGGCTTCCTGATGGTCAATCGCCTCACGCTCACGGGTTCGACGTTGCGTCCGCAGAGCATCGAGAGCAAGGGCCGGATGGCGCGTGGCTTGAAGGAGAAGGTCTGGCCGCTGCTGGAAGCCGGCAGCATCAAGCCGATCATCTACAAGACGTTCCCGCTGCGGGACGCCGCCGGCGCGCATGCCGAACTGGAGCGCGCCGACCATGTCGGCAAGGTGATGATGACCGTCTAGGTCTAGCGCTCGCCGAGGTCGGGCTGGTCGGCCTCCGCCGGATCCAGACCGGCCTCCTCGGCGACCTCTTCGACGTGGCCCTGATCCGCCATACCCTTCTTGCGGGCGGCATCCTCGCGGGCGGCCTTGCGGCGCGCCCGGTCGACCGCGTCGTTCAAATCCTTGAGCGTGCAGAGGCCGAGCGTCACCGGATCGCGCTGGCGCAGGTTCTGCATGTTCCAGTGAGTGCGGTCCTTGACCGACTGGACCGTGCTCTTGGTCGAGCCGACGAGTTTGGCGACCTGGCTGTCCTGGAGTTCGGGATGTGTCTTCAACAGCCAGGCGATGGCGTCGGGACGATCCTGCCGCTTGGCAACCGGCGTATAGCGCGGCCCCTTGGAGCGGGCTTGCGGCATCGGCACGTCGCGCGGGCTGAGCTTCAACCGGGCGTTGCTGTCGGCCTCGGCCCGCTTGATCTCTTCCTTGGTGAGCTGACCGTTGGTCGTCGGATCGTATCCAGTCATGCCGCCTGCGACTTCGCCATCGGCGATCGCCTGGATCTCGAGCGGATGCAGGCCCGTGAAGGCCGAAATCTGGTCAAAGGTCAGGGTCGTATTCTCGACCAGCCAGACGGCGGTCGCCTTGGGCATCAACACTTGCGACATGAATTCACTCTCCTGTGCCCGGATATAGAGGCCGGCTCCCCCGCCGCCAACCCGAAAAGCACATAGCCGAAAATGGAAACGGCCGGGGTTGCCCCCGGCCGTTCCTGAAGTCAACGCTTCGGATCGTCTTACTGGATGACGATTTCGACGCGGCGGTTCTGCGGCTCGCGGACGTTCGGGCCGGTCTGCACCAGCAGGCCCTGCTCGCCACGGCCAACCACCGCGATCGCGGTCGCCGGCACGCCTTCGCGCACCAGGGCATCCTTGACGGCGTTGGCGCGACGCAGCGACAGCGCCATGTTGTAGGCCGGCGCGCCCGACGTATCGGTGTGACCCGTCGCCGTGATGCGGGCGTTACCCTTGGTCTTGTAGGCGCCGGCAGCCTGCTTGATCGTGTTCAGCGCCTGAGCCGACAGGTTCGCGCGATCCCAGTCGAAGAACACCATGAACGACGGCGGCGCAACGACCGGCGGCGGCGGCGGCGGAGCGGCCGGCGTCGAACCGAACTTCAGCTGCAGGCCCAGCATGATGCTGAAGTTGTTGTTCGTCCAACCCACGCCGTTAACCTGCGGGTTCGTCGTGCCGTAGTAACGGCCGTCCAGGTTCACGCGGAAGTTCGTGTCGGCGTTCCAGCCGAGACCGATGATGCCCTGATAGGCGAAAACCGTGCTCGACAGCGACGAGTTGCCGTCGACCAGGCCCAGACCGGCGCCAGCGCCGATATACGGCGTGATCACCGAACCCGGCATGAAGTCGTACAGCAGGTTCGCCATGATGCCCAGCTGGCCGACCTGGTTGTTCACGGCCGTGTTCGGCACGCCGACGTTCGTCGGGTTCCAGCGATAGATGCCTTCCAACTCAACGCGCGGACCAACGAAGTCGTAACCGATCACGCCACCGGCCATCCAGCCCAGCTGCGGGGTCACGTTCACCGTCGGGAACGCCGGAATGTTCGTGTTCGCCGTGAAGTTCGTCAGCCAGTTGATGCCACCCTCGGCACCAATGTACAGACCCGGCTGCGGGGCCTGCGCCTGCGCAGCCACCGGCAGCGCTACAATGGCGGCGGCCGCCAGAAGAGCCTTCTTCATGAGTTCTTGCCCTCGTTTCTGATACTTGCAGACTGAAACTGTATATGCTCGTCGGCGGGCTGTCCGTGTCGCCAACTTTCGCGAATATACACACCACCACTGGTGCGGTGCAACCAAACCGCCCTGTCCGTGCCGACTCGCCGGAAACGTGTGACACGGACGCAACAGTAGGGCTCAGATGCAGTGGAGAAACACTCTTACGGCAGCCGCGTCCCCCGCTATCGAGCACCAGATGTAGTTGTCTGTCCCGAAGAGCCCCGTTGCGCCGGTAGGGGAAGCCGCAGCCCGAGGACCCCGCCCCCGCTCTCGCCTCGGCCGAAGGGGGTCGGGCCTGTCAGGGGCCGGGCCACGTCAGTCCTGTCCGAAAACTCTTCTGAAAGTCCCGGATGGGGCAAAGGCACGTCGGGATCGGAGGCGCCGGGATTGAGCGACCGGGCGGCAAGCTCGGCGGGGGTGACAGCGTCCGCCGCCCCGAGGCTCGCTGCAGGTTTCTTGATCTGGGCCATATGCACGGTGCGCGGCCGGGCACTGGAGGGCGAATCCGGCTTTGCCGCCAACACAACCGGTTGTGGACGATCCGCGGCGTTCTGAAGATCGTGGTTTAAGGTCGACGCATAAGTGAGGCTGGCCGACAGCGCAGCGAACACCCCAGTGAGGCCGCCGAGCAAGCCTCCGAAGACGGTGAATTTCATTTCACGATGCAGATAGGCATCGTCGTCCGGCTTTTCACCGTGGCATTTTGAGCGGTAAATCGCCGTTCACGAAAGAGGGAGTATCGCCATGGGCCAGTACAGCAAAGTCGAGACCGACGGCCACCTGATGATCGTCACCATCAACCGCCCCGAGGTCTACAACGCCTGCCATCCCATGGCGAACCAGGAGATGGTCGAGGCGTTCGACGAGTTCCAGGCCAACCCGGACCTCTGGGTCGCCATCATCACCGGCGCCGGCGACAAGGCCTTCTGCGCCGGCAACGACCTCAAGTACCATGCCGAAATTCAAGCCAAGACCGGCAAGCGCCCGGTCCATCCGGCCAAGGGCTTCGGCGGGCTGGCCAACCGCTTCGACCTCGACAAGCCGGTGATCGCCGCGGTGAACGGCATCGCCATGGGCGGCGGCTTCGAGATCGCGCTGGCCTGCGACATCATCATCGCCTCCGACCAGGCCAAGTTCGCCCTGCCCGAGCCGCGCGTCGGCCTGGCCGCCGGCGCCGGCGGCATGCAGCGCCTCAGCCGCATGATCCCGCTCAAGAAGGCGATGGGCATGATGCTGACCGGCCGCCATGTCGGCGCCAAGGAAGGCTACGAGATGGGCTTCGTCACCGAAGTGGTCCCGCACGCCGAGCTGATGGCGTCGGCCAGGAAGTGGGCCGGCCAGATCCTCGAATGCTCGCCGATGTCGATCCGCGCCACCAAGCAGGTCGTGATGCGTTCGCTCGACCAGCCGTCGCTCGAGATCGGCATGCGCAACCAGACCTACCCCGCCTTCGTCGCCATGGCGCACAGCGAGGACACGGTCGAGGGCCCGAAGGCCTTCGCCGAAAAGCGCAAGCCCAACTGGAAGGGCCGCTGAGAGGGCAAGAAGGCGGGCCGCGCGATGCAGCCCGCCCCGCTTCTTCTACGGAGCGAACGACAGCCAGATCGTAGCGCAGCGATTCTGCGGATCGTCCCTATTCGACTCGCTGAGCGGCCGCGAGTCGGCAAATGCCTGAACCTGTATGTGTTTCAAAGGCACACCCAGGATAACGAGGCGCTCTTTCACTGCGCTGCCTCGGTCGGCCGACAGGTCGATGCTGTAGGACCGCGCTTCGGTGCCATCGGTACGAGCTTCGACTGAAAGTCGAGCTCGCGGCCCAATCCGGTTCGCTTGCGCCGCCGCCTTCTCTATCTGCTGCCCTCCGGAGGGTTTGAGGACGCGGCTGCCGACGTCGAAGCACACCACGAAAGGATCCTCTGGCGACAGCGCCTCCACCACCGGGCTCACCACGATGAGGCCCCCTGCCACGCAGCACACGATGCCGGCTAGGGCGCGAGCGCGCACCCTCACTGCCCCTTGAACTTCGCCTTCCGCTTTTCGAGGAAGGCGCTCAGGCCCTCGAAATGGTCCTCGGTGGCGGCGCAGGCGGCCAGGCCCTCGGCCTCGCGGTGCGAGTGCTCGTCCCAGCTGTTGTCGAACGAGTTGCGGATCAGCTTCTTGGCGACGCCCAGCGCGTAGGTGGGACCGTCGGCCAGCTTGCGCGCCATCTTCTCGGTCTCGGCGGCGAGCTGATCCTTCGGCACGACCCAGTTGAGGATATTGTTGTCCTTGGCCTCCTGCGCCGAGAAGCGCTCGCCCAGCAGGGCGATCTCCAGCGCCTTCCGCTCGCCCACCACCCTCGGCAGGAAGTAGGTCGCGCCGCCGTCGGCGCTGAGGCCGATATGGCGGTAAGCCAGGGTGAAGAACGAATCGTCGGACGCGATGGCAAGGTCGCAGTTCAGGATCAGCGACAGGCCGAATCCCGCGGCGGCGCCCTGCACCGAGGCCAGCACCGGCTTGTTCATGCGGCGGATCTGGTAGATCGCCTGGTGCGCCTTCACGACCCGCATCTCGAAGCCCGCGAGATGGGCCTCCTTGTCCTCGGTCAGCGACTTGTGGAAGCCGCGAATGTCGCCGCCCGCCATGAAGTGCGTGCCGGCACCGCGGATCACCACGCAGCGCACCGCCGGATCCTTCTCGAACTTCGCGCTGTGCTCGATCAAGAGGTCGCGCATCTCCATCGACAGGGCGTTGAGCGCCTCCGGACGGTTGAGCGTCATCCAGCCGATGCCATCTTTGACTTCGGCGAGAACATGCGGTGCGGACATGGGGCAATTTCCTCAGGCGTTTATTGGACAACGCCCCGAGGTTAGCCCGTCGCGCGGTGCGGTGCGAAAAGAATGATGCCGGCCCCGATCAGGCAGATCAGGGCGCCCGTAATGTCCCAGCGATCGGGCCGCGTGCCTTCGACGGCCCACAGCCAGACGAGCGTAGCGGCGATATAGACGCCGCCATAGGCGGCATAGGCGCGGCCCGCGGCGTCAGACTCGACGAAGGTGAGCAGCCAGGCGAACAGGCCGAGTGCAACCAGGCCCGGCGCCAGCCACCAGGCCGAGGCGCCGAGCCGCAGCCACGCCCAGAAGGCGAAGCAGCCGGCGATCTCGAGGAACGCCGCTGCCCCGTAGGCGAGGATGGACTTCAGAAGGCCTCGGCCGGCAGCGCCATCAGGGTCGAGGCGCCGGCCTTGATCTGATGGTTGAGCGACACGGTCTGCGGCAGCACGCGGGCCATGAAGAAGCGCGCGGTGACGATCTTGGCTTCGTAGAAGCCGTTGTCGTTGCCGGCCGCCAGTCCCTTGTGGGCGGCGACGACAATGCGGTTCCACATATAAGCCATCGCCGTCAGCGCCATCAGGCGCAGCAGGTCGGTGGCGGCCCCGCCGGCCTCGTCGGGGTTCTTCATCGCGTTCTGCATCAGGAAGAGCGCCGAGTCCTGAACGCGGCCCATCGCCTTCTCGAGCGGCTCGACGAACTCCTTCATCGTCTCGTCGGACTTGTGCTGGGCGATGAAGCCGCCGATCTCGCCGAGCAGGCGCTGGGCGGCGCGGCCGCCCTTCATCGGCAGCTTGCGGCCGACCAGGTCGAGCGCCTGGATGCCGTTTGTGCCTTCGTAGAGCTGGGTGATGCGCGCGTCGCGGACCAGCTGTTCGACGCCGTTCTCGCGGATGAAGCCGTGGCCGCCCCAGGTCTGCACCGCGAGGTTGGCGCACTCACTGCCCATGTCGGTGAAGTAGGCCTTGATGATCGGCGTCAGCATCTGGATGAGATCGTCGGCCGCCTCGCGCGTCGCGGCGTCGGGATGGGAATGCGCCTCGTCGATCAGCATGCCGACCCACAGCGAGAGCGCACGGGCGCCCTCGGTGAAGGACTTCTGGATCATCAGCATGCGCCGCACGTCGGGATGCACGATGATCGGATCCGCCGGGCCGCTGGCGTTCTTCGGCCCCGTCAGCGAGCGACCCTGCAGGCGGTCGCGGGCATAGGCGACGGCGCTCTGGTAGGCCGTCTCTGCGATGCCGAGACCCTGCATGCCGACGCCGAGGCGGGCGGCGTTCATCATGACGAACATCGCCGTCATGCCCTTGTTGGCCTCGCCGACCAGCCAGCCCGTGGCGCCGTCGAGGTTCATCACGCAGGTCGCGTTGGCCTTGATGCCCATCTTGTGCTCGAGGGCGCCGCAGCGGATGCCGTTGCGCTCGCCGACCGAGCCGTCCGACTTGGGCAGGAACTTCGGCACGATGAACAGCGAGATGCCCTTGGTGCCGCCCGGCGCATCCGGCAGGCGCGCCAGCACGAGATGGACGATGTTCTCGGTGAGATCGTGCTCGCCGGCCGAGATGAAGATCTTGGTGCCGGTGATGCTGTAGCTGCCGTCGGCCTGCGGCTCGGCCTTGGTGCGCAGCATGCCGAGATCGGTGCCGCAATGGGGCTCGGTGAGGCACATGGTGCCCGACCAGGTGCCGTCGGCCAGCTTCGGCAGGTAGCGCTTCTTCAGCTCGTCGGAGCCATGGCGCGACAGCGCCTCATAGGCGCCGTGGCTGAGGCCGGGATACATCGCGAAGGCCTGGTTCGCCGCGGTGAACATCTCCTGCAGCGCGAAGCCCACCGTCGCCGGCAGCCCCTGCCCGCCGAACTCGGGATCGCAGGTGATGCCCGTCCAGCCGCCCTCGGCGAACTGCTTGTAGGCTTCCTTGAAGCCCTTGGGCGTGCGCACGACGCCGTTCTCGTAGTGACAGCCTTCCTCGTCACCGGTGCGGTTCAGCGGGAACAGCACGTTCTCGCAGAGCTTCGCCGCTTCCTCGACGATGGCGTGGATCGTGTCGGGGGTCGCGTCCTCGTAGCCCGGCAGCTTGGCGAGCTTCGACACGTCGATGACTTCGTTCAGAACGAACTGGATGTCCTTGATCGGGGCCTTGTAGACGGCCATGGCTTCCTCCTCGGTCGCAGTTTTCCTAATCGCTTTCCGGATCGAGGCCGCGCTGCTTCAGCTCGGCGCTCACTTGGGCTTCGACTTCCCTGAATTCGCCGATGTGCTGGTCGAGATCGGCGCGCTTGCGCTCCAGGTCGCCGATGTGGAGCTGGCAGCGGCGCAGCAGCTCGCGCAGCTGCTGCATGCCCGTGCGGTCGACCTGGTAGAGGTCGAGCAGTTCGCGGATCTCGGCGAGCGAGAAACCGAGGCGCTTGCCCCGCAGGATCCAGCTCAGCCGCGTGCGGTCCCCCACGGTGTAAAGACGGGTCGTGCCGTGGCGGCGCGGCTTGATCAGCCCCTCGTCCTCGTAGAAGCGGATCGTACGCGGCGTGATCGCGAATTCGCGCGACAGTTCGGCGATGCTGTAGATGCGCTGCGCATCGCGCAGCGAAGGCGTGCTGGCCGAGGGAGTGGCGGCGACGGGCATGGCGGAAGTGTTAGTTAACGTTTACGTAAACGTCAATACGGCTTTACGTAAACGGAAAGGTGGATGCCTATCGATGTGGACGGCAGGGTGGCGCCGGCGGCGGATGTCCCGGCCCTTCGAAATACCTCAATTCGAACGCCCGTATCGAGGCATCCACCTTCGCAAGCTGCTGAGGATCGAGCGTCCGGGAGAGTTCGACGGCCTTGGAAAAGGCATCGTCGTAGGCTGCTGCATTCAGCTTCCCACGAAAATCCAATGGCTCCCGATTGCGTTCGGTATTCGACTCACGATTCCGGCTGCCCTGTCCGGGCAGTGAGATCGCCATGAGTGGCTGCCCAATCGCGAGCGCGAACCATTTGAGGGCCTCGATCTGATCGGCGGGGACGCCATCGCCGCGCAGATACGCCAGGCCAAGCTGGTACTGAGCGAGGCCGAAATTCCTTTGCGCCGATGCACGGTAATGGACGAGCGCCTTCGCGATATCCGCGGGGACGCCCTTTCCGTGCTCGTACATCATGCCCAGCGAATAGTCTGAATAGGGCGAATATTTCCTGGAAGCCGCTTCGAACCACAAACGCGCCGCATCGTCGTTCTGCGGCGTCCCCAGCCCTTCTGCGAAAAAAGTGCCGAGATACTCCGCGGGAAGGCAATTGCCGAAGCGCCGGCGTGGCCAGTTGTTAGGCCAACAAGACCAATTGAGCATAGTGGGCGCCGACCTGAGGAACCACTTGCGCGACTCCCCATAGTCGCGCGGCACAGCCCCGCCATGTGCATAGAGCACTCCCAGCCAAGTCTCCGCTTCGGGGGAGCCAACGTGTGCCGCCTTTTGCAGCCACTCGACGCCCGCCGCGGAATCCGGCGACGGCGCACCCTTCTTCGCCAAGTGGACTTCGGCGAGCCGCACCATCGCCTCAACGACGAGATTGTCTGCCGCCCGCCTGTACCAGCGCAGGGCCTCGTCGGTGTCTTTTCCGGTGTAGGTGCCGGCGTCATAGAACCTGGCCAACCTGAGTTGCGCTTTCGCGACGGGTTGGCTGCCACCCGGTCTGTCGGCCGCAGCACGAAGCCACCTGATCGCCTCGTCCTGCTGCTCCTTCGTCGGCCGGCAAAATCTCAGGATTTCGATCGCCAGGGAGTATTGCGCCTCAGGATCGTTTTTTCCTGCGGCATTTCTCAACGCTTGCAGGGGATCGGCTCCGTCGTCGGCGTGACAGACGGTCACCGACAGGACAAGGCAGATCAAACTGAGCGACAGCCGGAGCATGCGAGCGATCACGATAGATCCATCATCTGTCTCTGCACGATGGGTTCAGCACACCTCGCAGAGCGGCCTGCACGTTGGCAAGACGATACGCCGGAAGTGGTGTAGATGAGAAGCCGATCCTCATAGGAAGTGTTCGACATGGCCATCTATCAGCTGAACGACCGCGTGCCGGTGATCCCGGCCTCCTGCTACATCGCGGAGGGTGTCACCATCATCGGGTCGGTGATCCTGGGCGAACGGGTGAGCATCTGGTTCGGCGCCGTCCTGCGCGGCGACAACGAGCCCATCGTGATCGGTGACGACAGCAACATCCAGGAACTGAGCGTCCTGCACACCGACCCCGGCGCGCCGCTGACCATCGGCCGCAACGTGACGGTCGGTCACCAGGTGATGCTGCACGGCTGCACCATCGGCGACGGCTCACTGATCGGCATCCAGTCGGTCGTGCTCAACCGCTCGGTGATCGGCAAGGACTGCCTGGTCGGCGCCGGCTCGATCGTCACCGAAGGCAAGAGCTTTCCCGACCGGTCGATGATCCTCGGCTCGCCGGCCAAGGTCGTGCGCGAGCTGAGCGAGGAGAACGCCTCGCGTCTGTCGATGAGCGCGGAGAGCTACGTGCAGCGCGGCCAGGACTACAAGGCGAACCTGAAGCGCATCGGCTGACGCCATGATCGCGGCACTCGACCATCTCGTCGTCGGCGGTTCGCCTGCCGATTACGAGACGTTGCTGGGGCGGCGTGCGGTGGACGGGCGCCTGCGCACCGGCAATGTCGGAGTGCGTTTCGAGCCCGAAGCGTCGGGCCTGCGATCGATGGTGTTCGCGACGCAAGACCTCGACAAGGCGGTGACGCTACTCGAGCGGCGCGCCGTCGCGACGACGAGAACCGACGAGGACCTGGCGCTGCTCGGTCATGGCGTGGCGATCGGACTGTGCACGCAATCGGAGGAAGCTCCTTCTCCGCTCGCGGTGGAGACGGCCACTGCCATCTCCAGCCTCGACCATATCGTCGTGCGCACGCCCAACCCCGAGCGCGCCATCGCCTTCTATGCCGGCCGGCTCGGCCTCGACTTGCGGCTCGACCGCAGCAATCCCAAGTGGGGCGCGCGCCTGCTGTTCTTCCGCTGCGGCGACCTGGTGGTCGAGATCGCCCACGACCTCAAGAAGGGCGTGTCCGACGAACCGGACCATCTCTGGGGACTGTCGTGGCGCGTGCCCGACATCGGGGCGGCCCATGCGCGACTGAAGGCGGCCGGCCTCGACGTCACCGAGCCACGCGACGGACGACGGCCGGGCAGCCAGATCTGCACCGTCAAGGACGGGACCGGCGGTGTGCCGACGATCCTGATCGGCGGCATCGGACGCTGGCAGGGAGGCGGCTGAGTCCTCCCCCATGCGTCCCCTTCTCGCGCTCCTGCTTCTCGTCCTCGCCGCCGCCTGTACGACGCCGCCGACGACCGACAAGCCGGTCGTGCAGGCGAAGGACTTGCCGCCGCTCGGTCCCTGCCCCGCATCGTCCTGGAAGCCCGAATCGCCGCCGCCGTCGTCGAGCGCCCGGACGTCGATGGTGCTGCTGGCGGTCGGCGAATGGGGGCGCTACGGCAAGCAGCTGATCACCTACTCGAAAGACGGACCGCCTCGCACGGAACAACTCGGCATCAGGGAGCGCGAGGCGCCGCAGCGCATCGCGGACTACTGGGCGTCCGTCGGCAACAGGTTGAGCGGATTGAACGACGTGCCCTGGTCGGCAGCCTTCATCTCGTGGGATATCGAGAGCGCCGGCGTGCCGCGCGACCTCTTCTGCCCCGATCAGCGCCACACCATCTATGTCGAGCGCATCGTCGAACGCGCCAGGAAACCGGGCGCGGCGTTCATCCCGCATGAGCCCGACGCCTATGCCCCGAAGGTCGGCGACCTCGTCTGCGCGTCGCGCGAGGGCAGTGGCACGACGTTGCAGAACCTGAATCGCGGGGCAGGACATTGCGACATCGTGGTCGACGTGCAGCCGGGGCATGTCTCCGCGATCGGCGGCAATGTAGGGGACTCCGTTACCCGCAGCGTCTTTCCACTGGACGCGAACGGCATTTTATCGCCCATATCCGGCCGACCCGTCTTCGCGGTCATCGAAAACCGACTGCCCTGAAGGAAGGACAATGTCTTCGCTCTACGACTACATCATCGTCGGTGCCGGCTCGGCCGGTTGCGCTCTCGCAGCGCGACTCGCCTGGGAACGGCCCAAACTTCGTATCCTGGTCCTCGAGGCCGGGGGTCCCGACAAGTCGTTCATGCTGAAGATGCCCGCCGGTTTCGCTTCGCTGGGCGAGAAGAACCCCTACAACTGGCACTACGAGACCACGCCTCAGAAGCACTGCAACGATCGCCGCATGTACTGGCCGCGCGGCAAGACGCTGGGCGGCTCCTCCTCGATCAACGCGATGCTCTACGTCCGCGGCCACGCCTCCGACTACGACCACTGGCGCCAGCTCGGCAACGAAGGCTGGTCCTATGAGGACGTCCTCCCCTATTTCAAGAAGGCCGAGAACAACGAGCGCGGCGCAGATGCCTTCCATGGCACGGGCGGTCCGCTGAACGTCGCCGACCAGGTCGATCCCAGCCGTCTGAACGAGGCCTTCCTCAAGGCGGCCGAGCAGGCCGGCCACAAGCGCAACAAGGACTTCAACGGCGTCGAACAGGAAGGCGTCGGCCTGTACCAGGTGACGCAGAAGAACAAGCAGCGCTGGAGCGCCGCGAGCGCCTATCTCCGTCCGGCGGTCGCCAACAGCGGCGCCTACATCAAGGTCGTCACCGGCGCCCTCACCGAACGCATCATCTTCGACGAGAACCGCGCCATGGGCGTGCGCTACACGCTGGAGGGCCGCGACGAGGTCGCCCGCGTCACCCGCGAGATCATCCTGTGCGGCGGCGCCATCAATTCGCCGCAGCTCATGATGCTGTCGGGCATCGGCCCGGCCGATCACCTGAAGTCGATCGGCATCCGGCCGATCCACGACCTGCCGGGCGTCGGCGCCAACCTGCAGGACCATCTCGATGCCGCGCTGCTGCAGTTCTGCAAGACGCGCGATACCTACGACCGCGCCAACAAGCTGGGCTCGCTCTATCAGTACGTCGTGAACAAGAAGGGCCCCGGCACCTCGCCGATCGCCGAATCCGGCGGCTTCCTGAGCACACGGCCCGGCCTCGCGGCGCCCGACATCCAGCTCCATTTCCTGCCGGTGCTGGTCATGGACCATGGCCGCACGCGCCTGAACCGGGACGGCTACAGCCTGCACGTCTGCACCCTGCGCCCCGAGAGCAAGGGCACGATCCGGCTGCGCAGCAAGGATCCCACGGAACATCCGCTGATCGATCCGAACTATCTCAGCGAGCGCCGGGACCTCGATACGCTGATCGCCGGCGTGAAGATGGGTCGCGACATCCTCGCCCAGTCGGGCCTCGACCCCTATCGCGCCGACGAGCTCGGGCCGGGAGCGGCGGTCAAGACCGACGCCGAGATCGAGCAATGGATCCGCGCCAAGTGCGAGACGATCTATCACCCGGTTGGCACCTGCAAGATGGGCCCGGCCAGCGATCCCATGGCGGTGGTCGACGACAAGCTGCTGGTGCACGGCGTCGAGGGCCTGCGCGTCGTCGATGCGTCGGTCATGCCGACCCTGATCGGCGGCAACACCAATGCACCGACCATCATGCTCGCCGAGCGCACCGCCGCGATCATGCACGCGGCGGGAATGACGAACTGAGCCGGCGCAGCCGGCTCAGGCGATGACGAAACTGAGCCGGCGCCGCCGGCTCAGGCGGTCGCGATCTTCATGACGAGATCGTTGTAGTCGAAATCACTTCCCTGGCTGGCGAGCACGTCCTCGAAGCCGAACATGTTCTGGCCGTAGGTCCGGATATGCTCCTGCCCGTCCGCATTGGCCGTGCCGAGAACGAGCGTGTTGCCGCTCTCGGTATAAAGGACCGGCGCGTAGTATCCCGTGCCCTTGGACACGGTCCAGTCGTCCGATGCGGTGAAATTGCCCCGGCCGCCGGACACCGCGAAGTTCGGATCCCAGTTCTGCTGTACGGCGACCCGGAAGGCGTCGGTATTGCTGTAGGGAACGCCGCCGACGCTCCACTCTCCGGTGGTCGAATTGACGTCGATCTTCACGAAGTGGATCGTGTTGAGATTCCATGCACTGCCCGCCACGTTGACCTGAACGGTCGAGCCCTGGGTGAGATAGACCCAGGCCTGGTCGTCCTGCTGCTGGCTCTGCGCGAGCTGCGCCGCGGCCGAAAGCGTATTGTCCACGGCTGCCGACAGATTGAGCGTTCCGAAAGCGCCGCTGACATTGACCGCGAGCGAGCCGCTGCCCGTCACCACGATGCCGGGAAGCTGCTCGATCGAATTCGCGCCGGTCTGGATCGCGAAGTGGAGCTGCAGGTCGACCGGCAGGTAGACGGACTGTGTTCCCAGCCCCATCACCGTCCCGTTGTCGAAGGCGACCGAGCCGATGCGCGCCAGCACCGACTCTTCCAGCGACGCGCCGACCTGTCCGTCGCGGCCGACCAGATCGCCGTTGGCGTCGGTCGCATAGACCAGGAGCGTGCCGTTTGGCAGGCTCGAATTCGCGGTCTGCAGCGTGATCCAGTTTCCCGCCGCCCCGCCGCTGGCTCCGTCGAGTGCGATGTAGCTGCTGGCGTTCTGGAAATCGAGGCTGTCCAGTTCCACGGTGAAGGTCAGTTGGCTGCTCTGGTTGCCAATCTGGGGCGCCGCGCCGTGGCCCAGGAATTCGGTCAGCACGGCTGTGTAGGTGCCGCTGCCGAACGAGGACGCGGCCGTCGTCCACTTGCCGTCGATATCCGCCTTGGCGGTGATCGGCACATGCGAGCTGAGACCCGCGCCCGACAGGAACGAGATATGGGCGGTGTTCAGCGCCCCGATCTTGTTGGTGAAGTTCGCGATCACGCCGCCCTGGCCGTTTTCCGCGTTGTAGTTCAGCCACGCCTGGTCCGACGCGTACCAGCCGAACGCGAGCGAACCGTCGTTCACGTCGGAGAGATTGGCGTTTGGCGTGCCCAGCGTGGTGGAGCCCCCCCAATTGCTGAACACGGAACTCGAGAGCGTGCCCAGCACCGGTGCCAGCGGCGCCTGCCAGACGGTGGGATTGGCCTGGATGATGGACAGGTCGGTGATCAGCTCGAGCAGCCGCGGGTCCATCGACAGGGTATTGCCGTTGAACATGTTGAACGAAAGGCCGCCGGTGCCGGTCAGATACTGGTCCGCAACGTCGCTTCCCACGTACGAGGCCAGACCGTCGATGGCGATGCTGCCCGCCTGGTTGACGCCCGTGGCGACATAGTTGGGATTGAGGATTCCCGATCCCGCCACCCCGTTCATGTAGATGTTGTAGGTGCGGTTGACGGGGTTGTGCTCGGTCTTTTCTGAGAAGACGAGCTGATACCAGTTGATGCCCGTCGCGTAGGGCAGGTCGTTGATCGTGAGGCCGGTGCCCGTCGGTGCTGAAGCACCTGCAGCCTTCAGGGTCTTGCTCGCGGCATCGTAGGTCCACTGCTGAAACAGGGTCTCATTGGCCGTATCGAACGCAACGTATTCGAACTTGTAGTCGCCTGCGGTGCCTCCGGTGAAGAATCCGAGGCTGACCTTCAGATCGGCCGCAGGGCGCATCTGTCCAAGCCCGAGCGCGAACTGGACATCGACGGTGTCGGTCGAGTCCATCGCCGGCACGAATGGACCGGGACTGGTGTTGTAAATTTCGGTGGGCGTGTAGAGCTGATGGTCCGGCAACGTGCTGCCCGCGGGCGCGGTCTCGTTGTCGTCGTAGAGGGTCAGGGTGATACTGGGAGCGTCCAGCCCGGCAACCACGCCCGATCCGCCGCCCGTGACCGAAGACGTTGCGCTGGTTGCCGCCTGCACCGTGTAGCTGTTGCCGGTCACACTCTGAATGACGAAGGCGGCCTTGCCCGGATCGCCCGGAATATTGAGGCTGGGCGGCGCCGACATGTTGATGCCGCCGACCGTGCCCGCTCCGGCGAACGTCACCAGGTCGCCCACCTGGTACCCATAGGTTCCGGCATTGGGGTCGCTGACGGTGACGATGTTCGAACCCACCGTCGTCGTGAACGGGTTGGCGCCGAGCGGGACCGAATAGCCGGTCGGGATCAGTGGACCGCCCTGCTGGAACAGACTCATGAGGGCGTCGGAGTAGCCGTTCCCGTACGAGTTCGTGTGAGAGAAGAAAATCTCGGCATATTTGTCGTAGGAAACGCCCGCCCCGTACTTCGAGACGTCCCAGGTCCAGGGCGTCATCGTGCTGGCGCCGAAGGCGTAGCTGGGATCGAAATTCCAGTTCTGGCTGAGGTCGACCGTCGCCGGTCCGCCGGCCCATTGGTTCGGCAGATTGCCCGTGCCGCCCATGTAGCCGCCGATATACCCGGTCAGCAGCTTCACGAAGAAGGCGCCCCATTGCGTGTTGAAGCCGGTGTTCAGGTCGGTCGTCGCCGCGCCGACATTGTTGACGAGCGTCGAGAACTCGTAGGGCGTTCCGTCTGGGCTGTAGATCTGCGCGACCCCGAGCGTCGAGTAGATGCTGTTCGCGAGATCCTGGGTATCGATCTTGATGGTGCCCTTGACCTGGCTGTTGGCGTCCGGCGTGAACACATAGGTGCCGGCCTCGGGACGAACATAGGTGGGTGCTACCGTATCTCCGCCGCCCGTGCCCTGATGGGCGGCCGTCGAGGTGCCAACCTCATACTGCGTGGCGCTCAGGACCTTGGTGATGGTGAACTTCGTGCCGTTGAGGTAGTCGGCGGTAAAGCCCGCGAAGGCTTCTGCGCCTGTAAAGGAGACTTCGACTCCCTCGGCGGCGTATTTCGAGGCGGTGGGATCCGTTACAGTGAAGTACTTGTCGCCGGCATTGGCCGAGAATGGATTGTCGCCCAGCGGCACCGAGCTGACGACACCGCTGCCGCCTCCCGTGGTTGTCTCGTTCGCCTGCGTGGCCTGGATGACGAATTGGTAGGTGTTGCCGTCGATGACGTTGCTGACGAGATAGGTCGAATTCAGTTCGGCCGCAGAGAAGCCCGCGAACGCTGCGACGTTCTCGAACGTCACATAGGTCTGGCCGGCGACGTACTGACCGGCGTTGGGATCCGTGACCGTGATGGCGCTGCTGTTCAGCTGCACCGAGAAGGGATTGGCTCCCAGCGTCGTCGAGGCATCGTAGACGGTTTCCGGATGCTTCTCGTAGCTCAGCGTATAGGAATAGAAACCGGCATTGTGCCATTCCGTGTACGAGGCGCTCGGCGGTTGCCCGACGACATAGTCGACGGTGCCCGCACCATTGTACTGGCCGGCGATCCTGACGCTCGACGCCATCTCGTTGCCGATCGATTCGATATAGGCGTTCCAGTCGGAGGCTGAAACGCCGCCGGGTCCGCCGGGCGCCAACGCCGTCGTCGGCGCGGCCGCCAGACGCGGCTGGCCGGCCAGCGGTCCGTACAGGAAGTCGTGAACCAGCCCGCCGTCGGCCGTGAAGGCGGTTTCGATGTCGCTGAAGGCCGTGCTTCCGTTGACCTGATAGCCGCGGGTCTGCGTGACCGCACCGTTGGGATACGCGATGTCGACCGACATCGGGATACCGAAGACGTTGACGTCGGTCAGATTGCCGGCGTCCGCCGCGGCACCCAGCAGCGAGAGTTCGAAACTGTCGAAGCGAAACTGATAGGTTTCGGAATTGCTCCAGCTGATGTCCGATTCCTGCTGGATGACGCCGTTCGTCCCGAACGTGAGTTCGGCCGGAGAATTGGGGTTGCCGGTGTCATAGCTCTGGATGAGCAGGTAGACCTTGCCGCCGTCGTATGGATTCGGCAGCGTAATCTGCGTCGATGGCGTGGGCGTGCTTCCCGACTGGAGCGCGGTGGCGACGGGCACGCCCGTGTCGGTGAAGTAGACGGCCCAGATGCCGACCTGACCGTTCGATGTGCTCGACAGCGTCGTCTGAAGCTGCTGGCTGAGAGCGATCGTAAGATTGGTCGACACTGTGCGCTCCCGAACCGATGAAAGTGTCGGGATACTCATTCAGCGCGAATGAAAACTCAATTCGTGATTCGTCTGAGTTTCATTTTAGCCGCGCTTTTCCACCACCAGCAGCCACGGCCGACCCGATACGTTCATCAGGCGGC
The DNA here is from genome assembly GCF_965228225.1 of Reyranella sp. Taxonomy (GTDB): domain Bacteria; phylum Pseudomonadota; class Alphaproteobacteria; order Reyranellales; family Reyranellaceae; genus Reyranella. Next base: position 1,453,807 of record NZ_OZ245801.1, on the reverse strand, counting down.
CACGCGAGTCGACCGGGAAGAGGCTCATCGCCACGCTGTCCTTCACGTTGCCGCCGATCGCGTGGATGTAGCCGCCGCGCACTTCCGTGACGATGTCGCAATGGGCGGCCGTGTTGTCGATGCGACGGTGAGCGGTGCGCGGATCGGCATAGCGCCAGGTCGGGCCGGCCGATCCCGAGCAGACGAGGTCGCCCGGCTTCGGCGAATATTCGTTCGGAGCATGCAGCACGAAGGGCGCGCTGCGCGAGGCGCGCTGGCGATCGTAGAGCGACGCCAGATAGCTCCCGTGGCGGCCTTCGCGCGGAAACTGCGAGGCCCCATAGCCAGACTGCAGCATCACCCACGTGACGAAGGCGCCGGACCACGGCTTGTCCGACGTGCCGTTCCAATTCGGTCGGCCGCAGGCTGCCCAGTATTCGCCCACGCGGCTGGAGAGCGGCTCGCTGCGCTCGGTCATGCCGTAACGGTTCGTGTAGCCGTTCGCCTGCCCGCCATAGACGACGGTGGCCCGGCCAAATCGGGTCCATTCTTTCCAGGCGGTGTACGCGACCTTGTCGCTGGGCGGTTTGTCGTCGGCGCCGGATCCTCCCCCTCCGCATCCGGCCAAAGCGAGCGCCAGCATCAGGACGAGCGAAAGGATTGCTGGCAGCCGCAGACCGGTCGGGAAACAAAAGGAACAACCGGCGGGCTGCCAGCAAACGCGAGAGCCGACATCGAGGGGGTCAGACTTCATGCGTCACTTACAGTTTTTTAAATAACTTGGTGTTATTATTATACTTTAGACTAGCAGAGACCGCGCACCATGTCATCTCTTAAGAATTTGGATGAAGTCCGCCGCCTGGAGCGGCTCGCCTTCCACGGCTGGCCGGCCCTGGAGTCCCAGGACGTCCAGGGATGGCACCTGCGCTTCTCCGGCGGCTATACGAAAAGAGCCAACTCGATCAATGCGTTAGATCCGACGGCTTCAGCTGATATCGAAGCCGTGGAGGCGCCCGTCCGCGAGCGTGGCCGGCCGCCCGTGTGGCGTCTCACGCCGCTGGCCCCCTTCGGAATGGCGGATCGGCTGAAAGCCCGGGGCTACCAGCCCATCGAGCGTAGCCTGCTTCAGCGCTGCCCCCTGCATGAGGGCTTCCAGGCCGACCCTGGCGTCGAGATCGCCGCGAGCCCAACTCCCGCCTGGCTCGATGCCTTCGCAACCTACAGCCCGGTCAAGCCGGAGCATCGCGAGACCATGCAGCGGATGCTGCAGGCCATCGCCCAGCCGGCCGGCTTCGCCTTCGTCCAGCATGAGGGCCGGCCCATGGCCATGGCGATCGGCGCCGTCGAAGACGATCACATGGGCCTGTTCGACGTGCTGGTGATGCCAGAGGCGCGCCGGCAAGGTCTGGCGCGGCGAGTCACCGAGAGCCTCTACGCCTGGGCCTGGGAACGGGGCGCGCGCTTCGCCTACCTGCAGGTGGTCGCGACGAACGCCGCGGCGATGCCGCTCTACGCGGCGCAGGGTTTCCGCACGGTCTACGAGTACGAGTATCTGATCCCGCCGACTTCTTGACCCTCCCGCTCCCCGCCTCGCATAGTCGATGCAGGGAGGAACTCCATAAATGTCGAACTATGTGTGGGAAAAGAGCTATCCGCCGGGCGTGAAGTGGGAGCTCGACGTCCCGAAGATGACCATCCACCAGAGCTTCGAGGAAAGCTGCGCCAAATATGGCGACCGGCCCTTCACCGACTTCCTCGACAAGGTGATGACGTTCCGGGACTACAAGCAGGCCTCCGACCAGGCCGCCGCCGGCTTCCAGAAGCTGGGCGTGAAGCCCGGCGTCAATGTCGGCCTCTACCTGCCCAATACGCCGCACTACCTCATCGCCTTCTTCGGCATCCTGAAGGCCGGCGGCCGGGTCGTGAACTACTCGCCGCTCGATGCCGCGCGCGAACTCGAATTCAAGATCGGCGATTCGGAGACCGACATCCTGGTGACGCTCGACGTCACCGCGCTTTACCCGAAGATGGCGGCGATGCGCGGCAAGACGCGGCTCAAGAAGCTGATCGTGGGATCTATCGCCGATTACCTGCCGTGGCCCAAGAACTGGCTCTACCCGATCGCCAAGAAGAAGGACCTGTCGGCCTGGCCGCGCGACGACTGGCACATGTCGTTCAAGGACCTGTTGGCGAACGACGGCAAGTACACGCCTCACAAGCCGGAAAGCGAGAACCTGTGGGACGAGGTGGCGATCCTGCAATACACCGGCGGCACGACCGGCCTGCCGAAGGCGGCGATGCTGACGCATGGCTGCGTCATGGCGGCGATGAGCCAGGGTCAGGCCTGGACGACGCCCTACACGACACCGGGCACCGAGAAGGTCGTGTGCGTGCTGCCCCTGTTCCATATCTATGCGCTGTCGGGAATCATGCTGGGCGCGGTGCGCAACGGCAACCAGCTGATCCTCTACCCGCGGCCCGACATCGACATGATCGTGAGCGATCTCGCCAAGAAGAAACCGACCTTCCTGCCCGGCGTCCCCACGCTCTACACCGCGATCAACAAGCACCCCAAGGCGCAGGGCCTCGACCTCAGCTCGCTGAAGATCTGCATGTCGGGCGGCGCGCCTTTGCCGGTCGAGGTGCAGCAAAGCTTCGAGAAGCTGACCGGCGCCACCCTGATCGAAGGCTACGGCCTCACCGAAACCTCGCCGACCGGTGCGATCTGCCCGGTCGACAAGAGCGTGCGCCGGGTCGGCTCGTGCGGCGTGCCGATGCCGGGCACCATCATCGAAATCCGCGACATGGAGAACGGCGACAAGGTGCTGCCGCCCGGCAAGGAGCATGTCGGCGAAGTCTGCATCATCGGCCCGCAGGTCATGAAGGGATACTGGAAGAAGCCGGAGGAGACCGAGAAGGTGCTGTTCCGCCATCCGTCGAGCAACTGGATGGGCCTGCGCACCGGCGACATGGGCTACATGGACGCCGACGGCTGGCTCTACCTCGTCGACCGCTCGAAGGACCTGATCATCTCCTCGGGCTACAACGTCTATCCGCGCATGATCGAGGAGGCCGTCTACGAGCATCCGGCGGTCGACGAGGTGATCGTGATCGGCATCCCCGACCCCTATCGCCAGGAAGCGCCCAAGGTCTTCGTCAAGCTGAAGCCGGGCGCCTCGCTCACCTTCGAGGAGCTGAAGAAGCATCTCGAGGGCAAGATCGGCAAGCATGAGATGCCGGTCGCCCTCGAGATCCGCGCCGAACTGCCCAAGACCCCGGTCGGCAAGCTCTCCAAGAAGGAACTCAAGGAAGAAGAGCGGGCCAAGGCGCAGTCGAAGGCGGCGTGATCCTCATATTGAGGTAAAGTGAGGGGTGATGCGGCGCATGACCCACCTCACCTCCCCCACGCTAACGCGCGGGGCCCCTTCCTCTCCTCCCGCTGCCGCGGGCGGAGAGGACGTTTGCAGACGGACTGTCCTGGTCGGCGGCGCCAGCCTCGTGCTGACCGGATGCTTCGACCGGCCCTGCCATGAGCGCAATCCGGCGCAGAAGGCGTTCTTGGACGGACTCCAGGAACTCGCGAAACCCGCCCTCGCCTCCAACAACCCGCTGCGGGTCGAGGAAGCCGCCCGCCAGAGCATTGCGCTGGCCGACAAGGTCGGGGCCTTCAGCGACTGGTGCGGGACGCTGACCAAGATCGAAGGAAACGCCCAGACCGCGGCGGTCACGGTCGACATCGGCCGGCAGGTTTCGCTCTACGCGTTCAACGACTGGGCGCTGGCCTTTGCCGGCACGGTCACCGACTTTTTCTCCACACGATCGCGTGCCACGCCGCCACCGGGCCTTTCCGAACCGGCCGTCGCGGCGCTAAAAACCGTGCGGCTTGGCGAAAGGGTGACGCTTTCCGGCCGGATGGGCGAGATTGCAGGCTCCGGCGTGCTCGATCTCTCCCGTCTGTTCGGCAAGACCGCCTCGGATCATCGCCAGTTCCTGCAGACGCCACGCTTCGTGGCGCGCATCGAGGCCCTCCAGGCTTCGAAGAAGTAGAAAGGATTTCGAGGTGCCGTCTTTTTCGTATGAGTTTCCCTACGCGTCCAAGAAACTGCCGGTCTTCGCCTCGAACATGGTGGCCTCCTCGCAGCATCTCGCGGCCACCGCCGGCCTGCGCATGCTGGCCAAGGGCGGAAACGCCGTCGACGCCGCGATCGCGGCCGCCGTCGCCATCACGGTCGTCGAGCCGACGATGAACGGCATCGGCGCGGACGCTTTCTGCATCCTGTGGGACGGCACGAACCTGGTCGGCCTCAACGCTTCGGGCCATTCGCCGGCGCTGATGACCCCCGATCGCTATGAGGGTCAGGCCAACATGCCCAATGTCGGCTGGGGCAGCGTCACCACGCCGGGCGCGGTGTCGCTCTGGATGGAACTGCACAAGCGCTATGGCAAACTGCCCTTCGCCGACCTGTTCGAGCCCGGCATCAAGTACGCCCATGACGGTTTCCGCGTCTCCTACATGGTGGCACGCCAGTGGGAGAGCGCCATCGACCGGCTGAAGGGCCAGGAGAGCTGGGTGAAGGCGTTCCTGCCGAACGGCCGCGCGCCGCAGCCGGGCGAACTCTGGAAGTTCCCCGACCAGGCCAGGACGCTGACCATGATCGCCGAGAGCAAGGGCGAGGCCTTCTATCGCGGCGAACTCGCCGAGATGATGGACAAGTACGCCCGCGAAACCGGCGGCGCGCTGCGCAAGGAAGACCTGGCCGAGCACAAGCCCGACTGGATCGATCCGATCGGCCTCACCTATCGCGGCACGACGCTGCACGAGATCCCGCCGTCGGGCCAGGGCATCGCCGCCTGCATGGCGCTGGGCATCCTCGAGAACTTCGAACTGGCCGGCCGCGACCCGGATGGTCCCGAGGTCGCGCATCTGCGCATCGAGGCGATGAAGCTCGCCTTCGCCGACATCTATCGCTACGTGGCCGACCCGCGCTTCATGGAAGTGACGCCGGCGCAGATGCTCGACAAGGGCTACCTGAAGAGCCGCGCCAAGCTGATCGATCCGAAGAAGGCGCAGGATTTCGGCCCCGGCACGCCCAAGGAAAGCGGCACGATCTATCTCGGCACCGCCGACGAGTCCGGCATGATGGTGTCGCTGATCCAGTCGAACTACACCGGCTTCGGCTCGGGCGTCGTGGTCCCCGGCACGGGCATCGCGCTGCAGAACCGCGCCACCGGCTTCGTCACCAAGAAGGGCCATCCCAACGAGGTCGGCCCCAAGAAGCGGCCGTTCCATACGATCATCCCGGCCTTCATCACCAAGGACGGAAAGCCGGTCGCGACCTTCGGCCTGATGGGCGGCGCCATGCAGCCGCAGGGCCACATGCAGGTCTTCTCGCGCATCGTCGATTACGGCCAGAACCCGCAGGCCGCGATCGATGCGGGCCGCTGGCGCGTGCACGAGACCGACGGCACCGTCTGGACCGAGGATCACTTCCCCGCGGCGACGGCGACCGGCCTCGAGGAGCGCGGCCACAAGATCACCCGCACCGGCTGGCCGAGCTTCGCCTTCGGCTCGAGCCAGATCATCTGGCGCTTCCCCGACGGCGGCCCCTATCTCGGCGCCTCCGAGAGCCGCCGCGACGGCGCTGCTGTCGGGTTCTAAGGACCAGCCGTTCTCATATGTCCTCTCCCCCGCTACGCGGGGCGGAGAGGAACATGAGACTTGGCACGCTTGTTGCCTCCCAAGGGAACTGCTTGGGAGGCATTTTAATGATCAATCGTCGTCGTCTGCTGGCCGGGGCCAGCCTTGCTGCCGTGGGAACCCTGGCCGCGCCGTCCATTCTACGCGCGCAAGCCGGCCAGACGGTCAAGATGGGCGCTCTGCGCCTCGTTCATTCGATGCCGCCGCACTTCTACGCGCAGTTCGCGCCTCCCGGCCTGAAGATCGAGATCATCACCTTCGACAGCCCGACCGACTGCAAGAACGCCGTGGTCACCAAGTCGGTGGATCTCGGCACGTTCGGCATCGCCGCCGGCATCCTGGGCGCCGCCGCCGGCGAGCCAGTGGTCGTCGTGGGCGCGATGTCGAACCGGGGCATGGGCGTGATCTCCAAGGCCGGCTCCGACGTCAAGACGATCAAGGATCTCAAGGGCAAGAAGGTCGGCATCTGGCCGGGCTCGACGCAGGAGGTCTTCATCTTCGAGCGCATGCGCATGGAGGGTCTCACGCCGAAGGACATCACCTCGGTCCGCGTCCCGTTCGGCGAGATGCCGGCCATGCTCGCGCGTGGCGACATCGATGCCTATGTCGGCGCCGAACCGGGTCCGGCCCTGTCCATTACGTCCGGCGTGGGTCAGCTCGTCGAGTACCCCTACGGCACGGCCATGGGCGGTCTCAACATGATCATCGGCACCAACGAGGAGACCGTCACCAAGAACCCGGACATGATCCGCACCATGCTGAAGATCCACCGTCAGGCGGTGGAGTTCATGTCGGCCAACAAGCCGGCCGTGGTCGAGATGACGGTCCAGAAGCTCGGTGCCAACCGCGCCGCGGTCGAGCAGGCGCTGGGCGCCGACAATGTCGAATATGTGTGGAAACTCGACGACAAGGTGCAGGGCCAGGCCAAGACCTATGCCCAGCACATGCTGGAGCTGAAGCAGATCCGCGCCCTGCCGAAGTTCGACGTCTTCCTCAATCCCAAGTTCTCGAACGAGATCGCCAGCTAGACGAAGCGGAGGCTGCGGAGCGCATCATGGCGATCGTCGAAACAGGACCGGTTGCGACGGCGGAACCGGCCGCCGTCGTGCCGCGCAGAGCCGCGCGCTCGACATGGGCGCGCCTCAAGCCGACGGTGCTTGCGCTGATCGTGCCGCTGCTGCTGCTTGCCTTCTGGCAGGTGGCGACCACCCAGCAATGGACCCGGCTGATCCCGACTCCCTACGCGGTCGGCGAGTACATGATCGATTTCGCCGTGGGCGGCATCTACGACGACGCCTACTCCGCAACATTGACCACCCACCTTCTGGCCTCGATGAGCCGCGTCTATGGCGGCTTTGCGCTGGCTGCCCTCTTCGCCCTGCCGATCGGCATCCTGATCGGCCGGGTGCCGAGCGCGCGCATGCTGCTCGATCCCTTCCTGCAGGTGATGCGGCCCATCCCGGTCACGGCCTGGCTACCGCTGTCGATGATCCTGTTCGGGCTGGGCGCCAAGTCGGCTTTCGCGTTGGTCTGCCTGGGCGCCTTCTACCCGATCCTGCTCAACACGATCTTCGGCGTGCGCTCGGTCGATCCCAAGCTGTTCGAGGCCGCCTCGATGCTGGGCTGCCGCGGCAACGCCCAGTTCTACAAGGTGGTGCTGCCGGCTGCGACGCCGTCGATCTTCACCGGCCTGCGGCTCGGCCTCGGCCTCGCCTGGTTCGTCATCGTCGTCGGCGAGATGACCGGCGTGCCGGAGGGGCTGGGCGCCGTGATCATGGACGGCCGCACCCTGTCGCGCACCGAACTGGTGATTTGCGGCATGATCGTGATCGGGCTCGCGGGCTACCTGTCCGACCGCGTCGTCGTGGCGCTCGGCAACTACCTTCTGCGCTGGAGCCCCAACCATCATGGCTGAGTCCGCCACTCCCATCGTCGAGATCAAGGGCGTGTCCAAGGTCTTTCAGCTACAGGACCAGACGATCCATGCGCTCTCGGGCGCCAACCTCTCGATCAACAAGGGCGAGTTCATCTGCCTGATCGGCGCCTCGGGCTGCGGCAAGTCCACCCTGCTCCGCATCATGGCCGGTTTCGACCAGCCTTCATCGGGAGAGGCGCTCATGTGGGGCCGCCCGATCGTCGGGCCGGATCCGTCGCGCGGCATGGTCTTCCAGGACTACGCGCTGTTTCCGTGGCTGAGCGTGCGCGCCAATATCGGCTTCGGCCCGGCCGCGCGCGGCCTGGGCGCCGCCGAGGTGAAGCAGATCGTCGACAAGTTCATCGACCTGGTGGGCCTCGCCAAGTTCGCCAACGCCTATCCGCACCAGCTCTCGGGCGGCATGAAGCAGCGCGTGGCCATCGCCCGCGTTCTCGCCAACGATGCCGAGCTGGTGCTGATGGACGAGCCGTTCGGCGCCCTCGATGCCATGACGCGGGAACGGCTGCAGGACGAGCTTCTGGACATCTGGGAGCGCACCAAGCTCACCGTCGTGTTCGTCACTCACGCGGTCGAGGAAGCGATCCTGCTGGCCAACCGCGTGGTGGTGATGACACCCGGCCCCGGCCGCATCGAAAGCGATAACATGCTGGATCTTCCGCGGCCGCGCGACGTGGCCAGCCCTGAATTCAATGCCATCCGCCGCGTGCTGAGCGCCAAGCTGCACAGCCATCACGGCAAGAAGGCGGCCTGACCGGCCGGCCCTAATCCGGACGCTTCTCCGGGTAGGCCGGGAGGCCGTCGGCGCTCTTCACCCACGACAGGCCTGACGCCCGCCATGTGTGGGATTTCGGCGGTGCCCGTTCGGGATCGTCGAGCGAGCAGGTCGTCACGTCGACCTCGTCGGCATGGTCGTCGGACTGGAAGGCGAGCGCGGTGCCGCACGCCCCGCAGAAGCTTCGCGTCGCAGACCCGGAGGATCGGAAGCGCGCCGGCTCGCCGGCAACGATCCGGAAGTGGCCGGCCTTGACGGTGAACCACGCCACGATCGGCGCGCCACTGGTCCGGCGGCAGATCGAGCAGTGGCACAGCGTCGCATGCCACGGCGTACCGCCGGCCTCGTAGCGGACGGCCCCGCAGAAACAACCGCCTTTCAGCATCGCCACCTCCGTCGTGACCGTAGGGCTATCGCATGTGAGACAAAGGTCCCTCACTGCGTTCGGGATGACAGCGTTTTCTGCATCGACGCACGGCGCCAATCCCAGAAAAATTGTCATCCCGAACGCAGTGAGGGACCTTTCGCCTTCTTGAAAAGTGTACTTCAACTGCGGTTCAGGTCACATGCGATAGCCTTGGTCGTGACCGGGACGCCGGACCTCACTTCCCGCAATAGGCCTCGATCCGATAGCCATCAGGGTCGATCACGAAGGCCGCATAGTAGGTCGCGCTGTAGTCCGGACGAAGGCCTGGCTTGCCGTTGTCGCTGCCGCCGCTCTTGAGCGCCGCTGCATGGAACGCGTCGACCGACTTCCGATCCTTCGCAACGAAGCAGAAATGCAGGCCGGATTCCATGTCGGCCTTCACAGGCTTCGCCGCCTTGCCGATCCACAGGCCGACTTCCTTCTCACCGTAGCCCAGCGAGGTCTCGCCGTCGCTCAGGCGCGCATAACCGAGTGGCTCCAGCGCGGCGTCATAGAACTTCCGGGTGCGGGCGATGTCGGCGACGCCGATGGACACATGGTCGAACATGGCAATTCCCTCCTTTATAACTATATAACCGGTCATATGGTTATTCGGACACGCGTTCCTTGTCAACCGGACAACCGGTTAGTAAGTCCCATCGATGAATCGCCCGGACCTCTGCCTCGACTTCGCCAACACGCGTTACTGGCGTGGCCAGGACTCCCCTACGGAGACGCTGAAAACGCCGGCGGATCTGGCAGCCTGGGCCAAGGCGCCGAAGCCTCCCGCCCCCAAAGAGTTCGAGCGCGCGCTCGAGCTGCGCGAGACGATCCATCGCCTGTTCGACGCCGTGGCCCAGGGCAAGGCGCCCGCGGCCCGCGATTTCGAGGGTCTGAATGCGGCGTTGGCCGGGGCGCCGTCACGTACGGTCCTGAAGCGCGGCAAGGAGACGTTCGACTGGGAGGTCGACATGCGATCGGGCACGGCGCTGGCCCTCCTCGCGCCCGTCCTGTGGTCGGCGGGTGACCTGCTGGCGAGCGCCAAGCTGGACAAGGTCCGGCGCTGCGCCAACCCGGACTGCCTCTACCTGTTTCTCGACGAAAGCCGGGCCGGAAAACGGCGCTGGTGCACCATGTCGTCCTGCGGCAACCGCGCCAAGGCCAAGCGCCATTACCACAAGGCCAAACAGGCATAGAAAAAGGGCCCCAAAGAAGGGGCCCTTGTTACTGCGGCGTGGGCTTTCGAGCCTCAGAAGGCGCTGTCGCCCACCTGCGTTAAGCGCGGAGCGCTTAACGCAGGATCGACTGGAGCTTCATGGCGACGCCCATGTCGCCTTCGATCTTGAGCTTGCCGGTCATGAACGCGCTCATGCCGTCGAGCTTGCCCTCGATCAGGTCGGCGAAGTCGCTGAAGTCCATCTTGATGGTGCAGTCGGCGGCCGTGTCGTCGTTGGTGACGCTGGGCGGATTCTGGTTGCCGTCGATAAGAACGACGCCCTGATCCGTGGCGAACTTGACGCTGCTGCCGAAGGCCGACTTCTTCGAAGCGCCTTCCTTCATTTTCGCGGTGATTTCCTGCAAGGTCATGAGCGTGTTCCTCCCGTCGGCAATGGTCCGGGGGGATTACTTGACCTTTACGTAAACGTCAACTACAGGCCGGTAAACGGTCGTTCAATCGGAGGAAACATGACCTATAGCTCGGTCTTCAAACCGGGACTGTTTGAGGGCCGGACCGTCATGGTGACCGGCGGCGGCAGCGGCATCGGCCGTTGCACGGCGCACGAGATCGCAGCGCTGGGCGCCCATGTGGTCATCACCGGCCGCAAACAGGAAAAGCTCGACACGGTGAAGGCCGAGATCGAGACAGCAGGCGGCAGCTGCGAGACGCATATCTTCGACATCCGCGAGGAAGCCCAGGTCAAGGAAGCGGTCGCCGCGATCGTCGCGAAGAACGGCCGCATCCACGGCCTGTTCAATAATGCCGGCGGCCAGTTCCCCTCCCCCGCGGCATCGCTCAGCGCCAAGGGCTTCGACGTGGTGGTGCGCAACAACCTGACGGGCGGTTTCATCGTGAGCCGCGAGGTGTTCACGCAGTCGATGCAGAACCACGGCGGCTCGATCGTCAACATGACGGCGGACTACCGCAACGGCTTCCCCAACATGGCTGCGCGCGCCGGCATGGCGAACCTCACCATGACGCTGGCCTTCGAATGGGCGGCGGCCGGCGTGCGCGTGAACTCGGTGGCGCCCGGCTGGATCGCCTCCTCGGGCATGGACACCTATACCGGCGACTTCAAGGAACAGATCCCCAAGCTCAAGGGCTACTGCCCGCTGGGCCGTCTCGGCACCGAAAGCGAAGTCTCCGCCGCCGTCTGTTTCCTGCTGAGCGACGCCTCGGCCTACATCACCGGCACGGAGATCCGCATCGACGGCGGCGTGCCGCTCGCCAACCGCTCGGTCGACCTGCCGGCCACGGACAGATCGAAGCCGTTCGACGGCTTCCATCTCGCCACGACGCCCAAGGTCCTGGGCGGCTGAGGACGACATGCCGATCCTCGAGAGCCAGGTCGATCGCAACAGCGACGAGTTCAAGCAGAACCGCGAACGCATGCTCGCCGCCATCGCCGAATTCCGCGAGGCCGAAGCCAGCGTCCAGGCGGCCTCCGAGACATCGCGCGAGCGCTTCGCCAAGCGCAAGCAGTTGATGCCACGCGAACGCATCGCGCTGCTGCTGGATCGTGGCGCCCCCTTCCTCGAGCTGATGCCGCTCGCCGGCTACCGCATGCACGACGACAAGGACGGGTCTAGCGCCGGCGGCGGCTCGGTCGCGGGCATCGGCTATGTCGAGGGCGTGCGCTGCGTCGTGACGGCCTCGAACAGCGCCATCAAGGGCGGCACCGTGGCGCCCTCCGGCCAGCGCAAGGGCCAGAGGGTCCAGCAGATCGTCATGGAGAACAAGCTGCCGGTCGTGAACCTGGTGGAATCCGGCGGCGCCAACCTGCTCTACCAGGCCGAGATCTTCGTGCCCGGCGGCCGCGGCTTCGCCAACCAGGCGCGCATGTCGGCCCGCGGTATCCCGCAGGTCACCGTGGTCCATGGCTCCTCGACGGCGGGCGGCGCCTATCTGCCGGGCCTCTCCGACTACGTCATCATGGTGCGCAACCAGGCCAAGGTGTTCCTGGCCGGGCCGCCGCTGCTCAAGGCCGCGACCGGCGAGATCGCGACCGACGAGGAGCTGGGGGGTGCGGAGATGCACGCCACCGTCTCCGGCGTCGCCGAATGGATGGCCGAGAACGACGCCGACGGCATCCGCATGGCGCGCGACGTGATCGCCAAATGGCACTGGAACGACCGCCTGCCGCCGCGCGCGGAGCGGACGTTCAAGGAGCCGCTCTACGACGTCGAGGAGCTGTGCGGCGTCGTTCCGCCGTCGCACAAGGATCCCTACGACGTGCGCGAGGTGATCGCGCGCCTCGTCGACGGGTCGGACTTCCTCGAGTTCAAGGCGCTGTTCGACCAGCAGACGATCTGTGGCTGGGCCGCCATCGAGGGCGAGCCGGTGGCGCTGATCGGCAACAACGGCCCGATCACCGCCAAGGGCGCCGTCAAGGCGGCCCAGTTCATCCAGCTCTGCTGCCAGCAGGGCACGCCCATCGTCTACCTGCAGAACACGACCGGCTACATGGTCGGCACCGAGAGCGAGCGCGGCGGCATCGTCAAGCACGGCTCTAAGATGATCCAGGCGGTCGCCAACGCGACCGTGCCGCAGATCACCATCGTGATCGGCGGCAGCTTCGGCGCCGGGAACTACGGCATGTGCGGCCGCGCCTTCGACCCGCGCTTCATCTTCGCCTGGCCCAACAGCCGCACCGCCGTGATGGGCGGCGAGCAGGCGGCCGGTGTCATGAAGACCGTGACCGAGCAGAAATTCCTGCGCGAGGGCAAGGAGCCGCCCCGGGAGCAGATCGACAAGATGTTCAAGGGCATCGTCGACCAGTTCGAGCGCGAATCGACCGCCCTCTACGGCACCGCCCACCTGTGGGACGACGCCATCATCGATCCGCGCGACACACGCCGGGTCCTGGCCTTCACTTTGTCGATCGCCCGCGAATCGATCGTGCGACCGCTCAATCCCATCTCCTTCGGCGTGGCCCGTATGTAGGGCGAGGATGTAAGCAATGAAGTTCACCCCCGAGCACGAGGCGCTGCGCCAGACCTGGAAGACGCTGATCGATCGCGAGATCAATCCGCATGTCGACCAGTGGGAGAAGGACGGCCAGTTCCCGGCCCATGAACTCTTCAAGAAGATGGGCGATGCCGGTCTTCTCGGCGTCGACAAGCCCGTCGAGTTCGGCGGCTCGGGCCTCGACTTCTCCTATGCCATGGTCTGCGCCGAATCGCTGGGCTGGGTGAATGGCGGCTCGATCCCCATGGCCACCGGCGTGCAGATCTCGATGGCGACGCCCGCCCTCGCCCGTTACGGCAGCGATGAGCTGCGGAAGGAATTCCTCAGCCCCTCGATCACCGGCGACTACGTGGCCTGCCTCGGCGTCTCGGAGACCGGCGCCGGATCCGACGTCGCCTCGATCAAGACCACGGCGCGGAGGGTCGGCGGCGACTGGGTAATCAACGGCGGCAAGATGTGGACGACCAACGGCGCCCAAGCCGACTGGATGTGCCTACTGGCCAGCACCGACGACGGACCCGCCCACAAGAACAAGTCGCTGATCGTCGTGCCCATGAAGACCAAGGGCATCGAGATCGCCAAGAAGCTCGACAAGCTCGGCATGCGCGCCTCCGACACCGTCCAGACCTTCTTCGACGAGGTGAAGGTGCCGGTGCGCTACACGATCGGCCAGCCCGGCATGGGCTTCACCTATCAGATGCAGCAGTTCCAGGAGGAGCGGCTGTGGGCCGGGGCGGGCTCGCTCAACACGTGTGAGCGGCTGATCGACGCCACCATCGAGTACACGCGCGAACGCAAGGTCTTCGGCAAGCCGCTGCTGGACAACCAGGTGATCCATTTCCGCCTGGCCGAACTCAAGAGCGAGGTCGAGGCGCTGCGCTCCATCGTGTACCGCGCCTGCGAGGACTATCTCGCCGGCAAGGACGTCACCATGCTGGCCTCGATGGGCAAGCTGAAGGCCGGCCGCCTGCGCCGCGAGGTCTCCGACGCCTGCCTGCAATACTGGGGCGGCGCCGGCTATCTCTGGGACAATCCGGTCGCCCGCGGCTACCGCGACGGCCGCCTCGGCTCGATCGGCGGCGGCGCCGACGAGGTCATGCTGCAGATCATCTCCAAGCTGATGGGCACGCTCCCTCGGCTGGGCAATCGCTAGGAGCCCGCCATGCAGTTCACCCAGGAACATGACGAGATCCGCCGCACTTTACGGGCGATCATCGAGCGGGACATCAATCCGCATGTGGACCAGTGGGAAGAGGCCGGCATCTTCCCCGCCCACGAGGTCTTCAAGAAGCTGGGCAACGCCGGCCTGCTCGGCATCAACAAGGCTACCGAATTCGGCGGCATGGGCCTCGATTATTCCTACGCCATGGTGATGGCCGAGGAGCTGGGTCACATCCATTGCGGCTCGGTGCCGATGGCGATCGGCGTTCAGACCGACATGGCGACGCCGGCGCTGGCCCGTCACGGCAGCGACGAGCTGCGCCGGGATTTTCTCAGCCCCTCGATCGCCGGCGACTATGTGGCCTGCCTCGGCGTCTCCGAGGTCGGCGCCGGCTCCGACGTCGCCTCGATCAAGACGACGGCGCGCCGTGTCGGCGGCGACTGGGTGATCAACGGCGGCAAGATGTGGACCACCAACGGCACGCAGGCCGACTGGATGTGCCTGCTGGCCAGCACCGGTGAAGGCCCGATGCACAAGAACAAGTCGCTGATCTGCCTGCCGATGAAGACCAAGGGCGTCCAGGTCGTGAAGCAGCTCGACAAGCTCGGCATGCGCTCCTCCGACACCGCGCAGATCTTCCTCGACGAGGTGAAGGTGCCGGTGCGGAACCTGATCGGCCAGGAGGGCATGGGCTTCATCTACCAGATGCAGCAGTTCCAGGAGGAGCGGCTGTGGGGCGCGATCAGCGCCGTCGTCGGCATGGAGCGGCTGATCGACCAGACCATCGAGTACACCCGCGAGCGCAAGGTGTTCGGCCGGCCCCTGCTCGACAATCAGGTGATCCATTTCAAGCTGGCTGAGCTGCGCACCGAGATCGAGCTGGTGCGCTCGCTCTGCTACCGGGCCTGCGAGGAGTATCTCGACGGCACCGATGTCACGATGCTGGCCTCGATGGCCAAGCTGAAGGCCGGCCGCATGGTGCGCCTGGTGACCGACGGCTGCCTGCAATACTGGGGCGGCGCCGGTTACCTGTGGGAATCGCCCACGGCCCGCGCCTTCCGCGACTCGCGCCTCGCCTCGATCGGCGGCGGCGCCGACGAAGTGATGCTGCAGATCATCTCCAAGCACATGGGCACCCTGCCGCGTTTGGAGAATCGATAAATTGCGCACTGCCGTCGCAGCAACAACACTGTCATCCCGAGCGCAGCGAGGGACCTTTACTGCTTCAGCACAAGGGTCCCTCGCTGCGCTCGGGATGACAATGCGTGGCGCGGTAACGGACGTGCGCCACGGAGGAGTTTGTAATGACTGAATTCGCCGACACGTACGAAGCCCTCCTCCTCCGTCGCGAGCGCTCGCGTCTCTACGTGACGCTCAACCGGCCCGAGGTGAAGAATGCGCTCAATCCGACGCTGATCGAAGAGCTGAAGTCGGTGTTCGGCATCCTGCGCGAGCGTCGCGACATCAAGGTCGTGATCCTGCGCGGCGCGGGCGGCACTTTCTGCGCCGGCGCCGACCTCAAGAACATGGAGCAGAGCTTCACCGACAAGCCCAAGCCCGGCGAGAAGGATCCGATCGCCGTCTGGAACCGCCAGTTCGGCGCGTTTCTCGAGATGCTGAACGGCACGCCGCAGGTGGTCGTGGCGGCGGTCGAGGGCTACGCCATCGCCGGCGGCTTCGGCATCCTCTGTGTCTCCGACGTGGCGATCTGCACCGAGGGCGCGGGCTTTGCCATGAGCGAGACGGCCATCGGCATCGTGCCGGCCCAGATCGCGCCCTTCGTCGCACAGCGCATCGGCGTGCCGCAGACGCGGCACCTGGCCCTCACGGCGGCGCGCTTCAAGGGCCCCGAGGCGCTGCGGCTCGGCATCGCCCACTATCTGGTGGCCGACTCGGCCGCCCTTGATGCCAAGCTGGAAGAGGTGCTGAAGCAGATCGACAAGTGCGCGCCCATCGCCAACGCGCTCACCAAACAGGTGGTGATGAAGGTCGGGACCGAGCCGCTGTCGGCCGTGCTCGACTTCGCCGCCGACAAGTTCGCCGAGGCACGGCGCGGCCCCGAGGCGTCCGAGGGACTGCGCGCCTTCGCCGAGAAGCGGCCGCCGCGTTGGGCCATCGAGTGATGACCTTCTCCAAGATCCTGGTCGCCAACCGCGGCGAGATTGCCTGGCGGGTGATGCGGACCGCGAAGGCGATGGGCTATCGCACGGTCGCGGTCTATTCCGATGCCGACAGGGACGCGCCGCACGTCGCCTTCGCCGACGAGGCGGTGCGTATCGGCCCGTCTCCCGTGGGCGAAAGCTATCTCAGTATCGATCGCATCCTGGAGGCCGCGCACAGGAGCGGTGCCGACGCGATCCATCCCGGTTACGGTTTCCTGTCGGAGAACGAGGCCTTCGCGGCGGCCTGCGAAAAGGCCGGCCTCACCTTCATCGGGCCTCCGCCGGCGGCCATCGCCGCGATGGGCAACAAGGCGGCCGCCAAGCGGCGCATGATCGACGCTGGCGTGCCCTGCGTGCCGGGCTACCAGGGCGCCGACCAGAGAGACGCCAACCTCGAAGCCGAAATGCGCAAGATCGGCCTGCCGGTCATGGTCAAGGCCGCGGCCGGCGGCGGCGGGCGCGGCATGCGTCTCGTCCAGGACGAGAGCGACCTGCTGGAGGGGATCCGGACCGCCCGCACGGAGGCAGAGAGCGCCTTTGGCTCGGGTGAGCTGATCCTCGAGAAGGCCGTCGTCGATGCGCGGCATGTCGAGATCCAGGTCTTTGCCGATGCCCACGGCGACGTCATTCATCTCGGCGAGCGCGACTGCTCGGTGCAGCGCCGGCATCAGAAGGTGATCGAGGAAGCGCCCTCGCCCGCCGTCGATGCTACCCTTCGCGACCGCATGGGCGCCGCGGCCGTGGCCGCCGCGCGGGCGATCGACTATCGCGGCGCCGGCACGGTCGAGTTCCTCCTGGGGGCCGACGGCGCCTTCTATTTCCTGGAGATGAACACCCGGCTGCAGGTCGAGCATCCGGTGACCGAAGCCATAACCGGCCTCGACCTGGTCGAATGGCAGCTCCGCGTCGCGCGCGGCGAGCACCTGCCGCTGCGCCAGGAGCAGGTGACGTTCACCGGCCACGCCATTGAGGTGCGCCTGTACGCCGAGGACGCCTATGCCGGCTTCCTGCCGCAGACCGGACGCATCGACGTCTGGCGTCCGGCGACCGGCCCTAGCGTCCGCATCGATCACGGCATGAAGGATGGGCTGGCGATCTCGCCCTACTACGATCCGATGATCGCCAAGGTGATTGCCCACGGCGCCACGCGCGAGGAAGCAAGGGTGCGCCTCGTCCGCGCCCTTGCCGAAACGGTCGTGCTCGGACCGACCACCAACCGGCATTTCCTGATCCGCCTGCTGGAGCATCCGGACTTCGCGGCCGGCGAGGCCACGACCGCCTTCCTGACCACGCACGAGTTCGCCGCCCCGGCGATCAGCGACGCGCATTGGACCGCCGCGGCAAACCTGCTGTGGCAGGCCTCGGCGAAGAAGTACCCCCCGTCGATGCGCGGCTGGCGCAACTCGAACCCCGAGCCGACGCCGATCCGGCTGGCGGCAGGCGGCGCGGAGCGCTTGGTGCAGGTCCGCGAACCCGATCCCGTCGAGGCTCCGTTCCACATCGACGGCAACGACGTCATCCTCGATATCGATGCGCTCACCGTCCGGTTCACCGACAGAACCTACGCCCCGCCCGAAACGGCGGCAGCCGGCAGCGACGGCAAGCTGCGCGCGCCCATGGACGGCCGCATCGTGTCGATCCAGGTCATGCCGGGCGAAAAGGTCAGCCGTGGCCAGACGCTGATCGTGCTGGAGGCCATGAAAATCCAGCATCAGCTCAAGGCGGCGCTCGACGCGAGAATCGAAGCGATCTCCGTCCAGGAAGGCCAGCAGGTCTCGAACCGGACCGTGCTCGCGACGATGGGCCCCTGCATTGGCTCAGTTTGAACTCAACGCTCATCACCCCAAGAGGTTGTGATGCCGAATTGCCGACCTCGGACTTTCCAAGTCCCTTACGCGCACCATGAGCATTTGCACTACTATAAGGTGTATGTCAGAGTTAAAACTGCCATAGGGGAGAGCAACTATCCATGAAGATTGACGATGACCACATGTACCATGGCGCTGCACTGATTCAGATTGCAGAGCACCCCGAGTTCACGGCTATCAATTCAGCGAAACTGAAGGGTGTGGTCCAAGAAAATACCTTTCAAGTAAATCAGAGCGTCGCAATTCACCTCAAATATGCTTCGAAGCCTAACAAAGCTCACAGCGAGTATGTCTTCACCTTCCACAAGCATCACCTTCAGATGCTTAAGGCGCTCGAGCAGAAGTCAGATAAAGTGTTTATTGGCCTCGTTTGCGTCGAAGCCCGTCAGATCTGCTGTATTTCCCATAGAGAGCTAGAAGACTTAATCGCGACGCGCGAAGCAAAAAAAGGCGCCCCGGAAGACCAATATACTCTGCTAGTGACCGTCCCATCAGGCAAGCAGTTCCGCGTATACATGAACGCGCCCGGACAGAAGAAGACCAGCATCGGCAGCTTCACGGTGCCTCGCAATGCCTTTCCAGGGTGCATCTTTTCCTAGTCGTAAGCTCCCTTGCTAGGATGGCATTGAACGAGTTGTGACGCTAGGCTCCTCCCAACAAGAGAAGTTCTGGGAGGAATTGCCATGCTGCGTAGAGTTGCCCTCGCCTTGATGGCCGTGGCTGCCGCGGGGCCCGCCTTCGGTCAGGCTTATCCGAACAAACCCATCAACCTGATCGTGCCCTTCGCCGCCGGGGGCCCGACCGACGTCATGGCGCGCATCGTCGGCGAGCGCATGGCCAAGGAGCTTGGCCAGCAGATGGTGATCGACAACGTCACGGGCGCGGCCGGCTCCATTGCCATGGGCAAGCTCGCCCGTTCGGCGCCGGACGGCTACACGATCGGCATCGGCCATCTCGGCACCAACGTCGTGAACGGCGCGATCTACAAGAACCTGAACTACGATCTGATCAACGATCTCGAGCCGATCGCCCTTCTGCCCTCCAACCCATTGCTGGTGGTGACCTCGAACCAGGTACCGGCCAAGGACCTCAAGGAGCTCGTGGCCTATCTCAAGGCCAACGCCGACAAGATCTCGGGCGGCACGGCCGGACTTGGTTCCGGTTCGCATATCGGCGCGCTGGCCTTCTTCGCGGTGACCGGCACCAACTACCAGCTCGTGCCCTATCGCGGCACCGGCCCCGCCGTGCAGGACCTGATCGCCAACCAGATCCAGGTCATGATCGACCAGTCGTCGAATTCGCTGCCGCACATCCGCGCCGGCAAACTCAAGGTCTACGCCGTCACCGCCAGGCAGCGCACCGCCGCGGCGCCCGATATCCCGACGACCGCCGAAGCGGGCTTCCCCGGCATCGAGGTCGCGATCTGGCACGGGCTCTGGGCCCCCAAGGGCACGCCCAAGGAGATCGTCGAGAAGCTCAACGCAGCCGCCATCAAGGCCCTGCAGGACCCGGAGATCCGCAGCAAGCTCGAGAATCTCGGCCAGGACATCCCGACGCCCGAGCAGATGAAAGCCGACGCGTTCGGCGCCTACCAGAAGGCGGAGTTCGCCAAATGGAAGCCGATCATCGACAAGGCCGGCGTAAAGGTGGAGTGAGGCGCGCCCCTCACGACGCGAAGGAAGGCGGCACCGGGCATGGGGGCAGGAGCTTCTCCAGCACCTTCGCGATGCCGAGCAGCTTCGCCTCGCCCCAGCGCTTGCCGGTGAGCTGCAGGCCGATCGGCAGCCCCTCGTTCGAGAAGCCGCAGGGCAGCACGATGGACGGTTGGCCCGTCAGGTTGGCCAGGAAGTTGTAGGCGGTGCCGGCGAAGAAATACGGGTGCTCGACGCCGTCGACCTTGAGCGGCAGTTTCTGCGACTGGCGGACGAAGGCCGCATCCGGCATCACGGGCATCAGCCAGGCATCGTAGTCGTCGAGGAAGGTCTCGCACTGACGCACGATGCGGTCCCGCCGGTCGAGCACGGCGAAGAACTGGGCCATGCTGAGACGCGCGGCGCGGGCGACGGATCGCCTGGTCGGATCGGGTGACTCGAGCCTGTCGAAATGCCGCTCGCGCTCGGCAAGCGGCTTTTCGCTCTGGATCATGTACTGGAACAGGTCCGACCAGTCGTCCCAGCCCTGCTGCCAGTCGAGGCCTTCGGGCTGGGCCTGCTTCACCCGCGCGCCGGCTTTCGACAGCAGCCTCGCCGTCGCCTCGACGACCGACGCCGTAGCGGCCGACACCGGCACCAGTGGATTGCTCGTCAGGACGGCAATGCGCAGGCCCTTGGCCGCGATTTTGGGTGTCGGCCCCAGCGGCACGGGCGCCGCCTCGGTCTCGTAGCCGTCCGGCCCGGCGATGATGCGCAGCGCCAGCTCGAGATCGTCGATCGAACGCGCCAGCGGCCCGAACGTGCCCATGTAGCGGGTACTTCGCGTCGTCCCCGGAAGGTCCGGCACATGCCCACGGCCCGGCACGCGCCACTCGGTGGGCTTCAGCGAGAAGATGCCGTTGAAGTGCGCGGGATTGCGCACTGAACCGCCGATGTCGCTGCCGATCTCCAGTGGCGACAGGCGGGTCGCCACCGCGACGCCGCCACCGCCCGTGGAGCCGCCCGGCGTCCGGGTTTCATCCCACGGATTGAGTGTCGTGCCGAAGATCGGGCTGTCCGTCTGAAAATCTGCGCAGAGTTCCGGCACATTGGTCTTGCCCAGGATCACGGCGCCCGCCGCCCGCAACCGCGCGACGACGCTCGCATCCTCGCGGGCGACGTTGTCCGCGAGCGGCGGATGGCTCGAGGTCGTCTTCAGGCCGGCTACGTCGAACGCTTCCTTGATCGTGATCGGCACACCGTGCAGTGCCGCGAGGTCCTTGCCTTTGCCGCGCGCACGATCGGCGGCGCGGGCGGCCTTCATGGCGCCCGCCTCGTCGACCAGAACCAGCGCCTTGAGCGGCCCGTTCACACGCGCGATCCGATCGAGATGCGCCTGGGTCGCCTCCACCGAGCTCAACCGTCCGTTTCGTATGGCGCGTGCAAGTCGCGTCGCCGTTTCGAAGCACGGATTCATGCATGCCTCCCTTGAGTGCCGCGACACTAGCCGCCGCTGCCCCCGCCCGGCTATAGAGCCCGAAGATTTCTTGGGGACGCCATGAGCTTGGCTAGCAAAACACTGTTCGTGACCGGCGGAAGCCGGGGCATCGGACTGGCCATCGCGTTGAGGGCCGCGCGCGACGGCGCCAACATCGCCATCGCCGCGAAGACGGTGACGCCTGACCCGCGCCTGCCCGGCACGATCTTCACCGCGGCGGAGGAGATCGAGAAGGCCGGTGGCAAGGCGCTGCCGCTCGCCTGCGACATCCGCGACGAGCAGAGCGTCGACAAGGCCGTGGCCGAGACCGTCGCGAAGTTCGGCGGCATCGATATCCTGGTGAACAATGCCAGCGCCATCAGCCTGACCGGCACGCTCGCCACGCCGATGAAGCGTTACGACCTGATGCACCAGATCAATGCGCGCGGCACCTTCATGGTCTCGCAGAAGTGCATCCCGCACCTGCTGAAGGCCGCCAACCCGCACGTGCTGAACCTGTCGCCGCCGCTCGACTTCGACGTCAAGTGGTTCGCCAATCACGCGGCCTACACGCTCGCCAAGTACGGCATGTCGGTTTTCGCCTGGGCGATGGCTGAAGAGTTCAAGGACAAGGGCGTCGCCTTCAACTGCCTGTGGCCGCGCACCGCCATCGCAACCGCCGCCATCCAGAACATCCTGGGCGGCGAGGAAGGCATGAAGCAGTGCCGCAAGCCTGAGATCATGGCCGATGCCGCGCACGCAATCTTCAGCCGCCCGTCGCGCGACTGCACAGGCAACTTCTTCATCGATGACGAGGTGCTGGCCGCGGAGGGCGTCACCGATTTCGACCAGTACGCCGTCTCGCCCGGCACCCCGCTGATGCCCGACTTCTTCGTGCCCGCCCCCGGCGCGCGCACCGTCGTCGGCAAGGCCTAGCGCGTGGCGACGTTTCTGCTGGTCCATGGGGCCTGCACCGGTGGCTGGTGCTGGGAGAAGGTCGTCCCCCTGCTGGAAGCGGCCGGCCACAAGGCCTGCGCGCCCGACCTGCCCGGTCTCGGCAACGACCAGACACCACCCGCCAATGTCACCCTCGCCGACAATGTCGAGAAGCTGGCGCGCCTCCTCGACAAGATGGAGGAGCAGGTCATCCTGGTCGGCCATTCGCTGGGCGGCGTCACGATCAGCCAGCTCGCCGAGGCGCGGCGGCGCAAGATCAAGGCGCTGGTCTATGTCTGCGCCCTGCTGCCGACCTCGGGCAAGAGCGGCAGGGACATGACCGCACTCGAACCGGACGCGATGTTCCGGCTGTCACGGCAGGTCAGCCCCGACGGCAAGACCTACACCTTCGCGCGCGACAAGCTGCCGACCCTGTTCTACGCCGACGTCTCGCCGGAGGATCGCTACAAGGCGATGCAGCGGCTGCGACCGCAGCCGCTCGCCATCTCGACGACGCCGGTGACCCTCACCGAGGACCGCTTCGGTTCGGTGCCGCGCTGGTACATCGAATGCACCCACGACAACGCCATCCGTATCGCCCTGCAGCGCACCATGGCGAAGGAAACCGCGTGCAAGGTGCTTCGGCTGGAGAGCGGGCACTCGCCGTTCTTCAGCAATCCGGAAGAACTCG
Organism: Reyranella sp.; assembly: GCF_965228225.1. Taxonomy (GTDB): domain Bacteria; phylum Pseudomonadota; class Alphaproteobacteria; order Reyranellales; family Reyranellaceae; genus Reyranella. Next base: position 1,430,903 of record NZ_OZ245801.1, on the reverse strand, counting down.
TCGAGCATCTGGAGATGATTGCGGCGGCGCGTTCAGACGCGCCGGCGGGCGGCAGCGCCTTCTGAGGCGCGGGAGCCCGCACGGTTCCAATTGCGCACCTAGTCAAAAAAAGCGAACGCCCTCGCCTCGATGCTCTGCCGTGGCCGCGGATTGGCGGGCGACGTCGGATCGTCGAAGGCGGAATGGAGCGAGAAACGCGCGCGGCCGTCCTTCAGCGAGTCGTAGCACTTGATGAGGATCGCCTCGTCGCGCGTCATCTTCGGAAAATAGAACCAGCGGTGATCGGCGTTGTAGACGCCCTGATATATCTCGCCGGTGCGATCGGCATAGACGAGGTCGCAGACCGCGAGGTCGCGCGGCGCGATGCTCTCGGAGTCCACGAAGCCCAGCGGCGCCATCTCCACCGGTTCGTGATCGATGCTGCGCCAGACATTGTACTCGGCGAAGCGCTTCTTCAGACGCCGTTCGGCCTCTTCGGGCGGCAGCAGGTCGCGAACCCGCTGCGGCCCTGACTTCTCGGTGTAGTCGTTGTGCACGCTCCGCACCGGTGTCCGGAGGCCGCGCTCGACGGCGCGATCGGCGGTACGCACCGTATGGTCGAACACCACCACCTTCGACGCACCGGTTTCGCGCTTGATCAACGCCTCGACCTCGGCGTGGTACTTCGTGCGCACTTCCTCTTCGTCGTAGAAGTCGCGCACGTCGGTGTCATGGTGGGTCAGAATGAAGGCTTGGCGGTCGAGCGAGAGATCCCGCGCGATCGGACGGGCATCATGGATGCGGACCGTGAAGTCTCGATAGTTTCCGTCCCGGCGCGGCAGGCCCGTGCCATGCGGCGGATTATAAGTCACCGGCTTGACGCTGAGATCGGCGAGGTAGTTCACCGGCGCATCGACCCAGCCTGTGAGCGGCGGCCACGCAACAATGGATTCAGCGGTTCGAACGTCGACCATGGTTTCACCCGTGACTTGTGTTTGCTCCCCTTAGGTCGTGTGGCTTTAGCCGCTTGCCACCCCTCGGGCTCACGAGAAGAATTCATGGGGTCATGTCGGTTCAGGCTGCGAGTTCGAGGATCTCCATGACCTGTTCCGGTCCCTTGATGGGCCGCGGATTGTTGAGCACCGCCCGGTCGTGCATCGACTTCTCGGCGATCTCGCGGAAACGGTCCTTGCCGACGCCGACTTCTGAAAGGCGCCCCGGCAGGCCGAGCGCCTTCACCAGCCCTTCCACCAGGTCTCCCGCCGCCACCCCGGGCTGTCCAAAGGCCTCCCCCACCCGCTGCTGGCGCTCGGCGTTGGCTGGCAGGTTCCAGCGCAGCACCGACGGCAGCATGACGCAGGACGTATGGCCGTGCGGCACATGGCAGGCGGCACCCAGGACATGGCCGATCCCGTGGCTGGCACCCACGCCGACGCCCGACGTACCGGCGCCGATCGACAGCCACATGCCGAACTGGAGATCGAGCCGCGTCGCCATGTCGTCCGGATTGGCCTTGTGCGCCGGCAGGGCGCGGGCGAGCAGCTTCAGCGCCTCGGTGGCGGTGCCCAGCACGAAGGGATGCGCCTGCTGCGAGCACAGTCGCTCGACCGCATGGTCGACCGCCTTCAGGCCGGTCGAGAGCATCAGGTCCATGGGCGTGGCCAGGGTAGCCGCGGGATCGAGCACGATGACCCGCGGCACGATCAGGCGATGGCCGAAGCTCTCCTTGATGCCCTTGCGCGGATCGGAGATGCCGGCGTAGGCATTGAACTCAGCCGCCGACAGCGTCGTCGGCACGGCGATCATGCGGATCGCGTCGGCCGGCGGCTTGATGGCTTCCGACGGCAGCGCGGCGCCTTCCTTGGGCTTGCCGGCCCCATAGGCGTCCAGCTCATCCACCGTGGTCACGTTCTGCCACAGCGCGATCAGGATGGTCTTGGTGGCATCGATCACCGAGCCGCCGCCTACCGCCACGATCAGGTCGGCACCGGCCGCGCGCGCCATCGCAGCGCCCTCGACGACGCAGGGCCGCGGCGAATGCGCCGTGATCCCCGCATAGGTCCCCGCGTGCAGGTCGCCCAGCCCGTCGATCACCGACGCCAGAAGCGCGCTCTGCGCCACCGACTTCGAGGTCGTGATGAACACCTTCCTCGCCCCGAGCCGCTCGGCCTCGGCGCGCAACGCGACGCCCGCCGGCCTGCCATAGACCACGCGCTCGATGTCCTGATGTCCGTGGATACCGTTCAGCATGTTCTTGCTCTCTCTTTGTCATCCTGAGCGAAGCGAAGGATCTGGCGCCTCGGCGACATCCATTCTGATCGTTCTGCGAGGTCCTTCGCTGCGCTCAGGACGACAGGACTATCCGATGTGCCGGCGAAACAGCGCCAGCATGCGTTCGTAGTGTTTCTCGCGGGCGGCCTCGTGCAGGTTGCCGCGGTCGGAGAAGGCGTAGCCGTGGTGCGTGCCCGCCTCGGTCTCGACGCGCGACGGGAACGGCGCGGACGCCAGCAGCTTCTCGAATATTGCGACATCCGACAACGGCACGTAGGTGTCGTGCTCGGCGAAGGCGTAATAGCCCTCGGCCGTGATCTTCTCCAGCATCAGATGCGGCGAGTCGGGCTTGTCAGTGATCAGGCGCGTTCCGTAGTAGGACGCGAAGCAGCCGATGCGATCGGGATCCGCCGCCGCCGCCGCGGTGACGAAGGCGCCGCTCATGCAGTAGCCGACCAGGCCCACCTTGCCGGGCTTGGCATCGGGCAGGGTCGGCAGCACGTCGAGCACCGCGCCGGTGTCGGCCGCGACCCTCGCGTTGGAGAGCGTCTCCATCAGGCCGAACATGCGCTTCAGGTTGGCCTCGCCGTCCGGGTGGTTGCGGGTCGGGCCGCAGGCGAATTCGCGCGTGCTGCGATAGTAGAGATTGGGCAGCAGCACGTAGTAGCCGGACTGCGAGATCCGCCGGCAGATTTCGCGCAGTCCCTCACGCACGCCGGGGGCATCCATCAGCATGATGACGACCGGCAGCGGCCCGCCATCGTCCGGCCGCACGGTGTAGGTGTTCAGGGCGCCATCTTGCGTGGCGATATCAAGCTCGCGTTCGATCATGCCCGGACGGTACCGGGCCTCAGCCCCATGGTCTATAACCGCGCCTCCTGTCTGAATGCGAGGAGTGGAACAAGATGCCGGTGGCAAGCGGGGGCGCGCTCGAGGGCCTGAAAGTGATCGACCTGTCGCGTGTGCTGGGTGGTCCCTATTGCGGCCAGATGCTGGCCGACCACGGCGCCGACGTGATCAAGATCGAGCCGCCGCAAGGCGACGAGACCCGTACCTGGGGCCCTCCGTTCGACGCCGAGGGCATCTCGGCCTATTTCGCCGGCATCAACCGCAACAAGCGCACGATCGCCCTGGACCTCTCAAAGCCCGAGGGCCGCGACGTCCTGCTGAAGCTGCTCGAGACCGCCGACGTGCTGATCGACAACTTCAAGACCGGCACGATGGAGAAATGGGGCATCGGCTACCACGACGTGCTGGCCGCGAAGTTCCCGCGACTGGTCCATGCCCGCGTCTCGGGCTTCGGCGCCGACGGGCCGCTGGGCGGCTTCCCGGGCTACGACGCCATGGTCCAGGCTTCGGCCGGCCTGGTCTCGGTCAACGGCTCGCCCGAGGGCGGCCAGGTCCGCATCGGCGTGCCCGTGGTCGACCTCTCGACCGGCATGAACGCCACGATCGGCATCATGATGGCGCTCTATGAGCGCAACCGCTCGGGCAAGGGCCAGTTCGTCGATGCGACGCTCTACGACAGCGCCATCGCGCTGCACCAGCCGCACGCGCCGAACTATTTCATGGCCGGCCTCAAGCCCAAGCTGGTCGGCAACAGCCATGCGAGCCTGGTGCCCTACTCCAACTTCCCGACGAAGACCCGCAACATCGTGGTCGGCGCCGGCAATGACGGGCAGTTCCGTAAGCTGACGCAGATGCTGGGCAAGCCGGAACTGGCCGACGATCCGCGCTTCAAGACCAACAAGGAACGCGTGGCCCATCGTGCCGAGCTGGAGGCCGAGTTGCGCGCCCTGCTCAAGGACCGCGACGCCAACGAACTCTCGCAGGAGCTGATGAAGGGCGGCGTGCCCTCGGCCGCCGTGCTGGAGGTCTCCGACGTGATGGAGGCTCCGCACACGAAGCATCGCGGCATGGTGTGGGAAAAGGATGGCTGGCGGAACGTCGGCAATCCCGTGAAGCTCTCCCGCACCCCACCCAAGGTGCGCACCAAGCCCAAGAAGTTCGGCACCGACACGCGCGCCGTGCTTCAGGAAGCCGGCTATTCCGCGGCCGAAATCGACAGTCTGGTCACCGCCGGCATCGCGCTCACCGAGATCAAGAAGTAGGAAAGAAGAAGATGTTCCAACCCGACCTGCTCAAGGGCAAGCGCATCCTCGTGACCGGCGGCGGCACCGGCCTCGGCCGCTCGATGGCGCATCGCTACCTCGAACTGGGCGCCAACGTGATCATCTGCGGCCGCCGCGAGGACGTGCTGAAGGAGACCGCGGCCGAGCTCGCGAAGGAGACCGGCGGCGAGATCGAGACGGTGGGCTGCGACGTGCGCATTCCCGACGCCGTCGAGGCGATGATGGACAAGATCTGGGAGAAGCGGCCGCTCGACATCCTGGTCAACAACGCCGCCGGCCAGATCCTCGCCCAGACCCACAAGATGTCCTCGCGGGCGATCGACGCCGTGCTGGGCATCGTGCTGCACGGCTCGGCCTACTGCACGGTCGCGGCCGGCCGTCGCTGGATCGATGCCGGCGAGCGCAACAAGGTCGTGATGTCGATCCTCACCGTCTCGTCGCTGACCGGCGCGCCCTTCACCGTTCCCTCGGCGATGGCCAAGGCGGGCGTGCTGGCGATGACCAAGAGCCTCGCGGTCGAATGGGGCCCCAAGGGCATCCGCACCTGCGCGATCGTGCCCGGGCCCTTCCCGACCGAGGGCGCCTGGAGCCGGCTGATGCCCAAGGAACGCGGCGGCCAGGACGACATGATCAAGGCGATCCCGATGCGCCGCACCGGCGAACATATCGAGCTCGCCAACCTCGCGGCTTTCCTGGTGAGCGACGGTGCGGCCTACATCAACGGCGATGCGATCGTCATCGACGGCGGCAAGATGCTGCAGTCGGGCGGCGGCGGCGCCAACACCTCGGCCATGCTCGACTGGACCGACGAGCAGTGGGACGCGCTTCGGCCGAAGAAGAAGTAATCAGGGCGCGGGGGCCGGAAGGTCGCTTTCCCCGACCTTCCGGCCCGCCGCGATCCAGGCGACCAGCAGGTCGTAGAAGACCGACAGCACCACCGGGCCGACGAACAGGCCGATGAGGCCGCCCGCCAGGGTGCCGCAGATGACGCCGGCCACGATCACCGCCATCGGCGTCGGCAGGCCGCGCGCCATCAGGATGGGACGCAGCACATTGTCGAGCAGCAGCAGCGGCAGCGTATAGGCCGTAAACAGGCCGGCATGCAGGGCCGGCAGATACATCCATGTCCAGATGATCACCGGGATCATGACGATGTTGGGCCCGACCTGCACGATCGCCAGCACCAGGCAGACGAAAGTGATGGCGCCGGCGAACGGCACGCCCGCCACCAGCATGCCGATCGCCAGCAGAACCGACTGCAGGAGCGCGATGCCGATGACGCCCTGCGACACGTTGCGAATGGTCGACCCGGCGATCTCGAGGAAGTGCCGGCCGCGCGCCTCGGCCACCCGCACCGCGAGGCCGCGCAGCGTTCCGGTCAACTCGCCCGAATAGGCCAGGAACACGCCGGCCACGATGATGGCGCCGGCGAACTGCAGGACCCCGAGAAAGACGCCCGCGGCGATGCCGCCCATCCAGCGGCCGACCGAGGCCAGCTGCCCGACATGGGCCGTCACAAGGGCTCGCGCATCGTTGGAGGCGGTCAGCCAGAAGTCGTAGACCCGCGCACCGACCATCGGCCAGTCCTTCACCGATTCGGGCGGCGGCGGCACGACATGCTCTCCGCGCAGCAGCATCCGGGCATACTCGTCGAGGCTTCCCACGGCGGACGCCGCGAGCAGGACGGCCGGCGTCAGCAGCAGCACGAGCATCAGGATCGAGAACAGCGCAGCCGCGACCCCGTCCCGCACGTGCAGGCGGCGCCGGGCCAGATCGAACAACGGAAAGACGGCGACCGACAGGATGATGGCCCACATCATCAGCGCCGCCACCGGCTGCAACAGGAGCAGGCTCACATAGATGACCGTGGCGATCAGTCCGAGGCGGATCGCGACATCGATCGTGAACCGCGTAATGTCCGCCCTGCCCTTTTCGGTGTCGATCATCGCCCTCTCCCCCGCCCCGTTGGCGGCGAAGCTTATCGCACGGCGGCGGGCCTGGCGGTATCGATCACCCGGACTGCGTCGCCGTTCGCCAGCCCGTCCGGCGGGCTCTCGATCACGCGATCCTGCGCAGTGAGACCGCTGCCGATCTCGACGATCTGGCCGAGGTCGCGGGCGATGGTGATCGGCTTCAGGACGACCTTGCTGCTGGCGTCGACGGTGGCCACACGCAGGCCCTTCTGGTCGAAGATCAGCGCTCCCGACGGCACGGCCAGCGACTGCATGCTGGAGGGCAGCTCGATCCGGGTGTTGGCGAAAGCACCGGGCATCAGCTCCCCGTTGGCATTGTCGACCACGACCTGCATCCGGGTCGTGCCGGTCTGGGCATCGACCGCGCGCGCCGATGCCTCGACGACGCCGTTGTAGACCTTGCCGGGATACTCCGGGACCGTGATCTGCACCGCACTTTTCAGCTTCACCGCCGGCACGAAGCTCTGCGGAATGCTGACGTTGAGGCGGAGCTTGTCCACGTCGGAAATCACGAACAGCGCCAGACCGGAGCTCGATTCCGCGCCGATGAGGGCCCCGACATCCGTGTTGCGGGTCGTCACGATGCCATCGAACGGCGCGGTGATGCGTTTGAACGCCGACAGGACTTCGAGCCGGTCGACGGCGGCCTGCGCCGCCTTGGTCAGGGCCTGCTTCACCGTGAGGTCGCCGGTCTTCTCGTCGACCGTCTGGCGCGACACGGTATTGGCACCGCCGAGCTGCTGCCAGCGGCCGGCCGTCACGGTCGCCAGCTGCTCGGAGGCCTGGGCGCTCGCGAGCGACGCCTTGGCCTGCAGGAGCTGCTGGTCGAGATCCGGGGCCTCGACCTCGGCGAGCAGCTGGCCCGCCTTCACGGGTGCGCCGATATCCACGTACCAGGCCTTCAGGAAGCCGCCCACGCGGGCATAGATCGGCGCGCGGGAATAGGCCTCCAGGCGCCCCGGCAGGTCGAGCGACGTCTTGTTCGCCCCCGTGGTGGGGTTGATCACGCTGACGGTCGGCACGGCCTGGGTGTCGGTCCATTCCTTCAGCTTGGCTTCGCTGGCCTGCCGGCTCCAGATGCCGTTGACCACGACGGCGCCCAGGCCAAGGGCGGCGGCGATCCCGAACAAGGCGAGCCCACGGCGCGACCGCGGCTTGGGTACTGCAGGAGGGGTATCAGGCGACATGAGGTGCTCCGGGGACGGCGGCGTTAGCCTTGTCGGCCGCCTTGCCATGGTTTCGATGGACGACGCTGAAGACCACGGGAACGAATATTAGCGTGGCGATCGTAGCAAATATGAGGCCGCCGATGACCGCCCGTCCGAGCGGCGCGTTCTGCTCGCCGCCCTCGCCCATGCCGAAGGCCATGGGCGCCATGCCGATGATCATGGCCAGCGCGGTCATGATGACGGGCCGGAAACGCACGAAGCCGGCATCGAGCGCGGCCGCCGTGGCATCCCCCAGTTCGACCAGCCGCTCGCGGGCAAAGGAGATCACCAGTACCGAGTTCGCGGTCGCGACGCCCATGCACATGATCGCACCGGTCAGCGCCGGCACCGAGAGCGTCGTGTCGGTGGCGAACAGCATCCACACGATCCCCGCCAGGGCCGCCGGCAGCGCGGTGATGATCACGAACGGATCGCTCCACGACTGGAAATTCACCACGATCAGCAGGTAGATCAGAACGACCGCGCCAAAGAGGCCTAACACCAGGCCTGAGAACGCCGACTCCATGGTCTTCACCTGCCCCTGGACCTTGACCGAGCGGATGCGCGGCGACTGGAGCGGCGCCAGCTCGGCCACGACCGCGCGCACGTCAGCCGCCACGGAGCCCAGGTCGCGCCCCTGCACGGCGGCATAGACCTGCACCATGCCCTGCAGGTCGTACTGCGAGACCACGGCGTTGGCGGTGTCGCGCCTGATGTCGGCCACGCCGCCCAGCACCTGCAGCTGCGAGGCGGCCGGCGCCATGATCGGCAGATTGCTGAGCGAAGCCAGCGAGTCCAGCCGGTACTGCGGCGTCTGCATGACGATGTTGTAGGTCACGCCGTTCGCCGGATTGAGCCAGTAGGTCGGCGCCACCTGGCTGGAGCCTGCGAGATTGACGACCAGCGAATTGGTGACGTCACGCGTCGTCAGGCCGACGGTCTGGGCCCGCGAGCGGTCGATGTCGACGGCGAAGACCGGCGCGCCGCGCGCCTGCTGGATGCGCGCATCGACCACGCCGGGAATCTTGCGGATGCGCGCCAGCAGCCTGTTGGCGTGCTCGAAGCCGGCATTGATGTCGGAGGTGCGCACCTGCACGTCGATCGGCGACGGCGCGCCGAAATTCAGGATCTGGCTGATGATGTCGGCGGGCAGGAAAGAGAAGGTGAAGCCGGGAAACAGTTCGGGCAGCCGCCGCCGCAGCGCGGCCACGTACTCTTCGGTCGGCCTGTGGTCGGGTGTCAGCTTGATCTGGATGTCGCCGTCCTGTGAACCGATCGTGCCGGTATTGTTGTAGGCCATGTTGATGCCGCTGACCGGCATGCCGACATTGTCGGCCATCGTCGCGATCTGATTGGAGGGGATGATGGTGCGGATCGCCTTCTGGATCGCCGCGAACTGATTGGCGGTCTCTTCGACCCTCGTGCCGATCGGTCCGCGCACATGCATCAGGATCTGCCCGGAATCGACGGTTGGAAAGAAATTGCGGCCGAGGAACGGCACCAGTGCGAACGATCCCAGCACGAAAGCCATGAAGCAGACGATGAACACGGGACGGTGGCGTAGCGCCAGGCCCAGCAGGTCGTGATAGACGGCGCGCAGACCCTCGAACTGCGCCTCGAAGCCGCGCTGGAAGCGCACGAGCGGATTGCGCGAGCGCGGCGGCTCCGCGCCGTGCTCGTGCAGGACATGCGGCTTCAGCAGGAAGTTCGCCATCGTCGGCACCAGCGTGCGCGACAGGATGAACGAACAGACCATGGCGAACATCACGGCCATCGCCATCGGCACGAACAGGAAGCGCGCCACGCCCTCGAGGAAGAACATCGGCACGAACACGATGCAGATGCAGAGCAGCGAGACGAAGGCCGGCGCCACGATCTGCTGGGCGCCGTCCATGATGGCGGTTTCGACGTCCTTGCCCTGCTCCAGGTGCCAGTTGATGTTCTCGATGGTCACGGTGGCGTCGTCGACCAGGATGCCGACGGCCAGCGCCAGCCCGCCCAGGGTCATGATGTTGAGCGTTTCGCCGAAGGCCGCGAGAAGCGCGATCGAGCCCAGGATCGCCAGCGGAATGGAGATGGCAATGATCACCGTCGACCGCCAGCTGCCGAGGAACAGCAGGATCATCAGGCTGGTCAGCACCGCGGCCAGAACCGCCTCGTGCGCCACGCCCGAGACGGCGCCTTCGACGAACAGGGATTGGTCGCCCAGGATCGCGAGCGACACGTTCTCGGGCAGCGCCTTCTTGAGTTCCGCCACCCGCTCCTTGATGCCGGCGATGATCGCGAGGGTCGAGGTGGCGCCGTTCTTCAGCACCGCCAGCAGCACCGACCGGCCGCCATCGACATGGACGATGTTCTGCTGCGGCGGGTTGCCGTCGCGCACCTGCGCCACGTCGCGCAGGTAGACGACCGTGCCGTTCGCGGCGAACACGGGAATATCCGCCAGGGCGTTGAAGTCGACCGGGGCGTTGTTGAGCTGGATGGCGTATTCGTGGCCGCCGATCTTCTGGGTGCCGACCGGCGTCAGCAGGTTCTGTGCCGCCAGCGCATTGGCGACGTCGGCGGCCGACAGGCCGCGCGCCTGCAGGGCCGCCGGGTCGAGGTCGATCTGGATCTGCCGAAACTTGCCGCCGAAGGGGAAGGGAATGGCCGCGCCCGGCACCGTCACCAGCGGTGTGCGCACCGTGTTGATGGCCAGGTCGAACACCGCCTGTTCCGAGACGCCCTTGCCGGCCAGGGCCAGCTGGATGATCGGCACGGTCGCGGCGTTGTAGTTGAGGATCAGCGGCGGCGTGATGTTGGGCGGCATCTGCCGCAGCACGGTCTGCGCGATCGCGGTGACCTGGGCATTGGCGATGCTGATGTCGACGCCCGGCTGGAAGAAGACCTTCACGATGCCGACACCGGTATAGGACGTGCCCTCGATATGTTCGATGTCGTTGACGGTGGTGGTGAGCGAGCGCTGGAAGTTCAGCATCACGCGGCCCGACATCTGGTCGGGCGGCAGGCCGGTATACTGCCAGACCACGGCGATGACGGGGATGCGGATCTCGGGGAAGATGTCGACCGGTGTGCGAAGGGCCGCAAGAGGCCCGACGATCAGGATCAACAACGCCATCACGACGAACGTATAGGGCCGCCTGAGCGCGACCCGGACCAAACCAATCATCTAGACTGTACTTCCACCCGAGTGTGAGCCGCTGCGCTCCCCATCCTTGGCGGCTCGCCCATCGGAACATGGCTGTTCTGACCTGTCGAGGCGAGATTGCCCCTGTCATCTGCATGGCGGTGCGCTACGCTTGCATGACGATAAATACGCGGGGGATCAGGGGAAATGGCCGAGTACGATTACATCATCGTTGGCGCGGGTTCGGCGGGCGGCGCTCTGGCGGCACGGCTCACGGAAGTGCCGTCCAACAAGGTGCTCCTGCTGGAGGCCGGCGCGGCCAGCCACCCCTACTCCCGCATGCCGCTGTCCTTCGGCCTGCTGATCGACAATCCGGCCGCCAACTGGCTCTACCAGTCCGAGCCGGAGCCCGGCACGGCCAACCGGGTCATCCCGGTACCGCGCGGCAAGGTGCTCGGCGGCTCCAGCTCGATCAACGGCCTGGTCTGGGTGCGCGGCCAGCCGCTCGACTTCGACACCTGGGCGCAGATGGGCTGCCGCGGCTGGAGCTGGCGCGACGTGGCGCCGCTCTTCACCCGCATGGAGAACTTCGTCGACGGCGACGGCTCGAACGGCCGCGGCACCGACGGGCCGCTCAAGGTCTCGACCGTTCCCGACCAGAACCCGCTCTATGACGCGCTGTTCGAGGCGTCGAAGGCCGCCGGCTTCAAGACCAATCCGGACTACAACAGCGAGGACCAGGAAGGCGTCGTGAAGACGCAGACCTCGATCTACAAGGGCCGGCGCATGAGCGTGGCCCATTGCTACATCGAGCCGGCGATGAAGCGGCCGAACCTGCACGTCGTCACCAACGCCCACACGCTGCGCGTCCTGCTCGAGGGCAAGCGCTGCGTCGGCGTCGAGTACGAGAAGGACGGCAAGACGGTTCAGGCCAAGGCGAAGGAAACGATCCTGTCGGCCGGCGGCGTCGCCAGCCCGCAGATCCTCGAACTCTCCGGCATCGGCCAGCCGGAGCTGCTGAAGAAGCACGGCATCGAGGTGAAGCACGAGCTGAAGGCGGTCGGCGAGAATTTCCGCGACCACATCAACGCCCGCATCATCTGGCGCCTGAAGGTGGCGAGCGTCTCCTACAACCACATGGCGCGCGGCATCGGCGCCGTGACCCAGATGATGAAGTACCTCGCCACAGGGGGCGGCTTCATGAGCCTGCCCTCGGCGCCGCTGCTCGGCTTCCTCAAGACGCGGCCGGAACTCGAGACCCCCGACGTGCAGATGCATCTCGTGCCCTACTCGATCAAGGACCCCAAGACCCGCAAGCTGCAGGACTTCCCGTCGATGACGATCGCCTGCTATCAGCTCCGCCCCGAGAGCCTGGGCTCGATCCACATTCGCTCGGCCGATCCCAAGGCGCATCCGGCCATCCGCTTCAACTTCCTGGCCGACAGGATCGACCAGGACGCGATGACGGCCGGCTTCCGCATGATGCGCAAGATCGTCGATGCAAAGCCGATGGATCCCTACCGCGACGAGGAATTTTCGCCGGGCCCGTCGGTGCAGTCCGACGAGGAAATCCTCACCTGGATCCGCAACAACTCGCAGACCGCCTATCACCCGATCGGCACCTGCCGCATGGGCCCCGAGGGCCCGAACACCGTGGTCGACGACAAGCTCCGGGTGCACGGCATCGCCGGTCTGCGCATTGCCGACGCCTCGATCTTCCCGACCATGCCGTCGGGCAACACCAATGCGCCCTCGATCATGGTCGGCGAGAAGATGGCTGATATCCTAAAGGCGACGGCGTAGGTCATATGGCGCACGATGTCTTCATCTGCCATGCCTCAGAAGACAAGGACGCCGTCGCGCGGCCACTGGCGGAAGCTCTACGAAGTCACAACGTCGACGTTTGGTATGACGAATTCTCGCTGACCGTAGGCGATAGTCTCAGCGCAACCATCGATCGAGGGCTTGAATCTTCGCGCTTTGCGATTGTCGTCATTAGCCCAGCTTTCTTTTCGAAACCCTGGACCAATCGCGAACTTGCGGGGATTGTTGCAAGGGAGACAGTGCGCCGCGAACGGATACTGTTGCCCGTTTGGCATGACGTGGATGTCAAAGATGTCTTGCGCTTTTCGCCGCCCCTCGCCGATCTCCGCGCCGTCAGCTCGTCAATCGGCGTGGACAAAGTTGCAACCGTTTTACTGCAAACGATCCATCCGAACGAACAACCACTGCCCATAGCTCGTACAGAGCTAGAGCGCTACGGCTGGGAAACGCCGCCGTTCTCGGACGAATGGTGGTTGGACCGTGTGACGCTAGCGAGCGATATCGCATTCGGCATGTTTTCGTCACCGTTCCAGTTTCCTCCTCGTCACAAACACGAACAATCCAGTCGACAAAGAGGTGAGAACATCGCATGGGCGACGCTGCAAGCGGGATGGTGGGATTCAGCTGAAGAAAAGAAAATCTCTCAGATCACACCACCAGAAGAAGTTCTTGATTTTGTGCGCAGCATTCCCGAGTTGCATGACGCTTGCTTGTTTAATCCCGGTCATCTGGCGGGCTATGTCCCGCAATTACTCATTCCCACTTTTTCCGCTGAGTTCTCCGATCAATTCGATGGTTTACTCGCGGCATCGGAAGATGAATTCCGACAGTGCGGCCCCAAGTGGCGCTCCCCTGATGATGAAGGAGCTTTGTGCGCGGCAACATTGGCATTTCGACATCCCACACTAGGCAACCATCGTCCGGCCAGAATCGTAGACAAATGGCTAAGCGGGCATAAAGGTGCTTACCGAGCGGAGATATTTCCGCGCTTGGATTATCTATTTTGGCTTCTATCAGAGGATTGTGCGTGGCTGCCATCGCATATCCACACGGCCTTGCTCGAAGGCATGAAAGTTTGGCCTTATTGGTGGCATGCCTCATCGAATGAAGAGACCTTCACGAAGGACCTTCGTAGGACACTCTTCGTTCGTCGCAGGAAGCCAATAAAGTGGACTAAGGCGCTCTTCTCCGAGCTGATCGCCACAGTAGAAAGAAGCCGTATGAGGGCCAATATCCATTGCAATGCTGGCCTTATCGCACAGCGATTCGCAGATCAGGATTTCGTTGGCGCGCTGGATAAATGGAATACGGATTTGGATCAAATGCGCAAAAAGCGCGGCTTGTAATCACACAGCTTCAAACTACGACCGGCTTGCCGCTGATGAGGGCGGTGCCGGTCATCGCGGCGACCAGTTTGCCGTCGCCGCGCACGACGTCGATGCGGTAGGTCGAGGCCTTGCTGGAGCGAGATATCTCGACCGCCGTGGCGGTCAGCACGTCCCCCAGCCGCACGGCCACGCTGTAGACGATGTGGGCATCTATGCTGCCCGAGACGACGCCCTGCGAGTTGCAGGCATAGCCGAACGCTGCGTCGGCCAGCGTGAAGGTCAGGCCGCCATGGCCAACGCCGTTGAAGTTGAGGTGACGCTCTTCGATCGCGATACGCGTCACGGCCCGGCCGAGCGAGGCCTCGACGAAGTCGATGCCGAGAGTGCGGGTGAAGGCATCCCGCCGCGCCAGTGCAGAGACGTCGATCATTCTGCCGCCTGCCGCAGCGGCATCGCCGCAGCGATGGCGGCCAAAGTCTTTGAGAGCGATTCGCCCTCAGGATCGGCCAGCGCCGCAACGCGTGCGTTGGCGACGGCGTCGGCCGCAGCGCGCGGCGTCATCCGGCCGGCCAGCGCCGGTGCGATCACCTCGTCGGCAATACGGCGATAGCTGTCGAGGCCGCGCTTGTGGGTGTCGCCATAGCCCTTGATGAGGCGCGCCGATTCCGCGATCTCACGCGCGAGGTCGAGCCCCAGCGGCGCGGCGGCACGGATCTGCCCGAGCCAGCGCTCGATCTCGGCCTGCTCCTCGACATAGCGGGAGGTGCGTGGCCGCCACCAGCGCAGGCCGGCGACGAGCCGCAGCCGCGCGAACCCAAGGATGGTCGTCGTGCGCACGTGCATGGAGAAGTAGGTCTTGCCGACACGCCCGGTTCGCTGCCCCCAATCCAAAAGGCGCCGCGCCAGCAGCGGCGGCAGGAGGGCGGCGATCTCCTCGATGCCCGGCTTGAAATGCTCGGTGACCTCGAGCGGCTCGTGATCCTTCGCACGAACCTCGACCCGCACACGCGCCAACCGATCGGCCGAAGTCTTGGCCTGCGCCACCCGGATCACGTCCTCGAACGACATGCGGACGGCGAGATGGCGCGCCACCTCGCGCAGCAGATCGGCTGAGCCCAGCGCCTGGATCGTGTCGAGGCGGTCGAGATAGAGCGTGGCATAGCGCCGGTCCTGATAGGCCGCGAGCCGGCGAATGCCCTCCTCCACGACATCGAGACTCGTCGCCGGACAGGTTCGGCGTGCGCGCTCGATCAGGTCCTCGGCGCCCTGCACCGCCGTCTGCCGCTTGCGATGCTCCCGTACGGCCTGCTCAAGCTCGCCCCGCGCATGGCCGCGGCCGAAAGCGAAGGCCGCCAGGTTAGTGTCGACCGACTTGCCGGCCTGCCGGATCGCGGCTTCGAAGGCGCCGTCGGGAATCGGCAGTTTACCCGAGCCTGCCAGTGCCCCCAGCAGCACCGCGTTGAGGACGCCGCCGGATTCCTCGGCGGCCTGGTCCATGTCGAACAGGATCTGTTCGCGGCTGCGCTCCTTCACCGCGCGCAGCAGCCGGCCGACGTCGAAGCTGCCGTCGCCCATCGCCATGCGCTCGCCGATCGCCAGCACGCGATGCGTCGAGGCGATCAGGGTCGTGCGGTCGGGCGTCACGAAGCCGTTGAAGATCATGCGGCCGGCTTCCAGCAGCTCGGTCGCCAGAGCCACATCGACCTCGCCGATCGCCGGATTGAGCGCCAGCACGGACGACGGGGCGGCGCCTGGCGGCATCACCTCGACATAGTAGGTCGTCGCGCCGGTGCGCTGCGCGACGCCCGGGATCTGCGTCGCCTGAACGCCAAGCCCCCGGCTCTGCGCCGCCGACACGATCCAGTCGCACAGCACGCCGCCACCATCGCCGCCCAGCGCGCCGATCAGGATGGTGATGGGCTTAGGCACCCGCCATCGCCCCGATCACTCTAGAACGCACCTTCCACTTCAGGCGATCCCACCAGGTCGCATTCTGAACGATGTCGGCCTTGTAGAAGGACGGGCACAGGACGGCGGCATCGGCCACCTCGCCGCACAGACCGCAGCCCACGCAGCCGTTGTTGACGCTGGCCACCGGATCGCTGCGCAGGGGATCGGAGCTGGGTTTCACCACCAGCGACGGGCAACCGGAGAGACGGATGCAGGAATGGTCGCCGGTGCAGACCTCATCGTCGACGCCATAGCGCGTGCGCACGACCCGCTCGCCGCGCTTCAGCTGGGCGGCGATCTGCGGCCGGATGCGGCGCTGGCGCGCGAGCTGGCATTCGCCGTCGGCCACGATGACCTTGAGGCCCTTGTCGTCGGTGCTCATCGCCTCGCGCAGCGTCTCGAGCATGGTGCCGACATTGTAGGTCCGGATGGTGCGCAGCCAGCCGACACCCATCGCCTTCAGCGTGGCGGCGATGTCCGACGTGGTCTCGCCGTCGCGGCGATTGCCGGACGTGTTGGGAATGAACTGTGCCCCGGTGGCCGAGGTGTAGCCATTCTGCATGATGACCAGCACGCGGTCGCCGCGATTGAACATCGACGAGGCGACGCCGCTCAGCAGGCCGTTGTGCCAGAAGCCGCCATCGCCCATCACCGAGATGGTGCGCTTCTGCATCACCGGGGCCACCGCGCCGGCCGCCGCCAGCGACATGCCGAACCCCAGGATCGAATTGCCGAGATTGAAAGGCGACAGGGTCGCGAAGGAGTGGCAGCCGATGTCGCTCGAGATATGGACCTTGCCGACCTCGCGCTCGAGCAGCTTGATGGCCGAGAAGACCGGCCGCTCGGGGCACCCCACGCAGAAGCCCGGCGGACGCAGCGGCAGCGGCCCGCCCAGCAGGCGCTGCGCCTCGGCGCGTCCGGCACGGGCCGCCTCGAAGCGCTCGCGCGGGCCGCTCAGGTCGATGTCATTGGCCGACTGGGCGAAGAACTTCAGCAGGCCCTCGGTCACCACTTCGGCGGTGTACTCGCCGGCCATCGGCAGCACGTCCTTGCCGTAGATCCTGGTATCGATGTCGCGCTTGCGCAGCAGGACGTGAATGGCCTGCTCGATATAGTCGGGCGCGCCTTCCTCGACGACCAGCACGGCGCGCTTGCCCTTGCAGAAGTCGGCGATCTGGTCGGGCGCCAGCGGGTGCGTGACGTTGAGGACCAGGGTCGGGATCCTGCCCTCGACCTCGAGCCGGTCTAGGCCGCGAAGCAGCACGTTGGTGATGCCGCCCTGCACGATGATGCCGAGATCGGACCGCTCGCCCGGCAGATGTTCGTTCAGCCCGTGCTCGACGATGAAACGTTCGGCGGCGGGCTGGCGGACCTCGACCTTGAGCTTCTCATGCGCATAGGTCGACGGCGGATGCGAGATGCGGTCGTAGTTGTGGGCCGCGGGTTCGGCGAGCCGAAGATTGCGCGAAATAGCCGGCAGCACATTGTCCTTGGCCACGAACTCACCGGTGACGTGGCAGGCGCGGATACGCAGCTCCATCATCACCGGCGTGTTGGTGGCTTCGGAAAGCTCGAAGGCCTTCTCCGTGCAGCGCACGATGGTCGGCAGCGAAGGCCGCGGATCCATCAGCCAGAGCGAAGATTTCAAAGCGTAGGCTTGCGTGCGTTCCTGGATGACCGAGGCGCCCTCGCCGTAATCCTCGCCCACCACGATCAGCGCGCCGCCGATCACACCGGGCGAGGCGAGGTTGGAGAGCGCATCGGCTGCCACGTTGGTGCCGACGATCGATTTCCAGGTGACGCAGCCGCGCATCGGGTAGTTGATGGAGGCGCCGAGCAGCGCCGCGGCGGAAGATTCGTTGGTGCAGGTCTCGAGATGGACGCCGAGTTCATCCAGCAGGTCCTGCGACTCGACCAGCACGTCGACAAGATGCGAGACCGGCGCGCCCTGGTAGCCGCCGACATACGAAACGCCCGACTGGAGGATCGCCTTGGTGACGGCGAGAATCCCCTCGCCCCGGAAGATCTCGCCGTCGCCCAGCCTGAGCGCCCGTACCTCCTCGGTGAACGAGCGCTCGGGATTGGTGCGCTGGGAAACGGGAAGTTGGGCCGCCGGCTGGTCGAGC
This sequence comes from Reyranella sp., assembly GCF_965228225.1. Classification (GTDB taxonomy): domain Bacteria; phylum Pseudomonadota; class Alphaproteobacteria; order Reyranellales; family Reyranellaceae; genus Reyranella. The sequence continues at coordinate 1,412,985 of NZ_OZ245801.1, read as the reverse complement.
ATGGGCGGAAGTATAGGGACTAACGGCGGACGCGACGATCCCGTTTGGAATCCCGCACACCCTCTTGGCGCGCTTTCGCCAGCAGGGCGCGAAACGGCACGAGGAGTTTCTCCCGCACTGCAGCATCGCCCTCGAGGACCTGGAGCGAGAGCGCCACCGCCTCCAGGGTCGAGACCGCGTCGGGCCGCGCCTCGCGCCGCAGGTCGCCGTAGAGCGACGGACCGTCCGGCACCACGACGAAGCGGCGCAGCTTGGTCAGCCACGCATTGCGCCACCACAGCGCCTTGGCCTGTGCCCAGTTGCCGTCGAGGGCGATCAAGCCCTTCAAGCCGGCGCGCGCCGCTTCCTGGTCAGGCAGCGGCTGGCCCTTGCCATCGATGGCGACCAGCGGACTCGTCTGGCCTTTGGTCTGGGTCGAGCCGAGGTAGAGCACGCCCCAGTCGCGCGGCTCGGCCGCCTCCCCCAGCGCATGGGCGAGATTGCGCCACGACAGGCCGATCACGACCCGGCCATTGGCGAGCGAATCGCAGAGCAGGCGTGCCGTGCCCAGCACGCGGTCCTGCTCCTGCGGGTGCTGCAGCACCAGGATCGAAACCTTGTTGTCCACCGTCTGCGACATGGCCGAGGGTATAGCCTCCCGGCTAGGGTTGCGCGATGCCCCTTAGCCCCGTCGTTCCCGTCCTCGTGTTCGATAGCGTGACCAAGCTGCCGCCCGAGGCGGACGGCGCGGTCGTGATCGGTGCCAGCCACGCGGCCGTGTATGCCGCCTACATGTCGGCAAAGTTCGGCTGCCGCGCCGCGATCCACCACGACGCCGGGATCGGCAAGGACGAGGCTGGAGTCGGCGGCCTCGCCTATGCCGACGGTCTCGGTATGGCGATGGCGGCCGTGGCGACGGACAGTGCCCGCATCGGCGACGGCGCCGACCTGCAGGCCCGCGGCACCATCAGCCGCGCGAACAGGCTCGCGGCGGCCTGCGGGGTGGCGCCCGGCATGCCGGCCCGCGAGGCGGCTGAGCGGCTGAAGCAGGCGCCGTGGCCGCACTCGATGCCGCCTGCCAAGGGAGAAAGCCGCCATGAGATCGATGGCGCCGTCTGCGCCGATTCGGCCACGCTGTTGCTGCCGGAGGATCGCGGCCGCATCGTCGCGACGGGAAGTCACGGTGCACTCAACTCCTATAGGGCCACGGCGCCGTTCCGGCCGCTGTTGCTGATGTTCAACGATGCGGGCTTCGGCGCCGACCGCGGCGGGGTGCTGGCGCTGCCCGAACTCGACAAGGAAGAGATCGCCGCCCTCGCAGTCGCTGCGCAATCGGCCCGCATCGGTGACGGACGCTCCACCTTGCAGGACGGAACGATTTCAGATGTGAACACAACCGCATACCGGCTCGGCGCGAGGGTGGGCGGGTCCGCGCTTGCACTCGCGCGCACGCTGGCGGAAAAGTCGGGACAAAGCTGAACGGGAGACGCTTGGGGCATGGCCGTCGTCAATGTGAAGTCGGAAATCGCCGGCAATGTCTGGAAGATCCAGGTCAAGGTTGGGGATCGAATCGAGGTCGAGGGCGAGATCATGATCCTCGAATCGATGAAGATGGAAATTCCGGTCCTGTCGCCCAAGGCGGGCGTCATCAAGGAACTCAAGGTCAGCGAAGGCGAGGCAATCGGCGAAGGCCAGCTCGTGGCCGTGCTCGATGCGTAACAGCGCCGTCGCCACCGACCTCGCCAAGCTCTGGGCTCCCGACAATCTCCGCCGCTCGGCACCGGGCATCGCCCTGTGCGCCGTCATCGCGGCCGTCGCCTACTATGCCGACACCAGGAGCCTGCTGCGCTTCGGCGCCGTCTGGGTGCCCCCGCTGATCCTGACCCTGGTGATCGGCATGGCCCTGCAGCCGCTGTCGGCCAGGCCCGTGCTGAAGCCCGGCCTCGAATTCGCGGGCCGCACGCTGCTGCGGATCGGCGTCGCGCTGCTGGGGGCGCGGCTGACCCTCGGCAATCTCGTCGAAGGCGGCGCGCTGCCCATCGTCGTGGCCATCGCGGCGGTCGGCTGCACCATCGTGTTCGGCGCCTGGGCGGCCCGCCTGTTCGGCCTCAGCCAGAATTTGGGCCTGCTCACCGGCTGCGCGACGGGCGTTTGCGGCGCGGCCGCGGCAATGGCCGCGTCGGCCGTGCTGCCCAAGCACGAGAACTCCGACCGCGACCTCGCCTTCACGGTGATGGGCGTCAACTTCCTCAGCACGGTGGTCATGGTGATCTATCCCACCCTGCGCGAGGTGCTGGGCTTCTCCTTGTTCGAGATGGGCGTGTTCCTGGGCGGCGCGATCCACGACGTGGCGCAGGTTGCGGGCGCCGGCCAGACCATGGGCCCGCAGGTGCTGAGCGACGCGATCATCACCAAGCTGCTGCGCGTAGCGGCGCTTTTGCCCGCCATTGCCGGCATTGCCTGGTGGGTCGCCAGGAGCGGCGGCCCGCAGACCTCGGCGCGACCGACGCCCCCGGTCTTCCTGTTCGGCTTCCTGGCGCTCGCCGCGCTCAACTCACTGGGTGTCATTCCCGCTGGCGTGCGCGACGCGGTCGGACAGATCTCGGCCTTCCTGATCATCACCGCCATCGCAGCGCTGGGCATGAAGACGTCGCTGCTGGCGTTGGTGCGCATCGGCATGGCCCCGGTGATGCTGCTCATCACCGAGACGATCTTCGTCGGCCTTCTGGTCGTCGGGCTGATTTACGGCCTTCGAGCCGCGGGACTCTAATTCCCCGGCTTGGTGCCGGTCGCCTTCACGACCTCGCCCCAGGTGTCGATTTCATTCTTGATGAACTCGGCGAACTGGATGGGCGTGCCGGGGGCCGGTAGCGCGGCACGCTGCTCGATCTGCTTGATGACAGCCTCGTCGTTCAGCAGCGTCTGCATGTCCCGGCTCACCTTGGCCACGATCTCGAGCGGCGTGCGTGCGGGGGCCGCGAGACCCGACCAGCCGGCAGCGTTGAAGCCCGGGATGGTGGCCGCAATCAGCGGAATCTTGTCGAGCGGCGGCGGCGCGGGACGCGACGTCGTCACGGCGATCGCCTTGATGCGTCCGTCTTTGATCGCATTGAGCGCGGATGCGGTGCTGTCCATCATCAGCTTCACGTGCCCGCCCAGCAGGTCGGCCATCGCCGGTCCGCTGCCCTTGTAGGGAATGTGCACGATGTCGACCCCGGCCTTGAGCTTGAACAGCTCCATGGCGAGATGCTGCGAGGTGCCGGGACCGGCGGAAGCGTAGGAGAGCTGGCCCGGCTCTTTCTTGGCGAGCGCGATCAGCTCTGCGAGCGTGCTCACCGGCAGGCTGGGATGCGCCACGATCACCAGCGGCACGAGGAAGATGTTGGAGATCGGTAGAAAGTCGGTCAGCGGCTTGTAGGGCAGGTCCGGATAGAGGCTGGGATTGACGCCGAAGGTGCCGCTCGACACGACCATGAGCGTGTAGCCGTCGGGGGCCGCCATCTTGCCGTATTCGGTGGCCGGGATGCCACTGCCCCCCGCCTTGTTCTCGACGATGACCTGCTGCTTCCACTTCTCCGACAGCTTCTCCGCCATCAGGCGCGCGAAAATGTCGGCCGCCTGACCCGGCGGAAACGGCACGACGAAGCGCACGGGCTTGTTTGGCCATGCGGATTGCGCAACGGCCGGAGCGGCAAGCGCTGCGCCCGCCGCTCCTGCGAACGCCATGACATGGCGACGCGTCGGATTCATTTCTGAGCCTCCCGGTTCGTTTGAGGTGACAGGGTATCACATGCCCCCGAAAATGACCGCATGACAGGCAGGATTCACATCGCTCCGCCCCGCGATACGGCGGATTTCGACGCTATCGCCGAACTGGTGCGGGAATATTCCGGCTCACTGGGCTTCTCCCTCGATTATCAGGGTTTCGAAGCCGAACTTGCAGACTTGCGGGCAAAGTACGGCCCACCGGGCGGCGCCCTGCTGCTGGCGCGGGCCGGGGGTGCGCCGGCGGGTACCGTGGCGCTGCGGCAGCTGGGGCCGGGCACCGGCGAGATGAAGCGCCTTTATGTCAGACCGGACTTCCGGCGGGAGCGCACAGAGACCGGAAACTCGATCGGTCGCGAGCTCGCGTTACGTATCGTCGAGGCAGCGCGCGCCTGCGGTCACCGACGTCTCAGGCTGGACACAATCGGTCCCCAAATGGAGCCCGCGATCAGGCTCTATCGGACGATGGGCTTCACAGAGATCGCGCCCTATTACCCCAGTCCGGTGCCCGGCACCGTATATATGGAGCTGGTCCTTTGACCGATCGCTTCTTCGAGGACTTCAAGGTCGGCGACCGCTTCGTCAGTGGCGGCATGACGATAACCGAGGCTGCCATCATCGACTTTGCGCGCCAGTGGGATCCGCAGCCGTTTCACACGGACCCCGCCTTCGCCGCGACATGGACGTTCGGCGGGTTGATCGCCTCGGGTCTCCACACGATGGCGGCGACCCTGCGCCTGTGGCTCGATCTCGGCATCTTCCGCGCCTGCAGCCTGGGCTCTCCCGGCATCGGCGAGGTTCAGTTTCCCCGTCCCGTCCGGCCCGGCGACACGCTGCGCGTCGTCTCCGACATCGTCCAGCTCCGGGCCTCGGCTTCCCGGCCGGACCGCGGAATCGCAAAGCTGCGCCAGGTCACGATCAACCAGCTGGGCGAACAGGTCATGGAACAGGAGACGACGGTCTTCCTCAAGCGGCGCACGGCCGCCTAACGCCAGGCGAAGACCGGCTGCTCGTAGTGGTCGACCCGGGTGTCGCGGCCGGCCAGCGCCACTTCCCGGAACTGGAATAGCAAGGCCGCCGTCGGGGCATTCACCGTCGCCACGGGTAGAGGCAGGCGGATGATCGGGCGGTCCGACTCCTCGATCGCCACGATCTCGGGGGAGCCCTCGCGGAAAAGTTCGCCGCAGCCGATCCGGTAGGCGCCGGCCACTTCCGACGGATTGGGAATCAGCGTCACGCCGGACGCCCACACCACCACCGGCGCGATCAGGTAGCCCGAACGGGTCGGGTAGTCGTCGAGCGTCCCCAGGATATCGTCGGTGGACGCCAACACGCCCAGCTCCTCGTGCAATTCGCGCAGGGCCGTCTGCTCGATTGTCTCGCCGGGATCGACGCGCCCGCCCGGCAGGGCCCACTGGCCGCCATGCGCCCGCAGCTTCGGCGTGCGCCGGGTCAACAGGAAAGCGGCCTCGCCGGGATCGTCACCCTCGGCGATGACGATGGCCACGGCCGCGCGCTTGAGGCCACCGGCATCGACGCGGCGGCGCAAGTCGAAGCGGCCAAGATGTTGCGTGACCCGGGCGCGCAAGGCCTCATCGAAGGGAATCGGGCTCACAGTCCGGCGGGTCTCCGGAACGTCCAGACCACGGCAGGCGGTATGTTGCGCCAGATCCGCGGGCCGCGCGTGCCGACCAGCCGCAGCGCCTGGGACAGGTTGCGCGGCACCGGCTGCGCCGGGCCGTAAGTGAACTGGACCAGCGCGCCGCCACGCGGCAAGGCGTCGAACACACCTTCCACGATACCGCGCACCACCTCTGCAGGAAGCGACAGGAGCGGCAGGCTCGACACGACCGCGGATACCGAACCGATCCCCTGCTCCGCCAGAATCTTCGGCAGCCGCGCGGCATCGCCTTCGACGATCTGGGGACCGACGAAGTGCCGCCGCAGGAAGGACGCAAGCTCGGGATCGCGTTCGACCAGGGCGAGCCGGTCCGCGGGAATGCCCGCCGCCAGCAGCGCCTTGGTGACCTCGCCCGTGCCGGCGCCCAACTCGATGACATGGCCGTCCCGGCCCTTCATTTCCGCAAAGGTCGTCTTGGCCATCGCCTCGGCCAGCAGCCGGCCGCTCGGCACGACCGCTCCCACCGCAAACGGCCGGCGCAGCCAGCGTTTCAGGAAAAGGGCAGTGCCGGCGCGAGAGCCGAGGTCGTCACGAGTCTCGATCGGGGGCATGTTGGAACGCTAACAGACGCTTCTCCCGGTCGACAGGAAAAAGCAGCCGCTCCCTATTGCGCGGGTTGCAGGGCGGGCTCTGTCGCAGGCGCCGGGGCTGGCGCCTCGAACACCGGTTCGGCATGCCGCATCTGCTCCACGGCGTTGACCATGGAGACATAGACCGCGGCCGCGTAGGGCAGAGACTGCACGATCATGAACAGCGACCACAGCCGGGCTTCAGGGTCGACGACACCGTTGCCGAACCACAGAACTGCCGCCGCGATCCACAGCAGCGCGGCCAGGATCGCCTCGCCGCGCGCCATGCCGAGGGCCATACCCAAGGTCGCACGCTCGTCCATCTTGGGCGTGCGCATGAACGGCAGACGGCTGGTCGCCAGGCCGTAGATCACCGCCCGACCCACCGTATAGGTCAGCGCCAGGCCCGCCAGGGACGCGCCGATGCTCTGCCTGAAGGTGCAGCGCACGCGGTCGAAATAGAGGCCGAAGGAATAGAGCAGCTTGAACACGAAGATGCCGATGGTGGGTGCGATGAACTCGGCCGGCGGCAGGCCGACCGGCTTCATGCCGAACAGCGGCGGCAGGACGACCGCCAGAACCCAGGCCAGCCCCGCCCAGGTGAAGATCAGGTTCAGCGCATCGGCGAACCACGGCAACCAGCCGGCGACGAAATGGTACTTCTGCCAGAAGGTGAGCTTGGTATCGCCAAAGAACATCTTGCCGGCGTGCGCCTTCATGATCTGCATGGCGCCATAGGCCCAGCGGAAGCGCTGCTTCTTGTAGCCGGAGAAATGATCGGGCGTCAGGCCATGCCCGAAGCGCTCGCGGCTGTACATGGCGCCATAGCCGTTCTCCATCAGGCGCAGGCCGAGCTCAGTGTCCTCGGTGATGCACCAGGTCGCCCAGCCGCCCATCTGCTCCATGCAGGAACGGCGCACCAGGGTCATCGTGCCATGCTGGATGATGGCGTCGTACTCGTTGCGCAGGCACATGCCGATGTCGAAGAAGCCGGCATATTCCCAGTTCAACATTTCCTTGAAGCGGTCGCCGCGCCAGTCGCGATGGTCCTGCGGCGCCTGCACGTAGCTGATCTTGGCATCATCAAAATACGGCACCAGCGCCTTCAGCCAGTCCGGCCGCACCATGTAGTCGCTGTCAATGACGCCGATCACCTTGGCGTCGGGGGCGGTCTGGCTCAGCACGAAGTTGAGGGCGCCGGCCTTGAAGCCCTTCATGACGTCGAAATGGAAGAACTTGAAGCGCTCGCCGAGCTGGGCGCAGTAATCCTGCACCGGACGCCAGACCGCGGGATCCTTGGTGTTGTTGTCGATGACGATGACTTCGAAATTGGGGTAGTCGAGCCCGGCCAGCGAATCGAGCGTCTGCATGACCATCGACGGCGGCTCATTGCAGATCGCGAGATGCAGCGAGACTTTGGGCCAGTCGCGGTCCGCCGGTTGGCACGCGATCATCTCGGCCGCCGGCAGAGCCTCGCGCGTCCAGCGGCCGCGCCAGATCGTCTCGGCCATCTCGAGCGCCTGCACCAGCGCCATGCCGAGGCTGGCCACCAGGAAGAACGCCAGCACGCCCCAGCCCACCATCTCGGAGGCGACCATGTAGGTCCCGGCCGCAACCGACGCACCGTAGGCCACGGCACTCGCCGACAGGGCCACCAGGGCACAGAAGCCCACCTGCCCCGCCATGCCGAGCCGCGGCCAACGCCACAGGAAGAGCAGCATCAGCGGCAGCGAGGCCGCCAACGACCAGGCGGCGCACGAGAACCATTGCGGGAAGGTCTCGATCGAACCGGTCCAGGCGAACTTCTGTTGCCGGTCGGCGTTCCAGAGGCCCCAGTAGCCGCCGGCCTTGCCTTCGAGGTCGTAGGACTTCCAGGGCTGGTCGACGGCCTCGACGACAAAGGTGTCGATGTTCTGGGAGCGCAGCCACGCCACCATGTCGCGCACGTTCCTGGCCTGCTCGGCGGGGGTCGCATACTTCACGACACCCGAACCGGGGCTCCGCCGCGCGGCGCCGTTGGACGGCCAGCCGACCTCGGTCACGATGATGTTCTTGTTCGGATAGAGCTTGCGCAGCAATCCGATCTTCTCTTTCACATATTCGAGCGGCGTCGAGCTCGACTGTTCGTCCCAGTAGGGCAGGATGTGGACGGCGAGGTAATCGACCTCCCGCGCCAGTTCAGGGTAGCGCTCCCAGATGTGCCACGGCTCGGCCGTGCTGACCGGGACCTTGACGTTGCGCTTGACGTTGCGGATCTCGCGGATGAGTTGGGCGGGGCTGGTGGCGTTGGGGTCGCGCAGATCCTTCTCGCCATCGAAGCGCAGGATGTTTTCGTTGCCGACCAGGACTCGTTCGATGCTGGGGTTCTGGTTGGCCATGCGGATCAGCGCGCCGGTCTCCTCGGCGTTGACCTCGCTCGCCTCGCGCCCGAACTGCAGCTTGGCTTCGTTCGGACTGTAGATCCAGGCGCCAGGAACCAGCTTGAGGCCATACTTGGCGGCCAGGGCCGGCATCGAATCGCCGCCATCGGTCGTGCGGTAGGTGCGGACGTAGTTGACCTTGCCGCCGAGCATCGCGAAGTCGCGCTCGATCTGGTCCTTGCGCGGCTTGATCTGCGGCGTGGCGGTTTCGTTCACCGCCGTACGCAGGAAACTCCAGATACCGCTTGCCTTGCCGGCCAGCGGATCCTGATCCTTCGCCCATGGGGCGTAGGTGACCCCATGCAGCGGGCCTTCCACGTCGGCCGCCGTGAAACGGCTGTCGAGCAGGCGCCAACCGACCAGCGTGGCCGCAACGACGATGAGTAGAACCAAGCCCCGACGCATCATAAAGGGACGATCGCTCCGGCAAATCCGCCGGTGGTTGACGCTCGCTTCGGGATCGCGGTCGCATGTCTCCTGCGGACGACAATCGTCGACGCAAGGACCGTGCCCGGATCGACTCTTACAGCGAGCCGACTACCACGCAGTGCGGCGGACCTCTTCGAGGTTTCCTTGCGCCCGATTTCCTCGGCTGCGACCCTTCGCAGTCGGTGAGGCGACACCTCAATCTATAGCCTGCGGCTCCGGGTACGGTAAAGAGACCGAAGGCGATGATGGCTAAAATGCCCAATTGTCGCTGGCCTTGTCGCCCGTCCTTCGCCAAAACGCCACAAACCATGACCGATCAGGATCCCGCCGCGGCGCCCGCTGCGGTCCCTCCCTCTCTTCGCGCAACCTATCGGGCGGCCGACCGTTACGGCTCTCTTGAGCGGGCGGGTGCACGCCTGCGTTATGCGTGGTGGAATGCCCTTCGGGTCCCGCGCGGCACGGCCGTTATCCTCCCCGGGCGCGGCGAGTTCATCGAAAAGTACGCCACCGAGGTGGTCGGAGACCTCTTGGAGCGTGGCTTTGCCGTGGCCGCCCTCGACTGGCGGGGTCAGGGTCTCTCGGACCGTCCGCTGCCGGACCGCGGCAAGGGACACATCGATACCTTCTCGACCTACATGGTCGACCTCCGGCTGTTCCTCGATACTGTCGTTTCGCCTGACGCGCCTCGGCCGGTGCTCGCCCTCTGCCATTCGATGGGCAGCCACATCGCGATGCGCGAAATGGCGGAGAGCGGGACCGGTCCGTTCTCTGCCGCTCTCTTCGTGGCCCCCATGACCGCGCTCCGCCGTGAAGCCATGCTTCGATCGGTACTGATGATCATGCCCGAGGTCCCCGCCGTGGAGGAACGCTACCTGTTCGGGACCGGGCCCTTCGTCCTGCTGGCCCGGGAGTTCGCGTCGAACTTCGTGACGCATGACGAGCGCCGCTATCGCTTCACCGAGGACTGGTTCACGGCCGATCCGCGTCTCGCCTTGGGTGGTCCCACGCTGGGCTGGTCCCGGCAGGCGGTCCGTTCGATGGCCGCCGTCCATGCGTCCGGCTATCTCGAGCGCATCGACATTCCGCTGCTCGTCATCAGCGCTGGCGAGGACCGGCTGGTCGACTCCCGGTCCCATGCCCCGCTGGTGGCCCGCCTGAAGCACGGCGAGCACTTCACGATCGGCCATGCCCGCCACGAGATCATGATGGAGACCGACGAAATCCGCGCCCTGTTCTGGGAGGCGTTCGACCGGCTGGTGAAAGGCGTGCTGAGCTGATGACCGAAGTCCAGATCCTGGTGATCTTCGTCGCCTTCGTCATCGCCGGGATCGCCAAGGGAGCGGTGGGCATCGGACTGCCGCCGATCGCCGTGGGCCTGATGACGCTGGTCGTGCCGCTCGAGGACGCGCTGGCGATCATGACCATTCCGACGCTGGTCACGAACGTCTGGCAGGCGGCCTACGGGCGGGGCCTGCTGCGCCTGTTCCGTCGTTTCTGGACGCTCGCCCTGACCGCCACCGTCACGCTGATCCTCGTGGCCGCGAGCCTGGACAAGCTCGGTTCGGCCCAGGCCTCGGCCTGGCTGGGCGTCATGCTGGCTCTTTATTCAACGATCGTACTCCTGGCATGGCGCCCGCGCGTGTCGCGCCGGGCCGAACGCTGGATGAACCCTCTGATGGGCATCGCCAGCGGCGGCGTGGCCGGCTTCACCGGCATCGCGGCGGTGCCGTTCCTGCCCTACATGCAGTCGCTGGACATCGACAAGGACGACCTGGTGCAGGCGCTGGGCATCCTCTTCATCTTCCTGATCGGCTCGCTCACGGTCGCGCTGTTCCGTCAGGGCGCCTTCGATGCCACGAACGTTGTCGGTGGGATTGCAGCCATCGTTCCCACCTCGATCGGCGTCTGGCTCGGCCAGAAGTCGCGCAATGCCCTGTCCCCTGAAATGTTCCGTCGGGTTTTCCTGATCGGGCTGCTGGCTCTCGGGCTGCACATGGCGCGTGGCTTGTTGTAGGGTCGGGCCATGTCCCTCCCCCTCTTCAAGGTCACGATCTGCGGCATTCCCGAGCTGCCGCAGCATTGCGCCGTCGGCGTAAGCCACGTCCTGTCGATCATCGACACCCACGAGCCGCGCCCGCCCGCGCTCGACACCTACTCTGGCATCGAACATGAGCTGATCCGCTTCGACGACGTCGTGGCGGAGTATCCTGGCTTCGAGGCCTGCACGCAGGCCCATATCGAGAAGGTCCTGGCGTTCGGCGAGCGCGTCCATGCGCGGCCCGATGGCCACGTGCTGATCCATTGCCACGCGGGCATCTCGCGCTCGACTGCGGCGGCCGCCATCCTGATGACGCAGCTCGCGCCGGGAACCGAGGAACAGGCCTTCCTGAAGCTCCTGGAGCTACGCAAGCATGGCTGGCCGAACACCCGCATGATCGAGTTCGCCGACGCGCTGCTGAAGCGCGACGGCGCCATGCTGCGGGGCCTGGTTGCCTACCGAAAGGCCCTCCTCGAGGTGAAGCCGCACCTCAAGGACGTGGTCCGCAACATCGGCCGCGGCCACGAAATTCCCGTCTGACCCCTCCCGAGGTGTGGCTTGCGGCCACGCCTGGGGCAGGATTCAACGCAGGAGTCTGCTTCCTACCGCGCCTTCATCGGCAGGCTGGCGAGATGGGTGCCGGCGTCGACGATCAGGAACTCGCCGGTGATGTTGCTGGCGCTCGTCAGGAAGAACATCACGGCTTCCGCCATCTGTTCGGGCGTACCGGCCTGGCGCAGCGGCGTGTTCTGCTCTTGCCCCATCTTCATCTTGTTGTAGTTCTCCTCACCCATGCCGCCCAGCAGCCAGCGCGTCTGGATGAAGCCCGGGCACACCGTGTTGACCCGCACTGCCGGCGACAGCCAACGCGCCAGGGTCAGCGTCAGGGTGTTGAGTGCGCCCTTGGAACAGGCATAGGGGATCGAGCTGCCGACCCCCATGACGCCCGCGATCGATGAGATGTTCACGATCGAACCACGATCCTGCTGGGTCTCCCATTGCTTATTCATCATGGGATAGACGGCGCGGCTCATCATGTAGGGGCCGGTGACGTTCACCCGCAGGATGCGATCGAAATCCTCAGGCGTGACGCCGTCGAGGTCGCCCTGGTTCTGGAACTTGGTGGTGCCGGCATTATTGACGAGACCGTCGATGCGGCCCCACTTCTTCATCGTCTCGTCGGCGAGCCTGCGGCAGTCGGCATCCTGGCCCATGTCGGCCTGGACCAGGATCGCCTCGACGCCCTTGGCCTTGACCGCCTCGTAGGTCTCGTCCGCCTCTTTCTTGCTCTTGGTGTAGTTGATCGCGACGTTCCAGCCGCGCTCCGCCAGGTCGAGCGCGCAGGAGGCGCCCAGTCCGGTCGCCGAGCCCGTCACGATCGCCACCTTGTTCGATTTCGCCATGTCGCTTCTCCCGATATCTCGCAGCACCTTTCATAGGCTAGGATCGGCCCCCAAGGCAAAGAAACGCAGCTCAGGCGGGATCATGGCGGATCTGTTTTCGATGAAGAATCGCGTGGCGCTGGTGACCGGCGCGTCGCGCGGGCTGGGACGCGACATGGCGCTGGCCCTGGCGGAGGCCGGTGCCACGGTGCTCTGCGCCGGCCGCTCGGTAAAGGAACTCGACGCCACGGCCCGGGCCATCGACCGGAAGGGCGGAAGGGCGCACGTCGTCACGATGGACGTGACCGACGAGGCCGATGTCGTCGCCAAGGTCGGCGCCATTGTCGGCAAGCACCGCCGCATCGACGTGCTGGTGAACAATGCGGGGATCGTGCACCGCCAGGACATCGTCGACACGGCAACGGCCGATTTTCGCAAGGTGATCGAAACCGACCTGGTCTCGCAGTTCATCGTGGCGCGCGAGGTCGGCCGTCACATGCTGGCGCGCAAGTATGGTCGGATCGTCAACATCTCCTCGGTCATGGCGGTCCTCGGGCGGGCCTCGGTCGCGGGCTATGTCTCGGCCAAGCATGGGCTGGTCGGCCTCACCAAGAACCTGGCCGCCGAGTTCGGGCCGCACGTCACGGCCAACGCAATCGCGCCCGGCTACATCCGGACCGAGCTCAACGTTCCCCTGCAGCAGAACAAGGATTTCAGCGCCATGCTGGAGCGCCGAACCGCCGCCGCGCGCTGGGGCAAGCCCGAGGATCTGCGCGGCGCGCTGCTGCTGCTGGCGTCCGATGCGGGCAGCTACATCACCGGCCACACGCTGGTGGTCGATGGCGGCCTGACCACCATCCTCGCCTGATCGGACGGACCAGGCCATGACCGGTATTCCGCGCTGGGCGATGCTGCTGGCGGCCGCGGCCTTCGCGCTCTACGCCGTCGCGGTCTCGCAGGGCTGGCTGCGCGACCCGTCGCTGGCGAAGGCCGACTATGTCGGCACCATCGACGTCTCGACCGACGATGCGAAGCTCTACCGCGCCATCCCCTTCGAATGGCAGGTGAACAGCGCCGCCGGCAGCTTCAAGGGCAACGACACCGCGCATGTCCGCATCGACCCGTCGGGTGAACGGACCGTGCTGTGCGGCTGGGTCCCGCTCGACAAGGGCGGCGCCTCGATCCGCGCCACGCGCTGGTTGAGCGAGGCGCGTCTCGCCGTGGGCGACCTCAAGGTCACCGCCCTGTTCATCGCACCTGTCGACAGGAAGCCCGGGGACGGTCTGAACGCCGGCTGCCTGCGGCTCGACGAAGGCATCAAGCCCGCCGCCGATGCGTCTCTCCGGCTCGAAGGCTCTCCGGTCCGCGAATAGACCCGTCTCACTGATTGAAAGAGTAACCATGCTTCCCAGACAAGGCGTTACCCCGGAACTGGCCCGCTTCATCGTCGACACGAAATGGGACGACCTTCCGGAGAAGGCCCGCCACGAAGCCAAGCGCGCCCTGCTGAACTTCTTCGCCGTGGCGATCGCAGGATGCCGCACCGAGCCGGTCGAGCTGGCGCTGCGGACCCTGGGCGAGTTCTCGGGCGGCCGGCAGGCCACCCTCGTCGGGCGGTCCGAGCGCATCGATCCGCTGACGGCCGCGTTCCTGAATGCCGCGGGTGCCAACGTCTTCGACTATTGCGACACCCATCTGCCGACCGTCGTTCACCCGACCTCGCCGCTGGCACCCGCGCTGCTGGCCCTTTCCGAAATCCGCCGTGTCACCGGCCCGGACCTGCTCCTGGCCTTCGCGCTTGGCTTCGAGATCGAATGCCGGATCGGCGGCGCGGTCTCGCCCGGCCATTATCCCAAGGGCTGGCATATCACCTCGACCTGCGGCGTGTTCGGTTCGGCGGCCGGCGCCGCCAAGCTGCTGGGCCTCGACGCCGAGCGCACCGTGTGGGCGCTGGGCAGCGCCGCGACCCAGTCCGCCGGCCTCTGCGAATGCCTGGGCTGGCCCGCCAAGAGCGTCAGCGTCGGCAACGCGGCCCGCAACGGGCTGTTCTCGGCGCTGCTCGCGGAGAAGGGCTTTGCCGGCCCGCCCGAGCCGATCGCCGGCGCGCAGGGCTTCCTCGCGGCCATGGGCGAGCCGCCCAACTGGGCGGCCCTGCTCGACGGGCTCGGCAAGGACTGGCAGGTCAATCACAACTCGATCAAGCCCTATGCCGCGGGCTTCGTGATCCACCCGCTGCTCGACCTCGCGCTCGACTGGCGCCGCGCCCATCCGGATGTCGCCGTCGAACGGATCGCCGTGCGCGGCAATCCCCTGCTGCTGCAGCGGACCGACCGCGCCGACATCGCCACGGGCCGCGAGGCGCAGGTCAGCCTGCAGCATTGCGTGGCGGCGGCGCTCGTGCTCGGCAAGGCGGGCCTCGACCAGTTGACCGATGCCTGCGTCGCCGATCCCGCCATCAAGGCCTTGCGCGGCAAGTTCGAATGCACGAGCGACGATCGAATCTCGACGATCGCCGCCGAAATGGACATCTGGAGCGCCGATGGGAAGAAGCACGCGCTTTCAACCCAGGCGGCGCGCGGCAGTTCGTCGAACCCGCTGAAGGATGCCGAGATCGAGGCCAAGCTGCGCGACGAGGCCCGGCGCTGGGAGCCGGACCACGACATCCAGCCTCTGATCGACGCCGTATGGGCGCTCGACCGCAGCGAGGATGTCTCCGCGCTGCTGTCGCTGGCGGTGCCTACTCGACGGTGACGTTGGCGGCCGCCGCGACCGCCTTCCAGGTCGCGATGTCCTTCTGGATGAAGGCCGCGAACGCTTCCGGCGAGTTCCCGACCGTCTGCATGGCCTGCTTCTCCAGCAGTTCCTTGGTGGCAGGATCGGCCAGCGCCTTGACGATCTCGGCGTTCAGCTTCTTGACGACGGCGGGTGGGGTCTTGGCCGGCGCCAGGATGCCATGCCAGGCCAGCGCCTCGAAGCCGGGATAGCCGCTTTCGGCGACGGTCGGCACTTCGGGCGCCACCGGCGACCGGTCCAGGCTGGTGACGGCGAGCGCGCGCAGCTTGCCGGACTTGATGTGCGGCAGGACGCTGATCGGATCGCCGAACACGACGTTCAGCGTGCCGCTGACGAGATCGCCCACTGCCAGCGCCGTGCCACGATAGGGCACGTGGGTCATCTTGAGGCCCGCCTTGCTGGCGAACAGCTCGGCCACGAGGTGGTTGGCCGCGCCGACGCCGGTCGAGCCGTAATTCAGGGCGCCGGGCTTGCTCTTGGCCAGCGCCACGAACTCCTGCAAGGTCTTGGCCGGCGACTCGGAGTTTACGACGAGGATGTAGGGATAGGCCGTCGTCATGGTGATCGGCGCAAAGTCCTTCACCGGATCGTACGGCAGCGTCTTGTAGACGGCGGGATTGATCGAGATCGGGCCGGACTGGCCGAGCAGCAGCGTGTAACCGTCGGGCTCGGCCTTGGCCACCAGATCGGTGCCGACGATCGATCCGGCCCCGCCCTTGTTCTCGATCACGATCGGCTGGCCGATATTCTCGGAGACCTTCTTGGCGACGATCCGGGCCACCGAGTCGGCGCCCCCGCCCGGCGCATAGGGCACCACGAGCTTGAGGGATTTGGAGGGGAAATCCTGCGCCCAGACCGGGCTCGCGACAACAGCCAGCGCCAGCGCGCCGGCGGCGCGCCTCGTCATCTTCTTCATCTTTCCTCCTGGGACTTCATTGGCGGCATCGTTGAGAATACCGCGGACAAGGGCTACTGAAACATTGCCATGGGGCAATCTCGGTTCTCTCGCACGGCGTCAGGCCGCTTCCCCTCTCAACTGGGCCAAACCGCGCTTCATCAGGGCTTTGGTGTAGCGTTCCCGGCCGACCTCCGGCGCGACGGCCTTCTTGTCCGGCGGCGACGCGAAAATCCCGGTCAGTTCCTTGAGCTCCGCCTCGGCAAGCTTGAAGTTGCCGCGCTTCATGTAGCCCAGGGCGCGGAAGAGGCATTCCTCCTCCTTCCAGTTGGGCTCGCGGTTCCAGTCGTCGAGCTGATGCAGCGCCGCCGCAAAGCGCGCCAGTATGGTCGCCTTGAACTGGGAAGTTACCCGATACATGCTATCCGCTCGCTCCTGTTGCCTGGCGCAATGGTGCGCGCGCCGCGCTTCCGCCGCAAGCACCGTGGCCTCGGCCCCCTGTCCACGCGATGACTGCGCTGACCGTCTCCGACGCCCGGCTGGACGGCCGCTCGAGCCGCGGCACGTTCCTCGATCTCGCATTGCTTGTCGTCGGCAGCAGCGCGCTGCTGATTGCCCTGATCCTCTGGTTCGACAATGCGCAGGGTGGGTTGACGGGCAACGGCGTCTTCAAGAGCCTCGAGCTGAAGCCCTGGGTGGTCGATCCGGCGCACGCACCGCTCTACCCCTCGAACTATCTCTTCTATCCCGTCTACGGCGCCCTCTGCCGGCTGCTCGACCTGCTCGGCATCTTTGCGGGCGACCCCCGGCGGCAGCTCACGATCCTCAACGCGGCAAGCGCCAGCCTCTGCACCGGCGTGGCCTACCTGCTCGCCCGCGCAATGACGGGCGACCGGATCATCGGCCTGTTGACGGGCGTGTTTCACCTCGCGACCAGTCACGTGATGTTCCTCGCCATCGTCAACGAGGACATCATGCCGAGCTATACGCTGATGTTCGCCGCGATGGCGCTCGGCGCGGTCTGGTTCGCGCAGCCGTCGGTGGCACGGGTTGCGGCGGTCGCTGTGCTGTTCTCGACCGGCTGGCTGTTCGAATGGCGGCTGATGTTCCCCACCCTGCCGGCGATGCTTGCCGCGCTCTGGCTCTGCGAGCCGCGCCGCGGGCGCCGCCTCGCCTGGATTGCATTGTTCCTCGCCTGCATGCTGGCCACGGCGTCGGTCGTGGCGATGGCCTGGCATGGTCACACGGGGGCCGTCGGACCCTTCGATCTCGTCTGGACGGGCAAGGCGGTGCGCTCGGTGTGGGCGGGCTTCAGCTGGGCCAAGGTGGGCTACCTCTGGGATGGCATCGTGGCCTATCTGCTGGGGACCGGCGTCACGACGTTCGATCGCCTTCCCGGCTGGGACATCTGGCGCTTCGTCACGACCTTCTGGCTCGTGGGCATCGCCGCCGTCGCGGGCTCGACCCTCATGCGCGCCAACGACAGCCGGGCTCGGGCCCTGCTGGCCGTGTTCGGCATCACCTTCCTCGCGGGCGAGGTCTTCAACCTCTACTCCCAGCCGCAGGACCCGCAGATGCAGATCAACGTCATGGCCTGGGTGACCCCTGCCTGGGCGCTGGTGCTGCTTGCCGCGCGCCGCCGCTGGCCGACGCGCGGCCTTGCCGCCATGGCCGCCGTCACCGTCGCGCTGTTCGCCTACAATGTCTGGAGCATCGCGCCGTTGCGCGGCCTCGACAGTAAATGGCGCAACGCCATCGAGCGCCTCGAGCACGAGAGCGATCCGGCACGCACCGTCTTCCTGCTGCACGATTTCGACTGGACGATGGTCTACGCCTCGCTGCACTGGGGCACGGCGGAGCCGGGTATCGCCGGGTTGGGCCCGGCGCCGCAGGCGCTGCCGAAGTTCAAATGGATCGGCTTCACCGGCGACGTCCTGCGCCATCCCGACTGGAGCGCGGAGCGGCACGTCGAATCCCTGCGACGACAAATCGACCGCGTGCTGGCGCTCGGCTACGAGGTGATCGTCGTTCGCCTGTGGGACATTCCCGAGGCCCAGTTGCTGACCGAGACCGGCATGGTCGCCGACGCCGCCCGGCTCGGTGCGCTGCAACGCATGCTGCGCACCGACTTCGCGGCCAGCCCGGTGTCGGTCGACCCGGTCGCGGGTTCCCTATATCGGCTGCAGCCCGCCGCCGGCCGCTGACGGCTACATTGCCGCCTGCTGGATGCGTCGTTCGTCGAGACCGACCGAGCGCGCGGTCTCCACGATGGCGGCCCAGGTATCGTCCGGCAGCGGTACGCCGTCGGCGAGACGCTGGGCCCGGGTACGAGACTCCTGCTCTCCCGGAACGAGAATCTCGACACCGGGCGTCGCGGGCTTGGAGTCCTTCACGAACGAAACGTACTTCGCGATGTCCGTCGGGAAGAAGCCCTCGGCATCGAACACCTTGGGATCGACGTAGAAGGACAGCATGCCGTTGGCAAAGCGGCCGCGCTTGGGATCGGTCGCGCCCGTGCCCGACAGCGAGCCGCCCAGGATCTCGCACATGAAGGCGAGGCCCGAGCCCTTGTGGTCGCCGAAGGCACGGATCGCGCCGGTGCCCTTGCTGTGATCGCGCGGACCCGTGGGCGTATAGTCGCCGTAGAGCAGATGGGGATCGGCGCTCGGCTTGCCGTCCGGTCCGATCAGTGCGCCCTCCGGCAGCTTCTTGCCACCCTGGCTGGTCACCAGGACCTTGCCCTCGGCCACGATCGAGGTGGCGAAGTCGAGGACCAGCGGATCCTCACCTGGCCGCGGGACACCGACACAATAGGGCGCGGTCGAGAAGCGCCGCTCGACGCCGCCAAAGGGCGCCACCAGGACGCTGCCCGAGGCGTTGACGAAATGCACCGAGACGAGACCGGCCTCGGCCGCCATCTCGGCCCAGTCGCCGACGCGGCCGACATGGCCCGCGTTACGCAGGGTCACGGCCGAAAGGCCGTTCTTCAGGCACTTGTCGATGCCGATCTGCACGGCCTGCGGCGTCACGGTCTGGCCGAAGCCGTACTTGCCGTCGACCACGGCGATCACCGGCGTATCGACCAGCACATCGACCGTAACGTCGGCGATGACCGTGCCGCTCTTTTTCTGCGAGGCGTAGCGCGGCACGCGCACCACGCCGTGACTGTCATGACCCGACAGGTTGGCGCTCACGAGGTAGCGCCCGATGCGACCGCCCTCCTCCTTAGAGCATCCCGCGGCGGCAAAGATGTCCGCGACGAAGGATTCCAGCTCCTTCGCCTTGATCGTCACACTGCCCATGTCAGGATTTTCCGCGCTGCAGGCTCGCGACGTAGCCGCGGTTCCAGGTCGGGTTGATCATCACCTCATTGATGACGATGTGCGCCGGCAGGCAGGCGATGTAGCGGATCAGATCTCCGACATCCTCCGACTGCGCCATGCGCTTGCGCTCGGCCGGGGTGATCGGCACCGGACGCTTGTCGAGGATCGGCGTCGCCACCTCGCCCGGGCAGACCACGCAGGAGCGGATGCCGTTGACGCATTCCTCCATGTTGATCGTGTGGCTCATCGCCACCACGCCGTGCTTGGCCGCCGAATAGGCCGGGCCCGACAGCAGGCTCGGCACCTTGCCGGCGACCGAGGAGGTATGGATCAGCACGCCGCCCTTGTTCTTGCGCATCAGCGGCAGCACCGCCGAGGTGCAGTAGAAGGCGCTCGACAGGTTGCCGTGCACGACCTCGTCGACGCCCTTGGGCGTCAGCTGCTTCCAGCTCCGCTTCTGGATGTTGAGGCCGGCATTGTTGACCAGGATGTCGATGCGCCGATGCTTCTTGGCGATCGCCGCAACAGTCTTCTCGACCGCGGAGGCCTTCATCAGATCCGCCGGCTTCACCTCGGCCGTGCCGCCAGCCTTACGGATCATTTCGGCCGTCTCTTCGAGCGCCTCGCGCCGGCGCCCGGTCAGCACCACCGTCGAGCCGTCCTTCGCCAGCGCCACCGCCGCCGCCTGGCCAATACCCGAGCCAGCACCGGTCACCCAGGCGACCTTGCCCGTCAACGAACCCATGAACATCTCCTCAACGCCAGAAAGCGAGGATTAAAGCACCTTGCCGGTGCTGTCGTCGATCAGATGCATGTTGCTGAGGTCGGCCCTCAGCTTCATGGACTGTGCCGCCGCCGCGCCCGCATTCGGGTTGACGCGACCGCAGACCTCCCGGCCGTTCACCGTGAAGTAGACCAGCGTCTCCATGCCCATGGGCTCGACGACGTCGATCAGCATGTCGAAATCGTGCTGGTTAGACTCGGTGTGCGGCTTGGTCTCGGTGATGTGCTCGGGCCGGAGGCCGAGCATCAGGCTGGGCTTGCCGACATGGGCCGTGTAGCGGGCCGTTCGGTCGGCTGGCACCGGGAAGGACAGGGTGTCGTTCACCCGTACCCGCAGGGCGCCCGCCGCCTGCTCCAGCTGACAGGTGAGGAAGTTCATGGCCGGCGAGCCGATGAAGCCCGCGACGAACTTGGTGGCCGGCGAGTGGTAGAGATCGTTCGGCGAGCCGACCTGCTCGATCAGGCCGCCGTTCATCACCACAACGCGGTCGGCCAGGGTCATCGCCTCGACCTGATCGTGGGTCACGTAGACCGTCGTGGTGCGGACCTTCTGGTGCACCTTCTTGATCTCGGTGCGCATCTGCACGCGAAGCTTGGCGTCGAGGTTCGACAGCGGCTCGTCGAACAGGAACACCTTGGGATCGCGCACGATGGCGCGGCCCATGGCGACGCGCTGGCGCTGGCCGCCCGAGAGCTGCTTGGGCTTGCGGTCGAGCAGCTCGGTGATGTCGAGGATCTGGGCCGCCTGCTTCACCCGCTGGTCGATCACGTCCTTCGGCGTCTTCTTGAGCTTCAGGCCGAACGACATGTTCTCGTAGACGTTCATGTGCGGATAGAGCGCGTAGTTCTGGAACACCATGGCGATGTCCCGGTCCTTCGGCGGCACGTCGTTGACGACGTCGCCGCCGATCGCGATATCGCCGCCGCTGATCTCCTCGAGCCCCGCGATCATGCGGAGCGTCGTGCTCTTGCCGCAGCCCGACGGACCGACCAGGACGATGAATTCCTTGTCGCTGATGTCGAGGTCGATGCCGCGGACGGCGAGGACTTCGTCGTACTTCTTGACGACCTTACGCAACGTTACCTGAGCCATGTGTCGACTATCCCTTTGTCGCGCCCGCGGTCAGACCCGCAATGTAGTAATCCATGAGGAAGGCGTAGATGATGAGCGGCGGCGCCGCGCCGAGCAGCGCGCCGGTCATGATCTGCCCCCAGTTGAAGACGTCGCCCTTGATCAGCGTCGTGATGATGCCCACCGGCAGCACCAGCTCGCTGGTCGAGGTGGTGAAAGCCAGCGGGTAGAGGAACTGCGCCCACGCGACCGTGAAGGTGAAGATCGTCGCCGCGATGATCCCTGGCAGGGCCACCGGAATGAAGATCTTGGTCAAGGTCTGCATCCAGGTGGCGCCGTCGATCAGAGCCGCCTCGTCGAGTTCCTTGGGAATCGACGCGAAGTAGCCGATCATGATCCAGGTGGCGAACGGCACGGTGAGCGTCGGATAGAGGATGATCATCGTCCACCAGTGATTCATCAGCTGGACGCCGAATACCTCGTTCACCCACGCGAACATCTTGAACAGTGGGATGAACAGCAGCGTTTCGGGGATCAGGTAGGTGAGGAACACACCCGTCGCCAGCGTGGCCGACCCCCAGAACTTCATGCGTGCGAGCGCAAAGGCTGCGATCACGCTGATCAGCATGGTCAGGATGACGACGCAGATCGACACGATCGCCGAATTCCGGAAGAACACCAGGAACTGGTTCTGCGAGAGCAGGTCGATGTAGTTCTGCAGGGTCGGATTGCTGATCCACCACGGGTTGGTCGCGGCCGAGATCTCCGCGCTGGTCTTCAGCGAGGTGATCAGCATGTAGACCGGCGGCATCAGGAAGAAGATGGCGAACAGCACGAGGAAGAAATAGGACCAGCGCAGCGCCCAGGTCCGATCGCGACTCATGCTGCCGTACTTTGGACGGGACGGCTCTCCGGTGGCGATTGCGGCGTTTGCCATCAGACTTCACTCCCCCGCTTGGTGATGTCGCGCAGGATGAAGGTCGCGGCGACGGCCAGGATAGGCACCATGAACAGCGACACGGCGGCGCCGAGCGGTATGTCTCCGCCCTCGATGCCGACGCGGAACGCCCAGGTGCCGAAGATGTGGGTGCTGTTGAGCGGACCACCCGCGGTCAGCACGCGCACGATGTCGAAGTTCGCGAAAGTGACGATCAGAGAGAAAAGCGCGGTGATCGCGATGATGTTGCGCATCATCGGCAGGGTCACGTACCAGATGCGTTGCCACCAGGTGGCGCCGTCGATCGAGGCGGCCTCATAGAGTTGCTCGGGCACCGACTTCAGCGCCGCGAGATACATGATCATGAAGAACGGCGAACCGATCCACACATTGACCAGGATGACCGAGAAACGCGCCCAGCCCGCCTCGCCGGTCCACGGAATGCCCTCGAACCCGAACACCGCCAGGAGCCAGTTGAGGGCGCTGTAGGACGGATCGAACAGCCACAGCCAGGCGAGCGTGCTCATGGCCGGCGGGATGACCCACGGCACCAGCAGCATGCCGCGCCACTTGCGCTGGCCCTTGGCCGGAATGTTGTGGACGAAATGCGCGACCACGAAGCCGATGATCGCCTTGAAGATCACCGCGGTGATGGCGAACAGGCAGGACTGGTAGACGACCAGCCAGAACGTGTCGCGACCGAACAGGAACTCGAAGTTCCCGAAGCCGACGAAGCGCGTCATGCCCTTGTTGAGTGTCGCGAGGTAGACCGCATAGCCCGCCGGATAGGCGACCAGGATGAGGATCAGAAGGATCAGCGGCAGCGCCATCAGGAAGGCGATGGTCGACTTGCGCTGCATGAGCTTGTGCAGGCCGCTGCGCTGCTGTGTCGGATGCCCGGCCGGATTGCGGGCGGCGATGTCTGCCATCGGGTACTCCAGGCCCCGTCGGGCCATGCGGGAAACACCAGGTTGAAATTGGCGACGAGATCGAACGGAAGCGGGTCACCGCGCCGGAAGCGGCGAGCTGCCCTGCCAGGGACAGGGCCGCCCTCCCACATCCTTCCGGATCTGGCGCTGAAGACCGGATCCGGAGCCGATCCGCCACCGCCCGCCGGCTCCCATCGAGGGACCGGCGGGTGGCGTCGCATCAGTTGCGGCTGAAGCCCTCGAGCTCCTTGGCCGCCCAGTCGATCGTCTTGTCCATTGCTTCGCCCTTGGCGTAGCGCACGACCATCTGGGTCTGGATGGCCTGGGTGTAGATCTGCTCGGCGATCTTGTGCGGCGCGGGCGCGGCGGCGATCGAGAGCGTCTGGTGGTTGTGAGGGTTCGGATAGTGATAGAGCGTGCCCTTGGGCGGCCCCTCTTCAGACCAGACCTTGAAGGTGGTGAGCTTCTCGAACGACGGCAGGTCGTAGCCCTGCGAGGCGTTGGTCATCTTCTCCGCGGAGCTGGCCTGCGAGAGGAAGGTAATCAGGCTCTTGGCTGCCGACTGGTTCTTGCTGAAGTTCCAGATGCCCCAGAAGTACGGCAGGAACGGCGCGTAGCGGCCCTTCGGTCCCATCGGGAAGCCATGCGTCCAGAGTTGCTCGGCGATCTGCGGCGCGTCGCGCTTGGCGACGGCCCAGGCGCTGGGCGGGTTCATGATCAGCGAGCCCTGGCCCGACACCAGGAACTTGTTGTTCGAGGCGTCGTCCCACGACGGCACGTCGGGCGGCAGGAACTGCATCAGCTTCTTGTAGTAGTCGAGCACCTGGCGGACCTGGTCGTTCTTCACGACGATGTCGCCCTTGGCGTTCACGAGCTGGGCACCGAAGGCGTGGAACAGCGCGCCGGCGCTGTCGACACTGTCCGACGTCTGGCCGAGGCCGATGCCGAACGGGTTACCACCCTTCTGGCAGGCTTCCGCCGCCTTGAGGAAGTTGTCGAGGTTCCAGGAATCCGCCTTGGGGGCCTGGCCGGCTGGATACATCGCCTGGATGTCGATGCCCGCATGCTTCTTCAGCAGGTCGATGCGCGAGCACGGTCCCTTGATCTGGCTGCCTGCCGTGGCCGGCACGGCGAGCCACTTGCCGTTGAGCTTGCCGAGATACTCGACGGTCCCGTTGACCGCGCCGTTCTCCTTGATGAGCGGCTCCATCACGTCGTTCATGGCGACGAGCTGCTCGGAATAGCGCGCCGGCAGCCAGGTCGAGAAGGCAAGCACGTCGTGGCCGGACTTGGCCTGGCCCTCGGCGGCCGTGGTCAGCAGCAGCTTGTTGCCCTGGGAGGTGATGAAGTCCATCTGGACTTCGACCTTGTTCTTCTCGCCCCACTCCTTGCAGAGTTCTTCGGTGGCTTTGTTCGCACCGGGGACCCAGTGATCCCAGAATCCGCAGGTGAGCTTGCCGGCGGCGTGTGCGCCGCGGACGAAGGGCGCAGCGACAAACGCTGCGGAGACCGCAGCAGTACCCGCCACGAATCGACGTCGATTGACCTTCCTCGAGACCATGTTTCCTCCTCAGAGCCGTTTCGAACGGCCGATTGACCCGGCCCGCTTTGATGCAAAGGCTATGGCTCTCATTCGGAGCCTTGAGGCGATGCTATGCACAAGAAGCCGGGCAAGCAACGCATTTTGACATGCGATGACAAATCAGGATCGATTTGACAGGCCAGCGAGAGACTTGGATGCTCCGCGACCCCAAGCCGAAGAGAGAGTGCAATTCCTGCTAGAAATCGCTGCGAATTGCATCTCGCTTCAGAAAATCGCCGAATCTATCGGCTGCTCGTTCGGAAAGAAGCGTACGCCTCCCCATGAATAGCCTTCCCAACGTCAATCCCTGGCTCGCTGCCGTCGCCCCCTCGCCCATCGGCGAAACTAAGCGCTGGGTGCTGGGCCGCACCTTCCCGGCCGACCGGCCGCTGATCGACCTCAGCCAGGCCGTGCCGGGGTATCCGCCGGCGCTGGAACTGCGCCAGCATCTGGGTGAACTGCTGCTCGATCCCACGATGCATGGCTACACGCCGATCCTCGGCCTGCCGGTTCTGCGCGAGGCCTATGCGGGACATCTCTCGGAATTCTACGGCGCCCCCATCGCGCCCGCCGAGGTTGGCATCACGTCGGGTTGCAATCAGGCGTTCTGCCTCGCTCTGATGAGCATCGCCAAGGCGGGCGACCAGGTGATCGTGCCACGGCCGCACTACTTCAATCACGACATGTGGATGCGCATGCAGGGGATCGAGCCGGTGCCGCTCGACTTCCGCCCTGGCTCTGGCGCGGTGCCCAGCGCGGAGGATGCCGAGAAGCTGATCGGGCCACGCACCCGCGCGATCATCCTGATCTCGCCCAACAATCCGACGGGTGCGGTCTATCCACCCGAGACGATCCACGCCTTCTATGAGCTCGCGAAGAAGCACGGCATCGCGCTGCTGCTCGACGAGACCTACAAGGACTTCCTGCCTCAGGGCGAGCGTCCGCACGATCTTTTCAGCCGGCCCGACTGGCGCGGCACCTTGGTGCACCTCTACAGCTTCTCGAAGGTGTTCGCGCTGACCGGCTATCGCGTCGGCGCCGTCAGCGCGGGCACCGAACTCATGGCGGAGATCGAGAAGGCGATGGACTGCGTCTCGATCTGCCCGCCGCGGCTTGCGCAGGAGGCCGCGCTGTACGGCCTGCGCAACTTGCTGCCCTGGGCGCGGAACAACACAGCCGGCCTCAAGGCGCGGGCCGACTTGCTGGGCCAGGGTCTCGAACGCTCCAACCGCTGGCGCCTCGTCAGCATTGGCGCCTACTTCGCCTACGTGGAGCATCCTTTTGCCGGCACCGCTTCCACCGAAATCTCCAAGCGCATGGCCGACGAGGAGAACCTGCTCACCATCCCGGGCGACATGTTCGGCGCCGGCCAGGAGCGCTTCATCCGCCTCGCCTTCGCCAACGTCACCGACGACAAGATCCCGCTGGTGCTGGAGCGGCTGGAGCGGTTCGGCGTGTAGGGAGGACGCGTCGCGTCACTCTTTGCGCAGGATCTTCTCCATTGCCTTTCCCTTCGCGAGTTCGTCCACGAGTTTGTCGAGGTAGCGGATCTCGCGCATGATCGGCTCCTCGATCTCCTCGACGCGCACGCCGCAGACCACGCCCTTGATGAGGGCTCGGGAGGGATTGGGCTTGGGCGCCCTGGCGAAGAAGGTCTCGACGTCGACCTGTTGGCTCAACTGTGTCTCCAGCGCCTTCGCACCGTAGCCGGTGAGCCAGAAGAGGATGCGCTCGACCTCCGCCCTGGTGCGCCCCTTCCGCTCCGCCTTCGCGACCAGTGCGGCGTAAACCTTCGCGAAGACCATCGTGTAGATGCGATGCTTTGCCATGACCGCGATGCTAGCCTATCCGCCGCCGCCATCAACGATGCGAAGAGGAAAGCGCCATGCCCCACGCGACCACGCCCGACGGGGTGAAGCTCCATTACGAGGAAGCGGGCAGTGGCACGCCGATCCTGTTCGTCCACGAATATTGCGGCGACTGGCGCGCCTGGGAGCCGCAGATGCGGTTCTTCGCCCGCCGCCATCGCTGCATCACCTATTCCTTCCGCGGCTATCCCGGTTCCGACGTCCCGCCGAACGGCGACATGTACGGCCAGCAACATGCCGTCGACGATGCCCTGCACATGCTGGACCACCTGAATATCCCGAAGGCGCATATCGTCGGCCTGTCGCAGGGCGCCTTCGCGACGGCCCATTTCGGCAGATGCCATGCCGACCGCGCGCTCTCTCTGACGCTCGCAGGCGTGGGATCGGGCGCCGGCCGCGACGGGCACGAGCAGTTCAAGAAGGATGCCGTGACGACGGCCGCTCTGATCCGAAAGGACGGCATGGCGAAGTATGCCGAGAGCCTCACGACCAATCCGACACGCTCGCGCTTCAGGTTGAAGGATCCGCGGGGCTTCGACGAGTTCACGAAGCATCTCTCCGAGCACCCCGTGGTCGGCGCGGCCAACACCATGGAGAATTACCAGGGCAAACGGCCGTCGCTCTACGACTTCGAGGCCGACTGGAAGAAGCTCGACCGGCCGACGCTGATCATCTGCGGCGACGAGGACGATCCCTGCCTCCAGCCCAGCCTGTACCTGAAGCAGGTCCTGCCCAATGCCGGCCTCGCGATGTTCGCCAAGACGGGCCACGCGGTGAACCTGGAAGAACCGGACGCCTTCAACCGCGAACTCTGGAACTTCATCGTCCTGGCGGAAGCCGGGAAATGGGCGCCCCGGCAACCCGCGGCGAAGGACGCCGGCCTTATTTGACCGTCACGGCGTGATTGAGCGGGCCATGGCCGCGCCCGAAACCGGGCGCGGTCTCGATGGCCCTGCGGACATAGTCCCGCGCGCGCGCAACGGCATCATGCAGCGTCATCTTCTGCGCCAGGCCCGCCGCAATAGCCGAGGCCAGCGTGCAGCCCGTGCCATGGGTGCTGCGGCTCACGATCCGTGCGTCCTCGAACCGGTCGAACCTTCCATCGTGGAACAGCAGGTCGACCACGCGATCGCCTTCGAGATGGCCGCCTTTCATCAGCACCGCGCCGGCGCCGAGTTGCAACAGCCGCTGGGCAGCGCGCTTCATGTCGGACTCGACTCTCACCGGAAAGCCCACCAGCACCTCCGCCTCGGGCAGGTTCGGGGTGACGAGCGCCGCCATCGGCAGCAGCGTGTCGCGCAGCGCCGCTTCGGCTTCGGTCAGCAGAAGCCGGTGCCCGCCCTTGGCCACCATCACCGGATCGACGACCAGCGGCACCCCGGGCGCATGCCGGGCGATTCCGGCCGCCACCACCTCGATCACCTCGGCGCTGTGCAGCATGCCTGTCTTCAGCGCGTCGGCCCCGATGTCGCTCAGCACGACCTCGATCTGCTGCGCGATGAAGGCGGGCTCGATCCCGACCACGCCATGCACACCCTCGGTGTTCTGGGCCGTGAGTGCCGTGATGGCCGTCGCCGCGAAACCATTCATCGCCGTGACCGCCTTGATGTCGGCCTGAATGCCGGCCCCACCGCCGGAATCCGACCCGGCGACGATCAGCACGCGGCCCTTCATGCGGCCTGCCGCGGGATCGCGTCGATGATCTGGTCGACCACGCTGCGCACGAGTTCGGAATCGTCGCCCTCGGCCATCACGCGGATCAACGGCTCGGTACCCGACTTGCGTACGAGGATGCGCCCGCCCTTGCCGAGCCGTTCTTCCCCGGAGGCGATGGCCTTGGCTACGGAGACGGCATCGAGCGCGGCCTTCGCGTCGGCGACACGGATGTTCTTGAGCAGCTGCGGCACCGGCTCGAAGGCGCGGAAAAATTCGCTGGCTGGACGTTCGCAGCGGATCAGAGCGCACAGCGCCTGCAGCGCCGCCATCAGCCCGTCTCCCGTCGTGGCATGATCCGTCATGATGATGTGGCCCGACTGCTCGCCGCCCAGATTGAAACCGTCGGCCCGCATGCGCTCGAGGACATAGCGGTCGCCGACCTGGGTGCGCACGAGCTTCAGTCCCCGCGCGTTGAGGTGGCGTTCCAGCCCGAGATTGGACATCACGGTCGCCACGAGGCCACCGCCGGACAGCAGACCGCTCTGCATCCACTGATCGGCGATAGTGGCCATGAGCTGGTCGCCATCGATGACCGCTCCTGTCTCGTCGACCAGGATGACGCGATCGGCATCGCCGTCGAGGCCGATGCCGATATGGGCATGGTGCGCAACGACCTGCTCCTGCAGCACGCCAGGATGGGTCGAGCCGCAATTGCCGTTGATGTTGAATCCGTCCGGCGCCACCCCGACGCGCACGACCTCGGCGCCGAGTTCGGTGAATACGGTGGGCGCCACCTTGTAGGCAGCGCCATTGGCACAATCGACGACGACCTTGAGTCCGCTGAGGTCGACCCCGCGCGGCGCGGATGCCTTGACGGCCTCGATGTAACGGCCCTGCACGCCGTCGAGCCGCTGGGCGCGGCCAATGCCGGCGGCGTCGGCGAGGACGAGGTCCGACGGCTTCATCACAAGCGCCTGTATCTCGCCCTCGACGGCGTCGGACAGTTTGAACCCGTCAGGCCCGAACAACTTGATGCCGTTGTCCTCGTAGGGATTGTGCGACGCGGAGATCATCACGCCGACATCCGCCCGCATAGAGCGGGTGAGGAATCCGACGGCGGGCGTGGGAATGGGGCCCAGCAGGAAGACGTCGACGCCGACCGAGAGGAAGCCCGCCGTCAGGGCCTGCTCCAGCATGTAGCCGGACAGGCGTGTGTCCTTGCCGATGACGGCTCGATTGCGATGGGCGCCCCGATGAAAGACCTGACCGGCGGCCATGCCGATGCGCATCGCCATCTCGGCGGTCATCGGGGCAGTGTTTGCACGACCGCGAACGCCGTCGGTGCCGAAGAGTGAACGAGCCATTGCTGGTGTTTTAACGCATAGCCTCGAACACGGCGAGGGTCTGCCGGGTCGCCACGACGTTGTGAACGCGCACGATCGACGCGCCACGCCGCACGGCCTCCACCGCCAGCCAGGCCGATGCCGGATCACGATCCGAGGGCTTTTCGACGCCCGTAAGCCGGCCGATGAAGCTCTTGCGGGAGCAGCCGATCAGGACAGGGTAGCCGTCCTCCGCCAGACGCTCGGTCCCTGCAATCAGCGCAAGCTCCTCTTCGACCGCCTTGCCGAAACCCAGGCCGGGATCGAGGGCTATGGCCTGTCGCTCCACGCCGGCCGCCTCGCAAGCAACGGCGCGATCGACCAGGAAACGCCGGACATCCGCGACGACGTCGATATAGGCCGGCCCGGCATAGCGCTCCTCCGGTCTTCCCCGCCGATGCATCAGGATGACCGCCGCCTTGCGGCGCACGACCAAGGGCAGCATGGCCGGGTCATCACGCAGCGCCGAGACATCGTTCACGATCCGCGCGCCGGCCCCCAGTCCCGCTTCGGCCACCAGAGACCGACGTGTGTCGAGGGAGACGACCGCCCCGTGGCGAACCAGCCCTTCGACGACCGGGAGAATCCGGCGACATTCCTCCTCGGGCGAGACGGCAGCCGAGCCGGGGCGTGTGGACTCGCCGCCGACGTCCAGGATGTCGGCACCTTCCGCGACAAAGCGCAGGCCATCGTCGATGGCCCGCGCCGGGTCGAAGCGTTCACCGCCGTCGGAAAAGGAATCGGGCGTCACATTCACGATCGCCATCACGAGAGGGCGATCGAGCGCGAGGCCCGCGAAGAGTCGTGTCAAACGCCCGGCTGAGGCTCGGGGTTGGCACCCGGCGCCGGGCCGGTGGTGGTGGTCGGCACCGAGGCGCGGCGGCGGCGATCGGACGTACCCGCACCGCCGGTGTCGTCGCGCACGACCTTTTCGCCGCGCAGGATCGTGCCGATCTCGTCGTTGCTCAGCGTCTCGTACTCGAGCAACGCTCTGGCGATCATATGCAGGTCCTCGAGGCGCTCGGTCAGGATCGTCCGGGCCCGACCTTCGGCCTCCTCGATCAGGCGGCGAACCTCCTGGTCGATGAGCTGCGACGTTGCCTCCGAGACGTTCTGGGTCTGCGTGACGGCATGGCCCAGGAAGACCTCCTGCTCGTTCGCCTGATAGCGCACGCGGCCGAGCTTCTCGGACATGCCGTAGGCGGTGATCATGCCGCGCGCCGTCTGCGTCGCGACCTGGATGTCGCTGGCGGCCCCGGTCGTGACGTTCTCCGGGCCGAACACCAGCTCTTCGGCCAGGCGACCGCCGAACATGATGGCCAGCCGCGACTCCAGATACTGCTTGGTGTGGCTCAGATGGTCGCGCTCGGGGAGCTGCATGGTGACGCCCAGCGCGCGACCGCGCGGGATGATCGTCACCTTGTGCAGCGGATCGCTCTTGGGAACATGCATGGCGACCAGCGCATGGCCCGCCTCATGATAGGCCGTGAGCGTCTTCTCCTCGTCGGTCATCGCCATCGAGCGACGCTCTGTGCCCATCAGGACCTTATCCTTGGCGTATTCGAAATCGCCCATGGTCACGAGACGCTTGCCGACGCGCGCGGCGCGCAGGGCGGCCTCGTTCACGAGATTGGCGAGATCCGCGCCGGAGAAACCCGGCGTGCCACGGGCCAGCACGCGCGGATCGACGTCGGGCGCCAGCGGCACCTTGCGCATATGGACCTTGAGGATCTTCTCGCGGCCGCCGACGTCGGGGTTCGGCACCATGACCTGGCGGTCGAAGCGGCCCGGACGCAGCAGCGCGGGGTCCAGCACGTCGGGACGGTTGGTCGCGGCGATCAGGATGACGCCCTCGTTGGCCTCGAAGCCGTCCATCTCGACCAGCAACTGGTTCAGCGTCTGCTCGCGTTCGTCGTTGCCGCCGCCCAGGCCCGCACCACGATGGCGGCCGACCGCGTCGATTTCGTCGATGAACACGATGCAGGGGGCGTTCTTCTTGGCCTGCTCGAACATGTCGCGCACGCGGCTGGCGCCGACGCCCACGAACATCTCCACAAAGTCGGAGCCCGAGATGGTGAAGAACGGCACGTTGGCCTCGCCGGCGATGGCGCGCGCCAACAACGTCTTACCGGTACCCGGAGGACCGACCAGCAAGCAGCCCTTGGGGATCTTGCCGCCCAGGCGCTGGAATTTCTGCGGGTCCTTCAGGAAGTCGACGATTTCCTCGAGCTCGCCCTTGGCCTCATCGATGCCCGCGACGTCGTCGAAGGTGACGCGACCGTGCTTCTCGGTGAGCAGGCGCGCCTTGGACTTGCCGAAGCCCATGGCGCGGCCCGTACCGCTCTGCATTTGGCGCAGGAAGAAGATGTAGACGCCGACCAGGACGAGGACGGGCAGCCAGCTCACGAAGATGCTGCCGAGGTTCATGCCCTCTTCCGCCGGTCCCGCATCGACACGGTCGACGTTCTTGATGAGCATCGGCATCAGCTGGTCGTCGGGCGGCGTGCTGGGCGCGTAGGTCGAGAACTTCTGCACGCCATTGCGCGGCTCGCGGAAGGTGCCGTTGATCGTATTGCCCTGGATACGGACATCCTGGATCTGCCGCTGCTCGACCGCGCGAACGAATTCCGAGTATGAGATCGTGTTGCCGGGAGTCCGCGTCGCCCCACCCTGGAAGACGCTGTAGAGCAGCGCGAGCAGCAGGACGATGACGATCCAGAGGGCAGCGTTGCGATTGAACGGGTTCACTGATGGCTTCCGTTAAGTGGGGCTACGATCAAGATGGGTTGCGGCCGCAGGGTAGCAAGCGAAAAATGCAGCCGGAATCAAGGGCTGCCTTCCTTTCCTGCCATTTTCAGGTCGGACAATCCACTCAAGCTCCCGCGAGCCGGCGGCTTGCCGAAGGGAGAACAGGCACCCTGACAGCGTGAAATCCTGCCCCCGGCCCGATTTGCCACGCTCCGGCGTTCCGGAAAGTCGGGCCACCGCCCGCTCCAGACGCTCGCGCCGCGGCGGATGATCGCCGCCGCCCAGAGCCTGCACGACGCGACTGGCCAGCCTGCGACGAAGATCGAGGGGCAGGCGTTCGATGGCCGCGCGGTCTATCGCGATACTGCCATCCTCGCGGGCCTGGAACACTGCCACACCGGTACGGGCAGCCCGCCGCTCGTGGCCAGACCGCACACCATCTGCATCCGGCAGGCCGAGCGCAACCGTTCCCGCGCGGCGCAGGCGCGCCCGCTCGAAGCGCGGATCGCTGTTGGAGGGATCATCGATCCAGCCGATGCCTCGCGAGCCGAGCGTGGCGGCCAGGCGCGTACGTGGCACCGGCAGCAGCGGTCGCAGGAGACGAACCTCCGGCCATTCGACCAGAGCCGCCATGCCGGCGAGCCCGTCCGGCCCGCTTGCCCGCGCCGCCCGCATCGCGACCGTCTCAGCCTGGTCGTCTGCGTGGTGCGCGACGAGGAGGTGAAGGATGCCCCGCTCCCGGCAGGCGTCGCGCAGCAACCGGTAGCGGGCGGCGCGCGCGGCTTCCTGCAGGCCCGCCTGCGGCTTGTCTCCACTCCAACGCAGGACGAGGCTCTCGATTCCGCAGTTCTGCAGCACACCTGCCGTCGTCAGCGCTTCTTCCGCTGCCGCCGGTCGCAGGCCGTGATCGACGATCAGCGCGAGCATTCGGCCGCCCCGCGTGCCCGCCCATTCATGCGCCAGCAAGGCGAGGCTGAGAGAATCTCGACCGCCGGAAACGGCGACGCCGAGTTCGGGGCGTGTCTCGAAAGGTTCGAACGGCGCCATCAGGCGCGCGAAGGTCGCCCCGTCGACGGGTCGCGGCTCGACGGAATCGCTCACCCGCAGCCGTTCTTCTGCCGCTCCTGGTCGATCCGGCGCTTCTGCAGGTCGGTCGCCCGCGGATAGTCCTGGTTGAAGCGCGCGAACACCGCGCAGGCATCGGGCTTGCGGCCCAGTACGGACATGGTGATGCCGAGCTTCAGGAGGTTGTCGGGCCCCTTCGGGCTGGTCTTGTAGACCTTGTAGCCTTCGGCAAAGGCCGTGAGGGCGCTGTTGTAGTCGCGACGCGCGTAGTAGGTCTCGCCGAGCCAGTATTGCGCATTGCCGGCGAGCTTGTTCTGCGGGTTGCGCTGAATGAAGGTCTTGAAGCCTCGTTCGGCGGCGGCGTAGTCGCCCTCCTGCAGCTTCTTGATGGCCTCGTCGTAGAGCTGGTCCGCATTGACCGCCCCGGCTGCGGGCGCCGGCGTCGGTACCGCAGCCTGTGCCGCCGGCCGCGGCGCGGCGCCTCCGGGGCGACCGGCCCCGCCCTTCTCGAGCTGCTCGATGCGGTACTCGTAGTCGGCCTGCATCTTCTCCATCTGCTGCTGCAGCTTCGCATTGCGATTCTGCAGCTGCTCGAGCTGGCCCGTCAGGTTGGTGAGCGATTGCTGGAGCTGATTGAACCGGTCTTCGAGGTAGACCGCATCTCCCCCACGCTGCGCTACAGCCGCCGTGGGCAGGGCGAGGGCAATCAGGAGGACGAGCCGGGCGGGAAGGATCTTCATGGCCAACGCTTTGTTCACATCAAACGCGGCCATTTTCAGGCATGGCCGCCTCGCTTCCAAATGAAAACGCCGGTCGCATCACGACCGGCGTTTCCCGCATTCGCCTCGTGCGAGGCGATCCTACTCCAGGGCCGTCACGGCGCGGCGGTTGCGCGCCCACGCCGCTTCGTCGGAGCCGACCGGATCCGGACGTTCCTTGCCGTAGCTGACGGTCTTGAGGCGCGCGGCCGGGATGCCCTGCGCGATCAGGTACTGGCGCGCGGCGTTGGCGCGGCGCTCGCCGAGGGCCAGGTTGTACTCACGCGTGCCGCGCTCGTCGCAATGGCCTTCGATGGTGATCTGGTAGTTGCCGTACTTCTTCAGCCACTCGGCCTGGCGGTTCAGGGTCTGGCGGCCGTCCTCGCGCACGGTGGAGGAGTCGGTGTCGAAGAAGACGCGGTCGCCGACATTCTGCCGGAAGTCGCCAACCGATCCGGGTGTCACGGACGTGGTCGCAGCGGAAGCCGTCTGCGTGTCGTTGTTGCTGCTGCAGGCGGCGATGAGGAACATCGCCGCAAGGGCCGACAAAGCCTTGATCATGCTCATCTTTGGATCCACTCCCTGACGGAATCGACCCGGGCGAGGGCGCACGGGTCGACAAAAAAGATCATATATTTCGCTACTGCGGAATCAAGGGCGACCAGGCCGGATCCGACGCATCGGTCGGCGTCGGCACCTGCCGCTCGAAGCGGCCGGTGATGTCGATCTGATGCAGCGAGGCAGAACCGGCACGGCCGCCCGAGCTGGGCTGCTGGCGGAAGAACATCAGCACGCGACCGTTGGGCGCCCAGGTCGGACCTTCGACCAGGAAGCCGCTCGCCAGCATGCGCTCGCCGCTGCCATCCGAACGCATCACGCCGATGCCGAAGCCGCCCGAACCGATCTTGGTGAAGGCGATGAAGTCACCGCGCGGCGACCAGACCGGGGTGGCATAACGGCCGTCGCCGAAGCTGATGCGCCGCTCTCCGCCGCCGCCCGCGCTCATCACATAGAGCTGCTGTGCGCCGCCGCGGTCCGAGTTGAACACGATCTGCGAGCCGTCGGCCGAGAAGCATGGCGAGGTATCGATGGCCGGCGAGTTGGTCAGGCGGCGCAGCTGCCGGCCGCGCACGTCCATTTCATACAGGTTGGTACGGCCATTCTCGGCGATGCTCATGACCACCTTCGTGCCGTCCGGCGAGAAGCGCGGGGCGAAGCTCATGCCCGGAAAGTTGCCCAGGAGCTCGCGGCGGCCGCTGTCGACGTTCTGCAGGTACACCCGCGGCGGCCCGTTGTTCTCGCCGTACGCCATGTAGACGATTTCCTGCAGGGTCGGCGAAAACCGCGGCGTCAGCGCGATGGTCTTGCCATCGGTCAGGTAGCGGTTGTTGGCGCCATCCTGGTCCATGACGGCGATGCGCTTGGTCCGGTTGTTGCCGGGGCCGGTCTCGGACACATAGGCGATGCGGGTGTCGAAATAGCCCTCCTCGCCGGTCACGCGTTTGTAGATCGCGTCGGAGATGATGTGCGAAAGGCGACGCCAGTTGTTGGGCTGGCTGGTGAAGGACAGGCCCGTGGCCTGCTGGCTCGTGACCACGTCCCAGAGGCGGAAATCGACCTTTATGCTGCCGCCGACCGAGGTGACCTGGCCGACGACGAGACCCGCGGCGCCGACGCTGCGCCAGTCGGGAAAGCGCGGCGGCGTGGTCGCATCCACGTCCTTCTGGATGTAGGCGCTGGACGGGATCACCCGGAACAGGCCGGAATTCTGGAGGTTGTTGCGGATCACGCCCGCCATCTGGGCGCCCACCGCATCGCCCTTGAAATCGACGATCGCGATCGGCACCGGCTCGAAGCTCGGCCGCGTCATGTCGATGGTGAGCTGAGCGCGCGCGGAACTCGCGATGCCGGCGGTGGCGAGCGCCACACCGCCCAGCAGGGTCGTCCGTCGGGGAAGCATCATGTCGGACCTCTTCATTTGAAGGTTTCTGTTAAGGCGTCGGTCACTAATAGTCGCGTGGATCGAAATTGAACGTGATCGTTTTCCAGCTCGTGAACTTCTCCGGCGAGAGCGGCCACGGCTGACAACGCGGATTCATGATCGCGCGATGCGCCGCGTCGGCGGCGGCACGAAAGACCGGGTCGCTGTTGTAGCGTCCGGTGTCGCGCAGTTCGGCTTTCACCGGCGTGCCGTTCTGGTTCATCTCGACGGTCAGCGAAATGATCATAGCTTGGTCACGAGAGCCGCCCTGGGTGTTCCAGCAGGGCCGGATCTTCTGGCGCACGCCCTCGATCTCGCTCGCCGTGACGACGGCGGCGAGGTTCGGCGCGGCCGGCGCCTGGCGGGTGACCTGCTGCACCGGCTTGGGCGCCTGCTCCGGCGTCTGAATCTTCTGCTGCGACTGCTTGTTCTTCAGGATGTCGTCGATCATCGAATCGACGCTCTGCTTGGGCGGCGCGGGCTTGGGCGGTGGCGGCTTGGGCGGCTCGGGCTTCTTGGCCTCGGGCGTGGGCTTGGGCGGCTCCGGCGGCTTCTCGACCTTCGGCTTCTCCGGCTCCTTGGGCTTCAACGCCACGAGGTCCTCGACCGGCTTGGCGGCCTCTGTCTTGGGCTTCTCCTCCGGCTTGGGCGGTGCGGGCGGCTTGGGCGGCTCGGCGACCTCGGGCGGCTTCGGAGTCGGCGGCGACGGCGGCGGCTCGGCCGACTGCACGGGCGGCGCCTTCGTCGTCTCCTTGGCGATCGGCGCGTCCTTGGGCTGGGGTGGCAGAGTGGCCACGGTCGGCGCCCCCGCCTTCTTGTCGATCGCCTCGAACTCGACCATCACCGGCTCGGGTTCCATTGGCGGCGTGCGGCCGAAGAAGTCGAGATTGAGCACCGCCGCCCCCAGCACGAAGACGTGCACCATCGCCGACACGATGGCCGGTGTGCGCATCTCGACGCTGGCGGGATGGCGACGCACCATCTTCCTCTTCGTGCCGTTAGCTCAGCGCCGCGGAGCGGGCGCCGGGGGTTGCGACTGTGCCGGAGCCTGCGGCGCGCGTGGCGCGGTCTGGCCGGGCGCGGCCGGCGTGACGGTGCCGCGTCCCAGGGCCTGCGCCTGCTCGCCGAGCAGGCCGAGCTGACGGAAGCCGCTGTCGATCACGACGCCCATGACTTCCATCATCTTGCCGTAGTCGACGCTCTTGTCGCCGCGCATGAAGACCCGCTGGTCCGGCTTCTCCTCGTGCACGGCCTTCAGCTTCGCGCCGAGTTCGGCGATGTCGTACTTGGTCTCCCCGAGGAAGACCTCGCCCTGGGAGTTCACCGAGACGACCATCGGCTCGTCCTTGCCGCCGACTTGGCTGGCGCTGGTCTTCGGCAGGTCGACCGGGACGCCGACCTGGAGCAGCGGCGCGGTGACCATGAAGATGATGAGCAACACCAGCATGACGTCGACCAGCGGCGTCACGTTGATGTCGGCGATCGGCGTGTAGCTCCGTCGCTTGAACTTGCTGCCCGACGAGTTCGCGCCGGGCGCCGGTATGACGCCCGACATCAGACCTGTTCCTCGAGTTGACGCGACAGGATCGTGATGAACTCACCGGCGAACGCCTCGAGCTGCTGGGCGTATCGCGAGACCTGGCCCGACAGGATGTTGTAGGCGGCGGCCGCCGGAATGGCGGCGACCAGGCCGATCGCGGTCGCGAACAGCGCCTCGGAGATGCCGGGCGCCACCACCGCGAGCGACGTGTTCTTCGACTGCGCGATGTGGCTGAAGCTGTTCATGATGCCCCACACCGTGCCGAACAGTCCGACGAAGGTGGCGTTGGCGCCGACCGTGGCCAGGAAGCCCAGCCGCTTCTCGATGCCCTCCATCTCGCGCTGGATGGTGACACCCATCACCTGCTCGATGCGCTGGCGCAGCGCCGCGCGGGCCGTGGCGCTGGAGGCCAAGCCCTTGGAGACCGAGCGGCGCCATTCACGCATGGCGGCGGCGAAGATGCTAGACATCGGGTCGTCGGGCTTGGCGCCGACACGGTCGTAGAGGTCCTCGAGCGAGACGCCGGACCAGAACGTGTCCTCAAACGACTGGGCGCTGCGCTTCAGCGACCGCAGGCGGAGAATCTTCTCGAAGATGATCGCCCACGACCAGAACGACGCCAGCATGAGCAGGATCATGATGGCCTTCACGACCCAGTCGGCCTGCATGAACAGGCCGTATACGGACATGTCAATCGTCCCCGTGCCGCCGCCGAGGGGGGCTCCGGCGACCTGCGCTAGCGCGTCCATTTATGTTCTCCGTTGGTTCAAGAGGGTTGTATCCGAATATGGCGTGAGCGGGGCGATCCGCTCGCAGCTACCTGGGCCAGGGCAGTCCGCACGAGCGGCGGCAATCGGACAGGCCGACCGCCCTCGCCCATGTAGGCGACGACGAGTTCGGCTCGAACCAGGATCTCTTCATTGCGGCGCGCATGCTGAATCATGTCGAGCGACGCGCCGCGCAACTCACCGCAGCCGGTGACGATCTCGATCGTGTCGTCCAGCCGCGCCGGCTTGAGGTAGTCGATGGCACAGCGGCGCACCACCCAGTTGATGCCGCGTTCCTCGCGCAACGACGTATGCTGCTGCCCCAGGAGGCGGAGCAGTTCCGTACGGCCCCGCTCGAGGAAGCGCAGCCAGTTGGCGTAGTAGACGATGCCGGCGGCGTCGGTGTCCTCGTAGTAGACCCTCAGCGGCAGGACGTGGCTGCCGTCGTGGAGGCGGCCGGAGGTGGGCGCGTGGCTCACGCATCCTCCGCCGGGTCGTTCGCGGACAGCAGATCGAGCTGCTGCTTCTGCCCCGTGGGCATCGACAGACCGAGATGCCGGTACCCGCCCTCCGATAGCAGGCGGCCGCGCGGTGTGCGCATCAACAGGCCGAGCTGCATCAGATAGGGTTCGATCACGTCCTCGATGACGTCCCGCTGTTCTGCCAATGCGGCGGCAAGGGTCTCGGCACCCACCGGCCCGCCACCGTAGTTCTCGGCGATGCAGGCGAGGTAGCGGCGGTCCATGGCGTCGAGCCCTCGCCCGTCGACTTCCAGTCGCGTCAGCGCCGCATCGGCGACCCGGGCATCGACGCCGGCATCTCCGGCAACGGCCGCGAAGTCGCGGACCCGGCGCAGCAGGCGGTTGGCGACGCGCGGCGTTCCGCGTGACCTTTTGGCGATCTCGGCGCTGCCATCGGGCGCGAGCGTCATCTTGAGGACGCGGGCGGCGCGCTGCACGATCGTCTCGAGTTCGTCCGGCGTATAGAACACCATGCGCAGCGGGATGCCGAAGCGCTCGCGCAACGGGCGCGTCATGAGGCCGGAGCGCGTCGTGGCGCCGACCAGGGTGAAGGGCGGCAGCTCGATACGCACCGAACGCGCGGCCGGTCCCTCGCCGATCATCAGGTCGAGCTGGAAATCCTCCATTGCGGGATAGAGGACCTCCTCGATTGCAGGATTGAGACGGTGGATCTCGTCGATGAACAGCACATCGTGTGCCTGTAGATTCGTGAGCTGCGCGGCGAGGTCGCCCGCCTTCTGGATCACCGGCCCTGAGGTCGCACGGAAACCCACCCCCATCTCGCGCGCCACGATCTGCGCCATCGTCGTCTTGCCGAGCCCCGGCGGGCCGTGCAGCAGGACGTGATCCAGCGCCTCGCCCCGCCCCTTGGCGGCAGCGATGAAGATCTTGAGGTTCTCGCGGACCTGCTTCTGGCCGATGAAATCGTCGAGCGTCTGCGGGCGCAGCGCCAGTTCGGCAGCGTCTTCCTCGGAGCGCTTCGGCGTCACCAGACGGTCGGGAGCGGCATTCATCGCGCGAGATCCTGGAGGCCGGCACGGATCACGGCATCGAGCCCGGCCCCGTCACCGAGTCGCTGGGTCGCGCGCGCCACCGCACCGAAGGCCTCTACTCGCTTGTAGCCGAGATTGACCAGAGCGGAGACCGCATCCTCGTTGATCGATCCGGCCGGACTCGCCGCCTCGGCTGGCTTGCCGTCCTGGGCGGGCGCCGGCGCGATACCGAAGGCGGCCGCCTTGTCCTTCAGCTCGGTGACCAATCGCGCGGCCAGCTTGGGACCGACGCCGGGGGGGCGGCTCAGGGTCGACCGATCCTGGGCGGCGATCGCGCGGGCAATCTCGTCGGGCGACAGGGTCGACAGGATCGACAGCGCCACGCGGGCGCCGACGCCCTGCACGGTCGTCAGGATGCGGAACCAGTCGCGCTCCTTCGTTGCGAGGAAGCCGTAGAGCGCAATGGCGTCCTCGCGCACGATCGTCTCGACCAGCATGGTCGCCGGTCCGCCGACAGCCAGGTCGCGCAGGGTGCGCGCCGAGGCCGACACGAGATAGCCGACACCGCCCACGTCGATGACGGCGCTGTCGGTGTCGACGGAGTCGACCAGGCCCTTCAGCTTGGCGATCACAGCGCGGCCTCGATGCGTCGCGCCGTGGCGCGGTGATGGGCGTGGCAGATCGCGACCGCGAGCGCGTCGGCGGCGTCCTGCTTGGCCTCGACACCGGGCAGCAGCCGGCCAACCATCATGGCGATCTGGTTCTTGTCGGCATGACCGGTTCCAACGACCGACTTCTTCACGAGGTTGGTCGCGTACTCGTAGACCGACAGGCCGGCTCGCGCCGGCGCGAGCATGACGACGCCACGCGCCTGACCGAGCTTCAGGGTGGATCCTGGATTGACGTTCACGAAGGTCTCCTCGACCGCAGCCTCGGCGGGTCGCTGCGCTTCGAGAACCCGCACAACGCCTTCGAACAAATCCCTCAGCCGCTCCGCCAGCGTGCCCGTGGTCGCGACCTTGACGACACCGTGAGCCACATGGCGCAGCCGATTGCCCTCGACCTCGATCACACCCCAGCCGGTCAACCGCAGGCCGGGATCGAGGCCGATCAGTCTCATCGCACCCGGCTCAGGCCGCGAACTTCGCCAGAGCGTCGTCCGACACCTCGAAGTTGGCGTAGACGTTCTGCACGTCGTCGTTGTCTTCCAGGGCCGCGATGAGATCGAGCAGCGTCTGCACCGTCTCGCCCTCGACCGGCGCGCCAGTCTTGGGACGCCAGGTCAGCTTGGCCACGCTCGGCTGCCCCAGCGATTTCT
This sequence comes from Reyranella sp., assembly GCF_965228225.1. Taxonomy (GTDB): domain Bacteria; phylum Pseudomonadota; class Alphaproteobacteria; order Reyranellales; family Reyranellaceae; genus Reyranella. The sequence continues at coordinate 1,371,812 of NZ_OZ245801.1, read as the reverse complement.
CGAGCGCTTCCCGCACGACGTTGAAACTGTCCTGCGCACAGTAGATCTCATGAACCGCGCCCTCGCCCTCACCGCTGACCACGTCGTCGGCGCCCGCCTCGATCGCCTTTTCCAGCACCTCGTCGGCGCTGCCGACGGACAGCGGGAAACGGAATTCGCCCAGCCGGTCGAACATGAACGACACGCTGTTGGACTCACCCAGGTTGCCGCCATGCTTGGAGAAGCTCGAGCGGACCTCACCCGCAGTACGGTTGCGATTGTTCGTGAGGGCCTCGACGATGACAGCAACGCCGGCCGGGCCGTAGCCCTCGTAGCGCACCTCGTCGTAGTTGGCGTCCGCGTCGGGCCCCGAGCCGCGCTTGATCGCGCGATCGATCGTGTCGCGGGTCATGTTGGCGTCGCGCGCGGCGATCACGGCCGCCCGCAGACGCGGGTTGGACGCCGGGTCGGCGGCGCCCAGCCGGGCCGCGGTCGTGATTTCGCGGATCAGCTTGGTGAAGATCTTGGCCCGCACGGCGTCCTGACGCCCTTTGCGGTGCATGATGTTCTTGAATTGGGAATGCCCCGCCATCGCCAACAACCAGATTAAGTAACCGGAAGAGCCGCCTATACCACTTCTCGTGGGCTTTGGCAGGCTACTGAGGCCTCCTGAGGCCCTCAGAACAAAAAAAGGCGGGGGCCGAAGCCCCCGCTAAATAACGTCGGAACCTTGATTCCGACGCCCCCTCTAACCTGGAAGACAGTCGCCGATGCGGCGAAAAATCGTTTAACATCAAAAGGATGCCGCTTTTTCCCCAGCCCGTCAACGCCCCTCTTCGGCCACCGCTAATAGCTATGAGTTGGGCCGGACAGATACAAGATGCGGGAAGTCAGGCGGCCGGGGCGAGCCGCCCCCCGATACGGACCGGGCGGATGGATTTCGCGAGCCCGGTCCGGTCGTCGGTTTCCACCACCGCCGCGCACAAAGTCCCCTCCCCCTCGGCCGGCGACAGGCGCTCGCCCGGCATCTTGCGGACGAATCGCTGGATCGCGACCTCCTTCTTCATGCCGATCACGCTGTCGTAGTCGCCGCACATGCCGACGTCGGTCTGGTAGGCCGTGCCGCCGGGCAGCACCCAGCCGTCGGCCGTGGGGACATGGCTGTGGGTCCCCAGCACCGCCGAAACGCGGCCGTCGCAATAGTGACCGATCGACTGCTTCTCGCTGGTCGCTTCTCCATGGACGTCGACCAGGATCAACTGGGCACCGTGGCCTAGGGCGTACTTCGAAAGCTCGGCATCGAGGGCGCGGAAGGGATCGTCGAGCGCGTCCATGAACAGCCGGCACATGACGTTGATCACGACGACCTTCTGGCCGCGCAATGTCTGGAAGAGGTTGGCGCCCCATCCGGGCGTTCCGGGCGGGAAATTGATCGGCCGCAGCAGGCGCTTGTCCTGCGCGATGTAGGGGATGATCTCGCGCTGATCCCAGGCATGGTTGCCGGTGGTGATGCAGTCGACACCGGCTTCGTGCAGCTCGGCGCAGATCTTGGCCGTAATGCCGAAGCCGGCCGCTGCGTTCTCACCGTTGACCACGACGAAATCGAGCCCCAGCTCACGACGCAGCCGCGGGACCTCCTTGATGACCGCATCGCGGCCGGCGCGGCCAACGATGTCGCCGCAAAACATGATTTTCATGCGTCAGACAAAGGCGCAAGCGCGCCGGTCGGTCAACAGCCAATCGAGCCGCTGGTCGTCGGCGCCGTGCGGCACCTCCGGCACGAGCTGCAGGTCGAAGCCGACACCGACCGCCGTCACCTTGCGTCGTTTGCGCAGGTCTTCGAGCGTACGGTCGTAGAAGCCGCCGCCATATCCCAGCCGCCAGCCCTCGGCGTCGCAGGCCAGCAGCGGCACCAGCAGAACGTCCGGCTCGAGCGTCTCGCAGGCGGCCGGGGGCTGCAGCGTGCCGAACACGCCGGCTTCCAGCGGGTCGCCCGGACGCCATGCACGGAAGGATAGCCGTTGGCCGCGCCCCTGCACCACCGGCAGCGCCAACCGGCAGCCTTCCCCGTGCAGGTACGTCATCAGCGGCCGGATATCGACCTCGTCCTTGATCGGCCAGAATCCCGACACGACGCTCGGCAATTCGATCGGATGCTCGAGGCGGAAGCACTCGAGCAAGGCCGCGCCCGCGGCCCGGCGCTCACCCTCGCCGAGGACCTCCCGGCGGCCCAGCATGGTGGCGCGAAGCGCCCGTTTGCTCTCGATCAGGGTCATGCCGGCAAGGGAAACAAGTGGGGCGGCTCCACGATGGGCCGTGGCTCGTAGAACCTCCAAGGCCTGCGTAAGCAGGTGGGCGTCGTGTGGCCTAGACCAAGGTCAGAGCCAGGAACAACTCCCAGGAGTTCTTATTGGCCCCGGGGTTTTAAGCGGGCCGCGCGCCGCGCAGAATTCCGCCCCGCTCCCAATCTAGGCACTCGGGGCGGCGCTCGCAATGAGCAGCGGCGTTAAGTTTAGGCGGCGCCGCTGACTTTCTTCGACATTTTGTCGACGCGGGCAGTGATCAGTTCCTCGAGCGCGGTGGCCAGCGTGTCTGCACTGTCCGTCGCGGTCACACGGGCATTCTCCGCCGCGTTCGCGACGCCGCGCGCCTCGCGGCTTTCCTCGGCAAGCAGCAGCGAGGCGAACACCAGAAGCTTGAATTCAGGCGTACCCGGAAGCTGGCGGCGAAGTTCGCTCACCTTGCCGTCGACATAGGCGGCCAGTTCCTGGACACGCGCTTCCTCGCCTTCGCCACAAGCGAGTTCGTAGGTACGACCGGCGATCTGAACCGAAACCTGCGGCATTTTCCGCTTCTCCTGGTTTATTGCGCCTTGTTCGGCGTTTGAGGGGTTGTGCAGTTTGCCACGTCGCGTGCGGCGACGCACGCCCGTGCTGGGGAGAAAGCGGGTCCGTCAGGACTGGTCTGCAGCCAGCAGCGAACGGATGTATTCCATCGCCCGTTCGAGGCGGGCTTCGACCTCCGTCGCCACGCGTTTCAGCTCTTCATGTTCGCTTTCGACCTTGGCAAGCCGGGCGGCGAGGGCGTCGGAACGCTCCCGCTCGAGACGCAGACGTTCGTCGACCATCGATTCGAGCCGGCTCAGCGCGCTGTCGACTCGGTCCGTTACGCTGGCTGCCTTGGACATCGTTCCCCCGACAGCGAATCGCCGTTGGTCACCCGCCTGAATCTGCTCCATCCACCGAGATTAGGTGGTGTGCCTGTGAGCGGTCAACATCTTGCCCCTGTGGAGGGTAAAAGCCCGCAAGATGTTGGCTTTGCCCGTGTTTTTGCGCATTGACGGGCCAAAGGGTGGTCGTCATGTTGCGCGCCATCCGAAAAACCATACGGCACAAGCATAAAATGACCGACCAAACCGCTGCCCCGCGCGATATGGCGAACGCCATCAGGGCCTTGGCCATGGATGCCGTGCAGCTGGCGGATTCGGGGCATCCCGGCATGCCGATGGGCATGGCCGACGTGGCCACCGTCCTGTTCTCCAAATTCCTGAAGTTCGACGCTTCGGAGCCCAATTGGCCCGATCGCGACCGCTTCATCCTGTCGGCCGGTCACGGCTCGATGCTGCTCTACTCGCTGCTGCATCTCACCGGCTACGCCGACATGACCCTCGACGAGCTGAAGAAGTTCCGCCAGCTCGGTGCCCGCACCGCGGGCCATCCCGAATACGGCCATGCCAGCGGCATCGAGACGACCACCGGCCCGCTGGGTCAGGGCCTCGGCAATTCGGTGGGTTTCGCCCTCGCCGAGCGGATCCTCGCCGAGCGGTTCGGCCGCGACGTCGTCGACCACTATACCTACGTGATCGCCGGCGACGGCTGCCTGATGGAAGGCGTCGGCCAGGAAGCCATTACCCTCGCCGGCCATCTCGGCCTCGGCCGCCTGATCGTGTTGTTCGACGACAACGGTATCTCGATCGACGGCCCGACCTCGCTGTCGACCTCCGAAGATCACAAAAAGCGCTTCGCCGCCGCCGGCTGGCACGTGCTCGCCGTCGATGGGCACGATCCCGAGGCCGTCACGCGCGCCATCCGCAAGGCGCGCAATGTCACCGACAAGCCCTCGCTGATCGCCTGCAAGACCGTGATTGGCTACGGCGCACCGACGAAGGCCGGCACTGCCGCCACGCACGGCTCGCCGCTGGGCAAGGACGAGATCGCCGGCGCCCGCGCCAAGCTCGGCTGGACCCACGAACCGTTCGACATTCCCGAGGCGGTGTTCTCCGCCTGGCGCAAGATCGGCGCCCGCGGCAAGTCGGCCCGCCGCAAGTGGAACAAGAACCTCGCCGCCATGGCGCCCGAGGATCGCGCCGAGTTCGACCGCCGCCAGAAGGGCGACATCCCGCCCGCCGTCGGCGAGGCGATTGCCGCCTTCAAGACCAAGCTCGCAGCCGAGAAGCCGTCCTGGGCCACCCGCAAGTCAAGCCAGGAGGCGCTCGAGGTCATCAATCCGGTGCTGCCCGACACGGTCGGCGGCTCGGCCGACCTGACCGGCTCGAACAACACCAAGACCGCCACACTGAAGGGCGCCTCGCGCGCCGACACGGCCGGCCGCTACATCTATTACGGCATCCGTGAGCATGCGATGGCCGCCGCGATGAACGGCATGGCGCTGCACGGCGGCGTCATTCCCTACGGCGGCACCTTCATGGTGTTCACCGACTATTGCCGGCCGTCGATCCGCCTCTCCGCGCTGATGGGCGTGCGGGTCATCTATGTGATGACGCACGATTCGATCGGCCTCGGCGAAGACGGCCCGACCCACCAGCCGGTCGAGCACCTCCCAGCCCTGCGCGCCATTCCCAACCTGCAGGTCCTGCGTCCCGCCGACGCCATCGAGACGGCGGAATGCTGGCAGATCGCCCTGGAATCCAGGCACACGCCGAGCGTCCTCGCGCTCACCCGCCAGAACCTGCCGACCGTACGCGGCGCCGGTGACGAGAACCTGTGCGCCAAGGGCGCCTACATCCTCGCCGGCGAAGAGGCCGCCCCGATCCGCCTGATCGCGTCGGGCTCGGAAGTGCAGCTCGCCCTCGCCGCCCGCGATCTCCTCGCCAAGGATGGGCTCGCCGCCGCAGTCGTCTCAATGCCGTCGTGGGAGTTGTTCGCGGCGCAGGAAGACACATATCGCAGCAAGGTGATGGGCGGCGACGGCACGATCCGCGTGGCCTGCGAGGCGGCGACGGGCTTCGGCTGGGAACGGTGGCTCGGATCCAAGGGCGCTTTCGTTGGCATGAAGGGCTTCGGCGCTTCGGCCAAGGCCTCGGAACTCTACAAGCATTTCGGCATTACGGCCGAAGCGATCGCACTAGCGGCGCGCCGGTTGGCGCAATAACGGAGGGAAGAAGATGGCTGTTCGGGTTGCAATCAACGGCTTCGGCCGCATCGGCCGCAATGTGCTGCGCGCCATCATGGAGTCCGGCCGCAAGGACATCGAGGTCGTGGCGATCAACGATCTCGGCCCGGTCGAGACCAATGCCCACCTCTTCCGCTTCGACTCGGTGCACGGCCGCTTCAACGGCGAAGTGAAGGTCGCCGGCGATACGATCGACGTGGGCCGCGGCCCGATCAAGGTCACCGCCGAGCGCGATCCCTCCAAGCTGCCGCACAAAGCGCTGGGCGTCGAGATCGTGCTCGAGTGCACCGGTTTCTTCACCTCGAAGAAGGCTGCCTCGGCCCATCTCGAGGCCGGCGCCAAGCGCGTCCTGGTCTCGGCTCCCGCCGACGGCGCCGACCTGACGGTGGTCTACGGCGTGAACCACGACAAGCTCACCAAGGACCATGTCATCGTCTCCAACGCCTCGTGCACGACGAACTGCCTGGCCCCGGTCGCCAAGGTCCTGCACGACGCGGTCGGCATCGATCACGGCTTCATGACGACCATCCACGCCTACACCGGCGACCAGCCGACGCTCGACACGATGCACAAGGATCTCTACCGCGGCCGCGCCGCGGCGATGTCGATGATCCCGACCTCGACCGGCGCCGCCAAGGCCGTGGGCCTGGTGCTGCCCGAGCTGAACGGCAAGCTCGACGGCGTGTCGATTCGCGTGCCGACGCCGAACGTCTCGTGCATCGACTTCAAGTTCGTCGCCAAGCGCAAGACGGACAAGGAAGAGATCAACAAGGCCGTCAAGCTGGCTGCCGCCAATCAACTCAAGGGCATCCTGGGCTGGACCGACCAGCCGAACGTCTCGATCGACTTCAACCATGACCCGCACTCGTCGACCTTCCACATGGACCAGACCAAGGTCCTGGAAGGCACGCTGGTGCGCGTCATGAGCTGGTACGACAACGAGTGGGGCTTCTCGAACCGCATGGCCGACACCGCCGTCGCGATGGGCAAGCTCGGCTGATCCAGCCGCTCTGCGAAGAAACGACGGGCGCCCCACGGGGCGCCCGTTTTCTTTGCTGGGAGCTATGAATCTCGCCGCGCCTTGATGCCGCGAAAAGCCTCCTGGATGTCCACGGGTTCGTGCCGCGGCGGGCGCGCCGCCTGAAGGGTGACCAAGCCTGACAGGTGACCGAGCATGAGCTTCGCGGCCTTGTCTGCCCGGCCGCCCAGGATCGCGTCGGCGATCTCCCCATGGTCGTGCGGGCCCGCGCAGTTGGTGAGCTGGCGGGGCGCGGCGAGCGAGAAGTGCATCGTGGAACGCGTCAGCAGGCCGCGCAGCAGGCGCGTCAGCTCGTCGTTGCCGCACAGTTCGGCGAGCAGGACGTGGAACTCGCCCGACAGTTCGAACAGCCGGCCGCGATCGTCGCGGCGGGTGGCGGCCTTCTCCTCGGCGACATGCGCTTTCAGCCGCTTCGCCGCCGCTGTCGTATGGCCCTCGCTGAGGCGGCGCACGATCGCGGCCTCCAGCATCGAGCGCACGTCGTAGATCTGGCGCATCTCCCCGGTCGTGAGGGAAGGCACAAAAGTCCCTCGGTTGGGGATTGCGGTCAGCCATCCCTCGTGGACCAGCCGGTGCAGAGCCTTGCGCACGCGCTCGCGGCTGACGCCGAGCACGCGCGCGAGCGCCGGCTCCTGCAGCTTGGTGCCGGGAGAGAGCCGGCCCATGTGCATCGCCCGGCGAATCGCGCCGTACACCGCCTCGTCGGCGGCGACGTCGCCCTTTCTTGGCTTACGCGGCATCGATCTCCTCCACCGCGGCGACCAGCAGCCTGAGGCCCTGCGCGAAATCGCCGAGGTCCATCGCCTCGTCGGGATTGTGGCTGCCATGGTCGTTGCGGATGAAGATCATCGCCGTTGGCACGCCCATGATCCCGAACACCGCCGCGTCATGCCCGGCACCGCTCGCCATCGGCAATGCCTCGATATCCAGTTGCTTCGCCAGTCGTTCGAGCCGCGCGCGGTGCCCCCGGTCGATCGGACCGGGCTTGGCGTTGGTGAAGGCGCCGAGATCGATGGTGACGCCGCGGCGCGCGCCGATCTCCCCGGCAATCTCGCGCAGCCGCCGGTCGATGGCGAGCAGCACCTCGTTGTCCTCGCTGCGGATGTCCATCGAAAACCACAGTTCGCCCGGGATCTTGGTCATGGTGTGCACCGCTGTGTCGGTGTGGAACTGGCCGACGGTACAGACGAGATCGTTGCCCGCCGCCTCCTGCTCCAGCCAGAGTGCTTCCAGCCGTGACACGAACTCGACGCCGGCCATCACCGCGTCGTTGCGTGACAGACGCGGCTCGGCGCCGGCATGGCCGTAACGGCCGACGATATGCGGATCACGATAACGCAGGTTGCCACGGATACCCGTGACGATCCCGACCGGCAGGCCGCGCTGCACCAGCACCGGGCCCTGCTCGATATGGAGTTCGAGGAAGCAGGCGATGCGCGCGGGATCGAGTTGGCGCTCCCGGGCGCGGATTCGATCGGGCGCAAAGCCCGCCTCCTGCATGTGCTCGGCGAGCGTGCGGCCGGTGTCGGGACGCCGGCAGGCATCGAGCGCCCCGGGCTCCAGCAGGCCGAAGGCGGCACGGCTGCCGATATAGGGCGCGGGAAACCAGGACAGTTCCTCGGCACGCACGCCCATCACGGTGATGTCTCGCTTGGGCCGGCGGCCGGCGCGATGCCAGCGCGCCAACATCGCCATGCCCGCGACGACACCGGCAGCGCCGTCATAGTTGCCGCCCTCCGGCACCGAATCGAGATGCGAGCCCGTCATGATGGCGGGCAACGAGCGGTCCTGCCCCGGCAGGGTCAGGTAGAGGTTACCAGCGGCGTCGGTCCGCGCCTCCAGCCCCATCGTCTGGCAGATGCCTTGCATCAGGTCGTGCGCCATCTGCTCGCCCTCACCGTAGGACGCGCGGGTGACGCCGAGGCGGGCTTTGGAGTGCGTGCGCAGGTGCTCGAACCAGTGGCCCGCCAGGGCGGTTTCGGGATCGAGGTCGCGGTGGAGTTCGGTCATGGGCCTGCCGGCGGTTGGTAAAATTATGTGCACATAAAGCCAAGAAATGTGCACATCCTGTTGGAGGACGACATGCAAGGCGTGAGCCAGACGCGCGACCTGGTGGGCTACGGCGGAACGCCGCCGGCCTGGAAGCTGCCCGCCGGGGCCCGCCTCGCGATCTCGATGGTGGTCAATTTCGAGGAGGGCGCGGAGTTCGCCGTCAGCGACGGCGATCCGCAGGCCGAGAAGATTTCCGAGGTGGTGAGCGTGGTCCCGCCCGGACGCTGGGATCAGGGCAACGAGCAGATCTTCGCCTACGGCATGCGCGCCGGCATCTGGCGCATGCTGGCGGCGCTGGAGAAGCACGGGATGCCCGCAACCTTCTACATGTGCGGCCGCGCCGTCGAGCGCCTGCCGCAGCTTGCGAGACGCATCGTCGAGGCAGGCCACGAGGCCGCCTGCCATGGCTGGCTGTGGCGTCCCCACGCCGACTACACCGACCGCGAGAGCGAACGGAACGATCTCCGGCGCTGCATCGAGGTCACGAAAAGCGCGACGGGGCAGCGTCCTACGGGCTTTTTCTGCCGCGGCAGCGAAAGCCCCGAGACGCGCTCAATCCTGCGCGAGCTGGGCTTCGGCTACGCGAGCAACGGCTTCGACGACGACCTGCCCTATTGGGACCGGACCGACGCGCAGCACCCGCTTTTGGTACTGCCCTATGCACTCGACAGCAACGACATGAAGTTCTTCCATCCCAACGGCTTCGTCCGCGCTGACGAGATGGTGGACTATGTTCGCGACGCCATCGACGTGCTTCTGGAGGAAGGCGAGGCCGGCCACCCGAAGCTGCTGAGCATCGGCTGGCACCTGCGCATTGCGGGCCGCCCCGGCCGCTTCGCCGCCTTCAAGCGCGTGCTCGCACTGCTGGAATCCTACGGCGACAAAGTGTGGATCGCGCGGCGCGATGCCATCGCGCGATCGTGGCGGGAACAGTTCCCGGCATGAGTGCTCTGCCGATGGTTGGCATGCCCCTTGCGTTTGCAGCAGCAGGGAGGCGGAACAGTTGCAGCAAGCAGTGAAAGCCAACGCAGCGCGCACGCTGGACGTCGAGGATCTGAGCGTCCGCTACGGAACGTCGACGGCGGTCGACGGCGTGACGCTCGCCATCGAGCCCGGCGAGGTCGTGGCGCTGCTCGGGCCCTCGGGCTGCGGCAAGACCACCCTTCTCCGGGTCATCGCCGGCTTTGTGCGGCAGGCCACGGGCCGCGTGCGCGTCGACGGTGCCACCATCGACCATCTGCCGCCCAACCAGCGCAACATCGGTATCGTCTTCCAGAACTACGCCCTCTTTCCGCACATGACGGTGGCGGAGAACGTTGCCTACGGGCTGCGCGCCCGCGGCCTCAAGGGACCGGAGGTCGAGACCAGGGTTACGCGCTTCCTCGAGACCGTTCAGCTCGGCGGCTTCAAGGAGCGCCTGCCGCGCCAGCTGTCGGGAGGCCAGCAGCAGAGGGTAGCTCTCGCGCGTGCGCTGGCCATCGAGCCCTCGATCCTGCTGCTCGACGAGCCGTTCGCGGCACTCGATCGGAACCTGCGTCTCGACATGCAGATCGAGATCAAGCGTCTGCAGCGGACGCTCGGCCTCACCACCATCCTGGTGACGCACGACCAGGACGAGGCGATGAGCGTCGCCGACCGCATCGCCGTCATGAACAAGGGCAAGGTCGAGCAGTTCGGGACGCCGGTGGCAATCTACGACGAGCCGCAGACGCTGTTCGTGAACGGCTTCATCGGCACCACCAACCTGATGAACGGCAGGATCGACTCGCTTCAGAATGGCACGGCGACCCTTACGCTCGACGCCGGAGCCACCGTCAGCCTGCCCGCCCCCGCGGGGCTGGGCATCGGCGCGCCCGTGCTCATGTCGGTGCGGCCCGAGCAACTGGCGCTGTCCGCGGTTCCGGGTCCCAGTGCGTGGAAGATCGAGCCCGGACTGGCGCTCCCCATCGGTGCCCAACTCGTCCACGAGGCCCGGGCGACCGACGGAACCTTCCTCAAGATCATCGAGCCGCGGCACGCGGTCGGCGTCGACGCGGCCCGCACCTACTGCACCCTGGCCGCCGATGCGCGTCCCACACTGTTCCTGCGTTCCACCTGACAACAACGGAGATCCTTCCATGTTCAGCCGCAGACGCCTGCTCGCCGGTGCCACCGCCCTCGGCGGCGCCGCGTTCCTTCCCTCGCTCGCACACGCCAAGGGCAGCGTCGCCGCCGCCATCTATCCCGGCACCTGGGAGGAGGCGTTCCGCGCCATCGTGGCACCGGCGCTGAAGAAGAAGGACAGCATCGACCTCGAACTGCAGCCGCTCTTCGCCGTCGATCAGGTCGCCAAGGCCAAGGCCGCGCGCGGTGCGCCGCCGTTCGATGCCTTCGTGCTCGATCCGGGTCCGCGCATCACCGCGATCCAGGACGGCCTTTTCGACAAGCTCGACATCAAGAAGATCAGCAATGCCTCGAAGCTGCCGGCCGGGCTGGTCGACGAATGGGGCGTCGGCGTCAACGCGCAGGTCGTCGGCATCGCCTACAATCCGAAGAAGGTTCCCGCGCCCAAGGGTTGGAAGGACCTCTTCGTCGAGCCGTGGATCTCGCGCCTTGGACTGACAGGCTTCCAGACCACGTTCGGCACGGTGTCGCTGATCGAGATCGCCAAGGTGTTCGGCGGCTCGGAGACCAACATCGAGCCGGCGCTCGTCGAGCTGAAGAAGGTGCTGCCGAAGATCGCCGCGGTCGGCCAGCCGGCCGCCATGCCCAGCCTGTTCCAGCAAGGCCAGTGCGACGTGATGTACACCAACACCCAGACCGTCGCGACGCTCAAGGGTCGAGGCGTCGACATCGAGTTCGTGAAGCCCGAGACCGGCGCCATCACATTCCTCACGACCCTGCACATCGCCAAGGGCGCCGCGGACGTCGAGAACGCCTACAAGTACATCGACATCGTCGCCGGCAAGGAAGTGCAGGAAGCCCTCACCAAGCCGCCGTACAACTTCATCCCGGTGAACAAGGAAGTGCCGGTCCCCTCCTACCTGCCGATGAAGAGCCTCGACGAAATGTCGAGCTACATCCGGCACGACTGGGCCAAGATCAATCCGCTGCGCGCCGGCTGGATCGAGAAGTTCAACAAGGAAATGGCGAAGTGAGAAAGCTGGCGGAGTGGCAGCTCGCGCTGCCGCTCGCGCTGGCCTTTGCATCGATCTTCCTGGCGCCGCTCCTCATGCTGGTCGGCGTCAGCTTCTTCAATGACGACAAGATCAGCCAGCCGGGCTTCGGTCAGTGGGCCAAGTTTCTCGGCGATCCCTTCAGCTACAAGGTGATCGCCGACACGATGCTGCTCGGCCTCAAGACGGTATGCGCCACCATCCTGATTGGCTATCCGCTGGCGCTGATCTACCTCGACGCTTCGCCACGCCTGCAGAAGGTGCTGATCTTCATCATCGTCATGCCGCTGCTGCTGTCGGTGGTGGTGCGCACCTTCGCCTGGATCGTCGTGTTGGGCCGCGAAGGCGTGGTGAACACGCTACTGATGCAGCTCGGCCTAATATCCGAACCGTTGCGCCTGCTGCAGACCGAACTCGGTCTCGTGATCTCGCTGACCCAGATCGAGATGCCGCTGATGCTGCTGCCGCTGATCAGCGTGATGTCGCGGCTCGATCCCAACCTGCGCGACGCCTCCTCCGCCCTTGGCGCCTCGCGCTGGCGGACACTCTTCAAGGTGATCGTACCGCTCAGCATGCCCGGGCTGGTCGCCGGCTGCCTGCTGGTGTTCGCCAGCTCCACCACCGCCTTCATCTCGCAGACCGTGATCGGCGGCGTCCGCCTGATCTACCTGCCGCTCCTGATCTGGCAGCAGTCCCTGGTCGTCTTCAACTGGCCCTTCGCCGCCGTGGTTTCGCTCACCCTGCTCGTCTCTGTGCTGACGGTGGTGAGCGCGCTGTCCTATCTGGGCCGCCGCTCCGGAGGTTATGTCCATGGGTAGGCGCCGCAGCCTCGCCGACCTGTCCTACGGGCTCGTGATCGGCAGCCTGGCGGCGCTGGCGCTGCTGATCATCGTAGCGCCCGTCGTGATCGTGCTGACGACGTCCTTTACCGAGGGAAGGTCGCTGAAGTTCCCGCCGACCGGCTTCTCGCTGCAATGGTACGAGGCCCTGTTCGACGCTTCGAAGTCGCGGCAGATCCATCGAGCCGTCTACAACTCGCTCGAGGTGGCCGCCTGGTCGACCGGCTTCGGCATCCTGTTCGGCAGCATGGCGTCGCTCGGCCTGGCCCGTAACCGCCACAGGCTGGCGCGCGTCGCCGACGGGCTCTTCATGTCGCCGCTGGTCCTGCCCGGCCTGACCTTCGGCCTGGCGGCGCTGATGTACTTCACCCTGATCGGCTTCCGGCCGTCCATAAACCTGATCATCGCCGGCCACATGATCGTGACCGTCCCGTTCATCATTCGCACGACATCGGCCAGCATCTCCCAGCTCGACCCGGCGCTGAACGATTCCTCGCAGAGTCTGGGCGCGAGCTGGTTCTACACGATGCGCCGCGTGACCCTGCCGCTGATCGCGCCCGGCATCTTCGCCGGCGCGTTCCTGGCCTTCATGGCCTCGATCGACAACGTGCCGGTGTCGCTCTTCCTGTCGACGGCGCGCACCGACATGCTGCCGATCCGCATGTGGGGCATGATGGAATCGACGCTCGATCCGCGCATCGCCGCCGTATCGGGCGTGTTGATCACGGCCGCCTTCCTGTTGATGCTGATCATGGAATGGACGGTGGGACTGACCCGCCGCATGCGCGACTGACGAGGACCCGCCAATGGAACTGATTCCCCAGCCCCTCACCAAAGAAGCCTTCGCCCCGTTTGGCGACGTGATCGACGTGCCCGACGTCCCGGGCCGAACCTACTACGAGGAAGCACTCGGCAACCTGCGTTCGACCGCGCATGCGAGCCTCTCGGTCAGCCTGAAGGCCGAGACGCCGGACCGGCCGTTGCGCAGTGACTATCTGGAACGTCACGAGTTTTCCTCCCAGACCTTCGTTCCCCTCGATGTCGAGCGCTGGTTGATCGTCGTGGCCCCGCACGCCGCCGCGGGCGGTCCCGACGCGAGCGGCATGAAAGCCTTCATCGCCACCGGCCGGCAGGGCGTCACCTACCGGCCCGACACCTGGCATCACGGCCTCACGGTGCTCGACCGGCCGGGCCGCTTTGCCGTCTTCATGTGGCGCGACGGCGGCAAGGGCGACGAGGAGTTCGTGTCGGTGCCCCCCTTCACCATCTCCATTCCCTGATCCGGAGCCGAGACGATGCCCTACGAGGTCCGCCGCGATTTCATCGGCTACGGCGCCAACCCGCCCGATCCGAAATGGCCCGACGGCGCGCGCATCGCCGTGAACTTCGTCATGAACTACGAGGAGGGCTCCGAGCCCTCCATCCAGGACGGCGAAGGCCACACGGAAATCGGCCTCAGCGACGCGAGCCGGATGGGACAGTCGATCCAGGGGCGCGACCTGGCCGCCGAAGGCCTGTTCGAGTATGGCAGCCGGGTCGGCTTCTGGCGGCTCATGCGCCTCTTCCAGGAGCGTGGCCTGCCGATGACCATCTTCGGCTGCGGGTTGGCGATGGAGCGGAATCCCGAAGCTTCGGCCGCGATCGCGAAGTCGGGCTTCGACGTCTGCTCGCATGGCTGGCGCTGGATCAAGCACTACGAGCTCGACGAGGCGACCGAGCGCGATCACATCCGCAAGGCGATCGCGGCCATTGAGAAGATGACCGGCGAGCGGCCGCTCGGCTGGTACTGCCGTTATGGCCCGGGCGTGAACACGCGGCGCCTCGTCGTCGAGGAAGGCGGTTTCCTTTACGACAGCGACTATTACGGCGAGGAGCTTCCCTTCTGGTTGACCGTCGACGGCAAGCCGCAGCTCGTCGTGCCCTATTCCATCACCAACAATGACGGGCAGTTCGCAGCGTCCATCGGCACGTCGGACCAGTGGTTCTCCTTCGTTCGCGATGCCTTCGACATGCTCTACCGCGAGGGCGCGACGCAGCCGAAGATGATGTCGATCGGCCTGCACATGCGCCTGATCGGCCATCCCGCGCGCGCCGTCGGCCTGCAGCGCCTGCTCGACCACATCCAGAAGCACGAAGGCGTCTGGGTGACCCGCCGCCTCGACATTGCCCGTCATTGGATCAACACCCATCCCTATCCGGGCAAGGGCCTGAATGAGTAGCACCGTGTATTGTGGCGGCGATGGACCACCCGGTGATCCTGGTACGCGACTGGAAGCAGACCGAGACTGCGCTGCTGGCGGCGCGCGCCTCGGGCACGGCGCCGGTCCTGCTGACGCCTGAGGATGCCGCCTCGTTCTATGGCGCGGGATATCTCGGCGCCCTGCAGGAGCGCGCGCGTGAAGAGTTCCCGGACGTGGCCTTCACGCTGATCGTCGATTGCGGCGACGCGCCGGGCTATGCGCTGGCCTGTCTGCGCGCCGGGGTACGCACGCTCTCGATGCGCACCTGGAACGACAAGATTGCCGACATCGCCCGTCAGATGGGCGCCGAACTGGTGAGGAGACCTGCATGAGTTGGGAACCGACACGCGATCTCGTGGGCTACGGCGCCAATCCGCCCGATCCGAAATGGCCCGGCGGCGCGCGCCTCGCGATCAACTTCGTCGTGAACTTCGAGGAAGGCTCCGAGCCGTCGGTCCAGGACGGTGAAGGCTACACCGAAACGGGCCTCACCGAATCGAGCACCTCCTCGCAGGGCCTGAAGGGCCGGGATCTCGCCGGAGAAGGCATGTTCGAATATGGCAGCCGGGTCGGCTTCTGGCGCATCCATCGCGCCTTCCAGGAGCGCGGAATGCCGCTCACCGTGTTCGGCTGCGCGCTGGCACTGGAGCGCAATCTGCCGGCCGCGGAGGCGATCCGGGCCGCCGGCTGGGACGTCTGCTGCCATGGCTGGCGCTGGGTGCGCCACTTCCAGCTCTCCGAAGCCGAGGAACGCGAGCACATTCAGAAAGCCATCAAGTCTCTGGAACAGACCGTCGGCGAGCGGCCGGCCGGCTGGTACTGCCGCTATGGCCCCAGCGTGAACACGCGCCGCCTGCTGATCGAGGAAGGCGGCTTCACCTACGACAGCGACTATTACGGCGAGGAGCTGCCCTTCTGGCAGACAGTCGAGGGCAAGCCGCACCTCATCGTCCCCTATTCGCTGACCAACAATGACGGCAAGTACGCCGCCGGCATGGTCCATTCGGACCAGTGGTTCGGCCTGGTGAAGGACGCTTTCGACGTCCTCTACAAGGAGGGCTCGACGCAGCCCAAGATGATGTCGGTCGGCCTGCACCAGCGCCTGATCGGCCACCCCGCGCGCATGGCAGGCCTCTGGCGCTTCCTCGACTATGTCCAGAAGCACGAGGGCGTCTGGGTCACCAAGCGCCTGGACATCGCCAAGCACTGGATCGCGACTCATCCCTATCCCGGCAAAGGGCTGAACGAATAGCCTTCAAACCTTCGCGCGCCCGGCGACCATGCGGACCTTACCGGGCGACGCGAACCAGATCGACGCGGCGCCCAGGACACTGAAGCCCAGCGCCACGATGAAGGCCAGGCGATAGGCGCCCTCGTAATCGTAGAGCACGCCGGTGATCCACGGGCCGGCGGCCCCGCCTGCGAGGAGCGAGACCATGATGATGCTGAAGATCGAGCCAAAGTGCGGGCCCTCGAAGATCTCGGCCACCACCGATCCCATCAGGCTGGTGAAGGAATAGCCCAGCACGCCCTGCGACAGGACCATGAGATAGAGCAGCGGCTCCGACGGGCCAGCGCCC
Source organism: Reyranella sp. (assembly GCF_965228225.1). Classification (GTDB taxonomy): domain Bacteria; phylum Pseudomonadota; class Alphaproteobacteria; order Reyranellales; family Reyranellaceae; genus Reyranella. Next base: position 1,355,516 of record NZ_OZ245801.1, on the reverse strand, counting down.
AGCGCCAGCAGCGCCGCATAGCAGATCACGAAGCCCACGCCGGCGATCGTCCAGACGATCTCGCGCCCGATCCGGTCCGACAGGGCGCCGAGCAGGATCTGGCCCGGGATGCCCACCATCGCCACGAGGCCCAACGCCCAGGCCGCCTGCATCGGGCCGAAGCCGATCTCGACCAGGTACTTCGTCTGGTGCACCTGGACCGCGTACCAGGCATAGCCCGTGCTGAAGAAGCCGATGCAGAGCCACCAGAAGCGCTGCGTGCGGACGGCCCTGGCGATGGTCCATTCGATGGCGACCCAGTGCGGATCGACGATGGCCGCCGCCCGGCGCGCCGCCGCGGTTCCCGCTTCCTTGGCCCCGTCCGGCAGCAGGCCGAGATCCTGCGGCCGCTTGGCGACGAACAGATTGATCGGCATCAGCACGAACAGGGTCATCAGGCCGAGCGCCCAGCAGGCGCTACGCCAGCCGTCCTTCAGGATGATGGTCTGCAGCCAGGGCAGGATCAGGATCGCGCCGACGCCCACCCCGGAAAAGGCAAGGCCGGTCGCCAGCGCGCGGCGGCGCACGAACCAGTTCGGCAAATACTGCGACTGCACGGAAAAGCTCATGCAGTTCGCTCCGGCGCCCACCAGGACGCCGAGCGTCGCGTAGAGCTGCCACGGCGAGTCGATCACGGTCGCGCCCAGCAGGCCCGCTGCCGTCAGCACGATGCCGATCTCGATCAGGAAGCGCGGTCCGCGCCGGTCCATGGTCCGGCCGACGACCGGACTGATCACAGCTGATACCAGGAAGCCGAAGGAGAAGGCACCCGCCGCCAGGCCGCGATCCCAGCCGAACTCGTCGACGATCGGCGGGAACATCAGGGAGAAGGCCGTGCGAGTGGTCACGCTCACCGCCACGGTCAGGAAGGCAATCGCGATGATCACCCAGCCGAAGAAGAAGGGCAGGCGCGCCGCGAAAGACGCGGGTCGCGCGGGCAACGGGGGTGACGGCACCGAGTGATCCTTTTTTTTGCGTTTCGCCAGACGCATCGTGGCCCAGAGGGGCTGATACCCTGTCCCCACGCCCGCCCCGAGGTCAATGACGTGGCAGGTAGTCGGGGCTCCCCGGGCCCCGCCGGGGCTTGAACCGCTCTTCCAGCGCCGCTATCACCGCGCGACCGCACAAAATGGGAGACCGGACGTGAAGATCAGCCGCATCGTCAAGAAGATCCTCGACAACTATGAGAGCGATTGCCCCGGCACCAAGGCCAACCTGGCCCGCATACTGATGCACGGCCGCCTGGGCGGCACGGGCAAGATGGTGATCCTCCCCGTCGATCAGGGCTTCGAGCACGGCCCGGCCCGGTCCTTCGCGCCGAACCCGGACGCCTACGACCCGCACTACCATTACCAGCTGGCGGTCGATGCCGGCCTCAACGCCTATGCCGCCCCGCTCGGCCCGCTCGAAGCCGGCGCCGATACCTTTGCGGGCGCGATCCCGACCATCCTCAAGTGCAACTCGGCCAACTCACTGTCGACCAACAAGGACCAGGCCGTGACGGCCACCGTGGCCGACGCGCTGCGCCTCGGCTGCTCGGCGATCGGCTTCACGATCTATCCGGGCGCCGAAGACCAGTACGAGATGATGGAAGAGATCCGTGAACTGTCGGCGGAAGCCAAGTCGGTCGGCCTCGCCGTCGTCATGTGGTCCTATCCGCGCGGCGGCAAGCTCGATAAGGCCGGCGAAACGGCGCTGGACGTCTGCGCCTATGCCGCCCACATCGCCGCCCTGCTCGGCGCCCACATCATCAAGGTGAAGCCGCCGACCAACGTCCTGTGGCAGCCTGAGGCCAAGGCCGCTTACGAGAAGGCCAATGTCGACATCTCGACGATGGCCGCCCGCATCAAGCACGTGATGCAGGCGACCTTCAACGGCCGCCGCATCGTCGTCTTCTCTGGCGGCGAGGCGAAGGACCTCGAGGGCCTGTACACCGAAATCCGCAGCCTGCGCGACGGCGGCGCCAACGGCTCGATCATCGGCCGCAACACCTTCCAGCGCCCGCGCGCCGAGGCGCTCGACATGCTCGACAAGATCGTCGGCATCTATCAGGGCAAGATGTAAGACACACTGGCGGTATCGGCTCTCAGGGGCGTTGGGCGACCGTTCGGGTCACCCAACGCCCTTTTTGCTGGGCGGCCTACTTGGCCGGGCGTGGCGTCGGGCAGTTGAACTCGACCCGGCGGGCGGGCATGGCCTGGTTAGGCGGAACATCGTTCCCTGCCGGAAGGGTCCTCGGCCAGGCACCCGAGGCGAGCCGGGCCTCGATGAGCGGGACGAGCTGCTGGAGGATCACCCACCCCTTCATGCGCGTTCCGGGATAGGTCGTGTGCACACCGTCGGCGTAGAGATCGGGATCGAACGGCATCTTGCCAGCGATGTCGATGAAGTCGATCCCGTGCGTCCGCGCGTATTTCGCGAGCACCACGTTCTGGAAGTTCGCAAGGCGCTCGATGTCGCGATAGCGGTACGGGAACATGTAGAGGTTCAGGTAGTCCCAGGTCATGCGATTGCGGATCGGATCGAGCTTCAGCCCGTCCTTCGCCATCCACATGAACGAGGTCACGGCGAACTCGCTGTCGATCGGTGCCAGGTCGGCGTGGATCCGGTCGAGATCGCCGAGGATCGTCGTGAGCCCCACCGGCAGATCGTCGCGCTTGATGTCCGGATCGGTCTCGGACAGTCCCTTCGGCCAGACCACTTCATAATCAGGCTTGGGCGCCTCGTTGCCTTCCGACTGGAGCTTCATGACCGCCACCAGCGTGTAGATGCGCCGGGCGATGTCGGAGTAGCGCGAGAGGTCGGCCAGCCATCCCTTGGACGCCTGATCGAGATGGACCATCGGCGCGGGCTTCTCCCCCGTAGGCAGTGACGGTACCACGCTGGAGAGGAGGAACTGGTTGCCGCCCTCATGATAGATGACGAGGTCGGGCCGTGCCGGTACGACTTCGGTGCGCACGACCGCCTCGATGCCCGTCGAGCCTATGGATTCGCGGCCCGCATTGCCCACCTCGAACCGTATGTCCGGCCTGTTCTTTGCCGCCCACAGGTTGAGCCAATGCCCGATGAACTCAGGGTAGGAATACGGCATCTGATGCGTGTCGCTGGTCGTCGATGCACCGACGAAGACGATCCGGATCGTCCGCGGGGAGCGGGCGAATGCCATCGGCGGTCCGCGCCAGCCGAGTTCGTTGGTGACCAGTCCGATCGGCGTCGTCGTGTCTGGCTGGAAGCGGAAGGGCGGCTGCGGCTTGCCATCCGCGGGATCGAAGAGCATGAGCCAGCCCGGTGCGTTCGCGAAGAACGGCGACTCGCAAGGATCGCCCACCAGCACCGAGTTCCAGATCTTCAGCGCCTCGGACGACTGGAAGGGATTCCCCGGTTTCTGAAGCGCCCTGTCGAGCTCCTGCAACGACGCCGGCACGGGCTTGCGGTTGGGGAGTGGCGGCGGATCACTGAAGAACCAGTCGCGCTGCACGGACGGCGCTCTGGCCACCTCGTCGAGACGCTCGGCCGTCGTGTCGTTGCCGATGTTCACGAGACGAACGGGAAGTTCGAGTTGGGTGAGCGGCATTCCGTCGAGAATGCGCGCAGCGCCTTCGGCGAGGACCAGGCCGACCAGGACGGACACGAAGGCCGTGGCCGCGTTCGCCAGAATTCGACCGCTCAACTCATCCCTCTTCTGCCCAAATGTTACACGATTGCCACTCGCCGTGCTTCGCTCCGGTCCGGCGCCTCGCCAAGTCTGCCGATTAATCTCTAGCGTTACGCTGGCCCCGAAGTCACAATTTTTTCAGACCGCCATCGCTCGGGCGATGTGGAATAGCACCGTTCTTTCGTTGGACCAGCGAGCGAGACGCCGCAGGCGATGCACATGAGGAGGTTCGACGCGATGCCACACTGGAGACACCCCGAACTGCCCGACGAGGCGGAAATCGATCTGACGCCGGCCCGTCTCGGCGTGCGGAAGAACCTGGTGCGCGTGTTCTACAAGGACCTCTGGGACAAGGCCGACCTCTCCCTCGTCCCGCAGATCTTCCATCCCGACTTCACCTTTCGCGGGTCGCTCGGTCCCGTGCTGATCGGTCATCGGCAGTTCAGCGATTATGTGAGCTGGCTCACCGACACGCTCGACGACTACACGTCCGACATCCTCGAACTCGTGGAGGAAGGGCCCCGTGTGTCCGGCAAGTTGCGCTTCCACGGCATTCACCGCCGGACCCTGTTCGGCGAACCGCCGACCAATGGCCGGGTCTGGTGGTATGGCGCGCCCATCTTCACCTTCGACGGGCCGCTGGTGCGCGATCTGTGGGTGCTGGGCGACGTCTACGGGCTGCGCTCCCGTCTCGATCCGGCGTGGTCGGAGCGGCTGAGCTTCAACCGGGCTCCCGGCGCGAGTTCGTGACCACCAGCAGGCCCTTGTCGCGAACGTATCGCGCGATCTCCTCGGACATCAGTTCGTGCGCGGCCCGGTTCGGGTGCCCGTCGCCCACGATGTAGAGGTTGGCACCCCTGTCCCTCTCGCGCTGGAAGGCCTCGGTAAGGTCGAGCAGGTCGATATCGCCCATGACGCGCGGCAGCGCTGCGGGCGCCGAATAGTAGTTCGTCGGCAGATAAACCACGAGCAGCTTCGCCCCGATCTGGTCGGCGGATCGCTGCATCTCGCGCAGCAGGTAGGCCAGCGCCTCCTCCTTCTGCTCGTCGGCCGGGGTAGCGTAGGTCGCAAGGCCATACTCGAGACGGCCGCGCACCACGTCGATCCCATGCGTAAGCCAGGTCACCGGATCGAGGAAATCTCCGGCCAGGTGGCGCTGGAAGCGCTGGACACCGTTGCTCCGCGGCAGGGCGATCGAGGCCTGTCCCGCCTCGTTCCAGGCGACGTGCGAGGCGCTGAAGCAGAACGGATAGTAGGATGGAAGGCACGGCGAGACGTTGCGCTCCAGGTGATGCGCGATGATCCCGTAGACGACCAGCTTCGGCGCAAGGTCCGCGTTACGCCGCAGGATCTGGAGCGACTGGGTCGTTCCGTAGGCCGCCATCGCGAAGTTCGAGACGCTGGCGTCGAGCTCGCGCGCCAGATGGCGGGCATAGGTCTCTTCGTTGGCGAGCGCATATCCCCAGGTGAATGAGTCGCCGACGACCATTATGTCGATCTGCTCCGGGCTCTTCCGTCCCGGCCCGTCGACCCGCGCACCCCGATCGTCGGTGTAGATATCGAAGGCAAAGGTTTGCCGGTCGCGAACGGCGGGATAGATGCGCTTTGCATGGGAGCTCGGGTTGGCTCGCGCGCCGATCTCGGGATCGAACACAAGCAGGCCGTCACCTTCAGATATCAGCGGAATGCGGGGAACGGTCAGATAGGCGGCGACCGCAATCCCCACGAAAAGGCTGGCGGCGGTCGACGCCAGCACCAGCAGGAAGGTTTTGCCGACTTTTTTCATGGTCCATGGCGATCAGGCTGTCGCCAGTTAGCCCATCCCGCCGCGTGGAGACAATGGAAGGTTTCTGCCGGCTGGCCCTCGACGAGGCCCCCCATTCCGCATACACCACCCGAAAATCAGGCCTTCCCGTGACCCGTCTCTATCTGATCTCTCCCGCCCGCATCGAGCATCCATCGATCTTTGCCGACGAGCTTCGCGCCGCCCTAGACGGCGGCGACGTGGCTGCCTTCCAGCTGCGGTTGAAGGACGTCCCCGACGAGGCGATCATCCGCGCGGCGGACACGCTTCGGCCGATCTGCCAGCAGCGCGGCGTCGCCTTCATCATGAACGACCGGCCGGACCTGGCCGTGAAGCTCGATTGCGACGGCGTGCACGTCGGCCAGGACGACATGCCCTATGCCGAGGCACGCCGGATCGTCGGGCCCGACCGCCAGGTCGGCGTCACCAGCAAGGCCTCGCGACACCTCGCGATGGAAGCGGCCGAAGCCGGCGCCGACTATGTCGCTTTCGGTGCATTCTTCTCCTCGTCGACCAAACCGGTGACGACGCCGGCCGAGATCGAGGTCGTCGAGTGGTGGAGCAGCTTGATGGAAGTGCCCTGCGTGGCGATCGGCGGAATCACCGTCGAGAACTGCAGGCCCCTGATCGAAGCGGGTGCCGATTTCCTCGCCGTCGGCGGTGGCGTGTGGAGCCATAAGGACGGTCCGGGAGCTGCGGTGCGCTCCTTCAACGAACTCTTCGCGGCGCACGGCTCAGCGGACGGGGAGCCATAGCACCTCCTCGATGTGCGAGGCGCCGCTCGCCAGCATCACCAGGCGGTCGAAACCCAGCGCTATCCCAGAACAGTCCGGCAGGCCGTGATCGAGCGCCGCCAGGAAATCGTCGTCGACCGGCCAGCGCACGCCATAGAGTTCGTCCTTCAGGTCCATGTCCGCTGCCAGGCGCACCCGCTGCACGGCAGGATCGGTGAGTTCGCCGAAAGCGTTGGCGAGTTCCACGCCGCAGACATAGAGCTCGAACCGCTCCGCCACCCTGGAATCGCCGGGCTTGGCACGGGCGAGAGCCGCCATCGAAATCGGATACTCGCAGAGGATGGTCGGCCGGCCCATGCCGAGCTTCGACTCGATCTTCTCGAACATGATGCGGAAGAAGACATCCTCCCAGGTGTCGCCGGCATGCATGGCAATGCCCGACGCGCCCGACAGCGCCTCGGCATTGCCCACGGTCGCGAACAGGTCGACGCCGGCGTGGCGGACGAAGGCCTCCGCGACGGTAAGGCGCTCCGGTTCGGCCCGCGGGTCGCAGACATGGCCGGCCCACCGCAGCTCGTCGGTGCCGGTCGCGGCCAGGATCGCCTTGCAGTCGGCCATGATGGTCTCGTAGCCGACACCCGTTCGATACCATTCCAGCATGGTGAACTCGGGATGGTGCAGGGCCGAGCCCTCGGCGTTGCGGAACACGCGCGCGAACTGGAAGATCTTCGGTATCCCGCCGGCCAGGAGTTTCTTCATGGCGAATTCGGGCGAACTGTGCAGCCAGCGTTCGCGCTCTTCGCCGTCGGGCAACTCCCACTCCGTCGCGAACCCCGTGAGGTGGACTTCGGCGCCGGGCGCGGCCTGCAGGATCGGCGTCTCGACCTCGACGAAACCTTCGGCGGCGAACCACTGCCGCAGCGCGGCCTGGATCCGGCCACGCGCCTGGAGATGCGGCAGGCGCCGCGCCAGCCTGTCGGGACGCCATTCAGTCATGCCGGAGCATCGCATGTGAGCGGCGCGGCGTGTAGGGTCTCGGCATGACGCCCCGGGAGATCGATGCCTATTGCCGCAAGCTGCCGGCCGCGACGCGCAGCGTGCAGTGGGAAGGCGTCACCGTCTTCAAGGTCGGCGGCAAGATGTTCTGCCTGATCGGCCCGCCCGGCCATTCTGTCGCCCGCATCAGTTTCAAGTGTCCGCCCGAGCATTTCGAGGCGCTTTCCCATGCGAAAGGCTTCAAGCCGGCGCCCTACCTCGCCCGGGCGAAATGGGTCGCCCTCGAGGATCCCAGTGTCCTGACGCCGGCCGAGACCCGGGCCTACCTGAAGCAGGCGCATGCGGTGATATCCGCCGGACTTTCGAAGAAGAAACAGGCCGAATTGGGCCTGCAATAGCGCCGCATCGCCTTGGGCGCGCCGGTTGCGACCCCGGGCTGCCTTTGATAGAAGGCCGCGCCGGCCTCGAACCGCTTGCGCGGACGAGGCCGAAATCCATTCATCCGATATTGCGGTAGGGCCGGGTAAGCTCATGAAAGTCCAAGTCAATTCCATCCGAGCCGGCAACGTCATCGAATATAACGGCAAGCTCTGGGTTGCTTCCAAGGTGCAGCATATCAGCCCCGGCAAGGGCGGCGCGTTCGTGGCGATCGAGGCCAAGGCGCTGCGCGAGGGCAATAAGCTGCAGGAGCGCTTCCGCTCCGGCGAGACCATCGAGCGCGTCCATATCGACGAACGCGAGTGCACCTACCTGTTCAAGGACGAGAACGGCTTCACGTTCATGGACAAGGAAACCTTCGAGCAGCTCGTGGTCGGAAGCGACGTTCTCGACGAGGATCAGTCGCGCTGGCTGCAGGACGGCATGGAAGTGACCGTGTCGCTCTACGAGGGAACGCCGGTCGGCGCGGAGCTGCCCAAGACCGTCGTTCTGGCCGTCACCGAGGCCGACGCCGTGGTGAAGGGCCAGACCGCCTCCTCTTCCTACAAGCCGGCCATTGTCGAGGGCGGAATCCGCGTCATGGTTCCCCCCCATATCGGCGTGGGCACGCGGCTGGTGATCAACACCGAAGAGGGCACCTACATGGAACGCGCCAAGGATTAGGCGCGCACCGTGGCCCTCCCCACCAACCGCCCCCCGCGAGAGACCCCGGTCGCCCGTGTCGGCCGCGCCCCGATGGGCGAGGCGCGCGAACGCTCGGGCCCGCCCGAGCGCAAATCGCTGGCACAGCGCTCGGCCACGATCACCGTCATGATCCGCGCCGCCTTTGCAGCCGCCAAGAACCTCAAGCGCGACTTCGGCGAAGTCGAACATCTGCAGATCTCCGAAAAGGGCCCGGGCGACTTCGTCAGTCACGCCGACATCAAGGCGGAGCGCACCCTGCGCGCCGAGCTCTCGCGTGTCCGTCCCGATTACGGCTTCCTCGGCGAGGAAAGCGGAGAGACAAAGGGTGACGGCCGCAACCGCTGGATCGTCGATCCGCTCGACGGCACAACCAACTTCCTGCACGGCGTGCCCCATTTCGCCATCTCCATCGCGCTGGAACGCGAGAAGGAGATCATTGCCGGCGTCATCTACCAGCCGATTTCCGACGAGCTGTTCTGGGCCGAGAAGGGCAACGGCGCCTATATCGACACGCCGAATGCGCGATCGCGGCGTCTGCGTGTCTCCGGCCGCAAGGATCCGGAGCGCGGCCTGATCGGCACGGGTATTCCCCACATCGGCAAGGGCAATCACGCCAGCTATCACGCCAAGCTGGCCGCCGTCACTGAACGCACAGCCGGCGTCCGTCGCTGGGGCGCCGCGGCGCTGGATCTCGCCTTCGTGGCGGCCGGCCGCTACGACGCCTTTTTCGAGTTCGGCCTGGCGCCGTGGGACGTCGCCGCGGGCATCCTCATGGTGCGCGAGGCCGGTGGCCTCGTCGGCGACATTTCGGGTCAGCCCTACGAGTTGGGTGGACCGTCGATCCTCGCCAGCAACTTCGGACTGCGCGACCCGATGGTCGAGATCCTGTCCAAGGCCTGACGGACGCGGTTCCTCCGCAGTCCGTTGCCGCAAGCGGTTGAGCGCGGGACCACCATTCGTTATGGTCGACCCGCCAAATCCCTTGGAAAGGCAACTGGTTATGCCCCCCTCTTCGGCCGCTGTCCCCAGCCGCGCCGCCTGTGGTCCCTGCTTCGGCGACACAGGCTCGCCGGACGGCGGCACGGCAGGCGAAGCCGGGATGCGGGGCAGATCCCGGGTGCCCAGGGCATGATCTCCCCGCCACCGTCGCGCAGGCATCGGAAGTTCGCATGAGTAACCCGCTTCCGTATCTCGTCCGCATGCTTCTGTTCCTCGGGGTCGTGGCCTGCATCGCCTATCTCCTGCACCACGATCTGCTGCGCGTGTTCCTGAACACGCCGATCCTCAACAGCGTCATCCTGGGCGTCCTGGCGATCGGCATCTTCTTCGTGATGCGCCAGGTCCTGTCCCTGTGGCCCGAGGTGCGCTGGCTCAGGCGTTTCCAGCATCGCGAGCCCGGCGCCCCTCTGCTCGAGACCGATTCGATCGAACTGATGGCGCCGATGGCCGTCATGATGGGCGACCGCCAGGACAATTTCCGCCTGTCCCCCACCGCGACGCGCGCGATGCTCGACGGCATCGCCAGCCGCCTCGACGAACGTCGCGAGCTCAGCCGCTACATGATCGGGCTGCTGATCTTCCTCGGCCTGCTCGGTACCTTCTGGGGCCTGCTCGAGACGATCGGCGCGGTCGCCGACGCCATTGTCGGGATGCAGGTTACCGGCGGCGATGCCGTGCAGATGTTCGCCAAGCTCAAGCAGGGCATCGAAGGGCCGCTCAAGGGCATGTCGACCGCCTTCGGCGCCTCGCTGTTCGGCCTGTCGGGCTCGCTCGTGCTCGGGTTCCTCGAGCTGCAGGCCAGCCAGGCACAGGGCCGCTTCCACACCGAACTGGAGGAATGGCTGGCCGGTGCCACGCGGCTGTCGAGCGGCACCCTGCAGACCGAGGGAGAACAGGGCGTCTCGGCCTATGTCGAAGCCCTGCTGGAGCGCACCGCCGACGGCCTCGACGATCTCGCCCGCACGCTGCGCCGCAGCGAAGAGGGCCGCGAACAGGCCGCGACGGCCAACGCCACGCTGGTCGAGCGCCTGACCTCCCTGACCGAAAGCATGCGCACGCAGCAGGCGCTGCTCGCACGTCTGGCCGAGCAGTCGATCGAGCTGCGCGGCACCGTCGCGCGCCTGACGGAGCGAAAGCCGGATGCCGACAGCGAGGCGCTGCTGGCCCACCAGCGCAACCTCGAGGCCGGCCTGGGCCGGCTGATCGACGAAAGCGTACGCAGCCGCACCGCGCTGGCCGACGAGCTGCGCGGCGAGTTCCGCCTGCTCGCCCGCACCATCGCCTCGTCGCGCGGCGCGACGCCGGGTGACCACTAACCGCCATGGCAGCCGCATCGCGCCGTCGCGGAGGAGGTTCGGCCGACTACACCTGGCCGGGCTATGTCGATGCGCTGACGACGCTGCTGATGGTGCTGATCTTCCTGCTGTCGCTGTTCAGCGTGGCGCAGTTCACGCTGACCGACACGCTCAACACCCGCGACAGTGCCATCGACGCCCTCAACAAGCAGCTCGGTAGTCTCGCCAGCGTGCTCTCGCTCGAGCAGGCGGCGAGCGAGGGCCTGAAACAGGATCTAGAGAAGCTCACCCTGGAGCTTCGTCAGAACCAGGCCGAGCGAGACCGTTTGGGCGCCGATCTCGCGGCCCAGCGCACCGCATCGGACACGCTGAAGATCGAGCGCGACCAGCTCACGGAACGCCTGACCTCGATGTTGGCGGAACGCGAGCGGCTGGCCGCCTCGCTCGAAAGCTCCAACAAGGAAGCAGCCGCCAAGGCCGGCGACCTCCAGAAGGAGATCGAGCGACAGCGGCTGGAGCTCACCCGCCTCGCCGCCTCGCTGGCCGCCGCCAACCAGGACAAGGGCAAGCTGTTCGGCGACCTCACCGAGGAGCAAAAGCTCAGCGCCGAACAGAAGGCGGCCGTGGTGCGGCTGACCGCCGAACTCGCCGCCCTGAAGGGAGAGCTGGCGCGCCTCAGCACCGTTCTCGATGCCGCCGACGCCAAGGCCAAGGACCAGCAGGCGCAGATCGTCGACCTCGGCCAGAAGCTCAACCGGGCGCTGGCCAGCAAGGTCGAGGAGCTGGCGCGCTACCGCTCCGAGTTCTTCGGCAAGCTGCGCGAGGCGCTGCGCGGCCAGCGCGACGTGCAGATCGTCGGCGACCGGTTCGTGTTTCAGTCGGAAGTGCTCTTCCCCTCCGGCTCGGCCAAGCTCCAGGAGGGCGGCGAGAAGCAGCTCGCCAACGTCGCCAAGCGCCTGGTCGAGATCGCCGCCACGATCCCGAAGGAGGTCAACTGGGTGCTCCAGGTCGACGGCCACACCGACAACAAGGCCATCGCCAGCGCGCAGTACCCGTCGAACTGGGAACTGTCGGCCGCCCGCGCCATCGCCGTCGTGAAGTTCCTCCACAGCGAAGGCATCCCGAACGACCGCCTGGTGGCTGCGGGCTACGGCGAATACCAGCCCCTCTCGTCCACCGATACGGCCCGCAACCGGCGCATCGAGCTGAAGCTGACGAACCGCTGAAAGCAGGCAAGCGGCTCATTGGAGCGCGCCACTCCAGGGCGCTCAGGCTTCGCCGTGGGACGATCACGGGCGCAACTGGAGTGGCGCGCTCCATGGCTACAGCAAGCCAAGCCTCTTGAGTTCCGCCGCCATCTCGGCCGGCATGTCGGCGGTGTCGCCGCTCGACAGGTCCGGGGGCGCGCGGTCGGGCTCGAGGTAGCGCCAGCCCTGGAAGGGTTTGCAGGCGCGTGGCGCGGTCTCGATCAAGGGCCGCTTGAGCTTGATCCGGCAGAACTTCTTGCCGCTCTCCTCGTCGAAATCGTCCTCGAAGCCGACCAGCTCCTGGCGGCAGCGGATGACGCCGCGCACCACCCAGTAGAGCGAGCCGCCCAGCAGATCCTCGGCGCGCCGCGGCGAGTTTCGGGTGTAGACCCAGTGCGGCGACCGTGCGGACTGCCCGCGCTCCTGGCGTCGCGCCGCCTGGACCTTCTTCATGTGGGCAAGATCGTCGACGCCGACCGCGAGCTTGATGAGATGCAACGCCATCGTCTGCGCTTAGTGGCCATCGGCCGTTTGCTCAAGCGCCGCCTATCCACAGCGCGGGCGGCGCGGGCGTGACCTGCGCGCCACAGGCTGCGAGAATTGCAGACCGGACGTCTGGCTCCACATTGTCTGCACAATCCACGCTCTATTGTCCGGTCGCCGTTTGCGGGGAACTCTCATGAATAAGTCGACGCTGGCCGCCTTGGTTGTGGCCCTCATGCTGGGCTCCGGCATTGCGGGTTATCTGATCGGGAGGCCGGGCGATTCGCTCGAGCGTCCCGCGCCAGCGCCTGCGACCGTGGCCGCGCCTCCGGCCACGGCACCGGCCTCCCCAACTCCGCCAGCGAGCCCGCCAGCCCAGACGGCCCAGTCCTCCGCACCGGCTCCGATTGCCCAGCCGCCGACATCGCCTTCGGCTCCCTTCTCCTTCCGTCGCGTCGCAGTCGATTCCAGCCGCAGCGAGGCGGAAGCCTGCCTCGCCTTCAACAAGCCGCTCGCCACCGGCGACGTGAAGTACGGCGACTTCATCCGCATCGAGCCCGAGGCGAAGACGGCGCTGCGCACCGTGGACGACCGGCTGTGCATCGCCGGCCTGACCTACGGCCAGGACTACACCGTCAGGCTGCTGGCGGGCTTCCCCGGGCGCGACGGCGAGAAACTGCGCGACGAGCAGAGCGTGAGCGTGGCGCTGGGCGCCCGGCCGGCCGTGGTGAACCTGCCCGGCAAGGGGTTCATCCTGCCGCGCGGCAGCGCCGCCGGCCTGCCCGTGACGACCATCAACGTCTCCAAGGTCGGCATCTCGGTCTATCGCGTGAACGAGCGCGGCATCGATCGCTTCTCCGCCGACCGCTACTACGATGTGGCCTTCCCCGGCTCCGAGCCGATCACCGAACCCTGGTCGCTGCGCAGCTGGCTGAACGGCAGCAACGGCGCCGAGCAGTGGACCGGGACGATGGACGTGCGCAGCGTGCCCAACCAGGCCGTCGTCACCGCCTTCCCGATCCGCGAGACCATCCAGGACTGGAAGCCCGGCGCCTATTTCGTCGTGGTGTGGAATGCCGCCAAGCCGCCGTCCCGCGACTATGACGACGACGAGTCGACGAGCGGCGCGGCGGCCGGCCTGTGGGTGATCGACACCGATATCGGCCTCACCTCCTTCAGCGGCGACGACGGGCTCAACGTCTTCGCGCGCTCGCTGCAGACCGCCCAGCCGCTGGCCGGCATCGAGGTCACCGTCCTGTCGCGCGGCAACGAGCCGATCGGCAAGGTGATCACCGGCGCCGACGGACGCGCCACGTTCGCGGCCGGTCTGCTCAAGGGCAGCGGCGCGGCCGAACCGGTCGCCGTCATGGCGCAGGATCCGGCGAAGAAGGAGTTCTCGCGGCTCGAACTCACCAAATCGGCCTTCGACCTGTCCGACCGCGGCGTCGAGGGCCGGCCGCAGCCCGGCCCGGTCGATGCCTTCCTCTACACCGAGCGCGGCATCTATCGCCCCGGCGAGACCGTGCAGCTCATGGCGCTGATGCGCGACGACGCGGCCAATGCCCTCTCCAACCTGCCCGTCACGCTCATCGTAAAGCGGCCGGACGGCAGCGAGTTCACCCGCTTCACCCACGGTCTGCAGGGCCCGGGCGCCATCGCCCAGACGATCGACCTGCCGAAATCCTCGCGGCGCGGCCGCTGGTCCGTGGCCGCCTATATCGATCCCAAGGGCGCGCCGGTCGGCCGCGTCGAGTTCTCGGTCGAGGATTTCGTGCCCGAGAAGCTCAAGATCGAGCTGACGCCCGACGAGCCGATCATCCGGCCCGGCAGCGTGAACCGTTTCGTCCTCTCGGCCGACTTCCTCTACGGCGCACCGGCATCCGATCTCGCCGTCGAAGGCGACATGCGCATCACCGTCGACGACACGCCGTTCCCAGCCTTCGCCAAGTACCGGTTCGGCCCCGAGGACGATCGCGAGAAGTTCGAGCCGCCGTTCATCGAGCTGAAGGGCGAGAACACCGACCCGGCCGGCAAGTCGAGCCTGGAATGGGCTGGTGATCTCGCCAAGGAGACGGTCCTGCCGCTGCGGGCCCAGATCCAGGCGCGCGTCTTCGAACCGGGCGGCGGGCGCGCCACCAAGACCGAGAAGGTCATGCCAGTCCGGACCCGCGACACCTATATCGGTGTCCGGCCGACCTTCGAGGGCCGCTATTCCCGCGAGGGCGTCGACACCGAATTCGACGTGGTGGCAGTCAACGCGACCGGCACGCAGGTCGCGCGTCCCTCGGTCGAATACCGGATCGAACGCATCACCAATGCCTATCAATGGTTCCAGGTCGACGGTCGCTGGCGCTGGCAGTCGGTCACGAACACGCGACTGATCACCGCCGACAAGGTCACCCTGAAGGCCGACACGCCGACCCGGCTCGCCCAGCGGCTGGACTGGGGCCAGCACAAGCTCACCGTCATCGACAACGAGAAGAACACCTCGACCAGCCTCACCTTCTACGTGGGTTGGTACGGCGGCACAGGCACCGAGGAGGCGCCCGACACGCTGCGTGTCGCCAGCGACAAGCAGAACTACGCACCGGGCGACACGGCCCGGCTGCGGATCGAGGCGCCGTTCGCCGGCGAGGCGCTGATCGCGATCGCGACCGACCGGATCGTCTCCACCCAGTCGGTACAGGTGCCGGCCGGCGGCACGACCGTCGATATTCCGGTGAAGGGCGAATGGGGCGCCGGCGCTTACGCCCTCGTCACGGCCTGGCGACCACTCGCGGCGCCCGCCGAACGCACGCCCACACGGGCGATCGGCGCGGCCTGGATCGGCCTCAATCCGGCCCTGCGCACGCTGGGCATCCAGATCGGCACGCCGGAGAAGATCGCACCGCGGCAGCGCATCGAGGTGCCGGTGAAGGTGTCCAACCTTCAGCCCGGCCAGGAGGCCTTCGTCACCCTCGCCGCGGTCGACGAGGGCATCCTGCAGCTCACCCGCTACAAGACGCCCAATCCCGCCGACCACTATTTCGGCAAGCGTCGCCTCGGCGTTTCCATGCGCGACGACTACGGCCGCTTGCTCGACACGCGCGCCGACGAGTTGGGCCGCATCCGGGCCGGCGGCGACGCCGGCGAGATCGGCGGGCTCGACATCGTGCCGACGCGCACCGTCTCGCTGTTCAGCGGACCGGTGAAGCTCGACAACAAGGGCGAAGCGAAGATCGCCTTCGACATTCCCGACTTCATCGGCCAGCTCCGGCTGATGGCGGTGGCCTACGACAAGACTCGCGTCGGCTCGGGCGAGCAGCGCCTGTTCGTGCGCGATGCCGTCACGGCCGACGTCGTGCTGCCGCGCTTCCTCGCGCCGAAGGATCTCGGACGGGTCGCGCTGTCGCTGCACAATGTCGACGGCCAGGCCGGCGACTACCGCGTCACGCTCACCGCCAGCGGCTCGATTTCGCTCGAGCGGCCGGTGGCCGAGACCAAGCGGCTCGCCGCCAACCAGCGTGAGCTGCTGACATGGCCCCTGCGAGCGGGCGAAGCCGGCTTCGGCAAGGTGACGGTTTCCGTCCAGGGTCCGGGCAACTTCGCCGTCGAGCGTGAATGGGACATCCAGGTGCGGCCGGCGCAGACTCCCAGCGCGGTCGATACGGTCGCGCGCCTGGCGCCGGGCAACGAGGCCACGGTCGACCGCAACGTGATTGCGGCCTTCGCGCCCGGGACCGCTCAAGTCAGCGCCTCGCTGACCCGCATTCCCGGGATCGACGTCGCGGGCCTGCTGCGCTTGCTCGACAAGTATCCGTTCGGCTGCATCGAGCAGACGACCAGCCGCGCCATGCCGCTGCTCTACTACAACGACGTCGCGCTGCTGGGATACGGTCCCACCGATCCGCGCATCAACGAGCGTGTGCAGGATGCGGTCTATCGCGTCGTCGACATGCAATTGCCCGACGGGTCGTTCGGCATGTGGGGCCCCTTCTCCACGCCGGCGGCCGAGTGGCTGCAGACCTATGTGCTCGACTTCCTGGTGCGCGCCAACCAGCAGCAGATGGCGGTGCCGTCTGCATCCCTGCAGCGGGCGCTCGGCTGGCTCAACAAGACCGCCGACAAGTTCTCGCCCAACGCCCAGGCCTATGCCTGGTACGTGCTGGCGAAGTCGGGCTACGCCGATCCCGGCCGCGTCCGCTACTTCCAGGATACGAAGGCGGGCGAAATGAAGGGCGGCATCGCCTGGGCGATGCTGGCGGCGGCGCTCAACCAGGTGGGCGAGCCGGGGCGCGGTCGCCTCGCCTTCGCGACGGCGCGCCAGCGCATCGACGAACGCGATCCGTCCGACTATTACGGCTCGCCGCTGCGCAACCGCGCCGCCCTCGTCACGCTCGCCGTCGAAGCGGGCGGGCGCGAGGCCCTGACCGAGGTGACGAGCCTGGTCGGCGAGCGTCTGGCGGCCTCGATCGGGCTCACCACCACGCAGGAACAGGCGTGGCTGGTGATGGCCGCTCGCGCGATGAGCGGTAGCGCCCAACTGGCCTATTCGGTGGACGGCCAGCAACGCCAGGCGGCTGCCGAGCCGGTGACGTTCAACCCGGATGCGGCATCTCTCGCTCGCGGCCTCAAGCTGCGCAACGACACCGACCGTCCGATCTGGATGCAGGTGACGGCGCGCGGCGTGCCGCTCGATCCGCAGCCCGCCGCGACCGCCGGCATCAGCGTCCAGCGCGAGTTCCTCAAGTTCGACGGCGAGCCCAGTTCGCTGGGCCATGTCGTGCAGAACGAGCGCTTCATCGTCTCGATCTCCGGCCGCAATCTCGAAGGCGGCTACCACGAGGTGGCCCTGCTCGACCTGCTGCCGGCCGGTTTCGAGATCGAAGCGGTGCTGAACGACGAGACGGCGAAGTCATTCCCGTTCCTGTCGGACCTCACCGAAACCCGTATCGCCGAGGCGCGGGACGACCGCTTCTTCGCGTCCTTCAACATGGGAACCCGGCCCTACCAGACCTGGTGGGATTCCTCGGCGAAGAACCCGAACTCCTATCACGTGGCCTACATCGTGCGCGCCGTGACGCCCGGCACCTACGCCGTCCCGGCGACGAACGTCTCCGACATGTATGCGCCGCGGGTCTACGGCCGGACGGCGATGCGTACGATGACGATCGTTCCGGCGGGAACGAAGTAGAGCGGATGCGCCTCAGGCCTCTGCTGGCCGGCCTCGCCGTCGCCGCCACGGCCCTGGTGGCGACGGCGCTGACGCTCGATCGTCTCTTCCCGCCCGACCTGTCGCGCTATCACGACCGGTCGACCGAGGTGGTCGACGGCAACGGTCGCCTGTTGCGCGCCTTCACGACGGCCGACGGCAAGTGGCGGCTCAAGACCGCGGTCGACGACGTCGATCCGCTCTATCTCGGGCTGCTCAAGGCCTACGAGGATCGCCGTTTCGACTCCCATTGGGGCGTCGATCCCCTCGCGACACTTCGAGCGGCCGGCCAGCTTGCCGAGCGCCGACGCATCGTGTCGGGTGCCTCGACCCTTTCGATGCAGGCCGCCCGCCTGCTCGACCCGCGCCCGCGCAGCTTCACGACCAAGGCCCTCCAGTCGGCCCGCGCGCTGCAGCTCGAATGGCGCTACTCCAAGCGCGAGGTGCTGGCGATCTACCTGACGCTGGCGCCGATGGGCGGCAACCTCGAAGGCGTGCGGGCCGCCTCCCTCGCCTACTTTGGCAAGGAACCGCGCCAGCTCAGCGCCGCCGAGGCCGCGCTCCTCGTCGCCATCCCTCAGTCCCCCGAGCGTCGTCGCCCCGACCGTGCCTCGTCGGTGGCGCAGAAGGCGCGTGACCGCGTGCTGGAACGCGGCGTCGAGCATGGCGTGATCGATGCGCCTCTCTTCGAGATGGCGCGCAGCCGCCTCGCGCCCGACCGCCGGCTCGCGATGCCGATGCAGGCGCCGCATCTCGCGACCTGGCTCGCAGGCCAGTCGCCCGGCACCACCGTGCCGACCACGGTACGCTACGAACTGCAGCAGTCTCTGGCCCAGCTGGTGCACGAGGAGCGACGCCCGCTCGGCGACGGCGCCGAGATCGCCATGGTCGTGCTCGACAACAGGACCGGCGGCGTCGTGGCCTGGCTGGGCGGCGACAATTTCTTCGGCCGCGCCGGTCAGGTCGACCTCGTGCGCGCCCGCCGCTCGCCGGGCTCGGCGCTGAAGCCCCTGATCTATGCCATGGCCTTCGACGACCGCACCCTCCATCCCGAGACCCTGGTCGAGGATGTGGCGGTGCGCTTCCGCGACTGGCTGCCGCGCAACTTCGACCGAGACCATCAGGGCGCGGTGACGGTGCGCCGCGCCCTGCAGCAATCCCTGAACGTGCCGGCCGTGCTGGCGCTGGAGAAGGTCGGCCCGCAGCGCTTCCTGTCCACCCTGCGCACCGCCGGCGCGGCGCCCGGCCTGCCGCCGGGCGACAACGGCAATTCGCTGGGTGTGGCGCTCGGAAGCGCCACGCTCTCGCCGCTCGAGATGGCGGGGCTCTATTCGGGCCTGGCCAATGGCGGCAGCTTCGCGCCGCCCCAGGTCCGCCGCGACCGGCCCAGGCCCCAGCCGCTCCGCCTCATCGGACCGACCGCCGCCTGGTACGTCTCGGACGTGCTGGCCGAAGCGCCGCTGCCGGAGGGCTTCGCCTCCCTGCCCGTGGCGCTTCGCGAGCGCCGCATCGCCTTCAAGACGGGTACATCCGCCGGCTATAGGGATGCCTGGGCCGCCGGCTACAGCGCCAACTGGACGGTCGTGGTGTGGGTCGGCCATGCCGACGGCACGCCGCGCCCGGGCCAGCTCGGCAGGCTCTCGGCGCTGCCCGTCCTGTTCAAGGCCTATGGCCGCCTGCCCGGCGAGGACAATCGCACGATCCGCCCGCCTGCCGACGCGATCAAGGTCGCGTCGCATCGCGAACTGCCGCCGCGCATGCGCACGCTCGCGCCCTACAGCGAGACCAGCGGCGGCCCGCGCATCGCCTATCCGCCGGCCGATGCCCGTATCGAGCTGGCCGCCCGCGAGGCCGTCCCCTTGAACGCCATGGGCGGCCAGGGCCGCCTGCGCTGGCTGGTCGACGGCCGCCCGCTGGAGGGCACGCAGTGGGTGCCTGACGGTGCGGGCACTGCCCGCCTCGCCGTGGTCGACGAAGCGGGTCGCTCCACCTCGGTCACCGTCCGGATCGTAGAGCGGCGCTAGAGCGTTTCCGGACGAGATAGAATCGAGCCGAGCATCTCAACACTGACCTCACCCTGAGGGGCGAACGCAGTGAGCGTCTCGAAGGGTGGGCACGCGCACCCCATCGGTTGCCCATCCTTCGAGACGCCGTGCTGTGCACGGCTCCTCAGGATGAGGTGGTGGGTGAATGTAAAACGGAAAGACTCTAGCGGTCGTCAGACCGCAAAGGCCAGCGCCACCCACCAGCGGCCACCGCCACGCAGGATTCAGGAGGTGCGACTCCGGCTTCGATTGTTTCGTTTATTCGCCAGGATTCCGACTTTTCAACGACCTGCTAAGCCACCTTCGCCTTGAGCGCCTGCGCCACCTTGGAGGCGGGTTCGCGGCCCAGGGCCGTGCAGATCTCGCGGCCGGCTTTGGCGATGGCCTCGAGGTCGACGCCGTGGTCGATGCCGAGCCCGTTCAGCAGATAGATCACGTCCTCGGTGCCGACATTGCCCGAGGCGCCCTTGGCATAGGGGCAGCCGCCGAGACCGGCGACGGCGGTGTCGAACACGGCGATGCCGCGCTCCATGACCGCCAGGATGTTGGCCAGCGATTGGCCGTAGGTGTCGTGAAAATGCGCCGCGATCTTTTCGCGCGGCATCTTCTCGGCCACGGCATCGATCATGCCAACGCACTCGCCGGGCGTGCCGACGCCGATCGTGTCGCCGAGCGAGACCTCGTAGCAGCCCATCCGGAACAGCCGGTCCGACACCTCTGCGACCTTCGCGGGCGAGACCTTGCCGTCATAGGGGCAGGCGATCACGGTCGAGACGTAGCCGCGCACCTTCATGCCGTGCTTCTGCGCCGCTTCCATCACCGGCGCGAACCGCTCGAAGCTCTCGTCGATCGAGCAGTTGGTGTTCTTGCGGCAGAAGGCTTCGGACGCCGCGGTGAAGATCGCGATCTCGCCGACCCCGGCCTCGACCGCGCCGTTCATGCCCTGCTTGTTGGGCACCAGCACCGGGTAGCTCACGCCCTGCTTGCGCTGGATGCGCGCCATCACCTGATCGGTGTTGGCCATCTGCGGCACCCACTTGGGCGACACGAAACTGCCGGCCTCGACCGCCGAGTGGCCGGCCGCCGACAGCGCGTCGATCAGCGCCACCTTGGCCTCGACCGACACCGGCTTCGCCTCGTTCTGCAGACCGTCTCGCGGGCCCACTTCGACGAGCCGCACGCGCTTGGGATGATTCATCGTTGCCTCCCGATCCTGGCGCCACATACTGCACCAGTGGGACGCTCGCCAGACAGGATTTTCGCCCCTACGGCGTCTGCGAAATATGCGCGGTCCGATCGTGTCCGGGATGGCTGAACATGATCTCAAGCGTCCGCAGGTAGGTGTGCAGCCCGGCATCCTGGATCGGCAGGACGTGGGCATCCTCTCCCGATTCGTTGTGATGCGAATGCCAGTAGCCGGGCGGCGTGATGAAGCTCGCGCCGGGGGCCCAGTCCTCGCGCCGACCGTTCGTGATCATCCCGGACTCGTCGAGTTCCGTGCCGATCATCGTGTAGCAGCCGGGCTTGCAGTCGATGACGAAGTCCAACGCCACCGATTCATGACGATGCGGATACTGGACCGCATCCTTCGGCAGGAGCCCGAACATCGTCCACATCGTGTGGGTGATGGTGCGGGTGCTGGGGAAATTCCGGTTGGCGAGCAGGACGCTGACGCGGTTGGCGTTCGCGGTCCTGGGATCGCTGGCGATCTCGGCCAGCTTCTGCTGGGCCTTGCCGTGTTGATAGAAGGTCGGCTTGAAGCGCGCGACCGTCGGCGCAGCGCCGAGATAGCGCAGCAGCGGCGCGTCATGCACCCAGTAGAGCCCCGCCTCGCCGTCCGAGTGATGCAGGGCGTGGCCGTGCGCCGGCAGCACCATGTAATCGCCCTGCGACCAGTGGATCGTCTCGCCGCACGCGTCCGTCCGCCCGTTGCCGCGGAACACGAAGAAGACCTGGCTGGTCGCCTCGGCCGAGGTCATGACCGATCCGCGGACGATGCGGATGAAGTTGGCGCAAAGCGCCGGGCTGGTCGCGGGACCGACGATCCCCAGTCCTTCGCTGACATCGAGCGGCTGCACGCGCGTCGGCCCCTCGTCGAAGAAGGCCGGCGAGAAGGTCCGGTACGGTACCGGCGGGATGATGCCCTGCTGGATCGGGTTCGCGGCCGAGCTGTAGTCGAAATACTGCGCGTCGCTCGTCAGCAGGTCGTCATTGGGGAAACTCTCGATACCAGCCACACGAATCTCCTCGTCCGGGATCACGGAGGACACTGTCCGCACAACGAGAGCAATTTGTAGACTACCGAAATCCCGAGTCCACGAAGGAAATGGCGAAGAAGCCCGAGGAAGTCGGCCGAAAGAAATATTATTGCGTCGGCGCCCGGTGAGGCACCTGATCCCGGGGGTGCGACTCCCGCTTCGATTGTTTCGTTTATTTCGTTTGTTTCGATTATCCGCCTGGACTCCGGCGTTTCGGCGGCCTTCTAGACCACGGTCTCCTTCAGCTTTCCCGCCCGGCCGAGCACGAAGGCCACGGCGGCGAGCGCCAGCACGGTGAAGGCGATCAGCAGGGTCGCAACGGCCGTGATGGTCGGATTCACCTCGAGGACCAGCTCGTTGAACATCTTCTTGGGCACGGTCTCGTACTTGCCGGCGATGAACGAGGTGACGATCACCTCGTCGAAGCTGCCGATGAAGGCGAAGATCCAGGCGGCGAATACGCTGGGCGCCAGGTTGGGCAGCACCACTTTGCGCATCGTGTAGCCCCACGAGGCGCCGAGGCTCCAGGCGACCTGCTCGATCCGCTGGTCGAATTCGCGGATCGCCACGCCCAACACCATCATCACCAGCGGCACGTTCAGCAGCGTGTGCGCGACCACGAGCCCGACCAGCGAGCCCAGCAGCCCGACCTTGGCCAGCCCGAGATAGAGGGCAATCGCCACGATGATCGTCGGCACGATCAGCGGCGCCATGAAGTTGCCTTCGGCCCAGTCGCGCCCCTTGAAGGTGCCGCGCCGCAGCCCGTAGGCCGCGAGGCCTCCCAGCAGCAGCGCCGCCACCGAGGAGATGGCGGCCACGAAGGTCGAGGTCCACATCGCCTCCATCCAGCGCGGATCGCCGAAGAAGGTCTCGTACCAGCGCAGCGACAGGCTGGGCGGCGGAAAGGTCAGCGCCCGCGCCGAGGAGAAGGACATCGGGATCACGATGACCAGCGGCACGGTAAGAAAGACCAGGCCGAAGATGCCCATGGCCGCCAGCCCGCGTCGCGTCCAGACCGAGCCGCCGATCGCTTCCCGGCTCATGCCCCCTCCTTCATGCCGACGCCTTGCGGTCGAGCCGGCGATAGGCCGCGAAGATCACGAGGGTCACGATCAGCAGGATCGTGGAGATCGCCGAGGCCTGTTCCCAGCGCGGGATCTGGTTGATCAGCGTGTCGAGCAGGTTGGAGATCATCGGCACGCGGCCGCCCCCCAGGATGGCCGGCGTCACGTAGAAGCCGAGACAGAGAATGAAGACCAGCAGCGCGCCCGCGGCCAGCGCCGGCAGGGTGAGCGGAAAGTAGACCTTCCAGAAGATGGTGCGCGGCGGCGCGCCCAGCGAGGCGGCGGCCTGCAGCAGCCGGTCGTCGATGCGGATCATGGCGGCGAACAGCGGCAGCACGAGGAACGGCAGCAGCACGTTGGCCATGCCGATGGTCACGCCCAGCTCGTTGTAGAGGAAGGAGACCGGCGCATCGGTGAGGCCGCTCCACTGCAGGGCGCGGTTCACGATACCGCCATTGCCCAGCACGACGATCCACGCATAGGTGCGGACGAGGATCGAAACCCAGAAGGGCAGCACCACCAGTGCCAGCGCGATCATGCGGCCCCGGCTGCCGAGCCCGCGCATCCAGTGCGCCAGCGGATAGCCGATGAGGATGTTGGCGACCGTGGCAATCAACGCGATGCGCATCGTGTTGCCCAGCACGCGCAGATAGACCGGCGCTTCGAGCAGGCCTTCGTAATGTTCGAGCGTGAAGCCCCGCCCCTTCTCCCAGAAGGCGAGGCCCAGCATGTAGACGATGGGCGCGTTGAAGGCGACGACCATCAGCACCAGCAGCGGCGCGATGAAGGAGAAGCCGGTCGAGCGAATCATCCCCTTCCTCCCCATTCGCATGGGGAGGTGGCGCGGTAATCCGCGACGGAGGGGTCAGAAGCGGCATCACAGACGCTCATGACCCCTCCGTCGGTGTAAAACGCCGACACCTCCCCATTTGAATGGGGAGGGTCGCAAATCAACGACGCCGTCGGCATCACAGGCTGAGCTTGAAGGCTTCCCACTTCTTGTTCACCGCCTCGCCATTGGCCGCCCACCACTCGGCGTTCTGGAACCACTGGACCGACTTGTTCTGCTTGCTCGACGGGAAGTCGGACAGCTTGTCCTTGGGCAGCAACGCGTCGAGTTCGGGACTCGGACCGGTATAGGAGATCACCGTCGCCGCCTTGGCCTGGTTGGCGGGCAGCGACATCTCGTACATCAGCTTGTAGGCCGCGGCACGATCCTCGGGCTTCGACCCCTTGACGATGGAGAAGTAGGCCAGGTCGGCCATGCCGCCCGCGAAGTTGTAGCCGAAGGCCGGATCGCCGACGACGCGGCCCGACCAGCAGATCACGTACTGGACCTCGTTGTCCTTCATGAGCTGCGGCGGCTGCGCGCCCGCCTTCCACCACACGGCGATATCCTTCTTGATCTCGTTCAGCTTCTTGAAGCCGGTCTCGACATCGAGCGGGAACAGCTTGTCGGCCGGCACGCCCGTCGCCATGACGGCGAACGGCAGGCTGTAGTGCGGGAAGTCGGGCAGGCAGCGCTTGCCCGGAAACGCCTTGGTGTCGAAGAACTCCGCCCAGTTCTTGGGAGCCTTGGCACCGGCCCGCCATGCCATGATGGTCGAGAAGTACTGGTAGCCGAAGCCGTACTCGTTCTTGGCCTCCGGAAACATCGCCGCCGGATTGACGGCGGCCCAGTCGATCGGCTCGATCAGCTTCAGGTTCTTGGCCTGCACCAGCGTGCCCGAGCCCAGCTCCATCAGGACCGTGCTGGTCTGGCCGCTCTCGACCAGCGCGCGCAGCTTGCCCAGCGAGTTCGGGCTCTCACGAATCACCTTGATGCCGGTCTTCTTGGTGAAGGGCTCGATGTATCCCACCTCGATCGACTCGCCGGACTTGCCGCCCGACTCGATCATGCGGATTTCCTTGACCTGTGCCCGCGCACTCCCCGCTCCCAGGAGGCTCGCGGCCGGCAGGGCGGCGGCGGCACCGACGAACGTACGTCTCTTCATCTCGATCCCCTTTATGTTACCGGCCACACATCGGCCGACTCCCACGAAACGCTGACACGCTCCCCCGGCGCGTGCGCCGTGCCCAGAAACGGCACGGCCACCACGACCGATCGATTGTCGTCGAGAGCCAGGTGGTAGCGCACCATCTGCCCGAGATAGATTGCCTCGATGACCCGCGCTGCCTTGCCCTGCCCTTCACCGGCCAGCCGAACCCGCTCGGGTCGCACAACGCCCTGGCGGCCGTCGGGCAGGTCGACGAAGTTCGCGATGCCCAGGAACTCGGCGACGAAGCGGTTCGCCGGCCTGAGATAGGCTTCCGTCGGCGCCGCGACCTGTTGTGTGCGCCCCTTGTCGAGCACCATGATCCGGTCGGAGAGCGACAGCGCCTCTTCCTGGTCGTGCGTCACCAGGAGCGTCGTGACCCCGAGCGTGCGCTGCAGCTGCTTCAGCTCGACCTGCAGCTCCTCGCGCAGCTTGCGGTCGAGCGCGCCCAAGGGCTCGTCGAGCAGCAGGATGTCGGGCTTGAAGACCACGGCGCGGGCCAGCGCCACGCGTTGCTGCTGGCCACCCGAGAGCTGCGACGGACGGCGCGCCTCCAGGCCGTCGAGTCGGACCAGCTTCAGCGCATCGCGCGCAAGCTTGTCGGCCTCGGTGCCGCCGATCTGGCGGACCCCCAACGGGAACAGGACGTTCTCCAGCACGGTCATGTGCGGGAACAGCGCGTAGGACTGAAAGACCAGCCCGATATTGCGCTCCTGGGCCGTCGCGCTGGTGACGTCGCGGCCGCCGATGAAGATGCGCCCCGAGGTCGGCCGGTTGAGCCCGGCGATCAGCGACAGAAGAGTCGTCTTGCCCGAGCCGCTCGGCCCCAGGATGGTGACGAACTCGCCCTGCGTCACCGAAAGGTCGACCGCGTCGGCCGCGGCGAACGTGCCGTAGCGCTTGGTCACCGCTTCGAGACGGATATCCGACATCTAGGCGCGCGCCAGCTTGGCCATGGCGCGATCGGCAGCGGCGAGCGTTTCCTCGATCACCGGCTTGTCGTGCGCCGTGGAGAGGAACCACTTGCCGGCCTGCTGGGCACGGACGCCCTCTTCCTGCAGGGCCGCATGGAAGGCCAGCATGGCATCGCGGTCGCAGGCCGCCGAGTCGCGGTAGTTCCGCGGCGCCGGAGCCGTG
Organism: Reyranella sp.; assembly: GCF_965228225.1. GTDB lineage: Bacteria > Pseudomonadota > Alphaproteobacteria > Reyranellales > Reyranellaceae > Reyranella. The sequence goes on along the minus strand of NZ_OZ245801.1, from coordinate 1,329,411 downwards.
GTGAAGAAGGTCTGGAAGATCGCCGGCATGCCCTGAACCCGGATCGGCAGCTTGTACTTGGCGGCCAGCGACGCGAGGCCCTGCATCAGCTCGGTGCCGCGCGCTTCGAGATCGCGATAGACCCCACCGCCGTCCGCTTCGAGGATATCCAGTGCCGCCAGAGACGCCGCCATGCTCTGGACGTTACCGTTATAGGTGCCGCCGTGCATCACGCCCTTGTCTGCCAGCGTATCCATGATGTCGCGCCGGCCGGCGACCATGGCGAGCGGGAACCCGGCCGCCACCGCCTTTGCATAGATGCTGAGATCGGCCTTCACGCCGAACTTGGCCTGCGCACCGCCCAGGCCGACCCGGAAGCCGGTGATGACCTCGTCGCAGATGAACAGGGCGCCGTGCTTGTCACAGAGCGCGCGGACGCCTTCGAGATAGCCGGGCGCCGGCGGGATCGCCCCGCCGTTCACCATGATCGGCTCCATGATCACCCCGGCGATCTCGCCGCGATGACGTTCCAGCGTCTGCTCCAGCAGGTCGAGATCGTTCCAGGTGCAGACGGCGACGTCGCCCAGCACGCTGGCCGGCATGCCCGGCGAACCGGCGACCGGCACCGGCGCGTCGGCGGGCCCCGCCTCGTTCAGCGGCGGCCGGGCGCTGATATAGGCCTGATCGCTCCAGCCGTGATAATGGCCCTCGAATTTCAGGATCTTGGTCCGGCCGGTGAAGGCGCGCGCCAGGCGGAAGGCCATCAGCACGGCTTCCGTGCCCGACGTGGTGAAGCGCACGACCTCGGCGCTGGGCAGCAGGCCGCACAGCCGCTCCGCCAGCTCGGTCTCGCGCGGGTTCTGCGCGGCAAAGAGCTGGCCCTCGCCCAGGGAGGCGGCCACGGCCTCGATCACCTTCTTCGGCGCGTGCCCCAGAATGGCAGGCCCGTTGCCCAGCACGTAGTCGATGTGAACGTTTCCATCGACGTCGTAGAGCCGGGCGCCTTCGCCGCGCGCGAAGAACAGCGGCACCGGAACGCTGGCGTAGCGCACGTTGCTGCTGACGCCGCCGGCCAGGTGCTTTCGGGTCTTCTCATAGAGTGCGATCGATTTCGCGTAGGAGCGCATGTTCCTCACCCAGCAAGAACGATGCCCACGACAGATGTGCGCGGCAAAATAATGTGATCACAAATCGAACCGAGCCTAGCGGCCGCTTTCCAGCCCAGCAATGCATTTTTGTGATCACAAATTCCGTGCGGCTGGTCTATGCTCCCCAACCGATGGCCCGCACCGCGCCCTCTCCGGACGCTGCCGACACCTCGCTCCGCCAGCAGGTGTACGTCTCCCTGCGCGAGGCATTGACCATGGGCCGCTTCGCGCCGGGCCAGAAGGTCACCTTCCGTTACGTTGCCGGCGTTCTGGGCGTCAGCCTGACGCCGGTGCGCGAGGCCCTGCGCCGACTGGTCGCCGAAGGCGCGTTCGAGATGAACCCCAACCGGTCGGTCCGCGTCCCGCTGATGACCCGCGACAAGGTCCTCGAACTGCGCGACATCCGGATGGAGCTGGAAGGTCTCGCCGCGGCCAAGGCGGCCCTCGCGGCGACGCGCCCCCAGATTGCCGAGATCCGCCGCGCCGCGCGTGAGATCCTGGTTGCCCGGACGCGCGGCGACAGCGCGACCGATCGCCAGAAGGTGCGCGAGTTCCATTTCGCCGTCTATGCGGCGGCCGCGCAGCCGACCCTGCTGCGCCTGATCGAAGGCCTGTGGCTGCAGACCGGCCCCTACATGAACCTCCTCTATCCCGACTTCATCTCTTCGTCGCGTGGACCGGCCGGACGCCAGCGTCTCATCGCGGCGTTGGAGGCCGGCGATGCCGCGGCGGCCCGCCGCGAGATGGAGAACGATATCCGCCGCGCCCTTTCCTATGTGGCGGGCCTTGCCGACGAGAACGGCAACATCGCGCCGGCGATCCCGGCGGTCACCCGGAAGCGACGCCGTCCATCGGCAAGCGCCGCCGTCTTCGAACTTCAAGTCAACTGATCAGGAGGACATCATGGCCCAGCAGCTCAGCAATCAACGCATCGCCTGGTTCAACGGCAAATTCGTGCCCGAGAATCAGGTCATGATCCCGTTCCGCGACCGCAGCTGGAAATACGGCGACGGCGCCTTCGACATGACCCGCACCTTCAACGGCGTGCCGTTCCGGCTGAAGGAGCATATCGAGCGCTTCTACCGCTCGCTGCGCTACCTGCAGATCGATCCCGGCCTGTCGCCGAAGGAGATGATCGCGCACAGCGAGGAAGTCGTCGCCCGCAACGAGCATCTGCGCGCCGAGGTCGGCGACTGGTGGCTGGGCCAGCGGGTGAGCCGCGGCGTCGACGCCGTGGGCGACGAGGGCTGGGAAAATGTCGGCCCGCAGGTCGTGATCGAGATGACCCCCCTGCCGCTTTCCAAGCGCGGCAAGCTCTATCGCGAGGGCGCCGAGGCGATGACCACGACGGCACGCCGCATCGCGCCGTCGATGCTCTCGCCCCGCGCCAAGACGCACAACTATCTCAACATGATCATGGCCGAGAAGCCGATCAAGGCGCTCAATCCCGACGCCTGGCCGATCCTGCTCGATGAGAACGGCAACCTCGCCGAGGGCCTGGGCAGCAACATCTTCATCGTGCGCGAGGGCCAGCTCTACACGCCGTCGGAGCGCTATGTGCTGCCGGGCGTCAGCCGCCAGATGACCATGGACATGGCCAAGCAGATCGGCGTCGAGTGCACGCCGGGCGACATCGACCTGTTCGATGCCGCCAATGCCGAGGAGATGTTCCTCACCTCGACCAGCCTGTGCATCCTGCCGGTGAAGAGCTTCAACGGCGCGCCGGTCGGCGACGGCAAGGCGCCGGGCCCGATCACGAAGAAGCTGATCGACGCCTACTCCAAGAGCGTCGGCTGCGATTTCGTGGCCCAGTACCTCAAGTTCTCGCAGTAGCGAGACAGCACTCTACCCAGTGCATGGAGAGGGGGAGACTTCCCCCTCTGCCGGGCGTAGACTCTTTCCTTGTGGTGGATCGCGCTTCGTCGTGATCACGACGGACCGCGACCTTCGGACTTTCGTTCGCAAGGAGGCAGTCATGGCGACCCAGAACCACATCCGCAATCCCCTCGAATGGGGATGGGACCAACTCAAGCAGACAAGCCAGGCCGTCGGGTCGACGGCCGATTCGATGGACGGAGCCTGGGAGGACCGCGCGACCGCGCCGCCCACGGTCCGTCGCATCACCGCCGCCGATGTCGGCGACGCGCTGGCCAAGGGGGTCCGCGATTTCGGCGCCGCCCGCACCGATGTCGTGATGCTCTGCCTGCTCTATCCCCTCGCCGGCCTCGCGATCTCCCGCATGGCCTTCGACTACGGCATGCTGGCGCTGGTCTTCCCGCTGATCGCGGGCTTTGCCCTGATCGCGCCGATGTTCGGGCTCGGCCTCTACGAGATCAGCCGCCGCCGGGAGCAAGGGCTGGAAACGCGCTGGACCGATGCTTTCGCCGTCGCGCGCTCGCCCAATATCGGTTCGATCATCGTCATGGGCCTGCTGCTGCTGGCGATCTTCTGCCTGTGGCTGTTCGCGGCAAACCTGCTCTACACCGTCACCCTCGGGCCGGACGCCCCCGTCTCGGCCCAGGCCTTCGTGCGCGATGCGCTGACCACGCCGCAGGGATTGACGATGACGATCGTGGGCATCGGCGTGGGCTTCCTGTTCGCGCTCGTCGTCCTGGTGATCGGCGTCGTGTCGCTTCCGATGCTGCTCGATCGCCCTGTCGGTGTCGGCACCGCCATCGCCACTTCGGTCCGCGCGGTGCGGATGAACCCCGGGCCGATGGCGATGTGGGGCGTGATCGTGGCGGCGAGCCTGGCGATCGGCGCGCTGCCTCTCCTGATCGGACTCGCCATCGTGCTGCCGGTACTGGGCCACGCCACGTGGCACCTCTATAGAAAGGTCGTCGTGACCTAAGAAGACCAAGAGGGGGAGAATGCTCGACTGGACGGTGAAACAGCCGGCCGACGGCATGGTCGTCGCGCCGGACGAGCGGCTGCCGTGGCCGCAGACCGTGGCGCTGGGCATCCAGCATGTGGTGGCGATGTTCGGGGCCACCGTGCTGGGCCCCCTGCTGATGGGCTTCGATCCCAACGTCGCCATCCTGATGAGCGGCGTCGGCACGCTGATCTTCTTCGTGGCCGTGGGCGGCAAGGTCCCGAGTTACGTCGGTTCCTCCTTCGCCTTCATCTCCGTGGTCGTGGCGGCGACCGGATACGCCGGCCAGGGCGCCAACGCCAACATCGCGCTGGCCCTTGGCGGCATCGTGATCTGCGGTGCCCTCTATGCGTTGATCGGGCTGGTCGTGATGGCGAGCGGGACCGGCTGGATCGAACGGCTGATGCCGCCTGTGGTGACCGGCGCCGTGGTTGCCGTCATCGGCCTCAACCTGGCCGCCGTGCCGGTCAAGAACATGGCAGCGACCTCGTTCGACGCCTGGATGCAGGCCGTGACCTTCATCAGCATCGCGCTGGTCGCGGTCTTCACGCGCGGCATGACCCGGCGCCTGCTGGTACTGGTCGGGCTGGTCGTGGCCACCCTCGTCTATGCCCTGCTGGCCAACGGGCTCGGCTGGGGCAAGCCGGTGAGCGGCGCCCTGCTCGAGCAAGCCGCCTGGTTCGGCATGCCTGCCTTTACCGCGCCGGTCTTCGACACCAGGGCGATCGTGCTGATCGCGCCCGTCGCCCTGATCCTGGTCGCCGAGAATCTCGGCCATCTGCGCGCCGTGAGCGCCATGACGGGCCGCAACATGGATCCCTATGTCGGCCGCGCCTTCATGGGCGACGGCATCGCGACCATGGTGGCGGGCGGTGTCGGCGGCACCGGCGTCACGACCTATGCCGAGAATATCGGCGTGATGGCCGCGACGCGCATCTACTCGACCGCCCTTTTCGTGGTCGCCGGCCTGTTCGCGATCCTGCTGGGCTTCTCGCCCAAGTTCGGGGCATTGATCCACTCCATCCCGCTGCCGGTGATGGGCGGCGTCAGCATCGTCGTGTTCGGTCTGATCGCCGTCGCCGGCGCCAAGATCTGGGTCGACAACAAGGTCGACTTCACCGCAAGCCGCAACCTCATGGTGGCCGGCATCACCCTCGTGCTGGGCACCGGCGACTTCACCCTGAAGTTCGGCGAATTCGCCCTGGGCGGAATCGGCACGGCGACCTTCGGAGCGGTCCTTCTCAACGCGATACTCGATCGCGAGAACCGACGGTAATCCAGGAAGCGCAACACGGCATCTTGTGGCTGGTCGCGAGCGCGTATGCCAAAACGGTAGCGCTTTCACGGCCGCGCCGGTTTGTCCCCGGAGCGCAACAATCGAGGATATGAGCGATGGCGACGCAGTGGGGAGAGGGCTATGTCACGGACCTGGAGTACACGGCAGGCTACTATCGCGAACTGAACCCGTCGCTCCTCAGGTTCGCCTGCCTCCATGCCGGTATCGAGCCGCCGCCTGCCGGGCCGCTGAACTACCTGGAGCTGGGTTTCGGACAGGGGCTCAGCCTCAACATCCATGCCGCCGCCTGCCCCGGGACCTATTGGGGAACGGACTTCAACCCGGCCCATACCGCCCGTGCCGCGCAGTTCACCGATCCGCAGGACGCCAGCATCCGCCTGCTCAACGATTCTTTTTCGGAGCTGCAGGCGCGATCCGACCTGCCGGATTTCGACGTCATAGCGCTGCACGGCGTCTGGTCGTGGATCTCCGACGCCAACCGCCGCGCCATCGTCGATATCGCCCGCCGCAAACTGAAGGTCGGTGGCATCCTCTCCGTTTCCTACAACTGCGACCCGGGCTGGGCCGCCCTGCAACCGCTCCGGCACCTGATCTATCTTCATACGCAGATGGGCACGGCGCCGGCGGGCGGCCTGGCCGCCAGCGTCGACCAGGCTCTCGCCTTCTCCAGCAAGCTCGAAAAGGCCGGCGCCCTCTATTTCCGGAACAATCCGCAGGTCGGTCCCTTCCTTCAGGCCATCTCGGCGATGGACCGCAAATACCTGGTCCACGAGTATCTCGGCGAGGACTGGCAGCCGATGGCGTTTTCCCAGGTCGTCGAGTGGTTCGCACCGGCGCGTGTCGAGTTCGCGGCATCCGCAAACCTGCTGGACCAGGTGGAGAACCTCATGCTCAATCCGGCCGGCCGCCAGCTGGTCGCCGAGACCGGCAATCGGGTGCTGCGCGAGACGATGCGCGACTATCTCGTGCATCAGCGCTTTCGCCGCGACATCTTCGTGAAGGGCCTGAGGCCGCTGTCGGCGGTTGACCGCCTCGAACAGCTCGACCGTCAGCTGATCGTCCTGAAGAGCCTGCCGTCCCAGGTCCCCTCCAAGATCGCCGGCCCGTTCTTCGAGGCCAGTCTTCAGGCCGATGTTTACGGGCTATTGGTCGAAGCGCTGGCTTCAGACGGTCATGCGCCCAAGACCATTGCCGACCTGCGTGCACGGGGAGCGGCGCGGAACGTCAGCGCCTCCCACGTCGTCGAAGGGGTCGCCATGCTGGTCGGCATGGGTCACGCCGTCGCCGCAGAGCCCGCCACCGCGGAAAGCCGCCGCCGCTGTGCTGCCCTCAACCGGGCGCTGTGTGAACGGGCGCGCCGCGGTGACGAGTTTCCCTGCCTGGCGTCGCCCGTCGCCGGCACCGGCATCGAGGTTAGCCGCCTGCAGCAGTGCTTCCTGCTGTCGCTCGCCAACGGCGCTACCGACGCCGTCGCGGTCGCCCGCGATGTCTGGGCCATGCTGTCGGCGCTGGGCCAGAGCGTTGTCAAGGATGGCAAGGGACTCGAAGGTGCGGAGGCCAATCTCGCCGAACTCGAGAAACAGGTGGCCGCGTTCCAGTCGGAGCGGCTGCCGTTGCTGCAATCGCTGGGCGTGTCCCTGGCCTGACGCCTCTTGTGAAGGCGTCGGCCATGGCGCTCACGTGGTTTGCGTCGCCCTCATGCAAGGGCGGCGCCGCGTCCCCTACCGACGTATGGCCGTAAGGGCCGAGGCAAACCCTTTCATGTTGATCGTGAAGGTGACCGTTCGTCCGTCGGCGGTCTGCAGGACGGCCTCGCCCTGAACCAGAGCCGAGGCCTCCTTGGCGAAGGCATCGTCGATGGGCAGCGTGGCGGTGCAGAAGGTGGAATCGCAGGTGGCGATGGGCACCTTGCGAGACTTGTCGGCAAACTTCAGCTCGAGGCCAGGGGGAATCGTGAGGCCGGTCACGAAGCGCCACACGTTCACCGGAGCGCCGTCCTTGTTGAGGCCGAGGAACCAGACGAACACGGGCTGGCGCTGATTGTTGGCTTCCTGGGCGATCACCAGTTCAGCCGAGCAGACCCGCTTTTCCTTCGGATCCGCGCCATCACGGCACGTCACCGTCCAGTTGTCGTAGGTCAGGATCTCGGTGCGCGACTGCGGGGCGGGAAGATTGGGCGCCGCGGGAGGCTTCTGGGCCTGGGCGGCGCCGCTCGACACCATCATTCCCAAGACGGTGCATAAGGCCGAGTAGCGGATAGCCTGCATCAATCCAAAGGTCACTGTCGGCACGCCCCCGCGAATTCCAAAGGTCGTCATTTGCACAATCGGGCGAGGAAGCATCTAGCATTCAGCATTCCTGGCGTCCAACTCGCCCCTGCGAGCCAGGCCAAGCGCCCTAAACCGATCGCGTCTTCGCCCCGAACATCAGCCCGATCAACCGGTGATTGCTGTCGGCAGCACCACCGGCCCGGGCGATCTCGATCTTCCGCCCGCTCAGAACTGCTTGCGGAGTCCGATGTTGAAGCTGGCCCCCGAGAACTGGCCACCGAAACGATAGTCGCCGCGGACGAAGCCAAGGAAGTCCTGCTCGGTCAGCTTGAAGTTCAGGCCCGCGGCAACCTGCCCGAAAGTGCCGACCTGATCGGACAAGGTCTGGAAGGTATAAGCGGAGCCCCCGTTGTTTACGGTCGCGGTCGCCTGCACGGGACCCGCGAATTCGTTCCACACCGCGGCCTGGAGGAAGGGTCCCAGCTGTATGGTCGGAGTCGCCTCGAACGTGGCGCCGACACTGGCGCCCGCCCTTCCCAGCAGCGAGGTGATCGGCTGGAAGCCGATTGACCCGGACGTGCCCGCCAAGGCGGGATTGAAGGCCACGCTGTCGAAATTGTAGGTGCCCCAGGTGAATCCCAGCAGGGGCTCCACGTAGTAGCGTTCGGCGAAATCGAACCGGTTCACGAGTTTGGCGTTGACGGTGACGCCGCGGCCGTTGAGCGGCGTGTTGGGCGCCAGGAGGTAGCCGCCTGCGGCGCCCCCCGCCAGATCGCCACTGAAGGACCGCACGGTGCCGCTGTACTGATCGTAGCGGACGTCCACTGCGGCCGAGAACGAGCCCTTGGACAGGTTGGCGTAGGCTGCCACGTAGGGCACCTCCACCGAGATCCCGGTGTTGGTGCTGCTCGTGGCGCCACCGGGCAGCGGTGTCGTGAAGTTCGAATTGGTGTTCAGGTTCGCATAGCCTCCGAACACGCCGACGACGACGTTCCACTGGCTCTCCGAGATGTTGAACATCCCGAAGTCTGCGCCCACCTGGACGCCACTGAACGCGGTCGTGCCCTGGCTGTTGCCCGAGGCCGGCGAACCCAGCCCGTAAGTCGTGCTCCCCAGGTTGGTGTTGGTGCTGCCGTACATGATACGCACCCACGGGCCGCCATTGATCTGATCGCGCTGCGGGTTGTTCGGCCTCGAGACGATCGGCGACTCGCCCTGGAAGAAGCCGGCGTTCAGCGACGTCAGCATGCTCGACAGGCCGCCAGCGACGCCGGCGATCGGGCCGCTGTTGAAGACCGACTGGAGGGTGGCGTTCTGTCCGCTGCCGCTCTGGACCAGGTAGTTGTTGATGAGGCCCGAGGACAGCGAGGACACGATACCCGTATTGGTGACGGAGAGAGTTCCGCCGCCGTTGAGGGCCAGCACCGTCTGCGGCGCGGAGTAGACCGGGAGGGCACCCCCCGGGCTGACGTTCGTGAAGATCATGGTCTGCGCGCCGCTCGACACGCCGTTGACGGTCAGGCGGCTGGTGCCGTTGGTGTCCACGGAGGTGTTGATGATGCCGGTCCCGCCCAGGCCGCCGGTAATGGTCATCCTATGGGCGGAAGCAGGCGTTACGGTGGTGTTGGAAGAAATGGTGCCACTGTTGATGAACGACGCAACATTGAAGGTGTTGTTGTTGCCCGTATAGGTCAGCACACCGTTGTTGGTCAGGGTGTTCACCCCCGTGACCGTTCCGTTGAAGTTGTTGAACGTGCCACCGGCGTTGTTGACGATGTTCCCGCCCAGCGCGTTCCACGTGCCCGTATTGTTGATCGTGCCCGAGTTGCTGTCGACGGCGCCGTTCCAGGTCCCGGCATTCGCGATCAGGCTGGCGTTTGTAATGACCTTGCCGTTCCAGGTGCCGCCGAGGTTGTTGGCGATTGTACCCGTATTGGTGGCGACGTCGCCGTTATAGACGCCGGCGTTCGACACGCTGCCGGCGTTGTTCAGCGCATCGAACACCGTGCCGAAGTTGGTCAGGGTGCCGCCGGCCAGATTGTTGATACCGCCCGCCAGGGAGTCGAGGGTGCCGCCCACTCCGACGTTGATGCTCGCGCTGTTGGTCAAGCCGGCGCCGCCGATCTTGAACGTGCCCCCCGCCACATCGACCGTGCCGCCGCTGACGGTCGCGCCGTTGAGTGCCGAGAAGGTTCCCGCCGTGACCTTCGTGCTGCCGCCGGTCTGGACGAAGTCAGCCGTGGTCAGCGTGCCGCTGGTCGTCAGCGTGCCACCCTCAAGCTTGGTCTGCCCGGCGACCGTCGTCGTCCCGGCATTGGTCGTGCTTCCGCCCGTCTGCGTGAACGCCGTCGCCTTCAGGGTACCGGCCGCGCCGACGGTGATCGCCGCGCCAGTGTTGATCAGGCCAACACCGTTCATCTCAGCGGTGCCGCCCTTCACATCGAACGTGCCGCCGATGAGAAGCCCGCCAAGGCTGCTGGTGAACGTGCCGCCGGTCACCGTCGTGCCGCCCCCGCCCTGCTGAAAGCCGGCGGTCGTCAGCGTGCCGCTGCTCGTCAGCGTGCCACCCAGCAACGTCGTCGCGCCCCCGATCGACATCGTCCCGGCATTGTCGGTGCTGCCGGTCGTCTGAGCGAATTCCGTCGCCTTCAGGGTACCGGCCGCGCCGACGGTGATCGCCGCGCCAGTGTTGATCAGGCCCACACCGTTCGCCGAGGCGGTCCCGCCCTTCACGTCATAGGTGCCCCCAAGGAGGGCCGCACCACTGGCCGCCGTGAACGTACCGCCCGTCACCGTCGTGCTGCCGCCGGTCTGCAGGAAAGTATCGGTGGTCAGCGTGCCGCTGGTCGTGAGCGTGCCGCCCGCGACCGTCGTCAGGCCCGCGATCGCCATCGTTCCCGCATTGTCGGTGCTGCCCCCCGTCTGAGCGAATTCCGTCGCCTTCAGGGTACCGGCCGCGCCGACGGTGATCGCCGCGCCAGTGTTGATCAGGCCCACACCGTTCGCCGAGGCGGTCCCGCCCTTCACGTCGAAGGTGCCCCCAAGGAGGGCCGCACCACTGGCCGCCGTGAACGTACCGCCCGTCACCGTCGTGCTGCCGCCGGTCTGCAGGAAAGTATCGGTGGTCAGCGTGCCGCTGCTCGTCAGCGTGCCGCCCGCCACCGTCGTCAGGCCCGCGATCGCCATCGTTCCCGCGTTGTCGGTGCTGCCCCCCGTCTGCGTGAACAGCGTGCCCTTCAGAGTGCCGGCCGCGCCGACCGTGACCGTCGCGCCGGTGTTCACCAGGCCGGCACCGTTCATCTCGGCGGTGCCGCCCTTCACGTCGAACGTACCGCCGGTGAGAAGCCCGCCAAGGCTGCTGGTGAACGTGCCGCCGGTTACCGACGTGCTGCCCGAGGTCTGCAGGAAGCCCGCCGTCGTCAGCGTGCCGCTGCTCGTCAGCGTGCCACCCGCCACCGTGGTCAGGCCGCCGATCGACATCGTTCCGGCATTGTCGGTGCTGCCGCCCGTCTGCGTGAACAGCGTGCCCTTCAGGGTGCCCGCAGCGCCGACCGTGACCGTCGCGCCGGTGTTCACGAGGCCGAGACCGTTCATCTCCACGGTGCCGCCCTTGACGTCGAACGTGCCGCTGGCGAGTTCGCCGCCGATGCTGCTGGTGAATGTGCCGCCGGTTACCGACGTGCCGCCCGAGGTCTGCAGGAAGCCCGCCGTCGTCAGCGTGCCGCTGCTCGTCAGCGTGCCACCCGCCACCGTCGTCAGGCCGCCGATCGACATCGTTCCGGCATTGTCGGTGCTGCCGCCCGTCTGCGTGAACAGCGTGCCCTTCAGGGTGCCGGCAGCGCCGACCGTGACCGTCGCGCCGGTGTTCACGAGGCCGAGACCGTTCATCTCCACGGTGCCGCCCTTGACGTCGAACGTGCCGCTGGCGAGTTCGCCGCCGATGCTGCTGGTGAACGTGCCGCCGGTCACCGTCGTGCCGCCGCCGGTCTGCAGGAAGCCGCCCGTCGTCAGCGTGCCGCTGCTCTTCAGGGTGCCACCCGCCACCGTCGTCAGGCCCGATACCGCCATCGTTCCGGCATTGTCGGTGCTGCCGCCCGTCTGCGTGAACAGCGTGCCCTTCAGGGTGCCGGCCGCGCCCACCGTCACGGTCGCGCCGGTGTTCACCAGGCCGAGGCCGTTCATCTCCGCCGTGCCGCCCTTGACGTCGAACGTGCCGCTGGCGAGTTCGCCGCCGATGCTGCTGGTGAACGTGCCGCCGGTCACCGTCGTGCCGCCCGCGGTTTGCAGGAAGCCGCCCGTCGTCAGCGTGCCGCTGCTCGTCAGCGTGCCGCCCGCCACCGTCGTCAGGCCCGATACCGCCATCGTTCCGGCATTGTCGGTGCTGCCGCCCGTCTGCGTGAACAGCGTGCCCTTCAGGGTGCCGGCCGCGCCGACCGTGACCGTCGCGCCGGTGTTCACGAGGCCGAGACCGTTCATCTCCACGGTGCCGCCCTTGACGTCGAACGTGCCGCTGGCGAGTTCGCCGCCGATGCTGCTGGTGAACGTGCCGCCGGTCACCGTCGTGCCGCCCGCGGTTTGTAGGAAGCCGCCCGTCGTCAGCGTGCCGCTGCTCGTCAGCGTGCCGCCCGCAACCGTGGTCAGGCCGCCGATCGACATCGTTCCGGCATTGTCGGTGTGCCGCCCGTCTGCGTGAACAGCGTGCCCTTCAGGGTGCCCGCCGCGCCCACCGTCACCGTCGCACCGGTGTTGACCAGGCCGAGACCGTTCATCTCGGCGGTGCCGCCCTTGACGTCGAACGTACCGGCAGCGAGTTCGCCGCCGATGCTGCTGGTGAACGTGCCGCCGGTCACCGTCGTGCCGCCCGAGGTCTGGAGGAAGCCGGTGGTCGTCAGCGTGCCGCTGCTCGTCAGCGTGCCGCCCGCAACCGTGGTCAGGCCGCCGATCGACATCGTTCCGGCATTGTCGGTGCTGCCGCCCGTCTGCGTGAACAGCGTCCCCTTCAGGGTGCCGGCCGCGCCCACGTTCACCGTCGCACCGGTGTTGACCAGGCCGAGGCCGTTCATCTCGGCGGTGCCGCCCTTGACGTCGAACGTGCCGCCGGTGAGCCCGCCGCCGAGGGTGGCCGTAAACGTCCCGCCGGTTACCGTCGTGCTGCCGCCGGTCTGCGCGAAGGCGGTGGCCGTTACCGTCCCGCTGCTCGTCAGGCTGCCAGCAGCCTGCGTGAGCAGCAGCGCCGTCACGGTGCCGCCGTCCCCGATGTTGACCGTGGCCCCCAGGTTGCTCAGTCCCGCCACGCCATTCGCCGCCACGGTGCCGCCCGTCACGTCGAAGGTGCCGCTCGTCAGGGTTGCCGCCGTATTCGTCGTGAACGTCCCGCCGGTCACCTTCGTAGTGCCCGCGACCTGGGCAAAGACGTCGGCCGTCACCGTCCCGCTGCTCGTCAGGCTGCCGGCCACCTGCGTGAGCAATGGCGTCGTCAGGGTGCCGCCGGCCCCGATGTCGACCGTGGCCCCCAGGTTGCTGAGGCCCGCCACGCCATTCGCCGCCACGGTGCCGCCCGTCAGGTCGAACGTGCCGCTCGTCAGGGTTGCCGCCGTATTCGTCGTGAACGTCCCGCCGGTCACCTTCGTAGCGCCTGCGACCTGGGCAAAGACGTCGGCCGTCACCGTCCCGCTGCTCGTCAGGCTGCCGCCCGTCTGCGTGAGAAGGGCCGTGGTCACGGTGCCGCCGCTCCCCACAGTAACGGTCGCGCCGAGGTTGCTCAGTCCCGCCACGCCGTTGGCCGCCACAGTGCCGCCCGTGACGTCGAACGTGCCGCCCGTGAGAGCCGTCGCGGTGCTCGTCGTGAACGTACCCCCCGACACCGTCGTGCTGCCGCCGGTCTGGGAGAAGGTGGTCGCCGTCAGGCTTCCGCTCGAGACTTTGAGGTCTGCGCCAAGATTGCTGAGCCCCACCAGGCCGTTCGCTGCGACAGTGCCGCCCTTTACGTCGAACGTGCCGCCCGTGAGGGCCGTCGCGGTGGTCGTCGTGAACGTACCCCCCGACACCGTCGTGCTGCCGCCGGTCTGGGAGAAGGTGGTCGCCGTCAGGCCGCCGCCCGAAACGGTGAGATCGGCGCCCGTATTGCTGAGACCCAACAGCCCGTTCGCCGCGACAGCGCCGCCCTTCACGTCGAACGTACCGCCGGACAAGGTCGCGCCGTTGGACGTCGTGAACGTGCCCCCGGTCACCGTCGTGCTGCCGTCGCTCTGGGTAAACAGGCCGCTGACGCCCAGCGTGCCGCTGCTCGTCAGGGCGCCGCCGGAGACCGTGCCAATGCCCGACACCGTCAAGGTGCCGGCATTGTCGGTGGTGCCGCCGGACTGGGTGAAAAGCGTCGCCTTCAGAGTGCCGCCCGCGGCCACGGCGAGGTCTCCGCCGCTGTTGGTCAGCCCCAGGCCGTTCGCCGTGACGGTGCCGCCATTCACGTCGAACGTGCCGCCGGACAAGGTCGAGCCGAGGGTGGTCGTGAACGTCCCCGTCGTCGTGACCGCGCCACCCGACTGGTTGAACGAGTTGCTGATCTTGACCGTGCCGGTATTGTTTATCGTGCCGCCCGTCTGCTTGAACGAACCGGTGACGTCGACCGTACCACTATTGTCCAGAATGCCCGCACCGCTCAGCGTATAGGCAGTGCCGAGCGAGGAGAGAGCGTTGCCGACCGAAAGAGTCTTCCCGTTGGTGGAGAGCGTATTGCCGGTCTGCGAAAGAGTGCTGGCGGAGCTGTTGGCCGAGAGAATCGTGTTGCGGGTCGACGGTCCGATCGTCGCCGCCTTGCCGCCAATAATCGCGTTGCTGGGGACGCCGTTGCTCCAGTTGGAGCCAGTCGACCAATCGGTGCTGCCCGGATCCGGCTTCCAAGCGCTCTGCGCACTCGCCAGCTGGGGGATCATGACGGCCGTGAGCGCGGAACCGACCAACAATGCGGCGCGGTAACCACCAGACAGAACCGCCCGCGGCGCAGACTTCGTCATCGTTTTCTCACTCCCCAACACGTCCGGCATCAGAACCGCTACACGCTGTCGGTTCGCGCGGCACTCAAACGTTCAGAATTTGGAGCACTCAACCCCAAAGCACAATGCGCTGTCAAGATTCAATCGAGGGTAGTTTCACGCTCGACGGACGGTATTGGGGAAGTGATGTTCGGGTCGATCCTGCCGGACACGGCGGCGAGAGACGCACGATGCTTGATGAACAAAGTCATCGGCGATGAGTAATTCGCACAGGGTTGGAACGTCAGCAAGGCGGCGACTGAATTATTTCGAGCCTACTGCCGGAATTCCGGTCCGCCCGGTCATAATGAAATTGCACTGCCTGCCGATCAGCCCCATCCCCTATGGGATGAGCCGATATCCGGCGGTGTGGCATTCGTCGAGGCCACATTGGAGCACCACCGCTGCAACGTTGATGGCGCAAATCAGCACGACGTAGAATTCCGCAAGGCGCGTGGCCCGGACAAGCGGTGGCCGTTCGGCTCGCATAAGGTGCGGACCTCCAAGGAGCGTCAACCGAAGCGCCAGGGCCAGCAGCACAGCCACTCCGATCAGGACGGACCAGACTTCCATGTGGACCCCGAGTACCGCGCTGCCGATGTAGGCGTGTCCGGGGCGCGGGAACAGGTCCAGCAAAGTCTGCCTTGTCGCAATGACCAGCAGCAGAAGGGCAAAGAGCAGGGCGATGCCGCCGCCTCGCTCCGAGTCACGCGCGCGGAGTTGATGAAGGAGCCCGAAGCAGCAGCCGAACATGGCCACTCTCTGGAGCAGGCAGAGCGGGCACGGAATCTCCCCGAATGCAAATTGCATGACCAGCGCTGCGGTGAGAATTGCCGCCAGAATCATCGTCAGGAGCAGCAGGACGAGCCGATCCAGCATGACCAGGGTGGCGGGCTCGATGCGCAGCCCGCGCATTCAGCTGCTGCCCGCGGGGACGGCGTGCCTCAGCTCGACCTGCAGCCAAGGCATGCGGAAGCCGTAGTCGGGGCTGTAGATCTCCCAGAGGAAAATGCCGACGACCATGATGAAGCACAGGAACAGGCATGCCATCGCCGTTCGCGGCAGATCCGAAAACTTGAGCACAAATGCCGCCAATAACAGTGCAAAAGTGATCGTCATCATCGGAAAGACTGCCGCGTCGAGCGAGATCTCTTGGGAGGCTTATTCGAACTCGACCAGCTCGGCGCCCTCCGGGACCTGCTCGCCAACCGCGTAGCGAAGGCTCTTCACCGTCCCGTCGGCCGGGGCGGCCAGCGTGTGCTCCATCTTCATGGCTTCGAGCACCAGCAGCGCCTGGCCCTTGCTCACCGTGTCGCCGGCCTTGACCCGCAGGTCGATGATCTTGCCCGGCAGCGGCGCGCGGACCACGGCATCGGCCGAGGCCGTCGCCTCGTACTGCGTGACGTCGAGCGGATCGACGAGCCGCAGGCGGAGGCTGCCGCCATCCATGAACAGCGTGTAGTCGATGCCGCCGTCGAGGGCGGTGCGCCGCACGACCGTCGCCCGGAACGTGTCCTCGCCCAATCCGACCGACAGGGTTCCGTCGTCGCGCCGCTCCACCCGTGCCTCGAGCGCGCCCTCGGGCAAGTCCAGCCGCACGCCGCCGCTACGCAGGCGCCGCGCGATCACGACGACCTCGCGCTCACCGTCCTTCCAGCGCACTTCCTCATGGCCCTCGTCGAGCAAGCGGAAACCGCTCTGCCGGTTCCACGGCGACCACGGATCGCCTGCCGCCGGTTGGGCCGCGTCCTGCCATTCGAGCAGCCGCGCCAGGGTGGCGACGGCGAAGGCCCGGTCACCGGCCGGCGCCGGCTTCGCGAACAGGGTCGCGCGATGGCGCTCGATGAAGCCGGTATCGACCTCGCCGCCGACGAAGGCGGGATGCGAGCACAGCGCCTTGAGCAGCACGGAATTGGTCGTGACGCCCACCACCTCGGTCTCACCCATCAGCGCCGCCATGCGCCGCAGCGCCGACGTCCGATCGCGGTCGTGCACGATCACCTTGGCAATCATGGGATCGTAGAACGGCGTCACCGTATCGCCCTGGCGCACGCCGGTATCGACGCGGACATGCGCGCCCTCTTCCGGCAGCTTCAAATGCACCAGCGTGCCCGTCGAGGGCAGGAAGTTCCGCGCCGGATCCTCGGCATAGAGGCGGACCTCGACGGCGTGTCCGTCAATGCGCAGCTCGTCCTGCGCGAGCGGCATCTTGCCCCCGGCCGCCACGATGAGCTGCCATTCGACCAGATCCTGGCCGGTGATGGCCTCAGTCACCGGATGCTCGACCTGCAGGCGGGTGTTCATCTCCATGAAGAAGAAGGTGCCGTCCTGGTCGGCGATGAACTCGACCGTGCCGGCGCCCTGGTAGCCGATGGCCCGCGCCGCCGCGACGGCCGCCTCGCCCATCTGCTTGCGCCGCACCGGATCCATGTTGGGCGCCGGCGCCTCCTCGATCACCTTCTGGTGGCGGCGCTGGAGCGAGCAGTCGCGCTCGAACAGGTAGAGGCAGTCGCTCGCATCGGCGAAGACCTGGATCTCGATATGCCGCGGCCGCGTCAGGTATTTCTCGACCAGCACATGGTCGTCGGCGAAGGAGGCCTTGGCCTCGCGCTTCGCGCCCGCCAGCGCGTCTGCGAATTTCTCGGCGGTCTCGACCACGCGCATGCCCTTGCCGCCGCCGCCGGCCGAGGCCTTAATCAGCACCGGGAAGCCGATCTTCGCAGCCTCAGCAGCCAGCAGCTCCGGCGACTGGTCGTCGCCGTGATAGCCCGGCACCAGCGGCACCCTGGCCTTTTCCATGATCTTCTTGGCTTCGCTCTTGGAGCCCATGGCGCGGATCGAAGAAGCCGGCGGTCCGATGAACACGATGCCCGCCGCGGCGCAGGCGTCGGCAAAGCCGGCATTCTCGGACAGGAACCCGTACCCCGGATGGATCGCCTGCGCGCCCGTCCGCTTGGCCGCATCGATGATCCGGTCCGCCAGGAGATAGCTCTCGCGCGCGGCCGAGGGGCCGATATGGACAGCCTCGTCGGCCATCGCGACGTGCCGCGCGGTGCGGTCGGCGTCGGAATAGACCGCCACCGTCTTGATGCCGAGCCGCTTCGCCGTCTTGACGACCCGGCACGCGATCTCGCCGCGATTGGCGATCAGGATCTTGGAGAACATCAGACGGCCCACTTCGGTTTGCGCTTGGCGAGGAAAGCACTCATGCCCTCGATCGCATCGTCGGTCGTGCACTGGACGGCGACGTGTTCGCCGATCAGATCGGCGACCGCGCGATCGTGCGGCAGGGCGTCGATTTCGGTGATCAGCTTCTTGACCAGGGTCTGGACGGAGGGTGCGCCGCGGCGCAGTTCGTCGGCGAGCGCGGCGACCGTCGAATCGAGCGCATCGTCCTCGACCACCTGGTCGACCAGGCCGATGCGCAGCGCCGTCGCCGAATCGAACATGCCGCCGTGCATCAGGAGCTGCCGCGCCATGCGCGGGCCGACCGCCTGGATCAGCACGGGAATGGCGATACCCGCCAGCAGGCCGTTGCGGGCCGAGGTCAGGCCGAAGCGCGCCGAGGAGACGGCGACCGCGAAATCGCAGGCCAGCATCAGGCCGACGCCGCCGCCCACCGCCGCGCCCTGGACGCGGGCGATCGAGGGCTTGGGGAACTCGTAAACCGCCTGGACCGCCGCCATCATCGAATCGGCGCCGACCTTGCGGGTGATGGCGTCGAGTTCGGGCCAGCTCAGCACCCAATTGAAGTCGCCGCCGGCGCAGAAGACCGGGCCTCCGGCCGCCACCACGAGCAGGCGCACCGCATCGTCGGCGGCGAAGCCTTCCACGGCGTCGATGATGGCGCGCGCCGTGTAGCCGTCGAAGGAATTCATCGCCTTGGGCCGGTTGAGCGTGAGCGTGGCCACGCCGCCCTCGACCTTCGTCAGGATAGGATCGGTCATGTCCGGATCACATCCGGAAGACGCCGAACTTGGTCGGTCCGATCGGCTGGTTCATCGAGGCCGAGAGCGCGAGGCCCAGGGTCATGCGGGTGTCGACGGGATCGAGGATGCCGTCGTCCCACAGCCGCGCCGTCGCGTAATAGGGATGGCCTTCGCGCTCATAGGCCTCGCGGATCGGCTGCTTGAACTTCTCTTCCTCGTCCTTCGACCAGGTACCGCCCTTGGCCTCGATATTGTCGCGCCGCACGGTCGCCAGCACGCTCGCCGCCTGCTCGCCGCCCATCACCGAGATGCGCGCCGACGGCCACATCCACAGGAAGCGCGGGCTGTAGGCGCGGCCGCACATGCCATAGTTGCCGGCGCCGTAGCTGCCGCCGACGATCACGGTGAACTTCGGTACGTTCACGGTCGAGACGGCGGTGACCATCTTGGCGCCGTCGCGCGCGATGCCGCCCGCCTCGTACTTCTTGCCCACCATGAAGCCGGTGATGTTCTGCAGGAACAGCAGCGGAATGCCGCGCTGGCCGCACAGTTCGATGAAGTGCGCCGCCTTCAGCGCCGATTCGTTGAACAGGATGCCGTTGTTGGCGACGATGCCCACCGGATAACCCCAGATGCGCGCGAAGCCGGTGACGATGGTCGTGCCGTAGAGGTGCTTGAACTCGTCGAGCTCGCTGCCGTCGACCAGCCGCGCGATGATCTCGCGGATGTCGTAGGGCGTGCGGGTGTCCATCGGCACGACGCCGTACAGTTCCTCGCCGGCGTAGTTCGGATCGCGCGGCGGCAGCAGCGACGCCGACGGGGACTTCTTCCAGTTGAGATTGGCCACGATACGACGCGCGATGCCCAGCGCATGGCTGTCGTTCTGCGCATAGTGGTCGGCGACGCCCGAGGTGCGGGCATGCACGTCGGCGCCGCCCAGGTCTTCGGCGCTCACCACCTCGCCGATCGCGGCCTTCACCAGCGGCGGGCCGGCCAGGAAGATCGTGCCCTGCTTGCGCACGATCACCGTCTCGTCGCTCATCGCCGGCACGTAGGCGCCGCCCGCGGTGCACGAGCCCATCACCACCGCGACCTGCGGGATGCCCTGGGCGGACATGTTGGCCTGGTTGTAGAAGATGCGGCCGAAATGGTTCTTGTCGGGGAACACTTCGGGCCATTGCGGCAGGTTGGCGCCGCCGGAATCCACGAGATAGATGCAGGGAAGCCGGTTCTCCATCGCCACTTCCTGGGCGCGGAGATGCTTCTTCACCGTCATCGGGTAATAGGTGCCGCCCTTCACGGTGGCGTCGTTGCAGACGATCACGCACTCGACGCCGCTGACGCGGCCGATGCCGGTGATCACGCCCGAGCCCGGCGCCTCGTTGTCGTACATGTCGAGCGCGGCCAGCGGCGACAGTTCGAGGAACGGCGAGCCTGGATCGAGCAGCGCCCGCACTCGTTCGCGCGGCAGCAGCTTGCCGCGGGAGACATGGCGCTTGCGCGAGTCCTCGCCGCCGCCCAGGCGGACCGTGTCGGTGCGGCGGCGCAAATCCTCGACCTGCGCGCGCATGGCTTCGGCGTTGCGCTTGAAGGTGTCGGAACGGGTGTCGATCTGGGAGGAAAGTACGGTCATGTCAGGGCGAAACTGCCCGGACCGGGGACCGCGTGCAAGCCGCGGGTTACGGCAGGCGAGAAAGGGCGCGCCAGTGCGCTCCCTGCGCGATGAACGCCCGCTGGTTGGCCAGCGCCGCCGCGAAGTCGGCGTCGCGCTCCGCCAGATCCTTGACCACGATCTCGCTGTTCTTGCGGAAGGCGGCCAGCACGTCCGGCGACCATTCCCGGACCTCGACGCCCGACGCCTTCAACTTCTCCAGCGCCACCCCCTGCACGTTGGGCGAGCGTCCGAGCATCCACGCGATATTCGCCTGACAGGCGGTCTGGATCTGCGCCCGCAGCGAGGCCGGCAGGGCCGCCCACTTGTCCTTGCGCATCAGGAAGTCGAGCACGGCCGAGGGTTGCTGCCAGCCCGGCAGATAGTAAGGAAGACCGAGCTTGTCGAAGCCCAGGGCCGCATCCATGGCCGGCGTCGACATCTCGCCGCCATCCACGTTGCCCTGCTGCAGCTTGTAGAAGAACTCGCCCGGCGGCAGCGGCACGACGACCGCGCCGAGCCGGGACATCACCTCTGCCGACAGCTTGCCGTAGCGCAGTCGCAGCCCCTTGAAGTCCGCGACCGAGTTGACCTCGCCGCGAAACCATCCGCCACCCTTGGGACCCTGGATGCCGCAGGGGATACCGGCCACGCCCAGCTTGTCGTAAGCGTCGCGATGGATGCGGGAGCCGTCACCCTCGAGCATCCAGGAAGCCATCTCCTCCGGCCCGAGCCCGAAGGGGACGGTGGCGAAGATGTTGAAGACCGGCGCCTTGCCGGCGGCATAACCCGACCAGGTGAAGGCTGCCTCGAGGTCGCCGGCCACGATCGCATCCAGCATTTCGGCTGTCGGCGCCACGCGGCCAGGTTCCAGGATCTTGATGGCGACCGCGCCGGCCGACATGTGCTTCACGGATCGGGTGAACACCCGCACGCCTTCGCCCGACCCGGGAAGGGCAGGACTGAACGCCGTCTGCATCTGGATGACCCGGGTGGACGACGGCGCGGCGACGTTCTTCGGAACCGCCTTGGTATCCTGGGCGACAGCCGCTCCCGTCACCGACAGCAGGGCTGCGGCAAGTCCAATCAGTTTCATCAAGTTACGGCGCACGACCGACCATCCGTCGCCCGGCTCCCCCAAGTTCCCCAAAACCGCTTTAGCGGCCTCACACCGAATGATGTTCGCACGCGGCGTGATCGGGAACAAGCGAAAGGCGAGACTACAAGGCTGCCAGGCCACGGCCGATCAGGATGCGCTGCACGTCGCTGGTGCCCTCGTAGATCTGGCAGACGCGGACGTCCCGCCAGATCTTCTCCACCAGATAGTCGGAAACGTACCCGTAACCGCCGTGGATCTGAATTGCGGCCGAGCACACTTCCTCGGCCATTTCCGACGCATATAGCTTAGCCATTGCGGCCTCGGTGAGGCATGGAAGACCGGCGTCGCGCAAGGTTGCCGCATGCAGCACCATCTGCCGCGCGACCGTGACCTTGGTGGCCATGTCGGCGAGCCGGAACAGGACCGCCTGGTGGTTCGCGATCTTCGTGCCGAACGCCTCCCGCTCCTGCGCGTAGCTGCGCGCCGCCTCGAAGGCGGCCCGAGCCATGCCCACCGACTGAGCCGCGATGCCGATGCGCCCGACCGAGAGATTGGCCAGGGCCACGCGATAGCCTTCGCCCTCCCCGCCCAGCATTGCGTCGGCGCCGACGGTGCAGTCCTCGAAGGCGATCTGGCAGGTATCGGACGATTTCTGGCCGAGCTTCTTCTCGACCGAGGCGACGCGATAGCCCGGCGTGTCGGTCGGCACGATGAAGCAGGAGATGCCGCGCTTGGGCGACGACGGATCGGTGACCGCGAAGACCAGCGCCATGTCGGCGCTGCGCCCCGAGGTGATGAACTGCTTCACGCCGTTCAGCACCCAGGCGTTGCCGCGCCGTTCGGCCCGCGTCTTGAGGTTGGAGGCGTCGGAGCCCGCGTGCGGCTCGGTGAGGCAGAAGGCGCCCAGCATCTCGCCGCGGGCGAGAGGCTTCAGCCACTTCTCCTTCTGCTCGTCCGACCCATAGGCCAGCAACGCGGCGCAGTCGGGCGAATTGTTGACGCTCATCACCGTCGACAGGCCGCCGTCGGCCGCCGCGATCTCCTCCAGCGCCAGCACATAAGACACCATGTCGGCACCGGCGCCGCCCCATTCGGGCGGTACCGTCATGCCCATGAAGCCGAGACGTCCCATCTCGGCCAGCAGCGACCGGGGAATTTCCCCCGCGGCCTCCCAGGCCCGCACATGCGGCAGCACCTGCTCCTGCGCGAAGGCGCGGGCGGTGTCGCGGATGAGCGTCTGTTCTTCGCTGAGCAGCATGGCTACCAGGGCAGCTCGGCGCCGTCGTAGTTCAGGAAGCGGCCATTGTCGGCGGGCTTCAGCCCGTCGATCACCTTCACCATCGACGGCACGCTCTGCGCGATGGTGAGCGTCGCCGCCTGGCCGCCCATGTCGGTCTGCACCCAGCCGGGATGCAGCACGACGCAGATCAGGCCCTTGGCGGCCGTGTCCTTCGACAGGCTCTGCCATTCCATGTTGAGCGCCGTCTTGCTGGCGCGATAGGCGTACCGGGCGCCGTCATTGTGCGTAATGCTGCCGAGACGGCTGGAGATCGCAATCAGCTTGCGATCCTTCGAGGCCGCCACCTGCTCGACGAAGGCCTCGGCCATCATCAGCGGCGCCAGCGCGTTCACTTCGAACGTGTCTCGCCAGACCTTGGGATCGATGGTGCCGAGATCGGCGGCCTCGCGACCCGACACGCCGGCGTTGCAGATCAGCACGTCGATCGCCTCGCCCTTCAGCTCCGACGCCAGCGCCTTCACGGCCGCGTAGTCGGTGACTTCGAGCTTGTGGTGATGGATGTCGCCCGCGACCGCCTTCAGCGATTCCGGCGAGCGTGCACAGGCGTGAACCTTCCAGCCCTTGGCGGCGTACTGCTTCACGAATTCCAGGCCGAGGCCGCGCGCGGCGCCGGTGATCAGGACGGTGCTCATCGGGTACTCCTTCCAGACATGCGGCCGCGCTCAGCGCCGCGACGACATCATCCGGGCGCGCTGGCGCTGCCAGTCGCGATCCTTGAGCGACTGGCGCTTGTCGTGCGCCTGCTTGCCGGTGGCCAGCGCGATCTCGATCTTGGCGCGGCCGCGCGGATTGAAATAGACCTGCAGCGGCACGACCGTTCGGCCCTCGCGCTGGATGGCGCCGATCAGCTTGTTGATCTGGCCCCGGTGCAGCAGCAGCTTGCGCGCCCGGCGCGGCTCGTGGTTGTTGCGGTTGCCCGAGGCGTAGATCGGGATGTTGGCATTGACCAGCCAGGCCTCGCCGCCCTCTTCCGTGACGTAGGATTCGGCGATCGTGCTGCGCCCGCCGCGCAGCGACTTGACCTCGGTGCCGGTCAGCGCGAGCCCGGCCTCGAAAGTCTCCTCGATGAAGTAATTGTGCCGCGCCTTGCGGTTCTGGGCCACAACGGTGCGGTCCAGTTCCGGTTTATTGGCCACAGGACACTCGTGAGTTGGAAGAACCCGGTTTCTAGTTGATCAGGCCGGCTTGGACCATGGCCTCGTGCACGGCCTTCCTGCTGCTCTCGGCGATCGGCACCATCGGCAGGCGCATCTCGGCGCTGCACTGGCCGATCAGTTCGGCGGCGTACTTCACCGGGCCGGGGCTGGTCTCGCAGAACATCGCCTTGTGCAGCGGCATCAGCCGGTCCTGCAGCTCGAACGCCTTGTCGAGGTCGCGCTTCTTCCACGCATCGTGCATGTCGCCGCACAGGCGCGGCGCCACGTTGGCCGTCACCGAGATGCAGCCGTCGCCCCCCTGCGCCAGGAAGCCAAGCGCGCTGGCATCCTCGCCCGAGAGCTGGACGAAGCCCTTCTTCGCCTTGAGACGGGTCAGGGTCGGCCGCGCCATGTCGTAGCTCGCATCCTTGATGCCGACGATGTTCCTGACCTGGGACAGCCGGATCACCGTCTCGACCTGCATGTCGCCACCCGTACGCGGCGGCACGTTGTAGAGCAGGATTGGGATGTCGACGGCTTCGGCCACCGCCTTGAAATGCTGGAACAGGCCTTCCTGGGTCGGCTTGTTGTAGTAGGGCACGACCAGCATGGCGGCGTCCGCGCCGGCCTTCTTGGCATGCTGCGTCAGCTCGATCGCCTCGGCGGTCGAATTGGACCCGGTCCCGGCGATCACCGGCACGCCCGACCCCTTGGCCGCGCTGATGCAGATATCGATGACCCGCTTGTGCTCTTCCATCGAGAGGGTGGGCGATTCGCCGGTGGTGCCGCACGGGACCAGCCCGTCGGTGCCTTCCTTGATCTGCCAGGCCACGAACTTCTCGAATCCCTTCTCGTCCACCGATCCGTTCTTGAACGGCGTAATCAGCGCAACGAGCGATCCGGTGAACATGGTCTTCCTCCGATTTTCCCTTAATAGTCCACTCTAGGCCCCAGGGTTTGGCGCTGCAAGGTGAGCAACTTGCCATTGTGATGCCGCAACTCCCTGCCTACGATTCCTGGCGTGAAAAAGAGCAAATCCCCCCTCATCTTGTTGGCCGCCCTGCTGGCAACGTTCCCCGCCGCGGCCCAGCCGGCCGCGCCGACAACCGGCGTGCGGCGCCTGCCCGGAGACGTCGAAAAGCCCAGCCCTCCACCGTCTTCGGCGCCGTCCTCCGCATCGTCCGTGCAAGGAAATGCACCATCGCCGGCTCCCGCTCCGCCCGCCCAGGCCGTGGCCGCCAATCCGCTCAACGCGGCGGAGATTGCCGCCTTCACCGCGGCGCTCAAGGCGATCGACGACAGCCGGTGGGCCGATGCACGGGCGGCCGTCGCCAACTTCCGCAACACGCTGCTCGACCGCTACGTCGCCTGGAGCATCCTGCGGGCCGCGCCCAGGACCGAGGCGAGCTTTGCCGCGACCTGGCGCTTCCTGCGCGAGCAGCCCGATTGGCCCGAGCCCGAGGTGCTGCGCCGCCAGGCCGAGGAGCGGATCGGCCCCGAGACGCCGGCCCCCGAAGTCGTCCGCTATTTCACGGCCTTCCCGCCCCTCACCAGCACCGGCCATATGCGCCGGCTCGAGGCGGCTGCCACGGCGGCGCCCAACGACGTCGCCCGCTTCGCGCGCGACACCTGGCAGAACGCCACGCTGCGCAATTCCGACGAGAACGATTTCCTCAATCGCTACGCCCAGCTCCTGACCGGCCCCGACCAGGTTGCCCGCTTCGACCGCATCCTGCGCGAGGGCCGCCACCAGGTGGCGCGGGACCTCGTGCCCAAATTGCCGCCCGACTACCAGCCCGTCGCCAACGCCCGCCTCGCCATGGCGGCCCGCGCCGCCGACGCGGCCACGCTGGTGCGCGCGCTTCCGGCGGCGCGGCTGAACGAACCCACGCTTCGCTTCGAGCGCATGCAGTGGATCCGGCGGACCGGCACGCTCGACGAGGCGAAGGCGGCGCTGGCCGGTCCGATTCCCAACCAGACCGATGCCTGGTGGAACGAGCGCAATCTCGTGGTGCGGGCGTTGCTGGATGCCGATCGCCCGGCCGACGCCTACACGGTTGCCATCGGGCACGGGCTTACCAAGGGCGTGTCCTTCGCCGAGGCGGAGTTCCTCGCGGGCTGGATCGCGCTCCGCCAGCTCAAGAAGCCGGCCGTTGCGCTGAAACATTTCTCCACGCTCTACGACGGCGTCTCGACCGACATCTCGAAGAGCCGCGGCGCCTACTGGCTCGCCCGCACCTACGAGGCCGCCAAGCAGTCCAAGGATGCCAACGACTGGTATGCGCGCGCCGCCGGCTACGGCCAGACCTACTACGGCCAGCTTGCCGCCAGGAAGCTTCAGGGCGTCAGTCCGAAATTCCCGGTCGATCCGGTCCCCACCGCCGCCGACAGGCAGGCGCTGGCCGGCCGCGAACTCGCGACGATGGCGCGCTATCTCGGCCAGGTCGAAGAGTACGACCGCGCCCGCCCCTTCCTGTTGCGCCTCGCCCGCGCGGTCACGGCGCCGGGCGAAGTCGCGCTGCTGGCGCAACTCGCCCTCGACCTCAAACGCCCCGATGTCGGGCTCACGGTGGCGCGCCGCGGCGCGGAGAATGGCGTGGTGCTGTTCGACGCGGCTTTTCCGATCGTCGATCTCGGCGCCACCGGGTCGATCGAACGGGCGCTCGCCCTGTCGCTGGCCAAGCAGGAGAGCTCGTTCAACGCCAGCGCCGTCTCGACCTCCAATGCACAGGGCCTGATGCAGCTCCTGCCGACGACGGCGCGCGACGTGGCGGGGCGGTTGAAAGTACCCTTCATCGAGAGCAAGCTGACCCGCGATCCCGCCTACAACGTCCAGCTCGGCAGCCAGTATCTCGCCGAGATGCTGCAGCGCTTCGGCGGCTCCTACGAGCTGGCGCTCGCGGCCTACAATGCCGGCCCCAACCGGGTGGCCCGCTGGATCGAGGCGGGCGGCGACCCGCGCACCGCCAAGATCGACATGATCGACTGGATCGAAATGATGCCGTTCCGCGAGACGCGCAACTACGTGCAGCGCATCATGGAGGCGGTCACCGTCTATCGCAGCCGTCTCAACGGCCCCTTCCAGACCGTGCCGCCCGCGGTGGGCCGGTCGTAGCGCCAAATGCTTCGAGGTTCGCCATGACCGATGCCCTGCTCCTCGCCTGTCCTCGCTGCAGCACCCTGAACCGCTTTCCCCGCGACAGGCTGGCGGCCGGCAACAAGGGCAAGTGCGGCCAGTGCGGCTCGCCGCTGTTCGACGGTCACCCCGTCGCGCTCGATGCCGGCACCTTCGAGGCCCATGCCAGCAAGAGCGACCTGCCGGTGCTGGTCGACTTCTGGGCGCCCTGGTGCGGCCCGTGCAAGGCCATGGCGCCGCAGTTCGAGCGCGCGGCGGCGCGACTGGAACCCGCCGTCCGCCTGGCCAAGATCAACACCGACGAGGAGCAGGAACTCGCGCAACGCTTCGGCATCCAGGGGATCCCGACGATGATCCTGTTCCACCACGGCAAGCCGATCGCCCGCCAGTCCGGCGCCATGGACTCGAGCGCCATCGAGCGCTGGACGCGCGACGCGCTGGCCCGCTGAGGTCAGGTCTCGACCGACGGAAGATCGAGGGCCGAGCGCAGCCGTCCCCTGCCACGCTCGTAGAGCATGGTGTCCGCGACCGAAGCGACGATATCGGCGTTCGGCTGGAAGCCTTCGACGACCTTGTTGAAGGGAATCGTCCCGCAACCGGGAACGAGACAGTCAGGCTTGCCCTTGGGGCACGTACTGTAGCGGCAGAGCCGGCCGAGATGGCGGTCGCTGCCCGGCTCGAACAGAAACACGTCGACCCCGATTGCTGGGAACGCTCACTCCCGTGCCCGCCTTGAAGGCGGCAGTCAGCGATTGCGCCAAGGCCCGGCGCATCTCGTCCAGTCGGCCCTGGGAGTCAATCCACACCGCCAGATCGAGGTCCGCGCACTCGTGCCAGACTTCGATGCGTGCGCGGCGAAACTCCGAAAAACGCGGGATCTCCTTCCACAGCTTCTGGGCAACCGAGCCGATGACCGCTACGGAGCGAACATCGGGAAAAGCCATGAACGCGTCCGTCACGATGTCCGCAGCCATGCGGAACTCGCGCTGCTGAAGCAGGAGGTACTGGTTCTGCTTCTCGATCTCGGACCGCCGCATGGCTTCATCCCAGAAGCTTCATGAAGTTGCGCTTGAGCCGGTGACGCTGCTTGAGCGTCGCGAGATACTGAGCATGAGCAGCCGGCTCGCGCAACAGCGCCATGCGGGCTATCAGCCGGCAGGCCTCTTTGTTGTCCGTGTCCCCGCCCCTGGCAATGTAGAATTCGACATTCCAGGCATGGGTCTCAAGGGCCTCCTGCGGGTGGGTCTTCTCCGTCGCCTCCGCGAGCGGTGAGGTTAGAGGTGGCCCCTTTCCGGGGTAATTGCGCACGGCCGCCCACGCGGCATCGTACATCTTCTCTTCGGTGAGAACTTGAATGAGCGTGGCGGGTGCCATATCCCCGCTCATAGGCTGGCTGGCTGCTGCCTTCGCCTCCAGGTACGTCAAGGCGCGTTCGCGGGCAGCCTGCCCGCCCAGCTTTCGGATGGGCCGATAGAGATCCAGGCTTGGAGCCTTTTCGAAAGCCTTCCACAAAGCCGTGGCGGCATCTTCCTTCCGTCCGGACTTGACGAGCAGGTTGACGACGAAGAGCACCAGCCGTTCGTCGGGCCGCCGGTCCTCGAACATCCACAGCCCCTCCTCCGCCCGCCGCAACGCCTCCTCCGCGCGGCCCTCGGCGAGGCAAAACTTTGCCAATGTCAGATAGTCGGATGACGTCGACAGCTTCCCGGCCCGCAGGGCGATCCTCGTCTCGACGTCGCCGTCGCGCTCGGCGAAGAAGTCGAGGATGTTGATGAGTCGAGCGGATTCATCCCCGGTTCCGGGCTTGCATGTCGGCGGCGGCAGTTTTTCCCAGGCTTCGACGGCAAGCTTGCGGTACTCGGCGAGGCCCGCTTCGCCCAAAACCTCGGCGTAGCGCACCACGGCCCGGTAGAAGGTGTCGAACTGCTCGTGCAATTGGCGCGGAAAGAGTTCGCGCGCAAAACGGACTGGGTCCGGCTTCGCCAGCAGGCAGGCGGCGAGATGGATGTCGCCGGCATGCTCCAGCAGGGCATGTCCGTGGCCGCCGGACTCGTCGATCGCCTCGATCGCGTCTTCGATGCGGTCGATGGCGTGGAGAGCGAGTTCCACAGCCAGAGCAGCGTGTCCCCCGTCGGCGAGTTGAGCGATGGTGGCGAGAGCGGCACCGACATCGTCGGCCCAGGCGTCCACTTCGTCAGGGCCGACGAAGCCGCCCGTGCGCGTGGCGCTGTCGATCGCCCGGCGGAGTTGCTTTTCGAGGCGTTTCACATCGCCCGGAGACGCGGCCGTGGCGGCGATCTCCAGCTTGCGGAAGAGGGCCGTGTCGCGCTCGGCGAGTTCGACGACCATCTCGACCAAGGCGTCGACGCCCTTCTGCTTCAGATGGGCGCGGATGCGGTCGAGGACCGATGGCTTTTTCTCCCAGCCCTCGTCGGCGACCTCATTCGTGGCGAGAGCGGTCGCCACCAGGTGCTTGCAGAAACCCCAATCGCGGAAGGCCGGGCACGAGCATTCGCCACGGATCTTCTTTCCCCGCCCCCTCAGCACGGTGCGGTAGTCCTCCGAGCCGAGGACCCGGGCGAGCACCCGGTCCCGCTCGACCGACAGGAGGTCGACCTGCCCGTCGCGATGATACTCCTCGCCCCGCGCAAACACCTTGGCGCCGGCCTGCTTACGCAAGGCTGCGACGTCGAAACGGGGGGTGCGAGGCGTTTTCATACAGGCGTGATCACCTGCTCGCTGCGCGCGCCTATGCTGGCCTTCTCGTCAGCCGTACGGACCTTCACCCACACACGCTTCGTCACGCGGTTCGCCATCGGTGACGTTCCTGCATGCGCTGCGCTAGCCCACGATCCGCTGCATGGCAGCCGCCGGCAGCGGGCCCTTGTTCACGGCGGCGATCGCTTCCTCGAGGTGCTGCAGCGTCGAGTAGCCGACCAGCATCGTCGATACGCCCGGATGCGTAATCACGAATCGCTCGCCGAGTTCGGTCAGGCTGTCGGCGACACCCTCTTTCACGAGAGGCTCCAGCGTGCGGGCACGAGCGACGTCGCCCGCGAAGTCCGGGGCCGAGCCGATCGGCGGGACCTGTTGCTGGGCGAGCGGGTGACGATCCGTCGTCCCGGCGAGCGCACCACCCGCCAGCGCGCGGATGACGATCGTGCCCATCCCGGCCGCCTGAGCCCGCTCGAGCAGGCGGCCGTAGTCGAGGCCGGGCGCGCCTTTCGGCATCGGCCCGCCGGCACTGGGGTTCAGCGCGTTGTAGACGACCTGCACCGTGTCGAAGAGCTTCGAGTCGACGGCCTTCAGGAGTGCGGCGGGCTCGCCCACGCCGCTGAAGCCGATGAAGCGCGTCTTGCCCTGCTGCCGCAGCTTCTCCAGCGCCGGCACCACTTCGTTCAACGCGATCTCCACATCCAGCCTGTCGCCGCCGTCCGCCGCCGCCAGCGGATTGTGGAGCTGCAGCAGATCGACATGGTCCCTCCCCATGCGTTTGAGGCTCTCCTCGGTCGACCGGACGATGAGCCCGGCGACGTCGGCGCGATCCGCGGCGGTGAGCCGGAATTTGGTGCCAACAATGACGTCGGCCTTGAGGGCCTTCAGCACCCGGCCGAGATTCTTCTCCGATTCGCCATCGCCATACTTCGCCGCCGTGTCGAAATAATTGATGCCGGCTTCGATCGCCCGCGCCACCGCACGCTCCTGGTCCTGCCCGGCGCCCTTGGTGAAAAGCCCGCCGACCGCGCCCGCACCGTATCCGAGCACCGAAACCTCGAGGCCCGTCCGGCCAAGCTTGCGCTTCTGCACTGTTTCCTCCCTGTCATTTTATCGGAGCGCGCAACGCCGTTGCGCGCGTCAAGCGTTCTCGACGCGAACCTGGCCCGTCTCATTGTCCACGACCACGTGGTTGTCATAATAGGTGACGACCGGCCTGGCGCCGAAAGCGGCCTCCATGCGGGCCTCCCACTCCGGCGTGTACCAGGCGCGGGCCGCCGCTTCCGAGGCCCACAGATAGACGCCGCCGCCGCCCGCCTCGCCGTTGAGATAGTATTTCCTCAACAGGCCCTTCGCGCCCAGCGCGGTATAGGTCGGCGCCGACTTCGTGGCGGCTTCGACGGCAGCGTCCCGGGGACGCCTGGACATGGGGATTTGAACGATGGCGACGAACATGCTTGTTAGCCTACGGTCTGGACCCCTCTGGAGCAATTGAATGGCCGCCCCCCTTCCAGGCATCGAGATGTGCGTCTTCGACGCCTACGGTACGCTGTTCGACTTCACCTCGGCTGTGGCGCGCCATCGCCGGGCGGTCGGGCGCTCGGCCGATGTCCTGTCCGAACTGTGGCGAACCAAGCAGATCCAGTACACATGGCTGCGCAACGCCATGGGCGCCTACGCGCCGTTCTGGCAGGTGACCGGAGAGGCGCTCGACCATTGCCTGGCCGCCCATCGCATCACCGATCCCGTGGTGCACGAGCGGCTGATGAGCGCCTACCTGGCCCTCGATCCGTTTCCCGAGGCGCCGGGCATGCTGGCCTGCCTCGCTCGCGCCGCGATGCGGACCGCCATCCTGTCAAATGGCAATCCCGGCATGCTCGACCCGATGGTGGCAGCGTCGGGTCTCGCCAACCGTTTCGAGGCGGTGCTGAGCGTCGACGAGGCGGGTGTCTTCAAGCCCGATCCGCGCGTCTATCGCCTCGTCGAAGCACGCTGCGGCGTCACGCCCGACAGAGTCTGTTTCCTCTCGTCGAACTGCTGGGATGCCCATGGCGCCGCGCAATTCGGCTTCCGAAGCGTCTGGGTGAACCGAACCGGCGCCCCCGACGATAACCTGCCCGGCACGCTCGCGGCTGAAATCCGCGATCTTTCCGACCTCCCCGACCTGATTGGTGTTCCACGATGAGTTCGCTGCCTGCTTTTGCCACGCCCACGTTCGCCGACGTCCAGGCCGCCGCCCGGCGCCTCGAGGGCGTGACGATCCGCACGCCCCTGCTCGAGAACGAGAGGGTCAACCGCAAGCTCGGCGGGCGGCTGTTCCTGAAGGCGGAATGCCTGCAGCGCACCGGGTCCTTCAAGCTGCGCGGCGCCTACAACTTCCTGGCCTCCATGAGCGAGGCCGACCGCGCCAAGGGGGTCGTCGGCTGGTCGTCGGGCAACCATGCCCAGGGTCTGGCCGAGGCGGCGCGCCTGCTCGGCACCAGGGCCACCATCGTGATGCCGGCCGATGCGCCGGCCCTCAAGGTCGCCAACACGCGTGCCAGCGGCGCCGAGGTGGTGCTCTACGATCGCGTGAAGGACAGCCGCGAGGAAATCGGTCACGGCATCGCCACGAAGACCGGCGCCACCATCGTGCCGCCCTACGACCATCCGTGGATCCTGACGGGCCAGGGCACGGCCGGCCTCGAGATCGCCGAGCAGGCCAAGGCCCTGGGCGTCACCCTCGACGCGGTGGCGGCGCCCTGCTCGGGCGGCGGACTGGCGACCGGCGTGGCGCTGGGCGTCAAGGGCATCAGCCCGACGACCATGGTTCACGCCGGCGAGCCTGCCGGTTTCGACGATCTCGCCCGCTCGCTCGCGGCGGGGAGCAAACAGAAGAACGAGAAGCTCTCGGGATCGATCTGCGACGCGTTGCTGGCGCCGACACCGGGCGACGTCACCTTCCCGCTGGCGCAGCAGCTGCTCGGCCCCGGGCTCGTCGTCACCGACGAAGAGGTGCTGGACGCCATGGAACTGGCCTTCCGCGAATTCAAGCTGGTGGTCGAGCCGGGCGGTGCGGTGGCGCTGGCCGCGGCGCTGACCGGGCAGCTGCCGGTCGAGAACCGAGCGGTGGCCGTCGTGTGCTCGGGCGGCAATGTCGATCACGCAACCTTCCAGCGCGCGCTCGCCCGGTCGGACCGCATCGCCGCATGACGATGTCGCGGCGCAACCGGCGCGAATGGCGGATCATCCTCTGGATCAGCCTGGCGAGTGCCGCGATCAGCGCCTATTTCGGGCAAGCCGTGGCTCCCGTCGATGAGCCACCGCTGCAAGGCGTCGTACAGGGCATTCTCACGTCGCTGCTGATCGCCACGCCGATCACCTTCTTCGAGGTTCGGCGCGCGCGCATCAACTCGCTCGCCTGGATGCGACGCCTGCCGCTCGCCGGCTATTTCCTCGTCAAGGTCGCGTTCTATTGCGTCGTCATCGTCGGCGGCCTGGTCCTCGCGCGCCTGCTGATGTCGATCGGAACCCGGCAGTTCGTGATTTTCGATCCGATCTTCCGGAGCTCCGTGTTCTTCGCCATCGCCATGTCGGTGGTCGGCAACCTCATCATCGAGACGGGCCGTCTGCTGGGTTTCGGCACCCTGAAGAACCTGCTGCTCGGGCGCTATGCCCGGCCGCGAAGCGAACAGAAGGCGTTTCTGCTGATCGACATGAAGGACTCGACCGGGCTTGCGGAGAAGCTGGGCGCGATCCGGTTTCACGAGCTGCTCAACGCCTTCTTCCGCGACATCGCCGACGCCGCGATGGAATGCGATGCGGAAATCCACAAATACGTGGGTGACGAGGTGATCCTCACCTGGCCCGCTGGACCCGCGCTCAAAGCGGGCGACTGTCTCGCCTGCCCGTTCCTTGCCCAGCAGAACATCGCCCGCAATGCTGCCCGCTACCGCGACCGGTTCGGCGCCGTCCCGGAGTTCAGGGCAGCGCTCCACTGCGGAGAAATCGTGGCCGGCGAAATCGGCGACGTACGCAGGGAGATCGCATACGTCGGGGACACGCTGAACGTCGCTGCGCGCCTGCTCGAAGCCTCCAAAGGGCTTGCCCATGACGTGCTTGTCTCCGCCGATTTGCTTGCGATGGTTCGTCTCCCGGCCGACCTGCGGATCGAGCCGCTCCCGACCCTGTCGATTCGCGGTCGCGATGCGCCGCTGGAGATCGCGGGGCTATCGCTCGGCGTCGGCCAGGATAAGGTCTGAGGCTTTTTCGCCGATCATCATGCAGGCGGCATTTGTGTTGCCGGATACCAGCGTCGGCATCACCGAGGCGTCGGCGATCCGCAGGCCCTCGACCCCATGAACCCTGAGCCGGGGATCGACCACGGCCCCGGGATCGTACCCCATCCGGCAGGTGCCGACAGGGTTGTAGGCCGATTGGCCTTCCCGACGGGCGAAGGCCAGGAATTCTTCGTCTTTCCAGACTTCCACACCCGGCAGCAGTTCCTCGACGACGATGCGCCTGAGGGCGGGGCAGCGTGCCAGGAGACGGATGAATCTGGCCGCCGCGACGACCGCCCGCCTGTCGCACTCCGTCGACAGGTAGTTGGCAGCGATCGCCGGCGGTGCATCCGCCTCGCGCGAAGTGATGCGGACATGGCCGCGGCTTTCGGGCCGACAGTGGTTGGCGAGAATCGTGAAACCGGAAAAGGGATGCGGTCCCTTCTCCACGCTCTCGAACGACCAGGGAAGGAAATAAAGTTGGGTGTCCGGTTCGTTCGAGTCTGGCAGCAGACGCGCGAAGGCGCCCGCAAAGGCCGGCATGGCCGTGAGCGGGCCCATGCGCCAGATGGCATAGACGAGCAGGGCGCTGAGGCGCCGGTGCATCATGTGGAAATCGTCGTTCAACGACAACCGCCACCAGGTGCGATAGGTGGAGCGGATGCAGTAGTGATCCTGCAGGTTCTCGCCGACGCCCGGCATGTCGCGCACGACGGGAATGCCGAGAGACGAAAGGTGGGCTCCCGCTCCTATGCCCGACAGCTGCAGCAGCTGCGGAGAGCCGACGGCCCCGGCGCTCAGGATCACCTCGCGGCGCGCGCGCGCCGTCCGGCTCGTTCCGCCCCGCCGGTAGGCCACACCGACGGCGCGGCCTTCTTCGACCATGACCCGCTCGGCCCGCGCATTGGTCAGCACCCG
Source organism: Reyranella sp. (assembly GCF_965228225.1). Taxonomy (GTDB): domain Bacteria; phylum Pseudomonadota; class Alphaproteobacteria; order Reyranellales; family Reyranellaceae; genus Reyranella. The sequence continues at coordinate 1,294,671 of NZ_OZ245801.1, read as the reverse complement.
ACAGTTCGAGCGGCGCCGGGCGGCCTGGATATAGGCCCAGCCGGTCGAAATGCGCCGGCCACCGCTGCCGGTTGCATGGTAGTAGCCCGCACCTTCCTGATTTCGGCCGTTGAAGTCCGGCGTCAGGCTCATGCCGGCCTCGATGCAGGCGTCGAGGAAGGCTTCGCCGAGCTTGTTCCGATAGGAGCCCTGGGTGATCCCGACCCGACCGCCACTGCCGGGAATCTCGGCTTCGCCGTTGGCGACTGCTTCGACGCGCCGGAAATATGGCAGGCAGTCCTGGAACGACCAGCCCTCGTTGCCCATCCGTCGCCACCCGTCGTAGTCGGACGCGAGCCCACGAACATAGACCATGCCGCCGATCGCACTCGATCCGCCCACGACCTTGCCGCGTGGCCAGTAAACGCGGCGCCCGCCGAGCTGCGCCTCCGGCTGCGTCCAGGACTTCCAATTCACGGCCGGGTCGACCAACGCCTTGGCGAAGCCCGCGGGAATAGAGAGCCACTGGCTCGTCGCTTCCGGTCCGGCCTCCAGCAGCAGGACGGAATGCCGCCCCGTCGCCGTCAGACGGTCAACGAGGGGGCCGCCAGATGATCCCGCCCCGACGACGACATAGTCGAACTCATCCATCCCTCTGCTTGCTAGGCGACTTCAGCCACGCGAGCAAGCTGCCCAGAATGCCCTTCGGAAGGAAGATGATGAAGACGACGAGCAGCACACCGTAGAGCAGATTGTCCCAGCCCACTGCCTTGGTACCAAAGCCGATGCGCAGGATCTCGGCCAGCATGATGGTGATGATCGCGCCGATCGTCGGGCCCAGCGCCACGTAGATTCCACCCACCACCGCCGCGAACACCATCTGCAGGGAGACCGCGATGCCGCTCACCGTGTCGGGGGCAATGAACATCTGATACTGGCCATAGAGAGCACCTGCCATCGCCGTCATGACGGCGCTGATCACGGTGATGCGCAGCTTTTCGGCCGTTACGTTGACGCCCGCAGCCGCCGCCGCGTCCTCGTCTTCGGAGATCGCCTCCATCGCGTACCGGCTCATGCTGTGGTCGATCCAGTACCAGACCGCCAGGCCGCCCGCCCAGACGCCGAGCGCGATCAGGTACCAGACGATCTTGTCGTCGAACTGTAACGCGAGGAAGTGGCTGCCCTTGGTCCGCTCCGGCGTGTAGCCCAGCGACCCGCCCGTATAGTCGCGGGTGGCGATGATGATCTGCAGGACGATGCCCGACAGCGCGAGTGTCACCAGCGCGAAATAATGGCCGGTGATGCGAAAGCGGAAGCAGGGATAGGCCACGACCATCGCCAGCGCCCCGGCGCACAGCATGGCCGCCGGAATCCCGATCCACGGCGAGACGCCGAGATGATTCCACAACAGCGCCGTCACGTAGGCGCCGACGCCCATGAAACCGCCATGGCCCAGCGAGACCAGGCCGAACCGCCCCATCATCGACCAGGATGTGTAGGCGAACGACCAGATGAGGATCAGCACCAGGATGTGCAGATGGTAGGGATCGCGGTAGACGAAGGGCAGCGCGACCAGCGCCGCCAGGCCTAGGCCCCAGGCGAGCGGCTTGTTCATGAGCGCTTCGCCAGCAGGCCGGCGGGCCGGATGAACATCATGACGATGAAGAAGGCGAAGGCCAACACATAGCCCCATTCGAGGTCGGCGAAGAGACCGCCGAGTGAGATGATCTCGGCGAACAGGAAGGCGGCCACGAAGCCGCCGACGAAGTTGCCGAGTCCCCCCAGCACGCAGATCAGGAAGGTGATCGGGCCGAAGGACAGGCCGACGAAGGGATGGACGTCGTACTGCAGCACCAGCAGGCAGGCCGCGAGGCCGGCCAGCCCGCCGCCCAGCGCCGAGGTGACGAGGTAGATCTTCTTCGTGTCGACGCCCATCAAGGCCATGATCTGGCGATCCTGGGCGATCGCCCGGATGGCGGTGCCGGTATAGGTCCGCGTCATGAAGAGATAGACGGCGACCATGCCGATCAGCGCGGCGATGAACGCCAGGAGACGGGCGTAGCTGAAGTGCATCTCGCCCAGAGCCAGGACCGGCAGGCGGATGCCGAGATTGCGGAAGTCGATGCCGAAGGCCACCGTGGCGAAGCTCTGCAGCACGAACAGGACACCGCCCGTGGCGAGCAGCTGGTTGATCGGCGGCGCCCCCAGCAGCGGCTCGATCACCAGGAAGTGCAGCGCCGCCCCCAGGGCTGCAACCAGCAGGATGCAGAGCGGCGCGGCCACCCAGTAGGGCAGGCCGTACACCGAAAACAGGTAATACATGCCGTACATGCCGATCATCACCAGCTCGGCGTAACAGATCCATGTCACGTCGATGACGCCGAAGATCAGGTTCAGGCCGAGCGCCAGGAGCGCCAGCACACCGCCCAGCAGGATGCCGTTGACCAGCGCCTCGAGCAGGTAGATGTCGAAAATTTCCATCATCGCGCCACCTCGCTGGGGGCGCGCCACTGCGCGCGGGGTAACCCCCGCGCTGAAGTGGCGCGATGTTGATTGGCGGCCCGCCATGACGCGCGACTGGAGTCACGCGCCCCCGGCGTCCGAAAATGCTTGAGCCTAAACACCGAGATACGCCTGCCGGATGGAATCGTCGGCCAGCAGGTCGGCCGATGCGCCGGAGGCCCGGATCGAACCGGCCTCCAGCAGGTAGGCGCGATCGACGACCTGCAGCACCTGCTGCACGTTCTGCTCGACGATGAGCACCGTGAGGCCGCCGGCCCGGATGCGCTTCACCAGCTCGAACACCTGCTGCACGACCACGGGCGCGAGGCCGGCCGACGGCTCGTCGAGCAGCAGCAGCTTGGGATCGCTCATCAGCGCGCGCCCGATCGCGCACATCTGCTGCTCGCCGCCCGACATGGTCCCGGCCAGCTGGTTGCGACGTTCCTTCATGCGCGGAAACAGGTCGAACACGAAGTCCATGCGCTCGCGGTAGCGCGCCCGCGCCTCGGGCATGAAAGCGCCCATGCGCAGATTGTCCTCGACGCTGAGCCGCGGGAACAGTCGGCGGTTCTCCGGCACGTGGGCGATGCCGAGGCTCACGATGCGATGCGCCGCGGTCGTCAGCACATCGGTGCCCTGCATGCTGATCGAGCCCTGGGTCGGGCGGATCAGGCCGGAGATCACGCGCATCAGCGTGGTCTTGCCGGCGCCGTTGGGACCGATCACTCCCACGGCCTCGCCGGCCTTGACGTCGAGGTTGACACCGAACAGCGCCTGGAACCTGCCGTAGCCGGCGTCGATCGATCTGAGTTCGAGCATTTCCGCGGCCCCGTCAGCTCTTGGCCGGGCTTCCGCCCGCGGCCGCGGCGGCGGCCGCCGTCGCCTGCGTGGCGTGCGCATCGGTGCCGAGATAGACCTCGATCACGCGGGGATCGTGCGACACCGCGCTCGGCAGGCCCTCGGAGATTTTCTCGCCGTGATCCAGCACCATGACGCGATCCACCACCTTCATCAGCACGCCCATGATGTGCTCGACCCAGATGATGGTGATGCCCAGCTCGGTGCGGATCTTGCGCAGCATGTCGGCGGCTTGGTCCATCTCGGTCTCGTCGAGACCGCCCAGGCTCTCGTCGGCCAGCAGCAGCTTCGGCCCCGTCGCGATCGCCTTGGCCAGTTCAAGCTTCTTGAGGCCCGCCGCCCCCAGCCCGTCGACGCTGGCGCCGCGATCGGTCGGCAGGCCGACCATGTCGAGCGCGCGCTCGGCGGCTTCCTCGGCCCTGGCCAGGCTATGGCTGCCCTGGCCGTAATAGCCCGCCAGCGCCACGTTCTCGAAGATGGTGAGGCGGCGGAACGGCCGCGGGATCTGGAAGGTCCGGCCGACGCCGCTGTTGATGATGCGATGCGGCGGCAGGCCGGTAATTTCCTTGCCGTCGAACCGGATCGACCCGGCGGTCGGCGCGAACGTCCCCGACAGCATGTTGAAGATCGTGCTCTTGCCCGACCCGTTGGGGCCGATCAGGCCGAGAATCTCGCCCTGATCGACCTTGAACGATACGTTGTTCACGGCCGTGAAACCGCCGAAACGCTTTACCAAACCCTCGACAACCAGCACGGCGCGCCCTCGTTCGTTGTGGCCGCGGCCTACTGGTTGCTGAAACCCGAGGTCTTGGGCAGCGGCAGCACCGGCTCGCGCTGCTGCTGGCTCTTCGGCCACACCACGTACGACTTGTCGTCGACATACTGGATGATGACCGGGAAGGAGCGCTCGTTCTGTCCGGCGATCGGCGACCCCTCGCCCGCGAACTTCACGCCGAAACCCAGCATCGTGCCGCCTTCGGGAAGGTCGACTTCAAGGGCTGCCTTGCGCAGCGCCTCGGGATCGATGCCGCCATGCTTCTTGATCGCACGCGGCAGGACTTCGGTGAAGAACACGTAGGTATTGGAGGCCGCGATGCCGACATGCGCCGAGCGGATCGCGACGCCTGGCTTCAGCTTGTCGAATTCCTCGCCGACCATCTTGATCACCGGCGGCAGCTTCGGATCGAGCGTTGCCTGGTTGGCCAGCCAGATCGAAATGGGATCGATGTTGAACACGTAGTTCACGTCGCTGCCCATGCCGTCCTTGAGCTTCTCGTAAACGCCGTAGCCTGCACCGTGGCCCACCAGCGCACCGAACTTGAGTCCCTGCTCGCGCGCCTGGCGGGCGAACAGCGTGATGTCGGGGTTGTAGCCGGTGTGGAAGATGACGTCGGGACGGGCGCGCTTCAGCTTGGTCACCAGCGATGACAGGTCGGGCGCGGTCGCCGAATAACCTTCCTTCATGACGACGTTGAAGCCGGCCTTCTTGGAACCCGCCTCGTTGCCCTTGGCGACGTCGACGCCGTACGAGCCATCCTCGTGGATGATCGCCACGCGCATGTCCTTCGGCTCCTTGCCGAACTTCGCCTTGGCGTTCTTCTCGATCATGTCGGCGGCCATGAGGCCGAACTGCTGGCCGCTCGCCTGCGGGCGGAAGACGTACTTCAGGTTCTTGTTCTCGACGACGCCCGTCGAGATGCAGGTCGTGATCCACATGAAGCTCTTGAGCTGCTCGACGCGCGCCGCCACCGGCACGCATTGCGCCGAGGAGAAGAAGCCGAGCACGAGGTTCACCTTCTCCTGCTCGATCAGGCGAACGGCTTCGTTGATGGCGACGTCCGGCTTGCTCTGCGCGTCGGCGTAGATCGCCTCGATCTTGTAGCCCTCGACTCCACCCTGCTTGATGAAGTTGTCGATCATGATCTTGGCGCCGGTGTAGTTCAGCTCCGAACCACCGCCGGCCAGCGGACCGGTCAGGTCGTAGATGACGCCGATCTTGATTTTCTTTTCCTGGGCCTGGGCGGAAACCGCCATGCCCAGCACCGTGACGGCGGCAACCGCCCCACCCAAAAAGCGCACAGCCCTACGCATGAGCATGAACTCCTCCCATATACTTTTAATATTTCTTGTCCCCATCACAGGGAACGCGGGAGGTTCTGTCAAGCGTTTCGCGCTACCGGCCCTCCCCCGGCGTGAGAATCTCGAACATCATTCCCGCCGGCGGGTCCATCATCGCAAACAGCGCGCCGAGCTTCGGGATTTCTCCCTGCAGTTGCAGGGCTCCGCTCGCCAGCGCGTCGGGAATGGTGAGCTTGCGCATCACGATCGCGTCCATGGTCGCGCGCGTCGTGGTGACGGAGACATCGGCGCTCGCCGCGAACTCGCCCATGCGATGGGTGAGCGTGCTGTGCTTGAGTGTGAGCACCAGCGTCTCGTTGCGGTCGGTGAAGCGCCAGTTGACGACCAGCGCGTGGCCGGCCGCCTTCTTCGCATCGAGACGGATCGCCAGCAGGTCGAAGAAGACGTCGCTGGTGAGACCGGCCAGCGTGTCGGCCCCCATGCCGGGACGCACCGGCATCTGGAAAACGCCGTGACGCAGCTCCTGCGCGCCGTAGAGAAAGGCGTTGCGCCAGGTGGCCGATTCCGCCTGGTAGCCCATCTGCTCGAGCGCATCGGCACAGAGGGCGCGGGCCTCCTTGTTGCCCGGCTCGGCGTAGACGACCTCCTTCATCACCTGCGCCACCCAGCGGTACTCGCCCCTCGCGAAGTCGGCGCGTGCCTTCTCGACAACGGCAGCGGCGCCGCCCATGTATTCGACGAACTTGGCGGCGGCCGGCGCCGGCGGCAGCGGGTGCAGATTGCACGGGTTGCCGTCGTACCAGGAAAGGTAGCGTTGATAGACGGCCTTCACATTGTGGCTGACCGATCCGTAATAGCCGCGCACCGCCCAGCGCTCGGCGAGACCGGGCGGCAGGTCGATCACCTCGGCGATCTCGGCCGGGCGCCAGCCGCGATTCATGTAGCGCAGCGTCTGGTCGTGGATGTGCTTGTAGAGGTCGCGCTGCGCCTCGAGATAATCGATGATCTTCGCGTTGTCCCAGGTCGGCCAGTGATGCTGGCCGATCAGCACCTTCGTCGCCGGCCCGTACATCGCGATGGCGTCGCCGATATACTTGGCCCAGATGCGCGGATCGCGCGCCACGGCGCCGCGCAACGGAATGAAATTGTGCAGCAGCGGGCAGGCGTTCTCCGCCATGTTGAGCACGCCGAGCTGCGGATAGAACATATGCATCTCGGCCGGCGCCTCGGTTTCCGGCGCCAGCTGGAACACGATCTCGATACCATCGATCGTGTGCGTCTCGACCGCCTTCACGATCGATTGCGTCGGGGCGATCAGGCCGGGCGTGCCGCGCGCGACGCTCTTGCCGAGGCCGGCATCGACCTGACCGCGAGCCCCGCGCGGCAGCATCGTGCCGAACTGGAATTGCGCGCGCCGGGCCATTGGCGGTCCCGCCAGCACGTTCTCGCCCGACACCGCCTCCATGAAGCCGGCCGGCGCGATCACCCGCACTTTGCCCGCCTTGACGTCGGCTTCGTCGATCACGCCGCGCACGCCGCCGTAATGGTCGACATGGCTGTGGGTATAGATCACAGCGACCACCGGCTTGTGCGGCCGGTGCGCATAGTAGAGCTCGAGCGCGGCGCGCGAGACCTCGGCCGTGGTCAGCGGATCGATCAGGATCAGCCCGCTGTCGCCCTCGATGACCGTCATGTTGGCGATGTCGAAGCCGCGCAGCTGGTAGAGCCGGTCGGTGACCTTGAAGAGACCGTTGGCGAGGTTGAGGCGCGCGATGCGCCACAGGCTGGGATTGACCGTGTCGGGCGCGAGCTCGCCGTCGATGAAGGCGTATTCTCCCAGGTTCCACAGGACCGTGCCGCCGCCGGTGCGCACGATCCCGTCCGGCACGGTCGCAATCAGACCGCGCTTCGCGGCCTCGAAATCTGCCGTGTCGGCGAACGGCAGATGCGCCGCCATCGCCGCATTGGCGGCCTTGGTGGCGGGTTCGGCGTCGCGCGCGGCGTCGAGATGGGAGGATGGAACCGGAACTGCCGACGCGGACGCCATGACTGTTAGCCCTCGACCTTGATGTTGTTTTCCTTGACGACCTTGGTCCAGCGTTCGGTCTCGAACTTGACCCGGTCGAGATAGGCTTGCGGCGTGCTGCCCGTCGTGAAGAAGCCGAGCTCGGCGAACCGCTTCTTGACCGCCGGATCCTTCAGCGTCTCGAGGCAAAGCGCATTCAGCTTCTCGACGATCGGCGCCGGCAGGCCGGCCGGCCCCACCAACCCGAAGAACGCTGCACTCTCCAGATCCTTCATGCCGAGTTCGGCCACGGTCGGAACGTCGGGACAGACGGTGGAGCGCTCGGGCGAGGCGACGGCGATGCCGATCAGTCGGCCGGCTGCCACGTGGGTTCCCGTCGGCAGCACGACGTCGATCATGATCGGCAGGTGGCCGCCCAATACGTCGCGCAGCGCATCGGCCGCGCCCTTGTAGCTGACGCTCTCGAGGTTGAGCTTGTTGCGGGTGCGGAACAGCTCGCCCCAGAGGTGCGGCTGGTTGCCCATGCCCGACGTGGCGTAGCGCACGCGCTGGGGCTGCTTGTTCACCCATTCGGCGAATTCGGCGTAGTTCTTCGCCGGCAACGCCTTGCCGTCGATCGCCAGGAGATCGGGGATATCGACCAGGGTCGAGATCATCTGGAAATCCTTGAGCGGATCGAACGGCTGCTTGAGGCCCAGGGCGACGTTGGTGGCCATCGTCGCGGCTCCCAGCAGCAGCGTGTTGCCGTCGGGCTTGGCCTTGGCGACCACGTCCATGCCGATGATGGTGTTGCCGCCGCCCTTGTTCTCGACGATCAGCTGCTGCCCGAGCATGCCCGACAGTTTCTCGGCGACGATGCGGGCGGCCGTATCGGTCGAACCGCCGGCGACGTAAGGCACCACCAGCCTGATCGGCTGGCTGGGCCAGGCCTGCGCCCGCACCGATGAGGCCCCGACGATCGTCCAGCCGGCGGCTCCCGCCAGTACACCGCGTCTCTTGATCATGATCCTGCCCTCGCTGTTTTCGTTTGGCGGCAGGATCGCAAACGCGCGACGGCCACGCAATGCGCGCGCGGCCGTCGTTTTGCAGGGAGACTTGCTACTCGGCGGGCTTTGGTGCCGCAGAAGCGGCATGCACATCGCTCTCGCTGGGCAGCATCGACAGGGCGAGGAACGAGCAAAAAGCCACGCCCGCCAGCACCGACAACAATATCGGAAAGCCCGCATCCTTCACCGCCGGGCCGATCAGCGCCACGACGAAGGAGCTGACGCCGAAGCCGATCGCCAGGCGGACGCCGGTGACCCGGCTGCGCATGCGGTCGTCGATATAGCGCACGATCATCGCATCGGTGAAGGGAATGGCGCCGAACACCAGCAGCATGAAGGCGATGGCCGTGAAGAACAGCGCCCAGCCCTCGACCTGCGAGGCGATCAGGAACAGCGGCACCTGCAGCAGCACGATCGGCAGGTAGATGTTCTTCAGCGGATAGCGGTCGATCATCTTGCCGACCACGAGTTGGGCGAGCGAAGCCAGCGCGAAGATGACGAACAGCATCGTGGCCAGCATCGCCGGATCCTGCGCGATGGTCTTGGCGCGATTGGCCAGCAGCTCGCCGTTTCCGTTGGTCGTGAAGTTGAAGATGATGCTGCCGGTCACCGCCGTGAAGGTCATGATCGCGAACACGCGCGCCATGACTGAGGGCGGCAGGTCGAGCATCTTGGCCTTGCGCTTGGCCGGCGCCTCTTCCTCGCGCGGCACCAGGACCACGAAGGCGACGGCGCAGATCAGGCAGATCACGCCCGGGATGATGAACGCCGCCTGCCAGCCGAAGCGCTGGGCGATGTAGACGGAGAGGCCGGCGGCGATGGCGATGCCCATGTTGCCCGCAAGTCCGTTCACGCCGATCGTGAAGCCGGGGTTCCTGGCCTTCTGGACCAGCATCGGAATGCCGACCGGGTGATAGATCGAGGCGAAGGCGCCCATCAGCGTCAGCGCCGCGCCGATCTGCCACTTGTTGGTACAGAGCGCGATGATCAGGGCGGAGACGCCCATGCCCACGAAGAAGATCACCATCATGATCCAGCGGCCCCAATGGTCGCCCAGCCGGCCGCTGACGATCGAGCCGGCGCCGAACATGAAGAGCGCCCCGTAGTTGAACGGCGTGAGCTCGGTCCACTCGACGCCCCACACGCCGGCGATCACGCCCCAGGAATAGGCGAAGACCACCAGGATCCAATGATCCATCGCATGGCCGATATTGAGCAGGAGAGAGGTTGGGCTGCCGTGGCTCATCTTGTTGTTCCTCCAGGGACGCCGAGACTAGGCTTGGTCTGCCTGTCTGGCTTGCGCTATGTTGCCAACTAATGTCGCGAAAACGCCAAGCCGCCCAGCGTTCGACGAATCCCGAGGATTACCAGCACGTGCCGCGGGCGGTCGCGGCCATGCCCAAGGACTTCCCCGACGGCTTCGAAATAGCGCCACACCGCCATCGCCGGGCCCAGCTGATCTATGCGACGGCCGGCACCATGCGCATCTCCACCGAGGAAGCCGTCTGGGTGGTGCCGCCCCAGCGCGCGCTGTGGATGCCGCCCGGCACGCACCATTCCATCGTGATGTCCGGCGACGTGACGATGCGCACGCTCTATCTTCGCCAGGATGCAGCGGCCGGAATGCCCGAAGTCTGCCGCGTGCTGCACATATCTCCCTTGCTGCGGGAACTGATCGTGCGCGCGACCGAAATGCCGGTGGACTATGACGAGCGCGGCGCGGCGGGCTATGTCGTGGCGTTGATCCTCGATGAGTTGCACCGCGAACCGTCCTTGCCACTGCACCTCCCGATGCCCCGCGACAAGCGACTGCAACGCCTCTGTTCGGCCCTGCTCGCCCATCCGGGCGATCAACGCACCCTGGAGGAGTGGGCCGGCTGGGCGAATGCGAGCCCTCGGACGCTGGCCCGCCTGTTCATGATGGAGACCGGCTTGACCTTCGGCGCCTGGCGTCAGCAAGCCCGCGTGCTCGAGGCGATGGGTCGTCTGGGCGGCGGCCAGGCGGTGACCGAGGTCGCCCTCGAGCTCGGCTATGAAAGTGTCAGCGCCTTCAGCGCCATGTTCCGGCGCGCCTCGGGGGCTTCACCCAGTGCCTACCGGCCCTCCCGCTAAGACCCTCCGGCGCGTGCGGGATTTCCCGCGCTTTTGCAAATGGTTAGCGCTTGACGCTGGATGGTAATAATCCCCCAATGCGCCCCCCGTTTAGGGTAATCTAAACCGACGTTTACCAGTTTCTTGAGTCGCCGCTCCCGCCGCCGCCTGGAGTTTATGTTGAAGCCGACTGACATCGCCAATCCCGACTACTTTCATAAAGTCGTCGATTGCCAATGGGCCTGTCCTGCCCATACCCCCGTCCCCGAGTACATCAGGCTGATCGCGCACGGACGTTACTCCGATGCGTACATGATCAACTGGAAGTCCAATGTGTTCCCGGGAATCCTCGGCCGGACCTGCGACCGTCCCTGCGAGCCCGCCTGCCGCCGCAGCCGCGTCGAGGACGAGACGCTGGTGAAGGGCAAGAAGGAGCCGGTCGCGATCTGCCGCCTGAAGCGCGTCGCCGCCGACTACAAGGACGACGACGACATCAATTCCAAGATGCCCAAGGCGGCCGAGAAGAACGGCAGGCGGATCGCCTGCATCGGCGGCGGCCCCTCCTCCCTCACCGTGGCGCGCGACCTCGCCGTGCTGGGCTACGAGATCGTCATCTACGACCAGGATCCCAAGCTCGGCGGCTTCATCCGCACGCAGATCCCGCACTTCCGTCTGCCTGAATCGGTGATCGACGAGGAAGTCGGCTACATCACCGGCATCGGCAACATCGAGTTCCGTCATCAGCGGGTCGACTCGCTGAAGGCCGTGCTGGCCGAAGGCTATGACGCGGTGTTCGTGGGCTCGGGCGCGCCGCGCGGCCGCGATCTCGACGTGCCGGGCCGCAAGGAAGCCGGCGCCAACATCCATATCGGCCTCGACTGGCTGTCGTCGGTCTCGTTCGGCCATATCGACAAGGTCGGCAAGCGCGTGATCGTGCTGGGCGGCGGCAATACGGCGATGGATTGCTGCCGCACCGCCCGCCGCCTCGGCGGCGAGGACGTGAAGGTGATCGTCCGCTCCGGCTTCGACGAGATGAAGGCCTCGCCGTGGGAGAAGGAAGACGCGATCGGCGAGGACATTCCCATCCTCAACATGCTCGTCCCCAAGGAAGTCCGTCACGAGGGCGGCAAGATCAAGGGCGTGGTGTTCGAGAAGGTGGTCGCGAAGTACGACGACAAGGGTCGCCGCTCGCTGGTCCCGTCGGGCGAGCCCGACGAGTTCCACGAATGCGACGACGTGCTGGTCGCGATCGGCCAGGAGAACGCCTTCCCGTGGATCGAGAAGGACGCCGGCATCGAGTTCGACAAGTGGGGCCTGCCCCAGCTCAACGAAAAGACCTTCGCCAGCACGCACCCGAAGGTTTTCTTCGGCGGCGACGCGGCGTTCGGGCCGAAGAACATCATCTGGGCGGCCGCGCACGGCCACGAGGCCGCGACCTCCATCCACAAGATGCTGATCGGCGAGAACCCCGAGGAGCGTCCGGCACCCGGCGTCAACGTCGCCAGCCAGAAGATGGGCATCCACGAGTGGAGCTACGACAACGCCCCCACCATCGACCATCGCCTCAAGGTCCCGCATCGCCCCAAGAAGGAGGCGCTGAAGGACATCATGGCCGAGGTCGAGCTGGGCTTCGATCCGCAGCTCGCCTTCAAGGAAGCGCAGCGCTGCCTCAACTGCGACGTCCAGACGGTGTTCACCGGCCAGCTCTGCATCGAATGCGACGCCTGCGTCGACATCTGCCCGATGGACTGCATCACCTTCACCGAGAACGGTGAGGAAAAGGAGCTGCGCACGCACCTCACGGCGCCGGCGATGAACCCGACACAGGACCTCTACATCGCCGACGGCCTCAAGACCCAGAGGGTCATGGTCAAGGACGAGGATGTCTGCCTGCACTGCGGCCTGTGCGCCGAACGCTGCCCGACCGGCGCATGGGACATGCGCAAGTACTACATCGAAATGACACACGCGGAGCACGCATGCCGCAAGCAATAGCCGCCGTTAACGATTTCGTCGTCAAGTTCGCGAACGTCAACGGATCCGGATCGGCCTCGGCCAACGAACTCTTCGCCCGGTCGATCCTGCGCATGGGCGTGCCCGTCAGCCCGCGCAACATCTTCCCCTCGAACATCCAGGGCCTTCCGACCTGGTACGAGGTGCGCGTCACCGAGAAGGGTTATCTCGGCCGGCGCGGCGGCGTCGACATGATGGTCGCGATGAACCCGCAGACCTGGGCCGAGGACGTGAAGGAGATCACGCCCGGCGGCTACCTGTTCTACGATTCGACCAAGCCCATGCCGTCATCGATGTTCCGCGAGGACATCAACGTGATCGGCGTGCCGCTGACGGCGATCACCAACGCCACCTACTCCGATGCCCGCCAGCGCCAACTCTTCAAGAACATCATCTATGTCGGCGCGCTCTCGGTGCTGCTCGACATCGACGAGAAGCAGATCCAGCGGCTGTTCAGCGAACAGTTCAAGGGCAAGGAAAAGCTCATCGACTCCAACGTGAAGGCGATGAACCTCGGCCGCGACTGGGTGAAGCAGCATGTCGATCCCGACCTGGTGAAGCTCAAGGTGCGTCATGCCGACAATGTCGGCGACCGCATCTTCGTCGAGGGCAACAGCGCGGCCGCGCTCGGTGCCGTCTATGGCGGCGCCACGGTCTGCGCCTGGTATCCGATCACGCCGTCGTCGTCGCTGGCCGAGGCGTTCCAGAGCCATTGCAAGAAGTTCCGGCACGACAAGGAGACCGGCAAGGCCAAGTACGCCATCGTGCAGGCCGAGGACGAGCTCGCCTCGATCGGCATGGTGATCGGCGCCGCCTGGAACGGCGCGCGCTCCTTCACCGCCACGTCCGGCCCCGGCATCTCGCTGATGACCGAGTTCATCGGGCTGGCCTACTTCGCCGAAGTCCCGGCGGTGCTGGTGAACGTGCAGCGCGGCGGCCCCTCGACCGGCATGCCGACGCGCACGCAGCAGTCGGACCTGCTGGGCTGCGCCTACGCCTCGAACGGCGACACCAAGCACGTGCTGCTGTTCCCCGAGGATCCGCGCGAGTGCTTCGAGTTCACCGCCGACGCGCTCGACCTCGCCGACCGGCTACAGACCCCGATCTTCGTCATGACCGATCTCGACATCGGCATGAACCACCGCCTGTGCAAGCCGTTCGCCTGGGACGAGAATCGGGTCCTCGACCGCGGCAAGGTGATGACGGCCGAGGACCTCGAGGCCGGCAAGACCTTCGGCCGCTACCTCGACGTCGATGGCGACGGCATCCCGTTCCGCACCTATCCGGGCACGCATCCGACCAAGGGCTCCTACTTCACGCGCGGCACGACCAAGGACGAATTCGCACGCTACTCGGAGGAAGGCCCGGTCTATGTGCGCAACATGGAGCGGCTGCAGAAGAAGTGGGAGACCGCGAAGAAGATCGCGCCGCAGCCGCTGCGCTATTCCTCCCCCAAGCCGACCCGCTTCGGCGTGATCTACTTCGGCTCGACCAGCCCCGCGATGGCCGAGGCGCTCGACCATCTCGAGGCCGAGGGTCATCACGTCAACGCGCTGCGCGTGCGCTCCTTCCCGTTTGCGCAAAGTGTCGAGGATTTCATCCACGAGCACGACCGCGTCTTCGTCGTCGAGCAGAACCGCGACGCCCAGCTGCGCACCATGCTGCTCAGCGAATACACGCTCGACGCGCGCAAGATCGTGCCCGTCCTGCATTATGACGGCACGCCGATCACGGCGCGCTTCATCGCGACCGACATCGCCACCAAGCTCGGTCAGTTCAAGGTTGTCTCGTTCGACAAGGCCGCGTCATGACCTACATCGCCAAGCCCCGTCTCCATCATCCCTCGCTGGTCAAGAACAAGGCGGGCTTCACCCGCCGCGACTACGAGGGCGCCGTCTCGACGCTGTGCGCCGGCTGCGGCCACGATTCGATCAGCGCCGCGATCATCCAGGCCTGCTACGAGCTCGACATCCTGCCGCACCAGGTCGCCAAGCTCTCGGGCATCGGCTGCTCGTCCAAGGCGCCGACCTACTTCGTGGGCGCCAGCCACGGCTTCAACACCGTGCACGGCCGCATGCCCTCGGTGATGACCGGCGCCAACCTGGCCAACCGGGACCTGATCTACATGGGCGTGTCGGGCGACGGCGATTCGGCCTCGATCGGCCTCGGCCAGTTCGCCCACGTCATGCGGCGCGGCGTGAACATGACCTACATCGTCATGAACAACGGCGTGTACGGCCTCACCAAGGGCCAGTTCTCCGCCACCGCCGACAAGGGCTCGATCAGCAAGAAGGGCGTCTCCAATCCCGATTCGTCGATCGACATGGTGTCGCTCGCCATCCTGATGGGCGCCACCTTCGTCGGCCGCTCCTTCTCGGGCGACAAGCACCAGCTGGTGCCGCTGATCAAGGCGGCGATGGACCACAAGGGCGCGGCCTTCCTCGACGTCATCAGCCCGTGCGTGGCCTTCAACAACCATGCGGGCTCGACCAAGAGCTACGACTATGTGCGCGAGCACAACGAGGCGCTGAACCGCATCGACTTCATCGAGACCCGCGAGGAGATCACCACCTCCTACGATCCCGGCACCACGAAGATCGTGCAGCAGCATGACGGCTCGGTCCTGCGCCTGCGCAAACTCGGCGAAGACTACGATCCGTCCGACAAGGTCGCGGCCGTGAAGCGCGTCCAGGAAGGCCTGCATGCCGGCGAGGTCGTGACCGGCCTGCTCTATGTCGATCCGACCCCGAGCGACCTGCACGCCAACCTGAACACGGTCGACGTGCCGCTCAACACGCTGAACGCCCCGGACCTCTGCCCGGGCACTTCGGCGCTGGACAAGATCAACGCGAGCCTGCGCTGACGCACTCTCAATTCTTCCACCTCCCCCGTCTTACGGGGGAGGCCGGGAGGGGGAAAGCGACGCCAAGAAATCCGAGGTGGAGAGTGCCCATTTGCGGCCTTCCCCCTCCGGCCCTTCGGGCCACCTCCCCCGTACGACGGGGGAGGAAAACCTACGGTGCCTCTGACGCCTAAAGGTCGACCCGCTCCTCGGTGACCGACTTGCGCTTTTCCATGTTGAAGCGGCCGGCATAGATCGGCCGTTCGCCGGTCGTCGGGCCGGGATACTGCACGATCAGGATCTCGCCGCCGGTCTCGGTCCTGAACTCGCCCTCGAAATGCGGATCGGGGTGATAGAGCATCGTGCCCGGCGGGCAGGTGCGGCCGTCGATCACGAAGTCGCCCTTCAGCACCAGCCAGACCTGCGCGAAGCCGTGATAGTGCTCGGGATGATGGGCGCCCGGCTCCAGTCGCAGGATTCCGGCGTTGGGCTGGGTCGGGTCCTCGGGGCTCGGATGGAACAGCATCTTGCCGGTCTCGCCCGGCCAGCGGATCGTCTCCCAGTCGACCTCGTCGAGATGGCGCACCTGGTAGGGCTTGTGATCGCGCCGGGAGGCTTCGCGCGTGGTGGCCAGACCTGCATTGGCGGCCGCCGTGTCGGGAACATGCTTGCTCATGGCTTGCTTTCCTCCTTCGGTTTCTCTTCCTTGAGTTTCGAGGACGAGAGGCGCCACCAGTCCGGCACTTCGGCCGCATCGGCGGGCTTTGCCACCGACATCAACACCTGGGCCTGCCCGCGCCCGGCATTCTCGGCGCGATGCGGCTGCTGCGAATCGATCAGGATGCCGTCGCCGGCCTTCAGCAGGTGCTGTTCGTCGCCGACATGGAACAGCACTTCACCCGACAGCACGTAGCAATGCTCCTGGCCGGGATGGGAGACCGTCGCCTCCATGCCTTTGGCGCGCGGGAAGACCAGGTGGAAGACCTCCATGCGATCGAGCGACGCGCCGCCGCCGAGATGGCGCCAGCGGTAGCCGGTCGCCGCCACTTCCTGCAGCCCGCCCTCGCCGGCCCGGTGCACGGCAACCATCGTCTTGGCCGGCGCCGCTTCGCTGGGGAAGAGCTCGTGCAGCCCGAGCCCCAGCGTGTCGGCGAGCTGGATCAGGTTGGCGATCGAGGCCGCCGCCTGGCCGCGTTCGAGCTTCGACAGGAAGCCCTCGGAGACGCCGGCCCGGCCGGCCACATGGGCGAGCGTAAGGCCCGCCCCGGTCCGCGCCGCCCGCAGGCGGTGGCCGATGTCACGGGTGGTTTCGGCGATGCGTTCGGGTGATCTGCTCATTCCCCTGTGATGGACCGGACTTTCACTCCAGGCAAGTTCTCTTTCTTCACCGGCATGGAGGGGAGTGGCGCAGAGAGCCCTTCTCAGCTCACGACGTTCAGGGTTCCCGTCTCGCCCGGCGCACGCTTCAGGTCGAGACGCGTCTCGTGCCATTGGCGCAGCGACGGCCTGTGGCCAATCGAGACGACCGTCGCCTGCGGCAGCCGCTCCTTCAGCACACTGTAGACCGCCGCCTCGTTGGCCTCGTCGAGCGAGGCCGTGGCCTCGTCGAGGAACAACCAGTCGGGCTTGAACACCAAGGCCCGCGCGATGGCCAGCCGCTGCTGCTCGCCGCCCGACAGGATGTTGCTCCAGTGGGCCTCCTCGTCGAGGCGTCCGGCCAGGTGGCCGAGCCGGGCCGCCTCGAGCGCCTGCACGATCTCGGCATCGTTGGCTGTGGAGTTTTCATCGGGATACTTCACCGCGTCGCGCAGGGTGGCGATCGGGATGTAGGGTTTCTGCGGCAGGAACAGCACCCGCGCCCCGGCCGGGATGAGCACCCGCCCCTGCCCGAACGGCCAGATCCCGGCCAGGGCCCGGAACAGCGTGCTCTTGCCAGACCCGCTCGAACCGGAGATCAGCGTCCAGGCCCCCTTCGGCAGGGTGAGATTCAGGTCCTTCAGCAGGGTCTGCCCGGTAGGCAGCGCGAGATCGAGGCCGCTCGTGCCGACGCCGGTGCGCCCGGCCTCGGCACCGACGGTGATGTTCTCCGGTGGCTTGTCCTCGATGGCGATCTGCAGGCCCTTCAACCGGTCCATCACCGCGCGCAGCTCGGCCACGTTGGTGTAGTTGTCGATGAAGAACGACAGCGCCGACTGCACCTGCCCGAAAGCCTGTGCCGTCTGCATGACGACGCCCAGCGTGATCGCCCCGGCAAAAAAGCGCGGCGCCGTCACGATGTAGGGGAAGATGATCGCGAGCTGGCCGTAGCCGATCTGGTAGAAGACCAGCTGCATCTCGGTCACCAGCACGCGCCAGGCATTGTTGAACACGTCGGTGAACTTTTCCTCCAGCACCGCGTTCTCGCGCGGCTCGCCGCGATAGAGCGCGATGCCTTCGGCATTCTCGCGCACCCGCATCAGGCCGAAGCGGAAGTTCGCCTCGTAGCGCTGCTGCAGGAAGTTGAGCGGGATCAGTCGCCGGCCGACCAGGTTGGCCAGCCAGGTCCCGAGGAAGGCGTAGATCAGCGCCGCCCAGACCATGTAGCCGGGGATCACCACGTCGAGGCCGATGAAGGACAACGACATCGGTCCTGACAACTGCCAGAGGATGAACAGGAAGGAGATCAGCGTCGCCACCGCGCTGATCAGGCCCAGCAGCAGGGTCATCGTGTAGAAACCGAGCAGGCGCAGATCCTCGGAGATGCGCTGGTCGGCGTTGTCGACCTTGCGCTCGAGTTCGATCCGGTAGTAGCCGCGCCCGTCGAGCCAGTGCGAGAGATAGTGACCCGTCAGCCACCGCCGCCACCGGAGGCGCAGGTAGGGGCTGACCAGCCCGCGCGCCACGCCGAAGGCGATTGCGAGCGCCGCGATCCAGCCGAAATTGACCATCTCGGTCCAGAACGCGGCCTCGTCCTTGTTCTGCAGGCTGTCGTAGAAGCGCCGGTTCCATTCGCTGAAGGCGACGTTGACCGTCACGCTCGCCAGGGTGAGCCCGATCGCGCCCACCAGCAGGACGATGGCGATCCAGCGCTCCTCCGAGCGGAAATACGGAACGACCAGCCGCCACCAGTCGCCCAGGTAGGAACTCACGCTCTTCATGCAGGAAATCCTTTCGGGCGGCACACTGCCGAGACAGGGCGACGATGACAACGGCGCGCGCGGCGGCTATAGCGCCGCACGATGGATGCCACCCCTCTCGCTTCCCGCCGTGCCGCAGTCGATGTGCTGATGGCCTGTCTCGACAAGGGCCAGCCGCTCGACGACGCGCTGGCCGGCCATCGCGGCTTCACCGCCCTCGATCCGCGCGACCGCGCCTTCGTCCGCCTGCTGCTGGCCACCACCGTGCGCCACCTGGGCGAGATCGAGGGCGTGCTGTCCGGCCTGATCACCAAGCCCCTGGATGGCGCGAACGCCGCCGGCCGCCAGGTGCTGCGGCTGGGCGCCGCCCAGCTGATGTTCCTGGGCACCCCGCCGCACGCCGCGGTCGATACCTCGGTGCGCCTGGTCGAGGATGCCGGCCTTCACCACCTGAAGGGCCTGATCAACGCCGTGCTGCGCCGGATTTCGCGCGACGGCGATGCTTTGCTGGTGGATCGCGATCCTGCCCGCCTCAACACGCCGCGCTGGCTGTGGGAAAGCTGGATCCATGCCTATGGCGAGGATACGACGCGCGCCATCGCGTCGGCGCACCTGCAGGAGGCGCCGCTCGATCTCACCGTCCGCCGCGATGCCGATTTCTGGGCTGGCCAGCTCGAGGCCGAAAAGCTCCCGACCGGCACGCTGCGGCGAAAGGGCGGCGGCCACATCGCCGAGCTGCCGGGCTTTGCCGAGGGCACCTGGTGGGTCCAGGACGCCGCCGCCGCCCTGCCCGTGCGGCTGCTGGGCGACGTCACCGACAAGCGGGTCGCCGATCTCTGCGCCGCGCCGGGCGGCAAGACGATGCAGCTCTGCGCCGCGGGCGCCCAGGTGACGGCCGTCGATATCTCGGCCCGCCGCATGACGCGCCTCGGTGAGAACCTCGCGCGCGCCGGCCTGTCGGCGAATCTCGTGACGGCCGATGCCAGCAAGTGGATGCCCGAGGAGAAGTTCGACGCCATCCTGCTCGATGCGCCGTGCTCGGGCACCGGCACCCTGCGCCGCCATCCCGACATCGCCTGGCTGAAGGACGAGGAGGATGTGGCGCGGCTGACGGTCACGCAGGACCGCCTGCTGGTGCGCGCCCTCGAGATGCTCAAGCCCGGCGGTACCCTCATCTACGCCGTCTGCTCGCTGCAGGAGGACGAAGGCGTCGAGCGGATCAACGGCGTCCTCGTTCGCAATCCGCAGCTCAAGCGCGTGCGTGTCACGCCGGCGGAACTGCCCGGCCTCGAAGACGCCATCACCCCGCGCGGCGACGTCCGCACCTACCCCTTCATGTGGGCCGACCGCGGCGGCCTCGATGGCTTCTACATCGCGCGCCTGACCACAACCTGATTCAGGGCTGGGGGCGCGCCCCCAGCCTTTGATCAGATCCTTGAGCTCGGGCTGTAGAACGGCTGGTGCTTCGAGGGGTCCATGTAGTTTTCGTAGAACTTGCGGGCGTGCGGCAGCAGGGCGACCGAGAGCTTGCGGCGCTCGACCTCGTCGTCGGCCAGGGCCTTGCTGAGATCGTCGTGCAGCGCCTTCAGCGCGACGGTCTTGTCGACCTTGGTGAAGACCCCGTCCTTGTAGATCACCTCGCCGTCGCACATCGTCATGGTGACGGCCTGCTGCTTGGCACGCTGCACGACGGCATCGAGTGTCGGGGTCATCTCGTCGAGATAGGGATAGGCCACGCTGTCCCAGTCGATCAGCACCATGTCAGCGGCCTTGCCGACCTCCAGCGTGCCGAGGCTCTCGCCGAACGGCGTCGTCTTCGCGCCGCCGACCGTCGCCATGCGAAGCACCTGCGCCATCGTCGGCACATCGGCCTCGACCATGCCCGGCACGCGATGCGCCCGCAGGACCAGCTTCAGCTCCTGCAGCATGTCGCGATCGTCGTTGATGCCGGCCTCGTCGAGACCGATCGCGGTATTGATGCCCTTCTTCTCGAAGTGATTGAGAGCGGCCACGCCCGACCGGAGCCGGAAGTTGGACGAGCAGTTGTGGCAGACGCAGCCCTTGGCCTCGGCCAGCCGGTCGATGTCCTTCTCGTTCAGCCACACGCCGTGGCCGAGGGTCAGCCGCTCGTTCACCATGCCGAACCGGTCGATGTATTCCAGCGCCGTGCAGTTGCCGCGCCGCCAGGCATATTCCTTCTGGTAGGCGGTCTCGAGCAGGTGCATGTGCATCGGCACATTGTACTTGGCCGACGCGTCGCTCAGTTTCGTGAGCGCCGGGTCCGAGCACCAGTGCAGGTTGGCCGGCGCCAGCTGGATCTTCACCCGGCGCTTGTTGTGATGCTGCGAATGGAACGACTTGAACATATCCATCGCATCGTCGAGGCTCATCTTGAAGCGGTCGAACCAGCGCTGCATCGGGCCCCGCAGCTCCGGCGGCAGGCTGCGCACGAACTCCTCGTCGGCCTGGTAGACGAGGCGGTTCTGGTCGCGCACGGCGTAGCAGTAGCTGACCCGCATGCCGACATCTTCATAGGCCTTGATCGTCTCGGTCGCGCGCTTCTCGACGTCCGGCAGGGTGCCGGGCATCCAGCCCTGAATGTGCTGCACCGTGGTGATGCCCGAGCCGATCATCTCGAAGGCCGAGTAGAGCGTGTCGAGATAGAGGTCGAGGTTGCGGATCACCATGCGGGTGATGAACCACAGTTCGAGAGGCATGTCGGGCGAACCGAGCTGGACCGGCGTCAGCCCGACATGGTGATGGCCGTTGACGAAGCCCGGCAGCAGGATCTCCTTGCCGGTGCCGATCACCGGCACGGTCGGGTGCTTGGCGTGCAGATCGTCGTAGGTGCCGACTTCGACGATGACACCGTCCTCCTGCAGGACGGCGCCGTCCTTGATCTCGTTCCAGGTGAAACGGTCCTTGGTGCCCGTGATGGCGGCGCGGCTACGGATCAGGCTGGTGGCCATATCGGCTTCTCCTTGCTGTCGGTTCTAAGAATCAGGCGGGGACGGCGAAAGCTTCCTGCTCGGCGAAGGCGCGGTCGACCTCGTCGCGCAGCAGGTCGGTGAGCTTGATGCGGAGATCCTCCGCCTCGCGCGAGAAGAGGTTGCGCGGCCGCGGCATGTCGATCGGCACGATCGTCTTGATGCGCCCCGGCCGTGAGGTGAAGACGACGACGCGGTCGGCCAGCGCCACCGCCTCGTCGATATGATGGGTGACGAACAGCACCGAGGCGCCCGAATCGCGCCAGACATCGAGCAGGAACTCCTGCATGCGGGCACGCGTCTGGACGTCCAGCGCCGCGAACGGCTCGTCCATGAGCAGGACCTTGGGGCGCATGGCGAGCGCACGGGCCACGGCGACCCGCTGGCGCATGCCGCCCGACAGCTCGTCCGGCCGCTTGTCCATGGCGGCCTTGAGGCCGACCCGCTGCAGTGCTTCCGCCGCGACGGTGCGGCGTTCCTCCTTGCTGGCGCCGCGGATCGACAGGCCGAAGCTCACATTTTCCCACACGGTCAGCCACGGAAAGAGCGAGGTCTCCTGGAAGATCAGGCTGCGTTGCGGCGACGGCGTCTCCACCAGGTCACCGAACGACCAGAGCTGGCCTTCGGTCGCGTCCTCGAGACCGGCGATCAGGTAGAGCAAGGTGCTCTTGCCGCAGCCCGAGGGGCCGAGGAAGACCACGAACTCGCCCGGCGACACATCGAGGTCGATGTCGGTCAGGGCGTTGTGGGCGCGCTTCGTGCCCACTGCCCAGGTCTTGCCGACGCCACGGCACACGACCGCATCGCGCGAGGAAAAGTGAGGGGCGGCTTCAGAGGACACGCAATCTCTCCGCGGTATCGGGCAACCAGTAGAGGATACGACGCTGCGCCAGCCGCAGCAGCCAGTCGAAGGTGAAGCCCAGCACGCCGATCACGGCGATGGTGAAGAACACCAGCGACGGATTGAACGTATTGCGCGCCAGCATGATCACCTGGCCCATGCCGTAGCCGACGCCTGTCGACTCAGCGACCAGCACGACCATCCAGGCGCCGAACAGGTTCATGCGCAGCACCTGGAGCATGCCGGGCAGGATGGCCGGAACGATGACCCGCGCATAGATCTGCGCCTTGGAAGCGCCCATGGTGCGCGCCACGTTGATCAGGTTGGTGTTGACGGTGTCGATCTGGTTGATGGTCGCCAGCACCATGTGGAAGAACAGCGCCACCACCACCATGAAGATGGCGGGCGCATTGCCGATGCCGAACAGGAAGATCGCGACCGGCAGCCAGGCGATCGGCGACACCGGCGACAGTAGCGTGATGGTGGGCAGCACCAGCCGGTCGAAGAAGCGGTAGTAGCGGACCAGCACGCCGACCCCGATCGCCAGCACCGAGGCGATGATCAGCCCAACGAACACGCGCGCCGTCGTGGCGGCGCCGGTGATCAGCACCGATTCGAAAGCCGACGGTCCCTCCGTCATCGACTGGCCGACCTGCCAGCGCGTGGCCGTGTTGAAGTACCTGCCCTGCTCGGCGATGTTGTCGAGGAATATGTGCGGCGGCGGCAGCAATTTCTCGTCCGCCCAACCCATCGCCCAGCAGAGTTCCCACAGCCCCGCGAAAAGGCTGATCGAGAGGAAGGCCCACCAGATTTTGGCCAGCCAGTCGAGCCCCGCCATCGAGGCTATCAGCCGCGATGCCGCCGCCGGGCGGGATGCTCCGGCGGCGGCGCCCGGGTCGCTGTCGCGTGCGACGACAGCCATCAGGCAGACTTGTACTTGAGCTTGCCGTAGAGGTCGGGATTCTCCTTGATCACGGCCTCGAGTATGGTCCAGTCGATGGCGTCACGACCGGGCTTCTTCTTGATGTAGCCCATCTCCATGACGCTGTCGGTGCGCTGCAGGATGAAGTCGGTCTGGCTGCGTGCGTCGACCACGGCGGGCTGCTTGCCCTGGGCGATCTTGGCGTTCTCCATCGAGGTCTTGTAGTACTTGCCGACGAGTTCCTTGAGCACCGTCTCGGTCTGGGTCTCGGCGTCGTACTGCGCCTGCATCATGCTCTTGATGATCGCCTTAAGCCCTTCGGGATTGTCCTTGATCAGACTGGACCGCGCCGCGAGCACACAATCGGTGTAGCCCTTGCCGTAGAGATCGACGCCGTTGGTCAGCATGACCGCCCCCTTCACGTCGGCCACCAGGGCCGAGGCGTAGGGTTCGATCGTGCAGATCCAGTCGATGGCGCCGGCCTTGAAGGCCTCGACCGCCTCCGGCGTGTTGCCCATGTAGCGGACCTTGACGTCCTTGAAGGCAATCTTGTGCTTCTTCAGGTAGTCGTAGGGCATGACCTCCAGCGTATCCATCTGGAAGGTGCCGAGCGTCTTGCCTTTGAGCTTTTCCGGCGTGTCGAGGCCGGGCCTGGCCACGATGGCGCACCCCTCGACGCCCCCGCCGGCCACGATCTTCACTGGCGCGCCCTTGTCATGGAGCGCCATGAAGCTGGTGTAGGGCATCAGGCCGATATCGACCTGGCCCATGCCGAGGAACGTCACCATCTCGGCCGAGGTCGGCGTGTTGATGAAGATCAGCTCGGTGCCCGCCGCCTTGGCGTATTGCCGTGAATGGGCGAGGAACAGGTTCAGGTTGCAGAAGCCGCTGCCGTGGGTCGACTTGATCCCGGCCGCGGCATGAGCCGGGCCGCCCATGAACATGCCGGGACCAGCCGCCATGGTGATGGTGCTGACGGCCGCGGCCCCCTTGAGGAAGCCGCGGCGTGACGGCGCGACGGCGCCGGCGAAGTTCATCTTGGACAGATCCGGAAAATGCGTACAGCCAATGCGTTCACACATGGAGAGCCTCCTCGGGCAGCGGAGAAATATTGGGTAAGGACTGCTGGCTTGGGCGAGTCTGCGACTGACAACTCCTTGTCGGTCGCTACTCGGTGCGACCGTCCTCAAAGGTGCCGGCACGCCAACCGAGAAGAATCGCGCTAGCGCGATTCTGCGCTGCTAATTTTGAAGCAAGGGTTGTGCCACCGGGGAAAAGAAGCAATCGCGGTGGACATCCGCCGCTCGGCGGCGTGGCCTCAGGTCAATTCCTGATCAGGCGCGCTATTTCTTGATCAGCGCTCGATGTCGCTGGCGTTCGATGTGTCCGAGATAGAGTCCAGAGCAGATGATCACCCCGGCCCCCACCCAGGTCCAGAAGTCGGGAAAGTCGCCGAACACGAGATAGCCCAGCAGGGCGGCACCGAGCAGTTGCACGTAGTTGAAGGGCGCCACGACGGCGGCCGGCGCCTGGCTGTAGGCGATGGTCAGGAAATAGTGGCCGACGCCGGCCATGATGCCCATGCCGATGAACAGCACCCAGTGCCAGCCGAAAGTCGGCGTCACCCATTCGAACGGCAGCAGCGGCAGGGCCACCGCGGTGCCGACGATCGTGGCCATCGTGGCCGAGGCATCGGGCCGCTCGGCCTGCCCGTAGCGCCGCGAGAAGAGCTGGTAGAGCGAGCTCGAAATCGTGCTGCCGACGATCCAGAGAGAATGCCACTCGAAGTGTGCGGAGCCCGGCCGCACCACGATCAGGGCACCGACGAAGCCCACCATGACGGCCACCCAGCGCTTCGGTCCGACCGGCTCGCCCAGGAACTTCGACGACAGCGCCGTGACGATCAGCGGGCTGGTGAGCGAGATCGAGGCCGCCGACGCCAGCGGCATGTCGACGATGCCGTGGAAGTAGAGATACGAGGACAGGAACAGCAGCAGGCCACGCACGATCTGGCTCGGCACGTTGTGCCATCGGAACAATGCCATTCCCGCGCGCGGCAGGAAGATCGCCATCATGAAGATGAAGGCGAAGGCGTAGCGTCCCCAGATCACCTCAATGACCGGGTAGGTCTGGCTCAGCGTCTTGGACATGGCGTTCAGGACGGAAAAGCACAGGACCGAGAAGATGATCGAGAGGATGGCCCGCAGGATCCGGTCGGTCGGCGGGGGCGCGCTGGCACTCATCGTCGGCAACTTAACCTGCTGGTGCCGACCAACAAGTGCAGGCACGGACTAAGCGGGCGCCCGCAGTGCATGGGTCGTTCCGGATGCTGGCATTGGCCCCTGCACGTCAGGTGCGCAGTTCCTTCGCCAACTCCTGGTCGGACGGCCAGAGCAGGAGCGACACGACCATCAGAATGCCGAGGCCGCCGGTGATCCCGGCGAAACGGTCGACCCCGGGCATGATGCTGTCCGGCGGTGCCAGCCCCTGCACCATCGTCACGACGAAGACGAAGGCGAACTGGGTGC
Organism: Reyranella sp.; assembly: GCF_965228225.1. Taxonomy (GTDB): domain Bacteria; phylum Pseudomonadota; class Alphaproteobacteria; order Reyranellales; family Reyranellaceae; genus Reyranella. The sequence continues at coordinate 1,268,841 of NZ_OZ245801.1, read as the reverse complement.
CGACATAGGGAACGCCGTGGCGCCCCATCTGGATGTGCATGCCCACCCAGACGACGCCGCCGATCATGGCGAGCCACCAGAAGAACGATTCAACCTGCAGCGCGAGGCAGGCCAGGGCGACGATGCCGCCCAGCAGACAGCCCATGAACCGATGGAACGACTTCTCGGCGACCAGATGGCGGGTCGTCGTGCCGCCGTCGGCGATCAGAGGCGCCGCCATCACGACGGCGATCGTGACCGCCATCTCGCCCACGTCCGGCAGGTCGACCATCACCCAGACGATCATCACGGTCACCACCGAGATCGCGGCGCGGACCCCGTGCAGCACCGACGGCCATTGCGCGCCCAGCAGGTGCCGCCAACCCGGTGCCGTGGCCGGCGGCTCGGCGTGCCAGTCCTGCAGCACTTTGGCCGTCACCATCGCGCAGGAGACGCCGACCGCTACGTCGAGCGTGCGATAACAGGCGATCTCGAACGCCTGTGTCGGGTCGTTCAGGCTCATCAGCAGCACGAGGCTCGAGGTGATCGCCATGAAGAGCCAGGCCAGGCCGTGCGGACTCACCTGAACGGCGATGACGCCGGCCATGGTCGCACAGCCCAGGAACAGGCACAGCGCGACCTGGTCGTAGGGCAGCCAGCGCGCCATTATGAACCCCAGCACGGCGCCGGCGATCGTACCGCTCAGCCGCAGCAGGCCGCGCCGCACCGAGGCTGCACCGGTCGACATCAGGGACATGTAGCCGCTGATCGCCGCCCACCAGGGCGCATCGAGCTGCATCACCAGTGCCACCGTCGTGGTCAGCATCACCGAGACCGCCGCGACCGTGCCCATGCGCGACTGCGCCGGACGCGTGCCGATATCGGCGAGCTCTCGCCAGAAGCCGGTCAGGGTCCGGTCGAAGAGCCGCGCCCCCTCACGAACGTCTTCGGCGACCGCCCTCCCGTAGCGCGCGATCCCCGAAAGGCCCCTCACGGGAAGATGACGGTACGCGCATCGGCGCCCATGTAGAGCTTGAAGCCGGGCGGCATGTCCTCGAGCACGATGGTCACCGGAATGCGGCGCTGCAGGCGGATCCAGTCCGTGGTCGGCGCCACGTAAGGCAGCAGCTTGTCGACACCCGGATTGCGGCTGAAGCCGCGGGCAACGCCGGTGATCCGGCCTTTGTGGAAATGCCACGGCGAACTGTCGAGCCAGACCCAGGCGGTATCGCCGATCTTGAAGTCGCGGATATAGTACTGCTTGTAGTTGGCCATGATGCGCCAGGCGTCGGAATCGACGATGCCGACGTTCGGCACGCCGGTCGTGGCCATGTCGCCCTTGCGGATCGTGAGGTTGGTGATCGCCCCGTTGTTCGGCGCGTGCACGACGGTGCGGTCGAGGTTCCACTGCGCCGACGCCAGCTGCGCCTTTGCCAGTTCCAAGGACGCCTGATGGGCGCCGATGTCGGTTTCCGCCTTGGCGATCGCCACCGTGGAGATCGTCATCTCGGCCCGGGATCGACGCAGTTCGTCGTTGGCCCGATCGAGTTCGGAGACCGGCGCGAACTCGCGCTTGGCGAGATCGGAGAACCGACTCTGCTCCTGGACGGCGTAGGTGTGGCTCGACGTCGAGACCTGCAGGGCCGCCTGGGCAAGCGCCAGCTCCTCCTGCGCGACCTTGAGCTGGGCCGCGGCCCGATCGATCTGCGCCTTCCACTGATTGACCACGAGCTGGAACGGCTCCGGGTCGATCGTGTACAGCCTGTCGCCGATTCTGACGTCCTGGTTGTCGACGACATGGACCTCGACGATCTGGCCGGTCACCTGCGGCGCCACCGCCACGAGATCCGAACGCACATAGGCGTCGTCGGTGAAGGCGACGAAAGAAGTAACGACCTCGTACAGGAGGAAAAGCCCCAGGATCGTGCCGCCGACCGTGAGCAGCCGATGCAGCCGGCTGGTCTCGACGGCTGGCCTAGCTGGCGCCGGGGCGGGAAGCGGCTCGGGCGCTGCGACCGGGGTTGGTTCGGGCGCCGGCGCGGCGACGGGCTTCGGCGCGGCGGGCACGATCTCGGTCTGTCCGGGAGGGGTCACGTCGGGCGGCATCGCGCCGGCAAAGTAACGTGCCCGGCGCTAGAAGCCCATGCCCTTGATCTTCGCCGCGAGCGCCGACACGGAGAACGGCTTGCCGAGGAAGTTCACCCCGGCATCGATGACACCGTGGTGAACGATCGCGTTGGCGGTATATCCCGTCATGTAGAGAACCTTGAGGTCGGGCCGCCGCGCGACCGCGAGCCCTGCGAGCTGACGCCCGTTCATGCCGCCCGGCAGACCGACATCGGTGAACAGGAGGGCGATATCGCCCTGCTTCTCCAGGACGCGCAGCGCCTGCTCGCCGTCGCCCGCCTCATGCACCGTGCAGCCGCACTCCCGACAGGCGGCCACGGCGAACTCGCGCACGACGGGATCGTCCTCGACGACCAACACGATCGGCCCCGCCCCTGCTGCGACGCTCAGCGAGGGGGCGATCTCCGAATGGGTTCCCGACTCGGCCTGAGTGCGCGGCAGATAGACCTTCACCGTCGAGCCGTGGCCGAGCTCGCTGTAGATCTTCAGATGGCCGCCGATCTGCTTGATGTAGCCGTAGGTCATGCTGAGACCGAGCCCCGTGCCCTGGCCGCGCTCCTTAGTGGTGAAGAACGGCTCGAACGCTCGGGCGATCGTCTGCTGATCCATGCCGGTGCCGGTATCGGAGACCGCGATCATCACGAACTGGCCGGGCGTGACCTCGACATTGGCAGCCGCATAGGCATCGTCGAGATGGGCATTGGCCGTCTCGATCGTGAGCGTGCCGCCGCCCGGCATCGCATCGCGGGCGTTGATCGCCAGGTTGAGGATCGCCGCTTCGAGCTGCGCCGGATCGGCGCTCGCGCGCCACAGGCCGCCGCTCAAGACCGTCTCGATCTGCACGGTTTCGCCCAGCGTGCGGCGCAGCAGCTCCGACATGCCACTGACCAGCCGGTTGGCATCGACCGCCTCGATCTGCAGCGGCTGCTGGCGCGCGAAGGCCAGCATGCGCTGGGTGAGCGTGGCGGCCCGCGACACGCCGGTCCGGGCGAGATCGAGGAAGCGCACGACCTCGGGCGTCGGCTGCGGCACACGCCGGCCGACGATCTCGATCGCGCCCCCGATGCCCGTGAGCAGGTTGTTGAAATCGTGGGCGATGCCGGCCGTGAGCTGACCCACGGCGGTCATCTTCTGCGACTGCCGCAGGCTCTCCTCTGCCGTGGCGCGCCGGACCTGCTCCTCACGAAGCCGCTCCAGCGTATCGGCCTGCGCCGCTGCACGCCGCGAAGCGAGAAGTGCCAGCGCGAACAGGGCCAGCGTCGCCGGCAGCCCGAACAGGAGGTGTGCCGACATGCGGTGGATCCAGGCGTCGCGGACGGCGTCGCTGGCGACGCCCACCGCCACGTACACAGGCAGGTCGGGGAGCTTGCGATAGACCACCGTGCGCGCGATGCCGTCGATGGTGGCCTGCGGCGTGGTGTAGGTGCCCGACACGGGGTCCGCGGCGATCGCCTGCATGAACCGCGATCCGGGATCAAATCTCGTCGGCCCCGCGGATGCGGGATAGCGCGCCAGCAGTTCGCCGTCGTTGCGCACGAGGGATGTCGTGTAGTTGTCCGCCCAGGCCGCCTGTTCGAAGAGCTTTCCGAAGTAGGACGGGGGAATCGCCACGAGCACGACCCCGTCGAAGCCACCGTCCGGCCGCAGCCGCCGCTCGCTGTACTGGAAGATGTCGAGGTTTTTGATACGGCTGCGGTACGTCTCGCTGACGTAGCGCTGCTGCCGGTCATCGCGATGGGCCATGAAATACGGCCGGTCTGCCGCCGTCACGTTATCCGGGATCGGATGAACGTTGGCAGCGACCAGCGGGCGGCCTTCTCTGTCGAGAATGAAGACGTCCTCAACCTGCGGCAGATTCTGAACGAGGTGCTTCAGCTGCTGATGGAGCCTGCCCTGGTGTTGCCGGATCTCATCGTCGTTCAGATCGTCGACGAGGCTGATCACGTTGCTCACGATCAGCTGCTGCGTCTCGAAGGTCGCCCGGGACCCGACATAGAGAAGATCGAGCGTTCGGTTCTGCCGCTCCTGGAATTGCCGCTGGGTCTCGCCGTAGGCCAGCCAGCTTGCACCCGCGAAAAGCAGGGCCGGCACGACGAGCGTGGCGGCGAGCAGAACGAACGATGCATCGGCTGCCGTCTTGCCGCGCAGCGTCCAGGTCTCGAATTTCAGGAGCCGCCGCACGTGCGCCTAGGCAGGCTTGCGGATGAGCGAGGCCACGAAGTTGGAGAGCTCCGACGCGCTGTAGGGCTTGGGAAAGGAATGCATGCTGATGCCAGCCGGCAGCGTGCTGGGGGCGGAGGCGCCCGAGCAGCGGATGATGGGAAGCCCCGGCCGGTGCAGCGCCGCCGCCTCGATCACCTTCTCGCCCGACATGTCGGGAAGGCCGATATCCACGATCACCACACCGAGCGGCGTGTCACTCTGCAGGACGTCGAGCGCCTCGCGCCCGGTCGCTGCTTCGATGCACTCGACGCCGACGTCGCTCAGCGCGTCGACGAGCACCGCGCGGATCAGGAACTCGTCTTCAGCCAGCAACACACTCGACATGCGGGAGCCCTATTCGGCCGCCTTGGCCACGGTGGCTTTCGGCTTGAACGGAAGAATGCTTGTGGCGCGCGCCGCAGGCAACGGCAAGGGCGGCGTTTCCACACCCAGCGCGCGCGCCGCGTTCCAGGCCCAGCGCGGATCGATCAGGAACGGGCGGGCATGCGCCGTGCAGTCGGCCTCGCCAGCCGCGATGATCTTCTCGGCCTGCTCGGGCTCGGTGATCAGTCCGACGGCCCATGTCTTGATGCCGGCTTCCTTGCGGATGCGGGCCGAGAACGGCACCTGGTAACCGGGTCCGACCGAGAGCTTCTGGCCCGGCGCGTTGCCGCCCGAGCTGACATCGACGAAGTCGCAGCCGAGAGCCTTGAGCTGCCGGGCCGTCTCGATCGAATCCTCGAGGGTGATGCCGCCCTCGACCCACTCGACGGCCGACAGCCGAACGCCCAGCGCCTTCTCGGCAGGCCAGATCCTGCGTACGGCTTCGAACACTTCGAGCGGGAAGCGGCGGCGCTTCTCGGCCGTGCCGCCATACTCGTCGGTGCGATGGTTGCTGAGCGGCGACAGGAACTGGTTGAGCAAGTAACCATGCGCCCCGTGCAGTTCGACCACGTCGAAGCCCAGCCGCAGGCTGCGCTCGGCGGCATCGACGAAGGCCTGCTTCACGCGCTTCAGGCCGACCGCGTCGAGCGCCACCGGCGTGTGCCACTTCTTTTCCGGATCGTAGGCCAGCGCCGACGGGCCATAGGTCGTCCAGGGAAGATCCGGCGCATCGGCCTGCGTCAGCGGCCCGCCACCTTTCCAGGGACGCTGCGCCGACGCCTTGCGGCCGGCATGGGCGAGCTGCACGCCGAGCTTCACACCCGGCATCCAGCCGCGGACCCAGTCGATCACCGGCTTCAGTGCCGCTTCGTTCTCGTCGCTGTAGAGGCCGAGGCAGCCCTGGGTGATGCGGCCGTCGCGCTCGACATGGGTGGCCTCGAGGCAGAGCAGGCCGGCGCCCGACATGGCGAGCATGCCGTAGTGGACCTGGTGCCAAGGCTGGGCGCTGCCGTCGACGGCCGAGTACTGGCACATCGGCGAGACGACGATGCGGTTGGGCAGCGTTACGCCGCCGAGCTCGACGGGGGTGAAGAGTTGGGCGGTCATGGATGTCCTCGGATGGTCAGCCGTTGATCGAAGGTCCGGCCTCGTGGCCCAGCCACTCCTCGATCAGGCGGCGGGCGATGGAGTCGCGGCGCGGCATGAAGAAGGAACCGTCCTTCGGGAGGTTCTCGGTGCGCAACTCGTCGCGGCTCATCCAGCGTGCGCTTTCGAGCTCGGATTCGTTGACGCTGAAGTCCATCGACTCGGCCTCGGCATGGAAGCCGATCATCACCGACGCCGGGAACGGCCAGGGCTGGGACGAGCGATAGATCACGTCCTTCACCTTGACCTTAACTTCCTCGTAGACCTCGCGGGCGACGGCATCCTCGAAGCTCTCGCCGGGCTCGACGAAGCCCGCCAGGGTCGAGTGCATGCCGCGCGGGAAATGCTTGCCGCGGCCCAGCAGGCACTTGTCGCCGTGATGGACCAGCATGATCACCGCCGGATCGGTCCGCGGGAAGGTCTCGGTCTTGCAGTTCTCGTTGGTGCACATGCGCACGTGGCCGCCGCGCGTCACCTTGGTGGTGGCGCCGCAGACGCCGCAATAGCGATGGCGGCGGTGCCAGTAGGTCATGCCGCGGGCGTAGGCGAGGATCGAGCCCTCGCGCGCGAACAGCAGCGGGCCGACCTGGCGCAGGTCGACGAACTCGCCCAGATCCTTCAGCGGCACGTCCTTGCCGGTGACGTCGACCGCGAAATAGGGCGTGCCCTCGACATAGCCCAGGAAGATCTGGACGTCGCTCGAATTGGCGATCGCGCGACCCATCATGCCCTGGAGGAAGACCGCTTCGGGATTGCCGCCGGTCTTCACCAGGTTCTTCTCGGTGTCGATCGGCACGAAGCGGGCGGCCCCCGAGGAGGCGAGTTCGATCATCCGTTCATCGTTCTCGCGCTCATGGCTGGCACGGTCGATTTCGGCGCTGGAATAGGGATTTCTTGGATTTCTCATAGGCCGCGGACCGTGCCACAGGGCCGCCCGCGCCGCAATTGGCTCACGCGGCCAGCGCGCGCTCGAGCACCTGTGCCACGTGTATCGCCTGACGGTCCGACCCGTCGGCGATCTGGTGCCGGCACGAGGTGCCGTCGGCCACGACGAGGGTTGCCGCGTCGGCCTTGCGGACCGCCGGCAGCAGCGACAGCTCGGCCATGGCGATCGAGGTCTCGTAATGCTCGGCCTCGTAGCCGAAGCTGCCGGCCATGCCGCAGCAGCTCGACTCGATGGGCGTCACCGCGAGATCGGGCACGAGCGAGAGCACCTCCTGCACGGCACTCATGGCGCCGAAGGCCTTCTGGTGGCAGTGGCCGTGGAGCAGCGCGGTCTTCTCCGACAGCGGCTGGAGCGCCAGTTCGAGGCGCCCCGCCTTCTTCTCGCGTGCCAGGAACTCCTCGAACAGCATGGCATGGGCGGCGACCAGTTCGGCATCCTCGCCGAGGCCCAGCGCCAGGAACTCGTCGCGCAGGGTGAACAGGCAGGATGGTTCCAGGCCGATGATCGGCACGCCCTTCTGCGCGAAGGGCCTGAGCGCGTTCAGCGTGCGCAACGCCTCTCCCCTCGCCCGCTCGACCTGACCGGTCGCCAGATAGGTGCGGCCGCAGCACAGAGCCGGCGCGCCGAGGGTCGGCCAGGCGACGGCCACGCGATGGCCCGCCGCGGTCAGCACCCGGCGGGCGGCGTGCAGGATCTCGGGCTCGAAATTGTTCGAGAAGGTGTCGGCGAAGATCACCACGGTGGCGTCGTTGTCGTCGACCTCGGTGGTCGACAGGAACGTGTCGCCGCGCCACTGCGGCAGGCGCCGCTGCTTGGCGAAGCCGAGATAGGACTGCACGAACCAGGCCGCGTTGAAAAGCCAGGGCATGCGGCGGGCATACGGCGCCATCGATGGCGTGGCGCCGATCAGCCTGTCGCGCCAGCTCAAGCCCTTGGCCATGCGGCGCGCCGACTTCACCTCGATCTTCATACGCGCCATGTCGACCCCGGTCGGACAGTCGCGCTTGCAGCCCTTGCAACTCACGCAGAGGTCCATCGCCGCCGCCACTGCGTCGGAGCGCAAGCCCTCGGAACCAAGCTGGCCGGACAGCGCGAGGCGCAGCGTGTTGGCGCGGCCGCGCGTCAGATGCTTCTCGTCGCGCGTCACGCGGAAGGACGGGCACATCGTGCCGGCGTCGAACTTCCGGCAATGGCCGTTGTTGTTACACATCTCCGCGGCCTTCGCGAAGCCGCCGGCGAGGTCGCCGCCGGTGCCGGGCGCGGTCGAGATCTCGGTGACCGGATCGGTCTGGACATTCCACGCCGACCAGTCGAGCACCGGCTCATACTTGAGCGACTCGTATCCCGGCTTGAAGCGGAACAGGGAACGGTCGTCCATGCGCGAGGGCCGCACGATCTTGCCGGGGTTCAGGATGTTCTCGGGATCGAACAGGTCCTTGACCGTCTCGAACGCCTTGTTGAGCCGCGGCCCGAACTGCCACGCCACCCATTCCGAGCGCACCAGCCCGTCGCCATGCTCGCCCGAGAAGGCGCCCTTGTATTCGCGCACCAGCGCCGAGGCCTCCTCGGCGATCGCGCGCATCTTCTCGGCACCGTCCCGGCGCATGTCGAGGATCGGCCGCACATGAAGCGTGCCGACCGAGGCATGGGCGTACCAGGTGCCCCTGGTGCCGTGCTTGCCGAACACGTCGGTCAGGCGCTGCGTGTAATCGGCAAGATGTTCGAGCGGAACGGCGCAATCCTCGATGAAGGAGACCGGCTTACCGTCGCCCTTCATCGACATCATGATGTTGAGGCCGGCCTTGCGGACTTCCCACAGCTCCGACTGCGGCCTGGGCTCCGGCATCTCCACGACGCTGCCCGGCATGCCGAGATCGGCCATCAGCTCGACGAGCCGCGCCAGATCGCGCAGCTGATCCGCGCGCTCCTCGCCCGCGAACTCGACGAGCAGGATGGCCTCGGGCTGGCCGATCAGCGCCCGCTCGATCACCGGCCGGAAGGCGGGATTGGCGCGCGCCAGCTCGATCATCGTGCGGTCGACCAGCTCCACGGCGGCCGGCTTCAGCTTCACGATGTGCTGGGCGCTGTCCATCGCCTTGTAGAAGCTCGGAAAGTTCACGACGCCCAGCGTCTTGTGCTTCGGTAGCGGCACCAGGTTGAGCGTGAGCCGCTCGGTCACCGCCAGCGTGCCCTCGCTGCCGACCAGCAGGTGCGCGAGGTTCACCGAATTGTCGGTCGTGTAGGGCCGCTCCGACTGCGGGAAGAAGATGTCGAGATTGTAACCACCGACCCGGCGCAGCACGTGAGGGTACATGCGCTCGATCTCGGCGCGCTCGGCGAAGGCCAGCTCCGCAACCTTATCCGCGATGGCGCGCACGCCGGGGGGCATGTCCTCCGGCCGCGTCGACCCGAACCGGGCGCGCTGGCCGTTGGCCAGCAGCGCGTCGATCGAGGCGACGTTGTGCACCATGTTGCCGTAGCGGATCGAGCGCGACCCGCAGGAATTGTTGCCGGCCATGCCGCCCAAGGTGCATTGCGCCGAGGTCGAGACGTCGACGGGATACCAAAGCCCGTGCGGCTTCAGCCAAGCATTGAGATGGTCGAGCACCATGCCCGGCTGGACCGTCACCTGCCGCTTGGCCTTGTCGAAGCCCACCACCTCGCGGAGGTACTTCGAACAATCGATGACCAGCGCCTCGCCCACCGTCTGGCCGCACTGCGACGTGCCGGCGCCGCGCGGAAGGATTGCCGCCTTGGCGTCGCGCGCCACGTCGACAGCCAAAGCCAGGTCGGCTTCGTCGCGCGGAATCACGACGCCCACCGGCTCGACCTGGTAGATCGACGCGTCGGTCGAATAGCGCCCGCGCGAGGCCCGGTCGAACAGGACCTCCCCCTTGAGGCTGCGCCGCAGATTCTGTTCGAGCTTGCTCATATCCGAGGCGATCCCAGAGCGCGGACACTGCCCGCATGAAGGTGAAGCGAAAGGTCCCTCACTTCGTTCGGGATGACAGGGTCTCCTGCGTCATCACACTGCGACAGCGCCGAAAATGCCGTCATCCCGAACGAAGTGAGGGACCCTTGAATGACGGGTCGTTCAGCCATCTCGTTCGCCCCCATTCGCTCCCGCATCCGACCCACCTCTCCCTCCCCGCGCTCCGCGCGGGTCCCCTCCCTCTCGCCCTGCGTGAAACGCGGGCGGAGAGGGCATACAGAGGAGCGTTGAAATCATGAGGTGGGTTTCTCCATCCTCAGTCGAGCTTGACGCCGGCCGCCGCGACGACCTTCTGCCACTTCTCGATTTCGGTGCGGATGCGCTTGGCGAACTCGGCCGGTGTTTCGCCGCCGACCTGCGCCAGCTGCTCCTTCCAGATGGCCTGCAGCTTGGGCGCCGCGAGCGCCTTGACGATCTCGGCATACATGCGCTCGACGATCGGCTTCGGCGTCCCCTTGATCGCCCAAACCCCGTACCAGGTCGACACGATCCAGGCCGGCACGCCGATCTCGGCCGCGGTCGGCATGTCGGGGAATTCCGGCACGCGCTTCTCCGTGGCAACCGCGAGCCCGCGCAGCTTGCCGGCCTTGATCTGCTGCGCCGAGGTGCCCATGCCGTCGAACATCATGTCGGCATTGCCGGCCAGAAGGTCCTGCATCGCCGGACCGGCGCCGCGATAGGGCACATGAACGATCTCGGTCTTGGTCTCGAGCTTGAACAGCTCGCCCGCCAGATGATGCGCCGTGCCAGTGCCGGCCGAGGCATAGTTCAGCTTGTTCGGGTTGGCCTTCAGGTAGGCGATGAACTCGGCCGCGGTCTTGGCGGGCACCTTGTTCGGGTTGATCGAGATCACCTGGGGTACCAGCGCGATCATGGTGATCGGCTCGAAGTTCTTCTCGAGATCGTAATCGAGGGTCTTGTAGACCGACGGCGCGATCGTGTGATGGATCGCTCCCACGAAGAAGGTCTGGCCATCGGGCTTCATCTTGGCCGCCTGCGAGGCGCCCACCGTGCCGCCCGCACCGCCCTTGTTGTCGATCAGGATCTGCACGCCGAGCTGCTCGCCGACCTGCGCCGCCAGCGGACGGGCGAAGACGTCGGTGCCGCCGCCGGCCGGAAACGGATTGACCCAGGTGATCGGGCCGGACGGCCAGCCTTGCTGGGCGCGGGCCACGGCCGGCGCGGCCAGGGTGGCGGCGAGGCCGAGCTGGAGGGCCCGGCGGCGCGAAGTCTTGGTCGTTGTCGTCATGGCAGTTTTCCTCCCAGAAGGTTCTTGTCGTCCTTGTTTTCCATGGAATCGAGCACGGCCTGCTGCTTGGCGCGCAGGTGCCCCACGAGCAGGTCACGTAGCGCAGCGCCATCCCGCGCCGCAAGCGCCTCGATCATCGCGCGATGTTCGGCGACCGCCTGATCCCATTTGCCGGGATTGAGATTCGACCGGAATCTGAGGGCATGCAGCCGTGCGTTGAGCGTGCGGTAGGTCTGCTCGAGCACGGCGTTATCCGCGAGGGCGTTCAGCCGGTCATGGATCAGCCGATTGATCCGGTAGTAGGCCGGCAAGTCCTGCCCTGCGTGGGCTGCCTCCATTTCCTCCTGCAGCGCCGTCAGATGGGCAATGTCGGCGTCCGTGACCCGTGCCACGGCGAGTTCGCCCGCGAGGCCTTCCAGCGCGCCCATCACCTCGAAGGCGCCGCGCACGTCGGCGGGCGACAGAGCCACCACCTGGGCGCCCCGGTTGGGCAGCTGCACCAGGAGGCCGTCTGCAGCAAGCATGCGGAACGCCTCGCGCAGCGGCGTGCGCGACACGCCCAGCCGTTCGCTGAGTTCCCGCTCGTTCAGCTTGGCGCCCGGCGCCAGGTCGCCTTCGATGATGAGCGCGCGCAGCCGTTCGGCCGCCGCCTCGGGCAGCGTCGAACGGGCAATCGGGAGAGCCGAACCATCCATCACTGGACTCACTCTGGCATATTGTATACAAAATGCAACAGCCAAGCGAGAGGAACCCCAGATGCGCCTGAACTCACACCCCGCCGGACGTCACTTCCTACAAATTCCCGGTCCGACCAACGTTCCGGACCGCATTCTTCGCGCGATGGATTATCCGACGATCGATCACCGGGGCCCCGAGTTCAATGCGCTGGCCAAGAAGGTCCTTCGCTCCGTCCGGCAGGTTTTCCAGACAAAACAACCGGTTATCGTCTTTCCCGCATCTGGAACCGGAGCTTGGGAAGCGGCCCTCGTGAACACCCTGTCGCCCGGCGACCTGGTGCTGATGTGGGAGACCGGCCACTTCGCCTCTCTCTGGAAGAAGATGGCTGACAAGCTTGGAATCACATCGGAATTCATGGGCGGCGACTGGCGCAAGCCGGCCGATCCCGCGGCCATCGAGAAGCGCCTGAAGGAAGACACCGGGCACACGATCAAGGCCGTCTGCATCGTCCACAACGAGACCTCGACCGGTGTGGTGAGCGACATCTCCGCCGTCCGACAGGCCATCGACGCCGCGAAGCACCCTGCCCTGCTGCTGGTCGACACGATCTCCTCGCTGGGCTCGATCGACTATCGCCACGATGCCTGGGGCGTCGACGTGACGGTGGCGGGCTCGCAGAAGGGTCTGATGCTGCCGCCCGGTCTGTCCTTCAATGCCGTGAGCGAGAAGGCGATCGAGGCCTCGAAGTCCTCGAAGATGGTGAAGGCCTTCTGGAACTGGGACGAGATGCTGGTGGCCAACGCCAACGGCTGGTTTCCCTACACGCCCGCCACCAACCTGCTCTATGGCCTGAGCGAAGCCTGCGACATGCTGCTGGAGGAAGGGCTCGACGCGGTGTTCGCGCGCCACGCCCGCCACGCCGAGGCGACGCGCACCGCCGTCACGGCCTGGGGTCTCGAGATCCTGTGCAGCGACCCCAAGGCCTATTCGGGTTCGCTGACCGCAATCGTCATGCCCGAGGGCCACGATGCCGATGCCTTCCGCAAGGTCGCGCTGGAGAACTTCAACATGTCGCTGGGCCAAGGTCTCACCAAGGTCGCGGGCAAGGTGTTCCGCATCGGCCATCTCGGCGACTTCAACGACCTGATGCTGATGGGCACCCTGTCCGGCGTCGAGATGGCGCTGGGCCTCGCCCAGGTGCCGCACAAGGCCGGCGGCGCCCAGGCCGCCCTCACCTACCTCCGCGACACCGCACCCGGTGCCCGCAATGCCTGATCCGGCGGCCGAGCGGATACGTCTCTACGTCACACCGGCCTCACCCTGGGTCCGGCGTGTCAGGGTCTGTATCGAGGAGCTCGGTATCTCCGACCGCTTCGACTACGTCCAGACGAAGTGGCCGCACGCCTGGGGCACGCGGACCGTCGAGATGCCCGCCGACTTCGTGGCTGCAACGCCGGTCGTGCGCATCCCGGCGCTCGTCGCCGGCGAGGTGACACTGACCGACTCCCACTCGATCATCGACTTTCTCGACGGCACGTTGGGCAACCATCGCCTCCTCGCCGCCGACGGACCCGAACGATGGCGTGCGCTCGAGATCAATGCTCTGGCCTGCGCCATCCTCGAGGCACAGATCATGCGCCGCGCGGAACTGCTGCGAACCGGTGCCGATCGGTCGGACGATTTCATCGCCAAGATGCGCGACCGCGGGCTGCGCTGCTTCGCGGCGCTGGATAAGAAAATGTCGCCGTTCACCGACATTTTCGATCTGGCCCGGATCACGACGGCGGTCGCCTGCGGCTACGACGAATGGCGCTACGGACCGGGCTGGCGCGAGGCTGCCCCAAGCCTCGCCGCCTGGTACGACACCGTCGCGCGACGCCCCTCCATGACGGCGACCGAACCGGCCGAGACGCCGCAGCGCTAACCCGGGATCGAGAGCGGTCCGGGATCGCCGCCAACGGGTCGCCGCAGGCAGGCGACGTGGTGGCCGGGAGCCACCTCCAGCAACGGCGGGTCGGTGACGCGGCATTCGGCCGTCGCATAGATGCAGCGCGTGTGGAAGTGGCAGCCGGGTGGCGGCCTGGCCGGGCTCGGGACGTCGCCCTGCACGATTTTCTTCCGCAATCCGCGGCGCTTGGGATCGGGCGCGGTCGCGGCCGACAGCAGGGCCTCGGTATAGGGATGCAGCGGCTGCGTGAAGAGCGTGCGCTTGTCCGTCAGCTCGACGATGCGGCCGAGATACATCACGGCGATGCGGTGGCTGATGTGCCGCATGACGGCGAGGTCATGGCTGATGAAGAGATAGGCGAGCCCGTATTCCTCCTGCAGGTCGATCAGCAGGTTCAGCACCTGCGCCTGCACCGACACGTCGAGCGCCGAGACCGGCTCGTCGGCCACGATCACGTCGGGATTGACCGACAGCGCCTTGGCGATGCCGAGCCGCTGGCGCTGGCCTCCGGAGAATTCATGGGCGTATTTGCGCATCGCCTCGGGCCGCAGGCCGACGCGACGGAACAGCTGTGCCACCTGCTCGTCGCGCGCCGCGCCCCTTGCGATGCCGAAATTCTCCAGCGGCTCGCCCACGATCGTGCCCGAGGGCAGGCGCGGGTTCATCGAGGAGTACGGGTCCTGGAAGATCGTCTGGATGCGCCGGCGATGGGTCCACATCGCGCCGGGCTTGAGGGCGGTCACGTCCTCCCCGGCCAGCACGATCCTGCCGGCGGTGGGCTCGATCAGCTTGAGCACGACCTTGCCGATCGTGGACTTGCCGCAGCCCGATTCGCCCACCAGGCCGAGCGTCTCGCCGCGGCGGATCGTGAAAGTGACGCCGTCCACGGCCCTCACCGCGCCGACCTGGCGCTGCAACAGGCCGCCATGGATCGGGAAGTGCTTTACCAGGCCGTCGACCTGAAGGACGGGCGCGTCGCTCATGCCGCCCTCCGCACGCGCTCGACTTCCCAGCAGGCCACGAGATGGCCCCCACCGGCATCGACCAGAGGCGGCCTCTCGCTGCGGCAGCGGTCGGTGGCGAAGCCGCAGCGCGGCGCGAAGGCGCAGCCAATGATCGGTTGGGTCAGGATCGGCACGAGGCCGGGAATCTCCTGCAGGCGCGGCCGCGTGCCGGCGGCATCCGCCTCGACGTCGAGCCGCGGGATCGCCCGCATCAGGCCGCGCGTGTAGGGATGCAGCGGCTCCTCGAACAGCGCCTCCACGGATGCCTGCTCTACCTTGCGGCCGGCATACATGACCACCACCCGCTCGGTCGTCTCGGCCACGACGCCGAGATCGTGGGTGATGAGCACGATCGCCGTACCCGTCTTCTCCTTGAGCTCGATCATCAGGTCGAGGATCTGCGCCTGGATGGTGACGTCGAGCGCCGTCGTCGGCTCGTCGGCGATCAGCACCTGCGGATCGCAGGACAGTGCCATCGCGATCATGACCCTCTGGCGCATGCCGCCCGAAAGCTGGTGGGGATACTCGTCGAGCCGGCGGCGCGCGTCGGCGATCCGCACCAGGTCGAGCATCTCGAAGGCCCGCTCGCGCCCCTGCTTCCAGGAAACACCGAGATGGCGCACGACATTCTCGGCGATCTGGGTGCCGACGGTGAGCACCGGGTTGAGGCTGGTCATCGGCTCCTGGAAGATCATCGAGATACGATGACCGCGCAGCCGCTTCATCTCCTCCTCGGAGAGAGTCGTGAGTTCCTCGCCCTCGAATTTGATCGAACCCGAAGCGATGCGGCCGGTCTCCGGCGGGATCAGCCGCAGGATCGACATTGCCGTTACCGACTTGCCGCAGCCCGATTCGCCCACGATGCCCAGCGTCTCGCCTCGGGCAACATGGAACGACACGCCATCGACGGCGCGCACCACGCCGTCGAGCGTGCTGAACTGCGTGTGCAGGTCTCGGACCTCGAGGATGGGAGCCGGATCGGCGCTCACAGCCGCCTCGCCAGTCGCGGGTCGAGCCGGTCGCGCAGGCCGTCACCCAGGAGGTTCACCGCCAGCACGGTGACGGCAAGGAAGGCGCCCGGAATCATGATGGTCCAGGGCGCTATCTGAAAGAAGGTACGGCCCTGGGCGATGATGTTGCCCCAGCTCGGAACCTCCGGCGGCACGCCCGCCCCGAGGAAACTCAGGCTGGCTTCGATCAGCATCGCCGAGGCACAGACATAGGTCGACTGGACGATGAGCGGCGCCAGCGTGTTGGGCAGGATGTGGCGCGTGAGCAGCTTCCAGTTCTTCGTACCGCCCGCGATGGCGCTTTCGATGTAGGGCTGGGAGCGGATCGACAGCACGACCGCACGCACCACCCGCACGATGCGCGGCACTTCGGGGATCACGATGGCGACGATCACGATGCCGAGCCCCGGCCGCGCCAGGGTGATCAGCGCAATCGCGAGCAGGATCGACGGAATCGCCATCAGCCCGTCCATGATGCGCATGACGATGGCGTCGATCCTGCGGAAGTAACCACAGGCCAGGCCGAGGGCCAGCCCGAGGATGCTGGCGAAAGCCGCGACAGACAGGCCGACGAGCAGCGATACGCGGGCGCCGTAGACCGTGCGCGAGAAGATGTCTCGACCGAACTGGTCGGTGCCGAACCACCAGCGCTCCGACGGCGGCCGCAGCCGGTTGACCGGCGCGATCTTGAAGGGATCGCTGGTGGCGATGACCGGCGCGAAGACCGCCATGACGATCAGGATCGCCAGCAGCACCGCGCCGATGGCGATCGTGGGATTGCGCCGGACGGCGCTCCACAGCGAGAACTGCCGGGTGGGCGGCAGGGCGAGATCGTCTGCGACGACGGCCATGTCAGTACCGGATCCGCGGGTCGAGGAAGGCGTAGGAGATGTCGATCACCAGGTTCACCAGCACCTTGGCGCCGGCAAATACGAGGATCAGCCCCTGTACCACCGGATAGTCGCGCTTCAGGACAGCGTCCACGGTGAGGCGGCCAAGGCCCGGTATGTTGAACACGGTTTCCGTGATGACCACGCCCGAGATCAGGAGCGCGATGCCGATGCCGATCACGGTGATGATCGGCACGGCCGCGTTCTTGAGCGCATGCAGCAGCAACACGCGGTCGGTCGCGAGCCCCTTGGAATTGGCCGTCCGGATATAGTCCTGCGCCAGCACCTCGAGCATCGATGCGCGCGTGATGCGGGCGATCAGCGCCATGTAGGTGATGCCGAGGGCCACCGACGGCAGGATCAGGCTCTCGACGAACGGCCAGAGCCCTTCCCGGATCGGCTGGTAGCCCTGGACGGGCAGGAGCTGCCACTGCACGGCGAAGAAGTAGATCAGGATGTAGGCCAGGACGAAGCCCGGCATGGCAAAGCCCAGCACGGCAAAGCCCATGACCAGGCGGTCGACCAGCTTGCGCGCTTTCCAGGCCGCGACCACGCCGATGGGAATGGCCAGCGCCACCGCCACGAAAAGCGTCGAGAGGGTGAGCGCCGCGGTCGGCTCGAGACGTTGCGCGATCAGGCGCGTCACGGGCATGTTCGAAAAGATCGAGACGCCCATGTCCCCTTGTAGAAGCTGCGTCGTCCAGACGAAGAGCTGCTCGACCATCGGCCTGTCGAGGCCGAGCTTGGCCCGGACGGCGGCGATCGCTTCGGCGGTCGCATCCTCGCCGGCGATGATCGCCGCCGGATCGCCCGGCGCGAAGCGCAACAGGAAGAAGACGAACAACGCCACCACCGCCATCACCGGCAGGGTGGCGAAGAGGCGGCGGACGATATAGGCGGTCACGACGAGGCCTTGCCCAACTCAGGCAAGGCCCCTCCGCGCGCGACGGCTACGCATACTCGATACGCCATTATTTCTTGGTAATCCCCCAGAGCACGGCGAGACCCGTGTTCGGCACGATACCGTCGATCTTGTCGGCGCGGTAGGCGAGCGGCGTGTCCCATTGGCCGAACGGGATGTACACGACCTGCTCCATCGCCCGGCCCTGCAGCTCGTTGGCGATCTTCTTCCGCTCCTCCTCGGTCTGCGCCATGCCGAAGGCGTTACGCAGCTCCTCGATCTTGGCGTCGCAGGGCCAGCCGAACAGGCCCTTCTCGCAGGCCGCGCCGATCCAGGTGTGCAGCACGGGATTGGCCGAACCGACGCCGCCCGACGTCGTGACGAAGATGTTCCAGCCGCCCTGGGCCGGCGGATCCTTCTTGGCGCGGCGTGTGACCACCGAGCCCCAGTCCATCGACTGCGCGTCGACGTTGATGCCGGCTTCGCGCATCGCCTGGATGAGCACCTGGGTCGCCGGTGTGATCGTGGCATGATCGGTTGCCGACAGGACGGTGATCGGCTCGCCCTTGTAGCCCGCCTCCTTGAGGAGCTGCAGGGCCTTCTTGGGATTGTACTCCTTCATCCACTCGCGACCGGCGGCGCTCTCGTAGGGTCCGCCGCAGGTGAGGAGCGCCGGGCAGACCTTGTAGTATTTCGGATTGCCGACGATGGCGCGCAGGAAGTCCTCCTGGTTGATCAGGTAGTACATCGCCTGCCGTGCCTTCACGTTGTTGAACGGCGGCTGCAGGTGGTTGAGACGGATGAAGCCCTGGGTGCTGTCGATCTTTCCGGTCTTCAACAGCTTCACGCCGCGGGCCTTCTCCAGCATCGGCAGGAAGTCGTTGGGCGGGGCCTCGTAGAAGTCGATCTCGCCGTTGACCAAGGCAGACATCGCCGTCTGCGGATCGGAAATCCAGACCAGCTCGATGCGGTCGACGCCCGGAATCTTGGCCCCCGCGAAGGAAGACGGCGCCTCGGTGCGCGGCTGGTAGTCCTTGTTCTTGAGGTAGACGGCCTTGCTGCCGGGCACCCACTGGTCCTTGGCGAAGATGTACGGGCCGGAGCCGACCGACTCCTTGACCTGGGTCTGCGGATCGGTGAGCGCGTCCTTCTCGCGCATGATGGCCGCGATCGAGCTGCCGCTCTTGCCGAGCGATTCGAGCACCATGCCGTACGGCTCCTTCAGCACCATCGTGAAGGTCTTGTCGTCGACCGGCTCCATCTTGGTCACGAAGCCCATGAGGCGCTGGCCGACGCCATCCTTGGCCCCCCACCGCTTCAGCGAGGCGATGACGTCCTTGGTCGTGACGGGCGAGCCGTCGTGGAATTTGAGCCCGTCGCGCAGGGTGAAGGTGTAGGTGAGCTTGTCGGGGCTGACCTCGTACTTGCCCACCATCTGGGGCTGCGGCTTCTGATCGGCGTCGTTGCCGAACAGCGTGTCGTAGACCAGCGCACCATGGATGTTGGCGATCGTCTGGGTCGTCCAGACCGGATCGATGACACGCACGTCGGCGTGCATCACGGCCTTGAGGACTTTCTCCTGCGCGTGTGCCGGCGCCTGGACCGCGGCGAAGGGCAGCGCCAGCGCGAGCGCGCCCGCGAAGACTCGGTTGAACATTTTGAACACTCCCTTACTCCCCGCAGAGAGTATGCAAAGCAGTGTTCCGATTTGTCCAGCTTCCCGGCTAGTAGATCAAGCCCCGCGGCTTGGCGTCTTCGTCGAGCGGCCAGATCGGGCGCTCGACCTTTCTGTACGGCACCTTGCGATGATCGCGCGGCAGCGGGCCGCCCGATTCGACGTAGATCACCTTCTTTGCGATCGGCCCGAAGGCGGCCATGAAGTGGTTGGTCGACTTCACGACCACGATCTTCCGCTGGGTGGGATCGATGCCGACATTGGTGAACAGTTCGAGCCCGGTCGCCTGCGTGCGCTTGGTGATCAGGACGACTTCGACGCCGCCGATGCGCACCGCCGCGCAATCGCCCACCGGCACCTGCGTCGGCCCGAATTTCTGCCAGGCATCGCGCTTCAGGCCGATGATCTCAACCTCGGCATCCACCGGCTGGCCCGAGCTGGGCGCAATCTTGCCGCCGAACCGGAGACCGATCCGCGCGCCGAGGCCTGCGTCGAAGCAGATGCGGACGGCGATGGGGTCCCAGATCGGGCCGAGGCAGGCGCTTTCGACGTTCTTCTCGATCAGGTGCTTCAGGATATCCGTATTGTCCGAGGGCGCGCCGCCGCCGGCATTGTCCGACGGATCGGCGATCACGACCGGCAGGTCGTTGAAGGCCACGCCTTCACTGATGCCCGCGGCAACGCCCAGGGATTGCGGCGCCGTCTTGCCGCGCAGGCCGACCAGTTCCTCGCCCAGTTGCGTCGCCAGCGCGTCCGCTTTCTTCTTGTCGCCGTCGGCGATCACCAGCACGCGCGTACCGATCTCGGGCACGTCACCGTAGGGGAAGCAATGCGCAATCGAGACGGACAGGATTCCGTCCTTGCCCTCCATCGCCATGATCCGGTCGACGAGGCCGCGCATCGGCTGGATCGTCGTCGGATAGCTCTGGATCTGGCGGCAGTCATATACCGAAGTGATCGGCTTCACCGTCCCGCGCAGGGTCGCCAGGACGAGATCGAGCATGTCCCCCGCCCTCTCGACGACATCGGTGTGGGGGAACTCCTTGTAAAGCACGATGATGTTGGCGTTGGAGACGCGCTTCATCGTGAGATGGCAATGCGGATCGAGTTCGACGCCGATCACGCATTTCGGCCCCACGAGGGCCCGGCACCGCTCGATGATATCGCCTTCGACGTCGTCGTACCCATGCGCAACCATCGCGCCATGCAGCCCCAGCAGCAGCCCGTCGACCGGCAGCGCCGCCTCGAGCTGGCCCAGGATCTCGTCGCGCATGGTCTCGTAGTCGGCACGGTTGGTCGTACCGGCGGGGCTGGCGGCAAAGCAGCTTCCCTCGATCAGCTCGAAGCCTTCCGCCTTGGCACGGGCGCGCGCGACGAACAGCGGCGCGGTGCACATGCGCGGCGCATCGTCCGGATGCTGGCCGGCGCCGAAGAACACCGACTCGCGATAATTCTCCAGGCTGGTCGGCAGGGGGGAGAAGGTATTGGTCTCGGTGGCCAGCGTGGCCGTGAACAGACGCATGGGACTCCTAGGGGACGATACCGGCGGGAAGGGACAGGCAATGCCGGGCAATGGCGCCCGGCGTCGTCAGCCAGATGCGGTCGCGATGTTTGGCGATGTGACGCAACGCGCGCTTGAGATGCCGCAGACGGTGCGGCTGGCCGACGAGGTAGGCATGCAACGCCACGCCCATCACCAGAGGCCGCTCCTGCGACAGTTCCAGCATCTCGTCGAACTGATCGACGATGATGTCGGCGAAGGCGTCGCCGCCGATTTTCCGGCCGGCGATCTGCGGAATGTCGTTCACTTCCTGGGGATAAGGGACGGCAAGAATGCGCCGGTCGCCGCGGCAGCGGAACCAGACGGGCTGGTCGTCCATGCACCAGTCCAGCAGGTAGTGATAGCCGGCCTCGGCCAGCAGATCGGGCGTGACGTGACTGTGTGAAATCCACGGCCCGAGCCAGCCTTCCGGCGGACGCCCCTCGGCGTGCGCGAGGCGCGAGGTCGCCTCGGCGATGAGGGCCCGTTCGTCCGCCTCGCCGAGCACGCCCTGGCGTTCGGCATTGGTGCGGCCGTGCCCCACGATCTCGTCGCCGCGCGCCCGGCAGGCCGCGACCAGCTCCGGCGCATAGTCGTACATCGCGCTGTTGACCAGGGCCGCCATGGGCAGGCGCAGGGCATCGAAGGCGTCGAGCATGTACCAGGCGCCGACGCGATTGCCATAATCGCGCCATGCATAGTTGAGAATGTCGGGGTGCGGACCACCCGGCGCGAGCTCCGCGCCAAGACCTTCGCCGTAGGAAAAATGCTCGAGATTGAGCGCGAAATAGACGGCGAGTCGCCGGCCAGCCGGCCAGCTGTAGTCGGCGCGGCCCCGCAGCGGGACGTAGTCGTACCGGTCGTGCGTTCTCAGTTCCATCCCCACAAACTAACGTCGCAAGCCACGAAGGGCTACGGTTTCGCCATGCTCGATCGCCTGCTCTCGGCCGCCCTCACCGGCTGCCTGTTTCTCGTCACCGGCGCTCCCGCCTTCGCCTACTACTCGAAGGACTCGTACGAAGCCGAAGTCAGCTTCGAGAGCAGGGTCGAGATCGCCGAGGACACGCCCGACTACATCCTCCTGCCCTCCTACATCAACCGGCAGCTCCTCTATCTCGCGGGACCGCTGCAGGCCGCGCCGAAGAAGGCCGCGGCCAAGAACGATGCCAACGTCGACATCCTGGGCCGGCACCGCGACGACAGGACCGGCAAGCACTATGTTCGCTACCGCTACACCGGCACCTTCGTTGTCGACAACGGGCTCCAGGACATCGTCAAGGTCCGCCTCCCCCTCAATCTCGAAGAGGTGTGGGAGCGATCGACCGACAAATGTTTCAGCTGGGGTGAGAAGTACCGCATGGCCTACTTCTGGGCGCCGCTGAACAAGGGCTGTCCGCTGGTCGATGGCATCGACTACACCACGTCGGACGCCACGATCCTCGCGAAGCGCCCCAACACCGCCAATACCGCACCGGCATACGAGCGGCTGGCCAATGGCAATGGCGAGATCCGCGTCGTCCTGACCTTCGGCGCCGACGAGGACAGAAACGGCAATGTTTCGCCTGACAAGAACACCGACTACAACGCCGGCAATTACCGCGATATCCGCAAGTTCCTCGTGAACCAGGGATTCGCAGGCCGCACCGTCCCGGTGGCCGAGCGCGAGCGTGACTGCGGCAACACCAAGTCGCTGGCCGCGTCGCCGGGCCATGTCGAGGAATATGTCCGGACTGACGGCGCCCGCAAACTCGTCGTGCGCCTGTTCTGGGGCGTCACCAACATCGGCGAGGACAGCGTCGCCTTCTTCTGCATGGCGAAGGAAGCTGCGGAACGCGGTTCCGTTTTTCTCTGCGCCGGCCACTCCCGCGTCGGCCTGCTGGATCTCACCTACATGGGCGAACAGATCGGCGCGCCCATCCGGATGAACAAGGATCAGTATCAGATCTACGCGTTCTTCGGCTGCTCGAGCTACAGCTACTACAATCTCTCCTATTTCGCGGCCAAGGCCTCCCCTGCGGATCCCGAAGGCATGAAGAACGCCAACATCATCACCAACGGCATCACCGGCTCTTTCGGTTCGATGACCGACTTCACGACGAAGACCCTGAAGCCGATCTTCGAATGGTCGGCACGCGGAACCCGGACGAGCTGGCAGCAGATCATGAACTCCTATTCGGAGAGATTCCTGACCGGCGTGAACGGCGACCGATAGCGGGGCTGCACACCGGCGGGCGACGACTCCACGCATCACCAAGGCGTAGCGTCGGAAATGCGGATGGGCTAGGGTCGCAGCCTTAATGAAGAAGCCGCTTCCGTTTGAGGATGCGGACGAACCGGGAGGAAGAACGCGTTGACGGCGACGAGTGCTGCCGCTTTGCCTGCGACCACGAACGCCGCGCCCGCCGCGCGGCGGTGGGCCGCGCCGCTCTGGGTCGGCGCCCTGCTTCTCATCCTCACCTTCCTGGTGATCTATCCACTGCTGATGCTGTTCTTCGGCGCGATCAGCGATTCCAATCCCGTGATCGACGGATTCGCGAAGTTCAATCCGTCGCTGACCCACTTCATCGCCGTGCTGGGCAACGAGAACGTGCGCCTGGCCTTCTTCAATGCGCTGGTGGCCTGCGGCGGCGGCGCCGTTCTCGCCGTCGTTATCGGCCTCGCCTTCTCGTGGATCGTCGTTCGCACCAATACGCCCTTCAAGGGGTTCATCGCCGCCGCGAGCATGATCCCGCTGTTCGTGCCGCCGCTGGTCGCGGGTGTCGCCTGGAGCATCCTCGGATCGCCCAAGACCGGCCTTCTCAACACGGCCCTCAAATGGATCGGCATCGACTTCCGTTTCGACTTCTATTCGATGTCGGGCCTCATCCTGGTGTTCGGCTTCTACTATGCACCTTACGTCTACATGTTCACCGCGTCGGCGCTGCGGAACATGGATCCGAGCCTCGAGGAAGCCTCGGAGGTCGCCGGCGCCTCGGCCTTCACGACCCTCTTCACCGTCACCTTTCCGCTGATCGCGCCGGCGATCCTGGCCGGCTCGCTGCTGTCCTTCGTGGTGATGCTCGGGATCTACGGCGTGCCCGCCGCGCTGGGCGCGCCGGCCAATATCAACGTGCTCACGACCTACATCTTCAAGCTCACCGCCTGGAGCCCGCCGCTCTACAACACGGCCGCCGCCGTCGCGATCCTGCTGATGATGGTGACCGCCATCCTCGTCTGGGCGCAGCAGCGCGTGCTGTCGGGCCGCAGCTTCGCCACCGTCGCGGGCAAGGCGTTCCGCCCGCGCAGCCTGAACCTCGGACCGTGGCGCTGGCTCACCTTCAGCCTCGCCCTCGCCTATCTCTTCGTCGTCGTCGTGCTGCCCACGATCGCCCTGGTGATCGCCGCCTTCCGTCGCTTCCTGTTCTTCAAGGACTTCGAGGCCGTATTCGACATGAAGGCCTATAGCTGGGTTCACTTCAATTCCATCTTCGACAATCCACTGACCATGACGTCGATCTGGAATACGATGAAGGTCGGCGTGATCACCGCCGTCATCGGCGGCGTGCTGGCCTTTGCGATCGGCTACACGATCAACCGCACACAGGTCGCCGGCCGCAAGTCGATCGACCTGCTGTCGACCATCCCCGTCGCCATTCCCGGGCTTGTCGTGGGCGTCGCCTATCTGTGGGCCTGGATCGGCCTGCCCGGCGGGCTCTACGGCACGATCTGGATCCTGGCGCTGGCCTTCGTGGCGCGCTTCATCCCCGACACGGTGAAGTCGCTGTCGACATCCTTCATGCAGATCCACAAGGAACTCGAGGAAGCCGCCTGGATCTGCGGCCGCGGCCTGCTCAGCACCATCGCCACCATCATGGTGCCGCTGGCGCGGCCCGGCATCGTGGCGTCGATGACGCTGCTGTTCGTCCTGGCGGTGCGCGAGCTCGGCTCGTCGCTGTTCCTCTACACCAGCGACACGACCGTGATGGCCGTGCTGCTGCTCGACTACTATGAAGGCGGAAACGTCGGAAAGACCGCCGCCTTCAGCCTGGTGCAGACCGTGATTCTGGGGGTTCTCCTGGGCATCACCACCTGGCTTTCCCGTGGCTCGGCCGAGAGCGCCGGGCGCGCCGGCTAACAAACCAACCAATCGGAGGAAATAAGATGAAGCGCAGAACGATACTGGCCGGCATTGCCGGCGCCGCGGCAACGGCCGCCCTTCCCGCCCGCGCCCAGCAGGATCAGTTCGGCTCCAAGGAGCTGATCGCCGCCGCCGAGAAGGAAGGCGGCCTCACGCTGTACACGGCCGACTTCGCCGAAACCCAGCAGGAAGTGATCAAGGAATTCAACAAGCGCTTCCCCAAGATCAAGGTCGCGATGGTGCGCGCCCCGGGTGGCCAGCTGATCACCCGCATCAAGACGGAAGCCGCGGCCGACAAGCTGGGCGCCGACGTGGTCAATCACTCCGACCGCGGCCTGATGCTCGAGATTGCCGACCTCTTCCAGGATTATGCGCCGCCGAACGCCGCCGACTACCGCACCGACGTGCTGGTCTCGCCGAAGCTGTGGCCGGGCGTCACCCTGGGCTGGGCGATCGCCTACAACACCCAGCTCGTGAAGAACCCGCCCAAGAGCTGGATGGATCTCACCAAGCCCGAATACAAGAACAAGCAGATCGGCCAGGTCATCGGACCGTCGGGCGGCACGACCTGGACGCGCATCATGTTCGAACGCCAGGTGCTGGGCGAGGATTACTGGAAGAAGCAGGCCGAGCTAGGCATCGCCCTCTACCCGTCGGGCGCGCCCTGCTCCGATGCCGTGGTGCGCGGCGAAGTCTCGATCGCGCCCCTGCTCTACAACATCATCTACACCAAGATCGTCGAAGGCGCCCCGGCCGAAGCCATCTTCGCGCCCGAGGGTGTGCCGATCGTGCCCTATGCCGACGGCATCACCAAGGCGTCGAAGAATCCCAACGCCGCCCGTCTGTTCATGAACTGGCGCCTGTCCAAGGAAGGCCAGACCTTCATGATCAACAAGCTGGGCAACATCACCTCGCTCAAGGATCCGCCGGCTTACCCGAAGGGCTGGGATCCCAAGGTCATCAAGGTCTGGGTGCCGAAGTTCGAGGAATTCGACAAGCTCCGCGCGACCTGGATCGAGGAGTGGAACAAGACCTACGGGTATCGCCAGTGAGCGCTGCGCTTCTCGTCGAGGATCTGGTCAAGAAGTTCGGGACCGGCAAGGCGGCCGTCGATGGCGTGAACTTCGACGTGCCGGCGGGCGAGATCGTGGTTCTGCTGGGGCCTTCGGGCTGCGGCAAGACCACGACGCTGCGTTGCGTGGCCGGCCTCGAGCATCCGACCGGCGGCCGCATCTCGATCGGCGGCCGAATCGTCTCGGAGCCCGAGCGCGGCACGCTGGTCAGCCCGCGCGAGCGCGACATCGGCATGGTGTTCCAGTCCTATGCCGTGTGGCCGCACATGACGGTCCACCAGAACGTCGCCTATCCGCTGAAGTATCGCCGCAAGAACACCAGCGGCAGCGGCGACATCAACAGCAAGGTCCGCGAGACGCTCGAACTGGTCGGTCTGGGCGAATACGCGGAACGGCCGGTGACGTCGCTGTCGGGCGGCCAGATGCAGCGCGTCGCGCTGGCGCGCAGCCTGGTCTACCGGCCGCAGCTCCTGCTGCTCGACGAGCCGCTGTCCAATCTCGATTCCAAGCTGCGCATCCGCCTGCGGGACGAGCTGCGCCGCATCCTGAAGATGACCGGCATGACCGGCCTCTATGTGACCCACGATCAGTCCGAGGCCGTGGTGCTGGGCGACCGCATCGGCGTCATGCGCAACGGCAAGCTGCTGCAGATGGCGCCCCCGGGCGAGATCTACAACAGGCCGGCCGATTCCTTCGTCGCCAACTTCACCGGCGCCTCGAACGTGCTGCTGGGCAAGGTCCTGGAGCGCAGGGGCGAGCAGGCCGTCATCGATCTCGGCGCTGCCGGCCGCATCGAGGCCTGGACGCCGCAACCGCTCGCCGTCGGAGACAAGGCCCGTGTGGCATTGCGGGCGGAGAACATCCGCCTGGGCGAACGCGGCCCGGCCAACAGCTTCACCGGCCGCGTCATCGAACGGCGCTATCAGGGCATGCAGACCGTCTACGATGTCGAGTTCGGGGGCCACAAGCTCGAGGTGCTGGAACTCGGCACCGCAGCCCGGCACAACGACGGCGAGGTCGCGATCACCATGCCGCCCGACACCTGCTGGGCCTATCGCGACGAGGGTCAGGCGACGGTGGACTGAAGCACGGCACGAAGCGCCGCCGCCAGCGGCGCATCGTGCTCGGGCAACAGGACCTGCGGATCGAGCGTGAGCACGCCGCGCGCGGCGTGCCGCTCGGACAAATGAACCGGTGGGTCGCCGTGCTGCAGCCTGGCACTGGCGGCGAGCGCCTCCGGCACGGCGATCTCCAGCACCGGGACCCGTCCGGTCTGCGCCGCCGGCACGAGCGTCACGTCGAAGCCCGCCAGAGATGCCGCGATTGCCTCCAGCCGCGTCTGGAGCGCGGCATTGGCGGCGGCATCGTCAGCCTCGATGAAGCGTTCGAGCGCCACGAGCAGACCCACGATCTCCTCCTTGCCGGCCTTGAAGCCGCGGCCGATCCCGTGATGCGGGACACCCCGGAGGTTCGCCCGATCGACGAGGCGCGGCGGCGTCCAGGTGTCGGGGGCCACATCCATGTCGAGCTGCTGCAGCAGCGCCGAGGCCACGAGGTCGCGGCGGCCGGCGAGAATGCCCGAGGCTTGCGGGCCGCCCAGGGCCTTGCCGCCGGAAAAGGCCACGAGATCGACGCCCATGTCGATGAAGCGCCGCAGATTCTCCTTGGGCGGAAGTTGCGCCGCCGCATCGACGATCAGGGGAATGCCGTTGGCGCGGCAGGCAGCGATGGCGATCGGCAGATCGACGATGCTGGTCGAATTGACCGAGAAGGCCATCGCCACCACCGACGGTGAAAGGGCCGACTCGATTTCCCAGGCTTCGAGTCCGCGCACACCCGCGCCCGTGCCGCGATCGTTGTGGCCGATATCGACCAGTCGCGCGCCCGAGGCCGCCAGCGCATGGGCGTAGCCGGTGCGCTGGGTGCGCGGGATCAGGATGTCGTGCGGAAAGGCGCCCGCATGGGGCAGCGCCGCCATCCTCGCGATGTCCCAGCGCGCGATGGCAGCCGCGGCCGCGAGCGTGAGGGCCGCGGCAGCCCCCGTCGTGACCAGGCCCGCCTCCGCGCCCGTCGCCGCGGCGATGCGGTCGCCGGCGGCGTCCTGCAGTTCGCCGATGTCGACCGATGCGCGCGAGGCCGCGGCCATGGCGGCGACGACTTCGGGCGCCATGACCGCCCCGCCCAGCCGCGTCAGCGCCCCGGCGGCATTGATGCGGCGGCGCACGCCGAGGAGATCGTAGGGGCTCGGTTCGGTCATGCGGCGAGCTTAACCCAGCCGATCAGACCCGCCCAATGATCGCGATGGGGCCCCCGCCGGCCGGCCCCTGGTGCTCGGCGCCGCCAGAGACGTAGAGCATCGTATCGCCGACGACGCCGGCCAGCACGCCGCCCACCAGCGCACGGGCGTGGCGGGTCGAGTGGATGTCGCTGTCGTCGAGCATCGTGTGCCGCCGCCCGCGGATGGCGCCCGAGGGCGCGGCTTCGGCCTTGGCCAACACGGCCGTGACATCGTCGCCGGTCACACCGAGCCGTCCCAAGATGCGGTGCGCCGCGCCAGCATCAATGGCGTCGCGCATCACGTCATGGTCGATCAGCAGATCGCCGGACCAGCCGTGCGCGTTGCCCAACACCACGATCTCGTTGCGCAGCAACTCGACGCCCGCCGAGGTGCTGGCGACCCGCGAGTAGAGTGACCAGTCGCGGCAGATCGCTTCCTCCGGCGCATCCTTCACCTCGCCGAGCGCGAGCGCGACGCCCAGCGCCGACGCACCGCGCGACAGGGCCATCGAATGGTAGGTGTCGTCGGTGGCCGTCGTGGCGCCGCGCTTCACGGCGGCCTCGATACGCTCCTTGGTCAGCAACGGGCACTTGATCTGCACGAAGTGGACATCATGCGGCGTGGCGATGCCCGCATCCTTCATGGCCGACGTCACCGCCGCTGCCGTCTCCTCGATCTGGGGCGCCCGGCCGATCTCCTCGGGCTTGAACGCCCGCGTCAGGCCGACGCCGATGGCCAGCCGCGGCGCCGAAGAGGTCGGCGGCGGCGCGTTCTCGCGGCAGAATACGATCAGATGCGGCGACAGCCCCCCTTCGGTGCCGCCCGACATCACGATGGCCACCCGCTTCTCGATCTCCGCCGGCGGGCAGCCCAGCGCGCTTGCCAGCATCAGCTTCAAAGCCAGGGTGGCATAGCCGCGGGTGAAGTCGTTGACGCAGCCGTTGCCCTCGGTCTTGCCGATGATGGCCACGACGGTTGCGGGGTCGAGTTCCCCCGACTCGATGGCGGCGGCGAGCGGTGCCGTATCCTGCGGGCCCGCCGTCGGCAGGCGCAGCACTCTTACACGACGCGTCATCAGGCGGCCTTTCCGGCATCGCTGCCATGCCGCGCCCGGCGGCGGCGCAGCCAGGTGACCGACAGCAGCGACAGCGCGATCACGAGGAAGGAGACGCCCGTGGTCACGGTGCCCAGCGCATAGAGGACGGGCGTCGTCACGTTGGTGGTCATGCCATAGATCTCGAGGGGCAGGGTGTTGAAGGTGCCGGCGGTGTAGAGGCTGCGGGCGAACTCGTCGTAGGAGAGCGTGAAGCCGAACAGGCCGACGCCGATCAGGCTCGGCAGCAGGATCGGCACGACGATATGCCGGATCGTCTGCCACGAGGTGGCGCCGAGATCGCGGGCGGCCTCCTCGTAGCGCCGGTCGAAGCGGTTGAAGACGGCGAACATGATCAGCAGGCCGAAGGGCAGGGTCCAGGTCAGGTGCGCGCCGAACGCGGAGCTGTACCAGGCGGGGTCCCAGCCTAGGACGCGATAGAGGAGCCCGATGCCCAGGCTGATCAGGATCGAGGGCACGATCAGGCTGGCGATGGCGAGATAGAAGAGGATGCCAGAGCCGCGAAAGCGCGAGCGGAAGGCCAGCCCCGCCGAGAAGGAGGCCACGACGGTCACCAGCATGACGGCGGCCCCGAGGATCAACGAGCGCTGCAGCGAGCCCGCGAAGTCGCCCACCATCTGCTTCTCGAACAGGTTTTTAAACCAATGCAGCGAGACGCCGTTCATCGGGAAGGTGAGCCCGCCCCCCGGTCCCTGGAACGACAGGATGAGGATCGTCAGCGTCGGGCCGTACAGGAACAGCACGAACAGGCAGAAGAAGGCGCCGAGAAGCCAGAAGGCGGGACCGCGTTTGCCGTGCTGCACGTCAC
The DNA here is from genome assembly GCF_965228225.1 of Reyranella sp. Classification (GTDB taxonomy): domain Bacteria; phylum Pseudomonadota; class Alphaproteobacteria; order Reyranellales; family Reyranellaceae; genus Reyranella. The sequence goes on along the minus strand of NZ_OZ245801.1, from coordinate 1,238,780 downwards.
AGCTCCTTGCGGATGTCGACGAGGCGCATCATGGCCGCGACGATGAACAGAACCAGCAGGAGGAGGATCACGGCATTGGCCGCCGCGGCGGGATACTGCAGCAGCGACATGGCGTTCGCCATCATCAGGCCGACCGAGGCGCTCAAGCCCCCGCTCATCATGCGCACCGTGACGAAGTCGCCCATCACGATGGTGACGACGAAGATCGAGCCGATGGCGATGCCGGGCTTGCACAGCGGCAGGATGACGTTGACCAGCGTCTGCCAGCCCGTCGCGCCCGCATCGCGCGCCGCCTCGAGAAGGCTGCGGTCGATGCGCATCATCGAGTTGAAGATCGGCACCACCATGAACAGCGTGTAGAGGTGCACATAGGCCAGCACGACCGAGAAGTCGGAATAGAGCAGGAACTCCAGCGGCTCCTTGATCAGCCCGAGGTTCATCAAGGTCGTGTTGGCGAGACCGTGGCGCCCGAGGAACGGGATCCACGAGATCATGCGGATGACGTTGGAGGTCCAGAACGGGATGGTGCAGAGCAGGAACAGCACCGTCTGCACCGTGGGCGAGCGCACATGGAAGGCCACGAAATAGGCGACGGTGAAGCCGATCAGCAGGGTCAGCGCCCAGGTGATCAGCGCAAACTGAATGGTCTGCTGATAGGTCCTCCACGTCACCGGCGAGAGCAGCAACTCCTCGTAGTTCTGCAGCAGGAAGGCGGGAATGATCTGGGTCGTGTTGTAGTCGAAGAAGCTCACCACCACGATCGTGGCGATCGGGACGATGAGGAACAGCAGGAACACCAGCGCGAGCGGCGCGACCTGCAGGTAGGTGACCCAGATCTTTACGCGGTTCATCTTTTCATGCCCCTCTCCCCCGCTTCGACGCTGCGTACAGCGCCTGTGGGGGAGAGGCTGGGTGAGGGATTAAACGCAGTATTCGAAATACTCGAAGCGATCAGGCGGCGATGAACTGATTCCACTTCTGGACCATGTAGCGATCCTCATCCATCACCGCGTTCCAGCAGGCGACGGCGCCCATGCGGTCGTAGAACGAGCCGCCGTCGCGCACCGCGCCGGCCTTCTCGACGATCTGGCCCTGCGGGTTCTTGATGTCGCCCTGGGCCGGCTTGCCCTCCATCCAGAAGCCCCACTCGTCGGCGGTCATGTTGGCCTTGGCCGTCTCCAGCACCGCCGAGTAGTAGCCCTGGCGGTTGAGGAAGGCGCCGACCCAGCCGGACAGGTACCAGTTGATGTAATCGTAGGCAGCGTCGAGCTGCGCGCCCTGCAGGTGTTTGGCGAGCGCCAGGCCGCCGCCCCAGGCGCGATAGCCTTCCTTGAGCGGCTGGTAGGTGCAGGGCACGCCCTTGCCGCGCACCGCCGAGACCGCCGGCGACCACATCGACTGGATCACGACCTCGCCCGAGGTCATCAGGTTCACCGATTCGTCGAAGGTCTTCCAGAAGGCACGGAACTGGCCATCCTTCTTGGTCTTGATCAGGAAATCGATGGTCTTGTCGATCTCCGCCTTGGTCATGTTGCCCTTGTCGCCGTACTTCACGATGCCGGCGGCCTCGCAGATCATCGCGGCGTCCATGATGCCGATCGACGGGATGTTCAGGATCGACGTCTTGCCCTTGAATTTCGGGTCTAGGATGTCCTTCCACGAATCGATCTTGCGGCCGACAAGGTCGGGCCGGATGCCGAGCGTGTCGGCGTTGTAGATCGTGGGCACGATCGTGAACCACTGGGTCTGGCCCTTGGCGAACTTGGTCGAGCCCGCGCCCTCGACGAAGCTCACGGTGCTGGGCGCCGTGCCCTGGGCGATGACGCTGTCGGCCTTGAGCTTGCCGGTGGTGAAGATCGGCACGATCTTGTCGAACAGCTTGATCTTCTTGACGTCCATCGCCTGCAGCGTGTTGGCGCCGAAGACCTTCTTGATCATCCAGTATTCGATGTCGCCGATGTCGAAGGAGTTGGGCTGCGTCACGACGCGCTGCACCACCGCATCCGAATCGAGCGCCGTCATCTGCAGTGTGATGCCGAGGTCGGCCTTGCACTTCTCGGCGATCTCGTTGATCGCCGACACGCCGGTGCCGCACTGGCGCAGCACGATGTTCTTGTTGTTCTGCGCCCAGATCACCGGGAAGCCGGTGATGGCGCCACTGCCGACCGCCGCGCCCGCAATGCCGGCCGCGCCCTTGAGCATCCCGCGGCGGCCGATGCCGCCATTCGATTTCCGAGCCATCTCGTCTTCCTCCTTCAAGCCTCGACGGCGCGGGGCCGCCTCCCCTCAACGTCCGTTCACCGCCCCAGCACGTGCACGTCCTCGGGCTTCCACGACAGAGTTACGGGCTCACCGGGCCGTACGGGCGACGCGTCGAAGCGCGCCTCCGACAGCGTGGCGGACAGCGTTTCAAGACCGGTGACGTCGATGCCGACCTGGACGGTCGATCCGAGATACTCGACGGAGCGCGCGACGCCCTGCAGGGAGGTCACGCCGGCTTCCCCGGACGTGCCGGCCCGCACCGACATCCGATCGGCACGAATGGCGACGAATGGCCCCTCACCCGCCCCGGCGCGGGCAACGGCCGCGGGCAGCACGTTGTGGCCGCCGATGAACTTGGCGACGAAGGCCGACGCCGGGCGGTTGAAGACCTCGCGCGGCGGGGCTGCCTGCTCGATCCGGCCGCCGTTCATCACCACCACGAGATCGGCCAGCGCCATCGCCTCGTCCTGGCTGTGCGTCACGTGAATGAAACTGATGCCGAGACGCGTCTGCAGGCTCTTCAGCTCCTCGCGCATGCGGATGCGCAGGAAGGGATCCAGCGCCGACAACGGCTCGTCGAGCAGCAGGACCTGCGGATCGGTGATCAGCGCGCGCGCCAGCGCCACCCTCTGCTGCTGCCCGCCGGAGAGCTGCGCCGGCAGCCGGCCGGCATAGGCTTCCATGTGGACCCGCTTCAGCATATCCAGGGCCCGCGCCCGGCGGGTGTCCTTGTCGATGCCCCGCATCTTGAGGCTGAACGCCACATTGTCGGTGCAATCGAGATGGGGAAAGAGCGCATAGCTCTGGAACATCATCGCCGTGCCGCGCGCCGCCGGCGGCAGGACCGTAATGTTCTCGTTGCCCAGGATGATATCACCCTCGGACGCTTCCTCGTGCCCCGCGATCATGCGGAGGGTCGTCGTCTTGCCGCAGCCGCTGGGGCCCAGGAGGCAGCAATAGGAGCCGGCGGGGATACGCAGGCCGATCGAATCGACCGCCACCGTGTCGCCGTAGCGCTTGGTCAGGGAAACGAGTTCAATGTCCGGCTGCTTGGCCATGCCAAGAGGCGAAGCAAGCTGTATGCCAGCGCTGTAAAATTCCCTGGGGGCGGAAGTTCAACCGGCACGGCGTTGGCGCGGTCCTTGCTCGATCCGGGCCAATGCGAGGCAGAGGGAGACGGTGATGCGACTGATCGGCGTGGACGTGGGCGGCACCTTCACGGACCTGGTCTATGCCGACACCGACGCCGGCCGTACCGCCGTGCACAAGGTCTCGACCACACCGGACGATCCATCCCGTGGTGTGGTGCAGGGGCTGATGGCGCTCTGCGACACCTATTCGATCCCGCGCGAGACCATCGACACGGTGTTCCACGGCACGACCATCGCCACCAACGCGATCCTTGAGCATGACGGTGCCGTCACCGGCATGATCACGACCGGCGGCTATCGCGACATCCTGCATATCGGCCGCCACCAGCGACCGCAGCACTACTCCATCATGCAGGACATTCCCTGGCAGGACCGGCCGCTGGTGAAGCGGCGCCATCGCAAGACGGTGACGGAGCGGCTGATACCGCCGCGCGGCGAGGTGCTGGAGCCGCTCGACGAGGAGGGCGTGCGCCAGGCGGTTCGCGACCTCAAGGAGGCCGGCGTCCAGGCCATCGCGATCTGCTTCCTCTTCTCCTATCTCGATTCCGCCCACGAGGCACGCGCGCTGGAGATCGTGCGCGAGGAATATCCGGAATGCTTCGCCACGACCTCGTCATCGGTGTCGCCGCAGTTCCGCGAGTTCGAACGGTTCACGACCACCGCGATGAACGCGTTCGTTGGGCCGAAGGTGCGCAACTACGTGACCCGCCTCGAATCGGAGATCGCGGCCTCGGGCTTCAAGGCCGACCTGCGCATCATGGCCTCGAACGGCGGCGTGGCGACGCCCGCCATGGTGGCCGAGCGTCCTGTGCTCACCCTTCTCTCCGGCCCCGCCGCCGGGGTGATCGGCGGTGACTGGGCGGGCGCGCTTTCGGACAAGCGCAACCTGATCACCTTCGACGTCGGCGGCACCTCGGCCGATATCGGCATCGTCACCGAGGGCGGCTTCGGCGAGGCCACGGCGCGCGACACCTGGATCGCGGGCTTCCCGGTCCTGGTGCCGATGATCGACGTGCACACGATCGGCGCCGGCGGCGGCTCGATCGCCTTCGTCGATCAGGCCGGCGCCTTTAAGGTGGGGCCGCGCTCGGCCGGTGCCGTGCCCGGTCCCGCCGCCTACGGACGCGGCGGCAACCGCGCCACCGTGACCGACGCCAACGTCGTCCTGGGACGGCTCGACGGCGGCAACTTCCTGGGCGGCGGCATGGCGCTCGACGAGGTCGCGGCCCGTCGGGTGATCGGCGAGCTGGCACGCGAACTCGGCCTTTCGGACCGCGAAGCGGCCGAAGGCGTGATCACCCTCATCAACGCCAACATGGCCAACGCCATCCGCTCGCGCACCGTCCAGAAGGGCATCGATCCGCGTAACTACACCCTGGTGGCGTTCGGTGGCGCCGGTCCCCTGCACGGCGCCGAAGTGGCCGACATGCTGGGCGTCACCGAGGTGATCGTGCCGCCGCATCCCGGCATCACCTCGGCGGTCGGCCTGCTGATCAGCGACCTGCGCTATGATGCGATCCGCACCTCGTTCCAGGTCTCGGGGGCCGCCGACCTTGCCCGCATCAACGCCGACTTCGTCGCGATGGCCAAGGAACTGGCCGGACGGTTCACCGCCGACGGCATCGATCTCGCCAAGGTGACGTTCGAGCGCCGCGGCGATCTTCGGTATGTCGGCCAGGGCTACGAACTGCGTGTCACCTTCCCCGACGGCGTTCTCGATGACGTTGCCCTCGCCAAGGCCTTCGAGGCCTTCCACGAGGTCCACAAGCGGGAGTACGGACACCACTTCGCCGACTCCGCGATCGAGATCGTAAACCTGCGCCTGGTTGGCGCGGCCAGCGCCGCGACCATCGCGAAGCCCGCGCTCGCCGGCGCCCGCTCGCTCGAGACCGCAACCGTGCGCTCCGGCAACGGCACCTTCCGCATCGACGGCAAGCTCGCCGACTACCCGACGACCTTCTATCGCCGCGACCTGCTCCCGGTCGGCGAGCGTATCCCTGGCCCGGCCATCGTGCTGCAGATGGACACGACCACCGTCGTGCCGCCCCACTTCAGCTTCGAGGCCGACGCCGCCGGCAATCTCATGATCCGCAAGGAGGCAAAGCAATGAGCACAGCCGCCGTCCGCCAGCCCGCGACCAAGCCCGACCGCATCGATCCGATCACCAGCAGCGTCATCCAGGGCGCGCTCGAGAACATCGCCGTGGAGATGGGCTACAAGCTGATGCGCATGAGCTACTCCTCGATCATCCGCGAGTCGGAGGATTTCGGGGCGGCTCTCGTCGATGCCGAAGGCCGCGGTCTTGCGGAATCGGCCCAGTCGACGCCGCTGCAGTCGGGCCCCATCCCGGGCTATGTGCGCGGCATCCAGCGCATCCTGGCCGCACGCGGCGAGGTCATCCGCCCGGGCGACGTGATCATGCACAACGACGCCTACTCCGGCGCGAGCCACGGGCCCGACGTGGCCTTCATCGTGCCGGTCTTCGTGCAGGGCCGCCTGATCGCCTTTGCCGCGACCACCGCGCATCATCTCGACATCGGCGCGCTGTCGCCCGGCTCCTGCGGCATCGTCGAGGCGATCGACGCCTATGCCGAGGGCCTGCAGTTCAAGGCGATCAAGGTCTACGACCGCGGCGTGAAGAACGACGCCGTATGGCAGATCGTGCGCGACAATATCCGCGCCTCCGATCTCGTGGTCGGCGACATGGATGCCCAGGTGGCCGCGGCCCGCATCGGCGCGGAGCGCATGGTCGAACTGGTCGAACGCTACGGGCTGGAGACGTTCGAGCGGGCGTGCGACGCGCTGATGGATCATGCCGAGCGGCTAATGCGGCAGGCGATCGCCCGACTGCCCGACGGCGTCTATCGTGCCGAAACGGCGATCGACGGCTACCTCGACAGCGACGATCCGACCAAGAAGGAACTGCCGCTCGTCGTCACCATCACCAAGAAGGACGATTCCCTGGTGGTCGACCTGACCGGCACGGCGCCGCAGGTGCCCGACCGGCCGATCAACATGCCGCTCGAAGGCACCGCCGACATCGCCATATGGCTCACCATCCGCTCGGTGCTGCTCGACACCGAGATCCACGGTCATATCCCGGTCAATGCGGGACTCATCAGGCCGATCACCATCGTGGCGCCCAAAGGCTGCCTGGCCAACCCAACCTTCCCGGCACCGACCATCGCGCGCTTCTGTCCCGGCAACCAGCTCGCCGACACGGTGATGAAGGCGCTGTCTCAGGCGATGCCCGGCAACGTCTCGGCCGGCATCGGCAATCTCAAGGTCATCGCCTTCTCCGGCCTCAAGGACGAGACCCACTGGGTGCACATGGAGATCTTCGAAGGCTCCTATGGCGGCCGTCTGGGCAAGGACGGCATGGACGCCGTCGACACGCTCTACGCCAATACGCGCAACAACCCGATCGAGGACATCGAGACCCATCTGCCGCTGCGCGTGCTGCGCTACGAACTGCGCGAGGACGTGGCGGGTGCCGGCAAGTGGCGGGGCGGCCTGGGCTCGGTGCGCGAATTCGCCTTCCTGAGCGACGGCGGCGCGTCGGTCGAGGGCGAGGGTCATCGCTACCGGCCGTGGGGCTTCCTGGGCGGCAGCGAGGGTATGCCCGCCAAGCTCGACCTGATGGTGCCGGGCCAGGCCGACCGCGCGCTGCCGTCGAAGGTGCCGCACATGAACATCGCCAAGGACGGCCGCTTCGTCTGCTATGGCCCGGCCGGCGGCGGCTACGGCAATCCGCTGGAGCGCGATCCGGCCGACGTGGCCGACGACGTGCTCGACGAGGTGATCTCGGTGGAGACCGCGCTCCGCGACTATGGCGTGGTGATCTCGGCCAAGGGTGTCGTCGATCCGGAAGCGACCCGCAAGGCTCGAGGCGGCTGAAGGCCCTCGCCGCCCACGACCGCCTCTTGGCAGGTCCCGCGTTCTCCTCCATCAAGACGCGATGCACTATCAGATCAAGGACCGGACCTGTCTCGTGTCCGGCGCCAGCTCGGGCATCGGCGCCGGCGTCGTCAGGCTCCTGGCAGGGCAAGGCGCGCGGGTCGTCGCGACGGCGCGGCGGGCCGAGAGGATCGAGCGGCTCGACGGTGTGACCGCCATCGCGGGCGACGTCACCGACACCGCCGACCTCGCGCGCATCGCGGGCGAGGCCAACGAGGTCCTGGGCCCGATCGACATTCTGGTGAACTGCGCCGGCGGATCGCGGCCCACCGGGCCGGATGCCGGCGAGGATATCTGGGAGGAGGCCTTCGCGCTCAACTTCACGGCGGCGCGCCTGCTCACAAAGGCGATGCTGCCGGGCATGCGGGCGCGCAAATGGGGCCGGGTCGTCAACATCAGCGGCTCCATGGAGCCGCGCGGGCTCAACGCCGCCATCGCCGCCAAGGCGGCCCTGCACCTCTGGGCAAAAGGCCTGTCGTGCGACGTGGCGGCGGACGGCGTGACGGTGAACACGATTCAGCCGGGCCGCATCAACAGCGAGCAGATCCTGCAGAAACTCCACCCGACCGAGGAGGCCCGTCGCGGCTTCATCGAGCGAAACATCCCCATCGGGTATTTCGGCGAGCCGGAGGATGTGGCACACCTCGTCGCCTTTCTGACCTCGCCGGCAGCGCGCTACATCACGGGCGCGGTCATCCCGGTCGATGGCGGCATGCACTATTTTGCGCACTGACGGCGCGATGGAGGGTGGATCTTGCTGAAGTGGCTTCGTCGTTCTGAGCCGAAGGACGTGCCGGCCGCCACCCTCGGCCCGCTGCAGATCGTCAAGCCTTGGGCGCGCTCTTCCTCATCAGAGTCAGGTGTCGCCGGCGGGTACATGACCGTGGTCAACGATGGCGAAACGGACCGGCTTGTTTCCGTCAGCTGTCCTGCCGCCGCGTCCGTCGAAATCCACGCCATCCGGGTCAAGGGCCCGGTGCTGGAGATGCGGCCGATGGAGGCCGGCCTCGTCATTCCGCCGGCCAACCAGCAAATCCTCAAGCCGCGCGGCTATCACCTGCTGATTCGCGGCCTCGCCTCGCCTCTCTCTGTCGGCAGCAAACTGCCGGTCACCCTGGTCTTCGAAAAGGCCGGAAGCGTCACCGTGGATTTTGCCGTGGAAGCGCCCGGCACTGTGGGACACGCCACTCTCAGCTCGTCGTAGTCGGGCCGCCCCTCGACGGCGCCACATTTAACCATTTCAAATCAATATCTTGTGGAGTCTTTGGAAGGTCGTTCACAAGGACTTCACTCGGCCCTTGCGCCGGGTGCCCGGACTCCTGATATAACCCCCTTGAGGGGCCGGTGTGGGCGGAGCAGTCGCCAACCCGGTCAGATCCGGAAGGAAGCAGCCGTAACGAATTCGCTTCGGGTCATGCCGGTCTCTCACCCGTTCCCCTGCGCGCGCCGCCGCGGAGGGCGGGCGGCCCCGGCGCGACGACCGCCGGGCCTTAAGAGGGCCACGGCGCAGAATGACGGGTGATCGCCATGGCTGAGGCCACCCCGGGCTCTGACCCGGCAACACCCTATCGCGTCCTCGCCCGCAAATACCGTCCGGTCGATTTCACGACCCTGGTCGGCCAGGAAGCGATGGTGCGCACCCTGCGCAACGCCATCGCCACCGGCCGCATCGCCCACGCCTTCATGCTCACCGGCGTGCGCGGCGTCGGCAAGACGACGACCGCCCGAATCATCGCCCGCGCCCTGAACTGTGTCGGCCCCGACGGAACGGGCGGCCCCACGGTCGATCCCTGCGGCGTCTGCGACAACTGCAAGGCCATCACCGAGGACCGCCATGTCGACGTGATCGAGATGGACGCGGCCTCCCGCACCGGCATCGACGACGTCCGCGAGCTGATCGAAGGCGTGCGCTATCGTCCGGTCTCGGCGCGCTACAAGGTCTACATCATCGACGAAGTGCACATGCTGTCGGAGAAGGCCTTCAACGCGTTGCTGAAGACGCTGGAAGAGCCGCCGCCGCACGTGAAGTTCCTGTTTGCCACCACCGAGATCCGCAAGGTCCCGGTGACGGTCCTGTCGCGCTGCCAGCGTTTCGACCTGAAGCGCGTGCCGCTCGAGACGCTGGTCGAGCATTTCGGTAAGATCGCGCAGGCCGAGAAGGTCGAGATTTCGCCCGAGGCCCTGACGCTGATCGCCCGCGCCGCCGACGGATCGGTGCGCGACGGTCTGTCCATGCTCGACCAGGCGATCGCCCATGGCGGCGGTGTGGTGGATGCCGCTCAGGTCCGCGACATGCTGGGCCTGGCCGACCGCAGCCGGGTCCTCGAGCTGTTCGAGAAGACGATGCGCGGCGATGCGCCGGGCATGGTCGCGGCGCTCGGCGAGATGCACGATTCCGGCGCCGATCCCGTGGTCGTGCTGCAGGATCTGCTGGAGCTCACGCACTGGGTCACACGCCTCAAGGTGGCGCCGGACGCCGCAGCCGCGACGGCGGACAGCGAACGCGCCCAGGGACTGGCGATGGCGGGCAAACTCTCCATGGCCTCGCTCACGCGGGCCTGGACGCTGCTGCTGAAGGGGCTGCAGGAGACGCTCGCCGCGCCCTCGCCGCTGCGCGCCGCCGAGATGGCGCTGATCAGGCTCTGCTACGTCGCCGACCTTCCCTCTCCCGGCGATGCGATCAAGATGCTGCAGAATGGCGGCGGCGTTCCGGCAGGGACCGCCGCCCCGGCGATGCCGAGAGGCAATGGCGGCGGCGGCGCTGTGGCACGTCTCGCGACCCAGCCGGTCGCCGCGGTGGCCGCCCAACCCGCCCAGGCGATGCCGGCCCCGCGTAGCTTCGCGGAGGTCGTGGCCTTGTTCGAGAGCCGCCGCGAGCCGCGCATGGTGCACAGCCTGATGCATCACGTGCACGAGGTGCGCTGCGAGCCCGGCCTGATCGAGTTCCGCCCCGAGCCCAAGGCGCCGCCCGACCTCGCCCCGCGCCTCAGCGAGCTGTTGAGCCTATGGACCGGACGCCGCTGGATCGCCTCGGTGTCGAGCGCCGAAGGCAAGCCCACCCTCATGCAGCAGAAAGCGGCCAAGGCCGACGATCTGCGCAGCTCTGCCGAAAACAACGAGCTGGTGATGGCCATACTCAAGACATTCCCCGGCGCGAAGCTCGAGGCGGTCAAACGCAAGGGCGAACAGACTTCCATGCTGGGCGAGTTCGTCAGCGACGAGCCGCCTCCCGCCGAGGAATACCCGGCAGACGACGACATCCCCGAAAGCGAGTTCTGAATGTTCGACAAACTCAAGGACCTGGGCGGCCTGATGCAGCAGGCCCAGCAGATGCAGCAGAAGATGCAGGACCTGCAGGCGGCGCTGGAGCGCCTGGAGATCGTGGGCACCTCGGGCGCCGGCCTGGTGAAGGTCACGGTCAACGGCAAGAACGAGACGCGCAAGATCGACATCGACGCGTCGCTGTTCAAGCCCGAGGACAAGGGCGTCGTCGAGGACCTGATCGTCGCCGCCGCCAACGACGCGCGCGCCAAGGTCGAGCAGACCGTGCAGGAGCAGATGCGCGGAATCACCGGCGGCCTGCCGCTGCCGCCGGGCTTCAATCTCTGATGAAAAGGCGGCGATGAACGGCCCGGAGATCGAGCGGCTCATCCAGCTCCTCGGCCGTCTGCCGGGCCTGGGCCCGCGCTCGGCACGCCGCGCGGCGCTGCATCTGCTGAAGAAGCGCGAGACGCTGATGCAGCCGTTGGGCACGGCGCTCGCCGATGCGGCGCGCGCCGTGCGGGCCTGCAGCATCTGCGGCAACCTCGACACGATCGATCCCTGCTCGATCTGTTCCGATCACCGCCGCGATGCCGGCCTGATCTGCGTCGTCGAGGATGTCGGCGACCTCTGGGCGATGGAGCGCGGCCGCATCTTCTCCGGTCGCTATCACGTGCTGGGGGGCTCGCTGTCGGCGTTGGACGGGATCGGCCCGGAAGAACTCAACATCGGCAGCCTGGTGATGCGCGTCTCCGCCGGCGGCATCCGCGAGGTGATCATGGCCACCAACGCCACCGTCGACGGCCAGACCACGGCGCATTACCTCGCCGAACGGCTGGCCGAGCACGACGTGCCGCTGACTCGGCTGGCACATGGTGTGCCGGTGGGCGGTGAACTCGACTGGCTGGACGACGGGACGCTCGCCACCGCCTTCAAGGCGCGGCGCGCCCTGTAGCGTCGCCCCCATGAGCGCCGAAACCCTCACCGCCATCGCTGTCGCCCTGGGCGCCGGCTGGGCCAGCGGCCTCAATGCCTACGCCGCCGTGCTGGTGCTCGGGGTCGCGCAACGCCTCGGCCTGGTCGCCCTGCCGCACGATCTCCAAGTCCTGGAATCGCCCTGGGTGCTCGGCGTAGCCGCGATCCTGTTCGCGCTCAATTTCCTGGCCGACAAGATCCCCTACGTCGACAGTATCAACGACGTGCTCCAGACCTTCGTGCGCATCCCCGCGGGCGTGCTCCTCGCCTACGGCGCCGCAACCGGCCTCAGTCCGGAGTTTTCGATCATCGCCGGCCTGCTCGGCGGGACGCTCGCGGCCGGAACCCACATCGCCAAGACCGGATCGCGCGCCCTGATCAACACCTCGCCGGAGCCGTTCACCAACGTGTTCGCCTCCCTTGGCGAGGACGTCACGGTGCTTGGCGGGCTGGCCCTCGCGATCGCCTATCCGATCACTTTTCTGTGCCTGCTGGCGCTTTTCGTGGTGCTCCTGATATGGCTCCTCCCCAAGCTCGTGCGTCTGGCTCTCGTGCCTTTTCGCCGCCTGGCTCGGGGGCGCCAGCAGCCTTGACCAAAGAACCCGCCCTCGACCTTTGGCGGAACAACTGACGCTTTCCTTCGCCGATCCGAAGCGTACACTCTCAACCGCAAGCACATGTTCATCCGCCAGAACATCCAGTCCCTTCGGTTTTTCCGCACAACGCCGGCGATGCGCTGCCCTTACCTGCCGCATCGCCTGGAGACGAAGCTTGTCACCGAACTGAGCGGGCCGGACGCCATCTCCCAGCACGACACGTTGACCGACGCGGGCTTCCGCCGCTCCCACCACTTCGTCTACAAGCCGCTCTGCGACGGGTGCCGGGCCTGTGTGCCGGTGCGCATTCGGGTCCGGGACTTCGAGCCCAGCCGCGCACAGCGCCGTATTCAGCGCCGCAACGAACATGTCCATGCGATCGAGACGCAGGCCTTGGCGACCGGCGAACAATTCTCGCTGTTCTCACGCTATGTGCTGACGCGCCACCGCGACGGCGACATGGCGGACATGGACTTCGACGACTACCGCGCCATGGTCGAGGAGAGTCCGGTCGAAACGGCGATCATCGAGTTCCGGGACGATTCGGCCGATGGCCGGCTGGTCGGCGCCTGTCTGGTCGACTGGCTGTCGAGCGGGGTGTCGGCGGTCTACAGCTTCTTCGATCCGCAGGACCCGCGGCGGGGGCTCGGCACGCACATGATCCTTTGGCTGGCGGAAGCCGCCGCCAAACGCGGCCTGCCCTATGTCTATCTCGGCTACTGGATCGCCGATTCGAGCAAGATGTCCTACAAGCGCTTGTTCCGCCCTTTGGAATCGTTCGGTCCCGATGGATGGACGGAACTGCCTACGACATAGGCAAGTATTAGCGACGAGCCCGCTCTGCGGGCTCTGGCACCGCACAGCAAAGCAAGCTAAGAGAGCGCATCCGTCAGCGAGAACGGAACTTCGACAAGAATAAGCTCGCGAAACAGGGGAGTGGGATGCGCTTACTGCTGTCGTTCAGCACGCTCGTCGACGCGTTCAACGAGAAAATAGGAAACGTCTGCAACTGGCTCGTGCTGCTGGCCTGCGTCGTCAGCGCCGGAAATGCGATGGTGCGGTACGCTTACGATACCAGTTCGAACGCCTGGCTCGAAATCCAGTGGTACATGTTCGCCGTGATCGTGATGTTCGGCGCGTCCTACACGATGAAGCGCAACGAACACGTCCGCGTCGACCTCGTCTACATGAACCTGAGCCGCCGCGGGCAGCTCTGGGTCGACATCCTGGGCACGCTGGTCTTCCTCCTGCCGACCTGCACCATTCTGGCCTGGCTGAGCTGGCCGTTCTTCATGCAGTCGTTCAACGTTTACGAGCACTCCTCGAATGCGGGCGGCCTGCTGCGCTGGCCGATCAAGCTCGTGCTGCCCGTAGGTTTCGCGCTCGTCGCCCTCCAGGGGGTGTCCGAACTCATTAAGCGGGTCGCCTTCCTCAACGGCTATGCCGTGGACAGCCTCGAAGCTCACTACGAGAGGCCCACGCAATGATCCCTCTCGAGTACATGCCGCCGCTGATGTTCGGCGGCCTCGTCGTCTTCATGATCATCGGCTACCCGGTCGCTTTCTCGCTCTGCGCGGTGGGCTTCTTCTTCGGTTTCCTGTCGATCGAGATGGGTTACTTCACGATGGCCTTCATGCAGGCCATCCCGGGCCGCGTGTTCGGCAGCATCCTGTCGAACGAGCTGCTGCTCGCCATTCCCTTCTTCACCTTCATGGGCGCCATCCTGGAAAAATGCGGGCTGGCGGAGGACATGCTCGAATCGATGGGGCAGCTCTTCGGTCCCATAAAGGGCGGACTGGGCTATTCGACGATCATCGTGGGCTTCATCCTCGGCGCCATCACCGGCACCGTGGCCGCCCAGGTCATTGCGATGGCCATGATCACCCTGCCGGTGATGATGCGCTACAAGTACGACATGCGGTACGCGACCGGGGTGCTGGCCGCGTCGGGTACGATCACGCAGCTCGTGCCGCCCTCTTTGGTGCTGATCGTCCTGGCCGACCAGCTGGGCAAGTCGGTGGGCGACATGTATCTGGGCGCCTGGGGCCCGTCGCTGCTGCAGATCGCTCTGTTTGCCGGCTACACATTCTACCTGACGCTGGTGAAGCCCGAGGCGCTGCCGCCGGTACCGCGGACGCTGTTCGGCAAGGCGCTTCTGGTCAAGTGCGCGTGGGGCATCATTCCGGCCGCCGTGCTGATCTTCCTGGTGCTGGGTACCATCATGATGGGCCTGGCGACGCCGACCGAGGCCGGCGCCATGGGCACGATCGGCGCCATCGTGCTCGCGGTCGTGCGCAACGCACCGCTCACGAAGTTCGACCGGCTCATGTTCTTCGGGGGATGCGCCGCCGCGATCATAGGCGCCCTGATCGGCATCGTCGCCTTCAAGTCGCTCGCCTTCCAGGCTGCCTTCACCGTCATGTTTGCCGCGGTCATCTGGCTGTGCTGGCGGGCCTGGCAGGTGAAGGACCTGCGCGACCTGATCGTGCAGGCGCTCCAGGCGACGATGCGCATCACGGCGATGGTGGCCTTCATTCTGGTCGGCGCGACCTGCTTCTCGATCACCTTCCAAGGTGTCGACGGCAATCAATGGGTCGAGCATCTGATGTCGAACCTGCCCGGCGGCGTCTGGGGCTTCCTGATCGTCGTCAACCTGTTCGTCTTCTTCCTCGCCTTCTTCCTCGACTTCTTCGAGATCGCCTTCATCATCATCCCGATGCTGGCGCCGGTTGCGCAGAAGCTGCTGACACCGGTGGTGGGAGCCGATGCCGCCCTCATCTGGTTTGGCGTCATGCTCTGCGTGAACATGCAGACCTCCTTCATGCACCCGCCCTTCGGCTTCGCGCTGTTCTACCTGCGCAGCGTGGCGCCCAAGGAAGTGAAGAGCTCGGACATCTACTGGGGGTCGATCCCGTGGGTGATCCTTCAGCTCATCATGGTCGCGATCGTGATCGCGATCCCGCAGTCGGTGACCTACTTCCTGGACAAGCCGCACGGGATCGATCCCACCACGATCAAGATCGAACTCCAGCCACCACCCGCGGAAGACTCGGCCCCGCCGGTCTTCAAGTAGAACGAAGACAGAAAAAAGCCCCGCCAACCGGCGGGGCTTTTCACTTGATAGTGCGCTTAATCGTGCGCTTAGCGGCCTTGTGCCGACATTGCGAAATTGAAGTTGTCGAAGGTGTTCTCGGCCACGCGGAACCACAGATTCTCGTCCGACCGGAACGTCTTGAGGCTGTCGTAGATCTTCTTGAACTTCGGGTCCTTGGCCGCCAGTTCGTCGTAGAACTTGTAGGCTTCGAGGAAGCAGGGCTCGAGGACAGCGCGCGGGAACGGCCGCAGTTCGGTGCCGGCCGCCACGAGACGGCGCAGGGCCGGCGGATTGCCGGCATCGTACTTGGGAACCATCCAGGACGTGACCCGGCCGGCCGCGGCTTCGACCATCGCCTGGTAGGGCTTCGGCAGCTTCGCCCAGGCTTCGTTGTTGATGTAGAGCGAGCCGACCGACGCGCCTTCCCACCATCCCGGATAGTAGTAGTACTTGGCGACCTTGTTGAAGCCGAGCTTCTCGTCGTCATAGGGGCCGACCCATTCGCAGGCGTCGATCGTCCCCTTCTCGAGCGCCGGATATATGTCGCCGCCGGCAATCTGCTGCGGCACAACGCCGAGGCGGGTGAGGATGAGGCCGGCGAAGCCGCCGACGCGGAACTTCAGCCCCTTCATGTCGTCCATCGACTTGATTTCCTTGCGGAACCAGCCGCCCATCTGACAGCCCGTGCCGCCAAAGGTGAAGGAGCGGAAGTTATACTCCTTGTAGAAGTCGTTGATCAGCTCGTGGCCACCGCCAAACTCCAGCCACGCGTAATACTGGCGCTGGTTCATCGAGAAAGGCAGGCCGGTCTCGAACACGAAGTTCGGATGCTTCCCGAAATAGTAGTAGGCGGCGGTCTGGCCGGCCTCGACGGTGCCGTTCTGCACCGCATCGGCCACCTGCAGGCCGGGAACGATTTCACCGGCAGCGAAGGGGCGGATCTGGAATTTTCCGTCCGACATCTCAGCGATGATCTTCGCGAAGACCTCGGATCCACCGTAGAGCGTGTCGAGCGACTTGGGGAAGCTCGATGTCAGACGCCATTTAACTTCCGGCATGCTCTGCGCAATGGCCGGCGCAGCCACCGTCGTGGCCGCTGCAACTCCCGCGGCACCAACGCCCGCGGTCCTGATGAATTTCCTGCGCTGCATTTTTCGTTTCCTCCCGTGGTTGCCTTTATGGCCCCCTTCAGCGACTGCAACACTGGCATGCAGAATTGGATTTGGAAAGCGTCCGACTGCCGGAATTTCCTTAAAAATATGCAATCTTCGGGTGATCGCGGCGTTCGGCTGCGCAAGAAAAAGCCCCGCCGCAGCGGGGCTTTGAACCGGCGCGAGCCGGGCTCTAGAGCTTGTTGGCCGCGGACTGGCGCGCCATGAAGTTGTCGAACGTGTTCTCGGCCACACGGAACCAGAGAACTTCTTCACTCCGGAAGGGCTTCCAGGAATCGTAGACCTTCTTGAACTTCGGATTCTTGGCGATGGTCTCGGCATAGAGTTCGTTGGCGGCGCCGAAGCACGCTTCCATCACCGATTGCGGGAACGGCAGGAACTTCGTTCCAGCAGCGACGAGCTCGCGAAGCGCGCGCGGATTCTGGGCATCGTACTTGGCCACCGACCAGCTCACCGTGTCGCCCGACGCCACCGCGATCGCTTCCTTGTACATCGGCGGCAAGGCCTCGTACGCCTTCTCGCCGCAATAGAGGGAGAGCGCCGCGCATCCTTCCCACCAGCCGGGGTAGTAGTAATACGGCGCGACCTTGTTGAAGCCGAGCTTCTGGTCGTCATACGGACCGACCCATTCGGCGGCATCGATCGTGCCCTTCTCCAGCGCCGGGTAGATGTCGCCGCCGGCAATCTGCTGCGGCACCACGCCGAGCTTAGCCATCACCTGGCCGGCAAAGCCGCCGATGCGCATCTTCACGCCCTTCATGTCCTCGGGCGTCTTGATCTCCTTGCGCCACCAACCGCCCATCTGGGCGCCGGTATGGCTCATCAGGAAGGAGACCAGCTTGTATTCCTTGTAGAACTCCCGCATCAGCTCGAGCCCGCCGCCGAAATAGACCCAGGCATTGTGCTGGCGGGTGTTGAGGCCGAAAGGCAGCGCCGTATCGAAGGCGAAGGTCGGGTCCTTGCCGACATAGTAGTAGGCCGCGGTGTGGCCGCACTCGACGGTCTCGTTCTGGACGGCGTCGACGACCTGCAGGCCCGGAACGATCTCGCCGGCTGCAAAGACGCGAATCTGGAACTTGTTGTCGGTGAGCGCCGCAACGCGCTTGGCGAAGTATTCGCCGGCGCCATAAATCGTGTCGAGCGACTTGGGGAAGCTCGACGCCATGCGCCACTTCACCTCGGGCATTGACTGGGCGACTGCCGGGGCCGCGAGGGGGCCGGCCGCAGCCACGGTCGCACCGCCGACCCCGGCCGTGCGCATGAATTTGCGACGTTGCATTTCGATCATCTCCCTAAGTCTTTTGCTTGCCGAACGCGGGCCTTCTGCCACGCGAACACACTTTGTTGCCGCGGTTATCGCATAGCGAAGCGGCGATGAAAAGCAGTTGCCGGCTCCGTGCAGGCAAAGAAAAACCCCGCCGAAGCGGGGTTTTCCAGATGTTCCGGGCTGAGCAGCCTAGAGCTTGTTGGCCGCCGATTGGCGCGCCATGAAGTTGTCCATCGTGTTCTCGGCGACGCGGAACCACAGGACCTCCTCGGCGCGGAAAGGCTTCCACGTCTCGAAGATCTTCTTCCACTTCGGGTTCTTCTCATTGAGCTGAGCGAACACGTCGTTGGTCGCGTTGTAGCAAGCCTCGAGGACCTGCGGCGAGAACGGCAGCAGCTTGGTGCCGGCCGCGACGAGTTCGCGAACCGCCTTCGGATTCTGGGCGTCGTACTTGGACAGCATCGAGGTGTGGGCCTTGGCGGCGGCGGCCTCGATGATCGCCTGGTAGGACTTGGGCAGCTCCGCCCACTTGGCCAGGTTCACATAGGCCGAGAGCTGCGGGCCGGCTTCCCACCAGCCGGGATAGTAGTAGTACGGCGCGACCTTGTTGAAGCCGAGCTTCTGGTCGTCGTACGGACCGACCCACTCCGCCGCGTCGATCGTACCCTTCTCCAGCGCCGGGTAGATGTCGCCCCCGGCGATCTGCTGCGGCACGACGCCGAGGCGCGTCAGGACCTCGCCGGCGAAGCCACTGACTCGGAACTTCAGGCCCTTGAGGTCATCGACCGTCTTGATCTCCTTGCGGAACCAGCCGCCCATCTGGGCGCCGGTGTTGCCGCAGGGGATCGAATGGATGTTGTAGTCCTTGAAGAACTCGTTCATCGCCTGACGGCCACCGCCCCAGTTCCACCAGGCATCCTGCTGGCGCGCGTTGAGGCCGAACGGCACCGCGCAATCGAGAGCGAATGTCAGGTCCTTGCCGACATAATAGTAGGACGCGGTATGGCCCATCTCGACCGTGCCGTTCTGGACGGCATCGGCGACCTGCAGGCCCGGGACGATTTCACCGGCGGCGAACAGGCGGATCTGGAACTTGCCGTCGGTCGCTTCCGACACGTACTTCGTGAACAGCTCGCCGGACCCGAAGATCGTATCGAGCGCCTTCGGGAAGCTCGACGCCATGCGCCACTTCAGCTCGGGCGCGGATTGTGCGATGGCCGGAGCAGCCAGAGCGCCGGTGGCGGCGACGGCGGCGGTGCCGACACCGGCCGTACGGATGAACTTGCGACGTTGCATGAAAACAGGACTCCCAGCTCGTGTTGCAGGACGGCACGGATGCCGCCTGATTTGCGCGGCTTATGACACGCGCGCTGCATCGAATGAAAGGCTCAATGCATGAGCAATAGAGTGAGCGCCAATGCGCCCACTGCAATGCGGTACCAGGCAAAAACGGTAAAGCCGTGGCGGCTGATGAATGCCACGAAGGCCCGGACAACCAGGAGTGCGGAAAAGAAGGCGGCCAGGAAGCCCAGGGCGATCACGCCGCCATGGTCCCAGCTCAACGACGACCAGTTCTTGTAGAGATCGTAAACGGTCGCCCCCAGCATTGTGGGCATCGCAAGGAAAAATGAGAACTCGGCCGCCGTGGCACGGTCCACGCGAAAAATCCGGGCGCCCATGATGGTGGCGCCCGAGCGCGAGACGCCCGGGATCATCGCCACACACTGGCAGAGACCGACATAGAGGGCGGTCCTCAGGTCCACCTCATCGAGGCTCTTGATGCGCGGCCTCTGCGCAAATCGCTCGATCACCAGGATCGCAATACCGCCCACGATGAGGGAGATGGCGACCACCCACGGGCTGAACAACACGGACTTGATGTATTTATGAGCCGCCACGCCGATGATCACGGCCGGCAGGAAAGCCACCAGGATGGCCACGGTAAACCGGGTCGCCTGCTTGTCGCGCTCCAGCACTCCCTTCGCGGTCGTCCAGATCTTCGCGCGATAGAGCAAGCAGACGGCGAGGATCGCGCCGAGCTGGATCACGATCTCGAAGACCTTGCCTGGAGGGCCCTGGAAATCGAGCACTTCCTCGGCGAGGATGATGTGCCCCGTCGAGGAGACGGGGAGAAACTCGGTGAGACCTTCGACAACGCCGATCAGCAGCGCCTTCCAGATCAGCGTCAGGTCCATGCTCAATCCTTGAAGCGTTTGGCTCGCGGCCAGCCCTTCTCAGGCATACGCCCGGCCTGCGCACGCTCGCCCCGCCAGAACTTCAGTTCGGCGGCCGGGATGACGCGATTGGCCCAGGCCAGGCCAGCTGAGAGAATGAAGGCCTGCGCATCGGACAGATGGTCGCCCTTGGACTTCTGTAGCAGCACGCCCCTGCCCCGACCCATCTCCGGCACCTGATCGAGCGGGAAGATCAGCAGCTTGCGCCCCTCGCTCAGCACCGCGATCTGGTTCGCGCCGTCGGGCACGACGCTCAGCACCTGCGCCTTTTCCTTGTCGGCGACGTTCAGCACCTGCTTGCCGTTCTTGGTCTGCGCCACGACATCGTCTTCCGGGACGATGAAGCCGCGGCCGGCATCAGACGCGACCAGGAACCTGCGACCGCCCTTGAACACGTCGACCTGGACGATGTCCTGCTCGTTGCCCAGTTCGATCATCAGCCGGATCGGCTCGCCATGGCCTCGGGCGCTCGGGAGGCGGTCGCAGCCCACCGTGTAGAAGCGGCCGTTGGTCCCGAACAGCAGGATCTTGTCCGTAGACTGGGCATGGATGGCGAAGCGTGCCGAATCGCCTTCCTTGTACTTGAGTTCGCCGGCCGCCTTGTCGTCGAGATGGCCCTTGGCGGCACGGATCCAGCCCTTCTCGGACAGGATCACCGTCACGGGCTCGCGCTCGACGAAATCCTCCATCGCATGCTCGATCTCGGCCGGTGCGTCGGCCAGTTCGGTGCGGCGGCGGCCGAGTTCGGTCTTGCCACCGAACTTCTTCTTGGTCTCTCGAACCTCATCGGCGATCGAATCCCACTGGAGGTCGTCGCTCTTAAGAAGGTCCTTCAGGTTCTTGCGCTCGGCGCTGAGCTTCTTGTGCTCACCCCGAATCTCGAACTCCTCGAGCCGGCGCAGGGCACGCAGGCGCATGTTCAGGATCGCCTCGGCCTGCATGTCCGTGAGGCCGAAGGCCTTCATCATCTTGGGCTTGGGCTCGTCTTCCTCGCGGATGATCTTGATCAGCTCGTCGAGGTTGAGATAGGCGATCAGATAGCCGTCGAGAATCTCCAGGCGCCGCTCGATCGCCGCCAGCCGGAAGGTCGACCGCCGCACCAGCACCTCGCGCCGGTGATCGAGGAAGGCCTGCAGCGCCTCGCGCAGGTCCATGACCCGCGGCGTGTTGTCCTTGTCGAGGACATTGAGGTTCAGGGGAAAGCGCGTTTCGAGGTCGCTGAGCTTGAAGAGCTGTTCCATCAGCAGCTCGGCCGGCACGTTGCCGGCGCGCGGCTCGAGCACGATACGCACGTCGTCGGCCGACTCGTCGCGCACGTCCTCGAGGATCGGCAGCTTCTTGGCGTTGATGATCTCGGCGATCCGCTCGATCAGCCGGCCCTTCTGGACCTGATAGGGAATCTGCGTGACGACGATGCGGTACTGGCCGCGCGGGAGTTGTTCGACCTCCCACCGCGCACGCAGGCGGAAGGCGCCGCGCCCGGTCCTGTAGGCCTCGACGATGGCCTCGCGCGGTTCGACCAGGATGCCACCGGTCGGAAAGTCCGGCCCCTTCACCAGGTCGACCAGGGTCTCGATGCGCGAGTTGGGCGTCTTGATGAGATGCAGCAGCGCGTCGCAGAGCTCGCCGACATTGTGCGGCGGGATCGAGGTCGCCATGCCGACCGCGATCCCGGCGGCCCCATTGGCCAGCAGGTTCGGGAAGCCGCCCGGCAGCACGATCGGCTCTTCGGTCGAGCCGTCGTAGTTGGGCCGGAAGTCGACGGCATTTTCGTCGATGCCGCCCAGCAGCGCCTCGGCCACCTCGGTGAGGCGTGCCTCGGTGTAACGCATCGCGGCGGGGTTATCGCCGTCGATGTTGCCGAAATTGCCCTGGCCCTCGATCAGCGGGTAGCGCGCGGCGAATTCCTGCGCGAGGCGCACCAGAGCGTCGTAGATCGACTGGTCGCCGTGCGGATGATACTGGCCGATCACGTCGCCGACGACGCGGGCGCTCTTCTTGAAGGCGCTGTTCGGATCGAGCCGCAGCTGGCGCATCGCGTACATCAGCCGGCGATGCACCGGCTTCAGCCCGTCGCGCACGTCCGGCAGCGACCGCGACATGATCGTCGACAGCGCATAGGAGAGATAGCGCTCGCGGAGCGCGTCTCCGAACTGCACTGGCTTCACTTCGGCCAGTTGGACGACGTTGTTGCGCTTTGCCATGGACCAGCGTGACGAGGGGGAGAGCCGCAGTTCCTGCCGTGGCCCGATTGTTCTAGCGTTGGAGCGATTCCATAAATCTCGACCGGGCGGGAGGCAAGGGCTTGTTGTGCGGCCAAAAAACGTGCCGTTCGAGGAAAAATCCCGTCAGGTCAAAGCCTTGGCGCAGCGCTTCCTCGTCCGACGGCACTCCGCCGGTGGATAGAAAGCCCGGCAGCGGCAGCAGCTTCTCCTTGTAGGGTGCGGCGGCCGCGCGGGAGACGGCGCGGCCCGTCTTCGGCGAGACATAGGCAAGCTCCTCGGTCGTCCCCGTGGCGGCGCATTTCTCCAGATCGAGGCCGAAGCCCAGCTCCTGGAGCAGCCCCAGTTCGAGCCGGACATAGATCGTCGGCCAACCGGGGTGGCCGAGCGAGCCCAGGAACGCCCGGAACCCGTCGAACATCGCGGGATGCGGCTCCCGCTCGGGCAGGGCGGCGTCGATGACGGCGCAGGCCGCCGCCAGCCCGGCCAACTCCGAGGCGTCGTCCATGGCGCGCGCCGCATGCGGCTCGCGCAGTTCGCCCGAGTAGTTGCCGAGCTGTTCGGCAAGCCTGCCCCGCCAGGCGACCTCGACCAGATTGCCCGACTGCCAGATGGGACGGGCCCGCCGCGAGACGCCGCCGGGGACGAAACCCGAATGGCGCCCATGATCCCGCGTCAGCAGGGACACGACGAGGCCCGTCTCGCCGTGAGACCGCGCCGTCAGCACGATGCCTTCGTCGTTCCATTCCATGCCCGTGTATGCCCCGCCCGGGCAAATCGCGCTAGGTTGCGCCATGGCGATACGACCGGGGCCGATATCGAGACGGCGGGCCTTGCAGGGTGCAGGCGCACTCGCCACCCTGCCCTCTCGTGTGTTCGCCCAGACCGCCGCCGCCGCGCGGCCACGCCTGATGCAGGGCGTCCAATCGGGCGATGTCGGGAGCGACGGCGTGACCCTGTGGAGCCGCGCCGACCGGCCGGCACGCATGATCGTCGAAAATGCCACGACCGAGAGTTTCACGGACGCCCGCCGGATCGAGGGGCCGCTCGCGCTCGAAGGGACCGGTTTCACGTCACGCCTGCGTCTCGGCGACCTGCCGCCGGGACAGACGATCTTCTATCGCGTTGCCTATGCCGATCAGGTCGACGCGAGCGCGACGAGCGATTGGATGCAGGGCCGCTTCCGCACGCCTTCCGCGGCCGCAGGAGATGTGAGCTTCGCATGGTCGGCCGACACGGTCGGCCAGGGCTGGGGCATCAATCCCGACATCGGCGGCATGACGATCTACGAGGCGATGCGGTTGCTGGCGCCGGACTTCTTCGTTCATTGCGGCGACACGATTTATGCCGACGACCCGCTGGCATCCGAGAAGAAGCTGCCGGACGGGCGCCTCTGGAAGAACCTCACCACGGAGGCGAAGTCCAAGGTCGCCGAGACACTTGCCGAGTTCCGCGGCAATCATCTCTACAATTTCCTCGATGCCAACCTGCGCCGCTTCAATAGCGAGGTCCCGATGATCGCCCTATGGGACGATCACGACGTCGTCGACAACTGGTTTCGGGAAAAGCATCTCGATGCAGATCCGCGCTATGGGGAGAAGAGCGTCGCGGTGCTGGCGCGGCGCGCCGAGCGCGCCTTTCGCGAGTTCATGCCCCTCGCCGACGGGCTCGACGGGCCGATGCGTCTCTATCGCAAATTCTCGTTCGGTCCGCGTCTCGATCTCTTCCGCCTCGACATGAGGGGGTTTCGCGCCGCCAACGGCTTCAACCGGCAAGAAGTAACGGGCAAGGACACGGCCTATCTCGGCCTCGAACAGGTCGGATGGCTGAAACGGGCGCTCAAATCCTCGACGGCGACATGGAAGATCGTCGCGGCCGACATGCCGCTCGGGCTCGTCGTCTATGACGACTGGCGCCGCAAGTCCGGCTTCGAGGCGGTGGCCAATGCCGATGACGGGCCGCCGCTCGGGCGCGAGCTGGAGATCGCCGGATTGCTGTCGTTCATCAAGCGCGAGAACATCCGCAACGTGCACTGGATCACCGCCGACGTGCACTATCCCGCCACCCATCGCTACGATCCCGAACGGGCCGCCTTCCGGCACTTCACGCCGTTCTACGAATTCGTGTCGGGCCCGCTGTGCGCCGGCGGCTTCGGCCCAAACGCCCTCGACGGCACGTTCGGCCCGCAGGTCGTATTCCAGAAAGTGCCGCCGCCAGGCCGCTTCGATCTCTCGCCGCTCGAAGGCTCCTGCCATTTCGGCCACGTCAGGATCGACGGAAAGTCAGGCGTGATGACGGTCAGTCACCGCGATGCGGGCGGCGCGGTCATCCATTCGCTGGAATTGATGCCATCCTAGAAACAAGCACTCAGTCATCCTGAGCGCAGCGAAGAATCTCACGGCTGATAAGGAGTCCGCCGGTCGCCCCGCCAGGTCCTTCGCTGCACTCAGGACGACAGTTGTGAACGCGGCGCGACGCCGTCCCGCTTCAAGACTGATAATCCAGCCCGATCGTGCGGTAGTGCGAGGGATCCTCGGCCCAGCGCTCGCTCACCTTCACGTGCAGGAAAAGATGCACCGGGCGCTCCAGCATCTGCGAGAGCTCGTGACGCGCGCGCGCGCCGATCTGCTTGATGCGGGCGCCCCCCTTGCCGAGGAAGATCGCGCGCTGGCCATCGCGCTGGACATAGATGATCTGCTCGACCCGGACGCTGCCGTCGGGGCGGTCCTCCCACTTCTCGGTCTCGACCGCCGCCTCGTAGGGCAGTTCCTGGTGGAGCTGCAGGAACACCTGCTCGCGGGTCACCTCCGCCGCCAGCAGGCGCAGCGGCAGGTCGGCGGCCTGATCCTCGGGATAGAGGAACGGCCCCGGCGGCACTGCCTGTGCGAAGGCCGTCAGCAGATCGCCGATTCCATCGGCCTTGAGCGCGCTCACCATGAAGGTGCGCTCGAACGGCACGATGGCGTTCAGCTCGGCCGTGAGGGCCAGCAGCGTCTCGCGCGCCACCAGGTCGATCTTGTTGAGGACCAGGAAGCGCGGCGTCTTCGAATCCTTCAGCCGCTCGGCGATGGCCTTGGTCTCCTGACCGATGCCACGCTCGGCATCGACGACCAGCGCCACCAGGTCGGCATCGTCGGCGCCCTGCCAGGCGGCGGCGACCATGGCGCGCTCGAGGCGGCGCTTGGCGACGCGGAAGATGCCGGGCGTATCGACCAGCACGACCTGCGCCCGCGACGGGCCCTCACCGGTGTCGGGAAGGTCGGCCATCGCGATGCCGATCACGCGCATGCGCGTGGTCTGTACCTTGGGCGACACGATGCTCACCTTGGAGCCGACCAGGCCGTTCACCAGGGTCGATTTGCCCGCATTCGGTGCGCCGACGACCGCGACGAACCCGGCCCGCGTTGCAGCTGTGCTCATGGCCCGTTCAACCTTTCCAGCAATGTCATGGCAGCGAGCCGTTCGGCCTCGCGCTTGCTGCCGCCACGGCCGCGCGCGGGATCGTGCCCCTTGAGGATCGCGTCGACCACGAAGACCGGCGCATGCGGCGGCCCCTCGCGATCGATCTCGAGATAGACCGGCAGCGGAAGGCGGCGCGCCTGCGCCCATTCCTGCAGCGCCGTCTTGGGATCGCGCGGCACCGCCACCCGGCTGCTCAGCCGGTCCCCCCACAGCACGGCCACGCTGGCCGCCGCGGCTTCGAGCCCGGCATCCAGGAAGATGGCGCCGAGCAGCGCCTCCAGCCCATCGGCCAGGATGTTGGGCCGCACAGTGGTGCCCGCGGTTCGCTCCGAATCGCCGAGGCGCAAATGGTCGCCGAGGCCGATTTCCGTGGCGATCTCGACCAGCGTCTCCGCCCTGACCAGCGCCGCGTGTCGGCGCGCCAACTCGCCTTCGCGCTCGTTCGGGAAGCAGCGCAGCAGGAGATCGGCCATGGCGAGCGACAGGACGCGGTCGCCCAGGAATTCCAGCCGTTCGTTGCCGTTCGGGAAGGCCGCCTTCAGCTCGGGCCGGCGGTCGAGCGCGCTGCGATGAGTGAGCGCTTCCGAAGCCAATTCGGGATGCGCGAAAACATGACCCACACCCTTCGACAGCGCCGCGAGATCGACGTCTGTCGAATTCAGTGGATTGCCATGAAGAAGCGGTTCCAGCGTATCGCCTCGGGCCATTTCCACGGCTCCAGCCAACCTGCGGCCGATGGATCGTGTGAAAAGAAGATGAACTCCGCGCGTCCGACCAGGTTCTCGGCGGGCACGTACCAGCCGAGCTGGTCGCGATCGCGGGTCGAGCCGGAGAAGTCGCGCAGCATCAGCCGCGTTCGACTGTCCAGCGAGTCGTCGCGATTGTCGCCCATGACGAAGTAGCTGCCGGCCGGCACCAGGAATTCCGGCGTGTTGTCGGCCATGCCGTCGTCGCGATATTCGAGCACCGTGTAGCGGCGGCCGTTCGGCAGGGTTTCGCTGTAGAGCGTCCCCTTCTGGTAGTGGCCGTTGTTGCCCTTCACATGATCGCCGACCTTCAGGCGGTCGACGGCCACGCCGTTGATGTGCAGCAGGCCGTTGGTCACCTGGATGCGATCGCCCGGCATGCCGACGATGCGCTTGATGTAGTCGGTGCGGTTCACGCCCTGGCCCTGGTCGCCGGGATACTTGAACACGGCGACGTCACCCCGCTCGGGCGGCGAACCGAAGATCCGGCCCGAGAAGACGCCAAGCGAAAAAGGGAAGGAATGCTTGCTGTATCCGTACGAATACTTCGAGACGAACAGATAGTCGCCGACCAGCAGGGTCGGGATCATCGAGCCGCTGGGAATGTTGAAGGGTTCGATGGCAAAGGTCCGGACGACCAGTGCGATCAGCACGGCATAGACCACCGTCCGGACGGTTTCTGCCCATCCGCCGGTCTTTTCCTGTGCTCTCTTCCGACGCTCAGCCACGTCCGTCATCGCCGTACCAGTTTGAACGAGCCGCGGCTATAGCAGGGCCCGGCGCCCCTGTCTCCCGCCCCGACCGCGGCATGGAAGCCCCGGCGATCGCTAAAAATCTGCCGCAGTTCATGGATTGGGCACCGCCGAGATGATCACGACGGCTTGCGCCAGCGGGTATTCGTCCGTGATGCT
This sequence comes from Reyranella sp., assembly GCF_965228225.1. Taxonomy (GTDB): domain Bacteria; phylum Pseudomonadota; class Alphaproteobacteria; order Reyranellales; family Reyranellaceae; genus Reyranella. The sequence goes on along the minus strand of NZ_OZ245801.1, from coordinate 1,211,470 downwards.
CAAGTCGATTTGGGCCGTCATGCCGGCTGGCGTAATCTTCTGCAGCCGTGCCAGCGCCCCGCCGGTCAAGGCCATGGTGGGCTTGCCGCTCTTCTGATTGATCACGCCCATGTCACGCCAGAAGACCCCGGCCCGCAGGCCGGTGCCCAGCGCCTTGGCGCACGCCTCCTTGGCGGCGAACCGCTTGGCGTAGCTTGCGGCCCGGGTCGCCCGACCCTCCGAGCGCTTCTGCTCGACCTCCGTGAAGACACGCTGGATGAACCGCTCGCCGAAGCGCTCCAGGGACTTCTCGATGCGCCGGATGTCGCAGAGATCGTTGCCAAGGCCGATGATCACGCGGGCGCCCCCCCGGCCCGGGCGGCATCCATGATGCGCCGCATTTCCCGGATCGCCGGTTCGAGGCCCACGAAGATCGCCTCGCCGATCAGGAAATGGCCGATATTGAGTTCGCGCACTTCGGGAATGGCGGCGATCGGCCCGACGTCGGCGTAGCTCAGCCCGTGGCCTGCATGGCACTCCAGGCCGAGTTTCGCACAAAGAGCCGCCGCTTTGCGGATGCGCTGCAGTTCCGCCTGCTTAGGCGGGCCCTCGATCTCGCAATAGCGGCCCGTATGCAGTTCGACGACCGGCGCGCCAAGCGCGACGGCCGCCTCGAGCTGGCGGGGATCGGCCTCAATGAACAGCGAGACGCGAATGCCGGCATCGCGCAGCCGGGCGATCATCGGCCTCAGGTGATTGTGCTGGCCGGCGGCATCGAGCCCGCCTTCGGTCGTTCGTTCCTCGCGCTTTTCCGGCACGATGCACGCGGCGTGCGGGCGATGGCGCAGGGCAATGCCCACCATCTCCTCGGTAGCCGCCATTTCGAAATTCAGCGGCACCTTGAGGTCCCGCATCAGGCCGTCGATGTCGGCATCGACGATATGGCGCCGGTCCTCGCGCAGATGGGCGGTGATGCCGTCGGCCCCGGCCGCCTCGGCCAGGCGCGCCGCCCGCAGGGGATCGGGCAGATGCCCGCCGCGCGCGTTCCGCACGGTGGCGACGTGATCGATGTTGATGCCGAGACGCAGGGGATGGGGCGCAGTCATACGCAACTTTCGCGGAGAGAGGTCGAGGAAGCCGTCAATTGCGGGCGCGTTCGACGGCGTTGATGGCGGGGGTGGCGCGCAGCGCCGCGGTGATGTCGGCCAGGTGCTTGACGTCGGATACCTCGACGTCGATCACCATGTCGAAGAAGTCCATCGACCGGTTGACGATGCGCAGGTTGGAGATGTTGCCCTCGTGGCGGGCGATCACCGTCGACAGGCTGGACAGGCTGCCGGGCTGGTTGGCGACGGTGATCTTGAGGCGGCCCGTATAGACGCCGCCGCCACCCTCGCTCACCGAATCCCAGCCGACGTCGATCCAGCGCTCCGGCGCTTCGGAGAAGCTCTCCAGCGTGGCGCAGTCGATCGTGTGGATGGTGACGCCCTTGCCGGTCGTGATGATGCCCACGATGCGGTCGCCGGGCAGCGGGTGGCAGCAGCGCGCGAAGTGCACCGCCATGCCCGGGATCAGCCCGCGGATCGCGATCTGCTCGCCGTCCAGCTTGCCCGCCCGCCCGCTCTCGCCCGCCTTGCCAGACTTGCCGGTGCGGGCACGCGAGATCGGCACGACGTCGGCACTGCCCTTCCGCGGCTGCTTCAGCCCCGGATAGACCGCCGTCAGGACCTCACGCGCGCCGACCAGCCCGGCGCCGACCGTCGCGATGAGATCGTCTGTCGAGGCCTGCTTGAAGTTGAGGCGCACACCCTCGAGGCCCTTCTCGGTGACCTCGTAGCCTTCCTCGTGAAAGGCCTTGTCGAGCAGCGACTTGCCCAGCTGGATATATTGCTCGCGCTGGCGCGTGCGGATGAAGCGGCGGATCGCGGCCTTGGCCTTGCCGGTGACGACGAAGCGCTCCCAGGTCGGCGACGGCGTCTGCGCCTTGGACGTGATGATATCGACCTGGTCGCCGTTCGAGAGCTGCGTGCGCAGCGGCAGCATGCGGCCGTTGATCTTGGCCCCGACGCAGGTGTCGCCCACCTGGCTGTGCACGGCATAGGCGAAGTCGATCGGCGTCGCGCCGCGCGGCAGGGCGATCAGCTTGCCCTTCGGCGTGAAGCAGAACACCTGGTCCTGGAACATCTCCAGCTTGGTGTGCTCGAGGAATTCCTCCGCATTGGGCGCCTTGTCGAGGATGTCCATGAGGCTGCGCAGCCAGGCATATTGTGGCGCGTCTGTGGATGGGCCGCCTTGTTTGTAGATCCAATGGGAGGCCACGCCGCGCTCGGCCTGGTCCTGCATCTCCTCGGTGCGGATCTGGATCTCGATGCGCTGGCCGAGCGGGCCGATGACTCCGGTATGGAGCGAGCGGTAGCCGTTGGGCTTGGGAACCGAGATGTAATCCTTGAAGCGTTGCGGCAGCACCTGATAGCGGCCGTGCAGCAGACCGAGCGCCTGGTAACACTGCGCCACGTCCGCGACGATGATGCGGAACGCCATGATGTCGGAGAGCTGCTCGAAGGACACGTTCTTCGTCTGCATCTTCCGCCAGATCGAATAGGGCGTCTTCTCGCGGCCCGAGACCTGGGCCTCCAGGCCGCCCTCCTTCAGCGTCCTCACCAGCTCGACCTCGATCTGGGGAACCAGCTTGTCGCCGCGCTCCCGCAGATAGCCCTGGCGCGCCAGCACCGAGGCCCGACCGTCGGGATTGAGTTCGGCGAAGGCCAGCTCCTCGAGTTCGCGCTTCACCTTCTCCATGCCGATGCGCGAGGCGAGCGGCGCGTAGAGGTCCATGGTCTCGCGCGCGATTCGACGGCGGCGCGCCGGCTCCTTGATGTGATGGAGCGTGCGCATGTTGTGCAGGCGGTCGGCGAGCTTCACCAGCAGCACTCGGATGTCCGACGACATCGCCAGCACCAGCTTGCGCAGGTTCTCGGCTTCCTTGGTGCTCTCCGACTGGATCTCGAGGCGCGACAGCTTGGTGACGCCGTCGACCAGCCGGGCGATGTCCTCGCCGAACAGGCTGGCGATCTCGTCGCGCGTGGCGTCGGTGTCTTCCAGCGTGTCGTGCAGCAGCCCGGTGACGATCGAATCGGTGTCGAGTCGCATCTCGGCCAGCAGGCCGGCGACCTCGACGGGATGCGAGAAATAGGGGTCGCCCGAGGCGCGGAGCTGGTTACCGTGCTTCTTCAGGCCGTAGACATAGGCACGGTTGAGAACGTCCTCGTCCGCATCCGGATCGTAGGACTGTACGCGCTCGACGAGTTCGAATTGGCGAATCATGGCAGTCGCCCACTATATGGGGACGATTGCGCTCACTCCACGACGATTGCGCGAATAGCAGGCTGAGCGCTTTTAGGGCTCAGCCTGCGGCCCGGCTATTCGGCGACGTCGTCTTCCTCGGCCATCGGCAGCGCCTTGGGCTGGGCGGCTTCCGCACCGCCCTGCGCCAGCGCCGCGGCCAGCTCCTGCTCCAACTCGGCCATCTCGTTGACCTCCTCGGGCTTGTCGACGTCGGCGTGCTTCTGCATGCCGGAGATCAGGGAATCCTTCAGGACCACCTGGTCGAGCTTCACTTCCGCGATCTCGCGCAGCGCCACGACCGGATTCTTGTCGCGATCGCGGTCGAGCGTGATCTGCGCGCCGGCCGAGATGTCGCGGGCGCGCTGGGCGGCAAACATGACCAGTTCGAAACGGTTGGGGACCTGCACGATGCAGTCTTCGACGGTGACACGCGCCATGTCGGGAACCTCAAAATTTCCTGGAAGCGGCGGGTTATACTCGTCCCTGTCCAAAAGGCAAGCCGGCGGGCCCAAAGGGCTCGGCAATCTGGTCGGGAGGTAGGGCTGTCAGCAGCTCCCGGATGGAGGCGCCCGAGACCGGATGGCGCCAATCCGGCGCGAGATCGGCCAAGGGCCGCAGCACGAAGGCCCGACCGGTCATGCGGGGATGCGGCAGCGTCGCCCGCGAAGGCCCCGGAGGCGCTGTTTCCCGACGAAAATCGAGCAAATCCAGGTCGATCAGTCGGGCTGCATTGGGCACGCTGCGGACACGGCCGAACAGGTCCTCGATCTCATGCAGGACGGCCAGCAGCTCGTCCGCCCCCAGCGAGGTGGCGATCTCGGCCACCACATTGACGTACCACGGCTGGTCCGAGGCCGGCACCGGCGCCGTCCTGTACCAGCGCGAGTACCGCAGAACGCGCACTTGGCGCCGGTCCACCTCGAGCAGCGCGGCCTGCAGGGTCTCGCGAGGCGAGTCATAGGACGGGTGGGGCAGATTGGCTCCGGCCCCTATAAAAATCGGTCGACGGTTTCCGTTGTCCACCAGCAAGCGCCCTCAACCTCTTGTGATCTATGGGTGAAATACCTACTGTTAATATACTTTCGGTAGAGCGTGGGCTAACAGCCTCGGCTGCCCGCATTTTTTTGCTCGACCTGCGCATATTTTTTTCAAAAGGGCATGATCGCCATGAAGGGCCATTTTTACGAGAACGAGCGCGCCGCGCTCTTCATCGACGGCGCAAACCTCTACTCGGCCGCCCGCGCCTTGGGCTTCGACATCGACTATCGCCGCCTGCTGAACGTCTTTCGCGAAAAAGGACATCTGGTCCGCGCCTATTACTACACGGCGCTGGTGGAAGATCAGGAATACTCGCCCATTCGGCCGCTGATCGATTGGCTGGACTATAACGGCTACACCATGGTCACCAAGCCGGCCAAGGAATTCACCGATGCCATGGGTCGCCGCAAGATCAAGGGCAACATGGACATCGAGCTGGCCATCGATGTGCTCGAAATGGCCGACCATCTCGACCACGTGATCCTGTTCTCGGGCGACGGCGACTTCCGCCGGCTGGTGGAGGCCGTGCAACGCCGCGGCATCCGGGTCTCGGTCGTGAGCACCATCAAGTCCGCGCCGCCGATGGTGGCGGACGAGCTGCGCCGCCAGGCCGACGACTTCATCGAGCTGTCCGAACTCGCGCCCCTGATCGCGCGCACCCCGTCCGAACGCGCGCCCCGCCCGGCCGTGACGCCGCGCGAAGGCGACGCCGATATCGACGATGCTCCGCCTGAGTCGCTGATGCGGTCGGCCTGAGGCCTCCGGCGTCAGTGTCCGCTCAGGCCTTCGAAGAGCCGCCGCTCGACTGCCCGCGCTGTCCGAGGCTCGCGGCTTTTCGCCACGACCTGCAGGGCAAGTTCCCGGACTGGAAGAATGCGCCGGTCCGGTCGTTCGGCAAGCTCGAGGCCCGGCTGCTGATCGTCGGACTGGCCCCCGGCATGAAGGGCGCCAACCGCACCGGTCGGCCCTTCACCGGCGACTATGCCGGCGACCTCCTGTATTCGACGCTGCTGAAGTTCGGCTTCGCCCGGGGTACCTACAAGGCCGATCCCGATGACGGGCTGCGGCTCATCGACTGCCGCATCGCCAACGCCGTGCGCTGCCTGCCGCCCGAGAACAAGCCCCTGCCCGTCGAGTTCACCGCCTGCCGGCCGTTCCTGCTGTCCGAACTCGCCGTGATGCCGAAGCTGCGGATCCTCGTGGCCCTGGGCAAGGGCGCCCACGACCAGATCCTGCGCGCCCTGACCGTGCGGCCGGCGGGGGCCTATCCGTTCATCCATGGCCGGCTGCACGAGCTTCCGACCGGACTGATGCTCGCCGACAGCTATCACTGCTCGCGCTACAACACGAACACCGGTCGCCTCACGACCGAGATGTTCCACCAGGTCTTCGACGGCGTCCGACGCGCGCTCGACGCCTGACGCTTCGCGCAGAAAAAGAAAAACCGACATCCCTTCGGCCGGAGCCGTTGGAATGTCGGTTTCTATGGTTGCGGGGGCAGGATTTGAACCTACGACCTTCAGGTTATGAGCCTGACGAGCTACCGGGCTGCTCCACCCCGCGTTAAATCGATCGCGCTGAGCGCGTGTTTATCGGGACTGTATTCCCTAGCGTTCGGAAGATCCGGCAGCGACCTACTCTCCCGTGCCTTAAGACACAGTACCATTGGCGCTGAGAGTTTTCACGTCCGAGTTCGGAATGGGATCGGGTGTACACCTCTCGCTAGAGCCACCGGATCGTCCGAACGCAAGGGATTGAGGTCTAAAGTCGTGCACAAGGCCATGCAGCGGATGTCGACCGCTGCACGGAACGAATGAAGTCAAGCCGATCGAGCTATTAGTACCGCTAAGCTGAATGCATCACTGCACTTGCACATGCGGCCTATCAACGTGGTGGTCTACCACGACTCTCAGCGAGACCTAGTTTTGAGGCGGGTTTCACGCTTAGATGCTTTCAGCGTTTATCCCTTCACTACATAGCTACCCGGCGCTACGGCTGGCGCCATAACCGGTACACCAGAGGTAAGTCCATCCCGGTCCTCTCGTACTAAGGACGGCTCCTCTCAAGTCTCGAACACCCACAGCAGATAGGGACCAAACTGTCTCACGACGTTTTGAACCCAACTCACGTACCACTTTAATCGGCGAACAGCCGAACCCTTGGGACCTGCTCCAGCCCCAGGATGTGATGAGTCGACATCGAGGTGCCAAACACCACCGTCGCTGTGGACGCTTGGGTGGTATCAGCCTGTTATCCCCGGCGTACCTTTTATCCGTTGAGCGATGGCCCACTCACGCGGAACCACCGGATCACTATGGCCGACTTTCGTCCCTGCTCGACTTGTCAGTCTCGCAGTCAGGCGGGCTTGTGCCATTGCACTCAGCAGCCGATTTCCGACCGGCCTGAGCCCACCATCGCGCGCCTCCGTTACTCTTTGGGAGGCGACCGCCCCAGTCAAACTACCCACCATGCAGGGTCCCGGATCTGGATGACAGACCGCGGTTAGACATCAAAGAACAAAAGGGCGGTATTTCAAGGTTGCCTCCACCAGAGCTAGCGCCCCGGTTTCAAAGGCTCCCGCCTATCCTACACATCCATTCTCTAATGCCACTGCAAAGTTGTAGTAAAGGTGCACGGGGTCTTTCCGTCTAACTGCGGGTACCCCGCATCTTCACGGGGAATTCAATTTCGCCGAGCCCATGTTGGAGACAGCGGGGAAGTCGTTACGCCATTCGTGCAGGTCGGAACTTACCCGACAAGGAATTTCGCTACCTTAGGACCGTTATAGTTACGGCCGCCGTTTACCGGGGCTTCAATTCAAGGCTTGCACCTCTCCTCTTAACCTTCCGGCACCGGGCAGGCGTCAGACCCTATACTTCGCCTCACGGCTTAGCAGAGCCCTGTGTTTTTGGTAAACAGTCGCCACCCCCTAGTCTGTGCCCCTCTGACGAGACCGTCAGAGGCCCCCTTATCCCGAAGTTACGGGGGTAAATTGCCTAGTTCCTTCAACATGGTTCCCTCAAGCGCCTTGGTATACTCTACCAGTCCACCTGTGTCGGTTTAGGGTACGGTCTATACGCTGGGGCTATTTCCTGGAACCCTTGGGCCGCCCGAGCATTCGCCAACGAGCTCGGGCCACTTTTCGGATCCGTCACCACCAGCAGGCCCACGAATATTGACGTGGTTCCCATCGTCTACGGCTGTCGCCCTCGACTTAGGGGCCGGCTAACCCTGCGCGGATTGACCTTGCGCAGGAACCCTTGGACTTACGGCGAAAGCGTCTCTCACGCTTTTTATCGCTACTTATGTCAGCATTCTCACTTCCGATACCTCCAGGAGCCCTCACGGGTCTCCCTTCACAGGCTTACGGAACGCTCCGCTACCACTCTTTCGAGTCCGCAGCTTCGGTGCATGGCTTGAGCCCCGGTACATCTTCGGCGCAGGATTTCTTAATTAGACCAGTGAGCTATTACGCTTTCTTTAAAGGATGGCTGCTTCTAAGCCAACCTCCTGGTTGTTTTGGAATTCCCACATCCTTTCCCACTTAGCCATGACTTAGGGACCTTAGCTGGCGGTCTGGGCTGTTTCCCTCTCGACGACGGACCTTAGCACCCGCCGTCTGTCTGCCGCGCTGTACTCGCCGGTATTCGGAGTTTGGTTAGGTTTGGTAAGACTTTGGATCCCCCTAGCCCATCCAGTGCTCTACCCCCGGCGGTAATCACACGACGCACTACCTAAATAGTTTTCGCGGAGAACCAGCTATTTCCGAGTTTGGTTGGCCTTTCACCCCTAATCACAGGTCATCCGATACCTTTGCAACGGTAACCGGTTCGGTCCTCCAGTGCGTGTTACCGCACCTTCAACCTGCCCATGACTAGATCACCCGGTTTCGGGTCTACTCCGTGCAACTAAGCGCCCTATTCAGACTCGCTTTCGCTGCGCCTACACCTATCGGCTTAAGCTTGCTGCACAGAGTAAGTCGCTGACCCATTATACAAAAGGTACGCCGTTAGCCTTGCGGCCTCCGACTGTTTGTAGGCGTTCGGTTTCAGGTCTATTTCACTCCCCTTGTCGGGGTGCTTTTCACCTTTCCCTCACGGTACTTGTTCACTATCGGTCACTGAGGAGTACTTAGGCTTGGAGGGTGATCCCCCCGTGTTCAGACAGGATTTCACGTGTCCCGCCCTACTCGAGTCTCCGACTGCTTTCTACCCGTACGGGGCTATCACCCGCTATGGCCACTCTTTCCAGAGTGTTCCGGTTCTTACAATCGAAGCACTGGCCTAGTCCGCGTTCGCTCGCCACTACTAGCGGAGTCTCTGTTGATGTCCTTTCCTCCAGGTACTGAGATGTTTCAGTTCCCTGGGTTTGCCTCGTTGACCTATGGATTCAGTCAACGATCATCCTGATGGATGGGGTTTCCCCATTCGGAAATCTTCGGATCAAAGTGTGCTGGCAACTCCCCGAAGCTTATCGCAGCCTGCCACGTCCTTCATCGCCTCTCAGTGCCAAGGCATCCGCCAAACGCCCTTATTGTGCTTAACTTCACGTTTTGTCAGCGATGGAACGATCTTGCGATCGCCCTATCGGCTCGTTCCGTGCAGGGGA